>NZ_CP102374.1:0-4800000 GCF_024610635.1 Pseudomonas sp. T8
ATGTCGTCAGCCGTAACGCGTTACGAATCCGCCAGCCACAGCCACGTCGGCATGGTGCGTCAGGTCAACGAGGATGCCTGTCTGGATGCCGTGCAAGCCGGCCTCTGGGCGGTGGCCGACGGCATGGGTGGGTATGCGGCGGGCGATTTCGTCAGCAGCCTGATCGTCGACACGCTGCGCGCCATTCCTCCCGAGCCCGCCTTGCCGGCCTATGTCCAGGCGTTGCGGGCGGGGCTGGAGCAGGCCAACGCGGCAGTTCGCCAGGAAACCGCGCAGCGCGGGGTCGGCATCATGGGCAGCACCCTGGTGCTGCTGGCCGCCCGAGGTGACAAGGCCACCTGCCTGTGGGCCGGCGACAGCCGCCTGTATCGCCTGCGCGAGGGCCAGCTGGAGGTCATCAGCCATGACCACAGTTATGTCCAGGAGTTGCTGGACAGCAGGCTGCTCAGCGAGGACGAGGCGCGCGAGCACCCCATGTCCAACATCGTCACCCGCGCCGTGGGCACCCAGGACCGGCTGGAGCTCTCGGCGGTGGACCTGGATGTGCGTCCCGGCGACAGCTTCCTGCTGTGCAGCGACGGGCTGACCAAGACCGTCGAGGACCATGAACTGCGCGACGTGCTGGGCAACGCGAGCCCCTATGAGGTGGTCCGCAGCCTGGTGCACCTGGGGCTGACCCGGGGCGCTCCCGACAACATCACGGCGGTAGTCGTCAATGCCCACTGAAAACGCATCAGCTGAAGAACGCTCGAGTCTGGACATGGACATTCCCGGCTATGCGATCGAGCGCGAGCTGGGCGAGGGCGCCATGGCCACGGTCTACCTGGCGACCCAGCGCTCGCTGGAGCGCAAGGTGGCGCTCAAGGTCATGGCCGCCGCGCTGGCCGCCGACCGCAGCTTCTGTGAACGCTTCCTGCGCGAGGGCAAGACCCTGGCGCGGCTCTCCCACCCGCACACAGTGACCATCTACGACATCGGCAATGTCGGCCACTTCTACTACATGGCCATGGAGTACCTGCCGAACGGGACGCTCAAGGAGCGGATTGCCGAGGGGCTCAGCCCGCAGCAGGGCCTGGTCTACCTGCGCCAGATCGCCCTGGCCCTGGGGTATGCCCATGCCCAGGGCCTGGTGCACCGGGACGTCAAGCCGGCCAATATCCTGTTTCGCGCCAACGGTTCGGCGGTGCTCTCGGACTTCGGCATCGCCAAGTCCCTGGAGGACCACACCCAGTTCACCCAGGCCGGTTTCGCCGTGGGCACACCCAGCTACATGAGCCCTGAACAGGCTCGCGGCCAGCAGATCGACGGGCGCACCGACCTCTACGCCCTGGGGGTGGTGCTCTACGAGATACTCACCGGCAAGCTGCCCTATATCGGCAGCGACTCGCTGTCCACGGCCCTGGCCCACTTGACCGAGCCGCTGCCCGAACTGCCCATCGCCCACGGCCGTTACCAGGGGATCCTGCGCAAGCTGCTGGCCAAGGACCCGGCCGAGCGCTTTGCCGATGCCGATGCCCTGATCGCCGCGCTGGACCATCTGCCGCCCGCCGGGCCGGCCGAGGCCGAGGCGACGCAGTTGCGCCCATTGCCGTTGCCGCCCACCGCGGCGGCCGCCGGCCAATCCGCGACGACCGACCTGGGCGGGCTGGCGCCGGTTTCCCTCGACATGCCGCCGCTCGCTGCGCCAAAGCCCGCGCCTGAACCCGCACCCGAGCCAGCCGCCACGGCCACAGCCACCCGGGCCGCAAGCCTCGGCGCAGAGCCGCCGGCCGGGTCGCGTAGACCGTTATGGGCACTGTTCGGTGTGGTCGTGGCCGGGGTACTGGCCTTGGCTGGCGGGGGCTACTGGTGGCTGCGTCCGGCGCCGCCGGTGGAACCGCAAAACGACCAGGTCGAGGCGCAAAAAACGCCGGCTGGCGATGCGCAGGACTTGCCCGCCAAGACGGCCAGCGCAGCGCAACCGCCGCTGGCGACGAACGCCGATGGCGGCGACCGTCCGCTGCTGATGCCGGGCAAGAAAACCCTGTTCCAGCGGGTGCTGAGCAAGCCCGGCGCACAGGTGTCCGGCCAGCCCGGGGCGGCGCCCGACGGTGCGGCGCTGCCGGCGTTCTCGGTGCTGTATGTCTATCAGCGCAAGGCGGTGGCGGGTGGCAACTGGCTGGAGGTCGGCGCCGCCAGCGATGGCCAGCGCGATGGCTGGTTGCCGGCCGAGCAGGTCAGTGACTGGAAACAGAGCCTGGTGCTGAAATTCACCGAGCGCTCCGGTCGTTCGCCGGTCATGTTCCTGCGCGAGGAGAGCAGCCTCGAACGGTTCCTGGCTGACACGGCGCAGGCCCGCGCGGCCCTGCACAAGGCGCAGAACGAAGGCAGCGTGGACCCGCAGATCGTCGCGCTGGAGCCTGTGGCCAGTGCCATCCCCCAGGACCAGTTCTACCTGCTGCCGATTTTCCAGGCCCGAGAGAGCTTCGATGCCAACGGCCAGCCGGTGCAACTGCTCAACGTGGCCTCCATCGACCCCGGCAATACGCCCCAGGGCAAGGCCGAGGGGGCGGCCAGGGCCGGCAGCGATGCCTTCCGCACGGCGATAGTGCTGGTGGTCGACACCTCGATGTCGATGCAGCCCTACATCGACCGGGTGCGTAAGGTCGTGCAGGCACTGCACCAGCAGATCGCCGACCGTGGCGACCTGGACAGCGTCAGCTTCGGCCTGGTGGGGTTTCGCAGCAATGTCGAGAAGACCCCGGGCCTGGAATATGTGGCGCAAACCCTGGTGAGCCTGGAGGAGGGTCGCGATCCACAGCGCTTCCTCGAGCTGGCTGGCCAGGTCAAGGCCGCCCAGGTGTCCAGCCACGCCTTCAATGAGGATGCCTTCGCCGGTGTGATGGCGGCGGTCGAGGGTACGGACTGGAGCCCCTATGCCGGGCGGCTGATCCTGCTGGTCACCGACGCAGGCGCCCTGCGCAAGAACGATCCGCTGGGGCGCACCCAGATGAACGAAGCCGAGGTGCGCGAAGCCGCCCTCAGCAAACAGGTCAAGATCTATGCGCTGCACTTGCGCACCGAGGCCGGCCGGAAAAACCACGGCTTCGCCGAGCAGCAGTACCGCAGCCTGACGGCCGACGCCAACCCGCAGATCGGCGACCTGTACATTCCGGTGGCGGGCGGCGATGTCGGTCGCTTCGGCGATACGGTCGCCGAGATCGGCTCGGTATTCGCCGAACAGGTGCATCAGGCGCGCAACAACCAGCTGCCGAGCCTGCCGCCGCTACAGGGGGCCGCGAGCGTCGCGAGCAAGGCCACGGCCATCGGCTACGCCATGCAAATGGACTTTCTCGGCCGCCAGTCGGCGGTCCGTGCGCCGCAGCTGATCACCGCCTGGACCTCCGACCACGACCTGACCAACCCCTCGCTGCCGGCCTTCCAGGTCTGCGTGCTGCTGACCAAGCTGCAGCTCAACGACCTGCAGCAGTCGCTGAAACTGATCGTCGATGCGGCCCGCCGTACCCAGACCTCGCCCAAGGATTTCTTCCAGGAAATCGCCAGCGCCAGCGCCCACATGAGCCGCGACCCGACGCGGTTGAAGCAGGGCGGCAACCTGGTCGAAGGCGGCATCCTCGGCGAGTACCTGGACGGCCTGCCGTATCGCAGCAAATCGCTGAGCATGACCCAGGACCTCTGGCTGTCCCTGAGCGTGGCCGAGCAGCAGGACTTCATCGACGAACTGGAGTCGAAGATCCGCCTGTACGAGACCTTCCACAACGACATTGCCAACTGGGTCCGCTTCGGCGAGGCCCAGCCGGGCGATGCGCTGTACCGCGTGCCCCTGGCGACGCTGCCCTGATGTTCAAGCTCAGGGATGTCCGCAAGACCCGCGGCGAGGGGCCACAGCGCTACAGCCTGGTGGTGCCCCAGCTCGACCTGCGCCCGGGCCAGCGCCTGGCCCTGGTAGGCCCCAGCGGCAGCGGCAAGAGCACCTTGCTGGACCTGCTGGCCCTGGTGCTGTCGCCGGACCCGGGCGGCGTCTTCGAATGCCGCGCCGACGACCGTACGCTGGATGTCGCCGGGCTCTGGCGCAGCGGCCGCCAGGATGTGCTGGCCGGGTTGCGCAGCCGGGTCATGGGCTATGTGCTGCAGACGGGCGGGTTGCTGGGGTTTCTCGACGTGCAGCGCAACATCGGGTTGTCGCGGGCGCTGCTCGGCCTGCCGGCCGATGCCACGATCTGGCGCCTGGCCGAGCAGCTGGAAATCGCCGACCAGCTGCACAAGCTGCCGGCGGCACTCTCCGTGGGCCAGCGCCAGCGGGTCAGCATCGCCCGGGCCCTGGCCCATGGACCGAGCATCGTGCTGGCGGACGAGCCCACCGCCTCGCTGGACCCGCTGAACGCCGAACGGGTCATGCAGCTGCTGGTGGCCCAGGCCGAGGAGCGCGGCGTGTGCATCCTGGTCGCCACCCATGACGAGGCGCTGGCCCGGCGCGCCGGGCTGCAGTTGCATCCCTTGCAGGTGCAGCGCGGCGCGGATGGCGGGGTCACCGCGACGCTGGCGGGAGGTGGTTGATGCGGCTTGCCCTGATGGCCCTGCTGGCCTGGCACGACTACCGCGCCGAGGTGCGCCTGTCGGCTTGCGCGGTCCTGGCCCTGGTCGCCGTGCTCGCGCCCTTGCTGGTGCTGTTCGGCCTCAAGTTCGGCCTGGTCACCACCCTGACCGAACGCCTGGAGCGCGACCCCGCCGTGCGCGAAGTGGTGCCCATGGGCGGCGGGCGCTTCAGCGCCCAGGCCATCGCCGAACTGGCCGCGCGTCCCGAAGTCGCCTTCGTCGTGCCGCGTACCCGACAGATCGCCGCGACTGCCGACCTCTACCCGGACTCGGCCGGCCAGGCCTTGACGGTCGAGATGATCCCCACCGCCGCGGGCGACCCGCTGGTGGCGCCCGCGCTGCTGCTCCAGGCGCCGGACCAGGTACTGCTCAGCCAGCGGGCGGCGGAGAAACTCGGGGTCCAGGGCGGCGACGTGCTGAGCGCCGCGTTCGGCCGTCAGGTAGCCGGGCGCCAGGAGTACCAGCGCACCCGCCTGCGAGTGCAGGGGGTCTTGCCACTCGCGGCCTTCCCGCGCGATGCGCTGTTCGCGCCCCTGGCCCTGCTGGAGGCCGCCGAAGACTACCGCGACGGCCTGGCCTGGCCTGGGTATGAGCCACAGCTGAACCCGGCGCGGGTGTATCCGGGGTTCCGTCTCTACGCCGTGGACCTGGACGGCGTGGAGCGCCTGCGCCGGTATTTCGCCGAGCGCGGGCTTGAGGTCGCGACCCAGGCCGGCATCATCGCCCAGGTGCGCTCCCTCAGCCACAACCTGACCCTGGTGTTCTGGATCATCGCCAGCCTGGCCCTGGCCGGGGCCTTCGCGGCGATGACCGCCAGCGCCCTGGCCGCCGTCGAGCGCAAGCGCAGGGCCTTGTCGGTGTTGCGCCTGCTGGGTTTTTCGACCGGCGCCCTGATCGCTTTCGTCGTACTGCAGGCGCTGTACACCGGGGTGTTCGGCCTGCTGCTGGCCTGGGGCTTGTACGGCATGGCCGAAACCGGGCTGAACCGGCTGTTCGCACCGGCGGCGGGGGAGTACGCCTGCCGGCTGCTGCCGGTCCACTACCTGCTGGCCCTGCTGCTGACGCTGCTCTGCTGCCTGCTGGCAGCGGCCTGCGGTGGCTGGCACGCGGCGCGGATCGAAGCATCGGAAGGATTGCGCGATGTGTAACTGGCCGAGGGTTCTGGTCTGGCTGAGGGGCCTGGTTTGGCTGAGGGCTCTGGTCTGGCTGAAGGCTCTGGTCATGCTGGCGCTGGCCGGCACAGTACAGGCGGAGAGCGCCCCGACGGATAATCCGAAACCGCTGCCCGATGACCTCAGCCTGCCGCTGCCCTGCGACGGTGAACTGGTGTTCCGCTACGTCTATGTCCTCGCCAAGGGCAGCCTGGACGACCGTGAGGTCAATCTCGGCTACCCCTTCAGCGATGACGATCCGGGCTACCGGCAATCCTTCATCTCCGGTTACCGGCGCGACTACATCAACGGTCAGTTCGTCCTCGACGACCTGCCGGTCGACTGGCAAGCCAGGATCGCCCCGGCCCTGCCCAAGAGCGGGGCCGACAGTCTGCTCAAGCCGATGTTCTATTTCGTCGGCAAATACGAGGTCACCGAGCGCCAATACGCCCTGGTCATGGCCCAGGAGGCGGCCTTGGCGGGGCAGGGCGAGGCACCGGCCTGCGCCCCCATGAACGACATGTCTGCGCGTTTGCCCAAGGTCAAGCTGTCGCGCCTCGAGGCCGAGCGCTTTGCCGCGGTGTACAGCGCCTGGTTGCTCAAATACCACCGTGACCGCTTGCCGGTCAGCGGCCGTGGCAAAGCAGCCGAGGACGGCGGCATGGGCTTCGTCCGCCTGCCGACCGAAGTGGAGTGGGAATTCGCCGCCCGCGGTGGCCAGGCGGTCAGTCGCCAGGCGTTGGAGGCGCGGTTGTTTCCGCGCAAGGTGCAAGGCAGCGACAGCGATGGCCCGCTAGGGGACTGGGCAGTGTTCAGCCAGGTCGCCGGGGGCACGGGGCAGGGCGCGCGGCTGTTGCCGGTCGGGCTGAAAAACCCCAATCCATTGGGACTGTTCGACGTGATCGGCAATGCCGCGGAGATGGTCCAGGAGTCCTTCCAACTGGTCCACGCCGGCCGCCGCCAGGGCAGTTACGGCGGCTTCGTGGTCAAGGGCGGCAACTACCTGGAAGGCGAGCTGACGCTGTTCACCGGCATGCGCCGGGAATACCCGCTGTTCGCCGCCGACGGCAGCGAACAGCGCAACGCCACCACCGGTTTCCGGGTGGCGCTGGGCGCGTTGTCGGCACCGCGCTCCCGCTACGAGGAACTGTTCGAGCAGTGGCAGCAGGAGGGCCGCCTGGCAGGCCTGACCGATGAAATCGAGGCAGCCGAAGACCCGACCCAATTACTGGACAGTCTCATCGCCAGCAGCACCGACCCGAACCTGCAGGCCCGCCTGGCGCGGGTGAACGAAGAACTCAAGCGCAACGTGTCGCTGATCGCCCGGCAGCGCGAGGAGGCCGCCGGCAACCTGATCCAGTCGGCGGCCCTGGTGGCCGAGACCGTCAACAACTACAACATTCGCCTGACCAACCTGAAGAAGGATCGCGATCAGGCGCGGGCCGCCCAGGACGAAGCCACCGCCAAGCTCTATGAAACGGCTATCGCCAATGGACGCAGTGCGCTCGAGGGTGCCCTGGCGATCTACATCGACAACCTGGCGAACGGAACGCGCTACACCGACGCGGTGATCCAGGCGCAGTTCGAGCGGACCCGGGAAGAGCTCAATCACAAGCCGGTGCTGGGAAAAAGCCTGGTCGCCCGGGCCACGCTTTTCGTCAGGCACGTGGGCCAGTTTCGCCAGCAGCGCCGAGCCGATCCGGAGACGATCCTGAAGGAGCTGCTTGGACCCTGAGCAGGGTGTCGGAACGGTCGCCGGTGGCGGCGAAGACCAGCTAGGCTGGATGTAGCGTCGGCAGGCTTCGCTCACGTCGGACAGCGCTCACGCTGCGCAGAAGCCGAAACGGAATTGATACGCACAAAAAGGAGAGACATGACCATGGATACTTCACTCAAGAACTGCGCTTCGATCCTTGCTCGTACCCTGCCGTTGCCTACCGCGGTCTGCTGCGCCCTGCTGCTGGGCGGATGCGCGGGCTTCGGGGCTCCAAGCTCGAAGGTCGCGGCCCAGACCAAGGTCGAGTACTACCCGCAATGCTATGAGCCGGTCAGCCAGCTGCGCAGTTCCGACAAGTCGATGACCAAGTCGGTGGCCACCGGCGCCATTGCCGGTGGCCTGCTCGGCGGCCTGACCGGGGCCCTGGTCGGCAATAGCGGCGATGCCGGCCGCAATGCCCTGATAGGCGCCGCCGCCGGGGCCCTGGTCGGCGGCGCGACCGGCTACTACAGCGAACGCCAGAAGCAGATCAGCGACGACCGTGCGCGCATTGCTTCCTACGCCAGCGACATCGACCACAGTACCGGCGAAATCGACCGCAGCATCAGCTACACCCGTACCGCGCAGAACTGCTACCAGCGTGAGTTCACCTCACTGCTCAATGCGCGCAAGACGAAGAAGATCAGCGACAGCGAAGGGCGCCTGCGTCTGGCCGAGATCGTCAGCGGCCTGAAGGAAACCAACGAGCTGATGGCCGCCGTGGACGGGCGTGCGGGCGAGAGCATCGATGTCTACACCCAAGCCTATGAGAAAGACCTGCAGACGGTCGGTGTGCAACGCCAGGACGTCGCCCAGGTGGCCGCCGTGAAGCCTCCGGCCGCCACCGATAAGAAGGCGACCAACAAGAAGGCCAGCGTCAAGCCGACGACGAAGAAGAATGTGCCCAAAGAAGCCGTCACCACCGAGCGCACCTTGCAGCAAGCCACGGCCAAGCGTGAGGAAGGCCAGAAAATCGCTGCCCGTGGCCAGACCATGGTCAACGACGTGTGCAGCAACCCCGACATGGGTGACTGGGCACCGCCTGCTTGCTCGAAAGCCTGATGCGAGAAAGGGGCAGCGGGATCCTGTCTATGGCCATCATCGACAGGTATCTGGCTCGTCACGTTGATCGCCTGGTCGAGGACTCTGGCAAGGAGGGGGTGGGCCTCTTTCCAGGGTTTGGGTGAGCCGATTGGAAGCTCAATCTGTTTGACGACGGCGTCCTTGAGGTCCGGCGCGGCCAGCCCACCAATGAATTTTTGGAGGTCGACGGATTTGGGGGTAGAGGTGCCGTTTTCTGGATTGGGCGGCGGGCACATCACGTCGTCGGGATGGCGGTGTTTTTGTATTTTGTGTTTATTAAAAACAATCGTGGTAAGCTGGCCGGCGGATGATTGGAGCGCTCCGACAAAGCCTCGATCAGTCAACGGGTGTCAGGGGCGCGCTCTATATCCCCTCATCTGGCATGACGTCCTGTTGAGTCTTGAGACGACCTACTTCGTCCAGATGCTTCCAGAGAAATTGCGCGGCTTCTTCGCGCCGATCAGATTCGATGAGGTCGAGCAAATGGATGTGCTCCTGGCATTGCGCCATAAGACGGGTGCGGTCGACGTTGGCCTTGTAGCCGATGAAGCGCCTGAGCTGATTCTGCTGGCGTATGGCATCGATGAAAAACACATTGCCGGAGCACTGCACGATCAGTTCGTGAAACTGGGCGCCCACCTGGAACAGCTGGGCACGGGACAAGGTCTGGATATCCCCGTCGAGCAGGGCCTGCTGTTGCTGCCTGGCCTGGGCGAACGCGGCGTGATTGACCTGATAACCCGGCTCGAGCAGGGCCGCCGGTTCGATGGCCATGCGGAAGCGGTAGCTCTGGATGTGTGCCTGGGCGTTATGCACGAAGTCCTTCAGACCCCATCCTTGCCCCGGCTTGCGTTCCACCATGGCTTCGCTGGCCAGCCTGTTCAAGACCTTGAGCAACTGCCCGCGCGGTACTTCGTAACGGCGCAGCAGTTGGGCTTCGAAAAAGTGCTCAGGTATCTCGCCCCCCAGAATGTCGTCGACCACCCGAAGGTAAAAGTCTTCGAAAGGATCGCTGGCGAGCGGGAAGGTCGTTTCTTGAATCTGCCCGGCGTCTTGTTTCAGAAAGTAGCCACGATTGGGTTCCTGGATGGCGAGGTCCCATTCCGCGAGCAAGGCAAACACTCGCCGGACCGGCGAGCGCGAAACACCCAGCGCCTGGGCAAACGTCTGCTCGCGCAACGGCTCGCCGGCTTTCATCGAGCGCGCGCGAATCATCTCGATAACGCGGGGGGCCAACTGCAAGGCGAGGTCTTTCTTGATCACAGGCTCTCTCTCGGATGAATGACGTCAGTCCGTTTCCGCTGGGGCGGGTGCCCCCACCAAACTGGAGTTGGAAAATACCATACGAAGGTGTGGGGATCTGCACAAAGAGCACTGGCGGATGGGGCGAACAATCTGGTCGAGGTACATGAGCATGAAGGCTCCACGTATTTTCCTGATCCACGCGACGGCACTGGCGATCGATCCGATCGCGACGGCCTTTGCCCGGCATTGGCCGCAGGCACAGGTGATCAATTTGCTCGAAGACTCGTTGTCCCGGGACCGCGTGGAGGAGGGCGAACTGACCGCGAGCATGAAGGCGCGCTTTCTGACGCTGTCCCATTACGCCGTGCAAAGCGCAGCGGACGCGATTCTGTTTACCTGCTCGGCTTTTGGCGATGCCATCGACCTGTGCAAGCCCGAGATTGCCATTCCACTACTCAAGCCGAACGAAGCCATGATCAACCTGGCTCTCACGCAAGCATCGCGTATTGCGGTGCTGGCGACGTTCGAGCCGACCATCGTCTCGATCATGGCCGAGTTCAGGCAAGCGGCTGAGCGCAGCGGTCGAGCGCTGGAGCTGGTGCCCTATTTTGTCCCTGGGGCGATGCAGGCGTTGAGTGAAGGGGACAAGGAAGGTCACGATCGCGCCATCGCACAAATGGCCACTCAGGTCGACGCCTGCGACCTGATCTGTTTCGCCCAGTTTTCAATGACCAGCGCCGCAGGGCAGGCGCAGGCTCGCTCCGGTCTGCCGGTGTTGACTACGCCCGACAGTGCGGTGCTGGAGATGCGCAGGATGCTTCAGGCCGATGATTTCATTTCTTCCCAGGACGGATGTTTACCCCATGCTCAAGTTCAATGCTCATCTCGGTTTCCAGTTCAATGAATGGCCTTTTCTGCAGCGCATCGAGGCTGCCGCCGCCGCTGGTTTTCGGGCGGTGGAGTTCCCGTCGCCCTATGAGTTCGACGCCAGTCTCCTGGCCGACCACCTGGCTCTGCACAGCCTGTCGTTGATTCAGTTCGCGGCACCGGCCGGGGTTACCAAAGGCATCGCTGCCTTGCAGGGCAAGGAAGAAGAGTTTCGCGACGGCTTGCGCCAGGCTGTGAGCTACGCCAAGGCGCTGGCGTGTTCGGATGTCCACATCATGTCAGGAGTGACGACACAGGATGAGGCGGCGCTTACCTTCGGGAGCAACCTGGAGTACGCAGTCAAATACTTCGAAGACCAGGGGCTGCGGCCGCTGATCGAAGTGATCAGTGCGCAGGCGATGCCGGACTACTACATGTCTGACTTCGACAAGGCGCATCAGGTGCTGGAGCGCTTTGCGAGTGTCGGGCTGATTCTCGATCTTTACCATGCCCAGCTTCTGACTGGAGATGCAGCCGGGGTTCTGGCCCGGTTTTATGACAGGACCGTCCATGTGCAAATTGCCGACTGCCCGGGCCGTCACGAGCCGGGAACGGGGAGCATGGACTTTGCTGCCTTGTTCGCGGCGCTGGAGCAGCGTGGCTACCCAGGATGGATCGGCTGTGAATACCGCCCCTCCGGCGCTACTGTTGCGAGCCTTGACTGGATCAAGCAGCTAAGTGCCTAGGTCCTGTACGAGACCCTTTGAAAAGCTGAATGGGCAGAGATGGCGGCGATTCTACCCATTCAGCTTTTCAATCGCCGCCATCAAAGGCAGAAGCCCCAGGTAGCTGCAGTGGTTATATCTGCTGGGGTGAAGTGTCTGTCACAACATCCTGACGTGCGTAACCGGCAACCCTGACGAAATCCGACAGATGCCAGATATCGCCGTTAGCGGCCCAGGTCCCATCCACCACGTCGTTTATCACGATGGAGGTCATCAGCACACGAGGATCTTCCGCGCTCAGGCAACCGGCAATTGCCTTATGCAGTACTGCGGCGTAGTGAGCCCGGCGCCCGGCATTCAATTCTCCGGCAGGAGCCAGTACCTGTATGTGGCAGGGTATGAATTGGTCGAAGTCGCTACGCCCACCACACATCCAGCGTGAATCAGCAACCTCATCGAGCATGACCCAACACAGAAGCCGCTGACGAGGATCATTGCCGAGCCCGGTGGCTTCTACTGCTGCGCAGTCAACAGCTGCCAGAAGTTGTTGAATGGTGCCTTCGCTCAGCACATTGGCGGGCAGTTTAATCGTGATGTTTGGCATAAATGGATGTTCCTGATGAGAGGGACACCATTGAAGCGTTATCCGCTTTGAGGCGGAATTGGCTGATCAGACATCTTTCGTGCAGAATCGGCCAATGAACGATTTCATTGTTGTTGTCCCCCCTGGGGCGTTTGCCTCCAGTGTCACGTTGTCCTTGGACATACTTTCAACTGCATCAAAGTTGGCGCCACGGTTAGGTTTGCCAGAGCCGCGCTGGATTGTCTGCTCAACAGTAGAGGGGCCCATTTCATTAGGTGGAGGTCTGAGTCTGCTCACTCAGAGTTTGACACTCCCGTCTGATGGACGAGCCTGCTGGATTCTTCCTGGGTTGGATGTTGATGATTCGACTGAGTTGGAGTCGAGTTTGCTGCAGCCTGAGATTGAGTCAGTGCTGGCCGCTTTACGTCAGCATGTGGCCGCTGGCGGGACTGTTGCGGCGTCATGTTCAGCCGTATTTCTCTTGCACGCAGCTGGACTGACTGAAGGGAAAACGGTTACGACGACTTGGTGGCTGGCCGCCACATTGCGGCAGCTAGCGGCAGGTTGCTGTAACGTCGACCCGGACCGTATGGTGATTGAGGATGCTCCCCTGGTTACTGCGGGCGCAGCCTTGGGGCACACCGATTTATTGATGCACTTGATCGGCCAACGTTTTGGTCCGGAACTGGTCGCCGCAGTGGCCAAAGCTTTGCTTCTAAATCAGCGGCAGTTGCAATCACCCTTTATGGTGCCGGCGTTGATGGCACATGGTGAGCTGATTGCGCAGCTGATTGCTCATGTCGAGGTGTCGCTTCCAATGCCGGTGAGTGTTGATGCTCTGGCGGAAAAGATGCGAATGAGTACACGAACGCTATCCAGGCGGGTATCCAAGGCTACAGGGCATGGGCCTTTGCACTTAATTCGAACTGTCCAGTTGAATAAGGCGCGAGCGCTACTGGAAAGTAGTCGATGCTCGGTGGAGTCTGTCGCCGAGCAAGTGGGTTTCAGCGATCCAACGGCTTTGCGCCGCCTCTTGAAGAAGCACTTGAATGCGACTCCGAGACAACTGAGGTAGTGCAACTCAACGGGCGAACGGGATTAGCGATCTGTTGCCGCACAAATGGGCAACCGTTTGAACATCCAGAGTGGTTGGCCTGATGCTTGTCAGTCGTTCAATTGGTATCGCGATGTCGACGTAGCCACTCATCGACGACTTCTCCGAGAGTCTCAGCCCGGTCATTCTGTCGTTCGTATTCATCATCTTTCCAGTATTCGCCGTCCTTCTCGGCGCCTGGTACGAAGGCACGCCCATCTCTCGACAGTTGATCCTCTATTCGCTGTTGCTGCTGGCAGGCTTTGCCATCACCAAATTGCCGGTAGAACGGCTTCTCGGATGGGGCAGATAACCAATGGGCATTTTGAATGCTGGCAATCTCTCGGTGGTCAGGGGCGGATTGCCAGTTCCTCATGCCCAGAAACTCCCCTGACAACGGCTAGAGAGGCTGGGCTAGTCGGGTGCAGGTGAGTACAGGCGTCCAGCTCGGGCCCAGTCCTGGGGGGCGGTTTCGGTAAAGATCACGTCGACGGATTCAGTCGCACACTTCAGGATTTCGGCGGCCAGCCGAGTCGCTTCGGCGGCGTACAAGGCTTTCTGCTGCTGCGTTCGGCCTGGCAGGAGTTCGACCCGGATAATGGGCATGACGACATCCTCAACGAAACGATGGGGGGAGGAGAGCGCCGGCCCACCAGCGAAGGTCCGGCGCTGTTCTCCGTTCACTTGATGGGTTCGACCTCGAACGAGCGATTCATCTTGTACAGGGTTTGCGCGCCGAGCCACTTGTCGAAAATCGCCTGGCTTTCGCCGGACGCTTCCATGTCCTGCAAGGCGCCATTGACGGCCTGGAGCATGGCCTTCTGGCCTTTTCGCACCCCCAGCCCCCACACCTCGCGGCCGATGGCAGGCTGAACGATGGCGTAGCTGGATGCATTGGCGCCGAGACGGCTGGCAAGTTTATGGAAGGTCTCTTCGGAGGTGCTGAAACCCTCGACCTTGCCTTGCATCAGGGCGGTGAAAGCCGTCGATACATCCTCGAAGCCGATGGCCGTGGCGGTGGGTATCTGCTCCTTGATGTAGTTCTCGCTGATGGAGCCCTTCACGAAGCTGATTCGCTTGCCCGCCAGATCGCCGATAGAGGTGAAGCCTCGGCTGCTCCGTGCCGCGACAATGTTCTGGCTGACGTAGTAGGCATCCGAGTAGTCGATTTGCCCGGCGCGTTGTGCCGAGTACGCCAGGCCGGCTGCCAGCAGGTCCATATGGCCCTGTTGCAGTTGGGGGATTCTCGCCTCGATGGATACCGGCTTGATATCCGCCTTGACGCCGAGTCTCTTGGCGACCGCATTGCAGATATCCACGTCATAACCGACGACGGCTCGACTGCCGGTGTCCGTGTAGCCAAAGGGTTCGAAAATATCCAGGACCCCGCAAAGCAGTGTCCCCTTGGTTTTGACATCAGCCAGCTGGTCCGCACGCACCTGGGCCGTGGCCAGAAAAAAGCAACCTGCAACCACCGGAATCAGGACCACTGTTCGAAGTTTCATTGCGACATCCTCAGATTTCTTGTACTGAAATTTGCATGGCCTGTTGAGCCAACACGAACCCGTTCGCGTTGTTTCCAGGGGGGCGATTAGCGGACCAGGAAGCCGTTTTTCAGGGGATCCCGATCATCGAGAATCCAGTTGCAGAAACCGCAGATATAAGCGGAGCCGGACACTTCTGGAATGACGGCGGAGAACTCGCCGACACGGGTTTCATCGATGACTTTGGCGCTGAAGACGGACCCGATGACGGACTCGTTGACGAGCACATCCTCGCGGGTGATTTCACCTCGCAGATACAGTTGGGCAACTCGACCGCCCGTACCGGAGCCGGTCGGCGAGCGATCGACTTCCCTGTCCGCGAAGATGCAGCAGTTGGCCTGGGTCGATCCCGGATGGCGCGGTGCGCCGTCGATGATGGTTCCATAGATATGGTTGATGCCCGCAATGTCGGGATGAACGACCGGGCAGGCCAGGTTGGCGGCCTTTTTGACCTCCGCGCCGAACTGCTTCAGCGCTTCAATCGACGACTCGCGAATCTCCAGGCCATGGGGCGCTGCGTTGGTATAGAAGTAGAAGGCGCCGCCGTAGGCGATATCGCCGGTGACGGCGCCATAGGTAGGCGTCTCTACCGTCACATCGCGCTTGTAGATAAAGGACGGGACGTTGATGAAGCGCACGCCGTTGGCATGGCAACCATCCCACTGCACAAAGGCCTCGATGAAACCGCAGGGCGCGTCGATACCCACGCGGGTTTCCGGAGACTGCCGCGTTACCCAGCCCAGCTCCACCGCGGCAGTGGCGAGTGCAATGACGCCGTGACCGCAGTGATCGCTGTACCCCTCGTTATGCACGAAGATGATGCCGAAATCGGCATTCGGGGAGACGGGCTCCGTCAGGTAGCCGCCATACATGTCGGCGTGACCGCGCGGCTCGAACATCAGCGCCTGGCGGATCTCATCGGCGTTTTCCAGCAGCCAGGTCCGGCGCTCGATGATGGTTTTCCCCTGCATGCTCGGGAGACCCGAGGTGACGATGCGAAACGGTTCGCCGCCGGTATGGACTTCGACGGTGCTAATGGTGCGAGAAATTTGCATGGATAGAGTCCTTTTGAAGATGTAGCGATCCGCAAGAGCGCTGGCCGGTTCAGCGGCCCGCGCTTGCGAGGGGGAGATCGGCTATCAGCGACCGGGTTCGTTCACTCGCCCGCGGCGAGCGCCTGAAGCGCCACACGAGCGGCGGCCAGGTCCCAGGCTGCGGTGCCCACGCTCTTGAAAACGGCGGGGCGAGACGTGTCGACGTCCTTGCGGAGCGCGTCGGCCAGCGAGTTCACGCGGGACCAGTCAATGCCGGCCTGCAGCAGGTCGCCTGCCTCGTGCCGGGCGCCGGCCGGGTCGTCGGCGTAGAGGTCGCTTGCGTCCAGGGTCACTTTCCCCAGCTCGGCCATTTCCGGTTTGAAGGCGCCTACGCCTATGACAACTCGCCCCGCCCGGGCGGGCTCGTTGTAGACCGGCTCGGTGCTGGTGGTCAGCGTGATGACGACGTCCACTTCAGCCGGAATATCAGGGCCACAGGGCTCCAGGTGCTCATGCAGCTGGCGATTGCCGGTGCAGAACTGCGAGGCTGCCTGTGCATCCACCCCACGTACCCACACCGTGCTTTGCGGATAGATCGCATGGATTGCCTGCACGTGGTAGCGCGCCTGGACGCCGGTACCGAAAAGCAGGATCTGCCGCGGCTCCCGTTTGAGCAGGGTGCGGATCGCCAGGAGCGTCACCGCGGCGGTACGGCGCCCGGTGAGCTCCGGCCCATCCAGCAGGCAAATGACCTGGCCGGTGGCTGCGTCGCAAAGGGTCACGGCGCCATGGATGGTGGGAAGCTGGCGTTGGGTATTGCCGGGATGGACGTTGACCAGTTTGTGAATGCCGATGTCCTGGGCGGTGGCGGGCATGCTCAGCATGACTCCTGCCTCGCCCAAGGGGACGACCATTCGCTCCGGGCTGTGGATTTGGCCGGCTGCCAACTCCAGCGCTGCCTGTGCGATGGCCTCGACCAGCCTGTTGACGTCCAGAAGTGCCGCTGTCCTGGCCCGGTCACAGATGATGATCGGGGCGTCGTTGTGTGCGGTTGCAGCAGGGAACCGAGTACTCATGCAGATGCTCCAGGTGGAAAGTGACATTCAGTGGCGGTGGATATCGGAGAGGAATTTTTTGGCACGGGGGTGTTTCGGCGCGCTGAAGAACGCCTCCGGAGGGGCAACCTCCAGGAGTTCTCCCTGGTCGATGAACCACACGACGTCCGCGACCTCGCGCGCGAACTTCATCTCGTGGGTAACGCACACCATCGTCATGCCTTCACTGGCGAGCGCCTTCATGACGGCAAGCACCTCGCCCACCATCTCGGGGTCGAGGGCACTGGTCGGCTCGTCAAACAGCATCACCGGAGGTTTCATCGCCAGCGCCCGGGCAATCGCCACGCGCTGCTGCTGGCCGCCGGACAGTTGGTTGGGGTAGGCATCCGCCTTGTGCCCGAGCCCGACTTTGGCCAGGAGCTCCAGGGCCATCTCCAGGCTCGCCTGGCGATCGGCCTTGTTGACCCAGAGCGGCCCGCAAGTGACGTTCTCCAGCACCGAGAGGTGGGGGAAGAGGTTGAACTGCTGGAAGACGAAGCCGATGTGGCTGCGCAGGCTGTTGATGTCGACGCGCTTGCCCTGCACGTCTTGTCCGTTGACACGGATGGTACCGGCGTTGATTTCCTCCAGGCGATTCAAGGTGCGAATCAGCGTGGACTTGCCGGACCCGGAGGGGCCACACAGGACCACGACTTCGCCTCGTTTGACCGCGGCGGTGAAGTTCGTCAGTACGCGATGCTCGCCGTACCACTTTTCGACGCCGCTCAATTGAATGATGAGGTTTTCCTGGGGCTCGGCGCCGGTGCGCCGGGCGATGGATTTCATGGTCGTCATTGCGCTACAGGCTCATTGGAAGTACTGACGCGGGGAAGGGGGAATGTGCGGGAGTTGCGGCGCTCGATACGCGCCTCCAGCACGCGAACGGACTGTGTCAGGGTGAAGCAGATGGCGAAGTAAACGAGCGACAGCACCAGGAAGACGCCGAAGGGTTGCGTCAGGACGCTGCTGTTCACTTGGTTGGCGGCGTAGGTCAGCTCATTCACCCCGATGACGTACCCCAGCGAGGTGTCCTTGATGGTGGTGACGAACTGGCCAACCAGGCTGGGCAGCATGTTCTTCAGCGCCTGGGGCAGGACGATCCTGCAGGTCCGTGTCCAGTAGCCCATGCCCAGGGCCGCAGCCGCTTCCACCTGGCCGCGCGGCAACGCCTCGATGCCGGCTCGAACGATTTCGGCCAGGTAGGTGGCCTGGAAGATCACCAGGGTCACCGCCATGGTCGTGAACCCGGCAACGGGGCGTCCCAGGATCATCGGTACGATGAAGTAGGTGGCAAAAATCAGCATGACCAGCGGGATGCTGCGAAGTACGTATCGCACCGCGCAAGCCGGGTAGCGAAGCACCCTGTACCCGCTGAGCTGGGCCAGCGCGAGCAGCACGCTCAGGGGGAGGGCCAGGCCGATACCTGTGATCGACAGGAGCAGCGTGGCAACCACGCCACCCAGCGGACCATTCGGGTAAGCCCCGATCAGGAACAGAAGCCAGTACTCGTGGATGATATCGAGCATGATCAGCGTCCCTTTATCCGCAGGCACTGGCCCAACCAGTTGCCGAGGAACAGCAGGCCGAGCGCGACCACTACGTACATCACGGTGCTGATCGCGTAGGTTTCGAAGATGCGGAAGGTGGCGCTGGAGATCTCCTTGGTCACGTACGTGAGTTCCATGACGCCGATCACCATGGCCAGGCTGGTGGTTTTCACCAGCATCACGGTGCCGCTGACAAGCGGGGCGATGGCGACGCGCAGGGCTTGCGGCAGGACTACCCGGCGCATGGCTGCGGCGTAGCTCAGGCCCAAGGCTCGTGCGGCCTCTTGCTGGCCTTTCGCAATGCTGCGCAGGCCGCTGCGGATGTCCTCGGCGAAGTAGGCGCCGTAGTAGAGGGCAATGGCCACCGCGGCGAAAATGAACTCGCCATGGTTGGCGTTGACCCAGTCCTGGAGGGCCTCAGGCAGTACGCTGCCGACCCCGAAGTACCAAAGGAAGATATGGACCAGTGGAGGGACATTGCGCTGGTACTCGATGAAGGCCTGCACCAGAAATTCCAGGGCCCGCACTTTTGTCATGCGCAACAGCGTGAGTGCCAGGGCGATCAGGAAGGCGGCCAGCCAACTGGTCACGGAGAGCAGCAGCGTGAGCGCCAGGCCGAGAAGGAGCGTCGCCCCGTATTCGTTCAATAACGACATGTCCTGCCCTCATTGATGAGTGAATGGGCAATGAGCCCCTGGCTGGGAATGTGAAATCCCGAACGTAGAACCGACCACTCTCAGCTTCATGTTTTTGTTATTCATTGGAGCCTTCTGCACAACAAGGTTGTGGGGAATTGGTTTTATGGAAACCGCATTAAGCGTTGGCTGGTTATTTCACTGGGCAGGACTGGCGGATATCGCGAATACCGGTCTGTTTTTTGCTCCAGTTGTCGGCTAACCTACGTCCAGTTTTGGCAGGTTGCAACGATGGAAGGGCCCGGAAAGTTCTGATTCGGTTTGGAAAACGACCTGTTTGATAAGGGAAACCAGAAAATTGGTCGTGATACGCCCGATTTAGAGCGGTTTGTAAGGTAAGTCTGAAAAATTGGTAAGGTGGTCTTGAAAAGCAACCCAAGCGATATGCAAAGCGATTTCCGCCCCAAGCAAATTTACGAACAAGTGGCCGATGAAATTCGCGCGGGAATCATCAATGGCACCTACCTGCCCGGATCGCGCCTGCCTTCGGAGCGGGACCTGGCACAGCGTTTCATGGTGAGCCGGCCCGCTGTTCGTGAAGCGATAGGCGCCTTGCAGAATGAAGGGATGGTGGTGACCCGCCTTGGCTCCGGCACCTACGTTGCCGAGCGGGTGATGGAGCAACCCTCGATGCAGGGTGCCTCCAGGTCAGAAGCGGACTTCAGTCCCAACAGCGTTCTTGAGGTACGCCTTCTGATCGAACCGGCTATTGCGCGACTGGCGGCCAGGCGCGGCAAGCGCAATGCGCAGGCTGAGCACTATCTGGCCCAGATGGCCGGTGTGAAGGACGTCAATGACATAAGCCAGCAAGCCTTGTGGAGCGAATCCGACCGCCTTTTTCACCGTCAGCTCGCGGTCATGACCGAGGATGCGCTGATGGTGAAAATCGCAGATGAGGTTTCAGCGAGCATGGCGCAGCCGTTGTGGAATCGCTTGCGCGACGACGGCATATACGATGCCAATCGCATCCAGCTCTATGTGGCGGAGCATCGTTTGATTTATGAGGCGATCGTCTCCGGCGACGAAGAGGCAGCGGCCTTCTACGTTGAAAACCACCTCAAGCGGGTGCAGCGCGATATCAACACCCGCGAGTGACAGGCGGGCGCCAGGCCCGGCAAGCCGGTCCAGGAAGCGGTCGTTCCCGGACCGCTTGCTGACCTGAGTGACTCTCTGGCCCGCAACCCTGCGATCGAAGTCAGTCGCTTGCGCACAAAAACTACCCCTCCCGCATACCTGTTATCCGCTGCGAGCGCACCGCTGGTCATCGCAAGATCGGCCAGTCAATCCAGTAACTAGACTAATCGGGATACCCCGGCGCTGCGTGTACTGCACCTGTCGCTACCGACAATCGGATTCTTCTGGGCGAAGCAGGTGTGCGGCGCCCCTGTCGCGCGCCTGGAAGGCCTGTTCCGGCATCCCGCGGCGCCCTTGCAGCGGCCACTTCCCAGCGACCCACGATGCCTCCAAACGCCCGTGCCAGAGCCCTCTGCTCTCAAGGCCGCAGGGCGCTTGCGCATGCTTGCGCGCCGGGCCGTTGGCGGGACCATTCCGGGTGCCCGAGGCGAACCGGCCAATGGCTGCACGCAGCTGTCCGGCATGATCTAAGCTCCACAAAGGCTGGCCTTTCGAGCAGAGGTTTTCAATGCAAAGCACACCTGAAAACAGTCTGAAAAATGCGTTGAAGGTCTGTCGAGACAGCTTTGTTTTCGTCGGTTTTTTCAGTTTCTTCATCAATGCGCTGATGCTGGTCCCGACCTTCTACATGCTCCAAGTGTATGGGCGGGTGATGACCAGCGGCAGCCTGACCACCCTGGCCATGCTGACGCTGATCATGACCGGGCTGGTGATCACCCTCGGCTCCCTGGAATGGGTGCGTTCGCGCATCATGGTGCGGGTCAGTACCCGGCTGGATGTGCTGCTCGGTCGTCAGGTCTACAAGGCCAGTTTCAAGCGGGCCCTGGACAGTGGCGGCATGGATGCCTCGGCCCAGTCGCTCAACGACCTGACGGGCTTGCGGCAGTTTCTTTCCAGCAGCGGCCTGTTCGCCTTTTTCGACGCCCCCTGGTTGCCGATCTATATCGCGGTGATGTTCCTGTTCCACCCCTGGTTCGGCTGGGTCGCGACGGGCAGCGCGCTGTTGTTGATAGTGCTCGCCTTCGTCAACGAGAAGCTCACGGGGCCGGTGTTGGCCCAGGCCAACAAGGAGTACATCGGCGCGACCCTCCATACCACCAAGAACCTGCGCAACGCCGAAGTCATCGAGTCCATGGGCATGCTGGAAACCCTGATGGATCGCTGGGGGCGCCGGCAAAGAAGCGTTCTGCTGCTGCAATCGCTGGCGAGCGACCGGGGCGGCATGGTCACGACGCTTTCGCGGACTTTCCGCCTGCTGGTGCAATCGCTGGTGCTCGGCCTGGGGGCTTACCTGGCGGTGGACCATCAGGTGGGGGCCGGCCTGGTGTTCGCCGGGGCCGTGCTGCTGGGGCGGGCACTGGCGCCCATCGACCTGATGATCGGCAGCTGGAAGGGCTTTATCGCGGCCCGTTCGCAGTACAACCGCCTGAACGACATCCTCGGCAAACAGCAGGCGCAACCCGAGCGCCTGTCCTTGCCCGCGCCCGAGGGCAACGTGCAGGTCGAGAACCTGATTGTCGCGGCACCTGGTTCGAAAACCCCGATCCTCAAGAACATCAGCTTCAGCGTACCGGCCGGTTGCGTGGTGGGCATCATCGGCCCGAGCGCCTCGGGCAAGTCGACCCTGGCCCGGGCGCTGATCGGCGTCTGGCCGCCGCAGCATGGGGTGGTCCGGCTGGATGGCGCGGACATCAGCACCTGGGACAAGCATGAGCTTGGCCCGTATATCGGTTACCTGCCCCAGGACATCGAGCTGTTCGAGGGCAGCATCGGCGAGAACATTGCCCGCTTCGCCGAGATCGATTCGGCGAAGGTTATCCAGGCCGCCAGGACCGCTGGCGTCCACGAAATGATCCTGCTGTTGCCCGATGGCTACGACACCGTCATCGGCAGCGAGGGCGTCATGCTCTCGGCAGGGCAGCGCCAGCGCATCGGGCTGGCCCGCGCGCTGTACGGCAACCCGCGGCTGATCATTCTCGACGAACCCAATTCCAATCTCGACGAGGTCGGCGATCGCGCGCTGGCGGCCGCCATCCAGCAGATCAAGCACACCGGCGCGACCCTGTTCGTGATTACCCACCGCACCAACATCGTGTCGCAACTCGACCGGCTGCTGGTGATGAAAGCCGGGATGGTCGGCCTCTACGGGCCGCGCGAGGAAGTGCTGGCCGAACTCAGCGGGCAGCAACCGCCGGTCCCGAAACATGCCGGGCCAGTGCCGGTGGTGACCAACGTGGCGTCGATCGATGCCCGTAAGGACGATGGCGGTGAATCCTATGCCTGATCGTCAAATCGAAAGCTCCTCCGACCTGCCGGTATCCGATCGCAAGGCCCACCGCCTGGGCATGGGGATTGTCGGCGTGACCTTCGGCCTGTTCGGCACCTGGGCGGCGCTCGCGCCCCTGGATGGCGCCGCTTACGCGCCGGGGGTGGTCACCGTGCAGACTTACCGCAAGACGGTCCAGCACCTGGAAGGCGGCATCGTCAAATCGGTGTTGGCCCACGATGGCGACATCGTCAAGCAAGATGATCCGCTGATCATCCTCGACGATGCCCAGCTGCGCTCCGAATACGAGGCGACCCAAGGCCTGCTGGTCGCGGCCAGGGCCATGGAGTCGAGGCTGATTGCCGAGCGCGACGGGTTGCCGGCGATCGACTTTGGGGCGATGCCCGAATCCGCCAGTGTGCGAGGAGAGGAAGCGCGCCAGGGCGAGACCCAGGTATTCAACGCGCGGCGCGGCTCGCGGCTGGGCCAGATCTCGGTGCTGCGCGAGCGCATCGGCCAATTGCACCAGCAGATCAAGGGCCTGGAGTCGATGATCGCGGTCAAGGTGCGCCTGGAGAAATCCTACAGCGGTGAAATCGGTGAGTTGACCGAGTTGCTCAAGGAAGGGTTCGTCGACAAGCAACGCCTGCTCGAGCAGGACCGCAAGCTGGGGATGCTCAGGTCGGAGGTGGCCGATCACCGTTCCACCATCGACAAGACCCGCCTGCAGATCAACGAAACGCAGTTGCAGATTCTTCAGGTCGACAAGGATTTCAATTCCGACGTGGCCAAGCAACTGGCCGAGGTGCAGACCAAGATCTACGACCTGCAAGAGAAGAACTCGGCCCTGGAAGACCGCCTCAGCCGCATCGTCATCCGTGCCCCCGACGCGGGCATGGTGATCGGCATGACGGTGCACACCATCGGCGGTGTCGTGCGTTCGGCGACGCCCTTGCTGGACATCGTGCCATCCGTCTCCGAGCTGATCATAGAGGCCCAGGTGGCGCCGGTGGACATCGACCGCATCGGCATCGGCAAGCGCGCCGATATCCGTTTCGGCGCGTTCAACAGCTCGACCACGCCAGTGATCGAAGGCGAGGTCAGCAGCGTCTCGGCCGACCGCCTGACCAACGAAAAGACCGGGACCGCCTATTACCTGGCGCGGGTCCGGGTCACCGAGCACGGGGTGCGCACCTTGGGTGAGCGCAAGTTGTTGCCGGGGATGCCGGCGGACGTGTTGATCATCACCGGGCAACGCACGCTGTTGCAGTACCTGATGCAGCCGGCCCGGGATGTGATGTCTCAATCAATGATCGAGGAGTGACCGTGGGAGCGCCGTCAGTTCTGCTAGGGAGTGCATTCATGCTGGCAGCGGGGGCCGCCTTGGCGCAAACCGCTGCGGTAACGTCGACCGGGGTCAGCGCCTCGACCTATTCCACCGACCTCATGCAGTTGTATCGCGAGGCGCGGCTGGAGGATCCACAGGTCCTGGCGTCTTTTGCGCAAGCGCAGGCCGGCAAGGAGCATCAACGCGAGGCGCTGGGGGCGCTGTTGCCGCAACTGTCGCTGAATGCCGGGACGAACCGGATCCACCAGGAAAACGACCTGATACAGGAGCGCAGTTTCGATAGCGAAAGCTACAGCCTGGTGCTGCGCCAGTACCTCTACAACAAGGCCGCGTGGGAGAACTACCAGAAGTTCAAGAGCCTGGCCAAGCAGTCTGAATCCGAAGCGTTGGATACCCAGGCCGAGGCCGCGGTGGAACTGGCGCGGCGCTACTTCACCGCGCTGGCGGCCGAGGATGAGCTGGAGCTGGTGCGGGCGGAGCGGCGAACCACGCAAAAGAGCCTGGACCGGGTCAATGCGCTGTACGAAAAGCAGATGGCAATGGTTACCGACCAGCTCGACCTCAAGGCCCGGGTGGACCTGCTCGCGGCCCAGGAGCTGGATGCCCGCAACCAGGCCCGCATCAGTCGCGAGGCGCTGGCGGAAATCGTCGGCCGGCCGGTCAAGGAGAAGCTCAACCGGATTCGCAACGACGCGCAACTGCGGGTTTCGGCGCAGAGCCTGGAGTCCTGGGTACGCGATGGCATGGAGCTGAACCCGACGCTCAAGGCCAGCGAGAGCGGCGCCGAAGCCGCCAACGCAGCGTTGCGCAGTGGCAAGGGCGGGCACTATCCGACGGTGAGCCTGAACCTCAGCGCGCAACAGACCAACGAGGGTTACAACAATACCCTGGCGCCACGCACCGACAGCTATGTCGCCGGCATCGGCGTCCAGGTGCCGCTGTACAGCGGCGGCTCGACCTCGGCGCGGGTCCGTGGGCTCTACCAGGACCAACTGGTCGCCGAGCAGCAGCTGGAAGCGATCCGGCGCCGGGTGGTCAAGGAGATCACCAGCGCCTACCTGACCGCCAATTCGAACGGCGAGAAGATCGACGCCAGCCGTTCGGCCCTGGCCTCGGCCCAGCTGTCCCGGGTGGCGGCGGAGAAGGGGCTGAGCTACGGCATGGTCAACGCCGTCGATGTACTGGCCAGCGTGCGCAACGAGTTCCGCGCCCGGCGCGACCTGCTCAAGACGCAATACGAGTTCCTCAGCAACGTCTTCAGCCTCAATCGCTGGGCGGGCAAACCGCCGGTGGAAAGTGTCGAGAATGTGAATGCCTGGCTCAGTCCCGGTAGCGCCGGCCAGGCCATGGGCGTTGGCATCGAGGACCAGGAGTAGACACCGGGACAGTGGTGTCCCGGCTGGCCAATCACTTCTGTGGGGGATCGGCGTCGAGCCGCTGGTTTCATGGCACTGCCGGCTTCGTCGATAAATTGACGCCCTTAATAAACACTGACTTATCCGCGCGCCACTCGTCTGTTAATTGACGAGCCTGGTTGGATCCGAGTCTGCCCGCAGGTCCCCCGCAGCGAGCCTAAGACCTTGATTTGCAGGGGGCAGGGCGCCTCGGGGGAGCATCGACCACGTGACCCGCACCCGGCCTGAGTCGAAGACCGACGGATGGGTTGGCAGGCAGCACAGTGGGCTGGCCTAGACTCAATTGAGGGCTCGCGGATGCCCTGCAGCACATGCAAACTATTGATAGTTATTCTTATTTATGTGGTTTCAATAGCTTTGCCCGGCTTCGGGAAACCTCCGCAACATCTGCCTGTACCCCGGGTCGCCAAGACCCGGGTGGGCACTTCCAGAGCCTGTCGGCGCTCGCATCCGTCCTTCAAGAGCGAGTGGCCGATCAAGGAAGGCCAACGCGTATGAAGGTCATCGTTTTTCAAGGGGAGGCAGAAAGATCATGCCAGACCAAAAAAAAACGATACGCGTGATGCTGATCGATTGCCGCCCCCTCGTGCTCATGGGTCTTCATGATTTGATCAATGCGAGGAAGCCCCGGATGGAGGTGAGTGGCCAGGCCACCACCTACACCAATGCGCTGGACCTTGCCGATCAGCTGCGTCCCAATGTGATTTTTTTCAGTTTCTTTCCGGATGCGTTGAACCCCCTGGAGGTGGTCGCAGGGCTGACCCGCCGCCCGGATATCAAGCTGCTGGTGCTCAAGGGCCTGTACGAATCCGTCCCGGTTGCCCAGGCGATCGAGGCGGGCGCGCGTGGCATCGTGCTGGCGGAAGACCCGACGGAATCGATCGTCCGGGCCATCATCAAGGTCCACCATTACGACGTCGGACTGGACAGAGCCTGGTCCGGTGGGCTTTCCGGCTATGCCGCGACCCGGCATATACCCATGCGATGCAACCTGGAGCAGGCGAAACAGGCGCGGCTGACGCTGCGCGAGAGGGAGCTGATTCGCGCCATCGTCGGCGACCCGTCCGCCAAGTACATGAGCATCGCCGAGCACCTGGGCATCAGTGAACACACCGTGCATAACCACCTCAGCAACATCTATCAGAAGCTCAACCTGATCAACCGCATCGACTTGCTGATGTATGCGCTCAAGCACGGGCTCACCGATGACGAAGAGCCGCCTGACTCGACGTGGGTGGAACTGGAATGAGTTGATCAAGACAAGGCAGCCCGGTGGCTGTCCTTGTCGCTGTCCTTGTCGTCGTCGACCTGGGGGCCCAGGCCGAGGGCGATGCCGTGCTCATTGTTTCCTGCCCCGTGAATGCGCTGGCATGCCGCCGCGTTCTTTGCGCTGCCTGGGCGTTTGTCGCGGATGAGGATGAGAGTAGGGGAATTCCGGGCGGTAGCGGCAAAAAAAGCGAGGGTGGTTTCCAGGCCACCCTCGCTTTTATTCGCATGCGCGAGGTTTCAGACGCTGCCCATTACGATATCGGTATTGAGCAGATCGACCCCGACCAGGGTAATGGTCGTTATCTGCCCACCGGTCTCGGCCACCGTGACGATGCTGTCGGCGCCGGCGTTGTTGATCGACTGCACGACCGCGCCCGCATCACCAATGAGCACCACCGCATCGCGCTGGCCTGCGCCGGCATCGAAGCCGCTGACCTGGTACTGGTTCTCGGCCACCGACAGGTCGATGTTGAACGCATCACGCTCACCCGTGGTGCCCACCAGCCTGAAGTCGAAGAGGGCGTCGGCCGGGTCGTTGGCGAACAGGTTGGCGTCGAACGCGCTGGTCGCGGTGTCGCCATCCTTGTCCGTCACCGTCGCGTTGAACGCCAGCTTGACGTCGCTGGCCAGGCTCTCGGTCTCATGGGTGAACAGGATCGTCGGGATCTTGATCTCGCCCCGGGCCATCGTCAGCTGGACCGCATCGATCAGCGATGTGGCCGATTGCTCGACGGTGAAGGACACCTGCCCACCGGCCTCTGGCGTCAGGGTGTTGACCTCGATCAGGTTGGAGAAGGTGCCATCTTCGTAGAAGACCCTGTAGTACAGGTCCTCGGTGGCCGTGTTGTAGCCGCCCACGGAGTTGTCGATAAACACCTTCATGCTCGTCAGCAGGCTTTCCGGGTTGACCACGAAGCTTTCATCGGCCGCGCCGATCGCCGCCAGGTTGTCGCCCTGGAGCAGGTTGTTGGCGATGCCGATACCCGCCGTACTGACGTTCAAGGCTGCCGAGCCGATGAACGATGGCAGCGGGTTGGTCTGCAGTTGCGCTTCGGTAGGGTCGGGGGCCCCGACCCCGATGCCGGTCTGGATGCTGTTCGCGCCGCTAGCGGGAGCCAGCGGGTTGGCGCCGAAGAACACGATGTCCTCGGTGCCGATCGTCAGCGTGCGCACGGGGTCCGGGCCACCGGCATCCAGCGCGCCATCGGCACTGCTGAGGACAATGACCGAACGGAAGCCTTCCTCCAGGTCCAGGGCATAGGTGCCGTTGGCATAGGCGCTCAGCGTGTAGTGCACGGTGGTATCCGCCGTGGCCGCGTTGTTGTCGAAGTCACCGGTCAAGGTGCCCGCGAACTGATACGCGCCATTGGCGTCCGGTGACGGCGACTGCTCGACCAGCGTACCGGTGCCGGTGGTGGTCGTATCGTCCGGCCGGACCAGGGTGAACTGGCCGTTCACCAGCGAGATATCCAGGCCGGCTGCATTCAGCCCGTCGGCGCCAGTCCCCAGGTTCCAGTAGCCTTGTTGCGCCTGGTCGGTCCCCGTGCCGATCAGGTTGCCGAAGGCCAGGGTTGGCGTGTCGTCATCGACGGTGATCACCAGTTTGTCGGCCGCGGCGGTCACGGTGTCGCCATCCTTGTCGGTAGCCTGCAGCAGGGTGCCCAGGTTGAGGACGAGGTCGTTCTCATCGTTGCCCGTCGCGTGATCCAGTGGCTGGAGCAGGGTGAAGGTGTAGGCACCCGCTACCGTCAGGCTCAGGGTGAACACGTCAGTCGCGCCGGCCTTGGCGGTCAGAGTGTTGCCCAGGACGCTGTAGGTCAGTGCCACGCCACCGGAGCTCAGGGCTGGCAAGCCGCTGGTGTTACTCGACAAGGAGTAGCTCAGCGGTACGTCGGCCCCGGACTGGAAGATACCGGTCACACTGCCGCTGGCGACGGTGGCTTCACCGGCCACGTCGCCGATACCACCGGCGATGCCATTGGCCAGGCCGTCTTCATCGACGGTGCCGGTCACGGCGGCTCCATTGGCGGTTGGGGTGTCGTCATCGACGGTAATCACCAGTTTCTCGGCGGCGGCCGTCACTGTGTCACCGTCCTTATCGGTGGCTTGCAGCAAGGTACCCAGGTTGAGGGTGATGTCGTTCTCGTCATTGCCGGCTGGATGATCCAGTGGCTGCAGCAAGGTGAAGCTGTAGGCACCGGCGGCACTGAGGCTGAAGGTGAATACATCGACGGCACCGGCTTTGGCGGTCAGGGTATCGCCAGCGACGCTATAGACCAGCGCGACTCCACCCGAACTCAGGGCTGGCAGGCCGCTGGTATCGCTCGACAAGGAGTAAGTCAGCGGTACATCGGCACCGGACTGGAAGATGCCGGTGACGCTACCGCTGGCCGTCGTTGCTTCGCCAGGCACGTCGCCAACACCACCGGCGATGCCATTGGCCAGGCCATCTTCATCGACGGTTCCGGCCTCGGCGGCCCCGGCCGCCGTTGGCGTATCGTCATCGACGGTAATCACCAGTTTCTCGGCGGCGGCCGTCACCGTGTCACCGTCCTTGTCGGTAGCTTGCAGCAGCGTGCCGAGGTTAAGGGTGATGTCGTTTTCATCATTGCCGGCTGGATGATCCAGCGGCTGCAGCAGGCTGAAGCTGTAGGCACCCGCGGCGCTAAGGCTGAAGGTGAAGACATCGACGGCGCCCGCCTTGGCGGTCAGGGTGTCGCCTACCACGCTATACACCAGCGCCACGCCGCCCGAACTCAATGCCGGCAAGCCACTGGTGTCACTCGACAAGCTATAGGTCAGTGGCACGTCGGCCCCGGACTGGAAGATACCGGTAACGCTACCGCTGGCAGTCGTTGCTTCGCCCGCTACGTCGCCCACACCACCGGCAATACCATTGGCCAAGCCGTCTTCGTCGACGGTACCAGCCTCGGCGGCTCCGGCTGCGGTTGGTGTGTCGTCATCGATGGTAATCACCAGTTTCTCGGCGGCGGCCGTCACCGTGTCACCGTCCTTGTCGGTAGCTTGCAGCAGCGTGCCGAGGTTAAGGGTGATGTCGTTTTCATCATTGCCCGCTGGATGATCCAGCGGCTGCAGCAGGCTGAAGCTGTAGGCACCCGCGGCGCTAAGGCTGAAGGTGAATACATCGACTGCACCAGCCTTGGCGGTCAGGGTGTCGCCGGCAACGCTGTAGACCAGCGCCACGCCGCCCGAGCTCAGCGCTGGCAAGCCGCTGGTGTCGCTCGACAGGGAGTAAGTCAGCGGTACATCGGCGCCGGACTGGAAGATCGCCGTGACGCTGCCGCTGGCCGTCGTGGCTTCGCCCGCTACGTCGCCGACACCGCCGGCAATACCATTGGCCAGGCCATCTTCATCGACAGTACCGGCCTCGGCATTTCCATTGGCGGTTGGCGTATCGTCATCGACGGTAATCACCAGCTTCTCGGCGGCAGCCGTTACCGTGTCACCGTCCTTGTCGGTAGCTTGCAGCAGCGTGCCGAGGTTAAGGGTGATGTCGTTTTCATCATTGCCCGCTGGATGATCCAGCGGCTGCAGCAGGCTGAAGCTGTAGGCACCCGCGGCGCTAAGGCTGAAGGTGAATACATCGACTGCACCAGCCTTGGCGGTCAGGGTGTCGCCGGCAACGCTGTAGACCAGCGCCACGCCGCCCGAGCTCAGCGCTGGCAAGCCGCTGGTGTCGCTCGACAGGGAGTAAGTCAGCGGTACATCGGCGCCGGACTGGAAGATCGCCGTGACGCTGCCGCTGGCCGTCGTGGCTTCGCCCGCTACGTCGCCGACACCGCCGGCAATACCATTGGCCAGGCCATCTTCATCGACAGTACCGGCCTCGGCATTTCCATTGGCGGTTGGCGTATCGTCATCGACGGTAATCACCAGCTTCTCGGCGGCAGCCGTTACCGTGTCGCCATCGTTATCCGTGGCCTGGAGTATCGTGCCCAGATTGATGGTGATGTCGTTTTCATCGTTACCGGCCGGGTGATCCAGCGGCTGCAGCAGGGTGAAGCTGTAGGCACCGGCGGCACTGAGGCTGAAGGTGAACACATCGACGGCGCCCGCCTTGGCAGTCAGGGTGTCACCCGCGACGCTATAGATCAGCGCCACTCCACCCGAACTCAGGGCTGGCAGGCCGCTGGTATCACTCGACAAGCTATAGCTCAGTGGTACATCGGCACCGGACTGGAAGATACCGGTAACGCTACCGCTGGCCGTGATGGCTTCGCCCGCTACGTCGCCGACACCGCCGGCAATGCCATTGGCCAATCCGTCTTCATCGACAGTACCGGCCTCGGCGGCTCCGGCCGCCGTTGGCGTGTCGTCATCGACGGTAATCACCAGCTTCTCGGCCGCGGCGGTTACTGTGTCGCCATCCTTGTCGGTGGCTTGCAGCATCGCGCCCAGGTTAAGGGTGATGTCGTTTTCATCGTCGCCCGCTGGATGGTCCAGCGGTTGCAGCAGGGTAAAGCTATAGGCGCCCGCGGCGCTGAGGCTGAAGGTAAACACATCGACCGCGCCGGCCTTGGCGGTCAGGGTGTCGCCGGCAACGCTGTAGACCAGCGCCACGCCGCCCGAGCTCAGCGCTGGCAAGCCGCTGGTGTCGCTCGACAGGGAGTAAGTCAGCGGTACATCGGCGCCGGACTGGAAGATCGCCGTGACGCTGCCGCTGGCCGTCGTGGCTTCGCCCGCTACGTCGCCGACACCGCCGGCAATGCCATTGGCCAGGCCATCTTCATCGACAGTACCGGCCTCGGCGGCTCCGGCCGCCGTTGGCGTATCGTCATCGATGGTGATCACCAGTTTCTCGGCGGCGGCCGTCACCGTGTCACCGTCCTTATCCGTGGCTTGCAGCAGGCTACCCAGGTTGAGGGTGATGTCGTTTTCATCGTTACCGGCTGGATGATCCAGAGGCTGCAGCAGGGTAAAGCTATAGGCGCCCGCCGCGCTGAGGCTGAAGGTGAATACATCGATTGCACCGGCTTTGGCAGTCAGGGTGTCGCCAGCGACGCTATAGACCAGTGCCACTCCACCCGAACTCAGGGCTGGCAGGCCGCTGGTATCGCTCGACAAGCTAAAGCTCAGCGGCACATCGACGCCGGACTGGAAGATCCCGGTCACGCTGCCGCTGGCCGTGGTGGCTTCGCCAGGCACGTCGCCGACCCCGCCGGCAATGCCATTGGCCAGGCCGTCCTCATCGACGGTGCCAGCCGCAGGGGTACCGGCCGCTGCCGGCCCATCGTCCTCGAAGATCATCTGCGAGCCGATTTCGGCGGTGCTGGTAGAGGCTTGGCGCAGGGTGAAACCACCGATATCGAAATCGGCGTGGTCATCGCCCCTGGCATCGGTGGCTGCCCCGTTCTCGACCAGCACGCGGTTGTGATCCGCGGTGGTGGTGTATTCAATCTGGTAGCCGGCCTTGACGCCGGTGATGGTTGCCACGCCGCCGGAAAAGCTGATGGCAATGCTCGGATCATTCACCGAACCGTCGGAGTTCTCGATCACCAGCCCGGTGCTTTTGTTGATCACGCGAATATGGGTGATGGCCACTGACGCATCGTTCGCATAGCCATTGATGAAATTCACGCCAGGTTCGGCCGCAGTGCTGTATGCGCTGACTTTCACCATCGCCGTCTTGCCGCCTTGCAGCTGTACGACATCGAAACTGGCTGTCTTGGTATTAAAGACCGCGGTGAAGTCGATATTGGATTCCACATCCGCTTCGTTCTGGTCCAGGTTGGGCACGGTCACGTTCTGCCGGGCGCCGGTGACGAACGAAATACGAATACCTTCCTGTTCCACAATCATCTGGTTGTTGGTGCCCAGGGTGGTCGGGCCACCGCCCTGGCTGGTATTGATCGTATCGCCAGTGTTGATGTTCGCGCCGCTCGACTGGTCCGCCGGGTCCTTACCGGTGGCGATCAGCGTCGGATTGGTGATCCGCAAGACGCCACCGTCGTTGATCACCGTCGGGTTCGCCGCCGTGAACATCAGGAACAGGTTCTGCCCGGAGGGTGCATTGGCCAGGCTGAATCCCGCGTCCTGGACGGTGCTGACAAACACCTTGTTCAGCAGGTTGAGGGCATCGTCCGGGTTGCTGGCATCCGGGTGCTTGAGCGGTTGGTATTCCACGGTCCAGAGCTTGCCGCCGGATACCGGCGATCCGGTCTCTTCGATATAGGCCGCGAACACAATCGCACCGGCAGGGCCACCGGCCCGGCCCAGCAGGATGTTGTTGTCCGTATCCGTATAGAGAAGGATGCTGGTGCCATCGAGGGTATCCAGCCCGCTGTCCAGGCCATTGAGCGGTGCGCCGAGGCTGTCGGTGAACTTGATATCGCTGACGTTCGTGCCGGGCGTCAGGGTGAAGGCATTGCTGCCCGTGTCGCCCACGGTACCGGTGTAGCCACTCAAGGCGGCGTCCGTTGCGGTTCCGGCCCCAAGGGCCGTCAACCGCGTAGCGAAGGCCGAGGGCAGGGCCGCCAGCAGGATGTCATTGTCGTCAGCGTCTCCGGCGGGGCTTGGCGTCGCAGTGGCGTTCTGCAACCCGGTGGTTTCGTCCAGGGTCACGCTCGCACCGTTCACCAGGATGGACGAAGCGCTGTTCACCTGGGCAGTGCTGACGGCCAGCGTGTTGTCGCTGGAGAAAACGGGGTAGAGAGCGGTGCTGGTGTCAGCGGTCAGGTCGTTCGTGGGGGATGGGTTTTTTTTAGAAATAGTCATGACGTTCTCCCGGGCAATTCCAGTCGTCGAAGCCGCACCTGGGCCCTCTGTTGGCAGATACGACAACTATGAAGATGCGTCGCAGATTGCGCATTGGCCGATACTCCCAGGCCGGATGGGAGTTTCAGCCCATGCGGCAGGGGACGCGGGAGGCGGTAAGGCAGCGATCGCGCAAAGGCCCCCGGGGGGGCTTTGGGTTAGCCTGCGATGGGCGGCGACAGGCCTGTCGTAGAGCCGTTCGACGGGCGGCTTGAGTGTTCGGCGCGGCTCTCATGTCGGAGCTGTAGATAGGGGAGCCCAAAAAAAGCGAGGGTGGTTTCCAGGCCACCCTCGCTTGGGTTTGACGCGCCAGGTTTCAGACGCTGCCCAGCACAATATCGGTATTGAGCAGGTCGACCCCGACCAGGGTGATGGTCGTCAATTGTCCGCCGGTCTCGGCCACCGTCACGATACTGTCGGCGCCGGCGTTGTTGATCGACTGCACAGTGGCGCCCGGGTCACCAATAAGCACCACCGCATCGCGCTGGCCTGCGCCGGCATCGAAGCCTGTGACCTGGTACTGGTTCTCGGCCACCGACAGGTCGATGTTGAAGGCATCCCGCTCACCCGTGGTGCCCACCAGCCTGAAGTCGAAGAGGGCATCGGCCGGGTCGTTGGCGAACAGGTTGGCGTCGAACGCGCTGGTCGCGGTGTCGCCATCCTTGTCCGTCACCGTCGCGTTGAACGCCAGCTTGATATCGCTGGCCAGGCTCTCGGTCTCCTGAATGAACTCGATCACCGGGATCTTGATCGTACCCTTGCCCATGGTGAGCTGGACCGCATCGATCTTGTGGATGTCGTCCCACTCCAGGGTAAAGGATGTCTGGCCTCCCGCTTCCGCATGCAGGTCGGCGGCCTGCACCTTGATGGGCGCGCCCGAGGTCGTGCCGTTGTCGAAGTAGATCGTGTAGTACAGCTCTTCCGTGGCCGGGTTGTAGCCCTGCACCGAGTTGTCGATATAGACCTTCATGGCCGTCAACAGCGTCTCGGGGTTGACCACGAAGCTCTCGTCACCGGCATTGATGCCGGCGGTGGTGTTGCCCTCCAGGTTATTGTTGGCGATGCCGATACCGGACGTGCTGACGTTCAACGCCGCCGTGCCGATGAACGACGGCAGGGGGTTGGTCTGCAACTGGGCTTCGGTAGGGTCGGGCGCCCCGAGCCCGATGCCGGTCAGGATGCTGTTATCGCCGGTTTGCGGTGCCAGCGGATTGGCACCAAAGAACACCACCTCTTCGGTGCCTATCGTCAGCGTGCGCACAGGGTCCGGGCCACCGGCATCCAGCGAGCCATCGGCACTGCTGAGGACGATGACCGAACGGAAGCCTTCCTCCAGGTCCAGGGCATAGGTGCCGTTGGCGTAGGCACTCAGGGTGTAGTGGACGGTGGTATCGGCGGTGGCCGCGTTGTTGTCGAAATCACCGGTCAAGGTGCCCGCGAACTGGTAGGCGCCATTGCCATCGGGTGATGGCGACTGCTCGACCAGCGTGCCGGTGCCGATGGTGGTGGTGTCATCCGGCCGGACCAGGGTGAACTGGTTGTTCACCAGCGAAATGTCCAGGCCGGCTGCATTCAGCCCGTCGGCGCCGGCCCCCAGGTTCCAGTAGCCTTGTTGCGCCAGCTGGGTGCCGGTGCCGATCAGGTTGCCGAAGGCCAGGGTCGGGGTGTCGTCATCGACGGTGATCACCAGCTTGTCGGCCGCGGCGGTCACCGTGTCGCCGTCCTTGTCGGTGGCTTGCAGCAGCGTGCCGAGGTTGATCGTGATGTCGTTCTCGTCGTTACCGGCTGCGTGATCCAGCGGCTTGAGCAGGGTGAAGGTGTAGGCACCCGCTACCGTGAGGCTCAGGGTGAACACGTCGGTTGCGCCCGCCTTGGCGGTCAGGGTGTTGCCCAGGACGCTGTAGGCCAGTGCCACCCCGCCGGAACTCAGGGCTGGCAGGCCGCTGGTGTTACTCGACAAGCTAAAGCTCAGCGGCACGTCGGCCCCGGACTGGAAGATACCGGCCACGCTGCCGCTGGCGACAGTCGCCTCACCGGCCACATCGCCGACACCGCCGGCAATGCCATTGGCCAGGCCGTCCTCATCGACGGTGCCAGTCACCGCAGTGCCATTGGCGGTTGGCGTGTCGTCATCGACGGTGATCACCAGCTTCTCGGCGGCGGCCGTTACCGTGTCGCCATCCTTGTCCGTGACTTGCAGCAAGGTGCCGAGGTTGAGGGTGATGTCGTTTTCATCGTTGCCGGCTGGATGATCCAGAGGCTGGAGCAGGGTGAAGTTGTAGGCCCCGGCGGCACTGAGGCTGAAGGTGAACACATCGACTGCGCCCGCCTTGGCGGTGAGGGTATCCCCCAGCACGCTATAGACCAGCGCCACGCCACCGGAACTCAAGGCCGGCAGGCCGCTGGTATCGCTCGACAAGGAAAAACTCAGCAGTCCATCGGCACCGGACTGGAAGATCCCCGTCACGCTGCCGCTGGCCGTCGTTGCTTCGCCAGTCACATCGCCGATACCACCGGCAATGCCATTGGCCAGGCCGTCTTCATCGACGGTGCCGGCCTCGGCGGCTCCGGTTGCCGTTGGCGTATCGTCATCGACGGTGATCACCAGCTTCTCGGGCGCGGCCGTTACCGTGTCGCCGTCCTTGTCCGTGGCTTGCAGCAGGCTACCCAGGTTGATGGTGATGTCGTTCTCGTCATTGCCGGCTGGATGGTCCAGCGGCTGCAGCAGGGTGAAGCTATAGGCACCCGCGGCGCTGAGGCTGAAGGTGAACACATCGACTGCACCGGCCTTGGCGGTGAGGGTGTCGCCCAGGACGCTGTAGACCAGCGCCACTCCACCCGAACTCAATGCCGGCAAGCCACTGGTGTCACTGGACAAGGCATAGGTCAATGGCACGTCGGCACCGGACTGGAAGATCCCGGTGACGCTGCCGCTGGCCACGGTGGCTTCACCCGCTACATCACCGACACCGCCGGCAATACCATTGGCCAATCCGTCTTCATCGACGGTGCCGGTCACGGCGGTGCCGGTCGCGGTTGGCGTATCGTCATCGACGGTGATCACCAGTTTCTCGGCGGCGGCGGTGACCGTGTCCCCGTCCTTATCCGTGGCTTGCAGCAGGCTGCCCAGGTTGATGGTGATGTCGTTCTCGTCATTACCGGCCGCGTGATCCAGCGGCTTGAGCAGGGTGAAGCTATAGGCCCCCGCGGCGCTGAGGCTGAAGGTGAACACATCGACTGCACCGGCCTTGGCGGTCAGGGTGTCGCCTACCACGCTGTACACCAGCGCCACCCCGCCCGAACTCAGGGCTGGCAGGCCGCTGGTGTCGCTCGACAAGCTAAAGCTCAGCGGTACATCGACGCCGGACTGGAAGATCCCGGTGACGCTGCCGCTGGCCACGGTGGCCTCGCCGGCCACATCGCCGACACCGCCGGCAACGCCATTGGCCAGGCCGTCTTCATCGACGGTTCCAGCCACGGCGGTTCCGGCTGCGGCCGGCCCATCGTCCTCGAAGATCATCTGCGAGCCGATTTCGGCGGTCGTGGTGGCGGCCTGGCGCAGGACGAAGCCACCGATGTCGAAGTCGGCGTGGTCATTGCCCTTGGCGTCCAGGGCGGCGCCGTTCTCGATCAGTACGCGGTTGTGGTCCGCGGTGGTGGTGTATTCGATCTTGTAGCCGGCCTTGACGCCAGTGACGGTGGCCACCCCGCTGGCAAAGCTGATGGCAATGCTCGGATCATTCACCGAGCCGTTCGAGTTCTCGATCACTTGCCCGGTGCTGTTGTCGATGACCAGAACACTGGTGATGGCCACCGACGTATCGTTCGCATAGCCGTTGACGAAGTCCGTGCCGCTTTCAACCGCGGTGCTGAAGGCACTGATTTTTACCACCGCACTCTTGCCGCTTTGCAACTGCACCACATCGAAATTGGCGGTCTTCGCATTAAAGACCGCGGTGTAGTCGATGTTGGCTTCGACATCCGCTTCGTTCTGATCCAGATTGGGAATGGTCACGTCCTGCCGGGCGCCGGTGACGAAGGTAAAACGAATGCCTTCCTGTTCCACGATCATCTGGTTGTTGGTGCCGAAGGTGGTCGGGCCGCCTGCCTGGCTGGTGTTGATGGTGTCACCGGTGTTGATGTTGACGCCCGTCGACTCGTCGGCGGGGTCCTTGCCGGTGGCGATGATCGTCGGATCGCTGATCCGCAGGACACCCCCGTCATCGACCACCGTCGGGTTGGCTGTGGTGAACATCAGGAACAGGTTCTGCCCGGAAGGCGCATTGGCCAGGCTGAACTTCAGGTCCTGGCTGGCACCGACGAACACCTTGTTCAGCAGGTTGAGGGCATCGTCCGGGTTGCTCGCGTCCGGGTGCTTGAGCGGTTGGTATTCCACGGTCCAGAGCTTGCCGCCCGAGACCGGCGACCCGGTTTCCTCGATGTAGCCGGCGAACACGATGGCGCCGTCAGGGCCACCGGCCCGGCCCAGGACGATGTTGTTATTGTCCGTATCGGTATAGAGCAGGATGCTGGTGCCATCGAGGGTATCCAGGCCGCTGTCCAGGCCATTGAGCGGCGCGCCCAGGCTGTCGGTGAACTTGATATCGGTAATGTCCGCGCCGGGCGTCGGGTTGAGGGTGAAGGCATTGCTGCCGGTGTCACCCACGGCACCGGTGTAGCCACTCAAGGCGGCATCCGTTGCGGTACCCGCGCCAAGGGCGGTCAAGCGGGTGGCGAAGGCCGAGGGCAGGGCGGCCAGCAGAATGTCATTGTCGTCGGCGTCCCCCGCAGGGGCTGGCGTGGCCGTGGCGTTCTGCAACCCGCTGGTTTCGTCCAGGGCAACATTGACGCCGGTCGCTACCACGAGCGGGTCGCTCGTGAGGGATAGGTTTTCTTGCAGGGTGGTCATGACATTCTCCTAGGCAGTTCCAGTCGTTGGGGCCGCACTGGGCCCTCTGCTGGCAGATGCCACAACTATGGGGATGCACCGCAGAATGCGCATTGGCCGATACTCCCAGGCGGGCTGGGAGTTTCAGCCTACCTGGGCGGGGAAGCGGGATGAGGCGCAGGCGCCGTGCCCTTCAAGCCTTGCGCTGCTTGAGCGTTCGGCGCGGCAAAAAAAACGAGGGCGGTTTCCAGGCCACCCTCGTTTTGGTTTGACGCGCCAGGTTTCAGACGCTGCTCAGGACAATGTCGGTATTGAGCAGGTCGACCCCGAGCAGGGTGATGGTCGTCAGCTGTCCGCCGGTCTCGGCAATCGTCACGATGCTGTCGTTGCCGGCATTGTTGATCGACTGCACAGTGGCGCCCGGGTCACCAACCAGTACCACCGCATCGCGCTGGCCTGCTCCGGCATCGAAGCCTGTGACCTGGTACAGGTTCTCGGCCACCGACAGATCGATGTTGAAGGCATCCCGTTCACCCGTGGTGCCCACCAGCCTGAAGTCGAACAAGGCGTCGCTCGGGTCGTTGGCGAACAGGTTGGCGTCGAATGCGCTGGTTGCCGTATCGCCATCCTTGTCCGTGATCGTGGCGTTGAACGCCAGCTGGATATCGCTGGCCAGGCTCTGGGTTTCCTTGATGAACTGGATCACCGGGACCTTGATCGTGCCCTTGCCCATGGTGAGCTGGACCGCGTCGATCAGGTGGCTGCCATCCCACTGGACGGTGAAGGATTTCTGGTTTCCGGCCTCCGCGTGCAGGTCGGCGGCCTGCACCTTGATGGGCGCGCCCGAAGTCGTGCCGTTGTCGTAGTAGATCGTGTAGTACAGCTCTTCCGTGGCCGGGTCGTAGCCCTGTACCGAGTTGTCGATAAAGATCTTCATGGCCGTCAACAAGGTCTCGGGGTTGACCACGAAACTTTCGTCACCGGCATTGATGCCCGCCGTGGTGTTGCCCTCCAGGTTGTTGTTGGCGATACCGATGCCCGAGGTGCTGACGTTCATGGCCGCCGAACCGATGAACGATGGCAGCGGGTTGGTCTGCAACTGGGCTTCGGTCGGGTCGGGCGCCCCGAGCCCGATACCGGTCAGGATGCTGTTGTCGCCGGTCTGCGGTGCCAGCGGATTGGCGCCGAAGAACACCACCTCTTCGGTGCCTATCGTCAGCGTGCGTACCGGGTCCGGCCCACCGGCATCCAGCGAGCCATCGGCACTGCTGAGGACGACGATCGAACGGAAACCTTCCAGCAGGTCCAGGGCATAGGTGCCATCGGCCTTGGCGGTCAGGGTGTAATGGACAGTGGTATTCGCCGTGGCCGCATTGTTGTCGAAGTCGCCGGTCAAGGTCCCGGCGAACTGGTAGGCGCCATTGCCATCGGGTGACGGCGACTGCTCGACCAGTGTGCCGGTGCCGATGGTGGTGGTGTTATCCGGCCGGACCAGGGTGAACTGGTTGTTCACCAGCGAAATGTCCAGGCCGGCCGCGCCCAGCCCGTCGGCTCCGGCCGCCTTGTTCCAGTAGCCTTGTTGCGCCAGGTCGGTCCCGGTGCCGATCAGGTTGCCGAAGGCCAGGGTCGGCGTATCGTCATCGACGGTGATCACCAGCTTGTCGGCTGCGGCGGTCACCGTGTCGCCGTCCTTGTCCGTGGCTTGCAGCAAGGTGCCCAGGTTGAGGGTGATGTCGTTCTCGTCGTTGCCGGCTGCGTGATCCAGAGGCTTGAGCAGGGTGAAGGTGTAGGCACCCGCTACCGTCAGGCTCAGGGTGAACACGTCAGTCGCACCGGCCTTGGCGGTCAGGGTGTTGCCCAGGACGCTGTAGGCCAGCGCCACTCCGCCGGAACTCAGGGCCGGCAAGCCACTGGTGTTACTCGACAGGGAATAGCTCAGCGGCACGTCGGCACCGGACTGGAAGATCCCGGTCACGCTGCCGCTGGCGACAGTTGCCTCGCCAGCTACGTCACCGACACCCCCGGCGATGCCATTGGCCAGGCCGTCCTCGTCGACGGTGCCGGTCACGGCAGTTCCGTTGGCTGTTGGCGTGTCGTCATCGACGGTAATCACCAGTTTCTCGGCCGCGGCGGTCACCGTGTCGCCGTCCTTGTCGGTGGCTTGCAGCAGGGTGCCGAGGTTGAGGGTGATGTCGTTTTCGTTATTGCCGGCGGGGTGATCCAGGGGCTTGAGCAGGGCGAAGTTGTAGGCCCCCGCTGCGCTGAGGCTGAAGGTGAAGACATCGACGGCGCCCGCTTTGGCGGTCAGGGTGTCACCCAGCACGCTGTACACCAGTGCCACCCCGCCCGAGCTCAGGGCTGGCAGACCGCTGGTATTACTCGACAGGGAATAGCTCAGCGGCACGTCGGCCCCGGACTGGAAGATCCCGGTGACGCTGCCGCTGGCCGTGGTGGCTTCGCCAGCCACGTCGCCGACACCCCCAGCGATGCCATTGGCCAGGCCGTCTTCATCGACGGTGCCGGCTTCGGCGGTCCCGGTTGCGGTTGGCGTATCGTCATCGACGATGATCACCAGCTTCTCGGCCGCGGCGGTCACCGTGTCGCCGTCGCTGTCGGTGGCTCGCAGCAACGAGCCCAGGTTGATCGTGATGTCGTTCTCGTTATTGCCGGCCGGGTGATCCAGGGGCTTGAGCAGGGTGAAGCTGTAGGCACCGGCGGCGCTGAGGCTGAAGGTGAATACATCGACCGCGCCCGCCTTGGCGGTGAGAGTGTCGCCCAGGACGCTGTAGGTCAGCGCCACGCCACCGGAGCTCAACGCCGGCAAGCCGCTGGTGTCACTCAACAGGGTATAGCTCAGCGGCACGTCGGCCCCGGACTGGAAGATGCCACTCACGCTGCCGCTGGCGTTGGTGGCCTGACCCGCCACGTCGCCGACACCACCGGCAATACCATTGGCCAGGCCGTCTTCGTCGACGGTGCCGGTCACGGCAGTTCCGGTCGCGGTTGGCGTATCGTCATCGACGGTGATCACCAGTTTCTCGGCGGCGGCCGTCACCGTATCGCCATCCTTATCCGAGGCCCGCAGCAACGAGCCCAGATTAATCGTGATGTCGTTCTCGTCGTTGCCCGTGGCGTGATCCAGGTGCTGGAGCAGGGTAAAGCTGTAGGCACCCGCGGTGCTGAGGCTGAAGGTGAAGACATCGACGGCGCCCGCCTTGGCGGTCAGGGTGTTGCCGGCCACGCTGTAGACCAGGGCCACTCCGCCCGAACTCAATGCCGGCAGGCCGCTGGTATCGCTCGACAAGCTAAAGCTCAGCGGCACATCGACGCCGGACTGGAAGATCCCGGTCACGCTGCCACTGGCCGTGATGGCTTCGCCAGGCACGTCGCCGACACCGCCGGCCACACCGCTGGCCAGGCCGTCTTCATCGACGGTACCGGCCACGGCGGTTCCGGCTGCGGCCGGTCCATCGTCCTCGAAGATCATCTTCGAGCCGATTTCGGCAGTCGTGGTGGAGGCCTGGCGCAGGGTGAAGCCACCTATGTCGAAGTCAGCGTGGGTATTGCCCTTGGCATCGAGGGCCGCGCCGTTTTCGATCAGTACCCGGTTGTGGTCCGCGGCCGTGGTGTATTCGATCTGGTAGCCGGCCTTGACGCCGGTGATGGTAGCCACGCCACCCGTAAAGCTGATGAGGATGCTCGCATCGTTCACCGAACCGTCCGAGTTTTCGATCACCAGCCCGGTGGCGTTGTTGATCACGCGAACATTGGTGATCGCCACCACCGTATCGCCGGCATAGCCGTCGATGAAAGCCTCCCCGGATTCAGCCGCGGTGTTGAAGGCACTGATCTTGACCACGGCACTCTTGCCGCCTTGCAGCTGCACGATATCGAAATTGGCCGCCTTGGCATTGAACATCGCGGTGAAGTCGATGTTGTCTTCCTCATCGGCTTCGTTCTGGTCCAGGTTGGGAATGGTCATGTCCTGCCGGGCGCCGGTGACGAAGGTAAAACGAATGCCTTCCTGTTCCGTGATCATCTGGCTGTTGGTGCCGAAGGTGGTCGGGCCACCCGCCTGGCTGGTGTTGATGGTGTCGCCGGTGCTGATGTTGACGCCCGTCGATTGGTTGGCGGGGTCCTTGCCGGTGGCGATGATCGTCGGATCGCTGATCCGCAGGACACCGTTATCGTCGACCACTGTCGGGGTGGCCTTGCTGAACATCAGGAACAGATTCTGCCCGGAAGGCGCGTTGGCCAGGTTGAATGTCAGGTCCTGGCTGGCGCCGATAAACACCTTGTTCAGCAGGTTGAGGGCATCGTCCGGATTACTGGCGTCCGGGTGCTTGAGCGGTTGGTATTCCACGGTCCAGAGCTTGCCGCCCGAGACCGGCGACCCGGTTTCTTCGATATAGGCCGCGAACACGATTGCGCCGCCAGGACCACCGGCCCGGCCCAGCAGGATGTTGTTGTCCGTATCGGTATAGAGAAGGATGTCGATGCCATCCAGGGTATCCAGACCGCTGTCCAGGCCATTGAGCGGCGCGCCCAGGCTGTCGGTGAAGCTGATATCGATATTGGTCGCGCCGGGCGCCAGGTTGACGGTGAAGGCATTGCTGCCGGTGTTGTCCGCGGCACCGGTGTAGCCACTCAAGGCCGCGCCTGTCGCGCTACCGGCGCCGAGGGCACTCAAGCGGGCAGCGAAGGCCGAGGGCAGGGCGGCCAGCAGGATGTCATTGTCGTTGGCGTCTTCCGCGGGGCTGGTCGTGGCGGTGGCGTTCTGCAACCCGGCGGTTTCGTCGAGGGTCACGCTTGCACCGGTCGCCACGACCATCTGCGCGCTGTCCGTCAGGGCAGTGCTGGTCAGTGTGTCGTTGCTGGGGAAGACGGGGTACAGATCGGTAGGGGTATCAGCGGTCAGGTCGGTGGTGGGGGATTGGGGGGTGGTCATGACAGGCTCCTCGGCGCTTCTAGTTGTGGGGGCCGCACTTGGGCCCCTCTGCTGGCAGATGTCACAACTATGGGGAGGCCTGGGAGGTTGCGCATTGGCCGATACTCCCAGGCCGTCTGGGAGTTTCAGCCTATGCGGCGAGGGGGAAGCGCTGGCGCCTGTTGCCTTATCGGTCCTCGGCGAATGCTTCCTCGATAAAGGCCTCCAGCTCTGCCTCTTCAAGCAGCTCGATGGAAAAATGCCCGAAGCGTTTCGGTAGCCAGAGGATGCGTGTCCCGCTGGGCGACTGCAGATTGTCGCGCGACAGGGGGTTGCCGTTCTCGTCTTCCGGCTGCACACCCGCGGCCAGCAACTCGTCGTAGGCGGCCTCGATGTCCGGCGTGCAATAGCAGTGACGGTAGATCGTGCCTTTGCCGTTGCTGTCCATCAGCGCCTTGAGATTGCCGGCAAAGGGTTGCACCAGCATCAGGCGCTCCGTGCCGAACCTGACGATCGCATAACGCACATGCAAACCGTCGCGCTGCCAATCCAGGGTCCTGGAAATCCTTGCGCTGAAAATCCGGGCGTAATACCCACAGGCTTGCTCGAGGTCTTTGACCAGAACATCGACGTGGCTGAACTTTAACTTCATGAGCTCTCCTGATGAGAAAGGCAGCGGGGTGCGGCAGTGACTTTAAGATTTATCTGATTCATCTCTTGCAGTGGCCCCGCATAGAGTACTGCCCCTACGCCGATTCCCACCCCAGGGGAGGCTGCACCGCCAGTCTGAACTCAGACTGAGGAGAAACGTTTTGAAAACGCTACGACAGGTAGGGCTGCTTGCACTGACCTTGGGAAGCATCGTGGGAACTTCCGCCTATGCAGCGGATTATTGCGATAGGTCTTACTTAGTCGGCGATCCATTGAATCCGTCGATCATTGCCAGTCTTCCAGCCACTACAACCTTGAAGTACGCCGCCATTGGCAAGGTAATGGCGTCCTACCAAGTAGCGGTCGGACGCCGTTCTGGAGGATGGGCATGGTGCTCTAAGTCTGAATGGGGAATGACCGCAGTTGCTACCAGCCTTACATCGAGAAACAGTCCAGGGTTGTATGATTCTGGTGTTCCTGGGATCGGCATTCGCATTGGGCACATTAACAGTGAGGGGTGGAATACCCCTTCTTTTCCGCCTTTTACCGTTGGCAGCGTTACTTCGACCTTACTCTATTTTCCCCGTACAGTGACAATAGAGTTTGTGCGTACGGACATCGGTGTCGGAAAGGGCGAAATGCCGTCCTTCAACTACAAGACAAGTTTCTTTATCGACACTAACTACACCACTCCGGCACGAGCGGTTTATGCCATCGAAGGAACGGACCTTAAAACCAAGTTCGAACATAATGCCTTCTTCACGACTTGCTACACCACCAAGAGCAGTACCGAGGTCAAGATGGGGCGTCCCGCGGCAGAGCAAGTAAAACGCGGCTCGGTCCAGGACGTTCCATTCGCCCTGGATGTTGTGTGCGAGGGCCTCAACCCCACGGTCAAGCCACCGGTGAAGGTCTATTTCGAGGGCAACTCCGTTCGGGATGGCTTGCTGAATCTGGAGGGTGTCGGCCAGCCTGGCGTGGCCAAGGGCGTTGCCATCTCGCTGACCAACGATAAAAACGTGGCACTGCCCTTCAGCCAGGACAAGGCGGTGGCCCTGGATTGGCAATCCAGCGGCCCCGGCACCGAGATGTACCGCTTTGCCGCAAAGGCGCGCTACGTCACCACGGGCACGGAAGTCGCCGCCGGTAAAGCCGATGCAACGCTGACCTATGTACTGGAATACAACTGAGCGCATTTCTCGCCCCGGAACGCACAAAAAAAGCCACTCGCCGGAGTGGCTTTTTTATGCCCGGGATTGCTGCCCGCAGCGGAACGGTTTTGCTGCCGGACGCTTGAAGCCTCAATTTCAATAGCCTCTGCTGACGAAAAAGGCAGCAGGGTGCTGCAGCGACTTTGAGAATCCTCTGATTCATCCTTTGTAGTTGCCCCACATAAACTGCCGCCCTGCGCCGATTCCCACCAAGGGAAGCTGCAACGCCAATCTGAACTCGGACCGAGGAGAAAAGCTTTGAAAACGCTACGACAGGCGAGGCTGCTTGCACTGACCCTGGGATGCATCATGGGAACTTCCGCCTATGCAGCAGATTATTGCGATAAGCCTGACTCAGGTACACCGAACAATCCGTCGGTCATTGCCAGTCTTCCAGCCACTACAACCTTGAAGTACGCGGCCATTGGCGGGGTAATGGCGTCCTACGAGGTAGAGGTCGGACGCCGTTCTGGAGGATGGTCATGGTGCTATAAGTCTCAATATGGGTTCACCGAAGTGACTACCAGCCTTACATCGAGAGGCAGTCCAGGACTTTACGATTCTGGTGTGCCTGGGGTCGGCATTCGTATTGGGCACGTTGCCACCACTAACTGGTACACCCCCAGTTATCCACCTTTTACCAATACCGGAATATCAAATGGGTACATCCTCTATTTTTTCAATAGATTGAGCATCGAGTTTGTGCGTACAGACTTCGGTGTCGGAAAGGGGGCTATGCCTTCCTTCAACTACAAGACCAATTTTTTTATCGACACCAGTTACACCACTCCGATGCGAGCGGTTTATGCCATCGAAGGAGAAAGCCTTACCACCAAGTTCGAACATAATGCCTTCTTCACGACTTGCTACACCCCCAAGAGCAGTACCGAGGTCAAGATGGGGCGTCCCGCGGCAGAGCAAGTAAAACGCGGGTCGGTCCAGGACGTTCCCTTCGCCCTGGATGTTGTGTGCGAGGGCCTCAACCCCACGGTCAAGCCACCGGTGAAGGTCTATTTCGAGGGCAACTCCGTTCGGGATGGCTTGCTGAATCTGGAGGGTGTCGGCCAGCCTGGCGTGGCCAAGGGCGTTGCCATCTCGCTGACCAACGACAAGAACGTGGCCCTGCCATTCAGCCAGGACAAGGCGGTGGCCCTGGATTGGCAAGCCAGTGGCCCCGGCACCGAGATGTACCGCTTTGCCGCAAAGGCGCGCTATGTCCCCACAGGTACAGAAGTCGCCGCCGGCAAAGCCGATGCAACGCTGACCTATGTACTGGAATACAACTGATCGTATTTCTCGCCCCGGAACGCACAAAAAAGCCACTCGCCGGAGTGGCTTTTTTGTGCCCGGGCTGGCAGGCCTGCATGCCGTTGTCAGGGCGTGCGCAGTGCCAGCGCCGGGTTCGACTCCGTCTTCCAGGACCCGCCCAGTGCCGTGTACAGGTTGACCTCGGCGATCAGCTGCGCCAGCCGGTCGTTGATCAGCCCCTGTTGTGCGCTGAACAGCGAGCGTTGCGCGTCGAGGAACACCAGGTTGCTGTCGGCGTCGGTGCGGTAGCGGTGTTCCGCCATCCGGTAATAGTCCTGGGTGGCTGCCACCAGGCTGCGCTGGGCGTCGAGCTGATCGCTGTAGGTCTGGCGCGCGGCGAGGCCGTCGGCGACTTCCTGGAAGGCGGTCTGGATCGACTTTTCGTACTGGGCGATGGTGATGCCCTTTTGCAGCTTCGCGTAGTCGAGGCTGGCCCGCAGGCTGCCGGCATTGAAGATCGGCAGGTTGATCTGCGGCTGGAAGGCCCAACTGCCGGAGCCGCCCTTGAACAGCCCGGCCAGCTCCAGGCTGGAGGTGCCGGCGTTGGCCGTCAGGCTGACGCTGGGGAAGAACGCGGCGCGGGCCGCGCTGATATTGGCGTTGGCGGCCTTGAGCTGGTACTCGGCCTGGAGGATGTCGGGACGGCGTTGCAGCAGGGTCTATTCCGGCACCAGCTTCGGCGACAGCCGGGCGACGGCCATCGAGACGTTGGTGCCGGCCGATGTCGCGACGCTCAACCAGCTGTACTACGTCGACAGTGCCACCCCGGTGGTGGGGCGCAACATGTTGCTGCGCTACCGCAATATTGACCTCGACGCCCAGGTCAACGGTGTCAGCGACCAGTACTTCCAGGTGCGCGGCCTGAAGCTGGCGGCCGGCATCGCCTTCAGCGAAAGCGACGCCCGGCGCCAGGCCCAGGTGGTGGTCATCGACCACAACGCCCGCCACCGACTGTTCGGCCCCGGGGAGGACCCCCTGGGCCAGGTGATCCTGGTGGGCAACCTGCCGTGCACGGTGATTGGCGTGACTGCGGAGAACAAGAACATGTTCGCCGCGAGCAAGGCACTGAATGTCTGGGTGCCTTATGAAACCGCGGCCGGGCGTTTGCTTGGCCAGCGCTACCTGGACAGCATCTCGGACATCCGTCAGCAGTTCCTGGTGGAGGCGGTGATGGTCTGCCTGATCGGCGGGATGATCGGCATTTCCCTGTCCTACGCCATCGGCTACCTGTTCTCGCTGTTCGTCAAGGAATGGGAAATGGTGTTCTCCCTGGGCTCGATCGTCACCGCGTTCGCCTGCTCGACCCTGATCGGCATCGTCTTCGGCTTCGTGCCGGCGCGCAATGCGGCGCGGCTGGACCCGATCGAAGCCCTGGCGCGCGATTGAAACCTGCCCAGGGCTGAGCCTGGAGCGCTCGGGCCTGTACGCAAAACCTTCTTTTATAGCCAATGCCCTTGCATTTGAGAATGCTAATTCGGAAACGGAATTTGCGTCGCTTTCCCGGCAGGCTAGAGTCTCTACTCTAACCAGCACATTGATGTGCCTCTTGCACGGATTGCACGAGATTGGCGGCCTTCCTCTCGTCACAGGCAGTCCGCCTTGAAACAAGGAGTGTTATGAACAAGCCGATCAAGAATATCGTCATCGTGGGCGGCGGCACTGCGGGCTGGATGGCCGCCTCGTACCTCGTCCGGGCGCTCCAGCAGCAAGCGAACATTACGCTCATCGAGTCTGCGGCGATCCCCCGGATCGGCGTGGGCGAGGCGACCATCCCGAGTTTGCAGAAGGTGTTCTTCGACTTCCTCGGGATACCGGAGCGGGAGTGGATGCCCCAGGTGAACGGCGCGTTCAAGGCCGCGATCAAGTTCGTGAATTGGAGAAAGTCTCCCGACCACTCGCGTGACGATCACTTCTACCATTTGTTCGGCAACGTGCCGAACTGCGACGGCGTACCGCTGACCCACTACTGGCTGCGCAAGCGCGAACAGGGCTTCCGGCAGCCGATGGAGTACGCCTGCTACCCGCAGCCCGGGGCGCTCGACGGCAAGCTGGCACCGTGCCTGGCCGACGGCACCCGCCAGATGTCCCACGCGTGGCACTTCGACGCGCACCTGGTGGCCGACTTCTTGAAGCGCTGGGCCGTCGAGCGCGGGGTGAACCGCGTGGTCGACGAGGTCGTGGAGGTTCGCCTGAACGACCGCGGCTACATCTCCAGCCTGCTCACCAAGGAGGGGCGGACGCTGGAGGCGGACCTGTTCATCGACTGCTCCGGCATGCGGGGGCTCCTGATCAATCAGGCCCTGAAGGAACCCTTCATCGACATGTCCGACTATCTGCTGTGCGACAGCGCAGTCGCCAGCGCCGTGCCCAACGACGACGCACGCGAGGGGGTCGAGCCGTACACCTCCGCGATCGCCATGAACTCGGGGTGGACCTGGAAGATTCCGATGCTGGGCCGGTTCGGCAGCGGCTATGTCTTCTCGAGCAAGTTCACCTCGCGCGACCAGGCCACCGCCGACTTCCTCAACCTCTGGGGTCTCTCGGACAACCAGCCGCTCAACCAGATCAAGTTCCGGGTCGGGCGCAACAAGCGGGCGTGGGTCAACAACTGCGTCTCGATCGGGCTGTCGTCGTGCTTTCTGGAGCCCCTGGAATCGACGGGCATCTACTTCATCTACGCGGCGCTGTACCAGCTCGTGAAGCACTTCCCCGACACCTCGTTCGACCCGCGGTTGAGCGACGCATTCAACGCCGAGATCGTCCACATGTTCGACGACTGCCGGGATTTCGTTCAGGCGCACTATTTCACCGCGTCGCGCGAAGACACCCCGTTCTGGCTGGCGAACCGGCACGAGCTGCGGCTCTCGGACGCCATCAAAGAGAAGGTTCAGCGCTACAAGGCGGGGCTGCCGCTGACCACCACGTCGTTCGACGATTCCACGTACTACGAGACCTTCGACTACGAATTCAAGAACTTCTGGTTGAACGGCAACTACTACTGCATCTTTGCCGGCCTGGGCATGCTGCCCGACCGATCGCTGCCGCTCTTGCAGCACCGACCGGAGTCGATCGAGAAGGCCGAGGCGATGTTCGCCAGCATCCAGCGCGAGGCCGAGCGTCTGCGCACGAGCCTGCCGACGAACTACGACTACCTGCGGTCGCTGCGTGACGGCGACGTGGGGCTGTCTCGCAGCCAGCCCGGACCGACGCTCGCGGCGCGGGAAATCCTCTAGTGGAACGCACCTTGGACCGGGTATCCGCATTCGCGGCCACGCACGCTGCCGTGGCGGCCTGCGATCCGCTACAGGCGCGCTCGCTCGTCCTGCAACTGCCGGGCCTGAACCGTAACAAGGACGTGCCCGGCATCGTTGGCCTGCTGCGCGAGTTCCTCCCGGCGCGCGGCGTGCCCTCCGGCTGGGGCTTCGTCGAAGCCGCCGCGGCGATGCGCGACATCGGGTTCTTCCTGGGGTCGCTCAAGCGGCACGGACATGAGCCCGCGGACGTGGTGCCCGGGCTTGAGCCGGTGCTGCTCGACCTGGCACGCGCGACCGACCTGCCGCCGCGCGAGACGCTCCTGCATGTGACGGTCTGGAACCCCGCGGCGGCCGACGCGCAGCGGAGCTACACCGGGCTGCCCGACGAAGCGCACCTGCTCGAGAGCGTGCGCATCTCGATGGCGGCCCTCGAGGCGGCGATCGCGGTGACCGTCGAACTGTCCGAGGTGCCCCTGCGCTCGCCCGCGTTCGCGCCAGGGTGCGACGAGCTGGCAGCCTATCTGCAGAAAATGGTCGAATCGATCGTCTACGCGTACCGCTTCATCTCGCCGCAGGTCTTCTACGATGAGCTCCGCCCCTTCTACGAACCGATTCGAGTCGGGGGCCAGAGCTACCTCGGCCCCGGTGCCGTAGAAATGCCCCTCTTCGTGCTGGAGCACGTCCTGTGGGGTTCGCAATCGGACGACCAGGTTTATCGAGAATTCAAAGAGACGTACCTGCCCTACGTGCTTCCCGCGTACAGGGCGGTCTACGCTCGGTTCGCCGGGCGGCCGGCGCTCATCGACCGCGTGCTCGGCGAGGCACGAGCGGTCGGTGCGCGGGGCGAGCCCGTCCGGGCCGGGCTGACAGCCCTCGAGCGGGTCTTCAAGGTCCTGCTGCGCTTCCGCGCGCCTCACCTCAAATTGGCGGAGCGGGCGTACGAAGTCGGGCGAAGCGGCCCCACAACCGGCAGCGGGGGCTACGCGCCCAGCATGCTCGGCGATCTACTCACGCTCACGTGTGCCGCGCGGTCCCGCATCCGCGCCGTGCTCGACGAATCCTGACGCGCACGGCCCAGGTGTTATCTCACAAGGAGAGTTTGCCCCCATGACTCAGAAGAGCCCCGCGAACGGGCGTGATAGCAACCATTTCGACGTGATCATCCTCGGTTCGGGCATGTCCGGCACCCAGATGGGGGCCATCCTGGCCAAGCAACAGTTTCGCGTGCTGATCATCGAGGAGTCGTCGCATCCGCGGTTCACGATCGGCGAATCGTCGATCCCCGAGACGTCTCTCATGAACCGCATCATCGCCGATCGCTACGGCATTCCGGAGCTCGGCCACATCACGTCGTTCTACTCGACGCAGCGTTACGTCGCGTCGAGCACGGGCATCAAGCGCAACTTCGGCTTCGTGTTCCACAAGCCCGGTCAGGAGCACGACCCGAAGGAGTTCACGCAGTGTGTCATTCCCGAGCTGCCGTGGGGGCCGGAGAGCCATTATTACCGGCAAGACGTCGACGCCTACCTGTTGCAAGCCGCCATCAAATACGGCTGCACGGTCCACCAGAAGACGAGCGTGAGCGAATACCACGCCGATAAAGACGGCGTCGCGGTGACCACCGCCCAGGGCGAACGGTTCACCGGCCGCTACATGATCGACTGCGGAGGACCCCGTGCGCCGCTCGCGACCCAGTTCAAGCTCCGCGAAGAACCGTGTCGCTTCAAGACGCACTCGCGCAGCCTCTACACGCACATGCTCGGGGTCAAGCCGTTCGACGATATCTTCAAGGTCAAGGGGCAGCGCTGGCGCTGGCACGAAGGGACCTTGCACCACATGTTCACGGGCGGCTGGCTCTGGGTGATTCCGTTCAACAACCACCCGCGGTCGACCAACAACCTGGTGAGCGTCGGCCTGCAGCTCGACCCGCGTGTCTACCCGAAAACGGACATCCCCGCACAGCAGGAATTCGACGAGTTCCTCGCGCGATTCCCTAGCATCGCGGCGCAGTTCCGGGACGCCGTGCCGGTGCGCGACTGGGTCAAGACCGACCGCCTGCAGTTCTCGTCGAACGCCTGCGTCGGCGACCGCTACTGCCTGATGCTGCACGCGAACGGGTTCATCGACCCGCTCTTCTCCCGGGGGCTCGAGAACACCGCGGTGACCATCCACGCGCTCGCGGCGCGCCTCATCAAGGCGCTACGCGACGACGACTTCTCCCCCGAGCGCTTCGAGTACATCGAGCGCCTGCAGCAAAAGCTTCTGGACCACAACGACGACTTCGTCAGCTGCTGCTACACGGCATTCTCGGACTTCCGCCTGTGGGACGCGTTCCACAGGCTGTGGGCGGTCGGCACAATCCTCGGGCAGTTCCGGCTCGTGCAAGCCCACGCGAGGTTCCGCGCGTCGCGCGACGAGGGCGACCTCGATCACCTCGACAACGACCCCCCGTACCTCGGGTACCTGTGCGCGGACATGGAGGAGTACTACCAGTTGTTCAACGACGCCAAGGCCGAGGTCGAGGCCGTGAGCGCCGGGCACAAGCCGGCCGAGGAGGCTGCGGCGCGGATTCACGCCCTCATCGACGAACGAGACTTCGCCAAGCCGATGTTCGGCTTCGGGTACTGCATCACTGGGGCCAAGCCGCAGCTCAACAACTCGAAGTACAGCCTGCTGCCGGCGATGAAGCTGATGTACTGGACGCAAACCCGCGCGCCGGCAGAGGTGAAAAAGTACTTCGACTACAACCCGATGTTCGCGCTGCTCAAGGCGTACATCACGACCCGCATCGGCTTGGCGATGAAGAAGTAGTCGGCCGACGACGACAGAAAAACGATGAACGACATTCAATTGGATCAAGCGAGCATCAAGAAGCGTCCCCCGGGGGCGTACGACGCGACTACGCGCCTGGCCGCGAGCTGGTACGTCGCGATGCGCTCGGACGCCCTCAAGGACAAGCCGACGGAGTTGACGCTCTTCGGCCGTCCCTGCGTGGCGTGGCGCGGAGCGACGGGGCGGGCTGTGGTGATGGACCGCCACTGCTCGCACCTGGGCGCGAACCTGGCTGACGGGCGGGTCAAGGACGGGTGCATCCAGTGCCCGTTTCACCACTGGCGGTACGACGAGCAGGGCCAGTGCGTTCACATCCCCGGCCACAACCAGGCGGTGCTCCGGCTGGAGCCCGTGCCGCGCGGGGCGCGCCAGCCGACGTTGGTCACCGTCGAGCGATACGGCTACGTGTGGGTCTGGTACGGCTCCCCGCAGCCGCTGCACCCGCTGCCCGAAATCGCCGCGGCCGACGTCGACAACGGCGACTTCATGCACCTGCACTTCGCGTTCGAGACGACGACGGCGGTCTTGCGGATCGTCGAGAACTTCTACGACGCGCAGCACGCGACCCCCGTGCACGCGCTCCCGGTCTCGGCCTTCGAGCTCAAGCTCTTCGACGATTGGCGCCGGTGGCCGGAGGTTGAGTCGCTGGCCCGGGCGGGCGCGTGGTTCGGTGCCGGGATCGACTTCACCGTGAACCGGTACTTCGGCCCCCTCGGCATGCTGTCGCGCGCGCTTGGCCTGAACATGTCGCAGATGAACCTGCACTTCGATGGCTACCCCGGCGGGTGCGTCATGACCGTTGCGCTGGACGGAAACGTCAAATACAAGCTGCTCCAGTGTGTGACGCCGGTGAGCGACGGCAAGAACGTCATGCACATGCTCATCTCGATCAAGAAGGTGGGCGGCGCCCTGCGCCGCGCGACCGACTTCGTGCTGTTCGGGCTGCAGACCAGGCAGGCAGCGGGGTACGACGTCAAAATCTGGAACGGGATGAAGCCGGACGGCGGCGGCGCGTACAGCAAGTACGACAAGCTCGTGCTCAAGTACCGTGCGTTCTACCGGGGCTGGGTCGACCGCGTCGCGAGTGAGCAGTGATGCGTGAAGCCGAGCCGGCCTCGGCCACGTCGCTCCGCCAGGCGCTCGCGAACCTGGCGAGCGGCGTCACGGTCATCACCGCGTACGGCGCGGCGGGCCCGCTTGGGCTCGCAGCCACCCGCTTCGTGTCGGCGAGGTATTCATGACTATCTGGCTGTTGCAACTCGTGCTGGTGATTGCGCTCTGCAACGTCTGCGGCCGCATTGCCGAACGGCTCGGCCAGTGCGCGGTCGTCGGCGAGATCGCGGCCGGCCTGCTGTTGGGGCCTTCGCTGTTCGGCGTGATAGCACCGGGTTTCTACGACCTGTTGTTCGGCCCAAGTGTGCTGTCAGCGATGGCGCAAGTCAGCGAAGTCGGCCTGATACTGCTGATGTTTCAGGTCGGCCTGCATATGGAGTTGGGCGAGACGCTGCGCGGCAAGCGCTGGCGCATGCCCGTCGCGATCGCAGCGGGCGGGCTCGTCGCACCGGCCGCGATCGGCATGATCCTCGCCATCGTCTCGAAAGACACGCTCGCCAGCGACGCGCCGGCGCTGCCCTATGTACTCTTCTGCGGTGTCGCACTTGCGGTATCGGCGGTGCCGGTGATGGCGCGCATCATCGACGACCTGGCGCTCAGCGCCATGGTGGGCGCACGGCACGCAATGTCTGCCGCGATGCTGACGGATGCGCTCGGATGGATGCTGCTTGCAACGATTGCCTCGCTATCGAGCGGGCCTGGCTGGGCATTTGCGCGCATGCTCCTCAGCCTGCTCGCGTACCTGGTGCTGTGCGCGCTCCTGGTGCGCTTCGTGGTTCGACCGGCGCTTGCGCGGCTCGCATCGACTGCGCATGCGGCGCGCGACCGCTTGGCCGTGTTGTTCTGCTTCGTAATAGTGTCGGCACTCGCGACGTCGCTGATCGGATTCCATAGCGCATTTGGCGCACTGGCGGCGGCGCTGTTCGTGCGGCGTGTGCCCGGCGTCGCGAAGGAGTGGCGCGACAACGTCGAAGGTTTCGTCAAGCTTGTGCTGATGCCGGTGTTTTTCGCGTATGCGGGGCTGCATGCGTCAATCGGCACGATCGACGACGCGGCATCATGGATGTGGTTCGGTGTATTCCTCGCAGGCGGATTCATCGGCAAGTTCGGCGGCAGCTATCTGGGCGCGCGTACCACCGGGCTTGCGCCACACGATGCGATGCTGGTGAGCTCGTTGATGAATACGCGCGGCTTGATGGAGCTGATCGTCCTGTCAATCGGCCTGCAGATGCAGATCCTTCCACCAAAGGTTTACACGATCCTCGTGGTGTTCGCGCTGGTGACGACGGCGCTGACCGCACCGCTGGTTCGATTCACGCTGCGCGTGCAATCGCGCGCAATGAGCCAACAGGCCGCCTGAGCCAGCTTGAGGGGAGAGATCACCATGAGTGCCGCCACCGAAACCAAGGCTCACGATTTGCTCGATGCCGAGGGCCGCGATGTCCGCGAACTGCGCAACGTGCTGGGGCAGTTCGCTACCGGTGTGACCGTGATCACCACGCGCATCGCCGACGGCCGCAACGTCGGTGTGACCGTCAACTCGTTCTCCTCACTGTCGCTGTCGCCGGCGCTGGTGCTCTGGAGCCTGGCACGCACGGCACCGAGCCTGAAGGATTTTTGCTCGGCGAGCCACTTCGCCATCAACGTGCTGGGCGCGCACCAGCACCACTTGTCGGAGCAGTTCGCACGGGCAGCCGCTGACAAGTTCGCCGGTGTAGCTCACTCCTATGGCAAGGCGGGAGCCCCGGTGCTGGACGATGTGGTGGCAGTGCTGGTGTGCCGCAACGTCACCCAGTACGAGGGCGGTGACCACCTGATCTTCATTGGCGAGATCGAACAATACCGATACAGCGGCGCAGAACCGCTGGTCTTCCATGCAGGCCAGTACCGGGTTGCCGCCGCGCATCCGGCACTGGCGAGCCGAGAAGCTTCGCCATGGGCTTCGGGCCGGCGCGAGGCATGAGGCGGGGACGTTGCGGGGGCGGGAAGGGGCGGCTTGATGCCGCTGGCCAGCAGGAGACGCCCCGCTCATGGACGACCGAGCGAGGCGTCTCCTGGTTGTTGCACCGGCTGTTCCCCTGGCATCTGCCCCAGCCCTGAACAGCCGGCTCGGGCCTGGAGGATCAGAGGGTGGGGCTCGGGCCTGGGGTGGCCGTGGCCTCGTCCGGGGAATACATCCAGCGCAGCAGCGAGTGGCGCCCGCTGATCCCCATCTTGATCGCCGCCCGCTTGAGGTAGCTCTCGACGGTGTGCACCTTGAGCTTCAATTGCCCGGCCAGCTCGGGGGCGGTGCGCCCGGCGAGCAGGCCGACGCAGACCTGCATTTCCCGGTTCGACAGCTTCAGCCCCGACTGCCGCAGGCGCGCGGCGAAGCGCAGGCGCAGGGTTTCCAGGCCCTGGTGTTCCAGGCTGGCGGCGGCCTCGGGGTCGTCCCCGGTGGCGTTGTGCGGCTGCAGCGCCGCCAGGTGTTTTTCCACCATGGGCAGCAGCAGTGGGGAGAAGTCCTGCAGGAGGATGCGTTCCTGGTGCGAGAAGCTCTGGGACTGGCAGGAACGGTAGACCGAGATCACGTAGCGGTAATCGTCCTTGTGGCTGGTCAGGTGCAATTGCGCGGCGGTCTCGGCAGGGCGTGCCGTCGGATTCTTGCCGGATGGGGCGAGCGTGGAGTCGCTGTAGACCTCGTCGCGGGCGTTCCTGGGCTGCGATTGACCCTCTGAATACACACGCATCTGGGTGATATGCGTGGCGTCCACCGCCAGTTGGGTGCGTATCAGATCATGCAGCATGCGCGGAAAACTGCGACTGCCGGTGCTGGCGATGACCTTGCCAATGTGTGGGAACAGTATTTGTGAGTTCATCATTTCATCCATGAGTTTCATGTTGCGCGACACTTGCCTTAGTAAGCGACGAGTGCGGCGAGACTATGTTTAGAGCCTTTCGCCGGATTCGTCGCCGCCTCGTATCTTGGTACAGGGTTCTGGTGGCGGTTTAATGAAATACGGCAAAAAGACACAGGCAGAGCGTTTTCCTTACGCAATGCCGGCGCTGCTTGGCCAACCTGGCCGCCTGCAACTGATTCTATCCTTTTGGATAGCGTCAATGTGCCATCATTTGGCCTGTCGACATGCCCAGAAACGGACATGGCGTCTGGCCGGTCGAGCATCAGGGGGATAGGGCTCGAGCCCGACCTGGATCGGGATGAGCACGGCAGTGGACCCGCCAGGGCGGCGGGTCCGAAAGGGCTCAGAGTGTTGGCAGCTGGCCGATGCGACCGAACATTTCAGTGACGATCTGCAGGTCCAGCTGGAACTGCTCGACGGTCTTGAACTCGTTGTCGTTGTGGCCTGTGTACTTGACCTCGGGACGGGCCAGGCCGAATTGCACGCCGTTGGGCAGTTCATGCACCGAGGTGGCGCCGGCGGAGGTACCGAACTTGTGCTGCATGCCGAGGTTCTCGCTGGCCACCGCCAACAGCGCCTTGACCCATTCACCCTCGGGGTTGCGGTACATCGGCTCGGCGATCTTGTAGTCGAAGTTCACCGCGACCTGGTTCTTCTTGCTCCAGGCGGCCAGCTTGTCGGCAATTTCCTTTTTCAGCACCTCCGGGGTCTTGCCCTTGGGCACGCGCAGGTTGACCGCCAGCTTGAAGGCCTGTTCATCCTGGCCGACATAGGTCAGGGAGGTGGTCAGCGGGCCCATGAAGTCATCGGCGAAACCGACCCCCAATTTGTTGCCCAGGTAGTCCAGGCCCCAGTTGTCGGCGGCGTAGCGGGCGGCATCGGTGATTGGGTTGTGCTTGAGCGCGACCTTGCCATCGAGGCCGTTGATGAAGTCGAGCATGCGCGCCACCGGGTTGACCCCGGACTCGGGCTCGGAGGAGTGGGCGGACACGCCGGTGACTGTCAGCTTGACGTCCTTGCCTTCGACCTTGGCGGCCACGCTGAAGTCGCCGCCGTGGGCCTTGGCGTATTCGTTGCCGGCCTTCTGCAGGCTGGCGGCCAGTTCGGCGGGCTGGTCGGTCACCAGGGTGGCGACCGAGGCTCCCGGGATCTGGTTGGTGGCCAGGCCGCCGGTCATCGAGACGATTTCCGCACCTTTGCCTTCGGCGGTACGCCGCGGGAAGCTGGCCATGACGGTGCCGTAGCCTTTCTCGGCGATCACCACCGGGTAGCCGCCATCCAGCGCCAGGTTGTAATTCGGCGTCGGGTTGCGTTCGAAGTAGTAGGGGATGGCGTCGCCGCTGGTTTCCTCGGTGGTGTCCACCAGCAGCTTGAAGTTGCGCGCCAGCGGCAGCTTCTCTTCCTTGATGATCTTCATCGCGTACAGGGCTACGACTATGCCGTTTTTGTCGTCCTCGGTGCCGCGGCCATACATGCGGTCGCCGACCAGGGTGACCTTGAACGGGTCGAGCTTGGTGCCGTCCTGCAGCACCCAGTTCTCCGGCGTCACCGGCACCACGTCGGCATGGGCGTGGATGCCCACCACTTCTTTGCCGCTGCCTTCCAGGGAGATCTCGTAGACGCGGTTGTCGATGTTGCGAAAGTTCAGGTCGAAGGCCTTGGCCAGGGCCTGGATCTTGTCGGCGATCTTGAGGAACTCAGGGTTCTCGTGCTGGGGCACACCGTCGACGCGCACGGTGGGGATGGCCACCAGTTCGCGCAGGGTTTCGGTGGCGGCCTTGCCGTACTTCACCCGCGCATAGAGGCCCAGCAGGCGATGGATCTCGTTCTGCTGCTCGGCGGAAAGCGTCTTGTTGTCGAGGAAGGCGGTGATGGCCGGACCGAGGTTGGCGCTCTTGGCCAGCTCGCTCTTGCCCAGGGTGCCGAGGAACTGGCGGAAGTCCTTGACCGATGCATCGGCGAAGCTCTTGAGAATCGCCGCGTTCTGCTGCGGGGTGATGTTGGCGTGGGCGGTCGTGGTGAAGGCTGACAGGCTGGCCAGCATCAGGGTGGCCGCGGCCAGTTGCTTGAGGGAAAAATCCATTGCGGGAGGCGTTCCTTGCAGATTGTTAGGAAATATCTGACCTCCCACGCTAACACCACGGGGGACTGGTACGGGAGTCCCCGAAGTGGGATCTGTCGCACAGAAATGCAAAAGCGGCGCAGAAACGAAAAAGCGCCGGGAGGGCTAATGCCGATCAGTTAAGGCCGATAATGGGGCTACTGTAGGCGCGAGCTTGCTCGCGATGGACCATCAGGCGCTACACGTTAGAAAAAGCTCCAGATTCCTGGGTAGCTCTAGCGAACAGAGCTTTTCGATAGCGCTAATTTGCTCCGGGGTCAGCCGATAATCGTAAACACAATCATCATCCGCTGCCCAACCCATAATTGGCTTAAGGTCCGCGACAGAAACTGGAAGATCCTTTTCAAAGGATGCGAAGTCCTCGCCTTCGGGAACTCCCATAATCGTGTGCTTCATGGTTCTACCTTCCTTGTTGGATCTGCGGGTTTATTCTGAGCGCCTGTCTCGTGGTTGTACTCACCAAGGTGCTTACCGCGCTTGTTGTACACCTCGACCGCGCCATGCTGAAAATCCCATTCGTAGATTGTGCCGTCTCTGCTCTTCCAGCGTGGGCGTATAGCGCCACCACCTTGAACCGAGGTCTTTGCTTTGGCCCATTTAGCGTCTGGAAATGCTGGCAAGGAGTTAGGCTTAGGATGGTAGCGGCCACCCAGCACGCTGAGCGCAATATAAATCGGTTGGATGCCCGTGCTGGGGAACCAGATGATTGCGTCTTGGTAGTCGGGGGGATGCTTCGGGTTGACCAGTATCTTATCGGCCTGCTCGGTCGGCGGGTACACCCAGACCCCAGGTCTCAACGAGGCGCCTTCCAGTGCGGGAATGCCCAATACAGCATTTGGGTCAGCCGCCGGAGTCCATATGACCTCTATGCCATTCCCAATGTCAGCTACCAGTTGATTGCTGCGTGCCTTCGCTTCGATCACACGCACCTGCTGCCACTCCGTCTTTGTCCCGGTATAGAACCCGTACACACTCACAGAGCTATCTGGCAGGTGTTTTACGTTGACTCGTACGCGGGTGTTCCCTTGGCTCAACTGCGCGTACTGCTCGGACGTATAGAAGGCGCTGTCAGTCGAAGTATCGTTAGGCAGCAGTAACGCAGCGAAGCCAACAGCTGTGGGACCGGCCAGCGCCAAAGTACCGCCAAGACGGGCCAAGAGGGTAGAAGCACTGCCTGAGCCACCAATCCATTGCAGTAGAGTTCCGCTTGCGGATATCACTGGACCGGTGCCCATCACCGCATAGGTGCCGTACTGCTTCAGCGACTCGACAGGTACGAAGCCGCCTGGGTTGCTGTGGTTTATCACCCCATTGGGCAATGTGCAGGACTTGGCAAAGACACAGCCTTTGAGCAGTGGCGGAGGTGTCTTTCGGGGAATCGGTTCGGGGTCTTTAGGAGGCGGCGGCTCTTTGATGGCTCGTCTGCGTTTATCGTGCAAAAGCTTTTCGAGCCTTGCTTTCTCTTTCATTGCTTGGTCATAGCACACTTTGCAATGGTGACCTTTCCAGCTCCCTGCGGCCATACAGCAATCATCCCATGATAAGTAGACCGAACAACCTACAGTGGGAGGGTACTCAGGGGCTTTAGGACAATTCTCAATGTGGGTGAAGATTTACCACCCCCCCTTCGAGAATCTGCAAAAAAACTGAATGACCACATCAATACGCATATGTGCCCAGGCTCCCCCGTGGGGGCCTTATCGCGGACATGCGCGCCTCTGGATTGGCCGCCAGGGGTCACCAAGGAAGCGCCAAGCCTTGTCCCAAGGGCGTTACAAGAGTATTCACCGTGCCCACTGGTCCCGCTACGATGGCCGCATAGCTCTTTCATTGCTCATTTTTGACGGCAACCTTTAGCGTGCGTCAGCCTGGATAACCGAGCTGCAACGGCAGTCGTCCAGGCTGGCGTGTGAGTGTACGTCAGGGTTTGGGTGCGGCCGAGCTCGCCGCAGCCAGCCCGGGTTCGACCCGCGACGCCGGGCGGGCGATCACGCTGAGGATGCTCAAGGCGGCGATCACCAGCCCCGGCGAGGTCGCCAGCAAGACCCCGCTGGTGCCGGCGCCGGCCGCGAGGATCTGTCCGGCGGCGAGGGGGCCGGCCACCGATCCCAGGCGGCCGATGGCCACTGCGGCACCGACGCCGGTGGCGCGCACCAGGGTCGGGTACGAGGGTGGGGCCAGGGCGTACAGCACCAGTTGCGCGGCCATCACGAACAGCCCCGCGGCGAACCCGGCGCAGGCCATGGGCAGCAGGCCCGCCGACAGGCCGACCCCGGCCAGCGCCGCGAGCAACCCGGCGTAGACGAACAGCACCACCTTGATGCCGTTGCAGCGATCCAGCAGCAGGCCGCCGAGCAGCGAACCGAGGGCGCCGCCGAGGTTGAACAGCATCTGCACCAGCCCGGCCTGGGGTTTGCTGAAGCCTTGCTCCAGCAGCAACGACGGCAGCCAGTTGAGCAGCATGTACATCACCGTCAGGGTGAAGAAATAGCTCAGCCACAAGGCCAGGGTGGTGCGCGCCCGGCCTTCGCCGAACAGCGCCTGGCCGGTGGAGAGGCGGGTCAGGCCGGGGTTGCCTTGTTGCTGGCGAAAGGCGCTGGACTCGGGCAGCAGCAGGAGCATCAGCGGCACCACCAGCAGCGGCGCCAGGCCGCCGACGATAAAGGTCGCCTGCCAATGGTCGGTGAACAGCATGGCCACCAGCGCCGCCAGGGCGCCACCCATCGGCACCCCGGCGTACATGATGCTGATGGCGGTGCCACGGCGTTGCTCGCCCGCGGCCTCGGCGCACAGGGCGATCAGGTTGGGCAGGGCGGCGCCCAGGCCCAGGCCGGTCATGAAGCGCGCCAGCAGCAGGCCCGACAGACTGCCGACATAGGCGGTGGCGAGGGAGAACAGGCCGAACAGCAGCACGGCGCCGATGAGGATTTTCTTGCGGCCGATGCGATCGGCGATCCAGCCGCCGAAGAAGGCCCCGGGCAGCAGGCCGACGATCCCGGCGCTGAACACCCAGCCCAGCATTTTCGGGTCCAGGGCGAAGCTCTGGCGCAGGCCCGCGGCGGCGGTGCCGGCGGCTTGCAGGTCGAAGCCTTCGATCAGGGCAACGATAAAACACAGGGCGATGGTCAGCGTCGTGCGACGCGATGGAGTGTCCATGGCAAACCTCATTGTTGTTTTTGTTGGGGGCGGACGCAGCGGAACGCGCCTGTTCGCTCAAGCGCTGGCAGGCGAAATTAAGATTAACAAAGATAACTAAAAATTGAAGGGTGAGCGGATTGGCCTAAAAGATTGATTTAGTTTTATGTAAATCAATGACTTGTTGGTTTTATCTGGTGTTATCTAGAAAATAGATAAGAATATTAATGTTCGATTATCGGTCACTGTGGATTGACGCCAGCCCTTGGCTGTTTCCATTCTCTGGCCGTGGACGCCTGCCATGGCCGGGCGATCCCGTTCCGCAAAACAACAACAATAAGTGGACTCGAACATGCCGAACCTCTCACGCAACGCCCTTGCGGCGCCGCTGGCCCTACCTGTTCGCCTGTGCTGCCTGGCCCTCTCGGGGCTGGGCGTGGTGGCTGCTCCGGCGCAGGCCGCGGGCTTTATCGACGACAGCCACGGCACCCTGACCCTGCGCAATTACTACCTCGACCGCGACTACAAGGACGGCGGCGCGAAAACCGCGGCCCGGGAATGGGCCCAGGGAGCGATCCTGAACCTGGAGTCGGGCTTTACCCCGGGGACCGTCGGCTTCGGCCTGGACGCCCGCGGGCTGCTGGGGATCAAGCTCGACTCGGCGCCGGACCGCAGCGGCACCGAACTGCTGCCGGTGTCGGCCAGCGACAAGCGCGCGGCGGACGAATACTCGCGCCTGGCGATGACCGCCAAGCTGCGCCTGGCCCAGACCAGCGTGAAGACCGGCGATGTGTCGATCTTCCTGCCGTTCGCCTTTGCCAGCCCGTCGCGGCTGCTGCCGCAGACCTTTCGCGGCACCACCCTCAGCTCCAAGGACATCGACGGCCTGACCCTCAACACCGGCTATATCGACCGCATCAACAAGCGCGATTCCACCGACTACCAGGCGCTGAGCATCGCCTCGCCGAACCGGCGCTTCAACGGCGCGGCCACCTCGTCGCACATGGCTTACCTGGGGGGCGATTACCAGGTCAATCCGGACCTCAGCCTGCGCGCCTACCACGCCGAAGTGGCGGACCTCTACCAGCAGGACACCCTGGCCCTGCTGCATAACCTCAAGCTCGGGGACGGGGTGCTGAGCAGCGACCTGCGCAGTTTCTTCAGCCGCGAAGACGGCAGCGCCAAGGCCGGCAAGGTGGACAACCGCAACCTCTCGGCGCTGTTCGCCTATCGCTGGGGCGGGCATCGATTGAGCCTGGGCTACATGCACGCCAGCGGCGACACGGCGACGCCTTACCTGTCGGGCACCGAATTGATGGGCATGAGCGAACTGACCATGAGTTCCGATTTTCTCAATGCCCGGGAACGGATCTGGCAGGCCATCTACGACTACGATTTCGCCGCCGCCGGGCTGCCCGGGCTGAAGAGCCGCCTGCGCTACGTGCGCGGCGACCATATCGAACTGGCGGCGCTGAATGCCGAGGACCGCAAGGAGCGGGAGTTCCAGATGGAGCTGGGGTACGTGATCCAGAGCGGGCCGCTGAAGAACCTCGGGCTGCTGGCGCGCAAGTCGATCTACCGCAACGATTTCCCCGCCGGCGCGGCGTTCCGCGATGAAAACCAGACCCGCTTCCTGGTGCTCTACACACTGCCGATCTGGTGACGCCGCGAGCCGCAGCTCCTGACCCTGTAGCCGCTGCCGAGCCTGCGAGGCTGCGATCGGCAACGTAGTTGCCGCAAAACCTGCCTCCGCGATCTGCCTGAATAAAGGCGTTCGCCGGGTTGCGACGGCTGCGCCGTCGATCGCAGCCTGCGGCAGCGGCTACAGGGATCGCGGTGTCGGGGTAGCCGCTGCCGAGCCCGCGAGGCTGCGATCGGCAACGCAGTTGCCGCAAAACCTGCCTCCGCGATCTGCCTGAATAAAGGCGTTCGCCGGGTTGCGACGGCTGCGCCGTCGATCGCAGCCTGCGGCAGCGGCTACAGGGATCGCGGTGTCGGGGTAGCCGCTGCCGAGCCCGCGAGGCTGCGATCGGCAACGCAGTTGCCGCAAAACCTGCCTCCGTGATCTGCCTGGATAAAGGCGTTCGCCGGGTTGCGACGGCTGCGCCGCCGATCGCAGCCTGCGGCAGCGGCTACAGGGATCGCAGGCTGGCGGCTACTGCTGGTAGACCTTTTTCAGCAGCCTGAGCAGTTCTTCGCGTTCCTGGGCGTCGAGGGCGGCGATGGCGTCCTGGTCGCTCTCGGCGGCGATCAGCTTCAGTTCCTTGAGCAGGGTCTCGCCGGTCTTGCTGAGGAAGATCCCGTAGGAGCGCTTGTCCGGTTTGCAGCGCACCCGCACCGCCAGCGCCCGTTCTTCCAGCTTGTTCAGCAACGGCACCACCTGCGGTGGCTCGATGGCCAGCGCCCGGGCCAGGTCGGCCTGCATCAGCCCGGGATGCTGCTCGATGATCACCAGGGCCGAGAACTGCGCCGGCCGCAGGTCATGGCTCGACAGGCGGCTAATCAGGTTCTGGAACAGTTTCAGCTGCGCCCGGCGCATGGCGTAACCGATCAGGTCGTCCAGGGCGGAGTCCAGGGGCGCCTGGGTTTCGCTGTCGGCGACGGGGGCCTCGGCGGCGGTGGCTATCTTGTTGGAAGACTTGGCCATTGCAGGGGAAATCCTCGGGCTGGCAGTTAAGAAGGCTATCTAGTTTGCCGGGATTAAGCGGGGATAGCCATGACCGATGGCCGATGTTTTGGCCTTGAAACGCTCCGGGCGTCTGTGAAAGTTTGGTTAATTTTATTAATAGTTAATTGACATAACTAATTTGCCGGTTTAGTTTTTGCCCATCTCAAGTCAAGAACAAAGAGAGCAATCGCCATGAGCAACTACGAAGGTCGCTGGACAACCGTCAAGGTCGAGATCGAAGAGGGAATTGCCTGGGTCATCCTCAACCGTCCGGAAAAACGCAACGCCATGAGCCCGACCCTGAACCGCGAGATGGTCGAGGTGCTGGAGACGCTGGAGCAGGATCCGGCCGCCGGCGTGCTGGTGTTGACCGGCGCGGGCGAAGCCTGGACCGCGGGCATGGACCTCAAGGAATACTTTCGCGAAGTGGACGCCGGCCCGGAGATCCTCCAGGAAAAGATCCGCCGCGAGGCCTCGCAATGGCAATGGAAGCTGCTGCGCATGTACGCCAAGCCGACCATCGCCATGGTCAACGGCTGGTGCTTCGGCGGCGGCTTCAGCCCATTGGTGGCCTGCGACCTGGCGATCTGCGCCGATGAAGCGACCTTCGGCCTCTCGGAAATCAACTGGGGCATCCCGCCGGGCAACCTGGTGAGCAAGGCCATGGCCGACACCGTGGGCCATCGCCAGGCGCTGTACTACATCATGACCGGCAAGACCTTCGGCGGGCAGAAAGCCGCCGAGATGGGCCTGGTCAACGAGAGCGTGCCGCTTGCGCAACTGCGCGAAACCACTGTCGAGCTGGCGCGCAACCTGCTGGAGAAGAACCCGGTGGTGCTGCGGGCCGCCAAGCACGGCTTCAAGCGCTGCCGCGAGCTGACCTGGGAGCAGAACGAGGATTACCTGTACGCCAAGCTCGACCAGTCGCGCCTGCTGGACACCGAAGGCGGCCGCGAGCAGGGCATGAAGCAGTTCCTCGACGACAAGAGCATCAAGCCCGGCCTGCAGGCTTACAAGCGCTGATGCAAACCCGGCGGGCGGCAGCGTCCGCCTGCTGTTCGACGCAGCGCCCAGGTGCTGGCGTGAACCGCTCCAATGCATTCCCGATAAAGACAATAAAGAGGAATCACCATGCTGGACGTGCCCCTGCTGATCGGCGGCCAGTCGTGCCCCGCCCGCGACGGTCGAACCTTCGAACGGCGTAATCCGGTGACCGGCGCCGTCGTCTCGCGCGTCGCCGCCGCCACCCTGGATGACGCGGACGCCGCCGTGGCCGCGGCCCAGGCGGCATTCCCGGCCTGGGCGGCGCTGGCGCCCAATGAGCGGCGCAGCCGCCTGCTGCGCGCAGCCGGGCAATTGCAGGCCCGTAGCGCGGAGTTCATCGCCGTGGCCGGCGAGACCGGGGCCATGGCCAACTGGTACGGCTTCAACGTGCAACTGGCGGCGAATATCCTGCGCGAAGCCGCGTCCATGACCACCCAGATCAATGGCGAGGTCATCCCCTCCGACGTGCCCGGCAGCTTCGCCATGGCCCTGCGCCAGCCGTGCGGCGTGGTGCTGGGCATCGCGCCGTGGAACGCCCCGGTGATCCTCGCCACTCGCGCCATCGCCATGCCGCTGGCCTGCGGCAACACCGTGGTGCTCAAGGCGTCCGAGCTGAGCCCGGCGGTGCATCGGCTGATCGGCCAGGTGTTGCAGGAGGCCGGCCTCGGTGACGGGGTGGTCAACGTCATCAGCAACGCGCCCGAGGATGCCCCGGCCATTGTCGAGCGGTTGATCGCCAATCCGGCGGTGCGCCGGGTCAATTTCACCGGCTCGACCCGGGTCGGGCGCATTGTCGGCGAGCTTTCGGCGCGGCACCTCAAGCCGGCCCTGCTGGAGCTGGGCGGCAAGGCGCCGCTGCTGGTGCTGGAGGATGCCGACCTGGATGCCGCGGTGCAGGCCGCGGCCTTTGGCGCCTACTTCAACCAGGGGCAGATCTGCATGTCCACCGAGCGCCTGATTGTCGATGCGCGGGTGGCCGAGGACTTTGTCGCCAGGCTGGCGGCGAAGATCGCCAGCTTGCCGGCGGGCAACCCGGAGGCTGCGGACTCGGTGCTCGGTTCACTGGTGGACGCCAGTGCCGGCACGCGCATCAAGGGGCTGATCGACGATGCCCTGGGCAAGGGCGCGACCCTGGTCGCCGGTGGCCAATTGGCGGGCAGCATTCTGCAGCCGACCTTGCTCGACGACGTCACCGAGGCCATGCGCCTGTACCGCGAGGAGTCCTTCGGGCCGGTGGCGGTGGTGCTGCGCGGCGAGGGCGACGAAGCGCTGCTGCGGCTGGCCAACGACTCCGAGTTCGGCCTGTCGGCGGCGATCTTCAGCCGCGACACCGGGCGCGCCCTGGCCCTGGCGCAACGGCTCGAGTCGGGCATCTGCCATATCAATGGCCCGACCGTGCACGACGAGGCGCAGATGCCGTTTGGCGGGGTCAAGGCCAGCGGCTACGGCAGCTTTGGCGGCAAGGCGGCCATCGAGCAGTTCACCCAGTTGCGCTGGATTACCCTGCAGAACGGTCCCCGGCACTACCCGATCTGAACTCCGGCCCCCGGACCCAACAATCACAAGGCCCCAGCCCCTGGCTGCCAGGTCCCCGGTCGAACTTGCCGGCGATGAGCCTTGATGGAGGACAAACACGTGAATTCCGAATTCAGATCGCCAGCGCCGAACGCGGCCGGCGCGCCGCCTTATCGCCAGGTGGCCATCGCCCATCCCGCGGTGGAGGTCAGCGAAGAGCAGGGCATCCTGCGGATGCGTTCCCTGGAGCCCCTGGCCGAGCTGCCGGGGCGCCTGCTGGACCGCCTGGTGCATTGGGCCTGGGTGCGCCCGCAGCAGACCTTTGTCGCCGCACGCCAGGACGGCGGCGACTGGCGCCGGGTGAGTTACGCCGAGATGCTGGCCAGCGTGCGCGCCATCGCCCAGAGCCTGCTGGGGTATGGCCTGTCGGCCGAGAGGCCGCTGGTGCTGCTTTCCGGCAACGATATCGAACACCTGCAACTGGCCCTGGGGGCGATGTACGCCGGGATTCCCTATTGCCCGGTGTCGCCGGCCTATTCGCTGTTGTCCCAGGATTTCGCCAAGCTGCGGCATGTCTGCGACCTGATGCGGCCCGGGCTGGTATTCGTCAGCGATGGCTCGGCTTTCCAGCGGGCGATCGATGCCGTGCTGCCGGATGACACGCCGCTGATCGTGGTGCGTGGCGCCGTGGCGGGCCGGCCGCAGCGCGACTTTGCCAGCCTGTTGCAACACCCCGGTGACGCCGAAGCCGAAGCGGCGTTCGCCGCCACCGGCCCGGACAGCATCGCCAAGTTTCTCTTCACCTCGGGTTCGACCAAGCTGCCCAAGGCGGTGGTCACCACCCAGCGCATGCTCTGCGCCAACCAGCAGATGCTGTTGCAGACCTTCCCGGTGTTCGGCGAGGAGCCTCCGGTGCTGGTGGACTGGTTGCCGTGGAACCACACCTTCGGCGGCAGCCACAACCTCGGCATCGTGCTCTACAACGGCGGCACCTTTTACCTGGACGACGGCAAGCCGACGGCCCAGGGCTTTGCCGAGACCCTGCGCAACCTCAAGGAAATCGCCCCCACCGCCTACCTGACGGTGCCCAAGGGCTGGGAAGAGCTGGTCAACGCCCTGGAGCAGGACGGCGAGTTGCGCGAGCGTTTTTTCTCGCGCATGAAGCTGTTCTTTTTCGCCGCGGCCGGCCTGTCCCAGAGGGTCTGGGACCGCCTCGACCAGGTGGCCGAAGCCCATTGCGGCGAACGCATCCGCATGATGGCCGGGCTCGGCATGACCGAGGCGTCGCCGTCCTGCACCTTCACCACCGGGCCCTTGTCCATGGCCGGTTATATCGGCCTGCCAGCCCCGGGTTGCGAGGTGCGCCTGGTGCCGGTGGACGGCAAGCTGGAAGGGCGTTTTCGCGGGCCGCACATCATGCCGGGCTACTGGCGCGCGCCGCAGCAGACCGCCGAAGCCTTCGACGAACAGGGTTTCTACTGCTCCGGTGATGCGCTGAAACTGGTCGACGCCGCCGACCCGCAACTGGGCCTGATGTTCGACGGGCGCATCGCCGAGGACTTCAAGCTCGGCTCCGGGGTGTTCGTCAGCGTCGGCCCGTTGCGCAATCGCGCGGTGCTCGAAGGCTCGCCCTATGTGCAGGACCTGGTGGTGACCGCGCCGGACCGCGAGTGCCTGGGGGCGCTGGTGTTTCCGCGGCTGTACGAATGCCGGCGGCTGGCCGGCTTGCCCGCGAATGCCAGCGATGCCGAGGTCCTGGTCAGTGCGCCGGTGCGGCGTTGGTTCGGCGATTGGCTGCAACGCCTCAACCGCGAGGCCAGCGGCAACGCCAGCCGCCTGGAATGGATCGCGCTGCTCGACGAACCGGCCTCCATCGACCGTGGGGAGATCACCGACAAGGGCTCGATCAACCAGCGCGCGGTGCTGCAGTGGCGGGCCGCCAAGGTCGAGGCGCTGTATCGCGGCGAGGAGCCTTCGATCCTGCGCGCCGAGCCTGGCCTGTGAGGGGCGTGGCCCCCTGAGGGCCGCAATATCGCCAGTGCCGTGGCCACGGCACTGGACATCCCCCGGAAGCGCTTTGCCATCGCTGCCGAGGTCGCCATCTTGCGCAAGAGTCCTTTGGCGCATGGTCATTCGGACCACCTTCACCTATGACCCGAGCATCCAAGTGACGCCACAGCGGACCGCTGCGCTGAATGTCTGTTTTCCCTGGTTGCAATCCACGCCCCTTGCATTCAACTGAACCGGCTTCTGGCCCGCGAGTTTTTTCTATAGCCTACGGCACCGGTTCGCCCGAGCGATGGTGGCTGGCGCGAGCAGGATTTTTTTTGGATGCCAGGATTCGACATACACTGAATCTGCGTTCGTTAAGTGAAGAGGCGAGGGCGTATGGCGGTTGAGCGACGGGATTTCAGTGGCGGCATGAAGGGCAAGAACCTGCGTTACCTGGAAGAAACGCGGGTAGCGCCCGCGGCCACTACCCGGGCGGGTTTCCTGCTGCTCGAACACTTCTCGTTGCCGGCCTTCACCCAGGCCCTGGATACCATCGTCACCGCCAACCTGCTGCGTCCTGCCTTGTTCTCGCCGCGCACCTTTGGCTTGCAGGACGGTGAAGTCACCAGCGACCTCGGGCTGGTGATCCGTCCCGATGCGCGCCTGAGCGCTCAGGCGCTCAAGGAGCTGGACCTGCTGGTGATCTGCGGTGGCTACCGCACGGAGCTCAAGGCCGATCCCGAGCTGGTCAGCCTGCTGAAGGCCGCCGCCGATCTGGGCATCACCCTGGCCGGGCTGTGGAACGGGGCGTGGTTCCTCGGCGTCGCGGGGCTGCTGGAGGGCTATCGCTGCGCGATCCACCCGGAACACCGCCCCGCGCTGGCGGAGATTTCCAAGGTCACCCATGTCACCAGCGAGGCCTTTGTGGTGGACCGTGACCGGCTCACCGCCTCCAGTCCCGCCGGCGCCTTCCATATGGCCCTGGAGTGGATCAAGGGGCTGCACGGCAAGGCGCTGGTCGAGGGTATCGAGGACATTCTGTCGTTCGAGGAGTCCCGCTACCGGCGCATCAAACCGACCCTGCACATCTCGTTGAGCGCGCCCTTGCGCGAGGTGGTCAATCTGATGGACGCCAACCTCGAGGAGCCGCTGCAAATGGAGCAACTGGCGGAGTACGCCGGGCGTTCCCGGCGGCAGATCGAGCGCCTGTTCAAGGAGCAACTGGGCACCACGCCACAGCGCTATTACCTGGAGCTGCGCATCACCGAAGCGCGCCGATTGCTGCAGCACACCGAGCTGTCCCAGGTCGAGGTGCTGGTGGCTTGCGGCTTCGTGTCGCCGAGCCATTTCAGCAAGTGCTACAGCTCGTATTTCGGCTACCGGCCTTCGAAGGAAAAGCGCCTGGTGAAATGACCGCGGACGTCAGCGTCCATCAGCGTTCGAGCCACCAATATAAAAGTGTCTCATCCTCGTCATCATCCAGGTTTTTATAGATGTTGGAGTAGTACCACTGAGTCGCTGATCTATCTCGAAACCTGTTAAAGACATCGTTGATCTTCTCCATCCCGTTGCGCGCCGGAATCGCCAATGACAGGTTTCCCTCAAATACCCCGTCCAGTGTTCCACCCAACTCGCAGGCCACGGCGTTTTCCAGCCAGGCTATTTCTTCTTGAGGAATAGCGTCCGCATAGATCTGGATGCAGAAATTCCCGCCTCGTTTCAAGACGACGGCAGGTGCTTCTCTGTCTTTGATTGAAACAATATCTCCCCGTGCCAGGTTCAGCGCGACACCAGGAGAAGAGAGCAACTCGTAAATATCCTGATCGATCTTGCGAGCAGGCAGCTCTTCAAAAAAAGGGCCGTCATCATCTGTGACATAGACTTGAATCAGAACGGCTGCTTCTTTGTCGTTCATGCACTGCTCCGTAGCTGTAGCTCTTCGCTGAATAATTGGCTTGTAACCAACCCTGAAATGGCTCTTGGATTTCTGTGCCCACATCTCATCTCAAGATCATCGATTTTTTGAAATAACCCCCGTCATGTATTGATGCAGGTCGCGCAGATCCTTAATGCTCCAAGCGTGCGGCGGTATCTTTACACCGTTCTCTTGCAGGGTTCTTGGAATCAGGTCTCCATTTGGGCGAAGTATGATCGATGACACAATAACGCCCGGGTAATCATTGAGCCGTTTCTTGAAAGCGGATGTCGTAAGGTCGGGTGTTGGCGGGGTGCTTTTATTGGCCAAGGGTCCGGTTCCCTTGATCTCGGCTCCGTGGCACACGGCACATCTCTGCGAGTAGAGTTTTTTCCCGTTGGCATTGTCCGCGAAGGACAGTGGTGTTTGAGCGAGCGCTAGAATTCCTAGCGAAGCGATGAATAGTACTTTCACTTTCCATGTGGCCTTGTTGTATGAATTAGTCTGGATCGAGGGCAAACCCCGGCGGTGCCACTGCAACACTCAATGCTCTCGATAACATTTGAAGCGAAGCAAAGCCTGCCCATCTCAAACGCTCGGCAATTGTGACTCAAGAGACTCAGTGTCTTCGATTTCTTGAGGGGCGATCATATTGCTTTTTGGCGCCTGTAAATGACATGGATTCAATCGTTATCGCCTTCCGGCAAGCGCTGCATGGCCCGGTCGGCCGGGTTTAAACCTGCTTGGCCTGGCGTCCGCGCGGCTTGGGTTTTGCCGGCACGCTGTCGCCATATTCGCTCCACCAGATGGCCAGCGCCTCCATCGTCGGGCCCAGCGCGCGGGCCTTGGCGGTGATCTCGTATTCGACCCGTGGCGGCACTTCGGCGAAGACCGTGCGCGACACCAGCCCGCCCTTTTCCAGCTCGAGAAGTTGCGCGGTCAGCATGTGCTGGGTGATGCCGCTAATGGCTTTTCGCAACTCGCCGAAGCGGTAGACCCGCTGATTGAGCAACCACATGATTTCCAGCTTCCACTTGCCTGAGAGCAGGGCGAATGCCCGGCGCATACCCAGCCCTGTCCTGTCGGTTTGTTGAACGCCCACCAGCGCTCACGCCGCCACGTTCGATGCCCGGAAAGGCACGCGCGTGGCGGCGCGGGCCGCCAATGCCGCCAGCCCGGCGGCCACCACCAGCACTGCCGCGCTCAGTTCGAAGGTCGCCTGATAACCGCTCAGGTCGAAGGCCAGGCCGCCCACCGTGGCGCCCGCGGTTATCGCCAGCTGGATGATCGCCACCATCAAGCCGCCGCCGGCTTCCGCATCGTCCGGCAGCGCGCGGGTCAGCCAGGTCCACCAGGCGACCGGAGCGGCAGTCGCCACCAACCCCCAGAGGCCCAGCAGGACGCTGGTGACCGACACCGAAGCGCCAAACGCCACCAGGGCCATGGCGATCGCCGCCATCATCAGCGGGATGATGATCAGCGTGCGATACAGCGCGTTTTTCAGGAAGGCTTCGATCAGGAAGGTGCCGGCCAGGCCGGCGACGCCGATTACCAGCAGCATCAGCGACAGGGTCGACACCTGGACCTGGGTGACCGTTTCCAGGAAGGGCCGCAGGTAGGTGAACAGCATGAACTGGCCCATGAAAAACAGGCTGACCGCCAGCATGCCCAGGGCCACCGGGATTCTTTTCATCAGGCTGAAGACATTGCCGGTGCCGGCGGCAGGCTGCGCTTTCAGCGGTGGCAGGCTGACCAGCAGCCAGAGGGCGGCGAGAGCGGCCACTGGCACCACGCAGAAGAACGCCCCGCGCCAGCCGATCAGCGAGCCGAGGAAGCTGCCCAGGGGCGCGGCGATCACGGTCGCCAGGGCATTGCCGCCGTTGACGATGGCCAGGGCGCGCGGCACCTGGTTCTGCGGCACCAGGCGCAGGGTGGTGGCCGCCGACAGCGACCAGAAGCCGCCGATCGCCACGCCGATCAGCGCGCGGCCGGCCATGAAACTCAGGTAGTCCGGGGCGAACGCCACCAGGGTTCCGGAGACGATCATCAGCAGGGTCAGGGACAACAACAGCCGCTTGCGGTCGACCCGGGCCGCCACCGAGGCGATCAGCAGGCTGGTGAACAGGGCAAACAGGCCGGAGACGGCAATGCCCTGGCCGGCTTGCCCCTCGCTGACCTGCAGATCCGCGGCGATAGGCGTCAGCAGGCTGACCGGCATGAACTCGGAGGCCACCAGGGCAAAGGCGGCGAGGGCCATGGCCAGCACGGCGCCCCAGGTGTGCCGGCCCTCGGGCGATTCGGCGTGGAAGGTAGCGGTCATGGAGACAGGTTTCCTGTGTGGCTGGAAGCACCCGTGCTGACCGACAACCTTGTGGGCCGGGTCTTGCGGGTGCTTCTGTTTATAAGTGGGCGCACGGCAGGTGCGTGAATGACGACTGACAGCCTTGCCTGTCAGCCGCCCCGGCGCTGGAGGAGGTCCAGTCGAGACCGGGGGAAAACGCGGCACCGGAACCGGTACCGCGAAGCAAAAGGGTGCCCAACCTGGGCACCCGCCGGACCGCTTAAGGTGGCTCGGGATCAGGCGATTGCCGCGCTCAGCCCGCCAGGGTGGCGTTGTCGATGACGAAGCGGTACTTGACGTCGCCCTTGAGCATGCGTTCGTAGGACTCGTTGATCTGGTCCGCGCGCACCAGTTCGATGTCGGCGACGATGCCGTGCTCGGCGCAGAAGTCGAGCATCTCCTGGGTCTCGGCAATGCCGCCGATCATCGAGCCGGCGAGGGTCCGGCGCTTCATGATCAGGTTGAACACATTGGGCGAGTCATGGGGAGTCGCCGGGGCGCCCACCAGGGTCATGGTGCCGTCGCGCTTGAGCAGTACCAGGAGCGCGTCGAGATCGTGGGGCGCGGCCACGGTGTTGAGGATCAGGTCGAAGCTCTTGGCGTGGGCGGCCATTTCCTCGGCATTGCGCGACACCACCACTTCGTCGGCGCCCAGTTGCAGGGCGGCCTCGCGCTTGGCGTCGGAGGTGGTGAAGGCCACCACATGCGCGCCCAGCGCGTGGGCCAGCTTGATGCCCATATGGCCCAGGCCACCGATGCCGACCACGCCGACCTTCTTGCCGGGGCCGACGTTCCAGTGGCGCAGCGGCGAATAGGTGGTGATGCCCGCGCACAGCAGTGGCGCGACGGCGGCCAGTTGCTCCTCGGGGTGGCGGATGCGCAACACGTAGCGCTCGTGAACCACGATCTGTTGCGAGTAGCCGCCCAGGGTCCAGCCCGGGGCGTCCGGGGTCGGGAAGTTATAGGTGCCGATCATGCCGTCGCAGTAGTTCTCCAGGCCGTCCTCGCAGTCGGCGCAGTGCTTGCAGCTGTCGACGATGCAGCCGATGCCGACCAGGTCGCCCGGGCGGAAACCGTGCACATGGACGCCGACCGCCGCGACCCGGCCGACGATCTCGTGGCCGGGCACGCAGGGAAATTGCGTGCCTTGCCACTCGGCGCGTACCTGGTGCAGGTCCGAGTGGCAGATGCCGCAGAAGGCGATGTCGATCTGCACGTCATGGGCGCCGGGGGCGCGGCGGGTGATCTGCAGGGGTTGAAGAGGTTGGTCGCCCGCATGGGCGCCATAGGCGTTGACTAACATTGCACACTCCATCCAGCGTTACGTTGGATGGTCATTTTCCCGGCCAGGCCCAAGTGGCCTGTAGTGCATTACGCTGGAATTCTTGCCCGATTCTCTGGACTTTGCTTTTTTCGGTAGGACGCTCGCAAGGGCCGGGTTAACGTCTGGCGAGGAGGGTACACACCGACATGACACACCAACACGACAGCCGCGCCCAGACGCCCCAGGAAACCCTCGCGCGCCTCATTGGCGCCCGGATCAAACACTCGGGAGACTACTCGACAGCGATCCCCGGCCTGGGTTTCTTTCGCCGAGACATCCCTGCGCCGCCCTCCGTGTGCATGGTCGAGCCGAGCATCATTCTCGTCGCCCAAGGGGCAAAACAGCTGTGGGTCGGCGGCGAAGCCTACCCGTACGACACCTCGCGCTTTCTCGTTACCTCACTGGACCTGCCGGCCAATTCCGAAGTGACGGCGGCCAGCCTGGAACAACCCTGCCTGGGGCTGGGCTTCACGCTCGACCCGCGCATGCTGGCGGAACTGGCCGCCCAGGGTGGGCTGCTGCAACCTCGCGATCGAAGCACAGGCAAGGGCGTGGGCATCGGCACCGCGACCCCGGCCATGCTCACCTCGTTCGTGCGCCTGCTGCAGCTGCTGGACGAGCCCGAAGCCATCCCGGTGCTGGCCCCGTTGATCCAGCGCGAGATCCACTACCGCCTGCTGATGAGCGACCAGTCGGCGCGGCTGCGGCAGATCGCCTCCGTCGACGGCCAGGGCCATCGCATCGCCAGGGCCATCGACTGGCTGAAACTGAATTACACCGCGCAACTGCGCGTCGACGAACTCGCGTCCCGCGTGCAGATGAGCACACCCACCTTCCACCACCACTTCCGCCAACTCACCGCCATGAGCCCGTTGCAATACCAGAAATGGCTACGGCTGACCGAAGCCAAGCGCCTGATGATGAACGAACACCTGGACGTATCGAGTGCCGCCTTCAAGGTCGGCTATGAAAGCCCGTCGCAGTTCAGCCGCGAGTACAGCCGGCTGTTTGGCTTGGCGCCTAAGCGGGATATTGCGCAGTTGCGGGGGCAGGTGGGCGGGTAAGATGTTTGCTTCGGTTGTAAGCGCATTAGGTGCTGACTCTAACTAGTCCTGGTTCTAACACTACTGTGTAAGTACTCTCAGTCAAGGTAACAACAAATCTGCCCCATTTCTGCTCTTTAGAGGATAGCCAAGATTGATGTCGTAAGTTTGATCATTTGACATTCAATTTTTTCTCCAGTAGCGCGAGTACGTCAAGCGGATTATCGACATGAACAAAGTTTGCATAAGCTTCGTGGCGTCTAAATGTTCCACGAGAGATCATGTCCTCCAAACGGTCATAAAAGCTTTTCCAGTGCGTATTTTTGTCGCCAACCAAATAGATAGGTACGGGTTTTAGTTGGTCGCTTTTTATTGATTCGAGGATTTGAAATGTTTCCCACTCAGTACCAGTTCCACCCGGTGCGATAATAATTGCAGCAGAGTGAAGGATCATTGAGTATTCTCTGATTGCGACACTTGAGAAGATCAATCCATCCGTAATTATACGCCTTTGTTCGTCTGTTGAAGTTGCAGGGTCATCATATGTTTGAAAAGCCTTCTTCGGATCACCATCCCGCGATTTTCCGTAGTAGGTTGTGTAACCTATGCTGGGACCTCCAGCCTCGTGAGCTCCTCGGCTACCAGCTTCCATGAGTCCCGGGCCTGCGCCAGTCATAATCGGATAGATTGATGAGTATAGTTTTGTCCATTTGAAGGAAAGTTCTTTTATTTCTTTGTAAAGCTTGTCGTTTTCCTCTTTGATTTTCTTGTCGGTCTGGTTGTTGTTCTCTATAATGCGAGAGCTTCCGTAGATTGTAATAAAGCCATTAACATATTTTTCTGATTTAAATCGATTTGCGCAATAAATATCTTGATACATATCCTCGCTGCTGAGGTTGTTGTCCACTCCTTTATAAGGCCCAGCGTAGTAAGCGCCAGCAATTGGCGTGCATGCTATGTCACCGTGCGCAGGTTGCAGAGAAAATATAAAGCCGGTAAGCGATAAAATAACAGCGGTCGGCCTTCTTGGAAAAGTAGTGGTGACTCTCTTTTTAAATGACATAAATGAATTTCCTCGATAGTGGCTTATAAGTCAAAAATCAATATCGACGGAGATGAGGCAATGATCACTGGCTTCAGTATGCTGGAAGCTAACTGTTGGATATCTTGGTCCGGTGTATTGCTTGCAACGTTTGGACAAACCTTTTCGGATAATCTTCCTATCCCCTAAAGCTAACCTGTCATCAACAAGAATATAGTCAAGGCGGCTAACGTCAGAACCATAGTCATAAAAGTGAGTCCAGCGGTCACTTTCGGTCGAAAATGCATCAACTACACCAAACCCTTTTACAAGGCCAAGTAGTGAATCTCCGGCAGCAGTTCCTCTATCGATATCAGCGTTCAGATCACCTAAAACAATGGGAAAGCGATTTCTCTTCGCTTCAGAAAAAATCTGAAAAACCCTATCGGCCTGTGCTTTACGGCGTTCGTCAGATTCAGTTTTTCCATCCTGTGCTTTGAAATGATTACCCAAAAAACATAAGGTGTGATCTCCAATAGTTACGTCAACCTCCAAGCAGTCCCTTGAAAATAGAGCATTGTTGGCCAAGTAACCGAAGTTTGGTCTTGAACCCCAGGTAACTGAGCCGGTTGCGCCAGATTTTAACTCGTTAACATGTGTGCGAATGCTGTCAATTTTTCCTGAGAACCCCTTTCTCACCAATAAGCCAACATCTATCCCTCTGGGGTCATTTCCGTCAATTAATACTATTTGATCGAAGTAGTCGCTGAGGTAGTCATGGTTAAAGATCCTCAGTGTATGAATGTTCTCTACTTCGCAGAGTAGCAAGACATCTGGCTCGGCCTCGAGAATAACTTCTGCGGTGTTGTTTCGTTGAGTGTGAGTTGTTGCATAATCAACTAAGCTGCCATCGCGACCAGCCAAAGATACTAAGCCGACTGCCTGAATCATTTTTTCGTAATTTCGTCCCTCCCAAGGCTTGTCGAGAATTGCATAGCGATTAAAGAGGTTCTCCACATTAAACGATGCGACACGGACTCTTGTGCTCATAGTGAACTCCTTTGAGTTTTGTTTACTAATTGGAGGCAACCTAAAAGCGCTGTTGTGCTTATAGCAATACTGCCGTATAAACTCCCAGAAAACTGGGAGAATGAAGTTCTGAAGAGATAGCGCATCACTGGGCTGCTATGCGACATCCACAAAACGTATAAAACAGTAAGGTAGATGAGCGCCATGGCGACAAATCCCTCTGTGCATGACCTGTTGATTGTGTGAGGGTAGCTCTAGATATCCCAAAGGCAAGTCTGCGCAGGTAGAGAGGTCATGATGGATTCAGAAATAGGGGAAGTGCTTCTGCTCTAAATGTCCATGTGGTGTGAGGGGGAGCGTGTTCAAGCTTTCTCTGAGCGAAATTGTTCTGGTGGGGACGTTCGGCAAATGTGTTTGGGTACGAGCCTATTCTGCTCGATGGTTGGCGGAGAGTGAGTGCCTGAAGGTAGGCTACGCTCGCACTTCTTTCCGGTGCTAGCCCCGCTGATCCAGCGCGAGATCCACTACCGCCTGCTGATGAGCGACCAGTCGGCGCGGCTGCGGCAGATCGCCTCCGTCGACGGCCGGGGCCACCGCATCGCCAAGGCCATCGACTGGCTGAAACTGAATTACACCGCGCAACTGCGCGTCGACGAGCTCGCGGCCCGGGTGCAAATGAGCACACCCACCTTTCACCACCACTTCCGCCAACTCACCGTTATGAGCCCGTTGGAATACCAGAAATGGCTACGGCTGACCGAAGCCAAACGCCTGATGATGAACGAACACCTGGACGTATCGAGTGCCGCCTTCAAGGTCGGCTATGAAAGCCCGTCGCAGTTCAGTCGTGAGTACAGCCGGCTGTTTGGCTTGGCGCCGAAGCGGGATATTGCGCAGTTGCGGGCTTGTGGGGGAGGGGGTGAGCAGGAGGGGCTGGGGCTTGCGGGCATTTGATTACACCCTCGATTGAATGTCCGCGGTTCCTAATTTTCGACGTCATTAGAACTGTGGTCTATCGTTGCCATTACTTGGCTATCAATGCCAGCAGATTTTCCAATCTCAACCGCCACACAGAAATACCTAAGCTAGCTCATAAATTGTTTAAGGAAGGAATTTATGCGACTTCATAGGCTTTCAATCAAAGGTTTCAAACGTTTGCACTCTGCTGAAGTTGAGTTTGGTAATGCTACTTTTTTGATCGGAGCCAATAATGCGGGAAAAAGCTCCGTACTAAAAGCTATCGGATGGCTGCTGTCGAATAACAAAAGAATGGATATTGACTGTTTCTGTTCTGAACTTGACGAAGAGACTGGCGAAACAAAAATTACGTGTGACACGGTTGTTTTAGAGGCTGAATTTAGGAACGTTCCTGAGGTGGCGTCTAGTTGGCGGGGCTTTAAAGGGCGAATTTTTGCCTACGATCCTAAAGAAACAGGGGAAACCGGGAAAAGCATTTTCTACCGTAAAACATACAAAGTGCTCGAAGATGTAAAAATTGAGTTAAAAACCTTCAAGCGGCTGTTGAGGCCAGAGTTTGCAGATGCTCAAAAACCAGTTGATCTTCTGACTGCTGGTGCTGATCAAAAAATAATTTCGGAATTATTTCCTTCTTTGGATAAAAAGATTGCAGCTGGAGAAAAGGACAAGCTGGAATTAATAGATGAACTGTGGGCAACCACCGACGAGGAAGAGTGGGCTCTCAACCCAGGCGGTATCGGCAGCGTTGTTCTAGCCAAGCTTCCCTCTGTGCTCATCATTCCAGCCGACGCCGGTTCACATGAAATTGATCAGAAAAATGGTGTGCTTCATAAAATATTGAATGAGCTATTCAAAGATGTTCGCGAGTCTTCCGCCAACTACAAAGACGCTCAACAATGTTTAAGTTTGCTCGCAAAAGAGCTTGACCCAGGCGACGCCAATTCTGAATTCGGCAAAATGATGACTGAATTGAACACGGTTCTTGGTGGTGTATTCCCAGAGTCCCGAATTTATGCTTCTGCTGATCTATCCAGTCCAGATGCATTGGTGCCAACTTTTGCTATAGAGATGTCAAGCAACATTAGAACTAGCGTGGCGAATCAGGGCACTGGCATGGTAAGAGCTGCCGTATTCGGACTACTGCGCTTTAGACAGCAGTGGCTAAAGAGGCGTGCGGGAAATGATGACAGAGGTCTTATTATAGGCTTCGAAGAGCCTGAGATTTATCTACACCCAAGCGCCGCCAATCAGATGCGTGATCTCATTTACGAGTTGTCCGATCAGAGCTCTCAGATAGTGGCCACCACTCACTCGCCGTATCTTATAGATCTGTCTCGCAAGCCTAAACAGGTACTCAACCGTTTCCAGTACGAAAGAGACCATACTACGGTTCTACCTTTTTCAGTGTCTGAGGAGTTTATGAAGCTCCAGGGTAACGATAAAGACCAAGTGAAAATGCTAATCAAGCTTGATGATCATGTATCGCGGATATTTTTCACTAGAAAGGTATTGGTCGTAGAGGGTGACACTGAAGAAGTTGTGATTAAAGAAGCCATTCGAAGAATGCCTCCAGAAATGAAAGCTCTCGTGCTCTCAGGCAGCGAGATCGTAAAAGCTAGAGGAAAGGCTTCCATTATTGGTCTCGTAAAATATCTGACCGCGCTGAACGTGGATTTTTTTGTTGTTCATGACAGAGACAAGGGAGTCGAAGGAGCAGAAAAGTTTAATGAACCAATCAAAGCAGCGGTTGGTAATGAGAAAAAAATTATAGTTCTTGAGGAGTGCGTTGAAGATTTTCTCGGCTACCCTGCGCCATCTTCAGAAAAGCCGTTTAAAGCGTACAAGCAAACGCAAGAATGGGGAGAGAGCTGGGAGAGAGTCCCCAAACAGCTCAAAGAGCTGTTGCAAGAAGTGTATAGACCTTTGATCTAGTGCCAATGAATCGTCAATTGCTTCCTAGAGGTACCTGACGGCTTGAATCCACAGCCGTTTGCAGCTATTCGGGAAGGCTGCAATCGGCCAAAAGCAGTTATCGATAGTGGTTGAAAGCTGCATCCAGAGAGAACAACCTTAAGTGGCTATTCAGGGTAATGTTGAGATGTCAATATGGTATCAATTCAATCACTAATGACACGGCCGCACTCATGAGCACTATTGTCTTAAAATCTTGGCGACACCTTCGAGACCTACCCGTCTTGCGTTACGTGGTGTTGTTGTTTATCCCTTTGTTCGTACGCCCTCTGCACTTTTCAAAAGCACCTGACCGCCCCATGTACACAAGGTTGAAGGGGCTGATGACTCTACCGATATTTGTTGCGACGCTTTGGCAGTCCACGACTCTTTCGATGTACCAGTGGCTTGGCAAAAGAGAAAGCGAACGACTGGCTGTTGGGGTAAATCAGGGTGACATCTGGGATCATTTGCACAGTACACAGAGTTGGATTGGATTGGCGGCGTTAGCTACCGCTATGTTCAGTATGTATGCGATCGCAATGTTGCGTTGGGGCTACCACGCAGGTGCCGTCTCCCTATGCCGGAAGCTAGGTTTGAGCTGCACGCCAATCTCATTCTTGTACTTCGTCGTCACAACGTCGGCCTGGGGTTTATGGATGGGCTTACTCGTGAAGGGGATCGATTACAGTTTATGGCTTTCAAATGGCGACCTTTCCGGATTCTTCAACGAACTATCGGCGAAATATCCATACCGAGCCCTCGGCTTCTTTCTTGTCGTTGGGTTAGCAACATATCGAGCGTCCATCAATAGTGGTCATGGTATGACCGCGATTTATGCCAACTCTAAACTGCTTGCGTTGGGTGTCGGTTTCCTGCCAATCATTCTGTTATTAGCATTCGCGTATGCGCTCGAGACGTTCGCATCCGCTTAATAACTAGCTCATGAAAACACTGTTGATCGCAATCGCCCTGGCACTACTGGCGGTGTTCTATGTCGGCTATTACCAGGCGCTTGAAGATGGCGATATCGAGACGATCGTCTTCATAAAGCAGCACCCGACGGTTCAGACGAAGTTCTACAACCTGCACGCCAACGATGGTGAGATCAGGAAAGTCGAGCGCCTCACCGAGCAGGAGCGGCGCTGGATCATCGACTGCTGCCGCTATCGGCTGGGCATCGACACCGCGTTGACCCGCCAGGACGATGTGGAAATCTGTGGGAAAAAATAGCTATTGATTAGGGGCCGGAATGTTTCGCGTCGTGCGCTCCTGAACGCGGCACGGGACCACGGATGCCAGCTCTGCCGCCCAACGGCCACCTCTTAAACCCCACCATATCGATACACCGTCGCACTCCAATAGCGGCTGCCGCCATCAGGTGTCTGGCGAGTCCATCCCTCTGCTTCCAATTGTCTGGCGATCAGTCGATTCATGAAGCCATGGCCGAGCAGCAGAACCGGTCCGTCGCTGGCGAGGGCCTGAAGGCGTTGCGCGGCGGTGTTGGCGCGGGTCTTTGCAGTGGCGACGGATTCGACGCTGGGTGAGTAACCGCACAACCACAGGACCCGAAGGATAAATGCCCAGGTAAACGGCGACAGCCGTGGCCGTTTCCAGCGTCCGTAGGGCAGTTGCGCTTCAGCGAAAAGCGCGTCGACCAGGGCGGGTTTCAGGCCAAGCGCCTGGACAGAGGTCAGGGCCCGCGGCGCGTTGCTTGAGACAATCACCCTGGCGGTTGCGGCGAGTTGCAGGCTGGCCTCCGGGACGGGTTGTTGGGTGATTTCGCTGCGGTTGTATTGTTCGATCCAGTCCTGCATATCGAGCGCGGACAGTTTGTCGGTGGCGGCCAGTTTTGGCTGGCCGTGGCGCATCAGGATGATTTCCCTGTTCACAGTCTTTTACGTCCTTGAGGCGATTGTGGAGAGGGTACGCGAAGTGCGGTTTCGGGCGCTCGGGACATCGCTCTGATGCCAGCACGAAACCGCAGCAATGCGAGGCGAGACCAGCGGCTTCACGGGCTCGACGGTCACGCCATCTGCAACAAGTCAGTCTTCGGCCATGACGCGGGTGTGTCTTGCGCGCTGGGTTTTAAACCAGTTGCGGTCGCGGTACCACGCCACGGTGTCGGCGATCGTCAGTTCCAGTGCCCGGAAGGTCAGGCCCAGTTCTTCTTCGCTCTTGCGGTGGTTGAAGCGGGTGCGGTCCTTCTCCCGTACCAGCAGGCGCAGGGTGGCCATGCTCAGCAGGATGGGCCTGCCGGTCAGGCGCGCGTAGAGCTCCTGCACGGCCGCCAGGGTGTAGAGGAGGGGGAGCGGCACGTGGCGCGTAGGTGTCTTGACCCCGGCGATACGCCCGAGCACAGGCACCAGTTCGGCCATGGTCATATGCCGGCCCGCCGCCAGATAGCGTTCACCGCTGCGCCCGTGCCTGGCCGCGGCAATCTGCGCCAGGGCCACATCGCGGGCATCGACGACGGAGAAACTACCGGGGATCAGCCCGGGCAACTTGCCGCGCAGGACATCGTTGACCAACTGCCCCGAGGAGGTCGGGCCGAGGTCGCCGGGGCCCCACATCCAGCCCGGCAGGACCATGCAGGCCTGCATCTCGGGATGGGGCTCGAGGAACGCCAGGATGGCTCGGTCGGCGAGGATCTTGCTGCGGTAGTAGTCATCGGCGTTGGCGTCGGCGCGCAGGCAGGTTTCATCGATGGAGGTTCCCGGCGCGCCGTCGAGCACGGCAATCGAGGAGGTATGGATGAAGCGGCGGATACCGGCGTGGTAGGCCTGGGCGATCAGCTCCTGGGTACCGATGACATTGATCTTTTCGAGTTCCTGCCAGTGGCTGCCGCCCTGGTAGTTGTCGCGAAAGAACGCTGCGGTGTGAAACAGCGTATCGCAGCCTTGCAGGGCCGCGGCGAAGGCCTCGACATCGCCCATGTCGCCCACGACCAGCTCCACGCCGGGCAGGTTCTTGAACTGCTGTTCACCCTTGGCCCTCGAGCGCACCAGGGCCTTGACCGCGCAGCCTCGCGCGACCAATTCCCGCACCAGGTTGTTGCCCAGCAGACCGGTGGCGCCAGTCACGAATGCATGACGCATGGCTCAACCCTCGCTCGGTTCGGCTGATGGCAGTAACACCGTACTGTCGAAGAACACCTCTTCATGGATGGCCAAGCCGTCCTTGAAGGTGAAGTGCGCGGCGTAGTACACGGCAATAAAGCGCCCATGGGGTGGAATCACCCGGCCCGGCAGCACCAGGGGCGCGGCGAAGGTGCCGCTGAGCATGGCCGTCAGCGCCAGGCGATCGACGCCGACGGCGAACGGGCTGAGGATCACGTGGGCATCGGGGAAGGCTTCGAACAACGCGATTTCTCGTTGGCGCATGGCTTCGCGACCCACTTGTATCCCCGCGCCATCGAGGTAGGTGAAGTCTTCGCTCACCAGCGCCAGCATCGCCTCCACATCACGGCGATTGAAGGCATTGGCGGCGTGTTGCGCATAGTCGTTGGGGCCAATCGGCATACAGTCCATTCCATTCGTTTCCAGGGCCTGTAGATATACCGTCGAGACCCCCTCTCGAAAAACAGCGACTCCTGCATAATGGCTTTGCAAATCTGCAAATCAGGGAGGCGATGAAGCATGGTGTCGGAAGCGAATTGGGACGATCTTCGCCTGCTGTTGGCGGTCTCGCGGCGTGGCAGTTTTTTGCAGGCGGGCCAGATGCTGGGGATCGCCGCGTCTACCGTGTCCCGCCGGTTGACCCAGCTTGAGAGCGCCCTGGGCGAGCCGCTCGTCGAGCGCGGCGTCGAGGGGTGCTGGTTGACCTCGCGGGGCCAGTCCCTGGTGGAAGTGGCCCTGGCGGCGGAAGCGGGTTTGAGGCGGCAAACCGTTGCCGGCCTGTCCGCGCTGGACACCGAGTTGTCGGGCAGTGTCCTGGTCAGTGCGGGGGAGGGCTTTGCGTCGTGCGTGCTGGAGGCGGCGAGTCGCTTCACCGCGCTTCACCCGCGTTGCACGGTGGAGTTGCTGGTGGCCGCCGACTTTCACAAGATCGTCCGTGGCGTGGCCGACATTGCAGTGCGTACCGCGCACCTGGGCGAGCCGTCGCTGATTTACCGACCCATAGGCCGGCTCGCCTACGGGGTCTTCGCCGATGCGGATTATCTGCGGCGCTTTCCACAGGTGACGCCGGCCACGGCAGTCAATATCGGCCTGCTGCCGCCGCTGGACATGTTGCCGCAAGTGCGGGTGGCCAAGGCCGCCGGCCTGGAGCGCGCGCAGATCAGCGTGAACTCGTTCGCCCTGCAGTTGGACGCGGTGAAGCGAGGCCTGGGGGTAGCCGTGCTGCCGCGTGTGCTGGCGCAGGACCTGATCGAGCTGTTCCCGGAGCTCCAGCTTCCCGATATGGAGGTCTATCTGGTGACCCGGCCACAGGCCTTGAAGCAGGCTCACATCAAATGTTTTTTTGCCATGCTGGAGCAGGTGCTGCTCGAAGCCCTGGCGCTGGAGAAGGTTGAAGCTGACGCCTTGGGAGGCGAGGGCTGAGGTGTGAAGCGCCCCCGGTTTTCCTGTGTGTTATGCATGATCGGCAGAGAGCGCCCAGAAGCGTGCTCGGACACTCAACCCCGCACCAGGTAGGCTCCGGGCGGAACCCGATCGCGCAGTTTCTTGCATTTGCCGGGCTTGGGCTGATGCCCCGGCGGGCGATCGGGAAACCAGATTCGACATTTACCCGGAGGCGGCCGATGGCCACGGGGAATCTCAATCTCGTCGTAGGTGGAGGCTGGCTCGGCGGACGTCATTCGCAGTTGCCCTTCGGGGCTTGGCCTGTCACCCGTTGGCCAGTTTGCTGCGCTTTCCGCCGTTTCGCGGGTGAGTGTCTCAGGGCGGCGTTCAGTGTCCGGCGTGGGCTGCTCGGCGGCGACAGTTTCTGCTGCACGGCGCCTTTTAACCTCTTCCTCCAGGCCCTCCTGTACGGCAACCAGACGCTCATCGGTGTTGGGTGGGTTATTCGACGCCTGGGCCTTCTGCGCCGCCTGGATCAATTGGAGGTTGCGATTGCGTAACGCGAGGTTGCGACCGACCCGCATGTTGGAGCGCGTCGCCAGCGCTTCAGCCTGCTGATACTGCCCCTGCTGGAGACGCAACACGCCGAGGTAGTGCAGGGTCGCGGGGTTGTTCGGCTGGATATGCAGGGCACGCTCCAGCGTGGCGGCGGCCTGGTCCAACTGGCCATCTGCATACTGCTGCGAGGCGGACTCAATCAGGGTTGTTGATGCGGTGTTACTTTGCTGAGAGGCTTTGCGCTCGGCCGCAACCGGACAATGCGACGCGACTGCGCAGAGCGCCAGGATCAGACCCGGCAGAAAACGCTTGGTTGGCATCAGGGGGCAGACTCGGTTGATCATCGACGGCACGCTCGTAAAACAGGCCTTCAGCGCTGTTCGGCCGGGGTGTGTTCACTGTCCCGTCATGACCGATGAAGGGGCTGCTATCGACCTGGCCAGTCACCTGAAGTTCCCGCAGGAACGGCCCCAGTGGCGATAGCCGACGAGTAGCCGAATCAGTGCTACAGATGACGCGGCCTGGAGCAGGGCGGAGTCCTGCGTGGTTACGCAAAAAATGGCTCAAGTAGGATGTATGGCGAGTCGGGCCGAATGCGGACAGGTGGGCAAGTCCGTGCAGTTACCCATGAAAAAAAGGAGAGGTGTGTATGCAGTCGTTCAAAGTGCGCGAGCTACGCAGTACGGATACGCAAGCGCTGCTGGCCTTCGAAACCCGGAGCCGTGAGTGGTTCGAATCCCATATCAAGGCGCGCGCCCCTGCTTTTTATTCGGTGCAGGGCGTCGCCGAGCATATCGAGGGCTACCTGGCCGGTTTCGCGGCTGGCACCTGGCACCCCTTGGTGATCGAGGATTGCAGCGGAACCATCATCGGCCGCGCCAACCTGAAAAACATCGATAGTGCGCAGGGCTCCGCCGAAGTCGGCTATCGGATTGCCCAAAGCGCTTGCGGCCAGGGGCTTGCGACACAGGCGCTGCGGCATCTGATCCAGCAAGCGCGGACGCGCTGGCACCTGACGCAACTGGTGGCTTATGTCTACAAGGACAATCTCGGCTCGACCAAGGTGGTGGAGCGCTGCGGGTTCTTGCTTGAGCCATCAGCAGAAGACGGCAAGGCGGGAGACGAGCGCCGATTTGTTCTCCCGATCTAGATAAGGGGGCTAGCCGTTTACCGCACTCGCGACTCTGACTGTTGGCCTGCAACCGCTACGCCGCGCCAACCTCTTACCCACGCCGCTCGGCCACCAGCAGCAACGACTGCGGCACCGGGCTTTGCGGGTGTTGCGGTTCCTGCAGGCTGGCCAGCTGGAAGCCGGCCATGTCCAGGGCATTCAGCCAGCTGGACAGGGTGCGGAAGTACCACGGCATGGGCTGCCACTGGCCCTTGAAGCCGGCGAAGGTCTCTTCGCGCCAGCCATCCTGATAGTCGCCGGCCGCCGCGCTCCACGGATGCAGGGTCTGGATCGCCAGCGCGCCGCCGGGGGCGAGCAGGGCGTGCATGGCGGCCAGCAGCGGGATGATGTCCTGGTGCAGCAGGGCGAAGTTGGCGCAGATCAGCTCGTAGTCGCGGCCGATGTCCACCTGCGCTTCCACCAGCGCTTCATAGCTGGCCACATGCACCGTTGCCGAGCCTGCGGCGCGCGCGGCCTCGACCAGGGTTGCATCGCCATCCACCCCGACCGCCTCGATGCCCCGTTGAGCCAGGGCCCGCAATAGCCAGCCTTCGCCGCAACCCAGGTCGAGCACACGTTCGGGCTGACGGCCCAGCACCGCCAGCAGGATCGCCTGGTCGGTGACCTCGACGCGGCTTTCGATGGCGCCGCCACGGATGGCCTCGATCCAGGCCTGGGCGTTGTGCTGCCAGCTGTGCAGAAGGGCAGTCTCGGAGGTGGGCATCTCGGTGTCCTCAGTCGGGAGGGTGGATGCCAAGCATAGGGCAAAAGCAGTTCCTGCCGGGACCCTGCCAGTGCCCGTTCGCGCCCGCGACGCAGGCCGAGCCAGAGCCGGCTGCCACCTTCGTCCTGGTTGCCCCCAAGGCCAAGGGCGAGCCGCAGCGCCTGCTGGTGTACGACAAGAAAATTCAGAGGGCGCGCTTATTCGTCGTCATTCGTCGGCGGGTTCGACTACCGTCTAGGGGCCCTTCAGAACAATCTGAATCTCCATCCCCGCATGTTTCGCGAGATCGGGATCGGGCATTGTGGCAGCTCGAGTCGGCAAGGTTTTCGAGGGGGAACCGAGCGGACGGTACAAGGCTCGCTATCGCCGAGTCGTGCCCTTGAGCCGCTATCGTCATTCAACCGAAAAAAATGCTATGCAAAAGGCCCGGCAATGGGCTGTGACAACCCCTCGCGAAAGTCTTTGGTAATGCCGACTCGTTCTTTACAACAACATATAGAATGGACTTGTTCATGATCAAAAAGACGTTGTTCGTACCACTCGCCAGTACGCTTTTATCGTTGGCCTGCGCTCAAGCGATTGCCTCTCCCTATTCCAACTTCATCGTCTTCGGCGACAGCCTCAGCGATGCCGGGCAATTCGCCGACCCAGGCGGCCCCGCGGGAGCCACCCTGCGGGCTACCAACCGCACAGGGCCGGTCTACCTGGATGGCAGCGGAGAACTCCGTTCCGCCAACTCGACCCAATTGCTCGGCGCCAAACTGGGGTTCTCCGAGGACCAGCTCGCCGCATCGACCTCGGCCACCCGCGCCAGCGAAGGCCTGCCTGACGGCAACAACTGGGCGGTCGGCGGTTATCGCACCGACCAGATTCTCGATTCGATTACCACCACCTCGACCGCCGGCAGCCGTAGCCGCCCGGGTTATCTGGTGGCCAACCATTTGCGCGCCGACCCGAATGCCCTGTACTACCTGTCGGGCGGCGGCAACGACTTCCTCCAGGGCCGCGTCACCAGCCTCGACCAGGCCAACGCCGCGGCCGGTCGCCTGGTCGACAGCGTGCAAGCCCTGCAACAGGCTGGCGCCCGTTACATCATGGTCTGGCTGCTGCCGGATATCGGCCTGACCCCGGCAATCAACGGCAGCCCGTTGCAAGGGTTCACTTCCCAGCTCAGCGCCCAGTTCAACAGCGAGTTGGTGCGGCAATTACGGACAGTCGATGCGCAAGTCATTCCCCTCAATATTCCCGTGCTCTTGAAGGAAACCTTCGCCAATCCGGCGCAGTTCGGCCTGGCCACCGACCAGAACCTTATCGCTACCTGCTTCAGCGGCAGAAGCTGCACGGAAAACGCCCGCTACGGCCTTCACAGCGCCACACCGGACCCGAGCAAGCTGATCTACAACGACGGGGTCCACCCCACCGAAGCCGGCCAGCGGCTGATCGCCGATTACGCGTACTCCCTGCTGGCAGCGCCCTGGGAAATAACCCTGCTCCCGGAAATGGCCCAGGGCACCCTGCGTGCGCATCAGGATGAGCTGCGCAACCAATGGCAGGCCGATTGGGAAAACTGGCAGGGCGTCGGTCAATGGCGGGCGATTGTCGCCGCAGGCGGCCAGCACCAGGACTTCGACAGCCAGCGCAGCGGCGCCAGTGCCGACGGCAATGGCTTCAACCTGAACATCGGCGGCAGCTACCGGCTCAATGAGGCCTGGCGAGTGGGCGTGCTGGCCGGCGCCTATCGGCAGAAGCTCGAAGCAGGCAGCAACGATTCGGACTACAAACTCAACACCTACCTGGGCACCGCCTTCGTCCAGTACCAGCAAAACCGCTGGTGGGTCGACGCGGCGGCTACCGCCGGGCACCTGGACTACGACAACCTCAAGCGCAAATTCGACCTGGGCGCCAACGAGCGCGGGGAAAAAGGCGACACCAGCGGCGACATCCTGGCCTTCAGCGCTCGCCTGGGCTACGACATCGCGCAGCAGGCCGGCAGCCCGTGGCACCTGTCGCCGTTCATCAGCGCCGACTACGCGCGGGCCAAGGTCGACGGTTACTCCGAGGACGGCAGCGACTCCACCGCCCTGACCTTCGATGACCAGAAACGCACCTCACGGCGCTTGGGCATCGGCCTGCAGGGCAAGTATCAGATCACCCAGCAAACCCAGGTGTTCGGCGAAATCGCCCACGAAAAGGAATACGAGGATGACACCCAGAAGCTGACCATGGCCCTCAACAGCCTGCCGGACAACAACTACACCCTCGAAGGCTATACCCCGCAGACCAACCTGAACCGCCTGAACCTTGGGGTCAGCCACAAGCTCACCCAGGACCTGGCCCTGCGCGCCAGCTACAACGTCCGCAAGGACGATGACTTCACCCAGCAAGGCATCAACGTCGGGGTCAGTCTCGACTTCTAAAATCCCCCGCAGCCTCGGCAGCGGCTACGAGGTTTCCACCTGTAGCCGCTGCTTCGCGTCATCAGGCCCGACCGGACGCGAATCAGGTCATCAGCTGTCTCGGGTCCGGGTACGGCAGCACTTGTCGCAGATCGGCCTTATGCCTTGCCAGCGCTTCGCTGCCACCCATCGACAGGCCTGGGCTGCGTAGCAGGGTGGATTCGGTGCAAGTCACGTGAGGAACACAGTTGCTACGGCGTTCGCATCCGGTCCTCGTCAGACGCTTTGTTGCGACTTTTGATCAGGCTCAGCAGCACCGAAGCCAGGATGATTCCACCGACCACGGCCAGCGACCATTCCACCGGCATGTGCAGCCACGGCATCAGCGTCATCTTGGTGCCGATGAACACCAGCACGATCGCCAGGCCGTACTTGAGCAGGTGGAAGCGGTCGGCCATGTCGGCCAGCAGGAAGTACAGGGCGCGCAGGCCCATGATCGCGAAGATGTTCGAGGTGAACACAATGAACGGGTCGGTGGTGATGGCGAAAATCGCCGGGATGCTGTCGACCGCGAACATCAGGTCGCTGGCCTCGATCAGCACCAGCACCAGGAACATCGGCGTGGCCCAGCGTTGGCCGTTTTGCAGCACAAAAAAGTGCTCGTCATGAAACCTTTTGGTGATGCGCAGATGGCCTTGTACCCAGCGTAACAAGGGGTTCCTGGCGAGGTCGGGCTGCTGGTGGGCGAAGAGCAGCATCTTGATCCCGGTGATGATCAGGAACACACCGAACGCATACAGCAGCCACGCGAACTGCGACACCAGCCACACGCCGGCGAAAATCATCGCCCCGCGCATCACGATTGCCCCGAGCACCCCGTACAGCAACACCCGGCGCTGCAACTCCGGCGGCACGGCAAAGTAGCCGAAAATCATCACGAAGATGAACATGTTGTCGATCGACAGCGACTGTTCGATCAGATAGCCGGTAAGGAATTCCAGGGTCTTGTGCCGTGCGATCTCAGGCCCGAACTCGGCTTCCAGGTACCACCAGAGCAATCCCGCGAAGACCATCGCCAGCGTGGACCAGGCAATCACCCAGGACGATGCCTCGCGCACCGATACGCGGTGCGCCTTGCGCCCGCCGAGGACAAACAGGTCCAAGGCCAGCATGGCAAGCACGAAGGCGATGAAGGCGAACCACATCCAGGGTTCGCCGATGTGCAGGGACTGCATGCCGTTCTCCCGGTCAGGGCTTTGTTCTGGAGCCGACAGGTCATGCTAGCGGGGAGCTTGCCATGAAGAAAAATCGATTATTCCTGGGCCATGGTTCGTTATTTACGAAGTGTCGCGGATGCGTTCGGCTTATGCCCTGGTTTATTCGATAACGGTATTTAAAAATTTATCTGATAGCGCTTTAGATTATATGGCCGGTCAACTGGATCCATTCTTAAAACAGAATCGATGATCGCCACCGTCCGCCGCACGGATCGCTCGTCTGCATGCCAGGCGTTGTTCGCCCTGGTTTTGGCGTCAAGGAGAGCGGTATGGGGAGCTACACAAAACACCTTCTGTCCACGGCGATCGTCTCGGCCAATGTGCTGGGCGCCGTGCTCTGGAGTGGCGGCGCAGGGGCCGCGCAGGCCACGGAAGACAGCGACACCGCGGCCCGGCTGGATACGGTGATCGTCACCGGCACCCGGGCCCAGGAGCGCACCGCCAGCGCGTCGCTGTCACCCATCGATGTGATTGCCGGCGAGAGCCTGCGCAGTTCCGGTTCCAGCGAACTGGCCACGGTGCTGGCCAAGCTGATCCCGTCGATCAATTTCCCGCGTCCGAGCCTGGTGGACGGCGCCGAGCTGACCCGCCCGGCGCAGTTGCGCGGGTTGTCGCCGGACCAGGTGCTGGTGCTGGTGAACGGCAAGCGCCGGCACACCTCGGCCTTCGTCAACCTCGGCGGCGCGGTGGGGCGCGGCTCGGCGCCGGCGGACCTGAACGCGATCCCGCTGTCGGCCATCGACCATATCGAGGTGCTGCGCGATGGCGCCTCGGCGCGTTATGGCTCGGACGCCATCGCCGGGGTGATCAATATCATCCTGAAGAGCGCCGACCACGGCGGCTCGATATCCACTAAATACGGCCAGTACAAGAAGGGCGACGGCATTCAGCGCCAGGTCGCCGGCAACAGCGGTTTTGCCCTGGGGGACAACGGCTTTGTCAGCCTGTCCGGCGAGGGCGCGAACAACGACTACACCGACCGCGCCGGTAAAGACTTCCGGTCCGCCAGTGTCGGCTCCACCACCTACGGCCAGCATGTGTTCCGCCAGGGCGAGCCGGAAACCGAGGAGGGCAAGTTCCAGTTCAACTCGGCCTACAGCTTCAACGATGCCGCCGAGCTGTATGGCTTCGGCGGCTACAGCAAGCGCCGGGGCGAAACCGCGGCCTTCTATCGCGCCAGCAATGCCTCGAACAACAACCCGGTGCTGCACCCCAACGGTTACCTGCCGCTGATCAACGGCACCCTGCAAGACACCAGCCTGGTGCTCGGCCTGCGTGGCGAGCTGCTGGACAACTGGCACTACGACCTGTCGGCCAACTACGGCAAGAACACCTATGAACTGCGGACCAAGACCATCAATACCTCGCTGGGCCTGGACACCCCGCACGCGTTCGACAACGGCACCCTGACCAACGACCAGCGGCAACTGAGCCTGGACCTGTCGCGGGAGTTCAGCCTGGGCTGGCTGCCTTACCCGGTGTCGGTGGCTTTCGGTACCGAGTACTTGCACCAGGGGTATCAGATCGAGGCCGGGCAGCCCGAGTCCTACTACCAGACCGGCAGTTCCGGGCTGGGCGGTTTCCGCGATTCGGACGCCGGCAGCTCGTCGCGCCACAACTTCGCCCAGTACCTGGACCTGGAGACCCACTTCACCGACAAGCTGGCGGTGTCGGCGGCGGTGCGGCATGAGGACTACAGCGACTTCGGTTCCAACGTCAGCAGCTCGCTCTCGGCGCGCTACGACTTCACCCCGCGGGTGGCCTTGCGCGGCAGTGTTTCCACGGGTTTTCGCGCGCCGTCCCTGGCGCAGCAGAACTTCACCTTCACGTCGTCGCAACTGATCGGCAACACGATTCAGGAATCCGGCACCTTCGCCGCGGACAGCCAGGTCGCCAGGCTGCTGGGGGCGGAAGACCTGAAGGCGGAAAAATCGCGCAACTACAGCCTGGGCCTGGTGCTCGAACCGCTGGACAACCTGACGGTCACCGCCGACCTGTACCACATCGATATCCGCGACCGGGTGTCGCTGTCGTCGAACCTGGTGCTCAACAGCACCGCGATCGATTACCTCAAGGCCAACGGCGTCGGCAACATCAACTACACCAGCGCGCGCTACTTCACCAACGCCACCGACACCAGCACCGACGGTGTGGACCTGGTGGCCAACTATCGCTACCGGCTGGACAACGGCATCCGCTGGAACAGTACGCTCGGCTACAACTACAACCACACCAAGGTCACCGATGTGAAAGCCAACCCGGCGATCCTCGATCAACTGGGGGTCAACCTGGTGCGGGTCGACCGGCGCGAGCGCATCGGCCTCTTGGGCGACACCACGCCGCAGCACAAGCTGAGCCTGGCCAACGACTTCAACTACGGCAACTGGGCGCTGCACAGCAATCTGGTGCGTTACGGCGAGTTCACCAGCTACCAGGCGGACAAGGTCAACGACCAGACCTTCAGCGCCGCCTGGCTGCTGGACCTGGCGGTCGACTACAAGCTGCAGAACTGGCTGTTCACCCTGGGCGGCGACAACGTCACCGACAAATACCCGGAGAAGGTCAACGCCTACGCCTCCAGCGGCGGCAACCTGGCGTACAGCACCTTCTCGCCCTACGGCTATAGCGGCGCGTTCTACTACGCCAAGGTTGCCTATAGCTGGTAGGGCGTAGCGGGCAGGGCGCAAGGCGCTGTCCAAAGGGCCCGGCGGTTTTCGGGCCCCGTGGGGGATTGGCCGCGCCGCGTCATAACGGCATAAGCCAGCACCTTTGATTATTGGACAGGCCAAGTTTGCCCGGTCGATGCTGCGGGGCCTCTGACCCAGGAGCTGTCACAAGGAGCTTTCCATGCCTGCCCAACGCCAACTCAAGCTGGGTGCCTTCATGCGCCCGGTCAGCATCCACACCGGCGCCTGGCGCTACCCGGGCGCCTATCGCGACGCCAACTTCAACTTCGCCCACCTCAAGCGTTTCGCCCAGACCCTGGAGCGGGCGCGCTTCGATGCGTTTTTCATGGCCGATCACCTGGCCTTGCTCAACATGCCCATCGACGCCTTGAAACGCAGCCATACCGCCACCTCGTTCGAACCCTTCACCCTGTTGTCCGCCCTCAGCCAGGCCACCGAACACATCGGCCTGGTGGCGACGGCTTCGACCACCTATGACGAGCCGTTTCATATCGCCCGGCGCTTCGCTTCCCTCGACCACCTGAGCAACGGCCGCGCCGGCTGGAATATCGTCACCACCGCCAACCCCGATGCCGCGCTGAACTTCGGCCTGGAGCAGGCTTTCGCCCATGACCAGCGTTATGCCCGGGCGCGGGAGTTCTATGAGGTGGTCACCGGGCTCTGGGACAGCTGGGCGGACGACGCCTTCATTCGCGATGCCGACAGCGGGGTGTATTTCGACCCGGACAAGCTGCACCGCCTCGACCACGCCGGCCGCCACCTGAACGTGCGCGGACCGCTGCACATCGCGCGCCCGGTGCAGGGCTGGCCGGTGATCGTGCAGGCCGGCGCGTCGGAGCCCGGGCGCCAGCTGGCCGCGGAAACCGCGGAGGTGATTTTTGTCGCCCCGGGCACGCTGGAGGAGGGCCGCTCGTTTTATGCCGATATCAAGCGGCGCATGGTCGCCGTCGGCCGCGACCCCGAGCATTTGAAGATCCTGCCCGGGGCCTTTGTGGTGGTCGGCGATACCCAGGAGGAAGCACGGCGGATCCGCGCGCACCTCGACAGCCTGGTGCACTACGAGAGCGCGATCGCCTCGCTGTCCATCGCCCTGGGCACCGACGCGACGAAGTTCGATCCGGACGCTTTCCTGCCGCCGATCCCCGAAACCAACGCCAGCCAGAGCGCCCGCGAGCGCGTATTGGCGCTGGCCGACCGCGAACAGCTGACAGTCCGCCAACTGGCCCAGCGCCTCGGTGGATACGCCGGCCTGTCGTTCGTCGGCACCGCGCGGAGCATCGCCGACGACATGCAGCAATGGCTGGAGACCCGCGGCAGCGACGGATTCAACATCATGTTTTCCTGGCTGCCGGGCGGCCTCGACGACTTCGTCGCCAAGGTCATTCCCGAATTGCAGGGGCGGGGGATTTTCCGCCGCGAATACGAGGGAGCTACCTTGCGTGAAAACCTCGGGTTGCCGCGGCCGGCGAATCGGTTTTTTACCTGAGCTTTTATCCCCGCACCAGGCTGCGCTTGATCCACTCATACAGCTCGACGCCTTCGGTGGAGAGTTCGCTGTTGGCGCGGCGGCACAGGTAATACTGACGTCCGTCGTCGACCTCCAGGTCGAACAGTTTCACCAGCTCGCCGCTGGCCACATGGGGCGCCACCAGCGGCTCGCGCAGCAATGAGCAGCCGAGGCCGGTGAGGGTGGCGGTCAGGGCCAGCTGGCCGTCTTCCAGCAGCAGGCCGTTGAGCGCGGTGGCGTGGCGCACCTCGGCGGCCTGCAGCCACTGGCCCCAGGTGCCGCGTTCCTCGTCGTGCAGCAGCGGCAGTTCGCTCAGGGCCTGGGGGCTGTCGATGGGGCCGTGCCGTTCGAGAAAGGCGCGGCTGCAATAGGGCGTGACCGCCCCGGAAATCAGCGGCTCGCTGTGATACCCCGGCCAGTGCCCGGTGCCGAAGCGGATCGACAGGTCCGCCGCGTCGCTGGGGTAGCTGCGGTGGTTGGCGTAAGTGACGTTGATGTCCAGCTCCGGATGGTCCCGCAAAAACTCCGCCAGGCGCGGAATGAACAGGTTGATGCCGAACAGCGGGATCAGGCTGATGGTGACCTGGCGCGTGGCGCTTTTTTCCCGCACATGCTCGGTGGCGCTGCGCAGCACGGCGAAGGCCGAGCGGATCGCCCGGTAATACTCGCGGCCTTCCTCGGTGAGGATCAGGTTGCGGCCCTGGCGCAAGGTCAACGGCTGCTGCAGGAAGCTTTCCAGCAGGTGCAACTGATGGCTGACCGCGGAGGGGGAGACGTCCAGCTCGCGGGCGGCGGCGTTCACCCCGCCATGGCGGGCGAAGGCTTCGAAGGTGCGCACGGCACGCAGTGGAGGGTCATTGGCTAACTGTTCTAAATTATTCATGTGTTGAATTAAATACCAAGATATTTGAGAAATAAAGGGTCGTATCTGCCGTATTTGTGGCGGTTATAGCGTTTCTTTTATTTCGCATAACCATATGAATTTCTGATATTTGATAAAAATAGAATAAATAACTAGTGTGCCGCGTTCTTGCTTTCCGGTCGGCGCGCGGTGCGGTCCGACCCTTGGTACATGGGGTTGATGGTTTTCATGGATGCCTTTATCCAGCAACTGCTCAATGGCTTGATGTCGGGCAGTCTCTACGCGCTCGTGGCCCTGGGTTACACCATGGTCTACGGCATCCTGCGGATCATCAACTTCGCCCATGGCGACGTGTTGATGATTGGCGCCCTGATCGGGTTGTCGGTGATTCGCCTGTTGCAGGCCGCCTGGCCCGAATTGCCCGCGGTGCCGGTCCTGCTGCTGGCCACCCTGATCGCCATGGCCTGCTGCGCCTTGCTCGCGGTGCTGATCGAGCGGGTCGCCTACCGGCGCCTGCGCCATGCGCCGCGCCTGGCCCCGCTGATCAGCGGCATCGGCGTGTCGCTGCTGCTGCAAACCGCCGCGATGCTGGTGTGGACGCGCAACCCGCAGATGTTCCCGCAATTGCTGCCGCTGGAGCCGATCGAGGTGCTGACCGGCACTTCCGGGCATGGCGCGGTCACCAATGCCACCGCCCTGACCACCATCGGCATCGCCCTGGCGGTGATGCTGGCGCTGCTGGTGCTGGTGGAGCGCAGCCGCTTTGGCCGGGCCATGCGCGCGGTCGCCGAGAACCCTCAGGTCGCGAGCCTGATGGGCATCGACCCCAACCGCATCATCGTGCTGACCTTCGCCATCGGCGGCGCCCTGGCCGCGCTCGCCGGGATCATGATGGCCAGCAACTACGGCAGCGCGCATTTCTACATGGGCTTCCTGCCAGGGATCAAAGCCTTCACCGCCGCGGTGCTGGGGGGCATCGGCAACCTCAAGGGGGCGATGCTCGGCGGCCTGCTGCTGGGGCTGATCGAAGCCCTGGGCACCGGCTACCTGGGAACGGCCACCGGCGGCGTGTTCGGTAGCAACTATCAGGATGTGTTCGCCTTTATCGTGCTGATCGCGGTGCTGGTGTTGCGTCCTTCGGGGATTCTTGGCGAACGACTGGCGAGCCGCGCATGACACTCACTACCGCACTGGCAACACCTTCCAGCACCCGCGCCCACTTCGGCCTGCTGCTGTTCACCCTGGCCCTGGTCCTGGCGCCCTGGGTGGTCGGCCATGCGGGCGGCAACACCTGGGTGCGGACCCTGGATTTCGCGCTGCTCTACATCATGCTGGCCCTGGGGCTGAACATCGTGGTCGGTTACGCCGGGCTGCTGGACATGGGCTTTATCGCCTTCTACGCGGTGGGCGCCTACCTCGCGGCGCTGCTGTCCTCGCCGCACCTGCTGGCGCAGTTCCCGGCCCTGGCGGCGGTCCTGCCGGAAGGTTTGCATACCTCGATCTGGCTGATCCTGCCCCTGGCCGCGCTGCTGGCGGCCGGCTGCGGCCTGGTGCTGGGGGCGCCGACCCTGCGCCTGCGCGGCGACTACCTGGCCATCGTCACCCTGGGTTTTGGCGAGATCATTCGCATCCTGCTGCGTAACCTCGACCGGCCGGTGAACCTCACCAACGGCCCCAAGGGCATTGCCCAGGTCGACCCGGTGCACCTGCTGGGGATCAACCTCGGCCGCAGCCAGGAGTTGTTCGGCCTGCGCCTGCCGTCGGTCTACCTGTACTACTACCTGTTCGCCGCGCTGGTGCTGCTGATCCTGTTCGCCTGTATCCGCCTCCAGCGTTCGCGCATCGGTCGCGCCTGGATGGCGATTCGCGAGGACGAGGACGCGGCGCAAGCCATGGGCCTGGATACCCGGCGCCTGAAGTTGCTGGCGTTTGCCATAGGCGCTGCCTTCGGCGGTATCAGCGGCGCGCTGTTCGCCTCCTTCCAGGGGTTCGTGTCGCCGGAGTCCTTCACCCTCAACGAATCGATTGCCGTGCTGGCCATGGTGGTGCTGGGCGGCATGGGCCATATCCCCGGGGTGATCCTCGGCTGCGTGCTGCTGGCGGCCCTGCCGGAAGCCCTGCGCGCGAGCATGGGCCCGTTGCAGCAGGCGCTGTTCGGCCAGGTGCTGCTGGACCCGGAAATCATCCGCCAGCTGTTCTACGGGCTGGCGCTGATCCTGGCCATGCTCTATCGGCCCGCGGGCCTGTGGCCGGCGCCGGCGGGAGGTGCGCGATGAACCAGCCGTTGCTGCGGATCGCAGGGGTGAACAAGCACTTCGGTGGCGTCGCCGCGCTGAGCGATGTCAGCCTGAGCATCCAGCCCGGGGAAATCTACGGCTTGATCGGGCCCAATGGCGCCGGCAAGACCACCTTCTTCAATGTCATGACCGGCCTCTACAGCGCCGACTCCGGAAGTTTCCAGCTCGACGGCCAGGCCTATCGGCCCACGGCGGTGCACCGGGTGGCCCGGGCCGGCATCGCCCGGACCTTCCAGAACATCCGCCTGTTCAACGCCATGAGCGCGCTGGAGAACGTCATGGTCGGGCGCCATGTGCGCACCCGCAACGGCCTCTGGGCCGCCTTGAGCCGGCATCGCCGGGCCCGCGAGGAAGAAGCCCGGACCCGCGAGCAGGCCTGTCGCCTGCTGGAATACGTGGGCCTGGCCGGCTTCGCCGACTACCGTGCCGACAGCCTGTCCTACGGCCATCAGCGGCGCCTGGAAATCGCCCGCGCCCTGGCGACCGAACCGCTGCTGCTGGCTCTCGACGAGCCGGCGGCGGGGATGAACGCCAGCGAGAAAGTGCAACTGCGCGGCCTGCTGGAAAAAATCCGCGGCGATGGCCACAGCCTGTTGCTGATCGAGCACGACGTGAAACTGGTGATGGGGGTATGCGACCGCATCAGCGTGCTGGACTACGGCCGGGTGATCGCCGAGGGCGCGCCAGAGCAGGTGCGTCGCCATCCGGCAGTGATTCAAGCCTACCTGGGAGCCAGCGCCGATGTCTGAGCCACTGTTGAAAATCGACGGCTTGCAGGTGCGCTACGGCGCCATCGAAGCGGTCAAGTCCCTGGACCTGCGGATCGCCGAGGGTGAGCGGGTGACCCTGATCGGCGCCAACGGCGCGGGCAAGACTTCCAGCCTCAAGGCGCTCACCGGGTTGCTGCCGGCGGCCCGGGGGCAGATCCATTTCGCCGGGTGTCCGGTGCTGGGCCTGGCGCCCCATGAACTGCTGCGCCAGGGCATCGCCATGGTCCCGGAAGGGCGCGGCATCTTCGCCCGCATGACGGTGCTGGAGAACCTCCAGGCCGGGGCTTTCCTGCGCCGTGACCGGGCCCAGGTCAACCGCGAGATCGGCCAGTTGTTCGAGCACTTTCCACGCCTGGAAGAACGCTTGCAGCAGTGCGCCGGGCTGCTCTCCGGCGGCGAGCAGCAGATGCTCGCCCTGGCCCGCGCGCTGTTGTCCCGGCCGCGCCTGCTGGTGCTGGACGAGCCGTCCATGGGGCTGGCGCCGATCATGGTGGAGAAGCTGTTCCAGGTCATCGACGACGTCTGCCGCCAGGGTATGACCCTGTTGCTGGTGGAGCAGAACGCCCGGCTGGCCTTGCAGGTCACTGATCGCGCCTACGTGATGGACATCGGCCGCATCAGCCTGAGCGGCGCCTCGCGCGATCTGCTCGACGACCCCGAGGTGCGCGCGGCGTACCTCGGGGAATGAATCAACCACTGACGCTACCGGACGCCCGGCGTGTTCCGACAAGCCCGTACAGGCCAGACATGGCCTGCCTGAAACAGGAAATACCGATGAAAACTTGCGTTCCATTCAAACGCGCCGTACTCCTGGGCCTGGCGCTGAGCAGCCTGGCCAGTGCCCTGGCCCAGGCCGAGCAACAGGTGCTGATCGGCCTCGCCGGGCCGCTGACCGGGCCCTCGGCGCGGATCGGCAAGGACCTGGAAAACGGCGCGCAACTGGCCATCGACCAGGCCAACGCCCGCCACCCGCAGATCAATGGCGAGGCGGTGACCTACACGCTGGTCTCCGAAGACGATCAGTCCGATCCACGCACGGCGGTCTCGGTGGCCCAGCGCCTGGTCGACGCCGAGGTGGTCGGGGTGGTCGGCCACTGGAACACCGGCACCAGCATTCCCGCAGCGCGGGTCTACCACGACGCCGGGATCGCCCAGGTGGCGCCGGTCGCCACCGGCCATGCCTACACCCAGCAGGGTTTCGACAGCAGTTTCCGGATCATGGGCCATGACGACGATGGCGGCCGGGTCGCCGGCGACTATGCGTTGAATAGCCTCAAGGCCCGGCGCATCGCGGTGATCGACGATCGCACCGCCTTCGGCCAGGGTCTGGCGGACCAGTTCGCCAAGGCCGTCGAGGCCGGTGGCGCCAGCGTGGTGGCGCGCGAGTATGTGGACGACAAGACCATCGATTTCAGCGCGGTGCTGACCAATATCCGCAGCCAGAACCCCGACCTGATTTTCTTCGGCGGCGTCGACTCCCAGGCCGCGCCGCTGGCCCGGCGCATCAAGCAACTGGGGATCAAGGCCCCGCTGATGGGCGCCGGTGGGTTTGTCAGCCAGACCTTCCTGCAACTGGCGCAAAACGAAGGCGAGGGCGTGATTGCCCTGGAGCCGGGCCTGGCGGTGGCGCAGATGCCTGGCGGCAAGGCCTTCGAGCAGGCGTACCAGCAACGCTTCAAACACGGCATCGAACTGCATGCGCCATTCGCCTATGACGGCGTCGGCGTGCTGATCGCGGCGATCGAGAAAGCCGGCTCGACCGATCCCCGGCAATACCTGCCGGTGCTGCGCGCCAGCAATTATCCGGGGGTGACCGGCACCATCGCCTTCGATGCCCAGGGCAACCTGAAGAACCCATCGTTCACCGTCTACCAGGTCAAGGCTGGCCAGTGGCAGCCGGTGAGCGTGGCGGGTGGCGAACCGGCGCAATAAGGCTAAGGCCAATCATCGGGCGGGCCCTGTGGCTCGCCCGGTTCCGTGGAGCTGATGGAGGCACACAATGAGCAAACTGCAAGGTGAACTGGGCATCCTCGCCCGGCGGCGGATCGAAGCGGAAATCATCAAGCCGATCTACGACATCCTGGTGCGCGAGCACGGCCAGGCCCATGCCGCGGCGGTGATAGGCGAGGCCGTGGGCAATGCGGCGATCCAGGCCGGCCGGCATTTCGCCGCCCTGGAGGAAAACGGCACCGACCTCAAGAGCTTCGTCGAGCTGCAGGTGCTCTGGGAGCAGGACGACGCGCTGAAGGTCGAGATCATCGCCAGCGACGCCGAGCACTACGACTATGACGTCAAACGCTGCCGCTACGCCGAGATGTACCACGAGATGGGCCTGGGCGAGATCGGCCACCTGCTGTCGTGCAACCGCGACGAGCTGTTTATCGTCGGCTACAACCCGGACATTGAACTGACCCGCACCCAGACCATCATGGGCGGCGCGCCGCGCTGCGATTTCCGCTACCGTGCCAAGCCCCAGGAGCCGCGCTCATGAGTCTTCAGGCACGGGTCAATGGCGAGCGCCTGTGGGCCTCGCTGATGGAGATGGCGCAGATCGGCGCCACCGCCAAGGGTGGGGTCACGCGGTTGGCGTTGAGCGATGAGGACCGGCGCGGCCGCGATCTGTTCGTGGCCTGGGCTGAAGCCGCAGGGTGCACGATCCGCATCGATGCCATGGGCAATATCTTTGCCCGGCGCGCCGGGCGCAACGATGAGCTGGCGCCGGTGCTGACCGGCTCCCACGGCGATTCCCAGCCGGCGGGCGGCAAGTTCGATGGCATCTATGGCGTGCTGGCCGGGCTGGAGGTGCTGCGCACCCTCAACGACCTCGGGATCGAGACCGAGCGGCCGATCGAGGTGGTCAACTGGACCAACGAAGAAGGCTCGCGCTTCGCCCCGGCGATGATTGCCTCGGGGGTGTATGCCGGGGTGTTCGATCTGGAGTACGGCCTGTCGCGAGTCGATGCCGAGGGGGTCAGCATCGGCGAGGCGCTGCAACGCATCGGTTACGCCGGCACTCATCCGGTGGGCGGCCAGGCGGTGCACGCGGCGTTCGAGCTGCACATCGAGCAGGGCCCGATTCTCGAAGCCCAGGGCCTGACCATAGGCGTGGTCAGCGGGGCCCAGGGCCAGCGCTGGTATGAAGTCGAACTGCTGGGCCGCAGCGCCCATGCCGGGACCACGCCCATGGACCATCGGCTGGATGCCGTGCTCGGGTTCGCCCGGGTGGTGGAGGCGGTCAACCAGCTGGGCCTGGAGCAGGGCGCCGAGGGCCGGGCTACGGTGGGCATGGCCAATCTCTTTCCCAACTCGCGCAACGTGGTGCCCGGGCGGGTGTTTTTCAGCGTCGAGTTCCGCCACCCGGACGAGGCGGTGCTGGCCCGCCAGGACCAGCAGCTGCGCGAGGCGGTGGCCCAGATTGCCGAGCGGATCGGCCTGCAGCACAGCGTCAAGCAGATCTTCCAGTACGCGCCCATCGCCTTCGACCGCGATTGCGTCGAGGTGGTCCGCGCCGCCAGCGCAGCCCTGGGCTACAGCCACCGGCCGATGATCTCCGGGGCCGGGCACGACGCCTGCTACCTGAACCGCGTGGCGCCCACGGCGATGATCTTCGTGCCCTGCGTGGACGGCCTCAGCCACAACGAAGCCGAAGCGATCCACCCCCATTGGGCCACGGCCGGCGCCGATGTGTTGTTGCAGTCGATTCTGGCCAAGGCGGGGAACTGAACCCACGGCAGGCTGTGCAGCACTCCGGCAAGCCTGGGGAGAAATACCGCCTGCGGCGCAGCCATTGCGGCTGCGCCAGGCTTCTGCAGAATGTGTTGCAACCCGCGATAACACGGATGACAATGCGAGTCATTATCAGTCGCGAATTATTCCATCGTCATGCCCGCCAACGACCTGTCCTTACGCAGTGCTGTCAACGATCTGTATTGTGACCACCACGGTTGGCTCCAGGGCTGGCTGCGCAAGCGCCTGGGCAATGCCTTCGATGCCGCGGACCTGACCCAGGACACCTTCGTCCGGGTGATCAAGGCCCGCTCCGCGCTGGATATCCGCGAGCCGCGCTCGTACCTGTCGATGATTGCCAAGGGGCTGCTGATCGACCTGTTTCGCCGGCGTTCTCTGGAGCAGGCCTACCTCGACGTGCTGGCCGCCATGCCCGAAGCCTTGCAGCCATCGCCGGAGGAGCAGGCGATGCTGTTCCAGGCGCTGATGGAAATCGATCGCCTGCTGCAAGGGCTGGGGCCGCGGGTCAAGCAGACCTTTATCCTGTCGCAATTCAATGGCCTGACCTATCCGCAAATCGCCGAACAGTTGGGTGTCAGCGTGCGCACGGTGAACAACCACATGGCCAAGGCCATGGAGCATTGCTGCCTGATGCAGATCCAGTTGCAACTCGCATGAGCCTGCCTGCCGAGGAAGTGAAGGCCATCGGTGTCGCGGCGCGCTGGTATGCCCGCTTGCATTCCGGCACCGCGACTGACGCCGATCGCGCCGCCTGGGACAGCTGGCTGGCGGCCGATCCGCTGAATCGCCAGGCCTGGCAACGCATGGCCGCAGTGGCCGAGCAGATGGCCAGCGTGCCGGGCGCCCTGGCGGCGCCGACCTTGAGCAAGGCCGGCAACAGTTCCCGGCGCCAGGTGCTGCGCAGCGCCTTGCTGCTGACCTGTGCCGGCACCCTGGGCTGGCTGGGCTGGCGTAGCCAGGCCGCGCAGAACCTGATGTGCGACTACCGCACCCGGGTCGGCGAGCGCCGCGAATTCCGCCTGGCGGACGGCAGTAGCCTGCTGCTCAACACCGACACCTCGGTCAACCTGCGCTTCGATGGGCGCCAGCGGGTGCTGGAGCTGCTGTGGGGCGAGATCCTCGTCAGTACCGCGCCTGATCCATTGCAGCGCCCGTTCAAGGTGGTCACCCGCCATGCCGAGGTGCTGGCGCTGGGCACGCGTTTTATCGTGCGCAGCCAGCCCGGCGGTGGCGAGGTGGCGGTGCTGGAAAAGGCGGTGGAGGTCAGTGTGCCGGGCAGCGGTACGGCGATGCGCGTCGAGGCCGGCAAGCGGGTGGCGTTCAACGAGCGCAGCCTGGGCATGCAACGCGGCAACGATGTCTCGGTGGGCGCCTGGCAGCAGGGCAGCATCATCGCCATCGACCGTCCCTTGGCTGTGCTGCTCAACGACCTGTCGCGCTATCGTCCCGGCGTGCTGCGTTGGGACCCGGCCATCGGCGACCTGAAGGTCTCCGGGGTCTTTCCCATCGATGACACCGACCTCGCGCTGGCGGCGCTGGAGAGCGGATTTGCCCTGCGCGTGACCCGCTACAGCCGTTTCTGGGTCCAGGTCGCCCGGGCCGATTCGCGCTGACAATCGCCCTTGGATAAAAAAATTTCCGGCGCCTGCACTTTTCGGCCGCACCGTTCGGCTCATCCCTCAGTGAGTTGTCATTGACCGTTTTGGGGGAGGGAGCATGTCTCGGGTGAACGCGCCAGGTCGTCTGGCGAATGCAGTGAAAGTCGCGTTGTTGGCAACCACCATGGCCAGCGCCTGCTCGGCGAATGCCGACCCGGCCGCAGGGGCCGCGGCGCAGCAGAGCCAGGTCCGCGCCTATGACATCGGCGCCGGCAGCCTGGTGGATGTGCTGACCCGTTTCTCCAGCGCCGCCGGGGCGGCGATTTCCTTTGATGCGCGCCAGACCCAGGGCCGGCAATCGCCCGGACTCAAGGGCCAGTTCGGGGTCGACGAAGGTTTCGCGCGGATTCTGCGGGGCAGTGGCCTGCGCGCCGAGCCCCAGGCCAACGGCAGCTATGTGCTGCGCGCGGTGCCGGTGCTCGGCTCGGCACTGGAACTGGGCGCCACCAACATCAACGGCCAGCTGCTGGGCGCGACCACCGAGGGCAGTGGCTCCTACACCACCGGGGCGGTGACCATCGGCAAGGGCGAGCACTCGCTGCGGGAAACCCCGCAATCGGTGACGGTGATGACCCGCAAGATGCTCGACGACCAGAACCTGCACAGCATCGACCAGGTCATGGAAAAGACCCCGGGCATCACCGTCTACGACTCGACCATGGGCGGCAAGTATTTCTACTCCCGCGGCTTTCGCATGTCGGGCCAGTATCAGTACGACGGCGTGCCGCTGGACATGGGCAACCAGTATGTCCAGGCCGACAGCTTCAGCGGCGACATGGCCTATTACGACCGGGTGGAAATCCTCCGCGGCGCGGCGGGGATGATGAAGGGCGCGGGCGGCACCGCCGGCGGGGTGAACTTCGTGCGCAAGCGTGGCCAGGGCACCCCGCAGACCGAGGTCACGCTGTCCGGCGGCAGCTGGGACAACTACCGCGGGCAGGTCGACACCGGCGGTCCGCTCAACGAGTCCGGCACCCTGCGTGGCCGCGCGGTGGTGGCCGAGCAGAGCCGGCATTACTTCATCGACGACGCCAGTCGCAAGGACCAGGTGTATTACGGCGCGCTCGACTTCGACCTGAGCCCCGACACCACCCTCGGCCTGGGCATCGCCTATGAAGACGTCGACGCCAACCCGTGCTGGGGCGGCCTGCCGCGCTACAAGGACGGCAGCGACCTGAAACTCGGCCGCTCGACCTGCCTCGACCCGTCCTGGAACACCTGGCGCAGCAAGCGCACCACGGTGTTCGGCGACCTCAAGCACCAGCTCAACGACGATTGGGCGCTGAAGGTCGCTGGCGTCTATACCAAGAACACCCAGGACATCAAATATGCCTTCGCTTCCGGCGCGGTGACGCCCGGCATCGACACCACCGGCATGCTCGGCAGCATGTACGACTACGACCAGGTCGATTACGGCCTCGATGCCTACCTGGACGGCAAGTTCAACGCGTTCGGCCTGCAGCATGAGCTGGTGGTGGGGGTCAACGGCAGCCGTGCGGACAAGGACGATTTCTTCTCGGTGGCCTTCCTGCCGCAGCGGCAGAACGTGTTCAACCCGGACCGGCATATCCCGAAACCGGACGACAGTTACTTCATCGAGAACTCGACCCGCGGTGGCCCGGTGAAGACCGTCACCGAACAGCGTGGCCTGTATTCGACCCTGCGCCTCAAGCTGGCGGAGCCCCTGACCTTTGTCGTCGGCGGCCGGGTCAGTTGGTATCGCTCGAAAAGCGATTCGGTGTTCCTCAGTTCGGGCACCTCGGAGCACGCCAGGAGCACCGAGACCGGCCAGGTCACGCCCTTTGCCGGCCTGTTGCTGGACCTCAACGACAACCTGACTGCCTATGCCAGCTACGCGGAAATCTTCACGCCCCAGGGCAACTACCGCTCGCAAAGCGGCTCGGCGCTCAAGCCGCTGGTGGGGGAAAGCTATGAGCTGGGGATCAAGGGCGAATGGTTCGAAGGACGCCTGAACAGCTCCTTCAACCTGTTCCAGACCGTGCAGAAGGACCAGGCACAGACCGACTACAACTCCAGTTGCGCATCATCGGACGGCTACTGCTACCTGAACTCCAGCAAGGTCCGCGCCCAGGGCTTCGAAGCCGAGATCAGCGGCGAAGTCATCGAGCGCCTGCAACTGCTGGCCGGCTACACCTACACCCAGACCAAGACCCTCGACGACATCGACAGCGGCCTCAACGGCGCCGCCTTCAACAGCTACGTGCCGCGTCATGTGCTGCGCCTGTGGGGCGACTACGCCCTCGACGGCGCGTTCGAGCGCTTCAACATCGGCGCCGGGGTCAACGCGCAAAGCGACAACTTCCGGGTCTCGCAGGCCAATGGCGAAAAAATCACCCAGGCCGGCTACGCGGTATGGAACGGCCGCATCGGCTACCGCATCGACGACACCTGGTCGCTGGCGCTCAACGGCAACAACCTGTTCGACAAGCGCTACTACACCACCATCGGCACCGAAAGCTTCGGCAACTACTACGGCGACCCACGCAACTTCACCATGACCCTCAAGGCGCAGTTCTGAACCGGTCAGCCAATAAAAAAACGCCACTCCCGGGAGTGGCGTTTTTGTGTGTGGCTGACTCAGCCGATCTCCACCCATCCCCGGGCGTCGCCAGGCTTCACGGAGCATCCAGCAGCACATCGCCGATGGGCAACTTGGGGACTGCACAAATTTCGGAAATTCCCTACAACACGCCTGTAACTTCTTTCAATAGGATGGCCAGCTGACTAAAAGGAGGGTCACGTATGGCTAATCACGGTTACATGCCTGGCGCTTGTTTAGATACGTCAGAGCAGACTATGTGAGCGCTTATAAAAACATGGGGCCGGGCGCGATGGGTTTTGAAATATATACCGACTTCCAGACAGGAAAGCAGGTGTACCGAGAGTCCGGAAAATGATCTTGTGGGTTTTCCCTGTTTTGGCCGCTTGTGGCATTGGTGTTGCCTACTTTCTGAAGGTGCGCCTCTCTGGCAGCGATTTGAATTACGCCAGGTTTTATTTCTGTTTGGTGTTCAATGGCCTTTTTGTCGTGCCTTACATGGATATTCTTCAGAATAATGACTTTCTGTTCTTGGGGCGTCGGCCCGAGATAATTTCAGAGCATCCATTTATTGGGTGGATTGCTTTTGCTTGCATATTTATTCATCTGTTTGCGCTCCCGGTTAAACGAAAAGTCAAAGTGTGGTTTTCACAAAAGTAAGCGCATGCGAATAAATGATTTCTGGATTACGCAGTGGCCGCAATTCACCTTGGGCGAGCTCTTTCGACACTGCGAATAAGCACTGTCCTGATCTGAAAACCTCGGCCTGCTGCGCCCAGCGAATCGGTTTTTTACCTGGGCGTGCAGGCCTGGAGAGCGGCGTGACTCAGCCGATCTCTACCCATCCCCGGGCGTCGCCAGCGCCCAGCAGATCAGCGACCGGCTTCACCGTAATCCGGCCATCCACGGTGCCCAGCGCCAGTTGCCCGGCGTGGGCGTCCATGGCGTGGATGATGGTCGGCAAGCCATCGATCCGCGCCTTGGCGTTCAGTCGCAGTTGGCCGGTCCGGGCCTCGATCAGCATCAGCGTCCCATCCAGGAAAGCCGCCGCCACCAGATCTGCTTCGGGTAGGTGAGTGATCGCGCTGGGCGATGCCGGGGTGGGGTGGCGCCACAGTTCCTGGCCGCGCTCCAGGTGCCGGCGGTAGATGAAACCCTGGTACGGGTCGCAGACCGAAGGGTTGTAGTGCTGGCCGGCGATCACCACGCCCGCGCCCAGGGCATCCGCCACATAAGCGCCGCGGCATTCCATGGCGTGGCTGGCCCGGGTGCCGTCCTGCTTGAGCAGCGGCCAGAGTCTTTGCAGGGTGCCGTCGGGCTGGACGATGCACAGGGACTTGTGTTCATGGGAGCTGGCCGGCGTGCCCTGCAGCGCGAACAGATGGGGTGCGCCGCTGATGCCGATGTAGTGGTTGAAGCAATCGTAGTGGCCGGCATCCATAGGTTGGACGCTATTGTCGGACGGATCGAGCAGCACATCGCCTGCCTTCGAATTGGGCGATCGCAGACGATTGCGACGTCCCAGGAGGCGGCCGTCGGTGGATGCGCAAAAGGTGTATTCGTCGTCGTAGGTCTGCACCAGCTCCAGGCCGTTATCCGTCAGCGCATACAAACACGAATCCCGTTTATAGACCTCGGGCCCGTCCTGCACCTGCACCCCGTGCACCTGCACGCCGGCCCCGCGCAGGATTTCGACGCCGTAGCCAGGACCCGTATGGTGGGCGAGCCGGGTGCCGTCCGTGCTGTAGATATCCAGCAGGCAATCGTCATGGGTGACGCCTATCCGGTCCGGACCGAGCCAGGCGATATCGCGGATGGCGCTTCGGCATTCCAGCTCGGGCACGCCCAGCCATTGGGCCAGGCGCACGGCCGCTGGGCTCTGGTCATCTGCCGGAAGGCCCGAGGCAGCGACGGTCGCGGCCGGGTCCAGTTCCAGCACCTCTGAGGTTCGGGCTGTCCACGTTGCTTCACTGTCGTCGATCTGCACCAGAAACAGCGTGTCGAGGATCACCGACCAGTCGCTGTCGTCCAGCCCGTCCCATTCTTCGTTCCATGGCCGCACCCAGGCTTCGACCCGCTCGCCGCTGGCGTCGTAGCGGCAGCGCACGACTTCGGGAATATCGGCAAAAGGGCGGCGGCTCTGGCCGGTCTGCCAGTCCCACACGGCCAGCTCGCCTTCGAACTGGTAGCCGCCGTCATAGCGGCCGGCACCGATAACGATGCGGGGCAGGGTGGGGTGGAAACCCAGGTCGTTGATCGGCAGGCACAGTTCGTCGAAGATGGCGAACGGCACCGGCTCGCCACGCCGGTACAGGCCGAGCCGATAACGCAACCCGGTGCCGCCATAAGCCGCCCGCGCGGGCGGATTGACCAGCAACGCAAACTCCGAGACCACGGCGGCGATATCCCCCGCCGGGTGGAAGAACGCGCCGGTGATCCTGCCGGTTCCGCGCAAGGTGGGGTCCATGATGCTGGTCATTGCTATTCCCTGAGTGATGGTGAGCTGGCGTTGCCTGCGCATGCTACTCGCAGCCCGCGCGCGCGGGAAATCATCACGTCAGTCTTGGCGGTGGGTCTTGGCAATGCCGGCTTTCTTGATTGACGTCAACCGCGTCCGCGGGCCGGCGCAGTAGTCTCGTTGCCATCCAACGATGTGCGAGGCCGGGGCGATCCCGTCGCGCTTTTCGCCGCCATGACTAAGGCTCCTGTCCATGAACGACGCGGTACTGACCCACCTCGATTCCCTCGGCCGTGCGCGCATGGTCGATGTCACCGATAAACACGTGACCTTTCGCGAGGCGGTGGCCGAGGCCTGGGTGCATATGCGCGCCGAGACCGCGCGGTTGATCGTCGGCGGTGGCCATCCCAAGGGCGATGTGTTCGCGGTGGCGCGCATCGCCGGTATCCAGGCGGCCAAGCGCACCAGCGAGCTGATCCCGCTCTGTCATCCGTTGCTGCTGAGCAGTGTGGTGGTCGAGTTGAGCCTGGAGGACGAGCATCGCGTGCGCATCGTGTCGCGCTGCAAACTGGCGGGGCAGACCGGGGTCGAGATGGAGGCGTTGACCGCCGCCAGCGTCGCCGCCCTGACGCTGTATGACATGTGCAAGGCGGTGGACCGTGGCATGCATATCGAGTCGGTGCGGCTGCTGCGCAAGTCCGGGGGCAAGAGTGGCGATTACCAGGCGCCCTCGGCATGAGGCTGCAGGTGCAGTATTTCTCCCGCTACCGGGAAACCCTGGGCTGCGCGAGCGAGGTGGTCGAGGGCGATTTCGCCTGCCTCGAGCATTTGCGCCGGCACCTGGCGAGCCGCTGCGGCATCTGGCGAGTGCTGGACGAGCCGAGCCTGATGTGTGCCCGCAACCAGGACCTGTGCGGGCTCGACGAGGCGCTGGACGACGGCGACGAGGTGGCGTTCTTTCCCACGGTGACTGGAGGCTGAAGCGATGATCTATCCGCTGCTGCTCAGCCTGCATCTGTTCGCCGCGCTGGTGTTTATCGGCACGGTGTTCTTCGAAGTGCTGTTCCTGGAACACATCCGCAAGCAACTGCCGGCCAAGCTCATGGTGCTGCTCGAACAGGGCATCGCCGGCCGTGCCCGCCAGCTGATGCCCTGGGTGCTGCTGGCGCTGTTCGGCGCCGGGCTGGGCATGGTCTGGGTGCGTTACCTGCCGGTGCTCGCGGCGCCCTTGGCGTCGTCATTCGGCTCCTTGCTGCTGCTGAAGATTGTGCTGGCCGCCAGCGTGCTCGGGCATTTCCTGGTGGCCATGCTGCTGTTCCGGAGCGGGCGCATGAATGCCCGCTACTCGCGCTTTATCCATCACAGCCTGTTCGGCCATATGCTGCTGATCGTGCTGCTGGCCAAGGCCATGTTCTACCTGAACTGGTAGGCCGGCGCCGACCCCACGCTTGATGCAAATCAAGGAGCCCCGGGCGTTAACGCCGGACACTGGCCCTCCACCGCCAGCCATGGAGCCCTGTCATGCCTGATCTACTGCCGCACCGCAGCGAGTCGGTCGTTCGACGCGATCAAGGCGTGCTCGATCCCAACTGCCCTGTCGACACCCGCCGCTTTCACGGCGGCATCGGTTCCCTGGACCTGCTGCGGGCGTTGCGCGGCAGCCGGCAGAAGCGTCGGCCGCTGTCCCTCAACGTGCAGTTTGCGCCGCGTCTGGCGGGCACCTCGGCCGACGCTGGCGAAAGCTACCTGCGGCGGCTGGAACGCGAGATCGACCTGGTGGGCTGCCACCTGGGGCCGGAGCAGCGGATCGAGCAATTCCACCTGGGTGGCGGCACCCCGGACGCGGCCCATCTGCAACGCTTGATGACACACCTGCGCCAGCGCTTTCACTTCCTCGAACACGATTGTGGCGACTACAGCGTCGACGTCGACCTGCACCACACCGACTGGGCGACCATGGGCCTGCTGCGCGACCAGGGATTCAATCAGGTCAGCATCGGCGTGCCGGATATCGGCAGCGACAGCCAGCTGTCGGTGGCCTGCTACCAGAACCCGGCGCCCATCCATTCGCTGATCGATGCGGCGCGGACCTTCGGTTATCGCTCGGTGAATGTCGACCTGGGCTATGGCCACGTCTGGCAGACCCCTTCGAGCCTCGCCTTGAAGCTCGGCACCCTGATCGAGCTGGAGCCCGACCGCCTGCAGGTGTTCGACTACGCCCAGCCGCCGTTGCGCTACCGGCGCCAGAGCCAGGACCGCCCCGCAGCAGCCTGCAGCCAGGAGGCCAAGGAGGCGATGCGGCGGATCTGCTTCGAGCGCCTGCTGGCGGCGGGGTACCAGTACATCGGCCTGGGCCAGTTCGTGCGGCCCGACGACGACCTGATGATGGCCCAGGAGCGCGGCCGGCTGCGCCGCAACTGCCAGGGTTTTACCTGCCACGGTTATTGCGACCATGTGGGCTTCGGCCTGGGCGCCATCAGCCAGTTCGACGAGCTGTACACGCAGAACAGCGAAGTGCTCGGCGACTATCTGCAACAGCTCGACCTGGGCCAGCTGGCGACCTGTCGCGGCTGGCGTTGCGAGGCCGGCGACCAGGTCCGGCAACTGGTCATGGAGCGCCTGGCGTGTGACCTGGAGCTGGATATCCTGGCCATCGAAAGCCGCTACGGGCTGGTCTTCCGCCAGTACTTCGCGTCCGCCTGGCTGCGCCTGCAACAGCTGAGCTGGAACGGCCTGGTGGAAGTCTCGGAGCGCTTTATCAGCATCCTGCCCGCCGGCCGGCTGGAGGTGGACAGCATCTGCCAGCTGTTCCAGGAGGATTTGAACAGCCCGGGGCAGGCCTGCGGTTGCGCGTGCGTGGAGCCTGATTCCGGGCTTTGATTTAGCCCCTTGATTGCAGCCAGGCGCGGTGCGCTTGACGGCGATCAAGTTTGCCCGCCGGTGCGCTTGCCGCGCCCTTGCCTGGCGCCTTAGCGTGGTCGCCGAACCCCGCTGTGAATCAGGTAGCCCATGGATTTCGGAACGGCTTGCGAACCCTTCTATCAACCCTTGAACAATGAGCAGGCGCTGTTCGAACAGGCCTGGCGGCACGGCATGCCGGTGCTGATCAAAGGCCCCACGGGCTGCGGCAAGACCCGGTTTGTCCAGCACATGGCGCACCGCCTGGACCTGCCGCTGCACACCGTGGCCTGCCACGACGACCTCAGCGCCGCCGACCTGATCGGCCGCCATCTGATCGGCGCCCAGGGCACCTGGTGGCAGGACGGGCCGCTGACCCGGGCGGTGCGCGAAGGCGGCATCTGCTACCTCGACGAAGTGGTGGAGGCACGGCAGGACACGGTGGTGGTCCTGCACCCCCTGGCCGACGGCCGTCGCGAGCTGTTCCTGGAGCGCACCGGCGAAGTGCTGCGGGCGCCGCCGTCCTTCATGCTGGTGGTGTCCTACAACCCCGGTTACCAGAACCTGCTCAAGGGCATGAAGCCCAGCACCCGCCAGCGCTTCGTGGCGATGCGCTTCGACTATCCGCCGCCGGCCGAGGAGGAGCGCATCGTCCAGCGCGAGGTGCAGGTGGATGCGGCCCTGGCGCGGCAGATCGTCGGGCTGGGCCAGGCCCTGCGCCGCCTGGAACAGCATGACCTGGAGGAGGTGGCGTCCACCCGGCTGCTGATTTTCACCGCGCGCATGATCGGCGCCGGCATGCCGCCGCGCGAAGCCTGCCTGGCGTGCCTGGCCGAGCCCCTGAGCGACGACCCTGTCACGGTGGCGGCGCTGATGGACGTGGTCGATGTGCACTTCGGCTGACCCTGCTGCCGACACCCTGGCAGCCCCTCGGCGTCATCTGCCGGGGGATCTGGCGATGTGGTTTTTCATCCTCGCCGAGTTGTCGGTGTTCGCCATCCTGATTCTTGCGTTCGCGGTGACCCAGCAGCTCAAGCCGCAGCTGTTCGCCGAAAGCCGCCAGCTGCTCGACAGTTCCACCGGCCTGGCCATGACCCTGAGCCTGCTCAGCGCCGGGCTGCTGGCGGCGCTGGCCCAGGAGCGGGTGCGCCGGGCGCGGCCACGCCAGGGCGCGGCGCTGCTGCTGGCGGCCTTGCTGGTGGCCACGGTCTACCTGCTGCTCAAGCTCGGCGAGTACCGGCATCTGCTGGGCCTGGGACTCGGGCTTGAGCACGACACCTTCTTCACCCTGTACTGGATCCTCACCGGTTTTCATTTCCTCCATGTGCTGCTGGGCATGCTGATTTTCGCCTGGCTGGCGCAGCGCTGCCTGCGCGGCCGGTATGGCGCCGACAACCCTTCGGGTTTCGAATCCGGGGTGCTCTATTGGCATATGGTCGATCTGGTCTGGGTGCTGCTGTTCCCGCTGGTCTACGTCCTGGATTGACGAGGTGCGCATGTCCGCTGGCAGGTTCTTGCTGAGCTGTTGGGTCGCCCTGGCCGGTCTCAGCGTCGGCACCGTATGGCTGGGCAGCTGGCTGGGGCAGGGCGCGCCGCGCGGGGTGGTGGTGCTGATCCTGCTGCTGGCGGTGGCCAAGGCCTGGCTGATCGCCGACGGCTTCATGGAACTGCGCCACGGGCCGCGCCTGTGGCGCTGGCTGCTGCTCGGCTGGCCGTTGGCGCTGGCCTTGCTGCTGGGCCTGATCCTCAGCCTGTAAATACCCGAGTAAAACCATCGGCGTTTCTTGATTGCCATCAAGCGGGTTTGCCCCCCGCGCTTCCTAGAATGGCCGGGCCAAGCCAAGAGGAAGCGAGCATGTCGGAAACCTTCACCAAAGGCATGGCCAGGAACATCTATTTCGGGGGAAGCGTGTTCTTCTTCCTGATCTTCCTGGCCTTGACCTATCACACGGAGCAGACCTTTCCCGTACGCAGCAACGACGCGCTGTTGAGCGCGGCGGTGGTGCGCGGCAAGACGGTCTGGGAGCAGAACAACTGCATCGGCTGCCACACCCTGCTGGGCGAGGGCGCCTACTTCGCGCCGGAGCTGGGCAACGTGTTCCAGCGCCGCGGCGGCGAGGAGGGCTTCAAGCCTTTCCTGCAGGCCTGGATGAAGATGCAACCCCTGGGCGTGCCCGGACGCCGGGCCATGCCGCAATTCAACCTGAGCCAGCAGGAGGTCGACGACATCGCCGAATTCCTCAAGTGGAGCTCGAAGATCAATACCAATGGCTGGCCGCCAAACAAGGAGGGCTGAACGATGCGTCTTGCCAATCCACACCTGAAATTCGCCTCGCAAGCCGTGGCCAAACCCTACTTCGTGTTTGCCCTGATGCTGTTCCTCGGCCAGGTGCTGTTCGGTTTGATCATGGGCCTGCAATACGTGATCGGCGATTTCCTGTTCCCGATCATTCCCTTCAACGTGGCGCGCATGGTCCACACCAACCTGCTGATCGTCTGGCTGCTGTTCGGCTTCATGGGGGCGGCCTACTACCTGATCCCGGAAGAGGCCGACCGTGAACTGCACAGCCCGAAACTGGCGCTGCTGCTGTTCTGGGTGTTCGCCGCCGCCGGCGTGCTGACCATCCTCGGCTACCTGCTGGTGCCCTACGCGGGCCTGGCGCGGCTGACCCACAACGAGCTGCTGCCGACCATGGGCCGCGAGTTCCTCGAGCAGCCGACCATCACCAAGATGGGCATCGTGGTGGTGTGCCTGGGCTTTCTCTACAACATCGGCATGACCCTGCTCAAGGGCCGCAAGACCACCGTCAGCATGGTGATGATGACCGGGCTGATCGGCCTCGCGGTGTTCTTCCTGTTCTCCTTCTACAACCCGGCCAACCTGGCCCGCGACAAGTTCTACTGGTGGTGGGTGGTGCACCTGTGGGTGGAAGGCGTGTGGGAGCTGATCATGGGCGCGATGCTGGCCTTCGTGCTGATCAAGGTCACCGGCGTGGATCGCGAAGTGGTGGAGAAATGGCTCTACGTGATCATCGCCATGGCGCTGATCAGCGGGATCATCGGCACCGGTCACCACTTCTTCTGGATCGGCGCCCCCGAGGTCTGGCTGTGGGTCGGCTCGATCTTCTCGGCCCTGGAGCCGCTGCCGTTCCTGGCCATGGTGATCTTCGCCTTCAGCATGGTGAAGAACCGCCGCCGCCAGCACCCCAACCGCGCCGCCACGCTGTGGGCCAAGGGCACCACGGTGACCGCGTTCTTCGGCGCCGGGGTCTGGGGGTTCCTGCATACCCTGGCGCCGGTCAACTACTACACCCACGGCACGCAACTGACCGCGGCCCACGGCCACCTGGCGTTCTACGGCGCTTACGCGATGATCGTCATGACCCTGATCAGCTACGCCATGCCGCGCTTGCGCGGCCTCGGCGAGGCGGCGGACGAACGCTCGCAGACCCTGGAGGTCTGGGGCTTCTGGCTGATGACCCTGTCGATGGTGATGATCACCCTGTTGCTCACTGCCGCCGGCGTGGTCCAGGTGCTGCTGCAACGCTGGGCCGAGGACGGCACGGCAATGCCGTTCATGGCCACGGTGGAGCATCTCAGTGGACTGTTCTGGGCGCGCCTGGTCAGCGGGCTGGGGTTCTTCGCCGGGCTGCTGTGCTACCTGCTGAGCTTCCGCCAGCGCGGCCGCGCCGCCTTGCGCGCACCGGCCCCGGTGGTGTCCTCATGAACGACCGCTGCTGGCGAAACGTATCCCTGTAGCCGCTGTCGAGCGCAGCGAGGCTGCGATCGGCAGCGCAGCGGCCGCAAACCGGGCCATGCGGTCTTTCAGGCAAACCGCGTGCGCAGGTTTTGCGAGGACTACGTCGGAATGCCGCCCACCTCGATCGCAGCCTCGCAGGCTCGGCAGCGGCTACAGGACAACGCACGATGATCTCTATGTAGCCGCTGCCGAGCGAAGCGAGGCTACGATCGGTCGCGCAGCGGCCGCAAACCGGGCCATGCGGTCTTTCTGGCAAACCGCGTGCGCAGGCTTTGCGAGGACTGCGTCCTCGATCGCAGCCTCGCAGGCTCGGCAGCGGCTACAGGACAGGCACGACGACGATCTCTATGTAGCCGCTGTCGAGCGAAGCGAGGCTGCGATCGGCAGCGCAGCGGCCGCAAACCGGGCCATGCGGTCTTTCCGGCAAACCGCGTGCACAGGTTTTGCGAGGACTGCGTCGGAATGCCGCCCACCTCGATCGCAGCCTCGCAGGCTCGGCAGCGGCTACAGGACAACGCACGATGATCTCTATGTAGCCGCTGCCGAGCGAAGCGAGGCTGCGATCGGCAGCGCAGCGGCCGCAAACCGGGCCATGCGGTCTTTCCGGCAAATCGCGTGCACAGGTTCTGCGAGGACTACGTCGGAATGCCGCCCACCTCGATCGCAGCCTCGCGGGCTCGGCAGCGGCTACGAAGATTGGATAGCGCTGGAAAAGGTCGGTCCGGCTGACGTAGCGGACCGTTTTTCTGTACTGGAAAAAAGGAGGTTCCATGGCCTTCACCCTGGAACTGGAAGAGTGGGTCGGCAGTGTCTGGCACCGCTTTATCACCCGCCGCGCCAGCGTGGATTTTCCCGAGGCGCGGGTTGAGCTGGCGCCGCGCCAACGGGCCCTGGCCCTGCTGTTGCGGGCCATGGGCGGCGACGGTCGCGGCGTCGAGGCGGCCAGCGAGCGCGACCTGCTGTTGCGCCGCAGCCTGTTGCAGCAGATCGCCGGCACTTGCCGGCAACTGCCCCTGGCCTGGTGCGATGCCGACAACCTGCGTCTGCCGGCCAGCCTCGCGGTGTTTCCCGAGGCGGCGTTGAACGAAGAGCTGTATCGCTGGCTGGCCCTGCTGGCGGCGCAGTCCGGGCCGATGCGCCATTGGGGCCGGGACAATCAGCGCTGGACCCGGCGCCTGTTGCAACGCTACCCGGCGTTGCAGGATCGCTACCAGCGGCTGGTCGAGGCGCATCTGCAACTGCGCCCCGATCCGGCCTCGCTGAGTCGCCCCGAGGCCGCGCTGGAGCGGGCCTTGTGCCAGGCCCTGCGCGAGCCCGGCAGTGTCGCCGAATTTCCCCGCAGCGAACGCGCGGCCTGGCCCGTGCCGTTATGGCTGTACCCACCGCTGCACCTGGCCAGCCCGCTGGCCGCCGATCTTGAGGGCTCGCCGGAGGATCTGGCGACCACGGCCGGCGAGCAGGCCGGCGGACGCAAGCGCGCCAGCCGGGTCGAGGACCATAGCCGCGACGGCGGCCTGCTGATCCTGCGCCTGGAGAATCTGTTCAGCTGGACCGAGCATGTGGACCTCGACCGCTGGGCCGACGACAGCGAAGACCCGGACGCCGCCCGGGTCGCCGCCGACCTGGATGAGCTGACCCTGTCGCGCACCCGCCTGCGCAAGGGCGGTGGCCTCAAGCTGCACCTCGACCTGCCGCCGGCGGATGTCGATGACATTCCCCTGGGCGAGGGCATCCACTTGCCGGAATGGGACTATCGCAAGGGGCGGCTGCAGGAAGCTTTCGTCAACCTGCAGATGCTGGTGCCGCGCGATTGCCAGGCGCAGCCGCTGCCGTCGCGCCTGAAGCCGTCGGCGCAGCTGTTGCGACGGCAGTTCCAGCAGCTGCGCAACGACCGCCAGTGGTTGCGCCAGCAGCCCCAGGGGTCGGAGCTGGACATGCAGGCCTGGCTGGATTTTCACGTCGAGCGCGCCCATGGCGCCTGTGCCGAGCGCGGCCTGTTCATGGAGCAGCGCCAGACCCGGCGTGACCTGGCGTGCCTGCTGCTGGCTGACGTCTCGATGTCCACCGATGCCCACCTCAACGACGAGCACCGGGTGATCGAGGTGATCCGCGACAGCTTGCTGCTGTTCGGCGAAACCCTGGCTGGCCTGGGTGATGACTTTGCCTTGTACGGGTTTTCCTCGCTGCGTCGCCAGCAGGTGCGCATGCAGGAACTCAAGGCCTTCGACCAGCGCTACGATGACCACACCCGCGGGCGGATCCAGGGGCTCAAGCCGGGGTTCTATACGCGCATGGGCGCGGCGATCCGCCAGGCCACGCGCCTGCTCGCGGGCTGCAAGCGCCAGCGCAAGTTGTTGCTGCTGTTGACCGACGGCAAGCCCAACGACCTCGACCTCTACGAAGGCCGCTATGGCGTCGAGGACACCCGCGAGGCGGTACTGGAAGCGCGCCGCCAGGGGCTGACGCCGTTCTGCATCACCATCGACCGCGAAGCGGCGGCTTACCTGCCGTACATGTTCGGCGCCAATGGCTACACCTTGATCCGCCAGCCCGAGCAACTGCCGCTGCGTTTGCCGCAGTTGTATCGACAGCTGACCCAGCCTTGAGGCGCAACACCCCTCGACGGCAGGCGCCTGGCTCGCCAGTGAAGAGACCCTCGGCTGTTGCCCGCGCCTGGGACACCTTCGCCGGCGAGGGCAGGCGAGGGGGAAGGGTTCAAGGTTCCAGGCAAACCTGGTGTGCAGGCCTTGCGGGGACTGCATCGCAATGCCAATCAGGCAACGCGTTATTTCAGGTAAATCTTGCGCATAGGTTTTGCGAGGACTGCGTCCTCGATCGCAGCCTCGCTAACGCTCGACAGCGGCTACACGTAGAGACCAGAGCCATGCGCGGTCCTGTAGCCGCTGCCGAGCCTGCGAGGCTGCGATCGGCTGCGTAGCGGCCGCAAAACGGGCAACTCGGCAGCGGCTACAGGACCGTGCACGACTCCAGACCTGTAGCCGCTGTCGAGCGTTAGCGAGGCTGCGATCGGCTGCGTAGCGGCCGCAACGGTGTTCCAGGCAAAAGCGTCCGCTAGGAGCGCGGCAGCCAGAAGAACATCGCCACGCAGAACAGCGTCAGACCGATGCAGAACCCGGTAAAGCGCCGCAACCGGCGTTGTTCGGCGTGCGCCGCGGTGGCCGGCAACGGCATGCCGCAATGACGGCAGGCGCTTTGCCGAGGCGGGTTGGACTGTTGGCAATACAGGCAGACCGGCCCGGCGCTCATTCGAATTGCTCCAGGCGCGGGCGGTCGAGAATCACGATCTGGCGGCCGTCCTGGCTGATGATCTTTTCATCGATCAGGCGGCGGATGATCCGCGAGAAGGTCTCCGGCTGGATCGCCAGGTGGCCGGCGATCAGCTGCTTGGCCATCGGCAGTTCGAACTGGCGCTCCACCGGTTGCAGCTGCATCAACTGCGTCAGCAGATACCGCACCACCCTGTGGGTGGCGTTCTTCAGCGACAGGGTTTCGATCTCGTTGACCCGCTGGTGCAGGCGCACGCAGAGCTTGCCGAGCAGGGCGAAGGTCAGGCGGCTGTTGCTTTGCAGCAGCCGCAGGTAGGTGTCGTTGGACAGCCGATAGAGCTGGGTCGGGCCGATGGCTTCGGCCGAGGCCACATAGTCCGGCGTGTCCATCAGCATCATGGCCTCGGCGAAGGTCTGGCGCGGGCCGATGACCTCGAACACTTTCTCCTGACCGTCCGGCGTCAGGCGGTAGATCTTCACCGCGCCGGCGATCACGAAATAGAAGGCCTCGGCCGGCTCGCCCTGGCGAAACAGCGGGTCACCCTTGTCGAGGCTGAGCAACTGGCTGGCCGCCATCAGCTCGTCCAGCTGTTCCTCGTTGAGGGGCTCGAACAGGTGATGGCTGCGCAGGATCTGGTGATGCACGCGATGAAGCACCATGAATATTCATCCTTAATGGTTTGGAGGGGAGGGCGGCTGCCAGGCAAGAGCTGCCGGAGCAGGGCTGTCAGACAAGGCCGAGGGCGACACGGCTGGCGAGGGCGAGGATCGCGCCGAGGACGACAAACCACGTCAGTGGCTGAAGGGTTTTTTTCAGGAAGGCTCCGGCGGTGTTCATGGTGGCTCCGGTAATTCGGGAGGGATGGGGGTGGCCTGTGTTCAGCAAGACCCGGGCCAGGCGCCAGGGCCCCTGTACGCGGGGGATCTGCGGTTGCATGGTCAAAAAGACCTGGCGATTTCGGGTGTAAATGACTAGCGAATGGTCAATTTGACCCGCTCATTGAAAGACGAACCCCGGTACCGCGCCAGCCGCACCCCCGGCCCGCCGGCTTATGGCCGCGCGAGGCTGCGACCGGGCCCCGGGGCACGCCCCTTGCACTGCCAGAAAGGACGGCGGGCACAACGGCCCACCGCATCCCGGGCAAGCTTGATTTGCGACAACGGCAAGGGCGCGCCAATGGCCGATGATGGCCGGGGATTTCATTCGCCGCGTGTCGACCGTCGCCGGGTCGGCCGCTGGGTAAAGGAGTGGGCTTGATGCAAGTACTTGACCGTCGTGCAGCGCTGGCGATCGTGCCGCTGTTACGCCTGGCCTTCCGGCCGTTCTTTCTCGCCGGTTGTGTCCTGGCGCTGCTGGTGGTGCCGCTGTGGCTGACGGCCCTGCAGGGTGCCCTGGGCGACTGGCAACCGGCGGGGGGCTGGCTGGGCTGGCACCGCCACGAACTGCTGTTCGGTTTCGGCCTGGCGATCATCGCCGGCTTCCTGCTGACCGCGGTGCAGACCTGGACCGGCCAGCCGGGCCTCTGCGGCAAGCCGCTGGCGGCCCTGGCCCTGCTCTGGCTGGCCGCGCGCCTGGCCTGGCTGGGCAGCGCGCCCTGGCCGCTGCTGGCGGTGCTGGAGCTGGGCTTTCCCCTGGCGTTGGCTGGGTTGATGGGCCGCATGCTGTGGAAGGTACGGCAGCAACGTAATTACCCGATTGTCCTGGTGCTGCTGTTGCTCGCCGCGGCCGATGGCCTGTCGGTGGCCGGCCTGCTGCAGGGCCATGAAGGCTGGCAGCGCCAGGGCGTGCTGAGCGGCCTGTGGCTGGTGGCGGCGATGATGAGCCTGATCGGCGGGCGGGTGATTCCGTTTTTCACCCAGCGCGGCCTCGGTCGGGTCGCGGCCGTGGCGCCCTGGCCGTGGCTCGATTATCTGCTGCTGGTGGGCTCGGCCTTGGTGGCGCTGCTGTATGCCGCCGGGCCGGCGCTGGTGGCCAATACCTGGGTCGGCGCGCTGTTCCTGCTGCTGGCGGCCGGGCACCTGCTGCGGCTGTGGCGCTGGCAGGACCGCGGGCTGTGGCGGGTGCCGCTGCTGTGGTCGCTGCACCTGGCCTACGCCTGGCTGGCGCTGGCCTGCCTGGGTATGGCGCTGTGGCATTTCGGCGCGCCGCTCAACCCCAGCCTGGCCCTGCACGGCCTGACCATCGGCGCCATGGCCGGGCTGATCCTGGCGATGATCGCCCGGGTCAGCCTGGGCCACACCGGGCGTGCGCTGGAGCCGCCGGCGGGCATGACCCTGGCGTTCATCCTGCTCAACCTGGCCTGCCTCAGCCGGGTGCTGCTGGTGCTCTGGCTGCCGGTGGCGGCGTTGTGGCTGGCGGGCCTGTGCTGGGCCCTGGCCTTTGCCCTGTACGTCTGGCGCTACGGGCCGATGCTGCTGCGGGCGCGGCTCGACGGGCATCCGGGTTGAGCCTGAACGCAGAGCTAGGAGAAGGGCAATGATCTACCCCTGGTTACTGGTCACGCATTTGCTGGCCGCCATCGCTTTTATCGGCACGCTGTTCTTCGAGGTGTGCATCTGGCATACGGCGCGCCGGCAACTGGCGAGCGACGCCCAAGTGGCGGCGGACCAGGCCATCGCGGTGCGTTCGCGCAAGGTCCTGCATGGCGTGGTGCTGCTGTTGTACGGCGCCGGTATCGGCCTGGCCTGGCAGCATCGCGGCGCCTTGAGCCAGCCCCTGGGCAGCAGTTTCGCCAGCCTGTTGAGCCTGAAGATTGTCCTGGCCCTGAGCATCATCGGCCATTACCTGTTGCTGGCGTACTGGCTCAAGACCGCGCGGTTGAGCGCCGGCCGCGCCTGCTGGATCCGCCGCAGCGTGCTGGGGCACATGCTGCTGATCGTGGTCCTGGCCAAGGCGATGTTCTATTGGCACGGCTGAATGAACGTGCCAGCCCCAGGGCTGGCACGCAAGGGCGGGGCTCAAGCGTTCAGGACATTGACGAACAGCACGTTGTTTTCCAGGTGGATGTGCTGCATCAGGTCGTCGCGAAATTCGCTCAGCCCGCGGTACAGCGCGCGCCAGGTGTTGCAGGCGTCGGCGGGCGGGGTGATGTGGTCGGTCAGCACCAGCAGCTTCTCCAGGGCCTCGCCATGTTGCTCGTGTTCCAGGCGCAGCACATGGATTGGCGGCGCCGCCCGGCGGCCCAGGCCTTGTTGCAGCATCGGGAACAGCACCTGTTCTTCCTTGAGCATGTGGCCTTCGAGCTCCTGCTGCATGTCCCGCAGGTGATCGGCCAGGCCGTTGGGGCAGTTGCTGCGGGCGCCATGCACCTGCTCCACGCGGCAGGCCAGGCGGATCAGTTCCGGCAGCTGTTCGCGGTGGCGGGCGTGGTAGCGGGTGAGGATATGGGCGATCAGCGCCTCGCTCGGTTCATCGCGCCAGTCCTGCTGCCGGGCGGCGCTGTCTTGCAGCAGGTGCAGGGCCTCGGCGATCTGCACCGGGTCGAGGCCTTTGCCGAGGGCGGCGTCGCGCAGGGTTTTCTGCCCGCCGCAGCAGAAGTCCAGCTTGAACTCATGAAATACCCGGCTGGCGCCGGGGATGTCGCAGGCCAGTTGGCCGAGGCTTTGCTCCAGGAGATTGTGCTTCGAAGCGTCTGGTTGGGAAGGAGCGGGTCGTTCCAGCAGTGTCGGGTTCATCAGGTTTTCCTTGTTGGAGTGGCAACGGTTCCCCTGGGCCGTTGCAGCCGCCATGCCAGCTGTAACTTTTTGAAAATAATGGATTAATTTTTTGTCGTGGTGCGGATGACCCCGAAACCAAGGGGTTAAAACCACCAGAAAGGGTGATGACTACCATGTTGCGTGAAAGTCTGGCGGCCGACCTGATTGTCGAGTTGCCCAATGCCGTGCGGTTGCAGCGTCTGGTGCAGACCCTGCGGGAATACTTCAAGGCCGGGGCCGTGGGCCTGCTGCGCCTGGACGACGACAGCCTGCGGCCGCTGGCCACCGTCGGCCTGGTGCACGAAGCCCTCGGCCGACGTTTCGTGATCGCCCAGCACCCGCGCCTGGCGGCGATCATGGCGTCCCGCGAGCCGACCTGGTTCGAGCCCGACAGCCGCCTGCCGGACCCCTATGACGGGCTGCTCGACCACCCGGACAACGGGCCGCTGGCGGTGCACGACTGCATGGGCGTGAGCCTGTATGTGGAAGGGCGGGTCTGGGGCGCGATCACCCTCGACGCGCTGCGCCCCGGCACCTTCGACCGCCAGGCCCGCGACGAGCTCAAGCGCTGCAGCCTGCAGATCGAGGCGGCGCTGCGGGTCACCCGCCTGGAGCAGGAGAACCGCAGCCTGCGCCTGTCCCGCAGCGAGCCGCAGGATGCGCGCGGGCCGGTCGAGGAGGGCGAGATCCTTGGCCAGAGCGAAGTCCTGCACCAATTGCTCAACGAGCTGGACGTGCTCGCCGATTCCGAGTTGCCGGTGTTGCTGCTGGGCGAGACCGGGGTTGGCAAGGAGCTGTTCGCCCGCCGCCTGCATCGCCTGTCGCGGCGTGCCCACAAACCGCTGGTGCAGGTCAACTGCGCGGCGCTGCCGGAGTCCCTGGCCGAGAGTGAGCTGTTCGGCCACGTCAAGGGCGCCTTCTCCGGTGCCACCAGCGACCGTGCCGGGCGCTTCGACGCGGCCAACGGCGGCACGCTGTTTCTCGACGAGGTCGGCGAGCTGCCGTTGAGCGTGCAGGCCAAGTTGCTGCGCACCCTGCAGAACGGCGAGATCCAGCGCCTGGGGGCGGACAAGCCGCTGCATGTGGATGTGCGCATCATCGCCGCGACCAACCGCCACCTGCCGGACAGCATCCGCGACGGGCTGTTTCGCGCCGACCTGTACCACCGGCTTTCGGTGTACCCGGTGCCGATCCCGCCGCTGCGCGAACGCGGCCCGGATGTGCTGGTGCTGGCCGGGCATTTCCTCGAGCTCAACCGCAGCCGCCTCGGCCTGCGTGGCCTGCGCCTGTCGCCGGCGGCCGAACGGGCGCTGCTGGCTTACCCCTGGCCGGGCAATGTGCGGGAACTGGAACATGTGATCAGCCGCGCCGCGCTCAAACAGCTCAGCCGTGGCGGCAGTCGCAGCCAGATCCTGACCCTGGAGCCGGACGTGCTCGATCTCGACAGCTCGGTGAAGGGCGCGGAGCCGCTCGAACCGTCGCCACTGGCGGCCGACGACGGACCCTTCCAACCCCTGAGCGAAGCCGTCGACGATTACCAGCGGCAGAAGATCCACCAGGCCCTGAGCCGCTGCCGCAACAACTGGGCCCGCGCCGCCCGCTTGCTGGAAGTCGACCCGAGCAACCTGCACAAACTGGCCCGGCGCCTGCGGCTCAAATAGCAGGCCGGCCGACGTTCGATTGCCTCTGTAGGAGCGAAGCTTGCTCGCGATGAACCTGAGAACGATGCGGGGTGTCAGGTTATGCGCGTCACCGTTGACGACCATCGCGAGCAAGCTTCGCTCCTACAGAAGCTGCTGCTGGCGCGCCACATGTAGCCGCTGCCGAGCCTGCGAGGCTGCGATCGAGGACGAAGTCCTCGCAAAGCCTGTGTACCGGATCTACCTGGAATACCGCGTCTCCTGGATTGGCGGCTGCTGCGTCGGAATGCCGCCCAGACCGATCGCAGCCTCGCTGCGCTCGGCAGCGGCTACGGAACATGGGTGTCTAGAGGGCGGCGCAGTTGCTACAGAAGATAGCGATCGGCAACTGCCGTTGATGGCGATCAAGGTCATGCCCGGCGCGGCCTCGCAGACTGCGGCAAACCCCAACGGAGATCACCCTCATGCCGCTTTCCCTGGCCCAGATGCGCCGTAACTATTGCTGCGATGGCCTGTCCGACGAAGCCGCGCCGGACGATCCGCTGCCGCTGTTCCAGCAGTGGCTGCAACAGGCCCGCGACACCGAGCAGGCGCCGGTGGAGGCCAACAGCATGTGCCTGGCCACGGTCGACGAGCAGGGCCAGCCCCATTGCCGGGTGCTGTTGCTCAAGGGCTTGAGTGCCGAGGGTTTTACCTTCTTCGGCAACTACCAGAGCGCCAAGGGCCTGGAACTGGCGGCCAATCCCCGGGCCGCCATGACCTTCTTCTGGCCCACCCTGGAGCGCCAGGTGCGGATCGAAGGATTAGTCTCGCGGTTAGCGCCGCGGCTGTCGGATGTGTATTTCGATTCGCGCTCCCTGGCCAGTCGCCTTGGTGCCTGGGCGTCGCCGCAAAGCCAGCCCTTGGCCAACCGGCTGCAACTGGAATCCCTGCTGGCCAGCACCACCAGCCGCTTCGACGGCCAGCCGGTGCCGCGCCCGGAACACTGGGGCGGCTACTGCCTGCGCCCGCAGCGCATGGAGTTCTGGCAAGGGCGCAGCGACCGCCTGCATGACCGCCTCGACTACCGCCTGCATGAGGGCGCCTGGCGCCACGGCCGGCTGGCGCCCTGAGGCTTGTCGCCCCGTCGAGGTACCTCCTTGGAGGAATAGGTTCCTCCAAGGATTCGGTTCAGGCTGGGGCCAATCTCATTCACGGGAAGGCTTGGATATGGCCCATCTGGCGCAACGCACGTTTCACCCCCTGAACATCGCCGTGCTGACCATCAGCGATACGCGCACCCTGGACACCGACACCTCGGGCCAGACCCTCAGCGACCTGCTGCAAGCTGCCGGTCATGTGCTGGTCGATCGCGGCCTGGTGCCGGACGACATCTACCAGATCCGCGCCCGTGTCTCGCAGTGGATCGCCGACCCCGAGGTGCAGGTGGTGTTGATGACCGGCGGCACCGGCTTCACCGCGCGGGACAACACGCCCCAGGCGGTGCTGCCGCTGCTGGACAAGCATGTGGAAGGTTTCGGCGAGCTGTTCCGCCAGGTGTCGGTGGAGGAAATCGGCATGTCCAGCCTGCAGTCGCGGGCCCTGGCCGGGGTCAGCAACGGCGTGCTGGTGGTGTGCGTGCCGGGCTCGCCGGGGGCCTGCCGCACCGCCTGGAACATGATCCTGCGCCCGCAGCTGGACAGCCGCACCGGCCCGTGCAATTTCGCCCCCCATCTCAAGCCGCAACCCCATCAGGCGCCAGGGCAGCAGATCGAGGCCTGTGGGGTGCGGCCGTGACCGGCTGTGGCTGCGACAGCGGCCAACTGATCCCGGTGGACCAGGCCATCGCCCATCTGCTGGACCAGGTGCCACCACCGCCCACGACCCAGGACATCGCCCTGGAGCAGGCCCTGGGCCGGGTGCTGGCGGCGGACATCCATTCGCCACTGAACCTGCCCGGCTGGGACAACAGCGCCATGGACGGCTACGCCTTGCGCGCCGCCGACCTGCCGCCTGCCGGTGGCTGCCTGACCCTGGGCGGGCGGATCGCCGCCGGGCAGGCGGCGGACACACCCTTGGCGGCGGTGCAGGCGGTGCGCATCTTCACCGGCGCGCCCTTGCCGCCGGGGGCCGATACGGTGGTGCCTCAGGAGAGTTGCCGGGTCGAGGACGGGCAGCTCTGGCTGCCGCCGGTGACGGTGGGCAATCACGTGCGCCGGCAGGGCGAGGAGGTGGCCCGCGGCGAGCTGTTGCTCAAGGCCGGCAAGCGCCTGCGCGCCCAGGAGCTGGGGTTGCTGGCCGCTGCCGGGATCGCCCGGGTCGAGGTCTATCGGCCATTGCGCGTGTGCCTGCTGAGCAGCGGCGACGAGCTGCGCGAGCCCGGCCAGCCCCTGGCACCGGGGCAGATCTACAACAGCAATCGGTATTGCCTGTCGGCACTGCTGCGCGGTTGGGGCGTGGAAGTACACGACTACGGGGTGATGGCCGACGAGCTGGCGGCCAGCCGCCACGCCTTGAGCCTGGCCTCGTCGGAGTGCGACCTGCTGCTGACCTCGGGCGGGGTCTCGGTCGGCGAGGAGGACCACCTCAAGCAGGCGATCGAAGAGCTGGGCCACGTGGATTTCTGGCGCCTGGCGATCCAGCCGGGCAAGCCCCTGGCCTTTGGCGAAGTGGCCGGCAAGCCGTGGATCGGCATGCCGGGCAATCCCTCAGCGGCGCTGGTGACCGCGCTGGTGGTGGTGCGGCCGTTCCTGCTGCGGGCCCAGGGCGTGACGGATGTGTTGCCGCGGCCCCTGGCGTTGCCGGCGGGTTTCGAGTGGCTGCAGCGCAACCGGCGCCGCCAGTATCTGCGTGCCCGCCTGGTGCCCGGCGAGGATGCCCAGACCAGCGTGCAACTGCACCCCCAGCAAAGCTCGGCGATGCTCAGCGCCGCCTGCTGGGCCGATGGCCTGGCGCTGGTGGAATGCGAGCGTCAGGTGCATGCGGGCGACCCTGTGCCCTTCCTGTCGTTCGCCGAGCTGATGCAGTGACGGCAATTGATTGCGGTCAAGGCCGTGGCTGCCGGTCTGGCTAGACTGGCAGCGCATTTCCGATCGCAGCATACGCGTCGTCCCGGCGCGTTCTTTGATGAGGAACCCCCATGCAACTGGTCTGCCCCGCAGGCAACCTGCCTGCGCTGAAAGCGGCGGTGCGCCAAGGCGCCGATGCCGTCTATGTCGGCTTTCGCGACGACACCAACGCCCGGCATTTCGCCGGCCTGAACATGGACGACAAGCAGTTCGACGCGGCGGTCGCGCACATTCGCCAGCACCAACGCAAACTCTATGTGGCGGTCAACACCTACCCCCAGCCCCAGGGCTGGGCGCGCTGGCAACGGGCGGTGGACCGCGCCGCCGATCATGGGGTCGACGCGCTGATCGCCGCCGACCCCGGGGTCCTGGCCTATGCCAGCCAGCGCCACCCGCAATTGAACCTGCACCTGTCGGTGCAGGGCTCGGCGACCAATGCCAGCGCCCTGGCGTTCTACGCCCAGCACTACAACATCCGCCGCGCGGTGCTGCCGCGGGTGCTGTCGCTGGCCCAGGTGCGCCAGGTGGCGGCCAGCAGCACGGTGCCGATCGAGGTGTTCGCCTTTGGCAGCCTGTGCATCATGGCCGAGGGGCGCTGCCACCTGTCTTCCTACATCACCGGCGAGTCGCCGAACCTGTGCGGCGTCTGCTCGCCGGCCAAGGCGGTGCGCTGGAGCGAGGACGCCGAAGGCTTGAGCGCACGCCTCAGCGAAGTGCTGATCGACCGCTACAGCGATAATGAAGCGGCCGGCTACCCGACCCTGTGCAAGGGCCGCTTCCTGGTCGAAGGCAGGCGCTTCCATGCCCTGGAGGAACCCACCAGCCTCGACACCCTGGACCTGCTGCCGGAGCTGGCGGCGATTGGCGTCGAGGCGGTGAAGATCGAAGGCCGCCAGCGCAGCCCGGCCTATGTCGAGCAGGTCACCCGGGTCTGGCGCGCGGCGCTGGATGCCCATCGCGCCGCGCCCGCGAATTTTGCGGTCAAGGACCAGTGGCGCCTGGTGCTGGCCGCTCTGTCCGAGGGCAGCCAGACCACCCTGGGTGCCTACCACCGATCATGGCAATGAGGAATTCGCGATGAAGCTCAGCCTGGGCCCCGTCCTGTTCTACTGGGACAAGGAACAATTGGGGCGTTTCTATGCCGAGATGTCGGCCTTGCCCCTGGATGTGATTTACCTGGGGGAAACCGTGTGTTCGAAACGCCGGGCGCTGTCCCTGGACCAGTGGCTGGGCCTGGGGCGCGAACTGCAGGGCTGTAGCCGGGCGCAGATCGTGCTGTCCAGCCTGACCCTGATCGAAGCCGCCTCGGAGCTGTCGAGCCTGCGGCGCCTGTGCGACAACGGCGAGCTGCTGGTGGAGGCCAACGACATGGGCGCGGTGCAGTTCCTCGCCGAGCGCAAGCTGCCGTTCGTCGGTGGCCCGGCGCTCAACCTGTACAACGGCCACGCCCTGGCGCAGTTGCAGGCCTGCGGGATGATCCGCTGGGTGCCGCCGGTGGAGTGTTCGGCGACGCTGATCCGCGCGGTGCTGGATCAGGTACGGGAATTGGGCCAGGCCGTGCCCGAGGTCGAAGTCTTCGCCTATGGGCATCTGCCGCTGGCGTATTCCGCGCGCTGCTTTACCGCCCGGGCCCAGGACCGGCCCAAGGACGACTGCCAGTTCTGCTGCATCCAGTACCCCGACGGCCTGGCGCTGAGCAGCCAGGAAGGCCAGGCGCTGTTCACCCTCAATGGCATCCAGACTATGTCGGCGGAGGTCACCAATCTGCTGGCGGACTACGCCGGGCTGGTGGCCTGCGGCGCCGACCTGCTGCGCCTGAGCCCGCGGGCCCAGGGCATGGGCGAGGTGATCGAGGCCTATCAGCGGGTGCGCCAGGGTGCGACGCCACCGCTGTTCGTCGAGGGCTGCAACGGTTACTGGCATGGCCAGGCCGGGATGTTGCGCGTCGAGGAGGTGGGCCTGTGCTGAGTGGCAAATCCAAACGCAAGGAATGGCTGCTGCGCAGCGCCGACCGGCTGCTGCCATGGCTGCGGCGGGTGCCGTTCGGCGTGCAGCGCCTGGCCTTGCAGCAGGGGCTCAACCGCTGCCTGGCCGAGCCGCTGCGCGCCGGCGAATTCGACCTGCTGCGCCGGCGCTGGCTGTGCCTGCGGATTCCCGACCTGGGCCTGGCCTGGTACGTGACCCGCGACCGCGACGGCCTGCGCATCGCCGCCCGGGCCCGGGCCGACGTGACCATCAGCGGCAACTGGCGTGAGTTCCTGCTGCTGGCCAGCCGCCAGGAAGACCCGGACACCCTGTTCTTCCGCCGGCGCCTGGTGATCGAGGGCGATACCGAACTGGGCCTGACCCTGAAGAACCTGATCGACAGCCTCGACCCGGATGTGTTGCCGGTCTGGCTGTGGCGCGGCCTGGAGCGGGCGGGGAAGGGGCTGGCGGCGGGTTGAGTCACGGGGGCGCCGGGCAATGCCTTTTGCAGGCGCCGGCGACCGGGATAACGCGGCGTGCCTGAGACGACGCCTCGCGAGCAAGCTGCGCTCCTACAGGTGTCCGGCCAGTCCTCGTTCGCAGCCTCGCTGCGCTGGGTAGCGACCACAAGACCGTGTGCGGCTCCGGCTACCCCCTGTAGGAGCGCAGCTTGCTCGCGATGGTCGTCAACGATGACGCGCGCAACCTGACACCCCGCATTGCCCTCAGGTTCATCGCGCGCAAGCTGCACTCCTACAGGGGCGGTGTTCACCGATTGGGGTCAGCCCTGGTAGGTGGCTAGTTGCTCGGCGCCGAGGATCAGGATAGTGCGCCGTTCCATGGCGATCAGGCCGCTGTCCACCAGACGATGGAGGATGCGCGAGAAGGTCTCCGGCTGGATCCCCAGCTTCGAGGCCACCAGGCGCTTGGACACCTGCAGCACCACCTCGCCGCTGAGCGGGTCGCGTTCCTGCAACAGGAAATTCACCACCCGCCGGCTGGCGCTGCCCAGGGTCAGGGTGTCGATGTCCTTGAGGCGCTGGTGCAGGTGCACGCTCATGCTCGCCAGGATTGCCAGGCACACCTGCGGCTGGTCCTCCAGGGCGTGGCGGTAATGGTTGCCGTCGATGCTGATCAGCACGCTGTCTTTCAGCGCGCTGGCGTTCACCGGGTAGAAGCGCGCCTGGCTGAACAGCAGGGCCTCGGCGAAGGTCTGCCCGGGCTGGATGATTTCCACCAGGTTTTCCTGGCCTTCGCCGCTGATGCGGTACAGCTTGACCTGGCCGCTGACCAACAGGAAAAAGCGTTTGGCCGGGTCGCCCTGGTGCATCAGGGTGTTGTGGCTGGGCAGGCGCCTGAGCCTGGCCTGGGCGCAGACCTCCTCGAAGACCTTGTCCGGCAACTGGCTGAACAGATGATGGCGCCGCAGGAACAGCACGATGGAAGGGTGGGTCAGCATGGGTACCTCCGCTGCCGGCCATGGTAGAGCGCGGGGCTGCCATGGCCTATGCCTCCGCCGGCCTACCTCTAAAGGGGCAGAGGGCGAGACGCGGCTCAGCCGGCGTTGCGCAGGTGCTCCATCGCCCACACCGCGGCCTCGACCCGCGAGCGCAGGCCGAGCTTGTGCAGCAGGTTCTTCACATGGACCTTGACCGTGCCTTCGGTGATGCCCAGCTTGTGGCCGATGACCTTGTTGCTGTAGCCGCTGGCGATGGTCTTGAGCACCTGGCGCTCGCGTTCGGTCAGCTCCACTTCCGGCTGGCGCGGCGGTGAACGCAGGGCCTGGGCCATGACCCGGGTCAGCCCCGGGCTGATCACCAGGGCGCCGTTCAGCGCATCGCGCAGGTACTGGATCAGCAGCTCGGGTTCCATGTCCTTGAGCAGGTAGCCGTCGGCGTCCAGGCGCAGGGCGTCGCGAATGTCGTCCTCGGCGTCGGACACGGTGAACAGCAGCACCTTGCCGCGATAGTCCATGGTCCGCAGGCGGCGCAGGGTCTCGATGCCGTTGAGTTGCGGCATGTTGTTGTCGAGCAGCACCAGGTCGGGCTGCAACGGCTCGATCAGGCCCAGGGCTTCTTCGCCGTGGCTGGCCTCGCCGACGATCTGCAGGTCGTCTTCCAGTTCGAGCATCTGGCGGATGCCGCGACGCATCATCGGATGGTCGTCGACCAGCAGGATCCGGTAGGTGGGGGATGGGTTCATGCGGCGCTACCTTCTGTGGGGACTCCGAGAAACTCCGGACGGAATTCCATCTGCACCAGGGTGCCCTGGGGCGTCCTGGAAAAAATCTGCAACTGGCCATGCAGGCTGCGGGCCCGCTCATCCATGATGTTCAGGCCGTGGTGTTCGCGCTGGTTGCCGCTGGTGTCGTGGCCGCCGCTGAAGCCGCGGCCATCGTCCTCGATCGACAGGCGCAGGGTTTCGCCGTGCTGGCGCAGTTGCAGCCAGACATTCTCCGCGTGGGCGTGGCGCAGGCAGTTGGAAAGCGCCTCGCGGGTGATCTGCAACAGGTGGATCTGCTCGCTGGCCGACAGCTCGAAAGCCAGGCTGTCGAGCTGCAGGTGCACCTGGAAATCGCCGCGGCGCGAGAACTCCTCGGTGGTCGCTTCGAGCTCGCGCACCAGCCCGGCATCGTGGATCTGCAGGCGAAAGGTAGTCAGCAGTTCGCGCAGTTGGCGGTAGGCATTGTTTACCCCTTCGCGCAGTTCGGCGGTGACGTTCTCCAGGGTGCTCACCGGTTCGCCACGGCGCATCAGGGTTTGCATGCGGCTGACCTGCAGCTTCATGTAGGACAGGGCCTGGGCCAGGGAGTCGTGGAGCTCGCGGGCGATGATCGCGCGCTCCTCGAACAGCAGCAGGCGATGGTCCTGTTCGCGCTGGCGCTTGAGCGACAGCGAGGTGCCGATCAGGTTGGCCAGGGCCTGGATCAGTTCGGTTTCCCAGGCTTGCGGGGCATGGCCGTCGAGGAAGTGCGCCTTGAGCTCGCCCAGTTCGCTGCCCTGGTTGCTGATGCTGAAGCTCTGCCGGCTGATGGACTGGTGGCGCTGGCAGCTGGCGCAATCGCTGACCGCGCAGACATCCCGGCTGCTGGCGCCATGCAGGGCGATCAGCTGCTGCGCCGGGGCCTGCAACTGGCCTTGCAGGCACAGCGACAGGCGCAGCCCCGGCAGGCGCTGCTGGAAACGCCGGATCAACTCGTCCAGGCCTTCGGCGTTGGCCAGTCGCGTGGCCAGGCTGCGGCTGCTCTGGTACAGCAGCTCGAGGGCGGCATTGGCCTGTTGCAGGTTATGGGTCTTTTGCCGCACCAGGGTTTCCAGGGTGCGGTGGGATTGCTCGATGGTCTCGGCCATGGCGTTGAAGCTGGTGGCCAGCTGGCCCAGCTCGTCCTGGGACTGGTGGTTGACCCGCACCTGGAACTCGCCGCGACGAAAACCCTGGGTGGCTTCCACCAGTTCCTGCAACGGCGTGACCACGCTGTATTGCAGCTCGTACAGGCCCAGCAGCAGGACGAACAGGGTGGTGAACAGCGCCGCGCCCTGGATCAGCTGTTGCCAGGTCTGCTTATGTTCGCTCTGGCGTTGCAGCAGGCTGACGAACTGGTTCAGCTGTTCGACGAAGGGCAGGGCCAGGGCCTGGAACGCCGCGGCATCTTGGCGTTCCAGGGCCGGCTGCAATTCGTCGTTCCAGCGTTGCTGGATCTGCCGGTAGCTGCCCAGCAGGTCGGGGTCGGCGCCGTCTTCCAGCACGGCCCTGAGCGACTGGCTGTCGAGGCGCTGTTGCAGGCTCTGGCGGATACGCTGGAGGTCTTCGGCGCTGGCGCCGGCGGCCAGCTTCCAGCTCAGGTGGTAGGTCTCCATGCGCACCGAGCCCGCGGTATTGATGGCCGCCGCGTCGCCCTGGCTGAACCAGGCGATCAGCCCGGCGCTCAGGGAACTGGCCAGCGCCAGCACGGCGATCAGGATCACCGCCAGGCCGGCGCGGGCGGGCAGGGAGCTGCGCAGCCAGCGGATCATGGGCGCGGGCCACAGCTGAGCAGGCTGTGGATGAATGAGGGGAGGGCAGGCATGGACGGCTCCAGGGGCGGCTGGCGATGGTTTTGCCGCCGGTCCCTGGCGCTCTACCTCTAAAGAGTTGTTGTCCATCGGATCCGTGCAAGCGCCTCGTGGAGCCAAGGCAAGAGCCTGATAAACAAAGGGTTCAGAGGTTTTTCGGCACTACCTCGTTGGAGGTAGGCGGCGCAAGCATAGGCCCGTGAGGCCCCGGGCTTCATTGACCCGGGTCAAGTTTTTACCGGGTTCGCCTCTCTAGTCTGCGGCCATGAATGACTGACTGGAGAGCGAGATGACCCAACCGCGTGTGCGACAAGGCCTGGTGCTGGGCATGAGTACGCTGGCCTTCACCGTGTGCTTCATGGTCTGGATGATGTTCGCGGTGCTCGGGGTGCCGATCAAGGAGCTGCTCCAGCTCAACGAAACCCAGTTCGGCCTGCTGGCCGCCACCCCGGTGCTCACCGGTTCGCTGGCGCGCCTGCCGCTGGGCCTGCTGACCGACCGCTTTGGCGGGCGCAGCGTGTTCTTCCTGCTGATGCTGTGCTGCGTGTTGCCGCTGTACCTGATCAGCCACGCCACGGCCTACTGGCAGTTCCTGGTCCTGGGCCTGTTCGTCGGCCTGGCCGGCGGTTCGTTTTCGGTGGGCATCGCCTACGTCGCCAAGTGGTTCGACCAGGACAACCAGGGTTTCGCCATGGGCATCTTCGGCGCCGGTAACGCTGGTGCCGCGCTGACCAAGTTTCTCGCCCCGGCGCTGATCGCCGCCGGCAGCTGGCAACTGGTGCCAAAGGCCTTCAGCGCCATCCTGTTCATCACCGCGCTGCTGTTCTGGTTTCTCAGCGCCGACAACAAGGCCCACCGCAGTGCCTCCGGCGCCACCTTGCGCGAGCAGTTGGGCGCGCTGAAGGACCCGGCGGTGTGGCGCTACTGCCAGTACTACTCGATCGTCTTCGGCGGCTACGTGGCCCTGGCGCTGTGGATGACCCAGTACTACGTGCAGGAATACGGTTTCAGCCTGCAGAGCGCGGCGCTGCTGGCCGCCTGTTTCTCCCTGCCGGGCGGCGTGCTGCGCGCCGTCGGCGGCTGGATGTCGGACCGCTGGGGCGCCCAGAGCGTGACCTGGTGGGTGCTCTGGGTCAGCTGGATCTGCCTGTTCCTGCTGTCCTACCCGCAGACCCAGCTGCAAGTGCACACCGTCGATGGCTCCCTGGATTTTCACATCGGCCTGAGCCCGGCGCTGTTCACCGTGCTGCTGTTCGTCATGGGCATCGCCTTCGCCTTCGGCAAGGCCTCGGTGTTCAAGTACATCGCCAACGACTACCCACAAAACATGGGCGCGGTGTCCGGCATCGTCGGCTTGGCCGGCGGCCTCGGCGGCTTCGTCCTGCCGATCCTGTTCGGCGCCCTGGTGGACCTCACCGGCGTGCGCTCTTCCTGCTTCATGTTGATGTACGGCGTGGTCTGGGTGTCGCTCACCTGGATGTACTTCAGCGAAATCCGCAAGCGCCCGCTGCTGGGCAAACAGCCGCCGGCCACCTCGTCCCCGTTTTCCAGCATTGCCCAAGGAGAAGAACATGTCGGTTCTTAACAAGCCCGATTCAGGCCCGGTGATTCATGACTGGCGCCCGGAAGACCCCGCTTTCTGGGGGCGCAGCGGCAAGCAGACAGCGACCCGCAACCTGTGGATCTCGATTCCCGCGCTGCTCTTGGCCTTTGCCGTGTGGATGGTCTGGAGCACGGTGATCGTGCGCCTGAACGCCATCGGCTTCAGCTTCAGCACCGACCAGCTGTTCTGGCTGGCGGCGCTGCCGGGGCTGTCCGGCGCCACCTTGCGGGTGTTCTATTCGTTCATGGTGCCGATCTTCGGCGGCCGCCGCTGGACCGCCCTGAGCACCGCCTCGCTGCTGCTGCCGTCGCTGTGGATGGGCTTTGCCGTGCAGGACCCGAACACCCCCTACAGCGTATTCGTGCTGATCGCGCTGCTCTGCGGTTTCGGCGGCGGCAACTTCGCCTCGAGCATGTCCAACATCAGCTTCTTCTACCCCAAGTCGCAGCAGGGCACGGCCCTGGGCCTGAATGCCGGGCTGGGCAACCTCGGGGTGTCGGTGATGCAGTTCTGCGTGCCGCTGGTGATCACCTTCGGCCTGTTCGGCTGGCTCGGCGGGCAGCCCCAGGTGCTGGCCGATGGTAGCCAGCTGTGGCTGCAGAATGCCGGCTTTCTTTGGGTGCCGTTCATTATCGCGGTGACCCTGCTGGCCTGGTTCGGCATGAACGACCTGTCCAGCGCCAAGGCCTCGTTCAGCGAGCAGGCGGTGATCTTCAAGCGCAAGCACAACTGGCTGATGTGCTGGCTGTACCTGGCGACCTTCGGCTCGTTCATCGGCTTCTCGGCGGCCTTTCCGCTGCTGATCAAGACTGCGTTCCCGGAGGTGGTGGCGCTGAAATTCGCCTTCCTCGGCCCGCTGGTGGGCGCCCTGGTGCGGCCGCTGGGCGGCTGGCTGGCGGACAAGCTGGGCGGTGCCCGGGTCACCTTGTGGAACTTCGTGGCGATGATCGTGATGGTCTTCGGGGTTCTTCATTTTCTCCCGCACAACGGCGCCGGCGGCAACTTCTACGGCTTCCTCGGCCTGTTCATGCTGCTGTTCATCACCACCGGCATCGGCAACGGCTCCACCTTCCGCATGATCCCGGTGATCTTCCGCACCCTGCACGAAAAGGCCGCCGCCGGGCAAAGCGCCGCGGTGCGCGAGCAGGCGCTGAAAAACGCCGGCAAGGAGTCGGCCGCGGTTCTCGGCTTCAGCTCGGCCATGGGCGCCTTCGGTGCGTTCTTCATCCCCAAATCCTTCGGCACTTCCATGGCCCAGACCGGCGGCCCGGAGATGGCCTTCTACATGTTCGTCGGCTTTTACCTGAGCTGCATTGTGGTGACCTGGTGGTGGTACGCGCGCAAAGGCGCGGCGACTCCCTGCTGACACGACCCGAATCCAAACCTTGCCGGCGGGGCACAGAACCCCGCGGCAAGCCTGAGAGGAAAGCACCATGAGTCATTTGTTGGATCAACTGCGGTTCTTCAACCGCAAGCAAAGCGAGTTCGCCGAGGGCCACGGGGAGACCCGCAAGGAATCCCGCGACTGGGAGAACGTCTACCGCTCGCGCTGGCAGTACGACAAGATCGTGCGCTCCACCCACGGGGTGAACTGCACCGGTTCCTGCTCGTGGAAGATCTACGTGAAGAACGGCCTGATCACCTGGGAAACCCAGCAGACCGACTACCCGCGCACCCGCAACGACCTGCCCAACCACGAGCCGCGCGGCTGCCCGCGGGGCGCCAGCTACAGCTGGTACATCTACAGCGCCAACCGCCTGAAGTACCCGAAGATCCGCAAGCCGCTGCTCAAGCTGTGGCGCCAGGCGCGCCAGAGCCTGGCGCCGGTGGAAGCCTGGGCGAGCATTGTCGAGGACCCGGCCAAGGCCGAGTCCTACAAGAGCAAGCGTGGCATGGGCGGCTTCATCCGTTCCAGCTGGGATGAGGTCAACGAGATCATCGCCGCGGCCAACGTCTACACCATCAAGCAGTACGGCCCCGACCGGGTCGTCGGTTTCTCGCCGATCCCGGCCATGTCGATGGTCAGCTACGCCGCTGGCGCCCGCTACCTGTCGCTGATCGGCGGCGCCTGCCTGAGCTTCTACGACTGGTACTGCGACCTGCCGCCGGCTTCGCCGATGGTCTGGGGCGAGCAGACCGACGTGCCGGAATCGGCCGACTGGTACAACTCCAACTACATCATCGCCTGGGGGTCCAACGTTCCGCAGACCCGTACCCCCGACGCGCACTTCTTCACCGAGGTGCGCTACAAGGGCACCAAGACCGTGGCCATCACCCCGGACTATTCGGAAGTGGCCAAGCTCACCGACCTCTGGCTCAACCCCAAGCAGGGCACCGACGCGGCGCTGGCCCAGGCCTTCAATCATGTGATCTTCAAGGAATTCCACCTCGACCGCCCGAGCGCCTATTTCACCGAGTACGCCAAGCGCTACACCGACCTGCCGGTGCTGGTGCTGCTCAAGCCGATGCTCGGCACCGCGCCGGGGGCCGGCTACCAGCCGGACCGTTTCCTGCGCGCCTCGGACCTGGCCGGCAACCTCGGCCAGGACAACAACCCGGAATGGAAAACCATCGCCATCGACGCCAGCGGCGAGCTGGTGTCGCCCCAGGGCTCCATCGGCTATCGCTGGGGCGAGCAGGGCAAGTGGAACATCCTCGCCCGCGAAGGCGGCGAGGGCCGCGAGATCGACCTGAACCTGAGCCTGATCGGCGGCGATGTCGCCGAGGTGGCCTTCCCGTACTTCGCCGGCGAAACCCAGGAGCACTTCCAGCACGTGGCCGGCGACGCCGTGCAATACCGCCGGGTGCCGGTGCGCAGCCTGACCCTGGCCGACGGCAGCCAGGTCAAGGTCGCCACGGTGTTCGACCTGTCGGCGGCCAACCTGGCCATCGACCGTGGCCTGGGCGGCGCCAACGTGGCCAAGGACTACGACGACGCCAGCGTGCCCGGCACCCCGGCCTGGCAGGAGCAGATCACCGGCGTCAGCCGCGAGAAAGCGATCCAGATCGCCCGCGAGTTCGCCGACAACGCCGACAAGACCCGTGGGCGCTCGATGATCATCGTCGGCGCGGCGATGAACCACTGGTACCACATGGACATGAACTACCGCGGGCTGATCAACATGCTCATGCTCTGCGGTTGCGTCGGCCAGACCGGTGGCGGCTGGGCCCACTACGTGGGCCAGGAAAAACTCCGTCCGCAATGCGGCTGGCTGCCCCTGGCCTTCGGCCTGGACTGGAGCCGTCCGCCACGGCAGATGAACGGCACCAGCTTCTTCTACGCCCACAGCTCGCAATGGCGCCACGAGAAGATGAGCATGCACGACGTGCTCTCGCCGCTGGCCGACAAGAGCCAGTTCCCCGAGCACGCCCTGGACTACAACATCCGCGCCGAACGCGCCGGCTGGCTGCCCAGCGCGCCGCAGCTCAACAGCAACCCGCTGCACATCTGTCGCGACGCCGCCGCAGCCGGCATGGCGCCCAAGGACTATGTGGTCAAGAGCCTGCACGAAGGCAGCCTGCGTTTTGCCTGCGAACAGCCGGACAGCCCGCAGAACTTCCCGCGCAACATGTTCATCTGGCGTTCCAACCTGCTGGGCTCCTCGGGCAAGGGCCACGAGTACATGCTCAAGTACCTGCTCGGCACCCGTAACGGGGTGATGAACGAGGACATCGGCCAGGTCGGCGACTGCAAGCCGCAAGAGGCCGAATGGGTGGACGAGGGCGCCATCGGCAAGCTCGACCTGGTCACCACCCTGGACTTCCGCATGTCCTCGACCTGCGTGTATTCCGACATCGTCCTGCCGACCGCCACCTGGTACGAGAAGGACGACATGAACACCTCGGACATGCACCCCTTCATCCACCCGCTGTCGGCGGCCATCGACCCGGCCTGGGAATCGCGTTCCGACTGGGAAATCTACAAGGGCATCGCCAAGGCGTTTTCCAGCATGGCGGTGGGGCACCTCGGCGTGGAGCAGGACCTGGTCACCGTGCCGCTGATGCATGACAGCGTCGGCGAACTGGCCCAGCCGTTCGGCGGCACCGACTGGAAAACCGCCGGCGTGGCCCCGCAGCCGGGCAAGAACGCGCCGAACCTGCAAGTGGTGGAGCGCGACTACCCGAACATCTACAAGCAGTTCACCTCCCTCGGGCCGCTGCTGGAGAAACTCGGCAACGGCGGCAAGGGCATCAACTGGAACACCGACAAGGAGGTGAAATTCCTTGGCGAGCTGAATTACCGCGAAGGCGCGGCGGGCATCAGCCAGGGCCGGCCGAAGATCGACACGGCGATCGACGCCGCCGAGGTGATCCTGTCCCTGGCCCCGGAAACCAACGGCCATGTGGCGCTCAAGGCCTGGGCCGCGCTGTCCGCGTTCACCGGCATCGACCACAGCCACCTGGCGCTGTCCAAGGCCCACGAGGCGATCCGCTTCCGCGATATCCAGGCGCAGCCGCGCAAGATCATTTCCAGCCCCACCTGGTCGGGCCTGGAGGACGATCACGTCAGCTACAACGCCGGCTACACCAACGTCCACGAGAACATCCCGTGGCGCACCATCACCGGCCGCCAGCAGTTCTACCAGGACCACCCGTGGATGCAGGCGTTCGGCGAACAGCTGATGAGCTACCGGCCGCCGGTCAACACCCGGACCATCGAGGCGGTGAAGGGCAAGCGCACCAACGGCCACCCGGAAATCGTCCTGAACTGGATCACCCCGCACCAGAAATGGGGCATCCACAGCACCTACAGCGACAACCTGCTGATGCTCACCCTGAGCCGTGGCGGGCCGATTGTCTGGCTCTCGGAAATCGACGCGCAACGCGCCGGCATCGAGGACAACGACTGGATCGAATGCTTCAACGCCAACGGCGCGGCGACCGCCCGGGCGGTGGTCAGCCAGCGGGTCAAGGAGGGCATGGTGATGATGTACCACGCCCAGGAACGGATCGTGAACGTGCCCGGTTCCGAGACCACCAAGACCCGCGGCGGCCACCACAACTCGGTGACCCGGGTGGTGCTCAAGCCGACCCACATGATCGGCGGCTATGCCCAGCAGGCCTACGGTTTCAACTATTACGGCACGGTCGGTTGCAACCGCGACGAATTCGTCGTGGTGCGCAAGATGGCCCGCGTCGACTGGCTCGATGGCTCGGACGGCGATGAGCTGCCACGCCCCCTGCCGACCGAGATGGATTGAGGAGTTGTCATGAAGATTCGTTCACAAATCGGCATGGTCCTGAACCTGGACAAATGCATCGGCTGCCATACCTGCTCGATCACCTGCAAGAACGTCTGGACCAGCCGCGAAGGCATGGAATACGCCTGGTTCAACAACGTCGAGACCAAGCCCGGGATCGGCTACCCGAAAGAATGGGAAAACCAGGACAAGTGGAAGGGCGGCTGGGTGCGCAACGCCAACGGCTCGATCAACCCACGGATCGGCGGCAAGTTCCGGGTGCTGGCGAACATCTTCGCCAACCCCGACCTGCCGAGCCTCGACGACTACTACGAGCCGTTCGACTTCGACTACCAGCACCTGCACACCGCGCCCCTGGGCGACCATCAGCCGACCGCGCGGCCGCGCTCGGTGGTGTCCGGCAAGCGCATGGAAAAGATCGAGTGGGGGCCGAACTGGGAGGAAATCCTCGGCAGCGAATTCGCCAAGCGGCGCAAGGACAAGAACTTCGACCAGATCCAGGCGGACATCTACGGCGAATACGAAAACACTTTCATGATGTACCTGCCGCGCCTGTGCGAGCACTGCCTGAACCCGGCGTGCGCGGCGTCCTGCCCGAGCGGGGCGATCTACAAGCGCGAAGAGGACGGCATCGTCCTGATCGACCAGGAGAAGTGCCGCGGCTGGCGCATGTGCATCAGCGGCTGCCCGTACAAGAAGATCTATTTCAACTGGAAGAGCGGCAAGTCGGAGAAGTGCATCTTCTGCTACCCACGGATCGAGGCGGGCATGCCCACCGTGTGCGCCGAGACCTGTGTCGGGCGCATCCGCTACCTCGGCGTGCTGCTGTATGACGCCGACCGTATCGCCGAGGTGGCGAGCACCGCCAGCGAGCAGGACCTGTACGAGAAGCAGTTGGAGATCTTCCTCGACCCGCATGACCCGGCGGTGATCCGCCAGGCCCTGGAAGACGGGGTTCCGCAATCGGTGATCGACGCCGCGCAGCGTTCGCCGGTGTACAAGATGGCGGTCGACTGGAAGCTGGCGCTGCCGCTGCACCCGGAATACCGCACCTTGCCGATGGTCTGGTACGTGCCGCCGCTGTCGCCGATCCAGAACGCCGCGGCCGCCGGCACCGTGGGCATGAACGGGGTGATCCCGGATGTCGACAGCCTGCGCATCCCCCTGCGTTACCTGGCCAACCTGCTGACCGCGGGCGACGAGAAACCGGTCAAGCGCGCCCTCAAGCGCCTGCTGGCGATGCGTGCCTACAAGCGCGCCGAACAGGTCGAAGGCGTGCAGGACCTGCGGGTGCTCGAAGAGGTCGGCCTGAGTGTGAGCCAGGTCGAGGAGATGTACCGCTACCTGGCCATCGCCAACTACGAAGACCGCTACGTGGTGCCCAGCGCACACCGCGAGGAGGCCATGAGCGACGCCTTCGCCGAGCGTTCCGGCTGCGGCTTCAGTTTCGGCAGTGGCTGCAGCGGCAGCTCCGACACCAATATGTTCGGGGCGAAGAAGGCCAACCGCCGCGACGTCCTGAAAACCGTGCAGCTGTGGGAGGAATGAGCATGCGCATCCTGAAAGTGATTTCGCTGCTGCTCGACTACCCGAGCGCAACCCTGGTCGAGGGCCGCGACGAACTGGAGCAGGCGATCATCCAGGCCCGGGAAATCAGCCCGAAGCAGCGCGGCGCGCTGTTCGAGCTGCTGGAACTGATCTGCAACAACGACCTGATGGATGGCCAGGAGCACTACGGTGCGCTGTTCGGCCGTGGCCGCTCGCTGTCGCTGCTGCTGTTCGAGCATGTGCACGGCGAGTCCCGCGACCGCGGCCAGGCCATGGTCGACATGCTCGCCCAGTATGAAGCCGCCGGCTTTGCCATCGGCATCAAGGAGCTGCCGGACTACATCCCGCTGTACCTGGAGTTCCTCTCCACCCGCGACGACCTTGAGGCCCGCGAGGGCCTGGCCGATGTCGCGCATCTGCTGGCCTTGCTCGCGGCGCGCCTGGAGGAGCGCGAGAGCGCCTACGCCAGTTGCTTGCGCGCCTTGCTGCAGATCGCTGGCGAGGAGCCGCACCAGGCGGTGGCCGACCTGCGCGAGCAGGTGGCGGCCGAGCCGCGCGACGACTCCCTCGAAGCCCTGGACAAGGTCTGGGAAGAGGAGGCAGTGGACTTTCTCAAGGCCGAGCAGCAGGAACGTTGCAGCGCCATGCCAAGCGCGCCGGGCAAGCCCCGGGAGGAAAGCGCGGTACCGCTGCACTGGGTGGATTTTCAGCATCAGGGGCTGGCCGCCGCGCCAGCCGGGGAGGTGGGCAATGTCTAAGTGGAATCTGTTGGTGTTCGGGATCTATCCCTATGTCGCCCTGGCGATCTGCCTGCTGGGCAGTTGGGCGCGCTTCGACCTGTCGCAGTACAGCTGGAAGGCCGGCTCCAGCCAGATGCTCGACAACCGCGGCATGCGGGTGGCCAGCAACCTGTTCCATGTCGGCGTGCTGTTCGTCCTGGCCGGGCACTTCGTTGGCCTGCTGACCCCGGCCTCGGTCTATCACCACGTGATCAGCACCGAGCACAAGCAGTTGCTGGCGATGGTTTCCGGCGGCTTCTTCGGCCTGCTGTGCCTGATCGGTTTGCTGATGCTGATCAAGCGCCGCCTCACCGATCCGCGCGTGCGCGCCACCTCGAGCCCCTCGGACATCCTGATCCTGCTGGTGCTGCTGGCGCAGTTGCTGCTGGGCCTTTTGACCATAGTCGCCTCCACCGCGCACATGGACGGCTCGGTGATGGTGATGCTCGCCGATTGGGCGCAGAACACCGTGATGTTGCGGCCCATGGACGCGGCGGCGGCCATCGCGCCGGTCGGCCTGACCTACAAGCTGCACGTGTTCCTCGGCCTGACCCTGTTCGTGCTGTTCCCCTTTACCCGCCTGGTGCACATGGTCAGCGCGCCGGTCTGGTACCTGGGGCGGCGTTATCAAATCGTTCGGCAGAAAATCTGAGGAGGCAGTCATGTCTGGATGTGGATGTGGCGGCGGTAAAGGCGGCAGCGGCGGTTGCGGGTCTTCGGCCCGCGAAGAAACGCTGCTGCCAGAGAGTGAAGTAGAGGCGGGCGTGCAGGCTTTCACGCCGCCGGGCCATGAGCCGGCGGCCGCTGACGAGGCGCCTGTGCAACTGATCGCCAGCAGTGAGCAGGAGTGGCCGATCATCAGCGTCAACCAGGTGCCGATCACCCCGCAGGCGCTGGCCCAGGAGCTGCAATATCACCCGGCGGCCAGCCGCGAGGAGGCGGTGTACCAGGCGGCCAGGGCGCTGGTGATCCGCGAGCTGTTGCAGCAGCGCATCGCCGAACTCGGCCTGACGTTGCAGATCGGCGCCGGCGAGAACGAAGAGGAGGCCGCCACCCGCTTGCTGCTCGAACGCGAGGTGCAGGTGCCGGAGTGCGACGAGGCCACGTGCTGGCGTTACTACGACAACAACCGCGGGCGCTTTCACAGCGCGCCGTTGCTGGCGGTGCGGCACATCCTCCTCGAATGCGCGCCGGACGATGCCGGCGCGCGCAGCACGGCCCAGGTCCAGGCGGAGATTTTGCTGCAACGCCTGGACGAGCAGCCCGACAGTTTCGCTGCCCTGGCGCTGAAGTATTCGGCCTGCCCGTCGAAGGCCCAGGGCGGCTCCCTGGGGCAGATCAGCAAGGGCCAGACTGTGCCGGAACTGGAGCGCCAGTTGTTCGGTCTGGCGACGGGGCTGGCGGCCAAGCCGCTGGAAAGCCGTTACGGCTGGCACGTGGTCAGCGTCGACCAGCGGGTCGAGGGTCAGGCCTTGCCTTACGAGGCGGTGGCGACGGCGATCCGCAACCAGCTGCAACAGGGCGTCTGGCAGAAGGCTGTGGTGCAGTACCTGCAAACCCTGATCGGCGCCGCGGACATTCGTGGCATTCATCTGCAAGGCGCCGACTCGCCGCTGGTGCAGTAAGGGGAAGGCCATGAGCAATGGGATGCGGGACGGCTTTGGGCGGCAGATCGATTACTTGCGGATGTCGGTGACCGATCGTTGCGATTTTCGCTGTGTGTATTGCATGGCGAAGAACATGACCTTCCTGCCGCGCCAGCAGGTGCTGACCCTGGAGGAGTTGCAACGGTTGGCGGCGCTGTTCGTCGGCCAGGGCGTGCGCAAGATCCGCCTCACCGGCGGCGAGCCGCTGATTCGCCCGGGCATCGTCGACCTGTGCCGCAACATCGCCGCCTTGCCGGGCCTGCGCGAACTGGTGATGACCAGCAATGGCTCGCAACTGGAACGGCTGGCCCGGCCGCTGGCGGAGGCCGGGGTCAAGCGCATGAACATCAGCCTCGATAGCCTGGACGGGCAGAAGTTTCGCGCCATCACCCGCAACGGCGATCTCGACCCGGTGCTGCGCGGCATCGAGGTGGCGCGCGGGGCGGGGTTCGAGCGGGTCAAGCTCAACTGCGTGGTGATGAAGGGCCGCAACTTCGAGGAGGTGCCGCAACTGGTGCAGTACGCCATCGAGCAGGGCATCGACATCAGCTTTATCGAGGAAATGCCCCTGGGCGACGTCGGCCGTTCCCGGGGCGAGTCTTTCTGTTCCAGCGATGAGGTGCGGGCGCTGATCGCCAGTCGCCATGCCTTGCTCGACAGCACCGAGAACAGCGGCGGGCCGGCGCGTTACGTGCGCCTGGAGCGCCATCCGCGGACGCGCATCGGTTTTATCTCGCCCAACAGCCACAACTTCTGTGGCAGCTGCAATCGGGTGCGGATGACGGTCGAAGGCAAGCTGTTGCTGTGCCTGGGGCAGGACGATGCCCTGGACCTGCGCGGTTTGCTGCGGCGGTATCCGCTGGACGATCAGCCGTTGATCGATGCCTTGCAGCAGGCTTTGCGGCGTAAGCCATGGCGCCACGACTTTAGCCCCGGAGGTACGGTGCAGTTGGTGCGGTTTATGAATATGAGTGGGGGGTGAGGCGGTGTGTATATCCGTTGCTGCGGTAACGGCTACTTAAGGTTCCGCCCTTACGGCGGCTTACTTTTGAAAAGCGCAAAAGTAAGCAAAACGCTTTGCCCCACCACTCGGCACCTCGCTGAGGCTCGGTGTGCCCGAACGAAGGCATTACGGAGCGGGCCGCCGCCACGGGCCATCCATGGCCCGGGGCGGCTAAACCGGCATCCCTGCCGGTTTACCCGCTCCGTAATACCTCCGTTCGGCCAGCGTGGTTAACGGGGCGTCAGAGATCAAGATCAAGATCAAGATCAAAAGCCAAAGCCAAAACACAGCCTTCGCCGGGCGAAGCTTGCGGCTTTTGCCACCCTACGGCTCTTCTGCCGGACACGGCCGTTGATGGACGGATTTGGTCGCTCAGGCAACACGTTTTGTGTAGCCGCTGCCGAGCACAGCGAGGCTGCGATCGGCCCGCAGGGCCGCTAAACCTGACACCTCGTAGGATCTGGGGATATGCGGTGCCTGCCTGGCGAGTCCTTCGGCCTCGATCGCAGCCTCGCTGTGCTCGGCAGCGGCTACAGGGCCCGCGTTCTCAGCCAGGCCGGCCGGTAGGCCGCCGTCTTGCTTTTGATCTGAGCGCCCCGTTAACCACGCTGGCCGAACGCAGGCATTGAGCCGTGGGTAACCCGGCAGGGATGCCGGGTTAGCCGCCCCAGGCCATGGATGGCCTGTGGCGGCGGCCCACGGATCAATGCCTTCGTTCGGGCACGCCGAGCCTAGGCGAGGCGCCGAGTGGTGGGGCAAGAGCGTTTTGCTTACTTTTGCGCTTTTCAAAAGTGAGCCGCCGTAAGGGCGGAACCCTAAGCCGCCGTTACCGCAGAAACGGATATGCACACGAACCAAAAAAACTTGATCACGATCAATGGCAATCCACCCGACTCTCCGTAACCTCACTGCATCTTGTGTTTTAAAAGTCAAAAACATCTATATGTAGTATGCGGAGGTCAAATGCACAGCACGCTGATCAGGGTGGGCAACAACCGCCTGCACAAACGCGATGGCAGCCTGGTTGCCTTCGATGCGGACAAGATCCGCCAGGCGTTGATCGCCGCCGGCAAAGCCAGCGGCGAGTACGCCGACGTCGAGGCCGAGGGTTTGCTCAAGGCGGTGCTGGCCCACCTTGAGGGGCATGCGCGGCTGCATGTGGAGCAGATCCAGGACCGGGTCGAGCGGGTACTGATGGACGCCGGGTTCTTCCTCGCCATGCGCGCCTACATCGTCTACCGCGAACAGCATGGGCGCCTGCGTCGCGACCGCAAGACCCTGGTCGAAGTGGCGGCCTCGATGAACGAATACCTCGACCGCGAGGACTGGCGGGTGCAGGCCAACGCCAACCAGGGGTATTCCCTGGGCGGGCTGGTGCTCAACGTGTCCGGCAAGGTCACCGCCAACTACTGGCTGGACGAGGTCTACAGCCAGGAGATCGGCCGCGCCCACCGCGAGGCGGACCTGCATATCCACGACCTCGACATGCTCGCCGGCTACTGTGCCGGCTGGTCGCTGCGCACGCTGTTGCATGAAGGCCTCAATGGCGTGCCGGGGCGGGTCGAGGCCGGGCCGCCCCGGCACCTGAGCAGCGCCCTGGGGCAGATGGTGAATTTCCTCGGCACCTTGCAGAACGAATGGGCCGGGGCCCAGGCCTTCAGTTCTTTCGATACTTATCTGGCGCCCTATGTACGCAAGGACCGCCTGAGCTACCCGCAGGTGCGCCAGGCGATCCAGGAGTTCATCTACAACCTCAACGTACCGTCGCGCTGGGGCACCCAGACGCCCTTTACCAACCTGACCTTCGATTGGGTCTGCCCGGAGGATCTGCGCGAGCAGGTCCCGGTGATCGGCGGCGAGGAAATGCCCTTTGCCTACGGCGAGCTGCAAACGGAAATGGACCTGCTCAACCGCGCCTATATCGAAGTGATGCAGGCCGGCGACGCCAAGGGCCGGGTGTTCACCTTTCCGATCCCGACCTACAACATCACCCATGATTTTCCCTGGGACAGCGAGAACGCCGACCGCCTGTTCGAGATGACCGCCCGCTACGGGTTGCCGTATTTCCAGAACTTCCTCAATTCGGACATGCAGCCCAACCAGGTGCGCTCCATGTGCTGCCGCCTGCAACTGGACGTGCGCGAGCTGCTCAAGCGCGGCGGCGGGCTGTTCGGCTCGGCGGAGCAGACCGGCTCCCTGGGCGTGGTGACGATCAACTGCGCGCGCCTGGGCCATGTGTTCAAGGGCAATACCAGCGGCCTGCTGCAACGCCTGGACGCGCTGATGGAGCTGGCGATGGAGAGCCTGGAGGTCAAGCGCAAGGTGATCCAGCACCATATGGACGCCGGCCTGTATCCCTACACCCAGCGTTACCTGGGCACGCTGCGCAATCACTTCTCGACCATCGGCCTCAATGGCCTGCACGAAATGCTGCGCAACTTCAGCGGCGACGAGCAGGGCATGCACACCGAGCAGGGCCGCCAGTTCGCCCTCAGGCTGCTGGACCATGTGCGTGCGACCCTGGTGCGCTTCCAGGAAGAAACCGGCCACCTCTACAACCTCGAGGCGACCCCGGCCGAAGGCACCACCTACCGTTTCGCCAAGGAAGACCTCAAGCGTTACCCCGGCATTCTCCAGGCCGGCAGCCGCGAGGCGCCGTACTACACCAACTCCTCGCAGTTGCCGGTGGGCCACACCGACGATCCGTTCGAGGCCCTGGAGCTGCAGGACGAACTGCAATGCAAATACACCGGCGGCACCGTGCTGCACCTGTACATGGCCGAGCGGATTTCCTCGACCGCGGCTTGCAAGCAGCTGGTGCGCAAGGCCCTGGGACGCTTCCGCCTGCCGTACCTGACGGTGACCCCGACCTTTTCCATCTGCCCGGTGCATGGCTACCTCGACGGCGAACACGAGTTCTGCCCCAAGTGCGACGAAGCCCTGCTGCAGGCCCAGGCCTCGGGCGCTGTGCACTGACCTGTCTTCCCCCAACCGCAAGGAGTTCCACCATGACCCCACAGCACACACTGCCCCAGGCGCAACGCCAGCGCTGCGAAGTCTGGACCCGGGTGATGGGTTATCACCGTCCGGTCTCGGCGTTCAACCCGGGTAAACAGTCCGAGCACCGCGAGCGCGTGCACTTCACCGAACAGGCGACCGCGGCAGGGCGCCAATGAGCCGAAAGATGCGGGTCGGGGGCATGGTGCCCCTGACCACTCTCGACTACCCGGGCCTGCTCGCCTGCGTGCTGTTCTGCCAGGGCTGCGCCTGGCGTTGCCGCTACTGCCACAACCCGCAACTGATCCCGCCGCGCGGCAGCGAGGAGCTGGACTGGTGCCGGGTCCTGAGCTTCCTGCAACGCCGCCAGGACCTGCTGGACGCGGTGGTGTTCAGTGGCGGCGAGCCGACCCTGCAGGACGGTTTGCCGGGGGCGATGGAGGAAGTGCGCGCCATGGGCTTTCGCATCGGCCTGCACAGCGCTGGCATCAAGCCGGCGGCCTTTGCCCGGGCGGTGGCCGGCGCCGACTGGGTCGGCTTCGACGTCAAGGCCCTGGCCGAAGACGCGCCGATGCTCACCGGTGTCCCGGGCAGCGGCAAGGCCAACTGGCGCAGCCTGGAGCTGTTGCTGGACAGCGGCGTCGACTACGAATGCCGCACCACCGTGCACTGGCACCTGTTGCAGCCGGCGCGCCTGCTGCTCCTCGGCCAGCGCCTGCAAGCCCTGGGGGTCAAGCGCTTCGCCGTGCAGATGGTGCGCACCGCACGCATGCTCGACCCGCAACTGCCGAGCACCCCGCAACAGGTGCTGGTGCCGGACCTGTGGCAGCACCTGCGCGAGATGTTCCCGGTGTTTGTGTTGAGGGGGTAGGGGCGGGGCATTCAGGTATATCGGTCGCCGCCCAGGGGGGCAGGCGACCCTGTGATCAATCCGCCTCCTGCCCAGCGGCGATAACAATCTTCTGGTCCCCCAGCCAGCGCCGGGCGCCGCAGCCGTTGCGCGAGTAGATGTCCTCGGGGTTGTTGAGCCCGCAGTGTTCCAGCGACATGCAGCCGCAGCCTATGCATTCCTCCAGGTTCATGTTCAGCCGTTCCAGTTCGGCGATGCGTTGCTGCACCCGGGTTTTCCAGGTGGCGGTCAGGCGTCGCCAGTCCGCGCCGGCCGGTGCGGTGTTGATGGGCAGGCCGGTCAGTTGCTGGATGATTTCATCCAGCGAGAAACCGATGCGCTGGGCGAACACGATGTAGGCGATGCGCCTGAGGACCGAGCGCGGGTAGCGGCGGTGGCCGCTGCCCACGCGGAGCGAGTGGAGCAGCCCGCGGGACTCGTAGAAACGCAGCGCCGAGGCCATGACGCCGCTGCGCCGGGCGACTTCGGTGATGGTCAGCAGCGGCTCGCTTGATTTGTTCATGGGGCCTCCGAAGGGGCTTTACTTAAAGTTAGCTTTAACTTTTATATTCCGCCTGCCTATAAATCAACAGTGCAGTGACAGCGGAGTCCACTTTCATGAATCGAATTCGCCGGGTGCTCGGTCGAAGCAGTTCTTCAACCCATCGACTCGGAGCGCTGTGCCTCCTGTTGGCGCTGGGCGGCTGTAACGAGAAGGGCGAGCCGGTCGCCGCCGCGGCGCCGGTGGTCGAGGTGACGACCGTGAGCGTGCAGGCGGTGCGTGAGTGGGACCTGTTCAATGGCCGCATCAGCGCGATCGATGCCGTCGACCTGCGGCCGCGGGTCAGCGGTTATGTCGACCGGGTGGCGTTCCGCGAGGGCGACGAGGTGGAAAAGGGCCAGACCCTGTTCGTCATCGACCCGCGCCCGTACCGCGAGGCGCTGGCCAGTGCCCAGGCCCGGCTGGCCCGGGCTCGCGCCACGGTGCGCCTGGCCACCGAGCAGGACCGCCGCGGCCAGGCGCTGGTCAAGCAGTCGGCGCTGTCACGGGAGGAGGGCGACATTCGCAGCGCCTCCCTGGCCCAGGGCGTGGCGGATGTCAACGCGGCCGTCGCCGAGGTGGCCACGGCCCAGCTCAACCTCGACTTCACCCAGGTCCGCGCGCCGTTTTCCGGGCGCGTCGGGCGGGCCATGCTGACCCTCGGCAACCTGGCCCAGGCCGACCAGAGCATATTGACCAGCATCGTTTCCCAGGACCCGATGTACGTCTATTTCGACGCCGACGAGCAGAGCCTGCTGCGCTACACCGAGCTGCTGGGCAAGGGCCAGCGCCCGGGGGTGAGCAATACCGTGCGGGTGGGTCTTGCCAACGATGTCGGGACCTTCCCCCTGACCGGCACCGTGGACTTCCTGGATAACCAGGTTGACCCGGCCACCGGCACCATCCGCGTGCGCGCGGTGCTGCCCAACCCCGAGCGCCGGCTGACCGCGGGCCTGTTCGCCCGGGTGCGTCTTGAAGGCGGCAGCGAGACCCGCGCCGTGCTGATCGACGACCGTGCGGTGCAAACCGATCAGGACCGCAAATACGTGTACGTCATCGGCCCGCAAAACCAGGCCTTGCGCAAGGACGTGACCCTCGGTCGCCAGCTGGATGGCCTGCGGGTGATCAGCGCCGGGCTGGCGGCCGGCGATCGGGTGGTGCTGAACGGGGCGCAGAAGATCTTCTACCCGGGCATGGCGGTGGAGCCCAAGGAAATCGCCGCGCCGACGCAGCAGGCCTCGACCGCCGCGCCCCAGACGCCAGTGGCGAAATAAGGGAGAGCGGCCATGGATTTTTCCAAATTCTTCATCGACCGACCGATCTTCGCCATCGTCCTGTCGATCATCATTTTCGCCCTCGGCCTGATCGCCATCCCGGTGCTGCCGTCGGGGGAATACCCCGAGGTGGTGCCGACCAGCGTGGTGGTGCGCGCCACCTACCCGGGGGCGAACCCCAAGGAGATCGCCGAGTCGGTCGCCGTGCCCCTGGAAGAGGCGATCAACGGCGTCGAAGGGATCATGTACATGAAGTCGGTCGCCGGCTCCAACGGCAGCCTGGCGGTGAGCATCACCTTCGTCCCCGGTGTCGATCCAGACACCGCCGCGGTGCGCGTGCAGAACCGCGTGAGCCAGGCGCTGTCGCGGCTGCCGGAGGAGGTGCGGCAGTATGGCGTGACCACCCAGAAACAATCGCCGACGCCGCTGATGTACGTCAGCCTGCTGTCCCCGGACAACAGCTACGACTCGCTGTACCTGCGCAACTACCTGACCCTGCACGTCAAGGACGAGCTGTCGCGGCTGTCCGGGATCGGCGATGTCGGGGTCTACGGTTCGGGCGACTACGCGATGCGCATCTGGATGGACCCCAACAGCCTGTCCGCCCGCGGCCTCACCGCGGCCGACGTGGTCAATGCGATCCGCGAGCAGAACGTGCAGGTCTCGGCCGGCCAGTTGGGCGCCGAGCCTTCGCCGCAAGGCGCCGATTTCCTGGTGTCGATCAGCGTGCGCGGGCGTTTGCGCAGCGAGCAGGAGTTTGCCGATATCGTCCTCAAGAGCGGGGCGGACGGGCAGTTGGTGAAGCTGTCGGACGTGGCCCGGGTCGAGCTCGGCGCGGGCGACTACACCCTGCGCGCGCGCCTGGATGACCGTAACCAGGCGACGGTGGGGATTTTCCTGTCGCCGGGGGCCAACGCCTTGCAGGTCGCCGAGGCGGTCTACGGCAAGCTCGACGAGTTGTCCCAGCGTTTCCCCGAAGGCGTGGCCTACAAGGCGGTGTGGGACCCGACGGTGTTCGTCCGCGAATCCATCAGCGCGGTGCAGCACACCCTGATGGAGGCGGTGGTGCTGGTGGTGCTGGTGGTGATCCTGTTCCTGCAGACCTGGCGCGCCTCGATCATCCCGCTGATCGCGGTGCCGGTGTCGGTGATCGGCACCTTCGCCTGGCTGTATTTGCTGGGCTATTCGATCAACACCCTGACCCTGTTCGGCCTGGTGCTGGCCATCGGCATCGTGGTCGACGATGCGATTGTGGTGGTGGAGAACGTCGAGCGTTTCATCGAGAAGGGCTATGACCCGCGGGAGGCGGCGCACCGGGCGATGAAGGAGGTGTCCGGGCCGATCATCGCCATTGCCCTGGTGCTCTGCGCGGTGTTCATTCCCATGGCCTTTCTCTCCGGTGTCACCGGCCAGTTCTACAAGCAGTTCGCGGTGACCATCGCGATTTCCACGGTGATCTCGGCGATCAACTCCCTGACCCTGTCGCCGGCCCTGGCGGCCAAGCTGTTCAGGCCCCACGGCGCGCCGCAGGACTGGCTGGAGCGGGGCATCCAGAAGGTCTTCGGGGGCTTTTTCCGCGCCTTCAACCGGATGTTCAAACGCCGCTCCGACGGTTATCACGGCCTGGTGTCCTACTCCCTGGGGCGGCGCGGCTCGGTGTTCTTCCTCTACGCCTTGCTGCTGGTCGGCACGGCCTGGCTGTTCAACCTGGTGCCGGGCGGTTTTATCCCGACCCAGGACAAGCTCTACCTGTTCGCCGGCGCCAAGCTGCCGGAAGGCGCGTCGCTGGCCCGCACCGATGCGGTGACCAGCGAGCTGATCGAGACGGCACTCTCGGTGGAGGGGGTGGATACCGTGCCGGCCTTCAGCGGCCTGAATGCCTTGCAATCGGTCAACACGCCGAATGTCATGGCCGCCTACGTGATCCTCAAGCCGTTCGACCAGCGTCAGCGCGGCGCGGTGGAGATCAGTGCCGAACTCAACGCCAAGCTGTCCCAGGTCCACGAAGGGTTTGCCTATGCGCTGTTGCCGCCGCCGATCCAGGGGCTGGGCAACGGTTCGGGCTATTCGCTGTACCTCGAAGACCGCGCCGGCCTCGGCTACGGCGCCTTGCAGAATGCCTTGAGCGCCTTCCAGGCCGCGGTGGCGCAGACCCCGGGCATGACTTACCCGGTCAGCTCCTACCAGGCCAACATCCCGCAGCTGGAGGTGCAGGTGGACCGGGTCAAGGTCAAGGCGCAAGGGGTGTCGTTGAGCGATGTGTTCAATACCTTGCAGACCTACCTGGGCTCGGTCTACGTCAATGACTTTAACCTGTTCGGCCGGGTCTACCGGGTCATGGCCCAGGCCGACAGCTCCTACCGGCAGACCGCCGAGGACATCGCCAACCTGCGGGTGCGCAACGACCGGGGCGAGATGGTGCCGCTCGGCGCGATGATCACCGTGACGCCCAGCTACGGCCCCGATCCGGTGGTGCGCTACAACGGCTACCCGGCCGCCGACCTGATCGGCGACTCCGATCCCAAGCAGCTGTCGTCGGGCCAGGTGATCGCCAAGCTGGAAGAAATCGCCGCTCGGGTATTGCCCCGCGGCATCACCCTGGAATGGACCGACCTGAGCTACCAGCAGGTCACCCAAAGCCATGCCGCGGCGGTGGTGTTCCCGCTGGCGGTGATGCTGGTGTTCCTGGTCCTCGCGGCCCTGTACGAGAGCTGGACGCTGCCCCTGGCGGTGATCCTGATCGTGCCGGTGTGCATGCTCGCGGCCTTGTCGGGGGTGTGGCTCAGCGGTGGCGACAACAATGTCTTCGTCCAGGTGGGGCTGGTGGTGCTGATGGGCCTGGCCTGCAAGAACGCGATCCTGATCGTCGAGTTCGCCCGGGAGCTGGAGCTCCAGGGCAAGGGCATCATCGAGGCGGCGCTGGAGGCCTGCCGCCTGCGCCTGCGGCCGATCGTCATGACTTCGGTGGCGTTTATCGCCGGTTCCGTGCCCCTGCTGATCGGCAGCGGCGCCGGCAGCGAGATCCGCCGCGCCACCGGGGTCGCGGTGTTCTCCGGCATGCTCGGGGTGACCCTGTTCGGCCTGTTCCTGACCCCGGTGTTCTATGTCGCCTTGCGCAAGCTGGCGGTGCGCTACGCGCCGGCGGTCACGGCGTAGCAGGCAGCCCGGGGTGCCGAGGCGGGCGCCCCGGGCCTGTCATTCTTGACCCCGATCAAGGGCATTTCCCCGCGGGCGTCGTAGCCTGGGAATCACTCCTACCCGCGATCCGGGGAACGCCATGGCCAAGAATTTTCCCATCAGCCCCAAGCACCCCGAACGCATCTGCTGGGGCTGCGACCGCTACTGCGCGGCCAATGCCCTGGCCTGCGGCAATGGTTCGGACCGCACCATGCACCCCGCCGAGATGCTCGGCGACGACTGGTACCTGCACGGCGACTGGGGCATCGAGCCGCCGATCGTGTCGGACAAGGCGCTGGACGAGGAGCGGTCCTGAGCCGGGAGCGCGGTTTTTCCCAGAATCCCTGGTCAAGGGATTGCCCCTACAGCGTCACAACGCTGTTCTTGGTTGAACCTGTGAAGCCGTATTGGTTTGCGCTGTTTGAAGCCGGTGCGTGAACTACAGCGGTAACGCCGTAGCCCTCAATCCCTGGTCAACCCCGGTGTCTGGGGCGGCACGTCGCCGCGCAGGTCCGGGTGGTCGCGTTCGCGGAAGCGGCGCAGTCCTTCCTGGGTTTCCGGTTGATGGATGGAGCGGTTGAAGCACTCGGCTTCGATGCGCAGGCCCTCGGCCAGGGGCTGGCCGTAGCCGCGGATGAGTGCTTCCTTGTCCGAGCGCATGGCGGGCTGGGGCAGGGTGCAGAGCAGGTGCGCCAGTTCCAGCGCGCGCTCCAGCGAGCGGCCCTTGGCGACGACCTCGTTGACCAGGCCGATAGCCAGCGCCTCGCTGGCGCAGATGACCTTGCCGGTGAGGATCAACTCCAGCGCCCGGCCCATGCCGACGATGCGTGGCAGGCGCTGGGTGCCGCCATCGCCCAGGCCGATGTTCCAGCGGCGGCAGGTCACGCCGAAGGTGGCGTGTTCCTCGGCGATGCGCATATCGGCGAAGCAGGCCCACTCCAGGCCACCGGCGTAGGCCGCGCCGTTCACCGCGGCGATCACCGGTTTGTAGATATCCGTCCAGCGGCTCGGGCCGATGATCCCGGGGCGCTCGCCGCGGTTGTGCGCGGCGATCTCGTCCGCGGTGGTGGGCACCAGATCGAGCGCCGCCTTGAGGTCGCCGCCGGCACAGAAGGCCTGGTCGCCGGCGCCGGTGATGATGGCCACGAGGGCGTGCGGATCGTCGCGAAAACGACTCCAGGCCTCGATCAGTTCCAGGTGGGTGGTGGGGCCGATGCAATTGCGTTTCTGCGGCCGGTTGAAGCGGATGATCCTGATCGGTCCCTGGGTTTCGTAGTCGATTTCGGTGAAGACCATGGCCGCCGCACCTCCTGTGGTTGGCGAGGAATGTCCGGTACCCGGCCAGGCTTTCGGGCGCAGGCAAGGCACAACCTGCGAGTGTAGCTCCCGGGTTTTTCCGGCCTTCCCGGTCGCTCGATGGTTACCGATCGGAAGTCTGCAGCCCGCCTTTCGCCAGGGCGGATGGAAGGACCTCGGTCCTGGCCAGGCGCCGGAGCAGCGGGGTGGTCATCAGGGTGGTGGCGATGGCCACCATCAGCAGCAGGAAGAACGCGCTCTGGGAGATCAGCCCCATGTCCAGGCCCACGGAGAGCACGATGATCTCGATCAGGCCGCGGGTGTTCATCAACACCGCAACGCTGCGCGAGACCTCCACGGACAGGCCGGCCAGGCGTCCGGCGAGGTAGCAGCCGGCGGTTTTACCCAGCACCGCGGCGACGAAGAAGGCCAGCAGCCACAGCCAGCTGTCGAGCGGCGCCAGGGCGCCGAGGTCCATCTTCAGTCCGGTGGCGGCGAAGTAGAAGGGCACCAGCCCGATGTTGACGAAGCCTTCCATATGGCGGTGCCAGTGCTGGCGCTGCTCGCGCAGCAGCCAGCCGGCGATCAGCCCGCCCAGGGCGCTGTGCAGGCCGATCAGGGTGGTGATCCAGCCGCACAGCAGGGCGGTCGCCAGCATCAGCGCCATGCTCATGTCGGCGGCGGGGGTCGCGCCGCGGGTCGCGAGCAGCCGTGTCAGGGCGTGCAGCAGCGGGCGCAGGCCCCAGCGGGCGAGGACCAGGAACAGGGCGATAAAGGCCAGCTGGCGCAACACCCCGAACAGCGAGCTGTCGCTGCTGGACAGCGCGATGATGAGGGTCAGCAGCACCCAGCCAATGATGTCGGTGATGGCGGCGGCCGCGATGCCCACCGTCCCGGCCAGCGAGTGCTCCAGCCCCAGGTCGCTGATGATTCGCACCAGCACCGGCAGGGCGGTGATCGACAGCGCGATGCCACAGAACAGCACGTAGCCGAGCCGGGGCTGGGCGGGCGCCAGGGCGCCGTGGGAGAGCAGCCCGACCATGGCCCCGAGGGCGAAGGCCAGGATCACCCCGCCGGCGGCCACCGAGAGGGCGCTGAAACCGATCTTCTGGTTGCTCAAGTGACTGTTGTCGAAACGCAGGCCGATCTGGAACATCAGCAGGACCAGGCCGATATTGCCCAGGGTCTCGATGCCTAGGCGGATGGCCGCCGGGAAGACCGCCGCATGCCACTGCGCGCCGAGGGCCAGCAGCAGGCAGGGGCCGAGCAGGATGCCCACGCAGATTTCGCCGATCACCCGCGACTGCCCCCAGCGGGCCAGCAGCGCGCCACACAGCTGGCTGGCGACGATGATCACCGCCAGCTGGAAAAACGGCAGGGCCGAGAACAGTTGCTGTAGCGTCGACATGGCGTCCTCCGCCTATTTCACCGCGAACGAGTCCGCGGTCGTGGTCAGGGCGCTCAAGCGGCGCCGTGCCTCTTCGCCAAAGGGTTTCGAGCGCCGGCTCTGGGCATCGATCTGCACGATCACCGTGGTGGCCAGGGCCGCGCAGCGTCCGTCCTGGAACAGCGCCTGCTCCAGTGTCATCGAGCTTTTGCCGAGGGTGGCGACCCGGGTGCCGATCTGCACCGTGCCGGGCCAGCGCAGTTCGGCGCGCAGGTCGAGTTCCAGGCGCGCGATGACAAATTCGCTGCCGGGCTCGGCGAGCGGTGCGTGCGGGTCGTAGATGATCTCCACCCGCCCGGTTTCCAGGAAGGTGGCGAACACCGCGTTGTTCACATGGCCCTGGCGGTCGGTGTCGGCATAGCGGATCTTGTCCGAGGAACGGACGGCGAAGTCGTGCAGGGCGGGGTCATTGGACATGGCGTGCTCCAGTCGCGAGAGGGGTGGCCAGGGTCGCCGCGCGCGCCAGCCCGCCAAAGGCGTCCAGCAGGCGTTCGCGCCAGGCATGCAGGGCGTCGTTGGGTGCCAGCAGCTCTTCACTACTGGTGCAGCGCGCCCACATGAACATGCCGAACACACAATAGTCGGCGTAGGCCGGGGCCTCGCCGGCCAGGAAGGGTTGGCCCTTGAGGGTCTGGCGAAGCGGGGTCAGGACCTGGCGCAACTGCTCCAGGTGCCTGGCTTGCGGGGCTACCAGCTGTTCCAGCGAGGTGCCGAAATGCGCTTCCCGGGAGCTGCGGAAATACTCCCGGTCCTCGTCGGCCAGTTGCTCGTACACATCCAGCAGGATCACCCGGGCCACGGCGGGCAGCAGCATGCTGTCGGCCCAACGGTTGACGAAGCCCGCCAGCGCGATGGCGTCGCGGCTGCCGAACAGGGACGGGCGCTCGGGGTAACGCTGCTCCAGGTGCAGGGCGATGCGCCAGGAGTCGCTGATGCTCTGGTCGCCGTCCACCAGCACCGGGACCGCGCCCTGCCGGGAAAAGGCGATGCGCGCTTTGTCGCTGAAGCGCCAGGCGATGCGCTGGCTTTCCAGGCCTTTGTGGGCCAGGGCCATGCGGGTTTTCCAGCAGTGCGGGCTGAAGCGCAGGTCCGGGTCGGCGCCGGCCAGTTCGTAGAGAGTCAGGGATGCGCTGCTCATGCTTGGTTTTCCTTTGCTATGGACGTGGTTGCGCACCGCTCATGCAGGTCGCTCATGGCGTGGGCCCTGGTGGCCTGGGCGTCGGCTGGCCGATGGCGCCCGGCAGCGGGCGCGGGCGTTGCGGCAGCAGGGTCAGGAGCATGCCGGCGGTCACCACCAGCAAGCCGGCGATGGCAGTGCTGTTGGCGCGCTCGCCGAGCAACAGGGCGGCCAGCACCATGGCCGTGCCCGGCACCAGCGCGGCGAAGGTGGAACCGAGCGAAGCGCCGAGCAGCTGGACCGAGCGGCTGTAGAAGAACAACGCCACCGTCGACACCAGCAGGCCCTGGTAGACCACCTGGATGCCGATATCCCAGAGCGGCGCCTGGAGGATCCGCAGTCCGCGGCTGGCCAGGTAGGCCGGCAGGTACAGGACCATCGAGCACACCGAGACGATCGCCGTGGCGTGCAGCGCGTCGCTGCCGGACCATTTCGACACCAGGGTGTAGATCGCCCACAACAGGCCGCCGAGCAGGAACATCAGGTAGGCGTAGGGCGAGGCCTGGGCCCCGGCGAAACTGTGCCAGCCGGCCAGCAGCACGCCGCCGATGATCAGCGCGGTGCCGGCGTTCGCCCGGGCGCCGAGGCGGGTGCCGAACAGTCGTGCGCTGAGCAGGATCGACAACAGGATCATGCTGCCGGGGGTCACCACCGCGAACAGTTCCACCGGGGCCAGGGCCAGCCCCTGGGCCACCACCAGCATGTACGGCGCGCCGATGCCGACGACCATCAGGCCGATGGTTGTCCAGCTCAGGCCCCGGCGGCCATGGCGGAGCAGGTACGGCAGCAGGATCAGCCCGGAAACGCCGTAGCGGATGCAGGTGATGTCGTAGGCATCCAGCGGCGTGCGGGTCAGCCCCAGCCGGGTGACCACCGGGAACGCGCCCCAGATCAAGGCCGCGGCGAGGCCGCACAGAATGCCGGCCCAACGCTGTTCGGGACTGACGGTGAGCGTCATGAGCGGGTCCTCGCTGCGGCGCCTGGGGGCTAGCGGTGGCCGATCTTCACCGAGCCGGCGTTGCCGCGCTTGCGCAGGTAGGCGTACTCGAGGTCGTTGAGCAGCATCTGCGCCCGGTTGATGTGGCGCGAGGCGTAGTTGAGGCTGGTGAGGAAGTGCGCCAGCTCCTCGGTCTCGGCGAAGCTGCCGTTGTCATGGGCAACCTTGGAGAGGTCCAGGTTGCGGCGGTTCTCCAGCTTGTCCAGGTAGTCGATGTCGATCACCCGGAACGCCGCGCCGATGCTCAGGCCGCGGGCATTGAGCACCTTGTGCCATTCGAAGGGCGGGTTGATCAGCACGTCGCCCGGCTCGACATAGACGGTGTCGGCCTCGTAGTCGCCGCCCGGCGCTTCGCGGCCGCTGCTGGTTTCGAACATCAGGTCGTAGTCGCGGAACTGGTCGCCCAGCTGCGGTGGGCGGGTGCTCCACTTCTTGGTGCCGGCGATCATCACGAAGATGTTGAGGGTGGGGAAAATGTGCCAGTCGCTGCCCACCGCGCCGCGGGCCGGCTCGCCGTATTCCTGGGTGCTGTAGCCGAGGAACATGTGGCCGGTGACTTTCCAGGCGTCGATGCTGAACCAGGGTTTGCTGAAGACGTGCTGCTTGACCAGGTTGAAGGCGTCCTTGCCCCACTCGTAGGGGTCGTTGTAGCTCGAGGAAATCGTGCCCAGGTGCGAGTAGACGTCGAGGTTATGGGTGAAGATGTCGTCGAGGAATTCCTGCCCGGTGCCGACGCGGCCGGTGACGTAGTTGTAGTCCGAGGCGCCGTTCTCGTCGCGCATCGACACCGGCTGGTCGCCGGACTTGACCCGCCATTGCAGGTTTTTTCCCGAGCCGACCTGGTCGAAGAACGACCGTTGCGCGAACTCCTCGCCGATGGGTGCGAGTTTGCGTAGCAGGGCGGGTTTGGTGAAGCCCTCGGTGAAGCGCTCGACCTTGTCGCGGGTGAGCTCGCCCTTGTGCTCGGCGGGCTCGATGACATTGATGTAGCCATACTGGATACGACTGTTCGAAACCATTTCGTAGACTCCTTTTTCCTGACGTAAAAAGAGAAAACCGCTCGCGCCCACGCCCGCTGTTAGCGGGCGTGGCTGCGCAGGTGAAGCCGACTTCCTTGCGTGGCGCGCAGCGGAAGTCGTGGACCAGTACATCAAGCATGCTTACCGCACAGCACCTATCGGGTATGATTGACAGGTGTGTCAAAGATCGCAGTGTTGGTATCTTTGACAAGGTTGTCAACAATTATGTGAGCAGTGATTTTTATGGCGGGTGTCAGGCAGTTTGACGAAGAAAAGGTGTTGTCGGCGGTCCTTGATGTGTTCTGGCGCAAGGGCTGGCAGTCCACCTCCATGGCCGACCTGGCCGAGGCGGCCGAGGTCCAGCGCGGCTCGCTGTACCACGCCTACGGCGGTAAGGAGGCGTTGTTCCTGCTGGCGTTCGAAGCCTACGCCACGCGCTTTTTGGGCAACGCCGCCAAGGCCCTCGAGGCCGCGGACGCCGAGACCGCGCTGCGGCAGTTTTTCCAGGTGGCGATCAGCAACATGACCAGCGGCACGCCAGCCAAAGGTTGCCTGACCACCAAGACGGCCACCGACGCCGACACCATCGGCCCACGCATCCAGCAACGCTTGCGCGACCTGTTGGACGCCCTGCAACTGACCATCAGCACCGCGTTGTCGGCCGAGCCGATCCAGGGCGACCTGGCCCTGGCGCCGGATGAAGTGGCGCAGGTCATGGTCACCTTCACCCGCGGGCTGGCGGTGATGGAACGCATCTACCAGGAGCCGGAACGTTTGCGCACGACTGCCGATTCCCTGGTGCGGTTGCTGGTGCCGAGCGTCCGGGCGCGGGCCTAGGCCTTACGGTGGTTTACCGGACGTCACGCCCGAGCGACTGCTTCCAGTCCCGCAACACCTCGATCAGGGCACGCAGCTTGGGCGGGACGTGCCGGCGGTTGGCGTAGTACAGCCACATGGCCGGCAGCGGCTGGCAGGTGCCGGGCAGGACTTCCACCAGCTGGCCGCTGGCGAGGTCGGCGGCGATCCGTTCGCGAATGAACACATGGGCAATGCCGATGCCGGCGCGGGCGGCTTCGATCACCGCCTGGGTGTCGGTGCTGATGAAGCGTCCGGGCACATCCAGCCTCACCTCGTGCTGGCCGTCGTGCAGCTGCCATTTGTGCATCTGCCCGCTGCTGGGAAAACGAAAACGCACACAGGAATGCTGGTGCAGCTCGTCGATGCTGCGCGGCGCCGGGCGGCGCGCCAGGTACTGCGGGCTGGCCACCAGGGCGCATTGCAGCGGCGGGGTGATCTGCACCGCGTGCATGCCCGGATGCAGGGCGTCGGCCAGGCGGATGCCGGCGTCGAGCTGCTCCTTGACGATGTCCACCAGTTGATCTTCGTAGCGTATTTCCAGGGTGACCCTGGGGTAGCGCTGGAAGAAGTCCTCGAGCAGCGGGGCGACGATCAGGTGCTTGGCCATGTGCAAGGCACTGATGCGCAGATGCCCCGACGGCTCGCCCTGGGTTTCCCCCAACTCGTCCCGGGCCTGCAGCAGGCTGCGGTAGCCGGCTTCGCTGCCTTCGTGAAAACGCTGGCCGCTTTCCGTCAGGCTGACGCCGCGGGTGGTGCGGTGGAACAGCCTGGTCTGCAGTTCGCTTTCCAGCTGGGTGATGGCCAGGCTCACGGCCGCCGGGGTCACGCCCAGCACGGCGGCGGCGCGGGTGAAGTTGCCGGTCTCGACCACCGCCATGAAGAGGTGCAGCCCGGCCAGTGGATCGCGTCGGCTCATTGTTAGGAATACTTAATAGTGTTGTAGGAAGAATGCGGATTCTCTTAAAGCTACGAGCTTCATAGACTCTTTTCAACCGCAAAGGAGTCCTGCCATGCACTGGCCCGTCACCCTCAAACCCGCCCGACAGATGCTCGACAAGGGCATCGCCAAAGCCATGCAGATGCAGCTGTCGGTGTGCATCGCCATCGTCGATTCGGGCAGCAACCTGCTGGCGTTCGTGCGCATGGACGACGCCGTGCCGGGGGCGATCGACCTGGCCCAGCGCAAGGCCCGGACTTCGGCGCTGTTTCGTACCGCCAGCGCCGAACTCGGCGCCTTGTCCGGGCCGGGGCAGTCGTTGTGGTCGATCGAGCAGAGTAATGGCGGCTTGACCAGCTTTGCCGGCGGCCTGCCCATCGTCGATCAGGCGGGGCGCTGCCTGGGCGCCATCGGCGTCTCCGGTGGCACCGCGGTTGAAGACGAAATCATCGCCCGGGCTTGCCTCTGAGCCCTGGCCTGCGACATTTTCCTGGAGAACCCAAAATGAGCAAAAAACGTATTCTGGTCACTGGCGCCGGTTCGGGCTTTGGTCGCGCGGTGGCGCTGCGCCTGGCTGCCAACGGCCATGAAGTGATCGCCGGGGTGCAGATCACCCCGCAGGTCACCGAACTGCGCGAACTCGCCGCCAGCCTCGACCTCAAACTGCGGGTGGAGAAGCTCGACATCACCTCGGCCCGCGACCGCGCCTATGCCTGGCAATGGGAGATCGACGTGCTGCTGAACAACGCCGGCGATGCCGAGACCGGCGCCATCGCGGAAATCCCCGTGGATATCCTGCGCGCCCAGTTCGAGACCAACGTGTTCGCCAACCTGGAGCTGACCCAGGGTTTCGTGCGGCAGATGGTCGAGCGACGCAAGGGCAAGATCGTCTTCGTCTCGTCGATCGCCGGCCTGCTCACCGGGCCCTTCACCGGCGCCTACTGCGCCTCCAAGCACGCCCTGGAGTCCATCGCCGAGGCCCTGCACATGGAGCTGGCGGAGTTCGGCATCCAGGTCGCGACCATCAACCCCGGGCCCTATTCCACCGGCTTCAACGACCGGATGATGGAGACCTGGAAAAGCTGGTACGACCCGCAGAAGCACTTCACCGATCACTCCGGGCTGAAGTTCCCCTTCGAGCAATACGACCCCGAGGAAATGGTGGCGAAGATGGTCGAGGTGGTGGAGGGCGACGGCGGGCCGTTCCGCAACCTGCTGCCGGCGCACTTCGTCGACATCGTCAAGCAGGATCAGCAGGACGCCTGGACGCGCCAGCAGTCGTAGGTGAGTCGGCCCTGCATCTCGACAGCCGGCCGGTACGTGTATGGCAGTGAGCTCACTACCTACATCAGGTGGGCGGCGAAGCCTTGCTGGTCGGCGGCGATCTCCGGGTGCAGGGTGAGTTCGGGGATCCGGTAGGCGCCGGCGTTCTGTGGGCGGAAGGCGATGGGCGCGGTCTGTTGCAGTTGGTCGAGGCGCTGCCCGAGCTGGTCGCAGATCGCCGCGAAACGCGCCTCGTCGATGCGCCCGGTGCGGTAGACCACGAACGGCGGCAGCACGTCGAAGCCGGGGTAATAGAGGATGCCGTGGTGGATCGGGAACAGCAGGTCGTCCATCGGCCCGTTGATGCCCCGCGGGCCATAGTGCGATTCCCAGCCGCCGGCGCTGACGATCAGCATCGCCCGCTTGCCGGCCAGGGTGCCTTCGCCGTAGCGATCGCCCCAGCGCGCGTCCGAATGCTCGCCCACGCCATAGGCGAAACCGTAGGCGTAGACCCGTTCCACCCAGCCCTTGAGAATCGCCGGCATGGAGAACCACCACAGGGGAAATTGCAGCAGCACGGTGTCGGCCCAGAGCAGTTTTTCCTGCTCGCGGGCGATGTCCGCCGATTGCCGGCCTTCTTCGAACGCGCGCTTGGAGTCCAGGGACGGATCGAAGCGGCTGTTGTCCGGCCGGCCCAGGCTGTCGTCGGCATCCAGCGGCGCCTTCCAGTTCATCGCATACAGGTCCGAGACCTGGACCGCGTGGCCGGCGGCCTGCAGGCGCTTGATCGTGAAGTCCTTGAGCGAGCCGTTCAAGGAGCGGGGTTCGGGGTGGGCATACACCAGCAGTACATTCATCACAGGGTCTCCAATGTCGGGAGACAGCAGGATCGATCGTCGCCAGGTATATTGGAAATGAATATCCAATATCCCAGGTATTGTCGTGAATAATTTGAGGCGCTTGGACATCAACCTGCTGCTGACCCTGGATGTGCTGCTGGCGGAGCACAACGTGACCCGCGCGGCGCAACGCCTGAACCTGTCGCAACCTTCGGTCAGCGTGCATTTGGCCAAGCTGCGGGAGATCTTCGGCGACCCGTTGTTGCTGCCGGGCCCGCGGGGCATGCGGCCCACCGCCAGGGCCGACGAATTGCGCGAGCCGTTGCGCCGGGCGCTGGAAGCACTGGAGCTGGCGGTGTCGCCGGCCAGCCCGTTCGACCCGGGCGCGGCGGCCAATACCTGGAGCGTGTCGGCGTCCGACTACGGCGAGTCGACGGTGATCCTGCCGGCGCTGGCCGGCTTGCGCGCGGCGGCCCCCGGCACCCGGCTGGCGGTGCTCGAACTGGAGCCCGGACGCCTGGTCCGGCAGGCCGAGCAGGGCAGCATCGACCTGGCCCTGCACACCAGCGAGGACTCACCCCCCGGGCTGCGCCGCCGGGTGCTGTTCAGCGAGCGGTATGTGCTGGTGGGCCGCGCGGGCCATCCACGGCTGCAACGACGCCCGAGCCTGGCGCAGTTCGGCAAGCTGGAGCACGTTGTGGTGTCGCCCGATGGCGGGGGTTTTCATGGCGTCACCGACAGCGCGCTGGGGGAGGTGGGCCTGACGCGCCGGGTGGTGCTGTCGGTGCCGCACTTCCTGTTTGTCCTCTCCGTGCTGGCGAGCACCGACCTGGTGGCGATGCTGCCGTCGCGCCTGGTGTGCGACAACCCGGCGCTGAAGGTGGTCGAGCCGCCGCTGGAAGTCCCGGGTTATGAAATGGCCATGCTCTGGCACGAGCGCTGCCACCGCGACCCGGCCCACCAATGGCTGCGGGAGTTCATCGTCGCTTCGCTGTGAACGCTGCTACGCCTCGTCCCTGGCCGGCGTTTCCCACGGCGCGCCCTGGGCAAAAAACGCCTCGATCCACTGCTTGAAGGCCTGGGTGGTGGCGCTGCTGAAGCGCGCGGAGGGGCGCAGCAGGTAGATTCCCGAGTCGCTGTCCAGCTGCCACTGCGGCAGCACCCGGACCAGATGCCCCGACGCCAGGTCCTGGTGCATCAGCCAGTCGCCGCCGGCGAGGATGCCGACCCCGGCCCGGGCCGCGGACAACAGCGCCTCGTTGTCATTGCTGTGCAGGGTGCCGTGGATGCGCACGGTTTCCTGCCGGCCCTGGCGGGTCAGGCGCCAGTCGGGGTAGGAGCGCAGGCCGGTAAAGCCCAGGCAGTTGTGGCTGGCAAGGTCGGCAGGCACCTGCGGTTCGCCATGGCGTTGCAGATAGGCGGGCGCGGCACAGAGGATGCGCCGGTGCGCACAAAGCTTGCGGGCCACCAGTTGGCTGTCGGCCAGCTCGCCGATGCGGATCGCCGCGTCGAAACCCTCACCGACAATGTCGACGAAGCGGTCCGAATACTCGGTCTCCAGCACCACCCCGGGATGGGCCAGGGCGAACTGGGCGAGGATCGGGCTGAGCCAGCGCCGGCCCATGGCGGCCGGCAGGGCCAGGCGCAGGCGCCCGCGGATCTGCGCAGCGCCCTGGGCAGCTTCGTGTTCGGCTTCGCTGATCAGGCTCGCCGCCTGCCGCAGGCGTTCGACCAGGCGCGCGCCTTCGTCGGTGAAGCGCAATTGCCGGGTGGTGCGCTGCACCAGGCGAATGCCCAGGCGGCTTTCCAGGGCCGCCAGGCGCTTGGACAGCACCGAAGGGTGGCGCTGCAAGGCGCGGGCGGCGGCGGCGAAAGAACCATGCTCGAAGAGCGCCATCAGGGTGGCGAGTTCATCGGCCTGTCGACTGTCGAACAGATCCATGTGCCGGGATACCTCGCTATGCGGCCAGAAGGGAAGGAAACGGCCTCAAGGTATCAATACGATGGCTCCTTGCGCGCGTCCGTCGTGCAGATCGGCGTGGGCCTGGGCCACCTCGTCCAGGGGATAACGCTGCCAGATCCGCGGCTGGATGATACCCGCGGCGAAGGCGTCCAGCACATCGGCGGCGCGCGCCTGGTACTCGCTGGCACTGGTGGTGTGGGCGGCGAGGGACGGGCGGGTGAGGAACAGCGAACCTTTGGCGTTGAGCGTGCCGACCTGCACCGCGTCCGGAGCACCTGACGTCGCGCCGAAGGACACCAGCAGGCCGCGCGGGCGCAGGCTGTCGAGGGAGGCTTCGAAGGACACCCGGCCTATCGGGTCGTACACCACATCGACCTTGTGTCCTTGGGTAATCTCGACGACCTGTTGGGCGAGGGTCGCGGCATCGAACACCAGCACTTCGTCGCAGCCGGCCGCCCGGGCCCGCTCGACACTTTGCGCCTTGGACACCACGCCGATGACGCTGGCCCCCAGATGCTTGGCCCAAGGCACCATCAACTGCCCCAGGGCACCAGCGGCGCCATAGATCAGCACCCGGGTGCCAGGCCCGACGGGGTAGGTGGACTTGAGCAGGTACTGGGCGGTGATACCCTTGAACAGCAGCGCCGCGGCGGCGTCCGAGGCCAGCTGCGGCGGCAGCTTGACCAGGCGCTCGGCCGGGTACAGGCGGGCGCTGGCATAGGCGCCGAGGGGCCCGGTGGCATAGGCGACGCGGTCGCCCACCTGGACCTGGGTGACCCCGGGACCGATCGCCTTGACCAGCCCCACGCCTTCCAGCCCGAGCCCGCAGGGCAGGGCAACCGGCACGGCGCCGCTGCGCTGGCTGAGGTCCAGCGGATTGACGCCGATGGCCGTCTGCTCCAGCCAGACCTCGCCGGCACCGGGTGCCTGGGCTGGCACCTGCTCGAACTGCAGGACCTGGGGGGCGCCGACTTGGTGAAGCTGTATGCGGGTGACCATGCTCGATCTCCTTGGAAACTTGGGATGGGAACATGAGGATAGGGTCGTGCTGCGGGGTCAACAATCAGGCCGTTTGCATTTGACTGCTGCATCAAATGCAGTAGTTGAGGGCCTTCGGAAGTCGCCCGCGGCAGGTTCACCGATGTTTTGTGGATTCAGAAGGGACAGGGAAAGGATGGCGAGGCTGGAAAGTATCCTCGGGCCCGATGAGGATTAGCGGAGAACGGGACAACCGGGCCTGTCGCGGCCTGAAGTAAAGACTGGTGCTAAAGCATTGAATTATTTCACTTCCGTTCTTGACATGCCCTGCGAACAAGTCCAGAATTGCGTCCATTCCTGATTCAGGAACGCGAAAAACCCCTTAGAATTCAAAGGGTTGGAAGGTAGATTAAGTTCAGGCTTCCAGCTTAGAGTTGTATACCTTTGATGCGGTTGTAAGGCATCGAAAGTTTGGCCGAGTAGCAAAATGGTTATGCAGCGGATTGCAAATCCGCCTACGCCGGTTCGATTCCGACCTCGGCCTCCAAACTGAAAACCCCGTAGATCAATGGTCTACGGGGTTTTTTATTGGCTGGAAAAAACATCGTTGGCGCCTTTTTCGGAATCGTTTCCGTGCTCATTCTCAAGCCGCTCAGATTGGTGATCGGGGGCCCTGCAAGGCTTTGTGCTCAAGCAACACCTTGGTGAAGAGGCCGGCCCCGTCTGCTGCTACCGGGTGTTTGCTGATGCTGGCGACCGGTCGCGCGTTGCCGCAGGCTGATAAAAGAGCGGCGGAATTGATGGGCGGCGCATGGTCGATCCTGAATAGCGGGGCTGGCGTGCGAGTGGGCCGGCAGCATTTTATCGATTGGCATTTATCAATTCGAAGCCCTGGCCTCCCATGGCTGCGTCGCTTGGGGAATGTTGCGAGATTGCAGCCGTGAAGAATCACTGATAGTCCAGCAGAACGTTCAGTGCCCCGTTTACCGTTCCCGGTGTGGCCGTGACGCCAGTCCTTAGGTAGGACGCTTGCATGGGAATCGCATGCGAACCACCGGTTTCCTTTTTGTAACCGTCCACTTGTATCGAGGTCCCCATGGTTGCTGGCTGACCCTTGTCATCGGTGATCTGGATTTTCACACCACTGGCGGTTGAGCCGCCGGTAAGCGGTAACACACCCGGCGCATTTTCGATTACGCCGCCGACCGGCTCAAGCAGGTAGCCAATTCGGTTGTACCCTTTCGGGCAGTTGTTGACTTGAATCTGGAAATTCTTGGTACCGGCTGTCGAACCGACCTGGTCTAATTTGTTCAACATTGTGCTGGGCAATTTGACGGTTTGACTTGGCACCGAGCAGGTGCCGGCGATCGGCGTAATTGTTCCAGTCATGTAGATATAGGTAGAGCCGTATTTCGTAAAGATCTTGTAATAGGGCACAGTCCCCGACGCGGCGCCTGCAAGCGAGCCACCTAAGTTTGGGTATTCATTACTGAGCAACTGCACCTCGATCGGTTGGGTGAACGAGGTCGCTGATGAAAATACGCTTCCATTGATCAGCAAGCGAGTCGATATGCCTGAAACGTTTGTTTTGATGATCGGTCCTGAGTGTGGAGCTCCACCAGCTGAATAATTAGTCACGCCTATGACGTAGCATCTCAGAGAGCCGCATGCCTGCGTTGGCGTGATGTAATGCCGGGCCAACACTTGCCCGCTGGCGGTGTTTTGCGGAATCGACAGTTGCTGTCCGAATGCGTACACATTGTACCTGTCCGCCTTAACGGATGGTGATGTGGCGATGGCCATGAATGCTACCGTGCATAGTCGCCGTGCGACGATAGTGCGCGTTATTTTCTTTGCTGTAGACTTCATTGGAAAGTGCTTTTTCATGATGTTTCCAGAGCGTTGAGAAAATGACGATTTGCCACTTTTTGCCAGATTGTTTCTAAACTTTTTGACTTGGTTTATTGATTCGCTTCAGGCTTCTTGGCTGAAAAAAAACAATATAATAATTTTATGAGAGTGACACGAACATCAGGCCATTCTTAAATCTGCCAACGAATTTATCTACAGTTAATGGTTTGCCCTGAGTGAAGGTTTTTAGTGGGCCTTGATTTGTATTGATTGGTTTTTTATGTGTTTGATTTTAGTTTGCCGCTAAGTCAATGTTGAGTTGGGCTTCTAGCCTATATTCGAAAAATAACACCATGTGCTCGACTGGCGAAGCCTCCTGTCGTTGATTCGAAGGAGGCAAGCAGGATGGCGAGCGGAAAGGGTTACCGGTAATCCACAAACACGGTCATCGCACCGTTTACCGTTCCCGGTGTGGCGACTGTGTCGGTTCTGATGTAGGACGCCTGCATCGGAATGACAAACGAGCCACCTGCCGCCTTGCTGTATCCATCGACCGTTATCGAACTCCCCATGGTTGCTGGAGTGCCCTGGGCGTTTTCGACCCGGATCTTTATGCCGCTCGCGGTCGAACCGCCAGCCAGCGGCAACACCCCTGGCGAGTTCTCGATCACGCCGCCAACCGGGTCAAGGGTATAGCCAATCCGGTTATAGCCCTTGGGGCAGTTGTTGACCTGTATCTGGAAACTCTGGGTGCCGGCTGTCGAGCCGATGCGCTCCAGGCGCTGAATCAAGGTTTTAGGTAGCTTTACCGTCTGGCTCGGCACCGAGCAGGTACCGTCGATTGGGGTGATAGTGCCCTTCAGATAGATTCGAAGAGAGTAGCTGCTCTCTACTGTATCGAGCTCGTAGTAGTACGGTGAGACCTGGGCGCTTCCTGCAAGGGAACCGCCTAGATTTACTCGACCATCGCCGAGTAGCTGTACTTCGATTGGCCGGTTGGTCTCGAGCGATAACGCTTGAGTTCCGAAGGCTCTTCCATTGATCAACAAACGAGTCGATATGCCTGAGACGTTCGTGGTGATTACTGGTGAAGTTGAGGCTCCGCCCTCGCCATTTGGGTAGATGCGAAGATACTTGATTGTGCACTTCGATTGGCGGCATACCTGCATCGGATAGATGTAGTGCCGAGCCAGTATGGTTCCGCTGGCCGTGTTCTTCGGGATCGACAGTTCCATCCCAAATGCATCCTCAGCGCTCGCGGACGGTGACACGGCGAGGGCCATGAATGCTATTGCCCAGAGTTGCGGCGAGATGAATAGGGCGCTGATCTTTTTTTTTGCTGTGGTCTTCATTGCCTGTTTCTCTCTGATCGACCTTGAATATGGTTCGTGGGTGAGTCGCTCTCGAGCTCCCTTGGCTCCATTCGTTCGGAAATGATTCTTTTGTAGGCTGCAGATCGTTAGCGAAGTGTGTACGTCACTAATAAGTGATATTCAGCCGGTAACTAGATGTGGGGTTAAGCAACAAACAAAGCGTCCTGGTCTTTAACTAGGCTCAGCTGGAAATGTTGCTTGAGTGCTGTACCGCTAATCCATCGTCGTTGATGCTTTCGAACTCGATCTTTGTTGCTCCGGCTGGAGCCAGAGAAGAAGCTCCCTCGATCGCGAATGACTGGCTTGAATAGGGGGGCAGCATTGCCGCGGGAATCGGATAGTTGTTCGAACCGCTCTTGAGGTTCACCGTGCCGAAAGAGATGTGAAACGCTGAGTCATTCCTCACTTCCAGGCCCGGCTTGCCATCCTTGGGCACCATGCGCCACTTCAACCTGGATGGGGCCTGGCCAACGTCGCCTGGCAAGTCGGCGGGCCGGTAGAACAACTTGATGCGCTGGCGCACGGCAATCTGCAGGATGTTTTCATCCTGCGACTTCTGGGGGACTTCCTGCACGCTCAACCAGAACACCGACTCCCTGTCCGCCGGAAGCCCCGCGCCCTGATACAGAACACGCAACTGCTGGCGGGCGTTCCCGTTCAGGCGTTTCAGGGGAGGGGTAAGGGCAAAGGGGACGTCCTGATCGGTGCTAGCACTGAAGGGCTCGATCCAGGACTGGACCATGAAGGGGGTCGATTCATCGTTCAGCATTAGAACGGAAGCTTCCTTCTTCGGCGCAACCAGTACCACTCGGTTTATACCCAATGAGATGCCAGCATGGGAGGGCATGGCAAACAACGACAGAAATCCGGCAAGCGCCGCACTTACGGCAAGGTGCTTTTTCATGAAGTTTCTCGAGAAAACTGAAAGAGACATCAAGGCGCCTCTTCTTCGTGGAGTGTTCAGAAAACCGTGCGACTGCTTGTGGGGCTTTTGCCGCATGTCCTGACTAAGTGCCCGGGCATACTAGTGGCGTTGGATTTCTCCAGGTATCAGGCGATTCTTAAAGTGCTTCCGGCCCCACTCCAGGAAATGCAGGGATAGAAGTGCACAACCGGGGGCGAGTTTGCCGGAGCGTGCTACTGGCTAAGGCTGTCAACAGAGCATTATTGAAAGTATTCCTATCTCACGGTTTTTATCCTAAATACCACTCGCGAGTTTCTGCGGTCGCTTAGCTCTAGGATCGGGAAAGTATGCAGAGATCACTTGTGTATATCTATTTCGGAATCAGAATTGTCCTATAGAAATGACTCCAGGTTCAGGTAGGATGGGCTGCCTATTTTCAGATTGGTGCCTGAGGTATATGTGAGTGATGGAGTAAGCTCCAACTCCATTGGTCCAGTCTTCTGTTGGCAAGGAAGTTGAGTTTCAGTGATTAAAATCTCAGGTGTGATATTTATTATTGCTCTGCTAAACCCTGTTTTGGCAGTGGCCCAAATTTCCCTTGTTGGGAAAAATAGAATCATCTTTGAAAACGAGGGCAACGGTAATAGAACAAGACTGGATATCTCGAATCAACGCGTGCGATCTAGCCTGGCCAGTATCACCATTGATTGGGGAGGGGATCGAGACGAAGATGTCCCTCTAGCGATCTCCTCCCCGTTGGTGCGTATTCCCGCCGAGCAGCAGAAGTCGATAGAACTGTTCTACCAAGGCCAGGGGTTACCGAAAGACCGGGAGTCGTATTTTCTTCTGAGCATATTGGACGTACCGATTACGCCGCAGGAGGAAAGTGCACTGCAGATAGCAATGCGTCATAGGTACAAACTTTTCTTTCGTCCTAAGCTGGATATGACTCCTGATCAGGCAGCCGCCTTATTGACTTGGCAACGATTGCCAGTACAAGGCGAGATTGAGGCCAACAATCCCTCTCCTTATTACCTGACAATCACCCATCTGACACGGCAGGGTAAACAGGGCCGTAGCTGTGGAGAAGTCATTGCTCATACGATGCTTGAGCCTTTTTCGAAAAAAGTACTGGCGAGCAATAGCTGTTTCGATTCGGTGCAAGGGCTGCAATACAATATTGTTACCGACAGCGGCCGTGAAGTGAAACAGCAGATAAATCTTGAATTAAAAGGTGAATAATGAGGCTGGTTTTGTCGATTCTGCTATTGGGAGTCCTTTCATTCTCTCAAAATAGTTATGCGGTAAAATGTCTGAAAGATGGCAGTGTTGCCACTGACAGCATCAACATAAATACCTCCATTGCGGTTCCGAATGATGCCCCTAAAGGAAAGGTTCTGTGGCGGTCACCCAGTTTCTCCATGAACCTGATCTGCTATCAGGATTCGAACTGGGCATTGGCAGATGAAGAGATATATTTTTATTTGAGCCCTACCGATCAGAGCATGACCCAGCTAGGGCCGGATCTTGAATTCGGAGTAAGATTGAACGGTACGGATATGACCTGTAGCCAACTCGCAAAATGTCGTAAGTTGATAGGGAAAACTGCACCCTGCATCGGTCCAACCTGCACGTCATTTGAAAACAAGTTTGACCTTTCCTACGATTTTTTCATTATCAAGAAGTCAAGTGCTTCGGAAAGTGCGGGTAAAGATGGACCTCTCAGCGGGCTCTCCCAGTACGATGCATTCCAGATTGATGGCGAGAAAGGCATCAATGTTAACCCAAGCAGAAACTTTCGAATGAAAGTAATCGGCTTGGACCGAATCCGGTTTGTCGGTTGCCTCGCTCACCTGAACGTATCTCCCGAGACCGTGAGTTTCGGCAAGTTGAGTTCGGCTAACGCTCGCTCAGGTACGGTTGTCAGCGAAAAACCTTTCACCGTGCTCATCACCAAATCTTGCAATAGTGTCTATGGCGTATCCGCCATCCTGAAACCGGTGGGAGGCTCCGTGCAAAATGACACCCTGATTCCACCTCAGAATGCCTCGGTAGGCATCCGTTTACTGAGGCAGGACCGCACGGTTTTACCATTCAACGAGGACTTCGAACTGGCGGAATCGAGCGGTGACATGGTCATTTCCAAGCAGTTCACCGCCCAACTGAAATGGATGACCGACAAAGCTATCCTGGGGGCATTTAGGGCTGGCGCTACTCTGGATATTTACTATAAGTGATTGTTTTTCGTCTTAACAATTGATTGCAAATCCGCCTACGCTGATTTGATCCCGACCTCGGTCTCCAAACTGAGAAAACCGTAGATCAATGATCTACGGTTTTTATTGACTGGAAGAACGCATCCTCAAGCCGTTCAGCTTTCTTCAGAATTGTCTTCGAGACATGCGCGGCCGCTGTGGATAGAGTGGTGCCGCTTGCCCGGCCAGGTGTGTTTACGATGGATTGCTGAACGGCCAACAACTGGTCAGGGTGGGCACCCATTCAGATAGAAGTTGCCGCAGGTGTTGTGTTCTCGGTCTGTGGACTTGCCCCTATCAAACCGGACACCGGCACCCCGTTAAGTTGATGCCTCAGCCAGGCGCCTGAACTCCCGAGGTGAGCGGTAGTTCAGTGCGCTGTGCGGATGTTCCTCGTTGTAATGCTCGAAGGCGATGGCCAGGTTACGCAGGGCCGTCGCTCGATCGGGCTTGGGCATGTGACGGATGTAGTCACGCTTCATAGTCTTCACGAAGCTCTCCGCCATGCCGTTGCTCTGCGGGCTGCACACCGGAGTTGTCAGGGGCAGCAGGCCGATCTGCCGGGCAAAGCCCCGGGTCTGTCCAGCGGTATAGGCCGAGCCGTTATCGCTCAGCCATTGCACCGGCGATGTCGGTAGCTGGTCACCAAAGCGTTGCTCGATAGCTTCCAGCATCACATCTCGAACATCGTCGCCACTGTAGCCATTTGGGCTGGCCACCCAACTGATGGCCTCACGGTCGCAGCAATCCAGAGCGAAGGTTACACGCAGTTTTTCGCCGTCCTCGCAGCGAAACTCGAAGCCATCCGAACACCAGCGGGTGTTGCTCGTGTCCACCGCGACGCGACCTTCATGACGCCGCGCCACCCCCGGCTGCTTGCGCCGGCGCTCCAGCAACAGGTCGTGGTCTCGCATGACGCGGTATACCCGCTTCACGTTGATCGGTGGCTGGGCCTGCTGCTCATGCTGTCGACGCAAAAGGCCCCAGACCCGGCGATAGCCATAGCTGGGCAATGCGCCGACGGCCTGCTTGATCCGCTCGACCAGGGCCGCATCGTTGAGCGTCCGGCGACGACGCGGCTGCGCCCCCGGAGTGGGCTGTTTGAGCCGAGCCGTCAATTGCGAGCGCGCCACACCGAGACACTCACTGACCGCTTTCACTGGTCGTCCCCCGGCAACAAGGGTGAGTGCGCAATCCATTTTCGCGAGCGGGCGATCTCCACCGCTTCCTTGAGGATTTCAGCCTCCATGGTCTTCTTGCCCAGCATCCGTTGCAGTTCGCGGATCTGCTTGAGGGCATCGGCCAGCTCGGAAGCAGGCACCACCGCTTCACCGGCACTGACTGCCGAAAGGCTGCCGTCCTGGTAGAGCTTGCGCCAGTGGAACAGTTGGTTGGGATTGATGCCGTTGCGCCGGGCCACCACCGAGACGCTTTGCCCAGGCTCCAGGCTCTGGCGCACCATGGTTAATTTCTCCTCGACGCTCCAACGGCGACGCCGCTCCTGGCCGAGCACTTCGATGCTTTTGTCTTTGCTGGTAGTCATAAACACAGTCGTTTGCCTATCCCTTATGGTAAGGGGGAAACGGTGTCCTGTGTTTCAAGGGGCTCGTTCACCTGTTATCTCCAGCAAAATGCGCAATCCCTTATCCGTCTTCCCGTGATGAGTAGGTCCAACCCGTCGCACCAAGGTACCTACTGTCTCCGGCGTCAGTGGCGTGATTCATAGGGCTGCACGCACCTGGCGTGTCCGGCCGGATGTTCAACGAACTATCAGAATTACTGACGATGGTGATCAAGGACTGATTGCTTTGTTGCGTACCAGGCGTTATCGCAAAGAAGTTTCTAGAGGCAAGTAGTGAAGTGCTTTTGTCTAGGTGTATTGAGACATAAGAACTCAACTAAATATGAGGGCGTCTGGTGGTCGCTAGTCGGATGAGTGGTTTACTTTTTTACGGGAATGGCCAGCATCTTGTACGATACTGGCCATTTTATATATGCGCTTACTGCTAGGTATTACGCATTTGCCACTTTTTTCTTCCCGGCCGCAGCGACTGGGTTAAGAGTTCGGCCGTGATCCTTTACGAGGTTGTCTTCGATGACAATTGCACTGTTGCAGGAGACGTAGTATTCAGTTGTTTGGGATTTATCCTGTATGGCCATCAAGTAACCCCTTGGGTCACTACGTTTCCAGGTGTCACCGCTGCCTTGCTCTAATGGGTAGTAAGCGTCACTGCCGTCTTTCTCCCATGTGCTGATTGCCACGTTAACTACTGCGCTTGCTCCGTTTGTGACTGTGATGCTCATGTTCATATTCCTTTTTGATTGTGCATTCCATGAGTTGGCTCCCTATTCAAAATCAAATTGCAGACTTGCCACTGCTACGAGAAAACAGTAGTTAGGTTAACTCATTGAAGATGTCGTGGAGTATTGATGGCAAAGGCGATTGATATCGGTGTCAAGAGTTGTGTCAGTTTCTTGAGCTGATATGTTTCGTTTCCTCCTTCGATCATAGATAGGAATACAGTCAAGCCTGTAAACAGGTAAAAGCAAGGTACCTCCACCTTTATGAAGTGACGGTTCCGACGAGTGGTAGAGTTAGTGTCAGAGTCAATTGTTTTTGCTGTTTTATCAATGTTCGCTCATGTGGGTTCTGCATCGAGATTTTCAATCTGGGGTAAAGGTGCTCCAACGGCGCGAAGGTCTGGCTATCGAACCTGACAGATGACATGCGCTTGCTCGCCGAGGCGGCGGTCACTCGTTGCGCTTGGGCACATCTTCCAGCTGTGTTTTAAAGCGCTAAGGTCATGCGGCTGGTCCGTCTTGCCCTGGCCAACGGTTCCTGCCGCATGTGCGAGTCAATGGAGTCCCATCCACCGCCTCGCTATCGCTGCCTGTTCAAGAGACTGGCTTGGTGGTTAAGGAAAGTGCCGCTCTCTGTTCGCCGAGTTGGATAAGCAGCATCGCCAGCCCCGCCTCGAATGCTTCTGTCGATACGCTGGCCCGTCCGATCACCAGGCAGCCTTCCAGCACGACCAGGGTGCTCAAGGCACAACCGCTTCGTCATGGCCCCCTTGACCAAGTCGTTCTCGCCTGGTGGCGTCGCCACGGCACAGGTGGCGGCCTACTATCGTCCAGGCTTCTTCAAGCCGTTCAGGTTTCTTCAGAATTGTCTTCGAGACATGCGCGACCGCTCTGGATAGAGTGGTCGCGCTTGCCCGGCCAGGTGTGTTTACGATGGAATGCTGAACGGCCAACAGCTGGTCAGGGTGGGCGCCAATTTATCAGGCATTACGCCTGGTGATCTTGTGGCACCTTTGAATAATCTCTCGTTGAAAAGTCCGGAAGAGCGATGCGGCTCTGTCTCTTTATTGTCCTTGCGTTTAGCTGATCGCGCCTTCGCAGTTTGGCCTTTGGCCTGCCTCTTCGACTTCGCTGGCCCATGGGGTTAGTGGCGTCACGATCCCTACACTGGCTGGGCAAATCTGTCTTCGCCTGTTCGCCCAGCTACAAGCCTTTTAAAATCAGATGGTTACGCCGTTTTTGCTGTGGTAACCTATTGAAATATCTGGTTTTATCAGTGGAATGCGGCGCCATCTGCACCGGTTCGGTTCTGGCAGTTGCTCCCACTTATAAAAATAGCGCTGTAGATCGATGATTTACGGAGCCTTTTTGTTTTTGGCCGTACTCGACATCCAGTCTTGAATTTGACGCCAACGAACTTGCTTCAAGGGTAGGGGATGTATATATTTCACCCCCTTGCCGCAAGGCGCTGAAACGGCTCAAGCAATTCAAGCCTTTCAGATTGCAACACCGCGCTACCGCCCGAATGGCGAAACTGGTAGACGCATGGGACTTAAAATCCCCCGCTCGTAAGGGCGTGCCGGTTCGATTCCGGCTTCGGGCACCATCTATCTCAAGGGTTTGCTGGCGAAAGCTGATGCAAACCCTTGTTCGTTTCCGGTTCGCACATTCAAATCCGCTCTGCGATTTACGCGGTTGAGAGGCTGCCTTTCTGCTGGCGGAGGTATTTCTCTTTCATCACCACTGGGAAGTGGTGACGGGCGTATTGCAGAGACGTCTACGCCGCTCCGCAGATGGATGTAATAAGGACATTACGTGTTTCGGAAAGTGATTCTGTTACTGCTGATCAGTTGCTTGAGCGGCTGCGCCGCGGTGGCGATGCGCATGGACTACGACCACCCTTGCCCCTACAAGGGCGTGCGCCTGGACTGGTGGTTGGTAGGCACCTCCCATGGAAAGCTGATTCCCTTTTTACTGATCGACGCGCCGTTTTCCCTGGTGGTCGATACGGTGTTCTTCCCCTTCGAGTATCAATACAACTGCAACTTCTGATCTGGCTTGGCGTTCATTCGCAGAGGGGGGGGTAAGCCCTGTGCAACTCGCCCGCGGCCTTGGGTGATGCGTATTCGCCATTAGCACACCAGCCCTAATCGTCTGCTACCGAGGCCAGGCTTATAGTGCGCACGACCATCCTCGTCGGGGTGGCTCTTACAAGAAAGTGCCGATACGAAAAAGGAGATTCACCATGTCATTCAAGAAAATCGTCTACGCCTCCGCCGTGGTCCTGGCCCTCACCGCCTCGAACGCCCATGCATTCGCCAGAGACTGTAACGACTCGCTGTGGAAGTTCAGCGGTATCGAAGCACTGACCTGCATCTTCTCGGGCCAATGGTGATTTGCCGTTTCCTGGGTTGAAGCTGTCCCAACGACAAGGCTGACTGTGAATGGCTAATCCGGTCAGCCTTGTTGCTTTTCCATTCGGGCGCAAATCGCGCTGCTCTCAATCCCCCATCCAGGCTGCGTCGATAGTTGCCGGCTGCGGAGAAGGCTGAACGAGAGGGGGCTGCTGGCGGGTAAAACGCAGCAATCTGCAAGGCATTCTGGATGCTTGATCTTCGATATGACGGTCAATGAGTACCGGGTGAACAGGGGGACACCACAGTGCTACGTTCACCCCGTCACGGCCTGCAACATCCCGCGATGTCGGGCGTCAAGTCTCGGTTTTATCGCGTTTTTCAGGTGAGTTTTTTCTGTTGAAGCGCGCCGAGATGTCTTGGTAGGTCTCGTTATCGGTTGCAGCAAGCAGTGTCTGACCATCCTTCAAGGTGGCCAGAAATGTCACCTCGGTATTGTGGCCCGCCAGAAGATAGCCGGCGACGGCACCCACAGGCCCCAGAAACATCGCGCCAACCATTCCCAGGCCTATGGCGCTCTTAATGTTCTTGTTCGAGTCGGTATTTTCGACGATCAGGTCCTTGAACTCGGAGACGAGAAAACTTTTCCCTATCAGCGGTTTATTGGCGGTTTTGAGCGTGATGGTTCCGCGCAGATACTCCGCGTCACCCTGGGGGAAGTCACCGGCCAGCACTATGATCTTTGCCATCTGGAAAGGCCCCAGGCGATCATTTTTAGGGGGCCATTGCGCGCCTTAAGGGATAGGGCGTCAACGCTGCGACGACGACTGGCGGCACCATTGGTCTATGACGGGGCAGAAGCGCTGCCGGGCCTGGGCATGGGCAGGCATGCGTGGCAAAGAAGGGCTGAGGCGGCAACGCTCAAGGCTGCGCTCGACGCGGCATTCGAGGCCCGGAGGCGCCAGGTATCGACAAAGCGGGGAGTGGATGCATGTGTCCAAGTGCTGGCTGGGCGAGTTTGGATCAGTGCGCAACAGCGGATACACTTGCCGCCAAGCCTCTGGTGGGCTGGACGGATGAACCAAGGAAGCGTTTCAGTGATTATTATTCAAAACCCGGCACCCAAACTGTCTTATGCAGAACTTGCCAAGATGATTGAGCAGAAGAGGGCGGTAGAGCAGGTCAATCTGCTTGACGCCAAATTGAATCCAGCCTTCCTGGCCAGACTTGAGGCCGCTATAGAAAGCGCGGATGCGCAACAGGGCGTTCAGCCGGCTTTCCCTATCGAAGTCTGACCGACCTGGCGCCGGGTAATGCTCGGCCAGATCCGACAACAGTGCTCAGTTTCAAGACAAGGACGAATGATGCGAATTTTTACCGGTGAACGGGCTCGATGGTTGATGGCGGCGGGTATCGCCGTCTTGGCAATGGCGACTAACGCGCAGGCGCAAACGACGCCTCAGGCAGCCCAGGAGATAAAGGGCTTGTTGGACTTTGTCGAGCACAGCCAATGCCAGTTCGTGCGTAATGGCACCGAGTATCCAGCCCCCCAAGCACGGCAGCACCTGGAGAAAAAACTGAATTACCTCGAGGGCAAGAACATGGTGAGCAGCGCGGAGGACTTTATCGATCTCGCCGCCACTAAAAGCAGCATGAGTGGCAAGGTTTATGAAGTGCGTTGCGCTGCTGGATCGCAACCGGCAAGCAGCTGGTTAAAGGCAGAGTTGCAGAGGCAACGCCAGCCTCATTGATTCAGTTTTTGGCCAGGCAAAGCCCAGCTCGTACGCTGGGCTTTTTGGTTTTTGGAGGGCAGTAAAAGGCCAGGGCTGGATATACCGTGACGGGCTACATGGATCAGAGCGGGGCGCTGCTCATAAGGTATTCCTGCTGCCCCGTATGTTCATCCGTCTGCTCGTGGGTCACGACAAAGCCTTGTGCCAGGTAAAAGCCGCAGCTGGCCGTATTGTCCTTGTATACCGCCAGGCTCAACACGGGGCGCTGTGCCCTGGCATGGGCGAGCAGTTGCTTGCCAATCCCCTTGGCCTGGAATTCAGGTGCAACAAAGAGGGCGGCCAGCTGCTCGTCGTGCAGTGAATAGAAACCCCGCACTTTGGATTGTCGCTCGAAGACATAGGTCTCTGACGCCGGGAGGTACAGGTTGCGCATGTTGTCGACTTGCGACTGCCAGAATGAGGCATCGATAAAATCGTGGGCTTTCAGCGAAGCCTGCAGCCAGATGTCCAGCACGGCATCCATATCTTGCTGTTCAAATCTTCTGATCATTTCTCTTCCGCTTCTCCTGACAACGGGTTGCAGGCTAGAAGCAGACGCTGGCCAGTTCAAGAGCCAACCTATTGAACGAAGCAGGAGTGCGGCGGGGGAGGCGACCGACTGATCGAGGATCAGGCGGTCGCAGTCGGATTTCAAGGCTCCACTGATTCAGTACGGATCAGTCAGGAGATGTGTGGGATTTCGTCGATATACGCGATTCGCTCACCGTTGTGGAAGATTTCAACCGCGCTGTAGAGCACGGAGTTTGGCGGCAGCACCCGGGTGAACCTGACTTGCGTGCAGGTGATTACCTGAATCCATTGCCCTGGCCTTTGGTACAGGTGCAGATCCAGCATAAGTATTGCCGGGTTGATACCCTGCGGGACTCGTACCGTCAGATAGGCCTTGACCCCTGGGTTGGAGACTTCAACGTCTCCGACTACATGAAGTTCGTCCGGTTTGGGTGGCATGGTGTCCAGCCAGGCATGCCAGTTCGTGCAGTTCGTGATCATTTTTCCGTTCCTTGAGAAATGAAGCCCGAAGCTTGAGGTACTGCGGTTTCGCATGGCGCTTCGTGTGCCATCGAATCGAATGCCTGGCCCGATCCTCTCCATTCACCTGTGCGGACCCGTGCGACCAGATATCTCATGTCTAAGGTGTAGATGAGGAACGGGGGGCAGCTCTCAGGCCTGGACGAATGGCATTGGCAGACGTCGCTCGAGCATCGAAAAAGCCCAATCATCCTTTGGCCTTTGTCGTTTTACCCTCCTTGTAAAACAACCCTTTAGCCCGCACAGGTTGCTGGCTGCACGGCTAAGGGATGTGCCGGACGAACGGGCTGTAAGTCGGCGCGCCAGGCCGCAAGCTCTGGCCATCGATAAAGTCCTGCTCCTGGTTGAACGGGATCGACGGCCACTGTGCCCAGCGGGTGAGCCTGGCCTGGTAATCGAGGGTTCGCTGCTCCAGGTATTTTGCTGTTTCCGTTCTGCCTCAGGAGCCAGCCCGCCACGCACGCCGTGGATGAGGTAGGGCTCCAGCACATCGAAGCCGATCGAGCGACTGGACTTCGCCGAGAAGCCCGCCCATGTCGAGTATCGGCTGACGGCGGTAGCCTGCTCTTTGGTCGACACCCTGGCCGCGCTGGATCGTTGGGCCGAGCACAACTTCCCGCAACTGGTCGCTGCCCGGGCGCTTTACGATGCCCGGCTACTGAGGCAATCGGCAGGCAGCGGAGAGTAGAACGCGCAGTTGCAGCGTGATTCCCTCCTGGCTTTTGGCAGATATCGGGCCTGACCTTTATGGGGTTGCGTGTCCTTATATGCCGCTGAAGTGCTGGCCTCGTTCTTACCGAACGTTGCCGCGACCCTCACAACAAGGAGGCTCCAGGTGATTGCAAAGCTGCTCGTGACGATCGGGATAATCTTCTACGCCGTTGTGGTACCGGTGCTGGAGATCAATCAGACCCATGTTTTCAACCCGGCCTGGGAGCCGCACGCACGGTTGCATGAGGTCTGGCAGTTGTTCACCAATACGGCGATCGGTGCATTCAGCCTGTGGCTGGTGTGGTTGAAGAGCAACCTGCGCCTGTCCAGCCTCCTGACCCTGTTCGTCACGGGCGGCTTCTTGGCGGCTTACTGGCTTCGGCAGTCTTACGGTGGGTCGATGGTGCTCACCGATGGCTCTGAGAAGCTGATCCTGGGCGTTAACCTCGGACTGTTTGCCTACACCCTGGCGATCCTGTTGGCGGCGATCGCGGTTGCGATCGACCGGCGCCAACCCAGGGCGCGACTCTGAGCCAGAGCGGTTTTGTAGAAGCAAGAAAGCAGAAGCCCGGACATGCCCGGGCTTCGTTGGATGGGTGCCTGTTCAGCGTGAGTAGGGCTTGCCTTCACGCCGCGTATTTTCGACCGACAACCTGCGCCTACGCCTTTGCACCCAGCTACAGAGGGCGTGCACAGGATGAATGAACATCGCCAGCACACACAGCAGCAGGACAATGAAGATGGACATCAGACCGAGACCTTCATGGGAAAACATCGTGGGTTACTCCTGTAGTTCACTTTGTCGGTCCCAGAAGGGTAGGCACTCAGATGCTTTGCTTCATGAAGGTTACTTAAAGATAATTTCATCCATGCGCGAGTCGTGAGGGCAAAGAAGGGCGGGGCAGATACTAAAAAGCCCGGCGCTGGGCCGGGCTTTCATGCGGGCAATGCTGACCAACCGGCAGTGTTGAAACCGACTCAGCTGGAGAGCATGAGGCTGGGTCTATCGATCATTCTTGCTCGAGGAGACGCTGGCTTTGCCCAGGCCTTTCGAGTTGTGGTCACCGGGCGTGGTGTCCGAGATCGCGGTGGCTTTTGACAGCCCGCGGGTGTCTTTGGAGTGAGCCACGCCGGAAGTGGTCGAACCATGGCCGTTGCTGTCATTACGAATGCTGCCGTAATGATTGCCATTTTCTCCGAGATTGCGAACCGACTTGCCGGCCGGATCGCTTTTCAGGCCGCCGCTATGGCCCTTGCTGCTGACCCCTCCGGAGTGGCCGCCTGCCTGGCCACCGTGACCACCACCATTGCCGCCACTATTGCCACCGCCATGACCCCCGCCGTTACCACCGCCATTTCCGCCACCATGGCCACCACCGTCCTTTGCATAGGCGGACGTCACAGGGAGCAGAGGCGCCGCTGCCAGCATCAGTACGCAGGTCAGGGCCGTCACGAGATTTTTTTTCTTTAAAAGCATGATCGCTTCCATAGATAAGGAGAGGTTTGCATGAACTAAGACGCAATCGGCTGTCTATAGTTCGTGTGTCATGACGAATGGCACCACGGCTGGATTCATGCAGAGGACTGCAGAGATGACGACTCGTTCGGTTGTAGCTGTTTTAGCAAGCGCCGCGTTTTTATTCGGCTCGACTGCCTTGTATGCGGACCCAGGGAACGGCAAGGGCAATCCCCACGGCAATCAGGGTGGGCACGGTAATAAAGGCAACAAATCCCAGGACTACAGGTATGGCGGACCTCAAGTAGATGTCGGCGGTGTGCGCGTGATTATTGGCGACAGTCGCGACTACTGGTCACCCGGGCCGGCCCTGCCGCCAGGCATTCAAAAAAACCTGGCCCGAGGCAAACCCCTGCCGCCGGGTATCGCGAAAAAGCTGGATGGCCGGATGCTAAGCCGGCTGCCGCACTATGACGGTTATGAGTGGCAACAGGCTGGTACTGACTTGATCCTGGTCGCCATTGCGACAGGCATCATCTACGAAGTTCTGCACGACGCGCTGGACTGATTCAGTCCGGCCCGACCCGCAAGCAAAGCCCGGTGCAAGACCGGGCTTTTGCCTGACACACAGCATTCCATTCCCACCGATATTCCCTCTCCAACATCCTGTTTGACTCCGGCTTTCCTGTCTTTCGTTGGCTCAAATACAGGTAACCGCCTTGGCGGTGATTTTGCCGAGCGTCCTCTTCGGCAACATTCCAGCGCGATCTGATAGTTGAGTGGAGCGTTTCGGAAGTGTCCTAAGGACGTTGATTGGGCGCCGTTTTAAGGTTTCAGCGTTCGCCGTGTGCGCTTTTTGGATTGACACCGACTGTCGAGTCGGCGGCGTTTCGCCCATTGAAAAAGCGCAGGGCGACAGGCAGAAGAGTGGCCTGGGTGGTTGCTCCGGACTGAACCGATCGCATGTTTGCATTCAATTAAAGGAATAAATAATGCCCACTCAAAATGTTGGAAAGTTCTTTGATTTTCGCGCCAGGGTCACCGCTCCCACGTGGACGATCGATCCTGGTCATGGCCTGGATGCAGGTGTTGTTTCTGGAGTTGCACATCGGCGTTCCAGCGGCATGGAGCAGGTGGTCGAGCTGGGCACATCGAGCCTTGATGTGCTTCAGGCGGGTGGCAGTTTTCCGCAGCTGTTCAGCGTCGAGTTGAATGAAGACAGGCTCAAGGGGGCGAAAAAGGTCCAGATCTACTTTGACGGCATCACCAGTGATGGTGTGATCTTGATGAATGATTACGAAGAGGCCGGTTCTGCACGCAATGTTGGCGTTCAACTGCTGGATAGCGAGGGAAAAGTCGTGCTTCTGGGCCATGAAGGCCGTGCCGAGTACCCGGTGGCACCGGGTTTCAGGCTGTCCTTCGCAGCGAGGTTGGTCAGCTCCGGCGGGCCTGTGGAAGCCGGTGAGTTTTCCTCGTTTGCGGAGTGCGTGATCCTGTATGCCTGACGGCAGGCAAGCGGTTCACGCAGACGTTGAATCATGCGGAAAGCCAGACGGTGGTGCTTTTTTACTGACGTCAACAAGGTGACGAATCGGCCATGGCCTGAAAAAACATGTGGTTATTTAAGGGCTTAGAAAGCATTTAGGGTAAAAATAACCTCAAAATATATTGTTACATGTTCTCGGGGACGTTAAGATAGCCCCGCGTTCACCTACCACGGTTTATGCATTTTTAGCCCCAAGTGTCCATCAGCTACTTGGGCTTTTTTTTGCCTGAAATTTGCCTGCGGCGATCTTTCACGTCGCTCTGCAAGGCAAAAAAAAGGTTCTTCACGGATTACCGGGAAAGACGCTCTTGATCTTCATGAAAAAGAATTCGCTATCCCGGTAACCGTACGCCATTCGTTTGATGACCTTTATGCGATTGTTTATTCCTTCCAGCTGACCGGTGTGCATCGGCCAGCGAACGCGGCTGACGATGCCCCGCCAGTAACTCTTTAGCCGTTTGGCGAACTGGATCAGTGCCGGTATTTCGCTTTCATGAGCATGGCGCAACCATTGCTTCCAGGCCGATCTCCAGCTCCAAGCGGTATTCGGCGTCCAGAGCGTTTTGAGTTCAGCCTTCATCAAGTAGACCGTCATCAACGCTTGGTTGGCCGCCAGCAAATCCTGCAAGTGAACCTGTTGTTCCGGCGTTTTCAGATTCTGTGGATTGCGTAGCAGTAGCCATCGCGCTTGCTTGATGACCTTACGAGCAGGCTTGTCGTGGCGTAGCCGATTAGCCTCGTCAACGCGGACCCGATCAATCACCTCTCGGCCATATTTGGCCACCACATGGAAGAGGTCATAGACCACGCGCGCTTTGGGGCAGTGCCGGCGAACCTCCAGGTCAAAAGCGGTGTTCATGTCCATCGCCACCGCTTCGATTCGGGCGCAACCCTCTGTTCCCAACTCTTCGAAGAACGGCCTGACCGCCGCACGGCTGCGGCCTTCGCCGATCCACAGCACTCGTCGTGTATCTGCATCCAGCACCACACTGGCGTAACGATGGCCCTTGAACAGAGCGAACTCGTCCATCACCAGACGCCGTGGTTGCGCCTTCGGCAGATCGCTCAATGCCGTTTGCAAGGCGCGACGCTCTAGCAGCCGAACGGTGTCCCAATGCAACCCAAACAGTTGAGCCACGTGTAACGTGGGAAGGCGCTCGCAGGCTTGAATCACCGCATCGGCCAAGCGGCGCGTCATACGGGCATAGCGATCCAGCCAACTGACAGTCTCCATGCGTTTGCCGCAGTCACGACAGCCAACACGTCTGAGCAAAACGCTGAGGCGCACTGCACGGCCGAGAATGGGCAAATCACGAACGACTCGCTCGCAATACTCGTGAGTGGTTGAACAGGGCTTTTGGCATCCACCACAGGAAGGGAGTCGGGTGGTGTGGGGCGTCAGATCGATCTGTAGGGCATCGCCATCAGGCTTGATCGTGACGACAGAAAAGCCCTCCCAAAAAGGAAGGAAAGTATTAATATCGTGCATAAGAACGCCGGTTTTTTAGATGTGTTTGCTCGCACGAACATCATCAATCAAATCGGCGTTCTTGTTTCTGTGTTTCCCGGAATTCCGTGAAGAACCAAAAAAAAGCCCGCGGGGAGCGGGCCAATAGTTGAATGAGCAGGGTGAAATCTACCCGCCTGGCGCCCGGCTCACAGTGAAAGAAATTTCATCTGGCCGTACCCACCCGCAATCGCCGCCGACTCTGGCCAGCTCAGCTCAATAACCGCCACCCATATCACTCGTGCCACTGCCTGGAGCCCTGGCTTTCTGCTGGGCGTGGCTCCATTCGGCGCAGGTGAGGAAGCTGGTGTGGTCGACTTTGCCGTTGCCGTCGAAGCTGACATTGAACGGCTGTTTATGACCGGCCTGGGTCAACACATAGTCGAAGCAGGTCCCGAGTTCCACGGTGCGCGGGGTGACGGACAAGGGTTCGCCGCCGATCTGTCGGACCTGGTCCTGGGTCATGCCGGTCTCGACCTTCGCCACCAGCGGTTGATTGCGGTAGACGTGGGAATTGCTGGTGCAACCGGAGGCAGCTGATAACAGGATGATCATGACGATAAGTGTTTTGCTCATGGCAGGGCTCCCGATGGTAGGTGTCGTGAAGAGACGCCTGATGCATCAGTTGAAGTAAAGCCGAGCGACGAGGGCGGCGAGCAGTATTCGCGAAGGGCGGGACGAGGGGATGGCGGATAGACAAAAAGCCCGCATGGGCGGGCTTTTTGCAGAGGGGGAGCTGATCCGTCAGCTGCAGCCAGTGTGCGCTTGCGCTATGGCCCTAGCAACGACAGGGCGACGAAACGCAGGCCTTGGCGCGGACTGATAACGCAGCTCATGATTCGACTGCGGCAGACCTTCCAAAACGCCATAAGCACGGCGGAAAAAGGTCGTTTGCTCGAGTGCCATTCGTCAGCTGTTTTGCACCCCGCGCCGGAATGGCCCTCTTATTGAAAGAACATTCCATCCTGGTCGGGAGGTATCCATGAATACGAACAGGCCCACTGGCCCGCGTTCATCCGAGCACGCTTCCGGCAAGGACGAACTGGGCTTCGACCCTGACTCCCCGGACCTGGCTGATCCGCAGGTGGACCCCATAGGTCCGGCGAAAGCACCCAGGGACAACAAGCCGGAGAAAGAACCCAAGTCCCGGGCGTATGACCCGCTGGGGAACCTGAAGCCCAAGTGAAACACAGGCAGGGTACTCCGGCTTCGTAGCGATGGATGGAACCCACGCCCGCGCGGACCGGGTGTAAGGTGTTCGCGACAACCTCGGACGATCTCTACCGAAAGGGAGGCGATTATGAGCGTTCCAATGCTGAACAAGATGCACATGAACGGCTATGACGTGGTCAGCGTCAACAGCGGCCCCTGGCGGGTCTGCACCAAGGGCGACCGTCTTGGCTCCTTTGGCACCCGGGAAGAGGCCCTGGCCTACGCGGCAGCCTTGCCGGCCTACAAGGCGAAGGCCAAGAAGATTGCGCAAGGGGCCAACACCCGATAACCCCATCCACGACCCTGCCCGACAGCCTGGCGTGTTCCCGGGCTGTCGGGTGTTCTTTTACCCTCAGGCCGGCGACTGGGCCTGGGCGGACTTCCAGCCCTTGAGCTCCTCTGCGATGAAATGCTGCACCAGGTCGCTGTAGAGCTTTTCGATGGCATCGGCGTTCAGACCCTCGGCCTGGGCCCATTCCCGGCGTTGCAGGAGCATGGCGCGAAAACGCTCGGGCGCGCGCACGGCGGTTTCCGAGGTCTTGAATTTCGATGCGGCCATGACGTAGCGCAAACGTTCGCCCAGCAGCTGGATGACAACCTGGTCGAGGCGATCGATCTCGCGGCGGATATCCTCCATGCCTGCGCATTGTTCGGGGGCTAGCGACTGAATGACGTCCATGTGAATACTCCAGTGGGGAAAGGATCTGCGGTTATCCGCTGGCGGATTTAATCACGGACAGGCTCGCCCTTGGCAGCACCGTGCAGACCGCTGCGCCAGCCTCGCGCGGCATGCTCTGCATGGCTGCCTGCCGAGCGTCTGTTACCATCGCGTTTTTTTGCGACCCCGCCCGGGTTCAGGGCAGGGTCGCGCCGGTCAAAGGAGAATGCCGTGATTATCACTACCACCCACGCGATCGCGGGGCGAGAGATCGCCGAGTACCTGGATATCGTGAGCGCCGAGTCCGTGCAGGGGATCAACGTCGTGCGTGACGTCTTCGCCGGAATGCGCGACTTTTTCGGTGGGCGTTCCCAGACCCTGGAACGGGCGCTGAAAGAAGCCCGGGTGCAGGCGACCGACGAGATCAAGGAACGTGCCCGCGATATTCGCGCGGATGCGGTGATCGGCCTGGACTACGAGATCAGCATGCCCAGCGGCCGTGGCGGCATGGTGGTGGTTTTTGTCACCGGCACCGCCGTCAGGCTCAAGTAAAGCGGCGTCTCCCCGCATCACGCAGCCCCGCCCGTGTGCGGGGCTTTTTTATGCCTGGCATCCTCTGCCAGACCGCCGCCCGGCCCTTGGCGATCGCCCATAAAAAAGACCCACCGGGGGAGCGGTGGGCCAGTCGGGAGTCTTCAATAAGCGTGAGCCACTTTAGCGAAGCCTTGGCGGGTTCACAGTGAAAGAAATTTCATCATTGCCGGCGAGTGGCTGCACCACCCGGTTGTCCACGGTTTCAGGCGCGGCGGCTGGCGGCATTGAGCCGGCGGCACTCGCGCATGGCGTCCTCTTCCAGGTCGTAGCCATCGCCGATGAAGCCGTCGGTGCGGGTGTCGGCGATGCGGTACCAGTGGGCGGCGATCGGCGCGCCGTGGGCGGCTTCCCCGGCGCGTCGACCCTGAATGATGATCTTGTTGCAGCGCTTTACGACAAAAATGTCTTCCATGGCGCTTCCCTGGTTGATAGCTGCTCAGAGCAACTATAGAAGCAACTCTGAAATTCGCGCAAAAGCCTGTTCATTGGCCGGCCTCGTCCAGTCTCCAGCCCGCTGCCGTCCATTGCAGCCGGTGGCTGGGTGCCATGGCGGCGAGGAACTCGCGGTCGTGGGACACCACCAGCATCGCGCCCGGGAAATCGCGCAGGGCGCTTTCGAAGGCTTCCACCGATTCCAGGTCCAGGTGGTTGGTCGGTTCGTCCAGGAGCAGCAGCTTGGCCGGCGTCTCACGCCACAGGGCAATCGCCAGCGCGGCCTTGAGGCGTTCGCCGCCGCTGAGCCGGCCACAGGGCTGGGTCACGCGCTGGGCATCGAGTTGCAGCCAGGCCAGGCGGCTGCGCAGCAGGCCTTCCTGCAGTGGCCGGTCGAGCGCCCCCAGGTGGTCGAGGATCGAACGCTCGGGATCGAGCAGCGACAGGCGCTGGTCAAGGCAAGCACTGGCCAGCCGCACCTGGCACTGGCCGCTCAAGGGCTGGATCTCGCCGGCCAGCATCTTCAGCAGCGTGGATTTTCCGCAGCCATTGGGCCCGCTGACCGCGATGCGCATGGGCCCGGTGACGGTCAGGTCGAGGTAGCTGGAGGCGGCCTCGGGCGGCAGCCAAGGCAATTGCGCTCGGGTCAGGCAGAACACCTGTTGCCCCTGGGGCACCGCGGTGCCGGGCAGCGTCACCAGGGTTGGCGCCTCCGGCACCACCCGCGCATAGGCGTCGCGGACTTGCTGATCGAGGTTGTTCTTGTGGCCCTGCTGACGGTTGCGCACGTGGCCCATGATGTCCCGAGCGGCGCTTTTTATCTTCCTCCGTTCAAAGCTGGCGATGTTGGCGGTGTCGGCATAACGTCGGGCGCCGGCGGCGTGGCGCTGGATGGTGTCGTGTTCGCGTTGCAGGCGTTTTTGTTCGCGACTGCGTTCGGTTCGCGCGTGCTCCAGGGCGGCCCGCGCCGCGCCGTGCTCGGCTTCGCGCTGGGCGCGGAATGCCGCGTAGTTGCCGCCGTAGACTCGCGCGCCGTGAGGCGTGAGTTCGACGATGCGCTGCATCTGCGCGAGCAGCTGGCGGTCATGGCTGATCAGCAGCAGTCCGCCGCGCCACTGCTGGAGCTGCGTCAGCAGCCACTGGCGACCGGGCTCGTCGAGGTGGTTGCTGGGTTCGTCGAGTATCAGCAGCTGGGCATCGCTGAGCAGGGCGCCGATCACCGCGATACGCGCGCGTTGCCCGCCGCTGAGGCTGGCGGCCGGATCGTCGGGGCCGACCGTGTCGAGACCGGCCTCGTCCAGCAGGCGGCGCAGGCGTTCGCCAAGGTCCCAGCGCTCGTCGACCTGCGCCAGGTCGGCCATCGAGGCCTGGCCCGCGGCGAGGCGCTCGAGGGCGGCCAGGGCCTCAGCGATGCCGGTGACCTGGGCAACGCTCTGGCCCTCCTGCGCCAGGTGTTCCTGGGCCACATAAGCCAGGCGGGCGAAGCGCGTGACGCTGCCCGAGGACGGCGCAAGCTCGCCGGCGATCAGGCGCGCGAGCACGCTCTTGCCAGTGCCGTTACGCCCGACTATGCCGGTGGGCAAGGCATCGAATGTCAGGTCGAGTGAATCGAACAGGGTTTCGCCATGGGCGAACTGGAATGTCAGCTGGTTCAGGGAAACCAGCGCAGGCAGCCGTGTGACGTGAGTCATCAGCACCTCCGGAGAATGTCGAAAAAGGCCAACAAGCGCAGCAAGGCGGCTTGTCGCGAATACATTTCTGGAAGGCTTAGTTGTTCACGTCGGCAATCGTCCGGTGACGGGGAAGGGCGGCTAGCCTAACGCGCGGGTGGGCCGGATGACAACCCGCGGCGCGGCTATCGCGAGCAAGCTCGCTCCTACAGATCCAATACTCGCCCTGGTAGGCGCGAGCTTGCTCGCGAGAAACGCTTGCGCCCGGTGCGCGGCTCAGGCGAGCACGGCCACCGCCTTGATCTGCGCCCAGAGTTGCTGGCCCGGGTGCAGTTGCAGCTGGTCGCGGGAATAGCGGGTGATTCGCGCCAGCAGCGGGGTGCCGGCGACGTCCAGGCGCACCAGGACATGGGCGGTGTTGTCGGCGGGGATTTCGCCGCTGACCGTCACCGGCAGGCGGTTGAGGATGCTGCTGTGTTCGCCGGCCTGCAGGCTGAGGCTGACGTCCCGCGCCTGGACCTTGAAGCGCAGGTGCTTGCCGATGGCCATCGGCGCATGGGCGACCCGCACCCGCAACTGGCTGCCGGGCAGTTGCAGGGCGAGCAACTGGTAGCCGGCGTCGTAATGGGTGACCTGGCCTTCGATCACCACCCCGGCGTCGTCGCCCAGGGCCAGGGGCAGGTCGAGACGGGCCAGGGTTTCGCCGATCGGCCCGCTGGCCAGGGCGCGGCCGTTTTCCAGCAGCACGATATGGTCGGCCAGGCGCGCCACCTCATCCTGGGAATGGCTGACATACAGCACCGGGATCTCCAGCTCGTCATGCAGGCGTTCGAGGTACGGCAGGATCTCGCTTTTGCGTTTGCTGTCGAGGGCCGCCAAGGGCTCGTCCATCAGCAGCAGCCGCGGGCTGGTCAGCAGCGCGCGGGCAATGCCGATGCGCTGGCGCTCGCCGCCGGACAGGTTGTGCGGATGGCGCTGCAGCAGGTGGCCGATGCCCAGCAGCTCGGTGGCCTGGGCCATGTCCACACGGCGTTGTGCACGCGGGATGCGCTTGAGGCCGAACTCCAGGTTGGCCTGCACCGAGAGGTGGGCGAACAGGCTGGCTTCCTGGAACACGTAGCCCAGGGAACGTTTGTGCGGTGGCATAAACAGCTGGCGTTCACTGTCCTGCCAGACTTCGTCGTTGATCCGTACCTGGCCCTGTTCAGCCTGCTCCAGGCCGGCGATGCAGCGCAGGCAGGTGGTCTTGCCGGAGCCGGAATGCCCGTACAAGGCGGTGACGCCACGGCCCGGCAGCTCCAGGTCGAGATCCAGGTCGAAGGTTTTGTAACGGCGCTTGAGGCGCACATGGATCGATGCACTCACGACTCAACTCCAGCCAGCGCGGGTTTTGCGGCTGGAGTACAACGCCAGCAACACCAGGAACGAGAACACCAGCATGGCGGCGGCCAGCCAGTGGGCCTGGGCGTATTCCAGGGCTTCGACGTGGTCGTAGATCTGCACCGAGACCACCCGGGTTTTTTCGGGAATATTGCCGCCGATCATCAGCACCACGCCGAACTCGCCGACGGTGTGGGCAAAACCGAGAATGGCCGCGGTGATGAAGCCCGGCCTGGCCAGCGGCAGGATCACGCTGAAGAAGGTGTCCCAGGGATTGGCGCGCAGGGTCGCCGCCACTTCCAGCGGACGGGTGCCGATCGCGGTAAAGGCGTTCTGCAGCGGCTGCACGACAAAGGGCATGGAATAGATCACCGAGCCAATCACCAGGCCGCTGAAACTGAAGGTCAGGGTGCCCAGGCCGAGGGCCTGGGTGAGTTGGCCGATATAGCCGTTGGGGCCGAGGGCGAGCAGCAGGTAGAAGCCGATCACCGTCGGCGGCAGGACCAGGGGCAGGGCGACGATGGCGCCGATCGGCCCCCGCAGCCACGAGCGAGTGCGCGACAGCCACAAGGCAATCGGCGTACCGACGATCAGCAGGATCAGGGTCGTCAGCGACGCCAGTTGCAGGGTCAGCCAGATGGCGGAAAAGTCGGCACTCGATAGCGGCATTTAGAGTTGGTAACCGTAGGACTGGATGACGGCCGCGGCTTTCGCTCCCTTGAGGTAGTCAACCAGGGCCTTGGCCGCCGGGTTGTCCTTGCCCTTGTTGAGGATCACCGCGTCTTGTTTGATCGGGTCGTGCATCTGCGCCGGGACTATCCAGGCCGAGCCGCTGCTGACTTTGCCGTCTTTGTAGATCTGCGACAAGGCGACAAAGCCCAGTTCGGCATTGCCGGTGGAGACGAACTGATAGGCCTGGGTGATGTTCTGGCCTTCGACGATCTTGCCCTTGACCTGCTCGGTCAGCCCCAGCCTGGCCAATACCTGGGTGGCGGCCAGGCCGTAAGGCGCGGCTTTCGGGTTGGCGATGGACAGGTGCTGGTAGTGGTTGTCCTTGAGCACCTGGCCCTTGCTGTCGACGTAGGCATCCTTGGCCGACCACAGCGCCAGGGTACCGATGGCGTAGGTGAAGCGCGAGCCCTTGACGGTGGCGCCTTCGCTTTCGAGTTTTTCCGGAGTGCTGTCGTCGGCGGCGAGGAAGACTTCGAACGGCGCGCCGTTCTTGATCTGGGTATAGAACTGCCCGGTCGCGCCATAGGCGGCCACCAGCTTGTGCCCGGTGTCTTTCTCGAAGTCGGCGGCGATCGCCTGGATCGGCGCGGTGAAGTTGGCGGCGACCGCGACCTGGACTTCATCGGCCTGGGCCGAGCCGAAAGCGCAGGCGGCGAGCACAGCGGCAAGGCAGGTCGGGGCAAAACCTGAGAAACGACGGTTCATGAACAGCTCCAGTGGCAAAAGGACGTTGGGCAGTGGGGGATATGGAAAGGGACTGCACCGGGGGTGGGTGAAACGCTGTATACGGAAATATATAGCGAATCGCCAGCGAACGGAACTGGGGCAGGAGCTGGAGTGGGCAGCGGGCCGCGAGCGGACTCGCGGCCCTGGGGCTTTTAGCTTCTGTTGAGCTTGGCCAGGGCTTGCTCGGCCAGCGTGCGGGTCAACTCGTAGGCCGGCAGTTCCAGTCCCAGGCGCAGGGCCTGGCCGGCCCAGAGGTTGGCGAAGTCGGCCTCATCCTTGGCGCGCAATGGCATCAGCGCGCCACCGGCGAGGGGAAAGGCCGGGGCCAGCGGGCTGATCGGGCCGATCTCGCGCATCACCCGGTTGACGATGCCCCGCGCCGGGCGGCCGGTGAACAGGTTGGTCAGGGCGGTCTGGCTGTCCTTGGCGGTGCGCAGGGCCTGGTGATGGGCGGCGCTGACCTTGGCTTCCGGGGTGAACAGGTAGGCGGTGCCCAGTTGCGCCGCCGAGGCGCCGAGGGCGAAGGCGGCGACTATGCCGCGGGCGTCGCCGATCCCGCCGGCGGCGATCACCGGCACCTGCACCGCATCGACGATCTGCGGCACCAGAGCCATGGTGCCGACCTGGGTGTTGAGGTCTTCGCTGAGGAAGATCGCCCGATGGCCGCCGGCCTCGTAGCCCATGGCGATGATCGCGTCACAGCCGCGCCGTTCCAGCCAGATCGCCTCATCGACGGTGCTGGCCGACGACAGCACCTTCGCCCCGGTGGCCTTGACCCGCGCGAGCAGGGCCGGCTCCGGCAGGCCGAAGTGGAAGCTGACGATTTCCGGACGCAGCTCTTCCACCAGCTCGCAGCTGACGGCGTCGAAGGGCGCGCGGCTGCTGACCGGGGTCGGCGCCTCGAAGTCGGCGCCGAGTTCGCGGTAGTAGGGTTCCAGGGCGTTTTTCCAGCGGATTTCCTGTTCCGGGTCGGGGGTGGGGTTCTGGTGGCAGAAGAAATTCAGGTTCAGCGGCGCGCGGGTCGTCTGGCGAATGCTCTGCACTTCCTGGCGAATCTGCTCGGGGCTGAGCATGGCGCAGGGCAGGGAGCCCAGCGCGCCGGCCTGGGCGGCGGCGATCACCATGGCCGTAGTGGTGGCGCCGGCCATGGGCGCCTGGATGATCGGCAGCTCGATGCCCAGCAGGTCGAGAATACGGGTGTCAGGCCATTGGCTCATGTTGAATGATTCTCCGACGTCAAAAAGATAAGGACGGCAACCCGGGGGGTTGTATCAGGAGATGGACGACCAAGGCCAGTCGACTTTGGCCGGAGCCTGGCGATCCCCTGTAGGAGCGAGCTTGCTCGCGAGACGGGATCAGGGCCGCCACCTGGGCTGCCAGTGATAAGGCTATCGCGGGCAAGCCTCGCTCCTACGGGCAGGGTGTGGCCTACGACGAAAAGAGCGTGGATTTTTCCCGCACGGGCTGGGAAGGTGGGGGCTTTGCAAGCTGAAACTCAAGTTCACGGCCCGGCCATGGGCCCATCGGGAGGCAGTCATGTTCAAGGGTATTTTGATCGAGAAAGACGACGCCGGTTATCGCGCGGCGCTGCGCGAGATTGACGAAGCGCAGTTGCCCGAGGGCAATGTGACGGTGCGGGTGGCCTACAGCACCCTGAACTTCAAGGATGGCCTGGCCATCACCGGCAGCAGCCCGGTGGTGCGCAAGTTTCCCATGGTCCCGGGGATCGATCTGGCGGGCATCGTCGAAGACAGCAGCCACCCGGATTACCAGCCCGGCGACCAGGTGTTGCTCAACGGCTGGGGCGTGGGCGAAGGACACTGGGGCGGGCTGGCGCAGAAGGCGCGGCTGGACGGCGACTGGCTGATTCCCTTGCCCCAGGCGTTCAGCGCGGCCGAGGCCATGGCCATCGGCACGGCCGGGTACACGGCGATGCTCAGCATCCTGGCGCTGGAGCGCCACGGCCTGACTCCGAACCAGGGCGAGGTGCTGGTCACCGGGGCCAATGGTGGGGTCGGCAGCTTTGCCATAGCCCTGCTGGCCCGGCTCGGTTATCAGGTGGTGGCATCCACCGGGCGCACTGCCGAGCAGGACTACCTCAAGCGCCTGGGCGCCAGCGAGATCATCGACCGCGCCAGCCTGTCCGCGCCGGGCAAGCCTTTGGCCAAGGAGCGCTGGGCGGCGGTGATCGACTCGGTGGGCAGCCATACCCTGGCCAATGCCTGCGCCAGCACCCAGGCCAACGGCACCGTGGCCGCTTGCGGGCTGGCCCAGGGCATGGACTTCCCGGCGTCGGTAGCACCCTTCATTCTGCGGGGCGTGACCCTGGTCGGGATCAACAGCGTGACCCAGCCCAAGGCCCGGCGCATCGAGGCCTGGCAGCGCCTGACCCGCGACCTGGACCCGGCCCTGCTGCCGTTGATCAGCCATGAGATCGGCCTCAGCGAAGCCATCGCTGCCGCATCGCGCCTGCTGGCCGGCGAGTTGCGCGGGCGCGTGGTGGTGGATGTGAATCGCTGATACCGTGCGCGCCGGTCACCCAGATAAACGCCAGACAGGAGTACGAAGCATGGATGTCAAACTGCGAGAGATTCAGCCTTTCTGCGTTTCGGGCTTGCAGGTGCGTACCTGCAATGCCGATGAGCAACAAGCGGACAGCGCGCGGATCGGGCCGATGTGGGAGCGGTTTTTTGTCGAAGGCCTGTTCGACAGCATCGGCCACCGGCAGTCGGACTCGTTCATCTACGGCGTGTACTCCAACTACGAGTCCGATGCCTCGGGGCACTTCGATGTCACCGCCGGTGTGGCGGTGGGTGAGGGCAATGCCGACTATCCGCTGGTGCAGGTACAGGGCGGTGAGTACCTGGCGTTCTCCGCCAAGGGGCCGATGCCGCAGGTGGTGATCCAGACCTGGGGCCTGGTCTGGGCCTACTTCGAGGACAACCCGCAGGTCCGTCGGCGCTTCGCCACGGACTTCGAGGTGTACACCGGGCCGGAATCGGTGTCGGTGTACATCGGCATTCAAGCCTCGGACGAGCCCTCGCGCTCGAGCAACTGACGCTTGCGCTCCACGCCCCAGCGGTAGCCGGACAGGTGGCCGTCGCTGCGCACCACCCGGTGGCAAGGGATCGCCACCGCCAGGCTGTTGGCGCCACAGGCCTGGGCCACGGCGCGAAAGGATTTCGGCGCGCCGATCCGCTGGGCGATCTCGGCGTAGCTGGCGGTGCTGCCCGGCGGAATCTCCTTGAGGGCCAGCCACACCCGCTCCTGGAAGGCCGTACCTTGCAGGTCCAGCGGCAGGTCGAGGCCAATGGCCGGCGCTTCGATAAACCCCACCACCTTGGCCACCAGTTGCTCGAAGTCCTGGTCGGCGCCGATCAGGTTGGCCCGCGGGAATTTGTCCTGCAGGTCCTGCACCAGGGCATTGGGGTCGTCGCCCAGCAGGATCGCGCAGACCCCACGATTGCTCTGGGCGACCAGGATCGCCCCCAGGGAGCACTGGCCGACGGCGAAGCGGATATCGGCGTTCAGGCCGCCGGCGCGGTAGTCGCTGGGTTTCATCCCGAGCAACTGGTCGGCGGTTTCATAGAAGCGGCTATTGGAGTTGAAACCGGCGTCGTACAGCGCGTCGGTCACCGAATGGCCGTGCTCCAGCTGGCGCCGCACCCGCCGCGAACGGTGGGCGCTGGCGTAGCCTTTGGGGGTCAGCCCGGTGGCGGCCTTGAACACCCGGTGAAAGTGGAAACTGCTCATGCCGGCTTGCTCGGCCAGCTGTTTCAGGCTGGGCGGTGCTTCGGCCGACTCGATCTGCCGGCATGCGGCCGCTACCAGGCTGGCATGGTGCGCGGCTACCTGGGTCTGGTCGCTGGCGCTGCGTTTGCTCGGCCGGTAACCGGCGGCCTCGGCTTGTTCCGCGGTGTCGAAGAACTCGACGTTCTCCGGCCGGGGCAGGCGCGACAGGCTGCTGGGGCGGCAGTAGACCCCGGTGGTTTTCACCCCATAGACGAACTGGCCATCGGCGCGCGCATCACGGGCCAGGACGGCGAGCCAGCGGGGATCGCTTGCGGTGGTGGGCTTGGGCTGGACCATGGTCATGGACTCTACTCGGTGGCGGTTGTCGCTCAGATTAACCAAGGGCAGGGGGCCTGGCACTCCGAGTCTTGCGCTTGAATTCCCGCGGGATCAACCGGCCCGGCGAAAGGTCAGGTTGATGCGCCGTGGGCCCAGCAGCGGGTGCGTGCCGTCCTTGAGCGGCAGCACGCCGTGATAGCGCAGGCGGTCGACGCCGCCCCAGACCACCACATCGCCATGCAGCAGCGGCACCCGCAACGGGCGGTCGCTGCGCCGCTCGCCACCCAGCTGAAACACCGCCGGCAAGCCCAGGGAGACGGAGACGATCGGCGCGTCGTAGTCGCGCTCATCCTTGTCCTGGTGCAGGGACATGCGGGCGCCGGGTACATAGTGATTGATCAGGCAGGCGTCCGGATCGAACCCGGCAAAACCGGCCTGGGTCGCGGCGGCCTGTGCCAGTTCGCGCAACACTTCGGGCATCGCCGGCCAGGGCTGGCCGCTCTGCGGATCGAGGGCGGTGTAACGGTAGCCGCTGCGGTCGGTGGTCCAGCCCAGCTCGCCGCAACTGCTCAGGCCGACCGACATGGTGAAGCCGCCCGGCGTGACCATCTGCCGGAACGGCGCGGCCCGCAGTACGTCACGCAGGGCTGGCAGCAGGCGCTCGACCCAGGGCAGGGCGAAGCCACGGAACACGAAGGACTGCGGGCCGACCTGTTCGGTGCGGGGCGCCTGTTGCAGTTCGGGTTCGCCGAACAGCTCGGCGGTGAAGTTAGCGTTACTGGGCATCGTGGAAGATCACTCCTAGCGTATGGCGGCGGCCGCTGTGCAGGCGGCTGACGCCATGGCGCAACGTCACCCGGTAATGGCCGCGCACGCCGGGTACCGGACGATGATGCACGGCGAAGATCAGCGCATCACCCTGCTTCAGATCGATGACCTGCGGCCGCGACTGCATGCGCGGGCGCTGTTCGGTGATGACGAATTCGCCGCCGCTGAAGTCGGCGCCGGGGCGTGACAGCAGGATCGCCACCTGCAAGGGGAATACGTTGTCGCCATACAAGTCCTGGTGCAGGCAGTTGTAATCCTGCGGGCCATATTGCAGCAACAAGGGCGTCGGCCGCTGCTGACCGGCGGCGTGGCAGCGCTGGAGAAAGTCTTCGTGCCGGGGCGGATATTGCACGGGGATATTCATCAGCTGGTTCCAGCGGTTGGCCAGCGGCACCAGGTGCGGATAGAACTGGCCGCGCAGTTCGGCGACCAGCTTCGGCAAGGGGTAGGCGAAATACTGGTATTCGCCGCGGCCGAAACCGTGCCTGGCCATGACCACTCGCGAACGAAACAATTCGCTGCGCGGATACAAACTGCTGAGCTCATGACATTCATCGGCGCTGAGCAGGTTGCCGATCACTGTGCTGCCGTCCTGATCGAGCTGCCGCTCGATCGAGGGCCAGTCCAGGCAGGCAAGACGCTGTGCGAGGGAGGGGGCGGACATCCTGGCGTTCCTGAGGCAGAGGCTGATATCCGCCAGTCTAGGAAGCGCGCGGGCCGCTCACACTCCGCTGCTTGCGCTCGAATTCGTCACAGAAGCAGGGGCTTACAGCGCCTTGCTCACGCTGACGTCGCTGATGACGTCGTCGGTCTGGCCGTGCAGGGCTTCCAGTGCGGCCTTGGCTTCTTCCTGGGTGCCGCTTTCCAACTGGGCGAACTCGAAACGGCGTTCGCCGTTGAGTTTGTATTTGATGACGTACTTGGTCGTTTGGGCCACGGTGATACCTGTTTGTCGCGGACTGGGGCGGGGTTCAGCGCAGTTTCGAGCTGGACCGGCGGATGATCTTGATCGAATGGGTCAGGTTCGGCTTGCGGGTGACGCTGATGGGCCGGCGGTTGACGGTGTCGATGGTGATGTTCCAGAAGCCGGTGCTCGGTGCGGTGATCTTGGCCGGGAACTTGTCGAACGCGCCGCCATGATAAGTGTGACGTCCGCCGTTCTTGAAGCTTCGGAAGTTGGCGTCGTTCATCAGGCGGATGTTGCAGACCTGGGAGCATTCGATGACGACGATATCGTCTTCGTTGAGGTGCTCGCGCTGGTGGATAAATTTCATGGGCGCCTCCAGAAGGGCTTTTGCTACAAAATCAAAACGATGGCGCAGTTTATCAGGCCGCGGCCGGCGGCTTTGACAATTTAAAACAGTTATTTGCCGATTATTTAGGATAAATCTGACTGATCCGGAGAAAAATGCCATTTCTGCGGTCGGACGGTCTTTATCGGAGGAAATGTATGAAGTGGGGTGTGTTGATTCTGGCCTTGGCGATCAGTGGTTGTGCGACAGTCTCGGACATTAACCAGACACTGCCCACCCTGAACGTGATTTCAGGGAAAAAACCGCAGGAGTACGCCAAGTGCGTCAGCGACAAACTGGCTGACAGCCGTGGCCAGTTGCAGGTCGAACCGCATAAGGACGGTATGCGCGTTATCGTTCCGCAGAAACTGTCGGCAGGGCCGACCGCGGTGTTCGATATCGAGGAGCGTTCCGGCGGCAGCAGCATCAAGCTGCATGAAAGCATGTCCAATGTGCCCATGCGTCCGGGCGATATCCGCAAGGCGGCGGAGGACTGCATTTCCGGCTGATCGCCGAGGGATTTTTCAAGAGCCCGCCCTGGCCCGGATTTCCGTGGCGAGGGCGGGCTTTTTTGTGCCCGGTGACAAGGCAGGCTCGGTGGGTTTCGCGTTGTAGCCAAAGGTCTATTGGCCTACTCTTTGTAGGCTTATATAAAATAAGCCTAAGGATATAACTAGAAAAATGGAGTTCGCCATGATCCCCATGGATCGAATACTGCTGAGCAGCCTGATGCTGTTTTTTGTCGCCAGTGCCCAGGCCGTGGATGGGCAGAAAGTGTTTACCCAGGGTGGAGCGCAGCCCGGCGCCACGGCCTGCCTGGCCTGTCACGGTGGTGATGGCCTGGGTTTGGCAGCCGCCGGATTTCCACGTCTGGCGGGATTGTCGGCGGGTTACCTGCGCAAGCAGCTGGAAGATTTTCGCAGCGGTGCGCGCAGCAATCCGGTCATGCAGCCACTGGCCAAGGCCCTGAGCGATGACGAGATAGACGCGGTCAGCCAGACCCTGGCGGCCATGCCGGCTGTGACGCCAGCGCCGATCAACCGCAGCGCCATGGCCGAGGGGGTCGGTGCAAGGCTGGCCCTGCGTGGCGCCTGGGAGCGGCAGGTTCCGGAGTGCGTGATTTGCCATGGACCGGGTGGCGTGGGTGTCGGAGACGCCTTTCCGCCGTTGGCCGGGCAGCCCGCGGCTTATCTGATCGGGCAGTTGAATGCCTGGCGCGACGGCACGCGCCGCAACGACCCGAACGATCTGATGGGACACATCGCCAAGGCCCTGAGCCCCGAGGAAATCACGGCGGTGGCCGACTACTTTGCCAAGGTCGGCAGCCTGTCCGCCAAGGCCGATAACCAGGAGCCCAAGCCATGAGCCGTGATCTTCTATTGGGCTTTTCCCTCGTCTTGCTGGCGACCCAGGTTCATGGCGCCGCGGTCACCATGGAAGACCAATCACAGTTGCGGGAGCCGGCAGCGAGTGCTGTCCATCCCCAGTATTTCCAGCCACCAGCAGAGAGCGAACTGCCAGACAATGCCTACGGCAAGATGGTCCGCGACGGTTATGCGCTGTTCGTCGATACCAAACGCCTGGCGCCGAAGTTCGTCGGCAATGGGCTCAATTGCAGCAATTGCCACCTGGATCAGGGGCGGCTGGCCAACTCCGCGCCGCTGTGGGGCGCCTATCCGATGTACCCGGCGTATCGCAAGAAGAACAACAAGGTGAACACCTACGCCGAGCGCTTGCAGGGCTGCTTCCAGTTCAGCATGAACGGCACGCCGCCGGCTGCCGACAGCTACGAGATCACCGCGTTGTCGGTGTACTCCTATTGGCTGGCGAGCAAGGCACCGATCGGTGTCGAGTTGCCCGGGCGTGGTTATCCCGAGGTGCCGCAACCGGCCCAGGGCTACGACCTGGCCCGTGGCGAGCAGGTGTACCGGGCGCAATGCGCGGTCTGCCATGGCGATAACGGCCAGGGCCAGAAGGTCGGCGCCGACTATGTCATGCCGCCGCTCTGGGGCAAGGACTCGTACAACTGGGGCGCCGGCATGCACCGGATCAACACCGCCGCGTCCTTTATCAAATACAACATGCCCCTGGGCAAGGCCGGCAGCCTGAGCGACCAGCAGGCCTGGGACGTGGCGGCGTTCGTCAATCGCCATGAGCGGCCGCAGGATCCGCGGCTGGTGGAGGGCTCGATCGAGAAGACCCGGCTCAAGTTCCACGCCAACGACGGGGTCAATCTGTATGGCCAGACGGTAGATGGCGTGCTGATTGGCCAGGGCATCCGATAAACTGTCGGCCATTGTCAAAGATGCCGTCGAAACCCAGGTTTCGGCGGCATCGTTTTTTGGGAGAAAGCATGAAGCGCGAAACAGTCCGGGAGAGGCATGCAGAGGGGCATATCTCTGCGACCCATGTGATTCAGAATCCGGCGAATTCCGGGGAATGGATCGTGTTCTTCAAGAAAAGCGCGGGGCGCAGCTATTTTCTTGTGGATGATAACGATGAAGTCGAGTCATTCGACCGGCTGGACGACCTGATCGAAACCATTCGTAACCTGGGCATCAAGTTTGCCGAGATTCATATGTAGGCCGGGTGTCTGTTACTTGCAGACCACTACGACACTGCGGCTTTTGTAGTTGCCGACATCCGCCCCCAGGGTCTTGTCGCTTTCCTTGAGTGACGGCGTGCCGTCGGTGCCGATGATCCGATAGCCGGTGCCGGCACAGGAGGCGTCGGCCTTTTCATAGCAGCTGGCCCAGGAGCTGGCCTCGCCGGAGCAATCGATGCTCAGGCCTTGTTCGCCGTTTTCCAGGTAGGTATCGGAAACGGTGGCGCATCCGCTCAGGGCCAGTACCGCAGTCAGTGCCAGAAGTTTGTGCATGGGTGTGGTCGTCGTCGAGAAGTTTGAGCCCCGGGGGAGGGCTGGACACCCTTGGCGAGCGTCTGGGACGAGATGCTATAGCGAACCGCCACTGCGGTACAGATCGGCATGAAAAAGCCCTGCGCGGGGCAGGGCTCTTCGGTGCGGGGACAGTCTCAGGACTTGGGGCTGCGACGCGCCGAGGCGTGGCCGGCCGAATCCTCGAACACCGATGCCACTTCGACTGCCATCGCCTCGCTGGCGAAAGGCCCGGCGACGTTCTCGCCCTGGGCACTGACCAGCCACCACTGGCCATCTTTCAACTGTTTGATCTGGTAACCGTTTACGCTTTTTGTTGCCGACATCTATCTGCCTCGTTGGCGGGGTTCAAGGGCGCCATGATAGCGGGAAACGAGCCGCTGCAAGAGTGCGGACGAGGGTTCAAACGCAGAAAATCAAGGCTTTGCGGCCAGATGGCGGTTTACGGCGCGGGCTATCTGTACGATGCTGCGCAGCTATGTTCGCAGCCAGTGCGGAACTATCCGCGGCAATATTTCTCTTAGATGGCAGCGGTTAGCCAGCGCGGCCCATTGTAAGGTGCACGCGGCCTGATTAGACTGCGCCGAAATTCGTACGTACAGCCCTTTTAAGGACTCATATGATCAAGAAATGCTTGTTCCCAGCAGCCGGTTACGGTACTCGCTTCCTGCCAGCGACTAAAGCCATGCCCAAAGAAATGCTGCCGGTGGTGAACAAGCCACTGATCCAGTACGGCGTTGAAGAAGCACTGGACGCTGGCCTGAACGAAATCTCCATCGTCACCGGTCGCGGCAAGCGCGCCCTGGAAGACCACTTCGACATCAGCTACGAGCTGGAAAACCAGATCAAGGGCACCGACAAGGAAAAATACCTGGTCGGCATCCGCAAGCTGCTGGACGAGTGCTCGTTCTCCTACACCCGCCAGACCGAGATGAAAGGCCTGGGTCACGCGATCCTGACCGGCCGTCCACTGATCGGCGACGAGCCGTTCGCCGTGGTCCTGGCGGACGACCTGTGCGTGAACCTGGAAGGCGACGGCGTCCTGACCCAGATGGTCAAGCTGTACAAGCAGTATCGCTGCACCATCGTCGCGATCCAGGAAGTCGACCCGCAGGAAACCAACAAGTACGGGGTGATCGCCGGTGACCTGATCGGTGACGACCTCTACCGCGTGCGCAACATGGTCGAGAAGCCGAAGCCGGAAGACGCTCCGTCGAACCTGGCGATCATCGGTCGTTACATCCTGACCCCGGACATCTTCAGCCTGATCGAACAGACCGAGCCAGGCAAAGGCGGCGAGATCCAGATCACTGACGCCCTGATGAAGCAGGCGCAGGACGGTTGTGTGATTGCCTACAAGTTCAAGGGCAAGCGTTTCGACTGCGGTGGCGCCGAAGGCTACATCGAAGCGACCAACTTCTGCTTCGAACACTTCTACAAGACCGGCAAGGCTTACTGATAGCCCGCTTGGTCCTTGTACTGAAAAGCCACCTTCGGGTGGCTTTTTCGTTTTATGCCCCTATGTAAATCCTCTAGCGCTGACCGCATGCGCATCTGCGGTTATGCTGTCAGCCTGCCTGGGAGAGTGAAATGGCCTACGATTTTGATCTTTATGTAATTGGCGCCGGTTCCGGCGGTGTGCGTTCGGCGCGGTTCGCCGCGGGCTTTGGCGCGAAAGTCGCGGTCGCCGAAAGCCGCTATCTGGGCGGTACCTGTGTCAACGTCGGCTGCGTGCCGAAAAAACTGCTGGTGTACGGCGCCCACTTCGCCGAGGACTTCGAACAGTCCGCAGGCTTCGGCTGGAGCCTGGGCGAGGCCGATTTCGACTGGGCCACGCTGATCGCCAACAAGGATCGTGAGATCAATCGCCTGAACGGCATCTATCGCAATCTGCTGGTCAACAGCGGCGTGACTCTGCACGAAGGCCACGCCAGGCTGATCGACCCGCACCAGGTGGAGGTCAATGGCCAGCGCTACAGCGCCAAGCACATCCTGATCGCCACCGGCGGCTGGCCGCAGATCCCGGACATTCCGGGGCGCGAACACGCCATCAGCTCCAACGAGGCGTTTTTCCTCAAGGAACTGCCCAAGCGCATCCTGGTGGTGGGCGGCGGTTATATCGCGGTGGAATTCGCCGGGATCTTCCACGGCCTGGGCGCGGACACCAAGCTGCTGTATCGCGGTGAGTTGTTCCTGCGTGGCTTCGACGGCGCGGTGCGCAAGCACTTGCAGGAAGAGCTGACCAAGCGTGGGCTCGACCTGCAGTTCAACGCCGATATCGAACGTATCGAAAAGCAGGCCGATGGCAGCCTGAAGGTCACCCTCAAGGATGGCCGCGAGTTGGCCACCGATTGCGTGTTCTACGCCACCGGCCGGCGGCCGATGCTCGACAACCTGGGGCTGGAAAATACCGGGGTGAAGCTCGACAAGCGTGGCTTCATCGAGGTCGATGAGCAGTACCAGAGTGCCGAGCCGTCGATCCTGGCGATTGGCGACGTGATCGGGCGTGTGCAGTTGACGCCGGTGGCCCTGGCCGAAGGCATGGCCGTGGCGCGGCGTCTGTTCAAGCCGGAGCAGTATCGTCCGGTGGACTACAACATGATCCCGACCGCGGTGTTCAGCCTGCCGAATATCGGCACCGTCGGCCTGACCGAAGAGCAGGCGCGTGAAGCCGGGCACAAGGTGCAGATTTTCGAAAGCCGCTTCCGGCCGATGAAGCTGACCCTGACCGAGTGCCAGGAGCGCACGCTGATGAAGCTGGTGGTGGATGCCGACACCGACAAGGTACTGGGCTGCCATATGGTCGGCCCGGACGCTGGCGAGATCGTCCAGGGCCTGGCGATTGCCTTGAAGGCCGGCGCCACCAAGCGTGACTTCGACGAAACCATCGGGGTCCACCCGACGGCCGCCGAAGAGTTCGTCACCATGCGCACGCCGGTCGCCGGTTAAGCCTGTTTTGGCGGCTCCGGCCGCTGTTCTTCTGTTGCTGGCTGCGCCTCGGCCTTTGCGGCGGTAGCCAGTTGCAGGGCCTCCAGGCTGGCCTCGGCCTTGGCGGCGCGCAGTTCCAGTTGTCGATTATCCTGTAGCTGCCGCTCCAGGTTCTGCTTGAACTCATGACTCTCCAACAAGGCGACGCGCAGGCGTTCCTGGAGGAGGGTGTGTTCGCTGTTCAGGCGGCTGGATTGCTCCATCAACTGGCCAAGCTTGCTGTCGGTCTTCTGTGCCTGCTCCTGCGCCTGGCGCAGCTCCTTCTGGGTGGCGCGCTGCTCGCTGGTCAGGCGTTCGTTGTCGCGGTGCAACTGGGTGATCTCGTCCTGGCGCACCAGCGCACTTTGCTGGGCCTGGCGCAGTTCCTGTTGCACCTGTTGTAGCTGGCCTTCATGACGGCGCTGATCCTGTTCGCGCTGTTCCTTGACCGCGCTGCGGTAGTGCTCGAGGGCGTCCCGGGCGTGCAGGTGCTTTTCTTCCAGCGAGCGAATCTGCTCGTCCTTGTCTTTCAGGCGCAACTCGAAGTCCGCCAGGGCCTGGTTCAGCCCGGCATTGCGCGTCTGTTCGCTCTGCAGCATGGAGCGGGTCTCCTGCAGCAGCGCGCTTTCGCTGGCCAGGGCTGACGCCTGGGTCTGCAGTTGTTGCCGCAGTTGGGCCTGTGCCTGCTCGGCTGTGGCCTGCTGCGCCACCAGCTCCCGATTCATTTCCTCCACCTGTGCCTGTGCCTGCTCCACAGGCTCCTGGGCTTGTTCGCGCAGGCGTTGGGCCATGCGCTGGACCAGTTCCGTCAGCTCTTCTTCCAGGGCTTCCTGGGGCGCGGCGCGGCGGGCTTCGCTCTGCTCCAGCTCCTTCAGGTAGCGATGGATGGTGGTCTTCGAGCCGGTATTGCCCATTTCGATGCGCACCGCATCGATGCTGGGGTGTTCGCCGCGGGCGAGGATTGCCGAACGGGCGATTTGCACCACCGCCTTGTTAACGCCGCCACGAGCCATGGGATCTCCTACGATTACGTACTTTTTTATGTGGTATGTATAAAGTGTAATTGTACAATAAAAACAAAGATAAATATTCGAATTATTGACATTGGATATACTGGTATTACCCCGTGTCATAGCTAGATCGCCCTGTTTCAGCCCGCCATTTCCGTACCGCAACACGAGTCGAGCAAGCCATGAGTGAACTGGATCGTTACCTGCACGCCGCGACCCGCGACAACACCCGGCGCAGTTACCGGGCAGCCATCGAGCATTTCGAGGTGACCTGGGGCGGGTTTCTGCCGGCGACCAGCGACAGCGTGGCGCGTTATCTGGTGGCGTATGCGGGGGAGCTGTCGATCAACACCCTGAAGCTGCGGCTCTCGGCCCTGGCGCAGTGGCACAACAGCCAGGGTTTCGCCGACCCGACCAAGGCGCCAGTGGTGCGCCAGGTGTTCAAGGGCATTCGCGCGCTGCACCCGGCCCAGGAGAAACAGGCCGAGCCCTTGCAGTTGCAGCATCTGGAGCAAGTAATCGCCTGGCTGGAGCAGGAGGCCAGCCAGGCCCGGCTCGATGACAATCAACCGGTCCTGCTGCGCGCGCGGCGTGACAGCGCGCTGATTCTCCTGGGATTCTGGCGCGGCTTTCGCAGCGACGAATTGTGCCGGCTACGGATCGAGCATGTGCAGGCAGTGGCGGGCTCCGGCATCAGCCTGTACCTGCCCCGCAGCAAGAGCGACCGCGACAACCTCGGCAAGACCTGGCACACCCCAGCGCTGCGTCGGCTGTGCCCGGTCCAGGCCTATATCGAATGGATCAACGCCGCCGCCCTGGTGCGCGGGCCGGTGTTTCGTGGCATCGACCGCTGGGGCCATCTGAGCGAGGAGGGCCTGCACGCCAACAGTGTGATTCCGTTATTGCGCCAGGCCCTGGAGCGCGCCGGGGTCGCCGCCGAGCAATACACCAGCCACTCCTTGCGCCGCGGCTTTGCCACCTGGGCCCATCGCAGTGGCTGGGACCTCAAGTCGCTGATGAGCTATGTCGGCTGGAAGGACATCAAGTCGGCGATGCGCTACGTCGAAGCCAGTCCGTTTCTCGGCATGGCCCTGACCCAGGAAAAGCCGGTCGCCGAGTAAATACGCATTTCTTCTATTAATACTGCACGCTAATAGCCAAACCTAATCAGCAGCATCAGCTTTGCCAATGAGCCTCGGCTGGGATCATTGGTTAGGATTCTCCCCATCAAGTTTTCAACCCAAGTTTTTACCCACTGATGGAGAATCACCGATGCCTATCATCAACAGCCAAGTCAAACCGTTCAAAGCAACCGCTTTCAAAAATGGCGAGTTCATCGAAGTGTCGGACGCCACTCTGAAAGGCAAATGGTCCGTCGTGTTCTTCTACCCGGCCGACTTCACCTTCGTTTGCCCAACCGAGCTGGAAGACCTGGCAGACAACTACGCCGAATTCCAGAAACTGGGCGTGGAAATCTACAGCGTTTCGACCGACACCCACTTTGCCCATGCCGCCTGGCACAACACTTCGCCAGCCATCGGCAAGATCCGCTACACCATGATCGGCGACCCGACCCTGGCCATCTCCCGCAACTTCGACGTGCTGATCGAAGAAGCCGGTCTGGCTGACCGTGGCACCTTCGTGATCAACCCGGAAGGCCAGATCAAGATCGTTGAAATCAACGACGGCGGTGTCGGACGTGACGCTTCCGAGCTGCTGCGCAAGATCAAGGCCGCTCAATACGTCGCTGCCCATCCAGGCGAAGTCTGCCCAGCCAAGTGGAAAGAAGGCGAGGCTACCCTGGCTCCTTCCCTGGACCTGGTCGGCAAGATCTAAGCCTGTGACTCGCTACAGCAGGGCGGACCGCCGCACCTAAGTCAGCTGCACCGCCCTCAAGAACGCCCGGGCGAGATTCGCTCGGGCGTTTTTTTTCGATCTGAATAAAAGGAAATCGCCCGTATGTTGGACGCCAATCTTAAAGCCCAGTTGAAGTCATACCTGGAACGGGTCACCCAGCCGATCGAGATCGTTGCCTCTCTCGACGACGGTGCGAAATCCCAGGAAATGCTCGAATTGCTGAAAGACGTTGCCAGTCTTTCCAGCCAGATTACCTTGCTCGACAACGGTAACGATGCACGTAAACCATCGTTCTCGATCAATCGCCCGGGTGCCGACATCAGCCTGCGTTTCGCCGGCATCCCCATGGGCCACGAATTCACTTCCCTGGTGCTGGCCTTGCTGCAAGTCGGCGGCCACCCCTCGAAAGCCAGTGTCGAAGTGATCGAACAGATCCGCGCCCTCAAAGGCGAGTTCAACTTCGAGACTTACTTCTCGCTGTCCTGCCAGAACTGCCCGGACGTGGTCCAGGCGCTGAACCTGATGGCGGTGCTGAACCCGAACATCCGCCACGTCGCCATCGACGGCGCGTTGTTCCAGGACGAAGTCAACGATCGCAAGATCATGGCGGTCCCCAGTGTCTACCTCAATGGCGTGAACTTCGGCCAGGGCCGCATGGGCCTGGAAGAAATCCTCGGCAAGCTCGACACCGGCGCCATCGAGAAGCAGGCGGAAAAAATCAGCGCCAAGGACGCCTTCGATGTCCTGGTGGTCGGCGGTGGCCCGGCCGGTGCGTCGGCGGCGATCTACGCGGCCCGCAAAGGCATCCGCACCGGTGTCGCGGCCGAGCGTTTCGGCGGCCAGGTGCTGGACACCATGGCGATCGAGAACTTCGTCTCGGTCCAGGAAACCGAAGGGCCGAAACTGGCCAGCGCCCTGGAAGAGCACGTTCGTCAATACGACGTCGACATCATGAACCTGCAGCGCGCCAGCGCGCTGGTGCCGGCCAAGGAAGTCGGCGGCCTGCACGAAGTGCGTTTCGAAAGCGGCGCGAGCCTCAAGGCCAAGTCGCTGATCCTGGCCACCGGTGCCCGCTGGCGCGAGATGGGGGTGCCCGGCGAGCAGGAATACAAGGCCAAGGGCGTGTGCTTCTGCCCGCACTGCGACGGTCCGCTGTTCAAGGGCAAGCGTGTGGCGGTGATCGGTGGTGGTAACTCCGGCGTCGAAGCGGCCATCGACCTGGCGGGTATCGTCAGCCACGTGACCCTGCTGGAGTTCGACAGCAAGCTGCGCGCCGACGCCGTGTTGCAACGCAAGCTGTACAGCCTGGCGAACGTCAAGGTGATCACCAGCGCGCTGACCAGCGAAGTCAAGGGTGACGGCCAGAAAGTCACCGGCCTGGTGTACAAGGACCGCGATTCGGGCGAGTTCAACACCGTCGACCTGGAAGGGATCTTCGTGCAGATCGGTCTGCTGCCGAACACCGACTGGCTCAAGGGCACTGTCGAGCTGTCGCCCCGTGGCGAGATCATTGTCGATGCCCGTGGCGAGACTTCGCTGCCCGGCGTGTTTGCCGCCGGTGACGTGACCACCGTGCCGTACAAGCAGATCGTGATCGCGGTAGGCGAGGGCGCCAAGGCCTCGCTGAGTGCCTTCGACCACCTGATCCGCACCTCCGCGCCGGCCTGAGTCGACAGCGGAAAAAACAAAACCCCATGAGCCTTGGCTCATGGGGTTTTTTGTTGGTACCCGTCGCTTCTGTAGGAGCGAAGCTTGCTCGCGATCAACGATAACGCAGTGAGTCAGGCAAACCGCGTTGTGCCTATCGCGGGCAATACAGGTGGGTTACAGCGGCGCTGGCTGGATGATCTCCACCCAGTAGCCGTCCGGGTCCTTGATAAAGGCCAGGCTCTTCATGCGGCCGTCGTTCAGGCGCTTCTGGAAATCGCAGCCCAGGGCTTCGAAGCGTTCGCAGGCGGCGACGATATCCGGCACCGAAATGCAGATATGGCCAAAGCCGCGCGGGTCGGTGTTGCCGTTGTGATAGGCGAAATCCGCGTCGTTCTCGGTGCCGTGGTTGTGGGTCAGTTCGAGGATGCCGGGGATCGACTTCATCCATTCGGTACGGGCCGCGGCGTCGGCCGGGATCTGCGCCTTGTCCACCAGGGCGAGGAAGTACAGGCTGAATTCGGCTTCGGGGAAGTCGCGTTTTTCCACCAGCGAGAAGCCCAGGACGCGGGTGTAGAAATCCAGGGACTGGGTGATGTCCTTGACCCGCAACATGGTGTGGTTGAACACGAAGTTGGTAGTGGCGGTGTCAGGCTGGGCAGTCACGCCGGGGAAAGTATTGAGTTCGTGCAGGCTCATGGGCCCTCCGGAAAAGAAGTGGGGCAAACGGCGCTCGCGCTGACGAGCAGTCCCTTGGCTTGCAGGGCTTCGGGCGTCCTTGCGGTCGGGCAATGATACGCAAGAGCGGCAGGGCGCACCAAACACAAAGCTACGAACCTGTTGCTCGATACTCCTGCCAGCCTCAGACTTCAGGGCCCGCCCCCTACGTGTTCATGACCATGCGCTTATCGTTCAAAACCCTGTGCCTGCTTGCGTCCTGGCTTCTGCTTCCGGCCCTGGCCGAGGCGGCGGACCCGGTGATCACCTGGCCCAGCGGCTGGCAGATCGAAGAGTTGCCACAGGCGCAAGAACAACCGGCCAAGGTATTCCGCCAGCGCGCGGTGAAGAACGATGCCGGCGGTACGCCGTTGATGGTCATGGAGTTGACCATGACTCAAGTTGAAAGCGGGCATCAGGTCAATTTGCAGGCGGTCTTGCTGGAGATGCGCAAGTCGGTGCAGAAGGACTTTGGGCGCGGCGGTTATCAAAGTGTGTGCACGCGCATTCATGACACGACATTGAGTCGCCTGGCGGCGCTGGAAACCACTTGCACCATTACCGAAAACGGCCGCCATGTGTTGTCGCAAACACTGGTGGCGGCTGTCGATGGCGATAAGGCCTATGTATTGTCTTATGCCGGACAGGCTGCGGTTTATGCCGAAAGCCAGGAGGAAATCCGCGGGGTGCGAAGTAGCCTGAAACTTTAACAGGACGATTGTGCTACGTCGGCCAGCGCGGTTCGCGCCTTTGAACTAAATACAAAGTTGTAGGATCGGGCAGGGGGATTGGGGGTGCAGCTGCAGTTTCGGCTGGGTGTTTATTGCCGCTCAGGCAATCTATGGGCTGCAACTTATTCGATTTCGAAACAAACAGCCTTCGTTTAAAGGTAAAGACCCTGCATAGGCAGGGTCTTTTATATACATCGGTTACTTAACTGCGCAGCCAGGAATCTACAGTGGCAGCGCCGTACTGTTCTTTCCAGGCTTTAAGGCCGCGATGATTGCCGCCCTTGGTTTCGATCAACTCGCCGGTGTGCGGGTTCTGATAAACCTTGACCACGCGTGCACGACGGGTTTTCGGCGCGCCCGAGAGCGGCAGAGCGGATTTGCCCGGATGAGGATCGAGAATGGCGATAATGTCGCGCAGGCTTTTGCCGTAGGTCTTCATCAGGCCCTGGAGCTTTTCCTCGAACTCGATTTCTTTCTTGAGTCCGGCGTCGTTCTTCAGGGATTCCAGCTGGGCGAGCTGTTCTTGAAGGGCCTTTTCTGCTGCACGAAATTCAGCGAGTCTGGACAATATCTTTACTCCAATAGTGTATTTGGCTGATACCAACCGCAAACAAAGCTATAAGCCAAGAGCCTTAGAACGACTCGATTATAATGGCCCACCTGCGAATCTTGTACAGGCTGGAAAAATTGTAGTAGTTAATCTGGCGCAAGTAAATCATGGCGTTGTTGGTGCACACAATTTGTCATCTTCTGATTCAAATTGGTGCGTGAAACAATTGCCGAGTTCAATAAATTTTCATCAGAAATGGCTATTTAATGGCGCGCCAGCGCTTGTAGGAAATCTTCCCCGGGCATCGGTCTGCCGAATAAGTAGCCTTGTAGGAAATCGACTCCATGGGCGGCCAGATAGTCCTGTTGTTCCGCTGTTTCCACACCCTCGGCGACTATCCCCAGTTCGAGTTTGCCCGAGAGTTCGATGATGCTGTCGAGTATGTGGCGGGACAGGGCGTCAACCCCAATCATGGCCACGAAGCTCTGGTCGATCTTCAGATAGTCGACATTGAACTTGCGTAAGTAACCCAGGCTTGAATGGCCGGTGCCGAAGTCGTCGATGGCGATCATCACCCCCAACTTGTGCAGTTCCTCGAACAGGCTGTGGGTGATTGCGGTCGGTTCCACCAGTTCGCGTTCGGTCAACTCCAGGACCAGTCGCACCTTGCCCGGCGGGAACAGGTCGAGAAACTCCCGGCAATCCTCGAGCAACTCCAGGTCCTGGCAATGGCTGGCGGTGATATTGATGCCGATATGAAAGTCGTCGATGAAGGTATGGGCATGAGGCGCCAGCAGCAGGGCGGTCTGCTGCATCAGCGAACGGGTCATGGGCACGATCAGGCCGGAATGCTCGGCGAAGGGAATGAACAGGTCCGGACGCACCAGGCCTTCACGAGGGTGTTTCCAGCGCATCAGCACTTCGATGCCGGCCCACTGCTTGGTGTCGCCACGCACCACGGGCTGGAAGTACGGGATGAACTCGGCCGCTTCCAGGGCGCGTTGCAGTTCATGACTGGGGGACGACGAGCGCTTTTGCAGCCAGTGGCCAAGGACCGCCGCCAGCACCCCGAAGAAGATCAGCAGGCTGAACAGGGCAGGGTACTGGGACTTCATGTAGAGCCAGATATCGCCCTCGGGGAACCCCGCGTTGACGCTGTAGGGAAAGCGCGAAGAGGCCATCCGATAAGGGGCTACCGGGGGCGGCGGGGCGACGGATTCGTGGACCTGGCCATCGTCGGCCAGCCAGTAGGGGCCCACTTGCAGTTGCAGCTCGGCAAAGCGGCTGATCAGGCGCAAGGCGTTGCTCAGGTGATAACCGTCGATGCTGGCCAGGACCGCGCGTTCGCCCTCTTGCAGGCGATAGACCAGCAGCGCGGTGTTGGGCGTGACCGGGTTGCCGTCCATCAACCACAGCTTGCCGTCGACATAGTTGGCCGGGTCCAGCTCGAACGAGGACGGGCCGAGCAGCGAGCTGCAGTAATTGTCATTGCGCCACACCAGATTGGTCGAGCGCACGAACGGGCGGCGAGTCACCTGTTCGCGCAGGGCCAGTTGCCGGAAATCGTCGCAGGGCTGGCCGACTTGCGCCATCAGCGACCGGGCGGCGATGTCGGTGTTGTCGAGCATCAAGTCGAACTGGCGGATCGCTTCCTCGGCGGTCTGCTGGCTGCTGTGGATCAGCGCGCGCTCGGCCTGCATATAGAGGATGACCACGCCCAGCGCTACCGGCAGCAAACCGATCAGCAGGGTCCACAGATTGCGGGTAGAGCGTTTCAGCGGGCCTTTGGCGGTCAATGGCATGGAGGAAAAACCTGTGGCGAAATGGAGGCCAGAAAACACTCAAAAGCCGCTGGACGGTACGGCGGCATCCGGTCCATGGGCATGATAGACGGTGGCCCCGGGTTGCGCTCAGTCACGGCGATACAGACTCCGCGCCTGCTCGATAAAGGCCAGGGTCGCCGGCGACGCCTGCCGCCGGTCCAGCACCGCCAGCCCTACCTGGCGCCGGGCGGGGGGTGACAGCGCCTTGATCAGGTAACGCGGGTCGTTGGCCTCGGGCAGCGACAATTGGGCGACCAGGGTCAGGGCATCGCCGCGGGCCACGGTCTCCAGGGTGCTGAGCAGTTGCGAGCTGCGATAGCGGATGTTGGGGCTGAGCCTGGCCGTGAGGAACAGCCGGGAAACCAGCTCGGCGGAACCGGCCTCGGTGAGGATGAACGGGTCGTCGCACAGCTCGGCAAGGCTCACCGAGTCCTTGGCGGCCAGCCCATGTTGGCTGGGGATCAGCGCCACCATCTGGTCTTCCACCAGGGCGAAGCAGTCGAAGCGCTCCTGGGGCAGCACCACGAAGCCGACATCGATGCGCCGTTCCTCCAGCCATTGCAGCACCTGGCGGTCGGGCCCCTCGTCGATGTGCACCTCGATACCGGGATGGGCCTCGCGGTAACTCCGGAGGATCGCCGGAAGCAGCTTCATCGACGAGGTCGGGCCGAACGAGCCGATGCGCAAGGTGCCGCGTTTCATGCCGCGGGCATCGGCGGCTTCCTGTTCCATGGTGGCGGCCAGGCCGAGGATGGCGCGGGCTCGCAGTAATAGTTGCTGGCCGATATCGGTGAGTTCCACCAGCGACTGATGCCGGCGGATCAGTTCGACCCCGAGTTCCTGCTCCAGGGACTTGAGCGCGTGGGACACCGCCGACTGGCTGATGCCCAGGCGGCTGGCGGCGCTGGTGAAACCGCGCAGCTCGGCCACCAGGGAGAAGATCTGCAGTTGGCTCAGGGTCATGAGTAAAAGCTCATTTTACGATGATCAGGCATTAGTCGAAGAATACCCGAACTTTCCTTGATCCGCGCCTCGGGGCCTTATGAAAACTGTCGATCAAACCTGTGCCAGGCCTTCCGATCTGCCGGTGTATTGCAAGCTGGCGGCGGTCACCATGATCTGGGGCGGCACCTTTGTTGCCGGGCGGCTATTGGCGGGTACCTTGGAGCCTTTGCTGGCCGCCAGCCTGCGTTTTCTCCTGGCCAGCCTGGCCTTGCTGCTGTTCCTGGCGATCGCCCGGATTGCCCTGGTGCGCCCGAGCCTGGCGCAGTTCGCCCAGCTGGCGGTGCTGGGGTTTTTCGGGATCTTTTTCTACAACCTGTGTTTCTTCGAGGGCCTGCAGTCGATCAATGCCTCGCGCGCCTCGTTGATCGTCGCGCTCAATCCGGCGGTGATTGCCCTGGCGTCCTGGGCGCTGTTCAAGGAGCGCTTGAGCGGCGCCAAGCTGTTCGGCATTGCCTTGTGCCTGGGGGGCGCGGGGGTGGTAATCCTCAGTCGCGACCCGGGGGCCTTGTCCAGTGGAGCGGGCAGTGGGCGCGGGGACCTGCTGATTTTCGGCTGTGTGCTGGGCTGGGGCGTCTATTCGTTGTTTTCGCGCAACCTGAACCAGACCCTGGGCCCGTTGCAGACCGTGACCTATTCGATCCTGCTGGGCACGGCAATGCTCTGGAGCACCACCGCCCTGCGCGGCGAGGTGCGCCTCGAGGCGCTGGCGAGCCTGACCCTGGAGCAGGGCCTGAGCCTGCTGTACCTCGGCGTGCTGGGCTCGGCCCTGGCGTATATCTGGTATTACGACGGCCTGCGCAAGATCGGCGCGACCCGTTCGGGAGTGTTTATCGCGCTCAATCCGCTGACCGCGGTGATCCTTGGCGCGCTGTTATTGGACGAACGCCTGAGTCTGGCCATGTGCCTGGGCGGCGTGCTGATCCTGTGGGGCATTTACCAGTGCAACAAACCCCTTGCGAGCCTGGAAAAAAAGCGGATTTTATAGAGAGTGCGGACAAACAGTTTTACGCTGTGTAGAATCTGGTTACGCATACAATAATAAAGTCTTCTGGCAGCAGAAGCCTCGCCCCCCAGCCGGTAAGACAGGGTCGACATGAAGATTCTCGGGTTTCAACTGATTTACGGTGATTTCCTCGCGCGCAGCGTGCGGGGCATCTCTTGCGCGCCACCTGCCTGCCTCAGCATTGCTAGCAACTAACGATCCGTTAATTTCTAAAAGCATGATGAGGCGCCAACCATGGCAGATATCTTCGAAAACCCGATGGGCCTGATGGGCTTTGAATTCATCGAATTCGCATCACCTACCCCCAACACCCTCGAGCCGATCTTCGAGATCATGGGTTTCACCAAGGTCGCGACCCACAGGTCTAAAGACGTGCACCTGTATCGCCAGGGTGCGATCAACCTGATCCTCAACAACGAGCCCCACAGCGTCGCTTCGTACTTCGCCGCCGAGCACGGCCCGTCCGTGTGTGGCATGGCGTTCCGCGTCAAGGATTCGCAAAAGGCCTACAAGCGCGCCCTGGAACTGGGTGCCCAGCCAATCCACATCGAAACCGGCCCGATGGAGCTGCACCTGCCGGCGATCAAAGGCATCGGCGGCGCGCCGCTGTACCTGATCGACCGTTTCGGCGAAGGCAGCTCGATCTATGACATCGACTTCGTCTACCTCGAAGGCGTGGACCGCCATCCGCAAGGTGCGGGCCTGAAGATCATCGACCACCTGACCCACAACGTGTACCGCGGGCGCATGGCCTACTGGGCCGGCTTCTACGAGAAGCTGTTCAACTTCCGCGAGATCCGTTACTTCGACATCAAGGGCGAATACACCGGCCTGACCTCCAAGGCCATGACCGCGCCCGATGGCATGATCCGCATCCCGCTGAACGAAGAGTCGTCCAAGGGCGCCGGGCAGATCGAAGAGTTCCTGATGCAGTTCAACGGCGAGGGCATCCAGCACGTGGCCTTCCTCACCGACGACCTGGTCAAGACCTGGGATCAGCTGAAGAAGATCGGCATGCGCTTCATGACCGCGCCGCCGGACACCTACTACGAAATGCTCGAAGGCCGCCTGCCGAACCACGGCGAGCCGGTGAACGAGCTGCAGTCGCGGGGCATCCTGCTGGACGGTTCCTCGGAAGAGGGCGACAAGCGCCTGCTGCTGCAGATCTTCTCGGAAACCCTGATGGGCCCGGTGTTCTTCGAATTCATCCAGCGTAAAGGCGACGATGGTTTCGGCGAGGGCAACTTCAAGGCACTGTTCGAATCGATCGAACGCGACCAGGTCCGCCGTGGCGTGCTGTCCACCGACTAAGCCGCCACCTGCCTGACGATGAAGCCCGGTCGGGGAATCCTCGACCGGGCTTTGTTTTGCCTGTCGGTTGGCAATTGTGAATGTGTTAATGTTCGGCCTTTGTGACGCCGAGCGTCGCCATCCAGCCCTGTGAACGACCCGCACATGACCAACCCAAGACCTTCCCTGACATTGACCCTGCTTCAGGCCCGCGAAGCGGCCATGGCATTCTTTCGCCCGTCCCTCAACCAGCACGACCTGACCGAGCAGCAGTGGCGGGTGATCCGCATCCTGCGCCAGAACGGCGAGCTGGAAAGCCATCAGCTGGCGAAAATGGCCTGCATCCTGCCGCCGAGCATGACCGGCGTGCTGACCCGTCTGGAGCGCGACGAATACGTCAGCCGGCGCAAATCCCCCGAGGACCAGCGCCGCTTGTTCATCACCCTGACGGAAAAGGGCGAGGCCTGTTTCGAGTCCATGAGCGGCGACATGGAAATCAACTACCAACGCATCCAGCAGCAGTTCGGCGAAGAGAAGATGCAGGCCCTGCTGGCCCTGCTCAACGAGCTGAAGCAAATCAAACCCTGACCCGATCTTCTTCTGTAGGAGCGAGGCTTGCCCGCGATGCCGGCAACGCGGTGCAACAGGTGATCCGCGTCGCATTCATCGCGAGCAAGCTTCGCTCCTACAACAGCAACAGCAACAGCAACAGCAACAGCAACAGCAACAGCTGGTTCAGCTTCTGCGCTGGCGCATCAGATGCTTGAACCCCTCGTACACCAGCACCAGTACCGCCAGCCAGATCGGCAGGTAAGTCAGCCATTCCCCGGCCTGGATGCTTTCTCCCAGCAGCAGGGCCACGCCCAGCAGCAACACCGGTTCGACATAGCTCAACAAGCCGAACAGGCTGAAGGGCAGCAGGCGGCTGGCGATGATATAGGCCACCAGCGCCGAGGCACTGATCAACCCCAGCAACGGAATCAGCAGGTACAGCCAGGGGTGTTGATCGACCACGGCAAAACCCTGCTCGCCGCCTTGCACGAACCACAGCGCGATTGGCAGCAGCAGGGCCATGTCCAGCCACAGGCCGCCCAGGTTGTCGGAGGCCAGGCGTTTGCGCAGCACGAAATAGACCGGATAACCGATGGCCACCAACAAGGTCGCCCAGGAAAAACTGCCCACCTGATACAGCTCGTTGAGCACCCCCAGGGTCGCCAGGCCGGCGGCGATCTTTTGCAGCCGCGACAGCTGTTCGCCGTAGACGATGCGTCCGGTCAGGACCATGGTCAGTGGCAGCAGAAAATACCCCAGCGACACATCCAGGCTGTAGCCATTCAACGGCGCCCACATGAACAGCCACAGCTGCACCCCGAGCAGCGCCGCGGACAGCGGCAGCGCCAGCAGCAGAAGCGGTTGGCCCAGCAGTCTCTTGAGGATCGCCCCGACATGCCGCCATTCGCCGCTCAGCAGCATGAACACGGTCATGCACGGCGCGGTGAGCAGCATGCGCCAGCCGAAAATCTCCACCCCGGTCAGGGGCGCCAGCAAGGAGGTGTAGAAATACATGACGGCAAACAGCACCGACGCCAAGACCGATAGAGCAATACCTTTAGACAAGCTGTCCTCGTGTGACCTGAACCAGGCAAATGGGATGGAGGGAAAAACTGCGGGGAATATAGAGGGTTTGGCGCGAGACGTTTACTCGGATTTATCGCAAGTTGCGGGAAAATATCCCGTTTGCCGCCACTCACCGGCAGTGGGGCAGCGGGTGGCCCGCGGAAGGGGCCACCGCTGTGGGGAGATCAGCGTGGCGTGCGTCCGGAGACGAAGTGGCTGACGTCGTTGAAGCCCGGGGTCGAAGCATGCCCCGGGGTGACCAGCGAATCGATGAAGGCTTCATCCTCGGCGCTGATCTTCACGTCCAGCGCCTTGGTGTAGGCGTCCCACTGTGCCTCGGTGCGCGGGCCGACGATCGCCGAGCTGACCGCAGCATTGTTCAGCACCCAGGCGATGGCGAACTCGACCATGCCGACCCCGCGGCCCTGGGTGTACTGCTGGATCTGCTGGGCGATGCGCAGCGACTCGACGCGCCATTCGGTTTCCAGGATGCGTTTGTCCTGGCGCCCGGCGCGGCTGTTGCTGTCGGGGGCGACATCCGGCGCGTACTTGCCGCTGAGCACGCCGCGGGCCAGCGGGCTGTAGGGCACCACGCCGAGCCCGTAGGCCTGGGCCGCGGTGATCTGCTCGGTCTCGGCCTGGCGGTTGACGATGTTGTACAGCGGCTGGCTGATCACCGGCCGGTCGACGCCGAGCCGGTCGGCGATGCGGATCACCTCGGCGATGCGCCAGCCGCGGTAGTTGGACAGGCCCCAGTAGCGGATCTTGCCCTGGCGCAGCAGGTCGCCGATGGCCGACACCGTGACTTCCAGCGGCGTGTTGTGGTCTTCGCGGTGCAGGTAGTAGATGTCGATGTAATCGGTGCCCAGGCGGGTCAGGCTGGCGTCGATGCCGTTGAAGATGTGCTTGCGGCTCAGGCCGCTGCGGTTGGGCACGCCATCGGCGGGGCCGAAGCCGACCTTGGTCGCCAGCACCCAGTGGTCACGCTGGCTGGCGATGGCTTCACCGACGATCTCTTCGGAACGGCCGCCGGTGTAGACGTCGGCGGTGTCGATGAAGTTGATGCCCTGGTCCCATGCCTTGTCGATGATGCGCAGGGAGTCCTCGGTGCTGGTCTGTTCGCCGAACATCATGGTGCCGAGGGTCAGGGGGGACACGTGCAGCCCGGAATGGCCGAGGATGCGATAGCTCATGTACGAAATCCTTGTGCGTGAGGTAAGGCCGGCGCGACAGCGGCCAGCGACCGGTCATGGGACGCCCATCAAATACCAGAACGGGCGTAGGGAGCAATCTGAATTATCCCGCCAGCAGTTGGCAGCGGGCCTGTAAAAAACCTTGTAGCACCTTCACCCGTTCCGAGACCTGCAAACGGTGCGGGCACAACAGGTTGAGCGGCACGCTTTCGCCTTGCCAGTCGCCGAGCAGGGGCACCAGGCGCCCGGCGCGAATGTCGCTGGCCACGTCGAGCCAGGCCTTGTAGGCAATGCCGTGGCCGGCCAGGGCCCAGCGCCGCGCCACTTCGCCGTCGTCGCTGAGGTAGTCGCCGCGCACCTGGACTTCCTGCACCTCGCCGTCCCGGCTGAAATGCCAGCTGTTGTAGGGGCGGCCGTTGCGCAGATAGATCAGGGCGCTGTGCTCGCTCAACTCGGCGGGTGTCTGCGGGGTGCCGTGGCGCGCCAGGTAGTCGGGGCTGGCGCAGGCCAGCCGGTGATGCCGGGGCAGGATCGGCAGGGCCACCAGGCTGGAGTCGCTGGGCACGCCGAAGCGCAGGGCGACGTCGACGGTCTCGCGGAACAGGTCGCTGTGGCGGTCGTTGAGCAACAATTGCAGGCGGATATGCGGGTATTCGCGCTTGAAGTCGTCCAGCCAGGGCAGCAGCAGGTTGCGCCCGAAGTCCGATGGCGCCGCCAGTTGCAGCACACCGCTGAGGCCCTGGCTCTGCTGCTTCAGGGCCTGCTCGCCTTCCGCCAGGGCCGCCAGCGCCACGCGCACGCTGTCCAGGTAGCGTCGGCCTTCTTCGGTGAGGCGCATGCTGCGGGTCGAGCGCGCCAGCAGGCGCATGCCCAGGCGGGTTTCCAGGCGCTTGAGGGCGATGCTGGCGGCGGCGGGGGTCAACTCCAGGCTGCGGGCGGCGGCGGAAATGCTGCCGGAGTCGGCGGTACGGACGAAGACTTCAAGGTCGAGAATCGAGCTCATTGCTAAAAATCCTTTAAAGATCCTTGCGTTTTACCGGGATTTTTCCTCGCTTATCAAGCTGTGAATATGCAGTCACTTCCATCGCACAGGGGTGACTCTATGAAACTGCTCAGTACTTTCTTGCCGGATCGCACCGTCGTTATCGGCGGTGGAGGTGCGTCATGACCTGGCACTTCGATCATCTGGCCTTCAACACCGCCGAGGGCGACGCCTTGCAGCAGGCCTTCCAGACCTTGCTCGGGCTGCAGGCCGGACGGCGCCCGCCGTTTCCCTTTCCCGGGCGCTGGCTGTACCAGGACGGGCAGGCGCTGGTGCATGTGATCGAGCAGCCGACCTTCGCCGAGACGGCGCTTAGCCATATCGCCTTCAGGACCGAGGAGGATGCCGCAGTGGTGTTGCAGCGGGTTCAGGCCAGCGGCCTGCCGCATCAGGTGGCGCAGGTGCCGCAGGACGGCACCTGGCAGATTTTCGTGCAGATGCCGGGTGGCCTGGTGCTGGAACTGGATGCGCCGGCGGGCGCCGACCTGCATCCGGGGTATCGCTATGAAGCGGATGGCGGCGCGCCTGAATGAAACATGGCCGCACCAATACGGGGGGCGCAAGCATCTGGTCCGTCAGCGCAGAAGCCGAAACTGTAGCCGCTGCCGCAGGCTGCGATCGAGGCCGCAGGACTCGCCATCAGCCATGACGCGGTCTGTCAGTAAAACGGCTTCTCTCCGGTCACGGCCGCTTCGCACGGAGTGCCGCCCAAACCGATCGCAGCCCGCGGCAGCGGCTACAGGTGAATGCCTTGCAGCGCGGCGACCCCGATGGCCGGGGCCGCCGGCGACTCAGGCCGAATGCAACTGGTAGCGCACCGCGTAACCGCTCAGGCGCTGGTCCAGGGCGGCGCGGCGGGTCGCATCCAGGTCGGGCACATGGATATCCACCCGCTGCCCGTGGCGCTCGTCGCTGACGGCCTCGACGCGGATACCGTCGGCAACCTGGCGCACCTCGTCTTCGAATACCCGGCGAATGGCGTCCAGGCGCAGGGCCGGCTTGAAGGTCTTGCCCACGGCCGTCAGGGGGATCTGCTCGAGCAGCCAGACGTCCTTGGGCAGCGCGGCCCGTTCATGGATATGCCGCGCGGCGTGCTCCAGCAGCTCGGCCGGATCGGCGCTGGCGCCGGCCTTGAGCTGGACGTACACCACCGGCAGCTCGCCAGCCTTGATGTCCGGCTTGCCCACCGCCGCGGCCATGGCCACGGCCGGGTGGCGGTGCAGGGCTTCTTCGATCATCTGCGGGTCGATGTTGTGGCCGCCGCGGATGATCAGGTCCTTGCTGCGCCCGGTCAGCCAGATGTAGCCGTCGCGGTCGATGCGCCCCAGGTCGCCGGTGTTGAACCAGCCGCCGTCGAGCCACAGGCCCTGGTTCTTGTCGGCCTGCAGATAACCCTTGAACACCGTCGGCCCGCGCAGGCAGACATTGCCGGGCTCGTCGGTGGCGGCGTCGCGCAGGTAATGGCCGTCGCTGTCGAGCACGGCGATCTTGACCTCGCAATACGGCAGGCGCAGGCCGATGGAGCCGATCCGGCGCTCGCCGTCCCGAGGGTTGCAGCTGGTGGCGCAGGTGCTTTCGGTGAGGCCGTAACCTTCGATGATCTTCAGCCCCGAGCGCGCCTCGAACTGACGGATCAGTTCCACCGGCATGGGCGCGGCGCCGCACACCGCAAAGCGCAGGCTGGAGACATCGATGCCGTCGTTGGGTACCTGCAGCAAGGCGGCAAAGATGGTCGGCACACCGCTGAAACAACTGATCCGGTAACGCTCCACCAGGTGCCAGAAATCCTTGATCAGCGTCGGGTTGCGGTAGCCCTGGGGCCCGGCCAGCAGTACCCGGGCGCCGCGGTGGAAGGCGGCGAGGCCAGTGAGTATCACCCCGTTGACGTGGAACAGCGGCAGCCCGCAGAGCAGCACGTCGTGGCTGCTGTAATCGCCGTGCAGGCCGATGATCTCGGCCATCGCCACTTCATTGAGGTGGCTGTGGGGTGCCAGTTTCGGCGTGCCGGTGGTGCCGCCGGTGTGGAAGTACGAGGCGATGTCGTCCGGCTGGATCACCCGGCCGCTTTCCAGGTGGTCGGCGGGGCAGGCGGCGAGCAGGGTGTCGAAGTCCAGCACGCCCTCCGGCATCGCCGGGCGCTGGCTCTTGATCGCACTGCGTTGCGGCTCGGGCAGCAGGTTGGCCAGGTCAATGGTGACGATGGCTTCCAGCTCCGGCAGGCGCTCGCGCAGGTTGGCGACCTTTTGCCAGAGGTCGGTGCCGGGGAAGGGCGCCAGGGTCACCAGCACCGTGGTGCCGGATGCGCGGACCAGTTCGGCGATGTGTTCCGGCTCCAGCAGCGGGTTGATGGCGTTGACGATCCCGGCGGCCTCGCCGCCCCAGATCACGTAATGGGTCTGCGGCAGGTTGGGCAGCAGGAAGGACACCGCCTTGCCCGGGCGGATGCCCAGCCGGTGCAGGGCGTTGGCGGTGCGGGTGACCTGGGCGAACAACTCGGCGTAGCTGATGTTCCAGGGCTGGTCCTGGATGCTGCCCTGGGGCAGGAAGGTCAGGGCGGTGCGCTCGCCGAAACGGCTGGCCGAGCGTTGCAACAGTTCATAGGTGCTGGCGGGAAGATTGCGCTGGGCCAGGGGCTGCTGTTGTTCGAGGGCTTGGATGTCGCTCAGGCGGGCGAGGGAGATGGGCGCGGTCATGATCGTGTGGGTCTTCCTTCGGTAAGGTCTGCGAGGGAGTCATCAATCGATCCAGCCAATGGAAAACTGCCGCGGCCGGACGTCTGTCCGATATACCACGGGTGTGCTCGGGCGGGCTGTTGCTTTTTGTAGCGAGGCGGTGACAAACCCCGGTTTGTCCCGGGAAGCCGGGCCCACCAGAAGGTGAGCCCGGTAAAGCCGGTCAGCGTTTCAACGTGCGGGTCATGCGCAGGGCCAGCAGGCTACCCGCGACGATCACCCCGGCCAGCAGGTACAGCGCGGCATCGGTGGAGCCGGTGCTGTCCTTGACCCAGCCGACGATGTAGGGGCTGAGGAAACCGGCCATCTGGCCCATGGAGTTGATCAGCGCCAGGCCACCCGCGGCGGCGCCGGCGCTCAGCAGCGCCGTCGGTACCGGCCAGAACATCGGCAGGCCGGTGAGGGCGCCCATGGTGGCGAGGGTCAGGCCGAGGATGGCGATGGTCGGGTTGGCAGCGAAGTTGACCGCGATCACCAGGCCGATGGCGCCCATCAGCATCGGTACCACCAGGTGCCAGCGGCGCTCCTGGCGCAGGTCGGCCGAGCGCCCGACCATCAGCATGAACAGCGCCGCCAGCAGATAGGGAATGGCGCTGAGCCAGCCGATCACCAGGTTGTCGCTGAACCCCAGGTTCTTGATGATCGACGGCAGCCAGAAGTTGATGGCGTACACGCCGCTCTGGATACAGAAGTAGATCAGGCCGAAGGCCCAGATGGCCGGGTTCTTGAACACCGCCGCCAGGGAGTCGCCGGTGGTCCGCGGCTTGCGCGCGGCGTCTTCGGCCTGGTCGGCTTCCAGCAGCGCGCGTTCCTGCGGGCTCAGCCACTTGGCGTGGGCGAAATTGTCATTGAGCAGGAAGTACGCCAGGGCGCCGAGGATCACGGTGGGGATGCCCTGCAACAGGAACATCCACTGCCAGCCGGCCATACCGCCCTGGCCCGCGGCGAAGTGGTTGAGGATCCAGCCGGAGAACGGGCTGCCGAGCAGGCCGGACACCGGGATCGCCGACATGAACAGGGCCATGATGCGGCCGCGACGAAAGCTCGGGAACCACTGCGAGAGGTACAGCACCACGCCGGGGAAGAAGCCGGCCTCGGCGGCGCCGGTGAACAGGCGCAGGGTGTAGAACTGGGTCGGGGTGGTGACGAACAGCAGGCAAGTCGACAGCGTGCCCCAGGTGATCATCATCAGCGCGATCCAGCGCCGCGGGCCGAACTTGTTCAGCGCCAGGTTGCTCGGCACGCCGCACAGCACGTAGCCGATGAAGAAGATCCCGGCACCGAGGCCGTAGACGGTTTCGCTGAATTTCAGGGCATCGAGCATCTGCAGCTTGGCAAAGCCGACGTTCACCCGGTCGAGGTAGTTGAACAGGTAGCAGATGAAGATGAAGGGGATCAGGCGCAGGGTGATGCGCTTGTAGACGGCGTTTTTATCGTCATCGGTGGCCAGGGTGGCAGCGGCGCTCTGTGACATGGCGTGTCTCTCTTTATTATGATTTTTTGCGATGCGAGGTTAACGTTGATCGCCCCGAGAGTCTCGGTCACCCCATGGGCCGCTGTCTTTGTGCCGGCGCACAGGGTTTGCCGGCATCCCCTGTGCCGGTGAACAAGCCTTTGTCATCGCCCCGAGCCCGCTTTCCTAGGATCACGCCGCTATGTTCGAACTGGATCACGACCTGGCGCAGGATATCGTCGACCGGACGATGGCCATCCTGCCCTACAACGTCAACGTCATGGACAGCCAGGGCCTGATCCTTGGCAGCGGCGAGCCCGAACGCATCAACACCCGTCACGAAGGCGCGCAGCTGGTGCTGGCCAACGGCCGGGTGGTGGAGATCGACGCGCAGACCGCCAAGCACCTCAAGGGCGTGCAGCCGGGGATCAACCTGCCGTTGCTGCATGACCAGCGGCTGATCGGCGTGCTGGGCATCACCGGCGAGCCGGAACGGCTGCGCACCTATGCCGAGCTGGTGCGCATGACCGCCGAGATGCTGGTGGGCCAGCGCCACCAGCAGGCCGAACAGCAATGGCGCCGCCAGCGTTGCGACGACCTGCTGGCGCTGCTGCTCAGCGACAGCGGGGATTCGCCGCGGCTGGTGGACGAGGCGCAGCAGATGGGGCTCAAGCCGCAGCTGCCGCGCACGCCTTATCTGTTCGAGCTGGGCCTGGACCAGGAAGGAGCGGCGCAGGGCACGGGGCAGACAGTCGAAGCCCTGAGCGCCTGGCTGATGTCGCGTTATCCGGACAGCTGGTGCGTCAGCTCGGCCAAGTCCTCGTTGCTGTGGTGCCGGCCGGCGACCCTGAGCGTCGACAACCCGCGGCTGCTGGAAAAACTCGACAGCCTGGGCTGGAACATTCTGCGCATCGCCGTGGGCGGCCAGGCCGATGGGCTGGCAGGGCTGCGCCGCTGCTACCGGCGGGTTGGCGACTTGCTTGCTTATGGTCGTGACGTGCTGCCCCAGTCGCGCTTGCTGACCCTCAACCGTTTCCGCCTGCCGGTGATGCTCTGGCGCCATCGCAATGACGATGCCCTGGACGAGTTGCTCAGCCCCTTGCGCAAGGTCATCGCCAAGGACAGCAATGGCCAGCTGCTGGCGACCCTGCGCAGCTGGTGCGACCACGACGGCCAGAGCCAGGCCTGCGCCGACGCCCTGGGCATCCACCGCAACAGCCTGCGCTACCGCATGGAGCGCATCGCCGAACTCAGCGGCGTCGACCCGCTCAAGCTCGACGGCATGCTGGCGCTGTACCTGGGGGTGCAGCTGTTGCCGCAGACCGATGCGCCCGCCACCACACCTTAAAACCTTGCGCCCACCCCTGTAGGAGCGAGGCTTGCCCGCGATGGCCACGCCGCGGTGAGTCTGATGCACCGCGGTACCTTGATCGCGGGCAAGCCTCGCTCCTACAGAAGATTGTGTTGGGCGCCGGTTTTCGCGGCTTCGCTCCTATGATTGTGACAATGAACAATAAAGCCGCCCCACACTTGTGCAGCCGACCGGGGTCAAGGTCGCGGCCAACTGGCAGCATGGGCGCCATAAGAACCGGAGATAGCCCATGAAAATCATCATCGCCCCCGACTCCTTCAAGGACAGCCTGAGTGCCTCTGGCGTGGCCAGCGCCATCGCCGACGGGCTGGCGCGGGTGTGGCCGCACGCGCAGCTGATCCAGCGTCCGATGGCGGACGGCGGCGAGGGCACCGTGGAGTCGATCCTCGATGCCTGCGAGGGCCAGTTGCGCACCACCCGGGTCCAGGGGCCGCTGGGGGCACCGGTGGACGCGCGCTGGGGCTGGCTGCCGCAGAGCCAGACCGCGATCATCGAAATGGCCGAGGCCAGTGGTCTGCAACTGGTGCCGCCGGGCCAGCGCGATGCCTGCACCAGCAGCACCATCGGCACCGGCGAGTTGATCCGCGCGGCCCTGGATGCCGGCGCGCGGCGGGTGATCCTGGCCATCGGCGGCAGCGCCACCAACGACGCCGGCAGCGGTGCCTTGCAGGCGCTGGGCGTGCGCCTGCTGGATGGCGATGGCCAGGCCTTGCCGCTGGGAGGCCTGGCCCTGGCGCGGGTGGCGCGGGTCGATCTGAGCAACCTCGACCCACGGCTGGCCGAGGTGCGTTTCGAGATCGCCGCCGACGTCAACAATCCTCTCTGTGGCCCTCACGGCGCCTCGGCGATTTTCGGCCCGCAAAAGGGCGCGTCGCCGCAGCAGGTCGAACAGCTGGACCGCGCCCTCGGCCAGTTCGCCGACCAGGCCGCGCGGGTGCTGGACAAGGACGTGCGCGACGAGCCGGGCAGCGGTGCCGCCGGTGGCCTGGGGTTCGCCGCCAAGGCCTTCCTCGGCGCGCGGTTTCGTCCGGGGGTGGAAGTGGTGGCGGAGCTGGTGGGGCTGGCCGAGGCCGTGCAGGGCGCGGACCTGGTGATTACCGGCGAAGGTCGCTTCGACGCCCAGACCCTGCGCGGCAAGACCCCCTTTGGCGTGGCGCGCATCGCCAAGCAGCACAATGTGCCGGTGATCGTGATCGCCGGGACCCTGGGCGAAGGCTACGAGCAGATGTATGAACACGGCGTGGATGCGGCCTTTGCCCTGGCCGCCGGTCCCATGACCCTGGAGCAGGCCTGCGCCGAAGCGCCGCGCTTGCTGCGGGACAGGGCCGCGGACATCGCCCGGGTCTGGCGCCTGGCGGCGCGCCAGGGCTGACGTCATCGCGGGCAATCGAGCGTCGACCGGCCGCTCCTACAGGATTGTGTCCTCCCCATTTCGCGGATCGACACAGGCTTCTGTAGGAGCGAGGCTTGCCCGCGATCAGCTCTACCTGACACCCCGCGCCGTCAGGGATCGCCCACAGAACTTCAGTAAACCCCACCACCCGAGGTAGGCGCCGCCACTTCCTTGTACTGCCCCAGCAATCCCTGCAGCCCCTTCATCAGCACTGTGGTGTCCACCCCCACCGCGACGAAGTTCGCCCCCAGTTCGATATAGCGCTGCGCCAATGTCCGGTCGGCACTGAGGATTCCGGCCGCTTTGCCGGCCTTGCGGATCCGCGCGATGGCGTCCTCGATCGCCGCGACCACCTCGGGATGCCCCGGGTTGCCGCGATGGCCCATAGACGCCGAGAGGTCGGCCGGGCCGATAAACACACCATCGACCCCGTCCAGGGCGGTGATGGCATCCAGGTTGGCCAGGCCTTCGAGGTTCTCGATCTGCAGCAGCAGGCACATCTGCTCATCGGCCTGGTCGAGGTAGCCGGGGATGCTGTTCCAGCGCGAGGCCCGGGCCAGGGCGCTGCCGACGCCACGGATGCCCGCCGGCGGATAACGCATGGCGCGCACCAGCTGTCGGGCCTGCTCGACGCTTTCGACCATGGGGATCAGCAGGGTCTGGGCGCCGATATCCAGCAGTTGCTTGATCAGCGCGGTGTCGCCCACCGGCGGGCGAATGATGCCTTGCACCGGGTAGGGGGCGATGGCCTGCAACTGGCCGAGCAGGCTGTTGAGGTCGTTGGGCGCGTGTTCGCCGTCCAGCAGCAGCCAGTCGAAACCGGCGTTGGCCGCCAGCTCCGCGCAATAGGCATTGGCCAGGCCCAGCCACAGGCCGATCTGCGGCGCGTCTTGCCGCAGGCGTTGCTTGAAATGATTGATCGGCAGTTGCATGAGCGTGCTCCTCAGACAAAACGGCAGGCAATGCTGCCGAGCTGGTCATAGTCGACGTGGAAGGTATCGCCGGGGCGCGCCGCCACCGGGCGGGTGAAGGAGCCGCCGAGGATGATCTGCCCGGCTTCCAGGCCGACGTCGTAGGCCGCCAGCTTGTTGGCCAGCCAGGCCACGCCCTTGGCCGGGTGGTTGAGCACCGCCGCGGACACCCCGGACTCCTCGATCACCCCGTTGCGATACAGCACCGCCGGCACCTTGCGCAGGTCGATATCGCCAGGGCGCACCGCGCGGCCGCCCATGACCACCCCGGCGTTGGCGGCGTTATCGGAGATGGTGTCGAACACCTTGCGCGTGGCCTGGGTCCGCGGGTCGACCTGCTGGATGCGCGCGTCGATGATCTCCAGGGCCGGGATCACCCATTCGGTGGCGTCGAGCACATCGAACAGCGTGCAGTTCGGGCCCTTGAGCGGCTTGCCGAGGATGAACGCCAGTTCCACCTCGACCCGCGGCACGATAAAGCGCTGGAAGGGAATGTCGCTGCCTTCCTCGAACAGCATGTCGTCCAGCAGGGCACCGAAGTCCGGCTCGGTGATGTTCGACGACACCTGCATGGCCCGCGAGGTCAGGCCGATCTTGTGCCCGACCAGCTTGCGCCCGGCGCGGATCTTGTGTTCCACCCAACTGCGCTGGATGGCGTAGGCGTCCTCGATGGTTATCTCGGGAAACTCCAGCGACAGCTGGGGGATCTGTTCCCGGTTGCGTTCGGCGGCGTCGAGGCGGGCGGCGGTCTGCTGGATATCCGAAGTGCTGAGCATGGTTACTTCTCCTGGGGATTGACGATAAGGGCCGGCACCCGCAGCACCAGCCAGGCGCCGCCGGCGATCAGCAGGGCCAGGGCATACAGGGCGAGGCTGGCGCTCTGGGTGGCGTCGCGGACCACGCCGATCAGGTAGGGCGCGAGGAAGGCGGCGATGCTGCCGAAGGAACTGATCAGGGCGATCCCCGCGGCCTGGGTGTTGCTGGCGAGAAAGGCCGGCGGCAGTTGCCAGAACATTGGCAGCGCGGCGCTGGCGCCCATGCCGGCCACCAGCAGCCCGGCCATCACCAGCCAGGCATTGTCCGGGGCCAGGCCGGCGACGATCAGGCCGACGCTGGACATCAGCAGCGGCACGCTCAGGTGCCAGCGCCGTTCGCGCAGGCGGTCGGAAGAACGGCCGACGCCGATCATGAACAGGCAGCCGGCCAGGTACGGCAGGGCGCTGAGCAGGCCGACGCGGCTGTCGCGGGCGATGCCGGCGTGGTGGATCAGGGTGGGCATCCAGAAGGCGATGGTGTTGACCGCCAGCATCACCGCGAAATAGATGCACACCAGCAGCCAGATGTGCCTGTCCTGGAGGATGCCGGCGAAGCGGGTGATCGGCTTGTGCTGTTCTTCCTGGCTCAGGGCCGCGTGCAGTTGCTGCTTTTGTTGGTCGCTCAGCCAGCCGACGCTGTCGATGCTTTCCGGCAGCGCCTTGAGCACCACCAGGCCAAGCAGGACCACCGGCAGGCCTTCGATCAGGAACATCCATTGCCAGCCACGCATCCCGCCCAGGTCGTGGAAACTTTCGAGAATCCAGCCCGACAGCGGCCCGCCGATCACCCCGGCCATGGGCACGGCGATGGCGAACAGCGCGGTCACCTGACCCCGGCGGCTGGCCGGGAACCAGCGATTGAGCAGCACCAGGATGCCGGGGAAAAAACCGGCCTCGGCCACCCCCAGCAGAAAGCGCAACAGGTAGAAGCCGGCGGCGCTGTCCACCAGCAGCATGGCGCTGGACAGCAGGCCCCAGACCACCATCAGGCTGGCGATCCAGCGGCGCGGCCCGACCCGGTCCAGGGCCAGGTTGCTGGGCACGCCGAACAGCGCGTAGGCGATGAAGAACAGGCCGGCGCCAAAACCGTAGACGCTGTCGCTGAAGCCCAGGTCCTGGGTCATCTGCAGCTTGGCGAAGCCGATATTGATGCGGTCCAGGTGGGCGAAGATGTAGCAGGTGAACAGCAGGGGCATCAGCCGCCAGGTGATCCGCCGATAGGTGTCGGACGTCTCCGCGGCGCTGGGCAGGGCAAGGGTCGAGCTGGACATGGGTGGGTCTCTTTTATTGTTCTTGTCGATAGGGCTCGGACCTTTAGCCGCTGCCGCAGGCTGCGATAAGCCCCGAAGGGGCTTCCAGCAATCTCAAGAGCACGACTGCTTCGTCGGAAGTGCCGCCCAAGCCGATCGCAGCCTGCGGCAGCGGCTACAGGTCACAGGTCACGCTTGGCGCTTGAGAAACTCATGCACGTTGTTGTGCTTGAAGTTCAGCTCGGCATCCAATTCGCTCATCTCGAACGACAGCGCCAGCAGGCGCTGGGCCTGGAGCTCGGCGAAGTGCGCCTTGATGATCTCGAACAAACCCTCGGCGACCTTGCGTCTGGTCGCCAGGTCGCGCCCGGCTCCGACCTGCAGGCGCATATGGACGAAGGCGTAGTCGTGCTTGCCGTCGGCCATGCGCCAGGTGTCCAGGCGCACGCCGCGGCTGCGGATGCCGCCGAGCGGGAACACGCCGCTGGCCCCGAGGTAGTCGTGGACCTTCTCGAACAGGCCCGGCAGGTCGGCGGCCTGCTCGATGTTGTCGGTGTATTCGGCGATGAAGTGCGGCATGGGGGCCTCCTTTGGAGGCAGCTACAAGCCGCAAGCTGCAAGCGGCAAGAGGGTTCTCTTGTGGCTTGTAGCTTGCTGCTTGCCGCTGCTTCATATCTCAAAAATAGCGTTGATCTGGCCGGTGCCGGAGCTGCCGAAAGGCGCGGTGACAATCTCCGCCGGCCGGTTGTATTCGGGGCCGCCGAGCAGGCCCAGGAGCATGGCGGTGTCGTGCATCCGGCCTTCGCCGAAGCAGTGTTCGGCGTAGTCCGGGAGCATCGAGCAGAACTCGCGGAAGCGCCCCTGTTGCCACAGTTCGACCACTCGCAGGTCCACCTGCTTGTCGAATTCGCGGGTCCAGTTATGGATGTTGGCTTCGGCCTCGCGGTCGTCGGAGAAGCGGTGCGATAGCGAGCCGGAGGCCAGCACCAGGACCTTGCGGTCGCTCTTTTCGATGGCCCGGCGCACCGCGGCGCCGAAGGTGAAGCTGTCTTCGAGCTTGTGCCAGGCACACCAGGCGGCGATGGAAATCACTTGGAAATGCTGCTCCGGCGGTACGTCCATGTGCATGTAGCGCATCGGCACCAGGGTGCCGTATTCCAGCTCCAGGCTGGGGATGTTGTGGGCGAGGGTGCGCACATCGGCGGCATTGGCTTCGGCGGCAATCAGCTCGCCCAGTTCCGGGCAGCCGTTGTAGTCGTAGTCCATGTTCTTGATGAAGTGCGGCAGTTCGTTGCTGGTGTAGGTGCCCTCGAAGTGCTCGCCGCAGTTGATGTGGTAACCGCTGTTGACCAGCCAGTGCACGTCGAACACCACCGCGGTGTCGGCCCCCAGTTCGCGGGCGCGGCGGGCGATTTCCTTGTGCCCGGCGATCGCCGCTTCGCGACAGCCGTGGTGCTTGCCCGGCAGTTCGGACAGGTACATCGATGGAACGTGGCAGACCTTGGCGGCCATGACGACTTCGCCCATGGTGCTTCTCCTGAAACATCTTATTGTTCGATCTTGTAGCCGCTGCCGAAGGCTGCGATCGACTGCGTAGCAGTCGTAACCGGGACACCTCGATCGACTGTGAACAAGGCGCCGGATCGCGGCCCGCGGCCACGGCTACAGCGGATTTTTCAACCTTACACGCCCCAGCGCGGGATGTGGTGGCTGCCCATGGAGATACAGATGTTCTTGATCTCGGCAAACACCTCGAAGCTGTACTCGCCGCCTTCGCGGCCGGTGCCGGAGCCCTTGACCCCGCCGAACGGCTGGCGCAGGTCGCGCACGTTCTGGCTGTTGATGAACACCATGCCGGCCTCGATGCCACGGGCCAGGCGATGGGCCTTGCCGATGTCCTGGGTCCAGATGTAAGAGGCCAGTCCGTACTCGGTGTCGTTGGCCAGTTGCAGGGCCTCGGCCTCGTCCTTGAACGGGATCAGGCAGACCACCGGGCCGAAGATCTCTTCCTGGGCGATGCGCATCTTGTTGTTCACATCGGCGAACACGGTCGGCTGGATGAACTGGCCACGGGCGAGGTGTGCCGGCAGGTTGGCCGGACGCTCCAGGCCACCGGCGAGCAGGGTGGCGCCTTCCTCGATGCCGATGCGGATATAGCCAGTGACCTTGTCGTAGTGGGCCTGGGTGATCATCGAGCCGACCTGGGTCTTGGGATCGGTCGGATCGCCGACGATCAGCCGCTTGGCGCGGGCGGCGAACTCGGCGACGAACTGCGGGTAGACGCTTTCCTGGATGAAGATCCGGCTGCCGGCGGTGCAGCGTTCGCCGTTGAGCGAGAAGATGGTGAACAGCGCGGCGTCCAGGGCGCGCTGCAGGTCGGCGTCTTCGAAGATCAGCACCGGCGACTTGCCGCCCAGCTCCATGGAGTACTTTTTCAACCCGGCGGTCTGCATGATCTTCTTGCCGGTGGCGGTGCCGCCGGTGAAGGAAATCGCGCGCACGTCCGGGTGGCGTACCAAGGCATCGCCGGCGGTGGCGCCGTAGCCCTGGACGATGTTCAGCACACCATTGGGAATGCCGGCTTCGACCGCCAGGCGCCCCAGTTCGTTGGCGGTCAGCGGCGACAGCTCGGACATCTTCAGCACCGCTGTGTTGCCCAGCGCCAGGCACGGCGCGGTCTTCCAGGTGGCGGTCATGAACGGCACGTTCCACGGCGACACCAGGGCGCAGACGCCGACCGGCTGGTACAGGGTGTAGTTGAGCATCTGGTCGTCCACCGGATAGCTGTGGCCATCCATGCGGGTGCAGACCTCGGCGAAGAAGTCGAAGTTGTGCGAGGCGCGGGGGATCAGGACATTTTTGGTCTGGTGGATCGGCAGACCGGTGTCGAGGGTTTCCAGCTCCGCCAGGTGCGGCACGTTCTGGTCGATCAGCTCGCCCAGCTTGCGCATCAGCCGTGCCCGTTCTTTCGCCGGAGTATTGGCCCATTTCGGAAAGGCATCCTTGGCCGCCGCGACCGCCTGGGCGATTTCCCCGGCACCGCCGCTGGCCACTTCACCGATGGCTTCGCCGGTGGCCGGGTTGTAGTTGACGAAAGTGTCTTGGCTTTCGACCTCGCGGCCGTTGATCCAGTGTTTGATCATTTATGCGTGCTCCTTGGCCGCCAGTTGCGTGTCGTGTTGTGCCTTGATCCTGAAGAACTCCGCCTCGCTGACGATGCGGTTGACCAGCCGGCCGACGCCTTCGACTTCCACCACCACTTCATCGCCGGGCACCACGTCGGACAGGCCTTCGGGGGTGCCGGTGGCGATCATGTCGCCGGGTTGCAGGGTCATGAAGCTGGAGAGGTATTCGATCAGGTAGGGGATGTCGAAGATCATGTCGGCGGTAGTGCCTTCCTGGCGCAGCTCGCCGTTGACCCAGGTGCGCAGCTTCAGCCGGTTCGGCTCGGGCACGTCGGCGACGTCGACTATCCATGGCCCGACCGGGGTGGTGGCGTCGCGGTTTTTCACCCGCAGGTTGGGCCGGTAGTAGTTTTCCAGGTAGTCGCGGATCGCGTAGTCGTTGCAAACCGTGTAGCCGGCCAGGTAGTCCAGGGCATCCTCGCGCTTGACGTTGCGCGCGGTCTTGCCGATCACCGCCACCAGTTCGCACTCGTAGTGCATGTAGGCGACGTTGTCCGGGCGCCAGGTGACCTGGTTGTGGCCGGTGTAGGTGCCGGGGGACTTGATGAACACCAGCGGCTCGGTCGGCGGCTTGAAGGCCAGTTCGGCGGCGTGGTCGGCGTAGTTCAGGCCCAGGGCGAACATGCTGCCGGTGGCCGGGGGCAGCCACTCGACCTGATCCTCGGCGAGCACACGGCCATCGGCCAGTTTCACGCTGTTGGGCGCGTTGACCAGCACGTCGTGGACCTGGCCTTGATAACGGATGCGGGCGTGTTTCATGGCGGCTCCTTATTCGGCGGCTGCTTCGGCGGTTTTTTCGGCAACAACGTGATTGGCGAGACGGCCCAGGCCGCTGATCTCCACTTCGATACGGTCGCCGGGCTTGACGTCGATCCGGCCTTCGGGGGTGCCGGTGATCAGCACGTCGCCCTCGTGCAGGGTCATGAACTCGCTGATTTCGGCGATCAGCTGGGGAATGCCGCGCACCAGGTTGGCGGTGCTGTTGCGTTGCAGCAGTTCGCCGTTGACCCACAGCTTCAGTTCCAGCTCATGGGGATCGCGCACCTGGGCCGCCGGCACCAGTTCCGGGCCGAAGGCGCAGAAACCGTCACGACACTTGGCCTTGACGGCGGGGCGGTAGTAGCTGTCTTCCGGCAGGCTGAATTCATTGACGATGGTGTAGCCGGCCACATGCTGCAGGGCGTTTTCCACGCTGACCCGGCTTGTGCGCTTGCCGATCACCACGCCCAGCGCCGGGCCCGGTTGCAGGCGCTCGACACCCTGCGGATAGATCACGGCGCCGCCGTGGACGTTGCGGGTGTTGGGGGTCTTGATGAACAGCACCGGCTTGACCGGTGGCTTCTGGTAGGGCGGCTGGGTGAAGGATTCCAGGTGGCTGCGCAACAGGCCCTGATAGTTCAGCGCGACGCCGAACAGGGTGCCGGTGGCGACTTCATGCAGTGCACGGCTCATTGTGGTTTTCTCCTGAGCATCGCGGAAGACGAGGTGATTTCGTTAATGTGTTAACGTTATATTTAATATGTTAACGATCGTCAAGCGCCGACCCTGACCCGTTTGCCGAGTACTGGTGAACAGGCCGCGAATCACGCAGGATGTGGGCGCTTGCCGCGGGTAAAAATAAAAAAGTGCTGCGGCGAAATAAAAAGCGCCGCGAGCAAAAAAAGAGACACGCCACCATGAGCGATCGCCAGCCGATCCCCAACATCAACATCGGGCAGGTCTACGACCAGCGTTACGCCGATTCGCAGGTGCATTACGACAAGCTGAGCAACCTGGCCGGGTTCTTCGGCCGCAACATGCCGGTGCACCGTCACGACCGGTTTTTCCAGGTGCACTACGTGAAAAGCGGCGCGGTGCGGGTCTACCTCGACGACCAGCAGTACCTGGAATCGGGGCCGATGTTTTTCCTCACGCCACCAACCATTGCCCATTCCTTCGTCACCGAGGCCGACAGCGAAGGCCACGTGCTGACCGTGCGCCAGCAACTGGTGTGGGAACTGATCGAAGCCGACAGCCGTCTGGCCAGCGGCCCCCAGGTGGCACCGGCCTGCGTGGCCCTGGCGCGCCTGGACCCGGGATTCGCCGGCGAGGCGCGGCGCCTGGCGTTGCTGTTCGATGAGTTGCAGGAGGAAGTCACCGGGCAGGGCGCCGGGCATGCGCCGGCGCTGGAAGCCCTGACCCGCTTGATCCTGATCAGCCTGCTCAGGCTCTCGGCCAATTCCCTCAAGGCGCGCCCGGCGCGGCACGAAGACCTGCAGATCTTCCATCGCTTCAACGAACTGATCGAAGCCCAGTACCTGGAGCATTGGCCGCTGTCGCGCTATGCCGGGCAGATCGGCGTCACCGAGGCGCGCCTCAACGATGTCTGCCGGCGCATCGCCGACCTGCCGTCGAAACGCCTGGTGTACGAGCGCCTGATGCAGGAGTCCAAGCGCCTGCTGCTGTTCACCGCCAGTTCGGTGAATGAAATCTGCTACCAGCTGGGGTTCAAGGACCCGGCGTATTTCAGCCGGTTCTTCCAGCGCTACGCGAAGATGACGCCGGGGGAATACCGGGCGCGCCAGGGCGCGGCGAAACCCTGGTCCTGAAGGCAAAAAAACTGGGAGGGCAGGGGCGCTGCGTGGGACAATCGGCGCCTTTACCCGACAAGGAAAGTCCCATGTTGCAGCGCACCCTGATGGTCCTTTTGCTGACGGCCAGCGCCGCCCAGGCGCTGGCGCAGAACGCCGCGGAAAAGGTGCCCTTGCTGCGCCAGACCAAGGAATGGATCACCGGCTGCGATAACCTGCGCGGCTGCCACGCCCTGAGCGCGCCCAACGGCGAACACGGCGTGCAGTACAGCAGCCTGACCCTGCATATCCAGCGTCGCGCCGGCCCCGACGGTCCGCTGGAAATACGCCTGGACCAGCGCGGGGAGCCCGCTGAGCTGTCGGCCTTGCGCCTCGACGGCCAGGCGCTGGAGCCGCAACTGCTGGACGCCCTGGTGCTGTTGCCGGAGAAGAAGGGTGCGCAGACCCAGGTCACCCGCTATGAAATCGCCGACCCGATCCGGGCCCGCCAGTGGCTGGAACGCCTGCGCAATGCCGAAGAACTGAAGCTGGCGGGAGACGACGAGGCCCGGGTGCCGTTGTCCGGTCTGTCGGCGGCGCTGCTGCTGATGGACTCGGTGCAGGGCCGGGTCGATGGCGTGACGGCGCTGTGGCGGCCAGGCCAGCGTCCGGCCAGCGAGGTGCCGGCGCGGCCGCTGCCGGCCCAGCTGCGGGCTTATCCGGGGGCTCCGGAACTGACGGAGGCGGAACGCACGCGGATCTCGGCGGCCGCCGTGAAGCTCGCCACGCCGGGTACGCCCAACGACGATGAAGACTATGTGGCCGAGCCCCAGGTCGAGGTCTATCCGCTGACCGCGCAACGGGCGTTGACGGTGGTGCTGAGCGAGTGCGCGGCCTACAACTGCGACTACCTGATCAGCAGCTGGTCGCGCAGCAATCCGCCGAAGCTCGAGGCGCTGCGCCGGCAAGCCGTGCCCATGAACAACGCGGACGGTTCGGGCGGCGCCCACTACGACCCCAAGACCGGGGTGCTGAGCACCTTCTATCTGGCCCGCGGCATTGGCGACTGCGGTGAAAGCGGGCGCTGGCTGTTCGACGGCGAAAGCTTCCAGCTCAGCGATTACCGGCAGATGCCGACTTGCAACGGCCTGTCCTCGGAAGACTGGCCGCGGCTGTGGAACATCGCACCGCCGGCCAACCGCTGAGGCGTTTCAGGCCAGGCCTGGATGGCGGCGCTCGAACTTCTGTTCCAGCACGGTCTTGCCCCATTGCGCCGCCGGCTGTTCCTCCACCAGCTGGAAGCCGAAGGCTTCATACAGATGCCGGGCGGCGTCCAGGCCGCTGAAGGTCCACAGGTAGCAGGAGGTTGCCCCCACCCGGTCGCAATGCTCCAGCGCCGTCTTGAGCAGCAGGCGACCGGTGCCGGTGCCACGGGCCGCCTCGTCGAGGATAAACCAGCGCAGATGGGCACTCTTGTCGGCCTGCTTGTGGTCCGGGGCGCCGCCGAGATCGATGGCGATCGAACCGACGATCTGCTCGTCCAGCACCGCCAGCCAGATGCCGTTATCCGGGTGGTCCAGGCGCTCGCTGAATTCCGCCAGACCCGCCGCGACGCGCTGTTCAAAGAACTGCCCGAAACCCACCAGGCGTGAGTAGTAGTGTGCATGCAGCTCGGTGATGCGGCCGATCATGCCCGGCCGATAGCCACGCTGCACGCTAGGGATTGCCGCGGCGATCTGCGCCTGGCCCAGGCGGCAAGCCTGCAGCGCCTGGCCATAACTGCGCAGTCCGGCGACCACCTGGCTTTGCTCGCGCGGCGCAAGCAGGCGCAGCGCCTGTTGCACCTGGGCGCTGCCAAAGGCATGGATAGCGGCGACCTGTTTGCGTCCGCTGGCGGTCAGGCCCAGGAGTTTTTCCCGGGCATCGCTGGGGCTGGGGCTTTCCTGGATATCGCCGCGCTCGATGAGCTTGGCCAGCAGGCGGCTGACCGAGGACTTCTCCAGGTTCAGGCTCTTGCCCAGCTGGGCGGCGGTGAGCGGGGCGTACAGATCGAGTTCGATCAGCGCATGCACCGCCGAAGGCGCAAGGTCGGAGCCGGCCAGGGTGGCGCCCATGAAGCCCAGCTCGCGCACCAGTTTGCGCGATTCGTTACGGACCTGATCCACCAGCGGCGACGGGGAGGACATGGCGAGGCTCCATATATGGTTGTTCGATACAACTATATGTTCAGGCTGCGGCAAAATCCATAGGGACGCGGGCTTCTGGGTCAACACCGATCAGTCGAGTGCAGGTGATCCCCTGTAGGAGCAGCCGGTCGACGCTCGATTGCTCGCGATGATCGTTAACGATAACGCGTACCGACTGGCTAAACGCGGCGCTCTCAAGTCCATCGCGAGCAAGCTTCGCTCCTACAAGTGGCCGTCTTTCAGCCAATGGCCAGCGTGGATGCCTGTTCCTCCAGGCGAGCGGGAACCTGAATGCTCAGCGGCGCCTTACCCAGCAGCAGGTCGGCGGCCTTTTCGCCGATCATGATCGCCGCCGCGTTGGTATTGCCGGTGGTCAGGCTCGGCATGATCGATGCGTCGGCCACCCGCAGGCCCTGTACGCCGTGGACCCGCAGCTGGTCGTCGACCACCGCCTGTTCGTCGTGGCCCATCTTGCAGGTGCCGACCGGGTGGAACACGGTACCCAGGCTGTCGCGGATCCACTGCTCGATCTGCGCCTGGCTCTCGACGTGCGGGCCGGGCACCAGCTCGCCCTTGAGGCGCCGGGCGAAGGCCTGGCTCGCCGCCAGCTGGCGCACCAGGCGCACGCCCGCCACCAGCTTGCGCAGGTCCTCCGGGTGGCTGAGGAAGTTGCTGTCGATGATGGGCTTGTCATGGGGATCGGCGGAATTGAGCCGGACCTGGCCACGGCTTTGCGGGTGCATCACGGCGATGTGCAGGCTGACGCCATGGCCCAGCGGCACCAGGCGCTGGGGCTGGTTCTTCAGCGCCGGGGCGACGATCAGGCCCAGTTCCGGCGCGGCGTCCTCGGCCTGCAGGCGCAGGAAACCGCCGGACTCCACGGTATTGGAAGTCAGCGGACCGCTGCGCCGGCTCAGGTACTGCCAGGGCGAGCGCGCCAGGGGCAGCAGGCCCTTGGCCGACACGCCGTAGGTCAGCTCGCTGTCGCAGCGGTACATCAGCACCACGTCCTGATGGTCCTGCAGGTTGTGGCCAACCCCCGGCAGTTCATGGCGCTGGGCGATGCCATGGCGCTCCAGCTCGGCGGCCGGGCCGATGCCGGAGAGCAACAGCAGCTGCGGCGAGTTGATCGCCCCGGCGCTGAGGATCACTTCGCGCCGGGCCTGGAGCTGGAACACCGCGCCGTCCTGGCTGACCTCGACGCCGCAGGCGCGGTTGCCGTCCAGCAGCACGCGGTGGGTCAGGGTCGAGCTCAATACGCTGAGGTTGGGCCGCGGCAGCGCCGGGTGCAGGAAGGCCCGCGCGGCGCTGCAACGTTCGCCGTTGATCTGGGTGACATGGAAGGGGCCGTAGCCTTCCTGCTCCTCGCCGTTGAAGTCCGGGTTGTAGCGCCAGCCCAGTTCCTGGGCGGCCTGGTAGAACACCTCATTGATCGGGCTCGGGCTGCGTTGCGCGGCGACGTTGAGTTCGCCGCCTTGCCCATGCCAGGGCGAGGCGCCGGGCTCGAAGTGCTCCGAGCGCAGGAAGTACGGCAGCAGTTCGTCGTAGCTCCAGCCCTGGTTGCCGGCCGCGGCCCAGCGGTCGTAGTCGCTGCGGTGGCCGCGGATGTAGATCATGCCGTTGATCGCGCTGGAGCCGCCCCAGAGCCGGCCGCGGGGGCAGGGGATCGGACGGTCGCCGCTGGCGGCCTGGGCGCTGAACTGGTGCATCCAGTTCCACTTCGGGTTGGCGATCAGCCGGATGATGCCTGCCGGGGTGCGCACATAGGCGCCGGGGAACAGGCTGCGGTCGCTGGGGCCGGCTTCGATCAGGCAGACGCTGAGCTGCGGATCGGCGGACAGCCGGTTGGCCAGCACGCAACCGGCCGAGCCGGCCCCGACCACGATGTAGTCGAACGAACGCGGGGCAGAGTCAGTCATGGGAGATACCTCGTTGGCAGTGAGAAGCAGGTTCACAACCCCAGCGCCGCGCCGACGTCGTACATGACTTGCAGGCCGACGACAAAACCGTTGCCGCTGAGCTCGCGGGCCTCGGGGTTGTAGAAATTGTCCGGGTTGATCAGGTACTGCACGCTGGGTTCGAGCGCCAGGTGCCGGGTCAGGGCGAAGTGGCCGTTGGCCTCGATGGCGTAGACATTGCGTTCGCCCAGGCTGGGGTCGCCGCCGTTGGCGATCCGCGCCTGTTGCTGGAAGCGCAACTGGTGGTCGTTGAGGCGCAGGTAGCTGGCCTTGAGGTTGAGCTTGTCCTGGGGCCGGTCGAAGGGCGCCAGGTAAGTCAGGCCGATTTCGGCGAAGTGGCTGAAGGGCTGCTTGTCGTCGGCGGCCAGGGACAGCGAACCGAACGCCAGCAGGGCCTGGGGCGCGGTGCCCTGGCCGCCGTCGGCCCGCCAGAAACCTTGCTGGAACTTGAAGAAGGCGCCGCCGGTGCCGTGCTCGCTGGCGCCGGTCAGCGGGTCGTACTGCCTGGAGGTGTTGTAGTAGCCGTTGAGTTCGTAGTGGGCGCTATAGGCGCCGTCGTGCTTGCTGCCGATGCCCAGCAGCAGGCTGGTGCCGCTGGCGTCGTCGGTGCTGAAGTCCAGGCCCTTGCGTTTTTTCAGGTAGTCCACCGGGTTCGATTCGAAGGCGCCGGCATGCACATACAAGCCCGGCGTCGGCTGGTACTTCAGGTAGCCGCCCCAGCTGCCGTAGGGCGGCGGCAGGATGCCGGTGGACGAATCGATGATCGGGTCGTTGCAGGTGACCACGGTTTCGCAGTTGTAGATATAGAAGTAGCGCCGGGCGTTGGTGCGCCCCAGGCTCATGTCGACTTGGCCGTCGAGCCAGGTCTGCTGGTAGGTCAGCAGGCTCAGCTGGTTGCTGGTGATGTCGTTGTGGATCGGCGCGCCGGCGAAATAGCTGCCGGCGGCGCCTTGCCAGTTGCGCGAGGTCGGCTGGCCGGTGGCGGTGTCGAGGATGAAGAAGGTTTCCTCGAAATGAACGGCCGCGCCTTCGAGGCCGGCAAGGGTATCGAGGTCGAAGTCGGCGCCGACGAACAGGTCGCCGCTGTTGCCGAAGCTGTGTTCGCGCGGACCGGTGTCGAGGTTGTTCATCGACAGGCTCCAGAACTGCACATGGGGGCGGATACCGTAGCCGGCCAGTTGCTCGCCGAGCCCGGCCAGCGGGCCTTCGCGGCTGGGTGCCGGAGTCCCGGCCTGGCACAAAGGGGTGAACAGGACAGCCGCCAGCAGCGGGCACAGCAGGGGAGTGCTTTTCATGGTCGGTACTCGTTTCTTGTTGTTTTTGTAATGAGTTGTTCAGGTCTGTAGCCGCTGCCGCAGGCTGCGATCGGACGCGCAGCGTTCGCCAACGGGTTACCAGGAGGCTGCCGATGGTGCTGGCGAGGACTGCGTCCTCGATCGCAGCCTGCGGCAGCGGCTACAGGGTCACGCCTTGGCCAGTTCGGGGGTGGGGTTGACCAGCACCTTGATCTGGCTCTTGTCCCGCAGCAGGGCTTCGAAGCCATGCTCCACGGCCTGGTCCAGGGTCACGCAGCGGGTCACGGCGCGGGTCAGGTCCAGGCGGCCGCTGGCCAGCAGTTCGATCAGCGGCGGGTAGGCGTTGCGATAACCCACGCTGCCGAGCAGGCGCAGTTCGTTATTGACCAGGTGGAAGGCATCGACGCTGACCTCGCCCATCAGCCCCACCAGCACCACCTCGCCGCCCTTGCGCAGGGCATGCAGGGCCAGGCTCAGGGTCTGCTGGCTGCCGGCGGCCTCGAAGGCCGTGTCGACGCCACCGCCGCTCAGTTCGTGCAGGCGTTGCGACAGGTCGGCGGCGTGGCCATCGAGCACTTCCTGGGCGCCGAAGTCGCGGGCCAGCCGCCGGCGTTCCGGGCTGATGTCCACGGCGAAGATCCGCTCCACGCCGCGCAGCCGCGCCAACAGGATCAGCAGCAGGCCGATGGGGCCGAGGCCGAACACCACGCAGCTGTCGCCGGCCAGCAGGCTGCTCTGGTTCAGCGCGTGAAAGGCCACCGCCGCCGGCTCCAGCACCGCGGCCTGCTTGAAGCTCACCGAATCCGGCAGCGGGTGCAGCATGTACGCCGGCACCAGCACCTGTTCGGCGAAACCGCCGTCGCCCATCAGGCCAATGAAACCCATGGACTGGCAGAGGTTGTACTGGCCGGCGCGGCAGTACTGGCAATCGCCGCAGCGATACTCCGGTTCCACCGCCACCCGGCTGCCGATCCGCACCCGGTCGACGCCTTCGCCCACCGCCAGGACCTGGCCGCAGAATTCGTGGCCGAGGGTCAGCGGCGCGCGGCAACCGGACAGCGGGTGGGGCTCTTGCTGGGGAATCGAGTGCGGGCCGTCGGCGTATTCGTGCAGGTCGCTGCCGCAGATACCGCAGTAGGCCACCTGGACCAGCACCTCGCCCGGGCCGGGCTGTGGCAGTTGCAGATCGCTCAGGCGCAAGTCGCGGGCGGCATGCCAACGCAATGCTTTCATGGCTGGTTTCCTTGCAGGGCGGAAGACAGGGAAGGTTCGGCGCGGCGCCCGCGCGCGAGGACCGCCGGCGCGGTTTCCTTGAGGAACAGCGCCAGCAGCGCGGCCAGCAGGGCGCCACCACAGGAGATCCACATGACGATGGACAGGCCGAAACGGTCGGCGGCGAAGCCGGCGATGGTCGGCGAGACGAAGCCGCCCACCAGCTCGCCGATGCCCATGATCATGCCCAGGGCGGTGGCCATGACTTCCCGGGGCACGGTTTCCGCCGGGATGGTCGCCATGAACAGGGTGAAGCAGCCAAGGCCGGTGTAGGTCAGCAGCATCAGCACGCCCATCAGCAGCGGGCTGTTGGCGTAGAGCAGGGCGATCGGGCAGCAGGCGGCGATCAGCGAGAACAGCACCAGGGTCGGGCGCCGGCCGAAGCGGTCGGAAATCGCCGCCACGCCGAAGCCCCACAGCACCCAGGCGCCGCCCAGGCAACTCATCACCGTGCCCATGCTCGCCGGGCTGTAGCCGCGGACCTTGACCAGGAAGGTCGGGGTGAAGGAGATGAGGATCACGAACCAGGTGAGGAACACGCAACTGATCAGGGTGCAGAGCACGATGTTGCGGCTTTTCAGCAGGGCCAGGCGATTGACCTGTGCTTTATCGCTGTCGCTGGTGGTTGCTGGCGCCGGCGCGTCGTTGCGCACGTAGCGCCAGATCAGCAGGGCGATCAGCAATCCGGGGATCAGCGAGACGATAAAGGCATGGCGCCAGCCGTAGGCCTCGGCCAGGCCGATCAGCACCGGCGGGCCGATCACCGCGCCCAGCAGCCCGGCCGCCGAGCCTTGCAGCAGGCCCATGTTCAGGCCCCGGCGATGGGGCGAGGAGGCCTCCACCATCAGCGATTGCGAGAGCGGCAGGATCGGCCCTTCGGCCAGGCCCATGATGCCGCGGAACAGCAGCAGGCTGAGAAAGCCGGTGACCAGCCCCGACAGCGCCGAGCACAGGGAAAACAGGATTACCGCGACGATCAGCAGCGGCTTGCGCTTGCCACGCCGGTCCGACCAGGCCCCGACCAGCGCGCCGGACACCGCCCAGGCCAGGGCCAGGACCGACGACAGCATGCCCAGGTGGCTGTTGCTCAGTTGCAGCTCGTCGGCCATGAACGGAAACAGGAAGGACAGGGCCAGGCGATCGAAAAAGACGAAACCGAACGTCAGGAACAGCACGCCCAGCAGGATGTTCTCGTAACCGGCTTTATTGTTGTTGTAAGCCATGGTCGTTCTCCGCGGGAGGGACAGGTGAAAGTCGCGAGTTCAGCGAAACAGCGTGTCGATATAGGCCGCGCCGAGGCCGATCTTTTCGTAGTGCGCGCGGCACATGGCGATATAGGAGTGCACGTCGAAATAACCCTCCGGCTCGCCCTGTTCGTCGAGCCAGATCAGCGGGCCCTTGACGATGAAAAACGCGCGCATCGGTTGCTCGTGCTCGTAGGCCACCAGGGTGTGGCCTTCGCCCGGGGTCTCGTAGACGAAGTCGCCGGCGGTGGCGGTCCAGTCGTGCTCCAGGTAGCCCCACTTGCCGGACAGGGTGTAGGCGAACACTTCGTGGGGGTGGTAATGCCGGTTCACCAGCCCGGCGCTGCTGGCCATGAGGATGTCGCACCAGCGGTTCTCGCTCGGCGAGATCCACAGCGGCCGCGAGGACACGGTTTCGGTGAAGGGCACATAGAGCTTCAGGTCGTCGCTGGCGGCATTGGCCAGGTAGACCTCGGGCTTGGCGTCCGGCTTGAAGCAATTGGCGATCGGTTGCAGGTCTTTCCAGAATTCACGGCTGGCGGCTTCGGGCATGGTCGGCCTCTATTCGTTGTGGGAGTCGAGGCGACTTTAGGCGCGGCGCGCAGGCGGGGTTTTATCGAATCGGACAGGATTGTTGACTGGATCGGACGAGCGTTTTCCTACAGGTTTCAGGGACGCCGTTTACCCTGGCAATCGACTTGTGCCCACTGCGTTTCACATTGACAGGGCATAAGCTTCATATATTAATGAACGGCCGCGACCGGTGTGTTCCACGGCCTCGGGATCCGGTCACTGCCTTGCCGACCGGCGAATTTTCTGCCCATGAGAAGAATAAAAATGTCTCCATGCGCCTTGCTCGAAACCCGGCATGCCTGCACCCAGGACATCGCCCTGGATCAGCGGCTGGCCTTCTGGGAGGACTACAACGCCTCCACCCTGGTCGGCCTCAAATGCAGCTCTTTTTGTGAAAGCGGTTTTGCCGCCAGCCAGGACAACCTGCAACTGGAGGGCATGCGCCTGGCGCAGATCGAGGGCAACGAGCACGTGGTCGAGCGTGACAACTCGATGATCCGCTCGGTGCCCAAGGAATCGGTGTTCGTGTCCTTCGTCACCGGCAGCGGCTCGTTTTTCTATCAGGACGGTGCCTGTCAGTTGCTCGAACCGGGCGAGCTGATCGTCTACCGCACCGACAAACCCTATCTGTTCGGGTTCTCCGGGCCGATGCGCCAGTTCATTTTCGACATTCCCCAGGAACTGTTCGCCGAGCGCTGCCTGAAGCGTTTCGACCGTCCGCTGAAGATTGGCGGGCAAAGCGGCGTGCAGCGCCTGTTGCTGCGCACCCTGGGCGAACGCACCCGCGGCTTTTTCCAGCAGCCCCTGAGCCAGGACGCCGGCGGTTATCAGGACCAGGCGCTGGAGCTGCTGGGCAGCCTGATCGCCGGGCAGGTGGGCGAGCGGCGGATCAATGCGCTGAGCGCCTCCTACCTGCTGGCGGCCAAGCAGTGCATCAACGAACAGTTGGCCGACCCGGAGCTGAGCTGCGAGCGGGTGGCCGCGCAAACCGGCATTTCACCGCGGCACCTGAGCCGGCTGTTCGCCCTGGAAGGCACCCAGCCCAGCCGCTTTATCCTGGAAAAACGCCTGCAGCAGGCCCATGACCTGCTGAGCAGCTCGCGGGGAACAGGCCTGGATATCGGCGAAATCGCCTACCGCCACGGCTTCACCAGCCAGGCCCACTTCGCCCGGGCGTTCAAGGCCCATTACGGCCAGACCCCAAGCGAAGTGCGCGCGTCCCAGGCATCCCCCACCTCGTAGGAGCAGCCGGTCGACGCTCGATTGCTCGCGATAGCCGCGCAGCGGCGATGTACCTGCCACTGCGCGTTATCGTTGTAAATCCATCGCGAGCAAGCTTCGCTCCTACAAGGTCGCTACAGCGCCTCGGCCTGACGGTCGATCAACTGGCGCTGAAAGGCCTGGAACCCAGGATTGGGCTGCTGCATCTGCACGAATTCCAGCATCGGGTCGGTCACCGCGGTCCTGACGCCGGCCAGTTCCTCGACCGTCGCCAGCCCGCAGAAGGGCACATAGGCCTCGGAATAACCACCTTCATGCACCAGCACCAGGCGCCCCTGGCACAGACGCTCGGCGGCTTCGCGCACCTGGCGGGTCATGGCGCGGAACGAGTCGCTGTGCAGCAGCATCCGCGCCAGCGGGTCGACCGCGTTGGCGTCATAGCCGCAGGCAACGATGATCAGCTCCGGCTCGAAGCGCTCCAGGGCTGGAATCACGATGCGTTGCAAGGCATGCAGGTAGGCATCGTGGCCGCTGCCGGGCAGCAGCGGGATATTGAGATTGGCCCCCAGCCCGGCACCGCGACCGCGGTCCTGCTCGCCGCTGTAGCCGGGCGGGAAGCAGCCGTCCTGGTGCAGGGAAACGGTCAGCACGTCGCCGCGTTCCTCGAAGATCGACTGGGTGCCATTGCCGTGGTGCACGTCCCAGTCGATCACCGCGACCTTGCCCAGGCCGCGCCTGGCCTTGGCCGCCTCGATGGCGATGGCGATATTGGCCAGGAAGCAGAAGCCCATGGCGCCGTCGGCCAGGCAATGGTGTCCCGGCGGGCGGGACAGGGAATAGGCGTTGTCGGCTTCGCCGCCGAGCACCGCATCCACCGCGGCCATGGCCAGGCCGGCGGAGAGCCGGGCGATCTCGTAGCTGCCCGGGCCGATCGGCGCTTGCGGGCCGAGTTCGCCGCCACCGGCCTCGCTCAGGGCCCTGAAGCGTTGCAGGTACTCGGCGCTGTGCACCCGCAGCAGGTCCTCTTCGCTGGCGGCCGTGGCGCTGCGCACCTGCAACTGACGGGTCAGGCCGGAGACGTCCAGCAGGCTTTTCAGGCGGCGCTTGGTTTCCGGCGATTCGGCGTGCCCGGCCGCGGCGGGCGGTTGCACCCAGCCGCCCACCGGCAGCGTCAGCGCATGTGGCCCGGCGCTGTGCCAGAGGCTGAGTTCATCGAAGAAAAACGCGGTTTTACGGGTCATGGGCATCTCCATCTATGGGGGAATCTGTAGCCGCTGCCGAAGGCTGCGATCGACCGGAACGGTCGCTGCGATCTCCCGGGCGCCAGAGGTCCTTCGGACCTATCGCAGCCTTCGGCAGCGGCTACAGGGGTTCAGGGGTTCAGGGGTTGCGCCGGCAGGCGAGGATCAGCGCCAGCGACAGCAGGGTCAGGCTGGCGCCGCCGATCAGCAGGGGCTGGAAGCCGCCGCTGCCTTCGATCAGCCGGCCGGCCAGCGCGGGGCCGATGGCCAGGCCGCCGCCGATTACCAGATTGGAAGCGTTCATCAGCTTGCCGGACCGGTCGAGGTCGGCCAGGCAGGCGAGGATCAGCGGCAGGATGAAGGTCCAGGTGAACTTGAAGACCAGGGCGGCGAGGGCGAAGCGCGCCAGGGTCGGCGCCCCCAGCAGCAACAGCACCGAGCCGGCCATCAGGCCGTAGCCGAGCAGCAGCAACGGCAGGCGCGGCAGGCGATTGCCGATCAGCGAGGCGCAGCCGGCGCCGACGATGCCCATGACCGTGGCGACGGCCAGCAGCTCGCCGCTGGCTTGCGCGGAGATGCCGGCCTTGGCGCTGATCGAACCGATAAAGGTCCAGACCCCGCTGAGGCTGATATAGAAACCGAGGATGCCGAGAATGCCGCACAGCACCTTCCACTGCGCCACGGCGGCGGCCTGCTGCGCGGTTTTTTTGACCGGCGCGCCCTGGGGAAAGTAGCGCGCCAAGGGCAGGCACAGGCTCATCAGCAGCGCCAGCAGCAGGTAGCAGGCTGCCAGGCCGTAGTGCTCGAACAACCGCGGCAGAATGCCCAGGCCCAGCACCCCGACCACCAGCTGGCCCATGACCCACAGGCCATAGGTCCGGCTGGGGTTGGCGGTGGAGGCGGCGCTGGACAGGCAGATGATCATCAGCGAACCGCCGGCCAGAGCACTGCAGAAACGCAGGGCCAGCAGCGCGCCATAGCCCTGGGCCCAGATCGACAGCAGGTTGGCGACGATGAACAACGCCCCGGCCAGCAGCGCCGCGCGGCGCCAGTCGACGCGCTTGAGCCACCAGAAGGCGGGCAGGGTGGCCAGGCTCATGGCCCCCAGCTCGGTGGAGAACAGGTCGCCGATCTGCGACGGGCTCAGTTGCCATTGGCTGGCCAGTTGCGCGGCCACCGCCGGGGCGGTCATGAGGATGGTCGGGGTGATGGCGGCGAACAGCACGATGGCCGCCAGCAAGGCCAGGGGGGACGCGGTGTTCGGCTGGTCGCCGGTGAGCGCCTGGCTCTTGTCGATCATGGGGGTGGTCATGGTGGGATAGCTCCGGGAAAAAGCGCTTCAGAACACGTGGACCAGACGCAGCAAGGCGTCGGTGCCGTGGTAGCCATTGCGGGTGGCGACGTTTTGCGAGAGGCCGAACATCAGCTGGTTCTGCTTATCCAGCCAATGACCGACCTCGAAGCCGACCTGGGTGTAGCGCTTGTGGGTGTCGTCGATGCGCTGGTCGTTGATCCGCAGCTCGCCGCCGTCGGCGTGGATCAGGCGCAGGGCGCCGTAGGTGCTGGTGGTGAAGTCGTAGGAGGCGAAGGCTTGCAGGCGGTACAGCGGGTCCTGTTTCAGGTCGCTGCCGAAATAGTCGTCGTTCTTGGCATAGAGCTGGGCTTCGAGGTTGGCTTCCAGCACCCACTTCTCGCCGACGCCCTGGGTGTAGTTGTAAACGAAGGTCGCGCCCCAGCGGTTGGCGCCCGGCGAGACATCCGGATTGTCGCTGTGGTATTCGCCCACCGGCAGGGTGATCAGGGTCAGCAGGCCGCTGTAGGTACGGCTGGCCGGGTCGTTGATAAAGAACAGGGTGCCGCCGACCTGCGGGTCGCCGAAGCCGCTTTCGCCGGTGCGACGGGCGGCGCCGGGCAGGCGCGCGTCGATATCGGCGAAGGGCACGATGAATTGCGGGGTGCACAGGGTGCCGCAGATATCGCTGAAGAACACCTGGCGATAGGCCAGGGCGTTGACCTTCAGCTCGGCCTTGCCGGTGCTGTCGGCGGGGCCGTGGAAGTCGTCGGCGCGGGTCGCCGGCAGGTACAGCACGCCGAGACTGGTGCCCGGGGGCGCGCCGAAGAAGTCGCGGGCGTTGAGGTCGGCGGCGCTGGCGTTCAGGCTCAGCAGGGCGCCGGTGAAGGCCAGGGCGGTGCGGCGCGCAAGCGTTGTGGTCATGGGCGTAACCTCTCTTTTTTGAGTTGTTGTGCGGCGAAGCGCTCGCCGGTACGCGGCAGTGGCTGAAAAAAGGGCAAAAGCGTCCCGTGGCCGTCAAAACGACAGCGCGAAAGTCAGTCAGGAAAGGGGTTAAGCGTCAGTCGGGTGGGGCGTGCAGCAGATGGGCGATGCGGGTCTTGTCCTTGACGCCGAGCTTGTTGTAGATGGCGCGGATGTGATGGCGCACGGTGTTTGGCGACAGGCCCAGCTCGCGGGCGATTTCCTTGTAGGTCTTGCCTTCGCCGAAGCCCAGGGCCACGTCGTTTTCCCGTGGGCTCAGTTGGGTCAGCAGCGTGCGGCCGCGGGCGGCGAGCAGGAACAGGTCGCCCACCGGCGAGGCCTCGACTTGCAGGTGCCGGCCTTCATACCCGCCGTCGACCACGGGCCCGGGCAGGCAGGGGCCGCTCCAGTCCGGCCACTCGCCGAGCAGCAGGTCGACGAAGCCGCGTTCGGCGCAATGCAGGGTGCCGCGTTGGTCGCACACCGCCAGCGCCAGGTTGCGCGGGCTGGTGAGGGTTTCGCGCATGGCCACCAGGGTGCGGATCTGGTTGGCCGACACCGCCGCCACCAGGTGCAGCATCAGGTTGTTCAGCAGCAGGCAGTCGTCGGCGTCGAAGCGCTTGGCGCCGGGGGCGCGGTACAGCGCCAGGTGGTCGCTGAGGTGGGTCTGCGGATCGATGTACACCACGCACAGCAGCTCGCCGATGTTGTAGGTCGTGCCCAGCCAGTTCAGGCCGGGACCGTTGGCCGGGTCGCCCATGTCGACGATCACCGCCTGGCCCGGGTGGGCATGGACCCGGCCGACGGTGACGTCGACGTGCTTGATCGACTGCCAGTCCGGCAGGTAGCTCGGGGGCAGGCGGTGGAGGTAGGAGCTGTGTTCTTCCGGCAGGCCGTCGATCAACGCGGCGCGGCCCCACCAGGCGCTGTCGAAGGGCAGCAACTGGCCGATGCGGTTCAGCGCATGGCCATGGAAATGTTCGATGTCCTTGTGCTGCGCCAGGCGCTGCAACTCCAGGGTCAGCGAGCTGAAGGCTTGCAGCAGGTTGGCGTGACCATGTTCATGACGGCTCATGGGGGTGTTCCTCTGTGCGACTTTCTTATTGTTTTCGTCACGGAGTCAGTAAGGACCGGAACGTCCAGGGACGTGGGCAGGGCCTGGGCACGAGTATCGTCGGGTTGGTGGGGGATCGCTATCCTACAGATGCAGGATGAAGAGGCGCTGGCGGGGGAAATTGGCTTCTGTAGGAGCGAAGCTTGCTCGCGATAAATCTGCAACGATAACGCGCGTTGGCGGGTGTATCGCCGCTGCGCGGCTATCGCGGGCAAGCCTCGCTCCTACAGAAAAGCAGCTGATCAACAGGTCAGGCCGCCTGGACGGCCCGCTGCAAACGGTGGAAACCACGGCTGAAATACACCAGCGAGTCGCCGTGTTCGCCTACGCAGATCTCATCCAGTTGCACCAGCATCACCGAGTGGGTGCCGATTTCCTGCACCTCGGTGATCCGTCCCTGCAGGCTGGCCAGGGCACCGTCGAGCACCGGCAGGGCGTCCTGGCCGTCGCGCCAGGGGTGCAGGCTGAAGCGCTGTTCCATCTCCACTCCGGTCATGCCGGCGAAGTGCCGGGCGACTTCTTCGTGTTCGCCGCAGAGCACGTTGATGCAGAGCTGGCCGTTGCGCTTGAACACCGGGTTCAGGGCGCTGTTGCGGTTGACGCAGACCATCAGGCTGGGCGGGCTGTCGGTGACCGAGCAGACCGCGGTGGCGGTGATGCCGCAGCGTCCGGCCGGGCCGTTGCTGGTGATGACGTTGACCGCCGCGGTCATGTGCGCCATGGCGTTGCGAAAGGCTTGTTGCTTGGGATCAAGTTGAGTCATGAGAGATTCCTTTCCTCGGGATTGAACCACGGTATTTGCAGGAGCCGTCGCTCGACGCTCGGTTGCTCGCGAAAAACCTCAAGCCAACGTGGAGTCGCAGATGCCGCGCGTCATCGTTCACGTCTTATCGCGAGCAAGCTTCGCTCCTACAGAAGCGAGGCAGTGGTTACTGGCGGATGCGGTCGAGCATGTTGATGTCGTCCGGATTGGTCAGGTGTGGCACCGTCCAGCCGTCGAGATTGTAGTCGCCCAGGCATTTGTCCACCAATTCGGTCATGGTTTTCATCGAGCCGCTGGCCTGGGCATGGCGCAGGCACTGCATGCGGATTTCGTCCTGGCTGCCGGCGTAGTTGATTTCGTACAGCTCGTGGCGGCCGCCGAACTCGGTGCCGATCGCATCCCACAGCAGCTTGAGGATCTTGATCCGCTCCTCGTGGCCCATGCCCGCCGAGCCCCGGCAATAGGTGCTCAGGTACTGGTTGAGCATCGGGTCCTTGAGGTCGCGGGAGCCGGACGGCAGGTAGATCAGGCCGCTGGCCACCACCTGCTCGATGATCTTCTTGATGTCGGTGTAGGCCTGGGGCGCCAGTACCCGGTAGGCCTGCAAGGCCTGGGCGCTGGGCAGGAAGGCGCCGTTGAGCCATTCGCTGGCGTTGCCGTGCATGGCGTCGGTCAGCGACCAGAACAGGTTGCGCCAGGCCACCACTTCGCCGACCTGCGCCTGCACCCCGCGAAACTCCAGCGAGCCGGTGCACTGCAAGGCCTTGACCAGCAGTCCAGTGATGAAGTCGAGCTTGACCGCCAGCCGTGTACAGCCCTGCATCGGGAACAGCCGGCCGAAGCCGCCTTGCGGGAACCACTGCCGGCAGCGCTCGAAGTCGCGGTAGATCAGCACGTTTTCCCAGGGGATGAACACCTTGTCCATGATCAGGATCGCGTCGTTCTCGTCGAAGCGGCTGGACAGCGGGTAGTCGAACGGCGAACCGGTCATGCCCGCCTGCAGTTCATAGGACGGGCGACAGATCAGCTTCATGCCGCGGGTGTTCATCGGCGCGATGAACATCAGGGCGAAGTCGGTGTTGTCGCCCAAAAGCTGCGCCGAGCCCTGGCCTACGAAGTTGTAGTGGGTCAGGGCCGAGTTGGTGGCCACCACCTTGGCGCCGCTGACGATGATCCCGCCCTCGACTTCCTCGTCCACCGAGATGAACACGTCCTTGACCTGGTCCACCGGTTTGTCGCGGTCGATCGGCGGGTTGACGATGGCGTGGTTGAGGTACAGGCAGGCTTCCTGGATGCGCTTGTACCAGGTACGGGCGTTGCCTTCGAACTGGCCATAGAACTCCGGGTTGGCGCCCAGGGCGCTGCCGAAAGCGGCCTTGTAGTCCGGGCTGCGGCCCATCCAGCCGTAGGTCAGGCGCGACCACTCGGCGATGGCATCGCGCTGCTGGCGCAGGTCGTCGGCGCTTTTCGCCGAACGGAAAAACTTGTGGGTGTAGCCGCCGTTGCCGGTGTCGGTGTCCCAGCACAGCTTGTCCTTGGTTTCGGGGTCGTGCAGGGCGTCATAGAGGCGCGCCATGGAGGCGGCGGAGTTGCGGAACGCCGGGTGGCTGGTCACGTCCTTGACCCGGTCGCCATAAATGTAGATTTCGCGATCATCGCGCAGGCTGGCCAGGTATTCGGCGCCGGTCAGCGGGCGGTTGGTCTCGGCACGGAAGTCTTCGGGTTTCATCATCCACTCCAGTCTTTGTTGTTATGCGTTGTCTTTACGAGCTGGGGCCCATGATGGGCAGGACGGGGCGGCGACTGAATGGCTTTTCCGGCGAATGAATTGCACTTTTCATGGGGGGTGGTCATGAGGGGCATGGAGGCCGGTCATGGAGGCTGGCAGCGAGCTTGCCAGGCGATCTGTCTCAGCGGTGAAACACTCCCGGGCGACGAAAAATATTTTCACCGGGGCCTGCAAAAAACCTAAAGCGCTGCCGATATCGCTATTAGGCCCACAGACCAACTACAACAGTGGCGCCCACCTGTCAGGCCGCCAGCCGCCGCTGGTGACGGGGTTCAGTGCATGGATGCTCGCAGTCCTCAATTCCCGAGAGTCATCCTATGTCCCTACGTAATATGAATATCGCGCCTCGAGCTTTCCTCGGTTTTGCGTTCATCGCGTTGCTGGTCATCGCGCTGGGTGTGTTCGCCGTCAACCGCATGTCGATCATCCGACAGGCTTCCCTGGAAATGGAAAGCAACCAACTGCCCAGCGTAGGGTTCCTCGGCAACGTCACCGAAAACGTCCTGCGCCTGCGGATTCTCTCGTTCCGGGTACTGGTCAACCGCGAGCCGGCCGGCCTGCAGGAAGCGCAGACGCGCATCGGCGTGCTGGTGGACAAGCTCAAGCAGGCCCAGGCCAGCTACGCCGCCTTGCCGGCGGGGGACGAGGAAGTGGCCCTGTACAAGACCTTCGCCGCCACCCTGGACAAGTACCTGCAGGCGCAGAACGACATGCTGGAGCTGTCGCGACAGAACAAGCTCGAGGAGCTGCGCAGCCTGATCAATACGCGGATCAAGGACGGCACCGACCAGATGGGCGAACAGCTGAACAAACTGGTAGCGATCAACAAGGCCGGGGCCACCCATGCCTCGGATATGGCCGGTGAGCATTACCGCAGCGCCATCACCGGCATCATCGCCGTGGCGGTGATCGCGGCCCTGCTCACAGTGGTACTGGCCTGGCTGCTGACCCGCAGCATCGTCACGCCGTTGAACCGCGCGGTGCTGGCCGCGCAGACCATCGCCGCGGGCAACCTGACCCAGGCCATCGAGGTCGACGGCAAGGACGAGCCGGCCCGCCTGCTCGCGGCGCTGAGCGACATGCAGGGCAACCTGCGCAAGACCATCGAGCAGATCTCCGGTTCGGCCACCCAGCTGGCCTCGGCCTCGGAAGAACTCAGCGCGGTCACCGAGGAAGCCTCCCGTGGCTTGCAACAGCAGAACAACGAAATCGAACAGGCGGCCACCGCCGTCAACGAGATGACCGCTGCCGTGGAAGAGGTGGCGCGCAACGCCGTGTCGACCTCCGAAGCCTCGCACCAGTCGACCCAGGCCGCCCGCGAAGGCCGCGACCGGGTGGTGGAAACCGTCGACGCGATCCAGACCATGACCCACGACGTGCAAAGCACTTCGGTGATGATCGAAGGCCTGGCCACCCAGGGCCGCGACATCGGCAAGGTGCTGGATGTGATCCGCGCCATCGCCGAGCAGACCAACCTGCTGGCCCTCAACGCAGCGATCGAGGCGGCCCGCGCCGGTGAGGCCGGGCGTGGTTTCGCGGTAGTGGCCGACGAAGTGCGGGCGCTGGCCCATCGCACCGCGCAATCGACCCAGGAAATCGAAAAGATGGTCGCCGGCATCCAGAACGGCACCGGCGAGGCGGTGCAGTCGATGCAGCAGAGCAACCAGCGCACCCAGAGCACCCTGGAAATGGCCCGCGCCGCCGGCGTGGCGCTGGAGCAGATCGCCGAATCGATCAACCTGATCAACGAGCGCAACCTGGTGATCGCCAGTGCTTCGGAAGAGCAGGCGCAGGTGTCCCGCGAGGTCGATCGCAACCTGGTGAACATCCGCGACCTGGCCACCCAGTCGGCCGCCGGGGCCAACCAGACCAGCGCCGCCAGCCACGAGCTGTCGCGCCTGGCGGTGGATTTGAATGCGATGGTGGCGCGCTTTGTGATTTGAGTTAGGGTTGTTGGAATGCGTGCCCAAGGAGAGCGAGATGCGCTATTCAGCCCTGACCCAACGGATCGCCGGCGAAGGTGCCGCGGCCTGGCAGATTCACTACCGCGCCCTGGAGCTGCGCGAGGAGGGCGTCGATGTGCTGCTGCTGACCATCGGCGACCCGGATTTCGACACCCCGCGGCCGATCGTCCAGGCCGCCATCGATAGCCTGCTGGCGGGCGACACCCACTATTCGGAGGTGCGCGGCAACCGCTCGCTGCGCACCCGCATCGCCCACCGGCATGCCACCCGCAGCGGCCAGGCGGTGGACGCCGAGCACGTGGTGGTGCTGCCGGGGGCGCAATGCGCGGTGTTTTCCGTGGCCCAGTGCCTGCTCGACCCCGGCGACGAGGTGCTGGTCGCCGAACCCATGTATGTGACCTACGAAGGGGTGTTCGGTGCCTGCGGGGCCAAGGTGCTGCCGATTCCGGTGCGCCCGGAGAACGGCTTTCGCGTCGAGCCGGCGGCGGTCGCCGCGCGCATCACGCCCAAGACCCGCGCGCTGATGCTCAACAGCCCGAACAACCCCTCCGGCGCCAGCCTGTCCCGGGAAACCTGGCAGGCCCTGGCGCGACTGTGCATCGAGCACGACCTGTGGCTGATCTCCGACGAGGTCTACAGCGACCTGCTGTTCGACGGCGAACACATCAGCCCCGGCAGCCTGCCGGGCATGGCCGAACGCACGGCGACCATCAACAGCCTGTCCAAGTCCCATGCCATGACCGGCTGGCGGGTCGGCTGGGTGGTGGCGCCCCAGGCCCTGGCCGGGCATTTGAGCCATCTGGCGCTGTGCATGCTGTACGGGCTGCCGGATTTCGTGCAGAACGCCGCGGTGGTGGCGCTGGATGCCGACTTGCCGGAGCTGGAGCAGATGCGCGAGGAATATCGCCAGCGTCGCGACCTGGTGTGTGCGCAGCTGAGCCAATGCCCGGGGCTGAAACCGGTCAAGCCCGATGGCGGCATGTTCGTCATGGTCGATGTGCGGGAAACCGGCCTGGGCGCCCAGCAGTTCGCCGAGCTGCTGCTGGAAGGGCACGGCGTCTCGGTGCTCGCCGGCGAGGCCTTCGGCCCCAGCGCGGCGGGGCATATCCGTATCGGTCTGGTGGTGGATCAACAGCGCCTGGCGGACGCCTGCCAACGGATTGTGCGTTGTACCCAGGATCTGCTCGAAGGCCGATCTTCAAAACGCCGCTGACGGTGTGGCCGCCAAGGAAGCCTGTAGGAGCGAGGCTTGCCCGCGATGGTCGTTAACGATTACGCGGACTCACTGGATAAACGCGGCGCTCTCACGTTCATCGCGGGCAAGCCTCGCTCCTACAGGGGGGGGCAGGCCCGGCGAATGCAGGGCTCAGACCGCAGCCTTGCGCCGTTCCCAGGCCTGGGGGTTCACCAGGTTGGCCGGGCGCTGGCCGGCCAGGGCCGCCAGCAGGTTGTCGACGGCGCAGCGAGCCATGGCCTCGCGGGTCTCGAAGGTCGCCGAGCCGATATGCGGGGTGGCCACCACATTGTTCAGCTGCAACAGCGGCGAGTCGTGGCCCAGGGGTTCACGCTCGAACACATCCAGCCCGGCCGCGCGAATCCGCCGTTGTTGCAAGGCCTCGATCAGCGCCTGTTCGTCCACCACCTTGCCCCGGGAAATATTGATGAAGATGCTTTCCGGGCGCATCAGGGCGAACTCTTCGCGGCCGATCAGGCCCTGGGTCTGGTCCGTCAGCGGCAGGGTCAGGCAGATGAAGTCGGCCTGTTGCAGCAGCTCCGGCAGGCTGCAGTAGCGGGCGCCGAAACGCTGCTCCACCGCCGGCTTCGGGCTGTTGCTGTGGTAGATCACCGGCATGCCGAAGCCGAAATGGCCGCGCTGGGCCAGGGCTTCGCCGATCCGCCCCATGCCGATGATGCCCAGGGTCTTGCCGTGCACGTCGCTGCCGAAATGCAGCGGGCCGATATTGCGGTTCCACTGGCCGGCGCGCACCAGGTTGGCCAGCTCCACCACGCGCCGGGCGCTGGCCAGGATCAGGGCGAAACCGGTGTCGGCGGTGGTTTCGGTGAGCACGTCCGGGGTGTTGCTGAGCAGGATGTGGCGTTGGGTCAGGTAGTCGATGTCGTAGTTGTCGACACCCACCGACACGCTGGCCACGGCTTCCAGGTACGGCGCCAGGTCCAGCAGTTCGGCATCCAGGCGCAGGCTGGCGCCGAGCAGGCCCTGGGCCGAGGGCAGGGCGCTGCGCAGCTTGGCCAGGCCCTGGGCGCCGAGGTCTTCGATCAGGGTCACCTGGGCCTGCTCATGCAGGCGGGCCATCAGCGGCGGCGAGAGTTTCTTGTACAGCACGACCTGTTTTTTCATGGGGTTCACCTTGTTCTATTCAGGAATGCGCCAGGCGGCGACGTACTGGCAGCGCGGTGCGCTTACGGTCGCTGGCGCCCGGGTTGAGGAAGATGGTCAGCAGCACCGACAGCAGCAGCGCGCCGCTCATCAGCAGGTAGGAGGCGCCCGGCGAGCCCGTGGCGCTGTTCAGGTAGCCCACCAGGTAGGAGCCGCCGAACGAGCCCAGGGCGCCCATGCTGTTGATCAGCGCCATGGCGCCGCCGGCGACATTGGCCGGGAGGATCTCCGGGACGATGGCGAAGAACGGCCCGTAAGGCGCGTACATGCAGGCACCGGCGATCACCAGCAGGGTGTAGGACCACCAGAAGTGCTCGGCGCCCAGCAGGTAGGAGCCGTAGAAGGCGAAGGAGGCGATCAGCAGCGGCGGCCAGACGAAACGCTTGCGCTTCTGGATCCGGTCCGAGCCCCAGGACACCCCGAGCATGGCGATCACTGCGGCCAGGTAAGGCAGCGCCGACAGCCAGCCGGCCTCGACCATGTCCATCTGCGCGCCGTGCTTGAGGATCGACGGCAGCCACAGCACGAAGCCGTAGACGCCGATGCTCCAGCAGAAGAACTGCAGGGCGAGGATGATCACCTTGGGCGAGCGGAAGGCTTCGGCGTAGTTCTTCACCGCCTTGATGCCCACCTGTTCGGCGGCCAGGGCGCTTTCCAGGTCGAGTTTTTCCTGGTCGCTGAGCCATTTCGCCGCGCTCGGGCGGTCATCGGCCAGGCGCCACCAGATAAAGGCCCAGAGCACCGCCGGCAGGCCTTCGATGATGAACATCCAGCGCCAGCTGAAATGCTCCACCAGGTAGCCCGAGACCACCGACATCCAGAGCATGGTCACCGGGTTGCCGAGGATCAGGAAGGTGTTGGCCCGCGAGCGTTCGGCCCGGGTGAACCAGTGGCACAGGTAGACCAGCATCGCCGGCATTACCGCGGCCTCGACCACCCCGAGCATGAAGCGGATGGCGATCAGCATGTAGGCGTTGGACACCACGCCGGTGAGGGTGGCCAGGCCGCCCCAGAGGATCAGGCTGACGAAGATCAGCTTCTTCACGCTGTGTTTCTGCGCGTAGATCGCCCCCGGTACCTGGAAGAAAAAGTAACCGAGGAAGAACAAGGCGCCCAGCAGGGACGACAGCCCCGGGGTGATCATCAGGTCGGCGGCCATCCCGGAGGCGGCGGCGAACCCGTAGTTGGCGCGGTCCAGGTACGCCAGGCTGTAGGTGATGAACACGATGGGCATGATGTACCACCAGCGGCGGGTGGCGAGTTTCAGCGTTTGCATAAGGGTGCTCCTGAGCTTGTTGTTTTTGTCGCAACAGGTAACGCGTTGGTTCAGTGGTTGTATGGGGTGTTCAAGGGCCGATCGCGAGCAAGCTCGCTCCTACACAAGCATCAACATCTCCTGTAGGAGCGAGCTTGCTCGCGATCGGCCGCGCAGCGGCCACGGGTAATTCATCGCGAGTCGGCAGGCCTTCCATGTCGCCCCGGCTCTGCACCGCGCGGCTGCCGATCCAGTTGGCGCGCTGCACGGCCTCGGCGACGCTGTGGTTCTCCAGCAGGGCGCTGATCAGGCCGACGGCGAAACCGTCGCCGGCGCCCACGGTGTCGACCACCTGGGTCACCGGCACGGCTTCGACGAAACCTTCGTGCAACGGGGTGCGGTAATAGGCGCCATGGGCACCGAGCTTGATCGCCACCGCCTCGACGCCCTGGTCCAGGTAAAACGCGGCGATGTCGGCCGGGTCTTCATAGCCGGTCAGCAGGCGGCCTTCGCTCAGGCCCGGCAGCACCCAATGGGCGAGCACGGCCAGGCGGTTGATTTCGTGGATCATCAGTTTTTCGCTGCCCCACAGGCTGGGCCGCAGGTTCGGGTCGAAGGACACGCTGCGGCCGGCCGCGCGCATTCTGCTCATCAGGCTGTGGGACAGGTCGCGGGCCGAGGCCGAGAGCGCCGGGGGAATGCCGGTGGCGTGCAGGTGACGGGCGCGCAGCAGTTCGGGGGCGATGTCGGCGATGCTCAGGTGGCTGGCCGCCGAACCGCGGCGGAAGTATTCCACCCGCGGATCGTCGCCGTGCTCTTCCAGGGACTTGAGCTGGAAACCGGTGGGGTGTTGCCGGTCGGTGGCGACGAAGCGGCAGTCCACGCCTTCGGCCTGCAGGCTGTCGATGACGAAACGCCCCAGGGAGTCGGCGCCGACCCGGCTCAGCCAGCCGACCTTGAAACCCAGGCGCGACAGGCCGATGGCGACGTTGCTGTCGGCGCCGGCGATGCGTTTGTGGAAGTGGCCGACCCGGGCCAGGTCGCCGCTCTGTTCGGCGACGAACATCGCCATGGTTTCACCGAACGACAGGATATCGAGCTCAGACATGGGCGTGCTCCAGGCGGGACTGGCCAAGGCGGGCGAGGGTGGCGACGTGTTCGCGGGTCAGCTGCACCAGGTCTTCGCCTTGCAGCGGGTATTCCACGGCCCGGGTCACCCCTTGAGTCATGTGCCGCAGCAATTGTTCCCACAGATGCAGGTCGGCCATGCCCGGCGGTATCGCCACCAGCTTGCCGTCGGCACGCCGGGCCACGGCCTTGCAGTGCACGTAGCCGACATAGCGGCCCAGCAGGCGCGCGGCGGCGGAGGCGGACTGGTCCTGCCACTGCCAGTTGCCGATGTCGAAGGTCATCTGCACCGGCAGGCGGTGGCGCTCGACCTCGGCGAAGAAGCGCTGGAAGGGTTCGATGCGCCCGCCGTGCAGGGTCTGGTCGTTTTCCACCAGCAGTTGCACCGGGGACTGCGCCAGCAGCAGGGCCAGCTGGGGCAGGTCGTTGTGCTCGGTGAAATACCCCAGGGATACCTTGAGGCTTTTCGCGCCGAAGGCCTCGGCCCGTTGCAGCGCCTGTTCCAGCAGCGGGTTGGCCCGGGAACGCCCGGCCACCCAGAGTTCCAGCGGCGAAGAAAACACGCTTTCCAGTTGCTGCTCGCGGGTGGCCTGGGCCAGTTGGGACGGGTCTTCGACGGTCAGCAGCTCTTCGCGCCATTCGATGCGCGACGCGCCGGCGGCGGCCAGCACCTCGATGAAACTGCCCTGGCCCTGCTCACGGACGCGGTCGGCGCCGTAGCTGGAAAGGCTGATGGAGACAGGCGATTTATTCATGGTCATGGCCTCTGAAACCGGTTTCATTTGTTCTCAAAAAAAAGCCCCACAAAAGAAGCTCATTTCCCTATCTTCATGCCTGCGCGATCCCTTGTAGCCGCTGCCGAGCGCAGCGAGGCTGCGATCGAGGCCGAAGGACTCGCCAGGCAGGCACCGTGTTTCCCCTGTTCCTGCGAGGTGTCAGGTTTTGCGGCAACTGCGTTGCCGATCGCAGCCTCGCAGGCTCGGCAGCGGCTACACCGGCACCGCGATCCCTGCGCTGCCGAAGGGCAACAACCTTGCCCCGAGTGTTATAGGGTTCCTCGCTGTCGGGTGGAGCCGCGGACGATCAGCTCGGCCGGGAAGTCCAGCACCCGCAGCGGCTCGACATCGCCGCGCAAGCGCTTGAGCAGGCACTCGAAGGCGCTGGCGCCGATGCGTTCGGTGGGCTGGGCGAGGGCGGTGATGCCGGTGCCCACCAGCGGATACCAGTCGAGGTCGTCGAGGGCGATCAGGCCGATCTCGTCGAACAGCGCGCAGCCCAGCTCGCGCAAGGCCCGGGTCGCGGCCAGGGCGGCGACGCCGTTGGCGCAGAACAGGGCTTTCGGCCCGGGGCCGGGGGCGGCGAGGAACGCTTGCAGTTGCTGGTTCAGCGCGGCACCGGTTTCCACCGCCGCGCCTTGCAACGCTGGATGCTGCTGGATCTGCGCCTTGAAGCTGTTGCTGCGCTCGATCCGCGAACTGGTGCCGTCATGGGGTTCGCTGACCAGCAGCAGGTCGCGATAGCCGCGCTCTTGCAGGTGTTCGATGGCGCTGCGCACGGCTTGCGGGTTGTCCAGGCCGACCAGGTCGCTGTGCAGCTGCTCGACCTTGCGGTCCACCAGGACCATGGGCATTTCCCGATGCAGTTCGCGCAGTTCGTCCAGATGATGGCCGAGGGTGTTCACGATCAGCCCTTCGATGTTGTACGAGCGCAGGTTGGCCAGGTGCTGGCGTTCCTGCTCGTCGTCGCGGTCGGTGTTGCACACCACCAGGCTGTAGCCGTGCTGGCGGCAGGCGGTTTCCACGCCATGCATCACGGCAATCGAATAGGGGTTGCGGATATCGGCCACCAGCATGCCGATCAGGCGCGTGCGCCCGCGTTTCAGGCCGCGGGCCATCTGGTTCGGGCGGTAGCCCAGTTCGGCTATCGCCTGTTCGATGCGCAGGGCGATGGCATCGGAGAGCAGGGCGCGGTCTTCGCCGATAAAGCGCGACACGCTGGCCTTGGAGACCCCGGCGCGTTCGGCGACATCGAGCATGGTGACGCGGCTGCGCTGGGCGGCGGAAAAACTGTTCACGGGCGGCGACCTGTCTTTGGCGTTCTTGTTATGGGCGTATCCGTTCCAGGTGCGACGTTCTGCCGCATCGCTGAAACCGGTTTCAGGAAACAGCAAAGCGCTTTCGCCGTCAAGCGCGATCAGCGCCAGCGGGATGAAAAAAATGTCATGCGGCCGAGCGCGGGTGGTCCTCTTTGGCAGAGGAAAGCGTCTGGCACCTGCGTTGCAGGTGATCGCGGGCAAGCCTCGCTCCTACAGAGAACTCACAAGTCTGTAGGAGCGAGCGGGCGGCGATCCGACTTGCCCGCGATAAGGACTACGCGGTGTCGTTGAAAAAAAGCTATTCGAGGCAGCCCCGCAGGTAGTCGAGCAGGACGCCATACAGCGCATCCACCTCCGGCGCCAGGCCCCGGGCCCGCAGGCAGCCATGCACCAGGCCGAGGCCCGGGTACAGCTGGCTGTGGCCGCCGGCGGCGAGCAACCGTTGGTGATACAGCGCGCCGTCGTCGCGCAGCGGGTCGAACTGCGCCAGGGCGATAAAGGCGGCGGGCAGGCCACTGAAATCCGTGGCCAGCAAGGGCCGGGCATAGGGCGAACGCTGGCTCGGGCCGGGCAAATACAGGGCCTGGTAGGCGTCCAGGTCGTTGCTGCCGAGCAGGGGCGCGTCGGCGCACTGGCTGCGCGAGGGCAGGTCGGCGGCGCTACCGAGGCCGGGGTACAGCAGCACCTGGGCGGCGGGCAAGGGGTCGCCGGCATCGCGCAGGGCCAGGCACAAGGCCGCGGCGAGGTTGCCGCCGGCGCTGTCGCCGATCACCAGCTGTCGCCGGGCGTCCAGGGCAAAGGGGCTGGCGCCGGCCTGCAAGGCGCGCCAGGCCGCCAGGCAATCGTCGAAGGCGGCGGGAAACGGATGCTCGGGCGCCAGGCGGTAATCCACGGCAACCACCAGCACCTGCAGCTGCGCCGCCAGGTAGGCGGTGATGAAATCGTGGGAATCCAGGTCGCCCACCACCCAGCCGCCCCCGTGCAGGTACAGCAGGCAGGGCCAGCCATCCGCGGGTGTCGGGCTGGTGGGGCAATAGGCGCGAGCCGGGACCCCGGCCAGTCGCAATCCGCTGACCCGCAGGCCGTCGGGACGGGGCGGGGTGAACGCCTGGCACATGCGGCTGTAGCTGTCGCGCCAGCCCTTGAAGCTGTTGTCGGGGCTGGTGAAACTCTGCGTCCTGGCGACGAAGGCGGCGAGTTCGGGGGAGAGCGGGTAGTGGCGCATGGGCGGGGGATGTCCGTTGTCGGGGCGGGCGTCATCGCGGGCAAGCCTCGCTCCTACGGGATCACATTGCTTCTGTAGGAGCGAGCGGGCGGCGATCCGGCTTGCCCGCGATCAGGCTATTTCAGGCTGGCCTGCACAGCCGCCACGCCATCCTTGCCGTCGAAGCTGCTGACCCCGGCCAGCCAGCGTTGCAGGTCCTCGGGGTGCTCGCGCAGCCATTGCCGCGCCACGTCCTGGGGCGTCTTGCGTTCCATGATTGGCACCATCAACTGGCTTTCCTGGGCCGCGCTGAAGGTCAGGTTTTCCAGCAGGCGCTGGACGTTGGGGCAGCGCTCGGCGAAGTCCGGCGCGGTGACGGTGGACACGCTGGCCGCGCCTTCGTTGGGGCCGTAGACGTCTTCGCTGCCGGTCAGGTATTCGATCCGCATATTGATGTTCATCGGGTGCGGGGTCCAGCCGACGAAGACCACGAACTCCTTGCGGTTGATCGCCCGTTGCACTGCCGCGAGCATACCGGCCTCGCCGGACTCCACCAGCTTGAAGCCCTTGAGGCCGAAGCGGTCACTGTCGATCATCGTCTTGATCGTGGTGTTGGCGCCGCTGCCGGGCTCGATGCCATAGATCTTGCCGCCCAGTTGCTCCTTGAAGCGGGCGATGTCGGCAAAGGTCTTCAGGCCCGCGGCGGCAACATAGTCCGGCACGGCGAGGGTGGCCTGGGCGTCGGCCAGGCTCGGCTTATCCAGGACCTTGACCTGCCCGGCCTCGAGGAACGGCGCGATGTTCTTGTCCATCGCCGGTTTCCAGTAGCCGAGGAAGATGTCCAGGCGCTTGTCGCGGATGCCGGCAAAGATGATCTGCTGCACCGCGCTGGTCTGTTTGCTGTCGTAGCCCAGGCCGGTCAGCAGCACATCGGCCATGCCGCTGGTGGCGATGACGTCGGTCCAGTTGACCACGCCCATGCGTACGGTCTTGCAGGAAGCGGGCTCGCTGGCCCAGGCATTGGCGCCGAGCAGCAGGGCGCCGCAGAGAAGCGGGAGACAAGGCTTGAACAGGGTTTTCATCACAGGGTCTCGTCCGGCAGGTCGTTATTGTCAAAGGCGGCGTCTTGTTGCGCCGTGCCCACCACTTTAGGTAACGCAGACCGTTATGAAAGCGCCCTGAGGCGACCGGCTCTTGCACTGGGGCGACTCAGTTCAGGCCCACAGGCTGGCCCAGGCCGAGGCCAGCAGCAATAGCGCCATGCCCTGGTTGAAACGCTGCATGGCCCGCGGCGAGCGCAGCAGCTGGGCGGAGCCGGCGCCGAGCAGCGCCCAGGTGCCGAGGCAGGGCAGGGACACCAGGAAAAACACCAGCGACAGGTACAGCACCCGGCCCTGGTGTTCGCTGCCGTTGCCGGCGAACACGCTGGCCACGACCAGGGCCATCATCCAGGTTTTCGGGTTGACCAGTTGCAGGCTGGCGGCGCCGAGCAGGCCCAGGCGTCGGTGTGGGGTATCGGCCTGTGGGTCGAGGGACGGGGCCGGGGCGCGGAAGATCTGCCAGGCCAGGTAGCTCAGCCAGATCACCCCGGCCCAGCGCATGGCACTCGGCAGCCCGGGCACTTCCATCAGCGTGCGGCCGAGGCCGCTGCCCACCAGCATGACGATGCCGGCGGCGGCCACGCAGGCGCCGAGCACGATCGGCAGCGCGGCCTTGAAGCCGTAGCGGGCGCTGTTGCTCAGCACCAGGATATTGGTCGGCCCCGGGGTGATCGAGGCGACGAAGGTGAACAGCAGGAAGGGCAGCAGGGTGGATAGGGAAGACAACATCGCAGGCAGGCTCCAGTGAAGATCGATGAAGGCGATCTTCGCCGGCGCGGGTTCAGGCGTCTGGAAGGTTTGAGCAGCGCTTGCGGTAGGCCGCCGGGGTCAGGCCGTAGGCGCGGACGAACCAGCGACCCATATGGCTCTGGTCGGCGAACCCCAGGGCCATGGCCACCTCGGCCGGTTGTGCGCCTCGGGCCAGCAGGCGCCGGGCCTTGGCCAGGCGCAATTGCACCAGGTAGGCGTGGGGCGGCAGGCCATAGGCGGCCTTGAAGGCGCGGGTCAGGCGGAAGCGGTCGACGCCACAGACCGCGCCCAATTCGTCCAGGCTGATGTCCTGCTGGGCATGGGCATGCAGGTAGTCGCGGGCCTTGTGCGCCACCAGCGGCAGGCGCGGGTCCTGGTGGTAGCGCTTGCGCCAGTGCAGGTGCCCGGTGAGCTGGTCGAGCAGTTGGTCCATGGCACTCTGGCGGACGATGCGCAGCTCGCCGTGGTGCAGGCTGTGGAAGGCCGTGCTGGTGGCCTGGGCCAGGCGCTGGTCGCTGGCCAGGGTGCTGGCGAAACTCAGCTGGCTGTCGGCCGGCGCCTCTTCGAACAACGCGCTCAGCTCACGCTCCAGCCACTGCGGGTCGAGGTACAGCATGCGGTAGGTGAAGCCGCCTTCGGTGGGCGCGTCGCCGTCGTGGATTTCCCCGGGTTCGAGCAAAAACACCTTGCCCGGGGTGCTGTGAAAACGCTCGCGCCGACAGTGGAATTGCTGCACGCCTTCCTCGGTCACACCCACCAGGTAGCTGTCATGCCAGTGGGGGTCGTAGGCATGGCCGGTGAAATGGGCGCGCAGGGTCTCGATGCCGGTGTCGGCGTCCTGGGCCAGATCGATCCAGTTGTGCGCGTTCATGGAATATCCGTGACGAGGGCGGGAACGCCAGTTAGCGCCCGCCGGCCGGGGCAGATCTAGAACATTTGTGCGGCATCAGCCGAACAGCCCGGCGGCGATGTTGATGGAAAACCCGAGGATCGCGGTGTTGAACAGAAAACCGATCAGCGACTGGGCCAGGACGATCTTGCGCAACTCGCGGGTGGCGACGCCGACGTCGGAGGTCTGCACCGCCACGCCGATGGTGAAGGAGAAGTACAGGAAGTCCCAGTAGTTGGGGGTGGTCAGGCCTTCGGCGAAACGCAGGGCCGGGCCCTTGCCGCCCCAGGTGTAGTAGAGGCGGGCGTAGTGCACGCTGAAGATCACCCCGATCAGCAACCAGGAACCCAGCACCGTGAGGCCGGTAAAGGCGTAATGCAGCAGGCGTCGGCCGGTTTCCAGGTCCTTGCTGCCGGCCAGCGAGAAGGTGATGGCGGCGAGGCTGGCGATGGCCGCGATGCACACCATGAACAGCACCAGCCCGGCGTTTTCGTCCTCGACCTCGGCGATGCGTTTCACGTCGTCGGCCCTGGACCGTGCGGTGAGCCAGCACATCAGCGCCAGGTAGCTCCAGACCCCGGCGTTCCAGCCGATGAGAATCTTGCTGATCAAGGTGTCGGCCGGCACCAGGATGCCCGCGGCCAGGCCGATAAAGGCGCCGATAGTCAGGCGAGGGTGGGTACGTACAAGAAGGGACATGACGGCTCGCTGTGGCGGATTTGCCGCAAACCTTAGCATGCCGGCCCTGTAGCCGCAGGGCCGGCGGCACCCTGCGGTCACATAGGTCTTCTTCTGTAGGAGCGAAGCTTGCTCGCGATAAGTCCTCAACAATAACGCGGTGCGTTGAAGACCCGCCGCATGACTATTCGGCTGCTCCTGGCGCCGTGACGCCCGCTTGTTTGTCACTGCGGCGCCTGACCAGCTTCATCACCACCACGAAGAACACCGGCACGAACACCACTGCGAGGGTCGCGGTGATCATGCCGCCGATCACCCCGGTACCGATGGCCTGCTGGCTGGCCGAGCTGGCGCCGCTGGCGATGGCCAGGGGCACCACGCCGAGGATGAACGCCAGCGAGGTCATGACGATCGGCCGCAGGCGCAGGCGCGCGGCCTGCACCGTGGCGTCCACCAGGTCGTGGCCTTCGTCGTACAGGCTCTTGGCGAACTCGATGATCAGGATCGCGTTTTTCGCCGACAGGCCGATGATGGTGATCAGCCCGACCTTGAAGAACACGTCGTTGGGCATGCCGCGCAGGGTCACCGCCAGTACCGCGCCGAGTACGCCCAGGGGCACCACCAGCAGCACCGAGGTGGGAATCGACCAGCTTTCGTACAGCGCCGCCAGGCACAGGAACACGATCAGCAGCGACAGCCCCAGGAGCAGCGGCGCCTGGCTGCCGGACAGGCGTTCCTGCAGCGACAGGCCGGTCCATTCCTGGCCCAGGCCGGCCGGCAGCTGGCTGACCAGGCGCTCGATTTCCGCCATGGCCTCGCCGGTGCTGTGGCCCGCGCTCGGCTCGCCGGAAATGCTGATGGCCGGGTAGCCGTTGTAGCGGGTCAGCTGGGTCGGGCCCTGGGTCCAGCGCGCCTGGGCAAAGGCCGACAGCGGCACCATCTTGCCGAGGTTGTTGCGCACATGGATCTTCAGCAGGTCTTCCACCTGGCTGCGTCGATCGCCCTCGGCCTGGACCACCACCCGCTGCATCCGCCCCTGGTTGGGGAAGTCGTTGATGTAGCTGGAACCGACCGCGGTGGACAGCACATTGCCGATGTCGGCAAAGGACACGCCCAGGGCATTGGCCTGCTTGCGGTCGACTTCCAGGTGCACCTGCGGCGCCTCGGCCAGGGCGCTTTCGCGCACGTTGGTAAGGATCGGGCTCTTTTCCGCAGCGGCCAGCAGCTCGGTGCGGGCTTGCATCAACGCGGCATGGCCGATGCCGCCGCGGTCCTGCAGGCGGAACTCGAAGCCGCTGGAGGTGCCCAGGCCGTCCACCGGCGGTGGCAGCACGGCGTAGGAAACCGCGTCCTTGATTTCACTGAAGGCGGCGTTGGCCCGGTCGGCGATGGATTGCGCCGAATCGTCGCTGCCGCGCTGTGACCAGTCCTTGAGGGTGGTGAAGGTCAATGCGGCGTTCTGCCCGCTGCCGGAGAAGCTGAAGCCGAGAATCACCGTACTGTCGCCGACCCCCGGTTCGCTGGCGTTGTGCGCCTCGATCTGCTCCACCACCTGGATCGTGCGGTTCTTGCTAGCGCCCGGTGGCAGCTGGATGTCGGTGATGGTGTAGCCCTGGTCTTCCACCGGCAGGAACGAAGAGGGCAGGCGGCTGAACAGCAGCCCCAGGCCCACCAGCAGCACCCCATACACCAGCAGGTAGCGGCCGCAGCGTTTCAGCGCATAGGCGACCCAGCGCTGGTAGCCGTCGCTGAGGTGTTCGAAGCGCCGGTTGAACCAGCCGAAGAAGCCGCCTTTTTCATGGTGCTCGCCCTTGGCGATCGGCTTGAGCAGGGTGGCGCACAGGGCCGGGGTCAGGGTCAGGGCGAGGAAGGCCGAGAACAGGATCGAGGTGGCCATCGACAGCGAGAACTGCTGGTAGATGACGCCCACCGAACCTGGCATGAAGGCCATCGGCAGGAACACCGCCACCAGCACCAGGGTGATGCCGATGATGGCGCCGGTGATCTGCTGCATCGCCTTGCGCGTCGCCTCCCGGGGCGACAGGCCCTCGCTGACCATGATCCGCTCGACGTTCTCCACCACCACGATGGCGTCGTCCACCAGGATGCCGATGGCCAGGACCATGCCGAACATGGTCAGCACGTTGATCGAGAAACCCAGCGCCAGCATGGTGGCGAAGGTGCCCATCAGCGCCACCGGTACCACCAGAGTCGGGATCAGCGTGTAGCGGATGTTCTGCAGGAACAGGAACATCACCGCGAACACCAGCAGCATGGCTTCGCCCAGGGTGTAGATCACCTTGGTGATCGAGACCTTGACGAAGGGCGAGGTGTCGTAGGGGATCTTGTATTCCACGCCGGCCGGGAAGTAGCGCGACAGCTCGTCCATCTTCGCCCGGATCAGGGTCGCGGTGTTCAGGGCATTGGCCCCCGGCGACAGCTGCACGCCGACCGCGGTGGAAGGCTTGCCGTTGAGGCGGGTGGAGAACTGGTATTCCTGGCTGCCGACTTCCACCCGGGCGACATCGCCGACGCGCACGGTGGAGCCGTCCGGATTGGCTCGCAGGACGATGTCGGCGAACTCTTCCGGGGTCGACAGCTGGCCCTTGACCAGCACCGTGGCGGTGATTTCCTGGCTCGAACTGCCCGGCAGGTCGCCGATGCTGCCGGCCGAGACCTGGGCGTTCTGCGCGACGATCGCCGCGTTGACGTCGGCCGGGGTCAGGTTGAAGCCGATCAGCTTCTGCGGGTCGATCCACACCCGCATGGCGCGCTCGGCGCCGTACAGCTGGGCCTTGCCGACCCCGTCCAGGCGGCGGATCTCGTTCATCACGTTACGCGCCAGGTAGTCGCTGAGCGCGGTGTCGTCGAGCTTGCCATCGTTGGAGGTGAGGGTGATCAGCAGCAGGAAGCCGGCCGAGACCTTTTCCACCTGCAAGCCTTGCTGGGTCACCGCTTGCGGCAGGCGCGGCTCCACCACCTTGAGGCGGTTCTGCACGTCGACCTGGGCCATTTCCGGGTTGGTGCCCGGCTGGAAGGTGGCAGTGATGGTGGCACTGCCCAGGCTGCTCTGGGACGAGAAATACAGCAGGTGATCGGCGCCGTTGAGCTCTTCCTCGATCAGGCTGACCACGCTTTCGTCCACGGTCTGCGCCGAGGCGCCCGGGTACACGGCGTAGATCTCGATGCTCGGCGGGGCGACGTCGGGGTACTGCGCCACCGGCAACTGCGGGATGGAGAGGGCGCCGGCCAGCAGGATAAACAGGGCGACCACCCAGGCGAACACCGGACGGTCGATAAAGAATTGCGGCATGAGGGTTCCTACCTACTGTCCAGTGGTCTGGGCAAGGGGAAGAGGGCTGTCGTCGATCTGCACCTTTTCGCCCGGACGGGCGTGCTGCAGGCCCTCGACGACGATACGGTCGCCGGCCTGGAGGCCGTCGCTGACGATCCAGCGGTCCTTTTGCGCGGCGCCCAGTTGCACCGGGCGCTGCACCACCCGCTGCTCGGCATCCACCAGCAGCACCTGGGCGATGCCGGCGCTGTCGCGCTGGATGGCGCGCTGCGGCACGCTGATGCCCTGGCGGTTCACCGCCTGCTCCAGGCGCACGCGAATGAAGCTGCCGGGCAGCAGGTCGAGGTCCGGGTTGGGGAACTCGCTGCGCAGGATGATCTGGCCGGTGCTCGGGTCGACGCTGATGTCGGCGAACAGCAGCTTGCCCGGCAGCGGGTAGAGGCTGCCGTCGTCCTGGATCAGCGTGGCCTTGGCCTGGTCCTGGCCGACCTGCTGCAACTGGCCGGCGCGGAAGGCCCGGCGCAGGTCGTTGAGCTCGCGGGTCGACTGGGTGAGGTCGGCGTGGATCGGGTCCAGTTGCTGGATCAGCGCCAGCGGCGTGGTTTCGTTCTGGCCCACCAGCGCGCCCTCGGTGACCAGGGCGCGGCCGACGCGCCCGGAGATCGGTGCGGTGACGGTGGCGTAGCCCAGGTTCAGCCGGGCGCGCTGCACGGCGGCCTGGTTGGCCGCCACCTCGGCGGCGGTCTGGCGCGCGTTGGCCCGGGCGTTGTCGTATTCCTGGGCGCTGATGGCCTTGTCTTCGATCAACTGGGCGTAGCGCTGCTCCTGCAGCCGCGCCTGGAAGGCATTGGCCTCGGCCTTGCGCAGGCTGGCCAGGGCGCTGTCGAGGTCGGCCTTGAACGGTGCCGGGTCAATGCGAAACAGTACGTCGCCCTGCTTGACGTCGGTGCCTTCGCGGAAGGTCCGTTGCAGCACCACGCCGGCCACCCGCGCACGGACCTCGGCGATGCGCGGCGCGGCGATGCGCCCGCTCAGTTCGCTGCTGATCGACAGCGGGCGAGTTTCGATGGTTTCGATCCGGACCTTGGCCAACGGCGCCTGTTCCTCGGCGGTGGAGGCCTTGTCACAAGCGCTCAGCGCGGCTGCCAGCAACAACAGGCAGAACGGCGCAAACAGGTTTTTCGACATGCTGATACCCCAATGATGACTGCGGCATGCTAAGGGCAAGCCGCAAGAACCGCTGTGAAGCTGTGTAGGTGCTGTGTGAAAAAGTGTGAAGCGAATGCTCGGGCGCGCGCGAGGTTGTATATCCTTTGTGCCTCGCTGATCGGGCGACGGCTTTCCAGGGAACACTCCAAGGAACGTTGTCGCTGTGTTTTTCTTCACTCAAAGACGCTCATTCCCATGCCCAACATTCTTCTGGTCGAAGACGACCCCGCGCTCTCTGAACTGATCGCCAGTTACCTGGAGCGCAACGGCTATCAGGTCAATGTCATCAGCCGCGGCGACCAGGTGCGTGAACGGGCGCGGGTCAATCCGCCGGACCTGGTGATTCTCGACCTGATGCTGCCGGGCCTGGACGGCCTGCAGGTCTGCCGCCTGCTGCGGGCCGACTCGGCGTCGCTGCCGATCCTGATGCTGACCGCCCGTGATGATAGCCACGATCAGGTGCTGGGTCTGGAAATGGGCGCCGACGATTATGTGACAAAACCGTGCGAGCCGCGCGTGCTGCTGGCGCGGGTGCGTACCCTGTTGCGCCGCAGCAGCCTCGGCGAGCCGCAGACCGCCAGCGACCGGATCCTCATGGGTAACCTGTGCATCGACCTGTCGGAGCGCACCGTGAGCTGGCGCGATCAATTGGTGGAACTGTCCAGCGGCGAGTACAACCTGCTGGTGGTGCTGGCCCGGCATGCCGGCGAGGTGCTGAGCCGCGACCAGATCCTGCAACGCCTGCGGGGCATCGAGTTCAACGGCACCGACCGCTCGGTGGACGTGGCGATTTCCAAGCTGCGGCGCAAGTTCGACGACCACGCCGGCGAGGCGCGCAAGATCAAGACCGTATGGGGCAAGGGCTACCTGTTCAGCCGTTCCGAATGGGAATGCTGAGTCGATGCTGAGAATCCTGATTCGGCTGTACCTGGTGACCATCGTCTCGTTCAGCGCGGCGATCTACCTGGTCCCGGAGCTGGTGGTGAAGGTCTTCCACGAGCGTTTCATCACCTACAACCTGGACTATTCCCGGGGCCTGCAAAGCCTGATCGTCAAACAGTTTCGCGGCGTACCCGCAGAGCAGTGGCCGGCCCTGGCCGCGGAAATGGACCAGGAGTTCCAGCCGCTGCACATCGTCCTGACCCGCAACGACGATGCCGATTTCACCCTGTACGAGCGCGAACGCCTGCAACGCGGCGAGAACGTGGTGCGGGTCGGCGACTGGGGCTGGCGCACCCTCGCGGTGGCGCCGCTGGACGAGCAGATGGCGGTGCAGATGGTGGTGCCGCCGGACCCGATCGACGTCAGCCTGCTGTACTGGAGCATCAACGTGCTGATCGGCGCGACCATGCTTGCCTGCCTGTTGCTCTGGCTGCGGCCGCACTGGCGCGACCTGGAACGCCTGAAACACGCCGCCGAGCGCTTCGGCAAGGGCCACTTGAGCGAGCGCACGCAGATCCCCTCGAGCTCCAACATCGGCAGCCTGGCCAATGTCTTCGACACCATGGCCGGCGACATCGAAAACCTGCTCAACCAGCAACGCGACCTGCTCAACGCGGTGTCCCACGAGCTGCGCACGCCCTTGACCCGGCTCGACTTCGGCCTGGCCCTGGCGCTGTCCGACGACCTGCCGGCGACCAGCCGCGAGCGCCTGCAAGGGCTGGTGGCGCATATCCGCGAGCTCGACGAACTGGTGCTCGAGCTGCTGTCCTACAGCCGGTTGCAGATCCCGGCGCAGTTGCCGGAGCAGGTCGAGGTGTCGCTGGACGAGTTCATCGACAGCATCCTCGGCAGCGTCGACGACGAGCTGGAATCCCCGGACATCGTCATCGATGTGTTGCTGCTCGGCAGCCTGGAGCGTTTCACCCTCGATCCGCGGCTGACCGCCCGGGCGATCCAGAACCTGCTGCGCAACGCCATGCGTTATTGCGAAAAGCGCATCAAGGTCGGGGTGCAGGTCAGCGACAGCGGCTGTGAAATCTGGGTCGACGACGATGGCATCGGCATTCCCGACGATGAGCGCGAGCGGGTGTTCGAGCCTTTCTACCGCCTGGACCGCAGCCGCGATCGCGCCACCGGCGGCTTCGGCCTCGGCCTGGCGATCAGCCGCCGGGCCCTGGAAGCCCAGGGCGGGACCCTGACCGTCGAGGCCTCGCCGCTGGGCGGTGCGCGTTTCCGCCTGTGGCTGCCGACGCCGGCCTGAGCCATGCCGGGCATTCCCAGCGACGGGAAGGCCCGGCAGTCGGCGTTATGGAAGAGGCTGCATCAGCACAGCGCGGTCGGCTGTAGCTCGCTGGCCTTGATCAGGTTCACGCCTGCCGCGCGCATCTGCCGGGTGGCCTTGTCCAGCGAGCCGTCCATGTCGATGGCCCGGCAGGCATCGACGATCACGAAGGTATTGAAGCCCGCCGCCCGCGCATCCAGCGCCGACCAGGCCACGCAGTAGTCCAGGGCCAGCCCCACCAGATACACCGTGTCGATGCCGCGCTGGCTCAGGTAGCCGGCCAGGCCGGTCGTGGTGCTGCGGTCCGCCTCGACGAAGGCCGAGTAACTGTCGATATCCGGATTGCAACCCTTGCGCAGGATCAGCTGGGCATGGGGCAGGTTGAGTTTCGGGTGCAGTTCGGCGCCACGGCTGGCCTGCACGCAATGGTCCGGCCAGAGCACCTGCGGGCCATAGGGCAGCTGGATGATGTCGTTCGGCGCGTGGCCTTCGTGGCTGGAGGCGAACGAGATATGCCCGGCCGGGTGCCAGTCCTGGGCGATCACCACCTGCTTGAAGTGGCCGCCCAGACGATTGATCAAGGGCACGATCTGGTCGCCCCCCGGCACCGCCAGCGCGCCGCCGGGGATGAAGTCGTTCTGTACGTCGATGACCAGCAGCGCCTTGCGTGAGCGACGGCTGCTGGAGGTTTTGGTCGTAGGCATGTGCAAGCTCCCTGAGGTTGAACGATCAGTCCATTCTCCGAGAGCATAGCGCGCCCGGTCCATGGCACCGCTCCGCCGGTCAGGGCGTGGGCGCTGCCTGACGTCAGGCCTGGTTGCCAGCCACAATGGCCGCTTCGTCGCGGCCCTGTTGGGCCAGGCGATTGGTGTAGTCGCCGCGCTCGGCGTCCGGCAATCGGGTGGTGCGCTGGCTGACGCAGCGCTGGTTCCTGCTGTCCCAGACCTGGCCGTCCGGGCAATTGGGGGCGGCCGCCAGCACGCTCGCCAGCAGGCTGCCGGCGAGCAGCAGCGGGGCGCCGAAGACGAGGGGAGGGAGGTTCATCGCGCAGTCTCCATTCGGATAGCGGTCCCCCCATTAAAGGTCCATCGTCCTGGCCGCGCCGCCCAAACTGACAGATTTTTCATGCCGTCAGTCGCCTGGGCGGGGCTATGCTGGGCAGCATTGGCCAATGACCTGGAGGCGACCGATGAAAGACCCGCAACCTTCGATCCATCACGCTGCCGCCGACGGCTACAAGGGCGCGGCCGACACCTATGTGCGTGGCCGCCCGGATTACCCGCCGGCGCTGGACCAGTGGCTGCGCGCCCGCCTGGGCTTGCAGGCCGGCCAGGTGGTGGTCGATCTCGGCGCCGGCACCGGCAAGTTCACCGGGCGTCTATTAGCCACCGGGGCGCGGGTGATTGCCGTGGAGCCAGTGGCGCAAATGCTCACCAAACTCGCCGCCAGCCATCCCCGGGCCGAAGCCCTGAGCGGCTCCGCCACTTCTATTCCGCTGGCCGACGAGTCGGTGGACGCGGTGGTCTGCGCCCAGGCCTTCCACTGGTTCGCCAGCCATGAGGCGTTGAACGAAATCGCCCGGGTGCTCAAGCCGGGCGGCCGCCTGGGCCTGGTGTGGAACCTGCGCGATGCGCGGGTGCCGTGGGTGCAACGCCTGGACCGGATCGTCAACGCCCTGCAAGGCGATACGCCGCGCTATTACACCGGAGCCTGGCGCCAGGCCTTTCCCCATCCACGGTTCACGCCCTTGCAGGAGCAGCATTTCAGCAACAGCCACAGCGGCGCGCCGGAGAATGTGATTTTCGATCGGGTGCGCTCCACCAGTTTCATTGCCGCCTTGCCGGATGCGGAGCGGGCGCAGGTCGACCGGCAGATCGCCGCCCTGATCGCCGAAGAGCCCGAGCTGCGGGGCAAATGCGTGGTCAGCGTGCCTTACGAAACCGCGGCGTTCTGGGCCCACAAAATCCCGTGATCGCGCAATCCCATTGCCCGCAACCTTCCTGTAGGAGCGAGCTTGCTCGCGATGAGCGCAAAGCGCTCGCCTTGAAGATCACCCGTTTAACCTGTGAGTACGCGCGGGTCAGGAATTGAGCGCTACGCGCTCTATCGCGAGCAAGCTCGCTCCTACAGGGGCCGCAGTGTTGCCAGTCCCGGTTTTGGCCGATGCGCTGCCTTACTGCGCGGCACGGGCCCTTGCTATAGTTCGGGCCTCATTTTTTTGCCCGGTAAGGAATGCTGCCCATGTCCGAATATCAAGCCTTTCGCGTCGAACTTGCTGACAACATCGCCCATGTGCAGATCAATCGTCCGGAAAAGATCAACTCGATGAACGCCGCGTTCTGGAGCGAGATCGTCGAGATCTTCCGCTGGATCGACGACACCGACGCGGTCCGCGTGGTGGTGTTGAGCGGCGCCGGCAAGCACTTTTCCTCCGGCATCGACCTGATGATGCTGGCCGGGGTGGCCAACGAACTGGGCAAGGACGTCGGGCGCAACGCGCGCCTGCTGCGGCGCAAGATCCTGCAGCTGCAGGCGTCTTTCAATGCCGTCGACAACTGCCGCAAGCCGGTGCTGGCGGCGATCCAGGGTTACTGCCTGGGCGGCGCCATCGACCTGATCGCCGCTTGCGACATGCGCTACGCCGCCGCGGACGCGCAATTCTCGATCAAGGAAATCGATATCGGCATGGCCGCCGATGTCGGCACTTTGCAACGTTTGCCGCGTATCATCGGTGACGGCATGCTGCGCGAACTGGCTTACACTGGACGCACCTTCGGCGCCGAGGAAGCGCGCAGCATCGGCCTGGTCAATCGCACCTACGCCGACAGCGAAAGCCTGCTCGACGGCGTGATGAGCATTGCCTGGGAAATCGCCAGCAAGTCGCCGATCGCCGTCAGCGGCACCAAGGAAATGATCAGCTACATGCGCGACCATCGCATCGACGACGGCCTGGAATACATCGCTACCTGGAACGCCGCCATGCTGCAATCCACCGACCTGCGCGTGGCCATGGCCGCCCATATGAGCAAACAGAAACCTGAATTTCTGGATTGATTGAACATGACTTCACGCTGGACCACCGCAGTACTGGATATCGACCTTCCCGGCGGCTGGGCCGTGGCCCGCGGCCCGCAGGGCTTTCTGTTCGACGACAACGGCGCGCTGTTCCCTCGCGAATGGCTCAAGCGCCAGGACCTGCCGATCCTCGCCGAGCACGGCATCGGCCACCTGGATGGCGAGCCGGTCTACCTGCTGGAACTCAAGAGCGTTTCCGAGGTGCCGGGATGCAACTGGAAAGGCCTGCGGGCGTTCATGCTCGACGGCGACCACACCCTGTACAAAGTCCTGGGCTATGCCGCGCAGATCGGCACCTGGGCCCGCGAGCACCGCTTCTGCGGCAACTGCGGCCAGCCCATGACCCAGGTGATGCGCGAGCGGGCGATGTACTGCGAGCCATGCGACCTGCGCAGCTACCCACGGATCTCGCCGAGCATGATCGTGCTGATCACCCGTGGCGACGAGGTGCTGCTGGCCCGTTCGCCGCGCTTTGTCCCCGGGGTCTACAGCACCCTGGCCGGGTTCGCCGAGCCGGGCGAGTCGGCCGAGGACTGCCTGGTGCGCGAGGTGCGCGAGGAGGTGCAGATCGAGGTCAAGAATATCCAGTACATCGGCAGCCAGTGCTGGCCGTTCCCGCATTCGATGATGCTGGGGTTTCATGCCGAGTACGCCGGCGGCGAGATTGTGCCGCAGGAAGACGAGATCGAGGATGCGCAGTGGTTCAACGTGCATGCGCTGCCGCCGCTGCCGGCGTCGCGCTCGATTGCCCGCTACCTGATCGATCTGTATGTGGCCCGGCGCCTGGGGTTGGCGGAGCCTGTACTGCCGGGTTGAGCGCCGGCTGGAAGGAAGCTGGAAGAAAACGGGGCGGGCGAATCCATTGGGTTCGCCCGCTGTCGTTTCAGGAGGTCAGACGGCGCTGAACCAGTGCTGCCAGGCCAGGCGCACGGTCAGGCCCAGGACCACGGTGATGAACACCGGGCGAATGAATTTAGCGCCGCCGCTGATGGCGGTGCGGGCGCCGAAGAAGGCGCCGACCATCAACGACAGGCCCATGCTCAGGCCGATGGCCCAATCCACCTGGCCCGAGAAAATGAAGATCGACAGCGCCGCGGCGTTGCTGACGAAGTTCATGCTGCGCGCCACGCCGCTGGCCTTGACCAGGTCGATGGGGTAGAGCAGCAGGCTGCTGACGGTCCAGAAGGCGCCCGTGCCGGGGCCGGCCACGCCGTCGTAGAAACCGAGGCTGAAGCCCTGGGTCGATTGCCACTTTTTCTTGATCGGCGCCTCGCTGTCCAGCGGCGCTTTTGGCGTGCCGCCGAACAGCAGGTACACGCCACAGGCGAAGACGATCACCGGCAGCATCTTGTTCAGCCATTCGGCCGGCAGGTAATGGGCCACCACCGCGCCGGTCAGCGCGCCCACCAGGGTGCCGACGATGGCGTGGGTCCATTGCCGCGGGTGGAACAGCTTGCGCCGGTAGAAGGTGAAGCTGGCGGTGGCCGAGCCAAAGGTCGAACTCAGTTTGTTGGTGCCCAGCACCAGGTGCGGCGGCAGGCCGGCGGTAAGCAGCGCCGGTGTGGTGAGCAGACCGCCACCGCCGGCGATGGCATCGATAAAGCCGGCAATGAAGGCAACGAGGGCAAGAATGGCGAGGGTGGTCAAATCTACGCTGAGTTCGAAAGGCATGGGATCGACTTATTTCGGCGGGGCGCAGAAAAGCTGCGCGAAGGGTCGGTATCTTACCCATAACCTCGGATGCCTGCGACCGCCCCATACTTGTAGGAGCGAGGCTTGCCCGCGATGAGGCCCTTATAAACGCCACAATTCTTTAAGGATAGCGGCGCGGCCACTGACGCCATCGCGGGCAATCGAGCGTCGACCGGCCGCTCCTACAGGAGAGCCTGAGAGGCTGTTATTGGCGTTCGGGGCCGTTGCCGATCTGCCACACGAACGGTGGTTCGCTGCCATTGATCGCCCAGTCGCCGACGATGCGCGCCTTGTAGATCACCGGGTTGTGCGACGACACGGTGCGGGCGTTGCGCCAGTGGCGGTCGAGGGCCTTGCCTTGACGGATGTCCGAAGCGCCGAGGGCATTGAACAGTTCGCTGGTGGCGCGCTGGATCAGCTCGGTGACCACCACCTGGGCCGTGGCCGACTGGATTTCCGCCGCGACATTGGCCGCCCGTTCCGCCTCGTCATTACCGGCAAAACGCGCCAGGTAGGCCTGCTGCGCCGGCTCCGCCGCGCGCACCGCGCTGGCCTCGGCGGCGTACACCAGGGCCGAGATCTCGCCGACCACCTGCTGCACCTGGGCATCCTCGCTGACCCGTGGCGCGTTGCCGTGGCTGTAGATGCGCTTGCGGGTGCGCACCTCGTGGGCCACATCGCGCAGGGCGGCGCGGCCGATGCCCGCCAGCGTCGCCAGCAGCACCAACTGGTAGAAGGCCGTCTGGTATTTGAAGCGGGTGGCGAAGTCGATAAGGTTCTCGGCTTCCACTTCGGCATCGACAAAATGCGCGGTGCCGCTGCCGGTGGTGCGCTGGCCGAAGCCGTCCCAGTCGTCGCTCTGCACGATGCCCGGCTGGCGGGTGCGCACGGCGGCGATCACGTCGCCACCGGTGTCGCTGCGGCGGGCGTAGACATCGATCCAGTCGGAGAAAATGCTCCCGGTGCTGTAGAACTTCTCGCCGTTGAGCCGCCATTTGTCGCCATCCGGCGAGACCCGGGTGATCACGTCGCCGATGGCCACGTTGCCGATCTCGGTCCAGGCGCAGCCGACGATGTCGCCGTCGACGAAACGCTTGAACCACAGGTCCCGCGCCGGCCCCGGGGCGGCGTTGAGCCGGTCCTCGGCAAAGGCGAAGTGCCCGCGCAAGGCTTGCGGCACGTTGGAGTCGGCCTCGGCCAACTCGATCAGCAGTTGGAACAACTGCGGTAGGGAGGCGCCGCCGCCACCGTATTCCACGGGCACCCGCACTGCGCCAAAGCCGGCTTCCTTGAGCCACAGGATCGCCTCGTACGGCAGGCTGCGCGATTGCTCGCGGGCCACCGCGCCGGCGGCGATCCGGCTGAAGATCGGCCGGAAGCGCCCGGCCAGGGCTTCGTAGTCGACGCCTACGGACAATGGGTTGATCACCTGGTGTTCGGTCATGGGCACAGCTCCTTCTCAGCAATAAATTGGCTCGGCAGTGAAAAGCGTGACTTCTGCGGAGCGGATTGCACGGTCCGTGCCGGGAGGCGGGTAGCCGTAATCAGCGGGCCGGGCGCAGGAAGGCTCGCCGGCAACTGTTGCCCAGCCAACAGCGCATCAACAAATCGACCTGTTGATGGAGGAGACGACGGTCTACCTGTAGCCGCTGCCGCAGGCTGCGATCGGCTGCGCAGCAGACGCCGCTTTTGCCGACGCAGGAAGGCCCTTAGGGCCTTTGCGCAGCCTGCGGCAGCGGCTACAGGGCGAGTGTCTTCTGGCGTTTTGTGGCTGGCACGGTTGCTGCTCTATTCCCCGGACACTTCAGTCGCGAGGACAAGCCAATGAGTCAGCAAGCCGTGAAATTTGCCTACTGGGTGCCGAACGTCAGCGGTGGGCTGGTGGTCAGCAAGATCGAGCAGCGCACCCACTGGGGCATCGACTACAACCGCAAGCTGGCGCAGCTGGCCGAGGCCGCCGGGTTCGAATACGCCCTGACCCAGATCCGCTTCACCGCCGGCTATGGCGCCGAGTTCCAGCATGAGTCCGTGGCGTTCAGCCATGCGCTGCTGGCCGCCACCGAGAAGCTCAAGGTGATCGCCGCGATCCTGCCCGGCCCCTGGCAGCCGGCGTTGGCGGCCAAGCAGCTGGCGACCATCGACCAACTGACCCATGGCCGGATCGCGGTGAACATCGTCAGCGGCTGGTTCAAGGGCGAATTCCAGGCCATCGGCGAACACTGGCTGGAGCACGACGAGCGTTATCGGCGTTCCGAAGAATTCATCCGTTCCCTCAAGGGCATCTGGAGCCAGGACAACTTCAGCTTCCGCGGCGACTTCTATCGCTTCGACAACTACAGCCTCAAGCCCAAGCCGCTGGGCCAGCCGGAAGTGTTCCAGGGCGGCAGCTCCCGAGCCGCGCGGGACATGGCCGCGCGGGTGTCCGATTGGTATTTCACCAACGGCAACACGCCGGAAGGTATCAAGGCCCAGGTCGACGACATTCGCGCCAAGGCCGCGGCGAACCATCATTCGGTGAAGGTCGGGGTCAATGCCTTCGTGATTGCCCGCGACACCGAGGAAGAAGCGCGCGCGGTGCTGGCCGAGATCATCGACCAGGCCGACCCGGAAGCGGTGAATGCCTTTGGCGATGCGGCGAAACAGGCGGGCAAGGCGTCGCCGGAAGGCGAGGGCAACTGGGCCAAGTCCACCTTCGAGGACCTGGTGCAGTACAACGACGGGTTCAAGACCAACCTGATCGGCACGCCACAGCAAATCGCCGAGCGCATCGTCGCCTTGAAGGCGGTGGGCGTGGACCTGGTGCTGGCGGGGTTCCTGCATTTCCAGGAAGAGGTGGAGTACTTCGGCAAGCGCGTATTGCCACTGGTGCGCGAGCTGGAAGCCAAGGCGGCGCTAAAGCGCGAGGATGCCGCGGCTTGAGGTGGACTGTAGGAGCGAAGCTTGCTCGCGATAGCGGTTTAGCGGACACACCGCGTCGCCAGTATCGCGCGCAATCGAGCGTCGACCGGCCGCTCCTACAGAAGCGGGTTACAGGCCCAGTTCGGACAGCCCCGGATGGTCATCCGGGCGCCGGCCCAGCGGCCAGTGGAACTTGCGCTCGCTTTCCTTGATCGGCATGTCGTTGATGCAGGCGTAGCGGTTGGACATCAGGCCGTGCTCGTCGAACTCCCAGTTCTCGTTGCCGTAGGAACGGAACCAGTTGCCCGAGTCGTCGTGCCATTCGTAGGCATAACGCACGGCGATGCGGTTGTCGGTAAAGGCCCAGAGTTCCTTGATCAGGCGGTAGTCCAGTTCCTTGGCCCATTTGCGGGTCAAAAAGCCCTTGGCTTCTTCGCGGTTGTGGGCGAACTCGGCGCGGTTACGCCATTGGGTGTCCAGGGTGTAGGCCAGGGACACTCGCTGCGGGTCGCGGGAGTTCCAACCGTCTTCGGCCAGGCGGATCTTTTCAATGGCCGATTCGCGGGTGAAAGGGGGAAGTGGCGGACGAACTTCAGCGTTAGATGACATGTAAAGTCTCCAATGAAAGTTGAGGTTCAGCAGGGTGTCGAACTTGTTTTAAACGATTACAGGTCCAATAACTTTCGCGCCATGCATTGCGCATTATCGGCGGCACTGCGATCACCCATCACAAGTGCAACGGTAATGGCGCCGTCGATCAGGATCAGCAGCTGCCTGGCTTGCTCCTCCGGATCCTCGGTGCCGTGTTTTTCAGCAATGTGTGCCTTGCAGAGCTCGAGCACGTAGTCGAGCAGTTTCTGTTTGTGTTCCCTGGCCACCACCCGTACCGGGTCCTGCGGGTCGCCGGTCTCGCCGCTGGTATTGATGAAGGCGCAGCCGCGAAAGTCCTCCGAGGCGAACCAGTCGCCCAGCACCGTGAACAGGTTGAGCAGGCGCGCGGCCGGCGTCGGGGCCTTGCCCACCTCGCGGGTGAACCAGTGCATCCAGCGCAGGTCGCGGCGCTGCAGGGCGGCCACCACCAGCTCGTCCTTGGTGGTGAAGTAGCGGTAGATGCTTTTTCTGGAGACGCCGGCGGTCTTCACCAGAAGATCCATGCCAGTGGCGGCGATGCCACTTTTGTAGATCAACTTTTCGGTGACATCCAGAATGATGTCGCGTGTGTCGTTGCTAGTGATTTCGTTCATGTGGCGCACAGTAGAACGATCGTTCTCCTTGGTCAATAAGTTATTTTTCCACACGCGAAATTATTGTCGTCGCTTATCCCGTTGCGAGCGGTTGTGCGGCGGGGACGAAGGACAGGCGACAAATCTTCACAGCGACCCGCAAGACCCGAACCGGCACCTTGGTGTAAGCTCTTGCGCTCTTTTGGATTCGACCTTCTGCGAGCCCTATGCCGTCGCTTTTCAAACGTTCCCTGCTGCCCAAATTGCGCAGCTTCCCGCTGGCTGCCGATGACCTGACCATCCTCAATGGCGCCGCCGAATTCCGCCGTTGCCTGCTGGAGAAAATCGCCCAGGCCACCCGGCGCATCTATATCGTCGCGCTGTACCTGCAACAGGACGAGGCCGGCCAGGAAATTCTCGATGCCTTGCACGCCGCCAAGGCCGCGCGCCCGGAGCTGGACGTGGTGGTCGTGGTCGACTGGCTGCGCGCCCAGCGCGGGCTGATCGGCGCCGGCAAGCAGCCGGGCAACTCGGCCTGGTACCAGGAAATGACCCGTACCCACGCCAGTGAGGTGCCGGTGTACGGCGTGCCGGTGCAGACCCGCGAGCTGTTCGGCGTGCTGCACCTGAAGGGTTTCGTGATCGACGATTGCGTGATCTACAGCGGCGCCAGCCTGAACAACGTGTACCTGCACAAGTTCGACAAGTACCGCTTCGACCGCTACCACCTGCTGCACAACCGCGAGCTGGCCGACTCCATGCAGCACCTGGTCCAGCATGGCCTGGTGGCGTCGCGGGCGGTGCATCGCCTGGACCTGCCGAACCTGCCGACCACCCGCAGCCTGCGCAACGACATCGGCGACCTGCGCAGCCGCCTCAAGCACGCGGCCTACGACACCAGTGCCGGTGGGGTGCTCAAGGACACACTGTCGGTCAGCCCGCTGCTCGGGGTGGGCAAGAACAACCCGCTGAGCCGGGTCATCTGCGAACTGATCGCCAGCGCCCAGCAGCAACTGACCATCTGCACGCCGTACTTCAACCTGCCGCTGGCGGTGACCCGGGAAATCAATCGCGCCCTGGCGCGCGGGGTGAAGATCGACATTATCGTCGGCGACAAGACCGCCAACGACTTCTACATTCCGCCGAGCGAGCCGTTCAAGGTCATCGCCGCGCTGCCTTATCTGTACGAGATCAGCCTGCGGCGCTTCGCCAAGCGGCATCAGAAGGCCATCGACAGCGGCCGCCTGAACCTGCACCTGTGGCGCGACGGCGACAATACCTACCACCTCAAGGGCATGTGGGTGGACCAGCGCTACACCCTGCTCACCGGCAACAACCTCAACCCGCGGGCCTTCCGCCTCGACCTGGAAAACGCCTTGCTGCTCGACGACCCCAAGGGCGAGTTGCTGGAGCCGCGGCGCCAGGAGCTGGAAACGATCTTCCGCCACACCCAGCGCATCGAGCACTTCCAGCGCCTGGAAACCCTGGTGGACTACCCGGCGGCGGTCGGCAAGTTCCTGCGCCGGGTCAGCCGGGTGCGGATCGAGCGGTTGCTCTACCGCATCCTCTGAGGTCCGCGGCGAACGATCCACGATGGGGTCGTTCTTGCTGGCCCTGAAGCCCCTGCGGGGCTTATCGCAACCTGCGGCAGCGGCTACACGGAGCCAGGCCCCGATCCCTGTAGCCGCTGCCGAGCCCGCGAGGCTGCGACAAGGCCCGCAGGGCCTTCATCGGTCTCGAGATCGCCGCGCCCCTTCGGGAGGTACGCAGCCTGCGGCAGCGGCTACAGCGGTATCGGCGCTCGATCAGATGGGGCTTTTCGCCGCCGGCCAGCTCGCCACCAACAGCAGCAACAGCGTGGCAATCAGGTAGGGCAGGCGCGGTTCGACGGCGTAGATCAGCGAGCCGGCCAACGGGCCGATCACCACGCCGAACCCCTGGGCCGCGCCAATCGAACCGGCGGTGGCGCCTTGTTCGGAGGTGTCCACCGCGTTGGCCGCCAGGGCGGAGAAGGACGGGAAGATCGCGCCCATGCCCGCCGCCGAGACAAAAAAGCCCAGCCACAGCCCCCAGGCATTTTCCACCAGCATGCAGCCGGCAAAGCCACTGGCGGCCAGCAGCGCGCCGGCGCGGATCATCTGCAGCGGTGGCCATTCGAGTTTGCGCACCACCAGTTGCGAGCAGATCAGCGCCACGCCGACCATGGCCAGGGCGATACCGGCGGCCTGGGCGGCGTCGGCGCTGTCCAGGCCCAGGCGGTCGAGGGCGTAGAAGCTCACGGTGATCTGCGCGATGGACACGCAAAGCATGGCGACGAAGGCCACCGCCATGGGTCGGCGCAGCCGCGGGTCGCTCAGGCGTACCGAGCGCGGCGCCTGCTTGAGGTGCAGTTCCTGGCGCGGCAGCTTGTACAGCAGCACCAGGAACGCCGCCAGCGGCAGCACGGCCATGGCGTACAGCGGCAGGCTCAGGCTGACCCGGGCGAGCAGCGCGGCCACGGCCGGGCCCAGCACCAGGCCGACGGCATTGGCGGCACCGAGGGTGGCCATGGCGCGGGCCCGATGCTCGGGCTCGACGTTGTCGGCGATCAGGGCAAAGCCGCCCACCGGGATGGCCGCGTAGAACACCCCGATCAGGCCGCGCCCGAGCATCAGGCCGATAAAGGCCAGCCACATGCCCGGCAGCAGGTGCAGCGAGACATCGATAAACAGGCACAGCGCCCAGTAGGCGAGGGTGAAGCCGGCCGTGCCGAGCAACAGCACTCGACGGCGCCCGAAGCGGTCGCTGGCCTGGCCCCAGGGCCGCGCCAGGAGCATCCAGATCACCCCGGACACGGTCACCGCCGCGCCGGCCTGCCAGGTGGCCAGGCCGAGCACACGGACGATCGGGCCGATCAGCGAGACGAAGGCCATCATCGACATGGTGCAGGCCATGTAGGCGAGCATCAGCGGCAAGAGTTTGAACGGGGCGGCGGTCTGCGGCGGTTGGGCCGTTGGGGTGGACATGCAAAATCTTCCATGAAAGTCAGGAGTGCGCGGGACGTTATCGCTAAAACGCGCCGCCGCCCAGGGTTATCGGCGCAGGTGAGGGTAGATCAGCAGCCTGGGTGATGGGGCAAGTCATCGGTACGCCAGCGCTTGTCTGTAGGAGCGAAGCTTGCTCGCGATAAGTTCGCCAGGACGACGCGGTGAAATTTGAATATCGCCGCTGCGCGGCTATCGCGAGCAAGCTTCGCTCCTACGGAAGATCGGGCCGGGTACCCGGAGCTCAGTTCAGCCCCAACTTGCCGCGCAGGGTCGAGAGGTCTTCGGCCAGGGTGTTGACCGGGCCCACCAACGCCTTGCGGTCGTTGTCCTTGACCTTGTCGTAGGTCTCGAAGCCGCCGTCGGCGGTTTTGTACCTGGCCAGGATCTTGTTCACCGTGGCGAAGTTCTTGTCGACCTTGGCGACGAAGGCTGCATCCTGCTTCTCGATCTGCGGGCGGAACAGGTCGACGATTTTCTTCGCCCCGTCGATGTTGCCCTGGAAGTCGTAGAGGTCGGTGTGGCTGTAGCGGTCTTCTTCGCCTGAGACCTTGGTCGCGGCCACTTCCTCCAGCAGGGCGGCGGCGCCGCCGACGACTTTCTCCGGCGGGAAGGTCAGGCCGGCGACGCGGGCCTGCAGGTCCTTGACGTCCTTGTTCAGGCGGTCGGCCAGAGCGTCCAGGCCCTGGGTGGAGTTCTGGGCGAACAGCGAATACTCGATGCGGTGGAAGCCGGTGAAGTCCTCGGCCTCGACGCCTTGTTCGTGGTCGTCGACCCGCGAGTCGATGGCCGCGTCGAGGTCGCTGAACAGCTCGGCGATCGGCTCGATCGACTCGTAGTACACCCGGGTCGGGGCGTAGAGCTTTTTGGCGGTGGCCAGGTCACCTTTCTTCACCGCGTCGGTGAAGGCCTGGGTGTGGCTGGCCAGCTCGTCGAGCTGCTCGGTGACGTAGATCTTGTAGTCGGAAATCGGCCCCACCAGTTCCAGCGGCGATGTGGCGGCCACAGCCGACAGCGGAACATGGAGCAAGCCAAGGGTCAGCAACACAGCAAGGGGCGACTTTTTCATGGGACGTTTCCGTGGGGGTGTGAGTGGTGGTCAGGCGCTGGTTTTCGCTTGGGTGGCCTCGAGCAGCCCGCGACCGAGGAAGTCGCGCTCGCCAGTGACGCCGGGCAGGGTGAAGAAATACCCGCCGCCGACTGGCTTGAGGTATTCCTCCAGGGGCTCGCCGTTGAGGCGGGTCTGCACCGCGATGAAGCCTTGCTCCAGGTCGGCCTGGTAACAGATGAACAGCAGGCCCATGTCCAGCTGGCCGTTCTTGTTCACGCCGTTGGAGTAGTTGAACGGCCGGCGCAGGATCAGGTTGCGCTGGGTTTCGGCGGTGCGCGGGTTGGCCAGGCGGATATGGGCGTCGAGCTTGGTCAGCTGGCCGTGGGGATCCTTGCGGTAGTCCGGCACCTGGTGTTCCTGCTGGCCATCCATGGGCGCCCCCGAGGCCTTGACCCGGCCGATGATGCTTTCTTGTTCCTGCAAGGGCGTGCGGTCCCAGCGCTCGACGAAGTTGCGGATGATGCGCACCGCCTGATAGCTGCCATGGGCGGCCCAGGCCGGTTCGTCGCTGCCGGGCTGGACCCAGACGATCTGCTCCATGGCCTTGCGATCGTTGGAGTCGGGGTTGGCCGAGCCGTCGCGAAAACCCAGGAAGTTGCGCGCGCTCTGCGCCGGTTCGCCAGGACGCGCCGGGGCCTGGGGCGGCACGCTGCCTTCCTGCTTCCAGCGCACCAGCAGCAGGTCCGGCAGGTTTTTCACAATGTCGCGCAGGGCGTGGATATTGGTGTCGGCGGTGTTGGAGCAGAACTGCAGGCTCAGGTCGCCGTGGCAGCAGTCGGGTTCCAGCGCATCGTTGGGGAAGCCGACCATGCGTATCAGGCGCTTGGGTTTGGCCGCGGCCAGGCCGAAGCGCTCATCGAACAGCGAAGCGCCCACCGAGACGGTGATGGTCAGGTTGTCCGGGGTCACCACGGGGCCGAGGATGCCCGAGTCCAGCGGCGGCAGTTTCGGGTCGACCTGGGGGACCGGGCCGCCGGTCATGAGGAACTTGATGCGCTGGTCGAGGGTGCGCAGCAGTCGCTCCAGGTCTTCGCGATCACTGGCCAGCACGTCGAACGACACCAGCATGCCGGCCGCCGGGCGCGGGGTGACGATGCCGCTTTGATGCTGGCCGTGGAAATCGTGGCGGTCCTGGGTCTTGTCGCTGCTCGGGGCTTCTGTGACCTGGGCGGTGGTTTTCCCGGTCTGGGCTGCCATTGCCGGGCAGCTCAGGCTGCTGCCGGCCAGGGCGACACCGGCGGCGCCCATGCCCAGCAGTACACGGCGGCGTTGGGCGGAGAAAGCTGGATTGGATGGATCTGAGTCGTTCATCGGGCGGGCGTCTTCTGCTTACAGGCCTGAGAGGCCAAGGGCGGGATCGATTCCATCGAGTGCATCGGCCAGAACCTTGGCCTGGTCGGCGATCCGCTTGCGCTGATCGGCGCCGACACTGTCGTAGGAGGCATAGCCCTCGGCGCTGCGCAAAGCGCCGTACTGGCTGTCGAGGGCGCCGAGGGCGCTGTCGATCTGCGCCAGCAACGGGGCGGCGGGCTTGGCCAGCAAGGGGCGCAGCAGGTCGACGACCTTGCGGGTGGTCTCCAGGTTGGCGGCAAAGCCGTTGAGGTCGCTGTGGCTGTAGCGCTCTTCCTCGCCGCTGCCGGCACGCACCTCGGCAATGCTGCGCTGGGCGCGCGCGACCAGGCTGACCAGTTGCTCCGGTGGCAGCGACTGGGCCAGCAGTTGTTGCTTGAGTGTGATGACATCGCTGAGCAGGCGCTGGGCGATCGGCGCCAGGCCGCTCAGGTCGCGTTGCTGGAACAGCGCGTATTCGAGGCGGTGGAAGCCGACGAAGCCGGGGTCCTGCTCGCGTTTTTCGAAGTAGTCGGCGCGCGCGTTGATGCTGTTGTCCAGCTCGCCCAGGCGCTGGGCGGCCGGGGCTAGGCGCTGGTAGGCCGCGCGCGCCGGCAGGTACAAGGCCTGGGCCTGGGCCAGGTCGCCGGCCTGGATGGCTTGCTCCAGGGCGCTCACGGCCTTGATCAGGGTTGTGCCCTGGCTGCTCAGGTAGACCCGGAATTCCGACAGCGGGCCGATAAAGGCGACCATCGACGGCCGGGCCTTGGCCTGGGCGTCGGATTCGGTGGTCGGGGTCACATGCAGGGTGCCGCGCGGGTTGCTCAGCAGGCCGCAGGTGATGGCGTAGTCGCCGGGTTGCAGCCTGGCGTTGATCACCTGGCTGAGGCCCGGCGCGATGTTTTCCCGTTCTTCGACCACTAGCACGCCGTCGAGGATTTCCCACTCCACGGCGCGGTCCGAACGGTTGACGATACGGAAGCTCGCCAGCCCGGCCGGCACGTTCAGGGCGTTCGGCTCGCAGCTGTGGGGGTGGATGGTCACGGTGATTTCGTCCTTGTGCGCCTGGCGCTTGCTGGCGGCCAGCTGCGAGGCGTAATAGAACAGCCCGCCGGCGGCGATCATCACCATCACGGAACCCGCGAGCGCCCAGCGCAGGGCGCTCGGTGCCGGGGGCTGTGGGGAGGCTTGCTGGGTCATGGAAAGGCCTTAGTGGCTGGAAACGGAAGACGATGGGCTGGCGACGGGTGCCGCGCCGGGCAGGAAAAACAGCACCAGGGTCACCAGCAGGTAGAGCAGGTAGGCGCCCAGGGTGCTGACGGTCGGGGTGTCCTGGTAACCGAACATGCCGGCCAGCACCGAGCCCAGCGGGCCGTCCATCGGCAGGCTGGCGCTGAAGTCGAACAGCACGCTCTGCAGGTGGTTCCAGACCCCGGCTTCATGCAGGGCCTGCACCGAGTTGGCGAGGATGCCGGCGGCCACCACCAGGATGAACAGGCCGGTCCAGCGGAAGAACGCGCCGAGGTTCAGGCGCATGCTGCCGGTGTAGATCAGCACGCCTGCGACGATCGCCAGCGCCAGGCCGAGCAGGGCGCCGATCGGTGCCGCCGGGCCTTGGCTCTGCTGGAACACGGCGAGGAGGAAGAACACGGTTTCCAGGCCTTCGCGGGCCACGGCGAAGAACACCATGGCGATCAGCGCCGTGACCTGGTGCCGGGAGCCGGTCAGCGCCTGGTCCAGCGAGGCTTGCAGGGAGTGTTTGATCGAACGCGCGACCTTGCGCATCCAGAACACCATGGAACTGAGGATGCCCACGGCCACCAGGCCGACGATGCCTTCGAAGAGTTCCTGCTGCTTTTGCGGAAACTCGGCGCTCATCAGCTCCAGGCCGCCGCCCACCAGCAGGGCCAGGGCCGCGGCGAGAAACACGCCGATCCACACGGCCGGCATCCACTGGCCGCGCCCGGTCTGTTGCAGGTAACTGGCGATGATGCCAACGATGAGCGCGGCTTCGATCCCTTCGCGCAGCATGATCAGAAATGGAACGAGCATTCAGCACCGGCGGGCAGATAGATAGGGAGCTAAGTTGTAACATGTTGATACGTATTCGCAAATGACTATGGTTGCTATTTGCTGAACGTCAGCTGAACGGAGCGCGTTTGCCAAGTCGGCCTCTGGTCTTTGAGGGTGAGGCTTTTTGTAGGAGCGAGCTTGCTCGCGATAGCGCCAGATCAGATGCCCGCGGTGCTAACTGGATTGATCGCGAGCAAGCTCGCTCCTACAGGGGGCGGGGAGGTCAGGCCAGGTTCTGTTCGGTCAGGCGCTGCACGGCCAGGCGCCGGTAGTGGGAAGGGGTCATGCCCTTGAGTTGCTGGAAGCGCCGGTTGAAGTTGGAGATGTTGTTGAAGCCGGACTCGAAGCACACGTCGGTCACCGGCTTGTCGCCGTCGGCCAGCAGTTCACAGGATTTGCTGATGCGCAGGCGGTTGACGAACTCGACGAAGCAGCGGCCGGTGGCCTGCTTGAACACCCGGGAGAAGTAGGTGGGTTTCATGCCCAGGTAGTCGGCGACTTCTTCCAGCGGCAGCTCGCGGGCGTAGTGGGCGAAGATGTAGTCCACCGCGCGGTTGGTGCGGTCGACGTTGTGCTCGTCGGCCAGTTGCACGTTGGTGGCGCCGGACAGCAACTGGTAGTCGTCACAGGCCGCCAGCAGTTCCAGCAGGATGAAAAAGTGCCCGAGGCGGGTGATGCCGCTGGAGTCGGCGATGCGCTGCATCAGGTCCATGGCCTGGGCGATGGTGCGCTTGCAGCGGAACTCGATGCCGCACTGCGCGCGCTCCAGCAGCGGGGTCAGGCTCTTGAGTTCGGCGAACACCTGATAGCCGCTTTCGAACAGCTCGTCGGTGAAGTTCACCAGCATGTCGCGCTTGGGCACCACTTCGTCCTCGGCCACCTGGCTGATCCAGTTGTGGGGCAGGTTGGGGCCGGTGAGGAACAGCGATTCGGGGTAGAAGTTGCCGATGTAGTCGCCGATGAACACCTTGCCGGAGCTGGCGACGATCAGGTGCAGCTCGTACTCCTTGTGGAAATGCCAGCGCACCAGGGGGCAGGGGAAGCCGTGCTGGCGATAGATGATCGACAGGCCGTTGTGGTCGTCCATCAATTCGTAGGAAGGGTCGGTGACTCTCGCTGATCGGCTCATGGCGCTGCGCTTTCTTATCGTTGTTGCGCCAGATCATGCCTCCATCGGATATCCAGCACCAGTGCTGGCCAGGAGATCCCTGCAGGCGCTCGGGCGCGGCGTTCTCAAGATCGCTGAGGGCCTGCGGCCCTATCGCAGCCTCGCTGGTGCCCGTCAGCGGCTACAGGGTTTGTGCCGGCTGACAGATCGAGGCACGGCTCGGTTTCTGTAGCCGCTGCCGAAGGCTGCGATCGCCCCGAAGGGACGCGCTCTTGACGCCTGCGGCAGCGGCTACAGGAGCCTCAGGCCAGGCGGTTTTTCGCCTCGATCCACTGCGCCATGTACTGGGTGCTCTTGTGGTGATGGTGACGCAGCATGCCGCCGGTGAAGTTGTCGCGGCGCAGTTGCGCCAGGTTCGCCCGGCAGTGCTGCAGGCGCTCGATCAGGGCCGGGCCGTGGACCTGTTGCCGATAGCGCGCAAGCAACAGCTGGCGACCCTGTTCCTGGGCCGCGCTCCACAATGCCTGGTCCTGATACAGGCGCACCGCCGCCGCGGCGATGGCGCTGGCCGACTCGGCCACCGCTCCTGGCCATGGCGCGTCGCCGTGCATGGCTTCGGCGCCGACCGGGGTGGTGACACTCGGCGTACCACAGAGCATAGCGTCCAGCAGCTTGCCCTTGATGCCCGCGCCGAAACGCAGCGGCGCCAGGCAGATCCGCGCGGCGGACATGACCTCCAAGGCATCCTCGGCCCAGTTCATCACCTGGAAACCCTGGGCCGGGTTGTGCAGGGCCGCGGCCTTGGGCGGGGTGTAGGCGCCATAGATATGCAGTTGCGCGCCCGGCAGTTGCTGGCGGATCAGCGGCCAGACGGCGTTTTTCATCCACAGCACCGCGTCCCAGTTCGGCGCGTGGCGGAAGTTGCCGATGCTCAGGAAGTGCGCCCGTTCGGCGAAGGGCACATAGCTGTGCGGCATCTGCTCGGGCATCAGTGGGCACCAGTGCAGCAGGGCCGGCGGCAGGCCGAATTGCTTGACCAGCAGATCGATTTCGAACTCGGAGATCATCAGGCTCAGGTCGCAGCGGTACAGCGCGGCGATCTCGCGCCGGGCCTGGTCGGTCTCGGCCATGCCGGCGAACTCCTGCTCGGCGGCGGGGGCGAACAGGGCGCTGAAGTCATCATTGTCGTCGCAGGCGCCCAGGCGCTCCTTGAGGCGCTGATGGCGGGCGTGACGCAGGCTCTGCAGGTCGGAAGTCTCCAGCACGCGCAGGGCGCCGGGGCACTGCTGCTCGACGCGCCAGCCGAACTGTTCCTCCATCATGAACTGGTCGAACAGCACGATATCCGGCGCCAGTTCGGCGATGAAGCGGTCGAAACTGCTGTTGTTCAGTTCGATCGGGCACTCGCGGATGCCCAGGGCGCTGAGGTCTTCCTTGTGCTCGCCAGGGTTGGCCGGGCTGCTGAAGGTGATGTCCCAGCCTTGCCCGAGCAGGACCTGGAGGATCTGCATCAGGTGCCCGCTGGCCGCCGAGGAGCGGGGTTCGGGCCAGACGTAACCAATGACCAGGACTTTGGTGGCGGCGGTCGGACTCATGGGTGGGTATTCCTGAAAAAAGCGGGGGTGTTTGCGGGGGCGCCATTAAACCACAGCAGGGCGCTGGCGCGGCCGTCCCGGCGCCCATGGCCCAGGCGCTGGTCGGCTCGGAGCGGGTTACCGGGGGTTCAGCCGAGGATGGCGCGGACCTTGTCGCGCAACTGGTCGATGGAGAAGGGCTTGCCGATCACCGTCATGCCGGCGGGCACCTCGATGTTTTCCGCGTAGCCGCTGGCGAACAGCACCGGCAGCTCCGGGCGCAAGGTGCGGGCATGGGCCGCCAGTTCCTTGCCGTCCATGCCGGGCAGGCCGACGTCGGTCATCATCAGGTCGATTTGCAGCGTGCTGTCCTGCAACCGGGTCAGGGCTTCTTCGCTGCCCGAGGCTTCCAGCACCTTGAATTCCAGCTCCTCCAGCACATCGACAATCAGCATGCGCACGATGGCGTCGTCTTCGACGACCAGGATGGTGGAATCGGTGGGGGACATGGCAAGGCTCTCGAAAAAATGGAAAAAAAGGACGGCAGCGGAAAAAGGTGCTTGTCTCTTGCATCAGTAAATGACGCGCAATGACAAGTTCCCGAAGCTGTACAAAAAAGTAATTCTGTACAAGCTGTGCCAGAATAACCTGTCTGATCGAGGGCGGGCAGTGCAGGATGAAAAATTGCCACCGAGCTTGTCGGAAGAATAGATGCGCTGCCCCCCTTTGGGGCAAACTCCATGGATTTTGACACTTCACCAAGGCCTTTCAATGAGCTCCCCGTCTTCGGTTGATGAACAGAGTTTTCGCAAGCTGCTAAGCCGCAACATCGCGCTTCCCCTGGGGGTGGGCGTGCTCAGCGCGGTGGTCTTCGTGTCCCTGATCAGCTATCTGCTCTCGGCGATCCAGTGGGTCCAGCACAGCGACCGGGTGATCAACAGCATCAACCAGGCCGCCAAGCTGACGGTCGACCTGGAAACCGGCATGCGCGGCTTCCTGATCACCGGCGACGAGCATTTCCTCGACCCGTATGAAGTGGCCAAGCCGCAGATCTTCAGCGAGCTGCGCGAGTTGCGGGGGCTGGTGGCGGACAATCCGCAGCAGGTCGATCGCTTCAAGCGCCTGGAAGCCTTGCAGGAAGAGTGGGGCCTGCACGCGAAAAGCATGATCGAGATGCGTCGCCAGGAGGGCGATTATCGCCGCTCGGTGCAGTCCGGCCGGGGCAAACGCCTGACCGACCAGATGCGCAAGGAATACGACGAAGCAGTGGCGATGGAGCAGCAGCTGCGGGTCGATCGCAACGAGAACGTCACCCGTACCACGGTCCTCAGCGTGGTCCTGTACCTGCTGTTCGTGGTGGTTATCAGTGGCCTGCTGGCCTTTATCGGTCGCCGCGACCTGCTCAACCTGTCGAAGAGCTACAGCGCCAACCTAGCCGCCCAGCAGAAAAGCGCCCAGAGCCTGGCGCAACAGGCCTGGCTGCGCAGTGGCCAGACCGAACTGGCCGAGCAGTTGCTCGGGCAACTGACGCTGAACCTGCTGGGGCGCAATATCCTGCAGTTCTGCGCGCAATACCTGGGCAGCGCCGTGGCGGCGCTGTACGTGCGTGAAGAGCACGGTGGCCTCAAGCGCGTGGCCGCCTATGGCTTCTCCCGCGAGCAGGAAGAACGCGAACAGTCGATTTTCATCGGTGAAGGCATGGTCGGGCAGGCGGCCCAGCAGGACCGGCTGATCCGCCTGGACGAGGTGCCCGTCGATTATTTCAAGGTCAGCTCCGGCCTGGGCGATGGCGTGCCGCGCAGCGTGCTGGTGGTGCCGACCAGCGACGACGACCGGGTCAACGGGGTGATCGAACTGGGCTTCCTGCGCGCCCTCAGCGAGCGCGATGTCGAGTTCCTGGAGCTGATCGCCGGCAATATCGGCACCGCCATCGAAGCCGCGCGTTATCGCCAGCGCCTGCAGGAAGTGCTGGCCGAGACCCAGCAACTCAACGAAGAGCTGCAGGTGCAGCAGGAAGAACTGAAGACCGCCAACGAAGAGCTCGAGGAACAGTCGCGGGTGCTCAAGGAATCCCAGGTGCACCTGGAAGCCCAGCAGGTGGAGCTGGAACAGACCAACGAGCAACTGGCCGAGCAGGCCCAGGCGCTGGCGCAGCAGCGCGACGCCATGGACCGCAAGAACGGCGAGCTGAACCAGGCCCAGGTGCAGTTGCAAGAACGCGCCGAGGAGCTGCAGCGGTCGAGCAAGTACAAGTCGGAATTCCTCGCCAATATGTCCCACGAGCTGCGCACGCCGCTGAACAGCTCGCTGATCCTGGCCAAGCTGCTGGCGGAAAACCCCCAGGAAAACCTCAGCGCCGAACAGGTGCAGTTCGCCGAGTCGATTTATTCGGCGGGCAACGATCTGCTCAACCTGATCAACGACATTCTCGACATTTCCAAGGTAGAAGCCGGCAAGCTCGAAGTGCGTCCGGAAAACACCAGCGTCGCGCGCCTGGTCGAGGGCCTGCGCGGGCTGTTCCAGCCACTGACGGCGGACAAGGGCCTGGAATTTCGTGTCGAGTTGCAGCCCGGTACGCCGCAGATGCTGTTCACCGACCGCCAGCGGGTCGAGCAGATTCTCAAGAACCTGCTGTCCAACGCTGTGAAGTTCACCGAGAAGGGCCAGGTCAGCCTGAGCGTGTCGCAGCAGCCCGAGGCGGGCATTGCCTTTATCGTGCGCGACTCGGGCATCGGCATTGCCCCGGAGCAGCAGGAAAGCATCTTCGAGGCCTTCCGCCAGGCCGACGGCACCACCAACCGCCGTTACGGCGGCACGGGCCTGGGGTTGTCGATTTCCCGTGACCTGGCGGCGCTGCTCGGCGGTTCGATCACGGTCGCCAGCGAGCCGGGGCAGGGCAGTGTCTTCACCCTGGTGCTGCCGGAGCAGTACGTCGAGCGTGCGGCAGAGCAACAGGGCGAACTCAAGCCAGTCGCTGCGCCGCTGACCCAGGCGCCGAGCAAACCGGCGCCGGCGCCGGCTCCCCTGGTGCCTGAGGTGGAGATTCCGCGTTTCGCCGACGATCGCGACAAGGCGCCGTTCGCCACCCGCTGCATCCTGGTGGTGGAGGACGAGCCGAACTTTGCCCACATCCTGTATGACCTGGCCCACGAGCTGGGTTACCAGTGCCTGGTGGCCCACGGCGCCGACGAGGGCTACAGCCTGGCCGAGCAGTTCGTGCCGGACGCGATCCTGCTGGACATGCGCCTGCCGGATCATTCCGGCCTGACGGTGTTGCAGCGCCTCAAGGCGCACGCCAGCACCCGGCACATCCCGGTGCATGTGATTTCCGTGGAAGACCGGGTCGAGGCCGCCATGCACATGGGCGCCATCGGCTATGCGGTCAAGCCCACCACCCGCGAAGAACTCAAGGACGTGTTCGCCCGCCTGGAAGCCAAGCTCACCCAGAAGGTCAAGCGCGTGCTGCTGGTGGAGGACGACGACCTGCAGCGCGACAGCATCGCCCGGCTGATCGGCGACGACGACATCGAGATCACCGCCGTCGGCCTGGCCCAGGAGGCCCTGGAGCTGCTGCGCGACAACCTCTACGACTGCATGGTCATCGACCTGAAGCTGCCGGACATGCTCGGCAACGACCTGCTCAAGCGCATGTCCACCGAGGACATCTGCTCCTTCCCGCCGGTGATCGTCTACACCGGGCGCAACCTGACCCGCGACGAAGAGGCGGAGCTGCGCAAGTATTCGCGCTCGATCATCATCAAGGGCGCGCGCTCGCCCGAGCGCCTGCTGGATGAAGTGACGCTGTTCCTGCACAAGGTCGAGTCCCAGTTGTCCCATGAGCGGCAGAAGATGCTCAAGGCCGCCCGCAGCCGCGACAAGGTCTTCGAGGGGCGCAAGGTCCTGCTGGTGGACGACGATGTGCGCAATATCTTCGCCCTCACCAGCGCCCTGGAGCAGAAGGGCGCGATCGTGGTCATCGGTCGCAATGGCCATGAGGCGATCGCCAAGCTCGATGAAGTCGAGGACATCGACCTGGTGCTGATGGACGTGATGATGCCCGAGATGGACGGTTACGAAGCCACCCTGGAAATCCGCAAGCAGCCGCGCTGGCGCAAGCTGCCGATCATCGCGGTGACCGCCAAGGCCATGAAGGACGATCAGGAGCGTTGCCTGCAGGCCGGCGCCAACGATTACCTGGCCAAGCCGATCGACCTCGACCGGCTGTTTTCCCTTATTCGAGTCTGGTTACCCAAGATGGAAAGAATCTAGTGGAGCGCAATACCGAGATCGAACTGCGCCTGTTGATCGAAGCTATCTACCTCAAGTACAGCTACGACTTCCGCGATTATTCCGGCGCCTCGATCAAGCGCCGGATCAACCATGCGTTGCGCCAGTTCGAATGCAAGACCATTTCCGCCCTGCAGGAGCGGGTGCTGCATGATCCGGGCGCGTTCATGCAGCTGCTGCAGTTCCTGACGATCCCGGTCAGCGAGATGTTCCGCGACCCGTCGCACTTCCTGGCGATCCGCCAGGAAGTGGTGCCGCTGCTCAAGACCTATCCCTCGATCAAGATCTGGATCGCCGGCTGCAGCACGGGCGAGGAGGTCTATTCGATGGCCATCCTGTTGCGCGAGGAAGGGTTGCTCGAGCGCACCATCATCTACGCCACCGACATCAATCCCAGCTCCCTGGAGAAGGCCAAGCAAGGCATCTTTTCCCTGGAGAACATTCGCGCCTACACCCAGAACTACCAGCAGGCCGGCGGTTTGCGCTCCTTTGCCGACTACTACACGGCGGCCTACGACTACGCGATCTTCGACAAGACCCTGCGCGAGAACGTGACCTTCGCCGACCACAGCCTGGCGACCGACAGCGTGTTCTCCGAAACCCAGCTGATTTCCTGTCGCAACGTGCTGATCTATTTCAACAAGAAGTTGCAGGACCGCGCCTTCGGCCTGTTCCACGAGTCGCTCTGCCACCGTGGCTTCCTGGTGCTGGGCAGCAAGGAAACCCTGGACTTCTCGGCCTATGCCCAGCACTTCGAGCCGCTGGTCAAACAAGAACGGGTCTACCGCAAATCATGAACGACGACGTCATCAGGCAATCCGCCTTGCCGCGGGTCGAGGCCATCGTGATAGGCGCGTCGGCCGGCGGCGTCGAGGCGCTGCTGAAAATCTTCAGCGCGTTCCCCGAGGGTTTCAGCCTGCCGATCGTGGTGGTGCTGCACCTGCCCGAAGAGCATCGCAGCCAGTTGGCCGAGCTGTTCGCCCTGCGCCTGGCGCTGCCGGTGAAAGAGGCCCGCGACAAGGAGAGCATCGAGCGCGGCACCCTGTATTTCGCCGCGCCCGGTTATCACTTGTCGGTGGAGCAGGACCGCAGCCTGTCCCTGAGCCAGGAGGAGCGCGTGCATCATTCGCGTCCCTCGATCGATTACCTGTTCGACTCCGCCGCCGATGCCTATGGCCCGCGCCTGGCCGCGGTGCTGCTGACCGGGGCCAACCAGGACGGCGCCCATGGCCTGGCCCAGGTCAAGCGACGCGGCGGCCTGAGCATTGTCCAGGACCCGGCCGAGGCCCAGGTGGCGACCATGCCCGAGGCGGCCATCGCGCTGCACCGACCGGATTACATTCTCCCTTTGCACGGCATCAGCCGTCTGCTTGTCGAGCTGGAACGAATCGCATGTTAAGTAATATCCAAGCCAAGCTGCTGATCGTCGACGATCTGCCAGAGAACCTGCTGGCCCTCGAAGCGCTGATCAAGCGCGAGGATCGCCAGGTGTACAAGGCGCTGTCAGCGGACGAGGCGTTGTCGCTGTTGCTCGAGCATGAGTTCGCCATGGCCATCCTCGATGTGCAGATGCCCGGCATGAACGGCTTCGAGCTGGCCGAGCTGATGCGCGGCACCGAGAAGACCAAGAACATCCCCATCGTGTTCGTCAGCGCCGCCGGGCGCGAGCTCGACTATGCCTTCAAGGGCTATGAGAGCGGCGCGGTGGACTTCCTGCACAAGCCGCTGGATATCCATGCGGTGAAGAGCAAGGTCAATGTGTTCGTCGACCTGTACCGGCAGAGCAAGGCCATGAAACGGCAGGTCGAAGCCCTGGAGCAGAGCCGGCGCGAGCAGGGGGCGCTGCTCAAGCAGTTGCAGGCGACCCAGAACGAACTGGAGCAGGCGGTGCGCATGCGTGACGACTTCATGTCGATCGTCGCCCACGAGGTGCGCACGCCGTTGAACGGCCTGATCCTGGAGACCCAGCTGCGCAAGATGCACCTGGCCCGCGACAATGCTTCCGCGTTTACCCTGGACAAGATGCAGGCCATGGTCGAGCGCGATGAGCGCCAGATCAAAAGCCTGATCCGCCTGATCGAAGACATGCTGGACATCTCGCGGATCCGGACCGGCAAGCTGTCGATCCGCCCGAGCCAGGTCGACCTGGTACAGCTGGTGCGTGGCCTGCTGGAGAGTTTCGCGCCCCAGGTCGAGGCCGCCGAATCCTCGATCGCCCTGAGCGCCGAAGGCTCGGTGCTCGGCCAGTGGGACGAGTTCCGTATCGAACAGGTGATCTCCAACCTGCTGACCAATGCCTTGCGGTATGGCGCCAAGAGCCCGATCGAAGTGCGGGTCTACAGCGCGGACGGGCAGGCGCGGGTCGAAGTGCGCGATCACGGGATCGGCATCAGCGAGGAAAACCAGGCGCGTATCTTCCAGCAGTTCGAGCGCGTCTCTGTCAATCATGCGGTGGCCGGGCTCGGGCTGGGGTTGTTCATTTCCGAGCAGATCGTCACCGCCCATGGCGGCACCATTGAAGTCGACAGCAGGATCGGCGAAGGTGCGCTGTTTCGCGTTTGTCTGCCGCTGTAGGAAAACACCGGCACCCACGCAACCTTCTGGATGACCGGATGGTCGTATCAGCAGCTATTGACCGAACAAAGGCTTCTCATGAGTGAAGATGCACAAGACGTCGTACTGATCGTCGAAGATGAACCGGTGATTCTGATGTTGCTCGCCGACTACCTGTCGGGCCTGGGCTACCGGGTTTTGCAGGCGGAGAACGGCGAGCAGGCATTCGAGATCCTCGCCAGCAAACCGCACCTGGATGTGATGATCACCGACTACCGGCTGCCGGGCGGGATTACCGGGGTGATGATCGCCGAGCCCGCGGTGAAGCTGCGTCCGGACCTCAAGGTGATTTTCATCAGCGGCTATCCCACCGAGATTCTCGAATCCGGCAGCCCGATCGCCAGAAGCGCGCCGATCCTGGCCAAGCCCTTCGACCTCAACAGCCTGCAAGAGCAGATCCAGCGCCTGCTGGCGTGACACCTCTAAGCCCTGCAGCCCTGTAGCCGCTGCCGAGCCCGCGAGGCTGCGATCGGTTGCGTAGCAACCGCAAGACCAGGCTCCACGATGGATCAGGTAAATCTTGCGCCTGCTACGCAGGCGATTGCAGCCTGCGGCAGCGGCTACAGGGGCGGGTGCGACATTGAAATATCGTCCGGCGGCGCGGGTTTACAGGCCTTGCTGCAAGGCCGGATCGTCGGGGTTCTGTTGTTCCAGCTGGGCCAGGAGGATCTGCACGTTCTGCAGCTGGCCGCTTTCCTTCCAGTACTTGATCAGCAGCACCCGCGCCTTGCGGTTGGCGGGTTGGCGCTGGACGATTTCCTCGAGCTGTTTCTGCGCCGCTTCCAGCTCTTCTTCGCTGTGCAGGGTGGTGGCCAGGTCGTAGCGGTAGTCGGCGTTGTTCGGCTCCAGCTCCACGGCGCGGGACAGGCCGAGCAGGGCGAACTCGCTCTGGTCGTGGTGCAGCAGCCACATGCCCAGGGCGTGTTGCAGGTAGGCGGAATCCTGTTGTGCCTGCAGTTGTTTGGCCAGCAGCTTGCGGGCATCTTCGCTGCGGCCCTGGCGGTCCAGCACCTCCAGTTGCAGGATCACCGCTTGCAGGTTGTCCGGTTGCAGGCTCAAGGCGTGCTCCAGCGTCTGCTGGGCCTGGTCCAGGTTGGCGTTGTGCAGGTACAGGCGCGCCAGCTGGTATTGCGCCTCGACGTTCTCCGGCTGGGCCTTGAGCACTTGGGTGTACTCATCGATCACTTGCTGCAGCGGCCCGAAATACAGGCCTTGTTCATCCGGCGACAGGCCGAGCAGGGCGGTGACGGCGGCGAAGCGCACGCTTTGCACTTCGTCGTCCAGCAGCGGGCCGATCAGCAGGCTGCGCTGGCGCGCCGGGACCAGGCCGAGCACCGCCTGAATGGCCGCCTCGCGGACCTCGGGCTCGGCGTGGTGCAGGCCGGCGTCGGCCAGTTTCAACGCCTGCGGGCTGGGGTAGTTGTGCAGCTCGGCGAGCAGGCGGATGCGCCGGCTGTCCGACAGGTCGGGCCGCCCCAGCTGCTGATACAGCACTCGGGCGGCGCCGGGCTGGCCGTTGCGCGCCTGTTCCAGCGCCTTGCCGTAACCGTGCTTGATCGCATCCGGCACCACCGGCGGCGTGGTGCGCAGGAACAGCCACGCCAGGCCCAGGGCCAGGACGACGAGAAGGCTGATCAACAGAGTGCGGCGGGGCTTGGTCATGCAGGCATCCATGGCAGGGGCGGCTTTACGAAGGCGCAAGCTTCGGTCAGGTTCCCCCCGGAGTCAAACCCGCTTGCGGGTCGATGGGCACGACTCGGGTTTTCGCGCCGGGGCCAGGCCGCAAGAGCGGCGCCGGCTGGTCCAATCACTCTGCTTGACCACGCGATTGGCGCGAACGATCGACAGTTCGGGAAAAATTGCCTTCCTGCCGGGAAGGCCGGGACGATAAGCTTTCCCGGCCGCAGACTGACTACGCTAGCCGCAGGTGCCCCTTTGCCCAGAACCCACTCATGCAGCCACTGATCAACTACTTCAAGGTCGTCATTCACCCGGGAGGTGCGGTGCTGCGCTTTGCCCTGCGCACCATCGTCGCGGGCCTGCTGACCCTGTACCTGGCGTTCATCTTCGACCTCGACCAGCCCAAGTGGTCGCTGATGGCGGTGATCATCGTCAGCCAGCCCCTGGCGGGCATGGCCCTGGCCCGCAGCTTCGGCCAGGTGATCGGCACCACCCTGGGGGCGGCGGTGGCGGTGCTGATCATGGCGATCTTCCCCCAGGCGCCGCTGCCGTTCCTGGTCACCCTGGGCCTGTGGCTGGCGTTGTGCACCGCCGGCGGCACCCTGTTGCGCTACACCAGTTCCCAGGCGTTCGTGCTCAGCGGCTACACCGCGGTGGTGGTGGCGATGCTGGCGATCCCCGAGCAGGGCAATACCCTGACGCTGGCGATTACCCGGGTCACCGAGACCCTGCTGGCGGTGGCCTGCGTCTGCGTGGTCAGCCTGCTGACGGCGCGCCCGGAGGCCGTGGCCCACGGTTACTTCGCCAAGATCGACCAGGTGCTCAAGCTGCTGGCGACCCACGCCGCGGCGGCGATTCGCACCGACGAAAGCGAGGCCGACTTCCACAAGCGGCAGATGCAGCTGCTGGGCGAGATCAGCGCCCTGGAAGGGTTGCGCCGCCACCTGTATTTCGACGCGCCGCGCCTGCGCAGCGCCGACGGCCTGGTGCAACTGCTGGGCAACCAGCTGGTGCTGCTGACCTCGCGCCTCAGCGTGCTGCGCCACCAGCGCGAACTGCTGCGGGCGCGCTGGGTCGGCGAGCTGCCGGAGGCGATCCAGCAACTGCGCGCCGACGAGCTGGCATTTCTCGATGAACTGGCGCAGCACGGCCGTGCCTTGCCCGCCGCCTCGCGGCAGCAGTTCGCGCAATTGCAGCAGCGTTTCGATGAACAGGCGCGGCGCGCCGAGCGCGAGGCCGACGCCTTGCCCGCCACCTTGCGTTCCCTGGCCTGGGCCCTGCGCTGGGAGCAGGCGCGGATGCTCAAGCAGCTCGAAGACATTCTCGAGTTCAGCGATGCCATCCAGGACGGTCGCCAGGCCAGTTGCCTGTACCGCCAGGGCCGGGCCAATCCGTTGCACCTGGACTGGCCGCTGGCGGCGATGAATGCGCTGCGGGCTTTTACCGCGCTGCTGGTCTCCGGGCTGATCTGGATCGAAACCGCCTGGGACGGCGCGCGTTCGAGCATGGTCCTGGTGGGTATTCTCTGTTCGCTGATGGCGACCTTCCCGCGGCCTTTGGCGGCGGCGCAAAGCTACATGCGTGGCCAGGCCCTGGCGCTGGTGATCTCGGCGGTCTACGTCTTCGCCCTGGTGCCCTTGATTGGCGATTTCGAGTGGCTGGCGCTGCTGCTGGTGCCGCTGCTGTACACGGTCGCGGTGGGCCTGGCCAGCCCGATGACCGCCGGCATCGGCATGGGCCTGGGGCTGTCGAGCCTGCTGATGATCGGCCCGCAGAACATCGGCGCCTGGCAGAACAGCGCCATCCAGTGGTTCGAGTTCGCCGGGGCCTATGTCAGCGGCGGGGTGCTGTCGTTGCTGGTGTACGCCTTTATCTTCCCGTTCAACCCGGTGCTGCGCATTCGCCGCTTGTTCCGCGACACCCGCGAGCAGGTGTATGCCTTGCAGAAAACCACGGCCAGCGACGAGGAGCAGTTTGTCTTCGAGAGCCGCATGGTCGACCGCCTGACCCAGATGCTCGGGCTGTTGCCCGCCGCCGGCGACCGCGCTTCCGCCGAGCGTTTCGAAACCAGCCTGGCCTGCATGACCCTGGGCGTGGCGATGAACCAGCTCAAGCAGCAGAGCCTGGACAACCCCTGGCTGAGCAGCGCGACCAACGCCGACCTGCAGCAGTTGCTGCGGCGGATCGGGCGTTATGTGGCCGGGCGCTCGGCGCTGGAGGTGGATGAGCTGCTGGCGCGGCTGCGGGAGCTGGGCGACTACCTCGACCAGCTGCACACCGACGACCGGCCCCAGGCCCACGAGCAGCTGTGGTCGGTGTTCCGCATGCGCGTCTCACTGCTGATCGTCGGCGCCTTCCTGGAGCGCTACAGCCCCATGCTGCAACCCACGGAAACAGGAGAACCGGCCCTTGCCCATTGATTTCGAATTCGGCGGCGTCTACCTGCCGCCCATCGCCCAGGCCCTGTTGCTGGCCTTGCCGATTTTCCTGCTGCTGGACTGGGGGCTGCGGCGCCTCGGTGTGTTGCGCTTCGTCTGGCACGAAGCGTTGTTCGAAGGGGCGCTGTATGCCTGCGTCTGCGCCACGGTCATTTTACTGATGGGAAGCCTATGAATCTGAAAAACACCCTGGCCCGCTCGATCACCCTGGTGGCGGTAGTGCTGGCGCTCGTGCTGGGCTGGTTCGCCTGGGAGCATTACACCCGCGCGCCCTGGACCCGCGATGCGCGGGTGCGGGCCGATGTGGTGACCCTGTCGGCGGACGTCGCCGGGCGCATTGTCAGCCTGCAGGTGCAGGACAACCAGCACGTGGACAAGGGCCAACTGCTGCTGGAGATCGACCCGGCGCAATATGCCCTGGCCGTGGAGCATGCCAAGCGTTCGGTGGAAGTGGCGGTCGCCACCCTCGGCCAGTCCGAAGCGGCGATTGCCGCCAGCGCGGCGCAGCTCAAGCAGCGGCAAAGCGAAGAGCGTCGGCGCCGGAGCCTGAAGCAGGGCTTCGCGATTTCCGGCGAGGAGTGGGAGAAGTCCAATACCGATGTGGCGGTGGCCCAGGCCGACCTGTTGCGCGACCAGGCCAATCTCGGCCTGGCCCAGGCCAACGTGCACCTGGCCCAGGCGGCGCTGAAACAGGCCGAGCTGGACCTGCAGCGCACCCGGGTCGAAGCCCCGGTCAGCGGCTACGTGACCAACCTGCAGACCCGCCAGGGCGACTACGCCAGCGCCGGCGCGGCCTTGCTGGCGCTGGTGGACAGCGACTCCTTCTATATCAGCGGTTACTTCGAGGAGACCAAGCTGCCACGGATCGAGGAGGGCAGTGCGGTGCGCATCCAGTTGATGAGCGGCGAGACCTTCGGCGGCCAGGTACAGAGCATCGCCTTCGCCATTACCGACCGCGAGAACTCCCAGGGCAGCCGCCTGCTGGCCAACATCAACCCCAGCTACACCTGGGTCAAGCTGGCGCAGCGGGTGCCGGTGCGGATCGCCATCGACCCTGATTACCCGGGCAAGGACAGGTTGCGCGCCGGGACTACGGCGACGGTGACGGTGCTGGAATAGGCGAGAGGTTGTTGTGGATGAACGATCTTATCGCGGGCAAGCCTCGCTCCTACGGACAGTGGCGTCTGTGGGAGCGAGCGGGCGGCGATCCGACTTGCCCGCGATGCTTTTTGGCAGGCCAAAAAAAGCCCCGTGACCGAATGAGAACACGGGGCAAAAATTTGGTTGGTTGCGGCCAACCAGAGGAGCTCGGTTGAAGCCTTACTTGCTGGCGACCGTCTCAGGCTGCCAGCCGCCACCCAGGGCCTTGTAGATGGCGACGATGCCACGGTACAGGTCGACCTCGGCCTGGGCCTGGGAGTCTTCGGCGGCCAGGCGTTCGCGCTGGGCGTCGAGCAGCACCAGGAAATCGACGGTGCCTTCGCGGTAGCGGATTTCCGCCAGGTCCGCCGCGGCGCGGCTCGACTCGCTCTGGCGAATCAGCGAGATCAGCCGTTGCTGGCGCTTGCCGTAATCGCTGAAAGCGTTTTCCGACTCTTCCAGGGCCAGCAGCACTTGCTGCTCGTAGGTCGCCAGGGCGCCGTCGGCGTTGGCATTGGCGCCGCGCAGACGGGCGCGCACGCTACCCAGGTCGAAAGCAGCCCAGGTAATGCTCGGGCCCAGGGCCCAGGCATTGGCGGCCGAGGAGCCGATCTGCGAACCACGGCCGGCGGTGAAGCCGAGGAAACCACTGAGGCTGACCCGGGGGAACAGGTCGGCCTTGGCCACGCCGATCCGCGCGGTGGCGGCGGCCAACTGGCGTTCGGCGCTGAGGATGTCCGGACGGCGTTGCAGCAGCTCGCCCGGGTCGCCGATCGGCAGGGCCTTGGCAATCGCCGGCAGCTGCGCGGGCGCAAGATCGACGCTGAGCTTGTCCGGACGCTCGCCCAGCAGGGTGGCGATACGGTTGCGCTGGCGCACCTGTTCGGCCTGCAGTTGCGGCACGCTGGCCTCTACCGCGGCCAGGCGCGCATCGGCGCGGACCACGTCGAGCTGATCGCCGACGCCGGCGTCACGCAGGCTTTCGGTGATCTTGCGCGACTCCTGCTGGTTGTTCAGGTTGGCCAGGGCGATCTTCTCCCGCAGCTGGGCGCCGCGCAGTTGGCCGTAGGCATCCACCAGCTCGGCAATCATGGTGACTTGCAGCTGGTAGAGGTCGGCCTCGGCGGCCTGCTGGTCGGCTTCGCTGGCTTCCAGGTTGCGCTGGATGCGGCCGAACAGGTCCAGTTCCCAGGCCATGTCCAGGCCCAGGTCGTAGCGTTCGCTGTTGACCCGGCGAGTGGTCTGGCCGGGGATCTGACCCTTGGCCAGGTCGCTGCTGGCGCGGCTGGTGATGGTCGGCATCGCATCGTTGCTGGCGTCGTCGCGAATCGCCCGGGCGGCCCGCAGGCGGGCGAAGGCCACGCGCAACTCACGGTTGCCCTGCAGGGACCGGGTCACCAGTTGGTTGAGCACCGGGTCGTCGAACTGTTGCCACCAGATGCCTTCGAAACGCGCGCGGTCGAAATTCTTCTGACCCGCGGCGCCATCGGTGGCGGCCGTGATGTTGGCCGCCTCGGTCGTCGGGGTCTGATAGTCCGGGCCGACGGCACAGGCACTCAGGGCCAGTACCAGCAAGCTCGGCAGGAAGACTTTCAGGCTCATTGTTGCGCCTCCAGTTTCAGGGCACGGGTCGCTTTGCGGGCTTCGCTGCGCTCCACATAGTTGCGGATCAGGACGTAGAACACCGGGGTCAGCAGCAGGCCGAAGAAGGTCACCCCGAGCATCCCGGAGAACACCGCGACACCCATGGCATGACGCATTTCCGCACCGGCGCCGCTGGAGAACACCAGGGGCACCACACCCATGATGAAGGCGAACGAGGTCATCAGGATCGGCCGCAGACGCAGGCGGCAGGCTTCCAGCACCGCGGCCAGCGGGTCGAGGCCTTCTTCCTGTTTGTCCTTGGCGAACTCGACGATCAGGATCGCGTTCTTACACGCCAGGCCCACCAGTACGATCAGGCCGATCTGGGTAAAGATGTTGTTGTCGCCACCGGACAGGATCACCCCGGCGATGGCCGACAGCAGGGTCATCGGTACGATCAGGATCACCGCCAGCGGCAGGCTCCAGCTCTCGTATTGCGCGGCCAGTACCAGGAACGCCAGCAGCACGCAGAGCGGGAAGACGAACAGCGCGGTGTTACCGGCAAGGATCTGCTGGTAGGTCAGCTCGGTCCATTCGTAGGTCATGCCGTTGGGCAGTTCTTCCTTGAGCAGTTTCTCGATCGCCGCTTCCGCCTGGCCGGAGCTGTAGCCCGGTGCGGCCGCGCCGTTGATTTCCGCGGTGACGAAGCCGTTGTAGTGCATCACGCGGTCGGGACCGGCGGTGTCACTGACCTTGATGAAGGTCGCCAGCGGGATCATCTCGCCCTTGTTGTTGCGTACTTTCAGCTGGCCGATCTGCTCGGCTTCGAGACGGAACTGCTGTTCGGCCTGGACGTTGACCTGGTAGGTACGGCCAAAACGGTTGAAGTCGTTGGCGTACAGCGAGCCCAGGTAGACCTGCAGGGTGTCGAAGATATCGCTGATGGCCACGCCGTGGGTCTTGGCCTTTTCCCGGTCGATAGCCGCGTCGACCTGAGGCACGTTGACCTGGTAGCTGGTGAACAGCCCGGCCAGTTCCGGCACGCTGCGACTCTTGGCGATGACGTTCTGCACTTCCTTATACAGCTCTTCGTAACCCATGCCACTGCGGTCCTCGACCTGCAGGCGGAAACCGCCAATGGTCCCCAGGCCCTGTACCGGCGGCGGTGGGAAGATCGCCATGTAGGCTTCCTGGATATCGGCGTACTTGCCGTTCAGGGCGCCGGCGATGGCCCCGGCGGACATGCTCGGGTCCTTGCGCTCGTCGAAGGGCTTGAGGGTCACGAACACGATGCCGTTGTTCGGGCTGTTGGTGAAACCGTTGATCGACAGGCCCGGGAAGGCCACCGCGCTTTCCACGCCCGGTTGCTTCAGGGCGATGTCGGACATGCGCTTGATCACATCCTCGGTGCGGTCCAGGCTCGCGGCGTCCGGCAGTTGGGCGAAGGCCACCAGGTATTGCTTGTCCTGGGCCGGGACGAAGCCCATCGGCGTGTGGGCGAAGCCGAACCAGGTCAGCACCATCAGGCCCGCGTAGAGGAACAAGGCGATGCCGCTGCCACGGATCACCCGGCGCACGGTGCCGACGTAGCCATGACTGGCGCGGTCGAAGAAGCGGTTGAAGGGTTTGAACAACCAGCCACCCAGCAACTTGTCGAGGAACCTGGAGAAGCGGTCCTTCGGTGCGTGGTGGTCCTTGAGCAAGACCGCGGCCAGGGCCGGCGACAGGGTCAGGGAGTTGAAGGCCGAGATCACCGTGGAGATCGCGATGGTCAGGGCGAACTGCTTGTAGAACTGCCCGGTCAGGCCGCTGATGAAGGCCGCCGGCACAAACACCGCGCACAGCACCAGGGCGGTGGCGATGATCGGCCCGGTCACTTCGCGCATGGCGCGTTTGGTGGCTTCCACCGGGTTCAGGCCGAGGCCGATATTACGCTCGACGTTTTCCACCACCACGATCGCGTCGTCCACCACGATACCGATGGCCAGGACGAGCCCGAACAGCGACAGGGCGTTGAGCGAGAAGCCGAACAGGTGCATCACGGCGAAGGTACCGATCAGCGAGACGGGCACCGCCACCAGCGGGATGATCGAGGCGCGCCAGGTCTGCAGGAACAGGATCACCACCAGCACCACCAGGATCAATGCTTCGAACAGGGTATGCACCACGGCCTCGATGGAACCGCGGACGAAGATGGTCGGGTCGTAGACGATGCTGAAGTCCATGCCTTGCGGGAAGCTCTGCTTCAGCTCGGCCATCTTGGCCCGCACTTCGTTGGAGATCTCGATGGCGTTGGAGCCTGGGCGCTGGAAGATCGGGATCGCCACCGCCGGCTGGTTGTTCAGCAGCGAACGCAGGGCGTACTGGTTGGAGCCCAGCTCGACCCGGGCGATGTCTTTCAGGCGAGTGATCTCGCCGTTGTCGCCTGCGCGAATGATGATGTTCTCGAACTCTTCCTCGGTCACCAGGCGACCCTGGGTGTTGACCGACAGCTGGAAGCTGGTGGCGCTCGGCGCGGGCGGGGCGCCCAGGGTACCGGCGGCGACCTGGCGGTTCTGCTCGCGAATGGCGGTGACCACGTCAGTGGCGGTGAGGTTGCGCGAAGCGGTCTTGTTCGGATCGAGCCAGACCCGCAGCGAGTAGTCGCCCATGCCGAACAGCTGCACGTCACCGACGCCGCCCAGGCGCGCCAGCTCATCCTTGATATTGAGGATGGCGTAGTTGGACAGGTAGAGCATGTCGTAGCGTTTGTCCGGCGAGGTCAAGTGCACGACCATGGTCAGGTCGGGCGATGCCTTGTCCACGGTGATACCGATGCGCGTCACCTCTTCAGGCAGCTTGGGCTCGGTCCGGGTCACGCGGTTCTGCACCTGCACCTGGGCGTTGTCCAGGTCGGTCCCCAGGGCGAAGGTGATGGTCAGGGTGATCTTGCCGTCGGCGGTGGACTGCGAGGACATGTAGAGCATGTTCTCGACCCCGGTGATGGCCTGCTCCAGGGGCGCGGCCACGGTTTCGCCGATGACTTTCGGGTTGGCGCCCGGGAAGTTGGCGCGTACCACCACGGTCGGCGGTACCACTTCCGGGTATTCGCTGATGGGCAGCTGGAACAGCGAGATGGAGCCGGCGATCAGGATCAGCAGCGACAGCACCGCTGCGAAGATCGGCCGTGAAATGAAGAATTGGGAGAAATTCATCTTGAGTCTTTTCCCTTAACCGCGTGGAGTCGCAGCGCTGGCCAGTTTCGCAGCCGCTTCAGGCGCGCCCTTGGCGGGGGCGACTTGAGGCAGGTTGCTGGCTTCCAGGGCTTGTCGTTGTTGCGCCAGGGCGGCGAGGGTTTCCTTGCTGGCCATCGGCACTACTTCAGGGCTGACCGGCGCGCCCGGACGGGCTCGCTGCAGACCCTTGACGATGATGGTGTCGTCCTTGTTCAGGCCGTTGCGCACAATGCGCAGGCCTTCGATCTTCGGCCCCAGCTCGACGGCGCGGTACGCCGGCTTGTTGTCGGCGTCCATCACCAGCACGAACTTCTTGCCCAGGTCGGTCCCCACCGCTTCGTCGTTGATCAGCACGGCGGAGTAGGTGCCGCTGCCCACCAGTTTCAGGCGCGCATAGAGGCCCGGGGTGTAGCTGCCGTCGCTGTTGTCGAACACCGCGCGACCGCGGATGGTGCCGGTCTGCGGGTTGACCTGGTTGTCGACGAAGTTCATCTGGCCCAGGTGCGGGTGGCCATCCTCATTGGACAGGCCGAGGTAGACCGGGGTGGTCTGGCCGCGCTGGCCCTGGCGGGCGAGCTGGGTGTACTTGAGGTACACACGCTCGTCGGCGTCGAAGTAGGCGTAGACCTTGTCGGTGGAGACCACGCTGGTCAGCGGGGTGACGTCGGCGGTCACCAGGTTGCCGGCGGTGATTTCCGCGCGGCTGACGCGACCGCTGATGGGCGCGGTGACCCGGGTGAAGCTCAGGTTGAGCTTGGCCACGTCCAGTTGCGCCTGGATCGCGTCGACCCCGGCGCGGGCTTCCTGGGCGGCGCTGGTGCGGGTGTCGGCCAGTTCGGCGGAAATCGCGTTGCTGGTCAGCAGGCGCTGGCCGCGCTGGGCTTCATTGGCACTGCGGGTGGCGGTGGCGCGGGCTTGTTGCAGCTGGGCTTCCAGGCGGCGTACTTCGGCCTGGAACGGCCGTGGGTCGATCTGGAACAGCAGGTCGCCTTTCTTCACCAGGGCGCCTTCGGTGAAGGCCACCTGGTCGATCTGGCCGGAAACCCGTGGGCGGATCTGGACGGTTTCAGGCGCCTCGAGGCGCCCGGTGAACTCGTCCCATTCGTTGACCGGTTGCTCCAGCACCTTGGCCACACTGACTTTGGCGGCGGGCATGTTGGCGGCCGTTTGCGGTGCCTTGCCACAGGCGCTCATCACCAGCACAGCCAATAATGCGAGAGGGAAGCGTAAGTGTTTGAGTGACTGTTCCATGGATCATCCGCCAATGTATTTGAGATGGGCGGATGATGCTCGGCAGGGGTTGTATCGCACGAATCGAATGAGCCGAAGGTAACTATCATTCGGAATGATATAAGCGCGATGAAAGCCCTCTAGCATGCACCTTTCGTTAGGGTGCTATCAATTCCTTAAATGGAATTTCATTGTTTCCCGGATTGTAAGGGTGGGAAGAGGGGAGGAGTCCTATCGCGAGCCATCGAGCATCGACCCACTGCTTTCTGTAGCGGATTTATAAAAGCACCCTTTACCCCTGCTGTAGCGAGCCTGCTCGCGGTGCGCCTGGGTTGCCAGGAAGAGGGCTTGGGCAAGTGCGTTACGACAGGGCTGTCTTTAGATGCAAATTTTGCATATTAAGTTATTCCTAAAATGACTTTTACAGCGCTCCTTAGTGTCGTTAGCTTATAGGCTATGGTTTTTAAGTTTTCTTCTTATATAACCAAATAAATGACAGCCCCGACTTTCGACTTCCTGGAGATTGCCTTGCGTACACTTCTGCAACTGGCCGCCGCCGCGCTGGCCGCGTCCATCAGCCTCGGTGCCTCGGCGCTCACCCTCACCGTCGGCGACCAAAGCTACAACACCCGCGCGGTGATGGATGCCGCCGGCGTGCTCGACAACCTGCCGTACACCCTGGAATGGAAGCAGTTCACCGCCGGCTCGCCGGTGGCCGAAGCGCTGAACTCCGGCAGCCTCGACCTCGGGCTGTTGGGGGATGCGCCACCGCTGTTCCTCGGTGCCCTGGGGGCGCCGATCAAGGTGATCGCGGTCACCCAACAGAATCTTTCCGGGGTGGCCATCGTGGTCAACCAGGATTCGCCGATCAAGACCGTCGCCGACATCCGTGGCAAACGCGTGGCGATCTGGAAGGGCTCCTGGAGCCAGCAACTGCTGTTCAGCGCGCTGGACCAGGCTGGCGTGCCCCGTGACGCGGTGGACATCCGCTACCTCAGCGCCCTCGATGCCTTCCATGCGCTGGAAGGTGGCTCGGTGGATGTGATCGCCACCTGGGAACCCTACGTGACGCAACAGGAGCGGCGCGGTGGCCGGGTGATCGCCACGGCGCAAGGGCTGATCCCGGCGCAGAGCTTCGTGGTCGGCAACAACCGTTCCCTGGAAGAAAAACGCGCGGCCATCGGCGACTTCCTGCAACGGCTGAAAAAAGCCCGGGCCTGGAGCGTCAACGATCCTGCCCACAGCGAGGCCTATGCCGATGCCTGGGCCGAGCGCACCCGCGCCGACCGGGAGATCGCCCGTGCCTGGTTCCGTCGGGCGCAAACCGACGTGGGGCCGATCAGCCCGCAGAACATCGCCGACGCGCAGAAGACCGTGGATTTCTTCAGTGGCATCGGCCTGATCAAGTCCTACCCGGCCGCCAGCCTGTTCGACACTTCCTTTAATGCCGCCTTGCAGAATCCTGCTGTGACGCTTCAGGCCGCGCCGTAACCACCAAGGACCCTCCATGAGCACACGACAACTGAAACTGGGCGCCCTGACCATGGGCGTCGGTGGCCCCGGCCGGCACAACCTGTGGCTGGACCCCGAATTGCCGGCCGACGCCAGCGTCAATATCGACTGGTACATCGACATTGCGCGCCAGGCCGAGGCGGCGTTGTTCGACCTGATCTTCATCGTCGACAGCCAGTTCATCACCCCGGGTTCGCCGCCCCATTACCTGAACCGCCTGGAACCGCTGACGCTGCTCTCGGCGCTGGCGGTGAGCACGCGGCATATCGGCCTGGTGGGCACGCTCACCACCTCCTATAACGAGCCGTTCAACGTCGCCCGCCGCCTGGCCTCGCTGGACCTGATCAGCAAGGGCCGCGCCGGCTGGAACGTGGTCACCAGCGGCGACGCCGGCACCGCCGGCAACTACGGGCGTGACGAGCACTACGACTACGACACCCGCTATGGCCGGGCCCGGGAGCATGTGCAGGTGGTGCAGGGCCTGTGGCAGTCCTGGGAGGACGACGCCTTTGTCCGGGATCGCGCCAGCGGGCGTTATTTCGACCCGGCCAAGCTGCATGCGCTGAACCACAAGGGCGAGCATTTTTCCGTGGTCGGGCCGCTCAACCTGCAACGCTCGCCGCAAGGCCAGCCGGTGATCTTCCAGGCGGGGGACTCCGAACAAGGCCGCGAGCTGGGCGCGGCGATTGCCGACGTGGTCTTCACCCATGCGCCGAGCATGGAGCAGGGGCAGGCGTTCTACCGGGAAATCAAGGAGCGCGCGCTGCGCCAGGGCCGCGATCCGGAACAGGTGCTGGTGCTGCCGGGGGCCGAGGTGTTCGTCGGCGACAGCGACGAGCAGGCGCGGGAACTCGAACGCCATTACCACGCGGCCGATCACAGTTTCGAGCAGGCCCTGCTGGAGTTCGGCCGTTCCTTTGGCTGGCATGACTTCAGCCAGTACGAGCTGGACGCGCCTTTCCCGGCGCAGGCCCTGGAGTTCGCCCGCAGCAGCTTTTTCACGCTGGCCAAGCGCATCACCGAGCGCGCGGTCAGCGAAGGACTCAGCCTGCGCCAGGCGGTGCAAGCCTCCCGACAGCTGCGCCCCGGCGCCTTTGTCGGCAGCGCCGAAACCGTCGCGGCGAAGATGAGTGAATGGTTCGAGGCGCGGGCCGTGGACGGTTTCAACCTCTACATCGGCCACCCGGGGCAGTTTCGCCGGTTCACCGAGGAGGTGGTGCCGTTGCTCCAGGAGCGCGGGGTGTATCGCCGCGAATACCCGGGCAGCACCTTGCGCGAAAACCTCGGGCTGAGGATTCCGCGCAATCTGCGCTGATGCACAGAAACCCCAGATAGCCAGAGAGTTTTTTACTCTCTAGCAACCACAAAAATCATAATTTCGGCATTTCCCGCCTTCTCCCAGAATGCGTCCTACACCTCCCACGGCTGCCTACGTGGGATCACTCAGTAGGGCGCAGACATGACAACCCATAAAACAACAATCGATACGCTTGTAGTGGGCGCCGGCCAAGCCGGCGTGGCCATGAGCGAACACCTGAGCCGCCTGGGCGTGCCGCACCTGGTGCTGGAACGCAACCGTATCGCCGAAGCCTGGCGCACCGGCCGCTGGGATTCGCTGGTGGCCAACGGCCCGGCCTGGCACGACCGCTTTCCCGGCCTGGAATTCGAAGGCCTGGACCCCGATGCCTTTGCCGGCAAGGACCAGGTGGCCGACTACTTCGAAACCTACGCCCGCAAGTTCAATGCGCCGATCCGCACCGGCGTCGAAGTCAGGAAGGTGGTGCGTAACGCTAACCGCCCGGGCTTCACCGTGGACACCAGCGACGGTGTGATCGAAGCCCGCCAGGTGGTGGTGGCCACCGGTCCGTTCCAGTGCCCGGTGATCCCGCCGATCGCCCCGCAAGATCAGCGCGTACTGCAGATGCATTCGGCCGCTTACCGCAATCCGCAACAGCTGCCCGAAGGCGCGGTGCTGGTGGTGGGCGCGGGCTCCTCGGGGGTGCAGATCGCCGATGAACTGCAACGCGCCGGCAAGCAGGTCTACCTTTCGGTCGGGGCCCATGACCGCCCGCCGCGGGCCTACCGCAACCGTGACTTCTGCTGGTGGCTGGGGGTGCTCGGCGAGTGGGATGCCGAGACCATGCAGCCGGGCAAGGAGCACGTGACTATCGCCGTCAGCGGCGCCCGTGGCGGGCACACCGTGGACTTCCGTCGGCTGGCCCACCAGGGCATGACCCTGGTCGGCCTGACCAAGGCCTTCGATAACGGCGTGGTCAGCTTCGAGGCCAACCTGGCCGAGAACATTGCCCGCGGCGACGAAAACTACCTGGCGCTGCTCGACGCCGCCGACGCCTACATCGCCCGTAACGGCCTGGACCTGCCGCAAGAGCCCGAAGCGCGGGTGATGCTGCCGGATCCGCCGTGCCTGACCCAGCCGATCCTCGAGCTCGACCTGGCCAAGGCCGGCGTCGGCACCATCATCTGGGCCACCGGTTATTCGGTGGACTACAGCTGGCTGCAGGTCGATGCCTTCAAGGACAACGGCAAGCCCCGCCACCAGCGCGGCGTGTCCAGCGAGCCCGGGGTCTATTTCGTCGGCCTGCCGTGGCTGTCGCGCCGTGGCTCGGCGTTTATCTGGGGCGTGTGGCACGACGCCCGGCACATCGCCGAGCACATCGTCAAACAGCGCCTCTACTTCGATTACCGCGACGCCGCGCAGCGTCAAGCCGAGCGCGAATCCTCCGTTCAATCCGCCAGCCTCATGGGAGCCCGCTGATGCCTACGCATACCCGCATCCGCATGTTCAACACCAAAGACACCTACCCGAACCAGAGCCTGGACAACGACCTGTGCCAGGCCGTGCGCGCCGGCAACACTGTGTATGTGCGCGGCCAGGTCGGCACCGACTTCAATGGCCAGCTGGTCGGCCTCGGCGATCCGCGGGCCCAGGCCGAACAGGCCATGCGCAACGTCAAGCAATTGCTGGAAGAGGCCGGCAGCGACCTCAGTCATATCGTCAAGACCACCACCTACCTGATCGACCCACGTTACCGCGAGCCGGTCTACCAGGAGGTCGGCAAGTGGCTCAAGGGCGTGTTCCCGATCTCCACCGGGCTGGTGGTCAGCGCCCTGGGCCAGCCGCAGTGGCTGATGGAAATCGACGTGATCGCGGTCATCCCCGAATAAGGAGTTCGCCATGACTTTCTCCATCGTCGGCCGCTGCGCCGAAACCGGCCAGCTGGGCATCGCCATCAGCTCGTCGAGCATCGCCGTCGGCGCCCGTTGCCCCTGGCTGCGCAGCGGGGTGGGCGCGGTGTCGAGCCAGAACATCACCTTGCCGGCCCTCGGCCCGCAGGTGCTCGACGGCCTGGGCGAAGGTCTGGCGCCCGCGCAGGCCCTGGACCGGGCGCTGACCCGCAACGGCTACAGCCAGTACCGCCAGGTGGCGGTGGTGGATGCCCAGGGGCGCACGGCGGTGTTCAGCGGCAATCATGCACTGGGCATTAACAATGCGGTGGCCGGTGAGCAGTGCGTGGCGGCCGGCAACCTGCTGGCCAACAGCACAGTGATCGAGCGCATGGTCGAGGCCTTCGAAAGCAGCGAAGGCTGCCTGGCGGCGCGGCTGCTCAGCGCACTACAGGCCGGGCAGGATGCCGGGGGCGAGGCGGGCGCGGTGCATTCGGCGGCGCTGTCGGTGGTCGGCGAGCTGGTCTGGCCGATCGTCGACCTGCGGGTGGACTGGGCCGAGGCCAACCCCATCGGCGAGTTGCAGAAACTCTGGAGCGCCTACGAGCCGCAGTTGCAGGACTACCTGACCCGCGCCCTCAACCCGACCCTGGCGCCGAGCTACGGAGTGCCGGGCGATGAGTGAGCTGCGCAGCCGCGCCTTGTTGGCCAGGCTGGTGGGCTTTGCCACGGTCAGCCGCGATTCGAACCTGGCCCTGATCGAGTTCGTCCGCGACTACCTGCACGACCTGGGGGTGAGCTGCGAGCTGATCTACAACGCCGAGCGGACCAAGGCCAACCTGTTGGCCAGCATTGGCCCGGCGCTGGAGGGCGGCGTGGTGCTCTCGGGCCACACCGATGTGGTGCCGGTGGACGGCCAGCCCTGGACGTTCGAACCCTTCAGCCTGACCGAGCGCGACGGCAAGCTCTACGGGCGCGGCACCGCCGACATGAAAGGCTACCTGGCCTCGGTGCTGGCCGCAGTGCCGCTGTTTCTCGCAAGCCCGCTGCGCCGGCCGGTGCACCTGGCGTTCTCCTATGACGAGGAGGTCGGCTGCCTCGGTGTGCGCAGCCTGCTGGAGCTGTTGCCACAGCGCATTCCTCAACCGGCGCTGTGCCTGATCGGCGAGCCCACCGAGCTCAAGCCGGTGCTCGGCCACAAGGGCAAGCTGGCCATGCGTTGCCATGTGCACGGTGCGCCGTGCCATTCGGCCTATGCGCCTTACGGGGTCAACGCCATCGAGCAGGCGGCGCGGCTGATCGGCCGGCTGGGGGAGATCGGCCAGCGCCTGGCGGCCCCCGAGCATCACGACGGCCGTTTCGACCCGGCGTTCTCCACCGTGCAGGTCGGGGTGATCCAGGGCGGCACGGCGCTGAATATCGTTCCGGCCGACTGCCGCTTCGACTTCGAGGTGCGTGCCTTGCCGGCCTTCGAGCCCCAGGCGGTGGTGGACGAACTGCAAGGCTATGCCGAACAGCAGCTGTTGCCGGCGATGCAGGCAATCAAGGCCGACACGGCGATCCGCTTCGAAGCGATCTCGGCCTATCCGGGGTTGGCGACTGCCCCTGAAAGCGCCGCCGCGCAACTGGTGGCGCAACTCTGTGGCAGCGCGGCCTTCAGCACCGTGGCCTTTGGCACCGAAGGCGGACTGTTCCATCAGGCCGGGATTGCGGCGGTGGTCTGCGGCCCCGGCAGCATGGACCAGGGTCACAAGCCGGACGAATTCGTCAGCGTCGAGCAGATGGCGGCCTGCGACCGGCTGATGGAGCGCCTGGCCGAATACCTCTGCAACCCTTCATGACAACTCATAAGAACAAGGAATCCGCGGTGAAAGATTTCAACGAGTGGACAGCCCTGGCGCAACGCCAACGCCTGATCGACAGCGCCTTTATCGACGGCGAGGCGTGCCAGGCCGAGAGCGGCGCGCGCTTCGCTGTGGTCAACCCGGCCACCGAGAAACTCCTGGCCCAGGTGGCCGCCTGCGGTGAGGTCGAGGTCGACCGGGCGGTGCGCAGCGCCCGTCGTGCGTTCGAGCAGGGCCCCTGGGCCAGGATGGCGCCGGGCGAGCGCAAGGCGATCCTGCTGCGCCTGTCGCGGCTGATGCTGGAGCACCGCGACGAACTGGCCTTGCTCGACTCCCTGAGCATGGGCAAGCCGGTGATGGATGCCTGGAACATCGACGTACCGGGCGCCGTCCAGGTGTTCGCCTGGTACGGCGAAAGCCTCGACAAGCTCTACGACCAGGTGGCGCCGAGCGCGAGCAATGTCCTGGCGACCATCACCCGGGTGCCGCTGGGGGTGATCGGCGCGGTGGTGCCGTGGAACTTCCCGCTGGACATGGCCGCCTGGAAGCTGGCCCCGGCCCTGGCCGCCGGCAACAGCGTGGTGCTCAAGCCGGCCGAGCAGTCGCCGTTCTCGGCCCTGCGCCTGGCCGAGCTGGCCATCGAAGCCGGGATTCCCAAGGGCGTGCTCAACGTGGTGCCGGGCCTGGGCGAGGAGGCCGGTCGTGCCCTCGGCCTGCACATGGAGGTGGATGCCCTGGTGTTCACCGGTTCCACCGAGGTGGGCAAGTACTTCATGCAGTACGCCGCGCAATCGAACCTCAAGCAGGTCTGGCTAGAGTGCGGCGGCAAGAGCCCGAACCTGGTGTTCGCCGATTGCCAGGACCTGGACCTGGCGGCCGAGAAAGCCGCATTCGGCATCTTCTTCAACCAGGGCGAGGTCTGCTCGGCCAACTCGCGCCTGCTGGTGCAGCGCTCGATCGCCGACGGGTTCATCGAGCGCCTGGTGGCCAAGGCGCGCCAGTGGCAGCCGGGCAATCCGCTGGACCCGGCGAGCCGGGCCGGGGCCATCGTCGATACGCGGCAGACGCAGCGCATCAGGCAGTACATCGAACAGGCCCAGGCCGAGGGCGCACAGCTGGTGTGCGGCGGTCGGCAACTGAGCTTCGACGGCTCGAGCAACTTCATCGAGCCGACCCTCTTCACGGGCGTGACCGCCGACATGACCCTGGCCCGCGAAGAAGTGTTCGGCCCGGTGCTGGCGGTCACGTTGTTCGACGACGAAGACCAGGCGGTGGCCCTGGCCAACGAGCACATCTATGGCCTGGCCGCGTCGCTGTGGACCGACGATCTGAACCGCGCGCACCGGGTGGCACGGCGGCTGAATGCCGGGACGGTGTCGGTGAATACCGTCGACGCGCTGGACGTGAGCGTGCCCTTTGGCGGCGGCAAGCAGTCGGGCTTTGGCCGCGACCTGTCGCTGCATTCCTTCGACAAGTACACCCAGCTGAAAACCACCTGGATTCAATTGCGGGGCTGAGGGCCCCGAGCGCAGCACCGATCTTCCAAAAAATAGAACAACAAGACGGAGCAACCGATGAACAGCAATGCAAGCGTGCAAACCGGCGTTCTGGCGCCGCCCGCGAGTCGCAAGAAACTCGGCCTCACCGCACTGTTGGCGGTGGCCATCGGCCTGGTGGTTTCACAAGGCGTGATGGTGCTGATGCTGCAAGGCGTCGGTATCGCCGGCCTGGGCTTTATCGTGCCCCTGGGCCTGGCCTACCTGCTGGCCCTGAGCTACGCCTGTTCGTTCTCCGAGCTGGCGCTGATGATCCCCCGCGCCGGCAGCCTGAGCACCTACACCGAAGTCGCCATCGGCCAGTTCCCGGCGATCCTGGCGACCTTTTCCGGCTACGTGGTGGTGGCGATGTTCGCCCTGTCGGCCGAGCTGTTGCTGATGGAATTCATCATCGACAAGGTCTACCCGCACTCCATGCCACCGCTGACCGTGGCCCTGGCGGTACTGGCGCTGTTCACCGTGCTCAACCTGTTCAACATCGACATCTTCGCCCGCCTGCAAACGGTGCTGGCGGTGGTGATGACCGTGGTGTTGCTGGTGATGGGCCTGAGCGCGATGAACAGCGACATCGTCACGCCCAATCCGGCGCTATTCGACAGCGCCCACTGGAACCCCATGGGCCTGGGGGTGATCGCCCTGACGGCGATGGCGGTCTGGGGTTTCGTCGGCGCCGAGTTCGTCTGCCCGCTGGTGGAAGAAACCCGGCGCCCCGAACGCAATATCCCGGGCTCGATGATGCTCGGCCTGACCATCATCTTCGTGATCATCAGCCTGTACGCCCTGGGCGCCTTGCTCACCGTGCCCCAGGCGGAACTGGCCAGCAACGGCCTGCCGCATTACCTGTTCGCCACCACGGTGTTCGGCGAGGCGGGTAAGGTGTTCCTGGTGACCGCGGCGATCACCGCCACTTGCAGCACCCTCAACAGTTCGCTGGCGGCGATCCCGCGCATGCTGTTCGGCATGGCCCGCAACGGCCAGGCCTTCGGCGTGTTCAAGCGCCAGGGCAAACGCACCGGCGCGCCCTGGGTGGCGGTGCTGTTCATTGCCGCGGTCACCGGCCTGCCGTTGCTGCTGATGCACGACCATGCCGACGCGATCAACCAGCTGCTGCTCTCGGCGGCCCTGGCCTGGCTGCTGGCCTACATCATCACCCACGTCAACGTCATCGCCCTGCGCCGGCGCTACCCGCAGGTGGCGCGGCCGTTCCGCACGCCGTTCTACCCCTTGCCGCAGCTGTTCGGCATCGCCGGCATGCTGTTTGCGATCTGCAACGTGTCGCCCAGCCCGGAGATGACCTTTTCGATTTTTGCCTACGCAGGCCTGGTGCTGCTGATCGTCTCGATCATCGCCGTGCTGTGGATCAAGGGCGTGATGGGCAAGCCACTGTTCAAGCCGGAGCCGCTGGCCAGCGTGCTCGGCAGCCTCGATAAAAAACCGCAAGGAGACTCGCAATGACCGTTCAAGTGAAACCCGTCCGCAGCACCGGCGACTACCAGGCCGCGGATGCCGCGCACCACATTCATGCGTTCCTCGACCAGAAGGCGCTGAACGCCGAAGGGCCGCGGGTGATCGTGCGGGGTGAGGGCCTGGCGCTCTGGGACAACGACGGCAAGCGCTACCTGGACGGCATGTCGGGCCTGTGGTGCACCAACCTCGGCTACGGCCGCAAGGACCTGGCCGCAGCCGCCAGCCAGCAGCTCGAGCAACTGCCGTACTACAACATGTTCTTCCACACCACCCATCCGGCGGTGGTCGAGCTGTCGGAGCTGCTGTTCAGCCTGCTGCCTGCGCACTACAGCCACGCGATCTACACCAACTCCGGCTCCGAGGCCAACGAGGTGCTGATCCGCACCGTGCGCCGCTACTGGCAGATCCTCGGCAAGCCGCAGAAGAAGATCATGATCGGCCGCTGGAACGGCTACCACGGCTCGACCCTCGGCGCCACGGCGCTGGGCGGGATGAAGTTCATGCACGACATGGGCGGGGTGATCCCGGACGTGGCGCACATCGACGAGCCGTACTGGTTCGCCCACGAAGGCGACCTGACCCCGGTCGAGTTCGGCCTGCGTGCCGCGCGGCAGCTGGAAGAGAAGATCCTCGAACTGGGCGCCGAGAATGTCGCGGCCTTCGTCGCCGAACCCTTCCAGGGCGCCGGCGGCATGATCTTCCCGCCAGAAAGCTACTGGCCGGAGATCCAGCGCATCTGCCGCCAGTACGATGTGCTGCTGTGCGCCGATGAAGTGATCGGCGGTTTCGGCCGCACCGGCGAGTGGTTCGCCCACCAGCACTTCGGTTTCGAGCCCGACACCCTGTCGATCGCCAAGGGCCTGACCAGCGGCTACATCCCCATGGGCGGGCTGATCCTCTCCAGGCGCATGGCCGAGGTGCTGGTGGAGCAGGGCGGGGTGTTCGCCCACGGCCTGACCTATTCCGGCCACCCGGTGGCGGCGGCGGTGGCCATCGCCAACCTCAAGGCCCTGCGCGACGAAGGCATTGTCAGCCGGGTCAAGCAGGACACCGGGCCTTACCTGCAGCGCTGCCTGCGCGAAGTCTTCGACAACCATCCGTTGATTGGCGAGGTGCAGGGCGCCGGGCTGGTGGCGGCCTTGCAGTTCGCCGAAGACAAGGCCAGCCGCAAGCGTTTCACCAACGAGAACGACATGGCCTGGCGTTGCCGCACCATCGGCTTCGAAGAGGGCCTGATCATCCGCTCGACCCTGGGCCGGATGATCATGGCCCCGGCCCTGGTGGCCAGCCACGCCGACATCGATGAACTGGTCGACAAGACCCGTACCGCCGTAGACAGGACCGCCCGCGAATACGGTCGTCTGTAGGCCCAAAAGCGGCCGGCGCGCGCGGGCGCGTCGGCCTGTTAGAGGAACCGCTACATGTCCAGATCCTTGCGTTGCTGTGTTCCCTTTGCCCTGGCCCTGTTGTGCACCGCTGTTGCGGCCGCACCGCAGAGCCTCACCGTCATCTCCTTTGGCGGTGCCACCAAGCAGGCCCAGGACAAGGCCTACTTCCAACCTTTCACCGCCAGCGGCGCAGGACGCGTGGTCGCCGGCGAGTACAACGGGGAGCTGTCGAAAATCAAGGCCATGGTCGATGTCGGCCATACCAGTTGGGACGTGGTCGAAGTCGAAAGCCCGGAGCTGTTGCGTGGCTGTGACGAAGGCCTGTTCGAACGCCTCGACCCGGCGCGCTTCGGCGACCCGGCGCAGTTCGTGCCGGGGACCCTGAGCGAATGCGGGGTGGCCACCTATGTCTGGTCGATGGTCATGGCCTACGACCAGGACAAGCTGGCCAAGGCGCCGACCTCCTGGGCGGACTTCTGGAACGTCGCCGACTTCCCCGGCAAGCGCGGCTTGCGCAAGGGCGCCAAGTACACCCTGGAAATCGCCTTGCTCGCCGACGGGGTCAAGCCGGACCAGCTGTATAAGGTGCTGGGCACTCCCGAGGGCGTGACCCGGGCGTTCGCCAAGCTCGACCAGATCAAGGGCAATATCCAGTGGTGGGAGGCGGGCGCGCAGCCGCCGCAATGGCTGATCGCCGGCGATGTGGTGATGAGCGCGGCCTACAACGGCCGGATCGCCTCGGCGCAGAAGGAAGGCATGAAGCTGAGCATCGTCTGGCCGCAAAGCCTGTACGACCCGGAGTACTGGGCGGTGGTCAAGGGCACGCCGAACAAGGCATTGGCCGAAGACTTCATCGCCTTCGCCAGCCAGCCGCAGACCCAGAAGGTGTTCTCCGAGGAGATCCCCTACGGGCCGGTGCACCGTGACGCGCTGGGGCTGCTGCCGACGGCGGTGCAACAGCAACTGCCCACCGCTGCAGCCAACCTGGCCGGGGCGCGGGCCGTGGACGCGGAGTTCTGGGTGGACCACGGCGAGGAACTGGAGCAGCGCTTCAACGCCTGGGCGGCGCGCTGAAATTGCGGCATCGCCGGGCTTGCGAGAGCGGGTAAATCCGCTCCCGCAAGCTGGCTATTTCAGGCCAGCCAGGCCTTGAACTGTTCCTTGCAGTAATCGACGAACAACTGCGCAGGCTTGGTCAGCTGCGCCCGTTTCAGCCAGCCGGCCACCAGCGCCGAACCGGTGACATCCTCGGCAATCTCCACACAGACCACTTCCTGGCCGTCATAGGTGCTGTTGCCATGGGGCCTGGTCACCAGCAAGGCAAAGCCGAACCCCTGGCCGACCATGCCGCGCACCATCTCGATCGACGGCGAGCCGAAGACGATATTCGGCGTCAGTTGCAGCTCCTCGAAGATGCTCACGAAGTAGGTGCGGCTGGGCTGCACATCCAGCAGGATCATCGGCTCCAGCACCAGGTCGCGCAGTGACACCTGGGCCTGCCCGGCAAAACGGTGCCCGGCCGGCACCAGGGCATAAGGCCGTTGCGGCGCCATCAGCGCCTCGGTCTCGATGGTGCTGTCCAGGTCGTGCTCGTAGAAGATCGCCAGGTCGAAGCGCCCGCCGGTCAAACCCTGCACCAGTTCCTGCTGCTCGCCGTCCTGCAGGCGGATCTCCACCCCCGGAAAGCGCTCGCGAAAACCGGCGATCAGCCGCGGCAGGTAGAGCGGGGCGACGGTCTCGAAGCACCCGATATCGATCTGCCCGCTCACCACGTCGTTGTCGGCCAGGGCGTTCTGCTCGAACTCATGGGCCATGCGCAGCAGTTCCTGGGCCTTGCGGTAGAACCGCGCGCCGCCGGGCGTCAGGGACACGCCCTGGGCGTGATGACGGATCAGCAACTGCACGCCGAAGCTGTCTTCCAGGCCCTTGACCGCCGTGGAAATCGACGGCTGGGCGATATACAGCTTGCGCGACGCCTCGGCGACGCTGCCACAGTCGACGGTGGTGACGAAATATTTCAATTGACGCAAGGAATAGGACGCCACAGTGCACCTCTGGCCGATGGTTTTGCTTCCACGATACCCGCTCCGCGGGCTGGCACTGCAGCGGATTTTGCTCGGCAGTGGGCATATTTTCGCTGGGTAGGCGCGCAGTGCCGCAAAGGCTTGCGGGTAGAGGTACAGCTTCCAGGTGCCGCCTGGACATGTAGGACTTTTACTTCAAGTTGGGTAGGAGAAATCCTGGAGTACTGGTTATATATCCAGTATTTTCGGGCGATTCCTCTACCAGCGTGATGCAGAACGAAAAATGGGCGCGTGGACAGAAATTCCAGCTCGGTTAATTTGCAGACCTCTCCTTTGGAAAGGGAGAGTTTCTTAAATCAATGGAGTAATAAACATGAACCAACCACAAACCCAATCACCGCTTCGCCATGGTCGCGTCACCTCCCCAGCCTCCCGTGGCGCAGTCGCCATCGACCTGGGCCTGCTGGGCGGCTGGCAGGTCAATGAGATGGAAGGCGGCAAGAACTTCCCGGCCCTGGCCGCCGGTCCGTTCCCTGCACCGTTCGACTCGGACAACCCAAGCGTCGCGCCGCCGGCCGATGGCTTCATCCTCAGCGGTGGCAAGGCCGATGCCCGGGACTGCGTCAACTTCACCGATGAGGAAATGAGCAAGAAGCTCAACCGCGCCTTCACCTGGCCGCTGCTCAACGTCGACCCCGGCCAGATCTTCAAGGTGACCTGGCAGTACACCGCACCGCATACCACCCGTGGCTATCGCTGGCTGATCACCAAGGACGGCTGGGATCCGAAACAGCGCATCACCCGCGCCCAACTGGAGGCTCAGCCTTTCGCCGAGGACTTCTATTCGCAGGTGCCTTACTACAGCCATGCCGGCGAATTGAAGGCCAAGGTCGATCACCAGGTGAAGCTGCCGGCCAACAAAAAGGGCCGTCACGTGATTGTCCTGATGTGGATCGTGGCCAATACCGGCAACGCCTTCTATCAGGCCTTCGACGTCGACTTCAAATAAGTCTGCGGATCATTCAAACGTTCTGAAGGATTAGAACATGTCACAGATTGACTTTACCCAACTGAAAACGACGCAGGACGATGCCGCGTCGCGGATGCCGAGCCTGGATGGCAAGAAAATCCTCATGGGCTACTGGCACAACTGGCCGGCCGGCCCCTCGGACGGCTACCAACGCGGGCAGTTTGCCAATATGAACCTGGAGGATGTGCCCCGCGACTACAACGTGGTGGTCGTGGCGTTCATGAAAGGCAGCGGTATTCCGACGTTCAAGCCGTACAACCTGCCCGATGCCGAGTTTCGTCGCCAGGTGGGCGTGCTGAACAGCCAGGGCAGGGCGGTGCTGATGTCCCTGGGGGGCGCTGACGCTCATATCGCATTGAACCCGGGCCATGAACAGCCGCTGGCCAATGAAATCATCCGTCTGGTGGAAACCTACGGCTTTGACGGGCTGGACATCGATCTTGAACAGAGCGCGATTGACGCTGCCAGCAACAAGACCGTCCTGCCTGCTGCGCTGAAGCTGGTCAAGGATCACTATGCTGCCGAGGGCAAGCATTTCATCATCAGCATGGCGCCGGAGTTCCCCTACCTGACCGCTGCCGGTCGATACGTCGACTACCTCAAGGCGCTGGAGGGCTACTACGACTTCATTGCGCCGCAGTTCTACAACCAGGGCGGCGATGGCCTCTGGGTTCAGGAGGCCAACAACGGCAAGGGGGCCTGGATCGCCCAGAACAACGAGGCCATGAAAGAGGACTTCCTCTATTACCTGAGCGAAAGCCTGGTGAGTGGTACTCGCGGTTTCACCCGGATTGCGCCTGACAAATTCGTCATTGGCCTGCCCGCCAACGTCGATGCCGCTGCCACCGGGTACGTGGTCAACCCGATGGCCGTTTCCAATGCGTTCAAACGCCTCCATGCCAAAGGGCTGTCGATCAAGGGCCTGATGACCTGGTCGGTCAACTGGGACAACGGGTTCAACAAGGACCACGTGCCCTACAACCAGGAATTCAGCCGGCGCTACGGGCCGTTGATCAGCGGTGGCAAGCAGTCCCCGTCAACGCAGGATGAGCCCCTCCCGCAGACCGCCCGCTAGTACTCGGTCAAGGAAACATCCGGCAGACGTGCCTGGTGCTCCAACAGTCAAGCCTGTTGACTGATCGATGAGGGCAAGCAATGAAAATCCGATGCCTTCCGGCATCGGATTTTTTTTGGCTTTCAAGATGGGGGCCGTCCACCAGGTCCCGGCAGAGGGCGGCAGCGTGGAGGACCCGGCTACCGGGCCATTGCAGCTGCTGCGCATCAGTGCCGGCGACAGGCTTGCGCAGGCGCTCAACTGATGAAGATGATCTTCGACACCAGCTCTGCACTGTTCTTGGCCTGAAGCTTCTTCATCAGCCGGGCGCGGTGGACTTCCACGGTGCGGTGGGAAATGCCCAGCTTGCGCGCCACTTCCTTGCAGGTCAGGCCATTGACGATATGCAGCGAGATTTCCCGCTCGCGCGGGGTCAACTGGATCATCGGTGCCGGCTGGCGGTCCAGGCGCTCGAAATGCCAGACCATCAGCTTGAACGGATCCTCGGCCGTCAGGGAAAAACCGTGGGCGCGGGCCCAGAACACCTCGCCGTTGCGATGCTGCATGAAGCGCTCGTCGGAGTAGAAGGCACCGGGCCCGTTGCGCAGCCAGTGCTCGCTGCGTTCGCCGATGCTCTGGTAGTCGGCCTGGGAGGGGTACAACAGCAGGGTCAGGTGGCCCTGCAACTGTTCGCGTTCATAGCCGAACAGGCGAACGAAGGCCTGGTTGCAGTCGAGCATCCGGCGATGCCCGGTGATCATCTGCGGTGCGGGGGAAACCTGGAAGGCCAGGCGCTCGAGGTCCTGGAATTGCTGGGCGTATACGGTCATCAGGCATCCTGCCTCGGGTTTATCGGCGCGTCCCTTTTTTTGGGGGGATACGTACTACTTACTGCCGTACGTAGTTGCCCCAACTAGCGTGTGATTCGGGTGCTGAATCATTGTATGGAATACCCGCTTCAAGGACAGAAGAAAATCACCATGACTCACGATTCCGTATCCATCGTCGCTGCCGCCCATAGCCCTTTCGGGCGCCTGGACGGCTTGAACCTCGAAGACCTGATCGTCCAGGTTACCCGCGAGGCCCTGGCAGACGCTGAGATCGACGCTGGACAAATCGACGCGCTGTTTCTCGGGCATTTCAACTCCGGTCTGGTGGCGGATGGTTTCCCCGCTTCGCTGATGCTCCAGGCCGACCCGCAACTGCGCTTCAAGCCCGCTACTCGCTGCGAGAATGCCTGCGCCTCCGGTTCGGCGGCGATCCAGGCCGGGATCCACGCGATCCGCAGCGGCGCCGCCGAGCTGGTGCTGGTGGTCGGCGCGGAGAAAATGACCGGCAACAGCACCGTCGAAGTCACCCGCGCCCTGGCCGGCGCCGGCTACCAGAACGCTCTCCAGGAGGCCGGCCTGAGCTTCGCCCAACTGTTTGGCCAGGTGGCGCAGCAGTACGCCGATCGTTACCACAGCCCAATGGCTTCGATGGCCATGATCGCGGTGAAGAACCACGCCAATGCCATGGCCAACCCCCTGGCGCAGATGCACCGCGTGATGGACTTTGAACACTGCAACAACGTTTCCCAGGGCAACCCGCTGATCGCACCGCCACTGCGCCTGACCGACTGCTCGCTGATCAGTGACGGTGCGGCAGCGATCATCCTGGCTTCGCCGCGGCGCGCCCGTTCGATGCGACGCCAGGTGGCGATCCGCGCCATGACCCAGGTGAACGACTTCCTGCCCTTGTCGCGCCGCGACGTGCTGGCCTTCGAGGGGCCGAAACGGGCGATCCACGGGGCCTTGCGCCAGGCTGGCGTGACCCTCGGCGACCTGAGTTTCGCCGAGGTACACGACTGCTTCACCATCGCCGAACTGCTGATCTACGAAGCCATGGGCCTGGCGCCCAGGGGCGAGGGGCACCGGGCCCTCGACGACGGCACCGTGCGCCAGGGCGGACGCCTGCCGGTGAACCTGTCCGGCGGGCTCAAGGCCAAGGGGCATCCGGTGGGCGCCACCGGGGTATCGATGCATGCCCTGGGCTTTGCCCAACTGATCGGCAAACCCATCGGCCTGGGCGTGCCCGGTGCCGAGTTCGGCTTGCTGTTCAACATGGGCGGCATGGCGGTGGCCAACTACGCCAGCGTCCTGCAAGCGGTCAAGGTCTGAGGATGAACATCGCCCATTGGCTGCGCGATGCGGCCGAGCGCTGGCCCCGGCGGCCGGCTCTGTTCGAGGGGCGCCGCCAGGTCGCCGACTACCAGGCGTTTGCCGCGCAGGCCCGGGCCCGCGCGCTGCAACTGCGCCACGCGCACGGCATTGTGCCTGGCGACCGGGTGGCGCTGCTGATGCAGAACAGCTGCGCTTATCTCGAACTGTTGTATGCCATCTGGTGGAGCGGGGCGGTGGCGGTTCCGATCAACAGCAAGCTGCACACCCAGGAAGCCGCCTGGATTGCCGGCAATGCCGGGGCCCGGCTGATCTACACCGATGAGGGCCGAAGCTTCGACGCTGCGACCCTGCCGGCCGGCTGCCGCGAACTGGCCGCGTCCGGGTTGGCCATGCAAGGCCTGGCGCCGAGCGATGAGCTGGTGGAGCCGCACTTGCGGGAGGACACCGACCTGGCCTGGCTGTTCTACACCTCCGGCACCACCGGGCGCCCCAAGGGTGTGATGCTGTCCCATGGCAATCTGATCGCCATGTCCTTGTGCTATCCGCTGGACGTGGATCCGGTGGCCGCTGATGACGCCGTGGTCTATGCCGCGCCGATGTCCCACGGCGCCGGCCTCTACAACTTCATCCATGTGCGCTGTGGCGCCCGGCACGTGGTGCCGGCGTCCCGAGGGTTCCAGGCGGCGGAGTTGTTCGAGCTGGCGCAGGCGCTGGGCCAGGTCAGCCTGTTTGCCGCGCCGACCATGGTCAAGCGCATGGTGGAGCAGGCCCGGCAGCAGGGCTATTGCGGCGAAGGCATCAAGACCATCGTCTACGGCGGCGGCCCGATGTACCTGGCGGACCTCGCCCAGGCCCTGGATACCTTCGGCCCGCGCCTGGTGCAGATCTACGGCCAGGGCGAATGCCCGATGACCATCAGCGCCCTGTCGCGGGAGGCGATTGCCGACCGCGGGCATGCCGACTGGCCGGCCATTGCCGCCTCGGTAGGGCGCGCCCACGCCTGTGTCGAGGTGCGGGTGGTGGATGCTACCGGCCAACCCCTGGCCCCCGGCGAACCTGGGGTGATCGCCGTGCGTGGGGCTGTGGTGATGCAGGGCTACTGGGGCAATCCGCAAGCCACCCGGGAGGCCCTGGTGGACGGCTGGCTGCTCACCGGCGACATCGGTTTCCTGAACGAGCGGGGTTACCTGACCCTGACCGATCGCAGCAAGGATGTGATCATCTCCGGCGGCAGCAACATCTACCCGCGGGAAGTCGAGGAAGTGCTGATCCAGCACCCCGAGGTGTTCGATGTGTGCGTGGTGGGGGAGGCCGACGCCCTGTGGGGCGAGTCGGTGGTGGCCTTCGTGGCCCTGCGCACGGCCGGCAGCCTCGATGCGCAGGCGCTCGAGCAGTGGTTCCTGGCGCGCATGGCCTCGTTCAAGAAACCGAAGAAGTACCTATTTTGCGCCGAGCTGCCGAAAAACAGCTATGGCAAGATTCTCAAGACCCGATTGCGCCAGTGGTTGCAGGACCCCACGGGGCCCTTGAACAACCTCTGAAACGCTGCATTTCATGGATAACACGACGACAGGAGTCACCGACATGGATGTGTCACCTTCCAACTTCCAGCGCCAGCGGCGCCGAGCCTTCATCGGCGCCACTTCCGGCCACTTGATCGAGTGGTACGACTATGGCGTCTACGGCTTCCTGGCCTTGTATATAGGCAAAGCCTTCTTCGTCTCCGACGATCCCACCAGCAGCCTTCTGGCGAGCTTCGCGGCCTTTGCCCTGAGCTTCTTCATCCGGCCCTTGGGCGGCCTGTTCTTCGGCCCCCTGGCCGACAAGATCGGCCGACGCAAGACCCTGATCACGGTGCTGGTGATGATGGCCGGCTCCACCTGCCTGCTGGGCCTGTTGCCGACCTACGCCAGCATCGGCATCGCTGCGCCGGTGATCCTGGTGCTGATCCGCTGTGTGCAGGGCTTCTCCGCCGGTGGCGAGATCGGCACCATCACCAGCTTCATTTCCGAATACGCCGGCCCCGGGCGCCGGGGTTTCGCCACCTGCTGGCTGATGGTCACCGCCGTGCTCGGCCTGCTCCTGGGCGGCGCCGTGGCCAATGGCATGACCTGGGCCCTGGGCGCCGAGCTGATGCAGGAGTGGGGCTGGCGGATCCCGTTCCTGCTCGCCGGTCCCCTGGGCTTCATCTCGCTGTATATCCGCCTGAAGCTGGAAGACAGCCCGGAGTTCCTCGCCCTGGTAGAGGCCGGGCAGACCTCCAAGGCGCCGCTACGCGAGGTCTGGCAGTGGAAGCGCTCGATCGCCCTGGTGTTCTTCATCATTACCCTGCACAGCTCGATCTTCTACCTGGTGCTGACCTTCGCCTCGACCTACATGTCCAACACCCTCAAGTTCGACAGTGGCACCACCTTGCTCTATGTGTTCGTCGCCAGCCTCTCGGCGGCGGTGGTCATGCCCTTCGGTGGCGCCTTCACCGATCGCTACGGGCGCAAGCCGTTCCTGATGGTGATCGGTACCCTGGCGACCCTGGCCATGTACTGGTTCTTCAAGACAGCGCCCAACGCCACCCCGGCGACCCTGTTCTGGCCGCTGATGGCCGTGGCGATCCTGTTCGGGCTCTACGCGTCCTCGACCTATGCGCTGATGAGCGAGTTGCTGCCGACCCGCATCCGCTCCACCGGCATCGCCGTGGCCTACAACATCCCGGTGGCGGTGTTCGGTGGCAGTGCGCCGCTGATTTCCACCTGGCTGATCAAGCTCACTGGCGACATCACCGCGCCCTGGTACTTCTACGTGGCGACCGGGGTCGCGTCGCTGCTGGCCCTGGTAGTGCTGCGCAAGGAGGACTTCGTCGCCTGTACCCACGACGCCCGGCCCCAGGGCCGCGGGGCTGCGCAACTCCTGGTCAACCCGCAAGCTTGAGCCCGCCTGTCGGCAAGCTCGCAGCAGCGGCCTGACGATCTCCGACTGGATACTGAGATCCCGTTACCTGCAGTATCAACGTGTGCGCATACGCTAGCTTCAGCCCCGGTCAGTGATGCCTTGTTACCGGAGTAAATGGTATGAGTGCTGTCTTCGTTGTGGTGGAGCTTTACGCAAGAAGGTGTTGAATGAATGGGTAGATACAGCAATGGGGAGGGGCAATGCGACGCAAGTGAACTTGACAGCTGTAGTGGCAAAATGAGATTTACCGGGCTGAATTGGATCCAGCCGAGAACTATTAGGGAACGATATGAATAAGGCTCAAGATTTCTCCAAGCTTTATGCTCGCGTAGCTAGCGACATTGCCACCGCGCTGGATGATGTCTCCAGACTGGATGTGAGTAATGATAAGGGCAATGTGCACCTTGCCAGTGTCAAGGAAAAGCTCGGCGAAATGAAGTCGCGCTTTGACGGCGAGATTTCCTACCTGGAAAAGCATGCCGAATGGGACAACTTCACCATTGCCTTCTTCGGCGAAACCAACGCAGGCAAGAGCACCATCATCGAGAGCCTGCGTATTATCTTCGAAGAGAAGAAACGACAGGCCCTGATTCATCGCAATCAGGCGACTGTCAGCGATATTCAGGCGGTGTTCTCGAGCAAAAGCGACGAGCTTATCGAAGAACTCAGCACCCGCTATGTTAGTTTCTGTGAAGACATTGCCGCGCTGGGCGACGACATCGGCGCGCTGGTCAACCAGACCCAGCGTGATCTGCAGAGCACCCGCCAGCAGCTCGAACACACACAGCAGGATTACACCTACTGCAAAGAGCGGCTGAACCTTGCGGTAAGCGATCTGGACGGCACTCGCCAGACGCTGCAGGGCACTGAGGCACGCTTGGCTGATAGCCAGAAAGACCTCGCTCAGACCCAAGGTGAACTGCAGCAGGTTGGCTTGCAACTGCAAGGCGTACGTAGCGACTTCCAGCGCAGTCAGCAACAACTGACAGAGCAAGGTGCTCAGTTGCAGGCCATTCAAGCGCAATTGAGCGAATGCCAGCGTCAGGGCGAGGCAACCCGCATTTTGCTGGAGCAGCGGGCAAAGATGAAATTGGTGATTGGATTGGTAGGCGGAGTGGTGATCGGTGTCATCGCCGGTGCCTTGGGCTATGTGCAGTTGCTGTGAGCCCGGGCATTGATGGCCCTGTAGTTACCTTCCTATCGTAGAATCCGGACCCACCCCATGCGCGAACAACATTCCTTGAGCGAGTTGGTCAGCGACAGGCTGCCAACCCTTCTGAAACAACAGCAACAACTCGAGCGCCTGCAGCGCTGTGCTGGCCAGGTCGACGGAGAGATCGTCGGCACCGGCCAGGCAGACTTCACCCAGGACAACGTGATCTATCAGTTCAGCCACCAGGGCAAGAGCTTTCAGCTGATCGACGTCCCAGGCATTGAGGGTAACGAGTCGAAGTACGAAGCGATGGTTCAAGCTGCTATCGCCAAGGCCCATTTGGTGTTCTATGTGAACGGCACCAACAAGAAACCAGAGGCTGAGACCGCCCAGAAGATCAAGCATTACCTCAATCGTGATGCCAAGGTGTATGCCATTTGCAACCTGCGCGGCAAGGCGGACTCCTACGAGTTCGACAGCGACCGTGAGTCGCTCGAGCGCACCCATAAAGATGCCGTCGCGACCCGCGAGCAAACCCGCGAAGTATTGGACAATATTCTCGGCGCCGAGCTGGTCAGCGGTTGTCAGAGTCTGCAGGGGTTGCTCGGCTTTACCGGTGTGGCGTTCGACGAACGTGGCCTGACCAGTATTCATCCCAGCCGCACCGATCTGCTCAAATCGCAACGTGCCTACAAGCAAGATTTTGTCAGCCAACAGGCGATGCGCAGCTTCAGTCAGTTGGACCAACTGCACCAGGTCATAGGTAATGGCTGCGCCAACTTTGAAGTCGATATCGTTGAAAGTAACAAGCGCAAGGTACTGCGCCTGCTGCAAGACACCGTGGGCGATCTGCAGAAGCAGCGGGATGAGCACCAAGTGTTCTGCGACAAGATCGGCGCGGAAATTGTGGAATGCCAGGATGTTATCCGAAAGAGCTTCCAAGACCTCAAGAGCAGCTTCAGCTCCAAGCGCAGCAGCGCACTGGATCGCTTTTTCAATGAGCTGACCTCGGCGGCTCGTGAAGCTGTCGAAGTGCATTTCAGTGACAAGGACGATGTGGAGCGAGTGATTAAGCGACACGTCAGTGAGGGGCAAGAGCGGCTAGCGCAAAAGCTTGAGGAAATTCAAGAACAGTTGCTTGAAGACCTGTCGCAGGCCATAGAACGGGCACTTAAACGCTTGCAGGAAAACGCAGAACGCGTGAGCTTCCAACGACGTTTGAGCGAGGCTGCCAGCAACTCGCTTTCACTTTCTAGTGCTATGGATGCCATCAGCTTCAACTTCTCTGACGTGGGCAGTTTCCTCCTGAGTATTGGCTCCTATGCCCTGAGTGGCTTTGGCATCGGTACGGTGTTCCCAGGCATAGGCAATATCGTCGGGGCGATTGTGGGTGGCGTAATTGGCCTGCTCGCCGCTGGGTTGAGCTACCTGTTCGGCGGCCGCAGCAAGAAAATTGCCGAGGCGCAGGATCAAGTGGCCAAAGCGATCAAAACCGAGCGTGAAAAGGTTACCAAGACCTTCAACCGAGATACCGAAGAAATGCTGACGAAGATCAAGGAGCAAATCGAAGGCACGGTGTTGAGCCAACTGACCGATGAGCGGCGCAAGATGGCCGACGTCACCGCCTTGTTCGATGAAAAAATCGCCTCTATTCAGGCACTGAAAAACCAAGTGGAAGCCAAACCCTATGGAACAATTTAAGCAGTTTAACGCCAGCAAGACCGAGGTCATCAAGTCGCTCGATAACCTCCAGAAACTGGTGGGTGCGCTTGAAGCTCTAGGGCTGGATGTCTCCCAGGACATCGACAAGATCAAGAAGGCCATTGGCGATGTGCAATCCGATGCCTTGCGCATTGCCCTGCTGGGGGCGTTTTCCGACGGCAAGACCAGCGTAGTTGCAGGCTGGCTGGGCCAGGTCATGAAGGACATGAAGATCGACACCAACGAGTCTTCGGACGCGCTGGCGATTTACCGCCCAGACAACCTTCAGGACCGCTGCGAGATCGTCGATACCCCCGGTCTGTTCGGTGACAAAGAAAAGGCGGCGGAAAACGGTGCCCTGATGCAGTACGGTGATATCACCAAGAACTACATTTCCGAGGCGCACCTGATCTTCTACGTGGTCGACGCCACCAACCCGCTCAAGGAAAGCCATCAGGACATCGTTCGCTGGGTGCTGCGCGATCTCAACAAGCTGAGCTCGACCATCTTCGTCATCAACAAGATGGACGAAGTGGCTGACCTGCGCGATGTCGAAGAATTCGAGCAGCAGAGTGCGATCAAGAAGAAGAATCTGCTGGATAAACTGCAGCGTTTCGTTGATCTCACTGCCGCTGAGCGTGAAGCGATCAACGTGGTTTGCGTCGCCTCCAATCCTAATAGTCGTGGACTGGAATTCTGGCTCGAACAAAAAGACCTGTATGACCAGCGTTCGCGGATCAGCGAGCTCAAGCAGATCACCCAGCAAGTACTCGATGGTAGTGGTCGTGAAACCCTGATCAAGAAGACTGGCATCGACGTAGTGCGCGATGTGCTTGGCAAAAAGATCGCCGAGGCTCAGGACGAGCTGATCAAGTTCAAGTTGCTTGCCGATAACCAGCGTCGTGATTCGGCGCGCATCCAGGAAGACATTGCCGAAGGCAAGCGAAAAGTCCTAGCGACTGTCGGCAACTTGTACGAGGAGCTGAATAACCTCGAGACCGATTTGCTCAACAGCATTCGTACCTTGCCGCGTGACCAGGTTCACGCTTTCCTCGAGGCGCAGATTGGCTTCTCGAACAACGATATCGGCGAAAAATTGCGCTTTCGCATCGACCATCTGTTCAGCACCGCGTTCAACCAGTCCTCAAACATCATGAGTGGCATCAGCGCCAAGATCGAACATCAACTCGACAGCTCCTCTGACTTTGCCGACAGCGTCACCGCATCGGCGCTGTCGGCTTCGAGCCGAGCGTTGACCGCAGTGTCGAAGATCCCCGTTGAAAGCATCAAGAGTGGCGTGTTTCTGGCCCGCGAGACTCTGAAAAACCTCACTGGTTACGTCTACAAGTTCAAACCATGGGAAGCGACTAAACTGGCCGCCAACATCAGCCGTTGGGCCGGGCCGATCGGTGCGGGTATTCAGGTACTGAGCGACGTCATAAGCGTTGCCCAGCAGCAGCGTGCCGAGGCTGAGCTCAAGCAACTGCAGGGTGACTTGGTCGAAGTGGTCAAAAGCCACTTTGCCGAGCCGATGAAGTTGCTTCAGGATCACGACAAAGTGATGGATATCTTCGCGCCGCAGATCAAGGTGTTTGAGAAGATCCTGGTCGAGCAGGAAGTAAACCTCGCCAACCTGAGCAACCGCCAAACACAGCTGGCAGAGCTGGAGACCCACTTGAGCCAGGCATTTGGATCGCAAGGGGTAATCGAAGGCGAATACCGAGTGGTTTGATTCGCCGAGCCTGGCCAGCCGTAAGCTGGCCAGGCTTTCTCGGGGCGTTAGAACAGCCCTTCGTTATTCAGCTTCAAGCGTGCGTAGAAGAGAATCGCGACCGCCGGAATCAAGGCGGAATAGCCCGGTTTTACTGCACTTTTCAGATTGGTTACCGCAACCTTGATGCGTTCGGTCGAAATCAGCTCAGTGAGCGCTGGCAATATCGATGTAGATGCCAGTGCTAACTTCTTGTTCGTTACGGCTGGGGTTATCTTCTGATACTTGGGTACAGGCGCCTCAGGGGTCAAGAAGTAAGAAGTCACGGTAAGGCTCGCGGCCAACGCATTGACCTGCTCGAAGTAGCCCTTCTCGGACATGGCATCCATATGCTTAACAATGTCCTGCTTTGAAGCAAGAACATGACCCTCACCGAAAGAAGAGCGGAAGCACTTGCTGATCAGCAGCGCCTCCATTTCGATCACCTGCGCACAATCGTGCAACTCGTTCACCAGATCGTAGTGTTCGGCCAGCATCAGCAGGATCTGTACGTACTTGAGACCACGGCCACGCGCCAGGTTGACTAGGCAGTGGCCTCCCAATAGTTGGAATTCCTTGGTTAGCAGATACAGCGAATGGTCGGTTTCAAGGGTCGTCCAACTGCTGCTGCGCAAGTGCTTGGCGACTTGTCCACGGATTCGGTCGCTGGTCAGTTCGAGCAGATCGTAGAGCAGGTGGTCGGCGACTACGGGGTCTGGATTCTTGATGATTGGCTGGGGCTGGCTTGAGGTGGGTAGGCCGCTTTTGTAACCATGGAAGCCTGATTCCCGCAGTACCTGCTCCAGACGCGGCCAATAGTCCGTATGCCCGAATTTGTGCATCGGCACGTCCTTGCAGTTTTCAACCCGCTGGCGACCAGCACTACTTTCCCCGAAATTGAACAACAGGATGTTGTCATCGTTCGAGCGGGCATTGTAGAGCTTGCCTTTGATGCGCTTGCCGATGGCTAGAGCATCTTCCCCCGACAGTTTGCTTGCGGCGGCCATCAGTAATACATCGCCGATTTCCAGACTCTCGTCAGCAGGCTTGTCTACTAAATCGAGCAGGGCGCTCACGACTACCCGTCCGCCGAGCGAGTGTCCGACCAGATTGACCTTCACCACGTAGGGATGACATTTGAGGAGGTAGTTCTCAAGTTGTGAGAGCAGCGTCTTACCCATGGCTGTGGCACGGTTGCGGCTTGTGTTGAAGTGAATCGCTCGGTCAGCCACCGCGGCGCCCGCGCCGGCCAAAAAATTAAGCCGGCCGAGTGCAAGGATACTTTTGCTGGACAAATCACTGAGCTGGCTCCAATGCCCCGACGGCCAGAATGCGAAGATGTTGATGCAGTTATGCAGGGATGATGGGATGCATTTGCGCAGTGCGCATCGGTCTTCCATGTCGTGGCCGGCCGAGTAGCCGTGGATGAAGACGTTCGCGACCTCTCCAGAACGGTGGGGGAGGGTCAGGAATTTGAACTGGTGGTTCACGCAACGTCCTTGTTTGAAGCTGTAGGGGAGCAGATGATGGCAGTTGGCCATTTGTCTGTAAACGGATGCACAGACAGGAAGCAAGCTGACGACCGTATCCTAGGAAGTGGTGCAACTCATCATGGCTCTAGTCCCTGAGTTTGCTGTTTTGCACGGCCGGCAGCTTGGCCTGAGGATTGTCGCTGACCGTTTCGAAGGCTTCCAAATGAGCGCCGTACTCCTGGTCGGCCGCGAAAACTCGAATCCCGTCACCGTACAAAGCAGGAGCAAGGTACCCAAGGTCATGCCCAAGACGACAGCCGCTCAGGTCAGAGGATTCAACGCGTATCCACATTTACAAACGTTCAAACCAAACTCCCTGTAAACATCTAACCGGCTTTTCAAAGACTCTCAGGGTCGCCAAAAAACATCTGGATCCGCGAGCGCAACCAGCGTTCGCCCGGGTCGTTGTCCTGGGAGCCGCGCCAGGCCATGTGCAGGTCGAAGGTGCGCGCCGGCAGGGGCAGGTCTTCGGCGCGCACGCCGCCGGCGGCGGTCAGGGCGTCGGCGGTGTAGTCCGGCACGGTGGCGACTATGTCGGTGCCGCTGAGCAGGGTGCTCAGGCCGTTGAACTGCGGCACCGCGAGCACCACGTGACGCTTGCGCCCGAGTTTTTCCAGCTCTTCATCGATAAAGCCACTGAGGTCGCCGGCGAATGACACCAGGGCGTGGGGGCGGGCGCAGAAGTCGTCGAGGCTCAGGGCGCCGGGCATGCTGTCGGCCCGCAGCAGCTTGGGCAGGCTGCGACGCAGCACCTTGCGCTTGGCGTTGGCCGGCAGGTCCTGGGTGTAGCTGACACCAATGGATATTTCGCCGGAGGCCAGCAGGGCCGGCATCAGCAGGTAGTTGGCGCGGCGCACCACCAGCACGATCCCCGGCGCTTCGGCGCGCAGGCGCTTGAGCAGCATCGGCAGCAGGGCGAATTCGACGTCGTCGGACAGGCCGATGCGGAACACCGCGGTACTGGTCGCCGGGTCGAATTCGGCGGCGCGGCTGACCGCGGTGGAGATCGAGTCGAGGGCGGGCGAGAGCAGGGCGAAGATTTCCACCGCCCGGGCTGACGGCTCCATGCTGCGCCCGGTGCGCACGAACAGCGGGTCGTCGAACAGGCTGCGCAGGCGCGACAGCGCCGCACTGATGGCCGGCTGGCCGAGGAAGAGTTTCTCCGCCGCCCGGGTCACACTGCGTTCATGCATTAATGTTTCGAACACGATCAACAGGTTCAGGTCGACACGACGCAGGTCATTACGATTCATCTTGAGTCCTGGCAGAGTCAGCAAACTTGACGAGAGCGGCCATATGAGAACAATGGCCGGCATGAATCTTACGGGGAAAGGCTGCTACTCTGCACCGGCTAATTGTTTTTTCCTGTAAGGAAGCCTGCGCTCTGGCACGCTGTTTATCGTTGTTGCAGGTGCTGCGGAATCAATGACAGGCATGTCGACTATTAATAGCCACTGATGGTCTTGGCCAGAAAGCCCAGATAGAGTTCAGGGCATTAGAGGTTACTTTGACGAGGTTTGCGATGTCCCGCACGATCCGTTTTCACAAGTTTGGTCCGGCCGAGGTGCTCAAGTGCGAAGAGCATGCGGCCGCTCTGCCTGCGCCAGGCGAAGTGCAGGTGCGTGTCGAAGCGATCGGCATCAGTTGGTACGACGTGCTCTGGCGCCAGAACCTGGCGTCCTCCCATGCCCGCCTGCCTTCCGGCCTTGGCCATGAGATGGCCGGCGTGGTGACCGCGGTCGGCGAAGGTGTCGACGACCTGGCCGTGGGCGACCAGGTGGCCAGCTTCCCGGCCGAAAGCCCGAACGATTATCCGGTCTACGGCGAACTGATTGTCCTGCCACGCTCGGCGCTGACCCGCTATCCCGATGTGCTCAGCCCGATCGAAGCGGCGGTGCATTACACGCCGCTGCTGGTGGCCTACTTTGCCTATGTCGACCTGGCGCGGGTCAAGCCCGGGCAGTTCGCCCTGGTTACCGATGCCAGCCACTGCGCCGGTCCGTCCTTTGTCCAGCTGGGCAAGGCGCTCGGGGTGCGGGTGATTGCCGCGACCAAGACCGCTGAAGAGCGTGAGTACCTGCTGTCCCTGGGTGCCGAGAAAGTCATCGTCACCGAAGAGCAGGACCTGCTCATGCAGATCAACAAATACACCGACAACCGTGGTGTCGACGTGGTGTTCGATGGCCTGGGAGGTCCGCAGATGTCGATGCTCGGCGACGTCCTGGCGCCGCGCGGCAGCCTGGTGCTGTATGGCCTGCAAGGCGGCAACCAGACACCGTTCCCGGCCTGCGCGGCGTTCCAGAAGAACATCCAGTTCTTCGTGCACTGCATCGGCAACTTCACCGGCAAGCCCGAGCTGGGCATCATCCAGGACCAGGTGGCCTTGCAGCGCGCCTTGCGCGACATCAACCAGCTGACGGCGGACCGTGTGCTGCTGCCGCTGAAGACCCGGGTCTTCCCGTTCAACGAGTTCGTCGAAGCCCACCGCTACATGGATGAATGTCCTTGTCGCGAACGGGTCGCACTGCAGGTCGAACCGGCCTGATCCTGACGCCAGGGTTCGCCATCGCGCACTCTGGCGTTTCTGTCTTTGCGGTCACTCCCTTCTTTATTCTTGCCTCGATCCTGAGAGGCTTGCGCGCAGCTGCCGACCATGGCCTGTATCAAGCTGGCCATAGCTGCCTATTGTGCGAGCCGCCACGGATAGATCCCATCGCGTTGCGGTCAAACTGCCAGTAAACTGCGCAGCACTCACCGAACCATCCATTTCCCGAGGTTTTGCATGACACTCAGTCCTTTTGCGGGCAAACCGGCACCGACAGAATTGCTGGTCGATCTTCCGCGACTGGTAACGGCCTACTACACCGGCCAGCCCGATGCCGCCATCCCTACCCAGCGGGTCGCCTTCGGCACCTCGGGGCATCGTGGCAGCTCGTTCGATCTGAGTTTCAACGAATGGCACGTCCTGGCCATCAGCCAGGCGATCTGTCTGTATCGCCAGGCCCAGGGCATCGATGGCCCGCTGTTTGTCGGCATCGACACTCACGCGCTGTCCACCCCGGCTGGCGCCAGCGCCCTGGAAGTGCTGGCCGCCAACGGCGTGACCGTGATGATCGCCGCGGGCGACGAGTACACCCCGACGCCGGCGGTGTCCCATGCGATTCTCTGCTACAACCGTGGTCGCACCAGCGGCCTGGCCGACGGCATCGTGATCACCCCGTCGCACAACCCGCCACAAAGCGGTGGCTACAAGTACAACCCTACCAACGGCGGCCCGGCCGACACCCACATCACCAAGTGGATCGAAGCCAAGGCCAACGAACTGCTGGCCAACAAACTGGCCGGTGTGAAGCGCATCAGCTACGAGCAGGCGCTGAAAGCCGACACCACCCATCGTCATGACTACGTCAACAGCTACGTCGCCGACCTGATCAACGTCATCGACCTGGATGCCATCCGCAACGCCAAGCTGCGCCTGGGCGTCGATCCGCTGGGCGGAGCAGGGGTGCGCTACTGGTCGGCGATTGCCGAGCACTATCGCCTCGACCTGGAGGTGGTCAACAAGGAAGTCGATGCGACTTTCCGTTTCATGTCCGTCGACTGGGATGGCCAGATCCGCATGGACCCGTCGTCCAGCTATGCGATGCAGGGCCTGATCGGCCTGAAGAATCGTTTCGACGTGGCTTTCGGCTGCGATCCGGACCACGACCGCCACGGTATCGTGACCCCGACTGGCGGCCTGCTGGCGCCGAACAATTACCTGGCGGTGGCCATCGACTACCTGTTCCAGAACCGCCCGCAATGGCGCGCCGACGCGGCCGTGGGCAAGACCGTGGTCAGCAGTGGCCTGATCGACCGCGTGGCCGCGCGCCTGGGCCGTCGCCTGTACGAAGTGCCGGTGGGCTTCAAGTGGTTCGCCGACGGCCTGTTCGACGGCTCCCTGGGCTTTGGCGGTGAAGAAAGCGCTGGCGCTTCGTTCCTGCGCAAGGACGGCGGTGTCTGGAGCACCGACAAGGACGGCCTGATCCCGGCCCTGCTGGCCGCGGAAATGACCGCCCGCACCGGTCGCGACCCGAACCAGGCCTACCGCGCCTTGTGCGACGAGTTGGGCGAGCCGTTCTCGGTGCGCGTCGATGCCAAGGCCAACCCGCAGCAGAAAGCGCTGCTGAGCAAGCTGTCGCCGCAGCAGGTGACTTCGACCCAGCTGGCCGGCGAAAGCATCCAGCAGATCCTCAGCCATGCGCCGGGTAACGACCAGGCGATCGGCGGCCTCAAGGTCATGACCGAGAACGGCTGGTTCGCCGCGCGTCCATCGGGCACCGAAGACATCTACAAGATCTACGCCGAGAGCTTTATCGGCGACGAGCACCTGAAGCAGCTGGTGCAGGAAGCGCAGACCCTGGTGGACGGCGCGATCAGCGGTTGATCCAGCGGCGTTTCGCGGCAGACAAAAAAGGGGCGACCAAGCGGTCGCCCCTTTTTATTGCTGCTGTGTCTTGTAGGCGCGAGGTTTGCCCGCGATGGCTGCCGTTTGGGCGACAACGATCTTCAGCTAGAACGGAAAGGGCGGCTTTGCCGCCCATCGCGAGCAAGCTTCGCTCCTACAGAAGCCGACCGTTTCTTCGCTGTCTCAAGCCAGGTCCACCAGGACGATTTCGCTGTCCTCGATGGCGGTGACCCGCAGCAGGCGTTCATCCTCGACCGCGACACCGTCTCGAGCTTCGGCGCGCAAGCCATTGACTTCAATCACCCCGGTCGCCGGCACCAGGTAGGCCCGGCGCCCGTTGTCCAGCGAGTACTCGGCGGACTCGCCAGCCTTCAGGTTGGCGGCCACCAGCCGCGCATCGGCACGGATCCGCAGGCTCTGGTCATCGCCTTGCTTGCCGCTGGCCAGGGTCACGAAACCCTCGCGCTGGCCTTTGGGGAACGGCTTGGCGCCCCAGGACGGCGCGGAGCCGGCCTCGTTGGGGATGATCCAGATCTGGAAGATCTTGGTTGCGCCGGCTTCCAGGTTGTATTCGCTGTGGGCGATCCCGGTGCCGGCGCTCATCACCTGCACGTCGCCAGCCTCGGTACGGCCCTTGTTGCCCAGGTTGTCCTGGTGGGTAATCGCGCCTTCACGGACGTAGGTGATGATCTCCATATCCCGGTGCGGGTGCTGCGGGAAACCGCTGCCGGGGGCGATCACGTCGTCGTTCCACACGCGCAGGTTGCCCCAGTTCATGCGTTTGGGGTCGTAGTACTCGGCGAACGAAAAGTGGTGGTGGGCATCCAACCAGCCATGATGGGCGCCGCCCAGGGATTTGAAGGGTCTGAGTTCAAGCATGATCGTCTCCTGTCAGGGTTCGTCATGGGGCGTCTTGGTAGAGCCGCAGAACGAGACCGGTGATTGATGGCGCCCATCATCCATCAGCCAAACATCGATAAAAAGCGCAAAAAATGCCGCAATCCGATCTAATAAATAGATATATTTGGCAGTGTTTCTTCTGCTTTCATACATTCAGTTCGGATCTTAAGTGAATGACCTGTAAGCATTTCACTAGAAGTCATCGACGAATGAAGCGACCATACCGCCCCACACAGCCTCACACCCTGGAGTCAGCGTGCCGCAACACACCCCCGATCTTCCTCCCGAACTCTTGCCCCTGGCCGAAATGCCGCTGCTCAAGCGCTTGGCGGCCAGGTTCTTCGGTCACGGCCTCAGCCGCCTGCGCGCCCAGCATCGCGCGTCCTGGTTGCACGGCCAGGCGGATGGCTTTCGCAGCGGGCACACCGCCGGGGTGGAGTACGGTTACCAGGAGGGCAAGGCCGAAGGCCTGGAGCAGGGCCGTCAGGTATTGCTGATTCGCGACAGCCGCTCCACCGAGCATCCGGCGCCCGGCGTCGACGATCATCTGTTCGACGACTGGCGCCTGCCGCTGAGCGCCGAGCTGAAGAAACGCATCAAGGCCGACGTTGGCCGCCTGCTGCCGGCCCATGCCCAGCCCAGCAGCGCGCAATGGAAGATGATCTTCAGCGAAACCCCGTCGACCTCGGTGATTGCCGGCGCGGGCGCGGGCAAGTCGACCTCTCTGGTCCTGCGCATCCTGCTGCTCAATCATTACCTGGGCTTCGAGCTCGACTCGATGACCGTGGTGACCTTCACCCGCGAGTCGCGCAAGGACTTCATCAACAAGTTGATGGAGGTGTTCGCGCTCTGGGGCCGGCCCCTGGGGCTCAAGGAGGCGCGGGAACTGGTGCGCACCTTCCACTCGCGCATCCTGCCGATGGTCCGCAGCCTGCCGGGCTTCGAGCGCCTGCAGGCGTTCGAGAACCTCAGCGATCGCCCGGCGGCGGGGGATCTGGAGGTCGACAGCAATCCCTTCGATCTGCGGATCAACGACGCCCAGCGCAAGCACCTGAATGCCTGTTATCACGCCTTGCATCGGCGCGACGGGCGTTTCCGCGAGGCGATCAAGCCGTTGCTGCGCCACGCCCTGCAACTCAAGGAACTGGAACGCGATCACCCGGACGTGCAAAAACGCATGGCCGTGACCGAACTGGCGGCCAAGCGCGATGAAGAGCTGTGCGATACCCTGGAAGACCTGTGGTTTCGCGCCGGGGCCTGGCCGATCAAGGGCATCGAGCCGAACCGGCAGACGGTGGAGATCAACGGCTCGCAGTTCCACTGCCATGGCTACATCGCCGAGCTGGATGCCTGGGTGGTGCTGGGGTTCGATCCTCGGGAAAACCCGCAGCTGAGTCGCCCCGGATCGAAGCTTTCGGTACGTGCGGAGTGGGCGGTAAAACGCACCCTGTTTCAAGCTTTCTGTCGTAAGCCTGTGATTTGGCTGGATAGTTACGATTCGGCAAAGCGAGTTTTGTCGTCCCTGGCCGGCGACGCCACTGCCGGGCCGGGCTTCGATTACAAGGTCAAGGGCGAGCTGGCTTCGGCGCCGCTGCTGGACTGTTTTGTCGCCGCGGCCGGGTTTATCGAGAACCTCGGGCTGGATGTGTCGGTGGCCGTAGGCCAGATGGTTTTCCCCCAGGACGACCCGGATCGCTACTTCTTCGAGGCCTTGAGCCTGTTCTGGCGGGCGCTGGACGACCATCTGCTCGACCAGTCGCCGCCGATCATGAGCTACAACCGCATGTTCTCGCTGTTCGGCGAGAACACCCCGGAGAACTTCAAGCTGCTCAGCGATGAGCGACTGCGGCCGATGTCGCACCTGATGATCGACGAATTCCAGGACGTCTCGCCGCAGATCGTCTCGTGGATTCGCGCCAGCCTGCGCGAGATCCGCAGTCGCGGGCCGGCGATGCATGTCGGTCGCGGGGCGCAGCGCTCTTCGTTGCTCTGCGTGGGGGATGACTGGCAGTCGATCTACGGCTGGCGTGGCAGTTCGCCGAAGTACTTCATGGAGTTCAACAAGGAATTCCCGTCGCCAGCGACCAGCCGGGTGATGCTCAGCGAGAACTATCGCAGCCATCAGCACATCATCGACGCGGCGGAACATATCGTCCGCGCGGCACCGGCGATTGCCGGGAAGAAGGCCAAGGCCAGCGGCGAACCCAAGGAAGTGTTGCCGGTGAATGTGCTGGACCGCGACGACCAGGGGCTGGCGGCGCGGCTGGCGGAGCACTATCGCAACGGTGATTCAATCTTGATGCTATTTCGAAAAAGTAGCGATAAGTTATTGATAGAAGAATATATTTTACCAATAGTTAATGTTGATTCTAGGTTTCCGGCGGAAGAGCGACGCCTCAAACAGCTGACCTACCACAGCTCCAAGGGCTTGCAGGCGGATGCGGTGTTCCTGCTCGGTGACTGCCAGCACCTGACCAGTTCGCCCTACAAGAACCAGGTCTATCGCATGGCCGGGCTGGGCAAGGATGGCGACAGTGAGCCCTATGACAATGCGCAGAAGGACGAGACCCTGCGCCTGGCCTATGTCGGCATCACCCGGGCGGTGAAACATTGCTACTGGTATGTGGACAGCCCGGACACCCAGGCGGCCAATGCGCCCAAGGCGTCGGACCGGATTCCCCAGGGCAAGCCGTTCTTCGCCGACCTGCGGGCATGAAAAAGCCCGCGCAACGGCGGGCTTGAGGGCAACCTGGGGCGGGTCAAGAAAAGAGAGTAGCCCTAGGCTTTCAAGGCGAGTGGCGGCATGAAGGCCTCCAGCTCGTCTTCCACCGCCTCGATTATTCGTTCGACATCGGTGGCGTTCATCACAGTGGCGCAGGGGATGCCGGCAATGGCGATCATGGTCTCGCCGCTGGCACGATCGAAGAGCCGGGCGATCATGCTGCCGGGTGCATCCATGCTGGCCTCGAAGCCCATGGGGTGAAAATGCCAGCGCATCAGCTGGCAGGCGTTGGGAAAGGTGACTTTGCTGGCGGAGACTCTATTCATGGATTGCCCACCTTGTTCATTGAGCGCTTCCTTGTGCTCGCGGTAGGTATGGAAGGACCGTCAATGGACCAACCTGTGGAGCTTTTAAAAATAGCACCGGGATATGACATTCAACGGCTTTTTTTCAGGCCGTTTGGCAATTGCCTTGCACTTTTTTGATGCAGGTCATTTCCGCTAGCGGTTTAGGCAAAACGCCAGTATCCAGGGGCCATGCATTGGCCATTGAAGCGCTGGACGAACTTCGGCAAGCTGCGCCTTTCCGTCCCCCGAGTACCTTAATGTCTGCCCTTGATGATGGCCCGGCGCAAACCCAGGCCACCGGCGAGACGGTGCTGCGCTATCACCTGTGCTGGAAGCACCGCGACCTCGATGGCGTCATGGCGCTGTATCACCCGGAAATCCAATACAACGACTTTTTCCAGAACCGCACCCTGGGCCTGGACGAGTTGCGCGAATACGTGCGCAACAGCATGCCGCGCGCGCCCGACGAGGCCCTGGAGCACAGTGACCGCATCCGCCTGGACGGCAATACCGCGTTCATTCAATACCAGGTGACCCTGCGCGGCGGGCAGGGCCTGGTGTCGTTTCGCGCCAGCGAGGCGATCACCGTGCGCGACGGCCTGATCTGGCGCGTCAACGAATACGCTTCCCTGGTGCGCGAGGCGGCGCTGAGCAAGGCCGGTGGCGGCGCGCGGCCGGCGGCCAGCCGCCTGGGCCTGTCGCCGCGCCAGCTGAGCTTCATGGCCGAGGACCTGCAGCAGTACTTCGAGCGCCAGCAGCCGTACCTCGACCCGGAGCTGGACCTGCAGCGGGTGGCGAAGGAGTGCGGCTACAGTCGCAACCAGATCTCCTACCTGCTCAACCAGGTGCTGGGGCAGAGTTTCTACCGCTACGTGAACCAGGCACGCCTGCAACATTTGCTGGCGGCGCTGGACCAGGCCGCGCCGCCGGTGCGTATCGATGAGTTGGCGTTCGCCGCCGGCTTCAATTCGCTGTCGGCGTTCTACAGCTGTTTCCGCCAGCACACCGGCCTGTCGCCCAAGGCTTATGCCAAGCAAATTTCTTTGCGTGCACGCGCGCAAGACAGCCCCTGAGCCCAGGCACTAGGATCGCCGCATTCGAAGTTCGGGTGGCGGAGTGCGTGTATGCCAGCGTGGCGCAACATCAGTTTATGGATGGATCAGCTCGACGAGCCGCTGCTGGCCCGGCCGTCGCTGGAGCAGGACCTGGATGTCGACGTGGCGATCATCGGCGCCGGTTATACCGGGCTGTGGACCGCCTATTACCTCAAGCGCCTGGCGCCGACCCTGAACATCGCCATCGTCGAGGCGCAGACCGCCGGCTTCGGTGCCTCCGGGCGCAACGGCGGCTGGCTGATGGGCAACCTGCTGGGGGAGGACCGGCTGCTGGCCGGGCTCAGCGCGCAGCAGCGCCGCGCCTCCTTCGACCTGCTGCACGGCATTCCCGATGAAGTGGCCAGCGTCCTCGAGCGTGAAGGCATCGACTGCGATTACCGCAAGGGCGGGGTGCTGTACTGCGCCGCGCGTTACCCCGAGCAGGAAGTCACTCAGCGCCGCTACCTGGACAAGCTCTACCGCCAGGGCCTCGACGAGCGCGACTACCGCTGGCTGAGCCCCGAGCAACTGGCCCGGCAGATCCGCGTGGCCAAGGCCTACGGCGGCATCTACGCGCCCCATTGCGCGACCATCCAGCCGGCCAAGCTGGTGCGTGGCCTGGCGCGCGCCGTGGAGCGCCTGGGCGTGCCCATCTACGAAAACAGCCCGGTCAGCCACTGGCAGTCCGGCAGCCTGCAAACCGCCACGGCCAGCGTGCGTTGCCGCTGGATAGTGCCGGCGGTGGAGGGCTATTCGGTAACCCTGCCGCCCCTGGGCCGTTACCAGCTGCCGGTGCAAAGCCTGCTGGTGGCCACCGAGCCCTTGCCAGCCGCGACCTGGGACGAGATCGGCCTGAGCCAGGGCCAGGCGTTCAGCGAAAGCAGCCGCCAGGTCACCTACGGCCAGCGCACCGCGGATAACCGCCTGGTGTTCGGCGCCCGCGGCGGCTACCAGTTCGCCGGCAAGCTGCGCCACGACTTCGACCTGACCCGCAGCGAAGTCGAGCTGCGGCGCTACCTGTTCAGCGAGCTTTTCCCGCAGCTGAAAAACGTGCGGATCACCCATTCCTGGGGCGGCAACCTGGGCATGTCGCGGCACTTCCGGCCGCACATGCTCTGCGACCGCCGGCACGGCATCGCCTTGTCCGGCGGCTACGGCGGCGAAGGCGTGGGCGCCAGCAACCTGGGCGGGCGGACCCTGGCCGAGCTGATTCTCGAGCGCGACAGCGAGCTGACCCGCCAGCCCTGGGTGATCCCCGAGGGCGGCCTCGACGCCTTGCGCGCCTGGGAGCCGGAGCCGTGCCGCTGGCTGGGCTACAACGCGATCATTCGCAGCTTCGTCCATGAAGACCAGACCCTGGCCAACCCGGCCACGCCGCCCTGGCGCCGCCGGCTGGTCAGCCGGGTGGCGGGTTTCATGGAAGGGTTGATGCACTGAGCCAGGTTTTTTACAGCGGTTTTTCCATCGACAGGTAACGCCATGAGCATCACTCAATTCAAGAACACCGCTCACGCCACCCTGGAGCAGTCGGCACCGGTGGCCGTGCCCCTGGGCAGCCCGGTCGCCGTGACTTCGGTGACCTGCGTCGAGCGCAACGACGGCGTCGAAACCGGCATCTGGGAGTGCACGCCCGGGCGCTGGCGGCGGCAGATCGTTGCGCAGGAGTTCTGCCATTTCATCCAGGGGCGTTGCACCTTCACTCCGGACAACGGCGAACCCCTGCTTATAGAAGCCGGCGATGCACTGATGTTGCCGGCCAACAGCACCGGGACCTGGGACATCCAGGAAACCGTGCGCAAGACCTATGTGTTGATTTTCTGATCCTTTGATTGCCTGCCAATAAAAACAACCCACACAGGAATCGCCCCATGATCCGTAAAAAACCGGCTTTATCGCTGTGCGTGCCGTTGCTGCTGGTGGCTTCCTTTAGCCAGGCGGCCGAGACCGTGAAGATCTACAACTGGTCGAGCTACATCGCCCCGGACACCCTGAAGAACTTCCAGAAGGAAACCGGCATCGGTTTCAGCTACGACGTCTACGACAGCAACGAAACCCTGGACGGCAAGCTGATGACCGGCCGCTCCGGTTATGACGTGGTGTTTCCCTCCAACCACTTCATGGCCCGGCAGATCGAGGGCGGGGCGCTGAAGAAACTCGACAAGAGCCAGTTGCCGAGCTGGAAGAACCTCAATCCGGTGCTGCTCGAGGCCTTGCAGACCAACGACCCGGGCAACGAGCACGGCTTCCCGTACCTCTGGGGCAGTACCGGGATCGGCTACAACGTCGCCAAGGTCAAGGCGGTGCTGGGGGACAACGCGCCGGTGGATTCCTGGGACCTGATCTTCAAGCCCGAATACATGCAGAAGCTGCAGAAGTGCGGGGTGGCGATCCTCGACAACGGCCCCGAGCTGCTGCCGGCGGCGCTGAATTACCTGGGCCTGCCGCACCACAGCAAGAACCCCGAGGACTACAAGAAGGCCGAAGCGTTGCTGCTGAAGATCCGGCCTTACGTCAGCTACTTCCATTCCTCCAAGTACACCGGCGACCTGGCCAATGGCGATATTTGCGTAGCGGTGGGCTTCTCCGGCGATGTGCTGCAAGCCGATAGCCGGGCCAAGGAAGCCAAGAACGGCGTGGAAATCGGTTATGCGATTCCCAAGGAAGGCGCGCCGATCTGGTTCGACATGGTGGCCATGCCCAACGACGCGCCGGACGAAAAGGCCGGGTACGCCTACATGAACTACCTGCTGCGCCCGGAGGTGATGGCCGAGATCACCAACCATGTGCACTACGCCAACGGCAACGAGCAGGCCGACAGCCTGGTCGACCCGGCCATCAAGAGCGACACCAAGGTCTACCCGAGCCCGGACATGATGGGCAAGCTGTTCGCTCTGGAAGCCATGCCGCTGAATATCGACCGGATCCGCACCCGGGTGTGGAACAAGATCCGTACCGGTAGCTGAGGCATCGGCAGCGCTCCCCGATCTGGCGACCGGGGAGCGCTGCCTTTATTGCGTTATCTTCAGTCCCATCGCCAGCACCATGCCCAGCAGCGCGGCGGCCAGCACCAGCGCCGCCGGGGCGGACCAACCGGCGTAGGCGACGACGGCACTCAGGGCGATGGGCGCGAGCACCTGGCCCAGGTAGTTGCCTTGCATCACCAGGCCCAGGCACAGCGGGACCAGTGCGGGCTGCGGCGAAGTCAGCGAGGTGCTGGCGAGGATAGTGGCGGGGAGCATGCCGGCCACCGCGCAAAAGAAGAAACACAAGGGGATCACCAGATCGGTCGGCGTGGCCGCGAGGAAGATGCCCATCCCGGAAAGCCCCATGACGATACTGGTGCCGGCAAGCAGGACTTGCGGGCGGACGCCGCGTGACAGCAGCAGGCCGGCGCCGATGTTGCCGATGATATTGACCGCCACCACCGCGGCGCTGACCAGCCCGGCGCTGGTGATCGACAGCCCGACGCGCTGCATGAGGAACACCGGCAGGAAGGCCATCACCGCGAAGAACTGCAGGTTGTAGGCGGTGAACATCAGCGCCATCAGCAGCGGCTGGCGGGCGCGCAGCACGCTGCTCAGGGAGTGGCGCAAGCCAGATTGCGGTTGGTGGCGCAGCGCCAGCGGGTCCCTCGGTGTGGTCAGCGGCAACAGCAGGGCCGCCAGCAAGGTAAGGGCCGCGCCCGCGATCCAGCCCTGTTGCCAGCCCCCCAGCAATGGCCCGATAAGCATCGAGGTGCCGATACCGAACGCCATGAAGGTGCTCCAGATGCCGAACACCAGATTGCGTTTGTGCGCCGGGACCAGGCGGTTGAGCACCGCCGGTGCCGCGACCACCACCATGACGAACCCCAGGCCTTCGACAAAACGCGTGGCCAGCAGCCCGTGGAAGTCATGCAGGCTGGCACCCAATGCGCTGGCGGCGCACATGATCAGCAGGCCGAGGGCCAGCAGATAACGGTCGCCCCAGCGCTGCACAAGGATGCCGGCGGCGATGCCGCCAAACACCCCGACCAAGGGGAAGGCCGACATGACCCAGCTCAGGGACTCCAGGGAGCGGCCGAACTCCTGTTGCAACTCGGGCAGGGCGATGGTGGCCTTGCCGATATGCAGCGCCGCGGCAATCCCGGCAAACAGCACATTGAACACCGCGGGCCAATACCTGGTATCGGCAACGGCGTAGCTGAAGGTGTCTGGCTTGGTTGAGGTCATGGGCTTCTCCAAAGGCAGGCGCGCGAGGATGGTCGGGGTGCGGCGCGCCACTGGGTCGGAGCTGACTGTAAAAGTTAAAGTTGACTTCAAGTCAATCGACAAAAACGGGATGTTGCGTTCTGTCCATGAAGTCATTCGGCGGCCGATCCCGCTGGGCGCAACGCCCGGGCGGAACGGTGCCAGAAGCGGGGCGGTGATAGTGCCGGCGCCCGGGCGGGCGCCGTGGGTGAGGCGTCAGGCTTCAGGTGAACTGGGTGTTTTCCGGCAGCAGGGCGCCACCATCGACGATCAGGGTCTGCCCGGTGATATAGCCGGCCTGTTCGGACGCGAGAAACAGCATGGCGTGGGCGATGTCCTGCGGGCTGCCCAGGCGCTTGAGCGGGATGCCCCTGGCCAGGGCCGCGCAATCGCCAAGGTTGGCCATGGCCTGGGTGGCGATCAGGCCGGGTTCGACGCCATTGACGGTGATCCGGTGTTCGGCCAGTTCCAGGGCCGCCGCGCGGATGAAGCCGTTGACCCCGGCCTTGGACGCGGCGTAGTGGGACAGCCCGGGAATCGCCGTGCGCGGCCCGGTCACCGAAGAGGTGATGACGATGCGCGGGTGTTCGGCCCGGCACAACGCCGGCAGCGCCGCCTGGGTCAGCCAGAAACAGCTCTTGAGGTTCACCGCCAGGGTCGATTCGAGGATTTCGTCCCTCAGGTCGCGCAGGTTCTCCATCGGAAACACCGCGGCGTTGTGCACCAGCAGGTCCAGCCCGCCAAAGGTCCTGAGGGTGGCGGCTACCGCCTGGTTGGCCGCGGCCCGGGTGCTCAGGTCCACGGTCAGCAGCTCGGCGCTGCCGCCGGCTTCGCGGATCAGGCGCAGGGTCTCGGTGCCCGAGGCTTCGCTGCGGGTGGCGAGCATTACCTTGGCGCCCTGGGCGGCGAAGACTTGCGCGATGGCGCGGCCAATGCCTTGGCCGGAGCCGGTGACCAGGGCGATACGGCCGGTGAGGTCGAGCATCATGGGTTTTCTCCTTGAGTGACGGTGCCCAGGCATTCGTCCAGCAGACGGTTGTGCAGGTCGACGTCGTCGCTGGTGGCCGCCGGGCACAGCAGCGCCATGTTGTGGAACGGGGTCAGCAACACCCCGCGGTTGAGCAGGTAGAGATGCAGGTAGGCCTCGATCAGGCCATGACGGGCATGGTGGGCTTCGCCGCCGTTGCGCGGCGCGTGGTCCATGAACAGGTATTCGACCCGGGCGCCGATCCGCGTTACGTGCCAGGGCAGGCGGTGCTTGGCGATCAGCGCCTGGACCCCGGCCCGCAGGCGCTCGGCCAGGGCGATCATGTGCGCGTAGTTGGCTTCGCTCATGACCTCGCTGAAGGTGGCGCGCATGGCCGCCATCTGCAGGGCGTTGCCGGCCAGGGTGCCGCCGAAGCCGAAGTGGTTGATCGCCTGCCCGGGCTGGAAGTGCGGCAGCACCTGCCAGATGCGCTCGGCCATGGCCTGGCTGGTCCCCCAGACAGCGGTGGGGATGCCGCCGGCGATGCATTTGCCGAGCACGAAGAAGTCCGGTTGCAGGCCGTGTTCGCCGCTGTAGCCGGCCGGGCCGCAGGAGATGGTGTGGGTTTCGTCGATGATCAGCGGCACATCGAAACGCCGGGTCAGCTCGCGCAAACCATCGTGGAAGCCGGGGGCAGGCGGGACCATGCCGACGTTGGTCATGAAGGGCTCGGTCAGCACCGCGGCCACATCGCCATGGGCCAGTGCCGCCTCCAGTGCCGGCAGGTCGTTGAACTCCACCAGCCGGGTGGTGGCGTCGTGCCGCAGGCCATTGGCGTGCACGCCTTCGCGGGGAATCATCTGGCCGTCGGCGTCGAACTCGACCTGGGACTCGTCGACGCTGCCGTGGTAGTTGCAGTTGAACACCAGCACTTTCTCCCGGCCGGTGATCATCCGGCACAGGCGCAGCACGAAACGGTTGGCGTCGGTGGCGGAGGTGGTGACCTGCCAGAACGGCAGGCCGAAGCGCCGTACCAGTTCCTCGCCGACCCACAGGCTGTCGGCGGTCGGCAGCATCAGGGTCGAGCCGTGCCGGGCCTGATGGGCGATGGCGTCGGCCACGGCGGGCTGGCCATGGCCGAACATGGCGCCGGTGTCGCCCAGGGCGAAGTCGACGTAGCGGTTGCCGTCGCAGTCGGTCAGCGTCGCGCCCTGGGCGTCGGCCACCAGGATCGGGTACAGCCCCGGCCATTGCTGCATCCAGTGCAGCGGCGCGCCGTACAGCCAGTGCTTGAGGTTTTCCCGGTAGAAGCCGGCGGAGCGCGGGTGGCGTTCGGCGAACAGTTGCAGCTCGGATTGGTAACGGCTGGCGACGCGGTCGAGATTGAGGCCGAGGGTCATGATTGGAGTCCTGTGGGATTTAGAGGAGGAAGGCGGGGCCTGGGTAGCCGCTGCCGAGCTATAGCGAGGCTGCGATCGACCGCGCAGCGGGCGCAATCCGGGCAACGCGTTCCGCCTGACGCACCGCAAGCGCAGGTTTCGCGGCAACTGCGTTGCCGATCGCAGCCTCGCTGTCGCTCGGCAGCGGCTACAGGCGGCTACAGGTCGGCATCAGGTGTAATCGGTGCGGTTCAGCACATGGGCGAGGGCGCCTACCGGGAAGTTGCTGGGGGTGGCGAAGTCGCTGCCCTGGTAACCGAAGATCTTGCCGTCGGTCCTGCCCGCTTGTAGGTCGATCAGCACCAGGCCCAGGGTCGGCACGATCTTTTCGCGCCAGACGAACAGGTACAGCTGTTCGGCGATCTTGTAGCAATGGCAGCGGTCGGTGTCCGCCAGGCCCTGTTCGACGCCCTTGAGGCACTGCCAGCTGTAGAAGTTGCGGTTCAGGTAGACGTGCTCGTAGGCCTCGGTGGCGCTGTAGATGTACTGGTTGCGCAAGCCGACCAGCTCTTCGGTCTGCGCGTGTTGCGCGTTGCTGGCGCTGTGCGGTGCGTCGATGCTGCCATGGATGAACTGCGCCTGGACGCTGGTCAGCTCGCGGCCGGACAGGGCGCGGCTGAACAGATCGACCCGGGTCTCGGCCTGGCTTGGCATCTGCCCGATCACCGCGGTGAAGAGGTTCCTACCCAGGTCGAGGATCAGGCTCACCGAGTGGACCTGGCCGTTCTCCGACTTGAGAAAGTCCACCAGGTAAATGCCGGAACGTATTGAAGTGGCTCGATAAACAGCCTCGCCGCGGGCGTCGCTTGCAGCGTCCCGCCAATGCAGCGTCTGTGAGCCGAACAGGTGTTCGATGCGCCAGCCGTTGGCGAAATGCAGGGTCAGGCTGCGGCCGTTGAGGTCATCCAGGCTGGGCAGGACATGGTTGTCGGCGGCAAAGCCTTCGGCCAGGGCGCCAACGGTAATCCATTCGGGTTGCAGGTTCATGAGGGCGGTTCTTGTCGATGAAGGAGAACCTCATGTTCAGCGTGCAAGCCCTTGTTGCCCATCAACCGAATGGTTGAGGCGCGACGGTTTTTTACAGGAACAGCGCGCTCACCAGCTCGGTGCGGTTGTTCACCCCGACCTTGCGGAACAGGTTGATCAGGTGGGTCTTGACCGTCGGCAGGCCCAGCGCCAGTTGCTGGGCGATGGTCTTGTTGCAGGCGCCGTCGCGCAGCAGCCAGGCGATCTGCCGCTCCCGGGGCGTGAGGGCCTCCAGGCGTTCGTCGTGGCGCGAATAGGGCGCCTGGGCGGCGATTTCCAGCAGGCCTTGCAGCACATGCAGGGTGCTCAGTTCGTCAGGTTGGAACGGGCCCAGGCTGGCGTCGCGCAGCAGGGACAGGCCGGCGATCGGGCTGCCGCTGGCATTGCGCGCGAGGATCTCCACCACATCCAGCACCCCATGGCGTTGCAGGAAGCCCTGGTAAACCTCGGTTTCATGCCGACCCTGCTGGGCCATGCCCATGTGCAGCGACAGCACCGGGCGGCCCGCCGCCACGCAGTTGCGCGGGCGCAGTGGGTCGTAGTGGCGGTAGCGTTGCAGGTAGGCCTCATGCATCTGCTGGCTCATGTGGTACAGCGAGAAATGCTCAGCCTGCAGCTGCGCGTCGATGCGGTAGAAGGCGCACAGGGTCGCTGGCACCACCCGGGTAAAGGCGCCGATGCAGCGCTGGCCGAGTTCATGGGCGTTGGGCAGGGGGCTGTTGAGGCTATGGGTACTGATCATCGAAGGGCTCCTGGCGAATACTGACGGCTTCGCGTCAATGGGCAGAAGAAGCGGGCAAGTCGCGATGCAGTATGGACATTGTCGGGATTGCCGTCCGCTCGATCCGGCCGGTTTTCCCGATTGCCGCAGGACAAAAAACCGCTGCCGGTTCACCCGCCCGGGAGGCAGGGAACGCGGCAGCGGCTATCAGGGCCTCAGCGGCGGGCCTGGGTGAAGCCCAGCTCCAGGGCCGCGACTATGGCGTCGATCTGCGGTGGCTGGATCACCAGCGGCGGCGACAGGATGATCTTGGTCCCCACCGGACGCACCATCACCCCATTGTCGCGAGCGATCTGCGCCACCTGGTTGGCATAACCGCCCATGGGGTCGATCGGCTCGCGGGTGCTCTTGTCGGCCACCAGGTCGAGGGCGATCATCAGGCCCTTGCCGCGCACTTCACCGACGCTGTCGAAGCGTTCGGCGAACGGCAGCAGCTTATTGAGCATGTAGTCGCCCATTTTCGCGGCGTTGGCCGGCAGGTCTTCCTTGACCACGATGTCGAGGCTGGCCAGGGCCGCCGCGCACGCCACCGGGTGCCCGGAGTAGGTGTAGCCGTGCATGATCGCGCCGGTGAAGTTGGCGTTCTTGCTGAACGCCGACTCGATCCGCTCGTTGACCACCGTGGCGCCCAGCGGGATGTAGCCGGAGGTGATGCCCTTGGCCAGGCACATGATGTCGGGTTTCACGCCCCACAGGCGGCTGCCGAACATCGAGCCGCTGCGGCCGAAACCAGTCACCACTTCGTCGGCGATCAGCAGCACGCCGTACTTGTCGCAGACCTCGCGGATCAGCGGCCAGTAGTTGGCCGGCGGCACTATCACGCCGCCGGCGCCCTGGATCGGCTCGGCGATAAAGGCCGCGACGGTGTCGGGGCTCTGGAACTGGATTTCCCGCTCGAGCAGGTCGGCGCAGATCTTGCCGAGTTCTTCCGGGTCCTGGCTGTAGGGGTTGCGGTACAGCCACGGGGTGTCGACGTGGAAGCAGCCGGGCAGCAGGGGCTCGTAGTTGCGCCGGAACACCGTGTTGCCGTTGACCGATGCGCCGCCGAAATGGGTGCCGTGGTAGCCCTGGCGCAACGAGATGAACTTGGTGCGATCGGCCTGGCCTTCGAGTTTCCAGTACTGGCGGGCCAGTTTCAGCGCGGTCTCGATGGCGTCCGAGCCGCCGGAGCTGAAGGCCACGCGACGCATGCCCTCGGGTTCCAGCAGGTTCATCACCACCCGCGACAGCTCTTCGGCGCGCGGATGGCTGACGCCGTCGAACAGCTGGAAGTATTCCAGTTCGTCCAGCTGGGCGGTGATCGCCGCCTTCACTTCCTTGCGGTTGTGGCCGACGTTGACGTTCCACAACCCGGCGACGCCATCCACCAGTTGGTGGCCCTGGTCGTCGTACACATAGCAGCCATCGCCGCGGACAATACGAATCGGCTCGCGTTGTTGCATTTCGTTGGGGTGCAGCATGGGATGCCAGAAGCGGCTTGGTTCGCTCACGTTGAGTCTCCTGAAAACGCACGGACAGCGTGGGACATAGTAGTGCGCCCTTTACCGGATGCGTGCTTGCCTCTGTGTGCCAGGTACTTGATCGCCACTGCCATCGATCCGCTGTCCCTGATTTCGCTATCCACCTGGAAAACCGTGTTGGCAGGATTTACGACCGCTGCGCGGCCGAGCGCAGGCTTCGCCAGCGGCTACAGGGTGCGCGGCGCTTGTGTAGCCGCTGCCGAGCCTGCGAACGGTTGCGGAGCAACCGTAAATCCTGAGTCCGCAATCTGTCTGGAAAAACGCGTTGGCAGGTTTGGCGACGGCTGCGCCGCCGATCGCAGGCTGCGCCAGCGGCTACAGGGTACGCGGCGCTTGTGTAGCCGCTGCCGAGCCTGCGAGGCTGCGATCGGTTGCGCAGCAACCGCAAACGCTGAGTCCGCGGTCTATCTGGATAGATACGCCAGTGGCGGCAAAAGCGTGTGTCGCGGTTTCCCTGGCAGCCAGTGGCAAGTTTCGCGGCAGCCAGGATCAAGACGCTGGCCGGCGTTGGTCTCAGAGTTCGATCCATGAGGCCAACTAACGAGGATTGCCCATGAGTATTGCCATCGACCCACGTGTCGCCGCCTTTATCGACAGCCAGCATGGCCTGTTGATCGACGGACGCAGCCAGCCGGCCTTGTCCGGCGCGCAGATGCCGGTGTTCAACCCGGCCACCGGCGAAGAGCTGACCCGCGTCGCCGCCGGCGCCGACGCCGATATCGACCTGGCCGTGGCCGCCGCGCGACGGGCCTTCGAGGGCCCATGGGCGGCGCAGCGCCCGGCGGATCGCGAGCGCCTGCTGCTGAAGCTGGCGGATCTGCTGGAAGCCCACGGCGAGGAGCTGGCGCAGCTGGAGACCCTCAACAACGGCCAGTCGATCCACCTGGCCCGAGCCCTGGAAGTTGGTGCCGCTGCCGAGTTCACCCGCTACATGGCGGGCTGGGCGACCAAGATCGAAGGCAAGAGCCTCGACCTGTCCATCGCCGCCGTCCCGGGCGCCCGCTACCGTGCCTACACGGTGCCGGAGCCGGTGGGTGTGGTCGGGGCCATCGTGCCGTGGAATTTCCCCTTGCTGATGGCCATCTGGAAAATCGTCCCGGCCCTGGCCTGCGGCTGCACCGTGGTACTCAAACCGGCCGACGAAACCCCGCTGACCGCCTTGCGCCTGGGCCAGTTGTGCCTGGACGCCGGGATCGCCCCGGGGGTGGTTAATGTGGTCACCGGCAGCGGCGCCCAGGCCGGCGCGGCCTTGTCCGCGCACAAGGGCATCGACAAGCTGGCGTTCACCGGTTCGACCCAGATCGGCAAGGTCATCGGCCATGCGGCGGTGGACAATATGACCCGGTTTTCCCTGGAGCTGGGCGGCAAGTCGCCGGTGATCGTGCTCGATGACTGCGACCCCCAGGCCGCGGCCGCCGGCGCCGCCGGGGCGATCTTCTTCAACCAGGGGCAGGTCTGCACCGCCGGTTCGCGCCTGTATATCCAGCGGGCGATCTTCGACCAGGTGCTGGAGCGCCTGGCGGCCATCGCCGGCTCCCTGAGCATCGGCCCCGGGCTGGACGAACAGGCGCAGATCAACCCGCTGATTTCCGCCAAGCAGCAGAAGCGCGTGCTGGACATGATCGGCCAGGGCGTGGCCGACGGCGCCCGGGTGCTGTGCGGCGGGGTCGCCTATGGCGAGCAGGGCTTCTATGTGCGGCCGACGGTACTGGCCGACGTGCACGCGGGCATGCAGGTGGTGCGCGAGGAAATCTTCGGCCCGGTGGTGGTGGCCACGCCTTTCGACGCTATCGACGAGGTGGTGGCGCTGGCCAACGACAATCAGTACGGGCTGGGGGCGAGCATCTGGTCCAACGACCTGGCCAAGGTCATGGACCTGATCCCGCGGATCAAGGCCGGCACGGTCTGGGTCAATACCCACAACATGCTCGACCCGTCGATGCCGTTTGGCGGCTACAAGCAATCGGGCATCGGTCGCGAAATGGGCCATGCGGCGATCGAGGCGTATACCGAGAACAAGTCGGTGTGCATCGCCTATTGACCTGTAGCTGACCTGTAGCCGCTGCCGCAGGCTGCGATCGCGCCCGCAGGGTGCGCAAGATCTCAAGATCGCCGAAGGCCTTCGGCCTTATCGCAGCCTGCGGCAGCGGTTACAGTCGGATGCAGTCATCCGGCGACTCCAGGCTGCGCAGACAGCCAAGTAAAACACGCCCGCCCGGCGTGCCCTTGAAATGCCTAGAACAACAACATCACCCATGCTTTCGAGGTCCAGCACCATGTCTTTCAACGACAGACTCACCCGCCACCTGAACCAGGGCGTGGTCGGCTTTCCCACGGCCCTGGCCAGCGCCGTCGGCCTGATCATGGCCAGCCCGGTGATCCTCACCGCCACCACCGGCTTCGGCATCGGCGGCGGGGCGTTCGCCGCGGCCATGCTGATCGCGATGCTGATGATGCTCGCGCAATCGACGACCTTCGCCGAAGCGGCCTGCATGATTCCCACCACCGGCTCGGTGTATGACTACCTGGCCTGCGGACTGGGGCGCTTCTTCGCGATCACCGGGACCATTTCCGCCTACCTGATCGTGCATGTGTTCGCCGGCACGGCGGAAACCATCCTCAGCGGCGTCATGGCCCTGGTGAACTTCGAGTCCCTCAACACCCTGCTGGAACAGAGCGGCAGCGCCTGGCTGGTGGGTGTCGGGCTGGTGATCTTCTTCGGCCTGCTGAACGCCGTGGGCATCACCGCGTTCAGCCGCGCCGAGGTGATCCTCACCTTCGGCATGTGGACCACGCTGATCATCTTCGGCGTGGTCGGGGTGTTCAAGGCGCCGGCGGTGGAGCTGAACGGCTGGTTCGGCGAGTCGATGGTCGGCACCGACCTGACCACCATCCTTTCGCTGGTGGGCATGGCCATGTTCATGTTCGTCGGTTGCGAATTCGTCACGCCGCTGACGCCGGAGGTGCGCAAGGCGGCGAAAACCATCCCCCGGGCCATGGCCCTGGGCCTGGTGGGCGTGGCTACCTGCATGTTCATCTACGGCGCGGCGATGAAGCGCCAGGTGGCGAACACTGCGCTGAGCGAAGACGGCAGCGTGCACCTGCTGGACACGCCCATGGCCATCCCGCAGTTCGCCGAGCAGGTGATGGGGCCGTACGGGCGGATCTGGCTGGGCGTCGGCCTGCTGTTCGCCGGGGCGGCGACCATCAACACGCTGATGGCCGGGCTGCCGCGCATCCTCTATGGCATGGCGCTGGACGGCGCGCTGCCCAAGGCCTTCACCTACCTGCACCCGCGCTTCAAGACGCCGCTGCTGTGCATCGCCGTGGCGGTGCTGATCCCGTGCCTGCACGCCTGGTGGCTGGGCGGCAGCACGGACAACATCATGCACCTGGTGCTGGCCGCGGTCTGTGCCTGGAGCACCGCCTACCTGCTGGTGACCCTGGCGGTGGTGGTGCTGCGCATCCGCCGCCCGGATTTGCCGCGGGCCTACAAGTCGCCCTGGTTCCCGCTGCCGCAGATCGTCTCGTCGATCGGCATCCTCCTGGGCATGTGGTTCATCACGCCGCCGGGGATGAACCCGCGGGACATCTACGTGCCCTTTGGCAGCATGCTCGGCCTGACGGCGATCTATGCGCTGGTCTGGACGGTCTTCGTGCAGAAGGTCAACCCGTTCCGCCCGGTGCCGGTGGAAGAGGTGCTGGAGAATGCCTTCAACCTGCAATCCCCTGAAACCCAAGCGCAGACCCTGCCTGGAGCCAAGCCCGATGAGCAGTACAAGCTGGCGGCAAAACCTCTCTGAGTTCTGGCGGCGGCCACCCTCGGGTTATCGCACGGGGGCGACCCTGAACCAGTTGCGCCGCGACCTGTCGGGGCTCGACTGTGCCGCGCAGGCCCCCGGGCTGGCGCGCTTCACCTGGGCTGAGGAGCGCCTCGATTTTGAGGTCCAGGAGCTGCCACAGGCGCAGTTCCTGATGCACCTGGTGGTCTGCGAATTTCGCCTGCGCGTCCCCGGTTCGCCGGGGCCGCAGGCGCGGATCGATATTCGCCATACCGGCGCGATCCGTCGCCAGGGCGTCACTGCCAGCCTGAAGCAGGGCGCTCAGGAAGAGTGGGCGGGGCTGTTGCAGCAGTTGCACGGCGACCCGCAGTTGCTGGCGGCGTTGCTGCCGCTGGACTTCAAGCACCTGCAACTGCAGCGCGACGAGCAGGGCTGGCTGGTGCGCCTGGAGCATTTCGGCGCCAGCGAGGTGGTCAACCGGCTGCCCGGTTTCCGTCGTTATATCCGCCTGAGCGCCGAGCAGCGTGGCGCCTTGCTGGCGGCTTTCAAACGTCTGCATTCCCTGTTGCGCAATCACTGAACCATGCCCGCCCGTGCTGGCACAGCCCGTGCTTAGGCTATAACAGACTATCCATTGCGCCGCGCTTCCTTGCCCGGCAAATAGATAACATGTTAATGATATCGCCATAACAACAAAGGCGGTTTCAGCCGGCTTCTGGAGGTGCACAGTGCTTGCTTCGCAAAGTTTCGGTTCCTGGATTGACGCATTGCAGGGGGTTTGCGGTCGCTTCGACGCCCGCCAGGCGTTGAACTCGGCGTTGTTCATCGGTGAAGTCGGCTTGCGCGACTACGCCGGGCTCGAAGTGGCGCAGATCCGCACCAATGCCGGACTGATCTCGCGCAAAAGCACCAGCGTCGATCACGAAGACGACCGCTTCTGCTTCTTGATCATGCAGCGCAGCGGCCATGCTCAGCTCAGCCAGGGCGGCGAGCGCATCGAGCTGGCGCCGGGGGAAATGGCCTTGCTGGACTCGGCCGGGGCCTGTGAAATCGTTCCTCACGGCCTGATCGAACATGCCTCGCTGCATTTGTCCCGGGACGAGGTGTATCGCCATCTGCCGGCGCAGCAGCGCAAGTTCGGCAAGCTCTCGCAGAATTGCGCCAGTGGCCGTTTGATGCGCCTGCTGGTGGAGCAGATCTGTGGCGACGAGCTGCAAGGTTGCGCCGCCCAGCAGGAAGGCCAGGCGTTGCAGGAAGCGCTGATCGCCTTGCTCGGCCCGACCCTGCGCCAGACGCCCGGCGCGAGCCTCGACGGCTACGACAGCCAGCACGGCGGTTGCCTGCGCAGCCAGGCCCGGCAGTTGATCAACCAGTCCCTCACCGAGCCCAACCTGACCCCGGTATCACTGGCCAGCCAGATGAATATCTCGGTGCGCCAGTTGTACCGGCTGTTCGAAGAGCAGGGCGACAGCGTCTGCCGTTTCATCCAGCGCGCGCGCCTCGACCGCAGCGCGGCGGACCTGAGCAACCCGCGCCTGCGCCACGCGTCGATCACCGACATTGCCTTCAAGTGGGGGTTCACCGACTCGGCGCACTTCAGCCGCACCTTCAAGAAGCATTTCGAGCAGTCGCCACGGGATTACCGGGCTCGTTCGCTGAACGCCTGAGGTCCGATCAACCCCAATCCTGTAGGAGCGAGCGATAGGGCCGGTGCATTCAACAGGGTTGTCGCCCGCAGGATTGCCATCGCGAGCAAGCTCGCTCCTACAGTTGGGCTGGTTTGCCTGTAGGAGCCAGCGAGCTTGCTCGCGACAAAACCGGTGATGCCTTACGGATTCTCCAAGTCGTGCCCCAGGGACTGGATAAACAGCGAGAACAGTTCCGGCTGTGAGGAGATGTCCAGCTTGGCGTAGAGATGACGCCGGTGCACCTTGATGGTGTCCGGCGAGATCTTCAGCCGCTCGGCCATGGCCTTGGAAGAAAAACCGCGGAGGATCAGCCGGGCGATCTCAACTTCCCGATCCGACAAAACGCCACAGCCGAAATGACTGAGGGCGTCGCGGATCTGGCTGGCCATTTCTTCCGCGGCGGGCGCTGGCGGCCGCTGGTTGCTTTGCTGCCAGTGCTGCTGCATCAGCGGCAGGACCCAGGCCGAGAAGGTGGTGAGCTGGCCGATTTCCTCGGCGCTGAATGGTCGCTGCATGCCCAACGACAGGGACAGGGTGCCGGTCTCGGGGATCTGCAGGATGAACTGCAATTCGTCCTCCAGCACGTTGTCGTGGAAGTAGCTGGAGAAATACTCGGTCTGCCGGAAATGGTCCGGCGCCACTTCTTCCAGGCGGTACAGGCCGTTGGGGTAGCCCTCGCGGCAGGCCTGGAAAAACGGGTCCAGCAGGTACAGGCCGTTGAGGTAGGTGAGCATCGACGCCGGCTTGTCCGAGGGCTCGGCATCGTATTCCTCGAGGGCGATGGGCAGGCCGTTGTGGGGATAGAAGATCGCCAGGGCGTTATCGAACGGCAAGGCCTGGTGCAGCAACAGCACCAGTTGCTTCCAGAAGCGCTCGCCGCCGATCTGCGAGAGGGTGCGCCCGAGTCCGGCATGCATGCCGATTTCCCTGAACAGAGTGATCAAATAGGTGGCTCCGCGTCGATGCTGCTATGGCCTGGCGTGCTGCTTTGCGCCAGCTGGAAGCACGGTTTCGGCGATTTGCCCGGCCACGTCAAGGGGGAGTACGCCAATAGGGGAATTGGCCCTGTACCCCCGGCTGCCTAAAGTGGCCTCCATCAAGTGCGACCCAGAGCGCATCCGCCTGACGTTCTTCGTTTCTGCCTCAAACCAAAAATAACCACGAGGATAACGACATGAGCTCTCCCTGCGCGCCGCAAGGCGCCCTGAAACCCACGCTGAGCGTGTTCGATGTGGTGGCCATTACCGTGTCGGGCGTGACCCCGGCCAGTTCGGTCTTCGTCATCGCACCGTTCGCCATTCACCAGGCCGGCAGCGGGGTGTTCCTGGCCTTTGTCATGGCCGGGCTGCTGGCCTTGATGTTCGCCTTCTGCTACGCCGAACTGGGCCGCGCCCACAACAGCGCCGGCGGCGAATATGTGTACGCCAAGCGGGTATTCGGCGGCATGGCCGGGTACGCGACCTTTCTCACGGTGCTGGTGATGCTGCTGTTCATTCCGCCGGTGCTGGCCACCGGCGCGGCGACTTACCTGAACAATGCCCTGGGCACGCGCTTCGATTCGCAGACCGTGGCCCTGGTGATCGTGATTTGCAGCTATGCGCTGGGCATCCTCAATATCAAGCTCAATGCGTGGATCACCGGCACCTGTCTGCTGCTGGAGATCGCTGCGCTGCTGGTGATCGTGTTCCTGGGCTTTGGCAACGCCTCGCAGCCGGCGAGCATCCTGCTGCAGCCGCAGATCGTCGAGAACGGCGTGCTGCACATGGCGCCCTGGGCCCTGGTGATCGGCGCGGTGGGCATCGGCCTGTTTTCCTACAACGGCTACGGCCCGGCGGTGCTGCTGGCCGAAGACATGAAATGCAAGGGGCAGGGCGTGCACAAGGCGGTGCTCTGGTCGCTGGCGCTGGTGGTGATCATCGAACTGGTGCCGCTGACCGCGCTGCTGATCGGCGCGCCGTCCCTCAGCGCCATGCTCGCCAGCCCCGATCCCATTGGCTATCTGCTCACCAGCCACGGCAACGAAACCCTGTCGCGGGTGGTCAGCGCCGGGATCTTCCTGTCGGTGTTCAATGCGATTGTCGCCATCGTGATCCAGATCGGCCGGGTGGTGTTCTCCAGTGGCCGCGATGCCTTGTGGACGCCGGGCATCAACCGCCTGTTCACGCGCATTCATCCGCGCTGGGACTCGCCGTGGCTGGCCACGCTGTTCCTGGCCGTTCCCTCGGCGGTGCTCAGCTTCAGCTCGAACCTGGCCGACCTGACCTCGTTCAGCGTGCTGCTGATCATGCTGGTGTACCTGATCGTCGCCCTCAGCGCGCTGATGAGCCGGGTGTTGCTGCGCGATCGCGCCCACCCGTACCGCATGCCGCTGTGGCCGTTGCCGGCGCTGCTGGCGGTGATCGGCGCCGGTTATCTGTTGTTCAATCTGTTCCTGGACGCTTCGCTCAGGGACATCATGGTGATCGTCGGCCTGCTGGCGCTGTCGGTGATCCTGTATGGCACCAACGGCCGGTTCAGTCCGGCGTTCCAGAAACTCTAAGGAGAAGTCATGCGCGCACGTCAATTGGGGATCAGCCTGGGCCTGGGTACTCCCGGCCCCTTCAATGCCATCACCGATGTTCCGGGGGTACGGGTAGGCCACAGCACCCTCAGGACCACGGTCGACGGCAAGCAGGTGCGTACCGGGGTGACCCTGATCCAGCCCCGCGAAGGCTTTGCCCGGCTGCAACCCTGTTTCGCCGGCTGCCATGTGCTCAACGGCAACGGCGATGCCACCGGGCTGGAGTGGATCCGTGAGGCGGGCCTGCTGACCACGCCGCTGGCCATCACCAACACCCACAGCGTCGGCGTGGTGCGCGACGCGCTGATCGCCGAGGAGCATGCAAGCCTGGCGGACCCTTCGGAATACTGGTGCATGCCGGTGGTGATGGAGACCTACGACGGCCTGCTCAACGACATCTGGGGCCAGCATGTCGGCCCGCAGCAGGTGCGCGAGGCGCTGGCCAATGCCGAGTCCGGGCCGGTGCGCGAGGGCGCGGTGGGCGGCGGCACCGGCATGATCTGCCATGAGTTCAAGGGCGGGATCGGCACGGCTTCGCGCCGGGTGCCGGGGGAGCAGGGCGGCTACACGGTCGGCGCGCTGGTGCAGGCCAACCACGGCAAGCGCGAGGAGTTGCGGGTCGACGGTTATCCGGTGGGGCGGCAATTGACTGGCATTCCGTCGCCCTTCGCCCAGCGCGGTACGCCGGGCATGGGCTCGATCGTGGTGATCCTGGCCACCGACGCGCCCTTGTTGCCGCACCAGTGCCAGCGCCTGGCGCAGCGCGCGTCGATCGGCATCGCCCGCACCGGCGGCGGCACCGAGGATTCCAGCGGCGATATCTTCCTGGCTTTCGCCACCGGCAACCGCGACCTGCCGCCTTCTGCCTATGGGCGCGAGGGCGTGCCCTTCAGCACGCCCCTGGCGATGCTCAACAACGATTACATCTCGGCGCTGTTCAGCGCCGCCGCCGAAGCGGTGGAGGAGGCCATCGTCAACGCCTTGCTGGCCGGCGAACCGATGACCGCGGACAGTGGCGCAAGCGTTCCGGCACTGACCGGGGAAACCTTGTTGGAAGCCATGAAACTAACTGGATGGAACAAACTTTGATGAACTAAAAACTGCGACGTAGTCGGCAAAACTATCTGTACTGTTATTTAATATTTAAATTCGAGATTGTCGGACAATTATCAGCGGGTATTGAGGCTTAAAGAATATTTCGACTCACCAGTCATTGTTTTCGGGAGTTTGCTGGAACAGCGAAAATCAGGCGTCAAAAAGTAGTGGACGCCTGATTTCAAATTGTGTCAGGTTGCTTACGCCCGGATAGGGCGAGTGATAGGACGATCTCGCCAGGGATTGTCGCTATCGGACAAAAACTGTTCCATTGATTACAAGGAAGTGTGTTTATGTCGAAAGTTAAATCGAAAGCTATTGTGACCGCCGAACAAGAACTCGTGCCTTTGGCCGCGGCAAGTTCGGCTTACAACCAGATCAATAGCTTCAGCCATCAGTATGACCGGGGCGGCAATCTGACGGTCAATGGCAAACCCTCCTACACGGTCGATCAAGCCGCTACCCAGATACTGCGCGACGGTGCTGCGTACCAGGACCTCAACGGCAGCGGCAAGATCGAACTGACCTATACCTTCCTGACCTCGGCGTCCTCGAGCACCATGTACAAACATGGCATCTCCGGGTTCAGCCAGTTCAGCGCCCAGCAGAAGGCCCAGGCCGTGCTGTCCATGCAGTCCTGGGCGGATGTGGCCAATGTCACCTTCACCGAAAAGGCTTCCGGTGGTGACGGTCACATGACCTTCGGCAACTACAGCGGCGGTCAGGACGGCGCGGCGGCCTTCGCCTACCTGCCGGGCACCGGTGCTGGCTACGACGGGACGTCCTGGTACCTGATCAACAGCAGCTACACCCAGAACAAGAACCCCGATCTGAACAACTACGGCCGGCAGACGCTGACCCACGAGATCGGCCACACCCTGGGCCTGGCTCACCCTGGCGACTACAACGCCGGGAATGGCAACCCGACCTATAACGACGCGACCTACGGACAGGACACGCGCGGTTACAGCGTCATGAGCTACTGGAGCGAAAGCAATACCAGCCAGAACTTCAGCAAGGCCGGCGTCGAAGCCTATTCGTCCGGCCCGCTGATGGACGATATCGCGGCGATCCAGAAGCTCTACGGGGCCAACACCACCACCCGTACCGGCGACACCACCTACGGCTTCAACTCCAACACCGGTCGCGACTTCCTCAGCGCGACCTCGTCGGCGGACAAGCTGGTGTTCTCGGTATGGGACGCGGGCGGCAAGGACACCCTGGACTTCTCCGGTTTTACCCAGAACCAGAAGATCAACCTCAATGAAACCTCGTTCTCCGACGTTGGCGGCCTGGTGGGCAACGTGTCCATTGCCAAGGGCGTCACCGTCGAGAACGCCATCGGCGGTTCCGGCAGCGATCTGCTGATCGGCAACAAGGTGGCCAACGAGCTCAAGGGCGGTGCCGGCAACGACATCCTCTACGGCGGTGGTGGGGCGGACAAACTCTGGGGTGGCTCGGGTGCCGATACCTTCGTCTTCGGTGCCAGCTCGGACTCCGCTCCGGGTGCCGCCGACCAGATCCTGGATTTTGTCAGCGGCCTGGACAAGATCGATCTGACCGGCATCACCAAGGGCGCCGGGCTGCACTTCGTGAACGCGTTCACCGGTAATGCCGGCGACGCGATCCTCAGCACCTCGGCTGGCAACAGCACCTTGTCGGTGGACTTCTCCGGGCACGGCGTGGCGGACTTCCTGGTCAGCACCGTCGGCCAGGCGGCCTACACCGACATCGTCGCCTGAGTCATTGCGGTAAAGTAAAGGAAGGAGGGTGGCGCCCAGGCGTCGCCCTCCGACCTTGCATTGACTGGCGAACTGCCTGAGGCTGTGCCCCGGAGCGACCCCCTTATGATTCGAACTGCCTTGATCGCTAAGGCCGGCGCGTACCTGATCGCGACGCTGATGATGTTTTATGGAGAGACAAGCATGGCAAGCAGCCTGAGATTGGCGGACCCCGCGGAACTGGCCGGACACTGGCAACTGTCGCAGCCGGCACAACCTGCCAGCCACTGTGCCCTGGACCTTGAGCTGAACGGCACCCTGGGCGCCGGCGCCGAGTGTTTTTCCGCCTGGCTGGGCGATTCGGCCATCGGCTGGTTTCCCGAGCCGGACGGTATTGCCGTGACCGGCAAAGAGGGCTCGAAGATCATCTTTTTAAGTCGCCAGAAAGAAGGCTTATATCAAGGCACTTTGAAATCAGGCATAACGATTATATTGCAGCGAGCCCCCTGAACAATCGCGGCTGTATGCATCTTTAAATGTATCTGTATGGATAAGCGTATAAGGCAGTGCCATATACGCGATGTCCTTCGTTCGATTAAAGACAACTAAATAACTAGAACTCCGTTTCGTCTGGCGGTAGAGTCCTTTCGCCTGTCCGCCACAATAATCCAATAATGTCCCGACTCAAGTACGGGCGGTTTATTTGTCCTGCGCCCCTGGCACGGGATATACAGCTCAGGAAAGACCAATGAAGATGGCGAAGACCACTGCACCGCTGTTCAAGGCACTGGGCGATTACAAAGGCATTCTGATCAGCGTCGGGTGTTTCACCGCCCTGATCAACGTGCTGATGCTGGTCCCCTCGATCTACATGCTCCAGGTCTACGACCGGGTACTTTCCTCGCAGAACGAAACCACCCTGGCGATGCTGTCGCTGATGGTGGTCGGGTTCTTCGCGTTCATCGGCCTGCTGGAGGTGGTGCGCAGCTTCATCGTCATCCGCATCGGCAGCCAGCTGGAGCGGCGTTTCAACCTGCGGGTCTACCAGGCGGCGTTCGAGCGCAACCTGTTTCGTGGCGAAGGGCATGCCGGGCAGTCCCTGGGCGACCTGACCCATATCCGCCAGTTCGTCACCGGACCTGCGTTGTTCGCCTTCTTCGACGCGCCCTGGTTCCCCGTCTACCTGTTCGTGATCTTCCTGTTCAATACCTGGTTGGGGGTGTTCGCCACCGCCGGCGCGGTATTGCTGATCGCCCTGGCGTACCTCAACGAGGCCATGACCAAGAAGCCCTTGGGCGAGGCCAGCGGCTATTCGCAGAAGTCCACGCAACTGGCCACCAGCCACCTGCATAACGCCGAGACCATCCAGGCCATGGGCATGCTCGGCGCGCTGCGCAAGCGCTGGTTCGAGGTGCATTCGCGCTTTCTCGGCCTGCAGAACCAGGCCAGCGACACCGGCGCGGTCATCAGCTCGCTGAGCAAGACCCTGCGCCTGTGCCTGCAATCGCTGGTGCTGGGCCTGGGCGCCTTGCTGGTGATCAAGGGCGACATGACCGCCGGCATGATGATCGCCGGCTCGATCCTGATGGGCCGGGTGCTGAGCCCGATCGACCAGTTGATCGCCGTGTGGAAGCAGTGGAGTTCCGCCAAGCTGGCCTACCAGCGCCTGGACTCGCTGCTGCAGGCCTTTCCGCCGAGCGACACGGCGATGTCGTTGCCCGCGCCCAAGGGCCAGGTGAGTTTCGAACAGGTCAGCGCCGGCCCGCCAGGCAAACGCATGGCGACCTTGCAGCAGGTCAGCTTCAACCTGGGGGCGGGGGAGGTGCTGGGGGTGCTCGGCGCTTCCGGTTCCGGCAAATCCACACTGGCCCGGGTGCTGGTGGGCGTATGGCCGACCCTGGCCGGCACGGTGCGCCTGGACGGCGCCGATATCCATCGCTGGAACCGCAACGAACTGGGGCCCTACATCGGTTACCTGCCCCAGGACATCGAGCTGTTTTCCGGGAGCATCGCCGAGAACATCGCGCGCTTTCAGGAGGCCGACCCGCAGAAGGTGGTGCAGGCCGCGCAACAGGCTGGCGTGCACGAACTGATCCTGCGCCTGCCCCAGGGCTACGACACCTTGCTGGGCGATGACGGCAGCGGCCTGTCCGGCGGCCAGAAGCAGCGCGTGGCCCTGGCCCGGGCGCTGTATGGCCAGCCGCGGCTGGTGGTGCTCGACGAGCCGAACTCCAACCTCGACACCGTGGGCGAAAGCGCCCTGGCGTCCGCCATTGCGCAGATGAAGGCCCAGGGCACCAGCGTGATCCTGGTCACCCATCGTTCCTCGGCGCTGGCCCAGGCCGACAAGCTGCTGGTGCTCAACGAAGGGCGCCTGCAGGCCTTCGGCCCGAGCCAGGAAGTGCTCAAGGCGCTGTCCAGCGGTGCCCAGGCTCAGGCACAAAATCAACACCAGGCCCAGCCCCAGGAACAGCAGCAGCGGGAAAAAACCTCGGCCCCGACGGCCCCGGGCGGCTTGAGCATGAGCCGCCAGTATCAGGCCCCGACACGGAACCCAGGCGCATGAGCAAGGACAGCGAAATGATGATCGAACAAGGTTATGCGCCGGAGCGTCCCGAGCGCGATGCGCGGTTTTTCGCGCGTATGGGCTGGGTGCTGGCGCTGGCCGGCGCCGGCAGCTTTTTCCTCTGGGCGGCCCTGGCGCCACTGGACCAGGGCATCCCGGTGCAAGGCACGGTGGTGGTCTCGGGCAAGCGCAAGGCCGTGCAATCCATGAGCGGTGGCGTGGTCAGCCGGATCCTGGTGCGTGAAGGCGAGGCGGTGAAACAGGGCCAGCCGCTGTTCCGCCTGGACCAGACCCAGGTCGAGGCCGATGTGCAGTCGCTGCAAGCGCAGTACCGCATGGCCTGGGCCAGCCTGGCGCGCTGGCAGAGCGAGCGCGACAACCTCAAGCAGGTGAACTTTCCCGAGGCCCTGAGCGCCGATCCCGATCCACGCCTGGCCCTGGTCCTGGAAGGCCAGCGGCAACTGTTCAGCAGCCGGCGCGAGGCTTTCGCCCGCGAGCAGGCCGGGATCCGCGCCAGTATCGAAGGCGCCACCGCGCAACTGGCGGGGATGCGCCGGGCGCGCACCGACCTCAACAACCAGGCCGAGTCCCTGCGCCAGCAGTTGGCCAACCTGCAGCCCCTGGCGGACAACGGCTACATCCCGCGCAACCGCCTGATGGAGTACCAGCGCCAGCTGTCCCAGGTGCAGCAGGAACTGGCGCAGAACACCGGCGAAAGCGGGCGGGTGGAGCAGGGCATTCTCGAGTCGCGGCTCAAGTTGCAGCAGCACAGCGAGGAGTACCAGAAGGAAGTGCGCAGCCAGTTGGCCGACGCGCAGCTGAAAAGCCTGACCCTGGAACAGCAGCTGACCTCGGCCGGTTTCGACCTGCAGCACAGCGAGATCCTCGCCCCGGCCGACGGCATCGCGGTCAACCTCGGGGTGCACACCGAAGGCGCCGTGGTCCGCCCCGGGGAAAACCTGCTGGAGATCGTGCCCCAGGGCACGCGCCTGGAAGTGGAAGGGCACCTGCCGGTGAACCTGATCGACAAGGTCGGCAGCCACTTGCCGGTGGACATCCTGTTCACCGCCTTCAACCAGAGCCGCACGCCGCGGGTGTCCGGCGAGGTCAGCCTGATCTCCGCCGACCAGATGGTCGATGAAAAGACCGGGGTGCCTTATTACGTGCTGCGCAGCAGCGTCAGCGACCAGGCCATGGAAAAGCTCAACGGCCTGGTGGTCAAGCCGGGCATGCCGGCGGAGATGTTCGTCCGCACCGGCGAGCGCTCGCTGCTCAATTACCTGTTCAAACCCCTGCTCGACCGGGCGGGTTCCGCATTGACCGAGGAATAAGGATGTTCCGTCGCATGAGTCAGCTTTCCATCTTCGGAGCTACAGTCGCTTTGCTGGTATGCACCAACGCCCAGGCCATGGGGCCGTTCCAGGTCTACGAACAGGCCCTGCGCAACGACCCGGTGTTCCTCGGGGCGATCAAGGAGCGCGATGCCGGCCTGGAAAACCGCATCATCGGTCGCGCCGGGCTGCTGCCGAAACTCAACTACAGCTACAACAAGGGCCGCAACAACTCCGAGGCCACCGTGCCCGACGGCCGCGGCGGCACCAGCCACGATGACCGCAACTACGACAGCTACGGCTCGACCTTTACCCTGCAACAGCCGCTGATCGACTACGAGGCCTATGCCTCCTACCGCAAGGGCGTGGCCCAGGCGCTGTTCGCCGACGAGAACTTTCGCGGCAAGAGCCAGGAGCTGCTGGTGCGGGTGCTGACTTACTACACCCAGGCGCTGTTCGCCCAGGACCAGATCGAGATCGCCCAGGCCAAGAAGAAGGCCTTCGAACAGCAGTTCCAGCAGAACGAGCACATGTTTCGCCAGGGCGAGGGCACCCGCACCGACATCCTCGAAGCGGAATCGCGCTACGAGCTGGCGACCGCCGAGGAGATCGAGGCCCGCGACGAGCAGGACGCGGCGCTGCGCGAGCTGGGGGCGTTGATCGGCGTGCCGACCGTGGACATCCGCGACCTCGACCCGCTGCGCGACCGTTTCGAGTCCTTCACCCTGTCGCCGGCCAACTACGACGCCTGGCATGAACTTGCGATCAGCAACAACCCGAACCTGGCCTCCCAGCGCCACGCCGTGGAAGTGGCGCGTTACGAGATCGAGCGCAATCGCGCCGGCCACCTGCCGCGGCTCAGTGCCTATGCCACCTCGCGCCGGGTCGAGTCGGAAAGCGGCAACACCTACAACCAGCGCTACGACACCAACACCATCGGTATCGAAATCAGCATGCCGCTGTACGCCGGTGGCGGGGTCTCGGCGGCCACCCGCCAGGCCAGCCGGACCATGGAGCAGGCCGAGTACGAGCTGGATTCGCAGACCCGCACCACCCTGATCGAGCTGCGGCGCCAATTCAGCGCCTGCCTGTCCGGGGTCAGCAAGCTGCGGGCTTATCAGAAGGCGCTGACCTCGGCCGAGGCCCTGGTGATCTCGACCAAGCAGAGCATCCTCGGCGGCGAACGGGTCAACCTCGACGCGCTGAACGCCGAACAACAGCTGTACACCACACGCCGCGACCTGGCGCAGGCCCGTTACGACTATTTGATGGCCTGGACCAAGTTGCACTACTACGCAGGCACCCTGCGTGAAGATGACCTGGCCCGGGTCGACGAAGCCTTCAGGCCCGGCTCATGAACTGACAAACAAGGCGGCCGAGGGCGGCCCGACCTGACATTTTCGACAAAAACAAAAAACGAGAAGTCATCACATGGATAGACGCTTTTATCAGCTCAAGGCGCTGAGTCGCCGCTCGTTGCTGGCCTGTTCCACGCTATCGGCGGTGGCACTGCCCGGCATGGTCCAGGCGCAGTACCAGGAAACCGGCCAGTTGGGGGTGCCGGCCAGCTGGCAATCGGCCGAATACACCCAGGACTGGGGCCTGGAACGCATGCGCGCCAGCTCCGCCTATGCCGCCGGGATCACCGGCAGCGGGGTAAAGATCGGCGCCCTCGACTCGGGCTTCGACGCCAGCCACGGCGAAGCATCGCCCGAGCGCTTCCACGGGGTCACCGCCAGCGGCACTTATGTCGATGGCTCGCCGTTCAGCGTCTCCGGGGTGCTCAACGGCAACAACGACAGCCATGGCACCCATGTCACCGGCACCATGGGCGCGGCCCGCGACGGCGTTGGCATGCACGGCGTGGCCTTCAATGCCCAGGTCTATGTGGGCAACACCAACAAGAACGACAGCTTCCTGTTCGGCCCGACCCCGGACCCGCAGTATTTCAAGGCGGTGTACGGGGCCCTGGCGGATGCCGGGGTGCGCGCCATCAACAACAGCTGGGGCAGCCAGCCGCCGGGTGTCAGCTACCAGACCCTGGGCGACCTGCACGCCGCCTATGCCCAGCACTATGGCCAGGGCACCTGGCTGGACGCGGCCGCCGATATATCGCGCCAGGGCGTGATCAATGTGTTCAGCGCCGGCAACAGCGGTTACGCCAACGCCAGCGTGCGCGCGGCGCTGCCGTACTTCCAGCCGGAGCTGGAAGGCCACTGGCTGGCGGTGTCCGGCCTGGATGCGAATAACCAGCAGCGCTACAACCAGTGCGGCATCGCCAAGTACTGGTGCGTGGCCGCGCCCGGGCGGTTGATCTCCAGCACCGTGCCGGGCGGCGGTTACGCCACCAAGTCCGGCACCTCGATGGCCGCGCCCCATGCCACGGGCGCGCTGGCCCTGGTGATGGAGCGTTATCCCTACATGAATAACCAGCAGGCCCTGGAGGTGCTGCTGACCACCGCCACCCAGCTGGACGGTTCGATCACCGAGGCGCCCACCCGCCTGGTCGGCTGGGGCGTGCCCAACCTGGAGCGGGCCATGCGCGGCCCCGGGCAGTTGCTGGGGGCGTTCGACGCCAACCTGGGCGCCGGGCAGGGCGATGTCTGGAGCAACGACATCTCGGACAAGGCGCTGCTGCAGCGTCAAAGCGAAGACGCCGCCGAGCACGCGGCCTGGCAACAGACCCTGAAGGACAAGGGCTGGGAAAACGGCCTCGGCGCCGGCGCCAGCCAGCAGGACAAGACCGACTACGCCGTCGGCATGGCCCGCGACGCGGCCGCGGCGCAGCGGGTGTACGAGGGCAGCCTGGTCAAGTCCGGCGCCGGCTGGCTGGTGCTCAGCGGCAACAACAGCTATCGCGGGGCGACTACGGTCAATGGCGGTTTGCTGACGGTCAATGGCTCGCTGGCGTCCAGCGTTACGGTCAATGACGGCGGCACCCTTGGCGGTTCCGGCCGCATCGGCGCGTTGCTGGCCAACAGCGGCGCCACGGTGGCCCCGGGCAACTCCATCGGCACCTTGCAGGTGGCGGGGGACGTGACCTTCCAGCCGGGCTCGACCTATGCCGTGGAGCTGTCGCCCACCAGCAGCGACCGCATCGTCGCCGGCGGCAAGGCCACCCTCAATGGCGCCGGGGTCACCCTGGCCCTGGAAAACAGCCCGCAGCTGCTCAGCCTGGAACAGACGCAAAGCCTGATCGGCAGCCAGTACCAGATCCTCCAGGCGGCGAACGGCATCGACGGCCGCTTCGGCTCGGTGGAGCCGAACTACCTGTTCCTCGGTGGCAGCCTCGATTATTCCGCCAGTGGCGTACAGCTGAACATCGGGCGTAACGCCACCTCGTTCGCCAGTGTCGGCCTGACCCCGAACCAGCGCTCGGTGGCGGCCGCCGCCGAGCAGCTGGGGGCGGGCAACCCGGTGTATGAAAGCCTGCTGCGCTCGCCGAGCGCCGGTGTGGCGCAACAGGCGTTCCAGCAACTGTCCGGGGAAATCTACCCGGCGCTGGGCTCGATGCTGCTCAACGACAGCCGTCAGCTGCGCGAGGCGGTTGGCGAGCGTCTGCAGGTGCCGGGCGTGGTGGTGCAGAGCGAGGGCAACCTCTGGCTCAAGGTGCTGGGCGCCTGGGGCAAGAACGACGGCGACCACGACACCGAGGCCTACAACACGTCCATCGGCGGGTTGCTGCTGGGGGCCGACGGCGCACTCAGCGACAGCACGCGCCTGGGCGCCTTCGCCGGCTACAGCGACAGCTCCCTGAGCATGGGCGGCGGTACCCATTCCAAGGCCTCCGTGGACAGCTATCACCTGGGCACCTACCTCGGCCACGAGCTGGGCGCCTGGCGCCTGAGCGCGGGCGCGGCCCACAGCTGGCATCGCGCCGACGTCAAGCGCGACCTGCAGTTCGGCGAAGTCAGCGGCAAGCAGAAAGCCAAGGTCGATGCCCGCACCAGCCAGGTCTTCGGCGAAGCGGCTTATCGCCTGGACCTGCCGGCGCTGGCCCTGGAACCCTTCGCCAACCTGGCCTACGTACACCTGCACCGCGACAGTTTCAGCGAGAAGGGCGATGCCGCCGCGTTGAAAGGCGGCAGCGACAGTCGCGAAGCTGTGCTCAGCACCCTCGGCCTGCGTGCCCTGAAAAGCCTCGAACTGTCCGGGCAAACCCGCCTGGATCTTTCCGGCTCCCTGGGCTGGCAGCACAACCTGAGCAACACCCGGGCCGAAGAGCACCTGGCCTTTGCGTCCGGCGGCGCGCCGTTCAGCGTCGAAAGTACCTCGCTGCCGCGCAATGCCGCGCTGGTCGGCGCCCATGCCAGCCTGGCGTTGAGTCGCGACCTGCGCCTGAGCCTGGACTACAACGGCCAACTGGCCAGCCGCGAGAAGAACCACGGGGCAGGGCTGAGCCTGAACTGGCAGTTCTGACCCGGCTTTTGACACCGCCGTGCTGACGCAAGGTCGCGTCGGCACGGCACAGCAGCTATCGGCACAGCACGGCTCGCCGTTGGCGGGCCGGCTGTTCGGTAAAACCAGCCGCGTCGGGTCTGGCGCGGTGTTTCTATCAAGGTAATTGTTTCTAGCAAGGCAACTATTTCCAGCAAGGCAACTAAGGAAGGTACCGATGAAATACAGCTTTACGGGGGCTGCTCCGGCAGCCAACAGCCTGGTGCGCGCCTCCTGCGGCGCTTTGATCTGTGGCCTGGCCGTGGCGGGTGGCGCCCAGGCCGCGCCTTATGTGGAAGGCGGCAAGCCGGGCGATCCCGGCAGTTGGCGCAGTGCCGAGTTCAATGCCGAATGGGGCCTGGGGGCGATCCACGCCGAGCAGGCGTATGCCGCCGGTTATACCGGCAAGGGCGTCAAACTGGGGATCTTCGACCAGCCGGTGTATGCCCAGCACCCGGAATTCAGCGGCAACAACAAGGTGATCACCCTGGTCACCAGCGGCATCCGCGAATACACCGACCCCTACATTCCGGTCAAGGCCGGCGATGCCTTCCGTTATGACGGCACGCCTTCGGTGGGTTCCGACGGCAAGCTCGGCTCCCACGGCACCCACGTCGGCGGGATCGCCGCCGGCAGCCGCGACGGCGGGCCGATGCATGGCGTGGCCTTCGACGCACAGATCATCAGCGCCGAGAACGGCGACCCGGGCCCCGAGGACGGGATCATTCTCGGCAACGACGGCGCGGTCTACCGAGCCGGCTGGGATGCCCTGGTGAACAGCGGCGCGCGGATCATCAACAACAGCTGGGGCATCGGCATCACCGACCGCTTCGACCAGGGCGGTCGCGACCCGGCCTTTCCGCACTTCACCGTGCAGGACGCCCAGTTGCAGTTCGACCAGATCCAGCCGCTGCTGGGCACTCGCCAGGGTGGCGCCTACAGCGGGGCGATCGACGCCGCTCGCGGTGGCGTGCTGACCATCTTCGCCGCCGGTAACGACTACAACCTGAACAACCCGGACGCCATCGCCGGCCTGGCCTATTTCGTGCCGGAAATCGCGCCGAACTGGATGACGGTAGCGGCCTTGCAGGTGAACCCGGACACCATCAGCCCCAATCCCTACACCCTCAGTACCTTTTCCTCGCGCTGCGGCTACACCGCGAGCTTCTGCGTCTCGGCGCCGGGTACGCGGGTCTACAGTGCGGTGATCGGCGGCACCAACCTGGACAACATGACCATCGGCTACGCCAACAAGAGCGGCACCTCCATGGCCGCGCCCCATGTGGCGGGCGCGGCGGCGGTGCTGATGGAGCGCTTTCCGTACATGAGCGCTTCGCAGATCGCCACGGTGCTGAGGACCACCGCCACCGACATGGGCGATCCGGGCATCGACGCCCTGTACGGCTGGGGCATGATCAACCTGCAAAAGGGCATCGACGGCCCGGGCATGTTCGTCACCGAAGCGGACATTCCCCAGGAGTTCCGGGTCGAAGGCGCCTACGGCTCCGGCCAGTTCGTCGTCGACCTGCCTGGCATCGGTGCCGTGGTGGATGCCGGCAAACCCACCGAGCGCCTGTGCACTGGCCTGTCTTGCGGGCTGGATGTCTGGCGCAACGACATTTCCGGCCACGGCGGCCTGACCAAGCAGGGCATCGGCACCCTGGTGCTGACCGGCAACAACAGCTACAGCGGCCCGACCCTGGTCAATCAGGGACGCCTGGCCATCAATGGTTCGCTGGCGTCTGCCGTGACGGTCAATGACAGCGGCATTCTCGGCGGCAACGGGCGCATCGCCGCGCTGACCGCCAACCGCGGTGGTACCGTGGCGCCGGGCAACTCCATCGGCACCTTGCAGGTGGCGGGCGACGTGACCCTGCAACCGGGTTCGACCTACGCGGTGGAGCTGTCGCCGACCAGCAGCGACCAGATAGTCGCCGGCGGCAAGGCCACCGTCGAAGGGGCCAACGTGACCCTGGCTCTGGAGAACAGCCCGACCCTGCTCAGCGCCAGTGAGGCGCGGAGCCTGCTGGGCCGGCAATACAACATCCTGCAGGCGGCCGGCGGCATCGATGGTCGTTTCGCTTCGATCGCGCCGAACTACCTGTTCCTCGGTGGCAACCTCGATTACACCGCCACCGGCGTGCAGTTGCAGGTCGCGCGTAACGCGACGTCCTTCAGCGATGTCGGCCTGACCCCGAACCAGCGCTCCGTGGCGGCCGCCGCCGAACGACTGGGCGCGGGCAATCCGGTGTACGAAAGCCTGCTGCTGTCGGAAAACGCCGCCAGCGCGCAACAGGCCTTCCAGCAATTGACCGGGGAGATCCATCCGGCCATCGGCACACTGCTGATCAACGACAGCCGCCAGTTGCGCGATGCGGTGGGCGACCGTCTGCGTCAGAACGGCCTGCTCGATTCGTCGGCGCCCGCGACCAGCGACAACAACGTGTGGTTCAAGGTGCTGGGGGCCTGGGGCAAGGCCGACGGCGGTTATGATCATGCCAACTACACCACCTCGATCGGCGGCCTGCTCGCCGGGGTCGATGGCTTGATCGCCGAGGACACCCGTCTCGGCCTGTTCACCGGCTACAGCGACAGTTCCCTGAGCATGGGCGACGGTACCCATTCCTCGGCCTCGGTGGACAGCTATCACCTGGGTGCCTACCTGGGTCACCAGCTGGATGCCGTGCGCCTGAGCGTCGGCGGCTCCTACAGCTGGCATCGCATCGATGTGAAGCGCGACCTGCAATACGGCGAGTTCTCCGACCGGCAGAAGGTCAAGCGTGACGCCCAGACCGCCCAGCTGTTCACCGAAGCGGCGTGGCAAGTGGCGCTGCCGGGCGTGGCCCTGGAGCCCTTCGTCAACCTGGCCTACGTGCATGTGGGCAGCGACAGCTTCCATGAAAAGGGCGGGGCCACCGCCCTGCGCAGTGGCGATGACAACCGCGACGCGGTGCTCTCGACCCTCGGCCTGCGGGCCAGCAAACGCTTTGCCCTGTCCGATGCCCGGCAGCTGGAACTGGCCGGCACCCTCGGCTGGCAGCACAACCTGAGCGACACCAGCTCGGATCAGCACCTGGCTTTTGCCAATGGTGGTTCGTTCAACATACAGAGCGTTGCGCTGGATCGTAACGCCGCTGTGGTCGGGGCTCGCGCCGGCCTGTTGCTGGGGCGCGATACCCGGGTAAACCTGGACTACAACGGCCTGCTGGGTTCTCGGGACAAGAGTCACGGGGTCGGCCTGACCCTGGACTGGCAGTTCTGAGGCCTGCGGGCCAATGACCATAAGAGTGAGACACAACATGGGTGTATTCGATTACCGGAGTTTCAAGGGCGAGGCGGGCAAGGCGTTGTACAGCGATGCCCTGGCCTTGACGCTCTACGCCTACACGCCCACCGGGCAACCGCTGGCGTCGGGCTGGACGGCGATTGGCGCCGAGCGGCTGGGGTATCAGGGCAAGGTCGGGCCCCAGGGCACCTTCTTCGGCGAGCAGCCAGGCTTCACCAGCGCCGAAGTGGAAGTGCTGGGGCGTTATGACGAGGCCGGCAAGCTGCTGTCGATCGGCATCGCCTTTCGCGGCACCGGCGGGCTGGGTTTCAGCGATACCCTGGGCGACATCAAGAACAACCTGCTGGCGGCGGTCGGGCCGGTGGGTTACGCGGCGAACTACAGCAAGAATGCCTTCGACCAGCTGTTCGCCAGCGTCGCCGAGTTCGCCAAGGCCCAGGGCCTGAGCGGCCAGGATGTGCTGGTCAGCGGCCACAGCCTGGGCGGCCTGGGGGTCAACAGCCTGGCCGAGCTGAGCGGCGAGCACTGGGGCGGTTTCTACGCCAACGCCCGCTATGTGGCGTTCGCCTCGCCGACCCAGGGCCCGGGGGACAAGGTGCTGAACATCGGCTACGAAAACGACCCGGTGTTCAGGGTGCTCGACGGCACCACCTTCAATGCCTCGTCCCTGGGCAGCCATGACAAGGTCCAGGCGTCGGCGACCAACAACATCGTCAACTTCAACGAGCACTACACGTCGACCCTGGAGAACCTGCTGCCGCAGAGCATCCTCAACCCGTTGTCGTGGAAGGCCCACGGTTCCGCGGGTTACGCCGATGGCTTGAATCGGGTGGTCGATTCGGCGTTCTACGACCTGACCAGCAAGGACTCGACCCTGATCGTTTCCACCTTGTCCGAGGCCAATCGCGGCAAGACCTGGGTCGAGGACCTCAACCGCAACGCCGAGCCGCACAAGGGCAGCACCTTTATCTTCGGCACCGAGGGTAACGACCTGCTCAAGGGCGGGCGCGGCAACGATTTCATCGAAGGCCGCGACGGCAACGACACCTTCCGCGACGAGGGTGGCTACAACATCCTGCTGGGCGGCAAGGGGCATAACGTCTTCGACCTGCAGCAGTCGTTGGGCAAGTTCAGCGTGGTCAACGATGGCGACGGCAGCCTGTACGTGCGCGATGCCTATGGCGGCATCAGCATGACCCGCGACATCGGCGCGCTGGTGAGCAAGGAGCCGGGTTTTGCCTGGGGCCTGTTCAGCAAGGAGGTGACCCACAGCGTGACCGACCAGGGCCTGCTGGCCGGCAACCAGCTGACCCCCTACAACCATTCGCTCAATGGCGACGCCTACGGCAATGCGCTGGTGGCCAGCGTCGATGGCGACTGGTTGTTCGGGCACGGGGGCGACGATGTGCTGCGCAGCGACAAGAGCGACGTGACCTTTGTCGGCGGCGCCGGCAACGATGTCATGTACTCCAGCGGCGGCGGGGCCAACACCTTCCTGTTCAGCGGCGCCTTCGGCTTCGACGCGATCCATGGCTACCAGGGCAGCGACAAGCTGGTGTTCATGGGCGTGGCGGGCGCGGGGCAGGGCTACGACTACACGCAGCACCTGTCCCAGAACGGCCAGGACACCTTGCTCAGCGTCGGCGACTACGCCGTAACGCTGGTCGGGGTCGCGCCGGACAGTCTCTCCGCAGGGGGGATCGTCTTCGCCTAGATAAGAGCGGCAAAAGGCATTGCACTAAGGGCGGGGCGTCTGTTGAGGGCGTCCCGTCCGCGTGAGCTATCTCGAATAAAGTTCAACAACAAAGAGAGGCAATACCATGGGTGTGTATGACTACAAAAACCTCGGCACAGAAGATTCAAAGGCGCTGTTTTCCGATGCGCTGGCGATCACGCTGTATTCCTACCACAACCTCGACAACGGCTTTTCCGCCGGTTATCAGCAGTACGGTTTCGGCCTCGGTCTACCGGCGACCCTGGTTACGGCGCTGATCGGCAGCAGCGATTCGCAAGGGGTGATTCCCGGGCTGCCCTGGAACCCCGACTCGGAGAAGGCCGCGCTGGAGGCGGTGCAAAAGGCCGGCTGGACGCCGATCGGCGCTTCCCAGCTGGGCTACGACGGCAAGACCGACTTCAGGGGCACCTACTACGGGGAAAAGGCCGGCTACACCACCGCCCAGGCGGAAGTGCTCGGCAAGTACGACGACCAGGGCCACCTGACCTCCATCGGCATCGCCTTTCGCGGCACCAGCGGCCCCCGTGAATCGGTGATCGGCGACTCCATCGGCGATGTGATCAACGACCTGATGGCGGCGTTCGGGCCCAAGGACTACGCGAAGAACTACGCCGGCGAAGCCTTCGGCAAGCTGCTCGCCGATGTCGCGGCCTTCGCCCAGGCCAACGGCCTGACGGGCAAGGACATCCTGGTCAGCGGCCACAGCCTCGGCGGCCTGGCGGTCAACAGCCTGGCGGACCTGAGCGGCGATCACTGGTCGGGGTTCTACCAGGATGCCAGCTATGTCGCCTACGCCTCGCCGACCCAGAGCGCGGGGGACAAGGTGTTGAACATCGGCTACGAAAACGACCCGGTGTTCCGCGCCCTCGACGGCTCTTCGTTCAACCTGGCGTCCCTCGGTGTGCACGACACGGCGCAGGAATCGGCGACCAACAACATCGTCAGCTTCAACGACCATTACGCTTCGGCGGCCTGGAACCTGCTGCCGTTTTCCATCCTGAATATTCCGACCTGGCTGTCGCACCTGCCCACCGGCTACGGCGACGGCATGACGCGGATCCTCGAGTCGAAGTTCTACGACCTGACGAGCAAGGACTCGACCATCATCGTCGCCAACCTGTCGGACCCGGCCCGGGCCACCACCTGGGTCCAGGACCTCAACCGCAATGCCGAGACCCACAAGGGCAGCACCTTCATCATCGGCACTGACAGCAACGACCTGATCCAGGGCGGCCAGGGCAACGACTACCTGGAAGGCCGCGCGGGCAACGACACCTTCCGCGACGCCGGTGGCTACAACATCCTGCTGGGCGGGCAGGGCAGCAACACCCTGGACCTGCAGCAGTCGGTGAAGAACTTCAGCTTCGCCAACGACGGCGCCGGCACCCTGTATGTGCGCGATGCCAATGGCGGCATCAGCATCACCCGCGATATCGGTGCGATCACCAGCAAGGAGCCGGGCTTCCTCTGGGGGCTGTTCAAGGACGACGTGACCCACAGCGTCACCGACAAAGGCCTGCTGGCGGGGAGCAACCTGACCCAGTACGCCTCTTCGGTGAAGGGCGACGCCGCGGCCAATACCCTGACCGCCCACGCTGGCGGCGACTGGCTGTTCGGCCTGGACGGCGATGACCACCTGATCGGCGGCCAGGGCAACGATGTGCTGGTCGGTGGCGCGGGTAACGATTTGCTGCAGGCGGGCGGCGGCAGCAATACCTTCCTGTTCAGCGGCGACTTCGGCCAGGACCGCGTGCTGGGCTACCAGAGCAGCGACAAACTGGTGTTCCTCGGCGTCGAAGGCGTCGTTGCCAACGACGACTTCCGCGCCCACGCCAGCACGGTGGGCAACGATACCCTGCTGACCTTCGGTGGCGACTCGGTGACCCTGGTAGGGGTCAGCCTGGACAGCCTCAACGGCGCGAGTATCACCATCGCCTGAAGCCTGGCCGCGCGGGGTGGCGATTTTGCCTCGCGCGGTCACGGACTTTCCCTCGGCAGCACTTCTCGCCAAAGCAAGGGGATTCGCCCGTAGGGTGACCCGCAGGCCTGGAAATGACTCCAATACCTGCCCAGCTGCGACGCGGCACTCGATAGAGCATCGACTCAGCGCCAGGCGGGGTGATGGCGCGCGTGCGTTCCAGGGCCACTAAAGTCCGCAGGAGCTTGCGCGTTATCAAGGCAGGCGGCCGCAGCCCAGGTAGCGGCCAATGCTCATTCAACGGCAACAGTGACAGCAGGAGAACTACAAGGTGAGTGATAACCAGAGGTATGGCATCGGTCTGGCGCTGGTCCTGATAGCAGGCAGCGTAATGGCCGAGGACTTGCCTCAGCAATCGATCCTGAAGCGCTACGGCGTGACCCCGGACCAGCTCCCGGCCGCTGCGCCGGCCACCGACAAGCAAGTAGAGCCCGAGCCGAGCAGCCGCTTTCATATCGACGCGGAACGGCCTTGGGCGAGCGTGACTCTGGGGGAGGGTAAAAAGCCTGAAACCACCGGCAATATCAGCATCGATAATGCGGCCGCCCGGGAATTCGAGCGTTGCCAGCGGGTGCGTGGAGAGCTGCAGAAGCGTGGGGAACAGCGATACATTTCCTGCGATAACAGCGTGCCGGGGCAGAATTCGGCACCCTGGTCGCCCTGAGGGCGACCAGGTTCGATCGGCTCAGTCCTCCTGGCGGACGGTGGCGACATCGGCCGCCTTGATGCGGATCTTCTTGCCGGCGATGTCTTCGAATTCGTAGAACCCGTCGGCGGTCTTGGCGTTAGGCATGTCCTTGGTCAGGTATTGCGTGCCGTTCTGCAGGGTCACCACGGTCGGCGAGGCGCAGCCGCCCAGTGCCAGGAAGGCTGCAACGGCCAACGGCAGGCCCAGGTATTTGACGTTCATAGACAAACCTCTCTTCATGAATCTCTGTGAGTCCACCCATGATTGGCGGCTCGCGACTATATGGCTATCCGCCCTTGGTGTGATTAACCGCAAGAAAGTTCTGCGGCCCCGTAAAAAAACCTGTAACGCCACTTATCCAATAGTGTTTGCCAGGGCAGGTCGGCAGCTGTTATCTGTATGCATAACCAGTATCCACCTCTTTGCGGCGCGCTTGTCCTGTGACTTCCAACCCTCTGGAAAACCCTCTTTATTACCTGCACAACTTCCAGCAGGTGCTGGCCTGGCTCGAGCTGCGCTACGCCGATGTGCTGTCACCTGAAGAGCTTAGCTTCATTGCCGATTTCTCGGCGTTGGCCCAGCCATCCCAGGCCCTGCTGGTGCGCATGATCATGCGCAAGGGCTGTCATTTTCGCATGTCCCGGCTGGTCTATGAAGAAATCGGTGATACCCGCGCGGCCGTCGCGCCGCTGGTGCGCCTGGGTTGGGTCGACGAACACGCGCCGCTGACCCTGGAAGAGCTGTTCAACCTGTTGCAGAAGGCGGAAATCCTCCACGGCTTTCGCCCGGTGATCGAACAGCCGAAGGCCCGCAAGTCCGACTGGCTGGCGGCGCTGGCGCCGCTGTTCGACGAGCCACGGAGCCTGGACCAATGGTGCCCGGGGCTGGAAGACGGGGTGTGCAGCCTGACGGTCATGGCGCTGTGCGACCGCTTGCGCCTGATGTTCTTCGGCAACCTGTACCAGGACTGGTCGGAGTTCGTGCTGGCCGACCTGGGCATCTTCACCTACGAGAAGGTCGAGTTCCGCGACGACGCCCGGGCCCTGCGCAGCCGCGCCGATGTCGAGGGTTTTGTGTACCTGGAGGACTGTCGGCAGCGCTTCGAAAGCGGTGAAGCGCTGGATGAGGTGCTGGCGAGCATCCAGGCGTTCGCCAGTGACAACCCCTGGCTGCAGCGGCGCCGGGCCAAGCTGCTGTTCCTGCTGGGGCAGCACTGTGAGCGGCTCGCGCAATGGCCGCTGGCGGCCGCCATCTACCAGGCCTGCGCTTATCCCGGGGCGAGAGCGCGGCTGATCCGCGTCTTCGAGCGCAGCGGCGATTACCCGCAGGCGCTGGCCCTGGCCGAGGCGGCGGCACTGGCCCCGTACAACGCGGCCGAGCAGCAGCAACTGCTGCGCCTGCTGCCCAGGCTGCGGCGCAAACTCGGCGGCCCGGCCACGCCGCGTGGCGGCACCCGGCCGACACTGCGCCTGGACCTCAGCCTGCCGCGGGTCGATCCAGAGCTGTCGGTGGAATTCCATGTGCAGGCCCATCTCCACGAGGAGCAGGCGCCGGTGCACTACGTGGAGAACAGCCTGATCAATTCGCTGTTCGGGCTGCTCTGCTGGCCGGCGATCTTCGCGCCGCTGCCCGGGGCGTTCTTCCATCCGTTCCAGCGCGGCCCGGCGGACCTGTTGAGCGAGGACTTCCACAGCCGGCGCACCGAGCTGTTCCAGGCCTGCCTGGCGGAGCTGGATGACGGGCGTTATGTGCAGACCATCCGCCAGCGTTACCTCGACAAGTGGGGCGTGCAATCGCCCTTCGTGTTCTGGGGCGCCCTCAGCGAAGAGCTGCTGGAGCAGGCCCTGGCCTGCCTGCCGGCCGAGCACCTCAAGCACTGGTTCGACCGCCTGCTGCAGGACATCAAGGCCAACCGCGCCGGCATGCCGGACCTGATCCAGTTCTGGCCACAGCAGAAAACCTACCGGATGATCGAGGTCAAGGGCCCTGGCGACCGCCTGCAGGACAACCAGCTGCGCTGGCTGGAGTTCTGCCAGCAGCACCAGATGCCGGTGGCGGTCTGCTACGTGCAATGGGCGGAGCAGGGCGCGTGAACTACCGCATCGCGGTACGGGCGCTGTGCGAATTCACCGCCAAGGTCGGCGACCTCGACCTGCGCTTCACCCCGTCGCCCACCGCGCTGGAAGGCATCCAGGGCCACCGCACGGTGGCGGCGCGGCGCAGCGCGAACTATCGGAGCGAAGTGTCCCTCGAAGGCAGCTTCGGCGCGTTGACCGTCAAGGGCAGGGCGGACGGCTACGACCCGGACGCCAACCTGCTGGAAGAGATCAAGACCTACCGCGGCGACCTGGAGCGCATGCCGGCCAACCATCGCCAGCTGCATTGGGCCCAGGCGAAGATCTATGGCTGGTTGCTGTGCCAGCAGTTGCAACTGAGCAGCATCCGTCTGGCCTTGGTGTACTTCGACATCCTCAGCGAGCGCGAGACGTCGCTGGTGGAAGAGCACGGGGCCGAGGCCCTGGAGCAGTTCTTCAACCAGCAATGCAGCCTGTTCCTGCGATGGGCCGAACAGGAACTGGCCCACCGGCACGCCCGCGACCAGGCCATGGCGGCGTTGAGTTTCCCCCATCCCGACTTCCGTCCGGGGCAGCGCAGCCTGGCCGAGTCGGTGTACAAGGCGGTGAGCACCGGGCGCTGCCTGATGGCCCAGGCACCGACCGGGATCGGCAAGACCCTGGGCACGGTGTTTCCCATGCTCAAGGCGATGCCGGGGCAGCAACTGGACAAGCTGTTCTTCCTCACCGCCAAGACCCCGGGACGCAAACTGGCGCTGGATGCCGCCGAGGTGCTGTTCGAGCGCCGCCCCGGGCTGCCGTTGCGAGTGCTGGAACTGGTGGCCCGGGACAAGGCCTGCGAGCACCCGGAACTGGCCTGTCATGGCGAGTCCTGCCCGTTGGCCAAGGGTTTCTACGACCGTCTGCCGGCGGCGCGGCAGGCGGCGAGCCAGGTGTCGCTGCTGGACCAGCAGGCGGTGCGCGAGATCGCCCTGGAGCATGGGCTGTGCCCGTATTACCTGAGCCAGGAAATGGCCCGCTGGAGCGATCTGCTGGTGGCGGACTACAACTACTACTTCGATTTCAGCGCCTTGCTGTTCGGCCTGGCGCAGGCCAACCAATGGAAGGTCGCCGCGCTGGTGGACGAAGCGCATAACCTGGTGGAGCGCGGGCGCTCGATGTACAGCGCCAGCCTCGACCAGTACCAGTTGAACGCTGTGCGCCAGGTCGCCCCGGAAGCGCTGAAGAAGCCGCTGCAACGACTCAACCGCGAATGGAATGCCTTGCACAAGGAGCAGTCGCGGCCGTACCAGGCCTATGACCAGGCGCCGGCCCCGTTGCTCAAGGCGCTGTCGCTGTGTATCTCGGCGATCGGCGATTACCTCAACGACCATCCGCAAGGGCTGGACAGTCGGTTGCAGGGCTTCTATTTCGACGCCCTGCAATTCGCCCGGGTGGCGGAACTGTTCGACGAGCAGTTCCTGTTCGATATCAGCAAGCGCGAACTCAATGCCCGCCGCAGCCTGTCCGAGTTGTGCCTGCGCAACGTGGTGCCGGCGGGCTTCCTGGCGCCGCGGTTGAGTGCGGCGCGCAGTACGGTGCTGTTCTCGGCGACGCTCAATCCCTGGCATTACTACCGCGACCTGCTGGGGCTGCCGGAGACCACGGTGTGGGTGGATGTCGAGTCGCCGTTCAGTGCCGCGCAGCTGGACGTGCACATCGTCAGCCGGATCTCCACCCGTTTTGCCCATCGCCAGGCGTCCCTGGCGCCCATCGTCGAGCTGATCGCCAGCCAGTTCCGCCGGCGCCCCGGCAATTACCTGGCGTTCTTCAGCAGCTTCGATTACTTGCAACAGGTGGCCAGCCTGCTGGCCGAACAGCACCCGGATATTCCTCTGTGGCAGCAGTCCCGCGGGATGGATGAAGGGCAACGCCAGGCGTTTCTCGAGCGCTTCGACGCCGATGGCCAGGGAGTGGGTTTCGCCGTGCTGGGCGGGGCGTTCGGCGAGGGCATCGACCTGCCGGGTTCGCGCTTGATCGGCGCCTTTATCGCCACCCTCGGCCTGGCCCAGTTGAACCCGGTGAACGAGCAGTTGAAACAGCGCATGGCGGCGATTTTTGGCGCCGGTTACGACTACACCTACCTGTACCCCGGCCTGCAGAAGGTGGTGCAGGCCGCGGGCCGGGTGATTCGCAGCCAGCAGGACCGTGGCGTGGTGATGCTGATCGACGACCGCTTCGCCGAGCCCAGGGTCCGGCAATTGCTGCCGGGCTGGTGGTCGCTCGACGCCCCGGGCGGCGAGGCGCTTCAGGGCGCCGGGTAGGCGGCGTCGCGGATCTCCCGGGTAAAGGCCCCCGACATGCCCTCGAAGGCGGTATTGGTCAGCGCCACCACGGTCAGCCTGGCCTGAGGGTCGACGAACCAACTGTGGCCGTAGGCGCCGCCCCATTGCAGGGTGCCCCTGGATTGCGGGGTGCCGGCCAGGGCCGGATCGTCCAGCACCGCCCAGCCGTAACCGAAGCCCCAGCCCGGCCCCTGGGTCTGGGCCTGGGCGCCGACCTGGTCGGTCATCATCGCCTGCACGCTGCGCGCGGAAAGCAGCGGGCCGCCACCCTGGCGCAAGGTGTCGAGAAAACGCGCCACATCCATGGCGGTACCGGCCATGCCGGCGCCACCGGAGGGGTAGGACCGCGGGTCGAAGATCCGCTGGAGGGAGAACCGCGTGGTGCTTTCGCCAACCCTGATCGCCGCCTCGTCCTGCATCCGGCTCGGCCGCGGACGGTCATCGCGGTACACCGCGCCGAGGCGCGCGGGGTCCTTGACCGAGAACGCGGTGTCGTTCATGTCCAGAGGCTTGGTGAGCAGTTCCTCGGTCAGGGTCGGCAGGCTTTTGCCGCTGGCCTTTTCCAGCACGGCGCCCAGTACGTCGATGGCCATGGAATAGCGCCATTGCGTGCCCGGCGGATAACTCAGGGGCACGCTGGCAATGCGTTTGAGGTTGTCTTCCAGGCTCATGCCCGGCTCGGCCAGGCCATCCGACACCCCCGCCGAGCGATACGCCCCGTGCTCGGCCTCGAGAAAGCCGTAGCTCAGGCCCGCAGTGTGGGTCAGCAACTGCTTGAGGGTGATCGGCGGTTGCGTGCCATCGGCCAGCCTTGGGCGAAAATCCGGCAGCCATTGGCTGACTGTGTCGTCCAACGACAGCGTGCCCTGTTCCACCAGGCGCATGGCGACCGCGGACACCATGGGTTTGGTGATGGACGCCAGGCGCAGAATGGTGTCGCCGGTCATGGGCCGGGCCGCTTCGCGGTCGGCGAAACCGGCGGCGCGCTGGTACACCACCTGGCCGTCGCGCATCATCACCACCACGGTGCCGACGATCCGCTGTTCGTCGATGGCCCGTTCGATGGCTGTGTCCATGCGCCTGCCGAGTTCCTCGTCCGGCGTGGCAGCGCCGGCCAGCGAAGCGCCGAGGGTGGCGGCCAGGGCAAGCAGACCTTTACGGGTTCGATCCATGGGAGGAAGCCTCTATAATCACAGTGTTCGTTATGATTAACCGGCATTTGTTCTAATTTCAATAGTGATCACTGTGATAAATAACCCTGCTGCCGTGGTGCGCCGTCGTGGACGGCCGATTGCCTTTGATCGCGACCAGGTCCTGGCCCTGGCGGCCGAGGTGTTCTGGCGCCTGGGTTATGAAGGCGCCTCGATGCCGGAGTTGTCGGCGGCCATGGGCATCACGGTGCAAAGCCTGTATGCCGCGTTCAGGTCCAAGGCCGAGCTTTACCAGCAGGCGCTGCTGCATTACCAGCGCAGCACCGGCACCTTTGCCGAGCGGGCACTGCGCGAGGAGGCGGACGTGGTGGACGGTTTTCTCCGCCTGCTGCGCGAGGCGGCCCATGAGTACAGCCTGCCGGGCCGGCCGCGGGGCTGCATGATCTCCACCGCGACCCTGACCTGCGCGGTGGAAAACGATGCTATTCGTGAATTTGTCAGTGCCCTGAGGGCCAACACCCTCCAGGCCTTTGAAGCGCATATCGAGCAGGGCATCGCCAGCGGGCAACTGCGCGCCGATACCCAGGCCGTGGCGCTGGCCCGGTATATCGGGGCGATCATTCAAGGCATGTCGGTACAGGCCCAGGATGGCGCGGATTGCGCAGCGTTGCTGGCGATCGGCGAGTTGGCGGGACGGGAAATACAGCGGGCCAGGGCCTGACGGGATGCCCGCCAATAAGCGAGCCTCAGCGGTTGCCGAGGCCTGTGCCGTCCTGTGAGACGCGGATGAACCGGCGCAGGGTTTCACCCGGCCCGGTGCGGAACTCGGTGGGCCTGGGTTGGCCCTCGTCCGCGGCGATGAAGACGAACTCATCGCCTTCGAGTCGATAGCTGGCCGGCAAGTGCTTGCCGGTGTCGGCGCCCATGGAATCGATCCAGGTAATGGACTTCGGCGTGGTCCGGGTATCGAGGGTAAAACTACCCGCGAGCAACAGCTCGCCTTCAAGCGTCACGACACGGAACCCTTGCCCCTGGATCAGGGTAAGGGCGCCTGGGGCGCCATGTTCGTCAGGTGGGTTGCTGACCCCGTTGTCCTCGTACTCCACCTGTTCCCAGGCACCTTGAAGCTGTTGCAGATCGAACTGATCGTCGCCGGTCATCGCCGTTCGGGCCTTCTGTCTTTGCTGGGTGAAAGGGGCGGGGTCAGTTGAAGATGTTGCGACCGATGCAGTACGTCAGCAGGTCCTGGTCGCTCTCGACTTCCAGCTTGCGCATGGCGGAGATTTTCTGTGCGCTGATGGTCTTCGAACTGCGGTTCTGGCTTCGGGCAATGTCACTGACGCTCTTGCCGGAAACGAACAGCCGCAGGATTTCAAACTCCTTGGGCGAGAGCATGGAAATCCGGTCGTCGATGCTTGCATTGGACTCGATGACCGAGCTCGGCGCAGGTTCGATACTCTGATAGGAACCTCTTTCGACGATGGTCTTGAGCGCCACCTGGATTTCATTGTGCAGCTGGCTTTTCTGGATCACCCCGACCACCCCCAGCTCATGCAGGCGTGTAAGGATCAACTGGTTGGAGATCATGGTCAGGATCAGTACCTGCAGGCGTGGGAAGTGGCGCTTGAGGTACTCGACCAGCTTGAGGCCGTCGCCGTAGGGGGAATCCCCGGGCATGTTGTAATCGGTAATGACGATATCGACCGGTTGTTGCTCGAGGATTTCGATCAAGCCCTGTGAGCTGATGGCTTCACCGACTATTTCAAAGTTGCTTTCTCGTTCCATCAACTCGCGAACGCCGAGCAGAACAATCGGGTGATCGTCGGCGATGACTACTTTAAATTTTTCCATGACTAGCCACTCGTAATACGCCGGTTGGTAAGGAGAAAGAATAAGGGATTGCGTTCATCAAATCTTGTCGCGTCTCATTCAAGTGCATTAAGAATATCCGTCAAGCTTTGTATCAGGCTTTTCACCTCAAGGGTCACGGAAGAAGTCGTCGCGCTTTGCAATATCCGGGACTCCAGTTCGGCACAGTTTTTCGCCAGCGTACTCAACTGCACGGCACCCAGCGCGCCGGCGGCGCTGTGCAGCCGCTCGGCGAGCCGCTTGGCATCCTGGGCGTCGAGGGCGTCGGTCACGCTCTGGATATCCTGGCGCATGGTGGTAATGAACAGCGCACGCATTTTCGGAGACAGCTCGATCATGGTGTCGCCGGTCGCGGGGGGAGGCGTTGCATCGATCATCGGTTGCGGTTCCTGGGCAGGCGCGTTCGCGCAGAGATTCGACAGGTAGTGGTGCAGCGTCTGCAGGCTCAAGGGTTTGACCAGCCAGGCATTCATGCCGACAGCCATGCAGCGGGCACCTTCTTCGCGCAGGGCATTGGCCGTGACCCCGACAATCGGAACCTCCCGGTCGCGCTCACGCAGGGCCCGGGTCAGTTCATAACCGTTGAGCAGCGGCATGTTCACATCGGTCAGCACCAGGTCGAACACCTGCGGCTGCCAGAGCTGCAAGGCTTCTTCGCCGTTGGAGGCGGCGGTCACCGTGCAGCCCAGGGCTTCGAGTTGCTCCTTGATGATCGCCTGATTGATCGCGTTGTCCTCGGCCACCAGTATATGCAGGCCGAGCCTGCTGCTCAGGTCGTATTCGGGAGCGGCGGGCGCAATGGTTTTCCCATGCAGGGTCAGGGAGACGGCCCTGGCAATGGCCCGCACATCATGGGCATCCACGCTGCAGCCTGGCTTTGGCTGTGCCGGCGGGTGTTCGCCGCTGGCGCACAGGACCCGGGGGCCGGCCCAGGCGGGCAGGTTGTCGGAGGGCAGGACATCGACCAGCAGGTTGGCCTGGCGCGACTCTTCGACAAAGGCCGGCAATGGCTTGGCGACCACGCCGAGGCGATTCAGCCAGTCACAGGTGCTCTGCGTCAGCTCCACCGCGGGCGCCCGCACATACACCGCCTGGGTGGTCGGCAGGATGTCCGCGCAGCCTTCCAGCGAGCCCGGCATGACCTTCAGCCTCAGCCGCAGGGAGAAGCTGCTGCCCAGGCCGGGCTCGCTGACCACGCGTATCTGGCCGTCCATCATTTCCGTCAACCAGCGGCATATCGCCAGGCCGAGCCCGGCACCGGCCTCGCTGGAAGCGTCGCGTACCTGGTAGAAAGTGTCGAACAGCCGCTCCTGCTGGGCTGGCGAGATGCCGATGCCGGAGTCGGTGACCTGCCATTCCAGGCTGGCCTGGCCCTCCACGGATTCCAGGACCCTGACCCGCAGCACGACACGGCCGGTGTCGGTGAACTTGATGGCATTGCTGAGCAGGTTGTTGAGGATCTGGCGGATCCGTATCGGGTCGCCCTGCAACTGGTCGGGCAACGTTGCATCGACACAGGCGTACAGCAGCAAGCCCTTGTTTTCGGCGAAGACACTGTAGGCATGCAGCGTGTCCTCGATCATCTGCAACGGGCAGAACGCCTGGGACTCGATCGCCATCTGCCCGGATTCGATCTTGGAAATGTCCAGCACATCGCTGATCAATTGGAACAGGGTGCTGGACGAGCGCTGGATGGTTTGCAAGTGTTCGCGCTGCCGCGCATCCAGGCGCGTCAGCCCGAGCAGTTCCAGGGTGCCCAGCACGCCGTAGAGCGGGGTGCGTATTTCGTGGCTCATGGTGGCGAGGAACAGGGTCTTGGCTTCGCTCGCCGCATCGGCGGAGCGTCGCGCCTGTTCCAGCATGGCCGCGCCCTCGATATGGCTGGTCACGTCGTGGAAGGCACAAAGCACGGCATCCTCGCCCTGGTAACGGGTGGGCACGAACCCTACCTGCAGGTGGGTACCGTCAATGTCCAGCCGGGTTTCACCGGCGACGGACAGGTCCTGCCGGTTCTCCAGGGCCATCCGCAGTTTTGTGCTGCCTTGCCACTGCTGGGCTTTGCGGTTTTCCAGCAGGACCTTGAAGTCCGAGCGACGCACCACGCACAGGCCGGTGGGCGCGCTATCGATCACGGCCCGGCTGAAGGCCTCGCTTTCGGCGGTGCGTTGATAAGCCTCATAGACCGGTTTGACGATGCGCGACTGATACCGGCGACTGACCAGCCAGCCACAGCCGATGCCGCCGATCAGCAGGGCCAGCAAGACCGGCAAGGGCCACAGGGTGTAGTTGAAGTAGCTCTTGAAACCGATGGTGTAGAGGGCGGCCCAGGGCCCGGCGGAGTTGCTCGAGACTTTGAAGACCATGCCGTCGCCGGTGATGTTCAGCCCGTCATGCAGCACGTCGCCCGGTTGCAGCGAACCGCTCAGCACCTTGCCGGAGGGGGCGATCAGGGTCACATGGTCATAGGTCGACCACGGCATGAGGCGCTTGATGTCGTTGACCAGGTCCATGCTCAACAGCGAGGCAATGCCGACCGGGTTACCAGCATCCTGGATGCCTGACCCTTGCGGCCCGAGGTGGGCGCTGACATAGGCCAGCAGCCGGACGGGAGCCTCGTTGGCCTGATGCGGGACCAGGGGTTCCCAATCGACCACGCCATCGGCCCGTGCCGAATCGTTCGCCAGCAGCAGCTTGAGTGTTTGCAGGACGAGTGCCTTGTTGGGGGTGTCGTTTTTCCAGAGCGGGTCTCGTGAATGCCCGGCTGCCGGAATGCCGATATTGAAGCTGTCCTCGACATCGAACAGAAAAAACGGCGGTGACTGGTAATGGGAAGTGGACCAGAAGGCGCTGTAGTAATCGGTCAGGTGCTCTCCCAGATCGGATAGCCTGGCCAAGGTGTCAGGTGCGATGTTCTGTTGGTTGACGGACAGGCTGAAGGGCGTGGAAAAGGCGAATTCCTGGCCCAGGTAGTTGTGCAATCCCTCTTCAGGCAAGGCGCTTTTCAGGTACGAACCCGAGTCGCTGGAGCGCAAGGGGACCTGGGTGCCTTGTACGGCGACGCCACGGAGGAAGTCTTCATGTTCGCGGATGTCTTCCATCATCCGCGCAAAGTGCGCCTTGAACCTGTCGTGTTGTTCTTCTAGCAGTTTGTGCGACGACCAGTAACTGATGGCGATCAACAGCAGGGTCAAGCCGAGAAAAATCAACAATCCCTTGTTCAGGCGAGTCGAGTATCGTTTCAGATTCTCGAGAAGCGTGTCCTGGTGGTTCATCACTGGTATCCAAAAAAACATGAAAAAGTCGAAGCCTTGAGGATTTTACCTTTAAACAACGACTTGTCAGTGATGTGGGGCATGTAATCCTGAAGGGTGGGTGTCCTCGGTTCAATAACTGGCGGCTGGACCGTCGTTCACCAGCAGCTGTTGAAACTGTTCGGAGGGGACTGCGCGAGAGATCAGGAACCCCTGCACCTGGCTACAGTCGATCTTGCGCAACAGCGCCAACTCCTCGGCGCTTTCCACGCCTTCGGCGACCACGGTCAGGCCCAGTTGGCGACCCAGGGCAATGATGCTGGTCAGGGCCTTGGTCAGTTCTTCGCTGGCATGGCATCCCTGGACCAGGGCGCGATCGATCTTCAGCTCGGTGAACGGGGTGGAAACCAGGTTCATGTACGAGCTGTAGCCCTTGCCGAAGTCGTCCTGGGACAGGCCGAAGCCCTTGATGCGCAAGCGGCAGGCGCCGGCATAGAAGTTACTGATGTCCTGGGGCACCGAACATTCCATGAGTTCGAAACAGATCTGCCCCGGTACGCCCTGATGTTCCATGACAAAGTCGAACAGGCGGTCCGCCAGGTCGTGGCTGTTGAGCAGATGGGTCGGCAGATTGATCGACACCGGAATGTCGTAGTCATGCTGGCGCCAGCGGGCCTGGGCCTGGATCGCCTGGCGCAGGACCAGCCACAGCAGCTCCTCCTCGAGATCGAAGGACTTGAGGGCGGGCAGGAAGGCGTCGGGGAGCAGCATGCCCTGTGTCGGATGCATCCAGCGGACCAGGGCTTCGGCGGCGACGATGCGGCCGTTGAACAGCGATTTCTTGGGTTGGAACCAGGCCTCGAACTGCTCTTCCTGGATGGCCTGAGCCAGCGCGGCCCGATTGAGCATGGCGGTCGGCAAGGGGCGTGGCGAGCTCGGCTGCGAGATGCTCAGCTGGGTGGTCAGGGTTTGCAGGGCGGCGAGGTTCACCGGTTTCGAAATCAGGCCGATGACTTTCACCCCGAGGTTCTTGGCGACCAGGCTGGCGCTCATCAGCATGCGCCGCGAAGCCGAGCTCATGATCGCCAGCGCCGGCTTGGAGTGCAGGGCCGCCAGTCCCTGGATGAACTGCACGCCATCCATTCCCGGCATCAACAGGTCGGTGAGCACCAGGTCGAACTTGCGCCATTTCAAGCGTTCCAGCGCCTCTTCGCCATCCCTTGCGCCTTCCAGGTAATAGGGGCCCAGCTCACCGAACAGATGCTGCAGGTACATGTGCTGGAAGGGATGGTCTTCAACGATCAATATGCTACAGGGCTTCATTCTTCGCTCTTTCATAGGGCGCTAGGTAATTGAACAGGGCGCGTAATGCAAAAGGTTTGACCAGGCAATGGTTCATTCCGGCCGCCAGACATTGCTCTTCTTCTCCACGCATCGCGTTGGCCGTGGCACCGATGATCGGGACCGTACAGCCACGGCGTCGCAACTCCTTGGCCAGTTCATAGCCATTCATCACGGGCATGTTGACGTCAGTGAGGACCAGGTCGAACCGCTCGGGGTTCCACATCGACAGGGCTTCCTCGCCGTTCGACGCAAGCTCCACGCTGCAGCCCAGCTCTTCGAGCTGATCCCTGAGGATCAACTGGTTGATGACGTTGTCTTCGGCCACCAGCACCTTCAGGTCCAGTTGCTTCAGCGTCCAGTGTTCGTTGTGGTTCTCGGCCTTGGCCACCCACAGCCCCTGGGCCTGGCTGACCGCCTGGTGAATGGAACGCAGGTGGTTCAGGTTCACGTGCCAGCACCCGGTACGAACCTGCGGTTCGTTGTTGCCGGTGCCGGTGGCGAGGATCAGCGGACCGGGCCAGTCCGGTTGCAGGCGTTGTTCCAGTTCGCCGGGGTGGACCTCCACCAGTAGGCAATCGCTGGTCGGGGCGATCTTCGAGGGATGGCACAGCTGCACCCGGGCTCCCCACTGGCGCAGCCAGCCGCCGATGGACTCCGCGAGCTCCCGCACGCTGGACATCACATAGATGGTTTCCGGCAGCAGCTGGGTGGCGGGCAGGGTGACCGGCCCATCGATCGCGGCTTCCAGGGGCAGGGTGAGGGAGAAGCTGCTGCCCAGCCCCAGTTCGCTGACCATGCGCAGGCTGCCGTTCATCAATTGCGTGAGGCGCTGGCAGATAGGCAGGCCCAGGCCGGTGCCCGCCACCACGTTGGTATTGCCGCCGGTTTGATAGAAGGGTTCGAAGATCAGTGGCTGATGATCCTGGGCAATGCCTTTGCCGGTGTCGGAAACCTGCCACAGGATGCTGGAGCGCTCGCCATCGCGGCTCAGCAGGTTGACCCGCAGCACGATGCGCCCCAGGTCGGTGAACTTCACCGCGTTGTTGAGCAGGTTGCTGAGGATCTGCCGGATGCGGGTGACGTCGCCGATCAGGCGCTCGGGGATCTGCGGGTCCACGCAGGAATAGAGCAGCAGGCCCTTGTTCGACGCGGCGGCGGAATAGCCCTGGATCAGCTCGTGGACCAGGTCCAGCGGCGAGAACTCATTCAGCTCCAGGGCCAGTTGCCCGGCTTCGATCTTGGACACGTCCAGCACATCGCAGATCAGCTGCAACAGGGTCGAGGAAGAACACTCGATGGCGCGCAGGTAGTCGCGCTGCTGGGTATCCAGCTGGGTACGCGCGAGCAGCTCCAGGGTGCCCAGCACGCCATACAGCGGGGTGCGTATTTCATGGCTCATGGTGGCGAGGAACAGGGTCTTGGCTTCGTTGGCGGCGTCGGCCATCTGCCGGGCTTCTTCCAGCGCGGCTTCCACCTGCTTGCGCGCACTGATGTCGCTGAAGGCGCAGAACAACACGTCTTCGCCCTTGTAGCGGGTGGGCGCGGAGCTCAGGTAAAGGTGACGCCCGTCGGCGGTCTCGAAGTAGTCGAAGCGGTTCGGTTCGTGGCTCTTGAAGGCTTGCTGGATCCAGCCGGCGCAGAGTATTTCCCGTTCGATGCCGTCGCCCAGCCACTGCTGCGCCAGGGTGTTTTCCAGGACCACCTGGCCATCGGTACGCCGCAGCACGCACAAGGCCACGGGCGCGGTCTGGATCACGTCGCGGCTGAACAGCTCGCTCTCGACCAGGGCCTGGATACGGCTCAGCGCAGGAGTGATGAAGCGGTGCTCGATGCGGCGGGTCAGCAGGCAGATCAGGCTGATGCTGAACAGGCAGAACACCAGCGCGCCGGCCAGCTGGGGCCAGAGCGCGATCAGCAGCGACTGCAGGCTGAAGGAGTAGACCAGTTGCCAGTCGGAGGTCATCAGTTGCTTGCGGATCACCAGGTGATCGGGCCACCAGCGGCTGCCGACGAAACCGAAGAAGTTGTTGCCTTGCAGTTGCTGCAGGGCTTGCCCCAGGCGCCCGGCCGGGGTGTTGGTGAACAGCAGCGCGCCTTCGGAGTTGAACATCATGAACTCGCCGGCGCTCTGGTCGCTGAGGGCCTTGAGCACTTCCCGCCCATCCATTTCCAGGCCCAGCCAGCCGGAGTCATCGGTGCGCTCGTCGAGCCGGGTGAAAATGTACAGCTGCGAAGTCTGCGTGGACGGGTCGGTGAGCCACAGCTCGTTGGTGTCCGGATGCTCTCCATGGTTGAGCGCCTCAAGCTTGGAGAGGATGGTCCTGGGCAGGTTGGGGGAGGTCGGGTTGCTGCTGTAGAGGCGCATGACCCGGGCCTCGGGACCGGGGCTCACATACAGCAGGTTGACCTGCTTGGCCTTGAAGTATTCGCGCATGCGCACGCTTAGCCAGATGCTCCATGGGTCATCGAGGTCGCCCAGTTGCAGGTGCAGTTCTTCGGTGGAGGGCAGGTACACCAGGGCCTGGGCCTGCTTGGAGCGGCGTACCGCGGACAGGCTGAGGCTTTCCAGCAAGGCCTCGCGGCTGGTGAAGAAGGTCTGGGCTTCGGCGATGGCGCTGCTCATGTAGCCGCGGCGCCGGGAAATGTCGTTGCTGAGGGTGGAATTGAGGAAGTTGTAGACGGCTCCGAGGATACCAACCAAAAGAATGAGCGCGAAAAGACGCAGCAACCTGCTAGCGGCTTCAGGACTGGAAAATACGGGACTGATCTGATGAAGGTAGGTCTTTAATCTCATGGACCCACTCTAAATAAACCCTCCTTAATCCGGGATAGGACGATCCTTAAAGTCGCTGGTATTTCGCCGCTTCCAGCCTTGTCGACGACGAAAAGAGCCTGGCACGGGTGCCAGGTTTTTTCGCTGCGGTGCCGCTCGCGACCGGATCAGACCACTGCCAGTCGCTGCTTGCGCAGTGGCGCGGGGAAGGCCTGGTCGATGGCCGCCAGGTCTTCGTCGTGCAAGCGCAACCCGGCCGCCTCGGCGTTCAGCCGGACATGCTCGGGGTGCACCGCCTTGGGAATGGCGATCACACCTTCCTGGCGCAGGACCCAGGCCAGGGAAACCTGGGCCGTGGTCACGCCATGGCGTTCGGCGACCTGCTGCAGCGCGGGGTGGCGCAGCAGCTTGCCGGCCTGGGCGATAGGGCAGTAAGCCATGAGCGGCAAGCGCTGCTGTTGCGCGGCGGGCAGCAGGTCGAATTCGATGCCGCGTTCCTCGATGTTGTACAGCACCTGGTTGGTGGCGCAGGCCGGGCTCGCCAGTTCCTCGAGGTCATCGAGGTCATCGAGGTCGAAATTGGAAACGCCCCAGCGGCCGATCTTGCCGTCTTCGCGCAGGCGTTCGAAGGCTTCCAGCGTTTCTTCAAGAGGGTATTGGCCACGCCAATGCAGCAGGTACAGATCGATATAGTCGGTCCCCAGGCGCCGCAGGCTGCGGTCGCAGGCTTGGGGAATGCCTTTGCGGCTGGCGTTGTGCGGGTACACCTTGCTGACCAGGAACACCCGGTCGCGCTGGCCGGTGATGGCGGCGCCAACCACTTCCTCCGCGCCGCCCTCGGCGTACATCTCGGCGGTATCGATCAGGCTCATGCCCCGTTCGATACCGGCCTGCAATGCGGCAATCTCGGCGTTGCGCTGGTGGCGCTCCTCGCCCATGCGCCAGGTACCCTGGCCAATCACCGGGACGGGCACGCCCGCCAGATCGAGTGTTCGCATGACAATCTCCTGAAAGGGTTGGCAAGGACCCAGAGAAGCAAAGGCGCGGTTGCCGGTCAAGGTAACGAAGTGAGGGAGGCGATCTTTTATATTCATTTAAGGAATAAAATAACTACTATTTATTCCTTTTAATGTCTGAAAACACAGGGCACCTTAGAGGCCTGCACGGCGATGCGCCAGTGCCCACCCCAGACAGGAAGGCCCACCATGACCATCAAGGCAATCAACGTTCGCAATCAGTTCAAGGGCGTCATCAAGGAGATCCATGAAGGCCAGGTGGTCTCGGAAATCGATGTGCAGACCGCCTCGGGCATCGTCACCTCGGTGATCACCACGCGCTCGGTGCGCGACCTGGAATTGAAGGTCGGCAGCGAGGTCATCGCCTTCGTCAAATCCACTGAAGTGTCGATCGCCAAGCTCTGAGGCTTTCGATCCCGACCCTGCACCTCGCTTGCCACGCTCGCCGAACCCTGCCACAGGGGCACCGGCAAGGGTGGCAAGCCGCCTTTCCCGAGAAAAGTCGGGCCTCCTTAGAATGATTATTTCTTTGGGTTATTGGCTGCGCTGATTCGCGCATATCCATCGCAGCGGAAAACACGCTGCGGTCCTGCTCCCGTCCGCGATGAAATCCATCTGGCTGCTCAAGCGGAAAATCCCGCGCGAACGGCTGCGCTGAAGCTGCCCCGGCAGCCGCGATTGCTGTTCGATCGGCATCTTGTGCGGCATTCGCCACTCCCTAGAATCCGCCCCATCAGCTTCGTCCAACTATCGAATCGCTTAGGGAGTTTCACCATGATGAATGCCATGCAGATGCAAATGCCGATGAACGCCAACATGCCGATGATGCCGATGATGGGCATGCCGATGATGATGGCGACCATGAGCTGCGAAATGATGGACGACGGCATGCTGTGCAAGATGATGCCGGCCGCGGGCATGGACATGGCCATGTTCAAGAACAGCGCGCAAATGATGCAGATGATGATGAACTGCGGCATGCCGATGATGATGCATTGCGCCAACATGAGCATGATGTGCATGTCCCAGGCGAGCATGGCCATGCCGATGATGGGCGCCATGATGCCAATGCCGATGATGGGCATGCCGATGCCGTTGATGAAGTGCGTGATGGAATGCACCCTCGAAGCCGATTGCATGATGTGCAAGATCATGCCGATGGCCGGCATGAACATGGACATGATGAAAAGCTGCTGCGCCCTGATGATGAAGATGATGAACGACTGCGGCATGCCCATGATGATGAGCTGCAACGGCATGCCGATGATGTGCTGCACCTGCTGATTCCTCGCAGCGGCACAAAAAAAGCCCGGCCGGGATAATCCCGCCGGGCTTTTTCTATAGAGGGACTATTGGCATTCGTAGCCGCTGGCGCAGCCTGCGATCGGGGCCGCAGGGCCCGCCCTGTCAGCACAGTCCCGGCTGGTTCAGTCCAGGCGTTCCGGATAGGTCACCACCAGGTAGGCCACCGCCTCGCTGTCGGCCGGGTTGCGGTAGCGGTGCGGCTGGTCGGCGTAGAACAGGATCGAGTCGCCGGTGGAGAGCAGGTAGCGTTCCTGGTTGACGCTGATTTCCAGTACGCCCTGGGACACTACCAGGTTTTCCTGGACCCCCGGTCCGTGTCCTTCGGACTGGTCTTCGCCGAGCGGGCTCAGGCGCAGCTCGTAGAATTCCGACTGGCGCGCCACGTCGAAGGGGAACAGGGCGCGGCTGACAAAGGCGCCGTTGGCGCTGACCAGGCGTTTGCTCTGGCTCGATGGCAGCACCGCCACACCTTCGAAGGCGCGGTGTTCGAGAAAGGCCGCGACCGACACCTTCAGGCCCTTGGCGATCTTGCACAGCACCTTGATCGACGGCACGCTGCGCCCGGACTCGATCTGCGCCAGCATCGCCCGGCTGACCCCGCACTGGCGGGCCAGGGCATCCAGGGACAGATGACGCTTGCTGCGCAGGCGTTGCAGGTTCTGCGCGACCCGTTCGCTGATCGGGTCTTCTTCCTGAGTTTCCAGGTGGCTCAGATCAAGGCCGGGTTCGTCGGCGCTCGCCAGAAAGCGCGAGGGTTCCTGGACGCTCACGCGTGGTATGTCCTGGTCGGCTGGGCCGCCTGAATCCACTGGAACGCCTGGTAACCGGCATTGCGCGCGTACAGCTCCCACATGGCCCGGGCCAGTTGCTGGGCCTGCTTGCGTTTGCGGAACTGGGCGAAGTCGATAACGTTGTCAGTCGGTTTCATAAGGCACTTCACTGTCGTGACCAATGGGCGGGATGAGCTGAGAGTACGTGGTTATTTTTATAACCATAAATACTGATTATTTATTTATTAATTCCTTTGTGTTCTTAGCTTTCGAGCCCGTAACAACGCCCGCTCAAATCACATGGGCCTTGTGCAATTCGGTCAGGGCCAACGCCTTGAGGCGGGCCAGCAGCGGGTCGCGACGGTCCCGCGGGTGGCTCAGTTGCACCGCCAGTTCCTGGCGAATACGGCTGGGGCGGTTGTCCATCACCAGCACCCGGTCGCTCAGGTACAGCGCCTCGTCGACATCGTGGGTCACCAGCAGCAGGGCGATGGCGTGACGCTCGGCCAGTTGCAGCAGCAGGTCCTGCAGTTTCATCCGGGTAAAGGCGTCCACCGCGCTGAAGGGCTCGTCGAGCAGCAGCACCTGCGGCCGCGAGTACAGGCCGCGGGCGATCGCCACCCGCTGCGCCATGCCGCCGGATAGCGCCTTGGGCAGAGCCTGGGCAAAACCCGCGAGGCCGACTTCCTCGATCAGTTGCGCGACCCAGGCCCGGTCGTAATGCTTGTCGTCGCTGAAGCCGATGTTCTGTTCCACCGTCAGCCAGGGCATCAGCCGCGGCTCCTGGAAGACAAAGGCCAGGCGTTCGGTATGGCTCAGCAGTTGCCCCTGGAAGTCCTTCTCCAGGCCGGCGACGATCCGCAGCAAGGTGCTTTTGCCGCAGCCGCTGGGGCCCAGCAGGCTGACGGTTTCCCGCGGCTGCAATTGCAGGTGGATATCGTCGAGGACGGTGGTGGTGGCGAAGGTCTTGCGCTCCACGTGGATATCCAGCAGGGCTTGGGTCATGGCTCGATTCTCTGTGCGTTAGTCATGGCTGCCTTGGCCATTGAAGGTGTCGCGCCAGGCCAGGCAGCGTTTTTCCAGGCCGGCGAGAAGGCCGTCGCTGAGCTTGCCGAGCACGGCGAGGACGATGATCGCCGCCAGCACGATGTCCGGCCGCGAGGTTTCCCGGCCGTCGCTGAGCAGATAACCCAGGCCCTTGGTGGCGGCGATCAGTTCGGCGGCCACCAGGAACATCCAGGCCAGGCTCATGCCGCTGCGCAAGCCGGTGAACAGGCCGGGCAGGGCGGCTGGCAGGAGAATCCGCCGCACCAGCCGGCGCCGGCCGAAACCGTACATATGACCGACCTCCACCAGCTTGCGGTCGATATCGCGAATCGCCGCCACGCCATTGAGGTACACCGGGAAGAAGGCGCCGATGGCGATCAGCACCACCTTCGAGGTCTCGTCGATGCCCAGCCACAGCAGGAGCAACGGCACCCAGGCCAGGCTGGGGATCGAACGCAGGCCGGCGAAGGTCGGCTCCAGGTAGGCTTCGGCTTCCCGGCTCAGGCCGACCCAGGCGGCGAATACCAGGGCCAGGCTGGCGCCGATGGCAAAGCCCAGCAGCACCCGCAGCAGGCTGGCGCCGATGTGTTTCCACAGCGCGCCTTGGGCCAGGTCGCCGAGGGTCAGGGCGATCTCGCTGGGGGCCGGCATCTGGTACGACGGCAGCCAGCCGAGGCGCACCACGATCTCCAGCAGCAGGATGATCGCTATCGGCAGGACCAGGCCCTTGAGGCGCAGGCGCCAGCGGACGGGGTTGAAGCGCGGGAGCTTGCCCGGCGCGGACAAGGCCAGGCGGGTCGAGAGGTTGTTGCTGTCGCTGCTCATGGCGATTCTCCGGCAACGCCGAATCCGCGTCAGGCGCGGGCTCGGTTGTCGCCTGGGCGGTAGGTTATTGACGGGCCACGGCCTGCTTGACGCCGGTGTCGAGCAACTGGTCGATCACCTGATCGACGTTCACCCCGCGGCGCACCAGTTCCTCGGAGACCAGGATCGGCGCGGCGGCCTTGGAGGCCAGCACATCCTCGGCACTCAACTGTGGGCTGCCCAGATCGGTGCGCGACAGTTGCAGCCGGGCCACTTCCAGCGGCAGGCCGGATTCGTCCGCCAGCAGTTTGGCCAGTTCGTCCGGGTGCTTGAGCGACCATTCGCGGGCCTGCTCGTAGGCGGCGAGCACGGTGGCGATGGTCTGCGGATGCTCCTTGGCGTACTGCTCGGTGACACTGAGCACACCGTAGCTGTTGAAGGCGCTGTTGCGGTACAGCAGGCGCGAGCCGGCCTGTACTTCGCTGGCGGCCATGTGCGGGTCGAGGCCGGCCCAGGCGTCGACGTCGCCTTTTTCCAGGGCGGTGCGGCCGTCCGGGTGCTGCAGGTGCACCAGTTCCACATCGTCTTTTTTCAGCCCGGCCTGTTGCAGGCTGCGCAGGGTGAACAGGTAGGGATCGGTGCCCTTGGTGGCGGCGATCTTCTTGCCCTTGAGGTCGGCGACTGTCCGGTACGGCGAATCCTTGCGCACCACCAGGGCGGTCCATTCGGCGCGGCTGTAGACGTACACCGACTTGATCGGGCTGCCGTTGGCCCGGCTCAGCACCGCCGCCAGGCTGGCGGAGGAGGCGAAGTCGACGCCGCCGCTGTTGAGGTATTCCAGGGAGCGGTTGCTGCCTTGGCTGAGGACCCAGCCGACCTTGGTCTGGGGCAGGGCCTTTTCGAGAAAGCCGAGGTGCTTGAGCACCAGGCTGACCGGCGAGTAATAGGCGTAGTCCAGGTGCACTTCGGCCGGCGGGCTTTCCGCGGCCTGGGCCAGGGGTTGCAGGCTAAGCGCCAGGGCGCAGGCGCCGAGCAGGTACCTGGCGCGGGCCAGGGGGAAGCGGAAGACGGGTTTCATGGAGCGGCTCCGGACAAGGCGGCGAGAGGGCAATGTTGTTATTTCCGTCTCTTATTTCAAAAGTAACGGAAGGCAGGGATGAATCCTGCCGGAAAGGAATATTGCAGGCTCTGTGCCATAGACCGGGGAAGGGCGGTTTCCAGGCGTTGCCAGGAGAAAGAAGCTTCAGGCGATGTTGCCTGGCCAACAGCCTGTTGCCTTGCTGTTTCTCTATCAACAGCTACGGGTTACGGATGCAGAAGCGGCTATGAGCTTATGCGTTAACAGAATTTCAAAACCGGATTCTAAGAGCGTTATGTTCTAGAGAATCCGCTTTTCCAATCATCCAGGAATTTCCCATGACGTTCTCCCGACGCCTGCGCCGTCTGCTCCTCAGCACCCTGTTCGCGGCGCCCCTGGCCCAGGCCGCCGAGCCGCTGGTCCTGCATGTCGGCGATCAGAACTACTACAACGTGCGAGCCTCGGTGGAGGCCTCGGGTGTACTCGAAGGCGCGTCCTACAAGGTCGACTGGAAACACTTCCAGGCCGCCGCACCGCTGGCCGAAGCGCTGAATACCGGCGCCCTGGACCTGGGTTTCCTCGGCGATTCGGGCTTTCTGTTCCTCGCCGCGAAACAGGCGCCGGTGAAGCTGATCGGCGTCTCGCGACAGAACCCGGACACCATCGCCTTGCTGGTGCCCAAGGACTCGCCGGTGCAGACCATCGCCGACCTAAAGGGCAAGAAGGTCGCCTACTGGCCCGGCGCCTGGAGCCAGCAACTGACCCTGCGCGCCCTGGAGCAGGCCGGCCTGCCGGAGGACCATGTCGAGTTCATCAAGCTGATGCCGATCGATGCCGCCGCGGCCTTGCCCCAGGGCAGCATCGACGCCTTCCCGGTGTGGGAACCCTATATCTCGCAACAGATCCTGTTCTCCGGCGCGCGGCCGATCCTCACCGCGAAGAACCTGATGCCCGGCCTCAGCGCCATCGCCGCCTCGACCCCGGCCATCGACAGCAAGCGCGCCGCCATCGCCGACTTCCTCGGCCGCCTGAAACAGGCCCGCGCCTGGGTCGACAGCCACACCGACCAGTACGCCGACCTGTGGGCGAAAAAGGCCAACCTCGACCCGAACGTCTCCCGCCATTGGTTGCGCCAGGCGCACATGAGCGTCGGCCCGGTGGACCCGCAGGCCGCCGCCGACCTGCAAAGCACCGCGGACTTCCTGTTCAAGGTCAAGGCGCTGCCGGCGCCCTTGGCCACCGCGACTGTTGTCGATACCTCCTTTACCCAGGCGCTGAACCCGTAAGCGAACGCTGAGGACTGCCGAGCGTCAGCGTCCTTCGTGCTGGCGGCGATAGGCTCCCGGCTGCACGCCTACGGCCTTGGCGAAGGCCCGGGTAAAGGCCGCGACCGATTGATAACCCACCGCCGCGCCGGCCTGTTCCACGGTGTGGTTGGCCTTGAGCAACTGGCAGGCATGGCGCATGCGCAGCGCCAGCAGGACCTGGCCCGGGGATTGCCCGGCCAGTTCGTTGAAGCGCTTGAAGAAGGCCGAGCGCGACAGCCCGGTGCAGGCCGCCATGCTTTCCAGGGGCCAGGGCTGTTCGGGGTGCTCGATCAGCTGTTCCAGCAGCGCGGCGAAGGCCGGATGCCGGGCCAGCGCCACCAGTCCACCGAGGCCCTGGTTGTCGGCCACCTGCTGGCGCAGCACATAGAGGAACAGCAGATGGCTCAGGCGTTCCAGCAGCGCCGAAGAGGGCGCGGGTATGCGCTGGCATTCTTCCAGGATCAGCTCGAACAGGGCCCGGGCCGCGCTCAGGGACGGGTCGCCGGCGCGCAGCACGATCCAGTCCGGCAGGCCGTCGATGATCAGCGACGACAGCCCGGACCTGAAGTGAAAGAAACCGCAGACCAGGCCCACGCCATCTTCGGCCTGATCTTTTGCGTGAGCGTCGAACGCCTGCATGGCCCTGCGTGGCAGTTCATGGGCGGCACTACGCTGTTCGGCGCTGGACAGGCGATAGTCCAGGTCGCGCAGCAGGAACAGCGCATCCCCGGCATTCAGGCGCTGGGCCTGCTCCTGGCCCTCGATATGCAGCCAGCAATGGCCTTGCACGATCAGGTGGAAGCTGGCCCGGGCCAGGCCGTGGGTGCTGGCGTGCCAGCCGCCGCAGTAACGGCCGACATGGAACAGGCTGGCGTCGAGTTCGAGGCTTTCTAATAACCAATCAACCAGTGGGCTGGACGAAATCATCTAATGGAAACACTCAGGAGCAAGTAATTGCTACTTTAGAATATGGATCGAAATTCTTATAACCAACAGACTGGCCGGACACCTACACAACAGGAGTCCACCGCATGTCGCGCATCACTCTACACAGCCTGCAAAGCGCTCCCGAAGCGGCCCGGCCATTTTTGCAGAACGCCCAGAACAACTCGGGCTTCATCCCCAATCTGCTGGGCATCCTGGCCAATGCCCCGGCGGCGCTGGAGACCTACGTTACGGTATCGGCGCTCAATGGCAAGGCTGAGCTGAGCCTGGCCGAACGGGAAGTGGTGCAACTGGTGGCGGCCACCACCCACGGTTGCGATTTCTGCGTGGCCGGGCACACTGCGGTGGCGCAGAACAAGGCCAAGCTGCCGGACGAAGTGATCAGCGCGTTGCGTGAGCGCAGCCCCTTGCCGGAGGAAAAGCTGCAGACGCTGGCTGCCTTCGCCGCCGAGGTGATCGCCACCCGCGGCAATGTCAGCGATTCGACGTTCACAGCGTTCAAGGCCGCCGGCTACAGCGAGGGCAATGCCCTGGAAGTGATTCTCGGGGTGAGCCTGGCGACCCTGTGCAACTTCGCCAACGTGTTCGCCCGCACGCCGCTGAACCCGGAACTGGCCAAGTACCGCTGGCAAGCGCCGCAGCAATGATGCAGCGGCTGGATTCAAGGCACGGCCGGTGGGCCGCTGCCGCGTAGAAAAGGAGAAAACCACATGCTCGACCCCGCATTGAGTCAATGGCTGGACGCCGAGGCCCAGGCCCTGGATCTGGGCCACTGCGACCCACAGCAGGTGCTGGCGCGACTGGCCGAGGCCCAGGTGCTGCGCATCGGCATCCCGCCTGGGCAGGGCGGTAGCGACGGCGACCTGGGCGCTGCCGTGGAAGCGGTGGCCGCGGTGGCCAGCCATTCCCTGGCGGCGGCCTTTGTGTTCTGGGGCCAGCGGGCCTTTATCGAATACTTGCTGCACAGCCCCAACGCGGCCTTGCGCGAGCGTCTGTTGCCGGACCTGCTCAGCGGCAAGTTGGCGGGAGCCACCGGGCTGTCGAACGCCATGAAGTTCCTCTCGGGCATCGAGGCCCTGCAAGTCCGTGCGTTGCCACAAGCCGGCGGCTGGTGCCTGAACGGGCGCCTGCACTGGGTCACCAATCTGCGTAAAAGCGGTTTTGTGGTGGCCGCGGCCATCGAGCACGAAGAGGGTGGCGCGCCCTTTGTCCTGGCGATTCCCGCGACCCTGGCTGGCCTGCAACGCTCGGAGGACTTGCAACTGATGGGCTTGCAGTCGAGCAACACCGCGGCGCTGGAGTTGCAACAGGTCGAGGTTGACCATGACTGGTTGCTGCACGAGGACGCCAAGGTCTTTCTGCCGGCGGTGCGCCCGGCGTTTCTCGGCCTGCAATGTGGCATGGCCATCGGCCTGGCGCGGCGCGCGCTGGATGAAGTGCAAACCCATTTGCACAGCGGTCGTTCGATCCTGCGCGAGCCCTTGCAGGAGCAACGCCAGCAGTTGGAGGAGCGCGTCGATGAGCTCAAGCGCGGCCTGCTGGAGGGGCGTTTCCTGACCCAGCCCGCGGCGCTGTTCCGGTTGCGCATCGCCCTGGCCGAGGCCGTCGCCAACGCCGTGCAACTGGAGTTGCAGGCCAGTGGCGGCAAGGCCTACCTGAGCGAACATGGCAGCGGCTTTGCTCGGCGCTGGCGCGAGTCGGCCTTCGTGCCGGTCGTCACCCCGAGCCTGGTGCAGTTGCGCGCCGAGTTGCAGCGCCAGGCGCGGGACGCGGCGGCATGAGCGCGGCCTTGCTCGAAGCCCGGCAGGTCAGCCTCGGCTACCCCGGCGAACACGGCTGGCAAGCGGTGCTGGAAGGCTTCGACCTGCGCTTGCAGCCGGGGGAGGTGGTGTCGATCCTCGGCCCCAGCGGCGTCGGCAAATCCAGCCTGTTGCGGGTCCTGGCCGGCTTGCAGGCGCCTCAGGGTGGCAGCGTCAGCCTGCTGGGGCAAACGCTGGACGGCCCGCATCCACGGGTGGCCGTGGCTTTCCAGGACCCCAGCCTGTTGCCCTGGCTGAACCTGGAACACAACGTCGCCTTCGGCCTCGACTTCGCCCGCCAGCCGGCGCTGGACGCCCAGCAGCGCCAGGCGCGGGTCGACCAGGCAATCGCCGAGGTCGGCCTGCAGCATGCCCGCGGGCACTACCCGGCGCAGCTGTCCGGCGGCATGGCCCAGCGCACCGCGCTGGCCCGTTGCCTGGCGCGCCAGCCACAGGTGCTGTTGCTCGACGAACCCTTCGGCGCGCTGGACGAAGTGACCCGCGCCGACATGCAGCAACTGCTGCTCAAGGTGATCGCCGAGCACCGCACCGCGGCGTTGTTGATCACCCACGACATCGACGAAGCCCTGCTGCTTTCCGAGCGCATTCTGCTACTGGGTAACAGCCCGGCGCGAACCCTCGGCGAGTGGCGCATCGACCTGCCTCAGCCGCGTGCCGAGCTCGTGGAAGAGCTGGGCACCCTGCGTATCGAGATTCTCAAAACCCTTCGGCGGGCGAGCCGCACTGCACAACCCCAAGCCTTACCGCAGCCTCTACCCCTGTAGGAGCGAAGCTTGCTCGCGATAAAAACGTCAGAGCGGCGCAGTGTCCCAGACACCCCGTCAACGTTGAGGTTTTTCGCGAGCAAGCTTCGCTCCTACAGGAGATCGCGGCCAAACCCTTGCCCGAATTGTCGGAGATACACCATGTGCCTGGATGACTTCACTCACAGCCGTCGCGACTTCCTCAAACTCAGCGCCTTGCTCACCGCCGGCGGCGCCTTGCCGTTGCTGGGTAGCCTGCAGGCCCGCGCCGCCGCGGAGCCGGACGCGCCGGTGCGCATCGGTTACCTGCCGATCACCGACGCCACGCCCTTGCTGGTGGCCCATAACAACGGCCTGTTCGAGGCCGAGGGCATCCGCTCCGAGCGCCCGGTGCTGTTGCGCAGCTGGGCGCAGGTGATCGAGGCGTTCATTTCCGGGCAGGTCAATGTGATCCACCTGCTGTCGCCGATGACGGTCTGGGCCCGTTATGGCAGCAAGGTGCCGGCCAAGGTGGTGGCCTGGAACCACGTTGGCGGCTCCGGCCTGACGGTGGCGCCGGGCATCACCGAGGTCCGCCAACTGGGCGGGCAGGCGCTGGCGATTCCGTTCTGGTACTCGATCCACAACGTGGTGGTGCAGCAACTGCTGCGCGACAACGGCCTGACCCCGGTGAGCCGGCCGGCCAGCAGCCCGCTGGCAGCCAACGAGGTCAACCTGCTGGTGCTGCCGCCGTCGGACATGCCGCCGGCCCTGGCCAGCAAGCGCATTGCCGGCTACATAGTCGCCGAGCCGTTCAATGCCCTGGCCGAGGAGCTCAAGGTCGGCCGGGTGCAGCGCTTTACCGGGGATATCTGGCGCAACCACGCCTGCTGCGTGGTGTTCATGCATGAGCAGGATCTGAACAATCGCCCCGAATGGTCGCAGAAGGTGGTCAACGCCATCGTCAAGGCGCAGCTGTGGACCCGCGACAACCGCGCCGAGGCAGCCCGGCTGCTGTCCCGGGACGGCGCCAACCGCTACACCCCGCATGCGCCGCAGGTGTTGAGCCGGGTGCTGGCGCCGAGTGCCGGCGAGCGCCAGCAATACCTGGCCGACGGCGCGATCCAGCACGCGCAGTGGGACGAGCAGCGCATCGACTTTCAGCCGTACCCGTTCCCCAGCTACACCGAGGAGCTGGTCAAGCGCCTCAAGGACACCCTGATCGAAGGCGACAAGGGTTTCCTGGCCAGCCTCGACCCGCAGCACACCGCCCGCGACCTGGTGGACGAGCGCTTTGTGCGCAACGCCATCGCGTCGGTCGGCGGGCTCAAGGCATTCGGCTTGCCCGACAGCTTCGAACGCAGCGAGGAGTTCAGCCTCTGATGGCCAAGCGATCCGCATCGAACCTGCCTTGGCTGCTGGGCGTGGGCGGGCTGTTGTGCCTGCTGCTGTTGTGGTGGCTGGGCGTGCGCCTGTTCGGCAGCACCGACGGGCTGGCGGCGCGCTTTTCGCCGGCGGCGACCCTGGCCAGCCTGCTGGAACTGCTGGGCCGCGCCGAGCTGTACGAGCATGTGCTGGTCAGCCTCAAGCGCATCCTGGTTGGCCTGGCCCTGGCCTTGCTGGTCGGCGTGCCCCTGGGCCTGCTGATCGGCAGCTACCGCCACCTGGAGGCGGCCACCACCCCGGCGTTCCAGTTCCTGCGGATGATCTCGCCGCTGTCGTGGATGCCGGTGGTGGTGATGCTGATGGGGGTAGGGGACCAGCCGATCTACTTCCTGCTGGCCTTCGCCGCGGTCTGGCCGATCCTGCTCAACACCGCGGCCGGGGTGCGCCAGCTCGACCCGCGCTGGCTGCAACTGAGCCGCAGCCTCAGCGCCACCCGCTGGGAAACCCTGCGCAAGGTGATCCTGCCCGGGGTGCTGGGCCATGTGCTGACCGGCGTGCGCCTGGCCATCGGCATTTTGTGGATCGTCCTGGTGCCCTGCGAAATGCTCGGCGTCAGCGCCGGCCTGGGCTATTTCATCCTCGATACCCGCGACCGCCTGGCCTATTCGGAACTGATGGCCATGGTGCTGCTGATCGGCGCCCTGGGCTTTGCCCTGGACAGCCTGGCCCGCGGTCTGCACCGACGCTGGACGCACTTGCCGTAACGCCGCGACGGGCGCATTGTCAGTGGGAAGTCTGAAGTCATGCTGGCGTTCGATCCGGCGTTGACGCACCGGCGTTTATAAAGAGGCGCCGGTGGCCGGCGTGGGCGTCCAGCCTATCTGGAGGTGCGCCATGAGCCAGTACCAACGCTTGTTGCTGGTCATCGACCCGGCAATGCGCCAATCCCCGGCCATCCCGCGTGCAGCCGCCCTGGCCAAGGCCAGCGGCGCAACCCTGCATATCGCGGCCTTGCTGAAGCCGGTGTCGATTCTTTCCCTGTTCGAGCACCACGTGCGCAATGAGGCGCGCGAACGTTATCGCCTGGAACATCAGAACTGGTTGCAGGAGGAGGTGCATCGGCTGCGTGGCCATGGCGTCACGGTCAACGGCGAGGTGACCTGGGCCGACGACCTGCTGGAGGAAATCCTGCAGCACGTCGCGGAAATCCAGCCCGACCTGCTGATCAAGGACGTGCAGCACGAACCGGCGCTCAAACGCGCCTTTCTCACGCCGATGGACTGGCACCTGCTGCGCCGGTGCCCGGTCCCGCTGTACCTGATGGGCCGCCACGGCCATACCCTGCCGCAAATGGTGGTGGCGGCGGTCGACCCGTCGCGGCCGGAGTACCAGCACAACGGGCTCAACGACCGGATCATCCACGAAGCCAACAGCCTGGCCCTGCAGTGCAATGCCGAGCTGCACCTGTTGCACGCCTATGACGTGTCGTCGGTCTACCTGGGCGATGCCGGGGGCGGTGGCCTGGTGCTGGCGGACCTGACCCGGGAACTGCGGGTCACCCTGGAAAAAGCCTTCCTCGAACTCGCCGAGCGCTACGGCGTGCCCGAGGAACGGCGGCATTTCATCCTTGGGCAGCCGGTTACGGTGCTGGCCAATTTCGTCACCGAGAACCAGGCCGACGTGCTGGTCATGGGCCGCGTGCATCGCGAGGGCCTGGAGAAACTGGTGGGCAGCACCACCGAGCACGCGCTGTATCAGCTGCCCTGCAGCCTGCTGGCGCTGTAGCCGGGCGCCTGGGGAGGTGAGACATGAGCGAATATCCGTCATTGCAGATGACCTTGCGCAACCGCCAGGCCGCCGGGCAGGGGCTGGTCGCGCCGTTGCAGAAATACAGTCGCCGGCCCGAGGTGATCGTGCTGGCGTTGCCCCGGGGCGGGGTGCCGGTGGCCTGGGAAATCGCCCGGGCCCTGGAGGTGCGGCTGGACCTGATGCTGGTGCGCAAGCTTGGCGTGCCCGGTCATGAAGAACTGGCGATGGGCGCCATCGCCAGCGGCGGCATCCGCATCCTCAATCAGGACGTCCTGAACGGTCATCACATCGGTGATGCCGCGCTGCAAGCGGTAACCCAGCGGGAAACCCAGGAATTGCAGCGCCGCGATCGGGTCTACCGCGGCGACCGGGCCGCGCCCGACCTGCGTGGCCAGGTGGTGATCCTGGTGGACGACGGGCTGGCCACCGGTGCCTCGATGCACGCCGCGGTCCAGGCCACGCGCCTGCAGCACCCGGCGCGGATAGTGGTGGCCGTGCCCCTGGCGCCGCAGGAAACCGTGGACACCCTGAGTTTCGAGGTCGACGAGCTGATCTGCCCGATCACCCCGCTGTGGTTCGTGTCGATCGGCAACGGCTATGCGGACTTTGCCCAGACCTCGGACGAGGAGGTGATCGAACTGTTGCAACAGGCCTGGCAGCGGCCGTGCGAAGGCGCTGCGGTATGAACGTCTCGGCGGCCTGAAACCGGGCGCCCCGGAACCAAAACCCTGGTTGCCCCTCCAAGCTGTGCCCGGCGCTGCGTGCAGGCCGGGCGAGGGATCCATGGGCGAGGGATTTTTGCCATTGAGGTGACGACCGCAACGGTCCGACACAGGGCAAAACATGAAACGAGGCTTCAAGGTTCTCTGTGCAGTGCTACTCGCCGCCGGCCTGGCCGGTTGCATCGCTGCCCCCATCGAAATGACCGCGCAGACCGAGCAACGCTTGCGCGTTCAGGCGCCGATCCGCTTTCTGCTGACCTTCGACGACGGCCCCAGCGCTTCCAGCCTCTACAACCCGACCGAGCGGGTGCTCGACGACCTGCTCGACAACCCGCTGCAACCGGCGATCAAGGCGGTGTTCTTCGTCCAGACCCGCGCCTCGCGGGCCGGCGGCAGCGACATCGGGCGGCGGATAATGGCCCGCGAGCACGCCGAGGGCCATGTGCTGGGCTTTCATACCGCCACGCCGAGGCACACCAACCATCGCTCGCTCGACCCGCAGGAACTGGAGACGTCCCTGAACGACGGCAGCGCCGATATCGCGCTGATCACCGGCGTGCCGCCGAACCTGGTGCGCCCGCCATTCTGGAACTACGACAAGCGCACCTTCGCCGCCTATCAACGGCATGGCCTGCATGTGTTGCTGACCGACCTCAGCGCCAACGACGGCAAGGTCTGGGGGTTCAACGCCAGCCCACGGCGCCGGGCCAACATGCTGCGCCAGCTGTCGGAGGTGCGCGAACGCATTGCCCTGGGCCAGTTGCCGACGGTGGACGGAGCGATCCCGGTGGTGGTGACCTTCCACGACCTCAATCGCTACACCGCCCGGCATACCCGGGAATACCTGCAGATCCTGCTCGACAGCGCTCAGGCCAATGGCCTTCGGACCGCGCCCAAGCCGTTCTACGACGATACCGCGGCGCTGCAACGGGCGGTCATGGCCCGCACCGTCAGCAGCAGCGAGCAGCCGGTGCGGTTGCCGGGGCTGTGGAACTGGCTGTGGGACAGGAATTCCCATTGAGCAGGCGTGACCGTTCGCATGGGACAAGACATGACCGTCGGTCCGCCAGTGCCTTGCCAGGATCGAATAAATCTCTGGTTTTACAGTCACATGGGGGGTTGCAGGCACCGGCGCCGCCGGTTCGCACAGGGCCCGGCGCGTTGCCGGGCTGCTTTGCCAACCCATCGTTCTGACCCAGGTTCTAGGACACTTCCCATGAAGCGATTCGCGACACTCACCCTGACCCTTTGCTCCACGCTGCTGCTGGGTGGCTGCTACCCCCATTGGGACGACGGCCGGCGCTACGATCGCGACCATGACCGCTGGCGCGACCACAGTCGTTATGACCGCGACTACTACCGCGACCGCGATCATGACGACGACCGTTACGACCGCCGCTACGACCGGCGGGACAAGGACGGGCGCTATCGTCGCGACCGTGACGATGACGACGATGACGATTGAGTCGCAGGGCGGTTTTCGCCTGATATGACAACGGCGCCCTTGGGCGCCGTTGTCGTTTGTGCCGGGCGTTACTTCACCGCATAGAACTTGCGCACATAGGCCGTGCTGTGCCACGCGCAGGGCGTGCCCTGGGCAACGAACAGCGTAGCGCCGGGGCCGGCGGTCAGTCGGCTGCCATCCGCGCCCTCGAGGGTCACACTGCCTTCCACCAGGTGCATCAGCTCATGGAGCTTGTGGGGCCGGCCATGGCGGCGGTAAGGCGTGGAGTCCCAGACACCGATCCGCAGGTCGCAGGCATCGTCCTCGAAGGCGTTGCGCGAGCGGCATTGCGGTTCCGGGCCGATCAGGATCTGCGGCTCGGGGGCCGCCGAAGGCGAGAGCATGGCCCGCGGGTCAAGCAGCGTCAGGCCCGGTTCGGCGCCCGCGGCGGCGCGTTTCACTGCGCAGAAGGCCCAGAGCGTGCCGGGTTCGGCCTCGAGCTTGAAGGTGCTGCCACGGCCGATCACCGCGCTGGCGCCCGGGGCCAGTTCCAGGGCCGGTTCCGCAGATGGCTCGGCGCTGTGGAGCAGCACCTTGCCGGCGTGCACCACGAGCATTTCGATGTGGGGGAAATCCTCGATGGCAAAACTGGCGCTGGTGCGCACGACACCGGCGGCAATCCCGTCGCTGCCGTTGTAGGCGACCAGCCGATCGGCGCCGAAAGGGTCGTGGCTGCCCAGGGCAGCGGGGGTGAACAGGCTGGCGTCGAAGCGACCGTCGGCGCCTGCCAGCAGCAAAGCGGCGGGTGTGGACATACAGATGACTCTCTGGGAAGTGGAAAAGGTGCCGCGCGGCGGGCGCCCGCGGCGTTGTGGATCAGCCGATGGCCTGGGTCACCAGGGCGAACTGGCGAACGCCGCCAAGCGCCCGGGGCGGGGTGCCGCGGGCCATCTGCGCGACCTGGTCGACCTGTTTCAGGCCAGCGCTTTGCAGCCAGTCGGCCAGGCCGCAGTCGGCCGGAATGTCGATGCGCACGAAGGCATCGGGAACCTTGCTCAGCAGGCTGGCGATCATCTGCCGGGCCTGCTCGGGGTTTTCCGCAATCACCGGGCCGATGCAGCGCCCACGGCCGAACGGCCGCAGCAGGGCGAAGGCGCGCAACTGGCCGTCGCGCTCGATGCCGACGCCGTGCTCGACCACCGCGAACAGGTCTTCCAGCACCTGCTGGCGGTCCAGGCCGCTGCCGGCGTTGGCCAGGCTCAGTTGGCGCAGGCGGTCGGCCTTGCGCAGCGGCCGGCAGCTTTCGCCGGCGGGCAGGGCGCCGACCTCAGGCGCCTGCGCCTGGCCCTGATGCTGCTGGATCATGCCGAACTCGACGAAGCCCTGGCTGGCATACAGCGGCGCGCCGGCCAGGGTGGCGTTGAGGACCGGCGTGCGCGACCCGCAGGCGTGCAGGGCCTTTTCCATCAGGGTGCGGCCGATGCCCTGGCCCTGGTAGTCGTTGCTGACGATCACCAGGCCGATGGTGGCGTAGTCACCCTGGAGGCAGGCGAAGGCGCTGCCGATCAGGCGCTCGCCGTCTTCCACCACGAAGCCCTGGCTGACCCGCTGCAACATCGCCCAGTCTTCCAGGCGATGGGGCCACTTCAATTGCACCGACAGGGCGTGGGCCGCCGGCAGGTCGGCGACAGTCATCGGGCGATACACATAAGCGGGGCGAGGGGTGGCGGACATGGCAAGACTCCGTGGAAAAGATAAGCGCGATCGTCGGCTTTGCTGTGCGGCGATGCGTCTGTATCCCATCTGCGCCGAGACCTGGCAAGAGCCCGGCAGCGATTCGGCAGAATCCCTAAAAGAGCGGCCGGCAGACCACAGTAACTACTTAAAAGGGGCATAAGGTCGGCAGCAAATGCTTGCGCTTTTTTCCTAGGATGGAGGCCTGGTTTTTACCTTCCGGACCGGCCTTCGCCGACCTTATTGCCGCCTTTAGTGGAGTGCTCCATGGATAGCTTCGATCCTCGTCTTGTCGCTGTGCGCAGCGCTCATTTCATCGCCGGCCAGTACCGCGACGCCGCGCCCGGGCTGGAAGTCTCGCGCCCGTCGGACGGCCAGGCCTACGGGCAGTTGCCGATCGCCGACGCCGAATGGGTGGACGAGGCGGTGAACAACGCCTGGCAGGCATTCGCCCGCTCCGACTGGGCCAGCCGTCCGCCCCGGGAGCGGGCGCGGGTGATGCGGCGCTGGGCCGACCTGGTGGAAGCCGACGCGGCGATCCTCGCGCCGCTGGAGGCCGTGGGTTCGACCCGTCCGCACCAGGACGTGATCGCCTGGGACATTCCTTATGTCGCCGAAGGTATCCGCTTTTTCGCCGAGCTGGCGGACAAGCACGGCGGTTCGCTGGCCGCCACCCAGACCGACCGCCTGGGCATGCAGATCGCCGAACCCTATGGGGTGATCGCCGCCATCGCGCCGTGGAATTTCCCGCTGAGCATGGCCTCGTGGAAAGTCGCCCCGGCCCTGGCCGCCGGTAACGCGGTGGTGCTCAAACCGTCGGAACTGACGCCGTACTCCAGCCTGCGGTTCGCCGAACTGGCGCTGCAAGCGGGGATCCCGGCGGGCATCTTCAACGTGGTACAGGGCGACGGCCGGGTCACTGGCGATGCCCTGTGTCGCCATCCGCGGGTGGCCAAGGTGACCTTTACCGGCTCCACCGCCACCGGTTCGAGCATCATGTCCACCTGTGCCCTGGTCGGGCCCAAGCCGGTGACCCTGGAGCTGGGCGGCAAGAGCCCGCAACTGGTGTTCGCCGACGTACCGGACATCGCCAGGACCGCGCGCACCGTGGCCATGGCCATTACCGGCAACGCCGGGCAGGTCTGCGTTTCCGGTTCGCGGCTGCTGATCGAACGCTCGATCATGCAGCCCTTCGTCGAGCACCTGCGGACGTACTTCGAACAATTGCGCCCGGGGCCGACCTGGTCGTCGACCAGCACGCTGTCGCCGATCATTTCCCGGCAGCAGGCCAACCGCATCGACGGCATCGTCCAGCGTTCGCGCCAGGCCGGCGCCGAGGTGCTCTGTGGTGGCGGCTTGTTCGATGGCCTGGGCGGCGCCTATTACCAGCCGACCCTGCTGACCGGCCTGGACAACAGCAATCCGGCGGTCTGCGAGGAGATCTTCGGCCCGGTGCTGACGGTGCAGGCCTTCGACGACGAAGCCGAGGCCCTGGGCCTGGCCGAGCACGCCACCTACGGCCTGGCCGCCGGGGTGCACACCGCCGACATCAACCGCGCCCTGCGCCTGGTCCGGCGCCTGGAGGCCGGCACGGTGTGGGTCAACCGCTACGGGCGCAGCAACGACTACATCCTGCCCACCGGCGGCTACAAGCGTTCCGGCATCGGCAAGGACCTGGGGCGCGAAGCCTTCGAGGCCAACCTGCGCTTCAAGAGCGTGCTGATCGATATCGCCGGCTGAAAGCCATGACCGGCAGGCGGCGGGTGAGCGGGGCGGTACGAAGTATGCATTGAACCTTCCGGCGCGGCCGAAGGCCGGCCGCCACCGGTTGGGGATTGACCGGGACACACTCTGCGATTCAGCGAAACGGGCGCTTCCAGACGGGGGCGCCCGTTTTTGTTGGGGGCGGCGCAGGTTCTGCGGCGGTCGGGCCCTGGCTTGAGCCCCGGCGGCCGGAAAAGGTCCATAAAAGCGCATGAATACGGGCTTTGCCCAAGGCTGGCGCGCCCCGCAAAGTCTGCTGAGGGCACCCCGAAAAACGGTGGTTTGTATCGAGCAGCCCGCGCTTTTAACGCCATCTGCTGATTTCACGGTGTTGTAATGAAGCTGTGATTGCAACGCTGCATCAGGGCTCCGGCAGCCGCGCTCTTGCGTGTCACGCCATGACCTCAACGAACTTCAGGACCGCACTCAATGAGCTTTCTTCGTCCCAAATTCATTACGTTCGACTGCTACGGTACGCTGACCAACTTCCACATGGGCACCATGACCCGCGAGCTGTTCGCCGACCGCGTCAGCCCCGAGCAGATGGACCAGTTCGTCAAGGACTTCTCGGCCTATCGCCTGGACCAGGTGATGGGCGACTGGAGGCCCTACGACGAGATCCTCAAGACCGCGCTGGCGCGGACCTGCAAACGCTGGGGCGTCGAGTACCGTGACGAAGGCCAGCTGTACTACGACGCGGTGCCGACCTGGGGCCCCCATCCCGACGTGCCGGCCGGCCTGTCGAAGATCGCCGACAAGATCCCCCTGGTGATTTTCTCCAACGCCAGCGACAGCCAGATCATGTCCAACGTCGACAAGCTCGGCGCGCCGTTCCACAAGGTCTTCACCGCCGAACAGGCCCAGGCCTACAAGCCACGCCTGGCGGCCTTCGAGTTCATGCTCGACAACCTCGGCTGCGGCCCGCAAGACATCCTCCACGTGTCTTCCAGCTTCCGTTACGACCTGATGCCGGCCCACGACATGAAGATCAAGCACAAGGCCTTCGTCGCCCGTGGCCACGAACAGCCGGCCAACGCCATCTACGGCTACCAGCAGATCCCGGACATCGGCGGCCTGGCCGCGCTGGTCGGTCTCTGATCGGTCATGGGCGCTCTTCAAGGCATGGTCAGGGAGTCAGGCATGGGCAGTGAATCCTATTGGCTCGACAGTGCGCCGGCGTTCACCGGGGCACAGGCCGGCGCGTTGCCGGACAGCGTCGACGTGGCGATCGTCGGTGGCGGGTTCACCGGGTTGTCCGCGGCCCGCGCGCTGGCCATGAAGGGCGCCCGGGTGGTGGTGCTGGAGGCCGGCCGGGTGATCGGCGAAGCCTCCGGGCGCAACGGCGGCCAGTGCAACACCGGGGTGGCCCAGGATTATGCCGCCCTCAGCGCCAGCCTCGGCGCCGAGCGGGCGCGGGCCTATTACCAGGCCTACGAGCGGGCGGTGCAGAGCGTCGTGGCGCTGGTGGAGCAGGAGGGCATCGGTTGCGACCTCAAGCGCAACGGCAAGCTCAAGCTGGCGGCCAAGCCCTTGCATTACGAAGGGCTGGCGCGCACCTGCGAGCTGATTCGCCGCGAGGTCGATGCCGATGTCGAGTTGCTGTCCGCCGAGCAGGTGCGCGGCGAAGTCGATTCCGCCGGTTTTCACGGCGGCCTGTTGCAGCGCAACGGCGTGCAGATGCATGTCGGGCGCTTCGGCGTCGGCCTGGCGCAGGCGGCGGCGCGCCATGGCGCGCTGATCTATCAGGACTGTGCGGTCAAAGGCTGGCAGGGCAACAGTGGCGGCTACCGGCTCGACACCGCGCGCGGTTCGTTGCAGGCGCGGCAGATCCTGCTGGCCACCGGCGCCTGCCAGCATGGCGACCTCGGCTGGTACCGGCGGCGCATCGTGCCGGTGGGCAGCTTCGTGGTGACCACCGAGGTGCTGCCGCAAGCCCTGGTCGAGCGGCTGCTGCCGCACCAGCGTTCCTATGTCACCAGCCGCACCATCGGCAACTACTTCCGCCTGACCCCGGACAACCGCCTGCTGTTCGGCGGCCGGGCGCGTTTCGCCATGTCCAGCCCCAGCTCCGACGCCAAGAGCGGCAAGGTGCTGCAGGCGGCCATGGTGCAGATGTTCCCGCAACTGGCCGGGGTCGGGATCGACTACTGCTGGGGCGGGCTGGTGGACATGACCAGCGACCGGCTGCCCCGGGCCGGCGAACGCAACGGCATCTACCACGCCATGGGCTACAGCGGCCATGGCGTGCAGATGTCGGTGCACATGGGCCAGGTCATGGCCGAGGTCATGGACGGCAAGGCCAGCGCCAACCCCTGGCAAGACCTGGCGTGGCCGGCGATTCCCGGGCACTTCGGCAAGCCCTGGTTCCTGCCGTTGGTAGGTGCTTACTACCGCTTCCAGGACTATCTGCACTGAGTTTGCTGCACCGTCGTTTTGCGTTTCCAGGACGCTCCGGTCAACCGCGAGCACTCGAGCCTTCTCATTATTCGACAGGTAGAACTGCTATGACTGACAACAAAGTCGATCCGCAACTGATTTCCGGCGAAGAAAGCCTGCGGGTTTTCGAGGGCCTGAACCGTGGCATGTCCCGCCGCAGTGCCTTGCGCATGCTTGGCGTGGCCGGTGTCGCCGCCGCGGGCGCCGGCAGCCTGTTCGGCAGTGCCGGCACCTTGCTCGCCAGCGACAGCGCGGCGCCGGGCAAGGGCAAGCCGGGCGGACGCATCCGCGTCGCCGGCATGTCCAGTTCCACCGCCGACACCCTCGACCCGGCCCGGGGCGCACTGTCCACCGACTATGTGCGGCACTTCATGTTCTACAACGGCCTGACCCGCTTCGACAGCCACCTGGTGCCGCAGCTGGAGCTGGCCGAGCGCATCGACAATACCGACGCCACCCTGTGGATCATCACCCTGCGCAAGGAAGTGACCTTCCACAACGGCAAGGGCCTGACCGCCGCCGACGTGGTGTTCTCGCTGTCGCGGCACAAGGACCCGGCCACCGGCTCCAAGGTCATGCCGCTGATGGAGCAGTTCGCCGAGATCAAGGCCACCGGCACCCATGAGGTGCAGATCCGCCTCAAGGCGCCGAACGCCGAGCTGCCGTCGATCCTCGCGGTCTCGCACCTGCTGATCGTGCCCGAAGGCACCACCGACTTCAGCCAGGGCATCGGCACCGGGCCGTTCAAGGTCAAGGAGTTCAAGCCGGGCGTGCGTTCGGTCTCCGCGCGCAACCCGAACTACTGGAAGCCGGGCCTGCCGTACCTGGACGAGATCGAGTTCATCGCCATCGCCGACGAGCCTTCGCGGGTCAACGCCTTGCTCTCCGGCGATGTCAACCTGATCAACGAGGTCAACCCGCGCTCCACCGCGCGCATCGCCGCCAGCGCCGGGCACCGGGTGGTGGACGCGCCGTCGGGCAATTACACCGACCTGATCATTCGCCAGGACCAGTTGCCTGGCCAGAGCCCGGAATTCACCCAGGCGCTGAAGCACCTGCTGGACCGCGAACAGGTGAAATCCGCGGTGTTCCGCGGCTACGCCGTGGTCGGCAACGACCACCCGATCGCGCCCGGTTCGCGTTACTACAACGCCGACCTGCCGCAGACCGTGTACGACCCGGAAAAGGCCCGCTTCCTGCTGAAGAAGGCCGGCATGGAGAAGGTCAGCATGCCGCTGGTGGCCTCGCCGGCCGCCACCGGTTCGGTGGACATCGCCGTGCTCCTGCAGCAGTCGGCCAAGCAGGCCGGGCTGACCCTCAACGTCAACCGCCTGCCCAGCGACGGCTACTGGTCCAACCACTGGATGAAGCACCCGCTGAGCTTCGGCAACATCAACCCGCGGCCGAACGCCGACGTGATCTTCTCGCAGTTCTTCCAGTCCAGCGCGCCATGGAACGAGTCGGGCTGGAAGAACGAGCAGTTCGACCAGTTGCTGATGCTGGCCCGCGGCGAGACCGACGACGCCAAGCGCAGCACCATGTACGCCGACATGCAGACCCTGGTGCACGACCACTGTGGCATCGGCATCCCGGTGTTCATCAGCAACATCGACGGGGTCGACCAGCGTATCAAGGGCTATGGCAGCAACCCCCTGGGTGGCTTCATGGGCTACATGTTCGCCGAGCAGGTGTGGCTGGACGCGTGAGGGGCGAAAGCGGGTTCCGTCGGAGCTGCAAGGCAGGAGGGAAGGGCGATGAATAGCAACACACTGTGGTTGATCGGGCGGCGCATGGGCGCCGCGGTCGTGACCTTGTTGATCGTCTCCATGGTGGTGTTCGCCATCACCGCGGTATTGCCGGGGGACGCGGCGCAACAGGCCCTGGGGCAGTTCGCCACGCCGGAACAGGTGGCGGCGCTGCGCCTGAAACTGGGCCTGGACCAGCCCGGTGTGGTGCGTTACCTGCACTGGTTGCTCAGCCTGCTGGCCGGCGACATGGGCACCTCGGTGTCCAACGCCATGCCGGTCAGCGAGCTGATGGCCGGGCGGGTGCCCAACACCCTGATGCTGGCGGCGGTGACCGCGGTGGTCTCGGTGCCGGTGGCGCTGACCCTGGGCATCGGCTCGGCCATGGGCCGCGGCGGGCGCCTGGACAGCGTCCTGAGCTTCATCACCCTGGCCCTGGTGGCGGTGCCGGAGTTCCTGGTGGCGACCCTGGCGGTGCTGGTGTTCGCGGTGAACCTGGGCTGGCTGTCGGCCTTGTCCTACGCCAGCGAAACCCACTCGCCGCTGCAGTTCCTGCGCACCTACGCCTTGCCGGTGATGACCCTGTGCTTCGTCATCGTCGCGCAAATGGCGCGCATGACCCGCGCCGCGGTGATCGACCAGCTCGACAGCCCCTACGTGGAAATGGCCCGGCTCAAGGGCGTCAGCCCGGTGCGCATCGTGCTGCGCCACGCCTTGCCCAACGCCATCGGGCCGATTGCCAACGCGGTGGCGCTGAGCCTGTCGTACCTGCTGGGCGGGGTGGTGATCGTCGAAACCATCTTCAACTATCCCGGGATCGCCAGCCTGATGGTCGACGCGGTGACCAACCGCGACATGGCGCTGGTCCAGGCCTGCACCATGCTGTTCTGCACGGCCTACCTGGGCCTGGTGCTGATTGCCGACCTGTGCGCGATTCTTTCCAATCCGAGGCTGAGAAACCAATGAGCAATCTCATGCTGAAGTCGACGCCTGCCACGCCCGACCTGGCGCTTGGCAAGGTGTCCCACGGGCCGTCCTGGCTCGGCCTGACCGGGGCTGCGATGTGTGTGCTGTGGCTGCTGGTGGCGCTGTTCGGCCCCTGGCTGGCGCCGCACCCGGTGGGCGAAGTGGTGTCCGCCAATGTGTTCGACGCCATGGGCGCGGCCTATCCGTTCGGCACCGATTACCTGGGCCGCGACATGCTCAGCCGGGTGCTGGTGGGCGCGCGGTTCACCGTCGGCCTGGCGCTGATTTCCGCGGTCCTGGCCAGCGGCCTGGGCACCGCCTGCGCCTTGCTCTCGGTGGTCGCGCCGAAATGGCTGGATGAAGTCATCAGCCGCCTGATGGATGCCTTCATCTCCATCCCGAGCAAGATGCTGGCGCTGATCATGGTCTCGGCCTTCGGCTCCTCGGTGGTGCTGCTGGTGTGCACCGCGGTGCTGAGCTTCACCCCCGGGGCGTTCCGTATCGCCCGCAGCCTGGCGGTGAATATCGAGGCCCTGGAGTATGTGCAGGTGGCCCGCACCCGGGGCGAGCGCCGGCTGTACATCGCCTGCGTGGAGATCCTGCCGAACATGCTCAACCCGGTGCTCACCGACCTCGGCCTGCGCTTTGGCTTCATCGTCCTGCTGCTCAGCGGCATGAGCTTCCTCGGCCTCGGCGTGCAGCCGCCGGACGCCGACCTCGGCTCGCTGGTGCGCGAGAACATCGGCGGCCTCAACCAGGGCGCGCCGGCCATCGTCATCCCGGCGCTGGCCATCGGCACCCTGACCATTGGCGTGAACCTGTTCATCGACAGGGTCTCGTCGCGCCGCAGCCGCCGTCCGGGAGGTCATTGAAATGAGCCAGTTGATTCGAGTGGAAGACCTGCGGGTGGTCGCCGGCGGCGAGAGCGGCGAAGTGGAGATCGTCAAGGGTGTGAGCTTCGCCCTGGAGCAGGGCGAGGTGCTGGCGTTGATCGGCGAATCCGGCTCCGGCAAGACCACCATCGCCCTGGCGCTGCTGGGTTATGCCCGCCGTGGTTGCCGCCTGGCGTCCGGGGTGGTGCGGGTCGGCGAACACGACATGCTGGCCCTGGGCGAGGAGCAGTTGCAGGGCCTGCGCGGCAATCGCGTGTCCTACATCGCCCAGAGCGCGGCGGCGGCCTTCAACCCGGCGAAAAGACTCCTCGACCAGGTGGTGGAGGGCGCCCTGATCCATGGCCTGGACAGCCGCGCCAACCTGGAGGCCAAGGCCATCGAACTGTTCCGCGACCTGGCCCTGCCGGACCCGGAACACATCGGCCAGCGCTACCCGCACCAGGTCTCGGGCGGCCAGTTGCAACGGGTGATGGCGGCGATGGCGCTGATCAGCGACCCGCTGCTGGTGATCCTCGACGAGCCGACCACCGCGCTCGACGTCACCACCCAGATCGACGTGCTGCGGGCCTTCAAGCGGGTGGTGCGCGAACGCGGGGCGACGGCGGTGTATGTGTCCCACGACCTGGCGGTGGTGGCGCAGATGGCCGATCAGATCGTGGTGCTCAACGGCGGCCAGATCCTCGAACAGAGCGCCACTGCGCCGCTGCTCGAGGGCCCGGTCCACGACTACACCCGCAGCCTGCTGGCGGCGGCGCGCCCGGACTCGACCATTCGCCCGCCCAGCGATATCGCCGAGGACCAGCCGCTGCTGACCATCAAGGGCCTGACCGCCGGCTACGGCAACAAGAACCTGCAAGGCATGCCGATGATCCGCGTGCTGGAGGACATCGACCTGACCGTGCGCCGTGGCCAGGCCATTGGCGTGATCGGTGAGTCGGGCTCGGGCAAGTCGACCCTGGCGCGGGTGGTGGCCGGTTTGCTGAGCCCGGCCCTGGGCCAGCTGAGCTTCGACGGCCAGCCCCTGGGCGGTAGCCTGTCGAGCCGCACCGACGAGCAGTTCCGGCGGATCCAGATGGTGTTCCAGAACGCCGACACCGCGCTCAACCCCATGCACAGCGTCAGCGCCATTCTCAGCCGGCCGCTGAAGATGTATTTCGGCCTCAAGGGCGCGGCCTTGCGCCAGCGCATCGACGAACTGCTGGACCTGGTGCGGCTGCCGCGCAAGCTCGCGGACCGGCGGCCCAGCGAGCTGTCCGGCGGGCAGAAGCAGCGGGTCAACCTGGCCCGCGCGCTGGCGGCCAAGCCTGACCTGATCCTCTGCGACGAGGTGACTTCGGCCCTGGATACGGTGGTTGGGGCGGCGATTCTCGAATTGCTGCGCGACCTGCGCCAGGAACTGGGGGTGTCCTACCTGTTCATCAGCCACGACATTTCCACGGTGCGCGCGCTGTGCGACGACATCGTGGTGATGTACAGCGGGCACAAGGTCGAGGCGGGCAGCCGCGCGGCCTTTGCCCAGGCGCCGTTCCATCCCTATACCGACCTGCTGATCCACTCGGTGCCGGAGCTGCGCCAGGGCTGGCTGGAAAGCTGCGGCAGCACCTGCGCCAGCCTGCCGCCGATCGGCGCCAAGGCCAACGTGCCGGAGCTGTGCACCTTCCTCAATCGCTGCCCGGTGCGCATCGACGGCCTGTGCAACCGCACCGCGCCGAACCGCCGCGCCATCGACGGCGGCAGCGAGATCCTCTGCCACCGCGACAGCGGCGAGTTGCTGCAGAGCCAACAGAACTTCAATGGCATGACCGAGGGAGCCTACGCATGAAGGGGCGTTTTGTACGGTTGGGCGAGCGCGAACGGGCGCCGGTCAGACTGTGGGTGGATGGTGCGCCGATCGAGGCGTTGCAGGGCGACACGCTGATGGTTGCGTTGCTGACCCAGGGGACGGCCCTGCGCCAGTCGGAGTTCGATTCCGGCCGGCGCGCCGGCTTCTGCCTGATGGGCGCCTGCCAGGACTGCTGGGTCTGGACCCGCGCCGGCGAACGCCTGCGCGCCTGTTCCAGCGAGGTCCGCGAGGGCCTGGATATTCTCACCACACAACCGGAGGCGGTATGGCCACTGCACGGCTGAACATCGCGTCCGGCGCGGCGCCGCGGGTCGTGATAGTCGGCGCCGGCCCGGCCGGTGTCCGTTGCGCCGAAACCCTGCTGTCGGCCGGCCTGGTGCCGACCCTGGTCGACGAGAACCGTCGCGACGGCGGGCAGATCTACCGCCGCCAGCCCGAAGGTTTTCGCCGCGACTACGCCACCCTGTACGGCAGCGAAGCGCACAAGGCGCGGGCCCTGCACGACAGCTTCGAGCGCCTGCGCCCGCGCATCGACTATCGCCCGGACACCCTGGTGTGGAACCTGACCCCGGGGCAGCTGTGCTGCGTCAGCCAGGGCCGGCACTTCACCCTGGACTATGACGCGCTGATCCTCTGCACCGGCGCCACCGACCGCCTGATGCCGCTCGAAGGCTGGCACTTGGCGGGCACCTACAGCCTCGGCGGCGCGCAGATCGCCCTCAAGGCGCAATCGGTGTCCATCGGTCACCGCGTGGTGTTCATGGGCAGCGGGCCGCTGCTGTACCTGGTGGCCAGCCAGTACCTCAAGGCCGGGGCGCAGGTCGCCGCGGTACTCGACACCTCGCCGCTGGGCAAGCGCATCGCCGCCTTGCCGAAACTGCTGGCGCGCCCGGGATTGCTCTGGACCGGCATGAAGCTGCTGGCGCAGTTGTGCCTGGCCCGGGTGCCGGTGCACCTGGGGATCCAGCCGGTCCGGGTGCTGGGCGATGCCCAGGGCGGGGTCAGCCTGGTGCAGGTCAAGACCGCCAAGGGCGACAGCCTGGATGTCGAGTGCGATGCCCTGGCCCTGGGTTATCACCTGCGTCCGGAAACCCAGCTGGCCGACCTTGCCGGTTGCCGCCTGGCCTTCGACCCGGCGTCCAGCCAGTGGCTGCTGGAGCTCGACGAGGCCGGGCGCACCAGTGTCAGCGGGGTCTATGCCGCCGGCGACGGGGCGAAGATTCGTGGCGCCGACGCCGCCGAACACGCCGGGCGCCTCGCGGCGCTGGCCCTGCTCGAGGATCTGCAACTGCCGGTCAACGCCGCGGAACGCGACGAACAGCGCCAGGCCCTGGCGGTGATGGACCAGTTCCGCCTCGGCCTGGCCCAGGCCTTTCCCTGGCCGAGCGCCCAGGCCGAGGCGCTGCCGGACACCGCCATCGTCTGCCGTTGCGAGATGATCAGCGCCGGCGAACTGCGGCGCACGGTGCGCGAGAAGGGCGCCTGCGAAGTCAACCGCGCCAAGGCCTTCAGCCGGGTCGGTATGGGCCGCTGCCAGGGTCGCTACTGTTCCCAGGCCGGGGCCGAGGTGATCGCCGCCGCGGCCGGGGTCGCGGTGCAGGAGGTGGGCCGGCAGCGAGGCCAGGCCCCGGTCAAGCCCCTTTCGATGCTCACCGGGGAGGTGACGCCATGACGGTGCAACAGTCCGATGTACTGATTGTCGGCGGCGGCCTGATGGGCTCGGCGGCGGCGTTTTTCCTGCGCCAGCGCGGCCAGTCGGTGACCCTGCTGGAGCGCGACCAGATCGGCCAGTACGCCAGCGGGGTGAACTTCGGCAACGTGCGGCGCCAGGGGCGTTATCTCGGCCAGCTGGAGCTGGCCAACCGTTCCTGGGCCCTGTGGAGGCGCCTGCCGGAACTGATCGACGACGACCTGGAATTCATCGCCAGCGGCCATATGCGGGTGTGTTACCGCGAGGACGAGATCGCTGAGCTCGAGGCCTATGCCGCGGCACCGGAGGCTCGGCAGCTGGACCTGAAGATCTATCGTGGCCGCGAGCTGCACGAGCGTTTTCCGTTCCTCGGGCCGGACGTCAAGGGCGGCTCCTACGCCCCCCATGACGGCCATGCCAACCCGCGCCTGGCGGCCCCGGCCTTTGCCCGGGCGGCGGTGCGCGCCGGCGCGCGGATCGAAGAGCGCACCGAAGTGGCCGAGGTGCAGAAGGTCGGCGGCGGGTTCCTGGTCGGCACCACCGACGGCCGCCAATTCAGCGCCGAACGCCTGCTGATCACCGCCGGCGCCTGGGGCCAGAAACTCTCCGAGCAGTTTGGCGAGCCGGTGCCGCTGGACACCAACGGCCCGCAGATGGCGGTCACCGAGCCGGTGCCTTACGCCTTGCCGACGGTGATCGGGGTCTACACCAAGATCCCCGAGGAGGTGATCTACTTCCGCCAGATTCCCCGCGGCAACATCATCATCGGCGGCGGCTACCGCAGCAAACCGGACATGCTCACACGGCGCGCCCAGGTCGAACCGCGCAGCATCCTCAACCAGATCCAGCAGATGCGCCGGCTGCTGCCGGGCGTCGGCAACCTCAACATCATCCGCGTCTGGAGCGGCATCGAAGGTTATCTGCCCGACTCGCTGCCGATCATGGGTCCCAGTGGCCAGGTCGACGGCCTGTACTACGCCTTCGGTTTCTGCGGCCACGGCTTCCAGCTTGGCCCGGGCGTCGGCGACGTGATGGCCGAGCTGATCGCCACTGGCAGCACCAGCACCCCGATCGAGCCCTTTTCGATTCGCCGCTTCGCCGGCACAACCGCACAACGGAGCAAGGCCTCATGAAACCCCGGGTACTGGAGATCCTCAAGCGCCTGATCGCCTTCGACACCGTGTCCTCGGAGTCGAACCTGGCGCTGATCGAATACGTGCGCGAGCTGCTGCTGGGCAAGGGCATCGAGTCGCTGATCGTCAAGGACGAAAGCGGGCGCAAGGCCAACCTGTTCGCCAGCACCGGGCCGCGGGAGCTGCCGGGGATCCTGCTGTCCGGGCATACCGACGTGGTGCCCGTCGCCGGCCAGGCCTGGACCCTGCCGGCGTTCCAGGTCACCGAGCAAGGAGGGCGCCTCTACGGGCGCGGCAGCTGCGACATGAAGGGGTTTATCGCCCTGGCCATAGACGCCATGCTCGATGCCGCCGACAGCACCTTGAGCCGGCCGCTGCAACTGGCGCTGTCCCATGACGAGGAAATCGGTTGCGTCGGCGTGCGCCGCCTGCTGGACGTGCTGCACCTGGCGCCGGTGCGGCCGTTCCTGTGCCTGATCGGCGAACCCACGCGCATGCAGTTCGTGCTCGGGCACAAGGGCAAGGGGTCGTACCGCGCCTATTGCCGTGGCCAGGAAGCGCATTCCTCCCTGGCACCGCTGGCGGCCAACGCGATTCACCTGGCCTGCGATTTCATCGCCGGTTTGCGCGACAGCCAGCAGCGTCTGCGCGAGCAGGGCGCGCGCGATGCCGACTACGACATTCCCTACAGCACCGTGCACGTCGGGCAGATCGGCGGCGGCAAGGCGCTGAACATAGTGCCGAACCTGTGCACCCTGGATTTCGAGGTGCGCAACCTGCCGGCGGACGATCTCGAGCAGTTCCTCGAACAGATGCGCGAACGCGCCGAGCTGATCGTGCGCGAGGCCCGCAAGGTCTCCGAGGTGGCGGCCATCGAGATCGAAACCCTCAATGTCTACCCGGGGCTGGAGACCCATCCGAGTGTCGAGGCGGTGCGTTTGCTCCACGCCTTCGCCGCGCCGGGCACCGGCTACGCCAAGGTCGGCTTCGGCACTGAAGGCGGTCTGTTCAGCCAGCGCCTGGACATCCCGGTGGTGGTCTGCGGCCCAGGCTCCATCGAGCAGGCGCACAAGCCCGACGAGTTTATCGAGGTCAGCCAGATGGACGCCGGCCAGCGTTTTCTCGAAGGCCTGCTGGGTTCCCTGAAACGTTGAGCGGTCACCTGTAGCCGCTGCCGGAGGCGGCGATCGGGCGCTAGCCCGCCAAGCCTGTATCCCGGATCGATCTGACGCACCGTGGTTATCTGTTTTGCGACGGCTGCGCCAGTGGCTACAGGGCGCTGTTCATGTGCTCGGTAGAGCCTGCTGCGCCGCCGCGTTTTTCAGCATCCGACGCTGTCGGCCCGGCGCTTTCAGCATCCTGGGCTGTGGCGCCTGCTTAGACTGGAGGCTGTCTCGGAACAGGACTCGACCATGCTCAAGAATCGTTTGAAAGACCCAAGCCTCTTGGTGGAACTGGCCTATATCGACGGGCAGTGGGTGGCCGCCGATGATGGTGCGACCCTGGCGGTGCTCGACCCGGCCAGCGGCGAATGCCTGGCCCGCGTGCCGGCCCTGCAGGGCGCGCAGACCCGCCTGGCCATCGCCGCCGCCGAACGCGCCTGGCCGGCCTGGCGCGCGCGCCCGGCGGCGGAGCGGGCACAGCTGCTGGAGCGCTGGTACCAGGCCATGCTCGACAACCTCGACGACCTGGCCCTGATCATGACCGCCGAACAGGGCAAGCCTTTCGCCGAAGCCCAGGGCGAAATCCGCTACGGCGCCGGTTTCGTCAAATGGTTCGCCGAGGAGGCGCGGCGCATCTGCGGCGACACCCTGCCGGCGCCCGCTGGCGACCGGCGCCTGCTGACCCTCAAGCAGCCCGTGGGGGTCTGCGCGGCCATCACCCCGTGGAACTTCCCCAACGCGATGATCACCCGCAAATGCGCGCCGGCCCTGGCCGCCGGCTGCCCGATCATCGTCAAGCCTTCGGACCTCACGCCGCTGTCGGCCCTGGCCCTGGCGGTGCTGGCCGAGCGGGTGGGGATTCCGCCGGGGGTGTTCAGCGTGCTTACGGGCATGCCGACCGGGATCGGCGAAGAGCTGACCGGCAACCCGGCGGTGCGCAAGATTTCCTTTACCGGCTCCACCGCGGTCGGCCGCCTGTTGATGCGCCAGAGCGCCGAGCACATCAAGCGCCTGAGCCTGGAGCTGGGCGGTAACGCGCCGTTCGTGGTGTTCGACGACGCCGACCTGGAACAGGCGATCGCCGGGATCATGCAGAGCAAGTTCCGCAACGCCGGGCAGACTTGCGTCTGCGCCAACCGCATCCTGGTCCAGGACGGCATCTACCAGCGTTTTGCCCAGCGCCTGGTGGAAGAGGTGGCCAAGCTCAAGGTCGGCAACGGCCTGGAGCCGGGCGTGAGCATCGGCCCGCTGATCAATGCCGCGGCGGTGAGCAAGGTCGCCCGGCATATCGACGATGCCCTGGGCAAGGGCGCGACCCTGCTGTGCGGCGGGATTCCCCAGGGCGAAAGCCAGTTCGTGCAGCCCACGGTGCTGGGCGAGGCCAGCACCGAGATGCTCCTGGCTCATGAGGAAACCTTCGGCCCGGTGGCGCCGCTGATGCGCTTCCACGACGAGGCCGAGGCGCTGGCCATCGCCAACGCCACGCCCTACGGGCTGGGTGCCTACTACTTCACCCAGGACCTGCGCCGCTCCTGGCGTTTCGGCGAAGCGCTGGAGTTCGGCATGGTCGGCCTCAACACCGGGATCATCTCCATGGAAGTGGCGCCGTTCGGCGGCATCAAGCAATCGGGCCTGGGCCGCGAAGGCAGCAAGTACGGCCTGGACGAATACCTGGAAATCAAGGCTTTCCACATCGGCGGCCTGTGACCGGCCCGCACCGACTTCGAGGAGACATGCGACATGAGCAAGGCATTCAGGATCGCCGCCATCGCCGGCGACGGAATCGGCAAGGAAGTATTGCCAGAAGGATTGCGGGTGCTGCGGCAGGCGGCGCGCACGTGGCAGCTGGACCTGCAGATCGAGGTGCTGGACTGGGCGCACTGCGATTACTACCTGGAGCACGGGCGGATGATGCCCGAGGACTGGTTCGAGCGGCTCAAGGATTTCGACGCCATCTACTTCGGCGCCGTGGGCTGGCCGGACAAGGTGCCGGACCATATTTCCCTGTGGGGTTCGCTGCTCAAGTTCCGCCGCGACTTCGACCAGTACGTGAATATCCGCCCGGTGCGGCTGTTCCCCGGGGTGCCGTGCCCGCTGGCCGGGCGCGAGCCGGGGGACATCGATTTCGTGGTGGTCCGCGAGAACACCGAGGGCGAGTATTCCTCGGTGGGTGGCAAGATGTTCGAGGGCACCGAGCATGAGTTCGTGCTGCAGGAGTCGGTGTTCACCCGGCGTGGCGTGGACCGCATTCTCAGGTACGCCTTCGACCTGGCCCAGACCCGGCCGCGCAAGCGCCTGACGGCGGCGACCAAGTCCAACGGGATTTCCATCAGCATGCCGTACTGGGACGAGCGCACGGCGCTGATGGCCGGGCAGTACCCGCAGGTGAGCTGGGACAAGCAGCACATCGACATTCTCTGCGCGCGTTTTGTCCTGCAACCGGAGCGGTTCGACGTGGTGGTGGCCTCCAACCTGTTCGGCGACATTCTCTCCGACCTCGGCCCGGCCTGTGCCGGCACCATCGGTATCGCGCCCTCGGCCAACCTCGATCCGCAGCGGCGCTTCCCGTCGCTGTTCGAGCCGGTGCACGGCTCGGCGCCGGACATCTACGGGCGCAATATCGCCAACCCGATCGCGATGATCTGGTCTGGCGCGCTGATGCTGGATTTCCTCGGCAACGGCGACCAGCGTTATCGCGCCGCCCACGACGGGATTCTCGAGGCCATCGAACAAGTGATCGCCCAGGGCCCGATCACCCCGGACCTGGGTGGCCAGGCCTCGACCCAGGAGGTGGGCGTGGCGATTGCCGAGAGGCTCTGAGCCCCGTCTTGTAGCTGCGGGGGCGGGCGGCGCTCTGACCTGGCGCCCGCCTAAACCGTATCCCGGATCAGCCTGATACACCGCGGTCAGCGGTTTGCGACGGCTGCGCCGTCGATCGCAGGCTGCGCCAGCGGCTACAGCGAGGGCGGGGTTCCTGCGCTCTTCGCCAAACGCCGAACCCCGTAGCCGCTGCCGAAGGCTGCGATCGGGCGCCAGCCCGCCAAACCTGCGTCCCGGATCGCTCTGACGCACCGCGGTCAGCGGTCTTGCGACGGCTGCGCCGCCGATCGCAGGCTGCGCCAGCGGCTACAGCGAGGGCGGGGGGGCTGCGTTCTTCGCCAAACGCCGAACCCTGTAGCCGCTGCCGAAGGCTGCGATCGGGCGCCAGCCCGCCAAACCTGCACGCTGGATAGCCCTGACGCACCGCTGTCACTGGTTTTACGACGGCTGCGCCAGCGGCTACACGATCGCGGGGGCTTTCAATAACCCTGGCTGCGGTCGATCTGCCCGAGCATCGGTTCGCCGCGCTGGTGGCGGCGGATATTGTCCAGCAGCACGGCGAAGGCGCTTTCCGGCTGGGTCATGGCGGCGATGTGCGGGGTCAGGAGGATCTGCGGGTGATCCCAGAACGGGTGTTCGGCCGGGGCCGGCTCCTGTTGCAGGACGTCGAGCACCGCGCCGCTGAGCTGGCCGCTGGCCAGGGCGTCGAGCAGGTCCTGCTCCACCAGGTGGCCGCCACGGCCCATGTTGATCAGCGCCGCGCCGCGGGGCAGTTGGCGGAACAGCTCGCGGTCGAGGATGCCCTGGGTCTGTTCGGTCAGGGGCAGCACGCACAGCAGGATGTCGCACTGGCTGAGAAAGGCCGGCAGCTGCTGGTTGCCGGCGAAACACTGCACGCCGTCGATGCGATGGGCGCTGCGGGCCCAGCCGGACAGGGCGAACCCCAGCGGCCGCAGGGTGGCGAGGATCTGCTGGGCCTGTTGGCCCAGGCCCATGACCCCGACCCGGCGTTGCGCCGCCGGTTGCAGCAGGTGCGCCTGCCAGCAGCGGGCGAACTGTTGCTGCCGGTAGCGCAGCATGTCGCGGTGCAGGCTGAGCACGGCGAAGCTGGCGTATTCGCACATGCCCCGGGTGATGCCCGGGTCCAGCAGGCGCACCACCGGCAAGTCCGGCGGCAGGCGCGCGAGGTCCAGCTGGTCGACCCCGGCCGAGAGGGCGAACAGCACCTCGAGGTTAGGTAAAAGGCTCAGGTCGTCCGGCGCCTGCCAGGCCGCCAGGTAGCGGATGTCCTCGGGGTTGCCGAGGTCCGGCCAGGCACGCCATTGAATGTCCGGGGCCTGTTCGGCGAACAGCGCTCGCCAGTGTTCGCCACGCACGGGGTCAGCTTTATAGAGGAGGGCCATGGGCGGTTCCTGATCGATGGAGGGGTGGGTTTCATGATGCCGCAACGGCAAAGCAGGATCTGTCGAAAGGCCGCGTGCGAACGCCTTGTGCCGCGCGCTTCGTGGCCCTGGCCGGCAGATTCGGCGGGGCTGAAGGAATCTGCCGTTTGCCGGGGTGAAAACAGTGGATCCGGATTTCTCAGGGGCCAAGTTCGGCTAAGTCGGTTCCGCCGAAGCCTTAATCTGAAGCCATCGCAACCGCTTCCCGGTTGCCTGGCTCAGTATGAGGAACGCCATGAATAGCAAGGTCGACGAAACACCTCATTTGCTCCAGCAGCGCGATCAGTTCGTGCCGCGGGGCGTGGTCACTGCCCATCCGCTGGTCATCGACCGCGCCGAGGGCTCCCAGGTGTGGGACGTGGACGGCGAGCGCTATCTGGATTTCGTCGGCGGGATCGGCGTGTTGAACATCGGCCACAACCACCCGCGGGTGGTGGCGGCGGTGCAGGCGCAGTTGCAGAAAGTCTCCCACGCTTGCTTCCAGGTGGTGGCCTACAAACCGTACCTGGACCTGGCCCGGCGCCTGAGCCAGATGATCGGCGGCGCCGAGCCCTACAAGGCGGCATTCTTCACCTCTGGCGCCGAGGCCGTGGAGAACGCGGTGAAGATCGCCCGCGCCCATACCCAGCGTTCGGCGGTGATCGCCTTTCGTGGCGGTTTCCATGGCCGCACCTTGCTCGGCAGCACGCTGACCGGCATGAGCCAGCCGTACAAGCAGAACTTCGGCACCGCCCCCGAGGTGTTCCATACGCCGTACCCGAACGCCTATCGCGGGGTCAGCAGCGAGATGGCCCTGCAGGCGTTGCAGGAGCTGTTCGCCACCCAGGTCGCACCCGAGCGCGTGGCGGCGATCATCATCGAACCGGTGCAGGGCGACGGCGGTTTCCTCGCCGCTCCGGCGGAGTTCCTCCAGGCCTTGCGCGCCCTGGCGACGCAACACGGCATCGTGCTGATCCTCGATGAAATCCAGACCGGCTTCGGCCGCACCGGCAGCTGGTTCGGCTTCCAGCACGCCGATATCCAGCCGGACCTGGTCACCGTGGCCAAGAGCCTGGCCGGTGGCTTGCCGTTGTCCGGCGTGGTGGGCAAGGCGCAGATCATGGACGCGCCGCTGCCCGGCGGCCTCGGTGGCACCTACGGCGGCAACGCCCTGGCCTGCGCCGCGGCGCTGGCGGTGCTGGATGCCTACGAAGAGGAACAGTTGCTGGCCCGTGGCGTGGCGCTGGGCTTGCGCCTGCGCGAAGGGTTGCTGAGCCTGCAGAGGCTGTACCCGTGCATCGGCGATGTGCGTGGCAGCGGTTTCATGCTGGCGCTGGAACTGGTCAAGAACGATGCGGCGCGCAGCCCCGATGCCGAGTTGACGCAACGGCTGATCGACCAGGCGCGCCTGGGTGGGTTGCTGGTGATCAAGTGCGGGGTGCACCGTAACGTCCTGCGCTTCCTGGCACCGCTGGTAACAACTCCCGAGCAGATCGACGAAGCCCTGGCGATTCTCGATGCCGCGCTGGCACGAGTCTTGAACTGAGCTGATGCCCCGGTCGGCGCCGGGCTGCCGGGCGCCACCGATGGGCATTTTTGGAGCATGGATCGATGGAACGCATCATAGGAGGCTGTACACGCCATGGGGCTGACTGATTATCGTGCGTTGCTGATCGACTGCGACGCGGTCCTGGTGGACCGTGACTCGGGGGTCTGGGCGGCCTTGCAACCCTTGCTCGACAGTCGCCGTGGGCAACCGGACAAGGAGCAGGTGCTGGGCGAGTTCGCCGAGACGGTGCGGGGCCTGTACCCGCGCTTCGCCGAGCTGGGGTTCAGCGGCCTGCTGTGTTTCGCCCATCGCCAGCTGGCCGAACGCTGGGGCCTGAAGGCGTCCTGGGAGGAGGGCATGAGCTTCGCCCGTTCGGTGGCGGGCTGGTCTCTGTTCGAGGATGCGCCGGGGGCGATGCTGTACCTGCGCAAGTTCTATCGGCTGCTGGTGCAGGGCGATCGCGATGCCGAGGATCGCGCGCTGTTGTGCGAGCGGCTGGGGATCGCCCAGGACGATTTCATCTCCCTGGCCAGCCAGCCGTTGCAGGATCGCCAGTGGCTGGCGGACAACGACCTGCGGGCCCAGGACATCCTCCAGGTGACCCGGCCGCCGGCCGCCGTGGCGCAAGCGACGGCGGGCCTGTGCCTGATCTGCCGTGCCGGCAGCCGCAACCCGCAACCCTGCGCCGCCGACTACTGCATCAACAGCATGGCCGACCTGGTGGCCCAGCATCAGGCGTCGTTACGGCGCTGATCTTGCTTGTCGATTGCATCCCACAGCAATCAAGAGGTAAACGATGGAAGGTTTAGTCAAACTGGACCGTATTGATATCAACATCTTGGTTGAGCTGCAAAAAGACGGACGCATGACCAATGTCAGCCTCGCCGACGCCGTGGGGTTGTCGGCCAGTCCGTGTCTGCAGCGGGTCAAGCGCCTGGAATCGGCCGGCTACATTTCCAGCTACAAGGCGCACCTGAACCTGGCCAAGATCACCGACTCGGTCACGGTGTTCACCGAGATCACCCTGAGCGACCACAAGCGCGAGGACTTCGCCAAGTTCGAGTCCAATATCCGCCTGGTGGACGAGGTGCTGGAGTGTCATCTGATCAGTGGCGGCTACGACTATCTGGTGCGCTTTATGACCCGCAGCATCCAGCATTACCAGGAGGTGGTGGAAAGCCTGCTGGACAAGAACATCGGTATCTCGAAGTACTTCAGCTACATCGTCATCAAGTCGCCGGTCCTCAAAGACGGCGTGCCCCTGCGTAAATTATTGCGCCACTGACTCGTTCTTCTCTCAGAATGAAATGTTATCTGATAACATTTTGCCGTCTGATCAATCACTCATGCGCGCGCCTCTCACCGGGCGCGCTTGCGTCTGGGCCGGCCATTTTGCCTGGCCGGTGAGTGCACAGCGGGTTGCGCGCAAGCAAGCGACACCGGCCATGCAGGCCTCGCGTGCACCCCGATCGGACAATCCACGCACCGCTTACCCCTGGATGCTTCAGCCTGGCGCACACCGCATAAATCGCTGTTTGCCTTGAGAAAACAGCAGGCAACGGGCTTGTGCCGCGGCAAATCGGAACAAAGCACAGAACGGCCTGCGCTGTAATGCCAGCCAGTGGTAGGTGCGCATCGTCTCCCCGGGAAGTTCAACGCCATCAGAGCGGGGGCGGCGATTCGTTGAATGAGAGCACAAAGGAGCGCAACACGATGCGAATGAGTACGGCAAATACCTTGATAGGGCTGGGCGTGCTGATGCTGGCCAGCGGTACCCAGGCTCACCAGATCTGGTACGAACACACGCCGGGGCAGCCCCTGACGCTGTATTACGGCGAGTACGACAAGAACATGCTGGAAGTGACCCCCGGTGGCCTCGATCGCTTCCGCCAGCTCAAGGGCTGGTCGGCGGCGAATCCGCTGCCGGCCCCGGCATTGGGTCTGAGCCTGGGCCTGCAACGCCAGTCGTTCAGCGTTGGCCATCAGCCCAGGGCCGATGAAAGCCTGCTGGCGCAGGACTCGCAGTATCCGCTCTTCGACCTGCATGAAGGCGGCAAGACCCTCAAGACTCATTGGACGCCCGCCACCCGCTGGGTCGGCGACCTGCGCGCGCGCCAGCCGGAACTGGCGCTGGACATCGTCCCCACCGGCGTGGCCGCCGCGGGCAAGGCGCAGTTCCAGGTGTTCTATGAACTCAAGCCGCTGGCCGCCCAGGAAGTGATCCTGGAAACCGGCTCCGGCGAGGTCTTCACCCAGACCAGCGACCAGGACGGCAAGGTCAGCTTCGCGCTGCCGTGGCAGGGCACCTATGTGGTGGCCGCCGAATACAAGGACCGCACCCCGGGCACTCGCCAGGGCCCGGACAGCCAGGCCGAGGCCTACGACCTCAAGAGCTTCAGTTCCACGCTGTCGTTCCACCAGCCACAGGGCAAGCCGCCGTTGCCACGGGCGCCTGCAACGCTGCCGGCCTCGGAAGTCGCGCGCTTGAAAAAGCAATCCTGACCCGCTGCCCCGACCCCTGTGCCGTGTCGGCGACAGGGGGTTGCCCAGGCTTAACGACCTTCAACATGAGTGACTGATATGACCCTTTCTACTGGATTGGCAGGGCAGGCGGGCGTTGCGTCCCCTGCGCTGGCGGGCAGCGTGGCCAAGGCCAATACGCGGATGCTGGCGATCGATGCCCTGCGCGGCTTCGTCATGCTGTGCATGCTGGTGGACCACGTGCGCGAGACCTTCCTCCTGCATCGCCAGGTCACCGACCCGATCGACGCCCTGAGCGTGACCCCGGACCTGTATTTCACCCGCCTGCTCAGCGAGATCTGCGCGCCGGTGTTCATCTTCCTCACCGGCCTGTCGGCCTGGCTCTACAGCCAGAAACACAGCCTTGGGGAAACCTCGGTGTTCCTGCTCAAGCGCGGCCTGTTCCTGGTATTCCTCGAGCTGACCTTCGTGTGTTTTGCCTGGAATGCCGAGTTCCCGCCCAAGACCCTGTGGCTGCAGGTGATCTGGTGCATCGGCATCTGCATGATCGTGCTGGCCGGCCTGCTGCACTTCAAACGCGGCTGGCTGATCGTGCTGGGGGTGGCCATAGTCGCCGGGCACAACCTGCTGGATGACGTGGTGGTGGGCCCCGAGTCGCCGTTCTTCGTGCCCTGGTCGATCCTGCACCAGCGGGTGTTCATCGACATCACCGAGTTCACCCGGGCCCGCACCACGTACCCGGTGCTGCCGTGGATCGGGGTGATCCTGCTGGGCTGGGCCATCGGCCCGTGGTTCGGCAAGGACGTGCAACCGGCGGCGCGGATTTCGCGGTTGCTCAAGGTCGGCGTCGGCCTGCTGGTGGCGTTCGTGTTCATTCGTTACCTGAACGTCTACGGCGAGAAGCCCTGGGTCCAGACCGGCGATGCGCTGCGCACCTTCATGAGCTTCATGAGCGCCAAGAAATACCCGCCATCGCTGATGTTCCTGATGCCGACCCTGGGCCTGGGGCTGATCCTCCTGGCGTACTTCGAGAAGGTCCAGGAACGCTGGTCGACCGCGCAACTGGCGATCTACGGCGGCGCGCCGATGTTCTTCTACCTGCTGCACCTGTACGTGCTCAAGGCCATGTACCTGGTGGCCGTGGCCATCTGGGGCGCCAACCAGGGCACTTACTACGGCTTCGACAACCTGTCCGGGGTCTGGCTGTGGAGCCTGATCCTCGGCGTGCTGCTGTTCTTCCCGACACGCTGGTTCGCAGGCCTCAAGCAGCGCCGCCGCGATATCGCGATCCTCAAATACCTCTGAGTGGGGTCCCGGTGGTGCGCCCGTACAGCGGCGCACTGCCTGATATCGCCCGCCATTTATCGATTTTCGGGAGTTCGACAGTGAAGACCTTGACCCGACACACCCTGCTGTTGGCATTGGGAGGCCAGAGCCTGCTCGCGCTGGCCGCGGAGCAGGACAATGCCAAGGGTTTTATCGAAGACAGCCAGTGGAGCCTGTTCAACCGCAGCCTCTACGACCGTCGCGACTATGAGCACGGTTCCTTGAGCAACGGCGCGCGCAATGCCTACAAACCCCGCGCCGAACGCAGCGACCTGGCGCAGGAGTGGGCCTACGGCCTGATGGCCGACTACAGCTCCGGTTTCACCCAGGGCACGCTCGGCTTCGGCCTGGATGCCCACGTCTATTCCGGCTGGAAACTCGACAGCGGCGGTGGCCGGGCCGGCAAGGCGCGGCTGCTGGGGGTGGACAACGACGGCCATCCCAAGGATGAATTCAGCCGTGGCGGCGCGGTGGCCAAGCTGCGTTTTTCCTCCACCGAACTGCGCTACGGCGAACAGCGGGTCAAGACCCCGGTGTTCGGTTCCTCCGACAGCCGCCTGCTGCCCGAGACCGCCACCGGCTGGTTCCTCACCAGCCGCGAACTGAGCAATACCACGCTGTACGGCGGCCACTTCAACGAAAGCACCGACCGTAACGCCAGCAGCCACGACCAGGGTTTCGTGGTCAATTATTCCAACGGCAAGCAGGGCGACAGCTTCGACCTGATCGGCGTGCGCAACACCTCGATCAAGGGCCTCAACGCCAGCCTGTTCAGCGCCTTGTACGAAGACACCTGGCGCCAGCAGTACCTTGGCGCGCTCTACAACCTGCCGCTGAGCCAGGGCCAGGACCTGACGTTCGATTTCAACCTGTACCGCACCCAGGACACCGGCAAGGCCCTGTCCGGGCGCATCGACAACACCACCTGGAGCCTGATGTCGACCTACAGGAGCGGCGCCCACAGCTTTGGCCTGGGCTACCAGAAGGTCGACGGCGACACGCCTTACGACTACGTCACCCGCGGCGCGATCCTGCTCAGTAACGCGGTGGCCCTGTCGGACTTCAACGCCCCCGAAGAAGCCTCCTGGCAGGCCCGCTACGACCTCAACATGGCCGGCTACCAGGTTCCCGGCCTGACTTTCAGCGCCCTGTATGTGCGTGGCAGCGGCATCGACGGCAGCCACATGGACCCGCGCGGCGGCTACGCCTGGCTGGGCTACGGCGAAGGCGGCAAGCACTGGGAGCGCGACCTGCAGGCCAAGTACGTGGTGCAGTCCGGGCCGGCGAAAAACCTCGCCGTCACCCTGCGCCACGCCGTGCACCGCGGCAACAAGGCCCAGGCCGAACTGGATGCCGACCAGCTGCGGCTGGCGATCGAGTATCCGTTGGGCGGCAGGTTCTAGGGCCCAGGCAAGGCTTGTCGGTGACCAGCCCCTCCCGGTGGAGGGGTTTTTATGGCCGGGTGCCGTTAATGCTGCTATGCCTTGGATAGCCCTTCAGGCTTTACCGCAGCAGTTGTCATGACACGGACGTAGGGTGACACCGGTCCTCGCCTGGCCGACTGGCCGCGCGGGTACCTCACTTGACGACTCTCGAGGGAACCAGGTCGTGGACAACACAAGGATCAAGGCGCGCCAGCTGATTGTTTGCATCGACGGCACCAACAACCGTTTCAGTGACGAGCCGACCAACGTGGTCCGGCTGTTTCGCTCGCTGCCCAAGGACAGCGAAACGCTGCTGGCCTATTACGACCAGGGCGTGGGCACCTTCGGGCTCAGCGAAACCCTGTTCGAATGGCAGAAGGTGCCGTCGCGCATCGCCGGGCTGATGTTCGGCTGGGGTATCAAGCGCAACGTGCTCAATGCCTATCGCTTCCTGATGGAGAACTACAGGGACGGCGACCAGATTTTCCTTTTCGGTTTCTCCCGCGGCTCCTACGCGGTGCGGGTGCTGGCGGCGCTGCTGTATACCATCGGCCTGTTGCCGGCCCATCAGGCCCAGTTGATGGACTTTGCCTGGTCACTGCTGACCACTCGCCAGCGATCCGCTGATAATTCCAAACCGAATCGCCAACGGGCCATGAGTTACACCTGGTGGCGCATGAGCGCGGATAAAAAGCCGGACTTCGACTTGATGGAGGCGTTCAAGGGCAGCTTTGCCCGGAAGGTGAGCATTCACTTTCTCGGGCTGTTCGACACCGTGAGTTCGGTGGGCTGGGTGTATGACCCGCTGATCGTTCCCTACACCCGCAGGAACGAGGAGGTGAAGATCATCCGCCATGCGGTGTCCCTGGACGAACGCCGCAGCTTTTTCCGGCAGAACCTCTGGGCAGAAGGCAAGGGGGTGAACCTGAAACAGGTCTGGTTCGCCGGCGTGCATTCGGATGTGGGCGGCGGTTACCCGGTCGGCGAGTCGCAGCTGGCGCTGATTGCCTTGCGCTGGATGATCGGCGAGTGCCTGGAGGCCGGGTTGAGCATCGATGCCGAAGCCTGTCGCGCCGAACTCTATCCAGCATCCTCGGTGCTACGGGATCCGCTGGCCCAGGCCCACAATTCCCTGACCCGCAACTGGCTGATCGCCGAGTGGGTGCCGCGCCTGGTCTGGAACCCGAGGACCCACAAGCGAACCCTTGAGTACGGTTCGATGCCGCCGTTCGGCAAAGCCCGGTCGCGGGAGATTCCCACCCCTGAAAACGGACAGAAAATCCGGGTCCATGCCTCAGTGGCCGCTCGGCTGAAGGGGCCGCTGAACAGCGACCAGCCGTGGGGCAGCCAACTGAGCTACCAGCCGCAAAACCTGCCGGACATCGATTCCGAGTCGATCGAGCAGGTGGGCGACTCGCCGAGGCTGGATGAGTACAACCTCTAAGGCTGCCAACCCACTCACTGCCGATGCCGGCGCAGCAGCTCGATCTGCTGCGCCGGCACCTGCTGGCGCAGGGCTTTGTACAGGGCGCGGGTTTCCAGCAGGTTCCAGATCCGCAGCAGGGTTTCCAGGGCGTCCAGCGGCTTGCTGATGAAGTCGCGGGCGCCCAGGGCCAGGGCCCGCAGGCGGGTGTCGCGGGTGGCGTCGGCGGTCAGCACCAGGATCGGCAGGTAGTCGTCGGCCGGGATCCGCCGGTTGAGCTGTTCGAGCACGGCGAAGCCATCGAACTCGGGCATGTGCAGGTCGAGGATCACCAGGTCCGGCTCGAAGCTGTTGAACAGGTCCAGGGTGCGCAGCGGCTGGGTGCTGCTCAGCACGTTGTGCAGGCCTTCGCGGGCCAGCAGCTGCTCCATCAGGTCGAGGTTGGGGCGCTGGTCGTCGATGATCAGGATGCGCAAATCGTGGTTCATGCGGGCTCCGGTAGATGTTGCTCAAGGTGGGCGAGAAACGCCGGGATATGAATGGGCTTGGTCAGGATCGCCGTGGCCCCGGCCTGCAGCAGGGCGCGGTGGGTCAGGGCGCTGGCGTCGGCGGTGATCATCAGCACCGGGGTGCTGGCGGTGCTCGGCGACTCCCGCAGCCGGCGCAGCACTTCCAGGCCCGCAAGGTCCGGCAGGCTGACGTCCAGCAGGATCAGTTGCGGCGCATGTTGACGCGCGAGGTCCAGGCCCATCTGGCCCTGCATGCTCGACAGCAGGCGAATGCCGGGGCGGCGTTGCAGCAGGGTTTCGATCAGCGCCAGGCTCGACAGGTTGTCTTCGATGCACAGCACCTGGCCACGGTATTCCACGGTCTCGACCCGGGCCGGCAGCACCGACCCCGGTTGCTCCAGCGCCTGCTGCTCCAGCGCCTGCTGTTCCAGGGGCCGGCGCGTGCCGGCCGCGGCCACCTGGACAAACGGCAGTTGCAAGGTAAAGCAGCAACCCTGGCCCGGCGTGCTGTGCACCCGCAGGCTGCCGTCCATCATTTCCAGCAGGCTCTTGCTCAGGGCCAGGCCCAGGCCGGTGCCTTCCACCCGCGGGTCGGCGCCCAGGCGCTCGAAAGGCCGGAACAACTGGTCCAGGCGCTCCAGGGGAATGCCGGCGCCGGTGTCGCTGACCGCTACCTCGACCCGCGGGCCCAGGACCTTGACCGCGATTCGCACCTGGCCCTGGGGCCGGTTGTACTTGATGGCGTTGGACAGCAGGTTGAGCAGCACCTGGATCAGCCGCTGGCGGTCGGCGATCACTGCGCAGTGTTCGCTCAGCGCGGGCAGGGCAGCGAGCTGGATGCCAGCGTCGGTGGCCATTGGCGAGACCAGGGTCAGGGCTTCGTGCAGTGCCGAGGCCAGGGCGATCGGCTCGACAGTCAGCGGCAGGTGCCCGGCCTCGATGCGGGCGATGTCCAGCACCTCGTTGATCAGGGTCAGCAGGTGCTGGCCGGCGCGCAGGATATGCCCGACCTGGGGCCGCTGGCCGCTGGGCGAGTCCATGTCCAGCAACTGGGCGAAACCGAGGATGGCGTTGAGCGGGGTGCGCAGTTCGTGGCTCATGCGCGAGAGGAATTCGCTCTTGGCGCGGCTGGCGCTTTCGGCTTCTTCGCGGGCGGTGCGCAGGGCGATTTCCGCGGCGCGGCGGTCGGTGATGTCGCGGGTGATCTTCGAGAAGCCGCGCAGCGCGCCGCTGGCATCGTACTGCGCGGTGATCACCACGCTGGCCCAGAAGCGGCTGCCGTCCTTGCGGCAGCGCCAGGCCTCTTCCATGTAATGGCCGTCGCGGGTGGCTTCGCGCAGGGCCATGTCCGGGTGCGCGGGGCATTCTTCCGGCAGGTAGAACAGCGAGAAGTGCCGGCCGAGGATTTCCTGCTCGCGGTAGCCCTTGATCCGCTCGGCGCCGGCGTTCCAGGTGGTGACCCGGCCCTGGGTGTCGAGGGCGAAGATCCCGTAGTCCTTGACCCCGTCGATGATCAGCCGCAGGCGCTCTTCGTTGTCGCGCAGGGCCCGCTCGCGCTCGGCCAGCAGTTGCCCGGCCTCCACCAGGCGGGTGCCGAGCTGGCCGATCTCGTCCTGTTCCGGGGCCTGCGGGCGCAGCGGTTGGCCGAGGGCCAGGCGCTGGGCGTTGCCTTGCACCTGCTGCACCCGGGCGACGATGCCCTTGGACAAGAACAGCACCGCGACAATCGCCCCGAACAGGCCGCAGAGCGCCGCCAGCAGCGTGGCCATCAGCAGGCGCATGCGGGTCGCCGAGGCCGCGGCGCTGCGCTCGGCGAGCAAGCCGTCTTCGCGGATGCGCATGGCGCTGATCTGCTCGCGCAGCACGTCCAGCACCTGTTTGTTCTCGATCAGGATCGCCGTGATGCTGGCGCTGTCGTCGGGCCGGCCGTTGCGCAGGGCCACCAGGCCGTCGAGCTTGTGGCCGATCAGCGGGGTGATGGCCTTGAGGTGATCGCGCATGCGCGCATCGCGAATGTTGCTGTCCAGCCGTTGCAGCGCGGCCTGGATCAGCGGCTGGGCGCGCTCGTAGCTGGGCAGGAAGTCTTCGCGGCGGGTCAGCAGGTAGCCGCGCACGCTGGCCGCCGCTTCGGCCAGCAGGGTGTGCACGGTCTGGATATCGCCCTGCACCAGCAGCACCCGGCGCACGTCTTCCTCGGCGCGGGCGGTCTGGCGTTCGGTGATGTAGATCAGCACCAGCGACAGCAGCAGGATCACCAGCGGCAGGGAGATCACCACCAGCGCCTTGCTGCGCAGGGGCAGGTCGAGCCAGTGCCGGCTCGCCAGCAGCCTCATGGCCAGTCTCCTGCGGGCTGCGCCACCAGCCCCAGGGCGATGCCGCGCACCGCGGCCTGGGTGCGGTCCGCCGCGCCGAGCTTGCCGATCACCCGCTCCACATGGGCCTTGGCGGTGCCGGTGGTGATGCCGAGCTTTTCGCCGATCTCGCGGTTGCTGAAACCGCCGGCCACCAGCCCCAGCACCTGGCGTTCGCGGGCGGTCAGGGCGACAGCTTGGCCGCTGCCGCCGACGTTGCGTTCGGCCATGCGCCGCAGCAGCCGGGCGCTGACTGTGCTGTTGAGGGCTTCCTCGCCCTGGGCCACCCGTTGCAGGGCGCCGAGCACTTCGCTGCGGCTGGCGTCCTTGAGCAGGTAGCCGACCGCGCCGGCGGCAATCGCCGCTTCCAGGTGATCGGGGCTGTCGTCCATGGTGAAGATCACCACCTTGATCGCCGGTTGCCGCTGGTGCAGCAGACGTGCCGCGCCCAGGCCGTTGAGCAGCGGCATGCGGATATCGAGGATGGCGATGTCCGGTTGCAGGCGTTCGCACAGCTCGAGGGCTTCCTGGCCATCCCGGGCCTGGCCGACCACCTCGAATTCCGGGTGGCCGGCGAGCAGGGCGACAAAGCCGGTGCGGGTGACTTCATGGTCGTCCGCCAGCACCAGGCGCAGGGCAGGGCTCATGGGTGTTCTCCAACTGTGGGCAGCGGCACCCGGGCTTGCAGGCGGGTGCCATCGCCAGGGGTGCTGTGCCAGGACAGCTCGCCGCCCAGCAGGCTGGCGCGCTCCTGCATCGCCGCCAGCCCCAGGTGCTGGCCGCCGCAGCTGGACAGCGGGCTGTCCAGGGCAAAGCCGACGCCGTTGTCTGCCAGCGTCAGCCGGGCCTGGCCATCGGCCAGTTGCAGGCTCAACTCGGCGCGGCTGGCCCGGGCATGCTTGAGGATGTTGTTGATGCCTTCCTGGGCGATGCGGAACAGGGCGATCTCGCTGGCACCCGGCAGGCGTGCGCCGGACTGTTGCTGCCAGTGCACTTCGATGCCAGCGTCGCGCAGGCGGTCGGCTTCCTTGTCGATGGCCTTGTACAGGCCAAAGTCGTCCAGCACGTTGGGGCGCAGGCCGCCGATCAACTGCCGGCCCTCGCCGACGCAACCCTGGGCCAGGGTCAGGATGGTTTGCAGTTCGCTGTGCAGTTCTTGCGGCAATGTCGGACAGCGTCCGGCAAAACCTTGCAGGCGCTGGTGCAGCCCGGCCAGGGTTTGCGCGAGGCCGTCGTGCAGGTCGTAGGCCACGCGCTTGCGTTCGTCCTCCTGGGCGCTGAACAGCCGGTGCACCAGCTCCGACATGGTCCGTTCCCGGGCTTGCAGGGCTTGGAGCAAGCGCTGGTTTTCCAGGTGCGCGGCCAACAGGGTGGCCAGCAGTTGCAGGGATTCCAGGTCCTCGCTGTCGGGCGCGGCCAGGGCCACGCTGTTGGCCAGCAGCAGCGCGCCGAAGGCCTGGCCGTCGGCGCCGGGCAGGGGAATGCGCAGCACCTGGGGCAGGGCGGTATCGGTCTGCGGCAGCCATTCGGGGTGCAGGGTCGCAGACTTGGCCAACGGGTGCAGGGCGGCCAGGCGTTCGCTGCTGCCATGCTGGGCGGTGGCCCGGGGCGGCTGGGCGGCGTGCCATTCCAGCAGCAGGCCGTGGTCCATCGCCATAAAGGCGCAGGCCCGTTGCAGGGCGCGCTGGCGCATGGCCGCGGGCGGCAACTGGGTCAGTTCCTGGCCGGTGTCCACCAACAGGCGCAGGCGCGCCGCGCGGCTTTGCGACTGGCGATACTGGCTGCGAATGGCCAGGGCGCTGCCGGGGTCGTGAGTCGGGCTTTGCATGAAAAACAGGCTCCAGCGTGAAGGGCGTGCGCTCGCGAGCAGGCATTAGACCTGCTTGCCGGCTGTGGGCCTATCTGCCGAATGGCATAGGCCGCCGGCACCGGTTGGCCGATGGCGAGGTTGTGCCGGGTGGGCAAAGTGGGCGCATTGAAACCCACTGGAGCCTTCCGATGAAACTGCCAACCCCCGCCATTGCCCTGTTGCTGGCCCTGACCGCGCCCCTGGCCCAGGCCCTGGACGCCACGCCTTATGTGTACCGCACCGTCGCCGCGCAGCCGCAGAGCCAGGGCGACCGGGAGATCGCCGGCCTGTTCGATCGCTGGAACGCGGCCCTGCAAACCGGCAGCGCAAAAAACGTAACCAGTCTTTACGCCGCCGACGCGATCCTTCAGCCAACCGTATCGAATCAGGTGCGCACCACCCCGGCGCAGATCCAGGATTACTTCGAGCATTTCCTCGCGGGCAAGCCGGTGGGCCAGATCAACTACCGGGAAATCCGCCACCTGGGCCCGGACGCGGCCATGGACAGCGGCGTCTACACCTTCACCCTGCATGAAGCCGGTGGCGCGACCCGCCAGGTCCAGGCGCGCTACACCTTCCTCTACGAGCGCATCGACGGCCAGTGGAAGATCCTCAACCACCACTCTTCGGCCATGCCCCAGGCGCAGCCGCCATTGCAGGCCAGCCATCGCTGAATCCTGCCCCCCCTGTAGGAGCGAGCTTGCTCGCGATGGACTCAAGAGCGCCGCGTTCATCCAGTCGGTACGCGCAATCGTTAATGTCCATCGCGAGCAAGCTCGCTTCTACAGTTTTTGTTTGGTCGTTTGTGTTCAGCCTTCCTGGCGATAACGCCCCGGGGTCATGCCGAACCAGCGACGGCAGGCCTTGTGAAAGCTGCTCTGGTCGCGAAAGCCGAGCAGGGCGCCGATGTACTTGACGCTGCGCGCCGAGTTGCGCAGGAAACTGTGGGCGAGCATCAGCCGCGCCTCGTCGAGCAGGGCCGAGAAGTGCATGTCCTCGCTGCCCAGGCGCCGTTGCAGGCTGCGGCTGCTGACCCCCACCAACTGCGCGATATGCCGCAGGTCGCTGGGCCCGCCCTGGGCCAGGCGTTCGGAGAGTACCCGCCTTACCCGCGCGGTCATCGAGCCGTCGAGCAGCAGCTTGAGGCGGCTGCGCGCGTATTCCATGTGCAGCACGTCCAGGGCCGGGTCGGCGCTGGGCAGGGCGGTCGCGCAATCGCGCGGGCTGAAGCTCAGGCTGTTGTAGGGCGCGTCGAACTGCAGGTTGGGGCCCAGCAGGCGCTCCAGGGCGCGGGTGTCCGCCGGCCGCGGGTAGGTGAAGCTCGCCGCCAGCGGTTGCGGCTTGCGCCCGGGCAGCAGCCAGTGCACCAGGCCCAGGGTCTGCGCGGCACCGGCATCGATGAACGCCCGTGGCACCAGCCCTGGTTCGAGGGCGAGATCGAAGCCGATCAGGGTGACGGCCTGGGGGCTGCGCTCCAGGCACAGGTAAAAGCCGTTGCTGACCAGCGAGTGATAGTCCACCAGGCGTTGCAGCGCGGTGTCCAGGGTGGCGCCGGACATCAGGGCATAGCCGAGCACTTCCAGGTTGGCCGGGTGGGCCTTGGTGTACGCCAGCAGGCCGAGGTCCGGGTTGCCGCAGAGGTGCACGGCGTCCTGCAGCACCGCGTAGACCAGCTCCAGCCTGACGCCCGTGGGGTTTTCACAGGCCTCCTGGTGGCTGCTGCCGTGGCGCTTGAGCAAGGCCTCGACCTTGACGCCGGCATCGGTCAGGACATCGGCAAGCACCCGGAAACTGGTGCCGGTCATTCTGTGCATAGTACTTCCTGGACTGGTGGCTAATTGATGTCATTGGCGCCGACGCATGATCGCAATAAACCCTGGGCCACAGTCGAGAAAGGGCGGTGCGGTGTTTCCGAGGACAAACGAAAGGTATCCGGGAACACTTTCGAGCCGCTCGGGCAGGGGGGATCATAAGTGGCAATGAGCCATTATCTCGTCGGGCGCGCCGACGCATCCTGGCCAACCCACCCGGCGCGCTGTCGCCGCTTCGACTACGGATCTGTCATGCAAAGCGTCAAAGACTTTTATCGGGAACTGGCGCAGGGGCGACTGGCGCTGGCCTTCCAGCCGGTGGTGTGGCTGCCCGACGCCAACCGGGTGCTGTACCAGGAAGGTTTGCTGCGCCATGTCGAGCAGCCGGGCAAGGGTGTCTACCCGTTCGCCATGCTCGAGCGCCATCAGGTGATGCGCGAGCTGGACCGCAGCGTGGTGGGGTGCGTGATCGAGCGCCTGCTGGAGGACGAGCACCTGCGCCTGGGCTGCAATATCTCGGCGCAGAGCGCGATCATCGATCCGTTCTGGTCCGCCACCCTCGCGCAGTTGCGCGACGCGCCTTCGGTGGCTGCGCGCCTGGTGATCGAAATCACCGAAAGCGCCACGCCGCCGAGCCCCGAGGCGGCCATCGAGTTTGTCCTGTGCCTGCGCGAGCTGGGCTGCCGGGTGGCGGTGGACGACTTCGGCGCAGGCCTGGGCACCCTGGAATTCATCCGCCAGACCCGCCCCGACATGGTCAAGATCGACCAGGGTTACCTGCAACGCGCCCGCAGCGAACCCAACAGCGTGCAGACCCTGAAACACCTGGTGCAGCTGTGCAAGACCCTGGCGCCCTGCGTGATCATCGAAGGCATCGAGAGCGAAGCCGACCGCGCCCTCGTCACCGCCTGCGGCGGCGAGTGGGGGCAGGGCTACCTGTTCGGCCGCCCGCGGCTCGACCGCCTGGGCGCGCCGTGCCGGTTGCGTGGGGTGGTGGCCGAGCCTGTGGTGGCGGGCTGAGTGGTGACGGTTTGCCGATGTTTGCCAGGGATGACAGCGGCGCATTTGAGATCGCCATCGCTGGCAAGCCGGATCGCCGCCCGCTGGCTCCTACAGGTTTGTGGAGCGCCCGGTAGTCCGTATCTGGCACTTGCTTCTGTAGGAGCGAAGCTTGCTCGCGATAGCGGTGGTCCATTCACCCATGCCGCTATCGACCAAACGCGGCTTCAGTAATAAACGCCCTTGGCGTCGTAGGGCAGCAGCACGGTATCGACCGCCGCATCCACCGGCAGGCTCACCACCGCCACCAGCGGGCAGACGATGCTCATCCAGCAGTAGATCGTGGCGTAGCCGTCGTAGCCGCGGGCGTCACGCATGGTCAGCAGCTGGATATTCTGCTGGGTGCCTTTGTAGAAGTCGTAGGAGATGTACTGATTGCTGGCACGGGCCATCAGGGTGCCGCAGCCCGAGAGGGCGAGTGTCCCAAGCAGGACGAGAGCAGTGAGCGCTTTGATGATGCCATTCCTTAGCAAGCCGGTTTGCGGCGCGCATCTTCGCACCGCTCGAGGTTTCAGGCCAGCCTGTGTGGCAATGATCGCAGCGAGCTGCCAGGGATGATGGCGGCGCATTCGATGACGCCATCGCCGGCAAGCCGGATCGCCGCCCGCTGGCTCCTACAGGTTTGTGGAGCGCCGGGTAGTCCGCGTCTGGCGCTCGCTTCTGTAGGAGCGAAGCTTGCTCGCGATAGCGGTGGTCCATTCGCTTGCGCAGTTACTGCCTTAGCCCAGCACCTCGCGCAACCGATGCCACAGCATGCCCAGCGCCAGCAGCGGCGCGCGCAGGGCCGGGCCGCCGGGGAAGGTCATGTGCGGCACTGCGCTGAAGATATCCAGGCCCCGGCTGTGGCCGGCGTGGATGGCTTCGGCCAGCAGGCGCGCGGTCCAGTGGGTGACGTTGACCCCGTGCCCGGAGTAACCCTGGGCGTAATACACGTTGGGGTACTGGCGCAGGCGCCCGACCTGGGGGAAGCGGTTGGCGGTGATGCCGATCTTGCCGCCCCATTGGTAGTCGATGCCCACGTGCGCCAACTGTGGGAACACTTTGAGCAGCTTGGGCCGCATATAGGCGCCGATGTCCGCCGGGTCGCGCCCGGAGTAGTGGCAGGCGCCGCCGAACAGCAGGCGGCGGTCCGCCGAGAGCCGGTAGTAGTCGAGGCCGACCTTCTGGTCACAGAGCGCCAGGTTCTGCGGGATCAGTTCGGCGGCCAGGGACGGCGCCAGGGGCTCGGTGGCGATGATGTAGCTGCCCGCCGGCAGCACCTTGCCGCTCAGCCGTGGCTCCAGGTCATCCAGGTGGGCGTTGCAGGCCAGCACCAGGCTGCCGGCGCGCACCGTGCCGTTGGCGCAGCGCACCTGCACGCTGTCGCCGTGGATCAGCTCCAGCACCGGGCTCTGCTCGAAGATCCGCACCCCCAGCGACCGGGCCAGGGCGGCCTCGCCGAGCACCAGGTTGAGCGGGTGCAGGTGCCCGGAACCCATGTCCACCAGGCCCCCGGCATAGCGCGACGAGGCCACCACCTGGGCCATGTCCTGCGGGGCCACCAGGCGGGTTTCATGCACGTAGCCCAGCGCCGCCAGATGCTCCTGCTCGGCCTGGAACGCCGCGAACTGCGCCGGGGTATTGGCCAGCTCGCAGAAGCCCCAGCGCAGGTCGCAGTCGATGCCGTGTTCGCGCACGCGCTGGCCGACCAGCGCCACCGAGTCGATGCCGGCCTGCTCCAGGTAGCGCACGCCCTCGGCGCCGACGTAGCGGGCAAAACCGCTGACGTCGTGGCCGATGCCGCGGATCAGTTGCCCGCCGTTGCGCCCGCTGGCGCCCCAGCCGATGCGCCGGGCTTCCAGGAGGATCACCGACAGGCCGCGCTGCGCCAGTTCGATGGCGGTGTTGACCCCGGTGAAACCGCCGCCGATCACGCAGACATCGGCGCTCAGGTCTGCATTTAGGTCAGTATTCAGCGGCGAGTAGTCCGGCAGCGCGTTGGCCGAGGCGGCGTAGTAGGAGCGGGTGTGTTGCGCGTGGCTGTGCTGGTTCATTTGTTGGACTTCACTTTGCTCCAGGCGCGGGTCATCAGGCGCATGGTCTGCGGGCTCTGGGTGCTGGAGATATACAGCTTGTCGAGCACCGCCTGGGGTGGGTAGACCTCGGGGTTGTTCACCAGCTCAGGGTCCATGAATTGCTGGGACGCCGGGTTGGGGTTGGCGTAGCCGACATAGGCGCTGACCTTGGCGATCACCTGCGGGTCCAGCAGGTAGTTGATGAAGGCATGGGCCTCCTTGGGGTTGCTCGCGTCCGCCGGGATCGCCAGCAGGTCGAACCACAGGTTGCTGCCTTCCTTGGGAATCGAATAGGCGATCTTCACCCCGTTCTTGGCTTCCTTGGCGCGATTGGCGGCCTGGAACACGTCGCCGGAATAACCGAAGGCCAGGCAGATATTGCCGTTGGCCAGGTCCGAGACGTACTTGGAGGAGTGGAAGTAGGTGATGTAGGGACGGATCGCCAGCAGCTTGGCTTCGGCTTTCTTGTAGTCCGCGGGGTTTTCGCTGCGCGGGTCCAGGCCCAGGTAGTTGAGCATCGCCGGGAACACTTCGTCCGGCGAGTCCATCATCGACACGCCGCACTGGCTGAGCTTCTTCAGGTTCTCCGGTTCGAAGAACACCGCCCAGGAATCGATCTTATCAACGCCCAGTACCTGCTTGACCTTGTCGACGTTGTAGCCGATGCCGTTGGTGCCCCACAGGTAAGGCACCGAGTACTGGTTGCCGGGGTCGTTCTGCTCCAGCAGGGCCAGCAGTTTCGGGTCGAGGTTCTGCCAGTTCGGCAACTGCGCGCGGTCCAGCTTGAGAAAGGCCCCGGCCTTGACCTGCCGCGCCAGGAAGTGGTTGGACGGCACCACCACGTCATAGCCGGTGCGGCCGGCCAGCAGCTTGCCTTCCAGGGTTTCGTTGGAGTCGAAGACGTCGTAGATCACCCGGGTCCCGGTTTTTGCCTGGAAGTCGGCGAGGGTGGTCTCGCCGATATAGTCGGTCCAGTTGTACACGCTGACTTTCGATTCAGCCTGGGCCGTGGCGCCGAACAGCACCGTCAGGGCCAGCGGAACCACCGATTTCCATAGACGCATAGCGATACCCCTTTTGCGGTTGTTATTGGTTTGCCAAATTCATGAAGCCCTGTAGCCCCGTCCCCCTGTAGCCCTCCTGTAGCCCTGTAGCCGCTGCCGAGCGCCAGCGAGGCTGCGATCGGCGGCGCAGCCGACGCAAACCCGGCAACCGCCTTGCATCAGGTACACCGCGTGCGACGGTCTGGCGATGGCTGCGCCATCGATCGCAGCCTCGCTGGCGCTCCGCAGCGGCTACAACGGTGTGCGCAGCAGTGCGCGCAAGCCTCAGACGCTGAGCAACAGGAACTCGCGTTCCCAGGAGCTGATCACGCGCTTGAAGTTCTCGTGCTCGGCGCGTTTCACCGCCACGTAGCCGCGCACGAACTTGCTGCCCAGGTAGCGCTCGAGGGTCGGGCACTCTTCCATGCGGGTCAGGGCGTCTTCGATGGTGATCGGCAGGCGCAGGTTGCGCCGCTCGTAGGCCCGGCCTTCCACCGCGGCGCTCGGCTCGATGCCCTCGACCATGCCCAGGTAACCGCACAGCAGGCTGGCGGCGATGGCCAGGTAGGGGTTGGCATCGGCGCCGGGCAGGCGGTTTTCCACGCGCATGGCTTCCGGGCTGGAAGTCGGCACCCGCAGGCCGACGGTGCGGTTCTCTTCGCCCCATTCGACGTTGACCGGCGCCGAGGTGTCCGGCAGGAAGCGGCGGAACGAATTGACGTTGGGCGCGAACATCGGCAGCACCTGGGGGATGTACTTCTGCAGGCCGCCGATGTGGTGGCGGAACAGCTCGCTCATGCGGCCCTCGGCGTCGGCGAAGATCGGCTTGCCGGTAGCGCTGTCGACCACGCTCTGGTGCAGGTGCATGGCGCTGCCGGGTTCGTCGGCCACCGGCTTGGCCATGAAGGTGGCGGTGACGTTGTGCTTGAGCGCGGCCTCGCGCAGGGTGCGCTTGAACACGGTGATCTGGTCGGCCAGGTCGAGGGCGTCGCCGTGGCGGAAGTTGATTTCCATCTGCGCCGGGCCGTCTTCGTGGATCAGCGTGTCGAGGTCCAGGCCCTGGGCTTCGCACCAGTCATAGACGTCCTCGAACAGCGGATCGAATTCGTTGGCGGCGTCGATGGAGAACGACTGGCGGCCGCTCTCGGCCCGGCCGGAGCGGCCCAGCGGCGCCTTCAATGGCAGGTCCGGGTCTTCGCAGCGCTGGGTCAGGTAGAACTCCATTTCCGGCGCGACGATCGGCTGCCAGCCTTTGTCGGCGTACAGCTGCAAAACTTTCTTCAGCACGTTGCGTGGCGACAGCTCGATAGGGTTGCCGAACTTGTCGAAGGTGTCGTGGATGACGATGGCGGTCGGCTCGATGGCCCAGGGCACCAGGTAAATGCCCGAGGCGTCGGGGCGGCAGACCATGTCGATGTCGGCCGGGTCCAGCAGGTCGTAGTAGATATCGTCGTCGACGAAGTCCCCGGTTACCGTTTGCAACAGCACACTTTCCGGCAGGCGCATGCCTCGCTCATGCAGGAACTTGTTGGTGGGCGCTATCTTGCCGCGGGCAATGCCGGTCAGGTCGCTGACCACGCATTCCACTTCGGTAATCTTGTGTTCTTTCAGCCAGGCAGACAGCTGATCGAAAGGGGCATTCATAAGGACCTCGTCAATGATTGTCGGTGACGCGCCAGTGCTTGGGCTGGCCCGGCAAGGCTTCCCCTGTGGCGCGTTGGCGACTATCTTGGGCAAGCCTTGCGGTTCCATCTATCCACTTTAAGCAGCACCAAAGCGCACCAAAAGAGTGCGCAAGGTCCCTTCATGACAGCGTCGACAGCTCTTCAGGTCCAGGCCTTCAACACCTTCGATGTGGCCGATCAGATCCGTGCCACCCCGGGTTGGGTGCAGCATTACCAGCAGATGTCGCCCGGGCATTTCGCCGGGCAGGTGCGTTACCTGGACCTGCAAGGGGTGCAGATCTACGAGGAGTGCATGAACACCCGGGTCGAGCAGAATTTCAGCGCGCCCGAGGACTCCCTGGCGTTCTGTTTCGATCGCAGCGACAACGCCCTGTACCTGCTCAATGGCGAGAGCCGCAACATCTGGATCACCCCGGAGAACTACCAGGAAATCGCCGTGGTGTTCGGCCCGGAATTCGTCCGCGGCCATGGCCTCGACGCGCAGCGCCTCGACGGCCTGTTCCTGGCGCCGCTCAACTGCGGGCAGAACGCCTTGTTCAGCCGCTGGCTCAGCGCGACCCTGACGCGCCTGTCACAGACCCTCGACCCACCGAGTCGCGAAGCCCTGACCCAGCAGCTGCTCGACGACTGCCTGTTTATCCTCGACAACGCCTGTGTGCGCCTGGACGGCGGCGGCCTGCGCCGGCGCGCCGAGGAGCGGGCGATCATGCAGCGGGTCGCGGAATGGGCGGAGGATGGCCCGGAAGACAGCCTCAACCTGCTGGAGCTATCGCAGGTGGCCGGGGTGTCCCTGCGCCAGTTGCAAGGCGCGTTCAGGGCCTTCGCCGGCATGGCGCCGACCCAGTGGCTGCGCCTGCGCCGGCTGAACAGCGCGCACCGTGAACTGCTCAGCCGCGGCCCGGACGAAACCACCGTGGCCGAGGTGGCCATGCGCTGGTCGTTCTGGCACCTCGGGCGGTTCTCCAGCAGCTACCGCGCGCTGTTCAAGGAACTGCCGAGCGAGACCCTGCGCCGCGGCCAGCGTTGAGGCCTGGCTGACCGTGGGCCCGCAGGCTGGTCGCCATTTCGCGCCTCATGCGCGGGGATCGCGGTCGGCCGAAGGGCGGCGCTGGCCGTTGCGGCTCGGCCGCGACGGCCTGGCCTGGTCATCCTCGTGCGCGCTTCCCTCAGGGTGCTCACGCAGGTAGCGCCACAGCGCCTGGGCGATGGTATTGCCGTTGAGCCCATTGCCGAAGACTTCCTGGCCAATGCTCAAGCCGAGCTTGCGATAGCTCTCGAACTGCGCTTCGTCGAAGAACTGGTCGACGGTGGGCTGGTTGGGGAAGGACTGGTTGATCAGCGCGTAGTTCTGCACGTCCGGCGATACCGAGGCGATCAGCCGTGGCTTGAGCACCAGGATGCGGCTGATCAGGGTGTCTGGCTTGGTGCAGGCGTAGACGTTGAGCAGCAGCGCGCAATGCAGGTCCGCCGGCGAAGGCGCGGTCTTGAAGTACTCCATGCGCGCGAACACCTTGCCCAGTACCTCGTGGTCGGCGATCTGCGTGTCTTCCCTGATCTCCAGGCCATGGTCGATGCGCGCCAGGCGGATGAGGTTGCTCAGGTCGTCGAACTGGTAATCGGGGTCGCAGCCACAGTCGCACATCACGATCAGCTCGACCTGGCGTGCCTCGCGCAGCAGTTCGTAGGCCGCGGTGTTCTCGAAGTGGCCGCCGTCGGAGAGGTACTGATAGTCGCGCCGATGGCCATGGAAGTGCGCGGTCAATTCGTAGAACAGGTAGGTCTGGGTCGGCAGCCAGTGCGACAGCTTCAGGCCCAGGGACTGCTTGGGTTTTTCCGGCCTGTCCTCGATAAAGCGGCTGGGCCACCAGTTGCCCAGGCGCACGTTGGCCAGGCCCAGCAGCAGCGACATGCCGAGGCTGGTGGCGCGTCCCAGGCCGGTGGTGAAGGCCGCGCCGGAAACGCCTATCCATTGGCCGATGGTCAGCGGGTAGGCGATTTCCGAAGCGGGGATGTTGTCCACGTCGCGCTGATAGACCTTGCCGTCGAGGATGAAGCTCCCTTCGCCCTTGACGCTGCCCGGCGCCAGGCACAGCGGCTTGCCTTTGCGATCGCGCTGCACCAGTTGTTCGGCCGGGTCGACCGTGAGGTTCATGGTCACGTTGATCAGGTGCAGCGGGCCGGCGCTGGGCGTGCCGTAGTAGTGCTCGACGCTGATGTCGTCGTTGCTCAGCGGCTCGGCCACGCTCATGTGCTTGCGCCGTTGCTCGGGCGTGCCGTCGAAGCGCTTGCCGTTGGTGGCGCCCATGTAGGCGCGAACCAGGCGGGCGCTGTAGTAGGACTGCAAGGACGAGGTATTGAGGAAGCCGACGAAGCGGCTGCTGACCCAGGTCAGGGCCGCCGCGACACCCGCCAGCACGGCCAGCCGCAGCACATAGCCGTTTTCCTGCAGGCGGATACCGCCATCGGCGGTGACCCACAGAACGAACAGCATCCACACCAGGCAGACCGCGGCCAGCAACAGCAGGCCGCCGATCAGGCTCATGACCTCCAGGGGCAGCAGGCGCAGCCAGTCCGGCAGGCTCTTCTCGTCGCGCAACAGCGCCAGGCGGCGCACCAGCCAGATCAGCAGCGCAAGGATGCCGACGGTGCCCTGGGTCAGGCTCTGCAGGTGCAGGTAGATCGCTTCGGACAGCGACACCAGGAACGCGGCGAACAGCAGCGCGCCGAGGGCCATGATGACCTGTGACAGCACCCGGGTGACTTCGACCCGGTAGTTGCGCACGGTAAAGATCCCGTCTTCGTCGTTGGCCTTGCGGGTCCGGTACTTCAGGTGCCAGATCAGCAGCCAGGCGTAGACGATGCCCAGCAGCGCGATGGCGGCGAACCCGAGGAACAGGTAGCGCACGTTCGGCCTGTCGTCCGGTTGTTGCAGTAGCGCCCAGATACCGACGAAGAGCAGGGCCATCACCGTGCAGGCCGCGGCCGCCAGGTTGTTCAGGGCCGGCGGATTGCTCAGGCTGTTTTTCGGCAGCACCAGCCAATAGGCCAGGCAGCAGGGCAGCAAGCCGAGGATGAACACCGCGCCGGGCAGCAGGAACAGATTGGGCAGGTACTTCACCTGCAACAGCATCAGCAACGACAGCAGCAGGACGATCGGCATGCCGATGACGAAGTGCAGCGACAGCCAGTTGCGCCAGGTGATCGCCAGGGCGTAGAGCGCGTCCCCCGAGCCGGTCGGAGTCAGGTAGCGGCCGTTCTCCCGGAGCCAGGCAGTGGGGCCCTTGCCGATGTCTTTTTCGCTGGAAAAGTCGATGGCGGTGCTGATGCGTCCCGGCGGCTCGTAGTGCAGCACCTCATAGGCGTTGATCGCGGCGGTCCTGGCCGCTTGCTGGGCGGGCGACAGGTGCGAGGCTTCGGCGCGCTCCTGGGCCTGCTCGCGGCGCAGGCGATTGGGGATGAACAGGCTGGAGAAGAAACTGCCGATATAACCGCCGCCGCTGACCGTGGAGAGGTAGTCGAAACGCGGCAGCAGGGTGGTGGTGAGGTTGTCTTGCGCTGTTCTCGACTTGCGTGGGTTGGCCTGTTCCGGCGCGTTGGCCCGGGCCATCGCCTGCAACACCCCCAGGCAAAAGGTGGCGCTGCGGATGCCGCCGCCGGACAGCGCCAGGCCCCAGGTCTTGAGGGGCTGGCCGTCCGGCGCGGGAAGGTATTTGAGACCCAATGCAGCACGGCGGTTCTCGATGCGCTTCCTTTCCCCCTCGTAGTGCTGGGTCGAGTCCATGATTGCTCCTTGCAAACTGAAGTAGTGGCATTGTGCAAATAGGATTAAAGCAGAACGCCGTCAGATTTTTCCGAATACAAGGAGCAACTCTGGATGAAGTTCACGAAATATTCTTTATTTAGAAATGTAATTAAAAATCATAGGCTTAGAGGGTTAATGCGGCTGTATCAGGATCAATGAATGCCTTGACCCCGGCCTGCAACCGCCGTGTAACTTGCTTGTTACTTGAGGTCACTACTTTGCGTGGGTCGCTATTTCCCGCCCTGTAACTTCAAGGAATTCAACCGCGTATGCCTACTCTCACTCGCAGGAAGCTCATGCAGGCCGCCGCCATCGGATCGGCCTTTACCTTACTGCCAGACTCCATCCGCCAGGCCCTGGCGATCCCCGCCAACAACCGCACCGGCACCATTCGCGACGTCGAGCACGTGGTGATCCTGATGCAGGAAAACCGCTCCTTCGACCATTACTTCGGCACCTTGCCCGGGGTCCGCGGTTTCAGCGATCGCTTCACCATCCCGCTGCCCGGCAAGCGTTCGGTGTGGGAGCAGCAGGGCGTCGGGCGCGTGGTGCTGCCGTATCACCTGGACAGCTCGCGGGGCAACGCGCAGCGGGTCAACGGCACGCCGCATTCGTGGATCGACGAGCACGCGGCCTGGGGCAGCGGGCGCATGAGCGCCTGGCCGACCTTCAAGACCAACACCTCCATGGGCTACTACCGCGAACAGGAGCTGCCGTTCCAGTTCGCCCTGGCCAACACCTTCACCCTGTGCGATGCCTACCACTGTTCGGTGCACGCCGGGACCAACCCCAACCGCCTGTTCCACTGGACCGGCACCAACGGTCCGACCGGGGCCAACGTGGCCGCGGTGGTCAACGAATGGGACGGGCCGGGCGCGGTGGACGTCGGCTACACCTGGAAAACCTACCCCGAGCGCCTGGAAGAGCGGGGCGTCAGCTGGAAGATCTACCAGTACCTGCCGGACAACTTCGGCGACAACCCCCTGGCCGGTTTCCGCCAGTACCGCCGCGCCAGCGTGGCGGCCGGCAACCCGGCGCAGCCGCCGGAAGACTTCACCGCCTTCGTGCCTTACAGCGACGCGCTGAATGCCCGGGTGCCGCTGTACAAGGGCAATGGCAACACCTTGCCGGCCCGCAGCGGCAGCGACCTGGAGGGCATGATCGCGGGGTTTCGCAACGATGTGCAGCAGGGCAAGCTGCCCAAGGTCAGCTGGATCGTCGCGCCGGCCACCTATTCCGAGCACCCGGGGCCGTCGAGCCCGGTGCAGGGCGGCTGGTTCACCCAGGAAATCCTCAAGGCGCTGACCGACAACCCCGAGGTCTGGAGCAAGACCGTGCTGCTGGTCAACTACGACGAGAACGACGGTTTCTTCGACCATGTGCCGTCGCCCTCGGCGCCTTCGCGGCGCCTGGACGGCAGCTTCGCCGGCAAGTCGACGGTGGATTTCGACAGCGAGGTGTTCACCCACCCGGCGCCACCGGGGACCACCCAGCAACCGCGCCCGGACGGCGGTATCTACGGCCCGGGCCCACGTGTGCCGATGCTGGTGCTGTCGCCGTGGAGCCGTGGCGGCTGGGTCAACTCCCAGGCGTTCGACCATACCTCGGTCCTGCAATTTCTCGAGAAGCGCTTCGGCGTGCGCGAGCCGAACATCAGCGCCTGGCGCCGCGCGGTGTGCGGCGACCTGACCTCGGCCTTCAACTTCGTCAATCCCAACAGTGAAATCCTCCCGCCGCTGCACACCACCACCCGCCAGGCCGCGGACCTGCTGCGCCAGCGCCAGGAACAACTGGCCCAGGTGCCGCTGCCGGACGCCAGTCGCCAGCAACTGCCGCAGCAGCAGCGCGTGGCCCGGCCGTCGCGGGCCTTGCCGTATCGGCTGAATGTCGAAGCCAAGGCCAAGCGCAAGGCGTTGAGCCTGACCCTGAGCCTGCAGAACAGCGGGGAGCAGGGCGCGGTGTTCCATGTCTACGATCGCCTGCACCTGCTGGACATTCCCCGGCGCTATACGGTGGAGGCGGGCAAGCAGCTCAAGGACAGCTGGCAGACGGCGGGGCGCTACAAGCTGTGGCTGCTGGGGCCCAACGGTTTCCACCGCAGCTTCCACGGCAACCTGCTGGAGCGTCAGCCCGAGGTGTCGATGTTCAGCCGCGGCAACAACCTGCAGCTGACCCTGAGCAACCCGGGTAAGGAGCCGGTGTCGATCACCATCGACCGTTGCCCCTACACCCATCAGGGGCCATGGCGCTTCGACGTGCCCGGGCGCAGCGAGATCCACCAGATGTTCGCCTGCCAGGCCAGTGGCGGCTGGTACGACCTGACCGTGCGTGCCGAGGGCGGCTGGCTGCGCCGCCTGGCCGGGCGCCTGGAAACCGGGGCCCACAGCATCAGCGACCCGTTGATGGGCGTGTAACCCACGCACCCGTGCCCGGCCCGCAAGGGGCCGGGCGCTGTTCCAGCCCCGACCAGGCCCTGCTCCTGGAACGCTGCATGCCCCTGGGACCATGGTCCCAGGGCGCCCGCCGATTTTCCCCGTCAGATGAAAACTAGACGCGTATCACACGAAAGGACTTGGTTTGCCTTATGAATATTAATTAGAATCAGTCTCATTTGAATAATCCTTCGCGCAGGGCTCTTGACATGATTGAAGCAGCGACGCCACCGGAGCAAAGCCTACATGCCCTGTACCGCGACCATCGAAGCTGGCTCGAGAGTTGGTTGCGCCAGCGCATGGGCAACGCCTGGGATGCGGCGGACCTGAGCCAGGACACCTTCCTGCGCGTGCTCACCAGCTCCCAGCAACTGGTCGACCTGCGCGAGCCGCGGGCCTACCTGGTGACCGTCGGCAAGCGCCTGCTGAGCAACTTCTATACCCGGCGCAAACTCGAACAGGCCTACCTGGACGCGCTGGCCAGCCTGCCCGAAGACAGCGTGCCGTCCCCGGAACAGCGCTGGGTGCTGCTGGAAACCCTGCAAGCCCTCGACGAACTGCTCGATGGCCTGCCGCCGCTGGTGCGCCGGGCATTTCTCTGGAGCCAGCTGGAAGGGCTGGGCTACCGCGAGATCGCCGAACGCCTCGACGTCTCGGAACGCACCGTCAAGCGCTACATGGCCCAGGCCTACGAACACTGCCTGCTGGTGGAGCTGTGATGCGCTCGGCGCCGTCCAGCGAAACCCGCGAGGTGGCCCGCGCCGCGGCCCAGTGGCTGGCACTGCTGGAATCCGGCGCGGCCAACGCCGACGATCACGCCCGCTTGCAGCACTGGCGCAACAGCAACAGCCGTCACGAAAGCGCCTGGCAGAAGGCGCAGCAGCTGCGCCAGCGTTTCTCCGCGCTGCCGTCGGCCCTGGCGCTGGCCACCCTGGATCGTCCCGAGCCGTCGCGGCGCGCGGTACTCAAGCGCGCCCTCGGCGTCGCCGCACTGGTGCCGACCGCCTGGCTGCTGACCCGCCAGTTACCCCTGGACGTATGGCGCGCCGACCTGCAGACCGGCACCGGTGAACACCGCACAGTGCCCCTGGCCGATGGCAGCTCCTTGCAGTTGAACACCGCCAGCGCAGTCAACGTCGACCTGGGTGCGCGGCAAGTGACCCTGGTGCGCGGCGAGATGGCGCTCAAGGTGGCGGGCAGCGCGCCGCTGACCATCCAGGCGCGTTACGGGCGCATCATCGTCAGCCGCAGCGAAGTCTGCGTGCGCCTCAACGAGCACGATTGCCGGGTGTCGGTGGTCAGCGGCTCGGTTCAGCTGCAACCCTTGTTCGGGCCGCAACTGGTGTTGCGCGAAGGCCAGCGGGTCCGGCTGCGCGCGGAAGGCGCCGGCCAGATCGACGCCTTCGATGCGCAGCTGCCGGGCTGGCGCGACGGCGTGCTGATGGCGCAGAACCAGCCGCTGGGGGATTTCCTGCGCGAGCTGAGCCGTTATCGTCCGGGCCTGCTGCGCTGGGAACCGGAACTGGAAGCCCTGCGCGTCACCGGCAGCTTCCGTCTCGACAACACCGACCGCGTGCTGTCGCTGCTGGCCGCCAGCCTGCCGCTGCAAGTGCATTCGCGCACCCGCTACTGGGTGACGCTGATCCCGCAGAAAAGCCAGCCGAAAAACACCCCGCCAAAAAATATTGGCTGAAGCCTGTCCCTTTTTTTCGCCTCGCCGGTCATTCCAGGTAAGTGAACAAAAAACGAGAGCTTCCTCCCATGCCCGCAGTATTGCCTTACCGTTTGCGCCCGGTTGCCCCCGGCCTGCGCCCGTTGTTGCACTTGGGCCTCATGCTGTCCCTCAGTTCCAGTCCGTTCTTCATCCAGGCCAGCTGGGCCGACGATGCCGCGCGGCGCAGCTATCAGGTGCCGGCCGGCCCGCTGAGCGCCGCGCTGACCCGTTTCGCCGGTCTGGCGGGAGTCAACCTGTCGGTGGACCCGCAGCTGGTCAGCGGGCGCAACAGCAGCGGGCTGTCCGGCGAGTACGGGGTGGAAGAGGGCTTTGCCCGTTTGCTGCAAGGTTCCGGCCTGCAACTGCAACCGGTGGGCGAACAGGCTTATATCCTCACCCCGGCGCCGCAAGGCGGCAGCCTGCAACTGGCGCCGACCTCGATTCTCGGTGCCAGCGGCGCGACCGACAGCGACGTCTTCGCCGGCGGCCAGGTGGCGCGCCGGGGTTCCCAGGGCCTGCTGGGCTCGAAGGACTTCATGGAAACGCCGTTCAGCATGACCACCTACACCAGCGAGGTGGTGAAGAACCAGCAGGCGCGGACCCTCGGCGACCTGATCGCCAGCGACCCCTCGGTGCGTGCCACCAACCCGGCGGGCGGCCGCTACGAGCAGTTCACCATCCGCGGCTTCAGCCTGTTCAACAGCGATGTCGCCTACAACGGCCTGTATGGCGTGCTGCCGACCTATACCATCGACATGGAAATGGCCGACCGGGTGGACATCCTCAAGGGCCCGACCCAGCTGATCAACGGCATCTCGCCGCGGGGCAGCGTCGGCGGCGGGATCAACGTGGTGCCCAAGCGCGCCACCGACAAGCCCATCACCGAATTCACCGGCAGCTACGCCTCCGACAGCCAGGTCGGCGGTGCGGTGGACATCGGCCGACGCTTCGGCGAGGACAACAAGTTCGGCGTGCGCCTGAACGCGGTCAAGCAGTCCGGCGACACTAAGTGGGATCATCAGAGCGTCGACCGCGAGATGGCGGTGCTGGGCCTGGACTTCCGTGGCGAACGCCTGCGCCTGTCGACGGACATCGGCCACACCGAGCGCGATACCGACGCCCCCCAGGAGCGGGTGCAGATCGGTGCCAACGCCAAGGTGCCGGACGCCGACGATGTGCGGCATAACTATGCGCAGTCCTGGAGCAAGGCGCGGACCAAGGACACCTTCGGCACGGTCAACGCCGAATACGACGTCAATGATTCGATCATGCTGTACGGCGGCGTCGGCGCGCGCAAAAGCAACCACGACTTCCTCCGTCATGCGGTGTCGATCACCAACGACGCCGGCGACTTCAGCGTCCAGCCCCGCGACTTCACCCGCGACGAAAACGTGCGCACCACCACGGCGGGCGTGCGCAGCTGGTTCCATACCGGCCCGGTGAGCCATGAGGTCAACCTTGCGGCCAGCTACTTCTACATGGATTTCGAAAACGGCGGCGCGCGCTATGCCGCGTCCCCCAGCAACCTCTACAACCCGCGGCCGACGCCGACCCCGTCGCGGCCGACGCGTTTGGACCCCAAGGTCTACACCGAGAACCGCTTCAGCGGCGTGGCGCTGTCCGACACCCTGGGCTTCTTCGATGACCGCCTGCTGCTGACCCTCGGCGCACGCTGGCAGCGGGTCAAGGTCGACGACTGGAGCGACGGCGTCAAAGGCGACACCGCCTACGACGAGGAAAAGGTCTCGCCTTCGGGTGGCCTGCTGTTCAAGGCCACCGATCAGTTGTCGCTGTACGTCAACTACATGGAAGGCCTGAGCCAGGGCAAGATCGCGCCGTCGACCTCGATCAACGAAGACGAAATCTTCCCGCCGTTCATCAGCCGCCAGGTCGAGGCCGGCGCCAAGTACGACGCCGGGGCGTTCGCCCTGACCGCCGCGGTGTTCCGCATCAAGCAGCCGGCCTACGAGACCAACGCCACTACCCGGGTCTTCGGCCCGAACGGCAAGCGCCAGAACGACGGCGTCGAGTTGAGCGTGTTCGGCGAGCCGCTCAAGGGCTTCCGCCTGCTGGGCGGGGTGATGTACATCGACAGCGAACTGAAGGACACCACCAACGGCACCTTCGACGGCAACCGGGCGCCGGCCACGCCGAAGTACAACGTCAACCTGGGTGCCGAATGGGATGTGCCGAAAGTCCAGGGCCTGACCCTGACCGCGCGCGGCATCTATTCCAGCTCGCAGTACCTGGACCAGGCCAACAGCAAGGAAATCGACTCCTGGGAGCGTTTCGACCTGGGTGCGCGCTACGCATTCAAGCTCGACGACAAGGACATCACCTTGCGCGCCAATGTCGAGAACGTGCTGGACAAGCGTTACTGGAGTTCGGCCGGGGCCTCGGACGACAGCGAGCCGGGCTTGACCCTGGCGACGCCACGGACCCTGTTGCTTTCGGCAACCGTAGGTTTCTGAGAAACGATGCGGACAAGCGCCACAGGGAAGGGCGCACCACCGTATCGATCGGCCATGACCGGTTCCCCGGTCGAGGAAGGATGTATGCCCGTTATTACATGATGAACTTGCCGGCCTCTTGAATGAGGTATTGGCCATTTAATGGCAACTAACGAAGTTGTCAGGAAGATGGCAATAACATGGCTAACTCATGGCATCGTTAATGACTTTTCCCAGGTTTATCAACTTGGTTTTTGGTGTGCGCGCTATTTAACTTATGCCTGGAAGTGCTATGTAAATTTCCAAATAAGTTCGAATAAGCAGTTGCACCTTTTTATTAATGATAATAATTTGCATGTCGAATTTAACGAGGGTGAACAGATGTTGAATGATGGCATATTGCGCACTAGTCCTCTGCAAAAAACCAATGCCGACTATCTGGCCCGGCAAGGCAAGTTCGAATCCAATGTGCGCAGTTATCCGCGCAAGTTGCCGCTGGCCATCGCCAAGGCACACGGGGTCTGGGTCACCGACGTCGAAGGCAAGACCTACCTGGACTGCCTGGCCGGCGCCGGCACCCTGGCCCTGGGGCACAACCACCCGGCGATCATGGCCAGCCTCGACAGCTTCCTGGCCTCGGGCCTGCCCATGCACACCCTGGACCTGACCACCGCGGTCAAGGACGCCTTCAGCGAAACCCTGCTCAGCCTGCTGCCGGGCCAGGGGCGCGACTACTGCCTGCAATTCTGCGGGCCGTCGGGGGCGGACGCGGTGGAAGCGGCGCTGAAACTGGCCAAGACCCACACCGGGCGGCACAACGTCATCAGTTTCTCTGGGGCCTACCACGGCATGACCCACGGCGCCCTGGCGCTGACCGGCAATACCGCGCCGAAGAACGCCATCGCCGGCCTGATGCCGGGGGTCCAGTTCATGCCGTACCCCCACGAATACCGTTGTCCGCTGGGCATCGGCGGCGAAGCCGGGGTCGAGGCGCTGACCCATTACTTCAGCCAGTTCATCGAGGACGTGGAAAGCGGCGTGTCCTTGCCGGCGGCGGTGATTCTCGAGGCCGTGCAGGGCGAGGGCGGGGTCAACTGCGCGCCGGCCAGCTGGCTGCGGGCGATCCGCGAGGTGACCCGCAAGCACGGCATCGTGCTGATCCTCGACGAAGTGCAGGCCGGTTTTGCCCGCACCGGCAAGATGTTCGCCTTCGAGCACGCCGGCATCGAGCCGGACATGATCGTCATGTCCAAGGCGGTGGGCGGCGGCCTGCCGATGGCGGTGCTGGGCATCAAGCGCGAGTTCGATGCCTGGGAGCCGGGCAACCACGCCGGCACCTTCCGCGGCAACCAGATGGCCATGGCCGCGGGCCTGGCGACCCTGCAGGTGCTGCGCGAGCAGAACATCGCGGCCCTGGCCGAGCGCCGCGGGCAGTGGCTCAAGGAGCAATTGATGGCCTTGCAGCCGAGCTATCCGGCCCTGGGCCAGGTGCGCGGGCGCGGCCTGATGCTGGGCATCGAGATCGTCGACGAGCGCCAGCCGGCCGACCGCCACGGGCATTTCCCGTCGGACCCGAGCCTGGCCGTGGCCATCCAGCAGCACTGCTTCAAACAGGGCCTGCTGCTGGAGCGCGGCGGACGCCGGGGCAACGTGATTCGCCTGTTGCCGCCGCTGGTCATCGACGACGAACAGTGCCAGCAGGTTATCCAGCGTTTTACCCGCGCGGTGGCGGACGCTTTATTGCAGAGCCGTTCTTGAAGGGCTGTTTCGGGGATTAACCGAAGTCGATAAAAGTGTGTCGTTTTTCACACTTTAAGTTCCTGGCAGAAAACTGTCAGATGAAAAGTTTTATTTGAAAGTGTAAGCGGACGATTTCGTCCGACGGGTATCTGTCGGCTTTTCAGTGTGGCCGAAGAGCAACTAACCATTTGCCGCGACATTACGCAGCCAGTGACCGCACGGGCTACTGTGGAGCACCTATGAATTATTCAGATCGCGATGTTTTATCAAAGCATGTTTTATCGAAGATGGTCAGTGAACTGGCGACCACACGCGCCTTGCTCAATTGCCTGATCAAAGAGTTCGCCTTGCCGGAAAACTGCCTCAGTTACAGCTGGCCGACGCAGATGCAGGGCATTGCCCCCGGCAGTTACCTGGACGGCCTGGAATGGAAGGGCATCCCGCTGACCATCGACCTGCCCAACCAGCAGCAGTTCTTCGTTATGGTCGATCGCCGCGACCACCTGGGCAGCCATCGTTACCTGTCGGATGTGTATGCCCGGCGCGAGGGCGAGACCTGGCGCTGCCTGGCCTTTGCCGAGTTCGTCGAGCAACTGCTCGGCGCCTGCGAACACATGACCCGGGCCAGCAACGATGAGCTGCTGGACCAGGTGCTGCAAAGCCAATTGCTGACCGCCGCCATCGTTGCCCACAACATGGACGGCCAGGGCCCGGCGCCGCTCAGTGGCTACCTGGCCAGCGAGCAGGGTCTGTGGTTCGGCCACCCCAACCACCCGGCGCCCAAGGCGCGGCTGTGGCCGGCGCACCTGGCCCAGGAAACCTACGCCCCGGAGTTCCAGGCCGAGACCGCGCTGCACCTGTTCGAAGTGCCGCGCCAGGGTTTGCGGGTGACCGCCAGCGGCCTCAGTGAGGAGCAGGTGATGGCCGGTTTCGCCGACCAGGGCCGGGCGCGCCCGGGGCACGCGATGATCTGCATGCACCCGGTGCAGGCCGAGCTGTTCATGCAGGACCGCCGGGTGCAGCGCCTGCTGGAGCTGGGCGAGGTGGTCGACCATGGGGCCACCGGGCCGCTCGCCAGCCCGACGGCATCGATGCGCACCTGGTACATCGAGGACCACGACTTTTTCATCAAGGGCTCGCTGAACGTGCGCATCACCAATTGCGTGCGCAAGAACGCCTGGTACGAGCTGGAAAGCACGCTGATCATCGACCAGCTGTTCCAGCGCCTGCAGCGGACCCAGGCCGAAACCTTGGGCGGGCTGTCGGCGGTGGCCGAGCCGGGTTCCATGAGCTGGGCGCCGCTGCACGCCAGCGAAGCCGATGCCCACTGGTTCCGCGAACAGACCGGGGCGATCCTGCGGGAGAACTTCTGCCGCCGCGCCGGCGCCGAGCGCAGCGTGATGGCCGGCACCCTGTTTGCCCGCGACATCCATTCGCGGCCGCTGGTGCATGACTTCCTGCAAGGCTTCAACGCCCAGCCACTGGCGGACGAACAACTGGTGGACTGGTTCGACCAGTACCAGGCGCTGCTGCTGCGGCCGGTGCTGGCGCTGTTCTTCAACCACGGCGTGGTGATGGAGCCGCACCTGCAGAACAGCGTGCTGATCCACGACCAGGGCCAGCCGCAACAGCTGCTGCTGCGGGACTTCGAGGGGGTCAAGCTCACCGATGAGCTGGGCATGGCGCAGATCGAGGTCGGCCTGCACCCGCGGGTGCGCCAGTCGCTGCTGTATTCCCGCGAGCAGGGCTGGAGCCGCATTACCTACTGCCTGCTGATCAACAACCTGTCGGAAGCGGTGCTGGCCCTGAGCTGGGAACGCCCGCACCTGGCGCCGCGGATGTGGCAACGGGTCGAGCAGCAGTTGCGGCGCATCCGCGACGAGCTGGTGCGCCCGGCGCCGGAGCTGGACGCGCTGATCGCCGGCCAGCCGATCGCCTGCAAGACCAACCTCAAGGTGCGCCTGGCCGCCAAGGCCGATCGCCAGGCCGGCTACGTCAACCTGAGTTCGCCGTGGAGCGAGGAGGCCCGTTATGGCTGAGTTGTCCCAGGCAGTCCTGCGCGCCATCGACCAGGCCCGGGCCGGCAGTGCCGACCCGCTGGCGGCCTTTATCTACGATCTGGATACCTTGCAGGCCCATGTGCGCCAGGTGATGGCGGCGTTGCCGGCCGGGGTCGAGCTGTATTACGCGATCAAGGCCAACAGCGAGGCGCCGGTGCTGGCGGCGCTGGCCCCACTGGTCACGGGCTTCGAGATTTCCTCGGGCGGCGAGATCGAGCGGGTGGTGGCCTGTCCGACCCGCAAGCCCTATGTGTTTTCCGGCCCCGGCAAGCTCGACTCCGACCTGCGCGCGGCCCTGGCCCATCAGGTGGAAGCGGTGCACCTGGAAAGCCTCAACGAGATCGAGCGCCTGCAACGCCTGGCCGTGGAAGCCGGGCGGGTGCAAGCGGTATTCATCCGCATCAACCCGCAGTTGCCGCAGAACCAGTCGAGCCGGCTGGCCATGGCCGGCACCGCCACGCCGTTCGGCATCGACGAGGCGGAACTGGCCGAGGCCGTGCAAAGAGTTGAGCGGGCCAGCCATCTGCGCCTCAAGGGTTTCCATGTGCACGCCATGTCCCACCAGCAGTCGGTGGAGCGCCATGAGCAGTTGCTGGATTTCTATCTGCAACGCTGGCCGCTGTGGAAGGCCCTGGCGGCGCACCCCGAGCAACTGACCCACCTGAATGTCGGCGGCGGCATCGGCGTCGATTACCTCAGTGGCCAGCAATTCGACTGGCAGCGCCTGTGCCGCTACCTGGAACGCCGGCTAGGGGAGCAGGGCGATCAGGCACCGATCTTGCGCTTCGAGCCGGGGCGCTTTATCAGTGCCTTCTGCGGTTACTACGTGATCGAGGTGCTGGACACCAAGACCAGCCATGGCGAGCACTTTCTGGTATGCCGGGGCGGCACCCACCAGTTCCGCCTGCCCGCGGCGCAGAGCCATAACCACCCGCTGATTCACCTGCCGCGCACGCCGCAGCCGGCGCACACGGCGGAGCAGGCCTGGACCGTGGTCGGTCAGCTGTGCACGCCCAAGGATGTGCTGAGCCGCTCCCAGCCGCTCAAGGGCGTCAGCGTCGGCGACCTGCTGGTGCTGCCCATGGCCGGGGCCTATGGCTACAACATTTCCCACGCCGATTTCCTCTGTCATCCACGGCCGGCGCAGCACTTCCTGCGCCAGGGTGAATTGCTCGAAGGAGCCGCGCTGTGAGCTTCAACGCACCGCGTAGCTGGGTAGTGGTCAACGTGCTGCTCGGCACCCTGACCGTCAGCCTCAACAACAGCTCGCTGAACCCGGCGCTGCCGGCGTTCATGGAGGCGTTCGCCATCGGCCCGCTGATGGCCACCTGGATAGTCGCGGCCTTCATGACCAGCATGGGCATGACCATGCCGCTCACCAGTTTCCTCAGCCAACGCCTGGGCCGCCGGCGCCTGTACCTGTGGGGCGTGGCGCTGTTCATCGGCGGTTCGCTGCTCGGTGCATTGGCCGATTCGATTGCCCTGGTGATCACCGCGCGGGTGGTGCAGGGGATCGCCAGCGGCCTGATGATCCCGCTGTCCCTGGCGATCATCTTCTCGGTGTACGCCAAGGACGAGCGCGGCCGGGTCACCGGCCTGTGGGGCGCGGCGGTGATGCTCGCGCCGGCGGTGGGCCCGCTGTGCGGCAGCCTGCTGCTGGAGTGGTTCAGCTGGCGCTCGCTGTTTTTGATGAACGTGCCGATCGGCGTCGTCGCGCTGCTGATGGGCCTCGCGGTCCTGCCGGCTGCCGAGCCGGCCGAGCGCAAGCCGTTCGACCTGGCCGGCTACCTGCTGATCGCCTCGGGCATCGGCCTGCTGATGATCGCCATCAGCCGCCTGCACCACGCCGCCGGGCTGGTGGACCCGTTAAACCTGGGGATGCTGCTGGTGGCGCTGCTGTGCCTGGTGGCCTTCGTGCGCCTGGAGCTGCGCCGCGAGGCGCCGTTGCTCAACCTGCGAATCTTCGCCCTGCGCGGTTATCGCCTGAGCGTGATCATCGCCGTGGTGCAGTCGGTGGGCATGTTCGAGTGCCTGGTGCTGCTGCCGTTGCTGGTGCAGACGGTGCTTGGCTACAGCGCCCTCTGGACCGGCCTGGCGCTGCTGTGCACCGCGGTGTTCGCCAGCCTGTTCGGGCGCATGGGCGGCAGCGCCCTGGATCGCCACGGGCCGCGGCTGGTGGTGTCGATCGGCCTGCTGCTGACCGGCCTGTCGACCCTGGCCCTGGGCCTGCTCCGGGCCGATGCGGCGATCGGCCTGGTGTTCGTGCTGATGATGCTGCGCGGCGCCGGCCTGGGCCTGTCCTACATGCCGGTGACCACCGCCGGGCTGAATGCCTTGCCCGAGCCGATGGTCACCCAGGGCGCGGCGATGAACAACATCTCGCGGCGCCTGGTGTCGTCCCTGGCCATCGTCATCGCCTCGCTGTGGCTGGAGTTCCGTCTGGTCGACGGCGGCGTGCAGGCCCAGCAGGCGGGCATGTCCGGAGCCATCAGCGAAGTGTTCGTGGTCACCGGCCTGCTGATCCTGCTGGCACTGCCCTGTGCCTGGCGTTTTCCCCTTTCCGACGAGACCGCCGAGGCAGTGCCCGGCGCGCTCGAACACCGTTAACCCTTCTTTGCACAAGGTATGAACATGGCGACTGCAATCTCGACAACCTCAAGCCAGCATTCCGGCCCCGGCGCCTGGCTGGCCAGGGTGGATGGGCGTATCGACGAAAAAGTGCAGCAGCGGGTGGTCGGCCAGCTGTTGCAGACCCTGCTGTACGAAGGCGTGCTGGCGTTCGACAGCCAGCCGCTGGACGGCGGCCAGCGGCGTTTTGTGGTGCTCGGCGTCGATGGCCGCCAGGAGCGGGTGGAATACCACTGCAACGGCCTGCTCAGCGCCAGCTTCGATTTGATCCGCCTCGATTCCGCCAGCCTGGAGCGCCTCGACAGCCGCGGCCAGCGCAGCGTGCCGAACCTGCACCAGGCCCTGGCCGAGCTGCTCGGCGACTACCAGGACAGCCCGCACCTGGGGCGTTTCATCCAGGAACTGGAGCAGACCCAGCTCAAGGACCTGCAAGCCCGCAGCCAGGGGTACCAGGCCGAAAAGCCGGCCCACCAGCTGGACGTGGACGCCCTGGAGCAGCACTTCATGGACGCCCACAGCTACCACCCGTGCTACAAGTCGCGCATCGGTTTCTCCCTGGCGGACAACCAGGCCTACGGCCCGGAATTCGCCACGCCGATCGCCGTGGTCTGGCTGGCGGTGGCGCGCAACCGGGCCTCGCTCAAGCATTCGCAAAAACTCGATTTCCCGGCCTTTATCCGCCAGGAGCTGGGCGCCGAACGCTGGCAGCAGGTCGAGCGACAACTGGCCAGCCAGGGCCGGGCGCTGGACGACTACCAACTGCTGCCGGTGCACCCGTGGCAGTGGGAAAACCTGATTGTCTCGACCTTCTACCCGGAGCTGCTCAGCGGCGAGCTGATCTACCTCGGCACCTCGGACGACCAGTACAAGGCCCAGCAGTCGATCCGCACCCTGGCCAACGCCACGGCCAAGCAGCGGCCCTACGTCAAGCTGGCGATGAGCATGACCAACACCTCCAGCACACGCATCCTGGCCCGGCACACAGTGATGAACGGGCCGATCATCACCGACTGGCTGCAACAGCTGATCGCCAGCGACAGCACCGCGCGCCAGCTGGATTTCGTGATCCTCGGCGAAGTGGCCGGGGTCAGCTTCGACTACCAGCACCTCCCTGAGTCCCGCGGGCCCCAGGCCTACGGCACCCTGGGGGCGATCTGGCGCGAAAGCATCCATCAGTACCTGAAGGCCGACGAGCAGGCCGTGCCGTTCAACGGCCTGAGCCATGTGGAGAACCGCTACGGCACGGGGCCGCAGCAGCCGTTCATCGATGCCTGGATCCGCCAGTACGGCTTGCAGGCCTGGACCCGCCAGCTGCTGCAGGTGACGGTGCCGCCGATCATCCACATGCTCTACGCCGAAGGCATCGGCATGGAGTCCCACGGCCAGAACATCGTGCTGATCGTCAAACAGGGCTGGCCGCAGCGCATCGCCCTCAAGGACTTCCACGACGGCGTGCGTTACTCGCCGGCGCACCTGGCGCGTCCCGAGCTGTGCCCGGAGCTGGTGCCGCTGCCGGCCAGCCACGCCAAGCTCAACCGCAACTCTTTCATCCTCACCGACGACGTCAACGCGGTGCGCGATTTCTCCTGCGACTGCTTCTTCTTCATCTGCCTGGCGGAGATGGCGATCTTCCTGCGCCAGCACTACCAGCTCGACGAAGGCCAGTTCTGGCAGATGACCGCCGACGTAATTCTTGACTACCAGAACGCCCATCCCCAGCACCGCGACCGTTTCGGCCTGTTCGACGTGTTCGCGCCGAGCTACGAGGTGGAAGAGCTGACCAAGCGCCGCCTGCTGGGCGACGCTGAACGGCGCTTCAAGTCGGTGCCCAATCCACTCCACGCCTACAGGCCGCAAGCATGCTGAGAAGCAACCAGCTGAAACGCAAACTGACGGCCGGGCAGGCGGTGTACGGGCTGATCAGCTCGATCCCGGCGCCGGCGGCCATCGAACTGATCGCCGAGGCCGGGTTCGACTTCGTGATCATCGACATGGAGCACGTGCTGATCAATCCGGAAACCGTCGAGCACATGATCCGCACGGCAGAGGCCTACGAGCTGACGCCGCTGGTGCGGGTCGCCGATCTCAATCCGAAGACCCTGCTGCGCCTGCTCGACGGCGGTGCCCAGGGCATCGTGCTGCCGATGATCGAATCCGCCGAGCAGTTGCAGGCGGCGATTGCCGCCTGCAAATACCACCCGCTGGGCCAGCGCAGCCTCAACGCCGGGCGCCCTGGCAGTTTCGGCAAGCACAGCCTGGCGCAGTACGTGGCCGAGGCTAACGAACAGATCATGCTGGTGGCGATGATCGAAAGCGCCGCCGGCGTGCGCAACGCCGCGCAAATCGCCGCGGTGCCGGGCCTGGACATGATTTTCGAAGGCGCGGCCGACCTCTCGCAATCCCTCGGCACGCCCTGGCAGATCGACCAGCCGGCGGTCCAGCAGGCCCTGCTCGATGCCTGGCAGGCGGCGGACCATGCCGGCGTGCCGTACTGCGCGATCCCCCGGCAGGCCGGTGACCTGGGCCGCTGGCGCGAGCGCGGGGTCCGCGCCTTTGTCCTCGGCGACGAACGCGGCATTGCCTTTCGTGCTCTCCAGGCCAGGTTGGCCACCCTTTCTCTAGAAGGAAACTGATCCGATGAACTTCACAACCATGGCCGCCGAACTGGTGATGCAGGACCTGATCGATTGCCTGCTGGCCGAAGACTTCTTTGGCCGCGAACCCTTGCCGCTGCTGACGGCCAGCCAATGGCGCCAGGCCCATCCTGAAGCGCCAGCCCTTGAAGCCTCAACCCTTGAAGCGCCAGCCCTTGAAGGTGCGGATGCCCGGCAACGGATCTGGGAATGGTGCTGCGACGCCCAGGAGCAGCGCTTTATCAGCATCGCCCTGCGCCCGGGCATCACCCAGCAGTGGGAGAAGGTCCCGGGCACGCAGGTGCTGGCCCGCCAGGAGCAGCGCTGGACCGCCTTGGGGCCGGTGGACTTCATGCGCCGGGTATTCACCGGCATGGGCCCGCGTTTCCAGGACAATGAAAAAGGCCTGACGCTGTTCCTCGAAGTGCTGCATACCAGCGTCTGGCAGACCGCCTTGTCCCTGGAGCACCGGGTCGACCACCAGGGCCTGATGGCCCAGGACGGCGCCACCTTCTTGCGCACCATGGAACAGTGGGCTTCGCTGCGCGATCGTCCGTACCACCCGCTGGCCAAGGCCAAGCAGGGTTTGCTGCAGGCCGAATACCAGCAGTACCAGGCCGAGTTCGCCCAGCCGGTGGCGCTGAACTGGGTGGCGGTGCGCAAGGACCTGCTGCAAGGCGGCGAGGGCGTGACGGACCTGGAGCAGGTCTACCCGGCACGCTACCTGTTGCCCGAAGCCTTGCAGGCGCGCCTGGCCGAGGAGCTGCGCGAGCGCGGCATTGGTGACAGCCACGTAGCCTTGCCGGTGCACCCGTGGCAGTTCGAGCATGTGTTGCAGGCGCAACTGGGCGATGCCTTCGCCCGTGGCGACTGCCAGCGCCTGGACTTCAGCGAAGCCACGGTGTTCGCTACTTCGTCGCTGCGCTCGATGACCCCTTGTTTCGCCAGCGCCGACTACCTGAAGCTGCCCATGGCCATCTACTCCCTGGGCGCCTCGCGTTACCTGCCGGCGGTGAAGATGATCAATGGCGGCCTCAGCGAGGCCTTGCTGCATCAGGTACGGCGCCTCGACCCGGTGCTGGAGCAGAGCCTGCACCTGTGCGACGAGAGCAAGTGGTGGGCCTTTATGCCGCCCCAGGCAACCCTGTTCGACGAGGCGCCGCGGCACCTGTCGGCGATGGTCCGCGGTTACCCGCAAGCCTTGCTCGACGACCCGGACTGCCGCCTGCTGCCGATGGCCGCCCTGGGCACGCCATTGCCCGGCAGCAACCGGCACTTCTTCGATGAGTGGCTGCAGTACCGCGAACTGCCGGCGACCCAGGCTTCGGTGCTGACCCTGTTCAGCGAGCTGTGCCAGCGCTTCTTCGACGTCAACCTGCGGATGTTCCGCCTCGGCATGCTCGGCGAGGTGCACGGACAGAACGCGGTGCTGGTGTGGAAGGCCGGCCAGGCCCAGGGCCTGCTGCTGCGCGACCACGATTCGCTGCGCATCTTCGTGCCGTGGCTGGAGCGTAACGGCATGGCCGACCCGGAATATCGGATCAAGAAAGGCCACGCCAACACCCTGTATCACCAGCGTCCCGAAGACCTGCTGTTCTGGCTGCAGACCCTGGCGATCCAGGTCAACGTGCGGGCGATCATCGACACCCTGGCCCAAGTCTACACCTTGCCGGCGACTGCACTGTGGAGCACCTTGCGCCAGGTACTGGACGGGCTGCTGCAGAGCATCGACTTCGACGACGAGGCGCGGGCGATGATCAGGCACCAGCTGTTCGAAGCGCCGCGCTGGCCGCAGAAGCTGCTGCTGACGCCGATGATCGAACGCGCCGGCGGCCCGGGCAGCATGCCGTTCGGCAAGGGCGAAGTGGTCAACCCGTTCCAGCGGTTGGCCGCCGATGCCTGATCCGCTGCTCCATCCTTGCAGGCGCACGCTGTTGCGCCTGTCCCTGGGGCTGCTGGCATTGCCCCGGATCGCCCGCGCCGAGCCGTTGCGCCTGGTCACCCTGTTCCAGGGCGCCACCGACAGCGCCGTGGCGTTGGGCGTGACGCCTTGCGGCGTGGTGGAGTCGTCGAGCGAAAAACCGACCTTCCGTTACCTGCGCCCGGCGCTGGCGAATGTTCCTCATGTCGGCTTGGAAACCCAGCCCAGCCTGGAGGACATCGTGCTGCTGGAGCCGGACGTGATCGTCGCCTCGCGCTTTCGCCACCAGCGTATCGCGCCGCTGCTGGAGCGCATGGGCACGGTGCTGATGCTCGAGGAAGTCTTCGAGTTCAAGCGCACCCTGGCGCTGATGGGCGCGGCCCTGAACCGGCAACAGCAGGCCAGCAGCCTGCTGGGGCAATGGCAGCAGCGGGTGGCGCGCTTGCGCGAGCAGTTGCAGGCAAATTTCGCCGGGCGCTGGCCGCCTACGGTGTCGGTGCTGGACGTGCGCGAAGACCATATCCGCAGTTACCTGCCGAGCAGTTTCGCCGGCTCGGTGCTGACGGAGCTGGGCTTCGCCTGGAACCCGGTCGCCCGCGAGTCCCGCGGCACCTATATCAAACTCACCAGCAAAGAGAACTTGCCCGTGGTCGATGCCGACCTGTTTTTTGTATTCCAGCGAGACAGCCAGGCGGTGCAGCACAACTATGAACGGCTGGTGCATTACCCGTTCTGGCAACAGCTGCGCGCCGTACAACAGCAGCAGGTATGGCGGGTCGATGGCATCGCCTGGAGTTTCTCCGGCGGGATACTCGGCGCCAACCTGATGCTCGACGACATTGCCCGCCTGGTGGCGTCTTCATGAGCCGTGGCCTGAAACTCGGCCTGGCGTGTGTCGTCCTGCTGCTGTGCGCCGGCCTGAGCCTGGCGGCCGGGGCGACCTGGATCGAGCCGTCGCAACTGCTCAAGGGCCTGCTGCAACCGGACAGCCTGAGCGCCGGCCAGCAGTTGATCTTCAGCAGCCGCTTGGCGCGCACCCTGATGGCTGTCGCCGTGGGCGCGAGCCTGGCGGTGGCGGGGGCGCTGATGCAGGCGCTGACCCGCAACCCGCTGGCATCGCCGGGGCTGTTCGGGGTGAACGCCGGGGCGACCTTTGCGATCATCCTCTGCTCGTCGCTGTTTGCCTTGTCGTCCATGAGCCAGTGGTTGTGGTGCGCCTTTATCGGCGCCGCGCTGGCCGGCAGCCTGGTGTGGCTGATCGGCAATCGCGGGCAGGGCAGCCTCAATCCGCTGCGCATTGTCCTGGCCGGGGCAGCGATCACCGCGTTGTTTTCCGCCTTCAGCCAGGCGTTGCTGGTGGTCAACGAGGAGGGGCTGGACACCGTGCTGTTCTGGCTCGCCGGGTCGTTGTCCGAGCGCGACCTGGCGCTGGCCGCGCCGCTGCTGCTGGGCGTGTTGCTGGCCTTGTTGGGGGCGTTGCTGCTGGCCGGGCAGGTCAATGTGCTCAACGCCGGCGAAGCCATCGCCATCGGCCTCGGGCAGCGCACCGGGTTGATCCGCTGGCTGATGAGCGTGCTGATCATCGGCCTGGCGGGCAGTGCGGTGGCGCTGGCGGGCAGCATCGGTTTCATCGGCCTGCTGGTGCCGCACATGGTGCGCAAGGGCCTGTCCATCGACCACCGCTGGTTGCTGCCGGGGTGCGCGGTGCTGGGAGCGATCCTCCTGCTGCTGGCCGACACCCTGGGGCGCCTGGTGATCCTGCCGCAGGAGGTGCCGGTGGGGGTGATGACCGCGTTGTTCGGCGCACCGTTCTTTATTTTCCTGGCGCGCCGTGGAGGTCGTTATGAGTAAGACTCTGACCCTGCGCACCGCCGGTTTCTCGCGGCGCATCGACCTGGCGACCCTGTGGCGGCTGTCGCTGGCGCTGCTGGCGACGGCGCTGGTGATGCTCGGCGCCTTGTCCCTGGGCAAACTCAAGCTGTCGCCGCTGACCGTGCTGGAGTTGCTGTGGCACGGCGGCGACGAGCGCCTGCTGTTTATCGTCGAGCAACTGCGCCTGCCGCGCCTGCTGCTGGCAGCCCTGGTCGGCGCGGCGCTGGCGGTGTCCGGCCTGATTTTGCAGAGCATCATCCGCAACCCGCTGGCGTCCCCCGATCTGCTGGGCATCACCAGCGGCGCCAGTGCCGCGGCGGTGCTGTACCTGTCGTTCTTTTCCCTGCTGCTGGGCCCGCAGTTTTTGCCACTGGCGGCGATGCTCGGCGCCGGGCTGGCGGCCCTGGCCATTTACCTGCTGGCCTGGAAGCAGGGCACCTCGCCGCTGCGCCTGGTGCTGATCGGCGTCGGCGTGTCGGCGCTGCTGGCGGCGGTGACCACCTTTGTCCTGGTGTTCAGCCCGCTGACCACCACCTTGTCGGCCTATGTCTGGCTCACCGGCAGCGTCTACGGCGCCAGCTGGCCGGAGCCGCGGGCCCTGGGCGGCTGGCTGCTGGCGATCCTGCCGTTGCTGGTGTGGCTGGCGCGCCAGGTGCGGGTGCAACAACTGGACGACGCCTTGGCCCAGGGCATCGGCGTGCGGGTACAGTGGCTGCGCGCCGGCCTGCTGCTGGTGAGCGTGGCCCTGGCCGGGGCGGCGGTGGCCTGGGGCGGGGCGATTGCCTTTGTCGGGCTGATTGCGCCGCATATCGCCAAGCGCCTGGTGGCCCCGGGTTTCGCCGGGCAAGCGGTGATGGCGGCGCTGGTCGGCGCCAACCTGGTGATGCTCGCCGACCTGATCGGGCGCACCCTGTTCCTGCCCCTGGATCTGCCGGCGGGGATCTTCGTCGCGGTGCTGGGCACGCCGTTCTTTCTTTATCTTTTGATCAACCAGCGGCACTAAGGAATTCCCGATGTCCTCGATGGCAACCCAGCAACTGACCCTGGGCTATCAGCGCCAGGTGATTATCGACGGGCTGGACCTGCAACTGCCGGCGGGCCAGGTGTCGGTGCTGATCGGCAGCAACGGCTGCGGCAAGAGCACCCTGCTCAAATCCCTGGCGCGGCTGCTCAAGCCGCAGCAGGGCTCGGTGATCCTCAATGGCGAGGATATCCAGCGCAAATCCACCGCGGCGGTGGCGCGGGAACTGGCGATCCTGCCGCAGATGCCCAGCGCCCCCGAAGGCATCACCGTGCGCCAGCTGGTGGCCCTGGGGCGTTATCCCTACCAGAACTGGATGCAGCAATGGTCGGCCCAGGATGAAGCCATGGTCGAGCGCGCCCTGTTGCAGACCGGCGTGCAGGCCCTGGCGGAGCGGCCGGTGGACGCCTTGTCCGGCGGCCAGCGCCAGCGGGTGTGGATCGCCATGACCCTGGCCCAGGACACCGAGATCGTGCTGCTCGACGAGCCCACCACCTTTCTCGACCTGGCGCACCAGATCGAGGTCCTGGACCTGTTGCGCGAGCTCAATCGCCAGGAAAACAAGACCATCGTCATGGTCCTGCACGACCTCAACCTGGCCTGCCGCTACGCCGACCATATGGTGGCGGTGCACCAGCGCACAGCGTTCGCCCAGGGCCTGCCGGCAGAGATTCTGACCGAGGAACTGGTCAAGCAGGTGTTCGACCTCAATTGCCGGATCATCCCCGATCCGTTTTTCGGCACGCCGCTGTGCATTCCCTTTGGCCGGGAACTGCCGCAATGAACCTGCAAGCCGCCTTCAACGCGCAAGACTGGAGCGTGCTATCCGGGCCGCTGCGCCTGAAACCCATGGCGCAACGCGACCGGCAGCGCTCCCTCAGTGCCCGGGCCTTGCTTGACGATGAAACCTGTATCGCGCTACTCGACCAGCTGGGGCCGGTGATCGGTTCGCCGACCCGAGGGATCACCGCCTCGCTGCTGGCCAAGCGTTTTTCCTTCCTCGCCACCGGCGCCTGCCTGTACGCCATGTCGGTGTGCGACCAGGGCCTGCTGCTGTCCCTGGACGATTGCGTGATCGAGTACGGCCACGACGACGGCCTCTGGACTTCGTCGATGCCGCTGCCGGACCGGGCTCCGCAGGTTTATGCCGCGGGCGAACGCGAAACCTGGCGCGCGTCCATTGTCGAGTCGTTGTTCGCCGGAGTGCTGGCGCCGCTGTGGCAGACCTTCAACCGGGTCAGCGGCATTTCCCGGCGCATCCTCTGGGAAAACACCGCGGTACGGGTCTATTCGCTGTACGAAAAACGCATGAGCAAGGTCGAGGACCCGCTGATCCGCCTGCGTCATGAGGCGGACTTCGACTGGCTGCTGCACGAGGCCGCACCGCCGCTGTTCGGCCTGGACTACAACCCACTGCGGCACTTCCGCCGCCCGCCGACGCAGTTGGAGGAGGGTAAGAGCATCCGCTTTCGCCGCACCTGCTGCTTCTATTACGAGGCCACTGAGCCCGCCGAATACTGCTCCACCTGCCCGCTGCTGCGCCCGAGGAAATGCCGATGATCGCTCCGCGCCAACCACCCGCCAGTGCTGCCTTGCTCGAGCATTACCGCGGCATCGCGCCTTCGACCCTTGGCCACTTTGGCGACGAGGGTTACCTGCGCGGTATCCGCCCGCTGTTCGACGGCCTGCGCATGCTCGGCAATGTGGTCACGGTCAAGGTCTTCGCCCCGGATGGCGCCATCCTGCGCGATGCGCTGCTGCTCAGCGAACCGGGGGATGTGCTGGTGATCCAGTGCGTGGGCGACCAGGAGTGCGCCTGCTGGGGCGAACTGCGGACCCTGGCCGGGTTGATCAAGGGCCTTTCCGGGGTGGTGGTGGAGGGCGCGGTCACCGATGTCGCCGCCCTGCGCGAGCATCGCCTGCCGGTGTTCAGCCGTGGCGTCAGCGCCTACACCACCCGCGGCATCGGCCAGCAAGGGGAGGTCAACCTGCCCATCGAAGTGGCCGGGGTGCGGGTCAACCCGGGGGATATCGCCATCGGCGACGATGACGGGGTGTTCATTCTCGACGGGCAACGGGCCGAGGCGTTATTGCCGGAGTTGCTGGCCAAGGAGGCGCTGGATCGCGAGCGGCGCGCGGCGTTCTTGCAGCGTCTGGCTTCTATTGGCTGAGTTGGGGCGGGGCGGTGGATTTGCACTTTTATAAGGCGTCGCCGACCCGACCTTGCACCAGGCTAAGGCGATTCCTGGCCCAGGGCAGGCTATCCGGGAGCCTTGCAGAATGGCCGCGCAAGCCCGCCAGCATGGCGTTTCAAGGCGTGCGGCGCAGCCTGGCACAAAGGCTGCAAGACAGCCGATAACGCCCCACCGCGCATGTCGCGGGCGGGCCGCCCCATCGGTCAACGCGGATCGATCGGCCAACAGGCCATGGGCACTCGGTGAATCAGGCACAGCAGCCCGATCGCACACCGCAAATAACAGGCAAAGGCGCCTGAAACCGTGAGGTTTCAGGCGCTTTTTTTTGCTTTAAAAAAACCGTGATTGGCTTGGGTCGGGTGCTATTTATGAATGCCATTGTTGCCCCTTTGAACACACACAAAACCCTGATCGTGATCGGCAACGGCATGGTCGGGCATCATTGCGTCGAACAGCTGGTGGCGCGCGGCGCCCTCGAGCAGTACCGCCTGCATGTCTTCAGCGAAGAGCCGATGCGCGCCTACGACCGGGTGCACCTGTCCGAGTATTTCACCGGTCGCGACGCCGAATCCCTGGCCCTGGGCGACGCTGCGCTGTACCAGACCCCGGGCCTGACCCTGCACCTGGGGGTGGCGGTGCTGCGCATCGACCGCGCCAATCGCCAGGTACTCACCGCCGCCGGCCCGGTGCACTACGACAAGCTGGTGCTGGCCACCGGTTCCTATCCTTTCGTGCCGCCGATCGAGGGCGCCGAGGGCGACTCGCGCCTGGTCTATCGCACCCTGGAAGACCTCGACGGCATCCGCGCCGCGGCCGCCAATGCCCGGCGCGGCGTGGTGGTGGGCGGCGGGCTGCTCGGCCTGGAGGCGGCCAACGCCTTGAAGAGCCTGGGCCTGGAAGCCCATGTGGTGGAGTTCGCGCCGCGGCTGATGCCGGTGCAGCTGGACGAGCAGGGCGGCCGTGCGTTGAAGGCGCGGATCGAAGCCCTGGGCGTCGGCGTGCATCTGGGCAAGGGCACCCAGTCGATCAGCGCCGGCGAGCAGTACCGCTACCGGATGAACTTCGCCGGCGACGACTTCCTCGAAACCGACCTGATTGTGTTCTCCGCGGGCATTCGCGCCCAGGACGCCCTGGCCCGCGATTGCGCCCTGGAGATCGGCCCGCGCGGCGGCGTGGTGGTGGATAACCAGTGCCTGAGCGGCGACCCGCATATCTACGCGATCGGCGAGTGCGCCAGCTGGAACGGCAGCATCTTCGGCCTGGTGGCCCCGGGTTACCAGATGGCCCGCAGCGTCGCCGCCCAACTGTGCGGCGAGCCTGGCGAGCCTTTCATGGGCGCGGACATGTCGACCAAGCTCAAGCTGCTGGGGGTCGATGTCGGTTCCATCGGCGACGCCCAGGGCCTGACCCCGGGCGCGCGCAGCTACCAGTTCATCGACGAAGCCACGGCCAGCTACCGGCGCCTGGTGGTGGATGCCAGCGGCAAGCAGGTGCTCGGTGCGGTGCTGGTGGGCGACAACAGCTACTACGACACCTTGCTGCAATACATGCAGAACGGCATCGCCTTGCCCGCCGAACCGGCCGGCCTGATCCTGCCGTCCAGCGCCGGCGCGCCGACCCTCGGCCCGGGCGCCTTGCCCGAGTCGGCCACGGTCTGCTCCTGCCATAACGTGACCAAGGGCGCGATCTGCTCGGCCATCGACGGTGGCTGTTCCGAGCTCGGCCAGCTCAAGGCGCAGACCAAGGCCTGCACCGGTTGCGGCGGTTGCGCCGGCCTGCTCAAGCAGGTGTTCGAGCACGAACTGATCGCACGCGGCGTCAGCGTCGACAAAAGCCTGTGCGAGCACTTTGCCTACACCCGCCAGGAGCTGTACGCGCTGGTGCGGGTCGAGGGCATCCTCAGTTTCGACGAGATGCTCGCCAAGCATGGCCGTGGCCACGTCGGCTGCGATATCTGCAAGCCGGCAATCGGCTCGATCCTCGCCTCGTGCTGGAACCAGCCGATCATGGACCGCTCCCTGGTGCCGCTGCAGGACACCAACGACACCTTCATGGCCAACATGCAGAAGAACGGCACCTACTCGGTGGTGCCGCGGATCGCCGGTGGCGAAATCACCGCCGACAAACTGATCGTGATCGGCCAGGTGGCGAAGAAATACGAGCTCTACACCAAGATCACCGGCGGCCAGCGCATCGACCTGTTCGGCGCCCAGCTGCACCAGCTGCCGGACATCTGGGCCGAGCTGATCGCCGCCGGTTTCGAGACCGGGCATGCCTACGGCAAGTCGACCCGCACCGTGAAGTCCTGCGTGGGCAGTACCTGGTGCCGCTACGGCGTGCAGGACAGCGTGCGCATGGCCCTGGAGATCGAGGACCGCTACAAGGGCCTGCGTTCGCCGCACAAGCTGAAGTTCGCGGTGTCCGGCTGCACCCGCGAATGCGCCGAGGCGCAGAGCAAGGACGTCGGCGTGATCGCCACCGAGAAGGGCTGGAACCTGTACGTCTGCGGCAACGGCGGCATGCGTCCGCGCCACGCCGAGCTGTTCGCCACCGACCTCGACGACCAGACCCTGATTCGCTACATCGACCGCTTCCTGATGTTCTACATCCGCACCGCCGACCGCCTGCAACGCACCTCGGTCTGGCGCGAAAGCCTGGAAGGCGGCCTGGATTACCTCAAGGCGGTGGTGATCGACGACAGCCTGGGGCTGGGCGCCGAGTTGGAAGCGCAGATGCAACTGGTGGTGGACCGCTACGAATGCGAATGGGCCAACGCCCTCAAGGACCCGGAAAAACTCAAGCGCTTCCGCACCTTCGTCAACGACCAGCGCCCCGACCCGGACATTCACTTTGTCCAGGAACGCGGCCAGCGCCGGCCGATCATGGCCGCCGAACTCAACCTGATCCCTGTCACCGAGGAGGTGCTCTGATGAGCCTGTCGCCAAGCCTGCAACCTATCGAAAGCGGATTCGCCGAGCAGCCCGGCGTGCAGTGGCAGGCGGTGTGCAGCCGCCAGGACCTGGTCAGCCACAGCGGCGTGGTGGTCTGGCACGACGGTGCCCAGGTGGCGCTGATCTACCTGCCGGACGCCGTGCAGCAGACCCTCTACGCCATCGACAACCATGACCCGCAGTCCGGCGCCAACGTGATCGGCCGTGGCCTGGTGGGCTGCATCAAGGACGAGTTGGTGATTGCTTCGCCTTTGTACAAGCAGCACTTCCGCCTGGCCGACGGCACCTGCCTGGAATACCCGGAGCAACGCCTGCGCACATGGCCGGCGCGGCTGCGCGGCGACGTGGTGGAAATCGGCGTGCGCTAAGCCGCACGCCTTAGCCAATCCAGATCCATGCCTGACTCCGCGCCTCGTGGCGCGGGGCCGGAACCCCTGTTGCCCAAGTATCGGAGACGCCCATGAAAACCGCTGCTCAGTTGCTGAAGTTGAAGGCCGTGGAACACCGCCAGGTGCACAGCATCGGCCCGGACCAGATGGTGCTCGAAGCACTGCAAATGATGGCGCAGAAAAATGTCGGCGCACTGCCGGTGATAGAAGCCGGCCAGGTGGTCGGCGTCATCAGCGAACGCGACTACGCCCGCAAGGTAGTACTGCAAGGCCGCTCATCGGTAGGCACCCCAGTCCGCGCCATCATGAGCGCCCCGGTGATTACCGCCGACAGCCAGCACAGCATCGAACGCTGCATGGCCGTGATGACCGACAGCCACCTGCGCCACCTGCCGGTGCTGGAAGGCGAGCAACTGATCGGCTTGCTGTCGATTGGCGATCTGGTGAAGGAAGCGATTGTCGAACAAGCGGATCTGATTCGGCAGTTGGAGCACTATATTCGCGGGGATTGAATCGAGGTCAGAGAAGGGGTTCCTGGTTTAGTCTGAAGACGATCCCTTCCACGTTCATTTCAGTGTTGTACTGGAATACGGCTGTAATGTTTTTGGCCGTGCCGGGAAGGTGATAAGTATCCCAGCCACCAGTCATTCCGAGTACCGGCATTTTGAGAGGTGCTTTTGACTCCAAAGGCTCTCCGTAATGGGACCTTACCCAAGCTTGGTTCATTCGACGTTGAAGCTGGTACGGCAATCCATTCTCGTAAATTGAGTCGTCGTCGGAAGTCTTATGCAAATAGATACAGAGAGAGTCAAAGTGCTGAGTGCTTGAAAACCCCAAATCTATTCCGGCTGCAGGTGACGTGAACGAGGTCTCATCGCCCTCGAACATACCTTTTGGTGGCCCGTCAGGGAGATACATTCCAGATGCGATCAACTCGGAGTAGGTCCTCCCCATACTTTTAATCAGGTCATCGATCATTGCGGCGTTCATATTCCTGACAGCTGTGCCCGTAAAATTAAGCGTGGGATTTTTCGTTAAGCCTGAACACTATCCCTTCCACTTCCCTGTCGACGGTGTACTTGAACCGAACATGGATATGTTTGGGGAAACCTGCAAAACGATAAGTATCCCAGCCGCCAGTCATGCCCAGCACCGGGATTCTATAGGGGGCTCCTGACTCCAGAGGTTCGCCGTGATGGGATCTGACCCATTTCTGATTCATCTTGGTTTCGAGGTGGTAGGGCAGTTTTCCCTCGTAGGTTGATTGTTCTGGAAAGCGCTTTAGCAAGGCGATATATAAGGCTTCAAAACGCTGGCTACCCGCCCAAAACTCAAGCTCGATACCTGCTTTTGGTGACATGGCTATGGTATCGCTGTCCTCGAAGATGCCCTTTGGTGGGCCGCCGGGAAGGTGTACTCCGGAGGCAATCAACTCGGGATAAGTGCTCCCGAGCGCTTTAATCAGATCATCAATCGTTGCGACGTTCATATGCCAGCGTGTGATGTTTCGTTCAGCCTGAACACAATTCCTTCCACTTCCATCTCAACGGTGTACTTGAACAACACATTGATGTTTTTGGACATGCCTGGAAAACGATAGGTTTCCCACCCGCCTACCAGCCCACGCACAGGAGTTTTGTATGGACCTTTTGATTCCAAGGGCTCGCCGTATTGGGATCTAGCCCAGCTCTGGTTCATTTTTGTTTTGAGCTGATAGGGAAGCCCTCCTTTGTAGGTGGGCCTTCCGGGAAAGGTTTCCAGGAAAGTGATGAACAGATCTTCAAACCGCTGATTGCTGGCCCAGAATCCCAGCTCAATACCCGGTTCAGGCGACATAGATAAGGTGTCGCTGTCCTCGAAAATGCCTGTTGGCGGACCGCTGGGGAGATGTATCTCAGAGGCAACCAGTGCGGGATAGGTACGCCCGAGGCTTTTAACTAGGTCATCGATCATTGCTGAGTTCATATCAATACCAGCCTTATTTCAGCAGAACTAAGCACGTGATTTCTCGATCAATCTGAACACCACCATTTCCACGTCCAGATCGGCGTTGTATTTGAAAACCACCTGAGTCCCTTTAGGTATGCTCGAAAAACGATAGGTATCAGACCCACCTGTCATACCTCTAATGGGCATTTTGAAGGGAGCTCGGGATGTAAAAGGCTCTCCGTATCGGGATCGCACCCACTGTTGGCTCATTCGACTTTCAAGTTCGTAGGGCAGTTTTCCCTTGTAAGTGGATTCTCCCTCGAAGCTTTCGAGCAAGCTGATAAAGAGAGTTTCAAACCGTAGATTGCTGGCCCAGAACCCCATTTCGAGACCCGATTCAGGGGCCATCGATAAGGTATCGCTGTCGTCGAAGATACCTTTTGGCGGTCCTCCGGGAAGGTACATTCCAGAGGCAATCAGCTCCGGATAGGTGCGGCCAAGGCTTTTAACCAAGTCATCGATCATTTAAGCGTGTGATCTTTCGTTCAGCTCGAACACTATCGTTTCAACCTCCATTTCGGCGCTGTATTTAAAAACCGCCTGCGTTCCTTTGGGGATGCCCGGAAAACGATAAATGTCCCACCCCCCGGTCATGCCCCGTATGGGCATTTTGAAAGGTGCTTTTGATTCCAATGGTTCTCCATAGCGGGACCGTATCCACTCCTGACTCATCCGGTTTTTAAGTTGGTAAGGTAGGTTTCCCTTGTAGAGCGGCTTCCCTTGGAAGCTTTCCAGCAAGCTGATGAACAGAATTTCAAAGCGTTGACTCTCAGCCCAAAAACCTAATTCGATTCCGAGCTCAGGTGACATTGCTAAGGTGTCACTGTCCTCGAAAATACCTTTAGGTGGACCACCTGAAAGATACATCCCTAAAGCGATCATTTCGGGGTAAGTACGTCCGAGACGTTTAACCAGTTCATCAATCATGGCGGCGTTCATATCTATAGCCGTGCTGTTCCAGTAGAACTAAGCGCGTGATTTTTCGTTCAACTCGAACACCACCATCTCCACGTCCATCTCAACGTTGTACTTGAACGCTACTTGAGTACTTTTCGGAACGCCGGGGAGGCGATAAACATCCCAGCCACCTGTCATGCCTAGTACCGGGATTCTATAAGGTGCGCCTGATTCCAATGGCGAACCAAACTGGGATCTAACCCAAGCTTGGCTCATCCTCGGCATGAGTTGGCAGGGCAGGCTTCCTTTGTAGATTGACTCCTCGGGGAAGCTCTTCTGCAGGGAGATATACAAAGCCTCAAAGCGCTGAGTGCTGGCCCAGAACTCAAGCTCAATACCTGCCTCAGGCCACATGGCCATGGTATCGACATCCTCGAACATACCTTTTGGAGGTTCGCCGGGAAGATACATCCCGGAGGCAATCATTTGGGGATAGGTGCGGCCAAGGCTTTTAACCAGGTCATCAATCATTGCGGCGTTCATTTCAATACCAGCCTTGTTCCTGATGGAGGTTATGCAGGTCGGTTCGCGCCTTTTCGATCTGCTCGTCGGTGAGGCCTTCTTCTAGCAAGAAGGGTTTGAGGGTATCTAGATTAGTGTCCACCGCCTCACGCAGGTCGGCGGCATCCTTGGACTGCTGGAGCTTTGTGTTTCTGCCGCCATATGTCTCGCTGTACTTTTGGTGCACTTTGCGTGGAATTGCAATGCTTGGAGCCTTTCGCAGGGCGGCGTTTAGCTGTCCCTCGGTTATACGAGGATTATTTGCTTTCAAGAAAACTCTCAACGCCGCTTGCGACGGTATGTGATCAATATCCAACCCATCCTTGGCGCTTCTACTGGAAAGATCATTCGCCGGGCCGACTTCCAGCGGGTTGACCATGGGCTTGGCGAAGACCAGGTACAACGAGCGAATGCCGCTGTCCGCCGGGAAGGTGATGATGCAGTCTTCGACCTTGAACTCGTCGAGGGGCGCGCCCTGGAGTTGGCTGTCGCCGCCTTCGGCGATGGGGTGGACCATGATGTTGGCCAGTTCGTCGGTCACCCCCGGGTAGGGTGTCGGGGCGGTGATGACGGGGCCGTTGTGCGGTGTCCAGGTGATGGTGAGCGTGCCGAGGTGGGCCTGCATGGCGTTTTTGTCGGCGTTCCAGCGGGCCTTGATCACCGGGACGCGGTCCTGGCCCGATTGGGCGCTGGTGTGGATGCCGTGGATTTGCAGCACGCCCTGGCTGTCGCGGCGGAACTGGAAGCGCACCCGGGTGGTGGCGGCGCGCAGCTCGCGCAGTTGTTCTTCGCTGTAGAAGGAATCGTCGCCGAGTCGGGTCGGGGTCATGGCCAGGAGCAGTACCTGGCCCGCCGGGCCGCTGACTGTCCTGGCCGCGGTGCCGGCCATCTGCAGTGACCAGGCGAAACTCCTGAGGAGCAGCTCGCCGGCGACCCTGCCGAGCCCGACCTCGGTCGCCGAGGATGCCATGAGCATGGTCTTGCCGAAATTGCCCGCGGGCTCGCTGGCGGTGCCGGCCTGGGTGGTGCCCCAAGGGACGCTGCTGATGGACTTGGCGAAGACCAGGTCGGTGCGGGGAACGGGATCGGGCCAGGGGTCTGGCCGAAGGTAGACCGGGTCCGCTTCAGGGACGGGGCAGAGCAGGCTGCCGCTGGTTGTCGCGGCGGAACTGTCGGTGACCAGCACCCAGTCGCCGTTTCTGACGGCGGCAAGAATGTCCCGGTCGCTGTTGACCGTGTAGTGCTCGCGCAGCAGCTCCTCCAACCCTTCGATGCTCGATCTGTTGCGTTGCAGCGCCATGCGCACCCGGGTTTCGGCGTCATGGGCACTTTGCGCATGCCGTGCCTCGGGGGCGGAGCTTTTCAGTAAACGCATGTCGGTAAACGCATCGGCGGCTTCGCTGTCTGGATCAGCCACCCATGCTAGGGGGCCGCCCAGGCGCGGCGCTCTAGGCCCTTTCTGAAACGCTTGAAAGAAAACTCGCTTGTGGGCCGCGGATAAAACCGGCCGTCCGGAATTGGCGATAAAGCCTGCCGTTCGTCACGGCGCGCCGAGCTGAATTCGACTTTTGCCGAGAATGGATTAATAGCTGTTGTGAGGGCCTTGCCAGGCCCGGCTGGGTTGCCATCCGCCGGAGGTTGCGCCAGATGAACGACTACTTTCTCGACGAAACCCTCGAGGAGCGCCGCCAGCGCCGGGTGGCGCAGGCGCTGAGCTTGAACCCCGACGAAGTGGCGCGCTGGGTCGTGGCCATGGAGGAGGACGGCAGTGGCATGGGTTATGTCATCGAGTTTTCCGCCGCGACGCCGGTCGGGGTGCTGGCCAGGGTGCCGGGGTTGGGCAGCGATCGGCTGATCAATATCGGCCCCATCGACTAGCCGCCATGACCCACGTCCAGCCCCCGCCAGCACTGACCGCCGAGCGTCTGCGGGCATTGCACAGCGAGGGGTTCGTGCTGCTGCCCGGCGTGCTCGACGGGTTGCAGATCCAGCTGCTGCGCTACGCCATCGACGGCCTCAAGCCCCAGCATTGGGACTACAGCGGCTTGCTCGAACACTACAAATGCGTGTTCAACCGCGACCCGCTGTGGCTGCCGTTTCTCGATCTGCCGGGGGTGATCGAGCTGGCCGAGGCGGCGTTGGGCGACGATTGCCATGTCATCGGCCAGACCGCCTGGCGCTGTCATCCGGGCTTTCAAGGGATGGGGCTGCACCTGGATTACCTGGCGATGCAATTGCCCCGCAGCCTGCTCAGCGATCCGGCATTCGAGCTGCCGATGCAGATCTGTACCTGCCACCTGTACCTCGACGATATCGACCAGGACCTGTGCCCGACCCGCGTGGTGCCGGGCAGTCATCGCGCCGGGCGGCTGCCACGGGCCGGCGAGGAACATTGGCATGGCCGAACGGCCCAGGCCGTGCTGTGCCAGGCCGGCGACGCGCTGATGTTTCGCAGCGAGCTGTGGCATGCCGGCAGCGAGAACAGCAGCGCCGAACGCATCCGTTACCTGCTGCAGGTGCACTATGGCCGGCGCATGGTGGCGCAGAAGTTTTCGCCCTATCTGCACTGGTGTTTCAACCCCGAGGTGCTGGCGGCGGCCTCGGCGCGCCAGCGGCGCCTGCTCGGCGAGCATGAGGAGGCCGAGTACGACTGAGCGAGGCGACTGTCAGCTGTCGGGAAAGGGGATCGACAGCAGCCAGCGGCTGAACGCCTGCAACGATGGCAGGTGCTGATAGCGGCTGGGGTAGGCCAGGTAATAGCTGCGACCGCTGTCCACCGGCTCGAACAGTGCCACCAGCTCGCCGCTCTGGATCTCGTCCTGCACCAGGATGCGCGGCACCAGGCCGATGCCGATGCCGGCGACCACCGCCTGGATCAGGTGCGCGGTCAGCTCGAACCCCGGGCCCATGCGCATCGCCCGCGGATGCAGGCCGTTCTGCTCGAACCACTCGGGCCAGGCGTCGGGACGCGACACCACGTTCAGCAGCAACTGTTGCGCCACGTCGCCGACGGACATCGAGCCGTGCTCGGGCAGGGCCTTGGGGCTGGCCACCACCGTGAGCTTTTCCGACAGCAGCCGATGGGCCTCGTAGCCGGGCCAGTGGCCGGTGCCGGCGCAGATGATCGCGTGCATGTCGGCGGTGTCCTTCGACAGGTCGCTGGTGACGATCCGCGAATGGATATGCACCAGGGTGCCCGGATGGCTGGCGTAAAAGTCATGCATGCGCGGCAGCAGCCATTTCGAGCCGAAGGTCGGCAGCACCGCCAGGTGCAGCGGGCCGCCGCCAGCCTTGTGGGCGATGGTCTGCAAGGTGGCGTTGCGGATCCGCGCCAGGGCCGCTGCCAGTTCGTGGTGATACAGGGCGCCGGCGGCGGTCAGCTCGATATGCCGGCCGTCACGGCTGAACAGCGGCACTTCCAGCAGCGACTCCAGGGCCTGGACCTGGCGGCTGACGGCGCTCTGGGTCAGTGCCAGTTCTTCGGCGGCCTTGGTGAAGCTGCCATGCCGCGCCGCGGCCTCGAAGGCTACCAGCACCGACATCGACGGAGTGAGACGTCTGGGGTTCATTCATAAAACTCATGAAAAAAGCACATGAAATACATTTGCCCGCGGGGCAAGGCTTCAGGAAAATAGGCTTTTTCGGCTGGCCGCCGCCCCTCGGGCTGCGTGCAAGCATACGTGTTTTGCATGCACCGCTGCGCCTTTTCTCTGCCTGGAAGCCTTTTTGATGATTGCTCTGCTTGCCCCCGAACGCGACCCGCTGGCCCACTACCAGGCTTTCCTCGACGCACTGGCCGCCGACGGTTTTCGTGGCGAGATCGCCCGTGACCTGGGCCTGCGCACGGTGCTGGCCACCGACAACTCGATCTACCAGCGGCTGCCGCAAGCCGCGGTCTTTCCCCGGGATGTGGCGGACGTCGAGCGTCTGGCCCGGCTGGCGGCGAGCCCGGAACACCGCGCGGTGGTGCTGACCCCTCGTGGCGGCGGCACCGGCACCAACGGCCAGTCGCTGACCGACGGCATCGTGGTCGACCTGTCGCGGCACATGAACCAGATCCTCGAGATCAACGTCGAGGAGCGCTGGGTGCGGGTGCAGAGCGGGGTGGTCAAGGACCAGCTGAACGCCGCCCTCAAGCCCCACGGCCTGTTCTTCGCCCCGGAGCTGTCGACCTCCAACCGCGCCACCGTCGGCGGCATGATCAACACCGACGCCAGCGGGCAGGGCAGTTGCACCTACGGCAAGACCCGCGACCACGTACTGGCGCTGAGCACCGTGCTGCTGGGCGGCAGCCGCCTGGACAGCGCGCCCATCGACAACCGGCAATTGACCGACGAGGCGGCGCGGACCGACCGCATCGGCGAGGTCTACCGCTGTGCCCAGGACATCGCCGACCACCAGGCCGAGCTGATCGAGGTGATCTTTCCCAAGCTCAATCGCTGCCTGACCGGTTATGACCTGGCGCACCTGCGCGAGAGTCCGGAGCAGTTCAACCTCAACAGCGTGCTCTGCGGTTCCGAAGGCTCCCTGGGCTTTATCGTCGAGGCGCGGCTGAATGTGCTGCCGATTCCCCGGCACTCGATCCTGGTCAACGTGCGCTACGCCGGCTTCATGGATGCGCTGCGCGACGCCAAGGCCTTGATGGCGCTGAAACCGCTGTCGATCGAGACGGTGGATTCCAAGGTGTTGATGCTGGCCATGCAGGACATTGTCTGGCACGGCGTGGCGCGGTATTTCCCGGAGCAGGCGGACACCCCGACCCTGGGCATCAACCTGATCGAGTTCAGCGGCGACGACCAGGAAGAGCTGGAGCAGCGGGTCGATGCCTTTGTCCGGCACCTGCAGCAGGACAGCTCGGTGGTGCGCCTCGGCCATACACTGGCCATCGGCGCCCAGGCGGTCAACCAGGTGTACGCCATGCGCAAGCGCGCGGTCGGCCTGTTGGGTAACGTCCAGGGCGAAGCGCGGCCACAGCCCTTTGTCGAAGACACCGCGGTGCCGCCGGAGAACCTGGCGGACTACATCCTCGAATTCCGCGCGCTGCTCGATGGTTATGGCCTGCAATACGGCATGTTCGGTCATGTCGACGCCGGCGTGCTGCACGTGCGGCCGATCCTCGACATGAAGGACCCGGAACAGGCGGCCTTGATCCGGCCGATCTCCGATGCGGTGGCGGCGCTGACCCACAAGCACGGTGGCCTGTTGTGGGGCGAGCATGGCAAGGGCCTGCGCTCGCAGTACGTGCCGGACTATTTCGGCGAACTCTATCCGTCGCTGCAGGCGCTGAAGGCCGCGTTCGACCCGTTCAACCAGCTCAACCCCGGCAAGATCGCCACCCCGGCCTCGGTGCCGGAGGCGCGCCTGACCCGGGTCGACGAAGTGGTGCTGCGCGGCGAGCTCGACCGCACCATCGACGAGCGCGTCTGGCAGAGCTACGACAGCGCCCTGCATTGCAACGGCAACGGCGCCTGCTACAACTTCGACCCGGACGACGCCATGTGCCCGTCGTGGAAGGCCACCCGCAACCGCATTCATTCGCCCAAGGGCCGTGCCTCGCTGATCCGTGAGTGGCTGCGGTTGCAGGGCGAGCAGGGGGTGGATGTGCTGAACGGCGGTGGCGCGCGGCTTTCCAACCTGGCCCGGCGCATCTACAACAGCGCGGCGCGGCTGGGCGGGCGCGAGGACTTCTCCCATGAGGTGTACGACGCCATGGCCGGTTGCCTGGCGTGCAAGTCCTGCGCGGGGCAGTGCCCGGTCAAGGTCAATGTGCCGGAGTTCCGCTCGCGCTTCCTCGAGCTGTACCACGGCCGCTACCTGCGCCCGCTGAAGGATTACCTGATCGGCTCCCTGGAGTTCAGCGTGCCTTATCTGGCGCGCCTGCCACGGCTGTACAACGCGCTGATCAGCGCGGCGCCGGTCAGCCGTGCCCTCAAGCACCTGGCGGGCATGGTCGACAGCCCGTTGCTCAGCACCCTGGATTACCAGGCGGTGTGCCGCCGGCGCAATGTGCGCATGGCCAACGCCGCAGAACTGGCGACGCTGTCCGAAGAGCAGCGCCAGCGCAGCGTGATCCTGGTGCAGGACGCCTTTACCCGGTTCTTCGAGACGCCGTTGGCGGCCGAGTGGCTGGAGCTGATCGAGCGCCTGGGTTTCCAGATCTACCTCGCGCCGTTCGCCGCCAATGGCAAGCCCTTGCAGGTCCAGGGTTTCCTCGGCGCCTTTGCCCGGGCCGCGCGCTACAACGCGCAGTCGCTGCTGAAACTGCAGGCCAGCGGCGTGCCCCTGGTCGGCCTCGACCCGGCGATGACCCTGGTCTACCGCCAGGAATACCGCAAGACCCTGGGTGCGGCTCAGGCGCCCGAGGTGCTGTTGCCGCAGGAATGGCTGGCCCGGGTGCTGCCTGCAGTACCGAGTGAGGCATCGGCTGAAGCGGGCCCGACCGCCGAGGCCGAGCCGTACCAGTTCCTTGCGCACTGCACCGAGAAGACCAACGAGCCGGGCAGCATCGGCCTGTGGCAACAGGTGTTCGCGCGCATGGGCTTGAAGTTGCAGGTGCTGGCCAGCGGTTGCTGCGGCATGTCCGGGACCTACGGTCACGAGACCCGCAACCTGGCGACTTCGCAGGTGATCTACCAGCAGTCCTGGCAGCCGCTGGTGGCGCGCCACGGCCAGGGCGGGCGGCTGCTGGCCGACGGTTATTCCTGCCGCAGCCAGGTCAAGCGCCAGGAAGGGCAGGGCCTGCAGCACCCACTCCAGGTCCTGCTGGAACAACTGCGCAAGCGTCCGCTCGAGGCCTGATCAGCTCCATCGTGGTGCCGGTTCTGCGAGCGCTACGTCGGAATGCCGTCCAGCGCGATCGCAGCCTGCGGCAGCGGCTACAGCAACCGCGTTGTCTGTGTAGCCGCTGCCGAGCCTGCGAGGCTGCGCTCGGTTGCGCAGCGAGCGCAAAAATCTTCCTGCCGGCGCTGTTGGCTTCAGTCGCCGCTGTCCATCAACTGCTTGATGCGCAGCCAGTCGTTGCGCGCTTCCAGGTATTTTTCGTTCGCCAACTGCTTGGCTTGGCTGAACAGGGCCAGGCGGTCGTCGTCGACATGGTCGGTGTTAAGCAGCTCATAGGCCTGGATATCCAGGCGGTCGGCTTCGGCAAACAGCCGGGCGTTATTCGCCAGCTCCCGGTTGAATCGTTCTGTCCTGCTCATGGATGCATCGTCCTCCTTAATCCTGCATAAGACCGACCACGGCAAGACACCCGAGCACATGGATATTCATCGCTGTTGCTGTCCTGGCCCTGGGTGCCTCGGCCGCTGGCCGAGATATCGAGACCTTGCCTGGATTTGGAAAGTCGCCTTTTACCCAGGGTTCCATGGGGCTGCCGAGCGGTTGTCGGCAGCGCGTGTTTGGGTCGCCAGCCACTTCATTCCGGCGTGCCATGGATCAGCTCCAGGGCCTCGCTGCGCGACAGCGGCCGTTGCATGCGCTGCGACAGCAGCGCCATGGCCCGCGGGTACTCGCAGGCGACCACCGATTCCACCTGTTCGTTGAAGCACAGCAGGGCGATGAAGCGGTACTGCTCCGGCTCGCCCTCGAAGACGATCTGGTTCCAGCGGCGGGCGTGGCCGAGCACCTCGAAGGTCTGGTCGTAGAAGTAGGTCCAGAAGAATGGCACCACGCTGAAACTCAGCTGTTCGCCGAGCATGTTGCACGCCGCGAGCTGGCCCTGTTGCTGGGCCACGCGCCAGTGTTCGATGCGCTGCGTGCGGCCGTCGCAGGGGAAGCTCACGATGTCGCCGGCGGCCCACAGGCCATCGGCCACCGCCAGGCCGGCATCGGCCTTGAGCGAACCATCCTCGGCGCGCTCGAGGCCTTCGACGAAGGCCGTGGCAGGGCTGACGCCGGTGCCGAACAGCACCAGGTCGACGGCAATGCGCTGGTCGTTGTCGAGGACCACCTGTTGCACCTGGCCTTCACCGACCAGGGCCCGGGCTTCGCAACCGGCGTAGTAGATCACCCCGTGCTGTTCATGCAGGGCCCGTATGGCGCTGCCGATGCGTTCTCCCAGCTGGCGTTGCAGCGGCACCTGGTGGCGACCGATCAGGTGCACCATCAGCCCGCGTTTGCGCAGGGCCGAGGCGGCTTCCAGGCCGATGAAACTGTCGCCGATGATCGCCACGCGCTTACCGGGCCGGGCCTGTTCCAGCAGGCGCGCGGCGTCCTCGCGCGAGCGCAGCATGAACACCCCTGGCAGGTCTGCCCCTTCGATGGCCGGCAGGCGCGGTTCGGCGCCAGTGGCCAGGAGCGCCGCGTCGTAGTCCAGGCGCAGGCCGTCGGCCAAGAGGATCTGCCGCCGCCCTGGGTCGAGGCGCAGGACCTCGGCCTTGAGCACCCGTATATCGGCCTTGCGATAGAACTCCGGCTCGAGCAGGGCGGGAACCTCTTCGGGCGGCATCTCGCCGGCCAGCACGTATTTGCTCAGGGCCGTGCGGTCATAGGCGGGTCGCGCTTCCTTGTCGATCCAGGTCAGGTTCCTGCCGAAGCCCTTGGCCCGCAGGGTCGCCACCGCGGCGGCCCCGGCGGCGCCAGCGCCGATCACCAGCAGCCGGCGCGAGTCGGCCTGCCGTGGCGGGGCGGACTCGGTCATGGGCTGGTCGGCAACCCAGACCCGGTTGTCATGGCGGATGTCGATTTTGTAGCGCTTGAGGCTCGCCAGGGGCGGCGGCTCGCAGACTTGCCCGCTGGCGCAGGCAAAGGCGCCCTTGTGCCAGGGGCAGATCAGTTGCCCCTGATACACCGCGCCCTGTTCCAGCGGCGCCCCGGCATGGGGGCAATCGGCCTGGTAGGCCTGGACCTGATCGCCGGTGCGAATCAGCAGCACGGCCTCGGCGCCGACCTGGACCCGGGTGCCGCGGTCTTCGGGCAGCTGGTCGAGGCGAGCCACGACATAAAAGGTCATCGCTTTTCTCCTGCGCATTGCGCGCCCTCGGCCATCCTTGCGCGTCACCTTCTCGGGTGCGCGGGGCCGGGTACGGAATCTTCTGCTCGAGGGCGCAACGCGGCCCGGCCTAGTGGCTTCGCACGGCTTTCGTCATGAACGCTGCCAATCGCTGGATTAAGTGTGGACCCTGCAAAGCCCGGCCGATGGGCATGCTCCGATAGCCGGTCATGCTCGGGCCGGCAGGCGCCGGGGCGCTAGACCGTCAGTTCGATCAGGTGGCCTTCGACCCGACCGGCCTCGATGGTCAGATACCCCAGGCTGACCGGCAGCTTGAAGCGCCTCGGCCCGGCGCTGCCCGGGTTGATGTACAGCACCTCGTCCTGCCAGAACAGCCGCGGCTGATGGGAGTGGCCGCTGACCACCACCCGCACGCCCGGCGGCAGGGGCTTCGGCACGTCGGCCAGGACATGGCAGAGCAGCAGCTCGACGCCATCGAGCTGCACGGTGAGGTGATGGGGCAGGGCGTGGGCCCAGGCATGGGGTTGGTCGACATTGCCGAACACCGCGGTCACCGGCGCCAGGTGTCCGAGGGTGGCGAGTATCTGCGGGTCGCCGATATCACCGGCGTGCAGGATATGCGCGCAGCCCTGCAGCGCCGTCAGCGCGCCGGGACGGAGCAAACCGTGGGTGTCGGAGATCAGGCCTATTTTCATCCGCTGTTGTTCATCCAAGGCTTTTTAACGGGGTTCTGCCGTGGCGCAAGCATAGCGTGTCGCGCGTGACGATCAGCGGGCCGGACAGGCCGGTGAGAGGATTGTTCGTGCAAAAGCCGGAGCGTGTCAGGGACAACGCTCCGGCCATGGGCATCAGGCTTTGCGGGTGCCGCCGCCGGAGCCTTGGGCGCCACCTTTCTTGCCGGCGTCAGGGGCTTTTTGCCGATCGGCGGGGACGTTGCCACCCGAGCCCTGGCCACCGGATTTCTTGCCGGCGGGGGAGGGTTTTTGAGTGTCCTTGTTGCCCATGAGTGGGTTTTTTCCGCTGGTAGCCATTTTTTCAATCCTCGGTAGTGAGCGATTTGACACCTCGCAAGATTGGGAAACGAAGCGCAAACGAAAGTTTGAAAAAGTTTCCTGCGGGACGACGAATGGATTGGTCGCGAGGGGACGTATTCATTCCGGCCCCGGCCAGCGCGTTCATGCCCATGGCCCGTCAGCTTCGCCGGCGTTTTTTATGGTGCTCGTAGCGGGCGAGCATCGGTTGGGTGCTGAGGCCGTGGGCCAGGATGCTCAGGGCCACCACCGACAGGGTGAGGTTGGCGCTGGCATCGGCCAGCGCCGGGTGGAGGTCGTGGTTGAGGGCATAGAACAGGTAATAGAGGCTGCCGATGCCGCGGATGCCGAACCAGCCCAGCAGCAGGCGCTGGCGACCGTCGAGCAGGCGGCCCCAGGGGATCAGCAATACGCTCAGCGGGCGGATCAGCAGGAACAGCAGGGCGCCGACGGTCAGCGCATGCCAGTCCCAATGGGCGATCAGCACCACGCCGAGCAGGGTCACCAGGAACACTTCCATGGCCCGTTCCACCAGGCCGCCGAAGGCCAGCATGTCGCCGAGCATGATGCCCGCCGCGACCTGGCTTTCCTGCAGGGCCTCGACGTCGCCATGCACCGCCTGCGCCGGATCGACATGCTGGTGGCCGACCACCGGCTGTACCAGGTGTTCGGCCGGCGCCCGGGCATGGTCGCTGGAATGCACCTCGGCCTGGCGCAAACCCAGGGCGGCGGCGAACACCGCGAGAAAACCGTAGCCCTGGATCAGTTCCGCCACCACGTAGGCCAGGGCGATCAGGGCGAAGGTCAGGTAGTCGTTCGGCGAGACCGTGCTGTCGGCGTACTTGATCCGCTGGTGCAGGGTCAGGTGGCCGAGGCCGCGGCCCATCCAGTAGCCGCTGAGCAGCCCCGCGGGCACCGCCCAGAGCAGGCTGACTACCACCCAGTCGCCGAGCCAGGCGCCGGGGTCGTCGCCCTGGCGGGTCAGCAGCAGGCCGAGGATCACGAAGGGAAACGCCACGCCGTCGTTCAGCCCGGCCTCGCCGGACAGGCCGAAGCGCACCCGGTCGTAGTCCTTGGCGTCGCTGACCTGGACCAGGGTCGCCAGCACCGGGTCGGTCGGGGCGAGGATCGCGCCGATCAGCAGCGACGGCCCCCAGGGCATGTGCAACCCGTAGTGCAGCAGCAGGCCGACCCCGGCGATCGACAGCAGCATCACCGGCCCGGCCAGGCCGAAGGCGATGTGCCAGCTGCGGCTGCTGAGCGGCAACCTGAGCTTGAGGCCGCTGACGAACAGCGAGAACAGCACCGCCACTTCGGTCAGGTGTTCCATCCAGCCCGCGGCCTGGTGGATGTCCAGTTGCAGCAGGCCGAGGCCGGCGGGACCGATGGCGATCCCCAGCGCCAGGCAGACCACCGAGGTGGTCACGGGCATCCAGCGCAGGTAGGAGGAGGTCAGCGCGAGGATAAGCAGCACCGCGCCCAGGACCGCGACCCAGGCAATGAAAGTCATGCTCGCCTCGGGGCGCGCGCAGCGAGGCTGCCTCGAGCGTGGGCGGGCCCGGCCAGTGGCGCGGCGATCATGAACGGGCTCGGGACGACAGGCATGGACAGATCCTCATGAGCGCGGACGTACTAGGCAGGAACGCTCGCCAGCTCGCAGCAGCGGGCCTTCAAACTGAAGACGCCCGCCAGGCCCGGACGTTCCGTCGGGGAGCCGTACGGCAGGTGCCGTGGCCATTCGTCCATTGCTTCGCACCCGCGGCCCGCGGCGCTATCGAACAAGGACAGGGCAATATCGCCCGGAGCGATACGGAGGTGCTTATGACTCGCCAGCCCGTTGATCCGCGCGACGATCCGCAGAACGATCGCACGCGTGCCCCCGAACCGCTGGAACCGCAGGACGCCCACGGGTTGCCCGGCTACCCCGGGCGGGCCGCGACCGCGGATGAGAAAAAGCCCGCCAAGGGCCCGGCCAATCGCCCCGAGCCCGAACCGGGCGCCACCGAACCGGGCAACGAAACCCCGGAACAGGACAACGAAAAGACCGCTTGAGACCGTGGCTCGCGCCGCGACGGCGCGGCCTTGGCGCCCGGGGCAACCGGGTCAGCCGCCCGAGACTTTCCAGTGCTTGACGTCGTCGGCGAACACCACCTGGCGCACCTCGTGGGCGATGCCGTAGGCCAGCGACTCATGGGCGGCGATGACCTTTTCTTCGGCCGACAGGCATTTGAAGATGTCCAGCTGGGTCGCCGCGTCGGCGGTTTCCAGCTCGTAGATTTTCACGTAGCGCGCCAGGTCGTTGTCCAGGCTGGAGAGGTATTCGCGCAGGCGCTGGTGATCCACCGAACTCTGGCTGAAGTACCAGTTCATCGGGTGGATCAGAAAGCGCGAATGCGGCGTGGTGATGCGTCGGTTGGCGGCGAGAAACATGATGATGCCCATCGACTCGATGTTGCCCGCGTTGATCGCGCACAGCGGCACCGGCAGCGATTTGAGAAAGGTGTAGAGGGTGAAGCCGAAGTTGGTGCTGCCGCCGGTGGTGGACAGATTCAGCAGCAGCGAGGTGGCGCCTTGCTCGATGGCTTCCAGGCAACTGTCGCGAAAGCGTTCGGTGGTGCCCTGGTCGATCTGGCAGTGAAAATGCACGATGTGCTCGGTCATCGGACGGCCTCCCAGTCTTGGCCACGGTGCGTGACCTGGCTCTACGATTGAGCCCGGGCGGCGGCGAAAGTTTCGCCGAGCGCATGCCTGGCCAGGAGGCCGGGCGACCGCTCATCCATTGCCTCGCACCCCATGGTCCGGTCCAGTGCCTAACGGAGTAAGGCCCGGATTCACCGGGCCTGCCGTGAGGTGCACCATGAACCCGTCGATGCATGACCCCAGCGAGCCCCGTACACCTGAACCCGACCCACTGCAACCCGCCCGTCGGCACGACCCGGTGATCGACCCCAACGTCAACGGCGGTGCCGAACGCGATAAGCGGCGTGACGATGACAGGGAGCGGCCGATGGACCCTGACCTGCCGGCACCGAACGAGCCGACCCCACTGTCCGATGACCGCCGCTGAGACGTTGCGCAGACCGTGGCAGAACAGGAGATCGACTGTAGGAGCGAGCTTGCTCGCGATGGTCGTGAACGATTCCGCGTGTTGCCTGGATAAACGCGGCGTTCTTACGTCCATCGCGAGCAAGCTCGCTCCTACAGTGGGAAGGGGGAGGATCAGTTGCGGTCCAGCCACACCGTTTGCGCGTTGCAGAATTCGCGGACGCCGAAGTGCGACAGCTCGCGGCCGAAACCACTCTTCTTCACGCCGCCGAAGGTCACCCGTGGATCGCTGGCGCAATAGCCGTTGATGAACACGCCGCCGGTTTCCAGCTCGGCGGTCAGGCGCTCGGCCAGGGCCAGGTCCTGGGTATAGATGGTCGAGGCCAGGCCGAACTCGCTGTCGTTGGCCAGTTCCAGGGCGTGTTGCGCATCCCGCGCCGTAATGATCGAGGCCACCGGACCGAACAGCTCCTGCTTGAACGAGGTCATCCGGTCGGTGACACCAGCCAGCACCGTAGGCTGATAGAAGTTGCCCGGGCCCTCGGCCTTGGCGCCGCCCAGTAGCAGGGTCGCGCCTTCGCTCAAGGTGGCCTGCACCTGCTCGTCCAGCTCGTCGCGCAGGTCGAAACGCGCCATCGGGCCGATATAGGTGTCATTGGCCAGCGGATCGCCCACCTGCAACTGGCGAGTGGCGGCGACGAACTTCTCGGTAAAGGCTTCGACCACCCCTTGCTCGACGATCAGGCGCTTGGCGGCGGCGCAGACCTGCCCGGTGTTCTGGTAGCGGCCAATGACCGCGGCTTGCACGGCGGCATCCAGGTCGGCGTCGTTGAGCACGATAAAGGGGTCGGAACCGCCCAGTTCGAGCACGCATTTCTTCAGGGCCGCGCCGGCCTGGGCGCCGATGGCGATGCCGGCGCGCACGCTGCCGGTAAGGGTCACGGCGGCGATCCGGGGGTCGGCGATGGCCCGGGAGACGCCTTCCGGGGTGACGTTGATCACCTCGAACACGCCTTGCGGGAAACCGGCGCGCTGGAAGGCTTCCAGCAGCAGGTAGGCGCTGCCCATGACGTTCGGCGCATGCTTGAGCACATAGGTGTTGCCGGCGATCAGCGCCGGCACCGCGCCGCGCAGCACCTGCCAGATCGGGAAGTTCCACGGCATCACCGCGAGGATCGGGCCCAGCGGCCGGTATTCGATGCGCGCCTTGCCGCTCGGCACCGGGGCCGGCTCGGGGGCGAGCATCGCCGGACCTTCGGCGGCGTACCACTCGCAGAGCTGCGCGCACTTCTCGATCTCGCCGCGGGCCTGGGCAATCGGCTTGCCCATTTCCAGGGTGATGCTGCGGGCCAGGTTCTCGCCGTTGTCGCGCAGGGCCTTGGCCAGGGCGAGCAGCAGGGTCGAGCGCTGTTCCAGGCTGCTGCGGCGCCATTGGGCGGCGGCAGTGGCGGCGCGGGCGAGGGCGGCGTCCAGCGCCTCGGCGGATTCATAGCGGTAATGAGCGATCTGCTCGCCCGTGGCGGGGTTGATCGAAAGGGCGTGGGTCTGGCTGGAAACCGTGGTCATGGCAGCGTCCTGTGGGCTGAGGAATGGCTGCAGGTTAGGCTGGTACATGGCTTATGAAAACTGAATAATAAAGAGCATATCTTTCACGTTTGGAGAATGAGATGGATCTGGTGCAGCTGGAAATCTTCAAGGCGGTGGCCGAGCAAGGCAGCATCAGTGCGGCGGCGCAACTCATCCATCGGGTGCCTTCCAACCTGACCACGCGGATCAAGCAGCTGGAGCAGGACCTGGGCGTGGAGCTGTTTATCCGCGAGAAAAGCCGCCTGCGCCTGTCGCCGGCCGGCTGGAGTTTCCTCGACTACGCCCGGCGGATTCTCGACCTGGTGCAGGAAGCGCGGCTGACGGTGGCCGGGGAAGAACCGCAAGGACCGTTTTCCCTGGGCTCCCTGGAGAGCACGGCGGCGGTGCGGATTCCGGCATTGCTGGCGGCCTACAACCAGAAGCACGTCAAGGTCGAGCTGGACCTGTCCACCGGCCCCTCCGGGACCATGATCGATGGCGTGCTGTCCGGGCGCCTGACGGCGGCCTTCGTCGATGGCCCGGTGCTGCACCCGAGCCTGGAAGGGGTGCCGGTGTTCGACGAGGAAATGGTCATCATCGCGCCGTTGGGGCATGCGCCCATCACCCGCGGGCGCGATGTCAACGGCGAGAGCATCTACGCCTTTCGCGCCAATTGCTCGTACCGCCATCACTTCGAGCGCTGGTTCAGCGAGGATGCCGCGGTACCCGGCAAGATCCACGAGATGGAGTCCTACCACGGCATGCTGGCCTGCGTCAGTGCCGGCGCCGGCCTGGCGCTGATGCCGCGCAGCATGCTCGAAAGCATGCCGGGCTGCGGCACGGTGAGCATCTGGCAGCTGGCGCAGCCGTTCCGTTTCCTGCAGACCTGGCTGATCTGGCGCCGCGGCACGGTCTCGCGCAGCCTGACCCACTTCGTGCGCTTGCTGGGGGAGAGGCAGCTACAAGCTACAAGCTGCAAGCCGCAAGCTTAGAGCTTGCAGCTTGTAGCTTGCAGCTCCTCACGAGGTTGGTACGGTCTGGTTGCGTCCCGCGCGCTTGGCCATGTACAGCGCCGAGTCGGCCTGCATCAACAGGCTCTTGAAGTCGGAGGAGGCGGGCACGCAGGTGTAGACGCCGAGGCTGATGGTGACGACGCCGCCGGGGTTGTCGACATGTTCGATCGCCAGTTCCTGCACCGCCAGGCGGATGCTCTCGGCCAGCACGTAGGCACCGCCAGGCTCGGTGTCCGGCAGCAGGATCGCGAACTCTTCGCCACCGTAGCGCACCGCCAGGTCCGAGGGCCGGCGCACGTGTTGGCTGATGGCCCGGCTGACGGCGCAGATACAATGGTCGCCCGCCACATGGCCATAGCGGTCGTTGAAGCTCTTGAAGTGGTCGATATCGAGCATGATCAGGCTGATCGACGAGCGCTGCCGGGCCGCCCGCCGCCACTCCAGTTCCAGGTTGCGCTCCAGGTGGCGGCGGTTGGCCAGGCCGGTCAGGCCGTCCTGCAACACCAGGGTCTCCAGCACCGAGCGGGCTTTCTTCAAGTGCTTTTCCACCAACAGGCCCTTGCGCACCTGCTTGAACAGCAGGATGCCGATCAGCAGGTTGATCGCCAGCACCACGGCGATCATGGCGGTCAGCTTGTAGGTGTCGGCGCGCCAGCTGCTGAGAATGGACTCCTGGGAATTGGCCGCCGCCACCACCAGCGGGTACTTGTACAGCACCCGGTAGCCGAACAGGCGGTCGACGCCGTCGATGATCGACTTGACCATCACCGTGTCGGCGGGGGCACGGGGTATATGCACGGAGAAGATTTCGCCCCGGGCCAGGGACGCACCGATGAGCTTCTCGTCGAACGGCCGCCTGGCGATGATCGTGCCCTGGGGCAGGGCGAGAAAGATCGCGCCCTTGTCGTCGATGTTGAAACGATCGAAGAAGGTGTCGAAGTAGTCCATCTTGATGGTCGCCAGCACCACGCCCTTGAAGTTGCCCTGGGCGTCGTTGACCCGGCGCGAGAACGGGATCACCCAGTCGCCCGTGGTCTTGCTGCGCACGGCCGCTCCGACCCTGGGGGACAGGGTTACATTCTCGCGGTGGAACTTGAAGTAGTCGCGGTCCGAGTTGTTCGCCTTTGGCGGCCTGTAGTCGAACGAGGTGAGCACCCAGTTGCCTTCCCGGTCATAGAAGAACAGGCCGTGCAACTGCTCGGTGGTGAACACGCGCTTTTTCATCAGCTTCTGGGTTTTTTCCAGGGCCTGGGGCGACAGGTCGTCGATGCGCTCGATCAGCTCTTCGAGGATCAGGTTGGCTTCATCGAAGGTATCGGTCGCCTGTTGGGCCATGGACAAGGCCAGGTTGCCGGAGACCAGCCGGGCTTGCGCCAGTTCATGGGCCTTGCTGTTGACGACCTGGATGCCATAGATGCCGAGGATCGAAACCGCGACCACCATCAGGAAGGCGATGGTGACCGCGAGTACGGGAAGTCGTTTCGACTCCAGGGCAACGTCCTCGGTGCTGCTGTCGGGGTTTGCGTCCACAATGTTCCTTATCGTGCCTGGAGTGAAACAGGGCTGTCGTCAGAATCCTCGATGACAGCGGTCGTTCGGGTTGAAAAAAGTCGCCAGAATCCAGTCACGATAGCCCAGGACTCAAGGGTTCGCGGCCGGTGGTTCGCCCGTCGCCTTGTCCTGGCTGTCGCTGATCAGCATCAGGTTCTGTGGCGACGACAGGGCGATGCCCACTTCGCGCAAGCGCCCGAGGATGGTGAACAGCAGGTCGCTGCGGGCGCCGGACACCGAGCGCGGGCTACCGACGTAGCCGCTGACGCTGATGATCAGGCCGTTGCTGGTCAGGTCCTTGAACGACACCGAGGTCGCCGGCGCCTTGAGGATCGCCTCATGTTCGGCATAGGCCTGCAGCAACAGCTCGCGCACCTGCAGCACATCGGTTTCCAGGGGCAGGGTCAGGGTGATGCCGACCACGCCCAGGGCGTTGTCCATGGTCACGTTGCGCACGTTCTGCGAGATGAACTGTGAGTTCGGCACGATCACCGTGGAGCGGTCGGACATCTGGATCTCGGTGGCGCGCACGTTGATCCGCCGGATATCGCCCTCGACCCCGGCCAGGCTGACCCAGTCGCCGACCTTGACCGGCCGCTCGGTGAGCAGGATCAGCCCGGAAATAAAGTTCTGCACGATGGCCTGCAGGCCGAAACCGATACCCACCGACAGGGCGCTGACCACCCAGGTCAGGTTGGTCAGGTTGATCCGCAGGGTCGACATCACCACGATCGCCAGCAGGACAAAACCGATGTAGCCGACCAGGGTCACCAGCGAGGCGCGCATGCCGGCGTCCATGTTGGTTTCCGGCAGCAGCCGCTCGCTCAGCCAGCGCTTGAGCACCCGCACGGCGAACATGCCGCCGACCAGGAACGCCGCCGCCAGCAGCAGGTCCTGGGGCACGATGTTGAGGTTGCCCAGGGACTTGCCGCTGACATCCAGCTGGGTAAAGCCCTCCAGCAGTTCCCCCGGGCTCGACCCGGACGGCATGAAGGCCAGCAGCGCCGCGGTGAACAGCAGCAGGGTCCGGCCGATGCCGGCCAACACGGTGGTGGCCTGGGCCTGGTGGCGCGGCGACAGGCCCAGGGCCGCCGCCAGCGCCAGGCCGCCGGGCTGCTTGGGCGACAGCAGGGTTTCGCAGAGGTCGCCAAAGCAGGCGATCAGCAGGTAGGCGCTGGTGGTCACCACGCTGATCCACAGCAGCTTGACGGTGAGGAAGTACGCCAGGCTCAGGTAGCCGCTGAGCAGCGACAGCAGGATCACCGCCACCCACACCGCCACCACGAAGGGCAGCAGCCCGGCGATGCCGTCGGGGCGCTCCAGCTCGAAGCGCCGGCGGGTGCGGCGATGGCGCAGCAGGGCGAAGAAAAAGATCAGCGCGGTAACCAGCGCCGTCAGGCCGTTGACCGCCACGGTCAGGGCCAGGCTGCTGGCGATCACGCTGTTGATCCGTTCCTCGCCGGCGGTGAGCAGCAGGGCCAGCGCCAGGATCAGCGGGAACGGCCCCAGGGCTGTGGCGATCTGGTCGGGAATCGGCGGCAGGCGCCAGGACGGGCGCGACAGCATCAACATGGCCCGGCCGAGGCCGACGATAAAGGAGCAGAAAATCAGCAGGGTCAGCCACTGGCCGATCAGGTTGAGCACATCGGCGCTCAGCGTCGCGCTGTTGACCAGGCCCCAGCGCAACAGCGAGGCGGCGGCGTTGATGGTGACGATGGTCGCCAGCCCGACCGTCAGCGCCAGGGCGCTGCGGCGCAGGCGGCCTTCGGGCAGCCAGCGGATCATCGACCAGATCGCCAGGCGTTCCAGCAGGCGCCGGCCGACCACCCAGATCAGCGCCGCGATGATCAGCGTGGTGATGAACAGCCCGCGATTGCCGGGGGCCAGCGCCGTCTCGAACGCGGTCCAGACGTCGTCGGAAAGACGGTTGAGGCGCCCGAGGTCATCCTCGGTCGGGCGGATCAGCGTGGACCAGAAGGCCGGGCTGAGCGGGCTCGCCGAGCGGGTGCTGATCTGCGAATTGAACAGGCTGCGCCGCAGGTTGATGATCTGCGCGGCAAGGTCGCGGCCGGACTGGCTGAGCAGGTTGGCCTGGCGTTCTTCGTCGAGCAGGGTGTCTTTCTGCGCGCTCAGCACCTGGCGCTGGCTGGTCAGGCTGGGCGCTTCGTCGGGCAGCGGCGGGCCCAGGACCTTGAGCTGGTCGTCCAGGCGCTCGATGTCGGTGGCGCGCAGGGCGATCAGGCTGTCGGCCTGCTTCTGCACCTGCAGCGCGGCCTGGCGCAGGTCCGACAGCAGGTCGTCGTTGCCGCTCGCCGACACGCTCTGGCGGATCAGTTCGAGCCGGTCGTTGAGCTGCTCGAGATCTGCGCCCTCGGCCAGCAACGGCAGCTGGTTGCGGGCGACACTCTGCGGCCCGGGCGCCGGGGCCGCGAAGGCCGGCAGCGCAATACACAGCAACAGGGCCAACAGCCCCATCCCCCAGCGGTTCTGTCTCACTCGCCGCATCTGTCATGTCCTCTTTTGCTGTTCACCCGCCCTGACGAGCATAGACCGCGCCATCCCGGCATAAATTCCCCGGTGGGCGGCCTGCTGCCCTGGCGATCAGGGTGGCGCAGCATGCCGGTTTACGCGGCGTTGGAGAACGGGGTGGCGGTGAAAAAAGCAGTGAGAGGTGCCTGAACGTGGCGGATCGGGCCAGTGCAGCCAGAACCCGGGGCATTCCAAGTGTTGTTGGCTGCCCAGGCCGAGAAAGAACTTAACGTCGTAAATCGCCCCAGCTAAACGGCACCTCCGCTTGAAACGCTCCATAACCGGATCGACCTGGCGATGCCTTATCCAACTCATTCTGAATAGCGACAATTCAACCGGTATTTTGGGAAAGCTCCCAACTATTTTCTTTTCCTCGCTTGTTAGCGTGAAGGCGTTTTTGCTTCCTGCATACCCACAGAGGCCTTTGCCCTCTGTGGGGCCACGCAACATGATTGGAAAAGGGACATTGGATGTTCAATGCAAGTCCACAGACGCATTTCAGCCTGACCGTCAATGACTTCAAGCACGACCTTCAGGTCCTTTCGTTCACTGGCCAGGAGTCCATCAGCGCCCCCTTTTCCTTTGATCTGGAGCTGGTCAGCGAACGGCCCGATCTGGACATCGCAAGCCTCTTGCACAAGCAAGCCTTTCTGGCTTTCAACGACCAGGGCGCTGGTATTCATGGACAGGTCTACCGCATCTCGCAAGGTGACTCAGGTAAGCGATTGACCCGCTACAGCCTTACCCTGGTCCCGCAGTTAGCCTATCTGGCGCACCGTACCAACCAACGAATATTCCAGCAGCAAACCGTCCCGCAGATCATCGCGCAGATTCTTGAAGAACACGGTATCCAAAGCGACGCTTACCAGTTTCAGTTGGGGTCGATCTATCCAGCCCGTGACTACTGCGTCCAGTACAACGAATCAGACCTCTACTTCATTCAGCGCCTGTGCTGGGAAGAAGGCATCCATTATCACTTTCAACATTCAAAACAAGGCCACGCACTGCTATTCGGTGACGACCAGACAATATTCCCCAAGCTGGGCAGGCCGACAGCCTATGTGCAGGACAGTGGCCTGGTTGCCGACGAACCCGTGATCAAAGGTTTTAACCTGCGTTTTGCGACCCGCACCAGTCGAACCACGCAACGCGATTACGACTTCGAGAAAGCCCGCATGACGCTGCAGGCCGACTATCGCCCAGCGCCCGAAAACGGACAGCCTGATCTGGAGGACTATCAATACCCCGGTGGTTTCCTTCAGCGCGAACGCGGCAAACTGTCGAGCCGACGGGCCCTGGAAGGTCATCGTGCAGACTACCGTCAGGCCGAAGGCAGAAGCGATCAACCCACGCTGGTCAGCGGTCACTTTCTGGAGCTGTCCGAGCACCCACGCCAGGAATGGAATGACCTCTGGCTGCTGACCTCGGTTCGCCATGAAGGCTTGCAACCTCAGGTGCTGGAGGAAAGCCTCCCCAGTGACACCAGCGAGCGCAAGGACGATTTCCATCAGGGCTACCGCAACACCTTTACCGCAACGCCGTGGGATGTGTTCTATCGCCCGCAACAGGCCTACGAGAAGCCCCGGATACTCGGCAGTCAGACCGCTTTGGTCACCGGCCCCAGAGGCGAGGAAATCCACTGTGATCAGTATGGGCGGGTCAAGGTCCAGTTCCATTGGGACCGCGAAGGTCAGACCGATGATAAAAGCAGTTGCTGGCTACGTGTCGCCTCCAGTTGGGCAGGAACCAGCCACGGCGCAGTGACCATTCCTCGGGTCGGCATGGAGGTCCTGGTTTCATTCCTGGAGGGCAACCCCGATTCCCCCCTGATCAGTGGCTGTCTCAGCAATAGCGCTAACCCTGTCCCTTACGAGCTGCCCGCCCACAAGACCCGCAGCGTCTTTCGCAGCCGCAGTTCACCCGACAGCACAGGCTTCAACGAACTGCATCTGGAAGACCGTAGCGGCCAGGAGTTGATCTACCTGCGGGCTCAGCGCGACATGGAGCAGAAGGTCGAAAATGACAGCCGCCTGGAAGTCGGTAACGAGCGTAAAGAAACCATCAAGGGCAACAGCATTGTCGTGCTGGAAGCTGAAGACCACCGCACCGTCACCGCTGACCGCAAAGTCCAGCTCAAGGCCAACGACTACTTGTTGGTCGGTAGCAGCAGTCATACCCGCGTAGGCCAAACGCTGGTCGCCGAAGCCGGGCAGGAGGTCCACCTTAAAGCCGGAGCCAACCTGATTCTGGATGCGGGCGCCAGTATTACCTTGAAGGCCGGTGGCCAACACATCGTGATTGGCCCTGGTGGGATCTTCAGCAGTACTGATATTCAAATCGGTGGCGCACCAGTCGGAGGGACTGCGGCCAATCCCATATTGCCAGGGGCACTGACAGCCCTGATGGCCCCTCCAGCACTCCCCCCGATGATTGCCCCGTCCCAGAATGCCCTGATGGCCGTCTCCAGGGTGAAAAGCCCTGACTTCTGTCCGATCTGCGAGGCCTGCAAAAATGGTCTCTGCCTGACTGAGGGAGCCACGGCATGACCCGCACGACGCCTCAGCAATGGATGATTGAACAACGCCGCCTTGGGCGCGCCCTGTGCCTGATCCTGGATTCTGACGGGGAACTCGACACTCGCCAGCTTCTGTTAGGCAGTCTGGATACTGATCAGTATTGCAGTGTGTACAGCGAAACGCCTGTCTCTGATCTGGCGGATGCAGGGCCTTTTATGTTCCTCATCAGCCCTGAAGATGGACGCTTGAACGAGTTGCTCAAGGCGCCTGAAAGGAACTGGGGTTGGCTGGCCAGTGTTGCACCGAAAGCAGGGCTGAACGAGCTGGTCAGGCATTGGCGCGAACGGCTGATTGTCGGGATACGACCCCATCAAGCCCTCTACCGCTTTCACGACAACCGTGTACTGAACCGTGCACTTGGGCACTTGGCCGTTGAGGCCGTTCCTGAATACCTGGGGCCCGCAATCAGCGTCTGCTACTGGCAGGGAGAGCACTGGCAAACAGTTGCTAATCCAACTCCTGGCAACCATCCAGTCCCGAAGAACCCTGCATGGTGCAACGTGCCTGCTGAGGGCGACCAATCGGCCCACCTACGCGAGGTCAATGCCCGTCGTTATCTACTGGCAGAGCATATGGAGGCTTACGCCCGCATTGCCGAACAACAAGACCCCGACCTATGGCTCAGCACTCAGTTGGCCTTGGCGGACACCTGGGGCTGGCAATTGCCAGCGCAACTGGAGTTCTTGCTGGTCCAGAGTTTAAAGGAAACAGACGGTACACTTGCCGCGCGCTGGCAGGCGCACCCCGATGAAACTCCGGCAGCCCATTTCCAGCGGGTTTATCAGGCAACGCAATTTTGGCAAGGAGACGCCTCGTAATGACACGAACATTTAAAGGCCTGTTTTTGGGCTCCTGCATGGTCCTGGTAGCAGGGTGCGCTATTGGTAAATCGGAAAGTTTTACCTTTACGGCTGATCTACCGCCCAACTTCGCTTATTACGCGATAGCTAAATATGCACCTGCCGAGGGAGAAACCTGTACGGTCACCCTTGATGACAATCCATACCTGGGTTTTAACAGAGAGTGGCGCACAGAATACAAGCCGGACTCCAAAATCCCTATTTACCGCACCGTGAAAGGTTGCCGACTGGCAATCTATAAAATCGACTTGGAAATCAACGCCACCTACGGCAAAGACCGTGGAGACTTCGGTGGGGATACGACAGCAGTCATTATCCGGGAGCAGTTGGAAGAGCAATACAAAGGATCTTTTGATACTACTGGAGAAAGTGCCATAGATGGCCAGTGTCAATGGTCGTTCCGCACCCAAGGACCAAAGCGCCGCCTTTCGAAGGGCCTCATCTGTAAGAAAGTTGACGCTCAGGGAGTAGTGACGAAAGGGCGTCCTGTTGGAGCTTACACCTTGGATCAACTACCGGGTAAAACCGTGAAGCTGAAGATCAAGTTGGCTGATGAGGAAATACCGGGATGGGGTGACACCTGGGTCAAGGTGCCTAATGGCTGGAAACGCTGCCTGGGCAAAGGCCTTGAAGATCAACGTGGTTACTGTCATGGAAACTACAAAGATTTCAGTACTTTCAAAATGCCGGATGACCGTACTTGTACCATTTACCCTGGCTGCACAGAATAAGGAAGTCACTTAATAGCCACATTGGGTGAAGAATTAAAGCACCTCCAGCGGGTTTATCAGGCAACGCATTTTTGGCAAGGAGACGCCTCGTAATGACACGAACATCTAAAGGCCTGCTTTTGGGTTCCTGTGTGGCCCTGGTAGCAGGGTGCGCTATTGGTCAATCGGAAAGTTTTACCTTTACGGCTGATCTACCGCCCAACTTTGCTTATTACGCAGTAGCTAAATATGCACCTGCCGAAGGCGAAACCTGTACGGTTACCTTGGATGATAATCCATACCTGGGCTTTAACCGGGAGTGGCGCACAGAATACAGGCCAGAACATAAAGTCCCAGTTTACCGCACAGTTAAAGGTTGTCGACTGGCAATCTATCGAGTCGAGCTAGATGTTTACGCAACTTATGGAGGGGATTATGGGGACTTTGGAAGAGATTCGGCAGTAGTTGTTGTTCGCGAGCAACTTGAAGAACACCAAAAAAGAACTTTTGATACTACTGGAGAAAGCGCTATAAATGGTCAGTGCCAGTGGCTATTTCGCACCCAAGGTGGCAAGCGGCGTCTTACAAAGGGCCTCATCTGTAAGAAAATTGATGCTCAGGGAGCGGTGACGAAAGGGCGTCCCGTTGGGGCTTACACCTTGGATCAACTACCGGGTAAAACCGTGAAGCTGAAGATCAAGTTGGCTGACGAGGAAAGGCCTGCTATCGGTGACACCTGGGTCAAAGTCCCCAATGGCTGGAAACGTTGCATGGGCAAAAGTTTTGAAGACCAATATGCATTCTGCTTCGGCAACTACAAAGACTTCAGCACGTTTCTCATGCCAGATGGAAAGCAGTGTTCTATTTATCCTGGCTGCACCGAATAAGGAAATCACTGAATGGCTACTTTGGATGAAGAGCTGAAACACCCGTTAAACAGCCGTATGTTTACCTGCCCTGTTCAAGGTAAGTGGACCAGCTTCCAGTTGGTCGATGAGTTGGGTGAAGGACAACCTTATGCCGGACTGGCCTACAAAGTTATTGATGCCGAAGGTTATACATATGAAGGCAAACTCGACAGTACAGGTACGGGAAAAGTAGACAACCACTTTGCAGGTCCAATAGCCCTAATTATCGAAGAGCAGTATCAAGGGAGTAACGAGCTTTATGCTTATCTAAAGCAAAGGCAATATTATCCACTCCCAATAACCGAACTCCAGGTTCGCGCCGAGCAAACCCGTTACGTTCATCAAGACGGCTCTCGTACTCGAAGCAACCCGGCGCAAGCCTGCGCAGACTCATTCTTCCAAGTCGAAGTTCGTCATTTGGTCGAACATGTCGCGCACTTACCGCCCGAGGTCGAAGCGAACTTTCCGCTCCCCGAGAGCTGGGCCAAGCTGATGCGCGAGCATGGTAAACAAGGCATCTGCCTGCTTCCAAACAAGCACAACGTACTGGAAGTTCGCCCGTTACGCGCCCTGCGCCCGATGCTCTCCACCGATTTACAGTTCTGTGCGCTGAACCTGTATCAGCTCGCCATCATGGCCACCCTGAGCTACAACCCGTTCGGTCAGGAGCCCGATGAGACCCCCATCAAGGAAAAGACAGTCAGTTTCCCGCAGCAACCGAGCATGGGGAATTGGTTTGGCGATGCCCTGGCCAAGTTCGATGAACTCTGGAAAGTGGACCCAGAACAAACCAAGGCGTACTACCCGCTCTACGAAGATGTGCCGTACTCCAAACGCCTGGAAATCGCGCCGTTTGACCCGGACCTGTACCCATCGAATAGCCCGGATTTAGGAGAAGAACAAGAACATCCGGCCAAAATTCATTTTCTTGATGACCGAGGTCAGGATGACAACACCGACACCCAAGCGTTTATCACGCATAACGATGAGTTGGTCCTGATTGCAGTACGCGGCACCAATGAGAAGTTCGCGGATGGGCTCCGTGATGCTGATGCGTTTCAGGTTCCATTTACACAAGGTGTGGGAATGGTGCACCGAGGATTCTATGACGCCGCACTGAAGGTCTATAACCTCACGGTTGAGTATCTCGAAAAGTTCTACACCGGACAGAAACTGATCATTTGCGGCCATAGCCTGGGCGGGGCAATCACCTTGCTGCTCTCGGAAATGCTGCGCCGCAGGAAGGGTTTCGACTACGGCATCGTGCTGTACACCTACGGCTCCCCAAGAGCCGCCGACGCGACCTTCGTAAAAGGCGCTAAAGCCCTGACACATTACCGCATGGTCAACCATAACGACCCAGTGCCAAGCGTGCCGGGGACCTGGATGAACACCAAGCCCAAGGTGTATCTCGCGGGAACGGCACTCACCTTCGTAAACGTCCCTGTTGGCCTCTCGGTGTTTGCTGCGGGCATTACCAACCTGAGCGGTGAGCCCTATGAACACCACGGCACACTCCGTCACTTCTTCCCCGTAGATTTCGGAGGGAAAGAAGAGTCCTCGATTCTCTGGGCACCGGGCTGCGACACCATTACCCAGCACGCCGCCTGCACCCTGGCCGTACAGCAAATCAATGGACTCCCCGACCGCCCCGGGCTGATTTCCCAAGCGTTTCATGGCGGCAACCATTCAATGGTGGGTGGCTACATTCCCAGTTGCTGGGCCACTCTTCGACGCTGGCAAGAAGCGCTGGAACTCAAGTGTTCTCTGGTTACCGACAGTGAGTTCAAAGCGATAGATGGCCAGCTGAAACGCATTACCGACCAATTGCGCAGTCGGCGCAATGACTTGCGAGCCCGCCCTGACAAGTACGTCGAGGCCCATGAACCCGCTATTGATGCATTCAGTCGCGAGGTCGATAAAGTGCAAGAGACCCGTGACCGATTAGGGACTTTGAGTCAAGAGAAGGTTAACGAAGCGAAGGTCTATGGCTCACTGTCACAACACGCCGAAGCACTGGCAGACAACTTGCGTCGCTGGCAGGCTCACCCGGAAAACAGAGTGGCCGAACAACTGGCCATGGCTCCCACTGCGAATACAGATGATGGTCTGTTGGCTTCAATCTACGGACACACCATTGGTGCGCCACATACGCTTGATATCGACTCGATAATCTAAATAGCAGAGAGGCAGCCGGCAACGCCACTGAATGGTTGCCTGCAAGGATATCCGGCGCGAACCTCTACGGTTTGAAGAGCCCTTCAAGAACCTTCGCCACGGTCTCAACGGGCACTCCAGCGTCGTAGATGTCAAACGTAATCGTCCCCGAAGGGTGCCCCTGAGCCTGCTCAGCGCCGGCCACCGCGATAAGCCCCCGGCGGCAGTCCGGTCCATTGTTTGAACGCGCGTTGGAAGGCGCTGGGTTCCGAGTAGCCGAGGCGTTCCGCCAGCTCGGCGACACTCACCGAGCCGCGGGCGAGCAGGGTGCAGGCCAGGTCGCGGCGCAATTCGTCGCGCACACCGAGGAAGGTCACGCCCAGGGCGGCCAGGCGGCGGGCCAGGGTCTGGCGGGAAATGCCCAGGGCCTTGGCCGCCTGGATTTCCGACAGCTCGGCAAAGGGTTCGGCGGCGCACAGCAAGGCACGCAGGTGGGCTTCGAAAGTAGCCAGCGGGCCGGGGGCGATCACCGCCGGCAGCAGTTGGCGAGCGAAGCGCGCAACTTCCGCCGGCCGGCGCATCAGCGGTGCTTGCAGGTTCACGGCGGGCAGCTCCAGCCATGCACCGGCGCCAAAGGCGGGTTGGCGCCCGAACAGAAAACGGGTTTGCGCGGTGAAGCCGGTGAGCTGTCGGGGCAGGACGATCCGCCGCAGCGGCAGGGTTTCGCCGGCGAGCCAGCTCCCGGTATGCCAGAGCGACAACAGCAGCATATGCGGCCACAGCACCGAGTCGGTCTGGGCCCCGGGCCGGGGCGTCAGCCGCAGGCGGGCGATCTTGCCCTCGGTTTCCAGGCGCCAGGGCGCGGAACCATCGAACAGCTTGTAGTAGCGCGCGGCTTCGTCGAAGGCATCGGCCAGGGTCGGCAGGTGCACCAGCAGGCGCAGCAATTGCTCGAAGCTACCCAGGGGCACGGGGCGGGCGAAAAAGCCGAAGGCTTCGTCGGCGCCGAGGCCAACGCTCAGGCGGCTCAAGGCGCGGTAGTTGAGTGGCGCGACACGATAGCCGTCGCGCAGGGCTTCTATCGGCAAGTCGCAGCGCTCCAGCAGCGCCGCGCGTGCGCTGGCATCGAGGCGCAGCTGCCCCAGCATCTCGCGCACAAAACGCGCGGGAATGGTCGGGGCGACGATCCAGTGCGGGTAGGGGCGGGTCATGTCAGTTGAGACAAAGCGTCATTGGCGGCCACTCCGGCGTCCTGCAGATTGATGCGACCCACTCCCAGGAGCCAGTCGATGACAACCACAACCTTGCCCGAGCGGCACGACTACATGAGCAGCGGATGCGCCAGGACCTATCGATCGACCGCCGGTACCCAGCCCGCCGTGCCCGCCGCGCAGCTCGATGAACTGATGGGCCAGCTGCAGCGCGACGGTTTCGTGGTGCTCGAACGGCTGTTCGATGACCAGCAGGTTAGCCGCATGCGCGAGGACCTGCTCGATCGTTTCTCCCACACCGGGCGCAACTCGTTCGAGGGCGCACGCACCCAGCGACTGTATGCGGTGATTGCGAAAACCCGGGGCTGCGATGCGCTGGTGGAGCATCCGCTGATCCTCGGCCTGCTGGACCGGCTCCTCGCGCCCAATTACCTGCTGTCGCAACTGCAGGCGATCAATATCCTGCCGGGCGAGTGTGCCCAGCACCTGCATTACGACGATGCCTTTTACCCCATGGCGCGCCCACGGCCGCCCTATGGCGCGGCGACGATCATGGCCCTCGACGACTTCACCGGCGACAACGGCGCTACCGTGGTGATTCCCGGCAGCCATCTCTGGGACGGGCGCCTGCCCACCGCCGCCGAACAGGCCGCCGTGCTGCCGGTGGTCATGCCCAAGGGCTCGGTGGTGTTGTTCCTCGGCACCCTCTGGCATGGTGGCGGCGCCAACACCACCGACGCGCCACGCCTGGCGCTGACGGCGCAGTACTGCGAACCCTGGGCGCGCCAGCAGGAGAACTTCATCCTGTCGACCCCGCGCCACGTCGCCCGGCAGTGCAGTGAACATATCCAGCGCATGCTGGGTTACTCGATCCACGCGCCGTTCATGGGCATGGTCAATGGCATGCACCCCAAGCGCATGCTGGAAGAGCCAGAGGGGTATTGAGCACAGGCCAGACGGGCCATGAAGAGGCTTCATCGCAAAGACGCAGGCCTATACCCCGAAAGGAAAGGTGTCTTCTTCATGACTGAGGCCGGCTACCACCGGCAACGGCGTGAGGGCACTGGTCGTTTCGAGCCAGACCAGCGCATCGAACTGCTCGCCCAGGTCCGCTTGGAAATAGTGACTGTGGCGCTCCGTCGCGGGCCGGTAGATGACCCCGATCGCCCGCTCCAGCAGCGGCTCGGACAGCGCCTGGCGCAGGTCTTCGCGCTCGGGCGGGCGCCAGTCGGTCAGCGAGGCGGGGATGCCCGCCAGGAGAAACTGTTGCTCCCAGCTGTCGGCGAGGGAAGGCCGCACATCCTTGATCCCCATCTCGCCGTCCCAGTCATCGGCGGCCACGACTTGGCCGCGGTCGGTGCTCATGCCGATCAGCACGGTGCCGTCGCCATAGGCGGTGCGGCACAACTGGCCGATGTTGAATTCGCCGCGCCAGCCCATGTCGGTGGCCGCCGCGTTGCCGATATGCGAGTTGTGCGCCCAGACCACAGCCTTGGCGCCGGCGCCACGGTGGGCGAGCAAGGCCTGCAAGGTGTCGAACATGTGCTTGTCTCGCAGGTTCCAGGAGGCGGTCGAGCTTCTGAACATGGCCCGGTAGTACTGCTCGGCGGAACGTATGACCCGCGCATTCTGCGTGGCACTGAACAGCGCTTCGGGGTTCGCGGCCAGGCGTTCGCTCAGCAAGGTGTTCAACTGCTGCACCACCGCTTCTTCGCAGGAAGCCTCATGGCCGCGCTCGACGGAATGCCCATACAGGGTCGGGTCGTCCTGCCAGGGCGTCAGGCAGCCATAACGCCGGCGCGCTTCACGCGCCAGCTGCGGGTCGGTGCTATCGAGGTAGGCCAGTACTTCGCCGATGGAATTGCGCAAGCTATAGACATCGAGTCCGCGAAACTCGATGCGCAGGTCCGCGGGCAGGGTCCGGTTGTAGCGGTGCAGCCAACGGGTGAAGTCGCACACCTCGACGTTGCGCCACATCCAGCTCGGAAAGCGGCTGAATGCCTGCTGCCTGGCGGTCGACGGGCCCAGGTCGCGTACACGCCGGTCGATCTGCCCGGCGTCGGGCCAGTCGGCCTCGATAGCGACGATCATGAAGCCGTGGTGGGTGATCAGGCGTTGGGTGATGGCGGCGCGGGTTCGATAGAACTCCCGGGTGCCGTGACTGGCTTCGCCAATCAGCACCACCCTGGCGTCCGCATAACGGTCGAACAGCGCGCCGAAAGCCGCGGACTCGAGTGGGGGCAGCGGTTCGGCATAGCGCCGCAGCAGGGCCTGGAGCGTATTGGCAGGTTCCTTGCCACGCCCGGAGATACCCTGCCGGTCTTTGCGTGGATTCATGGCGCCGCCTCCTTCCAGGTAGAGGATGGGAATTGCCAGGGTCGATACAGAGCAGACGTCGCCGCCGGCAGGGTGTTCCCGCCCGGAGACCGAAGGTCAGCCGCTCAAGGCCTGGCTGCCGCGACAGCATGCATGACCAGGCTGGCACAGGTTCATCCAGGCCATAAGAGGTTTGAACACGGATTTTTCCGGTCTGTACCACGCAGAGGACGAATGCGCGGGAAAACCCGGGGCCGGCGGCTGCCAGCCCACCGGGTCAATACCGGCCGTGGCCGCTCGGCCACAGCCGTCTGGGGCCAGGATATCAATGGGCCTTGGCCACGCCCTGCAGCACGGTGCTGTTGGCATCGCGATCGTGGGCCTTGACGATATTGCCCAGGGACACCACGCCCACCAGGCGTTTCTGCCGATTGACCACCGGCAGGCGCCGCAGCTGGATATCGGCCATGTTGCGGGCCACTTCGTCGACCTCCTGGTCGTCGAAGCAATAGCGGATGTCGCTGCTCATCACGCTGCTGATCGGCATATCGCAGCTTTGGCCCTTGGCCACGGCACGAATGACGATGTCACGGTCGGTGATCATGCCGACCAGCCGGTCCTCGTTGTTCACCAGGATGGCGCCGCTGTCGATGCTGGCCATCATGTTGGCGACTTCCCGCAACGTCTGTTCGGGGCGTGCAGTCTGCACGTCACGGGTCATGACTTCAGAGATCTTCATCAGGGTTCTCCTCGAAAGGCCGGGCCGTGGTGGCCCGGCATGAGAGGCAAGGGCCGGGGCCCTTGCACGGTGGGGCTCAACGATCAGCTACGTCCTCCGCGGGCGCCGCTGGGTTGGCCGCCTTTCTTGTTGGCGTCCGACGCTTTCTGCCGGTCGTTGGCAACGTTGCCGCCCGATGCCTGGCCACCTTTCCTGCCGGCTTCGGATGCTTTTTGACGATCGTTCGCAAAATTCCCGGGATTGGAATGTCCGGTGTTGGCCATGATTCGCTACCTCTTGGTCGATTGAATTTCGCTCGCAATTGCAGCAAGCACTAATTGGGAGTGCCGTTTTTTTTCAAAAGTTGAAATTTGTTCGGCGGCGTACGACGAGTGGTTAGCCGCTGGTGGAGGGGGCGGTCGAGGGGGCTTGCTGTCCGTCTTCGGCAAACTTTTCTGAACGTCGTCCGCCTGCTCCGAGTCAGTGTGCTTATGAGGCGCTGCCCGTCCGCGGCGCCGATTTGCCCCCTGGAGCCACGCCATGAACCTGACCCGAGTGTTATCGCTGCTGTGCTGCCTGCTGGTCCTGCAAGGCTGTTTTGAAAACACCGAGGATAAAGACAAGGACAATTCGAAATCCTCGGTGCAGATGACCCAGCCGGATTCCGACAAGAAGTGATCCGGCGCGGCTGCTGGCGCCTGGCTTGCAGGGTCCTCGTCGGGCCAGGCCGGCAGCGGAGCGCCGAGCTGAACATTGGCGCCCGATCGCGACTCGAAAGTCTATCGGCCATCAACAGAGGAGAACGGTCATGATCAGCGAACGCAAGGCCTCGGTACTGGAGGCCTGGAAGATCCTGCTGGAGGACCGCGGCTACCGTGCGGACTCGCCCGACGCCTGGCATCAGGCGCTGCTGGAGGCGGCGGAAAACATGCTGCGCAGCGGCGTGATCGACCAGGCCGGCTGGCTCGAGCTCAAGGACCAGGCCAACGCCGCCTATGAGCGGGCCATCGAGGAGCCGTGGCGCAAAGGGTCGCCGATCCGAAGGCCTGAGCCGGCAAACCCCGCGCTCAGGCGGGGTTTGCGGGTGCTTCACTTAGTCTTGGACTGCAGGTGCCTGGCCATGTCCAGGTGGTCCTGCAGCTTGGGCAGGGTTTCCTCGGCGAAGGCTTTCAGGTCCGGCTTGTCCGAAGACGCCACTTCTTTCTTGAACAACTCCACGGCCTTCTCATGGGCCACTACCTGGTTGTCGGCATAGGCCTTGTCGAAGGACTCGTCGCGCATCTCCAGGATCATTTGCTTGGCCTTGGCCGTTAGCGAGGCTTCGTCCGGGATCCGGATATCGAGTTTTTTCGCCAGCACCAGCAGTTCCTGGTTGGCTTTGCTGTGATCGCTGATCATCTGCGTGGCAAATGCCTTGACGTCCGCGGAGGCGCTTTTTTCCAGGGCCAGCTTGCTGCTTTCGATTTCGTTGATCCCGGCTTGCGCGGCCTCTTCGACAAAGTCACTGGAGCTCATCGCCATTGCACTTGAAAGGCTTCCTGCGCTCAGCAGGAACAACAGGCCCATTTGTTTCATCAGCAGGTTGTTCATGTTCTTTCTCCGTTCGTAGCGACAGGTGTCGCCTGACGGTTGATAGGGGCGCCGCGGCAAAGGTTTAAATTTTTTCCAGGTTTTTTGACCGGATACACGGTGGTGCAGGGGGGACCGATCGCCCGTCGGTTGTCAGGGTTGGTTTCAGCAGGTCATGGGTCGACGATCATCTCTTCCTGGCTGGGTATTCACGCCAATACCGACGAGTTCACCAAAGTCACCTCCGGGGCCGTCGAAGCGGTGGGCGGCGACGATCTCGGGGCAACGCGGGTCGCATCGGGCACTATTTCTCGAGCTCTAATTGATCTTAGTGTTGATATAAGTCAATTTTTGAATGAATACCTGGCCGATAACGACAAGGAAGGGGGCGAAGAAAGGCACGCGACAGGATTGTCGCGCGCATGGGAACGACAAGGAGATCATTCGAACAGCGCGGGGTCTACTTTCTTCCGTCTCGCCTGTTCCAAGTGCTTGCGCATCTGGTCGGCGGCGGCCAGGCGATCGCCACGCTCCAGGCAATCGAGGATGAGCAGGTGCTCCTCGGCCTGACCCTTTCGCGGCGCGCGGGTGCTGGCCTGTCGGTATTCGACCAGACGCCGCAACCGGTCCAGGCGGTGGACGGTCTGCTGCAGGAAGCGATTGCCGGAACAGGCCGCCAGGGTCTCGTGAAACTGCGAGTTGGCTTCGAACAACTCCTGCGCCGTCATCGTCAGGTAACCGCCATTAGCGATGTATTCCTGTTGGCGCCGGCAGGCGTCGAGGGTTTCGCGATCAATCGCGAAGGTGGGTGACAGCAGGCCGGCGGGCTCGATGGTTGCGCGAAAGGCGTAGCTCTCCTCGTAGGCCTCCACTGAATCGATCATGGGCAGAATGCGCCAGCCCTGGCCGGCCCGCTGCTCCATCCAGCCTTCCTGCTGGATACGCAACAACACGGCTCTGAGTGCGGTCCTGGAAACATCGAAACGACGCATCAACTCGATTTCGGTGAACAGTTCGGGAATCTTCCTGCGAAGTCGCAATTCTGCAATCTGCAGGTACAGGGGGTCGTCGCTGTTGCCCATCACTTGCGAGGCAAGATCGCTCAGTTCGTCGCTGGAGCGGGCGAGAAAGAATCCCCGGTTGCGATCGTGAGTGAGCATTCCCCGTTCGACCAGATGATTCAGGGCAAACTTGACCGGTGTCCGGGACACATTCAGTGCCAGGGCCAATTGCGACTCGACAAGGTGCTGGCCGATATCAAAACGTTCACGCCGTACGTAAGACACGATGTCGCGCGCGATGCGCGCCTGAAGAGGGCTTAAAGACATGCGATTGAAGAACCAGGAAGGCTGACCAGGGGAGCATTCTAGCGTTTCGCCAGGCCAAGGGGCAGGGGACGTGAAGGGCTGTCTCCTGCCATGGCGAGGGTTTTATCCGCTATTGCATCTGGTACAGCGGGAAGGCTCCAAATATCAAGCCGCCAGCGAGCAGCCCGAAGCTTGCGAAAACCGCCCACCTGAGCGCGAAACGCTGGTGGTCGCCCAGGTCGACCTTTGCCAGGGCGACCAGCAGGTAGAGGGACGGCACCAGGGGGCTCAGCAGATGGACAGGCTGGCCGACCACCGAGGCCCGGGCTATTTCCAGGGGAGTGATTCCATACTCAGTGGCGGTCTGTGCGATCACTGGCAGGATGCCGAAGTAAAAGGCGTCATTGGACATGAAGAAGGTGAATGGCATGCTGACCAATGCCGTGAATACCGCCAGGAACGGGCCGAAACTTTCCGGGACGACATGGAGCAGGCTCTTGGCCATGGCATCGACCATGCCCGTTCCGGACAGGATTCCGGTGAAGATCCCGGCGGCGAAAATCAGCGCGGTGACGGCCAGGACATTCGACGCATGGGCGGCGATACGTTCCTTCTGATGTTCGATGCTGGGGTAGTTGATCATGATCGCCAGCGCGAAACCCACCATGAAGAGCACCTGGATCGGCATGGCGCCCACCACCAGGCAAGCGATCAGGGTCAGTGTGAGTATCAGGTTCGCCCAGAACATCTGCGGCCGGCGATGCCGATCGCATTCTTCTGCCGAGCCATTTCCCAGGGCCATCGAACCGTTGTGAAAGTCCTCCAGGTGCACCACGCCCAGCCGGGCGCGTTCCTTCTGGCCCAGGACGATGGCCGTGAACACCAGGCAGCCTGCGCCCATCAGCATTGCGGGAATCATCGGCAGGAATATTTCCAGCGCATCCACGTGCAAGGCCGCCGCAGCCCGGGCCGTAGGCCCGCCCCAGGGGGAAATGTTCATGATGCCGCTGGCGATATTCACCACGCAGACCATTCCCAGCACATTCATGCCAAGGCGCTGGTAAAGAGGCAGAAATGCCGCGCAGGCGATCATGTAGGTGGTGGAGCTGTCACCATCCAGGGACACCAGCATCGTCAGTACGGCCGTACCTACCAGAACCTTCAGCGGATCGCCCTTGACCAGCGCCAGGATACGGCGCACGAGCGAGTCGAACAGACCCGCGTCGATCATGATGCCGAAGTAGAGAATCGAGAACGTCAACATCACGCCGGTTGGCGCGAGCGTCTTCACGCCATCGAGCATCATGCCGCCCAGGCCGGCGTAGTGCCCGCCGAGCAAGGCAAAAATAATAGGTACCAGAATCAGGGCGATCAGCGCGGACAGGCGCTTTGTCATGATGAGGTACATGAAACAGATGACCATCGAAAAGCCAAGGATTGTCAGCACGGCCGGACTCCTTTTTTTTGTATGCGCAAAGCCCCTCGCCAGCATGCAAAGCGACGTTGGCAGGGCCTGAATGCTTTAGATCGAAGTGTTTTCTGGCGATGCAGAAGGCGGAGGGCGGTTAGCGGATGGCGTGGAAATCATGGTGAACCTCGAATTTCTTATGGTTGTTTTTTCGCTGTGCCGCTGACATGCCGAAGGCAGGCCGGTGATCGAAATCATCAAGGCGAGCGCGGAGGCGAATCGAATCGCAGGCGACAAGATTCGACTTCAGATTGATCTATATTTTAATAAAGTGCAATATTGCCCTCACAAAAACACCACCTGTGAGGATTTGCCATGCCCGAGTCAAAGGGTCGAACCATTTCAGCCAACGGCCTGGAATACCGTGTCAGCGACATTCGCGGGATTGTGACCGACCTTGGCGGCGACTATGCGAAGCTGCCCTACAGCCTGAGGGTCCTTGCCGAAAATGTCCTGCGTGGTGAGTCGGATCCTGAAGCCGGATTAAGAGTGATCTGCAGCAGATCGAAGGAATTCGACATTCCGTTCAGGCCTGCTCGGGTAGTTCTGCAGGACCTGCTGGGAACCCCGGCTTTGGTTGATCTGGCCGGCTTGCGCGATGCGGTCGCCGAAAAGGGTGGGAATCCGCGCTCGGTCAACCCGGTTACGCCTACCCACCTGGTGGTCGACCACTCGTTGAACGTCGAGCGCTGGGGGGACGCCAGAGCACTGGCGGACAACGAGGCCATCGAGCGCGAACGTAACGCCGAACGCTTCCAGTTCCTGGATTGGTGCAACAAGGCATTCAGCAACCTTTCAATCATCCCGTCGGGCAAAGGCATCCTTCACCAGATCAACCTCGAACGCCTGACGACTGTTATCGGTACCCAGCGTCGTGGCCACGAACTCTGGGCTTTTCCCGACACGCTGGTGGGCACGGACAGCCACACCACCATGATCAACGCCATTGGCGTGCTGGGCTGGGGTGTCGGCGGTATCGAGGCCGAAGCGGCCATGCTGGGAAAACCCCTGATGTTGCGCCTGCCCGAAATCGTCGGTGTACGCCTGGAGGGCAAGCTGGCCCAGGGTTACCTGGCCACCGATATCGCGCTGGCCCTGACTGAGTTGCTGCGCAAAGCCGGTGTGATCGGTGCATTCCTGGAGTTCTTCGGTCCTGGTGTCGATCAGCTGTCGCTGGCCGACCGGGGGACCTTGTCGAACATGGCACCGGAGTTCGGCGCCACCGCCGCCCTGTTCGCGATCGACGAACGAACCTTGCATTACCTGCGCATGACCGGCCGCGGCGGCTCGATTGCCGGCCTTACCGAGGCCTATGCCCGTGCTCAGGGGCTGTGGCATGACAGCCTTGAACAGGCCGAATACGACCGCGTCGTGACCCTTGATCTCGGTTCCGTGGCGCGTTCGATCGCCGGCCCCAAGCAGCCTCACCAACGCATCGTGCTGGGGCGCAAGGCCGCCGCCGCGAACACTCCCACGGGGCTGGACACTGGCTCTGTCGTGCTGGCTGCCATCACCAGTTGCACAAACACTTCCAACCCTCGCGGTGTCATCGCCGCCGGTCTTGTCGCACGTAACGCACGCCGACGAGGGTTGAAGCGCGCGCCCTGGGTCAAGACCTCCTTCGCTCCCGGGTCGAGGGTCGTGGCGGATTATCTCGAGCGATCCGGTCTGAACGAGGATCTCGACGCCCTGGGCTTCAACCTGGTCGGTTATGGCTGCACCACGTGCAACGGCATGTCCGGACCATTGCTCAGCCCCGAGATCGAAGAACAGATCCGGACACGCCAGCTCGACACCGTGGCCGTCACATCCGGCAACCGCAATTTCGAGGGGCGCGTTCATCCCCTGGCCCGAGAAGTCTTCATCATGTCGCCGCCCCTGATCGTTGCCTATGCCATTGCCGGCAGCTACCTGATCGATCCCGAGAAGGACGCTCTGGGCGTGGATACTGAGGGCATGCCTGTCTATCTGCATGAGCTTTGGCCCAGCGATGAAGAACTCATGCGCATCGAGACAGAGAACCTCACCGCCGACCTGTTCGACAAAGCTTATGAGGACGTACCTCGGGAGGCGGGGCTGATTGCCAGTGATTTGCGCGCAGGCGTAAGCGATCAATACGCCTGGCAGGCGGACAGCACCTATATTCGCAAACCGCCTTACTGGAGCGCCGGGTTGACCGCGACGGATACGACGTCGGACCTGAGCAGGATGCGCGTGCTGGCGATGCTTTCGGACAATATCACCACCGACCATATCTCCCCATCCGGCGCGATCCTGCCGGAAAGCGACGCGGGGCAATACCTGCAAGAGCGTGGAATCGCCATGCCTGACTTCAACTCCTATGGCACTCGCCGAGGCAATCACGAGGCGGCCCAACGGGCCACGTTCGCCAGTCCCCGGCTGAAGAACGAGTTGCTTGAAGACGGCCGCGAGGGCCCCTGGACGCTACTGCTTCCCGAGAAGCAAGTGACGACCATTTTCCAGGCTGCCCAAGCCTATGCGGCGCGCAAGCAGTCCCTGATCGTTGTCGCGGGCAAGGAGTACGGCAGTGGTTCCTCACGGGACTGGGCCGCCAAAGGCCCGCGCCTGCTGGGTGTGCGGGTGGTGGTGGCGGAAAGCTTCGAGCGTATCCACCGCACCAACCTGGCCGGCCTGGGCATTCTGCCGCTGCAGTTCGAGGACGGCGTATCGCGCCGCAGCCTGGGGCTGACGGGCCACGAATTGTTCAGTGTCGAGGGCATCCCCGATGACTTCGAGCCGGGTGCGAGGGTCACCTTGGTCATCGAACGCGAGAATGGCCAGACGCAACGTGTCGCTGTGACCAGTCGCCTGGATACCTTCGAGGACGTGCGTTACTTCCGCAGCGGTGGCTTGCTGCCACAGTTGCTGACCGAAAGCCTGAAGGCCCCATCCATCCCTTGATACGCCGTCGATGTGCAGGAGAATTGAATATGACTCAGAGACGTATTCCCGCTGTTTACATGCGTGGAGGGTCGAGCAAGGGAGTGTTCTTCCTTGATGAACATCTGCCGCCGGCCGGTGCCGAGCGCGATGCAATCCTGCTGCGGGTGATCGGCAGCCCGGATGCCTACGGCAAGCAGATCGACGGGATGGGTGGGGCGACTTCGAGCACCAGCAAGGTGGTGGTCATCGGCAAATCCGCTCGCGAGGATTGTGACGTGGATTACTTGTTCGGGGCCCCGGCCGTCGAGGCCCCGGTTATCGACTGGTCGGGGAACTGCGGCAACCTGAGTGCGGCAGTCGGCCCGTACGCGATTTCCGAAGGGCTCGTCGAGGCCCCGCGCAACGGCACCGCCGTGGTACGGATCTGGCAGGCGAACATCCAGAAACGCATCATTGCGCATGTCCCGATGCATGACGGCGAGGTGCAGGAGGAGGGCGACTTCGTTCTCGATGGTGTAGCCTTTCCCGCCGCCGAGGTGGTGCTCGAGTTTCTCCGCCCCGGGGGAACCGACGGCAACATCCTGCCTACTGGCAATGCGCTTGACGAGCTGGACATCCCAGGGGTGGGACGCTTGCCGGTGACATTGCTGAATGCCGGCAACCCGACCATTTTCGTCGATGCGGCTCGCTTCGGGCTGAGCGGCACCGAGACCCAGGAACAGGTCAACGGCGATAGCGCCTTGCTCGCTCGACTCGAAAGCATTCGTGCCCATTGCACAGTGGTCATGGGGCTGGCAGAAAGCGCCGAAGAGGCTACGCGCCTGCGTCCCCATACGCCAAAGCTGTGCTTTGTGGCCAGGCCGCAAGCCTATCAGGCTGCGGGCGGCAAGCAGGTGCAGCCCGAGGATATCGACGTGATCGCGCGCATCTTGTCCATGGGCAGACTGCACCACGCAATCACAGGGACCGGCGCGGTCGCCGTGGCGGTGGCCGCGGCGCTGGAGGGGACCCTGGTCAATCGCATTGTCGGGGATATCGGTGATCGCCAGGTGCGGATGGGACACACCGCGGGGAGCGTCGCCGTCGGGGCGCAAACCGTCCTGGAACAGGGACGCTGGAGTGTCGACAAGGCCGTCATGAGCCGCAGTGCCCGACGCTTGATGGAAGGTTGGGTATGTATTCCTGAAGTGCTCTGAGCGATGGACGCCAATGCTGATCCGGTTCGGCATTGGCCCCCTTATTAGCCGGAACCATCCCGATCAGGAGGAGTGAGTCGCCATGAAACACGACATTTCGGCGGTGCAGAGCGAGCTGGCGCCAAGCGGTTGCTTGCGCGTCGCAATCAATCTTGGCAACCCGGTATTGGCGCAGCGAGACGAGCTGACGGGCCACCTGGAAGGCGTTTCCGTCGCACTGGCCAAGCGTTTGGCAATGGTATTGGGAGTGCCTTGCGAACTCACGGCCTATGACGCTGCCGGCAAGGTATTCGCCGCCTTGGAAAACGGCAGTTGGGACCTGGCGTTCCTGGCCATTGATCCGCTGCGGGCACAGAAAATCGCATTCTCGTCACCCTATGTGGTCATCGAGGGGACCTACCTGGTCGACCGTGACAGTGACTATCGATGCACGGCCGACCTGGATCAACCGGGCATCGAGATCGCAGTGGGGCAAGGCGCCGCCTATGACCTTTATCTGTCTCGTACATTGACCGAGGCAACACTGCGCCGTGCCCCGACTTCGGCTGGGGCGGTCCAGTTGTTTGTCGATCGACAGCTGGATGCAGCTGCCGGGGTACGACAACCCCTGGAGCGCTTTGCCAACGAGAACCCGCACACACGAGTCCTGGCCGATAGCTTCACTGAGATACGCCAGGCGATGGCCGTTCCGGGAAACAGACCCCTTGCAGCCGCTTATGTGCAGGAATTCATAAAGACTCAGATTGGAAATGGCTATGTCGCCCTGGCGCTGAAAAAAAGCGGGTGACCGCGTAGAACGGCAGCAGGCGGATGCCGGCGCGGCCATCCGCAGGCTGCGGGCGCGCGGGGTTCAGTGCACCTCATGGGAGGCGGAACTGTATGAGTTTTGCGATCGCCAGGTCGCAGATCAGCACCCTGGCCAGCCGCTTCGATGGGGTGTGGAAGCACGACATGGAGGCCGATCTGGCACAGGCTCGTGTTTGCCTGGGATGGACTGCGGCCGTTTGCGATCCGGTTGACTCAGCGGTTGCAGCGCTGGCGAATCACCTGCGCGGCGTCATCCGCGAGGATCCGGTAGAGCACCGGGGAGGGGTGGAAGCCGTCGCCGGCCATCAGGTTGGCGGCCGGCTGGAAGCGGGTCGCCAGTAATGTGCAGTGCTCCTGGCCGTCCAGCAGCTCGGCCAGCAGGCTGTTGAAGCGCCGGGCCCTGAGGCCCAGGTACCAGCGCAGTGGCTGGGGCAGGGCGGGGAACAGGTGCATCGGCGGCACGGGCAGGAAGACGATGTGCCGGGCCTCGAAGCGCTCGCTCAAGAGCGCGATCAGGCGCGAGATCCGTGCCTGCCATTCGGCTGTGGCGACGGTGCTGGTGACGTCGTTGACGCCGATGGACACCAGGGCCACATCGAAGGGCTCGGCCGGGCCACCGTCCAACAGCTGGAACAATTGCTGCGAATCCAGCCCGGACTGTGCCCGCAGTTGCCATGACAGCTGGAAGTCGCCGGCCAGCCCGGCCACCAGCCGGCCGGCAATCGCCTCGTCCTGGGTGCCGGCGCCGACACCCGCCGCCGCGGAGTCGCCGAGGATCAACAGGCGCAGGGCCGGCCCGTTGGCGTCGTTGTACCCGCCCTGGCGCGGGCCTTCGGCCTCCGGCAACTTGGGGGTGACCCAGCGGGTGTAGAGCCCTTGGGCGAGTAACAGCGGCCCCAGGGCCACCTTGGCGAACACGTCAGTCATGGGCGGTTACGCTCGCGGTAAAAAGGGCGACGCCTGGGGCAGGAACCCAGCGTCGCGTCGAAGCCCGGCGCCCGCGGCATTACCTCTGCCGCGGGGCACCTCAGAAGGCATATTGCACCCGAGTGTAGTAGTAACCGCCGGTGAAGCCGAAGGGCGAGTAGCTGCCCCAGTTGTCGCCGAACGACGAGTTGCTCACCCCGATAGGGTCGGGGTACTTGTCGAACAGGTTCTGCGCGCCCACCGCCACCGTCAGCTGCTTGTCGACGGCATAGGCCACGTCCAGGTCGGTGATCCACTTGGCCGAGTACTCGCGGTCCAGGTCCGGGTTGCTCGAGCTGTTGACCTCGGTGTAAGTGCCGTAGCGGGTCAGCCGCAGGTTGACGTCGAAGTCGCGGATCGCCCAATCGGCGGAGAAGATCATCTTGCTGCTGGGCGAGGTCTTGGTGAGCAGCGCCCGCGACTGCCGTCCCAGCAGCTGGAAGTTGCTGCCCAGGGCGCTCAGTTGCGCGGGGGTGTCGCTGACGCTGAGGATTTGCGTGTGGTTGTAGTTCAGCGCCGCGGTCCATTTCACCGCGCCGTAGCGGGCCAGGTCCTGCCGGTAATTGCCCACCACATCGACCCCGGAAGTGCGGGTATTGGCGCCGTTGGTGAAGTACTGCGCGCCGGCGGTGGCGGGCACGCCGATGCTGTCGAGCAGGGCGGCCACCCCCGGGCCCTGGAAGCGTTCGCTGAGCACCAGGCGGTCGCGCAGGTTGATCACGTAGCCGTCCACGGTCAGGCTCAGGTCGTCGCTGGGGGTCAGGGCAAACCCCAGGCTGAAGTTGGTCGAGCGCTCCGGCTTCAGGGACTGCGCGCCCAGCGCCTGGGCGCCGGCCGAATCCACCGGCAGGATCACGTAGTTGTAGGACTGGTAGACGCCATTAATGGTGTCGAAGCCGGTCGAGCGCGCGGTGAAGATCTGGTTGGCCAGGGACGGCGCGCGAAAGCCGTTGCTGAGGGTGCCGCGCAGCGCAAACACCGGGTTGAACTCATAGCGGGTGCTGAGCTTGCCGCTGCGGGTGGCGCCCACGCCTTCGTTGTAGTGCTCGTAGCGTGCGGCGAGGCCCACATACCACTGCTCCACGGGGTAGAAGCCCAGGTCGATGTAGCTGGCGACGCTGTTGCGGCTGATCTTCTGCTCATCCTCGGGGCTGATGCCATTGGTCACCTGGGCGCCCGGATCGGGGCGTTGCCCGGCGCGCGGGTGGCCGGCGGGGAACACATAGCCGCCATCGAGATAGGAGGCTTCGGAGCCGGCGCGGGTCTCGTAGCTTTCGCGCCGGTGCTCGAAGCCGAAGGCCAGGTCCAGCGGCTTGGCCAGGCCGATCTCGTAGCTGTGCTTCAGGTCCAGGTTGCTGGTCAGCTGGTCGGCGATATAGATGCCGGAGGTGAACTTGTTCGGGGTGTTATCCCCCAGGGACGGGTTCTGGTTGTCGTAGGTGCGCTGCTTGGCGTAGTTGCGCCCGTAGGTGCTGCTCAGGTCCCAGGCCCAGCCGCCGAAGTCCTCGCCCTTGGCGCCGAACGCCGACTGGAAGTCGGTTTCGTTGATCAGCCAGTACGGGCTGTAGCCGTTGGGATAACCATTGGGGCCGGTGGTGATGGTGTTGCGGCCGTTGGGCAGGCGGAAGTTCTGGCCGTCGTTGTTCTCCCGGGTGGCCAGGGTGGAGAACGAATACAGGGTCACGGCGTCGTTCAGCGGCAGGTCGAGGTTGTAGCCGACATCGGCCAGCTGGCTGCGGGGCAGGCCGTAGCCCTTGTAGGTGTGGTGGCTGGCACCGGCCTCGCGCGGGTCGGGCGAGCCGTCGGCCAGCGGGTAGTAATGGCTGCTGTAGCCGTTGCTGCCAGCCTTGTTGTCGCGCTCCTGGTAACGGGTGTCGAGGGAGACATTCAGGACCCCGGCCTCGCCGACCTGGAAACCGTAGTTGAGCGCCTCCTGGGCGCTGCCGCGCTTGCCGTCGTAGCCCTGGCCGAGGGTGGTATCGGAACTGCCGCCGGTGGTCTGCTTGAGGATGATATTGATCACCCCGGAAATCGCGTCCGAACCGTACTGCGCCGCCGCGCCGTCGCGCAGCACCTCGATATGGTCGATGGACGCCACCGGGATCAGGTCGAGGTCGCTGGGCGCCGCGCCGCTGTTGATGCCGTTGATGTTCAAGGTGGCGCTGGTGTGCCGGCGCTTGCCGTTGACCAGCACCAGCACATGCGAGGCGGTAAGCCCGCGCAGGGTGGCCGAGCGCACCACGCCGCTGGCGTCCCAGCCGGCGCGGTCGGGCAGGTTGAAGGACGGGATGAACTTGCTCAGCGCTTCCAGCAGGCTGGGTTTGCCCACCGCCCGCAGTTGTTCGCCGGTGACCACGTCGATCGGCGTCGGGCTGGTGGTCACGGTGCGTTCGGTGGCGCCACGGTTGCCCGTGACCACCACCGTGTCGAGGGTCGGCGAGGCGCTTTCGGCGGCCCCCAGGTTGGATGAAGCCAGGCCGCAGGCAATCGACAGCGGCAGCAACAACGGGCGATAGACCGTTGCAGTACGTCGGGCAGTTGAGCGCTTGAGCATGAGAGGGGGCTCCTGAATATCGGCTAGGTCCGGGTCACTTCTTGCGCGCGGCGACGGCTTCGATTTCCACCAGGCCGCCCGGCAGCGGCAGGGCGACCACCTGCACCGCGGTGCGCGCCGGCTTGTGCGGCTGCTCGGCGCTGCCGAAGAACGGCGAATAGCCTTGCTGCAACCCGGCGAAATCCAGCTTGCCGCCCTTGGCCGGGTCGCCCACCAGGAACACCCGCAGCTGGATCACGTCCCCCAGGTCGAGGCCCTGGCTGCGCAGCACGCCCTTGAGCTTGTTGAGGATCGAGGTGGTCTGGGTCGCGGTGTCGCCGTAGGCGGCAAAGGAATCCTTCGGCGCTTGCGGGTCGTGCAGGTCGGCGAGCAGGCCGCTGACGAACAGCAGCTCGGTCTGCGCCGGCACCGCCACCGCCAGGGAAATCGGGAAGTTGGAGTTGGGCAGGGCGATGCGCTTGATCTCATCGGCGTGGCTGAGGCTGGTGAAGGCGGTGGCGGTCATGAGCAGTCCTGCGAGCAGCGTGGTGGTTTTCATCGGTCGGTCCTTCTGTCTTGGGGAAAAATGGGGGGAATCAGGCGGCCACGCCCGGTTGCTGGCGTTCGGCATGGCGGCCGATCAGGCTGACGATGCGCCGCGCCGAATCGGCGGCGCTGTTCTGCCAGATGCCGACGCCGCCATGGGCCAGGGCATCGCTGGCCAGGTAGGTGCGGCCCTGGGGCTGGTTGAGGATGTGGTAGGCCTGCTCGCCGACCTCGTCGTTGACGATCCACGGGCCTTTGCTGAAGGGCACCTTGGACCAGTTGATGGCCACCGGTTTTTGCAGCTTGGCGCTGTGCCCGGGGTGCAGCAGTTCGACGGCCTGGCGCGAGGAGGCGAACTGCTCGGCCAGGGGTTTGCGGCTGAAGGCCTGGGCCGCTTCGCTGGTGTTGTAGGCGGCGACGAGGATGCCCTGGGCGCTGTTCAGCCGGTCGCTGGGGTACCACAGGCCTTTGACTTCATGGTCCAGGTAGGACAGCCCGCCGAAGATGTTGAAGTCGGTTTCCCAGAAGCGCGGCGATTGCCAGGCCACCTTGTTCGCCTGGTCGCTCTGGGCGCTGAGGATCGCCTGCTTGAACGGCGTGCTGAAGTTGTTCGGCAGCCTGGCCAGCAGCGGCAGGGGCACGGTGACGATGGCGTAGTCGGCGCTCAGGGTCTGGCTCTTGCCGGTCTGGCGGTCCTTGTAGGTGATGCGGCTGCCTTGCTCGGAGGTCTGGATGTCGCTGACCTCGGCGTGAAAGCGCACCGCGTCCTTGAGCTGGTCGTAGAACGCCAGGGGGATGCGGTCCATGCCGCCCACCGGCTGGAACATGGTCGAGGAAAACTCGGGGATTTCATCGAACACCAGTGCGCCCCACAGCTTGGGATTGAGCAGGGTCTGCAGCTGCAGCGGCGCGCGGGTGATGCCGGTCTGGTCGCCGGCGCCGGGCAGGCGGGTGTAGCCCGAGCGCACCGAGCCCTGGTATTTGAAGTCGGCATTGAGGTCGCCATAGACCTTGAGGAAGTTCAGCAGCGCCTGGCGGTCGTCGGCGCTCAGGTCCTGGTCCAGGGCCTTGCGGCTGACACTGCGCGCCAGCAGTTCGGATAGCTGGCCCCGGCTGTCGTTGACCGCCTGGCGCAATTGGAACGCCGGCTGCCGGGCGTCCGGCAAGGCCAGGGCATTGCGGCTGCTGTTGACCAGCACTTGCAGCTCGACGCCCAGCTCGCGGCAGTAGCCGAGGAGGGTCTGGTGATGGCTGGGAATGCGCGCCGGGCCGGCGTTGAAGAACTGCCCCTCATCGAAGTCCACGGTCTGGCTGACGCCGTCGTCGAACTCCACCTTGGTGCCGCGGCGCAGGGTCCAGTTGCGTCCGCCGACCCGCTCGCGGGCCTCGAGGATGGTCACGCCGAAACCGGCCTTGCGCAGTTCATAGGCGCTGACCAGCCCGGAAATACCGGCGCCGACCACCACCACATGCTTGCCTTTTCCGCTGCTGCCCAGTTGCAGCGGGTCGAAAGCCGCTGCCACGGCCTTGGGCGCGAGCCCCAGGGCATCGAGGGCGCCGACGGCGGCGGAATAACCACCGACGGCGGCGATACGGGAAATCAGTTGCCTGCGGGTAAAAGCCATAAGGTACTCCTTGGCGTATTTGCCGATGAGGGGGTCAGAGGTCGTAGCGCACGGACAGCAAGAGGGTTCGCGGGTCGTTGACGGCGTAGTAGCGGGCGCCGCTGGACGGCACGTAGCCGACCGACTGCGGGTAGGCGCGGTCGAGCAGGTTTTTCACCGCCAGGGTGGTGGTCCAGTGGCCGTCGCCGGAGATGTAGCGGGTATTGGCGTTCCAGAAGGTCTGCCGGGGGATTTCCTGGATGTCGTCGTTCAGCGCGTTGGCGTAGGACTTGGTCTGGAACTGCGCATCGGTGCCGGCCAGCCAGGTGCCGGGCAGGCCGGCGGGAAGGGTGTAGTTGAGGCCGACGCTGGTGTTCCAGCGTGGCGAGAACACCAGCTGCTTGCCGTTGGCATCGACCCCGGCGCCGCTGGCGTTCTCGAAGTCGTCGTACTGGCTTTGCAGGTAGCCGAGGTTGAAGGTCAGCTGCAAGTCGTTGGTCAGGGCGCTGAGGGTTTCCAGCTCGACCCCGTAGGTGTGGGCCTGGCCGACGTTGGTGCGCAGGCTGACGCCCAGCGCCGGGTCGTAGGCGTTGGTCTGCAGGTCCTTGTAGTCGTTGTAGAACAGCGCCAGGTTGGCCCGCAGGCGGCGGTCGAAGAAGTCGCCCTTGAAGCCGGTTTCCCAGGTGGTCACGTCTTCCGGGGAAAACGCCTGCTCGGCGGCGGCGCGGGTCGGCGCGCGGTTGTCGTAGCCACCGGCCTTGAAGCCCTTGGCCACGTAGGCGTATTGGTTCAGGTGCGGCGTCCAGGCGTATTCGAAGCCGAGTTTCGGGCTGGTGGACTGCCAGGACTTGCTCGAATCGGCGCTGAAGTTGGTACCGGTGATTTGCCGGTTGGTGGTAATCGCGTAGTTGTCGTACTCGAAATTCTTGTGCTCGCGGGTAAAGCGCAGCCCGGCGATCAGCGATAGCTGCGGGGTGATCCTGTAGCTGCCCTGGCCATACAGCGCGTAGCTCTCGGTGTGGGTGGTGCTGTACTGGCCCTGGCCGATCACCCGGTTGCGCGCCACCGAGTAGGTGAGGTTGTCGCGCTCGGCGTCGAACTGCTCGCGGTACAGGTACAGGCCGGTGCTGAAGCTGAACTCGTCGTAGTCGCCGTTGAGCTGGAATTCCTGGGTGGCGTAGTCCTGCTTGTAGAGGATCAGGTTGTTCTGGATCAGCGCCGCCTGGCCCGAGTTGTCGTAGTCCACCGGCTGGTGGAAGGCCGAGTAGGCGGTCACCGATTTGAGGTTCAGGTGCTCGTCGATCGCGTAGATCGCCCGCAGCACCGAGCTGCCCTGGTCGAGGCGGTTTTTCGGATCGAGGCTGCTGTAGCTCTTGAACTTGTCGAAGCGGCCGTTGGCATCGAAGGGTGTGTAGCTGGTGGTGTCGCCGCGGTCGAAGGTGCCGGCCAGGGTCAGTTGCACATCCCAGGGCGAATCGTCCGGCTTGTAGCGCAGCTTGCCGCGGTACGACTGGATATCGACGTTGTTCACGTCCTTGCCGCGGGTGGGGTTGGAGACGGTGCCGTCGCGGCTCAGGCGGATCGCCGAAAAGCTGCCGAACAGGGTGTTGTCCACCAGCGGCCCGCTGATCAGCAGGCGGCCGTTCTGGGCGTTGTAGTTGCCGGCGCCGAGTTCGAGGAAACCGCGGGTTTCCTGGGTCGGGTCGCGGGTGATCACGCGGATCGCCCCGGCGCTGCTGTTGCGTCCGTACAGGGTGCCCTGGGGGCCGCGCAGCACCTCGACGCGCTCGACGTCGTTGAAATCGAGCATCGAGGAAATCGCCCGCGGGATGTACAGGTCGTCGGCGTAGACCGCCACGGCCGCTTCCTGGATCGGATCGGTCTCGCCGATGCCACGGATGCCGTAGGTCTGCGCGCTGTAGGAGATCGACTGGCGGCTGAGGCTGAGGTTCGGCACCTGCCCGGAGAGATCGCGAATGCTCTTGATTTGCTTGTCTTCCAGGGCTTTTTCATCGAACGCGGAGATCGCCAGCGGGGCCTTTTGCAGGTCCTCGGCATGGTGCTCGGCGGTGACGGTGACCACTGGCAGGGCGGCCTTGTCGGCGCCCTCTGCGGCGTGGGCCGACAACCCGGCCAGGTTCAGCGAGACGCCCGCGCTGAGCGATACGGCCAGCGTCAGGCGGTGTGCGGTGAAGTGCTGCATGGTGAACCCCAGGTGTGTAGGTTGGCGTTGTTTTTTTCCGGGCAAGGCTGCGCCGGGGCCATGCTGGGAAAGCCATGGCGGCGGGGGGCTTGGGCCGGTTTTCAGGTTCGGGTGGCGCAATTGACCGTGGAGTGGTGTCGGCCGGAAAACGCAATTCCATGGGCCTCCACCTGGTCAGGTGGTCGGTGCTGGATGTAACAGTATTTGTATAAATACGCGGTGTAAAAGTCTGAATAGTTATAAGTTAATTATAAAAATATGTAATTTAATTCGTTGGATAAATGCGTATTCCTGATGTTTTTTTTGGGGAATCCGGAAACCAAATCGCGGGCAAGTCGGATCGCCGCCCGCTCGCTCCTACAGATCACACATAACCTGTAGGAGCGAGGCTTGCCCGCGATAGCGGTGGCGTGTCTGGCGCTACTTAATAACCGCGCTCGAGATTCGCCGGGTTCTCCAACGGCTGCCCGGCAAGAAAACGCTCGAGATTGGCCAGGAAGCCATCGGCGATGTCATGCCCGCTGTTGGTCGAGATTGCCGAGGTATGGGGCGACAGCCGCACCCGCGGGTGGCGGTACAGCGGGTGGCCGTCGGGCAGGGGTTCGGGGTCGGTGACATCCAGCGAGGCCAGGCCGATGCGCCCGCTGTCCAGCGCCTCGAGCAGCGCCGCATCCTCCAGCAGGCCACCGCGGGCGATATTGATCAGGTGCAGGCCGGGCTTGGCGCTGGCCAGCACCTGGCGATTGACGATATGCCGGGTCGCCTCGGTCAAGGGCGCCGCCAGCACCAGATGGTCGCTGCGGGCGAACAGCTCATGGATGTCCCGCGCCGCTTGCACGCCCTCGACCTCGAACGGCGCCTGGCTCTGGCGCAGGGCGAGCACATTCAGGCCCAGGGCCCGGGCCTTGCTCGCCAGGCTGCGGCCGATCGCGCCAAAGCCGAGAATCCCCAGGGTGCTGCCCTTGAGCGGGGTCAGCGCGGTGAAATGCCACTGCGCGTCATGCACCCAGATTTCGGGCAGGTGCTTGGCCGCGGCGAAGATCGCGGCCAGGGCGAACTCGGCGATGTTGTCCGCCGCGTTGCCGCGCAAGGTGCTGACCGGCGGGCCGTTGAACAGCCACCGGGGGTAGAAGTCGATGCCCGATGACACCACCTGGATCCAGCGCAGCGCATAGGGCCAGCCCGGAGGCGGGGTGTCCGGCGCCAGGTAACCACGGACATTGATCGGCCGCGCCAGCAGGATGCTGACCTCGGCCGGCAGGTCGCTGGGCACGCCGGCGGGCACGTCGAGCACCCTGGCTTCGGGGTGGGTCTGCTCAAGGCGCTGGCGGATCACCGCGTTGAAGTCGGCATCCAGTTGGCTGGCGATAACGAGTGGGGTCATGACTTGTCCTTGTTCTGACGCTGGGCGAATACCGCTTTGCCGACGCCTTGCAGCACGGCGTCGTTCTGCGGGGTGTGGACACGACCGCACAGCACATCGCGGTAATGCCGTTGCAGCGGGCTGTGGCGCGACAGGCCGGGGTTGCCGGAGGCCTCGATGGCCAGCTCGACCGCGCGAATCGCGTTGCCGGTCACCAGGTACTTCAGTTGCGCGGCGTTGCTCGCCGGCGTATGGCCCTCGGCGGCGGCATCCAGCAGGCTGCGGTTGGCGAACAGCAGGGTGTCGATATGGCCGACGGTTTCCTGGAAGCGCGGCAGGGTCGCCAGGGCGGCGCCGAGGTTGGACGGTTTGCGTTGTTCCAGCCAGCCCACCAGCCAGTCCCGCGCGGCCTGGGCGATGCCGTCGTAGACCGCCGACAGCAGCACCGCCATCCACAGGAATCCGTCGCCATCCAGCTCCGGCTGCGGCGCGCTCCAGGGGCTGACGCTGACGGCGTGGTCCAGCGGCACCAGCACGTTGTCGAACAGCACTTCGTGGCTGCAGGTGGCGCGCATGCCCAGGTGGTCCCAGTCCTCGACGATGCTGATGCCGGGGGTGTCCTTGTGCACCAGCCAGGCGCCGACCAGCGGGTCTTCGTCGGTGCTGCGGGCCCAGACGCTGAACCAGCTCAGGCCATGGCTGCCGGTGGAGTAGATCTTGCGCCCGCTGATGCGCCAACCGGCGGCGGTACGCCGGGCGATGGTCGCCGGCAGGCCGCCGCGGGCCGGGGTGCCGAGGTCGGGCTCGACCCGCAGGGCATTGATCAGCGCGCCGTCGTGCACCGCGTCGGCGGCCACCCGCAGGCGCAGGGCTTCGGGCCAGCTCTGGCTGTCTTGCAGGCGCGAGTGCTGCAGGTACTGCATCACCAGGATCAGCGCGGTGGAGGGTTCGCCCTTGGCCACCGCGCTGATGACCTTGCGCGCCTGGGCCAGGCTGGCGCCGCCACCGCCCAGGTGCTTGGGCACCGTCAGGGCCAACAGGCCATGCTGATGCAGCAGGGCAAAGTTGTCCCGGGGAAAGGCGCCGCTCTCGTCATACAGGTGGGCCGTGGCGCCCAGTTGCTGGCCGATGCGTTGCAGCAAGGCGTCGAAGTCGGCGACCTCGACCGGGTGCAGCACGGGCGGCAGGGGAGAAGAAAGACTCATGGTGACTTCACTCGATCAAGGAGGCTGGGAGCCGGCTCATAGCGGCAGCAAGGCAAAACTTCGGTCCCACAGGGGGCTGACGTCGAGCCGTTCGCTGAGCACGCCGGCGTCGAAGAACAGGTCGGCGACTTCCTGCTGCGAGGCGATGGCCTGGTCGTTGACGGCGATGATCCGCGACGGCTGGCTGCGGTTGTTGTACATGTCGAGAAACACCGCCTTGTCGACGCCCAGCAACTGCGCCGACTTGCTCGCCCAGGGCTCGGGGTTGTCATTGATCCACTCCAGGGTGCGCGCCTGGCGCTGGATATAGTCCTGGATCGCCTGCTTGCGCAGCGGCTCTTCCAGGGCCGCCGGCCGTGCGGCGATCAGGTAGTTGCCGGACAGGTAGCCCAGGGCGGTCTTCAGCACCCGGGCGCCGCTGCGGAATTTCGCCAGCTGGATAAACACGCCATAGATCACCCAGGCATCGAGTTGGCCGCTCTGGAAGGCGCTGAAACCGTCCTGTGGCGTGAGCGCCACCGCAGTGATGTCGTTCAGGGTCAGGCCCTGTTCCTTCAAGGCCTTGATCAGGAAATAGTGCGACGTGGTGGAGCGCACGTAGCCGACGCGCTTGCCGCGCAACTGCGCGACCGACTCGACCTTCGAGTCCTTGGGGATCAGGAACACCTGGTTGTTCACGTCGCCTTGCAGCACCGCGATCAGCCGTGGCTGGCGATGGCTCTGGATCGAGAAGATCGGCGGGATCTCGCTCATCCCGCCGACGTCCAGGCTGCCCGAGGCCAGCGCTTCGACGATCAGGTTGCCGCCGGCGAACTCCGAGTATTCGACCTTATAGGGGGTATCGGCGGTGCCGGCGTCCTCGACGAAATAGGAGTCCTGCCCACGGTAGGTGGCGACCCCCAGGGTCAGGTCGGCCAGGCTGTTGTCCTGGGCGAAGGCGCGCGTGGCCAAGCCCAGCGAGGACAAGCCCAGGGCGCCAACGGCCAGCGAGCTGGCGGCGAGGAAGCCGCGACGATTGAGGTATTCGCTCATGCCACGGCCTCGCTCTGGGTTGCGCTGGCCTGGGATGGCTCGGCGTAGCGGTTGGCCGGCACCGGCAGGCCGAGGTTGTCGCGCAGGGTCTGGCCGCTGTACTCATCGCGAAACAAGCCGCGCTGTTGCAGCTCCGGCACCACCCGCTCGGTGAAGTACTGCAGGCCGTCCGGCAGCAGCGAGTTGATGATGAAGCCGTCGGCCGCGCCTTCCTCGAACCAGGTTTGAATGGCGTCGGCGACCTGCTCGGGTGTGCCGACAAAATCACGCCGTGGCCGCGAGAAGCGCAGGGCCACTTCGCGCAAGGTCAGGCCCTCGTCGCGGGCCAGTTGCTTGATCCGCTCCGAGCCACCTTTCTGGCTGTTGGCGCCCAGATCGCCGAGCTCGGGGAAGGGTGCGTCCAGCGGGTACTGGCTGAAATCATGGTCGTTGAACGGCCGGCCAAGGGCGACGATCGCATCTTCGATGCTCACCAGCGCCACCGCCTGCTGGTAGCGGTCTTCGACCTCCGCCGCATCGCGGCCAACGATCGGGCGGATGCCGGGCAGGATCGACAGCAACTGTGGATCGCGGCCAAAGCCGCTGGCACGGCGTTTCAGGTCCTGGTAGTAGGCGCGCGCTTCGTTGAAGTCTTCGGGGCTGACGAAAATCGCATCGGCATTCTCGGCGGCGAAATTGCGTCCGTCCTCGGAGGTGCCGGCCTGGAAAATCACCGGCTGGCCTTGCCGGGAGCGGGCGATGTTCAGCGGGCCCTTCACCGAGAAGAATTCACCCTTGTGCTCCAGCGCATGCAGCTTGCCGGGGGTGAAGAATTCGCCGCTCTGCTTGTCGTAGGCAAAGGCGTCGTCTTCCCAGGAATCCCACAGCCCCTGGACCACCGCCACATGCTCCTTGGCGATGCGGTAGCGCACAGCATGGGGCGGATGCTCGGCCTTGCCGAAGTTGTCGGCGGTGCCGCTGAGCCAGGAAGTGACCACGTTCCAGCCGGCGCGACCGCCGCTGATATGGTCCAGCGAGGCGAGCTGGCGGGCGACCTGGAACGGCTCGGTGTAGCTGACGGTGACGGTGGCCACCAGGCCGATATGCCGGGTGCTGGCGGCCAGGGCCGAGAGGATGGTCAGCGGCTCGAAGCGGTTGAGGTAGTGCGGGCTGGATTTTTCATGGATGTGCAGGCTGTCGGCGATGAACACGAAGTCGAACTTGGCCGCCTCGGCCAGTTGCGCCTGCTGTTTATAGAAGTCGAAGTTCACGCTGGCGTTGGCCAGGGCCCGCGGGTGGCGCCATTCGCCCCAGCCGTGACCGACGCCATGGACCATCGCGCCGAGTTTCAATTGACGTTGCTTGCTCATGGTGATGCTCCTGAATCCGTAGTCTGGTTAGCGGGATGCCTGGTTGAGTTGCACGCGCGGGGCGTTGAAGCTCTTGTCGAAGCCCTGGGAGACGTCGATGGGCCGGCTGAGGATGCCTTCCTCGCGGTAGATGTCCGCGGTGGTTTGCAGGCCGCCGATGACCTGGTCGTCGATCTCCACCGGCTGCATGTGCGTGGCCTGTGCCACCGCCAGGTGCACGGCCAGCGGCAGGCCGGTGACCTGGGCCTGGGCGGCGGCGAACTCCTGGGGATGAGCGTTGGTCCAGCGGTAGGCGCGATCGACCCGGGCGACGAAGTCTTCGAGCTGCTGGCGTTTGTCGGTGATCGCCTGGCGGGTGGCGGCCAGGTACAGGTGGTTGCTCAGCAGGTTGTCGCCGCTGACCAGCACCTTGGCCTGGCTCTGGGTGGTGGCGATGGTGGTGTAAGGGTCCCAGGTCGACCAGGCGTCGGCGCTGCCGTTGTCCAGGAGGATGCGCGACTCGCTGGGCAGCAGGTAGATGAACTGCACATCCCGGGTGCTCAGGCCGACGCTGCGCAGGGCCTTGATCGCCAGGAAGTGGCCGATGGAGCCGCGGGTGGTGACGATGCGCTTGCCCTTGAGGTCGCGGGCGTCGTTCAGCGGCGAATCCCTGGGCGCCAGAATGGCCGTGGTGTAGCGCCCCTCGGCGTGGACGATGCTGACCACCTTGAGCGGCGCGCCGGCGCCGAGGGCGAACACATAGGGCGCATCGCCCAGGCCGCCGATGTCCACGGCGCCGGCATTCAGCGCCTCGCCCAGGGGCGCGGCGGCGGGGAATTCGGAGAACTGGATTTCATAGGGCACGTCCTTCAGCTCGCCGGAGACTTCCAGCAGGACCTTGATCGTCGACTTCTGATTGGCCACCCGCAGCGGTTGCAGGTCGGCGGCCTGCGCCGGGGCGGCAAGAGCAAACGTGACAGCCAGCAACAGCGGGGTGAGGAAGGGCAGGGTAACGCGCATGACGACAGGCTCCAGGCGGGTGTCGGTGGTTAGGGTCACCTCCGCCTGGAGAAAGGGGTCGGTCCGGGTATTGCGTCAGGTGGCTCATGGGCCGGTGAAGGCACATAAGCCGGGCTGTTTCAGATCACGCGGTTCAGATCACATAAAAACCGTGGGTGCCGTCGCGGGCCAGCTGCTCCACCAATCCGAACTCCCAGTCCAGGTAGGCTTGCATGGCTTCGCGGGGGTTATCGGTGCCCTCGTAGGGCCGGCGATAACGGTCGATGCGCGGCGAGGCCAGGCGGGTTTCGCCCGTTTCCAGCGGCAGCTGCGCGTCGATCCAGTTGGCGGTGCCCTGGTGCAGCAGGAACACCGGCTTGCCGGTCAGGGCCTCGACCTCGGCGACCGCCAGCCGCGCCAGCTGGCTGCTGCCGCAGGTCAGCACATAACGCTCGGCCGGCGGCAGCTTGGCCAGAACCTCCGGCAACTGCGCGCGCAAGGCCCACCAGGCGCCCGGGATATGCCGTTTGACGTAGTTGGCGCTGCTGGTGAAGTCCAGCACCAGGCTGTCGCCTTCGGCCAGCCACTGGGCCAGGGTCTCGGGGCTGATTTCCTCGGCCTGCGGCGCTGCGGGCACTGGTGCCTGCCACGGGCCTTGTTCGCTGAAGTGCGCGGGCTGCAGGTCATCCAGCACGTACACCTGCCAGCCCAGCTGCGCCAGCCAGGAGGCCGACATATTGGCGCGCACGCCATCGTCGTCCACCAGCACCAGGCGCGCGCCGCGCACACTGGCAAAGTGATCGGTTTCCTGCACCAGTTGCCCGCCGGGGGTGGAGCGGGCCGCGGGCAGGTGGCCGGCCTCGAATTCTTCCGGGGTGCGCACGTCGAACAGGTAGGTGCTGCGCTGCGTTTCCTGCTGCCAGCGTTGCAGGTCGTCGAGGCTGGCGCGGCCCACCCGCGCCTTGTCGGCCACTCGCCGGGCGTCATCGGCGGCGACAGCGCGATGGGCTTCGCTGGTAGGTGCGAAGCGCCGCGACTGGCCGTGCTCCAGCGCCTGCCCGGCCAGGGTCCAGCCGATGGTGCCGTTGCGCAGGGCAGCCACCGGGTTGGCGATGCCGGCGTTGATCAGCGACTGGGTGCCGATGATGCTGCGGGTGCGGCCGGCGCAGTTGACGATGATCCGGGTCGCCGGGTCCGGCGCCAGCTCGCGGGCGCGCAGCACCAGCTCCGCCCCCGGCACGCTGATGCCACGGGGAATGCTCATGGTCTGGTATTCGTCGAAGCGCCGGGCGTCGAGCACCACCAGGTCCGCCTGGCTGTCGAGCAGGGCCTGGACTTCTTCCGCCGCCAGGGACGGCGTATGCCGTTGGCTTTCCACCAGTTCGCCGAAGGCCTTGCTCGGCACATTGACATCGATGAACAACTCGCCGCCGGCGTCGCGCCAGCCGTCCAGGCCGCCTTCGAGCAGGCTCACATTGCTGTAGCCCAGCGCTTGCAGGCGCTGCACCGCGCGTTCCGCCAGGCCTTCGCCATGGTCATAGACGGTGATTTGGGTATCGCGCCGGGGAATGCGCGCATACACCTCCAGCTCCAGTTTCGACAGCGGGATATTGGCGGCGAACAGCGGATGCCCCTGGGCGAAGGGCGCCTCTTCGCGCACATCGACGAGGGCCAGCTCTTCACGGTTCAGCAGCGCCTGGCGGATCTGCGGGTAAGAGCGGGTAGGTGCTGTGCTCATAGGGCTTGGCTCTCTTTGGACAGGTCCCAGATATTGGGCAGGAAGGCGTTGGAATAACCGGAAATGAACAGTTTTTCGCTGCCGTCGGCTTGGTACACCGCGCGGCGCACGGCACCGATATTGGCGCCGTAGACATGGATGCTGATCGACACCTGGTCGTCGAAGGCATTGCTGACCTGATGGATGTCACCGATCTTCGGCGACACGGCCTCGACCTGGCCGGGCAGCAGCTGGATCCGCTGGCCCTCGGCCCGCAGGCTGCCGTCGCTGTGGCGGGCGAAACCTTGTGAGTACTCCGAGCCGCGCAACATGCCGATCAGCCCCCAGACCCGGTGGTCGTGGATCGGCGTGCGCTGCCCTGGCCCCCAGACAAAACTGACGATGCTGAAGCGCTGCCGGGAATCGGCGTGCAGCAGGTACTGTTGATAGCGCTCCGGATCGGGGCGGGCGAAGTCCTCGGGCAGCCAGTCGTCATGGCTGACCAGTTGGGCCAGCAGCTTGCCGCCGCGGTGCAGCAGGTCGCCTTCACGGGGGTGGCTGTCGATCAGCTCCGCCAGGGCGCCTATGAATGCTCTGAGTCTCTCCGGGTGTCGGGCCTGGGTCATGGCGACTCCGTGGTCGTGGTCTAAGTTCGATATCAGGGTTCGTTATCAGGATTTAAGCATAATGATTTTTCTTAATATGCTATTTTTTTATGATTAGGTTATAGCTGAAAGGAATTTAGAACCCTTGTGAATAGCGTTAGACGTTATCGATAGATGCGCCAGGCTATCCAGCTACGCGCATTCAAACTATGCTTTTCGAACATCTTAATGACTGTTCTCTATGTGCGGGCCAAATGAAAATTGATGATATCGACGCCTTTGTCGAAGTGATTCGTTGCCAGTCCATCAGCCATGCCGCCGAGACCTTGCAACTGACGCAACCGGCGATCACCCGGCGGGTGCAGAACTTCGAGCAGGCCTTGGGCGTGGAGCTGTTCGACCGCAACACCAAGCCGCTCAAGCCCACGCTGATCGGTACCCGGGTGTACGAACAGTGCCGGCTGATCCTGCGGGAAATGGATGCCCTGCGCGAACTAGTGGCCACCGACGCGCCGCCCACCGGGCTGTTGCGCCTGGGCGTGCCGCAGACCATCGGCGATGTGGTGCTGCTCGATGCCCTCAAGCACCTGCGCGTCGAATACCCCGAACTGCGCGCCCAGGTGGCCACGGGCTGGGGCAGCCAGCTGGTGGGCAAGATCGAGCGCGGCGAGCTGGACGCGGCGGCCGCGCTGTTCCCGGCCGGCAAGATCTTCCCGGACAACATCATTGGCGAGTCGATCGGCAAGATGGAGCTGGTGGTGGTCTGCGCCAAGGCGCAATTGCCCAAGCGCCCGTGCAAGCTCGCCGACATTTACCAGAACGGCTGGATTCTCAATCCGGACGGCTGCGGTTTCCGCGCCGGGCTGCAACGCACCCTGTCGGACCAGGGCCTGGCCCTGCGGGTCAACCTGGAAACCTTCGGCACCGAGTTGCAGTTGGGCCTGGTCGCCGATGGCCTGGGCCTCGGCCTGGTGCCGCGACCGCTGCTGGAGCGCAGCGCCCACCGCGAGCAACTGGCGGCGATGCCGCTCAAGGACTTCAAGCCGGTGATGGACCTGTGGCTGATCTACCCGCATTTTCTCGGCAACCTGCAAGGGCCGGTGGACGCCTTTGGCAAGCTGGTCGCCGGCTCGCTGCAGAAGATCAAGAGTGCCGCGTGAGCGGTTGAAAGAGGGCAAGGGCAGGGCGGCTTAAAATAAAAAATAATGATAATTAGCTTAGATTAAAATGTGCTTTTTATTATTTTTTGCCTTCCCCTAGGCTGGCTGGAGTTCCTTAAAGGCCATCCAGGAAGTTTTGCCATGAGCAGCGTCAGCCCGTTATCCAGCGTCTCGAAAAATGTTCGCCAGCGTGTCAGCCCCGAAGAGTGGGAGGTGCGCGTGAAACTCGCCGCAGCCTACCGGCTGGCGGCTCTGTACAAGTGGACCGATCACATCTACACGCACTTTTCCGCGCGGGTGCCGGGGCCCGACGAGCATTTCCTGATCAACGCCTTCGGCTTGCTGTTCGACGAAATCAGCGCTTCCAATCTGGTCAAGGTCGACATTGACGGCACTATCGTCGACGACCCCACGGGCCTCGGGATCAACTACGCCGGTTATGTGATCCACAGCGCAATCCATGGCGCCCGTCCCGACCTGCAGGCGGTCCTGCACACCCACACTCGCGACGGCATCGCCGTGTCCGCCCAGCGCGACGGCCTGTTGCCGATCTCCCAGCACGCCATCGGTTTTTCCGGGCGTGTGGCCTATCACGGTTACGAAGGCATCGCCCTCGACCTCGACGAGCGCGAACGGCTGGTGGCGGACCTGGGGGACAAGAGCGTGCTGATCCTGCGCAACCACGGGCTGCTCACCGCAGGCATCAGCGTCGAGCATGCGTTCCAGCAACTGCATTACCTGGAGCGCGCCTGCAACATCCAGATCGCCGCCCAGGCCAGCGGCAATGCCGAGCTGATCTACCCGCCGGCCGAGGTGGTGGCCAAGGTCGAGAAGCAGGCCGAAGCCTTCAAGAGTGGCGACGGGCCGGGTGTCGCCCGGCACTGGAATGCGCTGATCCGCCAGTTGGAGCGTAGTGATACGGCTTATAAGGAGTGATGGCACGGACACAGAAACGCGCTTACGCACTGTGGCCGCTGGCGCAGCCTGCGATCGGTTTGGGTGGCATTCCGACGCAGCGGCCGTGAATCCGCAACACGCGGTCTGCCTGACAAACCGCAGTCTCCGGTTTTGCGTCTGCTGCGCAGCCGATCGCAGCCTTCGGCAGCGGCTACAAGGCGTCCATCCAGCAGGCGTGATGCTCTGTAGCCGCTGCCGAGCAAAGCGAGGCTGCGAACGACCGCGCAGCGGTCGCCAGGCCAGACGCCGCCGCAGGTCAGTGATAGCGCGCCGTCAGGTTGGCGGGGCTATGCCCCGATCGCAGCCTTCGGCAGCGGCTACAAGGTATCCATCCAGCAATGAGCAATGCTCTGTAGCCGCTGCCGAGCGAAGCGAGGCTGCGAACGACCGCGCAGCGGTCGCCAGGCCAGACGCCGCCGCAGGTCAGTGATAGCGCGCCGTCAGGTTGGCGGGGCTATGCCCCGATCGCAGGCTGCGCCAGCGGCTACAAGGTATCCATCCAGCAATGAGCAATGCTCTGTAGCCGCTGCCGAGCGAAGCGAGGCTGCGAACGACCGCGCAGCGGTCGCCAGGCCAGACGCCGCCGTAGGTCAGTGATAGCGCGCCGGCAGGTTGGCGGGGCTGTGCCCCGATCGCAGCCTGCGGCAGCGGCTACAGGGCGATCAGGGCTCTATGCGTCGGGGTCCAGCTCAGGCAACTTTTTCCGCGGCCAGCCGCTCGCGCTCGGCCACCCGCTTGCGGGTCAGCGGGATCAGGCGCTGGCCATAGTCGATGGCGTCCTCGAGCGGGTCGAAGCCGCGGATCAGGAAGGTGGTGATGCCCAGGTCGTAATAGTCGAGCAGGGCTTCGGCCACTTGCTCCGGGGTGCCAACCAGGGACGTCGAGTTGCCCTGGGCGCCGAGCAGCCCGGCGATGCCGGTCCATAGGCGCTTGTCCAGGCGCGAGCCCTGGGCCGCTGCCGCCAGCAGGCGGCGCGAACCTTCATTCGGTGGTTCGCGGCGGACAAAACCGTTCTGCTCGGCGAGGGCCGTAGCCTGCTGCAGGATGCGTTCGGCACGGGCCCAGGCCTGCTCCTCGGTGTCCGCCAGGATCGGCCGCAACGACAGGCTGAACCTGATGCTGCGACCATGTTTGGCGGCCTCGGCACGCACCTGGCTCACCACTTCGCGCACCTGCTCGTAGGTTTCGCCCCACAGCGCGTAGACGTCCGCATGCTTGCCAGCCACGGCGATGGCCGCCGCCGAGGAGCCGCCGAAATACAGCGGGATGTGCGGCTGTTGCGGTGACTGCACCGCCGAATACGCACCCTCGACCTGGTAATACTGGCCTTGATAGTCGAAGGGCTGGCCGCTGGTCCATTCCTGGCGCAGCACGTCCAGGTATTCGTCGGTGCGGGCGTAGCGCTGGTCCTTGTCGATATAGCTGCCGTCGGCGCGCAACTCGCGGTCGTCGCCGCCGGTGATGATGTGCACCGCGGTGCGCCCGCCATTGAACACATCCAGGGTGGTGAACTGGCGCGCGGCCAGGGTCGGCGCGGCGAAACCCGGGCGATGGGCGATCAGGAACTTGAGCTTTTTCGTCACGCTGGCGGCGTGCGCGGCGATCAGGGTGCTGTCCGGGCTGTTGGAGTGGAACGCCACCAGGGCGCGGTCAAAGCCGCCGTCTTCGTGGGCGCGGGCGACTTTTTCCACGTAGTCGGGTTGCAGCACGGGGCCGCTGCGCGGGTGAATTTCCGAGGCGTGGTGGCCGCCGATAAAACCGATGAATTCGATACTCATGGTGGATTCCCTGTTTTCTTCCAATAGTTTTTCAATAGGCGTGATTCAGCCTCCACCGGGCAAGGGGTCGGTCCGTGGTGTCGAAAGTAGGCGCAGCGCGGCGGGGTGTGAAATGCCGTTTTGTTCTAAGTTAATTATTAAATTAACTGATTATTTGAATAGACCTGTATCAGCAATGTGCATTTTATAGCGCTGCATCCGCACACCCGGCAAAGGGCGTTGGCCGAGCCGTCTTACTATGCAAATAATTTATCTGGTTAATTTTCTATCTGATTTTTAATCATATTAGGTTATTCCCAAAAAGAATTTCACTGCGATTTTTTATGCGAATAGCATGAATTCGAAGCTGAAACATGGCGCCTCCGGCCATGGGCTTGATGAGGAAGGAAGCCTGATGAGCGACAAGACTTTCGAGACACCGGGCGCCAGCAGCTCGTTTTCCGTCGACAAGGCCGTTCGCCGGGGTGGTGCGGGGCAGGGCGGGGCGCAGTGGATCCCGCTGTGGCTGCGCACTTGGCGCACCCCCGAGGCGCTGCTGCGGCTGATCAGCCCGATCGTGCTGCTGTTGTTGTGGGAGCTGGCGTCGCGCTGGGGGCTGATTCCCCAGCGGGTGATCGCCGCGCCGTCGCAGATCGGCGGCACGCTCTGGGCCATGATCGCCTCCGGCGAACTGGGCAAGCACCTGCTGGTGTCGCTGCAACGGGCGCTGGTGGGCTTGAGCATCGGCGTCAGTATCGGCGTGGTCGCGGCGCTGATCAGCGGCCTGTCGAAACGCGGCGAGGTGGTGCTGGATTCGCCGATGCAGATGCTGCGCACCATCCCTTCGCTGGCCCTGGTGCCGCTGTTCATTCTCTGGTTCGGCATCGGCGAGTTCACCAAGATCGCCCTGATCGTCACCGGCACCACGTTCCCGGTATACCTGAACCTGTTCGCCGGTATCCGCAACATCGACCCCAAGCTGATCGAGGCCGCCAACACCCTGGGCCTGAGCCGGCGCGAGCTGATCTGGCACGTGATCCTGCCGGGCGCCTTGCCCTCGTTTTTCGTCGGCCTGCGCTATTCCCTGGGGATTTCCTGGCTGGCCCTGGTGTTCGTCGAGCAGATCAACACCACCGCCGGCATCGGTTACCTGGCCAGTGACGCGCGGGACTTCATGCGCACCGACGTGATCGTCATCTGCCTGCTGATCTACAGCGTCCTCGGCCTGCTGATCGACGGCCTGATCCGCACCCTGGAACGTTTCGCCCTGGCCTGGCGCCCAACTTTCGTGAGGAATTGATATGTCGAGCATCGATCGTGTAAACGCGCCCAAGACCGCCCACCCGGTACAACTGCGCAATGTGGTGCGCCAGTTCGGCGAGCAGCGGGTCATCGACGGCCTGGACCTGGACATCGCCCCGGGGGAATTCGTCGCGCTGCTGGGCGCCAGCGGTTCGGGCAAGACCACCTTGCTGCGCAGCCTGGCCGGGCTCGACAGCATCGACAGCGGCCAGCTGCGAGTGCCCAAGGCGCGCGCCGCGGTGTTCCAGGAGCCGCGCCTGATGCCCTGGAAGCGCGCCTGGAAGAACGTGATCCTTGGCCTGCGCATCCCCAACGCCCGCGCCCGCGCGGTGCAGGCGCTGACCGAAGTCGGCCTGGCCCACCGCCTGGAAGCCTACCCGGCGACGCTCTCCGGCGGCGAAGCCCAGCGCGTGGCCCTGGCCCGCGGCCTGGTGCGCGAGCCCAAGCTGCTATTGCTCGACGAACCCTTCGCCGCGCTGGATGCGCTGACCCGGATCCGCATGCACCGGCTGATCATCGACCTCTGGCGCAAACATACGCCGGCGGTGCTGCTGGTGACCCACGATGTCGACGAAGCCATCCTCCTGGCCGATCGGGTCATCGTGCTGGCCAACGGCAAGATCGCCGAGCAACTGAGCATCGACCTGCCACGCGCGCGGGACACCGGCCAGGACGGTTTCCAGGAGATCCGCGCGCGCCTGCTGAGCCTGTTGGGGGTGGAAGCGGCGGAGCCGGCGCTGCCAGCAACCGGCACCGCGCGCCCGCCTTCGAGTGTCCGGCGGTTCGCCCATGGCTGAGTGTTCGCTTGCGGAAGATCTCCAACCTGATGTTGCCGGGTGTCTCGTCACAGCGGGCTCTTTGGGACGCGTACTGCAGAACGGTGGAGTGGGTGCGCCAGCGACAGGCTGAACCGACTCGTCAATAGCACTTTCAGAAGTATCCGATATTGTTGTTTGTTTTAATTATTCCGCATCTTTTTACATGAAAGATGAAATGGCTCTTTCCAGCTATCCGGGAAAGTCGAGTACCGGATTGTCGGGAAAGCTGATAGATGAATCTTTGGAAAGGAATGAAACATGCGCAATCTGAACGATATGGAAATAGACGTCGTATCGGGCGCCGGCTTGACCATCGGCGGAAAAAAAGTGACTACCGACACCAACCTGAACGACCTGGCTGACCTGATCAAGAACAATGGTGGCACGGGTAATATCGGCGTTGGCGCTCCTGGCAAGGGCGGCATCGGTATCAATATAAAGAATGGCTGGACCGGCTGGCCGTTCAACTGAACGACTACCAGTTGCCCGATGTTTTATAAATAATAAAAACAATGAACATTGCACTAACGCCAGAAACTGTTTCTGGCGTTTTTACTCGCCGGCACTGACTGAGTGCCGGACCTCCCATTACCCGCCGATGAGCCTCCCGGCTTCACCTTATCGCAGCGTCCAGAAGCCCAGTCGACCCAGGCTGGCGGCCAGGCGCAGGCGCAAGACCTGCCAGGCGCCGAGGGCCTGTATGTGCTGCTCCTGAGCGCTGGAGTAGGCAGTCAGGGCATTGAGCATCTCGATCATGCTGCCAACCCCGGAACGGTAACGCCCCTGGACAACCTCCAGGGTTTGACGCGACTGCTCGACCAGTTCGCGAGTGCGCACCAGGCTGCGGGTCTCGACGCCGAGCAACTGATAGTTGCTCCAGACCTCCAGCGAAATCTGCTGCTCGACTTCGGCCAATTCGGCTTCGCTGGCTTCCCGGCGGGCGAGGGCATTGCGGATCTGGTAAGTACGCTCGAAGCCTTCGAACAGAGGGATGTTCAGCTGCAAGCCGATGCTGCGTTCGCGTTCGCGGATGTCGCCGTTGAACACCCACGGCTGCTCGGTGTAGCGACGCCCCAGGTTAGCGCTCAACGTCAGGCTGGGGCGGCCGGCGGCGCGGCTTTCCTGCAGAGACGCGTCAGCCGCTTTCAGTCGCGCCTGGGCGGCGTGCAGGGCAGGGTGGCTGCTGCGGGCCTCGGCCAGCAGTTGGTCGATGGCCTTGACGAAACCGGTATCGGGTTGTGCATCCAGTTCGCTGGAAAGATGCAGCGGGGTGTCCGGCGGCAGGCCCATGCGCAGGGCGATAAGGCCGACAGCCTGGCGCAGGGAACCCTCATCCCGGACCTGTTTCAGCCTCGCCTGGGACAAAGCGGTCTGCGCCTGCAGGCGGTCGGAAAGGGCAGCGGCGCCCGCCTGGTATTTCGCATCGGCCGCCTTGAGGTTCTGCGCCGCCAGCTCTGCCACCTGGCTCGAGGCGACGAGGCTGCGCTGAGCGCAGAGGGCGTCGTAATAAGCCTGGGCGGCGAGGGCGAAGGTGTTCTGGAGGACCGCGTCCTGGCTGGCGGTGGCCGCCAGCAGCAGTTGCTGGGCATTGTGCAGGGTGGCGCTGCGACGACCGAAGTCGAACAGCACCCAGCTCAGTTCGAGGCCAGTAGCGTGGCTGCGACTATGGCCGGACTGCTGGGGCATGTCGCGACTGTCCAGGTCGCTGTAGCCATGGCTGCCCTCAAGACGCCCTTGCAGGCGCGGCAGGAAGGCGGCCCGGCCAATCCCTACCTGCGCCGCGCTAGCCTTGGCATTGGCCCAGGCGAGGCGCGTCCGGGGATCGTGACAGAGGATGCGCTCAATGGCGTCCTCCAGGCTCAGTTCACCGCGCGGTGCAGCGGTGTGGCAAGGCAGGCCACTGCCGCCAAGGTCGTACACGGCCCGGCTGGAGACTTCATCGGCGGTAGCGAACACATCGGGCTCGTAGGCCGCGGCGCAGGAGGCTGCACCCAGCAAGCCGAGCAGCAAACACCGAACCGCGCGCATCAGCTTCGCTCCCGTGTGGCCGGGTGCGCACGGGTTTCGTCGCTTTCCACCTTGCCCTGCCCGAGCACCACCACCCGGTCTGCCGAGCCGATGGTTTCCGGGCGATGGGCGATCATGATCCGGGTAATGCGCAGGCCACGGATGGCGGCGTTGACGCGTTGTTCGCAGTGAACATCGAGGTGGCTGGTGGCCTCGTCGAGGAACAGGATTTTCGGTTTCTTGTACAAGGCCCGAGCCAGCATGACCCGCTGCTTCTGCCCACCGGAGAGCACGGTGCCCATATCGCCGACCAGGGTGTTGTAGCCCATCGGCATGGCTTGTATGTCGTCGTGGATCGCGGCCATTTGCGCGCACTCGATCAGCCAGGGCATGTCCACCCTGGAATCGAAGAAGCTGATGTTCTGCGACAACGAGCCGGCGAACAGCACATCGTCCTGCATCACCGTCCCGACCAGCTCGCGCAGGCCATTGAGCCCCAACTGCGAGAGTTCCAGGCCGGCCACGCGGACCTGGCCCTGGCTCGGCGGAAGAATGCCGAGCAGGACGTTGAACAGGGTGCTCTTGCCGCAGCCGGAGGGGCCGACGATGGCCACCGACTCACCGGCGGCAATGTCCAGGTCGAGCCCGTCGAGCACCCAGGGTTCCTGCTCGGAGTAGCGGTAGCGCAGGCCGCGAACCTGCAGGCTGGCCGGACGCTCGCGCAGATCCTCGGGCGCGCTGCGGGCAAACGCTTCTTCGGCGGGCTGCAGGACGATGTCAGCCAACCGTTCGCCCTGTAGCTGCAACATGCGCAGCTCGAAGAGCTTGTCGATCAGGCTGGCCACCCGGCTGTCGAACTGCAACTTGTAGGCATTGAAGGCCATAAATACGCCGACGCTGAACTGGCCATCCATCACCAGGGTCGCGCCGAGCCAGATCACCAGCAGGTTCTCGACGCCGAACAGCAGGCCATTCATCTGCTGGTAGAGCAGTTGCAGCTTCTGGGTGCGCAGCCCCGCGTTGATCTGCTCGACCAGCAGGCCGAGCCAGACCGAGCGGCGCTCCTCCTGGCGCTGGAACAGCTTGAGCGGGCGGACCCCGCGGACGGTTTCCAGAAAGTGGCTCTCTTGGCGGGCCGCATGCACGATCTGCTCTTGCGTGGCGTTGCGCAGCGGGCGGTACCAGGCCCAACGCCCAAGGGCATAGAGACTCATGGCGGCAATAGAGATCGCCGCCAGCACCGGGCTGTAGAGCAGCATCATGGCCAGGGTGGCGATGGTCATCAGGCCGTCAAGGATCGCTGAGAGAAAGGCGGCGGTAAGGGTCTGCTGAATGTTGTCCACTGAACCGAAGCGCGAGACCACGTCGCCCAGGTGACGTTTTTCGAAGTACTGGATCGGCAAGCGCAACAGGTGGCTGAACACGTTGGCCTGCCACTGCACACTAAGCAGGGTACTCATGTGCATCATCACCCAGGCGCGCACCCCGCTGACGGCCTGCTGCATCAGCAGCAACAGGCCGAAACCCAGCGCCAGGGTACTGAGCAGGTCGCGGTCCTCGCTGACAATGACGTTGTCCAGGGTCCATTGCAGGAAGAACGGGCTGACCAGGGCAAACAGCTCCAGCGCGCCGGACAGCAACAGCACCTGGGTCAACGAGCGATACAGCCCGGTGACCCGGCCCATCATGTCCAGCAGACGGATGCGCGGCTTGGCGGCCTGTACCTCGAAACCGCGGTCCGGCCACAGCTCCATGGCGACGCCGGTGAAACTGCGCGAGGTTTCTTCCAGGCTCAAGCGACACAACCCGCGGGCCGGGTCGTGGAGCGTGACGCCACGGGCGTCGACCGCCTTCAGCACCACAAAGTGGTTGAAGTTCCAGTGCAGCACGCAGGGCAGCTTCAGCTTGCCGAGATCGTCCAGGGCCAGTTTCACCGGGCGAGTCCCCAGTTGCAGTTGGTGTGCGGTCTGGATCACCTGCTTCAGGGAAGCGCCCTTGAGCGACACACTGAAGCGTCGCCGCAAGTCCATCAGGTCCGTGTGGTAACCGTGGTAGCCGGCGATCATCGCCAGGCAGGCCAGGCCACATTCGGTAGCTTCGGTCTGCAATACCAGCGGCAAGCGCCGACCTATACGCAGCGCGAGTGCGTCGAGAAATGCCATTGAAGGTTGTTCCTAGAGTTTGCCGGTCAGGCTGTACAGCGGTTCGAGCACCCACTCATAGAGGCGGCGGGTGTCCTGGAGGACATCGGCGTCGAGCAACATGCCGCTTTGCAAGGGGCGCGGTTGGCCGTAAGCCGTCACCATCTGCTTATCCAGGCTGATCTGCAGGCGATACAGCTGCTCGCCGTCCTTGGCCAGCCCTGGCACAGCGCCGGCCATGCTGGCGAGCTCGGCGAAGGGCACGCTGGTGCGTGAAATGGAACGCACCCGGCCCTGGTACTGACCGAACTTCTGATAGGGATAGGCCTGGTAACGGATCAACACCGAGTCGCCCGGCTTGATGAAACCGATGGACTTGCTCGGGGCATACAGCTCTGCCTGCAAGGGTGCGTCGGCGGGAACGATGCTCAGCAATGGCCGCGAGCTGTCCACGGTCTGCCCGATGTCGGCGAGTACGGCAGTGGCGATGCCGGTTTCCGGAGCGGTGACCAGCAGCGTGCGCTTGGCCTCGCTCTCCGCCAGGTTTTGCTCGAGGGCAGAGAGCTGGCGCTGGATGTCCGCCTGCTGGTTGGCCTGGCGCGCGCCCAGGCCCGCCAACTCGTTGCGGCGCTCGGTCAGTTGCTGCTGCAGGGCCGCACGTTCGCGCTCCAGCCCCTGCAGGGCCTGGCGCTGTCCCAACAGTTCGGCCTGGCGCTGCTGGAGTTGGTCGACGGAAATGTAGCCCTTATCCATCAGGCCCTGATAACGCTGCGTGGCGTCGCTGGACAGCGCCACCAACCGCTGCTGGCTGTCCGCCTGCCGGGCGAGTATCGCCAGCTCGCGCTGCAGGCTGGCGACCTTGTTGCTCAGGCTGTCACGTTCATCGAGTTGTAAGCGCAGGACTTTCTCCAGTTCACCGCGCAGCGAATCGCGGCGATGTTCGAGCTGGCGGCTGATGCCGGCCTGCACAGGTTCGGCGTCAGAACCGTAGCGTTCGCTGGAGATCGTCAGCAGAGGCTCGCCACGCTTGACCCTCTGGCCTTCGTGGACGAATGTCTCGAACACGATGCCAGCCTGGGGCACGTACACCTTGACCAGGCCACCGACCGGGACCAGCTGGCCGCTGATGGTGCTGCGCTTGGTATAGCTGGCGAAGAAAAAGAAGGCCGCCACCGACACCGCCAGGGCCGTGGCCAGACACGTGAGAACGGTGAAAGAGATCGGGCGGACCAGAACTGTATCGCCCAGCCCGTTGGTTTGCCGGGCGTCGAGCGCCTCCCTGCGGAACAACGGTATATCTGCCATCGAACTAAGCGCCTGTGAATGATAATTCGAGAGCCAATGACTGTTTCATGAGCGCTGTAGTTGATGATTGGCTAATTATGGCTCGCCACATTAGTTGCCTGAACCGGCTTGTCGTTACTTAACTTCTATCGCTTTAACTGCGTGCAGCAGAGCCATTTTCAATGCCGGATTTTGTGGTCGGACACCATAATCTCAAAACGCAAAAATACAACTGAGAACTATCTTATTATCATCTGCTTTTTTCTGATTCGCCCCGCCAATGGTGCACGAACCATAGGCTTGTCATGGACAGCGCCGGTCGGTCATTCATGTGCACCTGTAAAACTTTCAGAACAGCCGCTTAAATTAGAACAACAACACGGAAGTTCCCTGGTGACCCGCCGTCTTCATCGTCGGAGTCGGGGAAGGGGTGTACTTGCGCGTGGGTCTGCAGGTCGAGCAGCTCCCTCTTGCCAGTCATCGAAACGCTCGTCATCACGCAAACCGGCGATGGGATACAGAAGAGTCATGGGGGCCTCCTGGAGGCGGGCGTTCTACAGGTAGCTCCACAACGCCTGGGAAACCGGCGTCGGCTGGCCGCTGCCGAACAGCGCCTGGCCGATCTGCAGGCCCAGTTGCCGGTAGCTTTCGAACTGCGCTTCGTCGAAGAACTGGTTGGCGGTGCTTTCGTTAGGGAAGGTCGGGTGGGCGTTGGCGTAATTGAGCACGTCCACCGGCACCCCGGCGATCAAGCGTGGCTTGAGCAGCAGGATCCGCGCGGTGCGCTGGCCCTGGCGATTGACCACGTTGAACAGCATCGCGCAGCGCAGGCTGTCGTCGGGGCCAGGATGGGTGAAGTTGGCGGTATGGCCGAAGTAGGGCGCCAGTAGCGAAACCTCATGCACGCCCAGGTCCTCCTCGATCTCCAGGGCCTGATCGATCCGCGCCAGGCGGATCAGGTTGGCCAGGTCGTCGAACTGGTAGCTCGGGTCGGCGCCGCAGTCGCACATGACGATCAGCTCGATCTTGCGCCCTTCGCGGATCAGCTCGTAGGTGGCGGTGTTTTCGAAATGGCCGCCGTCGGACAGGTATTGGTAGTCGCGGCGCACCCCATGAAAGTGCGCGCTCAGTTCATAGAACAGGTAGGTCTGGGTCGGGAACACCCGGGCCCAGCCCTTGTCCCGCCAGCTGCGTTGAGTGTCGGCTTGTTCGTCGCCTTCGAGGAAATTGCCCGGCCACCAGGTGCCCAGCCGCAGGTTAGTCAGGCCGAACGACAGCGAGGTACCCAGCGAGGTGGCCCGGCCCAGGCCGGTGGAGATCGCCGCGCCGGAGGTCGCCACCCAATGGGCCAGGCCCAGGGTCTGGTAGATCTCGCTGAACCATTTGCTGCGGGTCGAGCGCTTGCGCGGTTCGCCGTCGAGGATATAGCTGACGCTGTCGGGTGCCTTCGCGCCATTGGGGGCCAGGCACAACGGCTTGCCCTTGCGGTCGCGCTGCACCAGCTGCTCGGCCGGGTCGACGGTGAGGTTCAGGGTGACGTTGATCAGGTGCACCGGCGCGCAGGTGGTGACGCCGTAGTACTGCTCGATCGGCACGTCGTCGCCGGGCAGGGCTTCGGCGACGCTCAGGCGCTGCTTGCGGATCTTGGGCGTCCTGCCGGCAAAACGCAGGCCGTTGGAGGCACCCAGGTACGCTCGGGTCAGCCGGCTGCGATAGAAGGATTGCAACGAGGACTGGTTGAGAAAACCGATGAAGCGTCCCTCCGCCAGGCTCAGGACCAGGGCTACCGCCACCAGGCCCATGAGGCGCGTCAGGCTGTCGCTATCGAGCCCCTGGTAGCGCACGAACTGCACCAGCAGGCCCCAGAGCAGGGCTACCAGCATGAAGATCGCGATGCCGGCGACACCGGCGATCACACTCAGCGGCAGGCGGCTCAGCCAGCCGGGCAAGGCCTTGTCGTCGAGCAGACTGGAGAGGCTGCGGATCGCGCCGATCAGCAACGGCAGCAGGACCGCCGACGACATCAGTTGCGCGCGCTGCTCGCTGATGTAGATCCACTGGGCCAGCCACGGCACCAGGACGTAGAAGCCCAGCAGCAGGGTGAAGATCAGGGCCTGGGCCAGGTAGCGGGTGACCAGCACCCGGTAGGTGCGCACGCAGTTGTTGCGCGCCAGGGCGTCGTCCTTGTCGCGCTTGAAACGCAGGCGCAGGGCCACGAGGATACAGGCCAGCACGCCGAACCAGTTGACCACCCCGCAGACGATCAGGATCGCTCGCAGTTCGGCGTCCAGCCCCCAGGGCGCGCAGGCCAGGCCGATGAACAGGGCACCGATCGCGCTGCACAGCAGGGTCGCCCAGTTCCACAGGTGCACCGCCTCGTCCTGGCTCTTGCGGAAATACACCATCCAGAACGCCAGCATCAGCGGCACTATCCAGAACAGGGTGGCCGCCACCGGCACCCACCAGAGCGAACCGCACAGGACGTTGACCAGGTCCATGGGCAGCAGCGCGACCAGCGGCGAACACAGCGGGCCGCTGGAAATGAACACCTGCGCCAGGGTGGCCAGGGCCAGCGTGCACAACAGCGGCATGCCGATCACGACATGCAGCGCCAGCAGGTTGCGCAGCGACAGGCCCAGGACATAGAACAGGTCGCCCGAACCGCCCGGGGTCAGGTAGCGGCCGTTCTCCCGCAGCCAGGCCAGCGGCGCTTCGCCCACCGGGGCCTTGGCGTAGTCGATATGGGTGTGGATGCGTCCCGGGGGCTCGAAGTCGAGCACTTCATAGGCATCTTCCGCGGCCTGCACTTCGGGGCTGGCCACCACCTGGGCGTTTTCCCGCCCACGCAGGCGCCCGGGCAGGAACAGGCTGCCGAAAAACGAACCCAGGTAGCCGCCACCGCTGACAGTGGAGAGGTAGTCGAACTGCGCCAGCAGGCGCTTGCCGATGCCCGGTTCTTCGCCCACGGCATCCGGCGCCCTGGCCCGGGCCATGGCCTGTAATACCCCGAGGCAGAAGGTGGCGCTGCGAATGCCGCCGCCGGACAGGGCGACGGCCCAGTGGCCGGCGCTTTTGCGCGCCAGGCCCAGCAGATCCCGACGTTGGTCGATACGGGCATGTTCGGCGTGAAACTGGGCATCCTGAGCCGAAGAAGCGGGCTTTTTCCTGTCCATGTGCAGCCCTCGCGAAAGGGAGGGGGATCCATCCCTCACGAGTAAGTTAAAGCAGGAAAACAGCAGGTTGCCAGCAGCGTTTGCGACATCCGGAACGGTGAGAGTGGAGCCCGATAGCCAATCGAAATTACCCCTGGTTTTTCATCGCCAAATGGAAGAATTGACCCGCTCGCCATGGCCTAGTATGGCGGCTGTAGGGCGTTGTAAGGCGACTGGCGTACCGAGGTTAACCGGCCCGGTGCGCAGGCAGTCGGTTGTTCGGCCATCAGAAAAAGAACCGGTCGCGACACAGGTGTCCCCCAAGGACAGAGGGACCGGTCTGCAGCACGTGCAAGGAGCAGCGCATGACACCCGTGAAGCTGATGTTGAGCATTTTCCTTCCTTTGGTGCTGTTACAGGGTTGTAGCAGCGAGACGAAAAACCCCTGCGGCGACAAACCCGGCGAGCGACTCGACGAAGCCAAGTGCGTCGGCCGCGATGCCGGCAGCCTCAGAGGCGCCGACGAGGACTACTTCGCCGACATGGACTACGGCGTGTCCAAGCAACCGCAACTGCTGGTCGAGCGACTGTCGCCCTTCATCCCCGGCATTACCGAACAGCAGGCGCTCCAGGCCTTCGCCCGCGGGCGCAACAACTGGGTGGTCTGGACCGCCGGCAACGATGCGCTGTGGGACAAGCTCTCGCGCGACAGCGTCGGCAACCTCGACCTGCTCAAGACCATCTCCAACCACCCGAGCCTGAAATACAACCGCGATAAACGCTGGCAAGTGCTGGGGGTGGTCAACGAACCCTGCTACGTCAAGGGCGAGGGGCCGCGCGACGACCGCTACGGCCTGTGGCTGGACAAGCGCGACCCGTCCTGCGCCGCCGACCCCTTCGAGAACGAAACCAAGTACCCCGGCGTGAAGATCGGCGCCCGCGGCAAGAACCTGCCGGTGGGTTCCTATTACGGCTACGGCACCGGGATCGTCGGCCTGCGGCTGTTCCCCAACCCGGACTTCGACGAGCACGCGCAGAAGAAGTGGGACGCCAAGCGTTATTACGAAGACCCCACCTATTACAACGACAGCAAGCTGGTGAAACCTTACCGGGTCGGCATGTCCTGCGGCTTCTGCCATGTCGGGCCGAACCCGACCAACCCGCCGGCCGACCCTGAACATCCGGCCTGGTCCAACCTCAACTCCAACCCCGGCGCGCAGTACTTCTGGGTCGACCGGATCTTCATGTGGAACCAGGACCCGAGCAGCTTCCCGTACCAGCTGTTCCACACCTCGAAACCGGGGGCGCTGGACACCTCGTTCGTCTCCACCGACTACATCAACAACCCGCGGACCATGAACGCGGTCTACAACCTCAAGGCGCGCATCGAGCTGGCCTCGAACCTGGGCAAGGAAAAACTCGCCGGTGGCGGGCTGAACAACCGCCAGTTCAACGAGGTACCCGGCGTGCCACCGGACAGCCCGCTGGCGCAGTTCTACAAAAAGCCTGACACCGTATTCACCCCGCGGGTGCTCAAGGACGGCGCCGACTCGGTGGGCGCGCTCGGGGCATTGAACCGGGTATTCATCAACATCGGCCTGTACAGCGAGGAGTGGACCACTCACTTCCGGCCGTTGATCGGTGGCAAGCCGATCACCCCGTTCCGCATCGACGTGGCACGCAAGAACTCCTCCTACTGGAACGCTAACGAGGCGCAGACCCCGGACCTGGCGCTGTTCTTCCTGGCCTCGGCGACCCCGGACTACTTGAAGAACGCCCCCGGCGGCGCGGCGCACCTGAGCGAGCCGGCGGCGGTGCTCGAGCGCGGCAAGGAAGTGTTCGCCGATACCTGCGCCCGTTGCCACTCCAGCAAATTGCCGGAAAAGGCCTGGACCTTCTTTCCCGACCATGGCTGCGTGAACGACGGTTACCTCAAGTGCTGGAACAACTACTGGACCTGGAGCAAGACGCCGGAGTTCAAGACCGCGATGCGCGCCATCGTCAAGGATGAGAAGTTCCTCACCGACAACTTCCTCTCCACCGAGCTGCGGGTGCCGGTCACCCTGACCGAAACCAACGCCTGCAGCCCGCTGGCGACCAACGCCCTGGGCGGCAATATCTGGGACAACTTCTCGTCGGAGTCGTACAAGCAATTGCCGGCGGTAGGCTCGGTGCTGGTGCAGAACCCGTACACCGGCGAACCCTGGGAATACGCGATGCCGGCGGGCGGACGTGGTTATACGCGGCCAGCTTCGCTGGTCAGTGTGTGGTCCACCGCGCCGCTGCTGCTGAACAACCGCCTGGGTCAGTTCCACTGGAAGGGTGGGGTGGAGGACCGCATGGCGTCCTTCGACAGCGCGATCGAGATGCTGCTGTGGCCGGAAAACCGCACCGGCGACTTCCAGGTCATGACCCGCTCCGGCAAGACCCACATGGGCACCGTCGACGTCACCAGTGAAACCAGCTACCTGCGAGTCAGCAGTGGCTATCTGCCGACCTTCCTGCAAAACCTCGAAGGCCTGCTCAGCCGCTTGCTGCCGTGGCTGTTCGGCGAGGACGGCATCCAGCTCGGGCCGATCCCGCAAGGCACGCCGGTGAGCCTGCTGTCCAACATCGACCTGGAGAAACGCGACCAGGTGCTGGAGCTGCTGCTGAAGATCAAGCACGACCTCAAGCAACTGCCGCCTGGTGCCAGCGACGAGGAGGCCCGCAAGGTCTTCGCCGGCCTGGTCAAGCCGCTGCTGCAGGTGAGCAAGTGCCCGGACTTCGTGGTGGACAAGGGGCATTACTTCGGCACCAGTTTCCTCAAGGAGGAAGCGCCCCTGAGTGATGCAGACAAACGGGCCTTGATCGCCCTGCTGAAAACTTTCTAGGTGGCCAGCGATGAACAACGAAACGGATTACGAGTACATCGTGGTGGGCTCCGGGGCAGGGGGCGGCACCGTCGCCGCCCGCCTGGCCGAACAGGGCCGCAAGGTGCTGGTGCTGGAGTCGGGTAGCGACCCGGCGGCAGCGGACACCACCGCCCCGCGGCTGCCGGAGGAGTACCAGGTGCCGGCGTTTCACCCGCGCTCCACCGAGAACGATGCGATGCGCTGGGACTTCTTCGTCCGCCACTACAGCAACGATGCCCGCCAGTTGCAGGACCCCAAGTTCACCCGGACCTTCCAGGGCGAGGACGTCAACGGGGTGCTGTACCCACGGGCCAGTTGCCTGGGCGGCTGCACCGCGCACAACGCGATGATCACCGTCTACCCGCACAACCAGGACTGGGACCATATCGCACAGATCACCGGCGATCCGTCGTGGAAAGCCAGTGCCATGCGCGAGCACTTCCAGAGCCTGGAGAACTGCCATCACCGGCCGTTCCAGCGGTTTCTCTCCTGGTTCGGCATCAACCCGTCGCGGCATGGTTTCAAGGGCTGGCTGCACGTGGAGAAGGCGATTCCGGAGGCGGCGTTCGACGACCAGTCGCTGGTGCGTGCGATCGTCGACGCTGCCGAGCAGGCGTTCAAGACCCTGGGCGAAACCCTCAAGCGCATCGGCTGGCAGTTGCAGGGCGTGGGTGACCCCAACGACTGGCGACTGGTGCGCGAGGAAGCCATCGGCCTGCGCTATCCGCCGCTGGCCACCCGGCAGCATCATCGCAACGGCACCCGCGAACGCCTGCTGGATGTGCAAAAGCGCCACCCGGACAACCTGCACATCGAGCTGGATGCGCTGGTGACCCGGGTGTTGCTCGATGATCAGCAGCGCGCCTATGGCGTGGAGTACATCAAGGGCGCGCGGCTGTACCGGGCCTGCACCTTGCCGCGCAATGCCTCCGGTGAACTGCGCCAGGTGCACGCCAGCCGCGAAGTGATACTCGCCGGTGGCGCCTTCAATACGCCGCAGCTGCTGATGCTCTCAGGCATCGGCCCGCGTGAAACCCTGGTGGCGATGGACATCCCGGTACGGGTCGAGTTACCCGGTGTGGGGCGCAACCTGCAGGACCGCTACGAGGTCGGGGTGGTCAACCGGATGAACTTCGAGAATTGGGAGGTGCTCAAGGGCGCGCGCTACGCCAAGGGCGATCCGCAGTACGAGGAGTGGGCCAAGGGCAAGGTCGGGGTCTACAGCACCAACGGCGCGGTGCTGGCGATCATCAAGAAATCCCTGAAGCAACGGCCGCTGCCGGACCTGTTCTGCTTCTCCCTGCTGGCGCTGTTTCGCGGCTACTTCCCCGGCTACTCGAAGCTGATCGTCGAGCACCTGAACTACCTGACCTGGGCCATCCTCAAGGCCCATACCATCAACAACGCCGGCTACGTCACCCTGCGCTCCAAAGACCCGGCCGACACCCCGCTGATCAACTTCCATTACTTCGAGGAGGGCAACGACACCCAGGGCGAAGACCTGCAATCGGTGGTGGAGGGCATCAAGTTCGTGCGCAACCTGGCCCAGCCGTTGAAAGACGCCGGGCTGATCGCCAGCGAAGAACTGCCCGGCGATGCGGTACAGACCGACGAGCAGCTCAAGACTTTCGTCATGAACCAGGCCTGGGGCCACCACGCCTCCTGCACCTGCCCGATCGGCGCCGACGGCGACCCGATGGCCGTACTCGACAGCGCCTTCCGCGTGCGCGGCGTGAGCAACCTGCGGGTGGTGGACGCCTCGATCTTCCCGAAAATCCCCGGCTTCTTCATCGTCACCTCGATCTACGTCGCGGCGGAGAAGGCGGCGCAGGTGATCCTGCAGGATGCGGCCGCAGTACGGGCGCAGGCGGTGCGAGGGGCAGGGCAGGCTACGGCCAGTGCGGACAGAGCGACCACGGTGGAGGCGATGGTTGCGTCAAAACGCTGAACCATGGGCAAAGGCCGAGCCGTCGAGAGGCTCGGCCTTCTTTTTGGTCTTCACGGCGTGCCCGGATGCGGATCCGGATACTCAGCCATCAGCTCAAGCGGCTTGGCATAAGGCCCGTCCCACAATTGCGCGTGCAGCTCGCCGATGCGCTTGGCCATCGCGCTGTCGTGCATCACCACTTCCAGGTTGCGCGAATTGTCCAGGTAGCCGCCGAGCCAGTTGCTGGTGCCGACCCAGGCCACCTGCCCATCGATGTCCATGGTCTTGCTGTGAATCACCCGTGCATAGGGAATGAACCCTTGGGACGCCTGGGGCAGGGTGACGATCCGGACCTGGACATTGGGCAGCACCGCCAGACTTTTCAGGTAGGGCAGTTCCAGCTTGTCGGTGTTCCAGTTGGACACCAGCAACTTGATCGACACGCCTCGCGCCGCGGCGGCCCGCACGGCATTGTCGATCACCGCGTAATAGGGCCGGGTCCGCTCAGGCCCATAGGACAGTGGTGCATAGTCCAGCAGCTGCACCCGGACTTCGTTCTTCGCTTCGGCCAGCAGGCGTGGCAACTCCAGTTGCGAGTCGCCCACGCCGGGCGGGTTGTAGCGTTGCGGACTGGCCACCAGGTAATTGCCGCGGCGTAGGGGCTCCTGGCCAGGGGCGGGCAGGGGCACCGGCTGGTTTGCCGCCACAGCGGCCTGGGCCTGCCAATCCTGCTCGAAGATCGCCTGCACCTGGGCCACGGTGGTTTCATCGCTGATGCGCAACCCGGTTTCGTGGATGTGTTCCAGCGAGCGCCAGTCGAAGTTCTGGCTGCCGATGAACGCCTGTTTGCCGTCCACCACCATGTACTTGGCGTGGATGATCCCGCCGCTCACCCGGGCATAGGGCAGGACCCGGAAGGTCAGGTTGGGAATCGCCCGCAAGCGCTCCAGGGTGGCGGGGTCTGACAGCTTCAGGCCCTTTTCCTCGAGCAGGAAGCGGATCTTCACGCCGCGTTTGCCGGCCGCCTCAAGGTGTTCGATCACCTTGCCCAGCACTGATCCGGGATGGTCCGCTGCATAAAACTGGCCGATATCGATCTGGCTTTTCGCGCCATCGAACAGCTCGATCCACACGGGGCCGGGTTGCCGCAGATCCGCCGCTCCAAGTGCGGTTTCCACCGGCACCGTATGCACCAGCTCAAACCCCGCAATGGCAAAGTCTGCCTGGACCAGCGGACTGATGAGCAAGCCGGCCAGGCCTGCGATCCGAACGCTGAGCAGCGCTCGTGGAAACTTCATGCATACGGACATAGGCGTCCTCATATGAAAGAAAGGCGGGCGCCCCCTGCGCCCGCCCTGGGGTTACGCGGTAGTGCGGCTGTGCAACGGGGTCGGCACCCGCTGCGGCACCTCATCCTGCACGCGGGCACCGGTGGCCGCGCGGATCAGCAGCATCTTCAGTTGATCGTTGATGCGCTCCAGGCTGTCCTGGAAAAAGTTATGGAACACCACGCAGAACAGGGCGATGGCGATCCCCAGCCCGGTGGCGAACAACGCCGTGCCGATACCGCCGGAAATCTGGCCCGGGTCGGACACGCCGGCACTGGCCAGGGCCTTGAAGGTATCGATGATCCCCAGGATGGTCCCCAGCAAGCCTAGCAAGGGCGCGGCGGTGGTGATGGTTTCGATGATCCACAGGCTGCGGGCCAGCGGGGCGCGGGTCGACAGGTATTGGCTTTCGATCACGTCGTCCAGGTCTTTGCGCGAGCCCTGGGCAGCCTTTTGCGCCAGGACTGGCAGGACCATGCTCAAGGGCAGGCTGTCGCGGCGGGTGGCGCCTTGCGGCAGATCCCGCTCACTATGCACGTGGCTGCCCAGGGCCTCCATCAACGAGCGGGCCTGACGCCGCACATAGGCAAAGTAGAGACCACGCTCGATGGCGATGAAGATCGCGATGGCCACCGCGGCATACATCACATAGAAGGTGATGTCGTGAAGCAGGTTCATGTCCATGATGCTTTACCTCATTCTTCGATAAATGGCGGATGACGATCAGAAATTCGCTTCCAGGGAGACGGTCACCGTGCGTTCCAGGCCCACGATGTAAGCCGGGTCGCCGTCACGGAAACCTTCGTAGGTCGCGGCGTTGGTCTTGGTGGTGTACACGCCGTCCAGGTACTTCTTGTCGAACAGGTTGTCGACGTTCAGGCGCAGGGTCGCGTCCTTGACCACTTTCTTGTCCACCGGCAGGTAGATACCGGCGCCGAGGTTGAATACGGTGCGGCCGGAAATGGACTCGTCGTTGGTCAGGTCGCCATACAGCTTGCTGGTGTACTTGCCGCCGAAGGTGCCGTAGAAGCGCCCGTCGTCGTAGCCGATGTTGGCCGCCAGCATGTTCTTCGGCACATTGGCGAACTGCTTGCCGCTGGTGGGCAGGACAATGGCCTTGCCGGCGTTGTAGACGGTCAGGTCGTCCTGCTGCTCGGCGCGGGTGTAGGTGTAGGAGGCGTAGTAGTTGAAGTGGTGGGGCAGCAGGCCGCTCCATTCCAGTTCCAGGCCGCTGTTGTCGACGGAACCGGCGTTGATGTCGGCGAAGTCGCCGTTGATGTCCCTGGAGGAAACCTGGCGGTCCTTGAACTGCATGTAGAACAGGGTGGCGGCCAGGGTCATGTCGTCACCGCTGTAGCGCCAGCCCAGCTCGTGGTTCCAGCTGGTTTCCGGCTTGGAATCGATTGAGCCGACGCCCTGGTCGTAGAGCACGTAGTTCTGCGGGATGCGCATGTTGCGCGACAGGCTGTAGAACAGCTGGTCGCGCTCGTCGAGCTGGTATTTCAGGCCGACGTTGGGCAGCAACTTGTTATAGGTCTGGCTGCGCTTTTCCGGCTGCTCGGTGAGGCTGCCGTGGTTGGTGCCGTCGCGCTTGACGTCCATGTAGGCCAGGCCGGCCACCAGGGTCCAGTCCGGGGCGAAGTACCAGGTGTCCTGAGCCCAGACTTTCTGCGCCGGGGTAACGGTGAAGCGGTCGCGGCCCTGGACCTTGTTGCCATTGGCGTCCACCACGTTATCCGAATCCGGCCAGGTACTTTGCGGCTTGCCGCTGCTCTTGAGCGGAATGAACGGCTGGGTCTGGCTCTGGCGCGCGCGCTCGTACCAGTAGCCGAATTGCAGGCTGTGGTCGCCCAGGTCCCAGTTCAGCTTGGTGGTGATGCCCGGGCGCCAGGTCTGGGTTCGCGAAGGGCGGTAGTAGACGCCGCTGGTGGAGGAACCGTCGGCGTTGTACTGGGCGGCGGTCTGCAGGTTACTGAGGTCGAACACGCCGCCCCGGTTCGAGCCGCTGTTCAGCGCATAGCTGGAGGCGCCCACGCCACTGCCATTGCCCCAGTAGTAATACGGGATGACCGACAGGGCCAGGTTGTCGGCCAGTTTGAATTGCGTGTTGAGCACCGCGGTAAAGGTCTGGAACGGGTTCTGCGCCAGGGCGTAGTAGCTGCTGACCTTGCCGTTGCTGCCCAGGGCCGGCGTCGAAGGGTAGGGGTCGTACTTGCGACCGTTCTGCTGGAACTGGGCCTTGGTCAGCTGGCTGTAACTGTTGTTGTCCTGCTCGTGGTACTTGAGGATCAGGTTGGCCGTGTTGCCGCTGCCCATGTCGAAGAAGCTGTTCCACTCCACCTTGTCCGCCCGCACCGCACCGTCGCCGCGCCATTTCTCGCCCTCGGTGTGGGACAGCGAGAGCCAGTTGCTCAGGCCGTTGACTTCGCCGGTATTGAGCCGGGCGAAGGTCTTGAAGGTGCCGTTGCTGCCTGCCACCTGCTTGACGAAGGCCCCGGTTTCCTTGGTCGGGCGGATGGTCACGATGCCGATGTTGCCGCCGCTGGAGCCGATGTGCGGGCCATCGGCTTCGGCCGCGCCCTGGGTGACGAAGATCTGCTCGATGTTTTCCGGGTCGCCCAGCAGGTTGGAGTACAGCGCGTAGTTGCCGGAGTCGTTGATCGGCATGCCGTCCACCGACATCCCCACCTGGTCGGAGTTGAGCCCGCGCATGGTGAAGCGGAACCCCGAAAGCCCGGTGGCGTCTTCGCTGGAGATGTTCAGGCCCGGGGTGTACTTGAGCTTGTCGACGGCGTTGCCGGTGGCGGTCTGTTTGTCCAGCGCCTCCTTGGTCACCGTGGAGCGCGCCTTGATGCTCTCCTCCTGGACCATGTAGCCACCGCCCGCCGTGGCCTTGCCTTGCACACCAATGGTGCCGACGTCGCTGTCGCTGGTGTCTGCCATGGCGATCCCATGGCCCATGCTCGCGGCAACGAGTGCCAGGTGAATCCGGGTGAACTTCATCACTGTCGTCCTGCTGTTGGGTGCTTACTGCACGCTGTAGTTGAAGGTGGCGGTAAAACGTTGCTCGTTGCGCCCACCGAAGGCTTGCTCGGGGAACGGCTTGACCTGCTTGATCCGGCGCAGGCTGTTGGTGGCGGCCCGGTTCAGCAGCATGCTCGAGGCCTGGGTCTGGATCCCGGAGTCGAGGACGCGGCCCTGGCGATCCACCAGCAACCAGACCACCACCTCGCCACTGGGGCGTTCGAGGGACGCCTGGCGTCCGCTGGGGTACTGCTTGTAGGTGTCCAGCTCGTTGCGCAGACCTTTGAGATAGCCGCCTTCCAGGGCCTGACCGTCGACTTTCGGCGCCGGCGGTGGGGCGGGTGGTGCCGGGGTCGGGGCGACGGCGGGCTGCACGGGCTTGGCGGCGACCGGAGGTGTGGGAACCGGCGTTGGCTTGGCGGCCACGGGCGCTGGCTTGGGCAGCGGTTTTGGCTTGGGCTTGGGTTCAGGTTTCGGTTGTGGCTTGGGCGGCGGCGGAGGAGGGGCCGGCTCGGCTTCCTGGTCTTCGATGACCGGCGGCGGTGGCTCCTGTTCCACCACGGGCTCGGGGGCCACTTGCGGCTCTGGTTCGACCAGGGCGATTTCGACCGCCGACTCGTCATACACCGGCTGCACTTTCAGGGTTTGCGACTGGATACCCAGTGCGATCAGCACCAGCGCGATCAGGGCCGGAACGCTGCCCAGCAGCTGACGCGCACGAAACAGGGCGTACATGATCAGGACTTGCGCGTGGCGATGGACACCGAGGTAAAGCCACCCAGGCGCAGGGTGTCCATGACCTCGACCAGGCGCGAGACTTCCACGCCCTTGTCGCTGTTGACGATGATGGTCGACTTGCTGTCAGGCTTTTGCGCGGCCTTGAGCGCCGGCACCAGGGCTTCGACGCTGAGGTCCTTGCCATCGAGCTGCAACTGGCCTTCCAGGCCCAGGGTGAGGATGAACTTGTTCTGCGGCTTGAGCTGTTGCGAACTGCTGGCGCTGGGCAGCTGGGTCTTCATGCCCAGTGCCGGAATCACGTTCAGGCTCACCAGTACGAAAAACACCAAGAGGAACATCATCACGTCGATCATCGGGATCAGTTCGATGTGCGCCTTGCGTTTTTTCGGTTCGTCCCAGGTTCTCATTCCGTTACCCCGTCATTGATTAGGGGCGACACGCTAGCAACGAAAAATGACCGAATGGTTAACTTTAATTTAAGCTTTTAGGTGTCTAGGACGGGGCTTGCAGAAGACCAGTCAGTCATTTTTTGATGGTCATGAAACTGACATGACCGGGGTGCATTTTTGCGAATTTATCCGGCGAGCACCCCGACATGAGCGCTGCACTTCCTTCTTTATTCACCCCGCGACTGGCGCTGAAAGCGCTGCAGAAGCAGCAGGCCGAGACACTGTCCGAGCTGGCCAACGGGGCCGGGATCGCTGACAACACCGTAGCGATTCCATCACCGTACACCCTGGAAACGGCGCTGACTTTTATCGATGGCCAGGAGGCGAATTTCCGTTCCGGGCAATCCCTGGGGTTGGGCATTCATCTGCGCGAGAGCGACGAATTGATCGGCGTGATCAGTCTCAGGTTGTCCGCGGCTCATCGCAGCGGTCACTTGGGGTATTGGGTCGCCGCTCACCGCCGCAACCAGGGCTATGCCGCCGAGGCGGCCGGCGCAATCATGGCGTTCGGCTTTACCGAACTGATGCTGCACCGCGTCGGTAGTCAGTGTTTCGCCCGTAACAAGGGCTCGGCCCGGGTGATGGAAAAAATCGGCTTGGGTTACGAAGGCTGCATGAAAGGAGCCATCCTCAAGAACGGGATTCATGAGGACATGTTGCTGTATGGGCTGTTGCGTGCCGATTGGCAGACCGCGTCATGAGCGACGATATCCGCAAGCCGGTGGATCTCGACCGTCGCCGGGTGCTGTCGGGCCTGGCGGTGGCGACGGCTTTTTCGATCCTCAGCCCCTTTGCCCGCAGTGCCGGCATCGACTATCCCTTCACCCTGGGCGTGGCCTCGGGCGATCCGCTACCGGATGGCTTTGTCATCTGGACCCGCCTGGCGCCACTGTTCAACGCGGCCGATGGGCGTGGCGGCTTGAGCCGCGCGGTGCCGGTGCGCTGGCGGGTGGCCAGTGACGCGGCGATGAAGCGGATCGTGAAACAAGGCGTGGTCACGGCCACTGAGCGTTTCGCCCATTCTGTCCACGTCGAGGTCGCGGGGTTGGAGGCGGGGCGGCCCTATTGGTATCAGTTTGAAAGCCTCGGGGCGCAGAGTCCGACAGGGCAGTCGCGCACGGCGCCGCCGCTGCACGCGATGGCGTCGGCGCGGCTGGGCTTTGTCTCCTGTTCTCACTGGGAGCGCGGCTACTTCAGTGCCTACCGGCACTTGGCCGCGGAACAGCCTGACCTGGTGTTCTTCCTCGGCGATTACATTTACGAAAAATCCTATGCGCCCGACTCCGGCAAGATCATTCGCCCCCACGGCAGTGACGAGGCGCTGGACCTGGCGGGTTATCGCAACCGCTATGCCCAGTACAAGACCGATCCCGACTTGCAGATGCTCCACGCCAGCGCGCCCAGCGTGGCGACCTGGGACGATCACGAGGTGCAAAACGACTACGCCAACCAATGGTCCCAGGATCCGGGGACTCCGGTAGCCGCGTTTCTCAAGCGGCGGGCGGCGGCGTATCAGGCTTTTTATGAGCACATGCCACTGCGCGCCCGTAGCCTGCCCAAGGGCGCGGACATGCGTATTTACCGGCGCCTGGACTTCGGCCGGCTGGCCCGTTTCCATGTGCTGGACGGCCGGCAGTACCGCTCCGAGCAACCGTGCATTGCGCCCAATGGCAGCCATCAGGGGCATATCGCCGAAGACAGTTGCCTGGATTTGCGCAACCCCAGGCGCACCATGCTGGGCTGGGAACAGGAGGCCTGGCTGGACCAGGGCCTGGCCCAGTCCCGGGCGCAATGGAATGTGATCGCCCAGGACCTGCTGGTGGCGCCGCTGCTCCAACGGGTCCCGGCGAGCCAGGCACTGGGACACTGGACCGACGGATGGGACGGTTACAGGGCGACTCGCGAGCGCGTGCTGGCCTCCATCGAACGCCGACGAGCCAGTAACCCGGTGTTCTGGGGCGGCGACATTCATTCGTTCTGGGTCACGGACCTGCATGCGCGGGCCCATGACCCGGATTCGCGGATCGTCGCCAGCGAATTCGTCGGCACCTCGGTCACCTCCGACGGCCAGTCGTTCAACGCCATTCTGCCCCTCAATCCCCATGTCAGGTTTTTCGAGAGCCGCTGGCGGGGGTATGTGGCGGTGGAGCTGGAAGAACGAAAGATGCTGACGCACCTGCGGATCATTTCCGACCCCCGGGATCCGCATGCCAGTGTCTCGACCCTCAAGTCCTTTGTGGTGGAGTCGGGGCGGGCGGGGGCGCTTGCGGTCTAGTCCGTCCAGTTGTAGCGCATTACCCGCCTGACCTTTTCTTCGACAAGGCCAGGCGGGTTTTCGAGCGGTGAGGGCAGGGCAGGTGGCCCGGATTACGGCTTTGGTTTCCAGGCCGTCGACTCCGCCGCCGCCTTGAACTTGGCACGGTTTTCCGCGGTGGCCGGGGGTTCCGAATCACCGAAAATCGCCTTGAGCCAGTGGCCGTCGGTAGGGTTCGGGAAGAGCACGAACTTGCGTCCGAACTGCTCTTTGTCTTCCGTCATCAGGCTGTTGCGTTGCTTGACGTCCGCGACGTAGTACTTGCGTTTGAAGTCATTGAGGTTGTCGCCCAGCATGACCACCACCTCGTAGTCCTTGGCGATTTCCGTTTGCCGGGGCTCTTTGTTGGAGCTGTCGCGATAGACCGTCAGGTGTTTTTCATCGGCAAACGGCAGCTGGTTCTTGCGCAAGTTGGCCAGGGCGTATTCCTTGGTTTTTTCGCCCTGGTCACGACTGGTGACGTAGAACACCTCGACCCCCTTCGACTGTGCGTAATTCAAGAACTCCAGGGCACCGGGCGTGGCGACCGGACCATTGTCGGCGACCCATTGGTCCCAGGCGCTGTCATCGAAAAACTCTTTCCCCGAATTGATCATGTAGCCCCAGTAGCTGTTGCTACCCAGCACCGTATCGTCGACATCGCTGATGATGGCCAGCGGGCGATCGCCATCCTTGTGGGCTTGCAGGGCTTGATCCAGGCGCATCCTGGCGATGTTGAAGCCTTGATAGTAAAGCGCATCGAACTCAGCCGCGGTCTGCTTCCAGGCAACCGCCGCAGTCAGCAGGTTGGAAGGTGGGCTGGCCGCCTCCTCGGCAGAGGCGGGAGTCCAGGGCAACATAAGAAGGGAGAGGAGCAGGGGGGCGATCAAGGGCTTGCTGGTTTTTATTGTCATACTCGACACCTTGGAGTGAGTTCGAAACTGCGTGAACAAATACCGCCAAGCCGTTCTATAGCAAGCGGGTTTGCTGCTCAATACAGATGTCGTGTTTTCAGATTAATGAGGCGTAATTCTCTACCTGGCATCGCCTGGGTCGGAAACAGCGAAGCCAGGGTATCTTTCGCGACACCCTGGCTTCGCTGTTCCGGCCTGGTTACTTGATCAGCGTTTCGACGATGTTCAATGGCGCTTCGGCGTACTTGGAAAACTCCATGGAGTAGCTCGCGCGCCCCTGGGACATGGAACGAACGTCGGTCGCATAACCGAACATTTCACCCAGCGGCACTTCGGCACGGACAATCTTGCCGGAGACCGAGTCTTCCATGCCCTGGATCAGGCCACGACGACGGTTCAGGTCACCCATCACGTCGCCCATGTAGTCCTCGGGGGTGACGACCTCGACCCGCATGATCGGCTCAAGAACCACGCCCTTGCCCTTTTCCCGCAGCTGCTTGGTAGCCATGGAGGCCGCTACCTTGAACGCCATCTCGCTGGAGTCGACGTCGTGGTAGGAACCGTCGAACACGGTCGCCTTCAGGCCAATCAGCGGATAACCGGCGACAATGCCGTTCTTCATCTGCTCTTCGATACCTTTCTGGATGGCCGGGATGTATTCCTTCGGCACCACGCCACCCACCACCTCGTTGGCAAACACCAGGCCTTCAGTGATATTGCCTTTTTCGTCGACGTCAGCCGGAGCAAAACGAATCCAGCAATGGCCGAACTGGCCACGACCACCGGATTGACGCACGAACTTGCCTTCGATTTCACAGCCGACGGTGATCTTTTCGCGATAGGAAACCTGCGGCTTGCCGATGTTGGCCTCGACGTTGAATTCACGACGCATACGGTCAACAAGGATATCCAGGTGCAGCTCACCCATACCCGAAATGATGGTCTGGCCGGTTTCTTCATCGGTCTTGACGCGGAACGACGGGTCTTCCTGGGCCAGCTTGCCCAGCGCAATACCCATCTTCTCCTGATCAGCCTTGGTTTTCGGCTCTACCGCCACCGAAATCACCGGCTCAGGGAAGTCCATACGCTCAAGGATGATCGGCTTGTCGATATCGCAAAGCGTGTCACCGGTGGTGACGTCTTTCATACCGATCAGAGCAGCGATGTCGCCGGCACGTACTTCTTTGATCTCTTCGCGCTGGTTCGCGTGCATTTGCACCATACGACCAACACGCTCCTTCTTGCCCTTGACCGAGTTGATCACGGAGTCGCCGGAGCTCAGGAAACCCGAGTAAACGCGAACGAAGGTCAGAGTACCCACGAACGGGTCGGTGGCAATCTTGAACGCCAGAGCCGAGAACGGCTCGTTGTCGTCAGCGTGACGCTCGTCGATGATTTCGTTGTCGTCGGTGCTGTCCGGGTGATGGCCCTTGATCGACGGGATCTCGGTCGGCGCCGGCAGGTAGTCGATGACGGCATCGAGCACCAGGGGAACGCCCTTGTTCTTGAACGAGGAACCGCAGACAGCCGGAACGATCTCGCTGGCCAGGGTGCGCGCGCGCAGGCCGGCCTTGATCTCTTCGACGGTCAGCTCACCTCCCTCAAGGTACTTGTTCATCAGCTCTTCGTTGGCTTCGGCAGCGGCTTCGATCATCTTGGCGCGCCACTCTTCAGCCAGTGCCAGCATATCGGTGGGAATCTCTTCCTCGCGGTAGGTGGTGCCCTTGTCGTCGTCGTTCCAGTAGATCGCCTTCATCTTGATCAGATCGACCTGACCCGCGAAATTATCTTCAGCGCCGATCGCCAGCTGGACCGGAACCGGGGTGTGGCCCAGGCGGCTCTTGATCTGCCCGACGACGCGCAGGAAGTTGGCGCCGGCACGGTCCATCTTGTTCACGTAGACCACTCGTGGCACGCCGTACTTGTTGGCCTGGCGCCATACGGTTTCGGACTGCGGCTCGACACCGGCGGTGCCGCAGAACACCACGACCGCGCCGTCGAGTACGCGCAGCGAACGCTCCACTTCAATGGTGAAGTCGACGTGGCCCGGGGTGTCGATAATGTTGACCCGGTACTTGTCATCGTATTGGCCGCGCGAACCTTTCCAGAAGGTGGTCACGGCAGCGGAGGTAATGGTGATACCACGCTCCTGTTCCTGCACCATCCAGTCGGTGGTGGCAGCGCCGTCATGCACCTCGCCCATCTTGTGGCTCAGGCCCGTGTAGAACAGGATCCGCTCGGTCGTGGTGGTCTTGCCCGCGTCTACGTGGGCGACGATACCCAGGTTGCGGTAATGATTGATGGGAGTTGCACGACTCATGATGCTCTCCTTGAGGCGGGACAAGGCTGATGTTCACTGGTTCCGACCGCAAGGCAGACGCGGGGCTCGCCGCCAGGTTGCCAGGCGGCCCGCGCACACCGAGGGCAGATGTCTCGCCCGGTATTAAAAATGTCCGAATGCGTCGTCGAACACCTGAGGATGGGCAATGAAGCCAGCGTTACAAGCAATGTAGTCCTCCTCGCGGACAAGGTGCTTGAGAACTTACGGTTGACCTCACCCAAAGGGTTATATAGCCCTGGCTGGCATATATCCTATGGACCTTGATGGTGCTGCCCTCAGCCATGGCGCCATGCGTATTCATCCGGCTGACCGAGCCTGCCCATGGCAGCTCTCGCCAGGCAACGTGCTTCACCGTCTGATTCGCGAGTGCACGCCCGACACTTTTGCTGGCACCGATGATAAGGAAAGTACAAGTTTTTCATTGCACCCGGCAGCATCCGGGATCAGGGGAGGGGGGACGCCGCCAGGAGATGCCGCGCAATCAACCAGGGCGATGTCAGAAGTGTGTTTTGTCCATCGTCGGCGCGTTGCCGTTGGGGGGCTAGCTGTGATGGGTCTATGCCCAGTTATAGTGCATTCACGAAGTTGATCCGCCATATACCAGGGCGCGAACTATAAAAGTATAAATAAAGACAAGCCCGCAATGGTGTTGTCAGCCATGGGCGGTAACCCTTTACGTATACGCTTTTGTTTCGGATGAGTATTTCGCTGAGCGTTGATTGCACTAAAAGAGGGCGATAGTGCCCACTTAAAAACAAGTGAACACTATCGCCCTCTGAAAGATTCCCCGCTACCTGTTGAACCCTTGCCGCCATCAACAAAAAAACATCAGTTTCTGGCCGGTTTGGATAAGACAGCTGCTGCTGTTAGTTATTATCCTGGTAATAGCGCTGTTGCTGATGGCGGCGATGTTTTGGTGGTGGCGGGGCGTAGTCGTCATCGGAACTGTATCGGGGAGCACCGAGCGCAGTGCCAGTCACATTGGCGGCCCCACCGAGTGCTGTTCCTGTAACATTTGCTGCGCCGCCGAGCGCTGTTCCAGTGACATTCGCCGCACCTCCCAGCGCGGCCCCGGTGACATTGGCGGCCCCACCCAATGCAGCACCGGTGATATTGGCTGCACCGTTGAGTGCCGAGCCAACGATGCCTTCAGCCTGAACGGATGATTGAAAAAAACCACCCATCAGGATGCCCACCATTGCCAAGCTCGGTGCTTTCTTGACGATATACATACGCCACCTCTACCTGAGAATTGAATCGCGCTGTAATGACCGAATCAGACCGGCCAAGTATTTTTTTGATAACAACTGATCACCGTCAATCTTTAAAAGTATTACCAAGAGCAACCGTGGTGGACAGTGCTGTTTCTTAGGTTCTCGGGTTAATGCTCGAGTCACTATAAGTGGTAGGACGATACCCACTCCAACTACCTACGACAGGTAATGCAGGCATGACGTCATTGAACTTTTTTGTTGCGTTCAATTGACCGGAATTTTTCCTGTTAGTTCAGGCGACCGGTTAGTGATGAATGCCATCTCTTTTCATTTATCAGGTAAGAACGACCCTGAGTTTTCCGTCGTTTTTCGGCGACTTTGCCGACGTCACGTCACTCTTTCAGGCAAAAAATGCTGGGGAGAAGGGATAGAACTTTGAGCTAGGTGGGATTTTGGGATTGTCTATCCAGCTTGGTGAAATTTTCCGGCATGGTGCTCATCCAGGGTGATTTCGAAAGCCACGCGGCAGGTATCGTTCGGCAATAGCCGCAGGCTCATCCACTGGTTGTCGCCCAGGGCAATGCGCCGGCCTTCGCTGCGTGAGTTCCAGGCGTTGAACACTGGGGAAACGGCAGTTCGAAGCCGGCGGTGCGCGCAGACATGCCCTCGGGATACAAGGCTGCCGGTTCCATGTCCTGGCGAGCCGCGGCATTGATCACCGCCCGCTGCACGCACTTGATCACGGCTGCCAAGGAAAACAGAGTGTGCTTGTTCATCGGTTTATGTTCATGGATCGCGAATGGCGGGCTTTGGCACAATTTCCTCACACGACCACCAGGTTTCTTCGACTGTTGGGCGCAGCGCTATTTTTGGCGGTATCGCCGTTATCACTCGTCCGTCGCTTTTTTGATCCTTGAAGCAGGGAAGGGTGTGGTACCTCCTGACGCTGCTGAACCGCTTATTAAGGACAAGTGCGCAGGCTGTTCGGCATTACTCGCGTTATGCCTTAAGATAGCCGGTTGCCGAAAGAACCGTCATGGCCATAGCCATGAAGGGCTTTCATCCTTTACAAATAAGTGTGGTGAAGATGAACAAGCCTTTCATTTCGCTGTGCCCTGAAATTACTCGGGCACATGCGCTGACGTTGAAGGATTGGTTGGAGGATGAGCGCGTCACTTGCTATCTGAGCGATTCACGTGACGTTTCCCGCTCCATCGAGCAAGTCATTGATCGGACTCAATTACCGATCCTGACCCATCTATTCAACCGGGGTGGCCGATTCTTCATGGCCTATGACCGGCATGACGCCCCGGTGGGCTTTGTCCGTCTCATCAAGACCGGCACGAATTGCGAAATAGTCCTGGTCATCGGAGACAGCGACAAATGGGGCCGAAACCTTGGCGCCCGCACGATCCGCGAAGGCATGAAACTGGCCTTCCTCGACATGCGGGCCGAGAAGCTCATCGCGAAGATCCACCCCGACAACGCGCGCTCGCTGAAAGCCTTTCTGCGCAGCGGCTTTCTGCTTGAGAGCGAAACGCCGGCATTGAAGTCATTTTCCATGACGGCGGGGCGCTATCTCCAGTTCTTGCGCGAAGGTGCCGTTGGCGGCTCCACGGGGATCTACATCACTGAAATCGACAAGGCCAGGCTCGAGAGTCTGATCGCGCTTGAGCAAGGCCCGACCGTTGTTGAACTCGAACATGAGCTTGAGCGAGCCATTGTCGTCAAGCCGCAGCAGGTGGCGCGCAATGTCGTCACGATGAACTCCAGGGCCTTGCTGCAGTTGGACGACGAGGAGATCGAAGTGGCCTTGGTCTACCCTGACGACGCGGACAGCAGCGCCGGGAAGCATTCCGTGTGTTCCGACATCGGTGCTGCCATCCTGGGCTATCAGGAGGGGGACGCCATCGACTGGCGAATTTCTGATCGGACCCGCCGGATTGAGATCAGGAAAGTGCTTTACCAGCCGGAGGCCGCGGGCGATTTCCACCTGTAATCGCGCCTTTAGCTCAGTGTTCGTCCATCAGGCGCGAAGATCCCCCAAAGGACGGGGCCGCGCTTTCCGTGCCTGATGCCAACCGTCTGCCACAGGCCGCGCCGTTCAATGACGCCGGCGACATCTGCAAATACAACCTCGATATTAGCCAGGGTGGTTGAGTTCTGACGGGCACGCGGGATGTAACGAGTAACACACTAGGACAGGAACTGCTTGAGCAACCGCAGGTTCTGGTCCCGGGTACGCGAATCGATCTGCGGAAAAGGTGCCGTTTCAGTGACGAGAATGGGTAACGGCGCCGCATCTCCAGTTTGCACGAGCAACGGTACACGCTGACCGGAAGAGAAACGACACTGAATCAGCTTCATCGGTAACCACCTCATTAATGGCCCTTTAAGAAAGTGGATGATAGAAGCGGGTTTGCCGAATCAAGGTAGTGCTCAGAACTAATAATTAGAAATTACCACAAGAAAGAAAGCTTTTAATTTGGGCTGGGATCGACCCAGCCTCTCTTTTGTTTGAATAATTAGTTATGCGCACGAATGCACATTCGGCAGAACTCTGCTGAGTGATAACTAAAGATTGGTAGATGTGCGAGCAAAAAACGAATCATGGATATTCCGAAATAATATAATTCTACATGTGGGCTTGGCTAGCCATGAGCGCATGATTGATAGTGAACATATCGCTATCGCTTAGCCACGGTGGTACATTCTCCGAGTCCAATCGATTTTTGGTTTTCAGAATACGTGTTTTTGATGATGTTTTTTGATAGAAAGGGAGTACCTCTAGGATTTTATGCCGGGACCAACCGTTGGCAGCTAAAAAAAAATATAAACTGTAGTGTTGATCGCTTGTGTTTGCGCTCGCGCCAGGAGTTGCTGCAATTAATCTTTTAACGTAAGCGTGAACTGATCGAGAGCTGATAGGGCCAACCAGTGATTTCCGGGTAGTCCTCGGAAACAAGTAATCAACTGGGCCATTGGAATTTCTGAGCCAAACTTCAAGTGCTGACACGGGACATATAACCGGAAGGCGAGTTAGCCTGAACGAGAACTTGGCTTCGCTTTGGTCGTCTATCCATTTCGTGGTGATCGTCAGGGAGTTTTGATCCAAATGCACATCCCGGGTTCTCAGTCGACAAACATCAGAAGTGCTCAATCCGAACCAAAAGGCAATAAGCCAAATCGCCCTGTTTCTACAGGCGGATTTTTGGTGGAACTTGAGTGTTTGTGGAGTAGCGCCAGTAGGGTGAAAATATTGCCGTAGTACATCCGTGATGCACTTGACATCGCTGATTGTTGGAGGAGGCCGTAGCGCGTTCGCCTTTAGTTCTGTTAAAGCCCGGATCAGTTGCGTCAGTCGCATAACCGATCGGCATTCGGTAGGGTCGGGAAATCCGTTTTTCGTGTGCCAGCGCCCGATTGCCAAGAGTTTGGACTTGAGTAGTCTGACGTTGCCACAGGCGTAGCATTCCGCCAGGTAAATACAGACTTCGTACGGCAGCGCCGGCAAATTTCGCTGGGGTGATTGGAGGTAGTGTTGTATTACACCCTGAGAATAGAGCTCTTCCTGGCGAGAGTTTAGAGCACTCCTATTCATATGTGCCTTACCTCCTAGGGTTGGTATCCTTTCAACTGATTAGCATAGCTCTTGGTCGGCCAGCGCATTTGCGTCTCCTGTGGACCGCATGTGCACTGTCCATGTCCGGCTGGGCGGCCCCTAGGATGATAATTTGAATCCGACCTCAGCTCAGAGTAACGGCCTCGTGCGCCGATGTGCCATGCAGGATATAATGTGCATAACGCGTGTAGTATGGACATGTTGCAGGACGCTTTGGCACAGGGGGAATGCGCGATGCTACCCACCGATGTAGACGTGCTCAGGTCCGAGCACGGAGGTCGAACGCCAACAAGATGTCTTATTCCTGGCGAACCTGGTGAGCAAAGCCGGATTGTGCTTTACCGCCATATCCGGCAAGGTATCAATCTGAAAGATGTATGGGACATGCTGTCGGTTTATGACGCTAGTTTTAGGAAACAGGTTATGAACTACATTCTCGGTGTGTCCATCCCCATAAATCAGAGGCGGCCCAGCAGTAAGAACCCTGCGCGACTCAGTCCTCAACAAAGCGCAGTGGCTTATCTGTATGCGCAGGTTTTCGAACAGGCAATCGCGGTGTTTGGCACTCGAAAGCTGGCGGCAAACTGGCTCCTTCGTCCGTGCCCATACCTTGAGGGGTGTGTACCACTGAAAATGGTTGACAACGTACTTGGTTATCAGGTTGTCCAGGATTATCTCGCTGGCATTCGATACGGCGTGTATCAATAATCGACACCTCCATGACGATGTAGTGCCTTTGCACGTATTAAATAGAAACGCCTTCTACTAGTACTCTCCGTAGCACACCTCTGCAGGTGTCGGGTCAAGTATTTGGTCTGAAGCGTACCGCTGAATATGGTTATCAAAGTAAAAACGAACAAGCTATAGGTAGAACATTGCGGTCGCTTTCAAAGATCCGAAAAATAGATGCGACTGAGCGGTTGTGGTGAACTCGGCCCGATTGCCAAAATTACGTATTATGAACCCTTGGTCTTGCTTAACGGCCCCCATAAGTCGGCGTAGAGACGTACGATCGACGGGAAGGTCCAGCAGGTAGTGATAGCATCCCTCTAATCGCTTTCCCAGCAGTCGATCGAGCATCCCCAAGGCCGAGCCGTCATCCAGTATTTGGAAGAAGTGTTCGGGATCGATATGTACGACAAACCTAGATGCTGAGCGACTCCAAAACCAAAGACGGGAAACGAGCTGGTAGAACATTATCTGAAAGAAGTGATGTGCCGTACTGGGTGTCATGGCGAGCGCTCTTAACGCCAATGCCGCCGGTCCTGATAAGTGTGGGTGCTGGTCATTACTCAAGTATTCAAATTTTTGCCTGAACAAGGAGAGCGCCGCAGCGTAAATACACGTGTTGTATTGTTGCTCGCCTAGATCAGGTCGCGAGAGTGACCTGCAACAAACGCAGTCATGGTGTGCCTTCAGCAGCCGACGTTGATGAAAATGTATGAACCGGCGGTAATACATATCTGAGGCAGGGGGAGATAGGTTTGGCGCGGTCACCTCCAATCGCTTGTACCACTGTCTTGCGGTGGTGTCAGGCAAGAATTCACGGGCATCGTAAATGTTCAAAGCGTTGGTGTCAGCGGCGGCTGATGGACGGTAATGGAGCACATCCAGTACCGAAAGCCTCGCTAGGCTGTCTAAATTCAAGAAAAAGGCGCTGCTGGCCCTGTGCAACGGATCAGCAGCTCGATTACGGCAAATTTCGAAAATGGCTGCGCGCCTCGGCACCCAGTACTCACAGTCAGGGCACATATAACCGATCCAGCTGCCAAATGGACGCGGCACAAATTTATGAATATTCAAGCATTTCTTGCACATTGGTCTGAGTGCTTGATTGTGCCATGGGCAACGGACCATAAATTGTAGTGAAAAAAAGCTTGGAACAAATCCAGCTTCCGCCAAGCACCGAGGGCAATATTTTGCCACGCCTTGGGAGCTGACTGGAAAATGACTAATAATCCAGCTGCCTTCATTGAGCGACGATAAAGAGTTTAGGCCATAAATTTCGTCCAGAACCTTCGACATATGGAATCTTCTGCCAGTTGCTGAACTGACATGCGTCTTTTTCATTGGGCAGGTGCGCAGTAACACGCTGCCACTGACACCGTTTATTACTGCAACTTTATGCAGGACGGAGATGGTAGAGTCGTATGGGCACGGAAAGTTATCGGGAAGAAATAGGCCTTTCTTGTATTGCATCGCAAAATACTCCGACACCTGAACGCCGTACTGCCTCATTGACCAGCTTGTCATCAGCTTCGAGCAACTCGCTGTCATGGGGTGAGATAAGAAGCAATAGGCAGGCGATTGATTCGCGCAGGTGCTGCATGGGTAGATTTTTTATATATTTACCGGCGACGCTATCGCCGAAGGCGTTCCAGAATAATTCGGCCAGAGGGACGAGTCTAAATCCGGCCGCATAGGCTTGAGGTACAAAGTAGGCGGTGTAGCTCACACCGGAGCCAGAAGGGAATTCTGATCCGGTATCGCAAGCCTGCAAAATTGTCGCTAATTCGTCGACACTTTGACAGCCTCTGAATGGGATGATTTCGGAGAAAAAGCGCGCGATGATCTGGTAATGCTCGACCGCCTTGAGCCCATTGCGACGCTCGTAGATTTCCGGTTGGGCAAATCCTATCAATGTGAGCGTTATGCCTTGCAAGTGCAGGTAATTATATAAATCTGCCAATACATGGAAGTCATTGGGTTCCCAGCTCTGGATCTCATCAACGATCAATACGCAATGCGGTGCCGACCGGCCGGTTACATGGCTCTCGATATATGCCAGCAAATGCTGAAGGTGATCTACTCCGCGCGCTTGTGGAAGTATGCGCTCTGAAATGCAGAGTTCCTTCAAGACGGATTGCCGTTGTCGAGCTACTCGCGAGCGGGCTACGTGAAGCATCACCAGTACCGTCGGTAACTGGATTCTCATGTGTGCGGCAACAAACTCGGAACAGCAGGTTTTTCCTGTCCGCGACGAACCTTCGAACAACACTGCGGCGCGCCGCGCAGCGACTCGGTCCAGACACAGTTGATAGACTCGCACCATCTGTTGGGTGATGATCTGCGCCTGATTGGTGACCAGAGGGTGACCGGAAGCCTTCATCGTTCACCTCGGTTCAGCGCTTTTCCTGGTGTGGGCAGCTCTCCGTAGTCGACATTCGGCTGTAAGAAATAGTCCGGGCGCAGTGCTCGTTGCTTTTTCGAGGTGTGCTTTTCTGCTGGAGAGGTGGCGGCGTCCCGACTGATGGACAGCGCCACGGTGGCCTGCCCGTGCTGGGTGAAGTAATCGACGAGTTGTGGCACAGGGGCACGGTCGCTATCAATCCGCAAGTCACCAGTACGGATCAAGCTATTGATCCTGCGCCGCACTGTGGGCGTATGCTTGAACTCCCCCCAGTAACCTTGGGCGCGGAGAAAGCCGAGGCATCCACCATTCGGCAGAAACGCTTCGATGGCACGGTAATCGTGATAGTCCACTTTGATCAGCAGTTCCATCCCCACAAACCCAAAATCGCCTGCTAACACCTCATTGGTGTAGTGGGCTCGATCCAGTTGGATATAAGGCCTGCGACCACTGTTTAACCCGCCCCGTACCGTCGCCTTGACTGTACTTATGTCCGCCTCTAAGCGTTGTATCTGATCTGCCTCATAGCGGGGGTGGAGCACGCCTTGATTGAAGTATTGCCGCAGGTAAGCCAGGGGAGAGAGCCAGCCCAAACCCTCAGTCGGCTTAGCGTTGTAATTGCACAGGAAGACATCCATCGCATCCTCCATCAGCAGGAGGTCAATTTCGTACGTGACTGCTTTCTGTTCCGCCCCTGCGGCACGCCCTTGGTGAGGGCTGCTGCCGGTCGATGACATGAGCTGATGTACTGTACGCGCCACTTCCAGGAAGGAGCGTTCGATTTCTGCGCGCGTCTCGAAGTGCCCGACCGGTCCAATGCACACGTGGAAACCGAAGTCGCAGCGCGCCATAGTAGTGATTTTCTTGGCCAGGTTGGACAGGGCGCTGTCAGCGAAAAACGCACCGAAACCAATCCCACGGCATTCGTCAATAATGCCCGATGGTAGTCCTGCCCCTGCTGCGTAGGGGAATGCTTGATTGACCAGAGCCCTCGGCTGCCAGCGGCCAAGACAGGCCTGGGCAATGACTTCGCGGACATCAGTTGCCGACACCTCGCTTTTAAATACCAGCTTGTGCGCCAAGACAGCATTGGAAGCGGCTTCAATCATTGCCAATAGCCAGATTCGATCAACGGTAAGCCACTGGTATATCCCCGGCGCCTGCTCGACCCGCAAGGCAAAGAAAGCGTCAATGTAATGACCGTCCAGTTGCACACAATCAAAAGGTCGTTCTGCTTTGATATAACGTTCATGGCCGGTACCCGTGGCGAGATGCGCCACAGCTTCCGGACTTCCGTGACTGCGTATATATTGAACCGCATACCGTGCTCGCAGCTTTATCAGGTACTTGCGGATACTGGTGCGCCCCGCATGTTTGGTGTTGAAAGGCCAAGCGGGGGCTGAGATCCCAGCTTTATCCAACAGCTTGTAAAACTCGTTTATCAAATAGCTCAGTTCGCTTCGAGTGCTGTCGCGCGGAGCGCCAGGTCTACGTAAGCGTTCGATCATGGCCAATTCGATGTTGCTGTATTCACCCAGCAGCTTGTTGAGCAAGCCAGACATGCCACCCCGCTGTTCCGTCCGTTTTGGCCCTGCAGCTTTCCGGCGCTCATAGAGCGTCACTCGCGCGTGAGCCAGCAAGGCCCGCTCGCCAAAGTAATGTCCGTCCGCATCAATGGCGCAGAAACGATCAACGATTCGATTGACTTCGCTGGCTGGAAAACCGGTTCGCAGTCTGATTTCAGTCATGGGACGACCGTCAATGTACAGTTCCACCGCCAGCCGTTTGCGGGCGAAAACCGGCCACTGTTCTTGCGGGACGGACGTTGGTAGGACACGTGGCCAGGCGCCGTTCTTGATTGCTCGCGGAATGCGAACACGCTTCATCGCGACGCGCTCGCTGACCACCGCGTTTGCCGCGTCGGAGTGGTGTGCTCAATATCGAGTGTCACCCGGCCTTCGATCGACAGCTGGATCAGCGCTGCAATGAGATGGGTGGACGGGAGTGCAGAGTAGGCTTGCAGCATCTCACCCAAGGTCCCCGACTGCGCTTCGCTCACATAATTCAGGAGCACCTGTCGCACATAATCAAGGGACTCGCTGCGGCTAACGGCAACGAAATGCATGAGTCGCAGTCGCGGCATTAACTCATATCGGTGCGTCAGGCGTGTTGATTCATCAAACAAGCGGTAGATAGCGCCGTTGTCGGTAGCCATCTGCCGTTGCAAAATGATCTGCTCACTGACTGTATTTTCCTCGACATACCCCGCCTTGACTTCGTGCCACTCCAGCCCGCCAGAGGCACTCGTGGCAATCACGTCCGGCCGGGTCTTTCGACCGCCGCGTTGGTCAGCGTAGAGTTCGTCCGCTCCTGGAATCCAGAAGTTGATGATGCTTGGGTCAAACTCCAGGTGCAGCAACCAGTGAGCGAGCTCCTGATTGCTTTCCAAAATGAGGTCAGAGCGAATCTTATGGCTGTAGACCAGCCACAAGTTGCTGCGCGTCGACTTGCGTCCCCGCAGCCGCGCCAAAAAGGCATTTTCCGGTGTCTTATTAGGCATAGCCATCCCCTCGACTTAGATCGATCGCGTCGTGGAGTGACTCGCCACACCCTCGCGTGAATTCCGTTTAATCGGGGGGGCATGCACCGTCTTAAGAGTATAGACGAGACCTCCTGGGGCAGAGCGGCACAGCTCGCGGCGTGGTTGTCGGCGCATGATTGAAGCGTGCCCACAACCCGACCACTTCACTGCCTTCGTATTCTCCGCCTGAGTCGCTGCACCCGCATTGGCCAGCCTGCGCGGTGGCCTGAATCAGTGAGCCGCACTTGAGGTGTTCATGCAGGGCAAGGACGAGGTGTTACCCGCTCGTAGGAGGACGGCATTGGTGGATTGCATCAGGTCTTGGTCGGGCAGTGCATCGCGTGCTCGTACCAGTGAGCGTCGGGGGTACTGCCATCACGAGGGACCTGCTGGATCCACCTTCGCAGGGGGCGAGGATTGGTTCGACGTGGCGGACATTACAACCCTGTGGCGACCCGACCGTAAAACGGTTCGGAAGGGCGCGGCCCTTACGCCTGTTCAAGCAGCCCGGCCGCCACGGGAATCTTGGTGCGGGGTATTGGTCACAATTGATGGCATTATGCGAGCACTGGGTTAATATACAGCTGTGTGCGACTGGGTCTCCACGAGGACGCTGATGATTACTTCGATTGAAATTGTTGAGCTGAGAACGCTTACGGATTTGAACTCGCTTTATCACCTAGCATCCGAGCGCACCTTTACCAGGGAGCAGTATCGGACTCCTCTGCGACCCTATCGGTTGATAAAGGCCGAGGCGAGCTGTCAGTACCAGAAGCATGGAAAGCGCTGTGCTCAGTTGCATCAGCATGGTTACGTCGTCGAGCTTCATGATGCTTCACAGGTGCTGATCGGTAACTGCTGCGCGCTCAACCACCTGGGTTTGGATGATGAGCAGGTCAGGGGTGAGTTCAAGCGGCTGAGCGCTACCGAACGGCAGAACATCCGGCGCCACAGGGTCGAGACCCTGCTCAGCCAGCGGGAATCTTTGATTGACCGAGTTCGCGCGGCGAATAGCAAGCACCGTGAACTGCAAGGCCGCGCCAGTGCGGTCCTGTCTGCCCTTCCTCAGCGCATTGGGGAACTTTTGAATGACCGTTGGAAGAGAAGTGCACTGGGAGTCTCCTGGGACTACCAAGTCGTCAAGAAGGGGGTCGACGAGAAGGGCAAACCCTACGAGGAGCGGCACTGGTACCCGCATTCATTCGGCAAGCTTAAGGGTTTGGGATTGTGGTTACAGCTAGGGGAGCAGCGGTATCAGGAGCGTTTGTTTGAGATGCGCAAGCGGCTTGAGGCGATCTCACCTAAATTGCGGTTGAACACTGCAGAGCTGGAGTCAGCCGAAGCTGCGCTCAATGATATGACAGAGTTGGCCGTCATCGAACGAGAGCTGCATGCCCAGGCCACGCTGCTCAATGACTTTCTCGAACCGGGTAATCTTCAGCTAACGGTCCAGCTTATCAGTAGTCATCAGGCGCGGGCTGACACCGTGAAAGCCGTGTACTGTTTGCTAGGGCAGTCGCTCGACGTCTCTCCAAGCAAACACGTCGCGGCCATCGACCTGGCGTTCAAGCAGCGCTACTCAACCGGTGCTATCCGCATCGGCTCCTGATCTGGTGCCCAACGTTCGCGCTTAGCCGCTTTCGTTGCTGCGCCTGTGGGTAGGAATTACGGCAGATAGGATCAAGTACGTCCCATGAAGCTTTACGAAAACATCACCATCGGCAATTTCCTCTTCTCGTTGGGCTACTCGATACGCGATAAACAACGAGACTCCGGCATGGGAGCGGCGGGATCTGTCAACTTGCTCCAGCAAACGCCTGCCGACCAACTGTTGGGCGACGTGTTGGTGAAGTTTAGCGGAGTGGTCCGGCTCTTGGAGTTCAAAGCGGAAGGAGCGGACTTAAGGAAGGAACGGGGCAAGCACGCAGGACTCAAGCAAATCATTGACGACCTGGGGCTCGCCGAAATTTCCCGAGAAGTGCATTGGTACGTTGAGACTAAAGCTACCGCCGATACGTTAGGCCTGCTGACAGTCCCGTATCTGGATGTCTTCCCCAGGGATCATCATCCACGCAGCGGCCGACTCGAGGACCTCGTTCAGTCGACGGCTGAAGCCATTGCCACCCAGAAAACCAGGTTTTCCGGCGCGCAAATCAACCAGTACCTCTTGGCCATCAAGACTGTAAGTGGCAAAGCCGCTTCAGGAACTGGTGGGTTGTTGCTTTTGGCTGAACCCGGTGGCGTACTGAAGTTCGCGCCGCTGGAGGACATGCTGGAGCTCAATATGAAGCACCGCGAATGGGTGATGGAGCGGATCGCACGTACTGAGCGCAGCCACGAATTGATGCTGCGGAAAGAGCAAGAAAAGGCGCTCACCAAAAAGATGACTTACGACCGAGGCTTGAGCCGATGACGACGCTCGTGACTGCGCGCGAATACGAAAGCTACGACGAGAAAATTCGAGCGCAAGCTGAAATGCTCACTTCATTACTCTCGGCAGGGTTGCAGACACAGGACGCCGCTGACAAAGCCGTTCTGGCTCTGAACAGGCTTCAGCAAGAGGTGCACAGGCAGATCTCTACCGCGAGAGATGACCTCTCGACCCTTGCGGATGCAACTGCTACCGAGGCTGCAAAATTGCTGACCGAGAAATTCGACCGAGCCAATGAGGCAGCAGCGGTGGCAGCCCAGCGCTATGAGAAAGCAGGGCGCCTCTTGGGGTTGAAAACATTTGTGACCTTGGTCGGATCTCTTGCCGTGTTCGGTGCGACCGCATGGTTCCTGGCGAGCCCCCTGTTACCGAGCCATGAGGAGATCGAGTTTCGACGCAGGCAAATCGTTGAGATGGAGGCCAAGGCCGCGGCACTTGCAAGGAAAGGGGTCAATCTCGATTGGACCCAATGCAAGGCGGGCCCCTTGAACAAAAGGAGGCTGTGCTTCAGGTCGGATGGTGAGATTTACACGATAGAAGGGACTGATCAGCACTACGCGCTACCATACCATTGAGCTACGTGGCCGAGCGCCACAGGGGCGTAAGCCGCCTATGTTAAGCATTGAGGGTTTTTCTGGCCTGCGCCAGCTCTATGCGTGCGCCTCAGTCGCCGCGGTTCCTTGCGTTGTTGCTGTAGATAATGTGGATCGAGTGGGAAGCCGCGGCGCGGCGCCGTCTGCCCGAGGTATGCCCCGATCGCCGAATGACGGTGACGCTGCAGGCTGACGCTGCGGATCAGGCATTTTGATCAGAGCGATGCCGCTCTTCGTCTTCCAGTAAGCAGGTGGCACGACTGGACAGCATGGATCCGGCTTGGAAATAGCCCATCACCGTGCTGACGCTGCGGTGCTCGGTCATCGCCATCACCTCACCCAGCGGCACGCCCTGACGCCCGGCCTCGGTGACAAACCCCGACCTTAAACTGTGCGCCGCCCAATCGCCGTCCAACCCGGCCAATTGGGCGCGGCGTTGAACAATCCGCGCCACCTGGTCAGCTGACAAGCCTTGGGTACAGACCTTGCCACCTTTAAAGAGGCGACGAAACAGCGGGCCGTCGTCGGCGGGCGCGACTGTCAGCCAGGCGGTTAGTGCCTGGGCCGCCGGCCCACGTAGCGGCTTCTCGCGGCGCACGCCGCCGGTGTCGGTCTTGGTTGCCCCCAAGGCGTACAGCCAGGTGTCAGCATCCAGTTTTCGTACATCGCCGATCTGCAACCCCACCACTTCCGAGCGCCGACGGCCGCCACCACTCCAGGCCAGCAGGAGTAGGGCGCGATCGCGTACGCCGCGCACGCCGTCGGTGCAGGTGGCCAGTAGTGCTTGCAGCGGCTCGACCACCACCGCGGTCTTCTTGCGTACGGTTATTCCTTGGCGCGATTGCGCCTTGCGTGCGTCGCGCAGCAGGGTCTTCAGGGCTGGAGCTTCGGTCGGGCTGTCCCAGGCGTTGAGCCGGTGCCATTTGCCGAGTACCGCCAGGCGGTGGCTGACGGTGCTGAGCGCCAATGGCCCAGGCTTGGCCTTGACCCGTGCGGCCACCAGCGCAGCGTCAACCGACGGCGGCAGCAGGTGGGCCCAGGTGCCGTCGGCCAACGGTCGGGCCAGGTGATCGAGGACAAATTGCACGGCCACCGTGGTCGGCAGGGGCGCATCACCCAGCGCCTGGTCATAGCGCAATTGCAGCCAGGCCGACCAATAGGCGAGGGCGCTGCGGTAGCTGCGCACGGTGTTGGCGGCGGTGCCGGCAGCGATAAACGCTGCTGCAGCCTCTTGGGCGTTAAGGGCCAGGGCATGCGGATCCAGGGGTATTTCGTCGGCCAGCGGTAACTGATCTGTAATATCTATTACGTTCAACGTATTATAATTCCAATATCGGCCAAATAAGGTCGGATAATCTTTCATTATCAGACCTAATATAGCGGAGGGTAGGGTATGGCGGTAGGGGTGCCGGAAAGCGAGGTGTTTACCGCGGCGGATGCGGTGTTGGCGCGTGGCGAACGGCCGACGGTCGAACGGGTGCGCCTGGAGCTGGGGCGCGGCAGTCCGGCGCGGGTTGGCGGCCTGTTGGACCAGTGGTGGGCGCGCCTAGCCGAACGTCTGAATGGCGAGACGCGCCTGCCGGCCCTGCCCGCTGAGGTATCGCAGGCTTTTGTCGCGGTGTGGCAGCAGGCGATCCACCTGGCACAGGGCGTCGCCGAACAGGCGCTGGCCGAACAACGCCAGGTGCTGGATGCCGAGCGCGAACGAGTAGCAGCGGTCGAGGACCAGGCGCGTCAGGATGCCGCGCAGTTTCGGCAACTTGCGGTGGAGGCCGTGGCCGGGCGCCAGGGCGTCGAGGCGCGTCTGGCCGATTTGGAACTGCTGTTGGCGCAGCGCCAGACGCAGATCGAGGACTTGCAGCAGCAGCGTGAAGGTTTGCTGCGCGAGCGCCGTGAAGCGCAGCAGTACAACCAGACATTGCAGCAGGATCTAGAGGCGCTACGACTCAAGGCCGAGCAGGAGCGCGTGGCGCAGGAGAGCTACGTGCGCGGAGTTGAAGATCGCGCGCACCGCGAAGTCGACCGCGTCCGGGACGAGGGCAAAGCCATGACGGCCCAATTCAAGGAGGCCGGGCGACATGTCGGGCAGTTGCAACGGCGGCTGGAGTCGATCCAGACCGAGCTGAGCCATACCCAGCAACGTGCCGCGGCACAGCACGCCCGCGCTGAAACACTGGAGCAGCAATTGACGCAGGTGCGTCAGGTTCCCGCCACGAAGCGTAAGCCGCGGAGTCGAAAACCCACGGCGTCGAAAAGCGAACCCTCAGGATGATGTCGGTAATGTCCGTAAGACCACAATGTCGAGGCACACCAGGGCGCTTCGACAACGAGAAGCTCTCAGGCGCTTTTTGATCGACGGGACCGCATGAGAGACATCCCACACCCCAGTGGCATGGGGTCAATGATTTGTGGAATGAAAGCGAGTCAAAGGCTGTCGCTGCTTTCCGAAAAGTCCGCAAACCGAGGAGGAATAGCTCGCAAGGTCAGCTCAGGACTCATCCGCAAGGAGCTGGTGGCTCGATTTGTCGAGTGGTTCCTCAAGGAAAGGCGTCCTGGTGAAGCAAGACACGTTAAACGCCTGATGGCTACAGTCGCGAATACGTGCCGCCGTGAATTCCGACGTCGGGCTCACTATTTTCCTTGTCATCTGACCTACACCAAACTGCCAACCTCTATATACGGTAGGTCCGGTCACCTTCCATAATCGATCAAGCGCCACTGGCGAGCTTCTCAAGCAGCGGCTACCTATTGCGAAAGCAAAGGCAATGTCGCTCCATGAGCGGCGGCTGTCTGCACAGGCATTGAAGTATTACCCAAATTTCCGGTGGCTAGCCGTAGTCAACGTGTCGGATTGTGATGAGCAGACGTCCGATCTTTTGGCCGAGAAGGCTGTTACCCGTGCCTTAGACATGCATCCATGTACTCATCGGCGCGCCTTGGACCAGTCGAATGCAAATAGTCGGAATGGGTGTGCGGCACTAACTGTTACTGAGAGCGGTGGCCTTGAGCCTTCCGTCTCTCTGGCATATTTGGGAGAGTCCGCTTCGATGATTCTTGGGCAGCCGATCTTGATGATGACGTCGGAGCCGACTTCTTGACAATCTTCGGGACCGCGCTTGAGAGCGTGGTAAATCCAAATCTGATTCGGCCCTTGAGCCGAAGATATCTGCACGCGGCTCAGTGGCTTGGAGTAGCAGCGCGCGATAAGCATCCCGCGACCAAAATCGTGAAAGATATGACTGCGCTTGAGCGCATGCTGCTTCCCATCAAAGTCGAAAATTGCTGACGTGATTTCCGGTCGTATTGCCGCTCTATGTGTCTGTCCTTGCAGGACGCTGGACGGGACGAGCTTCAACGAATGGCGGGGCTGCTTGGACGAGTCTCGTTGGAATGCATTATCCAGAGTGGTTTCCGGATTTTTTGTTAGGTTAAGTGAACCTTTCAGTTCGGATCATCTTATTTGGTCCTTCTGATAGCTTCCTGGCTGCCTGAAGCAGGTCGACACTTGACCACCTCAGCAGGGAAGTCGCTTGCATCAGATATCTATGTATAGGTGGATTCGGTTTTCCAGAGCCATAGTTCCTTGGCAATAATCTGAGTACTTTCCCTTCCGATGTGTTGAACAACCGTCGCTACCAATGTGAGCTCGGCTTGGTGCCAATCATAGGCCCCAAGGAGGAGCGACACTTCCAGCTCAGTTTCATACTGCTCGCCAATGCGGCGGATGTGGATCAGGCCCTACAGCGGATTGACGAAATCCAAGCGGACCGTCCGACCGAGGTCTGTGAAACACCGCTGTTCGAGCCAAGCGAGGAGTAATTGCGCCTGAAGTCTGCATCCTTACGCCGGCACCATAACCGGCGAATAGAAGTCTCTCAGATGACTCTGAAAAACCAGAGGCGATTCAATCTGGAGACTTCTAAGGGCGCAGGATCAGCGTTTAGGCTGGTTTAAAGCAATAAACGGCTAATTTATTGCCGTCGAGGTCGCGGACATAGGCGGCATAAGCGTTCGGCGCCCAATCGCGAGTTCCTGGCGCCCCTTCATCGGTACCACCGGCCGCCAGTGCTGCTGCGTGGAAAGCATCAATCGAGGCACGATTCGGAGCTTCGAAGCTGACGGTAACCCCGTTACCTACGCTGGCAGGGGCGCCATTGGCTGGCTTTAAAACGAAGAAAGAGGGGGCGTTCTCACCCCAGATTGAACCATTGTCGGCCAGATCGGCGATGCGCTTATGGCCCAACTGACCCAAAGCACTGTCATAGAAAGCACGGGCTTTGTTCAGATCGTTGGTGCCGACGGTAACGTGGGTAAAGATGCTCATCTATTGACTTCTCCGAGTGTAAACACAGTGGGTGGTGCAGTTATTTCAGGGCAACCCTGACGAACGTCGCTGCGCCTAGGCTCAGCGATCAAAATGAATGACGGTGCGAATGCTTTTGCCTTCGTGCATCAGGTCAAAGGCGTTGTTAATGTCATCGAGAACCATGGTATGGGTGATGAAGGTATCCAGCGGGATTTCGCCCTTTTGCGCCTTCTCGACATAGCTGGGTAGCTCACTGCGCCCCTTCACGCCGCCAAAGGCCGACCCGCGCCAGACGCGACCGGTCACCAGTTGAAATGGCCGCGTGCTGATTTCCTGGCCAGCACCGGCGACGCCGATGATCACCGACTCGCCCCAACCCTTGTGGCAGCTTTCCAGCGCGGCGCGCATCAACTGCACGTTGCCGACGCACTCGAAGGAGTAATCGACGCCGCCTTCGGTCAATTCAACGATGACATCTTGAACTGGCTTGTCGTAATCCTTCGGGTTGACGAAGTCGGTCGCCCCTAGTTGTTTGGCTATCTCGAACTTGGCCGGATTGATGTCCACAGCGATGATCCGCCCCGCCTTGGCCATGGTGGCGCCGATGATGGCAGCCAGGCCGATACCCCCCAAACCGAAGATCGCTACCGTGGCGCCTTGCTCGACCTTGGCGGTATTGAGCACTGCACCGATGCCGGTGGTGACACCGCAACCAAGCAAACACACCTTCTCCAGTGGCGCTTCCTTGGGGATTTTCGCCAGCGAGATTGCTGGTAGTACGGTGTATTCAGAAAAAGTCGAACATCCCATGTAGTGATAGATGGGTTCGCCTTTGTATGAGAAGCGACTGGTGCCATCAGGCATCAGGCCTTTGCCCTGAGTAGCGCGGATTTTCTGACACAGGTTAGTCTTGCCGGACAGACAGAACTTACATTCACCACACTCAGGGGTGTAGAGCGGGATCACATGATCGCCCACCGCTACTGAAGTAACGCCCTCGCCAATCGCCTCGACAATACCGCCGCCTTCGTGACCGAGAATGGTTGGAAAGAGGCCTTCGGGGTCAGCACCGGAAAGGGTAAAGGCATCGGTGTGGCAGACGCCGGTAGCGACAATGCGCACCAGTACTTCACCCGCCTGGGGTGGCGCCACATCGACTTCAACGATTTGCAGGGGCTGGTTGGCCGCGAAGGCTACGGCGGCTCGCGATTTGATCATTTTCTTGATTCCTCAGTGCAACGAAAGCGCTAGGCGGTAACTGGTCGTGACAGGAAGGATCACTGCCGCAAGTCCACCGTCACAGCGGTGGTCGGGCGGGTGCAACAGAGCAGGATGTTGCCGCTTTCAGGGGGATCCAGTGGCTCTTCGAAATACTCGACAGAGCCTTGCCGAAGGGGGACTTGGCAGGTGTTACACAGGCCTGCCCGGCAGTTGAATGGCGGAGTCAGGCCGTTCTGTTCGGCAAGTTCAAGCAGCGATTGGCAATTCTGATCCCAGGCCACACGCGTACCCGATGGCAGAAACTCCACGGTTAGCGCACCTTCAATCGATGCGGTCGGCACTTTGGGTACAGGCGACGCGAGGGGGAGGGACGCCACTGGTACGACTTCGTCCTCCTCGAGGATGGTCGCCGGACCGAAGAACTCATAATGAATGCGCTTGCCGGCGATCCCGAGGTCGCGCAACAGGCGCCAGTTCGCCTGCATAAAGAATCTGGGGCCGCACAGATAGACGTCGTAGTCGTCCAGCGGAAGAAGTCTTTGCAAGGTTTCCCGGCTGACCAGGCCCTGGCTGTGAAAGGCAGCGTTGGCATGATCGTCGGCATTCGGGTTGCGATAGCAGAAGTGCACGCTGATCCCTGGACGACGGCTGGCCAGTGCCAAAACCTCGTCGCGAAAAGCATGTACCGTTCCACTTTCGCAGGCATGGATGAAATACACCGGACGCGACGAACTTGTACTCAGTTGATGGAGCATGCTCAACATTGGTGTGAGTCCCACTCCGCCACTGAACAACACCACTGGCCGAGGGCTCTCGTCGTCCAGCACGAAGGTGCCCGTAGGACCGGCGATTTCGAGTGCGTCGCCGACTTGCACATGGTCGTGCAGGTGGTTGGACCCCTGACCCGGCGGCAGCTCTGGCTGGTCGAACGGTGCAGGCTCGCGTTTGACCGAAATGCGTATGCATGAAGGGTCATTGGCGTCTCCGGAGAGACTGTAGTTGCGCAACGCCGTTACACCGCTGCCCAGGGACAGGCGAACGATGAGGAACTGTCCTGGGCGAAAGCGCAAATTGGAAACGCCGTCGCTCGCCGTCAGGACGAAGGAGGTGATGACTGCGCTCTCTTGTTTTTTTTCAATCACCCGGAAGGGTTTGAAACCTGCAGAGGAAGACAACGCTTGCAATTGAGTGCCCATCTCATGCCTCCGTCTGTTGTTCCGCAGTGTGTCGTTGGGTCAGCGGAATCAAGCTGCCAGGCTGTTCCTGGGCAATCAATTTATCGAGGTTACGGCGAAAACGTAGCGGTCCCGAGTCGGAAGCCAGATCGATGTTGGGCGTGCGCTTGTTGGCCATCCCTTTATGTACGGCGCTCAGCACTACTCGATCTTCGGCAAAGGCGTGCCGGACGTCTTCGTCGAACTGGCGTGACACCTCTTCATTTTCTGTATCGAAATTACGCACCTGGAACCAGTAATAACGCGTGTTCGATTCGTCGATGGGGGTCATGAAGTTGTAGGAGTTCATCAGGAACACATGTTCGTGCAGTTCACCTTCATCACTACCGGTACCAGCGGGCGTGAACAGGGCCTTGATAATGGCCTGGGACGGGTAATGCACTTCGTAGTGCTGCTTGCGATCACAATGACCGCTGAACTTGACGAACTTGGCGTAGAACGGTGCTACTTCGACATCGCGCATCCAGCGCGAAACGATTACACCGACATTGGTGACCGTGGTTTGCAACGGTTCCTCTGCGCAGGCTGCGTTACCAAAGGAAGATTGATGCACCCACGCGACGTGTGCGGGGTCCAGCAGGTTGTCGGTCATGTACAGGTAGTTGCACGGGATAACCATGCTGTCGCCGCGATTGAGGCCCCACGCGGGGTCACCCCATTCAGGCACGTGACAAATTTTCGTTTCGTCTGCCAGTTCGAGATCACCCATCCAGATCCAGATCAAACCGTAGCGCACGGCGAGGGGGTAGCTGCGAACCTTGGCGCCTTGGGGAATGCGTTGACTACCGGGCGCGCGGACGCAGCTACCCGAGCAGTCGAAGGTCAAACCGTGGTAACCACATTCAATGTCATCACCTTTGCGACGCCCCATTGACAGTGGCAGCTTGCGGTGAGGACAGGCATCCTCGAGGGCTACCGGGGTGCCATCACTCTTGCGGTAAAGCACCACAGACTCACTGAGAAGAGTTACCGGATAGAGGTCCTCACCCAACTCGGCTTCACTGGCGGCTACATACCATGCGTTTCGCAAGAACATCGGATTTCTCCTTGTTGTTTTGTTGTTCGCCTTTTGCTGACGAACGATGGCTAACGAGGAGGATAGGTTACGAGGATCTGGTTGAGTGAGAATAGATGTTTAAATCTGTTCGTTTATTTAGATTTACTAATAGGTAATTGGGTTGAATGAGTGCGAGGAACCTGGACTTTCGCCAGTCTCTGGCAACGCATTCAAGACCGCGCAAGGCAGTCTTGAATGTGGGGGGATATCGATGGTTTTCAGCCGTTGCGGTGGGTCAGGGATTTACTGATGAGTTGGCGGTTGAATGAGTGGTAGTGCCACCAAAGCACGTTCCCAAATTTGCCGAGTGCGCTGCCAGACGACGGCTTGCCAATCAAGATCGGCTGGGTAGAACTGTTCGAGTAATTCTCGTTTGATTTGCCCGGCATCTGGATCCGTGAAATCCCCGTGCAGGTGCAGCCAATGGTCGTTGCGCAAAACAGTGTGGACCTGCTCTCCCGGATAAGTGCCGCATTCAATGACGAATGGCATCAAGTGTATGTACGGCAGCGCGTCAATGATGGCTTGTGATGTGTAGCCAGTCGCAGTTGCAGCTACGCCTGTATCGCTCTGGCTGCCGGGTCCGGTGATCAGGGTGTACAGCCACGGCCCATAGATCGCTTGAGCATCGGCAAGTGCTGGATAGGCGGACTGGGCAATCGTCATCAGCATCGGGTGGCCATAGTCTCCAGCGCCGGTGTGAAGGTCAAAACACATGACCGCCTGGGTGTGGCTCAAGTGCTCTTGTAAAATTCGGTGCAGGGTTTTGTTCGTCCAACCCGGAGTCTGTCCGCCGTAGTAAAGACCGTCAGGGTGGTTGTACTGGCCGGCCTCGACAATCGACATCACCGCTGCCCAGCCCTCTGTGCGAACTCGATCGTTGAGCAGGGCGTCGGCCTGTTCGCGCGATGGCCCCGACAGCTGTTTGCAGGTATAGATAGCGTGCAATGCCTCGTACTGGCGGTTATCGGGCAATCCTTGAGTGAAGTCTAGATAGTTGCGATTGAGGTCGATGTTGTCTTCATTGACGCGGCGTATCCAGGCCGTACCCCAGGGGTTAATGAGGTGGATCATCAGCACCGCGACATCGGCAGGCAGGGTCCTTTTGTTGAATTCCTGTAACCATCTGATCTGACAGTTCGAGCCATAGAAACCTTCAACACCGTGGGTGCCGCTGAGGGCGACCAGTACTTTCCTGGCGTGTGGATCGCCAAGCCAGGCAACATCGGTACTCAGTGGCTCGCCAAAGGGCCCGCTCAATGGGTGGGGGTAGGTTGTCAGGCTGGCACCTGCCGCTTTAGCTGCGGCCAGAAATTGCTCACGTTGGCTGTTGTAACTCGGGTGCGTGGGAAAGCCTGCGCTCATGGTCACCTCTTGTCGATCGCTGGTACCGGACGCTCATGGAGCGTCCGGTGCCAATGTTTGGAAGTACGACGGGTTATTTCAAACGGCCGGAGAGAAACTGGGTCAATCGTTCGCTTTTCGGGTTGACCAATACTTCGCCGGGATGTCCTTCCTCTTCTACGCGACCTTGATGCAGGAACATGACGTGGTTGGAAATGTTGCGGGCAAAGCCCATCTCGTGGGTGACCACGACCATGGTTCGGCCTTCCTCTGCCAGCGCTTGCATCACTTTCAACACTTCGCCGACCAGCTCCGGGTCGAGCGCTGATGTCGGTTCGTCGAACAGCATCACTTCCGGCTCCATCGCCAGCGCACGAGCTATCGCCACGCGCTGTTGCTGACCACCCGACAGATGCGAGGGATATTTACTTTCCACGCTCGAGTCCAGGCCAACCTTGCGCAGGTACTGGTGGGCTCGCTGCACAGCTTCCTTGCGCTTGATGCCAAGGACATGAATGGGTGCTTCGATGATGTTTTCCAGCACCGTCATGTGCTGCCACAGGTTGAAGTGCTGGAACACCATCGACAGTTTGGTGCGTATTTTTTGCAGCTGGCGCGGATCCGCCACATTCATGGCGCCGTTGATATCTTGTTTCGTGCGAATTTCCTCGTTGTTCACGGTAATTCGCCCGGCACAGGGCTGTTCGAGAAAGTTGATGCAGCGCAGGAAGGTGCTCTTGCCCGATCCGCTCGAACCGATGATGCTGATGACATCACCTGCTTTGGCTTTGAGTGATACACCTTTGAGTACTTCATGAGGGCCGTACTTCTTGTACAGCTCATCTATTTTTAATTTGTACATTATCGACGCTCTCCAAGTGGCGGCAGATCAATGAGCTTGAGGTTTCAAGAAGGCCAGCCAGCGAATTTCGCAGCGACGAAAAAGCCAGACCAGGGTAAACACCATCAAGGCATAGAGCACCGCCGCTATACCGAATGCCTCGAACGAGGAGTAAGTGGCCGAGTTCACATCACGGGCGACCTTGAGCAAATCAGGTACGGTGGCGGTGAATGCGAGGGTGGTGGAGTGCAGCATGAGGATCACCTCATTGCTGTAGTACGGCAGCGCACGACGTAGCGAAGACGGCAAAATGATTCGTCGGTACAAGGTAAAGCTGGACATGCCATAAGCGCGACCGGCTTCAATTTCACCGTAAGGTGTCGCGCGGATCGCTCCGGCGAAAACCTCCGTGGTGTATGCGCAGGTGTTGAGGGCAAAAGCCAGTAACGTGCAGTTGATCCCTTCGCGGAAGAAGGCATTCAATTCCGGTTGGGATCGGACCATTTCCAGGCTGTAGACACCGGTATAAAGAAGCAGCAACTGGATATACAGCGGCGTACCACGAAACACATAGGTATAGAACCAGACGGGCCCACGGATGAACGGGTTTCTTGAGACGCGCGCCACTGCCAGTGGCACAGCGAAGACGCCGCCGATGGCGATGGAAACCACCAGCAGCCACAACGTCATGGCAACGCCGGACAGTTGATAGCCATCGAACCAAAGGTAGGATTGCCAATAGTCCTGGATGATTTCGATCATAGCTGTGCCCCTCTGACACCGGCAGAGTAGCGGCGCTCCAGCCACATCAGGATGCCGTTGGACAGGGTGGTAATCGCTAGATAAATCAGAGCGCCGATCAGACTGAAGTAGAACAGTTGCATCGAGTGTTTGCCGGCATCCTGGGTTACCTTGACGATATCGATAAGACCGATAATCGAGACCAGCGCGGTTGCCTTGATCAGCACCTGCCAGTTGTTGCCTATACCTGGAAGTGCGAAGCGCATCATTTGTGGGAACAGGACCCGCACAAATATTTGTCGACGATTCATTCCATAAGCGATGGCAGCCTCAAGCTGGCCGGCAGGTACAGACTGAAAGGCGCCGCGAAACGTCTCGGTGAAATAGGCGCCGTAGATGAAACCAAGGGTAAAAACCCCGGCAACAAATGGATTGAGATCAACCTGCTCGAAGTGCATCCGTTCGGTAAAAACATTCAACAAAATTTGCAGGCTGTAGAACAACAGCAACATGATCACCAGATCAGGAACACTGCGGATCAACGTTGTGTAACCTGTTGCCAACACTCGCAAGAGGCGCTGGTTGGAAAGCTTTGCCGACGCACCGATTAAACCGAGTGACACAGCCAGCAACATCGAGAGCAACGCCAGCTTGATGGTTGCGAAGGTACCTTCGAGTATCAACGCACCATAACCCTGTAAAAACATGTTTTGTCTCTCCTTCGGCAATAGCGGTCCGTAGGCCGTCTATTTAGAGGCTTGGAAGTCAGGGGAACTGCGGGGGAGGGTATGGCCAAGGCTCTTGATCATCTACGCAAGGACGATCAGAGCCAGCCAGGAAAAGGATTCAGTTATAGATGTCGAAAGTGAAGTACTTCTTCTGAAGCGCCTCGTAGGTTCCATTTTCGTGCATTTCTGCCAGAGCGCCGTTGATGGCTTTGATCAGTGCCTGGTCATCCTTGCGCAGGCCAATCGCAATCCCCTGGCCCAGTAGCTTTTCGTCCTGGACAGTGTCGCCAGCAAAGGCGAAACCGGTATTTTGGGGCGTCTGCAAGAAGCCGATGTCTGCAACGACCGCATCTGTCAGGGTGGCATCGATACGGCCACTGACCAGGTCCGGGTAGAGCAGATCCTGATTGGTGTAGGACACCATGGTAATGCCATGTGGTGCCCAAACTGACCTGACGTAAGCCTCCTGGGTACTGCCTTGGGCGACGCCGACACGCTTGCCCTTGAGCGACTCCACAGTGGGAAGTAAACCGCTATCAGTCTTGGCGATCAGACGATTGGGCGAGTTGTAGAGCCGGTCAGAGAACGCGATATTCTCTTTGCGTTTTTCGTTGACGGTCATCGCAGAAAGAATCCCATCGAACTTCTTCGCCTTGAGTGCTGGGATGATGCTGTCGAAAGCGACTTCCACCCAGACGCACTTGACCTTGAGCTGAGCGCAAATGGCATTACCCAGATCAATATCGAAACCGACTAATTGACCACTTGGCTCCTTTGATTCGAAAGGAGCGAACGTCGGATCTACACCGAAGCGAATCGTACTCAAATCGTTAGCGAACGCGCCGGTCGACGCGAGAGCAAATACCGTGGCGAGAATGATTTTTTTCATTTTTCTTTGCCTTTTTCTGTCATTGGAGTTTGCGCATGGCTAATGCAAGGTCTTGGTGCAGGGCTAATCCAGGTGACCTTCACTGCCTGCAAGAGGCTGTGCTGGCAGGACCAGAATACGAGAGTCTGAACATTCGAAAAGATGTTAAAAACTGTTGCTTTGTGTAGCTGAGCTAAAGTATTAATCAGCGCTCGATTTTCTGGAGGTGCAGATGAATACCTTGCCTTCACTGCGGGCCATACAGGTGTTTGAAGCCGTAGGACGCTTCGGTGGAATTGTCGAAGCGGCAAGGCGGCTGGGCATCTCGGCAGGGGCTGTCAGTCAGCAAATGAGATTGTTGGAAGACAGTCTGGGGATAAGTTTGACCTTCAGGGTGGGCAAGCGTATCCGTCTGACTGCTGCGGGGCAGCGTTACCACGATAGCTGCGTGGCAGCGTTCGAAATGCTGCGTATTGCTCAGGTCGAAGTCGAGCGAGCTAAGAGCGCTACCAACTTGCGAATCAGTGCTTTGCCATCGCTACTTTCAGATTGGCTGGCTCCGCTTATTTACACATGGCAGAGCGATCACCCGGAAATCAATCTGTTTCTTGATGGTAGCCATGCTGAACCCGCACCTGACGGCTATGAAATCGACTTTCGGGTGACATACGGAGATTATGGGGCAACCGAGCACGCCATTGAGTTGTTCCGCGATTGTGTCGTTCCAGTCTGTAGCCCGCACATGTTGCGTGCCGATATGCCGTTACGGACTCCGGCGGATCTGTTGGCTTATCCACTGTTGTCTATCGATTGGCTGCCTAAATTCGCTTCCCCACCTTCTTGGCGCGATTGGTTCAGTACACAACAAGTCGACTGTTCGCACATCTGTGATGGTTATCGGGTCTACTCATTATCGTCAATGGCAATCCAGGCTGCGATCCTTGGGCAAGGCGTTGTATTGGCGCAGTACTCAATGATTGCCGATGCCGTGACGAATGGGCGTTTGATCATGCCGTTCGCGCAGGGGCTGCAAATGCCTTCGTCGTATTTTTTAGTAGGTGCCAAAGATGCTTTCGATAAAGCTCACTGTCGTGACTTCCATCGATGGCTGGTAGCGCGTGGACGGGATCAAATGGCAGTGAGTGAGCAACTGTTGAGCTGACCATCCGTGAAAAATGTGAATGCGCGATTTTTATAAGCAATTGGCGCATTTGTTAGCCACGCCTCACATACTGGGCGTTCGTATAAAATAGCGCTTCCGCTCGTAGGAGCCCTCTGGAAATAGGAGTCATTGTGTCCACGACTGTCAATGGCAGACCACCCCTTGAGTCTTTGACGATTGAAAGTCCCTCTCCTCTGTACGCCAGGGTCAAGCAAGCCATTGTGCAAAAAATCCGCTCAGGGGACTGGCTGCCAAACTCGAAATTGCCATCGGAAAGTGAGCTGCTAAGCCTGTTGGGGGTCAGCAGAATGACCATCAACCGCGCCTTGCGAGAGCTGACGATCGAAGGGGTGTTGGTACGCAAATAGTGCCTATGGGCACATGGATCTTGGCGTCTATCTCATCGCAAATAACAGCGTCCGTGTGCGCTGCGGTGACAGCGTTTATCAGATAGGGCATTCAGACTGAGGTTTCGCAAAAAACTCTCACGTCAGCAGATGATGCGGTTCTTCAGCAACCTTCCGGCGTGTACCATGGCGATGGAGGCCTGTGCCGGAGCGCATTTCGTTGCTCGCCAACTGATGGTCATGGGTCATGAAGCCAAACTGATTTCCCCGCAGTTCGTCCGCCCTTACGTCAAGGGCAACAAAAACGATTTTGTCGATGCCGAGGCCATCTGCGAAGCGGCATCACGCCCGTCTATGCGTTTCGTTTCACCTAAGACCGAGGCCCAGCAGACGCTTTCAGTTTTGCATCGTCTACGTGAGTCACTGGTGCGAGACCACACCAGAACCGCCAACCAGAGGCATGGTTTCCTGTTGGAGTTCGAGGTTAGCCTACCCAGAGGTTGGCCATCATGAAGCGTCTGCCTGTCATCCTGACGAACATGAGCTACCCACTCGACTCATGACCCTCCTGGATCGTTTGCGCGAACACTTCAACTACCTGGACGCCCAAATCAAGGATCTGGATAAGGATCTGGCTTGCCAACTGGCTGACTGTGGAAATGGGCGATGGCAAGCAGTACGCAGGTAGTCGTGACTTCGCTGCCTCCTTTGGCTTGGTACCCAGGCAATACAGGACCGGAGGCAAGGCCAATTTGCTGGGGATCAGCAAGCGCGGTGACAAAAATCTTAGGCGACTACTGGTTCAGTGCACTCGAGTTTATCTTCAGCAATTGAAGAGCCAGCACGGCGCGTTGGCGGAGTGGGTTCGTTCGCTGCTGATACGACAGCACTCGAACGTGGCGGCCTGTGCCTTGGCCAACAAACTGGCTCGGAACGCTTGGGCGATCTCAACTGGTCATGGAATATTTAACGCAGGGCCAGATGTCGTGGCTATCTGACTCAGCTGTTGTTCTAGTACCACGAGCCACCTTCAGGTTTTGCGATAGCTGAACAATGGATGACGTGAATGGCCTACCGGCCTGGCGAAGAACCTGCTTTAAAAATCGGGTCTGCAAGAAGCCGTTAGCCTTTTCAGGATCTCATGGCGCGGGTGACGCATCCAATAGACGCCGGATAGATTTAAGCAAGCCAATCACTTCGCCCGTTAATCAGCATTGCAAAAAATGGGGGTGACCATAGATTTTTAATGTTGCTGCCCGAGGTGTTCATGGGCAATACGGCGGAAGAAAGGTTAGCACTACTGTTTGGAGGTCAGGCGCAGTGCCAGGTAGTACAGAGGTTTTTTACCTGGCCTGCGTGCCGTATCAGTGCGGCTGCAATCCGCTGAAGAAACGGCTGAAGATATCTTCGCCTTCGACCGGCTCACTGCCTGCGATCATCGCTAGTGCAAAACCCAGCGCCGAACTGTGTGCTGTATGGCCGCTGCCCCCGTCGGCCCGCAAGTCGAGCACCAGGGTCGGGCAACAGAACAGCGCTAGGCGCATGACGCGCTCCCAATCCGTCGGTAGCCAGTGCCTCTCGTGTAGCTCGGCCAACAACGGTTGCCAGTAATGACGGCTTTTGCTCTCCAGGAACGCGCTACGCAACGGCGTCAGTTGCCAGCTGTGTTCGACGAACATCTGTTCGCCCTTGATGCTGGTCGTCACATGAAACTGACTGGCGACCCGCGTTGGCTCGTAGAGCCACACCGGATGAGCAAAGATGTTGTGGAACGTCGCCTTGATTTCTGCCAGCAGCGCCGGGATCTGGCGACCGGCGAAGGCAGGGTCGAAACTCACCAGACGCGGAGCCTGGCCGCTGACTTTCTCGTACCAGACATTGGCGTTATGCGCATCGCCGTGGGCAGTGACCACACCATGATCGGCCAGCCGCTGCGGGGCTAAACGCTGGCCGCTCTCGGCAAACAACTCGCCGAGCGAAGATGCATAAGTTACGCCATTGATCGTCCAGCGCAGACCCTTGAGTTGATCCCACTCGACCACAGTGCCTGGGAAAACAAAGGTTTTACCGACGTAGGCGCGCTCGACACGACCGCCAAAACCGGGAACGTTATTGGCCGATACCAGGCGGTGATGAAACAGCTGATGTATCGGTTCCCGGCAGACCGCGTCCGCCTCTCCTGGCCCCAGAGTGCGCAGTACGCCGGCCAGTCCATCGTGATCGTATTGGCGCTGGGCCTCGACGACCTGAGACATTTCATGCCAGGCTTGGCGCTCCTCGATGTCACGACAGACGTCGGCTAGACGCAGGTTGTCGCGCAAGGTGTAGAACAGGATCTGCCGGCCCGGTTCGCCGCATGCAAACAGGGGCACGTCAACTCGATAACCCGTATCGCGTAGCAGTTCGGCGTTGTAGTACTCCTCAATGGTTTTATCCTCGCCTTCTTCATTGTGGTACTTGAAGAACAGTTGGCGCGCATCGCTTAGGGTGACGCGCCCGTTGAGAGAGTTGAGGCTGTATTGATCTCGATTGATGATCAGATCTGTCGCAGTGACTCCGATCACCTCATCGACCAGTTGCATGAGCTTGGCGCGCGCTCCAGCCCAATCGCCCTGACGGGCGAGTGTCCGGGCCTGTGCGGCGAGTGGTTCGGGAGTAGGGGGCATGAAGGTGTTCCTCATTGAAAAGTGGGGGCAATGATGAGAGGGGGGGCAAGGACGCGTGCAGGTGTTGACTGTCTCCGGGTTCAGATACTCGCCAGGTAGCCACCGTCGACATACAGCACTTGCCCGGTGATGTAGCTGGCCGCGGACGAACAGAGGAACACTGCGGCGCCGGCCAGGTCGCGCAGTTCACCGAAGCGCCCGAGCGGGATCTTTGCCTGCATCTGCTCGCGCCAGCCGGCATCCTGATAGAACTCATCGGTTAAATCGGTATGGAAATAGCCAGGGCCGATGGCGTTGACACGAATGCCGGACGCAGCCCATTCGGCAGACAGGGCCCGGGTCATGCCAAGTAGCCCGGATTTGGAAGCACCATAGGCGGTGGCACCCGGCACGCCGACTTCGCTGGTCAGCGAGCACAGGTTGAGGATGCAACCGCCACGCACCATCATCGCTTTCGCTGCATTCTGCGCACAGAAAAAGCTCCCCTTGAGGTTGGTGTCGACGATCCGGTCCCAGGTCACCTCGTCCAACTCCAGGGCTGGTTTGATCTGCTCGACTCCGGCATTGTTGAGCAGAATGTCGATTCGGCCTTCGCGCTGCAGTAATTGCTCGAATGCGGCAGTGCGAGACTGTGCATCGGTGACATCCAGGTACAGCGTCGAACACGTTCCGCCAGCGGCTTCAATGGTCGCAGCCACCTCAAGCATGGCTGCCTGGTCGCGAGCGGCCAGCACCACCCTGGCTCCTGCTTCGGCCAATGCGATGGCGAGCGTCCGCCCTATGCCTCGCGACGCGCCTGTGACCAACGCCACTTGCCCATTCAGGGAAAAACCTCGCATCAGGTTGCTCATGACCCAATCCTCAGGGTTTGATAATGGTTTTCAAGGCTCCAGCGTTACCGAATGGAAGGTCGCGGTAGGCGCCAAGCCCCTGTTCCAGTGAGATCGGTTCGCTGATCAAGGCCTGTAACTTCGCAGACAGGCGTGGCAGCAGTTCGAGGGCTTGGCGTTGTTCGTCACGAAAAACGCTGCAGCCCAGCAGATCGATTTCGCGCTCGACCAATTGATTGATATTCAGGTTCGCGGCGCCATGAAACAACCCGACCAGCGCGATACGCCCGCCAGATGCCACATTGGCGATCAACTGCTCAAGGACCACTGGCGAGCCGGTTGCTTCGATGCACCAGCGCGGTTCGCGACCGTCACAGGCCTTGCGGACTTGCTCAGCATTAAAGGCTACCGGTTGCACCCCCACCACTTCACGCAACAGGTTTGCTCGAGCCACATTGCGCTCGACCAGCAGTACCGGATGCTCGCCTAGTTCGCGCAACAATAATGCTGCGAGCCCGCCGATGGTTCCGCCTCCGGCGATTAGCACCGGTTCGCCGGGGGCGGCCGCCAACCGGTTGACCACTCGCAGGGCTACCCCCAGCGGCTCAGCCAGAGCGGCAATTTCGTCGGATACACCGGCCGGCACCTTCAGCAGGCGATGAGCAGGCTGAACACTTTGTTCGGCAAAACCGCCATCGCAGACCTCGCCGACGAAACCCAATTGCCGGCACAGGTTGCCTGCGCCATCCAGGCAGTGATCGCACTCGCCGCAGATGGCCCGAGAATCCACTACCACCCGTTCGCCGAGGGCAAAACCCTCTACGTCCTGACCCAGAGCAATAATCTCGGCGCAGAACTCATGGCCCGGGGTGACTGGCAGTTGCGAAATCCACTGACCGGTCTGGTAGTTGTGAAGATCGGAGCCGCAGATCCCCGCTGCACGCACCGCCAAACGCACAAAGCCCGCCGGAGGGGGCGCCGGCTCGGCGACCTCCTCGAAACGCAAGTCGCCCTTGCCGTAAAACCTTATCGCTCGCATATATGCTCCTTGAAAGTCTCAGGTGTAGAAGGGCGTGCTTTCAGTCACTGAGCACCCGCAACTCAGGCGCGAGCCTTGAGGATTTCCAGGCGCAACGGCGACACCGCCAACGCATGTGCACTGAAGCCTTCGTAGAGGGCAAAGCCATGAGCCTTGTCGGCGAGCGGCTGGTAGCCGGCGTGAGTCACATAGCCAACTGAGATACGTTTCATGTAGTCGAACACTGAGAGCGGCCCGGCGGTTTTCGCCGCACCGTTGGTTGGCAATACCGCGTTCGGGCCAAGGATGAAGTTGCCTAGGGTCACGGGTGTGTAGTTACCCAACAGAATCTCCCCGGCGTTGCGAATCCTACCCAGTACTGCCATGGGCTCTTCGGCAAGAATCTCCAAGTGCTCGGGGGCGTATTGGTTGACGAATTCGATCGACGTGGCGAAATCTTTGGTCAGGACGATCCCGCCGTGCTCGCCACATAGAACACTTTGCGAGAACTCGGCACGTTTCGGCTCTAGCCTGGCCCAAAGCCCAGGGAGTGCAGCCATGGCCGCTTCAGCGACTGTACGGCTATGAGTGACCAGATAGGCCGATGAATCCGGGCCGTGTTCGGACTCAATGATCAAATCCAGTGCGGCCAGTTCGCCATTGGCGGTTTCATCTGCGAGGATCAGGCTTTCGCTCGGGCCGGCAGGTACGCCGGGGTCGATCAAACCGGACAGTTGCCGCTTGGCAGCCACTACCCAGGGGCTGCCGGGGCCAACAATCTTCAGGCACTTGGGCACGCTTTCGGTGCCATAGGCCACGGCTGCAACACCCTGAGCGCCACCGCATTTGTAGACTTCGCGGATACCGACCAGACGTGCCGCCACCAGGGTCGCATCGTCTACCTTGCCATCCGGACCGGGTGGGGTGATTACCACCGGCCGCGGCACACCAGCGACCACTGCGGGTATCGCCGTCATCAACAAGACGCTGGGAAACGACCCCTTGCCGCGTGGCACGTAACATGCGACCGAATCAATGGCCACGTGCCGATCGCCGGCGAATGCACCCGGCTGCATTTCCTTGAGCCACATCTCTTCAGGCTTCTGCGCTTCGTGGAACGCACGGATGTTTTCGGCGGCATATTTGATTGACTCGATCACCTTTGGGTCCATGCGGGCGAAGGCCGCTTCGAACTCACTCTCTTCAGCGCGGATCACCATCTGCTCGGTGCTGACTTTGTCGAACTCCTTGGCAAATCGCTGCAAGGCGGCATCGCCTTCGCGTCGCACGGCCTCGATGATCGGCTTGACCTTTTCGATGAAGAACGCAAGGTCGGCTTCGGTGCGTTGAAACAGCTCGGTGGGCAATTCACTGGACGCGCTGAGGTCATGGAAAGTTGGTTGTTTCATGGGGATTCCTCGTAGGTGCAAGGCCACGCGGAGGTGGCGGACTGAGAAGGTCATGCAGATTCAACAGTGTCTTCACGAATCGAGCGCAGCACCTGTCGTTGCAAAGCGATGAAATCGGGGCTGGTGCACATGTCTTCGTGACGCGGGCGTGGCAGCGGGACCTCGTAGGTGCTTTTGACGGTTCCGGGGCCCATCACGACGATGCGGTCGGAAAGGTAAACGGCTTCCTCTACGTCGTGGGTGACGAACATGACCGTGAGGCGATGGGTTTCCCAGACCTGGGTCAGCAGCTCCTGCATTTGCCGGCGGGTCATGGCGTCCAATGCACCGAAGGGTTCGTCCATCAAGAGGATTTTCGGTCGATAGGACAAGGCGCGGGCAATCGCCACTCGCTGCTTCATACCCCCCGAAAGCTCGTTCGGGTAAGCCTGAGCCGCGTGGTTCAGATTGACCTGCGTCAGGTGCTCATCGGCAAGCTCGCGGCAATCACTGGCGCTGTATCCGGCGGCCTTGAGGGCGAACTCGACGTTTTCTCGAGCGGTCAGCCAGGGCAGTAGGGTGTAGGACTGAAACACCACGCCGCGATCCATGCCGGCGCCGCTGATCGCAACGCCGTCGACGCAGACCGAACCATCGTCATAGTCCTCCAGCCCGGCGGCGATGGAGAGCAGGGTGCTTTTGCCGCAGCCGGAGGTGCCGACGATGGACACGAATTCGTTGTCGGCCAGGGTCAGGTTGATTCCCTTGAGCACCAGTCTAGATTGCTTGGCGCTGTAGAAACTCTTGGTCAACCCATTGATCTGCAGGGTGCTCATGGGCGCCTCCGGTTGTAGCGAAAGAGGATTTTCTCGGCGGCGCGCATGGCCTGATCGGTGACCAGCCCGAGTACCCCGAGCAGCAGGATGTAGCCGATGATCGTGTCGGTCTGGAAGAAGCGCTGTGACACGGTGATGCGATAACCTAGGCCTGAAGTGGACGCCACCAGTTCAGCCAACACTAACCAGGTCCACGCCCAACCAAGGCTGATGCGCAGGGCGTCCCAGATGCCCGGAAAGGCGCTCGGCAGGACAATCTTCAAGAGAATGCGACGGTCCGCCATGCCCAGTGTTCGGCCCAGGCCGATGAAATCTGCTGGGACCCGTTTGACGGCATCCATCACCATCAACACTTGTTGGAAGAAGGTGCCCAGCCAGATGATCAGGAATTTTTGGAAGTCGCCGGTACCGCTCCAGAGAATGCTCAGCGGCACAAAGGCCACCACCGGCATGTAGCGGACGAAGTCCACCAGAGGTTCGAACGAGGCCTTCCAGAAACCGTAACAACCGGCCAGAACTCCAATCACGATCGACATCAGTGAGGAGACCAGAAAGGCGACAGCGATCCGATAGAGACTGACCTTCAAATCTGCCCATAAGGTGCCATCGGCGGCCAGCTTGCTCAGACGTAAGCCAACTGCTTCAGGGGTTGGCAGGAAGATCGGCGATACCAACCCCAGTCCACTGGCCAGCCACCAGGAGCAGGCCAGCAAAAGGAACACGCTAGCGGCGATGGCGATATAGCCGGCTCGCCCTGGCTGGCGACCAATTACGAACAGGTTCCCGCGCTTGCGGCGCGACACGATGGTCGGGGGGGTAGGCCTATCGTGTTTTGCTGTATCCACGTAACCCATTGAAACTCCGTACCGCTTTCAATTGACCAGCAGCATTCGACTGCCGCTGGTGGGTAATGCACTGGACGCCGGCGATGACGGTCGGCTGCCGATGTGCGATGACGTTCGCGTTGGGGATCACACTTAGTGCGGTCACTTGAGGGCTTCGACGAACCGCGCATCGATTGTTTTGGTTGCGTCAACCGGCTGCTGTATCAAGCCGGCAGCAGTGGCTGACTTCAAGACGTGTGCAAAGGTCTCATGACTGAAACCTTGAGTGAGTTGTGCCTGGTTATCGGCAAGGCTGTAGAAGTGCACACCGTCGAAGGCGCTGGCCAGATCTGTGGCGGTCGAGCCGACGGCTTGAGCAATCACTGCGCGGTCGGCCTGAGTATTGTTCTGGTAATGACTAAGCGCTGCGTCCCAGGCTTTGATCATCGCCAGCACTTGTCCGGGCCGCTCTTCTAGCACCGAGTCACGTACCACCAGCACATCACTGATAATGCCTGGGTCGTCTTTGCCGCTGTAGAGCATATTGACCTTGGCATTCTGCTGTTTGGCGGCACTCAGGTAAGGTTCATACGTCACCGCAACCGGTACTTTGCCGGCGATCAGCGCTGCACCAGCAGTACTTGCCGGCATAGGGACTGGCTGGATGTCGCTCCAGAGCATGCCAGCCGAATCTAGTGCGCTATGCAGCAGAATGTCGCTGGTAGTGCCTTCCTCGAACGCAACCTGCTTGCCCTTGAGCTCTTTGAGCGATTTGATCTCTGGCGCGGCAATGATCGCGTCGGCGGTCATGCTCTGATCGAGCATCAGTACGATTTTCACTGGAAGACCGGCCGCAACCATGCCCATGGCGGTATGGGTAGCAATTGTGGCCGCATCGATCTGCCCGCTGGCAAGGGCGGCGTTGATGTCTTTGTCCTCACTGAAGTTCACGATGCTGACGGTTTCCAGACCCTGTTTGCGGTACAGGTCATGGGCTGCGGCGACATGCAGTTGGCCATACCCGAGCCAAGGTTCTACTCCGATTTTGAACGTGCCGGGTTCGGCTTTCATACCGGCGCTTGGTTGAGCAGCCACTGCTACACCGGCCGCCATCAAAGCGCAGGCTCCCAGAAGATTTCGCATGCCGTTCTTGAATCGCTCACTCATGACGTTTCTCGCTTGTTTGAGAGGATAGGTTCTGCTCGATTGACCGTGCAGCAGGTCAATCTCGTCCATTCATTACCGATCGGACGGGGCATAGAAGCGCGTTCGGTCGAGCCGTACTGACTGGTATATACATGTATGCAGGTAGCGTGCCTATTTTTGCTTTCTCATCGCTCGATTGCTCAAGACTCTCTCTGCTGTAAGGGGCTTGAGACGTCGCCGGAGTTGGAATTACATCGTTGGTTATCCCTAGGCGCCTCTAAAATGTGCATGGAGTGCACCCGAAGATCCGTAGGAGGGCATGAGTTGGACAGGGTGTCCGAGGAAAGGAACTGCGAAAGAGGGAGCGCCTGCGCATCAGAATGCGATTTGCTTTGCTGTATAGACAGGTTTCGGAGTGCTGCCCCCCCAAAAAATAACCAACGCAGACGAACCTAGCGTCGGTCGAAAGCGATCCCTTTACCGATCACGTTATCAGTAATCGTGGCTGAGACTCAGCTGTCGCGGTGAGCGCCATTCATCGGCAGACGACTGCCGAGGCGATAGCGCGACGAGGGGTGAGTTAGCCGAACGTAGGTGACGATTTTGTTCTGGCTCCAAGTGCGACGTACTAGGATCAGGCAGGGTTCATTGGCATCGATCTGCATATGTTTGCTTTCGTCGCTGCTGGGGTGACCGGCTTCGACAATGTGCTCCATCTCGTCGGGCCTAATGACTTGCAGCAGGTAGCGCGCCGGTTGCAAGTGTTCGCCAAAGTCCTGTTGCAGGAAGTCCGGCACCAGCTCGGGGTTGACGTAGCGATCCTCGAACTGTACTGGCACGCCTTCTTCACTGTGCACGCAAATCAGATGAAATACCGACGAGCCAGTGGGCAGCGCCAGGGCGGCAGCTACCGGCATTGAGGCGGCTTCGCGGCCAAGGTGCAGCACACGGCAGCTATAACTGTGCCCCCGTGCGAGGATTTCGTCGGCGATATTGGTGATGCGCAGCAGGTTCGATTGCGGCTTGCTTTCAGCGACGAACGTCCCGACGCCGGAGATCCGCACCAAATGGCCTTCCTCGGTCAGCTCGCGCAAGGCCCGATTGACGGTCATGCGCGAAATGCCCAGCTCTTGCACCAGGCGATTTTCCGACGGAATCAGGTCTCCGGGTTTCCATTCACCGCTGCGCAGCTTGTCTTGCACAAAGTCCTTCGCACGCTGATAGAGGGCTTGCGGTGCATTTTTGATCATGGGTCAGTCCACGCCTTTTTGAGCGGCAAGAACACTTGCCAGGGCTTTGAGAAAAAGGTCGTTATCCTCACAGCTACCGATGGACACACGCAAGTACTGTGTATACCCGTCTTCACGCCAGGGTTTGAGGATGACGCCCTTGCGCAGCAAGGCCTGATTGATGGTTTCGGCCGGATAGGGCGTGCTGAAGTACAGGAAGTTGGCCATCGATGGCGCCGGGCTCAATCCCATGTTTTGCAGGGCAATCACCATGTGCTGCCGCTCGTGGGCGACATGGGCGAGGGTGACCTGCAAATGCTCTTCGTCCGCCAGTGCTGCAATGGCCGCGGCCTGGGCCACGCGATTGATGTTGAACGGGGTGCGTAGACGGTCGATCAGGTCGGCCAGCAAAGGATCGCTGACGATGCCATAGCCGATGCGCAACCCGGCCAGGGAATACGCCTTGGAGAAAGTCCGCAGCAGGATGAACGGCTTGCCACTGGCCTGAATCAATCCGAGGCAATCGGGGTAATCCGCCTCGAAATCGGCGTATTCGTAATAGGCCTCGTCGAATACCAGCAAACATTGCGCCGGCAGCGCTGCCAATAACTGTTGCAACTCGTCGGCGTCGAGGGTGCAGCCAACCGGGTTTGAGGGGCAGGAGAACATCAACAGCCGGGTCTTCGGCGTCAGCGCCGCAATCATCGCTGGCACGTCGAAGCGACCCTCATCCGTCATCGGCACCCCTGACACCAGGGCTCCGGCGGCGAGGGGGTAAATGAAGTGCAGACCGAACGACGGCACTACCGTGACCACTTCATCGCCGTGGTCCAGAAACACGCGGCTGATAATACTTAGCAAATCTTCCGAACCATTGCCGAACACCAGGTGATTGCCCGGTACGCCGAGCTTTGCCGACAGCGCCGCGCGTAATTCCAGGCAACTGGCATCCGGGTAGAGGGCGATGCTGGAACAGGCTTTGACCATGGCGGCTGCCACCGCAGGCGCCGGACCCAAGGGGTTTTCGTTGCTGCCCAGCTTGGCCACGCGGGTCAGGCCGAAACACTGGCGTACGGCTTCGGAGCTGAGGCCGGCGTTGTAGCTGGCGAGATCGCGCACTTGGGGGCGTGCAAGGAGTTGCAGTTCAGCAGCGTTCATACCAGAGAAACCTCTTTGTTGTCCTGCCAGAAGGCATTGCGATCCAGATAGTTCTGCAGAAATTGCTGCAGGCGCTGGTGTTCGGAGTTGTGGAATATCTGCTGCGGCGTACCCTGGGTGACCACTTGGCCCTGGTCGAGGAACACAACCGAATCAGCGACCTGCGCGGCGAAGCCCATCTCATGAGTGACCACCACCATGGTCATGCCTTCTTTGGCCAAGGTCTTCATGACCTGCAAGACTTCGCCCACCAGTTCCGGGTCGAGCGCCGAGGTCGGCTCATCGAACAACATGATGTGCGGCTCCATCGCCAATGCCCGAGCGATGGCCACGCGCTGTTGCTGACCACCGGAGAGCTGGATCGGATAGACATCGGCCTTGTGCGTCAGACCGACTTTGTCGAGCATCGCCATGGCCCGCTGACGGGCTTCGGCCGTCGATAACTTGCGCACCCGCAGCAGGGCTTCGCTGACATTGCCCAGCGCCGTCATGTGCGGCCACAGGTTGAATTGCTGGAAAACCATGCCGACATTACGCCGAACCTGATTGATCTGCGCTTGCGGCGCGCGTTTGCGACCCTTGCCGTTATCCGGCACAAAGCCGAGCAACTGGCCTTCGACATAGATTTCCCCTTCGTCATACTCTTCGAGGAACGCCATGCTGCGCAGCAGGGTGCTTTTGCCCGAACCGGAAGGCCCGATCAGGCATACCACTTCGGAGTGTCGGACCTGTAGATCGATGCCTTTGAGTACACGCAGGGTGCCGAAGCTCTTGCCGACATTGTGCAGGCGCAGCATAGGTTGCTGGTCGCCGGGGAGTTGCTCGGGAGTCTTCATGGGGTCACCTTGTTTCGGGGCAATGGGTTTCAAGTGGTGTTGTAGGTCATTCATTGCGGTTGTCTGCTCATAAAGCCCCCGACCTTTGTTTCCAGGTACATGCCCAGGCGCGAACAGAGTTCGACCAGTAGCAAGTAGCCGATACACAGCACCAGCAGGGTTTCGACGAAAGCGAAGGTTTGCGAGCCGATACCGGTCATGACCATCGTCAGTTCCGGGATGGTGATGATCGACAGGACCGCAGTTTCCTTGCACAAAATCGTCACTAGATTGACCAGCGCCGGCAGGATGATCACCAGCATCTGCGGCAACTGAATGCGCAGGATGCATTGCCAGCGTGTAATCCCCAGACAGTCGGCGGCTTCCAGTTGACCGCGGGCCACCGACTCGAAGCCGGTGCGGAAGATCTCCGCAAAGTAGACGCTGCCATAAATACCCAACCCCAGAACCCCGGCCGGAATCGGCTCCAGGCTGAGGCCGAAGGACGGCCCGCCGTAGTACACCAGGAACAGCTGGACCAGAAACGGCGTGCTGCGGATCACTTCGATGAACACCCGCAGCGGCGCCCGGATCAGGTTGTTGCCAAACAGCTGAGCCACGGCAATCAGCAAGCCGAGGAACAAACCGAGCACGACGCCGGCGGACCAGGTGCCGAGGGTGACCGCAAAGCCTTGGGCGATGTCATCGAGGTGTTCGGTGATGATCCGGTGATCGAAGATCATGAGCGTTGCTCCTTCATGCGTCGCTCCAGCAGACCGCCGCAGAACGCCAGGGGAATGTTGATCAGGCAATAGAAGCCGGCGAGCATCAGGTAGTTCTGAACAAACAGGTAATCGCTGGCCGCCAGGTTCTGCGCGGTGCGGGTCAGGTCAGCGAGGCCGACCACCGACACCAGCGAAGACGCCTTGATCAGCAAGATCATTTCGTTGACCAGCGCTGGCAACGTCAGGCGCACGGCTTGCGGCACGCGAATACGGATCAGCATTTGCCCGGTGCTCATGCCAAGCAGCCCGGCGGCCTCCAACTGACCACCGGGTATGGCGAGGAAGCCACCGCGCAGGATCTCGGCGATGTAGGCCCCGGCGCACAATGACAGGCTGATGATCGCGGCCGTCAGCGGCGAAACATTGGGCAAGCCGACCCGTGGCAGGAAGTAATAAACGAAGAGCAACTGCACCAGCAGCGGAATGCCCCGGAACACAAAAATGTAGCCGCCCCCCAAACGTTGGAACAATGGCACCGGTGACAGTCGCAGGCTGGCGACCAGAGTGCCGATGAAAAAGCCGATCACCAGGGCGGCGCCGGAGACTTCAAGGGTCACCAACAGGCTGGTCAGTAGCAACGGCAGGTTCTGCAAAAACAAAGGCCAATCGAACATCGCGGCGACTCCAACTCAGTTGATCGCCGGCCAGGGCTGGCCGACGATCAGGAGCTCCAATGAACAGACGGGTTTACCAGGTTGGGGTGAAGTCGGCTTTCGGCACATCCATCTCGGTACCCAGCCATTTTTTCTGCAACGCAGCGAGGCGACCGTCGTCGTGCATTTTCAGCAGCGCGCTATCAAGGGCCGCGATCAGGCCTTTGGCGTCGTCATCCTTGCGGCCAAGGTAGGCGAAGTAGGATTTCTTGCCGAACGGCGGCAGGATCACCTTGAAGGCTTTGCTGCGCTCGGCGGCGACGTAGGAGATGTTCGGCAGCGAGTTGGCAACGGCAACGATGCGCTTGGCCGCGAGGTCGGCGTAGGCCTGGTTGTTGTCGACGTATTCGCGGATCGTGACTTTCTCCGGAAGGGTGGCGGCGAAGGTCTTGAGTTCTTCGAGTTGCGCTGAGCCTTTGCCCGCACCTACGGCCTTGCCGGCAATGTCTTGCGGTTTGGTGATGGTCGTGTCGCTGGCGCCGACCATCAAGGCTACGGTGGCTTCGGCGATCGGCAGCATGAAGTGATAACGCTCTTTACGGGCCTGGGTCACGATGATAGGACCGGCAACCATGTCGAATTTCTTCGCTTCAAGCCCTGGCAATACGCTTGGCCATGGCAGGTCGATGAACTTCACCTTGACCCCTAACTCCTTGCCCAACTGATCGAACAACTCGGCGTTCAGGCCTTTCTGTTTACCGTTATCGGTGAAATCGAAAGGCGCAAATTGCAGCTCGGTACCCACCACCAGTTCACCGGTTTTTTTTACCTCCGCCAGTTGATCGGCGTGTGCAGCCAGGGACGCAACAGTCAGGGTCATAGCGAGGCACAGGCCGTTGAATCGTTTACTGAAAAGAGAATCGAGTTGCATGGTGTCACTCCTTCAGGGGATACAGCGAGGTTGGGTGTGAGTCCTGCGGTGATTCAGGAGGGCAATAGCAGTTAACGTGCCACTCCGGTATATACAGGCCCTCAGCCGAGGATTTTTCCCGGATTGAGAATGCCGTTGGGGTCGAAGCAATCCTTGAGTTGGCGCATCACGGCGAGGGCTTCGGGGCCGACCGAGTGATGAAGAAACTCGCACTTGAGCAGGCCGATGCCATGCTCGGCAGAGACCGAGCCGCCCAATTCACCGACGGCGCTGTAAACCAGATCTTCGATGTCGAGAATCGGCGCCGGCTGCGGCAACGACACACAGTCAACGGTCAGGTGCAGATTGCTGTCACCGATGTGTCCGAAATACACGCTGTGATTGCCCGGCCAGCGCTTGTCCAGCCTTGCGCGACAGCGTTCGACGAAGTCGCCGATCAGGCCGATCGGCAGGCTGACGTCGAAATTCAATGGGGTCATGCGGGTCGGAAACTCACCGGTGGCTTCACGGATTTTCCAGAGCCCCCTGGCCTGGCTCTGGGAGCTGGCGAGCACCGCGTCGAGCACTTCACCGGCGCCGAAGGCTTCTTCCAGTGACGCTTCGAGCTGTTCCTGCGAACCGGCAGACTCAAGCAGGACATACAGTGGGTAGTCCAGCGACAGCGGCGGCGCCGCGTTTTCCAGCCAGCTCACCCCGAGTCGAAAGAAGTCCTGCCACATCAATTCATAGGCTTGTGGCGTGCCGACGCTGCGCTGAATCCGCCGCAGCAGGCTGACGGCGCTGGCGTAGTTGGGCAGGGCGCAGAGCAGGGTGCTGGTCGGGCCGGGTTGCGGCGCGAGTTTCAACACCGCGCGGGTAACGATGCCTAAGGTGCCTTCACTGCCGATGAAGCACTGTTTCAGGTCATAACCGCAGTTGTTCTTGATCATCTTGTTGCGCAGATCGAGCACCCGGCCATCGGCCAGGACCACTTCCAGCCCGAGCACCAGGTCACGGGTCATGCCATAGCGAATCACCGCGTTGCCGCCGGCATTGGTGGCGATGTTGCCGCCGATCTGGCACGAGCCGCGTGCCCCCAGATCCAGCGGGAAAACGAAACCGGCGTTGAGCGCGGCTTGCTGGATCTCTTCCAGCGTGGTGCCGGCCCACACGCTGATGGTGGCTGCCGCCGGGTCGATCTCTTCGATGCCACGCAGGCGTTCCAGGGACAGCGCGATGTCGCTGGCCCGAGGCACCGCACCACCGGCCAACCCGGTCATGCCCCCTTGGGGAACCACCGCTTGCCCGGCGACATTGCAGATGTGCAGGGCGCTGGCGACCTGGGCCGTGGTGCGCGGTAACAGCAGCGCCGCGGGGCAGGCCGGGGCGTGGCCGGTCCAGTCGCTGTAGTGACGTTGACTGATATCGGCGCCAGTGATTACCGCGTCGTCACCGAGTGCCTGACACAACTGTTCGAGGGTGTGTTGTAGATCGTTCATCAGCTCAACTCACGGTCGGGGAACGAGGAGGAGGTCGTGATTAGGGCACGACAGTCGAGTTGTTTCAGGTCAGGAGTGCCAAGTAAGGACAAGGCCAGGCGCAGTTCTTGCGCCAGCAGGTCCAGGGCGTGGCCTGCGCCTGCCTGTCCGCCGATGGCGACTCCATAAAGCGTAGATCGCCCTAGCAGCACCGCATCGGCGCCGAGTGCGCAGGCTTTGAGAATGTCAGTGCCGCGACGGACACCGCTGTCGAGCAACAGAGCCAGTTTGCCTTTGGCCACGGCGGCAACCGCTGGCAGGCAGTCGAGGCTGGCGGGAACTCCGTCCAGTTGCCGGCCACCATGGTTGCTCACCACCAAACCATCGAGCCCGAGGGCTACGGCTTTCTCGGCATCCGCCGGGTGCAGCACGCCCTTGAGCAGCAATCGATGGGGCCAACGTTCACGTAATCGGGCCAGGGCATCCCAGTCGAGCCCGCTGTCCATCTGGCTACCGATAAACTGCGCGGCGCCTCCGATGGTGCGTTGTTCGGTCGGCAGATAGCGTTCGATGTTGCCTAGGTTCGGCAGACCGTGTGGCCAAAGCGCCTGGGCCATCCAGCGCGGATGACGCAGCACGTCGAGCTTGTTGCGCAGGCTTAGTTGCCGGGGCCGGACAAAATTGCGCCGGTCCCATTCGCGGTTGCCCAACAGCACCGCATCGCTGGTCAATAGAAGGGTTTTGCAACCAACCGCGTGGGCGCGTTGCAACAAGTCTTCTCGGACGGAAGGATCACGCAGGCAATACAGCTGAAACCAGAGATTGACCTCCGGCACTGCTGCCACTAATTGTTCAAGAGAACTAGTGGACACGGTACTCAAGGTGAAGGGTAGGCCACGCGCCGTTGCGGCCCGGGCCAATTGAATATCGGCGTCGCGGTACAGCATCGCGTTGTAGCCGGTGGGACCAATCGCCATCGGCAGCGGCAGGTCTCGCCCGAACAGCGAGCACTGGGTTTGTGTGGCCGAGCAGGGCACCAATGTGCGAGGCAGCAGCGCGATGTCTGCGAAGGCCTGGCGGTTGCGCCGCAACGTCCATTCTTCTTCGGCGCCACCCTCTAGGTATTCCCAGGCGAAATGCGGCAAGCGTCGCCGAGCCATGACCGCCAGCTCGGAAATGCTCTGTGCCCGGAGAACATCCGGCCCTGAATAATAGCGACGCATGGCGATCCCTTAATGTGAGTATGGCGGCGCAGCGGGGCTGCGCCGATTCGATTGCTATCAGACGTACAGGCGTGCGGCGGGCAACCAGCGCTCGAACGCGGCAAATTCCACCCAGGCCCTGGCGGTGGCGATGTCGGGGGCGAAGTAACGGTCTTCGTCGTAATGCGCGACCTCGCTGCGAATCATTGCCAGGACCTCGCCGAGCTTTTTCGAGGTATTGAGCGGGGCATGCAGGTCCACGCCCTGAGCCGCTCCGAGCAGTTCGATGGCCACCACGGCGCTGCTGTTACTGGCCATGTCCAGTAGGCGGCGGGCCGCAAAGGTTGCCATCGATACGTGGTCTTCCTGGTTGGCCGAGGTCGGCAAGCTGTCCACCGATGCCGGGTGGGCCAGGGTCTTGTTTTCCGACGCGAGCGCGGCGGCGGTCACCTGAGCAATCATGAAGCCTGAGTTCAGGCCGCCTTCGCGCACCAGAAAGGCCGGCAGGCCGGAGAGCGCCGGGTCAACCAATTGGGCGATCCGCCGTTCGGACAATGCGCCAATTTCGGATATCGCCAGGGCCAGAACGTCCGCGGCCATCGCCACGGGTTCGGCGTGAAAGTTGCCGCCCGACAGCACATCACCGTCAGCACTGAACACCAGTGGGTTATCCGAAACCGAGTTGGATTCACGTAAGAACACCCCGGCGGCAAAGCGCAAATGGTCAAGGCAAGCCCCCATGACTTGAGGCTGGCAGCGCAGCGAGTAGGGGTCTTGAACCCGAGAGCAATCGATATGGGATTGACGTATCTCGCTGTTAGCCAGCAGTTCACGGTAGTACTGGGCCACATCGATTTGCCCCGGTTGACCGCGCACGGCCTGGATGCGCGGATCGAAGGGAACATCGGAACCTTTCAAGGCTTCCACGCACAAGCTGCCGGCAACCACGGCGGCGGTGAACAGTTTCTCGGCGGCAAACAGCCCGCGCAGTGCCAGTGCAGTGGATACCTGGGTGCCATTGATCAGCGCCAGGCCTTCCTTCGGCCCCAACACCATCGGTTCCAGACCGGCAATCGCCAGGCCTTCGACGGCGTCCATCTCACGCCCGTTATGACGGACACGACCCACACCAATGAGCACCGCTGACATATGCGCCAACGGGGCCAAGTCACCCGAGGCGCCAACCGAGCCCTGGGAAGGAATGCACGGATAGACCTTGGCCACATACAGCTGAACCAATGCTTGAATCACTTCCCAGCGAATGCCGGAAAAACCCCGGGCCAGGGACCCGACCTTCAACGCCATGATCAGGCCAACACTAGCGTCATCGAGCAATGGACCGGTGCCGGTGCAGTGCGAAAGCAACAGGTTGCGCTGCAACTTGGTCAGGGACTCGGTCGGGATCGACGTTCTGGCTAACAGGCCGAAACCGGTATTGATGCCATACACCGTACGTTCGTTGGCAATGATCTGGTTCACGGTTCGGGTGCTGGCATCCACGGTTTCGCGAGCAGCCGGATCCAGCTCAATCGCCCATTGCTTCTGATAGATGACGCGCAATTGATCGAGAGTGAGTCGGCCGGGTTTGAGCAGCAGAGGTGTGTGCATTGCAATGTCCTAGGGCAGTGGTGGATGGAATAGGTAGCCATATCATCCTGTATATACAGGATTAGCAAGACACGGGCCAAAATTACCGTTTCCGTCAGAGATGCGCATTTCAGGCGCATACTGCGCAGGTTTTAAAAGAGACCTTCGGTCCGCCGATCTTTGGATGTGTAACCGAAAGCCGCACCAAATACGCGCTCGGCGCACGCTGTTGGGGCGCAGGGAAACCAATTAATGCTGGGCATTAAGCCAGGTCAGGATTGTTGAACAATGAGCAGACGCCTTGGTGTACGGCGATTGGTGGTGCGGGAGAGGGGAGCGGCACAGTAAATGCTTTTTGCTGTATATACAGATTGGTCGCTATTGCGTCATACCCCTGAACGACCACCCCCGAATCACGACCCCAGGAGTGAGCATGTCTTCTACTATTCGTCTGCCTCTGATCGATATGTCCGGTGTCCGCGAAGGTAACAAGGCGAGTATTCGTCGAGCCTCCGACGCCATTCGCACTGCCTGCTGCGACATCGGCTTCTTCTACATCATCAATCACGGGGTGCCGCAGCCGGTGATCGATAAAGCGATGGCCGCCGCCAGGGAGTTCTTCGCTTACCCGGCCGAGGTCAAGCGCCAGGTGGCCGTCAACAAGCGGCATCGTGGTTGGCACGCATTGGGCGGGGCGACCATGTATGAGGCCACCAAACCCGATCACAAAGAATTTTTCAGCATCGGGCTCGAACTGGCCGAAGCTGATCCCTGCGTGATTGCCGGTGAAGCGTTGCGCGGGCCGAACCAGTGGCCAGAATTCATGCCGTCGTTGCGTGAAGCATTGGCTGACTATTATCAGGAGGTTGCCAAGGCCGGGGCCGACCTGCTGCGGGTGGTGGCGATAGGGCTGGGCATTGACGAAGATTTTTTCACCGACAAATACACCAAGCCGTTGCAGCGCACCCAGATGGTGTATTACCCACCGCAGCCGCCCCAGGCCGAAGCCGACCAATTCGGGGTGGCGCCGCACACTGATTACGGCTGCATCACATTGCTGTATCAGGACAACAGCGGCGGCTTGCAGGTCCGCGAACTGGGCTCCAATCGCTGGATCGACGCCACGCCGATTCTCGGCAGCCTAGTGGTGAACGTCGGTGACCTGTTGGCGCACTGGTCCAATGATCGTTTTCGTTCAACGCTACATCGGGTGATCAACACCTCGGGCCATGAGCGTTACTCCATAGCAACGTTCTATGACCCGACCTATGGCGCGACGGTCGATCCTTGTGATCTGGGGGTCGCCCCGGCGCTGAGCCTGTATCCGCCGGTGGCAGCGGGAGACTACATCCTCAAGCGGATCGACGACTCGATGGCGTATCGTAAGAAGGCTTAATGAAGCTCGGGCTGTCAAACAGAACCTGGCCTTAGGCGGCACGCTGGCACGCTACTGGCTCGACTATGTCGGCATTGGCCGCTTCGCTGGCGAGTTGGCAACCCCCTTTCCTACGGTGATCAGCGTCGACTGGAGATAGTCCAGAACCGTAACGGGATCGCGTAAGCCCATGACCAACTTCACGTCATGCTCAATCAGCAGGACCGTCTTGCCATCGCCCTTCATCTTGCACATCAACTGACGCAAGCCTTCAGTTTCCGAGGCATTCATACCGGCCGCAGGCTCATCCAGGGCGACCAGCAGTGGTTCGGTTGCAAGCGCCCGAGCTATGGCAAAAAAATCGCTGATGGCCTGCCTGCGCAGGTACAAAAAGACCCTTGGGTGATCGAGGCCTATTGGGGCACTGAGACGGTGGCTTAAGCATGAAAAATATCCTTCAGGTAAACGATCTCAAGGTTTCCTATGGCGCCATTCAGGCCATCAAGGGGCTGAACGTTCATGTCGGCGAGGGCGAGGTGGTCCCTTGATCGGGGTGAGTAATTGCACAGACTTGCCCACCCATTTGCATTCGACCTGACCAGTCATTTACATCGGATTTGACCATCACGCTTCGTGGCCATGAGCGGCAGAGAACAACCCAAACCGGCCGATCATTTTTGGATAGATAGCCTCTCCCCGAACCGTTTCACGCAATCAACTACATCTACCATCCGGGTCAAGACGGCAGGTGTATGTTTTCTTTAGTTTGCGGTGCGCCTCGCTCAACCATCGCGCGCCATTCCCGCAGGCTGGGTCTTTCCTGCATTCTTGCATGCCATGCCTGCAACGCAGTGCATTCATCAGGCACTGGAAGCTTGACCAGCGCCGCGAAGATCATGCCGCCCAGCACCGCGATATCACCCATTGAAAATGCGTCCCCAGCAACGAACGGTCGGTGTTCCAGAAGACTGTCGAAATAGCGCATGCCTCGCACCGCCTTGTCGCGCATACGGAAGCCCCATTCGGGATTTTGATAAAGCTCGACCTGCGGCCCAAGGCCTGCAGTGGCGTGATGAAAATACACGCTGACCGCATCCAGGAACTCGATTTCAGCACGCTTAGTCATCATGTGGATGAGGCCTTTCTCCAGAGGCGTCTGGCCCGTCAGGGTGGGGTTGCCGTCCAATGCGTCCAGGTACTGGGTAATGGCTGTGCATTCAGCGATGAGGGTGCCGTCATGCAACTCCAGTACCGGAAGCGTCCCGGAATAATTGATCGCCAGGAAATCTGGCGTCTTGTGCTGGCCTGTCCAGAGATTGACCGATATGAATTCAACTCGTGAAAGCAGGCCTTTTTCTGCCAGCGCGATACGGACGCGAGCAGGGTAGGGGCCATCGAACCAATCGTGAATTTTCATTACGGGAAGAGTGGATATGTCGAATTGCGGTATTGAAATCGCCATGATTTTTCTCCCTGCCTGTCAGTTGGTAGGTAAAGATTGTGCCTATTCCATGGGTACGTCAACCCCTACCTTCCAGTTGGCAGGTGCACTGGATGGGAGTTAGTATTCACGGCATAAGCTTGACCAGTGAAGGAATCCAATATGAGTGCAAACTCCCGAGAAGCCATCATGGCTGCTGCAAAAACGGCAGCGCAGCGGCACGGATACAACGGCATAAACTTTCGCAGCATCGGTGAAGCGGTGGGGATCAAGAACGCCAGTATTTATTACCACTTCGCCAGCAAGGCTGAGCTTGGCGCCGCTGTTGCACAGCGCTACTGGCAGGACACAGCCAGCGTTCTGAAGGGGATACGCGAGTCCAATCCCGACCCGATTCGGTGCCTGGAAATCTATCCATCGATTTTTCGCGCGTCGCTGGAAGACGGTAACAGGCTGTGTCTATCGAGTTTCATGGCGGCGGAATATGAAGACTTGCCCGAAGAAGTCATGCATGAGGTCAAAGCATTTGCGGATATCAATGTCACATGGCTGACGCAGATGCTGGTGGACGCCGGGCCAGGTAGCACAGAGAGCTGTGAATGCCGTGCCCGCGCGATTTACACCGCTGTTGCGGGCGCTCAATTGATCGCCCGTACCCGGGTCGATATCGGGCTGTTTGACGAGCTAATTCGTAGCTACCGGGAAGTGTCGCTTATACCTACGTCTCGGGCTTGACCACTATGGCCGCTTTTGACCGATTTCCGCCGGCACCCACCGGTTGAGGCCACAGTCGGAAGCTGACAGTCGTGGAATGCGTGGCTGTTTACGGAGTAGGAATGAAATGGTGCTCCAGGATTTTGTGCCCGCTTCCGAACTAGCCGATGCGCTTAAGCAGATCCGTGAGCTACAGCGCATGCTCGGCAAGAAAATCATGTAGGTCGAGATTCTTCAGGAGGCCGTGGAGATTGCTCGGTCGTGAAAATGGATTGCGCACTCAACCTTGTCGCCGGGGGGCGACCAGTGAAGCTGATCAGTGAAAGTCTCGGTGTAGTGTGCTCGCAATTGACGGTTCGACTTAACCCTGCTGCTCAGATCGAGCGGCGTCGTCGAGTGCTGGACGATACCGCGTTGGTCAATGAGATTCGCACTGAGGTCAGCGAGTTACCCAGCTATGGCTACCGCCGTGTTTGGGACTTACTGCGACACCGGCGTGAAGCGCAGAGCCAAGCGCCGGTCAACGTGAAGCGGGACTACTTGAACACGGTGGCTCAGATGGGAGGGCTTTCACAGCTTGATGTTGCTAAGTGGAGCGGTCGGGCGAAGATTACACATAACAGATGCTACGATCATCAATCTGATCGAGACATTCTCGCTCTGGCCAGGGAGGCGTTAGGCAACCCGGAGAAATCAGCAGGTCACGTTGCAAGTCTTCCCCCAAGTAGTTTGATTACGCGTGATCAATTTGCTGAATTGAAGATTTTGACTGCCCACACTACTGATCTAGGGTATTGCGCGCATGATTTTTCAATGCTGCCTTGCCAGCTACATCGAGACTGTTCGAATTGTGATGAGCATTTTTGTATAAAAGGGGATCATGTTCGAGAATGCGCCATACGGCAACACCATTAAGAAACGGAATCACTTTTGCAACAGGCATTGACAGCGCTCGGTGAAGAGCAGTTTGGCGCTAATCGTTGGGTGGAGCATCAGACGCTGACGTTGAAGCGGCTGAACGATTTGTGCGCGATCTTGGACGACCCGTCCGTTCCGATTGGCGCAGTGATCAGACCTAGTGGCGTCTTACCTGCATCGAAGCTGTAGCAGTTTGTGGGCGCTATCCAGGTTCTGCAGAGCTCCAGTGAGGTAGAGCTAAACCTTGAAAGACCAAATGTGCGCCAGGTCCTGGCTTCCGACGGGGATACAGCATGAGCCGCTCAAGAAATCTCACCCCATCAGCAATTGAACAGGTCGTATCAATCCTGGACGGATGCTCCGGGAGATTGACCTGGGACTTGTTAATCGTTGCAGTCTCTCGGCATTTGAGGAGTACCTATACGCGACAAGCTTTGCATAAGCATGAGCGTATCCGGCACGCATTCGCCCTGCGCAAGCAAGTGCTCACGGCTTCACCTGCATTGAAGAAAGCTTCTAGCCCTGAACTGCAAGTGGCTGCCGATCGTATCGCGCTTGGAGGGGGAAAATCAGCGCCTTCGAATGGAAAATGACCAGTTACTCGAACAGTTCGTGCGGTGAGCCTACAACGCTTACAGCCGGGGATTGGATGAGCAATTTCTATCCCGCCCGCTACCCATCATCAATCGACAGCAGACTCCCTAGCTATAATGGCTTGCAATCGAAAACGCCCGTGTTCGCAATCAGCGCGATTTTCAGCTCAGATTAACTGCGACTGACTGAGTCCTACGGCTCACTCTTTGGCATAGGAGCAGCGGGAGGAGCTAGCTTGGCCTGGGGGGACGAGCCTGCGTCGCTAGTATTTTGGATTGGGCAGGTGGATGTAGGATAAATCTGATGAAGGGGTTCGTTTTGTCTGGATGGGCATTTGGAAACGTGTACTTTTTGCCAGGTGGCTATTTGGGTAAGCTTTTCCAGCTCTCCAGAAATCAAGTGCAGAAGTTAATCTGCCGTCCAATTAAACTTGGCGACTTTACGTACTCAGCTTATTTTTCTGAGCGACGATTCGTCGGGCCCTAGTCTTGTGTGGCCGCGGGAGTGAAGGGCAGAACTCTCTGCGCTTGAAGTACCGGAGTTTCGGACTGCGCCTTCGGCATTTGCAGACAACAGGCATCGATTTTTTAGGGAAAGCTGCACATGGGTAGCATCGTTATCGTTGATGATCATCCCCTGATCCGTTTGGCGGTCAGGATGATGCTGGAGAAAGAAGGCCATACGATCATGGCCGAAGTGGATAATGGCTCGGATGCGTTGGAGACCGTGCGCAAGCTTCTGCCCGACCTGATCATCCTTGATCTCAGCATTCCCAACATGGATGGCTTCGCGGTGATTTCCTGCCTCAAATCCATCGGTCTGGCGGTGAAAGTCCTGATCCTGACTTCGGGTGACTCGCGTAATTTCGCCATGCGCTGCCTGCAGGCAGGAGCGGCTGGATTCATCTGCAAGGACGATAACCTGGATGAGCTGGTGGGGGCGGTCAAGGCCGTGCTGTCGGGGTACTCCTATTTCCCTGCGGACACCCTTTTCATGCTGCGGGAAAATGTCCAGGCGGTCAACCAGGAAAGCACCCTCATTGCGCAGCTTTCCGACCGTGAAATAACCGTGTTGAAGCTGCTTGCCCAAGGGCTTGGCAACCAGGAAATTGCAGAGACCCTGATCATCAGCCACAAGACCGTGAGCACTTATAAAGTTCGCTTGCAGAGAAAACTCAACGCACCGAACCTCGTGGCCCTGGTTGAGTTGGCCAAGCGCAACGACGTTGCGTGATCGTAGCCAGGTTCGACTCCACTTTCCCGATCGGCAGCTGGTCAGATAATTCTGAGTTAGTTTTCGATAAATCCTTAGGGGTACGAATAATCTGCTGACATTCGGTCTGGCAGCATTTGGATAGCATCAGGTCTCTCCTTATCCCTGGCTCGGCCTGATGTCGATAAACGAAACTACCCATCCAAAATTCATCTTGTATAGCCAATCCCCGGGATTGTTGTTGCAGTACTGGGCTTCGCTGAATGCCCTTGGGATTTACAACGTAATGCCGTGCTCTACCTGGGCAACCCTTATGCAACGTCCCCCATCAGATGATCGCTATGATCTGCTGCTGTACGATCATTTTGGCGTCGAGAAGTGTCTGAGCGATGTGTTACCACGCCTGGCTGAACGAAGGTTGGCCCGGCAGATCATTGTGCTGACTCATACCCAGCCCGCGTCCCGTCATCGATTGTTGGCCTGGGGTATAGACGAGGGAATTGCGCTGCTCGATGTCGTCAATCCACCGGTGGGCAGCAGGACCTTGCTCGGTCTGCTGGAAAAATGGGGCGCCGGTCATCAGCAATCCCTCTGTCCATCAGGCTGAGTCCGCGCTCCAGTTCGAGCATGGCCTGTTCTACCAGGGCAGCTTTATCCCCAAGCACCGATAGGTCGCTGGAGCAGGCCTCTTCTATTTCCCGGCAATAGTCGATCAAATGTTTGGCCTTTACGACGCTAGCGGCCCCCCTTATCCGATGCGACAACTCGCAAAATGCCCGGATGTCTCGCTTTTGCAAAAGCAGACGGAGCGTCCCCAGATCCTGTCGGTTGCTCCTCAGTAATTCGCGCACCAGATCCTGCACCAGTGAAGCATTACCTCCGGCCATTCGACTTAAGGTGCCGATACCGATGCGATACTGATCGTCTTCGGTTTTTGCTGGCCGTTGAGGTTCGGCAACGTCGTGTTCTTGCGTTGGCCCGCGGCCGAGCGTGAGCGAGGACAGGCGCGTCTCCAGTTCATCCAGGCTGGTCGGTTTGATCAGGCAGTCATCCATGCCGATCGAGAGGTAGCGCTCGATGTCCACTTGCCGGGCATCGGCAGTCAAACCCAGGATCACTGTCGGAGTGAGGCCCAACAGCGGTTCTTCCTTGCGCACCGCCATGGTCAGTTCGGCCCCTGTCATGACCGGCATATGGCAGTCGGTGATGATCAGATCGCAGCGAAGATTGCGCCATGCCGCCAGGGCCACCTCGCCGTTCTCGGCACCAGTAGCCTCATAGCCGAGGAACTGGAGTTGTTGAAGGAGCAACTGGCGGTTCATGACATGGTCATCGACGACCAGTATTTGCATCCGGCCATGACGCGGTGGCACATTTATCGACCGGGGTGGGGGCTCAAGTGGTGGTAGCGCGTCGAGTCGTGTCAGCATGAGGCTCACCTTGATCCGGGTGCCGTTGCCTGGCGCACTGATCATGTGCAGTGTGCCGCCCATCATTTCGCACAGCGAACGGCTGATGACCAGTCCCAGCCCGGTGCCGCCTCGTGCGTTCGCCGGGTCCTGATTCACCTGTACAAATGGACGGAACAGGCGACGCTGGTCTTCCGGCGAGATTCCGATTCCGCTGTCCTCAACCAGCAGCGTAAGCGCAAGGCTGAACGGTTCAACCAGCTCGCCGCCCACGGTGATTTTTACGAAACCTTCGTGGGTGAACTTGATGGCGTTGCTGACCAGATTGGACAGCACTTGCTTGAATCGCAGCGGATCGATGAGCACATCGCCATTGATGTTAGGGTCCACGTCCAGAATCAGCTCCAGGTCTTTGTGCCGAGCCAGTCCATCGAAAATCCGGAATACCGACTCCACCAGTTCCCGCGGATAGCTGCGCTTGGGCGCAAGGCTAAGGCGGCCGGACTCGATACGCACGTTTTGCTATTTACGCCAAGATAAACAATTTGTTGTCATTCTTTTTCTAAATCATATTATGAGCGACAGAAAAAATTAAAACTCAAATTCTGTATCAGTGATGTGCGTTGTTTTGTTTGAATTTAGTCATTACTTACAGATTTTTTGTATCGGCAAGGCTTGGAGTTTTGAAATTACTAAGAATTTATAGAGCTGGGCAGTAAAAAACTGAAGGTTTATTGGTTTGTGGCGCGTTATGGGTAGCTCGGTGCGCTTGCAGCACAATTTTCAGTGTTGTTTTATTTTGTCAATCTGACAGTTTCTGAAGGCCGAGCCTGAGGCTGTGTGAAGGGTTAGTTTGGTTTTTTTCTGGAATATGAACTCAGGTTTAAGTTTTAGGATAAGTGATGTACTAAAATATAGGCGGAGCTAGTTTTAGGTGATTGGTTCAATACGTCTTTTAACTCGGCTAAGGTTTTATATGCCCCCATAGGGGTTTGTGTGTTTTTACATGATATTCTTTCCGAACTAAAGGAAAAGGAGAGAAGATGAATACCTATGGTTTTCGCGCTGAATGTCTGCATGATGTTTTAAATTTTTTAGCCGTAGTGGGCGAGCGTTCAAGAATTTCTGCATGCCGCTTACATCAGGATGCAGTATTTCCAGATGTTGAAGTTGAATTGGTTGTATTTATGTCTCTGGTGGAACTCCGCAAGGTGGCTCATGAGATTATAGATTTACACGTTATAGTAGAGTCGTTAGAGCTGAAGCGAAGATGGATTTGCGATGGGTTTGTACTGACGGCTTTTCAATCTTTAGTTTTACAGTCTTCGCTTATCATTGCTTCATAAAAGCACCATTGGCGTTGAAATAGTGTTGCCTCTGACTGGTACTAGATTATTGGATGCAGCTGTTAGTCTTGCCAAGGCGGGACGAAATTTTCGTCGATGTTTTCTAATTTTGGAGGGTTAGAATACCCCTGCTCGCTGCCGCCTGATGTGAGAAGAAACTTCTGCGTAGCTTTTCCAAACTCAATTGCAGCAGGTAAATTACGCGGGTCGAGGTACGCGGCCTCTCCGAGTAAACCTCCAAGTTTGTATTCAAGCTCTTTTTTTGTCAGCCCATAATTCTTCCCATTGCCTTGAATCGCCGCCTTGATCAGCCTCATTTTTCGGTATCTTACATTCGGTACTCGAATACCGCCCTCATGGACTACAACGCCAGTGATGTGTTTGGGAACGTCAGCGTCAAATACTCTGGTTTTTTTGGAAGCGACCACGTGTCCGTATTTGCGAATCATGTCTTCAATCTGCCACAAGAAATTGCGGCTAATGCTTTTGCCTGAAAAAGTGAGGTCGTCCACGTAACACGTGAAGGTCAGTCCGTGCTTGCTAGCAATCGCGTTTAACTCATCGAACAGTGATTTATTCGCATAAAATGATAGTAGTGGGCTAAGTGGACTTCCTGTTGGTAGGCAATTTTCAAAGGTCGTCAAGTCGGCATACAAGTTTGCTACATCACCTGGCGCTTTTAATGGGCCGCTGAAGAAATTGAAGACTTTAGATTTGGATGTTGAGCCAAAAAAATTACGAATGTCTAACGTTGCAACGCATTTTCCTGAAAGATGCATTTGGGCATTATTTTTGTATGAAGTACCTTTTAGCGCAAATTGCATATATTCAGGAACTTGAACGCAGCGAAGGAGCCTCAGGATTCGCTCATGCATCGCAAGAAGTCTTGGATTTGGCTTCTGGACCTGCCGAACCTTAGGTTGCTTGCCTAGTTTGAAGGGATCTAATTCAGGCACTAGCTCGAATTGTTTGTAATCACCGATGCAATCGGTGATGTTTTTAATGTCAGTAGATAAGGCAGCTGCAAGCTTCGCTTTGGTAGAGGTGTTATATAAAGCGCTTTGAGAGATGTCGTAAGACTTACGCTCTTTTTTGGTTTTCTTTTCTCGTCTTGGCTTCATTCTTGTTTTCCATCCATTCCAAGAGATGAATCACTTTTTTTGCGACGCTTGTTCTTAACTTTGTCGTAGGTTTCGCGGCGTCCATATTTTCCGAGAAAAATAAAATGGAAGACAACGGGATCTCAAAATACTCACTGTATTTATTTAGCAGTTCAATAGTAGGCTGCTTTTTGCCTGACTCTAATTCTGATAAGTGCGAGTTTGATATCCCAAGCTCTTTGCAAAGCTCTGTCTGGGACATGTCGTGGTATGTTCGAATCAAGCGTAGTGCCTGGTTCAGCATTATCGATTCCTCCAAAAGTGACAACAGCGGGGGTAAGGCAGTCAGAATAGGTCACGAACGCTTTCCGAGATCTTAGGCCAGTGCTTGTCGATCAGAGCTAAAGCAAATCCGATCCAACGTACGGCACCGAAAACCACCTTTAACCACCTCATCTTGCGTCGTGTCTTAACTGCCGGGCGTTGCTTGGCGGGTTTTTCAATTTTCATCTCTGTGTCCTTATTGCCCCCTCGGATTGAGAGGTCTCGCGCGCAACTGGACTGAAAATTGGAGCAAGCAATACTTTTCCCCCCTTCTGAGCACCTGCTTCCGGCTCGCGCGGAAGCAGTATCCCTTCGCGGCCCGAGACCTGTGACACTGAGGCATCGGAACGCGTGGGGAAGGGTCAGAGGCGAACCTCCACAGGGCCGAGGCCCCCACATCTACGAGTAAATCTCCCTACCGCATGTGCAGGCTATTCTCGGCAAAGCGAAAAGTCAAAATAATTTCGCTATTAGCGAAATATTTTCTTTGGCTGGGCGCTTTCCCACTCCCGTTTTCAGCAGGTTACTGAATCACTAGCTTAAATTTCCCAGCTCGCCAGGTTCGATTTTTTTGACCGCAGCAGGGGCATGGAATGGTCGTCGTGACGATGTTTCTTTAAGGCACGTTTACATCGATCCACCGCAGGATCAGCAATGGAAGGTCTTGCGCTCCAACTTCCCTGGGATTCGTATGACTGTAGCAACACCAATTCGTGGTGCGCCTGAGCGTTCGATGTTAAAACGCCTGTACAGGATTCCGTTCATAAGATTGGCGAGTTACGAACGATGGCACCACGGAAGAACAGAGCATCAAAGGTCGTTGAAGAAAGGGCCAGCGTGAGCACCCGTGACGACTTTTCGGATACGACTAAGATTGAGCTACTAGTGAGAGCGGCGAATCTCTGTTCGCGTTGTCGCGTCTTCACGATTGGCTCCACTGATGCTGGCGACAGGAAAAATAGCATTGGTGTTGCTGCACACATTTGTGCGGCTGCGAGCGGGCCGGGTGCCAAGCGATATGACGCAAGCCAAACGAAAGCCCAGAGAAGGCATTTCGATAATGGTATCTGGATGTGCTATTCGTGTTCAAAGTTGATCGATAACGAAGAGACATTGCACACGGTCGCTCACTTGAAAGAAATGAAGGCCCGTCATCAAGCCTACGTGTCTTCATTGGTCGGCGTGATACCTATGGCACCCTTTGAAGCCCAGCATGAAATACGTGCAGGAATCATCGGAGCTACTCATTTTTTGATTACAAAAGCAGGTAGTCCAGCAAAATTCGATGTCTCAGCAGTCGTGGAAGGATACGAAGAATCGATAAACAGTATCGATCCAAACTTTAGGGTTGTTGTCACTGCAACAAGCGGATCGGTCGTGCATGAGCTGATTCCCGTCGCTAACCCGGCACCTGAAATCCAGATGGTTTTCAATGATGATGCCGTTGCTTCGGCTCACCTCGCTTGGCAAAACATGATTGAGGTAGGGGAGAGTATCCACATTCCCACCAATGACTTTAAATTTGTAGGGTCAAAATTATTTGAATACCTGAATGAAGTTATTGTAGGAGGAACGCTAACTCTCACGCCCAGCAAAAGACGCCTCGAAACGTGTATTTATTTTGTAAGTGATGAAGCTGAATTTGAGCTGGCTACTACTGATTCATTCATGGGGAAGGGGTCAAAACAATTTGATATTGAAGGTTCTGCATTAGACGGATTCTTTACCTATCGTTATTATATTCATGACCGCTACAAGGTAGACGCAACCTACACATTTGATGTGGCTGGATGGCTTGGGCAGCCGATCAACAGTCTCAGACATTATCATAGGATTAAAAAAGCCTATGATTTCGTTTTAAAGTATCCAAAGTATAGAGTTTCTGTGGAGGTTGTGTTGAATGGAAATCCTATGCGTCTATGGGATGGGACATATAGTGACTTTACTGAGCTATTTGCTCGATTGAAAAAAATTGTTGAGGTTGCTGAATGCTCCAAAGCTATTGCTTCGAGAATTTCAGAACAACTGAGGTTAAAGACCCTAGATTTGACATTGCAGGATGAACGATACATTGAGCTATATGCTCAGCTTTTCAAAGGCGACGTTATTCGCAAGCTCGATTATGGCGAAAATATCTTCACTGCTCGCATTGATGATAAAGAAAGTAAGGCTATCAAAACCTTTTGCTCAGAAAATGAGCCTGAAGTCATCATAGCCAAGTCTCCAACTATAGATTTCTTTGGTAACACTGTGTCGCTACCTAGAAGGTCTAAAAAAGTATCGTGTTTCGACATTGTTTTCTTTTCAAGCATTAGAAAATCCGACTGGCAATCTTTGTGGTGTGTTGGAAGAGCCAACCATTCTAGCGATTCTGTAATCTCCATCGCTCCTGATGAAATGCCGCTGCTCTGCGATGATGAGGAAATTATAATTGGATGAGCTTATGCTGATGGATCGGAGTCGCGTTCTTCATGAAGCACTTGAACAAAGTGGGTGGGAGAATCCTGAAGAAGTTATTCAGCGTGTGAAGCGTCTCGACCTAGGGCTACCGGCAGAGGATGAATTCGCCGTCATCTGTAGCTGGCTTGGGAAGTGTTCGCTTGTCCATAAATTGGATCAGCAGCAAATCCCAAAATCTTCCCGAGAAACCTATCAGGTTCCCGATTTGCTGGCGGTTTTCAACACGGAAAATAACCAGTACAGGGTTCTCATCGAGGTCAAAACTAAGCAAGAAAAAAGCCTTAATCTCAGAGCGAAGGACAGGGAAAAATTGCTCAAGTATGGTGAAATGCTTGGGCTACCTGTCTTGTTTGCGTGGAAATATCACGGCCTTTGGATGCTGTTTGATATTTCCTTGTTCAAGCGATTTAACAAAAATTATCGGATTGATTTATTCTCTGCTATATCCAATAGCTTAATGAGTCTCCTGGCGGGTGACATGAATTATCAGCTAGGGGAGGGTGTAGGTCTTCACCTTAAATTAAAGAAAGATGAAATGCATGGCATTGATGAAAATGTTGAGACGTGGAAAACAAGAATAGAAGACGTATATCTTCTTGATTTCAATGGCGAGAAAAATTACACGTTTTCGCCTAAAACACTCTCGATTTTGAATACGTGCGAAATTGAAGAAAATACTGAAGTAGATGATGAGTACATCAGTCAGAGCTTCGTTGTGCGTCCCGGCATGGGGAACATGGCACACAGAGCGATGGAGAAACTTTTAAAGATGGCTGATGCTGATACTAATATTCATTGGCGGTCTTTGCTCGTTGATGAATCACCTCTTCATTCTATCGCTGATTTTCAAAGTGCTTTAGATGAAGCATTGAAACAAAAACTTGTAAAATACATTCTTCTCCAACATCCTCAAGAATATCCCGCTTTCATAAAGGATGATGACAAAGCCAATGGAGTGCATTAATGTCGGTTAGTAAGGTCAAGTCAGCTCTTATAGATTTTGTCAAAGGCGAAAAGGACAGGGCCATTGTTCTGAAAGGGGATTGGGGGACCGGTAAGACCCACCTCTGGAAACAGGTCGTGCGTGAAAGCCGTGATTCGTTTAATAAACGTAATTATTCTTACGTTTCTCTCTTTGGGCTGAATAGCCTGAAAGACTTGAAGAAATCAATCTACGAAAACAAGGTTTATCGGGAGCGTGCCCATATCGCTTCTGATGAAAGCTCGTTTGAAGAAAACCTTAAGGACATTTCAGGTCGATTCGCTGGGTTGATGCGTAAAGGTTCATCATTGTTCAATGATGTATCAGCAATGGGCGTTAAAGGCATTGGGCCTATCGTTGAAAGTCTTCAATTCATTCGTGTCACTGACACTCTTATCTGTCTAGACGATTTTGAGCGGAAAGGCTCAGGGCTGCATGATAGGGAAGTGCTTGGTTTAATCTCCCTGCTGGTGGAAAGTAAAAACTGTCGTGTTGTGATGCTGCTCAATGACGGCACCTTAAAATCTGGTGATGATTTCTTCTCTTATCATGAGAAAGTATTTGACTATGAAGTGACCTTCAATCCTTCAATAGATGAGTCGGTGAATCTTGTTTTTAGTTCTGCTGACAATTTTCATGGAATACTTGCCAAGAACGCGACTAAGCTAAAAATCAACAATATACGTCTTCTCAAAAAGATAGATTATTTCGCCGGTCTGTTGAAAAAGACTTTGCAGGGCTGTAATGCTCAGGTGGTTGAGCAAGCATTACACGTACTCCCATTGGCTATTCTGGCTAAATACGGTGGTGACGCTTCAAAGGCAGATATTGATTTTATACTAAATTATGAAGGAGGGTATGTTGATTCGACGTTGCCCGGTGAGGAGCTAGATGAAGCTGAGATAGAGATTAAAAAATCTATAGAAGCAAAATCAGATTACCTTGAAGAGTATGGTTTCACTCGGTGCGATGAATTTGATATTGCTATCATTGATTTGGTAGAAAAAGGATATGCTGATGAGGAATCATTAGGCGGTGTTATTCAAGCTCTGGAAGCCAAAATCAAACACGATTCAGAAATTGCACTTTTACAGTATGCTTGGGTAATATTTCATGGTTCATTTCTGACAAATGATGATGAGGTATTTGCCGCTTTCGATTTGGCTATTGAAAAGTCACTTGTAAATTTTTCAATCAATGATTTGGATTCTGTTGCATTTGTTTACACCGAGGCGGGCAAGGCCTCCATCATCAATCCTATTATTGATAGGTATTTTAATAGTGTGCTGGCTTCGAGCAATGTTCGTGAGAAAAGCGAATTGTTCCGTTGGCCCCAACATCCTTACGTTCAGCGAAAGCTTGATGAGTATTTTGATGGATTGGTGATTGAGCAAGGCCTAGCTGAGCTTATTGAATACGCTTATAGCGTATCAGGATTCAATAATACGAATATCAGGAATAGCGTTGCTAAAAAAACAGACGGTGAATTTTACGAGTATTTCAGTTCTCTCAATGATGAACATCTGACTCACTATGTAAGAATGTGTCTTAAATGTGGTCAGGTCGCTTCTCCTGAACAGCACATTCAAAATTCCTACAATCAGATTTTCTTGAAGACATTTCGATGTCTAGAAAGGCTGTCTGAGGTTTCTTTGCTGAACAAAGCAAGAATGAACAAATTCAAAGGTTATGAAACACTTTACGCTCAGGCAGTGCAGGAACTGGCTAGTCAACAAGATCGACCTGAATAGCCCCTGCGTGTTGGGAAAGGTGCCACACAGGGAAGGGTTTTTCTCGATGGTGCTGAGCTTCGCCAACGCAAGCGGTAGGCGTCCATCCACGCCTGCCATTAAGCTGACTCATTTTTCCGCGTGGCACAACCCCTGGGGGCCAATCCGTCATTCAGTTGGCTATAGGTGACGGTCCGCACCAAATTCTGGACATATTTCAAAAGGAAAGGGAATGAGCGAAATCAACGTTCCGGCTGAGCAGCGAAAGTCTATCGCCGCATTGGATATCAGCCATCTTGGCAACCTCCTCGACCAATCTCTGCGGGAAGAGCGCCTAGTTGGACTGAGCGATCTTCGTCTCTACGACTGCGGCGATTACATCGGCGAACAATTGAGGAAATTTGAGAGGGCAGTGCAAGGACACGCGGCAGCGAAGGCTCCGAAAAAACGAGCCCAAACGGAACAGGACGTTCGGCGAGCTGGGAGTGCGTTGATTTCTGCTGTGCAGCTGATGCAGGGCAGGGTCGAACAGGAGCAAATAGAAGCTGAGTTATTTGTAGTTGATGATTACGTAGGCCAACCTTATTTGCACAGCAATCGTCTGTCAGTGTCTGTCAGCTACCGCTGGCGTAACCAAGCCACGGAACATTGGGAGATTGGCTGCATTAAATTCACTCATACGCATAATTTCGCACCGGCATATCTGTCTTCTCAGCCAAAGAGGAAACCTAGCGCGGCGGCTCAAGCCACAGAGAAGGAGGCTGAGTTGCATCGCGTCTGGGATCACTTGCGGCGCCTAGCCTTGCACTCTGTGAAAGAGTATTTCCAGGAGGGCGGCGACGGCAGCAAGATCCCCCAAGCCTTCCAAGCCAAACACGGTGCATACGGAGGAGGCCTGAATAACTTCAGCCTCTCGTTCTGGAACGACAAACGCTAAGTTTTTTCAGCCTCATCACCTCCATTGAACAGACCAGAAGACATACAACGTGGCCAGACGTAGAAATAGGAAATCCCAGCCGGATACTGCCAGCAAGCCAGATGATTTTGGGCTATTTAAAAAGGCTCGTCTTGCAGTCATTTCTGCAACCGGTGGCGTTTTCTTGGGGGCTTATACAAGCCTTATCACTGGATACGTGGGACCTTTTCTGACATCGATGGTGGAATGGACTCAAGACCACCTTCTACCGATGCCTGCTGACCAACAAATCGTTGCAGAGGCCCATTTCTTCGTTGCCAAGAAGTCCGGAACACCTCGCTCTGGTGAGGTGATGGGTGTCGCGTTGAGGGGGATCGATTGCCTCAAGCCAGGCGGCGCCAGTGATTACAAGTTGTATGAATTTGGTGACGAAGTCGTATACACGAACGCTCTTCTGCACACCACGTGCCGACCTTCAGGCAAAACCAAGGTGACAATCACCCCGCGCAACGGCAATCCAATGGTCCTGTTCAACGGCTTCATCAACGGCAGGGAGCAGGTTGAAATTGGAGGTGTTGAAGGTAGCTATGAATACGGGATGCTCACAGTTTCGTATGTAGGTACGAAAGAGCCAACCGGACCGTACAGGCCTCTCAATCAGACACCGCCCCCGCCTGCTGAAAACCGCCAGTAAAAGTGTGGAAAGCTCTAGGAGGGTAGGGCTCAGGGGCCTTGGCTTCGATGGGGCTGAAAGAGACCGGAGGCCAGATACCGCGCACGTTGCCGGTGAGTGGGTCGATAAATCCGAGGTCGAGCTGGCCGTGTCGAGCCTCAGACACCAGAAGCAAGCGGGATAGCGAAATAAGACTGAGCGCAATCCCAAGGCACCTGTTTCACTCCTTGTCAGTTTGAGACAGAGGGGCGATCAGCTCTGGCCTTTGATTCCTGACATTGCCAAGGGCTTTGCCGACTAGATACCAATGAAATTCGGCGACCGGTGACATACGTGTGCGGGCTGCTATAACGGGTTGGTACTACAAGACGGTGAAGGTGCGAAATCCATGGCTCTCATTGATGACGTTGACAGCTTGCAATCGATTTACATCAATCGTGCCACCGGAAACGGAAACGGGAACGACGACGATGAGCGGGATTACCCTCTTTACCGGCAGAGCGTTCTTGATGACCCTCGTGTGGCCTCACTGGTTCCCGCGTGGGTGCGTCGTATAGGAACTTGGATCAGTTTTGGGGGTTCATCCAGCCCAAATTTCCAAGCTACGCCGAACGCAGGAAGTTCATCTGGGAAGAGTTTAGGTCGCTCGTTGACTTCGCTGAATCTGGTGGGGGGCACCCTTCTGATATCGTTGTTTCAGAGGCGCTGGATCGCATTGACGCTGAGCACGTTCGTATCGCATGGACCAAGGCGCTTGAAAGGCGCTCAATTGATCCGGAAGGAGCTATCACGATGGCTCGTACTCTCCTGGAATCGGTATGCAAACACATTCTGGACGAAGCCGGAGAAAGCGACCACGAGACGACTCCTGACCTGAACAAGCTATACAAGCAAACCGCTACGCTTCTAAATCTGACGAAGGCGCAGCATGAAGAGGTTGTGTTCAAGCAAATCCTTGGAGGGTGCACAGCAGTTATCGAGGGTTTAGGGGCGCTTCGGAATCGTTTGAGCGATGCCCATGGCAAAGGAAAGGGCGGAGTGAAGGCCGCCCCCCGTCATGCAGAGCTGGCAGTGAATCTTGCGGGTTCGACTGCGCTTTTCCTGCTTGCCACATGGGAGGCAAAAAACGGGGATTGAGTGTGGTAGCGCCTAATAAGGGGACGGATCAAATTCGGTGCGGATGGGTGGTCAAATCAACCCAGTACCGACATATCAGCGGATTTGTATAAGTGACTTAAACCAGGAGTGAATTCAACTAGCCTTTCGCTCCGGACATCCAAGGACGACATTTATGCCAGATAATTCTGAAGCCAACATACACATAGCTGACACTCTCACACTGCTACTGCACAACCAGCATGCCATGGCTGCGGCCATCGAAGAAGTGACGGGTTGGCTTACAGAGAATGGAGTGGGGAATGTCGCCGCTAACGCGATAGCTGCCCTGAACACGTTGGACACAAATGCCAAAGGCATCACAGATTCCATTATGCGGCTACGTCAGTTGTAAGCATCCTCCCCTCCACGATGGAGGCACGACCGCCGACTCGCTCCAGTCTGCTGCGCTATCAAGCCGAGATCTATCTCAGCTCAATAGGCCTAGTGCGGCAGGAAGTCCGGCGCCAACGGCAGAAGCCACTAGCGGATGGGCAAGGAAAGCATTCAGTCGGTTTTTTGCCTCCTCCCTTCGTTCCTTCGGAGCATCTGCTTTGTCGATGGAAGACAGCACCTCTTCCAAGGCGAATTGCAGATTTTGCACGTTGTGTCCACCAATCTGGATGCCTGTAGATCCATGAATGTTGATGTGGTTCCTAGTAGATGATCGGGATCGCTCGGGAAATGCCGAATCTTAGATATTTGAAGGGTGTAGTGCGGCGGTATGCCTCGACCTTTAACCGCTGACCGAAGAGCCCTCAAGCCCCAAGTCGCATGGGCCGGTCTATCGACAATTGAAAGCAGACGAAGTACTTTGGTGACATTCTTTGCAAAATGTTTCGTGATTTCTAGAATCGTGTCCAGTGCAAACCGTTCTCGTATGCATGGCTCACTTTATAACTAAAGATTTCACCGTGATTTGCGGATTTCGGTGGCGGGCTCGGTACATCATGCTCACTCAACATACTCATACCATCCTCGCCGAAGGCTTTTTTCAGCAAAATATGGAGATGTTCGCGCCATTTCTTGCTGAGGTCGGCTTGAGTGAGCAGGTTTTGTGTGCTCCGGAGTCCGAGATTCCATTGTCGCAATATGTCGCCCTTTGGGAGGTTATGGGCAACAAGGTTTGTCCTTCTATCGGTCTACGTCTCGGTATGCAAACCGACAGTAGCGCATTAGGTGCATACGGCCATGCTGTGCGGTCTGCTCCGACCATGTCGCTGGTACTCCGGTGCTTAAGTCACTTCATCGTGGTTTTTAGTCAGGCTACCCAAGTGAACGTCGATGACGACGGCAAGCTCGTCTCCCTTTCCTACCAAGTAACCGCTCCCGCCATTGTGCAACGCCGCCAAGACTCAGAGTTTGCGATGAGCCTTGCTTTGAGCTTGCTGCGGGAGGTCACTAAGAACCCAAGCCTTGTGCCTGTGCGTGTGGACTTCGAGCACGCGTCCCCGACTGATCTAGGGATGCATCAGAGGATTTTTGCATGTCCCGTGCGCTTCAATCAGCCAGACAATCGGCTGTATTTCTCCCGCGAGCTGTTACTGAATATGCCAGTACGCACAGCAGACCCGCGATTGTTCCAGGCGCTGGCTCCGTTTCTGGAGACGCAGCGACAGAGCAGAGCAGCGGCTACGGATTTGCTCAGTCAACTAGGGCGTCATATTGCCAGCGCACTGGGCAGCGGAGGAGTAAGTTTGGAACTCGTTGCAAATGGAGTGGGCATGGGGACACGGACCTTACAGAGACGGTTGGCTGAGCATGGTGTTGAGTTCAGTCACTTGGTTGAGGAGGTTCGTCGTTCTCTGGCTGAAGCCTATGTAACACAGGGCGATTACAACCTTACCGATATAGCGCTGCTGCTCGGATATGCCGAAGCGAGTTCATTCAGCCGAGCTTTTCGGCGTTGGACTAAACTGTCTCCGCAGCAGTATCGCCAGCAAGCCAAGGCAGCAAAATCATAGCTTTGTAAGTACCGACATCATTACAACAATGGGCCGGTTCTACCGGGACCTCAGAAAACCGCGATCCATGTGCGCGCTTAGGCGCTTGCTTACGTTGAAAATTTCCGTATATCCCCTTCATTCATAATTGACTTCTAGCCGTCGAGTGCTTGGATTCCCTGCGAACGGGAGCTTTGACTCGGTGCGGGCGTAGGAAGGTACTGCGCTGATCTGATTTTCGGATCGCTTTGACGCTTCGTCGTTCAGTTGTGGATGCAATGGTTTGCGCATTCCGGAGCCTCATATCGATTGTTGGCGCCTGCTGTCATGAACTCTGACGTGCGTTGGCAAGCCGTCAATCATCCCCCCCTGTAGCTTTCTCACCAAAGGTGGGTATGACTCTCGCTTTCTGCGACCAGGCATTTTTTCTGCCGGGCCCCCACCCTGATGAGCCGACCATTGTTAATAAAGCCGGCCTGTGACTTACGAAATTTTGCCCTACCTCATAGAGATGGGGCGCTCCTGCCAAAATAATTCTAATAGGAGAAAGCACATGAAAAGCCAAATCAGACGATCTTTGGTGAGTGGTAGTTTATGGGCGCTGATTGGCATTACCGATCTTCAGGCAGCTAACTTAGTTGACTTCGCCAGGCTAGGTAATGACTTGACGCCATTCGGCGCAGAAAAAGCCGGGAATGCCAGCGGTACTATTCCCGCTTGGAGCGGCGGTTTAACTAAGGCTCCAGCCGGATGGCAACCCGGTCATGGTGATCCTTATGGTTCTGACAAACCGCTCTATTCAATTGATGGCAAGAACATTGCCGAATATCAGGCACAACTGCCAGCGGGTCAGATAGCTTTGATGAAAGCCTACCCAGGTTACCGAATGGATGTCTATCCGACACATCGCAGTTGTACCTTCCCAGATGAGATCGGCAAGCGCACCAAAGAATTCGCTGCTCAAAGTAAGATTGGTAGCGATGGATGGCATCTAGAGCAAGCCGCCGGTGCATCGATCCCCTTTCCGATACCGCAAAACGGCATCGAAGTCATGTGGAACTATAAGCTGCGCTATATGGCTATGGGGCGGCGTGCGCAGTACTCGCTGTTATTAAGAGAGAGTGGTGGAGCGCTCGCAGAGTTCAAACAGTGGTCCAACGAGTACTACCCTTATAACGACACAGCAGTAAAAAGCCCGGCCGACCTCGAAAACATTGGTAGCAAACAACTCTACGATGTGTTGTCGCCATCCGCCCGTGCCGGAGAGATGTATCTGGTGCACGACTATCTGGATAAACCACAGGACTCATGGATCTACTTTCCGGGCCAACGCAGAGTACGCCGTGCTCCTTCATTCGCCTACGACAATCCAATTACTGGTACCGACAGCCTTTACTTCGTCGATCAAATTAACATGTTCAGTGGAGCCCTGGATCGCTACGATTTCAAGCTGGTTGGTAAGAAAGAAATGGTAGTGCCATACAACTCATACAAGTTGATCGACAAGGCCAATAAGTATGTCGATCTCATCGGCCAGGACTACCTCAATCGTGACGTGCAACGTTACGAGAAGCATCGCGTTTGGGTGGTGGAGGCTACGGTCAAGGCTGACAAGCGGCACACATTTGCCAAGCGCGTGTTCTTCATCGACGAGGACAGTTGGGCGCTATTGCACGTGGACATGTACGACGCCAAAGGCAATCTCTGGCGTGTACAGGAAGGAAGCCTTTGGGCCGATCCGCAGATCCAGTCCTGTACCAGCTACGAGTACACCAGTTACGACTTGATCGCTAGACGGTATATCGCCGATGGCTTTACTCAAGAGGGTGAGGTGCTTGACTTGACAGCCGGCGTTGAAGGACGCGTCAGCGACAAACTTTTCAACGCCAGCGAGTTGCGCCGTCGCGGCGAACGCTAAGTCTAGTTAGGGGAAGAACTCATGAGCAACAACAAAGAAGACACGGCGTCAGCCGTGCCGGGGTTCCTGCGCTCGAAAAACACCCTTGCTATCGCGATAGTGACCACTTCAAGTCTAGTTTGGATAACTCCCAGTCACGCGATGCGATTCGGTTCTGAGGATAATATATCCGGGAGCTTTGATTCTACGTTGTCGTATGGCATGGCCACACGCATGCAATCACGCGATTGCCATTTGCTAGGCGGCGACAGCGGTGGTTGCAATGATGGCACTAATACCGGTACGGGACGGTTCTACAATCTCGAAAAAGGTAACGGTTACGCAAATGCTGATATCAGCTACACCAATGCGGACGACGGTGACCTTAACTACAACAAACACGATGTGTTCTCCAGCGTGCTCAAGGGAACTCATGAGCTGAGTCTGAATTTCGGAGATGGTTGGAGTGCCCTTGGACGGGTGAGTTGGGCGAAAGATTTCAAGATGGATGATACTCGGCGTACTGAGCTTGATGATAATGCCAATCGTGAAGCTACCGAGCGCATTGATCTGCTGGACTTGTGGGTGGCCAAGAGTTTCGATCTGGCGGAGATGCCCGCCAAGGCCAAGGTGGGCAATCAGGTAATCAGCTGGGGCGAGGAAATTTTCGTCACTGGCGGGATTAATCAAATTAACGCTATCAACTTACCAAAATACCATACGCCTGGCACTCAGCTTAAGGAGGTCTTTGTCCCGGCACCGATGGCCTCGTTCAATCTAGGGTTGACTGAGAACCTGAGTCTTGAGACCTACTACCAATTCAAGTGGAATGCCTATGGTCTGGACCCGGTTGGTACCTACTATTCCGGAACTGATGTGGTGGGTGAGGGCAACCGGCCTATCTACTACTCAACCAGCTATGTTGATGGCCTTCTTGGCGCTGGCACCTGCCAGGCGCTGACGCCAACCGGCCATTGCGGCGAGCCGCTAATTAGCGGTCTCGACGACGCGACCCTAGTCGCGAATGGACTGGCAATACCGTATGCCGGTGAGCGTAAGGCAAAAAACAGTGATCAGTACGGTGTTGCCCTGCGTTGGACGGTAGAGGACATCGCGACCGAGTTCGGCTTTTTCTACGAGCGCTATCACGACAAGCTGCCCTTCGTAGGCTACACCGCCATATCCAATCCGGACGCCTTAGTAGTCGACAATTATTACTGGAACTACGGAGAGGACAAGGACCTTTACGGTCTGTCACTCAATACCATGGTCGGCCCTGTGGCAGTGGGTGCGGAATTGTCGTTCCGTCCAAACGACAGCGTCGGGATAGATCCAACGGTACCCTTCGGTTCGGCGTTCACCGGTCAGTTCAACCAATACAGCGTGTTCGATACAGGTAGGCAAAATGGCTTCGTCGAGGAAAAAAAATGGCAGGCTCATGTGAATGCCATCTACACCTTCTCGGCTAGCGATTCGCTGGGATTTATTCCCTTGAGCGTGGGGGCCTCAGACGGCTTTGTGCTAGCTGAAGCGGTGGTCACCCGTTATCCGGATCTAGATACATCGGGCAAAACGCCGTACTTCCTTCCGGACTATTCGCTACCGGACAGGACCTCGTGGGGGTATGTAACCGAACTGGGTATTAACTACCCGAATGTGTTCGGTACTGGCATCACCGTCACGCCGCAGTTGGACTTCACTCATGATGTCAACGGAACTTCACCGAACGCCTTACCGTTCGTTGAGGGGCGTAAATCCCTCACCAGTGCATTGCTATTCAACTACCGAGACCGCTGGAAAGGTGGTTTGCAATGGGTTCAATACTGGGGTGGCGGTGACAACAATTTAATGGCTGATCGTGACTTTTTGAGCGGCAATATTTCTTACTCATTTTGATTGAAGGCCGAGGGCGGGGTAGTCCCGCCCAATGTCGTTTATCGAGCCAATTCAGGAAGACAAACCCATGCTGGCTTCCCTAGTGCTCTGGCTAGAGCGCTTCTTTTTTCGTTTTCGTTTGTCCACGCTTATCGTGTTGGCCTTGGTAACTTTGGTGATGGGCGGCTACGCGTCGCAGCTACGTATGTCTGCCGGCTTCGATAAGCAGTTGCCTCAGCAGCACGAATTTATCAAGACCTTCAACAAGTACCGCGATGTGCTTTTCGGTGCCAACCGAGTCATCGTGGTGTTGCATACCAAGGGCGGTGATATATGGAATAAGGAGGCTATGACCAGGCTTTACGACTTGACTCAGACGCTGTTTTTCATGCCTGGTGTCGACCGACGTACTGTGACTTCGTTGTGGACGCCAAATACCCGAGCAGTGCAGATCACCGAAGAGGGGATGAAAGCAGAGGACGTGGTTGGCGGTGACGTTACCGTCGGTACTCTCGATGATCTCGCCATCGCTGGCATCCGCGAACGCACCATCATCGGCGGCTTTGTTGGTAGCTTGGTAGCTAACGACTATTCCGGCGCTATGGTGGTGGCGGAGTTGGCTGACCCCGACCCGCAGACGGGACAGCATCTGAACTATTTGGACTTCAGTCAACGTCTTGAAAGTGAGGTAAGGGCCAAGTACGCGGACGATAAATATGATGTGCAGATCATCGGCTTTGCCAAGCAGATGGGGGATATCGGTGCAGGCGCCACTTCTGTGATTGGCTTCTTCGCATTGGCATTTTTACTGACTATGACAGCCGTCTTTTGGTACACCCGCTCTTGGGCACTGACGTTTTTACCCTTGTGTTGCTCACTGGTGTCTGTTGTCTGGCAATTCGGCACGATAACGTTGCTAGGCTTCGGCCTCGATCCGTTGGCGATTCTTGTGCCATTTCTGGTGTTTGCCATTGGGGTGTCCCATGGGGTACAGCAGGTCAACTTCATTTCCAAGGAGGTTTGTGCTGGGGCGGATGGCATGACTGCCGCGCGTCGAAGTTTTGCAGGGCTCTTCATACCCGGCACTCTGGCCCTGATTACAGCCTTCGTAGGCTTCGCGACATTAGTACTAGTGCCGATTCCGATGATCCGAGAGTTAGCGATTACTGCATCGGTCGGAGTGGCTTACAAAATCATTACCAACCTAGTCATGTTGCCCGTTTTGGCAAGCTATTTACGGTATGACAAAGCTTATGTCACGCGTGTCGAACGTCTACGTCTTGGGCGCGATAAGGTCATGCTTAAACTTGGGTGTGTTGCCGAAATACCCTATGCAGCGGTGGGCTCAGTGCTATGCCTGGTACTACTGGTTATTGCTGTATGGCAGAGTCAGGGTAGACACATCGGTCATGTATTGCCCGGAGCCCCCGAACTGCATGTTGACTCGCGTTACAACAAAGATGTGGCAAGTGTAGTCAAGCACTTCGGTCTCGGTTTGGACTTGTTCACTGTGGCTGTAGAGACTCCGGTGAATGGCTGCTACAACCGAGAGGTCATGGCTTATACCGACCGCTTGACCTGGTTCCTCGCCAACTTACCAGGTGTACTTTCTGCGCAATCGCTGCCAGCACTGACCAAGCTTTCTGCCTCTGGGGTGAATGAAGGAAATCCGAAGTGGACGGCGCTGCCGGTGGACGAGTCGTCCATTGGTGAAGCTGTGCGTCAGGTACCGGAAGGATTGCGTTTATATAACGCCGATTGCACCTTGCTGCCCATTAATCTTTATCTCGTCGACCACAAGGCAACTACCTTGAAAGCGGTCGTGGGAGCGGTGGAGCAATATCGAGCGGAGCACCATATGGATGGTGTCACGGTGCGGCTGGCCAGTGGGAGCGCCGGCGTCCAAGCAGCCACCAATGAAATAGTAGAAAGCTCTGAGCTGCCAATGATGCTCTATGTCTACCTAACAATTGTGCTGCTGGTCTTATTGGTTTATCGCGATTGGCGGGCGATGGTCGCTTGCTGTCTGCCGTTGACCTTGGCGACATTCCTTGGGTACTGGTTCATGAAAGTCCAGGACATCGGTCTGACTGTCGCCACCTTGCCGGTGATGGTGCTCGCTGTCGGTATCGGCGTGGATTACGCCTTCTATATCTATAACCGACTGCAACTGCACTTGGCCGAAGGGCAGGACATCGTCAGCGCTTTCAAACAGGCACTGCGTGAGGTTGGAGTGGCGACGATCTTTACTGCCATTACCCTTTCAATCGGCGTTGCTACTTGGTCGTTTTCAGCATTGAAATTTCAGGCTGATATGGGGCTGCTTTTGACCTTTATGTTCATGGTTAACATGTTAATGGCCATTACCTTGCTGCCGGCAATTGCCGTGATGCTAGACGTGCTGATTCCGCGCAGGGGGCCAGTACGTGCTCCCCTGATGGCGCATTGATTAGGGAGCAGAAAAATGACCAAGAAAGATTTCACCCCTTTGCGCCTGTTGGTAGTCGTTGCCTTGCTAGTGGCAGCAAGCCAGGTACTTAGCTGCCATGCAGCCGAGTTTACTCCCGCCATCCAGTTGGCGCGCTCGCAACAAGCGCCATTGGTGGCAGTAGGGCACGCCGGCAGCGAGCTGGTTGCAGTGGGTGATCATGGCGTAGTTGCGCTTACGGCGGATGGCCATATCTGGCGACAAGCGAAGGTGGTTCCCGTCGACACGCTGCTGACTGCACTTAGCTTTGTAAATGCTAGCAATGGCTGGGCCGTCGGCCATGGCGGTGTGCTGTTGAAAACCCAAGATGGCGGCGAAAACTGGACGTTGCAACAGCGCATGGAAGGGGAGCCTGTACTGCTTTCTGTGTGGTTTGAAAACTCCCGCCACGGCATCGTAGTAGGTGCTTACGGTTATGCCAGCGAAACTCAAGATGGTGGACAAAGTTGGCAGCGTTTGAGTGTTAGTGCAGATGGTGACGACCTGCATTTCAATCATATTTTCGCCGGTCAAGATCGCAGTTTGTTTATTGCGGCAGAGGGCGGAAACGCATACCGATCAACAGATAACGGTGCGACGTGGGAAGCACTTGATACTGGCGCCACTGGCTCTCTCTGGAGCGGAACCACCTTGAGCGACGGCCGTATCTTGTTGGCCGGTATGAGCGGGCGACTGTTGCTTAGCAAAGATCACGGTGACTCTTGGCAGGAACTGGATAGTGGAACTCATGAGGCGATTACCGCAGTGGCTCAGTTGAACGATGGGCGGGTGGTTGCGGTTGGCAACGGCGGCTTAGTGAGCGTCTCCGATTTGGACTTACGATATTTTCGCGCCAATGTTCGCGCAGACCGTCTAAATCTTTCTGCCTTCGCATCTCTGAACGATGGCCAGCTTGTTCTGCTTAGCCCGCAGGGGGTGTTAGCGCAGGACCTTTCCCTCGCGCGAAAATAGGCCCAACCAAATCTTCGAGGGCCAGGTTTTCACCTTCCGCTGAAAAACGTCTGTCGACTCCGTACACCAATGGATCGCTCCAGGCGTTTTTTTTCGTCCGCAGAATCAGGCTGTTTTTTTAAACCACAGTTTTAGGAGCGCCCATCGTTACTCGCGTCACCAGATGTCATCGAATCTGTCGTCTGGTGGCAAGCCAAGAGTCTGTCATTTTTTTACAGTCAGACTCGCGTTCAGGTGAAGTTTACTGATGACGTTCCTGTTATATCCCAAGCTGATGGAATCCTTTTTATGCTTATGTCTCCGGTCCGATATCTGCTGTGGTGCGGTCTATCGTTACTTCCTTTTGCGACCCCTGTGATGGCGCAAATAGAGCCGGAGCAGGCTTACGTTGCAACTCTCACCGCCCATAAGGACCAGAGGTGGTTCTGGGTGTGGGGTAACAATGCTCCGAACATGGTCGATGGACGTGCTTATTTGTTCGATGCCGATGGCAAGAATCTTGGGCAATTGAGTACGGGTATGTGGTTCAACAGCTTACTTCCCTCACACAAACGGGACGAACTATATGCCATAGAGACTTATTTCAGCCGAGGCACGCGAGGCATCCGCTCGGACATGATCACCGTCTATGACGCCAAGACGCTCAGCCCCAAGCGTGAAATTTCTATTCCCTCGAAACGACTCAATGCTTTGACCAATACCGGACTAAGTGTTCTCTCTGATGACGAGCGCTTCCTTTTGGTACTCAACTTCACTCCAGCGCAATCGATTTCAATTGTTGACCTGGAAAACAACCGTTTCGTTTCCGAGGTAGCAACGTCGGGTTGTGCCTCAATTTATCCAGCTGGCGAACGTGATTTTTACTCAATTTGCGGCAATGGCGGTTTCCTGCATCTGCGTCTGGACGAGCAAGGCAAGCCCAACGTCATGGAGCGTACTGAGCCGTTATTTGATCCGCTTAAAGATCTCCTGCTTACCGCCGCTTCGCGCATGGGTGATACATGGTATTTCGTGTCTCAGCAGAATCAGGCCTATGCAATTCAGATGAACGCGAGCGGCATCCAGTTAACTCGACGATGGTCGCTAATTAGCGATGAAGAAAGGGCTGATGGTTGGAGTATCGCTGGGAATCAGGGCACTGCTCTGCATCAGGAAAGTGGAAGGCTATTCGTGCTGATGCACAAAGATAAGCTGGAGAATTACCAAAAACCTGGCACTGAGGTTTGGGTTTACAACGTGAAGACCAAGCAGAGAATCACGCGGATTGAACTCAAGGAACAAAGCACCGCCATCGGCGTCAGCCAAGGTCCGCAGCCATTGCTCTATAGCGTCGACTGGATAGTACCAATGCCCTTCCTATTCACTACCTGGATCTACCTCACTGAGGGTGAGGAAGGCCTGGTGCCTCTGTTGCGCCAAGGTGTCAATTTGTATGACGCCGATAATGGCAAGCACCTGCGCAGCATCGGTGATTTGCCAGTGGGCTTTCTGAACATGGTGCAGCCATGGTGACGCCCTCAGCTGTGGTGAGCTGCCTCCACGATCCGGTTTTGCACGTGGCTGTGAGCCTGGGCCTCACTTTGCTTTTAGGTGGTTCGGCCTTGCATAAACTGCGCGACTCCACGCGCTTTCAAGTGGTGCTGAGTAGCTATCGCTTGGTGCCCAGCAAGTTGCTGCGTTTCGTAGCGAGCGTACTGCCACTTATTGAGTTGATCGCGGCTCTTGGCGCATTGATGAGTCTCTGGATTCCCTTATGGGCGTCGTTGGCTACGGGTCTGTTGATGTTGTATGCCGGTGTGTTGGCGGTGAGCGTACGTCGCGGCACAGCAATGGAGGATTGCGGTTGCCACTTTGGTAATCAGCGGCAAGCGCTTAGCGTTGAGCTGGTGTGGCGCAATCTACTTTTAGCCCTGCTGGCGGCCAACCTGCTCTACCCGATGATCGAGCGCACGCTAGGTTGGTTTGATCTTGCTATCACATTTTTTGCGTTGCTAACCGGCGCGATTTTCTACCTGCTGGCGAACTTGCTGGTCGCCACGCGTACTTCCCAACGAGATCTATTGCGATGAGTGAATCCTTATGAATCACGCCCTTATTATTTCTAGCCTACTAAATTGGGTCGCGACGCTAGGACTGGCTTTGGCTGTGTATGCACTGGCTCGCCAGATTGGTCTGCTGCATGAGCGCATTAAGCCAGTTGGCGCTCTGTCGTTGGGCAAGTCGATTAAGGCAGGAGAAGTCGCGCCTGGCTTCAGTCTGCCTAGTCTCACTGGCGGTTCGATTAGCCTGGGAGGTGTGAGCGCTGGCGGTCAGAATACCTTGCTGTTTTTCCTGTCCGAAACCTGTCCCGTTTGTAAAACACTGCTACCGATACTCAAGTCAATTCGATCTCAAGAGCGCGCGAGTCTGCGGATCATATTAGCCAGCGATGGCGATACGGACAGACACCGTGAGTTTATCGATACCCACAGACTTCAAGACTTCCCTTATGTGCTGTCGAAGGATGTCGGCTTGGCGTACCAAATTAGCAAACTGCCCTACGGCGTGTTGGTTGATGCAAAGGGGACCGTGGTTTCTCATGGCCTGATCAATACACGTGAGCATCTGGAAAGTTTATTCGAGGCTCAAGCCATGGGGTATGCGTCTATGCAGGCCTACCAGTTAGCCCAATCGGTTGTTGATACCCCCATGTACAAGAAGGTGCTTTAAGCATGGCTATCAGATGGTTTGACGAGGCAACCGAACTCCTTACCCGAAAAACCGCTCGTAGTACCTCGCGCCGCAGTTTTCTTGGTGGATTGGGAACTTTGTTAGTAGGGGCCGGCGCGGCCACATTGCTCCCGGTTTATCGAAATTCTGCGTTTGCCCAAACGACTGTTTCGGAGGAAGGTGATCCGAACGCTTGCGAGTACTGGCGCCACTGTGCGATCGATGGATTTCTCTGTGGTTGCTGTGGAGGTTCGTCGAGTAGCTGCCCACCTGGCACTGTACGCTCGGATATCACCTGGATTGGCACCTGTCGCAACCCTACTGATGGCAAGGACTATGTCATCTCCTATAACGACTGCTGTGGTAAGTCTAATTGCGGTCGCTGTGTTTGCCAGCGAGATGAAGGTGATGCACCAGTTTACCGGCCGCAGAGTTCAAACGACATCAACTGGTGCTCTGGCAGCCAAGCAGACATGCCGTATCACTGTTCGTTGTCGGTAGTGATCGGTGTAAAGGAATAGCGCCATGTGGGCATTTCCTATCATTTTTGGGATGGCAACGTTTGCGCTACTCACGGTCGGCCCGGTTTCAGCCACCGAGCAGCGCCAGTTCGATTACATGATCAATTGCCAAGGTTGCCACTTAGCCGATGGCAGCGGTAATGCGAGCCGCCAAGTTCCTTCCTTTCCTGGGCAATTAGAAAAGTTTCTCAGTGTTTCAGGTGGTCGTGAATATTTGGCGCAGGTGCCAGGTTCTGCCCTTTCTGGGCTGAGCGACGAGCGCCTTGCCGGGGTCTTAAACTGGATGCTAGAAGAGTTCAGCACTACGGCATTACCAACTGATTTCAAACCCTTTACGGGGGGGGAAATTCACCCGTGGCGGGACCAAGTACCTATCGACGTTGGCAAAATACGTGAAGAGTTATTGGAGCGCATTGTTCAAAAAGAAAAACAATACCCGATTGGAGCACTAACTCATGAAGAACTTAACTAGTGCGTGCCTGCTTTTACTTGGTTACGCACTGACTGGTCAGGCAGCAGATGAGTCTACTCTGCTAGCCACGTGCAACGCGTGTCATGGCGCACAAGGTGAGGGCAACGTAACGCTTGGTGCTCCTCGCCTTGCCGGTCAACACGCCAGCTATCTGTCACAACAGTTGCAGAACCTTAAGGCCGGTAAACGAGGTTATGACCCACAAGACAACGCCGGAGCAACGATGCGGGCAATTGCGCAGACCTTGAGCAATACGCAAATTGATGACCTGAGTGCCCGCTTTGCAGCTTTACCATCTCCGCCAGTTTCCAGCGGGCCATTGGATGGGTACCAGAAGGGCGCGGCGCTTTATCAACATACCTGTGCCGGTTGCCACGGCCCCGTTGCCGAGGGGTTCGCATTCTTAAAAACGCCGAATCTGCGCATCTTGGATGATTGGTACATCGACAAGCAGCTCTCGAACTATGTGCGTGGTGTGCGCGGCAGCGACCAACATGCGGACCAGCTAGGCGTCTGGATGCGCGGTATTTCGCTGCAAGTCAATGAGGCTGAAGAGCGGCAGTCGATCATTGGCTATATTGGCACTCTATCTGCCAAACCATAATTGCTCCGTGCTGGGCATTGGAACTAGTTCATCAGATATCTGGTTCACTTTCACGTTTCGTTGTTTTCCTGGGGCTGAAGTTTATAAAGAGTGCATTGCTGACAACGCTTGCTATACAGTCTTATGGGCTAGTTTAGTGCTTGATGCGTGATCTATGTCGGTGAGTTGGAGTTATAATTACATAGGTATAGACCAAAGCTGGAGAGTTAACGAACGTCCATTACGGGTTGGAGCTATAGTGTGGAGGGTTCACTTTTTCTACACGGTATTTTTACCCGTTGATTAAGCCAGCATGTAACGCGCGGATTAATGGGAAGATTCCCCTTCAGGCTCAAAATTTTTAGATCGGTTGGCAGTATCACGGTTGCCTTAGGGGGTGCAGTCGGTTATGCGCAGTTTTCAAACGAGGACGCCTTGCAAGACTGATGTGTCATCGCCCGCCATTTTTGCCGTTTTTACGTATCCCATGCGCGCGAATTTTCGCATGATGCTCCACAGAATATCGGATGGTGCCAGAAAATCAGAAATCTAGTGCATCAAAGTAACTTAATTACATAACGGTGTCGTAGAATTTGCCCCATATGGCTGAAGTTAACTGAGCTTTTCATCGTCCTGCCGGGTGGAGTAGTGCTGCGGTTTTCGTATTGATGTTTTTTATGTCATTTAAGCCCGGTTGATCCTCTGCTTCCACAACCATTACTTTTCGACAATGCCGTGTATGAAGTGACGTTCTTTGCTTGCTTATCAAATATTAGCACCGTGCCAATTGATCAAAGGTCGATCCTGAAAACCATGTGGCCAAAGCGCTGGGGATGGATCAAATTTACACACCACCGTTTTTGGAGCATTCCCCAATGACTGATACCGGTTCTAGCCTAACGATTACAAAGGTGACAGATGCTTATTGGCGGGTAATCATCAGCAACCCACCGATCAACCTGTACGACCCCCGAATGTTTGCCGACTTACGCATTTTCATGGATGCCGTCGAGCAAGACCCGTTGGTAAAAATCGTCGTGTTCGAAAGCGCGGACCCCGACTTTTTCATCGCTCATTACGATGTCGTACGGGGGCAGGAAATGCCTAACAGTCCTGGGGCGGCACCGTTTACCGAATGGCCGGATTTTGTGGCGCGATTATCACAGTCGCAGGTCGTCAGCGTTGCTTTGATTCGTGGACGTACGAGGGGGCATGGAAGTGAGTTTGCCTTAGCCTGCGACATGCGATTTGCGAGTCTGGAGAAGGCGACTTTCGGTCAAATAGAGCTGGGGCTTGGCGTAGTGCCAGGAGGTGGGGCGATAGATTGGTTGTCACGACTCGCTGGCCGCTCACGCACCCTTGAGATCGTCTTGGGCGCCGATGATTTCAGTGCACTGAATGCGGAACGTTATGGCTGGATCAACAGAGCACTGCCTGACGATGAGCTAGACGGTTTTGTCGACAACTTGGCGAAACGGGTTGCGGGCTTCGACAAGCAAGCTATTCAACTGGCCAAGCGCTTGATCAACGCGCGATCCAACGTTGTATCAGAGTCCGATCTGCGCGATTCAAACCTTGCGTTTATTCAGTCAACTCAATGGAGTGAGGTCCAGCCTAGGGTGGCTCGCGCGCTACAATTGGGGTTGCAGCAACCGGGCGACTACGAACTCAATCTTGGAACACACCTTGCGGATTTGCACGAGCAAACCAAGTAAACGGCCCTGCGCTTAAGCATGTCGACGAAAGGGATGTTAAGCAATCTAGTTCCACTAGCAGAACAAAAACTCCATTGCCGATGAAGAGTTACACGCCTGTTCAGTAGCCTATGTTGCTGAGTCTTGGTCGTGCTGTTAGCGCAAAGCTGTACTCTTGAAAATTGTTTCGCTGTACAAAACTTGAATTCCCTTTGGCCCGCTTTCCAGCAGTCGCCGTTCACCATCTGCGATCAGGAGTTCAAGAGTGTATCCAGCTTCGCTCAGGCAACGCGAGATGTCCTGCACCGCATCTGCTGCCCAAGGCGTATCTGATTCAAAATGCCCCAACAGCTTGTCGCTTTTGCGAACGATGAGTCGAAATTTATTCATCTTGGTTTTCTCAGCTGTTCAGCGCTTCTGCTTGGTGGAAAAGCACGTAGTGAATGTCGTACGCGTTATGGGTAAGAAATTGCAGTGTTTCTTGCGCCGCCGCAGCGAAGTATCAAAATGCGCAGTAGGCTCCTGCGAGCGCTATTCGACCGAAACTGGCATTAGAGTCGAGTGGTGTTATCGCCAGCAATTGATCGAGTCGTACCTCGGCCACGCCCTGGCCCTCTTCATTCTCCAAAACGAGAAATTCTTCCTTGCTCGGAGCGGTGCGTGTGGTCAGCGCCCTGGCCACGAAACCTGGCCCTTGGAGCAGTTCGATATGCAGGTCGTATTGGTGCATACAGGCTATCTCCAGGTAGTCATGCAGGTCGCAGTTCAGGGGCTGATACGCTTTCATCTAATTTCTCCTAGCAGCCTTGTAGCTTAATGATGAAGTAGCCTTGGCTGACTATTGCGGCAGCAACTTCTGGATTGGCGGGTTCGCTGTGACAGAACTGGCAACGGCTCAGTTCGATGTCAGCATCCTGAATTCCTCGATGTATCATCCATTCGCTTGCGTACTGCTTGGCGCGAGTCTCATCGTTGCCCTCGATCAAGACGTCGAAGTGCAGGTATCGTCCATCGCGCGTGCGCACATGGGTATCAAAGACATTCACTTTCATTTTTTGTTGTCCTTCCAAGTGGCGGGCAACGACAGATCACCGGATGCGACATCCCAGACGCTAGATACGCACAGCAGCGGATTGTGGAGGTCGGCATTAACTTGCAGTGCGGCAGTAACACCGTCGTAGTTGAAACTTTCCGGGAAGCCAACGGCGGCTAACGGCACCCGTATCTGTGCGGCGTTTTTCTTGACGTTGAGCGCATAGCCGGGCGAGTCGATGAAAATTGGTGCTCCAGGCCAAGTAGATGGCAGCTTGGGCTTGGCCCCCTCAGGTATATCGCGGACTTTGAGGCCGCTGGCGCCGCAACTGGCGTCCTTGGTCAATACCACCCAATGTGAGTGCCACAGACCACCATCGTTGCCTTTGTCGCCGTCGGCATTTTCGTCCAGTTGAGGGGTGTCGTCGAAGTCAGGGTGCGAGGTCAACGCCAAGGCAAGGATGCCCGAGCCTTTCTCAAAACCCACTGATCCGCTATCCAGACTGGTAGGCCAGACGTAGCTGTAAACCTGGGCGCCCGCGAAACTTCCTTTGGCCGCAGGCTTGCGGCTTCCAGCCTTGCCATCGACCAGTTGTTCAAAAACCAGGTCCTGACCGTCTTTGAAAACGCGGGTGTTAACTAAGTCGAAAGCTGCTTCGACCTTTGCGGTTTTTTCGCTGTGGATGCCCTCTGGGCCATGGGCCCAAGCAGTACCAGCAAGCAGTGTTGAAAGCGCAAATGCGATAGGCGTCTTCATGCTCAGCTCCTTATTTCAGATCGGCGATAGCCGCGCCAAAGTTCAGGTGCAATACCTGACCTTGATACACAAGCGCTGGTACTGACTCGACCCCTGCCAATTCGGCTTCGGTCACCCGGTGTGGTTGTTCGCCGAGATGTACAACCTCAATTTTAAGCGACGGGTCCAGCAGGTTGAGCAGCGTCTGTTCGGCCGAAATGCATACGGGACAGCCGGCATGGTAGAAGCGAGGATTGGCCATAGGTGTTCTCCAATTGGTATCGAGTCGATACCTAATTAGATTACGCCCAGAATTCCATTTGTCAAGATAGTTTTTAGTCGATACTATGTTGATAGGAGTGACCCATGACTGATTCAAACTTGTTCGATCTGCTCGAAAGATTTTCCAGCCTGACCCGCATCTGGTTTCGTCAGCATCCGTCGCTGGCAGAACTGCAACCCATTCAGTTGAGCGCGCTTATGTACTTGGCGCGCTGCAACAACTACTCCAATACCCCGCTCGGTGTGACCGAATACTTAGGCTTGACCAAGGGCACAGTGTCGCAGTCGCTTAAGGCATTGGAAGGCAAGGGGTTGATTGTTAAAAGCCAGGATGCGCGAGACAAACGCAGCGTGCATATGCATTTGACCGATGCCGCGCGAGGCGTGCTGGATGCGTCATTGCCGCCCGCCTTTCTCGCCATGGGTGAAGCGCGCATGGGCGCGCGTGGAGTCCAGTTGGCGACGCTTTTGAGCGAGTTGCTCAGTGAAGTTCAGCGCAATACTGACATTCCGAGCTTCGGGCTTTGCGCGACCTGTCGTTTCCACGAAGAGGTCAATGGGCTGCCATTCTGCGGCCTGACTCAGCAACAATTAGCTCCTATCGATGCAGAATTGATATGTCGCGAACATCAATTAGCGATCTCCACGTGAGCCTTCCAATGTCATCTTTTGACATGCAATTTAGCTGTTGTGCGTGATCAGTACGTGATGTCGGCGACAGCAATCCGAATAATCAGTTGAGCGAATCTACAAAGCGGCGAGGTGGAAATGTCTGACTTCTCGACTATTAAGACGATCCTGACAGGCAAGGCAGTGCCCTATACACGAAGAGGATCGTTGAGCGGGATTTCGAAGTCGCCTCGTCATCAGGTCACCGTGACCGATATGGGTATGGTCGGAGACGAGCAGGGTGATCAACGCGTTCATGGCGGGCCGGAGAAAGCGATTCATCATTACCCCTTCGACCATTACTCCGCATGGGTCCGAGAGCTTGGGCCGATTGCCCTATTGCAAGCCCCTGGAGCATTTGGTGAGAACCTCAGCACGCTGGGATGGACCGAAGAGACGGTTTGTCTTGGAGACTGCTTTAAGGTGGGTACTGTCACTTTACAAATTTCCCAGGGACGAATGCCCTGTTGGAAACTCAACGACCATTTGGCTGTGAAGGATATGTCCTTGCGGGTCCAGCAGTCCGGCCGGACGGGCTGGTATTACCGAGTGCTGGAAGGGGGCACTATGGTCACCGGTGATCGGATCGAACTGGTAGAACGGCGCTATCCAACCTGGAGCGTCACACGTGTCGCCTCAGTGCTTTTTAGCTCCGAGTTCAATAACGAACAGATTGAGGAATGTCTCGGTTTGCCGCTAACTGCCTCTTGGCGACGAACCCTTGAAAAGCGGTTGGAAAAAAGCCAGATCGAAGATTGGAGCCCGAGACTGGAAGGTCCTCGGGTCTAGGGCAGTTCTGCCTCGCGTAAATGCCTCGTCCATCATAGGACCGGGATCCTCGCCAGTTACTCGTCCGTCACGTCACCGAACCCGGTTCGCAATTTGCCGGTTTTACGTAGCCCACCTGTTGGCATTTCTGGATCATGCGTTCCTTCAGAAGATTTGGATGGTGCCCAACGGCTGAGCGCTGCCAGTGGTTAATGGACTACACAATGCTGGCGAAATTGACGCGAAAGTCCCACGTGCACTGAGCTGACCATTTTGTTCGAGGGGCAGGGCATGCGACGTTTAATGTGTTTGGTCGTGACTTCAGCTGTGAGCGTTCACTTGTTAGCCCATGAGCCTGGAGGTATCGACAGCGCTAAAAGTCAGACAGATGCCGCGTTTGATCTGGTTCATACACACATTTATCGCGATGGAAGCAATCTCGTCTTTCAACAAATCGTCTCTGGCACGGCAGGCAGTAGTACGCCCAAAGCCACCGGTAAATTCGCCGGGTCAGACGTATATAGCTATGTCTGGCCAACTAGTTTGGACAGTGACACCGTAGGGTTCGAGCCCAAGTCCGGCATCCTGGCGCTGGCGCTCACCTCCCACCCCGATTTCGACGACACCCCACAGCTGGATGAAAACAAGGACGGTAAAAAAGACAACGATGGCGGGTTATGGCATTCCCATTGGGTCGTTCTGACGAAGGAGGCCAGTTGCGGGCCTAGCGGCCTCAAGGTTCGAGACATCCCCAAAGATATGAAGCCAAAGATGCCAGCCACATGGCCTGGCGTACCGCTGTATATCGATTCTCCCGGCTATGGGCTCAAGGTGTCCAAAGACACGGTCACGATCCAAGTCCCGTTGGCGGCCGTCGGCTTTCCTGAAACCTTCAAGTACGACGGTGTCACGGCGGGGTTGAAGGTCAACGCTGACCTGCACGATCCGCTGCTGTGTGTCAGTTCGGTATGGGATGTCGCCTCGGGTGATCTTTCATTGCCGGCCACGTGGAGCACCAAGGATAAACCTTGAGTCGCAACACACTTGTTCTTAACAGTTGCTGGGAGGTTCTGATGAGTGATGTCATTTATTCTAGCGAAAGCACCGGTTTACTACTGGTGGATCCTTACAACGACTTCCTTAGCGAAGGTGGCAAGCTCGCCGGTCTGGCCAAGGTGGTGGCTGACGAGGTCGACACGCTGAACAATTTGCGCCGGGTAGTCACCGCAGCTCGTACAGCAGGATTGAAAGTTTTTTACGTACCGCATCATCGTTCGACTCCGGAGGATTTTCAGGGGTGGAAGCATCCCAGCCCTTATCAGTTAGGAGCGGGTAAAGCGCAGGTATTTGCAGCGGGTAGTTGGGGAGGCGAATGGCACCCGGATTTCGTGCCGCAACCTAACGACGTCGTCGTAAAGGAACATTGGGGCGGCAGCGGCTTTGCAAATACGGATCTAGATTTTCAGCTCAAACAGCATGGCATCGATACGGTCATCATCGTAGGGATGCTGGCTAATACCTGTATCGAGACGACCGCCAAATTTGCGGCGGAGTTGGGTTATCACGTCACGCTGGTGAAGGATGCGACCGCAGCGTTTTCCAGGGAAGCCATGACCGCTGCCCATGTGATCAATGGACCAACCTACGCGCATGCCATCGTTACCACTCGCGATCTGGCTGAGTTGCTTTAATGCCTTCAGAGGTCAATCTGATGAACGATAAAACGCTCACTCACGCTACCGGTGCACCGGTGGTCGACAATCTCAATAGCCAAACGGCCGGCCCACGTGGGCCGGTGTTGTTGCAGGACATCTGGCTGCTGGAAAAGCTAGCGCACTTCGACCGTGAAGTGATTCCTGAACGGCGCATGCACGCCAAGGGCGCCGGCGCTTACGGCACTTTTACCGTCACCGCCGACATCAGTCGATATTGCAAGGCCAATGCACTGGCCGAGGTCGGTAAACAGACGCCCGCCTTTGTGCGTTTTTCCACGGTGGCCGGTGAGCGTGGTGCGGCGGATGCCGAACGCGATATTCGCGGTTTCGCGGTGAAGCTGTATACCGAGGAAGGCAACTGGGACATCGTGGGCAACAACACGCCTGTGTTCTTTTTTCGCGATCCCCTTCGGTTTTCCGACTTGAACCATGTGGTCAAGCGCGACCCGCGCACCGGGCTGCGATCAGCGACTAACAACTGGGATTTTTGGACGCTCCTACCTGAAGCATTGCATCAGGTGACGATTGTTATGAGTGACCGGGGCATTCCCTCCAGTTACCGGCACATGCACGGGTTCGGTAGTCATACCTTCAGCCTGATCAATGCGCGGAACGAGCGTGTGTGGACCAAGTTTCATTTCGTGTGCCAGCAATCGATTACTAACCTGAGCGATAGCGAAGCGGCACAGGTCGTTGGCAATGACCGCGAAAGCCATCTGCGTGATCTCTATGAGTGTATCGAGCGTGGGGAATTTCCGAGCTGGAAATTGTGCGTACAGACCATGACTGAGGAACAGGCGCGTGTGCATCGGCACAACCCGTTCGACTTGACCAAGATCTGGCCTCATGCAGAGTTTCCGCTTGAGGAAGTGGGCATTCTGCAATTGAACCGTAATCCCGATAATCATTTTGCCGAGGTGGAACAAGCAGCTTTTTCCCCGGCCAACATTGTTCCTGGAGTGAGTTTTTCACCTGACAAAATGCTTCAGGCGCGCCTGTTTTCTTATGGTGATGCGCAGCGATATCGCCTCGGCGTGAATTTCAATCACATCCCGGTCAATGCGCCGAGGTGCCCGTTCCACAGCTATCACCGTGACGGGGCCATGCGCACCGATGGCAACCTCGGCTCGACATTGTCTTACTACCCCAACAGCTTCGGCGAGTGGCAGGACCATCGGCAACTACACGAGCCGGCATTGGCGCTTGAAGGCGATGCGGGGCATTGGGATCAGAGCATCGTTGAGGACCATTTCGAGCAACCCGGCAACCTGTTTCGTCTTATGACGCCGCTTCAGCAGCAGCAGCTTTTCGACAACACAGCGCGGGCGATGGGCGACGCGCCGGTGATGATCAAGCATCGACATATCGACAATTGCTCGAAAGCCGACCCGGCCTATGGTGCCGGTGTGGCGAAAGCGTTGGGCTTGAATCTGGTCGCGCAGGAGTTACAAACGACGAACTGAATCCGGGGCATCCAGCAGACCAGAAGGAAGCAGGTAAGCAGGCCACCCCATTTGGCAATCTGTCATCGGGAGAAAGATCATGAGTAATGGTGATTTGAACAAAAAAGCACTTGTGGTCGTTGATATCCAGAACGACTACTTTCCAGGAGGCAGATGGGCACTTTCCCACGTCGAGGACGCTGCCGCACAGGCGGCTCGGGTGATTGACCGGTTCCGCGAGCGGGGTGACCTGGTGGTCCATATCCGCCATGAATTCAAGGACGAAAATGCGCCTTTTTTTCGCCCCGGCAGCGAGGGTGCTCAAATACACGACAGTGCGAAGAATCGCGAGGACGAGCCGGTGGTGCTCAAGCACTTCATCAATTCGTTTCGTGAGACCGAACTGAAAGCCATCCTCGACCGGCATGGGATCAACGAAGTGGTTGTAGTCGGCAACATGAGCCACATGTGTGTGGATGGCATGACTCGCGCAGCCGTAGATTTCGGCTACACCACGACGGTGTTGCACGATGCGTGCGCCACGCTAGACCTTGAGTTCAACGGGGTCAAGGTTCCCGCCGCGCACGTGCATGCGGCATTCATGGCGGCGCTGAGCTTCGGTTATGCGCCAGTCATCTCCACCTCGGAGTACCTGAGCCGCTGAACCGTTGCACCGAGTGGGCAGATGGACGGCCATGCGCGTTCGTCTGCCTACCGTTTTTGTAGTCTATGCTCATCGTCTGGACCGTTTTGGCGTGGAGGCTGCCTTCCACTATATGGGTTGAGTGAGGTGGGCGATGCAGCTGATCTGTTCAGAGTTCGACGAATTCGAAGAAGCGTTATACGGGGTGCAAGGCCGGTACGTGCTGCGCACGCGGCAGCAGCGCGATTGGCAACTCAACGTCGTTGACTTGAACGGCGTAGCACTGATGAGTGGCCGCGAGGGCGCCGGCACGGTTTACACCGGCATCGGCCTGCCAGGTTACTTCAACATCTTTCTACCGCTGACGGGGCATGAGTCCACGGTGGTCGACGGCCATCTCTTCAACCGCCGACGAATCGGCTGGATGGTGCCCAATGCCATGTTCCACATCAACGCGAAAAGCCCGGCCAGTTGGCTGACGGTGGCGATGTCCTGCGAGTTAGTGCTCCGATGGGCGTCGGTACGTGAAGATGAGTTCGACTTTTGCGTGTTGCATCGCAACCTCGTCAGCAACGCCCAGCGCAATCTCGGCCCATTGTTGTGGCTGGCACGTCGTCTGTTCCACATCGAGGCCCAAGCCCCCGAGGTTCTGCACAACGAGGAAGCTGAGGAGGCCGCGCGCCGGGAGGTGATGGATGTGGTCTTCCGCATGCTGCTGCCCGTAGACCCGCTTCACGCCGCACCACGGCACCATCGCGATCACAGAGAGATACTCAAGCGTGCATTGGAGTTGCTGGATACGCTGGAGATCCAGTCCGTTTACACTGAAGACATCTGTCAGGCCACCTGTGCCTCGGAACGCACGGTACGCAATGTATTCAACGAGTACCTCGGCATGAGTCCGCATCGATATCTGATGATCCGCCGCTTGCATGGGATACGCCACGCCATCCGTCATGCTGGTTCGGAAGATACAATCACCAGCATTTGCGCACGCTTTGGGGTCTGGGATTTTGGCCGTTTCGCCAGCCTGTACCGCCAGTATTTTGGAACGCTGCCGGCGCAATCGCTCAAGGCCACGAAGGCGTTGTCGCATCCATGATGCTTGAGACGTTCACAGCAGCGTCCGAATCAGGGTTTGGCGGGGGTATTCCCCGAACAGCCTCTGATAATCGGACGCCATTCGTCCACTGTCGGAAAAACCGAAGCGCGAGGCGATATCACTGACGGATGTCGTGTTGGCATTGGCTACTGACAGTGCGGCACGGACCAGATGCAGCCTGCGAATGTGTAAGTAACGATTCGGCCCTATACCGAATACCTCTTTGAAAATGGAGCGCAAGGTGCGCTCGCTAATGCTTGCATGGCGGCACAACTCGGATAGGTGAATCGGTTTTTCCTCATACACAAGCAGTAGGTCCAGCACCTTGGCGACGTTTTCCTGGTGTTTGGCACCTTGCCATCCGGCTCGCAGTTTTTGTGGGTGTTCTGCGTGTTGGGTCGATACAGGGACCTTTTGCATTTCAACCTGCCATTCAACTCGTTTCAGGTCGGCTAAGGGTCTCTTAATTCACTGCACTGAACTACGTAAAACAGGCAAAAACACTGAGTGCATGGATCGGCGAAGCTCCGATTCTAAATTGCCGTTTTTACGTAGCTCAGCGGCTTTTGCATTGGGATCATCGGCTGCATGTCATAGATGAACTTTCCACAAGGTCATTAATCATGAGCAGTCAGGTGCTAGCAAACTCCACTCGCAGAAGCGTCATCAAAGCCCCCATTGAGAGTATCGATTTAAGCGAATGGCTCTTCACGCTGAGCGATGAAGAATACCAAGCCTGTTCGGTGGCCCACATTGCTGCCGGGGCCAGCCGTCTGCCGGACGGTCGGCGCGTCTCCATCAATGTCGAGAAGCCTGGCGATACGCTGATGGTCCAACACTATGTGGAGGAGGTGTCCGAGCGTCAGCGTTGTTTAGTGTTGTCATTGACGGACGCGTTCTCGCCGCTTGGGCGCACTAAGTGGGAGGTTTGCTGGGAGGTAAGCGTGAGTTCGATTGACGCGTCATCTTGCGAGTTCGTTAACCATTTTGAGGTCACCGCGACCGAGGCATTCTTAGCGGTTTTGCAAGCCAACAGCATTCCCTTTGACGCTGTAACGAAAGTTGCTCAACAAAAGGCTGATGAACACAACGAAGAGGAAACGCCTCTTTTCGCTGCTGACATCCAGGGTAAAGCGTTACGCGGAGTATGGATTACGTAATGCCTGCTCCAGTCGGTCACCGCAATACCAGACTCGTCCACATCCAATAAAACCGGCTCATCTCTCATTCGAGGGAATCATGACAAAGTCTCAAATCGATCAAGGCCGACGTCATCTCATCTTGGGTGCCGTGGTGTTGGCAGCGGCGCCCTTGCTACCCGATTTTTTCCAAGCGGACGCACAGGCATCTGAATCCAATCCCCCTCAAGACAACCATGGAGTCGATAAGACCATGAGTACTTTCACCACCAAAGATGGCGTGGAAATCTATTACAAGGATTGGGGCAAGGGCCCGGTCGTGGTGTTCAGCCATGGCTGGCCGCTGGACGCGGACAGTTGGGAATCGCAGATGTATCACCTGGCCCTAAACGGCTTTCGTTGCATTGCGCATGACCGCCGTGGACATGGCCGCTCCAGCCAACCTTGGGATGGCAACGACATGGACCATTATGCCGATGACTTGGCGCAATTGCTCGATCACCTGGACGTAAAGGATGCCACGTTGTTTGGTTTCTCCACTGGAGGAGGTGAGGTGGCGAGATACATTGGTCGTCATGGCACCAAGCGTGTGAAAAAGGCCGGGCTTATTTCTTCCGTCCCCCCCCTGATGGTCAAGACTGAAGCCAATCCCGGCGGCCTGCCCATTAAAGTCTTCGATGACATCCGCGCAGCCTTCCTAGCCGACAGGTCGCAGTTATTCATCGACATCCCGAGCGGTCCTTTCTTTGGCTACAACCGCCCTGGTGCGAAGCCATCGCAAGGGGTCATCAACGCCTGGTGGATGCAAGGCATGTTGGGTGGGCACAAGAACACTTACGACAGCATTAAGGCCTTCTCGGAAACCGATTTCACGCAAGATTTGAAAAAGTTCGATGTACCAACGCTGATTATCCACGGTGACGATGACCAGATCGTGCCTATCGATGCGGCAGGTCGTGCTTCAGCCAAACTGATCAAGAACAGCAAATTGATCGTCTACGAAGGCGCCCCTCATGGTATTACCGACACCCATAAAGAACGACTGAATGCCGACCTTTTGGCATTTGTAAAATCCTGAGAAGCACATAGCCGGAACGGCGCGTAGTCCCTTCGACGCGCCTTACCTGGAGGCATTCTTATGTTGGGTATGACACCTTTCGGCATGCTGCATACAGCCCTCGCCCTGATAGCGGTGGCAGGGGCAATTGTTACGCTCCTGAGTCACGGCGAAATCAGCTTTCGCACACGATCGGGGCGAATCTATGTGTGGTTCACCGTAGCAACCAGTATCACTGGGCTGTTTATCTTTCACCACGGAGGTTTTGGCGCTCCGCATGTCCTGTCGATCACAACACTAATCGTGTTGGCCATCGCCTACTTGGCAGAGATCCGCGCCAGCCAGCGTGGCCTTTCGCGGTACATTGCCGTTTTGGGTTACTCACTGACTTTCTTCTTCCACTTCATCCCCGGTCTCACTGAGACGGGAACGAGAGTGCCCGTGGGCCACCCAGTTTTTGCTGGTCCGGAAGACCCAACACTCAAGATGCTGGTCGGGGGCTGTTTCCTGATTTACCTGGCAGGCGCGGCCGCGCAAGTTGTGAGTATCCGCAGGTCACACCGACTAGCCGGTACCGCGTGACGCGGCTCGCTACTAGCAGACACGTATCGTGGTGGGCGGGGCGTTGAATGCAAAAGCGTGGCCGGAGCTAATGCTTTTCAACCTGCTTATCAGGTTCAGGTTGATCGAGACTCCCTCCTTATTTAATTAATAAACCTTCGACGACTGCTTCTGATGTCCAACCTTCAAGGATGAGATTTGATGATATTGAACCAGCTTTCGGGAAGCGCGTACGAGCCAATTAATCGTGAGCTGCATGAGTATTTAGCGATCACGTGCAGGCATCACTACCGTGTTCTGGTAGAGCTGACGGAGGGGAGCCAGTTCGCAGCCTTGGCGTTAATGATAAGAACCAACCAGCATTGCGAAGAATTCTTATGTCTCGGTTTCGCGGAGGCGGTGCGTGAAATCAGGCTGGACCGTATACAAGCCATTACTCCTTTAGAACTGAGCGCCATATTCACAAGATTGGTGCTATCACCGGATGACACGGCGCTACTAAATACTGAGTATGCTGAATACCGAATCGAGGCACGAAAGGAGGGAGGATGATCACCAAAATCGAACTGCTAGACGATCTTCTTCAACGGAACCACATGGCGTTAGGCTCGGACTTTTTGGCCTATCGAAATCACGTATACCGCATGATCAATTTTTGCTCTTTGCTGAATCTGCTTAATGCGGCGGAGCTTGAGAAAGTCGCCATCGCCGGCGCTTTTCATGACCTCGGTATCTGGACTCACAAGACATTCGACTATTTGGCTCCGTCTGAAAGCCTAGCCAAGGATTTCCTTGAGAAAACCGGTCGTCATGGCTGGAGCGAGGAGATCATCGCTATGATTCAGAGTCATCATAAGATCTTGCGCAGTAAGGGCGACCCGCAAGGACTGGTAGAGATCTTCAGAAAAGCTGATTGGGTGGACGTAACACACGGTTTGCTCGCATTTGGCATCGCGAAGACCCAGCGCCGATTGGTATTTGATTATTTCCCAGATGAGGGGTTTCACCTTCGTCTTCTAAAATTGTCTGTGAAGCGGCTGCTTACCCATCCATTCAGTCCACTCCCGATGATGCGGCTTTAGCTCCTATTTGCTTCGACTATTTTGACTGGGGAGGAAGTGTAGCAACTACCTATGTGGCCGTTATTGACCCAAGCGGGCTCACAGAGCAAGAACGTTCCCGTCATCTACGCTATCGGCCAGTAGTGGCCGGTCGAAATGACCGATTCCGGTCCAAAAGCTGACGCTCAGCAACATCAATATCGTGGTCTGACCCTAATTGGTAAGCGTATAGCCAACACACGTTCACATGACCGACGGTGTGTGGTTCAGCCCGTCGACTGCATCCAGTATTTGCTGTACCCGATCAGTAACGGACATGTCCCCCTCAAGCTTTAAGACAGCACAAGTAAGCACAGACAGCCACTCCTGATGCCTGGCCAAGCTCCGTCCAGGGACGCCTCCCTCATCATACTGAGCTGCCCAAGCCAGAAACTCCGGTCTTGCTTGACCGAAGCGTTTTACCTCTCGACGTTTTAATCTCTCTAGCCTGAGTTCAACAGGAAGATAAAGGAACACCACAAGATCAAATTCATTCTCAAGCGGTTGACCCCAGCCCATTACTGATCCGGCAACCACGGCACGGCCATGAGAGCGCATTTCTTGTAGCAAGCGCTCTCCTCGCTGCGTTTTGTCTGCCAGATGCTGATATGGCGGGTTACTCGGCAGCCACAAAAAATCATCTGCTTCCAGGTGAGTTGTGCTCAGTTCCTTTGCTAAAGAATCCGCTAAGGTCGAGGTGCCGGTACCTGCCGCGCCTGTGATCAAGATGTAACGTGCCGTCTCTTTTGTCATTTCGCTTTCAGCCACTCTAAAACGAGTTTGCCATCTCCGATAAATTAACAGTGCCCCACTAGCACGCGATCTACCAACGGTGCTCCGTCATCGGTGAGGCCTGTGCGCTCCCTCATCTTTGCTGCAACGCTCTTCACGGCTTCCTGGACAGCGTGGAAGTAGTTGTCCGCTAACAGTTCCGAGCGACAAAACCTCAGAACGTCGGGATGGACTCCTCGACTTTCAAGGTCCGCACGCAGATCGCGCGCTCTGCGCTGAGCCTCAGGTAGGGTCTGCACCGCCTCTGCTGAAATAAGATTACCCGCTTGATCCACCATGAGTGAGGCGAACGCCAGAGCTTGGTTGACGAGTGCGCGCATCGGCTCGAAGCGTTCTGGAGATCGACTATATCGGGCTGGTTTCATGGCGAGGCGTATAAATTCCAACACGTGAGTGCGGTTACGCTTGGCATTTTGGCTTTCAACAAACGCGATATAAATCCTGATGCGTTTTGTGATTTTGCCCGGGTCGTTCATTCTGGCCGAAGCAAAGAAAAGCTCTATTTCAGGACCAGTGAGGCCCGTTTCTGTGTCACCTAAGGCATTTGCGATTGCTTCAAGTTGATCTTGAGAGAATAAGGCCATTGTTCATCCGTGATTCTGAAATATGAACGGGCCACACGGGCGGGCACCGTGCCGGTGAAACGAAGCCTAGCAAAAGAGAATATCTCCTAGCGTTTCTTACGTTGTGATTTTTTGCCCGCCATCAAGTCGCCTCAGTGGTTCAGTTAGAATGCGTCGAACAAGTCCGATCAATTGGGCTGCCACTTCTGAAGGCAGCGATACGGTCCTGAGTTTTCACCATTTACTACTGGTCATCCAGCCAAAGCAAACGAGACATCTGCATGAACGAGAATCTGAGCGAAGAAGAAATGCGCAAAGCGCTTTTCGGCACGACGAACAATGAGGCCATACCGGAAGCTCTTGACCTGCGGGTTACGTCAGATCAGCAGCACGTTTCGAAAGCCCGGCGAGCACCGACTTCTCGCTCACCGAAGCTGAGGGTAACGCTCCGTGTGACGTTAGAATTTGAGGGCAAAGCCGAGACGCTTGTTTACGAGGCGAGCACGCTGAGTAGCCTCATTGCTGAGCAGGAAGCGAAGGCGGAAGCGAAGAAACGCAAGTTTAAGTACTTCGAACTGGTTTCGATTGAATCTGTTTAACTACTTTGCTCGCATCGCCTTCAATTCTCGTTTCAACCAGCAGCTGCGACAGGGCCCCTCAAAACATTATTGATGCATTGTTGAGTACCAAGCAAGGTAGTGAAAAAGCTGTATATCGTCAGGGGCAATGGCCGAAACCAGTTAAGCGGTTCGCTCGCATAGAAAGGTCGGATGGGAATTTTCCAATCTCGCCACAGTCATTTAGATAACATCAACTGAAAGCGACTTGCGGGTTTCCATTTTGCCTTTGTTTGTTCAGAGCGCAGTCTCCGGTATCGGGCGGTGCTCAGGATAGATGCAGTAATGAGCCGTGCAAGACCTGCTAGATTACCTTCACCACTTGGCTGGAGCAGCTTTCACGTTGCGCGAAAGCAAACTTGACTAGCAGTCACCATTCGACCTGAGGAGCATTACATGTCCAAGCTTGCAGAATATCGTCAGTTAGAAAAACATTTGGCCGAGCAGTTAGAGGCCCTTGAAGCACTGAAGGGTGACGCCGGGCTGAAAAAAGAAATTGAATTTGAAACGAAGCTTCGCGATTTACTTGCGAAATATGGCTTCAGTCTCAAGGACGTCGTTAACCTTTTGGACCCAAAAAGCGCACGTCGGGGGGCTGGCGCTGCCGCTACCGCTGATGCTACGAAAGCTGGAACTCGGAGAGCGCGCGAGGTGAAAATCTACGAACATCCACAAACGGGTGAGCGCGTTGAAACCAAAGGTGGCAACCACAAGATTTTGAAGCAGTGGAAATCTGAGCATGGGTCTGCGACCGTCGAGTCGTGGCTCAAGAAGTAATCTTTCTGTAGCAAGAAAATAGGGCTCGGCGAGGCAAGCCCTTTAGCTTAAGGTTTTGAAATTTTGGAGCGCATAGTTTTACCTGATGCTGTGCGCTTCATCATTCTGAGTATGCACCTTGCGGAAAATTTTCGTTCTTATGAAGGGTCAGAAGCTCCGTACGTCGTCGCTGAACACCCCGTTGGTTTTGACATATTCGTTGTAGGCATTTATGGCCTCGCGATTCTCTTCCAGCCATTGGTTTCTCTGATTCTGTTTAACAACCTCAACCAGGGCCTGCTCTAAAGTTGCAGAGAGGTTGATATCTAACTCCTTGGCTTTGTTGAGCAAGTCACCATTAATGCTGAGGTTGACAGCTCGTTTGGGTGTATGAAGGTTGTAGGCAGGAAGCAGGAGTCTTCTCCTGTGTTCTCACGCGCATATTGTCCGTTTTTTTCCATGCCTTAAGCGAACGGCTTGCACTGCCATGGGCCTTAGCCCACTCCAAACACAACGTTTTGGCGCGCTGAGCGCCTAGCTATCCCCATCGTTTTTGAGCCCGTCATGGATCATTTCTGTCCTGATTTCGCGCGCCGCTCTTGAAATCAGCGCATCAAAAGTAGTGCTCGGATCTCGGTGTAGGTAACACTGGAGCACCAGTGTCAAAGGCGAAATGCCCATGACATGGGCCAGGTCATCAATCGTATTCAAGCTGGGTGATCGCATTCCCCGCTCCATCAAGCTGACGTGCTCTCGGCTGACCATGGGCGGAAAATCAGTCTGAGACAGATCGGCCTTGTGCCTCATGTCTCGCAAAGCTTGCGCAAAAGCGGCGTTCAGATCGCTCACACGGCTACCCCCAAAAGGGAGTATATAGCCACATTGAGCTGCGTTTAGCAGCGTACTATAGTACGCTGTTAAAAGTTACTGGAGATTTAACATGTTTGAAACTCACGAGCAAGCACGTGTGCAAAATCCTTTCTTCGTGCTTGAGGAAGGCGCACGCCGCTGGAAGTACATCTCGCAAACGTCAAATGACGAGTGGTTTTTTGTCACATATGAAGTAGCAGGCGAGGAGGGTTCTTCACAGCAGCAGTTCATGATTTCGAAAGTACAATTCCTCTTGGATTTGGCCTCAAGAGATACGCCCGGGCAGTTCATTCATGAAGTTCAGCTCGTATCGCCCCCTTGGCTGAACCAAAAGGGTAAATGGCTGATGGAGCCAATTCGGGAGATTCAGGAAGTGGACGAGCGGGTCTGCTACGAGCTGATGGACGGACAGGTGTATCCATCAAAATTACTAGGTCAGACCCGCGTCCCGTTGTGGTCAAAGCGGGCAATGGGCAATGAATAATTTAATCGAAAGGATTCTTGCAGCTCAGTACCGCTCTCTGCTTTTTCCGAAAGACAACTGCGGAGATGCAATCTTCGGTTTTGAATGCAATGACGGTTGGGGTGATCTGATCCAAGCAACTTTGTGGCTTGTTCAGCGACGTGCCCCGATGAGCGCGCTCGACGTGGAGGTCACGCAGGTGAAAGAAAAGTTCGGTCAGCTCAGGATCTACCATCGCGGAGGTGACGAGAGCATCGGTGCCGCTTTCGAGATCGCGGAGGTGGTATCAGGTAGTGTTTGTGAGATGTGCGGGATGCCAGGTGGGGTTATAAGTGTTGATGGTTGGCTTCAGGCTCGCTGTAGCCAACATTCAGCGGCGGGAAAAATAGCTAGGGTTAAAAACGTTAAGAATAACGACAATTACATCGCAAGCTATGTAGAAGCCGTAGACGCGATTTTGTCGTTTTTCGGAGAAGGTGCAGTGCTTTGGGTACAGCAAGAACGCACCGCTTTTGCTGGTCGGCGACCGTGCGAGTTGCTGGCAACGGAGGAGGGGTGCCAGGCGATTTACCTGATGCTCAAACGGCTTGAATATGGGGTTGGCGTTTGACTTCGCAACTGGTTCGCGCGACTTGTGTGGTGATGGCTACCCACCCAAACCTAGAGAATCATTTGCGCGGTGAATTGGAATGGGAATTCAATCAAGGGCTTGTGGACTTACGCCACGTTAGGAGCCTCGTATCGTCGCCTCGATTGGTATCAGTGTGCGTCCGTGCTTTCAGCCATCCCGCACTAGCCGAAGCTGGGGACACGTTTTTGGATTCGCGCACGCGGTTGGCGGACTACCCTCAAAAAACCATGGCCATATCGCTCACGAATTATCGACTTTTGGAGGGCACGATAGAGGTTGTTGAAGAATACAGTCACAACGACTCGACGCTGATGAAACTTCAAGTCTGGCCATTCGAACCAGGAGAGCTGAATGAGTTTGCTATGGCGGTCGCGGTGGCGTTGAGTTACACGCCTGCGGAGCTGATAGCTGAGTCGAGGATTTCGCTCGCAATAGATGAATTGGTCGGTAAATGGGGTTTCTTTACAGATGGGTTCTGAGCCGATCTCATGAACAGATTTCGTCTGCCTACAGGGTCGCTCGCGCATCGGACGGATCTGGCGAATTGGATGCCGAAGGCTCCACAGGGCTGTCATCCTATCGAGCTAAAATTCCTTTCCCTCCGGTGCCATTTTTTCCCAGGCTTCGTCTCGATTGTTCTCGGGAGTTTCTGCTAGCAGGCTCTCCAGGGAAAACTTCGTAGGCTTCAATGGCGCTACAGAATGGACCTGGCTCGATGAGCCCGTGCGCGGCTTAACCCTTGGGTCTTCAGGTCGTATCTGTGATTTTTTTCGGGTCATGGGCTTCCTCCCCCTTGTTCATACGAGTTTAGTGTCCCGCCGGGGGAGCAGGGCTTCAAGGGGATGAATGGATGAGCCGCTCGGCCACTCTTCCTTCGGCGAACCATCGGCCAGTGGTGCGAACGCATTAGGACGCTACTGGCACATCCAGATACTCAGGCGGTACCAAAGCGCCCGCGCAGATAAACCTCATTTTCATCTGGAGACGGCTCCAAACCTCGCTTTCCCAAGGCGACGCCTTGAGCAAATCACAATACTCGCGAAGCGATTCTTCGAGCGCAGATAGAAATCGTGTGGCATCGATCACCAAGTTTTCCGCGTCAAACAGTTGAGACGTATCCCTTCGAATTCGCCACCCTCCGGTTGTTTCGCCTTGGTGCATGACTCCGCAACGGACGTGCTTGTAGAAAAGTCTGCCGTGCTCTCGCAGGGATGAAAAATGATCAACACGGTCGAAGAAATGACTGAAAGCAACTCCGCTAAGACCCGACTTCGCGGAGCCAGTCCAGAAAGCCTCTAGCGTTTCGATCATCAGGCACGCACACGCCATCATCGCAAAACCGTGCTTATGCTCCTTAGACTCGAAGGGCTTGAGATAGCGCTCCTGAAATCGTTGGTACACGAAATCAGCGATTCTTACCTTGTCCTTTGCTCGTTTGAAAGCACGGTAGTCGGCGACGGTGACCGTACTTGAAAGCAAAACATCCGAGGGCGCGCGTTTATCCATGATGAGCCGATCCGAAGAGGATTGATGATTGTAGGATTTACGTCGGCCAGGAGCCCGGAAACTGAAGGTTCAAAGGGCGATGTTTTGAAGGCTTGAGTCGTCTGGTCGACGCTGGAGCTTTACTCTAATTACCTGCTAATTTGACTCAGCACGCGGGCTCGCGCTTTCGTCCATAGAGAGGGAATAGGGACGAATAAAAGTGATACTGCTTTTAAAAATAAAGGCAACTTCTTACCAAACGGCGTGATCGGTTCACTTGCAATGTGCATCGCGAATAGATAGCGATACACTCGACGGCTACTGAGTGGTAGCAGACCAGCTTGCTCCAGAATAGAAGGGCCAATTTGACCCACCATCCCAGTGACCATAATCCACAGAAGGATCAGTTCGGCGCACAGAGCGGTGGCAATCAGAATGTTGGCCACAATCGTTTTCCAATCTTGCAGAGCTTCGAAAAACGAATCGATGTTGCTGCCGAGTGTTACTACAGTGGCGAAAATCGCGAAAATAGCAGTCAGCAATCCTAGAAATCTCGCGGGGTCGGGAAGTTTCAAGAACGCAGCGAAGCGTGGCCCCATCGTGTCGTTGCTAGCCAAATTCCGGATCTCCTCGCGCTCCTCCCAGAGGAGTCTGATCTCCCGTGCTTTGTCCACAAGCTTGTCGGGTGTGCAGTCATAACGGGCGCACAGCCATTGTTGCTTTAAGTGCAATCGTTCAATCAAGGAAGTGGTAGGGCCAGCTCCGAGGCGTGTTGCGCGCACCTGTGAGGATACTTCTCCCATGTGAACAGCGCATATCATCGTGATCATCAATATCGGTAGTAGGGTAGGGATGAAATCAGTGAGCATTACGTTAGGAACAGTTACCAGGCCCCATAAAAGCGCTATCAGAATTGCACCTGTCCAAAGCAAACAAATCTTTGCGTCGTGCCTCTGCCAAGCAGCTCTGAGCGGAACACGTTCAAATAGCTGAAAATGTTCTTCTATGTCGGCTTGAAGCTGCTTAATGTTCATGATGCCTGCTTTGAGTCTTAGAGTAGACGTCAATACACCTTCATCATCACGTGTCATCTAAGTAAACACCTCGTTGCGGTCGATGGCTAACAACGCGCCGGGGCGTTATCGGCCGCATTACCGAAATCGTCCCAGGGTTCGATAAAAACCTATTGCTCCTCAGCAGCGTACTGGATTGCCCCATCTTTGACGTTACCAAGGAATGGATATTGCGCTAGTCCCGTTCCTCCCAATGAACTGTGATGGAGCACCGTTTTTAACCTCCCCTTGTCCATTGATGCGAGAGGTCGACGTCATTAACACACAAGCCTTAATTGCCCGTGTAATACCCACGTAATGCAGATTTAGGCACTGAATTTCATTCGCAAAGATAACCTGAAACGTATTCGGAGGATAAAGGCGAGCCGGGATTACGTGATCGTAAAGGTCGGCATGGAAAACGATGTCGAATTCCAGCCCTTTCGCCTTGTGCAGCGTCATGATCTGAACGGCATCGCGACTTGGGCTTTGAAACCTGCGGAGCTTGTCGGCATCCGCGCAGATAGCCCTAAGTTCCATGGTGCCCGCTGGCGAGGACTGCCGCCCCGTTAAACGTATGGCCGCGTCGAGTACGGTCGTCACCAGGTCGCCTTCTACGCAAGACCGGCAACTTAGAATCGCCCGGCGGAGTGCACGTCGCTCTTGAGAGGCAAGCTTGAGCGCACCGGCGCGCTCAATCAGTGTTTCGGCGGTCAGCTGTTGGTCGTAGCGCAAATTCAGCAGATCCGAGTAAATGCTAGCCTCGGCCGACGGTGTGGTTTCGAAGGGGGGCACCTCGACAAGATGGTGGGCAAGATTCAAGTGGTCAGCAATCAATCTAGCCGAGTGCTGATGTCGGCACAGAATGGCGACCCTTCCGGCCGACTCCACTTGAAAGTGTTGCATGAGATGAGGAATGGCTGTTTCTAACCAAGTACCCATTGCACGCTGGTTCCCATCGATCGTCTTAATAAACACCCGCATTTCGTTCGTCGGCGCGATCGGGTGATTTGGGTTGAGCAGGCGAAGTGCAAAGTCGCTAATGGATGGATGACTGCGAAAGTTGGTGGTGATGGCGAAGTAGGCAAAGCCGCTGCCCGGAACCGTAAGTGCTAGGAGGTAGCGCGGATCCTTATGCGCGAAAACATAAATGGACTGGTCACCGTCGCCGACTGCAACGGCGGTTAACCCCAGAGTCTTGAGCTTCAAAAAGAGTTGGTGTTGGAAGTACCCGCTGTCTTGGTACTCATCGATAAACACGCCGCAATACCTTGCCGTGAGGTATTTCTGGCAGGCAAGGGACTGGTCGATCACATGGCTGGCGAGCATACCCACGGCCTCCAGGGGGACGAACCCCTGTGCGAGTGCCTCCTGCAAGAACGGTAGAAACTCGGCCGTGTTTGCAACGGACCCGTTCTGAATTGGTGTTGCCGGCAGCATGCGCCTCACCGATTCAGGTAGCTCTCCAACCTTGACCGTTTCCAATTCAGCGGCCATAGGCATCAACTGTCGCGCGAACGGAAAAACGATTTCGCGTAGGCAAAAATCGTCGATCGTGCCGAAGAAAGAGCTTTTAACGTCGAAGGCGTCTGCCTTGCATCGGCGTTCCAACTCATCGCTCGCTTTGTTCGTGAAGGAAATGGCGATGATGCCCTGATAGGGGCGCAGTTCGGACACCAAATTTCGGACCTTGCATGACAGGACGCTGGTTTTTCCGCTTCCGGGGCGGGCGACGATAACCATGTCGCCCTCGCATTGAATGGCTTGGGTTTGTTCCAAGCTAGGCGTAAAAACAGTCATTTCTAGGCCTGCGCAGCTGCGTTAATACAATGAATGAGCGGTTTTAACAGATGGCCATCTTCTGGGGCACGGAGCAGAGCACCGCAGTGCTCAATGAACTGCTGCATGCGGATGGCTTTTTTGCCTTGTAGGTAAGTGACAGCTTCAGCCAACTGATGGCCTTTAAACCCAGTTAGTAGCGTCGGGAGTTCGGTTGCTATGTCGTGCTCTAGATCGATCCGCGAGAGAAAGATCCCTGAAGGGGCTGCGGCAGCACTTACCGCGTGCCAGTTGCCATCTGCCAAAGAGGCGGCTTGATCGTAAGGCACTGGGCGATGTGGCTGGGGAGGTAGGCCAGCCATCGCCAGAGCGCGATTGATGCCCGCCACTTGGCGCCAAGTCACTTGCGCCCCTTGGGGGCCAAGCGAGATATTCGAGATGTCGTTGTCGGTCCGCATGGACCATGGAATTTCCAGCGCATTCAACACGCGCCTGTAAACCTCGAACGACACGCCATCAACAGAAAGCAGGGACACGTTGCTCTGATCAAGATCGATGCTATGCGCTCGTGCTAGGGCGTTGTAAAAAAGCATTTCCGATGGCCCCTCGACCAACATGACTGCCGAGGCAAAGAATGCTTCCGCTGGAAGAATGCTCATTCGATAGCCTAGCCCTGTCCATGCATTGTCAATGCAATTGGAGCATCCATGATTTGCCGCGCGGGAGGCTCCGTTTTCACGCAGGAGGCGCACAATCGAGTCCGGTCGGTAGCTTGCAGCGATCTGCGGAGAATGCGAAGTAACAATTGTCTGGCCGGGCAGTGCGCTGATGAGGTAGCTCGCGAGCTTGCGTTGCTGGTGTGGGTGCAGGTGCGCCTCGGGCTCCTCGACGCAGTAGATCACCACCTCGCTGTGCTGATCGTACTCCAGCACGCTCTTGGCCTTCCACAAGGCCAGGAGGATCTGATTGTTGCGACCATCGCCCCCGAGCATCACGCGCGAGCCGTTGGTGCTTGCGCCCAGCTCCAGCTGTTCGATGAACTGCTCAATGCCGATCGCACCGGTATCTAGAGACACGTTGTAGCCAGCGTGATGGTGGGAGAGCGCCTTCAATTCGTCGTTCAGATCTTTGGTCGCTTCCGCAACGTAGTGCAGGTTCTTCACCCCTTTATTCACGGATTCCAGCAGCTCGCTGAGCGCCACCAGTTGCGTAGTGTCTGCGTCAGTCTGCGTCTGGTCACGCGCAGCCTGCGCGAGACGCAGTAGGTGCTTTTTTTCCGAGCGGATATATCGCAGCAGATCCCGCTGGGAATGGATGTATTTTAGGTGCAGATACTTCAGATAATAGCGGCTAGGAATAACCTCCATGTTAGCGAGGTCATGGCCGGCAGCGATCTCGTAGCTGTGGTCCGCACTGTAGGCGCGAAATTCAAGGAAAAAGTGACCACTAGCGCTGACAAGGCCCTTTAGCTGGGAAAGTACAGCGTCCTGGGTCACTTCAGAGAATGCAATACGAATGGAAAAGGAGTCGGCCTGAGTGCCATCCTGCGCGCAATGGAAATCGCGTGTCGAAGGTTCGATATCTGCGTCCGATAGGCTCTTGTCCAGTAAGAGTCGCAACGCATGAATCATGTTTGTTTTGCCAACGTCGTTGCTTCCGATCACCAGACTGTTCTTGGCAAAATTTATGTGCGCGTCCGCGAAGTTTCTGTACTTTTTAAGTTCGACGTAATCAATTTTCATAATTGTAGTAGGGGCCTTCGCGCCTTAGTTGTTGTAGGCCCTTTCAACGATGGACTCCTGAAACTCGGATATCCGTAATTATGGGCGATTAGTAGCGCCATGCTAGACCACGTACGGCAAAGTAACCAACCACGCACACTGAAAAGCCGAATTCATTTTTTCGTCTGGCAATTTGGATTGCGGATCCCCAGTGTGAATAGCTCAAAAGCGGTCGTTCGTAAGATATTGGTCTGCGAATTTGTACGAACGTCACTGAGAGCCGAGACGCAGTTGCACATCGAGTCCTACGTCCACCACTGCAAGCTGATGAGAACGTCGAGACGTCACCGATGTCTAGGGAGTGAACCCAAGGAGTTAACCGATGGCGAGCAGTTTTTTTGCATTATTCGACGACATAGCAACGCTGCTGGACGACATTTCGGTGATGAGCAAGGTGGCCGCGAAGAAGACGGCAAGCGTACTCACCGATGACTTGGCGGTGAACGCTGAGAAGGTGGTTGAACTCAAGGCTGATCGTGAGTTGCCGGTGGTGTGGGCCGTACTCAAGGGATCGCTTGTTAACAAGGCCATCCTGGTTCCCCTGGCGCTTGGGCTGAATTACATCTCCCCAGTTATCGTGCACGGCCTTCTGGTTATCGGCGGCATATACCTCTGTTATGAGGGCATCGAGTCGTTGATTGAGAAGCTAGCTCCTAAGGACAAAGGGGACGGCACGCGCAAGGTGAAGGTGCTCAGCGAAGAAGAGGCGAAGAGGTATGAAGCCAAGAAGATTAAAGGCGCAATCACCACGGATTTCGTGTTGAGCGCTGAAATCGTAGTCATCACGTTGAATGTTGTCTCTGAAGCGCCATTCCTTCAGCAAGTCGCTACGCTTAGCCTGATAGCCCTACTGGTCACGTTTGGTGTTTACGGCTTGGTCGCTGGTATTGTCCGGATAGACGACCTAGGCCTGCGTATGGTCAAGACCACCACTCGTGGCATCTTCGCGCAAGCGGTACGGGGCGTAGGGGAGGGCTTAGGAGCCTCTGACACGACGTTCAGTGTGATCACGACTATCTCCGCGCTCAAAACGAAATCGGTGGTAATAGCGCCTTTGATCTTCTTGGCTTCATACCTCTTCGCCTCGGTGTCGCGGAACCATGTCTCTTCAGGAATAACTCTCCTCACGAAGAGCTGTTCATTTCATTGTCGATGGAAAGCAATGCAGCAATCCTGGTTTTGATCCTCTCTATATCGACCGGTAGTCCGCTCATTGCATCAATCTCAGAAAGAACAGAAATTAATGTCGTCTTATAAACGTGAAGTAATTCTTCATTTTCTAATATTAGTTCTTTGACAGTCATGTCAGCCGCTTTCTTATCGTTATCGTGTACGTATCGGTAAGCCGACCTTTCGTCAATGTGCCCAGCAAACTGCATTAATTTTAACGTTCTTATTCGTACAGCTCCAGACGACTGGGCGTATGTAGCTCCCCCTTTTTTCGCGTAATCTTTCATGAGTAGGGCCCAATACCACCGTGTGATCGCCAGGTGGCGAAGTTGATGAGCATGTGCTTTTTCCTCAATTCCTGATTTTTTACGCAGCTCCTGAAAAATATTAGTAATGTAGTTGGTGGACAACGGTTTTCCTGTACGTACGCTAACAAATAAAAAGCCGTGGTCTTTATCGCCTTTCCAATTACTGTCCATTACAATTTTACGTTGAGTCTTTACGAACTCCATTGCTTCTTCCAACACAAAGCGAAAAACAGGTACTTCTCTCGTTTTTCCCCTAGCCCCCTTGTATGATGACATCATCAAGTTGGTCATGAATTCCCCACTTTCAAGGGCTGATTCGATATCTGAGATTTGAAGGTTGACAACTTCCCCTCTTCGTCCTCCAAGGTGTTCGTAAAACATAAGCATCAACTCGGTGCGACGTTTTAGAAATGGGCATAACTTCGATGCTGCTTGAAATTTTAATGCATCGAGTGCATCGTCTCCGATAGGTTCGCCTCGTCCCTCTCTACCATCATCAATAGGAATGTGCAAATGAGTCCAACCCACTATCGTTGTTGGAGGTGCATTTGGATTTTTGTTTGGTCCCCTGACTTCTTTGATTACTTTAGTTCCCCTAAGCAAGCCATTTGGACTAACGTATAAATCATTGCCTATACTCACGCCTATAAAGCTCAAAAAATCTAAGGTTCGAGTCATAATTTTTATTACTTGTCTTGTGCCAGTTTTTCGTACTCCGTTTTTTTTCTTCGCTTCCAACCAATTTCGAAACTGCTTGAATCTTAAATCGCTTATTTCAAAAAGTGAAATTTTGTTATCGAAGGCAAACCGTATAATGTGGCTAATTTCGTAAGCATATTCGGAAACAGTACCTCCATCATTGATGAGTGAGAAATTCTCATTGTAGAGTCTAAGCACATACATATTCGCGAATGGACAACTGCGACCGTCTGGATAACTAATGAACGGTAGCTCTGGAGCCGCCCGCAATGTCAGTCTGCCGGCAAGGGTGACTGTGTCGGGAAGTCTCATGCTAGGCGAAAGTATGGTGACGACTTTGGGAGGCTTTTCCATTATGTCAGCCGCTTTGTGAGTATTGTGTACTATTAATTAATAATCTGATCGCCATTGATCCATTCAAACTCATTCGATCGTCCATCTTCTGATTAGTCCAGAATGTTCAGATCCAAGCCTGCTAGCGTTGCGTAGATTTCGCCAATATCCTGCTCATATCGAGCCCTTACTGACTCAGGCTTGATTGATGCGATGCTTAGGTATTTATTGCGTAATTCACATATCACATAGGTCAATTGCATCTGGCTCTCTTGTGCCATGAGCAATTGTTCCTCAAGATATTTAATTTTAAGGAGCAGCGACGCTCGGGTGTCAGACCGTTCTCTAGATTTTTTAGGAACCACCTTGCTCCGACGGAGCACCTCTTTTCGCAATGAATCCACAGTGTAAAAACCACCGTGAATTAAGATGTTCGATGCGCGTATGAATGCATTGAGGGTTAGCCTCGTTAGGCCTAAGTCTTCAGATCGGAAAGCTGCAAAATCTCCCTGCGACTCTAAAGATCCCAATACAGCAGGATTAATCGAGTTCAAATCGTCGCTTTTTTGCAATGCCTTCAATAGTGCATATTTAGACTCAATTGACGCCACTGTCCGTTCATGAATTTTCATTCGATATCCTTAACCATAAGCACAAGGTGTATCTTGCAGGCATGGTTGCCATTGATGTCGATGAAGTCCATGAACTCGGGTTCTAAAGTGATCCTGCCCTTGTCGAGAAAGTCTATGATATCGCCCTCGAATGAGTTAGATTTCATGTATTCTTCAAACGGGACGTTAGTCGTTACGAGGTTCATATCATTCAGCGGCTGGACGCTGCTAAAAACCTCGTCGTAAGTCTTCAAATGAACTTGTTTGGCATTGTAGGTTTCTCGAAGCATATCCTTGAGGAGATAGAGCCCTTCAATGTCATTAGCCCCTTTGTCGAGGCTGCCTTGAATCCTATTGGCCTTGGCCTCCCTAAGCACGCGACCACTCACCGACTCTGTTACATACCGGTAGAATTGCCGAGCGTCTGTGTGCCCTAACATATAACTCAATGTCTCAAGGTCGTGGTTGTCAGTACCCCAGAAAAATGCCAGTGCAAAAAAACGTCTGAGCTGGTGTTGGCGAATGTAGTAGCGCCTTACGCCTTTGTTTTTGATCGTGGTCGTCGCTAACTCGAAATAGTCGCATGCGATGTTAAAGTTGTTATAGTGCGATGTCCGCGACAGCGAGTTTACGGAGCCATCCAGTCTGCTGACGTTTTGAAATAATGTGCATCCAGACTTCAGAACGCCAATGCTGATCAGGCGCTCATTGAATGCACTGAGTTTTCTCAGGAAAATTGCTGCTTTTAACGGAATCGGGCGCTTCAAGATTTCACGTTCTCCCGCGGCCCCAGTTTTATTGCCAAAAAATACAAGATAGTAAGGAACTTTGGAGTTGACGGGTAAAGATGGATCACTCTGTGGGAAGATACATGTGGCACTATCTAAATCGACCATTTCGTCGCGACGCCTCGCCATTACCGCGCCGACGAAGATCTGAATGGAGCCTGTGAGTACTTGAAACATCTCCGCCAGCCCGTTGTTATTTCTTACCTTTTTATAAAACTCAGGATCCTGCCTCGATATTGACCAATGAGTAACGCCTAACTCGGCAGCTCTAGATGAAATGATGCCAGTTGTAAGTCCATTAGCATTGAAAATTGATCTTATTGTTTCTCCACCTTTCGACCTCATTTCTAAGGTGTTGAAAACTTCTTCAAGAATAATATCGCCGTACTTGATGGTAAATTCGATACTGCCTCTCAACGCATCGAGCACCACTTCTATGGGGGCTGTACGATAGCGTCCCTCAGGAGCAAGAATTCGTCCAGTCAACACTCTTCCTTTAGTCAAGCCTAGAATGGCTTTACGATCAATATCGCAATCGATCTCCGAAATGGCCGGTAAACGCTTCCATATTGCTATATATATGTTGAGTATGCGATAAGAAACGCCTTCACCTTTAGAAGATCGAATTTCAACTTGAGGATATTCTGTTTTGTCAAAAGCCTCTCCTACGTTCAATTCCTCGAATTGGAGTGGCTTTATCTTGCTGCCGTTTAGAGTGTTTTCATACAGGATCGCTATTATCGGGCTTGAACGAAGCACGTACGCGTTGCGCTCGTAATAATAAAAATTATGTTTGAAAAACCAAACTCTAGCTTTAATCAATTCGTCTTCGCTAAGAGACAGTTGCATGTCTTCTTTAGGTGGCAGATAATTAATTTCAGGATGTTTGCTGGTTTCTCGCTCAATGTCTTTATCTGTAATTTCGTTAATTTTTCCTTTTATCCAATCAGACATTTTTCCTGAATATTGGTAGATTGACTCACTCGTAGGCTTATCTAAGACGTCCCCAAGGAAAGTTATTAGGTTGTTCTCGTTTATCATTGCAAGCCCCCGCTCGCAAATTTCCAACCGTTCTCCATTGATGATTATCCAATCAATAGTCTGAAGAACCTTTGTTAACGTCGCGTGGGCATAGTCGGGGTCGTAGATTTTCCCACCTGTGAATCTAGGATGTACTTGGTAGGCGATCCAGTAACGAAATGTATCCAGTAATTGTTTGTTTTGTGAATCCGTCAACATGCTACCGTTATAGAGCTGGATTTCGAAATCTATCGTTCGAGTAATTACCCTACCAACGTCCGTTACGATATATTCTTTCCAGATTTTGCCATCAAACGTCGTATCGTAAGAAAACCAATATGGGCGAGTGATAGCGCAACCCGCAGGCATTGTAGAGAAAACGAAATTCCGCAGAGCTGTCGCATCAGCAAAAGAGTTTTCTTCACTGATGGTAAAGGAAGAAAGAGTTTCGGCGTTAAGTAGAGCTTCATTCATAAACCAGACTTTCCATTTTTTTGGCCAGGACGATATCGGGAGCAGTGTGTTTCAGAAGCTCTCTGACACTATGAGAACAAATATCTGTTAGGTTCCCTTCCTTTTGCAGATTAGCTGCTTGAGTAAGCAGTTGAGCGATGGGGTACCACCTCATTGCTCCAGACGTTATCTTGGATTTGGAGTTCATCGCTTCAGATATCACTAGGTAGAGGGATAGCAGCACAATAAGCTTCTGCTTATTGAGAGCAATGTAGGCACGGTCATACGTACCGGGAATCTCTCCATCCTTGTCACTCAGGTAGCTATCAGAGAAACATTTCTCGACTTCAGGCCTAATTCGATAGTGTGGTTTGTGGTTCAATAGGAATTCGTCGAGTTCTTCCTGAGTGTTGAAGTCCAGCGACTCAAGTAGATAAGGGCTGTCTTTCATTGCTTCATATATGATTGCGTTCTGGAATAACCTTATCCATCGTTCCATTACGAATTCGCGTACAGCAGCCGGCAGATAATCATTCATTAAAGCTCTACTGTGCTCGCTATGCCTTAACTCGCGTACAACAGCATCTTGACTAAGTGTCTCCAGATAGATCTGTATGACTCGGCTAGCGCGCATGGCTCGAAGAGACAAACTACCGCAGAGGCTTTCTCGTTTTTCTTCCGCGATGTAGTCATTCGATCTAAGATTTATGTAAAGTGGAATTGTTTTAATCGTACGAGTAGTATATTTAGTCAGGTTTGTAATTCTGCTCGGCGTAGTGAATCCTAACCCACCACTCAATAGCAGATATCGCCAATTGGGATCGCCGATCGATCTCAGATAAGCACGGGCCTCACTTGTTAAAGCGATGATGTCCTTCATAAGTTGCGCGGATATATCGTTACATATAACTGACTGACGTGCTTTAGGCTTGCTTCTAGGTTTAAAACTTGTCGCTATATATTTATCACCCGACTGCGTGAAGCCAGTCATTTGGCCTTTTTTGTTGTAAAGCTCAAAGTCCGTAAACCACGTCGGAGTGATGAAAGCGTGTTGTTCTACCATAAGTATCAGGTATGGGAAAAGAGTGAATGCACCTAAGGGCTTGATTATATCGATCAGTTCATTAGGTGGAATGCATTTAAAAATTCCAGTTTCATTTATTCTATAGGTATATTCATTCCAAGTTGCAAGCACGTCATTCGTTGAGAAGTGAACATCCAGCTCTTTATTTTTGAAATCATGAATTACATGACCCTTTTCCCCCATCAATGCGCGGCGGGTTAATTTCTCCATTTCTTGTTGGCAAGTTTTTACGCAGCAATCTGAGACTATTGATATATCACCATCTATCGCTCGCCTAAACTGAACAAAAGCTGCTTCATCTGAAATGGTCAAAGGAACATACGTGAGTGCTTTCTCGTACAAGCTTTCTTGAACGTTTGTATCTCTAGCAACTTCATAAGTTGGGCAGAATAGGGGGTAGAGTGGCTCTGCCATAATGGCAGTCCCTAAAATAGTGTTTTTCAAAATGGAAACGGTCGTAGTCCATTCAATATAGAAAAACTTTAACTTGTTTCCGTTAAGAATGCAGTTCGCTTTTCTCTCGGCAAATAGCAATTCAGCAAACTCATTGACTTTGATGCTTGATAGCAGTGATGTCAGGTTACGCTTGTTGTTGTATAGCTTGCAGATAAGGTTGGTTGTTGGTCTCATAAGTTTGATTTGTTGTTTTACGGATGTTGCTGAGTATTTGCTGCAATGATTGTTGATTTGCTCAAGATAATAGTTGGTTAGTTTTTCCCCGTACTGATTATGAAATCTGGAAAGATCAATGAAAACTTTTTGTTCGTCACGGGAGATACCAAACCAGCCTTCATAGTATCTTAGTCTGGTCGTAGACTTTTGCATCTTACTAAAGTGTTTGTTGCTATGATCTTGGCGAACTTTCCAAGCTGACTTATCTCCGGTTCGAACGTTATCTTTTTCAAATCCAAATGCTTCACGTAGCATGCGACGGAGCATATTGTACAACGAGCCTATTGTGCGCTCAGGATAATCAGTGTGGCTGTTTAAAAACCCCTCAAAACCATAGAGGAGTTCATCGATATCTTCGGGTTTGCGGATGCTTCTGCGGCTCAAACTTTGATTTGTTATGTCAAGAAAAGCATTCAGCATAGACACGGTACGTAAGGCGCGATTGTCTTTTTCCGTATCACATATAGCAGTTAAGTTGCGCGCGATGTCATCGTCGATTGCAACAACTGGATATTGATTCAAGTATGGAGTCGCTATCATGATTCGTACCGGGCGGGTGTTAATATTTATAAAGCAGCATGTTTTGCTTCTCGTCAATACCCTCTTGGCTATTTTTATTTTCTGATGAAAACTATCTAACTTACATGTATTGGATTAATATTTGCATGGCATTTTAGTTGTTGCTTTATTATATATAGATACTTGAGGTGTTTTGATCGCGGAGTTTTAAAAGTTTTCTTGCGTGATGTGTGCTAAAGCATTGTTTTTTAAAGGTGGGACGAAATCAATTTGTTGTATGTTATTTTGCTTATTATATTTTTTGTAATTCTGATAATAATAATCAGATAATGGAGGGGAAATGATAATTGTCATTCTTGGAGGGGGGCTATTTTGGGCGCTATACCTTTGATTCACCTCGTGTTATGTAAAGAATGATAGTTGGCGTAAATAGCAAAATGGCACATATCGAGGATGTCCCCATTCAGCTCCAGCAGGCTATTCGCAGCCTTATGGGCAATTTCGATACCTGCACGATCGAGTACGCCTTGGTCCGCGCGCTTCAACGCTAACTCGAGGGTTCCTATGACGGCACTTATCGGGGTACGGATCTCATGACTCATCGTGGCCAGGAAGCTGGTTTTGGCGCGAGAGGCATCATCGGCCTGAGCTTTTGCGGCTTGCAGTTCTTCAATTAACGAGTGCTGTTCTGTCGTGTCAAGCCAGCCACAGATAACGCCCTTGATTGTGCCGCCAGAATCGCGGAATGGCTGGATCCAGTGGTCGATCCAGAGGGTTCTGTCACCCAGAATAATCTCGCGGCGTTGCTGGATCGGATCTCCGCTTTCGATGGCGAGCAGGTAGTTGCGATGGAAGTCCGAGATAGTTCCGAAGCAGTCGAAGGGCATTTCCAGGGCGGTTTTTCCTAGTATGTCGTTCAAGGAAAGGCCCAGGGCTTGCTCATAGCTGCGCGTGCAGGAAAGCATACGTCCCTCCCGATCACGCACGTAAATCGGTTGCGGCATGGCGTCGCTGAGTGTTTGCAGAAACTGCAATTGATCATTCAGTGCCTGTTCGGTCTCTATACGTTTTTTGATCTCCCGACGCAGGAGCAAAACCTTGAACAGAATGATCGCTACCACCGTCATCGCCACTGCGATGATTTCAATCACCTGACGGTAGTCTCGCCAGGTCTGGCCACTCATTGCGGTATTGGCGCGCCAGCGGTTGGTGATCGAGTTCATGTCATCGGGCGAGATACTCAGAATTGCCTTGTTCAGGATCGACTGCAATTCAGTATCGCTACGGCGCATGGCAAAGTTGTGGGTGGCCTCGTTACCGCTCGTGATCCCTGCGATCTGCAGGGTATTGTCGTAGAGTCGACTGGTGTAATAGCGCGCGGAGGAGAGGGGCATCATGACCGCATCTGCCTTGCCTTCGGCCACCATACCGAATGAGTCCAGTATGGTTGCCGGCGTGACAAGGTGGATGCCGGGATGCTCGCTGCGGATCTGTGCTATGACGGACTGCCCTTGGCGATGGCCAGGCGCTTGCCTTGCAGGCTCTGAAGTCCGTTGAATGTCTTGTTCGCCCTGGCGTTGACCACGGCAAATGAACTGGTCGCAAAGGAGGGGGTGAAGCGCAGAAAGGTTTCCCTTTCCGGCGTGGGAATCAACATCGCCAGGCCGGCCTCTCCAGCGTTCAGGGCCTGTTGAAGATTGTTGAAACTGCCCGTGCGCTGAACCTCGAACTGCAATCCGGTACGTAACGAAATGATGTCGAACAAATCAGCGACAATGCCGTTGAAGTTGCCGTTGGCGTCAAAAAAGGCGGCGGGTGCCAGGTCATCGTTGACGATCATGCGGACCACCGGATGCTGCGCTATCCATTGCTGTTCCTGGGCGCTCAAGGTCACTTTGTCCCCGGACAAGACAAAGCCACTGCCTGCCCAGCGTTTGATGATATAGGAGCGTTTTACCTGGCCCAGCGCATCGATGCCGTTATTCAGGATCTGCAGCAGACGTGTACTGTCCTGCTTCACGGCGAAGCTGAAACCATTGGAGTTCATTTCCACTGGTCGATCGAACTTCACATAATTGAAAAAGCTCTGGTTGATCATGTAAAAGGCCGAAATTGAATCTCCCAGATAAACATCGACCTGCTAAAAGGCCAGCGCAGCCATGGCCTCGGTCTGTGACTTGAATTGCACAAGCTGTGCTTGCGGAAACAGGTTCTGCACGTCCTTGGGTGACCGATAATCTTCGGCCATGGCGATCGTCGCTCCGCTCAGGTTTTTGGGAAGCGAGCGAATGTCCCCCTGGCGACGGAAAATAGCCGGAGAGTCTTCCGCGTACGGGCGACTCAACCTTACGGGATGGGTGTCAAGTTCAAAGTTGTTGGCGCCACTGAGCAGGTCGATTTTTCCGGATTGGAGCGCCTCGAGCGCCTCGGCCCGATCCGTCAGATTGAGAACACTGATTTCGATGCCCAATTGCTGGCTGAGCAAGGCAACCATGTTGGCGCTGATGCCTTCATAATTACCGTCGCCATATACGATATCCAGCGGCGGGAAACTTGGCAGAGAGACGCCAAGCGTTAGCTTGCGCTTGTGCCTCAGCCAGGCCCAGTCCTGCTCGGAAAGTTGTATGTCCCGATGTTCTGATGAGAGCTGGCTCAACAATTGGAGGTGCTCAGATGTCTTGGTCGCGCCCCAGGCAGAAATGATTGGCAGCATCAGGAACAGGGCGCCCAGCATTGCGCAAGGGCGGATCAATGAGCGGGGTTTGAACATGGAAGTTACCAGATAAGGTCAAGAGCTCGTCACCATCCTTGAGGGCTTGCTGTCATGAGGATCTTCACAGCGTGTTGGCACGACGCTGTCCATGGATAAAAAACGTGGTCTCAAGGTAACGAGCACACCGTTGCAAATGGCTGATTAAAGGCCGAGTGAGCCTGGCCTGATGGGTTTCAGGTGAGATACGCGGCGGGCGATTTCAGGGAGAGGTGTTCAGGCCCTAAACCGCTAATCGCGCTTGCTGCGTTTAGCGTCCAGGCAATACTGGAAAAAATGCGTCCCTGACATCGGTCCTGCCAAGCCATAACCTTGACCAATGGAACAGCCCATCCTGCGCAATTGCTCTTGTTGTTCCGACGTCTCCACGCCTTCCACCACAAGTGAAAGACCCAGGGAGTCGGCCAGCCTGACCGCGCTTTCGATGACGGCGCGGTGATCAGGGCGTGACTCAAGTTCGCGCACAAAGGAACCGTCCAATTTGAGTTGACTGAAAGGAAGGTCACATAGTCGTTGCAATGATGAATAACCACTGCCGAAGTCGTCCATCGCCAGGCCACATCCCATCAATCGCAGGCGTATCAGGTTTTCCAGACTATTGGCCGTAGAATTGACCAAACCTGTTTCGGTGATCTCGAAGAGTAATCCGTGGGCAGGTAGCCTGAGTTCACTCAAGGCTTTTTCAACCTGATCGACAAAGGTTGTAGAGCCCAGTTGCGTGGCGTGCACATTGAACGCTAACTCAACGGGCGGGAGGAATAGCGACAAGGTTTTCTGTAGCATCAGCCCCTTTTCCAGCAGCCGAACGAGCAGTTTGTCAATGAGGTGATGGGCTTCGAGGGTCGGCAGAAAGTAGCCGGGTGACAGGATCCCCAACCTCGGATGGTTCCAGCGCGCCAGGACTTCCGCGCCTTTAAGCTCGCCGCCATTGAGCATGATTTTGGGTTGATAGTAGGGCTCGAATTCATCGTCATCGAATGCCCGCTGAATATCCGCAATGGAAGGCGGAGCATTCAACTCAGGTGTCACGGGCTTGTCGCTGCCAGCACGAAAAGCATCGAGAGCAATCTTTATCTGCTCGACATCGCTGGTTTGCCCCAGGTCCCCGAGCACTTGCATGTCAAGGCAAGTGATCATGGCTTGGGCCGCGCTGCACAATGAGGCGTCCATTTGACCAGTGGTCAAAATGGCTCGGGCCAGGTGGGCTTTGCTGACCTCGCGCAGGAAGGTCAAGCCATCCCTGCCGGCCGCGCGTAGATTACAGATCGCGATATCGACCCCGCCACAGCGATGAAGTCCTTCGAGTGCTTCTTGGCCTGTCGAGGCTTGATGTACTGGCCCCGGTTCGAGCGGTTGTAGAAGCGCGACGATACGCTGCCTTTCGCAGTGCTGTGCGTCGAGTATAAGAAAGCTGATGGGCTGCATGACGGGTCAACCGGAAGTAAGCGATGGACCTACCTTGAAGGAAACGCGCCTTAGTGACGATCAGCGCTTTCTATGAAGGTACTAGGATTTATCCTACTGGGCACTTAGGATTTATTGCAGAATCCGTTAATCTTCTTACACAGCACGCGGCTTGGCGGCAGGCAGCCGCGCGGCGCGGGCCCGGTTACTCAGTCGTCGACAGGGTGTAGCTGATAATTTGAATTAGGCTGTCCATGAAATCCATTCGTTCCAATCTGCGCAAACTGTCCAGGTCTTCGCTGCGCTTTAACTTTATTTTGCTGTCTTCATTTCTTCTGACGATTTTCTTTTTTGGTGCCAGTTATTGGGCCATCTACAAGGTGCTGTCAACGCAACGAATCAAGGCTAACTACAGTTATTTCAGATTGATCGGCGCGATCCACGAGCACGAGCTTTTTCTGCTGCAAGTCATCCGATCGACCCCCGCGCCTTACCAGTCGGATGTCGAGACGATGACGTCAACTATCACTAAAGAAGAGTCCAGTCATCTGACGCTTTATGACGTGGCCGGGGGAGCGCGCGCGTCAGCGTTTTCTTTGGTGCTGCCCAATGCCGTGCCTGAAAATGCCGATCACCTGGCCACGTCTCGGAAGTTGGCATTGGGCATGATGTTGTCGAACTTTCACCATGGGTTCTGGAGCGACTCAATTTATCCCGCGCCACAGATGTTCTTGCTGGACCTTGACAGTAAGCTTGGAATGGCTATCCCTGCCATCGAGCGCCGGGCCGGACGCGGCGAAACGGCCCGTAACAGCCTGCTAAGTGTTATTGAAAGGGTCAGTCATGCCGTGCATGAAAATCCACCGGATCCCAACGCCCATCGAGTGTATTGGCGTCCGGGTGAAGCGTTTCTGGGAAGTCATAGTCAGGAAGTGCTCGCTTACGTTTCGGATAAGGAGCCCGATCAATCCTGGGGTATGAACCGCGGGTCTCCCCGAATTGTTGCCGCCACGCTTTTTGAATTGAACAGCATCTATGATCACACCCCATCACGGCAGGCACCGGTTTTCGATTCGCTGGATCTGATCTCTCCAAATGGAGTGGTCTTGCTGGGTTCTGGCAGCTCGAACTCTGACTATGAAGACGGTATCTATCTAACTTGGAAGGGGGTGCTGATCAAGCGCAGTTCCGGAACCGAGAACAGCTGGCATGTCATTTATCACATTGGCTATCAGCGACTTTTCCAGGATGCCAAATGGCAGCTATTCAATGTGGCGCTATTGCTCATCATCTGTCTGGGATTAGGCTGGTTGTTGTTGTGGTGGCAACGGAGAAACATCTCCAGCCCTACCGATCAATATTACGGTTCTCTGCTCAGTCGTGATGAGTTCAGTCAGGGCATCATCCAGGCAACACCTGTAGCACTGTGCGTGATCAAGGAAAGTGGTCGGCAGCTGGTCATGCAAAACTCTTTAGCTTTGCAATGGCTCGGCGAGCAGGACGATCTGGTGCAGCTGACGCACGACTGGCACATGTTCGAGGAGGGTAATCCGGTTAATGGCGAAGCCTGCGCCGTTATCGGTTCGCTCTGTTTACATGCGCGGTTTGCACCAACGACCTATCAAGGAGAACCCGCATCGCTGTGTGCGTTCATTGATATAACAGCCCATAAAGAGGCTGAATCCGAGCTGCTGGTTTCCCGAAGCAGAGCGAATGCTGAAAATGAAAAAAAAAGCCGCTTTCTGGCCATCATGAGCCATGAAATCAGAACGCCTTTGTACGGTGTCGTCGGGACCCTGGAGTTGCTGGGGCTGACGCACCTTAGTCAGCAACAGCATGGCTACCTACGAACGATCAAGGGGGCCTCCAACATTCTGCTGCAACTGACCAGCGACATCCTTGATATCTCGAAGATCGAAGCCGGAGAAATGTCGCTGGATACTGGGCACTTTGCTCCGCTGGATGTGGTGGAGGAAGCGGTGCGCAACTATTCGGCTATCGCCGATGGCAAGGGACTGCTCTTGTACAGCTGCGTCGATACGGACCTGCCAGAGGGGGTTCTGGGCGACGGCATACGGGTTCGCCAGATCATCAACAACCTACTGAGCAACGCCATCAAGTTCACCAAGGCTGGCAGGGTAACGCTTTACTTGAACGTGCTTGGGCGCGAAGAAGGGCGCGTACGGCTGCAGTGGCAGATCGTCGATACGGGCGTGGGCATTTCGAGCGAGCAGCAAGTCAATCTGTTCGAACCGTTCTATCAGGCCAATAACCAACAGCATACCTCGAGCGGTGCCGGATTGGGCTTGTCCATTTGTTCCCAACTCAGCCAGATGATGCACGGGACCCTGGAAGTGGTCAGTGCGCCGGGTTTGGGTAGCAGTTTCAGTTTTGAAGTGGAACTGCAGGAAGTGGAAAGCAGTGTTCGGCTTCCAGAGATCATCCAGGTCGGGAGCGCAAAAATCCATGTCCGTTCTCCGGTAGCCGAACTCACCAACGATATTTGCCAGTGGCTTGAGATGTCGATGGGCAACGTCGTCCCGTGGGACAAACAGACACAAGAGCCGCCAGACCGGACAGCGTTGCTGCTGGAGTTATTGCCAGAGTCATTGCCTGAGGTGGATTGGCAGGGCCCCCGGATCGTGGCCGGGCATGATGCCAGTGTTCAACCACTGCTGAGCGAGCACCGATGGCGGGTCAATGTGCATAGCCGCCTGGGTGTGATCTATGCCGTGATGCTGGCGCTGGGTTGGCCGGTGGCATTGACCACCGCCTCGGATTCGGAGCGCCCCGAGGGGGCTCTCGGTTTGAGGGTATTGCTGGCGGAAGATCATCCGGTCAATCAGGCACTGCTCACCGAACAGCTGGAACAGCTTGGCTGTTCGGTTACGCTGGTCGGTAACGGGCTGGAGGCTCTGGAATGCCTGGAACATGCCGAGTTCGATGTGGTGTTGACGGATGTGAACATGCCGGTAATGGACGGCTACGAATTCGCCGAGCGATTAAGGCTGAACAATGGTGCGCTGCCGATTGTCGCTGTGTCCGCAAATGCGTTACGGGAAGAGGGTGATCGCTGCATCGCGGCGGGAATGAACGCCTGGCTGACGAAGCCCATCACTCTGCATGCTCTTTATACCTGCCTGAGGAAAGTGACAGACGAAAAAACTGTCAGGATGATCAGGGTAGAGTCTCGGAACAAACCCTGTCCACAAGGCGATGGGGAAGACCTTCTGGCGTTACCGGAGCGGATCCGTACACTGTTTGTCAGTTCCATGGCAGAAGATCTCGATGCCATTCACGCGGCCATGGAGCGTAAAGATATCGGCGAAATCATACGTCTGCTGCATCGCATTCGCGGAGTTCTGTCTGTTGCCAGAATACCCAGCCTGATAGCAGCCAGTCGTGAGGTAGAGATTGCTTTGGCGCAAGGGGGGGGCGTTTCATCGGTGTCTGGTTTGAAGCCTTTACTTGGGCGCTTCCAAATACTGCTGAACCAGCTTGTGGATACCCATTGACCTTGACGCACAGGTCTGGTGATCGAAGTAGAACGCTCTGATGCGTGATTTGAGCAGGCCACCACATAAATGGCAACCGGTCTAACCGAGCAAGACGGGATGCCCGGGCGTATACCCACCGATTACGTTTCGTCACAAAGACGGATAACTATTTTCGGTTGAAATATAAGCGCATGAGATCATTTTGCGATACTAGGGAGATTTAAACGCTAGAAATTCTTAACATGGATAATGTAAAGAATGATGCTGAAGCCTGTAAGAGAACAGATTTTCAGATGTGTATTAGCCGCCACATTCCTGTGGAATTTCTTGCCGATGGCCCATGTAAGCCGGTCGATACTGGCTCTGATTGAATGGTAGTGGCTAGCCCCTTTGTCTGGGCTCCGTCAATGAAAGGCCAGGCCTCGCTAGCGGGAGTGGATACAAAAGTCGATGTGCCGTTCTCAGAGGTTTTTAATAACCTGAACTCTGTCTTCATGGGCAATCTGGAAGCCACCAATCGCACCCTCGGCTTCTATATCGATGGCGTCTATCTAAATACGAGCTAGTCTGAGAGAGTACTTGGTCAGAGAGTAGGACTGTCCATCACCCAGAGCACCATTGCCGCTGGCATGTATTACCGTGTTTATGAGCAGGCGCTGGGAGGTACTACGATTTTCGGTGAGCCTTGTAGCTAGCGCGTCAAACCCACGGTTGGTGCGCGCTGGACAAAGCTTTCGACAAAGCTGGATGTCAACTCCGTTGGCTTCAGTACCAAGAAAGAAACAAACTGGACTGATCCATTCATTGGCTTACGGATGCAATCCGACCTGACGGACCGTTGGACTCTCTCCGGCGAAGCGGACGTCGGTGGATTTGATACGGCCTCTAAGGAAACGTTCAATGCTCAAGGTTGTCTGGGCTATCGGATATACCTCTTTGAACACCCGACTATTTTACGTGCCGGTTACCGGGTGTTGTCCCAAAACTATCGCACCACCGATTTCACTGGTAATAAGTTTAAATACGACTGTCGTGCACGCCTGCACTCGGTTAGTCTACCTGGGTGACAATCAAGATGTTATTACTGCTCGATCAATGGATTGGAAGACCGATGTGGCGACAAACTTGTGGGTTTTCCCTAATGGTATGCGGCGCAGCGGAGAAGTAGGGCAAAATTCGATCAAGTGGGTATCGAAGTATGGCAGTGTCGTAGCCTCGGGCTATGACATTGCAACGACTGACGGTGTCAATGAAGCAGGGTTGGCTGCCAACCTGCTGTGGTTGGCTGAATCAGAATATCCAGCCCCCAATAGCGCTAAGCCTGGCTTGACTATTGCCGCGTGGGCTCAATACGCTCTGGATAATTACGGTACCGTGGCTGAAGCTGTTGATGCTCTGAAGAATGAGCCGTTTACCCTGGTCACTTCTATGGTGCCTGGGGACAGTCGTTTGGCGACCCTCCACCTGTCTATATCCGATGCATCAGGGGACAGCGCCATTATCGAATACATTAAAGGCAAACAAGTCATTCACCATGATAGAACTTTCCAGGTGATGACCAACTCTCCGACATTCAACGAACAACTGGCGCTAAACTCATACTGGAAAGCTATTGGTGGGACGGTCATGTTACCTGGGTCTAATCGCGCGGCTGACCGCTTTGCAAGAGCATCGTTTTACGTCAATGCAATTCCCAAGTCCGAAAACCCACAAGTGGCGCTGGCCAGCGTATTCAGTGTTATCAGAAATGTTTCCGTACCTTATGGCATCTCGACGCCAGGCGAGCCCAATATCTCATCCACCCATTAGCGTTCAGTCGTTGACCACAAGCGGAAACTGTACTTTTTTGAGTCTGCGCTAACACCTAATACGTTCTGGGTTGATTTGAAGAAAATAGATTTTTCCAGTAGTACCGGTAGCACAAAAAAGTTAGACCTGGGAGTGGATCAATCCAATACGTTTTCTGGAGAGGTATCGAGTGAATTCAAGGTGATGCCCGCCTTCAAGTTCGAAGGACTCCATTAAGCCGTCTTCCGTATCCTGCCTGAGCTCCCATGCTCTGGATCGCACCGACGAAGGCTTCAGAGTCGTAACCTTTGTCGGTCAGGAGGGCCTTGGATGTGAAGCCCTCAAACGGTGCTGTGGCTTGTTCATATTCCGAAGCCTGCCCCGCGTTAACAGCGCAGCGGGTTATCCAGGGCATCCACTGTTGCGTGAATCCTGATGCAAAAACCGCCTCGGGACTTGTCTGTGGCCTCGAAAGCCTGTGCTGTTTTTTTGCAGCGCCATGCTGGTGAATGCGGACAATGCTGCCATTCACCATCAGATGCTCTAAGTCAGCATCCCTGGCAAGTGAGGTCATCAGTTTCAACCAGTCCTCCCCCCTTGCGCGACCATCGGTCATAGTGGGCGTAGACGCGATGTCAGTGGCCATGGATACCCAGGCTTTCCAGGCCCTCTGAACTTTTGGTTACGTGGTAGTAGGCATCCGAGCTGGCGACTCCGACTTGGGGGCAGAGTGCCCTTGGCCTGGACGCCTGGAATATCACTGGGCAACTGAAGGCTGTGTTCCAGTTCCTGTCCCTGAGCGGCTGCTCCGCTTTTAAGATCCTCCAGAGGCTGGCGAAGCTCGTGGTCTCGAGTACACGACTGGTTCCGTAGCTCGATCTGCTCGTAACGGCCTTCGACCACTAAAATTGTTCTTTTGCAGCACACTGCACGCTCACGTTTTTTGGGTGCTGCCGAGAATTGCTCTCGGTTTTAATTCATGGGAGTTGGCCACGCTGGCCTGTAGGAAGTATGTCTATGGGTTGTAGGATTTATCTGATGCATTGATGGGAAAGTCCTGATTTTTCGAGCTGGTGATGTAGGGTTTAATCTCTTCCGTGGAATGCAAGGGTTCACGCTAAAATATTCTGCTTCTTTATTGAAGGTAGCAATGCACGGATATATAGAGATAAATAAATGAAAACCAGCCAGCTGATTGAAATGGGCTTTATGTTTACCGTGGCAGCTCTGGCGAGCGGTTCCGCGGTAGCAAGGCTTGATAGTCTTCTATCGACTGCGCATGTGGTAACCGCTCAAGTACGTGGCGTAACTACGTATACACTGCGTGACAACAAAGTTGTTCTTGCTACTCGCAGCGTTTAATACGACTCGGGATGGCGTCTGGTACAGAAAATGCGGATTTCCGTATCTACCCATCAGTGTTCCGCTTTATGTTTTAACCTCAAGCGGGGACGCTTTTGTCGTGCGTATGCCGGCTTGCAATAGATACGGCTTTTTGATTGTCGACTCTGTCACCCGGCACGCTGCCAGCACAATCAATCCTTGGCTGCGAACTCGCGTAAGGCCGAGCAAAATTTAACTGATATAGCCTTCGATTAACTTCCGTATGGGAGGGGAGGCTCTGTGAGCGCTAATATGATTCCAAGCAAGAGAACAACGCAAACACCCTGCGATCCCTCCGCTTCTGATACCTCCAACTTCTTTCAGCACGGCGAGTCTTCCTTTCGGCGTACGGCGTTACTTTGCCTCAGCTTGCAGTTGTTTGGTGTGGGCAGCGCGGTAGCGGCGCCGCTGTTGAATTCGGAGGGTGCAAGCGTTGGGGCTTTTTCCGGGACGCAGCTCTACACCTTAAAAGCGGGCGAGTCGGTGTCGTCGATTGCCAAAAAATACGGCTTGACGCTGACTGAACTGAAAAAGCTCAACGCACTCCCTACCTTTAATAAGCCGTTCTCTGAGTTAACGGTTGGCGATGAGCTAGTGGTGCCAGCGGGTCCAGCGCAGGTCGCGGTTAAATCAAGGCCCGACCCTGAAAAGGCTGAGGGAGCCTATGTCGGCGTCGTCAAGCAGTTGGGCGGGATTGTCGCCTCGGACAACGCGGGCCGTGACGCAGCATCGATGGCCAAAGGGGCCGCGGTGGGCGCGATGAATCAGGAGGCGCAGGCCTGGTTAAACCAGTTTGGTACCGCTCGTGCGCAAATCAATGTGGATGACAAGGGCAATCTGTACGGCAGTGCCGTGGATATCCTGGTGCCCCTTGCGGATACCAAGCAGACGCTGTTGTTCTCCCAAGTGGGCGGGCGCAACCAGGACAGCCGCAATACGCTGAACTTTGGCGCGGGTGTGCGTCATCACATGACGGAGAAGTGGCTGCTGGGCCTGAACGCTTTTTACGATGTGGATGTGACGAACCATAATCGTCGATTGGGCGTCGGTGCAGAAGCCTTTCATGACAACCTGAAACTGGCCGCCAACTCTTACATGCGCCTGTCCAATTGGCGTCAATCGCGAGACTTTGCCGATTACGATGAGCGTCCGGCCAATGGCTTTGATATTCGCGCCCAGGCTTATCTGCCGTCTTACCCTCAGTTGGGGGGCAAGTTGATGTACGAGAAGTACTACGGTAAAGACGTGGGGCTATTTGGCAAAAATAATCGCCAGAGCGACCCTCAGGCAGTGACTGTCGGTTTAGAACATACGCCGTTCCCTCTGATGACCTGGGGTATTGATCATAAGTCTGGGTCCGGCGGGCAGAGTGATACCCAGGTTAAACTGGGATTTACTTATCGTTTCGGCGAGCCACTGTCCAAACAGGTTGACCCATCAGCCGTGGCGGCAATGCGCTCGGTGGCGGGCAGTCGCCTGGATTTGGTGGAACGTAATAACAACATCGTTCTGGATTACAAAAAACAAGTGCTGTTGAACATGAGCTTGCCGACCAAAACCGGTGTCGGGAGCAGTGCCGATACGCTGGTCGCCAGTTTGACCAGTAAGTACCCATTGGCCGCCATCGAGTGGGATACCTCGGCCCTGGTAGCCGCTGGCGGTTCGGCGACGCCTGATCCGACCAACAAGCTGGCCCTGAATTTTACTTACCCACCTGCGGTCAACACCTATCTGGTCAGCGCGATCGCCAGGGATGTGAATGGCAATAGCACGGCCCGTATCAGCACCTCGATCGTCACCAGCGTCAGTGGTGTGAGCGTGTCGCACGTGGTGGACAATAATGGTGCTGCGGCCAATGGCACTGAGACCAATCAAGTCACCATCACGATGCAGGATGGTAGCGGTGCGCCGCTGCAAGGCGAGGCCGTAACCTTCAGTGCATCGGCAGGAGCGATGCTGACCTCCGTCAGTTCGCGAGCCAATGCGCGTAAAAACGCGCCCGCACGCAGTGCGGGCGACGTCACACTCAACGAAACAACCAACGCGCAGGGCAAAGTCTCGGTCCAGGTGACGAATGTCCAGGCGGGGGACATGGCCCTGCACGTCAGCTACGGCAGTGGCGCGGCGGCGAGTAGCTTTGATGTACCTATGAGCTTTTCGGCGTACCAGTTCATTGCCGCACTGAGCGTAGCAAACAATAATGCACCGGCAGATGGCACCACACCGATTACGGTGCAAGCCACTGTGACTGACGCCCTCAACAATCCGGTGTCCGGTCAGGAAGTGACATTTACAGTTGAGGCGGGCAGCGCGACGGTAGGCAGCAAATCAGTGCTCACTGATGCCTTGGGTGTGGCCAGTACAACGCTGAGCAGTACCGTGCCGGGTAGTAATACAGTGAAAGCCAGCATCAACGGCAGCGAGCGCACTGTGGACACCACGTTTGTGGCGGATGCCGGTACGGCTGAAATCGCCGCGGGCAGCCTGATTGTTCTGGCTGACGGTGCCAATGCCAACAACACTGACACCAACAGCGTGCAAGTGACGGTGACCGATGCCAATGGCAACCCGGTGCCTAATACCGAGGTGAAGTTCACCGCGACCAATGGTGCGACGATCCCAGGTACTGCCACGACAGGTGCAGACGGCAAAGTGTCGATGACCTTGACCAGCACCACCGCCGGCATCAGCGTGGTCACCGCCACCGTGGGTAGCAGCACTCAAAGCGTCAACAGCACCTTTATCGCCCATGCCGGCTCAGCCGAAATTGGCAGCGGTGCGTTGGTCATGACCACCGATAACCAGCTGGCCGACGGCATGGCGCAGAACGTGGTGCAAGCCACGATCACCGACGCCAACGGCAACCTGGTACCCAATCAGGTCGTCACCTTCAGCGTGGAGTCTGGTAAAGCAGCACTGACCAGCAGCACCGCGACCACCAACGCTTCGGGCGTGGCTAGCATGACGCTGACCAGCACCCAAGCGGGCAGCAGCACCTTGAAAGCCAGCATCAACGGCAGCGAGCGCACTGTGGACACCACGTTTGTGGCGGATGCCGGTACGGCTGAAATCGCCGCGGGCAGCCTGATTGTTCTGGCTGACGGTGCCAATGCCAACAACACTGACACCAACAGCGTGCAAGTGACGGTGACCGATGCCAATGGCAACCCGGTGCCTAATACCGAGGTGAAGTTCACCGCGACCAATGGTGCGACGATCCCAGGTACTGCCACGACAGGTGCAGACGGCAAAGTGTCGATGACCTTGACCAGCACCACCGCCGGCATCAGCGTGGTCACCGCCACCGTGGGTAGCAGCACTCAAAGCGTCAACAGCACCTTTATCGCCCATGCCGGCTCAGCCGAAATTGGCAGCGGTGCGTTGGTCATGACCACCGATAACCAGCTGGCCGACGGCATGGCGCAGAACGTGGTGCAAGCCACGATCACCGACGCCAACGGCAACCTGGTACCCAATCAGGTCGTCACCTTCAGCGTGGAGTCTGGTAAAGCAGCACTGACCAGCAGCACCGCGACCACCAACGCTTCGGGCGTGGCTAGCATGACGCTGACCAGCACCCAAGCGGGCAGCAGCACCTTGAAAGCCAGCATCAACGGCAGCGAGCGCACTGTGGACACCACGTTTGTGGCGGATGCCGGTACGGCTGAAATCGCCGCGGGCAGCCTGATTGTTCTGGCTGACGGTGCCAATGCCAACAACACTGACACCAACAGCGTGCAAGTGACGGTGACCGATGCCAATGGCAACCCGGTGCCTAATACCGAGGTGAAGTTCACCGCGACCAATGGTGCGACGATCCCAGGTACTGCCACGACAGGTGCAGACGGCAAAGTGTCGATGACCTTGACCAGCACCACCGCCGGCATCAGCGTGGTCACCGCCACCGTGGGTAGCAGCACTCAAAGCGTCAACAGCACCTTTATCGCCCATGCCGGCTCAGCCGAAATTGGCAGCGGTGCGTTGGTCATGACCACCGATAACCAGCTGGCCGACGGCATGGCGCAGAACGTGGTGCAAGCCACGATCACCGACGCCAACGGCAACCTGGTACCCAATCAGGTCGTCACCTTCAGCGTGGAGTCTGGTAAAGCAGCACTGACCAGCAGCACCGCGACCACCAACGCTTCGGGCGTGGCTAGCATGACGCTGACCAGCACCCAAGCGGGCAGCAGCACCTTGAAAGCCAGCATCAACGGCAGCGAGCGCACTGTGGACACCACGTTTGTGGCGGATGCCGGTACGGCTGAAATCGCCGCGGGCAGCCTGATTGTTCTGGCTGACGGTGCCAATGCCAACAACACTGACACCAACAGCGTGCAAGTGACGGTGACCGATGCCAATGGCAACCCGGTGCCTAATACCGAGGTGAAGTTCACCGCGACCAATGGTGCGACGATCCCAGGTACTGCCACGACAGGTGCAGACGGCAAAGTGTCGATGACCTTGACCAGCACCACCGCCGGCATCAGCGTGGTCACCGCCACCGTGGGTAGCAGCACTCAAAGCGTCAACAGCACCTTTATCGCCCATGCCGGCTCAGCCGAAATTGGCAGCGGTGCGTTGGTCATGACCACCGATAACCAGCTGGCCGACGGCATGGCGCAGAACGTGGTGCAAGCCACGATCACCGACGCCAACGGCAACCTGGTACCCAATCAGGTCGTCACCTTCAGCGTGGAGTCTGGTAAAGCAGCACTGACCAGCAGCACCGCGACCACCAACGCTTCGGGCGTGGCTAGCATGACGCTGACCAGCACCCAAGCGGGCAGCAGCACCTTGAAAGCCAGCATCAACGGCAGCGAGCGCACTGTGGACACCACGTTTGTGGCGGATGCCGGTACGGCTGAAATCGCCGCGGGCAGCCTGATTGTTCTGGCTGACGGTGCCAATGCCAACAACACTGACACCAACAGCGTGCAAGTCACGGTCACCGACGCCAACGGCAACCTGGTACCGGCTCAGGCCGTCACCTTCAGCGTGGAATCCGGCGGGGCCAAACTGACCGCCACCACCGCGACCACCAACGCTTCGGGCGTGGCCAGCATGACGCTGACCAGCACCCAGGCAGGCAGCAGCACCTTGAAAGCCAGCATCAATGGCAGCGAGCGCACTGTGGACACCACCTTTGTGGCGGATGTCGGTACGGCTGAAATTGCCAGCGGTGCGTTGGTGATGACCACCGACAAGCAGCCGGCCAACGGCAGGGCGCAGAACGTGGTGCAAGTCACGGTCACCGACGCCAACGGCAACCTGGTACCGGCTCAGGCCGTCACCTTCAGCGTGGAATCCGGCGGGGCCAAACTGACCGCCACCACCGCGACCACCAACGCTTCGGGCGTGGCCAGCATGACGCTGACCAGTACCGTGCCGGGCAGCAATACAGTGAAAGCCAGCATCAATGGCAGCGAGCGCACTGTGGACACCACCTTTGCGATAAATGGGTGGATACAACTGACTCCTGACCTGATGACTTGGGATGAGGCTGATGCCCATTGCAAGGCGAATGGTGCTCGCCTGCCTACGAAGAATGAACTCAAAGCTCTTTGGGGGCAGGCTACGGTAGGTCGTCCATCTAATAGCGAAATGTGTTCGGTGTATGGCTGGCCGCTCCCCGGCCAGTGCGGGGGCCGTAGCACCTACTACTGGTCCAGTACGCAGTACAGCAAGAGCATGCACTACTACGGCCACATGGACACTGGCAACGAGAACGCCTACGACGACGACTATCCCAACCAGGTGGCGTGTGTGCGTTGAGGGTTTTAGTTTTTAGTTTTTATATATGCTTTTACTTTTGCTTCTTTTGAGTGACGGAATCGATATGGAAATTGGCGAACGTTTACAGTTGAGTGAGTCCGTCACATGGGTGGCCTGTTTTCGAGAGGGTATGTTCGTGCGCTTTTATGATGCGCATTTGGGTTGGTTTGCCAGCAGGGCAAACCTTTGAAAGTATTGTGTCGGGAGGTTAAGAAGCTTCAGGGGTGAGCTGTTTTGTATGGCGGGTTACCGGATACGGCCTTTCAGGCGTGGCTGGCTGCGCAAGTGCCTCCCTTGAATGTGCAGGAACAGCCGTGGGGGCTGCAACTGCACATCCCCGGCGGTTTGGATAAGGTGGCCTTGCGCGGATGGTGCGTGGCGCAGCAGGCCCTGGCGACGCAGTCGTCGACGCCTGCTACGTCGGGCAGGGAGGGGACGACCGAGGGCACGTTGGTGATGGTGCAACAACAAATATTGAAGGAGTTGAATCAGTTGGCACTGGCAACCTGTACGCCGATGCAGGCCATGCAGTGGCTGGCGCGTTGGCAAGGGTTGGCTGTATCAAGTCCGCAGGCCGAGTCAGGCGGTGAAGGTTAATGCTCGCTGGCGCAAGCCGGCGTCCAAAGGACCGGGCCGTTACGGTGGCCCGGTAGGGCCTGGGAGCGTAACCGGCCTGCCCCACGTGGCGTACCCGCAGGGGCATCACGTTGCATAGGGGCTTACGTCGCAAGGCGAACAGCCGGGTTCAGAGGGCAGGCAGTATGGTCGGTCGGGATGGCGAGTGTTGTGTGCTCAACGGCCAGTGCGGGGGCAGTAACAACAACTACTGGTCCAGTACGCCGAACGGCATGGGCAACCACTACAACGTCAACCTGAACAATGGCAACGCGAACAACAACGACAACAATACCAACCAGGTGGCGTGTGTGCGTTGAGGTTTACGCCGCCGCCTGACTCGTCCTGCGGATTTACAAAGATAAAGAGCGGTTTGCACTCGCCTATGGTGGCCAATGCTGTCCCGGCTCTTGCCAGACTTGCTTTATTTTCAGATGACTGTATTGCGAGTCGCCGGGTATGAAGTAGCGTTTTAAGGCCCCCAAGTGTTGATGGTAGAACTGCTGGCGCAAGCGCAGGTGGTTGCCTTGGGCGAGTAGGCCATAGTAGCTGTTGAGCGTCGCGAGCACACTGCGTAACACGCTGGCATCGATGGACTCGGGCCATTCGTCGGGGTGAGACCATTTACCGCGTTGCGGCGCTAGGGCATGAGGCTGTTTATCAGGCGTAAGCTTGTGGTTGAACCATGCCAAGCGTGCTTTGAACGTCTGGCAAGTTCGGGGTAACAACCAGCGATGGTGCGGGAACACCCGATAGCCCAGATATAAGGCATTCAACCATCTACCGCCGCATCTGCTGGCCAACCCAGCTCATGAGGTGGTAGCAGGTCACGCCCTGTTAAGGGCTCCTGGCGGTGTAATGTTCGAACAGGATGCGGAGTGCCTGAGCATGCTCTAGGGCGACTCCACAGAAAGCCATTGAAGCCTCAAAGCGCTCGCCGGGATGTGTGGGGATGTCTTCGAGCAGTAGCAGGATCTCGTTCTGTAGATCTGCCGAGCGGGTGAGCATTTCCTCAAGTGTCATATCGTCAGACTTCCCTTCAGTACATCGATGACCCCGATTCGTCCGTTCGATGCCCCGTGCTGCGCCGGTAATCAGCGCGATTTGTCGTACAAGTGGCTTCATCAGGTATCTGCGATACTCTCTAGGTGTGGCTGAGGGGAGAGTAGGGGAGCAACGAGCTCTTTGTATCGACTTCCCCAACAATCCAGACTCCCGGAGCTCTTTGACGTGAATCGCCCCGGGTTACGCAAGCACGGTCAACAGGACTGGGGTCAAGGCGCGTCTAGCTGCTGCTCGCTGCTCCATATCCCAGGCACTCCAGAAAGCGAGTAACAAGTTCAGCCTTGCACGGGAGTTTAGGTGCTTGGCGGCAGCATCAATTTAACGGGGTAATGGTGTCCGATTTGCTAGGGGCCAGTCCAGCATGCTCAAACGGCCACTAATGTGTTACCACGCTCTCTGTCTGGGGCACTTTTGCTCTCCTTCAACTCGGCTATAGCACGGTGCTGTCGAACTCATCCACAGTACGTTATTCCATTTAACATGGGCTTTGTTCCAACCATTGCCGTGACCTATGCGAACTAGCCAAGGACGCGGCAATGGTGAATAGTCAAACAATACAGCGACACCTACCGAACAGGGGACTCTTGACCGTAATCAATAGTCCTCGAGGTTGTTGAAGACTGTCTCCAGCAGGCGGTTCAGGCGTTGGATCTGTGCATCGGTCAACCCGGAGAAGCTGCGCTTGAAAAGATCCCGGGTGCCATCCTGAATTCGCTCTATGGCCGTACGTCCAGCTTGCGTGATACGAACCTGGGTGACACGGCCATCTTCGACGCAGGGAGCGGTGTCTACAAGACCGTCGTCCTTCATGCGGTAAACGATTTTGGTTATGGTCGACAGCTTGGCAATGGCGTGAGTGGATATCTCCGAAATGCTCGACTCCCCATTTTCCTTGAGAATGAACAAGACCCGCCAGCGCGGAATGTCGAGGTCGATTTTCTTCAGGGCCTTTTCCATACATTGGCTGTACCGACCGTGAACCATCGCCAGCCAATAGAAGGGAAATTCCTCTTTGCTGAATTCCTCGCTGGCGGGGTCGTAGCGGCTGCGAAGTTTTTTCGGGTTGCTCATCATGCGCTCTGATTGTGAAACGATGCGCAATCATAGACTTTTCCCGTAATTCCGGCATCCACCTTGGCCCTCACACCTGAGGGCAGAGCATTCAGCCATCTCTGCTCCGTCAGAAAGGAGCAGAGATGGAGCGAGCAAGCGAATTTATGTTGGCAGGGCTTCTGGCGCGGAACTCAGCATTCGCAGCCGATCCTGTTGATACAGAGTCGCAAGCGTCAAGCCTTACCAGATCAGGCCGCGTTCAGCACTCATTTTGCGGACCATTGCCTTGAAGAACTTGTCGGCAAAACCACTCTCACGGATGAGCATGGCGGTGAGGTCGGCACATTTGACACTGATGTCCTCCGGCAGTGGATTGTCTTCGCCCCCCAAGGCTCCTGCCGCACACTGGTTTTCCGCGGCCCGTTGCACGGTCCAGAGTAGAAACAGTGCTTTCTCGATGCTGCTCTCGCCCACGGCTATGCCATGATTGCGCAGTACCAAAATGTGCTTGTCACCTAGGCTCTGGATCATACGTTGCTTTTCATCATCGAATAGGGTGATGCCTTCGAAAGTGTGATATCCGACGCGCCCATGCAACTGCGCGCCATAGAAGTCGTGATGACCGAAACCAGCCTTCTTCTGCACGATCGCCGAGATGGGCGTGGTGTGGGTGTGGATCAAGCACTGGATGTCATCGCGAGCGCCGTGCACCGCGCTGTGCAGTGCGAAGCCGGCGGGGTTGCCATCATATTCAGAAGGCTCTAGCTTCTTGCCGTGCAGGTCGACCTTGAGCAGGTTCTGCGGTGTGACTTCGGTGTAGTTCAGGCCGAATGGGTTCACTAGATAATGGTGGGCGGGGCCAGGCAGGCGTGCGGAGATGTGATTGAAGATTGCTTCTGTCCAGCCGAACCAATCCACAAGGTGATAGCACTGGGCGAGCCTGACCCGCAGGCTCCATTCTTCGTCGCTGCAATGGCTTGGCTGAGTGAATTCGGTGTTGTTCATGCAGGCCTCGATCAAGAAAGGGGAGACTGGGCGCGAAACCGCGCGAGATTGATGATGTCTTGGGTGACGGGCATGCTCAGGCCCTGCAGCGTGGCCAGCTCGATCACGGCGTCGCCAATGGCGAGCAGTTCCAGCGGGCGGCCCTGGCCGTAGTCTTGAAGCATGGACGTGCGTACCGCCCCCTTGCCGGCACCCATTTCCATGAGCGATTGCGGGTCATAGTCGACTCTGGCTCCATAGGCGGCTGCGGTAAGCAGAGCTTCGTCGAGAATCTTGCGCACGGTCTGCCGCAGGTCCGGGTGACTGTAGATCTGCTCCAGGGTCGCGCCGGTGACTACCGAGAGTGGGTTCGAAGTCAGATTGGCGATGATCTTGGTCCATAACGAATCACGAATACGGTCAGTGGAGCGCGTGTTGATACCGGCTTGTTCGAGCAGCGCGCGGACCTTTTCCAGGCGCTCGCTCAAGCTGTTGTCGGGTTCGCCGAGGATCATCAGATGCGGGTTGCCGCAACGGACTACCCCGGGTAATTCGCTCTCGGCGGTAATGAACACCACACAACCCAGGATGCGTCGTAGGTCCAGAGCGTCATGCAGCACACCATCTGGATCTACCGCATTGACTCGTCGTCCGGCGAAGCGTCCGGTCTCGCCATGGAAATACCACCAGGGCACCCCATTGACGACAGGTACCACCACTGTTTCGGGTCCTAACAGCGGCCCAAGGATCGGTAGCAGACTGTTCAGAGCTTGAGCCTTGGTACACAGAAAGATCACGTCCTGCTCGCCCAACTGGCTACAGTCGCTGTCAGTCTTTACCTGGACATGATGTTCGCCATCCAGATCATGCAGGACGATGCCGCCGTCGCGGATGGCCTCCAGGGTCTTGCCACGGGCCAGGACACTGACTGTCTGGCCGCTGGCAGCGATGCGGGCGGCCAAGGTACAACCGATGGCGCCGGCCCCGACGATGCACACTCTAAGAGCTGCAGTTATATGCATTGAGGCCCCCTTAGCTGGCTAGCATTTCCTGGTGTTTACTGGCCGCTCCCAGATAGGCCTCGACCACCCGTGGGTCGTCGGCCAACTCGGCTGCCGGACCTTGCATGGCTATCTGTCCGGTCTCAAGTACATAGGCGTAGTCTGCTACCCGCAGAGCCGCTCGGGCGTTCTGTTCGACCAGCAGGATTGATACGCCCTGACGACGCAAGTCGGTAATGATGCGGAAGATCTCTCGGGTGATCAGTGGTGCGAGACCCAGGCTTGGCTCGTCGAGCATCAGCAGTTTTGGTTTGGCCATCAGCGCGCGGCCGACGGCAAGCATCTGCCGTTCGCCTCCCGACAGCGTTGCGGCTGCCTGCTTGCGACGCTCCAGCAATCGGGGGAATAGGCTGTAGATTTCCATCAGGCTTGAGTCCTGATAACGGTCACCTTTGCGATAGCGCATGAAACCGCCCAGCTTGAGGTTGTCTTCAACACTCATGGTGGAGAACAGTTCGCGTTTTTCCGGGACCAATCCCAGGCCGCGTCCAACCAGAATCTCGACTTCCGGCACGCTTTCCAGGGTGCCGTCGAAACACACCTGGCCCTTGGAACCAAGTACCCCCATGATCGCTGAGAGCAGGGTGGTCTTGCCGGCCCCGTTGGGGCCGATCACCGTGACGATCTGGCCCTCGCCGACCGTCAGGTTCGCCTGGGTCAGCGCCTCGACCTTGCCATAGGCCACGCAGAGATCCTTGACCTCCAGTAGCGGTTTGTTCACTGAGTTGTTGTGCATAAGGTTCACTCCGCTCCGCCGAGGTAGGCTTGCAGTACCGCCGGATTGCTCTGGATGGCTTCAGGCAGACCTTCGGCAATCTTTTGGCCAAACTCCATGACCGTAATGCGATCGACCAGCCCCATGACGAAGTCCATGTCGTGCTCGACCAACAGGATCGCCATGCCTTCGTTACGCAGCTTGCGCAGCAGCTCCGCGAGGGCTTGTTTTTCCTTCAGGCGCAGACCAGCAGCAGGTTCGTCGAGCAGTAACAGTACGGGGTCGGCGCACAAGGCGCGGGCGATCTCGAGGATGCGTTGCTGCCCCAGGGCCAGACTGCCTGCTTCTTCGTACAGGTAGTCTCCCAGACCGACACGCTCCAGTTGTCGGTGGGCTTCGGCCAGAAGACGAGACTCTTCAGTGCGCTCGGTATGCAGGGAGCTGGCCAGGATACCGCTGTGACCACGCAGGTGTGCGCCGATGGCGACGTTCTCCAGTGCGCTCATGCCGGGCAGCAGCTTGACATGCTGGAAGGTCCGGCTCATGCCCATACGGGCAACTTGTCGGGAGGGCACACCATTGATGCGTTCGCCCATGAACACCACATCGCCAGAGGTGGGTATGTCGACCCCGGATAGCTGGTTGAACAGTGTGCTCTTGCCGGCGCCGTTGGGGCCAATCAGAGCCAGGATCTCTCCCGCTCGCAATGTCAGGTTCATGTTCTGGTTAGCCACCAGGCCGCCAAATGAGCGGGTCACTTGTCGGGCTTCGAGGATCAGGTCGCCTTTTTTGGGGGGCGTTCGCCGGGACAGGGGCGGAACCTCGACTTCGGCTTTGAGCAACGCCCGTGAGGGCTTGCTGGACAGCGGCAGTCGCTTGGTTAACAGTGGCCACAGCCCACCTGGTACTCGTTGCATCAACAGTACAATCAACAAGCCGAAGACGATGGTTTCATAGTTGCCTTCACTACCGACCAGCGCTGGTAACCAGTCCTGTAGCCATTGTTTGAGCAGGGTCAGAACGCCCGCGCCGAGCAGGGCGCCCCAGACGCTGCCGACCCCGCCGATCAGAGCCATGAACAGGTAGTCGATACCCATGTTCAAGCCAAACGGTGTCGGATTGACGAAGCGCTGAGTATGGGCGTAGAGCCAACCGGAAATGGCGGCGAATACCGCGGAGATCAGGAAGATCACCAGCTTGGCGCGAAAGGTGTCGACGCCCATCGACTCGGCCATCACCTGACCGCCCTTGAGCGCACGAATGGCCCGGCCTTCACGGGAGTTCAGCAGGTTGTGAGTGATCAGCATCGCCACCAGCAAGATGGCCCAGATCAGATAGAAAACCTTCTCGCCCTTGTCCAGGCTCAGGCCCAGCAAGGTGATCGGTGGCAGGTCGGTGATGCCGCTTTGGCCCCCTAAGCCCTCAAGGTTACCGAACAGATAGTACAGGGAAATACCCCAGGCGATAGTGCCTAGTGGCAGGTAGTGACCGGACAGTTTGAGGGTCAGTGCACCGAGTATTAACGCCACCAGTCCGGTGAAAACAATACCGATTACCAATGTTAGCCATGGTGAGGTACCAGCCCATGCCAGCCACGCCGGCAGTTGTGCGCTTGTGGTCAGGTAGGCGCTGGTGTAGGCCCCGAGTCCAACGAAGGCGGCCTGGCCGAAGCTGGTCATGCCACCCACCCCGGTTAGCAGAACCAAGCCGAGTACTACCAGCGCATACAGTCCGATGTAGTTGAGCAAAGTAACCTGAAAGGTCGGCAGAATTAGCGGTGCCAACATCAAGGCACCTATAAACAGCATAATCAGGTAGCGCGACTTCATGTCTCTTCCTCCACATGGTGGCTTTTGAGTGAGCGCCAAAGCAGGAAGGGGATGATCAGCGTGAAGACGATGACCTCCTTATAGTTGCTGGCCCAAAACATTGAAAATGCCTCGACCAGCCCGACGACCAGCGCGCCGAGAGCCGCCAGCGGATAACTGACCAGCCCGCCAATGATGGCGCCGACGAAGCCCTTGAGGCTGATGAGGAAGCCCGAATCGAAGTACAGCGTGGTGATCGGGGCGATGAGAATCCCTGAGAGGCAGCCGATAAAGGTCGCCAGCGCGAACGTTGTCTTGCCGGCCATGTCCGGCGAGATCCCCATCAGGCGAGCGCCGGTGCGGTTGACCGCAGTGGCTTGCAAGGCTTTGCCATACAGGCTGCGACCGAAGAACAGGAACAGGGCGAAGATCAGCGTCACCGACATGATCAGCACCCACAAGGTCTGGCTGTTCAGGGTCACCGGACCGATTTCGAAGCCTGCCTGGGAAAACGGCGTGGTGCGTGCGCCTTCCGGGCCGAACACCAGCAACCCGATCCCGACCATCGCCACATGCACGGCAATCGAGACGATCAGCAGCACCAGTGCGGAGGCTCCGGCGATCGGCTGGAAGAACAATCGATACAGGCGCGGCCCCAATGGAACCACCAGGCACAAGGTCAACAGCGCCTGGAACGCTACGGGCAAAGTGGCCAGGGGCAGGTTGCGCATGGCAATGATCAGCGCGATGGCGTAGCTACATTTCACGATCATCTGTCGATCGATGCGCAAGCCTTTTCCCGCACGCCAGCGGGCAACCAGGTCCAGGGCGCATTCGATCAGAGTGAGGACCAGCAGTAACCAGGCCAGAGGCGTCGGATGACCGGCCTGAATGGCAGCCATGGTCAGAGCACCATAGGTGACGAACTCACCCTGGGGGATCAAAAGGATTCTGGTGACGGTAAACACCAGCAGGATCGACAGCGCCAACAGGGCATAGATGGCACCGTTGGTGACGCCGTCCTGGCCCAGCAGCATGGCTATCTGGAAATTCATGAGCACTCTCTTCTGTAGGCTGAGCGGGTGTGTTGACGCGACAAGTGCTACGGATGAGCAGCACCTGCCCTGTCCGCCGTCTCTGGTTACTTGAGCAAGGTCCAGCGACCGTCCTTGACTGTGATCAGCTCGCGGCCGCGCTCATCGAAGCCGCTGTGATCCTCGGGTGTCATGTTGTAAACGCCTTGGGTACCCGACATCTCGTGAGTGTTTTCCAGCGCCAGGCGCAGGGCGGCGCGAAACTCGGGTGTACCGGGTTGGGCTTTCTGTTCTGCAACGGGAATGGCTTTTTCCAGCAGCAGGCCGGCGTCATAGACGTTGGCACCGAAAGTCGCCGGCGCAGAGCCATAGGCCTTGGTGTAGGCGTCGATGTATCGCCGGGCAACGGGTTTGGAGGGGTGGTTGTCAGGCATTTCCGGGAGCACCAGCATCAGGCTCGCGGCGAGAATGGTGCCTTCGACTTTCTTGCCGCCCAATTGCAGGAAGGCATCCAACGCCGCTCCGTGAGTCTGATACATCTGTCCTTTGTAACCCTGGTCGAACAGCGTGGTTTGTGGCATCACCGATGAGCTGCCGGGGGCGGCGACGAGCACTGCATCGGGTTTGGCCATCAGCAGTTTCAGGCTTTGCCCCGTCACGGACGTGTCCTGGCGCTGGAAACGCTCACTGGCAACAATCTTGATGCCATGCTTCTCGCATTGCACCGCCATCACCTTTGCCCAGTTTTCCCCATAGGGGTCTGCGGTTCCGATGAAGCCCAGGGTCTTGATCCCGCGCTTGACCATGTTCTCCACCAGCGCCTGGGCGATCAGGTCGTCGTTCTGGGTGGTCTTGAATACCCATTTTTTCTGTTCGGTCATGGGCAGCACTACGGCGGCGGTGCCCACCGGGGCGAGCATGGGTGTGCCCGATTCGGTGGCGAACTGGATGACTCCCATGGCGTTGGGCGAGCCGCTCGGACCGATGATCGCGTCCACGTGCTCTTCGTCTATCAGCTTTTTGAAGGCCTTGACCGATGCGGTCGGGTCGCTGCCATCGTCCAGCGGAATGTAGCGCACGGTCTGATTACCGATCTTCGTCGGCATCAGGGACACGCTGTTTTTCTGTGGGATGCCGACCAGCGCGATAGGGCCGGTCGCGGAGGTGATCACGCCAATCTTGACTTCGGCGAAGGCCGCTTGGGGCACAACGCAGGTGGCGCAAAGAGCACCGAACATCACAGCAGGCAGAGCTTTCTTGAAGAGCATGTCGATCGATCTCCGGGGCAAGGCTGATTCGGTAAGCCGGCCGCTCTCTGGCGGGCTGGCAAAGGGCGGATTTGCAGATTGCATGCCAGAGAATTTGCCTGCACCAGCTCGGAGCTCGCTGGAAAAAGGCCTTTGACCGGTTATTTCACAGCGTTGTAACCGGCCGTTTTGAAAGGCGATGCCGCCAGCAAATTCAACGCCTTACAGTGAAAAAATGCATGTGTTTTTTTGATAAAAAATCGTTTAAAAAATCTCAAAAAAGGCGTCTAAAAAATAATTTTATCAACCTTGATAACTCCGCGTTTAAATCGCGACCTGACGGCTTGATTGGATCCATCTTTATTTTAGCCAAACAAAATTATCCTTATAAAACAATTAGTTATCAGATGAATTTGCCTCAATCTAGATTTTTTTGAAATGCTCGACTTCGGTGCATTTACTGGAAATTTGCACCAATTTCGACAGCAAAAAATATCGCCTAATTCAATTGACAATTCACGTAATAATTCGTCATCTTGGATTTACCCAATGGCGCCACCCGGCGTCTTCCAGGCTCTCGTTACAGGTGAATCCGATATGACGATCGTGGTCGAGCAAGTTTCCCTTGATGGCAATGGCCCCACAGTGATGGTGAAGGACACCATCGACGTAGCGGGTGTGCCGACCCGTGCTTCCAGTCGCGCCCTTCAAGATGCCGAACCTGCTCTGCACCACGCCGCGGTGGTTGAAGCATTGCTCGTTAACGGCTGCCGCCTCATTGGCAAGACCAGCCTCCATGAGCTGGCCTACGGCACCACGGGCATCAATCACTGGACCGGCACCGCAGCCAACCCACGCTTTCCCGGGCGTATTCCCGGTGGGTCTTCCAGCGGTTCGGCCGCGGCGGTCGCGGCAGGTTTGGCTGATTTCTCCCTGGGCACCGACACTGGTGGTTCGGTGCGTATTCCTGCGTGCTGCTGCGGTGTGTTCGGCTTCAAGCCGACGTTTGGCAGAGTCAGCCGCAAAGGCGTAATGCCCGAGAAATCGAGCCTCGACTGTGTCGGGCCGTTCGCCAACAGCCTGCCGATGCTGGTGACCGCAATGCGGGCCATCGATCCGACTTTCTCCCGCTTGCCGACCCTCGTCGATGCCCGTATCGGTGTGGTACCGGTGCAGGCCAATGAGGCTGTACAGCGAGCGGTCACCGATGCGCTGACTAACAGTGGGTTGTCTCTGTATGAAGCGCCGTTGACAAACATGGTCAGCGCTTATGACGCCGGTATGGTGGTGATCAACCGCGAAACATTCGTCGCGTGTGGGCACTTGCTGGACACAGGGCGGGTCGGTGCCGACATTGCCGACCGGTTGGCTGCGGCCGGTGAAACCACTGATCAGGCACTGGCCGAAGCGGAGCAGGTGAGGGCGCGTTTTACCGCCGAAGTCGATGAAGCGCTGAAGCATTTCGACGTGCTGGCGCTGCCTACCATGCCGGACTTCCCCTTGGCCATCGCCGACGCTTCCAATACCCGCGCCGTGCTGGGCATGACCGCCCTGGTGCGTCCTTTCAACCTCTCCGGACACCCCGCGCTGACCATTCCTCTGGGCAGTGCACAAGGGTTGCCGGCCGGCTTGCAATTGGTGGCCGCCAAAGGCGCCGATGAGCATTTGCTCGCCGTCGCCGGGTTGTTGTTGCAACGCCTGTATTCGAATCGCACTTGATCATGGAGCCAGTCATGAATCCGCTTAAGGCGACGGCCCTGGACGCTATCGCACCCCAAACCAACGATGAACGTTTCGAGGCGATGCTCAACGACGTGCGCACACGCGCCCGTCAAGGCGAGTTTGATCGCCAACGGCACATTTCCCAGGATGTGATCGACGCGTTCAAGTCCCACGGCATCTATCGCTCCCTGGTCCCGAAACGGTTCGGCGGCGATGAAGCTTCACCGGGTGATTTCTGTCGCTTGATTGAGCGCATTTCCCAGGCCGATGGCTCCGCCGGTTGGGTCGCCAGCTTTGGTATGAGCCCGGTTTATCTCGCGGCACTGCCGTTGTCGACCATCGCCCAGGTGTATGCCGATGGCCCGGATGTGGTGTTCGCTGGCGGGATCTTTCCGCCACAGCCAGCCGAACGGGTAGAGGGTGGCTTCAAGGTCAACGGTCGCTGGAAGTATTCCAGTGGTTCCATGGGCGCCACGTTGCTGGGGGTCGGTATCGCGCCGAAGAACGGCGACAAGCTCGATCTGCCGCGTCTGGCCGTGATGCCGCGCAGCGAGGCACGTATCGAAGAAACCTGGGACACCGTTGGCCTGTTGGGCACCGGCAGTCATGACCTGGTGGTCGAGGATGTGGTCGTGCCCGAGGACTGGACCTTTGTACGTGGCGGCGCTCCGACCCTGGATGAAGCGTTCTTCCGCTATCCATCGCTCTCGTTCGCTACGCAGGTTTTGTCAGTGGTCGGCCTCGGTGTGGCACGCGCCGCACTGGATGAGTTGAGCGGCATGGCCAGCGGACGAATTTCCGTGACCGGCGCTCCAGCATTGGCCGACAGGCCTCTGGCCCAAGTCGAGATCGCCAAGGCCGAGGCCGCCTTGCGCGCTGCCCGCGCTTTTTTCTACGAATCCATCGAGCAGGCCTGGGGTCATGTGCTGGCAGGCGACGCCGTGCCGGCACAGGTCACCAATCTGCTGCGGCTGTCATCGACCCACGCTACACGGGTCGCCGCCGACGTGGCGCGCACCGCGCAAATGTTGTCGGGCATGAGCGGCGTCTACAACGACAGCCCTCTGTCTCGATGCGTCAACGACGCCCAAGTGGTGACTCAGCATGCCTTCATGGGTGACGTCACTTACCAGAGCGCGGGCGCCATGTTCTTTGGCAAGCCGCCATTGCCTGGTTACCTGTAACCCTTCGAGGAGCGAAACATGAGCGAGAAAAAAACACTGCGCGTGCTGTTCTGCATGGGCATCAACCAGAACTTTTTCGACGCGCCGCGCGACGAACAACTGCAGGTCTGGGCTGCATTCAGCGAGATGTGGAACGGCATTCATGACCTGTCGGGCGTCAAGGTGTTCGGCAACATGGATGACGACCAGAGCATGGTCGGCCCTTCCACTGGCTTTCCCTGGACCACCTACTTGTTGGCGGATGTCCCCGACATCGAAACCGTGCACGCGGCCTGCAACCTGTTCCGCAGTACGCCGGTGGGCGACGGTACTTACAAGCTGTGGAAGTACGCCAAGGTCGAGGCCCGTACCGGTCGCGAACTGATCATTCAGCGTTGAGGTCTGCCAGCATGCCCAGCCCCGTCTCATTAACCGAATTACATCAGCGACTACATCGCTTCGAAATCGAACACGCCGTGCGTGCCTGCATGAGTCGCTACATGGCGCTGTGTGATGTTCTCGATGTCAACACGCCGCTGGAGGAACTGGCCGGCCTGTTCACTCGCGAAGCGGTATGGGAGGGCAAGGGGGCCAAATACGCTGACAGTTTCGGTGGCTACCGAGGCCGCGAAGCGATCGGCGCCATGTTTGCCACGTACATGAAACCGCCCGCGCATTTCGTTCTCAATGTGCACTTTCTCACTAGCGAGTTGATCGAGGTGGATGGGCAGGGTGCGTCGGGAAGCTGGGTGATGCTGCAGACCTCGACCTTCGCCAGTGGCGCTTCGCACCTCAACGCCGCGCGCCTGACAGTGCGTTTCGCTGAGGAAGAGGGGCAGTGGCGCATGGCACATTTTCAGACCGAAAACCTGTTCGGTCGCCCCGTGCAGGCATGGAACAGCGACGCCCGTTTGCCGGTACCCAACACACCCGAGCAATGACTGTTGAAGTCGGCCAAGAAGTCGACGAGGAGACACCGTGAGCAATCTGATTGAAACCGTGAACCTGGACGTCAGTCCCGAAGAACTGGTCCAGGCCGACCGCGTCCATACCTCGCTGTACACCGACGCCAAGCTGTTCGATGTAGAGCTGGAAAAGATTTTCTACAGCACCTGGGTCTGGGTGGCGCACACCAGTGAGATTCCGGACGCCGGTAGTTACAAAAGTACCTACATCGGCAAGCAGCCGGTGATCGTGGTGCGTGATCGCAAGAAACAGGTGCATGTGTTGCTCAACCGTTGCCGCCATCGTGGCGCTACTGTTTGTGAGCACAAGAAAGGCAAGACCAACAGTTTCGTTTGCCCGTATCACGGCTGGAGTTACGCACTCGATGGTTCGTTGCGCGGCGTACCGCACCCAGAGAGCTACGGCGATTGCCTGGACAAGGCCGAGTTCCCGCTGGTGAGCCTGCGTGTCGAGGAATACGCCGGCATGCTGTTCGCCACCTTCAAGGACGATATCGAGCCGTTGGTGGACTTTCTCGGCCCGGCGAAAAAGTGGATGGACCTGTTCATGAAGCAGGGGGCCGGCTACCCGATCAAAGTTCCGGGCGAGCATCGTTTCCGCTTCCCGGGCAACTGGAAAATCCAGTTGGAAAACACCACCGATGCCTACCACTTCCCGCTGGTGCACAAGTCCTTCCTGTCGTCCGTGGATGAAGAAACCCTGGCCTTGTTCGACTTCGTCGAAGGCCCCGGTTATGTCGAAGACCTGGGCAACGGTCATAGCGTGATGGTGATGATCCCTGACCTGGTGGACCTGGAGGCCGACCTGGACAAACCGATTCCTGAACGCTTCGAGAACCTGGCTGTCGAGTTGCGCGCCGAAGGTGTCGATGAGCAACAGGTGCGGCGCATCGTCCGGGCCGTGGGTGGCTCGGGCTTCAATCTCAATCTGTTCCCCAACGTCGCGTGCTCGATGGCGTTCTTCCGTGTGTTGCAGCCAATCTCGGTGACCGAAACCGAAATCCATCACTCGGTGATCACCATGGACGGCGGCCCGGCGGTGGCGAACCGTTATCGCCTGCGCCTGCACGAGCATTTCCAGGGGCCGATGGGTTTTGGCACGCCGGACGATTCCGAGGCCTGGGAGCGGGTGCAGAAGGGCGCGAGCGCCGGTGAGAACCTGTGGATCATGCTCAACCGTGGGCTGCCTGGAGAGACGCCTACCGAAGACGGACTGCTCAGCGACGTGAGCGCCGAGACCGGCATGCGCGCGGCGTACCAGCAGTGGAAAAAAATGATGTCGGCCCCGAATAAAGCCTGAGGCGTGGAGAAGACCGTATGAACCTGCAATCGCTGCAAGAAGTGACCGCCTTCATCTGGCAGGAAGGCGACATGCTTGACCATTCCGAATATGACGCCTGGCTGGCTCTGTGGGCCGAAAAAGGGACGTACATCATCCCGATTGACCCGAAGGAGCAGGACTTCGAGAACTCACTCAATTACGCCTACGACGACCACCACATGCGCGAGTTACGAGTTCAGCGCCTGACCGGCGGCGAGTCGATTTCCACCAGCCCGCTGCCGCGCACGGTGCGGACGTTGTCGCGCTTTCGGGTGTTGTTCGACGACGGGGCTCACATCACGGTGCGTTGTGCGCAGAACCTGCGGGAGTTCCGAAAGGACGCACTCAAGCACTACAGCGCAGACCTCGTTTATGAACTTGAGCGCTGCGACGAGAGTTTCAAGATCCAGCGCAAGCTGATCCGGCTGATCAACTCCGACGATACCTTGGCTGGTATCGGCTACATCCTGTGAGAGGACGTCTCATGAACCATATCGCACTGGTCACCGGTGCCGCCCAAGGGTTGGGTTACACCTTGTGCGCCCGACTGCTGGAAGCGGGCTACAAGGTGGTGGTCACCGACCGCTCTCTGGAAGCGGCCACCGCGGCAGCCGGGCAATTGGACGACACGGGCGAGAGCACTGTCGCCATCAAGCTCGATGTCACATGCAAAGCCGACTTTGCAGCGGCCCTCGCGCAGGTGCTCGAACAGTGGGGGGCGCTGCACGTGTTGGTCAACAATGCGGCGATCACCATGACGACACCAGTGATGCAGATCAGCCCCGAGGAGTTCGATGCTGTCGTTGGCTTGAACTTGCGCAGCGTGTTTGTCGGCTGCCAGGTAATCGGTGCGTACATGGCCGAAGCCGGTTATGGCCGGATCATCAATATGGCCTCGCTGGCTGGACAGAACGGCGGTACCGCGACTGGTGCACATTACGCCGCTTCCAAAGGCGGGATCATCACCCTGACAAAGATCTTTGCCAAAGAATTCGCGGGCCAGGGCGTGACAGTCAATGCCATCGCTCCAGGGCCGATCGATTCGCCGGCCGTTCGGGCGGCGGTACCCGTTGAGCGTATGGAAAGCCTCATCGGCAACATTCCCGTCCGGCGCTTGGGCGATGCTGGATTCCTCGGCGATCTGGTCGTCCAGTTGGCGCGTCCCGAAGCCTATTTCACCACCGGTGCCACATGGGATGTGAACGGTGGTTTGTTCATGCGTTAAACACATGCCTTTCCCTTGGGTGAGGGCAGACGTCGGGGCCCTACTCGATCTACCACGGTACACCGCTCATGAATGAAGAATTGTTGAAAGTCATCGTAAGCAAGCGCGAAATTCAGGGCGACGGCGTTGTCGTGCTCGACCTGATTAGTCCCGACGGCGGCCTGCTACCCGGGTTCGAGGCCGGCGCGCATGTCGATATCCATGTCGCCCCAGGCCTGGTGCGTCAATATTCCTTGTGCGGCGATCCAGCCAATGCCGGGGTATATCGCCTGGGTGTGCTCAAGGACCCGGCATCTCGCGGTGGTTCAATCGGGGTGCATGAGGAGCTCCTAGAAGGCACTGAAGTCACCATCAGCACGCCGCGCAATCATTTTCCGCTGGCCACCCAGGTCACTCGGTCGATCCTGATCGGTGGCGGCATCGGCATTACCCCGATGATTGCTATGGCGTATGCGTTGCAGGCCGACGGGCAGGACTTCGAACTGCACTATTGCGCCCGTTCGCGCAACAGTACGGCCTTCCTCGACGAATTGCAGAACGCCGATTTCGCGGCGCGGGTAAGCGTCCATTTCGACGATGAGAACGCTGCACAAAAACTCGACCTGATTAGCGTACTCGGCTCGCCTGAAGCCGGGGTACATGTTTATACCTGCGGCCCCTCCGGGTTCATGGATTGGGTCATCGCCACGGCTTTGGAAGTCGGTTACGCCGACACACATATACATCGCGAGTATTTCCAGGTTGAGGTTGATATCAGTGGTGAAAGCTTCGAAGTCGTGGCTGCTCGCAGCGGCAAGACTGTTGAGGTCGCCGCCGGCCAGACAATCCTCGAGGCACTGGCGAGTGTGGGCATCAAGATCGAGATTTCTTGCGAGCAAGGTGTGTGCGGTACTTGCGTATGCGACGTACTCGAGGGCGAACCGGATCATCGTGATGTCTACCTGACGGACGACGAGAAGGCTGACAACGACCAGATCCTGGTCTGCTGTTCGCGCGCCAAATCGAAAAAACTGGTTCTGGACATCTAGGAGTAACGGCAATGGTCGACATCAATGGATTTCGTAACGCCATGGCCCTGCTCGGCGGGGCCGTATCAGTCATCACCACCGATGGTCCTGCCGGTCGCTTCGGCTTCACGGCCTCGGCTGTCTGCAGCGTTACCGACTCACCCCCCACACTCTTGGTTTGCATGAATCGCGCCTCGCACTCCAACGCGCATTTCAAGACCAACGGGGCTGTGTGTGTCAACGTCCTGGCTGCCAGCCATCAGGCCTTGTCCGGCGCGTTCGCCAACAAGAACCTGAGCATGGATGAGCGTTTTGCCACAACCGCCTGGTCGATTCTGCAAAGTGGCGCGCCCGCGATGGATGAGGGCCTGGTGAATTTCGATTGCCGGATCGCTCAGGTGCATGAAGTCGGTTCCCATAGCATCTTCTACTGCGAAATCCTGGCGATCAGGCAGGGCGATACACAGGACGGCCTGGTGTATTTCAACCGTGCCTACCACCGCCTTGGCGAGACCTCGAAAAACCTGCGCTAAGTCTTGTTCCACATACCTAGAACCTGGCCTCAAAGTCAGGCGAGCGGGCACGTCGTGTCCGTATTTCGCGGATAGCCGTGCCTCAGAATGCACACCGCGAATTGACTGCCGAGTTACTAACTTTGTTGATCTGCTCATACCAAATCCCCCCGGCCTGGCCGGGATGAATGGGGGCGTCACATGTTGTACTCGTCTTTTGCGCGCAGCTTCAAATATTTGGGCCTGATGGGAGCCGTGGCTTCCCCCGTGGCAGCGTACGCCGACCTGGTCGATGACAGTCATCTGAAGGTCGACATGCGTAACTTCTACCTCGACCGCAACTTCACCAAGAGCGGGGCGAAGGTACCGCAAGTGGGTAACTGGTCCCAGGGTTTCGACCTGCAGTTCACATCGGGCTACACCGATACGCCGGTGGCGTTCGGTCTGGATGTGGATGCGCAGTACGCCCTGCGGCTGGATTCCACCGGCAATGACGGTACGTTGCCCTACAACGCCGCCAAAGGAATGACGAGCAAGGATTACAGCCGGGCCGGAGCGACCTTCAAAATGAAGTACTCCAAGACCGAGCTGAAAATCGGTGACATGCGCCCGGAATTGCCTGTCGCCTGGCATGACCCCAGTCGCCAGTTGGACACCATTTTTCAAGGTGCTGTCGTCGAGTCGAAGGAAATCGACAACCTGACGCTGACGGGTGGCCGCTTCTGGTCTGCCGTCACCCGGGAATCGTCCGATCACGAGAAGTTCTACAAGTTCGGCTCCAAGGACAGCCTGGACAGCGACAAGGGAATGGATTTCGGCGGGGCCGTATGGAACGCTACACCGCGACTTCAGGCCAGTTACTTCTACGGTGTTGTGCACGATATCTATCGTCAACAGTACTACGGCCTTGCACACACCACCGACTTGGGCAACGGCTACGGCTTGCGCGCCGATGTACGCTGGTTCGACAACAAGGAAGATGGCGAGGCACTGAGCGGCGATATCGATAACCGCGCGCTGTCCACCGGACTGACCCTGACCAAGGGACCGCACCGTACCAGCCTGGTCTATCAACGCATGTTCGGCCAGAGCATGTTCCCGACGCTTAACGGCTACATCCCGCAGTTCTACCTGCTGAACTGGGCCAATCAGCCATTCATGCGTCCTCAGGAGCGCTCATGGGGCGTGGGTTATGCCTATGACTTCGCGGCCATGGGGATCCCCGGTCTGACCTTCAGTACCCGTTATATCAAGGGGACCGATATCAAGCGCGGTGACACTCTGGCCGACGAAACCGAGAACGAGCGCGACCTGGCACTGCGTTATGTAGTGCAGAGCGGGGCACTCAAAGGTCTGGGCCTCGAATGGAAGAACTACATGGTCAAGCAGCGTTATGGCAATGACTTCGACGAGAACCGTCTGATCACCAGCTACACCTGGAAAATCTGGTAAGGCTCATCGGGCAAGGCCCCAGTGAAGGTGCCTTGTCCCGTTCCGCGACGACTTCAAGTCGTTGCGGCAGAGCCGGGCAACTGGCTCGTTTGTTTTTCGCTATTCCCTTTTCCCGGTTGCTCGCCGGGTTTTTTCTTCGAGGAGTCTGTATGCGTAGCTTCTTCCGTGGTCGGGACCTGAGTCGCGTTCACAGCATCGCCGAACTGGCGGAACTGGCTCGCCATCGGTTGCCGCACTTTGCCTGGGAATACTTGTCTGGCGGCGCCGAGGACGAGTTGACCCTGGCCCGCAACCGCGCGTCATTTAGCGAAGTACATCTGCATTCGCGCACGCTGGTTCCGTGTCATCCTCCAGTGACCCAGCGTCGCTTGCTGGGTCGTGAACTGGCCGTACCGATGCTGATCGGACCTACCGGCTACAACGGCATGCTGCACCGCGATGCCGACCTTCACCTGGCCCGGGCCGCGACCGCGCGCGGGTTGCCGTTTTGCCTCAGTACCGTGTCCAACGTCTCGATGGAAGCGATCAAGGCGCAAGTGCCGGACGTTAATCTCTGGTTCCAGCTATACGCCATGCGCGACCCTGAAATACAGGCCAGTCTGCTGTCTCGAGCACAGCAGGCTGGCGTCGACACGTTGCTGTTGACCAGTGACGCGATGGTGCTGGGCAATCGTGAGTGGGACCGCCGTAATTTCGTTCGTCCGCGCGAGTTGAGTCTGGGCAACAAACTCGATGTGCTGCGCCATCCTCGCTGGCTGCGTCAGGTCATGTGGCCGAACGGCTTGCCGTCCATGGGGAACCTTGAACCGTTCCTGCCGCCCGCTGAGCGCAATGCCCTGGGTTCGATGAAGTTCATTGGAGAGCAGATGGACACGCTCCTGGACTGGTCCATGCTCGCTCGCCTGCGCGATCAGTGGTCCGGGCGCTTACTGCTCAAGGGCGTGCTGCATCCGGCAGATGCCGAAAAAGCCATGGCGCTGGGGCTCGATGGATTGGTGGTGAGCAACCATGGCGGTCGTCAGCTTGAGGGGGCACTTGGGAGTCTGGATGCGCTGCGGCTGATCGCGCCTGTGGTCAGAGGCAAGATGGCGCTGCTACTCGACAGTGGTATCCGTCGTGGCAGTGACATCGCCAAAGCCTTGGCCCTTGGGGCTGATGCGGTGTTGTTGGGGCGCGCAACCCTCTATGGCGTCGCGGTGGCCGCGGAGCAGGGTGCCGGTCGCGCGTTGGACCTGCTCCACGAAGAGTTTGTCCGTACGCTCAACCTGATGGGCTGCGCCGATATCGCGGACCTAAGCCCCGACTGGCTGGCCGACGTGCACGCCCATTCGATCTACCGGGGATGACGTCATGGAACTGTACGAACTGATCACCTTCACGCTGCGTGTACGCACCCCGGCGCAAGCATTGCCTCGCCTGCAACAAGCCCTGAATGACCCGCCTGATGGTATTCGATTGATGGGCTGCTGGTTGTCGGAAATCGGCCAGCAGAACCGGATTGTAGTCCTTCGTGGATTTGCCGATACCAAAATCCGCCAGCAGGAACGAGAGCGCTGTCTGCTGGCCAACGACGCGTTCGGCATCGGCGAGTTCGTGTTGAGTCAACAGATTGAGGACTATCGGCTTTTCCCGTTCCTTGAACCTTTACCCCCAGGGGCCCATGGGCCGTTCTACGAGCTGCGTGAATACGACCTGGTGCCTTCGGGGCTGGCTCCGACGCTTGCTGGCTGGCGCAAGGCGGTGGGTCCACGCACCGGTGACGCCTATTCATCTGTGTATGCGGCGTTCTACGCCACGAGTGGGAAGCTGCCGCGCTATCTGCATATCTGGCCGTACTCGAGTCTCGAACAACGCTTGCAGGTGCGCACCCAGGCTGTGAGCGATGGTGTGTGGCCACCCGTAAACTCCGCGCCGCAATTGCAAGAGATGCAGTCTTCGGTTTACTTGCCGGCGGCGTTTTCACCCTTGCACTGAGCATCGGCCAAGGATGATTTTCTGTTCCAGGTTGCCTTAAATTTATAAAAGAGGGGCGATGATGAGCGACAAATTGGCTGGTATTTCAACCTTCATGATCGCCGCCGAAGCGGGTAGTTTTTCCGCGGCTGGGGAACAGATTCACTTGACCCGCGCCGCCGTCAGCAACGCCGTGGCAAGGCTGGAGAAACGCCTGGGTGTCAGGCTATTCCAGCGTACTACTCGCAGCTTTGCCTTGACCGAGGATGGCCTGTTGTTCTACGAGCATTGCACTCGCGCGCTGGCCGAGATAGAGAGCGTGGTCGCTTCGTTCGACTCGAGGCGGGATTAGCCGAGCGGACGGCGATCCTGCTGTGCGTGCGACTGTTGGCGTTGTTCATCCGGATTGCCGGTCGCCAGTTGCCTCAGATCGGCAAACCTGGTGAGGGTTATCCGGGTGTAGGTCGCGGCGACAGCGCCGATGTTTTACTAGAGGCACACTGAACGACGATGCGCATTATCCAGTGTGCCACGGGGTTTACAGGATGTTCAGCGGGTAGCTGATGATCACTCGATGCTCGTCACTGTCCCGTTGGGTGGACACTCCGGTACGCAATGAGGCGTGACGCAAGGCAATGCTCAAGTCTTTGAGCGGGCCTTGCTGAATAACATAGCTCACGGTCAGGTTGCGCTCCCACTCACTTTTGTCGCCTGTGGGGGTGCGGATGTTCGAGCCGCTTTCGTACATGCCCAGGAAACTCAAACCGGGAACCCCGACCTTCGCAAAGTCATAGCCATAACGAACCTGCCAGGTGGTTTCCCCGGCACGCTGGAACTTGCCGATCATCGATTCAGTCATGAAATAGGCGGTGGAGCCGTCACCCTGGTTCAACCACACCGCATCGCTGTCGCCACTGACTTGCTGCAGGCCGGCGGCGAGGGTATGGCCGTTCAGCAGGTAGGTGAATTGTGCGCTGTCCAGGCGACTATCGACCTTGCCTTTGGTCACGCCGTTGCCGTAATAACCGAAGGTGAAGAAGTCGGGATCGTGGCCGTTGGCGCCATCGGAACGGTTATCAAAGTGACGCAGATCGGTGCGCAGGGTACCGGGGCCTACCTGCATATCGTATTTGAGGCCCAGGAAGTTCTGTTTGTAAAAGTCCTGCAGGTTGCCGTAGTAGTACTGCAAGGTCAGGTCTTTGGTCGCTTTGTAGTCCACGCCGCCGTAATAGAACTTGTTGACGAACTCACCGGTCTGCGGATTGTTCGCCCCCGGTATCGACATGCCCATCTGGTTGCTTGAACCACGACCTTTGACATGTTCCAACTGCCCGAGGGTGAAGGTGACGTTCTCCAGGTCCTTGGACTGGATCTGCCCGCCATTGAAAGTTTGCTGCAGCATTCGGTCAGTGGACATCACCACCGGCAACATCGGCACCAGCGTGCCGTATTTGAGTTCGGTGTTGGAGAACTTGGCCTTGGCCGTCAGGCCCAGGCTGCCGAACTCATCCACGGCACGACCATCGCTGTCGGTCGGGAAGATATTGCCGTTGAAGGCAGTGCTCTGGGGGTTGTAGTGCCGGCCCTTGCCGGAGTCCAGCCGGATACCGTACATGCCAATCGCGTCGACACCGAACCCGACGGTACCCTGGGTGTAGCCGGACTGAAAGTTGGCGATGAAACCTTGACCCCATTCCTGAGTGTAATTGGGGGCGGTCGCGCCGCTGCGGTTGTCGGCATTACTGAAAAAGTTGCGCGCCAGCACGCTGAGCTTGCTGTCTTCCACCAGGCCGGCGGCGTAACCCTGTTGAGCGATGATCAGGCCGCAGATACCGGCGACTACTTTAGGTGTGCGATTGAAAAGCTCCATCGGAGTCATCCCCATGCTGTTGTCGAGTGTGGTGAGAGGGCAGTCGAAGGCGGCAGTGAAGTGCTTATTGTTTTTTGGCAGCGGCGATGGTCGGCGAGACGTTCAGCCTCACCGGCGGCAAGCGGTACAGGATCAGCAGCGCCAGCACCCCGATGCCCGCGCACAACAGCAGGCCGACCCCCACCGACTGGGCCAGCGCGTCCCGGGCCAGCGCCAGCCATTGCGGCTGTCCGAGCAGGGCCGGGTCATGGCGCAGCAGCACCTGCGGGTCGGCGTAGGCCTTCAGCCCTTCGGCCTGGCCCTGGGCGAGAAACAACCGCTGCAGGTTGGCGCTGTACAGCAGGTTGACCAGCACGCCCATGCCGGCGGTGCCGAGCAGGCCTCCTACTAGACGCAACGATTGGGTCAGCGCGGTGGCGATCCCGAGGAACTGGCGCTCGGCGAGGGTCTGGGTGAAGACCGTGAGGTTGAGCAGGATGAAGCCCAGCCCGAGCCCGGCCAGCAGGATCAGGCCGAGCAGCAGGTTGAACGAGGCACCGCGGCCGACCACGGCCAGGCCCACGCAGGCCAGCAGTAGCGCGGCAAAGCCACACAGTGGCAACAGGTTCGGATTGCGCAGGCGGGTGACAATGCGGCTGTTGACGATGGCCCCCAGGGTGATGCTCAGCGCCAGCGGGGTGATCAGCAGGCCGGCGTCCTGCGGGGAGTAGCCGTAGCTGCCTTGCAGCAACAGGGGCAGGTAGAACAGCAGCGAGAACATGATCGCGCCGGCGGCCATCGACAGTACGAACAACAGCCGCATGCTCACCAGGCCAAACAGCGCCGCCGGCAGCAGGGCGTGCTGGCAGCGTCGCTCCCAGAACCACAGGGCGATACCGGCGGCCAGGCAGCCCAGGCCTAGCGCCGCGCTCAAGGCCAGGCTCGAATGCCCCAGCCATTCGACGAACAGTTGCAGGCTGCCCAGGGCCAGGGCGATCAGCAGCGCGCCGGGCCAGTCCAGGCTGATCTTCAGTTGCTGTTGCGGGCGGTAATAGGGCAGGTAGCGCCAGGCGAAAAACAGCGCCAGGCCACCCAGGGGCAGGTTGAGATAAAACACCGAACGCCAGCCGAACGCCCCGGTCAGGTAACCCCCAAGCCCAGGGCCGATGGCGTTGACCACGCTGAACAGGGCACTGAGCAGCATCTGCCAGCGCAGGCGTTGGCGGGTGTCGGGAAACAGCTCCGGAATGCAGGCGAAGGCGGTGCCGATCAACATGCCGCCGCCCACCCCCTGCAAGGCGCGACCGATCACCAGCAACAGCATGTCGCCGGCCAGGGCGCAGAGCAGCGAGGCCAGGGTGAAAATCAAGGTGGCAGCGATCACGAAGGGTTTGCGCCCGTAGTAATCGCCCAGCCGGCCAAAGATCGGGATGGTGACGATGGAGGCCAGCATGTAGCCGGTGGCGACCCAGGCGTAGAGCTCGAAGCCCTGCAGCTCGGCGACGATGCTCGGCAGGGCGTTACCGATCACCGTCTGGTCGAGCGCCGAGAGCATCAGCACCAGGGAGATGCCGAGCATCGCCAGCAGGGCCTGCCTGAAGCTCAGGGGCGGATGGGGCGCCGTGCTCATCATCGCTCCTCAGTTCAACGCTGCGACGGCCGCGGCGATCCGCGAACAGCCGGTGTCGAGGGTCTGGATATCGGTAGCGATCGACATCCGGAAGAATGGCGCCAGGCCATAGGCGGTGCCCGCCACCACGGCGACGCCCTGGCTTTCCAGCAGGTACATGACCACGTCCGAATCGCTGTCCAGGCGCTTGCCCTGGGCCGTGGTCTTGCCCAGCAGGCCGCCGCAGTTGACGTAGAGATAGAAGGCGCCGTCGGGCTTGCGGCAGCTCAGGCCAGGGATGGCGTTGAGCAGTTCCAGGCAGCGATCGCGGCGTTGCTGGTAGACCGCCACGCTGTCCTTGGCGAAGCTCTGGTCGCCGTTGAGCGCCGCCACGGCGGCGGCCTGGCTGACCGAGCAGGCATTGCTGGTGGATTGCGATTGCAGGGTGGCCATGGCCGCGATCAGATCGCCGGGGCCGGCGGCGTAGCCAATGCGCCAGCCGGTCATGGCGTAGGTCTTGGATACGCCGTTGACCACCAGGGCGCGTTCGCTCAACGCCGGTTCGATGGCGAGGATGTGCGGGTTGTCCAGGCCTTCGTAGCGGATGTGTTCGTAGATGTCGTCGGTCATCAGCAGCACCTGCGGATACTCCAGCAGCACATCGGCCAGGGCACGCAGTTCATCGGCGCTGTAGCTGGCGCCGGTGGGGTTGCTGGGGGAGTTGAGCAGCAGCCAGCGGGTGCGTGGGGTGATGGCGCCGCGCAGTTGCGCCGGGGTCAGCTTGAAGCCGTGTTCTTCCGGGCAGGCGAGGGTCACCGGTGCACCTTCGCAGGCCAGCACCATGTCCGGGTACGACACCCAGTACGGCGCCGGGATCAGCACCTCGTCGCCGGCGCCGAGGGTGGCGGCGAAGGCATTGAAGATCGCGCTCTTCGCGCCGCTGGTGACCAGGATCTGCTGGGCGTCATAACTCAGGCCGTTCTCGCGAGCCAGCTTGGCGACTATGGCCTGGCGCAGCTCTGGGGTGCCGGCGTTTTGCGTGTAGCGGGTTTCGCCCCGTTCGATGGCGGCGCTGGCGGCCTGGCGGATGTGCACCGGGGTATCGAAGTCCGGTTCGCCGACCACCAGGTTGATGATCGACTTGCCTTGCCGGCGCAGTTCGTTGGCCCGATCGGAAGCGGCGCTGCTGGGCGATGGTTTGATGCGTTGCACACGGGCGGCGATGCGGGAGGCGGTCACGTGGCGTTCCTCGTTGATGACGTTGACGAGGCCCTACAGTACGAGGCGCTTGCGCGGCCGCCATAAGACGAGATCGTTCTGGTCTGATAGGCAGTGCTTATGGCTGCAAGCGTGCAGCCCCTGCACCGCGTTGGTGCGCTCAAGCCGGGATGCCTGTCGCGGGCGGTTCTGCGTGCGGCCGCCAGCCAGCCATAGCAAAGCCTTATGGTTAAGCCCTGGCGTTGATCGGGTGAGGGGGCATTCCGGGCTGGCCTGGCTCTTGCTAAAGCCCGTGGGCTGTCTTCTTTTTTCGAGCAAGAGCAACGCCACCGTGAACCTGCGCCGTTTGAAGTACTTCGTGAAACTCGTCGATATCGGCAGCATGACCCAGGCCGCCGATGTGCTGCATATCGCCCAGCCGGCGCTCAGCCAGCAACTGGCCACGCTGGAGGCCGAACTGCAACAACAGCTGTTGATCCGCACCAAGCGCGGCGTGACCCCGACCGAGGCGGGCAAGGTGCTGTATGGCCATGCGCAGATCATCCTGCGCCAGTGCGAACAGGCGCAGAGCGACGTCAATGCCACGGGGCAGGCCCTGTCCGGGCAGGTGTCGGTCGGCCTGGCGCCGGGCACCGCGGCGTCGGCCCTGTCGTTGCCGTTGTTGCGCACCGTGCGCGAGCGCCATCCCGGTATCCTGCTGTACCTCAACGAGAACTTCGGCACCACCTTGAGCGAGCTGATCATGAACGGCCGGATGGACATGGCCGTGCTGTATGGCGGGCGTGAAGTGCATGGCCTGAGCTTCGTCTCGCTGCTGCGCGAGAACCTCTACCTGGTCAGCGCCGACCCGGCCATCGACCAGCGCGAGTCGATCCCGCTGGCCGAGCTGGCGGACCTGGACATGCTCCTGCCGCGGCCCTACAACGTCATGCGCCGGCTGGTGGACGAAGCCTTCCTGCGCATCGGCATGAGCCCGCGGGTGGTGGCCGAGATCGAGTCCTCGATCACCCTGAGCGCGGCGGTCGCCGAGCATTTCGGCTCGACCATCCTGCCCGAGTCCTCGGCGCGGGTGATGGTCGAGGACAAGGCGCTGTACCTGTGTCGCATCGCCGAGCCGGAGATCGAGGCGCCCCTGGCGTTGTGCCTGTCCGGCCACCTGCCGTTGTCGGTGCCGGCCCAGGCGGTCAAGGCGATCCTCCTGGAACTGGTCGCGCAGATGCGCGGCAGCCTGATCTGAGCGGTCATAAGCACGGCTTATCTCGCCAAAGCCAAAGCGTCTTGGCCGCCTTTGGACGGGCTCGCTACATTGGCCCCATCCACTCAAGACCGCTCGACAGGCAGGGGGCCACCCATGGATTCAGAACGCATCAAGGGCTTGATCGATTTGCTCGCCGAGTCCGATCTGCTCGAGCTGAGCCTGACCGAAGGCGACACCACGGTTCGTCTTTTTCGGCAGGCCGGCGCGGTGCAGGTCAGTGCGCCATCGCTCGCTACGCCGCTGGGGCAACCGGCCCCGGTAGCGCCCGAGGTGGCGGCCCGGGCCGATGCCCCGGCGGCGCTGGAGGTCAAGGCCAGCCTGTACGGCGTCCTGCACCTGACGCCCGCCGTGGGCGAGCCGCCCTTCGTCGCGGTCGGTGAGCAGGTCGAGGCCGGGCAGACCCTGGCGATCATCGAGGCGATGAAAATGTTCCACCCGGTCAAGGCCAAGTCCGCCGGCAGGATCGACGCGATCCTGGTCCAGGGCGGCGCCGAAGTCGAAGCCGGCCAGCCGCTGTTCCGTCTCGGCTGACCCCACGCCCATCCGTCTTTCAGGTGAATTTCATGTTTGACAAAGTGCTGATCGCCAACCGTGGCGAAATCGCCCTGCGCATTCAGCGTGCCTGCCATGGCCTGGGGTTGCAGACCGTGGTGGTGCATTCCGAGGCCGATCGCCATGCCCGTTATGTGCAGAACGCCGACCAGGCCCTGTGCATCGGCCCGGCGTCACCCACCCAGAGCTACCTGAACCAGGCGGCGTTGCTGTTCGCCGCCAAGGTCAGCGGCGCCCAGGCGATTCATCCGGGGTATGGCTTTCTTTCGGAAAACGCCGGTTTCGCCGAGCGCATCGAAGCCGCCGGCCTGACCTTTATCGGTCCGAGCGCCGACTGCATCCGCACCATGGGTGACAAGGTCGCCGCCAAGCGCGCCATGCGTGAAGCCGGCGTGCCCTGCGTGCCGGGGCCGGACTCGGTGATGCCGAGCGACGATGAAAGCATCCTCGCCATCGCCCGAGACATCGGCTACCCGGTGATCGTCAAGGCCGCGGGTGGCGGTGGCGGGCGCGGCATGCGGGTGGTCGAGGAGGAGGGCGCGTTGCTCGCCGCCATCGCCTTGACCCGCGAAGAGGCACGCCAGGCCTTCGGTAACCCCGAGCTGTATATCGAGAAGTTTCTCGGCCATCCGCGGCATGTGGAAATCCAGGTGTTGTGCGATGCCCATGGCAACGCGATCTGGCTGGGCTGCCGCGATTGCTCGCTGCAACGCCGGCACCAGAAGGTGCTTGAGGAGGCGCCGGCGCCGGGCATCGTCCCAGCGCTGATCGCCAGGGTCGGCGAGCGTTGCGCGGCGGCCTGCCGGCAGATCGGTTATCGCGGCGTCGGCACCTTCGAGTTTCTGTATGAGGACGGCGAGTTCTTCTTCATCGAGATGAACACCCGGCTGCAGGTCGAGCACCCGGTGACGGAGATGACCACCGGCATCGATATCGTCCAGCAGCAACTGCGCATGGCTCGGGGCGAAGTGCTGCAGCTGCGGCAGCAGGATGTGCAGCTCAACGGCCACTCCCTGGAGTGCCGGATCAACGCCGAAGACCCGCTGACCTTCATGCCCACCCCCGGGCTGATCCAGCGCTGGGAGGTGCCCGGCGGCTTTGGCGTGCGGGTCGATTCCCATGTCACCAGCGGTTATCGGGTGCCGCCTTACTACGACTCGATGGTGGCCAAGGTCATCACCCACGGCGCGACGCGTGACGAGGCCATGGCCCGCATGCGCCTGGCCCTGAGCGAAATGTGCGTGGAGGGCATCAGCACCAATATTCCCCTACACCGCGACATGCTCGACGACCCGGCGTTCTGCGCCGGTGGCGTGGACATTCACCATCTGGAACGCTGGCTGCAACAACGGAGTCCGACATGAGTACTGCTTCAGTATCGCCGCGTATCAGCCAGCTGGGCTCGACGGCCTTGCTGTTCGAAGCCCCTGGTGAGCTGGACCTGGCGCCGCAACAACGGATCTGGAACCTGGCGCTGCAGGCCGGCCAGTGGCCGGGCATCGCTGAAGCGGTACCCGGTATGAACAACCTGATGCTGACGTTCAGCACGCCGCCGCGCGACCTCGACGGCCTGTGCGAACGTTTGCTCGACGCCTGGGAGCGTTGCTCGCCGCTGCCCATCGAAGGGCGCATCGTGGAATTGCCGGTGGTGTATGGCGGTGAGTTCGGCCCGCACATGGCCGATGTCATCGCCCATACCGGGCTGGACATCGAGACCATCGCCCACCTGCATTGCGCGCCGCTGTACCCGGTGTACGCCCTGGGCAGCCATCCCGGCTACTGCTACCTCGGCGGCATGGACCCGCGCCTGGCCACGCCACGGCGCCAGGTACCGGTGCTGGACATCGTCGCCGGCTCGGTATCGATCGGCGGGGTACAGACCGGGGTCTCCGCGTCGGCGGGGCCCAGCGGCTGGAACACCATCGGCCGCACCGAGATGGCGTTTTTCGACCCGACCCGAAACCCTCCGGCCATGCTGCGGCCGGGCGACATGTTGCGCTTGCGCATCGAGAGGATCATTCGATGATCGAGATTCTATCGGCGACCGCCCTGGCCACGGTGCAGGACTTCGGCCGCTTCGGCAGCCTGGGCTACGGCGTCGGCACCTCCGGCGCCATGGACCGGTTGGCGCTGGCCCTGGGCAACCTGTTGCTGGGCAATCCCCAGGACGCGGCGGCCATCGAGATTCCGCTGTTTCCATTCGAGGTTCGCTTCCTTGCGGACTGTGCCTTCGCGGTGACCGGCGCCGCCGGCGAGGCGACCCTGGATGGCCAGCCGCTGCTGCCGTTCTGGGTGGCGCAGGCCCGGGAAGGGCAGGTGCTCAGCCTGGGTTATCCGGTCTCTGGCAGCCGCGCTTATTTGTGCCTCGCCGGTGGGGTGGATGTGCCCCTGGTGCTGGGCTCGCGCAGCACTCAATTGCGCGGTGAGTTCGGCGGCCTGCACGGACGAGCCTTGCAGCAGGGCGATCGGCTTGCGGCGTTGCGGCCTGGGCCGAGCGTGCTGCCGACTGATTTCGGGGTGCGCTCACCGAGCCTGGCGCTGCCTCTGGAGCATGACGGGCTGCCCGCCATGCGGGTGCTGCCGGCGGCGGAGTACCCGTACTTCCAGGAACAATCCCGCGCGGCGTTCTGGGCCGGCGAGTGGAAGATCACCACCCAGAGCAACCGTTACGGCTACCGGCTCGAAGGCATGCCGATCCTGCCTTCGGCGCCTATGGAAGTGCGCTCCCACGGCATCGTCCCGGGGGTGATCCAGGTGCCCCATGGCGGGCAGCCGATCATTCAGATGCGCGATGCCCAACCCAGTGGCGGCTACCCGAAATTCGGCACGGTGATCGAAGCGGACCTCTGGCGCCTGGGCCAGGCGCCGATCGGCAGCAGGGTGCGTTTTATCGAATGCAGCTACGCCGAGGCCGTCGCGGCCCTGGAAGACAATCAGCGCTACCTCGAGGAAGTTCGCCGGCTGGTGGAACTCCACGGGCTGGCCTCGCGTTAAGGAAGCTCAAGCATGACCAATGAGGAAATCCGCCAGTTGGCGGTATGGCTGAAGGAAAACCATCTGGCTGGCGCGGAAGTGCGGAGTCCGGGCCTGCGCCTGCTGCTCAAGCGTGGCGGCGAGACGGCGCCTGCAGCATTGGCCGCGCCGGCAGCGAGTGCTGCCCCGGTGGCGGCGTGCGAGGAACTGAAGACCCCCGGCCTGGGCTGCTTGCTGTTCAAGCACCCGGGGCAGGCCGAGGCCCTGGCCGCGCTCGGCAGCCGGGTGCGGGCCGGGCAACTGGTGGCCTTGCTGCAAGTCGGCGACCTGCTGTTGCCGGTGCGCAGCCAGCAGGCCGGGCAGGTGGCGGCGGTGTTGGTGCCCTGTGGCACCACCGTCGGTTATGGCCAGGCGTTCATGCGCCTGAATGCGGCCTGACAAGGCAAGGGGACAGCAGATGAACATCGATTTGAACGCCGATCTGGGCGAGGGCTTCGGGCCCTGGCGCATGGGCGAGGATGAGGCGCTGATGAGCCTGATTTCCTCGGCGAACGTCGCCTGCGGCTTCCATGCCGGCGATCCGGTGATCATGGACAGCACCGTGCGCCTGGCCAAGGCGGGCGGCATCGACCTGGGGGCCCATGTCGGATTTCCCGACCTGATGGGATTCGGCCGGCGGCAGATGAACATCGAGATCAAGGAACTGGCGACCTACGTGGTCTATCAGCTCGGCGCCCTGGCGGGCATGGCGGCGGTCAACGGCCATCGCATGACCCACATGAGCTTTCACGGAGCCCTGGGCAACAGGGTCGCCGCCGACGCGGCGCTGGCGGAGCCTCTGGTGCGCGCGGTGGCGGCGTTCGACCCGGGGTTGATCATCAGCTCGTCGAGCAGCCGGGCGATAGAAAGCGCCGCCGAGAAAAGCGGCCTGCGGGTGGCCACCACCTTCCTGGCCGACCGCGCCTACGACGATGACTGCCTGCTGGTGCCGCGCCAGGTGCCGGGCTCGGTGATCAAGGAGCCGGCGGCGGTGCTGCAACGGGTTCGCCAGCTGCTGGAGGAGGGCACGCTGACCAGCCTCAGTGGCAAGCGCATCGCCGTGCCGGCGCACTCGATCCTGCTGCACGGCGACACCCCCGGCGCGGTGGAACTGGCGCGCACCATTCGCCGGGAAATCGAGCAGGCCGGCGGCCGTATCACGCCGATTTCGCAGCTGCTGGCGTAGCTCGCGCCCGGTCATAAGCAGGGCTTATTGCCACACAGTCATTCCGTCTTGGCCCACGGCTTCAGGGCTGGATAGAGTCGAGGTCAGGGCGATCGGCTCGAGATCGGCATATTACCGGACGCGGCGCCTGGCGCTGTCGCCCCCGCAAGAGGACAGGTTCATGGCATTTTCTGATTACACAACCGCGCTGGTCACCGGCGCTTCTTCCGGCATCGGTGCCGCGGTGGTCGAGCGGCTCAGCCAGGAGGGGATCCAGGTGCACGCCCTGGCCCGCAGTGCCGACAAGCTGCAGGAACTGGCGGCCAGGACCGGCTGCATCGCCCACGCCATCGACGTCACCGACCTGGCCGGGCTGACACGGCTGTTCGAGACGCAGCGCTTCGACATCCTGGTGAACAACGCCGGGGTCGACCGCCCTGGCTCGATTCTCAAGGCCGACGCCGAAGGCATCGACCTGTTGATCGACGTCAACCTGCGTGCGGTCCTGCACCTGGCGCGCCTGGCATTGCCGGGGATGGTCGCGCGCGATTGCGGGCACATCATCAACATCAGTTCGATCGCCGCGGCCTACAACTTCGGCGGCAATTCTACCTACCATGCGACCAAGGCGGCGGTGAGCATGCTCTCGCGACAACTGCGCATCGATGCCTTCGGCAAGCGGGTGCGGGTCACCGAGATCTGCCCGGGGCGGGTCGCCACCGACATCTTCGCCCATGTCCATGGCGACTCCGAAGAGACCTACAAGCGCTTCGTCGAAGGCTTCGAATTGCCCCAGGCCAAGGACATCGCCGACGCCATTGCCTTTGCCATTGCCGCGCCGATCGCGGTCAACGTCGGGCACATGGAAATCACCCCGACCCTGCAAGTGCCCGGCGGCCTCTCCACCGCCCGCCCCGAGGATTACCAGGGCTGAGTGTTCCCTTGCCCCCGGCATTTCAGAAGAACGGCCCGAGCCGTCATCGCAACACCCGCGCCATGGCCGTGCCTGGCGCCTTGTTCCTGCCCTTAGCCCAATGCCGATAGGGATTGACCATGAAGCATGACTTCGATTTGGCCGCGATTCTGCGAGGCGAATACGCCGAGCTGATCGTCAAGGGTATCGAAATAACGCTGCAACTGGCGTTGTTCGCCTGGCTGCTGGCGATGGCCCTGGCGCTGTTGCTGGTGACCGTGCGCCTGACCGGCAATAAGTTCGCCGACCGCCTGGTGGCCGCTTACGTGTCGTACCACCGCAATGTGCCGACCCTGGTGCAGTTGATGCTCTGGTACTTCGGCGTGCCGACCTTGCTCAGCGAGTCCACGCAACTGTGGCTGGCGAACTACAGCACCGAATACCTGTTCTCGGTGATCGCCCTGGGGTTGTGCCAGGCCGCGTATTTCTGTGAAGACATCCGCAGCGGGCTGCGCGCCATTCCCGCGGGGCAGACCGAAGCCTCCAGGGCCCTGGGCCTGGGGTACGTGCGCTCGATGCGCTACGTGATCCTGCCGCAGGGCGTGCGCAACTGCCTGCCGTCGCTGATCAACCACACCGTGTTGCTGTTCAAGAACACCAGCCTGGCCATGGCCATCGGCGTGGTGGAGCTGACGTACGCCACCCGCGAGGTCGAGAACTACAGCTTTCGCACCTTCGAGTCGTACCTGGTGGCCACAGTGTTTTACCTGATGTTTTCACTGCTGTTGATGGGGCTCGGCGCGCTGCTGGCGCGGCGCTTCAACAAAGCCTTGGCGAGGTAGGGGACGATGTTCGATATCTTCTCGATTCTGCAGCAGAACTGGACCCTGTTCCTCATCGGCCAGTACCCGCACGGCCCCCTGGGCGGCCTGGCGAGCACCTTGATCCTGGCGGCTCTGGCGCTGGCTCTGGCCTTTCCTTTCGGTTTGCTGCTGGCGCTGGCGCGAGTCTCGCCCTGGGCCGGGCTGCGCTGGGTCGCCACGGTCTGGGTCTATGTGCTGCGGGGCATCCCGCTGCTGATGGTGATCTTCTGGACCTACTTCCTGGTGCCGTTGCTGATCGGCCACAACATCACCGGGTTCGTGACCATGCTCTGCACCCTGGTGATCTACCAGAGCGCCTACCTGTGCGAAATCATCCGCGGCGGCATCCAGGCCTTGCCCGCGGGGCAGTACGAGGCGTCCCGGGCGCTGGGCCTGGGCTACCTGCGCACCACGGTCTGGGTGATCCTGCCCCAGGCCCTGTACAACGCGTTGCCGAGCCTGATCAGCCAGTTCATCTCGATCATCAAGGAAACCTCCCTGGGCTACGTGATCAACGTCCAGGAGGTGACCTTCGCCGCCAACCAGGTCAACAACCAACTGCTGACCCAGCCGTTCCAGGTGTTTTTCATCCTGGCGGTCATCTACTACTTGCTGTGTTTCGGCCTGACCCACCTGGCCGGCTGGGTGGAGCGCCGTATCGCCCGCAAACGCCGGGGCAACGGTGCCGCGGCCCAGACCGGCGACCCCTTGCTGGCTATCGATAATTGAAGAGGGTTGCGCCCATGCATCCGATGATCATGTTTTCGAAAATCAATAAATGGTACGGCGACTACCACGCGCTGACCGACATCACCGCCGAGGTCAAGCCCGGTGAAGTGGTGGTGCTGTGCGGGCCCTCGGGCTCCGGCAAGTCGACCCTGATCCGCACGGTCAACCGTCTGGAGGATATTCAGAAAGGCCAGATCCTGTTCGACGGCCAGGATGTCCACGGCACCGACGGCAACCTCAACCGGCTGCGCAGCCGGGTGGGGTTCGTGTTCCAGAGCTTCAACCTGTTCCCGCACCTGTCGGTGCTGGAAAACATCACCCTGGCGCCCACTAGGATCCGCGGCCTGAAAGGCTCGGCCGCCCGGCACAAGGCCATGGAACTGCTCGAGCGGGTCGGCCTGGCGCACAAGGCCGGGGCCTATCCGGCGCAGTTGTCCGGCGGCCAGCAGCAGCGAGTGGCGATTGCCCGGGCGCTGGCGATGGAGCCGCCGGTGATGCTGTTCGATGAACCCACCAGCGCCCTCGACCCGGAAATGGTCGGTGAAGTGCTGAACGTCATGAAGGGCCTGGCCAAGGATGGAATGACCATGATGTGCGTGACCCACGAGATGAATTTCGCCCGTGAAGTCGCCGACACCATCTGGTTCATGGACGCGGGACAGATTCTGGAAAAGAGCACCCCCGAAAGCTTCTTCAACCAGCCCGCGCACCCGCGAGCGCAACGTTTCATCGCCGACCTGCGCGCTCACTGAGGCGCGGCGGTGTTTGCCACCTCTGCCACCAGACGTTCCAATTTCAGGAGTTATATTCCATGAGTATGAAGCAGCTGTTTGTCACGCTGGCGTTAGGTCCCTTAGCTGTTGCGGCAGCCCAAGCCGATCAGTTGAGCGATGTCATGGCCAAGAAGTCCCTGAGTTGCGGGGTGTATGCCGACGTGCCGCCGTTCTCCGCCCCCGATCCGCAGACCCGCGAGCTGGTGGGCATGGACGTCGACCTGTGCAAGGCCCTGGCCAAAACCCTGGGTGTAGCGCTGGAGCTCAAGCCGTTGTCGGTGGAGGCGCGGATTCCGGAAGTGAAAATGGGCCGGGTCGATCTGATCTTCGCCAACCTGGCCTACACCAGGACCCGCGCCGAACAGATCCAGTTCAGCGACCCGTACTACGTCGCCAAGGAAACCCTGGTGGTGCGCGCGGCCAATGCCGACAAGCCGAAGAGCTTCTTCAAGGACAAGCGCATCAGCTCCACCAAGGGCTCGACCTCCGAGCAGTCGATTCGTCTCGCCGGGGCCACGCCTGTGACCTTCCAGGACACCGGTTCAGCCTACATGGCCTTGCAACAGAACAAGGTCGTAGGCCTGGTGACCAACACCATGACCGCGCTGAAACTGGTCAACCAGGCCAAATCCAACGGTGTCGAACTGGCGCTGGCCAAGGAACCGATGGCGCTGGAGCCGATCGGCGCCGGCATGCGCAGAGATGAGCCGGCCTTCCTGGCCAAGGTCAACGAGTCGTTGATGGCAATGGAGAAGGCCGGGGAGATCGACGCGATCTGGGACCGCTGGATCGGTCCGAATACCGAGTACAAGATGCAGCGAGAGGACAAGGTCCAGAGCCTGGCCGACTTGAAGTTTGAACCCTTGCCTTAAGTTCCGATATCCAGCTATGACGGAACAAGCCCGGCGAGTTAAAACGCTGGGCTTTTTAGCGATATAACGAACCGTTCATAACCGGTACCAACAATCCAATTGAGAGGCCGCTGTTCAAACCCTTTGACATGGGAGGCAAACATTCGACCTAGGTCGTGACGCAAATGCTGCCCGTGGTGCATGTGGTAAGGCATTCAACCATCTACCGCCGCATCTGCTGGCCAACCCAGCTCATGAGGTGGTAGCAGGTCACGCCCTGTTAAGGGCTCCTGGCGGTGTAATGTTCGAACAGGATGCGGAGTGCCTGAGCATGCTCTAGGGCGACTCCACAGAAAGCCATTGAAGTCTCAAAGCGCTCGCCGGGATGTGTGGGGATGTCTTCGAGCAGTAGCAGGATCTCGTTCTGTAGATCTGCCGAGCGGGTGAGCATTTCCTCAAGTGTCATATCGTCAGACTTCCCTTCAGTACATCGATGACCCCGATTCGTCCGTTCGATGCCCCGTGCTTCGCCGGTAATCAGCGCGATTTGTCGTACAAGTGGCTTCATCAGGTATCTGCGATACTCTCTAGGTGTGGCTGAGGGGAGAGTAGGGGAGCAACGAGCTCTTTGTATCGACTTCCCCCAACAATCCAGACTCCCGGAGCTCTTTGACGTGTTTGAATATTTCTTGGGAATCCTTTTATGAAAGGGCGACGAAAAGCTAAAAATGTTCGTAACTGCTTGAAATTAATACTGTTTATTGCATGGGTGCCCGAGCAGAAAAACTTGACATTTTTAAAGTAACAAATCGTAAGATGTCCACATTCCATGGAATGTCGACACTATCATGCTTCTGTGCTATCCAAATATTAAGGAAATTACCCATGTCTCGTTTGGCTGAATATCGCAAACTCGAACAACAACTGGCCATTCAACTGGCGGAGCTGGAGTCTATGAAAAGTGACTCCAGCTTAAAAAAAGAGATGGAGTTTGAGAGTAAGCTGCGGGCTTTGCTCGGCGAGTATAGTTACAGCCTGAAGGACGTGATCAGTCTACTTGATCCGCAGTCCGCTCGTCGTGTACCTGCCAGTGAACCGAAAGCCAGTAGCCGTAAGCCGCGCCAGGTGAAAACCTATAAGAACCCACACAGTGGTGAGGTTGTTGAAACCAAGGGAGGGAACCATAGAACTCTCAAACAATGGAAGACTGAATTCGGATCAGACACTGTCGAGTCTTGGCTGACCAATTGATTCTGGTATAAAAACAAAAGAGCCCTATGTGGGCTCAATTTTTTTGATGCGCAGTTTTAACGTTTGATGTGCCTAGGGGCACCCTGAAAAAGACTTCCTGATTTGGCAAAATCCACGGACACCTGTCACCGAGTTTTCCGATGAAACAGATGGCCTTTGCCGATGCCGAGTATGCCGGAAAGCGCAAGCAAACCCGCAAGGAATTGTTCCTGATCGAGATGGATCAGGTGGTGCCATGGAAGGGGTTGATCACCCTGATTGAACCGCACTACCCGAAGGGTGAAGGTGGTCGTCCGGCTTATCCGTTGATGGCGATGCTGCGCATACACCTGATGCAGAACTGGTTCGGTTACAGCGATCCGGCGATGGAAGAAGCGCTGTACGAGACCACGATCGTTGGCGGCAGACATTTTGGGCGTGATCAATAGCTACCTTGGCGATCGCGGCCTGTCATTGCGTCAGGGCACCATCGTCGATGCCACGCTGATCCATGCGCCCAGTTCGACCAAGAACAAGGACGGCAAGCGCGACCCTGAAATGCACCAGACCAAGAAAGGCAACCAATATTACTTCGGCGCGAAAGCGCATATCGGTGCCGGCGATGGGTCGGGGCTGGTGCACAGCGTGGTGGTCACGGCGGCCAATGTCGCGGACATCCCCCAGGTCGACAAACTGCTGCATGGCGAGGAAAACGTGGTGTGCGCTGACGCCGGTTAGAAGCGTTCTGAACATGAAGGTCGCCAGCGGCCCGACGCAGCAGCTACAAGAAACATGGAAAGCGCAGTGCCTTGTACAAGGCGCTGCGCAAGATCGAGAAAGCCAAGGCTCAGGTGCGGGCCAAGGTCGAGCATCCCTTCCGGGTGATCAAGCGCCAGTTTGGTTATACCAAGGTGCGGTTCCGAGGCTTGGTCAAGAACACCGCAGGCGGCACACTACTGGCTCGACTATGTCGGCATTGGCCGCTTCGAAGGCGAGTTGGCAAAAAACCTTTCCTACGGTGGTCAGCTTGAGGATCACCGAGCGCAATACAGGCTTGCCCAATAGCTAGTCTAAGATTTTTCGGTAGGTTCCTTGGCTATACGTTTACTGGGTATCGCTGTCGACGGGATATCAATGTAAAGAGGGGGGATAACTTTCTGGGATTGTTAACTCTGTTTATCTTTTTCCTTGGCGCCGACCACCCGCTACAGACCGGGTGTAAGAAGTTCGCTAACAGTGATTCTCCAAGCCATGTCCCAGCGATTGCAAAAACAACGCGAACAATTCGGGCTGCGAGGAAATATCAAGCTTTCTGTAGAGATGTCGCCGATGTACCTTGATGGTTTCAGGAGAGATGCCCAGAAGGCTTGCAATGGCTTTGGTGGAATGGCCTCGGAGGATGAGCTGGGCGGTCTCCATCTCGCGTTCAGACAGTACGGACAATCCGAATTGACCGAGAGCGTCCCTCATCTGAGAGGTTTCCGCAGCGCTGGTCAGTTGCAAAGGCTGGCTGTATTCCTGCCAATGATGCTCCATCAGCGCTAACACCCATGGGCAGATCGTGGTCAGGATTCCGTGCTGCTCGAGCGTAAAAGGCTGACGTGTGGCCAATGACAGCGACAATGCTCCTTGGCCAGGTACCCGCACAATGAACTGCTCCTCATCTTCCAACACATTGGCGTGGAAGTAGCTGAGGAAGTACTCGGATTGGCGAAACTGGTCAGGGGCTACTTCCTCCAAGCGATGCAGTCCGCTGGAAATTCCGTCGCGACAGGCTTGGTAGAAAGGGTCGAGTTGGTACAGGCCATTGAGATAGGCAGGCATGGCCGGACCATCATGTGGTACGGCATCGTATAGTTCCAGTACTACTGGCGCGCCACTACCTGGATAAAAGATTGCCAACGCATGGTCGAACGGCACCCACTGCTGCAACAACAATGTCAGCTGCGTCCAAAAGCGGGGCCGCCCAATATGCTCGATCACTCGGCCTAGGTTGGAGTGCATGCTGACTTCGCGAAATATCTGATGCATTCCCATGTCCCTGAAAAGTACCGTCGGTTTTCCTCCACTTCATGTATCTGCGTCAAGAGGCGTAACTCCTTACGGTGATTGGCCGTGCGCTGTCGCCCCACTAGATTGCGTCCGGGTGGCGTCCCTCATGAAGGTCGCGCCCTCGTTCTTTCTTGCAGTCTTATTCTCAAAGGAGTCCCCATGCGCGCTCGTCAACTCGGTATCACTGTAGGAGTCGGTACCACCGGCGAATTTAATGCTATTACCGATGTCCCCGGGGTTCGCGTCGGCCACAGTACCCTGATTTTCATTGCCACCGACGGCAAGCAGATCCGTACGGGCGTGGCGGTGGTGCAACCGCGCGCCGGTGAGGCGCGTCTCGATCCTTGTTTCGCGGGCCTGCATGTACTCAACGGCAACGGAGACGCGACGGGCCTGGAATAGATTCGCGAGGCTGGCTTGTTGAGCAACCCCATCGCCATCACCAATACCCACAGCGTTGGTGTCGTGCGTGATGCGCTGGCTGATCCCTCAGAGTACTGGTGTATGCCGGTGGTTCTGGAAACTTACGATGGGTTGCTCAACGATATTTGGGGGCAGCATGTCAATCCCAAGCATGTGCGCGATGCACTGGCCAGTTCGAAATCCGGTCCAGTGGCCGAAGGCGCAGTGGGCGGGGGGACGGGTATGATCTGCCATGAGTTCAAAGGCGGTACTGGCACCGCCTCGCGCAAACTCTCGACGGAGCAAGGAGGCTGGACGGTCGGCGCGCTGGTGCAGGCCAACCATGGTCAACGTCAAGAGTTGCGCGTCGACGGCTACCCGGTGGGTCGGGTGCTGGGCGACATTCCGTCGCCATTTGCTGATCGTGGCGAGCCAGGAATGGGCTCTATCGTGGTGATCATTGCTACGGATGCCCCTTTGCTGCCGCATCAGTGCCAGCGTCTGGCACAGCGCGCATCCATCGGCATTGCGCGTACCGGCGGCGGTACCGAAGATGCCAGCGGCGATCTCTTTGTCGCCTTCTCCTGTGCGGACCAGAAGCTGCCTCCGGCCGCCTACGGACGTAAAGGCGTGCCTTTTGCCATGCCGGTCGAGATGCTCAACAACGACCACATTACCCCGTTGTTCATGGCGGCGGCCGAAGCCGTGGAAGAAGCCATCATTAACGCCCTGCTGGCCGGCGTCGATATGCAGACTGCCGACGGCGTGCTGGTGCCCGGCCTGGGTGGTGAACGCCTGCTGCATGCGCTACGCGAGGTTGGCTGGCGCGGCTAAGAATCACTGCCGTCTACGACTGCCGGTCATTCCACCGACTACCCCCGGCAGGGTAACCCGTTGCAGTGATTACCATGCCGTCCTGCCCCCCTCATACTTGTCACCAGCCCTTTGATAGCTGATCGGGCTGGAAACACCGACTGCTCAATGAGCGTGCTCCTCCCTTTGCGTGTCGCACGAGAAATTTCTTGAAGTGCCCGAGAAAGGTCGCCTTGAAGGCGGTGGTAGAGCTCTGAACAATCCCCCCTCAATTTTCTCGAGTAGTCAAAATGATTTGCCCTCGTGTTCTCGTCCTGGAGAGCCACCTGTCCCAACGCACCGTATTGGTACAGATGCTATATCGACTGGGTGTACGTGATGTCCTGCAAGCCAGTGAACCTGAGCAGGCCATGGACCAGATAACCCAGGCAGGCGATGTCGGGGTCATTATTTGCAGCCTGGATCACAAAGGGCTCGAAAGTCTGGATTTTCTTGGCCGGGCTGGAGAAAAGCAGTTAGTGCGTGCGGTGGCGTTGTGCGGCGAATGCAGTGCGGACTTGCACAGGGCACTGGAGAGTCTAGGAAGCCTTTCGGGGCTGCCGATACTCGGAATTTTGTCTGCGCCTTTTGAGCTCCGATCACTCTATGACCTGTTGCTACGCTATGAGCCAGGAGGAGCGATCGGTCAGTCTCATGCTGCGCCTCAAGCTGTGCTTTCAATGCTGCCCAACGAAGTGGAAATACGCCGCAGCCTGGCCTTGGGGCATTTCCGTGGCTGGTATCAACCTAAATTCCTGCTGGCCGACGCCAGCTTGGCAGGTGTCGAAGTGCTGGCGCGCTGGGAGCATCCGCGCAAAGGCGTGCTGCTGCCCAAAGACTTCCTGGCAGCCATGGTTGCCTATGACCTGATTGATGAGATGTTCAAGCAGTTACTGGACCAAGGGCTGATGTTGCTGCAGGCACTCAATCAACCGACGCAGCTGGGATTGGCCTTTAATCTGCATATTTCTCAACTGATCAAGCGTGAACTGGTAGAGCATATACAAACCTCTCTCAAGCGCCATGGATTCGCTGGAAGCATCTTGACCTTCGAACTGGCAGAAAATGGTCTTTCCGACCTGTGCCCAGCAACAAGAGACCATCTTTTTGAGTTGCACAAGATGGGCTGCAATCTGTCGGTCGACAACTTCGGTAGCGGTTTTTTTTCCCTTTCCTTGCTGAGTCAGTTGCCGCTCAGCCAGATAAAGCTCGATGCAAGCATTATCGAAGGAATAAAGGACCCCCATGACCATTCGCTAATTTCCTGTGCCCAGGCGCTTGCCCATGCCTTGGGCAAAAGTCTGGTCATCGAGGGCATCAGTAATAGGAGCATGTTGGAACGCTTGATCAATATGGGGTGTACTTTCGGGCAAGGCTATTATCTGGCCAGGCCGATGACCGGGCTGGATTTTCAGAGTTGGTTGAGCCAGGAAAATTTTGAAAATCATCTGAAAAGAAATCGCTGACTTTTACCTTCTCAACATCACGTAACTTATTGGACATTGTATGTATAAGGCAATTATAGCGGACGATCACCCGCTGATCAGACTGACACTCAGAAACATCTTGAGCGAAAGGGGATTCGACATAGTAGCGGAGGCGGAGAACGGTGCCGAAGCCTTGCAACTGGCCCGTTTGCATATGCCGACCATCATGGTGCTCGATATTTCCATGCCTAAGATGGGGGGGCTTGAAGTCATCACGCGCATAGGAATGATGGACCTTCCCATCAAGATCCTGGTCTTTACCTCGCAGGCAGCGGAGATATATTCCCTGCGCTGCATGAAGGCCGGAGCCGCTGGTTTCGTATCAAAAACCAGCCATCTGGATGAGTTGGTCAGAGCCATCAGTGCTGTCATGGACGGCTATAGCTTCTTCCCCAACCTGTCTGCCAGTTCGGTGCGCAGCAGTGATATTCATGTATCGGATGCTGATCTGATCAAAAGCCTGTCGGACCGCGAGCTGAGCATAATACAGATGCTTGCGAGTGGCCTGGGAAACAAGGAAATAGGAACGGCCCTGCTGATCAGCAATAAGACTGTCAGCGCCTACAAGGTCAAGCTTATAGAAAAGCTCAAGGTCAAATCAGTTATTTATCTGGCTGACTTTGCCAAGCGCAACAATCTGATATAGGCAGGTTTTTAACGGTATATATCTATTATTTATTGGTTGAAACTTACTCTGCACCAAAAGGTGCGCCAGCAAAACTCTAGTGTTGCTTCTTTCTGCCATCTGCTGCATCGGGTTGGCTGAGTCACGATAGTCGGCTGAACTTAGTAAACTTTCTGGTTTTGTTCGATGAGTTACTTCATGTACTTGCTTATTGTTTTTATCTTGCTTTCGGTAATTCTGAATATTGTTCAGTGCTGTCTTTCACGTCATGCACAGAATGTACGCGCAAATGAATACCACTTGCTTGAAAGCCGCTACGAACTGACTCGCAAGATGCTGGATGGAACACCTCACCCTCTCTACATCCGTGATCGCATGGGGCGAATGGTTGCTTGCAATAGTAGTTACCAGAACATGATCGGTCTTAGCGAAGGGGAGCTCATTGGTACCTCAGCACTTGATGAACCGTTTGCCGACAGGAACGAAGCGGAAAACTACCACAAGTATTGCCTGGCGCTGATGGGCAAGGGAGAACCCCATCTACATGATCGAGACCTGACCATGACAGACGGGCGAACCTTAAAAATCTACCATTGGGCATTGCCGTATCGAGGGTCCGATGGTGAGGTTGCCGGGATGGTCGCCGGCTGGATCGATGTCAGCGGACGCCAGCAACTGCTGCATGAGTTGAGCGAAGCCAAGAATGCCGCCGATGCGGCCAACCGGGCAAAAACCACCTTTCTGGCTGCCATGAGTCATGAGATTCGCACGCCGCTGAATGCCGTTATCGGCATGCTCGAATTGGCCATGAAGAAAGCCGAACAGGGTGTGACCGACCGCTTCGCGATCGAGGTGGCGTCTGGTACCGCGAAGGACCTGCTCGGTCTGATAGGGGATATCCTTGATATCTCCCGCATTGAGTCCGGAAAGCTTTCGCTGGCACCGGGGCGCGCCAACCTGCGGAATATTGTGGAGTCGGTGACCCGGGTATTCGAGGGCGTTGCCAAGCAGAAACATTTGTCCTTGGTCCTGGAGCTGGACGCCTGCTCGGATTGCGACGTATGGGTAGACTCTTTGCGGTTCAAGCAGATTCTTTCCAATCTGTTGAGCAACGCGATCAAGTTCACCGAGGAGGGGAGTGTCTGGGTGAGGATGCGTGCCGAGCCGGCTTTGGATGGCAAGTCTATCCAGGTGACCCTCAGGGTCGAGGACAGCGGAATTGGCATCTCCCGGCAGGACCAGCAAATCCTGTTCAACCCTTTTGCCCAGGCCGGCGACAATCCGCAGTCATCTTACAGTGGGTCGGGATTGGGGCTGATGATCAGCCGCTCGCTGTGCGAAATGATGGGGGGAACCCTGACCCTTTCCAGTTCCTTTGGCGAAGGCACGCAAGTTGTGGCCGCACTGCACCTGCCTGTTCTCCAGCCACAGGTTGAACAGGCAGTGGTCGAGGACTTGCCAGTGGATACCGGGGGACGGAGCCTGTGCGTGCTGGTGGTGGATGACTACCCCGCCAATCGCCTTTTGCTGTGCCAGCAACTGAGCTATCTGGGGTATCAGGTCGAAGATGCCGTGGACGGCGCCCACGGCTTGCGGGCATGGCGCAATCGTCATTTCGATGTGGTCATCACCGACTGCCATATGCCGATCATGAATGGCTATAACCTGGCGCAGGCAATCCGCGAAGAGGAGTATGCCCGTGGGCTGGAGCCCAGCCTGATCCTGGGGCTCACCGCCAATGCGCAACCTGAGGAAAAGCGGCGTTGCCTGGCGGCCGGCATGGATGAGTGCCTGTTCAAGCCGATCGGCCTGAAGGCACTGGAGGCCTGGCTCAGCGCCGCGCCCGAGGTGATGACTCCCGCCAGGGCCGAGCTTGAGGCTCGACATGATGGCATCGAGGAGATCGACCTCACCAATCTTGAGCAACTGACCCGTGGTGACGAGGAGGCAATGAGAAAGCTCCTGCAGGAGCTTGACAATAACAATGAAGAGGACATGACTCACCTACAGAGGTTGTTCGCCCAACATGATGTGCAAGGGCTCTCGAATCTCGCCCATCGAATCAAAGGTGGCGCCAGGATCATCGGCTATTCAGCCTTGATTCAGTCTTGCGAAGAGGTCGAGACAGCCTGTGGGGAACATGAAAAATCCGTTCTCACAGAAGCGATCAATAGTCTTTATCAGTGCATGGAGCGGCTGTCTTTCTACCTCAGGACTCAGTATCGCCTCAACGATGGGCGTGATTATGGTTGAGTCGCGGGCTGCTAAATCCTAGGCAAGATAATTCTGAGATATAGCGAGAATTTTCTCGTCTCGCGATAGTTTTTTCCTCGCGCATCTGGCGCCAACTACCCACACAATTGCGTTGTTGTTATTCACTCTCCCAATCACGGTAATCGGCCTGCATATAAAGCTGCTGCCTAAAAAAGCAATAGTCCGGTGTTTGTGTTGTTGAGCGAAACAATTAAATATTTTGCAAGAATCTACTTAACCTGAAGGAAATACCGCTATGAAGAAAAGTTTGATCGCTGTAGCGCTGCTGACTGGTTGCGCATTTGCAGGCATGGCCAACGCCGCTGACGGCACCATCAACTTCATCGGCAACATTACTGACGCAGCTTGCACCGTTACTGCAAACACCGCCAATCAGACCGTCACCTTGGGTACTGTCCAATCCTCGGCCCTGAATAGTGTAGGCGCTACCGCTGCTCCGACGCGCTTCAACATTGTGCTGACCTCTTGCCCGGCAAACGTCAACAACGCCACCATCAAGTTCGACGGCCCGGCCAACCCTGCGAACAGCAGCCTGCTGGCACTGACCAACGCCGCGGGCGTAGCGACCGGTGTCGGCATCGGTCTGTATGAGCAGGACGCCGTTACTCAGATCCCGGTCGGTAGCGCGTCGGCCAGCCAGGCACTGTCGACCACTGCTGACACCACCTTCAACTTCATTGCCAAGTATGTTGCCACTAACGCCACTGTCGCAGCCGGTTCCGCGAACGCCGTCAGCGATTTCACCGTTACTTACAACTAACTCGTAAAGTCCGGGCATTAAGTCAGCTAATGCCCGGTACGACTGAATGTTCAAGTCGCACCAACTTCCCTGAAAAAGAACAGGAAATGAGGAGCCACTCAAGGAGCACTTATCAATGCATTGGCTCAAGTCCGTTTGTATCGCCAGTTGCCTCTTAGGTATCACCCATACTTCGTGGGCCGGCGTGGTGGTGGGCGGAACACGTGTGGTGTATGACGGCTCGAAAAAAGAAGCCTCCATCTCCGTCATGAACCCGGAAAAAACCACGCCCTACCTGATTCAGTCCTGGATCGAGGACACCTGGGCCAGCGGCGCCCAGAAGGCCCCTTTCATCATGACGCCGCCACTGTTTCGCCTTGATGCGGGGCAAGAAAACGTGCTGCGTATCATCCGTACCGGTGGCACCTTTGCCGAAAACAAGGAGTCGGTGTTCTGGGTCAATATCAAGTCGATTCCTGCCACGGAAAAGTCCGACGCCAATCAATTACAGATTTCGGTAAAAACCCGAATCAAACTGTTCTATCGCCCGGCCGGTTTGTCCGGCTCCGCCAGTGATGCCTATAAATCCCTGAAGTTCAGCCGCTCCGGCAATCAATTGCAGGTCAATAACCCAACGCCTTACCACGTTTCTTTTTATCGCGTGAGCGTGGGTAAGGAAGAGATTACAAATGCCGGCATGGTGGCTCCACAAAGTTCCCTGACCTGGGCAATTCCGGCCGGCGCGAGCGGTGCCGCAAGTTGGCAGGCGATCAATGATTTTGGTGGTGTTTCTGCGGATGCCAGTGCACCCCTCTGATCAAGTTCAGAAGCCTGTTTTACCCCTCCCGTTTAATTAACTATCAATCCGCTGGATCAACTGCCCGCAGTCAGTGGGAGTGGCGTGCGCGTCATAAAGTTGAGTGGAGTTTATTGGCATGAAAAAATATCATCTGAACCCTGTGCCACAACTGAAGGCACGTGGTCGTTCATATGCGTTCACTCCCACTCGTCTGGCGACACTGATAGCGGCCCATTTCGTTCTGGGGATGAGTGTGCAGCCCGCCTCGGTATGGGCAGAGGACTATTTCAACCCTTATGCATTGGAAATAGATACCCTCAGCCAGCAGTCCATAGACCTTGAGCGTTTCTCCAGCCAGGGCGGGCAGCTTCCCGGTACTTACCGGGTCGATATTTTTCTGAACGACACTCGCATCAGCAATCGCGACGTCAACTTTGTCGATGTCGAGGGCAAGTTGCAGCCCGAGTTGACGCCGCAGCAATTGAAAGACATGGGCGTCAAGCTCGAAGCCTTCCCGACGCTGCAGCAACTGCCAACTGCGCAAACCATCACCCAACTGCAGGACTATATTCCGGACGCCAGCAGTCGGTTCAACTTCGGCGAGCAACGCCTGGATCTCAGTATTCCGCAAGCGGCGCTCACGAGCGAAGCCCGTGGTTATGTGGATCCCAGCACCTGGGACCAGGGGCTGACGGCTGGCCTGCTGAACTACAATTTCAGCGGTGCCAATACCTCGCGCGACAACCGTTCGGGGACCGACGACAGTTATTACCTGAACCTGCGCAGCGGCTTGAACTTGGGTGCGTGGCGGCTGCGCAACTACTCCACCTACAACCAGAGCAGTGGCAAAAGCGGCTGGGACAACGTCAACAGCTATGCCCAGCGGGACATTCAGTCGCTGAGGGGGCAACTGACCCTGGGTGACAGCTCGACGCCCAGCGATGTGTTCACCAGTGTCCAATACCGAGGGGCGCAGCTGGCATCGGACGACAACATGTTCCCCGACAGCCTGAAAGGTTTTGCCCCCGTGGTGCGTGGTATTGCCCAGAGCAATGCCCAGGTCACCGTGCGGCAGAACGGCTACATCATCTATCAGACCTATGTGCCAGCCGGTGCCTTCACCATTACCGACCTGTACCCCACATCGTCCAGTGGTGATCTGGAAGTGACCATTACCGAGGCCGACGGCACCGAACGACGCTCTGTCCAGCCGTTCTCCGCGGTGCCGGTGATGTTGCGTGAAGGGCGTCTGAAGTACTCGGTGACTGCGGGTGAATACCGCTCGACAGCCAGCGAGAGCAGCAAGCCAGCATTTGCCCAGGGCACGCTGATCTACGGTATGCCTTATGACACCACGCTGTACGGTGGCTTGCTGGCGTCTGGAAAGTATTCCGCCACCAGCCTGGGGGTCGGCCACGGGTTTGGCGACTGGGGTTCGCTGTCCACCGATGTGACCCAGGCCAAGACCGAATTGCGCGATGGCTCCCGGCATAACGGCCAGTCGTATCGCATTCAGTACGCCAAGGACATCGCGGCCACCGGCACCACCTTTACCCTGGCCGGTTACCGTTACTCCACCAGCGGTTACTACGACTTCCAGGAAGCCAATGAAATCGATCCTGGCAACTTCAATGATTGGCGCCGGACCTATAACAAGCGCAGCAAGGCGCAGATCAACATCAGTCAGTCGCTGGGCGAATATGGCAACTTCTATGTCAACGGTTACCAACAGGACTTCTGGCGGCAAAAGGGCTATGAGCGCAGCCTGAGCGCCGGTTACAACCTGAGCTACAACGGCATCAGCTACGGTGTGGACTACACCTATACCCAGGCGCCGATCTATGAAGGCCGCAACAGCAAGGATCAACAGCTGTCCTTCAACGTGCAGGTGCCCCTGGAGAAAGTGCTGCCTAACAGCTGGGTTCGCTACAACCTCAACACCAGCAAGAAGGGCAATACCACCCAGGACGTGAGCCTGAGCGGCACAGCCCTGGCGGACAACAACCTGAACTACAACGTACAGCAGGGCTATGCCAACCAGGGCATCGGCACGAGCGGCAGTGCCAGCGCCAACTACAGGGGCACCTATGGCGAAGCCCGGGCGGGCTACAACTACGACAAGAACTCGCAACAGGTGAACTACGGGTTCCAGGGTGGGATCGTGGCTCACCCTTACGGCGTGACCTTCTCCCAGGAACAAGGCGAAACCATCGCCCTGGTCCGCGCACCGGGCGCGGCGGATGCGAAGGTGCAAAACAACACCGGGGTGCGCACGGACTGGCGGGGTTACGCGGTGGTGCCGTACGTCAGTACCTATCGCAAGAACCGTGTCGCGCTGGATAGCGAGACGCTGGCAGACGATGTGGACATCGACACCAACACCCAGACGGTTATTCCCACCAATGGCGCGGTGGTGCTGGCCAACTTCAAGACCCGCGTGGGCAGCCGCGTGCTGATGACGCTGACACACCAGGGCAAACCGGTGCCGTTTGGCGCCACCGCCGCCCTGCTGCAAGAGGACGGTGCCATGGACAACAGCAGCATTGTCGGCACGGATGGCCAGGTGTACCTGAGTGGCGTTCCGGAAAAAGGTCAGTTGCAGGTTAAGTGGGGCAATACGGCGAGCCAACAGTGTCAGGTTGACTTCACCTTGCCAAAAGTTAATCCCCCATCATCAGTAGCGGCATCCGATTTTGTTTGTCGATAATCGGATAATTAGAGAGTGCGCAAATGAGAAATACCAAAGTAATTATCGCCTCGCTATTTGGCACGCTGACAATTCTTCCTGGGGCAGCCTGGGCTGTATGCACTTTCAATGCGGGCGTTAGCAAGCAAGTAAATAATATAAATTTCGGTACTGTGACGATTCAACGGGACACTCCCGTTGGAGCAATTCTGGCCACTAGATCAACAACCATCTCAACTGGAGACTACACGTGCACATCGTCTTATTCCTTCACATTTAATATAAGTAAATATCCGACTCCTAGTTCTTATGGCAACAAGGTTTATAATACTAATATCGCTGGTGTTGGACTATTGCTGGAATATACATATAACGGCACTACCTATCCGCTTCCAATTGCACCTTCGCCTACATGGAACGGCAGCGCAGGTACCTGGCATCATATCGGAAGCTATAAAGCTTCGTTAATCAAGACATCAGTTGGTTCCACTGGTGGCGGCAACTTAACCCCTGGTACATTGGCATTTGATAGCGTCGATACCCTAAGGGTTTTTGATCTCAACTTGACAGGAGTCAACACTATTGTTCCTGTGGCATGTTCAGTCACTAACACCTCCATCAATGTACCGATGGGCAATGTACAGCGTAGTACATTTACAGGCGTAGGGTACGAAGGGAGTCCGGTTCAGTTCCTTATCCCACTTAACTGCGACGCTGGCACTCGGGTTAATTTCAGGCTTGACGCGACCGCTGATAGTTCTGGTGTGCCGGGGGTGATGGCAATTAACTCATCCGTCACGGGTAATGCCGCCAGTGGCGTGGGGATAAAAATCACCCGCAATGGTGCACCAGTGACCTTTGGTACAACAGTCCCGGTAGCCGTAACGGCTAATAGTGGTACGTACAACATTCCGCTTATTGCGCAGTATTATCAGACCAGCCCCGCTGTCAAGGCCGGCCAGGCCAACGGAACAGCAACTTTTACCATGACGTATAACTGATTTTCCCACCTGTACTTATGTCGCAGGTGGCTGCGGATCCATCAAACATCAACGACCACCAGAACAAGGCGTTGGCACAGCACACCGAAAGAAGTGAGTACTTCATCAGACCAGATTGTTACGTTTGTCCAGGTCCGACAGATACACCAGGGAGCTCACATTGAGCTTCTCGATCAGTCGGGCTTTATACAGGCTGATGGTGTTGTTGCTGAGCGGCATGTCTTCGCCGATCTGCTTGTTGCTCAAGCCTTTGGCAAGCGGCTGCAGGATCGACAGCTCCCTCGAGGAGAGGCTCTGGCGACATCCGATTTTGTTTGTCGATAGTCGGGCAATTAGAGAGTAAGAAAATGAGAAACATCAAAGCAATTATCGCCTCGCTACTGGGTACGCTGATAATCCTTCCTGGGGGCGCATGGGCTGTATGTTATTTCCAGGATGACAACAGCAGCAAGGTAGTAAGTAATATAAATTTCGGGACTGTGCTGGTTCAGCAGGACGCTTCCGTTGGAGCGGTCCTGTCAACCAAATCAGTATACCAAGAAACTGGGCTATACACCTGCACATTGAATTACAACTTTATCTTAGGTATTGCTAAGTTCACGACTCTTAGCACTTATGGGAAAAGCGTTTATAATACTAATATTGCTGGCGTGGGGCTGTTATTAGAGCGCGGCCCAAACACATTCCCATATACGAAATCATATGGCGCAGGTAATTCTTTTATTACCGGCACCGTTACGGCCTCTTTAATCAAGACGTCAGATGGCTCTACTGGTAGCGGCACCTTAACCCCTGGTACATTGGCATTTATCAATGTTGATACCCTTAGGCTTACTGAATTAAACTTGACAGGAACCAACACTATCATTCCTGTGGGGTGTTCAGTCACTAACACCACCATCAATGTGCCGATGGGCAATGTACAGCGCAGTACATTTACAGGTGTAGGGTACGAAGGGAATCCGGTTCAGTTCGTTATCCCACTTGACTGCGGCGCTGGCACTCGGGTTGATTTCAGGCTTGACGCGCCCGCTGATAGTTCTGGTGTGCCGGGGGTGATGGCAATTAATTCATCCGCTACGGGCAATACCGCCAGTGGAGTGGGGATAAAAATTACATACAATGGTGCAGCAGTGACTTTTGGTGCAACAGTTCCGGCAGGCGTAACGGCTAATAGTGGCACCTACAACATTCCGTTTGTTGCACGGTATTATCAGACTAGCCCCAATGTCGAGGCCGGTAAGGCCAACGGAACAGCAACTTTTACCATGACGTATAACTGACTTTCCCACCTGCGCTTATGTCGTATGCCTCTACTGATCCATCAAGCATCAACGACCACCAGAACAAGGTGCTGGCGCAGCACACCGAAAGACACGATTTTTCCGTTACCGATTAAAGTTGAGGTCTGAAAGCAATCGATTCACGCCGCCTAGCAGCCTGAGTCCTGTGGCGCCAAAGCAAGGAGCTGGACCAAGCACATGGGCTGTACGTAAGGGCAGGGGTATTGATACGTCAGGCCCATGAGTGACGCTATGACCAGTAAGGTTCTGCGCGGCCTCATCGCCGATGAGTGTCACAGAGCAACAGTTGCGTATCGAAAAACTGCTAAACCTGACCGGGACATGCCACGTAATCTTCTCACTCAGGTCTAGGGAGGGGGTAGTCGCATGGAGATTCGCCTTCTTTACGCTAAGTTACAAATAAACGAGTGCAATCTGGTCGGGTTAATTTGCACAGTCGGTTCGCTGGTTGCATAAACCATAGTCACCGCAATGTGTCATTCTCTGCCATAAATGGACTTGGGTAACATTACTTTGAATATAGGCATTGCCACCGTCGACGAAAGTACGCCGTTGGGGGATTAAAGGAGCTTCGATCACTCGATTCTGGAAGGCGCTGTTTGCTGGTTGGCTTAGTTAGGGTAGGCATACGCTCTTTGTGGAGTAACGGGCACAGGTCTTTCAATATCTATGGAATTTTCTCTCGATCTCCGAGAATTTTCCTGTCGGGGGCGAGCTGTTTCTACTGTTGGCGCCCAGGGAGCTCCCGGAAAATTGGTGTGTTCCCTTCGCAATCGGGTGCCCTCTAATGTCCAGCCTGCCGCTCCGTGCTCCGGGGCTTGAAGAACTTCTATTTCAACGCTCCGTGGCTATCAGTTTATTGGTGCAGTTGGGCTGTGCTGGGTGTCTGGAGTACTGGCAACGTTTGTCCTGATGTTCTGAATACTACTACCTGATCGCATAGGCATGAGACTTATGCGAATGGCGCCCCTGCGTTTAGGTTTTGGAGATTGGCTTGCGCCAAATTGAAAATGAATAAATTTTTTTCTGTGGTCTGGAGTTTTTCACTGAGGTGCTGGGTGGTGGCCTCGGAGTTTGCGGCGAGCAATAAAAAGAAATCAACTACCAAGTCTTCTACAAACCCGGCAGGCAAGAAAACTGGAAGTGGACTAGCAGCAGTCGGTTTATTAGGCGGTAGTGTTTTTCTGATCCCTATAGGTGCATCAGCGTTGATTTTCCTGGCGGCGGGGTGTATTCAAACGGCTGAAGCATCGACCTACCCTCCTTCTACGAGCTGCGCTGGATCGGGAACAGCCCTTATAGGCCGAGTAACAGTCTCTGGATCGTTTGCGACCCCTGTTGATGGTTCTGGAACCTGGTCAAGCGTCTTGGGATGCGACTCCAGTGGCAACGGACAAGATGCTGTTTCCGTTTTCGGTTCTTATGCCCAGGGAACCGGTCAGGGGGCCGCTGCATTTGGCTTTTACTCGCTGGCGGGCACGTGGGCATCGGCGCTTGGGCTATCAAGCACGGCGACCGGTATCGGCAGTACAGCGTTGGGTTTCGGGGCCCAGGCACTCAGTACCAGTTCTGTCGCGATTGGTGGCGCGGGTGGTAACGGTACAACACCATTAACGGCGGCAAACTCCACGATTGCCACGGGCGTTGGATCGATTGCCATTGGTAGTAACGCGACACGCGGCGCTCAAACGAATGCGACCGATGCGATTGCGATAGGTGGTGAGTCCACGGCAGGAGCAACCTCTGCTATCGCGATAGGACATGGAAGCTCCGCCACGGGAACCTATGGGGTGGCTGCGGGGGATGGTGCCAGCGCTGCTGCCAACGCAATCGCTGTGGGTCGAGGCGCCAAGGCGACGGGGGCTGCAAGCATCAGCATTGGCCTTGGGAATACTGTCAGCGGCAATAATTCCGGCGCCATTGGTGACCCCAGCACGGTGTCAGGTGCTAACTCGTACTCCTTGGGCAACAACAACACGATCGTGTCTAACAATGCCTTTGCACTGGGCAACAATATTACGATACCCACCGGGCTTGATGGCTCTGTTGTGCTGGGTAACAACTCCACCATCGCCGCCTCGACGCCTACCGCGAGTGCCACGATCAATGGCACGACTTATAACTTTGCAGGCGCGACGCCCGTGGCCGGCGGGGTACTCAGTGTCGGTACTGCGGGTAGCGAGCGCCAGGTCACCAACGTGGCGGCAGGTCGCGTCACGGGCACCAGCACCGATGCCGTCAACGGCAGCCAATTGTTCGCCACCAACACAGCGGTTAATGGCGTGGGCACGACGCTCAACAACATCGTGAACAACGGTGCAGGCATCAAGTATTTCCACACTAACTCGACCTTGGCTGACAGCACTGCCACCGGCACCAACAGCGTGGCAGTCGGCCCGACTGCCAGTGCCACGGCGACCAACGCCGTGGCCTTGGGCAACGGTGCCACGGCGGGCACTGCCAACTCGGTGGCCCTGGGCAGTGGCGCGATCACTGTGGCAGCCAACGCCACCACGGGCGGCACGATCAACGGCACCGCCTACACCTATTCCGGCGGCGTGCCGATTGGTGTGCTCAGTCTGGGGACGGCGGGCAATGAGCGGCAAATCACCAACGTGGCAGCCGGTCAAGTTACGGGCACCAGCACCGATGCCGTCAACGGTAGCCAATTGTTCGCCACCAACACAGCGGTCAATGGCGTGGGCACGACGCTCAACAACATCGTGAACAACGGTGCTGGCATCAAGTACTTCCACAGCAATTCAACCCTGGCCGATAGCTCCGCCACCGGCAGTGACAGTGTCGCGGTAGGTCCGGTGGCCAGTGCTTCGGCAGCCAACTCGATTGCCGTGGGTAATGGTGCAGTCGCCAGCGTGGCTGACTCGGTTGCTCTGGGTAATGGCGCTACAACTGCTGCCGCTACGGCGACCCCGAGCGGTGTGGTCAATGGCTCCACCTATACCTATGCGGGATCTGCTCCGGTGGGTGTGATGAGCGTTGGCGCCGTGGGTTCGGAACGTCAGATCAGCAACGTGGCGGCGGGTCGGGTCAGTGCGACCAGTACCGATGCGGTCAACGGCAGCCAACTGTTTGCCACCAACATATCGATGAATACTCTCGGTACTCAGACCTCGACCCTGGGCAATACCTCAGCCAGCACCCTGGGCGGTGGCGCGACCTATTCGCCTGCTACTGGCCTTACCAGTTTCAGCCAGCCGATCAACAGTGTCAGCAGCACTGGTGCGGTAGGTTTTTCCACTGCCCAAACCAGCGTAGCGGGGGCCCTGACCGCGTTGAACAGCGGTGTGGTCAATACGGCCAATATCGCGGTGAAATACGACACCCTGGGCGGTAACACCATCACCCTGGGGGCCACCGGTGGTGCGGGGGCTCCGGCCGGTGGTGTGAACATTACCAACCTGGCGGCGGGGACCTTGAGTGCGGCATCGACCGATGCGGTCAACGGTGGGCAGCTGTATGCGACCAACCAGACCGTTAACAACATCGTCAACAACGGCGCAGGTATCAAATACTTCCACGCCAATTCGACCTTGGCCGATAGCACCGCTACGGGGACCGATAGTGTTGCGGTAGGTCCGGCTGCCAGCTCGACGGCTACTAACGCAGTGGCGATTGGGAATGGTGCAGTCGCCAGCGTGGCTGACTCCGTTGCTTTGGGTAATGGCGCTACAACTGCTGCCGCTACGGCGACCCCGAGCGGTGTGGTCAATGGCTCCACCTATACCTATGCGGGATCTGCTCCGGTGGGTGTGATGAGCATTGGCGCCGTGGGTTCGGAACGTCAGATCAGTAATGTGGCCGCGGGTCGGGTCAGTGCGACCAGCACTGACGCCATCAACGGCAGCCAACTGTTCGCCACCAACACATCGATGAATACTCTCGGCGCTCAAACCACCACCCTGGGCAACACCTCGGCGAACACTCTCGGGGGCGGCGCGACCTATTCGCCTGCCACTGGCCTTACCGGTTTCAGCCAGCCGATCAACAGTGTCAGCACCACTGGTGCAGTAGGCTCCAGCACTGTCCAAACCAGCGTAGCGGGAGCCTTGACCGCGCTAAACAGTGGTGTAGTCAACACGGCCAATATCGCGGTGAAATACGATGCCCTGGGTGGTAACACCATCACCCTGGGAGCCACCGGTGGCGCGGGAGCTCCGGCCGGTGGCGTGAAAATCACCAACCTGACCGCTGGCACCTTGAGTGCGGCATCGACCGATGCGGTCAACGGTGGGCAGTTGTTCGCCACTAACACGGCCGTCAATGGCGTCAGTAATTCGGTGAACAACATCGTCAACAGTGGTGCTGGCATCAAATACTTCCACGCCAATTCAACCCTGGCTGATAGCACTGCCACGGGGACCGATAGTGTGGCGGTAGGCCCGGTTGCCAGTTCGACGGCTACTAACGCGGTGGCTATCGGCAACGGTGCCGTCGCCAGTGTGGCCGACTCCGTTGCTCTGGGTAATGGCGCTACAACTGCTGCTGCTACGGCGACCCCGAGCGGCGTGGTCAACGGCACTACCTATACCTATGCGGGATCTGCGCCGGTCGGCGTGCTGAGCGTTGGTGCTTTGGGTAAAGAACGTCAGATCAGCAACGTGGCCGCGGGTCAGGTCAGTGCGACCAGCACCGATGCGGTCAACGGCAGCCAGTTGTTCGCCACCAACACCGCGGTCGATGGACTCGGTACTTCGGTGAACAACATCGTCAACAACGGTGCAGGCATCAAGTACTTCCACGCCAATTCGGCCTTGGCCGATAGCACCGCCACGGGGATCGATAGTGTTGCAGTCGGCCCAGCTGCCAGCTCGACGGCTACCAATGCGGTGGCTATTGGTAATGGTGCCGTCGCCAGCGTGGCCGACTCGGTTGCTCTGGGTAATGGTGCAACCACCGCAGCAGCCGTGGCTAACACCAGTGGTTTGGTCAATGGCACCACCTACACCTACGCCGGCGGAGCGCCGGTGGGTGTCTTGAGTGTGGGCGCTCTGGGTAAAGAGCGTCAGGTCAGCAACGTGGCCGCAGGCCAAGTCAGTGCGACCAGTACCGATGCGGTCAACGGTAGCCAACTGTTTGCCACCAACATATCGATGAATAATCTCGGCACTCAAACCACCACCCTGGGCAACACCTCGGCCAGCACCCTGGGCGGTGGCGCGACCTATTCGCCTGCTACTGGCCTTACCGGTTTCAGCCAGCCGATCAACAGTGTCAGCAGCACCGGTGTGGTAGGCCCCGCCACGGCACAAACCAGCGTAGCGGGAGCCCTGACAGCACTAAACAGTGGTGTAGTCAACACAGCCAATATCGCGGTGAAATACGATGTCCTGGGTGGTAACACCATTACCCTGGGGGCCACTGGTGGCGCGGGAGCTCCGGCCGGTGGCGTGAAAATCACCAACCTGACCGCTGGCACCTTGAGTGCGGCATCGACCGACGCGGTCAACGGTGGGCAGTTGTTCGCCACTAACACGGCCGTCAATGGCGTCAGTAATTCGGTGAACAACATCGTCAACAATGGTGCTGGCATCAAATACTTCCACGCCAACTCGACCCTGGCTGATAGCTCTGCCACGGGGACCGATAGTGTGGCGGTAGGTCCGACTGCCAGCTCGACGGCTACCAATGCGGTGGCTATTGGTAATGGTGCAGTCGCCAGCGTGGCTGACTCGGTTGCTCTGGGTAATGGCGCTACAACTGCTGCCACTACGGCGACCCCGAGCGGTGTGGTCAATGGCTCCACCTATACCTATGCGGGATCTGCTCCGGTGGGTGTGATGAGCGTTGGCGCCGTGGGTTCGGAACGTCAGATCAGCAACGTGGCGGCGGGTCAGGTCAGTGCGACCAGCACTGACGCGGTCAACGGCAGCCAACTGTTCGCCACCAACATATCGATGAATACTCTCGGTACTCAGACCTCGACCCTGGGCAATACCTCAGCCAGCACCCTGGGCGGTGGCGCGACCTATTCGCCTGCTACTGGCCTTACCGGTTTCAGCCAGCCGATCAACAGTGTTAGCAGCACTGGTGCGGTAGGTTTCACCACGGCCCAAACCAGTGTAGCGGGAGCCCTGACCGCGTTGAACAGCGGTGTGGTCAACACGGCCAATATCGCGGTGAAATACGATGCCCTGGGCGGCAACACCATCACCCTGGGAGCCATCGGTGGAGCAGGGGCTCCGGCCGGTGGTGTGAACATTACCAACCTGGCGGCGGGGACCTTGAGTGCGGCATCGACCGATGCGGTCAACGGTGGGCAGCTGTATGCGACCAACCAGACCGTTAACAACATCGTCAACAACGGCGCAGGTATCAAATACTTCCACGCCAATTCGACCTTGGCCGATAGCACCGCTACGGGGACCGATAGTGTTGCGGTAGGTCCGGCTGCCAGCTCGATGGCTACTAACGCAGTGGCGATTGGGAATGGTGCCGTAGCCAGCGTTGCTAACTCCGTTGCCCTAGGCGCCAATTCGATTACGGCAGTGGGCGCTGAAAGTTCCTATACCGCCTATCGGCTAGCGGCAGTTCAGTCTTCAGTCGGGGAGGTGGGTGTCGGCACGGCTTTGGGGCAACGGAAAATAACCGGGGTGGCGGCGGGTTCTGAGGCAACGGATGCTGTGAACGTGGCTCAGTTGACTGCACTGGGTAATCAGGTCGACCAGAATACAACCGACATTACGGCGCTTGATGGGCGCGTTACCACCGTGGAAAGCACGGTTAACAACATAAACAATGGAGGTGGGGTCAAGTACTTCCATACCAACTCTGTACAGGCCGATTCCATTGCAAGTGGTAACGACTCGATTGCGGTTGGCGGAAATGCCAAGTCGGCCGGTACTGGAGCAATTGCCATGGGAGCGGACAGCACTGCCTCGTCGGCCAACTCGGTTGCCATTGGGCAAGGGGCGAAGTCGACGGCAAGCGGTAGCGTCGCGTTAGGTCAGGGATCCAGTGACGACGGAAGAGGCGCCCTTACCTATACCGGTGCCTATTCAGGGGTTGTGAACTCTACCAGCGGTACTATTTCGATCGGTAATGCCGCAACTGGACAAACGAGAACGCTCACTAATGTGGCTGATGGAAAAGAAGCTACCGATGCTGTCAACTTGAGGCAATTGGATGGTGCTGTTGCTGAGTCAAAAAAATACACAGATAACTCAGTTCGCAATGTGAACACCGCGGTCGCCAATATGGATGGCCGAGTCTCCACGGTCGAGGGAGATGTCACCAATATCAAGAATGGCGCCGATGGCATGTTCCAAGTCAATAACGGTAGCACGGCCACGAAACCTGTCGCCTCAGGTGTAGGCTCCACGGCGGGAGGGGCGGGGGCTAAGGCTTCTGGAGCAAACAGCACGGCAATTGGTAACCAGGCTCAGTCCACCGCGCAAAATACTGTAGCTGTAGGCAGCGGTTCACAAGCCACGGCGAAGAGCTCGGCGGCCATCGGTAGCAATTCGATCGCTGACAGGGAGAACAGTGTGTCGGTGGGTAGCTCCGGTAACGAACGTCAGATTACCAATGTGGCTCCGGGTACCAAGGGGACCGATGCGGTCAACTTTGACCAGCTGTCAAAAAGCGTTACCAACATCACCAATAATGCGAATGCCTACACTGACCAGCGTTACTCCGAACTTCGCCAAGACCTGAAAAAACAAGATGACACTCTAAGTGCGGGTATTGCCGGGGCCATGGCCATGGCCAGTCTGCCTCAGCCTTATGCTCCTGGCGCCAGCATGACCAACGTGGGGGTAGGTAACTACAGAGGCCAGTCTGCGGTGGCGTTTGGTGTGGCCCATATATCCGACAACGGTCGTTGGGTGAGCAAACTGCAGGGCAGCAGCGATACACAAGGCCAGGTGGGATTGGCACTTGGTGTGGGTTATCAATGGTGATCTGAGCTCCGGGCTGAGATGCGAGGGTGGCATCTCAGCCTGGTTCGGTAGGCTATCGAGCAGTTAAACAGAAAACAGCATGAAGTAACGATGTCCTGCGCAAGGCAGAGGCCAGCTATATTTATGAATTATTAAGGTGAGTTATGACGTCCAAGATTGCTATTAGCTTTCTACTCTGTTGTTCTGTACTTGTTTCAGGCTGTGAGTCTGAAAGAAATGAATCCACTAAAGTTTCAAATATACCGCGTGGGTCGATAAATATTCCGTCGTTGGCCATTATTCAAGATGCGGTATTGGAACTTGCCCCCAGTTTTAATGGGCAGCGCAACAATGTATTTGCGGGACAGGCCTGTGCCCTGGTCAGAGGGGAAATCAATGTCGATAAACTAAAGGAAATATTGGCGAAGGAGGGCGCGGGGCTGGCCGGTAAAAGGTCCATGTCGGATGAGCAACTGGCCGTGTTGTTAAATGCAAATGTGCAGGCACAATCTTCAGCATGTGCTGCATTTCTAGCGACCTCGGTTTTGGTTCCGGTCGATGTCACTGAGTTCATGACGGTCGTCGGTGCAGTGGGAGGTGAGCATTCGAGCACATCGAAGAACCCGTCCCTTCAAATAAACCGCGACATGCTCGCGCAGGTCTTACCCGCAAAATTTGCAGTGGCTCAGGTGAATGCGGAAGTGTTTGCGCTGATTGCAACCGAGTTGCAGCGTCGGCCTGGGCTTTCGCTGGGTAAGTACCGAGAGATTTCCAAGGATCTCTTTGTAAAACTGTCCAGAACCTATTTGACCCGTCTTGAGCAATATCGACCGATACCTAGCACTAAGTTCGAACTGGCGAAGATGAATGATGAACACTTCACTTTCTCGTCCTCGACAGGAGGGATGTTCGACTATAGCCGCAATGGCTTGGTTCTAAGGCAACGAGGCGTTATTTTCTATGGCGAGGGGTTATTGTTGGGTGAAGTTTATCCGGTTGAAGTTGCCTATCTACCAGATGCGGAAAAGTTGTTGTCACCATAATTCAAACCGAGATGCGTCGACGCAAGGTCTGAGCCCCCCGCATCATTCATACGCATTCCGGTCGTCTATGCCGACCCGGCAGCGTGCCGAAGAGGCACGCCTGTTACCCCGGATGGACTAAGGCGTTTTCTCCTTGTTTGCGAGAAATTTCCTATCAGGGTGCGGACTGTTTCTACTGTCTTCGCCCAGGTCACTCCCGGAAAATTGGCGCATTCCCTTTGCAACCGAGTGACCCCAATGGCTAACCTGCCGCTCCGTATTCTGGTGCTTGAAGAGCATCTATTTCAACGTTCCGTAGCCGTCAGTCTATTGATACAGCTGGGTTGTCGCGAAGTGCTGGAGGCCAGCAGCGGTGGCGAGGCCCTTGACATTCTGCAAGCCGGCCCTGTGGATGTGGTCCTGTGCGACTTACAAATGGAAGGCATGGATGGTTTGGAGTTCATTCAGCGTGCTGGGGCAACCGGGCAGTTGGGGGCCATCATTATCAGCAGCTACCTGCCTTTCGACGTGCGTCGTACGGTTCGCCAGATGGGCGCATTGTTGGGGCTGCACATGCTCGGGGATATCGGTAAGCCCTTGCAGGCTGAAACTCTGCGGCAACTGCTGGAAGATTATTTGAGTCGGCAGCCGGCCATATTGTCTCCACCCACGGGTATGGAGTTGGCCAACGAGGAGCAGGTGCGACGGGCCTTGCTCGACGAGCAATTAGAGCCCTATTACCAACCCAAGTTTGATTTAAAAACCGGCAAGGTGTTGGGGGTGGAGGTTCTTGCGCGCTGGAACCACCCGTTCAAGGGCCTGTTGTCGCCGGCTACGTTTCTTCCGACGGTGGAGCGCTGTGGTCTGATGGATGAGTTGCTGTTCCGCTTGATGCTCCAGGCATTGAGCTTGCAGCGGCAAGTCAGGAGCCGGGGAGGGGAGTTGAACCTGGCGTTCAATCTGCATGCGGCGCAGTTGGCCAATGTGGAGTTGACGTCGCAGATCAAACGGATCCTCGCCATGTTCCAGGCACCGGGTTGCAGTTTGACCTTTGAGTTGACTGAGAGTGGTTTGCTGGAAGCTCCAGCGGTGTCCCTGGAAAACCTGGTGCGCCTGCGCATCATGGGGTGTCGCTTGTCGATCGATGATTTCGGCGCGGGCTTCTCCTCGTTGCAGCGTCTGTGCCAGTTGCCCTTCAACGAAATCAAACTCGACGCGGAGTTCGTCCGCGGTCTCAAGCACGAGCCTCGTTGCCGGGCCGTAGTCGCCAGTACCCTGGCGCTGGGGCAGACCCTGGGCATGTCTGTAGTGATCGAGGGTATCGAGACCGCCGAGCAGCACCAAGAGCTACTGACACTGGGCTGTACCCAGGGCCAGGGCTACTGGCATTCCCGGGCCATGAACGGTGCCGATCTGCTGCGCTGGCTGCAGCGCACAGCTGAACGGTCGCTAGGAGCAGCCCATGGCCAATAAAGCATTACGCATCATGATCGCTGACCCACAGCACTTTCAGCGCTTGCGCCTGGAGCGGGACTTTAACCGCGAGGGTTACTACGGCATCGCGCCGGCGTCGAGCCTGGAGGAGATGCTAACGTTGCTGGAGTACGGCGACACTGCCTTCGACCTGGTGCTGATCAATGCCGGCTTGACGCTCAACGTCCGTTTCAACCTGTTGGCGTTTTGCCTGGACCATCCGCTGATCCGCCAAGCTTTCATCTACGATGTACCGGAGTACCAATTGGCGAGGCTTGGTGCCCAGGTCAAATCCCGGATTGTCTTCAGCTCCATGCCATTGCCCGAAGGCGTACCGATCAAGCAACTGATCCACAAAGTCGACCAGCCCATGCTCAACGAACCGGCACATAAAACGATAAGTCACTCTTGATGGATCAGCGCCCAGTTATAGTGCATTTACCAAGTTGATCCGCCCTATACCAGGGCGCGAACTATAGAGGTATAAATAAAGGCAAGCCCACAATGGTGTTATCTGCCATGGGCGGTAACCCTTTACGTATGAGCTTTTGTTTCGGATGAGTATTCGCTGAGCATTGGTTGCACTAAAAAAGGGCGATAGTGCCCACTTAAAAACAAGTGAACGCTATCGCCCTCTGAAAGTTTTCCCGCTACCTGTTGAACCCTTGCCGCCATCCACAACAAAACATCAGTTTCTGGCTGGCTTGGATAAGACAGCTGCTGCTGTTAGTTATTATCCTGGTAATAACGCTGTTGCTGATGGCGGCGATGCTTTGGTGGTGGCGGGTCATAGTCATCGTCGGAACTGTATCTGGGAGCGCCGAGCGCAGTGCCGGTCACATTGTCGGCCCCACCGAGTGCTGTCCCTGTAACGTTTGCTGCGCCGCCGAGTGCTGTTCCAGTGATATTCGCCGCACCTCCCAGCGCGGCCCCAGTGACATTGGCGGCCCCACCCAGCGCCGCCCCGGTGATATTGGCTGCACCGTTGAGTGCCGAGCCAATGATGCCTTCAGCCTGAACGGATGATTGAAAAAAACCACCCATCAGGATACCCACCATTGCCAAGCTCGGTGCTTTCTTGACGCTATACATACGCCACCTCTACCTGAGAATTGAATCGAGCTGTAATGACCGAGTCAGATCAGCCAAGTATTTTTTTGACAACAACTGATCGCCGTCAATCTTGAAAAGTATTACCAAGAGTAACTGGGGTGGACAGTTCTGCTTCTTAGGTTCTCGGGTTAATGCTCGAGTTACTATAAGTGGCAGGACGATACCCACTTCAAATACCTACGACAGGTAATGCAGACACGACGTCATTAAACTTTTTTGTTGCGTTCAATTGACCGAAATTCTCCCTGTTAGTTCAAAAGGTCGTCTCACCGTTCATGAATCAGGGGTTAAGGCCAAAGGTGTCATACACAAGCTCAACCCTTGTATAGGGTTGAGAGGTGGCAGGTGTGACCAGCGTGTGGTACCTCGAAATGCCCCGGCAGCAGCAGCGCGCCGTTGTCTAGGCAGAACCTGAGTAGCTCGAACCGACTCTTGGCTGCTAGCACGCGATCCTCACACACCTTGCTGCTCCATTGCCAAAACGGAATCTGGATCGGCGAGTGCAGCATGTCGCCGCTAAATACCCCCGCGCGAGCCCTAGGATGACAACTCGATGCGGACATGACCGGGCGCATCGCCGACGCCGAACTGGTGGAGGAGGCGGTGAACAATGCCTGGCAGGCATTCGCCCGCTCCGACTGGGCCAGCCGTCCGCCCCGGGAGCGGGCGCGGGTGATGCGGCGCTGGGCCGACCTGGTGGAAGCCGAGGCGGCGATCCTCGCGCCGCTGGAGGCCGTGGGTTCGACCCGTCCGCACCAGGACGTGATCGCCTGGGACATTCCTTATGTCGCCGAAGGCATCCGCTTTTTCGCCGAGCTGGCGGACAAGCACGGCGGTTCGCTGGCCGCCACCCAGACCGACCGCCTGGGCATGCAGATCGCCGAACCCTATGGGGTGATCGCCGCCATCGCGCCGTGGAATTTCCCGCTGAGCATGGCCTCGTGGAAAGTCGCCCCGGCCCTGGCCGCCGGTAACGCGGTGGTGCTCAAGCCGTCGGAACTGACGCCGTTCTCCAGCCTGCGTTTCGCCGAACTGGCGCTGCAAGCGGGGATCCCGGCGGGCATCTTCAACGTGGTACAGGGCGACGGCCGGGTCACTGGCGATGCCCTGTGTCGCCATCCGCGGGTGGCCAAGGTGACCTTTACCGGCTCCACCGCCACCGGTTCGAGCATCATGTCCACCTGCGCCCTGGTCGGACCCAAGCCGGTGACCCTGGAGCTGGGCGGCAAGAGCCCGCAACTGGTGTTCGCCGACGTGCCGGACATCGCCAGGACCGCGCGCACCTTCGTCGAGCACCTGCGGACGTACTTCGAACAATTGCGCCCGGGACCGACCTGGTCGTCGGCCAGCACGCTGTCGCCGATCATTTCCCGGCAGCAGGCCAACCGCATCGACGGTATCGTCCAGCGTTCGCGCCAGGCCGGCGCCGAGGTGCTCTGTGGCGGCGGCCTGTTCGATGGCCTGGGCGGCGCCTACTACCAGCCGACCCTGCTGACCGGCCTGGACAACGGCAACCCGGCGGTCTGCGAGGAGATCTTCGGCCCGGTGCTGACGGTGCAGGCCTTCGACGATGAAGCCGAGGCCCTGGGCCTGGCCGAGCACGCCACCTACGGCCTGGCCGCCGGGGTGCACACCGCCGATATCAATCGCGCCCTGCGCCTGGTCCGGCGCCTGGAAGCGGGCTCGGTGTGGATCAACCGCTACTCGAACATCACGAATGGCACTGCGTTTGCTGGGTACAAGAACAGCGGGATTGGTCGGGAATTCTGTCACGAGACACTGAATGCCTACTCCCAGGTCAAGACCGTTACGGTGCAGTCTGAAGTGCCGACGACAGCCTGGTTTGCACCGCGTTAAACCCGGAGCACAAAAGAGCAGGCGGTTTTTGGATTTTGGGGAAGTGCCCTCGCCGGATCCCGGCGGTATGAAGCACCAGGATTCATTCGCCGTCGTCCGAACCGTGGCTGGCTAACGTCCCCGGGGTAACAATAGAGGGTTATCGCCTGCGCTCCCCTTCTCAAACTAGACTCCCTGTACGTTCTTCACTCGACATTTGAGAGTTAAAACATGCGCTTACGAGATATTGGCATTGCAATCGGCACAGGTACACCGGGAGCCTTCAACGCCATCACCGATGTACCCGGTGTGCGCGTTGGTCATCACACACTCAATGCCGAGAGCGCCGATGGCTCGATGCATACCGGTGTCACCATCATCGAGCCGCGTCCGGTTGCAGCGCATTTGGCACCGTGTTTTGCGGGCGTTCACGTGCTGAACGGCAACGGTGACGCCACCGGCCTGGAATGGGTTCGCGAGGCAGGGTTGCTGACCACGCCGATCGCCTATACCAACACCCACAGTGTTGGCGTGGTGCGTGATGCGCTGGTGGCTGCCGAGCGTGAGATGGGCAAGCAGCACACCTACTGGTGCATGCCGGTGGTGCTGGAAACCTACGACGGCATCCTCAGCGATATCTGGGACCAGCACATCAGCGCCGAGCATGTTCAGGCCGCCCTGGCCGATGCGCGTAGCGGTCCGGTGCAGGAAGGTTGCGTGGGCGGTGGCACCGGCATGATCTGCCATGAATTCAAAGGCGGCATTGGCACCTCATCGCGGGTACTGAGCAGCGAGGAGGGCGGCTGGACCGTCGGCGCACTGGTGCAGGCCAACTATGGTGTACGCGAAGCTTTGCGCGTCGCGGGTTACCCCGTGGGCAGCGTATTGGAAGACATCCCTTCGCCCTACGACGGCCCGTTGAATGTCGGCGTGCCCGGCATGGGTTCCATCGTAATCACCATCGCTACTGATGCGCCACTGCTGCCTCATCAGTGCACACGTCTGGCCCAGCGAGCGAGTATCGGATTGGCACGGGTCGGCGGTGGTACGGAAGACGACAGTGGGGATATATTCATCGCGTTTTCGGTAGGCAATAGTGGCCTGCCGATTTCCAACCTGGGGCATCCGGGCCCCGCGACGACGCCATTGCACATGGTCAACAACGACTACATATCGGCCTTGTTCGTGGCTGCAGCGGATGCTGTCGAAGAGGCCATATTGAACGCGATGTTGGCCGCGAATAATCTGCAGGGGCGCGGCAGAGAAGCGCTTGCACTCAAGCCTGATCAGTTATTGGCGGCGATGGCAAAAGTCGGTTGGGCACCACAGCCCTGAGGGCTTAGTCCTGGGCCTGAAGAAACAACAGGAACAGTTCAGACTGGGACTTGATCCCCAGCTTGTTGTACATGTGCCGGCGATGCACTTTCACTGTCTCGACAGAGATCGCCAGCTTGCGTGCGATCTCTTTATTCGAGCAGCCACTGAGCATCAATTGGGCAACCTCTGCTTCGCGGGCCGACAGCGCGGAGCTGATTTGCAGTGCGGGTGACTGCAGACGCTCCTGCCAGTCCGGTGCCGGTTCCGGCGTGCTCTTGAGCTCCTGTTCAAATACGCAACGCTGACGCATCAAACCGGCCACCCAGGGCTGGATCAGCCTCAATAATGCGATTTGTTCCTGGCTGAAGCAGCAATGGCTACCCAGTGACAGGCTCAGGGTCCGATCAAGGTCCAGTTGCACGTTTATATGGATCTCGTCGGCTACCACGTTCAAGCGAAAGTAGCGTTGGTAATAATCGGTCTGCTCGAAACATTCTGGGGCGACATCACCCAGTTGGAACAGCCCACTTTTCGGCGATTCCCGATTGGCGAGGTAAAAGGGATCGAGCAGGTAGAGCCCCTTGAGGTAGTCCTGGAACAGCGAGTCACTGCTGCCATCTTCACCCTGGGATTCAGCGAGAACCTGGGGCCTGCCGGCACTGAAGATCAGCACCACCCAGTTGTCCATCGGTACATATCTGCTGAGCAAGCGCGCCATTGATCGCCAGAAATGCGGGCGGTCCAAGGTCTCGATCAACCGGCCAACCGAGTCATGCCAAGCCACGTCCTGCAACGTCAGATTCATCTCACTACCCACTCGGAGGTACCCCATCGAAGTGATTTTTTGCCACGCGGGTACAGCCCATACTCGCTTCAGGCCGGCGTACACACGGTGTCAGTACGGCCTCAACTATACACAAGGATCAGCCATGAAAATTGAACTCATGCAGTTAGCCGGTCGCGATGGCGATACCGCCTATAACCTCAGGCGTGCCTTGGAAGCCATCGCCCACTGCGACGCGGACACCGACCTGTTGGTGTTTCCTGAAACCCATTTAATGGGCTTCGTCGCCGGTGATCAGCTGGCAACGGTCGCAGAAACTCTCCAAGGCCCGACGCTGCAATCCGTGCAACAGGCAGTACGCGAACGGGGTGTTTCGGTGGTCATCGGCCTAGTCGAGAACGACACGGGCGTGTTCTACAACACTTCAGTACTGATTACGCCTGATGGGCTCTCACTGGGTTATCGAAAGACGCACCTGTGGCCTTCAGAGCGGGGCGACATCACTCCCGGCGACCGTTTCGGCACTGTTCTTTTCAAAGGTGTGCGTATCGGCATTCTGATTTGCTACGACATCGAACTGCCGGAAACCGCACGCGCACTCGCCCAACTGGGCGCCGAGTTGATCATCGTCACCAACGGCAATATGGCCCCTTACTTCCCGGTGCATCGCACCGCGATCATGGCCCGGGCCCAGGAAAACCAAGTATTCACCGTGATGGTAAATCGCGTGGGGCCGGGCGATGACGGCCTGGTGTTTGCCGGCGGCAGCGCCGTGATCGACCCATTCGGCCGCGTGCTGTTCGAGGCCGGGCGCAAGGAAACACGGCAGATGATCAGCCTTGACCTGACGCAAGTCCAAGCCGCCCGCGTGGATTATCACTACCTCAATGACCGCCGCCTGACGCTTCCTGGTGAGACCGTGGAACACGCCGACGGCCGCCGTGAATTGCTGATTCGCTGATCTCGCTTTACCCCTTCATAACAATAATCGGGAGTTCTCATGATCGTTATTCGATGCATGCAATGGAGTCTGGCCGTGGCCTTCAGCAGCCTGGTGCTTTGTGCTCAAGCCGCAGAACCGAAAGTCAATATCTACAACTGGTACGATTTTATTGCTCCGGACACGCTGAAGAACTTCCAGGCGCAGACCGGTATCCAGGCCGCGTATGACGTGTTTGATAACAGCGAGGTCATGCAGAGCAAACTCATGGCCGGGCGCAGTGGTTACGACGTGGTGGTGGCTACCGGCGATCTGTTGCCGAACCTGATCAAGGCCGGTGTGCTCAAGGAATTGGATCGCACGCAGTTGACCAATCTGTCTCACCTTGATCCGGATATTCTGGCAAAGGTGCAAACCAACGACCCCGGTAATCGTTACGCCGTGCCTTACCTGTGGGGCACCACGGGAATCGGCTATGACGTGGATAAAGTCCGGGCGATCCTGGGCACGGACGCACCGGTCAACTCCTGGGATTTGATTTTCAAGGAAGAAAACCTCGCCAAATTAGGCGAATGCGGCGTGGCCATGCTGGATGCGCCAGGCGAGATCATCCCCATTGCCTTGCATTACTTGGGCTTACCTTATAACAGCCAAAACCCCGATGACTATTTGAAAGCCCAGACGTTGCTGCTGAAGCTGCGCCCGCATATTCGCTACTTCGATTCTTCACGGTTTATTACGGACCTAGCCAACGGCAATATGTGCGCCGTAGTGGGATGGGCCGGCGGAGTAATAGACGCCAAGAAAGCCGCCGACGCCGCCGGCAGTGGCCGGAAGATTCAGTACAGCATCCCCAAAGAAGGCGCTCCGGTCTGGGTCGAAAGCCTGGTGCTGCTCAGCGATGCGCCGAACCCTCAGCAAGGGCTTGCCTTCATCGACTATATGCTAAGCCCGGAAGTGATTGCTCAGTCCTCCAACTACCTCTGTTACGCCAACGCCAATAAAGATGCTCGGAGCTTGGTTGATGAAAAGGTAAGGGACAATCTCGGAGTTTACCCTTCAAAAGCGGTGCTGGATACGCTGTTTCCTTTAGAGCCTTTGCCGCTGAAGTTGGAGCGCGTGCGTACGCGGACCTGGAGTAAAGTCAAAAGTGGCACTTAAGGCGCCGAAAAATAAGGGACATGCCCAGGCGCGTCCGGTTGACAGCGTGATAAGGCAAGCCGGTGTGTAGGGTGATTAAGTTGCGTGACTGGTAGTGCTGATTAGAGCCCAAAATTCGCTGTGCAAGAAGATCCGGGTAAGCATTCGCACCGGCATGTTCAATCCGGAGGAGGCAAAGTGCGCCAATGACGTAGTGGTAGACCTTCAGTATCCAACCGATGACGTGTGGCTCCTGACGAAGGTTGCTGTAGATGCCCTTAATCGGGAGTTCCGGCCTGGCTTCAACTACAGCAAGGCCGAGGTCATGCTGCTGAACCTGTGCCAGCCTGGTGAGTACTCCGACGATCTCTTCGCCACCTCTCAGCCGGCCGAGGCTACCAGAGTGATGGCAGTGTTGGACTAGATCAACGAACGTTGGGGGAGGGGAACGCTTCGATCTGCCAGCGTTCCGACCAATCCTGATTGGGGAATGCGCCGGGAAATGATGAGCCAGCTATACGACAAGGCTTGACCAGTTGTGGCGTGTTCATTGTTTCTAATTCATTTGATAGAAAAAGGCCACCCGAAGGTGGCCTGTTGTTATGCGGCAATCAATTGCCTGGCAAGTGTCATCTCCACTGAATCATCCTGGCTCCAGCCGGCGATCATCGAACCTGTGTCGTGACCTTTGGCAGCCAATGGCTCAATCGTCTGTGTCGTCAGTTGGGGGTGATGAAGTTCCAAGTAGGCCTTGATCTCCCCTTGAGTCGCGTCATCGATGCAACCGGCGAATTGAGCGACTTTGAAGGAGACGGCATTCAGCCAACCTTCAGTAAACAACTGACCACGGTGGCGTTTGGTTTTCAGCTTGCGGCGCTTTTGCTGAGCGACATGTTCACGGCGGGCTGCGACCAACTGGTGGTGCAACATTGAGTAGGTGTAAGCCGCAAGCTCAGGCGATACTCCCTTGCCCAGGAACTTGAATGACTACCCACTCACCGGGTTGAAATAGGCAAGGTGGCTGCAGTCGAAGGCTTTTGCGTAAGTTGCTGCCAACGAGTGCAAGCAGTTTCGAGGTGCTCGGCGGGTAGCGTCTGCTGCTGCGCTGGCGACATCAGGCGGAATAAGGCACCTGGCTGCGAGTAGTCGTCGGTCCGGTGATTCCAGTGATCAGCCGCGCCTTCCAGGCTCAGCGGCGGTTCCGCGAAGTCCGGCTGCTCAGCCCATTCACCGTAGCTGTTGGGCTCGTAGGCCAGCCGCCCACCCTGGTTGCCATCGACTCGCATCTGACCGGGTGATAGCTGTGGAACGGACAGCGCGGCGCATTCACCGGAATCATCGAGTGATTCACACCCAGCCGGTAGCGCTGCGCATCGCCGTAGGAAAACAACCGTTCCTGCAGCATCTTGTCCGGCGAAAAGCCAATCCCGGGCACCACGTTGCCCGGATTGAATGCGGCCTGCTCAACCTCGGCGAAGACGTTTTCCGGGTTGCGATTGAGTTCCAGGGTGCCGACTTCAATCAGTGGGTAGTCCTCGTGGGGCCAGACCTTGGTCAGATCGAACGGATTGATGGGGTAGCTGCCGGCGTCGTTCTCCGGCATTGCCTGTACGTAAAGGGTCCAGCGCGGGAAGTCGCCGTTTTCGATGCTGGTGAACAGGTCTCGCTGATGGCTCTCGCGGTCGCCACCGACCAGTTGCCCGGCCTCGGCGTCGGTAAGGTTCTGGATGCCCTGCTGCGTGCGCCAGGTGAACTTGACCCAGTGCCTCTGGTTGGCGGCGTTAAGGAAACTGAAGGTGTGGCTGCCGAAGGCGTGCATGTGACGGTAGCTGCGCGGAATGCCACGGTCGCTCATGACGATGGTCACCTAGTGCAGAGCTTCAGGCAGGTTGGTCCAGAAGTCCCAGTTGTTCTGTGCGCTGCGCATACCGATGCGCGGGTCGCGTTTGACCGCGTGGTTGAGGTCGGGAAACTTCAGGGGATCGCGCAGGAAGAACAAGGGCGTGTTGTTGCCGAGCAGGTCCCAATTCCCCTGCTCGGTGTAGAACTTCAGAGCGAAACTACGGATGTCGCGCTCGGCGTCGGGGCACCGCGCTCCCCGGCAACGGTGGAGAAGCGCACAAAGATGTCGGTCTGCTTGCCGATCTGCGAGAACAGCGCGGCCTTGGAATAGCGCGTAATGTCGTGCGTCACGGTGAACGTACCGTAGGCGCCGGATCCCTTGGCATGCATGCGCCGCTCGGGAATCACTTCACGGTCAAAGTGGGCGAGCTTTTCCAGGAGCCACACGTCCTGCAGCAGAACCGGGCCTCGCGGTCCGGCTGTCTGGGTATTGTTGTTGTCGACGACGGGAGCGCCGGCGGCGTTGGTTAGCTTGATCTTCGACATAACGGATGCTCCTCAAACCAATGCGCTGAGCAGCTCGGCCGTGGTGACGATGGCATGGGCAAAGGTCGGCCCGTTGATTTCGTGAGCGGCGTGTAGCGCTTCCTCGGAAAAAGCCGCAGTGGCATCGCGGACTAGAGTCACGTGGTAACCCAGTTCGGCGGCGAAGCGCGAGGTGGCTTCGATACAGGTATTGGCCAGCAGGCCAATGACAATGACCCGCCGCACTCCGTGCTGCTTGAGCTGCAGGTCAAGGTCAGTATTGGCGAAGCCACTGCCGCCCCAGTGCTCCTGCACCACAACATCCTCATCATGGGGCTGGAACTCCGGGTGCCATTCCCCACCCCAGCTGCCGGCGGCGAACACCTGCGCCTTCGCCGCGCCCAGTTGGTAAGGGCTGGGATGCAGCCAGTCCTGGAAGTCGTCGGGCTGCGCGCGGTGATGCGGTACATAGAAAACGCGGATTTCGGCCTGCCGTGCAGCGGCCACTACAGCGCGCAGATTAACCAATGTGCCGAGGCGGTCAGCAATCGGTTTGGTCAGACCGCTGAGCTTGCCACCCTCGCTGAGGAAGTCGTTGTAGGGGTCGACCAGCAGCAGGCCGGTATCCTGTTTCGAGTAGTTCATGAGGTTTTTCTCCCATCTGCTCAGCGCAGATCTGGTGCTGCGTGGCCGGTCACCTGTTGCTAACGCTCCAGGTGACTGGCAGTGACAGGTCGCCAGGGAAGTAATCGTTCTGAATGCCAACCACGACCATTGCCTTGCTCATCGTGTGTCTCCTTTCGATGGGCCCGCTATGGGTGGGCGGATGATGTGGGCTCAGCTGCGCAGGAAGGCCAGCAGGTCTGCGTTGAGTTGCTCCTTGTGGGTATCCGCCAGGCCGTGCGGCGCGCCAGGATAGATCACCAGCTTGGCCTCGACAATCAGCTTGGCCGAGGCCAGACCGGCCGCCCCGATAGGCACGATCTGATCGTCGTCGCCGTGCAAGACTAGGGTCGGAATATCGAACTTCTTCAGATCTTCGGTGAAGTCGGTTTCCGAAAATGCCTTGATGCAGTCGTAGGCGCTCTTGTGCCCGGCCATCATGCCTTGCATCCAGAACGCGTCGATCACGCCCTGCGAAGGCTTCGCCCCAGGCCGGTTGTAGCCATAGAAGGGACCACTGGCGATGTCCTTGTACAGTTGCGAGCGGTCGGCCAGGGAGCCTTCACGAATGCCGTCGAATACCTCGCGGGGCAGACCGCCGGGATTAGCGTCGGTTTTCAGCATTAAAGGCGGCACGGCGGAAATCAGCCCGGCCTTGGCCACGCGTTTGGTGCCGTGACGGCCGATGTAGCGCGCCACCTCTCCACCGCCGGTGGAGAAGCCGAACAGCACCGCGTTCTTGAGGTCTAGGGTTTCGATCAGCTCGGCGAGATCGTCGGCATAGGTGTTCATCTCGTTGCCGTCCCAAGGCTGGCTGGAGCGCCCATGCCCCCGGCGGTCGTGAGCGATCACGCGGTAGCCCTTGCTGGCCAGGAAAATCATTTGCGATTCCCAGCTATCGGCATTCAACGGCCAGCCGTGGCTGAAGACGATGGGCTGGCCGCTGCCCCAGTCCTTGTAATAAATCTCAGTGCCGTCGCGGGTAGTGATGATGCTCATGGTCGTTCTCCTTACGTGTGAGGTACCACTGGAAGTAGCGCGGAGAGTGGCCAACTGCTTTCAGAACCCTCCGTGCGAATGAGTCAGCCGCGCATTGGAGCGGCCGGGTACAGGTGGGTGCGCTGGCGGCGCAAGTGCAGCAACTGATAAGCCAGGCCAGCAAGAAAGATCAGCACGGCGATGAGCAGCGCCCGCGGAAAAGAACACAACCTCCTCAGATGCCGAAGGGATAGTCGGGGCATTCGTCTTCGGAATTAACAATGTGCGCACTGGGTCCGGATAGCCGGCAGCGAGCGAGCCATCGGCAGTGCTGAGCACGACCGTCGAACTGAAGCCTTGCACCAGATTCAGTGTATAGCTGCCATTGGCATAGGCGGTCAGCGTGTAGTCGACGCTGGCATCCACGGTTGCGGCGTTGTTGTCGAAATCGCCGGTCAACGTCCCTGCAAATTGGTACGCGCCATTACCATCCGGTGAGGGCGACTGCTCGACGAGCGTGCCGGTTCCGGTGGTGGTTGTGTTGTCTGGCCTGGCGAGGGTGAATTGGTTATGCACCAACGAGATATCCAGTCCGTCGGAGCCGGCCGAATTACTCCAGTAACTAGTTTGCGGCAGGACGCTACCGGCCCCGATCAGGTTGCCAAAGGCGAGTGCTGGGCCGTCATCTTCGAAGATGATCTTGGAGCCGATTTCGGCGGTCGTAACAGCAGTTTGGAGCAGTGTGAAACCACCGATATCAAAATCGGCGTGGGTATTGCCTTTGGCGTCGAGGGCCGCTCCGTTCTCGATGAGTACGCGGTTGTGATCATCTGTTGTGGTGTATTCAATCTGGTAGCCGGCTTTAACGTCGGTGATGGTTGCAACCCCGTCAGCATCAAAAGTGATAGTAACATAGCGGGATCATCCTCCGGTCCGTCTGAATCCTCGATCACCAGCCCGGTACTGATGTTGATGACGAGAACATTGGTGATCTCAACGAGCGAATCATTTGCATAGCCGTCGATGAAATTCACGCCAGATTCAGCAGTGGTGCTGTATGCGCAGATTTTTACGACAGCACTCTTACCGCTTTGCAACTGCACGACGTCGAAATTGGCCTTCTTCGCATTGAGGACGTCGGTAAAGTCGATGTTGGCTTCAACATCTGCTTCGTTCTGATCCAGGTTGGGAATGGTCACATCCTGCCTGACACCGGTGACGAACGTATAACGAATGCCCTCCTGTTCCGTATTCATCTGGCTGTTGGTGCCGAAGGTGGTAGGGCCACCCGCCTGGCTGGTATTGATCGTGTGTCGCCAGTCGTTATATTGACGCCAACTGACTAATTCGCCGGATCCTTGCCGGTGGCGATGATGGTGGGATCCGTGATCCGCACGACACCGTTGACTGTTTCAGTTGCTGGATCCGCCGTTGTGAACATCAGGAAGAGGTTCTGACCGGAGGGCGCATTGGCCAGACTGAATTCCAGGTCCTGACTGGTTCCGACGAATACCTTATCCAGCAGATTGAGCGAATCATCAGGGTTCGTAGCATCTGGATGCTGGAGCGGTTGGTACTCCACCGTCCAGATCTTGCCGCCGGTGATCTGGCAATGCACTTGTGTTGATCAAACTTGAGCCGGAGTAGTATCTCCAAGGCCGCAATAGAGGCGTTGATGGTAATAATCCACAATCATTCATTCGATCAAAATCTACTCAAGATCCGATAAGGGGGCACTTCTGAAGGGTAATGGCACCATTGTTGGGCACTGGAAACGTCGTCCTGGAAGTGGATAGATCAATCCAGGGCTCCAGCGTGTCGAAAAAACCTTCAGTTGTCCCTTTCATCTCCGGAGCTCCGGACTGCGGATATATGATCTCGATGTCAAACTCATTGAATCTGGCAACTGTCGCTCAAACAGCATGAGGTGGATGGCTGCAGTACCAACCATCCACCTTGTTAGACTCAGGTACCCGACTTGATCTTGGTCCAGGCTCGGGTCCGTGCCCGCTCCGCGTCGCGAGGTAGCGGCTGCAAGGTGTACAGCGTGCTCATCGCCGCGTCGGTCGGGTACAGGTTGGGGTTGTTGCGGATCGCCGGATCGACCAGCTCGGTGGCGTCCTTGTTCGGGTTCGGGTAGCCGACGAAGTCGCTGACCGGGGCGATCACCTTGGGTTGCAGCAGGTAGTTGATGAAGGTGTAGGCATCGTCCGGGTTCTTCGCGCCTTTGGGGATCGCCAGCATGTCGAACCAGATCGGGGCCCCTTCCTTGGGCAGGCGCATGTCCACCACCACCCCGTTCTTGGCTTCCTTGGCGCGGTTGGCGGCCTGGGAGAAGCTGCCGGAATACCCCACCGCCACGCAGATGTCGCCGTTGGCGATGTCGGCCATGTACTTGGATGAATGGAAGTAGGTGACGTAGGGGCGGATCTTCAGCAGCAGCGCTTCGGCCTTGGCGTAGTCCGCCGGCTGCTTGCTGTTGGGGTCCAGGCCCAGGTGCTGCAGGGCCAGCGGCAGGATCTCCGACGGCGAGTCGAGCAGGGCCACGCCGCACTGCTTGAGCTTGCTGATGTTCTCTTCCTTGAAGATCAGGTCCCAGCTGTCCACCGGCGCGTTCTCGCCGAGGGCGGTCTTGACCTTGGCTGGGTTGAAGCCGATCAGGATGGTGCCGTACATGTAGGGCACGGCGAACTGGTTGCCCGGGTCGTTGGCTTCGATCAGCTTCATCAGCTTGGAATCGAGGTGGTTCCAGTTCGGCAGCTTGCTACGGTTCAGCGGCTGGAACACCCCGGCCTCGATCTGCTTGGCGAGGAACACGTTGGACGGCACCACCACGTCGTAGCCGGAGTTGCCGGTCAGCAGTTTGGCCTCCAGCGCCTCGTTGGTGTCGAAGATGTCGTAGACCAGCTTGACCTGGCTGTTCTCGACCTTGAAGTCTTCCAGGGCCTTGGGGGTGATGTAGTCGAACCAGTTGTAGACACGCAGGGTGCGTTCTTCCGCACTGGCGAGTGAGCTGAGTAGGCAGAGCCCGCAAAGGGCGCTGATGATTAAGCGGGGGGGGCTGTTTTTTATCAATTTCAATCCAACCTTTATGGATGCCACGTTTGTTTGGGACTGTGTCCTTGTAATGACTGTGTGGAACACGTTTACGGATATGCGATCTTGGATAACACCGATATTTATCTGGTTTATCCATCGAAAAATGCAAATACTGTGCCATGGAGCAAGTAATCAAATAAAAATCGACTTGATTAACTATCCAAAGATATCTAAGCACTCTACTGACGGACTCTCCTTAACATCCGCATGGGATCATCCGGCCCGCCAGCAGCAACCATCCGATAGGATCAGCAACTCGCGAATCTCGATAAATAAACTGCTGTTCGCTGATGGGGCAATTGATGTGGATTACCTTCATGATTTGAGTGCCCAGCCAGAGTGGAACCTGCAAAGGTTGTCCACCGTCAAAGATCAGTAAAGGTGAGGCTCAGTTGCAAGGCGCGTTGCAGTCGGAGTGGTTGGACGATTACCTAGTCGAAGAAAACTCAGTCCGTGTAGTCGACGTTTTCGTCGATGAGCTCGACCTAGGCGCGCTTGGGTTCAAAAGTGTTGATCCTGCTACAGGTCATCCGGCCTACCCATCCTGTATCTCGCTGAAGATCTATATCTACGGCTAACTCAATCGGATTCAATCCAACCACCGGCTTGATTTGCCATTACACGCAACAGCATTGACCTTGAGTGGCTGTAAGGCGCTCTCGCCCCGTTGGGCCGGTTCGTGCTCAATACCATGCTCGCCGGTGCGCGGGACTTCGTCGCCTATGGTCCGCGCGCCAGCGAAGTGGTAGGCCTGGAGAGTTCGCTTCACTTCTGTGATGCACTCTGGCATGTGCGCCGCCTTGAATGTGCTCAGAAGCAACAGAGCGAACAACTGAAGAGGAGAAGGGCCTGTATTGATCAGCAGCTAGAGGAACGCAATACGACGGGTTTGCGCCCCAGCAGTGCCTGCATGATCATGTCCTCCGGCAAGGCACCAGGATGGCACCCTTTGTGGCAACTGTGTGGTGATGATGAGGCCCAAGTCGACCAGAGGAAAGTCCCAGTTGGATGCGCATGTTCCGGTCACGGTGCAAGGGATGGGGAAATCGCGGTGTTGGTGGCAATGGACCTGGTGATGAGCACTTCTTGACTACCGCTGGCAGCATTCACTTACACGAACTGCAGAACGTCTTTAACGGCTTTACGAGGTTTTTGTGGCCAGTTGGCCGAGCCAGGATAGCCAACGGCGACCAACATCACTGGAACCTCCGTCGCGGAGAGACCAAACGCTTGCGCCACTGCCAACTGGTCGAACCCGATCATGGGCGCCGAAACCAGTCCTTGGCCCTTCGCGACCAGCATCAGGGTCACGGCCGCTAGCGAGCCGGAGCGAATGGCTTCGTTGCGCTGAAACTGCGGGTTGTCCTGGTATGGCCACAAGACACACCTTGGGTCAAAAGCACCAGCCAGACCCAGATGCTAAAAGCCTTTGCTGAGTGGTGGTAGGGGGCACTTCACGAACTGGAAGAGCTTGCGGGCTACACACATTGGTCGCGTAGTGCTGATCGGTAACGCCGCTCACGCCATACGTCCCCATCAAGGAGCTGGTGCAGGGCAGAGGCTTGAAGATGCCTGACTGCTTGGGGGGGCTCATGTGCTTGAAGGTGACACCCAAAACGTACTTGAGGTTTACGACGCTATCCGCAGATCTCGCGCCTGTCGGGTTCAGCGAACGTCCTGGGAGGCCGACGAACTCTACGAAATTCGAGACTGTCAGGCCGAAGATCAGGAACTTCTTGATGCATCGGTACAACTGGATTCGGCCTCACCAATTCAATGGTGGGTTGGCACCAGCTCGGGCCGAGGAAAAACTTAACGTCGTGTCCGGGATTAGTTGACCACTACAGACCGTCTCTAAAAAATGGACGAATTATGATTCTATTGTTTGTGAAAGCGCCATAATTTAGACGAATTACGATTCCTGACGAATTATATCTTTAGTATGAAAACCATAACCATTGCAGATGATCATCCATTAACTATCCAGGCAGCAGGCTCGCTAAAATGGACGAATTATGATTCTATTGTTTGTGAAAGCGCCATAATTTAGACGAATTACGATTCCTGACGAATTATATCTTTAGTATGAAAACCATAACCATTGCAGATGATCATCCATTAACTATCCAGACAGCAGGCTCGCTAAAATGGACGAATTATGATTCTATTGTTTGTGAAAGCGCCATAATTTAGACGAATTACGATTCCTGACGAATTATATCTTTAGTATGAAAACCATAACCATTGCAGATGATCATCCATTAACTATCCAGGCAGTAGGCTCGCTCATTAGCCAAGTGCCTGGTTTCGAGATCATTCACGAGTGTCAGTCCGGCGCGGATTTGTTGAAAAGGCTCGGCGATAGGCCTACTAATATTGTGGTTACTGATTTCGGTATGAGCCGAGACGACCGCTCGATAGACGGCTTCGCATTGTTGCGCGGGATCCGGAAATGTGTACCCGCGAGTGGTGTTGTTTTGCTTACGGCCCAAACGAATCCAAGCGTTCTTATGCGGGCGATGAGACAGTTTGTTAATGCTGTGGTGTGCAAGGAGGACGACATCGGTGAGGTTGTACGAGCCTGTCTGTTTGTTCAGCAAGGAGGTGGGGGCTATTGCTCGCCAATCGCGAAGGCGCTGATGGATCGCGCGCGCGCGGGAGAGGGGGAAAGGTCGAAAAAAGAAGAACTCACTCATAAGGAACTCGAGGTGCTGAGGCTATATGCGGCTGGGCATTCGCTTGTGCAAATTGCGGATAAGTGTAGTCGTGCCGTGAGCACGATCTCGTCACAAAAATACACGGCAATGAGGAAACTCAATCTTACTTCTAATACTGACCTGATCCGCTACGCATACGAGACTGGCCTGATTTGAAAGTGACACGCACTGAATTATATGGCGGTTACTCATGGTAGTCGTTTTTGATGAAATTCAAGCGATACATAAGAACGCTGTTGCTTCTCTGGCAGTGACGATTCGCCGAGAACGTCTGTTCTTCTATTTGGGAGTTTATCTTGCCGCGACCGTTGTTGTATGTGCCTCGGTATTGGCAATGTATCTCAGTATTCATGCAGCGATTGAGCGAGGAACAGAAAAGCTGCACCGTCATGCTTCGGAGATTGGGAGCGTCATTCAACAAGACGAGGTGTTTGTTCGGCGCCTGAGTCATACCGTCAGATACTATTTCTCGAATTTGGGGAAGTGGGAAGAAGGGCAGTCTGGCGATGTGCTTAACACACTCAATACATCCGAGGAAGCGTTGGGTCATTCCGCGTTTAATGGTGACTTCCTGATTATTTTCCCGGAAGAGGGAAGATTAAGTCTTGGGGCCAATTGGGTAGGGCGAGTGAATGCACTCGCAAATATTTCGGCCGCAGGCATGTCGACGCTGAACGCCATGAAGATAGAGCGGCAGGCCTATGTTGTTGGGCTGAATAATGATTATGCTGCACTTTTTCCAGCAGGTAACTGGTCGCAAAATATATTGCAGCAAACGATGCCATTAACATCAGTGCAGATACTGCGTGAAAAGGGAATTGATAAGGAGAAGGTCTTTGGAGTTACGGAAGGCATATATTGGAGGGGGCCGTATTTAGGTGAGGGTCAGGTAGGCAGTTTGCTGAGCTGCGTTGGAGTAGTCGAGATGGAAGGAGGAGACCTTGTTCTATTTGGATCAGACGTACCGATAAGGCCCTTGCTGGCTGACATCCATCGTGAGGATGAATATGGGCTGCTTGGACTGTATAGTTCTAACGCCCTCCTGATTGATCAACGCGGAGCGAATACAGCGCTTGCCAGAGGGGCCAGGAGTATATTGGAGCAGCCGCGCACGCACGGACTGCACCTTACGGATGATGGGATATATCTTGTCGAGCCAGTGAGTGATCACTTTGGCTACTTGGTATATGGCTTAAGCTACTCTGAGCTTTTGAGATCGATGGGATGGTCTTTTTTTTGGCTGTGTATGCTCAGTGTCGCATTTCTGCTTATGTTACTTGGGGCCGCCTATCAATGGGATAAACGTGTTCTGAGGAAAAATCATATTGCATCTAGATTTGCGATCGAGCACGAAATACTGAATCACATACTCATAAGTGCGATGCCAATCGGTTTATTTATCGTTCGTGCCCGCGATTATTCGGTCATGCGGGCAAATATTCTGGCGACTTCGCTGATGGGCATGGATGCATTTATGAAGCTCCCGGCTTCGATCGAGGCTGCGTTTCGAGCTCGTTCCGCTGAGCAGGGGGAGGCAGAATTAGGAATAGTGAGCTTTGGTAAGAGCTTAAGTGAGGAGTCAGGGGGCAAAGCTTGCTTTCTGCATATTACCTATGTGGCCTCAAGTTATAATGAGGAGGCCGTGTTTGTTTGCGCTGTCAGCGACGTAACAGTGCAGAAGCTTGCCGAGTTAGCGTCCATGGAGGCGCGAGAAGAGTCTGACCGCCTTCTTTGTGCACGATCGAATTTCTTTGCATCCGTAAGTCATGAAATAAAAGCCCCATTAAGTGTCATTCTGGGGAATATAGATTTAATTCCTGTTGATAGGTTGACTGAAGTCGAAAGTGCTCGAGTCAAGTCCGTGCGCACAGGGGCCCAAACCTTATTGCAGATTGTGACGGATATTCTCGATCTATCCAGAATTGATGCAGGCGAAATGCAACTGGTAGAGTGTAAATTTTACCCTCGTCAATGTTTGGAGCGTGTTGCGCAAGGGTATGCGGAACGTGCGGTCTTGAAAAATATTGAGTTTCATATTTTTCCTGATCCAAGCATGGAGCGGTATGCGGTGATGGGGGATCCAAACCGGACTTCTCAAATCATCGATAACCTCCTCAGTAATGCCTTTAAGTTCACGCATGTCGGTAGAGTGGCAATTAGAGGCTCGCTCGTTGATGACGGGCCTGATACTGCAAGTTTGTTACTGGAGGTGATCGATTCCGGAATCGGGATGGATGAACGATTGGTTGAGCGCCTCTTCACTCCATTTGCGCAAGCGGACGGGGAGGCGCGACGATACGGTGGGACGGGGCTTGGGCTCTCGATCTGCGCGACACTTTGTAGATTGATGGGGGGAGTTATTACTGCGAAGAGCATTCTTCATGTGGGCTCTATTTTCTCTGTACGACTGCCTGTCGCCATTGCTGCAACCCAGGCTGTTGTGGGCGAGACGATGGGAAGCGCCCTGATCATGACAGGGATGAGTGACTACGGCCGACACTTGCAGGTATGGCTCACCGATTGGGGGTGGGATGTATCAATCCGAGAGAGCGCTGTGCAGGAGTTATCGGGCTTCTCTGCGGACGTGATAGTGCTTGCGGACGACAATGCGGATTGTGCCCTGGATATCGCCAATAGGACTCAGGTACCTGTGGTGCTGGTGCGTAAGTCGGCAGCGCAACGGCCAATGCGTTTGGCGCAGTGGTTAATTGAGGTGACGGCATTTAGCACGGATGCGCTCAAGGAAGCGTTGCAATTGGCCATGGGTCCAGCATCCGCCGGGTACAGTCCGACGAAGGCGTGTGCGTCTGAGGAGGAAATGGGGGGTAAACCGTCTCTCGAGTACAGGCGGGAAGGAACTCTGGTTGTGCTCGTAGTGGACGATAGCAAGCTCAACCGAGAGTTGTTGGTCGATCAAATCCGCTCTCTCGGATATGGCGTTCTAAGTGCGGCCGATGGGGCAGAAGCGGTTGTGATGTTGCGTCATCACCCTGTTGATATCGTGCTGACCGATCTGGATTTACCCGGTATGAGTGGTGGGGAGCTTTTTGACATCGTGCATAGGGAAAATTCGGCTCTTCCCGTCGTGGCGGTGAGCGGCTATGACTTCGACAGCGAAATTGAGAGGCGGCTTGAACAGGGTTTCTATGACTATATTGCCAAGCCTGTGAATCTTGACAGGCTGTCGCGTGTGCTCGAACGATGCAGTGCATCGCACGCTGAGACTGACATTGCTCGTGAGCGGTGGCAGGTGGATACCCTCTGGATGGACAGCGCTGGGAAAGCGGCATTGGCAGCGAAGTTTCAAGCGCATGCGAAAGAAGAATTGGTGGAACTGCAACAGCTAGCTTCGAAGCGGGATGTTCGTGCGCTCGAACGGTGGATGCATCGAATGCGAGGGGCGCTGCTTCTGATCGAGGACAAGGATCTTGCAGAGAGATGTCTTGAGATAGAACTGGCGTGCAGTGTTGCAGGCGAGTGGTGCGAGGGCTGGCTTGCGGTCATGGATGACATTGGGGTGAGCCTGGCCATGTTGTGTTTGGACAATGGAGATGAAGAGCTAGGAGATGAAGCTTATCAGGCCTCGTGACAGTGTTGAGGTTGCTGCCTGATGGGCTTGCTAGCGAAGGTAGCTAAAGACGGCCCGGCTTGCATCCGTGTTCTTGGGCCCGCGTATAATTTTAAAGTGGAAGTCATTGCGTCTGGTCCTCCTTCATCGATCCACGAGCAATTCAATATGCGAAGTACTCATTTTGCCTTGACCGTTCTAATCGTGGAGGACGACCTATTCCAACAGTCCGCGATAAGGGCGTTGTTGCAGTGTCTCGGTGTCAGAAAAATCTTTTGCGTGCCCGACGGGGCACAAGCCATTGAGGCATTGGAGCAATGGAGATTCGATGTCGTTCTCTGCGACATTGATTTGCCCAAACTGAACGGACCGGCGTTGATGCAGGAGCTACGGCATCGCGGAAAACAAGCCTTTCTTGGTGAGGCTCCGATTTGGGTGTGGGTCTCCGCGATGCCTGAAGACATTATCTATTCGCATGTCCGGCTCGTCAGCGCGTTTGCTTGTCATGACGTGCATGCTTTGCGCAAGCCGCTGACAGTTGGGGCTATTCGCCCGGTTCTGGAGGCGGTGTTGTCTCGTGATGCGGTGATAGATCCACCGGGCGACGAGTCTGCCGTGCCAGATGATATGACCCTTACGGAAGCACTGTGGGTCGATGAAGGTTTTACCGTGCTGATCCAGCCGCAGTTCAATATCGCCAGCGGTAATCCTGTCGGGGCGGAGGCACTGTGCCGTTGGCGGCATCCTTGCGGTGGCATGATCGCCCCCGACGACTTCATTCCGCGACTGGAGGCTATGGGGCATCTGGAGAAACTATTTTTCTTCGTCTTGGATCGCTGTCTCGGAGTGCAGCGATACCTGGTCAATCATGGTATTTCAATGGTGATCGGGATAAATGCTTCGGCACAGACGCTGTGCAAGCCCGGCTGGTTCGAGCGATTCGAGGCCAGAGTTACAGCAAGTGGGATTTCACCGTGCAGCCTGATCATTGAGCTAACCGAAAGTTGCCCGGTCCCGGACATGTGTGAGTTGGCGATCACCTTGAATCGCTTGCGCTTGCGTGGATACGGCGTGGCGATTGACGATTTTGGAATTGGGATCGCAAGCCTGGAACTGTTGGCTGATCTTCCCTTTACCCAAATGAAGCTTGATCGTTCATTTGTTTCAGCTATCGCTGAGGATAACCAGCGAGCCGTGATTTGCCGTAGTCAGATCAAGTTAGCGCACGATCTTGGTTTGGAATGCGTTGCTGAAGGTGTGGAAACAGAGGTACAGCGAGAGTTGCTTCTTGGTCTAGGCTGTAAAATAGGGCAGGGATATCTATGGTCCCACCCCAAGTCCGAGCGAGTTTTTCTTTTCGATATCGTGACGGGACATTGTGGATAGCGACGACATGAATCGACGGATCGAGAGTTTGATAAGTCTTAATTCGAGTTGGGATTGTATTTTACGGTGGTTGCGTTGGGGCGGCCGATTACTCACGACCTCTTTGATCGATCCACTGAACGAAATTCGCGTCGATTGGCTGTTTCGACTCGTTGCCACGATTGTTCTGGTAGTGACAATAAGTGGCGCCGGCTTGCTTTTGGTTCGAGATTGGAAGGCGTACAAGGCGACAAAGCGGACTGAAGAACTTCTGCAGATTGTTAAGGCCGCACTCAGCTCGTCAGAGTACCTGTCTGCGGAACGAGGACCCATGAATGGGATGATTGGTGCTTCGCAATCAGATGAGCCGGATTTAAGAGTGGCGCTTGATCTGGCAAGGACGCGAAGTGATGCAGCGCTGGACTTGGTGGTCCAGAAACTCAAGGCAAGCTCTTGTGAGAGTTGCGAGCGCGCTACGGTGCTCATGGCGTTGGTGGCGGAGCGAGTCCGTCAAGCGCGAAAGAGTGCCGATCGCCTCATGGCCATCGCGCGTGAAGAACGTTCTACGCGCGCCGTAGAGCATGCGATTACCCGAATGTTTCAACTGATTGAGGATATGAACCATATCAATGACAGCGTCATCTTCGAGCTGGTTCGAGAAGGGCCGGCGGTGGCGGAGTATGTGATAACGGCACGTTTAGCCGCAGAACTGCGAGAGCAAGCGGGCCGTGCAGGTTCATTATTTACCCCTGCGCTGACGAGTCGCAGGGCGTTGTCTGAGGAAGAGTTGGAAAGGCTTTGGATTGTCTTTGGCCGAATTCATACGCTAGGCGATTTGGTTGAGAGTAGTCGATTCGAACATCTATCCGATGACTCCTCTGGTGCTGTAGTGGAGCAGATGCGCAAGACTTATTTCGGCTTGGGTATTGCTTATCTGAGACAAACCGTTCTACAGGATGCAGATGATGCGAGTTTCCCCACTGCGTCGTCGTTTGCGCAGCACTATGTACCGCTTATGCAACCTATTACATCGTTGCGAGATGTGGAGCTTGATGCAGCCATTCAAGTTGTGGAGAAGAGAACGCGTGCCACGTACCGCGTATTCGGATTTCTAGCTGGAGCTACCGTCACAATCATTCTGTCGATGGTGTACATCCTCGTCCTTTTCTCAAGGCGAATAATCAGGCCGATATCTGCTGCAACCGATTCGGTCTTGAATTTCTCGAGCGGTAACTACTCGGCCCCTGCCGACTCATTCAAGCAGAAGGATAATATTGGCGCGCTCCTCGCCGCATTACAGACCCTGGGGGGCGTGCTTGTCCGTAATGGGGAGCTGGAGGCCGAGCGTTCGACGCTGGTCGAGCAGTTGCGACGAGCTGTGGATGATAGCCAGATTCAGGCGCGGCTATTGGAGGAGGCAAAAGACGAGGCTGTAGCATCATCCGAGTCAAAAGGTAAGTTTTTGGCGATGATGAGTCATGAGATCAGAACACCAATGAACGGCTTGCTTGGGCTATTGGAAATATTGCGCTCGACCATTCTTGATGCACGGCAGCGGCAGTACTTGGAGGTTGCAAATGGCTCCGCTAAGGCATTGATGCAGACACTCAACGACATCCTGGAATATACGATGATAGATGCCGGTGCGCTTGTCATGACGCCCGCACCCACGGATCTTCGTGAGGTCATCGATGAGGTCATGGCGGCATTGGCGGGGAGTGGGAGAAACAAGAGGCTCGAGATGGAGGTATACGTCCATCCCAGTGTTGCCGCAACCTATCTTGCAGATGCCTCTCGGCTTCGCCAGGTCTTGCTCAGCCTGCTTTCGAATGCAATCAAATTCACGTCGCAGGGGCGTGTTGGGATATCTGTCGATCTTGGAAAGGTCGAGGGCGCCAAGCAGCAGGTGGTTCTCACCGTCTATGACACTGGGATTGGTATTTCAGAGGTCGCTCGAAAGGGATTGTTTCTTGAGCAATTTGACGGGGCACTTGCGCGGCGTTTCGATGGTATGGGAGTTAGCTTGGTCATCAGCAAGCGTTTGGTTGAGATGATGGGCGGGACCATGGAGATCTCCAGTATTGAGTGCCTCGGGACGTCGGTGATACTGAAGATCGACTTGGTCGCGGAGTGCAACCAGTACGAGTTTCCGGAACTCGGGGGGCGGGTGATTTTGATCGGCACTGAAAAAGCCCACGTTGCGAAAGCGCTGAGGGCCTTCGCTCTTGCGGCAGGGATGGAGCCGCAAGAGCGACAATTGTGTGCGCTGGATAGAGGCCTGCCCACTTTGTATGTGAGCGACGCGGAAGATATAGGACTCGGTCAACCAGGGCATGCCCTGTTGATTGAACGGTCCAACTCTTTACGTTCGGGGGGGATTTCGGGGACAGCCAACTATTGGGCGAATCCACCAAACTGGCGCCTCTTTGTTGCGGGATGCCAAGAGGCGATCGCTACGAACATAAACGATGGAGCCGCATACAGCGGGTTAGCCGGGTCAACATTGGGCTGGCTTGGTGCGGTGATGGTGGTGGATGATAATCCTGTTAACTGTTTGGTGCTGACGAATCAGTTGAAGCATCTGGGGTGCGAGACGGTGCTTGCCTGCAGTGACGGTGAGGAGGCATGGGATGCCTTTTTGACTAAAAAAGTAAGGCTTCTCATCACCGACGTCTATATGTCGAAGTTGGACGGTATCGAGTTGGTTTCGCGTGTACGTGCGGCTGAGTCGGCGTCTGATCGTTATACGTTGATAGTGGCCATCACCGCTTCTGTGTTGGAGGAAACTGAGCGGCGATGTCGTGATGCTGGTGTCGATCTCTTTCTGACCAAACCGGTATCGTTAAATCAATTACGACATGCTCTTACTCAATTGTATATGACAAGGAGGGGGCTGTAGAACGTTGCCCCGGAGTCGTACGCTAATGCTCATTTCGTGACTCCCTACAATCGGTCACTTGGCGCGAACTGACGGGGCTCTCCTTGGCGTGGTTGGTTTGCACCAATTGCTCCTGATGGTCGAGGCTGTGTTTCGAGCGGCAGTCTTGAGCCCATCTGCATTTCCTCTGGCGGTCGAGCTTGAGTGGAGAACTGAGCAGGAAGTTCGCCATAAATAGATGACTTACTATGTCTTGCGCTGACGCCCGTAGTCACAATCGAGCTACAAGTTCTTACTGTCCCGGCGTGACTCCAAGTTGAGTGGGGGCTTGTTTCCGCTGACCTCCGCGAGTGTGTTTGTTTGCATGTGGGGCCAGTGAGCGGAACTAATATTAAGGAGGCTCGAGAATGGTCCCGTCATCTGTTTTGAATAATCATGGCAACGTTTCAGTTTCCGCTAGCACGAGTACCATCGCTGCTGCGAATGCGCCGACGAATTTCCTGGTTTCTGCCGATAAGGGGCAGGTCTCGAACTATTCCCGTACGGGGAATGACTTGGTTATCGAGTTTTCCGATGGCAAGGTCCTGTTGGTTCAGCAGTTCTTTGAGCATGGCATGGGTTACAACAATCTTGTCTTCGTCAATGGTAGCGAGCGTTGGCTGACGAAGTTCGACAAGGCACTTGGCTCTGGTGGAGACGGTATCATCGACTCGCTGGTGGTCTATGAGCCCATCGCTGATGGTGATGGGGCGATGGGGCTTCTCGGGATTCTGGGGGCGCTGGCAGTTGCCGGTGCCGGCATTGCCGCTGTTGCAAATTCGGGTTCGGGTGGCGGTAAATCTGATTCGGGTGACAACTTACCGCCATCCGCTCCAACCTTCACGGCAATGGATGATCGCGCGCCCTTCGTTGGTCTGATTGCCAATGGTACAACAACCAATGACTCCACTCCGACGCTTTCGGGAGGCGGCGAGCCGGGCAGTATTATCAGTGTCTTTGACAATGGCAAATTCATTGGCTCGACTACTGTAAGTGGGACTGGTCATTGGTCTTTTACTCCGGTGGTGCCGCTTGGAGAAGGTGCTCACCGCCTGACAGTGACGGCGACTGATGCGGCGGGTAATCAAAGCGCACCGTCTGGCCCGCTCAGTTTCACGGTCGATACCAGCGTACCGGCCACTCCGGCGGCGCCGGCGAGTTATGCCGATGATGTTGGTGCGATCCAGGACCCAGCGAGCACGGCGGCGACCACCGACGACACGACGCCGGGCATCAACATCGGCACGGTGCCGACCGGCACCACGCCGTCGCTTTATGTCGATGGCACCCGGGTCGAGGCGATCTATGACCCGGCGACCGGCACGCTGACCCCGGTCACCCCGCTGGGCGAAGGCGCTCACCAGATCAGCTACACCCTGACCAACGAGGCGGGCAGCGAAAGTGCGCCGTCTGGCCCGCTCAGTTTCACGGTCGATACCAGCGTACCGGCCACTCCGGCGGCGCCGGCGAGTTATGCCGATGATGTTGGTGCGATCCAGGACCCAGCGAGCACGGCGGCGACCACCGACGACACGACGCCGGGCATCAACATCGGCACGGTGCCGACCGGCACCACGCCGTCGCTTTATGTCGATGGCACCCGGGTCGAGGCGATCTATGACCCGGCGACCGGCACGCTGACCCCGGTCACCCCGCTGGGCGAAGGCGCTCACCAGATCAGCTACACCCTGACCAACGAGGCGGGCAGCGAAAGTGCGCCGTCTGGGCCACTCAGTTTCACGGTCGATACCAGCGTACCGGCCACTCCGGCGGCGCCGGCGAGTTATGCCGATGATGTTGGTGCGATCCAGGACCCAGCGAGCACGGCGGCGACCACCGACGACACGACGCCGGGCATCAACATCGGCACGGTGCCGACCGGCACCACGCCGTCGCTTTATGTCGATGGCACCCGGGTCGAGGCGATCTATGACCCGGCGACCGGCACGCTGACCCCGGTCACCCCGCTGGGCGAAGGCGCTCACCAGATCAGCTACACCCTGACCAACGAGGCGGGCAGCGAAAGTGCGCCGTCTGGCCCGCTCAGTTTCACGGTCGATACCAGCGTACCGGCCACTCCGGCGGCGCCGGCGAGTTATGCCGATGATGTTGGTGCGGTCCAGGACCCAGCGAGCACGGCGGCGACCACCGACGACACGACGCCGGGCATCAACATCGGCACGGTGCCGACCGGCACCACGCCGTCGCTTTATGTCGATGGCACCCGGGTCGAGGCGATCTATGACCCGGCGACCGGCACGCTGACCCCGGTCACCCCGCTGGGCGAAGGCGCTCACCAGATCAGCTACACCCTGACCAACGAGGCGGGCAGCGAAAGTGCGCCGTCTGGCCCGCTCAGTTTCACGGTCGATACCAGCGTACCGGCCACTCCGGCGGCGCCGGCGAGTTATGCCGATGATGTTGGTGCGGTCCAGGACCCAGCGAGCACGGCAGCGACCACCGACGACACGACGCCGGGCATCAACATCGGCACGGTGCCGACCGGCACCACGCCGTCGCTTTATGTCGATGGCACCCGGGTCGAGGCGATCTATGACCCGGCGACCGGCACGCTGACCCCGGTCACCCCGCTGGGCGAAGGCGCTCACCAGATCAGCTACACCCTGACCAACGAGGCGGGCAGCGAAAGTGCGCCGTCTGGCCCGCTCAGTTTCACGGTCGATACCAGCGTACCGGCCACTCCGGCGGCGCCGGCGAGTTATGCCGATGATGTTGGTGCGGTCCAGGACCCAGCGAGCACGGCAGCGACCACCGACGACACGACGCCGGGCATCAACATCGGCACGGTGCCGACCGGCACCACGCCGTCGCTTTATGTCGATGGCACCCGGGTCGAGGCGATCTATGACCCGGCGACCGGCACGCTGACCCCGGTCACCCCGCTGGGCGAAGGCGCTCACCAGATCAGCTACACCCTGACCAACGAGGCGGGCAGCGAAAGTGCGCCGTCTGGCCCGCTCAGTTTCACGGTCGATACCAGCGTACCGGCCACTCCGGCGGCGCCGGCGAGTTATGCCGATGATGTTGGTGCGATCCAGGACCCAGCGAGCACGGCGGCGACCACCGACGACACGACGCCGGGCATCAACATCGGCACGGTGCCGACCGGCACCACGCCGTCGCTTTATGTCGATGGCACCCGGGTCGAGGCGATCTATGACCCGGCGACCGGCACGCTGACCCCGGTCACCCCGCTGGGCGAAGGCGCTCACCAGATCAGCTACACCCTGACCAACGAGGCGGGCAGCGAAAGTGCGCCGTCTGGCCCGCTCAGTTTCACGGTCGATACCAGCGTACCGGCCACTCCGGCGGCGCCGGCGAGTTATGCCGATGATGTTGGTGCGATCCAGGACCCAGCGAGCACGGCGGCGACCACCGACGACACGACGCCGGGCATCAACATCGGCACGGTGCCGACCGGCACCACGCCGTCGCTTTATGTCGATGGCACCCGGGTCGAGGCGATCTATGACCCGGCGACCGGCACGCTGACCCCGGTCACCCCGCTGGGCGAAGGCGCTCACCAGATCAGCTACACCCTGACCAACGAGGCGGGCAGCGAAAGTGCGCCGTCTGGCCCGCTCAGTTTCACGGTCGATACCAGCGTACCGGCCACTCCGGCGGCGCCGGCGAGTTATGCCGATGATGTTGGTGCGGTCCAGGACCCAGCGAGCACGGCAGCGACCACCGACGACACGACGCCGGGCATCAACATCGGCACGGTGCCGACCGGCACCACGCCGTCGCTTTATGTCGATGGCACCCGGGTCGAGGCGATCTATGACCCGGCGACCGGCACGCTGACCCCGGTCACCCCGCTGGGCGAAGGCGCTCACCAGATCAGCTACACCCTGACCAACGAGGCGGGCAGCGAAAGTGCGCCGTCTGGCCCGCTCAGTTTCACGGTCGATACCAGCGTACCGGCCACTCCGGCGGCGCCGGCGAGTTATGCCGATGATGTTGGTGCGGTCCAGGACCCAGCGAGCACGGCAGCGACCACCGACGACACGACGCCGGGCATCAACATCGGCACGGTGCCGACCGGCACCACGCCGTCGCTTTATGTCGATGGCACCCGGGTCGAGGCGATCTATGACCCGGCGACCGGCACGCTGACCCCGGTCACCCCGCTGGGCGAAGGCGCTCACCAGATCAGCTACACCCTGACCAACGAGGCGGGCAGCGAAAGTGCGCCGTCTGGCCCGCTCAGTTTCACGGTCGATACCAGCGTACCGGCCACTCCGGCGGCGCCGGCGAGTTATGCCGATGATGTTGGTGCGATCCAGGACCCAGCGAGCACGGCGGCGACCACCGACGACACGACGCCGGGCATCAACATCGGCACGGTGCCGACCGGCACCACGCCGTCGCTTTATGTCGATGGCACCCGGGTCGAGGCGATCTATGACCCGGCGACCGGCACGCTGACCCCGGTCACCCCGCTGGGCGAAGGCGCTCACCAGATCAGCTACACCCTGACCAACGAGGCGGGCAGCGAAAGTGCGCCGTCTGGCCCGCTCAGTTTCACGGTCGATACCAGCGTACCGGCCACTCCGGCGGCGCCGGCGAGTTATGCCGATGATGTTGGTGCGATCCAGGACCCAGCGAGCACGGCGGCGACCACCGACGACACGACGCCGGGCATCAACATCGGCACGGTGCCGACCGGCACCACGCCGTCGCTTTATGTCGATGGCACCCGGGTCGAGGCGATCTATGACCCGGCGACCGGCACGCTGACCCCGGTCACCCCGCTGGGCGAAGGCGCTCACCAGATCAGCTACACCCTGACCAACGAGGCGGGCAGCGAAAGTGCGCCGTCTGGCCCGCTCAGTTTCACGGTCGATACCAGCGTACCGGCCACTCCGGCGGCGCCGGCGAGTTATGCCGATGATGTTGGTGCGGTCCAGGACCCAGCGAGCACGGCAGCGACCACCGACGACACGACGCCGGGCATCAACATCGGCACGGTGCCGACCGGCACCACGCCGTCGCTTTATGTCGATGGCACCCGGGTCGAGGCGATCTATGACCCGGCGACCGGCACGCTGACCCCGGTCACCCCGCTGGGCGAAGGCGCTCACCAGATCAGCTACACCCTGACCAACGAGGCGGGCAGCGAAAGTGCGCCGTCTGGCCCGCTCAGTTTCACGGTCGATACCAGCGTACCGGCCACTCCGGCGGCGCCGGCGAGTTATGCCGATGATGTTGGTGCGGTCCAGGACCCAGCGAGCACGGCAGCGACCACCGACGACACGACGCCGGGCATCAACATCGGCACGGTGCCGACCGGCACCACGCCGTCGCTTTATGTCGATGGCACCCGGGTCGAGGCGATCTATGACCCGGCGACCGGCACGCTGACCCCGGTCACCCCGCTGGGCGAAGGCGCTCACCAGATCAGCTACACCCTGACCAACGAGGCGGGCAGCGAAAGTGCGCCGTCTGGCCCGCTCAGTTTCACGGTCGATACCAGCGTACCGGCCACTCCGGCGGCGCCGGCGAGTTATGCCGATGATGTTGGTGCGGTCCAGGACCCAGCGAGCACGGCAGCGACCACCGACGACACGACGCCGGGCATCAACATCGGCACGGTGCCGACCGGCACCACGCCGTCGCTTTATGTCGATGGCACCCGGGTCGAGGCGATCTATGACCCGGCGACCGGCACGCTGACCCCGGTCACCCCGCTGGGCGAAGGCGCTCACCAGATCAGCTACACCCTGACCAACGAGGCGGGCAGCGAAAGTGCGCCGTCTGGCCCGCTCAGTTTCACGGTCGATACCAGCGTACCGGCCACTCCGGCGGCGCCGGCGAGTTATGCCGATGATGTTGGTGCGATCCAGGACCCAGCGAGCACGGCGGCGACCACCGACGACACGACGCCGGGCATCAACATCGGCACGGTGCCGACCGGCACCACGCCGTCGCTTTATGTCGATGGCACCCGGGTCGAGGCGATCTATGACCCGGCGACCGGCACGCTGACCCCGGTCACCCCGCTGGGCGAAGGCGCTCACCAGATCAGCTACACCCTGACCAACGAGGCGGGCAGCGAAAGTGCGCCGTCTGGGCCACTCAGTTTCACGGTCGATACCAGCGTACCGGCCACTCCGGCGGCGCCGGCGAGTTATGCCGATGATGTTGGTGCGATCCAGGACCCAGCGAGCACGGCGGCGACCACCGACGACACGACGCCGGGCATCAACATCGGCACGGTGCCGACCGGCACCACGCCGTCGCTTTATGTCGATGGCACCCGGGTCGAGGCGATCTATGACCCGGCGACCGGCACGCTGACCCCGGTCACCCCGCTGGGCGAAGGCGCTCACCAGATCAGCTACACCCTGACCAACGAGGCGGGCAGCGAAAGTGCGCCGTCTGGCCCGCTCAGTTTCACGGTCGATACCAGCGTACCGGCCACTCCGGCGGCGCCGGCGAGTTATGCCGATGATGTTGGTGCGGTCCAGGACCCAGCGAGCACGGCAGCGACCACCGACGACACGACGCCGGGCATCAACATCGGCACGGTGCCGACCGGCACCACGCCGTCGCTTTATGTCGATGGCACCCGGGTCGAGGCGATCTATGACCCGGCGACCGGCACGCTGACCCCGGTCACCCCGCTGGGCGAAGGCGCTCACCAGATCAGCTACACCCTGACCAACGAGGCGGGCAGCGAAAGTGCGCCGTCTGGCCCGCTCAGTTTCACGGTCGATACCAGCGTACCGGCCACTCCGGCGGCGCCGGCGAGTTATGCCGATGATGTTGGTGCGGTCCAGGACCCAGCGAGCACGGCAGCGACCACCGACGACACGACGCCGGGCATCAACATCGGCACGGTGCCGACCGGCACCACGCCGTCGCTTTATGTCGATGGCACCCGGGTCGAGGCGATCTATGACCCGGCGACCGGCACGCTGACCCCGGTCACCCCGCTGGGCGAAGGCGCTCACCAGATCAGCTACACCCTGACCAACGAGGCGGGCAGCGAAAGTGCGCCGTCTGGCCCGCTCAGTTTCACGGTCGATACCAGCGTACCGGCCACTCCGGCGGCGCCGGCGAGTTATGCCGATGATGTTGGTGCGATCCAGGACCCAGCGAGCACGGCGGCGACCACCGACGACACGACGCCGGGCATCAACATCGGCACGGTGCCGACCGGCACCACGCCGTCGCTTTATGTCGATGGCACCCGGGTCGAGGCGATCTATGACCCGGCGACCGGCACGCTGACCCCGGTCACCCCGCTGGGCGAAGGCGCTCACCAGATCAGCTACACCCTGACCAACGAGGCGGGCAGCGAAAGTGCGCCGTCTGGGCCACTCAGTTTCACGGTCGATACCAGCGTACCGGCCACTCCGGCGGCGCCGGCGAGTTATGCCGATGATGTTGGTGCGATCCAGGACCCAGCGAGCACGGCGGCGACCACCGACGACACGACGCCGGGCATCAACATCGGCACGGTGCCGACCGGCACCACGCCGTCGCTTTATGTCGATGGCACCCGGGTCGAGGCGATCTATGACCCGGCGACCGGCACGCTGACCCCGGTCACCCCGCTGGGCGAAGGCGCTCACCAGATCAGCTACACCCTGACCAACGAGGCGGGCAGCGAAAGTGCGCCGTCTGGCCCGCTCAGTTTCACGGTCGATACCAGCGTACCGGCCACTCCGGCGGCGCCGGCGAGTTATGCCGATGATGTTGGTGCGGTCCAGGACCCAGCGAGCACGGCAGCGACCACCGACGACACGACGCCGGGCATCAACATCGGCACGGTGCCGACCGGCACCACGCCGTCGCTTTATGTCGATGGCACCCGGGTCGAGGCGATCTATGACCCGGCGACCGGCACGCTGACCCCGGTCACCCCGCTGGGCGAAGGCGCTCACCAGATCAGCTACACCCTGACCAACGAGGCGGGCAGCGAAAGTGCGCCGTCTGGCCCGCTCAGTTTCACGGTCGATACCAGCGTACCGGCCACTCCGGCGGCGCCGGCGAGTTATGCCGATGATGTTGGTGCGGTCCAGGACCCAGCGAGCACGGCAGCGACCACCGACGACACGACGCCGGGCATCAACATCGGCACGGTGCCGACCGGCACCACGCCGTCGCTTTATGTCGATGGCACCCGGGTCGAGGCGATCTATGACCCGGCGACCGGCACGCTGACCCCGGTCACCCCGCTGGGCGAAGGCGCTCACCAGATCAGCTACACCCTGACCAACGAGGCGGGCAGCGAAAGTGCGCCGTCTGGCCCGCTCAGTTTCACGGTCGATACCAGCGTACCGGCCACTCCGGCGGCGCCGGCGAGTTATGCCGATGATGTTGGTGCGATCCAGGACCCAGCGAGCACGGCGGCGACCACCGACGACACGACGCCGGGCATCAACATCGGCACGGTGCCGACCGGCACCACGCCGTCGCTTTATGTCGATGGCACCCGGGTCGAGGCGATCTATGACCCGGCGACCGGCACGCTGACCCCGGTCACCCCGCTGGGCGAAGGCGCTCACCAGATCAGCTACACCCTGACCAACGAGGCGGGCAGCGAAAGTGCGCCGTCTGGCCCGCTCAGTTTCACGGTCGATACCAGCGTACCGGCCACTCCGGCGGCGCCGGCGAGTTATGCCGATGATGTTGGTGCGATCCAGGACCCAGCGAGCACGGCGGCGACCACCGACGACACGACGCCGGGCATCAACATCGGCACGGTGCCGACCGGCACCACGCCGTCGCTTTATGTCGATGGCACCCGGGTCGAGGCGATCTATGACCCGGCGACCGGCACGCTGACCCCGGTCACCCCGCTGGGCGAAGGCGCTCACCAGATCAGCTACACCCTGACCAACGAGGCGGGCAGCGAAAGTGCGCCGTCTGGCCCGCTCAGTTTCACGGTCGATACCAGCGTACCGGCCACTCCGGCGGCGCCGGCGAGTTATGCCGATGATGTTGGTGCGATCCAGGACCCAGCGAGCACGGCGGCGACCACCGACGACACGACGCCGGGCATCAACATCGGCACGGTGCCGACCGGCACCACGCCGTCGCTTTATGTCGATGGCACCCGGGTCGAGGCGATCTATGACCCGGCGACCGGCACGCTGACCCCGGTCACCCCGCTGGGCGAAGGCGCTCACCAGATCAGCTACACCCTGACCAACGAGGCGGGCAGCGAAAGTGCGCCGTCTGGCCCGCTCAGTTTCACGATCGATACCACACCGCCGACTCAGGGCGTTAGTATCGACGGTTACATTGATAACGCGGGACCGACTCAAGGGACGTTCGGAAGCGGGACGACCACGGATGATCGAAACCCGATCCTCACGGGTACGTTGACGGCTCCTTTAGATGTGTCGGAAGTCGTGCACATCTACGAAGGCACAACGCTACTTGGCACGGCCACGGTTGACGGAACGGGTACATCCTGGACCTTCGATCCCGGGAATCTGGCGGATGGCTCGACTCATACCTATACGGCCGTTGTCACCGACCTCGCCGGAAACCAGGGGACGCCATCGAACAATTTCACGCTGACCTCCGACTACACGGTCACCGTCAACAGCCAGGTGACCGTGGACACGACCCCACTCGTGACCGGTGCGATGCCGTTCAAGCTGGCCAACGGCGAATATATCGAGGTGAGCATCGCCGGTACGACCTATAGTTCGGCGAACGGTGCAGTCGTTGTCGATCCGCTGAACAACACCTGGTACGTGCAGGTGCCATCTGAGATCGCGCTGGGTACCTACAATGTTACGGCTATCATCAAGAGCGGTGCAGGCGCGCAGATTGTCTCGGACGATACGGTCAACGAATTGATCATCTCCGCGGCGCCAACAGTAACGGTTGGCTCTGCTGCCAGCGATCCAAACCAGAAGGCTACCGCCTACACGCTAAGCGAAACCGGCATGTGGCGCATTCACAGCAACCAGACGATGTTGAATGCGAACGGTACCGACAACGCAACATTGGGCAGCTTTAGTCAGACTGCGTTGTACAGCAACAGCAACTTATCCTCGGATCCGGGCTACTCTCCGACAGGCTATACCGGCCGCAACTTTGTGCAGAACGCCACGTTCATTGATTTCAATCGCGACGGGTATATGGACCTGTTCGCCGAAGATAGCACCTACGATGACGGCCAGCAGGCCTTTATCTTCAATGGCAGCACATACGTCGCGCAGCAGGTCGGAGCCTACCCCACCGCACCAACAGGGGGCGACAGGGGAACTGCCGATAGCGCCAACACCTATTCCTGGTTTGGCGGCGTGATCGGTTTCGACAGGGCCGGGAACGGCTTGGTCGATCTGGCCTATGGCGACCAGACGCCCAACGACGCCACCAGTGGCGGCGGCTTCGACTCCCAGATTGTGCTGAACACTGACGGCACCATCCTTGGCATGGTCAAGGATGGTGCTTACGTGGACACTGCCACCGTATTACCGCTGTCATCCAATAGCGGTAACGCGACCTTCGACATGGAGTTGTCTGGCGTCGATCTGAACAATGACGGCAAGGTGGATCTCGTTTACCACGCGACGGCCGGCAGCACAAAGCTGGGTGGAGCGCTTGCTGTACTGCCACCGACCAGTTCCAATCAGCATCGTCTCGTCGTCGCGACAAACCAGGGCGACGGGACCTGGAGCAACACGCAGATCATCAACAATACCTTCCAGCGTCTCGACGACGACCCCAATTTTGGTAACGGTATTTCCATGACCTGGGCCGACTTCAACGGCGACGGTTACATGGACCTGTTTATAGGGCGTGGGTATGGTGCCGCAGGCGTCCTGTCGAACTCGTCCTATGAAAGCCGCATTCTGTTTAACAACGGATCCGGCCAACTGAGCTCCACGGCCCCGACCGGAATCGGTTTGAACACGGGTACCTATACCTTTGGTGACACGCTGCAGGGTGGGCCGTCGGTGGCGGTGGACTGGAACGGCGACGGAAAAATGGACGTCATCGAGTTACCGGGCTTCGGCGACACGGGTGGCATGACGGCGGCAGGCAATACCGGCCCGGTCAATCTCTATACGAACACTAGTTCGGGAGGCACGACCAGCTTCACTACCACTAACCTGCTCGGTGGATCCAACACCATCGGACGTTGGCTTGGCGCCGCAAACGTCAACACCGATGCGGTGACGGGCGGAATCGCAGCCGACATCGACTGGGATGGTGACCGGGATCTTCTGGTCTTCACCCAGAAAGGCAACACCAGGTTCATCGCCAACACCAATACGGTGGCGGATGGCACGGTGCTGCATTTCCGCATCGTCGATGCGCAGGGCATCAATTCGCTCTACGGCCACACTGTCCAGCTGTTCGACTCATCGAACAATCTGGTGTCCACGCAGATCATCAACGCGCAATCCGGCAACCAGACCAACGACAGCTCGGCGATCGTCGATTTCTATGGACTAAACCCCAACGAGACCTACAGCCTGGTGCTGCTGCGCAGTGCCAATGGGGACGGGGCCGATGTCGGTGGTCTTGCGACGTTGGGCGGTAACGTGATCGAAAACGTCAATGCGGCCTGGACGGGATTGAAGGCCGGTGAGGCTAACAAGGCTTACGTCCTGACGGCGGAGTCCGGCACAAACGTAGCGAATGCCAATATCGGCCATGGAATCGTCGGCACCGGCTACAACGACACCTTCTTTGCCACCCTCGGCAACGACAAATATGAGGGCGGCGGTGGCACGGTGACGGTGTCTGGCACCAAGGTCTGGAGCAGTACTGCTGGTATCGACATCGTCGACTACAAGCTGGCCGGTAGCACATCACTGACGATCGATCTGAGCGTGACGACGGCCCAGAACACCGGGTTCGGTACGGCAACCTTCTCCAATATCGAAGGCATTGCAGGTGGTAGCGGTGCTGACACGTTCACTGACAACGCCAGCGACAATGTGTTCGAGGGCCGGGGAGGCAACGACACATTCAATCTGATCAATGGCGGTAAGGACACGTTGCTCTACAAGCTGGTCGCCAATGACGCGGTCGGCGGCAATGGTAGTGATGTCGTCAATGGCTTCACCATCGGCACCTATGAAGCCACGCCAAATGCCGATCGGATCGATGTTTCCAAACTGCTCGTCGGTTACACGGCCGATGCGGACGGTCCCGCTCATTACATCAACGGCGTCGCGACTATCGATGCCGGCGATACGATCGGGAACTACCTGTCGGTCACGAATAGTGGCGGCAACACGATTATCAGCATCGACCGTGATGGTACGGGTAGCACCTTCAGCGCTACGCCGATCGTCACGTTGAACAATGTGACCACAGATCTGGAGACCCTGCTCGCCAACCATCAAGTCGTCGTTTGATCTTCGGAGCGAAGGCGGCATGAGCGTGATATGCGCTCTTGTCGCCTCCACATCTAATCAAGATCGTTCTGGAGATACGAATGCTCGATCTACAACATGCAAAACGTGTCGCTATCATCGGCGGCGGTACAGCAGGCTGGTTCGCTGCCCTGATGCTAAGGCGCATATTCAGTCCGAAAGTCGAGATTACACTCATCGAGTCACCCGACATCGGGATCATCGGGGTCGGGGAGGGTGGCCTCCTCAATCTCGTCAGTGCACTAGAGGTGAACGGTATTTCGGTCGACGAGTTCGTTCGAGAGACCGGGGCGGCCTATAAGCTCGGCTTTGTCTATGAGGGTTGGCGCGGCGGCGGCTCGCAGGATAGTTATTATCATTTGTTCGGCGGCCAGGGAATCGAAGAACTCGAGTGGCAGGCCGGCGGGTTCTTTCCTCTCCTGTCGGCGATGATTGCGTCGGGGGAAGAACTCCACTGGTGCGTTCCCGGTTACAGCGCGATTGCCCGAAATGTCTCGCAAGAGGAGGTCCGGTCTCTGCTCATGACCGGGAAATCCGGGCTGAGCGCATCCTATCATTTCGATAGCCATCGGGTGGCGGCCTACCTCAAGAAAGTAGCTTTGAGCCGCGGCGTTATTCACCGGTCCGTTCGGGTTGACGCGCTGACGCTGAATGAGCGGGGCAATGTTCGGGCGATCCAATTCAAGGGCGGGACGCTCGATGTCGATTTCGTCGTCGATGCGTCTGGCTTCGCCAGGCTTGGGATCGGTAAGGCCTATGGCGCACCCTGGCGTTCCTTTTCGGATTATTTGCCCCTTGATCGCGCAATACCATTTCACCTGCACAACCCCGCCAAGAACCCGGCGCTTTTGACGCGTGCGATTTCGATGAAGGCGGGATGGATGTGGCAGATCCCGTTGATCGAGCGCGTCGGTTGCGGATATGTATTCAGCAGCAAGCATATAGATGAAGCGGCGGCGGTTGCAGAAGTTGAGTCTTACCTCGGCCATGGCATTGAGCCGATGTCTACGCTTCGTTTCGAGGCCGGGCATTTCGAGAGGGTGTGGATCAATAACGTCGTCGCGCTCGGGCTGGCGTCGGGTTTCGTCGAGCCACTCGAGGCGACATCCATCGGGCAGATGCTTGAGCAGTTGCGCAATCTCGAACGCACTCTCGTCAACAGTCATGGGGTCGTTAGCGGACACGCGATTGAAGCGTTCAATCATGCTAACGCGCAATGTTGGTCCGGTATCCGCGACTTCCTGCGGATGCATTACGACTGTCCACGTAATGACACGCCATTTTGGCGAGACGTAGCTGAAGTGCCTTTGTCCGAAAGCTACGCCGAGCTGAAGCAGTGTTTTCAACGTCGCACACCACGACTGAGCGACATTGATGCTTATGTCGGCAACGGCTGGCAAGGCATTTTTCATACGGTCAACTGGATGTTCGTGGCAGCGCCTTTGGGTGTTGTGCCGATAGCGGCTGCGCGTGCAGAACTACGTAGCTTGCCACCTGAATCCCGCCTCCGTGTTCAAGCCTATCTGGCTCGAAAGCGTAACGCTTGGGGTGGGGTTTGCGTGCACTAGGCCAGAACGTTGTCGAGCAGAAGGACAGCGGAGCGCAGGAAGTAAAACGTTCAAATGCGTAAGCAAAACAAACATAGAAAACAGGCAGGCCACTTGAAGAGCAGAACCAAAGATGCAATGCGTGTGCGAGGCCGCACATACCTCACACAGCGTTTTTCGCGGTTGTCTTTTACCATTGCCCTTTGTGCTACGGGTTTAGCGGGTTGCGCCACCCAGCAAACAGAAGCGCCTGTGCGCAAAACACAGCGTAGTGCAGATGGAGTGCCCATTGTCACCCCAGCCGTTGTGGTTGCGGCACCGATACCGACAGCTGAGCCGCAACACCGTGTGGCGATAGACGGTATGACCCTCTCGGATGCAGTTGGTGTTGCGATTTCCCGTCATCCAGACGTCAGCCGCGCCAATGCAGTCATTGCGCAAAGTACCTCTGAGGTTGCCATTGCCAAGGCTGCCTGGTTCCCGACGATTGAGTACAGCGTGAGGCCCGGTTACGGTCAGAGTTATGGCAGCGGTGGCAGTAGCGCCGGAGCCACAGGAGTGCTTGGAGTCAATCAACTGCTCTATGATTTTGGGCGCACCTCGAGCCGAATTTCTGCTGCCGATTCGACGTTGAAAAAACATCAGTATTTGCTTGCCGATACGATTGAGACGGTCGGCTACAACACGGCAACAACCTTTGTAGAATTGGCAGCAAGCCAGGAGATGATTGCCGCTGCAGAGCGACAGGTTGCTGCCCTTGATCAAACGAGCAGCAGGATCGTCGATCGAGTCAAGGCAGGGATCTCCGATGCCTCCGACCAGAACCAGGCGAATGTTGCCATTCAGCGTGCCAAGGCCGAGGTCCTGAAGGCCAAAACTCGTTTTGATGTCGCGGTTGGCAGGCTGGCCGAGCTCAGCGGTGTGCGTCCCCGGCGTGTTGCAAACCTGGATGTGACGAGCAGCTTTATTTCCGGTCTCGGTGAGGGTGGTGGTGAGATCGATCAAACGCCGTCGATTCTCGCCGCCAAGGCAGCTATGGATGCCGCTCATGCGAAGGTCAAACAGATGGAGGCCGAGCGCTATCCTTCGATTGGCGTCGGTGTCAGCAGATCGCTTTCGACGGGGCGTGAGAATGTCAATGACGATACCTTTGTTGGTTTGACGCTTAGCGGCAGTTACTCGCTCGGTGGACTTGGCAGGCACAAGATAGCCGCGGCCGAGGATGAACGGCGTGCCGCAGCTGACGTTCTTGAGAGTCAACGTCTTATCACGCGCACGGCTCTGGGGGCAGCGGAAACGGAAGCCTCTGGTGCGGCGGCGCGACTAGAGAGTTACGAAGCAGTGATTGCCTTGTCCAGTGCTTCGCGCGATCTCTACTGGCAGGAATATACCCTCAACAAGCGTCCGTTGACTGACGTCATCAACGCCGAGCGTGAGATTTATTCCTCCGAAGTCGAGCGGATCAATGCTATCGCCGACGGCGTGCTGGCTAGAATCAAGGCCTATTTGGTTATCGGTAAATTCGTGCAGCTCTTGCGTAAGCAGGAGGGACGATCATGATTGAACATCCTTCTCATGCAGAGGCCTGTGTCGACCATGATGGGGTTGAGTCTCTCCCGATTAAACTTTGGGTCGATGCCATCCTTCTTGCCTCACGCCATCTCGGTATTGCTAGTTCACCGGAACTGGTTCGCAGCGCGTCCGCCTGGGAGGAGGGCAGCGATGCGGAACAGGCCATTGTCGGCATTGCCCATGCTGCCGGCTTGGCTGCACAGTTCGTAGATATCCAAAGCTCAGCTATCTCCCGTGTCATGCTGCCAGCCCTTGTGGCTGTTGACGACAACTGTATCGGAATGATTGTTGCGGTCTCGGAGGGGAGGGCGACGATCCGGTTTTCGGTCAATAATCAGACCATCGAACGTTCTTTGCTCCTGAACCATATCGGGACGCAGGGCAAGCACCGCCTGCTTCTGGTTCGTGAGCGTGAGTCGGTGCGTGACGGGCGCCTCGACACTTATCTGGCTCAGAAACCGAAATCATGGCTGAGAGGGATTTTCACCAGCAACTGGCGCACGTTAGTTGAGTTGGGCCTTGGATCATTTTTCGGCAACCTATTGGCGATTGCCACCTCGCTATTTGCGATGCAAGTGTGGGATCGGGTGGTGCCGGCCCGGTCGATCCACACACTCTGGGTGCTCGCATCAGGCGTAGCACTGGCGCTTATCCTGGAGATGCTGATCAGGACGGCTCGGGTCTCGATTGCCGATCGCTTTGGTAAAGAGGCCGATCTCAAACTGTCGGCGATGTTCTTCGCCAGAGTGCTCGATATTCGTAATGATGCGAGACCTCGTTCTCCGGGTACGTTGATTTCCCAGTTGCGCGATCTCGAGCAGCTTCGAGAGCTTCTCACGTCGAGTACGATGGGGGTTCTTATCGATCTGCCCTTCATCGTCACCTTCTTGTTCATCATCTGGGTGTTGGGCGGGCCGTTGGTCTATGTGCCGCTGGCTGCGATTCCGCTGCTCTTGCTGCTAGGCCTATTGGCTCAGATTCCCTTGGCCAGGCTTTCGAGAGAAGGGTTGAGCGAGACGGCGCTGAGGAACGCGGTCCTGATGGAAGCAATTTATCGCGCGGAGGACATTAAGATTCTTCAAGCAGAGCCCCGTTTCCGCAATCTCTGGAACAAGGTCAATAGCGTTACCGGTGATATTGGACTGAAGCAACGCTTTCTCGCGGGAATGCTGGTCAATTTGTCTCAGATGGTTCAGCAGTTGGCCTATGCGGGAGTCATCATTGCGGGTGTCTATGGCATTTTGGAGGGTGGTCTCTCATTCGGCGCGGTGCTCGCCTGCTCGATCCTGACTAGCAGGACGATTGCACCACTGGGTCAGATATCGGCGGTCCTGGGCCGGGTACAAAATGCGCGCGTTGGAAAGAAGGGCCTGGACAGTCTGCTTGCGCTGCCGGTCGATCATGACCCCGAAAGGGATGCCTATCACAAACCGACATTGGTTGGACGCTATCTTTTCGAGAATGTGGCCTATGCCTATGGGCCGCAAGAGAAGCCTGCGCTCAGCATTCCACAGCTCAAGATCGAGCCCGGAGAGCGGATCGCTATTCTGGGACGTGTCGGTGCAGGAAAATCAACGTTGCTACGCCTTGCCGGCGGCTTGGCTACCCCGGTTCAAGGCCGAATTCTGTTCAATGACACTAATATGAACCTGATTGATGTCGCTGACATTCGACGCGACATCGGCTTTGTTCTTCAGGAGTCGAGTCTGTTCTATGGCTCGCTTCGTGAAAACCTTTTGATAGGCAATCCGCTTGCCTCTGACGAGCAGATCCTGGAGGCGATGCGGATATCTTGTGCGGATCAGCTACTGCTCAATCAGCCGCATGGTCTCGATCTCAAGTTACGTGAAGGTGGGACTGGATTATCAGGGGGGCAAAAGCAAGCCCTCATATTGGCCAGGACCTTATTGCGATCCCCCAATATCCTTTTGCTGGACGAACCGACGGCCTCGCTGGATGAAGTCAGCGAAGTCGCGATTATTGAGCGACTGAAAGGGTGGCTTGGACAACGAACGCTTATTGTTGCAACGCATCGCTATGCGCTGCTCACGCTCGTCGACCGGATCATTGTCATCGAGGGCGGGCGGATCGTTCGGGATGGCCCGAAGGATGTGGTCCTGAACGCGTTGTCCCCCCCCCAAGGGCAGGGGCCAGGGACTTCAGAGCAACGTGAGTCAGGCGTTCAGTCATTGCGCAGTGAGGCGGCTGATCATGATTGATAGGTCTGCAATTTTGATGGATGAATCTCGTCTGCGTCCCGCCCGCAAACTTTTGTGGCTAGTCGTTTTCGCGTTGACGGTTGTATTTACGTGGTTTTCATTCGCGGAGCTCGATGAGGTGGCCGTAGGGGAGGGGAAGGTCACTCCCTCCTCGCGGGGGCAGGTCATTCAGAGTCTGGAGGGGGGAATTCTGTCTGAACTTTCCGTACGAGAGGGCGATATCGTCGAACTCGATCAGAAGTTGGCGACGCTCAATCCGGTTCAAGCTCGATCAGCCGCCGAGGAGGCGCTGGTTCGCGTCGTCGCATTGCAGGCTCGGGCCGCACGTTTGCAGGCGGAGATCAATGATCGTCTGGAAGTTGTCTTTCCGTTGGAGGTTCAGGCGGAAACTGAGGTCGTGGAGCGTGAGCGTGAGCTGTTCTTCGCAAATCGCCGTGCGTTCAAAGAAAACCTGACCAACCTTGAGCAGCAACAGCGTCTTGCCGAGCAAGAGTTGAAAATCGTAACTCCGCTCTTGAAGACAGGAGCGTCCAATGAGGTCGAGGTTCTTCGTCTCCGGCAAAAAGTCTCTGAGTTCACCACGAAAATTGGAGCGACACGAAGCGAGTACTACGTTGCTTTGAAGGTCGATTTCGCGAAAACGATGGCGGATCTGGAGCCGCTGCTCAAGGTGCGCGAAGGGCGGGCCGATCAGTTGCGCCGAACGGTCATTACCTCGCCGTCGCGCGGCATCGTAAAGGATATCCGGGTGTCGACGATTGGCGGTGTGGTTGGCGCCGGCGGTGTCCTGATGGAGATCGTGCCGCTTGGCGATCAGTTGCTGATCGAGGTGCGCCTCAGTCCAAGAGATATTGCGTTTATCCATCCAGGCCAGGAGGCGACGGTCAAGGTCACGGCCTATGAATCGTCGATCTACGGAACCCTTCCTGCCAGGGTCGAGCGTATCTCTCCCGATACGATCGAGGATCAGGTCGATAAGCGGATCTACTACTACCGTGTCTATGTCCTCACCGATCACGCTTATCTCGAAACGAAAGACGGTAAGCACCATCCGATCATGCCGGGCATGGTCGCGACAGCTGAGATCAGGACCGGACGCAAGACGGTACTCTCCTACCTGCTCAAGCCACTCAACCGGGCCGGCGAAGCGTTGAGGGAGCGATGATCAAAAATGGGCCTGGGCAAGTTGATCTGTTCGGGGAACTGCGGAATGTATTTGAACTGAAGCAACATCGGATTTCGAACAAACGGGAGAGTGTGATGCAATTGCCAGAACCAATACTCACGGCTGTCATGCAGCACTTTGATGCTCATCATCCGTTTTGGCACCTCGCTCGAGTGCAAGAGAGCGAGATGAAGTCACCCATGGAAAAGGCCACGTGGAAGAAGGCACGTAAAATGTTCCCGACCCTCAGGTTCCGTGATGAATCAGGGGCGGGCGAGGACTTTCTCACTTTCCATCGAGAGATGATGCGGGAATACAAATGGATTCTTGAGCGGTTTCCCGAAGCAGGCTTGTCTTACCTGCCATGGCAAAGAATCCCTGATGACGTGCGCCAGGTGATCGAGATGGAGTTCGGGCTACCGGTCGATCCAGGTCTTTCGAGCATTTCCACGCTGGTCAACTCCGGAACGCTTTCTAATATTGGCGGGTTCATCGAGCCCTGTCCGGCCCAGAGGTTTACCGAGGGCAGGGGACTGCATGATTTGTCCCACGGTGCTGTTGCCGAGATTGAGGAAAAGCAGGGGCTTGCGAGCGATTTCAGTATGGGGTCGCCGTCGACGGCTCACCGCAATGTTGTCTTCTATCAACTGCATGGTTGGATCGATGAGTGCTATGCCGCTTGGCAACGGGCGCATGGTCAGATACCGGATCTTAGTCCGAAAGCGCCATCCGGAATGCACCGGACGCAAACGGTGACGAAAACCATGAATAGAGAGAGCTTGCAGGATGCAGTCAGTGTCGTTGATCGAGTGTTGCGATTTGATCGCCGTTGGCTAGGTGGGCGTAAAGATCTGTAGTCTCCGTGGGCTGCGGCGATTTTTCAGGTGCTCTGGATTCATTGAAGAGGGAAGCGATGTCCCACTTCGTATTGTTGTCGGACATCGATAAGTGCGAGCTAAGTTTTTTCATCAAACAGGTACCGATGATCCAGCATCGCAACCAATGGCAGTCCTTATTTTCTTGAATGGGGTATTCGCTGTTCCAACTCTGGCAATAATGATGCGGATGTCAGCGGTTTGGAGAGGCAGCAACTGATAGGCAGTCCACACTGTTGAATGTCTTTGAGCAATGACCGCAATTGTTCGGGCTCAAGAGTGTTGAACAATGCGCTGAACAGGATGACATCTTTGATCAGGCCGCGCTCATGCAAGCGTGAGATCAATTCAATCCCTGACATGTCAGGTAAGTCGAGATCACATAACAGCAAATCAAAAGGTCGCTCGGTGGTTTCGGCTATTTCTTGTGCTTCGTTACCGTCAAGCGAGGGGCGCAAGTTGTAGAGTCCCAAGGAGTTCAACAGCACTTCCAGCGCAACCAACTGGAACGGGTGATCCTCTACGATCAAAATGCGCTGATGCTGCCAGAGGGGAGGTGGTGGGCGTCGGTCTGTCATAGCTAAGTCCTACGTCAAAACACGTGAAGTTGTTATTTTCGATTTTGTAATAATGTGGGAGATCTGGCGTAGATATAAGAGATTACTCGTCTAATATCAGTTAGTGGATAAGTGACTAGTTGTTCGTCGGATTATTGCCTGGCGTGCCAGGGGTTTGGTTGCTTGGGACGTTATACATTTACGCTCTGGTGGTGTGCAAGTTGAAGTTCAAGCTGTTGTAGTAATCTTGCGGAATACTGGTTTTTAGTAAAAAAACTATATTTAAATCCGTGGCAATGTGAATCGCCCCGGATTCTCTAGACACCTTGCAAGCTCATTGCGTAACGCTTTTCAAACTCTGCCGGTGACAGCTGATTGTTGAAACCATGACGGCGTTTTGCGTTGTAGAACATCTCGATGTAATCGAACACATCACTACGAGCATCTTGCCGCGAGGTGTAGATTTTTCGCTTGATCCGTTCCCGTTTCAGAAGCTGGAAAAAGCTCTCGGCCACAGCGTTGTCATGACAGTTGCCTCGGCGACTCATGCTGGCAACCAAATTGTTTGCCTTCAAAAAGCTGCGCCAATCGGAGCTGCTGTACTGGCTGCCTTGGTCGGAATGAACCATCACTTCTTGCTTCGGTTTACGCCTCCAAACCGCCATCAACAACGCGTCAATAGCCAAATCACTGGTCATCTGCGACTTCATTGACCAGCCAACGACCTGGCGAGAAAACAGATCCAACACCACAGCCAAATACAGCCAGCCTTCATAAGTGCGAATGTAGGTGATGTCGGTGACCCAAACTTTGTTGGGTTCTACGACATCAAACTGGCGCTTCAGCAAATTGGGTGAGGCGACCGCTGGCTTACCGCCGTACTTTCCAGGGCGGCGTCGATACCCAGCGCAGACCTTCAAGACGCATCAGCCTCGCTACACGATGGCGACCACAATCTTCACCGACCTCGCGCAGATCGTCATGGACTTTGCGATAGCCATAAACGCCGCCACTCTCCAGCCATGAATGCTTGATCAAACCCAGCAGTCGCTGGTCGTCTTTGGCGCGTACAGATTGCGGCTCGGACAGCCAGGCGTAATAACCGCTGGGATGGACTTTAAGCGTCAGACAAAGCCGCCGAATCGAATAGTCGCCCGCGCGCTGCTTGATAAAGGCGTACTTCAGCCGCACTCCTTGGCAAAGTACGCGGCGGCCTTTTTTAAGATGTCTCGCTCTTCAGTGACGCGCTTGAGTTCTGCTCGCAGACGACGCAGTTCAGCGTGCTGATCATCGTCTTGCTGTCGTTCTTCTTGAGGTTTGCTGTAGCGCTTTATCCAGGCATATAAGCTATGCGTCGACACGCCAAGACGGGCCGCCACATCAGCGACAGGCAGCTTCTTTTCGGTCACTTGATTGACCGCTTGGATTTTGAATTCTTCGGGGTAACGCGGGTTGCTCATGGCACCTCCTGATTGGCCTCAGTTTAAGGCAAAGAGGTGTCTACGAAACCCGGGGCGATTCAAATACCACAACTGGTTGAGCGTAGCGCAGTGCCTCAGTCACCATCACGAATGGAGACCAAACCCAAATCGCCCTCAGGTGATCGAGAGCCATCCTCAAACAGGTTCGAGACTCTTCGCTCTTGCTTGAGGTACGCTAGGGTGGAAAAGAAGCAGTGCTCGCATAAATGCACTTCATATCGCTCGCCGTCATGTGATGCACCGTAGCCCCAATGTGCCTGCAGCGTCCCATACTGAAAATTGCCGTTAACCTGACGGGTAGAGTCATCGCACACGTCACAACGGACGTCGGTCACCGCCTCGACTTCCACACGGCCAATGATTTTCATGGTTCATCCTCGTACTCGTACGCCATCTTCTTATAGCTTAGAGGGCCGGGCTTTCATCTGTGGGTTATCGGTCGACGCGCAGATTAAAGCTGATCTCGTTTACCACCCCTGGATTTCCAGTGCTACCTGCCAAGAAAACTAAATTTTTCGAGAAATGCGGGCGATCAAATTTAGCGTTTTTACTTCTCGACATTTCACATGTTTAGTTCTGAGCGCTAAGGTCTTACGAAGCACATGAACACATCTGACATAGTATCTGATTTAACATAATATACATTATGCGTATATCTATATGGAGGCTTGGGGGGTGTGGGGCGGCAGATTTGAAGCCAGGCCCCGATCACTCTGCCGCAGCTCGCGTCTGGACCTCAGCAATGTAATCCAGATAATCCAGGACAAACGGATCCTGAGTCCTTTGCTCCTATCCAGAACCCCACCGGCACTGGATCGGAAAATTTCCAGCTGCTTGACTCGTACGGATACCGGCTGTTGGTGAACACGTCGCGGTATCTCTCGAAATTCGTAACGCCTGCAAAAGATCGAGCCGGAGAATGCCAAACTCAAGAAGCTGCTGGCCGAGGCCCACCTGCACATCGAATCACTGAAGGTGGGCTTTGGGTGGTCGCCAGGATGGTCAAGTAGTTTACCGACAGAGCTCTCTGTATTGATTCACGTTGGAAACTGCAGAGTCTAGTGTTGTTGTTTTGTATTTAAAGTAGCGGATTTTATTTGCCTGAGCTGGTCCAACATTACCGAAATATTCTTCCCAAGCGTTACTCTTAGTCAGTAAGTCAGAGAGCATGGTGCTTAGGTCGTTTGCCATCCAAACTGTCTTGTAGCCTTTAATCTCGCCAGGAGCTGGACTCTTATGCTCGACATAATTAACCACCATGTATTTTTTCTCGTAGGCCATAAATACCGTATACACTGTCCCGGCTGACTGCTTGAACCAAGGGATAACAACAAAGTGATGAACCTTTGGTTCCGGACTATCCGTACTAAAGTGCCAAACAGCTGTCTCCGAGTGCAAGCCACGAAATAAAAGTGCCTGATCGATTTGGTACTTCATGCTCCCATTATTTGTAATTTCATCATTGCCAACGTCATCTTGCACCTTCCCATAAACAGCGCAGCCCATTTGAACTGACACAGAAGGACAATCATTCAACTCCATGAGTGTCTTGTTATTGTTTATTGCCTTAATCAGATCTTCCCCTGTCATGTCTCTTGGCTCCTGCCCAGATATTTAACACGTATTTGAAAATAATTAAGATCCCTATCCTTGGTGAGGATAGCTTCGATCCGTCCTTTATCAAAGGTCGCCAGTACCATGACCACCAGCACATGCATATCCAATCTCAACGCCCTGCCCCGACACGCCTCAGGCAATAAGCGGCCTTGCAGGCACAGGCAAACGTACGGATATGAGAAGGCTCAAACCGCCCTGGCATCGGGTGTGGATCCTGTATGGGAAAAGGGAGAGTCGACCATGAGAAATATCCGCCCTGCCCTCTGGGTGGCATCGAAATGTAGGTAGGCAGAACCGACCGATAAACTCGGCCAATCTGGATAGGCAATCCCAAAATTCCGCCTAGTTCAAAATGTTATCCCTTCTCCCCGCCGGGTTTTGCCTGGAGGGTTGGCGAGAAGTCGACAAAGCGCCGGGACAAGAGGGGCGGCGCCGCATGTGGGCGTAGGCAAAAGCTGCGCGTTAGTGATCGTGCAGCTGGATCCGCTCGGAGAGCAGATCGACGAAGGAGACCACCTTTGGCGAAAGATGACGTCTCGTTGGGTAGAGCGCATGCACGGGGATCTCCGCAGAGCACCAGTCGACGAGCAAGGGCAGCAAGCGCTTATGGCGCAAGTCATCGGCGCAGAAGAGCTGGGGTAGCCATGCGATCCCCACGCCCGCGAGGGCGGCCTCGCGAACGATCTCCATGTCATTGACCGTCAGACGTGGGGTAACGCGGACCTCGACACGTTTGCCCCCCGACTCCAGGGGCCAGACGTGCGGTGCGGCTCCGCCGCCGAATGCGACGCATGCGTGGCTCGTCAGTTCGGCAGGCGTCTTCGGGAAGCCATGGCGTTTGCAGTACTCGGGTGCCGCGACGAGCATGAACTTCGCTTTTCCGAGATTACGCGCAACAAGGGTCGAATCGACGAGCTCTCCCGCTCGAATGGCCACATCGAAGCGTTCCTCCACGAGATCGACAAGACGATCGGAACACACCATCTCGACGGCCACGTCCGGATGACGAACCAGGTACTCGGCGACGATCGGTCCGAGCGTGCTGGACGACATGGGAGCCGCGACCCGCAGCACGCCGCGCGGCGCCCCACGCATTCCCGCCACTGCGCTCTCGGCCTCCTCGATGTCGCTCATGGCCGGAGAGACACGTTCGAAGAGCAGACGGCCCGCCTCGGTGAGGCCCAGTTTACGCGTCGTGCGCTGGATAAGCCGCTCACCGACCCGTTCCTCCAGGTCAGAGATCTTCCGGCTCACTGTGGACTTCGGCAGGTTCAAACGTCGCGCTGCTTCACTCAGGCTCCCCGCCTGAATGACCCGTACGAAAATCAAGAGTTGGTTGAGATCGGTCGTTCTATTCATGGAACGATGTTGCCAAAATAACATGGCTTGTGCAACGAAATGACAGAACCTATTGTGCACGTGAAGCGTCGGTAACCACCAGACAGGAAGCGAACCATGCATAAGAATGTCTATACCGCAGAAAACGCCGCGATGCTGCTGATCGACCATCAGACGGGGACGATATCCTGGACGCGATCGCACGACGTCGAGCAAGTCAGGAAGAACGCCGTGCAACTCGCGAAGATCGCCAAGGGTGTCGGCATGCCACTGGTACTGACCTCAAGCATGGAGGAGAACATCCAGGGCCCGCTGATTCCCGAGCTAGAGGAAGTCGCACCGGACGCCTTCGCCAAGCGGGTCAAACGCACGGGAATCGTTAACGCGATGCACGACCCGAACTACAGCAACACGGTCAAGGCCACAGCAAGAAAGAAGGTCATCGTCGCCGGTATCACAACCGAGATCTGCGTCGTCTTTCCAGTGCTCCAGCTGCTTGACGAGGGGTATCACGTTCAAGTTGTGACGGACGCGTCTGCTTCTTTCACAAAGACAGGGGACGCCGCCGCGCTGCGGCGTATGGAGCAGGCCGGAGCCGTGATCACGTCGACGGCACAGGTCGTGTCGGAGCTGGCCGTCGATTGGACCACCCCGCGAGGACAGGCGCTCGCCGAGTTGCTCGGCCTCGGGCTGGTGTGACAACACGTTCGGCCCCGGACACCAGGGACGACGAGCAACCCACTCAGCCGCCGTGATGTGCTTCGTCTCGGCGGCACCGCACTGGCCGAAGCCTGCAAAGAGTCCCCACAAACAAGAACGAAAACACCATGACGACAAGCGTCAAGCCCCCCTGCTCTACCCAGGCACAATCAGCGTCCGCGCGATATCGCTCAGCGCACGCATAGGAGTGAGCAGCGGTCCGATTACGCATCTCGTGAATCCCTCTGACCTGGGGGGGCTCGTCAAGCTATTTGTGTTCCTTGATCTCTTCGATAAAACAGTCGAGTTTCATACCATGACTTTCAGAACCATCGTTGTTCTAGGTGCCACTGGGCAACAGGGCGGTGCCGTGATCCGCTCATTATGGACCGAAGGCCATTGGCGCATTCGCGCGCTTTCGAGAAAGCCGAGCTCCAACGTGGCGCAGCAATTGGCCGCGAACGGCATCGAGGTCGTTGCGGCCGACATGGATGACTATGCCTCACTGCGAAGCGCCTTTGCCGGCGCCCATGGAGTTTTTTCCGTTCAAGGTTCAGAACAAGGCACGCAGATCGAAACTCGCCGGGGCATTGCCGTGGCGGATGCTGCGCTAGCTGCAGGGGTAGAACACTTCATCTATGCATCGGTGGGAGGAGCCGATCGGCGCTCGGGCGTAGCGCATTTTGAAAGCAAGTGGCTTATCGAGGAACACATTCGCAGTATTGGTCTACCCGCCAGCATCGTTCGTCCAGCGTTCTTCATGGAGAACTTTAGTAAGCCTGCACTACGAACCGTGCTATTGGCGCTGTTGCGCAGCTATGTGCCCAAGACGAAGCCACTCCAAATGATTGCAACGGCCGACATTGGCGATTGGGTTGCACAAGCCTTCACCCATCCGGGTGAGTCTCTTGGCAAGTCCGAGGAAATCGCCGGCGTCGAGCTGACCCGCGCGCAGATCGTCGCCGCCCTCAAGGACCACGGCTGGTCGGCCGGCCTTCCCTTCCCACTGCCCAGGTTGCTATTACGTCCATTGCCCCATGACGTTCGGAAGATGTTTGAGTGGTTTGGGGAGGCCGGCTACCTCGCCAACATACCGGCGCTGCTGGAGCGCCAGCCCGATGTGCGTACCTTTGACAAATGGCTCGTTGAACAACGTGGTAGGCCGTCGGGCACATAACCATCTGGCGATGTTCGACCTGCGACTGCTGACCCCGTCGGTGTGCCTCCTGTGCATGTTGTTCGCGACTGACTTCCTGTAGAGCGACTCGCGAGGGCGTCGTAGTCGCAAGCCAGGATCGACATCAAAGTGGCGCCCATCATTTTTGTAGTGATGGACGCCACTTTCGAGTCGGGGCCATGAATGTTTCTTCTCTTCTTTCTGAATCACGTCCCGGCCTCAGATCGACCAGAGCGCGTAGCTCTGCTTGCCCTCGGCGCGAAGTTGATGCCCTATGCGGCGGATCTCGGCCTCGCCCCGTCGCAATGCCTCGACGCTGGTATGCACAGAGTAGTGGCCGAGCACCAGTTCGTGAGGGTGCTGCTTGGCCGAGCCAAGCACGAACTGTGTGTCACCCTCCGCGACTAGTTCGATGGCCGTCTCGCGGTGCTCGAAGATCGCGATCTCTCCACGTGTGATGCGAGATGACGCATGCAGCGCACCATCCATCAACGATAGCCACGCGACGTCATGCCCCAATGGCGGGAGGAACGTCCATCGTTCGCCGTCCTTCAGCGTGACCAGGAGGTACGTCATTGGCGGCGCAACGATGGGGCTCGAAAGACCGTTATACGAGCCGAGGATCACCCGCACCGAGCCAACGTGGGGCACATCTTCGGGCATCACGTAGTGGCTCATGCTAGGCGCATTTTCAAGATCGGGTGGGAGCGCCACCCAGAGCTGGAAACCTCTCACGGGCGCCGAGTTCACGGTACCGGTGTGCCAAACACCGCCCCCCGCCTGCATCCATTCCACGCCGCCGGCGGGCAATACGCCCACGCTGCCCGTCGTCTCGGCGTATTGGACCGAGCCATCAAGAAGGACGGTTACTGTGGCAATACCTGAGTGCGGGTGCCAGCCAAGTTCAAGAGAGGGGGCATGCCCCCCCTCAAAATCGAAGAGATCGAGGAATACGAACGGCTTGATGAACCCACCCCAGTCAGAGGGGCTCACGAGCCGCGTAATCGGGCCGCTGCTTATCCCGCGCGCCCGGTGAACGATGTCGCGTGGACGCTGATTGTGCCCGAGGTGGAGCTGGGTGTTTTCGCGTTCTGTCGTGCTTGTCGTCATGGTATTCGTCCTTTCCACGCCATCAGGATGGGGGCGTGGTGTTTCAGGTCGGTTTCCTGCGCCCAAACCCCGTCTTCCATGAGCAACGACACGGTAACGACGCCGGAATGGAAGTGCCAAAGGAAGCCGTGTTGCCGCGGACTAAGGGTTTGGTTAGCTGGCCAATTTGCGTTGGGATGTCATCTTTCTGCGATCCACCATTCTCCACCGTTGGATCAGGCCGGCATGTTGACCTTGGCCCAGTCAGCAAAACCGGTGAGTTGCCCACCGACAAGCGCATCGGCGCGCGCCCTCTTGGTGTCCGCATCAGGGCCGAAGTAGCTGTAGTCCTCGAAGTAGCTCATCATTTCGCAGACCTCCTCCGCGCCAGGATAGAACGTATCGTAGACCTCGCCTGGCACCTGGCTCACCACCACGTTGTGGCCCTGTGCGTTCAGAATATCCGCGAACTCTTGCCAGCTGTAAGCGTCGGGGCAGAGCGACAGGATTTGCCCCTGACCGGCTGTCTCCGGGTGGTCAAAGACCTGCCTGACCAATTTCCCCAGTTCCAGGATGTCGCCGGCATGGACGTTTTTGTTGGTGATATCCATCGGAACCGCCCAGGCCTTTTGGTCCCCGTTTCCGGTGGGTTGCGGTGCCATCTGGGCAAGAAAATTCTGAAAGAAGAACGGCGCTTCGACGAAGCTGTAGTAGGGAAAGCCCGCGTCAGCGATCACAACGTTGGCCAGAGCTTTGTTGGTGAAATGCGAAACCTCATACCTACCGTCTGAAATGTCGAGAGCGTTGGGCAGCGTCGACCAAACAACATGAGAAATACCGGCGGATTTTGCGGCGCTGACCACATTCCTGACCTGGTCGTACTCGCTCGCCCCGGTTGCAGGGTCCCAGAAATTGGTGACCAGGAACACGCCATAGGCCCCGTTGAGCGCCGATGCCAACGTATCCGCTGCGTTCAGATCTGCAGCGACCACCTCGACCCCACGAGCGGCGAGCTCCTTGGCCTGGTCCGAGCTGGCATCGCGACTGATCGCCCGGACAATGTAGCCACCCTGGTCGAGCAGCGCGTTCACCACCCCCTGCCCCTGCCGACCCGTTGCGCCAAACACAACAATGGTTTTATCCGACATGATTATTCTCCTGCATTTTCTGCTGATGGCTATTGATACAAAGGAGGCAAGGAGCGCCGCTCTGTGTGAGCGACGTCCTTGGCGGTTGTCATACGCTCAGTCGCGGCGTAGGAAGTAAAGCGCTCATGTAGTCGCGCATCGGCGGGATCACCAGCGTATCCAGTAGATTTTCGACACGCACGCCCCAAAGTCCTCGAGGGTTATGTCAGTGGTCTCAACGAAGCCACGCGGCCAGAGTGAAATCGGCTTAATTCATGTGTTTATCAAACCACTCGATCATCTGCGCCGGATGTTCGGAGAAGTAGTTGTAGCCGTCCCAGCGCCGGGTGCTGCCTTCGATCCAGAACAGCTTCTTGTCAGCGACGGGGATGTTGTCGAAGATCGCCTGCACGTCGGCGGGCTTGGTCAGCGCATCGTCGCGCACCTGAAGGATGAAGGCAGGCGCCTGCCAATTCTTGGCGTATTCCAGCGGCGACACCTGATCGATCGTGAAGCTGGTGATCAGTTGAACCTCCCGGTCAACGGCGTCGAACTGGTCCGCGATCCCCATCGCCTCGAGGTTGCGCTCGACCATGGCGCGCATTGAGATAGGTTGCAGGGCGACCAAGGCGTGTACGCTCGCGAAAAGCTCGGGGTACCGAGTTTTCGCGACGAAGGTGGCATTGGCGCCCATGCAGCGGCTGAGTAGGCCCAATCTCATGCCGCGGGTGTCGGGGCGGGACTTGATGTAGTGCAGCGAACCGGCCACGTCACGGGATTCGAAGAGGCCCCAGGTGAAGATATCGCCGTTGGCGACGCCGCTGTGACCGTGGTTGCGCGCGTCGTAGGTCAGCACGTTATAGCCGGCCTCATGCAGGTGCTGGTACTCCCGCATGTAGTTGACCTCGATGTCGTTGCCGGGCACGAACTGCCACTGGGGTAGGTGCGAGGGGAAGCCATAGCGGTTCATAGGCATCGGGTGGTTGGCGATGACCAGTTTGTCCGAGCCTGGACAGGGTATCCACCATGCCTCCAGCGGGGTGCCGTCCAGCGACGGGAAGGTGACATCCTCATACGCCATCCCGTATTCGTCCGGCGTGTGCAGAATCGGTGCACGGACCGGGCTGCTGAGGCCTCTGGCCAGACCATTGATCAGTTGCGGAATATCCGCCATGACAGTTTCTCCTTCTCTTTCGGGTTGTGGTGTCTTCTCACATCCAAAAGATATGTCCCGGCCTGCTTTTGTACAAGCCATGTAAAATTGGCATCACCGTTCCACAGGTGGAACGAATGATTGGCTCTTGTTCCTGATATGGATCAGCCAGGCGCAGAGCCTGAGTGAGGCGGCGCGACATCTGAACCTGCCGAAGTCCACAGTGAGCTGGAGGATCTCGGACCTGGAGGAGCGGAGTGCTTCGATCGTCGTGTCGATCTCGTGGAGGAGCGTTTCGATGTGGCCATTCGAGCGGGAGCTCTCGTTGATTCGCCCCAATCTCAAAAAAGCCGAAAGACCCGCTTAGGGGGGCCGGTGTCAGGAAGACACCTGGGCTGGATGCATAGAGTCGCTGGGCTGCCCTGAGCAACTGGACACGATTATTGCTCAACTCCAACTGAGCTTTGAGGATCCGAGTGAACTGCCCCCAGCGAACCATCGCCTCAAACCATGACGAAAGCTGACATTTTCAGCGAGACCGTTAACAACAGACTCGTCAAGCTCGAACTCTTGGGAGCTCTCTCCGCAGAAAAAAATCCAGGCTTTTACCAGCTTGTCAATAGTGCCGTTGAGCGACTGTGCGGGAGGCAGCACGGTAGTAGGCTTTCATAGCGTCACACTACGCGAGTGCCCGATCTGTTCAGATTATTGATAAAGGCAGGTCAGGCCGACGTATAAGCCGCATGTCAGATAACTGAAAGGATTCGAACATGAAAAAGTCCATAACTGCTCTGGCCGTATCCGCGACGCTCGCTTTCACCGCAACTGTCGCGAACGCTTCCGTGCATCCGACCACCATCAAGGCTCCCCAGACCGTCAATCAGGTGACAGCTTCTATTGACACGCCTTTCGGAACCCATCAAAAAGCTGGCGAAATCCAGATGGCCAGTCTGGCCAGAAGTTGCTCCGATGAACGATATTCCTGGTGGGAATACAGCGGTTGGGAAATCGTCGGCTGTCTCATCAGCGGCCAGTGGTAATTATTGACGGGCCTGGTGCGTGACTTGCGTGGTGAGCGCGCACCAGAGCCTGTTGCAGGCTCCCCAGGATCAGTCCAGATTGAGTGGCACCCACACACGACTTCGAAGATACAGATCCCCTCACCTCTTCAACCAGCCGAATGCCCGGGCTGATGGATAAGTGCCAAAGCAGGCGATCATTGATGAGGTTCTGCGACACAACATGCCGAACTCTGCTGCTTCAGTCCTATCCCCGGCATAGAGCAACTCTCCGCCATTTTCCAGCAGTAAAGCGAATACAGAGATGTCGGAATCCAGACAAAAAACAGCAAAAATAAAAAAACCTTTTTCATGTCCTACCTTGCATCTATTAATGGTTGAGCCAAGTCTCTCTCGCCAAGCCAATAGCCATGATTGGCGTAGCGCTATCTAGACTTCCCACGCAAACGGATTAAAAACGTAGCCCTTGCCCCAGATAGTCTTGATGCATACCGGGTCCCGGGGGTTGTCATTGAGTTTGCCGCGCAACTTGCTGATGTAGACATCGACACTACGGTTGAACCCATCGAACGGGATCCCGCGAATACGGTTGAGGATGTCGTCGCGAGAAAGAAGCTTGCCCTCCGCACTGGCCAGCACCCACAGCAATTCGAACTCCATGGTGGTCAGGTTGATTTTTTCATCGGCCAGGCTGACCACCCGGCAACCGCGGTCGATCGATAACCGTCCGAACTCCAGGACATCGAGTGTCGTTGAGTTTTGTGCCAGCCGGCGTTGCAAGGCGCGTAGCCGAGCCAGCAACACAGAGGGTTTGAAAGGCTTGATCACATAATCGTCGGCACCGGACTCCAGGCCGAGAACATGGTCCCGGTCATCCCCTTTTGCGGTCAGGATGACGATGGGAGTATCGGACAGGTTGCGAATCTCGCGGCACACTTGCAGCCCACTCTGGCCTGGGAGCATCTGATCAAGCAGCACGACGTTCGGCTTGAACTCGATAAATGCCGCCAGCGCCTGGTCGCCCCGGTGGACCACCCGCACCTCAAAACCATGCCGGAGCAAAAACTCTGCGATCAGCGCCGCCAGCTTCCGATCGTCTTCAACGAGCAAGACATTAACGAGATCTAAGTTGTCCATAAAAACCGGGTAAGAGTCCTGATTAAAATACGGTTGTCCGCCTGGGCTATCGCTTCCATCCAGTGCATGCAGCCCACTACCCTCGGCTACCCGCTCCGAATTCGCGTCATCTGCGGCACCTTGCAGCCGAACCCGCCTTCCCTCTGACAGCGTTTCCGTTACTGCTCGGCATCGGAGCAGGTTTCGTACTCCGAGCCGCCGAAGGTCAGCGGGTGATGAACTCGATAAGCATTAGCCAGGCCTGGGAATCTGGCCTTGTCGACGCCTTTTTCAAATTATAATAACACATGTTGCGTAAAATAAAGCGGCTTGCTAGGATCCAGATCGCCAAGTGGCATTTCCTAGGAGGAAGCTCTCATGCAAGACTCTGTGCGCAAGGCGTTCCTGGAAGACGGGGCCGTCCTGATCAAAGGTTTTCTGAACGTAGAACAGTTGGCCCAGTGCCGGGCCGCCTACGACTGGGCTGTCGAGAATCACGGCCCGCATGCTTTCAGGATGTTCGACGGGACCGAGCAGCAATCGCATGTCGACAATGCCAACCCCAAGGCCAAGGCCCGGCTCGAGGAACTGGTCGCTTCCCTGCCCTTCGGCAAGCTGTTTGCGCAGCTCTGGGGCTCTGAACATGTCTGGTATTTCGCCGAGGAAGTGTTTCTCAAGGCGGGCGGCCGCGGCTCCCGTACGCTCTGGCACCAGGACACCTCCTATCTGCCTTGGGCTGGCCTGCATTGGGGCAATGCCTGGATCAGCTTCGAGTCGGTGCCCAAGCGCAATGCCCTGGAGATCGTCCGCGGCTCGCACAAAGGGCCGCGTTACGACGGCACCACCTTCCTCGATCCGAACGACCCGACCCAGCCCCTGCATGGCGGCAACGCACTGCCTCGGCTTCCCGATGTCGAGGCCCAGCGCAAGCAGGATCCCGACGCTTACGAAATCCTCTCCTGGGCGACCGAGCCTGGAGACATAGTCGTGCTCCATCCCGGCGCGCTGCACGGTGGCGCTCCGGTCGATGAGACCTTCCCGGATCGTCACACCTTTGTCTTCCGCTTCTTCGGCGACGACGCAACCTTCCGCCCGCTGCCGGAACACAGCGCAGCCGGTTATCCGCAGCAAGGCGTGCTCTTCACCCAGGAGCTGGCAGACCTGAAGGCCGGGGATTCCTTTCGCCACACCACGTTCCGGCAAATCGCCTAAGCCTAATAAGGAGATCGTCCATGACCACCCAAGACTTGCGTCGACAGTCCATCAACCCTGGCCATACCCAGGCCATTTACGACAACTTTCACTTCTCCCAGGCGACCCGCGTGGGGAACATGATCTGGGTGTCCGGCCAGGTTGGCGTCGACGCGACCATGACTCCGGCCGAAGGCATCGAGGCACAAACGCACCTGGCGTTCCAGGCCTTGAGCGGCATTCTCGAGGAAGCGGGTGCAAGCCTGGCCGACGTGGTCGAGCTGATGACCTTCCATATCGATCTGCAGGGCGAGATCCATACGTTCGGACAGATCAAGGACAAGTATTTCCCAGATCGTTACCCATCCTGGAGCGCGGTTGGCGTCACGCAACTGGCCCTTCCCGCATTGCGCGTGGAAATACGCGCGGTGGCGGTCATCGGCTGCGGGCAGGATTGATCCGAGGGCGTCGACGCATACAGGCGCCTCAAGATTCCAAGGGGCTGCGAAGTATCTTCGCGCCCTTTCGAGGATGCTTATTGACAGGAACAAGGACCACAACATGGCAACACTGATCGTGAGTTATCCCGCTGCCAAAGGCGGGCGATTCGACCGGGATTACTATCTGGCAACCCACCTGCCACTGGCGCGCGCCGCCTGGAGCGAGTTCGGGCTGCAATCGGCAGAGGTGCTGTTTCCGGCAACCGGGCCAACGCCGCTGGTGGCCATGGTGATACTGCGCTTTCGCGAGCAGGCCGATATCAATGCCGCGCTGTCCTCGCCCGGGACTGCCAGGGTGATTGGCGATGTCGCCAACTTCACCGATATCACCCCGACGATCTTCCGCGCGGATGACGAATAGTCGGCGGACTCAAGCCCTGGCCGCTGCGCTGCTTTCCCATGTGCTTTCTGCGAGCAAATTCCCTATGCTGCTCCACAGCCAGAAGGCACCATTTTCAAACCGATGGTGCTCCAGATAATCGAGCCAGCGAAGTTGCCCATTTCCCATGCATGATTCTCACCTCTCTCCACCCAAGCCTGCCGTACGGCGCGGGCGCCCTGTCGGCAACCGCGACGAGAAAAGAACCGAGTTGCTGAAAGCGGCGATCGCCGTGATCGCCCAGGAAGGCTACGCTGGCGCTTCGATGCGCAAAGTGGCGCAGCATGCCGGATGCACCACGGGTGCGGTGACCTACTACTTCGCCAACAAGGAAGAGATGGTCACGGCTGTCGCCCAGAGCCTGTTCGACCAGATCGACACGTTGCTGGAAGGCAGCCAGGAACAGGTCGACATCAAGTCACTCATCGAACAATGGCTGAACTGGATGCGCGTCGATGAACCAAATGGCTGGCTCGCCTGGTTCCAATTGCTGGCCCATGCCAGGCACGAACCAGCGTTCGCGAGCATCATCAAGCAACGCTACGCACTGTTCCGCCAGGTACTCACGTCGATGCTGGAGAAGGGACAGAAACAAGGCAAGATCCGCAGCGACATCGAAGCGGATCTGCTCGCCGATCAGATCAGCGCCATGAGCGACGGCTGGATGATGATGTTGCCGATCGAGCCCGAAAGGTTCACCCCCGCCAGAAGCCAGGCCCTGCTCGATGCGGTCATCACCCTGATCTCACCGGCGGCGCCATCGAACGGCAAGAGTCCCCGGAAGCAATGAGGCCGTAGCGTTGCCGGAATCGGTAACGGAGCTTCTTCAGAACCAGCACAAGGCCGGCACGCTTCCGGCCTTTTGCATGCTTTGCGCCGCGAAATAGCGCTGCCATCCAGGTCGTTGCGGCCCCCTCCTCCCCCCTGCTCCATCACGCCTACTCAGGCAAGGCTTCAATAGCTCGACGCCCCTTGCCCTGTCCCTGATTCGCGGCGGTTTTCCCTTTGCCCGGATCAGATTATGCGTTATTTTGCATAACACCTGTTTTTAAAAATAAAACTCAGATCTGGCAGGGACAAACATGCATTCGACCGACAATGAATCATCCCTTCAATCACCGCAGCGGCGCTTGCTGCTGCAAGCGCTTGGCAGCGCGGCAGTGGTTGGAGGGCTCGCGCTGAGCACGCGTGCCGCGGCGCAGGCGCTACAAGACAATCGCGACGGCATATTGGACGTAGCGATCATCGGTGGCGGCCTGGCGGGCCTGACTTCGGCACGGGACCTGCTCAGCGCCGGCTGCGAGTCTTTCGCCGTGCTTGAGGCCCGCGATCGCGTGGGCGGACGTACCTACAACCATGACCTCGGCCATGGCGTGGTCTCTGAAGCGGGCGGCCAGTGGATCGGGCCAGGACAAACAGCCATCGCCGACCTGGCACGCCAGCTTGAGGTCGGCACCTTCCCCACCTATTACCAAGGCAAAACCGTCTATCTGCTGGATGACACCAAGGTGGAAGAAGACGTGACCGACGGCCCGAACTCCAACACCGAGCTGGTCGGCAAGCTGAACGAGCTGGCCAGGGGCGTCCCCAGCAAAGCACCCTGGAAGGCAGCGGATGCCGCCGCCCTCGACAAACTTTCGGTTGGCGAGTGGCTGGTCAGGCAAGGCATCAGCAACCAGGACCAGATCGGATTCAACATGTCCGTGAGCCTGACCTTCGGCACCACCCCAGCCGGCATGGGACTGTTGCACTACCTGTCGATGATCAACTCTTCCGATTGCAGCCTGGAGAAACTCGAGGGGATAAAGGGCGGCGCCCAGGAGACACGTTTTGTTGGCGGCTCCCAGGTACTCAGCCTCAAGATGGCGCAGGCCCTGGGGGACAAGCTCAAGCTGTCTTGCCCGGTGCGCAAGATCGTCGGTTGGGACCGCGACGTCGTCGAACTGCATACGGACCGCGGCATCATCCGCGCCCGGCAGGTCATTGCGGCAGTCAACCCGGCCCTGTGCAACCAGATCACCTTCGACCCGCCCCTCCCCACCGGGCGTGCGCAGCTGCAGCGACTCTGGCCGGCCCACGCGCCCATGCGCAAGACCGTGCATGTCTATGAACGCCCCTTCTGGAGAGACAAGGGCCTGAACGGCCAGATCATCCAGGTCGAAGGGCCGCTGATCCTGGCCTATGACAATTCGCCCCCGGATGGCAGCCTCGGGGTCCTCAGCGGGTTCGTCAGGACCGGGCAACTGCCCCATGATCCGCAAGCCGCGCAGAGCACCTTGTCGGCCATCTATGCCCAGGCCCTGGGGGACGAAGCCTTGCACCCTGTCCAGTTCCACGACCAGGACTGGGGCAAGGTCGACCCCTGGACCCTCACCTGTATCTCGCCAATGCCGCCCGGGTTCTGGACGCAATGGGGCGAGTACCTGAACCCCGCGACCGGTCGCTTGATCTGGTCCGGCACTGAAACCGCGGATCTCTGGGCCGGCTCGATGGACGGCGCGGTCCGTGCCGGCCACCGGGCGGCGCTGGAAGCGCTCCAGGCCCTGGTCCAAGACCGGAGGAGCGCCTGATGAAACGAGCAATAGTGATCGGGACGGTGGTGGTGGCCACGGCGCTGGCTGGGGCTGGTGCGCTCTACGGCCCGGAGCTGGTGGCCGGCTACCGCTTCATGAATACCCTCGACGAGCACAACGCCAGGTACCTGGCCAACGGCGGCGCCTGGCCGCAGCTTCAGGACACCTGCGCCCTGTGCCATGGCGCGAGGGGCCAGCCGGCAAACACCCGATATGCCTCCCTGGCTGGACAATCCGTAGCCTACATCGAGGCGCAGTTGCAGGCCTTCGCGCAAGGGCGTCGGCACAGTGCGCAAATGAGCCCGCTTGCGGCGAATCTGACGCAAGAGCAGATCAAGTTCCTGGCGGATTATTTCTCCCGGCAGACAGCCGGCCAGACCGAGGCCCCGGCAAGCGACCAGGCCCTCGAGCAACGCGGAAAGGCCAAGGTTGCCACCACTGGCTGCGTCGCCTGTCATGGTGAAAACCTCTCGGGCGGCCCGTTGGCGCCGCGGATCGCCGGCCAGGGGCCGCTCTACCTGACGGATCAGCTCACCGCCTTCAAACAGGGCCAGCGCAAGGACCCCACCCAGGCCATGAACGCCCTGGCCAGTACGTTATCGGAAGACGACATCAAGGCAGTGGCCCACTACCTGGGCACCCTGGCACCCGCACCAGGCGCCAAGTAGTCCGCTGTGGGTGAGCGTGGGCAAGGATGCTCACCTCTCCTTGCCTTCCTCCCTGCCTTCCCTCCTCGACCTCCGCCCTGCCCTGACGTTCCTGCGGGCACAAAACATCATGGATATCCGCGTCCGACGTTGCCCCGAGGTCAGGCTCAGGTGGCTGCATGCGGACAGACGCGACCAGCTTCACATCCAGCATGCTCGCGCCCCACGTGCCGCGGCTGGTTTGTCACACCGCGGCACGTGGGGCGCGAGCAGGCCCGTTCTTGAAAAAACGACTCGTCAGCGTGGCTGCAGGAGCGGCATCGATTCCTTGGTGCGCTCCAGGGCGCCATAGGCGTAGTACATCAGGACCAACAGACAGGCCCAGCTAAGCAACGCCAGCACATAGAAGTTGAACAGCACGTTGGTCTCGTCCCCCGGGATCTTGTAGAAATCGTAGATGCAGGCAATCGTCTGCGCCGCCAGCATGCCGAGGAACAGGCCCAGCGCCAGGATGTGTTCCCCGGCACTCAGCAGACGCAGGACCAGGTAAACGAGGTAGAGGGAGAAGACAGTCCACATGACGACGTAGAAGTACGCCAGGAACCCGCCCAGGGCATGGGCAGAGAGGACAAGAGCAAGGGTGACCAGCATACCGCCCGCGAACAGCATGACATCCTTGAAGACCGACGGTTTGTAATCATGGGTGACCGCCATGAAGCCAATGATGGTGATGACTGGAATTCCGATGCCCCTGGAAAACGCATCGCAGAAATACGAAAACAAATAAGCCGTTTCCGATCCCAATGAGAAGTACAGCAAAGCATTGGTCGCCGAGAACGCAACGACCAGCCATTCCAGGCCAAGCAGATAGTTACGCTTGCGCAGGAGCTTGAGCCCATAAACCAGTCCCGCCGAAACCAATATGAAACAAGCGGCGCATATAACAATATTCCTGAGTTCCATGACACATACTCTCAATGTTTTTATTGATGTTCGATTCGTTGTCTTATTGCGCAGGCAAACTTGTGAGATAGCTGGCAATAGCCTTGCGCTCGTCTGCTGACAAGGTCGCGGCAATGGCCCCCATTGCCCCGGTCAGGTCCTTTCGCCGGCCGTCGGCGAAGGCATCGAGTTGCACCCGGAGGTAGTCGGACCCTTGCCCGGCAAGACGCGGGAACTGCTCGCGGCCCATCAGGCGCTCGCCATGGCAGGCCACGCAGCCGCCTGCGGCGACCAGTTTCTGCCCCTTGTCCCGCAGGCCTGGCTCGGGCTGAAAGGACGAGTCGCGGCTCAAAGGCTGTTTGGCGTAGTAGTTGGCCAGGCGGTCGATCTCCTCCTGGCTCAGGGTCATCGCCAGCGGCGCCATGTTCGGGTTGATCCGCTGCTCGCTGGCGAAGTTGTGCAACTGCGCCGCCAGGTACGGGGCCGGCTGCCCCGCGAGGCTGGGGTAGCGCTGATGTTGCGAGCTGCCTTTGGTTCCATGGCAACCGGTACAGACGTCGGTCAGTTGCGGCCATGGGCCTCCGTCGGCCTCGTAGGCCTCGGTCGAGGCGCTGATGTAGTTCTGCAAACGGTAGAGGTCGAGCAAATCCCGGCCATACAGGCCCAGCAGGACGGCAACGACTGCGACAACCCCCAGCACAATCTTTCTTTTCATCTTCGCCTCCTACGCCCGACGCAGGGCATTGAGCACCTGCAAGGCACTCTGATGGCCCGAGCGCACGGCCCCGTCCATGTAGCCCGCCCAGATATCGGCGGTCTCCGTACCCGACCAGAAGAGATTGCCGCAGGGAGGACGCAGGGCCTCGCCATGGGTACTCCAGAAACCAGGCGGAATGGGGGAAACGCAGGTGAGGGTCCAGGGGTCGGCCTGTCCCCAGTCATGCTCGCGATACGACACCGGCTTCAACGCCTCGTCGCCCAGTGCCCTGGCGTAAATCTGGGCCAGCACGCGCTGTGCTTCCTTCAGGTCGGAGGACACCATGGCGTTGGTGACGAAGGCATTGATCACGCCGATTTCGCCCCCCGGCGGGGAATTGTCGTAGGCCCAGATGACGGGGCCGCCCGCCTGTATGACATGCCCGTTCAAGCCTTTTTCCCGCCAGAATGGACGGGAATAGACCATGGACGTCTTGCGCGCCGGGGAGTGGGCGGGCCAGGCACGTTGCAGCGCCGCGCGCCCTTCGGGCAGCGGCGGATCGAACCGGAGCTGATGGCACAATGCGGGGTGGATGGCCATGATCACCCGGCGAGCACGGATCTCCCCCTGGTCCGTTTGCAACCGGACGACTTCGCGGTCCCAGTCGGAAACCTGCCGGACCGGGCACGACAAGCGCAGCCGGTCACCCAGTTGCTGCGCCATCTTGATGCAGAGAATCTGCGAACCACCGACAAACCGGGTGCCCTGGGCGCTGTCCTTGATCGAGTCGAGCTGCATGTACTCACAGTTGGCCGAGTTGATCATCGACAGGAAATGCAGGAACCCCATCTTCGCCGGCGCCACGCCGCAGGTCAGGAGGAAGCTGGCATTCCACCCTGCCCGGTCCTCGGGCTTGATGGCCTGCCTGGACAGCCAATCGCCTGCAGAAAGCTTGTCCAGCTCGGCCACCTTCGAAGACTTCCAGGGCGCGCCGCAAGGCACGTCGCGTGACAGTTCGCTGAGCTTCGCCGCGAGCGTCTCATCGGTGCCGAAGGTGCCCTTCAGGTCGATCTCGACCCGCCCGTCGCCGCCAAGAATGACCGTGCTGCCCTCGTAATAGGTGGGGAAGGTACCCACCTCCAGTTCGCGGGCAAGGTCCGCCACGGCGGTCTGTCCAGGCCCGATCCACTGGCCGCCGGCTTCGGACACATAACCCGAGCCCAGGTCGTGATTGAGGGTTCGGCCCCCTACCCGATCCCTGGCCTCGAGGACCACGAATGAGCGGCAACCTGCCTGTTGCAGGTCGCGGGCGGCGGTCAGGCCGGCCAGCCCGGCGCCGATGATGACGACGTCCAGAACATCTCCCCTGTCAGTGGCGGAGTCTGTTTTTCCTGGCCCTTCAGCGGCATTTGCCAGCCCCGCTTTCAGGCCGAGGCTTCCTACCGCTGCCGAGGCGCCGGCAAACTTGAGCAGTTGCCTTCGTCTTAAATCGAGCGGAGTGTCAGGGGTGGGCTTCTTGTTCATACAGGGTGCCTCACGTATTTTTTATTAAAGTAATCACTCTTTGATGAGTGTCATTTCGGCAATAGAAGAGTGACAGCGGCGTTGTACCCGACAGCAACTTTCAGTTCGCCAGAACACAACGGGCGAAGTCATCAAGTTTAAAAACCAGGGTGCACAGCCAAGTGCATCAAGTTGTTGTTATATGTCCAGCCATCTGTCGAATCTTGAACATCGACAAGTCTGTTAGTTACTGATTGGAAACACGGCGTGCTTTGCGATTGACGTGCTCGTCCATCCTGTGCACCAGGCCCAGCGCCAGGTTGACGGCGCACCACTGCAACGGCTCGGGCAGCGTCGAGGGGGTCTTGTGGCGCAGGGCCGCGAGCAACGGATGCTCGATGCCGCCAATTCGCTCGGCCAGCAGGTGGCCCATGAGTGATTGGGTGGCGACGCCATGCCCGGAGCACCCGGCGGTGTAGAGAATGTTGCCCTGCTCTCCCGTTTCACCGACTACCGGCAGTGCGTCGTAGGCAAGGCTGATGTAGCCACTCCAGCATGACTGGATACCCAGGCCGCGCAAGGTCGGGAAGCGGTCTTCGAGTGCTGTTGCCAGTTCGTGATAAGCAACATTGTCCGGCACATTCGGTGTCTGGGATCCATACACATAGCTGAGTCGCTTGGTCGTGACAACCAGCGTATTGCGAGCGGTCAGACGATGACTTTCCATGGTCCAGTGAGGCGTCACCAGACCTTCGCGGCCTGGCCAGCCCAACGAGGCCAGCTGCGCGGGGGACAGCGGCTGGGTCTCGATCGCCGACACCCGCAACGGCACCACCTTGTCGCGCAGCAGGCCAAGCTGCGGTGTATAGGCATTGGTGGCGAGCACCAGATGCGGGGCGCTGGCACTGCCCCGCGCGGTGTTGCACTGGATGATCGGGCCTTCGCTGTAGGACAGCAGCTCAGTGTTCTCATAAATCTTCACACCGGCCTGAAGCGCCGCGCGACGCAGTCCCATCACGTACTTGCCGGGGTCCAGCGTACCGCCGTGTCGCTGCAGGCAGCCAAAGAGAAACGCCGGGGGTATGCCACGAGCGCGCATCTCGGCCTGGTCGAGGAAGCACGCGGACGAGCCCAGCTCGAGACCGATCTGCATGCTCTCGCGCAACTTCTTTTCCTGTGAGGGATGAACCGCCGCCCGAATGATCCCGGAGGCGTTGTAGTCGCAGTCGATACTGAGTTCGCGCAGCCTTCTTTCCACGTAGGCAACGCCCTCGTCATAGAAGGCGACGACTTTCTTCGCCTTCTCATGACCTACGCGCTTGAGGAACATCTCGAATTCGATCCCCAGGCTACCGGCGAGATAACCCGCATTACGGCCACTGGCGCCAAAACCGGCGCACTCTCGCTCGAGAACGATCACCCTGGCGCCAAGGGCGGTAAGCTCCAGCGCGGTGGACAGGCCGGCGAAGCCGGCGCCGACCACGATGACGTCGGCGCTGACATTACCCTCCAGTTCCGGTTGCAGATCGTCCGGTCGCTCCATCCACCCGCCGAGACTGCGAAACTGCCCCGGGCCAGAGGTGGCCTTGATTTCATCGCCCCGACGGGTCGTGGACATGGACTGTTCTCCTATCGACTCAAGATGTGAATGGCGACGGCAGCTTCCTCGACACCCAGAAGCCCGCCACCGTTTTCCTGGATTGCATGACGCGCGCCCTCGACCTGACGCGCACCCGCCTCGCCCCGCAACTGGGTAGTCAGCTCATACAACTGGCCGATGCCCGTGGCGCCCAGTGGGTGGCCCTTGGATTCCAGCCCGCCAGAGGGATTGATCGGGATCCGCCCGCCCACGGTGAAGTCACCGCGCTCGGCGCACACACCACCCTGCCCCAGGGGCGCCAGTCCAAGGTTCTCCGACTGGATGATCTCGCCCATCGCCGAGGCGTCATGCACCTCGGCGACGTGCATGTCCTGCGGCCCCAGGCCGGCGATCTCATAGGCCTGGCGGGCGGCAAGGAGGCTGACATGCTTCTCGGGCTCGCTCAGGTCCCGCAGGGTGAAGCTGCGGATCACGCTGGCGGCGATCCGCACGCAGCGCTTGGGATCGGCACCGATGCGCTTGAGGCCCGCCTCCGTGCAGAGGATGGCGGCGGCCGCGCCGTCGGACAGCGGCGCGCACATCGGCAAGGTGATCGGATACGTGATGGGCGGCGCGGCCAGCACCTCCTCGATGCTGAAGGTCTTGCGGAACTGGGAATAAGGGTTGTGTACCGAATGCTGGTGGTTCTTGGCGCACACCGCTGCGATCTGCCGCTGGGTGGTGCCGTAAGTCTTCATGTGCCAACGGCACATGGCCGCATAGATGGCCATGAACTTGCTGTATGGACGATCGGACTCCGACCCGGCCGGGGGGACGATGCCCTCCCCCATTTTCACCAGGATCTCGTAGTTCTCCTCGGCGGTGGAAACGTCCCAGCCCGTCTCGAACAGTGACAGGGCCTTGAGCTTGTCCGCCACGTTCATCTTTTCGACGCCCAGCGCCAGCGCCACATCGGTGGCGCCGGCGCGCAGGCTCTGCACCGCCAGGTGCACCGCGGTACTGCCAGAAGCGCAGGCGTTCTCGACGTTATAGACCGGCACCCCTTCGATGCCGATCTTGCTGCATACCACCTGCCCCGGGATGGAAAACTGGCCTTGCAACGGGCCGTTGGTGATGCCGGCGTAGAAAACGGCGCCGATGTCCGAACGCTGTGCGTTGGCATCCGCCAGCGCGCCCTGCAGAGCTTCCAGGGCCAGGTTCTGCAGGCTGCGTTCCGGATGCCGCCCGAACTGGGTCATGGCGATGCCGGCAATATAAATGGGTTCCATCAGATAACTCCTCGACTTCAGATCTGACGATCGACGCTTTGCCAGTAATGGGCACGCAGATCCTTCTTCAATACCTTGCCGACCGGACTCCGTGGCAGGGCATCGATGAAATCCACGCTCTTGGGAGCCTTGACCGAACCAAGCCTGGCCTTGCACAGGCTGATCAGTTCTTCGGCACTGACGCTTTGGCCGGAACTCAACTCGACCACCGCCTTGACGCTCTCGCCCCAGGTTGCGTCCGGCACGCCGATCACCGCGCAGTCCTGCACCGCCGGGTGGGCCCAGAGCACCTGCTCGACCTCGCTCGGATAGACGTTGAAGCCACCCGAGATGATCATGTCCTTCTTGCGATCGGTGATGTGCAGGTAGCCATTGGCGTCGAGGTGGCCGATATCGCCGGTGTGCAGCCAGCCATCGATGATGGTTTCGGCGGTCTTTTCCGGGGCCTTGTAGTACCCCTTCATCACCAGGTCGCCGCGCACGCAGATCTCGCCGGTTTCGCCCTGGGCCAGGATATTGCCCGCGTCGTCGATGATCTCGACCCGGATCAGCGGATTGGGACGCCCCACCGAAGACAGCCGCTCGTCCGACGCCAGCTGGCCGCCATGCAGGTGCTCGCTCGGCGGCAGGTTGGAAATCGATGCCGGCGCTTCGGTCTGGCCGTAGCCACCCGCCATCACCGGGCCGAAGGTCTCGATCGCTTGCTTGAGCTTCTCCACCGACATCGGCGCCGCGCCGTAGAGGAAGTATTTCAGCGAGCTGAAATCGACCTTCTGCGCCAGATCGGGCACATCCAGCAGGCGATAGATGACCGTGGGCGGCAGGAAGGTCTCGGTGACCTTGTACTTGGGAATCATCGCCAGCATCAGCGCCGGATCCGGCTTGGTGATCACCACCACGGTGCCGCCCCGCGCGGAACACGGCAGGGACAGCGTGCCGGCGGTATGGGTCATCGGCGCCGCCGCCAGGTTGACGGGACGATGCTCGTCTTCATAAGGGAAGTTGATCATGAAGTGGGCACAGAACGTCTGCACGCTCCGATGGGTGTTCATCACCCCCTTCGGCATCCCCGTGGTTCCCCCCGTGGGCGAGATCGCCACCACGTCGTCCATGTCATAGTCGACCTGGGGCACGCTGCTCGGCTGGGCATCGCTCCAGGCCGAAAGAGAAGTCGCGCCGGGCAGGTCGCCGTCGAGGCAGATCCACAACCTGATCTTCGGCAGGCTCGCGCGCAGCGAGTCGATGACCGCGGCAAACTCCTTCTGGAAGAACAACACCTCACAGTCGAACGCATCGAGCACGTAGCGGTTCTCTTCGGCGCTGTTGCGCGCGCCGACGGGAATCCAGCACAGGTTGGCGCGCCAGAGTCCCAGCGTGCAGGTCCAGCCCACCACATCGTTGGTTGACCAGATCGCCCCCTTGGTGCCCTTGGGCAAACCCTCGGCCAACAGGGCGTTGGCGATACGGCATGACCGATCGCGGACTTCGGTGAACGTGAACACCCGATCGTCCTGGATATAAGCCGCGCCCTGCGGATTGATCCGCCAGCCACGGTCGAAGAAATCAATAATCGCCATGTCTGTCACTTCAGAGTTGGGTGATGGTTGCGCGGGCCAGGCCACGCTGCTCGAGGAAACCCAGCAGGTAGCGATGGCCGAAAGCCTTCGAGGCCGAGGCAAAACCGACCTTGGCGGTGTCGTTGTCCAGCAGCTTGGTCACTGCCGCGGCATGCAGGGCGCCGGTGGCGATGTAGGGGGTGATGCCGTGCACGGTGGCACGCACCGCCGTCAACTGACCGCGGCCGATGGCGAAGTCCACGGTGCGCTGCAAGGTGCCGCGTTCACGAGGGGGCATGCTCGGCGTTGTCGAACTCACCAGGCTCTGGATGACGGCGTCCTGTTGTTCCTTGGGCAAGTGTTTGTATTCAGCGTCCCACTTCTCGTTCAGTCCATGGACGACTTTCATCACCGGGTTGTCGTAGAAACCGACACAGGACATGCAGCTGCGAACGCGTGCGTCGCGCTCGAAGTACACGGGCAGCGAAGTGCCGCCCCAGGGCAGGCAGAACACCGACTCCATGAGGTCGGGCGAAACGACATTGAAGCTGGCATTGGGGGCGTACATGACCAGCTCTTTCTCCCACAGGTAAAAGGAGTCATGGCGGCAGCCCTCGAAAATCGTGGCGGTCGATCCCACGGTGACACCGGCACCACGGCCACGAGGCCCGCGGGTCAGGGTCGCGGTTTCCAGGGAGTCGACCCCCGGGGTTTCCAGCGCCAGTTCGGCGGCAATTTCAGCGAAGGTGTACATGTAGGCAAGAGAGGGAGAAAGCAGCAGCCCGGCCTGACGGAATTTTTCGCCGAACTGATCGCGCAGGGCAAGGATATGCTGCTGCTCGCCGGCCGGATCCAGGTAGTGGCAGCCGGCATTCAACGCCGCCTCGACGGCCGTCAACCCGAAATTGACGAATGGGCCGACCGTGTTGCAGACCACGCGCGCGCCCTTGAACACGGCGCTCAGAGCCTGGACTTCGTGCGGGCACTCGAGGATTTCGTAAGTGGCCGACTCTAGTCCGACGACACGTTGCGCCATCATTTCCTGGGCACGGCTGGCGTTACGTGCGACCGCGGTAAACGGAATGTTCTGGTCGATCAACCAGTCCATCATCAACATGCCGGTGTAACCACTGGCGCCATAGACAACGACAGGATATTTAGCCATTGGAGTGTTCCTCATTGTTGTTATTGGATGAGTGTTGCCGGGGGATCCTTCAGGATCAGTTGTTCGCCCAGCCTTCGGCGTAGAGCTGCTGGGCCAGCAGCCCCAGGCGCATGGTCAGGACACGGTTCTCGCCGTCCTCGATCAGCGCGGACTGTGTGTCGCGCAACAATTTCTCGATCGGGTATTCACGGGTGGTGCCGTTACCGCCGAACAGGCGGAAGGCTTCCTCGACCACGGCCATCGCTTCTTCGGTCACCGTGACTTTGGCGGAGGCAGTGGCGTAAGGGTGGGTCTGCGGTGACAGGCGCGCGAAGCTCAGCGAACGCCGGGCGACTGCGCGGGCGATTTCGACCCGGCGCAGCATTTCGCCGAGGCGCAGGCGGGTCATCTGGTGGTCGATCAACATCCGCCCGCCCTGCCGGCGCTCGTGGCAGTACTGCAGCGCATATTCGAAGGCCGCCCGGGCGACGCCGGTGAACACCTGGCTCATGTGCGTACCGGCATAGGACCAGGAGGAGCTGACGGCACCGTAATAAGCATCGCGCTCGGCGATGGCGTAGCGCCGGGGCACCCGTACGCTGTCGAAATAGATCTCGCCCTGGGGCAGAGAGCGCTGACCGATCTTGTCCAGCGGCTTACCCTTGGACACGCCTTTGAGATCCAGCGGGATGATGACGGCAATGCCATGGGGCAAGCCGTCACGGTCGTAGAAACCATCCCCGTAATCGGCGCACATCAAGCCGAAAGCCACCTGCGCCACCGCACCGTTGGAGACCCAGGCCGAACTCTGGCCGTTGATGATGATCTCGTCGCCGACCACCTTGGCGGTCAGGTTGCCGATATTGGCCTGCTGCCCCGCGGGCCAGTCGCGCGCTATATCGAAGAGTTGGTTGTCACTGCCGCGATCGGGCTGGGTGGCCATCCAGCAGCCGATCCGCCCCTGGCAAAGCTCTATCAGTTCGGTATTACCGGCGGCGACGGCCATCTGCAGCGGAAAGCCGGCGCAGCCGAGAGAAACCGCCAGGCCGGCATCGCCCCAGCCGAGTTCTTCGCCGATCAGCGACTCGATCCGCACCGCCATCTCCGGCGGCAGCTCCGCCAGCAGTGCCGGGTCGAGTCCCAGCTTGGCGAACTCGCCGAACAACGAATAGTAAGGCGAGCCTGGGGCGACGACTTCCTCGGAACTCATGCGATCGAGCTCGCGACCCAGCGGCCGCAAGACGTCCTTGGCAAAACGATGCACGGAAGCCTGGATCGCAGCTTCTTCCTCGCTCAGCGGGGTTTCGAAACCGGACAGCCCGGCAGCGGGCAAGGTCAGGGTGGGCTTGAGCGAGATCATCAGAGCACCTCCAGCGAGAACGTGTTGCGAGCCGCCGCGCGACGCGCGCCGGGACGATCGAAGCCGAGCGATCCGCCGGGAAGTGCTCCCGAGCGCGATCCAGTGATGCGAGCTTTCATGTGCAACCTCCTGCGTCTTGTTATTTGAGATCGACTCTAACAAGGTGATTTATTTAGCGCAACATGTGTTACGTAAATTAATCGCGGGTGCATGAACGGGCAATCTACAAGCGCGAAATGTCCGCGAAAGCAGACCGGAAAAAGAGCCTGGGCCCTCGTCGACACAGGCAGAAAAGCCCTACCTGGCAAGGCTTAAAAAGAAGGGGCCACGCCTGGAGTGGAGTACTGCACGGGCCCCTTAAAGGATGAAGATCAGGACCTGGCTCGACGCCTGAAGCGCCGCGCCGGTCCACCTGGAACAGGTACCGCGGACTCACTCACTCGGGTGTATCGTCCCCTCCTCCTGGCCTTGCATGGACACCACACCCCGTCGCGAAAACAGGATGGGCGAGCCGTTGCCGTTCAACAGCGCAGCCGTCAGCGAAACACCCTCGGCACTCTGCTGTTCCTGGAAGTTCAGCCCGCCGTCGCTGCTGCTCACCATCAGCCCATCAAGGCCGACCACGACGACCTGCTGCCCCGCTACCGCGATGCCGGTTACCGAGCTCTTGCTCTTCAGGGGTACGCGTTTCCAGCTCAGTCCGTCCGCGGAGCCATGCAACAGCGTGCCCCGCTGGCCGCCGACCAGCAGCGACCCATCGGCCAGCACCGCTCCCGTCCAGAGGGTGCCGGCATAACCGCTATCCAGGTAGCGCCAGTGCTTGCCCTGGTCATCGGAGCGCAGCACCTGGCCGCGCTCGGCGGTGGCGTACAGGCGCCCCTGGTGGTCGGCGAAAAGCCCCATCAGGTTCAGATCGGCGCGACTCGCTCCAGGCGGTGCCTGCAGCTTCTGCTCACTCCAGTTGAGGCCGCCGTCGTCGGTGGTCAGCACCTGCGACCACAGGCCCACGGCGACGCCCTGCCTGGGATTGAAGAAATGCACGGCAAACAACGGCCGATCCTCGGCGCTGGACAGCCGCTGCAGCTGCCAGCTGTCACCGCCGTCGGTGCTGGCGAGGATCGCGCCCCAGTGGCCGACCGCCCATCCCTGCCTGGCGTCGATGAACGAGACACCGGTCAGGGGCGTGGACAGCGGCACGGCCGCCGCCTGATGAAAGCTGTGGCCCTTGTCGTCGGACAGCAACACCGTGCCATGGTCGCCAACGGCGACCAGGCGTTCCTGGGCCCAGCTGGCACCCAGCATGGTGGCCGCCGTGGCGTTGGCTGTCCGGGTCGCCGGTACTGGCTGTACCGGTGCGGCTTGCACTGTGGCCAGCGGTAGCGCGCTGGCGAACAGGGTCGCCATGAGGCAAATCAGGTTTCGCATAGTGCTCTCCTCAGTGCGCCAGGGCGCCGATCATGCGCACGGGGCGCCGGCGCGGAAATACCCGCTCGAGCCAGACGGCGAACGCTGGCAGCACGGTCATGGCCATGACCATGTTGACCAGGAACATGAAGGCCAGCAGCTTGCCCATGTCGGCCTGGAACTTGAGGTCGGAAAACGCCCAGGTCGCCACCCCCACTGCCAGGGTGATCGCAGTGAAGATGGTCGCTACCCCGACCTCCAGCAACGCATGCTCGACCGCCTTGGTGATCGGCTGGCCGAGGGCCTGGTGCAGTTGCAGGCGGTTGTAGATGTAGAAGGCGTAATCCACGCCGATGCCGACGGCCAATACCATCACCGGCAAGGTCGCGATGGTCAGGCCGATCTGCAGCTCCTTCATGAACCAGTAGCCGATGAAGGTGCCCAGGGTCAGGGGCAGGCAGCACACCAGGACCGCGCGCCAGTCGCGGTAGACGACAAACACCAGCAGAGCGATGGCGCCATAGACGTACAGCATCATCGGCAGCTCGCTGCGCTCCACTTCCTCGTTGATCGCGGCAATCACCCCGGCGTTGCCGGACGCCAGGCGCACGCTCACGCCGGGCTGCTTGAACTCAGCGCGGAACGCCTTGGCGGCGGCAATCACCCGGTGGATGGTCGTGGCCTTGTGGTCCGCCAGGAACAGGTGCACGGCGGTCATGCTGCAATCGGGGCGCATCATCCCGGGGACACGGGCCACCTCGGCCGCCATCGATGAGTAGTTCGCCGGGTCGATGGGCACCGCGTTCATTTTCGGATTGCCCTCGTTATAGCCCTCGTTGAACTGGCGCATGCTGTTGGAGAACGAGGTCACTGACAGCACCCCGGGCACGCCCTGCATGGCCCAGACAAAACGATCCTGATATTGGCCCAGGGCAACGTCTTCGCAGGCGTCCGCCGGGCTTGCGCCGGACGTGTCGGGAACGACCTCGAAGACCACGCTGAGCCAGTCCAGGCCGATGTCGTAGTTGCTGGCGATGGCCACCGCGTCGCGATTGAAGCGGGCTTCCTCGCGTAACTCCGGGGCCCCGGCCTGCAGGGAGCCGACGACCCGGTCATGGCTCTGCCAGGCCGCCGTGAGAAAGATCAGCAAGGCCATGCCCAACACCCAGCGCACGTTGTGCCATTCGGCCAGTCGGGCAAAGCCTCGCAACCAGCGGGCCCGGCGCTGGCGGGAAAGCTCCTCGGCGGCGGCATAACCGCCGTCGACCCGCAACATCGAGGCCACCACCGGCAGCATCACCAGGTTGGTGATGATCTTGTAGGCCACCCCAAGCGACGCAGTGATCGCCAGCTCGCGGACCATCGGGATCGGGATGAGCAGCAGGGTCACGAAGGACACGAACGCCGTCACCAGGGCCAGCGTGCCAGGGATCAGCAAACCGCGGAAGCTGGCACGCGCCGCGCTCTCGATGGACTTGCCGCAGGCGATTTCGCGGACGATGAAGTTGATCTGCTGCACGCCATGGGACACGCCGATGGCGAATACCAGGAACGGCACCAGCACCGCCAGCGGGTCAAGACCGTAACCGAGCAGGCGCAGGCTGCCGAATTGCCAGACCAGCGACACCAGCGAACAGCCCAGGGCCAACAGGGTGAAGCGCAGCGAGTGGCAGTACCAGTAGACCGCGAGCGCCGTCAGCAGCAGAGCCAGCAGACAGAACTCCAGTACCGCCGAAGCCCCGTCGGCGATATCGCCGATTTGCTTGGCGAAGCCGATGATCTGGATGTCGAAGTCGCCGTCCTCGAATTTCTCGCGGATCTGCTGCTCCAGCACCCGGTTGTAGGCCACATAGTCAAGATGCTCGCCGTTGGCATCGAACTCATTGAGGTCGACGGTGATCATCGCGCTGCTCTGGTCACGGGCGACCAGGGTACCGATGAAGCCGCCCTGGGCCGCTGAGTCGGCGATCATCGCAATGCTCACCTCATCGAGGTTTTCCGGGGTAACCGTGCCCGGCACCAGCGGATCGGCACGGAAACCTTCTTCGGTGATCTCGTTGACGAAGGCATTGGGTGTCCACAACGAGCGCACGCTGCTGCGCGAGACATTGGGCAGGAAGATCAGCGCCTGGGTGACGTCGTACAGGCGCTTGAGTCCCTCCTTGCTCCAGATCGTGCCCTGGCGTGCCTTGACCACCACCGTCAGGCGGTTGGCCCCCAGCAGGTCGTTGCGATAGGCCTCGAAGGTTTCGATGTATTCGTGACCGATCGGCAGCTGTTTTTCGAAGCCGGCCTCCATGCGCAACTGCACGGCGAACCAGGCCATGGCCAGGGTGAAGACACCCAGGCTCACCAGCGTCAGCAGACGATGGGTAAACAACCACTGCTCGATGCGTGGCAGCACGCCACGCACCTTTTTCTCCGACATCTTTACGGAACTGTTCACTGCACGCCTCACAGGGTTCGGGAAACCACAAGACCGACGTAGTCGCGGTCACGCAACAGTTGGTCGTAGGGAGTCTTGCCCCCCGAGAACTTCGCGTAGTTGAAGGAAACCTGCCAACTCGCCGGGTTGCGCACAAAGTTGAGGTACAGGTTCATGCTGCTGGCATCCTCGGTGAAGGTCGCCGACAGGTTGGGCGTGCGGCCCTTGAGCGACTGCGAATAGAACACCCCCGGCGTGACCTGCCAGCCCGGGATCAGCGTGTTGTCGTAGGTCAGGCTGAAGTCGAGGCTTATCCCCGAAGAGGTCTTGTTGCCCTTGGCCGTCGGCGCCGTGGCCGGATCCAGCTGCCAGGTGTTCAAGCCGGCGGAGATCGGTTCGCCGTTGTAGTTGTCATGCAAGCCCGGGTATTTGACGACGACCAATTCGGTCAGCAGCGTGCCGGTGCTGGCGCCGGTGAAGTCGAGCAGTCTCGGCGAGTTGGACGGGGTCAGGCTGTAGATACCGGTCAGGTGCCACTGGAACTTCTTCTCATCCTTCCAGCATTTGCCACCGTTGCTGGTGCAGGCATCGATCACCGGGTTGAGCGGTACCGCATCCTTGGGGCGGTACGACAGCTCGGTGCCCACGGCCCAGTCGCCGATCGGCATGTTGGCGCTGATGCCATAGAGCATGCGGTCTTCCGGGTACTCCCACTTCTGCGCCAGGGCGAAGGTGTCCGGGTCCAGCACCTGCATGGTCAGGGACGGCAGCTTGTCGTGATAACGCATCACATAGAGGCCGAGGTTCAGGTCGCTGTCCTGGGGCTGCCAGCGCAGCGAGATACCCCACTGGCCGCTGTCGCGGGCGTCCTTTTCGTCGTACCCATAAGCCCCCCTGCCCTCGCCCAGCGCATGGGTGGTGGACCAGTAGCTGCCCACGGGCGGCATCTCGCTCTTGTTCCAGCCGAACTGCCAGTAAGCCTCGATGTTGACGCCAGCCCCCAGGCCCGAAGCGAGGCTCAGCATCGGCGCTGGCAACAAGGCTTCCTTGAGCTGGGTGCCCGGCCGCGACAGGGCCATGACATCGTAGGAGTTGGTGTTGTTGATGCCGCCGGCGGCAAACAGGCTCTCGCCCCAGTTGATCACCTGGTTGCCGAGCCTGGCCCGGACGTGCTGCTCGCCGACATCGAAACTCTTGCTCACCCACAGGTCCAGCAGGCGGGCCTTGAACTTGAGATCGTCGCGGGCGCTGCTGGTGAGGCCGTCGCTGCCCACGCTCTCCGGGCTGGTGGCCGACAACGCACCGCTGGTGTCGGTCGCGGCGAAGTCACGGATCCAGCTGCCGCGCGCCATGAAGGTGTAGTCCTCGGGGAACTTCAGCAGCAGCTCATGGGTGCCCTTGAGGTAGTTGGTGAACAGGTCGCCCTTGTCGTAGTTCATGTTGCCCTGGTCGCCGATGCCCGCGCTGGGCGACAGGCAGCCGCTGGGCGGATGGTGTCCGCTGGCGCCACTGGTGATCAGGTTGCAGCCTGGGGACTCGGTACGCAGGCCCATGCCCATGGCGATGGTGGAGTCGAACGAGCCCCGGATGTTTTCGGTTTCAAACGTGAACCCCATCGCCAGAGGGGTTGCACACGCAATGACAAGACCTGAGGCTTTGGTAATTATTCTTTTCATGTCAGTTCTCGATAGGCCGCGGTTAGCGTTCGCTGGTGGCGCGCAGATTGTCGGAGGTATAGAAGTCACGCTTGAGTCGCGGGTTGCCGGTACTTTCGGTGAGCCAGCGGTGGTCGTTCTTGCCCACGCCTATGGAGGTCATGTCGTACAGGTAGCGACCGTCGACCAGGTTGTATTGCGCCTGGGCTTCCATGTCGCAGGTACCGGTCTCGTAGACAGGAATGGTGTAGCCTTCACGGACTTTCCAGATTTGCCCCTGCTTGTCGTAATCGACTGCCATCAGGGCGTTCCAGCTGTCCTCATCGATATAGAACAGGCGCTTCGGTGCCTGGTGGCGCATGCCCGGACGCACGGTGGCCTCGACCACCCAGACGCGATGCAATTCATAGCGGCGGGATTCGGGGGCGATGTAATCACGCTTGGCCACATCCTCGATTTTCGCCAAGTTGTCGTAGGGGCCGAAGGCGTTGTAAGGCACCAGCAACTCCTGCTTGCCGACCAGCTTCCAGTCGAAGCGATCCATCGGCCCGAAGAACACGTTCGACTCATCGATGGTGTACTGGTTGTCCAGGCCGATTTGCGGCGCGTCATAGGAATAGGCCGGCATGCGACGCACACGGCGCTGACCGGGGAAGTAATAGAAGGTGCTGGCCTGCTCGCCAGCCTTGGTCGTCACCACGCCGGCCTGCCCGGCAAGGGCGGCGGGATCGTAGTAGGAGAAGTAGGTGGCGACTTCCAGGCGATCGACCGAAGAGAACAACGCGCTGCCCTTTTCTCCCCACGGCGTATACATGAACCAGTCGGTCGAGGTACGCAGCCAGTCCTCACTGCCTTTGCGTGGCGAGATGCCGGAAACGGTCTTGGACATTTCAAAGCCAACGCCCCGGTAACGCATCTTCATGTTCCACATCACCTCGGCGCCGTTGCTCGGGAACGGGAACGGAATGCCGGGTACGTAGGCTTCCTGCAGTGCCAGGCCATCGGCGTCCAGCTTGGCGAAGCCGACATTCTTCTTGGTGTTGTCCGCGACGAAATCCGGTACGCCGCAGCTGCGACGGGTCGGGTACACGTCCATGCGATACCCCGGGATCTTCTTGAACAGTTCCACCTGGCCAGGAGAGAGCTTGCTCGCGTATTTCGCGACATTGCTCGAATCGATGCTGAAGAGTGGCTTGTCGCCCTTGAACTTCCAGTGTTGGCCCCGCGGCTGGCCATGGCTCCAGCCAACCGCCTGCGGGCCCGGCGCCGTCCAGGCCGGGATCACCCCATCGGCGCTGGCCGCGACCTCCCCGCCCAAGGGCGTCAGCTTGCTGCCCAGTGACGCCGGATCCTTGTCCGCTGCCTGAGCGCTGCACATGACAGCCGATACGGCCAATGCCAGGATCAGTTGCCTGGTTCCACCACCGATGGAAATCCCGGCGCCCGGGTACTCAATCACGTCTTTCATTGGAAGATCCTCATGGGCCTCGAGCGGCAGCGTGCGCTCCGGGAAAGCCGCAACACGTTGCCTGGGCTAATCTAGTCAACTGACTTGATCAAATGACCAAGTCCATTGATCAAGAGGCAAACCTGATGCCAAGATTCCATGGCTTTGGATTTCTCTTTTTGTATCAAGTGTTTAAGTTCGGGCAATGGATTCGGCGGACGAAATGCTGTCCTGCCCTGCCGCGGTTTGTTTCGTCGGATCGCACCAGAATGGGAATTCACGAAACACTTGTTACCTAAATTGGTTCAAACAGGCATACACATCACTGTGATGCTCCGCAGGCCCTGACGCGCTCGGAGCGCTTGCTGTAGCATCCGCCAGCACTGACACCGCCAAAGCCGCAGGTACGGCGCGAGCGCACTAGGGGAGATTGCTGATCCATGGCCAGAATGGGTGCTGAATTACGCAGGCAGGATTTCGTCGAGGCGACGGTCAAGGTCATTGCCGAACACGGGGTCGCCAATGCAACCACGCGGCGCATCGCCGCTGCCGCCGGCTGCCCGCTGGCGTCGCTGCACTACGTGTTCCACACCAAGGACGACCTCTTCTATGCGGTCTATGAGTCGCTTTTCGATCTGCCCCATCAAGCCCTGGAACACGTACCCACGGGTACCACGGCCGCGGAAAAGGCTGCCGAGGTGCTTCGCCAATTGATTGCCTGGCTTACCAGCCACCCCGACGTGGCCAGGGCGCAAACCGAGCTGTTTTTCTGGGCGATGCGCAACAATCCCGAGCTGGCGAACAAGATCTACTCGGTTGCTATAGAAGCAACGGAGCAGGCCCTGGAGCGCGCCATGGGGGCGCAGCTCGAAAAGCCCTTTCTACAGGCCGCAAGCCGCCTGCTCATTCACCTGGTCGATGGCCTGATCATTGCCTGGTCCGCCCATGACGACCTGGCGCGCCTGGAGAGCGAAACCGAGACAGCCTGCAAGGCGCTGGCACTGTTGGTGGCCAGTCACTGAGTCCTGTTCGAACATCAACAGGCCTATCAAATGCTGCTGACCAGATGGCCTCCATCCACGGCCAGTACGCTCCCGGTCATGAACCCACCGGCATCGCTGGCGAGCAGCAGGAACGGTCCCTCCAGCTCATGAAGCTGGCCCAGGCGGCGCATGGGAATCAGGTCACGGATGTAGCTCTTGGCCTTGTCACTCTCGAAGAACGCGGCATTCATCTCGGTCTTGAAGTAGCCCGGGGCAATGGCGTTGACCCGGATCCGGTAGCGCGCGAGCTCCAGCGCCAGTGACTTGGTCAGTTGCACCACGCCGGCCTTGGCGGCGCAGTAATGGCTGTAGCCAATGCCGACGCGCAGCCCGAGTATCGACGCGATGTTGACGATGCTGCCACCACGCCCGGCCTTGGCCAGCCGTTGCGCGGCGACCTGGGCCACCCGCCAGACGCCGTCCAGGTTGGTCGCCAGCATGGCGCGCCATTCCTCTTCGCTGATCTCCAGCGGGCGCTGGCCGTTACCGATGCCAGCGTTGTTGAGCACCACATCGACCACTCCGAAACGCGCCTCGGCAGCGTCGAAAGCTGCCTCGACGCTGGCCCGATCGGTGACGTCGAGAGCGACCGACAGCACCTGGGCGCACTCCCACTCGACATCCCTGGCCACTTGCTCGAGCCGATCGAGGCGCCGCGCCGCCAGTACCACGCGGGCACCGGCGCGAGCGGCAATCCGCGCCAGGTGCGCACCGATGCCGCTCGACGCGCCGGTGATCAGCACGGTCCGGTCGGCGAGGGAAAAGTTCTGGGCGAAATCGTGACTCATCGGTACACCTCGATAAAGAATGGCGGCACGTCTTGCGCGGACAATGCACAGGGTGTTGTGCAGGCAGGTTGGACCCTCTTTCTTCGGGATCGGGCCAGGCTGAGGTTGATGCGTGGTCGCCCCCAGGCCTCGCCCTCCCCCGGAGAAAGGGGGAATCTTCAGATTCGTTCGATGCGGGTCTTGCCAGCGGCGACCAGGCGCTCCAGCAGCGCCGCCGGGCGGAACCACATCTGGCCGTACTCACCGAGAGCCTGGCGATAGTGGAGGATGCCGCAAAGCACCTGGTCCAGCCCCAGTTGCTCGGCGTAATGCAGCGGGCCGCCAAGATGGGCGGGAAAACCGTAGCCGTTGATCCACACCAGATCGATGTCGCTGGCCCGCAGGGCGATACCCTCGTCCAGTAGCTGGATGCCCTCGTTGATCAGCATGAACAGGCAGCGATCATGTATTTCCAGGTCTTCGATCGCGCGCCGGGGAACGTCAAGCTCACCGGCAAGCTGTTCTGCCAGCGCGGTTACCTCGTAGTCTTCCTGGCGGTTCTGGCCCTCGTAGAGGTAGAAACCCCGCCCGGTCTTCTGCCCGTAGCGTCCCAGGGCGCACAGTTCCTGCGCGATGCAGCAGTAGCTCTGATCATGGGCCGTGGCGGCGCGATTGGCGTCGCGCGTCAGGAAGCTCACGTCGATGCCGGCCAGGTCCAGCATGCTGAACACTCCCATGTTCAAGTCCAGGCCTGTGAGTACGCTATCGACCTGCGCCGGCGTTGCGCCTTCCAGTACCAGGCGATGGGCTTCGCGTGCATAGGGCTCGAGCATGCGCTCGCCGATAGCACCCTGGCCGGCGCCGGAGATCACCGGCAGCTTGCCGATCCGCTTGGCGATCTGCATGGCGCTGGCCAGCACCTCTGGCGCGGTGGCCTTGCCGCGCACGACTTCCACCAGGCGCATGACATTGGCCGGGCTGAAAAAATGCAGGCCGATCACATCCTGCGGACGACCGAGGCTCGCCGCGATGGCATCGATATCCAGCGACGACGTGCTGGTTGCGAGAATCGCGCCTGGCTTGCAGACCTGTTCCAGGCTGAGGAACACCTGCCGCTTGACGCCCGGCTTCTCGTACAGCGCTTCAATAACCAGGTCGGCGTCGGCCAGATCTTCGTAGTCAAGGGTGCCGAACAGCAGGTCCATGCGTTGCTGCAGCTGTGCGGCGCTCATTTTTCCGTGCTTGACGCTGGCCTGGTAGAGCTTGCGGATCTGCATCAGGCCGCGATCCAGCGCGCCACCCTCGGGCTCAAGCAGGGCCACGGGGATACCGACGTCGGCAAAGCTCATGGCAATGCCGGCACCCAGGGGGCCGGCGCCGATGACCGCGACCTTGTCCAGCTTGCGCGGGGTAATGTCCGGCCCGATACCTGGAACGCGCCCGGCCTCGCGCTCAGCGAAGAACACATGGCGTAGCGCCTTCGACTGGCGGGACGCTTCGGCCTGCTTGAACAGCGCCAACTCGCGGGTGAGCCCCTCTTCCAGCGGCAACAGGCAGGCGGCCTCCAGCGCCGAGAGCACCAGGCGCGGGGCCAGGCGGCTTTTCCAGCGAGGTTCGTGCTCGGCGCGGTAGCGCGCGAGGAAGTCGTCCGGCAGGTCCTCGGCCGGCTTCGGCCAGGCCTCCGCCGGGCGCGCCGGTGCACCGCACTCGATCAACTCGTTGGCATAAGCGCATGCCTCATCGAGCAACTGCTCGGCGCTGCTGGCGATGCGGTCGAGGATACCCAGCATGCGGGCGCGTTCGGCGTCTATCTGTTCACCCGAAAGAATCAGGTTCAGCGCCGACTCGGCACCGATCAGCCTGGGCAGGCGCTGGGTCCCGCCCGCCCCGGGCAGCAGGCCCAGGTTGATTTCCGACAGGCCGACCCGGGTGCCCGGCTCCCCCATCCGGTATCCGCAGGCCAGGGCCAGCTCCAGGGCGCCGCCCAGCGCCAGCTTGCCCATGGCGGCAACCAGGGGCTTGGGGATTTCGGTCAGGCGGACCAGGGTGCTGGGCAGGTCCGGCTCGGCAAAACAGGCCTCGGTGCCGAATTCGCCGATGTCGGCACCGGCACTGAACAGGCCATGCTCGCCATAAAGAATGATGGCCTGCACCCTGATGTCAGCCGCCGCGCGCTCGCACGCCTCAATGATGGCGGCGCGCAGCGGTTGGCTGAGTGCATTGACCGGCGGACGGGACAGGCCGATCAAGGCCAGGCTGCCTTCGAGACGGAAGTGGATCAGGTCGCACATGGGAGATCCTTAATTGGTATTACCAGGACTGCGAACGGGTGTTGTGCATTTCATCGGGGCTGTCGCCGCGCATGCGCTCGTGGGCTCATGGGGCCCTGGTCGTCAAAAGTTCCTGAAGACTTCGCCGATGCTGGCAACGGGGTAATTCTGCGGGGAGCTGGCGGCGGCCCCCGAAGCCACAGAGCCAAAGGAAGCCAGCGAGTAAAACGAGTGAATGGAGTAGACGGCGAGTGAAACCAGCGTCACGGCCAGGCAGGAAAAAAGGAATGGGCGCATCGAAAACCTCCGTCATTCGGCCGGGGCCAAATGTAGTGTCTTTTGTTATTGAGGGTTTCGATTCTGGGGGCTGGTACAGGCAAAAGCTTTGCAGATCACGCCACAGAATATGCAGATCATGACGCTCAAAAAACCTGACCATGGCGATTGTCCAGCCGCGGCGAAACCGCGCCCTGGAGGTCAGTGCGCGGTGACGGGTACGGGAACGAGAAGAGAGATTTCCTCATGGATTGCCTGAGGAAATAATGTCTCAGATGAAGTATCTTCATCGCTTTTCGTTGAAGCAATGAGCTTTTCCTGCACAATACCAGCCATTGAAATTTGATCCGAGACCGACTGATGTCCCTGACCCCTCAAGACGAACGACTCATCAAGGCGCTGGCGCTGGCCATTGTCGACCACCCTCGGGCGACGCTCAAGGAACTGGCTGAATCCGCCGGGGTGAGCAAGGCCACCCTGCACCGCTTCTGCGGCACTCGCGACAATCTGGTGCAGATCCTGGAAAGCCACGGCGATACGGTGCTCAACCGGATCATCGCTGCCACCAATCTGCAGCAGGATGAACCTCAGGAAGCACTGCGTGGCCTGATTAACGAACACCTGGCCCCGGCGCACCGCGAAATGCTGGTATTCCTGCTGTTCCAGTATCGCCCCGACACCTTCGGCATAAATGGTGAAGCTACAGGCCTGCAACCCTACATCGATGCCCTGGATGCGTTCTTCCTGCGTGGCCAGCAAGCGGGCGCCTTTCGCATCGACATCACCGCTGCGGTCTTCAGCGAACTGTTCCTGACCATGGTCTTCGGCATGATCGATGCCGAACGCCGCGGTCGCGCGGCCAGCGCCAATTCAGCCAACGTGCTGGAACAGATGTTCCTGCATGGCGCAGCCGCGGCGGTGAGCCCCAAGTAGCCTGCTCCAGGCTTATCAATCGACATCGCTGCCCCGCTCTACTGCCCCATTCTCCAGCCATGGCGCAGGCCAAAAAAAGCCCCGCGACCTGAAGGTCCACGGGGCTAAAGCTCGGTTGGATGCGCCAACCCAGGAAGTTATTGCCGACCCTTATCTGCTGGCCTGCTCGGCCTGGTGTCGTGCAGACGGCCAGCCCCCGCCCAGGGAGCGGAACAGGTCGACCAGGGCAATCTGCCGCTGAGTGCTGGCTTCGATGAACAGCGTCTCGTTGACGAAGCTGCTGCGCTGGGCGTCCAGATAACGCAGGTGACTGTCCACGCCCCCTTCATACCGGGCCTTGGCCAGCTTCAGCGACTCGCTGCTGGTGTCGGCCAGGGCGCGCCGGGCCGCCTCTTCCCGACGCAGGGTATCGGTGGCCGCCAGGGCGTCCGCCACTTCGCGAAACGCCGTCTGGATAGTGCCTTCGTACGCCGCCACGGCGGAGTCCTTGCGGGCTTCGGCGAGGCTCAGGCCGGCACTGTTGCGACCGGCGTCGAACAACGGCAGGGACAGGTTCGGCACGAAGCTCCAGGAGCGCGAACCGCCATCGAACAGACCGGACATCTGTGCGCTGGAGGTGCCGAAGCTGCCGGTCAGGCTGATGCGCGGGAAGAACGCCGCGCGCGCCGCGCCGATATCGGCGTTACGCGCCTGCAGGCGATGCTCGGCGGCGAGGATGTCCGGGCGCCGCTCGATCAGCGCCGAGGGGGTGCCCGGCGCGATGTCCTGGACCAGCATCGGTTCCTTGCGCACACCTTGAGGTATCGACTTCGCGGCGTCCGCGGTGCCGAGCAGCAGAACCAGCGCGTTGAACGCCTGCTGCTTCTGCCGTTGATTGCTTTCCTCTTCGGCGCGGGACTGCTCCACCAGGCCCAAGGCCTCCTGGTAGTCCAGCGCGGTCGCGGTACCGGCCGAGCGACGCTGGCTGATCAGGGCGAAAGAATACTCGCGGCTGGCCAGGGTCTGTTGCGTCAGGTCCAGGCGGCGCAGGGCGCCATCATGAATCAGGTAAGCCTGGCTGACCTCGGCGATCAGGGCGATCTGCGCAGCACGCGCGGCTTCTTCGGTGGCAAGGTATTCCTGCAACGCGGCATCGCTGAGGCTCTTCACCCGACCGAACAGGTCCAGCTCGTATTCAGGCAGCGACAAGCCCACCTGATAGCTGCTGACTACGCCCGACCTGCCGTTGTTGGACAGGTCGGCCGGTACTCTCTGGCGATTGCCCGAAGCACCCGCGTTCAGCCCCGGCACCCGGTCGGCACGCTGGATCCGGTACTGCGCCCGGGCCTGCTCGATGTCCAGCAGCGTCTGGCGCAGCGAGCGGTTGTTGTCCAGCGCGGTCGTGACCAGGCGGCGCAGGTCGGGGTCGACGATAAAGGTTTGCCAGACCATCTCGTTGACTGCACTGCCCCGCTGATGGGCCTGGCCGCTCCAACTGTCGGCCACCGGCGCGACAGGACGTTCATAGGTGGGCGCCAGCGAGCACCCGCCCAGCGCCATGGCGATCAGAAGCGTAGAAAAGGCTGAGATACGCATGGAGTCACTCCTGGGCCAGGGCCGGTTGTTCGATGGGGGCCGGTTTGCTGCGCAGCATTGACAGCACCCAGACAAAGCAGATCGGTACGAAGAGCACACCCAGCAAGGTCGCGCTGAGCATGCCGCCGATCACCCCGGTACCGATCGCGCGCTGACTGGCCGCGCCGGCACCGGTGGCCAGCGCCAGGGGCACCACGCCGAGAATGAAGGCCATGGAGGTCATGATGATCGGCCGGAAACGCAGGCGGGCCGCCTCGATCGCCGCGTCGCGCAGGCTGTAGCCCTGCTCCCACAGTTCCTTGGCGAACTCGACGATGAGGATCGCGTTCTTCGCCGCCAGGCCGATGATGGTGATCAGGCCGACCTTGAAGTACACATCGTTGGGCAGGCCGACCACCATGACCGCGAGCACCGAGCCGATCGCGCCGATCGGTACGATCAGCATCACCGTCAGGGGGATCGCCCAGCTCTCGTAAAGAGCCACCAGCAACAGGAACACCACCAGGATGGCGAGGGCGAACAGTTGCGTCGCCTGGCCGCTGGAAACCTTCTCCTGATAGGACAGGCCGGTCCATTCGTAGCCGATACCGGCCGGCAACTGCGAGGCCAGGCGCTCGATTTCTTCCATGGCCTGGCCGGTACTGAAACCGGGCCCGGCGTCGCCAACGATGCGGATCGACGGATAGCCGTTGTAGCGCACCAGTTGGACCGGCCCCTCCTCCCACTTCATGGTCACGAAGGCGCTGAGCGGTACCAGGTCGCCCTTGGCGTTGGGCACATACAGCTTGAGCACGCTCTCCGGAGTCATCCGTGCGCCCTGCTCGGCCTGGATCACCACGCGCTGCTGACGCCCGGCGTTGGTGAAGTCATTGATCACGTCCGAGCCGAAAGCCGAGGACAGCGTGCCGCTGATGGTCTCGAAGTTCACACCCAGGGTGCGTGCCTTCTCGCGGTCGATCACCAGGCGCAGCTGTGGCGCCTCGGCCAGGCCTTCCATCATCGCGTAGAGGAACTTGGGGTTGCCATAGACCTGGCTGAGCAGCGTATCCCGGGCTTGCAGCAACGCCTCGCGGCCAAGGCCGCCGCGATCCATCAAGCGCAGCGCGAAACCGCCGGAGTTGCCCAGGCCATCGATGGGCGGTGGCGACACGGCCATGATGGAGCCATCGCCAGGCATTGCGAAATGTTCGTTGACCGCCGCGATTTCCGCCTCGGCCGACTGTTGCGCACTGCGTTGCGACCAGTCCTTGAAGGTCGGGAAGGCCAGCGCAGCGTTGTCACCCTGGCCGGAGAAGCTGAAGCCCGAGACCAGGAACACCGAGGCCACCGCCTCGCGGGACTTGAGGAAACGCTCGAGTTCTTCACCGGTGGTGTCGGTACGGGAGCGGGCTGCGCCGGGCGGCAGTTGCACGTCGACCACCATGTAGCCCAGGTCTTCCGAAGGCACGAAGGCTTCCGGCAGGCGCAGGTAGAAATAGCCGAGTACGGCGATGATGCCGACGTACACCAGCATGAAGCGCGAGGTGCGCGCCACCAGCTTCGTGTTCAGGAACGAGTAGCGTTCGGTGGCGCGGGCGAAACCCCGGTTGAAGGCGCCGAAGAAGCCGCGCTTCTCGTGGTGCCCCTCGGGAATCGGCTTGAGCAGCGTGGCGCACAGCGCCGGGGTGAAGGTCAGGGCAAGGAAACCGGAGAACAGGATCGATACCGACAGCGATACCGAAAACTGCTGGTAGATGACACCCACCGAACCGGCCATGAACGCCAGCGGCAGGAACACCGCCGACAGCACCAGGGTAATGCCGATGATGGCCCCGGAGACCTGCTGCATCGCCTTGATCGTGGCCTCGGCCGGAGAGAGCCCCTCTTCCGCCATGATCCGTTCGACGTTCTCCACCACCACGATGGCGTCGTCCACCAGGATACCGATGGCCAGGACCATGCCGAACATGGTCATCATGTTCACCGAGAAGCCCAGCAGGTACATCACCAGCAGCGTACCCAGCAGGCACACCGGCACCACGATCGATGGAATCAGCGTATAGCGCACGTTCTGCAGGAACAGGAACATCACCAGGAACACCAGGACCATCGCCTCGATCAGGGTGTGGATCACCTTCTCGATGGCCACGTCGACGAAGCGCGAGGTGTCGTAGGGTACGGAATACTCCATGTCGTCGGGGAAGAATGCCGACAGCTCGGCGAGGCGCGCCTTCACCAGGGTGGCGGTCTCAATGGCGTTGGCGCCAGGCGACAGCTGGATCGCGCCGCCCACGGTCGGCTTGCCGTTCAGGCGCGAGGAAAGGTTGTAGCTCTCCTTGCCGACTTCCAGGCGCGCGACATCGGCCAGCTTCAGCAGGGAGCCGTCTTCGTTGGCGCGCAGCACGATCTGGCCGAACTCATCCGGATTGTCCAGGGTCCCCTTGACCGCCAGCGTCGCGGTCAGCTCCTGCTGGGAGCTGCCCGGAGCGGCACCGAAGGCACCGGCCGGCACCTGGACGTTCTGGCCACGAATGGCATTGCTCACGTCGTCGATGGACAGCCCGTAGCCCACCAGTTTCTGTGGGTCGATCCAGACGCGCATCGCCGCTTCGGAGGAGAAGAACTGCAACTTGCCGACGCCCGGCAGGCGCCGCAGCTCGTTGTTGATGTTGCGCGCGGCGTAGTCACCCAGCGCCGTGGTATCGCTACGCTCCACATCTTCCTTGTAGCTGAGGGCGTAGATCAGCAGGAAGCCGGCACTGGACTGCTCGACCTGCAAGCCCTGGGTCAGCACGGCTTGCGGCATGCGCGCCTCGGCCTTCTTCAGGCGGTTTTGCACGTCCACCTGGGCCAGGTCCGGGTCGGTCCCGGGCTGGAACGTGACCACGATCTCGGCCACGCCGTTGGAGTTGTTGGTCGACTCGAAGTAGAGCAGGCCCTTGGCACCGTTGAGCGACTCCTCGAGCACGGTGGTGACCGAGTCCACCAACACCTTCGCCGAGGCGCCGGGATAGGTGGCAGTGATGGTGATCTGCGGCGGCGCGACGCTGGGGTACTGCGCCACCGGCAGCTTGGAAATGACCAGCAGGCCCGCCAGTGAAATGAACAGCGCCACGACCCAGGCGAAGTTCGGGCGCTTGATGAAGAATTGAGACATCGGAAAATCCTCGCGGCGAACTCGGCCTTACTGTTTCGACTCAGGCAACTGAGCCTGGGCCTGCGACTGGCTAGGCGTGACCTTGGCACCCGGTTGCAGGCCGGCCAGACCACCGACAATGACCTGGTCCCCCGCCTTCAACCCTTCACTGATCTGCCAGCGAGAACCCTGCATGGTGCCGGTGCGCACCGCGCGCGCCTCGACCCGCTCGTCCGCGCCGACCACGAACACCTGGGCGCTGCCATCGCTGGTGCGTTGCACCGCGCGCTGCGGCACGAGGATCGCCTGGTTATCCGTTCCCTGGGGTGTGCTCACCCGCACGTACATGCCCGGCAGCAGAGTGCCGTCGGCGTTGTCGAATTTGCCGCGCAGGACAATCTGCCCGGTGCCGCGATCCACGGCCACATCGGTGAACAGCAGTGAGCCCTGGCGCTCGAAAGGCGTGCCTTCAACGCGGATCGACAGCACCTTGTTGTCGTCGCCGGAGAGTTTTCCGTCCTTGAGCAATTCCCGCAGGCGCAGCGCATCCGCCGCCGACTGAGTGAAATCGACATACACCGGGTCGAGCTGCTGAACCCGCGCCATCAGCGTGGCATCACCCTGGCCGACCAGAGCGCCTTCGGTTACCAGGGCGCGGCCGACACGGCCGGAAATCGGCGCGGTGACCGAGGCATAACCCAGGTTCAGCCGGGCGCTTTCCAGATCGGCCTGGGCCGAACGGGTCGCGGCCTGGGCACTGCGCAGGTCGGCGGTGGCACTGTCGAAGTCCTGCTGACTGACCGCCTCGATCTTCACCAGCGGTTCGTAGCGCTTGACTCGCGCCTGCGCCTCCTGCACTGCGGACTGGGCACGCGCCAGCTCGCCTTCGGCCCGCGATACCGCCGCCTTGAGCGGCGCCGGATCGATCTGGAACAGCAGGTCGCCGGCCTTTACATCAGCCCCCTCCTCGAAACGTTTTTTCATGACGATCCCCGCCACCCGTGCACGCACTTCCGCCACACGCATGGGCTCGACCCTGCCCGGCAGCTCCGAGATCAGGGCCAGGGGTTCGGTCACCGCCGCTACCACGTCTACCGGACGCGCCACTTCGGCCACGCTCTCTTGTTCATTCGCCGGACCGCATCCGGCCAGCGCAATGGCTGCTGCCAACGAGCCTGCCATCCCTATTGCACGCAAATTGCCCATAAATCACCCGAGGCTTGATTGAAAACGACTCGAATGCTACTTTCTAAATCCCAATGAGTCAACAATGTCTCATATGGGTAATATTTGTCATATTTCAGAAACCTGGATAGTGACCTGCACAGGTGCCCATCCGGAAAATCCATCCGAGGCTTGGTGATGACCCCGACTTCCCATGATGAACATCTGCTCAAGACGCTGACCTTGGCGGTGGTCAATCGACCGCGCGCCACCATGAAGGAGCTGGCGCAATTGGCAGGGGTAAGCAAGGCGACACTGCATCGCTACTGCGGCACACGGGAAAACCTGGAACACCAGTTGGAGGCGTACGCCGAGGGCACGCTCGAGCGGATCATCAAGAGCGCCGGGTTGCAGCACGCCGAGCCGCTGGAGGCACTGCGCCGCTTGATCAGAGAACACCTGGCCCATCGTGAGCTGCTGGCGTTCCTGATGGTGCAATACCGCCCCGACTTCCTCGACTTCGAACGCGGCGACGCGCGCTGGCGGCCTTACATCGAAGCGCTGGACGCGTTTTTCCTGCGCGGCCAGCAAAAAGGCGTGTTTCGTATCGACATTACCGCGGCGATCTTCAGCGAACTGTTCATCACCCTGATCTACGGCATGGTCGATGCCGAACAACGCGGGCGCGCGGCCAATGCCAATTCAGCCCGCACACTGGAGCAGATGTTTTTGCATGGAGCCCTGTGTCCCGGCGTGTCGAACGAGCGTTCGCCCACGCCGGAAACGGCTCTTTGGGTGTGAGTGCGCGCCCTCAGAAATGGCCGAGCGCTTCGCTGATGCTGGCAACCGGAGGGTGCTTGGGTTGATGGTGAATCGTCTTGTTCGAAGGCTGAAACTGAAAATAGACGGCGCCCGAGATCAGGGCGACAACCAGGAAAGCGGACAGGAACCGGCGCATCGAATACCTCCATCATCCAGCCTCGGGCTGAACGCAGGTCTTTTGTTATTGGTGATTCGAGTCTGGTCGCCGGCAGGGGTAAAAGCTTTGCAGATCGCGCCAGTTATTGTGCAAATCCTGCCAGACGCGACTCGGCTCGGGCGCTCTGGCAACAGGCGGGTGTCAGGCCGGCAGCCGCGCGCCTGGCCACGCCCCATGGCTCACTCGAGGGCTTGAGATGACGTCTACTGTCCGAGGCACCGCCCTGCTTGGGTTCACTGAGTTTGTCAGCAGCCTGGGGCTCGATCCGTCCCAGGCCCTGGCTGAGGTCAAGCTGCCCGCAGACCCGTTACCCGGGCAGCTTTCCGGCGTGCAGTTCAATGCCTTGATCGAGCTGTGCGCACAGCGTGCGAACAATCCCCTGTTCGGTCTGCAGTTCGGCCTGCGCCAAGGGCCGCAAGGGCTAGGGCCGCTGCTGTACGCAATGCGCAGCACCGGCAACCTGGGGGAAGCGCTGACGCTGCTGACCCGTTATTTCCATGTCCATAGCGATGGTGCGGAAGTGCGTCTCGAACGACAGGCCGGCAGTGCCCTGCTGTTGTACGACATCACCGACGGCGATCTGACCTCGGTGCGGCAGACCGTGGAGCTGGCCATGGGCGTGGCCGCGCACTTGCTGCATGACTTGCTGGGGCACGCCTGGAAACCGCGGGCCTTGATGTTGCGCCATGCTGCCGCCGCGGACCGCGGAGCCTACCGGGCCCTGCTGGGTGTGCTTCCGCGCTTCGACAGCCCGGTCAATGCCTGGGTATTCGATGAGTCGCTGCTGGCGACCCCGCTGGGCCCGACGGATGCCAGATGCCAGCAACTGGTCCAGCAGCATATCGACGAGCTGGCCCGGGTGACGCTGCAGGAGCTGCCGTCCTACGTGCAGAAACTGTTGCGCAGCCGGCTTGCCGGCGGCCAGGTGACGATACGCCAGGTCGCCGAGTACATGATGATCAGCCCGCGTACCCTGCAGCGCTATCTTCAGGCCCAAGGCACTGGCTTTCAGGAGCTGCTGGACAAGACGCGTCAGGCAATGGCCACGCGCTATATCTGCGACTCGTCGATCAGCCTGACGCAGCTGGCCAGCATGCTCGGTTACGCGGACCTGAGCGCCTTCTCCCGGGCCTTCCACCGCTGGAACGGCATGAGCCCGCAAAAGTGGAAGCAGCGTTTGCAACCCCCTCATCGGCAATAGAAGTGGCGGAACATGACGATCAATCCTTTCATTCGCGCACTCAGCCTTGCGGGTTTCGACAAATTCGCTGCCCGTCAGGGTCTGGATCCGACCCATATGTTGCGCTGCGCTTCCCTGCCGCCGGCATCCCTGCGCCGTCCGGAAGATATCTTGTCCTTCCGTCGCTACTGCGAGTTGCTGGAGCTCTGCCAGCAGAGCTCCAGCAACGCGTTGTTCGGCCTGGAGTATGGGCTCTACCAGGGGATCGATGTCTTTGGCGATATTTTCTACCTGATCCACAACACCAGGACCGTCGGTGATGCGCTGTTCGAACTGCGGACCCACTACGGGTTTTACAACGGCGCGGCGCAAATCGGCCTGGATGTCGTCGACGGCATGGCACTCCTCAGCTATCGGGCCGGTGAACAGGCCGTTCCCGGACTGCCCCAGGCAGAAGAGCTGGCCTGTGGTGTCGGCCTGCGACTGATGCGCACCTTGGCAGGCGGAGACTGGCAACCCAAGGCGGTGCTGCTTCGCCACCCTCCCCTTGGCAATGAGTCGGCCTATCGGCGGGCGCTGGGTATTACGCCGACGTTCGCCGCGGCCCACACCGGGCTGCTGTTCGACGCCTCGGTGCTGGCGCTGCCACTGAGTCTTGCCGATGAAACCCTGCACCAACTGATGGCTGAACATCTGAGCGGCATGGAGCGCCTGGCCGCGGACGAAATGCCGGGCTACGTCAGGCAATTGCTGCGCAACCTGTTGCCCAGCGGTCGGGTCACGATCGAGCGGGTTGCCGACTGCATGGCGATAAACCCACGCACACTGCAGCGCCGCCTGGCGCAGGAAGGTACCTCCTTCCAGCGACTGCTGGATGAGACCCGCCAGGGAATGGTGCACAACTACCTGAAAATCCCCTCGATCAGCATGACCCACGTGGCGCAACTGCTCGGCTACGCCGACGTCAGCACCTTTTCCCGAGCATTCAATCGCTGGTTCGGCATGTCCCCGCTGGAATGCCAGAAGCAGTTGGGGTTACGCAGACAGCCATTTCTGCTTCAGAGCCGGTTGAATGATCGGCAAAGCCGACTGTGAATATTGCTTTTTAAGTCCAGATGAATTCCACCAGGGGTGGTTTATCGTCACGGCGCGCCTCACTAGAGTATCCAGGCAGGGGCGACAACGGCTCTCCTGATTATTTCTGGACCCGACCTGAATCGCCTCGTATTGCATTGACTGCAGCCATCGCGAATACCACATCCTGGTTATGAACCTGTCCCCTCCCCCAATCCCGGATGTTGCCGGGTGTTTGGAGCATCGCAATGAAAACTCGTACTTTCCTTATCACCGGAGCCAGCAAAGGCATCGGCCGTGCGCTTGCGAACCAATTGTCCCAAGCGGGCCACCATGTGGTCGGCATCGCTCGCAACAGCGACGATCCAGACTTTCCCGGCACCCTTGTTGCCCTCGATCTGGGCGACCGGGAGCAGACCGAAAAAACGCTGCCGGGGCTGGTTTCACGTTATGCCTTCGATGGCTTGATCAATAACGTTGGCCTGGTGCGCCCGCAGGCATTGGGCGATGTACAGCTCGACGATTTTGATGAAGTCATGCGGATCAACCTGCATAGCGCCTTGCAGGCAACGCAAGCCTTGCTGCCGGGGATGCGCAATCGAGGCTGGGGAAGGATCGTCAATATCTCCAGCCTGACCATCCTGGGGATCCCGCACCGCACCGCCTATGCCGCGGCAAAAGCCGCGCTGGTCAGCTTCACGCGCTCCTGGGCATTGGAGCTGGCAACCAGCGGGATCACCGTCAACGCCGTTGCTCCAGGCCCCACGGAAACCGAGTTGTTCCGCGCCGGGAATCCGCTCGGCAGCGACGGTGAAGCACGTTACCTGGCGAGCGTTCCCATGGGCAGGCTCGGTCAGCCGGATGAAATCGCGGCGGCCATTGCTTTCCTGTTATCGGAACAGAGCGGCTTTATCACTGGCCAGACATTGTTTGTCGATGGCGGAGCGTCCATTGGCAAATCGACGCTCTAACGACAATGCCTGTGGCCGTTGGTAGCCAATAGCCAACGCCTTACAGCTCGGACAGCCAAATGCGCACAGACTTTCCGCCGATGCCTGATAGCTTAAGGCCATCCAGCGGCATGCCCCATAAGCAGAGCTGCTGCGGACAAGACATGGAGGTCTGGCAGTCATCGTTCATCGAAGGCTGTTTCTATCGGGGACAAGGATCTGAAGCCGACGACTACCACCTCATCCTCCATGACCCGACATTCGCGCTCGCCACTTGCTGGCCTGCAGTGCGCGATGTGTGCAGTACGTGCCGGTGCTCTCCCAAACGCCCTGTTCCACGAGGAACAGCACTCGGGAAAACCACCCGGCACAATGGATTCCGGAAACCATTCAATAAACGGGGCGGACTCCGAAAAGCCAGACGAGTAGGAACTTATATATGGAGATATATCGTATGTCGGCTCAAGAGAACTTTGTTGGCGGATGGACTCCTTATCACAAACTGACCCCAAAGGATCAGGAAGTATTCAAAGAAGCCCTGGCCGGGTTCGTGGGTGTGCAGTACACACCTGAACTGGTTTCGACCCAGGTCGTCAACGGCACGAACTATCGCTATCAATCGAAAGCGACGCTGCCTGGCTCGTCGGAAAGTTGGCAAGCGGTAGTGGAAATCTACGCGCCTATCAAAGGCAAGCCGCACATCACCCAGATCCACCGGATCTAAGCAGGGACAAACCCGTCGGGTCGCGCACAGGTTGCGCGGCCCGATGGTTCATCGCGACGCTCTCCCTCCTCGCCCTCCTCCTGAGCAACTGCCCCATCCCCCTACCCTGTGCGGTTACTCCAGCCAGCCAAGCCCCCCAGCTTTTGCGCAATCCTCTGGAATACTTGCCTGATCCTCTGAGCTTGCCGGGTATCGGATAGGAAACCCTTGGCCCCTGGGCTAGAGTTCCGGTCACTAGGAGCCAGCCGCCATGACCCACGCCAGCGCCGGCCAGGCATTGCCCCTGGCACACACTCTCGACACCTCCTCGCATTTTCCCGTTATCTCACCGGGCCTGCCGGCCCACTCCAACGTGCTTGCGGCCAGCCCGGCGCACGGGGTAACGGCTTGGCGTACCCGCGCCTTTACCCGCGTTTCTTGACCAAGGAGGCGCCTCGTAGCGCCTCCCTGAAGAAAAAACAACGACACACCAACCGATGATCAGCAGGTGAGCCATGGAACTACGAATCAACCAGAAGACCTATCAGGTCGATGCCGACGCCGACACGCCGTTGCTGTGGGTGATCCGCGATGACCTGGGCCTGACCGGCACCAAGTACGGCTGCGGCCTGGCCCAGTGCGGCGCTTGCTCCGTGCTGGTGGACGGCAACGTGGTGCGCGCCTGCGTCACCCCGGTGGCCGGGGTGGTCGGCCGCGAGGTGACCACCATCGAGGCGATCGAAACGGACGAGGTCGGCAAGCGTGTGGTGTCCGCCTGGGTCGAACATCAGGTGGCGCAGTGCGGCTACTGCCAGTCCGGGCAGGTGATGGCGGCCACCGCGCTGCTCAAGCACAACGCCGCGCCCAGTGATGCGCAGATCGATGCGGCGATGGTCAACCTGTGCCGCTGCGGCACCTACAACGCCATCCGCACCGCCGTGCATGACCTGGCCGCACAGCCTGCCAAGAAGGAAAGCGCCTGATGAACAAGCCCATCGACTCCGCTAATGAACTTCTGAACCTGGCGCTGGACGAGCCGGTCAACCTGTCCCGCCGGCGCTTTCTGACCGGTACCGCCGTGGGTGCGCTGGTGCTCGGTTTCGGCCTGCCGCTTGGCTCGGCCAGGGCCCTGGCCGCCACGGCCACCGCCGCGGAACGCGGGACCCAGGTTCCGGCGTTTCTCGAGATTCGCCCGGATGGCACCGTGCGCCTGCTCAGCCCCTTCATGGAAGGCGGACAAGGCACCCACACCGCCATGGCCCAGATCGTCGGTGAAGAGCTGGATGCCGATCCCGCCACCTTCGTGGTCGAGGCCGCGCCGCCTGGCGAAGCCTACGTGGTGATGGAGAATGGCATGCGCATCACCGGCGGCAGCATGTCGGTGCGCATGAGCTACCCGACCATGCGCCGCCTGGGCGCCCTCGCCCGCGCCATGCTGCTGCAGGCCGGCGCCGAACAACTGGGCGTACCGGTGGCCGAGTTGTCCACCGCGCCTGGCCGGGTGCTGCATGCCGCTTCCGGTCGCTCCCTGGGCTACGGCGAGTTGGCCGGTCGTGCCCTGGATATGCCGGTGCCCGACCCGGCCAGCATCACCCTGCGCGACCCGAGCCAGTTCCGCTGGATCGGCAAGCCGGTGCGGCGCGTCGATGCCTACGAGAAATCCACCGGCAAGGCGCTGTACAGCATCGACCTGAAGGTCGACGGCATGCTCCACGCCGCCGTGCAGCACGCGCCGCGCCTGGGCATGACCGTGGGCAGCCTGCGCAACGAGGCCCAGGTCAAGGCCATGAAGGGTGTGCACTCCGTTCACCAGTTGCCCGGCGCGGTGGCCGTGGTCGCCGAACGTTGGTGGCACGCCAAGCGCGCAGTGGAAGCGATCCAGGTCGACTGGCTGGAAGCAGCGGCCGATTCGAAGGTGCGGGCGATGCCCGCCGATTTTTCCAGCGATGCGTTCCGCGATTTTCTCGCCGCCCAGCAAGGCCCGGCCCGCGACGACGAGAACGAAGGCGACGTGGCCGCCGCCCTGGCCAGCGCCAAGACCCGGGTCGAGGCCACCTACCACAACCAGTACCTCAACCACGCCCAGCTGGAGCCGCCTTCGGCCCTGGCGCGCTACAACCCCGACGGTTCGCTGGAGGTCTGGCTGCCCAACCAGGCACCGGACATGTTCCGTGACGACATCGCCAGGCGCACCGGCCTTGCTGCTTCGCAGATCACCCTGCACTCGCCGCTGCTGGGCGGTTTTTTCGGCCGGCATTTTCTCTATGACTCGGCCAATCCCTACCCGCAGGCCATCGCCCTGGCCAAGGCCGTCGGCCGTCCGGTCAAGCTGATCTGGAGCCGTGAGGAAGAGTTCGTGCGCGATGCGCTGCGCCCGGTCGCCGTGGTCAAGTTCCGCGCCGCGCTGGACGCCGAAGGCTTGCCGGTGGCGATCGAAGCGGTGAGCGCCACCGAAGGCCCCACCGAAGCCATCGCCGGCAAGCAGGGCGAAAAACTCGACCCCTCGGCCCTTGAAGGTCTGTCGGGCAAGTCCTACGCGATTGCCAACAAGCGCATCGCGCAGATCTACGTCAAGGGGCCGGTGATGCTCGGCTACTGGCGTTCGGTGGGCAACTCGCTCAACGACTTCTTCTACGAAGCTTTCCTCGACGAACTGGCGGACAAAGGCGGCCGCGACCCCTACGAGCTCCGCCAGCACCTGCTGCGCGACAACCCGCGCCTGACCACGCTGCTACAGGCGGTGGGCGAACTGTCCGGCGGCTGGAAGCGTGGCCCGTTCACCGCCGAGGACGGCACTCGACGCGCCCGCGGCGTGGCCATGGCCTCGCCATTCGGCTCGTACACGGCGGTGATCGCCGAGGTGTCGATCGAAGGCGGCCAGGTCAAGGTCCACGACATCTGGCAGGCCATCGACCCGGGCAGCATCGTCAACCCGGCGATCGTCGAGGCCCAGGTCAATGGCGCCGTGGCCCTGGGGTTGTCCCAGGCGTTGGTGGAAGAAGCGGTCTACGTCGACGGCAAGCCACGGGCGCGCAACTACGACCTGTACCCGATCCTGCCGCCTTCACGCATGGCGCGGGTGCATGTGCGGATTGTCGAGAGTGGCGAAAAGATGGGCGGCATCGGCGAGCCCCCGCTCCCCGCGGTGGCGCCGGCAGTGGCCAACGCGGTAGCGCGGCTGACCGGCCAGCGCATCCGTAGCCTGCCATTGAGCCGATACACCTTCAGCTAACGACAAGGACTGCCCATGAATAACCGCCGATTCGCAAGAACCGCAGGCTGGCTGGCCTTGCCGTGCCTGGTCGCGGCAGGCCTGCTGGCCTGGTATGTGACCCGCCAGCCCGCCTCGCCCTTCGAGCAGGAACAGGCCGCGGCAGCCAGCTTCGACCCCGCCCTGGTGAGCCGCGGTGAATATGTCGCCCGGGTCAGCGACTGCGTGGCCTGCCACAGCCTGCCGGGCAAGGCGCCCTTCGCCGGCGGCCTGGAGATGGCCACGCCGCTGGGGGCCATCCATGCCACCAACGTCACCCCCGACCGGAACACCGGCATCGGCGCCTACAGCCTGGCCGACTTCGACCGCGCCGTGCGCCAGGGCGTCGCGCCGGGCGGCCGGCGGCTCTACCCGGCCATGCCCTACCCGTCCTACGTCAAGCTCAGCGACGATGACATGCGCGCGCTGTACGCGTTCTTCATGAAAGGCGTGCAACCGGCCAGCCAGCCGAATGTCCCCAGCGATATTCCCTGGCCGCTCAACATGCGCTGGCCCATCGCGCTGTGGAACGGCCTGTTCGCCCCGACCACGCCCTACGCGGCCAAGCCCGCCGAGGACGCGCTGTGGAACCGCGGCGCCTACATCGTCCAGGGGCCGGGCCACTGCGGCAGTTGCCACACCCCGCGTGGCCTGGCGTTCAACGAGAAGGCCCTGGACGAGTCCGGCGCGCCGTTCCTCGCCGGCGCCCTGCTCGACGGCTGGTACGCGCCGAGCCTGCGCCAGGACCCCAACAGCGGATTGGGGCGCTGGAGCGAGCCGCAGATAGTGCAGTTCCTCAAGACCGGGCGCAACAAGCATGCGGTGGTCTACGGCTCGATGACCGAGGCGTTCAACAACTCCACCCAGTTCATGGCCGACGAGGACCTGGCCGCGATCGCCCGCTACCTCAAGTCGCTGCCCGGCGATCCGCAGCGCGACGGCACGCCCTGGCAGTACCAGGCCGTGTCCGCCGCCCGTCTGGACAGCCCCGGAGCCCACACCTACGTGACCCGCTGCGCCTCCTGCCATGGCCTGGACGGCCAGGGCCAGGCCGAGTGGATGCCGCCTTTGGCGGGAGCCACTTCGGCGCTGGCCAAGGAGAATGCATCGGCGATCAACATCACCCTCAACGGCTCGCAGCGCGTGGTCGCCGCCGGAGTGCCGGATGCCTACCGCATGCCGGCCTTTCGCGAGCAGTTGTCTGATCGGGAAATCGCCGAGGTCCTGACCTTCGTGCGCGGCACCTGGGGCAACCAGGGAGGCGCGGTCGATGCGCAAGCGGTCGGCAAGCTGCGCGGGCATACCGACCCGGCCAGCAGCAGCCCGATCATCCTGCACATGCGCTGAAAGCGGGGGCTTGCAGGCGATCCCTCTCCACCAGGACCGGGTTTGCCAGCAGCCCCTTGCATGAACAACAGAGGCCCCCATGGAAAGCATCGATCTACTGGTCCTGAGTACCGCCCATGACTGGCTCCAGGCCGGCCAACGCGTCCTGCTCGCCACCGTGGCCCGCACCTGGGGCTCCTCGCCCCGCCCCGTGGGCTCGATGATGGCCCTGCGCAGCGATGGTCGGGTGGTCGGCAGCGTCTCGGGAGGCTGTATCGAGGACGACCTGATCCACCGCTACACCAGCGCCTACAGTGGCAACGCCCTGCCGGACGGTCCGCCGCAGGTGGTGCGCTACGGCATCAGCGCCGACGAGGCCCACCGTTTTGGCCTGCCCTGTGGCGGCACCCTGGAACTGATCCTCGAATTCACCCCATCGAGGCCCGCCCTCGGACAACTGCTGGCGCAGCTCAACGCCGGCAAGCTGGTGCGCCGCAGCCTGGACCTGGGCACCGGCCAGGTGGCCCTGGCCACCAGCACGGCGCCGGAACAGTTCTTCTTCGATGGCCAGCAGATGGTCAACACCCTGGGCCCCGGCTACCGCCTGCTGCTGATCGGGGCCGGCGCGCTGGCCGAATACCTGGCGACCATGGCGCTGTTCAACGGCTTCCGGGTCGCGGTCTGCGATCCCCGGCCGGAATATATCGGCGGCTGGAACGTGGCGGGCGTGGAGCAGTTGCTCGGCATGCCGGACGATGTGGTCCGGGCCTTCGCCCCGGACCTGCGCAGTTGCATCGTCGCCGTCAGCCATGACCCCAAGCTCGATGACCTGGCCCTGCTCGAGGCACTGCACAGCCCGGCCTTCTACATCGGCGCGATCGGTTCGCGGCGCAACAGCCAGCTGCGCCGCGAACGCCTGATCGAACACTTCGGCGAGAGCCAAGCCTCGCTCCAGCGCCTGCACGGCCCGATCGGGATCTACATCGGCAGCAAGACGCCCGCCGAGATTGCGGTGAGCGTCATGGCCGAGATCCTCGCCGCCAAGAACGGCGTCGCCCTGCCCCGCGCCGTCGACGTTTCAAGCGCCAAGCAGGCCCGCGAGCAAGAGGCGCCCGTGGCCTGATCCCAGGGATTCCTTGAACCTACTCGTTAGCCATGTTTGACCAGGTTGAGCGCCGGCAAAGGCCCTCCGGGAAACTGCGCCAGTTGCCCTTGCTGCAAGTCACCCAAGTCGACGCCATGGAACCCCAATTGCCTGATCAGCTCGATGACCTGTTGCTTGGCGTCCGCATGCTCGCCAGAGATGAACAACACGCGCTTGCCCCCTTCGGCGTTCGGGGTGGCCAGCAGATGCGGCGGTAGATGGTTGAATGCCTTGACCACACGCGCCCCGGGCAGCCTGTGCGCCACGACCTGGGTCGAAGGTTTGCCTCCCAGGTCAAAGGGGGTGAACAGCGGCGCCTCAATCGGATTGTTGGTATCCACCACAACCCGTCCTTCCCATGGCCCCAGGCCAACAAGTGCCGATGGGATCTTCGACCAGTTCACCGCCAGGAAGACCAGGTCTGCCAAGGCAGCTTGTGCAGTCGTAACGGCTCGAGCCTTGGGCCCCAGATCGGCGATCAACGACGCAAGGCTTTCGGGGCCACGGCTATTGGCGATGCTGACTTCCAGGCCGGCCTGCGTCAGTAACCTGGCGATGGCACTGCCAATGGCCCCGGCACCAATGATGCTTATGCTCATGACGGGCTCCTCAGGCGGTAAAGCCGCCATCGATCAGCAACTCGGCACCCGTGACGAAACTGGCCTCGGGGCTGGCCAGATAGGCCACTGCGCTGGCGATGTCCTGGCCTTCTCCGTAACGTCCCACGGCGATATTGGGACGGACGAAGTCGGCCACCGGACCATCGGCGGGGTTCATGTCGCTATCGGTCGGCCCGGGGTGAACGGTATTCACGGTAATACCGCGTGGTCCCAGGTCTCGCACCAGGCCTCGGCTGAAGCCCGCCACGGCCCCCTTGGTCAGGGTGTAGGCGCAGGCTGTGGCGAAAGCGGCGTACTGCACCATCGAGCTGCCGATATGAATGATCCGCCCACCCTGCCCCATATGCTTGAGCGCCTCCTGGGTGGCCACAAAGACACCGGTGACATTCACCGCAAGGATGCGCTGGAAGTCTTCGAAAGCAATGTCTTCAGGAGCCCCCAGGACACTGATACCGGCGTTGTTGACCAGGATATCGACCTTGCCGAATAACGTGGCGACTTGCTGCACGGCTGCGCGTACAGCCTCGGGGTTTCCAGCGTCGGCAGCCAACGCGACAGCTCGACCGCCGGCGGAGGCGATCTCCTCGACCAGGGCCGCGGCACGGTCTGGCGAGGCGTTGTAAGTGATGGCGACAGAGGCGCCGTCTGCGGCCAGGCGTTTGGCAATGGCCGCCCCAATGCTGCGTGAGCCGCCGGTGACGATGGCGATCTTGCCAGAGAGAGGAAGAATTGCAGGGTTCATGGCGTGAGCCTCAGGTGGTGGTTGGTGAGGCTATGAAACGCTTTTCTTTTTTCATCAAGTAGTAGGGAGTGGCTAGAATCACTTTCAACGTTTACTTGAAGGTATCGATCATGGAGACCCTGGCCAATCTGCAATCCTTTGTTCGCAGCGCAGAGGCAGGCAGTTTCTCTGCCGCCGCACGGCGCCTGGGTATCACGCCCGCTGCAGTGAGCAGGAATGTCGCCCAACTGGAGGCCAACCTGGGGGTACGGCTGTTTCAACGCAGTACGCGCCGACTGGCCCTGACCGAGGCTGGGGAGCGCTTTCTCGGCAATCTCGAGGGTGGGCTGGAGACTGTCCAGGCTGCGATTGCCGATGTGACCCGTCACGCCGGAGAACCGGCTGGAGTGCTGCGTATTTCCGCGGCACCCGCTTTTGGCCGTGACTACCTGCTGCCGTTGATGCCGCAGTTCATGAAGCGATATCCGGCCGTGGTTCCTGAGTGGCACTTCGACAATCGCCAGGTGGAACTTATCGCCGATGGATTTGACGTTGCCATCGGAGGTGGGATCGAACTTTCGCCCGGAGTGGTCGCCAGGGATCTGGCGCCGGCGCATCTGGTTCTCGTAGCCGCGCCGGACTACCTGTCCAGGCACCCTCTTGTACGTCGTCCTGAGCAGTTGAATGACCTCGAGCATCTGGCCATGCGCTCGCTACAAAGCGGCAAGGTCCGCAGTTGGACACTTCAAGGCCCCAAGGAGCAGCGGGCGGCACTGGAATTGCGCCCACGGTTGTTGGTCAACGACCCTCAAGCACTTTGCCAGAGCGCTCTCATGGGATTGGGGGTCGCGCTGCTGGCGATTCCCGATGTGCTTGGCCCGCTGGAAAGTGGCGCCCTTGAACGGATACTGCCGGGCTGGCATGTCGACGCGGGGCCTATCTCACTGTACTTCGCTGGCCAGAAGCTGCTGCCGGCCAAGACGCGTGTCTTCGTAGACCTGCTGGTGAATCATGCCCGCGAGCAGCAATGGGCGAAGCGCTTCGATGCCAACTGAATATGCCTGCACTGGCCTTCAACACAGATCGCTGCAATCTCGCGCTTCAGAAACCGCGGGTATTCTTCGGTCGATCGCGCACACCCTGTTACTGAAGTTTGATTTTGATCAAACTCTCCATTGCCTTGCTGGCTAGACTGAAATCAATACGACACCATCAGTCGAGGTTGTACTTCATGTCCTGGTTCCGCCGTCATCGCCAACGCCTGTTGCACCTCACCCTCGTGGTGTGGGTGTTAGCCATGGGCGTGATGGCCATCCAGGGTTGCCTGGTGCAACCGAATCACGAGATAGCCGCGCCACATTATGCCGAGCAGCAGGTGGCGGATGATCATGCCCTCCACGCCAGTGGTTGCCTGCAAAGCTGTGAGGACACTGTCACGGCGATAAAACCTGCATTGCAGCATCCAGCATTGGACGCCCTCCAGTGGGCCGCCCTCTTGCTGTTAACTGCGGCAGTCATACTGGTGCTCGATCCCGTGAAGGATTTCTCCTTTGCCGCCCTTGCACTGAAGCGCCCTGCCCCGCCGAAAGAACCGGCCCGCCTGGCTTTCGTCCGCTTCAACGATTAGCCCCCCTGTTTTCAAACTGGCAGAGCACGGGTCGCTCCGTTCTGCTGCGCCGCTTTTCGTGCCTCTGTCATTCCTGCTTATTCCCCCACGAACTCAGGAGTTCATCATGCATAAACATTCAACATTCGTCCTGGCTGCCGTCTTGGCTGGCGGAGCACTCATGGCCTCTGCCGAGGACGCGCATCACCCGGCCGATGCTCCAGGCGGAGCAATCCAGAGCACGGCACCGGCGCCAACGGCCATGACTGACGCCATGACCGAGCAGATGGAGAAAATGCAGGCTGCCCATGACAAGGCCGCGGCGGCTAAAACGCCTGCCGAGCGCCAGGCCGCCCTGCAGGAAGGCATGAAAGCGCTGAAGAACGGCATGGCCATGATGAGCAAGGAGCAGAGCTCCATGGGGTGCATGGGGATGTCCGGAGCCAAGGACGGCGCAGGCAAAGGCATGATGGACATGATGATGCAGATGATGGAGCAACAGTCGTCGATGATGGATATGCCAATGAAGAAATGAACCTGATGTGTGTCGCCAAGAATCCGGCAAGGCGAAGTCACTGGCCGAGCCGACACTGACTGCCCACTTGTGCAGCTGTTCATGCCCCACGCCACGGCGATCATCAGTAAAGGCATGAACGGCAAACACACCTGGCAAGTGAGGAGCGCCAACCATGAATCATGCTGAACCGGCCTACGGCCTCTGGTCGCTGGTCATTATCAATTCATTAGTGTTCATCTTGTTCGCCTTCAGCTTCACCCGGCCCAGGACGAACCGCGATTGGCGCTCCTTTGGCATGTTCTCGGCGTTCCTGGTGGCGCTGTTTAGCGAAATGTACGGGTTTCCGCTGACGATCTACCTGCTGATGCCCTGGCTCACGCGCAACTTCCCTGGCATCGACTTCCTTTCGCACGATGCCGGGCATTTGCTGGAAATGGTCATGGGCTGGAAGGTCAATCCGCACTGGGGGCCATTCCACATTCTCAGCAACTTGCTGATCGCCGGCGGCTTCTGGTTATTGGCGGCCGCCTGGCGTGTGCTCTACACGGCCCAAAGTACCGGGCAACTGGCCCTCGACGGGCCCTATGCGCGGATCCGTCACCCGCAGTACGTCGGCTTCGTGCTGATTATGTTCGGCTTTCTGTTGCAGTGGCCTACCTTGATCACCCTGGTGATGTTTCCAATCCTCCTGGTGGTCTACGCCAGGCTGGCGAAGCGGGAAGAACAGGAGATGCTTGCGCATTTCGGCGATACCTACCGCACTTACTCGCAACAGACGCCGGCATTCCTGCCCTGGACAACCCCTCACAGCCCCCCTACTGGTGCCCCTCCGGGCCCAGGAGAACAGTCATGAACGCTCCCTGGAAAACCGGCATTTCTCTGGCCCTGACCATGGCCATTTCCTACACCCTTTGTGCGCTGCTCTATGCGCTGTGGCCGGCGCAGGGTGTCGCTTTTCTCAGTGCCTTGTTCCATGGCCTCGACTTTGCTCGCCTCCAGGCGCCACGGGACTACAGCGTGACGACGTTCGTCGGGCCGCTGCTGGTCTTGAGTGCGTGGGGCGCAATCGTCGGCACCGTGTTCGCGTGGCTGTCCAACAAGCTCCATGGCCGGCCCTGATAACCGCTTCGAGCAGGAGGCCGCGATGAACCCGTCGCACATGCAGCACAGCCACCATCGGCAGGCGCTCGCGTCAGAAACCATGGCGAAGGATCCGATCTGCGGAATGATGGTGGACAAGACCACAGCCTTGTCACGAGAACGTGGCGGGCGCCGCTATTACTTTTGCAGCGATACCTGCCTGCGCACCTTCGAGTCGCCAGAACGTGAACTGAAGGCGATGAAAACCCGGGTCACTATCGCCCTGACCGGGGTTCTGGCCTTGGCGCTGCTGCGTGCAGGCGCCTTCATTGCACTGGCGGCGGGCGCCACGCTGCTGACGTGGGTGCCGATCCCGGCGCTCCCCTGGTTCACATGGGGCATCTGGCTATTCCTGCTGGTCACACCGGTGCAGTTCATCGGTGGCTGGAGTTTCTACAAGGGGGCGTGGAACGCCGTTCGCACCCGTAACATCAACATGGATTTTCTGATCGCCCTCGGCACCTCAGTCGCCTATTTCTACAGCGTCGTGGTGTTGTTCTTCCCGGACGTGCTGCCAGTCAAGGTGGCCGAGCGCGACGTCTATTTCGAGGTGTCGGCGGTCATCATCGCCTTCGTGCTGCTGGGCAGGTACATGGAGGAGATCATCAAGAAGAAGTCCTCTGCCGCGGTACGGCGCTTGCTCGATCTCAAACCGGCGATCGCCCATGTGATGCGTGACGGGCAAGAAGTCGACCTGCCTGCCGAGAGCGTCATGGCCGGCGAGTTGCTGATAGTCAAGCCAGGCGAAAAAATCCCTACCGATGGCGACGTGAGTGAAGGCCAGTCCACGGTGGATGAGTCCATGCTGACCGGCGAGTCGATGCCCGTCGACAAGCACCCGGGCAGTCCGCTGATCGGAGGCACGCTCAATGGCAGCGGGGTATTGCGTTTCAAGGCGAGCAGGATCGGTGCCGACACCGCGCTGGCGCAGATTATCAAGATGGTCGAGGAGGCGCAGGCCAGCACGGCACAGATCCAGCGGCTGGCCGATCAGGTCACCGCCTACTTCGTGCCGGCAGTGCTGGCAGTCGCGATGCTGGCCCTGATCGGCTGGTCCCTTGCGGGAAACTTTGCCCAGGGATTATTGGCCTTTATCGCGGTTCTGATCATTTCCTGCCCCTGCGCGCTGGGCGTGGCGACGCCGGCCGCATTAATGGTCGGTGTGGGCAAGGGGGCCGATAACGGCATCCTTATCCGCGGCGGCGAAGTCTTGGAGCGGGCAGAAAAACTGCGGACGGTGGTGTTCGACAAAACCGGCACCATTACCCGAGGCGAACCGAATGTAACCGAAGTCATCACGCTGGGGACCGCACAGGAAAACGAGGTCTTGATGCTCGCCGCCGCCGTGGAGTCCGGTTCGGAACATCCACTCGGCGCAGCGATAGTGCGCGCCGCCCGGCATCGTGGCATCCGCTTGCCGCAAGCCACCGGCATCCAGGGGATCGCCGGCCACGGCATCGAAGGCCGTGTCGACAATCAACACATCTGGCTGGGCAACCGGCGATTGTGCGCCCGCCAAGGCATTTCGACCGAAGCGGCCGAAGAGCACCTCATCCGCCTGGAAGCCGATGGCAAGACCTCCATGCTGGTCGGTGCCGATGAACGCCTGCTCGGGGTGATTGCCGTGGCCGATACCATCAAGCCCGAAGCGGCTGAAGCCGTTGCGGCATTGCAGGCAAGCGGCATCAAGGTCGTGCTACTGAGTGGCGATAACCACCGTACCGCCGAAGCGGTCGCGCGCCAGGTCGGCATCGAGCGGGTGATCGCCGAGGTCTTGCCGGATGACAAGGCCGCCGTGATCCGTCAATTGCAAAGCGATGGGCAGGTCGTGGCCATGGTTGGCGATGGTGTCAACGATGCGCCGGCCCTGGCCACCGCCGACATCGGCATCGCCATCGGCTCGGGTTCGGATGTCGCCAAGGAAACCGGCGGCATCATCTTGCTCAAGAACGATGTGCGTGACGTGGTCACGGCGATCAAGCTGTCGCGCGCGACCATGGTCAAGATTAAACAGAACCTGTTCTGGGCGTTCATCTACAACAGCGTCGGCATTCCCATCGCAGCCTTTGGCCTGCTCAATCCCATCATCGCTGCCGCCGCCATGGCACTCAGCTCGTTGTCGGTGATTGCCAACTCCGCGCTGCTCAAACGTGCCCGTATTGGCTTGAGCCAGGAGCCCGGATCATGAAGCGCGAAGTTCTTGCAATCTGCCTCCTGGTGAGTGTTGTGGGTATTGCAACAGTGGTTTACCTGTTGGGGCTGACGGGCCAATCGTTTGTCCTGGCGGGGTTATTCCTGCTGTGCCCGGTCTTGGTCGGGGTGCAACTTTTTCGCGGCGTCCGCCAGTTTGACAAGGATATGGCCGAGGCGCATCGGCAACTGAAAAGGAAGAAGCTGCCTTGACATCCGATCCGGCTCAACACCCCAAATGGCCGACGCGACACAGCAAAACCAGAGGTCTTGCGTCAGAACCATCCCTCCAGCTCCCTCAGGAGTGCTGTCATGAATCAACATAACGTGCCCCAGCATCGCGCAAAAGGTATCAACGGGTACTTTTTAGGCTTCCTTGCCATCGTCGGTTATTTCCTGTTCACCGAGCACAGGGCCCATGTCGTGCCGTATCTGCCATTCCTGCTGCTCCTGGCCTGCCCCCTGATGCATGTCTTCATGCATCGTGGGCATGGGCATGGGCATGGCAGGCATGGACACGCGGACAGGGCTGAACATGACAGTGGCTGTGGCCATCACCCCGGCGACGCTGGCAATGACCAGGAACATACGGGCCTACCCGATGGCAACAGGAAGTATCCCGACCGCCCTGCATGACGGATTCGTCGTACCTGCGCAATGCAACGAAGCTCATCGAGCTTCGGTTGGCGTCGTGGGCCCTGGCTGCATTAAAAGCGACGAATCTCCAACGTCGCCCGCAGCCCGCCAGCGTGGCTATTCTCCAGCCTGATCTGCCCGCCCAGGCGCGCTGCGATGGCCTGCACGATAGTCAGCCCCAACCCTGCTCCCTGAGCGTTTCCGCGGCTATAGAAACGTTCGAAGAGCCGCTCGCGTTCAGCCTCATCGATTCCCGGCCCCTGGTCTTCGACGGACAGTTCGTAGTGATCCTGTTGCTTCGCCAGTCGCACCCTGATCAGCCCGTGGGGCGGCGAAAAGTTTGCCGCGTTGGTCACCAGGTTGTTCAGGGCGATATCGATGGCGGCCGCGTTGACCCTGACCCGGCCGATGTCTTCGTCGACATCGAAAGCCAGTTCGAGCCCCTGGTCCAACAACCAGGGCGTCAGCTGGACCAGGCTGTCGCGAACCGTCGCCGCCAGATCGATGCTGGGGGCCGCCGGAGTATCCGTTTGCGGCTCGATACGAGCCATCGTCAGCAACTGATTGACCAGCCGAGTGGTGCGGTCCACGCCGGCAATCAAATGCTCGAGCGATTCACGGCGATCCTCCTCGCTCCCCTCCTCCATCAGGTTCTGCGCATGCACCCTGAGCACCGCCAATGGCGTGCGCATTTCATGGGCGGCGTCAGCGATAAAGCGCCGTTCACGGCCCATGACTTCCTGGATCTGTGCCAGCACCCGGTTGAGGGCCGCCTGCATGGGCTCAAGCTCGGTGGGCAGTGGCATCAACTGCAACGGTTCGAGAGAGCCGGGATGCCTCGCGCGCAGCGTCGCCGCCATATCCTCCAGCGGTTTCAAGCCCCAGCCGATTGCCAGCCAGATCACCGCGGCGAGCATCAGGGCGCCAAGCAGATTAGGGACAACGGTGTGACGAACAATCCGATCCACCAGGTCGGCACGCACATCGTCCCGCTCACCGACCCATATCTTCAGGCCGTATTGCGTGTCATCCAGGGTGAATGCCCGCCATTTATGGCTACTTGGATCGGTCACGTCACTGAAGCCGGGCGCGGCCGACGCCGCGGCAAAGGCCGGCGCGCTCAAGGTGTGGACCAACAGCTCGCCCTGGGCGTTCCAGACCTGGAACGCGATCTTGCTTTCATAGGGGTGGCCATCGACTTTGGGGGCTGCCTGGCCCAGCGCCTGGTTGAACGCCTGATACAGCTCGGCGTGCTCCTTGCTGGCCATCGGCATGCGCATGATCCCTTGCAGCAGGCGAGCGTTCTGCGCCAGCTGGGCGTCGTAGACCTCGTCTATTTCATGATTGCTGTCGTGCAGATTGAGCACGGTCATGATCAGCAGGCCAAGGAACAACAGCCCGAGGATCAACCTCAGGGTACGACGCCTGATGGAGGTCATGGGCGCCCTTCCACCAGGTAACCGACGCCCCGGACGGTCCGGATCAGATGGCTGGAGAACTTCTTGCGCAGGTGGTGGATATGCACTTCCAGGGTGTTGCTTTCCGCCTCCTCGCTCCAGCCGTAGAGCAACTGCATCAGGTGGTCGCGGGTGATCACGCGGCCAGGCGGCGACAACAGTTCGTGGAGCAGTTGGTATTCCTTGGGGGTCAGGGCCACCGGCTCGCCCAGATAGCTGACTTGCTGGGTCCCGGGGTTCAGGCTGATGCCTGCATGCTCGATCAGCATCTGGGCACGGCCGGCGCTGCGCCGCAGCAAGGCGCGCAGGCGCGCCTTGAGTTCAGCCAGGTCGAAGGGCTTGATCAGGTAATCGTCGGCCCCGGCGTCGAGCCCGGCGATACGGTCTTCCGTGGCATCCCGGGCGGTGAGGATCAGCACCGGGAGGTTGCAGCCACTGTCACGCAAGCGCCGCAGCACATCCAGGCCGTCCATGCGCGGCAGGCCGAGGTCGAGCACGGCCAGGTCAAAGGTTTCGCTGAGCAGCGAATGCAAGGCGCTGCTCCCATCCTGCAGCCAGTCGACGGTGTAGCCCTCGCGTTCCAGGGCATGCTGGATCCCCTCGCCGAGGGCCACGTCATCCTCAATCAGTAGTAAGCGCACACGGACTCCTGTCAGTTGAGTTTCTTGTTCACGTCCACCAGCAGTGCCTCGATTTCCTTGCGGCGCCCGGCGTCGGCGGTTTCCCGGCCGGGCCTCGGGGCTGCCCGCAGGGCCTTTTGCAGCGCGTCCCGGGCTTCGCCGTAGCGTTTTTGACGGTAGAGATGATCGCCCCAGAAGTACAGACTGTCGATGCCGTTCGGGTTCACCTGCAAGGCCTGCTTGAGTAACTGTTCGGCTTTTTCCGCGTCACCGAAGCCGATGGGCCAGCCCGGCACCCGGTCGTACAGTGCGGCCAGGCTCGTGTAGGCCGAGCCTTGCAGGGCCTGGGGGTCCAGGGTCATGGCTTTTTCCAGGTAGCCCTTCGCCGCCTTGGCCTTGCTCAGCGCGCCGAGACCGCCCTGGGCGCCGGCCCAGCTGCTGGTGACGATGCCGGACCAGATCCAGGCTTCGGCCAGCGATTGACGCTCCTGGCTGAACGCGGAGGCTTGGCTGGCCAGTTGTTCGAACGCGGCGCTGCGCTGCTCTTCCGGGAGTTCGTATTGAATCTGTGCCCAGCGTTGCTGGATACCGTTCAGGCGTTGCTGGTCGGCGGGCTCCAGCGCCCAGACGCTCTGGCCCAAGGCCCCCAGCAGCAGACCAATGATGAGTTTTTTCATGGTTTGAGATGCTCGTTATCAGGTTTCTGGCTCAGGCGACGGATCAACGGCAGCTGCTTGCGCAGGCCGCGGTCCACCAGATTGGGCAGCAGGCTGTTGAGGCGCATGAAAAAGCGCTCCGGCCAGCCCAGGTACAGGTCACGGCGGTCACCGGCGATGGCGTGGATCACCGCCGAGGCGACGGTCTGCGGATCGTCGACATTGGACTTGAGGGCGTCATTCAAGGCCTGGGCCGCCGGGCTGTTCATGCTGGTGTGGGTAGCACGTGGCGCGACATACAGAACACCGACCCGGGTGTCTGCCAGCTCCCGGCGCAGGGCTTCGGAAAACCCGCGCAAGGCAAACTTGGTGGCGCAGTAAACGGCATAACCGGGGTAGCCGATGGAACCGTAGGTCGAGCCGACGTTCACCACCATCGCGCTCTCGGCTTGCTTGAGCAGTGGCAGCAAGGTCTTGGTCAGGCAGACCGGCGCGCCGATGTTCACCGCCAGCATCGCATTGATGTCGCTGTCATCGAGCTGTTCGAGCATGGCGAAGTGATTGACCCCGGCGGCATTGATCAGCAGGTTGATGCCGCCCATGGCCTGCGCGGCAGTCAGCACTTTGCGCCGGTCGGCGAGGAAGGTCAGGTCCGCCGCCACCCAGCACAACTGGCCGGGATAACGGGCGAGCAAAGGCTCCAGGGGGTCGCGCCGGCGCGCCACCGCCAGGACCTTGGCGCCACTGGCGCACAGGGCGCCGGCGATCGCCAGGCCAATGCCGCCGCTGGCCCCGGTGAGTACTACGCGAGCGTCAGACAGGCGCATGCAGCGCCTCCCCGCCGCGGGGCAAGCCGCGGAACATGTCGGTGTAAAGCCTGTAGACCACCTTGGACGCATGAATGACCGCAGCCTGGTCGGCCGGATCGTCGAGGGTGTTCATCAGCCGGCGGTAAGTCTGCATGTGCTCGACATCCAGCGAGCCATGGGAGCTGAGGTAGCTGAAGGCCGTTTCCGGCAAGCCCAGGCGCTGGCGAATGCTGCCAGCGGCATGGGTGGCCAGGGCAATGCTGGTGCCCTCGAGCACATTGACCATGCCGAACAGCCCCACCGGATTGTCCCGGGCAATCAGGTCGTAGAGAAAGCTGACCATCAATTCGATTGGCAAGGAGGGACGACCGTTGCGCACCTCGTCCCTGTCGCCGCCGCAGGCCTCGATGTCATCGAGCACCCATTGTTCATGGCCGTATTCCTCCTCGATGTACTCGCACACCGCTTTGCGCAGCCACTCCAGGCGCAGCGGCAGGCGCGCACCGCAGGCCATCATCAAGGGCACGGTGTGACGCACGTGGTAATAGGCTTGCGCCAGGAAAGCCCGGTAGCTGTCCAGGCTGACCTGGCCCTGCAGGGCGTCAAGAATGATCGGCAGGTTGAACAGCTCGTTACGTTCCTGGTGGGTAGCTTCTTGCAGGCGGTCAAAAAAACTCATGATGCGGATTCCTCGCAAGGTAGGGATTCGGTCAGTTGCGCCCGGTAACGCTCGACGATGGCGTCGCGACGCGGCCGGCCATTGGCGGTCAGCAGGCCATTGGCAAAGGTGAAGGGTTGATCCAGCCGGGCCCAGTGGTGGACCTGGGCGTAATCGGGCAAGGCCTCGTTGGCCTCGGTCACGGCGGCGGCCAGTTCATCGTCGGTGCAGTCCGGGCGATGGGGCCAGAGCAGCGCATGGTTGCGCGGCATGGCTTCGCCATAGACGAACGCCTGGGCGATATGGCGGCGCTGGGTCAATTCGGCCTCGACCCATTCCGGGTTCACGTTGCGGCCGAAACTGGTGACGAACTGATGCTTCTTGCGCCCCTTGAGGTAAAGAAAGCCATCGGGGTCGAACTCGCCGAGATCGCCGCTGGGCCACCATTGATCGGTGTGCGGCGGTTCACCCAGGTAGCCGAGCAAGGTCGCCCCCTTGATCAGCACTTCGCCGTCTTCGGCCAGGCGGACCTGCACATGGGGCAGCGGCTGGCCGACACTGCCGGGGCGGTTCGCCTCCGGCCGGTTAAGGCAGACCACCGATGCGCATTCGGACAGGCCATAACCTTCATAGACCGGCAGGCCGACGCGTTGCGCACGCTGCAGCAGCGCTGCAGAAACCCGTGCCCCGCCCACCGCGGCAAAACGCAGCGTGCCGGGATTGAAGGCTTTGTGTTCGGCGGCGCCGACCAGCACCTGCAACAGCTGCGGCACCAGGATCAGGCTCTGGGGCGCACGGCTGGCCAGGCAACCGAGCAGGCGCGGTACATCAACGCCACTGGCACCCTGGATGCCCAGGGTTTTCTGGCTGGGCAGGCTCAGGGTCACGCCGGCATACAAGGCGGCATAACAGCCGAGGTTTTCCAACAGGATCGCCAGCGGCAGAAGCGCAAGGTGGTGCTGCGGATCCGCCGGTTTGCTGGCCTGATCCAGCTCGCGAGCCACCCGCAGAATGCTCTCGGCGCTCAGGCACACGCCTTTGGGAGTGCCGGTGGTGCCCGAGGTGAAGGTCAGTTTGGCAGTGCCTTCGAACATCCGGCCCGGGCCACTGAAGGTGCGACGCCAGAAGGTTGCGGCCTGCTCGTAGCCGGCCGTTTCCAGCTCGGCGTCCAGTTCCGGTTCGGCAATCACCCAGCCTGCCTGGCTCTGTTCCAGGCAATGGGCGCGCTGGGCCGGGCTGAAGAACGGCGGCAATAGCACGCACGTCAGGCCTTCGAACAGCACGGCCAGGTCCCAGAGCATGGCTTCGACGCCATTGTCCAGGGCCAGGGCAACCACCTTGGCGCCTTCGTCGCGCAAACGCTGCTGGCGCTGCATCACTTGTGCGTACAGCGTGGCGTAGTCCAGCTTCAGGTGATCGCCCCACAAGGCAATGGCATTGGGCCTGTGCTCGGCATGGTCACGCAGAACCTGCTTGAAGCGCTCCCTTTCAGGCGACATGGCTGACCTCTGCAAAAGACGACGGCAACCCGAGGCGATCGAACATCCCGATGTTGCGTAGATGAATGAAACCGGCGCGAATGTTGCCAACGTGCACCCAAGGCTTGCTCTCGTAATAGCTGCCCCAGCTGTGTCGCTCATCGCCCAGCCGCTGTGGGTCGGCGGCACAGAGGGTCACGGGTTTCAGGCCCAGGCGATGAAAGCTGTTCACCAGCCCGATGTTGCCGGTGAACGCCACCCATTCCAGGTCCCCCATGGCCAGCAGGTAGGTCATGGCGATGATGCTCAGCCGTGCACTGCCCGTATCGCTGGCGGCCAGGTTGCCGACCTCGACGATGCCTGCCCGGTCCACGGCGCGATCGGCTGCTGCGCTGATCAGCGGCTCGATCGGATCGTCCAGATAGCGCTCCAGGAACAGTTGCTCGTGGCTTGCCAGGCGCACGCCGGCCACGGCACAGAGTTCACCCGATGCGTTGTTGCGCATGCCAAACAGCTGCGGCATGAAATGACGGATGTCGGCACCGTGGGCCTTGCGGAAACGGCGCTGGATAAAGGCTTCGAGGAGCGGACGCTGAGGCTCGCCCGGCAAGGCCCTGGCAAGGCACATCGGCGGCGCTTCGGCTTGGCCGAAGTGCAGAGGCAGAGGGATGTGCCAGTCGTGATCGGGCATGGATGGATGCCTCCCTGGTTAAGTTCGGGAGGAGTATCGGTGGTGTTTCTTAACGGAATCTGAAGGTGGCGAAACGATCCGGCAGAAGCCATCGCTGACGACAGACGCTTTCAGCCAGCCCCGGCGGGCGGCTTGACCAGCATCAGGCTGCAGGGAGGATGGTGCAGCAGGCTCTCGGCGGTACTGCCGACGAAAACCTCGACGCCGTGACGGTAGACCGTGCCCAGCACGACCATGTCGAACGCGTTCCTGCGGGCGAAATGGCCGATCACCTGATGGGGAATGCCGGCCAGCTGATGTCGGTGTTTCTGCTCGACCCCATAACGCTCGGCGAGCAGATCGAAGGCCTCTTGCTGGGCATCGTTGACCGCATCCCGCAGGCTGTCGTCCAGGCTCGAGGTCGGCACACTCGTCAACGCGTCGCCTACCACCGACCAGTTGCTGACATTGAGCAGGTGCAAGGTCGCCCTGCAGGAAGTGGCCAGCGTCACGGCCAGGTCGAGGATCCGGGCATTGAGCCCCTGGGTCAGGGCCTCCAGGTGGGACAGGTCGATGGCGGCGAGGATCTTCAACGGCCTGGGGTTTTCCGCGTGGGTGACCAGGTGCAAGGGAGCGGGACAGTCACGCAGCAGCAGCCAGTCCAGAGGCCGATGGAACACCCGGTCGAGTGCCGGCACAGGCTGCATATCCTTGATCACCAGGTCCGGGTGGAAGTCGCTCACGTACTCAAGCACGTGGGCCGGGCTCAACCTGGCCCAGACCACTTCAGTGCTCACCCGCAAGCCCTCGCAGCGTTGAAAGCGCGCCTGCTGCTCGAGCCAGTGACGGTGCACCTGCAGGTAACCTTCCCGGGCCTGGCTCATGGCGTCGTGGTCGAACAGGCCGGCCACCGCCAGCGCGTTGACGTAATCGAACGCGACAATGTGCAACATCGCGCCGGTAGCGCTGGCCAGCGCCTGCGCCCGCTCGAACGCCGGGGTGCGGGTCATCTCGGTAGGGGCAATGAGCAATAAACGTTGAATATTCAACATCGCACACCTCGTCCTGGTAATGCTTCACCTGCGCTGCTGCAAGCCCGGTTTCCTGCCGGAGCCTTCGTACAACCGCCGATGGGGCATCGGCGATGCGGGGCGTCTGATCTTGGCCAGGACCGCGCCCTGCAGCGCCTGCCCTGGCGCCCTCCCCTAGACCGCCAGAACGCTGCAAGGCGCCTGGTACAGGATATGTTCGATCGTGCTGCCCACTAGCTTGGCCAGCCCGCGCGACTGGTTCCTGCCCATCACGATCACATCCACCTCCTGGGCGTGGGCAAACTCGCTCAACACCGAGACGGGTTGCCCCCTGATGAAGTGTCGACAGTCAGCCGGCACGCCAAAGCGCTCGGCCAATTCAAGGAAGGATTTTTCCAGATCCTTGCGCAGCTCCCGGGTAAGGTCCGCCAGGGTCAGTCCGGCGCCGCCGATATTCTCCAGAAAGGCCGCGGAGATATCGCAGGCGTACAGCAGGTGCAGCTCGGCATCGCACTGCAAGGCGAGGCTGGAAGCCTCATGGATGATCCGGTCATTGAGTTCGTTGTCCGCCGACTTGGTATCCGACACTTCGACCGCGGCCACGACGTTGCGCGGCAAGACGCCGCCATTGCCGCCAATCAGATACACCGGTATCGGGCAATGGCGCAGCAAGTGCCAGTCCAGCGGGGTGAAGAACGCGCGCTTGAGCCGCGGCTCATGCTCTATCTGCTTGATCAACAGGTCGGGCTGCATTTCCACGACATGGTCGAGGATGTCTTGCTGCATGTCGTCGGCCCATGCCACCTCCATCGTCACGGCCAGCCCCTGGCCATGCAGGTCTTCTACCTGAGCCTTGAGCCAGTCGCGATGGTCCTGCAAATAACTTTCCCGGGCCTGTTTGCGGTCACCCTCTTCAAGCAACCACAGAGTGTCCAGCGACCTCATCAAGGCCGCGATATGCAGGCTCGCACCGCTGGCCCGGGCCAGGGCTGCGGCGTGAGCGATGGCATGGGAATGGCGTTGCGTCGGGTTGATGATCAGCAACAACCGTTGGTACTGGCTCATGATCGACCTCCAGACAGGTGGGGCTGCGATGTCAGGTATCCGTTGATGAAGGCAGCCGTTGCTGCCTTCGCGGGATCGGCATCAGTATTACCCCAGACTCCTCCTTGCGCGCCTCCAGGGTTCTGATCTATGTCAGATCCCCGCGCGAGGCGTCGAAAAGCGCCCCCGCGCAGATAGACCTCGGCCACCTGCCCCTGGCGTGCCCTGCCAGTGCTCGATGAGGGAGCGCTTGTTTTCCCCACTCGTCGTCTGCTTTTTGCCATCAGCCGGACGGCCCGCCCTGGCAAGACTCAGAGACTATGCTTTAGCAACCGATAGAGGGGTCTTATGGCATGCCGGACGCCCGGACGCACCCGAACCATCATCTCAAGACTGCCTGTGCCAACTGCAGCGTCCTGGAGCTGTGCCTGCCGCTTGGCCTGACCGGGCACGAAATCGAGCGCCTGGACACCCTGATCGTGCAACGGTTCAAGGTCAGGAAAGGCGCCGCCCTCTATCGCGCCGGCGATCCATTGCGCTCGCTGTATGCCGTGCGTATCGGCTCGTTCAAGACCAGCGTGCTTTCACTCGATGGGCGCGAGCAGGTCACCGGCTTCCAGATGCCGGGCGAAATGCTTGGCCTGGACGCCATCAGCAGCGACATGCACACCTGTAACGCGCTGGCCCTCGAAGACAGCGAAGTCTGCCCTATCCATTTTGCCCACCTGGAAAAACTCGCCCTGGAGCTGCCGTCGCTGCAGCACAACCTGAACCGGATCCTCAGCCGCGAGATCGTGCGCGATCACGACATGCTGATGATGCTGGGCAACATGAACTCCGACGAACGCCTGGCGGCCTTCCTGCTGAACCTGTCGCAACGCCTGAGCCAGCGTGGCTACTCGTCCAGGGACTTCATCCTGAAGATGCGCCGCGAGGAGATCGGCTCCTACCTGGGGCTGAGGCTGGAAACCATCTGCCGGGGCATCGCGCACCTGCGGGACCAGGGGCTGGTGGAAATTTCCGGCCGGGAAGTCAAGGTCCTGAACATGGAGGGGCTCAAGCAATTGGTCGCAGGTTGCCACCGTTCAGCCCCGCGCTGATCCCTGGAAGCGTGGAAAACCATCATGCGCGCCATGGTCCTGCATATCCCCGGCGAGCCGCTGCGCCGGGAAGAACGCCCGGTCCCGACACCCGGTCCCCAGCAACTGCTGATCAAAGTCCTGGCCTGCGGCGTCTGCCGCACCGACCTGCACCTGGTCGATGGCGAGTTGCCCCAGGCCGTGCTGCCACGGGTGCCGGGCCACGAAATCGTTGGCCAGGTGACCGCGGTGGGCGCCGACGTCGCGCCGGACTGGATCGGCCAGCGGGTGGGCGTGCCCTGGCTCGGCTGGACCTGCGGCGAATGCGAGTTCTGCCGCACGGGCCGGGAAAACCTGTGCGACCAGGCGCAATTTACCGGCTGTCACCTGGACGGCGGCTACGCCGACTACACCCTCGCCGACGCCCGTTTCTGCCTGCCGCTTCCCGAAGCGCTCTCGGCCACCCAGGCCGCACCGTTGCTGTGTGCCGGGCTGATCGGTTTTCGCGCCTTGCGCATGGCTGGCAACGCACGGCACCTGGGCCTCTACGGTTTCGGCGCGGCAGCGCACCTGGCGATCCAGGTGGCGCTGGGGCGTGGGCAGCAGGTGTATGCCTTCACCCGACCCGATGACCACGCGGGCCAGGACTATGCCCGGTCGCTGGGGGCCTGCTGGGCCGGCCCCTCGGACCAGCCCCCGCCGCACCCGCTCGACGCCAGCCTGATCTTCGCCCCCGTCGGCCCGCTGGTGCCGCTGGCGCTGGCCGTCACGGCCAAGGGCGGCTGCGTGGTCTGCGCCGGCATCCACATGAGCGACATCCCGGCATTCCCTTATCGACTGCTCTGGGGCGAACGCAGCGTGCGCTCGGTGGCCAACCTGACCCGCGAAGACGGCATCGCGTTCTTCGCAGAATTGCAGCACACCCCGGTTCACTGCGACGTCACCTGCTTCGCCCTGGACGATGCCAACCAGGCACTGGAGCATCTGCGGGCCGGTCAGTTCAACGGTGCGATCGTGCTCACCCCGTGACGCCCGAGCCGTTCACCTGACCGCCAGGATACTGCCCGGCACCGAATACAGCGCCCGCTCGGTATTGCTGCCGATCAAGCGGTCGATCCCCAGCCGATGCACAGTCCCCATCACCACCACATCGGCCAGGTACTGCTCGACGAAGTCACCGATCGCCGGCACCGGCGGGCCCGGGACGAAGTGCCGGCGCTCCGGCGGGATGGCGTAGCGCTCCGCCAGGGTGACAAACGCCTGGTGCAGGGACTCACGCAGCTCTTCGACGACGTCCATGCCCCAGCCACCGCTGACCAGCGGTGCATCGCCATTGAACGCCGGCGACAGGTCATAGGCATACAGCAGGTGCAGTGGCGCATCGCATTGCAGGGCCAGGGCATTGGCCGTCTGGATGATGGTGTCGTTCAGGCCGCTGATCTGTGTCGATGGATCGAATGGATCCACCGCCGCCACGACCCGGTGCGGCAACCCGTAGCGGGCCTGATTGACCAGGTGCACGGGGACCGGGCACTCACGCAGCAAATGACAATCGAGCGGCGTGATGAACACCCGCTTGAGCAGCGGTTCCAGGCTGGCGTCCTTGATCAGCAGGTCGGGGCCGAGCTCCTCGACCGTCTTCAGGATGTCCAGCAGCGGATGGGTGGTGAACAGCACGTCGACGGTCGCCTCCAGCCCCAGGTCGCCGAGCCGCTGGGTCTCTTCGGCCACCCAGCGGCGATGGCGCCGCATATAACGCTGATAACCCGCCTCGTCGATCTTCTCTTCCCACAAGCGCACGACCGGCGCTGGCTCGGCGAAGGCGCGTACATGCAGCGCAGCCCCGCTGGCCTTGGCCAGCGCAACCGCCCGCAGCGAGGCAGGCGACTGATGCAGGGTTGGATCGGCGATCAGCAGCAAATGTTGGTAATGCCCCATCACACACCTCGCTCAGGCACCGGTCGAACAGGCCGGCATGCGCCAAGAGTGCGCCTTGTCCCCCGATGCGCGGTTTGATTTACATCAGGTGCCGATCAATGAACGAGGCCTGTCGCCTGTGTCTGATCCAGATCAGATCCGCGTGCTGTCAGCAGGGTAAATAAACCAAACAAACCGCGTGTGCGCCCTGCCGCACACGCCCCTGCGGCCGTATGGAGAACCCCATCATGCTCACTGTCAAAGACCACAACGAACGGGCCGCCGGCGTCTACGCCGCGGTCCCCGGAGAACACTGGATCGAAGCGCTGAGGGACGGCCGTCATGTGCTGATCCGGCCACTGGCGGAAAAAGACCGCGAGCGGGAGTACGCCTTTATCAAGCGCCTGTCTCCCGAATCCAGGCACATGCGCTTTCTTGCCCAGATCAGCGACCCCAGTGGCGCCTTGCTCGATCAGCTGATGAACACCGACGGCAAACAGCGCATGGCCTACGTCGCGCTGGCTCACGATAACGGACAACTGATCGAGATCGGCATCAGCCGCTACGCCGCCACGGGCGAGCACGAATGCGAATGCGCGGTGACCGTCGCCGACGAATGGACGCAGCTGGGCCTGGGCACCTTGTTGATGGAGCACCTGATCAAGGCGGCCCGCCAGAACGGCTTTCGCCAGATGTATTCGATCGACGCCGCCAGTAATGCGCCCATGCGCGACCTGGCCAAGGCCCTGGGTTTCGAACGCAGTCACGATCCCGACGACAGCCGCCAGGTCATCCATCGCCTCCATCTGTAAAACCGCCGCCCTTGGCGTGCCGGCCAGCGGTCCGCCAGGGGCGACTCACCCTCGATTACAGCCTCTTGTCCGGTTTTATTGCCAGCACACTGCAAGGTGTCCGATGCAAAAGTTGCTCGGCGGTGCTGCCCAAGAGTTTTTTCAATCCCTTGTGCTGCACGGTTCCCAGGACAATGACGTCAGTGCGGTGGGCAATCGCGAAGTCGCAGATGCACGACAGCGGCGTACCCTCGATGAAGTGGCGGCGCTCCGGCGGTACGCCATGGCGTTCGGCCAGTGCCGCGAATGCCTCGAATTGCGCCTCGCCCAACACTTCGTAGATCCCGGCGCTCAACGGCAGCACGCCAACCCCCATGTCCTGGGCATACACCGCGGCCCAGTCATACACATGCACCAGCTCGAGTCCGGCGGCACATTGCCCGGCCAGCTTCGCCGCAGCGTCGATAATCTGGTCGTTGAACACCTTGTCCTGCTCGTCGCTGCGCAGCACATCGACGATGGCCAGCACATTGCGTGGCCGCGGGTTGAAGGCATTGGTCACCAGGTGCACCGGCACCGGACAATCCCGTAGCAGTTGCCAATCCAGCGGGGTGAAGAACACGCGCTTCAAGGCCGGTTCTTCTTCGGCATCCTTGACGATCAGGGCCAGGGGCATCTCATTGACCAAGTGCAGGATTTCTTCGAACGGGCGGTGCACCCAGACCACTTCGCTGGTGACCTCGATGCCCTGTTCGCTCATCGAGCGAGCTTGCTCGTCAAGCCATTGCCGATGGTTTTGCAGGTACCCGTCCCGGGCCTGGGCGATCTGTTCGGGCGCGAACAGGCCGGCCACCGCCAGCGCCTGCAGATAATCGAAGGCCACGATATGCAAGGGTAATTGCATCGCCCGAGCCAGCGCCGCGGCGCGGTCGAACGCTGGCGTCCGGTTCATGGCTGGCGGGGCAATGAGCAGTAAACGCTGAGTCTGTGACATAAGGCACCTCGGCACGCGGTCGTCTAAAAACCCTGGCTGGAATTGCAGATTGAAGGTTTCAGGACCGGGTGACTTGATCTTTGTCAGCTACCCGAAGCGACAGGCTTCAGTACAACCAGATACCGGCCCACATCGCCAACGTCAGCAGTACCTGGCCAGGAATGACATAAGCGGCGAAGCGGTGCCCGCCGCTGACCCAGGCCACCAGGCATTTGCTCAGGGAATTGCTGCTGACCACGATCAGCACCGGCGTGGCGATGGCCTGGAACGGCAACTGGCCGGATTTGGCCAGGGAGGCTATCGACGCCGTCGAGGAATGGGCGTCGGCGAAACCGCTGAGGGTCGCCGTGACCATCACCCCTACTTCGCCAAAGTGGCTCAACATCACCGACGACAGGAAAGTAATAGCGGTCATGGCCAGCGTGACGAGCAAGGCCAGCTTGAGGTTGAACGCGCCGCCGACCTTGATCGGCTGGCGGGTGCCCTGGGCGGGTGCGGGAAACATCAGGCACAGGCCATACAATGCCGTGGCGGCCGCACCGGCGAACAGCGGCCCCCACATAGGCCCCAGCAGACCGGTATCGACCGCGCCGAGGATCAGGCCCACCTGGGTCAGGGTGGCCAGGTTGGAGAGCAACGCCGCCGCGCCCAGGACCTTGATGCTGTCCGGTTCCTTGGCAGCGATATGCCCCATGGCGGCGATGGTCACCGTGCTGGAGGCGAACCCCGAGGCGATGGCACTGATCGCATAACCGTAACGCGTGCCCAGGTTACGGACGGCGATATGGCCTATCGCGCCCACGGCCATCAGCAACACGGTCAGGGTGCAGATGGTGCGCAAATTGATCGCGGCATAAGGCCCGATGTAACGATCCGGCGCCAGCGGCAACACCACCAGCGCGGCGATCAGCAGTACCAGGCCGTCGCGCATTTCCGCTTCGCTCAGTTGGCTGCGGGCGAAGTGATGCAACTTTTGTCGATAGGCCAGCAGCCCGCCCATCACCACGCCAATGGCAATCGCCAGTTCCGGTGCCGTACCGCACATCGCCCCCAGCGCCAGTACCGTGAGCAACGCCACTTCGCTGGTCACGCCCGGGTCGCTGCCCAGGCTTCGCCAATACGCCACGGTGACCAGCATGGCCAGGCAGATCGCCATGATCCCCAGCAGCAGGCCACCACCGACCTGCATGGCCACGTACCCCAGCAGCGCGGTAATGGCGAATGTGCGCAACCCGGCACAGGCACGGCTGTCTCCTCGCCCCTTGTGTCGCTCGCGCTCCAGGCCGATAAGCAGGCCGATGCCCAGCGCAGCCGCCGCGCCCTCCAGGCCAAGGGTCGCACTCATAGAACCTCCATCCGGATGAACCTGCAGCCCTGGCCACGAGGGTCACTTCACCAGGCCTGGGCAGGCTCCCTTGCTGGTCGTCGGGGCGGATCGGTTGCCGGCGGCCCGAGGGACATCCCTCGTCTGGCCAGGGCTGGCCGGCCAGGCATGCGGCGCATCGATGCGCGCCCTGAGTTGACCGACGAAGGCCGTTGCGGCTTCCAGGCTGTCGAAGTCCACTTCCAGGGCATCCATGTGCACCACCCAGCCGTGGCCTGCCGGTTTTTCTGTAATGTCGATGATCATCGATCACCTCCGCGCAAACACGAACGTCAACCGCCCCGGTATCACGGGGTAATCGCGACCTTCATGACCCCGTCCCGCTGGTGAGCGAACAGCTCATAGGCGGCTTCGATATCGTCGAGCCTGAAGCGGTGGGTCACCAGCGGCGACAGGTCGACCCCGCCGCTTTGCACCACTGCCATCAAGCGACGCATGCGTTCCTTGCCGCCGGGGCACAGGGTGCTGACGATGCTGTAGTCGCCCAGCCCGGCGGCGAAGGCGTCGAGCGGGATGTGCAGGTCGCTGGAATACACGCCGAGGCTGGACAACCGCCCGCCGGGCCGCAGCACGCGCAAGGCGGACTCAAAGGTGCCCTGGGTGCCCAGGGCTTCGATGGCCACGTCGACGCCACGGCCATCGGTGAGCGCCATGATCTGCTCGACCACGTTGCCGTCCCTGAAGTTGACCACCTGGGTCGCCCCCAAGCGTTTGGCCACCGTCATGCGCTCGGCCACGGCATCCACGCCGATGATCTGGCTGGCGCCTTTGAGCCGCGCACCGGCCACCGCGCAGAGGCCGATCGGGCCCAGGGCGAATACCGCGACGGTGTCGCCGATATTGACCTCGCCACGTTCGGCCCCGGAAAACCCGGTGGACATGATATCGGGGCACATCAGCACCTGTTCGTCGCTGAGGCCGTCGGGGATCGGGCACAGGTTGGCCAGGGCATCCGGTACCAATACGTACTCGGCCTGGCAACCGTCGATGATGTTGCCGAACTTCCAGCCACCGATGGCGCGAAAGCCATGACGGGTGTCCGGGCCGTCCTGGGAAGCGCAGCCGCACAAGCAGGCATAGCTTTGCCCGCTGGGCGTGATGGCCCCGGCAATCACCCGCTGCCCCTCGGTAAAACCGCGCACCTGCGAGCCCAGCCGCTCGATGATGCCCACCGGTTCATGACCGATGGTCAGGCCCTTGGCCACCGGGTACTCGCCACGCAGGATGTGCACGTCGGTGCCGCAGATCGTCGTCGTGGTGATACGCACCAGGGCCTCCAGCGGGCCCACTTCGGGGATCGGCTTTTCATCGAGCACGATCCGGTTCTTTTCAACGAAAATTGCCGCTTTCATGGTGGCCATGACGATTCTCCGGTCCGGTGCCCGCTCCAGAGTCCAGCAAGACGTTCAGGCTGCGCCGGAAGGAAGGCCCTGGGGTTGATCATGATCAACAATTCATCGATGGAGCCCTTGGCGCCCAACCACACGTCTGCCGGCCTGCTCCACGACCGGACGGGTTGATACAGATCAAGCGCGCGCCACCGGCCAGAGGCAGGATCGGGGCAAGGTTTCACGACCGAAGACGCATCGTTGCCGATACCTGCAACTACCCACGGGAGATTTGTCATGTCCGAGCAAGCACGTTTCATGCTGGTCGCCTCGCCACTGATGGAGAACAGTCCGGCCTTCGATCGGGCCGCCGCGCTGGCCAGGGCCGAAGATGCTGCCCTGCACATCGTCGCCTTCGATTACCTGGAGGGTCTGGCCACGGCCAGCCTGGTCAACGAACAGGCCCTGGAGCAGATGCGCCTGGGCTACGTCGAGCGCCATCGTCAATGGCTTGAAGAGCAGGCCCGCCCGATGCGCAAACTGGGTGTCACCGTCACCACGGAAGTGGTGTGGGTACAAAACCCGCTGCAGGAAATCCTGACGCACCTCAAGGAACAGCCCATGGCCCTGCTGATCAAGGCCCTGGAGCATCAGTCGCGGCTGTCGCGGGTGTTCTTCACTCCCCTGGATATCCACCTGCTGCGCGAGTGCCCGGTGCCCCTGCATTTTGTCAGCCATCTACAGCATGCGTTGCCACGCAAGATCGTCGCGGCGGTCGACCCGTTCCATCGCGACGGTCAGTACCAGGACTTCAACGACCGGATACTGCATGAAGCCTCGAAACTGGCCAGCGCCTGTAACGCCGAACTCGAGGTGATCTATGCCCATGACTTGTCATCCATCGACCCGGACGAATTCAACTTCGACCAGAGCTCGACGTTTTTCTCGTCCAGCAAAGTCAAGACCCTGTTCGACGCACAGGGCACCGCCTTCAACGAACTGGCCGAACGCAACGGCATTCCAGCGGAACGCCAGCACATGATCATGGGCAACCCGGCCAAGGTCCTGGCCAGCTACGCCGAAGCCTATGACGTCGACGTGATTGTCATGGGCAGGGTCGGTCATCGTGGTGGCCTGGGGCGCCTGATCGGCAGCACGACAGAGCAGTTGCTGTACAAGATGCCTTGCAGCGTATGGGTGGTTTCGCCCGAGGTGCTGACGGCTGGATAAAGCCCCTTTTCAGGAGGTTTGCCCCGCGCGCCTGGCCGGCATCGAACGCCGTCCAGGGCGCCCGGCAACCTCACGGCCTTTACCGGTCAACCAGCACCGCGCGCCAATTGCGTGAGGTAGGCGCAGAACATCTCTGCAATGGCGTCGGCATAGGTCTGGATCTCTGCGGCGCTGCGCGGGCTTTCTGAAAACTCCTTGCCCACGCTGCTGAGGGTGGTGGTGATCAAGTCGGCGGCCAGGGCGCGGGTTGCCTGCGGCGTCTCGGGCAGCGCCTCCTCCATGAAGGCCTGGAAGATCCTCTCGCCTTGCGCCTTCACGGCCTGCGCTTCGGGGGCGTGGCGATACAGCGGCGCGGCGTCGTTGAGCGCCACGCGCATCCTGGCTTCCTCGCACTCGGACTGGATAAACACCCGGACCAGCACGCGCAACCGTTCCAGCGGGGCATTGCTCGCGTCTTCGAGGATGCTGCGCAGCATCTGCGTGGTCTGTTGCCACTCATCGCTTTGCAGCCGGAACAGGATCGCCGCCTTGTTCGGGAAGTACTGGTACAGCGAACCGATGCTGACGCCGGCCTTCTCGGCCACCCGCGCGGTGGTGAAACGCTGCGCACCTTCTTTGGCCAAAACCTGAGTAGCGGCTTCCAGGATCGCCGCGACCAGCTCCGTCGAGCGCGCCTGTTTAGGGGCTTTTCGCGAGGAAACCTGCGGGGTCCGGCGATTGCTCATGACGGCCCCACAGGGCCGGAGCCAATGCGAATAGCGGATGGGGTCACTTGCTCATATCCTCTAAATGCGACGAATTGATCGCATTTTAGCCACGCGCCGCCAGGCGTCAATTTTGGAAGGGATGCCCCTCATGACCAGCACACTGACTACTTCCCCGCTCGCGCCCTTGCTCAATCGCCTGTTCGACCAGGCCCATACGGCAACCAGCCCGGCCGTCGCCGGCATCTCCCGCGAAGAACGCGAGCGCCTGATGCACAGCAAGACCGAATACCTGGATTTCTATGGCCGCCTGAAGGACCTCTGGCTGCCGGTTTCACGCGACACCGGCGGGCTGCTGTACATGCTGGCGCGCAGCACCCGGGCCCGGCACGTCGTCGAATTCGGCACCTCGTTCGGCATCTCGACCCTGCACCTGGCCGCGGCCCTCCGCGACAACGGCGGCGGCCGCCTGATCGGCAGCGAGTTCGAGGCGTCCAAGGTGCAACGGGCGCGCCAGCACCTGCTCGAAGGCGGCCTGGCTGACCTGGTGGAAATCCGCGAGGGCGACGCGCTGAAGACCCTGGCGGTCGACCTTCCGGAAGCCATCGACCTGGTCCTGCTCGACGGCGCCAAGGCGCTGTATGCCGACATCCTGGCCCTGGTCGAAAGCCGCCTGCGCCCGGGCGCGCTGATCGTCGCCGACAATACGGATTACTGCCCGGACTACCTGGCCCGGGTCCGCTCGCCCGGCAGCGGCTACCTGTCCGTGCCCTTCGGCGACGACGTGGAACTGTCGATGCGGCTTGGCTGAGTCATATCCAAGAGTACCAAGCGATCATCGAAACCCTCGGCCACTGCATCGAAGGCAACCGGCAGGCCAGCAGCGCGACGATGAAGCCTGTGTTTCATGAACATGGCGACGATTTTCGGCCGCCTTGATCTGGATAACGTCGCGGGCCATCAGCCGGATCTGCCTGTCCCTGGAGTCTGGTCCGGATAGCCGGCGAGCGCAGTGCGGGACGCCATGACGAGTCGGCCAGCAGGAGCAGCGTTTCATGAAGCACGTCGATGTCGGCGCAGAGGCTGGTGAAGTCCCAGTACCTGTCGAACGCATCGGACGTGCTGTGATACAGGTTCGAGTCGTAGAAGTCATGCCGTTTCAGGCCTTCCTCCACGCCCCCGCTGATCAGGTCGCTGCCGGTACTGACCTGGACCGCGGGGATGTCGATCTTGGCGAAGCTCGCCTGGTCGGATCGGTAGAAGTAGCCGGCGGCGGGCGCGTCATCGAGACTGATTTGCCGGTTCAGTTGCTTGCCGGCCCGCATGAACGCACTGGGCAGCTCGGATTGATCACCGTCCACCAGGCTCAGGTCGCGGGTCCTGCCGATTGGCACGAAGCCATCAACGTTGAGCGCCGCGACCACATCAAGGCCGGTCTCGTCGATCAACCGGGCGACCTGGGCGGAACCGAGCATGCCCACCTCCTCCGCGGTGGTCCAGGCAAAGAGCACGGTGCGGCGTAGCGGGCCCGCGTTCGCCAGCCGCCTGGACAGTTCGAGCAACACAGAGACACCGACCGCGTTGTCAACTGCGCCGGGGTAGTAGCCACGGGGCTGGCTGCTGTCCGGGGTCCTGCCGAGATGATCCCAGTGCGCGCACAGCAATACGCATTGCCGGGGGAAAAGCGCGCCTTTGTGCATGCCCAGCACATTCCGGCAATGGCCGATCTTGATCTCGAAACCCAGGCGCAGCTGCAAGCGGACGTCGAGCCAGGGCGCGCGTCTGGCCATCGGCCATGGGTCGGCCAGGAAGGCATCGAGCTCGACACCGGCCCTGGACAACAACTGCCGGCCGAAACGTTCGCTGCAGATCCCCTCGAATTCCAGGCCACTGCGCACCGCGCCCGGAAGAAACCGAAACGGCCGGCGCATCTCGTCCCGTACCAGATGGAAGGCGCTGCCGAACAGCTCATCGGTGTGGACGATGATCACGCCCGCGGCGCCTTGTCGAGCGGCCTCCTCGAACTTGTATTCCCAGCGGCCGTAGTAGGTCATCCGCTCACCCTGGAAGCGCTCGCCTCCCGGGCTGTTGCGCCCGGGATCGTTGGGCAGCGCCACCACCACCTTGCCGACGACATCGAGCCCGGCGTAATCGTCCCACTGGTATTGCGGCGCGACTATGCCGTAGCCGACGAAGACCAGAGGCGCGTTGTCGAACACGACGCGGGCCTGCTGGGAACGAATCAGCAACTCACCATCGTGCAGCGGGTCGGGCTGCCAACCGTCGCCCTGGATGGTCACCTGCCCGCCCCGCGGAGTAGCGGAACCAAGCGCCACGGACTGAAAAAGGCTTCTGCGGCCGTGCCAGGCCTTGAGCCCCATCCCCCGTGCCTTCCCGGCAATCCACAGGGATGCCCGCGCCCCTCCGGGCTCCCCTGCCCCACGCCCGGCGAAAAGCGCGCCGGACAGGGTCCGGCAGTTGTCGGCGAGTGCCGCGGCATGGGCCTTGTGCCTGAGGTAGCCACGCAAGGACGGCGCGCCCCCGGGCTTGGACTTGGCCTTTTTTGGCAGTGACCGGCGCATCTAGGCCCCCTGCTCCCTGGAAAAATGCTTGAACAACCGGGCGCCATTGTCGAAGAACACCTGCCGGTGGTACTGCGGCGCAATCGCCCTGGCGCACGCGGCGAAATAACCCGGGTAATCGACAGCGGGCCAACCCGAGCCGAAGACCAACCTGTCCGGCTTGCCGGTGTAGTCGAGCATCCAGCGGATCGGCTCGATCAGCAGCCTGTCCAGCGTGGCCTCGGAGACATCGCTCAACGGGCCCTCGATGATCGAACTGAGGTCGAGCCAGACATTGTGATTCTTCGCCGCGAGCACCGCGGCATCGGTGAACCAGGGATTGCCGCTGTGCACCAGGAGGAAGTTCACCTCGGGATGCTCGACTATGACCTCGTCCAGGCTCAGCGGATGGGCATACTTGAGCTTGGAGCGATGCCAGCCGGTGTCGCCGCTGTGGAACAGCACCGGGACATCGAACTGGCGCGCCAGGGCGTACAGCTCCCGAAGCCGAGGGTCGTCGGCGTACACATGCATGAACCCGAGGTTGATCTTGATCGCCAGGTAGACGCCGTCGGCCAGCCCCTGTGCCAGCGACTCGGAGCACCATTCAGGCTGGGCGATGACCGCGCACCTGCCCACCCCCAGTTCCCGCAACGCCTGGTCGCCGCAGGCGGGGGCACGGGAGTCGGTCACCGAGGCGACGATATTGAAGCGTGATTGCAACGCCTGGAACGCTTGCAGGCTGCCCGCCGCGGCGAACTCGGTATGCACGTGCGCGTCGAGAACGGGCCCGGAATAAGTGCTCATCGAAAAACTTCCCTGTGGGTCGATCACTATCGCCGCGCGGCATCCGGCGCGGCACCTTGAAGCACTAGCTGCTAGCGCTGCTGTAGGACCTCAGGGCAAACAGCCAGAACACCCTGGACAGGCACAGGAAGGCGACAGCGAACAGAATCGCGCCGAGTACCTGCGGCCATCCGACCATGCCCATGGCCCCGGTAACCGGGACGTTGGAAACGAAATACACCGGGACGAGGAAGGTCAGTATCGTGCGGATCGTCTGCGGAAAGGCCGATACCGGAAACCGTGCGATTTCCATCAGCGTATAGCTGATGATCCAGACATCGCCGATCTTCACGAACCAGATCGACAAGGTGCAGGTGATCAGGAACACCGAGTAGAAAATCGCCACCCCCGCGGCCATCAGCCCGAGGAACGCTGCGAGGTTGCCTGCACCCAGCGCGCCTTCGCTGTACATGGCGTACAGCACCACGGCAAGGCCGATCAGTACCCGGGGCAGTTCCCAGAGGCTGATCTTCGAACAGGACACCAGGAACTGACTGTCGACCGGACGCACCAGCAGGTAATCCAGGTCACCGGTGCGCACCTTCTCCGACAACGCGTGCAGGCTGGGAAACAGCCAGACCTCCAGCAGGCCCTCGAGGATCAGCGCCACGCCGAACAGCGCCAACACCTGGTGGAGGTTCCAGCCGCCCAGGCTGCCGACTTCGGCGAACATGGCATCGAGGAAGTACAGCGCCAGGAGCATGCCGACCACCGTATTCACCGCATTGGTGATGGCATTGGCGCGAAACTCCAGTTCCGCGAGCATCGAATGCCTGATCAGGGCCAGCAGGACTTTCAAGGTTCTCAGGCTCATATGCCGGCTCCGGAAAAGCGCTTCAGGCCCTGGCGCCACAGGCCCCGGCGCAACGCCACCAGCACCAGCACCCAGAACAGCTGGGCCACGAAACCGTACAGCAGCTCGATGCCCGCGGCCTTACCGATCAGCACCTTGACGGGAAAATCCAGAGCCGAGGCGAATGGCAGCAGCGCGACGATGGAGCGGGTCGCCTCGGGGAACAGGTCGACGGGAATGAGCGTGCCGCCCAGAACGGTGTACATCGACCAGACCAGGGCATCCAGCGCCACGGAGTTGGCCATCCAGAACGCCAGCAGGCCGACGCAGTAATAGATATGGAAAATGATGATCCAGGCCAGGACCAGCGAGACCAGGAAAAACGGCAGCTGCCTGGCGATGCTCGGCAGGTCAATGTCGAACAGGGAGGCGCCGATGCAAAACACCGTCACCACGATCGGCGCGCGCACCAGCATCTGCCCCAGATGTTCGGCCACATGGAACCAGAACGGCGCGACCGGCTTGAGCAGGCGGCCCGACAAGGTGCCGTGGCGTATCTCGTCGTTCAGCACGAAGATGACCCAGACCGCGGTCAGTTGCCTGACCAGATAGATGCCCAGGAAATACGCCACGAAATCGCTTGCAGCGTACCCACCAATCACCTGGTCCCGGGAAAGCTCCCACCAGATCAGCATCATGAACAACGGCGCGACGCCGCTGATCAGCCACACGAACAGCTGCGCCCGGTAGATCACGGTCACCAGCACGCTCGTGCGGATCAGGCGCCCGGCAATGCCGGGCAACGAAGCCAGGGCGACCATCAGGCGTGCTCCCTTGGCAGCAACAGGCGGGGGAACGCCTGCTCGAGGGACGGGCTCTGGATCGAGATGTCCGTCACCGGGAAGCTCGCCAGCAGCTGTGCCACGGTCTTGGCGACCTGCTCCTCGGGCACCAACAGTTCGGCGCCTTCGTTGTCCAGCCGGATCAGCTCGCCATAGGGGCGCAGGGATTCGTCGCTGACCGCCGAGGAGAAACGCAGGCACACCCGGCGCTCGGAAACATGGGCCTTCACCAGCGCCTGCCGGCCGCCGTCGAACACCACCTGGCCACGGTCCAGGACGATGACCCGGTTGGCCAGCGCCTCGATGTCCGCCATGTAGTGCGAGGTCAGGATGATCGTCGCCCCGAACGCCTTGTTGTAGTCGACGAGGAATTTGCGGATCGCGACCTGCATTTCCAGGTCCAGGCCGATGGTGGGCTCGTCGAGAAACAGAATGCTCGGGCGATGCAGCAACGACAGGATGAGCTCGCATTTCATCCGCTCGCCCAGGGACAGCTTCCTGACCGGGCGGCGGGCGATGTCGCCGGCCGACAGCAACTCGCACAGTTCATCGATCCGGCGCCGGCATTCGGCAGGCGGTATGTCGTAGAGGGCACCGTGCAGGTGGAAAGACTCCAGCGCCGGCAAGTCCCAGGTCAGTTGCTGCTTTTGCCCCATGACCAGGGTGATCGACTTGAGGAACTCCGGCCGTCTCTTGAAGGGTTCATGTCCCAGGACCGAGAGATGCCCGCTGCTGGGCCGGACGATGCCCGAGAGCATTTTCAGGGTCGTGGTCTTGCCCGCGCCATTGCCGCCGAGAAACCCGACCACCTCACCCGCGTCGATCGAAAAGGAGACATCCCTGACCGCGGGGATGAACTCTTTCTCACGCCGAAAATACCGGAGCAGGCTGCGTGAATGGCCGTCACTGGCTCGGTACACTTCGTATACCTTGCTGACATCACACAGCTCGATTGCTTTTGACATACATCTCCTTGATAACTCGCGCGTCCTGCGATTCAGTCAAAACGCCAGAATACTAGCATGGTGATCCGAGGTACTTGCCCGGCTGGCCGGGACCATCGGCAGCTGTGGCGCGGCGTATTTATCGGCGGCGCGCCAGCAGTTGCGCCTGATGCCAGGCAGGGGACAATCCCGTGTCGATTACAAGACAGATCGACGGCGCGACCTTTGACTGGGCGAGCAGCCCCAGGCCGGGCACGTGGTCCAGGGCGAAGTCGGCCGCTTCGAGCATCGCGGTTGTCCGACCCAGGTCGACCGTGGCCAGGTGCACCAGGCAGGACGCCCGCGCCAAGTCCACCGGCCCACTGTGGCGCTGCGCTGCGCGGTGCAGAAACGCCAGCCACTGGTGACCGATGGACAAGTGCCCCTCCTCCGTGCCGATGCTCCCCGTCACGTCGCCAAGGCCTTCGAAGCAATGGCGTCGATCCTGCTCGGGCTGGGCGCAGAGCAATGACACCCCGCTGATCGCAAACAGGCCATTTTCCGCTACCAGCAGGGTGAGGTCCGTACCGACACCGCGCAGGTACTGAATGACCGACACCGGTACATCTCCCGGGCTGCGGGCCGGCAGGCTGGCAATCAGCCAGGCCGGTGCCTCCTCGCCCAACGGCGTCTTCTCGGTCACCGCCAGGGCCGCACGCCGCGCGGGCGAAAGGCCTTCGACATCCGCCAGCAGATCGGTCGAGCAGAGCCAGATCGAACAGGGTCGAAGATCCTGCCCCTCCCCGGCCCCCACGGCCCCCTCGGAACAGAACTCAAGATACCCTCCACTCAACCTGAAGAAGGCGCTTACGCGTCCGTCGCCGTGCTGCACTTGTCGCGTATGCCCGATGAAGCCTGCCCGCTCCCACTGTCCGATGACCTCCGCGAACAGGCCCTCCGGCAGCGGATAGACGATGTGATCAAGATGGGATATCACCAGCGCTCTCCCTGCGGCTGCAATCGATGTCCAGTTCCCCCGTCGCCCGCCGAAGCACCGTCCTGTGCTCAGGCATGGGTATCGGTCTAAGGGCGCTTGCCCCGGGTGCAAAGCGTCAGCCCGTGCTCGTGCACGCCACCGCTTTTCACCTCCTGGGTCACCGCCTGCAAGCCCGCCGCCTTGAAGGCGTCGAGATAGCGAGCTTGCGGCCAGCGCGTCAGCTTCACGCCCAGCTCTTGCGCCCAGTCCTGCGACTCGTGGCTTTCCTCGTAGTAGTCGACCATGACGATCAGTTCTCCGCCCGGCGCCAGCAGGCTGGCGGCTTTCTCGATGGCGGCGGCGATGTTCTCGAAGTAATAGAACACCTCCATGGAGAAGATCAGATCGAAATGGCGGCCTGCTGGCGGGCGCCAGTTCAGGAAGCTCTCGACATCGATCTCGACGTTATCCAGGTCGGACACCCTGGTGGCGCACATGCGGGCCATTTCCTGGCTGAGTTCCACGGCAAGGCAATGCCCGCTGGCGAACTTCGACCTGGCCATGTACTCCAGGGCGTAACCATTGCCCGGCCCGATCTCCAGGTAACGCCCTGTAGATGGTTCAAGGGCGGACAGCACAGGCTCGACCCGGGCCCAATGTTCCCGGGCCATGTCCACCGCGCCATCCTCGATGGCCCACTCGTCGAAGAGCGCCTCGACTTCCAGTTCGTGACTCATCCAACACTCCTGTTTGCAGTTGGGATTCGACCCGCGTCAGCGGATCCATCGATAGAAATGTACGGCGTTGCGATGCGAGCCGATCACCAGGTGACCGTCATCCGTAAGCAGTGGCGAGGAATGAAAACCGCCACTGTGCTCCAGGCGCCACAGGCTCTCGCCGGTGCGTTGCGCCAGGCAATGCAGGCGCTCATCCGTGCCGACCAGCAAGGCATCGCCGGAAGGCAGCACGGTAAAGGGCGTGTACCTGAACTCGCACTCCAGGTTGACCCGCCACAGGCATTGCAGGCTGTGCAGGTCGATCCCGTACACATGCCCGTCATTGCTGCCGACGTACGCCACCCCCTGCGGGGACAGGCTCGGGCAAGACACCACGAAGCCATCGGTGTGAAATTGCCTGAGGACCGTACCGCTTTTGGTCTCGAACACGATGATCTTGCCGTCGACTTCCGTGCCTATGACACCACGCCCCGAGGCATGGTCGATCGCCGCGGTGCCTTCGAACCTGCCGGTTTCGGTGATTCTCCAGCGCTCCTCGCCGTCGGGCCTGAAGCACATCAGGATATTGTCGGTGCCGACGATGACATTGCCGTCCGCATCCAGTGCTGGCGAGCTGTAGAGATCGTCCTCCACCTGCTCGTCGAACGACTGCTTCCACAGCAACCTGCCCGAGGCATGGTCAAGGGCGTACAGCGTATGATCGTAGCTGCCTGCGTAGACGATGCTTCTGGCTGGATCGATGGTCGGGCTGGCATGGAATGGCCCCTGGGCATGAAAGGCCCAGAGGCATTCGCCATCCTGGCTTATCCGGCGCAAGACATGGTCCTCGCAACCCACCACGAAACTGCCATCGTCCGACACCGCAGGAGAGCTGTAGACCGGCCCCTGGGTCGCGAAACGCCACTGGTGCGCGCCATCGCGCAGGCTGACGCACTGCAGGCTGTTGTCCCAGCAGCCGAAAACGATGCGGTCCTCGCCGATCCTGCACGGAATGCTCCATACCCGTTCGGCGCAGGGAATCGTGCGCTGATGAGTCGGCTTGGCGTGCCAGTCCAGCACCGGCGTATCCCGCCATGGCCTGTAACAGCGCAGCGCCTGGTTGTTTTTGTACCATGTGCTTTGCAAATGCTCAGCGTAATCCGACACGCCACCCTCCCCGGACACTTCCCGGTCCGTCGCGCTGCTTATTGGCACATTGTCCGCCTGGCGTCTTCTATGCCGCCGCCGTACTTCTCGGATATCTCGATCTTGTAACCATTGGGATCGAGAAAATAAACCGAACGTGAAGAGTGGTATTGAACTTCATAATCGGGGAGCAACTTCACGCCGTGATCGCGTAGTTGCGCCAGAACATGGTCGAAGTCTTCCACCAAAATACCGAAGTGAGTAATTTCCAGGCCATCATTCTTTACACCCCGCCCTTCGGCATATTCATGCATGCATAAATACAGTGTCCGATCCGCGCCAATAATCATCCAGCGGGTAAAGGCACGAATACCCACTTCCTTCACTTCGAAACCGAACACCCGCGCATAAAACGCCTGGCTTTCTTCAATATCGGCCACATCGAGCTGGATATGATCGATACCCACGATTCTGATCCTGTCGAGCGGAGCATTCATTGGACAAGCCCTCGATAATCATCCGGCAACAGGCCGTCGGTTTCCCAGGTATCGATATAGGATTTGAAGAACGGCAGCACTTCCGGCGAATGTTGCCGGGCTACTTCATAACCGGCGATACCGGCGGATATATTTGTCTTGTCGAGTAACAGGGTGCTCTTGAACGCGTCCAGCGCCTGGTCGAAGTTCCCCAGTTGCTGATGACAGGCACCGATCATGTATTGCGAGTAAGTCACCCGTGGAAAACCGATGTCGTAAGCCTTCTGGAAGCGTTGCAACGCGCGTTGCCATTGCCGGTCGACCACTTCGACCTCACCGGCCTCGTGATAGGAAATACTCCAGTCGGGATCGTAGGCAAGCAGCTCATCGGCCACACGCCGGGCACTTTCGACATCGTGGGCGACGTAGAGCATTTCCTTGAGCTTCGACTCGTAGACAGTCTTGCGTGCTTCCCGGGCCTCGATACTGCCGCCTCTCTCGCCGCGCAACACCGCCTCGGCATACTCTTCGGCCAGCAGCATGTATTGCCGCGTGGTGGCGACGTCGCCCCGGGCCGCCGGCACCATGGCCAGGCCGCGATAGAACGAAGACAGCGAAACCAGATCCGCCGGCGTGGTGCTCGAGGCAATCTGCTTGACCGCCGCCTCGCCCGTGCCGATGAACCAGCGGTTCAGCTCGTCATCGATGGCATTGCCCTTGATTTTCCAGACGATCGCCTGGGAGCAGACATCCAGCACCCGGGCTGGCGACAGCCGATGGGCCTGCATGAGCGCCTTGAGTGCGGTGAAGTCGTCCTGATGCGAGGATTGCATCTCAAGACGGTTCTGAATGGCAAAGCGGGCCAGATGATAAGTCACCCGCTGATCGGGATAGAGCGCGTCATAAGGTACCTCGGCCAGTACCTGATTGGCGAAGCGGTACCGGCAGCTGGCGGCCAGGGACTGTGCCAGGCTCAGTTTCTGCACCGGCGGAGCCCATTCGCGCAGGTCCGCCAGCCACTTCAGCTTGGCGACCGGACCGTCCATCCCGTACGAGAAAAACTCGAGCTCATCGACGCTGATGGCGTGCCGCTGCGCGACTTCGACCAGTGTCGAGGGTTCAAGAAGTTGAGGCACCCGATAAGGCACTTCATCGAAATTCTGTTCCGCCAGCCCCGCACACACAGAGCGGGACCAGTTCGTTTGATGCACGCCCGCGTCATCGTAAAAGAACACGGCGCGCGAGAATGCGTCATCCACTTTTCTGGACATATCATCTCCCTATGACATGTAGGAACCGCGAGAGGTGTGATTAAAAATACGGCCGAAGCAATGCTTCGGCCGTACTTCACAAGACACCGGTATCTTGTGTACAGCAGACAATCAGAGGATGAACAGCGCCGAAAGGATTCGGGTCTGAACGCTTTGATATTTAATCATTTCACTATCTCCATGTGATTAAAGGTTGCTGCCGAGTTGCAGCGATATCAGGTCTAGTTGCCACCCCGAAAAAGGTCAAGGAAACTCATCCAAAAAAATTTATTTAACCGAAAAGCAGTAGCAGAGAAAAAAACCGCTCATCCTTTATATACTTAGAACATATACTCAACCGCACAAGAATTTAACTGAACAGTTAGAACACATATAGAGTCCATTGTTATCAGCGACTTACCCGCGCAAACAAAATGGCAACGGCGCCACTGCGACCATCCACTCGAACGGTTATCAATCGCTGCGCCGTTTCATTTGAATGCCTATACCCACGAGCTTATCGCCGCAACAACTTGTAATACTTCGCCTTTGCTTGACGCTTTCACAAAACTCAACTAATTAAACTTCCTTCCAGAACGGTACATGGACTTGTCCGCAGACGGAAACAAGGCACATGAATGGAACTCAACAGGCTGCCCGGCAGTCGCGAAGATCAGGAGCGATCGACGATGAAATCCCTGAGCATGGGTATCCTGGCGCATGTCGATGCCGGCAAGACCAGCCTGACCGAGCGGATACTTTTCGACGCTGGCGCCAGGCCGCGCCTGGGCAGTGTGGACTCGGGCAGCACCTACACCGACAACCTGCTCCTGGAGCGTGAACGCGGCATCACCATCAGGTCCGCGGTGGCTTCGTTCGAGCTCGACGGCATCCTGGTGAACCTGCTGGACACTCCCGGGCACCCGGACTTCATCGCCGAGGTGGAGCGCACGCTGGCCTTGCTGGACATCGCCATTATCGTGGTGTCGGCGATCGAGGGGGTCCAGGCCCAGACCCGCGTACTGGTGGGCGCCCTGCAGCGACTGGCGATTCCCCATGTGTTCTTCGTCAACAAGGTCGATCGCAAGGGGGCCGACTTCCAGCGCACCCTGGAGGCGCTCGGCAGCCACCTGAAGAGCCGGCCCCTGTCACTGGTCAGCGTGCACGATGCCGGGACTGGCCTGGCGACGGTCGAAACCAGCGATCCGGCGGCGCCCCAGGTGATGGCGCAGTGGCTGGATCTGCTGTGCGAGCATGACGAAGCCTTGCTGCACGACTATGTCAGCGCCCCTGAAGCCATTGGCAAGGCGCGCCTCGAGCGGGAGTTGCGCCAGCAACTTGGCCAAGGCCTGGTCAACCCGGTGTTCGCCGGGTCCGCCATCACCGGGGTCGGCGTCGCACAGATGATCGAGGCAATCACCCGGCTGGCCCCGGTCAAGTCTTATGACGCCAGTGCCCCTGTGCTTGCCTCGGTGTTCAAGATCGACAGAGGCTGGGGTGGGCACAAGCGCTTTCATCTCTGCATGCTGGCCGGGACCTTGCGCCTCAGGCAAACCGTCGACACGCCGCAAGGTGCGTCCAGGGTCACCGGCATTCATGTGTCCGCCAGCGGCGGCTTGCAACCCGCCACCCAGGCCACCGCAGGCCAGATTGCCTGCATCACCGGGCTCGAAGGCGTGCGCATCGGTGACCGCATCGGCGCTTGCAGCGAGCGCGGCAAAGGCGCCCACACCTTCACCCCCCCGGCTATCGAAACCCATGTCTCCCCCGCTTCGCCGGGGCAGACCAAGGCGCTCTGGGAGGCGCTCAGTGCGCTGGCCGAGCAGGATCCACTGATCGACCTGCGAAGAAATGCCGCGGGCCAGGTGTTCGTCTCGCTGTACGGCGAGGTACAGAAAGAGATCATCCAGGCCACGCTGCAGGACGAGTACGACATCCAGGCCCTCTTCGAGGAAAGCTCGGCCATCTGCGTCGAAACGTTGCTGTCGAGCGCCGAGGGCCTGGAGTCGCTCGACGATGAAGGCAATCCCTTCCTCGCCACCGTGGGTATTCGGGTCAGTCCGGGGGCGCCGGGATCGGGCCAGACATTCATCCGCGAAGCCCATGCCGGGCTGATGCCGACGAGCTTCTACAAGGCCATCGAGGAATCGGTCTTCGAAACCCTCCGGGAAGGCCGGCATGGCTGGGCGGTGCACGACTGCGAAGTCGCGCTGACCAGGGTCGACTATGCATCCCCCTCGAGCACGGCCGCTGATTTCCGCCACCTCACCCCCCTGGTGCTCGCTGCGGCGATCGGACGGGCCGGTACCCAGGTGTGCGAGCCGCGCAGCCAGTTCCGCATCGAGGTGCCCGCGGCGCTGAGCAGCCCAGTCCATGCCTTGCTGGCCAAGGCCGGCGCCACCCTCAACGGTGCGACCCTGAGCGGCGAGACCGTGCGCATTCAAGGCTCGATCGTCACCACGCGCATCTACCGGCTGCAACATGAAATCCCTAACGCCACCAGCGGCCTGGGCTTCATGGAAAGCGAACTCGCCAGCTATGCGCCAGTTGCGGGAACACCCCCCTGCCGGGAGCGGACCATGGCCAACCCTTACAACCGGCATGACTACCTTCGGCAGGTACGGCTCGGCCTGCGCATGGGCAGGCCGGCCAGCAACGCCTGATCACCTCGGCCCCGGGTTCAGACCACGGGCGCGGCGCTTACCTGGTTCAACTGATACAGATCGGCCTGCGACAGCTGCAACTGCGGGGCCGCCATGATCTCCCGCAGTTGCTCGACCGAGCTGGCTCCCACCACGGGTGCGACCACGGCGGGGCGAGACAACAGCCAGGCCAGGGCAACCTGGGTGCAGCTGCTGTCGCGCTCCTGGGCGATCCGCCGCAGCACCTCGAGGGCCTGCCAGTTCCGGGCGTTGAAGTAGTCTCGCTGCACGCCCGCCGCGCGAGGCGAGCCCGGCAAGGCTGCCTGCTGTTGGTAGCGGCCGCAGAGAAAGCCCTTGGCCAAGGGGTTGTAGGGCAACAGACCGACCCCCTCCTCCACGCACAGCGGCTGCAGTTCGGACTCGATTCGATCACGCTCCAGCAGGTTGTAGCGTTCCTGGACGCTGACATAGCCCGCCAGGGCCGAGCGCTCGCTGATCGCCAGCGACTTCATCAACCGCCAGGCCTTGAAGTTGGAGCACCCCACATAACGAACCAGCCCACGCTGCACCAGATGGTCGAAGGCCCGTAGCGTCTCCTCCACCGGGACATCGTCGTAGTCGTCATGCGCCTGATACAGGTCGATGCAGTCGACTTGCAAGCGGCTCAAGGAACCTTCGACAGCCTTGACGATATGCCGCCAGGAAAGCCCCTGGTCATTCGGCCCTGGCCCCATGCGCCCGGACACCTTGGTCGACAGCAGCACCTCGTGCCGCTTGGTCGTGGTCTGCAACCAGCGCCCGACGAACTCCTCCGAGGCCTTGCCACCCACCCCGTCGGCAAAGACCGGATAGACATCGGCGGTGTCGATCAGGTTGCCGCCTGACTCGACGTAGGTATCGAACAACCTGCGCGATGTCGCTTCATCCACCCACCAGTCGCATTGCGCGGTTCCCAGCGCAATGGCGGAAACCTTCAGCCCTGAACGGCCAAGACGCCTGTAATCCATGATCGATCCTTACTTCCCTGTGGTATTGGTTCCATGCATCCGCGGCGCAGTATAGTCGCGGCCGCCTCTGGCGCTCCCGCCCTCGCGCGATGATGTGGCGCAGCGACAGCGAGACAAACAAGCGCCAATCAGGCGCCTGCCGTTCAAGGTTGCTCGTCGTACCCTTCCCCCTCCAGCGGCTGTATCGCGAGGTAGCTGTCGACGGCATCGTCTATGGTCGGGAAGAACGCCGCTTCGCCAAACCGCGCGAACAGGCCGAACCGCTTGAGCTTGTCCTTGACCGGGTCTTTCATCTGCGCCACGCACAGCTTGATGCCGGCCTGGTGCAGGGTGTCATCCAGCTCCGCCAGCATGTCGGCGGACGTCACGTCGACGCTGGTCACCGGTTCCGCCGCCACCACCAGCCAGCGCACCGGTGTCGGCGAGGCCGCCACGGCGTCCAGCACCCGGTCGTGGAACAGCTCGGCGTTGGCGAAGAACAACGGTGCATCCCAACGAAACAGCACCACGCCGGGGATCAGGCGCGCATCGGGATAACGCGTGATGTCGTGATAGCCCTTGATCCCTTCCGCCCGTCCCAGGACCGCCGAGTAAGGGCGCCAGCCATCCCACAGGAACTCGATGACGGCAATCACGATGGCCAGGCCGATGCCTTCGATCGCGCCCAGCACGGCCACGCCGACGGTGCAGACGATGGAGAGCCAGCACTCCCAGCGCTGGATGCGGTAAATCCGCCGCAGGTCGCGGATTTCGATCAGGCCGATGGCCGATGCGATCACCACCGCGGCCAGGGCGCTGATGGGCAGGTCCTCCAGCAGGTCCGGCGCCAGCACCAGCAGCAAGGCCACGGCCAGCGCGCCGACGACCCCGGTCAACTGGGTCCTGGCGCCGGCGGCCTCGGCCACGGGGGTGCGCGAGGAACTGCTGCTGATGGCAAAACCCTGGAAAAGACCGGTCGCCAGGTTGGCGACGCCAAGCCCGACCATCTCCTGGTTCGGATCGACATAGCTGCGGGTCCGCGCCGCGTAGACCCGCGAAAGCACGCTGGTATCGGCGAACGAAACCAGGGCCACCGCGCAACCGCCGATCAGCACCGGGCCGATATCGGCACGGGTGATCCAGGGGATGGCGAACGCCGGCAGGCCCTGTGGCAGCTTGCCGAGGACCGACACGCCGGAGTTTGCCGCCAGGTCCAGCGCGGCGACGGCGACTGTCGCGGCGGTGACGGCGATCAGGATCCCCGGCACACGCTTGCTGTCCTTGAACAGCAGGATCACCCCCAGGGTCGCTGCGCCGACCAGGCAGGCGGTCCAGTTGGTCTTGCCCTCCAGTATCGCGGTGACGATGGCCCACAGGTTGCTCAGCGGCCCGTCGGCCTCGACCGAAAAGCCGAAGAACTTCGGCAACTGGCTGATCAACACCGTCAGCGCGATGCCGTTCATGTAGCCGTAGCGGATCGGCTTGGACAGCAATTCAGTGACAAACCCCAGGCGCGCGATGCCGGCCAGGACGCACACCGCCCCGGCCACGATGGCCATCATCCCCGCCAGGGCCACCGCGCGCTGCGGGTCGCCGCCGGACAATGGCAGGACCACGGCGAGAATCACCGCGGCCAGCGACGAATCCGGCCCCAGCACCAGGATCCGGCTGGGCCCGAACAGTGCATAGGCGAACAACGAAACTATGGTCGCGTAGAGGCCATAGATGCCGGGCAGGCCCGACGCCACCGCGTAGGCGATGCCGACAGGCACCAGCACCGTGGTCAGCACCAGCCCGGCTTCGAAGTCGTGGCGCAACCAGGCCATCCGATAGTCCTGCAGCATGCGCAGCCCGGGCAGCCAGCGGCTCCAGCGGTTGTGCCCGGCGCCGGCATCCCGGCGGGCAATCCGGCCGGGCTCCGGGACGGGCGGTGGAGAACCCGAGTGGCTCATGGAACGCTGGTCCTTTGTGTGCGGTGCGGATGTGCCTGGAGGCGCCGGTCAGAACTTCTGTGGAACCCGCCGCAGCGGATGGTCCGACGCCCGATAGCCGCCCGGCTTCTGGCGTTTGGGCAACACCACTTTCTCTCGTGGCACTTCCTTGTAGGGAATGCGGCTGAGCAGGTCGGAGATGATATTCAGGCGCGCGCGGCGCTTGTCGTTGGAGTCGGCCACCAGCCAGGGCCCATGTTCGGTGTCGGTGGCCTTGAACATCTCGTCGCGGGCGCGGGAGTAGTCATACCAGCGGCTGTATGACTTGACGTCCATGGGCGTCAGCTTCCAGATCTTGCGGCCATCCTTGATCCGCGCTTCGAGGCGGCGGGTCTGTTCTTCCGGGCTGACTTCCAGCCAGTACTTGAGCAGGATCACGCCCGAATCGACGATCGCCCGCTCCACCAGCGGCACCGCCTTGAGGAAGGCGACTGCCTGCTCTTCGCTGCAAAAGCCCATCACCCGCTCGACGCCCGCGCGGTTGTACCAGCTGCGGTCGAAGATCACCACTTCGCCCGCGGCGGGCAGGTGCGGCAGGTAGCGTTGCAGGTACATCTGGCTTTTCTCGCGGTCGGTCGGCGCCGGCAGCGCCACCACCCGGAACACCCGCGGGCTCAGGCGTTCGGTCAGGGCCTTGATGGTGCCGCCCTTGCCGGCGCCGTCGCGCCCTTCGAAGACGATGCAGATCTTGATGCCCTTTTCGCGCACCCATTCCTGCAGCTTGACCAGCTCGACATGCAGCCGCCGCAACTCGTCCTCATAGTCTTTTTTGCTCAGCTTCGCGTGCTCAACGGCAGTGCCCTTGGTGGCGCCCTTGTTGTTTTTTGCCATGACCGGAACCTCGTGCCAGACGTTATAGATCGCGTGAGTCTAGTCGATGATCCGCCATCCATAGGGCTGCCCAGGCCGGCCGGGAGCGCGGCGAGGACCAGCGCCCCGCCCGCTCGTCCCAGGATCAAAACACCGCGATATGGGCATCCGTGCGCGGTTCGGTGCCGCCGCACAGCACGCCGCTTTGCGGGTCGCGCAGGATGATCTGCCCGCGCCCGTAGCTGGTCAGGTCGCAGGCCACCTGCACCTCGTGCCCGCGCCGCGCCAGGGCGGCGCTCATGTCCCGCGAGGCGTTCTGTTCGATCCCCACATGCAGCCCGCCCAGCCATTGCCAGCGCGGCGCATCCAGGGCCGCCTGCGGGTTGAGGCCGAAATCCACCAGGTTCATGACCATCTGCACATGCCCCTGGGGCTGCATGTAGCCGCCCATCACGCCAAACGGCCCCATTGGCACACCGCCCTTGCTGAGGAAACCCGGGATGATGGTGTGGAAGGTCTTCTTGCCGGGCGCCAGGCAGTTGGCGTGCGCAGGATCGAGGCTGAACTCTTCGCCGCGGTTCTGCAGGGCGATGCCGCTGTCGGGCAGCACCACGCCCGAACCGAAGCCGTGATAGTTGCTCTGGATGAACGACACCATGTTGCCCTCGGCATCGGCGCTGGCCAGGTAGACCGTGCCGCTGGCGTGCGGGTCGCCCGGCTGCGGGGCCTGCGCCTGTTCGCCGATCTGCGCCCGGCGCCGGGCCGCATAGCGGTCGCTGAGCAAATCCTCCACCGCCACCCGCATATGCGCGGGGTCGGTGATGTAGTGCAGGCCGTCGCTGTAGGCCAGTTTCATCGCCTCGAGCTGGCGGTGCCAGGTCTGCTGGCTGTCGCGGTGATCGAAGTCGAAGCCTTCAAGGATCTTCAGGGTCATCAGTACCACCAGGCCCTGGCCGCTCGGCGGAATCTCCCAGACGTCCACGCCGCGATAGTTGACCTTGATCGGCTCGACCCACTGCGCGCGGTAATCCTGCAGGTCGCTGGCGCGCAGGTAACCGCCGGTGGCCCGCGAGTGCTGGTCCAGGCGTTGCGCCAGGGCACCGCGGTAGAAACTTTCGCAGCCGCTGGCGGCCAGTTCCGCCAGGGTCCGGGCTTGCGCGGGGTTGCGAAACATCTCCCCGGCCCGGGGTGCCCGGCCGTCGATCAGATAGGTGTCGAACCAGCTGTCGAGCACGGTGTTGCGGCTCGGGGTGAAGTTCTCCAGCGCGCTTTGCCATTGCAGGGCAACCACCGGCGACACCGGGAAACCGTCGTGCGCCAGGCTGATGGCGGGCTGCAGCAAGTCGGCGAATGGCAGGCGGCCGAAACGCTTGGACAGCTCGGCCCAGGCTGACGGGCAACCCGGCACCGTCACTGGCGTCCAGCCGTGCAACGGCATCTGTTCATGGCCGGCGGCTTTCACCGCCTCGATGCTCAGGGCCTGGGGGGCCACGCCGTTGGCATTCAGCCCATGCAGTTTGTTCTGGGTCCAGACCAGGGCAAAGGCGTCGCCACCGATGCCGCAGCCGGTGGGCTCGACCACGGTCAAGGCCGCCGCCGTGGCGATCGCGGCGTCGATGGCGTTGCCACCGCGGCGCATGATTTCAATGCCAGCCTCGGCGGCCAATGGCTGGGACGCCGCGACCATGCCGCGCTTGGCGAACACGCTTTGCCGCTGGGAGGCGTAGGGATACTCGTGGGCAGAAAATTTGAACATGGCAAGACTCACACAAGATTGAGGATTCGGGTTCACAACACCCGGCTGAGAAAGGCCCGGGTCCGGGCGTGGCGGGGCTGGCTGAAGATCTGCTCGGGCGGGCCCTGCTCGATCAGCTCACCCTGGTCGAGCACCACCACCCGGTCGGCCACTTCGCGGGCAAAGCCCATTTCGTGGGTGACCACCACCATGGTCATGCCCTCCTCCGCCAGTTCCTTCATCACTTGCAGCACTTCGCCCACCGTCTCCGGGTCGAGGGCGCTGGTCGGCTCGTCGAACAGCATCGCCTGGGGTTTCATCGCCAGCGCCCGGGCGATCGCCACCCGCTGCTGCTGGCCGCCAGACAACATTGAAGGATAGTGGCCGGCCTTCTCCGCCAGCCCCACCCGCTTGAGCAGTGCCCGCGCCTGTTGCTCCGCGGCGGCGCGCGGAACGCCGAGCACGTGGACCGGTGCCTCGATGATGTTTTCCAGGGCAGTCATGTGCGGGAACAGGTTGAAACGCTGGAACACCATGCCGATGTCCCGGCGCTGGCGGGCGATGTTGCGTTCCGAGTCGCGCACCAGGCTGCCATTGGCCCGCGTGCGGTAGCCCATGGGCTGGCCGGCGACGCGGATCTGCCCGGCCTGGATGTCTTCCAGCAGATTGATGCAACGGATAAAGGTGGTCTTGCCCGAGCCGGAGGCGCCGATCAGCACCACCACTTCGCCGCGCCGGACTTGCAGGGAGATGCCCTTGAGGATCTCCAGGTCGCCGAAGGACTTATGAATATCCAGGGCTTCGATGACCAGTTCTTCACTCATGTGCGCCATGCTCAACGCCCCCTCAGCAGCTTCATGGTGTTACGCCCGAACAGGCGGCTGGCCGCCGGCGCCGGCCGCTCGGACTGGCCGAAACGGCTCTCCAGCCAACTCTGGAAAAAGCCCCAGAGCGTGGTCAACGCCAGGAAGTAGATAGCAACCACCAGGTACAGCTCGAACACCCGGAAGGTCGCCGAGGTGACCATCTGGGTACTGAGCAACAGCTCTTGCACGCCGATGACGCTGACCAGGGTGGTGTTCTTCAGCATCACGTTGAACTCGTTGCCCAGTGGCGGGACTATCACCCGGAACGCCTGGGGCAGCACGATGCGCCGCATCAGCTTGGGAAAGGTCATGCCCAGGGAGCGTCCGGCCTCGTACTGGCCTTTATCCACCGCACCGATGCCGGCGCGGATGATCTCGGCCATGTACGCGCCTTCGTTGAGGCCCAGGGCGATGATCGCCGCCTGGATATTGCCCGGCACCACGAACCAGCCCAGGTCCAGGTCCTCGAAGCGGAAAATCCCCCCGGCCGCCAGCGCCGTGTACAGGAACACGATCTGCACCAGCAGCGGCGTGCCGCGCATCAGCCACACATAAAAGCGCACCGGGTACTGCAACAGCGGGTTGCGCGACAGCTTCATCAGCGCCGCCAGCAACCCCAGCACACAGCCCAGGAGCATGGCCGACACGCTGATCAGGCAGGTCAGCCCGAGCCCCGTCAGGTAGACATCGCTGGGCAGCAACAGGTACTGCCAGAACACGTCCCAATTGAAGTTCATCGAGCCTGCCCTCAGTCCAGTTTGTCGCTGCCGACATGCCATTTATCCAGCAACGCGGCGTAGCTGCCGTCGGCGCGCATGTCCTGCAGGACCTTGCCCAGCGCCGCGCTCAGTTGCGGGTCCTGCTTACGCACGCCGAAGCCGGTGAGGATCCGGTTGAACGCCGGCACCGCCGACTGGAACAGGTCCGGGGCCAGTTGCTGATAGTGCCCGGCGGACTCCACCGTGGTGCCGAAAGCGTCCACCTGGTTGATGCGCAGCGCCTGGAAGGCATCGGCGTCGACGTTGTACACCACCAGTTTCATCGGTGGCTTGCCGGCCGCTACCAGCTTGTCGTTCTCGGCGCCGAGCAGGAGGCGGATGGTCGAACCGTTGCTCACCGCCACCTTGAGCCCGGACAGGTCCTCCAGGCTGTTCACCGCTTTCGGGTTGCCCTTGGGCACCACGATCGACTGGCTGGAGTACATGAAATTGACGATGTCGATCACTTCCCGGCGCTCGGGCTTGTCGAACAACTGGTCGACGATCATGTCGCATTGCTGCGCCAGCAGTGCCGGGATCAGCCCGGCAAAAGGCGAGATGCGCCACTCGACTTGCTTGCCCCCCAGGCGCTGGGCAATCGCCTCGCCCATGTCCACTTGCAGCCCGACCGGTTTCTGTTGCGTGTCGAAGGACACCAGCGGCGGCGAGTCCATGCCGGAGCAGTAGACGATCTTCTCACTCTTGCTCAAGCGCTCCGGCAACTCGGGGGCGGCTTGCGCCCATTGGGAACAACCTAGATTCAGGAAACATAGACTCAAGGTAAAAACGGCAGCTGACGCGCAAGGCTTGTGCATGGCATTACTCCGGTCATGTCGGGTAGCAAGGGGGGATGGCGCTAACGGCAGGCGTTAGCGCTCGACAAGAAATGCGATTTTTTACTGATGGGCCTCCAGGAACTGGATCAGCCGCGGGATGGTGCCTTCGATGTGCTCGCACACCACCTGCGCCGCCTTGTCCGGGTCGCCGGAACGCAGCGCGGCAATGATCGAGGCGTGTTCGTCACGGGCGCTGCGGGGCTTGTCGGCGTGTTGCAGCCACAGGCGCATGTGCGGCTCGATCACCGAATACAGCGCCGAGATCTGCCGCATCAGCCGTGGGCGTTCGCTCAGGCTGCACAGGTATTCATGAAAGGCGCGATGGCGGCTGACCCACTCGGCGCCGTCTTCGCGGTAGTCGTCCATCTCATCGAGCAGGCGCTCCAGATGGCTGAAATGGCGCTCGGTGATCTTGCCCACCGCCACGCGGATCGCCAGGCCTTCGAGGGCGCTGCGCATTTCGAAGACTTCGCGCATTTCATCGATGTTCAAGCCACGGACAATGGCCCCGCGATTGGGCCGCAAGGTCACCAGACCATCGGCATCCAGGCGCCGGAAGGCTTCGCGCACCGGCATGCGGCTCATGTTGATTTCGCTGGCGATGTCCTCGGCGATCAACCGCTCGCCGGTACGGAAACGTCCTTTACAGATCGCTTCCAACAGAAAGTTGTAGGCCTCCTCCTCCGCGGTCACGGGCTGGCGCTCGGTATAGGCTGGGGCGAATTTCATCGGCGGCACCTTTTGTATTTTTGTATCCAATTATCCATATAGCCAAAACAGCAGATTGCGTGCCAAAGCCCCGCTACGTTTTGCAGGTGCTTGATTCGCTTGGTTTTTGATTAATCGGGAAGGCTGGCGAAGAAAATTGCTGATCACGACAGCGAGTGAAAACGCCCCAGGACGGGGCTCATGGAGCGCAGAAAAGGTGCTGGCGGTAACACCCGGCGCAGGCCAGTCACCCGAGGTTCTAGCGGCCTCCTTGCAAGAGACTCACCGCCGCCGCGCTGGACGCGGCATAGAGGCTGGGACTTGAGTGCGGCATCCGGCAAACACGCTGCACGACCGCGCTCCCGATACGCCTGGAGTGTTGATCGATGTCCATGACCTCGTCGAAGCTGGTCACTGCTGCACCGGGTATTTTTTGCAGGACCTCATCAACGACCCGGGCGATATCGGTGAAGCGGATACGGTGGGTGAGAAAGGCCTCCACAGCCACCTCATTCGCGGCATTGAGCACGGTGCTCATCGCCCCGCCTTCACGGATGACTTCAAGGGCCAGGGCCAGACACGGAAACCGCGCCAGGTCGGGTGCTTCGAAGGTCAGCGTGGCGACTTTCACCAGGTCGAGCGGTTCGGCGCCAGAATCGATGCGCTGGGGGTAGGCCAGCGCATGGGCAATCGGTATGCGCATGTCCGGACTGCCCAGTTGCGCCAGCACCGACTGGTCGCGATAGACCACCATCGAGTGAACGATGCTTTGCGGGTGTATCAACGTCTCGATGCGTTCAGCAGGAATATCGAACAGCCAGCGCGCCTCGATAAGCTCCAGGCCCTTGTTCATCATGGTCGCCGAGTCGACGGAAATCTTGCGCCCCATGCTCCAGTTCGGATGGGCGCAGGCTTCGTCCGGGGTGACCTGGTCCAGTGTCTGTAACGGGCGATTCCTGAACGGCCCTCCAGACGCGGTAAGGATCAGTCGCTGCACGTCTCCGGAAGCCCGTTGTGCGCCGTGCAGGCACTGGAAAATGGCATTGTGTTCGCTGTCCAGCGGCAGGATGGTCGCCCCCGAATTCGCCGCGGCTTCCATGAACAGCGTACCGGACATGACCAGGGCTTCCTTGTTGGCCAGGAGTATCTTTTTCCCGGCTCGCGCGGCACTCAAGGTGGGCGGCAATCCGGCTGCGCCGACGATAGCGGCCACCACCGTGTCGCAGTCGGCGGCACAGGCTGCCGCACACAGAGCCTGTGCCCCGCATTGAACTTCGGTATTCAACCCGGCTGCCTGCAAGTTGGCTTGAAGTTCGATGGCGTGGTGCGGCTCACTGACAATCGCCAGTGCCGGACGAAACTTCAAACACTGCCGATAGAGTTTTCCTATGTTGCGATGTGCCGTCAGGCCATGAATAACGGCCGTCTGCGGATTGCGCGCGACGACATCCAGCACATTGTCGCCAATAGACCCGGTGGAACCGAGAACAAACAGCCGCTGCGACATGATTTATCGTCCTGAAGTAGAAAGTTAATCCATGTTCTTACAGAACAAACAGCAACTTACTTAGAACAATGAAACGATCACTTTAAAAAATGGCAGTAAAAAAACCGCACTCGAATGTTGCCTCGCTGGCAACGGCGCAGGGCACCCGGATTTCCGGTTTGCCAAGGCTAGCAAGGCAAAATCCATTAGCCAGTGCAGCCGCTGAATAAATCGAAATAAGCGAATTACAAAGCGCTGCCAATCGTTCTATCGAGCAAAAAATTGAATTAATGCAGGCATCTCGCAGACTCGAGCATTCGAAATAAAACCATCGCAGCCTGAAATTAAAAATTATAGGGCGCACTCTTGCAGCGCTTTGGAAACTGCCTAATGTGAGCACTCACGTTACATCGCATAAAAAGTCTCATCTCGACAAAGTCTTGTCCCGATATAGTTGTCATGCGCTTTACGCAATAAAAATTGCCAGCACAATTATGGAGTTGTATCGGAGATTTCATGGAAGAAACACTTATTCTGGTCAATAAAGACGACTGTCAGACCGGGTTTGCGGAAAAGCTGCATATCCATCAGCAAGGGCTCTTGCACCGGGCTTTCTCGATTTTCATCTTCGATCGACAGGGCCGTTTGCTGTTACAGCAACGGGCGCTGGGCAAGTATCACTCTCAGGGTTTGTGGACCAATACCTGCTGCGGCCATCCACGTCGCGGCGAGGCCACCGAGGCCGCGGCCAGGCGCCGGCTGTTCGAGGAAATGGGGCTTGAATGCGAGCTGCGGCTCGTCTCCCAACTGCTCTACCATGAGCAGGTTTCCAACCAGCTGATCGAGCATGAATACGACCATGTGTTCGCCGGCATCTGCCAGCAGGATCCGGTCGCCAATCCCGAGGAAGCGCTCGCCTGGCAATGGCTGAGCCTGGCGCAAGTATCCCAGCGCCTCAGCCAGGCGCCACAGACCTTCAGCATCTGGTTTCGCCGGATCTTCGAACGCCACGGAATCATCGGTTTGCGCGCCTGGCAAGAGCAGGCGCGAAGCGCCCTGTTCGATGCGTGGCGGCACGCCATCGTCGAGCGCACCGAACGCATGCTCGAGCAGCAATTGCCCTCCTCCGAAACCTTGCCATCGGCCCTGCACCAGGCCATGCGTTACGCCGTGCTGGGGGGTGGTAAACGTATGCGCCCACTGTTGTGCCAGGCTGCCGGCCTGGCCGCCGGAGCCAACCCGGCGGCGCTGGACATGGTGGGGGCCGCGCTGGAAATGATGCACGTCTACTCGCTGGTCCATGACGACTTGCCCGCGATGGACGACGATGAGCTGCGCCATGGCCGTGCCACCGTGCATGTGCAGTTCGATCAGGCCACGGCGATTCTGGTGGGCGATGCCTTGCAGTCCCAGGCGTTCATCACCTTGCGCCGTGTGCCGGTGGCGGCCGAGCGTCAGGCTTTGCTGATGGGTGAGCTGGCCATGGCGGTCGGTTCGCTGGGCATGGCCGGCGGGCAGATGATCGACATCGGCAGTGTCGGTCAGGCGCTGGACCTCCCCCGGCTCGAGCAGATGCACCGGATGAAGACCGGCGCCTTGATCCGGGCCGCGCTGCGCATGGGCGCCCTGTGTGCCGAGGGCGCGCCGTTCGACCTCGAGCCCCTGGATCGCTACGCGGCCGCGATCGGCCTGGCGTACCAGGTGGTCGACGATATCCTCGATGCCACGGCCGACACCGCGACCCTGGGCAAGACCGCCGGCAAGGATGCCCAGGACCACAAACCCAACTACGTTTCGCTCCTTGGCCTGGAGCCTTCGCGACGACTCGTCAGGCAACTGGACGAGCGCGCGCACCAGGCACTCGAGCCGCTGGCTGAACGTGCGGAGCAGCTGCACGAGCTGGCCGACCTGGTGATCAACCGCTTGCACTGACTCGCTCTCCCCGCTCACGGGAATACGTGGGCATGGCTCAACGGAAGGAATCCCAGCATGTTCGAGCTACTGAACACGGTAAACACCCCGGCCGACCTGCGCGCCCTGCATAGCGCGGCCCTCGTTCCACTGGCGGATGAGCTGCGGGCGTTCATCCTGCACAGCGTCTCGAGCACAGGTGGGCACCTGGCCGCGAACCTGGGCACCGTCGAGTTGAGTATCGCCCTGCACTATGTGTTCGACACGCCACGGGACCGGATCGTCTGGGATGTCGGCCATCAGTCCTATGCCCATAAGATCCTTACCGGACGCCGCGAGGCCATGGCCGGCATTCGTCAGTTGGGCGGGATTTCCGGCTTCCCCAGGCGCCAGGAGTCGGAATACGACGCCTTTGGCACGGCCCATTCCAGCACCTCGATTTCCGCCGCGCTGGGCATGGCGCTGGCGGCACGCCACAGTCGCGAGCCACGGCACAGCATTGCGGTGATCGGCGATGGCGCCTTGAGCGGTGGCATGGCATTCGAAGCGATGAACAACGCCGGCCTGTACCAGGACCTGCCGCTGCTGGTGATCCTCAACGACAACGACATGTCGATTTCGCCCCCCGTCGGCGCCCTGCGGCACTATTTCGGCAAGCTCACCGCCCAGCGCTGTGCGGTGGCGGTCAAGGAACGCATCAAGCACTTGCTGCAGGAAGCACCGGTCCTGCGCGAGCTGGCCCATCGCGCCGAAGCCCAGGTCAAGGGCCTGATGACCTCGGCCACGCTGTTCGAAGCTTTGGGCTTCAACTACAGCGGCCCCATCGACGGTCACAACCTGGACGAACTGATACCGGCGCTGCAAGCGCTCAAGGACCTGCGCGGGCCCCAGTTGCTGCACATCGTCACGCAAAAGGGCCACGGCTACTCGCCGGCCGCCGCCGACCCGGTGCTCTATCACGGCCCGGGCAGGTTCAACCCGGTGCAAGGCATCCTGCCCGGCGCGGCCAGCCAGCCGACCTACACCCAGGTGTTCGGCCGCTGGCTTTGCGATGAGGCAGAACGGGATGCGCGGGTCGTCGCGGTGACCCCGGCGATGAGCGAAGGCTCGGGGCTGGTGGAATTCGAGCAACGATTCCCCGCGCGCTACTTCGATGTCGGGATTGCCGAACAGCACGCGCTGACCTTCGCCGCCGGCCTGGCAAGCGAGGGGCTGAAACCGGTGGTGGCGATCTACTCGACCTTCCTGCAGCGGGCCTATGACCAGTTGATTCATGACATCGCGATCCAGAACCTGCCCGTGGTGCTCGCCATCGACCGCGCCGGCATCGTCGGCGCCGATGGTGCCACCCACATGGGTGCCTTCGACATCGCCTTCCTGCGCTGCGTGCCGAACCTGGTGGTGATGGCCCCGGCGGACGAAAACGAATGCCGGCAGATGCTGCATACCGCCCTGCTCCAGGACGGTCCTTGCGCGGTGCGCTACCCACGGGGTGTCGGCAGCGGGATCGCGGCCCGCTCCGAGCTGACGCCGCTGGCACTGGGCAAGGGCGAAATGCGGCGGATTTCCAGCCAGTCGTCGGGCTGTCGCATCGCCATCCTCGCCTTCGGTTCGATGCTGCTACCCGCGCTGGGTGCGGCCGAAACCCTCGATGCCAGCGTCGCCAACATGCGCTTTATCAAGCCTCTCGACGGCGCCCTGATCGAGCGGCTCGCGTGCAACCACGACCTGTTGGTCACCCTGGAAGAAGGTTGCGTGATGGGCGGTGCCGGTTCGGCTTGCCTGGAGTATCTGGCCACCACCGGGCTCTCGCGCCCCGTGCTGCAACTGGGCCTGGGCGATCAATTCATCGAGCACGGCGCGCCGGAAAGACTGCTCGGGCTCTGCGGCCTCGATGCCGAGGGCATCAGCGCATCGATCCACGCTTTCCTCATCGAGCACAGTCTGCAAGACCCGGTCAGTGACCACGCAACGGACAGGCTTTCGCTGCGTGCCAGAGCCTGAAGTGAATCTTCACAAGGAGACAGCCATGAGCATTCAAGCCAGAGAGCCAGCCATCGCCGATGAAACCCGTCTGCCGTATCGCGTCATCCAGGGCTCCAGTGTCGATACCTATCAGGAAAAGGTCGTTTATACCTACGGAGACAGCCCCGAAGATTGGCGCAAGGCCATTGGCAACTACATCCTGTTCCAGTTCGGAGTCTATGACGATCCTCGCTCGACGCCGCCAATCAGCCTCGACGAATCGGGAATTCGTTATTTCGAGCGACAACTGAAACTGGCCGGCCTGGAAGAGCCCGATCGGCCGCCGATCAGGCGCATTCTCGATATCGGCTGTGGCTGGGGCTACATCCTCAAGTACCTGGCCGAACGTTTCCCGGAATGCCAGCGCCTGGACGGGGTGAATGTCAGCCGGCGCCAGCTGGAGTACTGCGCGAAGTTTCACGCCGAGCAAGGGCTGTCGGAGCGGATCGATCTCTACCTGTGCAATGCCAAGGACATCGAGTTGTTGCCCGACGCGGATGAGCCTTATGACCTGGTGATCATTCGCGGAGTGATCTCGCACTTCCCCGACGAACTGTACGAAACCGCCATGCGCGCCCTTGCCGGCCGGGTTCGCCAGGGCGGCAGCGTGATCATCTCGGACAACCTCTACAACACTCCGCCGCAAGCCTATACCTCCGATACCCCGGACGAGGTCGACCGGCTGGCCTGCAAGCACCGCAAGGCGCCGGGGTACTTTCGCGATGTGCTCGAACAGAGCGGTTTCACCCTCCATGACATGCGGGTCCTGCCGGCCAATATCGATGTCGCCCGCTGGCTGATGGACGCCAAGGCCAACATCGAAAACAAAGAGCTATTTCCCCATGGGGTCACGGGCGCGCTGGAGGAACTGCGGGTGCTGGCGGAGAACTGGTCGGTGGCGCTGCTCAAGAACAAGGTTTCGACCTATAGCGTGATTGTCTGCAAAAAATAGGGCAGCGACCGGAGATTAATCATGGAAGTGTTCTCGATGGTAGAGCAAGACAGCATCGTCCCCATCACCTTCTTGCCTGGGCGCAAGCGCAGCGAAACCGGCCTGGAAGAAACGGTGTTGCCCTACCCCAATGGTTGGTTCTGCGCCTGCTTCAGCCATGACCTGAAACCCGGACAGGTACTGACAGTCCCGTTTATGGGGCAGGAGCTGGTTATATATCGAACCATGTCCGGTATTGCCCGAGCCATTGACCCTTATTGCCCCCATCTTGGTGCCCATCTGGGGCATGGCGGGAATATTGTCGGGGAGGAGCTGGTTTGCCCTTTTCATGGGATGGCATTTAACCCAGATGGCATTTGTGTGGGGATCCCCAGTGGCCAAAAGCCGCCAACCGCCGCGTTGACGCAGCGTTACTCGACCGAAATCAATGGCGGGATATTTATCTGGTGCCATGAAGGCTCTCTCCCTCCCTATTGGCAGTTGCCGATATTGCATCCAGAAGGTTTTTCTCAGAGAAGGTACAAGACATTCAACCTGCAAGGGCTCTGTCAGGACATGACAGAAAACAGTTCCGATGTTCTCCACTTTTCTTACTTGCACGGACTTCAAGACGTTGACACTCAACATCAAGAGGACGGCATAAAGATGACCTACATTATGCAAGCCAAGTTTCTTGGTCAGCAGGTCAGTATGAAAATCGTCTGCTATGGCCTGGGGTTTGCCTTCGGTGAAGCGTCATTCCCGCGCTTGGGGTTGATTGCTCGAACGCAAGTGACAGGAACACAAACCGCACCGCGGAAATGGACGCTGAGAATGAGCGACGATCTCCATATTGCAAAAGTAGAAAAACTTCCTCGTTTTCTGCGCTACATCAGCTACACCATTTTGCTGCCCTATGCTCATCGCTGGTTTGTGAAAACGGTACAGGAGGACTTCGAAATCTGGAACAACCGGAAATATATGGAGCGCCCGCACTTTATGAGTGGTGAAGGCAACATTGCCATCTATCGCCGCTGGTCCGCACAGTTCTACCCAACAGGAAAATCATGAAATGACTATCAAACTTCCCCCGCTACCTCAACCCTTCTCGTTTGCCGTGCACCCGAGTTATTGCCCTGGAAATCCGAGTCCGTTTCTTGATCTGGATATTTACGATCATAGTCCGTTCGAGCGGGTCACCAGGGACTATGCGGATCGTTTTGAATTGTATCAGGACGAGATTCAGCGTCAGCGCCTGGCAAACATTCACTGTAGTTGGTTGGGTGCCATGATGTATCCGACTGGGACGGAGGAGTTATTGCAGGTTGGTGTTGATTTTTGCATGTGGGCTTTTGCCTACGATGATGAATATTGCGACGAGGGGCCGATTGCCCGAGACCCGAATAAACTCATACAGGCATCGGTGGAAATCTGGCGGCAGTTCGAATCTCCGGAATACCAACTGACCAACGATCGTTATGCATTGGCTGCCCGGGACTTGCGTATTCGCCTTGATAAGTATGCCAAGCCGGAGCAGACCGGCAGGTTTGTCGAAGCCATGCGTATCTATTTGATGGCGGAGATGTGGAAAGCGACCAATGCCACGCCTACTGTCAGCGATTGTGTTTTTATGCGGGCTACCGGCGGTGGGGCCTGGGCATTTCCGGCATTGGGACATGCTATTGCCGATATCGATATTACCCAGCGGGAATATGAAGATCGGCGTGTGCGAGCGCTATTCGAAATGCTCTCCAGCTTAATGGCCTGGGAAACGGAACCCCATGCCTTCAGCAAGGAGATGGAGCGAGGGGCAAACTATAAAGAGCACAATTTGATCCGGGTGATGATGCGCGAAAACCAGTGCAGTTTCGACTCGGCTGTTGAAGATTATCTGGAAATGCGTTTGCGCTTGCTAAGTCTTTTTCTACGTTTGAAGGCTGAGGTAGACAGTTATGCCTCCGAAGGGGTTAAAGCCTATATTGAATCTGTTATTCGCTACTATGTTGGCGCGACTGTCTGGTCGCAAAATACCAGGCGATACAAGTCATTGAGCGGCAACATAGATGACCATATTTTTGTAGGAGGACAGTTAACAGCGCCACAACCACCGGAGGTCTTCAGCAACACAAAGCCCATTGATATAGACGGGGTGAGATGGTGGTGGGAATACGACCCACTCAATAAACAAGCATCAGATGGGGCTACCCTTAAGTATCGTCCGGCGAGTGTTTAGGCTGTATGGCGTAGCGATGTATGTGCGTCACAAGATCGTGCATAACCGGACGAAAACCCAGCAGTACCCTAACGACCCGATATAAAACCTGATGATGTACTCGGTTTGTCGGTTTGTTCCAAGGAGAGGGAAATGAAACAGTCCACCGTCCCATCACCAGTGCCATTCATCCTGATTCCGAGCACACCGATGCCCAGTCTGCGTTATAGATGGAGCACTTTCCCTCTATTCAGCCTAGGACTATTCATAATTAAGGAGAGTGTCATGGCAATTATTACGTTACCTAGTATCTATTGCCCTTTTTCACACACTCAACACCCAAAGGCCGACCAGTTCGACCAATGCACGGCAGACTGGCTGCAACACTGGGAGCTCTACTGGGACGATCAACAGAGACAGAGAATGATTCGGCCAGGTTGGGGGCTATTGGCATCGCTCGCCTATCCCAAGGGCACTGACGAATTGATTCAGATCGCTTCCGACTGGATGGCGTGGGCCTTTGCCTGGGACGATGAGTGGTGCGATGAAAGCCCGGTTACAAAGAAGCCGGAGGACATGATCGTCGCATTCGCAAGAATGAACCGGGCATTGGAATGCCCGAAGTTCCCCGTCGCCCCGGATGACCGTTATGCCTTGTCCATGCAAGAACTGCGCATCCGCCTCGAGCAACACGCCACTCCCATTCAGGTGAATCGTGTGGTTGAAGCCCAAAAAGGCTATTTCATGATCGAAATGATCAAGGCGGCGTCCCTTTCGCCCGGCTTGAATGAGTCTACGTTCATGCGTCTGACGGGCGGCGGCGGGATGGTTTTTCCGAGCCTTACTCATGTTGTTGCCGGTATCGATATTAGCCAGGAAGAGTTTCTTGACCGCCGGATAGTGGCGATGACGGAAATGGCAGCCACTCTCGTGGTATGGGAAAACGAGTTTTTTTCCTACGCGAAAGAGAGTATGCGCGCCAGCCTCGACGAGCGTGGACACAACCTCATCGATGCCGTAAGGAGGGAGTTCAACTACACCGAGCGGCAAGCACTGGCATGGTTCAACGTGATGCACGACCGGATTATCGGTTTGTTTGTCCGCTTGCGCGAACAACTGCTTCAGGACGCCTCTGCCGAGGTCGAACAATATATTGAAGCGCTGATTCATTATCAGACAGGCGTCCTCGAGTGGCATCGAATGGATGAGCGCTATCGCATTCTGGGCCCCGGAGACCCCACGCCTTGTTACGAAGGTGGCCACAGTACCGACCAGTCACATGATCACAGCCTCGATCCGGTTCCCATACCGTCGATTCAATGGTGGTGGGACTACGACCCTGCTCGTCCTGCACCTGTCAAAAAGTTCCATCCCAATGATCATGTTGCAGCGGCCAGACAAGCCGGGCGTGAGTTCAACGCCCGTCAAGTGCCCTATGTCTACAAGCAACAGCGGGGCTGAACACATCGATCAAACAACGGCTGAGCAGAACTTGGAGCATCGGCAAGTCAAGGACCGAAGATGCATGCCCTCTGCAGATTGGCAGCCGTTGATATGCGGCCTGAAAAGCCTGGGAGTGCACATGAATCAGCGCCAATCCAGCGTCGACACACGTCAGCCATTGCCCTATGCCAATGGTTGGTTCGCGATATGTTTCAGCCATGAACTCAAGCAGGGAGCCGTTCTTGCGTTGCCGTTCATGGGCCAGGAGCTTGTGGTGTACCGCACTCGATCGGGGCAGGTGCGCACCGTCGATCCATATTGCCCACATCTCGGAGCGCATCTTGGGCATGGTGGCAAAGTCGAAGGCGAGAATCTGGTCTGCCCGTTTCATGGCTTGGCATTCAACCCCGAAGGCCATTGCATACGCACCGGAATCGGGCAAAAGCCGCCTTGTGCAAAATTGCCCCACAAGCAGACACGTGAATCCAATGGCGTAGTACTGGTATGGAACAGTAGCGGCGGATACCCGCCTGACTGGGAAATACCGGAGCTCGACACCACCGGGTTCTCCCTTCCCGCCTATAGCCGCTACGACCTGGCCGGGTATGCCCAGGACATGATCGAAAATAGCGCGGATATGCTGCACTTTGCCTGGGTCCATGGGTTCACGGACGTCGCCATGTCCCACCAGACAGACAGCTCCAAGATGGAGCTCAATCTAAGTGCTCGCTGGCGCGGGGTGCCGTTACACATGCACGTTACAAGTCATGGCCTTGGATACGTACTTGTAAAAAGCCAAATGCCGCGCTTCGGGGTGCAAGTAAAGACCCGAGGGTTTGCCACTCAGACGCGCCCTTTGGAGTGGACATTCCGCTGGTCCGATATCGTTCGCGTTGCATACTTGGACAGGTTCCCGGCCATTCTGCGCAAGCCTGCGTATGCCCTTCTGATCAAGCTTGCACACCTCTGGTTCGTGCGAGTGGTCAGTGACGACTTTCCTATCTGGAACAACCGACGCTATGTGGCGGATCCGAAACTGATCGCTGGCGAGGGCGCATTGATGGCGTACCGACGTTGGGCGTCCCAGTTTTATCCCCATGAAGTCGAACCACAGTTAGATATCCGCGGAGCGGAACAGACTGCGCAAAAAATTTCTGCGAAATTGACCGAGTGACCTCATTCAATGCTTCCAGGGCTATGGGGTGGAATGAACGCCCGGCAAGTCTTCACGCCAGACCAACACTGTGCGGCAACAACCGACTGAGGGATCGCCATGAAAATCATCCTTGCCCAGCCCCGCGGTTTCTGCGCAGGCGTGGTGCGGGCGGTAGAGACTGTCGAGCAGGCACTCGAGCTGCAGGGTGCCCCGGTGTATGTGCGCCACGAGATCGTGCACAACCAGCATGTGGTCGATAGCCTGCGGCGCAAGGGTGCGCTGTTCGTCGAGGAACTGGATGAAGTACCGGCGAATGCGCTGGTCATTTTCAGCGCCCATGGCGTGGCCAGGGTCGTCGAAGACCAGGCCCGCCAACGCCATTTGCGGGTGCTGGACGCCACTTGTCCGCTGGTGAGCAAGGTGCACAAACAGGGCCGTCAGTACGCGGCCCGCGGCTATCGGTTGATTCTTATTGGCGAGCCCGGGCACCCGGAAGTGCTCGGCACCCTGGGGCAGATTCCGGCACAGGTGACGGTCTTGCTGACAGTGGCCCAGGTCGAGGCGCTCGAGTTTGCGGCCGATACACCACTGGCCTACATCACCCAGACCACCTTGAGCGTCGACGACACCCGTCAGGTCGTGGCAGCGCTCCGTCGGCGCTACCCGCAGATTGTCGGCCCCGACACCCGGGATATCTGTTACGCGGTACAGAACCGCCAGGTCGCCGTGCGGGCCTTGAGTGCCTGTGTCGACCTGGTGCTGGTGGTCGGCAGCCAGAAGAGCGCCAACTCCGTGACCCTACGCGACATCGCCGGCGAAAGCGGCATTCCCAGCTACCTGATTGCCGATGGCCGTGCGTTGCGTCGCGAGTGGTTCGATCAGCGACCGACCGTCGGTATTACCGCTGGGGCCTCGACACCGGAGTCCATGATCGAGGATGTGCTGGCGGCCCTGGCACGCATCGCACCGCTGGATATCACGAGCCTGCCGGGGCCTGAAGAGCAGGTCCAGTTTCGTCTGCCGGCCGGGCTGATCGCCCGCCAGTGAGACGCCCTCCACAGGAGTCGAACCGATGAACACGCCCCTCGCCCGGCGCCAGACCCGACAGGTTGCCGTCGGCCCGGTCACCCTCGGCAGCGCCGGCCCGATCGTGGTCCAGGCCATGACCAACACCGACACCGCCGATGCCCAGGCAACGGCCCGGCAGGTCGAAGCCCTGGCGCTGGCCGGCGCCGAACTGGTGCGCATCACGGTCAATGGGCATGAGGCGGCGGCCCAGGTCGCGCGTATTCGCGAATTGCTGGACCGCCGCAATATCCAGGTGCCCCTGGTGGGCGACTTTCACTTCAACGGCCACCGTTTGCTGGCGGCCTACCCCGAGTGTGCCCAGGCCCTGGGCAAGTACCGGATCAACCCCGGTAACGTCGGCAAGGGCGCGCGGCGCGACGAGCAGTTCTGCAGCATGATCGAGGTCGCCTGTCGTTACGACAAACCGGTGCGCATTGGCGTCAACTGGGGCAGCCTCGACCCGGACCTGCTGGCGCGCATGATGGACGCCAATGCGGCGTTGCCCGAGCCGCTGCAAGCTGATGCGGTAATGCGCGAGGCCCTGGTGGTCTCGGCCCTGGACAACGCCCAGCGAGCCATCGAGGTGGGCTTGCCGGCGGAGCGTATCGTGCTGTCGGCGAAGGTCAGCCATGTCCAGGACCTGATTGCCGTCTATCGCAATCTCGCCGCCCGTTGCGACTTTCCGCTGCACCTGGGGCTGACCGAGGCTGGCATGGGCTCCAAGGGTATCGTGGCTTCGACGGCGGCCCTGGCGGTGCTGCTGCTGGAAGGCATCGGCGATACGCTGCGGATCTCCCTGACCCCGGAACCCAACGGCGAGCGTACCCGCGAAGTACTGGTGGCCCAGCAGATCCTCCAGGTCATGGGGCTGCGGGCCTTCACCCCGACCGTGGTCGCCTGCCCCGGCTGCGGCCGCACCACCAGCAGCTTCTTCCAGGAACTGGCGCAACAGATCGAGCAGTTCCTCGCAGCGCGGATGCCGGTCTGGAAAACCCGTTTCGCCGGGGTCGAGCAAATGCACGTGGCCGTGATGGGCTGCGTGGTCAACGGCCCGGGCGAAAGCCGGCTGGCGGATATCGGGATTTCCCTGCCAGGGGCCGGCGAGCATCCTTCGGCACCGGTGTACATGGATGGCGAACGGGTCACGACCCTCAAGGGGCCGGGGATCGCCAGCGACTTCACCCGCTTGCTCGAGGCCTATGTCGAAGCCCGTTACGGCGGGCAGGAACAGGCGCGCCAACAGTTGCAGCACCTGTTGCAGAAAGACCCGGCAGAGCAGCAAATCCTGGTGCGCTAAAGGCTCCACCGACATCACCTGCCCAGCGCCACACCAAGGGCAAACGGCTGCTGGTGCCTGGAACCGAAAAGCTACGGCCTGTGAAACCCACGAAAAACGGGCGCCTGTCACGGCGCCCGGATCGTTGGCCTATGGCCGCCCTGCTCTCGCTCGCTGCTCAGCCAGACGCCTTGCTCGCCGCCAGATAGGGCGCCAGGCGGCGCGCCATTTCTTCTCCGAGGGCCTGCAGGCCGCTCATGGGACGGACCATCACCTCGAATTCGACGATCTTGCCGGCTTCGTCGAAGCGGATCAGGTCGATGCCCTTGATCTGCCTTTCGCCGACCCGCGCGCTGAACTCCAGCACCACGCTCAGGCCATCGGCGGTGACCAGTTGGCGGTGATAAGCGAAGTCGCTGAACACCTTGAACACGGTATTGAGGATGGTCGAAACCACCGGCGCGCCCGGATAAGGCGTATGGGCCATGGGCGAGCGGAATACCACTTTCGAATCCAGCAGTTCAGGCAAGGCGCCCAGGTCGCCCTGGGCAAGCATGGCGTGCCAGCGTTGCAGGGAGGCGGCAGCCTGGGGATGCAGTTTCAGATCGGACATGGTGTTCTCCTGTCACTGGTAAGGGTCGGACTGGGGAGCTGTGGTTCGCTTCGATGACCGAGCCACCATAAGCGCCGGGCGCCGCGCGCAACAATGATCGCAAGTGACACTTGACTGATCGCAATGAGCAATCCCCGTGGCGGCCTCTTCAGGCCTGGCAGAGTTGCTCGAACAGTCTGGCGTGCTGCGGGAAGCGTTCGCTGAGCCGATGCTTGCAGCCCAGTTGCATGTCCGCGTAGTCGAACCCGGGACATACCGCCTCACTGATCAGCCCATAACCCGCCGCGCCGGGCAGCAGCCGCGAGGCCTTCCATACGCCGCCGGGAGCGTGCAGCTGCAAGCATTGGCCGGCCAGGACATCGCTGCCCATCACCCGGGTTTGCAGGCGGCCGTCCGGGAACACCAGGCAGTATTCGAGGGCATCCCCGAGATGGAAGTAATGCAGGATGTCGGACTGGTTCAGATGAAAGTGACCGATGGGCGAATCCCCGGTCAGCAGGTAATAGATGGAGCTCATCAAGTAACGCTGCCCGCCCGCGCTGGCGAGCATCGGCCGCTGGTCCGTCTGGAAGGTCCGGCGGTAGTAGCCGCCTTCCGTGTGCGGTTCCAGGTTGAGGGCGCTGAGCAATTGTTGGGTGCTGCAAGCAGGCTTGGGCGGGAGCGGGTCAGTCATGGCGGGATCGCAGGTCAGGGAGTTGCTCCCAGCGTAGCAGCGCTTCGCCCTGGCGCCCTTGGCTGGCCCGACCTGCCGTACGAATGGCAGGTCGGGCCCTGGTCACTTACGCCCGCCGCGTGCCGGCTACCTTGCCGGCCGGTGCAGGCTTGCGCGACAGGGTCCTGGTCCGGCGCAGGTAACGTACGGCCCAGACCAGCAGCATGCCAAGGCTCAACAGCAGCGGAACCGCGGCGATGTTGAGCATCTTCAAGGTCCTGCCCAGCTCATCGATATCGGCGTTCAACTGGTATTGCACCTCGCGCAGTTCCTTGCGAATGCGGGTTTTCTCCTGCAGGAACTGGCGCACCGTCGCCTGCTGTTCGGTGCTGAGGCTCTCGCCCTTTTCCGACGAGCCCTGCAGCTGCTGCAGCTTGCCTTCGGTTTCCTCGAGACTTTCCTCGAGGGCGAAGCGTTTGGCGCGGAAGCTGTCTTCAGCCTGGCGGCGCAATTGCTCCACCACCACGAACGGACGGCTGTAGGGGCCGCGCGAGCGCAGGTTGTTCAGGGCATCCGAACCCGCGAGGTTGTCCAGGGTGTTGAGCACGAAGGAGGCGTTATCGGCCCATGGCCGCGTTGCCGGGCGCCCGTTGATGTCCTGCATCTCCAGCCACATCCGGTCGCTCAACAGGTCGGTATCGGCCACCACCACCAGGTTGACCTGCTGCGCTTCCTTGAGGCCGTCCTTGCGCCCCTCGATGCCCTCGGCAAAGGCGGTCTTTACCGGCCCCTGCACTCGGGCAGCGACGATGTAGCGCTGGCTGGGCTGCTCCTGGTCACGCAACATTTGTTTGCGGTCGGCGGGCTTGTCGAAACGGTCCGCCTCGAAGGCCTTGGCCGAGTCGGAGCTGTACATCAGCGGGGTAAAGCGCGTACTGGCGCCGGCTACCGGTTCGAGGATGCCGACGGTGCTCAGGGCGATGAACTTCAGCCCGGCGGTACTCGGGTCCTGCTGGCTCAACGCGGCTTGCGGCACACCCAGGGTGAACGGCCGCGGCAGCGGACGCCCGTCCTCCTCGGAAGTCTCCATCAAGGCATAGAGGTTGTCCCCCAGGACCTTGCCCGGCTGCATATGAATGCCCCAGGCCTTGAACAATGGCTCGAGATTGGACGACTTGTCCTTGCTCTGGATGCCGAAGTACTCCTCGCCGGAGTCCTGTTCGCTGTAGGGATCGACGAAGGCCAGCAGCTTGCCGCCGCGCAGCACGAACTGGTCGATGGCGTACAGGGTCGGCTGCGAGAGTTTTTTCGGGTGCAGCAGCATCAGGATGTCGAGGTCTTTCGGAATGTCCTGGGTATCGGGCTTGAGCTGTTGCAGATCGAACTCCCGGCGCAGCTCCTGGATCAGCATCCACGGCTCGGTCTTGCTCTGCGTGCGGATATCGAAGCCACCGTTGGCCGGCAGGCTGCTCAGCAGGCCCAGGGTCGGGCGCTTGGGGTTGGCCAGGGCCTGCAGCAAGCGGCTGATGTCGTACTCGAGAAACTCCTCCTGGTCCGGCGCAAAGAACTCGATCGTCTGGGCGTTGTTCTGCTCATCGGTGCCGGCCAGGCCGAAATACACCGGCGCCCCGCCCTGCCCCAGCGGCACGGCCTGCAGGCCGAACTCGCTGGCCTTGTCCTCGTCCGCGGAAAACGGCAGCGGGTCGATGACATGCAGGCGGATCTTGCCGTCGGCCTCGCGCTCATAAACCTTGAGCAGTTCCTGGACGCGCTGGGCATAGCCACGCATCGGCACCAGCTCCTTCGAGCCGCTGTCGGAAAAGTAGAAATACAGGTCGAGCGGTTGTTTCAGCTCCGCGAGAATCTGCCGGGTGCCGGCGCTGATGGAGTAGAGCTTGTTCTGGGTCAGGTCGAGCCGGACACCGGTAAGCAGCAGTCCGGTCGCCAGGTTGAAGGCCAGGAACAGCAAGGCAATCAGCAACAGGCCGGAAGTGGAATACAGCATGCGTTTCATCGAATCGTCCTCACTCGGCTTTCTTCAGGTTGACCGTCACCACCGTGGCCATCAGCCAGGCGACGATCACGCTGAGGAAATACAGCGGATCGCGCAGGTCGATCAGCCCTTTGCTGATCGCGCCGAAATGCGTCAGCAGGCTCAGCGAGGCCAGCAAGTCCAACAGCCATTGCGGCGCCCACGGATTGATGGCATCCAGCACCAGGGAGAAACCGCAGGCAACGAACAGGAAACACACCGTGAAGGCGAGGATCAGGGCGATCACCTGGCTCTTGGCCATGGCCGACATGCAGGAGCCGATCGCCAGGTAGGTGCCGGCGAGCAACCAACTGCCCAGATAGCCGGTCAGGATCACGCCGTTGTCCGGGTTGCCCAGGTAATTCACGGTCAGCACCATGGGCAGGGTCAGCAGCAGGGTGAGACCAGCGACGACCCAGGCGGCGAGGAACTTGCCAACCACCGCTTCGAAACAGCTCACCGGCAGGGTCATCAGCAATTCGATGCTGCCGGACTTGCGCTCCTCCGACCACAGGCGCATGGCCAGGGCCGGCAGCAGGAACAGATAAAGCCAGGGATGGACGTCGAAGAACGGCGCCAGGTCCGCCTGGTTGCGCTCGTAGAAACTGCCCAGGTAGAAGGTGAAGACGCCCGAGAGCACCAGGAAGATCTCGATGAACACGAAGGCCAGCGGCGTGGCGAAATAACTGCCCAGCTCGCGCTTGAAAATCACTGGTAACTGTCTCATGCCGATTCTCCCCGGGTCAGGGTCTGGAACACCTCATCGAGACGGCCCTGCTCCAGTTCCAGGCGCTTCATCTTCCAGCCACGCGCCGTCACCAGCGCGTTGACCTGCGGGAAAATCACTTCGCCAGGCCGCGCCAGCAGCGTCAGGCTGCCCTCGGCCGCGTTCTCCTCAACGCCCGCCACGCCCGGCAATACCACCAGGGCCAGCAGGTCCAGCGGCTCGTCGGCCTGCAAGGTCACCGCCTGGCGATAGCGTGAACTGCGTTCCAGCTCATACGGCGTGCTGTCGGCCAGCAAGCGGCCATTGCTGATGATCAGGGCGCGGTTACAGACGGCCGATACTTCCTCGAGAATGTGGGTCGAGATGATCACGATCTTGTCCTGGCCCAGATCCTGGATCAGTTGGCGAACCAGTTGCTTCTGGTTCGGGTCGAGCCCGTCGGTGGGTTCGTCGAGAATCAGCACCCGCGGATCGTGGAGGATCGCCTGGCCCAGGCCGACCCGGCGGGTGAAGCCCTTGGACAGGGTCTCGATGGTCTGGCGGCGGACGTCGCCCAGTTCCAGCAGGTCGATCACCCGGTCCACCCGTTCGCGCTTCTGCGCGCCGCGATAGCCGCGAACACTGGCAATGAACTCGAGAAACCCCTGTACCGCCATGTCGCTGTAGCTGGGCGCGCCTTCCGGCAGGTAACCCATCTGCTGCTGGGCGTGACGGGTCTGGGTGCGGATGTCGAAGCCCATGATGCTCGCGGTGCCGGAGGTCGGCGCCAGAAAGCCGGTGAGCATTTTCATCGTGGTGGATTTACCTGCACCGTTTGGCCCAAGAATCCCCAGAACTTCTCCCGGGCCGATATGACAGGACAGGTCGTCGACCGCGACCTGTCCGGAAAAAGACTTGGTTAGTTTGGATATTTCAATCATGGCTTCCAGGTTCAGCAAGAGAAGTCTGAGGTGAACAGCTAAAGGCCATTCATATTCAGCGGGGGTTGAGATTGAGTAGTTGCAACAGGATCAATAGCTGTGTTGTGCCGGAATGGGCGCAATACAATACACGTTGATATTTTTAATGAGGGGATAAGGCCATATGAATAAGACCATTCAATAGAAATATAAGATTTATCTTACTCATTCGAAGTATTGCTCTTAACGCCAACCGACATTATTTCCTAGTATCCTACCGCTCATATTTTTACTTGAGTTTACTGGGTGACATATGCTCTTACGCACTATCTTCATCGAAAACAAAGAGCAGCAAATGCTGACAGCGGCTTTGCTCTGCAGTTTTTCTGTTCCAGAAGCAGGTCGAAACTTTCTCGCCTATAGCCTGAACGAAAGCATTGATGAGGATAATCTGCGCGTCTATATCGCCTTGTTATTCAACGAAGGGGGCAATTACTGCCTGGGCGCCCTGGACTCGGAAGAAGACGGGCAACTGGCGATGCGCGTGTTCGGCCAGATCCTGCGCGAAGCCGCCACTGGCGAACGCCGTGAAAGCGATGTGCCCTACCATCTGCTGGACCTGAACAAACAACAGTTGCCTGCCGCCGCCGCGGCGCACCATCGACTCTTGAGCACCAAGAAGGAATGGGTCGCCAGGCTGCTGAGCTTCCAGGCTTCGGCTCAATTTGGCCCGGCGGTCGAACATTCACCCACCGTCATCGACGACCAGCAACTCGACGCCGCCCTGGCACAGCTCGACGAACAGCTGGACGACAGCGCTGAACAGAAACACCACGAATCCACCGAGACGGCCGATGGCTGCGACGCGGAAAGCCCCCGGCCAGAGGCGCCTGCGGCCGAAATTCGCTACTCCGACGCCGGCCCCCTGCCGATGCCGGCCGAGCAGCAGAACCCGGGCGGCCTCCAGAATGACGACTGGCCTTTCCCGGGCACCGACCCCGAGCAGTTCCTGCAGGATGTCGAGGCCAGCCTGATGGAATTCTCCAGCATCGCCGACCGGCTCAAGCAACAGAAACAGCACAGCCAGGCACAACAACAGACCTTGAACTCCAGGGAGTCCCAACTGCAGGAGAAAGAGCGCCTGTTCGAACAGAGGGAAGAGCAGTTACAGCAATGGCAAGGGCAACTTGATCAGGATCGACAAGCCGACAGTGCGCTACGCGCGCAACAAGAAGAACGTCAGCGCGAACTGGATAAACGTGAAGAAGCACTGCAGCAAAAGACCAGGGAACTGGCGCAGCAATTCAAGAAGCTCAACCATGCCAAGGACCACTTCAACAACACCCTGAAAAACCTCAATGAGATCATTCGAGTCAATGAGGATGTGCTGTCCGAATAAATCTACCCTGGCTGCCAGGCAAACTTCGTTATTGCCAGAATTGGTGGGCCACTCAATTACAAGCTGCCTGACCTTGTCGACTTTTCCATCGGATCGTTATTTAGATAACGGCCTTTGACTTTCTCGATATAACCGTCACGACGCATCGTTTCTATGGCTTTCGCGACATGGGTCACGACCTCGGCGTCGCACACTTTGGAACAGGCGAGGTAAAGCTCATGGCCGACCATGGGCGGGCTCATCAACAGCGGCCGGCTGGAGACGCGCCTCCAGATATAGCGGCTTTCCTGGACCCCGTTGAACCAGGCGTCCACCCTGCCCTTCAACAGCAATTGCGCGGGGTTCTCGCCGATCTTGATGGCATAGATCTGTTCCGGGGCGAAGCCTTTGCTACGCAGGATTTCTTCCTGGGCGCTGCCCAGCCCCACGGCGATGGCCTTGAAACGTCGCCGGGCTTCTTCGAAGTTCGCCACTTTATGCTCGAGGCTGAAAAATGCCCGGTCCATCTGCATGATCGGGGCGATCCAGGTGTAGCGATGTTCCCGCTCGGGTGTGCGACTGAGTGGAGCGATCAGGACGTTGTCCTTTTCGATGGCATATTTCTGCGCCCGCGCCCACGGCAGGGTTCTGGGTTCACTGGCATAGCCACTGTTTTTCAGCGCCTGCAAGACAATGTCGCCGACTATGCCGTGACGATCGCCCTGATTGGCCATGGTCAGGGGCGGCGCGTCCGGAATAAGGAACTCGAGAGATTCGTGAGCCTCAAGCACAGGAACCGTTCCCAGGAATAGCGGCAGTAGCAATAAGCTGAAAAGAGAGACGCCTTTGGCTGATGTTCTGTCAATCACACAACGAGCCTCTTGTTGGCTTTTATCCGATATCGAGTGGTTGGTGGTCAGGGGGTGAATGGTAGAGCAGTGTCGTTGTCCGTGCCCTGCTTCTGCCGATTCGGACAGCGATAGCGCCGGTTTTTCCCCCTGTTTTTTGACTTCAGGCAAACGATCGGGCGCCGCTACAAGCCCGACGGAGTATATGACGGGAACGCTATGGCTTTATCACAGGTCGTATCGGTCGCCATGGTCGAGCGCCCCGAAGGTGTCAAGGCAGCCAGATAGAGCGTCCACGGATCGCTGGTGGGCAAACGGATGCTCCTTAGTTCAGGTGGTGTTTGAAAACAGTGGCGCCTGCAAAGGCAAAAAACGTCTCTCGGCCAAGCGACTTTCACCCGTGTCATCAGCGCAAAAAAACACCGTTGGTATTGCTGTAACCGGGGTTTTCCCGGTCAACGCGTGGCGAAGTCTGAACACCGGCTGTCTAGGTGAAAGATAAACGCGCCGTTGGCCTTTTTTTCATGTTCGTTTCACATTTTTCCGCTTAACCTGAATCCATTCAGGGGCGCTGGGAGTCAGCCCGGTCATCTAATCGAAACAAAAGCTAACACATTGATATGGCTTTACTTTTACCTTGCATGGTCTTTACTGCAATCAGGCATGGATGACCACACCGACCTCACTTATGGACGCGCTTCAATGACCGAACCAAAAACGCCTTTTTTGAATGCCCCCCGCTGTAGCACAGGCGCTTTTTCTTCTTTCGATTGCTGAAATCCTTTTTCCCCGAGGTCTCAATGAGCCAGGTTTTCCTTCCTTTCTCGCGCCCGAGTATTGGCGATGAAGAGGTCGCCGCGGTCGAGCAGGTTCTACGTTCCGGCTGGATCACCACCGGACCGAAAAACCAGGAGCTCGAGCAGCAATTCGCCGCGCGGGTCGGCTGCCAGCACGCGGTGGCGCTGTCGTCGGCCACCGGCGGCATGCACATCACCCTGCTGGCGCTGGGCATCGGCCCCGGCGACGAGGTGATCACCCCCTCGCAGACCTGGGTTTCCACCGCCAACATGATCTGCCTGCTGGGGGCGACGCCGGTCTTCGTCGATGTCGACCCGCACACCCTGATGACCGACACCGCCACGGTTGAAGCCGCGATCACCCCACGGACCAAAGCGATCATCCCGGTGCATTACGCCGGTGCCGCCTTCGACCTCGACCCGCTGTACGCACTGGCCGAAAAACACGGGATCGCGGTGATCGAGGACGCCGCCCACGCCGCCGGCACCACCTATCGCGGCCGGCCCATCGGCGCCCGGGGCACGGCGATCTTTTCCTTCCATGCGATCAAGAACATGACCTGCGCCGAAGGCGCGATGTTCGTCAGCGATGACGAAGCCCTGGCCAACCGGGTGCGCATGCTCAAGTTCCATGGCCTGGGTGTCGACGCCTATGACCGCCTGACCCACGGACGCAAGCCGCAGGCCGAGGTGATCGAGCCCGGCTTCAAATACAACCTGGCGGATATCAATGCCGCCATCGCCCTGGTGCAGTTGCAGCGCCTGGACGCGATCAATCGCCGGCGCGAAGTCCTGGCCAACGCCTACCTTGAGCAACTGCGCGACCTGCCGGTGCAACCGCTGCACCTGCCGACGTATCCGCAGCAACATGCCTGGCACCTGTTCATCCTGCGCATCGACGCCGAGCGTTGCGGCATCGATCGCGACGGCTTCATGAAGGCCTTGCAGGAGCAGAACATCGGCAGCGGCATCCACTTCGTCGCCACTCACCTGCACAGCTATTACCGCCAGCGCTTCCCGGATGTGCACTTACCCAACACCGAATGGAACTCGGCACGCCTGTGCTCGATTCCGCTGTTCCCCGACATGACCCTCGACGATGTCGAGCGGGTCGTCGGCGCCATCAAAACCTGTCTGGACCGAAACCTTTGAAACCTTATCCAATCCAGTTCGTGTCGATCGTCATTCCGGTCTACAACGAAGAACAGAGCCTGCCCGAACTGCTGCGCCGCACTGAAGCGGCCTGCCGCCAGCTCAAGCACGATTTCGAGATCGTCCTGGTCGACGACGGCAGCCGCGACGAATCGGCGCAGATCCTCGAGGACGCCGCCAGCCGCGAAGGCAGCCCGGTGGTGGCGGTGATCCTCAACCGCAACTACGGCCAGCATGCGGCGATCATGGCCGGCTTCGAGCAGTGCCGCGGAGACGTGGTCATCACCCTGGACGCCGACCTGCAGAACCCGCCGGAAGAAATCCCGCGCCTGGTGGCCCAGGCCGAGCTGGGCTACGACGTGGTCGGCACGGTGCGCAACAACCGCCAGGATTCCGCCTGGCGCCGCTGGCCGTCGAAGCTGATCAACCTGGCCGTGCAACGCTCCACCGGCGTGGCCATGAACGACTACGGCTGCATGCTGCGCGCCTACCGCCGCAGCGTGGTCGACGCCATGCTCGCCTGCCGCGAACGCAGCACCTTCATCCCGATCCTGGCCAACAGCTTCGCCCGCCACACCACCGAGGTGCTGGTGAACCACGCCGAGCGTGAACACGGCGATTCCAAGTACAGCCCGATGCGCCTGATCAACCTGATGTTCGACCTGATCACCTGCATGACCACCACGCCGCTGCGCCTGCTGAGCATCATCGGTTTCAGCATGGCCGGCCTCGGCGTGCTGTTCGCCCTGCTGCTGATTTTCCTGCGCCTGGTGTTCGGCGCCGAATGGGCCGGCGACGGTATGTTCGTGCTGTTCGCCATCCTGTTCGTGTTCACCGGTGGCCAGTTCATCGGCATGGGCCTGCTGGGCGAATACCTGGGCCGCATGTACAGCGATGTGCGCGCCCGCCCGCGCTTCTTCATTGAAAAAGTTCTGCGCAGCCAGCCTGCCGCCCCTGCTCCCGCTGTCACGGTCGACGGTCTAACTTCCACTCTCTCCGATCAGGTTTCGCCATGAGTCATAAAGCTGTTGTCTTCGCCTATCACGATATCGGCTGCGCAGGCATCGAAGCCCTGCTCAATGCAGGCTATGAAATCGGCGCGGTCTTCACCCATGCCGACGATCCGCAGGAAAACACCTTCTACGGCTCCGTGGCCCAGTTGTGCTCGCTCAAGGGCATCCCGGTGCATGCCCCGGAAGACGCCAACCACCCGCTGTGGATCGAGCGCATCGCCAAGCTGAAGCCTGACTACATCTTCTCCTTCTACTATCGCAACCTGCTCAGCGAAGCGCTGCTGGCCACCGCCAGCAAGGGCGCGTTCAACCTGCACGGTTCGCTGCTGCCGAGCTACCGTGGCCGCGCGCCGGCCAACTGGGTGCTGGTCAACGGCGAAAGCGAAACCGGCGTGACCCTGCACCGCATGGTCAAGCGCGCCGACGCCGGGGCGATCATTGCCCAGCAGCGGGTGGCCATCGAGCGCAGCGATACCGCGCTAAGCCTGCACGGCAAGCTGCGCGACGCCGCCACCAGCCTGCTGCGCGACACCCTGCCCGCCCTGGCGCAAGGCAAGGTCAGCGAGACCGCCCAGGACGAATCCAGGGCCAGCTACTTCGGTCGCCGCACCGCGGCCGACGGCAAGTTGCTGTGGAGCAAACCGGCCGAGCAACTGTTCAACCTGGTGCGCGCCGTGACCAAGCCTTACCCGGGCGCGTTCTGCGCCGTGGGCGAGCACAAGCTGATCGTCTGGAGCGCCGAAGTGGTCAAGGGCAACGAAGGCCAGGCCCCGGGCCGGGTGATCAGCGTCGACCCGCTGCGCATCGCCTGTGGCCAGGATTCGCTGCTGATCAACGCCGGCCAGCGTAACGACAACGGTCTGTATCTGAGCGGTCCGCAACTGGCCAACGAACTGGGCCTGGTGGATGGCTCGCTGCTGCGCGGCGCCGAATCCGGCCGTGCGCCGCGACGCACCCGGGTGCTGATCCTCGGCGTCAACGGTTTTATCGGCAACCACCTGTCCGAGCGCCTGCTGCGTGACGACAAGTACGAAGTCTACGGCCTGGATATCGGCTCCGACGCCATCGAGCGCCTGCGCAGCCATCCGCACTTCCACTTCGTCGAAGGCGACATCAGCATTCACTCCGAATGGATCGAGTACCACATCAAGAAGTGCGACGTGGTCCTGCCGCTGGTGGCCATCGCCACCCCGATCGAATACACCCGCAACCCGCTGCGCGTGTTCGAGCTGGACTTCGAAGAGAACCTCAAGCTGGTCCGCTACTGCGTCAAATACAACAAGCGCGTGATCTTCCCGTCGACCTCCGAGGTCTACGGCATGTGCCAGGACCAGAACTTCGACGAAGACACCTCCAACCTGATCGTCGGCCCGATCAACAAGCAGCGCTGGATCTACTCGGTGTCCAAGCAGTTGCTGGACCGGGTGATTTGGGCCTACGGCAGCAAGGGCCTGAACTTCACCCTGTTCCGTCCGTTCAACTGGATGGGCCCGCGCCTGGACCGCCTGGACTCGGCGCGCATCGGCAGCTCCCGGGCCATCACCCAGCTGATCCTCAACCTGGTGGAAGGCACGCCGATCCGCCTGTTCGATGGCGGCGAGCAGAAGCGCTGCTTCACCGACATTGCCGACGGCATCGAGGCCCTGGCGCGCATCGTCGACAACGAAAACGATGTGTGCAACGGCCAGATCATCAACATCGGCAACCCGGACAACGAAGCCAGCATCCGCCAGTTGGGCGAGGAGCTGCTGCGTCAGTTCGAAGCCCACCCGCTGCGTGGCAACTTCCCGCCGTTCGCCGGTTTCCGCGACGTCGAGAGCAAGTCGTTCTACGGCGCCGGCTACCAGGACGTGGAACACCGCAAACCAAGCATCGCCAACGCCAAGCGCCTGTTGAACTGGGAACCGACCGTCGAGATGAAGCAAACCATCGGCAACACGCTGGACTTCTTCCTGCGCGAAGCCATGCTCGAAATCGCGGAGTCCTCTAAAGAAGAAGCATGCTGATGCAGGCAGGTCTGCGAATCGATGTCGACACCTATCGCGGCACCCGTGAGGGGGTGCCGCGGTTGCTGGAACTGCTCGACGAGGCCGGGATCAAGGCCACCTTCTTCTTCAGCGTCGGCCCGGACAACATGGGGCGCCACCTGTGGCGCCTGATCCGTCCGCAATTTCTGTGGAAGATGCTGCGCTCCAACGCCGCCGGCCTGTATGGCTGGGACATCCTGCTGGCGGGCACCGCCTGGCCGGGCAAACCGATCGGCCGCGACCTCGGACACCTGATGCGCCAGGCCCGGGACGCCGGTCATGAAGTCGGCCTGCACGCCTGGGATCACCACGGCTGGCAGGCCAATGCCGGGCGCTGGAACCAGGCGCAGCTGATCGAGCAGATCCGCCAGGGCGTCGACACCCTCAATGACATTCTCGGCCAGCGCATCGACTGTTCGGCGGCCGCCGGCTGGCGCGCCGACGAGGCGGTGATCGCAGCCAAGCAGGGCTTCGGCTTTCGCTACAACAGCGACTGCCGCGGCACCTCGATCTTCCAGCCACGGCTGGCGGATGGAGGCCTGGGCGCCCCGCAGATTCCGGTCGACCTGCCGACCTTCGACGAGGTGGTCGGGCCGACCGTCGTGGCCCACGACTTCAACACATTCATCCTGGACCGGTTCAGCCCTGAGAGGCTCAACGTCTACACCATTCACGCCGAAGTCGAAGGGATTCTGATGGCCAACGATTTTCGTCAGCTACTGGCGCAAGCCCGCCAGCGCGACATTCATTTCAATACCCTGGGCAACCTATTGCCCACGTCCTTGCAGAGCCTGCCCCAGGGGCAGGTCATTCGTGGCGCCCTCGAAGGCCGCGAAGGCTGGCTGGGGGTGCAAGGCGCATGACCAGACGCTGGGCCCTGCCTCTTCTACTGCTTGCCTTCGGCCTGTTCTACCTGCTGCCAATGGCCACCCACGGTTTGTGGATTCCCGATGAAACCCGCTATGCGCAGATCAGCCAGGAAATGCTCCTGACCGGCCACTGGGCATCGCCGCATTTCATGGGCATCCGTTATTTCGAGAAGCCGGCCGCCGGCTACTGGATGATCGCCCTCGGCCAGGCGGTGTTCGGCCAGAACCTGTTCGGCGTGCGCGTGGCTTCGGCCCTGAGCATGGGCCTCAGCGTGCTGCTCACCTACCTGCTGGCCAGGCGGCTGTGGAACGACCCGCGCAAGAGCCTGGTCTGCGCCCTGCTGTACATGAGCTTCTGCGTGGTGGTCGGCGCCGGTGGTTATGCCAACCTCGACCCGCAGTTCACCTTCTGGGTCAACCTGAGCCTGGTGGCCCTGTGGTTCGCCCTGGACAACCAGACGCTGCGCGGCCGCCTGCTGGCCTGGGCCGGCCTGGGCTTCGCCTGTGGCATGGGCTTCATGACCAAGGGTTTCCTCGCCTGGCTGCTGCCGGTGCTGATCGCCCTGCCCTACATGCTCTGGCAGAAACGCTTGCGCGAGCTGTTTGTCTACGGCGGTGTGGCGGTGCTGGTGGCGATTGTCGTCAGCCTGCCGTGGGCCCTGGCGGTGCATGCCCAGGAAGCGGATTACTGGCGCTTCTTCTTCTGGCATGAACACATCCGCCGCTTTGCCGGGGAAGACGCCCAGCACGCCTCGCCATGGTGGTACTACCTGCCGTTGCTGGTGGCGTTCAGCATGCCCTGGGTCCTGGTGCTGCCGGGCGCCTTGAAGCAGGCCTGGCAGGCCCGGCGCCAGGCGAGCATCGGTTTCCTGCTGCTGTGGCTGATCCTGCCGCTGGCGTTCTTCAGCCTGAGCAAGGGCAAGCTGCCAGCCTATATCCTGCCGTGCCTGCTGCCGCTGGCGCTGCTGATGGGCAATAGCCTGAGCGACCGGCTGCACGCCGGGCAGACCCGGATCATCCGCCTCAACGCGGTGCTCAACCTGGTGCTGGGCCTGTTGCTGCTGTTGGCGCTGGTGTACTTCCAGCTGAAGAAGCCGCTGTACAGCAACGAGCCCGGGCATCTGGTGCTGGTGTTCCTGGCCCTGCTTGGCTGGAACATGAGCAACCTGCTGCCGGCCTTCCGCCCGCTGCGCCTGTGGGCCGCGCCGGCCCTTGGCAGCTGGCTGTTCATCGCCCTGCTGCCCGCCGGCCTGCCGAACTCGGTGGTCTACAACAAGATGCCGGATCAATTCATCATCGATCACGCCGAGGAACTCGCCCGGAGCCACACCCTGGTGAGCAACGACCTGGGCGCCGCCTCGGCCCTGGCCTGGCGCCTCAAGCGCCCGGATATCGCCTTGTACAACACGACAGGCGAAGTGAAATATGGCCTGGCCTATCCTGACACCCAGCATCGTTACATCGACCTGCGCAAGGTCGGCGAATGGATGCCTGCGGCCCGCAAGCTGGGCCAGGTGGCCGTGGTGATGCGTATCAATGGCGACGAACACTACGAAATCGATCTGTTGCCGCAGGATTTCAAACGTTATGACCAGGGCAATCTCGTGATCCTGATCTTCCCTCAGAGCCAACCATGAGCCTGTTGCTGCTGCTCGTCGCCTGCCTGCTGACCTGCCTGGGCCAGATCGCCCAGAAGTTCGCCGTGGAAAGCTGGCGCGGCCAGCCTTCGGGCGCGCTCGACAAACTGCGCTCGCCCTGGCTGTGGCTGGCCCTGGCCAGCCTTGGCCTGGGCTTGCTGGTGTGGCTGCTGGTGCTGCAACGGGTCGAGGTCGGCATTGCCTACCCGATGCTCAGCCTGAACTTCGTGCTGATCACCCTGATCGCCCGCTTCGTCTTCCATGAAGCCATCGACCGCCGCCACTGGCTGGGCGTGGTGCTGGTGCTCGCTGGCGTACTGCTGTTGAGTCGCCACGCATGAGCCGGGCCCTGGGCTTCACCTTCGCCATGGGCAGCGTGCTGCTGGTCAGCGCCGCGCAGTTGGGCATGCGCTGGAGCATGACCCGCCTGCCGGCGCCGGCGGACTGGCTGGCGGCGCTGTCCAGTGGCCAGGTCGACCCGCTGGCGCTGGGCGTGGTGCTGGCGGCAATCCTCGCCTATGTCCTGTCGATGCTCTGCTGGCTGGCGGCGTTGCGCGACCTGCCGCTGGGCCGGGCCTATTCCCTGCTGAGCATCAGCTACGCCCTGGTCTACTTGCTGGCCGCCGCGCTGCCGCTGTTCAACGAGCCGTTCAGTCTCTCGAAAACCCTGGGGGTGGCCCTGGTCATCCTCGGCGTCATTACCATCAACTCACGACCTGCTCCCGCGACAAGTCCCAGGAATACCCCATGAAAATCAGCGTATTTGGAAGTGGTTACGTCGGCCTCGTACAGGCCGCCGTGCTGGCCGAAGTCGGCCACGATGTCATCTGCATGGACATTGACGAGCACAAGGTCCAGCAGCTGCAACAGGGGCACGTCAGTATCTTCGAGCCCGGCCTGTCGAGCCTGGTGCGCGACAACCTGGAAAGCAAACGCCTGAGCTTCACCAGCGACGAAAAGCTCGCGGTGCAACATGGCCAGGTGCTGTTTATCGCGGTCGGCACGCCGTCCAGCGAGGATGGCTCGGCCGACCTGCGTTATGTGCTGTCGGTGGGCGACGCCGTGGCCCGGCACCGTGAGAAACCGGTGATCCTGGTGGAGAAATCCACGGTGCCGGTGGGTACCGGCGACACCTTGAAAGCCCATATCGAAAAGGCCCTGGACGGGCGCGCCCTGCAGTTCGATATCGTCTCCAACCCGGAATTCCTCAAGGAAGGCTCGGCGGTTTCCGACTGCCGCCGTCCGGACCGGATCATCGTCGGTTGCGAGCGCGAAGAAGTCCGCGACGTGATGCGCGACCTGTACTCACCGTTCAACCGCAACCATGACCGCATCATGTTCATGGACCTGCGCAGCGCCGAGCTGACCAAGTACGCCGCCAACTGCATGCTGGCGACCAAGATCAGCTTCATCAACCAGATCGCCGAGCTGGCCGAACACCTGGGGGCCGATATCGAATCGGTGCGCCTGGGCATTGGCGCCGACTCGCGCATCGGCTACCACTTCATCTATCCGGGCTGCGGTTATGGCGGCTCGTGCTTCCCCAAGGACATGCGCGCGCTGATCCACAGCGCCGAGCAGGCCCATTGCTCCAGCGACCTTTTGCAAGCGGTGGAAGCCATCAACGAACGGCAGAAACACAAGCTGTTCGAGCGCATCAACGCCTTCTACCAGGGCGACCTGAAAGGCAAGACCTTCGCCCTCTGGGGCCTGGCCTTCAAACCCAACACCGACGACATGCGCGATGCCCCCAGCCGGGTGCTGCTGGAGTCGCTGTGGGCCGCCGGCGCCAATGTGCGCGCCTTCGACCCGGAAGCCATGCAGGAAACCCAGCGCCTGTACCCCGACGAGCCGAAGCTGATGCTGATGGGCACCCCGGAATCGGTGCTCAACGACGCCGACGCGCTGATCATCTGCACCGAGTGGCAGCAGTTCAAGGCGCCGGACTTCCAGCTGCTGCAACAGCGCCTCAAGGCCCCGGTGATCTTCGACGGGCGCAACCTGTACGACGCCGAGCGCCTGGCCCGTGGCGGCTTCACCTACTTCCCGATCGGTCGCGGCGAGTCGCGCCAGCTGCCGATTCCTCACCGGCAATGGGCCGACGCCAGGGCCAAGGCCTGAATGCCCAGGGTCGGCAGCACGCCTTCCAGCACCCTGCATTGGCAAGCCTGGGGGCTGGGGCTGCTGGCCCTGCTGCTGTTCTGTGCCGGCGCCGGGCAAGTGACGGTGATCGGCTTCGATTCGCGCTTCGTGCTGTTCGCCAAGGAAATGCTGCGCCATGGACCGGGCTTCTTTCCCACCACCTACGGCCAACCCTACGCTGACTACTCCAGCGCCTCGACCCTGCTGATCGACCTGTTCGCCCTGGCCTCGGGCCGGGTCACGACCCTCGCGGCCTGGCTGCCCACGGCCATCGCCGGGGCGCTGATCGTCAACCTCATGTACCGCCTGCTGGCGCCCAGTTCAAAAACCTGGGCCTTGACCAGCATCGCCCTGCTGTTGCTCAGCAGCACCTTCATCAGCGAAACCCGCGCCGTCTCCCTCGACCTGATGCTCGCGGCCATCGCCCTGGCGGTGTTCTACCTGGGGTATGCCCACGATCATTTCGCCGCGCCGCGACGCCTGTGGCTGATCCTCGCGTTGCTGGTCGCGGGGTTCGCCATTCGTGGGCCGATCGGCCTGGTGATTCCCTGCGGCATGCTGTGCAGCTATTACCTGCTCGAAGGCCAGTGGCGGCGGATGTTCATCTTCGGTGGCTGCGCCCTGCTCCTGCTGCTGGCGTGCGTGGCGCTGTTGCTGGGGCTGGCCCGACTGAACGGCGGCCCGGCCTTCATGCAGGAGGTGATCCGCATGCAGTTCACCGGGCGCATGGACGGCAGCGAAGGCAGCAGCGGCCCGTTCTATTACTTCAGCAGCTCCCTGGGCAACTATGCCCTGGCCTACCCGCTGGCGATCCTGACCTGGCTGGCAGTGTGGCTCGGCCCCCGCGAACAGCAGGACCGCGCGCGCAAGCTGCTGGTGCTGTGCAGCGCCGCGGCCCTGCTGGTGTTGATCGGCCTGTCGATTCCCCAGGCGAAAAAAGCCCGCTACCTGCTACCGATGTTGCCCATGCTGGCGATCGTCGCGGCTTATCCCTTCCACGATATCCAGGGTCGCGGCCTGGCCTGGCTGCGTCGGGGTATCCAGGGCCTGTGGCTGTTGACACCCGGATTGCTGATAGCGGCGTTGCTGGTGGCGCAGCGGCGCTTTGCCGAACCCTTGTCCGGCTTGACCCCTCTGCTGGTGTTGCTCGGCGTTTTTCAACTGGCGGCGCTGGGCCTGTTGCGCATGCCGCGCTGGCGGATTGGCGGCCTGGCCCTGGGCGCCGTGCTGGCCGTCTGGAGTGCCTATATCCTTGGGATCGAGCCGCTGGCCCGCCAGCTCTACGACACCCGCACCTTCACCCTGGCCGCCTGGACGCTGATCGAGCAGAACCCGGCCCCGGTGGTGCTGCACCATATGGGCAAGGATGCCAAGGCCATCAAGTTCATGGTCCACCTCGACCAGGACCTGCAGCCACTGTTCACCGAACGCCCCGAGGCCCTTGCCGCCATCCCCGGCCCAGCCTGGGTGATCATGGATCAAAGTGACCTGGCGACGCTCAAGGCCACGCCCCTGGCGCGGCTGGCCCCGGTGCTCAGCGGGCGCTTCGACAAGAACGACTTCGTCATGCTGCACCTGCCGGCCACCCCCCAACCCTGAACGGTTGCCCCACCGCGCCCTGGCTCCTTACACTCGCGCCCCATGACCCTGCAAATCCGCCTGGCCACCGAGGCCGATGCCCTTCTGCTCCCCGCCATCGAACGCAGCGCCGCCGCGCTGTTTCGCCGCGCCCCCGAACTGGCCTGGCTGGCCGACGCCGAGGTGCCCGATGCTATGCATCACCTGGCTCATATCCGCCAGCAGCGGGTGTGGGTCGCCGTGCTCGATCGAGAGGTGTGCGCCTTCCTCGACGCCGAAGCCTGCGCCGATGCTCTGCATATCTGGGAAATCTCGGTCGCCAGTAGCGCCCAGGGACGCGGCATTGGCCGCCACCTGCTGGAGACGGTGCACGAACAGGCGCGCCAGCAGGGTTTCGCCGCCCTGACCCTGAGCACCTTTCGCCAATTGCCGTGGAATGAACCCTTCTACCAGCGCTGTGGTTTCGTCACCCTGGACGCCGACCAACTGGGGCCGCGCCTGCAACAGGTGCTGGCCGAGGAAGTTCGCCACGGCCTGCCAGCGGCCCGGCGCTGCGCCATGCGCCTGACATTGCCTGCGAAACCAAGCCCATCGTAGGAGCGAAGCTTGCTCGCGGTGGCGGTCTGGCAGGCCATATCGATGTTGAATGTGCCGGCTTTATCGCGGGCACGCTTCGTTCCTATAGAGGGGTGTTCGGGGGTGTTTCCAGGCATCTAAGGCTGCCACTCCGCGTTATTTAAAGTGGCTTGCGGGCGGGACCGCCAATGGCATGTCTTGTACTCACCGGTTACTTCATGCGGATAACCGCGCGGGAATCTAAAAGACAGTAGTCCTGGGTTGAAAATGCCATTACGCAGGATATATCGGCCACCCGTTTCAGGCGCCTCGCCTGATCGACCGCTGTACTTTCCACAGCGACTTCAGCAACAGCCCCTTAATCCCCGACAAGCCCGCTCCGAGAACTTGGGTAGTGTCAGCCATTACTCTTGAGATCCACTCCCAGCGCCTGGGCGAAAGCCTTCACCAAAGGGCTGCGTACCGTGTTGTGCCGCAGGATCAGGCTGAAAGGCGTGCTGTAGTGGACCCGGTCTGGAAGCAGCGCGCGCATTTCGCCGCGCTCCACCAGCGCCGCGGCATAGTGCCGGGGCAGAAACCCGAGGAAACGCCCGGTCTTGATCAGTATGGCCACGGCCTCCACCTGGGAGGCCGCCGCCGAAAAGCTGTCGTACGCGGCGAAGTGGCTCTTCTCCTGATGGATCGCGTAGCGGTGGTTGATGAATTCATGCTGCTTGAGCGTCTCGGCGTCGATTGCGCTATCGGCCACGCTGAACAACGGATGCCCTTCGGCGCAATAAGCCGCGGACTCTTCGTCATATAACTTGAAGTAGTCGAACTCTTCACGCTTTTGATAAACCGGCACTATTCCGGCAACTAAGCGTCCTTCCACCACCCCCCGTTCAACTTCATCCAGCTGTGAAGCATACAGCCTGAACCTTACTTTCGGAGATTCAATATTGATGCGCCGCAAGGCAGCAACTAACGGAGAATTAACATCGGTAATCGTGTTATCAATCACCCCCACTCCAAGATCGCCGATTATTTCATTCTGCGCGCAACTAAGCCGATCACGAAAGTTGTCCACCGAGGCAAACAGATCAATCGAGGCCTGGTACACCAGGCTGCCTTCCTCGGTCAGGCAAAAGCCCTCCCGGCCCCGGGTGCACAGGCGCATGCCGATGCGGATCTCGAGGTCGGAGATCTGCTTGCTGATGGCCGCAAGGCCCACGTTCAGCTCGTTTTGCGCAGCGCTGAAGCCGCCCGCCTCGACCACCGCCTTGAACACCTTGAGCAGTTTGAAGTCCAGTCCGCTGAGTGCCAGCGGTGCTCTGTGGGCGGTTTTAATCGGTGGGTTTCCAGAATTGGAAAGTGGGGTTTCCATAATGCTTATTGACCTCGGGCGGCATATTCAACAGGCTTTGCTGCACAACAAAAACACAGCCGACAAATAATAATGAACACAGAAAACAAGGCTTGGCAACCATCAAAGTATTCCCTGGACCCGCTGCAACTCGCTGATTCAATGCAATTAAAAACTGACACTTCGATCAGTTCTCGCCACTTGCTACTGCCCTCTTGAAACCTGCCTGACCCGAAGACTTTCCGATGCCCTTTCGCGGGTTGTCGGAGTGTCCTTCCGGTCGGCTGTACCGAATTCAATTCGCGTTATCGACGAGGAAAAAACAATGAACCAGCCTACCGATCGCCTCTGGGGCGCCCGTTTCAAAAGCGGCCCGTCCGAGGCCCTGGCCGCCCTGTCGCGTTGCCCCGAGCGCTACTTCCGCCTGACCCCTTACGACCTCGCCGGCTCCAAGGCCCATGCCCGGGAACTGCAACGCGCCGGCCTGCTGGACGAGCAGGAAACCCGCACCATGCTCGAGGCCCTGGAACGCATTGGCGAAGACTTCCGCGCCGGCCGGGTGAGCCCGACCCTGGACGACGAAGACGTACACACCTTCATCGAGCGCCTGCTCACCGAGCGTCTCGGCGCCCTCGGCGGCAAGCTGCGCGCCGGCCGCTCGCGCAACGACCAGACCGCCAACGACCTGCGCCTGTTCCTGCGCGACCATGTCCGCACCCTGGCGGTGCAGGTGCTGGACCTGCAGCAGGCGCTGGTGGAACAGGCCGAACAGCATGTGGACAGCATCTGCCCGGGCTTCACCCACCTGCAGCAGGCCCAACCGATCGTCTTCGCCCATCACCTGCTGGCCCATGCCCAGTCGATGCTGCGCGACGTGCAGCGGCTGGTGGACTGGGATGCCCGCACCGCCCTGTCGCCCTTGGGCGCGGCGGCCATGGCCGGCTCGGCCATCGCCCGCCAGCCGCAGCAGTCGGCGAGGGAAATGGGTTACGCCGGCGTCTGTGAGAACTCCATCGACGCGGTGGCCAGCCGTGACCACGTGGCCGAGTTCCTGTTCGTCGCCAGCATGCTCGGGATCAACATCTCGCGCCTGGCCGAAGAGTTCTGCCTGTGGTCGTCGCGACAGTTCCGCTGGGTGGCCCTGGACGACGCCTACGCCACCGGCAGCTCGATCATGCCGCAGAAGAAAAACCCCGATATCGCCGAGCTGGCGCGGGGCAAGGCCGGCCGGCTGATCGGCAACCTCACCGGGCTGCTGTCGACCCTCAAGTCGTTGCCGCTGTCCTACAACCGCGACCTGAGCGAAGACAAGAACGGCGTGCTCGACAGCGTCGACACCCTGCTGCTGGTACTGCCGGCCATGGCCGGGATGGTCGCGACCATGACCGTCAACGTCGAGGAACTGCGGCGCCAGGCGCCACTGGGTTTCACCCTGGCCACCGAAGTCGCCGACTGGCTGGCGGTGCGCGGGGTGCCATTCAAGGAAGCCCACGAAATCACCGGCGCGCTGGTCCAGGCCTGCGAAAAACACGACCTCGAACTCTGGGAAGCGTCCCCGGCCCTGCTGGCCGAGATCGATGCGCGCCTGACCCCGCAGGTGCGCGACAGCCTGACCCTGGAAGCCGCCATCGCCGCCCGCAGCGGTTGGGGCGGCACCGCGCCGGAACAGGTACGCACGCAGATCGCCCGACTGAAAACCGCCCTGGCGGCGCAGCGGCAATGGGCCGCGCAGTACGACGGTTTCCGTCTCTGAAACCTTGAACGCAGTCCCGCGGGAGCGAGCCGGCGTCGATGCCGCCCGCTCGCTCCGCCGGGATGATGACCGACAGACCGCAGGCGCCATCCGCCTGCGTTGGGAGAAACACCATGAGCCAGACCCAGGCAGAGCGCCTCCTCGCCGAGCGCAAACAAGCCGAAAACCAGTTCGATATCACCCAGTACGAACATGTGCCGCGGCGCTACTACGGACGGATCTTCTTCGCCACGGTGATCGTCATCGCCCTCGTCGGCCTGATCCGGGCCTTCGCCGAAGGCAAGATCGAATGGTCGTACATCGGCCAGTTCCTCACGTCCCGGGCGATCCTGTTCGGCCTGCTCAACACCCTGGTCATGGCGATCCTGGCCATGGCCCTGGGCATCGTGTTCGGGGTCATCACCGCGATCATGCGCATGTCGGCCAACCCGATCCTGCGCTACGTGGCCGTGACTTACACCTGGCTGTTCCGTGGTACGCCGCTGATCCTGCAGCTGCTGCTGTGGTTCAACCTGGCGCTGATCTTCCCCACCATCGGCATTCCCGGGGTGTTCGAGCTGGACACCGTGAGCCTGATGACGCCGTTCGTGGCCGCCCTGCTCGGCCTGAGCATCAACCAGGGCGCCTACACCGCCGAAGTGGTGCGCGCCGGCCTGCTGTCGGTGGACACCGGCCAGTACGAGGCCGCCAAGTCGATCGGTATGCCGCGCCTGCAGGCCCTGCGCCGGATCATCCTGCCCCAGGCCATGCGCATCATCATCCCGCCGGTGGGCAACGAGTTCATCGGCATGGTCAAGATGACCTCCCTGGCCAGCGTGATCCAGTACTCGGAACTGCTCTACAACGCCCAGAACATCTACTACGCCAACGCCCGGGTGATGGAGCTGCTGATCGTCGCCGGCATCTGGTACCTGGCCGCCGTCACCGTCCTGTCCTTCGGCCAAAGCCGCCTGGAACGCCGTTTCGCCCGTGGCGCCGGCAAGCGCTCGTAAGCAGCCCTGGAGAATCCGATCATGAGAAACATCGTCAAGGCTGTGGGCCTGAACAAGTACTACGACAACTACCACGCTCTCAAGGACGTCAACATCGAGGTCGAGCAAGGCGAAGTGCTGTGCATCATCGGCCCGTCCGGCTCGGGCAAGAGCACCCTGCTGCGCTGCGTCAACCAGCTGGAGAAGATCGACAAGGGCGGCCTGTGGGTCGACGGCGAACTGGTGGGCTACCGCATCGTCGGCAACAAGCTGCACGAGCTCAACGAATCGCAGATCGCCCGCCAGCGCCTGGCCACCGGCATGGTGTTCCAGCGCTTCAACCTGTTCCCGCACATGACCGTGCTGCAAAACATCGTCGAAGGCCCGTGCCAGGTGCTCAAGCGCTCGCCCAAGGAATCCCACGAGGAAGCCCTGGAACTGCTGGCCCGGGTGGGCCTGGCCGACAAGCGCAACAGCTACCCGATCGAGCTGTCCGGCGGCCAGCAGCAGCGGGTGGCGATCGCCCGCGCCCTGGCCATGCGGCCCAAGCTGATGCTGTTCGATGAACCCACTTCGGCACTCGACCCGGAACTGGTCGGTGAGGTGCTGTCGGTGATGCGCGACCTGGCGCAGACCGGCATGACCATGATCGTCGTCACCCATGAACTGGGCTTCGCCCGGGAGGTTTCCAACCGCATGGTGTTCATGGACGGCGGCCAGATCGTGGAGGCTGGAAGCCCCGAAGAAATACTAATAAGCCCACAAAACCCGCGCACCCAAAGCTTCATTTCTGCCGTTCGAACCTAGGCCCGAGCTCGCAAACCCGGAGCGGACCTCACAACACTCATAAGAGAACGACCATGAAGAACTTCGTCATTCCAGCAGTACTCGCAAGCCTGATGGCCAGCAGCTTGACCTTCGCCGCCGAGCTGCCCGCCAGCCTCAAGGCCAAGGGCGAGATCGTCGTAGCGATCATGCCCAACTACCCGCCGATGGACTTCAAGGACCCGGCCACCAACCAGCTCACCGGCCTCGACTACGACCTGGGCAACGCCCTGGCCGAGCGCCTGGGGGTGAAGATCGCCTGGCAGGAAACCGGCTTCGAGCAAATGATCAACGCCCTGACCACCGACCGCGTGGACGCGGTGCTGTCGGGCATGACCGACACCGCCGAGCGGCAGAAGAGCGTGACCTTCGTCGACTACTTCACCAGCGGGCCGCAGTTCTACACCCTGCAGAAAAACACCGCGATCAACGAACCCACCGACCTGTGCGGGAAGAAAGTCGGCACCAGCCGCCGCACCACCTTCCCGACGGAAATCGCCACCTGGAGCAAGGCCAACTGCGAAGCCCACGGCAAGCCGGCGGTGGTGGTGATCGGCGCCGAAGGTTCGGCCGACGCCCGCGCCCAACTGCGCCAGAGCCGCATCGACGCGGCCATGCAAGGCAGCGAGACCCTGCCGTACCTCAAGACTCAGGAGAAGGACACCTACAAGACCCTGGGCCTGCCGATCTCCGAGCAGTTCACCGGCCTGGGCGTGAGCAACAAGAAGCCCGAGCTGGCCGAAGCCCTGAAGACCGCGCTGCAAAGCATGGTCGACGACGGCAGCTACCAGGCCATCCTGAAGAAATGGGACCTGGAGCTGGGCGCGATCAAGACCGTGACCCTCAACGCCGGTAAATAACCACCCGAGCAATCCCCCCGCGGGCGCGAGCCCATTCGTGTCCGCGGGAGGTGGCTGTCGCTCACCCGATGACGGGCAAACCGGCCCGCCCCAATGACTGGAGCGCTATCGATGTCCTCCTCACCCCAACCCACCTGGCCGGACGGGCACCAGGCATGCCTGGCCCTGGCCTTCGACCTCGACGGGCCGACCGGCGACGCCATGCTCGACGGCTCGATCTGGCGCAAGCCGGAATACTTCGGCTTCGGCGGCTACGGCCCCTATCGGGCCCTGCCGCGCTTGCTCGACCTGCTCGATGCCTTCCGGATCCCGACCACCTTTTTCGTCCCGGCCTGGGTGGTGGAGAACTGGCCCAGGCAATGCCAGGCAATCGTCGAGCGCGGGCACGAGGTGGCCTACCACGGCTACCGGCATGAGTCCTTCTATGCCCTGCCGCTGGAGCAGCAGAAGGCGGTCATGGCCAAATCCCGCGAGGTGTTCTGGAAGCACCTGAATATCCGCGCCGAAGGTTTCCGTACCCCGTCCGGCGACTGGCGGGCCGAAACCCCGGCCATGCTGGTGGAAGCCGGCGTCACTTACTCCAGCAGCATGCGCGGCGACGACCGCCCGTACCTGGTCCGGGTGCCGGGCCATGCCACGCCGCTGGTGGAGATCCCCGGACGCTGGGAGATGGACGACTACGCCTCCATCGCCTACACCCGCGCCCCCGATTTCCCTGCGGGCCTGGACCGCACCGCCAGCTACGAGCTGACCCTGGACAACTGGCGCCGCGAGTACGACGGCGCCATGGACGAAGGGCTGTGCCTGACCACCCTGTTCCACCCCAAGATCACCGGCAAACCCGGGCGCATCCTGCTGCTGGAGCGCCTGTTCGAACATATGCGCCAGCGCCAGGACGTGTGGTTCGCCACCTGCCGCGACGTCGCCCGCTGGTGGCTCAAGGAGCATCACCATGGCTGAACCCCAGGCCTGGCCCCAGGGCTACCGCTGCGCCGTGGCGGTGACCGTCGACTACAACGACATCCACGGCATCCTCACCCAGGCCCCGGAAGTGGCCGGGCGCGACAAGACCCTGTCGGTCTGGCGCTATGGCAGCCAGCGCGGCGTCGAACGCCTGCTGGCGCTGCTCGACGAATTGCGGGTGCCGGCCACCTGGTTCGTTCCGGGGATCGTGGCCGAGGAAAACCCCGGGCATGTGCGGGCGATCCAGGCCGCCGGGCATGAAATCGCCTGCGCCGGTTATCGCCACGCCAACTACGACCGCTTGAGCCTGGCCGAGCAGCAGCTGGAACTGCAACGCGGTTGCCAGGCCCTGGCCGACCTCACCGGCCAGCGCCCCAGGGGCTTTCGCATTCCGGCCGGCAACTGGGCCCCGGGGTTTGTCGAGGCGCTGCATGGGCAAGGCATTCGCTGGTCGTCGTCCTGGCGCGGCGATGACCTGCCCTTCCCCCACCCGACCCGGCCGCAAGTGATAGAGCTGCCCCTGCACTACGAGCTGGAAGACGAGCCCTACTTCGCCTTCAACCTCAGCCCGGCGGTACCGCCGGGGCAATCGCGGATCGCCTCCTACAGCCACACCCTGGGCAACCTGCAGCTGGACTTCGCCGGCTTCCACCGCTTCGGCCTGCTCTACGTGCTGCGCCTGCACCCGGAGATCATCGCCACCCCGGGGCGCATCGGCCTGCTGCGCGAGCTGTTGCAGGGCATCCAGCGGCACGAGGATGCGTGGATCGCCCGCGCCGGCGAAATCGCCCAGTGGTGGGCGGAACGCGCGCAACCGCTGGCGGAGGATCACCCCGCGGCGATTTATGAACGTCACTATCGGGCCTACCTGCCATGACCGATCGTTTGCAACGCCTGGCGCAATTCTGCGTCGACAGCCGTTTCGAAGACCTGCCCCCGGCCCTGGTGGCCCAGGCCACCCGGCATATCCTCGACACCTTCGGCGCCGCGCTGGCCGGGGCGCACAGCGAAGTCGCCGCGGCGGCGCGACAGGCCCTCGGCGACGAAACCGGCCCCAGTCGGGTATGGGGCACCGACCTGAGCACCAGCGCCACCCAGGCGGCCTTGCTCAACGGCATCGCCGCCCATGCCCTGGAGCTGGACGACACCGGCGGCTGCGACCATTCCGGGGCGGTGGTGCTGCCAGCGGTGATGGCCGCCGTCAGCCTGCGCAGCACCGCACTCAGCGGACGCGAACTGCTCACTGCGGTGGTCATGGGTTACGAAGTCGGGCGCCGGGTGCTGGAAGCCTGCGGCGGTTATTCCGCCCACAACGGTGCCGGCTGGCATTCCACTGCCACCTGCGGGGTGTTCGGCGCGGCCGTCGCCTGCGGCCGGGTGCTCGGCCTCGATGCCAGGCAGATGGGCTCGGCCCTGGGCCTGGCCGGCAGCTTCAGCGGCGGGCTCTGGGCCTTTATTCACGACGGTTCGCACAGCAAGAAACTGCACAGCGGCCGGGCGGCCGAAGGCGGTCTGCTGGCCGCGCGGCTGGCCCGGCAAGGCGTGACCGGGCCGGGCCAGCTGTTCGAGGAGGTCTGGGGCGGCTTCCTCAAGACCCTGGCCGGCAGCGATGCGATTCCCCAGGCCCTGGACGAAAACCTGGGCCAGGTGTGGAAGCTCGCACGCTGCTCGATCAAGCCTTATGCCTCCTGCCGGGGCACCCACTCGGCCATTGATGCCCTGGGCCTGTTGCTCGAACAACTGCAGGTGACGGCGGATCAGGTGGAAGACATTCAGGTGTCCCTCTGCGCCTTCCTCGACGGCATGTGCGGCAGTCGCGCCATCGACTCCCTGGCCGCCGCGCAGATGAGCCTGCCCTACGCCCTCGCGGCGCGCCTGGTGTATGGCCATGCCGGGCTGGATGCCTATGATCGCCCGTGCCGCGAAACACCGCGGATCGCCAGCGCCATGGCACGGATCCGCCTTGAAGTGGATCCACAACTGTCAGAGGATGGTGAGCCCGTGGTCACCCTGCACACCCGTGACGGGCGCCAGGCCAGCCTGTGCGTCGAGGTACCGTTGGGCGCGCCGGGCAACCCGCTCGGCGATCAGGCGCTGCAAGAAAAGTTTCTCAGCCTGGCGACCCGGGTGCTGCCCGCCGAACGGGCCGGCGAATTGCTGCAACAGTTGTGGCGGCTGGCGGATATGGAATCCGTCGCCGTGCTGGACCGCTGGCTCCAACCATAGGCCTCCCATAGCCCACTCAGACAACAAGGACTCGTGCACCACCGTGGCCACTTATTCGCTGGTTATCCGCCGCCTGATGATCTGCTCGCTGACCATTGTCGTCAGTCGCGCCATCACCAGCCCCTTGCTCACCCTGTTCCTCAGCGAAAAACTCAGCCTCGACCAGCAGGACGTCGGCCTGCTGCTGGGGATCGCAGTGTTCATCGCCACCTTGCTTGCGCTCTATGGCGGCTACATCCTCGATCGCCTGGACAAGCGCCGGCTGCTGATCCTGACCATGCTCTCCAGCGGCATCGGTTTTGTGCTGCTGACCTTCGCCCACAACCTCTACCTGACCACCGCGATCCTGGTGATCACCGAAACCGCCTCGGCGCTGTTCCTGATCGGTTCCAAGGCGATCATCAGCGAAAACCTGCCGGTGAGTCAGCGGGCCAAGGTGTTCTCCCTGCGCTACACCCTGACCAATATCGGCTACGCCACCGGCCCCATGCTCGGCGTGGTGATCGCCGGGCAACTGCCGCTGGCGCCGTTCCTGATCGCTGGCGCCATCGCCTTTCTCAGCACCCTGCTGATGCGCGGCATTCCACCCACGCCGGGCCTGCCCTCGCTGAGCAAGCCGCAGAGTTTCCTCAATACCCTGGTGACCCTGAAAAACGACCGCACGCTGATCATGTTCACCTGCGGCTGCCTGCTCAGCACCATCGTCCATGGACGCTTCACCCTGTACCTGTCGCAGTACCTGCTGGTCACCGAAGACGCGAAAAGCGCCCTCGACACCATGGCCGCCCTGCTGGCCTGCAACGCCATCAGCGTGATCCTGCTGCAGTACCAGATCGGCCGCTTCCTCAAGCGCGAACAATTGCGCTACTGGATCGCCGTCGGCACCAGCCTGTTCATCCTCGGCCTGATCGGCTTCAGCCTGGCCGACAGCCTGCTGGGCTGGTGCCTGGCGATGTTCGTCTTCACCCTCGGCGAGATGATCATCTACCCGGCGGAATTCCTGTTCATCGACACCCTGGCTCCCGAGGCACTGCGCGGCAGCTATTACGGCGCGCAGAACCTCGCGGCGCTGGGCGGTGCCTTGAGCCCGGTGATCTGCGGCTACCTGCTGGTGCACACCCCGGCACCGACCATGTTCTATGCCCTGAGCGCCTTGGCCGCCCTCGGCGGGCTGCTGTGTTTCATCAGCGGACGGCGGGTGGCGCAGGTCGCGACAGTGCAAAAATAGTGCACTTAAACAGCATTATTATGAATTTGTAGGCGCTTCGATTGATCGGCACACTGTGCCGGTTCCTCCCCCCAAATGTTGGAACGCTTCAGGGCTTTCTGGTAATCCAGACAAGCCCTTCTTTTTGCCCGCTGAACCGGAATTGGATCGCTTCGTCATGCTTGCTCGCTGGAAACCCGCCGCCATCAATACCCGCCCCTCGGAATGGAGCCGCGCCGCGCTCGGCATGGCCTTGGGCACGCTGTTCAGTGTCTGGTTGTGCAGCCGGGTGTTCGGCATGGAGGTGGCGCTGCACCTGATCGGCCCGCTGGGGGCTTCGGCGGTGCTGCTGTTCGCGGTGTCGTCCGGGGCGCTGGCGCAACCCTGGTCGATCCTCGGCGGTTACCTGTGCGCCGCGGTCCTGGCGCTGCTGGTGGCCCATGTGCTCGGACGCACCCTGGGCAGCGCCTGCCTGGCCGCCGGCATGTCCCTGGTGCTGATGTGCTGGCTGCGTTGCCTGCACCCGCCGGCCGGCGCGGTGGCCCTGACGATGGTGCTGGCCGACCCGGCGACCATCGCCCTCGACTGGCTGGCCCTCGGCCCGGTGATGCTGGCGGCCCTGTGCCTGTTGCTCAGCGCCCTGGCCTACAACAACCTGACCCGCATCCGCTACCCCAAGGGCCAGAGTGAACCTGCGACCCAGCTGCCCGCCGAGCAGCCATCCACCGATGCCCTGGCCATCACCGCCGCCGACCTCAAGCTGGCGCTGGATGAGATGCAGGAGTTCTTCGACGTCACGCCGCAGGATCTGGAGCAACTGATCCACGCCAGCGAAGCCCATGCGCGCCGGCGCAGTATTGGCGAGGTGTTGGCGTCGCGGGTGTGATCGGGGTTATCCGGACAGATCGCGGACTCAGGTTTGACGGCAACTGCGTTGCCGATCGCAGCCTCGCAGGCTCGGCAGCGGCTACACAAACACCGCGGTCCCTGTAGCCGCTGCCGAAGGCTGCGATCGGCCGGTCCGCGTTCGGGCGAAGCAGTCGTAAAACCAGACGCCGCGTTTTTTAAGTCAGATCATCGGATCCCAACGCTGCGACCAGTCGGTGTCGCTGGCGATGACTTCGCGCAGCACTTCGAAGGCCCGCTGCAACTCCACCGAATCCCGTTCGCGGGCGTACAGCAGGTAGGTCGGGAAGTTGAACTCCGGGGCCTTTTCCACCCGTTCCAACACGCCGCTGTCCAGGTAGCTTTGCACCACCCGGGTACGGAAGTAGCCACTGCCGCCGCCTTCGAGGATGAACTGCAAGGCCAGCGGCCCGAGGTTGAAACCCACCGCGGCCTTGGCCTGGTCCGGCAGCGCCGCGTCGTGCTGGTGGCGGAAATCCTCGCCCCAGTCGATGTACACATAAGGCTCGGGTTTGCCGGCCAGGCGCACCAGGATCAGCTTTTCCTCGAGCAACTGCTCGACCTGCAACCCCGGCCCATACACCGGCTGGAACACCAGCGCCGCATCCAGCACACCCAACTCCAGCTGGCGTTGCAGGCTCGCGCCCTCGGCGATCTGGCTGCGCACGGCGTGGCTGGGAATCGCCTGGCGCAGGCGGCGCACCCAGTTGAGCATCAACGGATTGCACAGGCTGACTTCACCGCCGATGTGCAGCACGTTGCGATAACCGGCCAGCAGCGGCAGGTCGCGCTGGGCGGCCTCCCAGGTCTGCACCAGCTGGTTGGCATAGACGATGAACGCCTCGCCATCGGCGGTCAGCCGGGCCCCGGCGCGGTTGCGCACGAACAGCTTGCAATTGAGCTGGCCTTCGAGGTTCTGCACCCGGGCGCTGATCGCGGTCTGGGTCAGGTGCAGGCGTTCGGCTGCGGCGATCAGGCTGCCGCTGCGGACGATTTGCAAAAAGGTGCGGGCCAGGTCGATGTCCATGTTGCCTCTGGGTCACGAAAGTCGAGCGCCATTGTAGCGGCGCTGGTCGTCCGGTGCGCCTGGACAGCGGATAAATACGGGCTCGCCATACTGGCCCGGACGGCACGACAAACAGCGTCGAGGGCATCTGCGCCTCATGCAAAAATGCACAGCCAACCTGCAGTTATCCCGGTTGTACATGGCAAATTTGCACTGTTACGATCCCTCATCGTTCGCGCGCGAACACACCTATAAAGAACAATAAAAGCAGGGAGTTAGTGATGACTGCTCAGGTTCCATCCCAGGCCACGCGAGACGCCGGCGCCACGTCGGTCGAGGCCTCGCAACAGGACGTGCTGGCCGAAGTCCGCAACCATATTGGTCACCTGACCCTCAACCGCCCCGCCGGCCTCAATGCCATCACCCTCGGCATGGTGCGCACCCTGCAGCGCCAGCTCGATGCCTGGGCCCAGGACCCGCAGGTGCACGCGGTGGTCCTGCGCGGCGCCGGCGAAAAAGCCTTCTGCGCCGGCGGCGATATCCGCACCCTCTACGACAGCTACAAGAACGGCCAGACCCTGCACGAGGCGTTCTTCGTCGAGGAATACGCGCTGGACCTGGCGATCCACCATTACCGCAAGCCGGTGCTGGCGCTGATGGACGGTTTTGTCCTCGGCGGCGGCATGGGCCTGGTCCAGGGCGCCGACCTGCGCCTGGTCACCGAGCGCAGTCGCCTGGCGATGCCGGAAGTGGCCATCGGTTATTTCCCGGATGTCGGCGGCAGCTACTTCCTGTCGCGCATCCCCGGCGAGCTGGGCACCTACCTGGGGGTCAGCGGCGTGCAGATCCGCGCCGCCGATGCCCTGTACTGCGGGCTGGCGGACTGGTACCTGGAGAGCGACCAGCTGAGCCTGCTGGACCAGCGCCTCGACAACCTGCAATGGCGCGACACCCCGCTCAAGGACCTGCAGGGCCTGCTGGCCAAGCTCGCCGTGCGGCAGTTGCCGGACGTGCCGCTGGCGGCGCTGCGCCCGGCCATCGACCATTTCTTCGCCCAGGCCGACGTGCCGAGCATCGTGCAACAGTTGCGCGAAGTGACCGTTGGCGATACCCACGAATGGGCCACCCGCACCGCCGACCTGCTGTCGACCCGCTCGCCCCTGGCCATGGCCGTGACCCTGGAAATGCTCCGGCGCGGTCGCCAGCTGAGCCTGGAACAGTGTTTCGCCCTGGAGCTGCACCTGGACCGCCAGTGGTTCGAGCGCGGCGACCTGATCGAGGGCGTGCGCGCCCTGCTGATCGACAAAGACAAGAACCCACGCTGGAACCCGCCGACCCTGCAGGCGCTGGACGCCGCGCACGTGGCGAGTTTTTTCAGCGCTTTCGACCCGAGCCGGAGCTGAGCCATGCACGACATTGAATTGAGCGAAGAGCAGGTGATGATCCGCGACATGGCCCGGGACTTCGCCCGCGGTGAAATCGCCCCCCACGCCCAGGCCTGGGAAAAGGCCGGCTGGATCGACGACGCCCTGGTGGCGAAGATGGGCGAGCTGGGCCTGCTGGGCATGGTGGTGCCCGAGGAATGGGGCGGCACCTATGTCGACTACGTGGCCTACGCCCTGGCGGTGGAAGAAATCTCCGCCGGCGACGGCGCCACCGGCGCGCTGATGAGCATCCACAACTCAGTGGGCTGCGGGCCGATCCTCAACTACGGCAGCGAAGAACAGAAACAGACCTGGCTGGCGGACCTGGCCAGCGGCCAGGCGATCGGCTGCTTCTGCCTGACCGAACCCCAGGCCGGTTCCGAAGCCCACAACCTGCGCACCCGCGCCGAACTCAAGGACGGCCAGTGGGTGATCAACGGCGCCAAGCAGTTCGTCAGCAACGGCCGGCGCGCCAAGCTGGCCATCGTCTTCGCGGTGACCGATCCGGACTTGGGCAAGAAAGGCCTGTCGGCGTTCCTGGTGCCCACCGACACCCCGGGTTTTGTCGTCGACCGCAGCGAACACAAGATGGGCATCCGCGCCTCGGACACCTGCGCGGTGACCTTCAACCAATGCACCGTCCCCGAGGCCAACCTGCTGGGCGAGCGCGGCAAGGGCCTGGCCATCGCCCTGTCCAATCTCGAAGGCGGGCGCATCGGCATCGCCGCCCAGGCCCTGGGCATCGCCCGTGCGGCGTTCGAGGCGGCGCTGGCCTACGCCCGCGAGCGGGTGCAGTTCGACAAGCCGATCATCGAGCACCAGAGCATCGCCAACCTGCTGGCCGACATGCACACCCGCCTGAACGCCGCGCGCCTGCTGATCCTGCATGCCGCGCGCCTGCGCAGCGCCGGCCAGCCGTGCCTGTCGGAAGCCTCCCAGGCCAAGCTGTTCGCCTCGGAAATGGCCGAGAAGGTCTGCTCCTCGGCGATCCAGATCCACGGCGGCTACGGCTACCTCGAAGACTACCCGGTGGAGCGTTACTACCGGGACGCGCGGATCACCCAGATCTACGAAGGCTCCAGCGAGATCCAGCGCATGTTGATTGCCCGCGATAGCGTCTTCACAGACACCGCACAAATAAAAACCGCAGCCTTGGCTGCGATTTTTTATGGGTAACGACAGCCCGGATTATTTGTCCTTGAACTGCGCCTCGCGCTTGGCAATGAACGCCGCCATGCCTTCCTTCTGATCCTCGGTGGCGAAGGCCGCATGGAACACCCGGCGCTCGAAACGCACGCCTTCCGACAGGCTGACTTCGAAGGCGCGGTTCACGCTTTCCTTGATCATCATGCTCACGGGCACCGATTTGGCGGCGATCAGCGCCGCGACTTTCAGCGCTTCGTCCAGCAGCTCATCGGCCGGCACGATACGCGCGACGATGCCGCAACGCTCGGCTTCCACCGCATCGATGAAACGCCCGGTCAGGCACATTTCCATGGCCTTGGCCTTACCCACCGCGCGGGTCAGGCGCTGGGTGCCGCCCATGCCCGGCAGCACGCCGAGGTTGATTTCCGGCTGGCCGAACTTGGCGTTGTCGCCGGCCAGGATGAAGTCGCACATCAGCGCCAGCTCGCAGCCGCCGCCCAGGGCAAAACCGTTGACCGCGGCGATGATCGGCTTGCGCCGGTTGGCCACCCGGTCACTGTCGCTGAACAGGTCGTCCATGTAGATCTGCGGGTAGGTCAGCTCGGCCATTTCCTTGATGTCGGCACCGGCAGCGAAGGCCTTCTTCGAGCCGGTGAGGACGATACAGCCGATCCGTGGATCGGCTTCCAGGCTGTCCAGGGCCTGGTTCACTTCGCTGACGATCTGCGCGTTGAGGGCGTTCAGCGCCTGCGGGCGGTTGAGGGTGATCAGGCCGACGCGGTCCTTGATCTCCAACAGAATGGTTTCGTAACTCATGGATCAGCTCCTGCTAAAAGTCAGAGGTTGCGCGAAATGACCATGCGCTGAATGTCGCTGGTGCCTTCGTAGATCTGGCAGACCCGCACGTCGCGGTAGATGCGCTCCAGCGGAAAGTCGTTCAAGTAGCCATAGCCGCCCAGGGTTTGCAAGGCGGCGGAACAGACCTTCTCGGCCATTTCCGAGGCGAACAGCTTGGCCATCGACGCCTCCACCAGCGCCGGCTTGCCGCTGTCGCGCAGGGTCGCGGCGTAGTGCACCATCTGCCGCGCCACGGCGATCTGGGTGGCCATGTCCGCCAGGCGGAAAGCCACCGCCTGATGCTCGATGATCGGCTTGCCGAAGCTCTGCCGTTCGCGGGCATAGTCACGGGCAGCCTCGAAAGCCGCACGGGCCATGCCCACCGATTGCGAGGCAATGCCCACGCGGCCGCCTTCGAGGTTGGCCAGGGCGATCTTGTAGCCCTCGCCCTCCTCGCCCAGGCGGTTGGCCACCGGCACCTTCACATCCTCGAAGAGAATCTGGCAGGTGTCGGAGGCATGCTGGCCGAGCTTGTCCTCCACCCGCGCGACGCTGTAGCCCGGCGCGTCGGTGGGCACGATAAAGGCGCTGATGCCGCGCTTGCCGGCCGCCGGGTCGGTCACCGCGAACACGATCACCACCCCGGCGTTCTGCCCGGAGGTAATGAACTGCTTGCAGCCGTTGAGCACGTAATGGTCGCCCTCCAGCCGCGCCCGGGTTTTCAGGCTGCTGGCGTCGGAGCCGGCCTGGGGTTCGGTCAGGGCGAAGGCGCCGAGCATCGCACCGCTGGCCAGGGGCTTGAGGAAACGCTCCTTCTGCTCGTCGTTGCCGAACTTGAGGATCGGCACGCAGCCCACCGAGTTGTGCACGCTCATGATGGTCGAGCAGGCGCCGTCGCCGGCGGCGATCTCTTCCAGGGCCATGGCATAGGCCAGGTAGCCGGTGTCGCAACCGCCCCACTGCTCCGGCACCAGCATGCCGAAGAAGCCCAGCCCGGCCATCTCGCCGATGGCCTCGCGAGGGAAGCGATGCTCGCGGTCCCATTCGGCGGCGAACGGCTTCAAGCGTTCCTGGGCGAACTGCCGGGCCGCGTCGCTGATCTGCTGTTGTTCGTCATTAGGCAGCATGGTGATTCCTTAATACAGGCATTCGACAGCCATGGCCGTGGCTTCGCCGCCGCCGATGCAGATCGCCGCGACGCCGCGCTTCAGGCCTTTCTGGCGCAGGGCCGAGAGCAGGGTCACGAGGATCCGCGCGCCGGACGCGCCGATCGGGTGGCCCAGGGCGCAGGCGCCGCCGTGGACGTTGACCTTGTCGTGGGGGATTTCCAGCTTCTGCATGGTGACCAGGCTGACCACGGCAAAGGCTTCGTTGATTTCGAACAGCTCGACCTGGTCCAGCGACCAGCCGGTCTTCTTCAGCAGTTTCTTGATCGCCCCGACCGGCGCCACCGGGAACAGTCCCGGGGTATCGGCGAACGCCGCATGACCGTGGATCACCGCCAGGGGCTTGAGGCCACGTTTCTCGGCCTCGGAACGGCGCATCAGCACCAGGGCTGCGGCGCCATCGGAGATCGAACTGGAGTTGGCCGCGGTGACGGTGCCACCGTCGCGGAACGCCGGTTTCAGCGTGGCGATCTTGTCGAGCTTGGCCTTGGGCGGCTGTTCGTCGTCGCTGATGGTCTGCTGTTCCTTGCCGACAGTGACCTGCAGCGGCACGATTTCCGCCTTGAAGCTGCCGTCCTTGATCGCCTGTTGGGCGCGGGTCAGCGAGGCCACGGCGAAGGCGTCCTGGGCTTCGCGACTGAAGCCGTTGGTCTCGGCGCAGTCTTCGGCGAAGGTGCCCATCAGGCGGCCCTTGTCGTAGGCGTCTTCGAGACCGTCGAGGAACATATGGTCGAGCACCCGCCCGTGGCCCATGCGGTAGCCGCTGCGGGCGCGATCCAGCAGGTACGGCGCGTTGGACATGCTTTCCATGCCGCCGGCGATCACCACCTCGGCGCTGCCGGCCAGCAGCATGTCGTGGGCGGCGATGGTCGCGGCCATGCCGGAGCCGCACATCTTGTTCAGGGTGGTGCAGCGGGTGGCCTTGTCCAGCCCGGCGCCCAGCGCCGCCTGACGGGCCGGCGCCTGGCCGAGACCGGCCGGCAGCACGCAGCCGAACAGCACTTCATCGACGCTGTCGCTGGCCACTCCAGCGCGCTCCACCGCGGCCTTGATCGCGGCGGCGCCGAGTTGCGGCGCGGTCAGGCTTTTCAGCTCGCCCTGGAAACCGCCCATCGGGGTGCGGACGGCGCTGACGATAACGATCGGATCTTGGTTCATGAAGAGTCCTCCTTACTTGGCTGCCATGCGCAAGGCGCCGTCGAGACGGATCACCTCGCCATTGAGCATGCTGTTGCTAATGATATGCCCGACCAGCGCGGCGTACTCGTCCGGCTTGCCCAGGCGTGGCGGGAACGGCACGCCGGCGGCCAGGGAAGCGCGGACTTCGTCGCTCATGCCGGCCATCATCGGGGTTTCGAAAATGCCCGGGGCGATGGTCATCACCCGGATGCCGAAGCGCGCCAGTTCGCGGGCGGCCGGCAGGGTCAGGCTGGCGATCGCGCCCTTGGACGCGGCATAGGCGGCCTGGCCGATCTGCCCGTCGAAGGCTGCCGCCGAAGCGGTGTTGATGATTACCCCGCGCTCGCCGTCGGCGTTCGGTTCGCTATTGGCGATGGCCGCGGCGGCCAGTCGCATCAGGTTGAAACTGCCGATCAGGTTGACGTTGATCACCTGGCTGAAGCTGGCCAGGGCATGGGGGCCATGCTTGCCGAGGATCTTCTCGCCGCGCACGATCCCGGCGCAGTTGACCAGCCCATGCAGGCTGCCGAACGCCTTGAGCGTGGCCTGCACCGCCGCTTCGGCGGCCGCTTCGTCAGTGATATCGGCGACCGTGCTCCGGCAGCCGAGCTGCTGCGCCTGGGCCGCGACGGCCTCGGCATTGAGGTCCACCAGCATCACCTGGGCGCCGGCCTTGACCAGCATCTGCGCGGTGGCCGCACCGAGACCGGAAGCGCCGCCGCTGACGAGAAAAACCTTGTTTTCGATGTGCATCATGAGTTCCTGGGTAATTCAGGCCGAAGCCTTGTGCGCCGCGGCCTCTTGAGCCTTGGCGATTTCCTGGTTGCGCAGGATGAAGCGCTGCAACTTGCCGCTTGGGGTTTTCGGCAATTCGCTGACAAATTCGATTTCACGGGGGTACGCGTGCGCGGCCAGGCGCTTGCGCACATGCTGGCGCAGCTCTTCGGCCAGCTCCGGCGCGGCGCGGTATTGCGGGCTGAGCACGACGAAGGCCTTGACCAGCTCGGTGCGCTCCGGATCGGGCTTGCCGATCACCGCCGCCTCGACCACCGCCGGGTGCTCGATCAGCGCGCTTTCCACGTCGAACGGGCCGACCCGGTAACCCGAGGTGGTGATCACATCGTCGCTGCGGCCGACGAAGCTGATGCTGCCGTCCGGGTTCAGCTCCACGGTGTCGCCGCTGAGGTAGTAGTGGCCGACGAAGGCCTTGGTCACCACGCCGTCGTAGCCGTTGAACCAGCACATCGGCGACTGGCTGCGGTCGATGGCGAGGATCCCCGGCTGGCCCACCGACAGTTCCTGGTGCTGCTCGTCGAGCACCACGATGCGGTGGCCCGGCGAGGCGAAACCGGCCGCGCCGACATGCACCGGATGCTCCAGGCCATGGTGGTTGCACAGGACCATGCCCAGCTCGGTCTGGCCGTAATGGTCATGGATCACCACGCCGAGGTTGTCGGCGAACCAGCGGATCACCTCCGGGTTCAGCGGCTCGCCGGCGCTGCTGACGATGCGCAGCTTGCCCTTGATCGAGCGGGCGAACTCGTCGCCGCCGGCAATCAGCAGGCGGTAGGCGGTCGGCGAACCGGTGAGGTTGCTGATCCCGTATTTGTTGATCACCCGGCAGGTGCTTTCCAGGGTGAAGGGCCCATCGTAGAAGGTGATCGGGTGGCCCAGGCCCAACGGGCCGGTGACGCCAAAATAGATGCCGTAGGCCCAGCCCGGGTCGGCGACGTTCCAGAACGCGTCCTCGGGACGCAGGTCGACGGCGTCGCGAGTGTAGCTCTGGAACGCGACGATGGCCTTGAGCGGCACGTACAGGGCCTTGGACGGGCCGGTGGTGCCGGAGGTGAACATCAGCAGGAACGGGTCTTCGCCCGTCAGCAGCACGGGTTCGCACTGCGCCGGGTAATTGGCCAGTTCGGCCCAGAAACTGAAATCGCCACGGACGATGCCCTGGCCCTTGGCGCCCGCGACCGTGACGATGGTCGGGCAGTCGGCCACCTCATTGAGCTTTGGCCGGTTGACCGCGTCGGTCACCACCACTTTGGCCCCGGAGCTGTTCAGGCGGTGTTCGATGGCCTTGGGGCCGAAGGCGGTGAACAGCGGCTGGTAGACCGCGCCGATGCGCCAGGTGGCGAGCACCGCGATCAGCAGTTCGACGTTGCGCGGCAGCAGGCCGGCGACCTTGTCGCCCTTGCCCACGCCCTGGGCCAGGAGGAAGTTGGCGAAACGCGCGGCCTGCCCCTGCAACTCGCTGAAGGTGTAGGTCGCGCTACTGCCGTCGCGGCCCTCCCAGAACAATGCGATGCGCCCCGGCAAGGCGTGCCGGTCACAGCATTCGACGCAGGCATTGAGTGCCGACAGGGAGCCATGCAAGGCCGCATCGACGGTGTGCTGGTAATTGAAGTGTGCCGTGGCAGACAGGTAATCGCGCATTGCCAGAATCCCTCGCTGTTCTTATTAGGATGGGAACTACAAAAACATCGGGCAAATACTGGCGCCACGGCCCGGGCGGGACAATGGTCAAAGCTTTCAAGTTGCGTGACTGGTTTGGCCAAGAACCCCATGGCGGTCAAGGCGCCCTGTAGCCGCTGCCAAGCGACAGCGAGGCTGCGATCGACCCGCGTAGCGGTCGCAACCCAGGCAACGCATTCAGCCTGACCCACCGCAAGCTCAGGTTTCGCGGCAACTGCGTTGCCGATCGCAGCCTCGCGCTGCTCGACAGCGGCTACCCAAGTTCCCCGTAGCCGCTGCCGCAGGCTGCGATCGACCCGCGTAGCGGTCGCAACCCAGGCAACGCATTCAGCCTGACCCACCACAAGCTCAGGTTTTGCGGCAACTGCGTCGCCGATCGCAGCCTCGCGCTGCTCGACAGCGGCTACCCAAGTTCCCCGTAGCCGCTGCCACAGGCTGCGATCGACCCGCATAGCGGTCGCAACCCAGGCAACGCATTCAGCCTGACCCACCACAAGCTCAGGTTTTGCGGCAACTGCGTTGCCGATCGCAGCCTCGCGCTGCTCGACAGCGGCTACCCAAGCTCCCCGTAGCCGCTGCCGCAGGCTGCGATCGAGGCCGCAGGACTCGCTATCAGCCTTGATGCGGTGCATCAGCGACACCGCGCCGCACGCCTTTGCGACGGTTCCGGTCGATCGCAGCCTGCGGCAGCGGCTACAGGGATGCGCTCAAGTCGGGTCGTTGAGGATCAGGCTGCGGTAATGCCCGGGGTTGGAGCCGGACCATTTGCGAAAGGCTTTGTAGAACGAACTGGCGTCGGCGAAGCCCAGGCGGCTGGCGATTTCCGTGAAGCTGATCTGCGGCTCGGCCAGCCAGGCGATCGCCAGTTCCTTGCGCACCCCGTCCTTGATTCCCTGGTAGGTCTGCCCCTCTTCCGCCAGGCGGCGACGCAGGGTCGAGGCCGACATGCACAGGCTGTGGGCCAGGCTCTCGGTTTCCGGCCACTGCGCGGCGGGCAGCTGGCGCAGATCGTGCTTGATGCGGCTGGCCAGGCTCTGCGGGTCGCGGTATTTGACCAGGATATTGGCCGGCGCCTGGGCCAGGAAACGCTTGAGCTCCTCGTCAGTGCGCTTGATCGGCAAGTCCAGGCAGTCGGCGGCAAAGATCATCCGCGTGCGCGGCCGGTCGAACCGCAGGTTCTGCGAGAACATCACCTGGTAGTCGTCGCAGAAATCCGGCTCCGCGCAGCGCAGCTCGATGGCCAGGATCGGGATGCGCCGCCCGGCCAGCCAGCAGGCCACGCCGTGGACGATCATCCAGTAGGTGAAATAGGTGAAGGCCCGGCGCGGCGCCTGCTCGTCCTCCAGCAGGACGATCTCCGCCAGGCTCTGCTGGCGCACCAGCTGGGCCGGCAGGTGTTCGAGCATCAGCGACAGGAACGCCAGCCCGGACTCCAGGCCCGCCGCCAGGTTCGGCCGGGCCATCGCGGTGCGACAGAGAAACTCCAGGCTGCCGGACTTGAGCTTGCGCGGGTCCATGCCGAAGAACTCGTCGTCCGTGCGCCGGGCCAGCAGGCGCCACAGCCGGGCATAGGCCACCGCCGGCACGCGGGCGGCGCTGACGTCCAGCCGGGCCGGGTCGATGCCGACCTTGAGCAGCACTTCTTCGCTGGCGGTACCCGGGGCGCAGCTTTGCAGCAGCGCTTCGCGCACCAGTTGCATGGAGATCGTGTCTTTTTCCGACATCGCGCGTAACTGCTTCCTGCATAAGGAGATTTGTCGGTCATCTTAGGCAGTGACGAGGAAAAAGCCAGTGGGCTTTTGGCTAAGCGGCCCATCTCGTTCCGTCCCGGCTCCTGACCTTTGTGCGCCGCTGCCTGCAGTGCTCTGCGCAGCGACAGGCTGCCGCCCATTCGCCGCTGCCCCAGGCAGATAAGCCTCAGTACACCGAAAGAAAAATCCCTTACAAGTCCTGATCTTGCCTTCGCCACAAAAAGATAAATCTCATTAACGCCAAAAAATTGTAAGCGTTCTTGTACATTCCGTTTTTAATAATCAATCTTAAATAGGATTTAATCTCATCAAACCCAAAGAGTGATTCTCATGGATAGCAAAGCCCCCTCCTCCTTGCCACAGCACCGTCTGCTGGCCCCCACAATAGGCCTCGCCATCGTCTCTGCCTCCGGTCTCACCGCTGCTGGCGAACGGCAGAACGTCTTGCAACTGGACAACATCAAGGTCGAGGCGGAGGAAAGCAAAGGCTACAAGACCGAACGTTCGTCTTCCGCCAAGTACGTGGCGCCGCTGCTGGACACCCCGCAGACCATCACCGTGGTGCCGCCCAAGCTGATCCAGGAACAGCAGGCGCTGAGCCTGCGCCAGGTGCTGTCGAACGTGTCCGGCATCACCTTCAACGCCGGCGAAGGCGGTGGCGGCTCGGGGGACAGCATCAACATCCGCGGCTTCTCGGCCAACAGCAACCTGCAGATCGACGGCCTGCGCGACAGCGCGCAGACCAACCGTTCCGACACCTTCAACATCGAACAGGTGGAGGTGATCAAGGGCCCCAACTCGGTGTTCGGCGGCGCCGGCACCACCGGCGGCAGCATCAACCTGGTCAGCAAGCAACCGAAAAACCAGGCGTTCACCCGCCTGGGCGGTAGCCTCGGCACCGACAACTACTACCGCCTGACGCTGGACAGCAACCAGCCCCTGGAAGGCGTCGGCCAGGACAGCGCGGTACGGATCAACCTGATGGGCCATCAGAACGATGTGCCCGGCCGCGACAAGATCGACCGCGAGCGCTGGGGCATCGCGCCGTCGTTGCGCCTGGGTTTCAGCGACGCCACCCGGCTGACCCTCAGCGCCTTCCACCAGACCGACGACAACCTGCCCGACTACGGCGTACCGGCGCTGGACGGCAAGAAGCTGGCCGGGGTCAAGCGCGATGCCTATTTCGGCTGGAAGAACCTGGACAAGGAGCAGATCGAACAGAACGCCTTCACCGCCGATTTCGAGCATGACTTCAGCGACCACCTGCGCCTGCAGAACCTCACGCGCTACAGCCGCACCGCGCGCGACACCATCGTCTCGGCGTCCCATGTCAACACCAGTGGCGTGCCGGCGGGCCGCTACCGCCCGGCCGGGCCCCAGGCCTACGGGCGCGACGCCACCACCGAGATGTGGATCAACCAGAGCAACCTGATCGGCGACTTCGAGTTCGCCGGCATGCGCCACGACCTGGTGGCGGGCGTGGAACTGTCCCGGGAAACCCTCGACCTGAAGACCTACAACCATGGCCTGGGCAGCGCGCTGTATCCGCGCGACGGCTATGCCCTGGGCAACCCGCCCGGACGCTGGAACGGCCCGGTCAACAAGGCCACCAGCGGCTATACCGAGACCACCCTCAAGGGCCAGGCCTACTACCTGTTCGATACCATCGCCCTGAGCGAGCGCTGGGACCTCAACCTCGGCCTGCGCTACGACAAGATCAAGGGCGACGTCGACAAATACTCGGGCAGCCATGTGAAAAGCGAGAGCCTGGTCTCGGACACGAACAAGGCCAGCGCCCGCACCGGCCTGGTGTTCAAACCGACCGAAAACGGGCGCATCTATGCCGCCTGGGGCAATTCCTTCAACCCGTCCGCCGAGAACCTGGCCTCGACCGGCGGCGGCTTGAGCAAGGGCAACCAGGACCTGGCGCCGGAGAAGAACGAAACCTGGGAACTGGGGACCAAGTGGGAGCTGCTGGACAAGCGCCTGGAACTGGACGGGGCGCTGTTTCGCGTAGAGAAGAGCAACGCCCGGGAAACCATGGCCGACGGTTCGACCCAACTGGCCGGCAAGCAGCGGGTGCAGGGTGTGGAAATCGGCGTCACCGGGCATGTCACCGAGCAGTGGGACGTGTTCGCCAACTACACCTTCCTCGACAGCGAAACCCTGAAAGCGGCGAACACCGCCTCGGGTATCGCGCGCAAGGGCCAGGCCCTGGGCAACACGCCGCCGCGTTCGCTCAACCTGTGGACCACCTACGAACTGCCGGCCGGCTGGACCCTGGGTTACGGTACTCGCTATGTCAGCGAGCGCAACGTGACCTCCAGCACCCGCGCCAAGCTGGACGCCTACTGGGTGCACAACGCCATGCTCGGCTACAAGGTCAACCACAACCTCGACCTGCAGCTGAACGTCAACAACCTGTTCGACAAGGACTACGTGGAACGGGTGCGCCAGCAGAACGGCTCGACCGCGCGCTCCTCGGCCATCGAATACGGCGACGCGCGCGCGGCGATCATGTCGGCCACCTATAGCTTCTGACCCCTCCCCTCAGCGCGAAGCCCCGGTCGACCTGGGTTTCGCCGCTGTCATCGGCACCTTCTCGCCGTTCTCCGGCCCAGGCCGCCACGGCAAAAAAAACCAATACGTTATCTCCCCGGTTTTACCCGGCGCGAACGGGCGAATCCCTGGCCCATGGCGGCTTGCGCCGGGCGAAGGATTTCATCGCAGTGCAAAAAAGTATCGATTCGAGTGTCAGGGATGATTTGTCAGCGCGGGCGTTGAGGGCTGTAATCAGCCGCACATTCTTCCCTGCATCCGGAAGACACAACAACAATAACCGTCCTTCTGCCGCCCACCGGGCCCGGAAGAGGAGTGCACGATGAAACCCTGCATTACCGCCCTGCTCGTCACCACCTGCATGACCCTGAGCGGCGTCAGCCTCGGCGCCCAGACCCTGACCATCGCCACCGTCAACAACAGCGACATGATCCGCATGCAGAAGCTCTCGAAAACCTTCGAGAGCGAACACCCGGAGATCAAGCTGAACTGGGTGGTGCTCGAAGAGAACGTGCTGCGCCAGCGCCTGACCACCGACATCGCCACCCAGGGCGGGCAGTTCGACGTGCTGACCATCGGCATGTACGAAGCCGCTTTGTGGGGCGCCAAGGGCTGGCTGCAACCGATGCAGGACCTGCCCGCCGCCTATGACCTGCAGGACATCTTCCCCGCGGTGCGCGAAGGCCTATCGGCCAAGGGCACGCTGTACGCCCTGCCGTTCTACGCCGAAAGCTCGATGACCTACTACCGCACCGACCTGTTCAAGGACGCCGGCCTGGTCATGCCCGAGCACCCGACCTGGGAGCAGATCGGCGAGTTCGCCGGCAAGCTCAACAAGCCCGAGCAGGAACAGTACGGCCTCTGCCTGCGCGGCAAGGCCGGCTGGGGCGAGAACATGGCCCTGATCACCACCCTGGCCAACGGTTTCGGCGCGCGCTGGTTCAATGAGCAGTGGCAGCCGGAATTCACCGGGACCGAATGGAAGAACGCCCTGACCTTCTACGTCGACACCATGAAAAAGGCCGGCCCGCCCGGCGCCTCCAGCAACGGTTTCAACGAGAACCTGGCGCTGTTCAACAGCGGCAAGTGCGCGATCTGGGTCGACGCCAGCGTCGCCGGCTCCTTCGTCACCGACAAGTCGCAGAGCAAGGTCAGCGAACACGTCGGCTTTACCTACGCCCCGCAACAGGTGACCGACAAGGGCAGCGCCTGGATGTACTCCTGGGCACTGGCGATCCCCACCAGCTCCAAGGCCAAGGATGCCGCGCAGACCTTCGCCACCTGGGCCACCTCCAAGGAGTACGGGGCCCTGGTCGCCGAGAAAGACGGCATCGCCAACGTGCCGCCGGGCACCCGCGCCTCGACCTACAGCGAGGCCTATATGCAGGCCGCGCCATTCGCCAGGGTGACCCTGGAATCGCTGAAAGTCGCCGACCCGACTAAGCCGACCCTCAAGCCGGTGCCCTACATCGGTATCCAGCTGGTGACCATTCCCGAGTTCCAGGCCATCGGCACCCAGGTCGGCAAGCTGTTCTCCGCCGCGCTGATCGGCCAGACCACGGTCGACCAGGCCCTGGCCGCCGCGCAGCAGACCACCGAACGCGAAATGAAACGCGCCGGCTATCCCAAGTAATCCCCCAAAACCTGTAGGAGCGAGCTTGCTCGCGAAAAACGTCAAGACAGCGCATTCACCCAGGTTGGGCGCGTTATCGTTGACGACCATCGCGAGCAAGCTCGCTCCTACAGGGAACCGCGTTACGCGTACCTGAACGGTTGTGATCGCCATGAATACCTCGACTGCCAAAGCTCATTTGCCAATGCCCCAGGTCGCGCGCAAGCACCGCCTGCTCAACCCCGGCTGGTTCCTGGTCAGCCCCTCGGTGGCGCTGTTGCTGCTGTGGATGATCGTGCCGCTGGGCATGACCCTGTACTTCTCGCTGATCCGCTACAACCTGCTGTACCCCGGGGAAAACCAGTTCGTCGGGCTGGAAAATTTCAGCTACTTCCTCAGCGATTCGGGCTTTTTGCCCGGGGCCGGCAACACCCTGCTGCTGGTGGGCAGCGTGCTGCTGATCAGCGTGGTGTTCGGGGTACTGATCAGCGCCCTGCTGGAAGCCAGCGAGTTCCTCGGCCGCGGCATTGTCCGGGTGCTGCTGATCTCGCCGTTCTTCATCATGCCCACGGTGGGCGCGCTGATCTGGAAGAACCTGATCTTCCACCCGGTGTCGGGGATTCTCGCCGCCGTGTGGAAGCTGTTCGGCGCCCAGCCGGTGGACTGGCTGGCCCACTACCCGCTGCTGTCGATCATCATCATTGTCTCCTGGCAGTGGCTGCCGTTCGCCATCCTGATCCTGATGACCGCCATGCAGTCGCTGGACCAGGAGCAGAAGGAAGCCGCACGCCTGGATGGCGCCGGGGCCATCGCGATCTTCTGGCACCTGACCCTGCCGCACCTGGCGCGGCCCATCGCGGTGGTGGTGATGATCGAGACCATCTTCCTGCTCTCGGTGTTCGCCGAAATCTTCACCACCACCAACGGTGGCCCGGGCTATGCCTCGACCAACCTCGCCTACCTGATCTACAACCAGGCGCTGGTGCAGTTCGACGTGGGCATGGCCTCGGCCGGCGGCCTGATCGCCGTGGTCATCGCCAATATCGCCGCGATCATCCTGGTGCGGATGCTCGGCAAAAACCTGACTGACAAGCCCTGAGGTGCGCGCCATGACCCTGCAACAATCCCGCCGCCTGCAAAGCCTGCTGCTCGGCACCCTGGCCTGGGCCATCGCCATCCTGATCTTCTTCCCGATCTTCTGGATGCTGCTGACCAGCTTCAAGACCGAAATCGATGCCTTCGCCACGCCGCCGCAGTTCATTTTCACACCGACGCTGGAGAATTACCTGCACATCAACGAGCGCAGCAACTACCTGGCCTTCGCCTGGAACTCGGTGGTGATCTCCTTCAGCGCCACCGCCCTGTGCCTGCTGATCGCGGTGCCGGCGGCCTATTCCATGGCCTTCTACGAGACCCGTAACACCAAGCGCACCCTGCTGTGGATGCTGTCGACCAAGATGCTGCCGCCGGTGGGCGTGCTGATGCCGATCTACCTGCTGGCCAAGAGCTTTGGCCTGTTGGACACGCGCATCGCGCTGATCGTGATCTACACCCTGATCAACCTGCCGATCGTGGTCTGGATGATTTACACCTACTTCAAGGACATCCCCCGGGACATCCTCGAGGCCGCGCGGCTGGACGGCGCCACGCTGGGCCAGGAAATGCTCCGGGTGCTGCTGCCGATCGCCAAGGGCGGGCTGGCCTCCACCGTGCTGCTGTCGCTGATCCTGTGCTGGAACGAGGCGTTCTGGTCGCTGAACCTGACCTCGTCCAACGCCGCGCCGCTGACCGCGCTGATCGCCTCCTACTCCAGCCCCGAAGGGCTGTTCTGGGCCAAGCTCTCGGCGGTCTCGACCCTGGCCTGCGCGCCGATCCTGATCTTCGGCTGGATCAGCCAGAAACAGCTGGTGCGCGGCCTGTCCTTCGGCGCCGTGAAATAACCAGACGACCCACTACCTGTAGCCGCTGCCGAAGGCTGCGATCGAGCCGCAGGCTCGCCAGCGACCGCACAGGCGCCCAGGCCCCTGCGGTGCCTATCGCAGCCTGCGGCAGCGGCTACACCGAAATTCTGAAATCCGGAGAGATTCCATGGCCAACCTGAAAATCAAGAATCTGCAAAAAGGCTTCGAAGGTTTTTCCATCATCAAGGGCATCGACCTGGAGGTGCGCGACAAGGAGTTCGTGGTCTTCGTCGGCCCCTCGGGCTGTGGCAAGTCCACCCTGCTGCGGTTGATCGCCGGCCTGGAGGAAGTCAGCGGCGGCAGCATCGAACTGGATGGTCGCGACATCACCGAGGTCAGCCCGGCCAAGCGCGACCTGGCCATGGTGTTCCAGACCTACGCCCTGTACCCGCACATGAGCGTGCGCAAGAACATGTCCTTCGCCCTGGACCTGGCCGGCGTGCCGAAAGCCGAGGTGCAACAGAAGGTCAACGAAGCGGCGCGCATCCTCGAACTGGGGCCGATGCTGGAGCGCAAGCCCAAGCAGCTGTCCGGCGGCCAGCGCCAGCGCGTGGCCATCGGCCGGGCCATCGTGCGCAACCCGAAGATCTTCCTGTTCGACGAGCCGCTGTCCAACCTCGACGCCGCGCTGCGGGTGCAGATGCGCCTGGAGCTGGCGCGCCTGCATAAAGAGCTGCAGGCGACCATGATCTACGTGACCCACGACCAGGTCGAAGCCATGACCCTGGCCGACAAGGTGGTGGTGCTCAACGGCGGCCGCGTGGAACAGGTGGGCTCGCCGCTGGAGCTGTACCACAGCCCGGCCAACCTGTTTGTCGCCGGCTTCCTCGGCACGCCGAAGATGGGCTTCCTCAAGGGCCGGCTGAGCCGGGTCGATGGCCAGGGCTGCGAGGTGCTGCTGGAGGCCGGCACCCGCATCCAGCTGCCACAGCGCGGCGCCCACCTGAGCGTCGGCAGCCCGGTGACCCTGGGCATCCGTCCCGAGCACCTGGAACTGGCCCGCCCCGGCGACTGCACCCTGCAGGTCACCGCCGACGTCAGCGAGCGCCTGGGCAGCGACACCTTCTGCCATGTCCGCACCGCGTCCGGCGAAGCGCTGACCCTGCGTATCCGCGGCGACCTGGCCAGCGCCTATGGCCAGCAACTGAACCTGCACCTGGATGCCGAACACTGCCACCTCTTCGATGCCGACGGCGTGGCCGTGGCCAGGCCGCTGCGCGCCGCCGCCTGAACGAGAACCGAACGATGAAACTGAACCGACACAACCTCCACCGCCTGGCCCCTGAAGTGCGGCTGCCCGCCTACGACCTGGCCGAGACCCGGCAAGGCATGGTGCATATCGGCGTCGGTGGTTTCCACCGGGCGCACCAGGCCTATTACACCGATGCCCTGATGAACACCGGCGAAGGCCTGGACTGGAGCATCTGCGGGGTCGGCCTGCGCGCCGAGGACCGCCGCGCCCGCGACGACCTGGCCGGCCAGGACTACCTGTTCACCCTGTTCGAGCTGGGCGACAGCGACGCCGCCGAAGTGCGGGTGATCGGCGCCATTAGCGACATGCTGCTGGCCGAGGACGGCGCCCAGGCGCTGATCGACAAACTGGCCGACCCGCAGATCCGTATCGTCTCGCTGACCATCACCGAAGGTGGCTACTGCATCGACGACAGCAGCGGCGAGTTCATGGCCCACCTGCCGCAGATCCAGCATGACCTGGCCCACCCGCAGCAGCCGAAGACCGTGTTCGGTTTTCTCTGCGCGGCCCTGGCCCTGCGCCGGGCGGCCGGGGTCCCGGCCTTTACCCTGATGTCCTGCGATAACCTGCCGCACAACGGCGCGGTGACCCGCAAGGCGCTGCTGGCCTTCGCCCGCCAGCGCGACGCCGACCTGCACGACTGGATCGCCGCCAACGTCAGCTTCCCCAATGCCATGGTCGACCGCATCACGCCGATGACCAGCACCGCCCACCGCCTGCAACTGCACGACCAGCACGGCATCGACGACGCCTGGCCGGTGGTCTGCGAACCCTTTGCGCAATGGGTGCTGGAAGACAAGTTCGTCAGCGACCGGCCGGCCTGGGAAAAGGTCGGCGTGCAATTCACCGACGACGTCACGCCCTACGAGGAGATGAAGATCAAGCTGCTCAACGGCAGCCACCTGGCCCTGACCTACCTGGGCTTCCTCAAGGGTTATCGTTTTGTCCACGAGGCGATGGCCGACCCGCTGTTCGTGGCGTACATGCGCGCCTACATGGACCAGGACGTGACCCCGCAACTGGCGCCGGTGCCGGGCATCGACCTGAACGACTACAAGGACACCCTGGTGGCGCGCTTCTCCAACCGGGCGATTGCCGACCAGCTGGAGCGGGTCTGCTCCGACGGCTCGTCGAAGCTGCCCAAGTTCACCGTGCCGACCCTCAACCGCCTGATCGCCGACGGCCGCGACACCGAGCGCGCCGCCCTGGTGGTCGCCGCCTGGGCCCTGTACCTCAAGGGCGTGGACGAAAACGGCGACACCTACGCCATTCCCGACCCACGGGCCGCGTTCTGCCAGGCGCTGGTGGCGGATGACGCACTGATCGGCCAGCGGCTGTTGGCGGTCGAGGAAATCTTCGGCACGGCGATCCCCGCCAGCGCGGCATTCACCGCGGCCTTCGAGCGCTGCTACAGCAGCCTGCGCGACAACGGCGTGACCCGCACCCTGGAGCGGGTATTGGCCCGGGGCCGCTGATGCTTGCCTGTCGCCGATGCGTTTCTCCAGGCAGATCGCGGACCCAGGTTTTGCGATTGCGTTGCAATCGATCGCAGCCTCGCGAGCTCGGCAGCGGCTACATAGCCACCGCAAACCCTGTAGCCGCTGCCGAAGGCTGCGATCGGCGGCGTAGCCGACGCAAATCCTGCCGACGCGTTTCTCCAGACAGATCGCGGACTCAGGTTTTGCGGTTGCGTTGCAACCGATCGCAGCCTCGCAGGCTCGGCAGCGGCTACACGGCCACTGCGGACCCTGTAGCCGCTGCCGAAGGCTGCGATCGGCTGCGCAGCAGCCGCAAATCCTGCCGACGCGTTTCTCCAGGCAGATCACGGACTCAGATTTTGCGATTGCTACGCAACCGATCGCAGCCTCGCAGGCTCGGCAGCGGCCACACCGCCACCGCAAATCCTGTAGCCGCTGCCGAAGGCTGCGATCGGCGGCGTAGCCGACGCAAATCCTGCCAACGCGTTTCTCCAGGCAAATCGAGGGCTCAGGTTTTGCGATTGCTCCGCAATCGATCGCAGCCTCGCAGGCTCGGCAGCGGCTACACGGCCACCGCGGACCCTGTAGCCGCTGCCGAAGGCTGCGATCGGCGGCGTAGCCGACGCAAATCCTGCCAACGCGTTTCTCCAGACAGATCGCGGACTCAGGTTTTGCGGTTGCGTTGCAACCGATCGCAGCCTCGCAGGCTCGGCAGCGGCTACACCGCCACCGCGAACCCTGTAGCCGCTGCCGAAGGCTGCGATCGGCTGCGCAGCGGCCGCAAGGCCTGCCGATGCGTTTCTCCAGGCAGATCGCGGATTCAGGTTTTGCGATTGCTGCGCAATCGATCGCAGCCTCGCAGGCTCGGCAGCGGCTACAGTGGGTTTGATTTGAATTTTGTGCAGGTTCATCCATGACGACGCAACAGCTTTTCCTCGGCATCGACTGCGGCACCCAGGGCACCAAGGCCGTCGTCCTCGACGCCGCCAGCGGTGACGTACTGGGCCTGGGCGCGGCGCCCCACAGCCTGATCAGCGGTGCCAACGGCCGCCGCGAACAGGACGTCGGGCAATGGCGCGAGGCGTTCGCCCTGGCCACCCGCCGGGCCTTATTGGCCGCGGGTATCAGCGGCCAGGACATCCTCGGCATCGGCGTGTCCGGCCAGCAGCACGGCCTGGTCCTGCTCGACCCACAGGGCCAGGTGCTGCGCCCGGCCAAGCTCTGGTGCGACACCGAATCCACCCCGCAGAACCAGCGCCTGCTGGATCATCTGGGCGGCGAACAGGGCTCCCTGGAGCGCCTCGGCGTGGCGATTGCCCCCGGCTACACGGTGTCGAAACTGCTGTGGACCCGGGAGCAGCATCCGCAGATATTCCAGCGCATCGCCCATGTGCTGCTGCCCCACGACTACCTGAACTACTGGCTGACCGGCCGCTGCTGCAGCGAATACGGCGATGCCTCGGGCACCGGCTATTTCAATGTGCGGACCCGGCAATGGGACCTCGCGCTGCTCAGGCACATCGACCCCGCCGGCCGCCTGGAAGCCGCCTTGCCGGAACTGCTCGAAGCCCACCAGCCAGTGGGCACCCTGCTGCCGGAGATCGCCCGGCAACTGGGCCTCAACCCACGGGCGCTGGTGTCCAGCGGTGGCGGCGACAACATGCTGGGGGCCATCGGCACCGGCAATATCCAGCCCGGGGCGATCACCATGAGCCTGGGTTCTTCCGGCACCCTGTACGCCTATGCCGAGCAACCCCGGGTCAGCGCAGACGCCGCGGTGGCGACCTTCTGTTCCTCCAGCGGCGGCTGGCTGCCGCTGATCTGCACCATGAACCTGACCAATGCCACGAGCGCGGTGCGCGAACTGTTCGAGCTGGATATCGACGCCTTCAACCAACGGGTGGCGCAGGCGCCGATCGGCGCCGAGGGCGTGTGCATGCTGCCGTTCCTCAACGGCGAGCGGGTCCCCGCCCTGCCCCATGCCAGCGGCAGCCTGCTGGGCCTGACCGCCAACAACCTGACCCGGGCCAACCTGTGCCGCGCGGTGGTCGAAGGCACCACCTTCGGCCTGCGCTACGGCCTGGACCTGCTGCGCCATAACGGTCTGCAAAGCCAGAGCATCCGCCTGATCGGCGGCGGTTCGAAAAGCCCGCTGTGGCGGCAGATGGTCGCCGATATCATGCACACCCCGGTGGTCTGCACCGAGCAGAGCGAAGCCGCGGCCCTGGGCGCGGCGATCCAGGCGGCCTGGTGCCAGTCGCACCACAGTGGCCAGGCGCAGAGCCTGGCGCAGCTGTGCCAGCGCTGCGTGAGGCTCGATGCAAGCAGCGAAACCTTGCCGATAGCGGCCAATGTCGCGGCCTACCAGCAGGCCTATGAAGGCTACCAACAGCATGTGGCAACCCTTTTGAAGAGCGAATGACTATGTACCTGGTCTGTGGTGAAGCACTGTTCGATTTTTTCAGCCAAGACGATGCCAGCGGTCGGGCATCGAGGGTCAACTTCCAGGCAATCGCCGGCGGTTCGCCCTTCAATGTCGCGGTGGGTTTGCGCCGCCTGGGGGTGGACGCGGCGCTGTTCGCCGGGCTGTCCACCGACTACCTCGGCCGGCGCCTGTTACAGGTGCTGCGCGACGAAGGCGTGGGCGAAGACTACCTGCTGCACGTCCAGGCGCCGACCACCCTGGCGATGGTCGCGGTGGGCGCCGACGGCTCGCCGCAATACAGCTTTCGTGGCGAAGGCTGCGCCGACCGCCAGTTGCAACTGACCGACCTGCCGCCGCTCGACAGCCGGGTGCGCGGCCTGCACATCGGCTCGTATTCCCTGGTGGTGCAGCCGATCGCCGACACCCTGCTGGCGCTGGTGCGCCGCGAGCGCGGCCAGCGCCTGATCAGCCTCGACCCCAACGTGCGCCTCAACCCGGCCCCGGACATCCAGCTGTGGCGCCAGCGCATCGACACCCTGGTCCGGCTGGCCGACCTGATCAAGGTCAGCGACGAGGACCTGCACCTGCTCTACCCCGACCAGGACCCGCAGCACGTGATCGAAGGCTGGCTGCGGCATCACTGCCAGCTGGTGTTCCTGACCCGCGGTGCAGAGGGCGCGACGGTGTTCAGTCGGGTACATGGCCGCTGGTCGGCGCCGGCCATGCCGATTAAGATGGCCGACACCGTGGGCGCCGGCGACACCTTCCAGGCCGCTCTGATTGCCTGGCTGACCGAACGACAGCTGGATTCGTTGGAGGGTGTGGCGGGCTTGAGCCGGGACCAGATCGACCAGATGCTCAGGTTCGCCATCCGCGCCGCGGCGCTGACCTGTGGCAAGACCGGACCGGACCTGCCCTATCGCCACCAACTGAACTGATCGAAGGAGCGCCACGCGGCGCTCCCATCGACCCGAATAGAGCCTTGCCTTTGACCCGCTTCGCCTGTGCCGCCGTAGCACTCCCCCTCATCCTGACCGGTTGCGCGACCTCGCCGCCGGCCAACCCCAACGACATCTGCGAGATCTTTCGCGAGAAAAGCGACTGGTACAAGGCGGCCAAGGCCACCGAAGAAAAATGGGGGGTGCCGATCCAGGTGCCGCTGTCGATCATCTACCAGGAATCGAGCTTCAAGCAGGACGCCTTGCCGCCCCGCAAATACCTGTTGTGGGTGATTCCCTGGGGCCGGGTGACCTCGGCGGCCGGCTACCCGCAGGCCAAGGACGAAGTCTGGGGTGACTATCAGCGCAAGGGCGACAACTACTGGGCCAGCCGCACCAACTTCGCCGACGCCACCGACTTTATCGGCTGGTACATGGACCAGACCACGCGGGTCAACGGCGTGACCAAGCAGGACGCCTACCGCCAGTACCTGAACTACCACGAAGGCTGGGGCGGCTACCGCCGGCAGACCTATGCGGCCAAGCCCTGGCTGCAGACCGTGGCGATGAAGGTGCAAAGCCGCTCCAGCCTGTACGGCCAGCAATACGCCGGTTGCCGGGAAGAACTGAACCGCGGCTTCTGGAGCCGCTTCTGGGATTGGTTGTAAGCGCCTGACGCGGATCTCCCGCCTCCGCATTCTCTGTAGCCGCTGCCGAGCACCGCGAGGCTGCGACCGGCTGCAACGCAGCCGCTAAACCAGCGCACGCGGTGTACCTGATGCAACGCGGTTGCCGGGTTTGCGACGGCTGCGCCGCCGATCGCAGCCTCGCAGGCTCGGCAGCGGCTACAAGACACCGCGATCCCCTGTAGCTGCTGCCGAAGGCTGCGACCGGCTGCAACGCAGCCGCCCAACCAGCGCACGCGGTGTACCTGATGCAACGCGGTTACCGGTTTTGCGACGGCTGCGCCGCCGATCGCAGCCTCGCAGGCTCGGCAGCGGCTACACAGCCACCGCGATCCCCTGTAGCCGCTGCCGAAGGCTGCGACCGGCTGCAACGCAGCCGCCCAACCAGCGCACGCGGTGTACCTGATGCAACGCGGTTACCGGTTTTGCGACGGCTGCGCCGCCGATCGCAGCCTCGCAGGCTCGGCAGCGGCTACACAGCCACCACGGCCCCTGTAGCCGCTGCCGAAGGCTGCGATCGGCTGCAACGCAGCCGCTAAACCAGCGCACGCGGTGCCCCTGATGCAACGCGGTTACCGGGTTTGCGACGGCTGCGCCGCCGATCGCAGGCTCGGCAGCGGCTACACAGCCACCGCGATCCCCTGTAGCCGCTGCCGAAGGCTGCGACCGGCTGCAACGCAGCCGCCCAACCAGCGCACGCGGTGTACCTGATGCAACGCGGTTACCGGTTTTGCGACGGCTGCGCCGCCGATCGCAGCCTCGCAGGCTCGGCAGCGGCTACACAGCCACCACGGCCCCTGTAGCCGCTGCCGAAGGCTGCGATCGGCTGCGCAGCAGCCGCAAGGCCTGCCGACGCGTTTCTCCAGGCAACTCGCGGACTCAGCTTCCGGCAGCGCCGTCAGAGGATCGAGAAGTTGTAACTGACGATCAGCCGCGTCTCGTCCACGTCCCGGGCGAACTTCTCGTAGTTGCTGCGGTAGGTGGCGTTACGCAAACGCAGGCTGACGTCCTTGAAGGTGCCGCTCTGCACCACGTACTTGAGTTCGCTGTCGCGTTCCCATTCGCGACCTTCCTGGTCGCTGCCCGGGACCTTGATATGGTCGCCGCTGACATAGCGGGTCAGGAAGCTCAGGCCGTTGATGCCGATGGCCTTGAAGTCGTAGTCATAGCGCAGCTGCCAGGAACGCTCCTGGGCGGCGGCGAAGTCGTTGACCTGCACGTAGTTGACCAGGTACGGGTTGCTGCCATCGAGGTACGGCATCGAGTTGTCGCCGTTCATGCGCTGCCAGCCGGCGCTGAAGGTGTGGCCGTCGATGGCGTAGCCGAGCATGCCGCTCAGGGCGCGGTTGTCGATGGAACCGGCGCGCTCGGCGCCACTGTCGGTACTCTTGAGCAGGCGCAGGTCGGCCTTCAATACGCCCGGGCCCAGCGGCTGGTTGGCCAGCAGGCCGATGAAGTGCTGGCGGTAGATGTCTGCAAGCTCCCCGTAGTGATACTGGCCGGTCAGGCGGTCGTTGAACTTGTAGTCGATGCCGTACATGTCGAAATGGTCGGCGGTGACGTTGCAGGCGTAACGCTTGTTCTTGCAGTGCACGCGGATGTCCTGGGCGTCCGTGGAATCCCGGGCGGTGTAGCGGTCCAGGCGCGCGGCCATAAACGTCAGGTCCTTGATCTCCTTGGACGTGAGCATCGCGCCATTGAACATGGTCGGCAGCAGGCGCCCGTCGTTGTACTTGAGCAGCGGCAGGTCCGGCAGCAGCGCGCCGTACTTGAGCACGCTCTGCGACACGCGCACCTTGGCGGTCAGGCCGAGCTTGGCGTACTGGTCCTTGGAGCCCCGCGGGTCCTGGCCGCTGGACGGCAGCAGGCCGCTGTTGCTGCGGTCGGGGCTGGAGTCGAGCTTGAAGCCGAGCATGCCCAGCGCGTCGATACCAAAACCGACGGTGCCTTCGGTGTAGCCCGATTGCAGGTTGAGAATGAAGCCCTGGGCCGCCTCTTCGCGCTTGGAAGCGCCCTGATCGTTGCTGGTATGACCGTCGCGGAAGTCACGGTTGAAGTAGAGGGTGCGCGACTCGAGCTTGGCGCTGCTGTCTTCGAAGAAGCCCGCGGCCTCGGCCTGGGCGGTAAATCCCGCGCACAGGCAAAGGGCGCCGAGGCCCACCGTTGGATAACGCAGCGGTCGGAATGAGTGCAGCAAAGGGAAAGGGGGACGCATGAAAAGCTCCAGCAGTGCATCGGTAACGCGGACGAAAGAAAGGCAATAGCAATCCATCTGGCGAATCATTTCTGGCCAGGTGAATTGATCAAATCAATGTTGACCCGCAATGATGGCAGATGGCTTTGACGGGCTACACTCGACTTTAGTCTGAAGCTGCTACAGCCTTTGGCACTTCCCGCGCTCTTCCAGCGCACTGTCCCGCCTGCGATAAAGCGATCATTTCCAACACTTTTTTCCGTCGTGGAGGCCCTTGACCGAGGCGCCATTCATTGGGCGATTCCAGAAGTTTTGGATCCAAGCAAGCGTCCGCCGACGATAAAAACGCTGTTTTTTTCACTCAAAAAACTACCGTTCGTCGGCTTTATTTGCCCTTACGAGTTTTGTATCAAGGAATTGACACAATGCTTTCACCACCCTTTCAGACTAACTATCTATTTGATTTTAAAAACAATTAATTAATTTATAAAAGGATCCAAAACGCCATCGTCATTTATACAACACGGCAAAACGCCAATTAACCGTCTCCATGCTGTGGTAGTGTCAAAAAAAGAACGCGAAAAGGACTTGCACCTATTCAGTTCTTTAAGAAGTGGGCAGAAAAAACTCACTCATTACCCATCACGGATGAGGTTCCTCCCTTGGATGTCAGCGTTTTTGGTACCGGCTACGTCGGCCTGGTACAAGCAGTCGCCCTGGCCGACGTCGGCCACAACGTGGTCTGTGTCGACATCGACGGCCAGAAAGTCGCCCAATTGCAGCGCGCCATCGCGCCCATTCACGAGCCGGGGCTGACGACGCTGATCGAAGACAATCTGAAAGCCGGCCGCCTGTCCTTCACCACCCTGGCCCAGGACGCGGTGAACCATGGCGAGCTGATGTTCATCGCGGTCGGCACCCCGTCCAACGAAGACGGCTCCGCCGATCTCGACCATGTGATTGCCGTCGCCCGCGACATCGCCCGCCTGATGCACAGCGACAAGACCCTAGTGATCAAATCCACGGTGCCGGTGGGCACCGCCGACCTGGTGCTGGAAACCGTCATCGAGCAGCTCACCGACCTGGGCAAGTCCGAGCTCAGGGTGCATGTGGTGTCCAACCCCGAGTTCCTCAAGGAAGGCAGCGCGGTGGCCGACTGCATGCGCCCGGACCGGATCATCGTCGGCTGCGCCCATGACAAGCCGCGCCAGCAGTTGAGCGAGCTGTACGCGCCGTTCAATCACAACCGCGACCGCCTGATGTTCATGGATAACCGCAGCGCCGAGCTGGTGAAGTACGCCGCCAACGCGATGCTCGCCACGCGCATCAGCTTCATGAACGAAATGGCCAACCTGGCCGAGCGCCTGGACGTCGACATCAGCGCCGTGCGCAAGGGCATCGGCGCCGACCCGCGGATCGGCTACCACTTCATCTACCCGGGCGCCGGCTTTGGCGGCTCGTGTTTCCCCAAGGACCTCAAGGCGCTGATCCACACCGCCGAGAGCCATGGCCTGGAGCCGCACATGCTCAAGACCGTGCGCGACGTCAATGAGCAGCAGCGCCACGTGCTGTTCCGCAAGCTCAAGGCGCATCTGGGCGACAACCTGCGCGGCAAGGTCATCGCCCTCTGGGGGCTGGCCTTCAAGCCCAACACCGACGACATGCGCGAAGCCACCAGCCGCTACCTGATGGAAGCGCTGTGGGAGGCCGGCGCCACGGTGCATGCCTACGACCCGGAAGCCATGACCGAATGCCGGCGCCTGTACGGCTACCGCCCCGACCTGCAGCTGTGCGCGACCCGCGACGACACCCTGCAATGCGCCGATGCGCTGGTGATCTGCACCGAGTGGAAGGCCTTTCGCGTGGTCGATTTCAACCAGCTGCGCGAGCGCCTCAAGGCACGGCTGATCGTCGACGGGCGCAACCTCTACAACCCGCAACAGGCGGCGGATGCCGGCCTGCATTACCTGAGCATCGGACTACCCTATCGTCTACCGGGGGCGCTCTACGCATGAATATCCTGATCACCGGGGCCGCCGGTTTCATCGGCGCCCATACCGCACTGCGTTTGCTCAAGGATGGGCATCAGGTCACCGGGCTGGATAATTTCAACGACTACTACGACCCGCAACTCAAGCGCGACCGGGTGCGCTGGGTCGAGCAACAGGTGGGCGCCTTCCCGCTGTACTGCCTGGACCTGAGCGATGCCGACGCCCTCGACCGGCTGTTCGCCCAGGTCCGCCCGCAGGTGGTGATCAACCTGGCGGCCCAGGCCGGGGTGCGTTATTCCCTGGAAAACCCCAAGGCCTACCTGGACAGCAACCTCGGCGGCTTTCTCAACCTGCTGGAAATGTGCCGGCGCTACCCGGTCGAGCACCTGATCTACGCCTCGTCCAGCTCGGTGTACGGCGCCAACCATCACACCCCGTACAAGGTCAGCGACAACGTCGACCATCCGCTGTCGCTGTACGCCGCGAGCAAGAAGGCCAACGAGTTGATGGCCCACAGCTACAGCCACCTGTTCGACGTGCCGGCCACCGGCCTGCGCTTCTTTACCGTGTACGGCCCCTGGGGCCGCCCGGACATGTCGCCGATCCTGTTCGCCCAGGCCATCTGCGAAGGCCGGCCGCTGAAGCTGTTCAACTACGGCATGCACCAGCGCGACTTCACCTACATCGACGACATAGTCGAATCCCTGGTACGGCTGCTGGGTAAACCGCCAGTGCGCGACCCGCTGTGGAACCGCGACCAGCCCGACCCGGCCACCAGCATGGCGCCCTGGCGCCTGTTCAATATCGGCGGGCAGCGCCCGGTGGAACTCAAGGACTACGTCGCCACCCTGGAGCAACTGCTCGGGCGCAAGGCGCTGGTCGAGTACCTGCCGCTGCAACCCGGCGATGTGCTGAACACCTGCGCCGATGCCAGCGCCCTGGAGAACGTCACCGGTTTCGGCCCGCAGGTGCCCCTGGCCGAAGGCCTGGGACGCTTCGTCGACTGGTTCCAGAGCTACTACCGGCCGCCACGGGACTGACGAATCACACCGAGCTGCACCGGCGAACCCGCTCGCCGCTTCTACCCACTGCCTATGGAAATACCCCGATGGACATGGAGAGACCATTCTCATCGCCCGCGCCTTCTGCTCCCGATAAGCCGACGCCGGCTGCCGGCCCCGTCCATATCGACCGGCGCAACGACCCGTTCCGGCGCAAGGTCGAGGCCGCCGTCGAGCTGCAACGCCGTGGCTGGCTGACCGGTCGCCGCGGCGGCTGCCCCTGGACCCTGTCCCTGAGCAAGCGCCTGACCTCGACCCTGCTGGCCGCGCTGATTTTGCTGCTGATCGCGCCGCTGCTGCTGGCGATCGCCCTGCTGATCAAGCTGACCAGCCCCGGCCCGGTGTTTTTCGTGCAGCTGCGCACCGGTTTTCGTGGCCGGCGTTTCGGCATGTACAAGTTCCGCACCATGGTGGTCAACGCCGAATCCCTGAAGGACTCGGTGCGCCACCTGAACAAGCACGGCCCGGACTCGGTGGACTTCAAGATCGACCGCGACCCGCGGATCACCGGGATCGGCGGTTTCCTGCGGCGCACCAGCCTCGACGAGCTGCCGAACCTGATCAATGTGCTGCTCGGCCAGATGCGCATCGTCGGCCCGCGGCCGACCTCGTTCCACGCCCAGACCTACAAGGAACACCACCTCGGCCGCCTGAGCATCTACCCCGGCATCACCGGCCTGTGGCAGGTGTCCGGGCGCAGCGATGTGGATTTCGACGGCCGGGTGACCCTGGACATGACCTACATCTTTCAGCAAAGCCCCTGGCTGGACCTGAAGATCCTGCTCAAAACCCCTCTCAAAGTCCTCAACGGCCACGGAGCAAGTTGAAATGGCGGCTGCAACCTTTGCCAGTCTGGACATCCAGACCCCCACCGAAAGCAACCTGGCCGTGACCGTACTCGACCAGCAACTGCGGGTGATCCTGCTTACCGCGCCGAACCGCAATAGCGGCGTGACCACCAGCAGCCTGGCCCTGGCCAACGAGCTGGCGCGCACCAGCCGCGGACGGGTGCTGCTGCTGGACACCAGCCTCGCCGACGACAGCCTGACCCAGCGCCTGGGCCTGGAACAGAACCCGGGCTTCCTCGACCTGGTGCTGGCCGAGCAGCCGCCGAGCCTGGCGTCCTGCATCGAGCATCCCGGCGCCCCGGGCTTCGACTTCCTGCCCCTGGGGCGGCGCCAGCAGTACAGCGAACGCCTGACCAGCCAGCCGCTGCGGGAACTGTTCGCCGCGCTCAACGAGGTGTACCGCTTCGTGATCGTCGACGGCGACCCGGTGTACAGCAACGGCGACCTCCTCACCCTGAGTACCCAGGTCGATGGCGTGGTGCTGGTGGTGCGCAGCGAGGAAACCCGCTGGGAAGTGGCCCAGGCCGCCGCGCAACGCCTGGTCCAGGCCGAGGCGAAGCTGATCGGCAGCGTGTTCAACGCGCGCAAGTACTACATGCCCAAATGGGTCTACGACCGTCTCTGACCGGCACAAGGAAAGTCTGCACATGAAACCTCAAGCGCTCCCCCTTTGCCTGTTGCTGGCCGCCCTCGCCGGCTGTTCCAGCCCCGACGTCGAGCAAATGCCGGTGCAGGTCCTCAGCGCCGACGCCGGCCAGGGCCAGATGACCGAAGTGCTGCCGGTGGAGCAGGTCCTGCGTCCCCAGGACGTGCTGGACGTGATCTTCCACATCGGCAGCACCAGCCAGACCCGCTATCGGGTGCAGCCGGGCGACCAGGTCGACGTCTCGTTCCTCAGCGCCGCCGAGCTGGGCGGCAACAAGCTGGTATTGCCCGACGGCAGCATCGAGATGCCTTACGTGGGCAATGTACAGGTTGCCGGGCTGACCGCCGAAGAGGCGCGCCGGACCCTGGAAAGCGCCTATGCGCGGGTGCTGAAAAGACCCCAGGTGACCTTTTCGATTTCCCACGCCATGGCCCAGCTGGACAACCTGCGCACCAGCCTGACCAACCCGGCCACGGGCCTGAGCCGCGAGATCACCGTCGGCTCGGACGGGCGCGCCAGCTTCCCGTTGCTCGGCGCCATGTCCTTGCAGGGCATGACCCTCAGCCAGTTGCAGAAGACCATCAACCAGCGCTACGCCAAGGAAGTCGGCCAGGTCAGCGCCGACGTGCTGCTCAAGTCGACGGCGGCCAACGAAGTGTTCGTGCTCGGTGAAGTCGGCCAGCCCGGTGCCTACCCGATCCGCCGCCCGGTGTCGGTGCTCGAGGCCCTGACCCTGGCCAAGGGCGCCGGCCCCACCGCGCGCCTGGACTCGGTGGTGATCATGCGCCGTACCGGCAACCAGGTGCAGGCCCGCACCTACGACGTCGCCGCCGCCCTGGACCGCAACGCCGCGCAGTTCGCCTACCTGCAGCCGGACGACCTGCTCTATGTGCCCAAGACCCGCCTGGCCAAGGCCGGCGCGTTCAGCAAGCAACTGGCGGACATCATCATGTTCCAGGGTGTCGGCTTCAGCTTCGGCTACCGCGTCGACAACAAAGAATCGGACAACAATTGAGCCTTCCCGCGATGAACAGAATCGAAAACTACCTGCACGAGTTCCTCCTCGTGTTCTTCGTCAATCGCCGGCTGATCAAACGTGTGTTCCTCGGCTTCGCCGTGATCGCCCTGCTGTTGCCGCTGGTGCTGCGCCAGAGCTACGAGATCACCGCCGAAGTCATAGTGCAGTCGAAAAAGCTGTCACAGAGCGACGCCAACACCGTGCTCACCCCGGACAGCGACAAGTTCATCCCGCCGTCCCTGGCGGACATGGAAACCGAGAGCAATATCCTGCGCTCGCCGACGCTGATCCGCGAAACCATCGGCCAGTTGCGCGAGGCCGGCGAGTTCGGCGACGGCGAGGGCCTGCTCGCCCGGCTGCTCTTCAATCCGCTGCGCGATCATGTGACCACCCCGCTGCGCGCAGCCCTGGGCCTGAAGATCGAACCGGTGCGCGACACCGCCCTCGACGCCATGACCAACCAGGCGGTCAAGGACCTGAAGATCGCCACCCTGCCCGGCTCCAACGTGATCTCGGTGGTCTACGCCAGCGCCGACCCGACCCAGGGCACGCGTTTCGTCGAGCGCCTGCTGGCCAACTACCTGAAGAACCGCCAGGACCTGCAATCCAACGAGCTGCCGCAGGCCTTCTTCGAGCAGAAGAAAGTCCAGTACCAGGAGCGCCTGGACGACCTCGAAGGCTTGCGCCAGGCCCTGCTGGAGGCGGCCCATGCCTCCGATCCCAAGGAAGAGATCACCTTCCGCCTGAACGCGATCAACACCGAGGAGCAGTCGCTCAACGGCTACCGCGACCAGGCCCTGGAGAACCAGCGCCGCCTGGACTACCTGCAAAACAACCTGAAGGCCGCGCGCAAGGGCAGCCTGACCGACTACACCTTCCCCTTCGCCTTCGCCAACACCGTGGACAACGTGGCCTACGAGGACCGCGAGATCAAACAGCTGGGCGAGCAGTTGACCAACCTGGTGAGCCAATACGGCACCACCTCCGACACCTACCGCGCCGACAGCGTGCCGATGCAGCAACAGCGCGAGCAGATCGTCCGCGCCCGCGCGCAGTTCCTCAAGGTAGTGGAAAACCGCGTGCGCGAGCGCACCAGCGACCTGCAGATCACCAACTCGGTGATCGCCCAGAAGACCGCGCGGATCAACGAATACAAGACCCGCGTGCGCGACCTGCAGGAAGTACTGAGCAAGCTGCGCCAGCTCGACACCGAGATCGACGCCCTGCACAAGGCCTTCTTCACCTACACCCAGCGCTACGAAGAAAGCCGCGGCGAGCGCCTGATCAATGGCGAGCTGTCCAACGCCCGGGTGCTCAGCCAGCCTTATGAACCCAGCGAGGCAGCGTTCCCCAAACCGATGCTGATCATCCCCCTGGGCCTGCTTACCGGCCTGCTGCTGGCGATTGCCCTGGGCTACGTCTACGAGTTCTTCGATCACCGCTTCAAGCATCCGGCCCAGGTCGGCGACCACCTGAACCTGCCGGTGCTGATGGTGCTCGACGCGGTGCAGGCGCCGGTGGTCAATCCCTACCCGCGTTGGACCTGGCAGTGGCTCTGGCACTGGGCCAAGCAGTGAACCGCACGGAACGCGAGAGGCTCATGGCCGACCTGCCGATTGTCCATGTGATCCACAGCGGCGGCTTCTATGGCGCCGAACGCATGCTGCTGGATCATTGCCGGGGCATGCCCGGGCAGCATCGGGTGCTGTTCATCGACGCGCCGCCGGCCCTGCTCGAGCGTTTTCGCGCGGGCGGCGTCGAGTGCCACAGTTGCAGCGGACTGCGGGCGATGCTCAGCCACCTGGGCCAACAGCCGGTGCTGCTCAATGCGCACAATTTCAAGGCCCAGCTGTTTGCCCTGCTGTGCGCCTGGCGCCTGGGCCTGCCGCTGGTATGGACCCAGCACGGGTTCACTCCGCGCAGCGCCAAACAGAAGTTCTACACCTGGCTCAGCCTGCGCCTGTGCCGCCGGCGCACGGTGCGCCGGGTGGCCTGCGTGGCGCAGAGCATCGCCCGCTTGCATCGCCAGGCCGGGGTCGAGGCGGAGAAACTGCAGGTGATCCCCAATGGTTTGCCCGAGCAGTGCATCCCCGACCAGAACCTGCGCGACCGCAATGCGCCGCTGGTGGGCTTCGTCGGCCGCCTGAGCCAGGAAAAAGGCCCGGACCTGTTTCTCGACGCGCTGATCCCGCTGTGCCAGCAACGCCCGGCGCTGAAGGTGGTGCTGCTCGGCGACGGGCCCTTGAGCGAGATGCTGCGCCAGCGCATCCAGGACGCCGGCCTGGCGTTGCAGATCCTGATGCCGGGCTACCAGAACAACATGAGCAAATGGATGCACCGCCTCAGCGTGCTGGTGCTCAGCTCGCGCACCGAAGGCACGCCGATGATCCTGCTCGAAGCCATGCAGGCCGGCACGCCGATCGCCGCCTTTGCCGTCGGCGGCATTCCCGATGTGATCGAACACAGCGTCAGCGGCCTGCTCGCCCGGCCGCTGGACAGCATTGAGCTGGCCGGGCATATCGCCGAACTGCTGGACGACCCCGACCTGGGCGAACGCCTGAGCCTGGCGGCGCGCCAGCGGCAACGCCGCGACTATCACCTGCCGCGCCTGGCCCTGCGCTGGCAGGCCCTGTACCGCGCGACCAGCGAGGCCTGGAACCGATGATCGCCTCCCTTTCCCTGGGCGCCCTGCTGGGGCTGGCCTGCCTGCTGCTGCTCGCCAGCCCCTGGCCCTACCTGGCGCCGCTGGTGGTGGTCGGGATGTTCGGCCTGGCGCTGCTGTACCGCCGCACCGGCTGGGGCCTGCTGGGCATCTGCGCATTGGTGCCGTTCGAAGGCCTGTTCAAGGACAGCGCCTTTTCCGCGGCCAAGCTGCTGGGGGCCTCGCTGATCCTGATCCTGCTGTTCAAGCTGCTGATGCGCCAGATCGGCGAGACGCGGCTGCGCAGCAACCTGTGGCGGGCGCTGCTGCCGTTCCTGCTGTGCCTGCTGCTGAGCCTGATGTACAGCGAGAACCTCGGCGTGTCCCTGGGCAGCCTGCGGGAACTGGCGGTGGGCCTGGTGCTGTTTTTCGTGACCCTGCTGATCGGCCGCGAGGTCAACCTGCTGATGCTCTGCCGCCTGCTGGCGCTGAGCGTGGCCACCACCTGCGTGATCGCCCTGTTCTCGGCCAAGTACCAGGTCGGCGGCCGGGCCATCGGCCTGCTGCAGGACGCCAACTACTTCGCCCTGCTGATCGCCATGGCGGTGCCGCCGGCGATCCTCCTGGCCCTGCGCGAGCGGCATTGGCCGCTACGGCTGTTCTGGGCCGGGGTGACCCTGACGCTGATGGCCGGCATGACCAAGACCGACTCGCGCTCCGGGCTGCTGGTGGTGCTGTTCACCATCGCCATCGGCGCCTGGCACTACCGCCATCGGCTGCAACGGCTGCGGCCCAAGCACCTGGGGTTCGTCATGTTCGCCGTGGCAATCGTCGTGCCCCTGGGCATCGCCGCGCTGCCGGCGGACTACGTGGCGCGGATCCAGTCCCTGAGCCTGCTCAAGTCCGGCGCCCACTCCGCCGACACCTCCCTGGGCCGACGTACCTCGTACCTGGTGGTCGGCGGGCAGATGATCCGCGAGAACCCGCTGCTCGGCTCGGGCCTGGGCACCTTCCCGATCCATTACGCGCAGACCGGTTTTGCCAGCGGCTTCTCGGAGAACATGAACGAGCCGGACCTCTACCGGCGCGCCCACAACACTTACCTGGAACTGTTCAGCGAACTGGGGATTCCCGGCGGCCTGAGCTTTGTCGCCCTATTGCTGATGGGCCTGCGCAACTTCGAGCGGGCGCGGGTCGCATGGCTGAGCAAGGGCCGGCAGGACCAGGCCGACATCGCCACCCACCTGGGCCTAAGCCTGCTGGCCCTGGCGGTGTTCCTGCTGTTCCTCAGCGCACCGAACCACAAATACCTGTGGATCTTCCTGGCCCTGTCCAGCGTCCTGCGCCGCCAGGCCGAAGCCCCGGAGAGCCGCCCATGACGATGTACTCACCCCCTGTAGCCGCTGGCGCAGCCTGCGATCGGCTGCGCAGCAGCCGCAAGGCCTGCCAACGCGTTTCTCCAGACAGTTCGCGGACTCAGGCTTTGCGGTCGCTGCGCAACCGATCGCAGCCTCGCGGGCTCGGCAGCGGCTACACGGCCACCGCGAACCCTGTGGCCGCTGCCGAAGGCTGCGATCGGCTGCGCAGCAGCCGCAAGGCCTGCCAACGCGCTTATCCAGGCAGATCACGGACTCAGGCTTTACGGTCGCTACGCAACCGATCGCAGCCTCGCGAGCTCGGCAGCGGCTACACGGCCACCGCGAACCCTGTAGCCGCTGCCGAAGGCTGCGATCGGCTGCGTAGCAGCCGCAAGGCCTGCCAACGCGTTTATCCAGGCAGATCGTGGACTCAGGCTTTGCGATTGCTACGCAATCGATCGCAGCCTCGCGGGCTCGGCAGCGGCTACACGGCCACCGCGAACCCTGTAGCCGCTGCCGAAGGCTGCGATCGGCTGCGCAGCAGCCGCAAGGCCTGCCGATGCGTTTTTCCAGGCAGATCGCGGACTCAGGTTTTGCGATTGCTCCGCAATCGATCGCAGCCTCGCGAGCTCGGCAGCGGCTACACGGCCACCGCAAACCCTGTGGCCGCTGCCGAAGGCTGCGATCGGCTGCGCAGCAGCCGCAAGGCCTGCCAACGCGTTTATCCAGGCAGATCGTGGACTCAGGCTTTACGGTCGCTGCGCAACCGATCGCAGCCTCGCGAGCTCGGCAGCGGCTACACGGCCACCGCAAACCCTGTAGCCGCTGGCGCAGCCTGCGATCGGCTGCGCAGCAGCCGCAAGGCCTGCCGATGCGTTTCTCCAGGCAGATCGCGGACTCAGGTTTTGCGATTGCTCCGCGCTCGATCGCAGCCTCGCGAGCTCGGCAGCGGCTACACGGCCACCGCGAACCCTATAGCCGCTGCCGCCGCGCATCGGCTGCGTAGCGGCCGCAAGACCTGCCGACGCGTTTCTCCAGACATATCGCGGACTCAGGCTTTGCGCTTGCTACGCAACCGATCGCAGCCTCGCAGGCTCGGCAGCGGCTACACGGCCACCGCGAACCCTGTAGCCGCTGCCGAAGGCTGCGATCGGCTGCGCAGCAGCCGCAAGGGCGACCGATGCGTTTCTCCAGGCAAATCGAGGGCTCAGGTTTTGCGATTGCTGCGCACTCGATCGCAGCCTCGCAGGCCCGGCAGCGGCTACACAGGCCATGCGCTGCGGCAGCGGCTACCGGTCAGGAACAAGGAACGCCGAGCATGAAACGAATCAGCGTGATCGTGCCGATGTACAACGAGGCGCGGCATATCGTGCGTACCCTGGACAGCGTCAGCAGCGCCGCCGCGGTGGCGGGGCTCGAATGCGAGCTGATCGTGGTCGACAACGGCTCGCGCGACAACGGTCCGCGACTGGCCATGGACCAGGGCGCGCGGGTGCTGCATTACCCCGGGCTGTCCATCGGCGCCCTGCGCAATCGCGGCGCGGCCTGTGCGACCGGCGACTGGCTGGCCTTCCTCGATGCCGACATCGAGGTGCCGCTGAACTGGCTGCTGCTGTGGAAATCCGCCGAGGCCAGCCAGCGCGCCGATGTCTTCGCCCTGGACTGCGATGCACCGCGCAGCGCGCCCTGGTTCGCCCGCGCCTGGCAGCGCCGCAGCCTGTCCGGCAACCAGCAGGAACGCCTGCTGCAATGGCTGCCCACCCCCAACCTGTGCATGGCCCGGGTCTGGTTCAACCGCATCGGCGGTTTCGACGAGGGTCTGCGCACCGGCGAGGACAAGGATTTCGGCCTGCGCCTGAACCGTGCCGGCGCCCGCCAGCTGAGCCTGGCCACACCCGTGGTGCAGCACTGGGGCTTCGAGGGCAGCTGGCGCGAATGGAGCGGCAAGGAGTTCTGGCGCCAGAGCAGCCATGTGCAGCTGTTGCGCAATGGCGGGCTGAGCCCGCGGCTGTTGCGTTTCCCCCTGCTGTGCCTGGCCACCGCCCTGCTCAGCCTGCTGGCCGTGCTCTGCCTGCTCGGCGGGCAATGGCCGGCGGCGCTGCTGGCCCTGCTCGGCAGCGCCCTGGCGCCCCTGGGCCTGGCCCTACGCCAGAGCTACCGGCACCGCGACCCACTGTTTTTCCTGCAACTCTGGCTGCTGCACTGGCTGCGCCTGCACCTGGGCGCCGCTGCCCTGCTGCAGGGCCTTTTCAACCGTACTGCCGTGAGGCCCGATCGTGGCTAAGACACTCTTCTGGTTATGCCTGCTGTTGCCGGTCTACGCCTGGATCGGTTACCCGCTGATCCTGGCGCTGATCAGCCTGTTTATCCGCAAGCCCCGGGTCGAGCCGGGGCCGCCCTTGTCGGTCAGCGTGATCATCGCCGCGCACAACGAAAGCCGGCACATCGAGCACAAGCTGCGCACCCTGCTGGCCCAGGACTACCCGACCACCGACCTGCAGATCATCCTCGCCAGCGACGGCTCGACCGACGCCACCGTGGCCACCGCGCTGGCGATCCACGACCAGCGGGTGCTGGTGCTCGACCTGCCGCGAGTAGGCAAGGCCGGAGCGCTGAATGCCGCGGTGGAACTGGCGCGCAACGAGATCCTGGTGTTCACCGACGCCGACAACCAATGGTCCGGCGACACCCTCGGCAAGCTGCTCGCCCCCTTCGCCGATCCGGAAGTCGGGGCCTGCGGCGGGCATATGATCATCCCCACCCCCGGGCACGCCCTGAGCCTGGGTGACAGCCTTTACCGCCACTACGAAGCCTGGCTGCGCGAGGCGGAAAACCGCACCGGCTGCATGGTCTCGGCGGACGGCGCGCTGCTGGCCCTGCGCCGCGAACTGTTCGAGCGGGTGCCGGCCGAGGTCAACGACGACTTCTTTATCAGCACCTGCGCCCCAGTCGCGGGCAAACGCATCGTCTACGTCGAGGAGGCCCAGGTGCTGGACCAGGGCGTGGATGAAGTCGGCAAGCAATACCGCCGACGCCTGCGGGTCACGGTCGGCGGCCTGCAAAGCCTGGCCCAGCGCCGTGGCCTGATGAATCCCTGGCGCCACGGCTTCTACGCGATCGCGCTGATCAGCCACAAACTGATCCGCCGCCTGGCGCCGGTGCTGTTGATCCCGCTGCTGCTCAGCAACCTGTGGCTGTGGAACGCCGGGGCCTTCTACAGCCTGTGCCTGATCGCCCAGCTGTGCGGTTATGGCGCCGGTATGCTTGGCCTGCTCGATCAGCGCGGGCGCTTGCCCAAACCCTTTCGCCTGGCCGGTTTCGTCCTGGTGACCCTGGCCGGCATGAGCATGGGCCTCTGGCAATTTCTCCGCGGGCAGCGCTACAGCCTGTGGAACCCGCAGCAGAACCGCTGACATGACACTCAGACAACACTTCAAGCGCCTGGCCGGCAGCGCCTACCTCAATAGCTTCGGGCGCACGCGCCTGAGCGAAGCCGGCGTGGTACTGATGCTGCACCGGGTGCTGGCGGACGAACACGCAGCGAACCTGCCCCATCGCGGGCCGCTGTGTGTCGGCCGCAACAGTTTCGAGCACCTGCTGCGCTGGCTGCGCCGGCATTTCGACTGCGTGCCGCTGGAGCACCTGCTGCTGTACCCCGGCGGCGATCGCCCACGGCTGGCCCTGACCTTCGACGACGGCTGGCGCGACAACGCCGAGCAGGCCTATCCACTGCTGGAACGTCATGAAGTACCGGCGAGCATCTTTCTCTCCACCGACTTTATCGGCACTGGCAAGGCGTTCTGGTGGGAAGCCATCGGCGAGACCCTGTGGCGCCAACCCGAGAGCATCGCCGGCCGGCAATTGCAGGAGCAACTGCGGGTACTGGGCGTGGTGCTGCCGGCCAGCCTCAGACAACCCGGCGCCGACGAGGCCCGCAGCCGTGACCTCGGGCTGTTGCTGCAACGCCTGAAAACCCTGGCCCCGGACAGCCTGCAATTGCTCGCCGACAGCTGCCCGCGAGACACCGCGCCCCACAGCCTGGACTGGAGCCAGGTCAAGCGCCTGGAACGTTCCGGGCTGGTGCGCTTCGGACCCCATGGCGCCAGCCACGGCATCCTCACCCAATTCGACAACGCGGCCCTGAAGGACGACCTGGCACGCTCCCATGCTTGCGTGCAGCACCATTGCGCCGCGCCGCTGCCGATCTATTGCTACCCCAATGGCGACCATGACCCGAGCGTGCGCCAGGCCGTCGCCGACCTCGGCTACCGCTATGCCCTGGGCACCGCCCCGGGGCTGATCGAACCCTCGCGCAACGAACCCCTGGCCCTGCCGCGCATCGACGTCAGCCAGGCCAGCGCCCGCTGCCCGTCGCTGCTGGCCTGGCGCCTGCTGAAAGGGGCGCGGGCATGAAGCGCAACGGCTATGTCTGGCACCTGCTGCTGAGCATGGGCACGCGGCTGGCGATGATCGCCATTCGCCTGCTGCGCAACGTGCTGCTGGCGCGCCTGCTGGGCCCGGCGGATCGCGGCCTGTTCGCCCTGCTCAGCGCCCTGCCCGACCTGATCGCCGCCCTCACCAGCGGCGGCCTGAACACCGCGGTGGGTTATGAAGCGGCGCGCCAGCGACCGATGGGCCTGCTGCTGACGCAGATCCTGGTCTACGGCTGCCTGCTGGCCGGGACCCTGACCGTGATCGGCCTGCTGCTGATGAACAGCCTGGGCCAGGACTGGTCGATCACCACCCAGCTCGGCCCCTTCGCCTGGCTGTTGCTGCTAGCGGTGCCGCTGACCGTGCTCAAGAGCGGCCTGCTGACCCTGCACAACGCTGACGGTCGGGTCGGCGCGTTCAATGGCCTGCGTCTGCTGGAATCCCTGGTGCCCTTGCTGCTGTTTGTCGTGCTCTGGTGGCTGTGGCGCGACCAGGCCCTGTCGGCGGCGCTGGCCGGCTGGCTCGGTGGCACCCTGCTGGTGGTACTGGCGGGCTGGTACTGGCTGGGGCGTTATCACCGGTTGCGGCTGCGCTGGCAGCCGGGCGAGCAAGGCAAGCTGCTGCGCTACAGCGCCCAGAGCCACCCCGGCGTGCTCTCGCAGCAATTGATGCTGCGCTGCGACTACCTGTTTATCGGCGCCCTGCTCGACCCGGTCGCCCTGGGCCTGTACGCCATGGCCAGCGCCGCCGCGGAACTGCTGCTGATCATTCCCGAGGCGGTGACCACGCCGCTGATGAAGCGCCTGCTGCAACAGGGCGAAGGCATCGAACGCCTGACCCCGCTGGCCCTGCGCATCACCGCCACGGTGATGCTCGGCGCCTGCCTGGGCATGGCACTGGTCGGCCACTGGCTGATCGTCAGCCTGTTCGGCGAGGCCTACGGCCCGGCCTACCCGGCCCTGCTGGCGTTGCTGCCGGGGCTGTTCGGCCTGTGCTACGCGAGCATCCTGCGCCTGGACCTGCTGGGCAAGCAGCGCCCCGGCGCGCTGTCGTGGCTGCTGGGCGGCGGCGCGCTGCTCAACCTGCTGCTCAACGCCGCGCTGATCCCGACCCTGGGCATAGTCGGCGCCGGCCTGGCCTCGTCCCTGGCCTACCTGGCGGTGAGCCTGGCGATGCTGGTGATGTACTGCCGCCTGAGCGGCGTGGCCTGGTACCGCACCCTGCTCCTGCTGCCCGAAGACCTGATGCAGCTGCGCGCGCTGTTGCGCCCTCGGGAGGCGGCATGTTGAAAGCCGGTTTCTACACGCTCCTGGCCCTGCTGAGTCTGGCCCCGGGCGCCCAGGCCGGATCCATGCAGTGGTCGAGCATCCGCGACGGCAGCCTGTACCTGCGCGCCGACCGGCCGGACCGGCTGAAGATCGGCTGGAGCCCGGCCTGGCAGAGCGACGCCAACCGCGAGCAGCTGTACCTGCTGCAGCCCGGCGGCCAGTTGTTCAAGCAACTGGAGATCCGCGCCGACCGGGCCTATGGCGAACAGGACATCGAGCTGCCAGCGGCCACGGGCGACTACCGCCTGCAGATTCCCGGCTACAGCTTTCGCGGGTTCAGGGTCAGCCACCGCGACAGCACGGCGGCGCAATTCGAGCCGACCAAGGTGCATTTCAGCGCCGAAGTCCACAGCGGCGCCGAGCTGTTCTTCCGGGTCGCGGCCGGTGAGCAGGCGATCCTGGCCGGCAAGTATTACGGCGGCGTCAGCGTCTTGCAGGCCAGCCGCCTGAGCGATGGCGCCAAGGTTCGCCTGGAACTGAAAGAACACCCGGCCTACGGGCAATTCGACCAGGTGGCGCTGCCGCCGGCCGAACAGGACGAAGTCTGGCGCCTGGCCCTGGGCGGCTCCGGCAAGGCGGCGTTCTGGCTGGACGGCACGGCCAATCTGTTTGCCCAGGAGGTCCAGCAACTGCACCTGTTAGACCAGCCCCGGGGCGAGGCCCATCTGCAGCTGAAGGCCCAGATCCTCGGGACCACGCCGCGCCTGGGCATCGCCCTGCCCTATGCCCAGCCGCCGCAGTCCACCTTCGGCCTGTTGCAGGCGATTGGCGCCCGCGCGGCCAACTTCTACAGCTTCGTCGATGTGATCGAGCAGGAGCCCGAGCGGGAAATCGGCTTTCGCCGGCTGTATCGCGAGCGCTTCGGGATCGACCGCGACATCACCCTGCTGGCCGGCACCGGGCGCCGCGCCGTGCTCGCGGCGGACGCCCAGAGTTTCGCCGGCCTCGACGCCTGGCTGGCCGACAGCGTGCGCCTGGCCGGCAACGGCCTGCATTACCTGGCCTTCGCCGACGAGCCCAACCTCAACTACCCGGACTACAGCAGCTACGCCCTGTACTTCGAGCAGATGCTGGCCCGGGCCAAGGCCAATCCCGAGGCCCGCGCGGCCGGGGTGCGGATCGCCATGCCGGCCAGTTCGCGGCTGCTCGACGGGCCGTTCCGGGTCGGCGCCGGGCAACGCCGCGGCATCGACTGGGCGCGCAAGCTGCTGGAGCGGCACGGTCAGGACATCGACGCCCTGGCCTGGCACGAATGGATGGTCCGCGACCTGCTCGCCACCCGCCGCTACCGCGACAGCGTGCGCGCCGCCGCCGAGCTGGTGGGCCTGGATGCCGCGGGCCGGCCGCGCAAGGCCCTGCTGCTGAGCCAGACCAATATCTCCAGCGGCCGCGATCTGAGCCCCTATCAGCAGGACACCCATTACGCCGGCCTGTGGTGGGCCTCGGTGGTGATCAACGCCTCGGCGGACGGCCTGCTGGACATGCTCAACTGGTTCCAGGCCGCCGACGAGCCGGACTACCCCAAGGGCATGCTCGCGCAACGCAGCGCCAACCAGTTCAGCCTCAAGCCGGTGGCCGTGGCCCAGCAGTTCATTGCCCGGCACTGGCTGGCCCATGTGCAAGCCCTGGACAACCCGGCCTTCGAGGTCGATGCCCTGGCCATGAGCGAGGCCGGCCGCCACAGCCTGCTGGGGGTGAACAAGGCGTCGCGGGTGCAGGCGGTGAGCCTCGACGGCCCCGGCGACCTGTGCCAGGCCGCGCCGCTCAAGCTGAGCCTGCTCGGCCCCGACGACCAGCCTCGCGACGCGGCCGTTGAATGCCGTGATGGCCGGGTGCACTTCGAGCTGCCCGGCGAAACCCTGTTTGCCCTGACCTGGAAAGCCTTATGAGCCGATTGAGCGCATTGCTGGAAAAAATCCGCCGCAAGGGCCTGCGTGACAGCCTGCGGGTCCTGCGCGAGCGCTACTTCTATTACCACTGGGAACTGCTCAGCGTCGAACGCTCCCTGGCGCTGCCGGTGCCTTGCCCGGTCACCACGCGACGCTGGCCACAGGTGCCGATCGAGCGCGCGCTACTGCCGGCCTTCGACAAGTACTTTTCCGCGCAGTTGCCGGCGATCCGCGGCCTGCTGGACAAGGGCTGTCGCGGCTACGCCCACCTCGACGCCGACGGCAACGTGATGCTGATGATCTGGATCAACGAGCGCGACTACTACGACGATCAGCTGTACCGCTGCTGGATCCGCATCCCGCCGGGCTGCATCTATCAGTTCGCCGGCGAGTGCGCCCTGCCTTACCGCGGTACCGGGGTGGTGGTGCTGGCGCAGAAACTGATCTGGGAGCACTACCGCGAGCGCGGCTTCAAGACCACCCGGGCGGTGGTCAACGTGCGCAACGAGGCGGCGCTGAAGATGCACATGCGCATGGGTTTCACTGAGGTCGGCGAATCGATCCACGTCTATTGCCTGTTGCGTTGCCTGCATTTCCATCGGCGCGTGCCCTATCACCAGCCCCGCCTGCTGCACCTGCGCAAGTCGCGGCCGACAGCACAAGCAGGCACCTCGACCGACGCCGGTAGGGAGCCGCTGTGACGATCCGCTTCGCCTGGCGCTCCAGCCTGCTGGACGATGACTTTCCCGCTGCCGCCTTCGAGCAACTGCGCAACGCGGTCGAACTGGCCACGCCCTTCAATCGCCTGGCCTGGCTGCGCGGCGCCGAGCAAGCGCTGGACGCCGGGCAACGCCTGCGGGTGCTGCTGGGCTGGCACGGGGAACGGCTGGTGCTGTGCCTGCCGTTGCTGCATGGCCGCGAGCGCAAGGCCGGCCTGCCGTTGCAGGTGGTGCGCCACCTGGGCTTCCCCCTCAGCGACCGCCTGGCGCTGCTGGTGGCCGAGGACGCGCTGCCGGCCATGCCCCGGGCACTGGAGGAAATCCGCCGCGAGTTGCCCCATGCCCTGCTGCAATTGAGCGAACTGCTGGCGGCCGAACCCACCCTGGCGAGCTGGCGCGAGCACAGCTGGTACAGCGCCTGCGCGATCAGTTGCCGGGCGCCGGAACACCTGATCGTCGAGGCCGACCGCCAGGAAGCCCGGGACAAGAACCTGCGCTACGAGCTGCGCCGGGCGAAAAAACGCTGCGCCGAAATCGACGCCCGGGTGATCCGCGTCAGCCCCGATGGCGAGGGCATCGACGCGCTGCTGGACTTTATCGGCGCCGTGGAACAGGCCAGCTGGAAAGGCGCGGATGGCCTGGGGATCTTCTCCGGCACCCAGCGCCAGCAGTGGATGCGCAGCGCCCTGCGTGGGCTGGCCGCCGACGGCTGCGTGCGCGTGGTGCTGCTCGAACACCAGGGCCGCTGCATCAGCTATCGCCTGGGGCTGCTGGAGCGCGGGCGGCTGTACGACTACAACATCGCCTTCCTGCCGGACTACGCCAGCCTGGGCAGCGGCCGGCTGCTGCTCGACGAGTGGATCCGCTGGGGCCTCGACGAAGGCTGGCAGTGGGTCGATGCCTCGCGGGTCAGCCTCAGCCGCTCCAGCCATCAACTGCACGAACGCATGAGCGGCCAGGTCGAGCACCAGCGCTGGAGCTTCTATTCGCGCCGCCCCGGCGGCCTGCTCCTGGGCTTCGCCGATCGCCTCTGGCAAGCCCTCAAACCCCATGTCAAAAACTGGCGCGAACGCCGTGCCGCCCGCCACCAGCAAGAGAGCCGACCTTGAGCGCTACTTTGAACAGCACAACGACCGCGGCGAACCTGCCGGCGGTGATCGTCAATGCCGACGACTTCGGCCTCGACCCCGAGTACAACCAGCTGACCCTGCGCGCCTTCGAGCGTGGGGTGATCAGCTCCGCAACCCTGATGGCCAATATGCCGGCCTTCGAGGACGCCTGCCGGCTGGCCCGCGAGAACAGTCTGCAGGGGCGCATCGGCCTGCATTTCAACCTGACCTACGGTGAGCCACTGAGCGTGCCGATCCGCAGCCAGCGGCGGTTCTGCAACAGCAGCGGCGAGTTCGACCTCAGGCTGCCGCGCTCGGTGCTGCACCTGCCCGCCAGCACTGTGGCCGCGGTCCGGGAGGAACTCGAAGCGCAATGGCAACGCTGCGTCGACCAGCGCCTGCGCCCGAGCCATATCGACTCCCATCAGCACGTGCACAACCTGTGGCCGATCGCCCCGATCGTCGCCCGCTTCGCCGCGCAACAAGGCGTGCCGGTACGCCTGGCGCGCAATGTCGGGGGCAATATCGGCCTGGCCAAGCGTCTGTTCAAGAGCGCCCTGAACCGGCGCATCGTCCGCTTGAGCGGCGCCACGGTGGCCTTCGTCTGCACCCCGCGGGACCTGCTGCAAGGCTTGCGGCCAGCCGGTGCGCTGGAAGTGGTGGTCCATCCCACCCTGCTGGCCAACGGTGATTTCGGTGACGATTACCTGCCCGAGGGGCAGTCCCTGGACCGGTTGCTACGGGAAACCCTGAGGGGCCATCGGCATATCGCCTACAGCCAGTTGCGCTGATCCCCGTAGGGCGTTAGCCGGATCGGTTGTCAGGCCTAAGGGATAGTTGGCGCGGACATTTCTGAATGTTCCAGGGGGGCGGATGACGGCGGCCGCCCCCGCTTGAATCGACTGGCTTATTCCTGCACCATCCGCCCCCTGCTTATTCAATGGATGGATTTCACGGCATGCTGGATGCTAACGCTACCCATATTTCCCTGACGATCGAAGGCGCCTCGGTCGACCTTCAGGTCCTCAGTTTCGTTGGCCGCGAAGCCCTCAATCAGCCCTTCTGCTTCGATATCGAACTGGTCAGCGCACGTCCCGACCTCAAGCTCGAGGAACTGCTGCACAAGCCGGCCCGCCTGACCTTTGGCGGCTTAGGCAAAGGCAGTGGCAAAGGCCTGATCCATGGCCTGGTGTACCGCATCGCCCAGGGTGATTCCGGGCGCAAGCTGACCCGCTACAGCATCAGCCTGACCCCGCAGCTCAACTACCTGCGCCACAGCTTCAACCAGAAGATCTACCAGCACCTGAGCGTGCCGAAGATCATCGCCCAGGTCCTCGAGGCCCGCGGCATCCTGGCCGACGCCTACAGTTTCCAGCTCGGCGCTACCTACCCGGAACGGGTCTACTGCACCCAGTACGACGAGTCCGACCTGCACTTCATCCAGCGCCTGTGCGAAGAAGAAGGCATTCACTTCCACTTCCAGCACAGTGCCGGCGGCCACAAGCTGGTGTTCGGCGACGACCAGACGGTGTTCCGCAAGCTGGCAGCGGTGAACTACCAGCAGGACTCCGGCATGGCCGCCGAACAGCCGGTGATCAAGCGCTTCAACCTGCGCCTGGAAACCCGTACCAGCCGCGTCAGCCGCCGCGATTACGACTTCGAGAAACCACGCCTGCTGCCCGAGGGTGCGGCCAAGTCCGGGGCCATGCCGGACCTGGAAGACTACGACTACCCCGGCCTGTTCACCCAGCAGGCCCGCGGCAAACAACTGGCGACCCGCGCCCTGGAACGCCACCGCAGCGACTACCAGTTGGCCGAAGGCAAAGGCGACGAGCCGAGCCTGGTCAGTGGCCACTTCCTGACCCTGGCCGAACACCCGCGCAGCGAATGGAACGACCTGTGGCTGCTGCTGGAAGTCATCCACGAAGGCAAGCAGCCGCAGGTGTTGGGCGAGAACATCACCAGCGACGTCACCAGCAACAAGGACGACTTCCACCAGGGCTACCGCAACCGCTTCCTCGCCACGCCCTGGGACGCCCACTACCGCCCGCCGCTGGAACACCCGAAACCCAAGTCCCTGGGCAGCCAGACCGCCGTGGTCACCGGGCCCAAGGGCGAAGAAATCCATTGCGACCAGTACGGGCGGATCAAGGTGCAGTTCCACTGGGACCGCGATGGCCTGGCCGACGACAACACCTCCTGCTGGGTCCGCGTCGCCAGCGGCTGGGCCGGCAAGGCCTACGGCGGCATCGCCATCCCGCGGATCGGCATGGAAGTGCTGGTGACCTTCCTCGAAGGCGACCCCGACCAGCCCCTGGTCACCGGCTGCCTGTACCACAAGGAAAACGTGGTCCCCTACGACCTGCCGGCGAACAAGACCCGCAGCACCTTCAAGACCCTCAGCTCGCCGGGTGGCAAGGGCTATAACGAACTGCGCATCGAAGACAAGAAAGGCGCCGAGCAGATCTACCTGCACGCCCAGCGCGACTGGGACGAAAACGTCGAGCACGACCAGCGGATCCGCGTCGGCAATGAACGCCACGACACAGTCGAAGCCAACACCCTCACCGAACTCAAGGCCGAAGAACACCGCATCACCCACCTCGACCGCAAGAGCGAAATCCGCGCCAACGACCACCTCACCGTGGCCGTCACCCAACACGCCAACATCGGCACCGCGCAATTCGTCGAAGCTGGCCAGGAAATCCACTACAAGGCCGGCAACATCGTGGTCCTGGAAGCCGGCGCCGAACTCACCGCCAAGGCCGGTGGCAGTTTCGTGAAGCTCGATGCCGGTGGCGTGACCATCAGCGGGGCGAATGTGAAGGTCAACTCCGGGGGCGCGCCGGGGGTGGGTACGCCGGCGGCGCCGCTGTTGCCGGGCCCCTTGAAACTCGCCGATAACGACAAGGCCGGCAAGGTCCCGCTGCCCAGCCGCCTCAACGAGTCGGGCATCACCCCGCTGTGCGGAAAACAGAGCAACGGCGCCTGCAGCCGTAAGGATTGCACATGCATGTAAACGCCATGAACACCCTGCTGGCCGCACCGCGTTATACCTTCGAGCAACTGCCCCGCGAGGGCTCCAGCCAGAGCCTGTACTTCATCATCGATCGCGGCCGCCAGCCCGAGGCCATGTCGATTCTTTATCGTGTCGGCGAGCCGATGAACACCCAGCCGCTGTTCGGCAATACTGACTTGGCCGAGCTGGCCAGCGAAGGCCCGCTGTGGCTGGTCGCCCCCTGGGGCAGCCGCCTGGCCGCCGAAGCCGCGCGCCTGTGCGCAGAGAACGGCGCCGGCATCGCCCTCACCGCCGAGGACCCCGCCCAGGCCCTGGCCCACGCCCGCTGGCTGCTGAAGGCCAATGACGGCTCCGGCGGCCAGAGCCTACTGAGCTATCACAAGGCCAGCCTGTGGGCCGCCCTGGTCTATACCGCCGGCGATACCGCGAATCAGCTGTTCGGCCCCTGGCAGAACGTCTACAGCCCTGCCCCGCGCAATTTCGGCCCACAGAACGGCCCCTGGCTGGCCTGGAGCACCGACACCCAGCAACCCTGGAGCGCCGATGGCCCTGCCTTCAACCTCCCCGCCGACACTGCCAGGGTCCAGGCACGCCTGGGCTGGGTGTACTGGGTCGACGAGCAATACGCCGCCTTCGGCGAACCCGAGGATGAACGCCTGCCAGACATCACCGAGAACCTCGACGTGCTGCTGGAACACCAGATTTATGAAGGCCGGCATTTGCTCAAGCTGGCCCCGGTGGTCAATGGGCCACTGTTTAAAACCCGGCCACAAGCCATGACCGTCCTGCAATCCAAGGAAGAGTCGTTCATCAAGGTTGAACAGCTGCAGCAACTCGCCAGCGACGCCTGATGAACCTCACCGCGCCCCGCACGAATGGAAGCATTTATGGAATCTGATACCTCTGTTGCATCGAAAGCCGCTCCCAAACCGGCAGCTCAGACGACTGTGGCCAAACCGCCAAAACAGCTGGACCCGCAACCTAAACTGCCGAAGAGTTGCGAAACTTCCTTCGAAAAGGTCAAAACACCTTGCTCAACCACTTTCGGGGAAGTGATTTACGCAACCAAAGAGCAAATGTTTTACCTGCTTCCTGATCGTGCGGCGACTTCGATCAAGGAGGCAATGAAGGAACTCGAGGATCATCTTTCAGCTGGAAAGTCTCCCGAAGAGCGGCAGAAAGCCATGAACAAGCTTGGGCTGCTGGAGTATTTCCTGGAGCCCAAACTGGCCAACTTCCTCGAAGGCGAGCAGCGCAGCCGCATGCTGGAGATAGAGAAACAGGAGCCTTACATCGACCAACCCACCATGGCGATGCGCATCAAAGCGGCAAAAAGAGAAGCCGAGTACGCTGCCAAGGCTCAGGGGGCGAAAGAACAACCCGACTCCTACCTCAGTCGCGAGCTGGCCAGCACTCAACAGGATCAGTTTCTCGAAGCCCACAAAGAAGGCATGCATCTTCAGCATCTGCATCATGAGTGGAAAAAGCTCAAGAAAATCGCTGTGGCACAGGCTGAAAAAGAGGGCTACATCTACGAAAACGGCAACTTGTTCACCCCAGAAGCACTTGAAGCGCGCAAACGTGTTCAAACTTATCTGAAGGCTCGCAAAGAGCTGATTGACGACGACGAACTGACCACGCTCAGTGCGGACGATCTGGCGAAAAATAAAAAGTTCTATTTGGATGCCACCAACTGCGCGAGCGACGGCAAGGCACAAATGTGCCGTTATCTGGAATTGCAAGCTGAGGAACGCAAGAGGCTGGAGAAGAAGTTCAGCGCTTATATCGACGCAATCCTGAAAGTCGCGGACTACGGGTTGGCTCTGCCTGAATTCGCGTTGATTCCGGAAAATGGCGCCATTGAAGCGGGCATAGAGCAATTCAAGTCCTATCTGGAGACGGAACAGCAGCAAAATGACGTCAGTGAGCGGATCCGCAGCAAATACAAAGCCTGGATTGACGCTAGCGGTCAGAACATTCCCGCCCCCTCTGGTTTGATCGATGCCGAAAAGGCTGAATGGGAACGCCTCCAGCAATCGAGAATTGCCTTGCGTGCTACAGCGGAAGCCGCCGTGGCCAAAACCACCCCGCTCCGCCACCTGTTGTGGGAGCCGGAACAATTCGAACCGAAACCGGAAGAACGTCGAGTAAAGGCAGGATTCCCATTGCGGGAAGTCAGTTTGCTGAGCGCCGTGAACAAGCCCTTGAAGCACTTTAGCCTGTTGAACCTTGAAGGCATCAGAAAAGTAGTGAAAGAGGACTTGAGCAAAATAGGAGCCGATCTCGAAGAAGATCTGGTGAAAGTGCCTGGTAACAGCAGCGAAAAGTCCACTGAAGACACAACCGACAATTCATTCCACGAATGGCTGCGTCTACAAGGCGCCATCGCGATCAAGGACCAGGAAAATAACTGGTTTGACGCCCAAGGCTGGTTTGATGTCGAGCTCTTCTATAGTTACCTGCAAAGCAAGAACTACAAGGTCAGTACGCTTGAAGATGCCTCCGTCAGGCAGGAATGGGGTTTGCGGCTGCGCCAGTTGTTGTTCAAGGGTGAGGTTCGCAGTCAATTGAGGCTCTTCGATAAAAGCCCTCAGGCGCAGCTCATCAGGTGCCTCTCTCCTGCACAGTCGATGATTCACAAAGAGCTAAAGCTTGAAGGCCCCGAGTTCACGCTGGCCGATGGTTTCAAGGCCTCTGCCGAAGCCAGCTTCGGCATTGATTTGGCGCGTGGTGAAGTTGAACTTCTAAAAGTCGACCTCCCGGAACGCAGTCGGGCAAAAGAGTTCGTACTCAATTATCAGGACTATCAGGACCAGCCTCAGACACTCAATCTCGGTCGTTTTTCCTTGCATCTGGGCGCCAGGGCATGGGGCTATGCCGGCGCGTCGTTGCTTCTGTCATCAAGCATCGAACTGGGCGCGGGTAATGTTCGAGGCGGCATGAACCTGCAAGCCATTGAAAATGCCGAACGACCAGAAGCGAAACGAGCAATAGCGGTCACACAACGCAGCGCCATGCAGGACAATCCCACCAGTGCCTTGAAAGTCGAAGACGGCGCCAAGGCCGAATTCAGCCTGTTTGCCGGAGTCCAGGCAGGAGTTCTGCTGACAGGTGCCTTGAACTGGGCCCCCCCACAGCAAGTTGTATTACTGCGTACTGCACCGACTCCCGGCATGGCCGGTAAAGACAATGCCAATAAGGCAAGCCAATGGTTCAGTCTCGCAAGGCTCACAGCGGGATTCACCGGCTCGCTGGGCGCTGGCGCTAACGCAGACGTAACGATTTCGCTGCACGAAGGCCGCTTTATCATGAGGCTCAAAGCATCGCTGATAGTAGGTGCCGGTGGCGGTGGGGAGTTTGAGTTTGAGGTGGGGTACGACGGGGTAACAGAACTGATCAACCTGATACGTCGTGAGATGCATAAGAACCAAGGCCACCGACTGGTATTTGTTTCTCAAGAAGCTGAAACCTTTATCGACAGGCTCAACTTTATAGGCACCGCCGGGATGAATGTGGCGATGATTTATATGATGGGGTGGGATATAGCGATGTCTCTATATGAGTCCTTGACAGGAGGAGGACGAGGCGGACCAATCGCTCATACCATAATGACCTACCGTGATCAGGCTGAGCTTGAGATGTGGGTTCTAAATGCTACTCCTAGCGCTTTAGGGCCGATGCTGATGACGCTGCTTTCAGCAGCAGAAAGCTTCGACATTATCGATGTTGCATCTGACTCAAAAGCTGAGTCCAGGGAAGACAAACACACTTACAACAAATCTCAGGCACATCTATTACAACAACAGGCAATTGAGCGAATCTTAGGTTGGATAGTAGAAAGGGCCAAGCAACAAGGAACTATTTCTACAGCCCAGAAACAGTTTGAAGATGCATGTATGCGCATGAGTAGATTCGGCACTAAAGATGATAATCCGAAACAGAATTATTGTGAAAACCGCCTGAAAATGGATAATTTTATGTCCGAAGGCGTGCAAAATCTATACAACGTACGAAATGATCGCATGAGAGAGCGCTACAAGAAACATGTTAGTTTGCTTGGCGCCAACCTGGATGGACTTTGCACACGAAAAACATATTACGGACGCACCTATCTACCTCACGGCCAAGCAGACTACGTTGGCTCTAGCGAGTAAATGGAAGCCATATGCTACTCAAATCAAACACCATAGCCGCCCTAATATTATTTTTTATTTCCAGTACTGTTTCAGCTCAAATAAACCAAGAGCAAGCAGACGCAAAAAAACATGGCATAAGCTTGTTTAACCAATATAAGCCTGCTGAAAGATATTTACGAATAGCGGCGGAAGCAGGAGACTCAGAAGCCCAATTTTATCTGGCTGAAGAATTACGCCTTGCTAGCCAGTTTATTACAGCAGAAGCACAATCATGGTATGAAAAATCTGCGGAGCAAGGCGATTTTTACTCCATGATTCGGCTAGGGCGCAGTAAAAAAGATCTGTGTGCAACGTTAAAAAACTGCCCTGATGGGAAAAGAACCCCATCAGGATGGTTAAAACACGCTCAAGACATGGCCAAACCAAAAGCAGAGCAAGGCGATGCCGAAGCCATGTTCATTATGTATGAAGTAACATCAAATAAAGATTGGTTGGAAAAATCCGCAGAGCATGATCATGCTATTGCTCAATACTGGATGGCAATTGGCATTCGGCAAGGTGAAGGCTTCTTTCTGCCTTGGAAGCGAGATAACATTGTAGGTGAATGGTTAAGAAAGTCTGCCGAAAATGGTTACCCCAAAGCCATGATGGAGTACGCAGTTTTTTTATATGAAAACGGCGGCGACTTATCTGATGTACGGAAATGGATTAAAAAATCTGCCGAGGCAGGCCTGGAAGACGGTGTAAGCAGCTATGGGGCATATTTGGCTCATGCGCCGTCAAGATTTGATTTTCCATATGATGTTGTAAAAGGCTACGGAATAACTTCTCTTCTATCTGACTTGGATGGTGGCGGCGGAAACGTTCAATCTTACCTTGAAGAAGTACTTCCAGAAATTGCTGCAAAAATGACGCCCAGCCAAATCGAAGAAGCAAAAGAGTTTGCAATGAAATGGAAATCCTCTCACCCGCCCATTTCGTATTTCCCAGACAAACTTGGGTATTGACATTCACCACTAACAACCTCATCGCTTTCTACTTTGACCGGAGATCACTTTTTGAAAATATCTTCCATAGTGACGGCTATTTTCTTGTTGCTCTCCAGTCAAGTGAACGCGGGGCTTTCGCCGGAGCAGCAGACCGCTAAAGAGCAAGGCTTGATTCTATACAATCAGTTCAAAGCCACTTCGGCTGCTCCTTTTTTGACTGTTGCAGCCGAGGCAGGAGACGATGAGTCGCAATACTTCTTGGCAGAGGCACTCAGAAAAAAGGACCACTTTATGAATTCTGAGGCAAAAAAGTGGTATGAGGCGGCCGCATCTCAAGGCAATTTATACGCGATGATTCAACTTGGCCGGGATAAGGATGACCTCTGCAAAATGGCAAAGGACTGTCCTATTGACCAGAAGAGTCCAATTGATTGGTTAAATAAAGCTAAAGAACTTGCCGAACCTCGAACTTCTGCAAAAGATGCAGAAGCGATGTATGTAATGTACGAGCTGACACTGGACAACACTTGGCTTGAAAAATCCGCCACTAACGGTCATGCGATTGCCCAGTACTGGATGGGAATACTGTACAAGCAGGGTGAAGGTTTTCTTTTGCCATGGAACCGTGCCGAAGTAGTTGAGAAGTGGTTTAAGGCATCCGCCGAGGGTGGCTACCCAAAAGCGATGATGGAATATGCGGCCATATTGTTTGAAAAAGGTGACACAGAAGGCTTTCGTCAGTGGAATGAAAAAGCAGCTTTAACTGGTTATGCCCCAACAGTATATGGTTACGGCTCGGATCTTGCCCATGAACCCGATACTTACGGCTTTCCTTTCGAACCTATAAAAGGGTATGCCCTCATCTATCTTTTAAAGGAGTTGGACGGGGGTGGTGGAATGCAAGAAAATGTTGAATACAAGCTCCCTCTAATTGCAAAAAAAATGACCTCACAACAAATAGAGGAAGCAATAGAAGCATCCAAAAAGTGGAAGGCTAGCCACCCACCTCTATCTTTTTTCCCTGACAGGCTAAGCCAGTAACTCTTATGAGAATCCCTTACTACATTGCCGTTATCTTGCGGATGGTTCTCAGTCAAGCTCATGCACAGTTTTTTGCAGAGAGCAGCAAACCGCCAAAGAAAGAGAGCTTGCTCTATACAAATACAAGGCTACTTCAGCAATTCCTCATCCAAGAGTCTCCGCGCAGGCTGGCGACTCAGAATCGCGCAAGCATGGTTGGACGGCGATACTGAAAGTGTTCACGCAAAACATGAAGCACTTCAGCATAGCGAAAGCGAGGTAGAGTCATTTGTCAATAAGCGCAAGAAGTCGCTAACAAAAAATATGGCGCATCGATCAAAATTGAAAACCCTACATGGAGATGCAGATATCAAGTATCGCTTTCTGGAAAAACAAAACATGAGAAGACTGTCCTACCTTATCATTATTACCTTTCTGGCCGGCTGTAATAAAAGCGAGAACACATATGCAAAAAGCCAACTCATCCACATAGACCTCAACGGATCTACACAAAGCCTACTACAAAAAAGTCCGGTCGAGTTCTCTAAAGACTGCATGGATACAGTGGATATGTGCTGGTATAAAGTCCAGAATCCTTCCAGCAGCAGTAACCTTCCTTCAGTAGATATCAGCCTTGATAATAAAATATTAAATATCAATCAGGTTTCAGATATCACAACTGCTGTCAGCAAAGAGTTTGGCGAAAATCTGAGCAACCTCAAGTTGACCTTGCGCGGCCTTCCAGACAACAGCCTCCACAAGGATCAAAGAGATTTTATCTATGCGCTGACAAACTCTATAAAAGCTGTGGGATGGCAGCACTACTTCTTTCCATCTGACCCTAGAGTAAGTGGTTCACAGGCAAAAAAGATAAACAGCCCAGATGATGTACTTGGATTTTATGTAAGCAGCCATCCCTGGCTGGATCCGGACTATGAAATGGACATGGACTCCTGGCTTAAAGTCGGCTCCTTCTATAATTGGTATTTTTTCAAGGATGGAGTTCATTTAAATCTTCGCGCCTGGCGAAAAAACTCCAAAGATACACCTGGTGAACGCGGAACTTACCTAATCACCTTGAATTTCAAAACTGAGGAATTCTACTGGCTTTCCGGATTTGAAGAAAAAAATGAGCGACGTAACTGGAGAGAGTTACTCCCTGCACGTTTGAAAAAATATGCTGAAATGCGGCAAGAACGAGAAGAAAAGGTACGCACAGCAGGTATTGAGGTGGATGAAAACTACCAAGACCCTCGAATCAAAGCTCTAGAGAAATGAGAGGCTTTATCACGGTATCGCCCTCCATGGACCGGTTAATGGGATCGTTACGATCGCCAGTTAGAGGAGCAAGGAATGAAAACACTCTGGTTACTGTCCCTTGTATTGCTCGTTGGCTGTGATGGCTTTACAAATGAAGGCACGTACAAGATTAAAAAAGAAACCAAGAGCATAAATATTCAACTAGGATCACCTATTGAAGACCTACTTAAACAAAGCCCTGTCAAGTTCAGCTCCGACTGTCTGGCTGCCGCCAATATATGCTGGTACGAGATCAATAAAAGCAGGGATGACCGGGATCTATTGAGCCTGAACATCACTCAGCCAGAGAGTGCCCTCGAGTTGAATCAGGTCGTATCCCTTGGTGTTGTGGCCGACGATGCTGTTTCCAAGAACATCGAGGAGGTTGAAGTTACGCTCCGTGGCTTGCCGGATAACAGCACACACGAAGAAAATCGGACGCTGATCTACGGCCTCGTAGACAAACTGAAGGCGGCGGGATGGCATAAATACTACTTCCCTTCGGACCCACGAATCCCAGGTTCCGAACTGGATAAATTCGACTGGAAAAAATCGGTATTCGGGCGAAGTCCTTTGGGCCATCCGCTCTTTGATCCAGACAGAAAAATGAGTCTTGAGCAGTGGGCAGCATCAGGCATGTTCTATGACTGGTACTTGTACAGTGGCGACTACCTGGCTCACATCAAGGTCTTGCGAAACTCGGCGGTTGCCTTGACAGAGACCGGGTCTTATTTAATAAAAATCGAATTCACCTCACTGAATACCTTTTGGCAAAACAGCTTCGAAGAGGAAGAGCGCCCTAACTGGAGGAAGCTATTTCCCGAGCACTTGAAAGCTCTTTTACTGCTTAGATCGGAAGCCGAGTCCAAGGCAAGAACTGCAGGAGTGGAAATTGACCAGAGTTACCAAGCTCCCGCCATGGAACTGGTTAACTGAAATAGTAGAAATGATCTGAAAGGCAGGGGGCTTCCCTTGCCTTCAAGCCTCACACTGGGATTGAACAACGGGTAAACATTTCTGCCCACAGCCCCTTCCCCTGAACGATCTCCCTTCACACCACAAATCATTAGCCCCCTACTTAATCTTCGATTAATCCCGCCGCCCAAAACTGTACGAAACCGCGCAGCGCAGAATCCTCTGCCGCCCTCCGCGGCGTGCTCGATGGTGGTTTGTGTCGGGTTTATCGGAGAAATTCTCATGAACATGCGTATTTTGCTGGTCGGGGCCTTGGCTTTTGTCGGGGCTGTGGGTGTGGCTCAGGCGGACACGGCTCAGGTGCAGCCGGTGCCTTATCACTATGGCATGCCGCTGAATGTGGCCAAGGTGGTGTCGATGACCGAGCCTGCGACGCCGGAGTGCAAGGTGATCACCGCGGACATGACCTTTATCGACAAGGCGGGCAAGCTGGAAGCCATCAGCTACCGCAAGTTGTCGGACGCCTGCAGTTATCAGAACTGAAGACTGCTCCTGCTCTACCGCGCGCAAGGTTACAGGCAGCTCTGTGAGATTCAGGCGGGGATTTTATTCGCGGTGAGGGTCGAGTTTGCGCCTGGCCCGGGTCTATCCAGGCCAGGCAGGCAACGCAGGCATTGGCAAAGCAGCCGATCAATGAGCCCTGGATTTCAGGGTGATGGGCTGGCTTCCCGGATGATTGGCCAGGTCGTGGCGCAGTTCGGCGATCAGGTCGTTGATTTCCCGGCAGCCGTTGAGGCTCGCCGCATCGATACCGGTGACCACCAGGTCCACACGGTCGGTTTCATGGTCGCCATAGACTTTTACGGTCATGTGCAGGTCGGGGCTCAGGGTGCACTCGCAGCGTTTGGGCAGGAAGCTGCATTCAATGATATTGCGCAGTTCCAAGGCAGATAAGAACATGGCAGATCTCTCCGTTGGTGCAGTGGCCATTCAATGATGGCAAGAATATCGTCTCGGGATTCCACCCCCGAAATACGGCGTACGGCATGACTAAACCTCCCTGGAAGAGAAAGCCAATTCCTAGACTAGGCCGTATTTGCGCTTCTACTAAATTCTATTTTGCTCTGAGCAGTGAGGCTTTTTTTCACCCTCAGTCCTGGGACTTTCGCCTGACTGGAAGACCTCCTGCGGAACCGATAGCTGCCTCTCGCCGATAGAGGATGGAGCATATGCATACCGTCCTCCCGCCAGTTGTCATGCTTTATAAATCATTGACTTACCATTGGATATTGAAGGAATACATCATGTCAGTTGCCGCGGCGAAGCGGGCCACGGTTTGCATGATCGGGCGTTACCCGGTCAAACTGCCCGGCGTTTCAAGCAAGCGACTCCCTCTAAATGGAGAGAGCCGTCGATCAACCTGCAAGGAGGCCTTATGCGCTTTTTTCCTGTTTCCACCGCCGTCGCTGTGCTGTTGAGCGGTATTTCCACCCTGAGCCATGCGGCCAAACTCGAAGACGTGGCGCCCTACCCCAAGGCCGAAGACGGTTTTGTGCGCCAGGTGATCCATCTGCCCAAGCAGGCCAAGGAAGAAGACTTCAAGGTCGAGGTGCTGGCCGGCAAGACCCTGACCGTCGACTGCAACCGTCAGCGCCTGGGCGGCACCCTGGAAGAGAAAAACCTGGATGGCTGGGGTTATCCCTACTACCGCCTGGACAAGGTCAGCGGCCCGATGAGCACCCTGATGGCCTGTCCCGAAGGCACCAGCAAGCAGGCGTTCGTGCCGGTGGTCGGCGAAGGCTTCGTGCTGCGCTACAACAGCAAGCTGCCGATCGTGATCTACGCCCCCAAGGACATTGAAGTGCGCTACCGCCTGTGGTCCGCCTCCGATAAAGTCGAGAAGGCCCGCGCGGAATAATCCAGACCGCGGCGGCTGCATCGCAGGTGATGTAGCCGCTGCCGCAGGCTGCGATCGGCTACGCAGTAGCCGCCAGGCCAGGCAACGCGGTGCAGCAGTGGTTCGGTTGGCGAGCGCTTCGCGCTCGTGCGCAGGCTTCGCCAGCGGCTGCAGAGGCCCTGCTCCTTCTTACACCAGCGCAACCGCGCCCAAAGCCGCGCGCTCGGCCACATGCCCCAGGCGATCGAAGTTGATATTGGCCCCGGAATCGATGGCCACCAGGGTTTCGCCCTGTACGCCGCTGCGGGCCACGTACCGCTTGATCCCGGCCACCGCCAGCGCCCCCGAGGGCTCGGTGATGGAGCGGGTGTCGTCGTAGATGTCCTTCATCGCGCAGCAGAGTTCGTCGTTGCTGACCGTGATCACCTCGTCGACCAGCACTCGGCACAGCTCGAAACAATGGGCGCCGACCTGCGCCACGGCGACCCCGTCGGCGAAGGTGCCGACGCTGGGCAGCACTACCCTTTCCCCGGCCCGCAACGCCTGCTGCAAACAGTTGGAGTGTTCGGACTCGACGCCGACGATGCGCACCTCGGGCCGCAGGTATTTCACGTAGGCGGCGATGCCGGCGATCAGTCCGCCACCACCCACCGGGACGAAGATCGCGTCCAGGCGTCCGGAGTGCTGACGCAGGATCTCCATGCCCACCGTGCCCTGCCCGGCGATCACGTCCGGGTCGTCAAAGGGCGAGACGAAGGTCTGGCCGCTGTGCTCGGCCAGTTGCAGGGCATGGGCCAGGGCAAAGGGAAAGCTCTCGCCGTGCAGCACCGCCTCGGCGCCACGGCTGCTGACGCCCTGCACTTTCAGTTGCGGCGTGGTGGAAGGCATGACGATGGTCGCCTTGATCCCCAGTTCCCGCGCCGCCAACGCCACGCCCTGGGCGTGATTGCCGGCGGATGCGGTAATCACTCCGCGACGCTTCTGCTCGTCACTGAGCTGCACCAGCTTGTTGTAGGCACCGCGGATCTTGAAGGAAAAGGTCGGTTGCAGGTCCTCGCGCTTGAGCAGCACCTGGTTGCCCAGCGCCGCCGACAAGGCCGGCGCCGGCTGCAACGGCGTACGCACCGCCAGGTCGTAGACCGGCGCCGCGAGAATCTTCTTCACGTAGTGCTCAAGCAGGTCCAGTTGCGTGTCGGGCTCGGCGGGATGGTTCATACGGCTCTCCTGGCTGTGTTGAAGGCCCCGGAGACAGAAAGAAAAAACCCGCCTCTAGGGCGGGTTGGGTGCAGTGTCAGGCCCGCCAATCAGGAATGGCGGTAATAATGCTTGGCTGGGAACGCAATGCGGAAAAAGTCATGGCCAGGAAATTAACCGGCACGCTGCTGGCAAGTCAATGGCCAATTCTTTGAGACGACCGCTGCCTGCGCTACTCTCGCGGCTCGCTTCTCAGCCCTCATTCAGCCACCAAGGAAGGAACCCATGAAGTCTGTCGGATTGCCGTTGATTGCCCTGATCGCCTTTGCCGGCTACACCTTCGCGGTGATGCTGCAGGCGGAACAATCGCTGATCGAGTTTGGCCTCGGGCTGATGTCCCGCGCCGACACCGCGCAGGTGGTGATCGACCTGTACTTGCTAGCGACCCTGGCCGGCATCTGGATGTACCGGGACGCCCGCTCTCGTGGCCAGTCCGCATTGTCGGTGCTGCCTTATCTGCTGCTGACGGCAGTGTTCGTCTCCATCGGTCCGCTGTTGTATCTGGTGGTTCGCGGCTTTCGTGAACGGAGAACCACCCGCCCTGCCCGCCAGCAGGCTTGAGCCCGGTCGAGAGATTGCCGTTTGCCGATGAATATATGAAACATATATGATTCGTATATTTACCAGGACAGAAACCCCGTGGGCATCGTCAAGATTTCAGATCAGCTGCATGAACAGATCCGCGTCGCCAGCGACGCCATGGATCGCTCCATCAACGCCCAGGCCGAGTTCTGGATCAAGATCGGCCTCTTGGCCGAGCTCAATCCGCACCTGGCCTACAACGACCTGATCAACAAGCTGCTGCTGAACAAGAGCGACCTGATCCGGGGGCGCAGCGAATGACCCAGCCCCTGATCAAGACCCCGCAACAACTGGCCCTGATGCGTGAGTCCGGGCGCCTGCTGGCGACGGTGTTCACCTTTCTCGACGACCTGGTCGCGCCCGGCCTTTCCACCATGGAGCTGGACACCGCGGTGGAGCGCTTCATCCGCCACGACCTGGGCGCCCGCCCGGCGAGCAAGGGCCAGTACAACTACCCCTACTCGATCAACACCTCGATCAACGAAGTGGTGTGCCATGGCATGCCCCATGAGCAGGCCATCCTCAAGGACGGCGACATCATCAACATCGACATCACCCTGGAAAAGAACGGCTTTATCGCCGACGCCAGCAAGATGTACCTGGTCGGCAACGTCAGCCCCAAGGCCCAGCACCTGGTCAGCACCACCTTCGAGGCGATGTGGCAAGGCATCAAGCTGGTCCGCCCCGGCGCGCGCCTTGGCGATATCGGCCATGCCATCCAGAAACACGCAGAAACCCAGGGCTACAGCGTGGTGCGCGAATATTGCGGCCACGGCATCGGCCGGCAGATGCACGAAGAACCGCAGATCCTGCATTTCGGTCGCCCCGGCACCGGCCTGGAGCTGCGCGAAGGCATGGTGTTCACCATCGAGCCGATGATCAACCAGGGCAGCGCCCGGGTGCGCGGCCTGAAAGACGGCTGGACCGTGGTCACCCGCGACAACCGCCTGTCGGCGCAGTGGGAACACACGGTGGCGGTGACCCGCGACGGCTATGAAGTGCTGACCCTGCAACCGGCCTGAACGCTCAGGCGCACTTGCCGCTGCCGGCCAGGCGCCTGAGCCCCAGCACCATCCCCCCTGCCGCCAGCAGCATCGCCACGAGGAACAAGGGGTAGGCAATCCACCAGGGGGTGCCGGCGGTAATCATGCTGAATTCGGACATGCCGCCAATGCTGGCGATCAGGTTCAGCGGCAGGAACACCACGTTGATCAGGGTCAGTTTGCGCAGCAGGCTGTTCATGTTGTTGTTCATCAGGTTGCCGCGCGCATCGATCAGCCCGGAAAACACCGTCGAATAGATCTCCGCCTGTTTGTAGCACTGGTTGTTCTCGATGATCAGGTCGTCGATCAGGCCGATGGCCTCGGCGCTGAAATGTTCCTTCTCGGCGTGGTTGCGCAGGCGGGTCAGCACCGCGCCGTTGCTGTGAATGGCGTTGATGTAATAGATCAGGCTTTCGCTGAGGTTGAACATCTGGATCAGGTGGCGGTTTTCCATCGAGTCGTTGAACTGCTGCTGCAACTCCCGGGCGACCATCTTGATCACCTTGAGGTGCCCCAGGTAGTGATGGATGTTGTTGGACAGCAGGTCCAGCAGCACATCCAGGGGGCTATTCAAGGCCTGGCGCGCGCCCAGGCCGCTGAGCTGGCTGTCGTCATGGGCAATCAGCAGCAGGCGCTGCGGGGAAAACAGCAGGCCGCAGGACGACACCTCGAACGACAGGCTGCCGCCGCCGGAGTAGTTCTCCGGGCGCTTCCAGATCAGGAACAGGTTGTCCGGGTGGAACTCGATGCGCGACACCTCGTCCGGGTCCAGGGCCGAGGCCAGGGCGTGTTCGTCGAGCTTGAAGCCGGTGTGCAGCACATCGCGTTCGGCGGGGTCGGGGTTGCTGAACAGCATCACCTCGGCGTCCAGGCGCTCCACCGCCAGCAGGCGACCCTGGCTCAGCTGATAGCTCTTGATCATCGGCCGTTCACCAGGCCTGTCCGCGGCGCTTGAGTTCCAGGCGGCGGACGAACTCCTCGAGCACCAGGGAATACAGATCGTCGCGCAGGTAGGCATCTTCGATGCCGGCGTCCAGGTTGGGGTTGTCGTTGACTTCGATCACCACCACCTTGTCGCCGGACTGTTTCAGGTCCACGCCGTACAGGCCGTCGCCAATCAGGTTGGCGGTCTTCACCGCCAGCTCCACCACCGCCCGCGGCGCCTCGTGGATCGCCAGGGTGCGGCATTCGCCGTTGATGTCCTGGCCCTTGGCCTTGTGGTTGTAGATCTGCCAATGGCCCTTGGACATGAAGTACTGGCAGGCGAAGATCGGCTTGCGGTTGAGCACGCCGATGCGCCAGTCGTACTCGGTGTAGAAAAACTCCTGGGCCAGCAGCAACACCGAATGCTCGAACAGTTCGGCAGTGGCCTCCAGCAGCGCCTGCTGGCTCTCGACCTTGATCACCCCGCGGGAGAAACAACCGTCGGGAATCTTCAGCACCAGCGGGAAGCCCAGGCGTTCGCCAACCCGCTCGAAATCTTCCGGTCGCTCCTTGTAGAGAATCTCGGTGGCGGGCATGCCTAACTGATGGCTTTTCAACAGATCGGTCAGGTAGACCTTGTTGGTGCAGCGCAGGATCGAGGTCGGGTCATCCATCACCACCAGGCCCTCGCTTTCGGCCTTCTTGGCGAAGCGGTAGGTGTGGTTGTCGACGCTGGTGGTTTCGCGGATCAGCAAGGCGTCGTACTCGGCGATCCGCGGGTAATCCTTCTTCTCGATCAGCTCGACGTCGATGCCCAGGCCCTTGCCGACCCGGACAAAGTTCTCCAGCGCCCGGGCGTTGGAAGGCGGCAAGGCTTCCTGGGGGTCATGCAGGATGGCCAGGTCATACCGGGCCAGTCTTTTCGAGCGCGGCACGCGCCAGATCTTGCGGCTGAAACTGTCCAGGGAATGGGCGAATTGATCTTCCTGGTCTTCGCGCAACTTATGTAAGGCCCCGGACTTCACGCCTTCGATATGCCAGCCGTTAGTTCGTTTGAAGTCCACCAGCAATATCGGACAGGGGAAAACTTCGAATAACTGGCGGGCCAACTCCTGTAACGGTTCGATATGGGTCTTGCCGAAGTACAGGGTCAGGGTAAAACCTTCGGTATCGCTGTAAAGATGATTGCTCAGGGCCTTTTCCAGGGTTTTATCCAGGTCGTCCAGGGCCAGTCCGTAGAGCGACTTGCGGGTCAGTTCGCTGATGGTGCGCACCGAGGGAATCACCTTGTGCCCCCGCGCCTCGGCCAGCAGCGAACAGTAGTAACCGTGGCCCAGGTACTTGTAGCTGCGGCACAGGTTGATCACCTGGACCCGCTTGCCGGGCTGGGTTTCGCGGGTCTGTTCCAGGTACTCCTGGGCGCTGAGGATGTCTTCGCTGGGGAAGTAGGAAGCCCAATCTTCCTTGCGCTCGACAATAATCACCAACTGACTGGAAGTTTCACTCACCGTTGAAAAATAATTAACCGGCGTTATTGTCGCCGGCAGACTTTGCTCGGATACTCCACGCCAATGACCTTGTACCGCTGACATAATGTTTGATCCGCTTAAGAACAAGACCTTTTCTATTAAGCACGAACTTTTCTGAAAGTCTCGTTTCGTTACGCAACTTTTACGGCGGTTATATGGATCTTGTCTTTCGCATTGCCACACCTGAGGATTTGCCCGCATTAGTGCAACTGGAACAGCAGTGTTTCACCACCGATCGCCTCACCGCGCGCAGCTTCCAGTGGATGATCAGCCGCGCCCATGCGCGCCTGATCGTCGCCGAGCAGGCGGAGCAGCTACTGGGTTACGCCCTGGTGCTGTTCCATCGCGGTACGTCCCTGGCCCGCCTGTACTCCATCGCCACCGCGGTCGAGGCCCGCGGGCTGGGCCTGGGCAAGCGCCTGCTGGAGCGGATCGAGGCCTGCGCGCGGGAGCATGACTGCGCCTACCTGCGGCTGGAGGTGCGCACCGACAACCCGACGGCTATCGCCCTGTACGAACGCAGCGGCTACCGGCGCTTCGCCGTGCTGCACGACTACTACGAGGATCACGCCGATGCCCTGCGCCTGGAAAAGCGCATCCTGCAGCATCGCGAGACCCGCAATATCAGCGTGCCCTATTACCAGCAGACCACCGATTTCACCTGCGGCCCGGCCTGCCTGCTGATGGCCATGGGCGCGCTGCAACCCGGACGGGCCCTGGAGCGGCGCGAAGAGCTGCAGCTGTGGCGCGAGGCGACCACCGTGTTCATGACCTCCGGGCATGGCGGCTGCAGCCCCCAGGGGCTGGCGTTGGCCGCGTGGCGCCGGGGCTTCAGGGTCAGGCTGCAGGTCAATACCCGCGGGCCGCTGTTTCTTGGTGGGGTGCGCGACGAGCATAAAAAAGACGTCATGCGCCTGGTGCACGAGGAGTTCTGCGCAGAGCTGGATAGCAGCGACGTCTTGCAGGTGCTGGGCGGCCCGCTGGACCTGCCGAGGCTGCTGGCCGACGGCGGCCAGCCCCTGGTGCTGATCAGCAGCTACCGCCTGACCCGCTCCAAGGCCCCGCATTGGGTGATGGTCACCGACTGCGACGAGGAGTTCGTCTACCTGCACGATCCCGATGTCGACCACAGCCAGCACCGCCAGCCGATGGATTGCCAGCACCTGCCGGTGAGCCACGGCGAGTTCGCCAAGATGTGCCGTTTCGGCAGCGGCAAGCTGCAGGCGGCGGTGATCCTCTACCCGACCGCAGTGCCTCTGTAGGAGCGAAGCTTGCTCGCGATAGCCGCGAAGCGGCGATTCATCCTGCCAACACGCGTTATCGTTGAAGATTTTTTTCGCGAGCAAGCTTCGCTCCTACAGAAGAAGGGATTGGTTTATTCCAGGCCAACCTTGTACAGCGTGCCCTTGTCCTCGTCGGTCAGCACATACAGATAACCGTCCGGCCCCTGGCGCACGTCGCGGATGCGCTCCTTGAGTTCACCCAGCAGGCGCTCTTCGTGGCCCACCTTGTCGCCATCGAATTGCAGGCGGATCAGTTCCTGGGAAGCCAGGGCGCCGATAAACAGGTTGTGTTGCCAGGCCTTGAAGCGGTCGCCATCGTAGAAGGCCATGCCGCTGATGCCGGGGGACTTCTCCCAGACATGCCGTGGCCCCACGGTGCCCGGGGCGGTCTTGCCCTCGGCTTCGGGAATCGGCGCACCGGAATAGTTGATGCCGTGGGTTGCCAGGGGCCAGCCGTAGTTCTTGCCACGCTCGATCAGGTTGATTTCGTCGCCGCCCTTGGGCCCATGCTCGTTATCCCACAAGGTGCCGCTCCAGGGGTTGAGCGCCGCGCCCTGGGGGTTGCGGTGGCCGTAGGACCAGATTTCCGGGCGCACGCCCGGTTGGCCGACGAAGGGGTTGTCCTGCGGGATCCGGCCATCCGGATACAGGCGCACGATCTTGCCTTGCAGCTTGTCCAGGTCCTGGGCGGTCGAGCGCTCGTTGTTTTCCCCCAGGGTGATGAACAGGTAGCCATCGCGGTCGAACACCAGGCGCGAACCGAAATGGTTGCCGGTGGAAAGCTTGGGCGCCTGGCGGAAAATCACCTGGAAATCCTTGAGTGTCTTCAGGTCCTCGGACAGCCGCCCGCGCCCCACCGCCGTCCCTGCCGTGCCACCCTCGCCGCCACCTTCGGCGTAGGACAGATAGACCAGGCGGTCCTGCTTGAAGTCCGGCGACAGCACCACATCCAGCAAGCCGCCCTGGCCCTTGGCCCAGACCTGCGGCACGCCGCCCAGGGGCGCCGAGAGCTTGCCGTCGGTGCCGACCAGCCGCAGGTTGCCCGGCCGCTCGGTCACCAGGATGCCCTGGCGGTCCGGCAGGAATGCCAGGGCCCAGGGGTGATCCAGGCCCTCGACCACCGGGGTCACGCTCAGCGGGCCCTGTTCGCTCTGCAATTGTTGGCGGGTGGCGGCCGCGGCCGGTAGCGCGCTACTCAGGACAAGGCTGGCGCAGACTGTCGCCAAGAGGGTTTTACGCAACATGCACGATTCCTTCTGTCGATAAAAAGGGGTCCGCCCGGAGCCGGCATCGGCCTCGGGCGGTCAGCGTTTATCGCTGCTGTTGGTTACGCGGTGGGGTCACGGGTGTCGGATCGATGATCCGCGGCTGGGTGATGGTGCGCGGGTAACCGTTGCCGATGCCGCCGTTCTCCAGGGTCGGAGGGCGTTGCACCGGTACCGGATTAACCCCGCGGACAGCCGGGGCACTGGGCTGGGTGCCCTGCATGCTGTTGGGGTTGGCCCGGCGTATCGGGCTGTTGTAGGGATTGTTGTTGATGCTGCCGGGCAGGTTCTGCGCCAGCAGCATGGCGGTGCTGTCCGAGGACGCCTGGGGTGCGGCGAACGCCGCGATGCTGGCCCCGCTCATCAGGGCAAACACGGCAAGACCGCGAAGCAGGTTGTTCATGGCGACCCTCCTGGATGGCGACGAGTTATCGCATTCGAGTCCAGGCTACGTCGCAGGTTCGGCCTTGTTAATTAAATAATCCGCCAGACATGTAACACGAGTTATCGGCTCGCCCCTGCAAGCCGGCACCCCGGGGAAACTTTCGCGCCACGCCACGGGTCACCTGAAAACCAGTCGCTGCATAGCGATTCCACAGTCAATACGGGGACAGGCTCATGGCACGGGCAATCTGGAAAGGCGCGATCAGTTTCGGCCTGGTTCACATTCCGGTGGCGCTGGTTTCGGCGACCTCCTCCCAGGGCGTCGACTTCGATTGGCTGGACCAGCGCACCATGGACCCGGTGGGTTACAAGCGAATCAACAAGGTCACCGGCAAGGAAGTCAGCAAGGAACATATCGTCAAGGGCGTGGCGTACGAGAAAGGCCGCTATGTGCTGCTCAGCGAGGACGAGATCCGCTCGGCCCACCCGCTGTCGACCCAGACCATCGACATCTTCGCCTTCGTCGACAGCCAGCAGATCCCGCTGCAGAACATTGACACCCCTTACTTCCTGGCCCCGGACAAGCGCGGCGGCAAGGTCTATGCGCTGCTGCGCGAAACCCTGCGGAGCACCTCGAAAGTCGCCCTGGCCCTGGTGGTGCTGCACACCCGCCAGCATCTGGCGGCGCTGATGCCGCTGGAGTCGGCGCTGGTGCTGGTAATGCTGCGCTGGCCGGCCGAGGTGCGCAGCCTCGACGAACTGGCCCTGGGGCCGGAGGTGACTCACCCGGACCTGACCAAGGGCGAGCGGGACATGGCCAAGCGCCTGGTAGCGAACATGAGCACCGATTGGCAGCCGGAGGAATACCGCGACAGCTTCACCGACAAAATCATGGCCCTGGTGGAGAAAAAGGCCCAGGCTGGCAAGATCGAAGACGTGGAAAGCCGCACCGGCGAAGCGCAACGCAGGAGTGCCGATGTCATCGACCTCACCGAAATGCTCAAGCGCAGCCTGGGCGGCAAATCCAGGAGCAAGCCGCCCGCCAGCCCGGACAAACCCGGCAAGGCCGCTGCGACCAAGAAAACCACGAAACGATCCAGTGCCTGAACGGCGCGGCTCGTATGACAAGGTAGTGGGTCATGGCCAGATCCTTGAGTGAATACCAGCGCAAACGCGACTTCGCGATCACCTCGGAGCCGGCGGCGGACAAACCCTTCGGCCAATCCGCCAAGACCGCCTCGGCCCTGCGCTTCGTGATCCAGAAGCACGATGCGCGCAACCTGCACTACGACTTTCGCCTGGAACTGGGCGGCAGCCTGAAAAGCTGGGCGGTGCCCAAGGGCCCGAGCCTGGACCCCAGGCAAAAACGCCTGGCGGTGCATGTCGAAGACCACCCGCTGAGTTATGGCAATTTCGAAGGCATCATCCCCGCCGGGCAATACGGCGCCGGCGACGTGATCGTCTGGGACCATGGCGTCTGGCAACCCCATGACGACCCCGACGCCAGCTACCGGGCCGGCAAGCTCAAGTTCACCCTGATCGGCGAGAAGCTCGGCGGCGACTGGACCCTGGTGCGCACCCATATGCGCGGCAGCGGCGACAAGGAACAGTGGCTGCTGATCAAGGAGCAGGATGCCCAGGCACGACCGAGCAACGAGTACGACGTGGTCCAGGCCCTGCCCAGGAGCGTGCTCAGCGGTGCCACGGTGGGCGACAACAAGCGCGCCAAACCCCAGGCCGCGAAAAAAACCGCGAAGAAACCGCCAGGAAAAAAGGTCGTCGCCCTGCCGCAAAGCCTGGCGCCGCAGCTGGCAACCCTGGTGGACAAGGCGCCCAGCGGCGACTGGCGCTACGAGATCAAGTTCGACGGCTACCGGATCCTGGCGCGGATCCAGGACGACGAAGTGCGCCTGCTGACCCGCAACGGTCACGACTGGACCAGCCGCCTGCCCCAGCAAGCCAAGGCCCTGGCCGCCCTGAAGCTCAAGGACAGCTGGCTGGACGGCGAAATAGTGGTGCTCAATGACCAAGGCCTGCCGGACTTCCAGGCATTGCAGAACGCCTTCGATATCGGTCGCAGCGTGGACATCATCTATTACCTGTTCGATGCGCCCTTTCTGCAGGGCGAGGACTTGCGCGAAACGCCGGTGGAACAACGCCGTCAGGCGCTCAAGCAGGCGCTCGGGCGCAAATCGAGCAAGGTCCTGCGCTTTTCCGAAGCCTTTGCCGCCCATCACCAAGACATCCTCGAAAGCGCCTGTGCCCTGTCCCTCGAGGGGCTGATCGGCAAGCGCGCCGGCAGCCCCTATGTGTCGCGCCGCAGCGCCGACTGGATCAAGCTCAAATACCGGCTGCGCCAGGAGTTCGTGGTGGTCGGCTATACCCGCCCGCAAGGTTCGCGCAGCGGCTTTGGCGCCCTGCTGCTGGGGGTCAACGACGCAAGCGGGCTGGTGTACGCCGGCCGGGTCGGCACCGGTTTCGACCAGAAGACCTTGAAGCAGCTGCATGAGCGGATGCAGGAACTTGAACGGGATTCATCGCCACTGGCCAAGCCCCTGACCGCGGCCCAGGCCCGCGGCGTGCACTGGATCGAACCGCAACTGGTGGCCGAAGCCGAGTTCGCCGAGTGGACCCGCGAACAGGTGGTGCGCCAGGCAGCCTTCATCGCCCTGCGCAGCGATAAGCCGGCCAGCGAAATCGTCCGTGAGCGGCCACAGACCTTCAAGGCCGTCGAGACCCGCAGTCGGCATACGGCCTCCCATTCGGATAAATCGGCCGCCCACAGCGTCGCCGGGGTCAGAATCACCCACCCGGAACGGGTCATCGACCAGCAGTCCGGCACCACCAAGCTGCAACTGGCGCAGTTCTACGCCAGCATCGACCAGCAGATCCTGCCGCACCTGCGCGACCGGCCGGTGTCGCTGCTGCGGGCGCCTGAAGGAGTGGAAGGCGAGCAGTTTTTCCAGAAACATGCCGAGCACCTGGCCATCCCCAATATCCGTCACCTCGACCCGGCGCTGGACCCCGGCCACGCGCGACTGATGGAAATCGACAGTACGTCGGCGCTGATCGGCGCGGTGCAGATGGGCACCATCGAGCTGCACACCTGGGGCGCGACTCACGATCAGATCGAAACCCCGGACCTGTTCGTGCTCGACCTCGACCCGGACCCGGCCCTGCCCTGGAAAAGCATGCTGGAAGCCACCCAACTGACCCTGTCGGTGCTCGATGAGCTGGGCTTGCAGGCCTTCCTGAAAACCAGCGGCGGCAAAGGCATGCACCTGATCGTGCCGCTGGCGCGCAGGGCCGACTGGGAAACGGTCAAGGGCTTCGCCAAGGCCGTCGCGCAGTTCATGGCGCAGCAGTTGCCGGAACGCATCACCGCGACCATGGGCCCGAAAAACCGGGTCGGCAGGATCTTCGTCGATTACCTGCGCAACACCCGCGGCGCCAGCACCGTGGCCGCCTATTCGGTACGGGCGCGCCCGGGACTGCCGGTCTCGGTGCCTATCGCCCGGGATGAGCTGGGCGATGTCCGGCATGCCCAGCAGTGGAATGTGGCGAACCTGAGTCAGCGCCTGGAGGCCTTGACCGAGGATCCGTGGCACGGCTACGCCCATCGGCAGCGGATCACCGCGAAGATGTGGCAGCAATTGGGGGCGGACAAGCCTTGAGGAAGTGATGGCGGACAAACCTCGTTCCTGCAGAACCCATGCAGGAGCGAGGCTTGCCCGCGATCAGCGATTCGCCGTGCGGAGAATCAGATGAAGATGAACAGCAACAACAGCGCAGCGAAGATCGCCCACTTTTCCAGGTAATAAAGCTTGCGGTTGCGCTTTTTCAGCTCTTTACCGCGCAGGCGGATCTTGTACAGCTTGGTGAAGGCGCGGTTCAGGCCCCCGGTGCGGTCGCCGGCATCGTTGGGCGCACCGGCGGCGGCCATCACGGTGCGGCTGAACCAGCGGTTGAAGGCGGCGGCCCAGCGGTACTTCATCGGCCGCTCGACATCACAGAACAGGATGATGCGGTTCTGCTCGGTGGTGTTTTCCGCGTAGTGGATGTAGGTCTCGTCGAACATCACCGCTTCGCCGTCGCGCCAGTGATACTTCTCACCGTCGACATTGATGTAGCAACCGGCGCTGTTGGGCGTTTCCAGGCCCAGGTGGTAACGATAGGAACCGGCATAAGGGTCGCGGTGGCGCACCAGCTTCGAGCCCGGCGGCAGTTCCGCGAACATCGCCGCCTTGATCGAACCGATGCTCTGCACCAGTTCGGTGGTCCGCGGGCACAGCTTCATCGCCGAAGGATGGCTGTCGCCGTACCACTTGAGGTAGAAGCGCTTCCAGCCGGTCTTGAAGAACGAGTTGAAGCCGACGTCGTCGTACTGCTCCGAACGCTTGATCTCCCCGGCCCTGAGCAGGCTCTGGCCCTCGGCGCGGATTTCTTCCCAGTGGGCCTGCAACGGGCTCAGGTCGGGAAAGTCGGCCGGATCGAGGTACGGGCGGTTGGGGATCTTCGAGAACAGATAAAGGAAGCAGTTGATGGGAGCCAGGAAGCTCGAGTGATCACTCAGCTGGCGGCCCAGTTTATGGCGCACGCGACCACGCAGGTGCACATACGCAATGGATAAAACGTAAACAGCGGCAATGATGAGTTTCACGGAAATCGTCACATGTCAGAAGAGAACATACTGCGCCCCCATATGGGCCACCTGGGCCGAGGGGTCATGTGCAGCGTCCGAAAGCGATAAGAGGTCCTGAAGGCACGTCCCTGAGCCCATGCCAATGATGGCATGTGGCAACTGGTCGGCATTTTAGCCACAGTTTGTAACCAAAGGTTAACTCCGATTTGTGAAAATGTGTCCGCCCACGGTGCCACGACCTAAGTCGCATTGCCCGGGACAAATCCGCAGCGGCGACTTTTACAACGGCTGGCGCTGAGCCGCCTGGATGAAAAATCCGTGGCTCGCCGTCATACAACTGCCGGCGCACATATGCGACAATGCGCGCCAAATTCCAACATGACCTCCCACCTTTATTGCCCAGCAACTTGGCCATAGCGTCCAGATGTTGCTGTCTACTTATGCTCGCTGGCTCGACTCTGGCGATGACCGGGGCGAAATGGAAACGCTCCAACATGCCCCAGGAATGGCCCAAGAGCCAACACGATGCTCGCAACCCCTTGATAGGTAAAGTAATTGATCTCCACAGCTAACATCACGATGCAGTTCGGCGCCAAGCCGCTATTCGAGAACGTTTCGGTCAAGTTCAACGGCGGCAACCGCTATGGCCTGATCGGCGCCAACGGTTGCGGCAAATCGACTTTCATGAAAATCCTCGGCGGCGACCTCGAGCCGTCCGGCGGCCAGGTCATGCTGGAGCCGAACGTTCGCCTGGGTAAACTGCGCCAGGACCAGTTCGCCTACGAAGAATTCACCGTGATCGACACCGTGATCATGGGTCACGAAGAGCTGTGGAAGGTCAAGGCCGAGCGCGACCGCATCTACTCGCTGCCGGAAATGAGCGAAGAAGACGGCATGGCCGTGGCCGAGCTGGAAACCGACTTCGCCGAGATGGACGGCTACACCGCCGAATCCCGCGCCGGTGAACTGCTGCTGGGCCTGGGCATTCCCCTGGAACAGCATTTCGGCCCGATGACCGAAGTCGCTCCGGGCTGGAAACTGCGGGTCCTGCTGGCCCAGGCGCTGTTCTCCGATCCGGAAGTGCTGCTGCTCGACGAACCGACCAACCACCTGGACATCAACACCATCCGCTGGCTGGAAACGATTCTGACGGCGCGTAACAGCACCATGATCATCATTTCCCACGACCGTCACTTCCTCAACAGCGTCTGCACCCACATGGCCGACCTGGACTACGGTGAGCTGCGCCTGTTCCCGGGCAACTACGACGAGTACATGACCGCGGCGACCCAGTCCCGCGAGCAACTGCTGTCGGACAACGCCAAGAAGAAAGCCCAGATCGCCGAGCTGCAGACCTTCGTCAGCCGCTTCTCGGCCAACGCCTCGAAAGCCAAGCAGGCCACCTCCCGCGCCAAGCAGATCGACAAGATCCAGCTGGCCGAGGTCAAGCCATCGAGCCGCGTCAGCCCGTTCATCCGCTTCGAACAGACCAAGAAGCTGCACCGCCAGGCCGTGACCATCGAGCAGATGTCCAAGGGCTTCGACGGCAAGACCCTGTTCAAGAACTTCAGCTTCACCGTCGAAGCCGGCGAGCGCGTGGCGATCATCGGCCCGAACGGCATCGGCAAGACCACCCTGCTGCGCACCCTGATGGGCGAGCTGACCCCGGACGCCGGTTCGGTGAAATGGACCGAAAGCGCCGAGCTGGGCTACTACGCCCAGGACCACGCCCATGACTTCGAAGACGACGTCAGCCTGTTCGACTGGATGGGCCAATGGACTCAAGGCGAGCAGATCATCCGTGGCACCCTGGGCCGCATGCTGTTCTCCAACGACGAGATCCTCAAGTCGGTGAAGGTCATCTCCGGTGGTGAGCAGGGCCGCATGCTGTTCGGCAAGCTGATCCTGCAAAAGCCCAACGTCCTGGTGATGGACGAACCGACCAACCACCTGGACATGGAATCCATCGAGGCGCTGAACCTGGCGCTGGAAAACTACCCGGGCACGCTGATCTTCGTCAGCCACGACCGTGAGTTCGTATCGTCCCTGGCCACTCGCATCATCGAGCTGAGCCCGAACGGCGTGACCGACTTCAGCGGCACCTACGACGACTACCTGCGCAGCCAGGGCGTGGTGTTCTAAGGAACGCCCGTTGCTTGTCAGTCTGAAAGCCCCGTCCTGGTGACGGGGCTTTTTTGTCCGGCTATAAAAACATCGCGGGCAAGCGTGCGCACACGTTTCTGTAGGAGCGAGGCTTGCCCGCGATGACGTCCTCCCTGCCCCCACAAATAGCCGGCCATAAAGAAATCGTTAGCCTGCTTCCTTTTATTTCCAGCCCGCGCCATGATGCAGTTCTCCAACCGCCCGCCCGCGAACGAGCCCTCATGTCTGCGCAACAAAAGCCCGTGCCCAGCTCCATGGCGATCACCCTGCAGATCGTCTCCATCGTCTTCTATACCTTTATCGCGTTTCTCTGCATCGGCCTGCCAATCGCGGTATTGCCCGGTTACGTCCACGGCGAGCTGGGCTTCAGTGCGGTGGTGGCCGGGCTGACCATCGGCGCGCAGTACCTGGCCACCCTCCTCAGCCGGCCCATGGCCGGGCGCCTGTCGGACAACCTCGGCACCAAACGTGCGATCGTCTACGGCCTGGCGGGGATTTTCCTCAGCGGGCTGCTGACCCTGGCGTCCACCCTGCTGCTGGCAATGCCGCTGCTCAGCCTGGGCATCCTGCTGCTCGGACGTTTGCTGTTGGGGGTGGCCCAGGGCCTGATCGGCGTGGGCACCATCAGCTGGTGCATGGGCCAGGTCGGCGCCGAACACACCGCGCGCTCGATTTCCTGGAACGGCATCGCCTCCTATGGCGCGATTGCCATCGGCGCGCCGATGGGGGTGGTGATGGTCGCCGACTACGGTTTCGAAAGCCTGGGGCTGGCCTTGTCGCTGCTGGCGGCCCTGGCCTTGCTGCTGATCCGCAACAAGCCGTCGGTGCCGGTGATCCGTGGCGAGCGCCTGTCATTTCGCGCGGTGTTCGGCCGTATCGCGCCGTACGGCGCCGGCCTGAGCCTGGCGTCCATCGGCTACGGCACCCTGACCACCTTTATTACCCTGTTCTACCTCAGCCGTGGCTGGACCGGCGCGGCCTATTGCCTGACGGTATTCGGCGTCTGCTTCATCCTCTCGCGCCTGCTGTTCATCTCCAGCATCAGCCGTTTTGGTGGCTATCGCGCGGCCATCGCCTGCATGAGCATCGAGACCCTGGGCCTGATCCTGCTGTGGCTGGCGCCCTCGACGGCGTTCGCCATGATCGGCGCCGGGCTCGCCGGCTTCGGCCTGTCGCTGGTGTACCCGGCGCTGGGGGTGGAAGCGATCAAGCAGGTGCCCAGCACCAGCCGTGGCGCCGGCCTGAGCGCCTACGCGGTGTTTTTTGACCTGGCGCTGGCGATTGCCGGCCCTCTGATGGGCGCGGTGGCGTTGAACCTGGGTTATTCGTGGATTTTCTTCTGCGCGGCGCTGCTGTCGCTCAGCGCCCTGGGCCTGACCCTGCTGCTCATGCGCCGGGCCGACGCCTGACTCACTGATCCGCGGTCTGCATCCCGGCCCGGCTCGGCTTGCCCAGGGCCTGGGCAAAGAAGCGGCCGGCCTCGGCAATCAGACTACGGTGGATGTCCGCGCGGTCGACGCCATCGGCGTCGGTGCACAAGGCCGGCATGCTCAGTAACTGCTCCTCGGTGCACGGCGCCATGAACACGAAGTGCCCGGCCCCGGCCAACAGCCTGAAGTCCGGCGCCACCGGCAGCTTGCGGGCCAGGGCCGCGGCGTTCTTGTCCAGGGCCACCAGCTTGTCGACGTCGCCGCTGTACAGCAGCACCGGCACATGCACGCCAGACAGGGTCTGCCGCCCGAACTTGAGGCTCAACGGCGCCATCAGCAGCAAGGCCTGGACCCGCGGGTCGGCAACCGGTTGCAAGTCGTCGCGATCGACGATCAGCTCGCCCTGGGTATTGCAGGCATCGTGATCGTCGGGGCGCTCCTGGCAATAGCGGCGCAAGCGATCCAGGTCGGGAGTCGCCCCGGACAGGATCAGCGCGGTTTCACCGCCGGCCGAGTAACCGATGACCCCGACCTGCCCGGCATTGACGAAAGGCGACAGCATCGGGTCGGCCAGGGTCGCGGTGATGGCTTCGGAAATCTGGATCGGCCGGCCATAGAGATTGCTCAGGGTGCCCAGCCGGCTGTGATCCTTGTAGTTGTCACCCGGATGAATCACCGCCACCACCACGAAGCCCTTGCGCGCCAGCGAGGTGGCCAGGTCGTGCAGGGCCAGCGGCGTGCCGGTATTGCCGTGGGACAGCATCAACAGCGGAAAGCGGCCGATGGCGATCTTCGAATCCCGGGAGGCGGCAATCTGGTAACCCTCGACCTTGCTGTGGTGCTCAATGCCGGTGGAGGGATAGAAGGCAATGGCGCGCATCGGCTGCTGGTCCAGCGGGTCGAGAAAGCTCATCTCATGGAAACCCACGCTCCAATGTGGATGGGGCGCGGGCGCGGCGTGCACGATAATCGGGCCGCCAAGCAGGCAGATCAGTGACATTGCCCAAAGACGCATCATGGATGCACCACCTTCCCTACCTGATGAAAACGCCGGTTCATTGCTTCACTGGCCAGGGTTTCGCTGGCCTGATGCCTGGGTTGTCGGCCGGATCACGCCGCTGTATGCGCTGCAATCTGCATAACCCGGGCCAGAACGAAAAAAGCACGAACACGAAAAACTCCGTATCCCGCTGCCTGGAGGACATCAGAATACAGAGTTTAAAGGGCCTTGCCTGGGGCGTAAGCGACTTTTACACAAGCCTTACGCGGCAGCGAAAAGTTGCTCGCTGATTTGCGCCTGGGCGTCGTTCAAGGCCTTGGTGCGGACTTCGTCGCCATAAGCCAGGCCGTGGGCGCGGACGAATTCGATGTCGGTGATGCCGAGGAAACCGAACAGCACTTTCAGGTAGTCCTCGTGAGCCACGCCAGTGGCCTGGCCGGCGTGCAGACCGCCGGAGGTGGAGACCACCACGACTTTCTTGCCACCGCACAGGCCTTCAGGGCCAGCTTCGGTGTAGCGGAAGGTCTGGCCGGCCACGGCGATGCGGTCGATCCAGGCCTTGAGTTGGGTCGGAATGGTGAAGTTGTACATAGGCGCAGCGATCACCACGGCGTCGGCGGCCTGGAATTCGGCGAGGGTCGAAGCGCTCAGCTCGGCTTCGTGCTGCTGGGCGGCGTTACGCACTTCGGCCGGAGTACCGGCGGCCACCAGGGTGGCGGAGCTGAAATGGCTGATGGCGTCGGCGGCCAGGTCGCGGTAGGTCACCTCAACGCTGGCGTCGGCGTTTTTCCAGGCCTTGACCACGCTTTCGCTCAACTGACGGGAAGCCGAGTTGTCACCAAGGATGCTCGAATCGATATGCAGCAGTTTCATCTGGGATTCTCCAAGTGAGGATCGCCACCGGGCGATCAATTGAGGACAATCCTACAGATGAAACCAATAGCTGATTAGTCGGCACAAATGCGATAGTTTGTCCCATCAGCAGGACAGTCGAGTCATTCTATGCAAGACCTCAACGATCTTTATTACTTCGCCAAGGTGGTGGAAGCCGGTGGTTTCGCCGCCGCCGGGCGTTTACTCGGGGTGCCCAAATCCCGTTTGTCGCGGCGTATCGCCGAGCTGGAAGAGCGGCTGCACACCCGCTTGCTGCAACGCACCACCCGCCAACTGAAGCTGACCGCGGTCGGCGAGCGTTACCTGCGCCACTGCCAGGCCATGCTGCTGGAAGCAGAAATGGCCGACGAGGCCGTGGCCAGCATGTCCAGTGAACCTCGCGGGCGCCTGCGGGTGTCCTGTCCGGTCGGCCTGGCCCATCATATGTTGCCGACTGTCATCAGTTCCTTCCTCGAGCAATACCCCCAGGTCCAGCTCGACATGCAGTTGCTCAACCGCCGGGTCGACGTGGTCGCCGAGGGCATCGACGTGGCGCTGCGGGTTCGCGAGCATGGCGACGAAGATCCGTTGCTGGTGACCCGGCGCCTGCGCCAGGCGCAGACTGTGATGGTCGCCAGCCCGGCGTTCGCCCGCGAATGGCCGATCCACAGTCCCGAAGACCTGCACAAGGTGCCGGTGCTGGGTGCCCTGGAGGCCGACCGCATGGTGCATCTGCGCATGCTCGACGCCCAGGGCGAGAAATGCGACCTGGTCCTGGAAGCACGCCTGGGCATCGATGATTTTCTGGTGCGCCGCTCCTGCGCCCTCGCCGGTCTTGGCTGTACCATCCTGCCGATGATGTATTGCGAGGAAGAACTGCAGACCGGGCAGCTGGTGCAACTGCTGCCGCAATGGTCGTTGCCTGGCGGTTGGCTGCAGGCGGTCTACCCTCACCGGCGCGGGGTATTGCCAGCGGTAAGGGCCTGGATCGAGCATGTCAGCGAAGCGTTCAAAGGCTGCGGAGACCGAACGTTATGACGGCCGCGATAAAAGGAAAAACCATGACTGAAGCGGATGTGGCGCAATTCTGCCTGGACTTGCCGGGTGCGCGCGAAGACTACAAATGGGGCGGCGTGCGGGTGTTTTCCGTGGCCGGCAACAAGATGTTCGCCCTGCAGAACCTGCGGGGCGAGTCACTGGCGTTCAAGGTGGACAAGGAGCTGTTCCTCGGCCATGTCGACCGCCCCGGCATCGCGCCGGCGCCGTACCTGGCCCGGGCGCACTGGATCATCATGCAGACGCCCTACCCGCTGGGCGCCGGCGAGCTGCGGGACTTGCTGCAGCGTTCCCACCAGTTGGTGGTGAGCAAGCTGCCCAAGCGGGTACAGGTCGGGTTGTTACTCTAGAACAGCGAGAACAGGCTGCCTTCGAGAAACAGCCGGTCGATCCAGAACACCTGGTGCAGCAGCACGATCAGCCAGAACACCAGTTGATAGGACAGCTTGCGGGTCTTGTGGCGAAAAGCCTGTTGCGCCAGCAAGGCGCCTGGCCAGCCACCGGCCAGTTCCACGGCATGCAGGACGTTTTCCGGGGTCCGCCAGCTGTCGCTGCGGGCCTTGCGCTTGTCGCTCCAGTAGAGGAAGAACGTCAGCACGCTGACCGCGCCGTAGGCCGCCAGCGGCACCCAGGAAATCCCCTTCACACCCAATAGCAGCGAGCCGCACAGGGGCAAGGCACAGAGCAGCAGGAAAACCACCGCCTTGAGCCGTGGCTGCTGGATCCGTGCCCCGGCGGCTTCGCCGGGGCGGTTCTGGTTGCGTGCGTTCATCAGGAATGGACCGCGGTCCAGTCGACCCAGCCGAACTGCCAGGTGGCGAGGATCACCAGGCCGAAGGCAATGCGATACCAGGCAAAGGCCGCGTAGCTGTGGTTGGCGATGAACTTGAGCAGGCCCCTGACCGCGATCATCGCGAAGATGAACGAGGTGATGAAACCAACGGCGAACACCGGCAGGTCGTCCGGCTGGAACAGGTTGCGGTATTTGTAGCCCGAGTAGACCGCGGCACCGACCATGGTCGGCATGGCCAGGAAGAACGAGAACTCGGTGGCGGTCTTGCGCGACAGGCCGAACAGCAGGCCGCCGATAATCGTGGAGCCCGAGCGCGAGGTACCTGGAATCATCGCCAGGCACTGGGCGAAACCGACCTTCAAGGCATCTTTCCAGCTGATTTCGTCCACGCTGTTGGCATGTATTTCATGCTGCCGGCGTTCGGCCCAGAGCATGACCAGGCCACCCACCACCAGCGCCGTGGCGACGGTGATCGGGTTGAACAGGTATTCATGGATCAGGTCGGCGAAGATCACCCCCAGGACCACGGCGGGCATGAAGGCGATCAGCAGGTTGATGGTGAAACGCTGGGCGTTGCGCTGGGTCGGCAGGCCGGTGACCACGTCAAGGATCTTGCGGCGAAACTCCCAGACCACCGCGAGAATGGCCCCCAGCTGAATGATGATGTTGAACGCCATGGCGCGCTCGCCACCGAAGTTGAGCAAGTCCGCAACGATAATCTGGTGGCCGGTACTGCTGATGGGCAGAAACTCTGTCAGCCCTTCCACAATCCCCAAAATCAATGCCTGTACGGCAGTCCAAAGCTCCATCAATCCCCCGAAGGTCATGCCGTAACATGCCTTTTTAGTTTTTCTTCAATGTTCACTGACATGTGCGTCGCGACTTCACAGCCGCAATAGGATCATCAGCACCCCTGAAAATTCCGTGAAAAATCAGCCGGATTCAGGTTTTTCGCGATGAGGCCGAAATCCTAGCAGACAGACGCGAGAAACGCTGTCGCGTTGCGAGAATCCGATGGACCTGACTGCAAGGAGCGCATGACGGATGTACAGGGTGTTTCCATTACAAGAACAACAATCGGGAGTGACAGATTCATGAACAGCTTACGCAGAATGTCGATCAGCCGCCGGCTGTGGCTGATCCTGATTGTGGCGGTACTGATGCTGATGACCCTGGGCATGCTGATGCTCAAGCAGATCAATGAGGACCTGTACCAGGCCAAGGTCCAGAAGACCCAGCATGTGGTGCAGACCGCCAACGGCGTGCTGGCTTATTTCCAGGGCCTGGAAAGCGCCGGCAGCCTCGATCGCGCGACGGCGCAGAAGCAGGCACTGAGCGCCATACGCGGCCTGCGCTACGACCAGAGCGACTACTTCTGGATCAACGACCTGACCCCGGTCATGGTCATGCACCCGACCAACCCCAAGCTCGACGGCCAGAACCTCTCGGCCATTCGCGACCCGGACGGTCTTGCCCTGTTCAACGAAATGGTGGCCATCGCCAAGGCCAAGGGCGCCGGCATGATCAACTATCGCTGGCCGAAACCGGGCGCCAGCGAGCCAGTGCAGAAGACCTCCTATGTCCAGCTGTTCCAGCCCTGGGGCTGGATCATCGGTTCGGGGGTGTACATCGATGACGTGCAGGCCGAGTTCCGCAGCCAGGTGGTGAAAGCCTCGGTCGTCGGTATCGCCATTGCCCTGCTCATGGCCCTGCTGGTGCTACTGATCGCTCGCAGCATCGTCCGCCCGTTGCAGGAAACCGTGCACGCCATGGCCAACATCGCCAGCGGCGAAAGCGACCTGACCCGCACCCTCGACACCCACGGCCAGGACGAAGTCACCGAACTGGCCCGGCACTTCAACGGCTTCACCGCCAAGCTGCGTCTTGTCGTCAGCCAGTTGCAGGTGTCGGCCAGCGCCCTGGCGCAATCCTCCGCCGACCTGGGCAGCAACGCCAGCCAGGCCCAGGAGCGCAGCCAGCAGCAGTCGCAGCAGATGGAGCTGGTGGCCACCGCCATCAACGAAGTGACCTACGGCGTACAGGACGTGGCGAAGAATGCCGAGCACGCCGCCAGCGAGATGCGCGACGCCGAGGCCCAGGCCCGGCAGGGCCAGGTGAATATCGACGGCAGCCTGCAACAGATCGACCGGCTCTCGGCCACCATCGACCAGGCCGTGGAAGTGATTCGCACCCTGGCCCAGGAAAGCACCCAGATCGGCAGCGTGCTGGAGGTGATCCACTCGATCGCCGAACAGACCAACCTGCTGGCGCTCAACGCGGCGATCGAAGCCGCGCGGGCCGGCGAACAGGGTCGTGGCTTTGCCGTGGTGGCCGATGAAGTGCGCCTGCTGGCCCAGCGGACGCAGAAGTCCACCGCCGAGATCCAGTCGATGATCGAGCGCCTGCAAGGGCACTCGGAAGCCGCGGTGAAAGTCATCGGCGACAGCAGCCGGGCTTCGCAGCAGACCATCGAGCAGGCCGGGCTGGCCGGTGAAAGCCTGAACGCCATCGGCCAGGCCCTGCGCAACCTCAATGGGCTGAACGCCTCCATCGCCAGCGCCACCCTGCAACAGGCCCATGTGGTCGAAGACATCAACCAGAACGTGACCCAGGCCGCCGGCCTGTCCCACAGCACGGCCCTGGCGGCCGAGCAGTCCAGTGCCGCCAGCCTGCACCTGAAAGAGCTGAGCGAGCAGCTCAACGGCCTGTTGCGCCAGTTCCGGGTCTGAGACGTTCCGTTGGCGGGGTTCGCCCCGCCACGGTTGCCGGCCTTCACTAACATGCAAGGCCGCTTCTGGTTACAATCCGCACCCTCCTCCGCTTCCAGGTAGTTTTCATGTCCGGGCTTGAACTGTTCGCCGCTGCACTCGGCGTGATCGCCGTCTGGCTGACAGTCAGACAGAACCCCTGGTGCTGGCCGATCGGCCTGGTCATGGTGCTGCTGTACAGCTGGATCTTCTTCGAAGTGAAGCTGTATTCGGACATGCTGCTGCAAGTGGTCTACGCCGCCCTGCAACTCTATGGCTGGTGGCAATGGACCCGTGGCGGCGCCAGCCATCAGGGGCGTCCGGTCAGCCTGCTAGGGCCCCGCTCGATGCTGTTCGGCCTGAGCCTCGGAGCCGTCGGCAGCCTGCTGCTGGGAGCGGCCATGGCCCATTGGACCGATGCCGCGCAACCCTGGCTGGACGCCGCGCTGACCGGCTTCAGCCTGGTGGCGCAATGGTGGATGGCGCAGAAGCGCGTGCAATGCTGGCCGCTGTGGATTGCCGTCGACGTGATTTTTGTCGGCCTGTTCATCTACAAGGACCTGTACCTGACAGCGGCACTGTACGGGCTGTTCACCCTGCTGGCCGTGCAGGGCTGGCGTGCCTGGCGGGCCGACCCGGCGCTGCGCCCGGCATGAAGGTCCTGGTGCTGACCGGCCCCGAGTCCAGTGGCAAAAGCTGGCTCAGCGGCCACTTGCAGGCGCGCTTCGGTGGCATCCAGGTGGGCGAGTACGTCCGCCATTTCATCGAACAGCATCGGCGCGACACCTGCCTGGCGGATATCCCGGAGATTGCCCGCGGCCAGTTGGCCTGGGAAGACCAGGCCCGGGCGCAACACCCGCCGCTGCTGATTCTCGACACGCACCTGCTGAGCAATATGCTCTGGAGCCAGGCCCTGTTCGGCGCCTGCCCGGACTGGCTGGAACCCGAGCTGCTGGCTCGCTGCTATGACCTGCACCTGCTACTCTCCCCGGAAGATGTCGGCTGGAGCAACGACGGCCAGCGCTGCCAACCCGAACTGAGCGAGCGCCTGGCCTTCTTCAAGGCCACCGGTGATTGGCTGGTGCAACACCAGCAGCCCTTCGAAGTGATTCGCGGCGATTGGGAAGCCCGTCGGCAACGGGCATTCGAGCTGGTCGAGCGCCTGCTTCAGGGTTGACCGAATACCTTTCGTGTCCGCGTTTTTTTCTCCTGCGCAAGCAGGACAAATGTCCACTCCTGAAACACCCGCCGCTGCGCAAAGCGGCCAATTCAAAGGGCTTCTCATTGCCCTTCAGCCATCTGTTAAAACGCTGATACAGCCCGACGCGAGCCTCCCGATCCAGAGCGTCGCCACGGTACTGCCGGGCTGCCGGAGGCGGCACCGGTCTCATCGTTGAAACACTCCTGTCCCTGTAACGCCCTTGGTTATTCGTAACCTGTTGAATTTTTGAAACAATCAAAAAAGCGGCACGGCTTCTGCTCTCTACCCTCGCAACGCCGGCTAGGGCCAGCGACAGAAGAAGGGAATGCTGCCGTGGAGAATCGCAATTCAGCTCTGACCCACCTCCTGCTGATCGGCTGCGCCATCGGCTCGCTGCTCAGCCTCCCGGTCCAGGCTGCCGACGACATCAGGGACGGCAGGATCGTTCTCGACCGCGACGTTCAACCTCGTAGCGTCGGCCGCCCTCCGCTGCATCCAGATCCCTACCCGACCACCGTCAATGCCAACCCTTCGGCCCGGGTCAAACAGATGACCAGCAACACCGAATTGAGCGACGGCGATTTTGCCGGGGTCAGCAGCGGTTCCACGATCAGCAGCAGCGTCATGCCCAACGGCGTCAACCTGCAGGGGCTGAACAGCGTCGCCAACCCCAACGGCATGGCCGGCATGAGCGCCGGCCACGGCGGCGGCAGCGGTGGCGCCATCTCCGGCACCATCAACCGCTCGCTGAATTCTGGCCTGGCTCCTTTGGGCAGACTGGCCGGAGGCCAATGAGATGATTCGCACCCTCGTATTGCTTGCCCTGTTCGGCTGCCCTTCGGCAATGGCCGACCCAGGCATCCAGGCGGTGGACACCGCCACCCTTCACAACTCCGGCGCCCGCTACAACGGCAACTTCAACGTCAACCAGGCCGCCGGCGACCAGCAGCAACAGACCAACACGCGCGCCATCGCCATCGGCACCGACGCCCAGGCCACCACCGTGGTCCGGCAGAAGCTCGGCACGCCGGCCAGCAGCGCGATCGACGCCACCAGCAGCATCGGCGGCAACGCTTTCAGCAACGGCAACGGGGTCCTGGGCGTGAACCAGGGAGCCGGGGCCAACAACCAGATGGTCAACGCAATGCGGGTGAGCATCAGTGCCCAGCCGCAAAGCATCGACGACAGCGTCCTGTCCCAGCAGAACGTGGCGCTGTTACCAGGCTCGGGAGCAACTGACGCTTCCAAAGGCAGCCGCCAGGTCGTTACCAGCGACCAGGCCTTCACCGGCAGCCGGGGAGTGATTCAGGTGAACCAGAGTGCCGGGGTGGGGAACCGAATGGCTAACACCCTGAGCATACGGGTCGCTGACTGACCCGCAGCAGTGCGACTGGAAGGTACCAACACTTAACCAACTAAATAAGCACGGAGAAACACCATGAAACCTACAATGGCTCTCAAGCCACTGGTTTTTGCCCTCGCCGCAGTCATGGCGATCGCCGCACATGCGGGCAACGACGACAATCACGGAGGTCACGGCGGTCATGGCGGCCACGGTGGCCATGGCGGTCACAATGGTCACCACGGTGGTCATGGCGGTCATGGCGGTCATGGAGGCCACGACGGTCTAGACCTCAAAACCAAGCTGCAAATCACCGCCGGCGCCGCGGCCAACGTAACCGATGAGCAGTTCAGCTCGGGCAACAGCGTCAGCAACCGCGGCACCAACAACAACGCCGACGCCAGCGACTCGATGAACAACTCCAACGGCAACATGGGCGCCAACGTGGCTGCCGGCGCCGGCAACCAACAAGACAACGCCGTCGCCCTGGCCACCGCCGATGAAAGCTTCATCTTCGGCAGCGCGGTAGCCACTTCCAGCGCTACCCAGACCAACACCAACAACACGGTGAAAAACTGGTCCACGCAAAACAACGCAACACTCGACAATGCTGGCAACGGCGGCTCCGGCAACATCGGCATCAACGTCACCGCCGGCGACCTCAACCAACAGAAAAACAACCTGGCAATCGCCGTATCCGGCGGACGCGTAGCGACCGCATCGGCTTCGGCCGACCAGACCGTCACTGGCCTGGACGTGGACAACAAGGGTGTGCGTACCTACAAAAAAGACACCCTTACCAGTGAGTTCAATGCCTCCGGCACCTACAAAGGCACCGGCTACGGCAAGATCCAGGGCGACGACGATCACCATGGCGGTGGTCATCATGGCTACGGCGATCGTAGTGGTGGCTACGATAACGACGATCAGAAGTTCACCTTCAAGGAACAAGGCACGATCGAACTTTCCGGCGTCTGGACGAAGCAAGTGCTGACCAAAGACGGCTGGAAAAACCCTGTGATCAACAACGCGTCGATGTCTGGCTCGATGAACGGCTTCTCCGGCAACGGCGGCGCCAACGTCTCGGCGGGTGTCGGCAACCAACAAAGCAACTCGCTGTCCATCGCTGCCGGCTGCAGAGCCTGCCTGTAATCACGAGCGTGACGAAAGCCCCGGAAACGGGGCTTTTCCACAGTCCCACAAGGCGTAGCGATCATGCGAATGGCGACCTTCTCCCTTTTGCTTTGTCTGACGGGCCTGGCTCAGGCCGCACAGATGCCAGTGGCCGTATTGCCGGGCGGAAACCTGGTGTACAAGCAGGTGCAAAGCGTGCGGGAGCGCAAATTCGCCGACCTGGTCGAGCAGAAAACCGACTTCAGTTGCGGCGCCGCCGCGCTGGCGACGGTACTGCGCCAGGCCTACTGGCTCGACGTCGATGAGGAGCAGGTCATCAAGGGCATGCTGGCCACCGCCGACCAGGACCTTGTGCGTACCCAGGGTTTCTCCATGCTGGACATGAAGCGCTACCTGGAAAGCATCGGCATGCGCGCCCGGGGCTACCGGATACCTCCCGACAAACTGCAGGCGGTCTCCATTCCGGTGGTGGTACTGATGGACATTCGTGGTTACAAGCACTTCGTGGTCATGCAGCGGGCATACAAAGACTGGGTCTATATCGGCGACCCCGTCCTCGGCCATAAACGCTACTCCCACGAAGACTTTGTCAAAGGCTGGAACGGTATCGTCTTCGCCATCGTCGGCCCCGGCTACGACAAGGCCAACGCCTTGCTCGACCCGCCCAACCCGCTGACCGCAAAGAACAAGCTGGATACCTTCAACCCGGTCAAAGACGCAGAACTGATGGAATTCGGTTTCATTCAGAGCGACTTCTTCTAGGGTCGCCCTAAGGATAAAGGGGCAGGATGCTCCGGGAGCAGCAGATGAAAAGCGCTTACTGGCTGGCCGCTGCCTGCCTGGTCACAAGTTTTCCTGCGTACGCCAACGCAGGGTTCAAGCCTATAGAAATCAAGGACCAGGAACTCTCCGAGCTCCGCGGTCGCTACGTCATGCCGGGGCGGATCATCAGCTTCGGCATTGTCATGAGCAGCACCTGGCGCAACGCCTCGGGCGATCTGATCGGCGCCACGACCTCGATGCAGATCCAGCAATCGACGATCAAGCCGGAATTCTATGTCTCCACGATCACCGAAACCGGCAACGGCTCGACGCCGACCCAGGGCTCGGGCAACGTGATCGGCGGCGCGGGCCTGGCCACCACCCAGGGTGTGACCCAGAGCGTGCGCGCGGCGGGCGACCGCAATAGCGCCTATAACAACGTTTCCATCGACGTCAAGGAAGCCAGCCATGCTCCGGCGCTGGTGCCGGCGCAAGGCCAGCTATTGATGAGCGGGCAAACCATCAGCGGCAGCAACGCCGCGGGCAGCGTGGCCGTGTCCGCCACCGGTGGCGGCATCCAGATGGCCATCCAGGCCAATAACAACCAGGGCTCGGCCGTGCAACAAGTGGCCCAGGGCGGCTTGCTGCAGAACACCCGCCTGCTGGGCGACAGCAACCTGGTCAGCAACATGACCCAACTGAACGTGGTGCTCAACAATAACGGGGCGAGTACTGGCGCGTTGGATTGCAACCTGACCCAGCTCAAGGGCCTTCGCAACCTGGGATATTGAACTACGCTGATTCTCGATCATTAGGCTCAAAGGGACGGCTTACTCATGTATCGATCAGTCTCGCTGCGCGCAGTTGTATGTTTGAGCACGCTCTTCCCGGCTGCACTGCTGCAGGCAGCGCCTGATGCCGACGTAGAGGCCCTGAAACAAGAATTACTGGAGCTCAAGCAACGTTACGAAGTGCAGCAGAAAGCCCTGGCGGTATTGGAACAACGGGTACGCCAGGTCGAGGAGCAACCGGCGGCGCCACCACCGAAACGCCTGGCCAAGTCGCCAGCGGACATGCGTGGCAACCAGCAGGTGGCCGGGACCACGAGCAAAGGCCCGACCCCGGCCGGCGGTAGCTCCTACGGGGAATCGCTCAGGGATGATTCGCAACCGGCACAGAGCGTGTCCAACCTGTACGACGAAGCCAGCGGCTTCTTCGGCGGCGGCAAGTTCAGTGTCGAGACCGGCCTGACCTACTCCCGCTACGACACCCGGCAGCTGATTCTCAACGGCTTCCTGGCGCTGGATTCGATCTTCCTCGGCAACATCAACCTGGACCGGATCAAGGCCGACAACTGGACCCTCGACCTCACGGCCCGCTACAACCTGGACAACCGCTGGCAGTTCGATGTCAACGTGCCGGTGATCTACCGCGAGTCGACCTACCAGTCCGGCGGCGCCCAGAACGGCGCGGCGGGCGTCACCAGCGAAAAAACCGTGTCCAAGGACCCGACCCTCGGCGACGTGAACTTCGGCATCGCCTACAAGTTCCTCGACGAGTCGGTCAATACCCCGGACGCGGTGTTGTCCTTGCGCGTCAAGGCGCCGACCGGCGAAGAGCCGTTCGGCATCAAGCTGCGCCAGGTCCAGGACAACACCAACCTGTTCGTCCCGGATGACCTGCCGACCGGTAACGGCGTCTGGTCGATCACCCCCGGTATCACACTGGTCAAGACCTTCGACCCGGCGGTGCTGTTCGGTACCCTCTCCTACACCCACAACCTGGAAGAATCCTTCGACGACATCAGCTCCACGGTCAACCTGAAGACCCCGGGCAAGGTCAAGCTCGGCGACAGCTTCCAGATCGGCATGGGCATCGCCTTCGCCCTGAACGAGAAGATGAGTATGTCGTTCTCCTTCTCGGACCTGGTCCAGCGCAAGAGCAAGCTCAAGGAAGACGGCGGCGACTGGCAGTCCGTGGTGTCCAGCGATGCCAACGCCGGTTACTTCAACGTCGGCATGACCGTGGCGGCCACCGACAACCTGACCATAGTGCCCAACCTGTCCATCGGCCTGACCGACGATGCGCCGGATTTCACCTTCAGCCTGAAATTCCCCTACTACTTCTAAACACCAGGCAAAAAAAGGCCCGCGGCGATCACCTCGCCGCGGGCCTTTTCGTCGCACCGCCCTAGCGGATCTGATGCTTGTGCAGCAACCGGTAGAAGGTCGGGCGCGATACGCCCAGCACCCTGGCCGCGACACTCAGGTTGTCGCTGTGCCGATTCAACACATCGCACAGGGCCTGGCGCTCGGCCCGGTGCTTGTAGTCCTCCAGCGTGCCCATGGGCGCGATGCTGGCCTGCGGACTGAGCAGCCCCAGGTCCCGGGCCTCGATCTGCCGGCCCTCGGCCAGCACCAGGCCGCGCCGCACCCGGTTGGCCAGCTCACGGACATTGCCCGGCCAGTCGTGCTTGCCCATGGCCACCAGTGCGTCCTCGCTGAAACTGCGCGGCCGGCGCCCGGTCTCCAGGCTATAGAAGTGGGAAAAATGGCTGGCCAGCATGCCGATATCGCCATGCCGTTCGCGCAATGGTGCGGTAACCACCTGCAACACGTTCAGGCGGTAATACAGGTCTTCGCGAAAGCGCCCCTTGTCGATCGCCGCCTCGAGGTCGACGTGAGTCGCCGCCAGCACCCGTACATCCACCGGGATCGGCTGGCTGCCGCCCACGCGTTCAATGTGTTTTTCCTGCAAAAAGCGCAACAGATTGGCCTGCAGCTCCAGCGGCAGGTCGCCGATTTCGTCGAGAAACAGCGTACCGCCATGGGCCGCCTCGATACGCCCGACCTTGCGTTGATGGGCGCCGGTGAACGCGCCCTTCTCATGGCCGAACAGTTCGGACTGGATCAGGTGCTCGGGGATCGCCCCACAGTTGATCGCCACGAAGGGCTTGCTGTGGCGCTGCGACTGGCGGTGCAGGGTCCTGGCCACCAGTTCCTTGCCGGTACCGCTTTCGCCGCGAATCAGCACCGGCGACTCGGTGGGCGCCAGTTTGCTCAAGAGTTTGCGCAAGTCGCGGATCGGTCGGCTGTCGCCCAGCAACTCATGCTCGGGCTGAGCGACATGGATGTGCCCCTGGCCACGCAGGCGGGCCATGCCGAAGGCCCGCCCGAGGGTCACCTGGACCCGCGAGACATCGAACGGCAGGGTGTGGAAATCGAAAAACCACTCGCAGACGAAATCGCCGACTTTCTGCAGGCGCAGCACCTCCGGGCTGAGCACCGCGATCCACTCGGTGCCGCTGCGGCTGATCAGGTCCTTGACCGCTTCCGGTCGCTCCAGGTGAAAAGCCTGCAAACGCAGCAAGCCGACGTCACAGCCGCGATCGACGGCCGCCTCCAGGTCACAACTGTCGACATCCCAGCCCGCCGTGCGTAATCCAGGCAGCAGACGATGGCAATCGTCGCACGGGTCAACCACTAAAAGGCGGCGTAAGGCGGTCGCTTCAAGCATGACTGTTCCTTGGCGCCAAAAAGAGGAAAAGTTATTAGAAACAGTAGTTTGGCAAACCTGGCTGTAACATTAGCAATTACTTGACGGGGGTCTTGTATCGATTGTTTATAGCGCCAATCACCATTTGGACTAACTGTTACATGGATCCAAAAGCCTGGTTTAATTCCGTGCGCCAATCTTTCATTCAGCTTTCAAAAGAAGGCTCTGCATCGCGGGTGTGAACAAAAGTTGTAAATTCTGGTCTTTCTATGTGACCTGATCCCTGGTTCGAGACATCAGTACAAGTAACCAGCCGAACGGTAAGCCCAACCGACGGCACATCATTTGATTGGGCACATAGAGAGAAGACCCCATGAACGCCCCGCTCCGTATCAACGAAGCACTTTTGATCGCCGACCGCGCATTCCAGCCATTCCAATGCGTCGCCTGGGCCCCACAAGACGGTAACGGCGAACTGAGCCTGACCGTCATCGACCGCACCAATACCCGTATTGGCCGCAAACAGATTCCAAGCAGCGCCTACTCCGACCCGGCGCAACTGGAAGACCTGCTGAAACAGGCCCGCGCCGAACTGAGCCAGGAAGGTTACAAACTGCAATCCTGGGCCATGCCGGAATAAACGGAAAAGACGGATCACTACCCAGTGATCCGTCTTTCTTATTCATCTGATATATCCTCCGCGCTTTTAGTACCCCCCCCTGCGACATTTTGACTCACTCAGAATTAACTATCAGGATGAGTCCTGGACTTGGCGATGAGGGTAATTACATGGTTCGACTCGAACAGGTAACTCCCTCGCACCCGCCTACCCTTTCCCCAGGGCGCGCCAAGATCCTTATGAAGCTCGATGGTAAACCCGTCACTATCCATTGCCTGCAGAGACACATCCTTAAAGTCCAGACGGGCATACGTTTGTGGATGGATAAACTTATAAAACGCCTCTTTTGCGGAGAAGATCAGCGTAGCGGTTTCAAGTAAGTTCAAGTGCGATGCCTGCATCTGCAATTTATCCGTCTGGGTGAAGACCAGATGTTCCAGCGACAGGAGCATCTCTGTACCCACGATCTTTTCGATGTCGATACCCAGCCCGCTCCATTCGGACTGCCACGCCACGCAGGCAATAACCCGTTCCTCCGTATGAGACAAACTGCCCAGAACGCCCTCGGGCCAGTCGGGTGCACCATCGGCCTTGCGCCCTACTGCCCATGTAGCGGCTCCCAGCTGGCCAAGCGCTTGGCGGGCACAATAGCGGCCCGCCAGGTACTCGACTCTCCTCGTGTGCACACTATGTTGAATGTCTACAGGCAGTTCAGCACCATGTTGCAATAACTGCCCCAGATCAATACGGCCTCTGTCCAGCAGGAGACAGACCATGCCGATGCCGTCCGTAATGAAATGCGTTGCCAGCTCGATGGGGTCAAGTCCAATCATCTTGTCATACCGTGGCTCTTTTCAGGACCGGCAGCGACCCACATGGCCGCTGCCGAGCTTCCTTCTCAGATTATTGATCCGGTCATGACCCTGATGATCTCGTCGCTGGATTCCAGAATGTTGTGATGATGGCAGGCAAGCGGGACGACGCTCAGCTGCGAGCAAGCCGCGCCCAACCCGTTATCCGTGACAGCAACAAGCGACTTCATCACAGAGCCCGGCAACTGCGGATTGGCCTGCATCGCCTTGAACAACGTGACCGTCGTCGCCTGCAATTTGACGCTCAACTGCCCTTGCGACAACTGCTCCTCCACTTCGGCGACCCTCCGGGCACGTTCGGCGGCGGCTCCCGTAAGCCCCAGCACTGGCAGCAGTGCGGCAAGCGGAATCTCCGCCGTGCCCTGCTGGTAGAAGCTATCGAGCAGATAGAGCGAAACAGCGGTAGCTCCCCGTTGCTCCAACTTGGCGGCAATTTCCAGGGCAATCAACCCGCCCAGCGACCAGCCAAGGATATGCACCCTGCCGGTATCCACCTGCAGTCCATTGACAATCATTTCATCCAGGTACCGGTCAGCCAGCGCCCCAAGTGAGCTGATCGTCGGCTGGTGATAAAGGTTGTGATTATCGATGCCCTGACAGTTCATCCTGCCCTGGAACTCCTGCGCGAGGGGATAGAAGACTTCGGCCCCAACCAGGGCCGGATGAATCATCCACAACACTGGCGCGCCGCTCTCTGCCGGATTCAACGGTATCACCAGGCCACTTTCAGTGACCGCCAACAGGTTTCTCAACGTACGGCACTGGAAAAGCCTGACGACAGGGATCGAGGTTTTCAGCAACTCCGACATCTTCATGCAGACCGAGATCGCCATGAGCGAAGTGCCTCCCGACCTGAAGAAGTCATCCGCCATACCGACCTGCTCGCGCTTCAGGGTGACCTGCCACAGCTCGCACAATTGCTGTTCCAGTCCATTGGCGGGTGCGACGTAGTGGTTCTGCTCTCTCTGCCCGGGGGCGGGCAACGCCTTGCGATCCAGCTTGCCGCTGGAGTTGAAAGGCAGCGCCGGCAGGCGTATCAAGACGGTCGGGATCATGTACAGCGGTAACCGCTGACTCATGGACTCCAGCAGCTCGGACTCCACCAGCGGCTCGTCACAGACGTAGTACAACGCCAGACGCTCTTGAACTTCATCCTTGCAGACGATGGCGCAGCAGGATTTTATCGGGTCAAAGGCCAGAGCCTGGCTTTCCACCTCCCCCAACTCGACCCGGTAGCCATTGATTTTCACCTGGAAGTCCATGCGCCCCATGAACTCCAGGTTACCGTCAGGTAGATAACGTCCCGCGTCCCCGGTCCGGTAAAGCCGCTCGTCCAGTTCAGGGTGGTAGATGAATCGCTCCCGGGTTATCGGCTCATTGCGGAAATAGCCTCGGGCAACGCCTGCCCCACCGATGTACTGCTCGCCGGGCAAGCAAGGCGGCAGCAAGCGCATGTGGCTGTCCAGTACATAAAAGCGCTGATGCGCCATGGCTTTGCCATAAGGCACGCTCGGCGCCAGTATCGGAGCATCCGGAATGTCGTAGAGAATCGACCAGATGGAACTTTCCGTCGCGCCGCCGGCACTGACCACCCTGCAACCTCGGTTCCATTGGCGGATACGCGCCGGTAGCGGTTTGGCAATCACCTCCCCTACCAATACCGCCGTACGTAGCATCGGCCAGCCATTTTCATCGGCCTGGACGGATTCGAGGTACTCCACCAGCAATGTCATCACCGAAGGCGCGGAGTTCCAGAACGTCACCCCATGGGTCACCATCAAACGATGCCAGGCATCCGGTTGGTAACGCTCCGCTTCCGATGGCATCACCATGGTGCCACCCACCGACAGCAGGCCAAAAATATCAAACGCCGAAATATCAAAACTCAGAGCACTAAGGGCCAGGCCACGATCCAGGGCATTGAGATTGAGCTGTTGAATGGTGTCGACAATGCTGTTCACCGCCCCCCGATGTTCAATGGCGACGCCCTTGGGGACACCGGTAGAACCTGAAGTAAAGATGACATAGGCGAGTTCAGACGCGTCGGGGAGCATGGGTTCACCCATACTCGCGGCGGGTAACATGGCAACCGCACCGTATGGATCGATCAATAGCAGCCTGGCCTCGGGTTCCTCCTTCCATGGCTTGCTGCTGAACACCACCCGGGTTTGCGACTGCCTGAGAACATCCCGCCGCCGACCTTCCGGCCAGGAGCTGTCCAGTGGCAGGTAAGCCTTGCCGGACATCACGATCGCCAGCACCGCGATGATCTGGGCCCGACCTTTGTCGACCATGACCGCAATGGTCTCGGCGTCCATGTCCACATGCTGGCGCAGTTGCAACGACAGAGTCAGAGCAGCCTGATACAACTCACCGTAAGTCAGCTCGCCAAGGCCGTCGATAATCGCAATGGCTCGCGGCTGCTGCCGGGCATGCTGGATAAAATCGTGATGGATCGCCCGTTCGAAATCATAGGCTGGCGGGCAGGACTTCCAGGCTTCGCGCTGCCGCCGGACCTCTACAGCGGGTACCAGTTCCAGCTGATTGATCCGCAAATGCCCCTCCCCGACGATCTGTTCAAGAATGCGCAGATAGTACCGAGACAGGCAGCTCATGGTTGGGGCAGTGAAGAGCGCGGTCGCGTAGTTGAATACGGCCTGCACGCGCTCACCTTCTTTCTGTATGTTCAGGGTCAGGTCGAACTTTGCCGCCTGGTACTGCTCCATCAGGCTTTGCGGCTCCAGCCAATCAGGCAACTTCGGGGTCTGCCCGTCATCCTCCAGCACAAACAGCACCTGGAATAGCGGATGCCGCGACAGATCGCGTGGTACCTGCAGAGCATCGATCAACTGCTCCAGCGGCAGGCTCTGATACTTCTGCACCTGAAGCACAGACTTGAAGACTTCGCGCACGTACTCGGACAACGGCATCTCGTCGTTGATCTGCGTGCGCAACGGCAGGGTATTGACGAAGAAACCCACTACCGATCGGGTTTCTGTCGTCGGTCGGTTGGCTACCGGCGTACCGACCAGAACATCCTGCTGGCCGCTGAAACAGCTGAGCAGCAGATTGAATGCCGACAGGAAAAGCGCAAAAGGCGTTACGCCTTCCCGTCGAATGAACTGCTCGGCCCGAGCCATCAGCGCCTCGGGCAATACAATGCCATGGTTGGCCCCGCGGTGGTCAAACTGCGCCGGCCGCACAAAATCGAGCGGCATCTCCAGCGTTTGCCAGCCCTGCAGTTGGTGCTGCCAGAAGGTTTTCAGTTCTGACAACCGAGCCGAATCGAGGTATTCACGCTGCCAGCAAGCGTAATCTCCATATTGTAGGAGCGGGTCCGGCAATGTCGGTTGCTGACCTCGTCGGTACGACTCATAGAGGTTTTGCAACTCCTCCAGGAACAGGTTTTGTGACCAGCCATCGAAGGCCAGGTGATGCACGACAATCAGGCTGTACAAGATCGTACTGCCGTCAGGCTGGCGGACCTCATAGAGACTGGCTCTGAGGGGAATTTCCGAATCGAGAGCAAATGGCCGGTCAATGTCGCCGAGCAACTGTTGTTGCCAGCCAGCGGCATCGAGCCGCAACTGCTGCACCCGCAACTCGTTGTCGGTCAACTTCGACAATGCGGTAAGAGCCGACGGCTGGCAAATGACACTGCGCAGCACGTGATGGCGGGCAACGATGGACTTCAGGCTCTGGCGATAAGCGCTCAGATCGACCTCGGCGCTCAGGCGGAACAGCATCGGTACGTGGTACAGATTGCTGCCACCGTTGAGCTTCTCGATAAACCACAGCTGCATCTGCGAGAACGACAGTGGCCAGGTATCACGCTGCAGCGCCGGAATCAGCAAAGGCCCGGACTCATTGCCGTTAAGCTTGAGGTAACGGCACAAGGCGCGGATCGTCGGATATTGCCCCAGTTCGCCCAGGGTGACCTCCCTCCGTAACCTGCGGCTGATCTGGTAACAGGCCTGGATTGCCAGAATGGAGTTGCCGCCCAGGGAGAAGAAGTTGTCTTCCACGCTGACGCGCTCCAACCTCAACAATCCCCCCCAGATCAGGCAGCACTCGCGCTCCAGATCACTCTCGGCGGCGACCAGGGGGCGTTGTTCGCTCTCGGGGAGCGGCAGCGATTTTCGGGCGATCTTGCCGTTCTCTGTCAGCGGCATGCTGTCCAGCTGGATAAACGCCTTTGGCAGCATGTATTGCGGCAACTCACCACGCAGATACTGACTCAGCGCTTGAATGTCCACCGCCTTGGTAGCGACCAAGTAGGCCGCCAGATAAGGTTGCGGATGCTGAATCAATACCACGCAACACATGGTTATATCGGGATAGGACAGCGTGATGTTCTCGATTTCCCCCAGTTCAATGCGGTAACCGTTGATTTTGACTTGCTGGTCTATCCGCCCCATGAACTCGAGGTTGCCGTCGCTGAGGAAACGCCCGGCATCCCCGGTACGGTAGACGCGTTCCTGCAAGTGCTCATGCCAGAAGAAGCTGTCGGCGGTGCGCTGTGCATCCGCGTAATAGCCGCGCGCCAACCCTTCACCGGCGATATACATCTCGCCTTTCACCCCCACAGGCAGCGGTCGCATTTCGGTATCCAGAACATAGAAACGCTCGTGTGGCAACGGCTTGCCATACGGAATGCTGACCGACCGGACTGGCTCCGGCGGGACCTCATAAAGAATCGAGAAGACCGCCGCCTCCGTTGCGCCACCGGCGCTGCAGAAACGGCTGTGCGGGGCCCACTGCCGACAGCGTTCAGGCAATGACGTGGCAATCCAGTCCCCCCCTACCATCACCGCGCGCAACGCGGGTACCGGGCCGGAGAGAAGTCCGGCATTGCCGACATAGTCCAGCAACAGCTCCAGCAGCGCGGGCGCGCTCAGCCACACCGTAACGCGATGGTTGATGATCGATTGATACCAGGCCTGCGGGTTGACCCGATCGTTCTCGGCCGGCATGACGACCGCGCCCCCCACTGAAAGAGGGCTGAAGATGTCAAAAATGGCCAGGTCGAAACTCAGCGCGCTGAGGGCCAGGCTGCGGTCGTACGCGTCGATAGCGAAATAACGACGGGTACCTTCGAGCATATTCACCACACTGCGATGCTCGATCGCCACGCCTTTTGGCGTGCCTGTAGAACCAGAGGTAAAGATGATATAGGCCAGGCTGTCCGCAGCGGCATCGACGGCAGGCAAGAGCCGCGCCGGCGGTGGTTGCGTGAGGGCCTGCCCTGTGGCGCTCAGGCTGACGACATTGATCTGCGACGTCTCCCATGGCTCGCTGCTCAACAGGGTATTGATGCTCGCCTGGGCCATCACGCCCAGGCGGCGCTGCAACGGCCAGCCTTTATCCATCGGCAGGAAGGCTTTGCCACACATCAGCGCCGCCAGTATCGCCACAGGCTGCAGGCGTCCCTTGTCCGCGAGTATCGCAATCGCCTCACCTGTCATGCCGCCCTGCAAGCGCAACTGGGTAGACAGCGTCAGGGCCGCCAGATACAGCTCTCCATAGGTCATTTCACCCAGCTCATCGATCACCGCCACGGCCTGCGGATGCTGCTGCGCGTAACGGATGAAATCGTGCTGCAGAGTACGCTCGAACGAATACTCGAAACGCCGCTCCTCAGCCATCGCAAGCTGCGTCTGCATGTGCGCGGCGCTCGCCAGGCCAAGGCTTCTCAGCGGCTGCTCGGCCCCCTCGACCATCTGCTGCAAGACCGTGACGTAGTAGCCGGCCAGGCGACTGATCGTGTCCTGGCTGAACAGCGCGGTGGCGAAGTTAAACCGGGCATTGATCCGCCCGGCAACGGGCGTCAACGTGAGGGTCAAGTCGAACTTGGCCGTTTGCTCATACGCACTCAGATCCACCACCGAAAGCCAATCCGGGCAAGCGGCGCCCACCGTGCTTTCCAGAGCGAACATCACCTGAAACAGTGGATGCCGCGAAAAGTCCCGTGGCACTCCCAGGCGATCCACCAGTTGCTCCAGCGGAAAGCTCTGATGTTGTTGCACTTGCGCCGTATTGGCCGCGACCTGGCGGATAAACTCGCACACCGAGAGTTCGTCAGGCACCCGATTGCGCAGCGGCAAGCTATTGACGAAAAAGCCGATTAGGCTTTCCAACTCCGGCTGGCTGCGGTTGGCCAACGGTGTCCCCACCACGATGTCATCCTGGTTGGTATAACGTGCCAGTAACAGGGTGAAGCCGGCCAACAGCACGGCATGCAGCGTAACCCCTTCCTTGCGGGCCAACGACTCGAGTGCTGCCACCAAGGATGCAGTCAGCAGGACCTCGCAGTGACTGCCGCGTGCATCAAAAAACGTGGGGCGAAGGTAATCCGGAGCAATATCCAGCTGCTGGTAGCCATCCAGCGCCTGATCCCAGAATGCCAGGGCCTCGGCACTGGCCCGGTCATCGGACTGCTCACGCTGCCAAACCGCATAGTCGAGATATTGCACATCAAGCGCCGGGGGAGCTTGTTCCGTTTGCCCGAGGAAATATTGATAAAGCGCCGCCAGCTCCCGCAGCAGCACGTCCATTGACCAGCCATCGAAAGCAATGTGATGGAACACCAGAAGACTCACCGTAACCTCTGCCCCGACCTCATTCCGGTAGCGGTAGATCGCTGCCCGCAACGGCAGATCGCGCAGCAGGTCAATCGGCTGCTGCAGCGCCTGTTGCAGGCAGGCAGTGAACTGCACTTGCGTCACCGAATGGATCGGTACCGCCAGCTCCTGCTCGGTGACATGCAGATACGCCTCGCCCGTTTCATCCTGGCGAATCAGGCTCCGCAGCACCTGATGACGAGCCACCACCGCCTGTAAACTTTTGATGTAGGTCGCGCAGTCGGCATCGGCGGACAGCTGCAACAGCACCGGCGACAGGTAATGCGTGGCGCCACCCGACAGATTCTCCATAAACCACAAGCGCGACTGCTGGAAAGACAGCCGCGCCTCGCTGCGCCCGCTCCTTGCGATCGAGGGTTCCGACAGCGTCCGCTCTTGCTGGGCAAGATGCTCACTCAGCAGCGCCACCGTCGGATACCGGTTCAGTGTCAGCGCCGATACTTTTATGCCAAGGGCCTTATAGATTTCATGGCACAACCTGATCGCCAGAATCGAGTTGCCGCCCAAGCGGAAGAAGTGATGGTCAATGCCTGCGTGGCTACCAAGCAGGCGGTTGAACAACGCCAGCAACCGGCTTTCCAACTCATTGCCAGGCGCGCGGAAAGGGACACTCTGATCGATCATCGCCGGCTCGGGCAACGCTCGGTAATCCACTTTTCGACTGACCGTCAGCGGGATCCTCGGGATCGCCATCATCGCCGTTGGCACCATGTGGGCCGGCAATTGGGTACTCAACTGCCGCCACAACCCCTCGACCGTCAGATCGCTGCCGGAAGCGACGACGAACCAGGCCTGAAGCTGCGGCGCAGGCTCCTTGCGCGCCGTGACCAGTGCTTCGGCCACTCCCGGCACGGCACGCATCACACTCTCGATCTCACCCAACTCGATGCGGTAACCGTTAATTTTCACCTGCTGGTCCGCTCGGCCACAGTATTCCAGGCTGCCATCAGCCAGGCGCCGCACACGATCGCCGGTGCGATACAGCCGACGGTAGTCCGGATCCTGGCTGAAGGGGTTTTCGATAAACGCCGAGGCCGTCAGTTCCGGCAAATTGAGATAACCGCGGGCAAGGCCGACTCCCGCCAGGCAAAGCTCGCCTTCAACCCCCAATGGCAGCGGGTGAAAATGCTCATCCACCACGTAGCAGCGCATATTGGCAATGCCCAGGCCAATATTGCGGGCACCATTATTTCGATACAGGTTGATGCTCACACTGACCGAGGCTTCGGTGGGCCCATACAGGTTGGCAACCCGCAAACCCGCCGCCAGATAGTGATCGAGCACATCCTGCGAAGTCGACTCCCCGCCTACGGCAAGGCAACGCAGAGAGTCCGGCAATAGAGGACGGGGACCCAGCAGTGCGGGCGGCAGAAGGCAGAAGTTGATTTGCCACTCGCGCATCTGCGCGGTGAGCAGCTCAAGATCCAGGCGCTGGGGTTCGCTGGCGATACACAGGCGATGCCCGTTGTTAAGAGCGATGAAGACTTCGAACACATGCGCGTCGAAGGCCAGGGTGGCAAATTGCAGACAGTTCAGAACACCCTGCTCACGACTCAGCAGCCGGCGGCCATGACCCAGAATCATGTTCGCGGCACCCCGATGTTCGCACAGCGTGCCTTTGGGCTTCCCTGTTGTCCCGGAGGTATAAATGACATAAGCCAACTGCTCGCCGCTCACCTCGGGAAGCAGTATCGGCTCTTTGCCAGACACTCGGTCTCCCGGCCGATCGATCAGCAGGCAGTAGCTATCGGCCGTACTTTCCTTCAATGAGTTCTCAAGAGCCGTTTCGGTCAAGACAATGGGGCTGCCCACATCGCTCAGGATATACGCCAGCCGTTGCGCGGGGGCGTAAGGGTCCAAAGGCACATAGGCCGCGCCAGCCTTCATGATTGCCAGCATGGCCACGACTGCGTTGGCCCCCCGCTGCACATACAAGGGGATCAAGGTATCGGCCGGCATTTCCTCGCCGCAAATACGCAGATATTCCTCACGCAACCTACGCGCCAGGCCGCTGCTACGCTGCGCGAGCTCCCCATAACTGAATGCCTGCCGGCTGTCGACCAATGCCATCCGCGTGGGGTAAAGACGGGCATTTTCCTCAAAACCGGCGAACAGCGTCGTGACGTGCTCCAGCGGCACTTCACTGTCGTTATTGGATTGATTTTCTAGACGCTGCGCCTGCTCTTCGGATAAATATGGCAGCGTGGAAAGCGGCCGATCCGGCTCGCTTAGTGACGACCACAGCAAATGTTGGTATTGCTCCGCGAGTTCAGCCATTTGTACCGCGTCGAATAGATTCGCGTCATACCTGAGCCTGAACTCAAAGGCGTCTTTCGACTGCTGATACTCCAACAACAATTCAGTGCCTGCCAGGTCGTCATTGAAGCGATGATTGACCTGTGCCCGGCAACCATCAAATGTCAACGGAAAATTCTTCAGAAAACCCTGGGAAAAACTGACGTTCAATTCGGCAACCGGACTCTCGCTGAGCATGTAATGAACCGGCAACTTGGAGTGGCGCAGCCGTCCCGAGACCTTAAGTTTTTTCGTATAGTCGAGGGTCGTTTTATACAAGCTTGAAAAGTTCGAATCAGCAAGTAACGCCAAGGGAAATACCGCGGTATTCACCTGCCCGCCATAATAGACTTTTTCCCCTCCTTCCGCTGCGACAGGATAGGCGATGCAAACTTTTTCCTGCCCCGTCTGACGGGCAATCAAGATCGCCCACAACGTCTTGAATATTAGAAAATGATTGGCATATTTGATCCCGGCCTTCAGATCTCGCCAGTCGGCGAACGAGACATCAAAACGCACTTCGCCCGCTGTCTCTTGCCTCTGTCCGGAGGATATGCAGGGCAACTCGGCACGCCGCGGACAACCAGACAACAAGTCGCGCCAGAACCCGGTCGAGTCAAACCGCCCACGCAATTGAGCAACGTCATCTTCATAGCGCGCATATAAATCGAGGAGATCACTAAACGCCTCTGCCGGCGCGAGCCCAAGCGGGCCCTTGTTGTAATATTCAGATAACAAGGCATAAAACTCGTCGCCAGACAGGCCATCCAGTAGCACGTGGTGTACGACGACAAGAAAGTTGTAACGTCGTTCGCCAGTCTTGATCAGATGGAAGCGACAGAGAGGCCCTTGGCGGAGGTCAAAGGGAGTACGTACCAGGGATTGGGCATCGCAGGGTGAATCGAAATACTCGAGGGTTATGGGGTTATCGGCTTTCACCCAGAAAAGCTGTCCATCTTTTTCATCGAGAACATGATTAAACAGAATATAGTCTCGACTTATACCCTCTACGGCCAAACACAGCCTGTTTAAATCCAGATCACCTTCGATGTCCTGATCCAGAACCAGGTTATATTCGCATGACTGCGGCTTGATAATATATTCATCCCAGAAGATCCTGGTGTAAGGCGAGGCAGAAAACATACGATATCCTTAAGGTTTATTAGAGTGAGCCTTCACGTCTAAACTGATCGCCGCATTTTAACGAGAGACTCTCTCGCCACTAAAAACAAGACTACGATTAAAAATCCTTTGCCTTGGGCCAAAGCCGAAAAGCGTGCCTGTTTCTTAATTCAATTATGTTCCTCTTACCCCCAGCCCAACCCTTCATCTGCCTTTCACCAGCACAGACTCCAAGTTAAATAAATATTTATGATCACCAATCGAGAAAGATACGCACTCACGAATTCTCGCGAAATAATATATTTAACGAAAACCCAATATCTATAAGATATTTCCTTTGCACTCATAAGATAAAACTTAATTAAAAAAGAGAATCAAGCAGAATCTCCACGGCAATATCTGAACACAAGGACTGGGTCCTATCCGGGGTTATCGCTCCGATCGACAGCCGTTCGCCGCCGCCCCAACTCTGTATCGGGGCGCAAGTCTTTGATGGAGGGGGAGAAACCGGGAACAGTTTTGTCCGGCGAGCACTTCTATCCGGGAAGGTTGACGAGATCGCGGCCAGGGCTGTCGACGATCCTGAGGGTCATTTACAACAGGCAGGACATCCGGAGGTGGCTTATATCAGCGATGGCGACCAGTACGTCTGCTGCTCGTCGAATTCAAGTACGAGGGTTCGCACCACAAGTGACAAAACCGCAGCTGCCGGATCGGCAAGCGGGCTGATGCCATCCTGCACGACCGTGGCGACACCCTGCGGCCAAGAACCTGATCAGTCAGTATCCGGGGGACACTTTGCGAGCGCCTTACTTCAAACCGCCAAACCGTCGATAGAAACTTTCGCCGACGTCGGGCAACGGACCGTCGGCGTTTTCCAGCGCGTCGTTGAGCCATTCCTCGGCCTTGGCGTAGATCAGACGATAGATGTTGCGGCAGAGCTGGCGCGCCGCTCGGCCTTCCCAGTCACCAGGGAGCAGCTCGTCCGGCAGCTGCGGATCGCGCAGCAGCAGTTTGCGGTATTCGTGGATCAGCAGCAGGCGCGCCAGGAAACAATCGGCCGGCTGCAGTTGCTCCTGCTCGCGCAGCGCTTGCCACAGCGGCCGGAACAACTGGATGAACTCGCTGTAATGAGCCGCCAGCTCGTCGATATTCCAGCTTTCGCGCACCTGCAGGCGCAGCGCCTTGGAGGCCAGCACGTCCTGGGCGGTGGTCTCGAACACAATGGTGTCTTCCTGGGCGCCGAGGTCCACCAGGGTCGCGTTGATATCCGCCCGATCGCTGCGCGGACAGGCCAGCAGCACCGGCGAAATCGCGCCAAAACCTTGCCACTCCAGCTCTTCGCGCACCTGCTTGCGCTTGTCCTGGCCGAGCTGCGACAGCATCACCAGGCACCAGGAACCGTCCCAGGCCGGCACGCTGGCGTTGTAGACCCGCTTGAAGGCCTTGTCGAAACGCCGGCGGCCGGTACCGGTCAGACTGTAATAGCTGCGGCGCCCGACTTTCTCGGCGGTCAGCCAGCCTTCCTTGGTCAGGCGGAAGATCGAGGTGCGGATCAGTCGCTCGTTGATGCCGATGGGTTCGAGCAACTGGATCAGGCTGCCCAGCCATACCGTACCGCCGTGGGGTTCGATGGCATCGCCGTACAGGGTAATGATCAGGGAGCTGGCGCGAATCGGCGTCTGCTCCTGGAAACGGGTCACAAGATGATTCAACGGTGCTAGGGACGACATGGGCGTACCGGACAAAAAGGAAGAAATATACCGGGTTTCACCGGCTTGGAGTGGCCTGGAGCGCGCGACCCACTGTGCCCTGGTTGTTCACTGACCGGTATTTTTCGGGCGCAGGCCGCTGTCGGTGATGCGCGGGCGATTGGCTTCGGGTTCCGCGAGCGGCTCACAGACCTGCATCTGCTCCAGGCAGCGCCTGGCCAGCTGCTGATATTCACGGGTGCCAGCCTGCTTCCAGTGCAGCTCTTCGTCGCTGAGGCGGCGTTTGACACTGGCCGGGGCGCCCATGACCAGCGACTGCTCCGCACACTCGAAGCCGGCCTTGACGAAGGCCGCCGCGGACACGAAGCAGCGTGGCGCGATCCGGGCGTTGTCCATCACCACCGCGTTCATCCCCACCAGCGCATCGGCGCCGATCCGGCAACCGTGCAGCACCGCGCCGTGGCCGATATGGCCGTTGCGCTCGACCACCGTGTCGCTGTCGGGAAAACCGTGCATCACACAGGTGTCCTGCAGGTTGGCCCCCTCCTCCAGCACGATCCGCCCGAAATCGCCGCGCAGGCTGGCCAGCGGGCCGATGTAGCAATGGGCACCGACTATCACGTCGCCGATCAACACGGCGGACGGATGCACATAAGCACTGGGATGGACCACCGGAGTCAGGCCGTCGAGGCTGTAGCAGGTCATGAGGTACTCCTTGGCTAGGCGGCAGTCGACATAGCGCGCAAAGCGATGCCGATCAGGATTTATTTTGTATCACATAAAACTTAAACGAAAAAGCGGAAAAACAGTATCACGTCTCTACTCAGCGAAGGCCGCCAGACAAAGGCCACAAACCCCAATAAAACCTGGAAAATCACGACTTGATCGCCCCTCTTCGTCCTGGCGCAACAGACTCAAATCCTCAACATAAAGACACACTAATCATATTTTTACATTGCATTTATGTATCGCATTGGCGATATACTCGGCGAAAACCGGCTCCCCAGCCGATCCAATAATGACCCGGCCCTGCGCCGAGCGTGCACCGTGAGGGCATCCGCCATGCCTCAAACCCTTGCTGTCGAAAGCCTCGATGGCGGCGTTCGACTGATTACCCTGCAACGCCCCGCCGCCCTGAATGCCCTGACCACCGAATTGCTCGGCGAACTGGCAGCCGCCCTGGACGCCGCCCAGGCCGACAGCGAGACCCGGGTCGTGGTGCTGACCGGCAGCCGCAAGGCATTCGCCGCCGGCGCCGACATCAATGAAATGGCCGAGCGCGACCTCACTGGCATCCTCAACGACCCGCGCCAGGCTTCCTGGCAGCAGATCACCGCCTTCAGCAAACCGCTGATCGCCGCAGTCAATGGCTTTGCCCTCGGCGGCGGCTGCGAGCTGGCCATGCACGCCGACATTCTTATCGCCGGCGAGGACGCCCGTTTTGGCCAGCCGGAAATCAACCTCGGGATCATGCCCGGCGCCGGCGGCACCCAGCGCCTGCTGCGGGCGGTCGGCAAATCCCTGGCCATGCAGATGGTCCTCGGCGGCGAGTCGATCGATGCCCGCCATGCCTTGCGCGCCGGCCTGGTCAGCGAGGTCACCCAACCGGAACTCACGGTCGAGCGTGCCCTGCAGCTGGCGCGGCTGATCGCCGGCAAGGCACCGCTGGCCCTGCGCCTGGCCAAGGAGGCGCTGCTCAAGGCGCTGGACACCGACCTCGCCAGCGGCCTGCGCTTCGAGCGCCACGCCTTCACGGTGCTGGCCGGCACCCGCGACCGCGAAGAAGGCATCCGCGCCTTCCAGGAAAAACGCCGGCCCAGCTTCACCGGCCACTAGGCCGCCGCAGCGGCCAACGACTCCCACGACCCGTCAGAGAGCGCCAGAACCATGAACTTCGAACATATCCTGTTTTCCGTCGAGGCAGGCGTCGCCCTCCTCAGCCTGAACCGCCCCGAGCAGCTCAACAGCTTCAATGCGCAGATGCATGGCGAGGTCCGCGAAGCGCTCAAGCAGGTGCGCGCCAATCCCGAGGCCCGGGTGCTGCTGTTGACCAGCGAAGGCCGTGGCTTCTGTGCCGGCCAGGACCTGAGCGACCGCAACGTCGCCCCCGGCGCGGAGGTGCCGGACCTGGGCGAGTCCATCGAACGTTTCTACAACCCGCTGATCCGCCAGTTGCGCGACCTGCCGCTGCCGGTGATCTGCGCGGTGAACGGCGTGGCCGCCGGGGCCGGGGCCAACATTCCCCTGGCCTGCGACCTGGTGCTGGCCGGTCGTTCGGCGAGCTTTATCCAGGCGTTCTGCAAGATCGGCCTGATCCCCGACTCCGGCGGAACCTGGACCCTGCCGCGCCTGGTCGGCATGGCGCGGGCCAAGGCCCTGGCCCTGCTGGGCAATCGCCTGACGGCCGAACAGGCCGAGCAATGGGGCCTGATCTATCGCTGCGTCGAAGATGCCGAGTTGCGTGACGAAGCCCTCAAGCTCGCACGCCACCTGGCCACCCAGCCGACCTACGGCCTGGCGCTGATCAAGCGCAGCCTCAACGCCAGCCTGAACAACAGCTTCGACGAACAGCTGGAACTGGAAAAAGACCTGCAACGCCTGGCCGGGCGCAGCGAGGATTACCGCGAAGGCGTGAGTGCCTTCATGGACAAACGCACACCGACCTTCAAGGGGCGCTGAACATGAGCGCACTGACACTCCAGGCCCGTGTCGCGGTGATCGGCGCCGGCGCGATGGGCGCCGGCATCGCCCAGGTCGCAGCCCAGGCCGGCCACCCGGTCTGGCTGCTGGACAACCGCCCGGGCGCCGCGGCGCAAGCCATCGCCGGCATCGACCGGCAACTCGCCAGGCGCGTGGCCAACGGCAAGCTCGACGCCCAGGCGCACAGGGCAACCATGGCCCGGTTGCAGGCCGCCGAATCCATCGAGCAACTGGCCGACAGCGAGCTGATCGTCGAAGCCATCGCCGAGAACCTCGAAGCCAAGCGTGAGCTGTTTCGCCAACTGGAAAGCCTATGCCGCGACAGTTGCATCCTTGCCAGCAACACCTCTTCGCTGTCGATCACCCGCATCGCCGCTGGCCTGAAGCATCCCGAACGCCTGCTGGGCCTGCACTTTTTCAACCCGGCGCCGGTCATGCCGCTGGTTGAGGTCGTCTCGGGGCTGGCCAGCGACCGGCAACTGGCGCAGCGCCTGTACGACACCGCGACAAACTGGGGCAAGAAGCCGGTGCACACCCGCTCCACCCCGGGCTTTATCGTCAATCGCGTGGCCCGGCCGTTCTACGCCGAAAGCCTGCGCCTGTTGCAGGAAGGCGCCAGCGACTGCGCCACCCTCGACGCCCTGCTGCGCGAAGCCGGTGGTTTTGCCATGGGTGCCTTCGAGCTGACGGACCTGATCGGCCATGACGTCAACTACGCAGTGACCCGCTCGGTCTTCGAGGCCTATTACGGCGACATGCGCTTTCAGCCGTCACTGATCCAGCAGGAACTGGTGGATGCCGGGCATTTCGGCCGCAAGAGCGGCCAGGGCTTCTATTCCTATGCCGAGGGCGCCGAACGCCCAGCCCCTGTCGAGCTGCACAGCGATCAGCCCATCGAACACTGTGTGGTCGAGGGCGACCTGGGGGTTGCCCAAGGTTTGCTGCAACGCCTGCGCGAGTCCGGCGTGCGCCTGGTCGAGCGTGACGGCCCTGGCCTGTTGCGGGTCGGCGACGCGGTACTGGCCGTCAGCGACGGGCGCCTGGCCAGCGAGCGCGCCCGCGACCACGGCTTGAGCAACCTGATCCTGCTGGACCTGGCCCATGACTATGCCAGCGCCGGTCGCCTGGCCATCAGCTGCTGCGCCGGCACCAGCCCACTGGCCCGCGACCAGGCGGTGGCACTGTTGCAACGCGCCGGGTTCAAGGTCAGCCAGCTCAGCGACAGCCCGGGGCTGCTGGTCCTGCGCACCGTGGCGATGCTCGCCAACGAGGCCGCCGACGCCTTGCTGCAAGGCGTGGCCTCGGCGGTGGACATCGACCTGGCGATGCGCGCCGGGGTCAATTATCCAGAAGGCCCCCTGGCCTGGGCCGACCGCCTGGGCCTGCCATGGGTGCTCGAGGTCCTGCAAAACCTGCAGGCCGCCTACGGCGAGGAACGTTATCGACCGTCCCTGCTGTTGCGCCGCCGGGTTGCCGAAGGGAGGACGCTGCATGCTTGATCACCCTGCCATGAGCCTGGCCAGCGCGTGCGCCCAGAGCCTGTTCAAACGCGACAACGCCAGCCAGGCGCTGGGCATGCGCCTGCTGTCGGTGGCGCCCGGCGCCGCCCGGCTGGGCATGAGCGTGCGCGAAGACATGCTGCAAGGCCACGGCACTTGCCACGGTGGCTTGCTGTTCACCCTGGCGGACTCGGCCTTCGCCCTGGCCTGCAATACCTACGACGAAGCCACGGTGGCCATCGGCTGCAGCATCGACTACATCGCCCCGGCCCGCCTCGGCGACACCCTGACCGCCGACTGCATCGAGCAAAGCCGCAGCGGCCGCACCGGCAACTACGACGTGCGGATCGAAAACCAGCATGGCGTGCTGATCGCCCTGTTCCACGGCAAATCCTACAAAGTGCGCGGCCCGGTGCTGCCGCAGGAGAACCCCAATGAATGACGCCCTGATCATCGATGCAGTCCGCACCCCCATCGGCCGTTACGGCGGCGCCCTGAGCAGCGTGCGCGCCGACGACCTGGGCGCAGTGCCGTTGCGCGCCCTGATGCAGCGTAATCCCGGAGTCGACTGGAGCCGGGTCGACGAAGTGATCTACGGCTGCGCCAACCAGGCCGGCGAAGACAACCGCAACGTGGCGCGCATGTCGGCGCTGCTCGCCGGGTTGCCGGTGGAGGTCCCCGGTACCACCCTCAACCGCTTGTGCGGCTCCGGCCTGGACGCCATCGGCACCGCCGCCCGCGCCCTGCGTTGTGGCGAGGCCCGGCTGGTGCTGGCCGGCGGCGTCGAATCGATGTCCCGCGCGCCGCTGGTGATGGGCAAGGCGCAGACCGCGTTTTCCCGCCAGGCCGAGCTGTTCGACACCACCATCGGCTGGCGCTTCGTCAATCCGCTGATGGAACAAGGCTTCGGCATCGACTCGATGCCGGAAACCGCGGAAAACGTCGCCGCGCAGTTCGGCATTTCCCGCGCCGACCAGGACACCTTCGCCCTGCGCAGCCAGCAGCGGGCCGCGGCGGCGCAAGCCAGCGGACGCCTGGCCAGGGAAATAGTCGCGGTGCCCATTCCCCAGCGCAAAGGCCCGCCGACCCTGGTCGAGCAGGACGAACACCCAAGGGGCGACACCACCCTCGAACAGCTGCAGAAGCTCGGCACGCCATTCCGCCAGGGCGGCAGCGTCACCGCGGGCAACGCCTCGGGGGTCAACGACGGCGCCTGCGCCCTGTTGCTGGCCGATGCAGCAACCGCACAATGCTACGGCCTCAAGGCGCGTGGTCGGGTGGTCGCCATGGCCACCGCCGGGGTCGAGCCACGGATCATGGGCATCGGCCCGGTGCCAGCCACGCGCAAGGTGCTGGAGCTGGCCCGGCTGAGCCTGGCGGACATGGACGTGATCGAACTCAACGAAGCGTTCGCCGCCCAGGGCCTGGCGGTGCTGCGCGAGCTGGGCCTGGCGGACGACGACGAGCGGGTCAACCCCAACGGCGGCGCCATCGCCCTGGGCCACCCCCTGGGCATGAGCGGCGCGCGCCTGGTGACCACCGCGCTGCACGAACTGGAACAACGCCGGGGTCGCTACGCCTTGTGCACCATGTGCATCGGTGTGGGCCAGGGCATCGCCCTGATCGTCGAACGAGTTTAAGACCAGATACACCCGCGCCCGGAGCCCCCGAGGGTATCCTGGGCGCAGGCACTCAGGAGCCGCCCACCGGCGGCTCGACACAACAATAATTCGAGTGAAGCCATGAACATGCCAATTGCCAAAGCCGTGCTTGACCCCCTGCTGGACCCGCTGGAAACCGCCAGCGTCGACCAGTTGCGCCAGCATCAGCTGGAACGCCTGCGCTGGAGCCTGAACCACGCCTACCGGAACGTGCCGCTGTACCGTCAGCGCTTCGACGCGCTGGGCGTGCACCCCGACGATGTGCGCAGCCTGGAGGACCTGGCGAAATTCCCGTTCACCAGCAAGTCCGACCTGCGCGACAACTACCCCTACGGCATGTTCGCCGTGCCGATCCAGGACGTGGTGAGGCTGCACGCCTCCAGCGGCACCACCGGCAAGCCGACGGTGGTCGGCTACACCCAGAACGACATCGACACCTGGGCCAGGGTGGTCGCGCGCTCGATCCGCGCCGCCGGCGGCCGACGTGGCGACAAGGTCCATGTGTCCTACGGCTACGGCCTGTTCACCGGCGGTCTGGGGGCGCACTACGGCGCCGAGCGCCTGGGCTGTACGGTGATCCCGATGTCCGGTGGCCAGACCGAAAAACAGGTGCAACTGATCAAGGACTTCCAGCCGGACATCATCATGGTCACGCCCTCCTACATGCTCAACATCGCCGACGAGTTCGAGCGCCAGGGCATCGATCCGCAAAAGCTCGCCCTGCGCCTGGGGATCTTCGGCGCCGAACCCTGGACCGCCGAACTGCGCAGCGCCATCGAGCAGCGCCTGGGCATCACCGCGCTGGATATCTACGGGCTCTCGGAAATCATGGGCCCCGGCGTGGCCATGGAATGCGCCGAGACCAAGGACGGGCCGACCATCTGGGAGGACCACTTCTACCCCGAGATCATCGACCCGGTGACCGGCCAGGTGTTGCCGGATGGCCAGATGGGCGAGCTGGTGTTCACCTCGCTGAGCAAGGAAGCCCTGCCGATGATCCGCTACCGCACCCGCGACCTGACCCGCCTGCTGCCCGGTACGGCGCGGCCCATGCGGCGTATCGACAAGATCACCGGGCGCAGCGACGACATGCTGATCATTCGCGGGGTCAACGTGTTCCCCACGCAGATCGAGGAGCAGGTGCTCAAGGTCCGGCAACTCTGCGAATGCTACGAGATCCACCTGTACCGCAACGGCAACCTCGACAGCGTCGAGGTGCATGTGGAGCTCAAGAACGAGCACCGACAGCTGGGCGACGAGCAGCAGAAAGCCATCTGCGACGAACTGAGCCGGCACATCAAAACCTACATCGGCATCAGCTCGCGTATCGTTTTGCGCCCAGCCTTTTCCCTCAAGCGCTCCGAGGGCAAGGCCAGCCACGTGGTGGACAATCGGCAGAAATAGGCCTTTCCAAGCTTAAAGCCCCGCTTCGGCGGGGCTTTTTTTGCCCGAGGGAAAACCCTTGCCGGGCAAAGCGATACAAAAACATATACGACACGTTATTTTGTGTTTGATATTTATTTTTGTATCACATATAAAGTTCTCCATGCCCAGGCAATCCTTCACGGCAGGAGACGCACCATGTACGCACAGCTGGTAGAGACCGGAGTCAAAAGCATCAAGCCCCGTTCGGAGATGTCCGAACAGGAACGTGCCTTCCAGGAAAAAATCGATTCGGAAATCAAGATCGAAGCCAAGAACTGGATGCCGGATGCCTATCGGCAAACCCTGATCCGGCAGATTTCCCAACACGCCCATTCGGAAATCGTCGGCATGCTGCCCGAAGGCAACTGGGTAACCCGCGCCCCGACCCTCAAGCGCAAGCTGCAACTGATGGCCAAGATCCAGGACGAAGCCGGCCACGGCCTGTACCTGTACAGCGCGATGGAAACCCTGGGCGCCGACCGCGACGAGGAAATCGCCAAACTGCACAGCGGCCGCGCCAAGTATTCGAGCATCTTCAACTACCCGACGCTGAACTGGGCCGACATGGGCGCGGTGGGCTGGCTGGTGGACGGCGCGGCGATCGTCAATCAGGTGGTGCTGCAGCGCACCTCCTACGGCCCCTACTCCCGGGCCATGGTGCGCATCTGCAAGGAAGAAAGCTTCCACCAGCGCCAGGGTTACGAAATCCTCCTGACCCTGATGCGCGAGGGCAACCAGGCGCAGAAGGACATGGTCCAGGACGCCATCAACCGCCTGTGGTGGCCGGCCCTGATGATGTTCGGCCCCAGCGACGAACACTCGCCCAACAGCGCGCAGTCCATGGCCTGGAAGATCAAGCGCCAGAGTAACGACGAACTGCGCCAGCGCTTCATCGACCAGACCATCCCGCAGCTGGAACTGCTCGGCTGCACCTGCCCGGACCCGGACTTGAAGTGGAACGCCGAACGCGGCCACTACGACTTCGGCGAGATCCAGTGGGACGAATTCTACGAAGTGCTCAAGGGCAACGGCCCGTGCAACCAGGAACGCGTCGCCACCCGGCGCAAGGCCATCGAGGATGGCGCCTGGGTCCGCGAAGCCGCGGTCGCCCACGCCCGCAAGAAAGCCAATAAAAACGCCGCGTGAACCCTGGCCGCGGCAACCCGCGGCCAGGGCCACAGCGCTTCAGCCCCTGATGTGGAGTCACCCTTATGTCTGAATGGACCCTCTTCGAAGTCTTCGTGCGCAGCAAGCACGGGCTCAACCACAAGCACGTCGGCAGCGTGCATGCCGCCGACAGCGCCATGGCCATCGAGAACGCCCGCGAGCTCTACACCCGCCGCAGCGAAGGCGTGAGCCTGTGGGTGGTGCCCTCGGCGCTGATCGTCGCCTCGTCCCCGGATGAAAAGGACCCGCTGTTCGACCCGGCGGACGACAAGGTCTATCGCCACGCCAGCTTCTACGAGCTGCCGGCCGAAGTCGGGCACATGTGAGGTCGACCATGAACACGCAAAACGAATTGATCCAGTACCTGCTGCGCCTGGGCGACAGCGCCCTGGTCCAGGGCCAGCGCCTGTGCCAGTGGTGCGGCCGCGCGCCGGCCCTGGAAGAAGAACTGGCGCTGATGAACGTCGGCCTCGACCTGGTGGGCCAGGCCCGCAACTGGCTGGACTACGCCGCCGAACTGCTGGACGACGGCCGCGACGCCGACCACCTGGCGTTCCGCCGCGACGAGCGCGCCTATCGCAACCTGCTGCTGGTGGAGCAGCCCAACGGCGATTTCGCCGTGACCCTGCTCAAGCAGTTTCTCTACGACGCCTGGCACCTGGAAGTGCTCAAGGGCCTGGCCCGGTCCAGCGACGAGCGCATCGCCGGGATCGCCGCCAAGGCGGTGAAGGAAGTCACCTATCACCTGCGCCGCTCCAGCGAATGGGTCGAGCGCCTGGGCGACGGCACCGAGCACAGCCACCAGCGCATGCTGGAGGCGATCCCCCTGCTCTGGCGCTTCACCGTCGAACTGATCAGCGGCGACGACAGCGAAAACCACCTGCACGACGCCGGCCTCATCGCCGACCCCGCGCAGGTCGCCAGCGCCTGGCAGGCCACGGTGACGCGGATCTTCGCCAGCGCCACCCTGCCCCTGCCAGCGCCCCCCAGCCATTTCTACCTGGACGCCCGCCGCGGCCTGCACAGCGAACACCTGGGCATTCTGCTGGCGGAAATGCAGGCACTGCCACGAGCGTACCCCGATGCAACCTGGTGAGCTGATTTCCAGCGACCGTGGCGCCCGTGCCCTGCAACCGGGCGACCTGGAGGCGGCCTGGAACATCCTCGGCGCGGTCATGGACCCGGAGGTGCCGGTGGTCAGCGTGGTGGAGCTGGGCATCGTCCGCGACCTCGGCTGGCACGACGGCCACCTGCAGGTGGTGGTCACCCCGACCTATTCCGGCTGCCCGGCCACCGAGGTGATCGAGGGCGATATCCGTGCCGCCCTGGAACTCGCCGGGTTTCCCGCGCCCCGCCTGCAACGCCGACTGACCCCGGCCTGGAGCACCGACTGGATCACCGCCAGCGGCCGCGAACGGCTGCGGGCCTACGGCATCGCCCCGCCTGTGGGCAGTAGCAGCAAGCGCAGCCTGCTGGGCGAAAGCGCTGCCATCTGTTGTCCGCAATGTGGCAGCAGCCACACCGAACAGCTCAGCGAGTTCGGCTCGACCGCCTGCAAGGCGCTGTATCGCTGCCGGGACTGCCTGGAGCCGTTCGACTATTTCAAGTGCATCTGACGCCGTGTCAGTGGGAGAACAACCATGAGCAAATTCCACAGCCTGACCATCAAGGATGTGCGCAGCGAAACCCGCGACGCGGTGTCCATCGCCTTCGAGATTCCGCAGCACCTGCAGGACAGCTTTCATTTCACCCAGGGCCAGCACCTGGTAATGCGCACCCAACTGGATGGCGAGGAAGTGCGCCGCTCCTATTCGATCTGCGCCGGGGTCAACGACGGCGAGCTGCGCATTGCCGTGAAGCGCGTGGCCGGCGGGCGCTTTTCGGCGTTCGTCAATGACCGGCTCAAGCCCGGGCACTGCCTGGACGTGATGCCGCCCGCCGGGCACTTCCATGTCCAGCTCGACCCCGTGCGCCATGGCCAGTACCTGGCGGTGGCGGCCGGCAGCGGCATCACGCCGATCCTGTCGATCATCAAGAGCACCCTGGAAACCGAGCCCCACAGCCGCGTCACCCTGCTGTACGGCAACCGCGCAAGCTCCGCCGCCCTGTTTCGCGAACAGCTGGAAGACCTGAAGAACCGCTACCTGCAACGCCTGAACCTGATCTTCGTGTTCAGCCGCGAACAGCAGGACATCGACCTCTACAACGGCCGGATCGACGCCGACAAATGCGCCCGGCTGTTTTCCCGCTGGCTCGACGTCAAGGCCCTGGACGCCGCCTTCATCTGTGGCCCGCAGGCGATGACCGAAACCGTGCGCGACAGCCTGAAAGCCCACGGCATGGCCGCCGAGCGCATTCACTTCGAGCTGTTCGCCGCCGCTGGCAGCCCGCACAAGCGCGAGGAGCGCGAGGCGGCCCGGCAGCTCGATGCGGCGGTCAGCCAGATCACCGTGATCAGCGACGGTCGCGCCCTGGCCTTCGACCTGCCGCGCAACAGCCAGAGCATCCTCGATGCCGGCAATGCCCAGGGCGCCGAGCTGCCCTATTCGTGCCGCGCCGGGGTGTGCTCCACCTGCAAGTGCAAGGTGATCGAAGGCGAAGTGGAAATGGACAGCAACCACGCCCTCGAGGACTACGAAGTGGCGGCCGGGTACGTACTGTCGTGCCAGTCGTTCCCGGTCAGCGACAAGGTGGTGCTGGACTTCGACCAGCTCTGACCTGTGGCCGCTGCCGGAGGCTGCGATAAGACCGAAGGCCTTCAGCGATCTTAAGACCGTGCGCCCGCTTCGCGGTCGATCGCAGCCTCCGGCAGCGGCTACAGAAGCAAAAGAACCACACCGCGTTTCAACCAAAACAAAAACAACATCAAGAGAGCGCTCCCATGACCCCGCAAGACATCGAACAGATCCGCCAGCACCCCGACTTCGTCCAGCTGGTGCGGCGCAAACAGAACCTCTACTGGTCCCTGACCCTGGCCATGCTGGTGATCTACTACGGCTTCGTGCTGCTGGTGGCGTTTTCCCCCAGCACCCTGGGGCGCTCGCTGAGTGGCGGGGTGACCACGGTCGGCATGCTGGTGGGCGTGGCGATCGTGCTGCTGGCCTTCGCCCTCACCGGCTTTTATGTCTATCGCGCCAATAACGTGATCGACCCGCTGAACGAAAAGCTCAAGCAGGAGTGCGCCCAATGAAGCGCTTATTGGCGTTGTTCGCCCTGCCGTGCGTGTTCGCCACCGACCTGGCGCTGGCCGCCGAAGGCAGCGCCCGCCCCTTGAACTGGAACGCCATCGGCATGTTCCTGGTGTTTGTCCTGTTCACCCTCGGCGTCACCCGCTGGGCCGCCCTGCGCACCCGCTCGGCCAGCGATTTCTATACCGCTGGCGGCGGCATGAGCGGCTTGCAGAACGGCCTGGCGATCGCCGGCGACATGATCTCCGCGGCGTCCTTCCTGGGCATCTCGGCGATGATGTTCCTCAACGGTTACGACGGCCTGTTGTACGCCCTGGGCGTGCTCGCCGGCTGGCCGATCATCCTGTTCCTGATCGCCGAACGCCTGCGCAACCTGGGCAAGTACACCTTCGCCGACGTGGTGTCCTACCGCCTGGAGCAGACCCCGGTGCGCCTGACCTCGGCCTTCGGCACCCTGACCGTGGCCTTGATGTACCTGGTGGCGCAGATGGTCGGCGCCGGCAAGCTGATCGAACTGCTGTTCGGCATCAGCTACCTCTACGCGGTGATGCTGGTGGGCGTGCTGATGGTGTTCTACGTGACCTTCGGCGGCATGCTCGCCACCACCTGGGTGCAGATCATCAAGGCGGTGATGCTGCTGTTCGGCACCAGCTTCATGGCCTTCATGGTGCTCAGGCATTTCGGCTTCAGCACCGAGGCGATGTTCGCCGGGGCCAGCGCCGTGCATGCCAAGGGCAGCGCGATCATGGCCCCCGGCGGGCTGCTGTCGAACCCCATCGATGCCATCTCCCTGGGCCTGGGCATGATGTTCGGCACCGCCGGCCTGCCGCATATCCTGATGCGCTTCTTTACCGTCAGCGACGCCAAGGAAGCGCGCAAGAGCGTGTTCTACGCCACCGGCTTCATCGGCTACTTCTACCTGCTGCTGATCGTGGTCGGCTTCGGCGCGATCGTCATGGTCGGCACCGACCCGGCGTTCCGCGACGCCAACGGCGCGATCATCGGCGGCGGCAACATGATCGCCGTGCACCTGGCCCAGGCGGTGGGCGGCAACCTGTTCCTCGGCTTCATCTCGGCGGTGGCCTTCGCCACCATCCTCGCGGTGGTCGCCGGCCTGGCGCTGTCCGGCGCCTCGGCGGTGTCCCACGACCTGTATGCCTGCGTGCTGCGCAAGGGCCAGGCCAGCGAGCAGCAGGAAATGCGCGTGTCGCGCATCGCCACCCTGTGCATCGGCGTGCTGGCGATCGTCCTCGGCCTGCTGTTCGAGTCGCAGAACATCGCCTTCCTGTCCGGGCTGGTGCTGGCCATCGCCGCCTCGGTGAATTTCCCGGTGCTGTTCCTTTCGATGTTCTGGAAAGGCCTGACCACCCGCGGCGCCGTGACCGGCAGCCTGGCCGGGCTGGTGTCGGCGATCGTGCTGCTGGTGCTGAGCCCGGCGGTCTGGGTCAACGTGCTGCATCACGAACGGGCGCTGTTCCCCTACTCCAACCCGGCGCTGTTCTCCATGAGCCTGGCGTTCTTCAGCGCCTGGCTGTTCTCGGTGACCGACACCTCGGCGCGGGCCGAACTGGAGCGTGGTCGCTACCTCGCGCAGTTCATCCGCTCGATGACCGGCATCGGCGCCTCCGGCGCCAGCAAACACTGAACCCGTTCCGATCGATGACAGGGAATAACAACAATGAACCCCGTTTCCATCGCCTCACCGAAACACCTGCTGCCGGCCATGGCCTCGCTGGGCCTGGGCCTGCTCACCTGCAGCGTACAAGCCAACTTCATCAGTGACAGCAAGGCACGGATCGAAATGCGCAACCACTACATCAACCGTGACTTCCGCCAGGCCAACGCCGCGCAGTCCAAGGCCGAGGAATGGGCCCAGGGCTTCACCGCGCGGATCGAGTCCGGCTACACCGAGGGCACCCTGGGTTTCGGCCTGGATGCCCTTGGCGAGCTCGGGCTCAAGCTCGACTCCAGCCCGGATCGCCGTGGCACCGGCCTGCTGCCGTTCGGCCCCAACAGCCACGAACCGGCGGACGAGTTCAGCGAACTGGGCCTGACCAGCAAGCTGCGCCTGTCGAAAAGCGTCTTGAAGATCGGCACCCTGCAACCGCTGCTGCCCGTGGCGACGTACAACGACACCCGCCTGCTCGGCTCGACCTTCCAGGGCGGCCTGCTGACCAGCCAGGAAATCAGCGGCCTGACGGTAAATGCCGGGCGCCTGACCGAAGCCAACCTGCGCGATTCCTCGAGCAACGACGACATCGGTTATGGCGCCGCCCGCAGCGATCATTTCGACTTCGCCGGCGCCAGCTACGCCTTCAGCCCGCAACTGAGCCTCAGCTATTACTACGGCAAGCTCGAACAGATCTATCGCCAGCACTACCTCGGCCTGCTGCATACCCAGCCCCTGGGCGGCGGCTTCAGCCTGCGCAGCGACCTGCGCTACTTCGACAGCCGTGGCGACGGCGCCGAGCGTGCCGGGCGGATCGACAACCGCAACTTCAACAGCATGTTCAGCCTGATCAAGGGCCCGCACAAAATCAGCGCCACCTGGCAGCAGCTGTCCGGCGACAGTGCCTTCCCGTTCCTCAACGGCGGCGATCCCTACGTGGTCAACCTGGTGACCTACAACACCTACACCCGCGCCGAGGAAGACTCCTGGCAGCTGCGCTACGACTACGACTTCGCGGCCATGGGCCTGCCCGGCCTGACCTTCATGACCCGCTACACCGACGGCCGCCACGTCAAGGCGGGCGCTGTCGACAACGGCCGCGAAACCGAACGCGACACCGACATCACCTACGTAATCCAGAGTGGACCGCTGAAGGACCTGAGCCTCCGCTGGCGCAACGTGACCTTTCGTTCGGGCAACGGCCTGGCCACCGACCTCGACGAGAACCGCCTGATCCTCGGCTACACCCTGGCTCTTTGGTAAACCCCGCCGGCGCGGTCGTTGGCCGCGCCGGCCTCATTCATCATCCGGAGGAATCGTGATGCCTCACGCCCCTACCCTGCAAAGCTTCATCGCCGGCCGCTGGATCGGCCAACACGGTGCCCAGGTGCTGCGCAGCGCCATCGACGGCCACGAACTGGCCCGCACCCACGAGGAGCGCCTGGATTTCGCCGAGGCGCTCGACCATGGCCGGCGCCAGGGCATCGCCTCCCTCATGGCCCTGGACTTCCAGCAGCGCGCCCAGCGGCTCAAGGCGCTGGCGCTGTACCTGAGCGAACGCAAGGAACAGCTGTACGCGATCTCCCACCACAGCGGCGCCACCCGCGCCGACAGCTGGATCGACATCGAGGGCGGCAACAGCACCCTGTTCACCTATGCCAGCCTGGGTTCGCGGGAACTGCCCTCGGGCAATATCGTCCACGAAGGCCCGGCGCTGCAGCTGAGCAAGCTCGGCAGCTTCGCCGGCACCCATATCCTGGTGCCCCGCGGTGGCCTGGCGGTGCATATCAACGCGTTCAACTTCCCGATCTGGGGCATGCTGGAAAAATTCGCCCCGAGCTTCCTCGCCGGCATGCCGTGCATCGTCAAGCCGGCCACCGCCACCAGCTACCTGACCGAAGCCGCGGTACGCCTGATGGATGAATCGGGGCTGTTGCCCGCCGGCAGCCTGCAACTGGTGATCGGCAGTACCGGCGACCTGCTGGACCGCCTGCAGGGCCAGGACGTGCTGACCTTCACCGGCTCGGCCGACACCGCGGCCAAGCTGCGGGCCAATCCGCAGCTGATTCGCAACTCGGTGCCGTTCAATGCCGAGGCCGACTCGCTGAACTGCGCGATCCTCGCCCCGGACGTGAGCCCGGACGACGAAGAGTTCGAGCTGTTCATCAAGGAAGTGGCCCGGGAAATGACCACCAAGGCCGGGCAGAAATGCACCGCCATTCGCCGCGCCATCGTGCCGGCCAGGCACATCGACACGGTCGCCAGCCGCCTGCGCGACAGGCTGGCCAAGGTGGTGGTCGGCGATCCGGCGGTGGAAGGCGTGCGCATGGGCGCGCTGGCCTCCCACGACCAGCAACGGGACGTGGCCGAACGCCTGGAAAGCCTGCTACAGAGCAGCGACCTGTTGTTCGGCGCCCGCGACGGCTTCGAGCCGCGCGGTACAAACACCAGCCAGGGCGCGTTCTTCGCCCCGACCCTGTTGCAGGCTCGCGACCCGCATGCCGAAGGCGGCGCCCACGATATCGAGGCCTTCGGCCCGGTCAGCACGCTGATGGCCTATGACGACCTCGACGAAGCCCTGGCCCTGGCCGCGCGAGGCAAAGGCAGCCTGGTGGCCAGCCTGGTGACCCGCGACCCACAGATCGCCGCCAAGGCCATCCCAGCGGCCGCGGCCTGGCACGGGCGCTTGCTGGTGCTGGACCGCGAATCCGCCGCCGAATCCACCGGCCATGGCTCGCCGCTGCCGCAACTCAAGCACGGCGGCCCGGGTCGCGCCGGCGGCGGTGAAGAGCTCGGTGGCCTGCGCGCGGTGAAGCACTACCTGCAACGGGCGGCGGTGCAAGGCTCGCCGAGCATGCTGGCGGCGGTCACCGGTGAATACGTGCGGGGCGCCAAGGTCATCGAGACCGAGGTGCATCCGTTCCGCCGGTTCTTCCAGGACCTGCAGATCGGCGAGTCGCTGCTGACCCACAGGCGCACGGTGACCGAGGCCGACTTGGTGAACTTCGGCTGCCTGTCCGGCGACCACTTCTATATGCACTTCGACGAGATCGCGGCCAAGGAGTCGCAGTTCGGCAAGCGCATCGCCCACGGTTATTTCGTGCTGTCGGCGGCAGCCGGGCTGTTCGTGTCCCCGGCGCCGGGCCCGGTGCTGGCCAACTACGGCCTGGATACCCTGCGCTTCATCAACCCGGTGGGCATCGGCGACACCATCCAGGCGCGCCTGACCTGCAAGCGCAAGATCGACCAGGGCAAGAAGAGCCCGCAAGGCATCCCCCAGGGCGTGGTGGCCTGGGACGTGGAGGTCAGCAACCAGTTGGGTGAGCTGGTGGCCAGCTACGACATCCTGACCCTGGTGGTCAAACGCGAAGACTGACCGACGCGGCCCGCAGGAGCTGGCTTATCGGCTCCTGCACGGGCCTCGGTGGCATTTGTGGCAAAAGATTTCAGAGTTTCTTGATCTTCACCGGTGCTTGCGGCAAGTTGCGCGCTTCGTCAATACAAGGAGCAGCCAATGTCCGGTTCACTGGCCCAGGCTTTCACCCACAACTTTCTCGGCCATTCACCGCGCTGGTACAAAGCCAGCATCCTCGCCTTCCTGCTGCTCAACCCCTTGCTGCTGTTCACGGTCGGACCGGTGGCGGCCGGCTGGATGCTGGTGGCCGAGTTCATCTTCGCCCTGGCCATGGCCCTCAAGTGCTACCCGCTGATGCCCGGCGGCCTGCTGGTGCTGGAAGCCGTGGCGCTGGGCATGACCACGCCCCAGGCGCTGTACGACGAACTGGTGCACAACTTCCCGGTGATCCTGCTGCTGATGTTCATGGTGGCCGGCATCTATTTCATGAAGGAACTGCTGCTGTTCCTGTTCTCCCGGCTGTTGCTGGGGGTGCGTTCCAAGGCGCTGCTGGGCCTGCTGTTCTGCTTTCTCTCGGCCTTCCTCTCGGCGTTTCTCGACGCGCTGACGGTCACCGCGGTGATCATCAGCGCCGCGGTGGGCTTCTATTCGGTGTATCACCGGGTGGCCTCCGGCAACGACCCGCGCCAGGACAGCGAATTCAACGACGACCAGCACCTGCCTCAGTTGCATCACCAGGACCTGGAACAGTTCCGCGCCTTCCTGCGCAGCCTGCTGATGCATGGCGCGGTGGGCACCGCCCTGGGTGGCGTCTGCACCCTGGTGGGCGAACCGCAGAACCTGCTGATCGGCCATGAAATGGGTTGGCACTTCGCCGACTTCTTCCTCAAGGTCGCCCCGGTGTCCCTGCCAGTGCTGGTGGCCGGGCTGGTGACCTGCGTGCTGCTGGAGAAACTGCGCTGGTTCGGCTACGGCACCCTGCTGCCGGACAACGTGCGCGCGGTGCTGGCCAACTACGCCGCCGAAGACAACGCCGAACGCACCGACCGGCAACGCGCGGCGCTGCTGGTACAGGGCGTGGCCGCGCTGATCCTGATTGCCGCGCTGGCCCTGCATATCGCCGAGGTCGGCCTGATCGGCCTGATGGTGATCGTGCTGATTACCGCCTTCACCGGCATCACCGACGAGCATCGCCTGGGCAACGCCTTCAAGGATGCGATGCCGTTCACCGCCCTGCTGGTGGTGTTTTTCGCGGTGGTGGCGGTGATTCACGACCAGCAGTTGTTCACCCCGCTGATCCAGTGGGTGCTGGCGCTGCCGGCGGGCCAGCAGCCGGGCATGCTGTTTATCGCCAACGGACTGTTGTCGGCCATCAGCGATAACGTGTTCGTCGCCACCATCTACATCACCGAAGTGAAGCAGGCCTTCGTTTCCGGGCAGATGAGCCGCGAGCACTTCGAGACCCTGGCGGTGGCGATCAACACCGGCACCAACCTGCCCAGCGTGGCCACGCCCAACGGCCAGGCGGCGTTCCTGTTCCTGCTGACCTCGGCGATCGCGCCGCTGGTGCGCCTGTCGTATGGACGCATGGTGTGGATGGCGCTGCCTTACACCCTGGTGATGGGTGTGCTGGGCTGGTATGCGGTGAGTTACTGGCTGTAAAGGACTGTAGCCGCTGCCGAGCCCGCGAGGCTGCGATCGGCAACGCAGTTGCCGCAAAACCTGCCTCCGCGATCTGCATGAATGAAGGCGTTCGCCGGGTTGCGACGGCTGCGCCGCCGATCGCAGCCTGCGGCAGCGGCTACAGGTTTTGCATTAGCGCGGCAGGATAAATCGTTCGATCGCTTCGGCGGCGCCATCGGCGACATTGCTGCCCGTCACCAGGTCGGCCTGGCGTTGTACCGCCGCTTCGGCCTGGCCCATGGCAATCGACAACCCGGCCTGCTGGAACATCGCCGGGTCGTTGCCACCATCCCCCAGCGCCGCGGTGCGCTCCAGCGGCACTCCGAGAAACTCCGCCAGGGTGATCAGCGCCTGCCCCTTGTTGGCCTGCAACGCCGTCACATCCAGGTACACCGGCTGCGAACGGGAGATTTGCGCCTGCCCGCCGACCTGCTCCAGCAAACGCGCCTCCAGCTCCACCAACAGCTCGGTGTCGGCACTGGCGGCGACTATCTTGTCGATGCGCGGCAGATAGTCATCGAAACACTCCACCACCACGGGCGGATAACCCAGGCCATGCTGCTCGCGCGGCACCATCGGCCCGTGGGGATTGCGCAGCAGCCATTCACCGTCGGCAAACACCCAGACCTCCACTTCCGGCTGCGGCGACAGCAGCGCCAGGACCGTGTTGGCGACCGCTACCGGCACAGGGTGGCGCACCAGGAAACTGCCATCGGGATTGACGATGGTGCCGCCATTGAACGCCGCGGTCGGCAGGTCGACGCCCAAGGCTTCGATCTGCTGCAACATGGCCCGCGGCGGCCGCCCGGTGGCCAGGCTGAAGTACACCCCGGCTTCGCGCAGCGCGCGTACCGCGGCGATGGTGCGCTGGCTCAGGCTGTGATCGGGCAGCAGCAAGGTGCCGTCCATATCACTGAGCAGGAACTGGATGGGATGCTGCCCCTCGCCCCTCATCCGAGGCTGTGCCATTCACGGCCGTCGCGGGTCAGCAACTCGTCGCCGGCCGCCGGTCCGTCTTCGCCGGCCCGGTAGATATGGACCTTGGCCTTTTCCTTCCAGGCATCGAGGAACGGCTGCACCGCACGCCAGCCGTTCTCGATGTTGTCGGCGCGCTGGAACAGGGTCTGGTCGCCGGTCAGGCAATCGTAGATCAGCGTCTCGTAGCCGGTGGAAGGCTGCATCTCGAAGAAGTTCTTGTAGGCGAAACCCAGCTCGATATTGGCCATCTCCAGGGTCGGCCCGGGCTTTTTCGCCAGCAGGTCGAACCACATGCCTTCATTGGGCTGGATCTGGATGCGCAGGTAGGTCGGCTGCAAGTGGTCGACCTCGGTATCGCGGAACTGCGCGTACGGCGCAGGCTTGAAGCAGATGGCGATCTCGGTGTCGCGCACGCTCATGCGCTTGCCGGTGCGCAGGTAGAACGGCACGCCGACCCAGCGCCAGTTGTCGATCATCACCTTGAGGGCGACGTAGGTTTCGGTGTTGCTGTCCGCGGCCACGTTGGCCTCTTCGCGGTAGCCGGCCACCGGCTTGTCGCCCGCCTTGCCCGCCACGTACTGGCCACGCACCGAGTTGGCCAGGGCATCTTCGGTGCTCCAGGGACGAATCGCCCCCACCACCTTGGCCTTTTCGCCGCGCACCGCATCGGCGCCAAAGGCGGCCGGCGGTTCCATGGCGACCATCGCCAGCAGCTGGAACAGGTGGTTGGGCACCATGTCGCGCAGGGCGCCGGTGTTTTCATAAAAGCTGCCACGGGTTTCCACCCCGACGGTTTCCGCCGCGGTGATCTGCACGTGGTCGATGTAATGGTTGTTCCAGAAAGCCTCGAACAGGCTGTTGGAGAAACGGCTGACCAGAATGTTCTGCACCGTCTCCTTGCCCAGGTAATGGTCGATCCGATAGATCTGCTTCTCGCTCATCACCTTGAGCAGGCATTCGTTGAGCGCTTGCGCCGTTTGCAGGTCGGAGCCGAACGGCTTTTCGACCACCACCCGGCGAAACGCATTGTCGCCTTCGACCAGCAACCCCGACGCGCCCAGGCGCTGCACCACTTCACTGAAGAAGCGCGGTGCGGTGGCCAGGTAGAACACCGCATTGCCGGTGCCGCTGGCGGCGATTTTCGCCGCCAGCGCGTCGTAGGTGCTGTCGTCCAGGAAGTCGCCCTGGACATAGCTGATGCCATTGGCCAGCTTGGCCCAGAGCGCCGGGTCCAGCGCTTGCGCGCCGTTGCCGACCTTGCCGGCGGCCTCGGTGCGAATGAAGTCCTCGAGCTTCTTGGCGAAGTCCACATCGCTGATCGCGTTGTGATCGACGCCGACAATCTTCAACCCCTCATCCAGCAAGCCGTCACGGTTGAGGTTGTACAGCGCCGGCATCAGCAGGCGCTTGACCAGGTCGCCATGGGCGCCGAACAGAAACAGTGTGGTGGGTGGAGCGGGTTGAGCCTTGGACTTCTTTCGCGAGGAGGTCATTTTTTCGGAGTCTCCACGTGGCCGCCGAAGCCGAAGCGCATGGCCGACAGCATCTTGTCGCCATAGGTGCTCTGCTGGCGGGAACGGAAACGGGCGAACAGCGAGCTCGACAGCACAGGAACCGGCACTGCCTGCTCGATGGCGGCTTCGATGGTCCAGCGACCTTCACCGCTGTCGGCCACTTCGCCGGAGAAACCGTCGAGTTGCGGATCGCTGGCCAGGGCATCGGCGGTCAGGTCCAGCAACCAGGACGAGACCACGCTGCCGCGGCGCCAGACTTCGGCGATATCGGCGACGTTGAGGTCGAAGCGCTGGTCTTCCGGCAGGCTTGGCGAGGCTTTGGTCTTGAGGATGTCGAAGCCCTCGGCGAAGGCCTGCATCATGCCGTACTCGATGCCGTTGTGGATCATCTTGACGAAGTGCCCGGCACCGGCGGGGCCGGCGTGGATGTAACCGCGCTCGGCGCGATCGTCTTCAGCCACCCGGTCCTTGGTCCGCGGGATGTCGCCCATGCCCGGTGCCAGCGCATCGAACAGCGGGTCCAGGCGGCGCACCACCTCGGCGTCGCCGCCGATCATCATGCAGTAGCCGCGCTCCAGGCCCCAGACGCCGCCGGAGGTGCCGACGTCGATGTAGTTCAGGCCCTTTTCCGCCAGCGCCTGGGCGCGACGAATGTCGTCCTTATAGTAGGTGTTGCCGCCATCGATGATCACGTCGCCCGGTTCGAGCAACTGGCTGAGGGTTTCGATGGTGTCTTCGGTGGGTGCGCCAGCCGGCAGCATGACCCAGACCGCGCGTGGCTTTTCCAGGCCAGCGACCAGGGCCGGCAGGTCGGCGACGCCCTTGGCGCCTTCGCCGCTCAGGGTGCTGACAAAAGCGCTGTTGCGGTCATAGACCACGGTTTCATGCCCATTGAGCATCAGGCGCCGCGCAATGTTCCCGCCCATGCGGCCCAGTCCGATAATCCCCAGTTGCATGTGCTGATGCTCCTTACTACTAAATTGTGTCAAAAGGTTATAGCCCAACGAGGCCAGTGAGGGTTAGTCCAGAGCGGCCGGACTAAGTTTCCTAAAGCAGTGTTTCCCAAGCAGTGAGTGGATAACGACGCGAATCGCCGCGAAGGCACAACGACCGCTGAAAATAAAAAAGTTCCCTTTGCCGGCAAAAGAAATCAAAATTGCCGCCGATAGTGTTTCAGGCCCCGAAATTCGAGCGGCCGGACCACAGTTGATGCACGCCATTTGCGAGGTGAGCAATGGGCACAGTACTACCGGCACGACCTGCACAAACCCTCTACGTCACTATCCGTCGTGACGAGTTGCGCGAACTGAAGAACGAGCGCGACCAGTTGAAGCAAGAGCTGGCGCAACTGCGCCTGGCATTGCAGAACCAGGGTCAGGTGGCTGCCGTCACCCAGCTCCACGCCTGAGGATCCGAGGAACCCGCCCGCCGTGGCCGGTCCTTGCAACAGGTTGTTAATGAAGCCGGCCGAGTCCTCGATGGATCGCCGGCTTCTTTTTGCCCGTCGCCTTTTACCCTACCCGCCTCCTGGCGACGGCATTATCTGACACGCAGGTACCAACTCACAAAGTTTTCACACCTTCTTATGGATACTCCGGCGCAATATTGCCGCCCCCACGGGCGCGGCGCGCGTTCGCCGAGGTAGTCGAAGCTTTCCGGCGAATGTCCTGTTCAATGAAGCTGGAGCGCTCGATGGCTGTGTTTAAACGCGACAAGACGTCCGCGAAAGGGTTTGACTGGGCGGGCCTGGGCTGGCTCTTCCTGTTCTTCTGGTACTTCTCCGGCATCACCCAGTTACTGATCCAGTTGACCGACACTTCCGGCTTCGCCGGTTTCCGCCAGGCGTTCATCATGAGCGCGATCTGGCTGGCGCCGATGCTGCTGTTCCCGGCCCGCACCCGCGCGATGGCCGCCGTCATAGGCGTGGTGCTCTGGGCCTGTTCCATGGCCAGCCTGGGTTACTTCTTCATTTATCAGCAGGAGTTCTCCCAGAGCGTCATCTTCATCATGTTCGAGTCGAACCCCTCCGAAGCCGGCGAGTACCTGACCCAGTACTTCGCCTGGTGGATGGTGCTGGCGTTCCTCGCCCATACCGCTTTCGCCATCTTCCTCTGGACCCGCCTGCGCCCGGTCTACCTGCCGCGCGGCCGCGCGCTGGTGGCGGCCATGGCAATCCTGATCGCCGTCATCGGCTACCCGCTGATCAAGCAGACCGCACGCACCGGCAGCTTCGCCGGCGGTCTGGAGAAATTCGAGACGCGCATCGAGCCCGCGGTGCCATGGCAGATGGTGGTGGCCTACCGGCGCTACCGCGAGCAGTTGGAAAACATGCAGGGCATGCTCGACAACGTGAGCAAGATCCCGCCGCTGCACAACCTCAAGGACAGCATGGCCAACCAGCCGTCGACCCTGGTCCTGGTGATCGGTGAGTCGACCAACCGCCAGCGCATGAGCCTCTACGGCTACCCGCGCCAGACCACGCCGGAGCTGGACAAGCTCAAGGACCAGCTGGCGATCTTCGACAACGTCATTACCCCGCGCCCCTACACCATCGAAGCCTTGCAGCAGGTACTGACCTTCGCCGACGAAGAAAACCCCGACCTGTACCTCAAGACCCCGTCCCTGGTCAGCGTGATGAAGCAGGCCGGCTACAAGACCTACTGGATCACCAACCAGCAGACCATGACCAAGCGCAACACCATGCTCACCACCTTCTCCGAGCAGGCGGACGAGCAGGTGTACCTGAACAACAACCGCAACCAGAACGCCCGCCAGTACGACGGCGACGTGCTGGAGCCGTTCTCCAAGGCGCTGGCCGACGGCGCGCCGCGCAAGTTCATCGTGGTCCACCTGCTGGGCACCCACATGAGCTACCAGTACCGCTACCCGCCGAGCTACGACAAGTTCACCGACCGCAACGGCGTGCCGGCCGGCGTGCGTGACGACCAGGTACCGACCTACAACAGCTACGACAACGCGGTGCTGTACAACGACTTCGTGGTCTCGAGCCTGATCAAGGACTACGCCAAGACCGACCCCAACGGCTTCCTGCTGTACCTGTCGGACCATGGCGAAGACGTGTTCGACTCCGCCGGCCACAACACCCTGGGCCGCAACGAAGGCAAGCCGACCGCGCCGATGTACACCATTCCCTTCATCGCCTGGGCCTCGCCGAAGTGGAAGCAGGACCATGACTGGAACTTCGCCGGCGACCTCGGCCGCCCCTACAGCAGCTCGCACCTGATCCACACCTGGGCCGACATGGCCGGCCTGAGCTCCGACGAGCTGGATCGCAGCAAGAGCCTGGTCAGCGACAGCTTCAAGCCGCGCCCGCTGCTGATCGGCAATCCTTATGAGCGCAACGAGAAAGCCCTGATCGACTTCAGCCTGATGAAGCCCAAGGCGCCGCCACCCACAGCGGTGGTACAAAAATAAGTGGCACAGAAATAAGCGATGCCAGAATAAGCCTTTTCCTACGGGGCTCACGCAGCCCCGTACTACCGGCCTTCAATGCCCCTTCATGGGGCATTGTTGTATCTAAAAGATAATAATTATTCTCGTTTAGCCTAAATACCCTTCCTCCTTTTCGTCTCAGTGCAAACGGATTTTTTCCCTCGACGACAAGGAGACGGCAGCGATGTTCGCGCCATTCACCCGTTCCATGACTTTGACATTCGGCCTGTGCGGCGCGGTTCTGAGCCCCGGGCTGCTGGCTGAAAACGAACCCGCGCAGAGTGCCGAGCCTGGAACCCAGGCCCTGGAGCTCGATGCCACCAGCGTCACCGCCCAGGGCCTGGGCGCGACCACGGAAAACAGCGGTTCCTACACCACCGGCAGCATGAGCACCGCCACGCGCCTGAACCTGTCGATCAAGGAAACCCCACAATCGGTGTCGGTGGTGACCCGCCAGCAGATGGACGATTTCAAACTCGATACCTTGTCCGAAGTGCTGGGGCAAACCACCGGGGTGGTGGTCCAGCACCTGGACTCCGACCGGGTGATCTATTCCTCCCGCGGCTACTCCATCAACAACTTCCAGATCGATGGCATGCTCAACACCTTCAACCGCATGAAGTCCGATTCGGACACCATCATCTACGACCGCATCGAGGTGGTCCGCGGCGCCACCGGCCTGACCACCGGCGCCGGCGACCCTTCGGCCACGGTCAACATGGTGCGCAAGCGGCCGACCCACGAATGGGCAGCCAAGGCCGGCGTCAGTGGCGGCAGCTACGACAACTACTACAGCTACGTCGATGTCGGCGGCCCCCTGGGGTTCGACGGTCGCCTGCGCGGGCGCACGGTGCTGGCCTATCGTGACAGCCAGTCGTTTCGCGACCACTACCAGCTGCAGCGGGAAGTCGGCTACGGCATTCTCGAGGCCGACCTGACCGACAGCACCACCCTGGCCGTGGGCTACGACTACCAGGACAAGCAGGTCCAGGGCACCTCCTGGGGCACCGTGCCCTACTGGAACGCCTCGGGCGGCAAGGCCAACCTGCCGCGCGCCACCAACATGGCGGCGCACTGGAGTTCCTGGCCGCTCAAGGACAAGACCGCCTTCGCCACCCTCGACCAGCGCCTGGGCCACGACTGGCACCTGAAAGCCGCCTACACCCACCGCGACAGCGACAGCGACGGCAAGGTCTATTACGGCGGCGCCGGTTTCCCGGAAGCCGACCGCTCGGGCATGACCGCCTGGGCCAGCCATATGATCGGCACGCAGAAAATGCGCGTGTACGACTTCAACCTGGCCGGCCCCTACAGCCTGCTGGGCCGCGAGCATGAGTTGATGCTGGGCTACGGCGAGGCCGAGCGCCGCGAGTCGTCGCCCTACACCGTCGACGGCCCGACACCGCCGGGCTACGCCAGCATCACCGACTGGAAATACATGGGCGGCATCGCCAAGTTTCCCGACACCGTGACCAACCTGCCCGGCTCCGGCGACAGCACCCGGCAAAAGGCCGGCTACCTGGCCACCCGCCTGAGCCTGAGCGACGACCTGCATGCGGTGCTCGGCAGCCGTTACGGCAGCTGGAGCGCCCACAGCCGCTCTCGCAGCTACGACGCCAACAACCAGTTGACCAGCCTCGAGGACCCCCGCCAGCAGCACAACGACATGTGGACGCCCTACGCCGGCCTGCTGTACGACCTCACCCCCGAATACACGGTGTATGTCAGCTACACCGACATCTTCAAGCCCCAGACCGAGCGCGACGCCAGCCGCAAATACCTCGAACCGATAGTCGGCAGCAACTACGAGCTGGGACTCAAGGGCAGCCTGCTGGAGGAACGCCTGAACCTGGCCACCGCGGTGTTCTGGAGCAAGCAGGACAACGTCGCCGAACTGGACAGTTCGGTGCCGCCGGACCCGGTCACCGGCGAGGAGTTCTACAAGTCGGGCGGCAAAGGCGGCAAGGTCCAGGGGTTCGAGGCCGAGGTCTCGGGGGAAATCCTCCCAGGCTGGAACCTCACCGCCGGCTACACCTACACCCACGCCCTGGACGGCGAAAAGCAGCGCGCCAACGGCGGCGAGCCGATGAACATGCTGCGCCTGTCCACGGCCTATCGCCTGCCGGGCCAGTGGCGGGCGCTGACCGTCGGCGGCAGCCTGAACTGGCAAAGCGAAATCTACGGCAGCAGCCGGCGGCCGGTGGGGCGCGACGGCGACGGGCGTATCGTCACCGAAAACACCCGCATCCATCAGCAGGCCTACAGCGTGGCCGGGCTGATGTCGCGCTACGAGTTCGACCCGCACCTGTCGGCCTCGCTCAACGTCACCAACCTGTTCGACAAGAAGTACTACGAACGGGTCGGCTTCTATAACGGCGTCTACTGGGGCGAACCGCGCACCATGACCCTGAGCCTGGACTGGAAGCTGTAACCCGCCCTTCTTCCTACACGGCCCATATCAGTGGGCCGTCAGTGCCTCTCATCCGGGATGACAGAATTGTCATCCCGCCTTCAGCGCCCTGTTAACCCCGCGTTAATAAGATCGCGCCATACTTCTATGACTGCTTCGTCACAGGGACGCGACGGAATTCCGATAACCGTCAATGGGACACCGCACATGAAAGCCTCCACACTCCTGCTCGCCGGTCTGATGATTGCCAGCTCGGGTGCAGCGTTCGCCGAAGGCGGCGCTGAACGCATGAAGCACTACTGGGACAACTTCCCCATCAGCCAGCAGATACCCCGCACCGATAGCGAACAGACATCCTCCGAGAGCGGGAAAAAACCCCAGGCACCCGTCGAGGATCCGAGCCGCACCCCTGCGCAACCGGACGCCTGAAACGCCCCGAGCTCTACTCCTCTCTAGCGATAATGCTCCTTTGGCAGAGAGGATCTTCCGGCGCCCTTTCACGGGCGCCTTTTTTATCGCCGTCGATATCAGCGACATGACCATGGGCTATCAACTTTCTGACGTCAAAATGACAATTACGCCATATAGGCAACCGTCACTGCCCGCTGTATTAACATAAGTTTCCGGCAAACTTTGACATATATTGAAACAGTAAATAACACATGATCAGTTTGTAGGAGCGAGCGGGCGGCGATCCGACTTGCCCGCGATGAACTTGAGAGCACCGCGTACTCCAGTCAATACGCAGTATCGTTAACGATCATCGCGAGCAAGCTTCGCTCCTACAATGAATCACCTCACTTGGGGTAGTCAGCGACCGACTGTCGAGAACAAGCACAAGCCATTGATATCAGGCACTTTAAATCTTGACCCTAAAGCCACTTCAGGCTTGAGCATTCCCCTACCCGAAGGCTGAGGCTATTTATCAGCAGCAACTTCGCGGGTTTTTATGGCTGGTCCAACAACAACTTCATATCCAGCGCCATTGAATTCTTTTTAATGATCAAGAGGTCACTTCTCCATGCGCATTCTGGTTGTCGAAGACGAGCGTAAAACTGCCGATTACTTGCATCAGGGGCTGACCGAAAGCGGTTATGTGGTCGACCGCGCCGCCACCGGCGTCGACGGGCTTTACCTGATCGAACAGCAAAACTACGAACTGGTGATTCTGGACGTCAATCTGCCGGAAAAGGACGGCTGGCAGGTGCTGGAAGACATGCGCAAGGACAGCAGCACCCGGGTGATGATGCTCTCGGCGCGCGGGCGCCTGGCCGACAAGGTCAAGGGACTGGACCTGGGGGCCGACGATTACCTGGTCAAGCCATTCGAGTTCCCCGAACTGCTGGCGCGGGTGCGCACCCTGCTGCGGCGCAGCGAGAACCTGCCGGCGACCGACACCCTGCGGGTCGCCGACCTCGAGCTCGACCCGCGCCGGCACCGGGCCTATCGCGGTTCGCGGCGCATCGACCTGACCACCAAGGAATTCACCCTGTTGCAGGTGCTGATGCGCCAGTCGGGCGAGGTGCTGACCCGGACCCAGATCATTTCCCTGGTCTGGGACATGAACTTCGACTGCGACACCAACGTGGTGGAGGTCTCCATCAGCCGCCTGCGGGCGAAGATCGACGATGCCAGCGATATCAAGCTGATCCACACCATCCGTGGTGTCGGCTATGTCCTGGAAGTGCGCCAATGAAAGCCGCGCAACGCACCGCCAGCAGCCTGTCCATGCGCCTGGGCCTGACCGTCAGCCTGATGGGCGCCGGCCTGGTTTTGCTGCTCGCGACCCTGGCCTACCTGGCCCTCAGCCATGAACTGGGCAGCCTGGCGCGGGAAAGCCTGGACAGCAAGCTCGAACAGATCCGCCACACCCTGACCAGCGACCTGAAGACCGGCGATATCGCCGCCCGCCCGCATTCGCTGCTGGACCTGGTAATGGGCCACGACAACCTGCACCTGAGCATTTTCGGCACCGAGCCCCAGGCCGAAGCGCTGCTGAACATCGGCAATCGCAACCTGGGTCCGCTGCCCGAAGCCCTGACCCAGCCGGAAAGCCCGGCGTTCCTCGACTGGCTCGACAGCGCCGGCAACCGGTTGCTCAGCGCCTCCAGCCTGATAACCCTGCGCAATGGCGAACAGGTGCGGGTGGTGCTGTCCCTGGACCGGGCCAACGACCAGGCGCTGCTCAGTGCCTACCTGCGTTCCACGGTGATCGCCCTGCCCCTGCTGCTGATGCTGATCGGCATCGGCGCCTGGTGGGTGGTGCAGCGTGGCCTGGCGCCGTTGCAGCAGTTCAGCCGGGTCGCCGCCAAGGTCACCACCCAGGACCTGACCCATCGCCTGTCGCCGGACAACCTGCCACGGGAGCTGGCCGAGCTGGCCCACAGCATCAATTTCATGCTGCACCGGCTCGACGGCGGCGTGCAGCAACTCTCACAATTCTCCGACGACCTGGCCCACGAGCTGCGCTCGCCCATCACCAACCTGATGGGCAAGGCCCAGGTCACCCTGTCCCGGGAGCGCCCGCCCCATGAGTACAAGGCGGTGCTGGAATCAAGCACCGAAGAGCTGGAGCGCCTGACCCGGATCGTCAGCGACATGCTGTTCCTCGCCCAGGTCAGCCACCCGGCCTCCCAGGTGGCGTTCGAAGAAATCTCCCTGGGCGATGAAGCGCGGCGGGTCATGGAACTGTTCGCCCTGAGCGCCGAGGAAAAACACCTGGGCATCAGCCTGTCCGGCGATGGCCTGGTGTACGGCGACCGCCTGATGATCCAGCGGGCAATCTCCAACCTGCTGTCCAACGCCATCCGCCACAGCCCCCGGGCGTCGAGCATTTCGATCCTGGTGGAGGAACACGATTCGAGCGTGTCGCTGTCGGTGGGCAACCCCGGCGCCGGCATCCCGGAGCAGCACCTGGAGCACCTGTTCGAGCGCTTCTACCGGGTCGACAGCAGCCGCTCGCGCGCCGAAGGCGGTACGGGACTGGGCTTGGCGATCGTGCGCTCGATCATGAACCTGCATCAGGGGCGGACCGAGGTCAGCAGCGTACCGGGCAGCTTTACCTTGTTCCGCCTGGTGTTTGCCCGGCTCAATCATCCGCCGCGGGCGTAATGCTCCCGATTGCAGGAGTGTGGCGTCAGGCCCCCAGCAGCAGGCCGACGGCGCCACCGGCGAGCACCACCAGCCAGGGTGGCAGCTTCCAGCGCATCAGCGCGGCCAGGGCCAGCAGCGCCAGCCCCAGGTCCAGCGGCTTGAGGATGGTGCTGGCCCACAGCGGGTCGTACAGCGCCGCCGCCAGCAGGCCGACCACCGCCGCGTTGACTCCGGCCAGCGCGGCCTGGACCCGGCCCAGGTGGCGCAGGTTCTGCCAGAACGGCAGGACACCGACGATCAGCAGCATGGCCGGCAGGAAAATCATGACCAGGCACAGCAGCGCGCCGCTCCAGCCGTCGATGGCCGCGCCGAGAAAGGCCGAGAAAGAAAACAAGGGCCCCGGCACCGCCTGGGCGGCGGCATAACCGGCGAGGAACAGATCGTTGCTCAGCAGGCCCGGGGCGACCACCTCGCTCTGCAGCAACGGCAGCACCACATGACCGCCACCGAACACCAGCGCGCCGGCGCGATAGAAACCGTCGGCCAGCACCAGCGGCAGGCTGGGCCAGAACCCGGCCAGCAACGGCAAGCCGGCCAGCAACAGGGCAAACAACGCCAGGGCCAGGTAGCCCGTGCGCTTGCCGACTGCGATTGCCAGGCCGTCTTCGCGGTCGTTGAAGGTCGGCTGGAGCAGACCCGCGCCGACCATGCCCGCCAGCAACATGACGCAGACCTGGCCGAGGGTGCTCGGCCAGAGCAGCACACTGGCCGCCGAGGCCAGCGTGATCAGCATCCGCAGCGGCCCGCGGCACAAGGCACGGGCCATGCCCCACAACGCCTGGGCCACCACCGCCACTGCGACTATCTTCAGGCCATGCACCAGCCCACCGGGCAGCCCCGTGCCGCTGCCGGTCAGGCCCATGGCCAGGGCAATCAGGATCAGCGCCGACGGCAAGGTGAAACCCAGCCAGGCGCTCAGTGCACCGGCCAGCCCCGCCCGCGACCAACCGAGGGCAAAGCCCACCTGGCTGCTGGCCGGCCCTGGGAGGAACTGGCACAGGGCGATCAGTTCGGCATAGGCCGCCTCGCTCAGCCAGGCGCGGCGCTGGACGAACTCGGTACGAAAATACCCCAGGTGCGCCACTGGCCCGCCGAAGGAACCCAGCCCCAGCCGCAGGAACACCAGGAACACCGCCCAGGCGCTGTCACGGCGGGTCACGGTGGCATCCTGGGGGCGTGAATTCATCGGCCGGCGGGCTCCAGGGGCTTACAGGGTCTTGTTCCAGAACAGCATCCGGCCATGGCTCGGGTCGAGCATCGCATCGTCGAAGCCGAACTTGCGGTAGGACGCCTGGGCCACCGCGTTGCCCTCCAGCACTTCCAGGGTGATCTTGCAGCAGCCGCGCTGGCGGGCGATCTCCTCGACCTTCTGCAGCATCTTCTGGCTCAGGCCCAGGCCGCGGAATTTATCGATCACCGACACGTCGTGCACATTGACCAGCGGCCGGCCGGCAAAGGTGGAAAAGCCCTCGAAGCAATTCACCAGCCCGGCCGGTTCGCCTCCGACAAAGGCCAGCACGCTGAAAGCATGGGGGCGCTTGGCCAGTTCGCCGGGCAACTGCCGCAACAGATCGGCGTCCAGCGGCTGGCCGCCGCCCATCGGGTCCTGGGCATAGTGATTGAGCACCAGGGCGATTGCCTCGGCGTGTACCGGATTGGTGTAGCTGGCCTGGAGTACCAATACGTCTGCAACGTCCATGTCTGTCCTCAACAGTGATTGATCCGGGCGGGTCCCCGGGAGAGCGATTGTAAACACCGGCACATGACCAAACGAGCGGCTAGCGCGTCAAGCGCTACCGTTCTTTGTCCTCGACCGCCTCCGCGCCCCAGATCTGCGCTTCGCTCCAGCCCAGCTCGGCAAAATCCTCGGCGCGCAGGGCCGCCTCGCCCGCACAGAAAAACTCGTCCAGCTGCGGCGGCGCCACCCGGGTGCCGCTGAGCATGGCATGCACCTGGCCACGGTGATGCAACTGGTGCTCGAACAGGTGCGAAAGCATGCGCAGCCGGGTATCGCGCTGCGGCTTTTCCCGGGCGATGGTGACGATCCGCGCAAGGTCCACATCCCGTTGCTGCTCGCAATAGGCGATCAGCCGGCGGTCCACCAGCGCCTGTTCGCGCCGCAGGTCGGCGGCCTGGTCGAAAGGCTCCTCAATCTCGAAAAACACATAGCAGTCGGCCCGTGGCGCCTCGCCGCGCAGCTCCCGCTCCAGCGCGTCGACGTAGAACCAGTCGCAGGTGAGGATGTGGTTGAGGGTGGCTTTCAGGCTGGGAAAGAAGCTCACCCGCGGCGCCGCCAGCTCGCTCGGGGTGAGTATTTCCCAGGCCTTGCCCAGGCGGTGATTGGCCCAGGCGTTCTGGTAAGCCATGGTCAGCAGATGATGGGACAGGGGCTGGTTCACGGTCAGGTCTCCCTTGTGATGATCAGGCGTGTTCAGCCGAAACGCTGCAGCTGCATCTCCTTCAGACGACTGAGGGTACGGCGGAATGGAAACTCCAGGTAGCCCTCGGTGTACAAGGCCTCCATCGGTACTCGCGCTTCGAGGTACAGCGGCACCTTGCGGTCGTAGCACTCGTCCACCAGGGCGATGAACCGCCGCACGCTGTCATCGTGGATCGACAACTGCGGCAGCTCGCGATCGCCGGCCACCACTCGCTCGGCGCCGTCCTCGGTGCCCCGGGCAATCCGTCCCGGGCGCTGTTGCGCGCTGAGCTCGGGCACTTCGCTGAGCAGGATCGCGCTGAAACGGTCGCACAGGGCCATGAAGTCCATGGCGGCGAACGGCTGCTCGCACAGGTCGGCGAAACGACACCAGAGCACCCGCTCGCTGGCCTTGATCACCTGGACCTCGCGGTAGCCCACCGGCAGTACCGCACTGGACGCCGCCTGCCCCGCCGCCAGCTGTTCGAACACCGGGCCCAGGGCACTCGGTTGGCCGGCCGGGGTCAGCCAATAACGCTGGGTCAGCGCCCCCGGGTGCAGGCGATGGTCCTGGGCGCCGTCCACCGCCACCACCTGCAGATGCGCCTCGATCGCCGAGATTGCCGGCAGGAACCGCTCGCGGTTGAAACCGTCGGCATACAGCTGTTGCGGCGGCTGGTTGGAGGTGCAGACCATCACCACGCCCTGTTCGAACATCACCTGGAACAGGCGCCCGAGAATGATCGCGTCGCCGATGTCGTTGACGAACAGTTCGTCGAAACACAACACCCGCACCTCTTCGCTCAGCTCGCGGGCCAGGGCTTGCAGCGGGTCGGCGGTGCCGGTCAGCTGGAATGAGCGCTGGTGGACCCAGCCCATGAAATGGTGGAAGTGCTGACGTCGCGCCGGCACCTCGAGGCTTTGATAGAACTGGTCCATCAGCCAGGTCTTGCCCCGGCCCACGGGGCCCCACAGATAGACCCCGGTGATCGACTTGCGCCCTTCATGCAGGGCGACATGGCACTGCTGCAGGGCCAGCATCGCCCGCTCCTGGGCCTCGTCGGCGACAAAACCGCGCTCCTGGAGGGCGTACTGATAGGCGCTGAGGGGAGAATCGAAAGGCATGGGGTCCACGCATCCGCAAATGGGCCGCGCAGTATGCCATGCCTCGCCTGGCGACCGCTGCGTCGGGATGCCGCCCAGGTCGATCGCAGCCTCGCTGTCGCTCCGCAGCGGCTACAAGGAGCACGGCGCCTATGTAGCCGCTGCCGAGCAGCGCGAGGCTGCGATCGGCAACGCAGTTGCCGCAAAACCCGGGCACGCGGTGTGTCAGGCAGAACGCGCACGGCAACTGCTTTGCCGATCGCAGGCTTCGCCAGCGGCTACAGCGAGCGCGGGCGCGACGGCTACAGCGAGATATCCAGCCGGGCGATCTTGCCCTGCTCGTCGAGGCGGAACACGTAGCGCAATTCCAGCGGGCTGCCGGGGAAGCTGCCGGAAATCAGGTTGTCCACCAGCACCTTGCCGGTGCGCTGCTGGACCTTGAGCACCTCGAGCCGTGGCTGGTAACGGCGGGCGGTGTCCTCCATCCATTGGGCGATGGCGCGGGTGCCGGCCTGATGCTGGCCCTCATCGAACACCTGGGCGTCTTCGGCGAAGAAACTGGCGACCGCCGAACTGTCACGACCATTGGTGGCTGCGAGGTAGGCGGCGATGGCCGGTGCGAGAGAAGTGGCTGTGCTGGACATGGTACTGCGGCTCCTTGTTTATCGTTGCTGGAGCCATGCTAAAACGCCGTCGCGTCAGTTCTTGTCAGGAGTGAAACGCCCGGCATCGTCCAGTTGCATGCGCTGGCGCCAGGTGCGCAACAGGTCGCTGCGGCGCCCCGGATATCGCTGGCCCTGCTCGCTCGCGGCGGCGATCCGGTCGGTGCGAAAGGTGCGGAAATCGTCGCGCAGCTCACACCAGGCGACTATCACCCGCGCCTCGTTCATGAAGCCCAGGGCCAGCGGCCAGATCAGGCGCTGGCTGGGGGTCTTGTTCACATCGGCGTAATCGATGTGCAGCTTGGCCTGCTCGCGGATCGCCTGGCGAAACACGTTCAGCGGCACCACGTTTTCCGGGTAGCAATAAGCCGGCGGGCCGGGCAGCACCGTCGGGTTGTGCAAGGCTTCCTGGGCCGCCGGGGCCAGCACCGCGGCGATCTTCGCCAGGGCATCGGCGGCGGCCTTGCCCAGCACCTCGTCGCCACGCTGGTCGACATAACGCAGGCCGAGGACGATGGCTTCGGTCTCGTCGGCGTTGAGCATCAGCGGCGGCAGGAACAGGCCGCTGCGCAGCACATAGCCGATCCCCGCCTCGCCATGGATCGGCGCGCCCAGGGCCGTCAGCTCGGCGATATCGCGGTACAGGGTGCGCTCGGACACCTCCAGCTCGGCCGCCAGCGCCGCGGCGGTCACCGGGCAGCGCTTGCCGCGCAGCACTTGCAACAGGGTCAACAAACGAGTGGTGCGCGACACGTCATCAGGCTCGGCAGGGAAGGATCGGCGCAGCTTAACAGAGCCCCCTGTCAGGATCTGTCAGTAGCGAACTCTGACCTCGCTGGAGAAACGCGGTGTCTGGTTTGGCGAGCGCTTTGTCGGAATGCCGCCCAGCTCGATCGCAGCCTCGCTGACGCTCGGCAGCGGCTACGGACGCGGTGCCTTTGTAGCCGCTGCCGAGCCCGCGAGGCTGCGATCGGCAACGCAGTTGCCGCAAAACCTGAGTCCGCGGTGGATCAGGAGGAACGCGCGGCCTGTAGTGCGTTGTGGCGCGGCGTTAAATCAACCCTTCTGGCCCCGACGCCTTTCTGGCATCCTGCGCCTCCATTTTTCTGACCGGGTTCGCAGATTTTGCCTTACGTCCTCCGACAGCCCGCGTCGCGCCCCTTTTCTCCACGTGTTTCATGCCCTATCGACACGTCATTGGCAGGCTTTTCCCATGACCGCACCTGATCGCTCCACGCCGCGCTACAAGTCCGACCTGATCTATGGCCTGGAGGACCGCCCGCATTTCAGCGCGGCGATCTTCGCCGCGCTGCAACATGTGCTGGCGAGCTTTGTCGGCATCATCTCCCCGACCCTGATCTTCGGCGGCGTGCTGGGCCTGCAGAACGAAACGCCCTACCTGATCAGCATGGCGCTGTTCGTCTCGGGCCTGGGCACCTTCGTCCAGGCCCGGCGCCTGGGGCCGATCGGCTCCGGGCTGCTGTGCGTGCAGGGCACCAGCTTTTCCTTTATCAGTGTGCTGCTCAGCGCCGGCCTGATGGTCAAGGGCCGTGGCGGCAGCAACGAAGAAATCCTCTCGACCATCTTCGGCATCTGCTTCTGCGCGGCCTTTATCGAGATGTTCCTCAGCCAGTTCATCGGCAAGCTGCGCAAGCTGATCACCCCGGTGGTCACCGGCACCATCATCACCCTGATGGGTCTGTCGCTGATCAAGGTGGCGGTCACCGACATGGCCGGCGGCTTCGGCGCGCCGGACCTGGGCGCCGCCAGCAACCTCGGCCTGGCCGCCCTGGTGCTGCTGACCATTGTGGTACTCAACCGCTTCAGTCATCCGATGCTGCGCCTGGGCTCGATCGTCATCGGCCTGACCCTGGGCTTCGTGGTCGCCTGGCTGCTGGGCCGGGTCGACCTGGCGACGATGCCGGAAGTGCCGATGGTCAGCGTGCCGGTGCCGTTCAAGTACGGTTTCTCCTTCGACCTGATCGCTTTCATTCCGCTGGCGGTGATTTTCCTGATCTCGCCCCTGGAAGCGGCCGGCGACCTGACCGCCAACTCGATGATTTCCCAACAGCCGGTCAAGGGCCCGCTGTACATCAAGCGCATCAAGTCCGGGCTGCTGGCCGACGGTTTCAACTCGATGGTGGCGGCGGTGTTCAACAGCCTGCCGATGGTCACCTTCGCCCAGAACAACGGGGTGATCCAGCTGACCGGCGTGGCCAGTCGCTACGTGGCGTACTTCATCGCCGGCCTGCTGGTGCTGCTGGGGCTGTTCCCGGTGATCGGCGCGGTGCTGCAACTGATGCCCAAGCCGGTGCTGGGCGGCGCGACCCTGATCATGTTCGGCACCGTGGCCGTGGCCGGGATCAAGATCCTCGCCGAAGCCGGGCTGCATCGACGCAACGTGCTGATCGTGGCGATTTCCCTGGGCATGGGCCTGGGCGTGGCGGCGGTGCCGGAAGTCCTGCGCGAACTGCCCAAGGCGCTGCACAACATCTTCGAATCGCCGATCACCGTGGGCGCGATGTGCGCGATCCTGCTGAACATCTTCCTGCCGGAAGAGTTCATCGAGCTGGAAGAAGACGAGTTCGACCCGGAAGCGGCGACCCTCAAGGTCATGCAGGACCCGGATGTAAGCGCCAAAGCCAACGCGTAAGCGCAATGTGTTTCTGTAGGAGCGAAGCTTGCTCGCGATGGCGTCGGTGGCGACACCACCAGACGGCAGGCCTCAAGCTCACTACCAGCCCTGCCGGCCTCATCGCCGGCAAGCCTGGCTCCTACAGAAGATGGCGCCCCTCAAGCAACCTTCGGTTTGTGGTGCAGACCCGGGCGCGATAGATTCAACACTGCCTTCTTTCTTTGCAGAGAGCTTCCAATGCGCAGATTCCTCGGCCTCACCCTTTCCTTGCTGTTGCTCAGCCTGAGCGCCTGCGCCCTGTTTCCCCAGCACGATCCGCTGAATATCAATGTGGTCGGTATCGAGCCGCTGCCCAGCCAGGACCTGGAAGTGCGCTTCGCCGTCAAGCTGCGCCTGCAGAACCCCAACGAAACCACGATCAACTACAACGGTGTGGCCCTGGACCTGGAGGTCAACGGCCGGCCGCTGGCCTCCGGGGTCAGCGACCAGAGCGGCAGCATCGGGCGTTTCTCCGAAGGCGTGCTGGTGGTGCCGGTCAGCGTCTCGGCCTTCACCGTGCTGCGCCAGACCCTGGGCCTGAGCCAGACGCAAAGCCTCGACGACCTGCCCTACGTGCTGCGCGGCAAGCTCGCCGGCGGCCCGTTCGGCACTATGCGTTTCGTCGAAAAAGGCCAGCTGAGCCTGCCGAAGACCGCCAACTTCACCTGGTAATCGCACGCGCAGTGCTCGCAAAACCAACCGGCACGCTTATCCAGGCAGATCGTGGATCTCAGGCTTTGCGGTTGCTGCGTCGGAATGCCGCCCAAACCGATCGCAGCCTCGCAAGCTCGGCAGCGGCTACATAGACACCGCGCCCCTGTAGCCGCTGGCGCAGCCTGCGATCGGCGGCGCAGCCGTCGCCAGCCTGCCAACGGGGTTATCCAGACAGACCGCAGACTCAGGCTTTGCGGTTGCTACGCACCCGCAACCGGCCGCAATGCTCCCGCCGCCCTTAGAACACCGACCAGCCGATGCGCTGGCTCAGCAATTCCAGTGCCGCCATGCCCACCAGGGAATTGCCTGCCGCGTTCAGCTCCGGCGACCACACGCACACCGTGAACTGCCCCGGCACCACTGCGACTATGCCGCCACCCACGCCGCTCTTGCCCGGCAGGCCGACGCGGTAGGCAAAATTGCCGGCTTCGTCGTACAGGCCGCTGGTGGCCATGATCGAGTTGACCTGCTGGGTCTGGCGCGCCGTGAGGATCTGCTCGCCGCTGTGCTTGCAGAAGCCATCGTTGGCCAGGAAGCAGAAGGCCCGCGCCAGGTCGACGCAGCTCATGCGCAGCGCGCAGTGGCTGAAGTAGCTGCGCAGCACCGACTCGACGTCGTTGTGGAAGTTGCCGAAGGACTGCATCAGGTAGGCCATCGCCGCATTGCGCGCGCGGTGCTGGTATTCCGAATCGGCAACGCGGCCGTCCACCAGCACCTGCATGTTGCCGGACAGGCGCCGCACGAAATCGCGCATGGACAGCGCCGGCGCGGCGAAACGCGACTGGTTGATATCGCAGATCACCAGCGCCCCGGCGTTGATGAACGGGTTGCGCGGACGGCCACGCTCGAACTCCAGCTGCACCAGCGAGTTGAAAGGCTGCCCGGAAGGCTCATGCCCCAGACGCTGCCAGATCGCCTCGCCGGAATGGCCGATGGCCTGCACCAGGCTGAACACCTTGGAAATGCTCTGCACCGAGAACGGCGTATCGGCGTCGCCGGCGCTGAACACCTGGCCATCGTTGCCATACACGGCAATCCCCAGCTGGTTGGCCGGCACGTCGGCCAGCGCCGGAATGTAGCTGGCCACTTTGCCCTGGCCAATCAAGGGACGGACCTCGTCGAGGATCTCGTTCAACAACGCTTGCATGTTCAGACTCGCACTTCGTGCCTCGCACCGCCGCGAAGCTACCGCTGCTAGACGCACTCAGCCGGGTCGAGAACACAGTTGTCGTGGTTATCCCTCATACGGCCCTCACACGGCCCTCACCCGCCCCTCGTACAGCTCCCCGCGCGGGCGAAAAACCGGCGATAAAAATCGCCCGCGGACCGCGCATTTTTGATCGGGCAGAGCCGCAGCTGATAGGCTTTCCCCTACATTCGACAGGGAGCGCTCATGGATCTCAACGCCGCCAGGATGTTTGTCAGCGTGGTCCAATGCGGCAGCATTTCGTCCGCCGCCAACCTGCTGCAACTACCGCTGGCCACCATCCGCCGGGGCATCCGTGAACTGGAACGCAGCCTCAACGTGCAACTGCTGGAACGCTCCGCCCGCGGCACCCGGCTGACCGCCGCCGGCAGCCAGCTCTACGAACACGCCAGCCGCGGTATCGAGGCCCTGGCCGAGGGCGAACAGGCTGTCAGAAATGATCGAACTCACTTGCAGGGCCGCCTGAGCGTATCGGTGCCGGCGGCGTTCGAGAGCTGGTGGAAACTGCTGGCCGAGTTCCAGCGGCGCCATCCCGAGATCCAGGTCGCGGTCTACACCAGTGAGCGGGAAAGCGACCTGGCGCAGGATGGGGTCGACGTCGCCCTGCGTGCCGGGCCGCTGTTCGACGAGGATCGCCCGGCGCGCCTGCTCGGCAGCTACCGGCATCTGCTGGTCGCCAGCCCGCTGCTGCTGGAGCGCCTCGGCACCCCGCAAACCCCTGCCGACCTTCGCGGTTTTCCCTGCGCCGTCTGGTCGCGCCATGCCGATGCCCGGGAACAGTGGCAACTGGGCGACCAGTCCTACAGTCCCGCCCCGCTGTTCGCCGCCAACGATTACCTGCACCTGCGCCAGCTGGCGCTGACCGCCAAGGTGGTCACCGAGCTGCCGGCCTTTCTCGCCGCCGAAGCGCTGCGCGACGGTCGTCTGCACGCCCTGCTGCCCCATCTGCCGATGCCGGAACAACAGCTGCACCTGCTTTACCCGAACCAACACCCGCCCTCGAACATCGTCCGCGCCTACCTGGATTTCGCCCAGGACTGGCTGGTGGAAAACCCCTTGCCATATCCACACTGAGCAGGCGCTGATGCAGATCAGCCCAGGACTGCCGCTTCGCCGGTAAAATCCCCCTCACCCCCGGCTGCGCCCTCACCCGCCCGCAGCCCGCGACCCATCCTGTGCGCCGACACCGGCGCCATCTTTCTGGAGGTGTCCCCCTTGAAAACCTGGTACTCGGTGGTCGGCGTCCTGCTGATCACCACCCTCACCGTGCTGCTGGAAATCCCCAGCGATACCTGGCTGACCTCCGCCACCCTGAGCCTGGTCCTCGGCGCCACGGCGCTGGCCTATATGGCCCTGTCCTGCCTGCTGGCCAGCCGCTGGCGCTGGGTCGAGCGGTTGTTCGGCGGCCTCGACCGGGTCTATGAAAGCCACAAGTGGCTGGGCATCTGGGCGCTGGTCTTCGCCAGCTATCACCTGGTGTTCAAGGCCAACCTGGATCTCTGGCAAAGCGTGCCGATCATCGAGCTGTCCAAGTACTGGACGCGCATGGTGCGGCAGCTGAGCTACGTCGCCCTCGGCCTGATCGTGCTGCTGGCGCTGAACCGCAACATTCCCTACGGCCAGTGGCGCTGGTGGCACAAGCTGTCCGGGCCGCTGTTCGCGATCGTCATCCTGCACTGGCTGAGCTTCAAGTCGCCGATCGCCCTGGACAACCCCTCGGGCATCTGGCTCACCGCACTCTGCGGCCTGGGCCTGCTTGGCGCCCTGTACAAGCTGCTGCTGTATCCGTTGCTGGCCAAGGCCGGTGAATACCAGGTCAGCGCGGTGACCCTGGAGAAAAACTCCCTGCACCTGGAGCTGACCCCGCTGCACCGCGGCTTCGCCTTCAAGGCCGGGCAGTTCGCCTTTCTCGCCATGCGCGAAAAAGGCCTGCGTGAACCGCACCCCTTCACCATCGCCAGCGCCCACGCCAGCGACGGGCGCATCGAGTTCGTGATCCGCGCCCTGGGCGACTACACCCAGAAGCTGCGCCAGCAGGTCAAGGTCGGCATGCTCGCCGACCTCTACGCGCCCTATGGCCGCTTCAAGCGCCGGCTCGATGCCGGCCGGGAGATCTGGATCGGCGGTGGCGTCGGCATCTCGCCCTTTATCTCCTGGCTGCAGGATGCCGCCGCCGGGCGCTTCGACCGGGCGACCCTGGTCTACTGCTGCAACCCGTCACGGGCCTTCCCCAGCATCGAAACCTTGCAGGGCCTGGCCGAGGAACGCGGGGTGGACTTCATCGGCCACACCGACGGCGCCGACCGCCTGGGCGAAACCCTGAAACGGCTGGCCAGCGAAACCGATCCGCAACAGATCCAGATCAGTTTCTGCGGGCCCAAGGGCTTGCTGGCGCGGGTCAAGGCGTTGATGCGCGAATACGCAATTCCCGAGCGCAACCTGCACTACGAGTTCTTCGAGTTCCGCTGACCGCCCTCAAGCCCGGCGCGGCTCGTGCAGCATCAGCCGCACCACCAGCGCCGCAACCAGGGTGATGGCGATCAACGCATACAACAGCCAGGTGAAGGCCTTGGCGTACAGCCCGAGCAACAGCTCCCGGCCCAGCTCGGGCAACAACGCTGCGCTGGCCTGCAGGTTGCCGCTGGCCAGTTGCTGGGCGGCCAGCGGCAACTGCGGATGCTCCGGCAGCGTCGCGGCCATGGACAGTTGCAGCAAGCCGGCCAGCAGGGCCACCACCAGGGCCAGGGCAATGCCCTCGCCCGCTACCCGGGTGGTGCTGAAGATGCCGGTGGCCATCCCCGCCCGTTCCTTGGGCACCACACTGACCGACAGCCCGTCCATCAAGCCCCAGGGCAAACCGGCACCGAGGCCGATCAGCAGCATGGGCAAGACATTGGCCGCCGGCGCCTGCCCCGGGGCGATCCGGCTGAGCAGATAGAGCCCGAGCGCGGCAATCACCAGGCCGACGCTGGATAGAGTCCCGGCGCTGAACCAGCGGGTCAGCCACGCCGCCAGCAACGGCACCACCACCATAGGTGCGGACAAGGCGATCATCATCAAGCCGGCATCGATCTCGCTGTAGCCTTCCACGCCGATAAAGCGGATCGGCAGCAGAATCAGCAACACCACGAAGCAATAGCAGGTGGCGATCGGCAGCAGCTGCACGCCGATAAAGCGCGGGTAACGAAACAGCGACAGGTCGAGCATCGGCCGCTTGACCCGCAGCTCCACCACGATGAACAGCAACAACGCCAGCAGCGCCACCAGCAGCAGGCCCCAGACCCACGGGCTGCCCCAGCCGCTTTGCGGCGCCTGCAAGATGCCCCAGGTCAGCGCCACCAGCGCCGCGGTGAAACTCAAGGTGCCGGGCCAGTCGACACCCGCCGCGTCCGGGTCGCGGGACTCATGCATGCGCGGCGCGCCAAACAGCAGCGACAGGCCGCCGATCAAGGTCCCGGAGACGAAGATCGAGCGCCAGCCGTAGGCCTCGATCAGCACCCCGGCGAGGATCGGCCCGAATGCCAGGCCGACGCCGAAGGTGGTGCCCAGCAGGCTGAAGGCGCGGGTCCGCGCCGGGCCCTCGAACTCCTGGGCCATGGCCGCCGAACCGCCCGCCAGCGCCGCCGCGCCGGCCAGCCCCTGCACGGCCCGCAACAGGTCGAGCCAGAGCACCGAAGGCGCGAAGGCCAGGGCCAGCGACGTCAGGGCGAACAGGCCGACACCGAGGCTGAACACGCGCTTGCGCCCGTACTCGTCGGCCAGGGTGCCAGCGGCCATCAGTACGCTGCCGAAACTCAGCATGAAGGCATTGGTGATCCAGCTCAGGGCCAGGGGGCCACCGCCCAGCTCGCGGCCAATGGCCGGGGTCGCCACCGCCACGCCGACGAAGGTCAGCGGCAGGATCAGCGCCGCCAGGCATACCGCGGCCAGCACCGCGTAGGAAGAACCGCCCGCGACAGCGTCAGCGAACGCGGCAGGCACATCGGTTGGCGAATTCATCGGCACCTCAGGGGGGAACGTTAAAGTGCGATCAATGGTAGATTCGCCGCAATCACCCACAAACAGGGCTCAAGTCCGTTCTTTACGGACATAAACGCTCCAATCGAGATTCCCATGGACAACCTCAGTGGCATGCTGGCCTTTGTGCGCACGGTGCAGGCCGGCAGTTTTGTCGGCGCGGCGGAACGCCTGGGCCTCTCCGCCTCGGCGGTGGGCAAAAGCCTGGCCCGCCTGGAAGAACGGCTCGGCGTGCGCCTGCTCAATCGCAGTACCCGGCGCATCAGCCTGACCGACGAAGGCACGCTGTTCTTCGAACGTTGCCAGCGCATCGTCGGCGAGGTGGAGGACGCCGAGGCCGAGCTCGCGCGCATCAGCGACAAGCCCCGCGGCAAGCTGCGGGTCAGCCTGCCCGCGATCGGCTATCGCATGCTGCTGCCGATCCTGCCGGAGTTCGCCGAACGCTACCCGGACATCGAGCTGGACCTGGACTTCAACGACCGGCTGATCGACGTGATCGCCGAAGGCGTCGACGCGGTGATCCGCAGTGGCGAGCTGGCGGACTCCCAGCTCAAGTCCCGCACACTGGGGCCGTTCCGCTTCGTGCTGGTCAGCGCCCCGCACTACTTCGCCCGCCATGGTGTGCCCGAGTGCCCCCGGGACCTGGAGCGGCATGCCTGCCTGCGCTACAAGTTTCCCGGCACCCCGCAGCTACAGGAGTGGAAACTGCGCCTGCCCAACGACGCGCCGCCACTGGTGCTGCGCAGCGCCCTGACCAGCAACAACCTGGAGTCACTGATCTTCGCCGCCACCCAGGGCCTGGGCCTCGCCTTCGTGCCGGATTTCGTGGTGCGCCCGGCGCTGGCCGACGGCTCGCTGGTGTCGGTGCTGGACGACTATCAGATCGACAGCGGCAAGTTCTCGGTGCTCTGGCCCGGCAGTCGACATCTGCTGCCGAAACTGCGAGTGTTCGTCGACTTTCTCAGCGAACGCCTGGTGTTGGGCGGACGCTGAAAAACCACACCGGATCCACACAAGGAATGTGCTGCGAACATGAAGCCGATCCCCACCCTCTACACCGAACGCCTGATCCTGCGCCCGCTGGAGCTGGCCGATGCCGAGGCCATCCAGCAGCAGTTCCCGCACTGGGAAGTGGTGCGTTATCTCAATGCGCGGGTGCCCTGGCCCTATCCCGCCGATGGCGCCCTGACGTATCTGCGCGACCTGGCGCTGCCGGCCATCGAGCGCGGTGAGGAATGGCACTGGTCGATCCGCCTGAACAGCGCGCCGGAGCAACTGATCGGCAATGTCAGCCTGATGGACCAGACCGACAACAACCGCGGCTTCTGGCTGGCTCCGGCATGGCAAGGCCAGGGCTACATGAGCGAGGCCAGCGCGGCGGTCACCGAGTACTGGTTCGAAGTGCTGGGGCGCGAGCTGATGCGGGTGCCCAAGGCCGCGCCGAACCTGGCCTCGCGGCGGATTTCCGAGCGCAGCGGCATGCGCTTGATCCGCAGTGACGAAGACGACTTTGTCTGCGGGCGATTGCCCCGTGATATCTGGGAAATCACCCGCGAGCAATGGCGTCGCCTCAGATAAAACGCACGCCGGCCTTGGCCCGTTCGTCCACCGTCAGCTCGAACACATCCGGGCGCGCATAGTGGCCGACCACGTCGTAGTCGTAGCGCGCCCGCACCAGCTCGGCGGTGTCGATCTGCGCCGTCAGCAGGCCGGCACGGCCCACCAGCGGCCCGGCCAGCACCTCGCCCATGGGCCCGACAATCACACTGCCGCCGGCAATCAGCGGGCGCTCGGCCGGCCAGTTGGCGATCTCCAGCCCCAGTTCCTGGGGTGACGCCTGTACCTGGCAGGCGCTGACCACAAAGCAGCGGCCTTCATGGGCGATGTGGCGCATGCTGACCTGCCACATCTCGCGCTCGTCCACGGTCGGCGCGCACCAGACGTCCACGCCCTTGGCGTACATCGCGGTGCGTAGCAGCGGCATCATGTTTTCCCAGCAGATCACCGCGCCGACCCGGCCGACCTGGGTGTCCAGCACCGGCAGGGTCGAACCGTCGCCCTTGCCCCAGATCAGGCGCTCGGTGCCGGTGGGCATCAGCTTGCGGTGCTTGCCCACCAGGCCATGCTGCGGGTCGAAATACAGCGCCGTGCAATACAGGGTACTGCCGGCGCGCTCGATCACCCCCAGCACCAGGTTGGCCCCGGTGCGCGCCGCCAGGCCGGCCAGGGCCTCGGTCTCCGCGCCCGGCACCTCGACGGCGTTGGCGAAATAGCGGGCAAAGGCCTCGCGGCCTTCCGGCAGGCGATAGCCGAGCTGGGTGCCGAAGCCCTCGCCCTTGGGGTAGCCGCCGAGCAAGGCTTCGGGCATCACCACCAGCTGCGCGCCGGCCTCGATGATGGCGTCCTCATAGGACAGGATCTGCTCCAGGGTATCGGCCTTGCCTCCAGGCAGGGAGCCGATCTGCAACGCGGCGACAACGGACTTGGACATCGGGAAAACTCCTGTGGCGGTGAAGTGTTGCCCATTGTCCGGCGCTCGCCGATCATGCAGAAAGCCCATCCTGATACTGAATGATATGAACCAGATGAATATCGCCCAGGTCGATCTCAACCTGCTCAAGGCCTTCGAAGCCCTGCACGACGAATCCAGCGCCAGTCGCGCCGCCCTGCGCCTGGGCGTCACCCAATCGGCCATGAGCGCGGCGCTGCGGCGCCTGCGCGGGCTGTACGGCGATCAGTTGTTCGTGCGCACCGGGCGCGGCCTGGCGCCGACCCTGCGGGCCAACCAGCTCAAGCCGGTGGTCAGCGAGGCCTTGAACAAATGCCGGCAGAGCCTGGCCATGGTCGATCCCCATGCCAGCCATTATCAGGGCCGCTCGGTGGCGATCGGGCTGTCGGACGATTTCGAGATTGCCTACGGCCGGCGCCTGATCGAGGAAGTCGCCCGGCGGGCGCCGAAGCTGCGCCTGATCTTTCGCCAGAGCCACAGCCAGATCGTCGGCGAAGCACTGTTGCAGCGCAGCATCGACCTGGCCATCAGCGCCGGCGGTTTCGCCGAACGCATGCTCAGCCGTCAGGTATTGGGGGAAGGTGGTTATCTGTGCCTGGCGGACCCGGCGAGCCTGAGGCCCGGACAGCAGGCCATCGACCTCGACGAGTTCGTCGCCCGCGAGCATGTGCTGGTGTCGTCGCAAGGGTTTATCGGGATTACCGACGAGGGTCTGGCGGCCCTGGGGCTGAGTCGCCAGGTCTGCGCCTCGACCACGCATTTTGCCGCGCTGCCCCATCTGCTCAAGGGCAGCCAGGCGGTGGCGACCATTCCGGCCCATGCCGCGCGAAGCATCGCCGAACTGACCGGGCTGGCGCTGCTGCCCTGCCCGCTGGACCTGCCGCGTTACCCGATCGAACTGGGCTGGCGCACCAGCGCGCAGATCGATCCGGTGGTGCTGAAAGTGCGCGAGGCGATCGTCGCCAGCTTCGAGCTTACTTGTTCGCCGCCATCAGGCGATTGACTTCACTGCGCACCATGTTGGCGTATTCCGGCGGCGACATGCCGTCGAGCTCGGCACGCACCCATTCGGCCCATTTGCCCTTGCGCTTGCCGCGCTCGCCGAACAACCGTGCGGCTTCGCCCTTGGCCTTGCCCAGGTTGCTCTGCCACAGCTCGAACAGACGGGACTTTTCATCTTCGATCTCTGCACGCTCGGCGAGAGTCTTGTTGGCCAGATTGAAGCTCATGGGAATTTCCTGCTGCGTAAAATAGCCGACATCTTACACTGTGACGGCTGGGGTTTTCCCGCCGGCATGGCGCGGGTGGAGAAAATATCTGCAACTTTTCGCCAGCCCCGCGACTCCATTGTTCATCGCATCACTGACCCGCAAGGAGTAACTCAATGGCTCGTAAAACTGCTGCGCAAGCGGCTGACGAACAAATCAAGGACCAGGAATTCAGCGAGCTCCAGGCGTTGATCGAGGAATCGGAAAAGCTTCTGAAAAGCAGCGCATCGCTGGTCGGTGAGGAAGGCGAAAACCTGCGCCAGCAGGTCGGGTTGAAACTCAAGCAGGCGCTGGACTCGGTGTCCAGCGTGCGCGAGCGCAGCAAGCCGGTGGTGGAAGCCACCGAGCAGTACATCGGCGGCCACCCGTGGCAGACCGTGGCCATCTCCGCCGGCGTCGGCCTGGTGGTGGGCCTGTTGCTGGGACGTCGTTCGTAACAAGCCTTGCCGCCCGTGAAAAAAGGACCAGGCCAGCGTCATGCTCGCCTGGTCCTTGCGTTTTGAAACCGCGTTTTAAAGCCCGGCCAACTCCCGCAGTTGCTTGAACTCCGCAGCGTCCAGGGCAATCCCCTCGCGCAGGGACTTTTCCCGCTGGCGATGGCGGCGATCCCCCGGCAGGCGCTTGAGCCCTACGCCGTGCATCTGCCGGATCAGCTCCTGGCTGCGCTCGGCGAAATTCTGCCCGGCGCCCTTGCTCGGATCGATGACAATCAACAACTGGCCAGTCCAGGGCGTCTTCGCGCCGGGATGGTTGGACCAGTCAAACTCGAACGAGAAATGGCCACCGGTCAGCGCCGCCGCCAGCAGCTCGACCATCATCGACAGCGCCGAACCCTTGTGCCCGCCGAACGGCAGCAGCGCGCCGCCTTCGAGGATGGCTTTCGGGTCGTCGGTGGGCTGGCCGAGGCCGTCCACGCCTATGCCCGGCGGCAGGCGTTCGCCCTTGCGCGCGGCGATCTGTACGTCGCCATGGGCGATGGCGCTGGTGGCCAGGTCGAAGACGATCGGATCGCCAGCGGCCTGGGGCGCGGCAAAAGCGATCGGGTTGGTGCCGAACAACGGCCGATCGGCGCCGTGGGGCACCACGCAGGTCATGCTGTTGACCACGCTCAGGGCGACCAGCCCTTCCTCGGCGAATGGCTCGACGTCCGGCCACAGCGCGGCGAAATGATGGGAGTTGCGGATGGCCAGAATGGCGATCCCGGCGTGGCGCGCTTTCTCCACCAGCAGCGCCCGCGCCGCCGCCAGCGCCGGTTGGGCGAAACCGTTACCCGCATCGACCCGGACAAAGGCCGGGGCCACGTCTTCGACCACCGGCACGGCCTTGCCGTTGACCCAGCCGCTGTTGAGGGTCGACACGTAACCGGGAATACGGAACACGCCATGACTGTGGGCGCCGTCGCGTTCGGCAGCGGCACAGTTCTGCGCCAGGCAACGCGCCACTTCGGCGCTGGTGCCATGGCGCAGGAAGATCGTTTCCAGCAGCGTCACCAGTGCCTCGAGCGACAGGTGTTCCTGCGGTGTTTCAACAGCCGGGGGTGATACAGACATCTGGAGCTCCGGATTAATTATTGGAATGGGCTACAGCGTATGAAGATGCACGTGGGTGAGTGCGCCCGACGATTAAACAACGCTTTGCGCGCGCCCTGTCAACCACGGCCATGACCTCGCACAGGCGATGCCAGGAACTGACAGAGTAGCCGCGAACAGGCTGTCAGCCGAGGATGGCAAACAAAGGTGGCAGTAGCGATGACAGCCGACCGTGTGTTTTTGATCATTTTTTCACTCCAACTGTGGATACTGCTGGCCAAAGCCCTGTGTTGCAGGGGCTTCGAGGCAAAAATAAGTGCCACTTTTGATAGGCATCAGCCATGACGGCGGTTCTACAAGCCTGGCTGCGAAGGGTAGAATGCGCGAAACCAGGAAGAGCCAATGAGCGAACAGCACCTTACAGAAGCCGAATACGACGCCATCACCGATGCCGCCGCGCAGTGGTGCATGCGTCTGCATGCCGCGGACTGTACGGCCGCCGAACGCCAGGCCTTCGAGCAATGGCGCGACGCCCACCCGCTGCATGCCTTCGAATACGAAGCGATGCGGGAAATCTGGGAAGTCGCCGACCATCTGCCACGTCCGCCAGCCACCACCGTCCTGCCCCTGGCGCCACGCAAACCCTGGCGCGCCTATGGCATGGCCGCGGCGATCAGCGCCCTGGCCCTGCCCCTGGCCGCCTACAGCGGCTGGAGCCTGGGCTGGCTGCCCTCCTCCTACGAACATTTCCAGGCCGACGGCAGCATGCGCCAGGTGACCCTGGCCGATGGCAGCCAGGTCGAACTCAACCTGGGCACCGAGCTGACCTACAGCAACTACAAGGATCAGCGCCGGGTCACCCTGAAAAAAGGCGAAGCCTTCTTCAAGGTCAGCCATGACAGCAGCCACCCGTTCGTGGTCAAGGCCGCCAGCGGTGAGGTCCGGGTCACTGGCACCCAGTTCAACGTCTGGATGTACGAGGATCAGGTACGGGTCACCCTGCTCGAGGGTTCGGTGCTGGTGAACAGCGACAACAGCCACCCCGATGGCGGCTTCCGTCTCGATCCGGGCATGCAGGCGCGTTATCGCCAGGGCGATCACCAGCCGCAGATCAGCCAGACCGATGCCAACGACAGCTCGCTGGCCTGGCGCCAGGGCAAGCTGGTGCTGGACAACCTGGCCCTCGGCGAGGCCCTGCCGCTGATCAACCGCTACCTCAGCAGGCCGGTGATGCTGGCCGACAGCGCCACAGGCAACATTCGGGTCGGCGGCATCTACGACGTCAGCGCGGTCAAGAGCCTGGTGACCACGCTGCCCAAGGTGTTGCCGGTGTACCTGACCCGCAACCAGGACGGCAATCCGGTCATCAATTCGCTGCCAGGCACCACGCCAAAAAGCTGAAGGCCGCTACCCTCGCGGGTGCGGCCTGCGCTTGATGCCCGGTTGAACGCGCTTACTGGGTCGCGAGCTTGCGCAACCGATCGTCCACTTCGTGAATCACCTGCAAGCGGTACTGCGGGTCCGCCTGGATCTGCTGCTCGGTGAACGGCAACACACGCCACTGCTTCTTCGAGAACGCCTCGGTCTGGTCCCGCGAGTACGGCGACGCCGGGTCGCTGGACAGCGAGAACGCCAGCAGGCCCTGGGCATGCGGGCCCTGGTCATCGAAGGTCACCACTTGCAGGTAGCTGGTGCCGCTGACCACCTCACGCTTGCCGTCGGCCGCGGGGACGCTCTGGATCGCGTTGTACACGCCCAGGCTGGCCGGGCCGCCATGAATCGGCGTCTGTTGGCCGCCGCTGCTGACCACCTGGATATCGCCCCAACGGCTGTCGGCCTTCAGGCCCGACTCGGCCACCTGTTGCACCGAAGCCAGCATCGCCTCGCGCAGCGCCTTGGCCACCTGCGGCCGGTCGATCGCCAGGCCACGCGGCGTGTGCTGCGGGTCCCGGGCATCGAAGGCCACGCGCCAACGGTCGTCGACCGCCTCCAGCTGTTCCATGACGTTCTGGAAATGCACCAGGCCCAATCCGCTTTGCAGGTTGGCGCTGCGGTCCCAGGCCTTGAGGCTGGCGCACAGCGGCGCCAGGGCCCGGGCATCGCTGCCCAGGTCGGCGGCACAGAACTGCAACAGGTCCGGCATCACCTGCCCGGCCTGGTACACCAGGTCGTCCATCACCATGTGCTTGAGGTCGGCGGCGCTCAGCGGCGCGGCCTGGCCCGTGCCGATCAGGCGATTCAGGGCAAAACGCGCGCGCTGCCCCAGCGGCAGGTCCTGCTGGCTGATCAGCGGCGAGAAACCTTGCAACGGCGCGGCCGGGTTGACCATCCATGCCGAGTCGTTGGAGTTCTGCACGTAATCGCTGCGCAGCAGTTGCGGCAGCTGGCTGGCCGGGTAGATGCCCTTTTGCGCGGCAGCAGGGTCGATGTCCCAGGCGCAGGCCGCGCGGGAACCGTCGAGAATAATCAGCTGGGTGCCGATCCGCGGGTCGCTGCAACGCGCGAGTTTTTCCGCGCTGACGTTGGGCACCACCGACTGGTTCATGTACAGGGCCTGGCCCTGATCATCCACCGCCAGGGTATTGACCCAGGGAATGCCCTGCAGCTGATGCACCGACGCTTGCAGCTCCTTGAGGCTGTGGGCCTGGTTCATCGCGTACCACTGTTGCAACACCCGGTCGTTTTCCAGGTTGGCGTCGCGCAGGCTGTAGGCGAAGCGGTTGTCCCAGTCCAGCTTGCCGGGCCACTGCACCAGCGGGCCGAATTGCGAGCTGTAGACGCTATGGCTGACAGTGGTGAGCTGGCCGTCCTCACCCTTCACCTTGACGCTGAGCGTCTGTTTGCCCAGCGGCAGGGACTGGCCGTCGAGCAGGTAGCGGGTCGGATCCTTGGGGTCCAGCTGCAGGCGGTACAGGGTGAAGTGCTTGGAGGTGTCCACCGTGTGGGTCCAGGCCAGGTGCTGGCTGAAGCCGATGTTGATCATCGGCAGGCCGGGCAAGGCGGCGCCCATGACATCCAGCTTGCCAGGAATGGTCAGGTGCATCTGGTAGAAGCGCATGCCGCCCACCCACGGGAAATGCGGGTTGGCCAGCAGCATGCCGCGGCCATTGAACGAGCGCTCGCGCCCCACGGCCACCGCGTTGCTGCCGCGGTCCAGGGCGAAACGCTGGCCGCGGGCATCCGCCTGGGCGAAGACCTGGGCCGATTGCTTCAGCTGCGCCGTGGCCGATGGCGGTGTCGCGCCCACCAAGGCTTCGGCGAACTGGCCGACGCCGCCTTCCACCAACAGCCGACGCGTAAGCTTGACCAGGTCCAGGGCGGTCAACGGCCGTACCCAGTCACCCTGGCACTGCTCGGGCAGGCCCTGGGCCCGGCGCTCGGCCAGGGAGCGGTTATAGCCGGCGACATACCCTTCGATCAGTTGCCGCACCTGCGGCGTCTGCGCCTGCCAGAAACCGAACACCGCCTGGGGCGTGTTCAGCCAGTTGAAGAACAGGTCGCTGGTGAGGTTTTCCCGTTGCTCGACGGTCTGTTGCTGCGGGCCGAAGTACTTCGAGCGCTCGCCATTGACCGTCAGCACTTCGTTGGCCAGCAGGCACAGGTTGTCCTGGGCGTAGGCATAGCCGATGCCATAACCCAGTCCACGTTCGTCGGCGGCGCGAATATGCGGGACACCAAAACCGGTACGGCGAATATCGGCACTCGCCTCGCCGCCCTGTACCTCGCGTCCCTGAGCCCCCAGGCTCAACCCGAGAAACAAACCCGCAAGGCAAAACCTGGGCAACTGCCTGGAAATAATCACGCCGACTCCTGATCGAAAAAACGCAGAACCCGAGCTGGCGCGAGATGCGGCACAAGGACACGGATTCCAGCCTGGAAAGGACGGCGCCGCCCGGCATCAGCCAAGGCCCGCCTGCCCTTACAGACGAAACCGCCACGGAAAATTTAGCGGCTCGGCGCCAGGCGCGGATCGCCCGCCGACCTGGCGACGACAAAGGCCTGACAAATTTTCTACATCTGATTCCTCATGATTTGCGCGGCTCATTCGTCTAGTTATATGAGAGCACCCGTCATTTTCCTGATCAGGCTCTGAAAAGGAGTTTTTGCATGTACGACCCGCAACTGCCAACGGATGGCCACACCGCACAACCTGCGTCCTCCCTGAACGCCGGCGCCGGTGTCTTCGGCAAGCAAGCCGAGCGCAACCGCAACGAACGCATCAGGCACCTGCTCAAGAGCTTCGGCCTGCGCACCAGCCTGATTCGCCTGAAAGTCATCGATGCCTTGCTGCAGGCAGCCGAAAACCAGCGCGCCCTGGGGGTGCGTGGCATTCACAGTCATTTGCTGGAGCTGGATATCCCGCTGTCGTTCCTCAGCGTGCGCGAGGTGTTGAAGCGGCTGTGCAGCGAAGGCGTGATCACCCTCAATGCAGACAAGAGCTTCAGCCTGCATCAACAGGCTGAAGCCATACTCGACGGCCGCGACTGAGGCCGCCGGGGGGTGTATCTCAAGGCTTGACCTTGCGCCGCATCACGCCATTGATCACGACCACGGTCACCGCCACGCCAATGGCGATGTACTGGAACATTTTCTCGGTGATCATCCCGGCGTTCTGCAGGTAAGAAAGGCCAAGCATGATTCCCAGTACCACCAGGGAAATCACAATCGAATAGATCAAGCGTTGCTTCTGGGTCATTGCGGGTTCCTGAACCTGTAAAGGTGCGGCCTGAAAATGCCGCCTGAAAATGTATCGATTCTGTATCGAAACAGATGCCAAACGCCTACCGAGAATCGGGGATGGGCGCGGGTAAACGGGGTCTCATGTTACAGCCGCCGAAAAGTTTTCGCTGCATCGCGGCGGTTAAAACCCCAAGAGCCCTTTGAGGACTGCACGATGTTCCGTCGAATCACCTGGCTGATTCCCCTGCTGGCGATGCTGAGCCTGTCCGGCTGCATCATCTTCCCTCACGACGGCTGGCATCACCGCCATTACGACGGCGGCCCCGGCTACCACTACCCTCGCTAAGTCACCCAGCCCGCCAGTATTTCCCCCTTGTAACCCCACCACGAAATTGCCCGACGCCCGCCTCGCCGCGGGCGTCTGTCTTTACTGTCGAGCTACGCCAGCCGGGTGTTGTGAATCCCCGGCTGGGCGAACAGCTCCACCAGCCAGTCGACGAACACCCTGACCCGCGTCGACAGGTGCCGGTGCGGCGGGTACAGCGCGCTCAACGGCATCCTGGGTGGCGGGATGTGCCGGAGCACCTCGATCAGCCGACCTTCGGCCAACTGCTGGGCGACATGGTAATAAGGCGTCTGCACCAGCCCGTAGCCCGCCTCGCAGGCGGCCAGGTAACCATCGGCGCTGTTGACCGACACCTGCTTGGGCAGCTCCGGCAACAGCACCTGGCCCTGCACCTCGAACTCCAGGCCATAACGCTTGCCGCTGACGCTGGAGAAGTATTCGATCATCTGATGCCCGGCCAGGTCGTCCAGGCTCTGCGGCACACCGCGCTGGCGCAGGTAGGCGGGACTGGCGCACGTCACCTGCTCCAGCGCCAGCAACGGCCGGGCCACCAGTGAATCGTCGAGGCACAGGCCACCGCGCAACACACAGTCCACCCCTTCGCGGATCAGGTCCACCGGCCGGTCGTTGAGGCCGATTTCCAGGTCGATCAACGGATAACGCTCGGAGAACGCCGGCAGCGCCGGGATCACCACCAGCCGCCCGATCCCCGCCGGCATGTCGATGCGCAAGGTGCCGCGCGGGTTGTGCCGCGTCACGGAAAACACCGCTTCGGTTTCCTCGAGGTCGGCCAGCAGCCGCACGCAACGCTGGTAATAGGCGGCGCCGTCCAGGGTCGGCGTGACCTGGCGGGTGGTGCGCAACAGCAGTTGCACGCCCAGATGCGCCTCCAGCTGCTTGATCAACACCGTCACCGAAGCCCGGGGCATCTGCAGGCTGTCGGCGGCCTTGGCGAAACCGCCGAGGTCGACGATACGGGTGAACACACGCATGGCGTTAAAACGGTCCATTGGCTTGGCCTGTCACGGATTATTTAGAAATAACGAATAGTGATAGCGCTTTTAGCCGGTTTATCTTGTTTTTGTCGAGGAGAACAATGGCCGCCACATCATCCAACGGAGCTTCTCCTATGCAAACCCGTCAACTGGGCAAGAACGGCCCGCAGGTGTCCGCCATCGGCCTTGGCTGCATGGGCATGACCGACTTCTACACCACCGGCACCGATACCAAGGAGGCCACCGCCACCTTGCATCGCGCCCTGGAGCTGGGGATCAACCTGCTGGACACCGCCGACATGTACGGGCCCCACAGCAACGAAATCCTGATCGGCCAGGCGATCCGCGGCAAACGCGACCAGGTGTTCCTGGCCAGCAAATTCGGCATTGTCCGCGACCCCGGCGACCCGGCGGCGCGCGGAGTGAACGGCCACCCCGACTACATTCGCCAGGCGATCGACGGCACCCTGCAGCGCCTGGGCGTGGAAACCCTGGACCTGTATTACCAGCACCGCATCGACCCGGACGTGGCCATCGAGGAAACCGTCGGCGCCATGGCCGAGCTGGTACAGGCCGGCAAGGTTCGCTACCTGGGCCTCAGCGAAGCCTCGGCGGCAACGCTGGAGCGGGCCCACAAGGTGCATCCGATCAGCGCCCTGCAAAGCGAATATTCGTTGTGGAGCCGCGACCAGGAAGACAACGGCTGCCTTGCGGCCTGCCAACGCCTGGGCATCGCCTTTGTGCCCTACAGCCCACTGGGGCGAGGCTTTCTCACCGGCGCCCTGAAGAGCCCGGAAGATTTCGCCGCCGACGACTACCGGCGTTTCAGCCCACGCTTCCAGGGCGAGAACTTCACCAAGAACCTGCTGCTGGTGGAACAGGTCAAGCAACTCGCGGTGGCCAAGGGCATCACCACCGGGCAACTGGCCCTGGCCTGGGTGCTGGCGCAGGGTGATTACCTGATCCCGATTCCGGGCACCAAGCAACGCAAGTACCTGGAAGAGAACGTCGCCGCGCTGCAGGTCCACCTCAGCGCCGATGAACTGCTGGCCCTGGAGCGGATCTTCAGCCCCGACGCCACCGCCGGCGAGCGTTACCCGCAAGCGGTGATGGCCCTGCTCGACCGGTAGACGGCCGGCCACAAAAAAGGCCCTCGACCGGTTGATCGGTCGAGGGCCTTTGTTTGTCGCCTCACGCCTTGGCGGAGTGATTCTTGTCGGTCACCGTAGTGCCGTTGCCCTTGCCGTAGCTTTGCAGGTTCTGCAGCACGTAGATGGCTTTCTTGTACTCGGGGATCAGGTAGCTGGCGTACTTGTTGCCCTTGAGGTTGTTGGTCTGGATGTTGTCCAGCTGGATCGCGAAGTACTCCAGGGCGTTGAACTTGGCATCCGGGTCGGACTGCACGCCGAAGCGGTCGAACTTGTCGCCGGCGTTGAGCAGGGTCATCGCCGTCACGTCGCTGATCAGGCCCTTCTGCTTGAGGAAGGTGCTCATGTTGCCCAGTTGCTTGGCGCTGACGTTCTCCGGATCGAACCCCTTGATCTGCTTGTGCAGCTTCATTTCGTCCATCTTGAACACGTTCAGCGCCAGCGGGTTCTGGCCGACCAGGGCCAGCATCTGCTTGACCTTGACGCTCTGGCTGACCGGCTTGCCCCGGGTGCCAGTGTCCTGCACCAGCAGACCGGCTTTGCTGGTCCAGCCGCCGACATATCCAATTGTCATAAAAGACTCCTGTGTACGGGTTTTTCCATAGCCTTATATCCACTTGCACAGCCAACTAGAGGGTTGCGCAAGTTCAACTAATAAGCGTCTGAAAAGCCTGATTGAGGGAAACGATGCCCGTGAGTATCGGCGCGCCAGAGCACCTCTCCAATAAATATTTCGGCTTTTTACAATTTTTGTACATTTCCGATACAAATGCCTGGAAGCCACGGTTTTGCTAGCTGAAACAATTGTTTAACAATCCAGCCCATGACAACTAAGCGACAACTTATGGGCATTAATGTACCGAATGGTTAGTTGTGACCAAGTATTCTTAAGAGCCTTCATGACGCCATCTTGCAGGGATCTTCCACGACATTGCTGCGCAACGACCCGACTGTGCATGACGCCCTTCCTTTACAACGGGAAAAGCCTTGCATCGCCCTCTTGACGAGCTACCTCGAAATCCGCTGAACGGCTGATTTGCGCGCCTCCATGGCAGGCGCGCGGGCAACTATATTTGATGCTCCTACTGCAAGGAGGTGCATCATGGAACAACGTCAGCAGCACCTTTTGGACGAGCTCATCTTCCATGAGCTCTACATCGACGCGCCGATCGATACCGTCTACTACTACGTGACTCAGCCGGATCGCTGGCACGAGTGGCATCCCGCTTCCCTGCGCGCCGACACCGGCCTGGCTGGCTCGTTGCCGGCGGGGCATCGCTTCAGCAAAACCATCGATCTGCTCGGCCTGCAGATCCACATGAGTTGCCGGGTACTGGTCGCGGTATTTCCCAAGGAGTTCAAGATCGTCTTCAGTTCTCCGCCAGCAGACGGCTCGATCCACTATCAGTTGTGCAAATACGGGGATGGAACCCTGTTCAAGCGCACCCTGCATTACTGCTCCGACCTCAACCTGGTCAGCCTGCGCCCGCGTATCGAGCACTTGTCCCAACTGGCCATGGTCAACCTCAAGCGCAACCTGGAAAAGATCGCCCACTGATCCGGCAACGGGTGGCGCCGCGCTGGCTGACAAATCTGTAATCTTCACCTCAGTTTTCTGACAGGCCGCGCCGCTTAAGGTCGTCTCATACCTGACCAGCAGGATCGAGGGAGCCTTGGGGCATGCATGTAAAACCCACACGACGCAGTTTTATCAAGGGTCTGGCCGCCGGTGGCGTACTGGCCGGCACCGGGCTGTGGCAACAGCCGCTCTGGGCACGCAGCGAGGACGGCCAGCTGCCCGCCCTCAGCGGCCAGCAGTTCGACCTGTTCATCGGTGAATCCCAGGTCAACTACAGCGGCACCTCGCGCACCGCGATGACCATCAACGGCGGCCTGCCCGGCCCGCTGCTGCGCTGGCGCGAGGGCGACACCGTGACCATCCGGGTGCGCAACCGCCTCAAGGAGGACACCTCGATCCACTGGCACGGCCTGATCCTGCCGGCCAACATGGACGGCGTGCCGGGCCTGAGCTTCCACGGCATCGCCCCCGACGGCCTCTACGAATACCGCTTCAAGGTCCGGCAGAACGGCACCTACTGGTACCACAGCCACTCGGGGTTGCAGGAGCAGGCCGGGGTCTACGGGCCACTGGTGATCGAGGCCCGCGAGCCGGAACCCTTCCAGTACGACCGCGACTACGTGGTGATGCTCAGCGACTGGAGCGACGAGGCGCCCGAACGGCTGATGCACATCCTGAAAAAGCAGCCCGGCTACTACAACTTCCACAAGCGCACGGTCGGTGACTTTATCGAGGACGTCAGCCGCGACGGCTGGGCGGCCACCCTCGCCGATCGCAAGATGTGGGCGCAGATGAAAATGACCCCCACCGACCTGGCGGACGTCAGCGGCTATACCTACACCTACCTGATCAACGGCCAGAGCCCCGGCGGCAACTGGACCGGGCTGTTCAAGCCCGGCGAGAAGCTGCGCCTGCGCCTGATCAACGGCTCGGCCATGAGCTACTTCGACCTGCGCATTCCCGGCCTGAAGATGACCGTGGTCGCCGCCGACGGCCAATACGTGCAGCCGGTCAGCGTCGATGAGCTGCGCATCGCCGTGGCGGAAACCTACGACGTGCTGGTCGAGCCCGGCTCGCAGGAAGCCTACACCCTGTTCGCCCAGGCCATGGACCGCAGCGGCTACGCCCGCGGCACCCTGAGCCAGCGTCCGGGGCTGAGCGCGCCCGTGCCGCCACTCGACCCGCGGCCGCTGATCAGCATGGCCGACATGGGCATGGATCACGGCAGCATGGCTGGCATGGACATGGGCGCCATGCCCGGCATGGATCATGGCCAGATGCAAGGCATGGACCACAGCCAGATGCAGGGCATGGATTCCAGCAACATGGCCGGTATGGACCACAGCGGCATGGCCGGAATGTCAGGCATGGACCACGGCGCCATGGGTGGCGCCATGCAAAACCACCCGGCCTCGGAAGACGGCAACCCGCTGGTGGACATGCAGACCATGAGCCCGACGCCGAAACTCGCCGACCCGGGCATCGGCCTGCGCAATAACGGGCGCCGGGTGCTGACCTACGCCGACCTGCGCAGCACCTTCGAAGACCCGGACGGGCGCGAACCGAGCCGCACCATCGAATTGCACCTGACCGGGCACATGGAGAAATTTTCCTGGTCGTTCGACGGCATCAAGTTCAGCGACGCCGAGCCCCTGCGCCTGACCTATGGCGAGCGGGTGCGCATCACCCTGGTCAACGACACCATGATGACCCACCCCATCCACCTGCACGGCATGTGGAGCGACCTGGAAGACGAACAGGGGCGCTTCCTGGTGCGCAAGCACACGATCGACATGCCGCCGGGCAGCAAGCGCAGTTACCGGGTGACCGCCGATGCCCTGGGGCGCTGGGCCTATCACTGCCACCTGCTGTTCCACATGGAGATGGGCATGTTTCGCGAAGTACGAGTGGACGAAGCCGGGAGCGCCGCATGATGCCGAAAAACGCCTTGACCCTGTTCGCCACCCTGCTCGGCCTCAGCGCCGGGACCCTGCAAGCCGCCGAAAGCATGGATCACTCCAGCATGGATCATTCGTCCATGCCGGCCTCCTCCATGCCAGGCAACCCGATGCCGGGCATGGACCACAGCCAGATGACCGGCATGGACGGCGAACCCTTGCAGACCATGGAACCCGCGGCGCCCAGCCAAAGCCGCACGCCGATCCCGGTACTCACCGATGCCGACCGCCGCGCGGCCTTCCCGCCGGTGACCGGCCATGGCGTGCACGACAAGGCGATCAACTCGCTGTGGCTGGTCGACCGCCTGGAATACCAGGACGCCGATGATGGCAGTGCCCTGGCCTGGGAAATGAACGGCTGGATTGGCGGCGACATCGACCGGCTGTGGCTGCGCAGCGAGGGCGAGCGCACTAACGGCCGGACCGAAAACGCCCAGGTCGAAGCGCTCTGGGGCCATGCCATCGGCCCCTGGTGGGATGTGGTCAGTGGCGTGCGCCAGGACTTCAAGCCCGGCGCGCCGCAGACCTGGGCCGCCCTCGGGCTGCAAGGCATGGCCCTGTACAACTTCGAAAGCCAGGCCACCGCCTACCTCGGCGAAGGCGGCCAGAGTGCCCTGGGGCTCCAGGCCGAATACGACATCCTGCTGACCAACCGTCTGATCCTGCAGCCCAACGCGGAGGTCAGCCTGTACGGTAAGAACGACCCGCAACGCGGCATTGGCTCGGGGCTCTCCTCGCTGGAAGCCGGCCTGCGCCTGCGCTACGAGCTGCACCGCCAGTTCGCGCCCTACGTCGGCGTGACCTGGAGCCGCAGCTACGGCAAGACCGCGGACTACGCCCGTGAAGAAGGCGAAGACAGCAGCGAAGCCCGCCTGGTGCTCGGTGTGCGCCTGTGGTTCTGACCTCCCTTCAATAGATAACTAAAAACATCACGCGGCCAATGCCGCCTGGAGCCTTGCATGTCCTACCTCAAGCATCTCGCCATTGCCGTCACTTTCGGTGCCGGCCTGACCCTCGCCGGCGTCGCCCAGGCGCACCCCAAGCTGCTGGCCTCGACCCCGGCCGAAGGCGCCAAGGGCGCGGCACCGGCGAAGATCGAACTGCAATTCTCGGAACCCCTCACCACCAAGTTTTCCGGGGCCCGATTGCTAATGACCGGCATGCCCGGGATGAGCCACGCACCGATGCCGGTCAAGGCCAGCGTGGCCGGCGGCAGCGATCCGAAAAGCATGATCATCAGCCCCGCCACCCCGCTACCGAAGGGCAGCTACAAAGTCGAGTGGCGGGCGGTGTCCGCCGACACCCATCCGATCACCGGCAACCTGACCTTCGAAGTCAACTGAGCCATGGGCGAACTCATCAACGTCGCCCTGCGTTTTGCCCTGTACCTCGACCTGATGCTGCTGTTCGGCCTGGCACTGTTCGGCCTTTACGGGCTGCGTGGCGCGCAGAGCCTCCGGCGTTTTCGCCGGCCTCTGGCGACCACCCTGGTGCTGGGCGTGCTGCTGTCGGGCGCCGCGCTGCTGCAACTGGTGCTGTCGATGAGTGGCGCCACCCGCCTGGCCGAACTGGACCCGGCGCTGGTGCCCGTGCTGGTGCTGGAAACCGATGTCGGCCAAAGCTGGCTGCTGCGCCTGGCGGCGTTGCTGCTGGCGGGCGTGCTGCTTCTGTTCAGCAGTGGCTGGTCGAGATTCACCCTCTACGGCCTGATTCTGTGCACGGCGACCGCCCTGGCCAGCCTGGCCTGGGGCGGCCACGGGGCGATGAGCGAAGGTGGCCAGCGTTACCTGCACCTGGGCAGCGACATCCTGCATTTGCTGGGCGCCGGCGCCTGGCTGGGGGCGCTGGCGGCTTTCGTCCTGCTGCTGCGCCGTGGCGCCTGCGAAGGCGAACAGCAGGCGGGCCACCTACTCGATGCCCTGAAGGGGTTTGCCAGCCTGGGCACGCTGATCGTGGTCAGCCTGAGCCTCAGCGGGGTGCTCAATTACCTGCTGATCGTCGGCCCGGACCTGGCAACGTTGAGCGCCAGCACCTACGGCCTGCTCCTCAGCCTGAAGGTGGCGGTGTTCGCCAGCATGCTGGTGTTCGCCGCGTTGAACCGCTTCCATCTGGTTCCGCAGCTGGAACAGGCGCTGCACCGGGCCTCGCCCCAGGCGGCCCTGCCCGCCTTGCGTCGCAGCATGCTCCTGGAACTGGCGGCGGCCCTGCTGATTGTCGGCCTGGTGGCCATGCTCGGCATCCTGAGCCCGGCTCCCGAATGAACACGGAAATGATGCGACCGCTATCGCGGGCAAGCCTCGCGCCTACAGAGAATGCACATGCTTGTGTAGGAGCGAAGCTTGCTCGCGATAAACGATAACGCGCAGTGCCAGACAAACCGCGGCGCCCCCATCGTGGGCAAGCCTCGCGCCTACAGAGAATGCACATGCTTGTGTAGGAGCGAGGCTTGCCCGCGATGAACGATAACGCGCAGCACCAGACAAACCGCGGCGCCCGGACGACAAGCGCTTGGTATAACGTTGAAACACAAGCGCCGCGCCGCGCTCGAGAAAAGTAGCAAAATACGCCACCCTGTCGGCCCAAGACCGCGCCCCCGAGGCGCCCTGATGATCAAGAGACTCCCTATGCACAACACTCTGCGCCTGGCAGCCCTGTCTGCCCTGCTCGTCGGCTCCCTGGCCCAGGCCGCCGACCTGATCCCCATCGACGTGCACCGCGACGCCAACTGCGGCTGCTGCAAGAAATGGATCGAGCACCTGCAAGCCAACGGCTTCAAGGTCAACGACCATGTCGAAAGTAATATGAGCGAAGTCAAGCAGCGCCTGGGCGTGGCCCCGCGCCTGGCGTCCTGCCACACCGCGGTGATCAACGGCAAATTCGTCGAAGGCCATGTGCCGGCCGACCAGGTGCTGGCCCTGAGCAAACGCGACGACCTGCTCGGCGTCGCCGCCCCCGGCATGCCCATGGGTTCGCCCGGCATGGAAATGGACGGCATGCCCGCCGATGCCTACCAGGTCATCGGCCTGACCAAGGACGGCAAGGACGTGGTGGTCGCGGACTACCCGGCCCATTGATCCTCACCGCCTGCCTCGGCCTGTTCCTGGCGGCCTTCGGCGCCGCCACCCTGCTGCCGCTGCAATCCGAAGCCGTGCTGGTGGGCCTGCTGCTCAACGGCCAGTTCAACCTGTGGTTGCTGCTGGCCGTGGCCACCTTCGGCAATGTCCTCGGCTCCCTGGTGAACTGGTGGCTGGGCCAGCGCCTGGAACGCTACAAGGACCGCCGCTGGTTCCCCGTCGGCCCACGCCATCTGCAAACCGCCCGCAACCATTACCAGCGCTATGGCCATTGGTCCCTGCTGCTGAGCTGGCTGCCGATCATCGGCGACCCGTTGACCCTGGTGGCCGGAGTCATGGGCGAACCGCTCAAACGCTTCCTGCTGGTCGTCACCCTGGCCAAGGGTGCGCGTTATGGCGTGCTGGCCTGGATGACCCTCGGCTGGGTCGGTTGAGCTGACGGGGCCAGCCTCCAGGCTCATAAGCATGACCACGAAGGGAACGTTTCGCCCTGGCGATGGCCTCTGCTTATTAATGTCGCGCTAATCGCGCCGCTCCAGGATCGCCCCATTCTCTCGGAGGTCATGTATGTCCCTAAGCCCCACCCGCTGGAGCCTCACCCGCTGGTTACCCGGCCTGCTGCTGACCGCCGCCCTGCCCGCCCTCGCCGCCGAAGGCCCGGCCTACGGTCCCGAGTTGCAAGGCTTCGACTATCCCTACCCGTTGCAGCACTTTGCCTTCGAGTCCCAGGGCCAGGCCCTGCAGATGGGCTATATGGATGTGCCGGCCAAGGGCACGCCCAACGGCCGCAGCGTGTTGCTGATGCACGGCAAGAATTTCTGCGGCGCGACCTGGGACAGTTCGATCAAGGCCTTGAGCGACGCCGGCTACCGGGTCATAGCCGCAGACCAGATCGGCTTCTGCACCTCCAGCAAGCCCGAGCACTATCAATACAGCTTCCAGCAGCTGGCGCAGAACACCCGGCAGTTGCTGGACCGGCTGGGCATCCAGCAGATCAGCCTGCTGGGCCATTCCACCGGCGGCATGCTGGCTACCCGCTATGCCTTGCAATACCCCGAGCAGGTGCAGCAACTGGCGCTGGTCAACCCGATCGGCCTGGAAGACTGGAAGGCCCTCGGCGTGCCCTACCGCAGCGTCGACCAGTGGTACGCCCGCGAGCTCAAGCTGTCGGCCGAGGGTATCCGCAACTATGAGCGCAGCACCTATTACAGCGGCCGCTGGAAGCCGGAATTCGAGCGCTGGGTGGACATGCTCGCCGGCCTCAACCAGGGGCCTGGGCACACGCGGGTGGCGTGGAACTCGGCGCTGATTTACGACATGATCTTCACCCAGCCGGTGTACTACGAGTTCAAGGACCTGAAGATGCCGACCCTGCTGTTGATCGGCACCGCCGACACCACGGCAATCGGCAGCGACATCGCGCCGCCGGCGGTCAAGGCGCGGATCGGCAACTACCAGGTGCTGGGCAAGCAGGTGGCCGGGCTCATCCCGCACTCGACCCTGATCGAGTTCCCGGGCCTGGGCCACGCCCCGCAGATGGAAGAACCGGCGCAATTCCACCAGGCCCTGCTGGGCTGGCTGGCGTCACATTGATGCGTTTTCCCCTGGAGCCTTCATGAGTGTGCAGATCGCGGTAATCGATGATTGGCAGGACGTCGCCCGTGACGTCGTCGACTGGTCGGTGCTGTCGGGCATTGGCCAGGTCAGCTTTATCCATGACTACCCCAGCGACACCGCCGCCATGAGCGAGCGCCTGGCGCCGTTCGAGGTGATCTGCGTGATGCGCGAGCGCAGCCGTTTCGACGCGGCCCTGCTGCGCAGCCTGCCGCGGCTCAAGCTGCTGCTCACCGGCGGCATGCGCAATGCCGCCATCGACCTCGCCGCCGCGGCCAGCCTGGGTATCCAGGTGTGCGGCACCGACAGTTACAAGCACGCGGCGCCGGAGCTGACCTGGGCGCTGATCATGGCCCAGACCCGCAACCTGCTCAGCGAAGCCAGCGCCCTGCGCGCCGGCCTCTGGCAACAGGGGCTGGGCGGCGACCTGCACGGCAAGACCCTGGGCATTCTCGGCCTGGGCAGCATCGGCCAGCGGGTGGCGCAGTTCGGCCAGGTGTTCGGCATGCGGGTGATCGCCTGGAGCGAGAACCTCACCGCCGAGCGGACCGCGGCGGCCGGTGTGACCTACGTGAACAAGCAGCAGTTGTTCGAACAGGCCGACGTGCTCTCGGTGCATCTGGTGCTCAGCGAGCGCAGCCGCGGTCTGGTGGACGCCCAGGCGCTGGCCTGGATGAAACCCTCGGCGCTGCTGGTCAATACCGCCCGTGGGCCGATCGTCGATGAAGCGGCGCTGATCAGCGCCCTCGAACGCGGGCGCCTGGCCGGCGCGGCGCTGGATGTGTTCGAGCAGGAGCCGCTACCCCTCGACCATCCGTTGCGCCGCCTGCCCAATGTGCTGGCCACGCCCCATGTCGGTTATGTCAGCCAGCAGAACTACCGACAGTTCTTCACCCAGATGATCGAGGACATCCAGGCCTGGGCCGCCGGCCAGCCGATCCGTCAGCTGGGCTGAAACCACCTCGGGCATTGCGCCAGCACTGCCCTGCACCATCATCGGGCGCGGGTGGTTTTTCCCCGCACCGCCTGCTTGCATCCCCCTCACCGTTTTCGCGCCCGTGCCAGAAAGCCTCGCCCCCGGCCGGTGCGCGAGACTGCCTTTCGTCGGCTTTATTCCAGGGCAGCGCAACCTTCGCCCCGAGAAAACCTAATCGTCATGCCCGCGCTCTAACTTCTGTCCTAGACTGGAATTCAAAAAGTGACCGGACAGTCACCCCCGAGGAAATAAAGTCGAAACTTTTGGCTCACGCCTTGGGTCAGGTTAAAGGTAGGGCCTTCGCGACTGGTGCAATCCTTGCAATGGCCCCTTCACCCTCTTTGCGTCGACGCATGAGGCTGCGTTCGGCTTTCGCATGTGCAACGTTTTTGTGCCCGGCCACCGGATTGGCCTTTTGACACCGCCGGCAGATGCCAGGAACAGATCAATAAAACGGGAGAAACAGATGACCAGTGCCGTATTGCAAACCCAGGGAAAGCATCCTCTGCCGCTGGCCGGTGAGACGGCCTCCACATCGATTCTCGCCCCAGGTGGCAAGACGTCACTGCCCTTGATCCACCACAACCCCAATCGCAAGAAGGTCCTGTTCGTCACCTCGGAAATCGCCGACCTGGTCAAGACCGGCGGCCTGGGCGACGTCTCGGCGGCCCTGCCCCGCGCCATGGCGCACCTGCACGATGTACGCCTGCTGATCCCCGGCTACCGGCAGGTGATGCACAGCGAAAACCCGATTCATATCATTGGTGAGCTGGGCGGCCACGCGGCCCTGCCGGCCTGCAAGATCGGGCGCATGGACATGCCCGACGGCCTGGTGATCTATGTGCTGATCTGCCCCGAACTCTATGAGCGCGAAGGCACGCCCTACGGCGCCAACAACGGCCGCGACTGGCCGGACAACCATATCCGCTTCGCCCGCCTGGGCCTGGCCGCGGCCGACATCGCCGCCAACCTGGCGCAGATCCACTGGTGCCCGGACCTGGTGCACGCCCATGACTGGCCCGCCGGGCTGGCGCCGGCCTATATGCACTGGCGCGGGCAACGCACGCCGACCCTGTTCACCATCCACAACCTGGCGTACCAGGGCGTGGTCAGCCTGGCCTCCTGCCCGGAGCTGGGCATTCCCGAACACGCCCTGCAACAGGAAGGCATGGAGTTCTACGGCAAGCTGTCGTTCCTCAAGGCCGGCATGGCCTACGCCAGCCACATCACCACCGTCAGCGCCACCTATGCCCAGGAAATCACCACCCCGGCCTTCGGCTGCGGGCTTGACGGTTTCCTCGCCAGCAAGACCCAGCAAGGCCTGCTCAGCGGCATCCCCAACGGCATCGACGAAAGCTGGGACGCCGCCACCGATCCGCACCTGTCCACGCCCTTCGCCATCGGCGACTGGCAAGGCAAGGCCGCCAATGCCACCCATGTGCGGCGGATGTTCGGCCTCGACCCCGGCAGCGGCCCGCTGTTCGCCGTGGTCTCGCGCCTGGTCTACCAGAAAGGCCTGGACCTCACCGAAGGCGTGGCCGAGTACATCGTCAAGTCCGGCGGCCAGATCGCCATTATCGGTCGCGGCGAACCGGAAGAAGAACAGGCCATGCGCGCCCTGGCTGCGCGTTTCCCCGGGCGCATCGGGGTGAATATCGGCTTCAACGAAACCGACGCCCGCCGCATGTTCGCCGGCAGCGACTTCCTGCTGATGCCTTCGCGCTACGAGCCCTGCGGCCTGAGCCAGATGTACGCCCAGCGCTTCGGTTCGTTGCCGGTGGCGCGCAATACCGGCGGCCTGGCCGACACCATCGAGAACGGCGTCACCGGCTTTCTGTTCGACGAGTCCACGGTGGCCAGCTACGAAGAAGCCCTGAGCCGCGCCTTCAAGGTGTTCGCCTATCCGCAGTTGCTCAACGCCATGCGCTGCCGGGCCATGGCCGCGCCCTTCAACTGGTGCAAGGCGGTGGAACCCTACGCCGAACTCTATGAACAGCTGGTGGCCAAGGCCTTGGGAAAATCGGCCAAACCCTGAGAGGGCACCCCAAGATGCCGTCAAGGACACTGGAAACCTGGCCCCACGGCACCGTTCCACTCGATGCCCAGCGCACCCGCTTCGCCCTCTGGGCGCCGGATGCGCAGCACGTCAGCGTCGAACTCGAACACGGCGTGTCGCTGCCCATGCTGCCCCAGGCCAACGGCTGGTTCATGGTCGTCGGCCATTGCCCGCCCGGCACCCGCTACCGCTTCAACATCGACAATGAGATCCGCGTCCCCGACCCGGCATCCCGGGCCCAGGACGGCGATGTCCATGGCCCCAGCCTGGTGGTCGATCCCCGGGCCTATCGCTGGCGGCACCCGCACTGGCAAGGCCGGCCGTGGCACCAGGCGGTGATCTACGAGTTGCATGTGGGGGTGCTGGGCGGTTACCGCGAAGTGGAAAAACACTTGCCGCGCCTGGCCCAGCTGGGCATCACCGCCATCGAGCTGATGCCCCTGGCGGAGTTTCCCGGCGATCGCAACTGGGGCTACGACGGCGTCCTGCCTTATGCGCCGGAAGCCTCCTACGGCTCGCCCGACGACCTCAAGCACCTGATCGACTGCGCCCACGGCCTGGATCTCGCGGTGATGCTCGACGTGGTCTACAACCACTTCGGCCCCGACGGCAACTACCTGCAGCACTACGCCAAGGCCTTCTTCAGGGAAGACCGGCATACGCCCTGGGGCGCGGCCATCGACTTTCGCCGCCAGCCGGTACGCGACTTCTTTATCGACAATGCCCTGATGTGGCTGCTGGAGTACCGCTTCGACGGCCTGCGCCTGGACGCGGTGCATGCGATCGACGACCCGGACTTCCTGTCCGAACTGGCGCAGCGGGTACGCCAACGGATCGACCCGGCGCGACAGGTCTGGCTGACCGTGGAAAACGAGTACAACCAGGCCAGCCTGCTGGAGCAGCACTTCGATGCGCAGTGGAACGACGACGGCCACAACGCCCTGCATGTGTTGCTCACCGGCGAAACCGACGCCTACTACGCCGACTTCGCCAAACGCCCCACCGAGAAACTGGCGCGCTGCCTGAGCCAGGGCTTCGCCTACCAGGGCCATGTCACGCGCCACGGCACCGCTCGCGGCGAACCCAGCGGCCACCTGCCGCCCAGCGCTTTCGTGCTGTTTTTGCAGAACCACGACCAGATCGGCAACCGCGCCTTCGGCGAACGCCTGGTGCGCCTGGCCGAGCCACAGGCGTTGCGGGCGGCCACGGTGCTGTTGTTGCTGTCGCCGATGATTCCGCTGCTGTTCATGGGCGACGAGCTGGCGGCGCCGCAGCCCTTCCTGTTTTTCACCAGCCACCACGGCGAACTGGCGGATGCGGTGCGCGAAGGCCGGCGCGACGAATTCGCCGCCTTCAGCGCCTTCGCCGATCCGCATAAACGCGAGCAGATTCCCGACCCGAACGCGCCGGCCACCTTCCTCGCGTCGAGGCCGCAGGCGGACCCAGCCCAGGGCGAACAGACCCTGGCGCTGTATCGCCAACTGTTGCAACTGCGCCGCGAGCACATCGTGCCCTGCCTGCCCGGCGCCGAAGCCCTGGGCGCCGAGGTGCTGGCCGAGGGTGCCCTGTGTGCCCGCTGGCGCCTGGGCAATGGCCAGGAGCTGCGCATCGACCTCAACCTGAGCCCGCACCAGGTCGAACAGCGGCCACCGAATACCACGCAGCGCCTGTTCGATTACCCGGCCCAGGCGTTCGAACGCTTGCAGCAAGGCTATCTCGCCCCCTATAGCGCACTGGTCAGCCTCGGCGCGGCCGCCCCACTGCCTGACCTTGACGGAGAACGCCCATGAGCGACGCGCAACTGGAAATCCTTGCCAGCCGAGCCGGCCTGGCCGTCGACTGGATCGACGCCAACGGCCGCCCGCAACGGGTCGAGCCGCGGGTGCTGCGAAGCGTGCTGGCCAGCCTCGGCCATCCGGCCGACAACGACCGGCAGATCGAAGCCAGCCTGCGCCAGCTGCTACAGGTGCAACAGAGCCGGCAACTGCCACCGCTGCTGACCGCCGATGCCGGCCAGGGCCTGGACCTGGGGCATTACTTCGCCCCGGACACGCCCTGCGAAATTCGCCTGGAAGACGGCAGCGTGCTCAACCTCAAGCTGGACGCCAACTCCATGCTGCCGGGCCTGGTGCCAGTGGGTTACCAGGAGGTGAGCATCGCCGGCCAGCACTTCACCCTGGCCGTGGCGCCCGAGCGCTGCTACAGCGTCGCCGATGCCGTGGACCAGGCCACGCCCCGCGCCTGGGGCCTGAGCGTGCAGCTGTATTCGCTGCGCCGCAGCGGCGATGGCGGTTATGGCGATACCCAGGCGCTCGAAGACCTGGTCCGGGTCGCCGGCGAACGGGGCGCCGAGGCCATTGCCATCAGCCCGCTGCATGCCATGTTCAGCAGCGATACCGGACGCTACAGCCCTTATTCGCCGTCCAGCCGGCTGTTTCTCAACAGCCTGTACGCCGCGCCCGGGACCATTCTCGGCGAGCGGGCCTGGCGCAGCGCCATCGACGCCAGTGGCCTGGGGCCGCAGCTGCAACAGCTGGAACAACAGCCGATGGTCGACTGGCCGGTGGCGGCCCAGGCCCGGCAGAAAGTCCTGCGCGCGCTTTATGAAGGCTTCTGCCAGGGCGAACATCCGCTGCACCAGGACTTCGCCAGTTTCCGCCACGCCAGCGGCGAGGCCCTGGAAAACCACTGCCGCTTCGAAGCCATCCAGGCCCAGCGCGCGGCCCGTGGCGAAAGCCTCGACTGGCGCGAATGGCCCGATGCCTGGCGCACCCCGCGCAGCCCGGCGCTGGCACATTTCGCCGTGGAACACGCCAGCGACATCGGCTTTTATGCCTTCTGCCAATGGTTGATCGCCCGTTGCCTGGAGCGCGTGCAGAGCACCGCCCGCAGCAGCGGTATGGGCATCGGCCTGATCGCCGACCTGGCGGTGGGCGCCGACGGCGGCGGCAGCCAGGCCTGGAGCCGCCAGGACGAACTGCTGGCGGCGCTGACCGTCGGCGCGCCGCCGGACATTCTCAATCGCCAGGGCCAGGGCTGGGGCATTTCCGCTTTCTCCCCGGAGGGCCTGGTGCGCAATGGCTTCCACGCCTTTATCGAAATGCTCCGGGCCAACTTCGCCCATGCCGGCGGCCTGCGCATCGACCATGTGATGGGTTTGCAGCGGCTGTGGGTGATCCCCCTCGGCGCCCCGCCCTGCGACGGCGCCTACCTGTATTACCCGGTGGACGACCTGTTGCGCCTGCTGACCCTGGAGTCGCACCGGCACCAGGCGATCGTCCTCGGCGAAGACCTCGGCACGGTGCCCGACGGCCTGCGGGAAAAACTCAGCGCGCGGGCCATGCTCGGCATGCGCGTGCTGCTGTTCGAGCAGGAGCACGGCACGCATTTCCGGCCGATCCTCGACTGGCCGGACAATGCCCTGGCGACCACCAGCACCCACGACCTGCCGACCCTCAACGGCTGGTGGCAGGGCCGCGACATCGACTGGAGCGCGCGCCTGGGCCTGGTGGACGCAAGCGGCGAAACCCATTGGCGCGAACACCGCCAGCGCGAACGCGAGGGCCTGCGCCACGCCCTGAGCCGCGATCCGCAGAACTTTCGTGAGGACACTCACGAAGCCGACCAGGTGGTGGACGCCAGCGTGCGCTTCCTCGGCCATACCCGTGCGCCGCTGGTGCTGCTGCCCCTGGAAGACGCCCTGGGCATCGACGAACAGGCCAACCTGCCCGGCACCCTCGACAGCCATCCCAACTGGCGCCGGCGCCTGGCCGGCAGCAGCGCGGCCTTGCTCGACGACCCGGACGCCGCGCGCCGCCTGGAACTGCTGGCCTGCGCCCGGCTGCAAGCCCACGAGCGCGACCGATGAACCAAGCGACGACCCGGCCTGTGCGGGCTACCTTGCGCCTGCAGTTTCATCGCGGCTTCAGCCTCGACGACGCAGTGCCGCTGGTGCCCTACTTCGCCCGCCTGGGCATCAGCCACCTGTACGCGTCGCCGCTGCTGTGCGCCCGCGCCGGCTCGATGCACGGCTACGACGTGGTCGACCCGACCCGGGTCAACCCCGAGCTGGGTGGCGAGGCCGCGCTGGAGCGCCTGGTCCGCAGCCTGCGCCAGCACGACATGGGCCTGCTGCTGGATATCGTCTCCAATCACATGGCGGTCGGCGGCGCGGACAACCCCTGGTGGCAGGACCTGCTGCGCTGGGGGCGCCTGAGCCCCTATGGCGAATTCTTCGACATCCAGTGGCACTCCCCCGACCCCTTGATGGAAGGCCAGTTGCTGCTGCCGTTCCTCGGCAGCGACTACGGCGTGGCCCTGCAGGAGGGCACGCTGCGGCTGTGCTTCGATGCCGAACGGGGCGAATTCCATGTCGAGCACTACCAGCATCACTTCCCGATCTGCCCCAGCGACTATGGCGAGCTGCTGCGGGTCCCGGGCGAACTCGACGCCGAATCGGCCGAGCGCCTCAAGCCACTGGCCGATGCCTTCAGCACCCTGCGCTACCAACCCGACGCCCACACCCAGGCCGACCCCTTGCAGCGGCAATTGCAGGACGCCGCCAGTGCCCCACAGGTCCGCGCGGCCATCGAGCAGCAGCTGGCGCAGTATGACGCGCGCCAGCCGGAGGGCTTCGCCCGCCTGCACGCCCTGCTGGAGCAACAGAGTTATCGCCTGGCCAGCTGGCGCACCGCGGCGGACGACATCAACTGGCGGCGCTTCTTCGACATCAACGAACTGGGTGGGCTGCGGGTCGAGCGCCCGGCGGTGTTCGAGGCCACCCACGGGAAAATCTTCCAGCTGATCGCCGCCGGCCTGGTGGACGGGCTGCGCATCGACCATATCGACGGCCTGGCCGATCCCCGCGGCTACTGCCGCAAACTGCGGCGCCGGGTCGACGCGCTGCGCCCCGGCCAGCACCTGCCGATCTACGTGGAAAAGATCCTTGGCGCCGGCGAAACCCTGCGCCGCGACTGGTGCGTGGACGGCAGCACCGGCTATGAATTCATGAACCAGCTGTCGCTGCTGCAACACGACCCGCAAGGCGCCGAGCCTCTGGCCGAACTCTGGAGCCGGCACAGCGAACGCCCGGCGGCCTTTCTCGAAGAAGCCCGGCTGGCGCGCCAGCAGTTGCTCAACGGCTCGCTGGCCAGCGACTTCGAAAGCGTGGCCCAGGCCCTGCTGCAAGTGGCGCGCAACGACGTGATGAGCCGCGACCTGACCCTGGGCGCCATCCGCCGCGCCTTGCAGGAACTGATCGTGCACTTCCCGGTGTACCGCACCTACATCGGCGCCTGTGGGCGCTCGGCGGCGGACGAGGCGTTTTTCCAGCAGGCCCTGCAAGGCGCCCGCGACACCCTGGGCGAAGCCGACTGGCCGGTGCTGGCCTACCTGCAACAGTGGCTCGGCGGCCGCGGCTGGCGCCAGCTGCCACCGGGGCGCCAGCGCAAGGTGCTCAAGCATGCCTGCGTGCGCTTCCAGCAACTGACCTCGCCGACCGCGGCCAAGGCGGTGGAAGACACCGCGCTCTATCGCTCGGCGGTGCTGCTGTCGCGCAACGACGTGGGTTTTTCCACCGAGCAGTTCTGCGCCCCGGTGGAAGCTTTCCACGCGGTCTGCCGCGAGCGCCTGGCGACCTTCCCCGACAACCTGCTGGCCAGCGCCACCCACGATCACAAGCGCGGCGAAGATGCCCGCGCGCGCCTGGCGGTGCTCAGCGAACTCAGCCCCTGGTACGTCGCACAGGTCGAACACTGGCGCAGCCTGGCCCAGGCCCTGCGCAGCGATCCCCAGGCGCCCGGCGCCGGTGACGAGCTGATTCTCTATCAGGCCCTGCTCGGCAGCTGGCCACTGGAACTGCACAGCGACGACAGCCAGGGCCTGCGGGACTATGCCCGGCGCCTCTGGCAATGGCAGGAAAAAGCCCTGCGCGAAGCCAAGCTGCACAGCAGCTGGGCGGCGGCCAACGAGGCCTATGAAAGTGCGGTCCACCAGTTTATCGAGCGGCTGTTGCTCAGCCCCGAGGGCCTGCCGTTACGCAGCGCCATAGGCGCGGCCGTGCAGCGCATCGCGCCCGCTGGCGCCCTCAACGGCCTGGCTCAATCCTTGCTGCGCATGACCGTGCCCGGCGTGCCGGACCTGTATCAGGGCAACGAGTTCTGGGACTTCAGCCTGGTGGACCCGGACAACCGTCGCCCGGTGGACTTCGCCACCCGACAGCAGGCTCTGGACCCCTGCGGCGAAACCATGGAACTGTTGGCGAATTGGCGCGACGGGCGCATCAAGCAGGCCCTGATCGCCGCCACGCTGAAGCGCCGCGGCGAGTACCCGCAGCTGTTTCGCCGGGGCACTTACCTGCCGCTACCGGTACAGGGCCGACACGCCGACAAGGTGCTGGCCTTCATGCGCGAACACCAGGGCCAGCGCGCCGTGGTGATAGTGCCCAGGCTGGTCGCCGGGCTGCTGGAAAGCGGCGCGCATCCCCGGGTCGACGCGCCGGATTGGGGCGATACGCGAGTGCATCTGCCATTCGCCGCACCAGGGCAAAACCTGAAGGGACTTTTTTCCACGGGGGCAGTCACACCCCACAAGGATCTGATGATCAGCAGCGCATTGCGGGATTTCCCGGTCAACCTCTTCATCCAAACTTGAGTTCAGTTCAGGAGCATTGCGATGAGTACCGACGACAAACGCATTCGTGAGTTCGCCTATCAAATCTGGGAATCGGAAGGCCGGCCCGACGGCCAGGAACACCGGCATTGGGAAATGGCCCGCAAGCTGGCCGAAGCCGAGGCCCTGGCCCCGAGCAAGCCGCCCAAGGCGACCCGCGCCGCCAGCGCCAAGCCTGGCAAGCCCGCGGCAAAGCCCAAGGCCGTCGCCAAACCCGCGGCGGCGGCACCCCTTGTGCCTCCTGGAGAAAGGACGCCTCCTGGAGAAAAGGTGCCGCCCGGAGGCAAAAGCAGCGCGGCGAAAAAGCCACGAGCACCGCGCAAGCCAGCGGCCAGCTGACGACCTTTCGCCAAGGCGCTCGCGCCACCCTCCACTGCCGGCCTTGCCCATGTGCGTGGCGCGCCCGTGCGCCACAGGGAGCCTGTTCGCCCATCTGATTCCCAGGAGCCTCCATGACCACGTCCAAAACAGCCACCACGCCGAAAACCTCGCCAGCGACCGAGCCCTCGCGCATCCGCGAAGGCCTGCCCTTCCCGCTCGGCGCGACCTGGGACGGCCTGGGGGTCAACTTCGCGCTGTTCTCGGCCAACGCCACCAAGGTCGAGCTGTGCCTGTTCGATGCCACGGGCGAAGTCGAACTGGAACGCATCGAACTGCCGGAATACACCGACGAGATCTTCCACGGCTACCTGCCCGACGCCCATCCCGGGCTGATCTACGGCTACCGGGTGCACGGCCCCTACGACCCGGCCAACGGTCATCGCTTCAACCCCAACAAACTGTTGATCGACCCCTATGCCAAGCAACTGGTGGGCGAGCTGAAATGGTCCGAGGCACTGTTCGGCTACACCATCGGGCATCCCGATGCCGACCTCAGTTTCGACGAGCGCGACAGCGCGCCCTTCGTGCCGAAATGCAAAGTGATCGACCCGGCCCACACCTGGGGCCACGATCATCGGGTCAGCGTGCCCTGGGACAAAACGATCATTTATGAGACTCACGTGCGCGGCTTCACCATGCGTCATCCCTCGGTGCCGGAAGCGGTGCGCGGCACCTTCGCCGGGCTGATGATCGACGATGTGCTGGAGCACATTCGCAAGCTCGGGGTGTCCTCGGTGGAGCTGTTGCCGATCCATGCCTTCGTCAACGACCAGCACCTGCTGCACAAGGGCATGACCAATTACTGGGGCTACAACAGCATCGCCTTCTTCGCCCCCGACCCGCGCTACCTGGCCAGTGGCAAGATCGCCGAATTCAAGGAAATGGTCGCGCACCTGCACGAAGCCGGGCTCGAACTGATACTCGACGTGGTCTACAACCACACCGCCGAGGGCAACGAGCAAGGCCCGACCCTGTCCATGCGCGGCATCGACAATGCCTCCTACTACCGCCTGATGCCCGACGACAAACGCTTCTATATCAATGACTCCGGGACCGGTAATACCCTCGACCTGAGCCACCCCTGCGTGCTGCAGATGGTCACCGACTCGCTGCGCTACTGGGCCACGGAAATGCACGTCGACGGTTTCCGCTTCGACCTGGCGACCATTCTCGGGCGTTATCACGATGGCTTCGACGAGCGCCACAGCTTCCTCGTGGCCTGCCGCCAGGACCCGGTGCTGCGCCAGGTGAAGCTGATCGCCGAGCCGTGGGACATCGGCCCCGGCGGTTATCAGGTGGGCGGGTTCCCGCCGGGCTGGGTGGAATGGAACGACAAGTTCCGCGACACCGTGCGCGCCTTCTGGAAAGGCGACGACGGCCAGCTCGCCGATTTCGCCGCGCGCATGACCGCCTCCGGCGAGATGTTCAACCAGCGCGGCCGGCGGCCTTATACCTCTGTCAATTTCGTGACCGCCCACGATGGCTTCACCCTGCACGACCTGGTGTCGTACAACGACAAGCACAACGAAGCCAACGACGAGGACAACCAGGACGGCAGCAACCACAACCTGTCGTGGAACCACGGCGTCGAAGGCCCCACCGACGACCCGCAGATCAATGCGCTGCGCCTGCGCCAGATGCGCAATTTCTTCGCCACCCTGCTGCTGGCCCAGGGCACGCCGATGCTCGTCGCCGGCGACGAGTTCGCCCGCACCCAGCACGGCAACAACAACGCCTATTGCCAGGACAGCGAAATCGGCTGGGTCAACTGGGACCTGGACGACGACGGCAAGTCGCTGCTCAAGTTCGTCAAGCGCCTGGTCAAGCTGCGCATGGCCTATCCGATCCTGCGCCGCGGACGCTTCCTGGTGGGCAACTACAACGAGGACATCGGGGTCAAGGACGTCACCTGGCTCGCCCCGGACGCCAGCGAAATGACCATCGAACAATGGCAGGACAGCCACGGCCGCTGCCTGGGCATGCTGCTCGACGGCCGCGCCCAGGAAACCGGAATCCGCCGCCCCGGCGCCGACGCGACCCTGCTGCTGGTGGTCAACGCCCATCACGACATCGTCAACTTCTGCCTGCCGGAAGTGCCCGATGGCGGCTTCTGGACCTGCATGCTCGACACCAACCAGCCTTCGGTGAAAGGCCAGGAACGCTTCGAGTTCGGCCACCCGTACTCGGTGACCGGGCGCTCGCTGCTGCTGTTCGAACTGCAGCACGAGGGAGAGGACTGACTACGAAACTGATCCTGCAAGATTTGCAAATAACCTCGATTTGCGCCTCCTGAAGCCGGCACCTTATAGTCCCCGCTCGCCCATATGGCGACCGGGTTTGGCGACCTGGAAAAGAAATTTTGGAAAAGCACCTCAGTGCCTTTAGCCTTCTGCGAAGCTATGCCTTCGCAAAAGCTCAATGGTGGCTGTGCGTGGGAGACCTTCGGGTCTGCCGGTTCTTTCCTTGAGTTTCACCGGTTCGCCAACCCGCGCACAGCTGCCACCCTCATTTGTTTGGCGACGGATACCGGGCGGCTTCTTGAAAACAAGGAGAGTTACCCATGAACAAGCAATACATCCCCCTCACCAGCATCGACTGCACGATCCCCTGCCTGCTGATCGACAGAAACGCCCCGCTCGATGTCCTCCACGCCAATAGCAGCGCCCGCCTGCTCGCCGTCACCCAATTGATGGAAAGCCTCGCACGGGTAGAACTGAAAGATGCCGACTGCGTCGATCTGCAACACATGGCCAACGCCAGCGCCATTCTGCTTCGCGACAGTTGCGACCTGATGGACGTGATGGGCTGGAAGGTTCGAGCTTAATCACAACCACTGGATGAACTCGAAGTGCCCCTGTTTGCGGGGCACTTTCAGTCAAGACACGGTGTCTGTGATGATTCGCTTAGAGAATCCTAAAAGAGCCCCTGCTCAGTTCTACTTCTCGCCTGACCAATACCAAAGCGTATCGCCCCAATTCGAACCACTGAAGCAAGGCATGATATCCCCTTGATTGAAATAGCGACGAGAGCCAGTCTGGGCAGGTGTAAACCAGTAGCCCGAGCGACTGCTGGGCTTGCCTGACTCAATACGTCCCACCAGCCCTCCCGACTGCTCCTTATAGTTTTTAGCGTATTCGACCAAATCCCTTGGATAGACCATATGGTCGACTTCGCGATCATCGATTCCATATAGAAAAGCAACAGCAGCCGCTTCAAATGCCCAATAGCCAAAGTAACTACCTTCTTCGCCATCCAGATGGCTGTCATGCCAAGGTGCCTGTTCAAACGCGGGGTACCACTCGTTGCAGTACTGTTTCAACAGTTGCGAAGCTTCGCTTTTGGTTTCGCTGTAGATCGCTCGGATCAGAGGGGTATAGACCGCGTGATACCACTCATCGACGTCATAACGCTCAGGCAGGCAGGGACGAAGCAGGTCTTCGTAAAGGGTATCCTCACCCGCATAGCCAGCCTGATCAAAAAGCCTGACAAAGCGGGATAACAAGTCGTTTCTATGCAGCAATATGCACAAGCTTACAATCTGGACAAACTCTTCGAATTGATGCGGATAGTCTTCGATGTTCAGAGGCGAAATATTTGCGATATTTTCGTAGGCTGCCAAGGTCGATTGATAATGCTCATAACTGGTGATCACCTTCTCCAGTTGTGGCCTAAGGGAGTCGATAGCCTCGCCAGCGGTGTACTGAATAACCAGGGCTGCCAGGGTTGAACGCTGAATACGCCGTGCCTTGAGCGCATTCTCCTGCTCAGGCGAGTCAGTTTCCATGGCGTGGTTCTGCCAGTAACTTTCTTCCTCCGCGAAGTAGGCCAAGGTATTTTTATACTGTCTTTCAGTAATGAAACGTTGTCTTCTTTTCATATTCAAGCTTCTTCTCTCAGCGAGCACTGATGCATCATATTTACTCGCTAGGCTTTTGCTTGCTCAGCTTTTTTCAAGGCATGTGTAATGCATTCTTATAAACCAGCCCCCTGTCTTTTTACTTCTCGCCTGACCAGTACCAAAGCGTATCGCCCCAGTTGGAGCCACTAAAACTCGGCATGATCTCACCTTGGTTGAAATAGCGCCGAGAATTGGATTGAGCAGGGGTAAACCAATAACCTGACTTACTGCAGGGCTTGCCTGACTCAATACGATTAACTTGAGGTGAATTCAGCGATTTATAGTTTCTAGCGTACTCAGTCAAGTCTTTTGGATAAACCATGCTGTCAATTTGACTGTCGTCAATATCATACAAAAAAGCTACAGCCGCAGCTTCAAAAGCCCAATAGCCGACATAATTGCCTTCGTCACCCTGTAAGTGAGAGTCATGCCAAGGCGCCTGTTCAAACTCAGAGTACCAGTCTTTACAATAGTTTTTTAATAGTTCAGATGCTTCATTTTGACTGCTTGCATAAATAGCACGAACCAAAAGAGTATATGAGTCATGGTACCACTGATCCACGTCATGTCTTTCTGGAAGGACTTTTCCAAGTAGATCTTCGTATAGCGTATCGTCGCCTGCATAACCTGCTTGATCGATCAAGGCTACAAAACGCTTCAATAAGTCCTTGCGGTGCAGCAAGATACAAAGAGAAATAACTTGAACGCACTCTTCGTATTGGTAAGACCAGTCATCAATTGCAAGAGGCGAAATATTTATGACTCCCTCATGTAAGGCCAGTGCTCTCTGCCAAGTCTCGTACCCTTCAATTACTTTCTCCAATATCGGCAAAAGAGCCTCTATTGGCTGGCCTGCGGTATAGGTGATGAATAATCTATCAAGAGTCAATAGTTGAAAGTGTCTTGCTCTGAGAGACTTTTCTTCTTCGTCAGTTTCAGACTTGAAACGATTGGACTCAAAGAACCTGATTACCTCATCGGACTCCTTCAAAAAAATTCCATACTGACTGTCACTTAGAAATTTTTGTCTTTTGGTCATTTGTTTAAGCCTCGATCTTTAAATTTTTTGATGCGCCATATTTTTTTGTTAGCGACCTCTTGCGCTTATTGACAAATGACTTTATTTCGCCTTCGCCATAATGGAATGCTTCATGTTTTGCATGAGCACTTTCAATATCACCGTCCAGTCGTGCTTGTGCGTGCTCTTTGGGGCTCAAGCTAGGGTGATAAAGCGGAGCATAAAAGAGATGGCGGCTGTAGGAGTTGATTACCTGTGCTGCTAATAGACGCCCTGATACCGCTTTACCAATGTTTTCAGCTATCCATTCTGAACTCATTTGAACCAAAATATTTTTAGCTTTGCCCGTTGTCCCTTGACTGACTTTTTGCGGCGAGGCGCTTTTCTTTCCTTTGACAACTGTGCGGGTGTTTTTCCCTGGTTGAGTCGAGCTATCTTCAACCGGTTCAATCAGCTCACTAGGATCGCTTAGGCCAGATACGCCGAGTCGAGATCCAACTCCGGGCTTACGTGTATTATTCGGCTTGCGCATGAACTTCGGAGCATCCTCATCGCGACTCGCTTTTGCCTCAACAATGGCAAACTTTTCTCCATTGTTGGTTGCAGGATTGGCACGCCACACAGCATCGATACCCGTACCGTTTGCGCCATCCGTTAGTTTGTAAAGAACATGCCTTGTCTTTGGACTTCCACCTTGTGAAAGTTTGCCCTTCTTGGATGCATCAGGGGTTCCTTCAAGCCATTTTCCATCACTGCCCTTATCATGCCCGTCCCAGTCCTTCCCCCATCCAAACTGTACAGCACAAATATAGTCAGCAATGTGCTCACCACTTACACCCAGCCCTTCATTAAGGATACTAGACAAGGCCTGAGTTCCGACATTGGAACTATCAATCTTATTTGAGTGAGTGCTGCTCGCCCCATCTTTACCACTATTGGCAACAGCTGCATCTCTGTTCGCCGGCTTTTTCCCTTGAGCAGGCCGACTTGTACCGGATGAGCTTGCTGAACTGTTACGTTGCATGCCTTTCCACTTTTTTAATCGCTTTTCAACGATTCCAATCATGGCTGGCATGTTATCACGCGATGTTGCAAGCACTGTTACAACGGCTGATTGAGTCCAGTTGGGTAGACTTTTGAAGGCACTGGAACCTTTAACTCCACCGATGATGTCGTCGATTTCTGCTTTCAGCTTTCCAGCATTGAACATCTGTTCGAGCAATGCCTCAGGGCTGGATTTGATGCCGCACTCATCAAGGACAAAGCGTAGAAGGTCGAATAATACTGGGGCAAATCGTTGTGGGTTGCGATTGACGATACGCAGACTTTTTTTCAGCCCGTCTCCAGGTCCAGGCACCCATCCGATAATTGCCAGCAACAAGTCGAACTGAGCATCTTCCTTTGCGGACTCGCTATTGGATTTGTACAACAGCACGCAGGACTCTACGGTGTCGTAGGCATCAATCGCTTGACCGAGAAAGGGGACAGCCCCCAAGGCAATGCCCTTGGCCAATTCGACCGCCGCCTCCTTGTAGGCCTCCTTACGATCATTGGTTCCTGAAATATTTGTGACACCGCTCATACCAGCCTCCCTGCCGCTTGCTCAATCAATGCCTGCAAATCTATCTGATCAGGATCCAGCCCCAGCTTGCGCAAGTCTTCGTTGATCTTTTCATCAGAACTTTCAACGACCTTGACTGCCTCTCGATCATAAGATCGTGGGTCTTCGCCGTAGTAAACTTTGGCGGGACCTTTGGGGACATCTTTCAGACGGGCAAAACCATCTGCATCCAAAACACCTTCACGAGTAGAACCATCGGCAAACTCGACGCGATAGGACGCACCAGGAACAGGTTCAAGGTTTTTATAGTGCAGGTTCAGTTCGAGCCAGGTTGGATTGGCCTTGGCGCTTTCCATCAAGTTACCGGCACTGTCTACAGCGACTGCGCCGGGAATGAGTGGTAAGAGAGAAGCAATACCTGTCCCCACCCCCGGTGCGCCGCCGGAATTGACCTTCACATTCGCCCCGCTGATGGTCACGCCACCGCCGTCGAGCTTGACGAAGCTGCCGCCAGCCTTGGCCGTCAGTTCGGCGCCGGCTTCCAGCACGGCCTTGCTCCCGGCCTTGTAGTGAATCTCCTGGCCGGCCTCGACGAATTGCGCGGTGCCGATGTTGGCGTGCTGGGTGACGGCCACGGTGAGGTGGTCGTTGGCGCGGATTTCGCTCTTGCGGTCGAGGTGGGTGATGCGGTGTTCTTCGGCCTTGAGTTCGGTCAGGGTGTTGGCTTCGACTGTGTCGTGGCGTTCATTGCCGACGCGGATCCGCTGGTCGTGCTCGACGTTTTCGTCCCAGTCGCGCTGGGCGTGCAGGTAGATCTGCTCGGCGCCTTTCTTGTCTTCGATGCGCAGTTCGTTATAGCCCTTGCCACCCGGCGAGCTGAGGGTCTTGAAGGTGCTGCGGGTCTTGTTCGCCGGCAGGTCGTAGGGGACCACGTTTTCCTTGTGGTACAGGCAGCCGGTGACCAGGGGCTGGTCGGGATCGCCTTCGAGGAAGGTCACCAGCACTTCCATGCCGATCCGCGGGATGGCGATGCCGCCGTAGGCCTTGCCGGCCCAGCCGCTGGCGACGCGGACCCAGCAGGAGGTGTTGTCGTCGGCCAGGCCATCGCGGTCCCAGTGGAACTGCACCTTGATCCGCCCGTACGGGTCGCAATGGATTTCTTCGCCCTTGGGCCCGGTGACCACCGCGGTCTGGCTGCCCAGGGACTTGGGTTTCGGGTGTTCCAGCGGCGGGCGGTAGTGGGCGTCCCAGGGCGTGGCGAGGAAGCGGTTGCGGTAGCCCTGGTGGAAGTCGTCCTTGTGGCTGGTGACATCGCTGGTGATGTTCTCGCCCAGTACCTGCGGCTGCTTGCCCTCGTGGATGACTTCCAGCAGCAGCCACAGGTCGTTCCATTCGCTGCGCGGGTGTTCGGCCAGGGTCAGGAAGTGGCCGCTGAGCAGGCTCGGCTCGTCGCCTTTGCCTTCGGCCAACTGGTAGTCGCTGCGGTGGCGTTCCAGGGCGCGGGTCGCCAGTTGCTTGCCGCGGGCCTGCTGGGTGAACAGGCCGGGGTAGTCGTAGTCTTCCAGGTCCGGCATGGCCCCGGACTTGGCCGCGCCTTCGGGCAGCAGCCGTGGTTTCTCGAAGTCGTAGTCGCGGCGGCTGACGCGACTGGTGCGGGTTTCCAGGCGCAGGTTGAAGCGCTTGATCACCGGCTGTTCGGCGGCCATGCCGGAGTCCTGCTGGTAGTTCACGGCCGCCAGCTTGCGGAACACCGTCTGGTCGTCGCCGAACACCAGCTTGTGGCCACCGGCACTGTGCTGGAAGTGGAAGTGAATGCCTTCTTCTTCGCACAGGCGCTGGATGAAGTGCAGGTCGGACTCGTCGTACTGGGTGCAGTAGACCCGTTCCGGGTAGGTGGCGCCGAGCTGGAAACTGTAGGCGTCGGCCAGGATGCCGCGGGCTTCGAGGACCTGGGCGATGATCTTCGGCACGCTCAGGTGCTGGTAGATCTTCTGGTTGACGCTGTGGCGCAGGTAGTTGAGCTGCGGGGTCAGGCTGATGCTGTAGCGGGTCAGCTTGCGCCCGGAATCGCCCTGGGCGATGCGGTACACCAGGCCATGGATCAGGCCTTTGCCACTGCCTTTGCCTAAGCCGCCGAAGGTCAGGCGGGCCGGCTTGTGCAGCAGTTCTTCGAGCTTGAGGTCGGGACGCGCGCTGACCAGTTCGATATCGAAGCAGAAGGGCTGATTGAGGGCTTCGCGGCCAACGAAACTGAGGACCTGAAGATCGACCGAGGCGCCTTCGATCGTCAGGGAAATATGGGTAGCGTTAGCATCCAGCATGCCGTGAAATCCATCCGTTGAATAAGCAAGGGCTGAATAGTGGGGGACGCCTCTCCCGAAACTCAATACCGGCCAACTCCAATCACGATAAAGAACAGAAAATCAGACGATTCCTACATCTCCCGAACTTACCTACTTACAAAATCGGGACGGTTATGCCCTACCTCCTACAGTCGCCCACTCTGCACTCTTTGCCTGAACACCCGTGCCAACCGCATATCCCCCCGACTATCTTCAGCCTCTGGAAAAAAAACCGCTGGCCCCTGCGACGGCGGCCAACGGCTGTGTATGATTGATCACTCTTGCAAGACGGCAATCCAAGGTATGGAGCGCCGGCACCCGAACCGACGCCGGGTGCGAACCCAAGCGGCCCGGTTCATCACCGCACGCCGACTGCCCCGGAACAAGGATGTGACACCCATGAGATCCATACCCCTGAGCGACAACTGGCCGGAGCAGGTCTGGAACGGCGCCCGCCAACTGCTCGACGTCCCCCCCATCAACCTTGCCAGCCTGGTGCCGCCCGGCTTTCGCGCGGTGGTCATCGCCCCGCACCCCGGCGACGAAGTGCTGACCTGCGGCGGCCTGCTGCAGGTACTGGCCCACCACGGCCATCCGCTGCAACTGATTTCCGTCACCGACGGCAGCGCCAGCCACCCCGGCTCCGACCTGTGGTCCGAGCGGCGCCTGAGCGTGTTCCGCCCCCAGGAAAGTGTCGAGGCCCTGCGCCGCCTGGGCTTGCCCCTGCACAGCCTGCAGTGGATTCGCGGCGGTTTTGCCGACAGCGGCCTGCAGGAACGCGAGCACCAGTTGAGCCAGTTCATCGGCCGCTACCTGCGCCCCGATGACGTGGTGTTCAGCACCTGGCGCGAAGACGGCAACGACGACCACGACGCCGTCGGCCGGGCCAGCGCCAAGGCCGCGGCCCAGGCCGGCGTGGCGTTCCACGAAGTGCCGGTATGGGCCTGGCACTGGCCGGCGCGCGATGAGCACCTGCTGCCCTGGCACCGCGCCCGCAAGCTGCGCCTCGACACCTGGACCGTGGCCCGCAAGCGCCATGCGGCGCATGCCTATGCCAGCCAATTGCAGGGCGACCCGGGCATCGGCCTGGCCCCGACGCTGACGCCGGTGGTGCTGGAGCGGCTGCGCCAGTCCTACGAAATCATTTTCATGTAGGGCTGCCCGCTGCAGGCAGACCGGGGAAAAACCTGAACTGACCGGCAAAGTGTCAGTCGCATGAGTAACCGCCCTGATTACGAGGAGTGAGCGTGAGCACCGATTCAACCAGGCGCCCGGTCACGTCGGCAGCGCCAGACGAAACCCCGGCGATCCATCGCCTGCGCATCCTGACCGTCAATACCCACAAGGGCTTCACCGCCCTGAACCGCCGTTTCATTCTCCCGGAGCTGCGTGACGCGGTCCGCAGCACCCAGGCCGACCTGGTGTTTCTCCAGGAAGTGCTGGGCGAGCACGATCGCCACGCCAACCGCTACAGCAACTGGCCCCAGCAGTCGCAATACGAGTTTCTCGCCGACAGCATGTGGAGCGATTTCGCCTATGGGCGCAACGCGGTCTATCCCGACGGCCATCACGGCAACGCCCTGCTGTCGAAATACCCGATCCGCCAGTACCGCAACCTCGATGTCTCGATCACCGGCCCCGAGCGCCGCGGGCTGTTGCATTGCGTGCTGGATGTACCGGGGCATGCCGAAGTGCACGCGATCTGCGTGCACCTGAGCCTGCTGGAAAGTCATCGCCAGCTGCAGCTGGCGCTGTTGTGCCAGTTGCTCGAGTCGCTGCCGGACGATGCGCCGGTGATCATCGCCGGCGACTTCAACGACTGGCAGTTGCATGGTAACGCCACCCTCGCCCGTCGCAACGACCTGCACGAAGCCTTCGAACGCCACCATGGCAGCCCGGCCAAGACCTACCCGGCACGCTGGCCGCTGCTGCGCCTGGACCGCATCTACCTGCGCAATGCCAGCAGCCACGCGCCGAAGATCCTCGGGCACAAGCCCTGGACTCATCTGTCGGATCACCTGCCGCTGGCGGTCGAAGTGCACCTCTGAATATCCGCTCGAACATTCGCCGTGCACCGCCGGCGATTGTCACCAATACTCGACCACTCTCATTCCGACGCTGCCCACAGCGTCGGGGCGCTGTCTGGTGTGTTTACCAAGGAGTCATCCCATGAGTGACAAACCCGTGATTGTGCTGGTCCATGGTTTCTGGGGCGGTGCCGCCCACTGGAACAAGGTCATTGTCGAGCTGTTGCAACGGGGCTACACGCGGATTCGCGCGGTGGAGCTGCCGCTGACCTCGCTGGCCGACGACGTCGAGCGCACCCGCAAGCTGGTGGCCCAGCAGCAAGACCCGGTGCTGCTGGTCGGGCATTCCTATGGCGGCGCGGTGATCACCGAGGCCGGCCTGGCACCGAATGTCGCGGGCCTGGTGTACATCGCCGCCTTCGCCCCCGACGCCGGCGAAAGCCCGGGCAGCATCACCCAGCAGCATCCGCCGGTGGCCGCGGCGAACCTGCAACCCGACAGCGACGGTTACCTCTGGGTCCAGCCGGAGCTGTTCCATGAAAGCTTCTGCCAGGACCTGCCGGAGCAGGACGGGCTGGTCATGGGCCTGACCCAGAAGGCGCCGCTGGCCAGCACCTTCGGCGACCCCATCGGCACCCCCGCCTGGAAGCACAAGCCGTCCTGGTACCAGATTTCCACCGAGGACCGGATGATCGCCCCGCAAAACCAGCAGCGCATGGCCGCGCGCCTGGGGGCGAAAAAAATCATCAGCCTGGCCGCCAGTCACGCCTCCCTCGCCTCCCAGGCCAGCGAGGTCGCCGGGCTGATCGACGAAGCGGCCAGCGAGCTGGCCAAGGGCTGACACCGTCCCTGGCGCAGGAAAATGACCGACTCGCGCGCCCAGGGCGAGTCGGTAGCGGGCTACCGAAAATCGCTTTCTCTCGCCTTTCTTGACGTTTTTCCGCGCAAACAAGAACTTAGAGAAACGCTTTTTTTCAGTCGGTTACAACGCCTAAATATCCTACGCCGCTGGTCGGTCATTTTCTTGACGGCTGCCCTGTCGTCTCCTTAGCTACAGCTTACTACCCCCGGAAATACAACCAGGGGCAAGCCTCGGATACCTGCTCTAGAGCGGGTCGCCGAGCCTTGCCTCAACGAACTCGGTCGCCCCTCATTCGGGGTAGGAGAGACGCCACGGCGAGACACGGCATGCGATTGCAAGGTAGCCCTCCATGAAAACTTCACTCACCCCACAAGAGATCAAGATCATTCTGTGCACAGTTTCCGCTTCGGTATTGCTGTGTTCTTCCATGGAGGTACAAGCATCCCCTGCCGAGGATGAGGCGCAGCTCTGGTATCGCCAGGACCTGCTCCTGAACCGCCTGTTGACACCCGCGACATCCGCGACATCCGCGACGCCCATGCCGGCCAGCCAGCCCATGGGCAACAGCCTGGGCATCGTGCAAGGCAGCCCGCAGGTCTGGGACCCGTCGTACGGGCCCGCGGCGCGGCAGACCGAAGTCGGCTATCTCGGTTCGCGTTTTGCCAGCAGCATCAACGGTACGCCCGGCGGCTCGGTGCTCTACACCCTGGAAAGCAGCAGCGGGCATACCCAGCGCATCGGCCTGTTGGGCGGCCAGAGCCAGTTCCAGGCCAACAGCCAGGGAATGCCCGGCGGTTTCAGCGACCCGCGTAACGACAGTTTCAGTGTCCAGGGTCAAAGTCTTGGCGCGTTCTGGAGCCTGACCGGCCCGCAGGGCTGGCACGTCGACCTGTCGGCCAGCGGCGCCCGGGTCAGCGGCTTCAGCCGCACCGAGCAAGGCCAGCGGCAAGCCGCCGAAGGCAGCGCGGTGACCCTGTCGGTGCAAGGCGGGATTCCCATCGGTATCAGCGACAACTGGGTGGTCGAACCCCAGGCGCAATTGATCAACCAGCGCGTCAGCCTGGACAACCCGAATGCCGACAGCAGCACCCGCTCCGCCGGCAACCTGAACGCCTGGAGCGGCCGCGTCGGGGCCCATCTGCAAGGTCGTTATGACGTCGCCGGGCACTCGCTGGAACCCTATGTGCGCACCAGCTTGTGGCACACGGTGTACAGCGGCGATGTGCTGACCCTGGACAAGGTCGACAAGATCAGCAGCAGCCACAAGTCCTCCACGGTTGAAGTCGGCCTGGGCCTGGTGGCCAGGATTACCCCCGTCGTCAGCCTGTATGTGAGCGCCGACTACAGCAGCGACGTGGACGACAACGACCTCAACGGGCTGATCGGCAGCCTGGGTGTGCGGATGCGCTGGTAAAAACCTGCGTAGCCGCTGCCGCAGGCCGCGATCGGCGGCGCAGCCGAGGCAAAGGAGGCGTCGGCAATACGCGTTGTCCGGGTTGCGGGCTCTGCGAGCCCGATCGCAGCCTGCGGCAGCGGCTACAGGGATTGGGTTCTCAAGGACAAACTGATGATGCCTGAGCGGGCCTTATCGCGAGCAAGCTCGCTCCTACAGGATATATAGCGTCCTTTGTAGGAGCGAGCTTGCTCGCGATCCGCTGCGCGCAGCGGTCAGCCCTCGGGCTGCAGGATCAGCACCGCCAGCGGCGGCAGGTTCAACACCAGCGACAACGCCTGGCCGTGGCTCGGCTCATCCTCGGTGAAGGCCCCGCCACCGTTGCCATAGTTGGAGCCGGCGTAGGTGTCGGAGTCGCTGTTGAGCAACTCGCCCCAGCGCCCGGCGAACGGCACGCCGACCCGGTAGGCCTGGCGCGGCACCGGGGTGAAGTTGGCCACCACCAGCAGCGGCTTGCCCTCTTTGCTCCAGCGCAACCAGGCGTAGACGCTGTTGATCGCGTCGTCGCCGATCAGCCACTGGAAGCCCTGGGGCGCGTCGTCCTGGTCGTGCAGCGCCGGATGCTCGCGGTACAGCCGGTTGAGGTCGCCCACCAGTTTCTGCACGCCACGGTGCTCGGGGTATTGCAACAGGTACCAGTCCAGTTGCTGATCGTGGTTCCACTCGCGCCACTGGCCGAACTCGCAGCCCATGAACAGCAGCTTCTTGCCCGGGTGGGTCCACATGAAGCTCAGGTAGGCCCGCAGGTTGGCGAACTTCTGCCAGCGATCGCCGGGCATCTTGTCGATCAACGAGTGTTTGCCGTGCACCACTTCGTCGTGGGAGATCGGCAGGATGAAGCGCTCGGACCAGGCATACACCAGGCCGAAACTCAGTTCGTTGTGGTGATGGGCGCGGTACACCGGGTCCTGCTGGATGTAGTGCAGCGAGTCGTGCATCCAGCCCATGTTCCATTTATAGGCGAAACCCAGGCCGCCCTGCTGGGTGCTCTGGCTGACGCCGGGCCAGGCCGTGGACTCCTCGGCGATCACCAGGGCGCCCGGTGCCTCGAGGGACACCACGTCATTCAGGTGACGGAGGAAATCAATGGCTTCGAGGTTCTCGCGCCCGCCGTGGCGATTGGGCACCCACTCCCCGGCGTTGCGCGAATAGTCGCGGTAGAGCATCGAGGCCACGGCATCCACCCGCAGGCCGTCGACATGGAAATGCTTGAGCCAGTGCAGCGCCGACGCCAACATGAAACCGTGGACCTCGGTGCGCCCCAGGTTGTAGATCAAGGTGTCCCAGTCCTGGTGGAAACCTTCCAGCGGGTTGCCGTATTCGTACAGTGCGGTGCCGTCGAACTGCGCCAGGCCGTGGGCGTCGGTGGGAAAGTGTGCCGGCACCCAGTCGAGGATCACGCCGATGCCCGCCAGGTGGCAGGCGTTGACGAACGCCGCGAAGTCGTCGGCGCTGCCGTAGCGGGCGCTGGGGGCGAACTGCGACAGCGGCTGGTAACCCCAGGAGCCGCCAAAGGGATGCTCCATGATCGGCATCAGCTCGATATGGGTGAACCCCAGGTTCTGCACGTAAGGGATCAGGCGCTCGGCCAGTTCGTGCCAGTCGTACTGGCGCGCCACCTCGCCCAGATCGTCCACCTCGCATTGCCAGGAGCCGGCATGCAGTTCGTAGATCGACAGGGGTGCGTCCGCGCGCTGGCGCTCGCCCCGGGCCTGCATCCAGTCGAGGTCCTGCCAGTCGATGCTCAGCGGGCTGGCGACTTTCGAGGCGGTGTCCGGCGGCAGCTGGGTGGCCAGCGCCACCGGGTCGGATTTCAGCGGCAGGATGCCGTGGGCGCCGAGGATTTCATATTTGTAGGCTTCGCCCGGGCCCAGGCGCGGGATGAACAGCTCCCAGACCCCGGACGGATGGCGCAGGCGCATCGGGTGCCGCCGCCCGTCCCAGACGTTGAAGTCGCCGACCACCGAGACCCGCCGGGCATTCGGCGCCCAGACCGCGAAACGCACGCCGTCGACGCCATCCACGGTTTTCAGCTGGGCGCCGAGGCAGCTACTGAGGTCGCGGTGGTTGCCCTCGGCGAACAGGTACAGGTCCATCTCCCCCAGCAACGGGCCGAAGCTGTAAGGGTCTTCGCCGATGTGCTCGCCACCGGCCCATTGGGTGCGCAGCAGATAGGGCTGGGCCTGGGCAAAATGCCCGACGAACAGCCCCGGCACCTCGGTGCCCTCCAGGCTGCCCAGCACGGTAGTGCCATCGCGGGCCAGCACCTGCACACTCAGGGCGCCCGGCAGGAAGGCACGAATGAATTGGCCACCGGCGTCGTCGCCATGGGGGCCGAGTACGGCAAAGGGATCCTGGTGCTCGGCGCGCACCAGCGCCTCGACATCCCGGGCGCCGGGCATTGCCTGTTTGACCTCACCCTGTTCCTTGTTCGAGAAACTCATGACTGCTCTCCACCACTTTTTGTATCGGAAAAGGGTTTCACATCACTCAACCTTCATATCACTCAGCAGCGCCTGCAGCCCGCGCAGCGGTACCGCGAGCCAGGCAGGACGGTTTTCCGCTTCATACACCACTTCGTAGGCTGCTTTTTCCAGGCTGAACAAGGCCAGCGCGGCGTCCTCCCCGTTTTTGTCCTGCCAGGCATGAGCAAGACTAGCTGCCGCCAGCCGGTACGCCTGGACAAACGACTCGCGGGCTTCGTGCAGATAACGCTCGGCAACCCGCTGCCGGGCCGCCAGGGTGTGAGCCGAAGCGTCGAGGCTCTGGCCGCTGAGGGCCAGCGCCGCGGCATAGTCGAAGGAGCGCAGCACGCCGCTGACGTCCTTGTACGGGCTGTGCTTGCCCCGGCGCTCGTCCAGCGGCCGCGCCGGTTCGCCCTCGAAATCGATCAGGTAGGCATCGCCCTTGATCACCAGCACCTGGCCCAGGTGCAGGTCGCCGTGGACGCGCATGCGCAGGCCGCCGACCGCCTGTTTCGCCAGGCCCTGGATATGCGCCAGGATCGCCTGCTTGTGTCGGGTCCATGACGCCACGCGCTGTTGATCCTCGGCCGTCAGCTCGGCGTGATGCTGCTGGAGCAAGTGCAAGGCGCGTTCCAGCTGCGCGCCGATCTGCCTGGCCCAGGCCTGGGCATCCTTGTCCGTGCTCGGCTGCGCGCGAAAGTCCGGGTTGGCGGTCGGCGCCGCGAGGATCTGGTGCATTTCCCCCAAGCGCTGGCCGAGCATGCCGGCAAAGTCGCGCAGCTCGCCCAGGGCGTTGTAATGCTGGTCCTGCTCGGACATGGCGTCGGCCAGTTCGTCGCGGATCGCCCGTTCCAGGTTGTTCTGGGTCCACTCCCAGGCGTCGCCCTGATTGCTCAGGTAGCCCTGGGCGATCATCAACAGGCTGTCGCCCTGCCCGTCCCGACGAATCACCGAACCGAGCAAGGGTGAAATGTGCTGGAAGCCGGCGGCGGTCAGGTAGGCGCCCATCTCCAGTTCCGGGTGCACGCCGCTGGCCACCTTGCGGATCAGCTTGAGCACCAGGCTGCCACCGATCACCACCGAGCTGTTGGACTGCTCGGCGGACAGGTAGCGCACCTCGGAGTCCGCGCCCAGGCCGAGCGCGGCCAGTTGCTGCGTGGCCTCGAAGCGGATCTCGCCCTCGCCACAGGGCAGTACGGTGTGCGTCTGGATCGCCTGCAGGACATTGTGGACAAAACTTTCCAGGGCGAAGGCGTCGGTGATCAGCCCCACCTGGCGACCCCGGCGAACCCGGGCCAGGGCCAGTTGCTGCGGCAGCGCGGCGCCGATCTGCTCTTCGCCGAGCAGGCCGAACGGCAGTTGGTAGCGCCCGCTCTGGCCGCCGCCGCTGACCTCCAGCTCGCTGAGCAACACCGGATGCTGCGGATCGCCGAAGCGCACGCCGTAGGCGATATGCACCTGTTCGATGGCGCTGTCCTTGCCGGCGAACCAGCGCCGCTTGGGCAGCCAGGTCGGTAGCGAACTCTGCTCCAGAGTGGTGCGCGACGGCGCTTCGAGCAATTCCTCGAGGCGCTTTTTCAGCACCAGGGTGGTGAAGTCCGGCATGCTCTGGGCCGGTTCCACATGCCAGCTCGGCATCTGGTTTTCCGCCGCCAGGACGAACCAGTAGAAACCGTAGGGTGCCAGGGTCAGGAGGAAATTCAGCTGGCCGATCGGTGGGAAGGCGTTCCCGCCGAGCATCTCCACCGGCACCATGCCGGCGAACGCCGACAGGTCCAGCTCCGCCGCCTGGGCGCTGCGCGAGACGTTGGCCACGCAGAGGATGATTTCGTGCTTGCCGTCGGGCCCGGTGTATTCGCGGGTGTAGGCGAGGATCCGGCGGTTGCTCGGCGACAGCATCTTCAGGCTGCCGCGGCCGAAGGCCTTGGACTGTTTGCGGATCGCCAGCATGCGCCGGGTCCAGTTGAGCAGCGAATGCGGGTCGCCGGCCTGGGTCTCGACATTCACCGACTGGTAGCCGTACAGCGGGTCCATGATCGGCGGCAACACCAGGCTCGCCGGGTCGGCCCGGGAGAAGCCGCCGTTGCGGTCGATCGACCATTGCATCGGCGTGCGCACGCCATCGCGGTCGCCCAGGTAGATGTTGTCGCCCATGCCGATCTCGTCGCCGTAATACAGGGTCGGCGTGCCGGGCATCGACAGCAGCAGGCTGTTGAGCAGCTCGACCCGGCGCCGGTCGCGCTCCATCAGCGGCGCCAGGCGCCGGCGAATCCCCAGGTTGATCCGCGCGCGGCGGTCGGCGGCGTAGTAGTTCCACAGGTAGTCGCGCTCGCGGTCGGTGACCATCTCCAGGGTCAGCTCATCGTGGTTGCGCAGGAAAATCGCCCATTGGCAGTTGGCGGGAATCTCCGGGGTCTGGCGCAGGATGTCGGTGATCGGGAAGCGGTCTTCCTGGGCCAGCGCCATGTACATGCGCGGCATCAGCGGGAAGTGGAAAGCCATGTGGCATTCGTCGCCGTCGTTGCCCTTCACATCGCCAAAATACAATTGGGTGTCTTCCGGCCACTGGTTGGCCTCGGCCAGCAGCATGCGGTCCGGGTAGTTGGCATCGATCTCGGCGCGGATCTGCTTGAGCACGTCATGGGTCTCGGGCAGGTTCTCGTTGTGGGTGCCGTCGCGTTCGATCAGGTAGGGAATGGCGTCCAGGCGCAGGCCGTCGATGCCCATGTCCAGCCAGTAGCGCATCACCGACAGCACCGCCTTCATCACCTGCGGGTTGTCGAAGTTGAGGTCCGGCTGGTGGGAATAGAAGCGGTGCCAGAAGTACTGGCCGGCCACCGGGTCCCAGGTCCAGTTGGATTTTTCGGTATCGAGAAAGATGATCCGCGTGCCGTCGTACTTCTGATCGTCATCGGACCACACATAGAAATCCCGCGCCTTGGAGCCGGCCTTGGCCTTGCGCGCCCGCTGGAACCAGGGGTGCTGGTCCGAGGTGTGGTTGATGACCAGCTCGGTGATCACCCGCAGCCCGCGCTTGTGGGCCTCGGCGATAAACCGCCGGGCATCGGCCAGGGTCCCGTAGTCGGGACTGACGCCACGGTATTCGGCGATGTCGTAGCCGTCGTCGCGGCGCGGCGAGGGGTAGAACGGCAGCAGCCAGATGGTGTTCACACCCAGGTCGGCAATGTAGTCGAGCTTGGCGATCAACCCGGGAAAGTCGCCGATCCCGTCGTTGTTGGAGTCGAAATAGGATTTGACGTGAACCTGATAGATCACCGCGTCCTTGTACCAGAGCGGGTCCTTGATGAAGGTGGCTGACCTGGTTTTCTTCGCCATGGGTAACTCCTGAAAAATTCATTGGTCCGTGGCTGTGTCACTGCCCTGTAGCCGCTGCCGAGCCCGCGAGGCTGCGCCAAGGCTCGCAGGGCCTTCGACGGCCCCAAGAGCGCGTCCCGTTCCGGGCCGATCGCAGCCTGCGGCAGCGGCTACACCGATCGCGCCTGTAGCCGCTGCCGAGCCCGCGAGGCTGCGATAAGGCCCGCAGGGCCTTCGACGGCCCCAAGAGCGCGTCCCGTTCCGGGCCGATCGCAGCCTGCGGCAGCGGCTACATCGATCGCGTCAAGCAACGCTGATACGCCAGATGCCGAACGGTTGCTGCCAGGGTTCGATCCGCATGAACTGGGTCTTGCCGTACCAGGTCCAGCGATGGCCGTTCATCAGGTCCTCGCCCTGGGTTTGCGCATCGTCGGGCAGGCCCAGCTCCCACAGCGGCAATTCGAAATGCGCCTCCTGGGCGTTGAACGGGTCGAGGCTGACCGCCACCAGGATGAAGTTGCTGAGGTCGGCGGTACGCTTGCCGAAATACAGGATGTTGTCGTTCCAGGCGTTGTAGACCTGCAGGCCCAGGTGGGTATGCAGCGCCGGGTTCTGCCGGCGGATGCGGTTGAGCTGGGCGATCTCGGCAATGATGTTGCCCGGAGCGCTGAAATCCCGGGGGCGGATCTCGTACTTCTCCGAGTCGAGGTATTCCTCGCGCCCCGGAACCGGCGCCGACTCGCACAGCTCGAACCCCGAGTACATGCCCCACAGGCCCGAGCCCATGCTGGCCAGCGCGGCGCGGATAAGAAACCCCGGCCGTCCCGAGTCATGGAGAAAGAACGGGTTGATGTCCGGCGTGTTGACGAAAAAGTTCGGCCGGTAGCACTCGCGCCACGGCGACTGGTTGAGTTCGGTGAAGTAAGTCGCCAGTTCGCTCTTGGTGTTGCGCCAGGTGAAGTAGGTGTAGCTCTGGGAGTAACCGACCTTGCCCAGGCGCGCCATCATCGCCGGCGTGGTAAAGGCCTCGGCGAGGAAGATCACCTCCGGATACCGCGCCCGCACATCGGCGATCAGCCACTGCCAGAACGGCAGCGGCTTGGTGTGGGGGTTGTCCACGCGAAAGATCTTCACCCCCTCCTCGACCCAGCCGACCACGATGTCGCGCAGTTCCAGCCACAGGCTGGGGATGGCCTCGATGGCATAGAAATCGACGTTGACGATGTCCTGGTATTTCTTCGGCGGGTTCTCGGCGTATTTGATGCTGCCGTCCGGACGCCAGTTGAACCAGCCCGGATGTTGCTTGAGCCAGGGATGGTCCTGGGAACACTGGATGGCGAAATCCAGGGCGATCTCCAGGCCGTGCTCGGCGGCAGCCGCCACCAGGCGGCGGAAATCCTCGCGGCTGCCGAGCTGCGGGTGGATCGCCTCGTGGCCGCCCTCTTCGCCACCGATCGCATAGGGGCTGCCCGGCTCGTCGGGGCCGGCGGTCAGCGAGTTGTTGCGGCCCTTGCGGAAGCTGCGGCCGATGGGATGGATCGGCGGGAAGTACAGCACGTCGAAGCCCATGTCATGGATCATCGCCAGGCGCGAGTGCACATCATTGAACGTGCCGGGCCGGGCCGGATCGTCGGTGATCGAGCGGGGAAACAGCTCATACCAGCTGGCGAACTGCGCGCGCTCGCGTTCCACATCCAGCGGGTATTCCGGGCTCAGGCTCAGGTAGGGACGGTGGTCGGCCTCGGCCATCAACTGTGCACTGCGTTCGTGCAGGAACAACGCCACCTGCTCGGCTTCCAGCTGCGTCGCCAGTTCATGGTGCAGCGCCAGCAACTGCTCGCGCAGCGGCCCTTCGCTGCGCTCGGCGGCCTGCAACACGTGGCTGCGGCCCTCCTGCAATTCGAGGCTGACGGCGATGCCGGCCTGGTGTTTCTTCTGCAGGTCGTAGCAGAAGCTGGCGAACTGATCGATCCAGGCCTCGATGCAATACAGGTAGCGGCCCTGGCTGGGCACTGTGAACTGGCCTTCCCAGCTATTGTTGCCGAGGTCTTCCATGGTTTCGCTGTGCCAGTGGCTGTCGTTCTCGGCGCACCAGCGGATGCGCACGGCCAGCTTGTCGTGGCCATCGGCGAACACCTTGCTGCTGACCTTCACCACCTGCCCCACCACCGCCTTGACCGCGAACTGGCCACCGTCGATCAGCGGCCGGGTGTTCTCGATGACGATACGTGGCAGCAACAAGGCCTGCGACAGCGGCAGGTTCGGGTTGTATTGCAGTTCAGTCGGTCTTTTTTCGGCAGTCATCGAGCATCACTCCTTACGCCCCATGGACGCTCTGTTGCTGGTCTATTCCGGCGCGGCGCCATCTTTTGAGATCGGCCCTCGGTGTCGGCAACGTCCCGCGCGGATCAGCGAAGCACTTAGGTTCCGAGACACCAGGGCCGGGAAAGTTCACCCGGATTTGCCTCCCTTCGCGCCGGGAATCAAATCACCGGGTCGAGGGTCCACCTTGGGCGACTGTGCAAAACCAAGCACAAAGGAGGCCATGCCAATGAGTATCCCGATCCCTGCGGAAACGCCCGATCCGAACATCGATCGCCCGACCTTGCCGCCGATCGTGCCTCCAACAGGGCCGCAACCGGTACCCGAGGAAGATCCACCGGAAACGACCCCGCCGCCCAAGGAGGAGCCGCCGAGCGATCCGGCGCCGGTCATCGCTTGCGGTCACAGCATTACGCCCAAACCATGACAAGCGTAGACAATCGGTTGCCCGTCGCTGCCGTCGCCAACCCGTCGCGGGCATCCCTTCGTTGCTGGCGGCGAGCGTGTCCACAACGCTTCAGGGCGTTCCTTCGGGCGGTTCATCGTCGCCTTCCAGCTTGCGCACTATCCAGGGCATCACACTGAAGACCGCCAGCGCCAGCAAAGTGCTGAGCACCGCCGTGGCTTCGCGGCCAACGCCCACCGAGACGCCGATCGCCGCGGTCATCCATAGCCCGGCCGCGGTGGTCAGGCCCTTGACGTGCCCTTCCTCGTCCTGCTTGCCCTTGAGAATGGTGCCCGCGCCGAGAAAGCCGATACCGGCGATCACCCCCTGCACCACCCGGCTCATGGCATCGGCCTGGGAGCCGGACATCTGCGGCACCAGCACGAACAGCGCCGCCCCCAATGCCACCAGCATATGGGTGCGCACCCCGGCGGCCTTGCCCTTGTGCTCGCGCTCGAAACCGAGAATGCCGCCCAGCAGCGCGGCGATCAGCAAGCGTACGGTGATCTGGGTGAGTTGCCGGGCATCGCCGATGTCGGCGAACTCGGCTTGCAGGGTGACCCAGGCTTCATTCCACCAGGCGTTCATGCGCAGGTCCTTTTCCGTTCGGCGTCTTGTTGGCGGGCGGGCGACGCCCCTGGCGAGGCGGCCCTCCTTAATGAGAGGACAGCGACGCCAGGCAAAAGGTGCGATCTGCCGGCGGTCGACCTCGAAGGGCTGCGCATCTGCATCACCGAAGCAGAAGCCAACGCATTGACCGTAGCAGGCGCCACCGACGGCCGGCGCCATCTGCGCGCCAGTGACAGTGATTCGGTGATTTGACTGATCTGCATCACGGTATCCGCCACAGGCTTGTGCCAGACACCGCTTGCGCCCGATATCGGGCGCTTTGCCGGGTATGGCAAGTTGTCGCAGGGCGGCCCTTCGCGGTCATCTGATCTGCTTTTTATTGCGATACCTGAGTCTGTTATGCAAACAGATCGCTGGGCATAGTTCATTGGCCTGATGGAGGCTGATGAGCGAACGACCATGAGCGAAAGAATCCCCGTCCGATTAGTAGAAACATTCGAGCCTGCGCGCCCAAAGACGAAGGCCAAATCCAGCGACAACCTGATCCACACCCGCAGCTTCACCGGCTTGTTCCGCACCCTGCGCATGAGCGGCGCAGGGTTCCTGTTCCTGTTGTTCTTCGGCACCGTGTGGCTGAACTGGGGCGGCCGCCAGGCGGTGCTCTGGGACCTGGCGGAAAGCAAGTTCCATATCTTCGGCGCCACCTTCTGGCCGCAGGATTTCATCCTGCTCTCGGCCCTGCTGATCATCTGCGCCTTCGGCCTGTTCGCCATCACCGTGTTCGCCGGCCGCGTCTGGTGTGGCTACACCTGCCCGCAGAGCTCCTGGACCTGGCTGTTCATGTGGTGCGAGAAAATCACCGAGGGTGAACGCAACCAGCGCATCAAGCTGCAAGCCGCGCCCTGGAACCTGAACAAACTGATCCGCCGTTCGGCCAAGCACACCCTGTGGCTGGCCATCAGCCTGCTCACCGGGCTGACCTTCGTCGGCTACTTCACCCCGATCCGGCCGCTGGCCGAGGAACTGCTGACCCTGCAGATCGGCGGCATCAGCCTGTTCTGGGTGCTGTTCTTCACCGGCGCCACCTACCTCAACGCCGGCTGGCTGCGCGAGGCGGTGTGCATGCACATGTGCCCTTATGCGCGGTTCCAGAGCGTGATGTTCGACAAGGACACCCTGACCATCTCCTACGACCCGGCCCGTGGCGAAATCCGCGGCCCGCGCAAACGCGGCGTGAAACCCACCGATATCGGCCTCGGCGACTGCATCGACTGCCAGCTGTGCGTGCAGGTCTGCCCGACCGGCATCGACATCCGCGACGGCCTGCAGATGGAATGCATCGGCTGCGCCGCCTGCATCGACGCCTGCGATTCGATCATGGACAAGATGGGCTATGCCCGGGGCCTGATCAGCTACACCTCGGAGCACCAGTTGCAGGGTGGCAAGACCCACCTGCTGCGCCCGCGCCTGATCGGCTACAGCGCGGTGCTGCTGGTGATGATCGGCGCCCTGGCCCTGGCGCTGGTGGAGCGGCCGATGGTGTCGCTGGACGTCAGCAAGGACCGGGGCCTGTTCCGCGAAAACAGCCTGGGCCAGATCGAGAACATCTACAGCCTGAAGATCATCAACAAGACCCAGCAACGCCAGGATTACCGCCTGCAACTGGTGGACGGCGACGGCTTCCAGCTGCAGGGCAAGAGTGAAATCAGCCTGGCCGCGGGCGAGATCGTCGACCTGCCGGTGTCGGTGGCGATGATCGCCGACAAGCCGCAGAGCAGTTCCCAGGAGCTGAGTTTCAAGGTGGTCGACGCCGACCAGCCAGAGATCTACAGCGTGGCCAAGAGCCGGTTTGTTGCGCCCTTGAACCGTTGATCCCTTAGACTGGGCGCCGCTTTGCGGCTATCGCGAGCAAGCTCGCTCCTACCCGGGCCCCTGTAGGAGCGAGCTTGCTCGCGATAAATCCCTCAGCCACCGCAGCCCCCAACCCGAGCCGCCCCATGAAACGCTACGAAAAATTCGCCGACGACATCGCAGAACTGATCCGCTCCGGGGTGCTCGGCCCCGGCCAGCGCGTACCTTCGGTACGTTATGCCAGCCAGACCTATGGGGTCAGCCCGTCCACGGTGTTCCAGGCCTATTACCTGCTGGAACGCCGCGGCCTGATCCGCGCCCGACCGCGCTCCGGCTACTTCGTCAACACCCATGCGCCCAGCCCGTTCTCGGAGCCGGTGATCAGCAGCCAGGTCAACGAGTCCACCGAAGTCGATGTCAGCGAACTGGTGTTCTCGGTGCTGGACTCGATCAAGGACCCGACCACCGTGCCGTTCGGTTCGGCCTTTCCCAGCCCGACCCTGTTCCCGCTGCAACGCCTGTCGCGCTCCCTGGCCAGCGCCAGCCGCGAGATGGACCCGCGCGTGGTGGTCACCGACATGTCGCCGGGCAACCCGCAGCTGCGCCGGCAGATCGCCCTGCGCTACATGGTCGGCGGGCTGATGCTGCCCATGGAAGAACTGCTGATCACCAACGGCGCCCTGGAAGCCCTGAACCTGTGCCTGCAGGCAGTGACCGAACCCGGCGACCTGGTGGCCATCGAAGCCCCAGCCTTCTACGCCAGCCTGCAAGTGCTGGAGCGCCTGAAACTCAAGGCGGTGGAAATCCCCGTGCACCCGCGGGACGGCATCGATCTCGGGGTGCTGGCGCAGACCCTGGAACGGCATCCGATCAAGGCCTGCTGGTGCATGACCAGCTTCCAGAACCCCATGGGCGCGACCATGCCCGAGGCGAAGAAACAGGAACTGGTGGAGTTGCTGCGCAGCCATCAGGTGCCGCTGATCGAGGACGACGTCTACGCCGAGCTGTATTACGGCCAGCAGGCACCGAAACCGGCCAAGGCCTTCGACACCGAGGGCCTGGTGATGCATTGCGGCTCGTTCGCCAAGAGCCTGGCCCCGGGTTATCGCATCGGCTGGGTCGCCGCCGGGCGTTACGCGCAGAAGATCGAACGGCTGAAGCTGATGACCTCGCTGTGCGCCTCGATGCCGGCCCAGGCGGCCATCGCCGACTACCTGCAACACGGCGGCTACGACCGCCACCTGCGCAAGCTGCGCTACGCCCTGGAAGAACAGCAGAGCGCCATGCTCGCCGCCATCGCCCGCTATTTCCCGGCGCAGACCCGGGTCAGCCAGCCGGCCGGCGGCTACTTCCTGTGGCTGGAACTGCCGGCGCAGATGGATTCGTTGAAGCTGTTCCAGATGGCCCTGGCCCAGGGCATCAGCATCGCCCCGGGACCGATCTTCTCGCCGACCCAGCGCTTTCGAAACTGCATCCGCCTCAACTACGGCAGCCCGTGGAACGAAGCGGCGGAAAAGGCCATGGAAACCCTGGGCAGGATCGTGCGGTCGTTCTGAAGCCGGGACGGTGCTCTAGCTGTAGCCCTGTAGCCGCTGCCGAGCGCAGCGAGGCTGCGATCGGTCGCGCAGCGACCGCAAATCCTGAAACCACGATCTGCCTGGATAATTGCACCAGCCGGCCTTGCGACTGCTGCGCAGTCGATCGCAGCCTCGCTGCGCTCGGCAGCGGCTACAGGGCTACAGGATCAGCGGCCGCCGCCGAGGTCGATAAAGGTCCCGGTGGAATAGGAGGCCTTGTCCGACAGCAGCCAGATGATTGCCTCCGCCACTTCGTCCGGGCGCCCGCCGCGGCCCATGGGAATGGCGGACTCCAGTTTGCTGACGCGGTCGGCATCGCCGCTCAGGGCGTGGAAGTCGGTGTAGATATAGCCCGGGCGCACCCCGTTGACGCGGATGCCTTCGCCGGCGACTTCCTTGGACAGGCCGATGGTGAAGGTGTCCAGCGCCCCCTTGGAGGCCGCGTAGTCGATGTACTCGCCGGGCGAGCCCAGGCGGGCGGCGACCGAGGACACGTTGACGATGCTGCCGCCCTGCCCGCCATGCCTTGGCGACATGCGCAGCACCGCGTGCTTGGCGCAGAGGATCGGCCCGAGCACGTTGGTTTTCATGGTCTTCAGAATGCGGAATTCGGACATTTCGTCGAGCCGCGACTTCTGCCCGACGGTCCCGGCGTTGTTCACCAGCGCGGTGACCCGCCCCAGTTCGGCGTCGACCCGGTGGTACAGGCCAATCACTTCGTCCTCGATGCTGACATCGGCCCGCACGGCAATCGCCTGGGCTCCCAGGCCGCGCACCTGCTCCAGCACCTGGAAGGCCGCCTGTTCGTCGGCCTGGTAGTTGATGCAGATGCGATAGCCCTGTTGCGCGGCCAGCAGCGCGGTGGCCGCGCCAATACCGCGACCGCCACCGGTGATGAGGATGACTTTGTCCATGCTGCCAACTCCCTCGCTGATCTTTGAACGCCAGCAATTAAACACCCTGGGGCCAGCGTTGCAAACCTTCTCGGGGCCGTCATCCGTCCCGTGGCTGATCACCGGTCGGCGTGTCTATCCAGGCAGATCGCAGGCTTGGAGTTACGCTCGCTACGCGACCGATCGCAGCCTCGCAGGCTCGGCAGCGGCTACAGGAGTCGGCTACAACGCGATCGATGTAGCCGCTGCCGCAGGCTGCGAACCGGCGAAACAGACAGGCTTGCGAGGCCGCTCAGAGGGCCAACTGTTCGGCCTGATGGATGTTCTGCATGAAGCGCGCGGCCGGCAGCGGATGACCGAGGAAATAACCTTGCAGCGAATCGCAGCCCAGCTGGGTCAGGAAGCTTTGCTGCACATCGGTTTCCACGCCTTCGGCGACGATGCGCAGGCCCAGGGCCTGGCCCAGGGCGACGATGGCCGAGACGATTGCCGCGTCGTCGCTGTCGTGTTCCAGGTCGCGGACAAAACCGCGGTCGATCTTCAATTCGTTGGCCGGCAGGCGCTTGAGGTACATCAGGCTCGAATAACCGGTGCCGAAGTCGTCGATCGACAGGTCCACGCCCATGTCCGCCAGTTGCTTGAGCACGGTCATGCTGGCATCGGCATCGCTCATGGCCGTGGTCTCGGTGATCTCCAGGGTCAGGCTGTTGGCCGGCAGGTGGTGGCGGCTCAACGCCCTGGCCACGCTGTCGACCAGCCCGGCATGGCAGAACTGCAGCGCCGAAATGTTCACCGCGATCCGCCAGCCTTCGTAGCCTTCGCTGTACCACTCGCGCATCTGCCGGCAGGCCTCGTTGAGCACCCACTCGCCGATGGGGATGATCAGCCCGGTCTTTTCCGCCAGGTCGATGAACTTGTCCGGCAGCAGCAGGCCCAGTTGCGGGTGTTCCCAGCGCAGCAAGGCTTCGGCGCCCACCGGCAAGCCGTTGGCGGCGTCGAACTTGGGCTGGTAATACAGCCTGAACTCGCCGTGCTCGACGGCATGGCGCAGGTCCTGCAACAGTTGCAGTTGCCTGCGCGCGTCGCTGTTCATCGAGGCGTCGAAGAAGCTGTAGCCGTTCTTGCCGGTGCCCTTGGCGTGGTACATCGCCGCATCGGCATTCATCAGCAGTTCCTGGGGCGTCAGGCCGTTGCCCGGGTACACCGCGATGCCGACGCTGGCGGAGATCTGCAACTCATGCTCGGCCACCCGGAACACCTGGCCGATCAGCCCCACCTGGCGCGCGGCCAGGCGCAAGGCGTCGTCCGCCTCGTTCAGTTGCACCAGCAGCACGAACTCGTCGCCGCCGATCCGCGCCAGGGTGTCCTGGCTGCGCAGGTCTTCGCGCAGGCGCACCGCCACCTCGCGCAGCAACTGGTCGCCCATGTGATGGCCAAAGGCATCGTTGACCGGCTTGAAGCCGTCCAGGTCGATGAACATCAGGGCAAAACAGCCGCCCTGCTCCGTCACCCGCTGCATCGCCTGGTCGATCCGGTCGGCCAGCAGCGTGCGGTTCGGCAGGCCGGTCAGGGTGTCGTGCAGCGCCAGTTGGGTCAGCTCGCGGTTGGCCACGGTCAGCGATTCGGCCAGTACCGCGGTGCGCGCTTCCAGACGGGCGTCGAGTACCGAGGTCAGCAAGGCAATGACCAGCACCGCCAGGGTGGTGATCAGCACCAGGTTGTCCAGGCCCTTGCCGCTCAGGCCGTCCACCGCCGCGCCACAGAAACTGCCGTCGGCGAAACGCGCCGCGGCCATGCCGGTGTAGTGCATGCCGACAATGGCGATGCCCATCACCACCGCGGCCCCGCAACGGGCCAGGCGTACATAAGGGGTATTGCGGCGCAGGCGAAAGGCGATCCACAGCGCCGCGGCCGAGGCGCCGACGGCAATCAGCAGCGAGGCGCCGAACAGGCTCGGGTCATAGTCGATGCCCGGCTGCATGCGCATCGCCGCCATGCCGGTGTAATGCATGGCGCTGATCCCGGCGCCCATGACCAGCGCGCCGAAGGCCAGCTGCCACAGCGGCAGGCTCTGCTGGCTCACCAGCCACAGGGCGAAACCGCAGGACAGCACGGAAATCAGCAGCGACAGCGCGGTGATGCCGGTGTCGTAGCCCAGGTCGATGGGCAGGCTGAAGGCGAGCATGCCGATAAAGTGCATCGACCACACCCCGATGCCCATGGCCAGGGCGCCGCCGGCCATCCACAGCAACGCCGCTCGACCACGCGTGGTGGCGATGCGACCGGTCAGGTCGAGCGCGGTGTAAGAGGCGAGAATCGCCACAAACAGGGAAATCAGAACCAGGGCGGGAGAGTAGGTACCGGTGAGCATGAACGTCTCGTGGCGTGAGCCGGAAGCTTCCATGCCCGGCGGTAAAAAGGCGCAATTGTACTGATTGCGTACAGAAACACACTCACAAAGTAAGCAAAAAGCCATCAGTCGGACGAAAGTAGCCGGTTGATAAAACAAATCGGTGACAGCGACCCGGCTTCTGACAACGCCAGGCTCGCCGCTATCGATGTAGCCGCTGGCGCAGCCTGCGCGCGACCGCGTAGCGGTCGTGAAACCAAACAGCGCATTTATCCAGGCAGGCCGTGGTTTCAGGAGCTGCGGTCGCTACGTCGGAGTGCCGCCCAAACCGTTCGCAGCCTCGCGGACTCGGCAGCGGCTACAAGGGTCAGGCAGCGGTCGTAAACCCGGGCGGATCACGGATTCAGCCTGTTACTCCTTGCTGGCCTGCAGCTGGCCGTCCCAGCCGCCGCCGAGGGCGGCGATCAGTTGCACGCTGGTGACCAGCCGGCTTTGCAGCAGGCTCAGCACGCTGCGTTCGTTGTTCAACGCGGTGGCCTGTACCACCACCACGTCCAGGTAGGCGATCACCCCGGCCTTGTACTGGTTCTCGGTCAGGCGCAGCGACTCGCGCGCCGAATCCAGGGCCTGCTGGCGCACCGCGGCCTCGTCTTCCAGGACCTTGAGCTGCACCAGGTAGTTCTCCACCTCGCGGAAGCCGTCGAGCACGGTCTGGCGATACTTGGCCACGGTCTGGTCGTAGGCCGCCTCGGTGCGGTCGACTTCCGCCGAGCGCTGGCCGCCGTCGAACAGAGTCATGGCCAGTTTCGGCCCCACCGACCAGAAGCGGTTCGGCAGGCTGATCCAGTCGGCGTAGGTACTGCTGCTGTAGCCGCCGGCCAGGCTCAGGGTCAGGTCCGGGTAATAGGCGGCCTTGGCCACGCCGATATTGGCGTTGGCAGCGATCACCGAACGCTCGGCCGAAGCGATGTCCGGGCGCCGCTCCAGCAGTTGCGACGGCAGGCTCAGGGGCACCTGGGGCAAGGCCGGGATGTCCTGGGTCTCGGCCAGGCTGAACTCGGCCGGCGGCAGGCCGATCAATACCGCAATGGCGTTTTCCAGCTGGGCGCGTTGCCAGATCAGGTCGATCAGGTCGGCCTGGGTGGTTTTCAGCTGGGTTTGCGCCTGGGCCACCGCGTCCTTGCCGGAGACGCCGGCGCGGTACTGGTTCTCGGTCATGGTCAGCGAACGCTGGTAAGCCGCCACCGTGGCTTCGAGCAGGCGCTTCTGCTGGTCCATGACCCGCAGTTGCAGGTAGTTCTGCACCAGTTCCGACTGCTGGCTCAGGCGCATCGCCGCAAGGTCGGCGAAGCTGGCTTCGGCGCTGGCTTCGTTGGCTTCCAGGCCACGGCGCAGCTTGCCCCAGACATCAGCCTCCCAGCTCACCCCGAGCTGGGTGTTGTAGGTGTCGCGAATGCCGCTGGACGAGCTGCTCAGGGCCGAACTGCTGCTGCCGGTGCCCTGGCTGGCGCGGGTTTTCCCGGCGCTCAGGTCGACCGTGGGGAACAGCGAGCCACGGGCGCTGCGCACCAGGGCCTGGGCCTGGCGGTACTGGGCCTCGGACTGCGCCACGGTCTGGTTGGCGCTGTTGAGCTTGTCGATCAGGCCGTTGAGCTGTTGGTCGCCATACAGCTCCCACCAGGCGCCACGGGCCAGCGAATCGCTGGGGCTGGCCTGGCGCCAGCCTGCCGCTTCCTTGTATTGCGCAGGCTCGGCGACGGTCGGGCGCTGATAGTCCGGGCCGATGGCGCAGGCGCTGAGCAGCGCCAGACTCAAGCTCAGGCTCAACAGCCGCGAACCGCGGGCCAGGGCCAGGCGCTGAGGAAGGTTGCGGGGCGAGCAGTCAGTCATAGCGGCGTTTCCAGAGCGGCATCGGTACGGACCCCACGCCAGTGGTTGAATTTATGGCGCAGGCGATCGAGATAGAGGTAGACCACCGGGGTGGTGTAGAGGGTCAGGATCTGGCTGAAGACCAGGCCGCCGATAATGGTCAGGCCCAGGGGCTGGCGCATTTCCGCGCCTTCGGCGCTGCCGAGCAGCAACGGCAAGGCGCCGAGGATCGCCGCCAGGGTGGTCATCAGGATCGGCCGCAGGCGCAGCAGGCAGGCGCTGCGGATCGACTCCAGCGGGCCCAGGCCCTGGTGGCGCTCCAACTGCAGCGCCAGGTCGATCATCAGGATGGCGTTTTTCTTCACCACGCCGATCAGCAGGAACAGCCCCAGCAGCGAGATCAGGCTGAACTGGCTGCCCAGCACATAGATCGACAGCAAGGCGCCGACCCCGGCCGACGGCAGCGTGGACAGGATGGTCAACGGGTGAATGTAGCTTTCATAGAGCACGCCCAGCACCAGGTACACCGCCAGCAGCGCGCCAAGGATCATGAACGGCTGGCTCTTCTGGGTCGCGGCGAAGGCATCGGCAGTGCCGGCCATCTTGACGATCACGTCTTCGGGCATGCCGACCTTGGCGATCGCCCGTTCGATGGCCGCCGTGCCCTGCTCCACCGTCACCCCTTCGGCCATGTCGAAGGAAATGCTTTCCGAGGCGAACTGGCCTTCGTGGCTGACCCGGTCGTCTTCCAGGCTGTTCTCGTAGTGGGCGATGGTCGACAGCGGCACCCGTGCACCGTCGGCGGTGATCACCTGCACCTGGTTGAGGGTGATCGGGTCCTGGGCGTATTTCGGGTTGACCTCCATCACCACCTGGTACTGGTTGAGGCTGTCGTAGATGGTGGAAATCTGCCGCTGGCTGTAGGCGTTGTTGAGCACCGCGGTGACCATGTTCATGTCGATCCCCAGGCGCTTGGCCTGGTCGCGGTCGACCACCAGGGTCACCTGCTGGGCACCCTGCCCCTCGCGGGCGTCGATGGCGGTCAGCTCCGGCAAGGCACGCAGCGCGGTAACCACCTTCGGGTACCACTCGCGCAATGCCCCCAGGTCGCCGCTCTGGATGATGTAGGAATACTGCGAGGTGGTCTGTTCGCGACCGCCGCCGAACTGCAGGTCCTGGTCGGCCATCAGCATCAGCTGGGCGCCGGGCACCTTGGGCATTTCCTTGCGCAGGCGCTCGATGACCTTCTGCGCGGAAATGTTGCGTTCCTTGATCGGCTTGAGGCGCACCAGCATGAAGGCGTTGTTGGTGCCGTTGTTGCCGCCGATGAAGCCGGCCACGCTCTCCACCGCCGGGTCCTTGAGCACCTCGCGGCGGAAGATTTCCATCTTCGGCTGCATCACGGTGAACGACAGGCCGTCGTCGCCCCGCACGAAACCGATCAACTGGCCGGTGTCCTGCTGCGGCATGAAGGTCTTGGGCACCACCACGTACAGCGCAATGTTGACGCCGATGGTCACGAACAGGCTGAGCAGGGTCAGGCGTTTGTGGCGCAGCACCCAGTCCAGGCTGCTGGCGTATTTCGCCACCATCCAGTCGTTGCCGCGCTGGCTCCAGCGCTGCAGACCGTTCTCCTGGCCCGGCACATGGGGCTTGAGCCAGCGGGCGCAAAGCATCGGGGTCAGGGTCAGGGACACCACCAGGGACACGATGATCGCCGCCGCCAGGGTGATGGAAAACTCGCGGAACAGGCTCTCGATGATCCCGCCCATGAACAGGATCGACAGGAACACCGCCACCAGCGAGACGTTCATCGACAACAGGGTGAAGCCGACTTCCTTGGCTCCCAGGTAGGCTGCCTTCATCGGCGCGATGCCTTCGTCGATGTGCCGGGAAATGTTCTCCAGCACCACGATGGCGTCGTCCACCACCAGCCCGGTGGCGAGAATCAGCGCCATCAGCGACAGGTTGTTCAGGGAAAAACCGTACAGGTACATCACCGCGAAGGTGCCCACCAGCGACACCGGCACCGCCAGGGTCGGGATCAGCGAGGCGCGCAGATTGCCGAGGAACAGGTAGACCACCAGGATCACCAGGGCCACGGCGATCAGCAGGGTCATCTCGGCTTCATGCAGGGTGGCCTTGATCACCGGCGAGCGGTCCATCGCCAGGTTGAGCTTGACGCTGGCCGGCAACACCGCCTGCAACGCCGGCAACTGCGCCTTGATCTCATTGACCGTCTCGATGATGTTGGCCCCGGCCTGGCGGTTGATCACCAGCAGCACCGCCGCGTCGTCGTTGAAGAAGCCACTGTTGTAGCGGTCCTCGACGCCGTCGCTGACCTTGGCCACGTCTTTCAGGCGCAGGGCCGCGCCGTCCTTGTAGTGGATGATCAGCGGCTCGTAGTCCTTGGCCTTCTCCAGCTGGTCGTTGGCCTGCACCTGCCACATCTGCTCGCTGTTCTCCACCGAGCCCTTGGGCCGGCGCACGTTGGCCTCGGCGATGGTCTTGCGCACATCGTCGAGGGCCACGCCGTACTGGTTGAGCAACTGCGGCTCGAGCTCGATGCGCACCGCCGGCAGCGAACTGCCGCCGATCTGCACCTCGCCCACACCGGAAACCTGGGACAGGCTCTGGGACAGGATGGTCGAGGCCAGGTCGTACAGCTGGCCCTTCTCCAGCACATCGGAGGTCAGCGACAACACCATGATCGGCGCCTGGGACGGGTTGACCTTCTTGTAGGTGGGCATGCTGCGCATGCCGCTGGGCAGCAGGTTGCGCGAGGCATTGATCGCCGCCTGCACTTCCCGCGCCGCGCCGTTGATGTCGCGGTCCAGGTCGAACTGCAGGATGACCCGGGTCGAACCCTGGCTGGAGCGGCTGCTCATGGTGTTGACCCCGGCGATCGCGCCGAAGGAACGCTCCAGGGGCGTGGCCACGGTGGACGCCATCACCTCGGGGCTGGCCCCCGGCAGGCTGGCCTGGACCACGATCACCGGGAAGTCCATCTGCGGCAGCGGCGACACCGGCAGCAGGCCGAAGCTGACGCCGCCCAATAACATAATCGCCAGGCTCAAGAGCATCGTCGCCACAGGACGGCGGATAAAGGGTCCGGACAGGTTCATGGGCGGCAGCTCCAAGCTTCAAGCCGCAAGCTGCAAGAGAAAAGCAGGGATCGCGCAGGCTTTGACTTGCGGCTTGAAGCTTGAAGCTTGTAGCTCGCCGTCATACCACCACCTCTTTCGAGTCAGACTTGCCAAAGCGGCGTCCCAACCGATCGAAATACAGGTAAATAACAGGCGTGGTAAACAGCGTGAGGATCTGGCTCAGCAACAGGCCGCCGACCATCACCAGGCCCAGAGGCTGGCGCAGTTCGGCGCCGGAGCCGGTGGCCAGCATCAGCGGCACGGCGCCGAACAGCGCGGCCAGAGTGGTCATCAGGATCGGCCGGAAACGCAGGAGCGCCGCCTGGTAGATCGCCTGCTCCGGGGCCATGCCCTGGTTGCGTTCGGCGTCGAGGGCGAAGTCGATCATCATGATCGCGTTCTTCTTGACGATGCCGATCAGCAGGATGATGCCGATGATCGCTATCATGCCCAGGTCATTGCCGCTGAGGATCAGCGCCAGCAAGGCCCCCACTGCCGCCGACGGCAGCGTGGAAAGGATGGTGATCGGGTGGATGTAGCTCTCGTAGAGCACCCCCAGCACGATGTACATGGTCACCACCGCCGCCAGGATCAGCAGCAAGGTGCTCGACAGCGAGGCCTGGAACGCCTGGGCCGCGCCCTGGAACTGGGTCTGCACGCCGACCGGCATGCCGATGTCCCGCTGCACCTGCTCAATGACATTCACCGCCTCGCCCAGGGCCACGCCGGGCGCCAGGTTGAACGACATCATCACCGCCGGGAACTGGCCGATATGGGCGATGGCCAGTTGCGCCTGGCGCTCCTCGACCCGGGCCAGGCTCGACAGCCGCACCTGGCCGCCGTCGGCGGTCTTCACATGGATCTGTTCCAGCGCCTGCGGGCCGATGCTTTCCCCGGCCTGGGCCTGCAACACCACGCGGTACTGGCTGGCCTGGGTGTAGATGGTGGAAATCTGCCGCTGGCCGAAGGCGTCGTACAGCGCGTCGGTGATGTTCGACACCGAGACGCCGATGCGCGAAGCGGCGTCGCGGTCGATCACCAGGTACACCTGCAAACCCTTGTCCTGCAGGTCGCTGGCGACGTCGGTCAGCTCCGGCCGGTGAGCCAGGGCATCCACCAGGCGCCCGCTCCACAGGGCCAGCAGGTCGGCATCCGGCGACGACAGGCTGAACTGGTACTGGGTGCGGCTGACCCGGTCCTCGATGGTCAGGTCCTGCACCGGCTGCATGAACAGGCGGATGCCCACCAACTGGTCGACCTGGGGCTGGATGCGCGCAATCACTTCGGCGGCGCTGAGGTCGCGTTCGCGGTGCGGCTTGAGGTTGATCAGCAGCCGGCCGCTGTTGAGGGTGGCGTTGTCGCCGTCGACCCCGATATAGGACGACAGGCTTTCCACCGCCGGGTCGGCCAGGATGATTTTCGCCAGGTCCTGCTGGCGCTGGCTCATGGCGGCGAAGGACACCGACTGCGGCGCTTCGGAAATGCCCTGGATCACCCCGGTGTCCTGCACCGGGAAGAAGCCCTTGGGCACCACCATATACAGGAACACGGTCAACGCCAGGGTGGCGACGGCCACCAGCAGGGTCAGCGGCTGATGCTTGAGCACCCATTGCAGCCAGCGACCGTAGCTGGCGATCAGCCAGTCGATCCAGGCGCCGCTGGCGCGGTAGAACCGGCCCTGCTCTTGCTCCTTGGGCTCACGCTTGAGCAGGCGCGCGCACATCATCGGCGTCAGGGTCAGGGACACCACCAGGGAAATCAGGATCGCTACCGCCAGGGTGATGGCGAACTCGCGGAACAGCCGCCCGACCACGTCGGCCATGAACAGCAGCGGGATCAGTACGGCGATCAGCGACAGGGTCAGCGACACCAGGGTGAAGCCGATCTGCTTGGCGCCCTTGAGCGCGGCCTGCATCGGGCTGTCGCCCTCCTCTATGAAGCGCGAGATGTTCTCCAGCATCACGATGGCATCGTCGACCACGAAGCCGGTGGCGATGGTCAGGGCCATCAGGGTCAGGTTGTTGACCGAGAAACCCGCCAGGTACATCACGCCGAAGGTGCCGATCAGCGACAACGGCACGGCAATCGACGGGATCACCGTGGCGCTGGCCCGGCGCAGGAACAGGAAGGTCACCATCACCACCAGGGCGATGGCGATCAGCAGTTCGTGCTGCACGTCGGTGACCGAGGCGCGGATGGTCTGGGTGCGGTCGGTGAGCACGGTGACGTCGAGGCCCGCCGGCAGGTTGTCGGTAATGCTCGGCAGCAGCGCCTTGATCCGGTCCACCACCTCGATCACGTTGGCCCCGGGCTGGCGCTGGATATTGAGCAGCACCGCCTGGTTTTCATTGGCCCAGGCCGCCAGGCGTTCGTTCTCGGCGCCGCCGACGATCTGCGCGACGTCCTTCAGGCGCAGCGGCGCGCCATTCTTGTAGGCCAGGATCAGCTCGGCGTAATCCTTGGGCGAAGTCAGCTGGTCGTTGGCGTCGAGCATCGACACCCGGGTCGGGCCGTCGAAGTTGCCCTTGGGCTGGTTGACGTTGGAGGCGCCGATCAGGCTGCGCACGTCCGCCAGGTTGAGGCCGTTGGCCGCCAGGGCCTCCGGGTTGACCTTGATCCGCACCGCCTGGCGCTGGCCGCCAGCGATGCTGACCATGCCGACGCCGCTGATCTGCGCGATCTTCTGCGCCATGCGGGTATCGACCAGGTCGTTGAGCTTGGGCAGCAGCATGGTCTTGGAGGTGATGGCCAGGGTCAGCACCGGGGTGTCCGCCGGGTTGACCTTGTTGTACACCGGCGGCGCCGGCAGATCCGTGGGCAGCAGGTTGGTCGCGGCATTGATCGCCGCCTGCACCTGTTGCTCGGCGACATCCATATTGATGTCGAGGTTGAAGCGCAGGGTCAGCACCGAGGCGCCGCCGGAACTGGTGGAGGCCATCTGGGTCAGGCCGGGCATCTGGCCGAACTGGCGTTCCAGGGGCGCGGTGACCGCGCTGGTCATCACGTCGGGACTGGCACCGGGGTACAGGGTCATCACCCGGATGGTCGGGTAATCGACCTGAGGCAAGGCCGAGACCGGCAGCAGGCGATAGGCGATCAGGCCGGCCAGGACAATGGCCAGCATGCTCAGGGTGGTGGCTACCGGACGGAGGATGAACAGCCGCGAGAGGTTCATGCGCCGACCTTGCTCGCCGGGGCGTCAGCGGCCGGGGCCGTGGCAGGCGTAGTCGCCGAACTGGCCGGCTTGCCCTGCAGGTGCTGGGTCGGGGTGGTTGGCACTTCCTCGGTGGTGTTCACCACCTCCACTTCGCTGCCGTCTTTCAGGCGGTCGGTGCCTTCCAGCACCACGCGATCGCCGGCTTCCAGGCCGGCCTTGATCACGGTGGAGTCGCCGTTGCTGTCGCCGACCTGCAACTGGCGGATCTTGACCTTGTTGTCGCCGTCCAGGGCGTAGACGAAGGTGCCGTTGGTACCGAACTGGACCGCCGCCGACGGTGCCAGCACCACGTTTTTCAGGGTGTCGGCGAGCACGCGCACGTTGACGAACTGGTTGGGGAACAGCACCTGGTCGCGGTTCTCGTAGCGCGCCTTGAACTTCAGGGTGCCGGTGGTGGTGTCGATCTGGTTGTCGAGGCTTTGCAGCACGCCGCTGGCCTGCAGTGTCTGGTCGCCGCGGTCCCAGGCTTCCACCGGCAGCCTGGCGCCGCTGCGATAACGTTCCAGCACCCTGCTCAGGTTGTTCTCCGGCAGGGTAAAGGCAACGCTGATCGGCTGGGTCTGGGTGATGATCGCCAGCGCGGTGGTGTCATTGGCCGCCACCAGGTTGCCGACGTCCAGCTGGCGCAGGCCCACGCGGCCGGTGATCGGCGCGCGGATCCTGGTGAATTCGAGATTGAGCTTGGCGTCGTTGACCGCCGCCTGGTTGGTCTTGACCGTGCCCTGGTACTGGCCGACCAGCGCCGCGGCGGTGTCCAGGGTCTGCTTGGCGATACTGTCCTGGGCGTACAGGCCGCGATAACGCTCGTAGTCGACCTGGGCGTTCTTCAGCTGGGCCTGGTTCTGCAACAGCGTGCCTTCGGCCTGGAGCAAGGCGTTCTGGTAAGGCCGCGGATCGATTTCCGCCAGCAGGTCGCCGGCCTTGACCATCTGCCCTTCCTCGAAGGCCACCTTGACCAGCTCACCGGCCACCCGGCTGCGCACATTGATGGTGTTCAGCGCGGTGACGGTGCCCAGCGCCTTGTAATACAGCGGGAAGTCCCCGCGCGTGGCCGGTGCCACCCGCACCGGGATCGGCCCGCTCGCGCCACCGAACCCTGGCCGCATCGACCCGCTGCGCCCGGTGTGTCCGACGGCGGCCTTTTGCCCGGCGGCATCCTTGTGGGTGGTCGAGGCCGGCCAGAATTTCCAGCACAGGCCGACGATGGCCAACAGGACAAGCAGGCCGAGCAGCCAGCGACGGGAGTTGCGGGAAACGGAGGATTGCATGGAATGATCAACCATTGGGCGCGAGGGGATCTTTTTCAGAAGGCTGAAAGATAAGCACTGGCCGGTGTTTAGCAAAGCGCCTTTACCGGCAATTTACCTTGGGCTTACGTTTGCAAGTGTCTGCTAAGCCACTGAAGCACAAATAAAAACGGCCTGGACAGGGCCAGGCCGTGAATAATTGTAAAACCTGTTACTTCAGAACGGCCAAGGCCGCGTCGTAGTTAGGTTCTTCAGCGATTTCCTTGACCAGCTCGCTGTGCAGCACGGTGTCGTTCTCGTCCAGCACCACCACCGCGCGGGCGGTCAGGCCGGCCAGCGGGCCGTCGGCAATGGCCACGCCGTAGTTTTCGATGAACTCACGGCCACGCAGGGTCGACAGGTTCTGCACGTTTTCCAGGCCTTCGGCGCCGCAGAAACGGGCCTGGGCGAACGGCAGGTCAGCCGAGATGCACAGCACCACGGTGTTGTTCAGGTCGTTGGCCTGGGCGTTGAACTTGCGCACGGAGGTGGCGCAGGTCGGGGTGTCGACGCTTGGGAAGATGTTCAGCACTTTGCGCTTGCCGGCAAAGCTGCTCAGGGTGATGTCGGCCAGGCCGGCGCCCACCAGGGAGAACGCTGGCGCCTTGGAGCCGGCTTGTGGCAGTTGGCCGTTGACTTGAACCGGGTTGCCTTTAAGGGTGACTTGAGCCATGAACGGAGTCCTTTTAAACGATTGTCATTGAACAGCTGTAAAGAACATCGAGAGGCCGGAAGTTAAACATGAAACGCTCCGGCTACCTATGCCCGGGATACAAATTGTCGCCCTTTTGCGCCCTTGAGTGGATACAGGACGCGAGGCCGCCGCCATCCAGCCCGCAGGCTCGAAGCGACAGTCGTCAACCCGGCCAGCGCGCTGACCTCACGTATAACCAGCGTCCATGTCGCCGGTATGACACCCCCACATCCCGTGCCGAAAGCTGAACTGGCGCCCGGCACTGAGCCGCAGGCTATCGATACCCACACCTTTCACAGGGCTGATGCGCCCGGGAAAGATCTTCGGGAAGTTGGCGCCTTCAAGGCAGAAATCCAGCGCCTGGGCCGGGCTGAGACCGGCGATAAAAGTCGTGCGTCCGACCACAGGCATGCCAGCAAAGCTCCTTGAGAGCATCAATAATATGTAATTAATAACATCACAAATATTCTATAACTATATGTTTTTATTGAATTTGTTACTCTTGATAAATCACATTAACTTAACCATTCAAAAAACATGGAAATCATCACCATTCACATGAACATCCAGGCAGGCCTTGAAGCTCCGCTGCCATTCGATCCAGGAGCCCGTCACCCTGCTGCGGACGGAAAAAACCTGCCATGGACAATGCCGTCGGCAGGCCTTGTGCCCTCGCCTCGCCAGAGAAACCTGTGCTTTTGATTGACTGCCGGAGCTGCTCGTTGACGGGGTCAGGCACCCGCCCTGACCCCGACGCAGTGGGCAAAAAAATGCTCGGGAGATACCCCGGCCCCAACTACTTTTTCAGTTTCTTAAAGGACTGGTGCAGGTCTGAGGCCCAGCCGTCGATGACGTTTTTCACGTCCGCAGGCTGCATGACCTGGGTGTCGTTCTGCAGCGGCTTGCCGCTGCCCTTGCGCACCACCTGGGCGATCACCTTGTTGTTGCCGCCGTCGATGAACTGCGCCTCGGTACCCAGGGTAGTCTCCTGGTCGCGGATTCCGCTGGCCGTGCTCACCGCCGCCGCCACCAGGGCGATGGGAATGATTTCGTAGGGTTTCAGGCCTTCGGTCTTGCTGCTCACGGCGGTGATCGCCGCGCGCACCACAATCACGCCTGGCCCCGGTGCGCTGGCCAGCGGCATGGCCTGGCCGATCTCGCGCTTGAGCGCCTCGTCGTAATAGCGGTTGATACCGTACAAGGTGTTCTGCGGGATCTTCACCGTCGGCTGCGGCTTGGGATAGAACTGGGTGGGCTCGATATAGACGCTGCGGTACTGCTTCAGGTCCAGCTTGGGATCGACCCAGCGCATCACTTCGACGCCCGATGGCGACTTGGCCTCCTTGAGCTGGCTGTAGTCGCCGAGAAAACCGGAATACTCGTCGGGCTGGGTGACGTTGCTGGAACAGCCCACCAACCCGAGGGTGGCCAGGCACAGCGTGCTCATCATTGATGCGAGCTTCATGGGGTAACTCCTGTCAGAAATCCGGAAGCGCTACTGGTTTGAGGAAATCTAGGTATAGCCAATAGCGGGCATATCAGCACGGCAAAAGCGGATTAATCGCCAAGGCGGGCCAGAGAATTCTTGTCGGATTGAACAGATACAGGTGCGGCGTCAAAGCCGCACCTTGCCCAAGCCCGTTACCAGGCCGTCCGTTACCAAGTGGTTCCGCGCCTTGCCGCCGCCTCGCGCCGAGCGTCGATGCGCATGGCCTTGAGCAGGGAAAAGGTCCCGGCCAGGATGATCACGACGCCAAACACGAAGTCGATGCCGTACAACTGGTAGTCCTGCAGCGGCCCGACCAGGAATACCCGGACCGCCGCCACGCCCAGCAGCGTGGCGAGAAAATCGATGGTCGGCTCGTCGCGGTACAGCACCATCAGCAGCGGCAGGCACAGCACCAGCAACAACAGCAGCACGATGATCTTGAACGAGCCTTTGCGCTCGATGCTGAAGGCGCACTCGCTGGCGCCATAGGCCGGATAGTCGCCGGGCTGGACCAGGCTGTTCTGCTCGGCGATGTAGTCCGCCGGGTTGTACACCCGGGTCGGGGTGAAGGTATTGGACAGGTTCATCTGCGTGGTGATGCGCTTGAACGGCAGGTCGACCTGCTCGTTGCCCTTGAGGATGTACAGCACCGGCTTGTAGCCGTAACGGTAGACCTCGAAGGGAAACCGGCTGGACTCGCCGATCACCCGGATCGGCCGGCTTTCCAGGTCTGCGTAGGCGTTCTTGTGCGGCGAATTGAAGTTGCGGTTCAAGGGCTTGACCTTGACCTCTTCAAAGAACAGCGGCGGCAGGCTGTAGGTGGACTGCAACGGCTCCAGGCGCAATTTCAGCGGATAGCGGCCCAGTTCGTAGCGGTTGTAGGTGCGTTCGGAAACGTTGACCTCTCCCGATACCCTGAACTCGCCCTGGGTGCTGTTGGTGACCCTGAGCAGCAGATAGTCGCGCTTGAAGGAATGCGGCGAATCCGCGGCGGGGCCGCACCAGCCGTAGCTGTCGAGGGGGTCGCCGAGGCGCCCGCTGCGGGCATCCTGGTACACATAGAAATAGCCGACCCACAGGGTCAGGATCAGCAACAACGAAAACAACCCGAGTATCTTTTTAGCAACGCTCACAGCCGCGACTCTCTTCCATGGATGGCCCATGCCAGGCACGCCTGCGACTGATCGCCGGACGCCGATCCCTGGCTCCTTCATAAGGGGTGGGACTCTACCAAAGTGCCATCAGCGACCCAAGGACAAATGCCCCTGGCGGCCAGACAATGGCCGTTGCCTGCCCTGTTCACGGGCGACGGTGAGCATCGATGGAAGCGCCGGCCGGTGCCGGCGCCCCTCTTCAGCGCCTCCGGAACAGCGGCCGCGGCTCGATCGCCGAGCGCCCGTAAAGCACACTCATGCCCGCCAGCCCCTTGAGGGCGTCGTCGGCGCATTTGTCTTCGCGGATGGCAAAGCTGTCAAAACCGCATTGGCGCATATGGCTGAGCTGGTCACGCAACACATCGCCCACCGCCCGCAGTTCGCCCATCCAGCCCAGGCGGGTGCGCAGCAGGTAGGCCTGGCTGTAGGCGCGGCCGTCACGGAAGCTGGGAAAATCCAGGGCGATCAGCGGGATCAGCTTGAGCCAGGGCCTGAGGCTTTCCACCTCATCGTCCGGGCCGAGCCAGACCCCGTCCCGCGCCGGCTCGTGCTCGATGCGGCGGATCAGCCAGCGGGCCAGTGGCAAGATCAGCGGCCCCTCGGGCAGCGGGCCGTCCACCTCGCGCACCAGGTTCCAGGGATCGTCCTCGACCCGCCCAGCCTGGCCATCCTGCAAGCGCAACAGATTGTTCATGGTTTTAGTCTCTCGCTCACGGCTGTAATTCCTCGCTCACGGCTGTGCTTTCTGTTGCCCGGTCGCAGTGCTGGCTCATGGCTGTGCCTCCAGCACTTTCGGATAGACCCGCTCCTTGAACGGCTCCAGGCCGATGCGTTGCACGGTATCGACGAACAGCTCCTCGCTTTCCCGGTAACGCACGAAGGTGGCGATGATGCGTTCGATCACCCCGGGCACTTCCTCGGCGCTGAACGACGGGCCTATGACCTTGCCCAGCGCGCTGTGCTTGCCCTGGGCGCCGCCGAGGGTGATCTGGTACCACTCGCTGCCGTTCTTATCGACGCCGAGGATGCCGATATTGCCGATGTGGTGATGGCCGCAGGCGTTCATGCAGCCGGAGATGTTCAGGCTGATGTCACCCAGGTCGTGCAGGTAATCCAGATCATCGAAACGCGCCTGGATCGCCTGGGCGATGGGGATCGACTTGGCGTTGGCCAGGGCGCAGAAGTCGCCGCCGGGACAGGCGATGATGTCGGTCAGCAAGCCGACGTTGGCGCAGCCCAGGCCCTGCTCGCCCGCTAGCCGCCACAGTTCATGCAGCGCGGCCTTGGGCACGTCCGGCAGGACGATGTTCTGTTCGTGGGCGATACGGATCTCACCAAAGCCGAAGGCCTCGGACCACTCGGCCACCGCCTCCATCTGCGCCGCCGTCACGTCTCCGGGCGGCGAGGTGCTGCCGGGTTTGGTCGACAGCACCACGCTGGCGTAGCCCGGCACCTTGTGCGGCTTGACGTTGTGCGCCACCCAGCGTTCGAAAGCCGGCTCCTCGGCCAGGCGGCTGCCGTAGTCGAGATCGGTGGCTGGCTGGCGCTCGTAGAGCGGCGGGATAAAGGCACTGGCGACCCGCTGGTATTCGGCCTCGGTCAACTGCGCCGGGCCGTCCTTGAGGTGCTGCCACTCCTCCTCCACTTCCTTGGCGAAGGCCTCGATGCCCAGGGCCTTGACCAGGATCTTGATCCGCGCCTTGTACTTGTTGTCGCGCCGGCCGTGGCGGTTATAGACCCGCAGCACCGCCTCGACATAGGACAGCAGGTGCTGCCACGGCAGGCCGTCGCGGATCTGCTGGCTGAGGATCGGCGTGCGCCCCAGGCCGCCGCCGACCATCACCCGCAGCAGCATCTGCCCGCGCCAGTCGCGGTACAGGTACAGGCCGATGTCATGCATCATGATCGCCGCCCGGTCCTCGCGGGCCGAGCAGATGGCGATCTTGAACTTGCGCGGCAGGAACAGGAATTCCGGGTTGATGGTCGACCACTGGCGCAGGATCTCCGCCAGGGGCCGCGGGTCCATCAGCTCGTCGGCGGCCACCCCGGCGAAGGCTTCGGTGGTGATGTTGCGCACGCAGTTGCCGGAGGTCTGGATTGCGTGCATCTCGACACCGGCCAGGCGTTCGAGGATGTCCGGCACCTGGGCCAGCTCGATCCAGTTGAACTGCATGTTCTGCCGGGTGGTGAAGTGGCCGTAGCCGCGATCGTAGTCGCGGGCGATGCTGGCCAGGGTGCGCATCTGCCGCGCACTGAGGGTGCCGTAAGGGATGGCCACCCGCAGCATGTAGGCGTGTTTCTGCATGTACAGGCCGTTCTGCAGGCGCAGCGGCAGGAACTCTTCTTCGCTCAGCTCGCCAGCCATGAAGCGTTCGACCTGATCGCGAAACTGCGCCACCCGTTCAAAGACCAGGGCCCGGTCGTACTCGTCATAGTGATACATGTCACGGCCTCATCAGTACTGACCCCGATCCCGCCCCTGGCGCTGAAGCCGCTGTAATCCTGTAGCCGCTGCCGAGCGCAGCGAGGCTGCGACCGAGCGCGTAGCGTTCGCAATCCGGACGATGCGGTCTGGCTGATAGAACACATGTGTCGGTCTTTGCGGCTGCTTTGCAGCCGATCGCAGCCTCGCTGCGCTCGGCAGCGGCTACAGGGCTACAGAGCCACGGGGTTATGGCATTCCAGGGGTGATCCGGGGGTTTTGGTGTGGCGGTGACTATGCCCTTACGGCTCAGAGCGTTACAGATTCAGGTAAAAACTAAAAAACCGTATCAGCCGGCCCCGGACCTGCACCGGCAGGCGGGCAAATCTGATCCGTATTAATGGTTTTTTTCTGAGCCTGTTTTGTTTCGCCGCTGCTTTCTACAGTGCATGGCATGCCAGGCCGGGTGGCCTGGCAAGCCTTTGCAACCGTGGAAGCATTGACCATGAGCACAGCAACAATGGAACCGGCCTACAACTACAAGGTGGTGCGCCAATTCGTCATCGCCACCGTGGCCTGGGGCGTGATCGGCATGGCCATGGGGGTGTGGATCGCCTCCCAGCTGGTATGGCCACAAATGAACCTCGACCTGCCCTGGACCAGCTTCGGCCGCCTGCGCCCGCTGCACACCAGCCTGGTGATCTTCGGCTTCGCCGGCAGTGCCCAGTTCGCCGCCAGTTACTACGCGGTACAGCGTACCTGCCAGGTGCGGCTGTATTCCGACAAGCTCGCCGCCTTCACCTTCTGGGGCTGGCAGTCGGTGATCCTGATCATGCTGGTCACCCTGCCGCTGGGCTACACCACCACCAAGGAATACGCGGAAATCGAATTCTCCGGCGCGGTGTGGATGGCCGTGGTCTGGGTGGTCTACGGCATCGTGTTCTTCACCACCGTGGTGCAGCGCAAGACCAAGCACATCTACGTCGGCAACTGGTTCTTCGGCGCCTTTATCCTGGTGATCGCCATGCTGCACGTGGTCAATCACCTGTCGATCCCGGTGGACTGGTTCAAGTCCTACCCGGTGTACTCCGGCGCCACCGACGCCATGGTCCAGTGGTGGTACGGCCACAACGCCGTGGGCTTCTTCCTCACCACCGGTTTCCTGGGGATGATGTATTACTTCGTGCCCAAGCAGGTCGGGCGCCCGGTGTATTCCTATCGCCTGTCCATCGTGCACTTCTGGGCGCTGATCACCCTGTACATCTGGGCCGGCCCGCACCACCTGCACTACACCGCCCTGCCGGACTGGGCGCAATCGCTGGGCATGGCCATGTCGCTGATCCTCCTGGCACCGAGCTGGGGCGGCATGATCAACGGCATGATGACCCTCTCCGGCGCCTGGCATAAATTGCGCACCGACCCGATCCTGCGCTTTCTGGTGCTGTCCCTGGCCTTCTACGGCATGTCGACCTTCGAAGGGCCGATGATGGCGATCAAGACCGTCAACGCCCTGTCCCACTACACCGACTGGACCATCGGCCACGTCCACGCCGGCGCCCTGGGCTGGGTGGCGATGATCACCTTCGGTGCCATCTACCACATGGTGCCCAAGGTCTTCGGCCGTGAGCAGATGCACAGCATCCCGCTGATCAACCTGCACTTCTGGCTCGCCACCATCGGCACCGTGCTCTACATCGCTTCGATGTGGGTCAACGGCATCACCCAGGGCCTGATGTGGCGCGCGGTCAACGACGACGGCACCCTCACCTATTCCTTCGTCGAAGCCCTGCAGGCCAGCCACCCGGGCTTTATCGTGCGCTTCGCCGGGGGCGTGTTCTTCCTCAGCGGCATGCTGCTGATGGCCTACAACACCTGGCGCACCGTGCGCGTGGCCGACCCGCGCCTGGCCCTCAGCGACGCCCAGATCGCCTGATCGCCCAAGAGCACGACGCGAGCCACACCCGGCCCGCGTCGTTCATCCCTCTCCTGCAGCACAGCGAGCCCTCCGATGATCGAATTCGCCCTTGACCTGCTCGGCGTGACCTTCCTTTACCTCAGCATCGGCTACTGCCTGCGTCATCAATCGGCCAAGAGCCTCGACGACGCCAGCCTGATCCCCTTCGCCGACGACCCGGACGTGGCGCGCCGGGTGGAACTGGCCACCGGCAAGAAGATCGACGCCGTGGCGCCGGAACCGACCGAAGCCCGGCCGGGCTGGGGCAATGTAGAGATCTGACCCCGCCTCGCAGCCTGACCGCCGCTGTAACTGCAACGGAGCCCGATTGGCCAACGGCGGGTGTTTCGCTTAGTCTTCGCCGCTGAACAAACACGGACGTTTCTAGAATGAGCGGAAAACCGGCCGCGCGGGTAACCGACCCGACTTCCTGCCCGATGCCGGGCCACGGCACCAACCCCATCGTCAGCGGCTCCCCCGATGTTCTTTTCGACGGCCTGGCCGCGGCCCGGCACAACGACCAGAGCGCCTGCGGTGCGGCGATCGTCGGTGGGGTGTCGGCAACCGTCTTCATCAATGGCCGCAATGCCGCGGTACAGAGCAGTACCGGTGACCACGGCAGCATTATCGTCGGCGGTTCGGGCAGTGTGATCATTGGCGATACCGTTACAGCGGCGCCCGTCAGCGCGGTGTCGGCGATGCCGAACACAGCTGCCGTCGTGGCCGCCCTGCTGCCTCCCGCGCCTTCTGCCCCGCAGGCCGCAGCGCTGACTGGCGCGCCAGCTGTAGCAGCGCTGACCCCGACCAGAAAGAGACCAGCCTCTGCGGTCCGGCCACCTTCTTCTATGCCTTGTTGATGGATCGCCCCGACCTGTACGCAAAAGCCATCACCGAGCTCTGGGAAACCGGTGAAACGACCATCGGGCAGTTGCACATCAAGCCGAGCCACGGCGCCTGCAATCCAAAAAACTTCAGTCACGGTGCAGAAGGTGACCGCATCTGGGCTATCGACTGGATCACCCTGGCCAGCTTGCGTGACAGTGAAAACATATTGTTCGCCTATGACGAACCAGATGACATGTTCTCTGGGATCACCCTGCCCGCGGGGCTCAGAAAATGGTTCAAGCAAGCAGGAGCCGAGATCCTTTTCGACAACACCCAGTTCTCGTCCCATATAAACCAGAATCAGTTGAGCGAACTGTTCCAGTACATTCGCCCCGGTACTCATGTCGCGACCCTTATCGGCGCGGGGATGCTGGCAGCCAATGCAGGGCAAATGAAAAACCACTGGGTTACCTGGGAGCAACCGGCAAAAACCTTATCCGGCCCCATCACCCCGGCCACTGCACCGAGTGACACCATCAGTTCCTCGAGGATCTTTTCCTGGGGTGAGTTGTTGCATCAGATCCCAGCGGGATCGACCCTGCAGACCATTCTCAAATACATATACGGCGGCCTTGTGTTCAGCAAGATCCCTTGAACGGCCCCCAGGAAACTCCCATGAAGCGCGCACTGATTTCCGCTATTGCTCTTTCACTCATGCTCAGCGGTTGTGGGCTGGGATTTGTTCCCGGCTGCTATACCCGTCCGGATCTCACAATGCAGCCAGAGACACTGCCCAGTGCCGTCGCCGGCCAGCCGTTCAGCGTCAAGCTGGAGGTGGTGGGCGCCGATACGCCGCTGACCGGTTTTTATATCCACCCCGACTACCCGTTGCCCGAGGGGTTGGAACTGAGTTACCAGAAAAGAACCCATTACGTGCTGATCACTGGCAAACCGCTGACGCCGGGCACCTATACCATCAACGCGTATGCCAGTAGCTACGGGACTCAATGCCCAGGGCAGAAAGCGCAGAGGATCTATCAACTCAAGGTGCTGCCAGCTCCGCAGCCCTGATCCCTGACCTCACCCACGCTCCCGGGGAATCAGCACCTGCAGCTGCGACGCCAGGAAGTTGCCGTCGAAGGTAAAGACGTCGGGTTCCTTCAGGCCATTGGCCTTGCGCCATTGCCAGCTGCCGTCGGGCAGGCCCACCAGGGACACGCTGCCGTAACGCGCGGCGGTCAGGCCCATCACCGCCAGGGAAATCTGCCCGGCGGCGCCCATCACATCGGGCACGAACTCCACCGGTTTGCCGGCGATGACGATGGTCAGTTTCTCGGTCTTGAAGGTCGAGGTTTCCACCGGGACGCTGGGGCTGAAGGCCACGTAGGGTTCGCGAGTCAAGGCCAGCAGGTCCGGCATCAGCACCGGCGCCAGCCACTGCTGGATATGGTCGAACAGCTCATTGATACGGTTCGTCCAGACCACCGACTGGCTTTCGAACAGCTGTTTCTTGTGGGCTTCGCTTTCGGCGTAGTGGCGAAGCATCTCGCCCAGTTGCTGTACGTCGTCCATGTTCATGCCTCTTCGAGGAACCGCGATTGCGGAACTCGATCATGGCAGATGCACGACCGCGTCGTATGACTAAAAGCCGAACCCTGGCGGTACGGCTGCCGAACGGTGAACGCGCGCTCGCCCTCAGCCACGTCCGCCGCGGAGGGCGCGGTACTGGCTGGGGGTCAGGCCGAGGATCTTGCGAAAGGCGCTGCCCATATGGGACTGATGGGCGAAGCCGGTTTCCAGGGCGATGGCGGCGAGCGACAGGTCGCTGTGCTCGATCAGCCGGCGCGCCGCCTGCACCCGCACTTCGACCAGCCAGGCATGGGGCGTCATGCCGATGGCGCGGGTGAAGTCGCGCAGGAACCGCAGTTCGTTGCGCCCGCTGCAGGCCGCCAGTTCAGAGAGTGACAGGGGCTCGGCGAACTGCTGGTCGATCAGCGTCAGCACCCGGCTGAACTCGGTGCGCCTGACAGCTTTGGTCGGTGGTTTGTCGAGGACGGCCAGGCCGGCGAACTGCAAGGCGCATTGTTCCAGAGCCAGTTGATCCTGGTTGGGGTCCAGCAACAGCCGCCGCGCCTGCCGTCCCAGCGCCAGGGCCTTTGCATGTCCTGGCAGTTGCAGGCGCCGCGAACCGCTGGCGATACCCAGGCCCTGTGGTTCGGCCAGCCAGCGCAGCAGCAGGTATTCACCGCCGTGGGGCGACTCGGAAAACACCTCGACCCCGGCCGGGGTCAAGGCCAGGGTTCCCGGCCAGCTGTCGAAATCCTCGCGCCGGTCGCTGCCGATGGCATGCACGCCCCGCTGGCGCTCCAGGCTCACGCCGAGGCTTTGCCACTGCAACGGATCGCGCGCACTGTAGGCCGCGCGCGGCAGCAATTGCAGGTCGAGCGTGCCGCCCAACAGTTCGCGACGCGGCAACTCGTAACCCTGGGCCTTGTCGCTCAGTGCGCCGGGCATATGAAATTTCTTGATAGATCGCGGGGCTGTGCCACGGGACACTCTCGGCATTCAGGTTGGTCAGCAACAGGAGCTGTGTATGCGCACCATCGGCCTTATCGGCGGCATGAGCTGGGAGTCCAGCGCCGAGTATTACCGCCTTATCAACCAGCAGGTACGGGACCGTCTCGGCCCGCTGCGTTCGGCGCGGCTGCTAATGTACAGCGTCGACTTCGGGCCTGTCGAACAGGCCCAGCACGCCGGGCGCTGGGACCTCGCGGCAGAGATCCTGGTGGATGCGGCGCGCCGCCTGGAGGCCGGTGGCGCCGAGTGCGTGGTGCTCTGTACCAACACCATGCACAAGGTCGCCGAGCAGATTCAGGCCGTGCTGTCGGTGCCCTTCCTGCACATCGCCGACCCGACCGCCGAAGCCGCGCTCGAGGCTGGAACCCTCAGCGTGGGCCTGCTGGGCACGGCCTTCACCATGGAACAGGATTTTCTCAAGCAGCGCCTGGTCGATCGCGGCCTCAAGGTGCTGGTGCCGGACGCCGTGGACCGCCAGGCCGTGCACCGGATCATCTACGATGAGTTGTGCGTGGGCGTCATCAGCGAGACCTCGCGCCAGCGCTACCAGCAGGTGATCCGGGCCCTGATGGACCGCGGCGCCCAGGCCATCATCCTCGGCTGCACCGAGATCGGCCTGCTGCTCAAACCGGAACACAGCCCCCTGCCCCTGCTGGACACCACCGTGCTGCATGCGCGGGCAGCGGTGGCGTTTGCCTTGGATAGAGGGGCGTAGCGCCAGATCGTGGATCATTGGCCACCGCAAACCTGTAGCCGCTGCCGAGCTCCAGCGAGGCTGCGATAGGTCCGAAGGACCTCAGCGATCTGAAGTCCGCCGCGCCCGTTCCGGGCGATCGCAGCCTCGCTGGCGCTCGGCAGCGGCTACAGGGGCGAATCAGGCCTGGGGCGTGCGGCGCAGGCGCGCCATGCTCAGGACGTCGACGTACTGACCGTCGCGCACCGCGTAATCACGCAGCAGACCTTCGCGCTCGAAGCCGAACTTGCGGTACAGGCCCAGGGCGGCTTCGTTGTCGGCGAACACCGTCAGTTCTACCCGATGCAGGTTCATCCAGTTGTCCGCCACGTCCAGCACCGCCGCCAACAAGCGGCTGCCGACGCCCTGGCCCTGCCATTCCACCGCCACGCCCATGCCGACACCGCCGCAGTGGGCGCGGCGGATACGCGAGTACTGCTCGATGCTGCAACTGCCGATCACCGCGCCCTGGTGCAGCGCCACCAGCGATACCAGCCGTTCGTTGTTCGGCGCCAGGCGATTACGCCAGACCTCGGAAGGTTGAAACGGCATTTGCAGGGTCTGACAGGCGACCGCAGGGTCGTTGTACAGCGCGGTGATGCCCTGCACATGGGCTTCGCTGAAACGTTCGATGACGATGGTGGGGGTCTCGGCGGGCATAAAGTCTTCCTTGGTTTATGCAGTAGGGCTGTCGAGTGTAGAGCGCCAGTGGCACGGGTGGCGAGAGGGAGCGTGTTGCAGGCGCCTTCTCCGGTACAACCGCCCTCCTGCAGGAGCCAGCTTGCTGGCGATTAGGCCAGTAGGTCTTGCGTCGTCCTTGAGATTGTTTCGCGAGCAAGCTTCGCTCCTACAGAAGCAGGGCGAAGCAGCAGCGTGCCGGCGGCTATTCAAACCATTCGCTGCGCTCATTGAAGGTGTTCAGGATCAGCTCCACCAGCATCCGCACCTCGGCGTCGTGCTCCACTTCGGCATTCACCGCCATCCATACCTGACGCGGCATGGCCTCGTCGAACAGCCCGGGCAGTGCTGTCAGGCCGCGGTCGAAGCGGCTCATGTAATGGGGCAGCAGGCCGATGCAGGCGCTGCAGCGGATCATCTCCAGCATCAGCGCGTAGGAATGCACCTGCACCACCCCCGCCAGGCGCTGCTCCACCAACTGGTTCCACGGTCGCAGCGGCTCGACCTGACGATCCTGCTGCCACTGCACCAGCATGTAGTCGGCCAGGTCGTCGAGGCTGTCGGGGCGCGCCGCGACCCGCGAGTAACGCTTGGCGATATGCGGCAGGTAGTCCAGGCGCACCAGCGGCTGCGGCGGACTGGTGACGAAACTCGGCCCCGGTGCCGGCGAATCCACCCCGCCCAGCCACACCACCACGTCGGCGCTGAGGGCCCGCAGCGACAGCTCGCTGTCGATGGAGATGATCTCCAGGCGCACGCTGGCGTTGCGCCGCAACAGGGAAATCAGGTCGCGGCCGAGGATGTCATGCAGGATCGACTCGGCCACCGCCAGGCGCAGCAGCGGCTGTTCGAGCACCGGCAGCGTGCGTTCGTGAGCCAGGGCGATCAGTTGCGCCTTGAGTTGCTGGCCTTCGCGGCTGAGGCTCAGGGCGCTGCCCTGGAAGCTGAACAAGGAGCGACGCAACTGTGCCTCCAGGTGCGCCAGCTGTTTGCGCAGCAGCGTCGACTTGATGTTCAGGCTGCGCGCCGCCTGCATGAAGCAGCCGCAACGGGCGGTGACCAGGAAATACTGGGCCAGCTCCGGCTCGATCCCGGCGGCCAGGGCCAGCCAGGCTTCCCGGGGTTCGGCCGGAGCGATGTAGGGTGTGATGCCCGAGATCGGGACGGGTTCCAGAAAGGACATGGGTGACTCCCTGTCGTGTGGGTGATGGCATCCATTGCACATTGTTCATAGCAGGTCGGACGGCTACGCCGTCCATCGCGAGCAAGCTTCGCTCCTACAGGGGGATTGCGTTGCTTGTGTAGGAGCAGCCGGTCGACGCTCGATTGCTCGCGATAGCGATATCGGCCACACCGCCCTACTTACAGTTTCTCCTCCAGCACCTTGTTCAACTGCGCGCCGTCGATACTCAGGGTCGCGGTGTCGAGCATGCCTTCCAGGTAGGCCTTGGCGATCTGCTCCTGGCGCTGCGCTCGCAGGGCCTGGGTCAGGCGTTCGCGCAACTCGTCCAGGGTCGCGGTGCGGGCCGGTTGCTGCTCGGTCAGCTTGAGCACATGAAAACCCGCCGCGCTCTGCACCGCATCGGACACCGCGCCGACCTTCAGGCGCGCCACCGCGCCGCGGACCTCGGGCACCAACTGCTGCAACGGCTGTAAACCCGAGTCGCCGCCGCGCCGGGCGCTGTCGGGTTCCTGGGAATACTGGCTGGCCAGGGCGGCGAAGTCGCCGGGGGCGGCCTGGGCCTTCTTGCTCAGTTCCTGGGCCTGCTTGCGCGTTGCTTCCAGCGCCTGCGGGTCACTCACCGCGAGGAAGATCTGGCTGACCCGGTACAAGGCCGGGGTCTGCCACTGCGCCTTGCCCGCGTCGTAGGCCTGCTGCAACTCGGCCTCGCTCGGGTAACCGGCCGGCACCTGGCTGACCGAACGCAGGTAGTCACGAAAGACGATCTGCTCGGTGGCCACCCGGGTCTGCAAGGCCACGTCCGGACGCTGGCGCCAGCCCTGGGCATCGGCCTGTTCGAGCACAGCCTTTTCCGCCAGGCGGGTGCGAATCCAGTTTTCCAGGGCCGGGCGATTGCCCCGCAGCTGCTCGCGGGACGGCTCGGGCAACGCCGCGAACAGTGCCTTGAGCTCCTCCGGCGCCACCCGCTGGTTACCCAGGCGCGCCACCGCCGGGCCGTCGTCGACCGGGCTGGCGGCCATCGGCCTGGACTGTTGCGCCGCCACCGGATCGCTGCCCGGGCGCACGCCCAGCCATACCGCCAGCGCCACCAGGGCCAGGGCTCCGACACCGACCATCAGGCTTGGCTTCTTCACTGCGCAGGCACCTCGGCGGCCTCGGGCGTTGTTTCAGGCGCATCGGCCTGGGCCTGCAGGCGTGCGGCGTGCTGGCTGTAGTCGCGCAGGTAAACGATGAATTCCTGCAACAGCCGATCCCAGAGTTCCAGCTGGCTGCGCAGGTGATCGTGGCTGACCCCGGCCACCACCACGTCCATTTCCATCACCAGGAACTCGCCCTGCACCGAGAGCCGGGCAAAGCGTCGCGAGGCGTTCCACAGTTCGGCCAGGCCCGCCGGCAACTCGCCCTGGACCCGCAGCGCGCAGCTGAAGGTGAAGTCCACATAGCGACCCTGTCCGGCACCGGCCGCGTTGCCGAAGCGCACGGCATAGCCGATGCCCTGGCTGGCGCTGAGCAGTTGCACGATGCCGTTCTGGTCGGTCTGGTTGACCCGGTAGCCGGCACCTTGCAGCAGTTCGGTGAGGCTCTGCGGGGTGACGCTGGCGATCAGTTGGGTTGGTTCAGTCATGCTCGATTCTTCCCTGATATTCAGTGGGTGCTCGCTGCCTGGGGGGCATCGAACTGGGTCTTGTACAGGTCGTCGCCAAAGCCCTGGGCCAGTTCCTCGAACTTGACCCGGGCGCCGCCGGCGAAGGGCTGGCGGATTTTCATCACCTCGGCCACGTCGATCTTTTCGTAGGCCGCGAGAATCTGTTTGGCCACGCCATACATCTGCTGATTCTTGACCGAACATTGCTGCACTTGTGTGTCACGTTCGCTCAATTGCGCCTGGAGCCGGGCCCGCTCGGCCTCTTTGGCCCGGGCCATGACCAGCAACTCGTCATAGGCCTTCTTGAACTTGCCGATCTGCTCGCTGCTGGCGGCCATCTGCGCCTGGGCCTGGCTGTGCAGGTTCTGCTGCTGGCCGGCCAGTTGCTCGGCGACGCCGCGGGCCTTGGCCAGGTCGGCGGTCAGTTGCTTGATCTGCGCCTGCGCCTGCCTGGCCTGGTTCTCGGCGGCGACGCGGGCGGCGCTGGCCTGGGCCTGTTCGCTCTGCAGGGCCTGCAACTGCTGGGTGGTGCTGCGCAACTGGGTGCGCAGGCGCTCCTCCATGCCTTCGGCGCTGGCCCCGCTGGCCAGCAGCACGCCCAGCGTCAACAACAGGCAGCGCCCTGCCCTGGCTCGCGTGTTCATCGCCGTGCTTTTCATCGCAAGACTGGTCATGACAATGCCCCTTGCGCCCTAGAAGCGCGTGTTGATTTCAAGCTGCAAGACATCGATGTCGAACGGCGCGCCGTACACCGCCTCGGAGCTCAGCCAGCGGCCGGTGGCGAAGACGTTCTTGGCCAGGCCGTAGTTGCCGCCGAGGAAGTAACCCTTGGCGTTGGTGCCGCCGAGGTGGAACGAGGAGTCGTTGAAGCCGTCAGGCAGCGCATCGGGCTGGATGTACTTGTAGCCGGCGAACAGGTTCCAGTCGCCCTGCTTGGCCAGCTCCAGGCTGTTGCCCAGGGTGAACTGCACCATCCAGGCGTTGGCGCCGCTTTCCAGCTCGCCGTTGCTGTCCAGGTTGTTGACGATCTGGCCGGCGGAGCGCTTGCGCATCTCGCCTTCGTCGTAGCCCAGGTTGTGGACGTAGTTGGCCTGGCTGCGCAGCTTGAAGTTCTCCGGCAGGTCGGCGTCCCATACCAGGTTCAGGTCCAGCAGGTTGAACTCCGAGGCCAGGCCGACGAACTGCGGCTGCGCGGTGGCGGCCGGGTTGAGCGGGTTGGGCGTGATGTCGCGCAGCAGGAACACGCTGTTGCCCTTCTGCATGAAGGCCACGCGGCTGCCGTCGCTGTCGCAGCCCGGCGCCCCGGCCCAGGGTTCGCAGGCACTGGAGCGCTGGCCCTCGATGTCGTCGAAGCGGTAGTAGGCCAATGCGCCCTTGAGCCGGTGGTTGCTGTTGATCGCCCAGTTGGCGCCGATCTGCGCGCCGTACAGCCATTTGTTGTCGCTCTCTTCCTTGTCGAAGCCGTTGCTGGTGGAGGTGTCGTTGGTGTACTCCACCGGGAACGCGCCGACCGTACCGAACAGGCCCCAGTCGCGATTGAGCTTGTGGTTGAAGATCGCCGCCACGCCGTCGAAATTCAGGTCGTTGGAATACAGCAGGTCGGTGGAGAAGAACGGGTTGGCGATCCGCCCGCCGGTCAGGGTCAGCTCGTCGGTGGCCTTCCAGGTCAGGTAGCCCTGGTCGAGCCAGATGTCCTTCTTGCCGAACCCGCCGCCCAGGGTCTGGGTGGTGGACACCGGGTTGTTGTCCGAGCCGGTGCCGATGCGGATGCCAGCGGTCCAGTCCTCGGCGACCTGCGCCTTCATGCCCAGCCGGGCGCGCAGGCGGAACAGGTTCTCGCGGTCCTCGCGGGTGTTGAGCAAGGGCGGCAGGTTGGAGCTGCTGTTGGGGTTGACGTCGTATGGGCCCTTGTCGTTGAGCTTGGCGAAGTCGACGATCTCGTTGCTGTTGCTGCCCGAGTAGTAGCGCGACTCGTCGCGCAGGCGAATGTCGCCGTCGAAGCTGATGCGCGATACCCAGTCCGGGAAAGTGTTGGGCTGGGCCCAGTTTTCCTGCTTGGCGGTGGCCATGACCTCGGCCTTGACCTGGTCGCGGATCTGGTCGCGGACAATGGCCGGCACGTATTGCACCCGCACATCCCCCGGCGTCGCCGCCGGCCCTGCCGCCACCGCGGTGTTGGCCTGGCGCGCCTGCTGCGCTTCGCGCTCGGCCTGGGCGATCAGGCCGTCGGCCTGCTCCTGTTTCAGCACGCCCTGCTGCACCAGCAAACGGATCAGATTGATCGTGGCGTTTTCCGAGGGCGCAGCGGGCGCGGCCGCTACCGGTCCCACCAGGGTCGCGATGACCATGCCGATCGCCAGGGACAATCGATTCACGTTGGAAATCATTTGCACACAGCTCCTTTTGGCAAAACTTGCATCAGTCGTTCGGTTAACCCGGACGCCGCCCCTGCAGGGACAGGCGTACAGGCAGGGTCAGGGAGGCCGGTGGCCGTTCCGTCAGGTGCGGTGCGCCGCGCAAGGCGGCCAGCACCAGGGTGTCGATTTGCGGGTTGCCGCTGGACTTGACCAGCTCGACCCGGGTGATCTCGCCGACGGCGCTCAGCCAGACGTCGGTTTGCAGCGAAAAGGCCTGGTTGCGCAGGTCCGGGTTTTCCCGCAGCACGCGCTGGAAGGTGAAGGCCAGGAACTGGCTGTAGGTGCCGTTGCCCAGGCGCCCACCGCCGGAACCGGCCATGCCGCCACCCTTGCCGGCGCCGATGTTGAAGGCGTCGCTGCCGGCCTGGGCATCGCCATCCATCTGCATCGGGTTAGCCAGATCGTCCACCGGCGACGGCGGCGCCTCTTCCTCGGGCTTGACCTGTTCCGGCTCCGGGGTCGGTTCCGGTTCGGGCACCTTCTCCTCGACCGGCGGCTCCGGCTCCTTGGGTTTTTCCGGCGGCGGTGGCGGTGGTGGCGGCAACGGGATGATGGTCGGCACCTTGGGCGCCTCGCGGCGCACCCCGCTCATGTCGTTGGCCCACTGCCAGAGCAGCCAGGCAGCGCCGGCCCCCAGCAGCAGGCCCACGCCCCACTTGAGCAGGCGCGGCGCCGTGCGGTTCTTCACGGGCGGCAGGTGGATCGGTTGTTGTGCGGTCATGGGGTCAGCCCTGGCTCGGTTTGCCGGTGACCAGCCCGACCTGGGACAGCTCCAGCCGGCGCAGCAGGTCCAGGACCTCGATGACCTTCTGGTACTGCACCGTGGCGTCGCCGCGCACGATCACCGGGAAGTCCGGGTTCAGGGCCTTTTCCATGCGCAGGCGTTCTTCCAGCTCGGGCAAGGTCACCGGGTAGGCGTCGAGGAACACCTGGCCGCCGTCGTTGACCGAGATCGCCTTGGTCTTGGCCTCGGACAGCGACACCGAGGCGCTGGCCTTGGGCAGGTTGATCTGGATCCCGGAGACCTGGGCGGTGGCGGTGAGGATGAACATCACCAGCACCACCATCAGCACGTCCACCAGGGGCGTGATGTTGATGCTGTCCACTGCCGCGTCGTCATCGTCGTCGTGGGAGGCGTTCACAGAAGCCATGACGTTTCTCCTCAGGCCGGCACGCTGGCGTTGGCGTTATGCCCACGCGCCGGCGCGGCTTCACTTGACTGGCCGGCGCCATGCAGCTCGGCCAGGCGGGTGATGAACTCGTCGACGAACACCCGCATGTCGGCGCTGACTTCCTTGTTGCGGGTAATCAGCCGGTTGTAGCCGAACAGCGCCGGGATCGCGACGAACAGGCCCATGGCGGTAGCCAGCAGGGCCGCGGCCATGCCCGGGGCGATGGCGTTGATGTTCACGTCGCCGGCCATGGCCGTGCCGAGGAACACCACCATGATCCCCAGCACCGTGCCCAGCAGGCCGATGTAGGGCCCGCCGGCGATGGCGTTGGACAGGGTCGAGAGCTTGGAACTGAGCTGCTGGTTCTCGCGGGTGCGCACGCCGTCCATGGAGCAGCGGATGGCTTCGATGGTCGCCGCCGAGACCGACGAGGTGTCGGCGCCCTGCTCGCGACGGGTGCGGATCTCCTGGACCGCCACCTGGTACAGGCGCCACAGCGAGGAATGCTCCAGGCGCTGGGCCAGTTCGCGGTCGTCGGCGAACATTTCCAGGCGAGTGCCGACCCGGGCGAACTGCTCGCGGAACAGCTGGTTGGCACTGCTGACGCGGCCGACCATGCGGTTCTTGCGGATCATGATGATCCACGACTGGAACATCATCAGCACCAGCACCGCGATGATCACCCAGGCGTCCACCGGCACCGCCTTGAGCAAGAAGCCCAGGCTGCCGAAACCGAAGCCCGACTGTTCTTCATCGACGCCGTACACCACCAGTTTCGACTCGGCGCCCTGGGCCGCGGCATCGGCCAACAGCAGGCCGGCGGGACGCGCCACCTTGGACAGGCGCAGTTCGTCGATGGCGCCGTTGAACGGCAGGAACGCACTGGCCTCGGTAGCGGCCTCGGCCCCCGCTACCGGCGGCAGGTCGGCACCGATGGCCAGCGGCGAATTGAACGCCGGCAGCGCCACCGCCAGGCGGGCACTTTCGCGGCCATTGACCCACAGCGCCAGCTGGCTGCCCTGAGCGGTCAGGGCCAGGTGCTGCCACTGCCCGGGATTGAGCGGCTGGGTCGACACTGCGCGTTGGCCGTCGACCTCGACAAAAGGCACACCCTGGTTGATCCCGATCAGCAGGCTGCTGGTCCCTTCACGCCGGGCCAGCAACAACTGTTCGCCACTGGCCTGGTCCAGGCGCAGCCAGGCGCTGAAGGTAAAGGCGCCCTCGACGCTGTGTTGCAGCGACGGGCTGGCCGGCAACAGCAGCGGCTGGCCGTTGAACTGCAAGGCCCGGCCGATGACCCCGTCGATGCTCGCACCGGTGGTGTTCTGCGCGTGATTGCCGTAGGCCGTGGTGTCCTTGGCCGGGGTACCGTTGGCGCCGTCGAAGTGATAGAGGGCGATGTAGTTCGGATCGAAGGTCAGCTGGCCATTGGCGCTGGCCGGGGCTTTCTGGTTGCCGTAGTACATCCAGATGTCCTGGCGCTGGCCGCCCTCCACGTTCGGCACATCGACCCAGACCAGGGCCATGCCCATCAGCGGGTCGAAGCTTTCGATCTGGTGGTTGAACACGGTCTTGTCATCGGCGCTGACGAAGCGCAGGTCGGAGCCGTCTTCCTTGACCCCGTCGAAGCTGAAGTTGCCGGTGTGCAGGCGCACCAGCAGCGCGGTGCGGCCCAGGGCCTGGTTGATGGCCGCGCCTTGCGGCGTGGTGTCGATGGAGATCTGCTTGCGGTAGTGCCAGTCGTCCTGCCACCACGCCTGGGCCGTCGCCGGGAGCACGAAGCCCAGGCAGATCAACAGGGAAATCAGTAAGCGCTGCATGAAAGTTACTCCGTGAAAGATCAAAACGTCGCCTGCACACTGAAGTGCACGCGCGAGTCCTGTTTCTGGGTGTTCGGTCCATCAAGCAGCGGGTAACCCCAGTCCAGGCTGCCGGAAAGCCATTTGCTCAAGCTGGCGCGGGTGCCCAGGCCGACGCTGGCCAGGCTGTAGTCGGCCTCCTGGTCGGGAAGCTCGTCGCGCAGGTACATCTGGGCCCCTTCGGCGAAGGCGTAAAAGCGCCATTCGTTGACATAACCGCCCAGGTACTTGGCCAGGGACGGCGTGCGCAGTTCCTGGGAAAACAGGTAGCCGTCGTCGCTGGTGCGCTCGGCCGCCAGGTAGCCGCGCACCGAGGTGGCGCCGCCGGCGGAGAACTGCTCGTTGGAGACCAGCGGCCCCGAGGCCAGCTGGAACGCGGCCTTGGATGCGCTCTGCCAATCGTTGGCGAAGGTGTAGGTGTAATTCACATCGCCCTTGAGCACGGCGAAGCTGGGGTTGGCGCGGTAGCGCTTGTAGTCGAAGTCCTCGTCCGAGCTGCTGTAGCCGAACAGGCTGCGGGTGCCGGCCACCAGGCTCAGGCCGAGGCCCAGCTGGGAGGTCTCGGTGTAGCGGAAGCCGTTGTAGGCGAAGGTGAACGGCGCGTACTTGAGCGGCACCTTGTCGCTTTCACCGCCCAGGCTCAGCTCTTCCTCGAAGTCCTTGAAATCCACCCCGACCGAGAACGAGTTGGCCCAGGCGCCGCTGGCCGGCAGGCTGTAGATCAGCGACAAGCCGTAGGAATGGCCCTTGCCCAGCACGTTGCTGCCGCCGATGGTGGCGACGTTGCTGTCGGACTTGTAGCCGGCGAACTGCAGGCTCCAGCGCTCATTGAGCGGTGCGGTGTAGGAACCGGACCAGACCTTGGCGTTGTCCTGGTCCTCGGGCGCGGTGAAATAGGTCAGGGAAATGCTGTGGCCCAGCTGCCAGAGGTTGTTGTAGCCGAGGCTGGTGACCGCCCGCAGGTGCTTGGTGTCGGCGCTGTAGTCGTTGTTCAGGCCGATGCTGGCCTGCCAGGGGTTCTGGTCCTCCACCTGCAAGTCGACGTCCATGGTGCCGGGGCGCTGGCCTTCGCGGACCAGCGGCATGACCTGACGCCCGGGGGTCTTGTTCAGGCTCGCCAGCTGGCCCTGGACCTTGGCGAAATCCGGTACCTGGCCTTCCTGCAGCGCCGGCACCTCGTCGCGGATTTCCACCGGCGAATAATGCTTGGCCCCCACCACTCGCACCCGTCCGACCTTGGTCTCGCTGACCTGCAGGTAGACGATGCCGTCCTCGACCTTCTGCTCCGGCAGCTCGACGAACACCGACTGGTAACCGCGGGCCTGGTAGACCTTCTGCAAGGCGTCGCGGGCGCCCTCGATATCGCCCAGGGCCTTCTGCGGGCCGAGGAAGGGATACACCGCTTCTTCGATGGCCCGGGCATCGAGCACGGTGTTGCCGCGCACGAAGTACTCATTCACATCCACCAACCGCGCGGGTGCGGCTTCGCCTTGCGCCGGTTCGCCTTCCACCGGGCCGCCCTCCTCGGCCAGCAACGGCTGGCTCAGCGCAACCAGCGCCAGCCAGCCGCACACCGGCAGCCAGCGCCTGGTCGGCCCCGGCCGCCCCCTATCGAACAGATGCTCCACACCGCCCCCTAGATTTCCAAGAATGTCGAACCGCGTCGAAACCGCCGTCGCCGTCTGTACGGCGTTTGGCCGCCTCAATTGCTCAAGGTCGATGTCGTGGCGTGCTTGGCCAGCCAGCTGTGCAGCAGCGCGAAGTTCAACGAGAACTCGGGCATTTGCAGCAAGGCGCCACAGAACACTTCACCGATGATTTTCTGGATCAGCAGCACCGCCCGTGCGTCGTTCAACAGCGTGGCGATGTCGCGGCTCAGCACGCCGAGGCTCCAGACCTTCTGGTTCAGGTCCAGGCCGACGAACCAGCGAAACAGCAGGTTGTAATTGAGTTGCTCGTACAACTGCTGCTCGCCGGGCACCGAATACAGCAGCTGCAACAGCAGGATGTGCATCACCGTGCGTGGGGCGATGAGCATGCCGGGCTCGCTGTCCAGGCCCTGGAGAATGTCGCGGTGCTGGTCGAGCAAGGCGTCGATCTGCGGGCGCAGCAACACCAGCGAATGGCCCGGTGGGATATAGCTCGACACCTCCTTCAAGGCGCCCTGCCAGTCATCCTGGGAAACGATCCAGACCCACGGCGCACCGTAGCGATAGACCGATACCGGCTTCTTGCGCGCGGCTTCGACGATCTTCGACAACCGCTGGTCCAGCTCCTGCATGCCCACTTTCGCGTAGCGTTCCATAGTCCCCATAACCTCACTCCCGGCGTCCCGCCTCGGCTCAGAACAGTGGCCAGAAGGCCCCCTCAAGCGCGTCACATATCCATGACGGGACTGGCGAAGTGCTACCGAACTTTTGTCACAAAAGCTTCATTCACCAGAGGGTGGGGGTTGTTCGCGATGACAACGCTGAGAGCACCAGGTACTCGAATCGGATAGGGGATATCCAAGAAAGACGGGGGCCCCGTGAGACCGGCCCAGATAGCACCGACCCGCCAGCAGACGAGCCGAAAAAGGCTGAAGCCTCGCGTTCATCGGGGCTCAGAGAACGGGTAGGAGCGAGGCTTGCCCGCGATGGCGTCGGCACTGTCGCTGATACGCTGGATGGAGTACACGAGACTCCCAGCCCACCACCATCGCCGCTGCTATAAAAACTGCCCGTCTGGCAGGCCCAGGTCGATGACCCCGCTGGCAAAATCCGACGCCGCCGCCCTGGCCTTCGCGGAAAACAGCCGCAACAGCACGACTTTACCCAGCGTGTCGCTGCGCAACGCCCCGTCGTGCCGGTTGCCGGTCAGGACCACATCCGGCGCAATCGTCCAACCGCCGGCCCGGGCATAGAAACGCGCCAAGGGTGGATCACAGGTGAAGACGCCAATATCCAGATGGCTGTGCTCCATGCAGCGGGTGGCCGCGGCGACTGTCCTCAACCCCAGGCCTTGCCCCTGATAGTCGGGATCAGTCATGACGCAGCTGAGCCCGCCAATGTCGAAGGTGTCGCCAGCATGCTCGATGGTCTTCATGGCAACGGCGGCATAGCTGACCACCCTGTCGTGCGTGCAGATATAGAACGAGAATGCGTCGAACACAGGATCGTGCAACGGTGCGACCTGCGCTTCTTCAGGCGTATCCGGCTCGGGATAGACGCACTGCTGCAACAAGGTAAATGCTCGCTGCAAGGCGGAAGAGGCCCGGTTGTAGGCAATAGCGTCGACAGCCCCCGGTTGCGAGGGTTTGAGGTCTGTCATGGGGTTGTCCTTGTCTGAAGTGAATGTCGCTGCTTGTTATTTTCGTGTTGACTCAAATACTTGTTCAGCGCTGGCTTTTGCTACGTAATCAACTCCATCACTGCATATTCTATGAAGAACTTTGTCAGCAGCCCTCCCAGAATATAATGCGAGGCGATCAATTTTTTCTTGAGTGGTTCAGGAAAACTATCGACCTCATCAGCATCTAGCAGCCCCCTTTTAATAAAGTAACCGGAGTGCGCCAGAAAGCCTGCTATGCCCCCAATCACCGCCATCTTTCCCCAGGTTCCGAAATACAGAAACCCCCTTTGTTGATTGACGATGGGGCTGTTCTTGAAGTGCTCAAGTGCCTCATTCAAATGGTTGCGAATCCAATAGAGGTGCACACCAATCATAATGAAGGCCCCGAGAATAGTTCCCGCCATAAAAAAGCCAAGTACGATATGTGCAGTCGTTATTTCGTTCATTTTTCTGTTCCATAAAGCAGTTCTCCAAGAAACTTCCCGCCGCCTTCCCCCGCCTTTCCGGCTGCATAGGTACCTCCGCCGATCAGTACCAGGCCACATGCAAGCCCCCCGATACCACCGGTGGACGCTGCAACCGCAGCACAGATAGTTGCCGCGCCGGAGTTTATAAAGGGAGTAGCGATTGCCCCGATAGCTACCCCGCCTGTAAAACTCCCCGTCTCGGTAAACTTCACCTTCTCACACGCCTCCTTGCTTCCCGCCAAACAAACATCCTGCACCTTCACATAAGAGGCCCCACCACCAAGAGCCGTCCCAATCCAACCACCCCACTTTAGAACCTTGGACGCCCGGGAAACACCTTCAATATGTGTCGCGTACCCCGGTATCTGTCCCACTGCGCCCGCCTGGGTCCAGCGATGCACTAGGCTACGACTGGAAATCCCCAAGGCGCTTTTAAGGCTGGGATGGTCGGGGAAGGCAATGCTCATTTTCGTGATGGAGGTCAGGTTGGTATCCAGTTGTGCAAACAGCTTTCTCCTTTCACTGAAGAACTCAACGCTGCGCAAATGCCCATCCCGCAGAAAGAACTTCTGATGGAGTTCTTCGATATCCAGCAAGGTTCTTTTCAAGCTGTCCATATGGTTGCCCACGGCCGCCGTGCTAACACCTAAAGCAGTCGAACCATAGGACAGTATCGATTCAACCTGCACCCGATACTTGAGCATAAAGGCCGCTTCTTCATCGCTCATGGACGCCAATGCCGCACTGACCTTCTCCGCCGCTTCCATCAGCAAGGCTTCTTCACGGGTGCATTGGTAGTTGTCGGGATGACTGAGCACAACAAGTTGCCCAGGCTTGGCAGGACTCGATAGCTGGGGATTGAGCCGGCGGAATTTCTCCAGCACAACCTCATCGGCCTGGCCGAACAGCACTGTCTCCAGCGCAGCGCGGGTCATCGGCGTTTGCACGATATGAAACCCCGGTTCCACCAGATGTTGTGTGTCCTGCACGGACAGCGGCGGAGAAACGATATTGCCGTGAGCAACGCTCAGGCCGCGTACCTGATCCCGCGGCACCGCATCGGCAAACTCATTCTGCGGATACCCCTTATGAATGGCGTCGGCCCAGCGCTGGGTATTGATCACCGCGGGCCCGATGTAATCGCTGTCGAGCGGGATAGTCGGTTGATTCCCGGAGCAGACCGTCCGCTGAGTAGCGATCAGGCGGTTGGCCCCGGTCGGGCAGCCGCACTGCACAAGGCCACCCTCCACCGCCGTGGCTTGGTGGTTATCCGCCCAGGTGTGATGGCCTTCGGCGATATAGCCCACCGTCTGACACACCGGGCACCACACCGGGTCGGCAATGCGGGCGACCCGTTGATCCACGACAAAGGTGGTGGCCGATCCGGCAATGACCTTGCCGCCGGTTGTGGTGGGGTCGCCTTCCCTGATGACAAAGGCCATGAGCTACGTTCTCCATGAGGAATTTGCCTCGAACGTAACGACGAAAATCAGGCGGCTGAATCAGGCGATCCTGAAAAGCTTGCCCCTCTGAAACCCGCGTAAAACAACGGGCAACGGACAGCGATTGGCCCTACACAACTTGCAGAAAGTGCTGACTTGTTTGCTGCGCAAACCACGCCCTATAGTCCTGGCTCGCCCATAAGGCGACCGGGTTTGGCGACCTGGCCATTCATCTACAAGCAGTCACGCTTGCAATCTTTGCCGTCGGGCCTTTATGTTCGCGGCGATCTTTTATGGCGGCTGTGCGCGGGAGATCTTCGGATCTGCCGATTTGTGGATGGTCGGTTCGCCAACCTGCGTGCAGCTGCCACCCTTTCGTTTGGCGACGACGGCAGCTCCTCTCATCCGCGAAGGAGTACCCCATGAACAAGCAATACATTCCCCTCACGGGCATCGACAGCCTCATCCCCTGCCTGCTGATCGACAAGAACACCCCACTGGACGTCCTTCACGCCAACAGCGCAGCGCGCCTGCTGGCCGTCACCCAAGTGCTGGAAAGCCTCGCCCGCCTCGACCTGAAAGACGCCGACAGCGCCGACCTGCAACACCTGGCCAACGCCAGCGCCATCCTGCTGCGCGACAGCTGCGACCTGCTCGACGTCATGGGCTGGCGCCTGCAGGCCTGACACCGCACATCTGTAGCCGCTGCCGCAGGCTGCGATCGGCCGAATGGCCGTGACGGTTTCAAGACCGCTGAAGGTCCTTCGGACCTTATCGCAGCCTGCGGCAGCGGCTACAGAGCAAGCGTCAGGGAAGTAAGCGCTCGGGGCCCCATCAGCATGCGGGCGCCCGGCAGTTGAACAGCCCTGGATTCAGAGCTGCTTGGCCATGGACTCGCTGATGGCCTGCAAGCCAGCCTCGGTGATCAGTTTCCAGTCATCCTCGGTAATCATCTGCATGCCTTCGCGTTTCAAGGTCTTGACCTCGACAGGCGAGGACGCGCTACCGGTGTCCACCTTCAGATGCGATTTGTTGTTCACCGCAACGGAGAAGGCACCCGGCGACATCCATGACCAGAACTCGACCACATGCACGGTGATGGTCCTGGCATCCGGCGCCTGCTCGGCGCTCGGCACCACTTGATAACCGGCTTTGCCGTAGGCTGCGCCGATGCTCTTGGCAATCAGCGTGCTGACCTTGACGCCCTCCGGCAACAGCACATCGCCCAGCCCCATGCCATAGCCATTGCGCTTGCGCGCAATCGCGCGCTCGGTGATCGCCTTGTCGTTGATCTCGCCATTCTTCAGCGAAGGAATGTCGGCACTGCGCGGATCGGCTTCAAAACGACGCTCGTCGAGCACGTTGGTCACCACCTTCTGGCCGTTGCCGCTGGCCACTTCAGGCCCGTCGATATCTACCACCGAACGGCTGGTGGCGCAGCCGAACAAGGTCGTGGTCGCCAGCTGCAAACCAGCGAGTTTCAGGTATTTCATGGCAATTTCAGTCATTGGCATCCATCCAGTCCCGATTCAGTAAACAAGGTCGCCCGACGCAACGAGGCATATTCGGGCAGCGCAGAACAATGCGCATAGCCACTGAATTGCCGTCACTCAAGCCATGAATCATCGCAAAGGCGGCGACCAGTGCAGGCAAAAAAAGGGGTGATCAACGATCACCCCGAGGCTTGGTACCACGAGAGAACCTACAAGGTCAGTTGCCGCCGCTCCTCCTCGGTCAACTGCTGCCGCGCCTGATCGCTCAGCGGCCCGGCGCCCAGCACCTGCACCGGGCTGTTGGGGTTGTAACCGGGGTTGGCCCGGCTGGCGCCATCCTGGGTCGGCGCCAGGCGTTCCTGGCCGAAACTCAGCACCTGCACACTAAACACCGACGGCATATTCTGCCGCGCCGCCGCCTGCTGCTGGCGCGCCACATCCTCGGCGGCCTGGCTCGCCGACGACGCCGCCGAACTGGCCGACGTCAAGGCCCCGGTATTGACCGACGCCACCACCGGAATCCCCGAGGACTCGCCCTGGGTCTGGATATTTGCCGCGTTGACTACCTGCAAGGCGAAGATGTTGACGTTGCCCGAGACCCTGATCCCGGCCTCGCCGGCATCGATGGTGCCCAGCGGCGCCAGCAGGTCGATATCCCCGGCAGGCACTTCGGCAATCGGTGCGAGGGTGGCGATCCCCGCCCCCGAGCTTGGCACGTTCGACGACAGCGTGACGTTGCCCCAGTTGTCGTAGACCCGCTTGGGCGGCGTATAGATCACGGTGGTCTTGGAACCACGCCCGGCGTTGATGTCGCCAGCGTTCGACCAGCCGAGGATCGACCCGCCAAAGGTGGTCATGACCCGGCTCTGGCCCAACAGGATGCTGCCTTGGGAGTACAACTGGATATCGCCGGCGCCCTGGGTGATGACCCCGGCACTGGCCGGCGGCGCTTCGCCTTCGATGCCGAATACCTGTTGCCCGCCCGGGGTCAGCATCTGGATGTCACCACCAAACAGCGTGCGTACACCCGCGCCGCCGTACAGGGTTATGTCGCCGTCGTAAACGATCGGATTGCCCGCCACATCCTTGGTTGGCAGCAAGGAGGCGATCGCATTGCGACTGCGCAGGAAGCTGCCGAAACGCGGGCCGCTTGCATCGTTGTACTCGCGGCCGCCCTCACGCAGTTCCTCGAAGTAGACGCGACGGGCGAAGACCCGCTGCTGCTCCGCCGGCAAGCTGGCAAAGTAGCCCCGCGCCTCGTCGCCGGAACCCTCGAAAGCAAAGCGCTCCTTGAGCCACTTCAACAGTTCGGCTTCATAGGTCTTGGCGACTTTGTCCCGTTGCTCGGCCAGCGGCACACCAGCCTGAGCCTGATTGATCGGGTCCAGGTACGGCGTGACGAACTTCAGGTAATCCAGGCCCGCGGCCCCGACACCGGCCTGCATCACGATACTCGCGCCAGGCCGCGAGTCGCCGGCCACCACCGGCCCGAGACTGTTCACCGAGGCCTTGTCCTGCATCAGGATATTGCGTCCGGCGCTGATCTCCAGAGTGCCGGGGCCGGCGACGTTGAAGGAGCTGAACAGCAGGTCGCGTCCGGCGGAAACAATGGAAATATCGTTGGGGTTGTTATGGACAAACAGGTTGCCGCTGCTGGTGCCGCCACCGAGCATATTCCCCAGGGAACTGGCAATGATGCCGGGGACCCCTGTCGGCTCGCCCAAAGCAGTTCCCGAGTTGACAATATCGCGACCCGCCTTCATCCACACCGGCCCTGCTGCTTCGTACCAGGTTTGTCCAAGCCGTGGGCCAAAGGTGAAGTTCAATATTTCACCACTGCGCAACCCGACTATGTCCCCGCCAACTGCATAAAAGCGCGCCGCCTCACTGCTAGTGAACTGACTGTTGGCGGTGTTGGCACCAAAGGTGAACAAAGAAAACTCGGCCTTGGTGTTCGGGATCGTAATGCCGTCGCTGCTCAGATTAGTCACTATGGGGGCGATGTCCGTACCCCAGCCTGCAAATGCCGGTGTGAACGGCGTGGGCATCGCGCTCAGAGAAGCTCCAGACTGGTTGATGGCATACCCGCCGGCATAAATCGAATCCCCGGCCAGAACGTCCAGACGACCATGGGGCGACGGCGCCAACAGCAACGAGTACTGCTGGTTGTTACTCGCGCCACCCAGCGCCGAGCCACCGATGAACACATCACCACTGGCGGCAATTGCGCTCAATTGCGAAGGGAAGATAAATCGGCCATCGGTCGGCGAGCTGTTGCGGTTGCCAATAGGTTGAGGTTGACCACTACTGCCTACATCACCGGCCTGCACACTCGGGGTCAGGCTGCCTCCCGCCGAAAACAGATCGATGGCAGTGCGCTCGGTCCATAACGAAAACCAGCCATAGCCCCCCGTTCCATAAGAAGTACCGTCATAGGTGAATGCCGAGGCGTTTTCAGTAGAAGTCCGCCCTGGGTCGCCCGTACCGGCCAGCACCAGGTCGCCACGGGTGGCCAGACTGGCCGTGGCATCGCCGAGCATCAACACCATACCCCCTGTCGCGGTGCCCAGGGACGCGTTGAACGGATCGTAGGCGCGGGTCTCCTTGCTGTCGTTAAGCTGCACGAGACTGCCATAGTTCAAGGCAATCCCCCCCAGGCTCGAGGCTTGCAGGTCGAGCGCGCCACGCAGGTTGCTCAAGACCCCGTTCAGACGCAGATCCTGCCGGGTATAGTCGGTGGAGACCGGATTGGCAATCGATGTAGTGGTGGCGGCCCGAGCCGATAATCCGGGGTTCAGATCACCACCCACGCGCACATCCAGATCACCACCACCGGTCAGCAGCAATTCACCTGTCGGGGTCACCCGACCGCTGCTGCCCACCGCCAGCACCAAGCCCTGACTGCGTGGCGAGGAAACCGCGTCCGGAGCGCCACGTCGGCTGAGCAAACCGGCATCACGGCCCACGTCCAGGGTCAGATTGCCGCCGCCCAAGGTGCCGATACCGGTAAAGCCCACCAGCATTGGCAGTTGCGCAATCAGGCTGCTATCGGGATTGCTGGGGTTCACTGATCCGCGACCCGTCACATAGGTGCCGAAGTTGATCCACCAACTGGCAGGAATCGGCGTAACCCCGACCGTATCGCCGGTCCCCTGACGCCAGAGCCAATTGCCCAGGTTGGAACTGGCCAATTGAGCACGGGCGTTTTCGTTACGCGGGAGGGTGGAGCTGCTGAACACATCGCCGGTCAGACTGCCACCACTACGCAACAGCAGGTTGCCACCCTGATCCGGGTACCAGGCCGCATACAGACTACTCGGTCCCTCGTTGACCAGGGTTTCGTAAGCGGCCGCCGCACTGCCCAGCACACTGTCATCGCTGCCACGACTGCGCGGCTGATCGAAAGCGCCCTGCAGATCACCGGCTCGTGCGGCCGTCGAAGCCCCGGCGGTATACACCCCATACGACGACTGCATGGCCACATTACCCGCCGCCAGCAGGTCCAGATCCCCAGTACCAGTGCGCAGTACGCTGAAGTTCTGGGTGACCGGCACCACCTTGTTCACCGGACCGACGATGACTTGCTCCGGCGTACCGGGGATGGCCTCGCCCAACGAGACACACAATCCGTCTGAACACCAGGACTCATACTCCGCCGTCACCGGCGCACCCTCGATAAAGCTAGGGTCGATCAACACCCCAAGATCGCTCCAAACGTAGTTGAAGCGATTGCACACGCCGTCGACACACCAGCTTTCATCGGCAGGAGAAACCCGCGTGCCTTCAACGAAGCTCGGGTCGATCAACACCCCCAGGTCGCTCCAGAACCACGCGCCGCCCGGACGCTCCGGAGTCCCCGGAATAATGATGGTCTCGTGCCCCTCAAAGACCGCGTAATGCGTGTCGGCCAGGGTCAGGTCACCGGCCATCACCGGTTTGATCGCCCGGGTGTCGGCGGCCTGGGTATCGGCCCCCGAAACCAGGCGCATCGACCAGGACAACGAACCCTCCGGCAACAACGAGGCGACGGCCCAGTTGCGACCCTGACGCCCGCCAGTCACCGTACGCAGCGGCACCGAAATCACCCCGGACGGCAACTTGATATCGGTTTCCGACGGGATCAAGGCACCCACCTTGAGCGCCAGCGAACCGGCCAGCTGCACGCCGTCCGGGTTGTTCGGGCCAACGCTGTCGCGACTCGGCAAGGGCACCCCGGCCGGCCAGGTCATGGCGCCCAGCGAAGCCGCCGCGGGCAGCCGTGTGCCAGCGTCCAGAGTCATGCCGCTGGCCAGGGTCACGGCTTCGCGGATCAGGGTACCGGCGGCATACACCTGATTGCCGGTACTGTCGCGCACGGCCGCTTGCAGTACCGTACCGGCCGGCAGTTCCAGCGGTGCCTGCAGGGTCGCCTCGACCGGCAGCAAGGTGCCCTGCGCCAGGCGCGCCGGTTTGATCGGCAATGCATAGTTGAGGGTCTTGCCGGCCGGGAACAGGCTACCATCGGCCAGCGTCACGCCCGGCCCCGGCACCACCACGTCGCCGCCAAAGGCCTGACGACCGGGGGTCAACACCCAGCCGGCATCGTCCGGGGTCGGCGGTGGTGGCGCAAAACCGTCGTTGATGCTGCCGTAGAGGTCCAGGTTGCCACCGGCGCGAATCACCAGGTTGCCCGGCTCGCCCGAGCCATACACCGAGGTTTTCTGCGCATGAGGATTGACACTGGTATAGCGATAACCAGAGAGATCCAGGTCGCCGCTGATCACCAGATCGCCCTGGGTGACGATCTCCAGCCCCGGGCGCAGGTGAAAGGCGTCGGCATAGGTGGCGTTGTTCAAACCGGCCAGCTTGCCGTTCATCAGGCTGGCATTGCTCAAGGCATTGTCGATAAAGCGCTGGCTGTCCTGATGCTTGGCGTCCAGGTAGGCCTGATCGATCACCTGGTACGGCCGACCGCTGGCGGCCGGCGCCGTGCCCTCGGGGGCATCGGTGTAGCGGGCGGTGCCGTTTACCGCGATGGAGCGAGCACCCAGGATGTTCAGCCGGCCACTGGCGTCGATAGCAATATCGCCCAGGGTCGGGTCGCTGGCATCCAGGCGCGGGGCATTGAGCTCCAGCGTCCCGCGGGCCTGGCCGTCGTACTGGCCAGGCGCCGTACCGGCAGCGACCGAGGTGCCGTGGCGCAGGTCGATGCGTGCGCCGTCGGCCAGGGTCAGTTGACCAAGACCGGAGTTGAGTTCGACCACCGCACGGTTAGGCGAATCGATGATCTTGCCGTAGCTGTCGACCCGCAGGGCCGTGCCATGGGTATCGAGCAAGGCACTGCCGGCCAGGGTCAGGCCCTGGCTGGCAGCCAGGCGAATGCTGCCGACCCGCTCGCCACTGGCATCGATGGTGCCCAGCACCGTCAACTGGCCGTTATCCACGGAAACGTTGACTTCGCCGGCCTTGAGTTCGTTGCCGATCGTCAGGTCGCCGCGTTTGATCTGGAAGCTGCGGGCGCCGAACACCTGGCCCTGGTTGAGACGCTGGTTGAGCGTAGCGAAATCCCCCAGGGTCTGCGCGCGGATATCGACGCTGCCAGCCTTGTAAGGCACCAGGGTGCCGCCGGCGTCGTAATGCCCCGAGCTGGCACCGAGCAGCTGGCCTTGCAGGTCCACCTGACCGCCACCCTCGCCCACGGCTACCACCTTCAGGCTCCCACCATGGTTGTTCTGCGCCGACAGATCGATCAGCGAACCAGCCGCCTGGCGGATATCGCCCTCGCGGCTTTGCAGGATCACATCGCCGCCCCAACTGTATTGGCTGACTTCGTTGAACATGACCTGGCGCCCGGCCAGGTCGAGATGGACGCGGTCGGTCAGGTTCAACCCATGCTCGGCATTGACCGTCAGCTTGCCGCTGGGCAGGACCACCGCGCTGTCCAGTTCGACGTTGTTGCCAGCCAGCAACACTTCAGCGCCAAGGCTGTCGATGGCCGGCAAGGCCGCCTGCTGGCCCGGTGCGCGACTCAACCGCAGGTCGCCCCCCGCCGTGATGCGGTTGACCGACCCCGCCTCGCCGGTCAGCAACGGCGTGCTGATATTCAGGTTGCCGCCGCTGTAGACGAAGCCCTTGCCAGCTTCATAGGCCCCCTGGGACTGATAGACCGCCAGGCTGCCCTTATGGTTGGCGGTCAGGCGCTCGCTGGCGCTGAGATTGACATTGGCAAAACCCAGGGCCAGGCGCGCGTAGTCGGCCAAAGGATCGGGCTGAGTGTTGGGGCCATAGCCGAATTCGATGCGCCGGGCCTGGATCTCCAGGGTGCCGCTGCCGGTGCCGGCACCGTTGGCGATCACCGCAGCGGGCGTACCGGCTATCCCGTTCCAGATCAGGTTACCGGTCTGGATCAACGCCACATCGCCGGCCGCGCCATCGCCGTAGATCGCCGGGGTACTGAGCATCAGATTGTCGAGCATCGACTGGCCGTTGCTGTCCAGGGTGCTCAAGGTGGTGCTGCCGTAGAAATTCAATGACTGGCCGGCGGTCAACGACAGGGTTTCCAGGGCCGGCGCCCCACTCGCGATATCGCCGCGCAGCAAACGGTTCATGACATCCTGGTTGAGGGTCAACCCCGACGGCAGGGCATTGCGCGCCTGGGCGGCGGCCAGGGCCTCCGGACTGCCGACATTGATCCCACCGACCGCCAGGGCCAGATGGCGGGTGCCATAACGCACCGCATCACCCAGCCTGAAGGTGTTGGTGGTGGCAAAGGCAATGGTGCCTTGGGAGTACAGCGTGGTTTCGCCCTGGCAGGCAGCCTGGGCACAATCGCCGATCAAGATACTGCCAGGCCCCCTCCTGCTAGTACTGCCCTCGGTTGGCGCGAGCATTTGCAACACGCCATTGGAAACGGCCAGCACGCTGCGAGTTCCGGGTTGGTAGATAAAACCATCGGTGGAATCATAGGCCGCGTTGCCACGGCCCAGGGTGTTGATCGATGCGCCCTGCTCGATTTGAATCGCGCCACTGGGCAGGCCGGAAACGAGGAACACTTCAGAGGCCGACAAGGTCACGCCCTGGCGCAACGTCACCGAGTCCGCGGCACCGTTCGCATCGAAGCCAACAAAATTGCCGCCCTGGCCATACACCACGGTCGGCGCTCCGCCAATGCTCATGCGGGCCGTGCCAATGGCGTTCAGATCATCGGCATGGAACGACACCCCACTGCCGCTGGCAGTGGCCCCGGCAGGCAGAATATCGATCGCGCTGCCGCTCGCCCCGGACATCACCTCCAGGCTCGCGCCAAAACCACCTTCGGCCACCGCCGAACGTGCCACCCCGGCGAACTCGAAGCCGCTGGGAGAACCGCTCTGGCCGGCGATCAGGCTGACCCGCAAGGTTTTGCCATCGGCCTCCAACGCTGCGCGAGGCACGCCCTGGCGCGCGGCATCGCTACGGACAAAATCGGCATACGGGGTTTCGTTGTATTGCGAGTAACTGCGCAGCACCGCGGCCGGGGTCAGGATCACCTGGCGGCTCAAGGCATCCTGAATCCCGGTCTGGGCAATGGACAGCCGGCCCGCGCTGGACCAGGAACCGTTGCTCATGACCGTGCCACGGGTCAGCGCGGTCGCGCCGAATGGCGCGGCCAAGCCATTGATCTCGACCCGGAACGCCCCCGGCAGCAAGGCATAGGTCGAAGGCAGCAAGGTGTAGGTACCCGCCGGCAAGCCGGGGACGCCCGCGTCGATGCTGATCTGCTGGCCCACCAAGGGTGTTGTCGCCCCCGCCTCGCCACCGCTGGGCGCGACATTCGCCTGGACCCCGGGCACGATGGCGTATACCGGGTTGGTGTCCAGCCCCGGCAAGGTGAAGCGACCATTGGCGCCGAACTGCACCAACGGGTTGTAGCGCGCATCGGTCGACCCCCCGCGCCCGGAAACGAATGCCGCGCCCAGCAGCTGGCCACCGCCGGAAAGGTCCAGTACCGCACCCTGTTGCACGTCGATCGACTGCCCCAGCAACTGCGCGCCCACCACCAGGTTGGCGTTGGAACTGGTGCCACCCACACCCAGCAAGTCCACTTGTTTACCGTCGAAGCGCCAGGTCACACCGTCCACCGTGCCGCCATAGGGCAAGGTCAGGCCCGCGGCGCTGACCGACGTCAGGCTGCCCGGCAGCAGGTTGAGTTGTTTGGTGTAGAGCAATATCCCCACCTGGGTGCCCAGGGAAATATTGCCCAGGGGCGCCCGCAGCACGCCGCCCTGCTCGATGACCGCCGCCCCAAGAGTCAGCTTGCCGAACACCGAATAGGGTTGTGCCGGATCGACGCTGCCGGTGCGCCCGATACTCAGGGTCCGGTCTGGATCGTAGTCCAGGCCATTGCCCCGATAACCCGCGAGCACCTGCGCCACCGCGCCGGTGGCCGGGTAGATCTGCGCAGCGGCCAGCCGCAGGTCGGCCTGGGTGCTCAGGTTGGTGTTGCGCGAATCGACGGTACTGGCCAGGAAGCGCATATCGCCCTGACTGATCAGTTGCGTGTCGTCGAAGGCACGGCGGTCGATGGCCTGGCTCAAGCCACCGGCGGTGGTGCCATGGGCACCGATACTCACACCGTCGCGGACATCCAGTACGTTACCCGCCGTGACCAACAGGCTGCCCGTTGAAGCCTGCGTCGAAACCCCACCCTGCACCGTAGGGCGCATCCATTGGTCAGGTGCAACCACCGCGCCGACACCCGCCAGGCGTACATAAGGCGCGGTCAGTTGCACCCGTGAGCCGGCCGCGGCGCCATCGCTCAATGCCAGGGCACCGGCATACAACTGCAGGCTCTGCCCCAGGGACAGCGACAGCGCGCCGTCGAAACTGATCAGGCCATTACTGAGCAGCGACAGGTTATCGAAGCCCCCGGCCTGAACCTTCTCCAGCCCCAGCCGGGCATGGCCATAGGCAAGGGTGTCTTGCACGGCTTCGGGACCGGCGCCGCTGGGTAGCAGGCTGTCGGCGCTGACCTGGCCAATCACCATTTCCCGCGCCTGGCGCACCCGCTGCGACACACTGGTACGGTAGATCGGCGCCTCCAGTGCCACATTCAGTGAGCCGCCTGCGGCGCCGCTGCCACCGGCTCGGGCGTTGAAACTGCCGTCCAGGTACAGGCCGTGGTTCGACGCCAGGGAAATACTGCCGCCGCTGCTGGCAACCGCCACAGGCCCTTGCCCCGCCACATCGACCATGGCTTGGGCGCCGGAAGCCTCCAGGCGCGCGCCTTCACGCACCACCACAAATTGATTGGCCGCGCTGGCGATGCCGGTCTGCGGGTCGATTTGCCCGCCGATGACGATGGTGCCACCTGCGTCCACCTTCCCGTAGCGACGCCGCAGGGCATCGGTCGCGGTGACCGCCCTCGCGGCGACATCGAGCACCGCCTGTTCCCCCACCCAGATCGAGCGGCCATGACCGACGCCCTCGACGGCTTCGGCCACATCCGGCGCAACCGAGATGCCGCTCAAGGTGATGGCGCCGCCCCAGGCATTCAATGCACCGTCCAGGGTCAACTGGCCAATGCTGCCCAGGGCGATCGACTGGCCGGGGTCGACGCTGATGGCGGCACCCTTGCCCACCACCAGCTGGGTACTGGCCATGTCCGCCGCGCTCGAGCGCGCGGTGCCGGCCCGCAGGCTGATACTCGCGCCCTGGCGCTGGCTGAGTACGGCCTTGATCGGGTCTTCCTGGTAAAGCCCGGGCAACCAGCGTTCCAACGCAGAGGCCGGGTCCGCTCCAGTCGCTGTGCTCCAGGCCTGATCGCCCAACAGATAGACCGGTTGGGTCACCTCGACCTGTGCACCATCGGCCACCCGCAGGCCCTGGTTGCTGGTGATGTCATACGCGGCGAAACCTTTATCGAAAAACTGCGGGGCCAGCACCAGGGTGTCGGCGGCAGTGTCGGCGGCGCGCTCACCGATCAGCACCTTGCCGCTCTGGAGGCTCAAGGTGCCGCCACCGTTCACGCCATGGCCGCGCAGCTCGCCGTCCAGGGTGAGCGTGCCGATGGCCGCCGCGCTGTTGGCATTGGCCACCAGGGTGAGATTACCGCCCTTGCCAGCGCGGGTCTTGCCGTCGCTCATAAGTGCCGCGCCCGATGACACGTCGATCAGGCTGCCGCTCTCCAGCGCGACATCGGCGCTGCTGCGCAGCGAGACGCTGCCGCCATTGAGGTAAGGCAAGCGACTGCCATCGGCAGGGTCCAACAACAGGTTGCTCCACAGGCCGCTGGTGTCCAACCGGACGCCACTGCCAACCGTCAGCGTCGCGCGCTTGCCTCCCGTCGCCGCCAGGGTGGTGTCGAGCTTGCCGTTGCTGGTGATCTGCTGCAGCACATTGCCCAGGGCGAGATTGCCGCCATGAGCCGTCAGGTCGGCTTCAACCTGCACCTGCGGTCCATACAGGGTGATATCGCCGCCGGAACTGACCTCCAGCGCACCGTCAACCAGGATGCTGCCGGTGGCGGCGACCTTGACGCTGCTGAGTTTGAAACCGTTGAGCTGCTCGGTGTCGAGCCACAAAGTGCCCTTGCGCTCGTCGGGCAGAACAGTGTCCAGGTCCAGCCCACTGGCTATCGCCGCGGCCTGCCCCAGCACCACTTGCTTGACGGTATTGGCATCGGCACTCAGGGCGTACTGCAGGCTGGCGCTGTCCTTGACGTAGTAAGGCACATAAGCCCCCACCACCAACTGCCCGCCCCGGGCCACGGCGTTCTGCCCCTGCTGGTAGCCGTCAAGCCCCGGACGCGGGGCCTGAGTCTGACGGTCGCCCTGGAAGGTGTCACCAACGATCTGCCCTTCGAGTACCGCATTGCGGGTGCTGACTTCCAGACGGCCGGCATCTCGACCTACGCTGTAGCCTTGCTCCAAGCGCTCGCGGGGAGCAATCAACGAGTTGTAGTGGTACTCGGTCTGGCCCCAGCGCACGCTGTGCTCTTCGAAGCCTTTGTAGAGCCCGCTGTAGAGAATGTCACCCGGGGCCCTGGACAGCTCGATCAGCCGGCCATCGGCGGCCCGCAGCCAGGTCTGCTGGATCATCCCGTCCTGCACGTCCAGGGTGCCGCCGGAGAGGTTGATCTGCGAACCCTGCTGAGTCACCACCTCATTGCCGCTCAGACGTACGCTGCCGCCCTGGGCCATCCATTCGCCGACGTTGTGCGGCTGGGTGCCCAGATAACCGCCCACCTCCAGCAAGCCGCCAGCGGTGTACCAGCGATCCGTGGCGTAGCCGTTGGTCCCTGCCGGGACCAGCACCAGCTCGCGGGCATCGACCCAGACATCGTTGTTGTTGAGGTTCTTGCTGTCGCGGTTGACCGAGGCATCACGCTGCTCGTTGCCCTGGATATTGACCTTGACGCTGTTGGACTCCATCGCCACCTTGACGCCCACCGCCCCCGACACATCGATCACCGCACCGTCGCGCACCAGGCTGCGCTGCCCGGCATTCACCGCGACCTGGCCGCCGGTGGCCAGGGTGATCGAACCGCTCTGGAAGTCCACGGTGCCGCCGCTGACGATCTCCACCAGTGACTGGTCGCGACGATAGGTATCGGCCGGCGTAGAATTTCCAGCCTGGTTCAAGGCTGGCGTCAACAGCCCCTCGCGCTGGCTGTCCAGGGCCATGCTGCTGTCGATCAGGATGGCACTGGTACTGCCCTCGCCCAGGGTGACCTTGGCGTCGCTGCCCCGGGCATTCAGATGCAGGGTGCCGCGGGCGTCCACCGAAGTGCTGCTCAGGGCCAGGCCTTTTTGCAGCACCTCCTGGGCACTCAGGGTGATGTCGCCGGTAGCCGCCTGGATCGAGCCGTGGTTGCTGACCTTGCCGCCGCCTGAAGCGACGACTTCGTTGCCGCGGGTGGTCGAGGTCGGGTTACCGTCGGTGCTGTAGCCTTTCTTGATCACAAAACTGTCGCCGGCGACCAGAGCGGTCTGGCCTCGCGGGGTATTGATGCTGCCGGCGTTATCCACCTCCTTGCCGAGCAACAACACATAACCGCCGCTGGAGGTGGAAGATCCTGGCACATGGGTCTGCAGTTGCGCGCCCTGCTCCACCAGCACCTTGCCGGCGGCGTCGCTGAACGTCGGCGCGCTGTCGCTGGCGCTGAACAGCCCACGGTTGTTGAACTGTTCATCGCTGATAGTGGTGGCTGCCGCCACCAGGTTGCGCACATTGATCTGGCTGCTGCCGCTGAATACCACACCGTTGCGGTTGAGGATCATCACCGTGCCGTCGGCCTTGAGCGCGCCCTGGATCTGGCTCGGCGAGGTGCTGTTGTTGACACGGTTGAGCGCGGCCCAATCGGCGTTCTGCTGGAACTCGACGGTGGTGTCACGGCCGATATTGAAGGTTTCCCAGTTGAGAATCGCCTTGTCGGCGGTCTGTTTGATCGACACCAGCGCCTTGCCGTTGGTATCGGTCTGCACTGGCCCTTCGGCATTGACGAACAGCGGCTTGCCGTCGGCCCCGACCAGCACATTCAGGCCATTGCCCCCCAAGCCGTTATGCAGGGTCTGCGGGGCGGTCAGCGCCGCCGCGCGCCCAGCCGCTTGCGCGGCCTGCTGGGCAGCGATGGCGGCAACAGTGTTGTTGAGGTTGCTCATCGAGCGTTGCAGCTGACTGTTGACCCGCTGCTGTTGCGCCAGGGGCGGCGGCGTACCGACCGGCAGCCCCCCACCGACAGATCCATGCGCCCCCCCGTTCTGGCCGCCCCCCATGGCCCCGAACCAGCCCGAACTGAAGGCCAGAGGCTGCGCGGCCTGGGCCGTGCCGGCGAGCATCAACAGGGCAATGGCCTGCGCCAGCGGCTTGAGTCGCAGCACCGGCTGTCCATTGGCAGCAGAGGCGTTGATGAGTCGGGAAACAGGCAGATTCGGCTCAGAGCGCATCACTTGCGGATCCTTTTTACTGTTCGGGCGAATGGCGGGTACGACGGTTGCCGCCAAAACATTCGCGGGATTACTGCTAAGGCGGTTATGGGCAGGCGCGACCGAACTCTTGTCATGCAAAGTTCATCTGCGCGACAACAACCGGAAACGAGAAAGCCGGCAATGGCTTGAGCCATTGCCGGCGGTTACACGAACCCTGCCGATGGCGGGGTATCAGGCCGGACGACCAATGCCGTTGCAGACGTTGGTGTTGCCGACGCGCAGGGCGCTGGTGGTGTTATAGAAAGTGTTGTGTACAGCGGCCTGCCAGGTAGGCGACAGCGGGATGAAGGAGTGGCCCGACACCGTATTGTTGTTAGCGCCGGTGTAGTGGGCATTGAGGAAGTTACGGATGCGCAGGTTATCGCCGGCATCCTTGTAGCACTGGCTGAAGACCAGGTTGGTGTAACCAACGATTGGATAGCCGGTGCTTGGGTTAGGGAAGGTCGGTACCCAGTCCAGCGGATTGGTGACGTCCTTGCCGCTGAGCGGGTCGGTCGGTGGACGTTCGGTATCCAGAGTGATCTGCACATTGACTTCGGTCGGCAGGAAACCGTTGACGGTTGCCACCTTGGCCGCATTGTTGAACTCGGCAAAGTCAGGGCTGACATAACCGATGGCGCCATTGGTGTTGGCCACGGTGGAAGCGATCGCGCCGCTACCGGAAACACCGGCGTAGGTGGAGCCGGCTGGAGCGTTGGTGGCCGGATTGAAGCCTACGGCAGTGGCGAAGCTGTTGCTGGCGGCAGGTACCGACGCAGGTTTCACAGCTTTCAGATGGGTAGTGAAGATTTCGGTGGTACCGCTGCCGTCGGTGCGATAGACGACCGTGATAGGCAGGCTTGGACCGGCAACTCCGTCGAAGTCGATTTCATTCCAGTTTTGGATCTTGCCCGAGAAGATATCAGCCAGTTGAGTGCTGGTAAGTTTCAGCGAAGTCTTGCCAGCGACGTTGTAAGGCACGGTCACCGAAGTGGCTTCGGCCGGGATCTGAATCAAAGGACCGAAAGTGGCACGGCCCTTGTCGGTGCTGGCATTGTAGGCGTTACGCTCAGCCAAACTAACAATCGAGTCGCTACCGGCATAGTCGACGTTGATGCCAGCAGCAAGGTTGAACTTGGTGGAGTCGTTGTTGAAGAAGGCCTGCTTGCCTGCACCGCTGCCCACACCAATGTAAGCATTGAAGCCTGGAACCGACGAAGCCAGGATACCGGTACCGGCAGTGGTGCCGTACAGGTTCTGTGGCAGAGTGGCACCGCCACCCACAACAGCCGCCATCGATTGGGCCGAAGCCAGAGCCGCTACGGCCAGGGAAGCTGCGATCATAGTGCGCTTAAACATGAAGAATCTCCTTTCGTCGTGTGTATACGGAGGTCAATGGTTCTTGCATGACGCCATGGCGCTCAGATCCTCTGCCCTGCTCTGAGAGCGTTGTGCGGGGTGAGGCCATGGGTAAGAAGTTCGCAGCTTCCGGTGACAGATAAAGGAAAAAACCTCGGGAGAAAGCGCTTGATTTTCAAAAACTTTCTCGGGTGTTCGGGGCAGGTCTCACGGGGCTTCGGACGAAGGTGACAGCGAGGTTTCCGGGCCCTTTTGCGAGATGCCTTTGCAAGCCGCGCAAGCCGTGCTTTACAAAAGCCGGGAAGGTTTTGCATGACAGAACGGCGAACCCGAGTTCACATAAAAAAGCACTCGGGAGCGCGCGTAATGTCGAAAATAATCAGGACTGATGAATCACAGGGGCCGACCGATTCCGTTGCACACATCCGGGTTGCCGACACGCAACGTACTGCTGGCGTTATAGAAGGTGCTATGAACCCCGGACAGCCACATCGCTGGCAGCGGGATAAATGAATGGCTGGTAACCGCCGAGTTATTCTGGCCAGAGTAATGACTGTTGATAAAGGCACGAATGCGGATCGTGTCTGCCGGGTCCTTGTAGCACTGGCTAAAAATCATGTTTGTATAGCCAATGATGGGATAGCCATTGGATGGGTTGGGGAAGGTAGGCACCCAGTCCAGAGGGTTGGCTGGATCCTTGCCGCTGGATGGGTGGGTAGGTGGCAACTCGGTGTCTAGGGTGAGCTGTACGATGGCGCCGGCCGGCAGGAAGCCGTTGACCGAAGCTACCACTGCGGCGTTGTCGAAATCCGTAAAGTCGGGGCTGATGTAACCGATGGCGCCATCGGTGTTGGCCACGGTGGAGGCGACCGCCTCGCTACCGGACACGCCGATGTAGGTGGAACCCACTGGTGCATTGGTTACAGGGTTGAAGCCGACAGCAGTAGCGAAGTTGATACTGTTACCGGGTACCGAAGCAGGTTTCACAGCTCTCAGGTGAGTGGTGAGGATCTGAGTGGTACCACTGCCGTCGGTACGATAGATGACCTTGACTGGTAGATCAGGGCCTCTCACATCGCCAAAGAGCACCTGCTTCCAGTTCTGGATCTTGCCCGAGAAGATATCGGCCAGTTGAGCGCTGGAGAGGTTCAACGCAGTCTTGCCAGAAACATGGTAAGGAATAGCCACAGTAGTGGCCGCTACCGGAATCTGTATCAATGGCCCGAAGCTGGCACGGCCGACGGTGGCGCTGGAGTTATAGGCGTCACGTTCGGCGAGGCTCACGATCGAATCGCTGCCAGCGTAATCAATGGCAGTACCGGCCGCCAACCGTAGTTTCGTCGCATCGTTGCTAAAAAAAGCAGCTTTACCCTCTCCACTGCTCCTCCCGATGTAGGGTTGGAACCCCGGGTAGGAAGCAGTAAGAATTCCGTCCCCTATGGCCGTGCCATAAAGTTTCATCGGCAGGCTGGAGCCCCCTCCAACCACCGCGGCCATGGCCTGAGCGGCCCCCAGGGCCATACCGCACGACACCGCCATCAATCCGTACTTGAACATCATAAGAACCCCCTTTAGCGTTTTGGCCTGGTCAGGCCAGGACTGTTTTAAGGGCTGCACAGCTGCCAACCCGCTCAGCAAGGTCGCAGCTACAGATGACAAGAATGGGAAAAAAACTCGGGTGTCGCCCTTGGCTCAGGCCACCGAGACAAGTTCCGTAAATGGGGTTGCCTATTGCACCAGTTGGTTGATCTCGATGATCGGCAGCAGCACCGCCATGACGATCACCAGCACCACTCCGCCCATGACCACGATCATCAGTGGTTCGAGCAAGGCGGTCATGCCCATGGCGCGGCGTTCGATGTCGCGGGACAGGGTTTGCGCGGCGCGTTCGAGCATGGGTGGCAGGGCGCCGGTTTTTTCGCCGCTGGCGATCAGGTGGATCAGCACCGGCGGGAAGACTTTTTCCACCCGCAGCGCGGCGGCCAGGTTGACGCCTTCGCGGACCTTGGCGGTGGCGTCGCTGACGCTCTGGCTCAGGCGATCGTTGGACAGGGTCTGGCGCGCCGCTTCGAGGGCGCGCAGCAGCGGCACCCCGGCTCCGCCGAGGATCGCCAGGGTCGAGGCGAAACGCGCGGTGTTCAGGCCCAGGACGAAGCGCCCGATCAGCGGCAGGCGCAGCACCCGGCTGTGCCAGTTCAAGCGGGCCTGGGGGTTACGCAGGTACAGGCGCCAGCTCCAGAAGCCACCGGCCAGCACGCCGAAACACAGCCAGCCCCAGGCGCGAATGAAGTCGCTGGCGTTGAGCATCGCCAGGGTCAGCCCCGGCAGGTCCTGGCGCGCCTGGGAGAAGGCGCTGACCACCTGGGGCACCACGTAGCTGAGCAGGAAGATCACGATGCCCACCGAGACCAGCCCCACCACCCCGGGGTAGATAAAGGCGGTGAGGATCTTGCCGCGCAGGGTGTTGCGTTCCTCGATGTAGTCGGCCAGGCGCTCCATGACCTGGGCCAGGTCGCCGGACTCTTCGCCGGCGGCGATCAGCGCCCGGTAGATGTCCGGGAAATCCCGTGGCCGCGCCGCCAGGGCTTCGGCCAGGCGCATGCCGCTGCGCACGTCGGCGCGCACTGCGCTGAGGGTGTGGGCGATGTGCTTGCGTTCGGCCTGCTCCACCGTGGCGCTGAGCGCCGCTTCCAAGGGCAGGCTGGCGCCCAGCAGGCTGGCCAGCTGGCGGGTGGCCCAGGCCAGGTCGTTGTCCGACAGCTTGGCGCTGAACAGGCCACCGCCACCGGCCTTGGGCGTGTTGCTCTCGACCTGCACCATCAGGGCCGTCAGACCACGGCTGCGCAGCACGCCGAAAGCGGCGCTCTGGCTGTCGGCTTCCAGGTGCCCGGACTCGATCTTGCCGAGGGCGTCGGCGGCTTCGTAGCGATAACGGTTCATCAGGCGTCCCGGGTTACGCGAAGGATTTCTTCAGGGGCGGTGGCGCCGCTGCGCACCCAGCGCTCGCCGTCCTCGCGCATGCTGAACATCCCGGCGCGGCGCGCGGCGGCGCGCAGCGCCTGTTCGTCGGCGCCCTGGTGGATCAGGCTGCGAATGTCGTCGTCGATGCAGAACAGCTCGTGGATGCCGGTGCGCCCGCTGTAGCCGACCTGATTGCAGGCCGGGCAGCCCACCGGGCGCCAGGTGCCGGGGGCGGTCGGGTCTTCTTCCTTGCAGTGCGGGCACAGGCGCCGCACCAGGCGCTGGGCCAGCACCCCGAGCATCGACGAGGCCAGCAGGAACGGCTCGACGCCCATGTCGATCAGGCGGTTGACCGCCGACACCGCGTCGTTGGTGTGCAGGGTCGCCAGCACCAGGTGGCCGGTGAGCGAAGCCTGCACGGCGATCTGCGCGGTTTCCAGGTCGCGGATCTCACCGATCATGATGATGTCCGGGTCCTGGCGCAGGATCGCGCGCAGGGCCAGGGCGAAGGTCATGTCGATCTTGGCGTTGACCTGGATCTGGCTGATGCCCGGCAGGTCGTACTCCACCGGGTCCTCGACGGTGAGGATGTTGCTGGTGCTGGCGTCCAGCCGCGCCAGGGCGGCGTAGAGGCTGGTGGTCTTGCCGCTGCCGGTGGGGCCGGTGACCAGCACGATGCCGTGGGGCTGGCGGATCAGGTTATCGAGTTTGCCCAGCACCTGCGGGTCCATCCCTAAGGTTTCCAGTTGCAGGCGCCCGGCTTGTTTATCCAGCAGACGCATCACCACCCGTTCGCCATGCCCAGTGGGCACCGTGGACACGCGGATATCGATGGGCCGCCCGGCCACGCGCAAGGCGATGCGGCCGTCCTGGGGCAGGCGTTTTTCGGCGATGTCGAGCTGGGCCATGATCTTGATCCGCGACACCAACGCGCCGTGCAGGGCCTTGCGCGGCGAGACCACGTCACGCAGCGTGCCGTCGACCCGGTAGCGCACCACCGAATGGCTTTCATAAGGCTCGATATGGATATCGCTGGCCTCGTCCCGCGCGGCCTGGGTCAGCAAGGCGTTGATCATGCGGATCACCGGCGCGCCGTCTTGGGTGTCGAGCAGGTCGGTGATTTCCGGGATGTCCTGCATCAGGCGGTCGAGGTCGACTTCGTTCTCGGCGGCACCGACCACCGCGGCGGCGCTGCCGGTGTCGGAATAGGCGCTGGCCAGCAGGCCGTCGAGTTCTTCGTCGCGCACCCGCTCCAGGCGCGCCGGGCCGAACTGGCGGCGTGCTTCGCTGATCGACCAGCCGGGGGTCGAGGGGCAGACCAGGAGTACGGCGCCCTCCTCGCTGTGACGCAGGAGGATGCGTTGGGATTTGGCCCAGGCATAAGGGAGTTGTGGGTTCATGGGAGTGCCTCCGGGCCTTGGCCTTGGCCGTGTACATATCCGTTGCTGCGGTAACGGCGGCTTAGGGTTCCGCCCTTACGGCGGGTCACTTTGGAAAAGCCCCAAAGTAACCAAAGGGCTCTTGCCCCCAGCGTCCGGTCCTCGCTAAGGCTCGGATTCCCTCGCTCCGGTCCTGCTCCGTGGGCCGCCGCCACAGGCCATCCATGGCCTGGGGCGGCTAACTCGGCATCCCTGCCGAGTTGCCCACTGCGCAGAACCTCCACTCGGCCTCCCGACGGGGCAAGAAAATCAAAAACAACGCGAGGCGGCCTACCGGCCGGCCTGGATTTGGCGGTGATCCCTGTAACTGCTGCAGGCCATCCACGGCCTGGGGCGGCTAACTCGGCATCCTTGTCGAGTTGCCCACTGCGCAGAACCTCCACTCGGCCTCCCGACGGGGCAAGAAAATCAAAAGCAACGCGAGACGACCTGCCGGTCGGCCTGGACTTGAACGTTATCCCTGTAGCCGCTGCCGCAGGCTGCGATCGGCTGCGAAGCAGACGCAGAACCATCCGCCTCGATCGGCCTGATACACCGAGCCGTCTGATTTGGCGGCCGCTGCGCGCCCGATCGCAGCCTCGCTGCGCTCGGCAGCGGCTACACGCAGAGGCCTGAGCGGCTACAAGAGGCGCGTAAAACGCGCTTGGCTTTCGCTTTTGATCTTGATCTTGCCCTTGATCTACCCGCCCCTTTCCCAGAGGCCGAACGCAGGCGTTGCGTAGGGGGTAGCGCGGCAGGGATGCCGCGCTAGCCGCCCCAGGCCATGGATGGCCTGTGGCGGCGGGCCCCCGGAGCAATGCCGGAGTGAGGGCATGCCGAGCCTTAGCGAGGCACCGAATGGAGGGGCGAAGCGCTTTGGTTACTTTGGCGCTCTTCCAAAGTGACCCGCCGTAAGGGCGGAACCCTAAGCCGCCGTGACCGCAGCAACGGATATGTACCCCATCACCCAGCGCACCAGACGCCGGGCGTGTAAACGCAACATGCGAACTCATTGCACCGGCACCGCCCTGATCCTCGCCCTCGGCACCTGCCCGGAGCCCGCCCCCGACACTGGCGACGACACCGGCACAACACCCGGCCCACCCGGCACCCCCTGCTCCGCCGTCGGCAGTTGCGGCGCCTGCATGTCCGGCATGGCCCAGCTGCGGTCCGGCTGCAGGCCGCCCTGGGCGCGGCGCATGAAGTCGTAGCGGTTGAGGGTGATGCTGCGCCCCGCGGCGCTGTCGCGAATGATGTAGGGGCGCAGGAACACCATCAGGTTGGTCTTGTTGGTCGAGCGGCTTTCGTTGCGAAACAGCGCGCCGATCCCGGGGAGGGTCGACAGCCACGGCACCGCGTTGTTGCTCTGGCTGTAGCCGTCCTGCAGCAGGCCGCCGAGGACCATGATCTGGCCGTCGTCGAGCAGGATGCTGGTGTCGATCGCGCGTTTGTTGGTCACGGTGCCGGCCTGCACCGAGGCGCGCTGGTCGACGCTGCTGACCTCCTGATAGATGTCGAGCTTGACCGTGCCGCCCTCGGAAATCTGTGGCCGCACATTCAGCTTCAGGCCGACTTCTTCGCGCTGCACGGTCTGGAACGGGTTGTTGCTGTTGCCGCCCCCGCCGGTGACGTAGCTGCCGGTGACGAAGGGAATGGTCTGGCCGACGAAGATGCTCGCCGCTTCGTTGTCCAGGGTCAGCAGGTTCGGGGTCGACAGCACGTTGTTCCCGCCCTTGCTCTTCAGGGCCCGGGCCAGCACCTTGAGGTCGAGGATCTTGCCGATCCCGGGGATGTCCACGGTGCCGTTGACCAGGCCGACGTTGAGGCCCTGGGGCAGCACGTCGACACTGGTCTTGCCATTGAGGTTGAAGCCACTGCCGCCCAGGTTGGCGCCGCCGATGATGCCGCTGCCACCGAGATTGCCGGTCTGCCACTGCACGCCGAATTCGGCGGCGTCGTCTTCGTTGACCTCGACGATCAGGCTTTCGATCACCACCTGGGCGCGGCGCTGGTCGAGCATGTCGATGACTTCCCGCAGGTTGCGGTACAGCGGTTCCGGCGCGGAAATCAGCAAGGTGTTGGTGGTGGCATCGGCCTGGATGGTCACGCCGCCGGCACTGAAGGCGGTGTTCTGGTCGGACGCCTGGGTGCCGCCCTGGCTACTGCTGGAACTGCCGCCCTGGGCATAACCGCTGCCGGAGCTGCCGCCGCTGAGGCTGGAGCTGCCACTGGTGGAGCTGGTACTGCCGCTCTGGCCGCTGCTGGAACTGCCGCCCTGGCTCATGCCACCCATGCTGCCGAGCATGGCCCGCGCGTTATCGCCGGTGCCGCTGTCGCTCTCGCCGGTGAGCAGGCCGCGCAGGGCCTGGGCCAGCTTGCCGGCCTGGGCGTTGCGCAGGTACACCACGTGCAGGTTGCTCGGGTTGCTCTGGGCGTTGTCCAGCTTGTAGATCAGGTTGCGCGCCAGCTCGGTGCGCTCGGGGCTGCCGGTGCGGATGATGATCGAGTTGGAACGCGGGTCGCCGACCACGCTGACTTTCTGGGTCGGGTCGGCGCCCTGGGTTTCCAGCAGTTCGGAGACCATGCCGGCGATGTCCACGGCGATGCCGTTCTGCACCGGCACCACGTCGGTGTCCAGGGCGCTGGGGATGTCGATGCCTTCGATGATCTGCGCCACCCGGGTGAGGTTCTCGGCGTAGTCGGTGATGACGATGCTGTTGTTGCCCGGGTAGGCGTTGATCGGGTTGTTCGGCGACACGATCGGGCGCAGCACCGGGATCAGGTTCACCGCGTTTTCGTACTGCAGGCGGAAGGTGCGGGTCAGCATGCCATTGGCCGACGGCTTGCCGGCGTTGTAGATCGGCCCGCCGAGCAGCTTGGCGTCGGCTTCCGGCACCACCTGGGCCACGCCGCCGACGTCCACCACGCTGAAGCCCTGCATGCGCAGGGCCGCCAGCAGCATGTCGTAGGCCTGGTGGGCCGGCACTTCGCCTTCGCTGACCAGGGTCAGGTTGCCCTTGACCCGCGGGTCCACCAGGAACTGCTGGCCGGTGGAGCGCGCCAGGGCCCGGACCACGGCCTGGATATCGACGTCGACGAAATTCAGGCGCACCGGCTGGTCGCCCAGGGGATTGCGCACCACCGTGCCGCTGGCGGCGGGAGCACCGGGGGCGCGTCCCGCACGGCTGATCGGATGCTGGTATTTGGGACGCTGGGTCTGTTGCGCCTGGGCCCTCTCCCGCTCGGCCACCACGTCGCCGCCACTGCGATTGGTCTCGCCCAGGGGCCGCCCCAGTTCGCTGTCCACCAGCAACGGTGGCTGTGGCTCCTTGTTGTTACTGCACGCCGCCAGCGCCAGGGCCAGCGGCCCCAGCAGGAGCAAGGGCAGCGCCTTGCGCGATTGGCGGGCGTAAAAAGAACCTGACCACTTCATGAAGCTTCCTTAGCGCCAAGCGCCTGATCCATGCGAACGGTTCCGGACAGTTTGCCCGCCGTGCCATCGATGTCGGCCGGCCCCGCGCGTTGCAGGCGAGCCTCCACCACTTCCAGGGAAAACTGCCGGGGATTGCCCAGCAGCCAACCGACCACGGCATCCGCCGGGGCCTCTTGAAAACTCAAGTGCCAGGCCTGGGACTCGCCCTCGCCCGCCAGCTGCAACTGGTACAGCCCCTGCAGGCCGGCGGCGTCCAGGGTCTGGCGCAAGGACTGCTCCAGGCTCTGCCCTGCTTCGCCGCCACGGGGCCCGCCGGCCTGGTGCAGCACCAGCTCCAGGGCTTCGGACTGGGAGCGCAGCTTGGGGATCTCGGCCTGCCAGTAATCGATCTTTTTCAGCGCCGGTTCGATCAGCACCAGCCACACCAGCAGGCCGCCCAGCACCGCCGCCGCGCCGGCCAGCAGGCGTTTCTCGCGCAGGGCCAGGCCGTTCCAGTACAGCTGTGCCTGGGCGGCCTGACGCTGCCAGCGCTGGCGGTAATGGCTGAGGCTCAGCTTATTCATCCTCGTCTTCCTCGCTGTCGTCGGCTTCCATCGGCACCGCGCCGGTCGCCGCACCGCTGGCCGCGCGCAGGGTCCAGCCCTGGTCGCCAGAACTGGCTTCGAGCCCGGCCTGGGTCAGCAGGCCCTGCCAGCCGCTGTCGGGTGCGGGGACGCGGGTGTCGCTGAGCAGGCTCAGCTGCAACTCGCCGTTTTCATAGATCAGTTGCTCGACTCCGCCAATCACGAAAGGCATGGCGTTGCCGGCCTGCTGCACCAGGCTGTTGAAGCTTTGCGGGGCGTCGCCGCTGGCCCCGCTCTGGCGCGCCGCCAGTTGCTGACGCGCCTGTTGCAGGGGGTTGAGGATCACCGGCAATTCCGGGAACACCTGCTGCACCCGTTGGCTCATCTGCGCCTTGAGCTGCTGGCCCTGGGCCGCCTGACGCGCGGCGTACAGGTTCAGGCCCAGGGTCCAGACCACCAGCGCCGCCGCACACAGTGCCGCGGCACGGCCCCAGCCCTGTTGGCGAGCGCTGTTGTTCTGCACCCCACCATGCAGGCCCCAGGCGGGTGCCTGGCCGGTCCAGCGACAGCTGTCCGGCAGTTGCTCCAGCGCCCCTTGCGGGGCCGCCTCGCCCACCCATTGCAACCCGGCGCCATTGGCCAGCAACGCCTGCAAGGCGTCTTCCGGCAGCGGTTGCACGCTGCCCTGCTGCGGGCTGTGGCGCAGCAACAGGTGCTGGTCCTGCAGGCAGGCGGTCAACTGGCCCGCCGCCGGCACCGGCAAGGCATAGGGCGCCGGGTACAGGCCGCGCAGTTTCAGGCCGGCCTGCTCCAGCACCTGGCCCAGCCGCGCCAGCGCTTCGCGTGGCAACCAGCTGATGTGCACCTGGCCGTCGCAGTCGCGCGGGCTGTGGGCCACGTACAGGCTGTCGCTGTGGCCGAGAATCAGCGCCTGGGCGGCGCAGGCCACCGCCGCGCTGACCTTGGCCGGCGCCAGGGCCGGCAGCTCGATGCTCGCCAGCAGGCTGTCCTCGGGGTGCAGGAAACACTCCACGGCCGGCGCCTTGGGCACCTGCCCCAACTGCATCAGGCTGGCTTCGCCGGCTTCCTGGACCTGGCCTTCTTTAGCCTGGAGCCGGGCAAAGCTCACCCGGCTCTCGGCCGTCAGTGTGTGCAAGGGCGGCAGGCTGACGCGCAAGCGGCTCATACGCCCACCCGCGACCAGATCACCCGCGGCATGTTGTCTTCGCTGCGGTGCAGCAAGGCCAGCAGCTTGACCCGGCGCCGCTCGCCGCGGGCCTGGCCTTGCAGGCGGAACCACTCGCTGGTGATGCCGACCCGCACCGCGTCCGCCGGTACCTGCGGCATGCGCAGGCGGTTGATAAAGTCGCCCTGATTGATGAACCACTGGCCGCTGTCGCGTTCGGCGATCAGCGCCTTGGCCCGTGGCAGCGCAAGCCCCGGCACGGTCGCGGCGAGCACCTCGGCGCTGGCGGTATTGCCGTTGACCCAGGTATTGGCCGGCAGGATGGTGACAAAGGGTTCCAGGCGCGCCAGCAGCTTTTCATCGACGCCGTTCACCCCCAGCAGGTCGTCGAGGCTGCGCAGCATCGGCTGCTTGGCCAGCAGCGGCTTGCGCGCGGCCTCCGGCGAAGTGTCGCGACCGCTGTGGAAACCGCTATTGACCGGCGACGCCGTGCCTTCCGGGCTCAACAGTCGTGGGTAGGACGCGATCACCCGCTGGCTGATGCGCTGGCCCAGGGTCGCGTTGACCCCCAGCAGCTCGCACAGGCGCTGGAAGTTCTCTATCTGCAACGGGTCGAGGCGATCGTTGGCCAACAGGTTGCGCAGGTTGAACTTGCTCTGCTCGTCCTCCAGCCGGCCCTCGAACGGCCCGGCGCCCGGGCCCAGGGCCGCGAGCTGGATCGGCCGCGCCCAGTTCTGGTCGAGGCGGGTCAGCACGTCGCGCTGGCGGTCTTCCCACAGGCGCTGGCGGCTGACTTCCATGCCGCCCTGCAGCTGCCAGCTACCCTGGACTCGCAACTGCTCGCTTTCCAGCCCGCGGGTGAACAGGGTCTGGCGGGTCAGCATGCCGCCGGCGATCACCGCCACCACGGCGGCGATCAACAAGGCGCTGATAATGGCCATGCCACGCTGTTTCGCCGCTGTCGGCGAACGGGCTGTCATGGCGGCGCTTACAACTGCCAGGAGCCGATATCGGCATTCACGCCGTCACCGTCTGGCTGGCCGTCGGCCCCCAGGGAGAACACATCCACTTCGCCGTTGGCCCCCGGGTTCAGGTAATGGTAAGGACGGCCCCAGGGGTCGTTGGGCAGGCGTTCCAGGTAGGAGCGCCAGTTGCTGTTCTTGGCATCCGCCGGGCGCTCCACCAGCACTTTCAGGCCCTGGTTCATGCTCGGGTAGGTGCCGTGGTCGAGGCGATAGAGCTTGAGGGCCTGCATCAACCCGCCGATGTCCTGCTTGGCCGCGGTGGCCCGGGCCTGGTCCGGACGGTCGAGCACCTTGGGCACCACCATCGCGGCCAGGATCCCGAGAATGACCACCACCACCATGATCTCGATCAGGGTGAAACCGCCCTGGCCGCGCGGGCGACGGGGCTGGCGGCGGGGCTGAAGATGAGGCTGGGGGTGTGACGTGAAGCGCACGACATCCATCTCGACGTTCCTTGGCTTGATTTCGATTCGTCGGGCAGTGTTACAAGAAAATATGTCAGTGATATTGACGTTGCTCGGGAGTGACCGTAGCCAATCGGTCAAATTTGCCGGTTAGGCTGCAAGCCTTCCTTTGCGCCACGAGACGTCCATGCCGCGGCCACGCCAGCCACTCCCCCAACGACCCGCCAGACGGCCAGCCACCCGACAACGGGGTTTCACCCTGATCGAGGTGCTGGTGGCGCTGGCGATCATCGCCGTGGCCATGTCGGCGGCGATCCGCGTGGCCGGGTTGATGACCCAGAGCAACGGTTTGCTGCGGGATAGATCCATCGCCCTGCTGGCGGCCCAGTCGCGCCTGGCGGAACTGCGCCTGGAAGGCCGCCTGCCGCCGGGGACCAAGAACATCGAGTGCGACCAGGGCCGGCTCAAGCTGCGCTGCGAGCAGAACATCGCCCCCAGCCCCGATCCGCGGCTGTCCCGGGTCAGCGTGCTGGTTCTCGACCGCAGCCGCGAGGCCCCGCCCCTGGCGCGCCTGGACACCCTGGTCGCGCGGGCGCCGAAGAACCCCAATCGTTAAGGATTAACCCTGTAGGAGCAGCCGGTCGACGCTCGATTGCTCGCGATGGACCTGAGAGCGCCGCGTTCATCCAATCCACACGCGTTATCGTTAACGTCCATCGCGAGCAAGCTCGCTCCTACAAGGGCCCCGCTACTATCAGGAATCTGTTTAACCAGGCACTTTTCGACAGGGTCGTCACTGGCGGATCAGCACCGGCAACGCCGGGCTCTCCGGCAACTTGCTGACATCCAGCCGCGAGCGCTCGCCGCCGCGTTCGATCACCACCCCGTCGCCCTCGATGGCCACCAGTTGCACGCCCTGGGCCAGGCGCTCGCCCACCAGGAAGCTGCGCGGCGGCGCGTCGTTGAGGCTGAGAATCGCCACCGCGCCGCGAGGGCTGGCCATCAGCCCGGTGACCTTGATGTCCAGCGCCAGCGGCTGGTTGGAAAACCACTGCTGCGCCGGGCTCTGGGCCTGGGCGGCCAGGGCTTGCGGCGGCGCCTGCGGGGTGCGCGACTCGGCGGGGGTCAGCAGCAGCGACGACCAGGTCGCCACCCCGGCCACGATCGCCAGCAGGGCCAGGGACTGCACCAGCTGCGGCGGGGAAAATCGATGGACGAATGCCATGGCAAGGACCTCCTGTTTGTCCGTCTTCGCAGCCTAGCGCGCAATGGTCACGTTTTTATTTCACATTCACCCGGCAGGATGAAAAGCGACGCACAGGAGGCGTGCCCCATGACCCCATCCCGACAACAGGGCTTCACCCTGATCGAGCTGATGGTGGTGCTGGTGATCATCGGGATCGCCAGCGCCGCCATCAGCCTGAGCATCCGCCCCGACCCGCTGCAGGGCCTGCGCAAGGACGCCGAGCGCCTGGCGCAGTTGCTCCAGGTGGCCCAGGCCGAGGCGCGCGTGGATGGTCGGCCCATCAGCTGGCGGGCGGATGCCAAGGGTTTCGCCTTCAGCCGGCCCAGCGACGACGGCCGCGGCCTCGACCAGTTCAAGGACGACCCGCAGCTGCGCCCGCGGCCCTGGGAAAGCCCGTCGATCAAAGTGCGCATCGAGCCCGGCCCGCGGCTGGTGCTCAACGCCGAATGGATCGACGCGCCGCTGCAGGTGCAACTGTCCGACGGCCAGCACAGCCTGACGGTGCAACGCACCGCCACCGGCGTGGTACGGGTGGTGGCGCTGCCATGAGGGCCCGGATCAACCAGCGGCAAGGCGGCTTTACCCTGATCGAGGTGATGGTGGCGATCCTGCTAATGGCCGTGGTCAGCGTGATCGCCTGGCGCGGGCTGGACAGCGTCAGCCGGGCCGACAGCCATTTGCAGGCCAGCAGCGAGCAGACCGAGGAGCTGCTGCGCACCCTGCACCAGCTGGAACGGGACGTGGCGCTACGGGCCAGCGTGGAATTGATGGAGCCGGTGCCGGCGGGAAGCGACGCCGAAGCCAGCGATGTGCCGGCGGCCCTGAGCGTGCGCAGCGCCGACAGCGGCACCTTCCGCCTGGATGTGATCCGCAGCGCGGCGACGCCCGGCGAGGGCCTGCAACGGGTGCGCTGGTGGCTCAAAGGCGACACCCTGTACCGCGCAGCGGCGCCGGCCCGCGACCGTTACCCGCTGCCCGCGCCGAAAAACGCCGTGGCGGTGCTGGAGCATGTCAGCGACTTGCAGCTGCGGGTCTGGGATCGGGACAAGGGCTGGCGCCAGCTCAGCGGCAACCGCAAGGAAAACCCACCGGGCCTGGAAATCCGCCTGGTGCGGCAAACACCCCAAGGCGAAGAACGTTATCGCCAGGTGCTGGGGCCGTTGGAGTGATTGCCGCATCAGGCTGGATGCCGTTGTAGCCGCTGCGGAGCGTAGCGAGGCTGCGATCGAGGACAAAGTCCTCGCAAAACCTGAGCACGCGATTTTCAAGGAAGAACAGGTTGTCCGGTTTACGGCCGCTGCGCAGCCGATCGCAGCCTCGCTACGCTCCGCAGCGGCTACAACGGCTACAGCGGCAACGCAGTTAATGCAGCGGCTACAGGTCGACGGCGATTCTGTAGGAGCGAGGCTTGCCCGCGATCCAGGCAACGCGGTTGGCCGGAACGGACGCTATCGCGAGCCAGCGTCGCGCCTACCGGTTTTGTGCTTCAGCTCAACAACACCACGCCACCCGGCAACTCAGTGCATTTGGCGCCGTAGGCGTCGCGGATCAGCAGGGCCACGCCGGCCAGCTGGTTGAGGTTGAAACGCGCCTGCACCTTGCGCTTGCCCAACTCGGCGTTGAGCAGCACCAGCATGCCCGGGCGGTAGCGGTTGATCTCGTCGATCACGGTGTTGAGGGTGGCGTTGTCGAACACCAGCACCTGCTCACGCCAGGCGATCACCGCCGTCGGGTCCACGGCCGTCGGCTCGCCGACCTGGCGGCTGTCGTAGGTCAGCTGGCGACCGCTGTCCAGGCGGATCAGCCGGCCCGCGACCTCGACCTGCAGCGCGCCATCGATGCAGGTCACGCAGACGCTGTGATTGATATTGCGCACGTTGAAGCGCGCCTGTGATGCGCTCAGCCAGCCGTTGCCGGCCTGGACCCGCACCGGTAGCGCGCCCTGGCTCGACACCTCGACCTCGCCTTCGAGCAGTTCGATGCCCTGCCCGCCTTGCGCCAGCTCGCGCCGGCTGATGCGGGTCTGGGTGTTGAGTTCCAGGCTCAGCCCGTCTTCCAGCTCGACCCGGCGCTGCTCGCCGACCTCGGTGCGGTAGTCGGCGCTCAGCCCGGCAAAACCGCCCGGCACCGAGACCCGCACCGCCACCAGCGCCACCGAGGCCGCCAGCGCCCCACCGAGAAAGGCCCGGCGCCCGAAGCGCCGCGACTGGGTCTGCTGCTGGCATTGTTCGGCGGCCGGCTTGAGGCTGTGCCACAGCAACTTGGCCTGCTCGAAGGCCTCGGCATGCTGCGGGCTCTGTGCGCACCACTGCTGCAAGGCCCGGGCATCGGCCGCGGTGGCCCGCCCCGAGGTCAGCAGGAGCAGCCAGTCCTGGGCCTCGTTGCGCAGCCGGTGGTCCGGTGTCGCCCGAGAAGTGGAGATGCTAAAGATGTTCAAGCGTGCGGGTACTCACGGATTAATCGGGGCCTTTAGTGACTAGGACGGTTTTCCGGCGCCGGGACCGAACCGCTGAATCACTTTTCTTTCAAGGCGCGAGGCGCAATGGCCCAGGGCCGCCTTGATTTCCTTCTCGACCATCCGTGTCGAAATGCCGAAGCGCTGGGAGATTTCCAGGTGCGGCGCCTCTTCCAGGCGCGCGGCGATAAAGATCTTGCGCCGGCGCGCCGGCAGTTCGTAGAGCGCCTTGAGCAGCGACTGGATTTCCTTCTGCCCGCCCACCACCCGCGACGGGTCCAGGGCTTCGTCGCTGATCTGCAACAGCTCCTCGACCTCGCTGCCGGTGAGCAGCCGGGCATCGGCCTGGCGGCGGTCGGCGGCGATGTTCAGGGCCATGCGATAGAGGTAGGCATTGGGCTGGGCCAGGTTCGGCGGCTCTTCCATGCGGTCGACCCGCAGGTAGGTTTCGTGCAGCACATCGTTGGCCAGGTCTTCCGAGCCCAGGCGCCGGCGCAGACGCACCTTGAAGTCGTCGTAGGAGGTCAGGAACAGCCTGACCATCGCACTGTGCCCGGTATTCTTCATCCCCCGGAGGCTCCTTGGCGTTGTCTGCAATCCATGCGTTTTCCTGCGCTGTCGGGTATCAGGAGCAAGGTCACCGGCTGGCGCAGCGAACTCGGTGCGGGCCGTTCGACCCAGGTTTCGCTCAGGCTCTGCACCAGCGCCTCGTCGCGCCGCAGATCGCCGGTAGTGGTGACCAGGCGGCTGTGCTCGATATGCCCGCCACGGTCGATCCATAGTTGCAGCACCGCCCGATAGCGACCCGGCCGGGTCAGTTCCGAACGGCACAGGCCGGCCTCCACCGCGCGTTGCAGGGCACTGGCGAAACTGTCGCTGGCCCAGGTCCCGGCGTTGCCGCCCGCGCCCTTGGGGGCAGGCGCATCGCTGAGCTGGGCGACTTGCAGGGTAAAGGCATCGGAACGGGCGTAACGGGCCATCAAACCACTTCCTGTCAGCAGGCGACTCAGGGCATCCCGGGCGCTGTAGCGCCCCTGGACCCGTACCGAGCGGCGCCCTCGGGTCAGCTCGCGATCCACCAGCACCGCCATCCCGGTCGAGCGGCTGAACAGTTCCAGCGCTTCGGCCAGGTCTTGCGCGGCGATGTTCAGGTCCAGCAGCCGGTGCGAATCCACCATCGGCGGCGCAGATGGCGCCGCCCACAACCCGCCGCAGGCCGCCAGCGCCAACAGCAGCGCAAGCCCCCTGCGCGCGAACCTCGCGTGAAAGAAAGACCGATACCCGACCTTTGCTCGGCGTCGCTGCACGGCTGACCTGTCCCTGAAAACCGTCATCCTGAGGCCAGTTTATGAATCTGGTGTTACGGCACCCGCAAAAAAACCATCACTTTTTCGCCACCCGCCTTGCTCTACACTCAAGGACCGCAACGGCCCCTCCCGGGCCCGCCAGGAGGCCCCCGATGAAACAGCTTTGCACCCTTGTCGCCAGCCTGATGCTCGGCACCCTGCCGCTGGCCGGCCACGCCGCTACGCCGGTCGAGGCGCCCGCCGCGGCGCCTGGCAAAGCGCCCACAGAGGGTTGCATCGACGTCAGCGTGGGGGGCTACAAGGCCCCGGACTACGGCTGCCTGAGCAAGCAGATGGGCAACAACCCCGACGGCGCCAAGGCCGAGCAGAAGAACCAGGAAGCCATGCAGGTGCCGATCCACAAGCGCCCGCCAAACCAGATGGGCCTGTCCACCCCGGCGGCCACCAGCACGCGGATGGGCAATACCTTTGGTACTTCGGTAAAGCCGCAGCGGCCTTAGGTTTTTGCACTGGCCGTTCGGGCCCTATCGCGGGCAAGCCTCGCTCCTACACGGATCGCGTGAGCTTCTGTAAGAGCGAAGCTTGCTCGCGATAGACGGCGCAGCCGTCGTTGCTGCGGTTACACCCCCGCCCACTGCCGCGCCACCATCTCCAGCTCCGCTCTTGCCCGTTCCAGGGCTTGCTCGCGGGCTTCGGGGTTGGCGAATTGCAGCGGCTGGGCATCGACGAACACTGGGTTCTCCACGCCGATAAAGGCAAAGGCGGCTTTCAGCGCCGGGGTCAGCGCGTCCATCCAGGCCATGGGATTGCCCGGGCGCAGGTCGGCGCCACGGCTGGTGAGGAACAGCACCTTCTGCCGGGTCAGCTGGCCGACGATGCCGTCCGGGGTATTGAGGTAGGTCAGCTCGGTGCGGGTGATGCTGTCGATAAAAGCCTTGAAGGTCGAAGGCATCGACCAGTTGTACATCGGCATGGCGAACAGACAGGCATCTGCGTCCATCACCCGCTGGCACAAGGCATCCGAGGCCGCCAGGGTCTGGCGCATCTGCGGCGTGCGGGCATTGAGAGCGGTGTAGGTGGCGATGGCGAAGGCCTCGCTGACGTGGGGCGGCGTATCCACCGTCAGGTCCAGGTAGTCGATCTTAAGGTCGACGCCCTGGCCTTGCAGCCGCTCGATGAAGTAGCGGCCCAGGGCCCGGGAGTTGGAGCGTTCGCCTTTGGAGCTGGCATCGACGTGCAGCAGTTTCATTGAGCATTACCTTGCTGGGATGGAAAGAGATCTGGGTTAAACGCTGGGCTGTTGGCGGAACGCCACGGCGAGGCGGTTCCAGCAGTTGATGGCGGCCACCGCGACGGTCAGGTCGACCAGCTCGCGCTCGCTGAATTCGCCGCGCACGGCCTGGAACAATTCATCCGGCACCGCAGGGTCGGCCAACAGGGTCACCGACTCGCTCCAGGCCAGGGCCGAGCGTTCCCGCGGGCTGAACAACCCCGAGTCGCGCCATACGCTCAGGGCGTACAGGCGCCGCTCGCTCTCGCCGTTCTGGCGCGCCTGCACCGCGTGCATGTCGGTGCAGAACGCGCAGTGGTTGAGTTGCGAGACGCGGATCTTGATCAGCTCCAGCAGCGGCTTCTCGATGGACAGGCCGAAGGTTTCTGCCTCGAGCATCAACAGGCCCTTGAGGGCTTCCGGCGAGGCGCTGTAGTAGTCCAGGCGGGGTTCCATCGGGGTCACCGTAAGCGTGCGTTTGTGTTCTTCCTAGCCTAAGGGCCGTGCTGGGCTGTCCCTATAGCCAATCCGCGGGTTTATCGGCAGTCCACCGGACCTGTGTCGGACTTGATCCCGCCGAAGCCCTGCGGGCTTATCGCAGCCTGCGGCAGCGGCTACACCGCCCGGTCCGAAGGCAGCGTCGCACCCCGTAGCCGCTGCCGAAGACTGCGATCGCGTACGCAGTACGCGCCAGGATCTCAGGCCAATCCCGATACCAGGCCCGCTACACCAAACCCCGCCGGGCGGGTAATCTGGCGGGCACTGATCGTTTTGGAATGTCATCGATGGAACTGCATGTCGTCATCAACGGGCGCAAGGACCTGGCCGACCAGCTGTATCGGCAACTGCGCGACGCCATCGAATCCGGGCGACTGGCGGCGGGCGCCCAGTTGCCGCCGAGCCGCCTGCTGGCCGAGCAACTGGGAATCTCGCGCAAGACGGTGTCGGACACCTACAGCCTGCTGACCTACGAGAACTTCCTGATCGGCAGGATCGGCCGCGGCACCTTCGTCAATGCCCGGCCGGTGAAAGCCGAAGCCAAGCAGAGCGCCGCCGACCTGGCCTGCGCGCAGAGCCTGGAAAAATGGCGCGAGCTGCCCTCGCCCCTGCGCCATCCGACCCTGGAAGGCACCTCGCGCTACGAGTTCATCGGCGGCGCCACCAGCCGCAATCAGTTCCCCCAGGAAGAATGGCGGCGCTGCACCCAGGACGCTTTGCGGCGGATCGCCCAGAGCGGCGGTTTCTACAGCCAGCCGGAAGGCCTGCCGGCGCTGCGCAGCGCGATTGCCGGGCATGTGTCGTTCTCCCGCGGCGTGGTTTGCAGCGACGCCGACATCGTGGTCTGCAACGGCGCGCAACAGGCCCTGGACCTGATCGCCCGGGTGGTGCTGGAACCCGGCAGCCTGGTGGCCATGGAAGACCCCGGCTACACCCCGGCGCGCCTGCTGTTCAGCGCCCAGGGCGCGACGGTGATCGGCGTGCCGGTGGATGATGAAGGCATCCAGGTCGAGCGGATTCCCGACGGCGTGCGGCTGATCTACGTCACCCCGTCCCACCAGTTCCCGCTGGGCATGCCCATGAGCCAGGCCCGCCGCGAGGCCCTGCTGGAGCGGGCGCGGCAGCTGGGGGCGATTGTCATCGAGGACGATTACGACAGCGAGTTCCGCTACGAGGGGCGGCCCACCGACTCCCTGCAAAGCCTGGATAAACGTGGCGTGGTGGCCTATGTCGGGACCTTCTCCAAGACCATGCTGCCGCAGCTGCGCCTGGGCTACGCGGTACTGCCGCCGGCAATTCTCGGCGCGGTGATCAAGGCCAAGCGCCTCACCGACTGCCACACCTCGACCCTGCCGCAATGGGCGCTGGCCAAGTTCATCGCCGAGGGTTACCTGCTCAAGCACATCCGCCGCTGCCACACGGTGTACGCCGGGCGCCGCGAGCGCATCCTGCGGCGCCTGAACGGCGACCTCTCGCCCTGGCTGCAGGCGGTGCCGTCCACCGCCGGCTTCCACATGGCGGCACTGTGCAAGGTGCCGGTGAACATCCCGCTGCTGCTGGAGCTGGCGAAGAAGGTCGAGGTCGGGCTCTACCCGCTGCACGGCTTCTATGATCAGGAGCCGGCCAGGGACGGGCTGTTTATCGGCTTTGGCGCCATCGAGACCCTGGACATCGACCCGGCCCTGGACAAGGTCCGTGACATCCTGCAACAGATTGCCTGATTGGCCCCGGGCTTTTCCCGGGGATTGGTTATTTTCGTTGCAATCTCCTGGCCTTATTCTGAGCCTCCAGCAAACGCCGTGACTGCAACTGCGATCTTGAGCCCCTGCACCTGCTACGTCGCAGTGCCGCCCAAGCCGATCGCAGCCTGCGGCAGCGGCTACAGGTCGTGGAGGGTTCGAGATGTCCAGTCCAGCCATCAATATCGTGCAGATCCGAGCCGCCCAAGGCCGTTCGGATGAACTTGACCAGCATTTGACAACACTCCTCGCCGCCCTGCGCGAGGCCCCGGGTTGCCTGGAGTACACCGCTCGCCGCAGCGTCGAGGATCCCCGGCATTGGACCGTGCGCGGCCAGTGGCGCTCGGCGGCCGAGATGCAGGCGCATTTCCATCTGCCGGCGGCCCAGGGCTTCATCGACCTGCTGGCCAGCCGCCTGGCCTGCGCCCTCGACTTCGAACACTGAGGCATTGGTCTGCGCTTCTTTGCCGGGATTGGTTATAGGCCGGTCGCGCCAGCGGGCTTACCTTGAGTCGGCCCCTTTCGCACCGGAGAAACCGACCATGAAGAAGACCCTCGCTGCCCTGACTTGCGCCCTCGCCGGCCTGACCCTGCTCACCTCCCTGGGCGCCGCCGCCCATGACCCGGAGTACGGCCAGGAGAAACTCAAGATCCTCCAGGAACATGCTCTGAGCAACTTGCCGGGCAAGACCGCGCTGATGCTCACTGTCGACTACGCGCCGGGCCAGGCCACGGTGCCGCACATGCACAAGGGCGCGGCCCTGGCCTATGTGCTCGAAGGCGAGATCACCTCGCGGGTCAACGACGAGCCGGCCATCACCTACAAGGCGGGCGAATCCTGGTACGAACCGGCCGGCTCGCAGCACCCGGTGTCGGCCAACGCCAGCACCAGCAAACCAGCCAGACTGCTGGTGTTCGTGCTCAAGGACACCAAGGATGAGGTGCTGACACCGTTGCAGCAGTAAGCGCCTGGCCGCTGCGCGGAGTACATTTTTTCTGTAGGAGCGAGGCTTGCCCGCGATGACGTCAGTACAAACAGCACAAGGCCAAGCCGATAAAAAGGCGTCTGGCCGCTGCGCGGATCGCGAGCAAGCTTCGCTCCTACAGAAGCCGCGTTTTTTTGTAGCCGCTGCTGCAGGACCTTGAGCCCCTTGCGAGCGTTCCGCTCGATCCTAGCCTGCGGCAGCGGCTACAACATTTCGCGAGACCATAAAAAAGCCCCGTATCTCGCGATACGGGGCTTTTTCATTTAGCGCTCGATCAGGCCGCCGCTACAAGGCCCGATTGACCGCTCATGGCCAAGTCCAGCAATTCGCGGTTGGCCACTGCGTACATGGCGTAGTCGGTGCCGCTGGCGGCACGGATTTCCACCAGCATCGCGCGCCAGCGCTCGACCATGCTCTGGTTCTGCTCCAGCCACAGGGCCACGCGGGCTTCCATGTCTTCTGGCGCGTCGGCCATTTGCAGGACCGAGATGGTGATCGCCCGCTGCTGCCAGTCCACGTCGTCGCGGAAGGCTTCGCGTGCCTGGGCCTGCCAGTTGTTGGCCACCGGCAGATCGCTGATCTGCTGCAGGTACCACGGCAGGTCCAGGGCGCTGCCCACGGCGAAGTAGGCCTTGGCCACATCGGCGGCGTCGTGCCCGGTGACATCCGCGGCCTCGATGATCGGCAACAGGGTGTACAGGTGGGTGGTACCTGCCACCATGCGCGCCAACAGCTCGGGCACGCCGGCTTCGACGTAAGCGGTGTAGCGGGTCTGCCAGCCTTCGCGGGTCGGGCCTTCCAGCAGTTCGTCGAGCTTGAGGCCCAACGCTGCCAGGTGCGGACCGAAGTGCGCGACGTCACGCGCGGCATCCTGCTCGTTGCGGCGACTGCGCAGGAACCAGCGGGTGGCACGACGACCAAGGCGCATCAGCTCGTCCATCAGCTCCAGCTGCACCTGGGCCGAGACCTGGTGGTCCAGGGCCTCGATCTGGCGGAACCAGTGCGGGAGATGGAAGATGTCACGCACAATCACATAAGCACCGGCCACGTTAGCCGGGCTCATGCCAGTGGACTCCTTCAGGCGTTGCACGAAGGTGATGCCCATGTGGTTGACCAGGTCGTTGGCGATCTGGGTGCTGACGATCTCGCGCTTGAGGCGGTGACGGCGCATGGCTTCGGCGAACTTGCTGACCAGGGTCGGCGGGAACGCGGTTTCCATGTCGCGGGTCAGGTAGTCGTCGTCCGGTACCAGGGAGTTGAGCAGCTGTTCCTTGAGGTCGATCTTGCTGTAGGAGATCAGCACCGACAGTTCCGGACGGGTCAACCCGTGGCCGGCGGCGACGCGCTCGTTGAGCTGCTCTTCCGACGGCAGGAACTCGATGGCGCGATCCAGCTTGCCACGGCCTTCCAGGTCGCTCATCAGGCGCTTGTACTCGGCGATCCGCGCGAAGGCGCGACGGGCCGCCAGGGACAGGGCCTGGGTCTGCTTGTAGTTGTTGCCCAGCACCAGGCCACCGACTTCGTCGGTCATGCTCGCCAGCAACTGGTTGCGTTGCTTGTCGGTCATGTCGCCGGCATGCACCACTTCGTTGAGCAGGATCTTGATGTTCACTTCGTGGTCGGAGCAGTCCACGCCACCGGCGTTGTCGATGAAGTCGGTGTTGGAACCGCCGCCATTGAGGCCGAACTCCACACGACCCAGCTGGGTCATGCCGAGGTTGCCGCCCTCGCCCACCACCTTGCAGCGCAGCTCGTTGCCGTTGACCCGCAGCGCATCGTTGGCCTTGTCGCCGACATCGGCGTGGCTTTCGCTGCTGGCTTTCACATAAGTACCGATACCGCCGTTCCACAACAGGTCCACCGGCGCCTTGAGCAAGGCGTTGAGCAGCTCGGTCGGGGTCAGCTTGTCGGCCTGGATGTCGAAGCGTTCTTTCATCTGCGCCGAGATGGCGATGCTCTTCGCGCTGCGCGAGAAGATGCCGCCGCCTTCGGACATGATGCTGGTGTCGTAGTCGCTCCACGCCGAGCGCGGCAGGTCGAACAGGCGCTGGCGTTCAGCGAAGCTGGTGGCCGGATCCGGATTCGGGTCGATGAAGATGTGCAGGTGGTTGAAGGCCGCGACCAGTTGCAGCTTGTCGGACATCAGCAAGCCGTTGCCGAACACGTCGCCGGCCATGTCGCCGACGCCTACCACGGTGATGCTGTCTTGCTGGACATTGATGCCGCGCTCGCGGAAGTGGCGCTGCACGCCGACCCACGCGCCCTTGGCGGTGATACCCATCTTCTTGTGGTCGTAGCCGGCGGAACCGCCGGAAGCGAACGCGTCGCCCAGCCAGAAGCCGTAGTCGATGGCGATGCCGTTGGCGATGTCGGAGAAGGTCGCGGTGCCCTTGTCCGCCGCCACCACCAGGTACGGGTCATCGTCGTCGTGACGCACGACGTTGGCCGGCGGCACCAGGGCGCCGTCCTTGAGGTTGTCGGTGATGTCCAGCAGGCCGGAGATGAAGATGCGGTAGCAGGCGATGCCTTCGGCCGCGATCTCGTCCCGGCTGCCGCCCAGCGGCAGGCGACGCGGCAGGAAGCCGCCCTTGGCGCCCACCGGCACGATCACCGAGTTCTTCACTTGCTGGGCTTTTACCAGGCCCAGGACTTCGGTACGGAAGTCTTCTTCACGGTCGGACCAGCGCAGGCCGCCGCGAGCGACGTTGCCGAAGCGCAGGTGCACGCCTTCGACGCGCGGCGAGTAGACGAAGATCTCGAACTTCGGCACCGGCTTGGGCAGCTCGGGAATCAGGTGCGGGTTGAACTTGAAGCTGAAGTACGACTTGTTATGGCCGTTGCCGTCGGTCTGGTAGAAGTTGGTCCGCAGGGTGGCCTTGATCAGGTCCAGGTAGCGACGCAGGATGCGGTCTTCGTTGAGCACCTGGACATCGTCCAGGGCGGTGAGGATCGCGTGCTCCAGGCGTTGCTGCTTGTCTTCCAGGTCATCACCGGTGAGCTTGCGCGCCAGGTAGAAGCGGGTCTTGAACAACCGGGTCAGCTCGCGGGCGATATCGGTGTGGTTGTTCAGGGTGCTGGCGATGTAACCCAGGTCGAAGCCCAGGCGGATCTGCTTCAGGTAACGGGCGTAGGCACGCAGCAGCGCGACGTCGCGCCATGGCAAGCCGGCGGTCAGCACCAGACGGTTGAACGCATCGTTCTCGGCATCGCCACGGACGATGTGGACGAAGGCGTCCTGCAGCGTGTCGTTGAGCTGCTGGATATCCAGGTTCAGGCCTTCGGCCGCGGTGAAGGCGAAGTCGTGGATCCAGAACTCACGGCCGCTGGCGTGACGCAGGCGATACGGGAACTCGCCAAGCACGCGCAGGCCGAGGTTTTCCAGGATCGGCAGCACGTCGGACAGCGCCAGCGGGGTATCGGCGTGGTACAGCTTGCAGTGCAGCAGCGGCTGGCTGGTGGACTGGGTCAGCGGCTGGTAGAAGCTCATCACCAGCGGGTTGGCCTCGGACAGGCTCAACAGGTGCTGCATGTCGACCACCGCCGAATGCGCGGCGAAGCGCTCGCGATAGCCGGCCGGGAAGCCTTTCGGGAAGTCGGCCAGGACGTTGGTGCCATGGGCTTCGCCGAAGCTTTCGACGGTCAGTGCGGCGTAGTCGTCCTGCCAGCTGCGGCAGGCCTGCACCACTTCTTTTTCCAGCAGCAGCGGGTCGATGTCGATGCGGTTCTTCGGGTCGACCCGCAGGATCAGTTGCACGCGCGCCAGCACGGACTCGGAGAAGAAGGTCCAGAACTCGCAGTCGGTGGCCTTCAGGCGATCCATCAGCACCTGCTGGATCTTCTGCCGCACTTCGGTGGAATAGATGTCGCGCGGCACATAGGCCAGGCAGTAGCAGAAACGACCATACGGGTCCTTGCGCAGGAACACGCGGATCTTGTTGCGTTCCTGGATCTGCACGATCGACATCACGGTGCTGAACAGCTCGTCGACCGGGGTCTGGAACAGGTCGTCGCGGGGCAGCACTTCGAGGACCTGGGCCAGTTCCTTGCCCAGGTGCGCCTTGGCCTGGAAGCCGGAACGCTGTTCGATGATTTCCACCTTGCGGCGGATATAAGGAATCACCCGCACGCTTTCGCCGTACACCGACGAGGTGTACAGGCCCATGAAGCGGCATTCCTTGATCACATTGCCGTCGGCATCGATCTGGCGGATCGACACGTAGTCCGGGTAGGCCGGACGGTGCACGCGGCTTGGGTGCGCGGCCTTGGCGAACGACAGCGGCGTCGGTTCGCGCAGGTAGTTCACGGCGTAGTCTTCGATGCGCAGGTCGTCGACGGTGAGGCCGGCGCGCAGCAGCTTGGTCAGGCCGAGGAAGGAGTCCTGGTCGTACTCGATATGGCCGCCGTGCTGGTCTTCGCGCACCACGAACTCTTCATAGCCGAGGAAGGTGAAGTGGTTGCCCACCAGCCATTCCAGGAAGCTCTTGATCTCGCCCTTCTCATCGGCGTCGATCTCGAACTGGCTGTTGCCGATGCCATCGATCAGTTCCTGGACCTTGGCTTTCATCGGCTCGAAATCGGCGACGGCGACGCGCACTTCGCCGAGCACCTGCTCCAGTTCCTTGCTCAGCACATTGAGCTCGGCGGTGTTGGCGCAGCGGTCGATCTCCAGGTACATCAGCGATTCTTGCAGGATGCCTTCGCCCTGGGTGCCCTTGGGCAGGATTTCCAGCAGCTCGTTCTTGCTGCCGCGACGCACGCTCAGCACGGTGGTCTGCAGGGTGTGGATGCTGTAGCCGCGGCGGTTCAACTCGGTGCGGACCGAGTCCACCAGGAACGGCAGGTCATGGTGCAGCACTTCGACCGCGGTGTGGGTCGACTGCCAGCCATGACGTTCGTAATCGGGGTTGTAGACGCGCACTTGCGGTTGCGCGTGGTCGAAGCGCTCAAGCAGGCGCCAGGCAGAAAGGGTGCAGCCCGCCAGGTCGGACAGCCGACGCTGGGTGAGTTCGTCCAGAGAAATGATGCCGAAGAATTGTTCAGCGAACAGCGCCACTTGTGGCAGTGCCTGTTCACTGATGTGCTGCGCCAGTGCCGCTTGCAGTTGGTGCTGGAAGTCGGCCTTGCTGGCTGCGGTGAAGAACGCCATCTGTGGTACTCCGCTTGGGCTTGTTATTGATGAAAGCGTCGCATGCAATCCCCCTTGCGGGGGTGTCGGTCATCCTGCTCCTGGATCTCGGGCAGAGGTCGCAGGATGACAGGGTGGTGAAGCTGTACGAGACGCTCAGGTCACATTCACCGTTCCCGGAGGGGCATCTGCAAAAACGACTGCCCAGGTGCGCCGGGCAATGCCTTTACAGGTGCTCATCCGTTGCGCAGCTTAACGAGTGCGGCAAGCCCGCTGCTTGCGGTGCTGCGACATATTCGGTCATTGGCAGGCAACTGGCGGGCCAGGCCTTGAACAACACTAGCAGTCGCCGGGCAAAACAGCGGCCGCGCCGAGGCTTTACGGGACTGTCGTGCCAGAAACGGACCATTGCAGCGACGCCGGCGTGACCTGTTCTCTGACACACAAAGCAGCAGAAATTCCCCCGGGCTGGCAGAATTGCACTTTGTTCGCCCCGCTCCCCCACGGAGCCAGACCCAGGACTCGCCCCATGCAAATGACCACCGCCCACCTGATCGCCAACCCGTGCGACGACGAAGAAGACAACATGGCCATGCTCTGCTGCCACAGCAACCAGGGCGAGATGTTCCTGATGACCCGCTACCCGGATGAGGACGAACTGGAAATCACCCTAGACGGCGAACCCTCGACCCTGGACGGGGTGAAAGTCACCCTGGGCCCGACCCGCCTGCTGATCGAAATCGCCGCGACCGACGCCGACGCGCTCAATGGCAGCGACCATCTGGAGATCAAGCACAACACCGCGGCGGCGGACCTGGCGGAAGTCGAGCAAACCCTGCAGAACATCCTCAAGGGCACCGGCACCTATATCAGCGAGCTTTGACCTACGAGCTTTGATCCTACGAGCGTCGATCAACGAGCCCTGATTCAATCCGCTGTGAGCAAGCGACTGGTTTCTTGACAAGAAACCGGCGCCCCGGCATTGTCTGACAACCTGACTTACGAGCCACCTCCTCCATGCTTCAGCTCCAGCGCCCCGACACCCTGGTCGAACGAGTGGTCAACGCCATCCGCAAGGAAATCGACGCCGGTCGCCTGACCGCCGAATCGCGCCTGCCGACCGAACAGCAATTGACCGAGCAACTGAACGTCAGCCGCTCGGTGGTGCGCGAGGCCGTGGCGCAACTCAAGGCCGATGGCATCCTGGTCAGCCGCCGCGGGCTGGGCTCGTTCATTTCGCAGAACCCCAGCGGCAGCGTGTTCCGTTTCCCCAGCCAGAAGGGCCGCAAGCCCGACCTGGTGCAGATGTTCGAAATGCGCCTGTGGATCGAGACCCAAGCCGCCTCCATCGCCGCCCAGCGCCGCGACGAAGCCGACCTGCAACGCATGCGCACTGCCCTGCAGGAAATGCACGACCAGCGCAGCGATCTGGCCGCGGCGGCCCTGGCCGACGTGGAGTTCCACCGGGCCATCGCCGACGCCAGCAAGAACCACTACTTCGTCGCCTTCCATGATTTTCTCCGTGGCCAGTTGGCCGAAGCGCGGCGCACCGCCTGGGAAAACTCGGCGGCCCATTCGGTCGGCGGCTCCGCCGATGCCGGCCGCGAACACCAGGCACTGTACGAAGCCATCGCCGCCGGTGACCGGCAGCAGGCCGCCGCCTGCGCCGAAGAGCACCTGCGGGCCGCGGCCAAACGCTTGAAAATCGACCTGCCGAGTATCGATTGAATCCCTGAAACCACTGTCTGGCGGACGCTGCCGTGCGGCGTCTTTTGTTTGCCTAGCTTTGTCTGACAACCTGATTATCAGACTCAAACAAGAATAACCAAGGTGACATCTGCATGATCTACGACTACTGCATCATCGGCGGCGGCATCGTTGGCCTCGCCACCGCCATCGCGCTGCTCGAACGCCAGCCCGGCGCCTCGCTGCTGATTCTGGAAAAGGAAAACGTCCTGGCCCGGCACCAGACCGGCCACAACAGCGGGGTGATCCACGCCGGCATCTACTATGCCCCGGGCAGCCTCAAGGCCGACCTGTGCAAGCGCGGCGCCCAGGCGACCAAGGATTTCTGCACCCAGCACCAAATCAAGTTCGAGGTCTGCGGCAAGCTGCTGGTGGCCTCCACGCCGCTGGAAGTCGAGCGCATGCACGCCTTGTACGAGCGCTCGCAGCAGAACGGCCTGAAGGTCGAACAGCTGGACGCGAAAGAGCTGCAACGGCGCGAACCGAACATCGTCGGCCTCGGCGGCCTGTTCCTCGATGCCACCGGCATCGTCGACTACAAGCAGGTGTGCGAAGCCATGGCCCGGGTCATCCAGAAGGCCGGCGGCGAAGTGCAGCTGCAAACCAGGGTGCGCGCCATCGTCGAAACCGCCGACAAAGTCACCATCAGCAGCGACGACAAGGTCTGGAGCGCCCGCCAGCTGGTGGCCTGCGCCGGCCTGCAATCGGATCGCCTGGCGGCCCTGGCCGGGGTCAAAATCGACCACCAGATAGTCCCGTTCCGTGGCGAGTACTTCCGCCTGCCGGCGGCGAAGAACAACATCGTCAATCATCTGATCTACCCGATCCCCGATCCGGAGCTGCCGTTTCTCGGCGTGCACCTGACCCGGATGATCGACGGCAGCGTCACCGTCGGCCCCAACGCCGTGCTCGGCCTGGGCCGCGAGAACTATCGCAAGTTCTCCATCAACTGGCGCGACGTGGCCGAGTACGCGACCTTCCCCGGCTTCTGGAAAACCATCTGGAACAATCTCGGTTCCGGCACCACGGAGATGAAGAACTCGCTGTTCAAGCGCGGCTACCTGGAACAGTGCCGCAAATACTGCCCGTCCCTGGAAGTCGACGACCTGCTGCCTTATGAGGCCGGGATTCGCGCCCAGGCGGTGATGCGCGACGGCACCCTGGTGCACGACTTCCTGTTCGCCGAAACCCCGCGCATGGTTCACGTCTGCAACGCCCCCTCGCCGGCCGCGACCTCGGCCATCCCCATTGGCCAGATGATTGCCGAGAGAATCCGCAAAGCCCGTTGATCCCCGCTGCACGGGTGCCTGGCGCCCGCTTGAAAATAACTACAAACAACAAGGAATCCTCAGATGTCAGTACATGAGGCGGCCCCGGCCGCATGCGAAACGCCGCAACAAAAACAGAAACGCCTGCGCAAGGTGGCGGCGGCGACCATCTTCGGTTCGATGCTGGAGTGGTACGACTTCTATCTGTACGCCACCATGGCGGCCATCGTCTTCTCGAAAATCTTCTTCGACCCCAGCAACCCGAAAGTCGCCTCGCTGCTGGCGTTCTCCACCTTTGCCATCGGTTTTATCGCCCGTCCCTTCGGCGGCATCCTGTTCGGCTACCTGGGCGACAGGTTCGGGCGCAAACAGGTATTGGTGATCACCTTCTGCATGATGGGCGTGTGCACCACCCTGATCGGCCTGATTCCCAGCTATGCCTCGATCGGCATCTGGGCACCGATCATCCTGGTGCTGGTGCGGATCATCCAGGGCCTGGGTGCTGGCGCCGAACTGTCCGGGGCGGCGGTGACCTCCTACGAGCACGCCAGCGAAGGCAAGCGCGGCAGCCAGGGTGCCTGGCCAGCGCTGGGCCTGAACCTGGGCCTGCTGCTGTCGTCGCTGACCGTCTACCTGCTGACCATGAACGGCAACGAGTTCCTGCTCTCCGGCGGCTGGCGCATTCCGTTCGTCTGCAGCATCGCCCTGGTCGGCGTCGGCCTGTGGGTACGCCGCAGCATTCCGGAAACCCCGCAGTTCGAGAAGCTGGACAAGGAACAGGACAAACACAACGCCAAGGCCCAGGCCTCGCCCCTCAAGCTGCTGTTCAAGAACGACCTCAAGGGCCTGGCCGTGGTGCTGTTCGTGGCCATCGGCTACAACGCCCTGAGCTACATCTTCAAGACCTTTTCCCTGGCCTACCTGACCCAGTACAAAGGCGTCGAAGCCCATGTCACTTCACTGTCGGTGACCATCGCCAGCCTGGTGGCGATCGTTGCCGTGCCCTGCTTCGGCTGGCTCTGCGACAAGTGGAGCAGCAAGAAGGTGCTGATGCTCGGCGGCCTGTGCTCGGTGCTGTTCGCCTATCCGTTCCTGAGCCTGCTCAATACCGGCGAGCCGCTGATGATCTACCTGGCCATCGCCATCGGCACCGGGGTATTGGCGCCGATGATGTTCGCCCCCCAGGGCTCGTTCCTCAGCCGCCAGTTCCCGACCCAGACCCGCTCCTCCGGCTTCGGTACCGGCCGGGAAATCGGCACTGCCATCGCCGGCGGCCTGGCCCCCCTCGGCGGGCTGGCCCTGGTCGCCAACTCGGCCACTCACTCGACCGACGGCGTGGCGCTGATCCTGGCGGTCTCGGCGGTGATGGTGGTGGTCTTCGCCCTGTGCGACCAGGGCCGCAAGCACTCCAGCTTCAAGAACTGAGCACAACCCACTGACGCGCCGTGCTGGCGGCGCGTCAGGCACCCGCTGCCATCCCCTTCCCCCGATCCTCACAACAGGTCCCGGCGTTGCGGACCCTTACCGGTTATTTGCGCAATTGCACGCCACTTGAGCACCATTTGCATCCGACCTGACCGGTCATTTGCATCGGATTTCACCAGCACGCGTTGTAACCATGATCGGCAGAGAACGGCCAGGAGCCGCTGGGGGACGTAGCAATGACGAAAGAGCAACTATGCTAGGCCTGATGCCGGAATTGATCGAGCAGATCGGGCCTTGCGTCCATACGCCGTGGCAAAACAATGGGAATGGGATCGATCCGCTTGTGTTGGATCGGCCGTTGCTGCCTCTCAAGGCAGGTCTGACAGAGGAGGTCTGAAGTTGCGAATCGCTTTTCTGGTGAACCGGGACGTGGAGAGCAATCTCACGCTCAATTTCCTGTTGCCTGAGATTCACCAGAGCACAGTGGGAATCTTCCTCTCGGAGAGAGTGGGATCGGGCAGGAAGGTGCCACCCATGCTCGGACAACTGGCATTGATCGAGCAGGACCTCTTCAATGCCTTGCCCCCTGGGTTAAGCGGATCGAGCGACCCGGTCAGCAGCGGGCATCGACTCGGTTTTGCAGAACTGCAGCAACGCTTTGGGGTTCCTGTGCAGGTATTGCCCAGCTTGAGGGATCCTGCGGGCCTGCAAATGCTGCAGGATGCGGGAGCGGATCTGTTCATCTCCATCCGCTTTGGTCAAATCCTGAAGAATGAAGCCTTGGCCATTGCGCCACGCGGCGTCCTCAATCTGCACTCTGGCCTCTTGCCTCAATATCGAGGTGTCCTCGCGACCTTCCGGGCGCTGCTGAACGGGGACCCGGAGATCGGTTGCACTCTCCACTGGATCGACAGTCCCGGCATTGATGTGGGTCGCATCATTGACACTGCGCGTGTGGCCGTCGAAAAGGAGCGCTCCTTGCTGTGGCACATCCTTTCACTTTATCAACCAGGCGCGGGTCTCATCATGAACGCAATCAGGCGCTTGGAGCGCGGTGAGCCCATGACGGGGACGCCCCAGGATCCATCTGCCGGGGCCTACTACTCCTTTCCCGACGAGGATGACCTGATGCGGTTCACGACACTGGGGTGGCGGCTCTTCGATCGCGAGGACGTCTGGGATCTTTTCGAATCGTACGGATTTCCGTTGCGCATAAGCGCTCCTTGAGCGCTGGACGGCGGCAAGGCTTGCCGAGGCCTTGTTGCTGGGGCATTGAAAATGCTCAAAACGACGCCGCAAAAGGTTGGCGTCGCTCAACGCAATTACCCATTATTTACAGAAATTTGCCAGGTGCCGTTAGTCGCCAGGGGCCCGGATAGATTAAAGTAACGCCCCCAGCCCTGGCGTTATTCGAACGCCTTCGGTCACCCTCTGCAGGAACAGTCATCGATGGAACATCGTGAAGCGCTACTCGCGCTGCGAACCTTTCTTTCAACGCAGATTCTCGGCCAGGAAAAACTCATCGAGCGCTTGCTCATCGCCCTGCTCGCCGACGGCCACATGCTGGTCGAGGGCGCCCCGGGCCTGGCCAAGACCAAGGCCATCAAAGAGTTGGCGGAAGGCATCGAAGCGCAGTTCCATCGCATCCAGTTCACCCCCGACCTGCTGCCGGCCGACATCACCGGCACCGAAATCTATCGCCCGGAAACCGGCAGCTTCGTGTTCCAGCAAGGGCCGATCTTCCACAACCTGGTGCTGGCCGACGAAATCAACCGCGCCCCGGCCAAGGTCCAGTCGGCCTTGCTCGAAGCCATGGGCGAGCGCCAGGTCAGTGTCGGCCGCAGCACTTATGAGTTGTCGCCGCTGTTCCTGGTGATGGCCACGCAGAACCCGATCGAGCAGGAAGGCACCTACCCGCTGCCCGAAGCCCAGCTCGACCGTTTCCTGATGCACGTGAAGATCGGCTTCCCCGACGCCACCGTCGAACGGCGCATCCTGCAACAGGCCCGTGGCGAAGCGCTGAACGGCGAAACCAAGCCCGAGCGCCGCATCAGCCAGCAGGCGATCTTCGCCGCGCGCAAGGAAATCCTCGGCCTGTACATGGCCGACGCCGTGGAGGAATACCTGGTGCAACTGGTGATGGCCACCCGCACCCCGGCCAAGTTCGACCCGGAGATGGCCGAATGGATCGCCTATGGCGCCAGCCCGCGGGGTTCCATCGCCCTCGACCGCTGCGCCCGGGCCCACGCCTGGCTGGCCGGGCGCGACTTCGTCAGCCCCGAGGACATCCAGGCGGTGCTGTTCGACGTGTTGCGCCACCGCATCATTCTGTCCTTCGAAGCAGAAGCCGCCGGCATCGATCAGGACCGGGTGGTCCAGCGGATTCTCGACGTCGTAGCCGTCGCTTGACCCCGATGAACGCCAGCTCAGTCGATGCCCCGGGCATCCGCGTCAGCCTCGCCGAGCTGATCGAGATGCGCCATCGCGTGCGCGAAGTGCAGCTGTTTTCCACGCCGAGCCAGCGCAGCCCGCTGGTCGGCCTGCACCACTCCAAGCTGCGCGGCCGCGGCGTCGACTTCGACCAGGTGCGGGTCTACCAGGCCGGCGACGACGTGCGCACCATCGACTGGCGCGTCACCGCGCGCACCCAGGAGCCGCACACCAAGCTGTTCCACGAAGAACGCGAACGGCCGATCTTCATCATGGTCGAGCAGAGCCGGCGGCTGTTCTTCGGTTCCGGGCTGATGTTCAAGTCGGTGCTCGCCGCCCAGGCCGCGAGCCTGATCGGCTGGGCCGCCCTGGGCCACAACGACCGGGTCGGCGGCCTGGTGTTCGGCGACGACGACCACTACGAGATCAAGCCACGGCGCAGCAAACAGAGCCTGCTGCAACTGCTCAACCGCCTGGTGCGGGTCAACCAGTCGCTGCACAGCGAAACCGAACCCGAGCGCGACGCCCTCGGCACCGCCCTGCGCCGTGGCCGCGAAGTGCTGCGCCCGGGCAGCCTGGTGATCGTGATCTGCGACGAGCGCGCCCTGAGCGACGCCGCCGAGCAGCAACTGAGCCTGCTGTCGCGGCATTGCGACCTGCTGTTGATGCCGCTGTCCGACCCGCTGGACCACGCCCTGCCCGCCGCCGGCTTGCTGCGCTTTGCCGAGCGTGGCGCGCAGCTGGAGCTGGACACCCTCAACTACGAACTGCGCCAGGCCTATCGGGCGCAGGGCGAAGCGCGCATCGCCCGCTGGGAACTGCTGGCGCAGAAGCTGCGGGTGCTGCTGATGCCCCTGAGCACCCAGAGCGAAATGGTCGAGCAACTGCGCGAGTACCTGAACCCGCAACGCCCGGGGAAAACCCGATGAGCAGCCTCGACCAGTTGCAACCCTTGATCGCCCCGCCCGCCATCGGCCTGTGGCCGCCGGCGCCGGGCTGGTGGCTGTTGCTGGTGTTGCTGCCGTTGCTCGGTTTCGGACTGTGGCGGCTCAAGCGCTTCTGGCCACGCCAGCCCGCCCTGCCCCGCACCGAACAACCGCTGGACCCGGTGCGCCTGGCCGCCCTCGCCGAACTGGCGCTGCTGCCCAAGCCCTACGACGGCGCGCCCGCCGGTGCCTGGCTGCAACAGCTCAATGGCTTGCTCAAGCGCCTGTGCCGCAACCATTACCCCTACAGCCAGAGCCACACCCTCAACGGCCGCAAGTGGCTGGCGTTCCTCGACAACCGCTGCCCGGCGGCCGGCCTCACGCGCTGGATGGTCCTGGTGGAAGGCGCCTACAAGCCCGAGTGCAAGCTCGACGACAAGGCCATCGCCGGCCTGACCCAGGCGGTGGAAATCTGGATTCGCAAACATGTTTGAGTTCGCCTGGCCGTGGATCTTCGCCCTGCTGCCGCTGCCCTGGCTGCTGCGGGTGCTGCTGCCGGTGGCCGATAGCGGCGAACCGGCGCTCAAGGTCAGCTTCCTCAGCGACCTGGAAGGCCTGGCCAAGCGCCGCGCCCGGGCCAATCTGCCAACCTGGCGCCAACAGGCCCCCTTCATCCTGTTGTGGCTGTTGCTGCTGGTTGCCGCCGCCCGCCCGCAATGGCTGGGCGAGCCGCTGCCCGTGGCTGCCAGCGGCCGCGACCTGCTAGTGGCGGTGGATGTCTCCGGTTCCATGGACTTCCCCGACATGCAGTGGCAGGACGAAGACGTCAGCCGCCTGAACCTGGTCCAGCACCTGCTCGGCGACTTCCTGGAAAGCCGCGAAGGCGACCGCGTCGGGCTGATCCTGTTCGGCAGCAAGGCCTACCTGCAAGCGCCGCTGACCTTCGACCGACACACCGTGCGCGTGTGGCTGGACGAAGCGAAGATCGGCATCGCCGGCAAGAACACCGCCATCGGCGACGCCATCGGCCTGGCGCTCAAGCGCCTGCGCCAGCGGCCGGCGCAGAGCCGGGTGCTGATCCTGGTCACCGACGGCGCCAACAACGGCGGCGAAATCGACCCGCTGACCGCCGCCCGCCTGGCCGCCGAAGAAGGCGTGAAGGTCTACCCGATCGGCATCGGCGCCGACCCGGAGCAAAGCGCTACCCTGGGTTTCCTCGGCCTCAACCCGAGCCTGGACCTGGACGAACCGGCGCTCAAGGCCATCGCTGCTGCCACCGGCGGGCGCTACTTCCGCGCCCGTGACGGCCAGGAACTGCAAGCGATCAAGGACACCCTCGACCAACTGGAACCGGTGACCCAACAGCCGACCCAGGCCCGTTCGGCCCAGGCGCTGTACAGCTGGCCGCTGGCCGGGGCGCTGCTGCTGAGCATCCTGCTGGTGGTGCGCGAGCGCTGGCCGGACCATCCGCTGCACCGTTTCTTCACCCGCGAGCGTTTTCTGCAACCTTTGCCAGACTGGCGCGAACGGCTCAAACGCCTGCGCCTGCGGAGGCGTCGATGAGCGCGCCGTTCTGGGCCGAACTCTGGCCCCACTGGTTCCGCCCCTGGTGGCTGCTGCTGTTGCCGCTGCTCGGCTGGCTGCTGTGGCAGTTGTGGCACCGGCAGAAACGCGCCGGACGCTGGCAGATGATCCTGCCGCCGGCCTTTCACGCCGCCCTGCTCAGCGGCGGCAACGGCCGCGAAAGCAAGCTGCCGTGGGTCGCCCTCGGCCTGGCCTGGATCCTCGCCGTACTGGCCCTGCTCGGCCCCGGCTGGCAGCGGGTCGAACAAACCAGCCAGAAGCCGGCCGACCCGTTGGTGGTGCTGCTGGAGCTGACCCCGGAAATGCTCGCCGGCGACGTCCCGCCCAATCGCCTGGAGCAGGCCCGGCGCAAGCTGCTGGACCTGTTGCAGGTGCGCAGCGATGCGCAGACGGCAATCGTGGTCTATGCCGGCAGCGCCCACACCCTGGTGCCGCTGTCGGATGACCTGGCCACCAGCCACAACCTGCTGGAAGCCCTCAAGCCATCGATCATGCCCCAACCCGGGCACCGCGCCGACCTGGCGCTGCTCAAGGCCTTGAAGCTGCTGGACCAGGGCGCGCTGGGCCAGGGCCGGATCCTGCTGATCGGCTCGTCCCTCAGCGAGCAGGAACGCCAAGGCATCCGCCAGGCCCTCGGCGGCCAGGCGCCGCAACTGTTGATGCTGGGGGTCGGCAGCCGCCAGGGCTCGCCGGTGGCCCAGGAAGACGGCAGCTTTCTCAAGGACGAACAGGGGGCGATTCTGATGTCGCGCCTCGACAGCCCGAGCCTGAAGCGCTTTATCGGCGAGGTCGGCGGCCGTTATCGCCCGGCGCGCCTGGACGATAACGACCTGCGCGGCCTGGGCCTGCTCAGCGGCCCGCAGAACCTGCGCAGCGACGGCCAGACCCTGCGCCTGGACACCTGGGCCGACCAGGGTTACTGGCTGCTGCTGCCCTTGTTGCTGCTGGCCGCCTGCGCCGGGCGCCGCGGCTGGCTGTTCTGCCTGCCGCTGCTGCTGTTCACCGTGCCGCAGCCCAGCTACGCCTTCGAGTTCAACGACCTGTGGCTGCGCCCCGACCAGCAGGGCCAGCGCCTGCTGGAGCAGAAGCGGCCCGGCGAGGCGGCGCAGCATTTCGAGGACCCGCAGTGGCAAGGGGTGGCGCTGTACGAGGCCGGCAACTACGCCGCTGCCGCTCAGCGCTTTGCCGAAGGCAACGACGCCCGCGCCCACTACAATCGTGGCAACGCCCTGGCCAAGAGCGGCGAGCTGGAAGCCGCGCTGGATGCCTACGAGCAGGCCCTGGAGCTGCAACCGGAGCTTTCGGCCACGCAAAAGAACAAGGCCCTGGTCGAACGCCTGTTGCAGGAAACCGAGCCCGCACCCGCGGAAGAACCGGCCAAGGGCGAAAGCCAGGACAACGACGAAACCCATCAGCCGCCACAAGCCGGCGCGGCGACCCAGGCACCGGTCACCCCGGGTCAGCAGCCACCGGAGAACGGTCACCCCGCCAGCGCCGACGAGGCAACGGACGACGAGGTCGCCACCCCGGGCAACGATGCGATTCCCGGCAGCGAGCTGGGCGACGAACAGACCACCACGCCGCCGCTGCGCGATGCCCAGGACAATTTCGACGGCGAACACCGTCAGGCATTGGAACAATGGCTGCGGCAGATTCCGGACGATCCGGGCGAGCTGCTGCGCCGCAAGTTCTGGTACGAACAGCAACAACATCAGGATCAGGGAAAAATTCGATGACCCGCTTCACCACCCTCCTACTCACGCTGGTATTGACGCTCGGCGCCTTCGCGGTCCGGGCCGAGGGGCTGGTCGCCAGTGTCGACCGCAGCCGCGTGAACTCCGGGGAAACCGTCGAGCTGACCCTGGAATCCAACAATGTCACGCTGTTCGGCAAACCCGACCTGACGCCGCTGCAAGCGCAGTTCGAGGTCCAGGGCACGCGCCAGGTCAACCAGTTGACCAGCCTCAACGGCGAAAACCGCGCCATCACCCGCTGGATCATCACCCTGCTGCCCAAGACCACCGGCACCGTGGTGATCCCGGCCCTGCAACTGGGCGAAGTACAGAGCCAGCCGATCACCCTGCAAGTGCTGCAAAGCGCAAGCCGCAGCGACAGCGCGCCGCTGGAACCGGTGTTCATCGACGCCAGCCTCGACCAGGACAGCGTCTACGTGCAGGCCCAGGCGGTGCTGACCCTGCACATCTATCACTCGGTGTCGCTGTACGACGACAGCAGCCTGACGCCGTTGCAAATCGACGATGCCCGGGTCGAACAGCTCGGCGAGTCGCGCACCTATGAAAAGGTCATCAACGGCGTGCGCCACGGCGTGATCGAGATCCGCTACGCGATCTTTCCCCAGCACAGCGGCGTGCTGAACATTCCCGAGCTGATCTTCAGCGCCACCCTGGCCGATGCCGCGAACACCCAGGCCCCTGCGCCCCAGGGCCTGAAACCGGGCAAGCTGGTGCACGTGAGCTCGGCGCAGATGCCGTTGACGGTCAAGGCCAAGCCGGTCGAATACCCGGCCGACGCGCCCTGGCTGCCGGCCCGCAGCCTGAGCCTGAGCGAAAGCTGGAACCCCGAGCCGGATCACAGCCAGGTCGGCGACTCGCTGACCCGCAGCCTGACCCTCAAGGCCGAAGGCCTGTCCAGCTCGCAGCTGCCACCCTTGCCGGTGACCGAGGCCAATGGCCTGCGCAGCTACCCGGACCAGCCGCAACTGAGCAATCAGGTCAGCGACCGCGGGCTGATCGGCAGCCGCGAAGACAGCCAGGCCCTGGTGCCGAACCGCAGCGGCAGCATCGACCTGCCGGCGCTGGAAGTGGTCTGGTGGAACACCCATGAGGACCACCTGGAACGCAGCAGCCTGCCGGCGCGCACCCTGCAAGTGGCGAACAACCCGAGCCTGGTGGTGGACACCCCGGCTGGTGCGGCAACGGCTGGTGCCGGTGGCGACAGCGGCACCCTGTGGGCCTGGAAACTCAGCACCCTGCTCCTCGCCTGCACCACCCTGCTCGGCTTCGGCCTCTGGTGGCGGGCGCGCTGGCAACCGGCGATCCTGCGCGCCGCGCAGACCGGCCCCAGCCCGCGCACCCTGCTCGACGACCTCAAGCGCGCCTGCCTGGCCAACGACCCGCAGGCCACCCGCCAGGCCCTGGACGCCTGGGCCCGCCAGCAACCGGAAACCCTGGCCGACATGGCCGCGCGCTTCGTGCCCCTGTCCGACGCCCTGGACGGCCTCAACGGCGCGCTCTACAGCGAAACCGGCCACTACTGGCAAGGTGAAGAACTGTGGCGCGCAATCCGCGCCATCCCGATCGCCGAACACGTACAGACCCCGCTGGCCGACACCAGCAGCCTGCCACCGCTCTATCCGAAATAACCGAGGAAACCGCACAGCCTTGCGCTGCGGTTTCTGCACCCCATTTCAGAATTCTCCCATTCCTCAGCACGGGCCGAGAGTGAGCTAATCCCCACTCTCCCCCGCCGAGGCAGGCCACGAATTTTGATCATCACCTCCAGCGCCCGATTTCTGCTCGTCACCCATTTGAGTGGCGGCACCCTCCAGCCAACCACTCACCTGCGAGAGCAGCTGAACTCGATTCTCGATCATGAACTGAAGGCTGATTGCCAGTTGTTGTTCTGCAATGCCGAGCAGACTGAGTTGGGATGGCTTATTCGGTCCAACCAGCCTTACCGTGTGCTTGATGACTGCTTGTCCCGGCTGGCCTTAGCCGACTGCCTGGCACTGCGCACTACCGGATTGCGCCTGGAGCGCTTCGAACTGTTTGAGCAATACGAAAAGCGTGGGCTGGGAGCCAATCTGCTTGAACGGATGTATCTGCTACTACTGGCGCGTATTTGAGCGAGTTTGTGTGGTATTGGGTAACTCCTAGAATCTAACTATCGACATCCAATTTATCGTGCCCATTAAAAATCTTCGTCATCTGGACTACTAAAATGCGGATCTCGACCGAGTAGAGCCCCCCGAAAACGGCGGACTGATGAAGCTAGCCATTCATTTTCAGGAAAACCTTCGTCTCTAAGGAGTCTTCGAGTCATTCCTAGTACCGCATCCGCATCAAATATTTGATCAAGAGTGCTTAGATCAACAATCACGTTAGGAGGACTCAACAGAGCGGCGATTGTAGAGATTGCACTCATGCTATCTAGCTGTGCAGTCAGAGATTGCCTAAGTGCATCATCCCAGAAGTTGCTGTTGAGTATGCAAAAAATCGCTTCAGTATCCGGAAGCTTACGAATCGCAACCCCTGACTTTACAGAATTATAATAACGAGGGAGCTCCAAATCTCGAAGTTTAATGGTCTCTTCAAGGTCAAAAATCACCTCACCATGATTTTGCTTACGATATGGTGTCAACCCGTGGGCAAAGAGGTGTTTTCTGAGTATCCAGGGAACGATGAGCAGATCTCCATTCGCTATCAACGACTGTACAATAGCTTTGACCCGCACTTTGGCGTCTGGTGTAGACGGTGCAAAGTTCCAAAGTATTGCGCCGGCATCATCGACGACGTTGCCTGTATTTTCCTCACCTAAAATCCAATCGTGTTCACGGACCAATAAGTGTGAAATTGCAATCCAAAAAACCTGATCTCCAGAGCTTGATAAAACTGGCAAAATATCGCCGACACGATCGATAACCTGATCAAGCCGCCCAGAACTTTTCAGCACTCTCAACGCACTTAGTGCTTTGTCAACGCTTTGAAGCGACCATACTCTTTCAATATCAGTTCTGGACATCATGCCAGGTGGATTACCTAAGTAGAGCAGCCTAATAAGGTTTCTGCGTTTCGTAATCCTATCACCGTTTTCCACCCCTATAGAAACCGCTCGATCGTCACCGAAGCGAGGAAATAACAACCTAAGCATATCTGCGTAGCTTTCATCTATGGTGCCCAGCACATCGTGTAGCGTTTCAACGGCATCCTTATTAGCCGCCCTCCACTGTTGCTGTCTGAGCATTTCTGAAACACCTGGATCATCCACAAGCCTCTGAATGCGGTCTGCAATAAGCTGACGAATACTTGGTGCTTTGGTGACTAACCAGCTGTATGCAAGGACATCATATGGACAGATTTCGCCATGGACGATTTCCTCCAACACTGAATACGCACCAATCAATCGCTTTATTTCTCGTGGTGTACGCACTAAGCGAAGTAACTGTTCATAGATTGCAGTCTGATGCGGACGATCTGCTGGTGGCAACTCAACTCGGTTATATTTCATAGAGTTGAGTAGGAGTGCCCTTGCGTCGCCTTCGAATAGAGGCCTCAGAGGGATTGGAAACTGGATGATTTTTTCTAGATAGCCTTCTCCTGTTTTACGCCGCTCCTCAGGACTGCTGCCTTTTCCCAACGCTTGAGTTACGCGATCCGGATCGTAGGCTACTAAGTAGGAGATCCCCTTGATATCCCCTACTGCTTTGACGAGTTGTGCGACCGCACGCACCTCCTCATCCTCAACTCGATCCAATTCATCAATCAGCACAACAACAGCGACGTTGGCTTCCGCAAGCTTGCACTCAAGGGACTTGCGTTCTTGTACCGCAGTCAGGTCTTTGGGTTTGATCAACATACTAACGGCTTTTACTAGCCACTTTTTCCAGAATACCGTGGCGGCTCCATTCCCAATTAGAACATCGATGACCGCTGCACTCGTCGCTCCGACAAACTTTATCGATGCCTTATAACGCTCAAGATATCCCCGCAGGCTTCGAACTTTCTCACTTGAGCTTTGGCCGAGAGCTTCTCGCAAACTGTTGAAGTACGCCTGTACTAGCTCATCACGCCCCTTAAATAACCATGGATTTAAAGTTGCCACAACAACATGCTCCATGACTTTAAGCTCTTCACCAAGCAAATTAAGGACACTCGATTTCCCTAGTCCCCATTCGCCCGTTAGACCAACAACAAATCCAGTCGCCTTGCGTGACGAGACAGTACTATCTTCGTTGTGTTCGGTGTGGACAAGCGTTTTTACAAGACTCGCAATGAACGGGCCTCGTTCTAAAGCGTCGGCTTCGGAGCTCTCAATTGCCCGGTCTTGTCTTGCTAGAAAGCTAATATTTTCCACGCCCAAAATCATCTTCCCTTTACCAACGGTTCAATTTTTAGATGCTGTATGGTGTCGACAAAAATTGTAGGCGAAATCTTTAATAATCCCCACATCCATGTGAATCGCCCTTGATAGGTAGGTGCTCGATGGCCTTTTCTAACCGATAGTTGCCCCTGGCGAATGACTACCTCGAGTCAAAAGCAGCCTCTTCTACAGCTTCCATCTACACATCCAATCAAGCCCCACACCCGATTTACCATTAAACTCTCCTCCCTCACGCCGCTCTCCTCCTCCCTGCGGCTCACCTGATTGTTTGCGGAGTTTGCCTTGCGTCTGTTTCACACCTCCGACTGGCACCTGGGGCAGAACCTCCATGGCCAGGAACGCGACTTCGAGCACGCCTGCTTTCTTGAATGGCTGTTGCGCCAGCTGGCGCTGCACAGCCCTGACGTACTGCTGATCGCCGGCGATATCTTCGACACGGTCAATCCGCCGGTCAAAGCCCAGGAGCGGCTGTACGACTTTATCGTCAGCGCCCATGAACAGCAGCCCGGCCTGACCATTGTGATGATTGCCGGCAATCATGACTCCGGTTCGCGCATCGAGTTGCCGGCGCCCTTGATGCGGCGTCTGCGCACCCATGCCCTGGGCCGGGTGCTGTGGCTGGACGACGGGCAGCTGGACAGCGAGCGTCTGCTGCTGCCGTTGCCCGATGCCAGCGGCGCGATTGCCGGTTGGTGCCTGGCGCTGCCGTTCCTGCGGCCGGCGGAGGTCACGGGCGCGCACCTGGGTGACGATTACCTGCGGGGTATCGGCCAGGTGCATGAATGGCTGATCGCCGCGGCCAATGCCAAGCGTCAGCCGGGCCAGGCGCTGGTCGCAATCAGTCATGCACATATGGCCGGCGGTTCGATATCGGAAGACTCCGAGCGCAGCCTGATCATCGGCAATGCCGAGGCCCTGCCCGCCAGCCTGTTCGGCCCGAGCATCAGCTACGTGGCCCTGGGGCATCTGCACAAGCCGCAGAAGGTCAACGGCGAGGAGCGCATTCGCTACAGCGGCTCGCCGATCCCGCTGTCGTTCTCGGAGATCGGCTACCAGCACCAGATCCTCGATATCCAGCTCGACGGCGAAACCCTGGTCAGCGTCGAGCCGCGGCTGATCCCGCGGGCGGTCAACCTGCAACGCCTGGGCCCGGCGCCACTGGCGGAGATCCTGCTGCAACTGGAAGAACTGCCGGACATCGACCTGTTGGCCGAAGAGCAGCGCCAGCCCTGGCTGGAAGTACGGGTGCGCCTGGACGAACCGCAACCAGACCTGCGCCAGCAAGTGGAAAGCGCCCTGCAGGGCAAGGCCGTGCGCCTGGTGCGGATTGCCGCCGAATACGCCGGCAATGGTGGCCGCGAGGGCGACGACGGCGCCGCGCAACTGGTGGAGCTGGACCAGCTCAGCCCGCAGGACCTGTTCAGCCGCGCCTGGCTGGACAGCTACGGCAGCGAGGTGGATGAACAGACCCTCAAGGACTTCGCGCAACTGCTCCAGGAAGTGCAGCACGAGGAGGAGCAGCCATGAAGATTCTTGCCATCCGCCTGAAGAACCTGGCCTCCCTGGCCGGCCCCTTTGAAATCGACTTCAGCGCCGAGCCCCTGGCCAGCGCCGGGCTGTTCGCCATTACCGGGCCCACCGGCGCCGGCAAGAGCACCCTGCTCGACGCCTTGTGCCTGGCGCTGTTCGGCGCGGTGCCGCGGCTGAACAATATCGGCCGCGAGACCAAGGTGCCGGAGGTGGACAGCGAGATGCTCACCAGCGACCCGCGCACCCTGCTGCGGCGTGGCACCGGCAGCGGTTACGCCGAGGTCGACTTCGTCGGCATCGACGGCCATCGCTACCGCGCCCGCTGGGAAACCAACCGCGCCCGGGACAAGGCCAACGGCAAACTGCAGGCCAGCAAGCAGAGCCTGCACGACCTGGACAGCAATCAACTGCTGGCCAGCCAGAAGCGCGACTACGAGCAGTTGATCGAAGCCAAGCTGGGGCTCAACTTCGAGCAGTTCACCCGCGCGGTGATGCTGGCCCAGAGCGAGTTCAGCGCCTTTCTCAAGGCCGACGACAAGGAACGCAGCGAGCTGCTGGAAAAGCTCACCAACACCTCGATCTACAGCCAGCTCGGGCGGCGCGCCTACAGCAAGAGCAAGGAAGCCGAGGAACAGCACAAAACCCTCAAGGCCCAGGCCAGTGGCATCACCCCGCTGGAGCCAGAGGCCCGCGCCGAGCTGGACCAGCGTTTCGACGCCGCCCAGCAACAGCTCAAGGGCCAGCAGGCGCAACTCAAACAGCTGGAGCTGCAACACGGCTGGCTCAAGGAACTGCAGCAGTTGCAGGACCAGCAGCGGAGCGCCGCCGAGCAACTGCAACAAGCGCAAGCGACCTGGGAAGGCCTGGGCAGCGAGCGGACCAGGCTGACCCGCCTGGAGCAGCTGGCACCGCAGCGTCATCAGTTCGCCCGGCAGGTAGAACTGAACCAGCTACTGATGCCACTGCGCGAACAGATCCGGCAACAGCGCCAGCAACAAGGCGCAGAGCAGCAACGCCAGGGCGAACTGGAGCAACAACTGGGCACGGCCCAGGCCGCGTTACTCGCCGCCCAGGAACAGCAAAGCGCCGGCGCCCCGCTGCTGCGCGAGGCCTTTGCCGAGCAAAGCACCCTCGCCCACCTGGGCAAGACCTGCGGCGAAGCCGGCGAGCTCAAGGACAAACTGCAACAGGCCAGCGAGCAAGGCCAGCAGGCGATCCAGGCCATGCTCGAACAGCAGCGGCTGGTGGGCGAACGCCTGCAGCGGATTGCCGAGCAGCTGGAACACAGCACCCATCTGGCGCCGCTGAGCGATGCCTGGAATGCCTACCGCGATCGCCTGCAACAGCTGATGCTGGCTGGCAACCGGCTGAACAAGGGCCAGGAAGAGCTGCCCGGCCTGCAACAACGGGCCGCCAGCGCGGCGCAGCAACTGGCCGCGCAACGCGATGAGCTGCAAGTGCTGTACAGCGAGGCCGGCGCCCAGCCCCATGCGGTGGCCGAACAGTTGCAGATTCTCAGCGACCTGCTGCAGGACAACCGCAAGCAACAGCGCGCGTTCGAAGAACTGGCGCGGCTGTGGGCCAGCCAGCAGGAGCTGGACAAGCGCGGCGCGGAACTGGCGGACAAGCAGCAGACCGCGGCGCGCCAGCGCGAAGAGCTGAACCGGATCGGCCTGCAGAGCAAGGCTGAACTGACGGTCGCCGAACAAACCCTGACGGTGACCCAGCAACTGCTGGAACGCCAGCGCCTGGCGCGCAGCGCCAGTGTCGAGGAGCTGCGCGAACAGTTGCAGGACGACCAGCCCTGCCCGGTCTGCGGCAGCCACGAGCACCCCTACCATCAGCCCGAGGCGCTGTTGCAGAGCCTGGGTCGCCACGACGAAAGCGAAGAAGCCAACGCGCGCAAGGCGGTGGACGAACTCAAGGAAAAGCTCGCCGAACTGCGCAGCCAGGTCGGCGGCCTGATCGCCCAGCAAAAGGAATTCCTCCAGCAACAGGAGCAACTGGCAAGCCAGCAGCAGGCCCTGGCGCCGAGTATCGAAGCCCATCCGCTGTCGGCGGCGCTGCTCGACCAGGACGCCGGCAAGCGCGACGCCTGGCTGAACCAGCAACTGAGCCAGCTGAACCAAAGCATCCAGCAGGACGAACAGCGCCAAGGCGCCCTGCTGAAACTGCAAAAGGATGCCGGGCGCCTGCAACAGCAACTGCAAGCGGCGGTCGAGGCCAGCCAGGAAGCCACGCAACACCTGACCCAGCAGCAACAGCAGCTGGGCGCGGATCGCCAGCGCCTGGAGGAAGAACTGTCGGCCTTCGCCACCCTGCTGCCGGCCGATACCCTCGAAGCCCTGCGCAGCGACCCGGCCGCGACCTTTATGCAGATCGACCAGCAGGTGATGCAGCGCCTGGAACAGCTCGACCAGCAGAAGGAAGAACAACAGGAGCAGCAACAGCGCCAGCTGGCCCTGGACAAGGAACAGGACCGCCAGCAGAGCCGGGTGCAGCAACTGCAAGCCGCGCAGGAGCAATTCAAAACCCTGGCCGAACAGCAGCAGGCCGCCCGCAACAAGCTCGCGCAATTGCTGGGCGAACACGCCAGTGCCGAGCAGTGGCAGCAACATCTGGAACAGGCCGTGGAACAGGCGCGCGCCGCCGACGTGCAGGCCAACCAGCAGTTGCAGGAAGTTCGTAGCCTGCTGGTGCAGCTGGGCGCGGAACTGCAAGGCAAGGAGGAACGCCTGCTGGCCCTGGAAGCCGAACAGCAGGCGCTGGGCAGCAAGATCGCCGACTGGCGCCAGCAGCACCCGGAACTGGACGACGGCGGCCTGGAACAGCTGCTCAGCCTCGACGACCAGCAGGTCACTGCGTTGCGCCAACAACTGCAAGCGAGCGAAAAGGCAGTGGAACAGGCCAAGGTCCTGGTCACCGAACGCGAGCAACGCCTGCACAGCCATCAGGCCCAGCACGACGGCCAGCTCGACGCCGAACAACTGGCCAGCGCCCTGAGCGAACTGCACAGCCAGCTGGCCGCCAGCGAACAGCTGAGCGCCGAACTGCGCGCCCAGCAGACCGAGGACCAGCGCCGGCAAGACGCCAACCAGGCGCTGGGCGAGCAGATCGCCCAGGCCTACGCCGAATGGCAACGCTGGGCGCGGCTCAATGCCTTGATCGGCTCGGCCAGCGGCGACACCTTCCGCAAGATCGCCCAGGCCTACAACCTCGATCTGCTGGTGCATCACGCCAACGCGCAACTGCGCCAGCTGGTGCGGCGCTATCGCCTCAAGCGCGGCGGCAGCATGCTCGGCCTGCTGGTAATGGACACGGAAATGGGCGATGAACTGCGCTCGGTGCATTCGCTGTCCGGCGGCGAGACCTTCCTGGTGTCCCTGGCGCTGGCCCTGGGCCTGGCGTCCATGGCCTCCAGCACGCTGAAGATCGAGTCGCTGTTTATCGACGAAGGCTTCGGCAGCCTCGATCCGGAGTCCCTGCAACTGGCGATGGACGCCCTCGACGGCTTGCAGGCCCAGGGCCGCAAGGTGGCGGTGATTTCCCATGTGCAGGAAATGCACGAGCGGATTCCGGTGCAGATCCAGGTACGGCGCCAAGGCAATGGCCTGAGCACCCTGGAGGTGAAATGAATACTTTGTATTCGTTCCGCCGCTGCCCCTACGCCATGCGCGCCCGCCTCGCGCTGCGCTACAGCGGAGTGCCGCTGGAGATAGTCGAGGTCAACCTCAAGGCCAAGCCGGCCGAGATGCTGGCGCTGTCGCCCAAGGGCACGGTGCCGGTGCTCAACGCTGACGGACGGGTGATCGACGAAAGCCTGGACATCATGCGCTGGGCCCTGGCCCAGCACGATCCGCAGGATTGGCTGCTGAAGGACGATGGGCCGGCGCAGCAACGGATCGAGGCGCTGATCGCGGAAAACGACCAGATGTTCAAGCTGCACCTCAATCGCTACAAATACGCCGAGCGTTATCCCGAGCAGCCGATGGAGCATTACCGCGGCCAGGGAGAAGTATTTCTACGGCAGTTGGATGAGCTGTTGAGCCAGTGCGATTACCTGCTGGCGGATCACCCGAGCCTGGCGGACATGGCCCTGGCGCCTTTCGTGCGGCAGTTCGCCCATGTCGATCGCGAGTGGTTTGCGCAGGCGCCTTACCGGAATCTGCAGCGCTGGTTGCAGCGATTCCTGGAGTCGGAGCTGTTTGTCGCAGTCATGGCCAAGGCCTGAGCCTGACACCTGTTATGTAGGAGCGAAGCTTGCTCGCGATAAATCCGCAACGATAACGCGATGCGATGGATGGAGCGCTGCTGCGCAGCGATCGCGAGCAATCGAGCGTCGACCGGCAGCTCCTACAGAAGACTGTGTTGCGCTCAACTCAGCACACTGCACATCTGCAACGCCGAGCAATCGACGCTGAACGGGCCGAAGAACGCGGCCCTGGGCTTGGCTGGCGGGTTGCCGGCCAGCAGGCCCTGGGCCTTGGCGGTTTCAATGTTGTGGGCGATGTTGTGATTGCATTCGATGGCCCGGGCCAGCGAGCCCGCTGAGCCCTGCCCGATCCCCAGCAAGGAAGCGCCATTGGTCATGAACGCCAGGACGGCAATGACCCAGAACCTGCGTCCTTTCATAGCAGCGCCACTCCCGCATCAGGGACCTGTTCGGCGGCTTGCGCGCGGTGTTCGAACTGGATGGCCGGGTAAGCGACCTGGATCGGCGGTTGCACCGTCGACGGGGTCTGGGCCGAGAGGCTGACCAGGAGGACCATGGCCAGGTACAGGCCAATGGCGACATAGGCGCCGCGCTTGGCAGAGGTGAGGATCGAGTGGGCCATGGTGGTCTCCGTGGGCATGTTTCAGTGCCCACAGAATCCGTTAAAAACGCCCGCCGCAGAAACAACCTCGGTGCATAGTCACCATCAGTTGGATTGATCGTTGGTCCGCGGCCAATCAACCCTCAAGCAGGGTCAGCATTCGCTCGCGGGAGGTTTCCGGCTCGCCTTCGACAGGCTGGGCAGCCGAGAGAATCGGGGTGGAATAGAGGAACAGAAGAACCACTGCCAGACGCATCGCCATGCTGTCGATCCTTGGAAAGAAGGAGTCAATTAATTAGCGTCAAATTTAAACATATGGCGATGTGACATTACCAAGCTAATTTGCCTGGCATGGGGGAAAACGTCGCATACAGGTGATGCAGGAGCGACATCACTGCTGTCCGCTGGATGAACGAGTCCATTCAGGGAAGCCAGTGACTTCGCTCCTGCATACCTGGGCGGTACGGGGAATTTCAGTGTTGGATCTTGTGATCCAGCGCGGCGTAGAAGTTGGCGCTCTGTTGCAGGTATTTCTGGGTGTAGGTGTTGGTCGCGGATTTTTTCTCGCTGATTTCCACGTTGGCGCTGGCTGGCAGGGCCACGGTAGCGGAGATGGCGGAAGCGGCGATCACGGAGAAGAGATTGAAGTTCATTGGGTAACCCTCGTATGCAGTCGGCTTGTTTGCCCGGAAGCCTTGATGCGCCGGGCCGTGAAGCAAAACTACGCCCGAGGGTTGGCGGGTTGAAATTTTTTCCAGCAGTAGCAGATATCAGCGTCATTAATAGAAAGGCGCAGGCCCCGTCAACCGGGGCCTGCGGCCTATTGACGCACCAGGAATTTGATATCGCTGGGTGAATCGAACGGCAGTTTCTGCACGGTCTTGCCGAGGAAACCGGTCTTGGCGTCGCGCTCGATCACCACGATTTCGTTGCTCTTCTGGTTGCCGATCAGCACGTACTTGTTGCTCGGATCGAGGCTGAACTCACGCGGGTGATCGCCCTCCACCGAACGCCGCTGGATCTCCTTGAGCTGGCCGGTGGCTTCGTCGATGGCGAACACCAGCAACTGATTGGCCGTGCCGCGGTTGCTCACGTACAGGTACTTGCCGTCCTTGGAGGCATGCAGCGCACCCGCCGCCTTCTTGTCCTTGCCGCCGCTGGTCAAGTCGAGGATCTGCTTCTGGGTCAGCTTGCCGTCCTGGTAGTCGAACACCGCCACCTGGGCGCTCATTTCCAGGGTCAGGTAGGCGTGCTTGCCATCGGCGCTGAACAGCAGGTGGCGCGGGCCGCTGCCCGGCGGCAGCTCGACGAACGCCGGCTCGGCCGCGGTCAGTGGGCGTTCGGCGTTGGCCTTGGGGTCGTAGCGGTAGACGAAGACCTTGTCCGCGCCCAGGTCGCTGGCGAACACGAACTGGCCGTCCGGCGACGACACCACCGAATGCACGTGGGCCGCCACCTGGCGCTCGGGGTTGACCCGGCTGCCTGGGTGGCTGCTGAGCTGGACCACCGGCGACAGCTTGCCATCGGTACCGACCGGCAACACCGCGAGGCTGCCGCCCGGATCCGCGACCACCGAGTAGTTGCTGACGAACAGGTAGCGGCCATCGCCGCTCAGGCTCGAGTGCGTCGGCTCGTTGCCCAGGCTCTGCACCTGGTTGATCGGGTTCAGCTTGCGGCTCTTGGCTTCGATGCTGAAGCTGCTGACCCGGCCGATCGGGTCGGCTTGCCCAGGCCCGTTCTCATTGACCACGAACAGCTGCTTCTGGTCCTTGGACAGGGTCAGCCAGGACGGGTTGGCGCTCTTGACCACCTGCAGCGGCTTGGCCTCGATCTTGCCGGTGCGACCGTCGAACTTGAGGCGGTAGATGCCTTCGCTCTGGCCCTGGGTGTAGGAACCGACCAGCAGTTCCTGGGTCTCGACCGGCGCGGCCTGCACGGCCATGGCGCCGATACTGCCAGCCATCAGCAGTGGCCAGAAGTTACGCATCCTCATGTTCATCCTCCTCATCGTTACGGGCACTGAAAGCACTCATGCACACCAGGCGGTGCTCACCGGAGTCGCCGACGATGGTCCAGCTTTGCAGGGTGTCGTCGAAGGTCGCGGCGTTGACCTGGGCCAGGCTGAAACTCCAGCGCTTGGCCGCACGGCCGTCCATGCATTCGATCAGCAGCTGTTGGTCGTCAAGGGTGAAGTCGAAGGCATGCAGCCCGTCGATTTCCAGCATGTCGCAGGCTTGGAGGGCAGTCAGCAAAGTGTCTGTAGCGGCAGTCATGGTCGTCAGTCAGCAATGGAAAGCGGCCATGATAGCGGGTCCGGCGCGGCGCGGCTGTAGTGGCATTGCAAAGTTCGCACGAACCATTGCTACAAATTCTGTAGCCGCTGGCGAAGCCTGCGCCAGGGCCGAAGGCCCTCCTGCACCAGGAACACCGCTGCGACCGTGCCGGTCGATCGCAGCCTCGCGGGCTCGGCAGCGGCTACAGGGGCCGGTGGTGTCTGGCCGGGCAATAAAAAACCGCGACCTGGGTCGCGGTTTTGCTTGGCGCTTCGAAGCTTAGTGGGCGAACAGCGAGTGGCCCTTCTGCCCCGCCAGTTTCTCCGGCTTGATCAGGAATCGCGCCAGCGCCGGCAGCAGCCACAGCGCGCCGAACATGTTCCACAGGAGCATGAAGGTCAGCATCAGGCCCATGTCAGCCTGGAACTTGATGGCCGAGAAGATCCAGGTGGCGACGCCGATGGCCAGGCACAGGCCAGTGAACAGCACCGCCTTGCCGGTGGATTTCAGGGTCTGGTAGTAGGCCTCCTGCAGCGGCAGACCGGCACGCAGGAAACTTTCCAGGCGGCTGTAGATGTAGATCCCGTAGTCCACGCCGATCCCCACCCCGAGCGCCACCACCGGCAAGGTCGCGACCTTGACGCCGATGCCCATGAACGCCATCAGCGCGTTGCCCAGCACCGAGGTCAGCACCAGCGGCAACACGATGCACAGGGTCGCCGCCCAGGAGCGGAAGGTGATCATGCACATCACCGCCACGCAGATGTACACCAGCACCAGGATGGTCAGTTCCGAGCGCTTGATCACTTCGTTGGTGGCCGCCTCGATCCCGGCGTTACCCGCCGCCAGCAGGAACTCCAAGCCGTCCTTGTTGTGTTCCTTGGCGAACTCCTGCACCGCATGCACCGCGCGGTCGAGGGTCTCGGCCTTGTGGTCGTTGAGGAAGATCAGCACCGGCGCCAGCGAGCAATTGTTGTTGTACAGGCCGTCGGCGCGGGCGATGGAGTTGTTCAGCACATCCGGGTTGCGCGACAGGGTTTCCCATTTCAGGTTGCCCTCGTTCATGCCCTTGATCATCTGCTTGGACACGGTCACCAGGGAAATCGCCGATTGCACGCCCTCGGTGTTCTGCATCTTCCACATCAGCTCATCGATCGGCGCCATGGCTTCGTAGCGCGAGCAGCCTTCGGAGGCGGTCTTGACCATCACCACCAGCACGTCGGAACTGGTGGAATAGTTGTTGATGATGAAGTTGTTGTCCTTGTTGTAGCGCGAGTCCGGACGCAGCTCCGGTGCGCCCTGGTCGAGGTCGCCGATCTTCAGGTTCTGGCTGTACCAGAGGCCGCCACCGAAGGCCAGCAGGGCCAGGAAGATCGACACCGGGGCGACTTTCGGGCTGGCGAAGTTCGACAGCAGGCGCCAGAACGGATGCTCGCGGGTAGCGTCCCTCTTGCTGCGCTCGATTGCGCGCTTGCTGATGCCGACATAGGAAATCGCCACCGGCAGCAGGATCAGGTTGGTGAACACGATCACCGCCACGCCGATGGACGCGCCGATGGCCAGCTCGCGAATCACCCCGATGTCGATGATCAGCAGGGTGATGAAGCCCACGGCGTCGGCGAGGATCGCGATCATCCCCGGCAGGAACAGCTGGCGGAAGGTACGCCGGGCCGCGGTCAGGGCGTTGTCGGCACCGCTGGATTGCAGGGCGATACCGTTGATTTTCTGCACCCCGTGGGAAATGCCGATGGCGAAGATCAGGAACGGCACCAGCATCGAATAGGGGTCGAGGCCGAAGCCCACGGCGTGCATCAGGCCCAGCTGCCAGACCACCGCCACCAGGGTGGTGATGAGCACGGCGATGGTGCTGCGGATGCACCAGGTGAACCAGTACAGCAGCACCAGGGTGATCAGGAAGGCGACGCCGAAGAACATCACCACCATGATCAGGCCGTCGATCAGGTCGCCGACCTTCTTGGCGAAACCGACGATGTGGATCTTCACATTGGGGTTCTGCGCCTCGAACTTGTCGCGGATCTTTTCTTCCAGCTCATGGGAGAACTTCTGGTAGTCCAGGGCCAGCAGCTTGCCCTGGTCCTGCGGGTCCGGGTAGGACTCCAGCAGCGGAATGTCGACGATGCTCGACTTGAAGTCGTTGGCCACCAGGCGCCCGACCTGGCCCGACTTGAGCACGTTGTTGCGCAGCAGGTCGAGGCTGTCGGCCGAGCCGTTGTAGCTCTGCGGGATCACTTCGCCGCCGGCGAAGCCTTCCTCCGTCACCTCGGTCCAGCGCACGCTGGGGCTCCACAGCGACTTGAGGCCCGAGCGGTCGACGCCGGAGATGTAGAACACCTCGTCGTGGATCTGCCGCAGCGTCTCCATGTAGTCCTTGGTGAAGATGTCACCGTCCTTGGCTTCCACCGAGATGCGCACGGTGTTGCCCAGGTTCGCCAGGTCGTTGCGATGCTCCATCATCTTCTCGATGAAGGGATGCTCGAGCGGGATCATTTTTTCGAAGCTGGTGGACGGTTTGATCAGCGTGGCCTGCCAGAACAGGAAAACGCTGACCAGCAGGCAGATGACGATCACTGCCGGGCGGTTGTTGAAAATCAGACGCTCGAGAAACGTCGCCTTGTCGGTTTGATGACTGCTCATGGAAGTGTTCCCGCCTTCTTATTATTGGCCCGGCTTGCTTGCCCTGATTATTTTCCGAGATCGGCGCCATTCGACGAGGTCGAGCGCACACCGCCCTGCCCCGCCAGAATCAGGTTGCCATTGCCGGCTGCCGTCACCGCTGCCAGGGAGATCCGGTCCGGACGGTTGTAGACGCTGAAGGTCACGCCGTTGTCGGTGCTGCGCACCACGCTGCCGCCGTTGCCGACGATCACCAGCGAACCGTCGTCCAGCAGCGTGGCGCCGGACAGGCCGAACTCCAGGCTGCCGCGGGCGGCCTTGAGCTCGACCTGCTCCCAAGTGCTGCCGAAGTCGGTGGAGCGATAGAGGTTGCCGCGCAGGCCGTAGGCCAGCAGCGTGGCGGGCTGGGCGGTGCCGATCACGCCGAAGAACGAACCTTCATAAGGGCCTTCGAGGCGTTCCCAGGTTTGTCCCCAGTCGGCGGAGCGGAACATGCTGCCCTGCTCGCCGACGATGAACAGGCCGGAATCCTTCACCGCAGCGATGGCGTTGAGGTGGTACTGGTCTTCGTTGTCCAGGCGGTCGCTGGCGTCTTCCCAGGTTTTACCGCCGTCGGTGGTGGCCAGCAGCGCGCCGTAGGCGCCCACGGCAAAACCGTTGCTGATGTCCTGGAACCACACGTCCAGCAGCGGCGCTTCGCGCTTGAGGTCTTCGAATTGCTTGGTCCAGGTCAGGCCACCGTCTTCGCTGGCGAGCACCTGGGCATCGTGGCCGACGGCCCAACCGTGCTTGGCATCGACGAAATACACCGCGGTCAGCAGCTGCCGGGTCGGCACCTTGGCCTGGGTCCAGGTCTGGCCCTGGTCGTCGGAATAAAGAATGTGCCCACGATCGCCGACGGCGACCAGGCGCGGACCGGCATGCACGACATCGAGCATCAGGCCCTTGCTGGCCTTGGCCGATTCGGTGGAATAGACAGTGTCCGCCGCGGACGCGGCGGCCTGGACCGGGGCCGACAACAGGGCGACCCCCAACAGCGAGAGCGCTGTAGCCAGCAACGCAAATCTGCGCAAGGCCGGCGGGCGGCAGGAACTCACACCCATGACAGGCTCACTCATAGACCTCTCCCCCATTTATTATTGTTAGGTCGTTCAACCTTTACAGGGCGCCGTTCGGGGCGGTTAGGACAATGTCCTGAAACCTGCAATCTAGAGCCCCTTCGGAAGCTGACCTATCCTATCGGGCTTTCGAAACGTCTGACAATCGACACCACGTTATCTTTTGTTAACCATCGCCCCAGCCTGGAACCTGACTGCTCAGTCGATACTGGGGGTGGTGTACGAAGCGTAGCTGAGGCAAGAACACCAACGCCGCGGACTGCACTCCTCGATCCCAGTGGCTGCAGCCGATAGTCGCGCAAAGACTGACTCAGGCCATGGGCCGCGCCTCCTGGCTTTGGCTATGATGAGCAGCGTGATCTGCGAGTCGGATGTCGGGAGTGAGCCATGATTGCCATACGCGAGGCGTGGAAAGCCGGATTGCTGGGACGCGCGCACTGGGCCCGCAACCTGGTGTCCGGGGTGATTGTCGGCGTGGTGGCGCTGCCCCTGGCCATGGCCTTCGCCATCGCCTCCGGGGTCAAGCCCGAACAGGGGATCTACACCGCCATCGTCGGCGGCCTGCTGGTGTCGCTGTTCGGCGGCAGCCGCTTGCAGATCGCCGGTCCCACCGGGGCCTTTATCGTGATTCTGGCCGGGGTCACCGCCAAGTACGGGGTCGACGGCCTGCAACTGGCGACCATGATGGCCGGGATCATCCTGTTCCTGCTGGGCATCAGTCGCCTCGGGGCGCTGATCAAATTCATCCCGGACCCGGTGATACTCGGCTTTACCGCCGGGATCGGGGTGATCATCTGGGTCAGCCAGTGGAAGGACTTCTTCGGCCTGCCCGCCGTCGGCGGCGAGTACTTCCACCAGAAACTCTGGCACCTGCTGCAGGCCCTGCCCGACCTGCACCTGGCCACCACCCTGCTAGCCCTGCTCAGCCTGGCGCTGTTGTGGGGCGTGCCGAGGATCGCGCAGCTCAAACGCCTGCCGGCGCCGCTGGTCGCCATGACCCTGGCCACGGCCCTGCAGTCCCTGTTCCAGTTCGACGGCGTGGCCACCATCGGCAGCGCCTTCGGCGGTATTCCCCAGGGGTTGCCGGCGTTGCAGCTGCCTGAAATCAGCCTGCCGCGAGTGCTGGACCTGATCGGTCCGGCCTTCGCCATCGCCATGCTCGGCGCCATCGAGTCGCTGTTGTCGGCGGTGGTGGCCGACGGCATGGCCGGCACCCGCCACGACTCCAACCAGGAACTGATCGGCCAGGGCATCGCCAACCTGGCCACCCCGCTGTTCGGCGGATTCGCCGCCACCGGCGCGATTGCCCGCACCGCAACCAATATCCGCAACGGCGGCAGCAGCCCGCTGGCGGGCATCATCCACGCGCTGGTCCTGGTGCTGATCATCCTGTTTCTCGCGCCACTGGCGGCCAATATCCCGCTGTGCGCCCTGGCGGCGATCCTGTTCGTGGTGGCCTACAACATGAGCGAACTGCACCACTTCAAGCGCATGGTGCAACGGGCGCCCCGGGCGGACGTGGCGATTCTGCTGGCCACCTTTGTCCTCACGGTGTTCAGCGATCTGGTGATCGCGGTGAATATCGGGGTGATCCTGGCGATGCTGCACTTCCTGCGGCGCATGGCCTCCTCGGTGGAGGTGCAACAGGTGGTGGAGCAGGACCTGCAACACGAGCTGCACGGCAACGGCCAGTTGCATCTGCCACCGGGCGTGCTGATCTACACCATCGAGGGGCCGCTGTTCTTTGGTGCCGCGGAGACTTTCGAGCGCGCGCTGGCGCAGACCCACAGCGACCCGCAGGTGCTGATCATTCGCCTGAGACACGTGCCCTTCATGGACATCACGGGCTTGCAGATGCTGGAGGAAGTGATAGGCCAGCTGCACAAGCGCGGGATTGTGGTGAAGCTGTGCGAAGCCAACCTCAAGGTCCACACCAAGCTTGAACGGGTCGGCATCCTGCACGCCATCGGCGCGCAGAACTATCACCGGGATCTGCCTGACGCCTTGCAGAGCGAGCCGGACAGCTCCACTCCCCTGTAGGAGCGGCCGGTCGACGCTCGATTGCTCGCGATAAGACCTGAACGACAACGCGCGGCATCTGGGGCCGCGCGTTGGCTTGAGTTTTTTCGCGAGCAATCGAGCGTCGACCGGCCGCTCCTACAAGGGTCAGGCCAGGCTTTTGCTGACCACTTCGAACACATCGCTGGACAGCTCACCGGAGGCGCGGATGCGTTCCAGCTCGCCTTTCATCAGCGCCTGGCGGGCGCTGTCGTATTTGCGCCAGCGGGTCAGCGGCGCCAGTTGCCGCGAGGCGATCTGCGGGTTGAAGCCGTTGAGCTGGATCACCAGGTCGGCCAGGAAACGGTAGCCGGAGCCGTCCGCGGCGTGGAAGTTGATCAGGTTCTGGCCGGCGAAGGCGCCGATCAGGGCGCGCACCTTGTTCGGGTTCTTGATGTTGAACGCCGGGTGCTGCATCAGCGCCTTGACCCGCTCCAGCCCGCCCGGCAGCGTGCTGCCGGCCTGGACGCTGAACCACTGGTCCATGACCAGGGCATTGTCCTTGAAGTGCTCGGCGAACACCGCCAGGGCCTTGGCCTTCTCGGCCTCGAACGGCGAGTTGACCAGCACCGCCAGCGCTGTCAGGCGCTCGGTCATGTTGTCGGCGGCGTCGAACTGCTCGATGGCCGCCGCCAGCACTTGCGGCTTCTCGGTGAGCATCAGGTACGACAGCGCGATGTTTTGCAGGGCGCGACGGGCGAAGTGCGCGGACTCGGCGACATAGTCGGTGCTCCGAGAGACCTCGCGATTGGCCTGGTAACGCTTCCACAGCGCGTTGAACAGGCTATCGGCCAATTGCTGGCGAGCGAACTCGCGCGCCGCATGAATGGCCTCGACATCCGCCACTTCGCTGATCTCGGTCAGGTAGGCCTCGCCCGGCAGCGAGAGCATTTCCGCGACCATGGCCTGGTCCAGGCTGTCGTCGGCCAGCAGCGTCGCCAGCGCGGTGACCAGACGCTGGTCCAGCACCAGTGCCTGGCCCTGCTGGTGCTGGGCAATCAGGTCTTGCAGCACCTGCACCGCCAGTTGCTGGCCGGCGTCCCAACGGTTGAAGCCGTCGCTGTCGTGCTGCATGAGGAACATCAGCTGGTCGCGGTTATACGGGAAGCTCAGCTTCACCGGCGCCGAGAAGCCGCGCAGCAAGGACGGCAGCGGTTGTTCGGCGATGTCGACGAAGGTGAAGGTCTGCTCGGCCTCGGTCACCGAGATCACCCGCGAAGTGCCTTGCGCGGCGGATTCGCCGGCCAGGCGCAGGGCAATGGCCGCGCCCTTGGCGTCCAGCAGGCCCAGCTCGACCGGAATCACGAACGGCAGCTTTTCCACCTTGTCCGGGGTTTGCGGGCAGCTCTGGCGGAAGGTCAGGCTGTAGGTCTTCGCCGCCGCGTCATAGGCCTCGCTGACCGCCAGGCGCGGGGTACCGGCCTGGCTGTACCAGCGCTTGAACTGGGCGAGGTCGATGCCGTTGGCGTCTTCCATGGCCTTGACGAAATCGTCGCAGGTCACGGCCTGGCCGTCGTGGCGCTCGAAGTACAGGTCGCTGCCCTTGCGGAAGCCTTCGGCGCCCACCAGGGTGCGGATCATGCCGACCACTTCCGAGCCCTTCTCGTACACGGTCAGGGTGTAGAAGTTGGAGATCTCGATAAAACTTTCCGGGCGCACGGCGTGAGCCATGGGGCCGGCGTCTTCGGCGAACTGGTGGGTGCGCAGGTAGGCCACGTCCTGGATGCGCTTGACCGTGCGCGAGTTCATGTCCGAGGAGAAGCCGGCATCGCGGAATACCGTGAAGCCTTCCTTGAGCGACAGCTGGAACCAGTCGCGGCAGGTCACGCGGTTGCCCGACCAGTTGTGGAAGTATTCGTGGGCGACGATCGCCTCGACCCGCTGGTGCGCGGCGTCGGTGGCGGTTTCGGCGCGGGCCAGCACGGCGCTGGAGTTGAAGATGTTGAGGCCCTTGTTCTCCATAGCGCCCATGTTGAAGTCGTTGACCGCGACGATCATGAAGATGTCCAGGTCGTACTCACGGCCGTAGGTCTGTTCATCCCAGCGCATGGACTTCTTCAAGCTGGTCATGGCGTGCTGGCACTTGTCGATGTTTTCCGGCTCGACGTAGATGCGCAGCGCGACCTCGCGCTGGTTCATGGTGGTGAAGCTGTCCTCGACACACCACAGATCGCCCGCCACCAGGGCGAACAGGTAGGCCGGCTTCATGAACGGGTCTTCCCAGGTCGCCCAGTGCCGGCCGTCTTCGCCCGGCCCGCTGGCGATCGGGTTGCCGTTGGACAGCAGCACCGGATAGCTGTGCTGCTCGGCGACCACTGTGGTGGTGAACTTGCTCATCACGTCCGGGCGGTCGAGGTAGTACGTGATCTTGCGAAAGCCCTCGGCCTCGCACTGGGTGCAGAACATGCCGCTGGACTTGTACAGGCCTTCCAGGGCGGTGTTGCTTTCCGGGTGGATCTTGACGCTGGTGTCGACAGTGAAGGATTCGCTGGTCGGCTGCAGGGTCAGGTGGTTGGCGCTCAGCTGGTAATCCGCGGCCGTCAGCTCGCGGTCGCCCAGGGACACCGACAGCAGTTCCAGCTGCTGGCCGTCGAGCACCAGCGGCGGCAGGCCACCGCCATGCACTGGGTTGCGGCGCATCACCAGTTGCGCATGGACCAGGCTGTGGTCCTCGAACAACTCGAAGGTCAGGTGTGTTTCGTCGATCAGGTACTCGGGCGCCTGATAGTCCTTCAGGTAAATCATCTTCGGTTGTTCGGTGCGCATGCGTCGAATCCTTCTACTGATGCACGGCGAGCTGGTAGGCCGTGTATTTACGAATATTGATCACGCCGGTATCGAAGATCAGGTATTGGCCCTTGATCCCCAGCAGCGTGCCTTCGGCAATCGGGTTCTTGTCCAGGTTGAAGCTGACGATCTTGGCCGGGTACTGCTCGACCGGGTAGCGGATCTCGATCGGCTCGACATCGCTGACCGGTTGGATCGCCTGCAGGCCGAAGCGTTCCTGCAAGGCGCGCAGGCCCTCGGCGCAGGAGGCGAACAGCTGGTCGCGCACCTGCGCCAGGTCCACCGCCTCGGCGTCGCCCTTGAGCAAGGCGCGCCAGTTGGTCTTGTCGGCCACCTGGGTGCGGAACAGGTCCTCGACGAAACCGGACTGCTGGCGGGTCGCCACGCGCATGATCGGCAACGCCTGGCTGGCGCCCTGGTCGAGCCAGCGGGTCGGTAGCTGGGTGGCGCGGGTAATGCCGACCTTGATCCCCGACGAGTTGGCCAGGTACACCACGTGGTCGGTCATGCAGAACTGCTCGCCCCAGGACGGCTCGCGGCAAGTGCCGGCGTCGTAGTGGCAGCGTTCCGGGCTCATGATGCAGACATCGCACTGGGCCAGCTTGGTCATGCACGGGTAGCAGTAACCCTGGCTGAAGCTGGTCTTGGTCTTGCGCCCGCAATGGGTGCAGTGGATCGCCCCCAGGTATTCCAGGCGCACGGTGCTGCCGATCAATGGATTGACCGGCACCTCGGTGTCGCCAAGACGAAAGGCGTACTGGACATCCGCCCCGTCCAGGCGCGCCGACATTTTACTGATGGAGCCACGGCCAATTTCGATCAATGGATGGCATCCGACTTGAACAGGATGTTCGGCACTTCGATCGACTTCGAGGCACACTCCTGCGGGCCCATGTAGCCGGTGCGCTGCTCTTCGGGCAGGTTCTGCATTTCCCAGGCGATCATCGCCTGCAGGGACAACTCGCGCTGCTCGGCGGTGAGCTTGCGGCCATCGGACCATTTGCCGATCTCTACCGCCAGTTTCAGGCTCTGGTAGATGTCCGGGGTGATGTTTTCAATCATTTCAACAAACGACGACATAAGCGGTCTCCAGCATTAGAGGGCCAGTTTACGGCGACTGTACAAGCCGCCCAACAAACCTGTGAGGCATCCGACGAGCAACCCGCCGACGTGGGCGGCGTTGGCGATTTCACCGAAGCCGATCACCGAGATCAGCCCCGACATACAGATCAGCAACCACACCAGCATCATCGCCAGGACTCCGCGAGGCAGGCGATAGGCCGGGTTGGGCGACAGCAACTGATAGATCCAGCAATGCCCGAGCAGGCCGTAGAGCACGCCGGACAGGCCGCCGAACAGGCTCGGCCCGCTGAACAGGTATTGCGCGTAGTTCGACACCAGGCTGAACAGCAACGTCAGGCCCAGCAGGTTGATGCTGCCCTGGCGCTGTTCGATGCGCCGCCCCAGCTCCCAGTACCACATGCCGTTCATGGCGATGTGCAGGAAGCCGAAGTGAATCAGCATCGGCGTGACCAGGCGCCACCACTGCCCCGCCGCCAGGCTGTCGGCCAGGGGCGTGAACTGGATGTAGTCGCCGACCACGCGGAACTCGAGGAAAGTCAGCCAGCGCAGGGTGCCAAGGTTTTCACCGAGCAAAGTCAAGGCGGCAACAATCAGGCTCAGCAGCAGGATCAGCGCGGTGGCCGGGCTACGCCGCAGTTGCTCGACGAACCCCGGACGACGCAGGGCGGCGCCGGCCTCGGGGATGTCCAGTTGCTGCTCGGGATCGCCCGCCGGAAAACGCTCGTACAACGAACGCACGTCCTCGCTGATGGCATCCGGCACCCAGAGCACCTGCTCCCCCGCTTCCTCGCTGACCCGGTGCGGCACCTGCATGCGCTGCAACAGTTTGACGAAGCCACTCAGGTCCACATTCAACGGCAGACGCAATACCGCAACCGCACTCATTGCTGCTCCTCCGGTCGCTCGACATAGACCCAGACGAATTTGTCCGGGTCCAGGCGGGTTTCCTGGTCCAGGCGATAAGCCACCAGCTTGCCGTAGAGCACCGCGCTGTAATCCAGGCAGGCCAGGTTCGAGCGAATCGGCGCCGGTTTGCCGCTGCGCCAGTAATGGCCGACGAACAGCAACGGCTCATCGACGCCGTAGCGCAGCAGGTTGTTTTTCTCCGCCGAGGACAGCGGCGTGCGAGCTACCGGCTCGGGCAGCGCATCGGGCTGGAACACGATGTCGCCGTAGGTCTGCGGGTCGTCTTCCCAGAACTTGGTGCGGAAGAACGAACGGGTCAGGCCATCGCCGCTGGTCATGGTCAGGCCATGGGGCAGGCGCATGTCGGTGCCGCGCAGCAGGCGGTCGAACACGTTATTGGCGAAGCTGCCGGGTACCGCCGAGGCCTGGAGGAAGTGCTCGTCGATGCAGCCGTCGGGGTATTGCGCCCGCAGCGGTTCGATCAGGCCGGCGTCCCAGCAGGCATGCACCACGCGAAAACGCCCGGCGTCGATGAACAGCGGCATCTGGTAGAACCAGTCGAGGAAATCGTGCCAGTCCTTGGGGTACTGCTCGAATTGCGCCAGGGTCTCATTGATCAGCCGGGCATGGCGCGGCGTGTGTTCGCGCACGAAATGCCTGCCGCCGCCGGGCGCTGCCGGGGTGACCCAGCCCAGGGCGTTGAACTCATGGTTACCCATGACGCACAGCGCCTGGCCGGCCTCGACCATGTCGTGGACGATGTGCAAGGCTTCGCGGATCCGTGGGCCGCGGTCGATGATGTCGCCGAGGAACACCGCCATGCGCGACGGATGCCGCCAGACGCCGCCCTGCTTGCGATAACCGAGCTTGTCCAGCAGGTGTTCGAGGGTCAGGGCGCAACCGTGCACATCACCGATCAGGTCATAACTTCGCGCGGGATCGAGCATCAGTCGCCTCCACCACCCAGTCGGCTGCCCCAGCCGAGCTTGGTCCGGCAGACCTCGTAATAGTTGTGGTCCAGCGGATGGATCAGGCGCAGTTTCTGCGCCTTCTTGCTGACAGTGATGGTGTCACCGGGGGCACAGGTGAAATGGTTCTGCCCGTCGCAGGAAACCTGCGGGTAGATCTGCATATCCTTGGACACGACGATTTTCAGCTCGCTGTTGCCATCGACCACGATCGGCCTTCCCGACAAGGTATGGGGGTACATCGGCACAATCACAATGGCGTCGAGCTTGGGATGCATGATCGGCCCGCCGGCGGACAAGGCGTAGGCGGTGGAGCCGGTCGGCGTGGCGACGATCAGGCCGTCGGCCTTCTGGCTGCAGACGAACTGGCCGTCGATGTAGATCTCGAACTCGATCATCCGCGTCGACTTGCCCGGGTGCAGCACCACATCGTTCAGTGCATCGCCCTGGCCGATGGCTTCGGCGTGGCGCCGCACTTCGGCCTGCAGCAGGAAACGGTTTTCCACCAGGTAATGGCCGTCGAGGACTTCGGCGACCTTGACTTCCAGCTCGTCCGGACGAATGTCGGTGAGGAAGCCCAGGCTGCCGCGGTTGATCCCCAGCACCGGAATGTTGTGGCGCGCCAGGGCACGGGCCGCGCCCAGCAGGCTGCCGTCGCCGCCGACCACGATCACCATGTCGCAGACTTCGCCGAGCAGCTTGCGCGAGGAGGTCTGCAGGCCGTGGCCGGGCAGCACTTCGGCGATGGTGTCTTCGAGGATCACATGCAGGTGGCGGGCGAGCAGAAACTTTTTCAGTCGGCGAACTGTGTCCAGCACCTGCGAACTGCCCAGGCGACCGATAATGCCGATATTGCGAAATTGCTCCATGGGGCTCCTGCAGGGGTTCTGGGACGGGCAAAGCAGAGATTATGGGCGAAAGCCGGCCATAGACAAAATCCTTTCAGCCTCGACGTTAGGCGCTATGCTCGCAGAATGATCCTGTTTCCCGGCTTGCTCGACCTCCCCCGCCAGTTGCGCCACCCTGAAGTGCGCGACCTGGCCTGGGTCATCCTCGCGCCGCCGATGCTCGACCAGACGCCCTGGCCGCAGCGCCATCCACTGGCCGGCAGCGACTGGGTGCAGGCGCCGCAGTTGCTGGCGCACTGGTTGCGCCAGCTGGACCAGGACGGCCGCGCCCTGCGCCGCTGGCTGGCCCTCGGGCCGACCAAACGCCTGGGGCTGTACTACGAACGCCTGTGGCAATTTGCCGTACAGCACGCGCCCGGCGTCGAGCTGCTGGCGGCCAACCTGCCGATCCGTCGCGCCGGCCACACCCTGGGTGAACTGGACATGCTGCTGCGCGATCGCGACGGCATTCACCATCTGGAACTGGCGATCAAGCTCTACCTCGGCCCGCAACATGGCAACGGCACGAACACCGCGTTGTGGCTGGGCCCCGGCTGCCACGATCGCCTGGACCGCAAGCTGGCGCACCTGAACGAACACCAGTTGCCGATCTCCGCCCGCGCCGACAGCCTGGAAGTGCTGGCGGCCATGGATATCCAGGACTTCAGCGCCCACCTGTGGCTCGGCGGCTACCTGCTCTACCCCTGGCCCGGCACCACGCAACCGCCCCGCGGCGCCCACCCGCAGCACCTGCGCGGGCGTTGGCTGCACCAGCGCGACTGGCCAGCCTTTATCGCGCAAAGCCCGCCCGGGCGCTGGCAACCCTTGCCACGCCAGGCCTGGCTGGCGCCCGCGTCCTACCCGGCGGAACAAACCTGGAGCGCCCCACAGCTGCAAGCCTGGCTGGAGGAACTCGACCCGCACGCCCCGGCGCAACTGCTGGTGCGCCTCACGGAAAACCGCGCCGGCGACTGGGAGGAAGCCGAACGCCTGTTCCTGGTGGCGGACCTCTGGCCGAATGTGCCGGGGGCGAGTTGAGCTTCTATAACTCCTTCAACTGCGCCAAACACCGAACCTGTAGGAGCGAGCTTGCTCGCGATAGGGGCAACGCGGGGTGCCAGATACGACACTTCGCGAGCAAGCTCGCTCCTACAGGTTACGTGGTGGATGCGGGTTTTCGACGAATACGAACCTGCCCCTCACGTCACCGACAAGCGCAGGGCCAGCGCCGCCAGGGTCACCAGCAGCACCGGCAGGGTCAGCACGATGCCGACCTTGAAGTAGCGGCCCCAGCCGATATGGATGTCCTTGCGATCCAGCACGTGCAGCCAGAGCAAGGTGGCCAGGCTGCCGATCGGAGTGATCTTCGGCCCCAGGTCGCTGCCGATCACGTTGGCGTAGATCATCGCGTCCTTGATCACGCCGCTGGCCTGGCTGGCGTCGATGGACAGCGCGCCGATCAGCACCGTCGGCAGGTTGTTCATGATCGATGACAGGACCGCGGTCAGCAGCCCGGTGCCCATGGCCGCGCCCCAGATGCCGTAGTCGGCGAAGCGGTCGAGCCAGCCGGCCAAGTGGGTGGTCAGCCCGGCATTACGCAGGCCGTACACAACCAGGTACATGCCGAGGGAGAAAATCACGATCTGCCACGGCGCTTCCTTGAGCACCTTGCGCGTCGAAATCTTGTGGCCCTTGGCCGCGATGCCCAGCAGCAAGGCCGCGCACACCGCCGAAATCGCGCTGATGGGAATGCCCAGCGGCTCCAGGGCAAAACAGCCCAGCAGCAGGATGACCAGCACCCACCAGCCGGCGACAAAGGTGGCCTTGTCGTGGATCGCGCTGGCGGGCGGCTCCAGTTCCTCGGGGTTGTAGGCCTGCGGAATGTCGCGGCGGAAGAACCACAGCAGCACCGCCAGGGTCGCGGCCACGCTGACCAGGTTCACCGGCAGCATCACTGCGGCGTACTGGTTGAAGCCGATATTGAAGAAGTCCGCGGAAACGATGTTCACCAGGTTCGACACCACCAGCGGCAGGCTCGCGGTATCGGCGATGAACCCGGCGCCCATGACGAACGCCAGGGTCGCCGCCCGGGAGAAGCGCAACGCCAGCAGCATGGAGATTACGATCGGCGTGAGAATCAGCGCCGCCCCGTCGTTGGCGAACAGCGCCGACACCAGCGCCCCCAGTAGCACCATGAAGGCAAACAGCTTGCGCCCGCTGCCCTGCCCCCAGCGCGCCACATGCAAGGCCGCCCAGGCGAAAAACCCGGCCTCGTCGAGCAGCAGGCTGATGATGATCAAGGCCACGAAGGTGCCGGTGGCGTTCCAGATGATCTGCCAGACCACCGGAATGTCCGTCAGTTGTACCACCCCGAACAGCAACGCCAGCACCGCGCCGAACACCGCGCTCCAGCCCACGCCGAGGCCCTTGGGCTGCCAGATCACCAGGGTAATGGTCAGCAGGAAAATCAATGAAGCAGTCAGCATGCCGGGCAGCCTTGAACAGGAAAAGTGAGGTGGATGGGAATTCAGCAGCAGCGCACGGGGCGATCGGGACGATCGGCCATGGTCTGCAGGCGTTGCAGGTCAGCCTGCAGCCAGGGGCTGTTGGCCTCCAGCGTGTCCTGCAGCAATGTGGTCACCCAGGGTGACAATTGCGGGTGCAGCCGGTAGTAGATCCATTGCCCCTGGCGGCGGTCGGCCAGCAGGCCGCAACTGCGCAACAGCGCCAGGTGCCGGGAGATCTTCGGCTGGCTCTGGCCCAGGGCGGCGGTCAACTCACAGACACACAACTCGCCTTCGCGGGTCACGAGCAAGGCGATGCGACTGCGGGTTTCGTCGGCAAGCGCCTTGAACAGTTCGGCGGGGTTGAGAGCGTCGGACACCAGGGCCACTCCAGGCAGTTGGAGCGGCGAATATATGAATATTCAGATATGCGGTAAAGCGCTTTTCTCACGACGAGAGGAATATCCCATCACCCGCGGAAGCCGGCTGGCCGACTCCCGCGGTGCCAGGATCAGAGCTTTTTGTGCTGCTCGACCCACTGCGCGTAGGCGTTGATGAACTTCTCCAGGAACGGCTTGAGCGACTCGGACAGCTTGCCCGCCTCGTCGAAGGCCGAACCGGCGCCGCTCAGGTAGGCTTCCGGCTGCTGCATGCACGGTACATTGAGGAACACCAGGGACTGGCGCAGGTGATGGTTGGCGCCAAAACCGCCGATAGCGCCCGGGGATGCGCTGATCACCGCCCCCGGCTTGCCGTTCCAGGCGCTCTTGCCGTAGGGGCGCGACCCCACGTCGATGGCGTTTTTCATGGGTGCGGGAACCGAGCGGTTGTATTCCGGAGTGACGAACAGCACGGCATCGGCGGCGCTGACCTGCTCGCGGAACACCTTGTAGGCGGCCGGCGGATCCACATCGATGTCTTCGTTGTAGAGCGGCAGGTCGCCGATCTCGACAATCTGCAACCGCAGGTTGGCCGGCGCCAGTTCGGCCAGGGCCAGCGCCACTTTCCGGTTGATCGAGGCCTTTCTCAGGCTGCCAACCAGCACTGCAATCGTGTAGACGTTGCTCATAGTGAATCCCCGACTTCTGGTTAAGGAGGCTGGTAGTTATAGATGATCCACCCCGACCACAGCCACCCCGCCACAGGAAATTCCGTGGGCTTTTCCAGGCCCTCGCTCCGCTGCACGCCAGTTGCAATCAGGACCGCGGACTATTTTTTTTCCGCCGCTAAACTTACTTCGCCCAGGCAGGGTCTACAGGACCGCAAATTGAGTGTTTTATCTCCAGAGGCTCTAAAGATGGCAGCAGTACTCGTCGGACAATTTCATGCCAGGGACGCGGAAGGCCGGGTCTATTCGGTGCATGAGTTCCAGGAATCCACCCCGTCGCCAGACGGCATCGCCGGCTCGGAGCCCGTTACCACCTATCGCCTGGCCATTGGCGACCGCGTCAACAAAATGGACGACAACCAGTTTCTCCTCGTGCAATCGGGCGTCACCCTCATTCGCGAACCCGAGACCATCCTTCCTTCATAACGTGCCGTTATGAGCAGAAGTCATATGCGCGGACATGAGTTAGGATTCAGTGTGAATCCCTCACCGGCTGGACATGGACTTCAAGCATGCGTTTACGTCATATCGAAGTGATTCAGGCGCTCCTGCAAACCGGACACCTGGGCACGGCCGCCGAGCTGCTGCGACTGCCGGTGGCCGAGGTGGAAACGATCCTGCGCGACGCCGAAAGCCAATCGGGTTTCATGCTCTTCGCCAGTGTCCGCGGACGCCTGCAAGCCACCCGGGAGGCCCGCGAGCTACAGCCGGCGATCGCCACCCTGTATGACGCCTTCGAACCCGTGCAACGCCTGGCCGACAGCCTGAAGCAATACCAGGCGCCGCCCTTGCGCATCATCGGCACCCCGCCCCTGGCCCAGCAACTGTTGCCACAGAGCATCGCCGCCCTGCGCCGGCGTTTTCCCGATACCCCGTGCAACCTCGCCAGCCAGGGCACCCGCGACATGGTCAAGAGCCTGTTGCTGCGCGAAGGCGACCTGGGCCTGAGCCTGCACAACCCCGATCACCCCGATATCCAGTGCGTCGCCCTGGCCCAGGGCAAGCTGCAACTGCTGGCCCCGCACGGCTGGCTGCAACCGAAGCAGAAGTACATTTCCCTGCAGGACCTGGCGGGCCAGGCCATGGTTGGCCTGGAAGGCCAGGACCCGCTGAGCGTGGCCCTGGACAGCAAGCTGCAGAACCTGCGCCCGAGCCCGACTATCCACACCCGGGTACAGACCCACCAGATGATGCGCAGCATGGTCGAGGCCGGCGAAGGCCTGGCGATTGTCGACCCCTTCACCGCACTGGGCGCGCGCGAGGGCGGCCTGGACGTCTGCCCGCTGTCGCCACCGATCCCGGTCACCCTCTATGCCCTGACCCGCAGCGGCACCCCCTCCTCGCCCACCCTGGAGGCGCTGCTGGAAACCCTGACGGAAAAGGCTGAAGGCATGCTGGCCGGCTAGACCCCGGCTTCCCGCGCCAGCTCGTCGTTGAACAACCGATACCAGAAAATCGCCACCTCGGCGGTGGTCGGATCAATCCCGCGGTAACGCAGGTGATCGATGCCGCCGACCACATAACCGCAGCGCTCGTACAGGCGGCAGGCCCCAAGGTTGTTGTTCTGGGTCTCGAGCATGATGCCCGGCAGTTTTTTCTTGCGGCTCCAGAACTGCGCCACATCCAGCAGGGCCTTGGCCACCCCGTGACGCCGCGCCGGCGCATGCACCGCCAGCTCGTCGATATGGGCGTAACCGTTCCAGTTGGTGCTGACCACCACATGGCCGACCGGCTCGTCATCCAGGTAGGCCATGAACACCGCACTGTCGGCGGCATCGCGATAGCTGCTGAACTCTTCGGGGTCGATGCCGTAGCACTTGCGGTACGGAGTGATGTGGTGCAACGGCCACTTGGCCACCACCTGCTCACTCTGTGCCTGGGCATAGGCGCTGACTTCGAAGCTGAAGTCGCTGCCCCAGACATACGCGGCGAAACCGTCGTCGGCGACGCGTACCGACAGGCCGGGGTACTTGGGGTTGATCATTGGCTGCATAGCGGGAAACGTCCTCAAACCTTGATGCAATCGACGGTGTACTGCCGCCCATTGCCTTCGTCTTCATGCTGCAATCCATGCACATCCGCGACAAAGCCGGGAAAGCTGCTATCGAACGTACGGGCGAAAGCCAGGTAATCGATGATCGAGCGGGTCGACTCGGTGAAGCGCTCGCCCGGCATGATCAGCGGAATACCCGGCGGGTATGGCACCAGCATCACCGCCGCCACCCGCCCGGCGAGGGCATCGATGGACACCGCCTCGACCTCGCCCCGCACCAACTGATCGTAGGCGTCGGCGGGCTTCATCGCCACCTCGGGCAGCACGGTGTACATGCGCTTGAGGTGCTTGGCCGTGGCATTGCTGCGGTAGCAGGCATGCAACTGATCGCAGAGGTCGCGCAGGCCCATGCCCTGGTAGCGCGCCATGTCCTGCTGGGCGATGCTCGGCAGGCAGGCGGCGAGGCTGACATTGGCGTCGTAGTTGCGCTTGAACTCCAGCAGCTCGGTCAGCAGCGTGCTCCACTTGCCTTTGGTGATGCCCATGGAAAACAGCACCAGGAACGAATACAGGCCGGTCTTTTCCACCACCAGGCCGCGCTCCCAGAGGAACTTGCTGACCACCGCCGCCGGTATCCCGCGCTCGCTCAGGGCACCGCCAGCGGTGAGCCCGGGCATCACCAGGGTGACCTTGATCGGGTCCAGCAGCACATAGTCGTCGGTCACCCCGGCGAACCCGTGCCACTCGCCTTCAGGCTCCAGCAGCCAGTCCGCGGTGCTGACCTGGTCGATGCCTTCCACCCGCTCCGGCTGCCAGATGGAAAACCACCAGTCGTCCACGGCGATGTGCTGGCGCAGGTTGGCCAGGGCCCGGCGGAAGCTCAGGGCCTCGTCGAACATTTCCTGCAGCAGCGAACGCCCCGCCGGCCCTTCCATCATCGCCGAGGCCACGTCCAGCGAGGCGATGATGCTGTACTGCGGCGAGGTGGAGATGTGCATCATGAAGGCTTCGTTGAAGCGGTCGCGGTCCAACTGCCGGGCGCCGCCATCCTGCACATGGATCATCGAGGCCTGGCTGAAGGCCGCCAGCAGCTTGTGGGTGGAATGGGTAGTGAACACCAGCGGGCTGTCGGCGCTGCGCGAGGTGCCCATGCCGTAACGCCCCTCGAAGAACTCATGGAAGGCCGCGTAGGCGTACCAGGCTTCGTCGAAATGCAGCACCTCGACGCTGTTGCCCAGGCTCTGCTTGATCAGCTCGGCGTTGTAGCAGAGGCCGTCGTAGGTCGAGTTGGTGACCACCGCCAGCTTGACCTTGGCCGGCCGGCCCTGGGTCAGCGGGTTGGCGTCGATCTTGGCCTGGATCGACTCGCGGCTGAATTCGCTCAGGGGGATGGGGCCGATGATCCCCAGCTCGTTGCGCTCCGGACAGAGGAACAGCGGGATCGCGCCGGTCATGATGATCGCGTGCAACACCGACTTGTGGCAGTTGCGATCCACCAGCACCAGGTCATCGCGACCGACCATGGAGTGCCAGACGATCTTGTTGGCGGTCGAGGTGCCGTTGATCACGAAAAAGGTATGGTCAGCGCCGAAATTGCGCGCCGCCCGCGCCTCGGCTTCCGCCAGGGGCCCGGTGTGATCGAGCAGCGAGCCCAGCTCCGGGACCGACACCGACAGGTCCGAACGCAAGGTGTTCTCGCCGAAGAACTGATGGAACGCCTGGCCCACCGGGCTCTTGCGATAGGCCACGCCACCGCCGTGCCCCGGGGTGTGCCAGGAATAGTTGGAGTCGGCCGTATGTTGCACCAGCGCCTTGAAGAACGGCGGCAACAGGCCATCGAGGTAATTGCGCGCCGCCCGCGCCACCTGCCGCGCCAGAAACGGCACGGTGTCTTCGAACAGGTAAAGAATGCCGCGCAGCTGATTGAGCTCGCTCATGGCGTCGGCCGGGGCGTTTTCCAGGGTTACCTGCTCGCCCAGGGCGAAGATCGGCAGGTTCGGCGCGCGCACCCGGGCCAGGCGGATCAGTTCCACCATGTTCTGCAGCAGGTGGGTGTTTTCCCCGGCGCCTTCGGCGGCGATCAGCATGCAGGCCAGGCCGTGATGGGTCGAAGCCACCAGGCGCCCCTCGGCATAGTCCACCGCGGAAAAGATACTGAAGCCTTCCTGCTCCAGCTCCCTGGCGATCCCCCGCACCCGGTCGCCGGCGACGGTGTCGGCCTTGATGTCGCGATGCACGATAAGGATGGGGAATTTCAGGTCTTTGTACATGGCACCAGGCATCCTGAGGCGGCGGACAAGGGTCCGCCAATCACCTCAGGGTAGAAGCTCGGGGGCCGGCGCGTAACCCCGTCAACGACCTCCTGTAACAAAAGGTCGCCCACGAACAACTACTGTTGCTGGGCCTTGGCTTCGGCCAGCTGGGTCCAGAGCGCCGGGGCCCCGGCAGATTTGGCGATGATTTCGAGACGCACCTGGTGCTCGGCCAGTTCGGCTTCGCTGGCGCGAATGATCCGCCCACGCTGGCGATCCGCCGACAGACGCCGGATTTCGCTGGCGCGGTTGCCCGAACCTTCGCTGCCGTTACCGTCCGAGGCGTTGCCGGCCAGGGACAGGCTGGTCTGGCCGCCGGTCATGGTCAGGTAGACGTCGGCGAGAATCTCCGAGTCGAGCAAGGCGCCGTGCAGTTCACGGCCGGAGTTGTCGACGTCATAGCGCTTGCACAAGGCATCGAGGCTGTTGCGCTGGCCGGGGTGACGTTCCCGGGCCATCAACAGGGTGTCGAGGATGGTGCAGTGCTGGGTGATGTCGGCGCGGTCGTGCTGGCCCATCAGGGCGAATTCGTTGTTGATGAAGCCAACGTCGAACGCCGCGTTGTGGATGATCAGCTGCGCGCCCTGGATGAACTCGAAGAACTCGTCGGCGACTTCGGCGAAGCGCGGCTTGCCCACCAGGAACTCGTTGGTGATGCCGTGGACGCCGATCGCGCCCTCGTCGCTCTCGCGATCCGGTTGCAGGTAGACGTGGAAATGCCGACCGGTCAGGCGCCGTCCGATCAACTCGACGCAACCGATTTCAATGATCCGGTGGCCGTCGGTCACCGGCATGCCGGTGGTTTCGGTATCGAGTACAACAGATCTGTTGGCCATCAGGGGTCAGTTCTCAACGGTGGAAGTCTTTCAAGGCGCGGGATTTTAGCACGCTCTCGCGGCATGGCACGCATGGCGGATTCGCCTGGCCCCGGCGTGCGCAGTTTTTAACAATCATTCGCAAAGCTCATGCAGTTTGCCGCACAGGGGCTTGTTAGGGTGCGCGACGATATTTTTAGCGGACTCCACCCTGCCATGACTACCTGTAAAACCCGCCTGGCCTTTTTGTTTTGCACCTGCCTGTTCGCCGACATCGGCCAGGCCACCAGCCTGGTGATCAGTACCGACATCACCATGAGCCTGGCCTTGAGCACGACCGAAGGCAGTTCGAAAGCCACCAGTTCCTTCAAGGACGACAAACTGGTGCTCGCCGCCAGGACCGATGCCGCGGCCTTTGTCGCCAGCGCCGGCGAGATCCGCGGCGCCCAGCTGGAAGCAGCGATGCGGCACATTCGCCAGACGCTCGGCAACCCACAGTACTCCGACCTGCAACTGGCCAGCGCCATCCTCACTCTTTGATCGCCCCGGAACAGGGCCACTCATTCACCCCGAGCACCACGCGTTTGTTTAAATGAGCGCGGCCATTGCGCTACTGTACGGCCCACTCAGGCGGGCAGGGCTGGCACCCGGCCTTGCACTCATTTCCAGGAAACCGCCCTCCCATGCTCAAGACTCGACAGATGCTCCCACTGCTGTTGGCCGCGGCCTTCATCAGTGGCTGCTCTTCCCTGCCAGCAACGGAGCCCGACGCCGGGCAAGCCCCCTTGATCGTCGCCCATCGCGGCGGCGCCGCAGACTTTCCCGAGAACACCCTGCTGGCCATCGACAACGCCCTGCGCAACCGTGCAGACATGCTCTGGCTGACGGTGCAACTGAGCCGCGACGGCGTGCCGGTGCTGTACCGACCGGCGGACCTGAGCGCCAATACCCCGGCCTCCGGCGCGGTCAGCGAGAAAACCCTGGCACAGTTGCAAACACTGAATGCCGGCTGGAACTTCAAGCAGACCGCGGCCGATGGCCAGGTGACATTTCCCTTTCGCTCCCAGGCGGTGAGCATCCCCTCGCTACAGCAGGCGCTGGCGGCGATCCCCGACGCCGTGCCGGTCATTCTCGACATGAAGGCCCTGCCCGCCGCGCCCCAGGCCCAGGCGGTCGCGCAGTTGCTGGAACAGCTGCACGCCTGGAACCGGGTGCTGATCTACTCCACCGATGCCAGCTACCAGCAGGCGTTCGCACACTATCCGCAGGCGCGGCTGTTCGAGTCCCGGGACAACACCCGGGATCGCCTGGCCAGCGTCGCCCTGGCCCACAGCTGTACCACGCCGCCGGCACCGGCCAGCTGGGTGGCTTTCGAGTACCGGCGCCCGGTGCAGCTGGTCGAGACTTTCACCCTGGGTGAGGCCCGTTCGAAGGTGGATGCCCGGCTGTGGACGCCCGCGGCGGTGGATTGCTTCCAGTCCCGGGGCAAGGTGCGGATGCTGGCGATCGGGGTCAATACGGCCGAGGATTACCAGGCGGCCGCCTGCCTGAAGATGGACGCGGTGCTGGTGGATTCGCCCCGCGCGATGCGGGACATGAAGCAGCGGCTCGAACGGCCGCTGCGCTGCGACTGACTACCCGTTCAGGGCATCAGGCCTGTTTGTAACCGCGCACCTCGTCGACGCCGCGGTTGGCCAGTTGGTCGGCCCGTTCGTTGCCGTGGTGGCCGGTATGGCCGCGCACCCATTTCCAGGTGACCTGGTGGCGGTTGACCTGCTCATCGAGCTGCTGCCACAGGTCGGCATTTTTCACTGGCTCCTTGGCCGCGGTTTTCCAGCCGCGCTTTTTCCAGTTGGCCATCCACTCGTTGATGCCCTTCATCACGTACTGCGAGTCGGTGACCAGGATCACCTGGCACTCGCGCTTGAGCTCTTCCAGGCCGCGGATCGCCGCCATCAGCTCCATGCGGTTGTTGGTGGTGTTGGCTTCGCCGCCCCAGAGTTCCTTCTCCACGCCCTTGAACACCAGCAGTGCGCCCCAGCCCCCCGGGCCAGGATTGCCCTTGCAGGCGCCGTCGGTGAAGATTTCTACGCTATCGCTCATGCCAGACTTCCAATCGAAAATACCTGTGGCTTGCCGATCGTCGATCGACAACGCCCAAGCCGGGCAGGTTCGGCCCGGCTGAATTAAAGAGGGGGTTCGCTGTGCCGGCGGTTGACCTTGGCCATCGGCAGCGGCACCAGCTTGCCCATCGGCTCGCGGCGTACCTGGCGCACCGGGCGCAGGCCGACCACTATCTTGCGTGCCACCAGCAGGTAGAAGCCGCCGCCGGACAGTTGCCAGTCACCGGCCTTGCGCTCCCAGCCGGCCAACCGAGCCTGCCAGGCCGCCGAGGCAAGCGGCGGACGATAGCACCCGAAGCGGCGTTTCTCCAGCGCGAAGCCCAGCAGGTTCAACCAGTCGGCGACCCGCGACGGGGAAATGCAGCGCGCCTTGCGCAAGGCGTCATGGGCGAACACATGGCGCAGGCCCCAACTGCTCCAGGGATTGATACCGACGATCAACAGGTGCCCACCCGGTCGCACGGCGCTGGCGGCTTCGCGCAGCAGGCCGTGGGGCGACAGGCAGAAATCCAGGCCGTGCTGCAGCACCACCACATCGGCGGCGTGCTCACTGAGCGGCCAGGCCTGCTCCTCGCAGACGATCTCGACGCCGGGCAGCGGCGCGCCCAGGCGTACATTGCGCTGCACCTGGGGCGCCGTCGGCGGGGTTTGCGCCGACGGGCCGTAATGCACCAGGTAGCCGCCGAAGAAGCGCCCCAGCTCGTCGTCGAGCATGCGCCGTTCTTCATCCAGCAGAAATTGCCCCAGTGGCCCGGACAGCCACTCACGGGCGGCACTGATCAGGGCCAGCCAGTCAGGATCGGCCTGAGCGAACGCTTTATCGGTCATTGCATTCTCCAACCCGCCAAGAAGTTCTAAGATGCGCCAATGTTTTCCGCTTGGCGACTCCAACGATGATACAGATCAGTGCCCTGCCCGCGTTCACCGATAACTACATCTGGTTGTTACAGGACCATCGCCATCAGCGTTGCGCGGTAGTCGACCCGGGTGACGCCGCACCGGTACAGGCCTGGCTCGCCGAACATCCGGGCTGGGTGCTGAGCGATATCCTGGTGACCCATCACCACCACGACCATGTCGGCGGTGTCGAACAACTGAAAAAAGCCAGCGGCGCCAAGGTCTGGGGCCCGGCCAACGAAAACATCCCGGGGCGCGACGTGGCCCTGCACGACAACGACCGCGCCAGCATCCTTGGCTGGGACTTCGACATCTACGCGGTGCCCGGGCATACCCTGGGGCATATTGCCTACTACCATCACGGCCTGCTGTTTTGCGGCGACACCCTGTTCGCCGCCGGGTGCGGGCGTCTGTTCGAGGGCACGCCGGAGCAGATGCACCATTCCCTGAGCCGCCTGGCCGCGCTGCCCGAAGACACCCTGGTGTACTGCACCCACGAATACACCCTGAGCAACCTGCGTTTTGCCCAGGCGGTGGAACCGGACAACCCGGACATCGCCGCGCGCCTGCGCAAAGTCAGCGAGCTGCGGGAAAACGGCCGCATGACCCTGCCTTCCACCCTGGCCCTGGAAAAGCTCACCAATCCCTTCCTGCGTACCGGTGAAACATCCGTTAAACAAAAAGCGGACGAACGGAATGGCCTCGATAACCGGGCTCAGAGTGCGGTTTTTGCTGCCTTGCGGGCTTGGAAAGATAAGTTCTAAGCAGGCTGCGAGTTGGTACGAAAATTCTGAATGGTTGACCGCACCGGGTGCGCTTTCTAGAATCGCCCGACATTTTTGCCCGGAACTTACTTCCAGCCAATGTCGTCATCTATTCGTAAATCCATCAATTCAGACGCATTGACGCGGTTGGCTCAAGCCATCGCGGTGGCTGTGTCCGCCACCCTGGCGGGCTGCCAAAGCACGAGCCACGTCCCGCAAACCGACGCTTCGCACACCCAGAATTTCAACGCCCGCATCAAGCAGAAACCCATCTGGCTGAATGAAAAACCCAGCCCGCAATTGCCCCAGGACGTCTGGGAGCGCATGCGCGAAGGTTTCCAGTTGCAGGAAGGCATCGGCGTCAACCCGCGCATCGAACAGCAGCGCCTGTGGTTCGCCAGCAATCCATCGTTTCTCGAGAATGCCAGCGAACGCGGCAGCCTCTATATCCATTACATCGTCGAGCGCCTTGAAGAACGCAACATGCCGCTGGAGCTGGCCCTGCTGCCAGTGATCGAGAGCGCCTACAACCCGATGGCCTATTCCCGGGCCGACGCGGTGGGCCTGTGGCAGTTCATTCCGTCCACCGGTCGTTCCTTCAACCTGCGCCAGACCCGCTTCTATGATGGCCGTCGAGATATCACCGCCTCGACCACCGCGGCCATGGATTACCTGACCCGCCTGCACGACATGTTCAACGGCGACTGGCTGCTGGCCCTGGCGGCCTACAACGCCGGCGAAGGCACGGTCAGCCGGGCCATCGAGCGCAACGAGAAACTCGGCCTGCCCACCGACTACTGGAACCTGCCGCTGCCGTCGGAAACCCAGGCCTACGTGCCCAAGCTGCTGGCCCTGTCCCAGGTGGTGCTGGCGCCCGAAGCCTATGGCGTCAACCTGAACCCGATCGCCAACGAACCCTACTTCCAGGTCGTCGAAATCAACCAGCGCATGGACCTGTCCAAGGTCGCCGCGGTGGCCAACATCGACGAGGACGAGCTGTTCCAGCTCAACCCGGCCTTCAAGCAGCGCACCACCATCGACGGTCCCCAGCATCTGCTGGTGCCGACGTCCAAGGCGCAACTGCTGAGCGCCAGCCTGTCGACCATGAAACCCGAAGAGCTGATCAGCCAGCGTTCGTTCAAGCCGGTGTTCGAGGGTGCCGACAGTCGCGAAATGGCCCAGGCCAAGCGCAACTACCGGGTCAAGCGTGGCGACAACCTGTCGCAGATCGCCAAGGCCAACAAGGTCGACGTCAAGGACCTGCAACGCTGGAACAAGCTGAGCGGCAAGCAGCTCAAGGTCGGCCAGACCCTGGTCATGCAGGACACCAGCAAAGCCAAGGGCAGCAGCAAGACCAGCGCCAAGGCTTCCGGCAAGAAGACCCTGGTCGCCAGCGCCGACAAGAAGTCGACCCAGTACAAGGTCAAGCAAGGCGATTCGCTGTACATGGTGGCCAAGCGCTTCAACGTCGAGATGCAACACCTCAAGCGCTGGAATCCCCGCGCCGGCCAGGCCCTCAAGCCAGGCCAGATGCTGACCGTCTACCTGCCTCACTGATCCTGTAGCCGCTGCCGCAGGCTGCGATAGGGCCGCAGGCCCTCCAGCGCCCGGAAGATCCCCGCGACCGTACCGGTCGATCGCAGCCTGCGGAAGCGGCTACAGGGCTGTGTCAAGCCTTTAGAAATGGATACTCCACCGACGCTGTAGCCGCTGCCGCTAGGCTGCGATAGGGCCGCAGGCCCTCCTGCGCTCGGAAGATCCCTGCGACCGTACCGGTCGATCGCAGCCTTCGGCAGCGGCTACAGATTGCGGCGTATCCAGCGGCGGCAAGCAAATGTCGTGACCAGCCCGGGGCGGCCTTTTTCCTGTCGATACAAGCTGTTACTGTACGGAGCACAAAGCCCAAGCCGCCTGGATCGGATCTCTGACTTGATGCGTCCCCTCCTCCTGTCCCTAATCAGTCTGGCCTTGAGCTTTCCCGCAAGCGCAACGATCACTGAAAGTCATGGTTACGCGCAGTTCGGCACGCTCAAGTACCCCGCCAAGTTCACCCATTACGACTGGGTCAACCCCGCCGCGCCCAAAGGCGGGACCTTGCGGGTCATGGCGTTTGGCACCTTCGACACCCTCAACCCCTACACCTTCAAGGGCAGCAGCCCGGTTTCCACGCCCAACTTCCTGCAATACGGGGTCAACGAGCTGAACGAGCCGCTGATGGTCGGCACCGGCCAGTACGCGCCGTCCGGCGACGAGCCGACTTCCAGCTACGGCCTGATCGCCCGCTCCGTCGAATACAGCGAAGACCGCAGCTGGGTGGTGTTCAACCTGCGCCCCGAGGCGCGTTTCCACGACGGCCACCCGATCACCGCCTACGATGTGGCGTTTTCCTACCGGCTGCTGCTCAAGGAAGGCCACCCGCAATACCGCACCAACCTGCAGGAAGTGCAGCGCGTGGACATCCTCGGTCCACAGCGCATCCGCTTCGTGTTCAAGCGCTCCGGCAACCCGCTGCTGATCCTGCGCCTGGGCGAGTTGCCGGTGCTGCCGCAGCACTACTGGAAAGACCGCGACTTCAAGGCCACCACCTTCGAGCCGCCGCTGGGCAGCGGCCCCTACCGCATCACCCGGGTGCAACCGGGGCGCTCGCTGCTGTTCGAGCGGGTCAAGGACTATTGGGGCAAGGACCTGCCGGTCAATCGCGGCTTCAACAATTTCAACAAGGTCGCGGTGGAGTTCTACCGTGACAGCGACGTCGCCTTCGAAGCCTTCAAGGCCGGCGAGTTCGACATCTACATCGAACACCAGGCGAAGAACTGGGCCAATGGCTACAACTTCCCCGCGGTCAATCGCGGCGACATCATCAAGACCCAGGTGGCGCACCAGATCCCGACCCAGACCCAGGGCCTGTTCATGAACAGCCGCCGGGCGATCTTCGCCGACCGTAAGGTGCGCGAAGCCCTGGGCCTGATGTTCGACTTCGAGTGGACCAACCGCACCCTGTTCAGCGGCGCCTACAAGCGCGCGACCAGCTACTACCCCAACAGCGAGTTCTCCGCCACGGGCCTGCCGGTCGGCCATGAATGGCTGCTGCTCTCGCCCTACCGCGAGCAGTTGCCCGCCAGCCTGTTCACCCAGCCCTTCAGCCTGCCGCAGACCGATGGCCGCGGCATCCCGCGGGCGACTCTGCGCCAGGCCCTGGGCCTGCTCGCCGAAGCCGGCTGGAAGCTCAACGGCCAGCGCCTGCTCGACAGCAACGGGCAACCGCTGCGCTTCGAGCTGTTGCTGGTCAACCCGAACCTGGAACGGATCCTCCAGCCCTACGTCGAGAACCTGGCCAGCATCGGCATCGACGCACGCCTGCGCACCGTGGACCGGGCGCAGTACAAACAACGCCTGGACCAGTTCGATTTCGACATGATCCTCATGACCCTGAACCAGACCCTGAGCCCGGGCCTGGAGCAATGGCAGTACTTCCACTCCAGCCAGGTCGGGGTCAAGGGCAGCAAAAACTATGCAGGCATCGACAACCCCATCGTCGATCACCTGCTGGAACAATTGCTCGCCGCGCAGAGCCGCGACGAGCAACTGGCCGCCGGTCGGGCCCTGGATCGGGTGCTGCTGTGGCAGCACTACATCATCCCCAACTGGTACCTCAACTATCATCGCCTGGCGTACCGCAACCGGTTCGCCTTCGTCACCACGCCGCCCTACCAGCTGGGCCTGAGCGCCTGGTGGCTGAAGTCTCTGGAGAAAGCCCAATGATGCCCCTGCGTGCCCTGCTCCCGTGGGCCGGCGGCGTGCTGCTGACGGGAATCGCCTGCCTCGCCCAGGCCGCCCCGCAACACGCCCTGACCCTGTACAACGAACCGCCGAAGTACCCGGCGACCTTCAAGCACTTCGACTACGTCAACCCGGACGCACCCAAGGGCGGTACCTTCCGCGAGTCCGGTTTCGGCGGCTTCGACAGCCTCAACCCGTTCATCAACAAAGGCGTGCCGGCGGACAATATCGGCCTGATCTACGACACCCTGATGCGCCAGAGCCTGGACGAACCCTTCACCGAGTACGGCCTGATCGCCGGGCAGATCGAGAAGGCCCCGGACAACAGCTGGGTGCGTTTCTACCTGCGCCCCGAGGCGCGTTTCCACGACGGCCAGCCGATCCGCGCCGAAGACGTGGTGTTCAGCTTCCAGACCCTGATGAAGGCCGGCGCGCCGATGTACCGCGGCTACTACGCCGACGTCGACGACGTGATCGCCGAAGACCCGCTCAAGGTGCTGTTCAAGTTCAAGCACAAGAACAACCGCGAGCTACCGCTGATCCTCGGGCAGCTGTCGATACTGCCCAAGCACTGGTGGGAGCACCGCGACTTTTCCAAGGGCAACCTGGAAATCCCCCTCGGCAGCGGCCCGTACAGGGTGGCCGAGGTCAAGGCCGGACGCTCGGTGCGCTATGAGCGGGTCAAGGACTACTGGGGCAAGGACCTGCCGATCAACCGCGGCCAGTTCAACTTCGACGTCATGGCCACCGACTATTTCCGCGACAACACCGTGGCCCTGGAAGCCCTCAAGGCCGGGCAGTTCGACTACTGGCTGGAAACCAGCGCGAAGAACTGGGCCAACGCCTACAACATCCCGGCCGTGAGCGAAGGCCGGCTGATCAAGGAACAGATCCCCAACGGCAACCCCACCGGCATGCAGGGCTTCGTCTACAACCTCCGCCGCCCGCTGTTCCAGGATGTGCGGGTGCGCAAGGCCCTGAGCCTGCTGCTGGACTTCGAGTGGACCAACAAACAACTGTTCAACGGTGCCTACACCCGCACCCGCAGCTACTTCGAGAACTCGGAAATGGCCGCCACCGGCCTGCCCGACGCCGACGAACTGCAGATCCTCGAACCGCTGCGCGGGAAGATTCCCGACCAGGTCTTCAGCGAAGCCTTCCAGCCCTCGGTGTGCGATGGCAGCGGCATGATCCGCGCCCAGCAGCGCCAGGCCTACCAGCTGTTGCAGGAAGCCGGCTGGCGCATCGTCGACGACAAGATGGTCGACGCCCAGGGCAAGCCGGTGGTGATCGAGTTCCTGCTGGCCCAGACCGAGTTCGAGCGCATATTGCTGCCGTTCAAGCGCAACCTCGCGGACCTCGGGATCGACCTGGTGATCCGCCGGGTCGACGTTTCCCAGTACATCAACCGCCTGCGCTCGCGGGACTTCGACATGGTGGTCGGCGGCTTCCCGCAATCGAATTCGCCCGGCAACGAGCAGCGCGAATACTGGAAGTCCTCCAGCGCCGACAACCCCGGCAGTCGCAATTTCATCGGCCTCAAGGACCCGACCATCGATGCGCTGGTGGAAGACCTGATCAACGCCGACTCGCGCCAGAGCCTGGTGGCCCATGCCCGCGCCCTCGACCGGGTGCTGCAATGGGGCTACTACGTGATCCCCAACTGGCACATCAAGACCTGGCGCGTGGCCTACTGGGACCATATCGGCCACCCGAAGGTCTCGCCCAAATATGACATCGGCACCCAGACCTGGTGGATCAAGCCCGACGCCAAGCCGGCCGTGACCCCGGACACCCACTCGCAGGCCGCCCCCGCCGGCGTGGAGCAATAAGATGCTGGCCTATATTCTGCGGCGACTGCTGCTGATCATCCCTACCCTGTTCGGCATCCTGCTGATCAACTTCGTGATCATCCAGGCCGCGCCCGGCGGCCCGGTGGAACAGATGATCGCCAAGCTCGAGGGTTTCGAGGGCGCCACCAGCCGCATCGCCGGCGGCGGCGCCGAAGTCTCGGTGGCAGGCTCCAGCTACCGTGGCGCCCAGGGCCTGGACCCGGCCCTGGTCAAGGAAATCGAGAAGATGTACGGCTTCGACAAGTCGGCGCCGGAACGCCTGTGGATCATGATCAAGAACTACGCCACCCTGGATTTCGGCGACAGCTTCTTCCGCGACGCCAAGGTGGTCGACCTGATCCGCGAGAAACTCCCGGTGTCCATTTCCCTGGGGCTGTGGAGCACCCTGATCATGTACCTGGTGTCGATCCCCCTGGGGATCGCCAAGGCCACCCGCCACGGCAGCCACTTCGACGTCTGGACCAGCTCGGCGATCATCGTCGGCTACGCGATCCCGGCGTTCCTGTTCGCCATCCTGCTGATCGTGATGTTCGCCGGCGGCAGTTATTTCGACTGGTTCCCGCTGCGCGGCCTGACCTCGAACAACTTCGACCAGTTGAGCTGGGGCGGCAAGATCCTCGACTACTTCTGGCACCTGACCCTGCCGGTGACCGCCCTGGTGATCGGCAACTTCGCCACCATGACCCTGCTGACCAAGAACAGCTTCCTCGACGAGATCAACAAGCAGTACGTGATCACTGCCAGGGCCAAGGGCCTGACCAAGCGCCGCGTGCTCTACGGCCATGTGTTCCGCAACGCCATGCTGCTGGTGATCGCCGGTTTCCCCTCGGCCTTCATCGGCATCTTCTTTACCGGATCCTTGCTGGTGGAGGTGATCTTCTCCCTCGACGGCCTGGGCCTGATGAGCTTCGAGGCGGCGATCAACCGCGACTACCCGGTGGTGTTCGGCACCCTGTTCATCTTCACCCTGCTGGGGCTGGTGGTGAAACTGATCGGCGATTTGACCTACACCCTGGTCGACCCACGCATCGACTTCGAAAGCCGGGAGCATTGAGATGAACCTGTCCCCCCTCAATCGTCGGCGCTTCGAACTGTTCAAGGCCAACAAGCGCGGCTGGTGGTCGCTGTGGCTGTTCCTGGTCCTGTTTGGCGCCAGCCTGGGCGCCGAGCTGATCGCCAACGACAAGCCGCTGGTGGTGCACTACGACGACGGCTGGTACTTCCCGGCGCTCAAGCGCTACCCGGAAACCACCTTCGGCGGCGAGTTCCCCCTGGAGGCCAACTACAAGAGTCCGTATATCCGCGAGCTGCTGGCGGCCAAGGACGCCTGGGTGCTGTGGGCGCCGATCCCGTTCAGCTACCAGAGCATCAACTACGACCTGAAGGTCCCGGCCCCCGCGCCGCCCTCGGCGGACAACCTGCTGGGCACCGACGACCAGGGCCGCGACGTGCTGGCGCGGGTGATCTACGGCTTCCGGGTCTCGGTGCTGTTCGCCCTGACCCTGACCATCCTCAGCTCGATCATCGGCGTCATCGCCGGGGCGCTGCAGGGTTTTTATGGCGGCTGGGTCGATCTGGCCGGGCAGCGCTTCCTGGAGATCTGGTCGGGGCTGCCGGTGCTGTACCTGCTGATCATCCTCGCCAGCTTCGTGCAGCCGAACTTCTGGTGGCTGCTGGGGATCATGCTGCTGTTTTCCTGGATGAGCCTGGTGGACGTGGTGCGCGCCGAGTTCCTGCGCGGGCGCAACCTGGAATACGTGCGCGCCGCCCGCGCCCTGGGCATGCAGAACGGCGCGATCATGTTCCGCCACATCCTGCCCAACGCCATGGTCTCGACCATGACCTTCATGCCTTTCATCCTCACCGGCGCCATCGGCACCCTGACTGCCCTCGACTTCCTCGGTTTCGGCCTGCCACCCGGCGCGCCGTCCCTGGGCGAACTGGTGGCCCAGGGCAAATCCAACCTGCAAGCGCCGTGGCTGGGCATCAGTGCCTTTGCCGTGCTGGCGATCATGTTGAGCCTGCTGGTATTCATCGGCGAGTCCGCTCGCGATGCCTTCGACCCGAGGAAATGAGATGAATCAGGACAATCTGATCGAAGTCCGCGACCTCGCCGTCGAATTTGTCGTCGGCGAGCACAAGCAACGGGTGGTCGAGGGCATCAGCTTCGACATCAAGCGCGGCGAAACCCTGGCTCTGGTGGGCGAAAGCGGCTCAGGCAAATCGGTGACCGCGCACTCGATCCTGCGCCTGCTGCCCTACCCGCTGGCCCGTCATCCGTCCGGCACTATCCAGTACGCCGGCCAGGATCTGCTGACCCAGAAAGAGAAGACCATCCGCCATATCCGCGGTAACCGCATCGCCATGATCTTCCAGGAGCCCATGACCTCGCTCAACCCGCTGCACAGCATCGAGAAGCAGATCAACGAGGTGCTGGGCCTGCACAAGGGCCTGACCGGCAAGGTCGCGACCCAGCGCACCCTGGAGCTGCTGGATCTGGTGGGCATCCCCGAGCCGCACAAGCGCCTCAAGGCCCTGCCCCACGAGCTGTCCGGCGGCCAGCGGCAACGGGTGATGATCGCCATGGCCCTGGCCAACGAGCCGGAGCTGCTGATCGCCGACGAGCCGACCACCGCCCTCGACGTCACCGTGCAGTTGAAGATCCTCGAACTGCTCAAGGAGTTGCAGGCGCGCCTGGGGATGGCCTTGCTGCTGATCAGCCACGACCTCAACCTGGTCCGGCGCATCGCCCACCGCGTCTGCGTGATGCAGCGCGGCTGCATTGTCGAGCAGGCGCCCTGCGAAGAGCTGTTCCGCGCGCCGCAGCATCCCTACACCCGCGAGCTGCTGGCGGCCGAGCCCAGCGGCAAGCCGGCGACCAATGTGGTCGGCCCGCCGCTGTTGCAGGTCGAGGACCTGAAGGTCTGGTTCCCGATCAAGAAAGGCCTGCTGCGCCACACCGTCGACCATGTGAAGGCGGTGGATGGCATCAACTTCAGCCTGCCCCAGGGCCAGACCCTGGGCATAGTCGGCGAAAGCGGCTCGGGCAAGTCCACCCTGGGCCTGGCGATCCTGCGGCTGATCGCCAGCAAGGGCGCCATCCGCTTCGAAGGCAAGCAGCTGGACGGCCTGTCGCAGCAGCAGGTGCGGCCGTTGCGCCGGGAGATGCAGGTGGTGTTCCAGGACCCTTTCGGCAGCCTCAGCCCGCGCATGTGCGTGAGCCAGATCGTCGGCGAAGGCCTGCGCATCCACAAGATCGGCACCGCCGCCGAGCAGGAACAGGCAATCATCGAGGCGCTCAAGGAAGTCGGCCTGGATCCGGAAACCCGGCATCGCTACCCGCACGAGTTCTCCGGTGGCCAGCGCCAGCGCATCGCCATCGCCCGCGCCCTGGTACTCAAGCCGGCGCTGATCCTGCTGGACGAGCCGACCTCGGCCCTCGACCGCACCGTACAGCGCCAGGTGGTGGAACTGCTGCGCAAGCTGCAGGCCAAGTACAACCTGACCTACCTGTTCATCAGCCACGACCTGGCGGTGGTCAAGGCCCTGAGCCATCAGTTGATGGTGGTCAAGCATGGCCAGGTGGTGGAACAGGGCGACGCGCAAGATATCTTCGCCGCGCCGCAGCATCCCTACACCCGGCAGTTGCTCGAAGCCGCGTTCCTGGTGCCGGCCGCCGAGTGACAACCGGCCAATAAAAAACCGCCTGAGGGCGGTTTTTTATTGGCTGGACTTTCTCTCCGTCCAGCCCACGCAGCGGGCTGGATCAGCGCCTAGTCCTTTATCTGCGGCCCGAGGCCCGGCCTGCTCATGGTCTTGTCGGCTTCCGCCAGCAAGGTTTCCACATCGGCCGGCTGGGCCGGATCGAACTCGATCTGGCCGATGCTGAAACAGATGTCGTAAATGCACTGCTGGGTGGCGGTGCGCTCGTCGAGGATGGCCTGCAGGCGAGCGATGATCGCCAGTTTTTCCACCCGTTCCGAGCCGGTCAGCAGTACCGCGAAACGCTGGTACTCCAGATGCCCGACCACGTCGCTTTCGCGAAAGGCGATGCGCAGGCCGTCGGCGAAGGTCTTCAGCGCCGCCTCGCCTTCTTCCGCACCGTAAGCGCGGGCGATGCGGTAGATATCGTCGAGGTCGAACAGCAGCAAGGTCGCCGGGCAGTTGAGGTCCTTGCAGGCCTGCAACGCATCGCCGGCCAGCACCGCAAAGCCGTGGAGGTTGGGCAGCAGGGTCAGTTTATCGAGGTTGGCTACCTGCACCGCGGCCAGTTCCTGCTCGGCCCGGCGGTTCTGATCGCGCAACAGTTGCCGGGACGGGTCGTCCGCCTCCGGGGATGGCACCTGGTCCGGTGCCTGGACAGGCTTGTCTGGGGAAAACATCGCACACTCCATTGGCGGGTAACTCCTATAGAGCTTAGTTGCCAGGGCCTGCGACTGCCCGCAACCAGCCCTCCCAGGGTGCCCCTGGCGTCAACTTCCGACCGCCGGACAGGGTCCGCCCGCCTCGGCCCAGAGTTTGAACTGGCTGACGAAGATGTCGTGGGGCACCGGGACCGGCGCGCGGTTGCCACCGGGGTTCCAGCCCCAGAGCACCAGCTTGTCTTCGCTGACATGCTTGATCAGCGCGGCAAAGTCGCGGTCGCCGTTGCTGGCCTTGTCCTTGATCACCTGACACAGGCGGTCGGCCGGCAGGCCGATCCAGGCCATTTTGTGCGCCGCCGGCGGCAGGCTCCAGTGCGGCGCCCCCGGTGGCATGTGCGGGCCATAGCTGGCCGGCGGGTTGCTTTCGCCATGGCAGGTGGCGCACGGCAGCCCCGCCGCGCCCTTGCCGTCCAGGCCACGGACCACGGCCATGGCATGGGGCGTGCCGGCGTCGAACTGCAAGGGCGCATCCCCGGGAATATGGCAATTCTGGCAGCGCGGGCTCTGGAACACCTTCTGCACCGTCGCGAACGCCGCCAGCGCCGGTTCATCGGCGGCGAACAGGTCCGAGGCATAACCGCCCAGGCCGACCAGGATCAGCGAACCGAGGAACAGGTGGCGTTTCATCTCACACCCCCGCCAGTTGCAACGGCAGCTCGCGCAGCCGCTGGCCGGTCAGGGCGAACACCGCGTTGGCCACCGCCGGCGCCGTGGGCGGCACGCCCGTCTCGCCGATACCGCCGGGCTTGTCGGTGCTGGCGACTATATGCACCTCGACCTGGGGCATCTCGTTCAGGCGCAACACCTGGAAGTCGTGATAGTTGGACTGCACCACCCGGCCGTCCTTGAAGGAAATGCGGCTGTGCAGGGCCATGCCCAGGCCGAAGGTGATGCCCGACTCCATCTGCGCGACGATGCTCTGCGGGTTCACCGCGATGCCGCAATCCACCGCGCAGACCACCCGGTGCACGCGAATCCGCTCGGCCTCCAGGGACACCTCGGCCACCTGCGCCACGTAACTGCCGAAGGACTCGTGCACCGCCACGCCCAAGGCATGGCCGTTGGGCACGGGCTTGCCCCAGCCGGCCTTCTCCACCGCCAGGTTGAGCACGCCCAGGTGCCGCGGGTGATCCTTGAGCAGGATGCGGCGGTATTCCACCGGATCCTTGCCCACCGCGTCGGCCATCTCGTCGATCAACGACTCGACGACGAACGCGGTATGGGTGTGGCCCACGGAGCGCATCCACAGCACGGTGATGCCGGTCATCGGCGAATGCAGGTCGACCCGGTGGTTCGGCGTGCCCTTCAGGTAAGGCCCGTCCGCCAGGCCCTCGACCGAAGTGTTGTCGATGCCGTTCTTGACGAAGCTGGCCTCGAACGAGGTGCCGGCCATGATCGACTGCCCCACCAGCACATGCTGCCAGGCCAGCGGCAGGCCCTGGGCGTCCAGGCCGACCTGTGCCTGGTGCAGGAACGCTGAACGGAAGTAGCCGCCGCGCACATCGTCTTCCCGCGACCAGACGGTTTTCACCGGGGCGGCGGCGGCCTTGGCCACCTCCACCGCTTCGCTGACGAAGTCCGAGGTCGGGTTGGCCCGGCGGCCGAAACCGCCACCCAGGAATTGCGTATGGATCTGCACCTGCTCCGGCTTGAGCCCGGTGATCTTCGACGCGACCATCTGGTCCAGGGTCTGGAACTGGGTGCCGGTCCAGATCTCGCACTTGTCGGCGCCGATGCGCACCGTGCAGTTGAGCGGCTCCATCGGCGCATGGGCCAGGTACGGCACGCTGTATTCGGCCTTGATCACCTGCGTCGCCTTGGCCATGCTCCCGGCCGCATCGCCGGCCTCGGCGGCCTTGGTCCCGGGGGTCAGCGCCAGTTTGCGAAAGCTCTGCATCAGGCTTTCGCTGCTCATATTGGCGTTCGGCCCCAGGTCCCATTCGGCCTTGAGCGCATCGCGCCCCTGCTTGGCCGCCCAGTAATGCTCGGCGACCACCGCCACGCCCGTGGGCACCTGGAGCACCTTGATCACCCCGGGGACCGCCAGCGCCGCCTGGGGATCGAACGACTTGAGCGTGCCGCCGAACACCGGCGAACGCAGGACCACGGCGGTCAGCAGGCCGTCGAAATACATGTCCATGCCGAATTGCGCGCGGCCGGTGATTTTCTCCGGGGTGTCCAGGCGCTTGGTCGGCTTGCCGATCAACCGCCAGTCCTTGGCCTCCTTCAAGTGCAGCGAGGCCGGGTCCGGCACCGGCAGTTGCCCGGCTTCGTTGGCCAGGTCGCCGTAGCTCAGGCGCTGCTTCCCGGCCACCACCCAGCCCTGCTCGGTGTGCAAGGTCGAGGGCGCCACCTGCAGGCGCTTGGCCGCGGCTTCGATCAGCATCTGGCGCGCTGCGGCGCCGGCCTGGCGATAGCGGTCGAACTCCATCCAGGTCGAGGTCGAACCGCCGGTGATCTGCATCCCGCCGAACGCCGGCAAGCCATACACCGCGGCGGCCGGCGCGTGCTCGACGCGGATCTTCGACCAGTCGGCATCCAGTTCCTCGGCGATCAGCATCGACAGCCCGGTCCAGATGCCCTGGCCCATTTCCGAATGACCGAGCACCACGGTGACCATGCCGTCCGGAGCGATGCGCAAGAAGGCATTGGGCACGAATTCTTCGCTCGCCGCCCGGGCAAAACGATTGGCCCCCGGAATGACGAACGCCACCACCAGGCCGCCGCCGAGCAGCGCCCCCCCTTTGAGAAATCCACGACGCGACGCAGTGATCATGCCTTGTCCCTCTTAATGCCGACTCAGCCGATTTCGGCGGCGCGTTTGACCGCCGCGCGGATCCGTGGGTAGGTGCCGCAGCGGCAGATATTGCCGGACAGCGCCTGGTCGATATCGCTGTCGGTGGGCGACGGGATCTTCGCCAGCAAGGCCGCGGCCGACATGATCTGCCCCGACTGGCAGTAACCGCACTGCACCACGTCCAGCTCGGCCCAGGCGCGCTGCACCGGGTGCGAGCCGTCCGTCGACAGGCCTTCGATGGTGAGGATTTTCTGCCCGTTGGCCACCGCCGCGGCCGGGGTCACGCAGGAACGCAGCGGCGCGCCGTCGACATGCACGGTGCAGGCGCCGCATTGCGCCATGCCGCAGCCGAACTTGGTGCCGGTCAGGTGCGCCACATCGCGCAGCACCCAGAGCAGCGGCATGTCCGCGGGCACCTCGAGCTGCTGGTCCTTGCCATTGATATTGAGTGTCAACATGCACAATTCCTCAGGCCGAGGGGGGACAGGATTCACGGGATCCTGGAGCGGCGTCGCTGTGGCCGAAGGCCTACGCGCGCCGCGAGGTTTTCCATACAGCTAAGCGCAGTTTGCCGAACAGGCCGGATTCTGCGACCGCCGGTCACGCCCAGCCGGCCTGGACGGGGCGGCCGGGCGATGAGCGCAGCATCAGAAATCGGTGGAGGCCGACAGCGCCCGCCAGGTCGCGGTTTCCTGCTCGACGTAGGCGTTCTTCGCCGCGATGGCGCCCAGGGTGTCGGTGCCCAGGGGCAGGCGCAGCGGCGGTTGCTCGGCTTCGACCAGGGCGATCATCGCCTGCGCCAGCTTGTCCGGATCGCCCGGCTGCTGCTGGTTATAGGCCTTGGCCTGCTGGCGTACCTGGCCAACGGTGGTCGTGTAGTCGGCGATCGAGGCCGGCGACTCCAGCAACGAATTGCCATCGAGGAAGTCGGTGCGGAAGTAGCCCGGCTCGACCACCGTGACCTTCACGCCCAAAGGCGCCAGCTCGCTGTGCAGGGCTTCGCTCAAGCCTTCGACGGCGAACTTGGTCGAGCAGTAGACCCCGTAGCCCGGCCCCGACTGATAGCCGCCGATCGACGAGATATTGATCACATGACCGCTGCGGGCGGCGCGCATGTGCGGCAGCACCCCGCGGGTGACATTGAGCAGGCCGAACACGTTGGTTTCATAGACCCGGCGGATCTCGTCGCCGCTGGCCTCCTCCACCGCGCCGAGCAGGCCGAAACCGGCGTTGTTGACCAGCACGTCGATGCGGCCGAAATGCTCGACGGCCATCTGCGCCACGTCGCGGGCCTGGGCCTCGTCGGTGACATCCAGTTGCGCCGCCAGCAGGCCCGGCTGCGCGCCGAAACGCTCGCTGAGCGACTGGGCATTGCGCGCGGTGGCCACCACCGCATCGCCGTGGGCCAGGGCTGCGGCGGTGATTTTCGCGCCGATGCCACGGGAAGCCCCGGTGATCAGCCAGACACGTTTGAAAGGGGTTTGAGCAGTCATGATCAGTACCTTGTAAGGAGTGGGTGAGCACAAGGTACGCAGGAACATTGGTGAGAAAAATGGCTCCGTGCTACAAGCACTATGAACGTGTCTTTCATAATGGCCTTGCAATGAACCAGGACCCTTTCGACGGCCTGACCGAGTTTCTCGCCGTCGCCGAACACAAGAGCTTCACCCTCGCCGCCAGCCAGCTGGGGGTGACCCCGACCGCCGTGAGCCATGCGGTAAAGACCCTGGAGCGGCGTACCGGGGTGCTGCTGTTCCAGCGCACCACCCGCCGCGTGGCCCTGACGGAAGCCGGCAGCAGCCTGTTCATCCGCCTGCGCCCGGCCGCCAGTGAAATCGGCGACGCCCTGGCGGTGCTGGGCAGCTATCGCGACCGGCCGATGGGCACCTTGCGCCTGACCGCGCCACGGCTGTCCGGCAAGCTGCTGATCGAACCCCTGGTCTCGCGCTATCGCGCGGCCTATCCCGACGTCAGGCTGGAGATTTCCCTGGACGATGCCACGGTCGACCTGGTCAGCGAGGGCTTCGATGCCGGTATCCGCCTGGGCGAGTCGATCGAAAAGGACATGGTCGCCGTGCGCCTGACCCCGGACCTGCAATGGTCGGTGGTGGGCTCCCCGGACTATTTCGCCCGGGCCGGCAGGCCGCAGACCCCGGAAGAACTGACCCGGCACCAGGGCATCGGCTTTCGCTTCCTCACCTCGGGCACGACCCACCGCTGGGAGTTCCGGCGCAATGGGCGGGATTTCACCGTCGGCGTCGAGGGTGCGCTGGTGGTCAACGATCGGCACTTGCTGGTCGCCATGGCGCGGGGCGGGCAGGGGCTGGCCTACGCCTGCGACTTCGAGGTGGCCGACGACCTGGCCAGCGGGCGCCTGGAGTCTGTGCTGCAACCGTTCGTCCCGCTGAGTTCGGGCCTGTACCTGTACTTTCCCAGCCGCACCCAGAGCCAGCCGAAACTGCGCGCCTTCATCGACATGGCCAACGCCTGGGTCGCCGAGCAAGGGCGGCGATCCTGAGCCGGATGCGCCGGCTCGATACCGCTCCTCGCCCGGCTGCGCTTTGTCGATCTACGGCAGTCCCGGCCGCCCCCGGGCTGGCTACGCTTGCTCAAGCGTGGACCATCCGCCGAGGAGAACCGTCATGTCGCTCATTCATCGCATCACCCCCTGCCTGTGGTTCGACCATCAGGCCGAAGCCGCCGCCCAGTTCTACTGTTCGGTCTTCGAGCACTCGCGCATCACCGCCCTCACCCACTACGGCAAGGCCGGCTTCGAGTTCCACGGTCGCCCGGAAGGCTCGGTGATGACCGTGTCCTTCGAGCTCGATGGCCAGACCTTCACCGGCCTCAACGGCGGTCCGGTATTCCAGTTCAACGAAGCGGTTTCGCTGCAGGTCAACTGCCAGAACCAGGGCGAAATCGATCATTTCTGGAGCGCCCTGTCCTACGGCGGCGATCCCCAGGCCCAGCAGTGCGGCTGGCTCAAGGACAAGTTCGGATTGTCCTGGCAGATCGTGCCCTGCGCGCTGAACCACTGGATGACCGACCCCGACACGGCCAAGTCGCAGCGGGTGATGCAGGCCCTGCTGCAGATGAAAAAACTCGATATCGCCGCGCTGGAGCGAGCCTTCGCCGGCGAGACCTAATACACTCGCAGGCCGACGCTTGCCGATGGGATGCCTTTGATGAAGCCGAGCTTGAGCCCCAGCCTCGATACCGCCCCGCAGTTCTGGCGCGATGCGGCGCTGCCCTTTATCGAGGCCCGCTCGATCGCCGACGGGCGCAAGGTCTGTTACGCCCGGCATGCCCATGAACATTTCTCCATCGGCGCCATCACCGCCGGGCACAGCACCTACCTGCACGAGCAGGCGCAATTTCGCATCAGCGCCGGCACCGTGGTGCTGATGAACCCCGGCGAAGTGCATGCCTGCAACCCGATCGACGACCAGCCCTGGTCGTATCTCATGCTCTATGTCGACACCCCCTGGCTGACCGATCTGCAACATCAACTGGGGTTCAGCCAGGACCAGGGCTTTCGCGCCTTTTCCACGCCCCACAGCGACGACCCCGAACTCTATGCCGGGCTCAACCGCCTGTATGAAGTGCTGGTGGACGAACAGGCCGAGGTCCTGCAAAAACACAGCGTCGCGGTGGCGTTTTTCAGCGACCTGCAACAGCGCCTGAACCCGGCCAGCCGGCCACCGCGCGAGAGCAACCAGAAGCTGCAACGGGCCGCCGACTACATTCGCCAACACTGCACCCGCTCGCTGAAGCTGGAGGAAATCTGCCAGGCCGCCGAGCTGTCGCCGTCCTACCTGATCCGCGCCTTCAAGCAGCATTACGGCATGACGCCCCACGCCTTCGTGGTCAACCAGCGGGTGCAGTTCGCCCAAAGCCGGCTGCGGGACGGCGAGCCGATCGCCGACGTGGCCCTGGAAGCCGGCTTCGCCGACCAGGCGCATTTCCAGCGCGCCTTCAAGCAGCACCTGGCGGCGACGCCGGGGCAATATCGCGGGTGATGCGTCGCCCCCCGGTGGCCCTCATCGCGAGCAAGCTCGCTCCTACAGAACACATGAATCCTGTAGGAGCGAGCTTGCTCGCGATAAGGCTAGACCGGCCAACGCCCTCTCAAGGCAACAACAGATACACCGCGCTCGCCACCAGCAGCGCCGCCATGCTGCGGTTGAACAGACGCATGCCCTTCGGGTTGCTCAGGTACTGGCGCAAAAACGTCCCGGCGTAGGCCCAACAGGCAATCGACAAGTAGCAGATCACGAAGTACACCAGCGCGAATTGCCACACCAGCAGCGCCTCGCCATTGGCGGCAAACGCGCCCATGCCGGCGACGCAGGCCAGCCAGGCCTTGGGGTTGAGCCATTGCATGATCGCGCCGTACCAGGCCGACGGCGCCTTGGCCTGGTCGTCGCTGCCCAGCCGGCCGTCGTCCACCGCCAGCTTCCAGGCCATGAACAACAGGAAGGCCACCCCGAACAACTGGATGCCGCGGGTCAGGAACGGCCACAGCCGCAGCAGCTCATGCAGGCCCAGGCCGATCAGCACCAGCAACAGGACAAAACCCAGGGTCGCGCCACCGACATGCCGCAGGCTGGCGCGAAAGCCGAACTGCGCGCCGGAACTCAGGGCCACGATATTGACCGGGCCGGGGGTAATCGAAGAGGCTAGCGCGAAGGCCGCCATGGAAAACACTACGCTCATCACACACCTTCAAAGGATCAATCGGAGAGTCCGGTGACCAAGGTAAGTGCGCAGGCCGCCCAGTGTATTGAAGAAAAATACCCCCCTCGCGTACGGACGAACCCTATGCCCGATGCTCCCCCTTCCGCGACCACCCTCACCGCCCGCCTGCTGTTGCGCGCGCCAACGGCCGCCGACCTGGACGTCACCCACCTGATCCACAGCGACCCACGGACCCAGCGCTACAACCCGGCCGGTCCCGACAGCCGCGAGAGCTGCCAGCACCGGTTGCAGGGCTGGATACAACACTGGCAGGACCAGGGTTTCGGCTATTGGGTGGTCTGCGACCGCGCCCAGCCCGAACGGGTGCTGGGGTTCGGCGGCGTCATGCACAGCCGCTTCGGCGAGCGCAGCGGGCTGAACCTGTACTTTCGCTTCGCCGTCGAGGCCTGGGGCCAGGGTTACGCCAGCGAAATGGCCGGCGCCGCGCTGCACCTGGCGTTCCGCGTGCTGGGCAAGGAACAGGTGATCGGCCTGGTACGCCCCGACAACCTGCCGTCGCGCCGCGCCCTGGAGCGCCTGGGCCTGACCCGCGACGGCGAACTGGACGACTTCCCCGGCCTGGCCCCCAGCCTGCTGTACAGCCTCAGCGCCGAACGCTACTTCGCGGCCAAGGCCGCCTCGCCCACCGACACCGTGCGAAGCCGGGAACCATGAGCCAGATCGAACTGCACCCAGCCCAGCGCGACGAGCTGGAATGCATCGAAAACCTGATGCAGTTCTACCTGTACGAACTCAGCGAGTGGCTGCCGCTCAAGCTCGGCCGCCACGGTCTGTTCGAGATCCGTCCGTTGCTCGAATACTGGCGCGAGGCGGCCACGCGCCCCTACCTGATCCGGGTCGATGGCGAACTGGCAGGTTTCGCCACGGTGGACGACAAGGTGAAACTGGCCGAGGTGCAGTACAACCTCGCCTACTTCTTCGTGGCCCGGCGCTTTCGCGGTCGCGGCATCGGCCGGCAGGTGGTGAGGCAACTGCTGGAACAGCTGCCCGGGCACTGGCAGGTCGTCCACATCGACGACAACCGGCCGGCCCGGGATTTCTGGGCCCGGGTCATTCCCGCGCTCGTCGGCGACGCCTACAGTTGTCATCCGATCACGGCAGACGGCTATCCCTGCACCCTGTATAAATTCCACGTCCCGACATCGCCCGGGCGATGATCGAAGCGCGATCATCAACAGCCTCGCCCGCCGCACAAGGACCGCCCCGGCATGGATTCAATGAGCCTTCTGGACACCGAGCACTGGCGCATCAGCTATCGCCGCGATGCCCAGGTCGAACGCTTGCGCCCGCGGCTGGCGAGCTTGAATTGAACCCCGGAAACCTCGCTTTACCGATGGAAACCGCCGTTCCAGAGCCCTCCAGTTATTTTTTCGATGCATCGAAAAATATCACGCGTGAGTCATTGAGTCGTAACAAAATCCCCTGTAATGTTCTCACGCGTGATACGTGCACAACGGAGTCACCCCATGGAAAAGACCCTCCCGGCCAGTCAGCCTGCTGACCTACCGGCTTCCTCAGAGAGTCGACAAGGAGAGCGCTCGAAACCTTCCAGCAACAAGGCCTCCAGCAACAGGGCCCCCAGCAGCAAGGCTTCCGCCAAGAAGCCGTCGAGCTTCTACATGAAGCAGATGCGCGCGGGCCTGAGTGCCGCTGGTTATGTGAAACACGAAACCTGGGTACTTCCGGAAAACCGGAGCGTGCTCAAGCACATTGAGAAGAAGCTGCGCCAACCCCTGATCGGCGGCGCACCGGTATTGGAGAATGACATGATCGCAGGTGAGAACTGGACCATCGACCGCCTCTTCAGCGCCTTGCAGGCCCTGGACGAAGTGACCTCGAACGAAATCGGCCTGAGCCTGATTCAAGGCGCCGAGCCAAGCATCAAGCTGGAAATGCACGACTTCGGCGGCCTGCCGATCTACATCGCGGTGGTCGGCGAGCAGATCATCGTCGACACCGTGCTGGTAGACCTGGAGTCGATCAACGACGTCGCCCGCTTCAATGACGCGGTGCTGCGCAGCCGGGAGATGTTCCCCCTGTCCTCGATCGGCATCGAGTCCATGCCCAACGGCCAGACCGTCTACAACATGTTCGGCGCCCTGAGCGCCAGCTCGAACCTGACCAACGTGGTGACCGAGGTCAAGACCCTGGTAGACAACGTCCAACGCGCCACCGAAGCCTTCGAAAGCTTCTTCAACTGATTGCCGAGAATCCGGAGTACGCCTACATGACTCAGTCCATCTGGAACAAACTGTTCACCGCCCTGCGCGGTGGCGCCAACGAAGTCGGCGAAAGCATCGCCGACCAGCAGGCCCTGCGCATCCTCGACCAGGAAATCCGCGACGCCGACAACGCCCTGTCCAACGCCAAGCGCGAGCTGGTCACCATCATGGCCAAGCACAAGCTGTCCACTGAGCGGGTCAGCGAATTCACCGCGAAGATCGCCGACCTGGAATCCAAGGCCCTCGCCTCGCTGCAGGCCAACCGCGAAGACCTGGCCCTGGAAGTCGCCGAAGCCATCTCGACCCTGACCACCGGCCTGGAAGCGGAGCAGAAGCAAGCCAGCGAATTCGGCGCCTACGCCGAGAATATGCGCAAGGACATCGGCAAGGCCGAGGCGCGCATCCGCAGCCTGCGCCAGCAAGTGGACATGGCCAAGGCCCGGGAAAGCGTGCAGAAGGCCCAGGTCAGCGCCTCGATCGCCAGCGGCGGCGCCAACGGCAAGCTGGAAACCGCAGTCAACACCCTGAACCGCCTGCAGGCCCGCCAGGATCAGCGCGCGGCGGAAATGGAAGCCCAGGAGCAACTGGCCGATGCGAGCAACGGCAACGACCTGGAACGCCGCCTGCGCGAAGCCAACATCGTGCCGGACCAGGGCAGCGCCAACGCGATCCTCGAGCGACTGAAGAAACAGAAGTCGGCCGAGTAAGGCTCCTGGAGCAGTAAAAAAGGCACGCGGTGCAATGCCACGGAAACTGTAGGAGCGAGCTTGCTCGCGATGGACTGGAGAGCGCCGCGCTCATCCAGTCAGTACGCGGTATCGTTAACGATCATCGCGAGCAAGCTGCGCTCCTACAATGGATCACCTGCGCTTAAGCACCCTGCGCCCTTTTTCTGGCCTATGGGAGGGCCTCGATGGCGGTTGCAAACGGTTTCAAGACCCTGGCGGGCCTGGCCCTGGTGATGATCGCCGTACAGGTGCTCAACAGCCTGAGCGGCTACAGCCTGAATCTCTTCGGCCTGATCCCGCGTACCCTGCAGGGTTTGCCGGGGATACTCACCTCGCCCTTTCTCCACGGCTCCTTTACCCACCTGACCGCCAACCTGGTGCCCTTGCTGATCCTCGGCGCCATGGTGATCGCCGAAGGCCAGCGGCGCTTCGTGGTGGCCAGCCTGATCATCATCCTGCTCGGCGGCGCCCTGGTCTGGCTGTTCGGCTTCCGGGGCATCCATGTCGGCGCCAGCGCCTGGGTCTTCGGCCTGTGGGCCTACATCCTCACCCGCGCCTGGTTATTGCGCAGCTGGAGCAGCCTGCTGGCCGCCGCGGTGACGATGTTCCTGTATTCCGGTCTGGTCCTGGGGTTCCTGCCACGGGCCGGGGTTTCCTTCGAAGGCCACATCTTTGGCGCCTTCGCGGGGTTCATCGCAGCAAAAATGCTTTTATCCGGCGCCAAGCCGATGTCTAATGCCGCGCGGCAATGAGCCATGCCTTGCCCGGGCACGGCGCGCTGCATCACGGATAGATCAGCTCAACAGGAAATCAGGGATTCGATGTCGATTTTCATCTTGCTTCGGGTATACGCGGCCACCTTCTTCCAGCGCTTCGGCTGGATGGGCCTGGCCATCGCGCTCGGCGTGCATGCCGCGACCTCCTATCTCGGCCTGGTGGCCCTGGGCGAGCAGCACCTCACCGCGCCCGCGACCTTCATCTATTTCTATTTCACCACCACCCTGACCGTGGGTTATGGCGACCTGTCGCCGCAATCCGCCGCAGGCCGGGTCTTCGTGGCGGTGTGGGTGATGCTCGGCGGCATCGCGCTGCTGACCGCGGCCATCGGCAAGACCACCAGCAGCGTTATGGACCTATGGAGAAAAGGCATGAAAGGCAAAGGCGACTTCACCGGCCAGACCGGGCATACCGTGCTGGTCGGCTGGGAAGGCGCGTCCAGTGAGCGGGTGATCGAATTGCTGCTGCAGGACGAAACCTCCAACGACAACCTGATCGTCATCTGCGACGCGACCCTCGACGAGAACCCGATGCAGGGCAAGGCCGCCTTCGTCAGGGGCGAAAGCCTGTCGTCCGCGGCCCTGCTGCTGCGCGCCGGGATACCCGGCGCCGAACGGGTGCTGGTGCGCACCAGTTCCGACGACCTGACCCTGGCCAGCGTGCTGGCGATCAACCAGCTGCGCCCCGCCGGCCATGTGGTCGCCCACTTCAACGACAGCGAAATCGCCACCCTGGCCGCCTCCTACGCACCGAAGCTGGAGTGCACCTCGAGCATGGCCATCGAGATGCTGGTGCGCTCCTCCCAAGACCCCGGCTCCTCGGTGGTGATCAACGAACTGCTGTGCGTCGGCCAGGGCGCCACCCAATACGTCATGCGCCTGCCCGAGACTTACGAGGGCCGTTTCGCTGAGCTCTACGTACACCTCAAGGAACGCTACAACGCCACCCTGATCGGCTACCGCGCCCGCGGCGCGCAACACCCGCAGATCAACCCGCACAGCGATACGCGGATCCAGGGCGGAGAACTCTTCTACATCGCTTCCAGCCGCCTCAAGGACATCGACAATGGGATGGTTTAAACGCTTTCTGGGGCTCCAGGCCCCGGCCACCACAAGCTCGAGTTTCGCCACCGGCCCACTGGGCCTGAGCATGGGCGCGGGCATCCGCTTCGATGCCAGCCTCAAGCTGCTGCTCGCCGACAACAGCCGCGTGGCGATTCCCGGCGACCAGGCGGTCTACAGCGAAGGCCTGGTGGACCTGGGCCAGTCCGAATGGCTGTCGCGCTACTACCTGGACGACGAGGACTACTGGCTGCAGGTGCACACCAGCGGCGGCATCGACGGCCAGGTCAAATCGATCATCCTGTTCAACTACCTGAGCAACCAGGCCGTCAACAGCGAAGCCGAGCTGCGCCGCCTGGCCGGCCCGGACAGCCTGATCGGCCAGCCCACCTACAGCCTCGACGGCGTCGAGTACCAGCGCGAATGGGGTACCGAAGCCGGGCAGACCGAGCTGGTGCCGCTGCGCGAGCAGGTGTCCAAGCCGGACGAGACCTTCGCCTTCGAAAGCCACTCGATGCTCTATGCCCGCGACACCGGCCTGACCAATCGCCGCGAATTCCTGCTGTTTTCCGTGGAGCAATACGCCGACGGCAGCGTCAGCCTGGTGACCTCACTGGGCATTTCCCTGTACATGACCGACCTGCAAACCCTCTGACAAGGACCAGAACCCATGCTTGAAGCCCTTTCCATTTCCCTGAACAAATTCGCCGTGGTCGGTTTCCTGACCTACATCCTCGGCGCGGCCGTGCTGTTCGCCCTGTTCCAGTTCGTCTACACCCGCCTGACGCCACACAAGGAGTTCCAGCTGATCCGCGAGGGCAACATCTCCGCCGCCATCGCCCTGGGCGGCGCCATCATCGGCTTCGCCATTCCGGCGAGCAATGTCATCGCCTACTCCATCAGCCTGCTGGACTTCGCCGTCTGGGCGCTGATCGCCGCCGTGGTGCAACTGCTGGCGTTCCTGATGACCAGCCTGGTGCTCAAGGGCACTTCGCAGCGCATCCGCAACGGTGAAATCGCCGCCGGCATCTACGTCGCCGCGGTGGCCATCAGCGTCGGCCTGCTCAACGCCGCCTGCATGACCCCTTCGCAGAACTGATCGACCGCACGGAGCCCTCGATGAAACGAAGCCAATACGTTCAGCTCTCCCTGGCCGCCTCGGTGGCGCTGGCGATCTCGGGCTGCAACTCGGAGCCGGAGACCCTCGCGGTCCAGCAGAAATTCAACTTCCAGTCGGTGCAGGAATGCGTGGACGGCAAGATCGCCGTGGACGTCTGCTCCGATGCCTATATCAAGGCCATGGCGGAGCACCGCGCCCAGGCGCCGGTCTACGACAACCAGGCCGATTGCGATGCCGACTTCGTCGAAAACTGGTGCCAGATAGACTCCAACGGCAAGTTCGTGCCGAAGCTGGGCGGCTTTGAAATCAACGCCCAGGGCGCCTTCACCCGCGAGCAGTTGGCGGCGGCCGGGGTCAGCCCCGGAGCCGGACAGGGGTCGTCGCTCAGCAGTATCGACAGCGGCCTGCTCACCGGCCTGCTGATCGGCAACCTGCTCAGCGGCGGTAGCCGCAACTATTACTCCGAGCCGGTCTACCGCTATCGCGACGACCGCGGCAGCTACGCCAACTCGACGCTCAACCAGCGCATCGCCAGCGGCTCGACCTTCTCCAAGTCGCGCCAGGCGCAGTCGGGCAGCGGTTTCCGGACCACCACCCGGCCGATGTCGGTGTCCTCCTCTACCTCCCGTGGCGGCTTCGGCAGCCAGGCCAGCGCCCGCAGCGGCTGGGGCGGCTCCAGCTCCTCGAGCTGGAGTTCGGGACGCTCGAGCAGCTAAGGAAGCGCGCCATGAAGAAGATCCTCTGCAACGAACGCCCGGACTGGCGACAGACCGCGGAAAAACTCGGCTTCCTGTTCCACACCATCGACGGCGAAGCCTACTGGGACGAAAGCGCCTACTACCAATTCAGCCTCAAGCAGATCGAGGACGACCTGGAAGACCCGACCACCGAAATCCATGAGATGTGCATGGACCTGGTGGACCGGGTGGTGCGCAGCGAGGCCCTGCTGGATCGCCTGAGCATTCCGCCGGCCTTCTACGACATGATCCGCACTTCATGGCTCGAGGGTCACCCGCACCTCTACGGCCGCCTGGACTTTTCCTATAACGGCCAGGGCCCGGCCAAGCTGCTGGAGCTCAACTACGACACGCCCACCAGCCTCTATGAAACCGCGGCGTTCCAATGGGGCTGGCTGGAGCAGAACATCGAGCGCGGCGTGCTGCCGCGGCATGCCGACCAGTTCAACAGCATCGACACCCGGCTGCACCAGGCCTTCGCCCAGCTGGGGATCGAGCGCCCGTTCTACTTCGCCTCGATGAAGGATTCGGTGGAAGACCGCGCCACCACCGACTACCTGCGCCTGATCGCGGAAAAGGCCGGCATCGAGTCGCGGCATATCGACGTGGAAGACATCGGCCTCACCGCCGAAGGCCGCTTCGTCGACCTGCAGGACCGCTGGATCCCGCACCTGTTCAAGCTGCACGCCTGGGAGTTCATCTTCCATGAGCCCTTCGGTGCGGCGATCGCCGCCAGCGACACGCAGTTCTTCGAACCGGCGTGGAAATCCATCCTCTCCAACAAGGGCATCCTGCCGCTGCTCTGGGAGGCTCACCCGGGCCACCCGAACCTGCTGGAGACGCACCTGGACCTGCACCCGCAGCGCGATGTGCCCAAGGGCTGGGTGCGCAAGCCGTTCTTTTCCCGCGAAGGCGCCAACATCGAGTTGCGCACCCCGCAGGACGAGGTGGTCAAGGAAGACGGCCCCTACACCGACGCGCCCTACATCCTGCAGTCCTTCGCCCCGCTGCCGCGCTTTGGCGACAGCTACACCCTGATCGGCTCCTGGGTCATCGGCGACCAGGCCGCTGGCATCGGCGTGCGCGAAGACGACAGCCTGATCACCAAGGACTCCAGCCGCTTCCTGCCGCACCTGATCCTTGACTGATATATCCGCCGGGGCGCGCAATGCGCCTCGGCCTGTTATTCAATGGCTGCCGCACAATAACAATAGTGTGCATTGTTTCAATGCCAGTTACTCAAGGCTGCCCTATATAACTTGCCCCTTCATTTATCTGACTCCCGATACAGACCTTACTTAAAGCTGAACGAACATATGATTCGTGGCAATTTAATCTTGACTTGACAGGTTGGCCTGAGTAAATTGCGCGGGCCGGCCAAACCGGCCTTTTTTCAACTCACTAAAGAAGCCAATGGACACAGTATCTAGACGCTGTCTGGTCGATGCGCTTGCGCAAGGCTGGGCACTTAACCCAGAAAATGACGGGGCTCGACTTTTCGGTCGGGTGAGCTGCGCTAGAGCTTGACGCTCCTTCGTAACTTGCCTTCACCGGAGCCAGTCCGGTCGCGAGGCAACTGTTATGAACTTCAAATCCACTGTAATGCCCGGCGTACGCGCCTTTGCATCGACCATGCGGGTCAAGCCCTGCGCTGAGCGCGCGGGCGTTTCCCGGGTCGCCACCCTGTATTCCACCCCCTCCTCGCAAACCCGGCCGCGGGCCAACTGGCGCGTCTGCCCGGTCACCTGCCGGCTCCAGCAACGCTGGAGTTTCGACGACAGCCAGGACCCTCAGAGTCGGAGCCTGGCCGGCCTCCTGATGCGGGCCGGCCTGCTGCTGAGCCTGTCCCGGGACTCGCACTTCTAGTTCAACCGAAGGCACTTTCAAGTCCTTCCTGAACGTTTTCCTTAATAAGGAATTCGGCAACTTCCTATTGCCTGCTTAAAACTAAAAGTTGGTGGTAACTGTTATGGACGAAGCCAGTAGTAGGTTCGTCGTCTATTCATGCCCAGTGAATAGGCGGCGAACGTTAAAACCAATAAAACGCAACTACCTGAATCGATCGCTTACTTGCGGCTCGACATACGTTCGCTCGTCTTTGAATAGGTGAGTGGTCTGTGTGTCGTGCCGCAAGCCTGCGGCAGGAGCACACGTAATGACTACGGTAAAAACCCGCACCTCCTCCTCGCAAAACCCCACCCGCGACGACACCCGGCTGTCGATGCGCGCCGCCCGCGAAGCGCAGAACAGCCTTGGCGTGACCCTGGACAACGTCAAGTCGAACGCCAACGGCCTGACCGAACTCGATGCCGAAGGCCGCCTGCAGCGTGACGGCTTCAACGAAGTGGCCCACGACCGGCCGCCCCACGCCCTGGTGCAATTGCTGCAAGCCTTCAACAACCCGTTCATCTATGTGCTGATGACCCTGACCGGCATCAGCTTCTTCACCGACTTCTGGCTGCCCCTGCAGTCCGGCGAGGAAACCGACCTGACCGGGGTGATCATCGTCCTGGTCATGGTCCTGGTCAGCGGCCTGATGCGTTTCTGGCAGGAATACCGTTCGGCCAAGGCCGCCGAGGCGCTCAAGGCCATGGTGCGGACCACCGCCACCGTGCTGCGGCGCGAGCAGATGGGCATGAAGGCTGCGCTGCGCGAAGTGCCGATGCGCGACCTGGTGGTCGGCGACATCGTGCAGCTGTCGGCCGGCGACATGATCCCCGCCGATATCCGCCTGATCGAATCCCGCGACCTGTTCATCAGCCAGGCGGTGCTGACCGGCGAGGCGCTGCCGGTGGAGAAGTACGACACCCTGGGCGCGGTGCAGGAGAAATCCGCCCACCGCACAGCTGCTGCCGACCAGCAGGACCTGCTCGACCTGCCGAACATCTGCTTCATGGGCACCAACGTGGTCAGCGGCACCGCCACCGCGGTGGTGGTGGCCACCGGGTCGCGCACCTACTTCGGTTCCCTGGCGCGCTCCATCGTCGGCTCGCGGACCCAGACCGCCTTCGACCGCGGGGTGAACAGCGTCAGTTGGCTGCTGATCCGCTTCATGCTGGTGATGGTGCCGGTGGTGCTGCTGATCAACGGCTTCACCAAGGGTGACTGGGCCGAAGCCTTCATGTTCGCCCTGGCGGTGGCCGTCGGCCTGACCCCGGAAATGCTGCCGATGATCGTCAGCGCCAACCTGGCCAAGGGCGCCGCGGCCATGGCCAAGCGCAAGGTGGTGGTCAAGCGCCTCAACGCGATCCAGAACTTCGGCGCCATGGACGTGCTGTGCACCGACAAGACCGGCACCCTGACCCAGGACCGGATCATCCTCGAGCACCACGTCGATATCAGCGGCAGCCGCTGCGACCAGGTGCTGCAACTGGCCTGGCTCAACAGCTACCACCAGAGCGGCATGAAGAACCTGATGGACCGCGCGGTGGTGAGCTACGCCGAAAACAACCCGAAGTTCAGCGCGCCCGACACCTGGAGCAAGGTCGATGAACTGCCGTTCGATTTCGTCCGCCGGCGCCTCTCGGTGATCCTCGCCGACGCCAGCGGCCATCACCTGCTGGTGTGCAAGGGCGCGGTCGAGGAAATGCTCGACACCGCCACCCGGGTACGCCAGGACGGCGTCACGGTGGCCCTCGACGCCGGGCGCCGGGCGGCGCTGCTGGAGCTGGCCGAGGAGTACAACCGCGACGGTTTCCGCGTGCTGCTGGTCGGCACCCGCGACCTGGCGCCGGGGCAGACCCGCCAGCAGTACAGCGCCAGCGACGAGCGCGAGCTGATCATCGAAGGCTTCCTGACCTTCCTCGATCCGCCCAAGGAAACCGCCGGCCCGGCCATCGCCGCGCTGCGCGAGAACGGCGTGACGGTGAAGGTGCTGACCGGCGACAACCCGATCGTCACCGCGAAGATCTGCCGCGAGGTCGGCCTGGAAGTCGGCCAGCCGCTGCTCGGGCGCGATATCGAGCACATGGACGATGCGGTGCTCGCGCGCCTGGTGGAAGAACGCACGGTGTTCGCCAAACTCACCCCGCTGCAGAAATCCCGGGTGCTCAAGGCCCTGCAGGCCAACGGGCATACCGTGGGTTTCCTCGGCGACGGCATCAACGATGCGCCAGCGCTGCGCGACGCCGACGTCGGTATCTCGGTGGACAGCGGCACCGACATCGCCAAGGAATCGGCGGACATCATCCTCCTGGAAAAGAGCCTGATGGTCCTGGAAGAAGGCGTGATCAAGGGCCGCGAGACCTTCGGCAACATCATGAAGTACCTGAACATGACCGCCAGCTCCAACTTCGGCAACGTGTTCTCGGTGCTGGTGGCCAGTGCGTTCATCCCGTTCCTGCCGATGCTGGCGATCCACCTGCTGCTGCAGAACCTGATGTACGACATCTCCCAGCTGTCGCTGCCGTGGGACAAGATGGACAAGGAGTTCCTGCGCAAGCCGCGCAAGTGGGACGCCAAGAACATCGGGCGCTTCATGCTGTGGATCGGGCCGACCTCGTCGATCTTCGACATCACCACCTACGCCCTGATGTGGTTCGTGTTCGCCGCCAACAGCGTGGAAATGGCCGCGCTGTTCCAGTCCGGCTGGTTCATCGAAGGCCTGCTCTCGCAAACCCTGGTAGTGCACATGCTGCGCACCCAGAAGATCCCGTTCATCCAGAGCACCGCGGCGTTGCCGGTGATGCTGATGACCGGCCTGGTGATGGCCCTGGGCATCTACGTGCCGTTCTCGCCGCTGGGTGAAATGGTCGGCCTGGTACCGCTGCCGTGGGAATACTTCCCTTGGCTGGTCGGCACCCTGCTGTGCTACTGCGTCGTCGCCCAGACCATGAAGACCCTCTACATCCGTCGCTTCAAGCAATGGTTCTGAGGGCTGACGGTTAGCGGCGCGGCCATCGCGAGCAATCGAGCGTCGACCGGCTGCTCCTACAGGTTGCAACTGTCCTTGTAGGAGCGAGCTTGCTCGCGAAAACCGCAACGCGGCGCCAGACCATACGGCCACGCCCCTGTCTGGCTCAGCCAAGTGGAGCATCCACCATGAAACCTATCACCGAGCTGCTGGCCCGCGGCGAGCGCACCTTGCGCGCCCTGCTGGTGAGCACCCTGGAAGGGATCGCCGCCCTGATCACCCTGGTCGGCATCCGCCTGTATGCCAGAAGCCTGTTGAGCCGCGCTGCCATTCGCCTGCTGCTGGGCCTTGCCAGCGCCATTCATCGCCGCTGCATCCGCCTGCTGCGATCCGCCAAGCCATGAAACACACAAGGGAGAGTCCTCATGTCGGGAACTACTCTGCTGATCAACCTCGCCGGCTCCATCGCCCTGCTGCTGTGGGGCACCCAGATGATTTCCTCGGCGCTGCTGCGCGGCTTCGGCACCCAGTTGCGCCAGTGGCTGGGGCAGCACCTGAACAACCGCTGGATGGCCCTGCTGTCCGGCATCGCCATCACCGGGGTCCTGCAAAGCAGCACCGCGGTGAGCCTGATGGCCAGCTCCTTTACCGCCACCGGCACCCTGGGCCTGGCCCCCGCGCTGGCGGTGATGCTCGGGGCCAATATCGGCTCGACCCTGGTGGTGCAACTGCTCAGCGTCGATATCTCGATCCTCACGCCGCTGGTGCTGCTGGCGGGCTTTATCGTGTTCCGCCTGCGCGACGACTCGCGCTTTGAAAGCCTCGGCTGCGCGCTGATCGGCCTGGGGCTGATGCTGCTGGCCCTGCGCATGCTCGGCAGCACCCTGGGCGAAGTGGAAGGCACGCCGGTGTTCGCCGCGCTGATGCGTGGCCTCGACGGTGACCTGCTGATCGCCCTGCTGGCAGCGGCGCTGCTGACCTGGCTGTGCCATTCCAGCGTCGCCGTGGTGCTGCTGGTGGCGTCACTGGCCGCCACCGGGCTGCTGTCCTCGGTGACCGCCATGGCCCTGGTGCTGGGGATCAATATCGGCGGCGCCCTGCCGTCGCTGCTCAACGCCGATTCCAGCGTCGCCCGGCGCCTGCCCCTGGGCAATCTGCTGGTACGCCTCAGCGGTGCCGCCGCGCTGCTGCCGTGCCTGTCGTGGATTGCCCAGAGCGCGCCGGTCGCCGCCCTCGATGCCAGCCTGCAGGTGGTGTACCTGCACAGCCTGTTCAACCTGGTGCTGGCCCTGCTGTTCATCGGCCTGACCGGGCCCATGGCAACCTTGCTCAACCGCCTGCTGCCGGAGCCGCCGCGCGACGTCGACCCGGGCATGCCGCACTACCTGGACGAAGCCGGCCTGGCGGTGGCCAATATCGGCCTGTCCAACGCCGCCCGCGAAGCCCTGCGCCTGGCCGACATGCTGTCGCTGATGCTCGACCGGGTGCTGCGCCTGTTCCAGGCCTCGACCCCGGCCGGTGCCGATGAAGTGCGGCGCATCGACCAGTCGCTGGACCTGCTCAGCGCGGCGATCCGCGCCTACCTGGCGGATATCGGCCAGGACGGCATCAGCGACCAGGACGCCGACCGCGCCCAGGAGATCCTGCTGTTCGTGATCAACCTGGAACACGCCGGCGACATCCTCTCCAGCAGCCTGACCCAGCTGGCGGCGCGCCGGCTGCGGCGTGGCGAGCAGTTCTCGGTGTTCGAGCTGGATTGCATCGAGCCTCTGCACCAGGCCGTGGTGGACAGCCTGAGCCTGGCGATCACGGTGTTCCTGCGCGAAGACCTGGCCAACGCCCACCAGTTGGTGAACCGCAAGGAACTGGTCAGGCGGCTGGAAGCCGACGCCAGCCGCGAGCACTTTCGCAGCCTGCGCGAAGACCGCACGGCCTGGGCCGAATCCGGCGACATTTTCCAGCGGGTGCTGCGCGACTACCGGCGCGTGCACCACCACATCGCGGCCCTGGCCTATCCGGCGCTGGAGCGGGCCGGCGAGCGCGACCTGGATAACGCCGAGCTGGGCGACGTGCTGCTGGACAACCCGTTGAGCATCCAGCCGACGGCGCAGGAGCGCGCACGATGCGTGTCCTGATCTGCGCGGGGCGCCATTACGCCGACGTCCAGCGGTGCCGGCGGGTACTCGACGCCTTTCAGCGCCTGCATGAAGTGCAGGTGCTGATCCACGGCGGCAGCCAGTTCCTCGGCGCGGAGATAGAAGACTGGGGCCGGGAAATCGGCGCCGACATCGTGCGTTACCCGGCCAACTGGCAGCTGCACGGCAAGCTCGCCGAACGCCTGCGCAACGCCTTCATGCTGCGCGACAGCCGGCCCGACCTGGTCATCGCCCTGCCCGGCGGCGACGACACCGAAGAGCTGGTGGCCCTGGCCAGGGCCGCCGGCATCCAGACCCTGTCAGTGAGCGACTGGCAATGACCCTGTTCCCCACTCGACCACGGAGCGGCCCGCGCAGCGCGGCCGCTTCCCATGCCTTAGCGAGAACCGTCATGTCCAAGTACAACCCTTCCCGCCACAACCGCTTCGCCAGCCTCACCCGCGACCTGCCCCCGGCGAAACGGCGCATGCTGCGACGCAACCTGATGTTCGTCACCCTCACCCTGAGCCTGATCGGCCTGCTGACCCTGGTCGCCAAGGCCAACGCCGCGGGCGGCGCCTATGGGGTGGACGACGGCGCGATCAACGCCCCGGGGGAATGCAACCTGGACATCTGGTACCAGAGCCTGCGCCACCAGGGCTCCAACCATGGCGCGGTGTTCTCCCCGGCCTGCACCTTCGCCGGCCTGCCCTGGTTGCAGGTGGGCGCCGCCCTCGAGCGCAGTCGCGAGGACGGCCACGGCGAAACCCAGCTGAGCCCGCAGCTCAAGGCGCAACTGTGGAACCGCGAAGACCTGGGCCTGCAACTGGCGCTGGCGACGTCCGCGCATTTCGCCCTCGACCGCGGCCATGCGTTCGACGGTGGCGACATCAGCCTGCCCCTGACCTACCAGCCCCTGCAAAGCCTGCGCCTGAACTTCAACGCCGGCTGGGCCCACGCCTATGACGACGGCCAGCAGAACCATCGCTGGACCTGGGGCAGCGGCTTCGAATACGACCTGGGCGAACGCCTGACCCTGGTCGCCGAACGATACGGCCAGCGCGGCGGCGAACAGGCCTGGCAAGCCGGGCCACGCCTGCATCTGGGAGCAAACCTGGACCTCGACCTGGTGCTGGGCGGCCAGTTGAACGAAGGCCGCGACCGCTGGCTGACCAGCGGCGCGACCTTGAGGTTCTAAGAGGCTTCTGGCGGTGTGCCGCACAAACTGCGCGAAGACATCTTCTGTAGGAGCCAGGCTTGCCGGCGATTGCAGCAACGCGGTGTGCCTGACACAACACTTCGCACGCAAACTGCCCGAAGACATCTCCTGTAGGAGCGAAGCTTGCTCGCGAGGCGGTGTGTCAGATGTACCGCAGCGTATCTATCGCCAGCAATCGAGCGTCGACCGGCTGCTCCTACAGAAGCAGGACGCCGGTCTATCGGGTCAATGCAGCCTCAGCGTATATCGCTGCGCCGATACAGGCTCAGGCCCACCGCCAGGACCGCGAGCATGCCGGCGCAGCTGCGGTTGATCCACAGCATCGCCCGCGCGGAGAAGGTGCGCATGGCATAGCGCCCGCCAAAGGCATAGGTCGCCATCATCACGCAATTGATCGCCGTGCTGACCAGCGCCAGGATCAGGTACTGCTGCGCCACCGGCTCATCGGGGCGTACGAACTGCGGCAGGAAGGCGGAGAAAAACAGCAGCCCCTTGGGGTTCGACAACCCCACCAGCAACGACCGCACAAACGCCCCGCGCCCGCTGCTGGCACTGCCGCCTGTCTGCGCGGCCAGAGCCTGGGTCGGCGCCTTCCACAGCACCCAGGCCAGGTACAGCAGGTACGCCGCGCCGCCCCACTTGACGATGGAAAACAGCTGCTCGGAAGCTTGTAGCAACGCCCCCAGGCCGCAGCCCACCGCACCGATCAGCAGCAGGTCGGACAGCATCGCGCCAGCCATGCCGCAACCGGCGATGCGCATGCCATGGGTGGCACCGTTATTGAGAGCCAGCAGCATCGACGGCCCCGGGGTCATCATCACCGCGCTGACGGTGACGACGTACAGAAACAATGTGGTGGCGTCCATTCGAACCCTCCGTAAAACCACAGGTACAACAGGTCGGCTAGCATACACCAGAGGCTTTCAGCCCTACAGCGATGCGCCCCAGTCCGCCACCTGGCGGGCGCTGATGCTGACACCGCCGCACACCACGATCACCACGTCCCGCGCTGCGGCGATGGCCGGGTGATCGAGGTAGGCCACCGCCAGCGAGACGCCGCAGGCCGGCTCCACCAACTGGCGCAGATCGTCGGCATAACGCACCACGCCGAGGATCGCCTCGGCATCCGACAACACCAGCGACTGATAGGCAAAACCCTGGATCTGCTGCAACGGCCAGGCCGCCACCTGGGCCGCGCCGAGGGAACTGGCGACGGTGTCGATCTTCGCCAACTTGACCGGGTGCCCGGCCGCCAGCCCCGCGGCAAAGGAAGCGCTGCCGGTGGTTTCGCAGGCAATGATCCGGCAGTCCTGGCGCTGATGGCGCAACAGGCCGGTGAGGATGCCGGCCAGCAAGCCACCGCCGCCCACCGACGCGACGATGGTGTCGACCTGCGGACAGTCTTCGAGGATTTCATCGACCATGCTGCTGTGCCCTTGCCACAGCACCGGGTGGTCGAAGGCCGGCACGTATTCACTGTCGGCGTCGCTGCTCAGTTGCAGCGCGCGCTCGTTGGCCTGGTCCCAGACCTGGCCGTGCACCAGCACCTCGGCGCCGGCCCGGGCGATGCGTTCGCGGGTGGTTTGCGGGGTGGTCTGCGGCACCACGATGCAGGCTTGCAGGCCGAGGCTGGCCGCCGCCACCGCGGTGGCCAGCCCGGCATTGCCGCCAGAGGGACAGACCACGCGGCGCTTGCCCTGCTGCGCCGCCTGGGAGCAGAGCAGGCCCAGGCCGCGCATCTTGAACGAGCCACTGGGTTGCAGGTTTTCCAGCTTGAGCCAGATGCGCCGGGTGGCCGTGGACAACCCGGGATGCAGGATCAGGGGGGTGCGGATATGCAGCATCATGGGCTCCTTGGAGGAAGACGGGCGTCTTGCAACCCTAGCTGCTCAGGCCTGCCTATGCCGCCTCCCCCTGGCCGCTCGCCGGTCAGCGAATCGGCGGTACGCGGATATCGCCTTTGCGGCACTGGGTGCGCACGCCCTTGCCACAGGCGCCGAAGCCCAGGTTCTTGTCCAGGCAGACCCGCACTTCGGAGAGTTCCGGGCCGCTGCACAACACCGCTACGCCCTTTTCGGGAATGCCCGGGTTGGCCTGGCGAAACAGCTGCTCGATCTCCCGGGCCTCGAAGTAATGCACGGTGATCGAAGGTTCCAGCACCTCAGGAATCTTCACCTTGCCCAGGGCCTGGTCGGAGCTCTCCAGGTAACCCATGGCGCCCAGCCCGCTGCAGGTGCCGTGCTTGCTCCATTCATGCTCCATCAGCTTGGCCGTCGGGAACAGGGTCAGGCCCTTGGCCCGTTCTTCGGCGGTCAACTGGGTCAAGGGCGGGCAGGATTCCGGCCAGCCACCCTTGGCGTATTGCGGCCACAGGCCATGCAGGACAAAACCGTAGCCCTTGCCCGAGCACTGCTCGTTTTCCGGATGGGTCAGGCAAAAGGTCGGCGACCAGGACAGCGACAGCAGGTAGTAGTCGAACACCCCGGCGACCGAGTCGCGCTGCTGCCGCGCCTCCCGTGCCTGGCTGACACCGACGGTGCAGATCATCAGCGCGGCCAGCGCCGCGGTTGCGAAAAGTTTTCTCATAGACCCTCTCCTTGGGATGGGGCGGTAGGTGAACGGCCCCGTAGCGACCTGGCCGGTATCGGCCAGACACCTTTCTTGGCACGGGGCTGTTGCAGGAAGATGACAGGCCGCCTCCCGCGGGGAAGCTGGCCGATGCTAGCGAAGCGTTTTAGCAGACAGATCGGGTTGGCGCCATGGCCGACGGGCAGCTTCTACGGAATGACCAGGCGAATGCGGGATTTGTAGCGAACACTCGCTTCTGTAGGAGCCAGGCTTGCCGGCGATTGGGATGATGCGGTGTGCCTGACACGACGTCTCGCGAGCAAGCTTCGCTCCTACAGAGGCAAACCTGGGCCTGGCAATAAAAAATGGTCGTTGGCGGCAAGTGCGCAAGATCGTTCAAGCCATTCCCGCTGCGGGCTGGCACAGTCGGTTTCCGTTCCTTGATTGCAGGCTGTCATGTCCAGCGTTCATCTTCCCCGCGCCGCATTCCTGCGCGGCGCCGTTGCCATCATGCCGCTGTCCCTGGCCACCGCGCCCTGGGGCCTGCTGGCGGGTTCCATGGCCATCGAGGCCAATCTCACGCCCCTGCAAGGCCAGGGCTTGTCGAGCATCGTCTTCGCCGGCGCCGCGCAACTGGTGGCGATCGGCATGCTCAAGGGCGGCGCGGGGATCTTCTCGATCCTGCTCACCACCCTGCTGCTGACCTCCCAGCACCTGCTGTACGGCATGAGCCTGCGCTCGGTGATTTCGCCGCTGCCGGGGCGCTGGCGGATCGGCCTGGGCTTCCTGCTCACCGACGAGCTGTTCGCCCTGACCAGCCAGCACGACAAGCAACAGTTCGACCGCTGGTACGCCCTCGGCGTGGGCCTGACCTTCTATATCGCCTGGAACCTGTTCACCCTCGCCGGCATTGTCCTCGGGCGCGCCATTCCCGGGCTCGAACACCTGGGCCTGGACTTCTCCATCGCCGCCACCTTTATCGCCCTGATCACCCCACTGGTGCGCAATGTGCCGACCGTGGTCTGCGTGGCCGTATCGCTGTTCTGCTCGGTGCTGCTGAGCTACTGGCAATGGGGCTCGGCCCTGGTGCTCTCGGGCCTGCTGGGCATGACCGCGGGTTTTCTCTGCAACAAGTTCTACCGGGAGCGCACATGATGGTCTGGGCAGTGATTTTCGGCATGGGCTTGCTGGTGTTTCTCAACCGCTATGTGTTTCTCGAACCGCGCCTGCCGGTGCGCCTGAGCAGCAACGCCCGGCAGTTCCTCGGGTTTGCCGTACCGGGCATGCTCACGGCGATCTGCGGGCCGATCGTGTTCATGCCCGAACACCAGCTGAACCTGGCCTACGACAACCCGTACCTGATCAGCTCGCTGGTGGCCATCGTCCTGGTGATCTACACCCGCAACACCCTGCTCAGCATGCTGCTGAGCATGGCGTTCTTTTTCCTGCTGCGGTGGTGGTTGTAGGAGCTGGCTTGTCGGCGATCGGGGCTGCGCGGGGCATCAGGCAGGACGCCTCGCGAGCAATCGAGCGTCGACCGGCTGCTCCTACAGGTTCGGTGTTCGCCGCAAATCCGGCATGCGCCGCAAACCTGTAGGAGCCAGGCTTGCCGGCGATTGGGGGCAACGCGGTGTCACTGACTCACCGCCCCGCAAATCCCCGACCGGCAACCCTGCCCCTCACGACGCCTTGGCCTCCCGCAACAACTGCTGGATCACCTGCTCCTGCGCGTCATAACTCCCTTCGCCAAAGTGGCTGTAGCGCACCTGCCCGCGGGCGTCGATAAAGTAGTGGGCCGGCCAGTACTGGTTGTCGAAGGCGCGCCAGATCGCGTAGTCATTGTCGATGGCCACCGGGTAGCCGATATCCAGCTTGCGCACCTGGGCCTTGACGTTGTCGATGACCTTTTCGAAGGCGTACTCCGGGGTGTGCACACCGATCACCACCAGCCCGTCCTTGGCGTACTTTTTCGCCCAGGCATTCACATAGGGCAGGCTGTGCTGGCAGTTGATGCAGTCGTAGGTCCAGAAATCCACCAGCACCACCTTGCCGCGCAGGGCTTCGGCGTCCAGCGGCGGTGAGTTCAGCCATTGCACCGCGCCACTCAACGAAGGCATCGGGCCCTTGCTCGGCAGCGTCTCGGCGGGCGCCGCGCCAGCCTTGTCGATCAGGTAGTCCAGGGCCTTGGGCACGCTCTTCAGCAGGCCTTGCTCGAGGGCCGCGCCGCCTTGCGATGAAGTGCTGGCCAACAGACGGTCGTCCACCCCACTGCCGATCGCCACAACTGCCAGCAACACCAGGTAACCGGCGGCGCGGCGCAACCAGGCGGTGGCCGGCAGGGATGGCTTGAGCCGGTTGACCAGCCCTCTTCCAGCGAAGATCAGCAGCCCCAGGGACAAGGCACTGCCCAGGCCGTAGGCCAGCAGCAACAGGCTGGTCTGGGCGCTGGCCCCCTGCAGCATGGCGCCGGTCAGGATCACCCCGAGAATCGGCCCGGCACAGGGCGCCCAGAGCAAGCCGGTGGCCACCCCGAGCAACAGCGCCGCCAGTGGCCCGGAAAGCTGGCGCGCCCGGTCGAGGCGCAGGCCATCCAGGCGATTGCCCAGGCTGACCCAGGGCCGGGCCAGCCAGTTGCCGAAGCGGGCAAAGATCAGCGACAAGGCGAACAGCCCCAGCACGATCAGCGCCAGCTGGCGCCCGATGCCGTTGGCACGGACGATCCAGTCGCTGCTGACCACCGCCAGGCTCGACACCAGGGCAAAGGTCAGCGCCATGCCGCCGAGGGTCAGCAGCACCGAGCCGCGCGAGCGGTCGGCCCGGGCGAACAGGAACGGCACCACCGGAAGAATGCAGGGGCTGAGGATGGTCAGGACCCCGCCGAGAAACGCTATGAGCAACATGGCATCACCTGTGATCGGTCAATGTCCGCCCGCCATCGGCGGCGGGCGTATCCAGGGGTGGCAGGCCCGGTTCAGGCCTGGTGGTCGGCGCGCATCCCCTGCGGGGTGCGCTCGTAGCCGCCTTCGGCCAGCCAGCTGTGCGTCTGCAAGGTGCCGGCTTTCAAGGTGCTCGCTTTCAAGGTGGCAGCCTTCAAGGGGCTGGCACTTGAGAGCGGGCTGAGCTGGAAGCAGGTCGCACAGGATGAGTCGGCGGCGCTGGCATCCACGGCCACGCCGGCCAGGGTCAAGGTCAGGGCAAGCAGGGAGCTTTTCAGGGCGTTCATGGGCGAATCCTCATGGCGAACAGGGTGATAGGACAGGGAGTGTGTTCAGTTGCCGTCGTTACAGTTGTTGGCGAACTTGCGGTAATCCAGGGCCTGGGTGCGCCCCTGGGAATCGAGGTAGGTCATGCGCGCATTGACCACGCCGCAGCTCGGCTCGGCGTCTTCGGTCATCGACAGGACCTTCTGGATATCCAGCTGGGTGCCGTAGCTGTAGGTCTGGGCCTGCACCGTGCTTTCGGCGCGGGCCGACAGGGTGCAGATGTTCAGGGCGGCGAACAGGCAGGCGGCGTAGAGGGCGGTGCGTTTCATGATGTGTTCCTCGGGCGACAATGGGTTTGGGTGGCGAGGCAGTAGCTGTGCCTCGATGGAGCCCATTGAATGCGCGGGAGGTATCGCGCTTGTGTCGGCGAACCGCCCTTGCGGTCTCCCTGCGTATCCACGCCGCCGGGGGATACAGAGCGATACAAAAGCGCCGGAAAAACCTTGTTTTGCATCGCCGTGTGTTCAACCAGGCGCCAGATACACTGCAATACAAAAGCCCGCAGGCAGGCCCGCCCGGGCCCTATAAACTAGGCAGCACGACCCTATACAGAGGCAGCCCCATGGATCATGTCGATCACGTATTGATAGTCGATGACGACCGCGAAATCAGAGAGCTGGTAGGCAACTACCTGAAAAAGAACGGCCTGCGCACCACCGTAGTGGCTGACGGCCGGCAGATGCGCAGCTTCCTGGAAACCACCCCGGTGGACCTGATCGTGCTCGACATCATGCTGCCCGGCGACGATGGCCTGCTGCTGTGCCGCGAGCTGCGCGCCGGCAAGCACAAGGCCACACCGGTGCTGATGCTCACCGCGCGCAACGACGAGACCGACCGCATCATCGGCCTGGAGATGGGCGCCGACGATTACCTGGTCAAGCCGTTCGCCGCCCGCGAGCTGCTGGCGCGAATCAATGCCGTGCTGCGCCGCACGCGCATGCTGCCGCCGAACCTGGTGGTCACCGAAAGCGGCCGCCTGCTGGGCTTCGGCCGCTGGCGCCTGGACACCACCGCGCGCCACCTGCTGGACCAGGATGGCACCATGGTCGCCCTGAGCGGCGCCGAATACCGCTTGCTGCGGGTGTTCCTCGACCACCCGCAACGGGTGCTCAACCGCGACCAGTTGCTCAACCTGACCCAGGGCCGCGACGCCGACCTGTTCGACCGCTCCATCGACCTGCTGGTCAGCCGCCTGCGCCAGCGCCTGCTGGACGACGCCCGCGAACCGGCCTACATCAAGACCGTGCGCAGCGAGGGCTATGTGTTCTCGCTGCCGGTGGAGATCCTCGAGGCCGCGTCATGAAGCTGGCGCTGCACTGGCCGCGCACCCTCGCCTCGCGGTTGTCGCTGATCTTCCTGATCGGCCTGGCGCTGGCCCAGGGCCTGTCGTTCGCCGCGCAGTCCTACGAGCGCTACCAGAGCGCCAAGATGACCATGCTCGGCAACCTGGAGAGCGACGTCTCGACCTCCATCGCCATCCTCGACCGCCTGCCCGCCGCCGAGCGCCCCGCCTGGCTGCAACGCCTGCAACGGCGCAACTATGGCTACCTGCTCAGCGCCGGCGAACCCGGCCAGCCCCTGGACGGCGAGGATGTACCGGTCTCGGTGTACTCGATCAAGAACGCCCTCGGCCGCGACTACGACCTGGCATTCAACAACATTCCCGGGCCGCGCCAGCACTACCAGGCCCACCTGCGCCTGGCCGACGGCAGCCCGGTGACCATCGACGTGCGCCCGGCGCTGACACCGATGTCGCCCTGGCTGCCGGCGGTGCTGTTGGGGCAGTTGCTGGTGTTGATCCTCTGCGCCTGGCTGGCGGTGCGCATCGCCGTGCGCCCGCTGACCCGGCTGGCCCAGGCGGTGGACAGCCTCGACCCCAACACCCACGGCGTACACCTGGACGAAAAGGGCCCGATCGAAGTGGTGCACGCGGCCAAGGCCTTCAATGCCCTGCAGGCGCGAATCGGCGCCTACCTCAAGGAGCGCATGCAACTCTTGGCGGCGATCTCCCACGACCTGCAGACGCCGATCACCCGCATGAAACTGCGCGCCGAGTTCATGGACGAGTCCGCCGAGAAGGACAAACTGTGGAACGACCTGAGTGAAATGGAGCACCTGGTGCGCGAAGGCGTGGCCTATGCCCGCAGCATCCATGGCGCCACCGAGGCCAGTTGCCGCATCGACCTGGACGCGTTTCTCGACAGCCTGGTGTTCGACTACCAGGACACCGGCCAGGACGTCGAGCTGACAGGCAAGAATGGCGCGCTGATCGACACCCGCCCCCACGCCCTGCGCCGGGTCCTGGTGAACCTGGTGGACAACGCGCTGAAGTTCTCCGGCGCGGCGCGGATCGAGGTCCAGGCACAGGCCGGCGATCGCCTGTCGGTCAAGGTCCTGGACCGTGGCCCGGGGATCAGCGAAGAACAGCTGGCCGAAGTACTCAAGCCGTTCTATCGGGTGGAAAGCTCGCGCAACCGCGACACCGGCGGCACCGGCCTGGGCCTGGCCATCGCCCAGCAACTGGCGGTGGCCCTGGGCGGCTCGCTGCGCCTGAGCAATCGCGAAGGGGGCGGCCTGTGCGCCGAGCTGATCCTGGTCAGCAGCAAAGCCAGTCTCTGAACACTTTGCTACACAGGCATACATAACCGCCCTTTGCCGACACAGCCGATATACACGGCCTTGCAAGACTCCTGGGACACGCCGCGACAGCGGCGCCCAACCTCAAGGAGCCTCTCATGCCCACTCAATCCCTTCCCTCGCGTTTCCACGGCTGGCGGCTGTTCAGCCTGCTGGCCGCCGCCGTGCTGCTGATGACCGCACTGATCCTGCTGTTCGAGCCGGACCTGGTCGAGGCCACCCGCAGCGCCATCCGTGCCACCGCGCGTTCGTCCTTCGTGCTGTTTCTGCTGGCCTTTACTGCCTCGGCATTCGCCGTGCTGCTGCCCTCGCCGCTGAGTCAGGCGCTGGTACGCGAACGCCGCTTCATCGGCCTGGCGTTCGCCTTCTCGCACCTGGTGCACGCGCTGCTGATCTACAGCTACGGACAACTGAACCCGGAGTTCTGGCCCGGCCGCAGCACCCTGGGCAACCTGCCCGGGTCCGTGGGCTACCTGTTTATCCTGCTGCTGACCCTGACCTCGTTCAAAGGCCCGGCCGCGCTGCTCAGCCGTGTCGCCTGGAAACGCCTGCACACCACCGGCATGTGGGTGATCGCCGCGATATTCGCTTTCTCCAATTTCAAACGCATTCCGCTGAGCGCCTGGTACCTGCTGCCCTTCGCCATCACCTGCTCGGCCATGACGATCAACCTGCTGGGCAAGCTGGCCCAGGCCAACAAACGCCGGCAACGCCAGGCCCTGAGCCCACGCTGAATTCAACCACCCTGTAGCCGCTGCCGCAGGCTGCGATCGACGCCGCAGACGGCGCCGCTTTTGTAATGCCCCCACTTTGCACAGGAGATCCACCCCATGATCCTCACGCTTTCATCCGCCCTCGACGGGCTGCAACGCCAGCTCAATCGCGTCTCCCCCTGGGTCGCGCTCCTCAGCCTGCGCCTGCTGCTGGCCTGGGAGTTCTTCGAGTCGGGCCGGGAAAAATGGCAGGGTGAAAACTGGTTCCAGGAGATCCAGTCCGCCTTCCCGTTTCCCTTCGACCAGCTGCCGGCGAGCCTGAACTGGCAGCTGTCGATGTGGGCCGAGCTGCTGTGCGCCCTGGCGCTGCTGCTGGGCCTGGGCACCCGCTTCGCCGCACTGGTGCTGATTGTGGTCACAGTCGTCGCTACCGCCGCCGTGCACTGGCCGGCCGACTGGTCGACCCTGAGCGAGCTGGCCCAGGGTTACGCCATCAGCAACAAGGGCCACGGCAACTTCAAACTGCCGGTGATCTACCTGGCGGCGCTGCTGCCGCTGCTGTTCCAGGGCCCGGGCAAGCTCAGCCTGGATGCGCTAATCGGGCGCCTGCGCCACAGGCGCTGATACCCCCGGGGCAGAAAAAAGCCGCAGCTTGAGCTGCGGCTTTGGTGTTTCTGCGGGGTGGAAGTTCTATAACAAGCGCATCGCCCTGTAGCCGCTGGCGCAGCCTGCGATCGGCGGCGTAGCCGTCGTAAAACCGGCTATCGCATTCGGTCTGATACACCGCGTTGCCTGGGTTTGCGGCCGCTGCGCAGCCGAGCGCAGGCTGCGCCAGCGGCTACACAGGGCCGATAACGCCTTGGTTGTGCAGCTGTCGCAGCAGGCTCAGCCAGTTGATCGGGGCCTGCGCCACAGGCGCTGATGCCCCGGGGACAAAAAAGCCGCAGCGTGAGCTGCAGCTTTGGTGTTTCTGCGGGGAAAAGTTTGATAACAGGCACATCTCCCTGTAGCCGCTGGCGCAGCAGGCTTTGGTCAGTTGATCGGGCGCCTGCGCCACGGGCCCCGGGGCAAAAAAAGCCGCAGCGTGAGCTGCAGCTTTGGGGTTTCTGCAGGGTGGAAGTTCGATAACAGGCGCACCTCCCTGTAGCCGCTGGCGCAGCCTGCGATCGGCGGCGTAGCCGTCGTAAAACCGGTGATCGCGTTCGATCTGATACACCGCGTTGCCTGGGTTTGCGGCCGCTGCGCAGCCGGGCGCAGGCTGCGCCAGCGGCTACATAGGGCCAATAACGCCTTGGTTATGCAGCTGTCGCAGCAGGCTTTGGTCAGTTGATCGGGCGCCTGCGCTACGGGCGCTGATACCCGGGGCAAAAAAAGGTTCTTCACGGAATACCGGGAAAGACGCTCTTGATCTTCATGAAAAAGAATTCGCTATCCCGGTAACCGTACGCCATTCGTTTGATGACCTTTATGCGATTGTTTATTCCTTCCAGCTGACCGGTGTGCATCGGCCAGCGAACGCGGCTGACGATGCCCCGCCAGTAACTCTTTAGCCGTTTGGCGAACTGGATCAGTGCCGGTATTTCGCTTTCATGAGCATGGCGCAACCATTGCTTCCAGGCCGATCTCCAGCTCCAAGCGGTATTCGGCGTCCAGAGCGTTTTGAGTTCAGCCTTCATCAAGTAGACCGTCATCAACGCCTGGTTGGCCGCCAGTAAATCCTGCAAGTGAACCTGTTGTTCCGGCGTTTTCAGATTCTGTGGATTGCGTAGCAGTAGCCATCGCGCTTGCTTGATGACCTTACGAGCAGGCTTGTCGTGGCGTAGCCGATTAGCCTCGTCAACGCGGACCCGATCAATCACCTCTCGGCCATATTTGGCCACCACATGGAAGAGGTCGTAGACCACGCGCGCTTTGGGGCAGTGCCGGCGAACCTCCAGGTCAAAGGCGGTGTTCATGTCCATCGCCACCGCTTCGATTCGAGCGCAACCCTCTGGCCCCAACTCTTCGAAGAACGGCCTGACCGCCGCACGGCTGCGGCCTTCGCCGATCCACAGCACTCGTCGTGTATCCGCATCCAGCACCACACTGGCGTAACGATGGCCCTTGAACAGAGCGAACTCGTCCATCACCAGACGCCGTGGTTGCGCCTTCGGCAGATCGCTCAATGCCGTTTGCAAGGCGCGACGCTCTAGCAGCCGAACGGTGTCCCAATGCAACCCAAACAGTTGAGCCACGTGTAACGTGGGAAGGCGCTCGCAGGCTTGAATCACCGCATCGGCCAAGCGGCGCGTCATACGGGCATAGCGATCCAGCCAACTGACAGTCTCCATGCGTTTGCCGCAGTCACGACAGCCAACACGTCTGAGCAAAACGCTGAGGCGCACTGCACGGCCGAGAATGGGCAAATCACGAACGACTCGCTCGCAATACTCGTGAGTGGTTGAGCAGGGCTTTTGGCATCCACCACAGGAAGGGAATCGGGTGGTGTGGGGCGTCAGATCGATCTGTAGGGCATCGCCATCAGGCTTGATCGTGACGACAGAAAAGCCCTCCCAAAAAGGAAGGAAAGTATTAATATCGTGCATAAGAACGCCGGTTTTTTAGATGTGTTTGCTCGCACGAACATCATCAATCAAATCGGCGTTCTTGTTTCTGTGTTTCCCGGAATTCCGTGAAGAACCCAAAAAAAGCCGCAGCGTGAGCTGCGGCTTTGGGGTTTCTGCAGGGTGGAAGTTCGATAACAGGCGCATCTCCCTGTAGCCGCTGGCGCAGCCTGCGATCGGCGGCGCAGCCGTCGTAAAACCGGTGATCGCGTTCGATCTGATACACCGCGTTGCCTGGGTTTGCGGCCGCTGCGCAGCCGGGCGCAGGCTGCGCCAGCGGCTACACAGGGCCGATAACGCCTTGGTTGTGCAGCTGTCGCAGCAGGCTCAGCCAGTTGATCGAGCGCCTGCGCCACAGGCGCTGATGTCCCGGGGACAAAAAAGCCGCAGCGTGAGCTGCGGCTTTGGTGTTTCTACGAGGGGAAATTCGATAACAGGCGCATCTCCCTGTAGCCGCTGGCGTAGCCTGCGCTCGGCGGCGTAGCCGTCGTAAAACCGGCTATCGCGTTCGATCTGATACACCGCGCTACCTGGGTTTGCGGCCGCTGCGCAGCCGAGCGCAGGCTGCGCCAGCGGCTACACAGGGCCGATAACGCCTTGGTTGTGCAGCTGTCGCAGCAGGCTTTGGCCATTGGCGAGAAAGGTGTCGATATCGTCGATGCCCGCTTCCAGGGCCAGGCCTTGCAACTGGTCGCGACCGTGGAGTTGGGGAAAGGCCTCGATACGCTCCAGCAGGCGCCAGGCCAGCGGGCTGAGCTCGGAGAAATGCACCCGGTAGTCGGCATCGCGGCGGATCAGCAGCAAGGTCGGTGCTGCCCCGGGCTCCCTGGGACGCCAGGCCGGCCCCAGGCGCTGCACCGGCCAGGCGTAGGCCAGCGGCCAGGCCAGGGGCGACAGGCGCAAGGGCTGGGTCAGCAGCCGCTCCGGGTCGCTGGCTGGCAGCGGCTCAGCCTCGGCCTGTTGCAGGGCCATTTCGATCCACTCGTAATGGCTCAGCTCGAGCATAAAGGCCGGCCAGTTGGCGTCCTGCAAAGCGGCGGGCGTGGAAGCCATCCAGGCCACGAACTCGCCGGCGATCTCGCCGAACTTCGGCGTGGCGCAACGGTGTTCGCGCAGGAACACCCGCAGCAGCCGGCGCCAGTCCGCCTCGCCGAGTATCGAGCGCAGCACCGGGAAGGTATTGCCAAGCAACGACAGCAGGTTGTCGAACACCAGCTCGCGATAAATCTCCACCCGCGCGCGATCCATCCCGGCGGGTGGCGCGCGGTGCTCGGGGTCGCGCAGGTAGGCGGTCAGGGCCTGTTGCTGTGCGTCGAGGGCGATCAGTGGCTTAGCCATGGGCCAGCCTCCCCTGTGCCTGGCAGGCATCGGCCTGCAACCGGCGGATGCTGTCCAGCTCGCCCAGCAGCTCGGCGAATGGCGGGAAGTTGAAGTCCCGTTCCAGCAGGGTCGGTTGCACGCCAAACAGCTGGTAGGCGCGCGCCAGTAAATCCCAGACCACCGGTTTGACCGGCGCGCCATGGGTGTCGATCTTCAGGCTGGCGGACTGGTCGTAGTGCCCGGCCACATGCATCGCCACCACCCGCTCCGGCGGCAGGCCGGCGAGAAAGGCCTGGGGCTCGAACCCGTGGTTCACCGAGTTGACGTAGAGGTTGTTGACGTCCAGCAACAGGTCGCAATCGGCTTCGGCCAGCACCGCGTTGGTGAAGGCCAGCTCGTCCATGTCCTGGCGTGGCGCGGCGTAGTACGAGACGTTCTCCACCGCCAGGCGCCGGCCCAGCACATCCTGGGCCTGGCGGATGCGCGCCGCGACATGGCGCACCGCCTCTTCGGTGAACGGCAGCGGCAGCAGGTCGTAGAGGTGCCCGTCGTCGCCGCAGTAGCTCAGGTGTTCGCTGTACAGCGGCACCTTGAAGCGCTCGAGGAACTGCCGCACTTCCCGCAGGAACCCCAGGTCCAGCGGCGCCGGGCCACCGAGGGACAACGACAGCCCGTGGCAGCTCAACGGGTAACGCTCGGCCAGGGCGCGCAACGCGGCGCCATGGGCACCGCCGATGCCGATCCAGTTTTCCGGCGCCAGCTCCAGAAAATCAAAAGCGCCCGCAGGCGCCGTATTCAATGCGTCGAGCAAGGCACGACGCAAGCCAAGCCCCGCGGCTGCCGAAACGGGCAGCCGTGGGGCTTGGGCGGATGATGGGATGTTGCAGGGTGGTATTGAGGGAGGCATGGGTCCGTCTCCTGGTTGCCCCGGAAAAAAACGGGGGGCACCTGAGTGCCCCCCGCCACCGTCGATCAGGACTCGATCGCCGCACCGCATTTGCCTTCGCCACATTTGCCTTCGGCCGAACCGGCCTTGGCCGCCAGGTACTGCTTGGCTTCGCTCAGGCTGATGGCGCCATCGTGGTTGGCGTCGATCTTGTCGAACTCGGCGGCGCGCTCGGGGGCGGCGGCGATGAACTCCTCGCGGGAGACCTTGCCGTCGTGGTTAGTGTCGGTCTTGGCGAACTTGTCTTCGCCGCACTTGCCTTCGGTGGAGGTCTTGACCCCGTCGGCCGCGGCCAGGGTGTAGCCCTGGGACAGCTCGGTCATGCTCAGCGCGGAAGCGGCGGTGGACAGGCCCAGGCCGCCGACCAGTGCCAGGCCGAGCGCGACGTTGGAAACATTGGAGAGTTTGAACATGCTGATACCCCTTCGATGGATTGATTAACGGTTCCCGCCACCGACACCGAGAAGCTCGGTGCTGGCGGGTGGACGTAGTTAATCCTCGGGGTGTATCCGGGTTGTGTGCACAACCGGCGCCAGGACAAGCAGGTGTATCAGCGCCGGGCCGATACACACTCCGATACAAGGCCGTCGGCCAACCGGCCAGTTGAGCGCTGACTCAACTGGCCGAAGTGCAACACGGGATGTCCTGCAGCGAACGGTAGACCGGCAGGCCCAGGCGCTCGCCCATCGCGACCAGGGCATCGGCACTGGCGCAGGCACCGCCGATGCGCAGCAGCGCGTCGCAACGCTGCAACTGCTGTTGCGCACGCTCCTGGAACCCGGCGCCTGGCTCGCCGGCAGCGCTCGATTCCTCCGCCGCCAACCCCAGCCACTGGCCAAAGACGGGGCTGTGCCCGGCCTCGAACAGCCGCGCGGCACAGTCATCCAGGCTGGCGACCTGCTGCGCCAGCGCCGCTGCATCGTCGGTCGCCGAATACCGGGGCGCGGCCACCAGGATCGTCAGGCGGCGCGGCGGCATCAGGCGCAGTTCCAGATATTGCAGGAGCATGATGGTCTTGCCGTCGACGATCTCGCCGCTGCGCACCATGTCCAGCGCTTGCTGGTAACCCAGCTCCAGCACCTCGATGTCCTCGCCCTCTTCTTCCAGGCCGCCACCGTCGCCGATGCGGTCGTCGGGGGAATACTCGCCGATGAAAAAGTGCAGGCGCTCGGTGACCGAGCCGGGGCTCATGAAGGCTTCATAGACCTTCTGCACCGCGCCGACGCGGTAGCCGGTTTCCTCCTCGGCCTCCAGGCGGATGCGTGCTTCCGGGCTGGCATTGTCCAGCAGGCCGGCGGCGGTCTCGATCAGGTAGCCGCTGTGGTCGTTGACGTAGGTCGGCATGCGGAACTGGCGGATCAGCAGCACCGTGCGCCGCTCGCGGTTGTACAGCAGGATGGTCGCGCCATTGCCGCGGTCGTAGACCTCGCGGGTCTGCGCCTGCCAGCTGCCGTCGCGGCGTTGCAGGTCGAAGCTGTATTTCTTCAGCAGGTACCAGTTGTCGGAGAGCATCTCCTCGGCGGTGATGCGCACGGGTGCGGCTTGCATGGTCTTCCCCCTTGGCAATTGGATGTCGTTCAACGCGTCACTGATGGGCGCCGATCGAGCGCCAGGCGGCCTCGGCCAGTTCCTGGCGATAGGTGCCCGGGCTGCTCTGGACCCGGCCGGACAACCAGGCGCGGCAGTAGTTTTCCGCCTGCCCGACGATCAGCGACGGCAGCAGTTCGGCGGGTATCCGCGGTAATTCATCGGCCCGGGTGTGGGCCGTCAGCCACTCGCGCAACTGGCGGTTGCGCGCCTTGTTGCGGCTGGCCAGCTCTTCGGCAAACGGGCCCTTGGCGACCGCATACCGCGCCTGGAACTGGAACCGCGCCCATTCGGGCTGGGCGTCGACCCAATCCACATAGCTGTGCACCAGCGCCTGCACGCCCTGCTCCAGGGTCTGGGCGTCGCTCATGTAGCGCTCGCGCAGGCCGGCCTGATCGTCCAGCGCGGCGAAAAACAGCGCGGCCACCAGCCCTTCCTTGTTGCCGAAGTGGTGATAGATCGCGCCGACGCTGGTATCGCAGGCCGCGCGAATCATTTCGATGGTGGTGGCTTCGATGCCCTGTTCGTTAAAGCACGCCAGGGCTCGGCGCAGGATGTCGCGTTTGAGTTCGGCCCTGCGGCCGGGGTAGCAGCGTTCAAGCAGATCGATCGTGTCCATTGCCCATCACAAAACCAAGGTCCAGGGAACAAGGCGCGCACGCCTCAGTGAATGGTGGCGCCAGCTTGACATATTTCGCGAAAGCCGAATATTGTTCTTTTACAGAATATTATTCTGTAAACCCAAAAATAATCCGCTACGAGGCATTACCATGAGTCAGGTTCTCAGCATGTTCAGCGCCGCAGGTCCGGAAAAGTTCAGTCAGATGGCCTGCCAGATGGCCCCCTACTTCAGCACCATCACCCCGTTGATCGCCGAGCTGAGCGCGGGACGTTCGGTGGTGCAGGTGCCGTTTCGCAAGGAGATCACCAACCACCTGGGCACAGTGCACGCCATCGCCCTGTGCAACGCCGCCGAACTGGCGGCCGGGGTGATGACCGACGTGTCGATCCCGGCCGGCGCGCGCTGGATTCCCAAGGGTATGACCGTGGAATACCTGGCCAAGGCCAAGACGTCGGTGCGCGCGGTGGCCGATGGCGGCGCGGTGGACTGGAGCAGCAGCGGCGACAAGATTGTCGCGGTGGAGATCTACGATGAGGAAGACCTCAAGGTCTTCAGCGCGCGCATCACCATGAACGTGAAAACCGCCTGACCCAGAAACGACAACGCCCCTCACGAGAGGGGCGTTGTCGATGACGCAGTAAGCTCGCTTACACCTGGATCAGGTTGGCGATCTTCACGTCCGGATCGACATCGGCTTCGTAGTCGACGCCGTCGATCTCGAAGCCGAACAGGCGCAGGAATTCCTGCTTGTAGCCGGCGAAGTCGGTCATCTGGTAGAGGTTTTCGCTGGTGACTTCATCCCACAGCTGCTTCACGCGGTCCTGGACGGCGGGTTCCAGTTCCTTGTAGTCGGCACGCAGGCGGCCTTCCTGGTCGATGATCGGGTTCGGGTTGTACAGGCTGTCCTTGTACAGACCGTAGACCTGCTCGATGCAACCTTCGTGACTGCCCTGCTCTTTCATGACCTTGAACAGCAGCGACAGGTACAGCGGCATGATCGGGATCGCCGAGCTGGCCTGGGTCACCACGGCCTTGAGCACCGATACCCGCGCGTCGCCGCCCAGGTCCGACAGCTCCTTGCGGATGCCGATGACTTTCTGGTCCAGGTCCTTCTTGGCTTCGCCGATGGAACCGTTCCAGTAGATGTCGTGGGTCAGCTTCTCGCCCAGGTAGGTGAAAGCGGTGGTCTTCGCGCCTTCGGCCAGAACGCCGGCTTCGTGCAGCGCGTCGATCCACATCTGCCAGTCTTCGCCGCCCATCACGGCCACGGTGCCGTCGATTTCTTCCTGGGTGGCTGGCTGCAGGGTGGTTTCTTTAACGATTTCCTTGTCGGTGTCGACACCGCGCAGGGTCACCGATTTGCCCAGCGGCTTGAGGGTCGAGCTCAACACTTCGCCGGTTTTCGGGTGGGTGCGACGAGGAGCGGCCAGGCTGTAGACCACCAGGTCGATCTTGCCCAGGTCGCGCTTGATGGTTTCGATGGTCTGGCGCTTCACTTCGTCGGAGAAGGCGTCGCCGTTGATGCTCTTGGCGTACAGGCCTTTTTCTTCGGCGAACTTGTGGAAAGCCGCGGTGTTGTACCAGCCGGCGGTGCCGAGCTTGCCGTCAACGCTGCCGCGCTCGAAGAACACACCCAGGGTGTTGGCGCCGCAACCGAAGGCGGCGGTGATACGTGCGGCCAGGCCGTAGCCGGTGGAAGCGCCGAGCACCAGTACGTTCTTTGGCCCAGCGTCGATGGCGCCTTGTTCGGTGACGTAGTCGATCTGTTGCTTGACGTTGGCTTCGCAACCGACCGGGTGGGTCGTCACACAGATAAAGCCGCGAACGCGGGGTTTGATGACCATACACAATCTCCCAATTTCAATATGCCAAGAGCCAATACGGGCTGCAGCAGCGTCACTTGTTCAAGTCGTAGACGCTCGGAACGTCCTCGCGTCACGCCTTGGGTTTTCAATGAGTGCAGATTTGCCCGCCAGCATAAGTTCATTCCGGGGTTTGGGCCAGAAAACGCTGAGATTGCTCCATGGCCTGTACGGCGTGGGAAAAGCGACGGTCATTTGTTCAAACGGTGGGCATCGTAGGCATCCAGGGCCTGATAGGCGGTGTAGGTCGCCTGCGCCGCGACCAGGCCGGCCAGGCCAAAGGTGGGCACCAGGCCGAACTGGCCAAAGCCCTGGGGAATGGGGATGGCCTTGGCGATGGCATCCGCCAGCACCTCCCCCGCCACCGTGGTCGGGGCCATGCCGTGACCGCCGAACCCCACGGCATGCCACACGCCGTTGTCGTCCCGGCCGATCTGCGCCATCTGCTGGCGGCCGTAGCTCATCAGCCCGCCCCAGGCATACTCGATCTCGACGTCGGCCAGTTGCGGGTAGACCGTCACCAGATCGGCTTTGAGCAAGCCGGCGATCGCCTGCGGGCCACGGTTGAGGATGGAAATGCGCCCGCCCCAGAGGATCCGGCTGTCCGCCAGCGGGCGATAATAGTCGAAGGCAAAACGGGTGTCGTAAATGGCCGACTCGCAGTTGATCGAATCCTTCAGGGCCTCGCCCAGGGGCTCGGTCGCCACCACATAGGTGGCAATCGGCAGCGTCGCCCGTTCCACCGGACGGTACAGCCCACGGGCATAACCGCCCGCGGCGAACACCACCTGTTCGGCCAGCACCTCACCGCCTGCGGTCTTGACCAGGTACTTGCCGCCCTGCCGCTCGATCGCCAGGGCCGCGGAGTGTTCGTGGATATCGATGCCGTAGCCAGCGACAGCCGCGGCCACGCCATACACATACTTGAGCGGGTGGAAGTGAAAGGCGTTGCTCTCGAACAAGGCGCCGAAGTAGCGCTCGGTCTTGAGCTTTTCCCGCAACTCGCCCGGCGGCACGTACTGCCAGTCGACGCCGTAGACCTCCTTCATCAACTGCCGAGGTTTTTCCAGGCGCGCCGGGTCGTTGAACCAGTTGGCCAGCAGCACGCCCCTGTCGGTCAGGTCGCACTGGATGCCGTATTGCCGGATGCGCTGGCGAATCAGCTCGACCGCGTCGATGGTCAGCCGGTAGAGTCGCCGCGCTTCCTCGCGGCCCAGGGTCTTGAGCAACTCGGCATTACCCAGGCAGTAACCGCCGAACACAAAACCGCCATTGCGCCCCGAGGCGCCGTGCCCCACGGTGTGGGATTCGAGGATCACCACATCCTTGACGCCGCGTTCGGCCAAACCCAGCGCCGTGGAAAGCCCGGCCAGCCCGCCGCCCAGAATGCACACCCGGGTCTCCACCCGGCCGCCGAGCGCCGGATAGGCGGTCTTCTCGACCGTGGCTTCGTAATAACTTTCGAGAAAATCCTGACTCATCACTTGGCTCCGACCTGGGTCATGCGCACAGGAAGACCCACATTCTCATTCATCGCCGATTCCGCTGGCAGATCACATTCGGACTTGTTGCGAATCATTGAAAAGCTCATGTCATCGAACCTGACGAACCTGGATCCACTGATGACTTTGTGCGCCAGCCAGATCCCCAGGAACAGCACCAGGCCAATATAGGTGGCGGTCAGCCCGGCCCAATCGATCGAGTCGCCGAGCAGGGCTTGATAGTTCTGCCCCAGGGTGACGAACAGGCACAGGACAAAGGCGAAAATCGGCCCGAACGGAAAGAACCGCGACACATAGGGCAGATTGCCCAGATCGTTGCCCTGGCGCACATAGCCGCGACGAAACCGGTAGTGGCTGACCGCGATGCCCAGCCAGGCGATAAAACCGAGCATGCCCGAGGTGTTGAGCAACCAGTTATAGATCTGCCCCGGGCTGAAAATGAAGGTCAAGAAGCACAGGGCCGCCACCGTAGCGGTGGCCAGCAGCGCCCACCGCGGGGTGCCGGATGCGCTCAAACGGGCAAAGATCGCCGGCGCCTTGCCTTCCAGGGCCAGGCTGTAGAGCATCCGCGAGGAGGCATACATGCCGGAGTTTCCGGCGGACAGCACCGACGTCAAGATCACCGCGTTCATCACCGCGGCCGCGCCGAGCATGTCGGCCCGTTCGAAGATCAGGGTGAAAGGGCTGACACGGATATCGGACACCCCATTGCGCAACAGGCTGGGGTCGTTGTAGGGAATCAACAGGCCGATGATCAGGATGGTTAGCACGTAGAACAGCAGGATCCGCCAGAAAATCTGCCGCACCGCGCGCGGCACGTTTTTCCCGGGGTCCCGGGTTTCACCGGCGGCGATACCGACGAACTCGGTGCCCTGGAACGAAAACCCCACGATCATCGCCACCCCGACCAGGGCCCCCAGGCCGCCGACAACAGGCGCATCGCCAATCAACCAGAGCCTGGGGCCGGCATTTTCGCCGCCGCTGAGAATGCCGGACAGCATCAGAACACCCACTGCGATAAACAGCAGGATAGTGATGACCTTAATCAGGGCGAACCAATATTCGGACTCACCGAACAAGCGCACCGAGGCCATATTGAGTGCGGTAATGATCAATAGAAAACCCGCACTCCAGATATACCCCGGCACATCCGGAAACCAATAAGCCATGATGATCTGCGCGGCCACCAGATCGACCGCAATGGTCACCGCCCAGGCATACCAGTAGTTCCAGCCCAGGGCGAAGCCGAAACTTTCATCGACATACTTGGAGGCATAAGTTGAAAACGAACCGGTGACCGGCATGCAGGACGCCAGTTCACCGAGGCTGGTCATCAGAAAGAACACCATGGCGCCAATGACCACAAAGGCCAGCAGCGCTCCGCCGGGGCCGGACTGGGCAATGGTCGAGCCTGAGGCGACGAACAGCCCGGTGCCGATGCTGCCGCCAATGGCGATCATGCTCAGGTGCCGGGGCGTCAGGGTTCGTTTCAGTCCGCCGGTGGTTTTCTCGCTGTGAAAATCGCCGGCCATGTCGCACGCACCCGGCACTTTTGTGGAGTCTGTCATGGATCACCTTTTTATTATATTTAAGCCACCGATGAGTTGACTCACGCGGTATGGCAGTGTCCCTGGATTGTTTTCCGCACTCACTAAAGCCCACAAAAATACCGCTGACAAATGATTTTCCAGCATCACATCAGTCGTATAAGGAATACGCCGGAGGTTACAAAGTTAAAAAAACCGACGCACTAGCAAAGTGCTATCCGACTACAAACCATAACTAAATCCCTGTCAGGATTAGTTGGTTTTCCACGGAGAAAAATAGAAGTTTCCTACACGCGAATAACTTGCACTAAAGAAAATACTCATCAAATAGCCCAGCCCGTTCCTGGCGCCCGGCAGGCCTTGATCCTTGACAGAAAGTGCAGGCCGAACCGCCCCGCCCGCTAACGGTGCCAACCAACAAACCACTGCCCGAACACCCGGGCCGGCATGGGTGAGGAAAACAGCTGGCCCTGCCCCACGTCATAGCCCCGCGCTTGAAGAATGTCGCGCTGCGCGGCGTGTTCGATGCCCTCGGCGACCACCCGCAGGGACAGGCCCTTGCCGATGCCGATGACCGCCTCGCTCAAGGCGCGGCAGGAGGCGTCGTGCTCCAGCTCCTCGACGAAGCTCTGGTCCAGCTTCAGCTCGCTGATCGGCAAGCGCCGCAGATAGCCCAGGCTGGAATAGCCCGCGCCAAAGTCATCGATGGCCAGGCGCACGCCCAGGGTGTGCAGGTCCTGGAGGGTCTGCTCGGTGGTCGGGTTGCTGCACAGGAATACGCCCTCCGTGACCTCTACGCACAGGTCCGCCGGCTGCAGGCCGCAGCGCTGCAACTGGCGGGCGATCAGGGCCGCCAGGTTGAAGTTATGGAAGTTGATCGGCGACAGGTTGACCGAGATGGACGGCACCCGGATTCCCGATCGGCGCCAGCGCGCCAGTTGCTCGCAGGCCTCGCACAGCACCCACTGGCTGAGGTAGTTGATCAACCCGCACTCCTCGGCCAGCGCGATGAATTGCGCGGGCGCGATAGTGCCCAGGCTCGGATGCTCCCAGCGCGCCAGCGCCTCGACCCCGACCAGGCCATTGGTGTGCAAGTCGATCTGCGGTTGATAGACCAGGTGCAGGCCGTCGCTGGTCAGGGCCTGGCGCAGCGCCGTCTCCAGTTGCAGGCGCTGCTGGGCGAGCTGGTCCATCTCCTCGAGGAAAAACCTGAAACCGCCGCGCTCGGTACGCTTGGCCTGGTACATGGCGATATCGGCGCAGTGCAACAGGCTTTCCATGTCCTGGCCGTCGCTGGGGTACAGGCTGACGCCGACGCTGGCCGAAGGAACCATGGCGGTCCCGGCAATATCGGCCGGGGCGCCCAGGGTCAGCATCAGGCGCTCGATAAAGGCCGTGACCCGGGCGGCGTTCATCCGCGGCAGCACCAGCACGAACTCGTCACCCGACAGCCGCCCGACGATGTCCGACTCGCGCAGCACGCTGCGCAGCCGTTGCGCCATGACCTTCAGCAGCTCATCGCCCGAGGCATGCCCCAGGGCATCGTTGACCTGCTTGAAGCGGTCCAGGTCGACATACAGCACCGCCAATTCGCCCTGCTCCAGGGCGACCTCGGCGAGGCTGCGGTTGGCCTCGGCCAGCAGGGAACTGCGATTGGGCAAGCCGGTCAGGGCATCGGACAAGGCCATGCGCTGGATCGACTGGCGCGCCTCCTCGCGCTCCAGGGCCAGCATGCACAGGTAGGTCCCGGTCATGATCAGATGGGCATGGGTGGTATCGGGCTTGCGGCTCTCCCTGAAGTACAGGGCAAAGGTCGCGCAGACCCTGCCGCCGCTGTTGCGCACCGGCATCGACCAGCAGGCTCGCACTCCTGCCTGCTGCGCCAGCCAGCGGTAATCGGCCCACAGCGGATCGGTGTCGATATCGCTGACCAGCACCGGCTCGCCGCGAAAGGCCGCGGTGCCGCAGGAGCCGGCGGCGGGCCCGATCGGCAGCCCCTCCATGGCCCTGGCGTAATCGGCCGGCAGGCCGGGGCTGGCCAGGTGATGCAGCAGCCCCTGTTCATCCACGCTGAGGATCGAGACGACGACCTCCGGCGCCAGGCGCTCGATTTCCTGGCACAGCAGGGTCAATACGCTTTCCAGGGGCAGCTCTTGCAACAGAGCGCCGATGACCTTGTCCTGTAGCACTTCGGGCAGCCTGGAACGGGTGATGTCGGTGAACACGATGATGATGTTGCCGATCCGCCCCTTGGCGTCGAACACCGGCGCCGAGCAGACATGCACCCACAGCCGCTGGCCGTTGCGCTTGCTGACCAGGCCGCAGGCTTCATGGGGCTGGCCACTGAGGATGCTCTCCAGATGCAGCTCGTCGGCCTGGGCCGCCCCCGGGGTATCGGCGACGAAGAACATCTGCGGCGAGCGCTCCAGCAATTCCTCGCGGGAATACCCCAGCAAGCACACCAGCCCGTCGTTGATATAGATCAGCCGGCCGTCGGCGTCGACGATGCAGGTGGCCGAGCTGCTGGCGTTGACCGACATCGACAGCAAGCGCTGCTCAATATCCTTGAGCCGCGTCTGGGTCACGTCCTTGAAAAAGGCGGCGTAGAGAATGCGCCCCTGCAGGGTGATTTTCGAGATCGCCATCGCGCCCCAGCGTTCTTCGCCATCTTTGCGGGTGATGCACACATCGCGGCTGGTGCCGATGATCTTGTTGATCCCGGTCTCGCCGTCGTTCCGCGAGCGGATGGGGATCGGCACCAGCGTGCCGACCTCGCTGCCCAGCACCTCGTGCCGTTGACAGCCCCAGAAACGCTCGGCTGCCGCGTTGAAGAACACCACCTGGTTGCGATCGTCGATGATCACCACGGCATCGTTGGCCTGTTCCAGGGTCTGCGCGAAAAAGTCCGCCGCCTCTTCTCCGGTCGTTGACCCGACGCTCATATCCATTGCCGCCACTGCATGCATGCCATCACGGTCATCGTCCCTGATCACGGTGAAGCGCCATCAAGAGCCCTCGAACTGGAGGGGGCCGGTCCTCGAAGCAACACCCGGCACGGCTCAGCGACACTGAGAAACGCGCGTTTACCCGAGCGAGCAGGACATCAGGCCATCGGCGTGGACATGGATCATTTAGGCCATCGACCTGAAATTAGAGAATAGCCGCGAAGTGACAGGGCCACGGAAAACCGTGCGAACGCCGCCAAACCTCGGCGTCCTGTCGCTGCTCGATCCGCGCCAGGCCATCGCCTTCGCGCAACGCACCAACGAGCAGGTCACCGAGCAGTTCGTCGCCCGCCACCCGCAGCGCTTCAAGGCCTTCGCCACCGTGGCCCTGCAATCGCCCAGGGCCGCGGCGGACGAACTGGAACGTGCGGTAAAGGATTACGGCATGGTGGGGGCACTGATCAACGGCTACACCAACATCGGCAACGCCGATACCGCGCAGTACCTGGACGAACCGCCGGTATGGGAATTCTGGGAGCGAGTCGCGGCGCTCAACGTGCCGGTCTACCTGCACCCACGCGAACCGCTGCCGAGCCAGCGACGGATCTATGAGGGTTACCCATCGCTGGTCGGCTCGGCCTGGGGCTTCGCCCACGAAACCGCCACCCACGCGATCCGCCTGATGCTCAGCGGCCTGTTCGACCGTTTCCCCAACCTGACCCTCATCCTCGGCCACCTGGCCGAAGGCCTGCCGCTGATGCTGCCGCGCCTGGAACACCGCCTGCACATGCAACGCGAAGGCGAAGGCCTGGGCAACGCCAAAAAACCGGTCAGCCACTACTTCAGCCACAACTTCTACCTGACCACCGCCGGCCACTTCCACACCAAGGGTTTGCTGGACGCCATCAGCGAAATTGGTGTCGATCGTGTGCTGTTCTCGGCGGACTATCCGTATGAAAGCATGGCGACGGCGAGTGACTGGTTTGATCAGGCGCTGATCAGTGAGAACGATAGGGAGAAGATTGGGCGTAGTAATGCCCCGCGGTTGTTTGGGTTGAAGTAATAAAAAATGGGAGGCGGGTATTTGGGGGGAGTGGGGCCTGAATATCCGCTCTATCAACATCAAATACTCCGGGACTATCTGTCAGTACGCTCCTGCGTAAAGTGCTCAAACTGATAGACGCTCACCACATCGAAACTCTCTAGGGATGGATCAACCGGCCATCTAAGCCAATCGATCCCCTCGACAATTCAAAGGTCAACTTTTTGAGATCGAGCAAGCTCGCAACCACAGAAAAGAACTCTACTCAAAACTTTCCTCTCGCTCCCGATCGCGCTTCCGCCCGTTCTCGATCCAACCATCAAGTTCGGGAAGGAGCTCATCGACCCAACGACGCACTTCTCCGTGCGGGCTTTCGCGTAATTCAAGTATCTGCGACCGGCGCCGAATCAAAATATCAGCTAGAGATCCCATCCAGCTCCTGGGATGCATGCGTGTCCAAAAGCTTCCGAGAAAGTTGTACTTATCCGGTGCATCCTTGAGCATCTCCAAGAACAACGGAGCGAAGTCGTTACTTTCTTCGCCCTGCCCGCGCTTGAACATTGGGATAGCTTGGCCGAGTTTTGGATACCTAGTTGCTGCATCAAGATCTGCCCACTGACGGAGAGTTGCTGGATCCATGTCTTCGATCGGCGTGCCAGAGCTGAAGTCAGCCTCGAACAAGCTCGAATATCCTAATGTGGCCTCGCTCAGCAGGAATACGTCCAGTGCAATAAAGGGCTGAGCTTCGAACACTCCCTTGAGCATGTAACTCACATCATGGGAAGAGAGACGCACTGTCTTGAGTGCAGCGTAAAGACGCATGCAGAAGTCTCGCGCAGTTACTTCACCATCCTCTCCTGAGCAACAGATGCTGAGAGTAGTTTGCATACCAAGATCATAAAGTACTCCCCCCTTTTTGCTAAAATCCGTTCGAAGCAAAAGATCTCGACCAGTTTCAATTAGTAGCTGATTTTGCGGGCGCTTTTCATCCTGGGCGCAATAAAAATGCATATGGAGGATATCAAGGGCGATTTCCACGCCGCCTGGCAATCCGGCTATATCAAGAAGGAGCGCGCTAAGTTCCTCCGGAGGGGAGTTTCTGACAGAACCATTGGCGATTATGCGGAAGTCCCCTGCGTGGAGAACACCCTTCCCAATTGCACGTCGCAACCTTTCAATACCATCTTTATCAATCCCAACGCCGGCCTGGAGATAGGGCAAGCTTGGAGCAAGATCATGATCGTCCATGGCAGCCTCAAGCATCGCCAGCGTGATCTGGGCATCACGCTGATACGCTTGGTAGATAAACCCATGGAGCAGCGTCGCATTGCGTTTTTTGGGATCAGTTGATGTAAACAGGGCTGCCAGCTCACTCCACATGGCCAAAAGATCATCTGCCCCTTCGGCAAGACCTCGACCACATTCGGAGGAGCGCTGTTGGTTTCTCTCAGGTAGGAGTTCGGAGAGGAATTCCTTGCGCGTTTCAGTATCCTGCGCCAGCAATCGTCCAATATCCTGCGCCATCTGTGCTGCCTTATTCCACGGCTGCATCACGTCGTCATTATCGGGATCGCAGTCAGCAATATCCCAGCCTGTAGCTCGGTTGAGCACTACCGCACGAGCCTGATGCAGAAGATCAGACGGCCTCAGTCGCTGGATAATTGCCTCAAGCGTTGCCCTGACATCATTAGGCATAGCTTTACCCTCAAAACGAAGCAGAGTTCGAAAACCCAGCCATCCTTCGATCCAAGGTTTTTCCTTCAAAAATGTAGTGCTGGCACGTTCGAGTGCCTTCTGACAGGCGCCTATGTTCCAAAGCTCACGAACTCTGCCTGCAAGAACGTCGCGGGCACCATCAATCACTGGCGAAAGCTCTACAGCAAGGCCGATGGCAGCGTCGTACCAATCCCAGATATCCCGATTGAATTTAGGGTTCCATCCCCAATCGCGTGGGCGTGCACCGAACTCGAAGTTGCTCGACGAACTAAAATGGCGTGCTGTCAACAAAGCATCGAGCGCAATCAAGGCACAGCGGTGTTGCGACGAATCGACTGACTTCGCCAACCGTTTGACAACCTCAAGTCGCTGGCTTGGCAGAGCTTGCGTTCCAGACAAATACAGATGAAAGAGCTCGGCGAATGTTTCTTTAGCAGAGTTATTGTTATGCCCTTCCGGTTCAGCAGCAACAAAGCGAGCAAGCAACATCGCGGCACGCTCGAACATGTGCGGCTCGTAACCAAGCATCTTTATAAGACGGAACCACTGCCAACGCGCTGGAGCCCCGGGTACGATGATCAGCTCTCCGTTGGAGTTATCCAGTTCGCATTCAATTTTCGCGAGCACAGCATCAGGCGCGACCGGAGCAATATTGGTAATGATCTGAAGTCCATCACTTCCCAAGGAGATAAGGTCTCCGAGCGGGCCGTCAATTTGGAGCCATCGAGCAACAACCGCCCGTGCCTCAGCGCTGTCGTGAAGATAGCCTAGCCGCCGAGAAAGTGATTTCTGCATCCTCCGTGTCAGTGATCTGCAAAAACGATCGAAATCTGCCGGGGGGATTCTTTTCAGTGCAAAGGTAGCGAGCGGGTTGGCGATTGCATGAGGCAATATTGCGCGCCACCGCCCACGTGACTGAACAATGCCGCGGTCGTGCAACTTGGCAAGCGCGGCATACAAGACATGTGCACCGACGACACGCAAGCTTCCGAGCAGTGCCAGCTCCCCATTGTCCGAACTATCCTCGCCATCCACCGAATAGAGAAGAGAGAGGTCCTCTGCCGCAAAGAGTAAATTCTGGTCAGGTTCATTTCGTTGTTGGAAGATGCGCTCAAACAAGTCGTGGCTCTTGAGTCTGCCCAAGGTCTCGCCCTTGGCTAGCGTTTCGGCTATCGCTCGCGCAACACGAAAATTGCCGTCACTGAAATTTGCAATTGTGCCCCGGTCGACCTGCGAAACATTGGGAAAAGACTGCTCGAGCCATTGTGAAACCAGCTCAGGTGATGCCGATTGCAGACGGAAAACCTCAGTCCATTCAGGCTCATCGTCGCGTACGTCATATTCGACGGTCAGCAAGCTGATGTTGCTCGCCCTATCGGAACAGATACGCGCGAGTTCGCTGTGTGTGGCTGGATTGCAATTGTCCACGACAAGAATGGCACGTTGGCCTTGCGTGATGAGGTATCGCGCCATGTCCCGAGCAGTTGGATCGGTCTCTACCGAATAATCGGTGTAGACAGCGAGGCTCGGATCTAATGGCTCATCTCCCACACCACTCTCGAAAAGGGCTTGTACCAAGCGTGTCTTTCCAAGTCCCGACAAACCGATCAGCCGGATGCATTGCCTTGGCGCGCCCAACGCTACGCGAAGCCTTGCAACCCCTTCACCGATGGTCAATTGCTCTCGCTCACGCGATCTCTCATCAGTTAGGCATGCCTTATCGTCGAAAAGATAAGTATTGGGCTCAACGACTGTTGTCCCAACCCAGTCACCGATACTGCTCCAGCCAGTGAGGCGAAGGCTAGTCCGACTGCGGACCCATGCAGCGATGCCTGGATACTCATTGACCCAAGTAGCCAATCGGTCCCGGTCATAGAAGTCAGTGTGGAGCTTTTCGGCATCGGCAAGGTCATGGAGTTGATTGCGGATTGCCCTGCGCCGATCACTCAAAGGTTTGTCTGCAACCGACCCTTGGGCACTCACAATGATGTAGGCGCCAGATACCGCAGCAAGTTCGCCGATTACTGGCCGCAAAACGTTCTTAGGGCGCATCTCGACGCGGATTGCTCCGGCAGACATGTCAGGCTTCTTAACCTGAAACCCTGTGCTCGCTCGCGGCACGAAATCAGGCTTAGTAATTACGCTCGGACACTCGACTCGGACGTCGAGGCCACCGTCTGCGGCATCTTGATTGCCGCCGGCAGTCACGGACGAGAGCGGGTAGCCTTGTCCTCGTAATTCCGACAACGCCAAACGCGCGACAAGGGTGCGTAGATCGGCATCGTTCAAGTTCGTGATATCGGTCCCTGTTATTTCGAACATAGTGTTAGCTACGAGCTCCTGACTTAAAACGCATTAACGTGATACTCGCTGAGGATGGAAGTCTGTTCGGGTAACTCATAACTGGTCTAGGCCAGAGACCTCATCCAAATCAATGCCGCGCGACAACACCGCTTCGCTGAATTGTGGTCTACCGCTTTAGCTATATAGCAGTCACTTGCTCATCGCGGCCTCAAATTTTCCTAATCCCCAAAAATGCACCACGCCCCTCCCACCGAGACGCAGCGCCTAACGCCCTCTCCTTTAAATCTGCAACACCTCCTCTTCCCTCAGCCCCAATCCCACATCATCAATCACCGCCTTGCCCATCTCCGCCAGAAAGTGCGCGGCCCAGGCGTAACGTTCGCCCTGCTCTTCCATTGCAGCATCCAGGGCGAGTTTCTTGGCGTAGTACAGCAGGGTCGAAGCATGTTCCAGGGCTTGGTACAGAGGCACGTCGGCATTGACACGAAACAGGGGCTGATCGCCGTCGCCGCAAGGGCCGAAGGTGACGAAGCCAAGGGTTTTGACGGGGGTGGAGGTGCTCATAGCACACCTCCTTTTACCCCGTTGAAGCAACCACGATTTGCGAAGGTTTTAATAGCGCACATGATTGAAACTCCCATATCAAAGTGAGAGCTGCCACGTTCGCGACCAAACGAATGGGTGGCAGCCGTGCGCGGATTGGTCGACCGGAGATACAGGAACCCGGCAGGGCCGAAGCCCTTCCACGCACAGCCGCCATTGCACGGAAATGCGAGCGCAAAAAAAGCGCCTGCAATCGTCAAGGGGGCGCTGTTGCGCCTGTATCAAGTCGGGCGACCAAACCCGCTCGCTGCATTTGCAGCGACGGTCAAAGGCTAGTCCCGGGCTCGATACGGAGCAACGACAAAGGCGTGGCAGTTTATGTCCAACCAATCGTCTTGGAAATATCTGGAGTGCGGTAAGTCAGGGCGGGCCGCACTCTGCGCGGGGTATCGAGGTGCCGGCCTATCCGGCCATGGTCGCAGCTGGAAACACAGTCCGAACCTCGGGGCCTTAAAGTCCACTTTTTTTTACATAATTCCAACACACAACCATTGCTCCGCCGACCAACACCCCAGCCACGACCAACGCAATATTCACGATATGCAACAGGATCAGCTTGCGCTTTAGGGTCGATGGAAAATCGTCCAAGTCCGCCTGACTGACTCCGCCGTGACGAAGATAAACTCCGGGAAACGTCATGATTCCCGCAATCGACGCCGTGAGCATGACTGTCCCCCACGGCCCGACGTGCATAAGAAACTTTCTTTGCTGTATTGCTTGGCAATTCTCAAGATGGCCCAGTATTTCCTCCATACGTGAATACCCGACATACAGAAAAACACCCATCAGGATAAAAGCGGCGGCAAGTATCCCGGCAAACAAAAAGGCCAATACCGTTGCCATCGTGCTCAGCAAACTCACTTGCCAGCCTCGTAGATGATCTCATCCATGATTTCACCCCCTTTCTCTCCGGCCTTCCCCGCAGCATAAGAGGCCATGCCGGCTGCACCTGAGCAAAACTAAAGGCGCTCTACCAGGGTGTTCGCAGCGTCCAGGCTGGGTTCGTCAGCAAGCAGCCTGGCACGCCAGCCAGCTATCTCACTCTCATCCACATCCAGGCGTTTGAGCCACTGATCGGCCGACCAGCCGACCAGGCGCAGTTCGCCGTCGTGAGAACCTCCGTGCAACGAGCCCACGGTCTCGTAGCGGATGCCCTTGAGGACATGGTTCAGCAGTACGTAGGGGGCGGGCCTCGGGTCTTCGGCATCGCCGCCGAGGTAGGGGTAGGCTCCGGCCTGGATCACCACGCCGGCACCGTAGTCGTAGAAAGCGAAATGGCTGGAGGGCAGTTGGGCACGCAAAGCGTCCAGCCCCCCAACCAGGTCCAGGCGTTCCTGATCGAGTACGGTCAACCAACTGACGGTCTTGATCCTGGCGGGTTTGAACTTCGGACGATTAGCCAGCAATCCCGCAGTGCCGACATCCAGGCCAGGCATGCGCGCAGCCATAAAAGCCTCAGTCGGCTGATTATCGTCCCGGTTGGTTATTGAGAGGTTGTAGGCATGGCCAGCATAGCCCTGCTCTGGGTTCAGTCGCCGTGCAAAGTCCAGGAACAGTTGCAAGAATCTCAGTGGCTGCTGTTCCTGGTAGAGAAGTGGTATGGAGAACTCCAGAACGCTAAGGTCATCCCCTATCTTGGCTTCCCAAGCAGCTTGGCCAAAAATATCGAAGTACCAAGCGCTCGCATCGTTAGATTGCTTGCCGCTGGTGTAGTAAAAGCTCAGCGGGTAATCCTCATCCATATTGGCCAGCATGTCGCGCAATGGCTTTGCATCAGGGTACGCCGTCAGCGGCTTGCCCTCTGGCGGTTCCTCACGCCAAAGCCAGGTGAGATAAGGCTCGGCCAATCGCTTGAACTCGTCGAAGCATTGGCACAGTGCCTCGCGCACCAGAGGGGTATGGGCCTCCTTGAAGTAGAGCGTGCCCCGTAGGCAGAGCACGGCGCCGATATAGTCCTCGGGGCCACCCTTCATTAGCAGGTTGCCGGGCACTTCCAGCAGATGAGGCTGTTTGGCCAGCTCCTCAGCCAAATTGAACTCCTGTTCCATAAGACTTCCTCCGAATTAATAGGCCAGTTCACTGCCCTTCCTCTACGGTGTATTTCACTATGGGCCTTCCTTGAAGTTGTACATGCCGCCCAAGGGCAGCGTGAGTTGGCCTGCGTATCGAGTGAGGTCAGTGAGCGCCCCCCCGCTGGCCAGACGTAGTGCGTGAACAGTTTCATTGGGATCCTGTCCGCTTCCACATTGCCAAAAAAATGCCCCCATCAGGATGGAGGCAAAATTGTCAGCAGTTGGCGGTGGAACGTTACGCCAAATGACTACAAACAGGCTGTAGGACAGTTCTGAACTGAAGACCCCAAAAGTCTCTTTGTGATGCGAGTTGCTTCTCCCTTAACGCTCCGGCGGACTCAACCTTCCATCCAGCGCAAAGCGCTCCTGCAACACCAGCTCATACAACCCCGTGGCCAGCAATGGGTTGATCAGCAAATTCCAGCTATGGCGCGACACGCTGGAGGGGATCAGTACGAAGGGGTGCTGTTCCAGCAGGCTGGCGCCGAAGGCTTGTTGGCTGTGGCTGGGGGTGCCGGGGATCAGCCAGTTGGGGTTGGGGATGTCTTCGGGGCGGACGGTGTGGACCTTTGAGGGGTCCAGCACCCGGGCGGCGGTCAGGGTGTGGGGCAGGCAGTCGAGGGCCTTGAAGCCTTTGTGCACCGCCACTTCCAGGATGGCGGTCGAGGCGTCCAGGCTGGCGTACACCACTTGCAGGCCCTTGGGGTTCCAGCGGCCGCCGCTGCCTTCGGCGCCGATGCCGCTGTTCCAGGTCGAGGCATGCCGGGCCTGGTCGAGGCGCCAGAAATGCAGGGACGGGGCCAGGGGGTCGGTGAGCATCAGTAGACCCCGAACTCGAGCCGGTGCAGAAAGTCCGTCACCAGTTCATAGCCCACCGGGTTGGCCAGCAGGTCGATGGGGACTTCGCCATCCAGGCCCAGGGCCGGCTGGGTCATCCAGTCTTCGGCCAGCGCCCGCGAGCCCAGTACCGCCTCGGCCTTTTCCAGCACTTGCGCGTAGTGCAAGGCGCGGGCGCTCTGTTCGGGGGTCAGGGCCTGCTCCTGGTTCTTCAGCCGCCGCGCCAGGGTGCGCTCGGAGAAACCGACGATCTTCGACAGCACGTTGTAGCGCTTGAAGGCCTCGACCGACTCCACCAGCTCGATCACCGCGCCGAGGGAGAACCCCAGCTGGGTGGCCCTGAAGACCGCCATGGGGTCATCGGCGTCGGTGCCCGGCAGCAGCCCGCGCACCATGGGCGAAGGCAGCGCATAGACCGCCGCCTCTTCACGCAGCAGGTTAGCCTTGGCCTTGGGGATGCGGCTTGCGGAGGGCTTGCGTGGCTCGACCTTGGCGATGGCCTTGGGCGCAACGCCCTTGACCTTCTCGGCCTTGGCTGAAGGTTTCACGGTGGCGGTATTCTTGGCTGCGGCGGTCATGCTCATCTCCCTGCCTGATGACAGATGGCATTAATAATAATGCCATTTGGCAAAAGAAAGAACCGCCAGCTTACCAACGGTCGCCAGGGCCCGGTGACGCTTCGCCGGCATGCGCCACGGCGCCGCTCAGCCCTGCGCCCGCTCCAGCGCCCGTTCGATATCCTCGGCGGCAACCGCAGTGCCCTCCAGCCACAGGCTGTTGTCGGCCAGGCGAATGCTCAGGCAGATCGCTTCACGATCTCCGGGGTACTGGCGCAGCAGCAGTTCCACCGCCGTTGTCGATTGCGAGCTGGATACCAGGTCCCAGGGCCCGCCGCTCAGGTCCAGCAGCACCCGGCCATCGCGACCATCCACCACCTTCGGGGCGTATACCCAATGGCTCATGCGCATTTCATGGGGCTCGACGCTGATTGTCAGGTGTTCATAACGTTTGGGGTCCATGACCGTTCCTTGGTAACCGCTCGTACACGCCATTCTGTAGGAGCGAGGCTTGCCCGCGATAGCCGTCACGCGCAATACCGGGATACCGCGTCATCGTTCATCGCGAGCAAGCTGCGCTCCTACAGAAGAAGCACGCGCCATTCTGTAGGAGCGGCCGGTCGACGCTCGATTGCCCGCGATAGCCGTCATGCGCAATACCGGGATACCGCGCTATCGTTCATCGCGGGCAAGCCTCGCTCCTACGGAAGAAGCCGGTGTGCACCGCTTCTCGTCCACTCCTCGCGGATTCGCTACTATGTCCGCCAGTTACCCGCCTTCTGCCCAACCACTGCGGAGCCTCAATGCCCAACCCCAAGGACATCGCCAGCGATAGCGGCGCCCCGATGATTCCCGAGCAGCGTCGCGAGCTGATTCTGCGCCAGTTGCGCAAGCACCAGGTGTTGAGCGTGCATCAGTTGATGGAGATGTTCGACTGCTCGCACATGACCGTGCGCCGCGATATCGCGCTGCTGGAGCAGGAAGGCCGGGCCTATTCGGTGACCGGCGGGGTGCGTATCGCCAGCCAGTTGCACAGCGAGCCGAGCCACCAGAGCAAGGCGGTGGTCGAGCTGCCGCAGAAGCAGGCCATGGCCCGGCTGGCGGCGCGCCTGCTGCACGCGGACATGACGGTGTACCTGGACGCCGGCACCAGCACCCTGGAGATCGTGCCGTACATCAAGGCGCTGTCGGGCATGACCGTGGTGACCAACGACTTCGGTATCGTCCAGGCGCTGATGGAGGCGCCGCAGGTGACGGTGATCCACACCGGCGGCCAGCTCGACCACGACAACCATTCCTGCGTCGGCGGGCTGGCGGTGGCGACCCTGCGTCAGGTGGTGACCGATATCGCCTTTATGTCCACCAGCTCCTGGGACCTGCGCCGCGGCATCACCACGCCGTCGGCGTTGAAGGTCGAGGTCAAGCAGGTGGCGATGCAGTCGGCGTCCCAGATGGTGCTGGTGGCCAGCAGTTCGAAGTACGGCACCTTCAGCATGTACCGCATCGCCGGGCTGGAGCAGTTCGACGTGATCATCAGCGACGACGACCTGGCCCAGGCCGCGGCGGACGGGATTCGCAAGCAAGGGGTGGAATTGCTGCTGCCGTCCGACCCGGAAGTCAAGGCAGCCAAGGACTGACAGCCGGCCGAGCGCGTCTCAGCGGTGCTGTTTTCTGAACCACAGCACGCAGGCGATATCCCGCAGGTCTTCGCCCAAGCCGTCGAGGGCCACCCGGGTGGTGCGGCGAATGCGCCGCAACCACTCCACCACCGCGCACAGGCTGGAGAAAAAGAACAGCAGCACGAACAGTTGCCGCAGGCCGAAGCCCTGGTCCAGCCCCTGGGCGCGGAAGTGGTTCCACAGCCAGAGGCCGCAGGCGGCGCTCAGCACCACCAGCAGCACGCTGGCGATATTGATCCACTGGCCAAGCATGGTGGTGCGCCGGGCGCGGCGGTATTCGCGCTCGATGCGCTCCAGGGTCACGGTGGGGATCTGTTCCCAATGCAGATCGCGCGGGCGGCAAGGCGCATCGTCCAGGCCCGACTGATCGACGAATATCGACTTTTCCATGTTCCCCGCTCCCATTGATGGCACCAGTGATGGCCCTGGCGACAGGGAGCCAATGTACCCGCAGGTGGGAGGCGAAGGCCGACACCTTCAGAAATGTTCAGATTCGCGCAGAATCACGCTTCGCGGGCGGTAGGCACTGACCAGTGCAGCCGCCCTGCCAGCCCCTCAGAAGGCTTTCCAGTCCCGCAGCCATTGCAGGCCGGCCGAGGTATCGCCCCGCGGCCGGTACTCGCAACCGACCCAGCCGTCGTAGCCCAGCTGGTCCATAAGCGCGAACAGATACGGATAGTGCAGCTCGCCCAGGTCCGGCTCGTGGCGATCCGGCACGCCGGCGATCTGGATATGGCCGATGCCGGCGAAGTCGCGGCGCAGCTTGGTCGCCAGGTCGCCCTCGACGATCTGGCAGTGGTAGCAGTCGAACTGCACCTTGAGGTTGCTCGCGCCGACTTCCTTGCAGATCGCCTGGGCCTGGTCCTGGCGGTTGAGGAAGAAGCCCGGCATGTCGCGGGTGTTGATCGGCTCCAGCAGCACCGTGACGCCGACCTTGGCCGCCTGGGCGGTGGCGTAGGCCAGGTTCTCCAGGTACACCGCGTGATGGCGTTCGCGCAGGCTTTCCGAGGGCAGCAGGCCGGCCATCACATGGATCCGCGAGTTGCCCAGCACCGCGGCGTACTCCAGGGCGCGGTCGAAACCGGCGCGGAATTCCGCCTCGCGCCCCGGCAGGGTCACAGTGCCCCGCTCGCCCGCCGCCCAGTCGCCGGGCGGCGCGTTGAACAGCGCCTGGACCAGGCCGTTGTCGCTCAGGCGCTGCTTGAGTTCCTCGGCGCTGTAGTCGTAGGGGAACAGGTATTCCACCGCTTCGAAACCGTCGGCCGCCGCGGCGGCGAAACGGTCGAGAAACCCGTGTTGCGGGTAGAGCATGCTTAGGTTGGCAGCAAAACGAGGCATGTTGGCTCCTAAAAACGGCTCAGACAAAAGGCCAGATCAGCAAGGTAATACAGAAACCCAGGGTACCGAGCAAGGTGGTGATCACGGTCCAGGTGCGCAGGCCGTCGGCCACGTTGAGCCCGGCGAGCTTGGTGAAGATCCAGTAGCCGGCGTCGTTGATATGCGACATCGCCAGCCCGCCACCGCCCATGGCCAGGCACAGCAGCGCCATGTGGTTGGGGGTCAGGTTCAGGGTGGCGATCAGCGGGCTGATGATCCCGGCAGTGGTCACCAGGGCCACGGTGGTCGAACCCTGCACCGCGCGCAGCAGCATGGTCAGCAAGAAGCCCAGGGCCAGCACCGGCAGGCCGGTGGTGCGCAGCAGGTCGGAGACCACCGCGCCGATCCCGGTGTCCACCAGCACCTTGCCGAACACCCCGCCGGCCCCGGCGATCAGGATCACCATGGCCACGCCCGGCAAGGCCGAGCCGATCACGTCCGACACCTGGCTACGGCTCCAGCCACGGCGCGAACCCAGCAGCCAGGCGCACAGCAAGGTATCGATCAGCAGCGCCACCAGCGGCGCGCCGAGCACGGTCATGACACCGCGCAAGGTCGATTCGGCCGGCAGCAGCGAAGTGGCCAGGGTGCCCAGCAGGATCAGCACGATCGGCAACAGGATCAGGCTGACGATCAGGCCGAAACCGGGCGCAGGCGCGGGCGGCAGCTTGGCGACTATGGCGCTGGTGGATTCTTCCAGGCCCATGTGGGACACCGCCACCGCGGCCTGTTGCGGGTCCTTGGCATTGCCGTTGGTCCAGGCCAGCAGGTCCTCGTTGGTCACGTGGGGGCCATAGACTTCGGCGCGGATGTCGTCGGTCATCGGGTAGAAGCGCCGGGTCATGCGCCCGGCCACGCGGTAGCCGACGTAACACAGGAAGGCGGTGATCGGCAGGCCGAACATCAGCACCCGGCCCAGGTCGGCGCCCAGCTGGCTGGCCGCGGCCACGGCGCCCGGATGGGGCGGCAGGAACGCATGCACGGTGAGCAGCGCCGCGCACATCGGCAAGGCGAACACCAGCAGCGGCTTGCGCGCCCGCCGGGCCACGCCATAGGCCAGCGGCATGAGGATGATCACCCCCACCTCGAAGAACACCGGCACGCCGATGATGAACCCGGCGATGGTCAGCGCCAGCGGCGTGCGGCGGTTGCCGAAACGCTCGATCAGCGACTTGGCCAGGGCCTCGGCGCCGCCGGACAGTTCGATGATCCGCCCGATCATCGCGCCCAAGGCAATGATGATCGCGATATGGCCGAGGGTCTTGCCCATGCCGCCTTCGATGGTCGCCACCAGGTCGGCCGGTTTCACCCCGGCCACCAGCGCCACCAGGATGCTCACCAGCATCAGCGCGACAAAGGGCTGGAACTTGTACTTGAGCACCAGGAACAGCAGCAGCGCGATGCCCGCGCCGGCCGTCAACATCAGGATAAGCGGGCTCATTGCGCGGCACCTCCCTCATAAGAGAAAGAAGCGCTGGTGAAACCAAAACAGCTGCAGTCAGGGAACGTCATGCGGGGATGTCCTGTTGTTATTGTTTTTTCAGGCAAGCCGGGGCCCTCGAGAGCCTGACGACGACTCCCGGGCGGTGCTTGCAATGTCGGTTTACAGTTTCGAGTTGCAGCGGCGCGCTACCTACCAGTGCGCGCCGAAGGTCTCGCGCAGCTCATCCAGGGCTGCCTGATCCAGCGGCGCGGGCTTGGGGTTGCTCATCAGCCAGAGTCGCGCGGTTTCTTCCAGTTCTTCCAGGGCGTAGCTGGCCTTGGCCACCGAGCTTTCCCAGACCACCGGCCCCAGGCGTTCGAGCATCACCCCGCGCACGCTGTTGGCCAGTTGCGCCACCTGCTCGGCGACCTTGGGCGAACCCGGGCGCTGGTAGCCGATCAGCGGAATGTGCCCGACCTTCATCACCTGGTACGGCGTCAGCGGCGGCAGGATGTCGTCCGGCCGCCATACACCAGCCAGGGTCAACGCCACCAGGTGGGTGGAATGGGTGTGCACCACGCCACCGACGCTCGGGTTGCGGTCATAGACCTGGCGATGCAGGGCCAGGGTCTTGGATGGCTTGTTGCCGGACACCCACTCCCCCGCCAGGTTGACCTTGGCGATGGCCGCCGGATCGAGGCGGCCGAGGCAGACGTCGGTCGGGGTGATCAGCCAGCCATCGTCGAGGCGCGCGCTGATATTGCCGGCGCTGCCCACGGTGTAGCCGCGCTGGTAGAGGCTGCGGCCGACGTCGCAGATCTCTTCGCGCAGGGCCTGTTCCTTGCTCGCCGCGGCGCTCATTGGCCACCTCCGGCCAGTTGCCTGAGGGCCTTGGCAAAGAAGTCGCGGCTGCCGAAGTTGCCGGACTTCAGGGCCAGCGCCAACGGCTCGGCGGCGTTGCTGAGGGTGGCCGGTACGCCCGGGTCGATCTGCGCGCCGATCTGCAACAGATTTACCCCGAGCGCCTTGACCACCGCACCGGAGGTTTCGCCACCGGCAATCACGAAGCGGTGCACGCCGTTCTGGCGCAGGCCCGCGGCGATCTCGCCCAAGGCGTTCTCCACCAGGGTGCCGGCGCGCTCGACGCCGAGTTGCTGTTGCACCGCCTTGACCTCGGCCGGGGTGCTGGTGGCGTAGATCAGTACGGTTTCGTCACTGTCGCGGGCAAAAGCCAGGGCCTGCTCCACCACCGGTTCGCCGGCGGCCAGGGCCATGGGGTCGATGCGCAGGGCCGGACGATCAGCCTCCAGCCAGGCCGCGACCTGGCCGATGGTAGCCACCGAGGCGCTGCCGGCCAGCACCACTTCGCCGCCTTCGACGGTCGGCAGCGACGCCGCATCGAAGTCGCGCAGTTTGCCGGCGCGGCGGAAGTTGCCCGGCAGGCCCAGGGCCAGGCCCGAGCCGCCGGTGAGCAGCGGCAGGTCGGCGCAGGCGCTGCCGAGGGTATAGAGGTCCTGGTCGGACAGCGCATCGGCGATGGCCATGCCGATCCCCTGCTGGCGCAGTTCGGCGATCTTCGCCCGCACCGCCTCGACGCCCCCGGCGATGCTGTCATAGCGCAGCAGGCCGACTTTCAGCTGGGTCTGGGCCTGCAGCACGCGCACCAGGTTGGCGTCGATCATCGGCGTCAGCGGGTGATGCTGCATGCCCGACTCGCTGAGCAACTGGTCCTGGACGAACAGGTGGCCACGAAAGATGGTCCGGCCGTTTTCCGGGAACGCCGGGCAAGCCAGGGTGAAATCGCTGTTCAGGGCCTTGAGCAAGGCCTCGCTGACCTGGCCGATATTGCCGGCGGCGGTGGAATCGAAGGTCGAGCAGTACTTGAAGAAGATCTGCTCGCAGCCCTGTTCGCGCAGCCAGTCCAGGGCCGCGAGGGACTCCTCGACTGCCTCGGCAGCCGGCGTGGTGCGCGACTTGAGGGCGATGACGATAGCGTCGGCATCCAGCCCGGCCGCCACTTCGCGGCTCGGGATGCCGATGCTTTGCACCGTGCGCATGCCGCCGCGCACCAGCATGTTGGCCAGGTCGGTGGCGCCGGTGAAATCGTCGGCGATGCAGCCCAGCAGCGGGCGTGCGGTGGAATCGGTCATGAAAGCTTCCTCAGACAGGCTCGGGCTTGGCGGTCGGCAGGTCGATGCCCGGGAAAATCTTGATCACCGCCGAGTCGTCCTCGCGGCCGAAACCGGCGCTGGAGGCCTGCATGAACATCTGATGCGCGGTGGCCGACAGCGGCAGGGGGAATTTGCTGGCGCGGGCGGTATCCAGCACCAGGCCCAGGTCCTTGACGAAGATGTCCACCGCCGACAGCGGTGTGTAGTCGGCCTTGAGGATGTGCGGCACACGGTTCTCGAACATCCAGGAGTTGCCGGCGCTGTGGGTGATCACTTCGTACAGGGCGTCGGCGTCCACCCCTTCGCGCAGGCCCAGGGCCATGGCTTCGGCGGACGCGGCGATGTGCACCCCGGCCAGCAGCTGGTTGATGATCTTGACCTTGGAACCCAGGCCGTGGGCGTCGCCCAGGCGATAGACCTTGCCCGCCATGCCGGCGAGGATCGCTTCGGCCTTGGCGTAGGCGGCCGCCGGGCCGGAGGTCATCATGGTCATCTCGCCGGCGGCGGCCTTGGCCGCGCCGCCGGAGATCGGCGCGTCGAGGTACAGCAGGCCCTGTTCGGCCAGGCGCTCGCCCAGCTCCACGGCGTAGGTCGGCGCCACGGTGGCGCAACCGATCACCAGGCTGCCGGCCCCCAAGGCCGACACCGCGCCCTCTCCACCAAACAGCACGGTTTCGGTCTGCTCGGCGTTGACCACCACCGTGATGATCACATCGCAGGCTTCGGCCATTCGCGCCGGCGACGCACAGGCCACCCCGCCTTCGCTGGCGAACTGTTGGGTGACCGCTTCACGCACGTCACAGGCATGCACATTGAAACCCGCGCGCAGCAGCGAGCGGGCAATGCCCAGGCCCATCGCGCCCAGGCCGACAACACCGACATTCTTGTTATTCATGGGGTACTCCAGGGAAGACAGCAGCCTGGTCCGCGCCGGCAAGGCGCGAGCGGCGGGCCGCGGGATAAATGGGAGCACGGGCGGCGGGGGCGACAGGGTCGCTTGGCAGGTGAATCGAGACCTTGTCGGACATCGAAGGGCCGTCCTGTGATTTGTTGTTATCAGGTTGTGGCCGATCATCTACCAATGAACAGATTATGTGAAGTATTTTTTCAACCTAACATTTATTAACATTGCCGAACACGGACGCCAGGCACCCCGCGACAGCCTTGCAGCCCGCGCAGAATCAAACAGACGAGCGGTAGCCCATTGCGACCAGCGCACTGATCTGCGTCAACCAGGCGTCTACACTCGAGACCGATGCTGTTAGGCGCAACATCAACGATCAGCGGTACCGCCCTTCATCGTCCACCGATTGACGGTGGGCGCCGGACAGCGCTGTATGGTCAATTCCGCAATGCTTGAACAAGGATATTCAACATGGCAAAGATCAATGTATTGGCTGGTGATTTTCTACAAGGGAATGGTGAGTATCGTCAGGGAGTCTTCAGGTTGGCCACAGCCACCAACCCCTCACCGGGGGTCGAGGTCAAAGCCTCCGCATTCAAACATCTGGAAATCGCGACACAGGACAGCATCACCAACAGGGACGCCATTGGCTACGGCATTGCCGGGGCCATGCTGCTGGGTCCGGTGGGTGCTCTGGCGGGCTACCTGATAGCCGGCAAGGAAACCGAGGTGACCTTCATCGCCACCTTCAAGGATGGCCGCAAACTGCTGGCGGCCACAGACAGCGAGACCTACCGGGATATTGAAAAACGACTGACGGCCTGACGCCCGTCGTCTGTCGTCCGCCCATGCCCGCAACTTCGGGCATGGGCTACTCCCCTGCCCTACACCGATTCCGCTTCGCCCGGCCCAGCCCGGCGTTGCTGGCGTTTGCCTTCCAGCCAGACCACCAGCCCCAGCAGGCTGCCGCCGGCGATCAGCAGGCTGACGAACCAGCCCAGGGTTTCCGCCAGCTGGGTGAAGAACAGCGTGTACAGCTGGATGATGAAGAAGGTCGCGCCATAACCCACCAGCATGGAAAAGCGCAGGCGAATGCCCAGCGCCAACAGGCCCAGGCTGAACGCCGCCCACAGCCCGTTGAACAACACCAGCTCGCCGGATTCGGCCAGGTGCCAGGGGCCGTCGATCAGGTCGTAGCTGCCGAACAGCGACAGCAGCCACAACGACATCTGCGCCATGAACAGCCCGGCGGAAATCCACACCTTGGCAAAGCCGCGATAACGGGCAAGCGTTGACGCCTCGCCCCACAGATGAACAAAACCGAACAGCGCCATGGCCAGGGCCGCGCCGAGGAAACGCAGCGGATAGTTCATGCCGAACCAGTAGGCGCCCCAACCCGACTCGTAACCGCTGCGCCCGCCGAACCAGACGAAGAACAGCACACTGCACAGGGTCAGCAGCAAGGCGTTGTTCAGCACATAACTGAGCACCAGCAACAGCAGCAGGTCCACCAGCAACAGCGCCGGCCAGTTGCCCGAGCCGTCGGAGTAGATCATGCCCAGCACCAGGCTCAGGCCGATCAGGGCAAAGCCGCCGAGCAACTCCAGGGTCGCGCCGAGCAGCTTCAACTGCTTGCCCAGCAGCCAGCGCCCGGCGGCAAACAGCCCGACCATCAATACGCCCAGGCCACCGGCCAGTTTCGGCAAGGTGAACGTCAGGTGTTCATGCAGCAGGATCAGCAGCCCAGCCGCCAGGCTGATGGCGCCGAAGGTCAGGAACCAGCGCCCCAGGGAACGCCAGTCCCAGCGGGTCAGCGGGTACAGCTCGGCGATCCGCGCGTGGGCCTGGGTGTCGATCAGGCCGTCGCGCAGCCATTGGTCCAGGGCGTTGTGCACCTGGCGATTACGGCGATCCGGGTTCATTGGCCAGCCTCCCCGGCGCGCAGCGCGGTGCGTTCGAACAACCAGCCCAGGAGCATGCCCACTGCGCCGGCCACGGCAAAGAACATCGCAGCGCTCAGCTGTTCCCAGGCGTACTCATAAAAGCGCGTGTACAGGTCGATGCCGAGGAACACCACGCCGAAACCGGTGAAGCTGGGGTGCTTGAAGCGCGCACCGAGCACCAGCTGGACGATGGCGCCGAGGGTGAACAACAGGGTCCAGGTCAGGGGCTGGCGGTAAGCTTCCTCCAGGCTGAGGAACCACAGCGAGCAGTTGAAGTACAGCAGCCCGAAGATCACATACAGCCGTCCGAAACCGCTGAACCGGCGCAAGGCATGATCCTCGGCGTGCTGGTGCCACAGCCCCAGGAGCGCCGTCAGCGCGGCGATCACGGCCATGGAGCGCGGGTCCTGGATGCCGAAATAGTACGTGCCGGAACCGCCATACCACTCCCACGAACCCAAGCCGTGGAAGACGCAGAGCAGGCCCAGCAGCAGCGGCCAGCGCAGGCGATAGCCATAGGCGGTGGCGATGCTCAGGGCGGCGGTGACCAGCAGCGCCAGCGGCAGGTTGCCGAACTCGCCGGTCTCGCTGTCGGAGCTGCCGAGCAACAGGCTGGCGCCCATCAGGATCAGACCGATGGTCAGGATCGCCACCCCGGTGACCGGCATGCGCCGCGCCGGGTCGCGGGCCAGGCGCGCGCCGATCAGCCACAGCCCGACCCCGGCGGCGAAAAACAGCACCGCCCCCACCAGCACCGACTCGGCCAGCAGGCCAATGCCGCCCAGCACCGCCATGCCGATCAGCAGCACCGCGCCGATACCCAGCCATTGCAAGACCGTGGACAGGCGGTGTTCGGGACGTTCATACAAGGCGCCGAGCCGCTGCTGCGCCTCGGCATCGATCAGGCCACGGTGGCGCCAGTCGGCGATTTCGTGGAGCAACATCTGCTGGGTGGTTTTTCTCATGGCGCTCTTGGTTCAAGGTGTGGACATCGGCCGCCAACCGGCCGTCGACTGTGCAGCATAGCCGAGCCTGTGCCTGGCAAGACGCCTCGCAACGCTAACGCGGCACGCCGCGCCGATGAAAAAGGCCGCCCCGAGGGCGGCCTTGTTTTCCGGCCAGCGGCCTCACCTCGCCCTGGGGCAAGGGTATGCCGAGCCAGGCGCGCGCCTGTCACCGCAAGGCACTACTCCGCTGTCGTCGGATCGATGATCGAGGTCACCCGCGATACCCGGTCCGCCGGAAAGCCGCCTTGCCGGGCATGCTCCCGGATGAGCTCCTCGCCTGGCGCGATATAGACGCAGTAGATTTTGTCGCCGGTGACGTAGCTGTGCAGCCACTGCACCTGCGGCCCCAGTTCATCGAGCACCTTGCAGGACTTTTGCGCGATTCCTTGCAGATCCTGCGCCGACAGCGCTCCAGCGCCCGGGAAATCGCGTTCAATCACAAATTTAGGCATGACAACCTCCAGTTCTGTCCCGCTCTTGCCGAAGCAACAGCTTCAGGCCGATCGCCAACGGCTATTGCTTGCCGATCACCGCCGCCAGCAACGGCGCGGCCTGTTCATCGGTCAGCGCCGGGTGCACGTCCATCCTGAGCAGGTCGCTCCACTCCAGCACCCATTTCTGCATCAGCGTGAGATCGTCGGTCTGTGCGATACCAAACCCCGTCATGCCACCGACGGCATGCCAGCGCCCCAGCATGCTCACCCCTGCGGGTGGCGCCCCACCCGTCTTGAGAAATCGCTCGATCGCACTGTTACGACGTTCGGGGCTGATTGACCAACTGACAATGAATAACATCTGCCACCTCCTGCGAAACGGGCGCCCGTTGTTCATTGCGTGCGCCAGGCAGGCACCGTGACCACGGCCACGCATCGGCATCGCCCCGCCTCTCGGCCGGCCCGAAACCATTGCCCCCTAGGGAAGGCATAGCAGCCTTGCGCGGTCGGCGCATGACCGCCGATCCTGTTTCCAGGACGCTCCCGCCCCAAGCGCGAACGAGCGAAGCCGCGGCCAATGAATGGCTATGCTTGATCTGTTGCTGGAAGCAATCCCGTCGCCCCGATAACGGCTGCGACGGGCCCACCCTTTCCGCCAACGCCCCCTAGCGCCGCGCGACACCGGCAAGGAGCGGTTCGAGATGCAACTGATCAGCGTGAACATCGACAAGCCGGAAGCCACCAACTTCATTTTCGGCCAGACCCACTTCATCAAGTCCATCGAGGACATCCACGAAGCCCTGGTCGGCGCCGTGCCGAACATCGCCTTTGGCCTGGCCTTTTGCGAAGCCTCCGGCCAATGCCTGGTGCGCTGGTCCGGCAGCGATCCGACGATGATCGCGCTGGCGCAAAAAAACGCCCAGGCGATCGCCGCCGGCCATAGTTTCATCGTGTTTCTCGGCGACGGTTTTTATCCGTTGAACGTGCTCAACACCCTGAAGATGGTGCCTGAGGTGTGCCGCATCTTCTGCGCGACCGCCAACCCGACCCAGGTGATTCTCGCGGAAACGGCGCAGGGCCGGGCGGTGCTGGGGGTGGTGGATGGCTTCTGCGCCAAGGGCCTGGAAGGCGACGACGACATCCTGTGGCGCAAGAACCTGCTGCGGCAGATCGGCTACAAGCAGTAAGCGCTGCGCCGACAGGCTACTCGGACGGCGTGGTCCGGCAACTCTTGCGCTGACGGATTTCCTGCTCCGAAGGACGCTCCTTGACGAACTCGAAGCGCGGCTCGCCCTCGCTGTAGGTGACCAGCCAGCCCCACTCCAGCTCGGACTCATCCTGGCCCGGTTTCGGCGGCGCGGCCCACCAGGGCTCTTTGCTGACGATCTGACGCATGTCCTCCTCCCATTGATTCGGCCTCATCAACTATAACGTTCAGGCCTTGAGGCACGCGGATTTCGGCTGATCGGTGAGCCTGTCGACAGGGCTGCTCCGACCGTCAGCGCGCCAGCGCCCATTCGGCCAGTGGCCGGTAACGGCCTTTATGCGACTCGAACAGGGCGAAGTGCCGGGCACTCAGGTGAAAGTCCGCAGGGGTCTGGGACTCGGGCACCGGCGCCCGATAGTCGCGCATCAAGGTCAAGTGCGGACGAAACTCCCGCGGCGAATCGACCAGCCCCAGTGGCAGCAGCGCTTCCTGCAAGGCATACACCAGCTGGCGCAACTCCAGCGGCGCCTGTGTCGGCGCCAGCAACAAGACCCCGGCCCGGCGCCAGACCTCCAGGCGGTCGAGCGGGACGTCCAGCGGCTCGCCACAGGTGCGCACGCTCGCCGCCGCGGCGCAGATCCGCGGAATCTGCGCCACCGCGACCGAGCCCAGGAACATCAGGGTCAAATGAAAGTTTTCCGCCGCCACCGGCCGGCCGCTCCTGAGGCCCAGCGCGCCGCGCCACTGGGCGATGGCCCGGCGTTGGGCGACGGTGCAGGGCAAGGCGAAGAACAGCCGCTTGAACGGCTCGCGGGACTCATCATTCATGCCCTGTCCTCCGGTTCGGTTCGGACGAAGTGCTGTCTGTCAGGCCGTTCCCCCACCGGCCCTCTGCGACTCGCCCACCGGGAATCTCAGGCCGGTTTAGCCCTTTCTTGAGTTCAGCATAAAGAAGGCAACAAGACGCCGCGCCTGTCGGCATTCGGTCATTTTTATCGGTTGTAATGCTCATTGACGTCCGCCCCCTTTCACAGGAAGAGCACGATGAGACTCGCGTCCTACAACGTTGAAAACCTGTTCAACCGCGCCAAGGCCATGAACCTGGAAGGCTGGGCCGAGGGCCGGCCTGTGCTGGAGCGTTTCGCCCGGCTCAACCAGTTGCTGGGCGAGCCCATCTACACGGACCAGGACAAGGCGCAGATGGTCAAGCTGCTGACCGAGCTGGGGCTGAGCAAGTCGGACCAGGGGCCCTTCGTGATCCTGCGGCAGAACCGCGGCAGCCTGGTCAAGCGGCCCAAGGCCGGCGGCCTGGAGATTGTCGCCAATGGGCGCACCGAGTGGGTCGGCTCGCTGGAGCTGATCGAGGCCCCGGTGGACCTGGAAGCCATGCGCAATACCGCGCGGGTGATGATCGACCTGCAAGCCGATGTGCTGGCGGTGGTCGAGGCGGAAAGCCGCCCGGCCCTGCGCGACTTCAATACGGAGATCATCGGCGCCCTGGGCGGCCCGCTGTTCCGGCATGTGATGCTGATCGACGGAAACGATACGCGAGGCATCGACGTCGGCCTGATGACCGCCGAGGGCTACCCCATCGGCCAGCTGCGCAGCCATGTCGACGACACCGCGGCCAACGGCGAGCTGATCTTTTCCCGCGATTGCGCGCAGTTCCAGATCCCGCTATCTGACGGCAAGCAGCTGATCGTGCTGGTCAATCACCTCAAGAGCAAAGGCTTCGGCAGTCTCGCGGCTTCGGCAAAAAAACGCCTGGCCCAGGCCGAACGGATCAAGCTCATCTACCAGGCGCTGGTGGCCCAAGGCGAGATCTATATCGCGGTGGTCGGCGACTTCAACGACACCCCGGACAGCGCGCCGCTGGAGCCCTTGCTCAAGGGCACCGACCTCAAGGATGCCTTCGTCCATCCGGCCTTCGATGACGGCGGTTACCCCGGCACCTTCGACACCTGCAAGGCGGCGAACAAGATCGACTACCTGCTGCTGTCTCCCGCGCTGTTCGCCACCGTCACCGCCGGCGGCGTATGGCGCAAGGGCATGTGGCCGGGCAGCAAACCCAAGCGCTGGGAGGTCTACCCGCAGTTGGACAAGAAGGAAAACGCCGGTTCGGATCACGCGGCGGTGTGGGTCGACCTGGACCTGTAAGCCGAACAGGCCCCGCTCCCGAGCGGGGCCTGAAACACGGCCTTGTCAGCCCTGGACGCTGGCGCTGGCGGCCTCGTGGATAAAGGCCGCGACCTCCGCCGCCCGCGAGGCCAGCGAGGCATGGGAGCTGGCCAGGGTCAGGGTCTTTTGGGGGTTGAGCCGAGCGGCCATCAGTTGCTGGTTGCGCGGGTGGATCATGCGGTCGTCGCTGGAGATCTGGTACCAGGACGGCTTGTTCTTCCAGGCCGGCGCGCTGATGGTGTCGCCGAAGGTGCTGGCCAGCGGCGCCTTCTGGGTCACCGCCATGACCAGCGCTTCGTCGGCGCCCAGGTCCTGGCAGAAGCTCTCATGGAAGGCCTGCGGCTTGAGCCACAGGTAGCCATCGCTGTCGGGCTCGAGGTTGGCCGCCGCCACGGGCAGGTGCTGCTGGGTGATCGAGCCCGGGCTTTCCCCGGCATCCGGGGCGAAGGCGGCGATATACACCAGCCCAACCACATTGGACTGGTCGCCCACTTCGGTAATCACCGCGCCGCCGTAGGAATGCCCCACCAGCAACACCGGGCCATCGACCTGGGCAATCATCTTGCGGGTGCGTTCGACGTCATCGGCCAGCGACGTCAAGGGTATTTCCACCGCGCGGATCGCGCTGTAGCCCTTGCGCGAAAGCTCGATGATCACCTTGCTCCAATGGGCCGCATCGCCCCAAAAACCATGCACCAACACAATCGTAGGCTGACCACTCATGACCTTGAATCCTCTGTCTGGATAAAGACCGCTCGCCGCTGGCGACGGTACTGCCGGGCCCTAGGCATTGCGGGGCAGGTCGCTCGTCAAGTGACAGGCAGGAGACGCCCTCCCCCGTGCTGGCTTATGCTCGGGCCCGCTCATTATCGAAGGGGACGGTGCCGACCGACCATGACCGAAAAGCCGAAGACTGTGCAGAGACACCTGACTCCAACCGCCTCGCCATCCGACCTCAGGCACCCGGCCGCCGATGTGTTTTTCGAAGTGTTCAGCCTGGCGCGGATGCGTGGCGAGCTGCTGGGCGAGACGCTACTGCAACCCGGCCAGCTGTTGCAGCAAGCGGCGGGCGGCGCCTGTTTCCATGTGATCCAGGACGCCGGCTGCCAGCTCAGGCTCAATGGCAATAACGAAACCACGTCCCTGGTCCCCGGGGACATCCTGTTCGTGCCCCACGGCCAGGCTCATCAACTGCAACGCGCTGCGGATGCCAGCCCGGGCCTGCCGGCGCGCATCACCAGCGGCGTCTTCCGGTTCGAGGGCGGGTGTGGCCAGGCCTTGATCCAGGGCTTGCCCGGGGTGCTGCAAGTCAGTTGCCAGGGCGAGGACCCGAGCGACCTGATCGGCTCCCGTGAATGGCTGTCGCTGACCGTGGCGGCGATGCAGAAGGAGGTGCGCAACCCTTCGATCGGCAGCACCATCATGCTGTCGCGGATCATCGACCTGATGTTTATCTGGGCCGTGCGCCATTGGCTGGCCCATGCCCCGCAAGGGATCAGCGGCTGGATCGCCGCCCTGCGCGACCCGCTGATCGGCCAGGCACTGGCGCTGTTGCACGCCGAGCCGGGCGCGGCGTGGAGCGTCGAGCGCCTGGCCGGCCTGGTCAACCAGTCGCGCTCCAACCTGGCGCAACGTTTCACCCACCTGGTGGGCCAATCGCCGATGCGCTACCTGATGCACTGGCGCATGCAACTGGCCGGTCAGCGCCTGCAGACCTCCAGCCTGCGCATTTCGCAGATCGCCGAACAGCTGGGTTATGAATCCGAGGCGGCCTTCAGCCGGGCCTTTCGCCGCGAGTTCGGGGTCGCTCCCAGCGAATACCGCTCACAGGCTTGAGCGGATTTGCTGCCTGCTGGATGCGGGATTCAGCCCCGCCCTTGCAACGCCTCGAACAACGCCGCCGAGGCGTTGTACAGCGGCACCCGGCCCTTGAGCAGGATCTGCGCGCTGCGCCGGTAGGCGGCCGCGTCGATGCGCATCGAACCGCCCTCCTCGCGCGCGGTGATCAAGGTGTCCAGCACCCCTGCCGGATTTTCGATCGACACCGGGTATTCCGCCGTGGTGGCGCTCAGCGACTTGGGCGTCTTGAGCAGTTCATGGGCCACGGTGCCTTGCGCCAGGCAGGCGGCGGCCAGGCAGCAACCACCGGAGACGGCCAATGAAGGATGGGCATTCTGCGGGGTGAAATAACGGGTGTTGATATCGCCCGCGCCCTGGGCCGGGCTGACGATGCAGATCTTCGGCAGGGTTTCGCTGCGTTGCAGCTCCTCGGCGCTCATCAGGGCGCCGCTGCGGTTGCGCAATTGCATGCGCAGGCCGCCCTGCACCATCAGGCTGATCAGCCGCGCCTTGAACTCGGCATCGGCATCCAGCTGCGCCGGGGTTTCCAGGCCGGTCTTGCCCAGGTCCGCGGCCTGGACGATGACCATCGGCACCGCCACATCGAGGCAGGTGGCGCGCACGCCGTCGAGCAGGTCGATGCGCTGCCCGGTGGGAAACAGCTGGCCGGTCTTGGCCCCCACCGGGTCGCTGAGAAACAGGTCGACCCCGGGGAATACGCCATTGACCCCAGGAATCCGCGTATCGCTCAGCAGGCGACCGTCGCGGAACGCCAGGCGCGCGAGCATGGTGGTCTGGGTATTGCTGTTGAAGATCTCGATCTGCGCGCTGTCCTCGTCCGGGCTCAGCCAGCCACGCTCCAGGGCATACAGGGGCAAGGCCGCCGACATGTTGCCGCAGTTGACGCTCCAGTCGATCGCGCTTTTACCCGCCGCCAGCTGCGCCAGGGTGCTGACCAGACGCGACTCGCCGGGCCGCCGCTCAGCGATGAACACCTTGTTGCTGGTGGGCCCGCCACGGCCCAGGCCGGTGATCTGGTTATTGCCCGGCAGGTCGCCGCTCAGCGGTACGCCCATCAAGTGCCGCAGCAACTCCTCGACCAGCGCCGGGTCCTCGGGCAGGGTTTCGCGAGCCAGGATCAGCCCGGTGGACGTACCACCGCGTGCATGCCAGACCGGGAACTCAAGGATACCGGCGCGGACTTCGGGAAGGTCCAGTTCAAAAGGCATGATCGGACTCGCAGTGATGGACGACAGGCAAGGATCATAAACCGCTGCCCGCGCGAGCGCAGCTTTCCAGGTTCAGGGCTGCGCGCGCGCCCTGGAAGGCAGCCCGGCAGATGAACGAACTTGAACTAGTATGGATTGCAAGGCCCGCGCCATCGAGCTGTCCCATGGCCGAGGCTGACCAAGGTGCTTCATAAGCGGTTGCGTGCGGGCTGAAGGCTTCCGGGAGGCGAATCATGCTCGATCAGATTGCGCTGGGCATGCTTATCTTCGCCGGAATAGTCCTGTTCTACGGAATCATCGTCCTGCACGACATTCCCTACGAAATTGCCGTCCATCGGAACCACCCCCACCAGGACGCCATTCACGCGGCAGGCTGGGTCAGCCTGTTCACGCTCCATGCCCTGTGGCCGTTCCTGTGGATCTGGGCCATGTTGTACCGCGAGGATCGGGGCTGGGGCTTTGCCACCGACAAGGCGCGGATGCAGGGCGAAAAGGCTCTGGCGCAAGAGCTGGCCGAGCTGCGGCAGCGGGTCGAGCGACTGGAAGGACAAGCCCAGGCCGGGTCCCGCCCGGAAGGGAAAATGTGACCCATGGACCTGTTACTGATCCTGACCTACACCGCCATCTGCGTGGCCATCTTCAAGATCTTCCGTATCCCGCTGAACAAATGGACGGTGCCCACCGCCGTGCTGGGCGGCGTGGTGTTGATCGGCGCGCTGATTTTCCTGATGAACTACAACCACCCCTATTCGGAAGTGGCGCGCTCCTACTTCGTCTCGGTGCCGGTGATTCCGGTCGTCACCGGCCGGGTGATCGAGGTGCCGGTCCAGGGCAACACGCCGCTGGAGCCAGGCGACGTGCTGTTTCGCATCGACCCCGAACCTTTCGAGAACCGGCTCAAGTCGCTCAAGGCCCAGCAACTGGCGGCGCGGGGCGACCTGTACCGGATCAACGAGTTGATCAAGCGCAACTTCGGCACCCGCCGCGAGCAGGAAGCCGCGATTGCCCGGGTCGACGACCTGCAGGCTCAGATCGACAACGCCCAGTTCGAGCTGGACAGCACCGTGGTCCGCGCCCCGAGCCGAGGCTTCGTCACCCATGTGTCGCTGCGCCCGGGGATGATGGCGAGCAAGCTGCCGCTGCGCCCGTCGATGGTGTTCATTCCCGACGAGGGCCATTATTTTTCCGCCTGGATGCGCCAGAACAGCCTGCTGCGCCTGGTCCCGGGGGACGAGGCGGAAGTGGCGTTCGACGGTATCCCCGGCAGGGTGTTCAAGGGCCGGGTCAAGAACGTCATCACGGTGATCGGCGAAGGACAGGTACAACCGTCCGGCACCCTGCTGAGCTACACCGGCTCCCCGCCGCCGGGGCGGGTGCCGGTGGTCATCGAAATCACCGACCCGGACTACCTGCCCTACGCCAAACTCATGCCCGGTGGCGCCTATGGCCAGGCGGCGCTCTACAGCCAGCACTTCCACCATGTGGCGATCATGCGCAAGATCCTCCTGCGCATGTCGGCCTGGATGAACTACATCTTTCCGTTCCATTGATGAGATGGGGTCGGGCTTGATGCTCGGCATGTTGCAAGGGTGCTTGATTTCAGCACCGGTTGAATCCACAGCCAAAAGGAGCCACTCGCATCAGGTCACTTTCGCACCTAAGCGAACGCTAACGTGGAGCAAACCGGAGCTGCGCGGCTTTATCGCACAGAGTTCGGTTGATCGTAGGGTTAGGAAGCATTATTAGCACTCAGGGCGCGAAATTGCTTTTGAATTTCCGACCACGAGTATTCCTCAGAAAGAAATGCCAGCAGCGGAACTGCTTGTTGCTTGACCTCTGGCCATAACGCTTGACCATTCTCGAATAGATCAAGAAGTTTCTTTTCGACCACCCATGCTCCAATCGTTGTCTTCTTTGCGGAGAGGAGGGAAAAGACGCCTTCAGTGTTGTGATGTCCGCCACCGCAGCCTTGAAGCGCCAAACGGCCACGGGAAAATACAAACCACTCTCCCGTGCTTCCAGATTCGAGGACATAGCCAGGGAGGTTGTAGGCAGAGCTTGGACTATCCTCAATGAGGAGGTGAACAATCGGGGCATCGACGTAAGACAGAATCATTTCTAGGTCGTATACGGCATCAAATGTCTTGAATCTGCGGGCTTTGGCGGTGACCTTCTCGTCCAGCTTTTCGGGAGCTGGTACTTCTTCGACCTCCGGCGGTCCTGGCTCGGGCTCGTTCTTTCCGAAGAAGAATGCATCAGCGCGGTTGCCGAGAACGTTTTTGAAAATATCCCAAAGAAATGAAGCGATCGGATCCATGGTGTGTCCTAACGTTTGGTTAAGGGGCCGGCGAGCTAAACGAACGACTTGAACCGTTTGTTAGGCCGCTGTTCGACTGCGGCATGGGGATGCATATTGCAGTTTTACACCTTTCGCTCAGCAGATTTCGAGTTATGTTCGTTGAATATTTTTTCAAGAGACATCTGAATTGATATTGGATGAAAAACATATGAGCTGTAGCTTGGTATTTTTCGTATTGATCGTTCAAATAGGCAGTGATCAATGTTGTTCGCGATAAACCATTGAAAAGTAACGGTGTGATCACGTAATGCAGCATCAGCCGAGAAATAATCACTGCGAAGACCGTCTAGCGCCCCAAAGTCAAGGTCGTTACGATGTATCTGCTCGAAGTTCAGTTCGTAGCTCCCGTCTCCTGGAAGAATAAGCCCTTTCCCCAAGAGATAAATCATATTGATTCGTAGTGCTGGCGGTATATCTCGCTGAAGCTCACGAATAACCTTTGGAAGCTTAGAAAGTTCGATGCTCGATGAGTAGGCAAATATCGAGTAGCAAATGCGCTCCTTTGGCTTTTTTTCTTCAGAATAAGGTAGCCCAGGGTACAAAACTTTTTTTAGGCTTACACAGTTAAGAATGGACTTCCTTAGCTCGGATATAGTTAGGCGCGATTTTACTTCTATAGAGCCAAGTATTGACTCTATTGGAAAATAAGAGACGCCCCCTCCACCAGCAAGGGCCCAGGCACTTTCTGTGTTTAGTAGTAAACAGTCCTGTTCGTGGCTAACAAGTGATGAGGTATTTAACCCAAACCCCTTGGAGATTCTAATGGAGGCAGGAATACTGGAGGATAATATTTCTATGAAATCAAGCTCCCTAGAGTCACCTCTGTGACGAGGATGCTTAATTAGCTCTTTTTGTTTGAATGCTGAGCTAAGCCCCTCGAGGGTTTCTCTGTTCCACTTGGGGAGGAAGGTAAAATTGCATTGTTGGGTCCCTAATTCGCTTCTAATTTTTTTACGGAACTGGTCATCATTCACAAGCTTTCTCCAGGGTCCAACTATAAATAGACGACACGAATGGCGTAATGCTTTTCGCCGATTGTGTCTGATAACGTTTCTTGCCCGTGTGTAACTCATTGTTCTACTCGAGTGTCGCACCAGGAACGCGACATGCGACCAGGAGGAAAAGCGACATTATCTGTGTGCACACTAGTAACGGATAAGCGACGTGTCTATGGTCTGCTTTTGGCCGTTTTCTGCCTGTAACGAAGGGCTGCCATCGACCCGGAGCGGCCATACGCTCACTCCCGACTGAGCAACAAATCCAGGCGTCCATGGCTGTGGTAGTTCATAAGATCCCGCATAGCCGATGAAAGCTTCTCTTCAGATGCTATTTGCCAAAATTTCTTTTCCCCAAGAATCGGCTCCATCCGCTGGATGAGTTTCTCAGCCACATTGTGTTGGCCTAAACGAAGCCAGTATCTGAGTAGGTGCTCGTTTTCCTGCCTGGACAACTGCGCCGCTTGAATCAGTACGAGTGTGTACTGGTAGTTCATGGGCCATAAACGTTTTAAAAAATCGACCCTCTCAGCCCTTGGGAGACTGAGCAGGCAGTTTCTCACCTGCTTATCCATCGGATGGGTGCCAGTGCGCGATGCTAGCTGCTCGAGCGTAAATTGATATTCGTCCATACGACACCGAGGACCAGATTCAAGGTGGCAGATTATGTTCAGACCTGACGAGTGCGCACAGATCTTTCACGTTCAGGCTGCTTTTAGCTGTGGATTCGTCCGGGAAATCAGGGGCGATTCATAGGGAGGTGGCGTCTGTTTCAATGAACGGGAACAGCAGCGCGGCTTTTGGCGGATGAAACGTCTTGGTTCGCCTGCTCGGCTTCTTCACGCAATTGCTTTTCCCTCGCTTCATCCCGAGCTTTACGAGCGGCTTCTTCTCGCTCCTGTGCCAGGCGCCGGCCCCTCTCTTCGAGCTCCTTCGCCTGTTGACGATTCTGCTCTCCGAGCTGACGCAGTCGTTCTCTCGCCTGACGCGCCTCCTCGTCGGCCCGTTGCTGAACTTCCTGGTTTCTTTGATCCATGTTTGAGTGCAGGAGGTGCTCAATGTCCTGAGCGGTGGCACCGAATGAAACAGGCACGATGCCCATCATCGTTGCCGCGATCAAAGAGCGGGTAAGCAGGCTAGCGATCCGATTTCTGGACATCCAGGCATTCCGAGTCAATTCGTGGTGCCTTGTTGGACGCAGCAATAGAGATAAGTTCCGCGATTCGATATTAAAAAGCCATCACCCTCTCATGCCACGCCGCCCCACCATGATCCGACGCCTAAGGTTGGCCATTTTGCACGACCGGCTCACGCCCGCCGCGCCAACAGCAACACCGAAGCCGCCCCCGACAACAGCACCGCGCAGCAACGGTTGAAGAGCTTCTTGCCCCGCGGCTCGGCGAACCAGCGGCGCATGTGCAGGCCCATGTAGGCGTAGGCGCTGATGGCGATCCATTCCAGGATCAGGAACAGCGCGCCCAGCACCAGGAACTGGGTGGACACCGGTGCTTGAGGGTCGACGAACTGCGGCAGGAAGGCGGTGAAGATGAGGATGGCTTTGGGGTTGCCAATGGCCACCAAAAACTCCTGCCGGGCCAAGGCCAGCAGGCCCAGTGGCGCGGTCTTGTTCTCGGCCTCGACCTGGGTATCCGCGGTCCACAGCTGGTACGCCAGGTACAGCAGGTAGCCAGCGCCGAGAATCTTGATCCCGTGGAACAGCAGTTCCGAGGCTTGCAGCACCACCGCCAGCCCGGCCGCGGCCAGGGCAATCATCACCGCGAAGGCGGCCAGCCGCCCTGCTCCCGCCAGGCAGGACGCGCGAAAGCCATAGGTGGTGGCATTGCGGATCGACAACAGATTGTTCGGCCCTGGCGCCATGTTCAGGGCGAAACAGGCCGGGAGGAAGAGCATCAGGGTGGCAAGGTTCATGGAGGCGTCCGTCGGCTGATGGCTTGAGTTCCACAGCAGCCGACCGGGCTGCCGCAGCCCTACAAGCCTGCCCAATCCAGCGCAGGCCGTCGAGATTTTTGTCGATGCGGCCGCGCCTAGCCCTCCATGGCGGCCAGCCCGGGCAGCAGTTTGTCCAGCGTCAATGGAAACTCGCGCACGCGAATGCCGGTAGCGTTGTAGACAGCATTGGCCAGGGCCGCCCCGGCCCCGCACACGCCCAGCTCGCCCAGGCCCTTGACGCCCAGGGCGTTGGCCCTGGTATCGGGTTCTTCGAGAAACAGCACATCCATCGCCGCGATATCGGCATTGACCGGCACCAGGTACTCGGCCAGGTCATGGTTGACGAAGTGCCCGTGGCGGGTGTCGAGCAGGGTCTGTTCCATCAGCGCCGCGCCGACGCCCCAGGTCATGCCGCCGAGGATCTGCGAGCGCGCGGTCTTGGGGTTGAGGATGCGCCCGGCGCCGATCACCGCGAGCATGCGCCGCAGGCGGACTTCGCCGGTGTCGATGTCCACCGCGACTTCGGCGAAATGCGCGCCATTGGAAATCTGGGAAAACCGCTTGTAGTCCTCCCCCATCGGCCCGACGCTGCCTTCTGCCTGCAACCCCGCGGGGGCCACTCGCAGCAACAGGTCGCTGAGGCGCTCCGAGCGCTCGCCGGTGCTGATACGGCCGTCGGCGAAGCGTACCGGCGCCTGGTTGTAAGGCGCGCCGGCGGCCTGGATGATCCGCTGTTTCAAGGCCTGGCAGGCGGCCTCCACCGCCGAGCTGGAACTGGCCGCCCCCCAGGAACCGCCAGAGCCCGAGGTCTGCGCAAAGCGGCTGTCGCCCAGCTGCACCTGCACCGCCGCCATCGGCACGCCCAGGCTGTGGGCGGCGACCTGGGTCAGGATGGTGTAGGTGCCGGTGCCGATATCGGTCATGTCCAGGCGCACCAGCACCCGCCCGGTCGGGCCCAGGCTCACCAGGGCCCTGGACAGCCCCAGGTAGTTGGGCCGGATCGCCGCGGCCATGCCCATGCCGATCAGCTTGCGGCCCTCGCGCACGCTGCCGGGCTTGGGCTGGCGGCGGCTCCAGCCGAAGCGCTCGGCGCCGGTCTGCATACAGGCCAGCAGATTGCGCGAGGCGAACGGCACGCCGAGTTCGGGGTCCAGTTCCGGCTCATTGCGCACCCGCAGTTCGATGGGGTCCAGGTCCAGGCGTTCGGCCAGCTCGTCCATGGCGCTTTCGAAGGCGAGCATGCCCGGCGCCTCGCCCGGCGAGCGCATCCACTCGCCGCGATTGAGGTCGACCGGCACCAGCCGATGGCGGGTCAGGCGATTCGGCGCCGCATACAGCGAGCGGGCAAACACCGCGGTCTGCTCGCAGTACTCTTCGAAGCGCGAGGTGCTCGACCAGACGTCATGCCCCAGGGCCGTCAGCTTGCCGTTGTGCTCCGCCGCCAGCCGCACCCGATGCTGCATGGCCGGGCGATAGCCGGCGTTGGCGAATATCTGCTGGCGAGTCAGGGCTACCTTCACCGGGCGCTTGAGCACCCGGGCGGCGAGCGCCGCCAGCACCGCGTCGGGATGAATGATCAGCTTGGAGCCGAAACCGCCGCCGATATAAGGGCTGACGATGCGCACCCGCGCCGGCTCGATGCCCAGGGTACTGGCCAGGCCGGCGCGGAAGTTCGCCAGGGTTTGCGCCGAGGTATAGAGGGTCAGGTCGTCCCCGGACCAGACCGCGATGGAGGCATGGGGCTCCATCGCCACGTGGCTCTGGTGCGGGGTGCTGTAGGTGCTGTCGAGCTTGACCGGCGCATTGGCGAACCCCGACTCGAAATCGCCGACGGTACTGTCGGTCTGGAGACCGGCGTTGGTCCGCGGCGGGATGTAGGCCTGGGCCAGGCGTGAAGCGAGCTCGAAGTCGCCCTGCTCGGGGGTGTAGCTCACGCGAATCAGGCGCGCCGCCGCTCGCGCGGCCTCGAAGGATGCAGCGACCACCAGCGCCACCGGTTCATCGTAGTAACGCACAGCATCGGTCGCCAACACCGGACGCGATCGGCTGAACACCTCGGCCGTGGTCGGCGTCACTGCGGGGCCGAATGCCACCTGGGCGGGGGCGTTGCGATGGGTCATGACATAGAGCACGCCCGGCGTCCGTTCGGCCTCGCGGGTGTCGATCGCACTGATGCGGCCCCGGGCGATGGTCGCCCCGAGGATGTAGCCATAGGCGGTGTCGCCCATTTCCCGCTGCTCGTAGGCGTAGGTCGCGCGGCCGGTGACTTTCAGCCGGCCATCGACCCGGTCCAGCGGTTGGCCGATGGGGCTGTTGGCGACGGATGCGGTGGGTCCTGATGTGCTCATGCCGATGCTCGCTCTTGGGTGGCGCTGGCCAGCAGCTGGCGCAGGGTGCGTTTGGCCAGGGGGATCTTGAAATCGTTGCCGCCCTGCCCGCGCGCGTCGGCCAGGGCGATGTCGGCGGCGTGCTGGTAAACCGCCATAGCGGACGGCTGGCCGAGCAACGCCTGCTCCGCCGCCGTGGCCCGCCAGGGTTTGGCAGCGACGCCGCCGAGGGCGATGCGGGCCGTGCGGATCTGCCCCGCGCGAACCTCGACCACCAGCGCCACGGCGACCAGGGCGAAAGCATAGGAAGAGCGATCGCGCACCTTGCGATACAGCTGCCGCCCCGGTGGTGGCGGCGGCAATGTAATAGCCACGATCATCTCGCCATGGGCCAGTTGGGTTTCGACCTCGGGCGTCGCCCCGGGCAGGCGGTACAGCTGATCCAGGGCCAGGGAGCGGCGCTGGCCGCCGGGCAGGACCGTCTCCACCCGCGCCTCCAGGGCGACCATGGCCACTGCCATGTCCGAGGGATGCACCGCGATGCAGGCTTCGCTGGCGCCGAGAATCGCGTGCATGCGGTTGTGCCCCTGCTGGGCCGAGCAGCCGCTGCCGGGTTCGCGCTTGTTGCAGGCCATGCCCGGGTCGTAGAAGTACGGGCAGCGCGTGCGTTGCAGCAGGTTGCCCGCGGCCGAGGCCTTGTTGCGGATCTGCCCCGAGGCACCGGCCAACAGCGCCTGGGACAGCAACGGGTAGCGCTCGCGGACACGGCTGTCGGCGGCCAGGTCGCTGTTGCGCACCTGGGCGCCGATGCGCAGGCCGCCGTCGGCGCTGTCCTCGATCGTGGCCAGGGGCAAGCGGCTGATATCGATCAGGTGCGTGGGCCGCTCGATGCCCAGCTTCATCAAGTCGATCAGGTTGGTGCCGCCGGCGATAAAACGCGCCTGGGGCTGCGCGGCCATCAGGCTGACGGCCTGCTGTACGTCGCTCGCGCGCGCATAGCTGAAAGGCAGCATGGGTTCAGGCCTCCTCGGCGGCGTCGCGGATGGCGGCGACGATGTTCGGATAGGCGGCGCAGCGGCACAGGTTGCCGCTCATGCGCTCACGGATCTCCCCGTCGCTCAGGGCGACGGGCTGGCCCGTCAGGTCATCGGTGACATGGCTGGGCCAGCCGGCGCGCACCTCCTGCAGCATGCCGACCGCCGAGCAGATCTGCCCCGGCGTGCAATAGCCGCACTGGAAGGCATCACGGGCGATAAAGGCCGCCTGCAGGGGGTGCAGCAGGTCGCCATTGGCCAACCCCTCGATGGTGGTGATCTCGTCGCCGTCATGCATGACCGCCAGGCTCAGGCAGGCGTTGATCCGGCGGCCATTCACCAGCACCGTGCAGGCGCCGCACTGGCCGTGGTCGCAACCCTTCTTCGAGCCGGTCATGCCCAGTTGATGGCGCAGTGCGTCGAGCAACGTGGTGCGTGGGTCGAGGTCCAGCAACTGGTCGCTGGCGTTGATGCGCAGGGTGATCGCCTGGGATGGCAACGGGCGAACGGGTTCAGATAGCCCCGGGGCGGACTGGGGTTGGGCCCTGCCAACGCCTACCCATAACAGGCTGGCGGCGGCCCCGGCTTGCAGCAGCGCGCGGCGCGACGGACGCGGTGAGTCCAGGTCTTGCATGGTGCTCTCCTGAAATGAACGGCTGGACGCGAGTATCGCCAAGGGCGTGGCGCCGTTCTTTCAGGTATCAGGACGAGCTTGTCAGGATTCGGGAAGCCTGCTGCCGGTAGCTGCTCGGGGTGGTCCCGGTGATGCGCCTGAAGGTCGAGGTGAAGTGGCTCTGGCTGGAGAACCCCAGCTCCAGCGCCATGGCGCTGATCGGCATGCTGCCGGCCCGCAGCAGGCTTTCGGCGCGGCGCACCCGGCGCTCGATCACGTAGGCATAGGGCGCCATGCCGGTCTCGGCCTTGAAGTGACGGGCGAAGGTGTCGACAGGCATGCCAGCGATCCGCGCCAGTTCGGTCAGCGAGAGGCTGCCGTCGATGCGCGCATCGACGTAGTCGCGCAAGCGCTTGAGCAAATGCGGCCCCAGGCGCCCGTGGCCAGCGCTGGCGATATCGACCCGCCCCAAACGCAGCGCCACCAGCGCCACCAGATGCTCTATATAGCTGGCTTCCAGGACCTGCCCGCTGACCATCTCGGCGCTGAGGGCGGCGAGCAGCGAGTGGATCACCCCATCGCCGCTGTTGATGCGCATGGGCAGCTCGGCCAGTTGCGGGCAGCCTGGGAAATCCAGGGTCGTGTCGATCCACAGGGCGGTATAGATCAGGTCGGCCTCGCGAAAATAGCCCTGGCGCTCGACGCCGGCCGGCACGAAGCTGATCGACCCGGGGCGGTCGCAGCCCCGGTAATTGAGCGTCGAGCTGCTGCGGATATGGGTCTTGGCCGTGACCCCGCGCTCGGTGAGGATCACCACGTGCTGCGGCGCCGTCCAGCTGAGCTCGGCCTCGCGGCAGGCCCAGCGGCGGTGATCGATAGTCACCAGGCCATCGAACAGCGATGCCGATTGCAGCACCGCGCCCTCGGCGCCCCGCGCCCGGATGCAGCCCGCGCCGACCCGGGGCTCCAGCGACAGGTTTGCGGATTCCCTTGATACGCTCATAAACCAGGCACCTCCCCGTGGGATACAGCGAGCGGCCAGCGTACCCCAGGATCACTGGCAACTTCCAAGCGAAAAAGAAGCGACCTGGGGCAATCCCCGGCCAAACCGAACTGATTTACAATGCCATCCCTTTGCCTGAGGCTGGCGTTTCGTGGATGCTCTGTCGCTTGTCTATAAGCACCTGATCGACTGGGTGATCGCCCCTGTTACCCAACAGTTTCTCGGCATTTTCAATCTGAACGGCCGGCTCGGGCTGTTGTTCCTGTGCGTGTCCTACGGCGTCGCCTATGGCCTGTTCCGCTTCAGGAAGCGCCGCGGCCTGAGCGACGCCCACTCGTTCTGGCACTTCATCGGCGGCGGCCGGGTGCACTTGCACCGCTCGGCGCTGCTGGATTATCGCTACTACTTCGTGCGCGCCATCCTCAAGGTCGCGCTGGTGCTGCCCATCGTCCACTTGGTCGACCCTTACATCCTGCGCTCCGGGGATTACCTGGCCTTTTTCAGCAACCTCTGGGGCGAGCGCCCGCGCCTGGGGCAGAACCTCGGGCTGTCGCTGCTCTACGGGCTGGGGCTGTTCCTGCTCAAGGACTTCATCCATTACTGGGCGCACCGGGCCTTTCACTCGCGCTGGCTGTGGGAATTCCACAAGGTCCATCACTCGGCGCCGGTGCTGGTCCCGGCGACGGCGAGCCGGGTGCACTTCGTGGAAAAGATCGTCGAGAAACTGAGCATCGGCCTGTGCCTGGGCCTCTACGCTGGTGGTTTCTGGTACGCCTGCGGTGGCGAGATCAGCCGCTACACCCTGTTCGGCGTGACCTACCTGGTGTTCATCTTCAACAGCCTGGCGGCCAACCTGCGGCACAGCCATGTCTGGCTGTCGTTCGGCCCGCGGCTCGAGCATGTGCTGAACAGCCCGGCCCAGCACCAGATCCATCACAGTGACGCGCCCCGCCACTTCAACCGCAACTTCGGCACCAACCTGTCCCTGTGGGACTGGATGTTCGGCACGCTCTACGTCACCCGCTCGACACCCGAGCCGCTGCGCTTCGGCACCGGGGAGCAGGACTCGCAACGTTACCTGACGGTCTACAGCCTGATCGTCACGCCCTTCGTCGAGACCGCCCGCAAGCTTCTGGCCAAACGCCCGCGCGGGGTGGCGCCGCAAACGCCCTATTCATAAGCCGGGGCGCCCGCTATTCCTCGAAACGACTGCTGGCATCACGATCACGCTCGTAGCACCTGGCGAGTGGAAACGCCGGCAACCAGGACTCGCGCCGAACAGTCCAGCTTTCGTAAGTGGGCTTGAGTTGATCGGGGGCGTCCAGGGAACCCAGGTTCACTTCGACTTCATCGGCCGTGCGGGCAAACACCGACGAGCCGCAGTGCGGGCAGAAAAACCGCCCGGCGTAGTCGCGGGTTTCGCCCTCGATGGTCACCGCGTCCTCGGGGAATATCGCCGAGGCATGGAACAGCGCGCCATGGTGCTTGCGACAATCGAGGCAGTGGCACAGGCCGACCCGGTACGGGCGCCCCGCCGCCACGATCCGCACCTTGCCGCACAGGCAACCGCCGGTGAATCGTTCCATGCTGCACCTCCTCTTGGGTCAAGCATTGCGGGTGGCTGGCCAAGGCCGCGTTCAGTCATGGGACGGCTGTTGCGCGGCGCCGGCCCGGCCTGGTTCTTTCAGCGCCTCACGCTGCAGCTGATTGCGCCAGACTCGATAAGCACGAATGCCAGCGCGTACTGAGGAAAACAACAACTTCTGCTCCAGCTCGCGCGCCAGGCCCGAACGCACCAGCATCCGCAGGAATGTCCCGTGCGGCCGGGCAATGCCCAGGACGATGCCGCGCGCCAGCAGGGTGTCGCGCACCTCCCTGAGGGCCACGATGCCGCTGACGTCGATCGAGGTCACCGCCTCGGCGACGAACAGCACGGCACGGGGATCGGGCTCGCGCTCGACCGCCTCCAGCAGGCGCGCCTTGAAGTAGTCGGCGTTGAAAAACAGGATCGCGTCATCGAAGCGGTACACCACCAGCCCCGCCAGCGTGCGCGCCTGCGGGTATTGACTGATATCGACCTGGCCTTCGATCCCGCGTACCCAGCCCAGCACCGCATCGGTGGGCTGGTAGATGCTTTTGAGCAGCCGCAGGATCGCCAGCAGCACCGCGACGATGATGCCCGGCAGCACCCCCACGCCAATCACCCCCAGGGTGGTCAGCACACACAGCCAGAACTCGAAACGGCTGAGCTTGCGGATAACCCGCATCGCCTGGATGTCGATCAGCCCCCAGCCCGCCATCAACAGCACCGCCCCCAGCGCCGCCTGGGGGATCCAGGCCATGGGCGCGGTGAAGAACAGCAGGATCAGGGCAATCACCAGGGCAGCGATAATCCCCACCAACTGGCTCTTGCCCCCCACCATGCTGTTGACCGCCGTGCGCGAATCGGCGCCGCTGATGGCGAAACCGCTGGAGACCCCGGCGGCGATATTGGACACGCCCAGCGCCAGGAACTCATGGTTGGCATTGACCGTGTAGCCGTTCCTGGCGGCGAAGCTGCGGGCCGTCAGCATCGCACTGCAAAAACTCACCGTGGCGATACCCAGCGCATCGCGCAGCAGGCTTTTCAGTTCGGCCATATTGGTCTGCGGCCAGCTCAACTGCGGCATGCCCGAAGGGATCGGGCCCAGTACGGAGACGCCGTAGCTGTCCAGGCGCAGAAAGCCGACGCACAGGGTGGCGATGGCCACCGTCACCAGCGCCGCCGGCAGCCTCGCAAAGCGCCGCGGCAGCCAGATCAGCAGCGCCAGGGCGCCCGCGCCGATGGCCAGGGTCGGCCAATGGGTTTCGCCAAGCCGCTGCAGCATGTTCAGCAGGCTGAGAATGAAACCCTCGCCTTCGATTTTGTAGCCCAGCACCTTGCCCAGTTGCCCGGCCAGCAGGCTCAAGCCGATGCCGTTCAGATAGCCGATCAGGATGGGCCGCGAGAAAAAACTGGCAATGAACCCCGCCCGGGCGATGCCGGCGCCGATCAGCATCAGGCCGACCAGCACCGTGACAATCACAGCCAGTTGCGCCAGACGCTCGGGATCGCCCAGCGCCAGGGGCGCGATCGCCCCGGCGACCATGGCGCAGGTGGCCGCATCCGGCCCGACCATCAACTGCCGCGAACTGCCCACCAGGGCATAGACCATCATCGGCAACACGCAGGCATACAAGCCGTACTGCGGCGGCAGCCCGACAATCTGGGCGTAGGCGATGGCAATCGGGATCTGCACGGCCGCCACCGACAACCCGGCCTGCAGGTCGTACCTGAACCATTCGCGGCGGTATTGCAGGAGATTGGCCAAGCCTGGCAGCCAACGGGCGAGCAGCATGGAGGTACCTTTGATCAGGGGCTTTGACGAGGGGTATGGCGGGCGCGAAAGCTCGTGCCCTGGATGAGAGATAAGCAGAGTCGGTTTTTCTTTGCAGGCTTTTCAACAAAATATCGGCGGATCGAGCGTCCTCTGATTCGGCAGACGCCGTGACAGACCGCGGCCGGTCCTCCGTCGCCAGCCCTCCCCCCAAACGACAGCACGGCTGGCAACTAATGTCCTCCCGCGGTATTGGCCCGGTAGTCGCCAGCCAATTCAGCCAATGCTCACCCTGCCGGGTGCAAACCCGGTTCCCCTTTTCCAGGTGACCACCGCGTTAACGAGGTCAGGCCCGATGGATGCACCGCCAGGCTCTGCTCGCTACTGCTTGCTGTTCCTGGGGTCGTCCGCCGGGTTGAGGTAGGTGATCCCCCAGGGGCCCGTGCCGTGGAGCTGGAGCACGGTTTCCTGTTTTTGAGTGGCGGCGTACATCGGTGTACCGACGGGAATGATCAGGGTGTCGCCCGGGTGATAGGCCTTGGCCTTGGCCGCGTCGAAGGTGTCGCCGGTGGCGAAGTAGAAGGTGCCCGAGATCACGGTGACACGTTCGGTCACGGGATGGGTATGCACCCCGACTTTCGTGTTGGCCGGCAGCATCAGGCGCATGGTGAAGGGCTCTGGTTTTTTCAGGTCGCCTTCGATCACCGAAATCATCACCCCGGGCCCTACCGAGGGCGCGGGTGTCCATTTCAGTTCGGCGGGGGTGGCGGCAATCAACCCTGTGCCCTCGGCCAGAGCGGCAGAGGCCAGGAAGGCCGCGCCGAGCAGGGCCAGTGAAACAGCGACAGCTTTGTGGGCGCTCATCGTGATGTCCTCGCGTTTGAGAGCGGTGGGTGAATCGCAGCGGCCAACAGAGCATCAACGCAAAAGCACAGCGGCTGCGCGATCGAGTCATATAGGGTGACGATAGCCGAACGCCGATGCGCGGATATATCCATTGCGAACAGCCTTGATAGCGCACGGGTATTGCCGCACAGGCAACCGCCGGCCAATCGGCCGAGGCCCGTCGACCTGGCAAACAAGCCAAATTGCCATGTGTTTCCTTCGTTCTTTCATACGTCGCAGTTCTCACTGCCCGTTCCCCCATGCCTGGAGTTCCCCCCGATGCCTTCGCCCCGTCCCCTGCCCTCTGCCTTGCTGGGCCTGGCCCTTGTCTGTCCGGCCCTGGCCGATGCCCAGGGCCTGGAGCTGGGACAAGTGCTGATCGGCGCCGAGGAGCGCAGCGGCGAAGACGCATCGATCGAGGAAGCCAAGGCGCGGCTGGCCCAGGTGCCCGGCGGCAGCAATGTGGTGGGCCTGCGCCGCCCGCTGCAGGGCCGCGTGGCCAGCAACCAGGATGTGCTGGCGTATCAGCCGGGGGTCTATGCCCAGTCCGCGGGCAACGAAGGGGTGAAGATTTCGATCCGCGGCTCGGGCATCAACCGCGCGCCGGGCGCCCATGCCTCGGGGCTGTACACGATGCTCGACGGCCTGCCGCTGACCGGCCCCGGCGGCACGCCCTATGAGTTGCTGGAGCCGCTGTGGCTCGACCGCGTGGAAGTGCTGCGCGGCGCCAACGGTTTCGACCGCGGCGCCCTGGCCCTGGGCGGCGCCATCGACTACATCAGCCACACCGGCTACGACGCCCCGAAGTTGCAGGTGCGCTACGCCACGGGCAGCCACGGCTATCAGCAGCGCCAGGTCAGCTCCGGGCAGGTGCTGGGCGACTTCGACTACTACCTGTCCATGACCGACGCGCACTCCGATGGCTACCAGGACCACAGCGCCAGCAAGAGCCAGGGGGTGATCGCCAACTTCGGCTATCGCTTCAACCCGAACCTGGAAACCCGCTTCTACATCCGCCATCGCCAGACCGACAACGACCTCGCCGGGCGGGTCACCCAACGCTCCATCGAGCACGACCCACGGGCGGCCAACCCGGCCTACGTGACGCGCAACGACAGCCGCGACCAGCCGGGCAGCACCTTTATCGGCAACAAGACCACCTGGTACATCGACGACGATTCAAGCATCCAGACCGGCCTGGTCTACCACGACTACCCCATGGACCTGCGCGAAGGCCCCAACCGCCTCAAGGTGGCCTATACCGATGTCAGCGGCACCTTCGACTACAAGCGCCGCGACACCCTCTGGGGCCTGGAAAGCCACAGCACCCTGGGCCTGCGGGTGACCAAGCACCTGCCCAACTCAGGGGCCAGCGAACGGGTGCGCATCCCCAGCGGCAACACCGCGGGTTTCGCGCCGGGCACCCACATGCGCAACTTCACCTACCAGGGTTCGGACAGCGTCCTGCATGTCGGCAATGACCTGGAGATCGCCGACGACCTGTGGCTGACCACCGGCCTGGCCGCCATCTACACTCGCCGCGAAAGCGCCGTGACCTATCCCGAAGGCGGCGGCAAGACCAGCCTCGGCGACTGGGACTATGCGCCGCGCCTGGGCCTGCGCTACCAGCTGACCCCCGACCTGCAACTGTTCGGCAACCTCAGCCGCTCGGTCGAGGCGCCGCATCCCTGGTCGCTGATCTACAGCTCCAACCTGCGCTTCCCGGCCGGCAGCGGCGCGGCCACCGGCACCCAGCGCGACCCGATCAAGTTGCAAAACCAGACCGCCACCACCCTGGAACTCGGCGGCCGTGGCGACAGCGCCATCGGCCAATGGAGCCTGGCCTGGTACTACGCCCAGGTGCGCCACGAACTGCTCTCGGTATTGCCGGACGCCAACGCCACCACGCCCTACGAACTCAACGCCAGCCCCACCGTGCACCAGGGCGTGGAAGCCAGCCTGCAGAGCACCCTGTGGTCGCGGGACGACGGCGGCCAGTTGAGCCTGCGCCAGAGCTACACCTTCAGCGACTTCCATTACCGCGACGATGAGCGCTTCGGCGACAACCGCCTGCCGGGCCTGCCGATGCACTACTACCAGGGCGAGTTGCGCTACGACTGGCCCCAGGGTTTCTTCGCCGCGCTCAACACGCAACTGGTGTCCAAGGTGGCGGTGGACTACGCCAACAGTTACTACGCCGATCCCTATGCGCTGTTTGGCGCCACCCTGGGCTACAACGCACCCAAGGGCGACTGGCAGACCTGGCTCGACCTGCGCAACCTGACCGACCAGCACTACGCCGCCACCGTTACCCCGGGCTACGACGACAAAGGGCTGGACGCGGCGCGATCCACACCGGGGGAAGGCATGGCGATGTATGTCGGGGTGTCGTGGAGCCTGCGTTAAGGCCAGGGACGGCCAGATGTGAGTAGGCGATCCCGTTTGGCGAGCAGCATGAAGCCACCCGGGAAAGCAGCGGTATCAGCTCTCGGAGGAAACCACGGACTCGGGAGTTGATTCGGCATCCAGCTTCAAGCGGTCGGCCTTGCTGATGTATTTGGGCTTTCGCGGTGCCAGCTTGGCACTGGCCTTTTTCGCGTGAGCCTTTAATAGCTGGTTGATTTTCTTGCGACGGTTCATGTTTTTCTACTCGGCCGGTAAGTGTTCGAATGATATCAGCTACTGAGTGCATGACCTTGGAGCCCCTGGGCTCCCATCAGCAATAACTTTTTGTAAGTGCTATTCGAAATCACCTTGCGCCGGCCGACCAAACCGCCGGTGATAGCGCCCGCAACCATAAGCTCGCCTGGGTTGCCATTGAAGTGCCCGATCAGGCCAGATGCGTGACTACTTCAGGATAAACAGGTCCCCTTCCACACTCAGATCGCCCTGTTTACGACGCGGCGCGACAGCGTCGTAAACGATTAGCAGACCTTCCCCGGCCTCCTCAGCCACGTCAAACAGACACATACCCTCGGCATGGTCGTCACCTTGCCCGAAAGGCACCTCCAGAACCCTCTCCAATTGCTCCGCAAAGACCACAAGCTCCTCATCAGATGCGAAGCCGCCACGCCAACGGAACACCGTTACCGGTCCGTCCAGGTCCATGGTCGGCCCCGCCAGAATCAACAGATCGTCGCCGCTGACGCACAGGTCTCGCACCCCCAGGCCATTGAGCGCGAAGAAGTGCTTGCGGTAGCGGCGCCCCTGCGGCCCGATCTTCTTGAGCACCAAGGTTTCGCTGGGGTCGTCATTGAGTTCAGGCTCGATCTCCAGCAGCACGGCCCATCCGCGCAGGACCGGCCCACGCAACCCCAACAACAGCCGCGAGCCAATGACCGCCATCCCTTCGATATCGAAACCGTTGTCTTTACCCGGGATGGGCAGGAAGTCCCGTAACTGATCGTCTTTGGCAATTTCCCAGGTCAAGTCGTTGCCAAGCGCGTTGCCACGCAGCTGCGCCGCCGTACGCCCATCGGCATCCACCGCCCTGGCAAGTTCATAGCTGTCGTTCTGCCGTACTACCGGAATGCGGGCCAACAAAAAGCGATTGCCGTCTGCCTCTACCGTCGATAGCCGCTTGATGTTCTTTTGCGCAGGCTTGTCGGGCTCGGCCTTCCTGCGCTTGAGGCTATGGGAGCCCACCACCCAGAGGTAACCATCGTCATAGGCCAACCCCTCGATATCGATCTCGGCGTCTGGCTCCGGTATGGGCAGGTCCAGGTATTCCATGAGCGAGAACGATTGGTGCTCAGCGCAGATCACCGCGCCGCCTGGTGCAGCGCCCTGGATTTTCAGACGCTCCAGGCTGGTGGTTTCATCGTTGGCCACCCACAGTGTGTCGCCAATCCGCTGAGCGACCGAAAGGCCATCGCGCAACGCTGCAAACGCCGGGGCAAAGCTCAGTATCACCACATTGATTCGTTCGCTCATGAGCACTCTCCTGCCAGACGGGGTGAAGCGAACAGGCTGTTGTCGAGGCTAGTGGCTAGCCAACGACAAGCAAGATTATTGTCTAGCACGTTTTTTCACAGGCGCTAGAGCGCTGTTGTTCACCTTGAGAAGCTGGCCGCACGTGAAAAGGCGCGCTTTGGCGATCGCATCGCACCCGGTGGCGATATGCATGACATACACGTGGTCTTTCGCGAATGGGCTTCGCAATATGACAACCCGGATTTCTCCGGACGCACAGGGCGCGACACGAGGCGGGGCGGGGCGGGGATAGCGGAGCAAACAGCGCAGGTTTTGCGCGTTGACGGGGCGAGTATTGTTGAAGATATGGCCGCGCACCCCCTTCACTCCGTGATGCGATCATGTTGCTTCGGGTCGTTTACAGACCTTCGCATCAAGCTGCAATCGGCCCAAGAACTGCCACACGCCTTCAAGACGAGGACAGAAAGTTCAACTCCAACCTGCTGATCGAAGACCTGACAAAACAGGTGAACAACCCAATCGACACTGTGACCGGGCATCTCGGTAATCAATGACTATGCTTTGACCTAATGTGCAAACCGCTCCGACCGGTAATCCATAGCGCTGTTCTACCAGCCAACACCAGAAAAACAGGCCCATGAAACCGATGCCCTCCCTTGCCGTTGTTGCCCTTGCCTCAATCATGGCCGCTATCGGCTTTACGGCCCATGCAGCCGAGGTGCCGTTGGGTAGCCGTTCCCTGGAAGGTCACATCATTACGCGGGTGCTGGCCGTTGATCCGGTGAATCATCAAGTCACCATAGAAGACACCAACAAAAGCCCGGTATCCATCCAGCTCACGGAAAAAGCCAAGGCCCTGGGCAACCTGAAGGTCGGCGACAAGGTCGATATCCACGTTGTTCGCTCAGTCGCCTATGTGCTCGACACGAATGTCGAAGCTGCACCAGGGGTTAGCGACGAATCAATGACTATCCGTGCCACACAGGACAATCCTGACCCAGGTGGCGAGGCGGTTCGCAAGGTCAAGGTCACGTCAAAGATCACTCGCATTGACTTGGAAAAGCATGAAGTGACCTTGCTACCTCCGGAGGGCGAACTGACCGTCCTGAAGGTCGAGGACCCACAGCTTCAGGCCCGAATGAAGAAGCTCCAGGTGGGTCAGACGATCAACGCCATTTACACCGAGGTAATGAAAGTCAAAACCTCGCGCTGATATGGCTGACAAGCAGAGACCTTGATGAAGGCTACTCCGGACGCTTGGATATGACAGAACTATTGAATGCTATAGCGCTGGGATTACTGGCCTTGCTACCCCTGATCAATCCGCCTACAACAGTGGCTTTATTTATTACCCTGAGCAAAGGCCTTAGCCAAAAAGAAAAAAACAAACAGGCGCTTTCGACTTCGCTTTATGTCTTTCTCATCATGGCACTTACCTATTACGTAGGTGAGTTTGTTATGGACGCTTTTAACATTTCCATTCCGGGCTTGCGCATGGCAGGCGGTGGCATTCTCATAATAATGGGCTTGAAGATGCTCTTCCCGCAGCCAGTCCATGTTTCTCCTGTCGTCAACAGCGCAAAGGAACAGGCCAGTTTTGCCTTCATTCCGCTGGCCATGCCCAGTACTGCCGGGCCAGGAACGATCGCGATGATTATCAGCTCCTCCGCGACCATTAAACACAGCACGTTATTTCCAACCTGGGTTCTATTAACCGCGCCTCCATTAATCTTCTTGTTTACTTCCATTATTCTCTGGATCTGCTTACGCAGTTCAGGCCCCATAATGAAACTAACAGGGGAGTCAGGCATTGATGCAATATCACGTTTGATGGGTTTTCTACTCGTATGTATGGGGGCTCAGTTCGCCATAAATGGGTCGATAGAAATAGTACAAACCATCATTGACAATAATTTTCATTTACCCCGCCCTCAATAATTCAATCTCCACGCTGCGGGAGGCTAAAGCATGGGTGTCTGCTACCCTTTAGCGGAGTCATCGAGGTCGGCCGTTCTCACTCCCTGACATTGATCCAGTCCTCTCAAGCCTGCCTGACCACATGAGGTGGGGCGATGCGCATTTCATTACTTTACGCGGTGTCGGCTGTACTGGTTCTAAGTGGGTTTTCTTGCCTGGCGCAAACCCAGAATGCGCCTGCAAACGCTGCGGCTACAGCGCCCCTGACGGCACCGGCCAAAGATGTCGTGTTCACCCAAGAGCAGCTGGATCAGATGCTGGCTCCCATTGCGCTATACCCGGATCCACTGTTGGCACAGGTATTGATGGCCAGTACCTACCCCGGGGAAATCGCCGAGGCGGTCACCTGGTCCAAAGCGCATCCGGGCGCCAAGGGCGATGATGCGGTCAAACAAGTGTCGAGCCAGACCTGGGACCCGAGCGTACAGGCGCTGGTTGCCTTCCCACAGGTCCTGGCAACACTGGGACAAGACCCGGTCTGGGTACAGCGTCTGGGCGATGCCTTTCTGGCGCAACCCGACGATGTCATGGACGGCGTGCAACGCCTGCGGCATCAGGCGCAAGCAGCAGGCAACCTGCAGAGCAACCAATATCAGAACGTGACGGTTCAGGCTGCACCGGCAGCCCCTGCCAACAGCTCCACTACCATCGTCATCGAGCCTGCCGACCCGCAAGTGGTCTACGTCCCCACGTACAATCCGACCACTACCTATGGCACCTGGGCCTACCCTGCTTCGCCGCCCGTCTACTATCCACCGCCCCCCGCCTATTACCCCGGATCGGCCTTGATGGCCGGGCTGGCGTTCGGGACCGGCGTGGCGATCGTCGCCTCGCTGTGGGGCGACTGTGACTGGGACAACAACGACATCGACATCGACGTCGACCGCTACAACAACATCAATCGCAACACCCAGATCAACAGGAACCAGAACAAGTGGCAGCACAACTCCCTTCATCGCGATGGCGTTCCCTATCGAGACAGCAGGAGCCGTGAACAGTACGGTCGACAACTGGACGGTGCCAATCAGCGTGAGGCCTTTCGAGGGGATAATGCCCAACGCGCCCAGGCGCGTGAAAAAGCCCGCAGTTCAATGGACAGGCACGGTATCGAACGACCAGCCACCACTAACCTCCAGGCCCGTGATCAAGCGCGCAGAGCGCAGGTCGATAATCGCATGCAAGCCGGGGCAGACAGACCGAGAGCCTCTGACAGGAACCAAGGTACTGACAGAAACATCCGGGAAAATCAGCAGCCCAGACAACAGAACGCTCAGACGAATCAGCGCCGCCAGGAACTCTCCCAAACACGCCAGGGAACGCCAAAACGCCCGACCGCCAGCCCCGGCAGTGCACGCAATAATGCTTTTGCCGGCGCGCGCTCGCCGTCCCAGTCGAACGCCCAGGCCCTCCGTGGCCGAACCAGCCAGGCATCCGCCACGCGCCCCAGTGCTGCGCGATCCGCCGGCCATCAGATCAGCAGGCCGTCCGGTGCCTCCATGCGACAAAGAGGGGGGGGCCGGCGTTGAACACACTTCCTCGAGTGAAAGCATTCATGGGCTCGCTCCCTCGCATCCTGATGATCAGCGCCAGCCTGGCATGGTCATGCACGGCTATGGCACAGCAGGCATTTCCAACCCCGGAACAGGCCGCTCAGGCGTTCGTCGAAGCCCTGGGCACACAACAGGCCGATCAGGCACGCCTGATGCAGCTGCTGGGTGAAGACTGGCGCAGTTTCATCCCGCGAGGTGGCGTCCAGCGCAGTGACGTGGATGCGTTTTTGAAGCTCTACCGCGAGCGACATTCCATCGAAAAAACCAGTGACCGCAACGCTGTCCTGTCGGTCGGCAGTGACCACTGGACACTGCCGATACCCCTGGTAAAAGCCGAAAAGGGTTGGCGCTTCGACATCAAGGCTGGTAGCGCCGAAATCCGTATGCGGCGAATCGGCAGCAACGAACTGGCCGCGGTGCAATCGGTGCTGACCTATCACGACGCCCAGATGGACTATGCATCAGTGGATCATGACGGTGACGGCGCCCTCGAATATGCGCAGAAAATCTTCAGCACTCCCGGCAAGCACGACGGACTCTATTGGGCGGATGACGATAGCGGTCAACTCAGCCCCTTGGGTCCGCTGTTCGGCAATGCCATCGCCGATGAAGATTGGCATGGCTACCACTTCCGCATCCTCGAGGGACAAGGTCCCTCGGCACCGGGTGGCGCCTACAGCTACCTCATCGGTGACAAGATGAGCCGTGGCTTTGCCCTCATCGCCTGGCCGGCGAAATACGAGGACACCGGGGTGATGAGTTTCATGATCAGCCATGAGGGCCAAGTGTTCGAGAAAGACCTGGGACCCGAGGGTTATAAATTGGCGCAGTCGATGAAGCGCTTCGATCCCGATGACAGCTGGCAGGAGGTCACCCTGGATCAGAAGCCGTAACAGTTGCCTGGCTTCAATCACCCGTCAGCGGATCGTAGAGGGCATGCTTCGCCTCTCATTTCAACAGGCGGTAATCGGCTGTGGATTCAACCGGTCGAAGAGACGGATGCTTTGCTGCCCAAGCGGATGAGTTCATTGGAGAAACACAGGCCGACGATGATCAGTGCCGCGCCCGCGTACAGGCTTTCGCGCGGCACTTCATTGAGCACCACAAATGCCAGCAGCGCGGCGAACAGTGGCTCGGTCAGCTCCAGCGCTTGCACTTGGGATGGCTTGAGATACTCGATGGCCTTGGTGGTGCAGAAGAAGCCCAGGATTGTCGGCAGCGTGGCCAGCGCCAGCAGTGCGGCGATCACCAGCGGCGACAACTCGCCCATCGCGAAACCATCGGCCGCCGCCGGCATCAGCAGGTACAGGCTGCCAAAGAACAACAATTGTCGGGTGAAGTGCAGCCCTCCCGACACCCCCATACGCTTCATGGCAACCGAAAAGGCCCCATAGCCGCAGCCGGCCATGGAGGCGAGCGCAGCACCTTGCAGGGTAAAGCCCTGCTGCAGGTCGCCGCCGAAGATCACCGAGATCCCAGCGATAGCCAGTGCGGCGCCAACGGTAGCGTTCGCGGTGATGGCATCCTTGAGGAAAATGCGCCCCAGAATGATCGAGGAAATCGAGGCACTGGCCATCAGCACCACTACCACACCTGCCGCAGCGTAATGTTGATAGGCGGACGTTTCGAAATAGAACAGCACAAAGATGCCAAGGAATGCGCAGATAGCCGCCTGAGTCCATTGGGTCGACGCCGCCGGGCGCTTGAGGAAAAACAGTAGGATCGAGAGAAGCACGCAACCCAGTAGCGTCTTGATGACAGCGACACTGCTGGCGGCGAAACCATTACTCATGACTACTTTGCTGAGTACACCGATCGTTGCGTTCAGTGCCGCAGCGGAGAGTGCAAATATGACGCCTTTGCTGAAAGTAGATTGCATTGATGACGATCCCTGTCGCTGAATGGTCGTTCGATAGAATGCCGCCCTACATCGACGGCGCAAAGTTTGAGGATACGAAGATCCCACCAACACTTACCTTAGGAAAGTCCATTTAATCGGGACTAACGACTTTGTCGCCCCCAAGGAAGAAGTCAGAGGGCCTGGCCCTTGGCTAGGCAATATGAGTTGACGAACGTTGCAGTGTGCTGCAAGGACTGGCGTATATCCGGTTTGGCTATTCCATGCCTGTTGGCAAATTGCTCGACCGCTGCTGTATCAAAACGAGTGGTCTGGATAAAGTCCAAGGCCTCGGGTTTTGTATTCAAAAGCCGCGCGACGGGGGGAATACTCAGTAGCCACTTCAGCAAGCGGAGTGGAATGTAATGCTTGGGAGACTTTAAGCCCAAAGGTTGTGCCGCCTGTACCAGGAGTTCTCGCAAGTTGGGAGTCTGGTCATCAAGCGCCAGCAGTTCCTGGCCCGCCATGGCAGGATCAAAAGCACAGACCGCCACCAGCTCAACCAGGTAATCCACGGTGACCAGTGGCAGCCAGTGCTCGGCGGTACCGGGCACTGCGGCCAGCTTTCCCTGCACAAGGTTGCGGATCAGCTCCACCAGCGGCTGACCGTCAAGGATATGCCCCGTGCGGCTGTGGCCACAGACCGTCGCAGGGTGGACAACGGTAATCTCCCCGCCCTTGGCGGACATGACCTCCAGGGTCGCAAAATGCGCCTCCAGCTTGCTCCCCTCGTAACCACCGACCTGTCGGTAGACGGCAGGCCAATTCGTCAGCTCCGGATAACGCGGATCAATTCCGATGCGTAGCAGATGTTCATGATTTTTCAGCATGTAGCCGCCGATCATCACCAGCCGGCTTTTTTGCTCAGCCGCCAACCGCGCCACGCGCTTTGCCCCTTCCACATTCACCGCACGAGAATGCTCCACTGAAAGCCCCCATGCGAAGTGGGCGCCCAGGTGGAATATGACTCTGGCGTGCCTTAGCACTTCCCTGTCAGCAAGACTCAGCCCGAGGTTGTCCCGTTCCAGATCGCCAGCTACGGCAAATACCCGGGTTGCGCACCCTCCCAAATTGTCGACTTGCTCCCGCAGTGCAGCTAGTCGCTCTGGGCGACGCATCAACACCCGAATGGTGTGACCTTTTGCACTCAGGTACGCCACCAGATGTTGACCGATGAAGCCGGTACCCCCCGTGACAAAGCACTCCACGCTCATTTCCCTGTTCCTTGTTTAAGGTGAGAAATCAAGCGTAAACTATCGACCCAACTCTACAGTCAAGCGGTGTTTTCATGAAAATCGGCGAACTCGAGGCCCGCAGCGGCGCCAGCCGCCATACGCTGCGTTACTACGAGCAAATCGGCCTGATCTCACCGCTGCGGCAAACTAACAACTATCGCGTTTACACAGAGCAGACTCTGCAGGATCTGGACTTTATCCAGCGTGCGCAGAGCATGGGGTTTTCCCTGGGGGAAATAGGCGAGATTCTGGATGCGCAGCGGAACAAGCTGATCGATTGTGCTGACGGCGCCAAGCTGATTGAAAAGAAGATGGCAGAAATCAAACAGAAAATTACTAACCTCCAAGGCATTTATCGGTATCTGGATCAAGAGCGTGCAAACCTCGAAGCCAGTGCTGCCAGGCAACTTGAGCTTCAGCAGCTGAACAACTCTTCCAACTGAACTTCCAGTTTCAAGCATCCGCTGTCTCTACGAATTCCAGGTTGACTCAGAGCCCTCTCGCCTCACGCAAATCCTGGACCACGCCTCAAGCCAGCAACTCGCTGATCCACCGGGTCTGCCGGGCGATGTCCTGGACCTTCTCCTCGGGTACGGCCTGCCGTGCCCGGGCGAAGTGGGCCAGGGTCTTCTGTTTCAGGCGCAGCATGCGTTGCCACTTGGCCAGGAAGGCCGGGCTGCGGGCCTGTAGCTGCAGCGGGCCGAAGTACAGTTCCTCGGCGGTGTAGCTCACCGGCCCGGCGCGCTCGGCGACGATGATTTCGTAGAAAAAGCGGTTTTCCCGCAGCACTTCCTCGCAGAGGATGCGGTAGCCATGCTCCATCAGCCATTGGCGCAGGGGTTGCTCGCCGCCGTTGGGTTGCAGGATCAGGCGTTCCTCGCCATTCAGGCGCGCCTTGCTGCTGTCGAGGATGTCGCGAATGGTCTCGCCGCCCATGCCGCAGATACTGATCGCCGTGATCCCATCTTCCGGTTCGATCGCCATCAGGCCGTTGGCCAGGCGCACGCTAATGCCCGAGTCCAGGGCGTTTTCGCGCACGCTGCGCTGGGCCGCGTGGAACGGCGTCAATGCCACCTCGCCGGCCACCGCCGCGGCGATAAGGCCACGGCGCAGCAATGCCACCGGCAGGTAACCGTGATCCGAGCCGATATCGGCCAGGCGCGCACCCGCTGGCACATGCGCCGCCACGCGTTCCAGGCGCATGGACAATGTCTGTTGGTTCAACTGCCGCCCCTTTTCACCACGAACGTCCGGCGCCTGTGGCCGGATCGGGACGCGATTCTGTCGGGCAATGCCGCGCATTTCAAATTTATGCGACCAGGGCCAGGGTTCGCGCCGTCCTGCCGGGCACCGTTTGCTAGCCGCCTCAGTCGTCGAAGCCGTAAAGGACCGCCGGGTTATCCGCCAGGATGCGCCGGCGCCAGGTGCCGTCCGTGGCCCAGTGGGACAGCAGGTCGAGCATGGCGCTGTCGCTCGGCCTCGGGTCGCGCCCCGGGTGCGGCCAGTTGCTTGCCCACAGGCAACGTTCCGGGTGGCTGTTGATCAGCGTCTGGGCCAGTACGCCGACATCCTCGTACAGCGGCGCGCCGACCCGGGAGGTTTCGTAAGGCGCGGAAAGCTTGACCCAGGTATTGCCGCCGTCCAGCAAGCGCAACAGGGTCTTGAAGGCAGCATGGCCAACGGGGACCGGCTCGAGGAACTTGCCCACATGGTCGATGCTCAGCCGGCTCGGCAACGCCAGCAGACGCTCCTGATAATCAGGCAGGTCGCGGCCGTCGAGTTGCAGATTGATCACCCAGCCGAGTTCGGCAATACGCCAGGAAATCCTTTCCAGCGCGTCCCAGGGCAGCACCCCGCCCGCCCCCGGCACCATCATGAAACGCACGCCGCGCACGCCTTGCTGATGCAGGCGGGACAGTTCGCTCCAGCGCGTTTCGGCCTTGATCACGGCGATGCCCCGCGCTGCCTGGCCGGCCTGGACCAGCGCATCCAGCAGGCAGGCATTGTCAAAGCCGTACCCCACTGGCTGGACCAGCACCGCGCGCTGCAGGCCCAGTTGCCGTTGCACCCGCGCGTAGTCGCTCCAGGTCGCGGTCGGGACCGGCGATGGCGCCGCAAAGCGCGCAGGGTCGTACACGTGCACGTGGCAGTCGGTGGCGTGGCTGGGCAAGGTCATAGTCGCGGGTACTCCTGATTAGTGGGATTGCAGCCGGAATACATCCCGGGCGCGGTCAGCGCGCGCCAGGTTCACCGCCCCCTGCGGAACTCGTCCTGCGAGCAGGGCCTGGACCTGGCGCACGGTGTCCATGGCCTGATGCTCGCTGGCTTCGGGTGTCAGCCCACCGATGTGCGGGCTGGCAATGACCTTGGGATGAGCGGACAGCAGCGGCCCGGGCATCTGGTCTGGCGCGCGCCCGACATCCAGCGCACAGCCGCCGATCAGCCCCTGCTCCAGCGCCTCGAGCAGGGCATCGTCGTCCACCAGTTCCCCGCGCGAGGCGTTGATGAAGAACGCGCCGGGGCGCATCGCGCGAAAGGCCTCGCGCCCGAACAGGTTGTAGGTCCGCTCGACCGCCGGCGCGAGGCAGACCACGTAATCGGCGCCGCCGACGACCTGCTCGAACGACACCTGTTCGATGCCGGGCTCATCGACCCGGGCATTCGGGTCATTGACCCAGACGCGCATCTGCAGCAGCCGAGCAATGTCGGCCAGGCATTTGCCAATGAAGCCATAACCGATGATCCCCAGCGTCGCCCCGCGCAACTCCCGCCCCATGAGCACCTGCGGCGCCCTGCCCTGCCAGTAGTCGGCGGCCGCGCGGCTGATGCCCCGCGCCAGGTCGATCATCACGCCGATCACCCATTCGCTCACCGAGCGGTCGAACCCCGGCGTCGCATGGGTGACCAGCACACCGTGACGGCTGGCGGCTTCGACATCGATGTTGCGGATGTCCACCGCCACCCGGCAGATCGCCGCAAGCTGTGGCAGGCGTTCGAACAGTTCGGCGGGCGCGGCCGCCTCGCGGCTGGCGACAATGATCGAGCAGCCCTGTGCCCGATCGACCAGTTGCTCCAGCGACAGCGGATCGGGCGAATCGTTGAGCCGGACATTGCCCAGGGCCTGAAGCTGCCTGAGCGGCTGCTCGGCGTAGTAATTGGCGCGCACGCCGGGGGCATGGGTCAGGAAGATCTCAGTCATGGTCACGCTCGCTTGTCGGCGCCGGGCCGGGCCACCGAATGTCGGGAAATCAGCATTGGCTGGAACACCAGATTGACGGCGGGCAGCTGTGGGTCGCGGGAACGTTCGACCGCGCGCTGGACCATGATGTCGGCCATCTCGGTCAGCGGCATGGCCACCGACGTCAGGCTGGGGTTGCTGAACGCGGCAATGGACAGGCCGTCCATGCCGACCACCGAGATGTCCTCGGGCACCCGCAGCCCCGCCTGGATGAGCCCGGACATCAGGCCCATGGCGAGCATGTCGTTGACGGTGACGACACCGGTCGGCCTGGGCGTCATCGCCGCCAGATCGGCCGCCATGGCGAATCCCAGGTCGGCAAGCTCCGAATCGCCGAACGTCTCGAGCACCGGGCCTTCGATGACGGTGGCGCTGACCTGCGCGCCCTCCTGCGCGGCGCGCTCGCGAAAGCCCTCGATCTTCGCCGTACGACTGATGGTCTTGCCGCTGGGCACCAGAAACGCCAGGCGCCGATGACCGTGTTCGATCAAGTGCGCGGCGGCGATATAGCCCGCCTGGAAGTTATCCGGCGACACATGGTCCACCCGCGAGTCGCCGTCCTCGGTGGTTTGCCGGTCGTAACTGACGACCGTCAGCCCACGCTGTACCGCGGCCTCCAGGTGACGCTCGTCGTCCTGGGACGAGACCACGATCACCGAACGCACGCCGAACGACAGCAGGTCATCGAACATCCCGGCCTCCTGCTGCTTGTCGCGGTGGGTGTTGCCCAGCAGCAGCCGGTAGGAAAACTGCGCCCGGGCGGCGGCCTCGATCTTCAGGGCGATCTGCCCGTACATCGGGTTGGCGGTGGACGGAACCAGCAGGCCGAGCATCGGCGTATGGCCAGTCTTGAGCTGCCGTGCCACCCGGTTGGGCTGGTAGCCGAGCTTGAGAATCGCCGCTTCGACGCGAGCGAAGGTGTCGGCGCTGAGCTTGTCGGTGCGCTGGTTGAGCACATTGGACACAGAGCTGACCGAAACCCCCGCCAGAGCGGCCACATCGTGAATCGTTGTCATGTTTTGCATTAACCCATATTGAAAGTGCGCGGCAGCCACAGGGAAATCGATGGCACCAGGACAATCAGAATCAGCATCGCCGCCAGCAGGCAGAGGTATTTGACCATCCGCCGGGAAACCTCCTCGACCCGCGTGCCGGTCATCGCGCAGGTGGCGAACAGCCCCAGGCCGAACGGCGGCGAGAACAACCCCAGGCCCATGGCGATCACCGCGACGGTGCCGAAGTGAAAAGGACTGACGCCCACCTGCACCGCGATCGGCACCAGCAGCGGGCCGAAGATGATCAGCGCCGGCGCGCCTTCGAGCACCGCGCCGAACACCACCATGATGATCACCGAGGTGATCATAAACGCCACGGGGCCATAGTCATGCGCCAAGGCCAGCATGAAGTCGGAAATGATCGACGGAATCTGCAGGATCGTCAGGGCGAACGCCAGGCTGGAGGCGGCGGCGATGATGAACAGGATACCCGCGGCCATCGAGGCCGAGCGCACGAACAGCCTGGCGATGCCTTTGAACGTCAGCTCGCGGAAAGTCAGCCCGCCCACCAGTAGCGCATAGACCACCGCGAACGCCGACACCTCGGTGGAGGTGGCCACGCCGGAGGTCACGCCCTTGCCGATCATCGTCACCATGATCAGCGCCACCAGCGCGCCCCCCAGCAGACGCACGACCGGCCGGCGCGAGGGGAAAGCCAGGTCGGGGTCGACCTTGCGTCCGAAGATCACCGCCAGGGTCGCCAGGCCCAGGGCGAGCATCGCCGCCGGCACGATGCCGGCGAGGAACAGGCCGCCGATCGAAATGTTCGCGACGAAGCCCATGATGATCATGTTGATGCACGGCGGGATGGTTTCCGCCATCACCCCGGAGGCCGCCAGGACCGCCGCGGTCTCCGCCGGGTCCTGTCGGGTGCGGCGCACGGCGGGCACGACGATCCCGCCTACCGCGGCGATATCCGCCAGCTTCGAACCCGACACGCCGGAGAAAAATGCCGTGGCCAGGATAGCGATCAGGTTCATCGAGCCCCGTACCCGGCCGAAGAGCCGCACCAGCAGTTCGATCAGGCGCGAGGACATGCCGTTGGCTTCCATCAGCAGCCCCGCCAGCACGAAAAACGGAATCGCCAGCAACACGAAGTGATCCATCCCGGCCATGACCTGCTGCGAGTAGATCACCATCGGCAGCGACGGATCGCCGATGAAGTACAGCAAGGCGCACAGGGCCAGGACGAAGGCAATCGGTACCCCCGCCAGCAGGCCGCCGAAGAAGCCGCCGACCAGCAGCCCCCAGGGTTGCAGGGCGTAAGCCTCGACCAGGGTGTTCCAGGCATACACCGAGCCGCCGACCAGCAGGCAGCCGAGCAAGGTCAGCCAGGTGACGACAGTGGCGCCGTTGACGGCATTGGCAATGCCCACCGCCGTCATCAGCAGCGCGCCGACGAAGACCGGCAGCACATTCAGCCACTGCGGCAAGCCCATCGGGGTCACGACGTTGACCGAGTCTTCCAGCAACAGCCAGGACGAGAACGCCAGCCCCGCCGCCGTGCCCGCGACCAACCAGCCCCCGGTCTGCTGCGCGGCCTGCTGCCAGCCGGCGGGCAACAGCGCGCGGAAGAAGTCCACCTGTACATGTTGCTTGCGGGCCAGCACCGTAGCGCCGCCGAGAAACACCAGCATGACCATCAGGCCACGGGCAACTTCCTCGGCCCAGTCCACCGGGTGATGCACGAAATAACGCAGGATCACCGAGACGAACACCACCGCCACGTCCAACGCCAGCACCACCGCGCACAGGCGTTCGACCCACCGACACAGCAGCGCCAGCAAGCTGCCACTGCCCGGCGTTGTGGCAAAGCCCCAGTCGTCGGCCATGGCGGCCGCTGCGTGGGTGTGCCCGGGATGTTCCTCTACCACTTGATCCGCGACAGCGAGAGCGTCGGATGAACTCATGGTGTCTGTCTCCTCTTGTTATGGGGGCGGGCCTGGATCACGCCCTGGCCGCGTCGATAAGCCCCAGCACCGAAGCCATGGATGGCGTGGTCCGGGTGAATGGCAGCCAGAGCTTGTCGCGCATGAGGGTACGGACGCTGGCGCGCTCGGCGTCAGCCATGGGGAAGAAGGTCATGCCGCCCTTGCCCAGCGCGGCGATGGCTTCGGCGCCTTTGATCGCGGCCGCCCGGCGCTGGGACACGCTGGCCTCCCGGGCAGCCGCCATGAACACCGGTTGCAGGTCGGCGGGAATCTTCGCCAGCCCGCGCTTGCCGATCACGGCAATGCAAGGGCTGAACAAATGGTCGGTCTGCCAGCAGTGGCTCACCACTTCGGCGAGCTTGTTGGCCAGTACGCTGGCGGCATCGTGTTCGAAGCCTTCCACCACCCCCGTCTGGATGGCGGTGTAGACCTCATTGAAGGCAATGGGGGTCGGGATCGCGCCCAGCAGCTTGAAGGTTTCGATGAACGCCTGGGTCGGCAGGACCCGCAGCTTGGTATTCCTGATGCTCTCGAGATCCTTGATCGGCGGCTTGGTATAGACGCTGCGCGCGCTGAAATGCGCCCCCCAGCCCACGACCGAGCAACCGGTGCGCTCGCGCAGCAGCCCGTTGTAGATCTCGCCGACGCCGCCATCCACGGAGCGGGCGACATGCTCGTAGCTGTCGAACAGGAACCCCAGGTCCAGCAGCGCCAGTTCCGGCAGGGCCGTGGCCCAGATCGAACTCCCGGAGACCATCAGGTCGATCGACCCCAGGCGCACCTGTTGCACCACATCGGCCTCTTTGCCGAGTTGGCCGTTGGGGAAAAAATCGATACGGATACGGTCGCCCACGGACTGTTTCAGGTTCTCGGCCAGGCGTTGGTAGAACAGGTAGTGCGCCGAGTTCTCGTCCGCCGTCATGGTCGAGGACAAGCGCAATACCGAAGGGGCGGCACGGGCGATGGAAGGCAGGGCCAGTGCGCCGGCACTGAGGGCGGCACACTGCACGAAGCGACGTCGGGTCAGAGGCATGAGGCTGTTCTCTTTTGTTGTTGTTTTGCGACATTTTCACGAGTTTAGTAAAACGTTTTACTAAATCGTTTTACAAACTACCTCCAATGACCCGGATCTGGCAATGGAAATTTGCCCACGCAGCAGACATTGCCTCCGAGCAAAGCGTCCGACGGGGCCACGGCGCGGCCGAAAACCGTCGCCGGACCGGACACACGAACGGCTTCGTGCCCTGCCACGGCTATCCGCGAGGACTCGCGGGCTACGTCATGTATCGCACTGTATCTACCGCCCTCCCCGGTACACGCGCTTGCATCCGCCCCGGGATCCGGACACAGGCCAGATACGTCGCGGCCGTCAAATGCAACCCAGGTTGAAGGGGATCAGCCAGGTCCCCCGCCCCACGGCTTGCAATCCAATGGAGAGATCAGCATGAAGATGACACTGCGCAACCACACCATCGGCGCGTCGATCCTGGCCCTCAGCCTGTTCGGCCTCCTCGGCACGGCCCAGGCGCAGACGCCCGCAGCGGCGCAACCCGACGCGGGCAGCGGCACCACTTATGCCGCCCCTTCGCCGTTCGGCCCGCTGAAGCATGTCAACGCCGGGCTGCTGGACGTGGCCTACGCCGAAACCGGCCCCGCCGACGGCCCGGTGGTGATTCTGCTGCACGGCTGGCCGTACGACATTCACAGCTATGACGAGGTCGCGCCCCTGCTGGCGGCCAAGGGTTATCGGGTACTGATGCCCTATGCCCGCGGCTACGGCGATACCCGTTTCCTGTCGGCGAAAACCCTGCGCAATGGCCAGCCGGCCGCATTGGCCAGCGACGTCATCGATTTCATGGATGCACTGAAGATCAAGCAAGCGGTGCTTGGCGGTTATGACTGGGGCGCGCGTTCGGCGGACATCGTCTCGGCGCTGTGGCCGGAGCGGGTCAAGGCGCTGGTGTCGGTCAGCGGCTACCTGATCGGCAACCAGGCGGCCGGGCAGAACCCGCTGCCGCCCAAGGCCGAGTTGCAGTGGTGGTACCAGTTCTATTTCGCCACCGATCGCGGTCGCGCCGGCTATGAGAAAAACACCCACGACTTCGCCAAGCTGATCTGGCAGCTGGCCTCGCCGCAATGGAAGTTCGACGACGCCACCTTCGAGCGCAGCGCCAAGGCCCTGGACAACCCCGACCATGTCGACATCACGGTGTTCAACTACCGCTGGCGCCTGGGGCTGGTTCAAGGCGAAAGCCGCTACGCCGCGCTGGAGCAGAAACTGGCCATGGCCCCGGCCATCGGCGTGCCGACCATCACCCTGGAAGGCGATGCCAACGGCGCGCCGCACCCGAACCCCGCGGACTACGCCAAGCGTTTCACCGGCAAATACCAGTTCCGCCTGATCAGCGGCGGCATCGGCCACAACCTGCCGCAGGAAGACCCGCGGGCGTTCGCCCAGGCGGTGATCGATGCGGATCGTCTTTGAGGCTGGCCTGACCGTCCTCAGCGTCAGGGCATGCCCTGGAAAAACCAACCCGGCGACAGGAGGGCCGTGGGTCCTCCTGTCGCCGGCGAGGGGTCAAACCGTGACGATCATGCAGCCGATCGCGCCGGACTCATGGTAGATGGCATGGCCATTGTTCTGCACAGTGAACCCGCGCAACGAGTGTTTGGCCACGTCGCTGTAGGCCAGGGAAACCACCCAGCGGGCATCGACCGGCTCGGTGTATTTGGCAATCTTCTCGATGTCCTTGCGGGTTTCCGCCAACAGCTTGTTGCCGGCATTGGTAGCGCTTTCGACTTTCACTTCGATGGCATAACTCTCGACGTTGTGCCGGGCCAGCACGTCGAGGTGCAAGGCCTGGTTCGGCGGTGGGTAAGGCACTTCGCGAGCGACCCCCAGGTGCGCTGCGCGCAGCAGCATCAGAAACTCGACCTGGAACCAGACTTCCCAGGCCGCGCCGGTACTGATGGCGGCCTCGATGCGCGAGTGGTCGCTGAGGATGAGGTGGCTGAGTTCGGTGTTGTTCATCGGGCGTTCCCTCTGTTGGATGGTAGAGAGAGGAACGAATCGACGGCGCTGCTGTGAATAATGAGCGCGAGGCCGGCATGCCTGCACATGCCGGCCTCACGGTTTTACTTCCTGATGGAAACGATAGTGGCCGCGCCGCCTTCCAGGTGGAATACGAAGGTCACCCGGTCGCCGATCGCCAGCCCTTGCAGCTGCTGCGCAGTCGCGGCAAAGGCCATGGTCATCGGCGGCCATTGCACGGCGGGGACGGCGCCGTGGGCGATGGTCACCCGCTGCTTCGCGGTATCGATGGCCTTGATCGTGCCCTCGGCAGTGGCCTGTCGAGCCTGCCGGGCTTCCTGCTTCATCGGCATGCCGTTCATGTTCATGTCGTCCATTTTCATGCCGGGCATGTCCTGCGCGTAGGCGGCGAGGGACAGCGTGGCCAGGGTGCCAGTGAATGCGATCTGGATCAGTTTCATAGGTTTTTTCCTTGAGTGTGGGAGACAACAGGAAGGTGCCGGCGGCGCATCAGGCGATAGGCCGCCGGGATGACGAACAGCGACAGCAAGGGCGCGGTGAGCATGCCGCCGACCATGGGCGCGGCGATGCGGCTCATCACTTCGCTGCCGGTGCCGCTGTCCAGCAGGATCGGCAACAGGCCAGCGATGATCACCGCCACGGTCATGGCCTTGGGGCGCACACGCTGCACCGCGCCTTCGCGAATCGCCGCGAGCAGCCCGCGCTCGCTGCCCTCGCCGGACTCCTGGCGTTCGGCCCAGGCGTTCTTCAGGTACAGCAGCATGATCACGCCGAACTCGGCGGACACCCCGGCCAGGGCGATAAAACCGACGCCGGTGGCCACCGACAGGTTGAACCCCAGCCAGTAGAGAAACCACGCCCCGCCCGTGAGGGCGAACGGCAGCGTGGCCATGATCAGCAAGGCCTCGTCGAAGCGGGCGAAGGTCAGGTACAGCAGCACGAAGATGATCAGCAAGGTGGCCGGCACCAGCCACGCGAGCCGGGCATTGGCCCGTTCGAGAAACTCGAACTGCCCGGAATAGCCCAGGCTCATGCCCGGCTGCAAGCGCACCTGCTCGCTGACCGCCCGGCGCAGGTCGGCGACCACCGAGGCGAGATCCCGCCCCCGCACATCGACATACACCCAGCCCGAAGGCCGGGCGTTCTCGCTCTTGAGCATCGGCGGACCATCGCTGACCCTGACCCTGGCCACGGTGCCGAGGGTGATCTGGCTGCCCAGCGGGGTGTAGATCGGCAACTGCTCCAGAGCCCCCAGCGAGTCCCGCCAGTCCCGGGGGTACCGCAGGCTGATCGGGAAGCGGGCCAGCCCTTCGACGGTCTCGCCGATGTTTTCCCCGCCGATGGCGCCGCTGACGATCGACTGCACATCGGCGATGTTCAGGCCGTAGCGCGCGGCCGCCTGGCGGTCGATATCCACGTCGATGTAACGCCCCCCCGTCAGGCGCTCCGCCAGCGCCGAACTGACCCCGGGCACCTCCCTGGCCACCCGCTCGACGGCCTGGGTCACCGCATCGATCTGCCGCAGGTCGCTGCCGGCCACCTTGACCCCGATCGGGCTCTTGATGCCGGTGGCGAGCATGTCCACACGGTTGCGAATCGGCGGAATCCAGATATTGGTCAGCCCCGGCACCCGCACCACCCGGTCCAGCTCGGCCACCAGTTTTTCCGCGGTCATGCCGGGGCGCCACTGCTCATGGGGCTTGAACCGGATGATGGTTTCGAACATCTCCAGGGGCGCCGGATCGGTGGCGGTTTCCGCGCGGCCAGCCTTGCCGAACACATGTTCGACCTCGGGCACGCTCTTGATCAGCCGGTCGGTCTGTTGCAGCAGCTGCGCCGCCTTCTGCGCCGACAGCCCCGGCAGCGCCGAAGGCATGTACAGCAGGTCGCCCTCGTCCAGCGGCGGCAGGAACTCGCCCCCCAGGCGCGAGAGCGGCCATAGCGCGCTGAGGAACACCAGCAAGGCCACCAGCAAGGTCGCCCTGGGCCTTTGCAATACCGCGTCCAGGGCCGGTTGATAGAGGCGGATCAACCCACGGTTCAGCGGGTTCTGCTGCTCGTTGGGAATCCGCCCGCGAATCCAGTAGCCCATCAACACCGGCACCAGGGTCACCGACAGCCCCGCCGCCGCGGCCATGGCATAGGTCTTGGTGAACGCCAGCGGACCAAACAACCGCCCTTCCTGGGCCTCCAGGGTGAACACCGGGATGAACGACAGGGTGATGATCAACAGGCAGAAGAACAGCGCCGGCCCGACCTCGGTCGCCGCCGCGGTGATCACCTGCCAGCGCTGCTCGCCCTGCAGGGTGTGTCCGGGATGGGCCTGGTGCCAGGCCTCGAGTTTCTTGTGGGCGTTCTCGATCATCACCACCGCCGCGTCGACCATGGCCCCGACCGCGATGGCAATGCCGCCCAGGGACATGATGTTGGCGTTGAGCCCCTGCTGGCGCATCACCACAAAGGCGATCAACACGCCGATCGGCAAGGAGATGATCGCCACCAGGGAGGAACGCAGGTGCCAGAGGAAGATCCCGCACACCAGGGCGACGACGATGAACTCCTCCAGCAGCTTGTGGCCAAGGTTGCTCACCGCGCGGTCGATCAGCTGGCTGCGGTCGTAGGTGGTGACGATTTCCACGCCGGCCGGCAGGCTGCGCTTGAGCTCTTCGAGGCGGGTCTTCACCGCGGCGATGGTTTCCCGGGCGTTCTTGCCGCTGCGCAGAATCACCACGCCGCCCACGGCCTCGCCCTCGCCGTCGAGTTCGCCGATACCGCGGCGCATTTCCGGGCCGAGCTGGACAGTCGCAACCTCGCCCAGGGTCACCGGCACCCCGCCCGCCCCGAGCTTGAGCGGGATCGCGCGAAAGTCAGCGAGGCTCTTCAGGTAGCCGGAAGCCCGCACCATGAACTCCGTCTCCGCCATCTCCAGCACCGCGCCACCGGTTTCCTGGTTGGCCTTGCCGATCGCCGCGCCAACCTCGGCCTGGGTGACGCCCAGGCTGGCCAGCTTCAGCGGATCGAGCAGCACCTGGTACTGCTTGACCATGCCGCCCACGGTGGCGACTTCCGCGACGTTCGGCAGGGTCTTGAACTCGAACTTGAGGAACCAGTCTTGCAGGGCGCGCAGTTGCGCCAGGTCATGCCCGCCGCTGCGGTCCACCAGGGCGTACTGGAAAATCCAGCCAACCCCGGTGGCATCCGGCCCCAACGTCGGCTTGGCGCTGGCCGGCAGGCGGCTCTGGACCTGGCTCAGGTACTCCAGCACCCGCGAGCGGGCCCAGTACAGGTCGGTGCCGTCCTCGAACAGCACGTAGACAAAGCTGTCGCCGAAGAACGAATAGCCGCGCACGGTCTTGGCCCCGGGCACCGAAAGCATGGTGGTGGCCAGCGGATAGGTCACCTGGTTCTCGACGATCTGCGGTGCTTGCCCCGCATACGGCGTGCGGATGATCACCTGTACATCCGACAGGTCCGGCAGCGCGTCGACCGGCGTGCTCTGTACCGACCAGACACCCCAGGCGCTGACGAACAGGGTCGCCAGCAACACCAGAAAACGGTTGGCCACCGACCAACGAATCACGGCCGCGATCATGGCTGGCTCCCCGTTTTATCCAGGCGTTGGACCCGCAGCTCATTGCCGCTCTGGCTCAGCGCCACCCGCACCTTGTCGCCCACCTTGAGGCCCTGCATCAGGCCGGGATTGGCCAGAGGAAAGGTCATGGTCATGGCCGGCATGCCCAGGCTCTTGAAGGGACCATGGGCCAGCGTGACTTCCTGACTGTCGATGGCCAGGATCTGCCCTTCGGCTTCATGCAGGACCACTGCGGGCTCTGCCAACGAAGCGGCGACAATGCCCTTGAGGCTGGCTTCCGAATCCAACAGGAACTGCCCGGACGCCACCACCTGCTGCCCCTCCTCCAGGCCTTGCAAGATCGCCGTCTGGCCCGCGTTGTCCGGCCCTGGCTGCACCTCCACCGGGCGATAGCGCCCCCCGTCTTCGGCGAGCATCACCAGGGCCCGGCGGCCAGTGCGAATCACCGCCTCGCTGGGCACCCACAGCAGAGGTTGCCGGGTCGAACGCTTGAGGCTGACCTGGGCGCTCATGCCCGGCCGCAGCCGACCTTGCGGGTTAGGCAACTCGACCCGCACCCGCAGCGTGCGGCTATCGGCATTGGCCTCCGGAAGGATCGCGTCGACCTTGCCCGCGAACACCTCCCCGGGAAAAGCCGGCAAACGAGCCTCGGCCACCTGCCCGCTGACCAGCGAGCCGGCCTGCGACTCCGGAACCGCCACCGCCAGCCAGACGCTGTTCAAGCCGTTGACCCGGGCCAGGGTCTCGCCGGCGGCCAGGGTCATGCCCTGGCGGACATTCAACTCTTGCAGCACACCGCCGATGGGGCTGGTCAGGGTCAGGTTCGGCTGGACCTTGCCACTGCGCTCGACCTGGGCGATCAAGGCCGTCGGCATGCCGCTGAGGCGCAATCGCTGGCGGGCGGCCGCCAGCAGAGCGGCATCGCCACTGGCCTTGAGGGCGAGAAATTCTTCCTGGGCGGCCGCCCACTCCGGCACCAGGATATCCGCCAGGGCCGCGTTGGCCTTGAGCAGATCCCCCGGGGCCCGGGCATACACCCGTTCGACAAAACCCGCGGTACGCAGCTGAACGACCGCCACCTCGCGCTCGTTGAACGCCAGCACCCCGACGGCCTCGACGCTGCTGGCCAACACCCCGCGCGTGACGCTGGCCAGGCGCAGGCCGAGGTTCTGGGTCAGCCCCGGGTCGATGCGCACTGCCGCGCCATCCCCTTGGGCTCCCTGGCCCTCGGCGTAGCGTGGGACCAGTTGCATGTCCATAAAAGGCGACTTGCCCGGCTTGTCGAACTTCTGCTGCGGGTACATCGGGTCGTACCAATACAGCGCCTTGGGCTCGGCCGCAGCCTCCTGCCCGACCGCCAGCGCTTCGCCGCTGCGCGGCTGGGCCAGCCAGTAACCACCCGCGACTCCCAGGGCCAGCGAGACGCCGACCACCGAAGCGACTTTCCAGATCGGCGAATTCATTGCGCACTCTCCCCATAGGCGAAATACAGGCGCGCGTTGGTCAGGGCGCGCTGCTCCTCGACGTCGATCTGCTTGAGGCGGGCTTCGATCAGTTCGCGGCGGGCGGCGACCACCGCCGCCAGGTCGCCCTTGCCGGCGCGATAGCTGGCCAGGCTCAGGTCGACCTTTTCCCGGGCCAGCGGCACCAGGCTTTGCTGGTTGCGGCGCACCGCGCGATCCAGGCGCTCATAGTCGGCCAACTGCGCTTCCAGCTGCTGGGCATGCTCCCGGGACAGGGCTTCGCGTTCGGCCTCCAGCTGGCTCAGCTCGGCCTGCCGGGCGGCGATCCTGGGGTTCTGGCGCGAGCCGGGAAACAACGGCAGGTCCCAGGAAAACTGCACGCTGACCATGTCGCCGAACTCCCGGCCACGGCGCTGGTAGTCCAGCTCCCAGCTCCAGTCCGACTGCTTGTCGGCCTCGGCCTCATGCACCCTGGCTTGCGCCTCGCGGGTCATGGGCGCGAACGCCGCCAGTTCGGGGTGGTGTTGCAGCTTGTGCACGTAGCCTGCGCTGTCCACCGGCCACTCGGGCAGACGTCCCACGGGCCGGTCGTTGGCGGCGGCGCCGATCCAGCGCTTGAGCGCGGCCCGGGCCTGGGCCCGCTGGCTGATCAGTTCGTCCTCGCGCTCGGCCAGTTGCGCGGCTTCCTGGCGGGGCGTCACCGCATCCGCCGGTAACCCGCGGCCACCGGCGATCTGTGCGCGCACGGTGGCGCCCAGCAGGCGGTTTTCCTCGTAGAAGTCCTGGAGCAGCGCCGCCTTGCGCTCCACCGAATAGCTGCCGATCCAAGCCAGGGCCGTGGCCTGGCGCACGTTCAGCAGCTCCACCCGACGCTCGGCGGCGGCCCGCTCGACCGCCCCGGCGGCGACTTCGACGCGTGCCTTGCGCTTGTCGCTGTTGGGCATTTCCTGGCGGATCCCGACCATCTGCATGGTCATGAAATCCTGGTCGAGGCGCCAGCGATCCGGGCCGCCAATGGGGTAGTTCTGCACCCCCAGCAACAGCTTGGGGTCGGGCAGCTCGCCGGCGGGGATGGCCGCGCTGCTGGCGGCCTGGATTTTCGCGTCCTGGGCGCTCAGCGACGGCGCGTTGTTCTCGGCCAGGCGCAACGCCTCATCGAGGGTCAAGGCGCCAGCAAGGCTCGGCCATACCAGCACGCCTGCCGCCAGGCCGGCCACGAGGGACCAGCCGGTGCAATAGCACTTGGGGTTCATGTTGACGATTCCTGTGATGAATCCCTGCGCGACTCTTCAGACATGCGCGCAGATATGCCATCGCCTCAATAGGCGATGGGACTCAGTGTGGTACAGGAATCAGGCCCGGGGCGGTCGCCACACCCCGGAAGGGCTTTGCGCGGGCAAAAAATAGCTGGAGAAAAACAGGACAACCGGGTGGCTCAGGGTCACGGCAGGCTTGACGATCGAGACTTGCAGCATGCCGCCGGTCTTGCATTCCTGGCCCGGCTTGCAGGGTTTGCCGTGCTCGGCCGGGCTTTTCATGTCGTTGCAGCAGTCCATGCCCATGTCGTCCATCATCGCCATGCCCTGGGTCTTCATCGGGCAAGGTTCGGTCGGCGCCTGGACGCCCGCCATCCCGCTGAGGGGAAGCGCCAGGCTGATCAGGAAGACAAGACAAAACCGCAGGTAGCGTTTCATGGGCTGGAGTCTAGAGGTGGAAAGCCGCTCTTACAATTGCGCCAATCGCATAAACAGGTCGCCGAAAAAACCCGGCTGCGCGCGATCTCAATGGCGCGGGATTAAGCCAGGATTAGCCCGCTGGAAAAACCGCTACAAGGACGGCTCGAACACCCCCGCCTCTTCCAGCATCTCCACCAGTGACTCCGGCCAGACGATGGCCTCGGTGGATCGCAGATCGTGGGCCGACCACCAGCGATGATCGGCCATCACCTGGGCCTCGGACGAGGTCCAGCCCGCACGGGAGAGCGGCTGGTCCGGCGCGTGCACGACAAAATACTGCTCGACGGAGGTCACCCACTCGCCGCTGGGCAGCTGCATGGGAAACCGGCGATCGGCCACCGGTTCTCCGACCGTGCCGACCCGGATACCGGTCTCCTCGTGCAGTTCACGGACCGCCGCAAGCTGGAAGGTTTCTGCCCCTTCAAGCCCGCCACCGGGCGTGGCCCAATAGTCATCCCCCGCCAGCGCCCCTTCCTTGTGCAGGAAGCGGAACAGCAGGACCTTTCGCGAAGGGTTGATGACCAGCAACCTCGCCGATTTTCGTTCACGCATTGCTATCTCCCTGAAGTGTTTGAGCTATTCGTCAGCGCGCCTCACAGCGGCAGCGAACGGTCCTGAATCACCCGTTTCATCACCAGCGTCGAGGTCAGGCGCTGGACGTTGGGCAGTTTGGACAGGCGATCATCGTAAAGCTGCTGGAAGGCCGGCAGGTCGCGGGTGATCACGTGCAACAGATAGTCCGGCTCGCCAAACAGCCGTTGCGCCTCGACGATCTGCGGGATCGGCACCAGCGCCGCTTCGAAGGCGGCAACCGCCTGGTGGTCACCCTCGCGCAGCGTGGCAAACACCATCGCCGAAAACGTCAGGCCCAGGGCGCTGGGCGAGAGCTGGGCGCGATAGCCCTGGATCACCCCCGACTCCTCCAGGGCCCGCACGCGACGATGGCAGGGCGACAGGCTGAGGCCGACCCGCTCCGCCAGTTCGGTCACCGACAAACGCCCGTCCGCCTGCAGCTCGGCAAGAATCTTCTGATCAATTCTGTCCATATGGAAGGATCTACCCGAAAACCTTATTCAGGCTGGAATAATAGAGAAAATATTCCAACCACACTTCATTAATCTTTCCGCAAACCCGATCTTTGCGAGAAAGCACCATGCCCTCCCCGATTAACCCCACCGTCGACAGGCCAGGAACAGCATTCGCCCAGCAGCACAAGGCAGGACAGCCATGAGCCTGAGTATTTTCGCGGCGTTCTGGGCGGTGTCGTTGCTGTTTGTGATCACGCCCGGGGCGGATTGGGCCTACGCGATATCGGCGGGGTTGTTCGGGCGGGTGGTGATACCCGCGGTGGCGGGCCTGTTGATCGGGCATCTGCTGGCCACTGTGATCGTGGCCGCCGGTGTCGGTGGATTGATCGCCAGCAATCCCCTGGCCCTTTCGCTGCTTACCGTGGGTGGGGCCGGCTATCTGCTCTGGCTGGGTATCAATATGCTCCGGAACCCGTCCGTGCCGCGCGCCGGGGAGGCCCAGGCCTCGGCGTCCTGGACCCGCTGGACACTCAAGGGCGCCTGCGTCAGCGGCCTCAACCCCAAGGTGTTCCTGCTGTTCCTGGCCTTGCTGCCGCAATTCACCGACCCGCTGGCGGCCTGGCCGGTGCCGCTGCAGATCGTCGCGCTGGGGCTGCTGCATGCCTTCAGTTGCGCGGTGATCTACCTGCTGGTGGGGTTCGGCTCCCGCGCCGTGCTGCGGACCCGCCCAGTGGCCGCCCGAGCGGTCAGCCGCCTCTCGGGGGCGTTGATGATCGTCATCGCCGTGCTGCTGTTGATCGAGCAGGTTCTGCGCTGAGCCTGTATGTTCCACGGGTATCCAAAAGGCTCGAATACAGTACTCCCGCCGAATAAACACAAGGACGAGGAACCCCAATGAAAAGCTTCAGACAGCGCGCCGCCGAAGGGCTTCGGGCAGGTGATCGCTTCACCCTCTCCCGCTGCTTTTCGCAAGCGGACATCCAGGGCTTCGCCACTGTTTCCCGCGACTACAACCCGGTGCATTTCGATGCCGAGTTCGCCGCGGCCCGGCGCTTCAGGGCTCCGGTTTCCCATGGCCTGCTGACCGCCAGCCTGCTCACCGAAATCGGCGGGCAGATCGGCTGGCTGGCCTCGGCCATGACCTTCCAGTTCAAGCAACCGGTGTATGCCGGCGACACCATCACCTGCCACTGGGTCATCCAGGCGCTGGACGACCAAGGCCGGGCCACGGCGGCCATCAGCATGACCAACGAAAACGGCATCACCGTGCTGGAAGGCCAGACCCGCGGCCTGGTGCCTGGGGTGAAGGAACGGGAAGTCCTGGTCCGCATGCTGGCCGAGGGCGATCCGACCAATGGGGCGGCCAATGGGGCGGCGGGCGCGGGGAATGACCAGCCTTGAGTGAACCGCTCCTCGGGCCCGCCCCTATCGATGTTCGGCCCGGACTTACTCTTGCCAGACAATGTCGACCGAGATCTCCCGCGCCGGAACCGTTCCTCGGTTCTCGAGCCAGTGCGTGGTGTCCCTGTCCTCGGGCCAGCCCAGCCCCGGGCCATAGTCCGTGTCGAGGCCATTGCGATGGTCTGTGATGGTTCCCTCCAGTATGTAGACGACGCCTGGCCGGTCTTTATGGTTGTGAATCGGCCCGAATACACCTCCAGGCTCGATGGTCACCAGACGCATTCTGAGTTGGCGCCCGGCCATCCCCTCGATCTCGGGACCCAGGTCAATGGTTGCCAGTACCTGCACTGCAACACCTTTGGTTTCCGGTGCCACCTGTTCATTGCTCATGGCGCTCTCCTCTCTGTACCTACAGAGCCTCACTAGCAGTAGACACCCCTGAAAGGCGAGAGCTGCCGACAGGCGACAAAGGGTCGAAGTCGGTTTTTCATGGCCGGCAGGAATCGGCCGGAACGAACAGCCAATGCGGACAAGGAGGGATCGATATCCTGCGCTCGGCTTCAGGAACCACACATTTCATTCCTGGTGCGGTCGCCCCCGCCATCCGCCTTTAACTGGCGCCGCAAAACCTGCACAATCGCCGGCTTTTTTGCGACAGGAAGTTCCCATGCAACGGATTGTAATTCTGGGTAATGCCGGGAGCGGCAAGTCCACCCTCGCCCGCGCCCTCGGCAAGCGCCGGAACCTGCCCGTGGTCCACCTGGACACACTGTTCTGGGAGCCCGGCTGGGTAGAACCCGACGCCGAGCAGTTCCGCGAACGGGTCCGCGCAGCGGTCGCACCGGCTGCCTGGGTGTGTGAAGGCAACTATGCCCGGCGCACCTTCGACCTTCGCCTGCCCCGTGCCGACCTGATCATCTGGCTCGATACCCCGCGGCTCACCTGTTTCACCCGGGTGATCATCCGCAGCCTGATGAACCGTCCCCGGCCTGACCTTGCCGCAGGCTGCACGGAAAAGCTCGACCGGGCATTCCTGACCTTCCTGAACTTCGTGTGGAATTTCGACCGTGGCTACCGCCCGGGTATCGAGGCGGTGCGCCTGGCCATAGGCCCGCTGGTTCCTACCCTGCACTTGCGCGGTGCCCGGCAGATTGCCGCGTTTCTCGATAGCTTGCCGGCGACGCCTGAAACCTGCCTTGAATGAATGGCGGGTCGCCATCCCGGCACAACCTCCGCCTTGGGCTGTGGATTCAACCGATCCGCCAGATTGCACGGGTGTTGAAACTGCTCCAGTTTTTTTGTTGAACTGCGGCAGCTCCCGCACCACGAGTCTACAAACTGTCTTCTTTGTCGATGGATGACTGAAGAAACTCGGCTATCAGCGCTGCAACCTGCTGTTGAATCACCTCACGCGGGCGAGCGCTGTCACCATCCCGGCAAATGATGCCATCGCCTGGTACGTCTTCTTCGAGCATGACCTCCGCGCCAGGTTTGCATACCGACAAGAAGCTGAAATGGCTTGCGTCGCTGATTTCGACGTAGCGGCTTGACGCCGAAGGCAGGCGTTTGGCCAGGTTGGCAGACTCCAACTCAGCGGGAAGGTCGTGCGACGGCGCGCCGGCAGCGATCACCAGCGCTGGTACCGGCAGCGCGGCCAGGCTTTCATCAGTCAGGCCACGCGAAAAGCCCAAGTCCAATGCAACCACGGCAGTGACGCGTTTATCGCGCAAATCGGCGGCCAACGCGGCCTTTGATTCCGAGGTGCTTACGGGTTTTATCTTTCCATAGTTGGTGCAACTTGATAACTGCGGGTGGGCTTTGCACTCCTGGGCGAAGCGGTCTGGATCGAAACGAGCACCGGCGATCTCCAGGGCGGTCCAACCGCCGAGTGAATGGCCCACTACTGCAATTCGGCCATTGGCGACCGAGCCGAACTTTTCAGGTTGAGTCGTGACCCTGTCAATGACTCGGCGCAAATCGACGGGCCGCTGCCATAACTGCGCCGCGGCTTGAGGGCTAAGGTCATGAGTGGTGGTGCCAGGGTGATTGAGTGCGGCGACGATGTAACCCCTGTGAGCCAGGGCACTGGCAAGCCAGATCTGGTTGCTCCAGTTACCTCTGTACCCGTGGGAGAGCACCAACAATGGATGCTTGCCAGCAGCGGGCGGCGCGTCACGGACGGCAGGAGCCCCGACGAACACCACATCATCGCCAATCATCTGCGTGGCTGCGGTAGTTGCGCTGGGGTACCAGACGACCATCTCCAGTGCGCGCCCATTGTGCGAGTCCGCCAGTATGGAAGTTTGGAAGCCGACAGGGTTCTCGTCAGCGAGTGCGGTAGTAGCCAGCCAGGTCAACAACAGGGCGCCGAAAGCTATTTTCAATGTCATTTCTTCCTTGAATGAGACAAGTGCACAGCAGCCTGAACCCGCCATCAGGCGCATCCACCTTCGTATGGAGTCGAAGCTCATGGGGCTGCATATAAGCCCGGGCATTAAAGCCCACATTCGAACCGCCGTGCGCAGTTTTCATCGTTAACGCTGTTCGCGGTCTGTTAGTGAGAAGGTTGAACGTCCGCTTTTGGTTGTGGGTTCAACCGTTCGACATCCCCGACACCGACTGCTTAAATGGGCGCCCTTTCGTTTCAAGGGGCGCCCTTAAATGACTGACACCTTCCAGGGCAGCTGCCTGTGCGGCGCCGTCAAATACCAGCTCTCGTCCCGCCCCAAGGCGCTTTCCCACTGCCATTGCAGCCAGTGCCGGAAGAGCCATGGGGCGGCGTTCGCCAGTTATGGCAGTGTGTTGCGCAGTGATCTGCACATCGTTCAGGGGGCCGAGAGCCTCCAGTCCTATCGATCCTCCGAGTCGGTACTGCGCCAGTTTTGCGGCCAATGCGGTTCGTCGCTGTTCTGGTCCAGGGACCAGGGCGAACACGCCGACTGGATCTCGATCGCCCTGGGCACCCTGGATACGCCCTTCACCGCCGATAAACAGAAACACATTCAGGTGGCGTTCAAGGCTTCGTGGTACGAAATCCAGGATCATTGGCCGCAACACCCATGAGGGCAATCAGGCAAAAACGGATGGCAACCGACGTAAGGCAGGGCCAAACGCATCCACTCCGCCAGACGGCTCCAAGGCCAGGCGCGATACCCTCTAAGCTGAATACAGCAACACTGCAAACACGTTCTTACCGTCTTGATACAGGGGAACTGGAATGACCAGAACAGCAGTACGCAACTACTCGTCATGGATCCTGTTTTCCCTGCTCGCCATCAACCTGGCGCTGATAGCGGGATGTTCAAGCAAAGCCGCCCAGTATCGTTATTCGACCGCCAGCATCGGCTCAAACTGTTACGCCAAAGCGCTCCCCACTTCCGGCGAAGGCGGCCTGGCCTGGGGTTCCACCCTGGGTGTGGCGCGCCAGAAATCCCTGAATAACTGCATCCGTTATGCCGGCCGCTCCGGCGGCACGCCCGGCACCTGCAAAGTGGTGTTGGCGGAGTGCAAGAAATAGCAGTGCGCAAGAAATAACAGGGAGGTGGCGAAGCGGGCCGTTCGGTTCTCAGGAAATCAGTTCATCCGGATGCCCTGCCCTCACCAGCTCGACAACACGGAGGTTGGTATGGGCAAGGCGGTAAACAAGCGAGTCGTGGTCATTGGCGCCGGCATAGTGGGCGCGTCCCTGGCGTATCACCTGGCAGGCAAAGGCGCACAGGTCATCCTGGTGGAGGCTGAAGACGTAGCGTCTGGAGCGACGGGACGCTCATTCGCCTGGATCAACACCTCCCACAGCGGGCCCGATCCCATCGCGTCATTGCGCGGCGCGGCCATCCAGGAGTACCGCAGGCTCGAAACCGAGCTGCCTGGCCTGAAGGTGCGCTGGAGCGGCGCCCTGTCCTACGGCGTAAGCCCAAGTGAAGAGCCGCAAGCCTCAGGTAACCCGCCTTCGGCCACCCGGGTGTCGCGCTCACAGATCCTCGACCTCGAGCCCAACCTCAAGCATCCCCCGCAGCAAGCCTGGTATGCCGCCGAAGAAGGCGCGCTGGACGCCGTGCAAGCCACCCATGCGTTGCTTGCCGGTGCCCAGGCTCATGGCGCCCAGCTGCTCACCCAGACTCGGGTGCTCGGCTTTACCACCCAGGGTACACAGGTGACGGGCGTCGAAACCACAGGGGGCAGCCTTGAGGCCGACATTGTGGTGCTGGCCGCCGGGACGGGCATCACCCAACTGACCGCGCAGCTGAACCTGCCCCTTCCAATCGCGGCCTCCCCAGCCCTATTCATCCGCTACGCCTCACCCCCCGACCTCGTGCGCACGATCATCTCCAACCCGGAAATGGAAGTGCAGCAAGGCACGGACGGCAGGCTACTGGCGGCGGAAGATTACCTGGACGACGCGCTGGAAAACCAGCCAGCCGCGATAGCGCTACGAACCGCCCAGGCCATCCGGAACCAACTCCACGGCGTTACTTCCATCGAGCTGGAGTCGGCCTGTGTCGGCCTCAGGCCCATGCCGGTCGATGGCACGCCCATCATCGGTTATCTACCCAATATCGGCGGCGTGTATGTGTGTGCGATGCACCCTGGCGTCACGCTGGCGGCGATAGTCGGCCGCCTGGCCAGCGAGGAGATTATCGACGGCACGGCATCCCCTGCCCTTGCCCCCTGCCGTCCCGGGCGCTTCTTCCAGGCGTAGGGAATACGTGTCTGGGGCCAGCATGGTGACAACCTCTCCAACAAAACCTGTTCGCCCCGCTCACTGGACTCGCTAAAGCTACGCTTGATCACTGACCGGTTATTGCCCCAGGCCGCTCCACAGGACGCATTGCTGATAAGGAAATCGAGAAAACCATGACTGACCGCGAGCAACTCCATCGACAGGGTTACGTGCTGCTGCGCCAGGCGATCCCGGCCGAGTGGCTGGATGACCTGCGGGCCGCGTTCGATGCGGGCGTGCTGTCGTCGAACCAATGGCCCGTGCCCCGTGGCATGGACTGGCGCCATTCGCTGCTGGACGCCGATTCGAAGGTCCAGGCGGTGTGTCGCCTGCCGCAGGTGCTGGCGGTGGTGGGTGAGTTGATTGGGGAACGCTTCTTTCTCTCCCAGGTGGAAGGGCGCGAGCCCCTGGCCGGTGGCGGCCATCAGCAGCTGCACCGCGACCTGTCAGCCCAACGGCCAGGCGACATAGCCAACGCCCTGGCTTTTTTCGACGACTACGGCCCCGAGAACGGCGCCACCCGCATCGTCCCCGGCAGCCATCGTCCCGATCCGGCAGCGCCGCCATTCGACTTCAGCGACGAGTCGCGGTCCGTGCAGCTTTCAGGCGCCGCCGGCGACATCCTGGTGTTCGATGTCGATCTGCTGCATGCCGGCAGCCTGAACGCGAGCGGCGCACGCCGGCGCTCGCTCCTGATCAGCTATTTTTCCGAGTCTCTGTACCCATCGCACCTGAAAACCCTGGGCCTGCGAAATATCCGCATGGACACGAGCGAGCGCTTCGATCCGTTGGATAGGGCTGATACCAGAAACGCATAGGCAGGCTAATTGCCCCGCCCACCGCCAAACGACCAGTCCTCTGCCTCGGTGGTGGTAATCACCACCATCACATCCTCGGCATCGATGCCCGGCGCCCGGCCCAGCCGCTCGACCAGGTCGCGATAGAAACGCCGTTTGGTCTCGACCGATCGAGGGCGGCCGGCGGTGATCGCGATCAGCACAAAGTCATGGCTGCGCGGGCCGCCCAGATAATCGCGGTCGAATATCAGCTCGCCCGCTTCATGTTGGTGAATGATCTGGAAGCGGTCCGCCAGCGGCACTTCGAAACGCTCGACCAGCGCCTCGTGCAGCCCCTGCGACAAGGCCTGCAGGTACTCGGCGGACTTTCCGCGGTGCAAGGAAATACGGGCAAAGGGCATAAAGGCTTACTCCTGCAAACCGAGGCTGGAACCCTGTAGATCGCTGAGCACCTTCAGCGCCGAGGCGGCTGTCGGCCAGCCGGAATAGAACGCCAGATGGGTGATCACCTCAGCCAACTCGTCGCGCCCCAGGCCGTTGTCCAGCGCCCGCTGCAGATGAAACGGCAGTTGCTCCAGGCGGTACAACGCCACCAGCGCCGCCACCGTCACCAGGCTGCGTTCCCGAGCCGACAGCTGGGTACGCTGCCAGATATCGCTGAACAGTACGTCCCTGGTCAGGTCGGCAAATTTTTGCGCGTACTCAGGCTCTCGCCCCTGCCCCATCGCTGTATCCATGATGCTTCCTCGTTGAATAACCCAATGACGGGAGAAAAATATCAACTCGAAACCATCCCGAATATTGGATTTAATGGAAGCCACAATCCCGAATCAGTGGACTATTCGAATGCGCCGTCCGACCTTCGATCTCGATGTACTGCGTACCTTTGTCACCGGCGTGGAGTTCAACAGCTTCGCCAAGGCGGCGGATCGGCTCGGCCGCTCGACCTCCGCGGTGAGCGCCCAGCTCAAGAAACTCGAGGAGCAGATCGGCACGCCGGTACTGGCCAGGTCCGGTCGAGGGCTGGCCCTGACGCCCACCGGCGAGTCGCTGCTCAGCCATGCCCGCCGGCTCCTGGAACTGAACGACAGCATTTTCCAGACCCTGCATGAACAGCAGACCGCCGGGACGATACGCCTGGGGTTGCAGGAGGACTTTGGCGAGCACTTTCTCAGCGATATCCTCCGGCGCTTCGTCAAGACCTACCCACGGGTGAATCTCGAAGTCAGGATCGCGCGCAATGCCGAACTGCTTGCCCTGATCGACAGCGACGGCCTGGACCTGGCGCTGGCCTGGGACACGGGGCAGCCATCGCCCCATGCCACCCGCCTGGGCGAAACCCAGATGCACTGGATCGGCGCGCGCGACATGCCGCCGCTGCCGGCGGACTCGCCACTGCCGCTGATCCTGTTCGATGCCCCGTGCGTGCTGCGCAGTGCCGCCACCCAGGCCCTGGACGAGGCGCATATTCCCTGGCGGATCGCCCTGACCAGCCCCAGCGTCGCCGGCATCTGGGCGGCCGTGGCGGCCGGGCTGGGGCTGACCTTGCGCACCCGCATCGGGCTGCCGAGCCATCTCGCCCTCATGCCCGGTTTACCCGCGGTACCGACCCTGGGTTATGTGCTTCACCGCGGCGGCAAGGACCTTACGCCGGCCACCCGGCAATTGGCCGAGTTGATCCAGGCCAACCTGGAAGAGCAGGCGTTCGGCTTCCCCCCATGAAGTAACCAAGGCCTGCCCCCCAGCGATTTCCCCCCAAGAGATGCCGCCGCATGAGCGGCTTCCCGCTCGACAGTTCGGGTCGACGAACGTCGACATCCCCCACCTTCATCGCTGACGTTCTTTCCATTGGGAGTGTTTTACAACACTTACAAATGGATCCATTAAAAACGAAGACCACAACTTGAAGTCCGATAATCGCCCATAAATCCACCTAAAATCGCGCCTTTATCGTTGACACTCAAACACCGCCGCCCCTCTAATGGATCCATTAAATAAAAACAATCACTCGCCTGGAGAGCCTTCCATGTACCCAAAGAACACTTGGTACGTTGCCTGCACCCCCGATGAAATCGCCGACAAGCCCCTGGGGCGGCAGATCTGCGGGGAGAAGATGGTGTTTTATCGTGGCCTGGAGGGCCGGGTCGCGGCGGTCGAGGACTTCTGCCCCCATCGCGGTGCGCCGCTGTCGCTGGGTTATGTGGAAAACGGCAACCTGGTGTGCGGTTATCACGGCCTGGTGATGGGCTGCGATGGCAAGACCGTGGAAATGCCCGGGCAACGGGTGCGCGGCTTCCCCTGCAACAAGACCTTTGCCGTGGTCGAGCGCTACGGCTTTATCTGGGTCTGGCCCGGCGACCAGGCGCTGGCCGACCCGGCGCTGATCCATCATCTGGAATGGGCGGTCAGCGATGAGTGGGCCTACGGTGGCGGGCTGTTCCACATCCAGTGCGACTACCGCCTGATGATCGACAACCTGATGGACCTGACCCACGAAACCTATGTCCACGCCTCCAGCATCGGCCAGAAGGAAATCGACGAGGCGCCGCCGACCACCAGGGTCGAAGGCAACGAAGTAGTCACCGCGCGGCATATGGAAAACATCATGGCCCCGCCGTTCTGGCGCATGGCCCTGCGCGGCAACGGCCTGGCCGACGACGTGCCGGTGGACCGCTGGCAGATCTGCCGCTTCACCCCGCCCAGCCATGTGCTGATCGAAGTCGGCGTGGCCCATGCCGGCCAAGGCGGCTATGACGCGCCGGCGCAGTCCAAGGCGTCGAGCATAGTGGTGGATTTCATCACCCCGGAAAGCGACACCTCGATCTGGTATTTCTGGGGCATGGCGCGCAACTTCAACCCGAAGGACGAGGCGCTGACCGCGAACATTCGCGAAGGCCAGGGCAAGATTTTCAGCGAAGACCTGGAGATGCTCGAACGCCAGCAACAGAACCTGCTCGCCCATCCCACGCGCAACCTGCTCAAGCTGAATATCGACGCCGGCGGCGTGCAGTCGCGGCGGGTGCTGGAGCGCCTGATCGCCCAGGAACGCGCCGGCGAAGCGCAGCTGATCGCCACGGCCACGGCCTGATCCTGCGCGGCATTTCACCGGTGCCGCGCCCTGCCCTTTACCCAGCCTTTTACCCAACAAAAGAAACAGAAGTGACCGCCACGGGCGGCAGCACTCGGAGGACCGACGATGAACGATGTGGTGGTGGTATCCCGTAACGACGAAGCCCAGGACATCTGCAGCTACGAGCTGGCCAGTGCCGATGACAGCCCGCTGCCGGCCTTCAGCGCCGGCGCGCATATCGATGTGCACCTGCCCGGCGGCTTGATCCGCCAATACTCCCTGTGCAACCACCCCGAAGAACGCCATCGCTACCTGATCGGCGTGTTCAAGGACCCGGCCTCACGGGGCGGCTCGCTGGCCATGCACGAGCAGATCCACCCCGGCACACGGCTGACTATCAGCGAGCCGCGCAATCTGTTTCCGTTGGCCCATGAAGCCCGGCGCAGCCTGCTGTTCGCCGGCGGCATCGGCATCACCCCGATCCTGTGCATGGCCGAACGCCTGGCCCACAGCGGCGCGGATTTCGAGCTGCACTACTGCGCCCGTTCGCGGGAGCGCGCAGCCTTTGTCCAGCGTCTATGCAGCTCGCCTTTTGCCGACCGGGTGTTCCTGCATTTCGACCAGGAACCCGAGACAACGCTGGACGCAGCCAAGGTCCTGGCCACGCCGCGCAACGACGTTCATCTATATGTGTGTGGTCCCGGCGGCTTTATGCAGCACGTGTTGGACACGGCCAAGGCTGCGGGCTGGCAGGAGCCCTGCCTGCATCGCGAGTACTTCGCCGCCACCCCCGTCGACACCCGCGCCGATGGCAGTTTCTCGGTAAAGGTCGCCAGCAGCGGCCAGGTCTTTGCGGTGCCAGCGGACAAGAGCGTGGTGCAGGTCCTGGAGAGCCATGGCATCGACATTGCCATGTCCTGCGAGCAAGGGATTTGCGGCACCTGCCTGACCCGGGTGCTGGAGGGGGTGCCGGAGCACCGCGACCTGTTCCTCACCGAGGACGAACAGGCGCGCAACGACCAGTTCACCCCCTGCTGCTCGCGCTCGAAAACGCCGCTGCTGGTGCTGGATATCTGAAGGGATTCAGGCGGGGCGGAGAATCACCTTCATCCGCTCGTCCGCCGCCGCGCTGCTGAAGATCTCGGCATAGCGCAGGGTGGCGTTGGCGTGCTCGCGCATGATCGCCTCGGCCCGCGCGCCCTGGCGATTGACCAGGGCATCGAACACCGAATGGTGCTGCATATGGGCGTAGTTGAAGCGCCGGTATTCGCGGGCCATGTCCTGGCGATCCACCGCCAGCGCGGTCACCGAGGCGAACGGCAGATGATCGTTGCGCGCCAGGGCATCGGCGATCGCCGGGTTGTGGCTGCCTTCGACAATCACCTGGTGAAAACGCATGTTGAGGTCGTGATAGACCTCCAGGTCGTCCTCGGTCACATAACCCTTGGCGAACAACTGGTCGCCCTGGGCCAGGCACAACTCAAGGGCCGCCCGCGCCTCCTGCGACAAACCGCGCTCGGCGGTCTGGCGCGCCGCCAGCCCCTCGAGCACACCCCGCACCTCGACCGCGCCGGCGATGTCCTCGGCACTCACCGAACGCACCTGGAACCCACGCCCGCCAAACCGCACCAGCAGGCCTTCCTGCTCCAAGGTACGAAACGCCATGCGCACCGGCATCCGCGACACCCCGAACAACTCCGCCGTCGGAATCTCCATCAACCGCTCCCCCGCCGCCAGCTCGCCCGAGGCGATCATCTTGCGCAGCGCGACCAGCACCAATTGACCGGGCTTACTCATCCAGGCAACTTCCAGAAAACGTGGGCCGCCATAGTACCGCAAGCCTTGCGTTGGCGGCATGCGGATACCGGAGTGCCGATGATAGCGACCTCACCAACACCATCGCGGGCAAGCCTCGCTCCTACAGAAGATGCGCGACCTACTGCCTCACAGTACACGCCCCCCCTGTAGCCGCTGCCGAAGGCTGCGATAAGGCCGCAGGCCTTCCCTCAAGATCCTGCGCCCCCTTCGGGGTCGATCGCAGCCTCGCAGGCTCGGCAGCGGCTACAGGGAGCGACTCAGCCCCAGGCCGGCCGGCAGGCCGCCGTCTTGCTTTTGATCTGAAAGCCCCGTTAACCACGATGGCCGAACGCAGGCATTGAGCCGTGGGTAACCCGGCAGGGATGCCGGGTTAGCCGCCCCAGGCCATGGATGGCCTGTGGCGGCGGCCCACGGATCAATGCCGGAGTGAGGGTATACCGAGCCTAGGCGAGGCACCGAGTGGTGGGGCAAGAGCGTTTTGCTTACTTTTGCGCTTTTCAAAAGTGAGCCGCCGTAAGGGCGGAACCCTAAGCCGCCGTTACCGCAGGAATGGATATGTACACCGTCCAAAAAATGCAGCGCCAGCACGGACGCCATCGCGGGCAAGCCTCGCTCCTACAGAAGCCTGCAAACGTGCCTGCCATGACATGTACGCCATCAAAACGGCAGCGCCAAAACAGACATCATCGTGGACAATCGAGCGTCGACCGGCCGCGCCTACCCGCGACGGAGCTGGAAGGTTCAGAACGACAACGGATAGCTGACAATCACCCGAGTCTGATCAAAGTCGCTGTTAAAGCTGCGCCGATTGGTAGCGTTATTCACCCGCACACTGAGATTCTTCAGACTCCCACTCTGAAAGGTATACCCCACCTCCGTATCCCGCTCCCACTCCTTGCCATTGCTCCCGGCCTTGGTCGTGGCATTCTCGCCATGCCCATAGCGCACCATGGCCAACAACCCCGGCACGCCCATGGCGGCAAAGTTGTAGTCATAACGCACCTGCCAGGAACGCTCGTCGGCATTGCTGAAGTTGCCGTTGAACATGTCGTTGCCCAGGGTCCGGCCGCTGCTGCCATACACCGACATCCACGGGCTGTCGCCACTGACCTTCTGCAAGCCCAGGTACAGGGTATGCCCGGCGGTGGAGGCCGAGAGCAAGGCATAGGCGGTGCGGCTCTGGATCTCGCCGATACGCGCCTGGCCGTCATCCTTGTCGATGAAATAGCCGAGGTTCGCCCCCAGCACCCAGTCGCCCACCGGCTGCTTGTGCAGCAGGTTGAAGTAGCTCTGCTGATAGATGTCTTCCAGCTGCGCATGCCAGGCACCGATCAAGGTGCGCTGCTGGTTGAAGCGGTACTCGGCGCCGGCATAGGTGAAGCCGTCGGAGGTCACCCCGGGCGCGGCCCAGGCCGAGAGGTCCTGCATGTCCGAGGAGTTGCGCAGGCTCACCGAACGGTACTGCCCGGCCTGCAACCCCAGCCCGGCGATTTCCCGCGAATCGAGCATCGCCCCACGGAAGGTCTGCGGCAGCAGCCGACCATCGTCGTAGCGCAGCAGCGGAATGTCCGGCAGCAATTCGCCGACTTTCAGTTCAGTGGCGGAAATGCGCATTTTCGCCGCCACGCCAGCGCGACCATAGTTGTCCGCCGCGCGCCCGTCGCCATGCACCGGCAGCAGCTCGGAACCACTGGTGCCACGCCCACTGTCGAGCTTGACGCCGAACATGGCGATGCCGTCCAGGCCGAACCCGACAACACCCGGGGTGTAGCCGGAATTGAACTTGAGGATAAAACCCTGGGCCCATTCCTCGACCTTGCTCTTGGCCGCCCCCGGGTCGCGAAAATCCCGATTGAAGTAATAGTTGCGCAGCACCAGGTCAGTCTTGGCGTCTTTGAAAAAGCCGCCTTCTTCGGCCCAGGCCGGCAGGCCCGTGCCCAGTGCCAATGAAGCCGCGGCCAGCGAGCGCGCGAGGATGCAGTGAGGGGTGTTCATTATTATTGTTCTCCGCTTTGCATAGGCGCAGCCGTTCCCCGACAGGCCGCTCCAGGCCCGCCTCCTATCGGCTGCAAAAATGCCCGGTCTGTCTTGTGGCAAAGACCGGGCGATATCGTCAGCTCAACGCATCAGAAGGGATAACGACGCGCCGAGTGCTGCACGCTGATCCAGTGATCGCGAGTGAATTCGTCGATCGCCCAGTCGCCGTTGAAGCGCCCGAGCCCCGAGTTCTTTTCCCCACCGAAGGGCGCGTTGGCCTCGTCGTTCACCGGGATATCGTTGATATGGGTCATGCCCGCGCGAATCTGCCGGGCGAAGCTCACCCCGCGCTCCAGGTTGCGAGTGAACACCGCGCTGGACAGGCCGAATTCGCTGGCGTTGGCCAGTTCCAGGGCGTGGGCCTCGTCCCGCGCGCGCAGCAGCCCCACCAGCGGGCCGAAGATTTCATTGCGCGCCAGGTCCATGTCGACCTTGACCTCGCCGTAGACATGAGGCGCCAGCAGGTTGCCCTGGGCCCCGCCCTCGTAGAGCGGCTCGGCGCCTTCGCGGCGGGCCAGTTCGATCTTCTCCCGTAGGCCCTGCAACTGCCGCTCATTGATCACCGGGCCGATGACCGTCTCGATCGATTGCGGATCGCCGACCTTGAGCCCCTTGACCCGCTCGACGAAGCGCTCGGCAAAGGCGTCGTAGAGACTGTCGTCGACAATGATCCGGTTGACCGCCATGCAGATCTGCCCCTGGTGCAGGAACTTGCCGAACACCGCCGCGTTCACCGCCTGCTCGAGATCGGCGTCGGCCAGGACCACGAACGGGCTGTTGCCGCCCAGCTCCAGGGCCACATGCTTGAGGTGCGCGCCGCCGCTGGCGATACGGCCGATGCCACGACCCACCGGGGTCGAACCGGTGAAGGTGATCAGCGAGGGAATCGGATGCTCGACAAAGGCATCGCCGATCTCGCTGCCCGCCCCCACCACCACGCTGAGCACGCCCGCCGGCAGGCCGGCCTCCTCGAAGATCTTCGCCAGCAGCAGGCCGCCGCACACCGGCGTATCGCTGGCCGGCTTGACCACCACCGCGTTGCCCAGGGCCAGCGCCGGGGCGATGGAGCGCTGGGTCAGGTGCAGCGGGAAGTTCCACGGACTGATGACCCCGACCACCCCCAGGGCGCTGCGATAGACCCGGCTCTCCTTGCCCGGCACATCGGACTCGAGAATACGGCCATGGACCCGCGCCGGGAACGACGCCGACTCCAGGGCGATGGCCCGCGCCGCGCCCCACTCCAATTGCGCCTTGAGCCGGGTACTGCCGGACTCGCGAATGATCCAGTCGACGATTTCCTCGCGGCGCCGGTCGAACACCGCCACCACCTGATGCAATACCGCCGCCCGCGCCGACGGCCCGAGCGCCGCCCATTGCGGCTGCACCACGGCGGCCTTGGCATAGGCGGCATCCAGGTCCGCGCGGTTGGCCTGGGCCACTTCCAGCAACAGCGCGCCGTCGAACGGGTTGCTCACCGCCAGGGTTTTACCGGCGGCGCCGGCGCGCCATTCTCCGGCGATGGGCTGCAGGTGCAGATCGCTGTAGACAGCTGGGGACTCACTCATGACAAAACTCCTCGAAGGCAGGACTCACAGGAAAAATGGGCTCGTGACTCAGGGCGCCGAACCGGGTTTGCGTGACTATTCATGACCACCTCCAGTGGCCGCCCGCGCCTCGATCAGGCGCAGCAGCCCCAGCAGGGTTTCGGTGTGCGGCACGGCGATGCCGGCCTGGCGCGCCCTGGCCAGGACCTCGCCGTTGATCGCGCCGATTTCCGTGGGCCGCCCGGCCAGCACGTCTTGCAGCATCGACGGCTTGTGCGTCCGGTGGTGGGCGATGGCATAAGCCACAGTCTCCAGGCAGTGCTGCGCATCCGTTGCCACCCCCACCGACTGCGCGACGCTGAGCACCTCCAGCACGATGGCCCGGGCCAGCGCCACGCCTTCCGGCGCGGCATCCAGTTGCCCCACCGTGCAACCGGTGACGGCGCACAGGCTGTTCAAGGCCGCGTTGAACGCCACCTTCTCCCAGATCGAAGTCCAGACCTGCGGGTCCACCGCGCATTGCAGCCCCGCCGCCTCCAGCACCGCAGCCACCTGGTTGCTGGCCTGGCGTTCGACACCCTCCAGCGACATCAGCCGGACCACGCCCTGGCCATGGGAGCGAACATGGGCCGGCCCGGCCATGTCGGCGGGCCAGGTGGTCATGCCGATCATCACCCGCTGCGGGGCGACATGGCGGCACAGCGCTTCGGCGTTGCCCAGGCCGTTCTGCAAAGTCAGCACCCGCGTGTGCTCGCCGATATGGCCGGCAATACTGCGCAGCGCACTGTCGGTGTGCTGGGCCTTGGTGAAGACCAGCAGCAGGTCAGGCTGGCCCGTTACCTGCTCTGGCCGGCAGGCGCTCAGGCCGCCGATGCGTCGGTCGCCGCTGTCGGTCTCCAGGCGCAATCCCTGGCGGCGGATCGCCTCCAGGTGCGTGTCGTTGATGTCCAGCAGCGTGACCTGCTGCCCGCTTTCCGCCAGCAGGCCGCCAAACAGCGAGCCCATGGCGCCTGCTCCGAGAATGCTGATGTTCATCGAACCTCCTTATGGCTGTGAGGGTTGATCGGCAAGGTGCTGCTTGTCGGCCCGGGCTGATCCAGGCACCCGCCGGGGAATATGGCGGCGCACCAGCACCAGGGCGATCAGCGCCAAGACCATCACCGTTCCGAGCAACGTCAGGTAAGCGTGGGCGCCGCCCTGGGTGATCACCGTGGCGCCGACGAAGGCGCTGAGGATCGCGCCCATGCGCCCGAAGGCCAGGGCCGATGCGGTGCCGGTGGCGCGCACGGCGGTGGGATAGATAAAGGCGCACAGCGCATAGAGGGTGGACTGCACGGCGTTGACGAACAGGCCGTGTACACCAAAGCCGAAGATCAGCAGGCTGGTGTTCTGGTCGACGTCCACCGCCTGCATGGCGAAGGCGCTGGCCGCGCCACCGGCGCAGCAGATCAGCAGCGGCCAGAACGAACCCCAGCGGGTCATGGCCACCGCACAGACCAGCGCGCCGATCACCCCGCCCAGGTTGTAGGCGGTAAGGCCCGAACTGGCCAGCGCCAGCGGCAAGCCTTCGGCCAGGAGCATGGTCGGCAGCCAGCTGAAGGCGCTGTAGACAGCGGTCAGGCACATGAAAAACGCCACCCAGACCGCCACGGTATCGCGCCCGTAACCCGGGGCGAACAAGGCACGGAAGCCGCCCTGCTGCTCGCTCTTCTGCTCCAGCGCATCGGTGTAGCGCACGCCCTCGGGCATGGGTCGGCCCATGCGTCCCAGCAGCGCGGTCAACTCGCCCCAACGCTGCGGCCGGCGCGCCAGGAAACGCGGCGACTCCGGCAAGGTCGCCAGCAGCAACAGGCCCAGGACGATGGGCAGGCTGCCGCCGATAAAGAACAAGGTGCGCCAGCCATACAGCGGCAGTACGTGGGAGGCGAACAGCCCCGCCAGCATCCCGCCCAGGGGCACACAGACGATGGTCGCCGTGACCGCCAGGGTGCGGCGGCGCGCCGGGGTGAATTCGGCGGTCATGGTGGTGGCGCTGGGCAAGGCACCACCGATGCCCAGCCCGGCGATAAAGCGCAGCGCCGCCACGGTCAGCGCATCCGGCGAGAGGCCGATGGCGCAGGTCGCGGTGCCGAACAGGATCACGCTGGCGATGACCGCCATGCGCCGGCCGAAACGGTCGGCGAACAGCCCGGCGCAGGCACTGCCGATGCCCATGCCGATCAGCCCGGCGGCCACCGCGGGGGCGAAGGCCTCGCGGGTGATCCCCCATTCCTTGATCATCAGCGGTATGGCGAAACCGATGAGCTGACCGTCGAAACCGTCCATCACGATCGACAGCGCGGCCAGCAACACCACGATCTTCTGCATCCCGGTGTAGGGCCCGTCATCGAGCAAGGTGCCGATATCGGCACTGCCGGCAACAGGCCGCGATTGCCGGGGCGTCCCCTCCATCACTTCACTGACCGAAGTCGTGTTCATAGCCACCTCTTTTTATTGTTGTGGTGAGTGTGCGCAAGGCGCGGTTGGCATTGCCGGGCCTGCAGCCCGGCGCAAGCTCAGTCCTTGAGAATCAGGGTTCGATGGTCAGGGTCGGCACCTCGATCAATACCGGGCGATTGCCGGCCAGGGCCGCGCTGAAGGCGGCGGCGAACTCGGCGCGGGTCGCCGCATGCTGCGCCTGCACGCCGTAGCCCTGGGCGATGGCGCAGAAGTCCAGGCCCGGCACGTCCAGCCCCGGTGCATCGCTGACCTGCAGCACATCGGCGAACCAGCGCAGCGCGCCGTAGGTGCCGTTCTTGAGGATGATGAACACCACCGGGATGCCGTACTGCGCGGCGGTCCACAGCGCGGTGATGCCGTAGTTGGCCGAGCCGTCGCCGATGATCGCCACCACCCGCCGCCCGGGCGTCGCCAGTTGCACGCCGACCGCGGCCGGCAAGCCGAAGCCCAGACCGCCGGCGGCAGGAAAGAAGTAACTGCCGGGCTCGCTCATCTCCACCCGCTGCCAGAACGCGCCGACGGTGGAGGTGGATTCCTTGACGTAGATCGCGTCCCGCGGCGCCAACTGGTCGATCAGGTCGAACACCGTTTCCGGGCGCAGCAGGCCGCCCTCCTCGCGCACCGGCGCCGGCAGCGGCAAGGCGCTCGGCAGCGGCCGTTCGCTCTGTGGCAGCACGTTGACCAGGGCTTCGAGGGTCAGGGCGATGTCGCCCACCAGCGCATCACCCATGGGCGCCCGCGCCGCCTCGCCCGGATCGCAAGTCAGGTGCACCAGTTCACAGTTCGCCGGCAGGTAATCGCCCGGGGCGTATTGGTGGTAGCGGAACACCGGGGCGCCCACCACCAGGATCAGGTCGTGCTCGGCCAGGCAGCGGCTGATCCCGGCGATGGCCGCCGGCAGCACGCCACGGAAGCACGGATGACGGGTGGGGAACGGGCAACGCGAAGCGGAAGGCGCGACCCAGGCCGGCATCCGCAGTTTTTCCGCCAGCTGCACCGCCAGGCCGTTGCTGCCACTGCCGTCGACATCCGGGCCGAGCACCAGCACCGGACTGCGTGCCGCCGCCAGGCGCTCGGCCAGCGCTTGCAGTTGCGCCGCCGAAGGCAGGCCGGCGTTGGCCACCTGGCGCCGCGCCAGATGCTCGACCCCGGCCGGCGCCGCGCAGGCCCAGTCGTCATAGGGAATCGACACATACACCGGCCCGCGTGGCGCCAGGCTGGCCATATGGATCGCCTGGCTCAGGGTGCGCGGCACGTCCTGGGCCGAGGCCGGCTCGTGGCTCCACTTGACCAGGGGCTTGGGCAGTTGCGCCGCATCGACGTTGGCCAGCATCGCTTCCACGCCGACCATCGAGCGCACCTGCTGCCCGGCGGTGATCACCAGCGGGCTGTGGGAGTACCAGGCATTGGTCAGCGCGCCCATGCCGTTGCCGGTACCGGCGGCGGCATGCAGGTTGACGAAGGTCGGCTTGCCAGTGGCCAGGGCATAACCGTCGGCCATGCCGACCACCGCGCCTTCGTGCAGGCCGAGGATGTAGCGGAAGTCCTCGGGAAAGCCCTTGAGAAACGGCAGCTCGTTGGAGCCAGGATTGCCGAAGATGGTGGTCAGGCCTTGCTCGCGAAGAATCTCGTAGGACGCAGAGTGAACGGTTTTCATAAGGACCCTTGTTATTGGATTTCGGGTTACTCTTGCAGCCGCTACAAAATTGATCAAATCGATACTATCTCTATCAAAAATAAAACCGGTCTATATCCAGAGCCAGCATGAGCCACATCGATCTGAACCTGATCCGCACCTTCGTCACCCTCTACGAAGCCCGCAGCGTGACCCTGGCCGCCGAGCGCCTGTTCGTCACCCAGCCCTCGGTCAGCTATGGCCTGGCGCGCCTGCGCGAGCTGTTCGACGACGCCCTGTTCAGCCGCACCCGCGACGGCATCCAGCCAACCTTTGTCGCCGAGCAGTTGTATGGCCCCTTGCGCGAATCCCTGACCCGCATCGAAAGCACCGTGCAGGGCTGTCGCCACTTCGACCCGGCGAGCACCGAGCGGCGCTTTCGCATCGCCCTCTCCGACCTCGGCGAAATCGGCTTTCTGCCGCTGATCCTCGCGCGCTTGAACCAGGACGCGCCGCTGGCCGAAGTCGAGGTCCTGCCGCTGCAGGTGGACCAGGTCGGCGAGTGGCTGGCCAGCGGCAAGGTCGATGCCGCGATCTGCCGCCAGCCGGTCCCCGGCGTCCGCAGCCGAGTGCTGATGCACGAGCGTTATGTGTGCCTGCTCAGCACCGGCCACCCGCGCATCGACCAGCAGTTGAGCCTGGAACAGTTCCTCGCCGAACGGCACGTCGCCGTGACCCGCACCACCGGCCACGGCAATGTCGAAGACGTGCTGAAAAACATGAACGTGGAACGGCGCATCAGCCTGCATGTGCCGCACTTCTCGGTGCTGCCGAAAATCATTCCCGGCACCGACCTGCTGGCGGTGCTGCCGGCGCAGATCGCCCGGCTGTTCATCCATGAAGGCGAGCTGAAGCTGCTCGAACTGCCGTTCCCGGTGGCCGAGTTCGCCGTGTCCCTGAACTGGCACCCCAACAGCGACAGCTCCGCCGCCCTGCGCTGGTTCTGCGACACCATCGCCGACGCCATCATCAGCGGCCAGGGCCAGAGCCAGGGCTAGACGCGGGCCATCGCCGGCTGCGCCCGGGCCCGGGCCGGCTTGAGCAGCAACAGGCAGCCGGCGGCAATCACGAACACACTGGCAAACACCCCGTACAGATGCAGCGGTTGCCAGCCGCCATCCAGCAGGAAGCCGGCCACGGTCGGCGAAAGGATCGCGCCGATGCGGCCGATACCGATGCCCCAACCAACGCCCGTGGCGCGCACCGAGGCGTCATAGACCATCGGCGACAGCGCATAGAGGCCGGCCACGCAGCCGTTGGAAAACAGCCCGATCAGCAACCCCAGGCCGAGCGCCGCGGCAATCGACGAGGCCGAGCCGACGAACAGCACCAGCAGGCCGGCGGTGATCAGCATGAACAGCGCCAGCACCCGGCCCAGCGGCCAGCGCGAGGCCAGGCCGCCGATCAGCGCCGCGCCGAAGATCCCGCCGACGCTGAGCAGCACCCCGCCGGTGATCCCCTGCTGCGCCGACAGCCCGGCGGCCACCAGCAGTTTCGGGGTCCAGCTCATGACGAAGTAGAAGCCGAACATCACCAGGAAAAACAGCAGCCAGATCAGCAAGGTGGTGCGGCGCATGGCCGGCGCCAGCAACTGGCCGAAACCGCTGGGCGCGCCGGGTTGCCTCGGCACCTCTGGCGGCAACTGTTCAAGCTCGGGCTGCTCCAGGCGCCGGGCCAGGCGATTGACCCGCGCCAGGGCATTGCCGGGGCGACGGGCAAGCAGGAAGTCCAGGGATTCGGGCAGCCACAGCAGCACCAGGGGAATCACCAGCCAGGTCACCGCCCCGCCGAACAGGAACACCGAGCGCCAACCCCAATGGCCCAGCAACCACACCGCCAACAGCCCGCCCAAGGTGGCGCCCAGGGCATAACCGGTGGATTGCAGGCTGACCGCGAGACCTCTCCAGCGCTTGCTGGAATACTCGCTGGCGATCACGTTGCTGCTGGCCAGGATGCCGCCGATACCCAGCCCCGTCAGGCCGCGCAACAGCGCCAGTTGCAAGGGAGTCTGGCTCAGGGCCGAGAGCAGCATGCCGAGCCCGGACAGCGCCAGGCAGAACAGGATCAGCGGACGCCGGCCGAACCGGTCGGCCCAGGGCGCGATAAACAGCGAACCCGCCGCCATGCCGAACAATCCGGCGCTGAGCAGCAGGCCGACCTGCGCGCCGTTCAGCCCCCACTCGGCCGAGACCGAGGCCGCGGTGAAGGCCATCACCAGCACGTCGAAACCGTCGATCATGTTCAAGACAATGCAGATGCCGATGGCCAGGCACTGGAACGCGCTCATCGGGCCGCTGTCCACGCGGCTCTTCAGGTCGAGCGTCATGACCGCACCTCCCCAGCGCATAGCGGCGACAGCGAGAGGGAAAACAGCAGCGTGCACACAGACAGACGGCGGACGGAACCCAGGCAGTTCCGCGCCCTTGATAAGCCATTCATGACGAGACCCTTCTTGTAGTTTTTATCGGGGACGGTCGGGAGGGACCCGCCATCGCCAGGTGGCTAATCAATCATTCAGTGGATCCATTAACAAGAGCTGAGATTGAACCAATCCCTGGAAAGACGACTGAAATCCATGGAGAAATACTGAGATGCTTTTATTTACTCAATAGAAATCAATCGTTTATTAAAACAATCATCTATCGATTTTTTCGGGCGATTATCGACCAGACTCAGCCGGCACAGACTGTTGATGATCTTGTGGCTGTGTGCGGCTAAAGAATCCCGATTTATTGGATCCAATAACCTCAACGTTATGTAGGCAACCCGCACAACCTGTCATCTACCGAATGACAGTCCGCCTGAGGTGCGCGACCATGCCCGTCGTTGCTCCCAGACGTATCACCCACTGAAAGGAATCTCCCGCCCCATGACTAGCCGTCCGCTGTTCGCCCTGCTGCTTGCCCTGCCCATGTTGCTACTCGGCGGTTGCGACCGCCCCATCCGCTGGATGCACCCTGATCCGTCCAAGGAGCTGCTGATCCGGGCCATGACCGAGCTCAACGGCTTTCACGCCTACGACAGTAGCGGTCATGAAGACAACAGCCTGATCACGGGTGTCGAAGCCATGCGATTGCTGGAAGACAGCACGAAAATCACCGAGAAGACCCCGGACTTCATGTTTGTCGAGATCAAGGGCCGGACCCTGACCATCATCGGCTACTCACAGACCTACCGCCCCCGGGGCCAGGACCACCAGACCCCGATGATCTACAGCTATGTCGGCGAGCTGAAGCGGGCACGTTATGCTCTGCCCCATATGGCACCGAACATTGACGACCTGAAGTTCACCTCCAGCCCGCAAGAGAAACTCAAGGTGGCGCTGCTGCCGCTGTCCAGCGGGCGAGTGATCTATCCCGATTTCAATGGCGACCTGAACATCGGCTCCGAAGGTGGCCGCTACAGCCAGATCAGCGCCTTTACCCGCAAGGACTGGGACGTGATCTTCTGACATCCTCGGCCGGGATTGGCGAGTCGACGCCGCAGCACCAGCCCGGGTGCCGACCAGCTGAACCCCGAACCAGCACCGTTGCCGTTACGCCCTCCTGCATCAGCAGGATGACCTCGTCCTTAGACAACCTGTAACAACTCCGGCTGGCCCCGGCACCACTTAAATGAGATGGTCCGCTGTTGATTGTTTTGGAGGCATGTCATGACTACATTTCAATTCATCGCAGGCATGGTCTTTTGTCTGGCGGGACTGGGCGTGAGGGCCTACCTGACCGTGCAGCATCCAGGGGAAGAAAAGGCCTGGCGTTCGTCCAGCGTGCGAAAGTCCGCCAAGTAAGCCTTGCCCCCTTCTTTGAATACCGCTGATGGCCTCGCCTGGACCAGGTGGAGGTTCATGGAAAATGCCCGTATCGCGCGATACGGGCATTTTTTTCGGCTCAAGAAATCAGTCATCCCGCCCGATGCTGGCCGGCAACAATGGCAAAATAGCCGCCGTCCATGCCCGAGATCGTCCCTATGCAAAGCCCCCCCACCCTCACCGCCCGGGAAATCTGCCAGGTACTCAGAGAGCTGGCGCTCGGCACCCGCACCCTGGGTCCATCGAGCCACCGCGTTTTGCTGGCGGACGATAGCTGGCAGGTGCGGCTCGATATCGAAGGCTGGACCCTGACCCTGGTCAACCATGGCCAGACCCTGAGCCATTGCGAGCAATGCCATTCGCCGGATGGCCGGGTCGAGACGCTCGACGCCTGGCAGCGCTACGGCACCGACCCGGTCAAGCTGCTGAGCATCTGGGAACACCAGCAGTTGCAGCGCCTGCTGCAGGCGTTGTGAACAAAGGTTCCTTCCATTACACCCAGGCCAATCCCCCGCCCGTCTGCTTAAGGAGCCAAAACCCGTGTCGTTCATCGGGATAACGGGAATCGGCCATGGCGTTTTTGCCGGGCTTCTATACTCATTTTCGCAGAGGCGCGCACCAGCACAGCGGGCCTCATGAGCGCAGTTCCGCCGTGAACATGAAGTCGCCAGCGGCAAAGGATTGCGAGGGGTGTGGCGCCACACGCGCCACCTGGCCTGATGCTGCAAGGAAGGTGCATTCATGAACACGATTCGACAGGATGTGGCAACACTCGGCTCCGGATGGAACAACAAGGTCCTGCTCAATTACGCGCTGGCCATGCGCGAACTGGACAAACTACCGATCACCAACCGCAACAGCTGGAAGTTTCTCGGCGCCATCCACGGCTTCGATCGGCAGTTGTGGGTCGAGGTCAATGTCCTGGGCGATTCCGATCCGGTTCCCAAGGACCTGACCAACTTTACCTACGGCAGCCAGTGCCAGCACGGCAGCTGGTACTTCCTGTCCTGGCACCGCGGTTACCTGGCGGCCTTCGAGGCGATCGTCGCGGCCAAGGTCAAGGAACTGACGGGCGACGACTGGGCGCTTCCGTACTGGAACTACCTCAATAGCAAAAACCCGGATGCGCGGCGGGCCCCGGAGGCGTTCCTGGCGGACACCCTGCCGGACGGCAGCCCCAACCCGCTGAAGAAATACCCTCGCCGGCAGGGCTTTACCACGCTGCGGCCGAACTCCCTCGATGCCTTCAGCCTGGCGGCGATGCAGGAGAACGATTTCCAGGTCGGCAATGACGGCAGCATCGGCTTCGGTGGCGGGGTCACCGGCAATTTCGCCCAGTTCGCCCGCTGGACCGGCGACCTGGAGAACAACCCGCACAACACCGTGCATCGCCTGATCGGCGGTGGCGAAGGCTTCATGGCCGATCCGTACCTCGCCGCCCTGGACCCGATCTTCTGGTTGCACCATTGCAACGTCGACCGGCTCTGGGAAGCCTGGATGAACACTCCGGGCAAGACCATGGTCCGTGATCCGCGCTGGCTCGACGGTCCGGCCGACCGCCGTTTCATCATGCCGGCGGTCGGTGGCGGTGACCCTGGCATGAAATTCACCGGCCGCGACACGTTGAAGGATGGCAAATTGCATCCGCGTTATGCCGACTTGAGCATCGGCACGGGCGTGAAACCAGGAGTAGAGGCTGTGACACGGGTCAAGATGGGTGCGCCGGAACAACAGAACATCGAACCGATCGGCGCCAACCGATCGGTGGTCACGGTCGGCGGCTCGCCAGTACGCACCCAGGTCGACCTCGACCGCCAGGCCACCAGCACCGGCATCGCCGCGATGGGCGCGACGGACCTGGGCCAGCCGGTGACCCGGCTCTACCTGGCGCTGGAATCGGTGCGCGGCTCCGCGCCCTCGCCGCAGCTTGCGGTCTACATCAACCTGCCGAAAGACAGCGATCCGCAGCAGCATCCCGAGTGCCATGCCGGCAGCCTGACGCTGTTCGGGCTGAACGTCGCCTCGCGCCCGGACGGTGGGCACGGCGGCCACGGCCTCGGCTATACCATCGACATCACCGACCTGGCCCAGCGCCTGACCGATGCCGGCGACTTCAACCCGGACTATCTGCGGGTGACCCTGGTCCCGGGCGAGCAGGTCTCGGCGGATAAACCGGTGACCGTGGAGCGGATCAGCGTGCTCAAGCGCAGTGGTATCGTCAGCTGAGTCACGCCTCATGCAACCCGGACCGGTCTTGCTCAGCTTCACCCGGGCGCCCTGGCCGTTGCTGTTCGCGACGGCCGGGCTGGGCCTGGCCCTGTGCCTCTACACCGCCGGGCACCGCAGCCTTCCCGCCTTCTGCAGTTCCGTGGAGGGGCTGTCCATCGTCACCAGTTGGCCCACCGCGCTGAAAGCGGAACTGGCCCTGAACCCGGCGCAACAGATGCTGGCGGACTGGGCCCTGATGCTGCTGGCGATGATGCCGCCCCTGCTGGCGATGCCGCTCCTGCATGTCTGGCACTCCAGCCTGCCGCGCCGGCGCATCCGTGCGGCGCTCGGCTTCCTGCTCGGTTACACGATCTTATGGATGGCCGCCGGGCCGCTGCTGATGGGGCTCGCCTTGCTGCTGCAACTGAGCGTCGCCGGCGCGGCGCTGGCCACGGCCCTGCTGGTTGCCTTGCTGTGGAGTGCCAGCCCGTGGCAACGCGCGGCGCTCAACCGTGGCCACCGCCTGCGCCGGATCGGCCTGTTCGGCTGGGCCGCCGACCGCGATTGCCTGGTGTTCGGCGCAACCCACGGGGCCTTGTGCATCGCTTCGTGCTGGGCCTGGATGCTGGTGCCGCTGCTGGGCGGGGCCTGGCACATTCCACTGATGCTGGTGGCCGGGGCCATCATGCTGGTCGAGCGCCTGGCACCGGGCGATCGGCCACGCTGGCACTGGCCAGTGATTCTCCCTCGACTCGATCTCTGGCTCCTTATGACGCGCAAGGTGGCGCACGCCCATGACTAGACGGACCTGCCTGACGATCGGCGTGAGCACGCTGACGCCGCTACCCAACCAGACACTGCGTTTCGCCTACCTGGACGGCGCCGTGCTCGCCGCCCGTTCGATCGGCGACTGGGCATTGCGCTCGGGCTTCGGCGCCGACAACGTCAGGATCGTCGACGACGGCCCCATAGACGGCCAGGGCAACCCGGTCACCCGCGAGCGGGTGCAGCAAGCGGTGGACGAGCTGTTCCCCGCGGGCGCCGAAGTGGTCGAGCAATTGATCCTGGCGTTTTGCGGCCATGGCCTGACCGACACGAATATCGGCTCGATCTCCTGGCTGTTCAGCGACTCGCTGCGCCAGAAATACCGGGTCCTGGCCGACTCGTTCTACACCGAGTTGCTGCTGCACGGCGTGCAGCGCATCACCCTGATCACCGATGCCTGCCGCGAAGCGCCGAAGAACCTCGACCTGACGCGACTGGATGCGGTGCGCGGGATCGTCGTGCAAGGCACGCAAGTGGAAAACCCCAGGTTCGATCGCCTCGCTGCCTGCCAGGACGGGCAGCTGGGTTACATGGTGTCCGAGCCGATGTCCGGCGCTCCGGGCAAATGCGTGTTCTCCGGGGTGATCGCCGATGCGCTGTGGGGCATCGAGCCGACCGCCATCAGCAATGGCCTGATCACCACCGCGACCCTCGGCATGTGCGTGCGCTCGCGCACCACCGAGCGGGCGAAAGAATATCGCCTCAAGCTCAACCCGCAGTGCCTGGTCGATCCGGAACCGGCCGTGCTCTACAACACCGCCCAGCCGTTGCCGGGCCCCGCCGGGTTGCAGCCCTGGCCGGCCGCGGGCAACGCCGCCACCATGGGGCCGTCCCCGGCGGCCGGCCCGGTGGATTCCGCCGAGCATAACCTTGAGCGGGTCCACAGCGACGCGGCCTTTCGCCAGCGCATGCTCGGCGCCGATTTCGGGCTCAAGCAGCACGACCTGACAGTTCCCGCCGACCAGATAATCAGCATTCCCGACTCCAGCAAGGAGCTGCTGCAGGACCTGGTGGTGCTCCGCCAGCAGAGCCCGCGCTTTCCCGAGAAGAAACAGAAGGTCAAGGCGCTGGTCCAGCGCCTGGAAGCGGATGCCGCCGCCGAGATGCGCCAGTCCGCGGCCACCGAGGTTCGCCGCAGGATGAAACAGATCGGCGACCCCGGCGAGGCCAACCTGATCATCTACGGCGAGGGCGCGAAGCTCTTGTCCCGCAACCCGATCGAGCGACTGGACAGTACCTCGCTGTTCGAGACGTTCCACGCCCCCAGCGATCCCCAGGGGATGCCGGTCCTGGTGGCGCTGGCCGATGGCACCTCCACGCCGGTGGTGCCTTATGCGGGTCAGTACGCCGTGGTGATGCCCAGCCCCCTCGGCGATATTTTCCAGGCCTACGGAATGCCCAAGGCCCCCGACAGATACCTGGCGATGCTCGGCGCGATCGACGATTTCGCCGCTGGCCGGCTACAGGCCGAAGACATCGACCAGTTCGCCGCCGGCGTGTGCCATAAAAAGCATGCCGACCCCATGCTGGGGGTGATCTGCGCCTACCTGTACCGCGCCGTTGCCGACTACGACAGCATCCGGCGCCTGGCGTATTTCTATACCGCCCAGGGCCAGCCGGTGCCTTTCGACATCGCCTTGCTCGGGGCCATGCGGGTGACCCGGGAGCCAGACGGCACCCCACAGCTGCAAATACCGGCCGTCAAGGCGCGCGCGCTCCGGCCCAAGGCGGCCAAGGCCCCCGACTATATCCGGCGCGCGACACCCGCGGTGCAGGCCTGGATCGGTGGGCGTTGCCCCTGGCTGGGGCTGGGCTGGGACTATGTCAACGACCCACGGCCGGAATGGGCCGCACTGGTCGAAGGGCTTGCCGAGCATGCCAAGGCGGTGCGGCACAGCGGATCCACGGTGCTGCCAGAAAAGGCTGCCCGCAAGCTGGCAAAAGCCTGGCGCCTGCAGCCATCGGCCCGCGAAGACCTGACGCGACCCGCGGTAGCCCGCCAGGCGCCCGCCAAGGAAACGAACCGCCCCTCGCGGCGGTCTGAACAGTGATGGCATTGAGAATGGGGCAGCGCCACAAAGCCCCGACATTCACAATGGAGGTCTCGTCATGAGCGCCCTGACGATCGAAGGCTGGTGCAAGTCCAGCGATGGGCAAAAATCCATGCCGCTGGGAGAGATCCATTTCTACGTCGATGGTCCCCTGCACCTGCGCCTGGAAGAAGCCGAGGAACGCCTGCAGAAAACCCATGAACAGGAGGCCATGGTCGACGTCGACATGGACACCATGGAGCTGATCATGCCCGAGGGGTACACCCCCCTGTCCGACTGCCGGATGCGCGTCTACCTGCAACACGGCCGCGGCCAGTTCCATCTGGTGGGGCATCGAGCCAGCGATGGCAGCCTGATCTATAGCAATGCGGTGTTGATCGACCAACTGCTGTAGACCCGACATTGCCCTGGCCATACCGCGGAGGCGCCATGCCCTGGCGCCTCCTTGCCATTACCAGAGGCCGGGGAACAAGCGCCAGCGCACCCGTTGGCAATAGTCGGCATAACCGGGCAACTCGGCCTGCAACAGCTGGTCCTCCCATGACGTGCGCAGGACCAGCAGCGCCGCCGCCAGCGCGGCGGGAAGCAGTGCCCAGAACGATCCCAGCGCCAATGCCATGCCGAAGAACAGGCACAACGCGGCGAGATACCCGGGATGCCGCACAAAACGGTAAGGCCCGCTATCGATGACCCGCTGCTGCCGCTCGGACTGGATCCGCACGCCCGGCTCGAAGAACGGGTTCACCGCCTGCGCCCAGCCGGTCACTGCGATGCCCGCCAGCACCGCCAGATAACCCGCCAGCACCAGCCAGGCCGGAACAGCCGAGCCCTGCAGCCGCCCGGCATCGAGCGCGGCGACCGGCAGCACGGCCGCCATCGCCGGCAGGATGATCGCCAGCAGTTTTTTGTCCCAGCTTTTGGTGCCCGCCTGGAAGCGGCTGCGCGCGCGGTAGATCACCGGGTTGACCCGGGCGAGCACCAGGGCCGAAACGCCAAAGCCCAGGGTCATGACGGCGAGAAATATCCAGCCGGGCCACCAGGCGATCGTGCCGGCCGGCAGGAAGATCAATCCCAGCAGCGTCAGCGGCAGGCCGATCGCATAGGCGATGGCTGTGCCGTGCGACATCGGGTCCGGATCCCGAGGTGTGGAAGGGGTTTGCATAGCGTTCACCCATAGGCAGAGAGATGAAGCCTGGCCCGGTAAACCTCATGGACAGGCCTGGCCTCTTCGGCCTGCGCCGAACCTGAAGCATAGACACCGGGTAAATCCCCTGCCCGATCCGGACCGAGACGCGCAGCTTGCGTTCGGTCGCCCGGCCCTATCGGCAGCTTGGCAACGCGCCTTCGCATCCGTATATTCGAATAACCATATATACAGGCCAGTGACGCCTGTTTAACCTCATGGCCCAATCCTTCTACCCGGAAGCCCCGATGAAAATCCTCTTCATGTGCACTGCCAACAGCTGCCGCAGCGTTCTTTCCGAAGCCCTGTTCAACCATCTGGCGCCGGCCGCTCATCAGGCGGTGAGTTCGGGCAGCTTCCCCAGTGGCACGCTCAACGCCCGCGCCCTGGCCACCCTGGAACAGGCCGGCGTCAGCACCAAAGGCCTGTACAGCAAAGGTTCGGAAGTCTTCGCCGACAGCCCGCCCGATATCGTCATCACCGTCTGCGACAAGGCCGGTGGCGAGCCCTGCCCGGTGTATTTCGGCCCGGCGCTGAAAAGCCATTGGGGGCTGGAAGATCCTTCGGAAGTCCAGGGCGATGAGCAGGCGATCCAGGCCGCCTTCGAGCAGACCGTGCAGAAAATCCGCCAGCGCTTCGCCGCCTTCTTCGCCCTGGACCTCGACCACCTTTCGCCCACCGAGCTGAAAAATGCCCTCGACCGCATCGGAGCGCTGTGATGAGCGACGACCAAAAGCACAGCGAAGAACAGCTGTCCGCCCTTGACCTTGAACTGCTGCAAGCCTTGGCGCCGGAGCATCTGGAGACCCCGACAGCAGCCGCGCACAAACCGCGCATCCTGCTGCTCTACGGCTCCACCCGCGAGCGCTCGTTCAGCCGCCTGCTGACCCGGGAAGCGGCGCGCATTCTCGAATTCCTCGGCGCCGAAACCTACATCTTCGACCCCAGCGGCCTGCCCCTGCCGGACGATGCGCCGGTGGATCACCCCAAGGTTCAGGAACTGCGCGAACGGGTGCTGTGGTCCGAAGGCCAGGTCTGGTGCTCGCCGGAACGCCATGGCGCGATGTCGGCGGTGTTCAAGGCGCAGATCGACTGGATCCCCCTGACCCTCGGCGCGGTACGCCCGACCCAGGGCAAGACCCTGGCGGTGATGCAGGTCTGCGGCGGCTCGCAGTCGTTCAACACGGTCAATCAGCTGCGTGTGCTGGGCCGCTGGATGCGCATGTTCACCATCCCCAACCAGTCCTCGGTGCCCAAGGCCTTTCTCGAATTCGATGACCACGACCGCATGAAGGCCTCGCCCTACTACGACCGGGTGGTGGATGTGATGGAAGAACTGATGAAGTTCACCCTGCTCCTGCGCGGCCGCGCCGACCTGCTGGTGGACCGCTACTCGGAACGCAAGGAAAGCGCCGCGGCGCTGTCCAGCCGGGTCAATCAGCGTTCGATCTAGCTCAGGCAATTCCAGCGCAAGAGACCGAGTGCAGCGCCGGGCATTGCTGGTTAATCTCTGGCGACGCCCATTGCCCAGGACTTTCCATGCCCGATCCATTGCTTGAGGCCCGCGCCTTTCTGGCCGGGCTCGACCCTGACTGGGCTCGTCATGTCGAGGCGGTCGGCCCGTGCCTGCACCAGACCAAGCCGGCCCGCGAGCCCTGTGAGGCGCTGGTGCGGGCGATTGCCTATCAGCAGCTGCACGCCCGCGCTGGCGATGCGATTCTCGGGCGTTTTCTTGGCCTGTATGGCCCGGCGGCCTTCCCCTCCCCCGAACAAATCCTCGCCACCGATTTCGAGCAGTTGCGTGCCTGCGGTTTTTCCGCCGGCAAGATCGCCACCATTCGTGGTATTGCCGAGGCGACCTTGCGCGGTGTGGTGCCGAATTACGAGACGGCCCGGGCCATGGACGATGAGGCGCTGATCGAGCGCCTGACCAGCCTGCGCGGCATCGGTCGCTGGACCGTGGAGATGCTGCTGATCTACAGCCTGGAACGCCTGGACATCCTGCCCGCCGACGACTTCGGCGTGCGCGAAGGCTACCGCCGCCTGAAAGGCCTGGAGCGGCAGCCGACGCGCAAGCAGATGATCGAGATCGGCCTGTCCTTGCGCCCGCACCGCACGGTGGCGGCCTGGTATCTGTGGCGGGTGCCGGCGCGGTGAACGAGGGTTGATCGCGGCAAGCCTGGCGCCCACAGAAACGTGTCCATCTCGATTCCGCACCACGCCCCCGTAGGAGCGAGGCTTGCCCGCGATGACGGTCTCAAGAACAGCATCGCCCCAAAGGCCCTCATCGCCAGCAAGCTTGGCTCCTACAGAGACCATGTACGCCCAGCGTTTCAGTTCATCCCCAACCAGTTCGGCAGCGCCAGGGAAATGAACGGCACGTAGGTCACCAGGATCAGGAACGCCAGCAGGATCATCAGCCACGGCAGCGCCGCGCGGATGGTCTGGCCCAGGCTCAGGCCGGTCACCGCCGAGGTGACGAACAGGTTCAGGCCCACCGGCGGATGCACCAGGCCGATTTCCATGTTGACCACCATGACGATGCCCAGGTGGATCGGGTCGATGCCCAGTTTCATGGCGATCGGAAAGAAGATCGGCGCCAGGATCAGCACGATGGCCGAGGGCTCCATGAAGCTACCCGCCACCAGCAGCACCACGTTGACCATCAGCAGGAAGCCGATGGGCGACAGCCCGGCATCCATGACGAAGGTGGTGATCTGCTGCGGGATCTGCTCGGTGGTCAGCACATGGGCGAAGAGCATGGCGTTGGCGATGATGAACATCAGCATGATCGACAGCCGACCCGACTCCACCAGCACTTTCGGGCAGTCGCGCAGGCGCATGTCCTTGTAGACGAACAGCGCGACGAAGGCCGAATACACCGCCGCCACCGCCGCCGCCTCGGTCGGGGTGAACAGGCCGCTGTAGATGCCGCCGAGGATGATCACCAGCAACAGCAGGCCCCAGAAGGCCCGGCGCGCGGTGCTCAGCCATTCGCGGAACGACACCCGCGGTTGCGCCGGCAGCTTCTTGATCCGCGCGACGATGTAGATCACCACCATCAGGATCACGCCCAGCAGCAGCCCCGGGACGACCCCGGCCATGAACAGCTTGCCCACCGAGGTTTCGGTGGCCGCCGAGTACACCACCATGACGATCGACGGCGGGATCAGGATGCCCAGGGTCCCGGCGTTGCAGATGATCCCGGCGCCGAACTCCCGTGGGTAACCGGAACGCACCATGCCGGCCACCGCAATCGAGCCCACCGCCGCCACCGTTGCCGGCGACGAACCGGACAGCGCGGCGAACAGCATGCACGCCAGCACCGCGGCAATCGCCAGGCCGCCACGGATGTGCCCGACGCAGGCGTTGGCGAAATCGATCAGGCGCTGCGCCACGCCGCCGGTGGTCATGAAAGCCCCGGACAGCAGGAAGAACGGGATCGCCAGCAAGGTGTAGGCCTCGGAGGTCTCGAACAGTTTGATCGCCAGGGAACTCAGGGAGTCCGGGCTGAAGAGCAGGATCGAGGTGGCACCGGCCAGCCCCAGGGAAATGGCGATCGGCACGCCGAGGAACATGAAGACGAACAGCATCAGAAACAGGCAGAGAATGGCCATCAGTGCTGATCCTCGTGGTGACTGGCAAGCTTGCTGGCCTCGGCCGCCTCATCGGCCAGGCCCAGGTTGATCTGCCCGCGCATGAGGATGCGCCACATGATTTCCAGGTAGCGGATCAGCACCAGGGCAAAACCGAAGGGCACGATCATCGCGATATGCGACAGGTGAATGCCGAACTGGTCCAGGTCCTCGGCTTCGATGCCGGCCTGGATCAGCGCCATCAGCCACTTGAAGCTGGCGACCATGAACAGCCCGGCGTAGACCATGCAGCACAGGCAGGCGATCACCGCCAGCAGGCGCTGGGCCGGGCGCGAGGCCAGCTTGACCAGCGCGTCCACCCCCAGGTGCCCGGCGGTGCGCACACCGTAGGAAATGCCGAAGAAGATCAGCCAGCCAAACAGCATCTTGGTCAGCGCCACGCTCCAGACCATCTCCTGGGCCAGCTCCATGAGGAAGTCGCCGATCCCCAGGAACAGCGCGCTGCCCCCTTCCCAGGCATCGCCGATGGAGTAGAACAGCGGGTAGAGGTTGTTGAGCACCACGTAGACGAAAGTCACCAGCGTCATGGCCGCCAGCAGGAAGGCGATGAACGCCTCTTCAAAATGTTCCCAGAACCGCCTCAGCCTGTGCATTGAGGTTCTCCGCGAAAGTGCCAGTGGAGTGCAGCCCGGTAGCGGCTGCCGATGGGCCGCTGCGAGCGCAGCGGCCGGGATGCAGGTCGTTATTGCGCCTGGTTGGCGGCTTCGGCGGCCTGGATCAGGTCGGCGCCGATATCGCCCTCGAATTTCTTCCACACCGGGCGCATGGCTTCGCGCCACTCGTTACGCTGCTCGGGGGTCAGGGCGACGATTTCGCTGGTCTTGGCATCGATGATCTTCTGCCGGGAGGTCTGGTTCAGGGCTTCGGCCTGCTTGTTCACCTCCACCGAGACCTCGGCCATGATTTTTTCCAGCTCGCCGCGCACATCCGGCGGCAGGCCGGTCCAGAACTTGACGTTGGTGATCACCATGTAGTCGATCAGGCCGTGGTCGGTCTCGGTGAAGTACTTCTGCACCTCGTGGACCTTCTGGCTTTCATAGTTCGACCAGGTGTTCTCGGTGCCATTGACCACGCCGGTCTGCAGGCCCTGGTAGACCTCGGCGAAGCTCATCTTGCGCGGGTTGGCGCGCACTGCCTTGAACTGCTCCTCCAGCACGCTGGAGGCCTGCACGCGGAACTTCAGGCCGCGGGCGTCCTTGGGTTCCACCAGTTTCTTGTTGGCCGACAGCTGCTTGAGGCCGTTGTGCCAATAGGCCAGGCCGAGGATGCCCTTGTCCTGCATGGCGGTCAGCAGTTGCTTGCCCTCGGCGTGCTGGAAACGGTCGACGGCAGCGAGGTTGTCGAAGAGAAATGGCAGGTCGTAGATCTGGATCTTCTTGGTGTACTGCTCGAACTTGGCCAGGGATGGCGCGAGCAACTGCACGTCGCCCAGCAGCAGCGCCTCCATTTCCTTGCCGTCGCCGAACAGCGAGGAGTTCGGGTACACCTCGACCTTGACCCGGCCCGGCAGGCGCTCCTCGGCCAGCTTCTTGAACAACAGGGCGCCCTGGCCCTTGGGGGTGTTTTCCGCCACCACGTGGGCGAACTTGATCACGATAGGGTCGGCAGCCTGCGCGAGACCGGCGCCCAGCAATGCGGCGGCACAGAACAACGCCCGGGAGAGCTTGAACATGGACTTCACCTTCTTATTGTTGTGGTTGATCGCAGAGTGCCTAAGGGCACGCGTATTGAGAATTTTGAATTTTTGATACCCGCGTTCGCCTCAGCCGAACGCCGCGCGCGCTCGGCAATCCCCCTCTGAAATTCCATTTCCCCTACGCCGGAATCAGCACCTGCCCAGCCTCTTGCAGATTCCTCCTAAATCCATCGCCCGCCATTCCCGGTACGGTTTCCAGCGCCCCTTTCGCCTGAACCAGGACCACCCATGGCCAGCAACGGACCCGGGCCAATGCCCAGCCTTCTTCGGCCCGCCAACCCCAATCAGCACTCTGCTGAACGCTCCGCCGAGACCGAACAACCCAGCTACGGCGAACAGCTCTGGGCCCAGTACGAGAAATACGCCAAAGAGCCCGCACCACCACCTGAAAAGGTCCAGGTGGCGCTGCGCATCGGTGTGTTCTTTGATGGCACCGGCAACAACGCCAGCAACTCGGCCATGGGCCAGATTTGCGGGGCGCAGCATGCCATTGAAGCCAGGGATATCGATGGCAGTTGCAAGCCGTATATGAAGGATCCGGAGAGTAGTTATGGGAATGATGTGAGTAATGTTAAGCGGTTGAGTGATTTGTACTTTTCCAACCAGAGAGCTGAAGGAGACGGCCTGCAAAAGCGGGCTTTCCGCTCAATCTATGTCGAGGGTATTGGCACTCAGACTGGAGAGAAGGACAGCTTGATCGTCTCTGGCACAGGGCGTGGAAATACAGGCGTGACTGGACGGGTACGACAATCGTTTGAACACATAAAAGTGATCATTCAGAACTTCCAGCAAGAAAACCCTGACTGTGAAATTGCTTCGCTAATCTTTGACACCTTCGGTTTTAGCCGTGGCGCCGCGGCGGCCCGACATTTCGCCAATGAAGTCGTACGCTGGCTCGGGCCACTCGAGTTGATTCTGCACGACCACTCCAATGCTTTCAGCCCCCGCTTCAACCGGCAATACGGTAACGACCTAGACATGGGCTTCATCGGCCTGTTCGATACAGTGCCGTCGGTTGCCGGGCTGAGCAATCTGGGTAATGTACGCAGCGCCATTGCTCCAGGTATCAAGCTGCACCTCGACCGTCGCTACTTTCGCTCAGTCGTCCAGTTGGTTGCCCGCGACGAGTACCGCGCCAACTTTGCCCTGAGCCGGGTCAAACCCGACCACATGGAAATCACCCTGCCCGGCGCACACTCGGATATCGGCGGCGGTTATCTGGATGAGGTGCAGGAGTGTGTCCTGGTCAGTCCGATGCAAGCGCTGGAAGTGCCAATCAATACTGACGTGACCCAGACCTCGATTTACCGGGAAGCGGCCCAGACAAGAAAACGCTGGTTGGCCAAGGGCTGGCCCGCACAATGGCTGGAGATCGTCATACCGGAACCGATGGTTCTGCCACAGGATCGCCTCGGTTTACGACAAAAACGCGTGTATGCCGGCCTGCAGCTCAAGCGCCCGATGAGCAACAGACTATCGAGGGTGTATCTCCGTGTGATGTATGAGTTGGCCAAGGAAAACGGCGTACGCTTCAACACTATCGACGAACAAGATCCGGATTACGCCATCCCGCAAGAGCTTCAAGCCCTTTGTGACAGATTTGTCGCCGGTGACTACAGTACGACTCCAGCCGAGGAGACCATGCTCAAGCTGCGTTATATCCATCTCTCGGCCCACTGGAACCACCCGCTTGGCAAACAGGATGGCGGCAGCCTTAAAGTCGTATACATCAACGCCCCCACGGCGGATGCCGTGCGAGTGCAACACCCTCACGTACCTGACTGGACGCTTTGGTAATGAGAGTATTCATCGCCCTACTGGGCGCACTGCTATTGACTGGCTGTCAGGCCAGTGACCCGCTATCCGGAAAGAATGATCCTCACTTGCCTTGGTGGAGCCTCAACTTCACTGAGCCGTATTACATGAAGGTATGGGTTGAAGACACAGCGGTAGAGGATATCAACGGCATACTGTTTCGCCGGACTGGCGGTGGTTCTGCTGCTGGTGGCAACCCAGGCTATGACAAGGAATGGGCCAGAGGTTGGGATGGCGTCGGAGATACCGGCAAGCCGGTGGTAGGGGCTGATCTTCCCAAGCGCATCTTTGTCCGCTGGCAATCTGTGGTAGAGCCACAGACTTATCGGGCTTGGGTGGATATCCCGGAAGAAGCCCTACAGATTATGCGCAAGGCGACCGCCCGACGTTGCGCCTTGTACCCCAAACGTGGCTCTTCTTATCTGGCATCCCTTTATTTGGGTCTTGCCCCCGGAGGAATCATTCAGGTTTGGGTAAGAGACGAATGCTACCGCCCGATCAAAGTCGCCCGTGTCCAAGCTGAAGTTGAACCGCTGGGACCGCACCTGGGTAAATCAAACGGGCGCTATTACCCCCAGTCCGAGAACTCCAAGCGGTACATAGAGAAATATGGCATTCCCTATGGCAGTTGGTAGGCAGATCCCCTTCTGATATCGAAGCGCTGCTCAATAATCACGTTCCCTCACGTACCTGACTGGACGCTTTGGTAATGAGAGTATTCATCGCCCTGCTGGGTGCACTGCTGTTGACTAGCTGCCAGGCCAGCGACCCACTTTCAGGAAAAAACGACCCCAAAAACCCTTGGTGGGAACTTGGATTTACCGAACCCTATTACATGAAAGTCTGGGTTGAAGACAGCACGGTAGAGGACATCAACGGAAAACAGTTTCACCGCACTGGTGGGACTGCTGCGGGTGGCCGCCCTGGTTACGAAAAGGAATGGGCCAGAGGCTGGGACGGAGTTGGTATCGATGGCAAATCCGTGGTGGGTGCCGACCTGCCCAAACGCATTTTCGTGCGCTGGCAATCGGTGGTTGAACCGCAAACCTATCGGGTATGGGTCGATATCCCGGAAGAGGCCCGACAGATCATGCGCAAGACCACGGCCCGTCGGTGCCCGGAAACGCCACAGCAAACCGCCAGCTATATGGCCTCAGTCAATCTAGGGCTGGCGCCGGGAGGCATTGTCCAGGTCTGGGTAAGAGATGAATGTCATCACCCAATCAAAGTCACCCGCGTCCAAGCTGAAGTTGAACCATTAGGACCGAGTCAAGGCAAAACCAATGGCCGTTACGCCTACCAGATCAGTGAAGGGTCCAAACGCTACATAGAGAAGTACGGCATTCCCTACGGCAGTTGGTAACGCGCCGACCAGGTTGCGGCTGTCACGGGTTCAGCGCCAGCAGTCGCTGCGCTCGCAGCAATACCGGCGCATCGACCATCTGGCCGTCGATCTGGTAGGCGCCAGCGCCGTGGCTGCCGGCGTCCACCACCCGTTGCGCCCAGGCCAGGTCCTCGGCGCTGGGGGCCAGGGCCTGGTGGATCACCGGCACCTGTTTCGGGTGGATGCACAAGGCGCCGCCGAAGCCCATTTCGTAGGCGTGGCGGATGGAGTGGCGCAAACCTTGCGGATCGTCGATGGCCGGGTGCACGCCATCCAGCGGCGCGACCAACCCGGCGGCGCGCGAATGCAGGATCAGCGCCAGCCGCGCCTGGTCCAGGGCGAACTGCGCCGCCGCCGAACCGCTGCTGAGGTTGAGGTCCAGCGCCAGGTCCAGGCCGCCGAAAGACAGGCGCTGCACCGCAGGAGCCCGGGCGATTTCCGCCAGGGCCAGTAGCCCGCACGCGCTTTCGATGATCGGCCAGATCTGCTTGCCAGTAGCCGCCACGGTCGCCACCTGGGCGGCGCTTTCGACCTTGGGCAGCAGGATGCCGACGACCCCGGCGTGACGCTTGCAGAACACCAGGTCGGCGGCATGCTCGGCATGTTCCGGGGCATTGACCCGTACCCACAGCCTGACCTGGGGCTGGCTGCTGAGGAACTGCTCGAGGTTGTCCCGGGCCTGGCGCTTGAGCGGCTCTTCCACGGCGTCCTCGAAATCGACGATCACCGCATCGGCGCCGCTGGCCAGGGCCTTGCCGAAACGCTCGGGACGGCTGCCCGGCACGAACAAGGCAGAACGGACAATAGGGTTGGGCATGTTGAATTCCTTGTATGTGATACGGGGCCGCTCCCGAACACCGGGACACGACAGATTTCCTCTTCTGTAGGAGCGAGCGGGCGGCGATCCGACTTGCCCGCGATGAGGCCCGCAAGATCGATGCAACCCCCAAGGGCCCCATCGCCAGCAATCGAGCGTCGACCGGCTGCTCCTACAGAAGCCGTGCAAGCCTGCAGGTCTCAGATCACGCCGTTGGCCTGCAGCTGTTCGATGGCCTCGGCGGACAGGCCCAGTTCGGCGAGGATCGCGCCGCTGTGCTGGCCCAGCCCCGGGACGCCGTCCATGCGCGGTTCGAACGCGGCGTTGCGCGCCGGCGGCAGCAGCGACGGCAGCTTGCCGGCCGGGCTGTCCACCTCGCGCCAGCCGTCGCGGGCCTTGAGTTGCGGGTGCTGCCACACGCCCTGCATGCCGTTGACCCGGGCACTGGCGATCTGCGCCTGTTCCAGCCGCTCGATCACCGCCTCCACCGTCAGCCGGGCGAAGCTGTCGACAATGATCTGGCGCAGCGCCTCGCGATTGGCCGAGCGCTTGAAGTTGGCCGAGAAGCGCTCGTCGCCGGCCAGCTCCGGCAACAACAGCACCTTGTCGCAGAACGCCGCCCATTCGCGCTCGTTCTGCAAACCGAGCATCACCGTGCCGCCGTCCCCCGCCGGAAACGGCCCGTAGGGGTAGATGGTCGAGTGCGCCGCGCCGGCCCGGGGCGGTGGCGGCGCGCCGTCGAAGGCGTAGTACATCGGGTAGCCCATCCATTCCACCAGGCTTTCCAGCATGCTCACGTCGATGCGGCTGCCCTGCCCGGTCCTGCCGCGCAGCAACAGCGCCGAAAGAATGCCGCTGTAGGCGTACATGCCGGCAGCGATGTCGGCGATCGAGCAGCCGGCCTTGGCCAGTTGCTCCTCGCCCGGGCCGCCGGTCACCGACAGGAACCCGCCCTCGCTCTGGATCAGCAGGTCATAGGCCTTTTTCTTCTCATAGGGGCCGCCCTCGCCATAACCGGAAATGTCGCAGACGATCAGCCGCGGAAAACGCTGATGCAGCGCCTCGAACGACAGGCCCATGCGCGCCGCCGCGCCCGGCGCGAGGTTCTGCACCAGCACGTCGGCCTGGGCCAGCAGGCTTTGCAGAATGTCGCCGGCGGCGTCCTGCTTGAGGTCCAGGGTCAGGCTTTCCTTGGAGCGGTTGGTCCAGACGAAATGCGAGGCCAGGCCGCGCACGCGCTCGTCGTAGCCGCGGGCAAAATCGCCGCTGCCGGGGCGCTCGACCTTGATCACCCGGGCGCCCAGGTCGGCCAGTTGGCGGGTGCAGAACGGTGCGGCGATGGCGTGTTCCAGGCTGACCACGGTGATGCCGTCCAGCGGCCGGGGTTGTGTTGTATTGAGTGTCATAAAGCGTCCTCGGGGCGGGCTCAGAGCAGTTCGTTCAGTCGCGCGCTGTCGCGCAGGTTCCATACCTGGCGGATCAGGGCCGCGCCCTGCTCCGCCGTGCGTGCGCCGGAGAAGCGCAGCAGGCGCTGGAACTTGTCTTCCAGCTCCGCCCGCGACAGGCCATTGCCCGGATCGCCCTTGGGCTCGTCGATGGCGCCGTGCAAGGTACGACCGTCGTCGGTGCTGACCACTACCCGGCCAAGCCAGCGTTGCGGGTAAGCGCGGTCGACCTCGGGGTCGAGGACCATCGACACCTTGTCGCGAAACGCCGCCACCGCCGGATCGTTCAGCGCCAGCTCATGGAACTCCGGCAGCCCGGCCTTGCCATGCACGGCGATCAGGCCGAGCACGGTGCCCATGGAGAACTTGGCCTGGTGCACGGTCTGCGGCACGCTCACCCGCCCCAGCACATCGATGGCGCCCTGGTGCACGCGGGTTTCCACCCGGGCGATCTGCCCATGGCTGAGGCCTTCGCGCTGCATCAGCGCCAGCAAGGCATCGGCGGCCGGATGGGTATGGCGGCAGGAGGCGTGGAACTTGAACGAGGTCTCCAGCAAGGCCCAACGCGAACCGAGCCGATCGGACAGCCTGCTCGGCTCGGCATCCCAGGACATGCCCGCGGCCATGCCCTGCTCACCTTCGAGAATATTGCGCGCGCCGGTCAGCCCGTCGCGGGTCAGGTAGGCGGCGAGCAGCCCGTCGGCCGCGGCCTTGGCCGTGTGCAGCTGCTTGGAATCCGCGGCGTCGCGCAAGAACTCCCAGAGCCCGGCAGCCTGGGTCCCGGCGCTGCCCAGCAGGTCGATGAACTGCGCCTGGTCGAAGTCCATCAGCTTGCCCACCGCCACCGCAGCGGCGAGGGTGCCGACGGTGGCCGTGGTGTGGAAGATCCGGTAATGGGAACGGCCCATGAACTCGCCGATACGGATCCCCGCCTCGTAGCCGGCCACCGCCGCCAGCAGCAGATCCTGGCCGGACTTGCCCAGGTCCTGGGCCGCCGCCAGGGCCGCCGGGAACACCACGGTGGCCGGGTGCAACACCGAGCTGTTGTGCAGGTCGTCCTGCTCCACCAGATGGGAAGACGCGGCGTTCACCAGGGCAGCGAAATAGGCCGAGCTGCCGCGACCGTTGACCAGGATCCGCGCCGGGCCATCGGCCGGGCCCATATGCCGGGCGTAACGCTCGAACAACGGAATCGGATGCGCGCCCTGGCTGGCCAGGGCGGAACCGAGCCAGTCGAGGAACAGCTCTTCAGTGCGCGCCAGCACGCTGTCGGGCAGCTGCGGGTAACTCAGGCCGGCAAGGAACCCGGCCAAGGCTTGGGTATGGCTCATGCTCGGTTCCTCAGAAGCTGCGCGGCAGTTCGAGCAGGTGCTCGGCGACGTAGGACAGGATCAGGTTGGTGGAGATCGGCGCCACCTGGTACAGGCGGGTCTCGCGGAACTTGCGCTCGACGTCGTATTCATTGGCGAAGCCGAAACCGCCGTGGGTCTGCAGGCAGGCATTGGCCGCTTCCCACGAGGCCTTGGCCGCCAGGTACTTGGCCATGTTGGCACTGGCCCCGGCGTTGCCGCCGCTGTCGTATTCCTCGCAGGCGCGCCAGCGCATCAAGTCGGCGGCCTCGATCTCGATATGGGCTTCGGCGATGGGGAACTGCACGCCCTGGTTCTGCCCGATCGGCCGGCCGAACACCACGCGGTCGCGGGCGTACTGGCTGGCCTTCTCGATAAACCAGCGGCCGTCGCCGATGCACTCGGCGGCAATCAGGGTGCGCTCGGCGTTGAGGCCGTCGAGGATGTAGCGGAAACCCTTGCCTTCCTCACCGATCAGGCTGTCGGCGGGGATTTCCAGGTTGTCGAAGAACAGCTCGTTGGTCTCGTGGTTGACCATGTTGGCGATCGGCTGCACGGTCAGGCCGTGGCCGATGGCTTCGCGCAGGTCGACCAGGAAGATCGACATGCCCTCGGACTTCTTCTTGACCTCGGCCAGCGGCGTGGTGCGCGCCAGCAGGATCATCAGGTCGGAATGCTGGATGCGCGAGATCCACACCTTCTGCCCATTGATCACGTACTTGTCGCCACGCTTGATCGCGGTGGTCTTGATCTTGGTGGTGTCGGTGCCGGTGGTGGGCTCGGTGACGCCCATCGATTGCAGGCGCAGTTCGCCGCTGGCGAGTTTCGGCAGGTAGAAGCGCTTCTGCGCTTCGCTGCCGTGCCGCAGCAGGGTGAACATGTTGTACATCTGCCCGTGCACGGTGCCGGAGTTGCCGCCGCAGCGGTTCACCTCCTCGAGGATTACCGAGGCTTCGGCCAGGCCCAGGCCGGAGCCGCCGTATTCGGCCGGGATCATCGCCGCCAGCCAGCCGGCGTCGGTCAGGGCCTTGACGAAGCTTTCCGGAAAGCCTTTTTCTTCATCGATCCGGCGCCAGTAGGCGGCATCGAACTCGGCGCACAACGCCCGCACGCCTTCACGGATGGCATTCAATTCTTCATTGCTGCTGGGGTTCATCGAACGGCTCTCCGCCTGTGGTTATTGTTGTGGGATCGGGTCGAACAACACTTCGCCGCGCTGGGCCAGGCCGGCGTCGTTGCCGGCCCAGAGTTCGGCGACGCCGGGGCGGACGATGCGCCCGCCGACCTCGAACGGCTGCGGCGCGATCAACGGCCGCAGGCCGCGATAAGCGAAGCGCCGCAACCGGGCCCCGGGATGGGCGCGGCAGAACGCCCGCAGGCTGAGGGTGGCGATCAATGGGCCGTGCACCACCAGCCCCGGATACCCTTCGGTCTCGGTGACGTAGGGAAAGTCGTAATGGATGCGATGGCCGTTGAAGGTCACGGCGCTGTAGCGGAACAGCAGGGTCGGGCTGGGCTCGACAGGCTCGCGCCAGTCGCCCTGGATCAATGGCTCGCCGCTGGCTTGCTTGGGCGGGGTCGGCTCGCGATAGACGATGTCCTGCTCTTCGCGAATCGCCAGGCGACCGTCCTGGGAATACTCATGGCGCACCGTGACGAACAGCAGCGCGCCGGTGCGCCCGGTCTTTTCCTCGACATGGCTGATGGTCGACACACAGTCCGCGGCGAAACCGGCGCGCAACGGCTCGAAGAACTCCAGGCGGCCACCGGCCCACATGCGGTTGCGATTGGCCGCCGGCGGCAGGAAGCCGCCACGGGCCGGATGGCCGTCGCCGCCCAGGGCGCTTTCGGCCAACGGCTCCTGGAAAAAGCACCATTGCCACAGCGGCGGCAAGGCCTCGCCATGGGCCGGCGCGGGTTCGCCGAAGGTCGCGGCGATGCGTTTGAGCAGGTTGTCGCTGAGCAGGTCTCGGGCTTGCTGGCTTCGGCCTATCCAGGCGCTGGGGTCGGTCACGCTCATCGGGTCGGGTCCTGTTGCAGTGATGGTGCGCCCGATCATGCAAGCCGCTGTGCGTTCTGAGAATTTGCATTTCAATAAACCGGCGTTCGGTTATGCTGAACGCCGCTTTGACCCTCTTCCCTCCCAGGAGCCGCCCATGCATTTCGATCTGGCCGACCTGCGCCTGTTTATCCATATCGCCGAATCGCCGAGCCTGACCCAGGGCGCCAAGCGCGCCTTTCTCTCACCGGCGGCGGCCAGCGCGCGGATCAAGGCCCTGGAAAGCCAACTCGAAACCCGCCTGCTGTACCGCGACAGCCGCGGCGTCGAAGTCACTCCGGCGGGCGAGCGCCTGTTACAGCATGCGCGGCTGATCATGCGCCAGGTGGATTACCTGAAAAGCGAGTTCACCCAATACGGCGGCGACTCCACCGGGCATATGCGCATCTTCGCCAACACCACGGCGGTCACCGAATTCCTCCCGGAAATCCTCGCCGGCTTTCTGTCGAAACGCCCGGGGGTCACGGTGGACCTGCAGGAGCGCCTGTCCCGGGACATCGTGCGTGGCGTGCTCGACGGCACCGCCGACATGGGCATCATCGCCGGCCCGGTGGAAGCCAGCGGCCTGCAGGTCCTGCATTTCAGCACCGACCACCTGGTGCTGATCCTGCCGGTCGACCACCCGCTGGCGACGCAGCCGGCGGTGACCCTGGAGCAGACCCTGGCCTACCAGCACATCGGCCTGCACGAAGGCAGCACCTTGCTGAGTTTTTTGCGCGAACACGTGGAGCGCACCGGCAAGCAGTTGTCGCTGCGGATCCAGGTGTCGAGCTTCGAAGCGGTGTGCCGCATGGTCGAGGCCGGCGTCGGTATCGGCATCATTCCCGAGTCGGCCGCCATCCGGCACAGCCACACCATGCAGCTGGTGACGGTGAAACTCGACGAGGCCTGGGCGGTGCGCGAGCGCAGCATCATCGTCCGTGAGCTGGAGGCCCTGCCCGGCACCGTGCGGGCGCTGATCGCCACCTTGATGCCCGAGGCCTGATGGTCGCGGCCAACCTGCCTCCTGGCGCAAAACCCTCCGCGACACCGCGGCGCGTTGACCTGAATCAAGGGCCTGGCGCCTGACAGGTGTGAATGTTCAGGCAATCCTCTGCACCTTCACGGAGACTTGCCCATGACCAGCACCGCCATCCATACGCCTGCCCTGGCCGCCTTCGCTCAACAGAAAGGCGAACACTGGATAGACGCCCTCAACGACGGCAGCCCGGTGCTGATCCGCCCGCTGCGCGCCGAAGACCGCGACCGGGAAAAGGCCTTTATCGAGAACCTCTCGCCGGCCACCCGGCACCACCGCTTCCTCGGGGAAGTCAAGGAAGTCGGCGAGGCCCTGCTCAGCCAGCTGATGGACGTCGACGGCAGCGAGCGCGTGGCTTACGTGGCGCTGGTCCACGACAACGGCTCGCTGCGGGAAATCGGCATCAGCCGCTACGCCACCATCGGCGCGGAAGCGGACACCTGTGAATTTGCCGTGACCGTGGCCGACGAGTGGCAGCACCAGGGCCTGGACGCCTTGCTCATGCGCCATCTGATCGCCCGGGCCAAGGACCAGGGCTTCAAGCAGATGTACTCCCTGGATTGCCCCGCCAACCACCGCATGCGCGAACTGTCGGCGACCCTGGGCTTCAGTCGCGCCATCGACCCGGACGATGCGACCCAGGTCCGCTACCACCTGGCGCTGTAAGCCAGCCTCAGCCCGCCGCCCCGCCACACTGCGCACAAAACCGCGCACCGGCGGCCAGCGTGCTGCCGCACTGGCGGCACGCGGCCGGCTGCAACGAAGTCCCGCATTGCTGGCAAAACCGCGCCCTGGCCGCATTGTTCGCCCCGCAGTCCGGACACAGCGGGCCGCCCGCGGGCGGCACTGCGCCACCTGCGCGCTGGCCATGCCCGCTGCCATGCCCATTACTGTGGTGCCCACCCTGATAACCGCCATGCCCACGGCCCCGATGGCCGCCCAGCAAACGTTCGAGAAAGCTCATGTCGATCACTCCTGATAAAGAGAGTCGACAGTAAAAAGCCTGAAGTAGCTACAGGGTCAACCCGGCGCCGACCAGCGCCCATGGCGAACGCTCCAGCCGACAGCGGCTAGGCTGACGGTCATAACCCATGGATCGTCGGAGGTCGTCATGCAACTCGAAGGTTCCTGCCATTGCGGCGCTGTCCACTTCAGCCTGAACAGCGCCCACCCCTACCCTTATCAACGCTGCTACTGCTCGATCTGCCGCAAGACCCAGGGCGGCGGTGGGTATGCGATCAACCTCGGCGGCGATGCCGCCAGCCTGAAAGTCCGCGGCCGCCAGCACATCTCGATCTACCACGCGCTGCTCAGGGAACCCGGCAAACGCGCCCGGCGCAGCAGCGCCGAACGGCATTTCTGCAGCCGCTGCGGCTCCGGGTTGTGGCTGTTCAGCCCGCAGTGGCCGGAACTGATCCATCCCTTTGCCTCGGCCATCGACACACCGTTGCCGATACCGCCGGAACACACCCACCTGATGCTCGACTCCAGGGCGCCCTGGGTGGAGATCGACTGGCATCCCCACGACCTGCAATTCGCCCATTACCCCGAGGAATCCATCGCTCAGTGGCATGAGCGCCTGGACCTGGAACGCTAAGCGCCGGGCATTCACAGTCTTTGACAGTTTTGCGACAAAGCTGCCAAAGATTGCCCGCGCCCGCGTCCCTAGCATGAGCGCATCCATTTCCCCACGGGTGCGTCATGTACGGTCGGTTCTTCACGCTCTTCATCGGTGTGCTGCTCGGTGGCCTCAGCTGCCAGGGCACGCCGCCCACGGCCCCCACGCCCAGCGTCGAACCGCCGCCTGAAATCGCCACGCCACCTAAGACCGCCCTGCGCGCCGAACCGGCTCCTGTCGTCCCGGCGCGCAAGGTCGCCCAGCGACCGCGCGATGGCCTGGGCAGCTCCTATTCCACCCCCAACGACCATTCCCACACCCTGCTGAGTTTCTAGCCGCCGATGAAGACCTCGATCCGTCCGAAAACCTTGCGCCTGTCCCTTGCTGCGCTGCCTCTGGCTTCGCTGTGCCTGCTCACGTCCAGCGGCCCGCTCTACGCCGCGGACTGGCAATACCAACTACAAGCCGGCGCCGCCAGCCTGCCGCGCTACAGCGGCAGCGACGAACGCACAGTCGCGCCGATCCTGGGCGGCGCAATCGTCAGCCCCTACGGGGTGTTCCTCAATACCGAGCAGGGCCTTGGCTGGGGCCATGAATGGGGCGACCTGGCGTTCAGCACCTGGGTCGGCCCCAGCGAAGCACGCAAGGACCGCAAGAGCGGCTACAAGGGTTCGGACCATCTGGCCGGCATGGGCTCGATCAAGTCCCGCGCACAGTTCGGCGCCCACCTGGGCTACACCCTGGGCACCGTGGAGCTCGGGGCCACGCTGCAGCATGCGCTGAAGAAGAATGACGACCCGGACACCGACTCGGCCTACAACCACCTGCAACTGAGCATTGGCAGCACGCTGTATGAAGGCCGCTACGGCCGCCTCGAAGGCAGCCTCAACAGCCAGTTCGGCGACGGCGACTACCTGCACACCTGGTATGGCGTCAGCACGGCCCAGGCCGGCAGGACCCGTTTCGCAGCCTATCGCCCCAAGGGCGGCTTTCTCAGCCGGGGCGGCGACCTGACCTGGACAGTGCCGGTCAGCGAACAGATGAACGTGTCGACGGTGCTGGCGCTGCAGTACCTGGGGCGGGAGGCGGCGGACAGCCCGATTGTCGAGCGGCGGATGCAGACGTCGCTGGCGACCACGCTGGAGTACAGCTTTTAAGCGGTGTTGGTCGTTCTGACGCTATCGCGGGCAAGTCGGATCGCCGCCCGCTCGCTCCTACAGAACCGCGTGCTTCTGTAGGAGCGAGGCTTGCCCGCGATGACCACGACGCGGACCGCCTGATCCACCGCGTTATCGTTCATCGCGCGCAAGCTGCGCTCCTACAGAAGCATGCGCAATTCCGCGGGTATGTGCCTATGGGCCGGGGCTACTCGAGCTGCGCCCAGGTCATGCGAAACGACGCGCCGCCCCACTGCGAATCCGTCACCTCGACCTGGCCGCCGTGGGACTGCGACACCCGCCGCACCAGCGCCAGGCCAAGGCCGAAGCCGCCGGTGCGGCGGTCGCGGCTGGCGTCGAGCCGGGAGAACGGCTCGAAGATTTTCTTGCGTCCTTCCACCGGCACGCCCGGGCCGTCGTCGTTGACCTGGACTTCATAACCCTGCCCGACCCGCACCAGGGACACCTCGACGCGCCGCTCGGCGTAGCGAATGGCGTTGCGCAGCAGGTTGATCACCGCCCGCGCCATGAACCGCGGCTCGATGCTGATGCACTCGACCTCGCAGGCGCGGATCAGGATCTGTACCCCCGCCGCTTCCGCCTCCAGGGCGACACTGCCGACCACGCTGTCGAGCCAGCTGTGGGCCTGGATAGTCTCGCGGTTGATCACCGTGGCGCCGTGTTCCAGGCTGGCATAGGTCAGCAGTTCGGAGACCATTTCCTCCAGCTCGCCGAGGTCGGCGTACATGTCGGCGATCAGCTCGCGGTTGTGTTTCGGATCGGACTGCTTGAGCTGGTCGAGTTCGAACGACAGGCGGGCGATGGGCGTGCGCAGCTCATGGGACACCGCGTTGGTCAGCTCGCGCTGATTGGCGATCAGGCCTTCGATGCGGCTGGCCATGCGGTTGAAGTGCTCGGCCAGCTCGCGAATGTTCGAGCGCCGCGACAGGTGCAGGCGCGTACTCAGGTCGTTGTCGCCGAACCGTTCGGCCGCCAGCCGCAGTTGCTCCAGATCGCGCCAGTGCGGGCGCACCCAGAAATACAGGACGATGCCCACCAGCGTAGCGAGGAGAAAATAGGCCGCGGTGGTATAGAAGCGGGTCAGCGAGGGCTCTTCCGGCAACTTGATGCTGAGCAATTGCGGACCCTGGTCGATGCTGGCGATAAACTCGGTGAACGCTTGCCGCACCACCAACTGGTTGGAGGCCAGCAAGGCCTGTTCGCGGGCGCTCAGGCCCAGCGCGTCGGCGTTCACCAGGCGCAACTGCAAGCCGTAGTGCGGCTGCAACGCCTGCAATTGCCGTTCGCGCTCGGCGCTGTCGAACGGCCGCAACTGTTCCACCAGGCTATAAGCCGGCCCGCGCACCGCATCGCGGTTGTAGGCTTCCAGCGGGTCTTCGAGGATGGCCGTGAAGATGTGATCGACCGCGGTGATCGCCCCGGCAAAACCTATGGCCAGGACAATGTACAAACCCAGAAACAGCCGCAGCATCTAGAGCTCCCACGCGAACGGATTGAACAGATAGCCCTTGCCCCAGATGGTCTTGATGCACACCGGCTCGCGAGGGTTGTCCTGGAGTTTGCCGCGCAGCTTGCTGATGTAGACATCGACGCTGCGGTTGAGGCCGTCGAAGGCGATGCCGCGCATGCGGTTGAGGATGTCGTCGCGGGAGAGGATCTTGCCCGCCGAACTGGCCAGCAGCCACAGCAGCTCGAACTCCATGGTGGTCAGCTCGATCGGCTCGCCGGCCAGGCGCACTTCGCGGCAACTGCGGTCGAGGGTCAGGCGGCCGAATTCCAGCGCGCCGCGCACCGTCGGCTCCGGCAACTGGCGCCGTTGCAGGGCGCGCAGGCGGGCCAGCAGCACCGCCGGCTTGATCGGCTTGATCACGTAGTCGTCGGCGCCGGACTCCAGGCCCAGGATATGGTCCAGGTCGTCTTCCTTGGCGGTGAGGATGACGATGGGCGTGTCCGCCACGTTGCGGATCTCCCGGCACACGTGCAGGCCGCTCTGGCCCGGCAGCATCAGGTCGAGGACGACGATTTTCGGCTTGAACTCGAGAAAGGCCGCCAGCGCCACATCGCCACGATGTACCGTCAGGACCTCGAAACCGTGTTGGGACAGGAAGTGCGCGATCAGCCCGGCGAGCTTCTCGTCATCTTCCACCAGCAATACTTTGCCAAGACCCGGGTTATCCATAAATACCAGTCTGAGTGCGCACAATTGGGGCGCGCATTATAGGCGGCATCGGATAAATCTGAGACCAGGGCAGACAGCAAAAACCGGCCCAGATGGCCGGTTTTCAATGATGTTTCATGCTTTTAAGAGTTTTTTACAATTTGCCCGTAGTTTTATACCGGCGTCGGCCGTTCTACAGAGCAGGCACGCCGCTGTGGAAACGGAACTCGACGTCCGGCGACTCGATCAGTTCGCGCTCGGCGGCGCGCACCTTCTCGATCACCTGGGCGATGTCCTTGGCGTCGCCGTACTGATAGGCCAGCTTCAGGTAACCCTGGAAGTGCCGGGCCTCGCTTTTCAGCAGGCCGAAGTAGAACTTGCCCAGTTCTTCGTCCAGGTGCGGCACCAGCGCCTCGAAACGCTCGCAGCTGCGGGCCTCGATAAAGGCGCCGACCACCAGGGTGTCCACCAGCTTCACCGGTTCGTGGCTGCGCACCACCTTGCGCAGGCCCGAGGCATAACGCCCGGCCGACAGCTGGCGCAGTTCGATCTTGCGCCGCTTCATCAGGCGCATGACCTGTTCGTGGTGCACCAGCTCTTCCCGGGCCAGGCGCGACATCATGTTGATCAGGTCGACATGGGAGTGGTACTTGGCGATCAGGCTCAGGGCCGTGCTGGCCGCCTTGAATTCGCAGTTCTTGTGGTCGATCAGCAGGGTTTCCTGATCCGCCAGGGCCGCCCGGACCCAGGCATCCGGCGTGCGGCAGCCGAGGAACTCATGGATTTGTGGCAGGTTCATGGCCGTCCGTCCTTTTGGGCAGCCTTGAAGATAAGGTGCTCGCAAGGCAGGACGGTGGCGACTTCAGGGATAGATAACATGGGGCTCACGGCATAAGGGTTCACGGCGAAGGGCGCCGATTATACCGGCCGCGTCGCAGACCACCAGCCGCGGCGCTTGATGTGCGTCAACAGCCACGGCGACGCGCAGCAACTATAGTTGTGCAACGTAGCCTTCATCCCTCTCTGGAGATCCCGACCATGCAAGCCATCCGCAGCATCCTGGTGGTCATCGAGCCCGAGCATTCCGAAAGCCTTGCGCTCAAGCGCGCCAAGCTGATCGCCGGGGTGACCCAGGCCCATCTGCACCTGCTGGTGTGCGACAAGAAACATGAGCATTCGGCGCTGTTGAGCGTGCTCAAGAGCAGCCTGCTGAGCGAGGGCTACAGCGTGACCACCGAGCAGGCCTGGAACGACAGCCTGCACGGCACCATCATCGACGTGCAGCAGGCCGAAGGCTGTGGCCTGGTGATCAAGCAGCACTTTGCCGACAACCCGCTGAAAAAGGCCCTGCTCACCCCCGCCGACTGGAAACTGCTGCGCTACTGCCCAAGCCCGGTGCTGCTGGTGAAAACCGCCAAGCCCTGGACCGGCGGCGTGATCCTGGCGGCCATCGACGTCGGCAATGTCGACGGCGAGCATCGCACCCTGCATGCCACCATCGTCGACCATGGTTTCGACATCGCCAGCCTGGCCAAGGCGCAGCTGCATGTGATCAGCGCCCATCCGTCGCCGATGCTGTCGGCGTCCGACCCGGTGTTCCAGCTCAAGGAAACCATCGAGGCGCGCTATCGCGAGCAGTGCAAGGCGTTCCAGGCCGAATTCGACATCGACGATACCCACCTGCATATAGAAGAAGGCCCGGCGGACGTGCTGATCCCGCACACCGCCCATGAATTGCAGGCGGCGCTGACCATCATCGGCACCGTGGCGCGCACCGGGATTTCCGGGGCGCTGATCGGCAACACCGCGGAAGTGGTGCTTGATGCCCTGGAAAGCGACGTGCTGGTGCTCAAGCCGGAGGTGATCATGGACCACCTGGAAGAGGTGGCCAGCAAGCATTGAGTGATAGGTTTACTGATAGAACGCCATCGCGAGCAAGCTCGCTTCTACAGGTTGCACATACCTTGTAGGAGCGAGCTTGCTCGCGATGCTTTTTTAGCGGTCAGGCGCCAAAGGCGTCCTTGAGAAACCCCGGGGCGATATACCGCTGGTAATGGGCTTCCGACAGGAGGAAAAACTCCCGATCGATGGCATCGCGCAACTCCGGCAGTTCCCAGTCGCGAAACTCCGGCAGCAACACCATCCCGTAGGCCTCCAGCTGGTTGATCACCCGCGCCCCGCGGGCGATCAGCTGATAGGCCCAGCAATATTCCGACTGGTGCGGCACGAAGCGGATCTTGCGCTGCTCCAGTTGCTCGCGCAGCCGCTGGGGATCGAAGACTTCCAGCTTGGCCGCCATCACCTGCACCAGCAATTGCTCGAGACGCAGCCACACCGCGTGCTTTTCTTCCTCGTTGTAGCCGTTCCAGTGGATCACTTCATGGTGGAAACGCTTGCAGCCACGGCACACCAGGTCACCGTAGACAGTGGAGCAGAGGCCGACGCAGGGGGTCTTGATCGTCTGATTGGGCATAAGTAGGCAATTGGCGGAAAAAAGCGAAACAGGCCCGCATGTTAGCCCTTTGTCTAACATTGATCACCCCTCAAACTTCAGGGGCTGAGGGTCTATTGGACTTTGGTGGCGGCCGCGACGGCATCCCGCGCCTTGCCTCGCGCACGTTGGCCCAGCAACGCGACTCGCCACCAAAGTCCAATAGACCCTGTCTTACCTTTAATTTTTTTTTGCCGTAGAATCAGCCAGCCTTTTTAGGCGCCAATGTCCGTTAGAAGCTGTTTTCAAAGCGTCACGAGCACAGTCGTTCCTTCAGAGCGGTGTTGGCGATGGGTCTTTCCAGCGGGGAAAGCCCAGCGCCAACCCTCATCAGCTCCCGTTCTGCAGGCGTAAAACTTTGAAAGCAGCTTCTGTAAGGAATTGTCGGTAATTCTGGCTAAGCGACCCAAAACGTCACGCAGCGCATGAGTACGGCAATTTCGGGATGAGCGTCCCGGACACCCATTTGGGACCACTGATGAGGGTAATACTGTGCTTGAAGCCTACCGCAAACATATCGAAGAGCGTGCAGCCCTGGGTATCGTTCCCCAGCCGCTAAACGCCGAACAAACTGCAGGCCTGGTCGAGCTGCTGAAGAATCCCCCCGCTGGCGAAGAAGCCTTCCTCGTTGACCTGATCACCAATCGCGTTCCGCCAGGAGTCGACGAAGCCGCCTATGTAAAGGCCGGTTTCCTCTCCGCGCTGGCCAAAGGCGAAGCCAAATCCCCTCTGCTGGACAAGAAGCGCGCCGTTGAACTGCTGGGCACCATGCAGGGCGGCTACAACATCGTGACCCTGGTCGAGCTGCTGGACGACGCCGAGCTGGCGCCGGTCGCGGCCGCACAGCTCAAGCACACCCTGTTGATGTTCGATGCCTTCCACGACGTCGCGGAAAAAGCCAAGAACGGCAACGTTCACGCCCAAGCCGTACTGCAATCCTGGGCCGACGGCGAGTGGTTCAAGAACCGCCCGGTACTGGCCGACAAGATCAGCCTGCGCGTGTTCAAGGTGACTGGCGAAACCAACACCGACGACCTGTCCCCTGCCCCGGACGCCTGGTCCCGTCCTGACATCCCGCTGCACGCCCTGGCCATGCTGAAAATGGCCCGTGACGGCATCGTTCCGGACCAGCAAGGCGCCATCGGCCCGATGAAACAGATCGAGCAGATGCGCAACGACGGCTTCCCGATCGCCTACGTCGGCGACGTGGTCGGTACCGGTTCGTCCCGTAAATCGGCAACCAACTCCGTACTGTGGTTCTTCGGCGACGACGTTCCTTACGTGCCGAACAAGCGCGCGGGCGGCTTCTGCTTCGGCAGCAAGATCGCACCGATCTTCTACAACACCATGGAAGACGCCGGCGCCCTGCCGATCGAATTCGATGTGTCGAAGATGAACATGGGCGACGTGATCGACCTGTACCCGCACGCCGGTAAAGTCACCAAGCACAACAGCGACGAAGTCCTGGCCACCTTCGAAATGAAGACCCCGGTCCTGCTCGACGAAGTCCGTGCCGGCGGTCGTATCCCGCTGATCATCGGCCGTGGCCTGACCGAGAAGGCGCGCACCGAACTGGGCCTGCCACCTTCGGACCTGTTCAAGAAGCCGGAAGCTCCGGCCGAAAGCACCAAGGGCTTCACCCTGGCGCAGAAAATGGTCGGCAAGGCGTGCGGCGTCAAAGGCGTGCGTCCAGGCACCTACTGCGAACCGAAGATGACCACCGTCGGCTCCCAGGACACCACTGGCCCGATGACCCGTGACGAACTGAAGGACCTGGCTTGCCTGGGCTTCTCCACCGACCTGGTGATGCAGTCGTTCTGCCACACCGCGGCTTATCCGAAGCCGATCGACGTCACCACCCACCACACCCTGCCTGACTTCATCATGACCCGTGGCGGCGTGTCCCTGCGTCCGGGCGACGGCATCATCCACAGCTGGCTGAACCGCATGCTGCTGCCGGACACCGTCGGCACCGGTGGCGACTCCCACACCCGTTTCCCGATCGGCATCTCGTTCCCGGCCGGTTCCGGCCTGGTGGCCTTCGCCGCCGCCACCGGCGTCATGCCACTGGACATGCCGGAATCGATCCTGGTCCGCTTCAAGGGCAAGCTGCAGCCTGGCGTCACCCTGCGTGACCTGGTCCACGCCATCCCTTACTACGCGATCCAGAAAGGCCTGCTGACCGTCGAGAAGAAAGGCAAGAAGAACGCCTTCTCCGGCCGCATCCTGGAGATCGAAGGTCTGGAAACCCTGACCGTCGAGCAAGCCTTCGAACTGTCCGACGCCTCGGCCGAACGTTCGGCTGCCGGTTGCACCATCAAGCTGTCCAAAGAGTCGATCGCCGAATACCTGCAGTCGAACATCACCCTGCTGCGCTGGATGATCGGCGAAGGCTACGGCGATGCCCGTACCCTGGAACGTCGCGCTCAAGCGATGGAAGCCTGGCTGGCCAACCCTGAGCTGCTGGAAGCCGACAAGGACGCCGAATACGCCGAAGTCATCGAGATCGACCTGGCCGACGTCAAGGAGCCTGTGCTCTGCGCGCCGAACGACCCGGACGACGCTCGCCTGCTCTCCAGCGTGGCTGGCGAGAAGATCGACGAAGTGTTCATCGGTTCCTGCATGACCAACATCGGTCACTTCCGCGCTGCCGGCAAACTGCTGGATCAGGTCAAGGGCCAGCTGCCAACCCGCCTGTGGCTGTCGCCGCCGACCAAGATGGACGCTCACCAGCTGACCGAAGAAGGCTACTACGGCATCTACGGCAAGGCTGGCGCGCGCATGGAAATGCCGGGCTGCTCGCTGTGCATGGGTAACCAGGCACGTGTAGAGCCGAACTCCACCGTGGTTTCGACTTCGACCCGTAACTTCCCGAACCGTCTGGGTGACGGCGCGAACGTCTACCTGGCTTCGGCCGAGCTGGCGTCCGTCGCGTCCATCCTGGGTCGCCTGCCGACCGTCGAGGAATACATGGAATACGCCGGCAAGATCGACAGCATGGCAGCGGACGTGTACCGCTACCTGAGCTTCGATCAGATCGCCGAGTTCCGTGAGGCTGCTGCGAACGCCAAGATTCCGGTGGTTCAAGCCTAAGGCTGCAAGGCAATGAAGAACGCCGCGTATCCCACGACGATACGCGGCGTTTTTTTTATCCCGGCGATCGACTCGCTAGTCGCTCTGGCAGCAGAACGCCAGGCGTCTTTGCCTACCAGATCTGGTAGTTGTTAGCCCTCCCCGCCCTTGCTAAAAATCACGCCACTGCCAACGGCACCCGACGCTCGCCCGAACGTCGAACGCTGCCCGCTTGCCACGGCCTTGGGATGACAGCTGTCAACCCGCGCCGATCGCTCAAAGCGCTCACACGACTATAAAAACATCCCGCGCACGACAGCTGGATCTCAGCTGCCGCGGACTCTTTCGCCCCGTCAAAAGCAACAAATGGAGGTGTGCTATGTGGCGTAACCATTGTGTGATCGAGAAAGCGTTCAACGACTACTGTGTGCATGTCGAACAATTGGGCAGCGACCCGCAACGCAAGACGGTGTTGCTGGTCAACGGTGCCATGGCCACCACCACCGCCTTCGCCCGCACCAGCCGCTGCCTGGCCGAACATTTCAATGTGGTGATGTTCGACCTGCCGTTCTCCGGCAACTCGCGGCCACACAACCCGGACCAGCGCCTGGTGACCAAGGACGACGAAGTGGCGATCCTGCTGGCGCTGATCGAGCGTTTCAAGGTCAACCATGTGGTGTCCACCTCCTGGGGCGGCCTGTCGACCCTGCTGGCCCTGACCCACAACCCGGGCACCGTGGAAAGCTCGGTGGTGATGTCCTTCACCCCCCTCCTCAACCCGCCGATGCTCGATTACATAAGCGGCGCCCAGGCCTTGCTGGAGCGGCAGGACAGCGGCGGGATCGGCCACCTGCTCAACGACACCCTGGGCAAGCACCTGCCACCGCGCCTGAAGGCCGCCAACCAGCTGCACATGGCCACCCTGGTGGACGCCGAGCGGCACCAGGTGCGCTTTCATATCGAACAGGCGCTCAGGCTCAACCAGGGCACCTTCGTCCAGCGCCTGGCAGCGATCGACAGCCATGTGCATTTCATCAATGGCGCGTGGGACGAATACACCCCGGCGCAGGACGCCCGGCAGTTCCGCCGTTATGTGCGCGATTGCAGCTTCGCGGTGGTCGAGGGCAGCGGGCACTTTCTCGACCTGGAATCGAGAACCGCCGCCGACGGCGTACATCGCGCCCTGCTCGCCCAGTTGCTGCCCAGCGCCCGCGAGCCGGCCACCGCTGTGGAACCCATCACCCGCCTGCGCTCTGCCTGAAACTGCCCCATCCCCCTGGCCGGAGACAGCCAGAACACTCAAGGAAAAGAGTTATGTGCATGATCGCCAGCGGTTTTGCCGGGGACGTCTTTTGCCCTTATTGGCCTGGCCAGCGCCTTTACGGTACGCAGCCACAGCGCGACATATTGACGCACCCAGGCCTTGGCCATGAGCCCCCTTGCAGAGTGCCACCGTCCGAATTGCCGGCCCCGCGCCCGGGCGGCCCGATGAAGGACGCCGGATCAGGGCAGTTGCGGAGTTTTCTATGAACTTCATGAATATTGACAGCGTATTGCCCTGGACTAGATTCCCTGACGTGCAAGGAATCAAGGCAAACGCCATGGAGAAACGACAGGATTTCATGCACTGGTGGAACGACCTGCGCATGGAGATGCTCAAGCAACAGGAGAGCGCACAGGTATTCGCGCTGCTGGAACGGGAAGTCCGGTCCCTGGGGTTTGATTTCTACGCTTACGGAGTCAGGCATTCGATCCCCTTCACCCGCCCGAAAATCGATATCTATGGCTCCTATCCGCAAGCCTGGATAGAGCGTTACCAGCAACAGAACTACGCCGCGATCGACCCGACGATCCTCAACGGCCTGCGCTCCACGGAAATGGTGGTCTGGAGCGACGCCTTGTTCGGCAAAGGCTCGGTACTGTGGGGCGAGGCCCGGGAATGGGGCTTGCGGGTGGGCGCCACCTTGCCCATCCACACGCCCGACAGCGCCCTGAGCGTGTTGTCGGTGGCCCGCGAATGCACGGCGATCAGCGCCGTGGAACTGGGCGAAATTCGCCTGCGCCTGCGCTGCATCATCGAACTGGCAACCACGCGCCTCGGCGAACTCGGGCACCCCAGCAGCCAGGTCGAACAGCTGGAGCTGAGCGCGCGCGAGCGGGAAATCCTGCAATGGACGGCCGACGGCAAGAGTTCCGGGGAGATTGCCCTGATCCTGGGCATCTCGGTGAATACCGTGAACTTCCACCTCAAGGTCATCCAGAAGAAATTCGGCGCAGCCAACAAGACCCTGGCCGCCGCCTATGCCGCCGTCCTGGGGCTGATCTGACGCTTCATTCGACGATAAGGATATCGACCCATGATCACTGTGGTTTCACGGCATGAAAGCCAGCTTTCACCGACCCTGCGCGACGACCTCGGCCGCTATCGCCATGCGGTCTTCATCAAGCAATTGGGTTGGCGACTACCCGCCGGCACCCGCGAGTGCGGGCACGAGGTCGATCAGTTCGACCATGCCGACACCCGCTACACCCTGGCGCTGGACAGCGAGGAAAAGATCCACGGCTGCGCCCGCTTGCTGCCGACCACCCAGCCCTATCTGCTGGCGGACGTGTTCGGTTTTCTCTGCGACCGGCCCTTGCCGCGGCAGCACGACACCTGGGAAATCTCGCGTTTCGCCGCCTCGGCCCTGGAAAACGGCAAGCTGCCGATGCGGGTGTTCTGGCACACCCTGCACACCGCCTGGACCCTGGGCGCGAACTCGGTGGTGGCGGTCACCACGCCGGCGCTGGAGCGTTACTTCCTGCGCCATGGCGTGGCGCTGAGCCGGCTCGGCCAGCCGCAACGGGTCAACCGCGACCACTTGCTGGCCCTGGACTTTGCGGCCTACCAGAAAAACGGCCGCGCCGCGCTTTACACGCAGTCAGCGGCCGTGGCTTCGCTGAATCAGGCATTTCTGCGCGGCAACCCACCGCCAACGCGCGGTGGGCCGCCGGCGGGTCAGGCGCTCAGGGAGTAGACCAGCGCGGTGATTGCCACCAGGCCGACCAGGGTGACGAACACGTTGGAGGCCTGGCCGCGGTAGCGGGCCATGGCCGGCACCTTGCGGATGGCGTACATCGGCATCAGGAACAGGATGGCCGCGATGATCGGGCCGCCCAGGGTTTCGATCATCCCGAGGATGCTCGGGTTGAGCGTGGCGACTATCCAGCACACCACCAGCATGAAGGCCGCGGTCATGCGGTCCAGGGCCTTGGCGCCCGGGCGGCGGCCGCTTTTCACGATCAGCCCCTTAAGGCCTTCGCTGGCGCCGATGTAATGGCCCAGGAACGACTTGGCGATGGCCACGAACGCGATCAGCGGCGCGGCGAAAGCGATGGTCGGGTTGCTGAAGTGGTTGGCCAGGTACGACAGGATCGACAGGTTCTGCGCCTTGGCTTCGGCCAGTTGGGCCGGCGACAGGGTCAGCACGCAACTGAAGACGAAGAACAGCACCATCGCCACCATCAGCAGGTGCGCGCGGGAGAGGATCTGCGAGCTGCGCTCTTCGGCGTGTGCGCCATAACGACGCTTCTGGTCCACGGCAAAGGCCGAGATGATCGGCGAATGGTTGAACGAGAACACCATGACCGGGATCGCCAGCCACAGGGTGTGCAGGAACGCCGAAGGTTCAGGCAGGGTGCTGGCGGTGCTGAGGATGCCGCCGTTCCAGTGCGGAACCAGGAACACCGCGAGGAACAGCAAGGCGACGATGAACGGGTAGACCATCAGGCTCATGGCCTTGACGATCACCTGCTCGCCGCAGCGCACCACGGCCAGCAGGCCGAGGATCAGCACCAGCGACAGCACGGCGCGCGGCGGCGGCATGATGTGCAACTGGTGCTCCATGAAGCTGCCCACGGTGTTGGTCAGGGCCACGCTGTAGATCAGCAGGATCGGGAAGATGGCGAAGAAGTAGAGCAAGGTGATCAGGGCGCCGGCCTTGATCCCGAAATGCTCTTCCACCACTTCGGTGATGTCCGCGCCGTCACGCCCGGAGAGCACGAAGCGGGTCAGGCCACGGTGGGCGAAGAAGGTCATCGGGAACGCCAGCAGCGCCAGGATCAGCAGCGGCCAGAAGCCGCCCAGGCCGGCGTTGATCGGCAAGAACAGGGTCCCTGCGCCGATGGCGGTGCCGAACAGGCCCAGCATCCAGGTAGTGTCTTGGCGATTCCAGCTCGCGAGGGTCGCTGGGGCTGCCGCTTCAAAGCGTTGATCAACGCTGTTGGCCTGATCATTCATCCGGTGGGATCTCCACATTCCGGTCATTTGCCACTCGGCCAGGACGCGTCGGAATACCCGACAGACAGAGCCCTCGCCGAAACAGGGGCGCGATTGTCCGGGATTACTCGGCAGAAGCAAAGACTTAGCTGAGGAACGGTTTGCCGGTGCAGATGTCTGGAGCGCGGTTTTGCGGGGTCAGGCACAGCCTTTCATTGATCGGCGGCAAGCGCTGGATTCGGGTTCAGGCCTGGCCTTCGTGCTGGATGTAACGCAGAAGCCAGGGCAAGGCCCTGGCTTCTGGTTGGTTGCAACAAGGCGGTCCGGTTCAAGGTTTGCCCGCCAACGGCAGACGCTAGGTCTGCCCTTGCGTTTCCTTCTCCTTCAACGCCGCCTGCACCAGGGGGTGCAGCGCCGCGCCGGGGTGTGTCACCTCCCAGGCGGTCAACTCTCTGCGCATGGCCGGCGTCCAGAAGCTTTTCAGGTGCTGGCGCACGCTGCGCACTGCCTGGGCCTTGTCCGGTTCGCTGGCGAAGAACTGGGCAATCTGGTTGGCCATCTTGATCAGGCTTTCGCTGCTCATCGGCGTACCTCGGCTTTCTCGGCATGACGACGTTCCCGCAGCAGGCGCCCCTGTTCATCGCTGAACGCCTGATAACGCTTCTGCCATTCGGAAGGCTGGTTGACCCGCACCACCTCCACCGCCGTCACCTTGTATTCCGGGCAGTTGGTGGCCCAGTCGGAGTTGTCGGTGGTGATCACGTTGGCGCCCGATTCCGGGAAGTGGAAGGTGGTGTAGACCACCCCCGGCGCCACCCGCTCGCTGACCTTGGCGCGCAACACCGTCTGCCCGGCGCGGCTGCCGATGCCGACCCAGTCGCCATCGACGATGCCACGGTTCTCGGCGTCGGTCGGGTGGATTTCCAGGCGGTCCTCCTCGTGCCAGGCCACGTTGTCGGTGCGCCGGGTCTGGGCGCCGACGTTGTATTGGCTGAGGATGCGCCCGGTGGTCAGCAGCAACGGGTAGCGGCTGTTGACCTTCTCCTCGGTGGGCACGTAGCCGGTGAGCATGAAGCGGCCCTTGCCGCGCACGAACTCATCGATGTGCATGGTCGGCGTACCGTCCGGCGCGGCATCGTTGCACGGCCATTGCAGGCTGCCGTGGCGATCCAGCTCGGCGTAACTGACACGGTGGAAAGTCGGGGTCAGGCGTGCGATCTCATCCATGATCTCCGATGGGTGGCTGTACTGCATCTTGTAGCCCAAGGCGTCGGCCAGGGCGATGGTGGCCTCCCAGTCGGCCTTGCCGGCCAGCGGTTCCATGACCTTGCGCACCCGCGAGATGCGGCGTTCGGCGTTGGTGAAGGTGCCGTCCTTCTCGAGGAAGGAGCTGCCCGGCAGGAACACATGGGCGAACTTGGCCGTCTCGTTGAGGAAGATGTCCTGCACCACCACGCACTCCATGGCCGTCAGGGCGGCGGTCACGTGCTGGGTGTTGGGGTCGCTCTGGGCGATGTCCTCGCCCTGGCAATAGAGCGCCTTGAAGGTGCCGTCCAGGGCCGCCTCGAACATGTTGGGGATGCGCAGGCCCGGGTCGGGTTGCAGGGTCACGTTCCAGGCCTGTTCGAACTCGGCGCGCACCGCCTCGTTGGAAATATGCCGATAGCCAGGCAGCTCGTGGGGGAAGGAGCCCATGTCGCAGGAGCCCTGGACGTTGTTCTGCCCGCGCAGCGGGTTGACCCCGACACCCTCGCGGCCGATGTTGCCGGTGACCATCGCCAGGTTGGCGATGCCCATCACCGAGGTGCTGCCCTGGCTGTGCTCGGTGACGCCCAGGCCGTAGTAGATGGCCGCGTTGCCACCGGTAGCATAAAGCCGCGCGGCCTCGCGGATCTGTTTGGCCGGCACCCCGCAAATCGGCCCCAGGACCTCGGGGGAATTCTCCGCCAGGCTGACGAAATCGCGCCAGCGGGCGAAGTCCGCCGCTTCGCAGCGCTGATCGACGAAAGGCTGGTTGACCAGGCCCTCGGTGACGATCACATGGGCCAATGCATTGAGCATGGCCACGTTGGTGCCCGGGCGCAGCTGCAAATGCAGGTCGGCACGGGCATGGGGCGAATCCACCAGGTCGATGCGCCGTGGGTCGATGACGATCAGCCGCGCGCCCTGGCGCAGGCGGCGCTTGAGCTGGGAGCCGAATACCGGGTGCGCGTCGGTGGGGTTGGCGCCCATCACCAGGATGACGTCGGCCTGCATCACCGAGTCGAAACTCTGGGTACCGGCGGACTCGCCCAGCGTCTGCTTGAGGCCGTAGCCGGTGGGCGAATGGCAGACTCGGGCACAGGTGTCGACGTTGTTGTTGCCGAAGGCGGTGCGCACCAGCTTCTGCACCAGGTACGTCTCTTCGTTGGTGCAACGGCTGGAGGTGATGCCACCGATGGAATCGCGTCCGTATTTCAACTGGATGCGGCGCAACTCGCTGGCCGCGTAGGTGACCGCCTCTTCCCAGCTGACCTCTTGCCACGGATCGCTGATGTGCTTGCGGATCATCGGCTTGGTGATGCGGTCCGGGTGGGTGGCGTAGCCCCAGGCGAAGCGGCCCTTGACGCAGGAGTGGCCGTGGTTGGCCTGGCCGTTCTTGTCCGGGACCATGCGCACCAGTTGCTCGCCTTTCATCTCGGCGCGGAAGGAGCAGCCCACGCCGCAGTAGGCGCAGGTGGTGATGACGCTGCGCTCGGGCTGGCCGATTTCCACCACGCTCTTTTCCATCAGGGTGGCGGTCGGGCAGGCCTGCACGCAGGCGCCGCAGGACACGCACTCGGAGTCGAGGAAATTGTCGCCGCCGGCCGCCGCCACTCGGGAATCGAAGCCGCGCCCGCTGATCGTCAGGGCGAAGGTGCCCTGGGTTTCCTCGCAGGCGCGCACGCAGCGGTTGCAGACGATGCACTTGCTCGGGTCGTAGTCGAAATAGGGGTTGGAGACGTCCTTCTGTTCGTCCAGGTGGTTGGCGCCCTCGTAGCCGTAGCGCACTTCTCGCAGGCCCACCTGCCCCGCCACCGTCTGCAACTCGCAGTTGCCGTTGGCCGAACACGTCAGGCAGTCCAGCGGGTGGTCGGAGATGTACAGCTCCATCACGTTGCGCCGCAGGCTGGCGAGTTTGGAGGTCTGGGTGTGGACGACCATGCCCTCGGTCACCGGCGTGGTGCAGGAGGCCGGATAGCCGCGCATGCCCTCGATCTCCACCAGGCACATGCGGCAGGAGCCGAAGGCCTCCAGACTGTCGGTGGCGCAGAGTTTGGGGATGGTGGTGCCGAGCAGTGCCGCGGCGCGCATCACCGAGGTGCCGGAAGCGACGCTGATCTCACGGCCGTCGATGGTCAGGCTGACCTGCACCGCGCTTTCGCGGGCCGGGGTGCCGAGGTCGATATCACTGGTTGGGTCGAAGATATTGATCATTGGTCGGCCTCCGTGGTCGCCAGACCGAAGTCGGCGGGAAAGTGCTTGAGGGCGCTGGCGACAGGGTAGGAAGTCATCCCGCCCAGGGCACAGAGCGAGCCGTATTGCAGGGTGTCGCAGAGGTCTTGCAGCAGCAGCGCCTGTTCCTCGCGGGCCGCGGCGTCGGTGCTGGCGATCAAGCGGTCCACCACCTCCACCCCGCGGGTCGAGCCGATCCGGCACGGCGTGCACTTGCCGCAGGATTCCTCGGCGCAGAACTGCAAGGCGAAACGGGCCATCTGGGCCATGTCCAGGCTGTCGTCGGCGACCACCACGCCACCGTGGCCGAGCATCGCGCCCATGGCGGCGAACGCCTCGTAGTCCAGCGGCGTATCGAACTGCGCGGGGGGCACCCAGGCCCCCAGCGGCCCACCCACCTGCGCCGCCTTCAATGGCCGGCCACTGGCGGTACCGCCGCCATAACCTTCCACCAGCTCGCGCAGGCTCAGGCCGAAGGCGCGTTCGACCAGACCCGCCTGGCGGACGTTGCCGGCCAGTTGGAACGGCATGGTGCCCAGGGAGCGTCCCATGCCGAAGTCGCGATAGAACTGCGCGCCCTTCTCCAGGATGATCGGCACCGAGGCCAGGGTCAGCACGTTGTGCACCAGCGTTGGCAAGCCGAACAGGCCCTGCAGCGCCGGCAGCGGCGGCTTGGCGCGAACCGTGCCGCGCTTGCCTTCGAGGGACTCCAGCAGCGCCGTTTCCTCACCGCAGATGTAGGCCCCGGCCCCCACCCGCACGTCCAGCTCGAAGGGGCGGCCACTACCGCCCACGTTCGCCCCCAGGTAACCGGCCTCGCGGGCGATGCGCAGGGCCTCGTTCAGGGTGCCGATGGCGTCCGGGTATTCCGAGCGCACGTAGATATAGCCCTTGCTGCCGCCCACGGCGATGCCGGCGATGATCATGCCTTCGATCAACAGGAAGGGGTCGCCCTCCATCAGCATGCGGTCGGCGAAGGTGCCGGAGTCGCCTTCATCGGCATTGCAGACCACATATTTCTGGGCACCCGCGGCTTCGCGCACGGTGCGCCACTTGATACCCGCCGGAAAGGCCGCGCCACCCCGGCCGCGCAGGCCGGAGTCGAGCACGCTGGCGACCACCTCATCGCCCGTCATCTGGATGGCCCGGGCCAGGCCGCGGAAACCGCCCTGGGCGCGATAGTCGTCCAGGGACAGCGGTTGAGTGATGCCGGCCCGAGCGAACAGCAGGCGCTGCTGGCTCTTCAAATAAGGGATCTCTTCCACCGGCCCCAGGGCCAAGGGATGGCTGCCGGGATCTGCCGCCAGGGCGTCGAGCAGGCTCGGCACGTCCTCCGCGGTCAGGGGGCCGAAACCCAGGCGGCCGTCGGCGCTGTCCACTTCCAGCAGCGGCTCCAGCCAATAGAGGCCACGGGAGCTGGTGCGGCACAGCTCCAAGGGCAGTTGTCGACGTTCGGCCTCACGCACCAGCGCCACGGCCACCTTGTCCGCGCCCACGGCACGGGCCACCGAATCGCGGGGGATATAGAGCTTCAGCATGCGCCATCCTCCAGGCAGCCACTGACCAGCTGGCGCAGGCGCTCGGGGGTGATCCGGGCGTGCAGCTCGCCGTCCAGTTCCAGGGCCGGCGAACAGGCGCAGGCCCCCAGGCAATAGACGGGACGCAGGTTGATACTGCCGTCGGCGGTGGTGCCATGGTCGTCCAGCAACAGTTGTTCGCGCAGCTGCGCAGCCAGGTGTTCGGCGCCCCGGCTCTGGCAGGACTCGGCCCGGCACAGGCGCAGGGTATGGCGCGCGGGCGGTGTGGTACGGAAATCGTGGTAGAAGCTGATCACGCCGTGCACTTCAGCCAGGCTGAGGTTGAGGGCATGGGCGATCTCGGGGATGGCGGTGTCGGGGATGTACCCACAACCGTCCTGAATGGCGTGGAGAATGGGCAGCAAGGCACCGGGAGTGTCCTTTTCGCGCTCCAATACGCTGTGAATCAAAGGCAGGTGAAGCGTGTCATCAGACATAAACGTACCTCGGCATCTCGAACGCCACCGCCGCATAGCGGCAGCCGTCCGGAGTCTTCGGCTGCAGCGCCCGACCACGTCACGGAGGCGTGGATCCTCGGTCGCCATTCTTGCTCTCCGGCCAAGTGTCTTGGCGCACCGGGTCCGGGGCATCCTGGAAGCTTGCCCATCACCATAGCCCGGCGATTGCACCCAGGCGACCCATCGTGTCCTGAAAGCGACCTGCTGGTCAGGAGCGCTGCCCGCATCCGCTCAAGACACTCAAGCAAGCTCAGCGTAGCCCACGGCGCCCTTCGATTACCCGCCCGCCCGGCTCGCTGATGCAGCGCTGCAAAAAGCGGCACCAGGCCTTCGGCGCCTTCGCCCGACGGCTGAAAACCGCCAATGCCCGGACACTCAAACCAGCATCCCCTCGGATTGACAGTGCGCGAACCCCGGCCCCATGATCGGCGCCATGAATCCTTTCCCGCGCCGCCTCACCCGCACTACCACCACGACCGCTTCCGGCGGGTCGTGTGGTCGCTGCATGAGCTGACAACAGCGCAGTCGAACCCAAGGCCCCGCCAGCAATGGACGGGGCCTTTTGTTTCTCCGTCCAGCTGGCTCACAAGGAGAAACACCATGCCGTCACCCCAGGCCCAGCGCCCCGCCCTGCTGATCGTCGACATGCAGGTCGGCCTGTTTCACGGACCAGAGCAGCCCTTCGAGGGGCAGCGCGTGCTCGACAACATCAACCAGTTGATCCACCGCGCCCGGCAGGCCGGCGCGCCGGTGATCGCCGTACGCCATACCGGCCCGCAAGGTTCGCCCATCGCCGCCGGCAGCGCGCCGTGGCAACTGCTGCCGCAATTGCAGCTCGAGGCCAGCGACCAGCGGCTGGACAAAACCCGCCCCAATAGTTTTGTCGGCACCGGGCTGGCCGAACAGCTGCGGGCCGAGCAGATCGATGAGCTGGTGATTGTCGGCATGAAGACCCAGTACTGCATCGACGCGACCTGCCGCGCCGTCCTGGACCTGGGGTTCGCCGCCGTGCTGGTGGAGGATGCCCATACCTGCATGGACACCCCGGCGCTGCCGGCCCGGGCGATCATCGAGCACCACAACGCGACCCTGGACGGCGCCTTTGTCCGGCGAGTGAAAACTGCTGATATCCGCTTCTGAATGCCCTCTTTGTAGGAACGGCCGGTCGACGCTCGATTGCTGGCGATCAGGCCCTTGAGCGCAGTGGTGCCCTCCAGTCCGTCATCGCGGGCAAGCCTCGCTCCTACAGAAGCCATGTCAGGCGCGAGACCGTGATCGCCGCTGCTTCTGTAGGAGCCAGGCTTGCCGGCGATCAGGCCCTTGAGGACGGCGATGCATTCCAGGCCGCAGCCGCGGGAAAAACCCGCGACTGCGCCTTGCCAAAGTGCCCTGCAATCCGCAATCTTGAGCGCTTGAGTGGTTTATCACGGTACAGCAGCTCCAGGAGCTGTACGCCGGTTGTCGTCGATGTGCCGTACGCCGTCCGTCCCTCTTCAGTCCTTCAGGAGACACGCATGCCCGCCACCGTTCTGGTCCTCGTCGAAACCATCAATGACTACCTGTGGATCCTGGAAAACCAGGGCTTCCACCTGATCCTCGCGCCGACGCCCAGCGAACGGGCGGCCGCCATCAAGGCCCATGCCGGGCAGATCAACGCCGTGCTCACCCGCGGCCCGCTGGGCCTGACCGCCGAAGAAATCGCCGCCCTGCCGCACCTGGAAATCATCTGTGTGATCGGCGCTGGCTACGAGCAGGTCGACCTGCAAGCGGCGAGCAACCGCGGGATCGCGGTGAGCAACGGCGCCGGGGTCAACGCCTCGTCGGTGGCCGACCACGCCATGGCCCTGCTGCTGTCCCTGGTGCGTGACATTCCCCGCGCCGATGCCGCCGTGCGACGCGGCGAATGGCCGAAAGTCATGCGCCCTTCCCTGGCCGGCAAGCGCCTGGGTGTCCTCGGCCTTGGCGCCGTCGGCCTGGCCATCGCCAAGCGCTGCGCCAATGGCTTCGACATGAGCGTCAGCTACCACAACCGGCAGATCCGCAGCGACGTGCCCTACAGTTTCTGCCCGACCCCGACCGAACTGGCGCGGCATTCGGACTTCCTGATAGTCGCCACGCCCGGCGGCCTGGGCACTCGCCAGCTGATCGACAAAGCCGTGCTGCAGGCCCTGGGCCCGGAGGGGTTCCTGGTGAACATCGCCCGCGCCAGCGTGGTGAATACCGCCGACCTGCTGCAGGCCCTGGAGCAACGCAGCATCGCCGGCGCGGCCCTGGACGTGTTCGACGACGAGCCGCGGGTGCCGGATGCCTTGAAGACCCTGAACAATGTGGTGCTGACGCCGCACGTCGCCGGGCTGTCGCCGGAAGCGACCCAGGCCACGGTGGAGCTGGTGGGCAAGAACCTCGTCGCCCATTTCAGCGGCCAGCCGCTGTTGACCCCCATCGCCCTGCCTGCGCCGAACTGAACCAGGCGCGCTACCAAAGGCGCCCGCGGCGCTGTGCAGGTCATGCCGCAGCGCAGCAACCGGCTGTCGATGCGCGAGCCCGGTCGGAATGCTCATTCAGGCCCCGCGATCTGGACTAGAGTGAAGCCGGGCACATTCAAACGCTTGTATCAAAAGCAATGATTGTCCGGCAACACGCTCACCTATAAAGCCCTTCGGCGATTGTGGCGCTCAGGTGGGCGCATTAGATTAGTCAATAATCTCTGGCCTCCAGAATAAGCAGAAGGGATAAGCATGGCGCTTACTGACCAGTCCACCCGTACTCGCTCCGGCGAGGAACTCGATGCCAACCTGATCGATCCGTACCTCAAGGCACATATTCCGGGCCTGACCGGCACCCCGCAGATCAGCCAGTTTCCGGGCGGCGCTTCGAACCTGACCTACCTGCTGGAATACCCGGAGCAGGAATTCGTCCTGCGCCGCCCGCCCTTTGGCCACAAGGCCAAGTCGGCCCACGACATGGGCCGCGAATACCGCATCCTCAACCAGCTCAAGGACGGCTTTCCGTATTGCCCGAAAGCCTATGTGCACTGCACCGACGAATCGGTGATCGGCGCCGAGTTCTATGTGATGGAGCGGGTCAAGGGCATCATCCTGCGCTCCGACCTGCCGCCGGAGCTGGGTTTCGACGCGGCCAGGACCGAAGCCCTGTGCAAGAGCTTCATCGACAAGTTCGTCGAGCTGCACCGCGTCGACTACAAGGCCTGCGGCCTGAGCGACCTGGGCAAGCCCGAAGGTTATGTGCAACGCCAGATCAAGGGCTGGAGCGACCGCTACGAGAAAGCCCTGACCCCCGACGCGCCCAAGTGGGAAGCGGTCAAGGCCTGGCTCAACGACAAGATGCCGGCCGATCACCCGACCTCCAGCATCGTGCACAACGACTACCGCTTCGACAACGTGATCCTCGACCCGGCCAACCCGATGCAGATCATCGGCGTGCTGGACTGGGAGCTGACCACCCTGGGCGACCCGCTGATGGACCTGGGCAACACCCTGGCCTACTGGATCGAAGCCAGCGACCCGGCGCCGGTGCAACTGATGCGCCGCCAGCCGAGCAACGCCCCGGGCATGCTGACCCGCCAGCAGTTCGTCGACTATTACGCCGAGCGCGCCGGCATCCAGATCGGCAATTTCGACTTCTACTACACCTACGGCCTGTTCCGCCTGGCCGGCATCGTGCAGCAGATCTACTACCGCTTCTTCCATGGCCAGACCCAGGACAAACGCTTCGCGCAGTTCATCCACATGAACAAGCTGCTGGAGCAGATGAGCCTGCAGATCATCCAAAAATCCAGCCTCTGATCGTCCCGGCGCCAGGCACACAATAAGGAAAAACCATGTCCAAGACTCAGTTGTTCGACCTCGACGGCAAGATCGCTTTCGTCTCCGGCGCCAGCCGCGGCATCGGTGAAGCCATCGCCAAGCTGCTGGCCCAGCAAGGCGCCCATGTGATCGTCTCGAGCCGCAAGCTCGAAGGCTGCCAGCATGTGGCCGACGCCATCATCGCCGCTGGCGGCAAGGCCACCGCCATCGCCTGCCATATCGGCGAGATGGAGCAGATCAGCCAGGTGTTCGCCGGCATCCGCGAACAGTTCGGGCGCCTGGACATCCTGGTCAACAACGCCGCCACCAACCCGCAGTTCTGCAACGTGCTGGACACCGACCTCGGCGCCTTCCAGAAGACCGTCGACGTCAACATCCGCGGCTACTTCTTCATGTCGGTGGAAGCCGGCAAGCTGATGCGCGACAACGGCGGCGGCAGCATCATCAACGTGGCCTCGATCAACGGCGTATCCCCCGGCATCTTCCAGGGCATCTACTCGGTGACCAAGGCGGCGGTGATCAACATGACCAAGGTCTTCGCCAAGGAATGCGCGCAGTTCGGCATCCGCTGCAATGCCCTGCTGCCGGGCCTGACCGACACCAAGTTCGCCTCGGCGCTGGTGAAGAACGACGCCATCCTCAAGACCGCCCTGGCGCAGATCCCCCTCAAGCGCGTGGCCGACCCGAGCGAAATGGCCGGCGCCGTGCTCTACCTGGCCAGCGACGCCTCGAGCTACACCACGGGCGTATCGCTGAATGTGGACGGCGGTTTCCTGTCCTGAGCGATCCTCGCCGTACAACAAAGGCAGCCTGCGGGCTGCCTTTTTAGTGCCCGCCCCCCATACCTCGCCCCAACCTTTCTCAAACAGAAAACCAAACCTGTCACAGTTCTGGTATCAAGTTCGTAGCACTCTATAAATATTTTGTTACAAGCTCATTTGTCATGCTATAACCCTCTCGCAGTTAGTTTTCTGCAACACCACTCATGTGAAAAACCATTGTTTGAAAACAGCGGAGGCCGATGTGCGCCTTAAAGAAAAACAACTTGAGGATCAACAACTGACAACTCGTTGATTGTCGACTTCTTAATATGTACCACCTAGTGAGTATCAAGCGATACAGTAACGATAACCGCGACTGAATTCCCTATTGCTCAGTAAAAACAATAAACACACCACGTGCTTCCAAGCAGCACCTTTGTTTCAGCCCATCATTTACACCCTGCCTATTACAAGAGATCGAAACATCAGTTTCGACCAAGGACATATCTCAAGGAAAAGGAACATGGACGTAGCAGGTATCGATTCAGGAAAACGCAGCAACCGTTTAAAACCGGCTTCCCTGAGCCCTGTCGCAATGGCCATCGCCTTGTGGCTGGGTCAGGGCCAGATGGCTCTGGCAGATAATCCGCCCACCGGTTCGCCCTATACACCCCAGGTATTGGAGGCTGCGTTCAGGAACGCCGCTGCGTCATTCGCGCCGGGCAGCGCCGTGTATACCAACTTGCGTTTTGGTGTAGGCAATACCCTGGACCTGGCAGCCAAAGAGTTTGCCGCACAATCGACAAAGTTCGACTCGTTGCTCCAGCAGAACTACGAATTGCAGGCGGAAAACCTGTCGATCAGTGCAATGCTCGGCGATACGAGCAAGCCACTTGATTACAACAACAATCTGGATCGCTATAAAAGTCGCCTGTTCAGCAACTCTGGCCGTTATACCCAGAACATATTCGACTTCGCCCAAGCGATTATTACCAACCTGCCGGCGGCCCAACCTTATACCTATATAGAGCCGGGTGTGGCCACGGACCTGCACAAACAACTCAATGCCGGACAGTCATGGTCCGCCGCGACCGGCAACTGGAGCAATAACGCGCAAACCTGGAAGACTCCGGAAGCCCAGGTCAACTCCGGCCTGGACCGGACCAACGCCTATTACGCCTATGCCCTGGGTATCACCGGGAAAGGAGTAAACGTCGGCGTGCTGGACTCGGGCATCCTCAGTGAACATTCGGAATTCCAGGGCAAGAACGCCGCAGGCGAAAACCGTGTGCAGGCGGTCACCTCTACCGGCGAATACTACGCAACCCATCCGCGCTATCGGCTGGAGGTGCCGGCCGGCGAGTTCCACAAAGGTGAGCACTTCAGTATCCCGGGTGAGTACGACCCGAGCTTCAACGACGGCCACGGCACGGAAATGTCCGGAGTACTGGCGGCCAGTCGCAATGGTACCGGCATGCACGGCATCGCCTTCGACGCCAATCTGTTCGTGGCCAACACCGGCGGCAGCGACAACGACCGTTATCAAGGCTCCAACGACCTCGACTACAACGCCTTCATGGCCAGCTACGACGCGCTGGCGGCGAAAAAAGTGTCGATCGTCAACCAGAGCTGGGGGCAGAACTCGCGTAATGACGTAGAGAACCACTTCGGCACGGTCGGCGACAGCCCGCAGGCTATCCTCAGGGACATGACCGCCGCCTACCGGCCGTTCTGGGACAAGGCCCACGCGGGCCAGAAGACCTGGATGGATGCCATGGCCGACGCCGGCCGGCAGTACTCGTTCATCCAGATCATCTCCGCCGGCAACGACAGCCATGGCGCCAACCCGGACACCAACGCCAACCTCCCCTATTTCAAGCCGGACCTGGAATCCAAGTGGCTGTCCATCACCGGTTATGACGAGAGCGGCGCCCAGGTCTACAACCGCTGCGGCACCTCCAAGTGGTGGTGCGTCATGGGGGTTTCCGGCATTCCGTCCGCAGGACCGGAAGGCGAGATCATCCCCAACGCCAACGGCACCTCGGCGGCCGCCCCCAGCGTTTCCGGCGCCCTGGCCCTGGTGATCCAGCGCTTTCCCTACATGACCGCGAGCCAGGCCCGCGATGTCTTGCTGACCACCTCCACCCTGCAAACCCCGGACGGCCCGGACACCCCGGTCGGCGACCGGACGGGCGGACGCACCTACGACAACCTGCAACCGGTGCACGACGCCGCTCCCGGCACCCCGCAGGTGCCAGGCGTGGTCAACGGCTGGGGCCTGCCCAACCTGAAAAAGGCCATGCAGGGCCCGGGACAGTTCGTCGGCGCACTGGCCGTGGCGCTGCCCGCCGGCACCCGCGATATCTGGGCCAACGACATCTCCGACGAAGCGATCCGTGCCCGACGCAGTGAAGACGCTGCCGAACAGGCCACCTGGAGCGCGATCAAGCAGCAAAAAGGCTGGGTCAACGGTCTGCCGGCCGGGGCCTCGGCGGACGATCAATTCCAGTACGAGATCGGCATGGCCCGGGAACAGGCAACGCTGACCCGCGGCCTGGACCCGCTGACCGGCCAGACCTATGTCGGCAGCCTGACAAAGTCCGGGGATGGGGAACTGGTACTCGACGGGCAGAGCCGCTATTCGGGCAGTACCTGGGTCCGTGGCGGCAAGCTCTCGGTGGACGGCAGCTTGACCTCCAGCGTGACGGTCGATGGCAGCGCCGTGGGCACCGTCGATGCCAATAACCAGGTGATCACCCGTATCGGCGGCACCCTGGCGGGTAACGGCAGCATCGGCACCCTGCTGGTGAACAACGGCGGTACCGTGGCCCCCGGCCATTCGGTCGGCACCCTGCACACCGGCGACGTTACGTTCAACCCGGGTTCGGTGTACGCGGTGGAAATCGCCGCCAACGGGCAGACCGACACTATCCAGAGCACGGGCGTGGCGACTCTCAACGGCGGACAGGTCACCCTCTCCATGGAAAACAGCCCCAACCTGCTGTCTGCGGCCCAGGCCAGCAGCTACCTGGGCCAGCAGTTCAACATCCTCAGCGCCAGCCAGGGTATCAACGGCCAGTTCGCTGCCGTCGCCCCCAGCTTCTTGTTCCTCGACACCCGCCTGGACTACCAGCCGAACCAGTTGAACCTGGGCATCTACCGCAACCAGACCGCGTTCGCCAGCGTAGCCTTGACCCGTAACGAGCGTGCCGTCGCCAGCGCCATCGACACATTGAACGCAGGTAACCCGGTGTACGAGAGCATCCTGGCCTCCGACTCGGCGGAACTGGCGCGACAAGCCTTCAACCAGCTCGATGGCCAGGTGCACGCCGACATCGCCGCTGCGCAGATCGCTGACAGCCGTTACCTGCGTGACGCAGTCAACGGCCGCCTGCAACAGGCTCAGGCCCTGGATATCGATAGGGATATCCAGGCCAGCAGCAATGGTGGCTGGGTGCAATTGCTCGGCGGCCACAGGCAAGTCGACGCCGATCACAACGCCACGCGCTACAGCACCTCCACCACCGGCGTCCTGCTCGGCCTGGACACCGACGTCGGCGATGGCTGGTGCGTCGGGGCGGCAACCGGCTACACCCGAACCGATCTGAACGGAGCCTCCAGGACTTCCGCCGACAGCGACAACTATCACCTGTCGATCTATGGCGGCAAACGTTTCGACAGCATCGCCCTGCGCCTCGGCGGAGCCACCACCTGGCACCGCTTCGACACTTCCCGTGACGTGACGTACGGCAACCAGTCGAGCCATGAAAAAGCCAACTACAACGCGCGTACCGATCAGGTGTTCGGCGAAATCGGCTACACCCGGTGGGCGGCTTTCGAACCCTTCGCCAACCTCAGCTACATCAACTTCCAGAACGACTCGTTCAAGGAACGCGGTGGTGCAGCAGCCTTGCATGGCAGCAAGCAAAGCCAGGACGCCACGCTCTCGACCCTTGGCCTGCGAGGTCATACGCAATTGCCGGTGAGCGCCACCCGCTCGGTGACCTTGCGTGGCGAGCTGGGCTGGGAACACCAGTACGGCGACCTGGATCGTGAAACCTCATTGAAATTTGCCGGCAGTGCGACGGCCTTTGCGGTGAACGGCGTGCCGATGTCTCGCGATGGCGCGGTGGTCAAGGCCGCTGCGGAAATGGCCATGAGCAAAGACACCCTGGTGTCGCTGAACTACACCGGGCTGGTGTCCGGCCATGGCGGTGGCAGCGCGGTCAACCTGGGGTTCACCTTCCAGTTCTGACCCTGCTCGGGTGATCGGCCCATGGGTGCAATGACTGTTCATTGCACCCTTTTTATTGGCGATGTCTCAATAGCCTGTTGCAAGAACCAGTTTGAAAGGTAGGCATCCACCCAGGAGGTCTACCGATCATGGATACGCAAGCTTTTCACCACTGACTGGCTCAATTGAGCCAACTCAGCACCCAGCAGAGAACCACTCAACCAAGCCCTGCAGAGTTCGCGGCCGTCAGCAGCGCTGGATGGCTTGCCGGCCTTGCAGCTCTGCCCGCATTGCCAAGCCAAAGCTGAGCGTCTTGGGGATGGTCGCGGGGCCTGCTCGACCAGCGCGTGCCGCGCCAGGACGAAGCCGGCAAGCTCAGCCAGCACCCGCAGCTCGGCGAGCTGGCCGAAGGCGCCGCCAAGCGCGTGCTGTCGGCGCAGATCCGCCTGCCGATCCGCCAGGTGGCCATGGACAGGCGCGAGGAGCCGGCATAAGCCGGCGCGCTCACAGCCCGCTGCGGAGCAGTTCCAGGAACCGCGGGCTCGCGTCTATCGAATTATGCCCCGCGTCCGGGATGACCTCGAGCCTGGCCACGCCGGGGGCGAAATGCGCATAGAGCGTCTCGGTGCTCGAACGCGGGATGACTTCGTCGTGTTCGGCGGCGATCAGCAAAGTCGGCACGGCGATGCGCGGTGCGTATTTCCAGGATTCGAACTTGTCCCGCAGCAGCCACCTCACCGGAAGAAAGGGAAACTGGCTGGCGGCGAACTCCTGCAGGCTGTGGAACGGCGTGATCAGCACCAGGCGCGATGCCGGACGCTGGCTGGCCAGGCGCACGGCGACAGCCGCGCCGAGGCTGCGCCCGACCACCACGATACGCGGGTGGGCGGCTTGCACCTTGTCGAACAAGGCCATGGCATCGCCCGCGATGGCCGCCTCGGAGGGCGATCCGGAACTGCCGCCATAGCCTCGGTAGTGCAGCAGGTAGAGTGCATGCTCGGGAAAGGCCCGGGCAAACTCCGGCAGGTTGAGGGACACGTCCTCGGCGTTGCCGCCGAAGTAGAGCAACGCCTTCGGACCGTCGTGGGGCCTCACGGAAACCAGCACCTCGGCGTCGGCGACCGGCAGCCTGAGCAGCGTGGCGGGGCTGGCGATGGCGCGGGGCTGGGGGAAGTAGATGAGCGAACGCTGCAACCCCCACGCCGCGACGCAGAGCGCCAGGTACAAGGCGCCGAGCAACGCCAGGAGCGAAACCATTCGTGACATGTGGCTCACCTCCGTGGGCTACGAAGCGCCGCTGAACGACCGCCGGCGGTCGCTTGCAGCGCCCCAGGATAGGCTCATATGCCGGCATTGCGCACTCGACCCGGCGCCCGGGGTTTGGCGTCAGCGCCTGCTCCGCTAAGCTCATGGCATCGCTCACCGCCAGAAGGATCGTCCCATGCTCCGCATCAGCACCCTCGCCGCCGGCCTGGCGCAGAAGGTCTTCGGCACGCTCTGAGCCTGGCCTGACGGCCCGATAAGCCACGGTTCTGCCCAGTCAGGCGCAGCGCGAAACGCCAGGACGGCAGCAGACGGCGAGCCGGGAACTATCGGAAAAGTTCCCCGCTCTTATCAATTAGAGCCCCGACGGGTGACATTCGGCCCGACAGGCCGGGGTTCTGCCCAGCCAGGCGCAGTACAAAACGCCAGGACGGCGGCAGACGGCGAGCCGGGAACTATCGGAAAAGTTCCCCGCTCTTAATTCATTAGAGACCTGATCCGACGGGTGACATCCGGCCCGACAGTATCGGTGATACCTCAATCAGCGGCTGCGTACGGATTCTTTCATGGACGAACGATTACCCGAGATACCCGGCTACTGCGTGCATAGCCGGCTTGGCCAAGGCGGGATGGCCGAAGTCTACCTGGCAACCCAAGAGTCGCTGCACCGCAAGGTGGCGGTGAAGGTGCTGCTCAACGCCAATGACGAGGCGTTCAGCAAGCGCTTCATCCGCGAGGGGCATATCGTCGCCTCGTTGCACCACCCCACGATCATCACCATCCACGACATCAACAGACTGGCCGATGGTCGCTACTACCTGGCCATGGAGTTCGTCGGCGGCGGCGACCTGGCCCGGCACAAGGGCGAGGTGTTCGAGCCGACGCGCGCCCTGGATATCGTCCGGCAGATCGCCACCGGCCTGGCCGTGGTGCATGAGCAGGGCCTGATCCACCGCGATATCAAGCCGGCGAACATCCTCTTTCGCAGCGACGGCACGGTGGTGATCACCGATTTCGGCATCGCCAAGGCGCTGGAGATGGACAGCGAGCTCACCGGGCTCGGGATCGCGGTCGGCAGCCCGGCCTACAGCAGCCCGGAACAGACGCAGTGCCAACCGCTGGATATCCGCACCGACATCTACAGCCTGGGCGTGATCTTCCTGGAGATGCTCATCGGCACCAATCCGTTCCGCGGCGCCAGCTATACCCAGACCGTGATGAACCACGTGCAGATGCCGGCGCCGAGCTTGCCGGCGCACATCAGCCCGTACAAGGCGGTGCTCGAGCGGATGCTGGCGAAGGACCCCAACCAGCGCTTCGCCGACTGCCGGGCGCTGCTGCAGGCACTCGATGAGCTGGACCAGCCAGAGCAACCGGACGAACCGGACGAGCCCAGCGAGGTGGCGCTGGAATCTACCCGCTTCGCGCCGGCCCTGGTCGATCCTGCGCCGCCCCAGGCGGAGCCCGAGCCCGCCCGCCGGCGCAGCCCGAACAGGCGCCTGGCGCTGTGGGCACTCGGCGGCCTGCTGCTGCTCGGCGCTGCCAGCGGCACCGGCCTGTACCTGCAGCAGCGGTTCGAGATCGGCGAGCTGCTGGCACGTGGCGAACAGCGCCTGGCGGCGGGCCAGCTGGTCGAGCCGGCGCAGGACAATGCCGAGTATTTCTTCAACCAGGCCTTGCAGCTCGACGAAGCCAGCGCGCAGGCCCGGCAAGGACTGCAACGGGTAGCCGCGGCGCGGATCGCCGGCTACCGGCAACTGGCCGAGCAGCGCATCGCCGAAGAACACCTGCTGGAACCCGAGGATGACAGCGCGGTGTTCTATTACCGGCAGATGCTCGGCCTGGAGCCGGGGAACGCCCAGGCGCTGGCCGGGTTGAACCAGGTGGCGCTGCTCTACGCCGAGATGAGCGAAAGCGCGTATGCCAAGGGTGATCGCGACCTGGCGCGGGCCTATATCAAGCATGGCCTGGAAGCCCGTCCGGACAGCCCCGAACTACTCGCACTCCGGGACCAGCATGAGCAGCGTAAACGCAGTGGCCAGGCGCCGCGCCCGTCCGCTGCGCGGCCTTCACCGCCGCCCTCGGCACCTCAATCGACCGGCGAGCGGGCGGAACAGCCGAATGCGGCCAAACGCCTGTGGAACAGGCTCTTTTGATGTGACCAGGGCATGCGGAGCCGAGGCCGAGACATAAAAAAACTATGCCTCAATAGCCTGTTGCCAGAACACGTCTGAAAGGTAGGCATCCACCCAGGAGGTCTACCTTTCATGCATACGCAAGCCTTTCACCACTGGCTGGCTCAATTGAGCCCACTCAGCACCCAGCAGAGAACCACACTCAACCAAGCCCTGGCCGTCAGCGGCGCGCCACTGAAAATTTATTCCACAGATTGCAATTACCGAATTTTTATTCCATAAATAGCACTCCCTACAATAAGAATTCTGAAAGGTCCGGCTATGGGTGAACTTGGAATAGGCTTGATCGGCACCGGCTTCATGGGGCGGGCCCATGCGCTGGCGTTTCGTAATGTCAGTGCGGTATTCGAATTGCCGGTGCGCCTGCACCTGGCGGCGCTGGCCGATGCCGACAGCCAGCGCGCCGAACACTGCGCCGCGGCCTGGGGATTTGCCCGGGCCCACAGCGACTGGCAACGGCTGATCGACGACCCCAGGGTCGATCTGGTGGCGATCACCACGCCCAATCACCTGCACTTCCCCATGGCCATGGCCGCGCTGAAGGCCGGCAAGGCGGTGTACTGCGAAAAACCCCTGGCGGTCAGCGTCGAGCAGGCGCAGCAGATGCAGCAAGCGGCCCAGGCCGCCGGGGTGGTCACCCGGGTCGGCTACAACTATCAGCACAACCCGATGATCGTGCAGGCCAAGGCGCTGATCGACAGCGGCGAACTGGGGCAGATCGTCAGCTTCCAGGGCGAGTTCAGCGAAGACTTCATGGCCGACCCGGCCTCGCCCTTCTCCTGGCGCTGCGAGCCACAACACGCCGGCGGCGCCCTGGCCGACCTGGGCAGCCATCTGCTGGCCATGGCGCGTTATCTGCTGGGTGAGGTCGAGGCGGTCTGCGCCGACAGCCAGACCGTGCACCACCAGCGCCCGGCCAGCGCCGGCAGCCAGGAACAGCGCCCGATCGCCGTGGACGACCAGGCCCACGCCCTGCTGCGTTTCGCCAGCGGCGCCCGCGGGACCTTCAGCAGCAGCTGGCTCAAGCATGGCTACAAGAACCACCTGAGTTTCGAGATCAGCGGCACCCGCGGCACCCTGGCCTTCGACCAGGAGCGCCTCAACGAACTGCGCCTGTACCGTATCGGCGATAGCGGCTTCCAGCGTCTGCTGGCCGGGCCCGCCCTGCCCGGCTACGCCGCCTTCAGCCCGGCCCCGGGGCATCAGCTGGGCTACAACGAGCTGAAGACCCTGGAGGTGCATGAACTGATCATGGCGCTTGGCGGCCAGGGGCAAGGCGGGACGGATTTCGCGGAAGCCTGGCAGGTGGAGCGGCTGGCGGCGGCGATCCGGGTTGCGGCGCGGGAGCAGCGTTGGGTGAGTGTCGGGCCCCTTTAAAACCCCACCGCCATGCCTGTAGGAGCGAGCTTGCTCGCGATAGAAACAACGCGGTGTGTCTGACCCAACGCTTCGCGAGCAAGCTCGCTCCTACAGGGGGTTGGCGTTGTTATGCCAATGCAACCAACCGCGCCGCCAACGCCTTGGCCTGGCTGGCCACATCGGTCACCGCGGTGCTTTCCCACCACATGCCGCGCAACGGCGGGCCCATGGCGAACAGCCGGCTGGCGACCTGCCCCTGGGCATCCACCACCGCGCCACCGGCGTCGGCGCGGATCCCCAGGGCCAGCGGTCCCGGCTGGATCAGGCCACGGGCCAGCAGCTGCTGCGGCAACGGTCGGGCCACCCGGCGCCAGTCGTATTCGATGCCGCTGGAGTTGATCAACGCATCCCCCACGACCCAGCTGGTTTGCGTCTCGCCGCGGCGACGGATGCCAATCGCCAGGCGCCCATCCGCCGAAGGCTCCAAGCCCTTGAACGAGGCGGCATGGATGCGCAGCCGCCCTTCCCCATGCAAACGCGCCACCAGCTCGGCGCTCAGCGGCGGCGAACGGTGGTGATGGCTTTCCCACCAGGGCCGCACATGGCGCACGAACTGCCGGCGCTGCCCATCCGTGGCCTGGCTCCACAAGCGCCCGATATGCGCGCGCACCGTGTCCAGCGGCGCCTGCCAGTCCACGCCGTCCGCCAGCGCCTGGCGGCACTGGCGACGCAGCTCGTGCAACAGCTGGCGCGGAGTGCGGATGCTCGGGTCCTCGGCGAGGAAATCGACCCAGGCCGGTGGCTGGCGCCGCACATGGGGCAACAGGCCGTGGCGCGAGAACACCTCGATCGGCCCGCGATGCCCGGCCTGCTCCAGGGACACCACGGCGTCGACCATGGTCAGTCCGGAGCCGATGATCAGCACGGTCGCCTGCGGGTCGAGCCGGCTCATGGCCGAGACATCCCAGGGGTCCAGCGCGGCGGCGTTGAGGCCGCTGGATTCGGTCTGCGGCGTGCGCGCCGCCGGGAACATGCCGGTGGCCAGCACGGCAAAGGCGCCGCGTAGTCGCTGGCCGTCGTCGAGGGTCAACCAGGCACCCTCGGCGTCGGCCTGCAAATCCACCGCCTCGGCGCGCACATGCGTCACCGTCGAGCCCTGCAAGGCGCCGATCGCCTGGGCTTCGGCCAGCCGCTGCTGCACATAGAGGCCGAAGATCCCGCGAGGCGGGAACAGCTCGCTGACCGGCACCGGCTGCTGCTCCGACTCGGGCCAGCCGCCGCCGGCGAGGTAGTCGCTCAGCCACTGGGTCAGGTCGTCGGCGTTGTCCGGGTCGACGCTCATGCGCGCGGCGTTGCCGTTCAGGGTGTGGCCCAGCTCGACGGCGCTATAGGCCTCGCCGCGCCCCAGTTCGCTGCGCGGCTCGATCACCCGCACCTGGCGGCGGCCCGGCAGGCGCAGCAGTTGGGCGGCGAGCAAGGCGCCACTCAGACCGCCGCCGACGATCAGTACATCGGCATCACGGGTGGCGCCGCTCGCCTGTCCGTTGGGTGTTTGGCTCATGGGGTTCTCACGGGTCAGTGCCTGCCTAGGTAGAAGTCCTGCAGATCGCCACGGGCCAGCAACTCGTCGGCCGTTCCGGACCAGGCCACGCGCCCGGTGTCGAGCACGTAGGCCCTGGAGGCGTACTTGAGCGCCACATTAATGTTTTGTTCGGCGATCAGGAAGCTCACCCGCGCCTCGCGATTGAGTTGCGCGACGATTTCGAAAATCTCCTGGACGATGATCGGCGCCAGGCCCATGGACGGCTCGTCCAGCAGCACCAGGCGCGGCCGGGTCATCAGCGCGCGGCCGAGGGCGACCATCTGCTGCTCGCCGCCCGAGGTCAGCCCGGCCCGGGTGCCGCGCTTGGTCTTCAGGCGCGGGAACCAGGCGTAGATGCGCTCCAGGTCGGCGGCCAGCTCCCGGCGGCTCAGGCCACGGACAAAACCGCCGCTGCGCAGGTTGTCCTCCACCGTCAGCTGCGGGAACACATGGCGCCCCTCCAGCACATGGACCATGCCCTGGCGCACCCGCTGGCTCGGGTCGACACCGGCGCTGTCCTGGCCGAGAAAGGCGATCGAGCCCCGGCTGACCTCGGCCCGCTCGGCGCGCAGCAGCCCGGAGATGGCCTTGAGGGTGGTGCTCTTGCCGGCACCGTTGGCCCCCAGCAAGGCGACGATGCCGCCCTCGGGCACGCCCAGGGAAACCCCGGCCACCGCGAGGATCGCCCCGTCGTAGATCACCTCGATATCGCGCACCTGCAACAGGTCGTCGGCCGTGGCGGCCGGAGCGGTCTGGCTCATGTGTCATTCATCCCCGGTGCAGCTGCGTGGCGTGAGGTTCTTCTCCTTGGCGAACGCCGCCGACTTCTCGTCGATCAGCGGCCGCAGCAAGGCGCGGTCGGCGGCGATCCAGGCGCTGATCAGGGTCCAGTGGGCGCCGTCCCACTGCTGTACCCGCGCCGAACCGCCGCCCTCGTGATCGCGGCAGGACAGCTTGAGGTTCTGCATCAACCCCAGGTAACCCATGGCCTTGAGCCGGGCGTCGTCGATGTTCAGGTGCTCCAGGCCCCAGCGCCCTTCTTCGCCATTGAGCGGGCGCTTGCCGAACTTGCCCTGGGCGGTGCGGATCGCTTCGACCGCCACCGCAGCGTTCACCAGCCCGGAGTTGTAGTACACGCTGCCGAAATTCTTCAGATCCTTGAGGTCGCTCTTGCCCTGGTCGAGGATGTGTTGCTTGAGGCGTCGGTGGATGTCGAAATCGCTTCCCGCCGGATACGGCGTCAGCGCCAGATAGCCTTTGGCCGCCGCGCCGGCCGGCAATACGTCTTCGCTGGAGCTGGCCCAGATGTCGCCGATGATGTGGTCCACCGGGAAGCCGAAGCGCGCGGCGGTCTTCACCGCCACCGGGGTCGAGACGCCCCAGGTGCGCAGGAACACCCAGTCGGGGTTCTGCTGGCGCACCTGGCGCCATTGCGCCGACTGCTCGTTACCCGGATCGGCCACCGGGATCTGGATGTTCTCGAAGCCGTATTTCTCCGCCAGCAGCTTCAGCGGGCCGAGGGTTTCCCGGCCATAGGCCGAGTCGTGGTAGACCGTGGCGATCTTCTTGCCCTTGAGCTTGTCGAAGCCGCCCTCGCGCTCGGCGATGTAGTTCACCAGGGTCGAAGCCTCGCTGTAGAAGGTCAGCATCACCGGAAAGTTATAGGGAAACACCGTGCCGTCGGTGGCCTCGGTACGGCCGTAGCCCAGGGTGATCAGCGGGATCTTGTCGATCTCGGCGCGCTCGCTCAGGGCATAGGCCGCCGGGGCGCCGTTGGGCTGGTAGACCGCCACCGGCGCGCCGTCCAGGCCGTTCTTGAAGCGCTCGTAGCACTCGATGCCCTTCTCCGCCGTCCACTCGGTCTCGCACTCCTGCCAGACCAGCTTGACCCCGTTGATCCCGCCTTCCACCTGATTGATGTAGTTCAGGTAGTCGATCATGCCGGCCCACACCTGTACCCCGCTGGAGGCATAGGCACCGACCCGGTAGGTGGCCAGCGGGAAGAACTGCTGGTCCGCCGCGGCCTGCGCCACGGGCACCGCACTGCCTAGGAGCGCCAGCGTCACCGCGACGCCGGCCAGGGAACGTTTCAAGGATGCACGCATATTTTCTCTCTACTCAGCAGTGGAATTCAGAAACGCAGCGGCCAGTGGCCCAGCCGTTGCCGGAGATTGCCCAGCAGGCGGATCAGGCCCTCCGGCTCCTTGATCAGGAACAGGATGATCAGCACGCCGAAGATGATTTTCTGCAGGTTCTGCAACTGCCCGGCATCCACCGCGCCGCCCGACAGCGCTTGCCCGGCGTGGCTGAGCAGGATCGGCAGCAGGCTGATAAAGGCCGCGCCGACGAAGTTGCCGGCCACGCTGCCCATGCCACCGATAATGATGATGAACAGGATCTGGAACGAACGATTGATATCGAAGCTGCTGGCGCTGGCCGTGCCCAGGTAGGCGAACGCCCACAGGGCGCCGGCGATGCCCAGGTAGAAGGAGCTGACGGCGAACGCCAGGCGCTTGTAGCGCGCCACCGGAATGCCGATCACCGCCGCCGCGGTGTCCATGTCGCGGATCGCCATCCAGTTGCGCCCGACCTGGCTGCGCACCAGATTCAGCGCCACCCAGGTCAACAGCAGCACGCAGGCCAGGGTCAGCAGGTAACGCCCGACCGGGGTATTGAGGTCGTGGCCGAACAGGCTCAGCCGGGGCGCCGAGATGGTCCCCGAGGAGCCGTAGTTGTAGAACCAGGGAAACTTGACGAACAGCCACTCCAGGAAGAACTGCGCCGCCAGGGTGGTGACCATCAGGTAGAAGCCCTTGATCCGCGAACTGGGCAGGCCGAACAGCCAGCCCACCGCCGCGCTGACCAGACCGCCGCCGAGCAGGGCCAGGGGCAGCCCCAGCTCCGGCAGGCGCAGCAGGAACCCGTAGGTGGCGAAGGCGCCGACCGCCATGAAGCCGGCGGCGCCGACCGAAGTCTGGCCGGTGTAGCCGGTGAGCAGGTTGAGGCCGAGCCCGGCCAGGGACAGCACCAGGAACGGAATCAAAATGGCGTTGAGCCAATAGTCGTTGCCCACCAGCGGCACGCCGACGAAGGCCAGGAGCAACAGACCGCCCAGGCCCCAGGGCAGGCGGCGCGGGACCAACAGCACAGGCGCGGTGGCCTGGGTCAAGGGAATGGACATGGATTCAGACTCGCTCGATGGCGCGCTCGCCGAACAGGCCGGCGGGACGGATATAAAGGAAGGCCAGGGCCAGCACATAGGCGAACCACGGGGTGATGCCGCCACCGATCAGCGGGCCGATGTAGACCTCGGCCAGGTTCTCGGCGGCGCCGACGATCAGCCCGCCGACAATCGCCCCGCCGATCGAGGTGAAGCCGCCGATGATCAGCACCGGCAAAGCCTTGAGCACCACCAGCGACAGCGAGAACTGCACACCCTGGCGCGCGCCCCAGAGCAGCCCGGCCACCAGCCCGACGATGCCGGCCACGGCCCAGACGATCTGCCAGATGCGGTTGAGGTTGATGCCGATCGACAGCGCGGCCGTGGTGTCGTCGGCCACCGCGCGCAGCGACACGCCGATGCGGGTCTTGTTGAACAGCAGCGCCAGCACTGTCACCAGCACCACGGCGGTGGCCGCGGCGATCAGGTCGAACTGGCTGAGCATCAACGGCCCGAGCAACAGCGGCACGTCGTCGATGCCCAGGTCCAGCGCCCTGACCTGGGAGCCCATCAGCCCCTGGGCCAGGCCCTCGATGATGAACGACAGGCCCAGGGTGGCCATGAACAGGGTGATCTGCGAACGATTGACCAGCGGCCGCAGCACCAGCCGCTCGATCAGCCAGGCGCCGGCGATCATCACCAGCACCGTCGCCAGCAGCGCCAGGACAAAGGGCACGCCCTGGTCATGCAGGCTGACGAAGGTCAGCGCGGCGAACAGCAGCATCGCGCCCTGGGCGAAATTGAACACGCCGCTGGCCTTGTAGATCAGCACGAAGCCGATGGCCACCAGCGAATACATAGTGCCGGCCAACAGGCCGCCGAGCAGGGTTTCGAAGAAAAAGCCCATCAGTGCACCACCCCCAGGTAGGCGGCGATCACCTCGGGGTCGGCCTGCACTTCGGCCGGGGTGCCGTCGCCGACCTTGCGCCCGTAGTCCAGCACCACCACATGGTCGGACAGCTCCATGACCACGCTCATATCGTGCTCGATCAGCACCACCGTGGTGCCGAGGTCGCGGTTGATATCGGCGATGAAGCGCGCCATGTCCTGTTTTTCCTCGGCGTTCATCCCGGCCATGGGCTCGTCCAGCAGCAACAGGCTGGGCCCGGCGATCAAGGCCCGGCCCAGCTCGACGCGCTTTTGCAGGCCGTAAGACAGGTTGCCCACCGGCACGTCGCGCTGGGCCTGCAAGTCGAGGAACTCGAGAATGCCCTGGGCCAGCTGCCGATGGGCCTCGGCCTCGCGCCGTGCCCGAGGCAACCCCAGGGCCTGCTCGATAAAGCTGGCGCGGGTATGCCGCGACAAGCCGCTGAGCAGGTTGTCGATCACGCTCATCTGCTTGAACAGCGCGTTGTTCTGGAAGGTGCGGCCGATGCCCCGGCGCGCGGCCCGCAAGGGGTCGATGCGCTGGAACGCCTCGCGGTCGAAGACAATCGAGCCGGCGTCGAAGCGATAGACGCCATTGAGGATATTGAGCAAGGAGCTCTTGCCGGCGCCGTTGGGCCCGATCAGCGCGCAGATCTCGCCGCGCGCGACCGCGAAGGACAGTTGGTTGATCGCCTTCACCCCCTTGAACGACAGGGAGATGGCGTTGACTTGCAGGATGGGGTCGGCGGCGCTCATGCGATATTCCGTTTGAATTCAGCCAGCCACACCGGCGCTGAAGATTTCGAGGGCGTGCCGGGGGCCTGCCAGATGTAATCCAGGCGCTGGAACCCCAGGAGCCGGCGCACCCGGTTCTTCAGCAGCCGTTGCAGGGGGCGGTGCGGCTGGGCAATGGCCCAGTTGCACAGGCGGCGGCGCCAGCTGCCGGGGGGTGCCAGGCGACTTTCGATGTCGTCGGCCAGGCGTTGCAGGCAAGGGCCCGAGAGCAGCAGGCCGCTGGGAGCGACATCGCGGCGGTCGCGGCTGGCCGAACCGCGGCTTTCCGGGAAGGCCAGGCTATGGCCGCTGTGCAGCCACTGGTGCAGCAAGACCCTCAGGCCTTCCGGCCAGTGCGTGCCCTCCTCGCTCCACAGCTGCGCGGCATGGGCCGGATGCCGCCAGTGGTTCTGGCGCTGGGGCTTTTCCCGGCTGCCCAGCAGGTCGCTGAAGGCCAGCACCGGCTGGCGCGAACCCTCTGGCAGGCGCGGAACCGCCTGATGGGCGATCAACAATTGCGGGGCGATGCTGTTTTCGCCGGCCGCGACCCAGCGCAGCAGTTGCTGGCGCGAATGCACGAAGGCATGGCTGGGGCGCAGGTTCCACAGGGCCTGGCGCAGGGCTTGCGGGTCGAGCTCGTCGCTCAGGGTCAGCACCTGGCCGCCCACCCGTTGCGCGGCCAGGGCCAGAAGCAGCAGGTTGGGCTCGAACAGGCCGCTCAACGCCAGTCGCGAGCCTTCGTCGAAGCCCTGTTGCCGCAGGCCGTCAGCCAGGCGCTCGACATCGCGCGCGGCATCGATCCAGCGCCAGTTGTACCAATGGCCGTGGCGCTTGTGGCGCAACGCGCTGGCCAGCGGGCTGACCTGCGCCCAGTGCTGCAACAGCTCCAGGGCCGCGGGCAGCAGCACGCTGTTTTCCGGTGTTCGTGCATCCGCCGGGGGCGAACGCTTGAGTTCATGCACGCTCATGGACTGACCTCGTTCCTTGGGCAAAAGCGTGCGGTGGTCCGCTGGCTGGTTTTTTGGTTTGCACTGCACCTGTAGCCGCTGCCGCAGGCTGCGATCGACCGAAACGGTCGCGGCGATTGCACTAACGCCGGAGGTCCTCCGGACCTATCGCAGCCTTCGGCAGCGGCTACAGGGACGGTATCCGGATGGAGGCCACCTGCTGCTCCTGGCGCTGCCAGGCCGCCAGATCGCGATAAGCGCTGCCCGGATGACTCTCCGGCAAGCGCGGCCCGGCGCCGAACAGCTTCTCGCGCAAGGTGCCGGGGGCGTAGTCAGTCTTGTACACGCCGCGCTTCTGCAGCTCGGGGACCAGCAGTTCGACGGCGTCGACAAAGGTTTCGTGGGTCAGCGCATAGGCCAGGTTGAAGCCGTCCACATCGGTGTCCTCGACCCACTCCTGGAGCAGGTCGGCCACGGTTTCCGGGCTGCCGACGAACAGCGGGCCGAAGCCGCCGATGCCGACCCAGTCCGCCAGCTCATGGGGCGTCCAGACCTTGTTCGGGTCGGCCGTGGAGAAGGCTTCCACCGCCGACTGGATGGCGTTGGTGTGCACATGCTTGAGCGGCTCATCGGGCTTGAACTGGCTGAAGTCGATGCCGGTCCAGCCGGAAATCAGCGCCATGGCGCCCTCGTAGCTGACCCAGGACTTGTACTCCTCGAACTTGGCCCTGGCCTTGGCGTCGGTCTCGCCGAGGATCACCGTCTGCAGGTTGAAGATCAGGATCTTCGCCGGATCGCGCCCGGCCTCGGCGGCGCGGCGACGGATATCGGCCACGGTCTTTTTCAGCAGCACCTTGGATGGCGCGGCGACAAACACGCACTCGGCCTGCTCGGCAGCGAACTGCTTGCCACGGCTCGACGCGCCGGCCTGGTAAAGCACCGGGGTGCGTTGCGGCGAAGGCTCGCAGAGGTGGATGCCCGGCACCTGGAAGTGTTGGCCGAAGTGCTGGATCTCATGGATCTTGCTCGGGTCACTGAAGATCCGCCGTTCCCGGTCGCGCAGCACCGCGCCCTCTTCCCAGCTGCCTTCCCAGAGCTTGTAGCAAACCTGCAGGTATTCCTCGGCGTAGTCGTAGCGGGCGTCGTGCTCGGTCTGGGCTTTCTGCCCTAGGTTCTTCGCCCCGCTTTCCAGGTAGGAGGTGACGATGTTCCAGCCGGCCCGGCCCTTGGTCAGGTGATCGAGGGTCGATAGGCGCCGGGCGAAGGGATAGGGATGCTCGAACGACAAGGAGGCGGTCAGGCCGAAGCCCAGGTGTTCGGTGACCAGGGCCATGGGCGGGATCAGTTGCAGCGGGTCGTTCACCGGCACCTGGGCCGCCTGGCGGATCGCCGTCTCACCGTTGCCCTGGTAGACGTCATAGATGCCCAGCACATCGGCAATGAACAGGCCGTCGAACTTGCCGCGCTCGAGGATCCGCGCCAGGTCGGTCCAGTATTCGAGGTCCTTGTACTGCCAGGAGCGGTCCCGGGGGTGGGCCCACAGGCCCGGCGACTGGTGGCCGACACAGTTCATGTCGAAGGCGTTGAGACGGATTTCACGGGACATCAAACCGCACTCCTGAAACTGGGCGGCACCACGCCGTTGAGGCGGTAGTTGCCGATCAACGGGTATTTCCAGCGCAACGGCTCATCCAGCGCGGCGGGCAGCGGGCTGCGCTGGCCGGTCAGCTCGAACTCGGCGTGGCTCACCGCGAGCAAGGCCTCGCGGCTGGCGATGGCCGCCTCGGCCTGGGCCACGCCGACCTCGGCGACATCCTGTTCCCTGGCGAGCAAGGCCTGCGCCCGCTCCTGCAAGGCGGCGGCGACTTCGATACGGATCAGCAGGTCGCCAAAGCGGCTGATCACATAAGGGTCGTCGCTGGCCCTGGCCAGGCCGCTGCCGGGCCAGGGCCTGGCCTGTTCACGGACAAAGGTGAGGGTCGATTGCAGCAGCTCGCGGGCGCGGCGCAGGTCGTCGTGGCTTGGCTCGTGCTGTGTATCGGAGTGCTTTTGCCGGGCGCTGGCTTGGCTCAATGCGTTCATGGGCGGTTCCTCAGTTCCAGGCGTGGCGGGCCGGCTTGACGCCGTTGAGCAGGAAGTTGCCGATCAGGTGGTATTTCCAGCGCGCCGGATCATGCAGGGTGTGGGTCCGCGCGTTGCGCCAGTAGCGGTCGAGGTTGTACTTGCCGAGCACCGAGCGGGTGCCGGCCAGCTCGAACAGCTTGCTGCTGGCGAGCAAGGCGCTTTCCGTCGACAGCACCTTGGCTTGCGCCACCACCACCGAGGCCTGGGCCACGGTGTCTTCGTTGGGCTCGCGCAGCGCCTGGTCGATGGCCAAGCCGGCTTTTTCCAGGATCGCTTCGCTGCCGTGGACCCGCCATTCCAGGTCGCCAATGGCGGCGATGGTGAACGGGTCCTGCCAGCCATGGTCCTGGCCGCTGTCGATCCAGGGCCGCGACTGGCGGGCGTGGCGCTTGGCTTCTTCCAGGGCGCCGACTGCCAGGCCGGTGTCCACCGCCGCCTGGATGATCTGCGAGATCGGCCCGTCGGCGGTGGGCTCGTCGAACGCGCGATGGGCCGGGATCACCGCGCTCAGCGGCACCTGCACCGCCTCGAGGGTGACGCCGCCGCTGGCGGTGGTGCGCTGGCCGAAACCGTCCCAGCTGTCGATCACCGTCAGGCCGGGGTTATCCCGTTCGATAAAGGCGATGAACGCCTTGTTCTGTTCGTCGACCGCCACCGCTGGCACGATATGGGCGAACAAGGCACCGGTGCAGTAGAACTTCTCGCCGTCGATCCGCGCGCCGTCGGCGTTGAAGCGGATGCGGGTCTCGAAGGCGCCGGCATGCTTGCTGCCGGCTTCGGAGAACGCGTTGCCGAAGCGATAACCCTGCAGCACCTTGGCGAAGTAGTAGCGCTTCTGCTCTTCGCTGGCGGTTTGCAACAGGATGTCGAGCACGCCCAGGTGGTTCTGCGGCAACTGGCCGAGGGACGAGTCGGCAGCGGAAATGATCTTGATCACCTCCGCCACCGTCACGTAGGACACCCCGGCGCCGCCGTAGGCCTTGGGAATGGTGATGCCCCACAGGCCGCTGGCGGAGAACTCGTCGAGCTCGGCGAACGGCAGGCGCCGCTCACGATCGCGCACGCTGGCCTCGACGGCGAAACGTTCGGCCAGGGTCCGGGCGACGGCAATCGCCTCGGCGTCGGAGCGAATGATATGGGCGGTTCGGGTGGGTTGAGCGGTGGCTGTCATGGCCGACTCCAGGTCCTGTCGAATACGGAAGATCCGTTCTGACCGGGAGATTGCAGAAGTCGTGCCGAAGCCAGTAAATCTTATAAATCAGTAAGTTGAATCGAACTCATAAGAAACAGAATCAACTTAAAACAGGCAAAATGTTCAAGCACTGTTGCCCAGGCAACAGTGCTCAGATCACCACGTTGCGCACGAAACGCACCGCCACCGCCCCATCGTTGCGATAGGCATGCGGCAGGTTGCTGGCGAACATGAAGAACTCACCGCTGTCCAGGCGCCGCTCCTGCTCGCCCAGGACCAGGGTCAGGCAGCCTTCGCAGACATACAGCTGCTCGCTCCAGCCTTCGGCGTCCGGCTCCGACAGGTATTGCTCGCCCGGCTCCAGGCGCCACTCCCACAGCTCCACTTCGCGGCAGGCGTTGGCCTTGGCCAGCAGCACCGCCTTGCTCCCGGGAATCAGCCCGGCCCAGGCCAGCTCGTTGATGCGGCTCGGGTCGCGGGCGTCGGGGGCCTGGATCAGGTCGCTGAAGGCCACGTCGAGGGCCTCGGCCACCCGGTCCAGGGTGCTGAGGCTGACATTCTTCTCACCGGCCTCGATGGCCACCAGCATCCGTCGGCTGACCCCGGACCTTTCCGCCAGGGCGCTCTGGCTCAGCTCGGCGGCGTGGCGCAGGCGCCGGACGTTGTGACTGACATGTTGCAGCACGGATGCGCGCTGCCCAGGATCTTTGTGCACTATATTGCTCACTGTATGGATTTGCGCAGTATACTGCCCAACTTCGCGGCGCATTGTGCGGCCGCCCCGGGTAGCGCGCAAGGGCATGACGTCGGTGAACTCCTCCAAACCTTCCTCCTTCTTCCTCAAACTGAGCAAAGCCGAGTGCGTGCTGGTGCTGATCACCATGGTCTGGGGCGGGACCTTTCTCACCGTGCAGCACGCCATGACCGTCAGCGGCCCGATGTTCTTCGTCGGCCTGCGCTTTGCCGCGGCGGCCTGCATCGTCGGGCTGTTCTCCCTGCGCAGCCTGCGCGGGCTGACCCTGTTCGAACTCAAGGCCGGGGTCTTCATCGGCACCGCCATCATGCTCGGCTACGGCCTGCAGACCGTGGGCCTGCAAAGCATTCCCAGCAGCCAGTCGGCCTTTATCACCGCGCTGTACGTGCCCTTCGTACCGCTGCTGCAATGGCTGTTCATGGGCAAGCGCCCGGGGCTGATGCCGAGCATCGGCATCATGCTGGCCTTCACCGGCCTGATGCTGCTCTCCGGGCCGAGCGGCGCCGCGCTGGACTTCAGCCCGGGCGAAATCGCCACCCTGATCAGCACCGTGGCCATCGCCGCGGAAATCATCCTGATCAGCACCTACGCCGGCCAGGTCGATGTGCGCCGGGTCACCGTAGTACAGCTGGCCGCGACCTCGGTGCTGTCGTTCCTGATGGTGGTGCCGACCCAGGAAGCCATCCCGGACTTTTCCTGGCTGTTGCTGGCCAGCGCCCTGGGCCTGGGCGCCGCCAGCGCGGCGATCCAGGTGGCGATGAACTGGGCGCAGAAAAGCGTCTCGCCGACCCGCGCCACCCTGATCTACGCCGGCGAACCGGTGTGGGCCGGGCTGGTCGGGCGCATCGCCGGCGAGCGCCTGCCGGCCCTGGCCCTGCTGGGCGGCGCGCTGATCGTCGCGGCGGTGATCGTCAGCGAGTTGAAGACCAAGGGTAAGAGTAGCGAGGTGGTCGAGGCGGATCGGCTGGATGAGACGGCGGATTCGCAACGCTGAGTCAGCGCGGCAACGACTCGACAATGGCCGCCAGTTCCTGCCGGGACAGCTGGCCAGCCTTTACGGCAGCAACAATGTCTTCTCGCGTCATGGTTTGAGCCGGGGCCTGCTCGGCATCGACATTCCATAACCACAGGGGGCTGATCCGCTCCTGCCCCGGCCAGAAGGCCTTGGGCAAGGCTTCCTGAGCGATGACGCCCTTGTGATAGAAGTACGCCAGGTAGCGGCTATGGCCCTCGGCAAAGCCGGTGTCGTAATAGAGCACCGTGCCGGCGGGCAAGGCCGCCGCCGCTGGCCCTTCGATCGACAAGGGCTCCAGGGTCTTGAAGCGGCTCATGCCGGCAGTGGGCCCGGCCAGGGTCAGCCACAGCCAGACAATCCAGCCGCCGAAGGCCATCAGCAGCAGGCTGGCGAGGGTTTTGCGGGTAAAGGTTCCGAGGGTCATAAAGGGCCTGTCTGCTTCCTTTCAAGCGGGTCCGTTGCCAAGGGGCGCGACCATAGCACCGCGCGCAGCGCTTTGTTGTCATTCATGCTGGGCAAACTGCCATGACTTTGGTGCCGGCTGGCTTTTCGTTCCCTGTCTTGAACGCCGTTCGAAGGGGTTTTGTAGGATCCTGCCACAGCTTCAAGGTTGGTGATCACAGAGTCGGCACGTATGATGCATCACAATTTCCCGCAGATTAGAAGCCTATGTCCCTGATAGTTCTACTGCTTCTGCCTTTTATCGGCAGCTGTCTGGCGGCCCTGCTGCCGCACAACGCGCGTAACACCGAGTCCCTGCTGGCAGGCCTGGTCGCCTTGGCCGGTACCGTGGCGGTGGCCTCGATGTACCCGCAGATCGCCCATGGCGGCGTGATCCGTGAAGAATTCAACTGGCTGCCCAGCCTCGGCCTGAACTTCGTCCTGCGCATGGACGGCTTCGCCTGGCTGTTCTCCATGCTGGTGCTGGCCATCGGCACCCTGGTGTCGCTCTACGCGCGCTACTACATGTCGCCGGAAGACCCGGTGCCGCGCTTCTTCGCGTTTTTCCTGGCCTTCATGGGCGCCATGCTCGGCCTGGTGATTTCCGGCAACCTGATCCAGATCGTGTTCTTCTGGGAACTGACCAGCCTGTTCTCCTTCCTGTTGATCGGCTACTGGCACCACCGCTCCGATGCCCGGCGCGGCGCCTACATGGCGCTGATGGTCACCGGCGCGGGGGGCTTGTGCCTGCTGGCGGGGGTCATGCTGCTCGGCCATGTGGTCGGCAGCTACGACCTGGACCAGGTCCTGGCTGCCGGAGATCTCATCCGAGCCCACGCCCTCTACCCCATCCTCCTGCCCCTGATCCTGATCGGCGCCCTCAGCAAAAGCGCACAGTTCCCCTTCCACTTCTGGCTGCCCCACGCCATGGCTGCGCCGACACCGGTGTCGGCCTACCTGCACTCGGCGACCATGGTCAAGGCCGGGGTCTTCCTCCTTGCCCGCCTCTGGCCGTCGCTGTCCGGCAGCGAAGAATGGTTCTGGATCGTCGGCGGTGCCGGTGCCGCGACCCTGGTGCTGGGCGCCTACTGCGCGATGTTCCAGAACGACCTCAAGGGCCTGCTGGCCTACTCGACCATCAGCCACCTGGGCCTGATCACCCTGCTGCTGGGCCTGAACAGCCCGCTGGCCGCGGTGGCCGCGGTGTTCCATATCCTCAACCACGCCACCTTCAAGGCCTCGCTGTTCATGGCCGCCGGCATCATCGACCACGAAAGCGGCACCCGCGACATCCGCAAGCTCAACGGCCTGATCAAGCTGATGCCGTTCACCGCGACCCTGGCCATGGTCGCCAGCGCCTCCATGGCCGGCGTGCCGCTGCTCAACGGTTTCCTGTCGAAAGAGATGTTCTTCGCCGAGACGGTGTTCATCAATTCCACCGCCTGGGTCGAGGCCGCCCTGCCGGTGATCGCCACCATCGCCGGGACCTTCAGCGTCGCCTACTCCCTGCGCTTCACCGTGGATGTGTTCTTCGGCAAGCCGGCCGAAGACCTGCCGCATACGCCCCACGAGCCACCGCGCTGGATGCGCGCGCCGGTGGAGCTGCTGGTGTTCACCTGCCTGCTGGTGGGGATCTTCCCGGCGCAGATGGTCGGCCCGCTGCTGGCCGCGGCCGCCCAGCCGGTGGTCGGCGGCACCCTGCCGGAGTACAGCCTGGCGATCTGGCACGGCCTGAATGCGCCGATCATCATGAGCCTGATCGCCATGTCCGCTGGCATAGTGCTCTACCTGCTGCTGCGCGCCCCGCTGGTGCGCGGCCACTTCGCCTACCCGCCGCTCATTGGCCGCTTCAACGGCAAGCGCCTGTTCGAGCGCAGCCTGGTGAGCATGATGCGCCTGGCCCGGCGCCTGGAGCGGCACATCAGCACCAAGCGCCTGCAGACCCAGCTGTTCCTGCTGGTGCTGGTGGCGGTGCTGGCCGGCCTGATCCCGATGCTCTACAGCAGCCTGAGCTGGGGCGACCGGCCGAAGATCCCGGGCTCCATCGTCTTCGTCACCCTCTGGCTGCTGGCCATCACCTGCGCCCTGGGCGCCGCCTGGCAAGCCAAGTACCACCGCCTGGCGGCCCTGACCATGGTCAGCGTCTGCGGCCTGATGACCTGCGTGACCTTCGTCTGGTTCTCCGCGCCGGACCTGGCCCTGACCCAGCTGGTGGTAGAAGTGGTGACCACGGTGCTGATCCTGCTCGGCCTGCGCTGGCTGCCACGGCGGATCGAGGACGTTTCACCGCTGCCGAGCAGCGTGCCCAAGGCCCGTGCCCGCCGCCTGCGCGACCTGCTGCTGTCGATCGCCGTCGGCCTGGGCATGGCCGTGCTGTCCTACGCCATGCTGACCCGCCAGACCCCCAACGACATTTCTTCGTTCTACCTCAGCCGCGCCCTGCCGGAAGGCGGTGGCAGCAATGTGGTAAACGTGATGCTGGTGGACTTCCGCGGCTTCGACACCCTGGGCGAGATCACCGTGCTGGCGGCCGTGGCCCTGACCGTATTCGCCCTGCTGCGACGCTTCCGCCCACCGAAGGAAAGCATGCAGCTGCCAGCCCAGCAGCGCCTGCTGGCGCCCGACGTGGTCACCGACCTGGTCAACCCGCGCCAGGCCAGCGACACCGCCCTGGGCTTCATGATGGTGCCGGCGGTGCTGGTGCGCCTGCTGCTGCCGATCGCCCTGGTGGTGTCGTTCTACCTGTTCATGCGCGGCCACAACCTGCCGGGCGGCGGTTTCGTCGCCGGCCTGGTGATGTCGGTGGCGTTCATCCTGCAATACATGGTCGCCGGCACCCAGTGGGTCGAGGCCCAGATGAGCCTGCGACCGCTGCGCTGGATGGGCACCGGCCTGCTGTTCGCCACCCTGACCGGGCTCGGCGCCCTGGCGTTCGGCTACCCGTTCCTGACCACCCACACCCTGCACCTGGACCTGCCGCTGCTCGGTGATATCCATATCGCCAGCGCGCTGTTCTTCGACATCGGCGTGTATGCCGTGGTGGTCGGCTCGACCCTGCTGATCCTCACCGCGCTGGCGCACCAGTCGGTGCGGGCGCACAAGCCGAGCCCGTCCAAATCCCTTGCCAAGACAGGAGCCACTGCCTGATGGAAGAAGTCATTGCAATTGCCATTGGTGTGCTGGCGGCCTCCGGCGTCTGGCTGGTGCTGCGGCCACGGACCTTCCAGGTGGTGATGGGCCTGTGCCTGCTGTCCTACGGGGTCAACCTGTTCATCTTCAGCATGGGCAGCCTGTTCATCGGCAAGGAGCCGATCATCAAGGACGGCGTGCCCCAGGACCTGCTGCACTACACCGACCCGCTGCCCCAGGCGCTGGTGCTCACGGCGATCGTCATCAGCTTCGCCATGACCGCGCTGTTCCTGGTGGTGCTGCTGGCGTCCAGGGGCCTGACCGGCACCGACCATGTGGATGGCCGGGAGCCCAAGGAATGAGCCTGATGCCGCACCTGATCGTCGCGCCTATCCTGCTGCCGCTGCTGACCGCCGCGGTGATGCTGATGCTCGGCGAGAAACATCGCCCGCTCAAAGCCAAGATCAATCTGTTCTCCAGCATGCTCGGCCTGGGCATCTCCGTGCTGTTGCTGTACTGGACCCAGCAGACCGGCGTGCCCGGCTCCGTCGGCGTGTACCTGCCGGGCAACTGGCAGGTGCCGTTCGGCATCGTGCTGGTGGTCGATCGCCTGTCGGCGCTGATGCTGGTACTCACCGGGATCATCGGCGTCAGCGCCCTGCTGTTCGCCATGGCCCGCTGGGACCGCGCCGGGGCCAGCTTCCACGCGCTGTTCCAGATCCAGCTGATGGGCCTGTACGGCGCCTTCCTGACCGCCGACCTGTTCAACCTGTTCGTGTTCTTCGAAGTGCTGCTGGCCGCCTCCTACGGCCTGATGCTCCACGGCTCCGGCCGCGCGCGGGTGTCCGCCGGCCTGCACTACGTGGCGATCAACCTGCTGGCCTCGTCGCTGTTCCTGATCGGCGCGGCGCTGATCTACGGCGTCACCGGCACCCTGAACATGGCCGACCTGGCGCTGAAGATCCCGCTGGTGCCGGAAGCCGACCGCGGCCTGCTGCACGCCGGCGCGGCGATCCTCGCCACCGCGTTCCTGGCCAAGGCCGGCATCTGGCCGCTGAACTTCTGGCTGGTGCCGGCCTATTCCGCGGCCAGCGCGCCGGTGGCGGCGATGTTCGCGATCATGACCAAGGTCGGCGTCTACACCCTGCTGCGCCTGTGGACCCTGCTGTTCTCCGGGCAGGCCGGGGCCTCGGCCTACTTCGGCGGCGACTGGCTGATCTACGGCGGCATGGCGACCATCGTCTGCGCGGCCCTGGCGATCCTCGCCGCGCAGCGCCTGGAACGCATGGCCAGCCTGAGCATCCTGGTCTCGGCCGGGATCCTCCTGGCAGCGATTGGCTTCGCCCAGCCCAGGCTGATCGCCGGCGCGCTGTTCTACCTGGTCAGCTCGACCCTGGCCCTGAGCGCGCTGTTCCTCCTGGCGGAGCTGATCGAGCGCTCGCGCTCGGCCAACGAAATCCCCCTGGACGACGAGGCCGAAGCCCTGCCCCGGCCTCAGGAGTCGCTGCAACCGCCACCGGGCACCAACCTCGACGACGAGCGCAAAGCCGTGGTCGGCCAGGTGATTCCCTGGACCATGGCCTTCCTCGGCCTGAGCTTCATTGCCTGCGCGCTGCTGATCATCGGCATGCCGCCGCTGTCGGGTTTCATCGGCAAGCTGAGCCTGATCGGCGCCCTGCTCAACCCTGCCGGGCTGGGCCAGGCCAGCGATGCGCCGCTGTCCGGCGCCGCCTGGGGCCTGCTGGCCTTGCTGATCCTCTCCGGCCTGGCGTCGCTGATCGCCTTTTCGCGCCTGGGCATCCAGCGTTTCTGGAGCCCGGAAGAACGGCCGTCGCCGCTGCTGCGGCGCTTCGAGTGCGTGCCGATCATCGCCCTGCTCGGGCTGTGCATGCTGCTGACCGTCAAGGCCGAGCCGCTGCTGCGCTTTACCCAGGCCGCCGCCGACAGCCTCAACGACCCGCAGCAATATGTGATGGCCGTGCTCGGCACCCGGGCGGTCCCCAGCCCCGAGGCCCAGGCGGCGTTGCAGGAGGTGCGGCCATGAAGCGCCTGTTCCCCGCGCCCTGGTTGTCGCTGGCGCTGTGGCTGCTGTGGCTGGTGCTGAACCTGTCCGTCAGCCCCGGCAACCTGCTGCTCGGCGCGCTCCTGGGCTTCTGCGCGCCGTTGATGATGCGGCCGTTGCGCCCGCTGCCGATCCGCATCCGCCGCCCCGCGACCATCCTGCACCTGTTCCTGCTGGTCGGCCGCGATGTGCTGCTGTCGAACCTGGCCGTGGCCTGGGGCGTGCTCAACGCCGGGCGCCGCCCGCCGCGCTCGCGCTTCGTCAAGATCCCCCTGGACCTGCGCGACGCCAACGGCCTGGCCGCGCTCTCGACCATCACCACGGTGGTGCCGGGCACGGTGTGGTCCGAGCTGTCCCTGGACCGCAGCATCCTGCTGCTGCATGTGTTCGACCTGGACGACGAAGCGGCTTTCATCCAGCACTTCAAGACGACCTACGAGCGTCCGTTGATGGAGATCTTCGAATGAGTGCCCTGCTCACGAACGCGATCCTGCTCAGCCTGTTCCTGTTTTCCGTGGCCATGGTCCTGACCCTGGTCCGGCTGTTCAAGGGCCCCTCGGCCCAGGACCGGGTCCTGGCCCTGGACTACCTGTACATCCTGGCGATGCTGATGATGCTGGTGCTGGGCATCCGTTATGCCAGCGACACCTACTTCGAGGCGGCGCTGCTGATCGCCCTGTTCGGCTTCGTCGGCTCCTTCGCCCTGGCCAAATTCCTCCTGCGTGGCGAGGTGATCGAATGAATGCCGTCAGTGAACTGTCGTGGTGGATCGAGGTACCGGTGGCGATCCTGCTGGTGCTCGGCAGCGCCTTCGCCCTGATCGGCGCCATCGGCATGCTACGCATGAAGGACTACTTCCAGCGCATGCACCCGCCGGCCCTGGCCTCGACCCTGGGCGCCTGGTGCGTGGCCCTGGCGTCGATCCTGTATTTCTCGGGGATGAACTCGGGGCCTGTGCTGCACGCCTGGCTGATTCCGATCCTGCTGTCGATCACCGTGCCGGTGACCACCCTGCTGCTGGCGCGGGCGGCGCTGTTCCGCAAGCGCATGGCCGGCGACGATGTGCCGGCGGAGGTCAGCAGCCGGCGTCGCGAAAGCGGCAGTTGAGGGATGCCCGCCACACGCGCCCTTTGTAGGAGCGAGCTTGCTCGCGATGAACGTCAACGATGACGCGGACCATCTGCGGGAATCCGTTGAACCGGCTTTTTTCGCGAGCAAGCTCGCTCCTACAAGAGGGAGGCACTCAGTTCCAGGCCACCACCAGCAACCCCGCCCCCAGCACCACGCACAGCGGCGAATAGAACAAGGTGTCCAGCCGGGCGAACCTGGACTCGCTGACTTCCTTGAAGAACCCCACCAGGTTCGAATCGCCAATGGCCCGGGCGAACATCAGCAAGGCCATCGCGCTGATCACCCATTGCAGCGCCGGGTGGCTCACCGTCGGCAGGTACAGGCCCACCCGCAGGCACACCAGCATCGCGATCAGCAGCAGGCCCACCGCCACCAGCAAGGTGGCGAACCCCGAAGGCTTGAACGCCGGCTCCAGCTCGCCCGGCGTCCTGCCCGGCACCTGGGGAATCGCCGCGTCGCTGCCACGCTTGCCACCGGCGGCCCAGTACAGGTGGATCAGGCTGATCAGCAGGAAGGCTCCTGCCATCCATTGCGCGATCAAAACATTCATATGCAAACGTCCATGGCAAAAAATGTTGCTGAAGAATGGACCCGCTCGCGCGTTTTTGTAAGTACGTTCGTCGCCTGCGATGGTAAAGTGCCGCCCCATGAAATTCGCCCGAACCGATCGCTCGCTCATTGCCTGGATGCTCTATTGCTGCGTCCTGTTCAATGTGTTCGCCTGCAGCATCGGCCACGGGCAAATGGTCGGCCAGCAGCTCAACGGGATCGGCGGCCAGTTCTGTACGGTGGACCCGCGCACCCAGGCACCGGCCTCCTCCAACCCGGTCGACGAATCGCTGCCGACCCTGTCCAAGGCCTTCGGTTGCCCGCTGTGTTCCACCGGCGGCATGGGCCCGGCGTTCAACTCCAGCCTGACCCTGGCGATCCTGCCGCAGCACCACAGCCCGCCGCTGGCGCCCCGCGCCACCGCTGACATCCCCACCCGCTTCACCTGGCCCGCGGCCCACCCGCGCGCGCCGCCCGCCTTCGCCTGAGCCTTCTGCCCCTGTCATCAGCCCGCCCCGTGCCAATGCACGGCGTCAGGGTCTGTACGGAAAGTCACTGTGTGCTAAGCGCCTTCGCGCTATGCAGGCCATGCTGCGTTAAAAGCAGGCTCGCCTGACCTTCGCTCGCCGACTTTTCGTACGGACCCTGAACCCCGGGCTGCTTCCTAGCCAAGAATTCAGGATCTACCGATGAAACACATTCCCCTGCTGGCCAGCCTGTGCGGCTGCCTGTCCGTCAGCGCCTGGGCGCAATCCAGCGTCGACCTGGCACCGATCACCATCGACGGCGACCAGCCCGTCGAACCCGGCCTGGCCCTCGACCAGTCCAGCGGCATGGCCTCGCGCCTGGGCCTGAGCGTCCGTGAGACCCCCGCCTCGGTGGCGGTGGCCAACCGCAACGATATCGAGCGGCGCGGCGCGCAGAACTTCCAGGACGCCGCCAACAGCCTGCCCGGGGTCAATGCCAGCGCCCCGCCGGGGTTCGGCGGCTTCGTCTCCTACCGTGGTTTCAGCAACAGCCAGATCACCCAGATGTTCAACGGCATCAACGTGTCCAGCGGTCTGGCACGGCCGGTGGATTCGTGGATCTATGACAGGGTCGAGTTGCTCGGCGGCCCCTCCTCGCTGGTCAACGGCGCCGGCTCCGTGGGCGGTTCGCTGAACTACGTGACCAAGCTGGCCGACGCCAGGAGCGGGCCATCGAGGGCCGGGTCAGCTACGGCAGCTACGACACCACGCAAACCGCCTTCGGCCTCAACCACGCCCTCAGCCAGGCCGGTGACGAGGTGCAGCACTACGCCCGCCTCGACGTCAGCCACAACACCAGCAATGGCTACATCGACCGCCAGGAGCGCGATGCCTGGAGCCTGGCGTTTTCCCTGCTCAGCGACCTGACGCCGGACCTGTCCCACACCCTGGCCGTGGAATACCAGGACGAACACGAGGACAGCCCGTACTGGGGCACTCCGGTGCTCAACCCCAAGGCCGGCGAGCTGAAGATCGACAAGCACAACCGCTTCAACAACTACAACGTCGAGGACGGCCGCTACGAGCAGCGCACGATCTGGGTACGCTCGATCCTCGACTACCGGATCAACGACAGCACCAGCCTGCGCAACACCCTCTATCACCTGGACAGCCAGCGCGATTACCGCAACCTGGAGACCTACCAGTACAACGCCGACAACAGCGCGGTGAACCGCTCCACGGCCTATCAGGTGCGGCACCAGGGCGAGCAGAACGGCAACCAGTTCGAGCTGCGCCACGACACCTCGATCTTCGGCCTGGACAGCACCTGGTCCGGCGGTTTCGAGTACAAGGTCAACCGCACCACCAACTCGCCGCTGAACGTCAAGGCGGCCAACAGCGTCGACCCGAACAACTACCAGCCGGGGCATTTCTACGACCTGCCGGGCACCCGCCAGGGCTTTGTCGCCGACAAGACCAACGAGGTCACCACCCAGGCGCTGTTCGTCGAGAATCGCCTGGCCCTGACCGACCGGCTGGCGCTGCTCACCGGCCTGCGCTACGACAACATCGACCTGGACGTGACCAACCACCGATTGGTGACGGCGAGCAATCCACGACACCTCAAGCGCCGTTGGGAACCGGTCACCGGCCGGGTCGGCCTGAGCTATCAGTTTCTCCCGAGTGCCAATGTCTATGTGCAGTACAGCACCGCCGCCGAGCAGCCCAACAACAGCACCCAGGCCTTCGATGTCTCCACGGGCAAGCAATGGGAAGTGGGCAGCAAATTCGATTACCTGGATGGGCGCGGCTCGGCGACCCTGGCGGCCTACCGCATCGAGCGCAAGGACTTCGCGGTGACCGACCCGCTGGACCCGACCCTGAGCATCCCGGTGGGCCAGCAGACCTCCAAGGGCATCGAGGTGGCCAGCTCGCTGCGGGTCACCCCGAAGCTGCTGCTCGAGGGCAACTTCGCCTGGGTCGATGCGCAGTACGACGAGTTCACCGAGAAGAACGCCGCGGGCGTGGTGGTGTCACGCAAGGGCAATACCCCGACCAACGTGCCGGACCGGGTTGGCAACCTGTGGCTGACCTATGACCTGGCGCCGCAGTGGCAGACCGGGGTCGATGCGCGTTATGTGGCCTCGGTGTACGCCGACACGGCCAACACCCTGACCGTGCCCTCCTACACCCTGTACGGCACCTTCCTCACCTACAAGCTCGACAGCCACACCTCAATCACCGGGCGGGTGCGCAACCTGACCGACGAGGTCTACGCCAGGTTCGCCCATGTCTCGCCGGCTTACTACCTGGGTACGCCACGGACCTTCGAACTGGCGGTGCAGAGCCGCTTCTAAAAGCATCGCGGGCAAGCCTCGCTCCTACAGGGTTACGCAAACTTCTGTAGGAGCGAGGCTTGCCCGCGATAGCGATCTCACTCTCACCGCAATCTCTCAATCGAGACTGGCACTGACCTTATCCGCCACATCCCCGGGCAACCACGCCCGCCATACCTGCGGATGCGCCTTGAGGAACGCCTGCGCCGCCTCCCGGGGTGGCGTGTGCTTTTCGCTCATCTCGGCCAGGGCCTTGTTCAGCGCCTCGATCGGCAAATCGACCTTGCTGAAGAACTCGGCGATCTGCGGGTACTGCTTCTGGAACGGCGTGGACACGCCGATGGACAGCTTCGAAGCCAGAGAGCGCGTGGGGCGTGGATTGGGGTGGTCGGCGTCGGTCAGGGTTTTCCAGGCCTCGGCATCGAACGGCGGCTCTTCCAGCTGGATCAGCTTGAAGCGGCCGAGCAACGGGGTCGGCGACCAGTAGTAGAACAGGACCGGCTGGCCGCGACGGATCGATGAAGTGATCTCGGCGTCCAGCGCCGCGCCGGAACCGCTGCGGAAATTCACATAGCTGTCGGTCAGGCCATAGGCCTTGAGCTTCTGCTTGTTCACCACTTCCGAGGTCCAGCCGATGGGGCTATTGAGAAAACGCCCCTTGCCCGGGCTTTCCGGGTCCTTGAACACATCCTTGTAGCGCGCAAGGTCCGTGACGCTGCGCAGGCCCGGCGCCAGTGGCTTGATGCCCTTGGCCGGGTCGCCCTTGACCACGTATTCCGGCACCCACCAGCCTTCGGTCGCGCCCTTCACCGTGTCGCCCAGGGCCGCTACCTTGCCCTCGGCCTCGGCTTTGACCCACACCGGGCTGCGTCCGGCCCACTCTTCGCCGATGACCTGGATATCGTTGTTGGCCAGCGCGGTTTCCAGGGTGATGGTGGTGCCCGGCAAGGTGTCGGTCGGCAGGTCGTAACCCTTCTCGACGATGGTGCGCAGGATATCGGTGATCAGGCTGCCGCTTTCCCAGTTCAGGTCGGCGAAGTGAATCGGCGCCGGTGCCGCCCAAGCGCCGGCGGGCGCCAGCAAAATACCCAGGCCGAGCAGCGCGCCGCCCAGCAGTGTCCGCAGTCCTTTCATGCCTGTGCCCCTTGTGCCGTTCACAGCGTTGCAGGATGGTCTCGCGGTTTGGGACCGCAAGCCTCTGACTAATTGAGTCATCTGACTGTAGTAGAGGTTCCTGCTTTCGACGGGGACTTCAGTTTTCGCCCTGCTCCTGCAGGCGCTGCAACTCGCGGCGCACCATGCTGGCGTATGCCGCAGGCTTCAGGACATACAGCTGCGAAGCCACCCAGGCCAGCCAGGCGCCTTGCAACACGGCTTTCTGTTCGAACAGGCGCTGGGCCTCGGCGCGGGCGCGCGCAAGATGCTGCTGATGGAATTCGGCGCGGCTCACTCGCTGGCCTTGAAGCTCACCAGTTCACCCTTGCGCCACTTGGCGGCCTTGCCGGTCACGGCTTTCAGGGTCTTGGTCAGGCCTTCCTGCAACTGCTGGTTGGCGGCGAACACCGTCACCACGCTGTGGCCTTCCTTGAACAGGATGGCGTGGCCGTCGGCGGTGCTGACAAAGGCGTATTCGCCCAGGCCGTAGACGGTCAGCTTGATCTCGCGAAAACGGATTTCGAACTTGCCGCCTTCACGGCTGGGCAGGACCGCCGCGCGGAAATGATCGCCGACCTTGAGCTCCAGGCGTGGCTTGTCGTCCACGACCAGGGCCGTCTCGGTATCGATTTCGGCGACGTAAATGCCTTCCGGCGTCTGTTCGGTGATGTAGACGAAACGTGACTGGAACTGTTTGACCAACTTTGCGCGCAAATCGCCCAGGACGAACAACGCGTGCATATCAAGATTACTGACTGCCAAGGAAAGATCCCCGAAACTGAAAATGACTCTGCCCGCGTAAACGACGGACAGCAGAAAAAGGCGGCCGAACCGGCGCCGTGACTCCACATGAAAACAATCCGAAAAAGCACCACTCGCCAACGCGTAGGCGCAAACACCGGTGCGCCCCTCCCCAGGACAACCGGAAGGACTACCGGACCGTTTGGCCCGCATCAAGCGCAGAAGAAGTGGTTCCGACCCGCCGAGAAAGCTGCGCACTCACTGTCGATCGGAAAACCTCACGATCCTTTCGTCACCCTTAATGGGACGGGAGTGCTGCAGGTAAACATCAATCTCTGACTGCCGGGGCAATTCTAGAGCAACTTTATGTATTCAGAGCAACCCATGCGTGAGCAAATCGCTGAAAAAACCTCTTTTATCCTGCCGGTCAGCCACTTGCGTGACTTAACTCAGCCATCGACGGGCAACAACTGCCATACTGCCGCGACCTTGAAGCCAGCCACCGGCCAGGCTTCACCAGCATATTTTCCAGGGGAAAGTCGGACGTGACGGAATTCGATATAGGCGAGTTTTTCATTCATGGCGAAGCCCGGGACGTCGAGGGCGAGTTCCAGGCCGTGATCGTGATGCGCGCCAAGCCACCGCTGCGCACCGTGCGCTACCACCAGGTGGAAAAGGACCGTTGGTTCAAGACCGCGGAACTGGCCGAAGCCGCCGCCAAGGAAGCCGCCCGCGCCCTCAAGCAGGCCGTCGACCAGGGCGCCCTGAACCTCTGAGCCCGCGGTAAAGGATTGCCGCGCCCGACCGACATATTGGCGAGCCTTCCTGTAAAGAGCGCCATGATGATCGACCTCAACCCACCTGCCCGCCTCCCGTCCCTGGCCGAGTTCGCCCTGCCAGGCGCGGCGGGCAGCGAAAGCCCGGCGAGCGATCCGTTTGACCTGCGCACCGCGATCACCCGGGCGACCAACGCTGCTCCCGACGGCGTGCTCGAAGCGAAAAAGAAACGCATCAGGCTGCTGCGCAAACAGATCGAGCAATTGCAGCAACGGCTGCGCAAGGCCAACGAGCGCCTGGCGATGGTGCAAAGCGCCGCCCGGCATCGTACAACCGACGCGCACATGCAGGCCTTGTCCGCCGCCCGGGCCCAGGCGCAGGCCGCCAGCAGCGCCTTGTCGATGGCCCAGGTGGCACTGTTCCAGGCCGAAAGCGCGGTGATCGGCAGCGAGGTCTGAAGGCTCGGATGCCTGCGCCCTCAGGCCGAACGACTGAACAGCGGGTGTCCGGCCTTGTCCCGCGCCAGCTGGGCCAGCCAGGACGCCTGGCATTCCACGGCTTCCTCCCGGCTGGCGAACGGCGCGCCGCGGCGCTCGCCATTGACCAGCACGACCCAGCACACATTCAGCCCGACCGCGCGAAAGGTGGCCGGTACACCGCTACCAATCATCACTGCGACATCGACTTTGCTTTGCATGAGGACTTCTCCTGGCAACTAGTTAGCTAGCTAACAATGTCGCCATACTAATGAGTTCCCATGCTGGGAAAAAGCCATCTCTTGCACAGCTTCGTTGCAGGGTCGGTAACAATGGCCGGCCCGCTCGGGCTCAGCCGCGCGTGGCCTCGACAGCCTGCTCCGGCTTGTAGCCCAGGCGCAGGCCGCCCCAATGCCGGCCCTTGACCCTGATCGGCACCGACAAATCGTGCATCAGCTCGCCGGTATCGCGAGTATAGGTTTGCAGCAACAGTGGCTGCTGGTGGCTGCCGCAGCGGATGCCGGTGCGGTCCTCGAACTTGCGCTTGGTGCGGTTGTGCAGGGTATCCAACTGCGGGTCGCCGGTCAGCGGCTGCGAGAACGCCTTGTTGTGGGTCGGCACGTAGCCCTGGGGCGTGCAGGCGATGGCGAACACCAGGCCTTCGTGACGCGCCAGCAACGGCTCCTGGATCGCCGGCAGCACCTGATCGGCGTAGCGGTCGAAGCGGGTCTGGTATTTCACCGGCTGGGTATTGGCGATCGGCTGGTAGCTGCGGTCGAACAGGTCGTCGAGGCTGATGCGGCTGGCGTCCAGGTCCGCCTCGAACTGCTCGGCGATGCGCCGCGCGCCGTCCTGGGCCAGGTCGTAGATGCGCTGGTGATAGTCGTCCAGGCCGACCTCGGCCAGGCGTTCGCTGATGATTTCCGCCTGCCCTTCCATCTGCACCGCCGCCTCGGCCAGGCTGCGGGTCTGCTGGTCGCTCACCGCCAGGTCGCCGCGCACCTGCTCCACGGCATGGAACAAGCTGTCCAGTTGCTGGCGATTGGTCTCGGCGCCGCGGGCGATCTCGCCGACCTGGCTTTCCACCCCCGCCGCCAGCCGGGCGATGTTCTGCAAATGCTGGCCGGTGGACTCGACCTGCTCCACCCCGGTGTTCAGGTCGCTGGACAGCTGGCGGATCTGCTCCACCACCTGGGCGGTGCGCTGCTGGATATCGCCGACCATCACCCCGACCTCGTCGGTGGCGGTGGCCGTGCGCCCGGCCAGGCCGCGCACTTCATCGGCCACCACGGCGAACCCGCGCCCGTGCTCCCCGGCCCGCGCCGCCTCGATGGCGGCATTCAGCGCCAGCAGGTTGGTCTGGCTGGCGATCGACTGGATCACCAGCGCCACCCGCTGGATGTCTTCGCTGCGCTGGCTCAAGGCCTCGATCAGTTCCCGGCTGTCGTTGGCGCTTTGGCTGAGGCGGTGCATGCGGGTGATCGACTCGCCCAGCACCACGCTGCCTTCGGCGCTGCTGCGATGGGCTTCGCTGGCGGCGCTCAGGGCCTGCTGGCTGAGCTGCGCGGCCAGTTGCTCGGTGTGGATCATCGCCTCGGCGCTGCTGACGATGCGCGCCGCCGAGTCCAGTTGCGACTGCACCCGCCCGGCCAGTTGCCGGACCGAATAGGCCACGCCGGCGGCCGACAGTGCGTTATGGCTGGTGCTGTAGGACAGGTCGCGAGTCAGCGCGGCGATTTCGTTGTTGTCGACGCTGCTCGCCGGCGCTGCGGCCTTGGGCCTGGCCAGGCGCGGCAGCCAGACGATCAGCAGCATCAGCGGCACGGCAAGGTAGAAGGAAAGCAGCCCCTGGGACAGGGCATACAACACCAGCAGCAAGGCGCCGCTTTGCAGGGCTGGAACCTGCCAGCGCCAGGTGGCTTGGGCTGTTGGCAGCGGTTGCGCAGTGGCAGCCGACAAAGATCCGTCTTGCGTCATCTGGATTACCCCACGTTTTTCTAATTATTTGCTCTGCATTGAACGCCACTAAAAAGCCATTATCCATGGTCCATTAGTCGCAGGTTTGCAGCAGATCAATAGAAATGCGCGAGGGGCTTTCAGGGCGCCCACAAACGACTCGCGGGCAAGCCTGCCAGCCCAGGTGCAGTGGCGACCTTGGGGTGGGGCTTGCCCGCGAGGGGAGAAGTCTTGGCGATCAGGCCTGACGCTGGTGCTTGTCGATCTGCTCGTGACGTTCCTGAGCTTCGATGCAGTACTTGGTGGTCGGGCTGATCAGCAGGCGTTTCAGGCCGATCGGCTCGCCGCTGTCGTCGCACCAGCCGAAGCTGTCGTCGCCGATACGGCCCAGGGCCTGCTCCAGTTGCGGCAGCATGCGCTGGTCGCGGTCGATAGCGTTGACCAGCCAGGTCCGCTCTTCCTCTACGGAAGCTGCGTCGGCAGGGTCGGCCGGGGTGTCCAGGCTCTCAATGGCGATTCGGTTCTGTTCGATGCGCTCGTGGGTTTCGACCTTCATGGCCTGCAACAGCTCAGTGAAAAAAGCCAGCTGCTCGGCGTTCATGTAGTCATCCGCCGGCATGGCCAGCAACTTTTCCTTTGTCATTGATTTCTCTATAAAAAATACGTGCATTAAGGCGAATTAAAGCTGTTTTCCGTGCCCCCTTTCGGGGCATCGGAAAGGCGCCATACATTCCAAGCGCCACCCGGCACTCAATTTACGAGGGGCGGCAGTCTAAGGCCCGTTTGAGACCTCAGCAACTGAAATGACATCGAATTTGTCCGACAAGCCCTGAAAGCCCGCCAGGGCTGGCTTTGGCGGCGGTTATCGGAGTGCGTTTATAACAAGAAATTCCATCGGCCGGGGTCTTTTAGAAGACAAACGGCAACGGCAGGCCCGAAAAAGGCCTGCCGCTGCCGTGGTGCAAGGCTTCTGTAGGAGCGAGGCTTGCCCGCGATAATCGTCAATACGCCGCGGTGCATCAGATGCTAAGCGTTATCGTTGAAGTCCATCGCGAGCAAGCTTCGCTCCTACAGAAGCACAGGGCTCAGCGCTTGAGCTTGCGCTTGTTGCGGTACTGGTCGATGACCACCGCCACCACGATGATCAGGCCCTTGATGATGTCCTGGATGTAGGCATCGACACCGACGAAGGTGAAACCGCTGGCCATCACCCCGAGGATCAGCGCGCCGATCACGGTGCCGGTGATGCGCCCCACGCCGCCGGCCAGGCTGGTGCCGCCGATCACCGCCGCGGCGATGGCGTCCAGCTCGTAGGACATGCCCATGCCCGCCTGCCCGGTCGCCGCCCGCGCCGAGGCCACCACCCCGGCCAGCCCCGCCAGCAGCCCGGCGATGCTGTAGACGATCACCAGGTGGCGCTTGACGTTGATCCCCGAGGTCCGCGCCGCCTGCATGTTGCCGCCGATGGCGTAGGTGTACTTGCCGTACTTGGTGTAGCGCAGGGCGATATGGAAGATCACCGCCACCACCAGGAAGATGATCACCGGCATCGCGCCGTGGCCGATGGCCGTGTAGGAATCCGAGAGCATGCTGATCGGCTGGCCTTCGGTGTAATAACGCGCCAGGCCGCGCGCCGAGACCATCATGCCGAGGGTAGCGATAAAGGGCGGGATGCCGGTGATGGCGATGATGCTGCCGTTGATCGCCCCCGCCAGCAGCCCTACCCCCAGCCCGGCCACCACCGGGATCCACACCGGCAGGTCGGTCAGCGACGGGAACACCGCGCGGGTGAAGTCCGAGGTCTGCGCCAGGCTGGCGGCGATCATCGCCGACAGCGCCAGCACCGAGCCGGACGACAGGTCGATGCCGGTGGTGATGATCACCTGGGTCACGCCGATGGCCAGCAGGCCGATGATCGACACCTGCAGGATCATCAGCACCAGGCGCTGGGAGTTCATCAGGAAGCTCTGGTCGCGCACGATCCAGCCGAACAGTTCGAACACCAGGCCGATGCCGATCAGCACCAGGAAGATGCTCAGTTCGGTGGGCAGGCGCCGGCGCGTTCTGGCTGGCGCCGCCGCGGGTTTGTTTTCCAGTATCGCGTTCATAAGCCTTCACCTTCTTCTTGTATGGCCGGCGGCGAACACACCTCGCCGACAGCCTTGATACGTTTGCCGGCTAGTGGACCAGGGACATCCCGGAAGCCAGTTGCATGACCTTCTCCTGGGTCGCTTCGCCGCGGTCGAGGGTGCCCATCAGCTCGCCCTCGTGCATGACCATCACCCGGTCGCTCATGCCCAGCACCTCCGGCAGCTCCGAAGAAATCATGATCACCGCCATGCCCTCACCGGCGAGGTAGGCGATCAGCCGGTAGATCTCGGCCTTGGCGCCGACGTCGATGCCGCGGGTCGGTTCGTCGAGGATCAGCACCCGCGGGTTGGTCATCAGCCAGCGGGCGAGCAAGGCCTTCTGCTGGTTGCCGCCGGACAGGGTGTCGATGCACTGCTCCAGGGACGGGGTCTTGACCCGCAGCTTCTTGCACATGTCCTCGCACAGGGCGCGCAGGGCCTTCTGCTGGATGAAGCCGTTGCCGGCGTAGTGCGGCAGCACCGCCATCTCCATGTTTTCCAGGACCGACAGGCAGGGGAACAGGCCGCTGAGCTTGCGGTCCTCGGTCAGCAGGGCAAAGCCCTTCTCGATGGCCATGTGCGGATCGCTGATGCGCACCGGCTGGCCGTCGAGGCGGATCTCGCCGCCGTCGCTGGGGGTGATGCCGAAAATCGTCTCGGCCACGTTGGTGCGGCCCGAGCCCATCAGCCCGGCAATGCCGAGAATCTCCCCGGCGTGCAGGTCGAAGGACACGCCCTCGAACACCCCGTCCAGGCGCAGGTCGCGCACCGACATCAGCAGCTCGCCGATGGGCTTCTCGCGCACCGGGAACAGCTGGCTCAGTTCGCGGCCGACCATCATCGAGATCAGGCTGTCGCCGTCCATGCTGTCGGCCCGTTGCAGGCCGATGTAGGCGCCGTCGCGGAACACCGCCACTTCATCGGCGATGGCGAACACTTCGTTCATCTTGTGGGTGATATAGATGATGCCCTTACCCTGGGCCTTGAGGTCGGCGATGATCGAGAACAGGTGCGCCACCTCTTTCTCGGTAATGGCCGAAGTCGGTTCGTCCATGATCAGGATGTCGGAGTCGTAGGACACCGCCTTGGCGATCTCGACCATCTGCCGCTCGGCGATGCTCAGGTTGCCCACCTGTTCCTCGGGGTCGAGGTTGATGCGCAGGCGTTCCAGCAACAGCGTGGTGCAGCGGTGCATCTCGCGGTGATCGATCATATGCAGGCCGTTGAGCTGCTCGCGGCCGATCCAGATGTTCTCGGCAATGCTCATGTGCGGCATCAGGTTGAGTTCCTGGTGGATCATCGCGATCCCCGCCTGCAAGGCCGCCAGCGGCGTCTCGAAGTTCACCCGCTGGCCCTTGAGCCGCAGCTCGCCGGCGTCCGGCTGGTAGATCCCGGCGATGATTTTCATCAGGGTCGACTTGCCCGCGCCGTTCTCCCCCATCAGCGCCAGCACCGTGCCGGGGCGCACCCGCAGCTGCACATCGGACAGGGCGACAACCCCGGGAAAGCCCTTGCTGACGTTGATGACTTCCAGCAGATAGGGCTCTTGCCCGGACTGGGCGGCGGGCGGCACGGCCGCCGCCGGGATGCTCGAAGCAGTCGCTGAAGCGAACATGATCAGGTACTCCATCCGCGGGGTAGCTGGGCCACCCCGCCGGCTTATTGTTGTGATGGAACGGGCGAGCTTTTTTGAACCCGTTTTTTAAAGCGGGCCTATTTGAACTGGGCGACGTTTTCCGGGGTGATCAGGCGATAAGGCACCCACACCGCCTGCTCCACCGGCTCGTGCCTGGCCATCTTCACCGCGGTGTCGATCGAGCCGTCGGCCTGGCCCTTGGCATCCTGGAACACCGAGACCGCCAGGTCACCCTTCTGCACCGCGCGCAGGCCATCGGGCGTGCCGTCGACCCCGGCGATCAGCACGCTGCCCTTCTCCACCCCGGCCTGCTTCAGCGCCATGGCGGCGCCGATGGCCATTTCATCGTTGTTGGCCACCACCGCGTCGAACTTGCGGCCCTGGGTCAGCCAGTCGTTGACCAGGGTCATGGCCTTGTCCCGCAGCCAGATCCCGGTCTGTTCCTGCTCGACCTTGATCCCCGGATATTTAGCCAGCACTTCCTTGACGCCCTTGGTGCGGTTGGTGGTGGAGTTGTTCGCCAGGTCGCCCAGCAGGATCACCACCTCGCCCTTGCCGCCCATCTTGTCGGCCAGGTACTGCATCTGCATCTGTCCGGCCTCCAGGTCGTTGGAGGCCACGGTGACCACGCCCTTGGGCAGGTTCAGGTCGTCCGGACGGCGGTTGACGTAGACCAGCGGAATCCCGGCCTTGGCCGCGGCCTCGGTGATCTTGCGGGTCGCCGCGGTGTCCACCGGGTTGACCACGATGGCGTCGACCTTCTGGCTGATAAAGCTTTCCACCTGGCTCAGTTGCTTGACCACGTCGGCCCGGGCGTCCTCGAACTGCAGGGTGACGCCGTCCGGCAGGGACTTGGCTTTCTGGTCCATGGATTCGCGCAGGTAGGTCAGCCAGGTGTCGTCGAACTGCGACATGCTCACGCCGATCTTCAGGTCAGCGAACGCCGAGCCGCTACCCAGCAACAGGGACAGGGCGAGCGTGGCAAAACGGGTCTTGGTCTTCATGAAAGGTCTTTCTCCACATTCTTGTAGGTTTTATGGATAAGGCGCAGAAACCACTCAGTGAGGCAGACGCACGATCGGCGCGCCGGGCATGCAGCACACCAGCGCGCCCTTGCGTTCGACGCAAAGCAGGCGGACCAGGGACTGGACGATGGCGGCAGGCCGGGATGTTTGGCGAGACAGCGGACGGCGGCGCAAGAATGCGCGACGAAGCAGATGCAAAGCGGAACTGAAGGTTTTCATCGACGGTACCTGTTGTTTTTGTTGGCGGGTTCCACTCGGCTCAAGGCGGGCTTGAGGTCGGTGCGAGAACCCTGCTAGTCGGCAACCTGGAAACGACTTTATTGGAAAATAATTTCTATATCAACTCATTTTAGAATTTTATTCCAAATTCATTCTGCAGCCGGAAATCGGCCATTTCCACCACCTGGCGCTGGCGCCAGCTCAGGCGCGCGGCGTCCAGTACGCGGGTGGTGGCCAGGGCCTCGGCCGGCGTCACCGGCAGCGGCCCCTGCCCTTGCAGCGCCGCCTGCCAGCGTTTATAGAACTGCAACCAGTCGCCCCGCTCGGAGGCTATCCGCTCGCGAATCTCGCCCTGCTCGAACCAGCCCCAGCGCCGGTGTTCCTCGACGCCCCAGCGCTCGCCCTCGGTCTGCGGCGACAGGCCGGCGACCAGCGCCTGCTCCTGGCCGTCCAGGCCCTCGACCGTATAACTGCCGGCCGAACCGCTGACCCGGAACCGCGGTCCCTGGCAGTTCTGCAGACAACTACCGGACAAATGTGAAACCACGCCATTGGCATGGCTCAGGGCGAGGAAAAAACCGTAGTCGCAGGTCGGCGCCTGGGCGGCGTACTGCAACTCGGCGTAGACCCGGGTCACCGGGCCGAACAGCTGCAAGGCCTGGTCCACCAGATGGCTGCCAAGATCGCGCAGGAACCCGCCGCCGCTGGCATTGCCCACGGCCTGCGGCACATAGCGCTCGACCCGCGACTCGAAGCGGCTGACGCTGCCCAGGGTGCCGCTGTCGATCAGCTTGCGCAGGGTGAGGAAGTCCGAGTCCCAGCGCCGGTTCATGTACAGGCTCAGCGGCACCCGGCGGGTTGCAGCGGCGTCGATCAGCGCCCGCGCCTGTTCCACGTCGCTGGCGAAGGGCTTGTCGCTGACCACCGGGACACCGCGCTCGATGGCTTCCAGCACCAACGCCGCGCGGCCCTCCAGCGGGGTGGAAATCACCAGCCCGTCGACCCCGGCCGCGACCAGTTGCTCGATGCTGTCGAAGGCCCGCACCCCGGGATGCTCCGCCGCCAGCAGTTGCCGGCGCTCGGCCGAGCGGGTGACCACCCCGACAAAAGTCGCGCCGGGCAGGCTGGCAATCAGCGGTGCGTGAAAATGTCGGCCGCCATGGCCGTAACCCACCAATCCAATGCGCATCGCAAAGCCCTCCTTATATAGAACCGTTGTACTGCTGTAGCCGCTGGCGCAGCCTGCGATCGACCACGCGGTAACGGTAATCAACTCGCCCTTGTAGGAGCGAAGCTTGCTCGCGATGGAGGTCAACGACGACGCGTATTTCCTGACGAAACGCAGCATCTTCAGGTTCATCGCGAGCAATCGAGCGTCGACCGGCTGCTCCTACAAACGGCGGTACGTAGAAATGCCGGCCGCTCCCCATTCGATCCGCATGATCCGACCACAGGGGTCGCTTCAGCGGCACAGTTCGCCGCTGACCCGCTCCAGCATCATCCGGTTGGATTCGTCCGGGCGGTCTTCCCAGGCGAACACCGAGACCGTGGCGATGCCGTCGAACTGGATCTCGCGCAAGGTATCGAAGAACGCCGTCCAGTCCACTTCGCCCTGGCCGATGTCCAGGTGCTGGTGCACGGTGGCGGTGACACCCGGCGGGTTGACGATATAGCGCAGGCTCGACGACGCCTTGTGGTTGTAGGTGTCGGCGATGATCAGGTGGCTGAGCTTGCTGCCCGCGTACTTGAGCATCGAGGCGATGTCGCCCTTGCCGTCGTCATAAAAGAAGGTGTGCGGCGCCGCGTACAGGTAGTTGATCCAGTCCCGGTCGAAGCCGCGGATGATGTCCACCGACTCGTTGTTGCGCTCGCAGAAATCATAGGGATGGGCCTGGATATCCAGCTTGATGCCCTCGCGCTCGAACTCCGGGATCAATTCGTCCATGGAGCGCATGAACTGGTTCTCGCACACCAGCGGGTTGTCCGACTGGCCGGTGAACTCGGTGTTGACCAGCTCGCAGTCCAGTTCCACGGCGATCTGGATCGCCCGCTTCCAGTTGCGCACCGCCGCCACGCGCAAGCCTTCGTCGGCGGCGGCCCAGTGGTACATCGGCAGCAGCGACGAGAGCTGCACGCCGCTGTCGCCCAGGGCCTTGCGAAACGCCTTGATCCTCGCCCGGTCGACCCGGGGCGCCTTGTAGAACGGCAGGAAATCCTCGCGGGGCGACAGCTCGATGTACTCATAGCCCAGCTCGGCGGCCTTGTCGGTCATCTGGCCCAGCGGCAGGTGGCGGTACATGTAGGGGTCCAGTGCAATGCGCATTTTAGTGTCCTCCCCGAATCTCAAGTGGTGGCCTGTAGCCGCTGCCGCAGGCTGCGATAAGGCCGAAGGCCTTCAGCGATCTTGAGGCCTTGCGCGCCCTTCGGTCGCGATCGCAGCCTTCGGCAGCGGCTACATACTGTTTGGTCTGTAGGAGCGAAGCTTGCTCGCGATGGACGTTAACGATGACGCGTATTTTCTGGATAAACGCGGCGCTCTCAGGTTCATCGCGGGCAATCGAGCGTCGACCGGCTGCTCCTACAAAATCAGCATTCAGCCATAGAACGCCGGGCGCGGCGGCTGTGCGACCTTGACGATCTGCCCGCTGTTCTGCGCCTCGATGCAGGCATCGGCGGCCACCGCCGCGGCATAGCCGTCCCAGGCTGAAGGACCGCCCACCTGCCCGGCCCGCACGCCGTCGATAAAGGCCTGCAGCTCGACGTCATAGGCGGCGATAAAGCGGTCTTTCCAGTCCATCAGGATCGCGTTGGACAGCTTGGCCTCGCTGCGCAACTGCACCTGGGACGGCTCCGGCAATTTGGCGATGCCGGTCTCGCCCACCACTTCGCACTGGATGTCATAGCCGTACTGGCAGTTGACGAAAACCTCGACGTCGATGCGCGTGCCCTTGGCGGTTTCCAGCAGCACCACCTGCGGGTCGCGCAGATGCGCCAACGCCTTGCTCGACTTGCGCGGGAACACCACCTGCACTGACACGTAGTCGTCGGCCAGCAGCCAGCGCAGCACGTCCAGCTCATGGATCAGGGTGTCGGTGATCGCCATGTCGGTCTTGTAGTTCTCGCCGACCCGCGGGTTGCGGTGGGCGCAGTGCAGCATCAGCGGCTCGCCGATCTGGCCGCTGTCGATCACCGCCTTCAGCGCGCGGTAGCCAGCATCGTAGGGGCGCATGAAGCCCACCTGCACCAGGCGCTTGCCGTGGGCCATCTCGGCCTCGACGATCTTGCGGCAGCCGGCGGCGGTCACTGCCAGCGGCTTCTCGCAGAACACCGGCTTGCCGGCGGCGATGGCCGCCAGCACGAACTCTTCATGGCTCGGCCCCCAGGAGGTGACCAGCACCGCCTCGACCTCCGGCGCCTTGATCAGCGCGTGGCCATCGGGATACACCTCGGCGGCGATCTTCAGCTCGGCCACCACCTTCGCCGCCTGCTCCAGGTTGATATCGGTGACCGCCACCACCTGGCTGCCCAGCAGGGTCTGGCTGCAACGACGGATATGGTCCTGGCCGATGGCCCCGGTACCGATGACGCCCAGTTTCAAAGACATGGTGCTACTCCTGTTGTTGTTCGTTCGAGAGCAATCAGTACTGCCGGGCCTTGGCCAGGCGTTCGTTGAGTTGTCTGGCCACCGCATCGGTACGGGCGCTGGTGGACACCTGCGCCACCCCGACCCGCCACCAGGACAGGTACTTGTGGATCATGGTCTTGGGCAGGACCTTGATATCGATCAGGGTCGACACGCTCTGGGTCCGCGCATCGGCCAGGGCCGCTTGCAGCTCCTCGACCGTCCTCACCTTGTAGGTCTTGCAGCCATAGGCCGCCGCGCTCATGGCGAAATCCACCGGCACGAAGGCACCGTCGAGCTTGCCGGTTTCCGGGTTGCGGAAGCGGAACTCGGTGCCGAAGCTGTCCATGCCGTGTTCCATCTGCAGGTTGTTGATGCAGCCGAAGGTCATGTTGTCCAGCAGCACCACGTTGATCTTGCGCCGCTCCTGGATCGAGGTGGCCAGCTCCGAATGCAGCATCAGGTAGGAGCCGTCGCCCACCAGGGCGTAGACCTCGCGCTGGGGCTCGGCGAGCTTGACCCCCAGGGCCGCGTTGACCTCGTAGCCCATGCAGGAATAGCCGTACTCGACGTGGTAAGTGTTGACCCCCTTGCTGCGCCAGCTGCGTTGCAGGTCGCCGGGCAGGCTGCCGGCGGCGGCGACGATCACCGCGTCGTCGGCCAGGGTCTGGTTGAGCACCCCCAGCACCCGGCTCTGGGTCAGGCAGGAGCCGGTCAGCTCGATGAATTCGCGCAGCACCGCCGGGTCCATGTGGTCGTTGATCTCCGGGACAAAACCCTCGGCGTGGTATTCGACCTGGTAGACCCGGTCCACCTCCGCGTCCAGCTGCGCCCGCGCCTGGCTGATCTGCGCCCCCCAGGCCGCCTGGTAATCGCTGCGCGCCAGGGCCTCGGCCAGCCCGTCCAGGCCTTCCCGGGCATCCGCCAGCAGCTGCACGCCGTCGAGCTTCAGGGCATCGCAGGGGCTGATATTGAGGTTGAGAAACTGCGCATCGGCGCGGAACAGCGACTTCGAGGCGGTGGTGAAATCGCTGTAGCGGGTGCCGATGCCGATGATCAGGTCCGCCTCTTTCGCCAGCAGGTTGGCCGCCAGGCAACCGGTCTCGCCGATGCCGCCGAGGTTCAGCGGATGGCTGGAAACCACCGCGCTCTTGCCGGCCTGGGTTTCGGCGAAGGGAATGCCGAAGCGCTCGGCAAAGGCTTGCAGCGCTTCGTTGGCCCCGGAGTACTTGACCCCGCCGCCGCAGATGATCAGCGGCTTGCGCTTGCCGGTGAAGGCCGCCACAGCATCCTCGAGCATGGCCGCGGTGGCCGGCCGGCGTTCGATGCGGTGCACGCGTTTTTGCAGGAAGTAATCCGGGTAATCGTAGGCCTCGGCCTGCACATCCTGGGGCAAGGCCAGGGTCACCGCGCCGGTTTCCGCAGGGTCGGTGAGCACGCGCATGGCGTGGATCGCCGCGGTCATCAGTTGCTCGGGACGGTTGATGCGGTCCCAGTATTTGCTCACGGCCTTGAAGGCATCGTTGGTGCTGATGCTCAGATCGTGGAACTGCTCGATCTGTTGCAGCACCGGGTCGGGCTGACGGCTGGCGTAGACATCGCCGGGCAGCAGCAACAAAGGAATGCGGTTGGCGGTGGCGGTCGCCGCGGCGGTCAGCATGTTCGCCGCGCCCGGGCCCACCGACGAGGTGCAGGCGTAGATCTTGCGCCGCAGGTGCTGCTTGGCGAAGCCGATGGCTGCATGAGCCATGCCCTGCTCGTTGCGGCCCTGATGCACCACCAGTTCGCCGCTGTCCTGCTCCAGGGCCTGGCCCAGGCCGAGCACGTTGCCGTGGCCGAAGATGGTGAAGATCCCGGCGACGAACTTGCTCTGCACCCCATCGATCTCGACGTACTGGTTGTCGAGGAATTTCACCAGGGCCTGGGCCATGGTCAGTCGTGTCGTAGTCATATCTGCACCTTCAATAGATACGCTGAACCCTGTAGGAGCGAGCTTGCTCGCGATGGATTCAGACGCACCGCGTTTCTACAGGCATATCGCGTCATCGTTAGCGTCCATCGCGAGCAAGCTCGCTCCTACAGTGGGGGAATGCATCAGGCCAGGGCGTGCTTGAGGTGGTCGATGCTCGCGCCGATCGCCCGCTGGATATCCGCCAGCCCATGCACGCTGTCGGCGAAGGGTTCGAACGACAGGTGGCCGCTGTAGCCACGCTCGAGCAGGGTCTCGATCTGCGCCGCGTTGCCGAGGATGTCGCCCTCGCCCACCAGCACCCGGTGGCCGTCGCGGATGCTCGCCAGCGGCGCCTCGCGGTCCTCGACCCCGGAGATATGCACCAGCCCGGTGAGCTCGGGGAAGAACTCCTGCTCCCCGGCCAGATGATGGTGAAAGGTGTCGTGCACCAGGCGGAACACATCCAGCCCGCCGATGGCGCGGATCGCCTCCACCGCCGTGCGCTTGCGCCGCAGGGAGCATTCCTCGAAGCCCAGGGGTTCGATAAAACCGAGAATCCCGTGCTCGCGCAGGATCGGCGCCAGCTCAGTCAAGGCAGTGCGCAAACCGGCGCTGCGCTCGGCCTCGTTGCGGGTATCGGCGCGGTCGTTCAGCGGGCACATCACCAGGCCGCGGGCGCCGCAGTCGCGGGCATAGGCGGCGAGCTTCAGGGCCTGGGCGCGACGCTCGTCGTTCCACACATCGAAGGGGTACAGCGCATTGATCGACAGCATCTGGATGCCGTGGGCCGCGCACAACTGGCGCACCTGTTGCGGCGGCGTGCCGTCTTCGATTTCCACGCCCGCAAGGTCATTGCGGATCTCGATGGCATCGGCTTTCAGGGTCACCGCCAGCTCGATGAACGCCGGCAGGCTCAAACGTGGGGCAACCATACGATTCAGGGCGAAACGCAGGGGCTGGCTCATTATTCTTGTTCTCCAGAGCAACGGGTTGAAGGGTTTTACTTGGCGGTCGGCATGCTGAACTCGGGGCCCTTGGCGATGCTGTCCGGCCAGCGCTGCATCACGCTCTTGTAGCGGCTGTAGAAACGCAGGCCTTCCTCGCCGTAGGCGTGGTGATCACCGAACAGCGAGCGCTTCCAGCCACCGAAGGAATGCCAAGCCATGGGCACCGGAATCGGCACGTTGATGCCGACCATGCCGACCTTGATGTTGCGGGCGAAGGCCCGGGCCACGCCGCCGTCACTGGTGAAGCAGGACACGCCGTTGCCGAACTCATGGGCGTTGATCAGCGCCACCGCGCTGGCGAAATCCGCCACCCGGACGATGCCCAGCACCGGGCCGAAGATTTCTTCCTGGTAGATGCTCATCTCCGTGGTCACGCCGTCGAACAGGGTGGCGCCGACAAAAAAGCCCTGCTCCGCGCCCGGCACCTTGAAGCCGCGGCCGTCCACCAGCAGTTGCGCGCCCTGGGCCACGCCCTGGTCGATAAAACCTTCAACCTTGGCCTTGTGCTCGGCGGTCACCAGCGGCCCCATGTCGCTGTCGCCCTGCATGCCGTTGCCGATCTTCAACTGGTCGATGCGCGGCCGCAGTTTCTCGATCAACCGATCGCCGACCTCGCCCACCGCCACGGCGATGGAGATCGCCATGCAGCGCTCGCCGGCCGAGCCGTAGGCCGCGCCGATCAGCGCGTCGGCGGCCTGGTCGAGGTCGGCATCGGGCATCACGATCATATGGTTCTTCGCCCCGCCCAGGGCTTGCACGCGCTTGCCGCGGGAGGTGGCCTGCTGGTGGATGTACTCGGCGATCGGTGTCGAGCCGACAAAGGAAATCGCTTCGATGTCCGGGTGCTGCAACAGCCCGTCCACCGCCGCCTTGTCACCCTGGACCACGTTGAACACGCCATCGGGCAGCCCGGCTTGCGTCAGCAGGCGGGCCATCAGCAGGCTGGCGGACGGGTCACGCTCGGACGGCTTGAGGATGAAGCAGTTACCGCTGACCAGGGCCAGCGGGATCATCCACAGCGGCACCATCACCGGGAAATTGAACGGGGTGACCCCGGCGCACACACCCAGGGGCTGGCGCAGGTTCCAGTTGTCGATGCCGCCGCCGATGTTGTCGCTGAAGTCGGTTTTCAGCAGGCTCGGCGCGCCACAGGCGAACTCGACGATCTCGATGCCGCGGGTCACCTCGCCACGGGCGTCGGACAGCACCTTGCCGTGCTCGCGGGTGATGATCTCTGCCAGCTCGTTATGGTGTTGGTCCAGCAGTTCCTTGAACTTGAACATCACCCGCGAACGGCGCAGCGCCGACTGCTCGGACCAGGCCGGGAAGGCCTTCATCGCCGAAGCAACGGCGTCGTCCACCGTCTTCTGGCTGGCCAGGGCGACCCGGGCCTGCACGCGGCCGGTGGCCGGGTTGAACACATTGGCGAAACGCTCGCCGCTGCCTTGCACCTGACCGTCGATGTAATGGCCGATTACCGGGGCGTCACTCATTGTTCTTGTTCTCCATTCGAAGGTTGGAAATCAGAGATCCAGCAGCCAGCTGTGCTGCGGATCGTTATGGAACTGCCAGACCCGCTTGGGCCCGGCCATGACGTTCAGGTAATAGGACTCGTAGCCATAGGGCACGCTGACCGGGTGGTAACCCTTGGGCACCACCACCAAGTCGCCGTGTTCCACGGCCATGGCCTCGTCGATGCTGCGGTCGTCGGTGTAGACCCGCTGGAACACAAAGCCCTGGGGCGGATTGACCTGGTGGTAATAGGTCTCTTCGAGAAAGCTCTGGTGCGGCAGGTCGTCGGTGTCGTGCTTGTGCGGCGGGTAGCTGGAGGAATGCCCGGACGGCGTACGCACCTCCACCACCAGCAACGAATGGGCTGGCTCGCTGTCCGGCAGGATGTCGCAGACATAGCGGGTGTTGGCGCCCTTGCCGCGCACGCTGCGCTTCATGCTCGCAGGAAGGATCAGCCGTGGGCCGAGGTCGTTGGTCGTGGAGCCGGGAGCGGCGCAGACGGCGATCTGCACATCGCTCAGGGCGGTGACCTGGGCCTGGCTGCCGGGTGGCAGGTAGACGGCGAAGGGCGATTTGTCCTCGAACACCGACTGCCGGTCGCCGAGGTTGTCCCAGCCGAAGGCGCCCTGCCCCGGCGCCTCGCCCTGGATGCCGATGCGCCCGCTGAGCAGCACCAGGCACAGTTCTTTATCACCGGCACTGAGGGGCAGGCTTTCACCGAGGCTCAGGCGGTAGGCGGCAAAACCGACGTACTGCAATCGGCCCTCAGTCAACTGCACCATGGTCCGGCCCTTGGCCGCGCTTTTTACCAGCAGGCTCATGGGGCAGTCCTCTCATCGAGCAATGCGCGCAGGGTGTCGTAGCCCTTCTTCGCGTAGATGTAACTCGGTGCCACCGCCGGATCCTGCTCGGCCTCCACCACCAGCCAGCCCTGGTAATCGGCGGCCAGCAGCTCGTCCAGCAGCGCGGCGAAATCGATGTCGCCATCCCCCGGCACGGTGAAGGTGCCGTTGATGATGCAGTCGGGGAAACTCCACAGGTTGTTGCGCGCCAGCTGCACCACCGGCTTGCGCACATCCTTGAAGTGCACGTGGCAGATGCGCCCGATGTGCTTGCGCAGCACCTCCAGCGGTTCGCCGCCGCCCATGTAGCAGTGGCCCGAATCGAACAGCAGGCCGACTTCGCTGCCGGTCAGGCTCATCAACTTATCGATGTCCGCCGGCGATTCGACGTAGGCGCCCATATGGTGGTGGTACGCCAGGCGCACGCCCTGGGACAGGGTGAAACGCGCCAGCTCAGTGAGCTTGTCGGCGTATTCCTGCCAGGCCTGCTCGCTGTGAAAACGCGGACGCTCCACCAGGGCAATGCGCTGGCCCTGGATCGAGTCGGCGACCTCGCCGTAGACCAGCACCCTGGCGCCGTTCTGCGCCAGCAGCTGGACATGGCTGGCGATGGCGTCGATCTCCTCGGCCACCGAACGCCGTGCCAGGCAGCTGGAATACCAGCCCGAAACCAGCGCCAGGTCATACGGGCGCAGCACATCGCCGACGCCCTTGGCATCCTTGGGGAACTTGCCGTTGAGCTCGAAACCTTCGTAGCCGATTGCCTTGCCCTCGCTCAGCGCCGTACTCAAAGGCGTTTCGCCGCCGAGGGACGGCAGGTCGTCGTTGCTCCAGGAAATCGGGTTGATGCCAATTCGGATTGCGGGCATGGCTGCACCTTTTATTGTTTTCTAAAGCGTTCTGAAAAATTCCCGGCCTCGTACCCACTGCCGTAGCCCCTGTAGCCCTGTAGCCCTGTAGCCGCTGCCGAGCGTAGCGAGGCTGCGATCGAGCGCGCAGCGCTCGCAAAACCTGACAACGCGTAGTGTCAGGTACAACGCTTGCGGTGGCTGCGCCACCGATCGCAGCCTCGCTACGCTCGGCAGCGGCTACAGGTGTTGCGTCAAGGCTCTTGCGGTCAGGCTCTATGCTCAGGCGCGGGCGGCGCGCCAGGCGTCGATCAGCTCGACGAAGGTCGCCTGCACCCGGCGGATCAGGGTTTCGTCGTCGATCTCGCTGGCCAGCCAGGCCCGGCTCGGCTCATGGAAAATCGTGCGGCCCACGGCGAACCCGCGGCAGGTGCGGCTGTTGCCGGCCTGGCGGAAGCCCTCGGCCAGGGCCGCCGCCGGGGCGTTGAGGCCCAGCAGCACCACACCACGGCAATAGGGGTCGCGCTCCTCGATCAACTCATCGAGCCGGGTCCAGTCTTCGGCGCTCTGCGCCTCGATCTTCCACCAGGCCGGGAAGATGCCCAGGTTGTACAGGCGCTTGAGGGCGCGGTAGAGCACGTCCGGGTGAGTCGAGGGATGGTCCTTGGGCGGAATGATTTCCAGCAGCAGCTCATGGCCGCTGACCTGGGACGCCTGGTACAGGCCCTTGATCTGCGCTTCCTGTTCCAGGCGCAGCAGCGGCTCGTCGTCCGGGTGGTACTGCACCAGGCACTTGATGATCTGCTCCTGGGGCCAGGCAATCAGGTTGCTGCCGATCGAACGCCCGTGTTCGAAGGCCAGCGGCCGCGAGCCCTGGACTTCCACCGGCCGCGCCACCCACCAGCCACGGCCGGTGGCGGCGTTCAGCGAGTCCTGGCCGAAACGCTGGTCGGCCAGCAGGCCGACATCGGCTTCGACGCCCTGCGCGCGCAAGTCGGCCTCGACCCGCTCCACGGCCTGGATAAACAGCTGCTTGAGCTGACCGATGGCCTTGAGCTCGCGCCCGCCCTTCTGCGCCAGTTCCACCAACTGCCCGCGATGGTCGAAGGCAAAGATGAACAGCTGCTTCCAGGCCTTGCGCGGCACGCTGACCTGATGCAGGCGCTGCAGGGTCGTGTCCTGGTCCGGTCGGGTGATGGGCACCGGGCTGTTGAACAGGTAATCCAGCTCGGCGCGGGTCGGCATCGCCGGCGCGCAGGCATGGCGCGACACCACCAGGCCGCCACAGGCATTGGCCAACTGGCAGCAGCGCTCGTCGCTGGCGTCCTCCAGCCAGCCGCTGAGGAAGCCGGACATAAAGGCATCGCCCGCCCCCAGCACGTTGAGCACCTCGACCCGCACCCCGGGGTAAATGGCGCCGTCTTCCAGGCGCGCGGGGATCGCCCCGTGGATCACCGTGCAGCCCTGGGGGCCGAGCTTGACCACCAGGGTCGCGGCGGTCAGCGAACGCACGGTGCGCAAGGCGCTGAGCAAGTCGTCGCTGCCGCCGGCGATGAGGAATTCTTCTTCGGTGCCGACGATCAGGTCGAAGCGCGGCAGGATCTTCTGCACATGGGCGCTGACGTTCTGGTCGGCGACAAAGCGGGTCTCGCCGTCGGCCTTGCCCGCCAGGCCCCAGAGCACCGGGCGGTAGTCGATGTCGAGCACGCGCTGGACGTTGTGCCGCTCGGCGTACGCCAGAGCCTGGAGGCTGGCCTGGTACACGCCGTCGGTGGAGAAATGGGTGCCGGTGATCAGCAAGGCCTTGCTGGAGGCGATAAAGGCTTCGCTGATGTCCTCGGCGCGCAGGGCCATGTCGGCGCAGTTCTCGCGGTAGAACACCAGGGGGAAGGTCTCGCGGTCCTTGAGACCGAGCAGGACCAGCGCGGTCAGGCGCTGCGGATCGACCTTGATCGCGCTGACATCGCAGCCTTCGCGGGCCAGGGACTCCACCAGGAACCGCCCCATGTGATCGTCGCCGACCCGGCTCAGCATCGCCGAGCGCAAGCCCAGGCGCGCGGTGCCGAAGGCGATGTTGGCGGACGAGCCGCCGAGGTATTTGGCGAAGCTTGAGACATCTTCCAGCCGGGCCCCGACCTGCTGCGCATAGAGGTCGACGCCCAGGCGTCCGAGGCAAATCAGATCCAATTGACGCCCATTGGCAAAACGAGTCTGGCCCATGCTGGCTCCTGTTATTTTTATCAGCCTGCGCGTGGCACCGAGGAAGGCGCCGAACGCTCGTGGTGGATGCAGACTAAAACGTTCACCGGCACCAATCAATATTTTTTCTATAAAATTTTTACGTGGAATATTTTTTCCAATAAACTTTTTCAAGGCCGGTCCAGGCAGCGTGCATCGTTTCAGCAGACGGCCTGCGGGTCCGCGCCTCAAGATTTTCCCTGCGCCGACCCTGTAGACTGCGCACAGCCCACCTATTGTCAGGGAATGGATCAACCCGCCCGTTCCCATCAAGTACAAGCCAGTAAGCACAGAAGGATTGCCTATGTCCCGCACCGATCAGCCGGCCACGACCGAGAGCCCGCAAGACAGCGACCTCGCCAGCCCCCCGATCAATGCCGAACGCCTGTTGCAGCTGATCACCCAGGAATACGAAAGCCTGCCGCGCCAGCTCAAGCGCATTGCCAGCTACATGAGCCAGCAGAGCGACCGGATCATGGTCGACCGCATCAGCGACATCGCCCGCGAATGCGAGGTGCACCCTTCGGCCATCGTGCGCTTCTCCCAGCGCTTCGGCTTCAGCGGCTTCAGCGAGATGCAGGCGCTGTTTCGCGAGGCCTACACCCACAAGACCACCCCGGTACAGAACTACCAGCAGCGCATCCGCAGCATGATCGCCAACAAGTCGCAGAAGGCCAGCGGCGGCGACCTGGCGCGCGAGTGCATCAATGCCACCCTGTCGGGCATCGAGCGCCTGGGCCTGGAGCTGGATGACGCAGCCTTCGACAAGGCCGTGGACCTGGTGGTCAACGCCGACAACATCTACGTGGTCGGGGTGCGCCGCTCCTTCGCCGTGGCCGACTACCTGGTGTACAACCTGCAGCACACCAACAAGCGCATCCACCTGGTGTCGGGCCTGGGCGGCAGCTACCGCGAGCAGATGCGCAGCATCCGCCCCAACGACCTGGTGATCGCCATCAGCTTCACCCCGTATGCCAAGGAAACCCAGCACTGCCTGCGCATCGCCCAGCACCATCAGGCCAAGACCCTGATCATCACCGACAGCAACCTGTCGCCCCTGGCCAAGCGCGCCAACAGCGTACTGCTGGTCAACGAAGGCAGCTCCTTCGCCTTCCGCTCTTTGAGCGCGACCCTGTGCCTGTGCCAGGCGCTGTTCATCGCCGTGGCCTACCGCCTGGAACTGAAGGTCGACGAGATTCACGAGCAGGCGGGGTTCGAGGACTGAGCCTCACCCCGCCGAGTGCGTATGCGCCTGCAACGCCCCCGGCACGCCGGTGCGCAGCAGGCCGCCCTCCTCGACCCAGGCCAGGGTCTGCCGGTGGGCCCGTTGCAACAGTTGCTCGGTCTGGCTGAAGTCGAACACCGAAATGCCCAGCGGACACAACGGCGCGACCACATGGATCGCCGCCTGTGGCGAATAGAGCTCAATGTCCCGCACCAGCTGGCGCATGCTCATCAGGTTCAGGGTGTGCAAGGCCAGGGCGATCAAGCCGCTCGGCGGTCGCGGGCAGGCGCAACCGAATCCGGTCGGCACCACGATGACCCGGGTCGCGCCCAGCGACACCGCCGCGGCGATCGGGGTGTTACTGGCGACGCCGCCGTCGACCAGCAGCTTGTCGCCGATCTGCACCCACGGAAACACCAGCGGAATCGCGGCACTGGCCAGCAGGGCCTGCTCGACGCTGCCGCTGGATAACAGCTCTTCGGCCCCGGTGAGCAGGTTGGTGGTGACGATATGCAGGGGCAGTTCGGTGTCTTCGATGCGGGTGACCGGCAGCACCCGGCGCACCAGGCTCGCCAGCGCCGATGAGGGCAACAGGCAGCCGCGACGCTTGAGCACGGATGACAGCGCGTCAATCACGGAAAACGGAAACACGTCGGCCTTGCGCAAGCCACGCCAGAAATCGGCCAGTTCGGCGACGCCGCGGGCATTGGGCCTGGCGGCAAAGTAGGCGCCGTTGAGGGCGCCGACCGACGCCCCGACCACCAGGTCGAACACCACGTGTTTTTCGATCAGCGCCCGCAGCATCCCCACCTGGACAGCCCCGAGGCTGCCGCCACCAGCAAGGACAAGGGCGGTTCGGGTGGGATGCATAGCGCTTCTCCTGCCAACACTCAGCCTTCCTACACAATAGCGCTGCCACACTCCGCTACGAGGCCGTCTGGCGGCTCCCGTGCCATCGCATGCTTTTCATCTGAAAGACCGGCACCGGCTACATCGCTCACCTACGCTGGGTAACGGATGCTCCACAGCACACTCGTGCTTGCGCTGCTCAATCAAGTGCTGGTCATGGGCATCAGGACACGTCCCTCGTAGTGCCAGGGAAGCTTGAGGTTAAACGTTCAAACTCACGCAAGGAGCGCATCATGGTCGATAAAGCATACGCAATTCTTCTTCATTCCGAAGACGAGGATAATGGCTACCTCTACTTCCCCATTAAACGCGCCAATCTCGTGTATGGCGGCATGCCGCAGTTTTTCGGCGGAACCAAGAATGCGGGAGAGACCGATCACGACACTATCGCCCGAGAGATGAAAGAGGAAAGCGACGGTAAAATCACCTTGGGCAGCGGTGGGTTGACGTCAATCTACAAGTCCAGGGTTGGCAACAATAACTACAGCTTTTATGTAGCCGAGAACTACCAGGGCAAGAATTTCCTGGGCAGCCTGACCAACAGCGAGATGAGCAGTATCCAGCAGTTCTTCGTGCAAGTCGGGCTGCAGGACGATGTTGAGGACCTGCTGAAATCACTCAAGATTGTTCCGACTGCAGAGTTTACCGAGTCCGAAACCTATGAGGCCTTCAATCGGGCAATCGCCTGGAGCGAACAATAAACAAGCGGTTTGAAATGCACGGCGGTTTATTGAGCCGGCCAAACCGAAACAGTCGAACGGGCTCACTACTGTTTCGGGCACTTGAACCCGCAGTGCAATATCAGGCTGCGGGTTTTCAACCGTTATCAACGGTATATAGACAGAAGTACTTGGCGGGACTTGTACAACTCCGACGCTTATAACCGGCCTCATATTTTCAGATCGCTCGCGAACGTTGCGCCGACAGCCACCCGAGAACGTTCACCCTCGTCTTATTGCACCTGGAATAGCCGTCATCGGTGATTGACAGCAATCACCAGCCCCCGATAGCCAGCCCCGGACATTTGCCGCTAAATTAGCCGCTGCCCTCCCCCTGTCTCGTTGTTCCGCACAAGGAAATGCTCAATGAAACTGATCGGTATGCTCGATTCACCCTATGTTCGCCGTGTCGCCATTACCCTCAAGCGCCTGGATATCCCGTTCGAGCATGAGGCGTTGTCGGTGTTTCGCACCTTCGAGCAGTTCCAGCGCATCAACCCGGTGGTCAAGGCGCCGACCCTGATCTGCGACGACGGTACGGTGCTGATGGATTCGTGCCTGATCATCGACTACCTGGAAGCCCTGGCCGGCCGCAGCCTGTTGCCGGCGGCGCCCCAGGCGCGGGCCCATGACCTGCGGTTGATCGGCCTGGCGCTGGCGGCATGCGAGAAGTCGGTGCAGATCTACTACGAGTACCAGCTGCGCCCCGCGGAAAAACAGCACGAACCGTGGCTGGAGCGGGTTCGCGGGCAACTGGCGGCGGCTTATGGCGAGCTGGAAAACGAACTGGAAAAACGCCCGCTGGCCACCGACGGCAACATCGATCAGGCCGGCATCAGCCTGGCCGTGGCCTGGAGCTTTACCCAGCTGGTGGTGGCCGAGCACCTGGATGCCACGCGGTTTCCAAGGGTCAAGGCGTTTGCGGAGTATGCGCAAGGGTTGGAGTTGTTTGTCAGTACACCGATGGTTTGAAGCCACGAAACGGCGCGGTGTTTCAGTAACACCGCGTTATCGTTTACCTCCATCGCGGACAAGCCTCGCTCCTACAGAAGATATGCGTGCATCTGTAGGAGCGAGGCTTGCCCGCGAAAAGGCTCAAGGGCGACGCGGTGCTTCTGAAGCACCGCGCCAGGCTCAGGCCAGCGCCACCTGCAACGGCGCCACCGCCTGCAGACCGAAACGCTCGGCGAGGAACGGCGTGATATCCAGCGGCAACGCCTCCTCATTCACCAACCGATCCAGCAGCACCCCGGTGATCGCCGAGGTCAGGATGCCCGTGCGGAAGTGCCCGCAGGCATTGAGGTAGCCCTCTACCCCGCACATCGGCCCGAGGATCGGCAGCTCATCCGGCGAGCCCGGGCGCAAGCCGGCCCAGCAGCGCTTGAGGTTGACCTGTTCGAGTTGCGGCACGCAGCGCACCGCGCCCTGCACCAGGCCCTGGATTTCCCGGTAGGTGGTGCTGATGTCGAAGCCTTTGTCCTCGGTGGTGCTGCCGATCAGGATCTCGCCGTTGTCCTTCTGCGCCATGTAGCAATCGCTGGTGGTCAGGCAACCGTTGAGCAGTTGCGGCATGCGCTCGGTGAGCAGGATCTGGCCCTTGACCGGCTTCACCGGGATGCTCGCACCGGTGGCTTGCAGGCTCAGCTCGGCGGCCCAGGCGCCGGCGGCGTTGATCAGGGTGTCGCAATGGAAAAGCCCCGCCTCCGCCGTCTGCACCCCGCTGATCCGGCTGCCCTGGTGCAGCACGCCGGTGACGTTGGTGTTGAAGTACATGTCCACGCCGTTCTGCCGCGCGCCTTCGGTGTAGGCGTCGGCCAGGCGGAACGGGTTGACCTGGTGGTCGCAGAGAAATTCCAAGGCCCCCTGGGCGTCATGGCTGACGTTCGGCTCCGCCTCGCGCAGCGCCGCCTGGTCGAGCCAGCGCACCTGATGGGCCAGGTGCGGGATGCAGGCCACGATGTGCTCGGCGTAGAGCCGGTCCTCGTCGTCGTAGATCACGAACTTCAGCCCGGTACGCTCGAACTTGAAGTCCATGCCATGGCGCTCGCGCAGCTCCTGGTGCAGCTGCGGGTACAGGCCGTTGGATTGCAGGGCGAAGTCGAAGAACGACTGCGGCAGGATATGCGGCGTGCTGGAGTCCACCAGCACCGCCGAACCCTGGGCCTGGCGCTTGTTGCGCGCCGACATCATGCGAAAGAAGATCACCCCGCAGCCCAGCCCCACCGACTCGCCGATGGCCCACAGGCCGCCGGCCGAGGCGCGGGTGGCATTGCCCGGGCGCTTGGCGTCGATCAACGCCACCCGCAGGTTCTTGCGCTTGGACAACTGGTACGCGCAGGAAGCGCCGATCACACCGCCGCCGGCGATGACCACGTCGTAGAACTTACTCATGATTCAAAGCGTCCTTGCTCGGTTGAGGGAAAGCGGAAAAGGGAATCGGGTCCAGGGGGAAACGCGGGCGCAGCCAGCCCACATCCTGGCGCCCGGTGGCCTGGCGCAAACGGTCGCTGCAATAGCCCACGCACATGCGGCCCTGGCAGTCGCCCATGCTCACCCGGGTGCGCATCTTCAGGCTGGCCATGTCCTGCACGCCCTGCTCGAGGGCGCGGTCGATATCGCCACGGGTGGCGTGTTCGCAGCGGCAGATCAGGGTGTCGGCGGCCGGCAGTTCGATCTGCCCGGTGCCGCGTTCGGTGTAGCGGTCCACCGCCGCGCGAAAACGCGTGATGGAGGCCAGTTTGTTCTGGTACTTCTGGCGCCGCTCCAGGGCCGCCTCGTTGCTCAGCACATCGCGCTGCATCAGGATCGACAGCGCGGCGATGCGCCCGGTGAGCATCGCCGCCTCACCGCCGCGGATCCCGCCCATGTCGCCGGCCAGGTGAATGTGCGGCTCGCTGCTTTGCTGCCAGACGTTGGCCGTGGCGCGCAGGTAGCCGTCGTGGCTGAAGCCATGGTTGAGGCCCATCTGCTGGCTGAGCTGGGTACGCGGGATAAAACCGTAGCCCACCGCCAGGGTCTGCGCGGCGACCTGTTGCTGGCGGCTCAGGTCCGGTTCCCAGCGCGCCGAGTACGGCGCCACGCTGACGCTTTCCAGCCCGTCCGCGCCCTGGGCCTCGACCACGCCCCAGCCGTAATGCAGGGGAATACGGTGCAGCTTGAGGTAGGCGAGCATGCTCAGGCCGTCGAGGAACAGCTGCGGCTTGTTCAGCAGCGCCAGGCTTTCCTTGGCGATCCGGCCAAAGGTGCAGGCCTCGTAGACCGCCGCCACATGCGCGCCACTGGCGTGCAGCTGGCAGGCCACCAGCGGCAGCAGCGGCCCGGTGCCGGCGATCACCACCGGCCCGCGCGGCTTGACCACGCCGCTCTTGATCTGCAACTGCAAGCCGCCCAGCAGCATCACCCCGGGCAGGGTCCAGCCGGGAAACGGCACGCTGCGTTCATGGCAGCCGGCGGCCAGCAGCAACTGCGGATAGACCACTTCCTGCAGCTGCTCGTCGGCATCCAGCAGGACCAGGCTGCCCTTGCCTTCGGCCCCCACCACCCGGTGGTTGAGGCGCACGTCGATCATCTGTTCGCAGTCGGAGAAAGCACCGTGCAGTTTCGCCAGGGCTTCGCAATAACGCGGCCCCAGATAATCCAGCTGCACGCCGTCGCGCAGCGGCCCGCGATAGACCACGCCGCCCAGGCGCGAGGCCTCGTCGATCAGGGTGCTGCGCACCCCGTGCTCGGCCAGTTCGATGGCCGCGGCCATGCCCGCCGGGCCGCCGCCGACGATCAGTGGATTCAGGCTCATAGCACCTCCTCCGCCGCGACGATGCGGTTGACCTCGGTCTGCACCTGCATGCCCGGCCGCACCTGGGTCTGGCAGGCCCGGCGCTTGTGTCGGCCGTCGATCTGCACCAGGCAGCAATGGCACACGCCCATGCCGCAATAGGCGCCGGCCAGCTGGCCGTGGTCGTTGCGCGCCACCTGACGCAGCCCGAGGGACTGGATGACGCTGAGTACGGTTTCACCAATCGCCGCCGTCACCGGCTGGCCATTGAGGCTGATGGTCATATCCGCCTGTTGCAGCGGCTGGATATCGAAGGTTCGTTCGGTATGGCGCATCAGTAAATTCGTCCTTGAACGGAGTGAAGAGGAATGCCAGCGTCCTGCTGTGCATCGCCCTGGACCGGATCATCGACCCGGTCCAGGGTTGCGCGGCGCCAGCTCCTCGGGGCTAACACCGGGCCAATCTAGTAGGTTTGTCGAACAAGAACATTGATCTGGGCCAAGCAAAGCACAAGGCTCTGGAATAAGCCTTGCGCCGCCCTGCCCTAGCTGGAGAACACGTAGCGGCCCTTGACCTTGCGCGGCCCGATAAAGGCGAAATCCGGAAAGATCAGGCTGCGCACATACATGGCGAAAAACACCACGCCCAAGGTTAAGGCCGCGCCGATCAAAGTGCCCAGCGGGTCCTCGGCATAACCTTCGAACAAGCGCGGGAATTGCGACAGGGTCAGAAGGGCATAGAAGGTGTAGGCGTTGGCCGAAGGTTTATGGAAGCCCCAGGCGAACAGCAGCGGCACCACCCCGCCCAAGAGCCCGAACAGCCAGGCGGCCTTCGGGCCTATGACCGAACCGAGGAAGAACCCGGCCACCGCGCCGACCACCGCCTGCAGCAGCATCACCGCCAGCAGGATCTGGATCTTGCGCCGGTGCCGCGCATACAGCGCCGGGTCGGAATAGGCGGCGATCCAGAACGCCAGCAGTCGCTCCTTGATCCCGCTGCCGGCAAAGGCGGCAAAGGTTTCGCCCTTGGAGCGCCCGGCCTCGAGACTGGCGATGACCTGGCGCCTGGCTTGCTGTTTGTCCATCCGTGTTGTCCCCGATAGTGGCCCCCGGCGGCGCCGTGCCGGCAACGCTAGTAGAGGCGCCCGGGCCTGTCCAATCGGCGTCTGCGGCGTTATTTACGCTTGTAGCTCTTGTTGCCGCTCGGGGTCAGGCAATAGACGCCGCCTCGCGGCCCGGTGCAGAAACTGCCACTGCCGCAGGAGCAGCCGTCGCTGCTGCGCAACAGGCTTTGTGGGCGCGCCGCCTGCCCCGAGTTGCCGTAGCGTGCGGCGCAGTTCTGCTTGGAGCCGCTGATGGAACCGTCGTTGCACAAAAACAGCTCGCCGTCGCAACCGGCGATCCCGCCCTTCTTGCCCGAGCAGGGTTGATTGGCGGCGAACGCCGGGGCCGCCGCCAGCAGCAACAAGCCGATGCCCAGGGCTTTGAAGTCGAGGTAATGAGGTAGGTACATTGCGCAGCGTCCATGCCAGCCAGTAATAGCTGGATGATATCAACGATTGCCGCACCCGGCCCGCCTGCTACCCTGCGTTCGCCAGGGCACTGGCGCGAAGATGAAAGATTTTTTAGAAAGCCCGCGGCGATTTCTTGGCAAAATACAGGCCTGCGTCATGAAATCCCCAATCAGGTAAGCCCTTATGACCCGCATTCTGACCATCGAAGACGATGCCGTAACCGCCCGCGAAATCGTGGCGGAACTGAGCAGCCACGGGCTGGACGTGGATTGGGTCGACAACGGTCGCGAAGGCCTGGTGCGCGCCGTCAGCGGCGACTACGACCTGATCACCCTCGACCGCATGCTGCCCGAGCTGGACGGCCTGGCGATCGTCACCACCCTGCGCACCATCGGCGTGTCGACGCCGATCCTGATGATCAGCGCCCTGTCCGACGTCGACGAGCGCGTGCGCGGCCTGCGCGCCGGTGGCGACGACTACCTGACCAAGCCCTTCGCCTCCGACGAAATGGCCGCTCGGGTCGAGGTGCTGCTGCGGCGCAAAAGCACGGTGCAGGAGTTCGAAACCAGCCTGCGGGTGGCCGACCTGGAGCTGAACCTGATCAGCCGCGAAGCGACCCGCGCCGACCAGTTGCTGAGCCTGTTGCCCACCGAATACAAGCTGCTGGAATTTTTGATGCGCAACACCGGCCAGATCCTCTCGCGGATGATGATTTTCGAGGAGGTCTGGGGCTATCACTTCGACCCGGGCACCAACCTGATCGACGTGCATATCGGCCGTCTGCGTAAAAAAATCGATCCGCCAGGCATGACCCCGCTGATCCGCACCGTGCGAGGCTCGGGTTATGTCATTGCTGAACCCCTCTAAGGGCTGGCGCTCCTCCAGCAGCCGCCTGCTGGCGCTCTACAGCTCGCTGTTCGTGGCCTGGAGCTGCATCCTCATGGGCGTCATGTACTACGAGGTGTCCGGCTACCTGGAAAGCCTCGCCAAGCACTCGCTGATGCAGCGCCAGCACCTGTTCGCGCGCTTCCAGGGCGAGCAGCTGGAAGAAGCCCTGACCACCAGCATGACCTTCGACATGCGCGCCATCGACGCCTATGGCCTGTTCGACGAGCGGCGTCACTACCTCAGCGGGCCGATCCGCGAGATCCCCGACGACCTGCCGCTGGACGGGCAGATCCACGAGCTCAAGAGCTGCATCGACTCCGACGACCCCAGCCTGCCCCGCGACAGTTGCGATGCGGTGGCCACCTACACCCGCGACGGCCGCTGGCTGATCCTGGTGCGCGACAACGGCTCGCTGTTCGCGGTGACGCGGATCATCCTCCACGCGCTGCTGTGGGGCGTGTCGCTGACTATCATCCCCGGCGCCGCCGGCTGGCATCTGCTCCGGCGCCGGCCGCTGCGGCGCATTCGCGGCATCCAGGCCAGCGCCGAGGCGATAGTCGCCGGCGACATGACCCACCGCCTGCCGCTGTCCAACCGCCGCGACGAGCTGGACATGCTGGCGGCGATCGTCAACGCCATGCTCGACCGCATCGAACGGCTGATGAACGAGGTCAAGGGCGTATGCGACAACATCGCCCACGACCTGCGCACCCCGCTGACCCGCCTGCGCGCGCAGCTGTATCGCATGCAGCAACAGGCGGTCGAAGGCACGCCGGAAGCCTTGCAGCTGGACCAGGTGCTGGCCGAGGCCGATCGATTGATGGCGCGCTTTCGCGGCCTGCTGCGGATTTCCGAAATCGAGGATCACCAGCGCCGCTCGGGGTTTGTCGAACTCGACCCGCTGCCGTTGCTGCGCGAGCTGTATGACTTTTACTTGCCGCTGGCCGAGGAAGGCCAGCTGACCCTGACCCTGGATGTGCCGGACAGGCTGCCAAGCCTGACCGGCGACCGCGCCCTGCTGTTCGAGGCCCTGGCCAATCTGTTGAGCAACTCGATCAAGTTCACCCCGCCGGGCGGCGAGGTGATTCTGCGTGGTATGGAGGATGGCGGCTGCACGCGCCTGGAAGTCCTCGACTCCGGCCCCGGCATTCCCGAGGCCGAACGCAAGGCGGTGTTCCAGCGCTTCTACCGGGTCGACGACAGCAACTCCCACGGCGGCTTTGGCCTGGGCCTGTCCATCGTCGCCGCCATCGTCAGCCTGCACGGCTTCAAGCTCGACGTCGGCAGCAGCGACAGCGGCGGCGCGCGCCTGAGCCTCGATTGCCGGCCGAGCTTGATCGCCAAGGATTGAACTGCTGCTACAGAGGAACACGTTCTTCTTCTGTAGGAGCGAGGCTTGCCCGCGAAAAATCCTCATGACAACGCGGTGTTTCAGACAACCCGCGTTATCGTTCACCACCATCGCGGGCAAGCCTCGCTCCTACAGAGGCGGCTCCCCGGTCAGGACAGGTGCACCAGGCTGATGGAGTTGCTGCGCAGCTCGTACAGCAGCTCCTCGATCATCGCCAGCACGTCCGCCTCTGTCGCGAGCGTGCGCGGGTCGATGCCGGTGACCACCAGGTCGACCCGTCCGCTTTCAGGCTCGAAGACCCGCAGGGTCAGTGTGGAATCGGAGCCGGTGCTGAAAGCACAGGCCAGGGGCGCGAAGCCCTGTTCGATGTAGCGGCGCAACTGCGCCTGGGAAATCACCCAGGCCTCCTTCAGTGGCGACGCCACAACAGGCCGGCCAGCAGGCCGATCCCGGCGAGGATGGCAACGCTGGCCAAGGGTTTGTCACGGACGAAGCGGGAGACACTGTCCAGGGCCTCGCCATAGGTTTCCTGCAACTGCCCGGCGGCCTGGCGGGCGGCGCCCTCCAGGCGCATCTGCTGGTCGTCCAGCAGCTCGCCTGCCACGCCCTGGGCCTTGCCGGCCGCCGTGCCCATCGCACCTTTGATCTGTTCGCTACGCATCGTGCATTCCTTCAGCTGATGATTTTCGTGAGCGGCCCGTGTCCGCCACGGCACCGCACATCACCCAGCCTAAGAAACCCCGTGACGCCGCAGAAGCGTCATTTGTACTGGTGACACTGGTGCATTTGCACCGGTCAGCGCTGCGTCTTGCCGCGACGGTCGCCGCTGAACAGCCCGCGCTCGCGAGCCCAGACGATGGCCTCGGCGCGGCTGTGCACTGCCAGCTTGGAGTACACCGTGGCCACGTGATTGCGCACCGTGCTGGGCGCCAGCTGCAGGCGCGCGGCGATCTCCTTGTCGGCCAGGCCCTCGCAGATCAGCCCGAGCACATCGCGCTCGCGGGCGGTCAGGTCGGTAAAGGACGCGCTGGGCTGCTCGGCCTGGTTGGCGCTGCGGACATTGGCCAGCTTTTCGATCAGGGTCTGGCTGAACCACGAGGCATCGCGCATCACCTCCTCGATCGCCGACACCAGCTCCAGCTCGGAGCGCTTGCGCTCGGTGATGTCCATCAGCACCAGCAGGTAGCTGGGTTTGTCCTGGATGTTCACGGTGTCGGCCGAGACCACGCAGTCGAGCAGTTCGCCGCCCTTCTTCAGCACCCTGAGGTCGAGGTTGCGCACATCGGCGCTTTTCTCCAGGGCGCCGAACAGGCTGGCGCAGGCCTGCGGGCTGGCGATAAAACCCACCTCCTCCACGGTCTTGCCCAGCAGCTCTTCGGCGGCATAACCGGTGCTGTCGAGAAAGGCCTCGTTGACGTCGACTATCTGCTGGCTGTCGGCGCCGCACACCAGGGTCGGCACCGGCGTCAGGCGGAACGCCTTGGCAAAACGCTCCTCGCTCTGGCGCAGGGCAACCTCCGCCTTGCGCCGCGGCTCCAGGTCCATGAAGGAAAACAGCATGCAGTCTTCTTCGTTGATATCCAGCGGCTGGCCGGCAACGATCACCAGCTTGCTGCCGCCTTCGGGCAAACGCAGCTCGGCCTGCATCTGCGGGATGGTCGCGCCCTGGTTCAGGCGCTCGATGGCCAGGTCCTTGCGCTCGGCGCCCTCCAGCACATCCACCTCGTACACCGAGCGGCCGATCACCTGGTCGCGGGCATAGCCGGTCATTTCCAGGAAACCCTGGTTGACCTTGATGTAGCGCAGGTCGCTGAGGCGGCAGATCACTGCCGGCGCCGGATTGGAATTGAAGGTCTTCTCGAAACGCTGCTCGGCGCTGGCCCACTCGGTGGCGTCGCTGAGGATCAGCACCAGGGACTCCACCTCGCCGGCGCGGTCGGTGAGGATCATGCTGCGCACCCGATGCACCCAGGTGCGCTCCTCCTCGCCCTCGCCGCTGCGCACCTCCACCACCACATCGCTGAAGGTCTCCCCGGCGGCGACCCTATTGATCGGGTAGCTCTCCAGCGCCAGGGGGTGATTGTTGCGATAACGCAGGGCGAAACGCTCGGCGTACTGGCGATCGTCGGCGCCCAGCTCACTGATGTCTTCGACCCCGTGCATGGCCAGCGCCGCCTCGTTGGCCCAGACGATACGCCGGTCCGCCTCGAGCAGGATGACCCCGTCGGACAGCCCGGAAATGATCTGCTGCAACTGGCGGCGATTGGTTTCGGTGGCGAGTAGATCCTGGCTCATGTCAGCTCCTGAAAGGCCCGGCGCTACGGGCAAGGCGGCGGATAAAGGGGGCAGAAACTACGACCACGGCGCATCGCCATCGTGCCCTGGAACCCATGCGCCAATGACAGCGGAGTACTGGAGCCTCACCTGCGCAAAGGCTAAGCTGCCGCACCCGGTCCGATCCGCCAATGCCATCAAGGAGCGAAGCATGATCACCATCCGTGAAGCCGACAGCCGCGATATCGATACCCTCCAAGCCATCGGATGCGCCACCTACCGCGAGCATTTCTCCTCGATCTGGAGCGCTGAAGGCCTACAGCAGTTTCTCGACCAGGACTTCTCCCTCCGCAGCCTGCAAGACTCTCTTGCCGCCAAGAGCGAGCATCTGTGGCTGCTGGCCCTGGACGAGCAACAGCAGCCCATAGGTTTCGCCAAACTCAACTGGGCACGGCCCACCCCGGGCAGCGGCATTCCCGGTGCCGAGTTGCAGAAGATCTATCTGCTCAAGTCCCAGGCCGGCAAGGGGCACGGTCGCCGCTTGCTTGAACATGTGCTGCAGCGCGCCACCGATGCCGGTGAACCCTGCCTGTGGCTGGACGTGCTCAAGAGCAACATTGGCGCCCAGCGCTTTTATGCCAACGCCGGCCTGCGCCAGATAGGCGAGGTCCCCTTCAACACCGACCTGGAGCAAATAGGGATGTGGGTAATGGCCTGCGACCTGCCCGGCCGCGGCGACCGATAGCCGCCCCGCTCGCCCCTGTAGCCGCTGGCGAAGCCTGCGATAGACCCGAAGGGTCTCCGGTGCCGGCAAGATCGCCGCGAGCGTGCCGCTCGATCGCAGCCTGCGGCAGCGGCTACACAAGCATTGAGCAGGAGCGGAATATCGAGGGGGACGCAGCATCCCTGTAGCCGCTGGCGCAGCCTGCGATAGACCCGAAGGGTCTCCGACGCCAGCAAGATCGCCGCGAGCGTGCCGCTCGATCGCAGCCTGCGGCAGCGGCTACACGCATTGAGCGGGGCCGGAATATCGAGGGAGTCGCCGCATCCCTGTAGCCGCTGGCGCAGCCTGCGATAGACCCGAAGGGTCTCCGGCGCCAGCAAGATCGCCGCGAGCGTGCCGCTCGATCGCAGCCTGCGGCAGCGGCTACACGCATTTGGCGGGACCGGAATATCGAGGGTGTCCCCGTTCCCTGTAGCCGCTGCCGAGCCCCGCGAGGCTGCGATAGACCCGAAGGGTCTCCGGCGTCGGCAAGATCGCCACGAGCGTGCCGCTCGATCGCAGCCTGCGGCAGCGGCTACACGCACATTGAGCGGGGACGGGATATCAAGGGGCGAACAGGTTCAGGAAATGCCCAGGGCCTTCAGGCGTCGGTACAGGGTGCGTTCGCTCAGGCCCAGGGCCTTGGCCAGTTCGCTGCGTGAGCCTTCGAACACTTCCAGGGCGTGGGCCAGTTGCTCCAGGTCCTTGCCCGCGCGGCGCCGACTCGGCTGGGTCGTGGTGGCGGCGCTGCCGGCGCGCAATTCCTCGGGCAGGTCCTCGACGCGGATCACCCCGTCGTCGCTGAACAAGCGCGCCCGTTCGAGGATATTGCGCAGCTCGCGGATATTGCCCGGGTAGGCATACAGGCCCAGGCGCTCCAGGGCCTGCGGCGCGACCCGCGGCACCGCGCCCGGTGCCAGGCGTTGCAGCAGGCTGTCGATCAGCAGCGGCAGGTCGTCGCTGCGCTCGCGCAGGGCCGGCAGGCGGATCGGGAAGGCGCTGATGCGGTAGTACAGGTCCTGGCGGAAGGTGCCGGCGGCGACCATTTCCTTGAGCGGCTTGTGGGTCGCCGAGACCAGGCGGAAGTCCGAATGCACGGTGCGCAGGCTGCCCACCGGACGAAAGCTGCCGGACTCGATCAGCCGCAGCAGCTTGACCTGCATCGCCAGCGGCACTTCACCGATCTCGTCGAGAAACAGGGTGCCGCCATGGGCCGCTTCGGCCAGGCCGATCTTGCGTTGCAGGGCGCCGGTGAAGGCGCCCTTCTCGTAGCCGAACAGTTCGCTCTCCAGCAGGGTCTCGGTCAGGCCGGTGCAATCGACCACCACCAGCGGCCCACCGGCGCGCGGACTGCCATCGTGCAGGGCGCGGGCGAACAGCTCCTTGCCGGTACCGGACTCGCCCTGCAACAGCACCGGGATCTGCGACGGCGCCGCCCGCTGCAGGGCGCTCAAGGCCTCGTTGAAGGCCGGCGAACGCCCCACCAGGCCCTTCTGCTGCGGTTGCACCGAAGCCACCGCCACCGAACTCAGGCGCTCGACATAGGCCACCACCTGCCCTGTGTCGCCGAGGATCGGCCGCAGCTCGACGTCCACATGCTCCGGCCCGCGTGGGGTGTGATGGACATGCAGCAGGCGCTCCGGCAGGCGGGTCTCGAAGGCCTTGCGCATCGGGCAATGTTCGCCGGCCTGGTCGCACGGCACCGCGAACTGATGGGACACCCGGTAGCACTTGGCGCCGACATGGGGTTTGCCCTCGACGCCGAACTGGCGCTGGTAAGCGGTGTTGGCCGCGAGGATGTTGTAGTCGGTGTCTAACAGAATCGTCGGCTGCGCGTCATGTTCCAGATAGGACATCAGGGCTAACATTTCAGCACTGGCAAGGGCATGGGTGGACTGGGGCATGGCAACTCCTGGGCGTTGCGCGGCAGCTTAAACCATGAACCCGGCTTCTGCCATTTTCTGCCAGAAACTGCCAATCGACTGCCACCTACAATTGACAGTGACAGCCGGAACGCCCACCCCAGGCCTTTGAATTCAATGAATGGGCGGTAAAAGCAGTGCACGCCGGTTGGCACGTTTATTGACAGTCCAAGGGATGACTGCCCGCCTTGGCCGGCGTCACCCTATTGTTCGGAGAGCCCAATGATCATCGGCGCATCGCTGTGCGTAGAAGCCTTTTTCGACCACCAGACATGGACCATCAGCTACCTGGTGATGGACCTCGACACCCGGCGCTGCGCGTTGATCGACAGCGTGCTGGACTACGACCCCAAGTCCGGCCGCACCCGCACCGAGTCCGCCGACAAACTGATTGCCCGGGTGCGCGAACTGGACGCCCAGGTCGACTGGATCCTCGAGACCCACGTGCACGCCGATCACCTGTCCGCCGCAGCCTACCTCAAGGCGCAGCTTGGCGCCCGGGTGGCGATCGGCAATCAGATCACCGTGGTGCAACAGGTGTTCGGCAAGTTGTTCAACGAAGGCCAGGGTTTTGCCCGCGACGGCAGCCAGTTCGACGTGCTGCTCGAAGACGACAGCCGCTTTGCCATCGGCAACCTCCAGGCCCGCGCCCTGCACACCCCCGGCCATACCCCGGCGTGCATGACCTACCTGGTACAGGTCGGAGAAGAGACCGTGGCCTTTGTCGGCGACACCCTGTTCATGCCCGACTACGGCACCGCCCGCTGCGACTTCCCCGGCGCCGACGCGCGCACCCTGTACCGCTCCATCGGCAAGATCCTCGCCCTGCCACCGCAGACCCGGCTGTTCATGTGCCACGACTACCTGCCCAACGGCCGCGAGCTGCAATACATGACCACGGTCGCCGAACAGCGCGCCAACAATATCCATATCCATGAAGGGATCGATGAAGACGCCTTTGTGCGCATGCGCGAAGCCCGCGACGCCACCCTGGAAATGCCGGTGCTGATCCTGCCCTCGGTGCAGGTCAACATGCGCAGCGGCCAGTTCCCGGAGCCCGACGACAACGGCGTGAGCTACCTGAAGATCCCGCTGAACGCCCTTTAAAACCTATAACGCCACTCCACCAGGAGACGCTGCCATGCGCCCGATTTCCCCCATCCAACGAGCCGTCAACGGCAGCCACCAGGTGCTGATCGTCGGCGGCGGCGCGGCTGGCATTGCCACCGCGTCCAGCCTGATCAGCCGCGAACCGCACCTGGACGTCGCCATTATCGACCCGGCCGACACCCACTATTACCAGCCCGGCTGGACCCTGGTCGGCGCCGGGGTGTTCCGCGCCGAAGACACCGCGCGCAGCATGGCCTCGCTGATCCCCAAGGGGGTGACCTGGATTCAGGCCGCGGTGAGCAGCTTCGAGCCGGAGCACAACGCCCTGGTACTCAACGACGGTCGCGTACTGGGTTATGACCAGTTGGTGGTCTGCCCGGGCCTCAAGCTCGACTGGAACGCCATCGAGGGCCTGAGCGAAACCCTGGGCAAAAACGGCGTGACCTCCAACTACCGCTACGACCTCGCGCCCTACACCTGGCAACTGGCGCAGAACCTCAAGCAGGGCCAGGCGCTGTTCAGCCAGCCGCCGATGCCGATCAAATGCGCCGGCGCACCACAGAAGGCCATGTACCTGTCCTGCGATCACTGGCTGCGCAACGGCCGGCTGGGGCAGATCAACACCCGCTTCCTGAATGCCGGCGGCGTGCTGTTTGGCGTGCCGGACTACGTGCCGGCACTGATGGAGTACGTGAAGAAGTACGATATCGCCCTGGATTTCGGCCACAACCTGGTGGCGGTGGACGGCCCCGGCAAACGGGCGACCTTCGTGCGCAACAACGCCGAAGGCCAGCCGGAACGCATCGAGCTGCCCTTCGACATGCTGCACGTGGTGCCGCCGCAGACCGCCCCGGACTTTATCCGCAACAGCCCGCTGGCGGATGCCGCCGGCTGGATCGACGTCGACCCGCACAGCCTGCAACACAAGCGCTACAGCAACATCCATGGCCTCGGCGACGGGACCAATACCAGCAACGCGAAAACCGCCGCGGCGGCGCGCAAGCAGGCGCCGGTGGTGGCCACCAACGTGCTGGTGAACCTCAAGCGCCTGCCGACCCGGGCGCAGTACGACGGTTACGGCTCCTGCCCGCTGACCGTGGAGCGCGGCAAGATCGTCCTCGCCGAATTCACCTACGGCGGCAAGGTCGCGCCGAGCTTTCCGGCGTGGCTGCTGGACGGTCGCCAGCCGACCCGGCGTGCCTGGTGGCTGAAGGAACGCATCCTGCCGCCGCTGTACTGGCGCGGCATGCTCAAGGGCCATGAGTGGCTGGCGCGGCCCAGCCTGGTGACGGACCTGCCGGAATCATGAGTGAGTACAGCTTGTTGGGCGCCGGGCTCGGCGCGCTGATCGGGGCGATCCTGGCGTTGACCGGAGCCGGCGGCGGGATTCTCGCGGTGCCGCTGCTGGTGTTCGGCCTCGGCCTGAGCATGGTCGAGGCCGCGCCCATCGGTCTGCTCGCGGTGGGCCTGGCGGCCACCGTGGGCGCGGTACTGGGGCTGCGCGAAGGCATCGTGCGCTACCGCGCCGCCGGTTTTGTCGCCGCCATCGGCATTCTCATGGCGCCGGTCGGCCTGTGGCTGGCCCACCGCCTGCCGAACCTGCCGCTGGCCCTGCTGTTTTCCGCAGTGCTGCTGTACGCCTGCGGACGCATCCTGCTCAAGGCCACCCGCGAACTGCGCCACGGCCAACCGGCACCCCGGGCGGCCTTTCAACCCTGCGTGCTCAACCCACTGCAAGGCAGGCTGCGCTGGACCCTGCCCTGCGCCCGCGCGCTGACCGTCACCGGCATGCTCTCGGGGCTGCTCTCCGGCCTGCTCGGCGTCGGCGGCGGCTTCGTGATCATCCCGGCGCTGACCCGCTACACCAACCTCGACAGCAAAAGCATCGTCGCCACCTCCCTGGCGGTGATCGCCCTGGTGTCCACCGGCAGCGTGATCACCGCCAGCCTCAGCGGCGTGATGCACTGGGCGGTGGGCGCGCCCTTCGCCGGCGGCGCGGTGCTGGGATTGATTGCCGGCCGGCAGGTCGCCCGTTACCTGGCAGGGCCGCGGTTGCAGCAGTTGTTTGCCTTGGTGGGGATGCTGGCGGCGGTGATGCTCAGCCTCGGAGCACTCGGCGCCTGGCGTTGAACCCGCAATCGCGAGCAAACGCTCTTCTGTAGGAGCGAAGCTTGCTCGCGATAGCGCCCGCCCAGGCAACAAAAACATCCCGGCAATCAATCGCCCCTACAACCAAATCAGCACCTGCCCAACCTCTTGCAGATTCCTCCTAAATCCATCGCCCGCCATTCCCGGTACGGTCTCCAGCGCCCCTTTCGACCGAACCAGGACCACCCATGGCCAGCAACGGACCCGGGCCAATGCCCAACCTTCTACGGCCCGCCAACCCCAACCAGCGCCCCGCGGAACGCGCCGCCGAGACCGAACAGCCCAGCTACGGCGAACAGCTCTGGGCCCAGTACGAAAAGTACGCCAAGGAACCTGCGCCACCGCCCGAAAAGGTCCAGGTGGCGCTGCGTATCGGTGTGTTCTTCGACGGTACCGGAAACAACGCCAGCAACTCGGCCATGGGCCAGATTTGCGGGGCGCAGCACGCCATTGAAGCCAAGGATATCGATGGCAGTTGCAAGCCGTATATGAGGGATCCGGAGAGCAGTTATGGGAATGATGTGAGCAATGTTAAGCGGTTGAGTGACTTGTACTATTCCAGCCGGGAAATCGAGGGTAGAGAACTGCAAAAGCGTGCTTTTCGTTCAATCTATGTTGAGGGTATCGGCACACAGACGGGTGAAAAAGACAGCCTGATCACCTCAGGTACAGGGCGTGGTGACACCGGAATATTGGGATGTGTGCAAAGGGCTTTCCGTGAGATCAAAGAACATATCAACGATATCCACACAGAGAATCCCGAAGGCGAGATCACGTCACTGATCTTCGATGCTTTTGGTTTTAGCCGAGGCGCGGCAGCGGCCCGGCATTTTGCCAATGAAGTTGTGCGCTGGCTCGGACCACTCGAACTGATTCTGCACGACCACTCCAAGGCCTTCAGTCCACACTTCAACCGGCAGTACGGCAACAACGTAGACATGGGTTTTATTGGTCTTTTCGACACTGTGCCGTCGGTTGCCGGCTTGAGCAATCTGGGCAATGTACGCAGCGCCATTACCCCAGGTATCAAGCTGCACCTCGATCGTCGCTATTTTCACTCAGTAGTCCAACTGGTCGCACGCGACGAGTACCGGGCCAACTTTGCCCTGAGCCAGGTCAAACCCAATCATGTGGAGATCCCCCTACCCGGCGCACATTCGGATATCGGTGGCGGTTATCTGAATGAGGTGCAGGAGTGTGTACTGGTCAGTCCGATGCAGGCGCTGGAGGTGCCGATCAATACTGACGTGACCCAGACCTCGATTTACCGGGACGCAACCCTGATAAGAAAGCGCTGGCTGACCGAGGGTTGGCCCGCACAATGGCTGGAAATCATCACACCGGAGCCGATGGTTCTACCGCAAGATCCACAGGACCGCCTCGCCCCACGAAAAAAACGGATATATGCCGGCCTGCAACTCAAGCGCCCAATGAGCAACAGGCTATCGAGGGTGTATCTACGCGTCATGTATGAACTGGCTAGGGAGAATGGTGTGCGCTTCAACGCCATCGACGAACAGGATCTGGACTACGCCATCCCGCAAGAACTGCAAGCCCTTTGTGACAGATTTGTCGCCGGTGACTACAGTACGACTCCAGCCGAGGAGGCCATGCTCAAACTGCGTTATATCCATCTTTCGGCTCACTGGAACCACCCACTTGGCAAACAGGATGGCGGCAGCCTTAAAGTCGTCTATATCAACGCCCCCACGGTGGATGCCGTGCGTGTGCAACACCCTCACGTACCTGACTGGACGCTTTGGTAATGAGAATGTTCATCGCCCTGCTGGGCGCACTACTGCTAACTGGCTGCTTGACCAGCGATCCTCTATCTGGAAAAAACGACCCCAAGGCACCTTGGTGGCAGCTTGGCTTCAGCGAGCCGTTCTATATGAAAGTTTGGGTTGAAGACAGCGCTGTTGAAGATATCAACGGCAAGCTATTCCTTCGCACTGGCGGCGGCTCCGCTGCGGGTGGTGATATGGGTTACGACAAAGAGTGGGCCAGAGGATGGGGCGGGAAGGGAGTTGGAGGTAGCGGTAAATCAGTGGTTGGCGCTGACCTGCCCAAGCGCATTTTCGTACGCTGGCAATCGGTCGTAGAGCCACAGGCCTATCGGGCATGGGTGGATATTCCAGAAGAGGCCCGGAAAATCATGACCACCTCGACTAACCGACGCTGCCCGGAAACTCCGCATCAGACTGCTCGCTATATGGCATCGCTCTATTTAGGCCTGGCCCCCGGTGGCATCGTACAAGTCTGGGTCAGAGATGAATGCCGCAACACAGTCAAAGTCGCCCGTGCGCAAGCTGAGATTGAACCGCTGGGGCCGCACCTGGGTAAATCAAACGGGCACTACTACCCGCTACCCGAGAATTCCAAGCGCTACATAGAGAAGTACGGCATTCCCTATGGCAGTTGGTAGACAGAACCCTTCTGATATCGAAGCACGCTGCTCAACAATCACGTCCCCTCACGTACCTGACTGGACGCTTTGGTAATGAGAGCATTCATCGCCCTGCTGAGCACACTGCTATTAAGTGGCTGCCTGACCACCGATCCGCTATCCGGAAAAAACGACCCCAAAAATCCCTGGTGGGATCTTGGTTTCACCGAGCCCAACTACATGAAAGTCTGGGTTGAAGACAGCGCGGTAGAAGATATCAACGGAAAACTGTTTCGCCGCACCGGCGGCGGAACTGCAGCAGGCGGACAACCTGAGGACAACCGGGAGTCTGCAAGGGGATGGACAGGAGTCGGTATCGGAGGCAAATCCGTGGTGGGTGCCGACCTGCCCAAACGCATTTTCGTGCGCTGGCAATCGGTGGTTGAGCCGCAAACCTATCGGGTATGGATCGACATCCCGGAAGAGGCCCGACAGATCATGCGCAGGGCGACCGACCGTCGTTGCCCAGAAACGCCAAAACAAACCGCCAGCTATATGGCCTCGGTCAATCTGGGGCTGGCGCCGGGCGGCATTGTTCAAGTGTGGGTAAGGGATGAATGCCGTCATCCGATCAAAGTAGTCCGGACCCAAGCCGAAGTTGAGCTGCTAGGACCGGACCAAGGCAAAAACAATGGGCGCTACGCCTATAAGGTCAGCGAAAAATCCAAACGCTATATAGAGAAATACGGCATTCCCTATGGCAGTTGGTAAGCAGAGCTCTCTTGGTATCGACGCACTTTACTACGTGAACACATCCCCCGACTTACAACCGAACACGCCGGCAATGAAAGTATTCATCACCTTGCTTGGCGCACTGCTGTTGACTGGCTGCCTGACCAGCGATCCGCTATCCGCAAAAAACGATCCCAAAAACCCCTGGTGGGAGCTTGGCTTTACCGAACCCTACTACATGAAAGTCTGGGTCGAAGACAGCGCAGTAGAAGATATCAACGGAATGCTGTTTCGACGCACCGGTGGTGGAACTGCATCAGGCGGCAACCTCGGTTACCAAAAGGAATGGGCCAGAGGCTGGAGCGAAGTTGGTGGTGATGGCAAATCGGTGATCGGTGCCGACCTGCCCAAACGCATTTTCGTTCGCTGGCAATCGGTGGTTGAACCGCAAACCTATCGGGTATGGATCGATATCCCGGAAGAGGCCCGACAGATCATGCGCAAGACCACGGCCCGTCGGTGCCCGGAAACGCCACAGCAAACCGCCAGCTATATGGCCTCAGTCAATCTAGGGCTGGCGCCGGGAGGCATTGTCCAGGTCTGGGTAAGAGATGAATGTCATCACCCAATCAAAGTCACCCGCGTCCAAGCTGAAGTTGAGCCTTTAGGGCCGAGCCAAGGCAAAACCAATGGCCGTTACGCCTACCAGATCAGTGAAGGGTCCAAACGCTACATAGAGAAATATGGCATTCCCTATGGCAGTTGGTAGGCTCCCCTTCTGGTAGAGGGACGCCTTGGTAATGAGAGCACTCATCGCCCAACTGACGCGCTAATGCTCTACCGCATACCGCTGCTCTCACAGACAACTCCCCACCTGACAGCACCACTCCCCTCTAGCCACCTCGCACATATCGCACCACCACCCCAAAGACTAAACTCCACTCACCCTTCCCTCTCATGAGCCCCATATCCCCATGAACATCGACTGGCTGCACTTCACGCCCTGGAGCGCCCTCGCCGGTGGCGCGCTGATTGGCCTGGCCGCCGGCCTGTTTGTCATGGCCAACGGGCGCATTGCCGGGATCAGTGGCCTGTTGGGCAGCCTGCTGCAACCGGGCAGCGAAGGCTGGAGCGAGAAGGCGCTGTTCCTCTCGGGCCTGCTGCTGGCGCCGTTGTTCTGGGGGCTGTTCCAGGTGTTGCCGACGATCGAGTTCCAAAGCGGCATAGCCGGCCTGATCGGCGCCGGGCTGTTGGTGGGCCTGGGTACGCGCTACAGCGCGGGCTGCACCAGTGGCCATGGGGTCTGTGGCATCTCCCGATGGTCGCCGCGCTCATTGGTCGCCACCCTGAGTTTTATGTTGACCGGTTTTATCACTGTCTGGCTGCTGCGCCACGGGATGGGGCTATGAACATGCGCAAGGTCACAGCCTTTATCGCCGGTCTGTTGTTTGGCCTCGGCCTGCTGCTGTCGGGCATGACCAACCCGACCAAGGTCCTGAATTTTCTGGACCTGGCGGGCCAGTGGGACCCGTCCCTGGCGCTGGTGATGTTCGGCGCCATCGGCGCTGCCTGGTGGCCGTTCCACTGGGCCATCAAACAACCCAATGCCCTGCTCGGTGCGACCATGCAATTGCCCACCCGCCGCGACATCGACCGCCGCCTGATCGGTGGCAGCCTGCTGTTCGGCATCGGCTGGGGCATCGCCGGCATCTGCCCGGGGCCGGGGCTGACCCTGCTGTTCACGCTCCATTGGCAGGCTTGGGTATTTGTCCTGGCCATGCTGGCGGGCATGCTGCTGTTTCAGTGGCTGGAAGCGCGCCGCACGCACTGAGCCCTTGGCGAACCAGACCCGCCAAGGTTAGTGTCCGGGTCTACCGATCGAAGGATGCCCCCACATGGACTGTGAAATCCGCCCCGCCCATGAGCAGGACGCCGACGCCATCAGCCGCCTGATCATCGCCGCCCTGCAGACCAGCAACGCCCAGGACTACCCAGCCGCCGTGATCGCCCAGGTGCGGCAAAACTTCAGCCCGCCCGCCGTGCGCCAGTTATTGAGCAAACGCCAGGTCTGGGTGGCCCAGGCGGCCGGCGAAATCGTCGGCACCGCCAGCCTCGACGGCCAGGTGGTGCGCTCGGTCTTCGTCGCCCCGGAAAGACAAGGCCAGGGCGTCGGCCGCCAGCTGATGGCCGAACTCGAACGCCAGGCCCTGAGCGCCGGCATCACCCAGCTGACCGTGCCCTCCTCGATCACCGCCGAAGGCTTCTACGCCAACCTGGGCTTTCGTACCCTGCGCGAGCAATACCATGGCGAGGAACGCACCCTGATCATGCAGCGCGAGCTGACACCGCCCCTGTAGCCGCTGCCGAGCAACGCGAGGCTGCGCCCGACTGCGCAGCAGTCGCCAAACCTGCAAACACGGCCTGCCTGACTAAACACCAAGCCAACCTACAAAACCGAACCCGACTCAGGGCAAAGCCTCAAACCGCCCACTCCCCTCATTCCACTGAAACCCCGGCAACTTGCAGTCACTCAAACTGATCCGCAGGCTCTCCCCCTCCGCCTGCACCTGCAACATATCCACCCCTTGATACAGACAGCCCGGCGCCGCCAGCGTCAGGGTCTGCAGCGGCTTGCCGCTGGCCTTGTCCACCACCTCGATCGCCGTTATCCGCTGGTCATTGCCCTGCATCGGCACCTGGAAATACCAGCGTTTGGTAGACGCGCTCTGCAACAGCGAGGTGTTCGGCTGCGGCCACGAGTAGTCCGAGTTCACCAGGGCCACCAGCTTCAGGGCGATGGGCAAGGTCTTGCCGGTGCGATAGCTGGTCCAGCTGCCGCGCACCTGTTCGCTCTGGCGGCTGACCATCAGGTCGTTGAACTGCAAGCGCGCCACCGGCAGGCCCTGCTCGTCCAGCTCGTCCATGGCCAGCACCTTGTTGCTGAAGCTGAAGGTCGGCTTGAGGCGGATCGGCGTGCGATAGCGCTGGTAGGCATAGGTCCCCTGGTACAGCGCGTTCTGGCTGCCCAGCGTCAGCACAATGGCCTGCTTGCCCAAGGTGCCCTGGTACACCCCATGGGCCGCTTGCGCCGGCACTAACCACGCCACCAGAAACAACGCCGCCAGCCCGCGAAAAAGATCAACCAACCGCATCAGAAACGCTCCTCGCCAGACTGAATGAATTCCAGCCGGTCAGGGCTGATCACACGGTAATAATCCCAACGCCGGGTGCCCGCACTGAAGTTGATAAAGTCCTGCTTGCTGAACTCCATCTGCCCGCCCGCGGCAAAGCGCACAGTGCCTTCCGCGGCGAACTGCTCCAACTGCGGATGGCGCAGATACGCCTGGGTCTGTGGGTGGTACAGGTAATACTCGGTCGGCGCGCACAGCACACTGCCGTACGGGCCGTTCAAGCTGTAGCCCTGCACCTGGAAATCGAGGGTGGAGTCGGCATCGAAATGCTCGAAGGTCAAGGTACGGGTCCCGGTCGGAGCCAGGCACCACTGCCCGCCCACCTCCTGCACCACCTCGCCGGTGGCCCGGCTCAGCACCCGGATGTTGTCCACCCGCCCCGTGTCCTCCCCGGCATTGCGCACGGCATGCACACTGAAATAGAACTGCTTGTCGGCCGCCGGCTGCAACAACTCACCGTCAAAGGCCTCACGCTGACTCCCGCCAAAACGCATCACCCGCTGCAACCGCAACGGCTGCTGCGCACCCGTGCGCAAATCGACAAAGGCCCCCTGCAACGCCTCAGCCCCCTCGACAAAGGGCTGCAACGACACAGCCGCCGCCGGCAAGGTCGGGTTATCCATGATATTGATCAACAGCCCCCCGCCCTGACGAAACGGCGTGAGCTCCAAAGGCATCGGCAACCGCTCGGCCCCGCTAAACCAATAGCCGGACATCCCGCCGCCATATTGCGAGTCATAGGTGAGCGCCAGCTCCACCGGCGTATCGCCGAGCGTGCCGCGGTAGGTGGTGATGGGGTCCGCGTTGGCCGTAGGCACACTCAGCGCCATACCCACAAACAGCGCTGGAGCCAACCGGAATAGAAAATGCCCCAGGCGAGACACACAACCCCGCGTCCCTGCCCCTACTCGCCTCCCGCCACCAACGGACTGGGTCATGCCTGCGCTCCTTGCAATAGGTAAAAGGCGCGCAGGATAGCAAAGTTGGTTGGGAATCAGAGGGTGTTGCTGCGGCCCTGTAGCCGCTGCCGAGCCCGCGAGGCTGCGATGGGGCGCGCAGCGGCCCTAAAACGGCACACCACAATCATTCAGACACACCCTCAGCGGCTGAATAGCGGACGCCCGCCCAAGGCCTAGACCTGCGGTAACCGCTACGGAGTTCTTAGTAGCCACGCCGCTTACGGCAAGGATCAACGACTCAGCCTCGCCCTACCCACAATCGAGACCTTTCCTACAGCCGTGCCGTTGTCCCTAATCCGCCCCACACCTATAGTTTTCACGTCTGCTGATTCCGGTCAGCGATAGGGTTTCGCAGCCCAACAGAAAAAGTCGAACTACACCACCAATGACAACTCAGGCAAACTTCGCCTGCGTTTCGCTTCATGGTGGCTGTGCGTGGGAGACCTTCGGGTCTGCCGGGTTTCTTCTTTTCCTCGGTCTGCGAACCCGCGTACAGCTGCCACCCAATTGATTCGCAGCAATCAGGTGACAACTTTTCACTCTCGAAAAGGACGACACCATGAAAACTCAAGATTCATCCGAACGCTTTATCCCCCTGACCCCAATTGCCAGCGATGGGCCGGTGCTGTTTATCGACAGCCAGGCGCCATTGGTGGATTTGCATGCGTGTGCGAGTGAGCGGTTGGTGACTGCGCTCGACTTTCTGAATCTAATGACCTGCATTACGTTGCGCGATGCGAGTGATAAGGACATGGGCACGGTGACCAATACCGCCAGGTTATTGCTGCAGGATGTGCGGGATGTGCTGGGGGTGATTGAGACAAGGGCGTTTTGCAAATGATTTAAACGCTAAGGAAGTCGGCCACGGGCCGGCTTTTTAATGCCTGAAAACCACGCACAATACGGGCCGCACATAAAATGCCATCTTTGACCCACATCCAAACGCTGAGTTAGCCGCTGCTCAATATCGAGTGAACATCTGCTTTCAATGAAACGCGGACGCGTGATGCCGTTCAAATACGCTAAGCATTCACCTGTCCGCGCCTGTGGCAGCAATGGTCTACGCGGCTGTACCTGACAGCCCCGCTCCCGAATCGTTACACTGCGCGCACTTTGTCAGTGCCGGAGTTTCCCGGCTCGGCCATTGCCCACAATGTTGCTTGGGCAGTAAACCCTAATTCAGGTAATCCATAGTGATCACAGGCGCCATTAAATCCCAAGTTGACCAGATCTGGAATGCGTTCTGGAGCGGCGGTATTTCCAACCCCATGGAAGTCATCGAACAGATGACCTACCTGCTGTTTATCAAACGCCTCGACGAACTGCAGACGGTTAAAGAACGTAAGGCCGCGCGCACCGGGCAGCCTATTGATAATCCGATTTTCAGCCCCAACCAGGCGCATTTGCGCTGGGCGGCGTTCAAGGCACTGGGTGATCCGGCCAGCTTGTACGCACTGATTGCCGACGAAGTATTCCCTTTTATCAAGTCGCTGGGTGGAGAAGATGGCGAGTCCACCTACGCCGCGCATATGAAGGATGCGCGCTTTACCATCCCCAATCCGGCGTTGCTGGCCAAGGTGGTGGACATGCTCGACGCCATCCCCATGGAAGACCGCGACACCAAGGGCGACCTCTACGAATACATGCTCGGCAAGATCGCCAGTGCTGGGCAGAACGGTCAGTTCCGTACGCCTCGGCACATTATCAAGTTGATGGTGGAAATGATGGCGCCCAAACCGTCGGACACCATTTGTGATCCGGCCTGCGGCACCGCTGGTTTTCTGGTGACGGCTGCTGAATACCTCAACACTCACCACAGCCACGAGCTTTATCAGGACGCAGCCAGCGCTAAACGCTTTAACCATGACACCTTCCACGGCTTCGACTTCGACAGCACCATGCTCCGCGTTGGCTCGATGAACATGCTGCTGCACGGCGTGGAAAACCCGGCGATTGAAAATCGCGATTCGCTCAGCGAGGGCCATGCTGGCGTCGAAGGCCAGTTCAGTTTGATTTTGGCCAACCCGCCGTTTGCCGGCAGCCTGGATTACGAGGCCTGCGCCAAAGACTTACAGCAAGTCGTTAAAACCAAAAAGACCGAACTGCTGTTCCTTGCTTTGTTTCTGAGATTGATGAAGGCCGGTGGCCGCGCGGCGGTGATCGTCCCGGACGGCGTGCTGTTCGGCTCCAGCAAGGCGCACAAAGCGCTACGGCAGATGCTGGTGGAAGACCACAAGCTGGACGGCATCGTCTCCATGCCGTCGGGTGTGTTCCGCCCCTATGCCGGGGTGTCCACCGCCATTCTGCTATTCACCAAAACCAACTCCGGCGGCACCAACCACGTCTGGTTCTACAACATGCAGGCTGACGGCTTCTCGCTGGACGACAAGCGCAACGAGCTGGATGCGAGCAAGCACGAACTTAATAACCTGCCCGATATCCTTGACCGCTGGCAAAAGCGTAATACCACCGTAGGCCTCGACCGCACTGCGCAAAGCTTTTTGGTGCCCAAGGCGGAGATCGTCGGCAACGACTATGACTTGTCGATCAACCGCTACAAGAAAGTGGTCTACGAGGAAGTGCAGCACGAGGCGCCGCAGAAAATTCTGGCAGAGTTGAAGGTGCTTGAGGCGGAAATTATGCGGGGGATGGATGAGCTGGAGGGGATGCTGAAGTGACGATTGAAATGGTCGAACTCGACGAACTAATGGCCAGACGAAATGGCTCTGTCAATCCAGCAAAATTCGTTGATGAAGAGTTTGAACTGCACAGCATTCCGGCCTTTGATGCTGGGCGGCCGGATATTGTAAATGGAGGCCAGATAGGTTCCTCCAAGCAAGTTGTGCAGCCGAACGACGTTATGATCTCGAAGATTATTCCGCATATCAGGCGAGCATCGGTTGTCGGGGCATCATCGGGAAGAAGGCAGATTGCCTCCGGTGAGTGGATCGTTTTTCGTAGCGAGCGCGTCTTCCCGAATTATCTTCGTCAAGTGCTTGTGTCGGACGACTTCAACGCCAAATTTATGAACACTGTAGCGGGTGTTGGTGGCTCTTTGTTGCGAGCGCGTCCCGCAGAAGTCGCGAAGATCAAAATTCCGCTCCCGCCACTCCCCGAACAGCGCCGCATCGCGGCGATTCTGGATAAGGCCGACGCGCTGCGCGCCAAGCGCCGCGAAGCCATCGCAAAGCTCGATCAACTGCTGCAGTCCGTGTTTTTGGAAATGTTTGGCGCAACTTTAGAGGCAACCACATCAGTAGCTGAGCTTGCACCTTCTGCGGGTGCTATTCGAACCGGTCCCTTTGGTAGTCAATTATTGCATAGCGAGTTTGTTGATCACGGCATCGCTGTCCTCGGTATAGATAACGCCGTATCCAATACGTTTGCATGGGCGAAGCCCAGATTCATTACAGAAGAAAAATATTCGCAACTCTCTCGCTATCGGGTTAATCCAGGCGACGTACTAATCACGATCATGGGGACTTGTGGGCGATGCGCTGTTGTCCCTAACGACATACCAACCGCGATTAACACAAAACACCTCTGCTGTATTTCGATCGACCGCACGCGTTGCGAACCGGAGTTTTTGCACTCGTACTTCCTCTTGCATCCGGTCGCCCGGAACTATCTTGAGAGTCGAGCAAAAGGTGCAATCATGGCAGGGCTCAATATGGGGATCATAAAAGAACTCCCGGTTGCGTTACCTTTGATAGAAAAACAACGGCATTTTGTTTCAATCAAAAAATCGTTAGGGCGCCAGCTTGAACAAGCTTTAACTCAAGAAAACCGCTTCGACGAGCTATTTGCTGGGCTACAACAACATGCTTTTGCAGGTACGCTCTAAGTAATGCATTGTGCCCCATCACGCCAAGGAACAGGCAACCCCCACATGGCTCAATTCTTTCCTTCCCGTACCACCTGCCGCTTTGACACCCCTGGCGAGCGCCGCCTCGCCGAGCGCCTGGAGAAGAAGCTCGAAGACGACTACCTGTGCTGGTTCAATGTCCCGGTGGGGCCAAAAGCCCTGCAGCCGGACTTTGTGCTGCTGCATCCGTTGCGCGGGTTGCTGGTACTGGAGGTCAAGGACTGGAAGCTCGATACCATTCAGAGCATGGATCGCAACCAAGCGAAAATTTATGCCGACGGGCTACTCAAAACTCTGAAGAACCCCATGCTGCAGGCACGGGCATATGCCATGGAAGTGGTGATGATGTTGCAGAGGGACCCAGCGCTGAAACAGCCCGCCGGTTCTCCATATGCTGGCAATCTGATCATGCCCTTCGGCTGGGGTGTGGTAATGACCGCGATTACCCGCAAGCAATTTGAGGGGACTAACCTCGCAGAGGTGCTGAACCCACAACAGGTACTGTTTCAAGACGAAGTAACCGAGACAGTTGATCCCGAGGTCTTCCAACAAAGACTCTGGAATATGTTCCAGCATATTTTCCCTTGCCAGTTGAGCCTGCCCCAGATCGACCGCGTACGCTATCACCTCTACCCCGAGGTGCGGGTGAACGCGGTGCCTGGACAGTTCGGTTTGTTCGCCGAACAGCACGCGCCATTGCCAACGCTGATCAAGGTCATGGACTTGCAGCAGGAGCAACTGGCGCGCTCGCTGGGTGAGGGCCATCGGGTGATTCACGGCGCTGCTGGTTCCGGCAAGACCATGATCCTCGGCTATCGCTGTGCGCATCTGGCGCAGGTGTCGAATAAGCCGGTGTTGGTGCTCTGTTACAACAAATCCCTGGCTGGCCGCTTGCAACAAGTACTGGCCGAGCGCGGCCTGAGCGATAAGGTCAAAGTGCGTAATTTTCATGCCTGGTGCTCGGACATGCTCACCGCTTTTAACGTCGATCGTCCGGCGCAAAATTTGTCGATCAGCGTGAAGATGGCGCAGATGGTTGAGAACACCATCGACGGTGTCGACCGCGGGCAAATTCCACGCGCTCAATACGCGGCGGTGCTAATCGACGAGGGCCATGACTTCCAGCCGGAATGGTTCAAGCTGGTGGTGCAGATGATCGACCCCGAGAGCAATTCGCTGCTGGTGCTGTATGACGATGCACAGTCTATCTACCGCGGCAAGAGCGGGAAAAGTGGCATGGATTTCAGCTTCGCCAGTGTCGGTATTCAGGCACAGGGGCGCACCACCATCCTGCGATTGAACTACCGCAATACCGTTGAGGTGTTGTCGGTGGCACGAGCGTTTGCCATCGAGCTGCTGACCGCCCGCGATGCCGCTGAGGATGGCGTGCCCATTGTCGCGCCGCAAAGCGCTGGCCGTCGGGGCGCGTTCCCCGAGCTGCTACGTTGTGATTCCGACTGGCAGGAATACCACTGCATCGTCGAGCGCATCCGCGATGAGCAAGGTAAGGGCCGCGCGTTGGATGACATGGCAGTGATTTATCGCAGTACCGCCCAGGCCCAACGCATTGAACGGGCCTTGAGCGAGGCCGGTATCGCCTTTGCCTCGGGCCAATCGGCCAAGGGCCGTGGCGCGTTGTATGGCAGCGAAGATGCAGTCAAGATTGTCAGCATGCACTCTAGCAAGGGCCTTGAATTCGGCCTGGTGCTGATTCCCAGTCTGGGTGAAATGCCGAAAAAGGGCGAAGACGAGACCGACGAGGCACGCCTACTGTATGTGGCCATGACCCGCGCGATCGATCGGTTGGTAATGACCTACCGTGAGCCTTCCAGCTTTACCCGCAAAATTCAGGAATCAATCGGCAGCGTGCGCCAGCACCTGGACGAGATGGACTCACAGAAGGCAGCCGGTTGATATGAGCAACTTTGAATTTCTCATCCCCGAATTTAAAGCGCTGTTTGAGCCGGCCAAGGGGGCGGAACACCTGGTGTATTCCGATCCGCGTGCCTGCTGCATGCGTACCCGCCATGCGCTGGAGCAGACGGTGCACTGGCTGTACGAGCATGATCGCGACCTGCGTATGCCTTACGACAACGGCCTTAATTTGCTGCTGACTCAGGTGGAGTTCGTTCGCCTGCTGCCCCCGCAAATTCATCAAAAGACGCGTTTGATTCAGAAATTTGGCAATCAGGCGGTGCATTCCAATCAAGCGATTGGCTACAGCGATGCGATGAGGCTGGTACGCGAGCTGTTTCACGTGTTGTTCTGGCTGGCACGCACTTATACCCGCGCCAGCGACCCAAAAAGTATCGACGCTGCGTTTGACGAAAAACGTGTGCCTCAGCTCGTTAGCATGAATGAGGCCGTCGCCTTTACTCGTGCGGAACTGAAAAAGCAGGAAGCCAAATTCCAGGAGCAGATTGCAGCCCAACACGGCACCCTTGAAGCCCGCGAGGCGGCGATTGCCGAGCAAGCCGCAAGCCTAAATGAGCGCGAGTCGCTGCTGGCGCGACTGGATGCCGAACTGGTCGCCACCCGTGCGGCGCTGGCCCAGGCCAAGGCGACCAATATCGCTGTGCCAGATAACCATGATTACGACGAGGCCGACACCCGTCGTCTGTTTATCGATGTGTTGCTGCGCGAGGCCGGTTGGGAATTGGGCAAAAACGCTGATGCCGAAGTGCCAGTGAGCGGCATGCCCAACGGGCAAGCCGAAGGTTTTGTCGATTACGTGCTGTGGGGAGCCAACGGCAAACCGTTGGCTGTGGTGGAAGCCAAGCGCAGCCTGAAAGACCCGGACGTGGGGCAGCAGCAAGCCAAGTTGTACGCCGATTGCCTGGAAGCCGAGAAGGGCCAGCGGCCGCTGATTTTCTACAGCAACGGTAATCACACCTGGCTGTGGGACGACCGCCGTGCGCCGCCACGCGAAGTGCAGGGTTTTTACACCCGCGATGAGCTGGAATTGGCGATTCAGCGGCGCAGCCTGCAAACCGACTTGCGCGAACTGCCGATCAATAGCGAGATTGTTGAGCGGGCATATCAACACCGGGCGATTCGAGCGATGACCGAATCACTGAGTCAAGGCCGCCGTGCCGGCTTGCTAACCATGGCCACCGGCACTGGCAAGACGCGGATGTCGATTGCCTTGATCGAATTGTTGATGCGTAGCAACTGGGTTAAGCGCGTGCTGTTTCTCGCTGACCGGGTAGCCCTCGTAAAACAAGCTGCAAATGCCTTCAAAGAGTTCCTGCCGGACTCCAGTCCGGTCAATCTGGTTACCGACAAGAACGGCCAGGGCCGAGTGTATTTGTGCACCTATCCGACCATGATGGGCTTGATCGAACAGATGGAGGGTGACCGTCGCAAATACGGCGTTGGCCACTTTGACCTGATTGTGATCGACGAGGCACACCGCAGTGTGTACCAGAAGTACGGCGCAATTTTCCGTTATTTCGACAGTTATCTAGTGGGCCTGACCGCTACCCCGCGTGATGAAGTCGATCGCGATACCTATCACCTGTTTGGCCTGGAAACCGGCGTACCGACCGATGCCTACGGTCTGAATGAGGCGGTGGATGACGGTTACCTAGTGCCACCCAAGGCATATTCGGTGCCGATCAAGTTTGTCCGTGAAGGCATCCGTTACGACCAGCTCAGCGATGATGAGAAAGAGCACTGGGAGTCGCTGGATTGGGGCGATTACAGTGCCGAAGGTGATGCACCTACCGAGGTGCTAGCGTCTGAGGTCAACAAGCAGCTATTCAACGAGCCAACCGTTGACCTGATGCTAAAACACTTGATGCAAAATGGCCTGACCGTGGAAGGTGGCGACAAGCTCGGCAAGACCATTATTTTTGCAGTGAACCAAAAGCACGCCGATTTTATCGCACGGCGCTTCAATCATCATTACCCGCACTTTAATGGTGAGTTTGCGCGAGTTATCACCCATGCGGTGAGTTATGCGCAAACCTTGATTGATGACTTCAGCAGCAAGCTCAATAAGCTGCCGCAGATCGCCATCTCAGTGGATATGCTCGACACCGGAATTGATGTACCTCAGGTTTTGAATTTGGTGTTCTTCAAGGCCGTCCGCTCAAAGGTTAAGTTTTTGCAGATGATTGGTCGCGGCACGCGACTGTGCCCGGATCTGTTTGCGCCGGGCGTGCACAAGCGCGAGTTCGCCATCTTCGATTTCTGCGCAAACTTCGAATACTTCAACGAAAACCCCAAGGGCGCACTGGGAGGTATGGCCGAGCCACTGGGTAAGCGCTTGTTCAAAGCGCGGCTGGATTTGCTGTCGTTGTTAGCCCCGAAGGCCGTTCCCACGCCTGGTGATCTGGCGGAAACCAGAGGCCAGTACGATGCCTTTGTCGAGCTGCGCACTGAGTTAACCAACGAGTTGCACGGCGAAGTCGCGACGATGAATAAAGATAACTTCATCGTGCGTACCGAGCTGGAGCACGTGACCCACTTTGCCGAGCGTGAAGTTTGGAATGCGCTGGATGATGCAGCGTTGAGTGATCTGCGTAGTCATGTCGCCGGCTTGCCAAGTGAGCGCGCTCCTGAGCACATCACCGCTAAGTTGTTCGATCTGCTGTGCCTGAATTTGCAGCTAGCGTTACTTCGCTCGACCAGCGACTTCGTGACGTATCGTGACAAGGTGGTCGAGTTGGCCAGCCAGTTAGAAGTGATGGAGAGTATTCCGGCAGTGCATGCTGAACTTGCGTTGCTTCAGGATGTGCAAACCGAAGAATACTGGCAGGACATCCGCTTGCCGATGCTTGAGCAAATGCGACGCAAGATGCGTGAGCTGATAAAGTTTATCGAACGCCGCCCGAGCAACCCCGTTTATAGCGTGCTGAGCGACGAGATTGGTGAAGCGACTGTAGTCAACCTTAAGGATTTCAATACCGGCATCAACCTGGAACAGTACAAGAAAAAGGTTGAAGCCTATATCCGTAGCAATGAGAACCATGTGGCCATCGCCAAGCTCAAGTTTAACCGGCCGCTAACGCCGAGCGATCTGAGCGAGCTGGAGCATTTTGTCTACGAGTCGGAAGCGGTTCAGAGTCGCGAGCAGTTCGAGCAGTGCTACGGCACTGACCAACCGCTGACACTGCTGATCCGATCATTGGTAGGCTTGGATCGCAATGCCGCAAAAGAGGCTTTCGGTCAATTCCTCGACGAGAACCGCTACAGCAGTCAGCAGATTCGTTTTGTTGAAATGATCATCGAGCGTCTAACCCGACAAGGTGTAATGGAGGCGGGTCAACTTTATGAACCGCCTTTTACCGCACTGCACCACGAGGGATTAGACGGTGCGTTTGGTGACGCGGATGCCAACGCGATCATTTCGGTGATCGCTGCAATCAAACGCAGTGCAGCAGCTTGAAAGTTACAGGGCCATTCATGGGCATGGAGGAGAAGCGCACGTCTCCATGCCAGGAGATACCGACCACCGTCTACTCAATTCTTGTTTAGCCGGACCTCCAAGCTAGCCATTCATCATTCGCAAGCCGATGAAGAACTCGTCGCCTCCCACATCCAAAGTATCAAATGTCCTCCGTCAGCGCCGCCGTCCAAATCCGCTTAAGCGGCAGCTCTGACTTGATGCTCTCATCCAGCCGGTCGTAGTACATAAATAGCTGATCGAGCAGATCGTCCTGGTTCCACAGACGCAAGCGGAAAAAGCTGGACGCCAATTCCTTCTGCACATTCCCACGATAACCACCCCATGCCACGAAAAGTCCCTGGCTGGCGTTGAACTTACTCATCGCCCCCAGCAGTTTGTCGACGGTAGGTCGATCAACCAGCCCTGTTCCTGACTTCACCTCAACGCAAATCGCCTGCCCGCCAAAACCCATCACGCCGTTACTGGCCAGCACATCAACACCCCCATCAGCACCTTCCGGGCTCTGCCAAACGCTAAAGCCCTGCGCCCGCAAAATCGCGGCTACCAGAGTGGTCAGGCGATGGCCTTTAAAGCGTCGTTCGATCAGCCGGACGATATGGTCTTTACCGGTACGCTCCAGATCGGTTTCGGCTTCCTCGACAGCCACTTCATCAGAGGCAGTAGCTGTATCACAAACCAACTGCTGCAACGTCTCGGGCTGCCAACCATTTCTAGCCATAGAGCGAATGCGCTCTTCAGCGTTATTACGCTGGATTCGGCAAATGGTCATGAACGCGCCGAAACTGTAGAGCAGGTCCTGGGAGAAATTGGAGCGGGGAATTGCTTCGCCAATCCATTCAACCGCTCTCCAGTGGAAAAATGGATCGGGGCCGCCAAGGGCAAATTGATAATCACCGACCAGCTTGCCGATATACACCACGGGCTGGGTTTTGAGCGGCAGTACGATCAAATCCCCCGCCTGCATGCGCTGAGCGAAAGGCCAAATCTGGCTGCTCCAGTTTTGCAGTGTTCTGGGTTTGGCATCTGGATAGCGTGCTGCCAGTTCGGTCTGTATCTGGTCGCGTTGCTTGAACGCACTCAAATTCACATCCAGCCCATCCCACGTCACATAGACGCGGCGCTCGCTGATGAACTTGTCTTCGAATTCCCCTGCGGAGCCCGCCCGGACCAGCCATACGGCCATTAGTATTTCTCCCTGTTTGCTGATTCAGAGCCGATATCGAACTGCGATGCCCTTTTAGTGGGTAAGCAGATACCGGACGATTGAGTCGAGCGCAAGTGCCAGAGGCCCACTCGCCGTCCAGAACTGGCTGCATTCAGGCTACTTGGTCGCTTACTTGATCACCTACTTGGTCGCTTTGGCTGAGATCGGCCGAGGCTCGATTGCCCGAGATGGTCTTGAAAACGTTGCGTTTATCCAATCAATACACGGTCATCGTTAACGACCATCGCGAGCAAGCTTCGCTCCTACAGTGGATCACCTTCGCCTAACTGAACGGCATGGGTGGCCTCGGCTTGTTGGTTCGCAGCCCTCAGGGCTGCACACTACAAGCTTCAAACCAACACCCCACTCCCCAACAACCCCAACTTCTCCGGATTACGCATGATAAAGACACGGTTCACCCGCCCCCCTACGTCATACCCAAAACTCACCACCGCAATCACCTCCCCCTCCCCCCGCAACACCACCCCACGCCCACCATTGATCTCCACCTCCTGCCACTGATACTCCCGCCAGTACCTGCTCAACGACTCGCCGACAAACGCCAGCACCGCCTCCAGCCCATACAAGGTCTCGCGAATCGCGCTGGCTTTGCCGCCGCCATCGGCGCACAGCTCGACGTCTTCGGACAGCATCGCGGCCAGGCCTTGGGTCGAGCCGCTGGTGATTGCGCTGTGGAAGGCGCTCAGCAGTTGTTCCTGGCGTGAAGGGTCTGGCTGGTAACGGGCCTGGGTGTTGCCCAGGCTGGCTTTGGCGCGGGACACCAGTTTGCGGCAGGTGGCTTCCTGGACGCCGAGGGTTTGCGCGACTTGGGGGTAGTCCAGGTCGAAGATGTCGTACAGCAGGTAGGCGGCGCGTTCCTTGGGGGTCAGGCGTTCGAGCAAGAGCAGGAAGGCAGTGGACAGCGACGAGGCCAGTTCATGGCTGTGTTCGGGGGAGTGGTGATGCAGGGTGTGGATCGGTTCCGGCAGCCAGGTGCCGACGTAGTCCAGGCGCGAGCGCTGGGCCGAGCGCAGCAGGTCGATGCAGTGCCGGGTGCAGGCGGTGGTCAGCCAGGCGGCCGGGGTGGCGATGGAGGCCTTGTCGGCCTCCAGCCATTTGATGAACAGGTCTTGCACCACGTCCTCGGCCTCGGCGCGCGAGCCGAGGAGGCGGTAGGCCAGGCCCAGCAGGAAGCTGCGACGGCTTTCGAACACCGTCGTGTCATCGATTCGATCCATCCTCAGTGCCTCGACACCTGCAAGCGATTCCACAGGTTGATCATGCCGATATCGGCCGTCAAGGCGGCGATCTGCGCTTCGCTGAAATGTTCGCGCAGGGCGGCGCGCAACGGGCCGAAGTCGGTGTCTTCGCGCAGCACGGTGAGGGCTTCGGTCCAGGCCAGGGCGGCGCGCTCGGCGGCGTTGAAGTCGCTGACATGGCGCCAGACCACCAGGCGGTCCAGGCGCTCGTTGCTTTCGCCGTCTTCACGGGCCTCGCGGGTGTGCATCTTCACGCAGAAGCCACACTGGTTGATCTGCGAGGCGCGCAACACCACCAGGTGGTGCAGCTTGCGGTCCAGGCCGTGGGCGTCGATCAGGCCGTGGACCTGGCCCAGGCTTTCGAAGATCTCGGGGATGGTTTGCAGCAGGTTGACGGCTTGGGTTGGGTGGCTGGATGACATGGGGTGGCTCCGTTAATTGAGGGATACACCGACATGACGGGCCAGCCTGGTGGTTTGTGACGGGGTGGCGGAAAAATAATTCGGGCTCCGATAACGCGATTCAAACCACCTGAGGATTAAGCGCATAAAACTCATGCAGCTTGGCCTGCAGCAGCTTCTTGTCTGGCAGTTGTGTCTGATACTCGGCGATCAATGCGGGTGAGAGTGAGCGGTTGAGGGCGTACTCGACCACCTCGTCGTCCTTGCTGGCACAGAGCAACACACCCAGGGCCGGGTTCTCATGGGGTTTGCGCACCTGACGGTCCAGCGCCTCCAGGTAGAAATCCAGCTTGCCCAGGTGTTCCGGCTCGAAACGCCCAACCTTGAGTTCAATGGCCACCAGGCAATTCAACCCGCGATGAAACAGCAGTAGGTCCAGCACAAAATCGCGCCCGCCTACCTGCAATGGGTAGCGCGAAGCGACAAAACAGAAATCCCGCCCCATTTCGATCAGAAAGTCTTTCAGTTGCTGTACCAGCCCCTTGTGCAGATCAGCTTCGTTGTGCCCCTGAGCCAGGTCGAGAAACTCCATCACATAGGCATCCTTGAACACCTTCAAGGCGTCGGGATGAATTTGTCTCAACGCTGTCGAGACTTTTGCCGGTCGGGTCAGCGAGCGCTCAAAGAGGGCCGACTTGATCTGGCGCTCCAGCTCCCGGCGCGACCATTGCTCCTGAACCGCCATGCGCAGGTAGAACTCACGTTCATTAGGCTGTTTGCTCTGCCCAAGAACGATCAGGTTATGGCTCCAGGACAATTGTCGCACCAGTGGTGCGACTTTCTTGTCATCCCGATAAACCTCATAAAACTGGCGCATACGAAACAGATTCGGTCGGGTAAAACCCCGCAACCCCGGCTGCTGCCGCGCAAGATAATCCGCCAGTTGCTGAACCACTCCATCGCCCCACTCCGCCGCCTGGATCTTGCGACTGATATAGGCACCGACCTGCCAATACAGCTCCACCAGTTCGGTGTTCACCGCCCGCATCGCCCGTTGGCGCGCGGCGGCGATCATTTGCGCCACTTCGTTGAAGGCCGCATCGGTGGATGGCAGTGCTTGATTCATAAAAAGGGTCCTGCCTGAAGGATGTAGTCCACCATCATCAGGCGGCCCTCAATCAACGTGCAGTCAGCCGCTTCTCTTTCTATTGAGCGAAATTTCCTGGATTGAGCAACGCCGACAGCCCTATCACCCCGGCATACACTCAAACCCATGCGCACTCGCCACCTGCTTCCCCTGCGCATCAAACAACCGCGCCCTCACCTCAGTCCCCAAGGTCGATTCCACCAGCTTGTAATGCTCCCCCGCCTGGAAGTTCGGGTAGCTCACATGCCCGTGGCAGTCGACCTGGTTGGAGTCGCCGCCGACTTCTTCGAACAGGGTCACGTCCAGGCGGTGGGCGCCGGGTTGGACTTCGAAGTAGCGGCCGTCGTCGACGTTCTTGCCGTCGACCCGTTCGGCCAGCAGGTCGCTGGGGCCCTCTTCTTCGAGGCTGATCCAGGCTTCCCTGGGGTCGGGCTGGGGCATCGGGCCGGCGCAGGCGGATAACAGCAGCACCAGGCTCAGGGCGGGAATCAGCAGCAGGGGTTTGGCATTCATGGCAGGTACCTCGGCAGTAAAAAAATCGACACAGGGCGAAGCGAAAAAAGCAGTCGCGCCGGATTGCCATCCAGCTTGTCGAGGCCCCGGGCAGAGGACAAATGAATCCCCGTGAAAGGAAATTCAGGCCCAACCTAAAACTTCCTTCACCTGGCTGAAAGCCGCGTGTTAGGTGGGTCGCTGGAGACTGCCGAGCTTTGTTTCCGCCTCGGAGGTCCACCCCATGCTCGGGCTGGTCAAGACCGCTCTGCTCAAGCCCTACACGTTTATCGTGCTGGCGATTTTTATCTGCATCATCGGGCCGCTGGCGGCCCTGCGCACGCCCACCGATGTGTTCCCCGATATCGGCATTCCGGTGGTGGCGGTGGTCTGGCAGTACACCGGCCTGTCGCCGGACGCCATGGCCGGGCGGGTGATCTACACCTACGAGCGCTCCCTGAGCACCACGGTCAACGACATCGAGCACATCGAGTCGCAATCCTTGCCGGGCATGGGCATCGTCAAGATTTTCTTCCAGCCGGGGGTGGATATCCGCACCGCCAACGCCCAGGTCACGGCGGTGTCGCAAACCGTGCTCAAGCAGATGCCGCCGGGCATCACCCCGCCGCTGATCCTCAACTACAGCGCCTCGACGGTGCCGATCCTGCAGATGGCCTTCTCCAGCCCGACCCTGTCGGAAGCCAGGATCCGCGACCTGGTGCAGAACAATATCCGCCTGCCCCTGAGCTCCGTGCCGGGGCTGGCGATGCCGACGCCCATGGGCGGCAAGCAGCGGCAGATCACCCTCGACCTGGACCCGCAGGCGCTGGCCGCCAAGGGCCTGTCGGCGCAGGACGTGGGCAACGCCCTGGCGGCGCAGAACCAGATCATCCCGGTGGGCACCGCCAAGCTCGGCGCCAGCGAATACACGGTGCTGCTGAACAACAGCCCGACCGCCATCGACGAGCTCAACGACCTGCCGATCAAGACCGTCGACGGCGCGCTGATCACCATCGGCCAGGTGGCCCATGTGCGCGACGGCTCGCCGCCGCAGAGCAATATCGTGCGGGTCGACGGCCACCGCGCGGTGCTGATGCCGGCGCTGAAGAACGGCAATATCTCCACCCTGTCGATCGTCGATGGCATTCGCCAGATGCTGCCGCGCATCGACGAAACCCTGCCGCCGGCGCTGAAGACTTCTCTGCTGGGAGACGCCTCGGTGTTCGTCAAGCAATCGGTGGGTAGCGTGGCCCGGGAAGGCATCATCGCCGCCCTGCTGACCAGCGCGATGATCCTGCTGTTTCTCGGCAGCTGGCGCTCGACCCTGATCATCGCCGCCTCGATCCCCCTGGCGGTGCTCGCGGCCATCGCCCTGCTCGCCGCCAGCGGCCAGACCCTCAACGTCATGACCCTCGGTGGGCTGGCGCTGGCGGTGGGGATCCTGGTGGACGACGCCACGGTGACCATCGAGAACATCAACTGGCACCTGGAACAGGGCAAGGCGGTGAAGGCCGCGATCCTCGACGGCGCCAAGCAGATCGTCGGCCCGGCCTTTGTCTCGCTGTTGTGCATCTGCATCGTCTTCGTGCCGATGTTCCTGTTGCAGGGCATCGCCGGTTACCTGTTCCGGCCCATGGCGCTGGCGGTGATCTTTGCCATGGCCAGCTCGTTCATCCTCTCGCGGACCCTGGTGCCCACACTGGCCATGTACCTGCTCAAGCCCCATGTGCCGGAAGCAGGCCCGGGGCATCACCCGGAAGATGAATTCATCAACCACCACGAGGGCGAGCAGCACGCCCCGCCACGGCATGCCCTGGTGCGCGGGCTGCTGGGGTTCCAGCAGGGGTTCGAGCGGCGCTTCTCCAATGTCCGTGACACCTACCACGGCCTGCTGACCCTGGCCCTGGCCCACCGCAAGCGCTTCCTGCTGGGTTTCCTCGCTTGCGTGCTGGCCTCCTTCGCGTTGCTGCCGAGCCTCGGCCAGGACTTCTTCCCCGCCACCGACGCCGGCGCCCTGGCCCTGCATGTGCGCCTGCCCCTGGGCACGCGGATCGAGGAAAGCGCGGCGGCCTTCGACCGCATCGAGGCGCGGATTCGCGAGGTGATTCCGCCGGAGCAGCTGGACAGCGTGATCGACAATATCGGCATCCCCCTGAGCGGCATCGACATGGCCTACAGCAGCAGCGGCACCATCGGCCCGCAGGATGGCGATATCCAGGTCACCCTCAAGCCCGGCCACGCGCCGACCGCCGACTACGTGAAGCAGTTGCGCGAAGCCCTGCCGGAAAGTTTCCCCGGCAGCCAGTTCGCCTTCCTGCCGGCGGACATCAGCAGCCAGATCCTCAACTTCGGCGCGCCGGCGCCGCTGGACGTGAAAATCTCCGGGCCCGACGGCGCCGCCAACCGCGCCTATGCCCTGGAGTTGCAACGGCGCCTGCAACATGTGCCGGGCATCGCCGACCTGCGCATCCAGCAGTCCACCGGTTACCCCTCGCTTGCGGTCAAGGTCGACCGCCTGCGGGCCAATGGCCTGGGTATCACCGAGCGCGACGTGACCAACAGCATGGTGGCCTCCTTGGCCGGTAGTTCCCAGGTGGCGCCGACCTTCTGGCTCAACCCGCAGAATGGCGTGTCCTATTCGATCGTCGCCGCCACTCCGCAATACCGCCTGGACAGCCTGCCGTCCCTGGAAGCGCTGCCGGTGACCGGCAGCAACGGCCAGTCGCAGATCCTCGGCGGCCTGGCCAGCATTTCGCGGGTGGACAGCCCGGCGGTGGTCACCCACTACAACATCCAGCCGACCCTGGACCTCTACGCCAACGTCCAGGGCCGCGACCTGGGCGGTGTGGCCCGGGATATCCAGAAAGTCCTCGACGACAGCCAAACGCTGCGGCCCAAGGGCGCGACCATCAGCCTGCACGGGCAGATCGACGCCCTGCATGAAGCCTTCAGCGGCCTGAGCCTGGGCCTGCTGGGCGCGGTGGTGCTGATCTACCTGCTGATCGTGGTCAACTTCCAGTCCTGGCTCGACCCGTTCGTGATCATCACCGCGCTGCCCGCGGCCCTGGCCGGGATTGTGTGGATACTGTTCCTCAGCGGCACCTCGCTGTCGGTGCCGGCGCTGACCGGGGCCATCCTCTGCATGGGCGTGGCCACGGCCAACTCGATCCTGGTGGTGAGCTTCTGCCGCGAACGCCTGGCCGAACACGGCGATGCCCTGAAGGCCGCGCTGGAGGCCGGCTATACGCGCTTTCGCCCGGTGTGCATGACCGCCCTGGCGATGATCATCGGCATGCTGCCGCTGGCCCTGTCGGAGGAGCAGAACGCGCCCTTGGGCCGCGCCGTGATCGGCGGCCTGATCCTCGCCACCACCGCCACCCTGCTCTTTGTTCCCGTGGTGTTCAGCCTGGTCCACGGGCGTCACCCCACTCGCGCTGTCGCTGGAGAAAGTACCCATGTCGCCTGATCACACCCCTTCGCGCAAACGCCTGCTGTGGCTGGGCATCGGCGGCCTGACCCTGGCCGCCCTGCTGGTGGCCAACGGTCTGGCCGCGCGCACCCGCCATGAACGCGCGGTGGCCGCCTGGACCGAAACCGCCGCCGTGCCCCAGGTGCTGGTGTTGCAGCCGCAGCAGAACCGCCAGGGCGACACCCTGCGCCTGCCGGCGCACCTGGAAGCCTGGAGCAAGGCGCCGATCCACGCCCGGGTCAGCGGCTACCTGAAAAGCTGGAACAGCGACATCGGCGCCAAGGTCCAGGCCGGGCAAGTCCTCGCCGAAATCGACAGCCCCGACCTCGACCAGCAGCTGGCGCAGGCCCATGCCCGGCTGGTGCAGGAACAGGCCAATGCGCGGCTGGCGCAGACCACCGCCGTGCGCTGGCAGAACCTCGTGGCCAGCCACTCGGTGTCGCGCCAGGAAGCCGATGAAAAAACCTCCAACGCCGCGGCCGCCAAGGCCAATGCCGAAGCAGCCGCTGCTGACTATGCGCGGCTCTCGGCCCTGGAGGACTACAAGACCATCCGCGCGCCCTTCGCCGGCACCATCACCGCGCGCCACACCGATATCGGCCAGTTGATCAAGGCTGACAACGACAGCGATCCGCAGCTGTTCGATCTGGCCGACACCCACAAGCTGCGGCTCTACGTGCCGGTGCCGCAGAACTACGCCAGCGTGATCCGCCCAGGCCTCACTGCTGAGCTGACGGTGCCGGAACACCCCGGCCAGCACTTCAGCGCGCGGCTGATCGGCGATTCCACCGCCATCGACCAACGCTCCGGCACCCTGCTCGCCCAGTTCGTCGCCGACAACCCCGACGGCGCGCTGCTGCCCGGCGACTATGCCGAGGCCGCCCTGGCCCTGCCCGCCGACACCCGGGGCGTGAGCATCCCCGCCAGCGCCTTGATCTTCCGCGCCCAGGGCACCCAGGTGGCGCTGCTCGACGAGCACAATCACGTGCACCTGCGCGACATCCATATCGGCCTCGACCTCGGCGCACGGCTGGTGATCGACCAGGGCCTGCAAGCCGCCGACCGGGTGATCGACAACCCGCCCGATGCCCTGCGCGAAGGCGACCTGGTGCAACTGGCCGACGCCGGAGGTGAGCATGCGCCCAAGGCTTGAACCGCTTGCTGTGTTGCTGTTGCTGGCCTTGCAAGGCTGCTCCCTGGCGCCCGGCTACCAGGTGCCAACCGTGGAGCTGCCGGCCCACTACCGCGAACAGACCAGCGACGGGCCCTGGCATCCGGCACAACCGGCGGATCAACTGGCCAGCCAGTGGTGGCTGCTGTACCAGGACCCGCGCCTGGATGACCTGCAACAGCGCCTGCTCAAGGCCAACCCGGACCTGGCGGCGGCACTGGCGCACTTCGACGCGGCCCAGGCCTACGCCAGCCAGCTGCATGCCGGGCTGTTCCCGCAGATCAGCGCCAGCGGCCAGTCGCTGCGCCAGCGCCAGTCGGACCACCGGCCGTTGCGCGGCAGCAGCCAGCCTTCGGTGTACAACAGCAACACCGCCGGTTTCTCGCTGAGCTTCGACCCGGACCTGTGGGGGCGGATTCGCAACCAGGTGGCCGCCGGCGATGCCCAGGCCGAAGCCTCGGCCGACGACCTGGCGGTGGCGCGCCTGAGCCTGCAACAGCAGCTGGCGAGCCTGTATGTGCAGCTCAATGGCCTGGATGCGCAGCGTGCGATCCTCAGCCAGTCCCTGGACGACTACGCCCAGGCCCTGCAACTGACCCGCAGCCGCTATCAGGGGCAGATCGCCTCGGAGCTGGACCTGACCCGCGCGCAAAGCCAACTGGCCAGCGCCGAAGCCGAACTGGACGAAGTGCGCGGGCAACGCAACCTCACCGAACACGCGATCGGCGAACTGGTGGGCGAACCGGCCAGCCAGTTCCAACTGCCCGCGGCCACTCAGGCACTGACCCTGCCCGGCGTGCCGCAACAGCTGCCCAGCGCCCTGCTGCAACGCCGCCCGGACATCGCCGCCGCCGAACGCCGGGTGTTCGCCGCCAACGCCAACATAGGCGTGGCCCGGGCCGCCTGGTACCCGGACTTCAGCCTCACCGGCCTGCTCGGCGGGCAGACCCAGGGCAGCGGCAACCTGCTGGCGGCGGGCAATCGCTACTGGGCGCTGGGGCCTCTGGTCAACCTGCCGATATTCGACGGCGGCCGCCTGAGCGCCAACGAACGCCAGGCCCACGCCGAATTCGAGGAAGCCGCCGCCCATTACCGCAGCCAGGTGCTGCGGGCGGTGCGTGAGGTGGAGGACAACCTGGGGCAGTTGCGGGATTTGCAGCAGGAGGCGCTGGACCAGCAGGCGGCGGTGAATGCCGCCGAGCATACGCAGACTTTGGCCATGAACAGTTATCAGGCGGGGGCGGTGAGTTATCTGGAGGTGGTGACGGCGCAGACCGCTGCGTTGCAGGCGCAGCGGGGGTTGCAGGCGCTGCAGACTCGGCGGTTGCAGGCGAGTGTGGGGTTGGTGGTGGCGTTGGGAGGGGGATGGAAAGCTGGCGCTTGATTTGAGCGGATATGGAATCCTCTCCAACTGTGGCGAGGAAGCTGGTTTCCGCTCGATCGGGCAGCAGTCGCAAACCTGATTTCTCTGTGCATCAGAAGCGTTGGGGGACTGGATATTGGGTACATATCCGTTGCTGCGGTCACGGCTGCTTAGGGTTCCGCCCTTACGGCGGGTCACTTTGGAAAGTCCGGAAGCCGGCCCAGCCCAAAGTAACCAAAGGGCCCTGCCCCTGGCGTCCGGTCCTCGCTAAGGCTCGGATTCCCTCGCTCCGGTCCTGCTCCGTGGGCCGCCGCCACAGGCCATCCATGGCCTGGGGCGGCTAACTCGGCATCCCTGCCGAGTTGCCCACTGCGCAGAACCTCCACTCGGCCTCCCGATGGGGCAAACAATCAAAAGCAACGCGAGGCGGCCTGCCGGCCGGCCTGTGTTTGAAAGCACGCGTTCTGTAGCCGTAGCCCTGTAGCCGCTGCCGCAGGCTGCGATCGGGCGCGAAGCGCCCGTAAAACCAGGCGATGGGGGGCATCAGGCAAACCGTGAATACAGGCTTGGCGTCCCTTCGGGCCGATCGCAGCCTGCGGCAGCGGCTACAGGGAGCGCCGTTGAATCCAGGCCGGCCGGCAGGCCGCCGTCTTGCTCTTGCTTTGGCTTTTGATCTGAAGGCCCCGTTAACCACGATGGCCGAACGCAGGCATTGAGCCGTGGGTAACCCGGCAGGGATGCCGGGTTAGCCGCCCCAGGCCATGGATGGCCTGTGGCGGCGGCCCACGGATCAATGCCGGAGTGAGGGTATGCCGAGCCTAGGCGAGGCACCGAGTGGTGGGGCAAAGCGCTTTGGTTACTTTGGCGCTCTTCCAAAGTGACCCGCCGTAAGGGCGGAACCCTAAGCCGCCGTGACCGCAGGAATGGATATGTACACCGTCCAAAAAGTGCAGTGCCAGAGCCGACGCTATCGCGGGCAAGCCTCGCTCCTACAGAAGCCGACCTGCAGCGAGAGCAAAACCACCTGCGGCCAGCGCCTCAGATATGGCAACTACTCAATCCATTCTTCTCCAAATACCGCTGATGCGCTTCGTCCGCCAATTCGAAGCGCCCCAGCGGCACCACCACCGTGGCCACGGGTTTGTTGAGACGGCCGGAGTCTTGCAGGGCCGTCTTGGCCTGCCGTGCCTGTTCGGCCTGTAGCGCGTCGGTGTGGAAGATCGCCGAACGATATTTCACCCCACCATGTTCCCCCTGCCGATCCACCGAAGTCGGATCATGCAGCCCCCAGAAGTGCTCGATCAGGCTCGAATAAGCCAATACCCGAGGATCGAAATCCACCTGCACCACCTCGATCCGTAACGACTCATCGCCCGCCTCCACCGCATAGCCCACCCGCGTATCCACCACCCCCGGCAGCACCCGGAACGCGGCTTCCGCGCCCCAGAAACAGCCCGCGCCGAAGGTCGCCTGCTTGATCCCGCTCATGTTCCGATACTCCTCGCTCACTGCACCGCTCCGACTTTCTCGCCGCTGGCGCCCAGCCATTGATCGACAATCGCCGGGTTGGCCTGGACCCAAGCCTTGGCCGCTTGCGCCGCAGGTTGTTGTTCCTTCTCGATCCTGAGGATCAGGTCATTCAACACCTGCGGGTCGATGCTGAAGTTTTCCAGGAAGGCGGCGATCCGTGGCGCGCGTTTCTGCAAGGCGCTGGAGGCCAGGACATAGACCCGGGCGTCCGGGTAGGCGCAGGTGATCTTGCTCTTGTTCAGCCAGTCGGCGTCCACCGTCGGGCTGACGAATTTCCAGCAGCCGTCGGCCTTGTACAGCGGGTCGCCCTTCTTGTTGTCCTGGGCGTAGCCGTCGAACACCGGCTCGTCCAGGCGGCGCAGGTCGAAGGCGGAGAAGATCCAGTCCGGGGTGTAGGCGTAGAACACCACGCCGCGCTGGGCCTTGTAGGCCGCGGCGAGCTTGGCGTAGGTCACCGAGGCTTCGGTGGACACCGACTCGAACTGGTCGGCAAAACCGAAATCCTTGGCCTTGATCTGGCCGATATAGGTCGACTCCCAGCCCGCCGGGCCCACCAGCAATTGCGCCTTGCCGCCGCCCAGGGGTTCGAAGAGTTTCGCCACTTCGGGTTTCTGCAGGTCGTAGACCGACTTCACGCCGTATTTGTCTTGCAGGTAACCGGGGATATAGAAGCCCTGGACCCCGAGGTAGGGTTGCTTGTTCGGCACCAGGGAGCGGGTGCCGCCGGTGACGTACTTGGCCCAGGCGGCGGACTGATTAGGCAGCCAGATATCGGTCAGCACGTCCACCGAACCGTCGCCCTTGGCCGCGGCGGCGAACAGCACCGGTATGTCACCGGCCAGGTACGACACGTCGCCGTCGAGGCGGCTTTTGATCACCTCGCCGAGGATGTTCTGGATGGCGATGGCGCCGGTCCAGTTCTGTTCGCCGATGACGATCTTGTCCTTGGCCAGCACCGGCAGGGACAACCCCAACAGCAGCGCGGCGGCGCCCAGGGTACGGGAAAACGACTTGTTCAAGAGACACCTCATGGCTGATGGAAAGCGCGATCCCGCTGGCGCAGGGTCGCTTGAATGATGCGGTCGGGAATCAGCGCGCAGAACACGATCGCGGCGCCGGCCAACATGCCTTCGCCGCCCTTGATATTGCGCAGCGCGGTCATCACGTCGTAGCCCAGGCCGCCGGCGCCGATCAGCGCCGCGACCACCACCATCGACAGGCTCATCACCAGGGTCTGGTTGATCCCCAGCAGCAGCGAGCCGGCGGCCAGGGGCAGCTCGACCTTGGTCAGGATCTGCCACGGCGTGGCGCCGTGGGCCAGGGCCGCTTCGACGGCGGTCCTGGGCACTTCCTGAATCCCCAGGGCGGTAAGGCGGATCATCGGCGCCAGGGCGAAGATCAGCGTGGCGATCACCGCCGGGGTCTTGCCCACCGAGAAGAACGCCACCGCCGGGATCAGGTACACGAAGGTCGGCAGGGTCTGCATCACGTCCAGCAAGGGCGTGATCAGGCGTCGGGCCAGGGCGCGCTTGGCCAGGAGGATGCCGGCGGGCACGCCGATCAGCAGCGACAGCAGCACCGAGGAACCCACCAGGGCCAGGGTGGCGATGGTCCGCTCCCAGAAGCCGAACAGGCCGATATAGAACAAGGCCGCCGCGCTGGTCAGGGCCAGCGCCGCGCCGGCCGAGCGCCAGGCCAGCAACACCAGGGCCAGCGCCGGCACGGGCCAGGGCAGCCAGCCCAGCAGGCTTTCGATGCTCTCGATCACCGTGCGCACCGCGACGATGACGCCGACGAAGGTGCTTTCGAAGGTGACCTGGGACCAACCAATCAACTGGTCAATGGCGGCCGCGGTGCTCAGCAGCGCCTGGCGGTCGGCGGGAAATTGCAGCCAGGGGCCGCTGGCATCCACGGCCGCCACCCGCCACAGCACCAGGCCCTGGCACAACAGCAGCACCAGCCACGGCAGGCGCCAATCGGAACGGCCCTGGCGGCTCGGACGGCGGGCCAGGGTCACGCTGAGCAGACGGCTGAGCAGCAAGCCAAGAATCGCCAACCCAGCCCAACCGAGACTGGCGCTGGCCAACCATTGGCCCAGGGCACTGGCCGCTGCCAATTCCAAGGCGAAACCCAGCCAATACAAGGCGCCATGCCCGCTGGCGGCCAAGGCCGCCGGCCCCAGCGACAGCGCCTGCCAGAAGGAAAACCCCGGGGCCACGGGCGCCGGAGCGGGTGCTGTTTTGGCCGAAGCCACGGGCGCCGCGGCAACCGTGTCGCTGCGCGCGCCGTGCTCCTGAAAGAAGTCCGCCACCTCGGCGTCTGCCGGGTGCTCCAGCAACTCGCCGGGGCTGCCCAACTGGATCAGATGGCCCTGGCGCAGCACCGCGATGCGGTCGGCCAGGCGCAGGGCCTCGGCCGGGTCGTGGGTCACCAGCAAGGTGGTGATGCCGCGCTCACGCACCAGGCGCAGGAAGTGGCTTTGCAGGTCGCGGCGGATGGTCGGGTCGAGGGCGCTGAAGGGTTCGTCCATCAGCAGGATGTCCGGCTCGCTGACCAGCGCCCGGGCCAGGCCAACCCGCTGCTGCATGCCACCGGACAGTTCATGGGGATAGTGCTCGCCCCAACCCTCCAGGCCCATGGCCCGCAGTTGCACATCGGCCGCGGCCTGGCGCAGCGCCTCGGGCTCGCCGCGCAGTTCCAGGGGCAAGGCGACGTTGTCGCGCACGCTGCGATGGGGCAGCAGGCCGAAGTGCTGGAAGACCATGCCGATGCGCCGCGAACGCAGGGTGCGCAGGTCCTTGGCCGAGAGCTGGCTGATGGCCGCGCCGTCGATCAATACCTCGCCGCTGCTGGGCTCGATCAGCCGGTTGATGTGCCGCAGCAAGGTGGATTTGCCGCTGCCGGAGGTGCCCATCAGGCACAGCACTTCGCCACGGCGCACGCTGAGGCTGACTTGCTCCACCGCCGGCGCGGACGAGCCGCGGCCGTAGCTTTTGGTCAGGTTGCGCAGCTCCAGCACCACCTCGGCGCTGGCCGGTTGCGGGGCGGACGAGGCTGGGACGGCAAAGGCCGCTTGGGGGTGAACGGCGGACACAGGAACTCCTGACGCCGGGCGCGCAGCGGCGTAACCGGCGGTGATGACAAAGGGAAAATGGGTGGGGCCGGCCAGCCGGCTACCCCAGGGGAATGGGCTCGCCGAAGAAGGCGAGCCAAGGCTCAGTTACAGATGCGTGGGGCTCCACAGTTGCACCGCGCGGGCATCCACCGGCTTGGGCAAGAGTTTTTCCTGGTAGAAGGCATCGGCGATTTTCTGCTGTTCGCCCAGGGCCTCCGGCTGCACCACTTCCACCTGGTAGGTGCGGCGACTGTTGGCCAGCTCCACCGTGCTCACGTCCAGGTTGCCCCACAGCGGACCGAGCAGTTTTGCCGCCTCCGTCGGGTGCGCCTTGACCCAGGTGCCGGTCTTCTGCAACTCGGCGAACACCTGCTGCAGCACCTCGGGGTGGGCCTTGGCGTAATCGTTGGAGGCCAGGTAATAACGCCGGTAACTGGCCAGGCCCTGGCCGTCGTGCAGCACCCGCGCGCCCTGCTGGCGTTCGGCGCTGGCGACGAAGGGTTCCCAGGTGACCCAGGCATCGACCTTGGCGGTTTCCAGGGCGGCGCGGCCATCGGCCGGGGTCAGGTACACCGGCTGGATGTCGGCGAAACTCAGGCCAGCCTCGCGCAGCGCGGCAATCAGCAGGTAATGGCTGCCGGCGGCCTTGGTCACGGCGACGCGCTTGCCCTTGAGGTCGGCCAGGGATTTGAGGGTGGAATCCTTGGGAATGACGATGGACTGCGCCGCGGGCGACGGGGTTTCCGTGGCGAAGTAGGTCAGCTTGGCTCCGGCGGCCTGGGCGAACACCGGCACGGTGTCGGCGACATCGGCGCTGATGTCGACGTTGCCCACGTTCAGCGATTCCGCCAGGGGCAGGCCGCTGGTGAATTCATGCCAGGAGATCTTCACGCCCTGCCCCGCCAGTTGTTTTTCCAGGGTGCCTTGGGCCTTGAGCACCGCCAGCAGGGTCGAGGATTTCTGGTAGCCGATACGCAGGTCGGTATCGGCCTGGGCATCGAGGGCCATGCCCAGCGCCAGACCGGCCAGGGCGGTGATCGACAAGCTACGACGCAAAGCAAAGGGCAGGCGCATGGGGGCGGACCTTCTGGAAGACAGGAAAGTCGCTAAAAGCTAATCGATCTAAGAATTAAGATATAAATACTTTTTAGGAATTAGCTTAGGTTCGGGTGGACGATCCCAAGCTGCATGCGATGGCCGATCACCCCATCACCCTGTAGCCGCTGCCGAGCACCGCGAGGCTGCGATAAGGCCCGCAGGGCCTTGGTTCCCGATATCCCGACGAACCTCAATCGGCCTTGAGATCGCCGCGCCCGTTCCGGGCGATCGCAGCCTGCGGCAGCGGCTACAGAAGTGGTGTTCTCACGACCACCGCAAACCTGTAGGAGCGAGCTTGCTCGCGATGACCGTCAACGATAACGCGCCGCTTCCTGGAGAAATGCGGTGCCCTCTGGTTTATCGCGAGCAAGCTCGCTCCTACAGGTGGACGATGGTCGTCAAGCGACGTGTTGTCCTTTGGCAACTGCCTGGGACGCCGCCAGCATCGCCCGCAGCAACACCGCGCAGCCGGCGGCGAGGTCGTCGGGGTCGGCGTTTTCGATTTCGTTGTGGCTGATGCCGCCCTCGCAGGGCACGAAGATCATCCCCGCCGGGCCCAGCTCGGCGACGAAGATCGCGTCGTGCCCGGCGCCACTGACTATGTCCATATGGCTCAGGCCCAACCCCTGCGCCGCCTCGCGCACCGCGTCGACGCAGATCTTGTCGAAATACAGTGGCGGAAAGTCCGCGGTCGGTTGCATCTCGAAGGTCAGGCCATGCTCTTCGCAGGTGCTGTCGATCACCTGGCGCACCTCGGCGATCATCGAGTCCAGGCGCGCCGGTTCCAGGTGCCGGAAGTCCAGGGTCATGCGCACCTCGCCGGGGATCACGTTGCGCGAACCGGGATAGGCCTGCAGGCAACCCACGGTGCCGCAGGCATGGGGCTGATGGCCGAGGGCGGCGCGGTTGACCGCGGCCACCACCGCCGCCGCGCCGACCAGGGCGTCCTTGCGCAGGTGCATCGGGGTCGGGCCGGCGTGGGCTTCGACACCGCGCAGCTTCAGGTCGAACCATTTCTGGCCGAGGGCGCCGAGTACGACGCCGATGGTTTTCTTCTCGTCCTCGAGGATCGGCCCTTGCTCGATATGGGCTTCGAAGTAGGCCCCCACCTTGTGCCCGCTGACCTTACGGCTGCCGGCATAGCCGATGGCGTTCAGCGCATCGCCGACGCTCACGCCCTCGGCATCGGTCTTGGCCAGGGTCTCTTCCAGGGTGAATTTCTCGGCGAACACCCCGGAGCCCATCATGCACGGCGGGAAGCGCGAGCCCTCTTCGTTGGTCCACACCACCACTTCCAGCGGCGCCTCGGTTTCCACCCCGAGGTCGTTGAGGGTGCGCAGCACTTCGAGCCCGGCCAGCACGCCGAAGCAGCCATCGAATTTGCCGCCGGTGGGCTGGGTGTCGATATGGCTGCCGGTCATCACCGGCGGCAGCTGCGGGTTACGCCCGGCGCGGTGGGCGAAGATATTGCCGATGCCATCCACCGTGACCGTGCACCCCGCGGCCTCGCACCATTGGACAAACAGGTCGCGGGCCTGGCGGTCGAGGTCGGTCAGGGCCAGGCGACAGACCCCGCCCTTGACCGTGGCCCCGAGCCTCGCCAGCTCCATGAGTGACTGCCACAGGCGGTCGCGGTTGATGTGCCGGTGGCTGGATTGCAGAACGTCGACGGCAGCGTTCATGGTGATCTCCTCAGGCTTTTCTGGTTGTCGTTGACGAGGTCGGGCTCGTCTTGGGTGCTGTGGTGTCTGGTGGATCGCATCGCGCAAAAAAGCGACACGGCCCCTTGTAGGAGCGAGCTTGCTCGCGATAAACGTGCAAACAACCTTGTCTGCCTGTTGGATCGCGTTATGTCTGCTGGCCAATCGCGAGCAAGCTCGCTCCTACAGGGTCCGTCCATCACACCGGCGTCTTGGCGGTCGCGGTTCGCGGGCTGCCCAGGCTGCACAGCCCGTAGTAAATGATCCCGCCCAGCGCCGAGCCGGTGAACCAGCCGTAGCTGTAGAACCAGCTGAACGCATCGCTGCCCAGGGACAGCAGGGTCAGCGCCACCGGCACGCCGAAGGCGATAAAGCCGTACCAGTTCCACGCCGGGTACACGTCATCGCGGTACAGCCCGGCCAGGTCCAGCTGCTGTCTGCGGATGATGAAATAGTCCACCACCATGATTCCGGCGATAGGCCCCAGCAGGCTGGAGTAACCCAGCAGCCAGTTGGAATACACGGTCTCCAGGCTCACATCCGAGACCAGCAGGCCGAGCTTTTTCAGCAGTTCGTGGGCCATCAGCGCCAGGCCGACGAGCCCGGTGAGGATCACCGCCTTGGTGCGGCCGATCAGCTTGGGCGCGATGTTCTGGAAGTCGTTGGTCGGCGAGACGATGTTCGCCGCGGTGTTGGTCGAGAGCGTGGCGATGATGATCAGCGCCATGGCCAGGGCCACCCAGCCGGGGCTCTGGATATGGCCGATCAGGCTCACCGGGTCGGAGACGGTGACGCCCACCAGTTTCACCGAGGCGGCGGTCATCACCACCCCCAGGGCGGCGAACAGGAACATGGTCAGCGGCAGGCCGAAAATCTGCCCGAGGATCTGGTCCTTCTGGCTCTTCGCGTAGCGGCTGAAGTCCGGAATATTCAGCGACAGGGTGGCCCAGAAACCGACCATCGCCGTGAGCCCGGCGAAGAAGTAGCTGTAGACGCTCGCCCCTTCCGGACGCTTGGGCGGCTGCGCCAGCAGTTCGCTCAACGACACGTTGGGCAATGCCCACACCAGCAGCCCCGCCCCCACCAATACCAGCAGCGGCGCCGACAGGGTTTCCAGCCACTTGATCGACTCGGCGCCGCGCAGCACCACCCACAGGTTGAGGGTCCAGAAGATCATGAAACCGATCACCTCCCCGGTGCCGCCCAGGGCTTTCCAGCCCTCGAAGATCGAGCCGAGGAACAGGTGGATCGCCAGGCCGCCGAACATCGTCTGGATACCGAACCAGCCGCAGGCCACCAGGGCACGGATCAGGCACGGCACGTTGGAACCGATGACGCCGAAAGACGCACGCAGCAGCACCGGGAACGGGATGCCGTACTTGGTGCCGGCGAAAGCGTTGAGGGTCAGGGGGATCAGCACCACGATATTGGCCAGCAGGATCGCCAGCAGCGCCTCGCCCACGGTCAGGCCGAAATAGGCGGTGAGCACGCCGCCCAGGGTGTAGGTCGGCACGCAGATCGACATGCCGACCCACAGCGCGGTGATGTGCCATTTGTTCCAGGTGCGCTCGTGGACCTTGGTCGGCGCGATATCGTGGTTGTAACGGGGGCTGTCGAGCACGTCGCTGCCGGCGTCCAGCTCGTACAGGCCGGCACGCTCGGTCACTTGAGATCTGTTCTGTTGCATGGCCGCTCCACTTTTTTCTGATTATTTTTGCTCATCGGGCGGGCCGGCAGACGTGCTGCCAGCCCGGCGATGGCCGGAGAACTGACGACTTTTACCGACCGGCCATCCTGTCGACGGCGGCACTCAATAAGCGTGCCGGCTGGTCCATCGACGGTGCTCCACAGTCGGTAAAATCCATGTAAACAACTGATGTTTCTTCAGTTTTATTCTGAACAACTTCCTGTCCGAGATAACTTGCCGGTTCACTCAGGCCGAATGCCGGGCAAGTTGTCCATCAGGTCAGGACTCAATCTGGTGCACGCAAAATTTTTTCAAACTTTCGTATGGGCCACAGGCCTCCTTCAAGCGGCTGATTTCACATAGGAAATCTTGCTCATATTTCGATCCTGTCAAGTGCGTCAAAATGGTGAAAGGCTGCACCATTTTGCGGATTTACGAATTAAATCCTTATATTTCAATCATTTAATATCGATATATGCTTATAAAAAATAATCTTGCCGATTGAATGAACACCAGCTAGTTTTTATTCCTGACACCGCTGACAGGAATAAGATTCCGCAGCCTGCTTATTACAAGAACACTAGAACCGGCATAAGCCGGTCATGCCTGCGAGGAACTCGGAATGTCTCTGTTGATCCGTGGCGCCACCGTTATTACCCATGATGAAAGTTATAAGGCCGATGTGTTGTGCGCCGACGGCGTGATCAAGGCCATCGGCCAGAATCTGGACAGTCCTGCAGGCTGCGAAGTGCTCGATGGCAGTGGCCAATACCTGATGCCCGGCGGCATCGATCCTCACACCCATATGCAATTGCCCTTCATGGGCACCGTGGCCAGCGAAGACTTCTTCAGCGGCACCGCCGCGGGCCTGGCGGGCGGCACCACCTCGATCATCGATTTCGTGATTCCCAATCCGCAGCAGTCCCTGCTGGAGGCCTTTCACCAGTGGCGCGGCTGGGCCGAGAAGTCCGCGTCGGACTACGGCTTCCACGTCGCCATCACCTGGTGGAGCGAGCAGGTGCGCGAGGAAATGGCCGAGCTGGTGAGCCGGCACGGGGTCAACAGCTTCAAGCATTTCATGGCCTACAAGAACGCGATCATGGCCGCCGACGACACCCTGGTGGCGAGCTTCGAGCGCTGCCTGGAACTCGGCGCCGTGCCAACGGTGCACGCGGAGAACGGCGAGCTGGTCTACCACCTGCAACGCAAGCTGCTGGCCCAGGGCATCACCGGGCCGGAAGCCCACCCGCTGTCGCGCCCTTCCCAGGTCGAAGGCGAAGCCGCCAGCCGGGCGATCCGCATTGCCGAAACCCTCGGCACGCCGCTGTACCTGGTGCACGTCTCGACCAAAGAGGCGCTGGACGAAATCACCTACGCCCGCGGCAAGGGCCAGCCGGTGTACGGCGAAGTGCTGGCCGGGCACCTGCTGCTGGACGACAGCGTGTACCGCCACCCGGACTGGCAGACCGCCGCCGGCTATGTGATGAGCCCGCCCTTCCGCCCTCGCGGGCATCAGGACGCGCTGTGGCACGGCCTGCAATCGGGCAACCTGCACACCACCGCCACCGACCACTGCTGCTTCTGCGCCGAGCAGAAAGCCGCTGGCCGCGACGATTTCAGCAAGATCCCCAACGGCACCGCCGGCATCGAAGACCGCATGGCCGTGCTCTGGGACGAAGGGGTGAACAGCGGGCGCCTGTCGATGCAGGACTTCGTCGCCCTGACTTCCACCAATGCGGCGAAGATTTTCAACCTCTACCCGCGCAAGGGCGCGATCCGCGTCGGCGCCGATGCCGACCTGGTGCTCTGGGACCCGCAAGGCAGCCGCACCATTTCCGCCGCGACCCACCACCAGCAGGTGGACTTCAACATCTTCGAAGGCAAGACCGTGCGCGGCGTGCCCAGCCACACCATCAGCCAGGGCAAGCTGGTCTGGGTCGACGGCGACCTGCGCGCCGAGCGCGGCGCGGGCCGTTATGTCGAGCGCCCGGCCTACCCGGCAGTGTTCGACCTGCTGAGCAAACGCGCCGAGGCGCACAAGCCGACGGCCGTCAAACGCTGAGATCGGGGGCCTGTGATCTCCGCGATCCCTGTAGCCGCTGTCGAGCACTAGCGAGGCTGCGACCGGCAACGCAGTTGCCGCAAAACCTGCGCTTGCGGTGTACCAGGTAGAACGCGGTAGGCAGTTTTACGGCCGCTTCGTCGGAATGCCGCCCAACCCGATCGCAGCCTCGCTGCGCTCGGCAGCGGCTACAGGACGCGTTGCAGCGAATCCAGCGGGGTGTCCGCCCCGTTCGTGAAAACAATGCCCGTCAGAGGCAATCGATAAAAAACCGTGAGGCCAGAACCGTGATCAAGACCCTGAACCACTTGCCCCATCCCCAGGAGGATGCGGCCACCCTCGCCGGCCATTTCAGCGACCTGGCGCCGCCGCTCAACGACCGCCAGGCGCACCTGGAAGCCTCGCGCTGCCTGTATTGCTACGACGCGCCGTGCGTCAACGCCTGCCCCAGCGAGATCGACATTCCCTCGTTTATCCGCCATATCCACACCGACAACGTGCAGGGCGCGGCGCAGAAGATTCTCTCGGCCAATATCCTCGGCGGCAGCTGCGCCCGGGTGTGCCCGACGGAGATCCTGTGCCAGCAGGCCTGCGTGCGCAACAACGCCCAGGAATGCGCGCCGGTGCTGATCGGCCTGTTGCAGCGCTACGCGGTGGACAACGCGCACTTCAGCCAGCACCCGTTCCAGCGCGCCGCCGCCACCGGCAAGCGCATCGCCGTGGTCGGCGCCGGGCCGGCGGGGCTATCGTGCGCCCACCGCTGCGCCATGCACGGCCACGAGGTGGTGATTTTCGAGGCCCGGGAAAAAGCCGGCGGCCTCAATGAATACGGGATCGCCAAGTACAAGCTGGTGGACGACTTCGCGCAGAAGGAGCTGGATTTCCTGTTGCAGATCGGCGGCATCGAGATCCGCCACGGACAGAAACTCGGCGACAACCTGAGCCTCACCGAACTGCACCAGCAGTTCGACGCGGTGTTCCTCGGCCTCGGCCTGGCCGCCAGCAAACAGCTGGGCCTGCCCCATGAGGACGCCCCCGGCCTGCTGGCCGCCACCGACTACATCCGCGAACTGCGCCAGGCCGACGACCTCACCCGACTGCCCCTGGCCGACCACTGCATCGTCCTCGGCGCCGGCAACACGGCGATCGACATGGCGGTGCAGATGGCCCGCCTCGGCGCCCGCGATGTCAACCTGGTGTACCGCCGCGGCGTCGAGGACATGGGCGCCACCCAACACGAACAGGACATCGCCAAGGCCAATCAGGTGCGCCTGCTGACCTGGGCCGCGCCCGAGGAAGTACTGCTCGACGCCCAGGGCCGGGTACGCGGCATGCGCTTCGCCCGCACCCGCCTGGTGGAGGGCCGGCTGCAGACCACCGGGGAAACCTTCGAGCTGGCCGCCGACGCGATCTTCAAGGCCATCGGCCAGGCGTTCGACGGCGCCGCGCTGGGCGACCCGCTGGCCCGCGAACTCAAGCGCGCCGGCGAGCGCATCGAGGTCGACGAACAACTGCGCACCAGCATCCCCGGGGTGTATGCCGGCGGCGACTGCGTCAGCCTCGGCCAGGACCTCACCGTCCAGGCGGTGCAACACGGCAAGCGGGCCGCCGAAGCCATGCATGCCCAACTCATGCTCAACGTGGAGGCTGCGTAAATGGCCGATCTCTCGATTGTGTTCGCCGGTATCAAGGCCCCCAACCCGTTCTGGCTGGCCTCCGCGCCGCCCACCGACAAGGCCTACAACGTGGTCCGCGCCTTCGAGGCTGGCTGGGGCGGCGTGGTCTGGAAAACCCTGGGCGAGGACCCGGCGGCGGTCAACGTGTCGTCACGCTACTCGGCGCACTTCGGCGCCAACCGCGAAGTGCTGGGCATCAACAATATCGAACTGATCACCGACCGCTCCCTGGAGATCAACCTCAGGGAAATCACCCAGGTCAAAAAGGACTGGCCGGACCGCGCGCTGATCGTGTCGCTGATGGTGCCCTGCGTCGAGGAGTCGTGGAAAAACATCCTGCCATTGGTGGAAGCCACCGGCGCCGACGGCATCGAGCTGAACTTCGGCTGCCCCCACGGCATGCCGGAACGCGGCATGGGCGCGGCGGTCGGCCAGGTGCCGGAGTACGTGGAACAGGTCACCCGCTGGTGCAAGACTTATTGCTCGCTGCCGGTGATCGTCAAGCTGACGCCGAACATCACCGATATCCGCATGGCCGCCCGCGCGGCCCATCGCGGCGGCGCCGACGCAGTGTCGCTGATCAACACCATCAACTCGATCACCAGCGTCGACCTGGAGCGCATGGTCGCCAATCCGATGGTCGGCAGCCAGAGCACCCACGGCGGCTACTGCGGCTCGGCGGTCAAGCCAATCGCGCTGAACATGGTGGCCGAGATCGCCCGCGACCCGCAGACCCAGGGCCTGCCGATCTGCGGTATCGGCGGCATCGGTAATTGGCGCGACGCGGCGGAATTCGTCGCCCTGGGCTGCGGCGCGGTGCAGGTGTGCACGGCGGCGATGCTCCATGGTTTTCGGATTGTCGAGGAGATGAAGGACGGCCTGTCGCGGTGGATGGACAGCCAGGGCTACAGCAGCCTGCAGCAGTTTTCCGGCAAGGCCGTGGGCAACACCACCGACTGGAAGTACCTGGATATCAACTATCAGGTGATCGCCAAGATCGACCAGGACGCCTGCATCGGTTGCGGCCGCTGCCATATCGCCTGCGAAGACACCTCGCACCAGGCCATCGCCAGCCTCAAGCAGGCCGACGGCACGCATAAGTACGAGGTGATCGACGCCGAATGCGTGGGCTGCAACCTGTGCCAGATCACCTGCCCAGTGCAGGACTGCATCGAGATGGTGCCCCAGGACACCGGCAAGCCATTCCTCGACTGGCAGCATGATCCGCGCAATCCGTATCGCGAGGCGGTTTGAGTGAGTGGCTAGAGGATTTGCCGGATAACGCTCATTGACTGGACTGACGTCATCGCGGGCAAGCCTCGCTCCTACAGAAGAAGACCGTGCGCTTCTGTAGGAGCGAGGCTTGCCCGCGATGGAGGTGAACGATAACGCATACTGTCTGGTGCTCCAGCGATATCGATAGCAATCTCAGGGACGCCTACGGCTCCAACCCAATCCCCCGCAGAATCACACTGGTCACCGTCTGCACCGCTTTTTCGAACTGCATGTCCGACAGCGGCTGATGCTCGTTGATGATCATGATCTGGTGGTCGAAGTCGGCGTAGTGCTGGGTCGAGGCCCAGATCATGTACAGCAGGCTCGACGGCTCCACCGGCAGGATGCGTTGGTCTTCGACCCACTGGCGGATCTTCGCTTCCTTCATCTTCGCCCAGTCGTACAGGCTGGCGTCCAGCGCCTCGCCCAGGGTCGGCGCGCCGTGGATGATTTCGTTGGCCCAGACTTTCGAGCCATAGGGCCGGCTGCGGGAATGGTTCATCTTGGCGCGGATGTAGCTGCTGAGGACCACCCGCGGGTCGTCGAACATCTCGAAGCACAGGGCGTCCTGCTTCCACAACTCCAGCAGTTCCAGCAGCACCGCGCTGTACAGCTCGCTCTTGGTGCTGAAGTAGTAATGCAGGTTGGAGCGCGGCAACTGCACCTCGGCGGCGATATCGGCCATGGCCGTGCCGCTGAAACCTTTTTCGGCGAATACCTTTTCCGCCGCTAGGAGGATCTTCTCGACGTTGCTGCGACGGATCTCGATCTTGTGATTGCCCATATGGGCTCCCTGAAAACAGTCTGCTGCAAGACTACCATTGGCCTTCGTACAAAAACGAAACTTCCTGGACCTGGCTTTCCCCGGCAAAAACGATTGGTTAGGATCCTTCCCGCCTTATTCCCAGGCACCTGAAGTGTTCCGTCCAGGCGTTGATTCGCGACACGGACATGCAGGCAGGACTTTCGCCGCCGAACCCTGAGGGTTTCGGCCATCCTGCAACGCCGCCATGGATCATGCTCATGCACATTCGAAAACGCTGGCCCGCGGACGATCCGCAGCTCGCCGCCCTGTGGGAACGCTCGGTGCGGGCCACCCACGACTTCATCAGCGAAGACGATATCCAACTGCTCTACCCCCTGGTGCGCGACACCTACCTGCCGGCCCTCGAGGTCTGGCTGCTGGAGGACGACGACGGCACCCCGGCCGGGTTTATCGCTAGCGCCGGCGAAAAGGTGGAAATGCTGTTTATCGAACCGGCCCGCCGTGGCCAGGGCGTCGGCCGACAACTGCTGGACCACGTGCGCAGCCGCCATCCGCGACTCACTGTCGACGTCAACGAACAGAACCCCCAGGCCCACGGTTTTTATCGGCACTACGGTTTCGAAGACATCGGCCGCTCGGAAACCGACGGCCAGGGCCGGCCGTTCCCGATCATCCATATGCGCCTGAAAACCCCTTGAACGCCGCGCCGATGTTTCATCCAGGGCCCCTGCCACGGTCCTTATACTCATAGGCCCAGCGACGACCCGACACTCATTGAACAGGTATTTCCCATGCTGAAAAAACTGCTGACCGCCAGCGCCCTGCTGGCCTCTCTCGTTGCCGCTTCCTCGGCCTTCGCCCACGCCCACCTGCAAAGCCAGGTCCCGGCCGCCGACAGCACGGTGAGCGCGCCGGGCGAACTGCGCCTGGTGTTCTCCGAAGGCGTCGAGGCGACCTTCACCCAAGTCAGCCTGAGCAAGGATGGCGCGGCGGTCGCCGTCAAGGCCCTGGCCACCGAAGGCGCGGACAAGAAGACCCTGATCGTGACTCCGGCGGCGCCGCTGGCGGCGGGCGCCTACAAGGTCGAGTGGCACGCGGTGTCGGTCGATACCCACACGAGCGAAGGCAGCTACAGCTTCAAGGTCGGCCAGTAACCGATGTCGACCCTGTTGGTGCTCTGCCGCTTCGTGCATTTCGCGGCAGTCCTTTTACTGTTCGGGGCCTGGGTGTTCAGGCCCCTGCTGTTGGGGCGCGAGCCCTTCGCCGCACTGGATCGCAACCTGACCCGACTCGGCTGCTGGCTGGCCGGGATCGCCCTGGCCACGGGCGTCTGCTGGTTGCTGCTGATCACCGCCAGCATGGCCGGCAGCGGCGCCGCGGCCCTGGACCCGGCCACCCTGCGATTGGTGCTGGGCAAGACCTTTTTTGGCCAGGTGTGGAGCTGGCATCTGCTGCTCAATGGCGCGCTGGTGGTTGTGCTGCTGACTCGCCTGGGTGAGCGGCTGGCGCTACGGTTGATCCTCGCCGCCCTGCTGCTGGCCACCCTCGCCCCGGTGGGCCACGGCGCCATGCTCGACGGCCTCGGCGGCCAGTTGCTGATCCTCAACCAGATCGTCCACCTGGGCTGCGTCAGCCTGTGGCTCGGCGGTTTGCTGGTGCTGCTGATGACTCTGCGGCAGCCCGGCGAGCAGCCTCTGGAGCGGGTCCTACTGCGTTTCAGCGGCGTGGGTTACGGGCTCGTAGGTGGGTTGCTGGTCACCGGCCTGATCAATGTACGAGTGCTGACCGGCCAGCTGTGGCCGACACCCTTGCTGTCCGGCTTTGCCCTGATCCTGCTGATCAAGGTGCTGCTGGTGTGCGGCATGTTCGCCCTGGCCCTGTTCAACCGCCTGCGGATCGAGGACTGCCAGCAGCGCCTGGGCACCCTGCGTCGTAGCGTGCTGCTGGAATGGCTGCTGGGGATCGCCGCGGTGGCCGCCGTGTCCCTGCTCGGCACCCTGCCGCCCCTCACCGCCTGAACCCTGCCCTCTCGCCCCTGTAGCCGCTGCCGAGCCCTGGCGAGGCTGCGATCGGGGCGCAGCCCCGTAGACCTGGCGGCGTGGTGTAACTGACGCTGCGCGGTGCCTGGTTTGGCGTCTGCTGCGCAGACGATCGCAGCCTCGCCAGGGCTCGGCAGCGGCTACAGAAGCGTCGGGTCATTCGACCCGGGTATCCCCTTCCGCCGCCGTATCGATACTCACCACCACCGACATCCCCGGGCGCAGGCGTTCGCTTTCCGCCTGGTCGGGGTCGACGGTGATGCGCACCGGGATCCGCTGGGCGATCTTGACGAAGTTGCCGGTGGCGTTGTCGGCCTGCAACAAGGCGAACTCCGAGCCGGTGGCCGGCGAGATGCGCTGCACATGGCCGTGGAATTTGCGGTGGTTGAGCGCATCGACGGTGAAGCTTGCGGGCTGGCCGACGCGGATGTTGTCCATCTGGGTTTCCTTCATGTTGGCGATCACCCAGAGCTGGTTCGGCACCAGCGACATCAGCTGCGCCCCGGAATTGACGTAGGCCCCCAGGCGCACGCCGATCTGCCCCAGCTGGCCATCGCGCGGCGCGGTGACCCGGGTGTTGGACAGGTCGATCCGCGCCAATTGCACCGCCGCCTCGGCATTGGCCACCGCGGCCTCCAGCGAACCACGATTGACGATCACCGTCTGCAGGTCCTGGCGGGCGATGTCCAGCTGCGCCTGGGCCTGGGCCACCGCGGCAAGGGTCTGGGCGTTGGCGGCGCGGGTCACGTCCAGGTCACGCTGGGACACCGAACCGTCGGCGATCAGTTCCTGGTTGCGCCGCAGGTCGGCGGCGCTCTTGCGCGCCTGGGCCTGGCTGTCGGCCAGCGCCGCCTGGCGCAGCTTGATGGTGGCTTCGGCGCTGTTGCGCTGCTGCACCACATTGGCCAGGGCCGCCTTCTGCGACGCCAGCTGGGCCAGGGACTGCTCCAGGCGCTGCTTGTAGATGCGGTCGTCGAGGCGCACCAGCAGGTCGCCGGCCTTGACGAACTGGAAGTCCTGCACCGGCACCTCGAACACATAACCGCTGAGCTGTGGCCCGATGATCGTCACCTGGCCCCGCACCAGGGCGTTCTCGGTGCTTTCGACGGCACTGCTGAACGGCGGCAGCTGCCAGGCATAGAGCACGACCAGCACGCCGCTGATGGCGATCGCGGCGAACCCCAGGGACGAGATGATCCGCACCCGCAGCGAACGCGGCTCGGTGATCGGCATCGAGGGCGGCGCGCTGCCTTCCGGCGTCGAGGCAATGGCGTTGGTGGTGGTGATGGTCGGTTCGGTCATGAAGAAATGGCACCGCTGGGTTGGACGGGAGTCGGGGCAGAAGTCGAGGTGGCAGGCGCGACCGCCTTGGTCGTGCTCATCAGCCACAGGCTGCGAATGAAGATCCAGATCATGGTCAGCACGGCGATCACCGCGATCAGCATGAACACATCGTTGTAGGCCAGCACGTTGGCTTCGCGGGTGGCGGCGCTGGCCAGGCTGCGGATGCCTTGCAGCTCGCGGGCCTGCGGGTCGGCGATCACCCTGCCGACCGCCGCCCCGCCGCTCTGCACCCGGCCCAGCACCCGCGGGTCCATCATCACCAGTTGCTCGACGATATGGCTGGAATGGTATTTCTCGCGGACGATCTGGAAGGTCCCCAGCAGCGCCGAGCCGATCAGCCCGCCGAGGTTCTGGCAGATGCCGAACAGCACCGAGAAGCTCACCAGGTTGCGCGGGTTGGTCAGCACGTTGCGCGTGCCCAGGACCATGGTCGGGCCGAGAAAGAAGGTCCCGCCGAAGGCCAGCAGGAACTGGCTGAAGTACATGTTGGCCGGGCGCGTGAGGTTATTCGAGAAGCTGTCCATCACCGAGCCGACGGCCATCAGCGCCAGGGAGATGACCAGCGGCATGAACAGGTGCGCCGGGTTGATGGTCAGGGCGCTGGTGGCCAGGCCCGCGATGCTGCCCAGCAGCATCACCCCATACAGCAGGCGCATCTGCTGGCTGCTCATGTTCAGCGCCTGGAGAAAGCCCACGGCGCCGGTGGACTGCTCGGACAGCACCATGCGGATCAGGATCACCGCCAGGGCCAGGCGAATCGCCGCCCCGCTGCCCAGCCAGCGGGTCATCAGCATCGGGTTGCTGCGGTTATGTTCGATGGCCAGCCCGGCGAGGATCAGCACGATGGAGCCGGCGCTGGCGTAGCCGATCCACGGCGCTTCCAGCCACCAGTCGATGCGCCCCAGGGACAGCACCGCGCACAGCAGCGCGACGCCGCTGGCGAGGATGGCGAAGGTCAGGAAGTCGAGTTTCTCGAAGGTGCGGAAACGGTCGCCGGGCGGCAGCTTGAGCAGGAACACGCAGCCCAGGGACGCCAGCGCCAGCCCCAGCTCGAACAGGTACAGGCCGCGCCATTCGGCGATCTGCAGCAGGTCTTCGGAAAACAGCCGGGCCAGGGGCAAGGCCAGTTGCGAGGCACCCAGCCCCAGCACCAGGGCTTTCATCCGCCACTTGGCCGGGAACGCCTGGACCATGTAGTACAGGCCCAGGGAACTCAGGGCGGCGCCAACCATGCCGTGGGCCGCACGCACGGCGATGGCCGAACTCAGGTCGTTGACGAACAGGTGGCCGAAGGTCACCAGCGCATAGAGCACCAGGAACACCTCGGTAAAGGCGCGCAGGCCGAACTGCTGGCGAAACTTCACCAGCAGCAGGTTCATCGACACGTTGGTCATCACGTAGGCCGCCGGCAGCCAGGCCATTTCCGCCGTGGTCGCGCCCAGCGCCCCTTGCAGGTAAGGCAGGTTGGCGACCACCAGGGAGTTGCCGAGGCCGCCGGTGATCGCCACCAGCAGACCGACCAGGGCATAGGCCAGGCGCTTGTGCGTGGGGTGCAGCGGCGTCGAGGGGGAACCGGGCAAGCTGGGCTTTTCGTGGGGCTGCCAGTTGCGCGGGGCGTAGCTATCCATTCAGTGACCTTGCCATTCGCTGACCTTGTTCCATGTCCGCCCGAATGGCGGACGCTCCAGAGTTGTTCCGGGTTGCCCGGCAGTGTGCCGGAAAACCTCGGGATCCAGGCACACTGCCGGGCTCGATTGACGAACTTTATGCAAAGCTAATCACGGTGCAGAGGATTTTTTCAGCCCACTGCCGGCCGCCTGACGAAATACCCGTGGCACTGACGCAAATCCGCCACAGGCCCTGCCTATCATTGCCGCTGCTCGCCCCCTAGAATCGGCCGTCACCTGTGCCTCCCGCGGAGCCCCGCAATGCCCCTGTCCTTTCAGAAGCTGCATGCCAATGGCGACGACTTCATGCTGGTCGATGCCCGTGGACGCGACAACCCGATCACCGGCGAGCTGGCCAGGACCCTGGGCGACCGCCATCGCGGCGTGGGTTTCAATCAGCTGGTGGTGCTCAGCCATTGCCCCGAGACAGCGGCGCAACTGACCTTCTGGAATGCCGATGGTTCCAGCCTGAGCACCTGCGGCAGCGCCACCCGCGGCGCGGCCGACCTGCTGATGCGCGAAAGCGGCGAAGACTCGGTACAGGTGAAGACCGTCCGCGGCATCCTGCATTGCCTGCGGCTGGACGATCAGTCGGTGTCGGTGGAGATGGGTGTGCCGCAATTCGCCTGGCAGGAGATCCCGCTGGCGATGGCCCTCGACAGCCTGGCCCTGCCCCTGCCCGGCGAGCCGGCGGCGTGCAGCATGGGCAACCCGCACTGCACGTTTTTTGTCGAGGACCTGCAGGCCATCGACGTGGCGACACTGGGCCCGCGGATCGAGGCGCATCCGCTGTTCCCGCAGAAGACCAATGTGCACTTCGTCCAGGTCATCGACCGCCAGACCATTCGCCTGCGCATCTGGGAGCGCAACGGCGCCATTCCCTTGGGTTCCGGCTCGTGCTCCTGCGGCGCGGCGGTCAACGGCATACGCCGCGGCCTGCTGGACAGCCCGGTCCGGGTGTTGTGCGACGGCGGCCCGGTCACCGTCAGCTGGGACGGCCAGGGCAAAGTGCGGCTGGCCGGTGGGGTGGAGCGGGTGTTCAGCGGGACGTTCTGAGATGGGCGGTGTCTGGGCGGCCCTATCGCGGGCAATCGAGCGTCGACCGGCCGCTCCTACAGAAGCATGCGATCTTCTTCTGTAGGAGCGAGGCTTGCCCGCGATGAGGCCAGTCCAGGCAACCTCGTGTTCGATTGGTAAATTTTCTTTAAAGGTGATCTGGTTTCGAGGGGATTTTTCAAGCAGAAACCGGATGCCAGCCTATCGGCACTTTTTCCCCAAGGAGTGCCACCATGTCCCCCCACAAAAACTTGCGCTGGTTCAAGCGCCTGCTCGCCCTCAGCCTGCTGACGCCGGCCCTGGCGTTCGCCCAGGAGCGTCCCTGGCCGGACGGCTCGCAACTGGTGCTGTCGTTTTCCATGCAGTTCGAGACCGGCGGCCAGCCGGAGGGCGCCGAAAGCCCGTTTTCCGCAAGCCCCTTGCCCAAGGGTTACCCCGACCTGCCGGCCAACACCTGGTTCGACTACGGCCACAAGGAAGGCCTGTGGCGCCTGCTCGATCTGTGGGACCGCACCGGGATCAAGGTCACCTCGCATGTGGTCGGTGAAGCCGCGCTGAAACACCCGGAGCTGGTCAAGGCCATCGCCGAGCGCGGCCACGAGGTGGCGGCCCACGGCATGCGTTGGGCCGACTCTTACAACATGAGCTACGCCCAGGAAAAACAGTTCATCGGCGATGGCGTGGACGCAGTGCAGAAGCTCACCGGCCAGCGTTCGGTCGGCTACAACGCCAACTGGCTGCGGCGCAGCCCCAACACCCTGAAGGTGTTGCAGGACCTGAATTTCACCTACCACATCGATGACGTCAGCCGTGACGAACCTTTCGTCACCCTGGTGCGCGGCAAGAAATTCGCCGTGGTGCCCTACACCCTGCGCAATAACGACATCGTGCTGATCGAGGGCCGACACTTCTCCGCCGAACAGTTCTATCAGCAGTTGGTGCTGGAGTTCGATCGCCTGTACGCCGAAGGCGCGAGCCGGCGGCGGATGATGTCGGTGAGCCTGCACGATCGTATCGGCGGTACGCCGGCGATGGTCGAAGCGGTGGAGCGTTTTATCCGCTACGCCCAGTCCCACCCCAAGGTCAGCTTTATGCGCAAGGACCGGATCGCGCAGATCGTGCTGACGGAGAAGGACCCGCTGATCGATAACAGCGAGGCGGCGTATAACGATTGAGGCGTTATGTGTTGAACGAAAGTTCGGTGGGTCGATCCGAGAACAGCGGCGGCCTGCCGATTTTTATCGCGAGCAAGCTCGCTCCTACAGGGACTGCACGGGTCCTTGTAGGAGCGAGCTTGCTCGCGAGAGGCCGGGCCTGCGGTTCGCCCATCAAGTCAATTCCCCAGCGTCAACCCATTGGCCGGCAACGGCAGCGCAGTCTTGTAGCGCACCTGCTTGAGGGCGAAGCTGGAGCGGATATTGGCCACGCCGGGCACCTTGGTCAGGAAGTCCATCATGAAGCGCTCCAGGGCCTGGATGGTCGGCACCAGCACGCGGATCAGGTAGTCCGGATCGCCGGCCATCAGGTAGCACTCCATGACTTCCGGGCGGTCGGCGATCGCCTCTTCGAAGTGCTGCAACGCCTCTTCCACCTGCTTCTCCAGGCTGACGTGAATGAACACGTTGACATGCAGCCCCAGCAGGTCGGCATCCAGCAGGGTCACCTGCTCGCGGATCAACCCCAACTCCTCCATGGCGCGCACGCGGTTGAAGCACGGGGTGGGCGAAAGGTTCACCGAACGGGCGAGGTCGGCGTTGGTGATGCGGGCGTTCTCCTGGAGGCTGTTGAGAATGCCGATGTCGGTACGGTCCAGTTTGCGCATGAGACAAATCAACCTGTTTTTTATGTTTATGCAGTTTTTTTATCTGCAAATCATCTTTAGCGCAACGAAACAGAGATAAATATTCTCCTTGGCCCGGCCTATGATTGTTGTAGGACAAGATTTCTTTTACCCAAAGAATGACTGTCAGCTAAGCGCGCCCACTACAAGAAATTCACAAGATCGAGCGTAGACAAGCCATGACCCAAGCGTACGAACCGCTGCGCCTGCACGTGCCCGAACCCTCAGGCCGTCCCGGTTGCAAAACCGACTTCTCCTACCTGCGTCTGACCGACGCCGGCACGGTGCGCAAACCCCCAATCGATGTAGAACCCGCTGATACCGCCGACCTGGCCCGTGGCCTGATTCGCGTGCTCGACGACCAGGGCAATGCCCTGGGCGAATGGGCCGAAGAGGTCCCCAGCGAGGTCCTGCGCCAGGGCATGCGCGCCATGCTCAAGACGCGGATCTTCGACAACCGCATGGTGGTCGCCCAGCGCCAGAAGAAGATGTCGTTCTACATGCAGAGCCTCGGCGAGGAAGCCATCGGCAGCGCCCAGGCCCTGGCGTTGAACATCGACGACATGTGCTTCCCCACCTACCGCCAGCAAAGCATCCTGATGGCCCGCGACGTGCCGCTGGTGGACATGATCTGCCAGCTGTTGTCCAACGAGCGCGATCCGCTCAAGGGCCGCCAGTTGCCGATCATGTACTCGGTCAAGGAAGCCGGCTTCTTCACCATCTCCGGCAACCTGGCCACCCAGTTCGTGCAGGGCGTGGGCTGGGGCATGGCCTCGGCGATCAAGGGCGATACCAAGATCGCCTCGGCCTGGATCGGCGACGGCGCCACCGCCGAGTCGGACTTCCACACCGCCCTGACTTTCGCCCACGTGTACCGCGCGCCGGTGATCCTCAACGTGGTCAACAACCAGTGGGCGATCTCCACCTTCCAGGCCATCGCCGGCGGTGAAGCCACCACCTTCGCCGGTCGCGGCGTCGGTTGCGGCATCGCCTCGCTGCGGGTGGACGGCAACGATTTCATCGCGGTCTACGCCGCGTCCCGCTGGGCCGCCGAACGCGCCCGGCGCAACCTCGGCCCGACCCTGATCGAATGGGTCACTTACCGCGCCGGCCCGCACTCCACCTCCGACGATCCGTCCAAGTACCGCCCGGCCGATGACTGGAGCCACTTCCCCCTCGGCGACCCGATTGCCCGCCTCAAGCAGCACCTGATCAAGATCGGCCAGTGGTCCGAAGAGGAACACGCCGCGGTCAGCGCCGAACTGGAAGCCGAAGTCATCGCCGCGCAGAAACAGGCCGAGCAGTACGGCACCCTCGCCGGCGGGCAGATCCCAAGCGCCGCGACCATGTTCGAGGACGTCTACAAGGAAATGCCCGAGCACCTCAAGCGCCAACGCCAGCAACTGGGAATCTGACATGAACGACCACAACAACAATATCCAGTTGGACACCGCCATGACCACGACCACCATGACCATGATCCAGGCCCTGCGCTCGGCCATGGATGTGATGCTAGAGCGTGACGACAACGTGGTGGTGTTCGGCCAGGACGTCGGTTATTTCGGCGGCGTGTTCCGTTGCACCGAAGGCCTGCAGGCCAAGTACGGCACCTCGCGGGTGTTCGACGCGCCGATCTCGGAAAGCGGCATCGTCGGCGTCGCCGTCGGCATGGGCGCCTACGGCCTGCGCCCGGTGGCGGAAATCCAGTTCGCCGACTACGTCTACCCGGCCACGGACCAGATCATTTCCGAAGCGGCGCGCCTGCGTTATCGCTCCGCCGGCCAGTTCACCGCGCCGCTGACCATGCGCATGCCCTGCGGCGGCGGCATCTACGGCGGCCAGACCCACAGCCAGAGCATCGAGGCGGTGTTCACCCAGGTCTGTGGCCTGCGCACTGTGATGCCGTCCAACCCCTACGACGCCAAGGGCCTGCTGATCGCCTCCATCGAAAACGATGACCCGGTGATCTTCCTCGAGCCCAAGCGCCTGTACAACGGCCCGTTCGACGGCCACCACGACCGCCCGGTAACCCCCTGGTCGAAACACCCCTCGGCCCAGGTGCCGGACGGCTACTACAAGGTGCCGCTGGACGTCGCCGCCATCACCCGGCCGGGCAAGGACGTCACCGTGCTGACCTACGGCACCACGGTGTATGTCTCGCAAGTGGCCGCCGAGGAAACCGGGATCGACGCCGAGGTCATCGACCTGCGCAGCCTGTGGCCGCTGGACCTGGAGACCATCGTCAAGTCGGTGAAAAAGACCGGCCGCTGCGTGGTGGTCCACGAAGCCACCCGCACCTGCGGCTTCGGCGCCGAGCTGGTGTCGCTGGTGCAAGAACACTGCTTCCACCACCTGGAAGCGCCTATCGAACGCGTGACCGGCTGGGACACCCCCTACCCGCACGCGCAGGAGTGGGCGTATTTCCCTGGCCCGTCCCGAGTGGGCGCGGCTTTGCAACGGGTCATGGAGGTCTGAATGGGCACGCACGTTATCAAGATGCCGGACATCGGCGAAGGCATCGCAGAAGTAGAACTGGCGCAGTGGCACGTCAAGGTCGGCGACCTGGTGGTCGAGGACCAGGTGCTGGCCGACGTCATGACCGACAAGGCCATGGTGGATATCCCCTCCCCGGTGCATGGCAAGGTCCTATCCCTGGGCGGCCAGCCCGGCGAAGTGATGGCGGTGGGCAGCATATTGATCAGCATCGAGGTCGAAGGCGCCGGCAACCTCAAGGCGTCCGATCATCTGGTCAAGGAACCTGCCCCTATTAAAGAAGCAGCACCAGCAGTAGCAGCGCCTAAGGTCGAAGCCGCGCCAGTGCTGGAAAGCAAACCCGCCGCCGCGTGCCGCCCCGCGCCACAGGCGCCGGTAGCCCGCGACGCCGACGAGCGCCCGCTGGCCTCCCCGGCCGTGCGCAAGCATGCGCTGGACCTGGGCATCCAGCTGCGCCTGGTGCAGGGCAGCGGCCCGGCCGGACGCATCCTCCACGAAGACCTGGACGCCTACCTGGCCCAGGGCACTCAGAACGCACGCAGCGGCTCGGCGCCGTCCGGTTATGCCCAGCGTCACGACGAGGAGCAGATCCCGGTGATCGGCATGCGTCGCAAGATCGCCCAGCGCATGCAGGAAGCCACCCAGCGCGCCGCCCACTTCAGTTATGTCGAGGAAATCGACGTCACCGCGGTGGAAGAACTGCGCGCGCACCTCAATGAAAAACACGGCGCCACCCGCGGCAAGCTGACCCTGCTGCCGTTCCTGGTGCGGGCCCTGGTCGTGGCCCTGCGCGACTTCCCGCAGATCAACGCGCGTTACGACGACGAAGCCCAGGTCATCACCCGCCACGGCGCGGTGCATGTCGGGGTGGCCACGCAAAGCGACGTCGGCCTGATGGTGCCGGTGGTACGCCACGCCGAAGCCCGCAGCCTGTGGGACAGCGCCGCGGAAATCGCGCGCCTGGCTACAGCCGCGCGCACAGGCAAGGCGGCCCGTGACGAACTGTCCGGCTCGACCATCACCCTGACCAGCCTCGGCGCCCTGGGCGGCATCGTCAGCACGCCGGTGCTGAACCTGCCGGAAGTGGCGATCGTCGGGGTGAACAAGATCGTCGAACGGCCGATGGTGATCAAAGGCCAGATCGTGGTCCGCAAGATGATGAACCTCTCCAGCTCCTTCGATCACCGGGTGGTCGACGGCATGGACGCGGCGCTCTTCATCCAGGCCATTCGCGGCCTGCTCGAACAACCCGCCAGTCTCTTTGTTGAATAGGCATTTCTGGAGTAAGGCATGCAACAAACTCTGAACACTACCTTGCTGATCATCGGCGGTGGCCCCGGCGGTTATGTGGCGGCGATCCGCGCCGGCCAGCTGGGCATCTCGACCATCCTGGTGGAAGGCCAGGCGCTGGGCGGCACCTGCCTGAACATCGGCTGCATCCCGTCCAAGGCGCTGATCCATGTCGCCGAACAGTTCCAGCAGACCCGCCATCACAGCCAGGGCTCGGCCCTGGGCATCAACGTCTCGGCACCGACCCTGGACATCGGCAAGAGCGTGGAATGGAAAGACGGCATCGTCGACCGCCTGACCACCGGCGTCGCCGCCCTGCTGAGAAAGCACAAGGTCCAGGTGATCCAGGGCTGGGCCAAAGTCATCGACGGCAAGACCGTGGAAATCGAAGGCGCCGACACCCGCATCCAGTGCGAACACCTGCTGCTGGCCAGCGGCTCGAAAAGCGTCAACCTGCCGATGCTGCCGCTTGGCGGGCCGATCATCTCCTCCACCGAAGCCCTGGCGCCCAAGGCCCTGCCCAAGCGCTTGATCGTGGTCGGTGGCGGTTATATCGGCCTGGAGCTGGGCATCGCCTACCGCAAGCTCGGCGCCGAAGTCAGCGTGGTCGAGGCCCAGGAGCGCATCCTGCCGGCCTATGACGCCGAGCTGACCCAACCGGTGCTCGAATCGGTGAAGCAACTGGGGATCAAGCTCTACCTCAAGCACAGCGTCGAAGGTTTCGATGCCGCGACCCACTCCTTGCAGGTGCGCGACCCGAACGGCGACAGCCTGAAGCTGGAAACCGACCAGGTGCTGGTGGCGGTCGGGCGCAAGCCGAACACCCAGGGCTGGAACCTCGAAGCGCTGAACCTGGACATGAACGGCTCGGCCGTCCGCATCGACCAGCGTTGCCAGACCAGCATGCGCAATGTCTGGGCCATCGGCGACCTCGCCGGCGAACCGATGCTCGCGCACCGGGCCATGGCCCAGGGCGAGATGGTCGCCGAGCTGATCGCCGGCCAGCACCGGGAATTCAACCCGACGGCCATTGCCGCGGTGTGCTTCACCGATCCGGAACTGGTGGTGGTCGGCAAGACCCCGGACGAGGCCAAGGCCGCCGGCCTGGATTGCATCGTCTCGAGCTTCCCGTTCGCCGCCAACGGCCGTGCCATGACCCTGGAATCGAAAAGCGGTTTCGTGCGGGTGGTGGCGCGCCGTGACAATCACCTGATTGTCGGCTGGCAGGCGGTGGGCGTCGGCGTGTCCGAGCTGTCCACGGCCTTCGGCCAGTCCCTGGAAATGGGCGCGCGCCTGGAAGATATCGCCGGCACCATCCACGCCCACCCGACCCTGGGCGAGGCGGTGCAGGAAGCGGCATTGCGCGCCCTGGGCCACGCGTTGCATCTATAAACACCGGGTCTGTAGGAGCGAGGCTTGCCCGCGATAGGGCCAGTGAGCACGGCAGGGATATCAAGCCGTCTGTGCCGACGCTATCGCGAGCAAGCTTCGCTCCTACAGAAACAGCTCGCCGCAGCCTTTGGGGTTCGCGTCACAGGACGGCAGGAGGGTTCATGAGCAGGCTAAGTTTTTTTGCTTCCCCTCCCATCGCCCGGGATGCGGTGGCCCCCCGGAATGCAGTATTGTTGTGCCCATCCAAAAAACGTCAGAAGCCTTGAGCCGTTGCGACGGTTGTTAAGCGATAGAGGGTGTCATGGGTAACGAAAGCATCAATTGGGACAAGCTGGGTTTTGACTACATCAAGACAGACAAGCGCTATCTGTCGCACTGGCGTAACGGCGAGTGGGACAAAGGCACCCTGACCGAAGATAACGTGCTGCACATCAGCGAAGGCTCCACCGCCCTTCACTATGGCCAGCAGTGCTTCGAAGGCCTGAAGGCCTACCGCTGCAAGGACGGTTCGATCAACCTGTTCCGCCCGGACCAGAACGCCGCCCGCATGCAGCGCAGCTGCGCGCGCCTGCTGATGCCGCAGGTGTCCACCGAGCAATTTGTTGCCGCCTGTCAGGAAGTGGTTCGCGCCAACGAGCGCTTCATCCCGCCTTACGGCACCGGCGGCGCGCTGTACCTGCGCCCGTTCGTGATCGGCGTGGGTGACAACATCGGCGTGCGCACCGCCCCCGAGTTCATCTTCTCGATTTTCGCCATTCCGGTCGGTGCCTACTTCAAGGGCGGCCTGACCCCGCACAACTTCCTGATCTCCAGCTACGACCGCGCGGCGCCACAAGGCACCGGCGCGGCCAAGGTCGGTGGCAACTACGCCGCCAGCCTGATGCCAGGTTCGGAAGCCAAGAAGAAGCACTTCGCCGACTGCATCTACCTGGACCCTTTGACCCACTCGAAGATCGAGGAAGTCGGTTCGGCCAACTTCTTCGGCATCACCCACGACGACAAATTCGTCACGCCGAAGTCGCCGTCGGTACTGCCGGGCATCACCCGCCTGTCGCTGATCGAACTGGCCAAGACCCGCCTGGGCCTGGAAGTGATCGAAGGCGACGTGCTGATCGACAAGCTGTCGGACTTCAAGGAAGCCGGCGCCTGCGGTACCGCCGCGGTGATCACGCCGATCGGCGGCATCGAGTACAAGGACAAGCTGCACGTGTTCTACAGCGAAAAGGAAGTCGGTCCGATCACCCAGAAGCTCTACAAAGAGCTGACCGGTGTACAGACCGGCGACATCGAAGCGCCAGCGGGCTGGATCGTCAAGGTCTGACCCCAGCTACCAGGTGCTGAAAAGCCCGCCCTTCGCCACCGCGAACGGCGGGCTTTTTCATGGGTGCCGAAACCTGTGCCTCTAGCCGAGCGCCGCCACTTGCGGCGGCAGCAGAATGGCGCTCGCCTTGTCCTTGCCGTGATATTTGTCGATCAGGGAAAACAGGATGGCCGCCGTACGGATATCCACGATCCCGCTGACATTTTCCTGGTTGAAGCGCATCTGGAAGGCTTCCACCACCCTTTCCGGTTGCTCGTCCAGATAGCCATAACCATAGGTTTGCAGCGCCTTCGTGACCTGGACCATGCTCGGCGGCGACACGCTGAAGCGAGCCAGGTAGTCGTCGAGGGTGCGCTCGTCGGGCCAGGCGCCAATGCCGGCTTCGGCAAGCCGTTTCCAGGGAAAGAACGGCCCCGGATCGATCTTGCGCCCGGGGGCGATATCCGAGTGCCCGACGATGTCCGTCGGCTGTATGTCGTACTTACTGACCAGGTCCCGGGCCAGGCTGATCAGCAGTTCTATCTGCTGCTCGTTGTAGGGCTCGCCCAGCAACTGGCCGGTGTCCTGGTCCCAGCCAGCGTTGACGATCTCGATCCCGAGCGAGGTGTCATTCAGGTTGCTGCGGTTCTTCCACTGGCTCACTCCCGCGTGCCAGGAGCGGTCGTGGTCATCGACCAACTGGTCGGCCACCAGCAGGCCCTTGTGGGTCTTCGGCCGATCGGGAATCAGGTAGTTGGCGCTGACGTGTTCCGATCGCGTCAGCGTTTCGAAGGACTGCGCCTGGTCGAGCGCGGTGTAGTGCAAGACCAGGAAACGGATCCGGTGGTTCTTCGCCACCGCCCTTTCGCCTTTCGAAAGGACGTAGCCGTCTTTCTCCGTGAGCGTGGCCTCGGAGGTGTCTTGGTGGCTGCTGGTACAACCGGTCATCGCCAGCAAGAGGCTTAAGACCGTGGTGTATTTCTTCATGACTTGCCCTTGAACGTTGCTTTCCTTTCCCCGCCTGGCTTGCTGCGTTGCAGGCCTGCGGAGCGGCGCATGCTAGGGGCCGGGGGGAAAGACTGTCTTTAGGAAAAGTCCGAAAGTCGCTGAGAAAGTCGACGACAGAAAGCGCAGATGGGCCATGCAGGGCTGCTACGCCCAAGAGGTGGGCATGCCGGGGCCGGCATGCCCGATGGTGCGGGAAAGGCCGCGGTTACTGGTGCTGGACCTGGAACATCGAGTTCACCTGGACCTGTGCCAGCATGTGCTCGGCGCCGCCGCCGCGACGCATGCCACGCACCGGGCAGGCGTCGAGGTAGTCGAGGCCGACCGCCAGCTTCAGGTGCCGTTCCGGCCGCGCCAGGCGGTTGGTCACGTCGAAACTGTACCAGCCGCCGTCGATCCAGGCCTCGGCCCAGGCGTGGCTGGCCAGGTGGCTTTCGTCTTCGGTGCACAGGTAGCCGGAGACATAACGCGCGGGAATCCCCAGGCCGCGGGCGCAGGCCAGGAACGCATGGGTGTGGTCCTGGCAGACCCCGACCCCGCCGGCGAAAGCCTCGGCCGCGGTGGTGTCCACCGTGGTCGCGCCCGGGCTGTAGACCATGTGTGCGGCCAGGGCGTGCATCAGCTCGATCAGCGCCGCGCGGTCGCGCCGGGTGCCGCAGTGCTGCGCGGCGAAAGCGCTGAGGGCGGCGTCGGCCTTGGTCAGCGGGCTGCTGCGCAGGAATGGCAACGGCGACAGGCTGTCGTGCTCCACCTCCCGGGCCTGGTCGATTTCCACCTGGCCATAGGCGCTCAGGACCAGGGCGCCATGGGGCTCGTCCATGGTCAGCACGTGCAGGATATTGCCGTAGGGATCGAGCTGGCTGCGCACCAGGCGCGGCAGTTCCAGGTGCCATTCGAGGATGTGCTGGCGCTCGCTGTTCTGCGGGGTCAGGCGCAGGAACTGGATGCTGGTGCAGACTTCATCGGCGTAGCTGTAGGTGGTGTCGTGGCGTATGGAAAGTTTCATACAACCTCCAGATAGGATTCGTGGACGGTCTGCCCCAGGTGACGGATCTGCGCGATGAAATCGCTCAGCCACAGATGCAGGCCCGACGCGAGGATCTCGTCGATCCCGGTGTAGCGCAGGCGCGCGTTCAGCTCGGCGGCCAGGCGCTGGGCCGGACGGCCGTTGTTGCCCGGCAGGCTGGCGAGGATCTGGTCCAGCTCCTCGACGCAGGCGTGCAGCGAGCGCGGTACGTCGGCGCGCAACAGCAGCATCTCGGACACCTGCTCGGCCCCCGGCGCGTTGCGGTAGATCTCGTTGAACGCCTCGAACGAGGACAGGGCGCGGAGCAAGGCGCTCCACTGGTAGTAGCCACGGGCCGAGTTGTCGCTGACCTCCTCCGACTCCTCGCCGAACATTTCGTAGCGCGCGTCCAGCAGGCGCAGGGTGTTGTCGGCCCGCTCGATAAAGGTGCCCAGGCGAATGAAGCAATAGGCATCGTTGCGCATGATGGTGCCCGAGGTCGCGCCACGGAACAGGTGCGAACGCTCCTTGACCCATTCGCAGAAATGGCTGATGCCGTAGCGTCCCAGGCCACTCTTGGCGATGTTGCGCATCTCCAGCCAGGTGGCGTTGATGTTTTCCCACATGTCGGCGGTGATCCGCCCGCGCACCGCATGGGCGTTGGTCCGTGCCGCCCGCAGGCAGCAATAGATGCTGCCGGGGTTGGTTTCGTCGAGGGCGAAGAAGTGCAGCATGCGTTCGGTGTTCAGCTCGCCGTAACGCTGGTTGTAATCGTCCAGGGTGCCGGCGGCCAGCAGCGACATCGCCAGCTCGGCATGGCCATCGCTACGCCCCGCCTGGGGCATCAGCGACAGCGAGTAACTGACTTCGAGCATGCGCGCCAGGTTCTCGGCGCGCTCCAGGTAACGGGACATCCAGTAGAGGTCTGCAGCGGTTCTTGAAAGCATCGGTCAATCCTCCACGACCCAGGTGTCTTTGGTGCCGCCGCCTTGCGACGAGTTCACCACCAGCGAGCCTTCGCGCAAGGCCACGCGGGTCAGGCCGCCCGGCACCAGACGGGTTTCGCTGCCCGACAGGACGAACGGGCGCAGGTCGATATGCCGCGGCGCGATGCCGTTCTCGACAAAGGTCGGGCAGGTCGACAGGCACAGGGTGGGTTGGGCGATATAGGCTTCCGGACGGGCCTTGAGCCGGGCACGGAAGTCTTCGATCTCCGCCGCCGTGGCCGCCGGCCCCACCAGCATGCCGTAGCCGCCGGAACCCTGGGTTTCCTTGACTACCAGGTCCGGCAGGTTGGCCAGTACGTGGGACAGCTCCGCGGGCTTGCGGCATTGCCAGGTCGGCACGTTCTTCAGGATCGGTTCCTCGCTCAGGTAGAAACGGATCATCTCGTCGACATAGGGGTAGATCGACTTGTCGTCCGCCACCCCGGTGCCCACCGCGTTGGCCAGCACCACGTTGCCGGAACGGTAGGCGGCGATCAGCCCGGGCACGCCGAGCATGGAATCGGGGTTGAACGACAAGGGGTCGAGGAAGGCGTCGTCGAGGCGACGGTAGATCACATCCACCGCCTGGGCGCCGGAGGTGGTGCGCATGAATACGCGGTCATCGCGCACGAACAGGTCGGCGCCTTCCACCAGTTCCACGCCCATCTCCCGGGCCAGGAACGCATGCTCGAAATAGGCGCTGTTGAAACGCCCCGGGGTCAGCACCACCACCGTCGGGTTGTCCAGCGGGCTGGAGCTTTTCAGGGTATCGAGCAGCAGGTTCGGGTAGTGGTCGATGGGCGCCACCCGTTGCGCGGCGAAGAGCTCGGGGAACAGGCGCATCATCATCTTGCGGTCTTCGAGCATGTAGCTCACGCCGCTGGGGGTGCGCAGGTTGTCTTCCAGCACGTAGTAGCTGCCGTCGCCGTCACGCACCAGGTCGACGCCGGAGATGTGCGAATAGATATTGCGATGCAGGTCCAGGCCGCGCATCGCCACCTGGTAACCCTCGTTGGCCAGCACCTGCTCGGCCGGGATGATGCCCTCCTTGAGAATGCGTTGCCCGTGGTAGATATCGGCCAGGAACATGTTCAATGCCTGGACCCGCTGGATGCAGCCGCGCTCGACGTTCCGCCATTCGCTGGCCTTGATGCTGCGCGGGATGATGTCGAAGGGAATCAGCCGTTCAGTGCCTTGCTCGTCACCGTACAACGTGAAGGTGATGCCAGCGCGGTGGAACAGCAGGTCGGCTTCGCGCCGACGCTGGTCCAGCAGCTCCACGGGGGTGTCCGCCAGCCAGCGGGCGAACTCCTGGTAATGTGGGCGGCAGCCACCACTCGCATCATACATTTCGTTAAAAAAAGCACGGGACATACCCCAACTCCTCGCCGTGGTTTAAACGGCTTTTTTATTTAAACTCTCTGTTTCAATAAATCGGGCCTTACGCTGAGCGATAGAAACTGTTCTGTTGTGCACCTCATTGTGCGGCTTGAATATTCCGCTCGATGCCGACGGAAATACCCCCACTTATTGACGCCAGTCGTTTGGCGAAACTTCCCGTATGGATTTTCGGCAATGGATCGCCCGCGATGACGTCCATTGGTTGTGGAACTCGTCACCTCCTTTTTCGTTTTAATGTGAACTTTCAAACTGAAAGTTTTCCGAAACTTCAACAGCACACTTCGTTGGATTTCAAAGGCTGTCTATCTGCTTTAGCAATCGCTGTGCCCAAATCCCGTCTCCCCGCGAATAAAGTCCCCAAGGGTGGAAAAATGACACTTTGGCGACACTTTTCACTCAACCAGGGGGCTCCACTCCCTGTTGATGCTGAAACGTTTTATCCGGAAGGCCGCCGGAACGGCTTTGCACAACACTGGCGCGAACGAAAAAAGTGCAGAAACTGTCGAGGAAGGTTTTTTTGCCCTGACACGGGGATTTTTGGCAAAGCAGCTGTTATCGCTTTGCACAAAGCAAGAGTTGACGCGGCCTGCCGAGAGAAAGAACAGCGCACCATTAGCGGTCCGGAAAACGCACCAACGGCGAACGAAACACCCAATAGCGCCAACTATTGGCGCAATTTCAGCTTTTCGCCAGCGCTAGTTTGTAAAAGTGTCGGACAGGATTGAATCGGGTAGTTCCGACTGTGCACGGTTCGCGCCCAAAGGAATAACGTTCGCCGACGTTATCCGCCGAACTCTTCATTCCACTTTTTATTGATTCAGTGCAATCAGCCAGGATTTATCGCCGCCCTCCCCCCCACCACCGAACCTGTAGGAGCGCAGCTTGCTGGCGATCCAGGCACCAGGGTGAATCAGGCACGCCGCCATCGCGAGCAAGCTCGCTCCTACAGTGATTCGCGGATAAATAGCTACTCGCACACACCGCAAAACGTGTAGGAGCCAGCTTGCTGGCGATCCAGGCATCGCGGTGGGTCAGGTACTACAAGGTTTCCAGGTGTTCGAGGATGATCCGCACCGCCGCTGCCGGCGCCAGCACAGCGCTGTCCAGCCTCAAGCGCTCGCTGCTCCAGGCCTGGTAATCATGATCGAGCACCGACTGCCAGCTCGGTGGTCGCAGGCCGGGCACATCCGCCTCACGGCTTTCCACCCGGCGCCGGTGCTCGGCAATATCCGTGCAAACCACCTCGACATTCAGCAAAGGGCTTTGCTCGGCCTCGGCAATGTCCTGCCAGGCCTGGCGGCTTTCGGCGACCGGATTGACGCAATCGGCCACCACCCGGTTGCCCAGGGCCAGGTTGCTGCGGGCCAGGGCATTGGCGACCTCGTACCCGGCCTTGCCGACCTCCGCCAAGCCGCCGTTGCGCAGCGCCTGCTCGATAGAGTCGATGCGCAGATAGGCGGCCCGCAGATGGCTGGCCAGTGCCCGGGCGATGGTGGTCTTGCCGCTGCCGGGCAGGCCACTGAAGACGATGAGCATAGGGAGAACTCCAAGCAAAGCACTGCATGCGCAGGCTGACAGCAGCGCCAGCCATGGGGTTGTGGACCGGCCTATGAAGCCTGGGTAACGGACGGCCGATCCGGTTTGGCAGCGCTCCCGACCCGCAGGGTTGGGCTGTCGGGCTCTTCGAGCTGGACCGCGAACCGAGTGGCAAGCTCCTTGCGCCCCAGGGCGGTCAATCCCAGCGCCCGGCTGTCCAGGTCCTGGGTCAGCCATTTGCGCCGGATCGCCTCCTGCAACAACGCGGCTCCCAGCGCACCACCCAGATGCGGGCGGCGCATGCTCCAGTCCAGGCACGGGCAGGCAAAGCGTCGACGCAAGGTCGCCAGGGCCTGCACATCGATACCCAATCCGGCGAAAAACCCTTCGCCGGCCGGGCTCAGGCTGTACTCCTGGGCGCCCTCCTGCGGCTCCTGCAACCAGCCGGCGTCGAGCAGGCGGTCATGCAACTGCACCGCCAGGGTGCCGGCCATATGGTCGTAGCAGGTACGGGCGAACTGCAGGCGGTCCGGGGTGCGTGGGCTGAAAGCTGGCATGGCGTTGCGGCCGATCACCATCAGGGCCTCCAGGGCCTGGGCCACGCGCTTGTCGGCCAGGCTGTAGTAGCGATGGCGGCCCTGCACATGCAGGCGCACCAGGGCCAGGTCCTTGAGCTTGCCCAGGTGCGCGCTGGCGGTGGAGGCGCTGACATCGGCGATCGCCGCCAGCTCGGTGCTGGTGCGCGCATGGCCGTCCATCAACGCGCAGAGCATCTTCGTCCGCGCCGGCTCGGCAATGGCCGCGGCGACCTGGGATACGGCGTTGTCGTGCTGTTGTGCATTCATATTTCGCTCCCGAACGAATCGTGCCCTTCGCAGGTTGCCGATAGTAGCAACACTTCTCCCCCGCGAATAAGGCCGCCCGTCATGGACCCGATCACCGCCGTCACCCACGCCGATCCCTACCCTTACTACGCCAGCCTGCGGGTCCGGGATGGGCTGGCCTTCGACCCCAGGCTGGGGATGTGGCTGGCCAGCAGCGCCGCAGCGGTGGCCGCGGTGCTGGCCCATCCCGAGTGCCGGGTACGTCCCGCCCACGAGCCGGTGCCCCGGGCCATAGCCGACGGCGCCGCCGGCACAGTGTTCGGCCAACTGATGCGGATGAACGACGGCGAACGCCAGCGTTGCCCGCGGGCCGCGGTCGAGCCGGGCCTGCAACAGGTATATGCCGAGGAAATCCAGCAGCGGGTCGCCGCCCTGCTGCTGGGCCTGCCAAGGGATACCACTGCCAGGCTGCACGATTGCCAGTTCCGCCTGCCGGTGGCGGTGGTCGCCGGGCTGCTAGGCTTTGCCGCGCACCAGTTGCCCGAGATTGCCGGGCTGACCCGAGACTTTGTCGCCTGCCTGTCGCCGGCCAGCAATCAGGCACAACGGGAGGCCGCCCACCGGGCAGCCGAAGCGTTGAGCCGACACTTCGAGGTATTGCTCGATCAGGCCCCCGTCAGCCCGCTGTTGCAGCGGATCGTCAACGGCTTCGGCAGGCAGGAGCATGACAGCCTGATCGGCAACCTGATCGGCCTGTTGTCCCAGACCTTCGAGGCCAGCGCCGGGCTGATCGGCAACAGCCTCTGCGCCCTGCTGAACGATCGCCAGTTACTCGCGGACCTGCGGGCGACGCCCAACCGGATCGCCGACCTGCTGGCCGAAGTGCAGCGTCACGATCCGCCGGTGCAGAACACCCGGCGCTTCGTCGCCGCGCCTTGCCGCATCGCCGGGGTAACGCTGGAGCCGGGCGCTGTAGTGCTGGTGCTGCTGGCCTCGGCCAACCGCGACCCGCAACTGAACCCGGAGCCGGACCGCCTGCTGCTTGAACGTGAGGCCCGGCGCAGTTTCAGCTTTGGCAGCGGCCGCCACCAATGCCCCGGCCAGGCCCTGGCCCTGAGCATCGCCAGCGCGGTGGTCGGCGCGCTGCTGCCACAATCGACCCTCGATCAGCCCATCGCCTGGACCTACAAGCCCTCGCTCAACGGACGCATCCCCCTGTTCACCCTCCTGCCGGAGTCGCACTGATGATCGCCGTGATATTCGAAGCCCTGCCCCGCCCGGAACATCGCCAGCGTTACCTGGACCTCGCCGCCGCGCTGAAACCGCTGCTGCTGGAGATCGACGGGTTCATTTCCATCGAACGTTTCCAGAGCCTGAGCGAGCCGGACAAGCTGCTGTCCCTGTCGTTCTGGCGCGACGAGCAAGCGGTCGAGGCCTGGCGCACCCTGGAACGCCATCGCACGGCCCAGGCCCTGGGGCGGACCCAGGTGTTCGCCGACTACCGGCTGCGGGTCGCCGCAGTGGCGCGCGACTACGGGCTGACCCAGCGCGACCAGGCGCCGGCGGACAGTCGCCGGGCCCATGCCGGGTAAAACTGCTGGGCGCCTATTCGACCAATGAATGGTGGTCAGAAGGTCACCGTGCTTCTGCTAGGGTCTGTACGAAAAGTCGGCGAGCGAAGGTCAGGCAAGGCAAAAACAGGCGAGGAACGGCCGGGGTCGCGTTCGACTTTAGGGGCCTAAATGAGCATTCCGAGCCTGTTTTTGCGTAGCGCCGGAGGCGCCCAGCACGCAGCATGGCCTGCGTAACGCCGAAGGCGCCCAGCGCGCAGCCACTTTTCGTACAGAGCCTAGGGTCATGCCTGGACTTGGGAGGACACCATCATGAGCCAGATCACCCAACATGCCCTGAAGCTCAACGGCATCGAATTGCACCTGCATGCCGACGGCCCGCTAGACGGCCCGCCGGTGTGGCTGCTGCACGGTTTTCCCGAGTGCTGGTATTCGTGGCGCCGGCAGGTCGCGCCGCTGACGGCCGCCGGCTACCGGGTGCTGATCCCGCAGATGCGTGGCTACGGCGACAGCAGCGCCCCAGAGGAGGTAGCCGCCTATGACGTGCTGACCCTGTGCGCGGATATCCAGCAGGCGATGGATGCCCTGGGCCAGCAGCAGGCCTGCATCGTCGGTCACGACTGGGGCGCCGTGGTCGCCTGGCACCTGGCGCTGCTGGAGCCGCAGCGGGTCAAGGCCCTGGTGACCCTCTCGGTGCCTTTCGCCGGCCGCCCCAAACGCCCGGCCGTGGAGATCATGGCCGAGCTGTTCGCCGAGCGTTTCAACTACATCCTGTACTTCCAGGAGCCCGGCGTCGCCGAGCGGGAACTGGACGCCGACATCGACCGCAGCCTGCTGCATTTCATGCACGACTGCGAACACCTGCTGGATGAGAAGAGTCCGTCGGCCCTGCTGTTCGACGGCATGCCGCCGCACCAGGCACCGCCCGCCTGGTGCACGCCAGAGGACTTTGCGGTGTACCGACGCACCTTTGCGGGGCGAGGTTTTCGCGGCGCCTTGAACTGGTACCGCAACTTCGAGCGCAACTGGCAGCGGACCGAACACCTGGGCGAACGCCAGGTGAGCCAACCCACGCTGTTCATGATCGGCGACCGCGACCCGGTGGGTCAGTTGGAAGCTCGCACTATGGAGCGCATGCCCGGCAAGGTGCCACGCCTGGAACAGCATCGGCTGGCGGATTGCGGGCACTGGATCCAGAGCGAACGGGCGGAAGAGGTCAATCTGCGGTTACTGGATTTTCTTGGGAGGAACTACCCCTGCCCGCCTGCCGTGCAGACAGGGGCCTAGCGTTACAGGCTGCGATATTCGAGGGTGAGGTGCGCCAGTTCGTGGACCGGCGCCAGGCGCTGGCGGATGGTTTCGGCGCTGACGCCGGCAGCCGCTACCACACTGACGATCGCCGCCCGCGCCTGCGGGCCCACCTGCCACACATGCAGGTCGGTGATGCGCGCATCGCCGGCGGCTTCCACCGATTGGCGAATCTCGCCGGCCAGGTGTTCGTCCGTGGTGTCGAGCAGCACCGCCGCGCTGGACTTCATCAAGCCATAGGCCCAACGCCCGATGACCAACGCGCCGACCACACCCATCACCGGGTCGAGCCAGACCCACCCCAGATAACGCCCCGCCAGCAAGGCGGCGATGGCCAGGACCGAGGTCAGGGCATCGGCCAGCACATGGACGTAGGCCGAGCGCAGGTTGTTGTCGTGGTGATGGCCGTGCCCGTGTGAATGCGGATGCGGATGCTCATGAGCAGGCTGATGAGCGTGATCATGGCCGTGATGGGCATGGCCGCCGGAAAGCAGCAAGGCGCTGACAATATTCACCAGCAGCCCGACCACGGCGATCACGGTCGCCTCGGTGAACGCCACCTGGGTCGGCTGCAACAGCCGCAGCAACGACTCGCCGGCGATGCCGATGGCCACCAGGCCGAGGATCAGCGCCGAGGCGAACCCCGCCAGGTCGCCGACCTTGCCGGTGCCGAAACTGAAGCGCGCATTGTCGGCATTGCGCCGGGCGAAACCGTAGGCCGCCGCCGCGATGCCTAGGGCCCCGGCATGGGTCGCCATATGGAAGCCGTCGGCCAGCAAGGCCATGGAACCGGTGAGATAACCGGCGGCGATTTCGCCGATCATCATGATGAAGGTCAGCGCCACCACCCACAGCGTGCGCCGGGCGTTTTCATCGTGGGCGGCACCGAGGAAGTGGTGGTCGTGGGTCAAGCCTGCAGAGGGCAAGGTGAGGCGCATGGGGTGGTCTCCGGTCAGGAATAACGTCGAATGGCTTCGAGCAGTTCGTTCACGCCCTTGGCCCGTTCTTCATCGCTGAGTTCGGGGTGAGCCACATGCTCCAGGGCATGGGCCTCGATGATTTCCCCCATCAGGCCGTTAATCGCGCCGCGGGTGGCCGCCACCAGGTGCAGGGTCTTGGCGCACTCCGCGCCGGACTCCAGGGCCCGCTCCACGGCCTGCACCTGGCCAAGAATGCGCCGGACCCGTTTGAGCAGATCGTCTTTCTGTGCGTGCGTGTGCGACATACCTATACCCCCTATACCTATATGGCACCCATCCTGGCCGATGACTGGAACAGACGCAAGAGGCCAAAGCCCGTTGCGTTTCAACCAGCCACAACCTGGCCCCGCCTGGCGAAAGCACGGAAGCACGATTTCAAGGGAGATCTAGGGAGCAAGGGCGTGGCGATTCTGTTCGAGCCCACGCCCAGCCCGGGTAACGCGGCCCGATCAGGCAGAGCCCTGACCTGGCCAATAAGCGAAATCAGTCGTCGCGAGTCAGGACTTCCAGCAACTCGATCTCGAACACCAGGTTGGAATTCGGCGGGATCTTACCCATCGAGCGCTGCTGTAGCCCAGGTGCGCCGGTACCAAGAGCTTGCGCTTGCCGCCGACCTGCATGCCTATCAGGCCCTGGTCCCAGCCACCATTTTTCAGATTGTCCCTACAGACCTTCCATAACCGAATCCACTAGCGTCCCGAAGCCAACTGCAAATGCTCTTCGCTCCCCTCTGACGGGGGCTTTCTTTATGGACAATGTGGACGCGAACACGGATGAGTGGCTACGTACCGAACGCCCCGAAGGGCTATCGCAACAAGGGTGTAGAGCCCGTCGATCTGGGCGCCCAACGCTGGGCCGAATACAAAGACCTGCCGCCAAAGGCAGAAGACAAACCCGTCACCATGGGTTGTGTCTTTGCCAAAAGCTGCAACCTGCCTGACGGTGTGATCGATCACAAGAATCCGGCCGGATTTGTGCCTGTTGAGAAGCTGGCTGATTACGGGCTATGGGCTGTATTAGCTACCGGGACGGCAATCACAGCGCAAGGTTCCTCTCTCCAATTGGTGGGCGGCTCTGCCACTGGCAGCGCCATTGCCAAACGTCTTGGCGGATCACTTTTTCTCACACTGCTAGAAAGTGCCGGAGCCGTCGCGGCTTGCGCTGTTGGGGGCACAATTGCCCTGTTAATACCAAACACCAGCATTTCCCCCGATAGCGCATTTTACAAAAACGATCAGTACTCCACGCTTGATGCTGGCCGCACTCGTGTGCGAGTCAACGTGAAGACCTTGCCGGACGGCTCCGTTAACGCTTACGGGTTCTACACAGGCGGTAAAACGGACTGGGAGAATGCTCCAGTCATCAAGGCTAAGAAGGACGGCGAAAACTACGTCGCAGACATCGGTAACGGGATTGGACTCACTTGGACGCCAGCGGCGAGCCCTGACAGTGCCCTAGGTATTCCTGCTCTAGAAGGTGCCCCGCAACTACCACCTGTGTGGGTTTACCCTCCCACTGAGCAGGCCGATAAGATACTGGTCAACCCAGTGCATCCGCCCGACTACCAAGACGCGATTATCTGGTTTCCCAGCACCGATATTCAGCCGATTTATATTTCGCTGAGTGTTCCGGGAGACCATAGCTATTATCCACCACCTAAAGGCCTGACAGCTTTTCCTGACGCGGTAAGAGCAGACTCTAAAACCAGGGTTCAAGGCGGAGGAGCAATGCGTAAACGCTGGAAGGATCGTAAAGGCCGTATTTACGAGTGGGACAGCCAGCATGGCGCGGTCGAAATATACGATAAACAAGGGAAGCATCTTGGCGAATTCGACCCTGAAACGGGTGAGCAGACCAAGCCCGTCAAACCCGGTCGAACAGTAGAAAAATAGAGGTGTTTATGTACTTGTGTATTACTGGTTTTTTGCTCAATAGCAGAGAAGATGACTCGCTCAAGTATGAGCTTGATGTAGACAGCACCTATAACAAGCAAATTGTAGAAACTCTCGGCCATACCAGCCTTAACGCCATGGCGGAAGGCGAATGGCTGCTAACCAATGAACAAATAACAGCAATATCAGAAATCATAGGGCAACCACTCCCAACTGATTTGAAACTGTACATTGGCGTTGAAGCATAGGGACATATTTTCTAGCCCCACCCACGCCCCAGAGAATCGATACACGTTTACAAGAGCGTGAGTTTTCAGGCCAGAAAGTAAAGATAGAGCCCGCATAACGCGCCCAGGCCAGGCAGCGCCCCGGCCTGGGCGATGGGCGAAATCAGTCGTCGCGAGTCAGGACTTCCAGCAGTTCGATCTCGAACACCAGATTGGAGTTCGGCGGGATCTTGCCCATCGAGCGCTCGCCGTAACCCAGGTGCGCCGGCACCAAGAGCTTGCGCTTGCCGCCGACCTGCATGCCCATCAGGCCCTGGTCCCAGCCCTTGATCACCCGCCCGGTGCCGATCACGCACTGGAACGGCTTGCCACGCTCCCAGGACGAATCGAAGGGCGTGCCGTCTTCCAGGAAACCGCGGTACTGGGAGGTGATCAAGGCGCCCTTGACCACCGCCTTGCCCTCGCCCACTTCGATATCGATCACCTGTAACAGGTCGCTCATCTATTCACTCTCTGTTGGAGGCAGCCGACAGTGGCGGCCGAGGGTGCGGAAAATAGCAAATTTTCCGCCTCGCGACTTGTCAGGCATGCTCCTGGAGGGGGCTGAGGCAGGGCACATTATCGATGCCGCCTGGCCCAGCCAGCATTTTTCAGATTGTCCCTACAGACCCTCCATAGCCGCATCCACTAGCGTCCCTAAGCCAACTGCAAATGCTCTTCGCTCCCCTCTGACGGGGGCTTTCTTTATGGACAATGTGGACGCGAACAGGGATGAGTGGCTACGTACCGAACGCCCCGAAGGGCTATCGCAACAAGGGTGTAGAGCCCGTCGATCTTGGCGCCCAGCGCTGGGCGGAATACAAGGACCTGCCGCCAAAGGCAGAAGACAAGCCCGCCACCATGGGTTGTGTCTTTGTCAAAAGCTGCAACCTGCCTGACGGTGTGATCGATCACAAGAATCCGGCCGGATTTGTGCCTGTTGAGAAGCTGGCTGATTACGGGCTATGGGCTGTATTAGCTACCGGGACGGCAATCACAGCGCAAGGTTCCTCTCTCCAATTGGTGGGCGGCTCTGCCACTGGCAGCGCCATTGCCAAACGTCTTGGCGGATCATTGGCTCTCACATTGCTGGAAGGGTCAGGTGTTGTTGCTACTGGCGCTGTAGTGGGCACTGTTGCGTTGCTGATTCCAAACACCAGCATTTCGCCTGACAGTGCCTTCTATAAGAATGAGCAGTACGCAATGCTCAAGACAGGCCGCACACGTGTTCGTGTCAATGTGAAGACCTTGCCGGATGGCTCCGTTAACGCCTATGGCTTCTACACGGGCGGCAAGACGGATTGGGAAAATGTCCCAGTCATTGAGGGCAGGAAAGACGGTGAGAAGTTTATCGCCGACATTGGCAACGGGATCGGCCTCACTTGGACACCAGCGGCAAGCGGTGACGGTGTACTGGGTATTCCTGCACTGGAAGGCGCGTCACAGTTGCCACCTGTTTGGGTGTATCCACCTACAGCACAATCTGACACGGTGTTGGCGAACCCCGCACATCCACCTGAATTCCGAGATGCAATTATCTGGTTCCCTGACTCGGGGATTGAGCCAATCTACATTGTGCTCAGTACACAGTTGGAGAAGAACAAGACGGCTGGCGCTGCTTTTGAAGATAAGGCTTACCCTCCATTTGCCGAAGAAATGGACGAGTCAACTCAACAGGTAACGCTGAAAACAAAGAGCGGCACCAGAACTCGTCTCGATATGATTGGCAGGGACGCGAACGGAGACATTGCGTGCGTCGGATGCACCACTTACACGCAATCAAAAGCTGGCGTTCCCGGAAATCGAAGAGAGCGGCGGAGTCATTGTTGGTAAAGGTAAACCTGGCTTCCCCGGAGGAACGGTTATACCGCCAACCCGAGTACAAATCTTGCGACCGAAAATAGACTAACGCAATCAAGGAACAGCTATGTCAGTTACAGATACCGAAGTCATCGACATGTGGGGAATCCCAAAATGGGATCACAACAAAATAGTTCTCGGGATCACAGACCATCTTGGGTGGGCTGACAAAACCGAACAGGGCGAGCACCTTCTTGCGCTTCAAGAAAAGCTGAATGCGTACATCGCTTTCATCGAAAGCGGCGACATCTACACCGAGATTCCCGGCGCCCTTGGTAAGTCCCCCATCATCCGCATCATCGGGAAGTATGAGCTTTCAGAGCAAGGTGAACTCCTTGTTGATCGCGCTACCGAGGTGTTAAAGGAAGTAGGCATTGGCCTAGAGTTCGTGCTTAAACAAGACGATGTGACAGACAACGAGTGACCGGCGATGCGCTCCAGCTTAGGGGAGAGGGCAAGGCGCCAAAGCTCTGGCTACAGGGATCAAGAACTGACAGAAAAAGAAAAGCCCATTCAATGTGGGCTCTCATAGGGAGAGTTGAGTAATGGAATTGAAGAGCCATTTGGCTTACTACACCGAACAGGAATTCAAGGCTCTGATCCAAGCGATTGAAAATGCACGAACTGAGGAAGAGCGAGCCGAGCTTGTCGATCACTTCAACAAGATCGTTCCCCATCCAGCAGGGAACGATTTACTGTTCTATCCAGAGGCTGGGGAAGACGATTCAGCCGATGGCGTAACGCGGACTGTCAGCAGCTATTGCCGTGACAAGGGCCTACCGGGTTTCAAGATCTGATCAAAGGTGCTGAACGCAAACACCAAGGAGGAACTCAGGCACATCTGGAATGTGCAGCACCGGACATGATCCCCACGCTCAACCTCCCCCCTCAAGAACTCTTGAACAAACTCCAGACAAACGCCAGCAACCCACCCACAGTCGCCCCTCCCGCCAGCCAGCCCACCACCGACAACCCCTGCCAGGCCGGGCCGGCCGCGGCGAGCTGTGGGCCAAAGGCGATCAGCAGCGCACTGATCAGCAGGGCCAGGGACACGCGGGTCGAGGCCAGGCGCAGGGATTTTTCCAGGCGCTCGACGCCCGGCATGTCGAGGCGCAGGTCGACCACGCCGTGTTTCAGGCGGTTGATCAGCAGGCGGGTCAACTGCGGCAGTTCGACGGCGACGCCGCGGCCCAGCTCCAGGCCGTCGAGGCCCAGGCGGCGAGCGAGCTTCCAGCTGAACTGCTGCTTGAGCATCTGGCTGATGGCCGGGCGCGCGGTGGCCACCAGGTCCAACTGAGGATCGAGACGGGTGAGCACGCCATCGGCGGTGATCAGCGCCTTGAACAGCACCAGCAGGTCGGCCGGCAGCAACAGTTGGTATGCGCGCATCAGGCCGAGGAAGTCCTCGATCATCGCACTCATGTTCAGCGCCTTGCCGCCGTGCCGCCCCATGAATTCCCGCGCAGCCTGTTCGATGGCGGACAGGTCGCGCACCTGCTCGCCGCTCCAGTCGATCAGCACCGCCACCAGCGCTTCGGTACTGCCCTCGGTCATGGCCCGCATAAAGCCCATGACCTCCAGGCGCCGGCGCTCGTCGAGGCGCCCGACCATGCCGAAGTCGATAAACCCGACGCGGTTGTCGTCCATGGCCCGCAGGTTGCCGGGGTGTGGGTCGCCGTGGAACAGGCCGTCCTCCAGCAGCATCTTGATAAAGGCCTGGGCCCCGCGCTGCGCCAGCAGGCTCGGGTCCAGCCCCTGCTCGATCAGGGCCTGGCGTTCCAGTGGTGTATGGCTGGGTAGGAATTCCTGGACCAGCAGGCGCTCGCTGCTGTGCAGCCAATGGATACGCGGAATGGCGATCTGCGGATGCTCGGCGAAATTCGCCGCCACGGTGTCGCAATGCTGGCCTTCCTGGGTGAAGTCCAGTTCTTCAAGCATGGCCCGGGCCAGTTGCCGGACCATCTGCCGCGGCTGGTAATGAGCCAGGGCGGCGTTCTCTTCCACCAGCATCGCCACGCCTTCCAGCAGTTGCAGGTCGGCGCTCATCTTGCGCCGCAGGCCGGGGCGCTGCACCTTGACCACCACCGCCTCGCCGCTGAGCAGGCGCGCGCGATAAACCTGGGCGATAGAGGCCGCGGCCAGGGGCTCGGTGTCGAACTCGGCGAACACCTGGGCCAGCTCGCAGCCCAGGTCATCGCGCACCTGCTCCTCCAGCTCGCTCCAGGGCAAGGTCGCGGCGCTGCTGTGCAACGACTCCAGCTCGCTGATCCAGTGCGGCGGCAGGATATCGCTGCGGCTGGCGAGGATCTGCCCGAGCTTGATAAAGGTCGGCCCGAGTTTTTCCAGGGCCAGGCGCACCCGTTGCGGCGTCGAGTCCTGCGGCTGCGTTTCAGTACCGGCTTGCGACTCGCCCAGCAGGCGCCCCAGGCCCAGGCGCAGCAGCACATCCTGGGCACCGAAGGCCGCGAGCACGGCGACTATCTGATGCACCCGCTTATGGTGTTTGAGTGCCGTCCAGGTGGGTTCGAGCATGGTCGGGATGATCCTTCACAAGGTGACGCCCGCGGCGTGGCCGACGGACTCAAGGTTGGGTGGCGCGCCTGCCGGGGACTCCGGCACCGACAACGCACCCTGCAAGGTCCGACCACAACGAGCGGCAATCATTCAGAACGCGGCAGCGCCGATTGCACGCGCCTCCTCGTCCGAGGTGCTGCCGAAGACCGCATGCCGGCGGTTGCCCATGGCGGCGCCCGCGATAAATTCGGTTACCATGGCGCCCCCCTGAAATCCGCACGCCGATAAGGACATCCGTATGGCTGTTTCAACTATTGTGGTTCTGCTCGTTCTGGCCCTGCTGGTGGTCTACGTCATCACCGTCTACAACGGCCTGGTGGCCCGCCGGAACCGCTTCAAGAATGCCTTCGCGCAGATCGAAGTCCAGCTCAAGCGCCGTTACGACCTGATCCCCAACCTGGTGGAAACCGCCAAGGCTTACCTCAAGCACGAGCGCGACACCCTCGAAGCCGTGACCGCGGCGCGCAACGCCGCGTTGGCAGGTCTCAAGGCTGTCGCGGCCGAGCCCGGCAACCCGCAGCACATGGCCCAGCTGGGCCAGGCCGAAGGCGCGCTGTCCAGCGCCATGGGCCGGCTGAACCTGAGCATGGAGGCCTACCCGGACCTCAAGGCGTCGCAGAACATGCAACAGCTGAGCGAAGAGCTGACCAGCACCGAAAACAAAGTGTCCTTTGCCCGCCAGGCCTTCAACGACACGGTGATGGATTACAACAGCTACAAGCAGAGTTTCCCGCCGGTGATCCTGGCCGGCCTGTTTGGCCATGGCGCCGACGCCAGCCTGCTGCAATTCGCCGACAGCGCCCTGATCCAGGAAGCCCCCAAGGTCGCGTTCTAAGCCCCTGTCACCCTGGATGGTCCGATGAATTTTTTTGAACACCAGGCCCGGGCCAAACGGCGTACCGGCACCCTGGTGCTGCTGATGATCCTGGCCGTGCTGTGCCTGGTGACGGTCACCAGCCTGGCGCTGAACCTGCTCTGGCTGCAATTTCTCAAGGAGATGAAGCAGTCGCCGAGCTTCGACTGGCAACTGACCGCGATGATCGCCGCGGTGGTGTTCCTGGTGGTGATCGGCAGCAGCATGGGCAAGCACTCCGAACTGAAAGCCGGCGGCAAGGTGGTCGCCAAGCGCCTGGGTGGCCGGCTGATCAACCTGCACCCGGACGGCCTGGAAGAACAACGGCTGCTCAATGTGGTCGAGGAAATGGCCCTGGCCTCGGGCACGCCGGTACCGCAGGTGTACGTGCTGCCCGATGCCGGGATCAATGCATTCGCCGCCGGCTTTACCCCACAGGAAGCGGTGATCGGGGTCACCCGCGGCGCCATCATGGTGTTCAACCGTGAGGAACTGCAGGCGGTGATCGCCCATGAGTTCAGCCATATCTACAACGGCGACATGCGCCTCAACACCCGGCTGGTGGCGATTGTCCACGGCATCCTGGTTATCGGCTTGACCGGCGAGGCAATGGCCAACGGGGTCAACCAGGCCGGCCGGCTGGCACAGAATCGGGTCGGCGGGCTGGCGATGTGGAGTGGCCTGGCGCTGATCCTGCTGGGCTCGGTCGGGACCTTTTTCGGCAATATGATCAAGGGCGCCATCAGCCGCGAGCGCGAGTTCCTCGCCGATGCCTCGGCGGTGCAGTTCACCCGCAACCCGGCCGGCCTGGTCGGCGCGCTGAAAAAAATCGGCGGTTATGCCGCCAGCTCGAAACTCGACAGCGCTTTCAGCTCCGAATACAGCCACTTGTATTTCAGTGAAGGGGCCACCCTCTCCGTCTACGGTCAGTCCGCGACCCATCCGCCCCTCTCGGCGCGGATCCGCCGCCTGGAACCCGGCTGGGACGGCCGCTTGCCCACCGTCGAAGCCGTCGAACTGCCGGCCGAGCCCGCCCGCGCCGGCCTGGACAGTTCCGGGGAGTTCAGCCGCCAGTCGCAAGCGACCAGCGCCCTGGTCTTCGACCTGAATGCGATCAAGCAGTCGATTGCCAGCATCGGCAGCCCGAACGCGCAACATCTGCTGACGGCACAAGCGGCGCTGGTCAGCCTCGACCCGGCGCTCCAGCGCAGCGCCCACAGCACCACCGGCGCCCAGGCGCTGGTCTATGGCCTGCTGCTGTCCGCCAACGATTCGATACGCCGCCGGCAACTCGCGCAGCTGGAGGCCAACAGCCCCACCGAGGTCTTCGGTTGCCTGCAAGCTCTGCAAAAACAGCTGGCGGCCCTCGACCCGAACCTGCGCCTGCCGCTGCTCGACCTGTCGATTCCGGCCCTGCAGCAGCTGGACAAGAAAGCCTGCAAGCCGTTCATGGACAACCTGCGACAACTGATCGACGCCGACGACCAGGTCGAGCTGCTGGAGTGGACGCTGCTGCGCATCGTGCAGCGCAATGTCGAAGGCCTGCCGGCGCCCGAATACAAATGGGGGCTGTTCCAGCGCAGCGAAGAACTGGCGGTCCTGCTCGGCGCCCTGGCCAGCGCCGGGCAAAAGACCGCGCAGCAGGCCCAGCTGGCCCTGGCTCATGCCTGGACCGGCCTGCCCTTCGCCCAGCCGCAACCGGCGCAGGTCGACCTCGAACACCTGGATGCCGCCCTGGTGCGCCTGCGCCAGCTGATGCCCGAGGAACGGCCGACGCTGCTGCAGGCCATGGCCCGTTGCGTCTGCTACGACGGCCAGGTCACCGTGGCCGAAGCCGAGCTGATGCGCGCCGTGGCCGATGTGCTGGATTGCCCGATGCCACCGCTGCTGTCCTCGGCAGTCGCCGACCCCGTGTCTTCCCCGGCATCTGCCAGCGTCCCCCAGACCGCCACGCTCTGAGTACCGGTCAAGCATGCCTGCCCAGCGCCAGCCTGGGCAGGCACCGCCATCCTTACCAGAGCGCGATCTCGTAGGTGAAATAGAGGCGGTTGCTGTCGCGTCCCCGGGCGAATTCGGAACGGTACACGTAGTTGCGCAGCTTCACCCCCAGCCCCTTGAAGCGGCCTTGCTGCACCACATAGGCCAGTTCGGCATCGCGCTCCCATTCCTTGATCGCCGTGTTCGAGCGGCCGTCGCTGCCGCTCAGGTAGCGGGTGGAAAACGCCAGCCCCGGCACCCCGAGCGCGGCGAAGTTGTAGCCGTAGCTGAGCATCCAGGTTTTCTCGTCTTCCTCGATGAACTTGCCAATGCCCACGTTGCTGAACGAGTACACCGTGGCGCCGCTGATGTAAGGCAACCCGGCATCCCCGTTGAGCACCTGGTAGCCGCCGCCCAGGGTATGGCCGGCAATGGCATAGGACAGCAGGCCGCTGAGCATATCGTTGTCGATGTTGCCGCCGTAGGCCGAACCGCTGTCGCTGCTGTGGAAGTAACGCAAGTCACTGGTCAGCACGCCGGCGCCCAGCTTCAGGTCGTGCTGGATACCGGCGAAGTGCTGCCGGTAGAAGTTCTCGAGCTCGCCGTAGAAGTAGCTCAAACGCAGGTTCTTGCCGAGCTTGTAGTCGCCCCCGGCATAGGTGAAGTCCCCGGACTTGTCGCCGGCATAACCGTCCGCAACGATCGGCACGCTGTCGCTGGAATCGCGCAGCTTGAAGCGATCCAGCCGGCCAGCGGTGAGCGTCAGGTTGTCGATGTCGCTGCTGGTGAGCTGCGTGCCCTGGTAGGTCTGCGGCAGCAGGCGCGCGTCGTTGTAGATCAGCACCGGGTTCCTGGGCAGCAAGGTGCCGTACTTGAGGGTGGTCCCGGCCAGCCTGGCCTTGGCCGTGACACCGGCACTGGCGAACTCGTCGGCGGCGCGACCGTCGTCATGCACCGGCAGCAAGCCGGTACCGCTGCGGCCCCGTCCCGAGTCGAGCTTGACCCCGACCAGGGCCAGCCCATCGACGCCCAGGCCGAGGGTGCCGGGGGTGAAACCCGACTGGAAATCCAGCAGCAGGCCCTGGGCCCACTCCGTGCGCTCGCTCTTGGCCGTGCGTGCCGCCCGGGCACTCAGGCCATGCTCGTCACGGAAGTTCTCATTGAAATAGACATTGCGCAGTTGCAGCTTGAGCGTGCTGTCGTCGCCGAAGCCTGCCGCATCAACGGTTGTCAGCGGCAACAGAGCGGCCAGGGGCAGCAACGCCCCACGGGTGATCGAAAGGGTCATATCGGACTACTCATTGTTGTTATTCGAGGTGTTGCGCGCGCCACGCCCGTGGCGCGCCGGGGAACCCTTGGTGGTTCAGGGATGGCCCAGGAGAACGGGCTCAGGAAAACAGGGTCAGCGCGCCGGTCAGCAGGGCCAGGGCAGTAATCACCAGGGAGGTCAGCACCGCCCATTTGACGGTGGCTCTCTGGAAGTCGCCGATGTCGCGATCGACCATGCCCACCAACAGCAGGGTCGAGGCCACCAGCGGGCTCATCAGGTGCACCGGCTGGCCGAGGATCGAGGCCCGGGCGATTTCCAGCGGATCGATGCCATAGGCCGCCGCGGCATTGGCGAGGATCGGCACCACGCCGAAGTAGTAGGCATCGTTGGACAGCACGAAGGTCAACGGCATGCTGGTAATGGCCACCACCAGCGGGAACAGGTGCCCCCACGACGGCGGGATCCAGTCCACCAGGGTCTGGGCCAGGGCATCGACCATCTTGGTACCGGAGAAGATCCCGGCAAAGATGCCAGCGGCGAACACTAGCAGCACCACCGTCATGGCATTGCCCGAATGGGCGAGGATCCGCTCTTTCTGCAGCTCCAGCTGCGGGTAGTTGATCATCAGCGCCAGCACGAAGCCGATCAGGAACAGGATCGCCGAATGCATCAGCCCCATCACCAGCGCCACCATCACCGCCACCACCAGCATCAGGTTGACGTAGGCCAGCTTCGGTCGCTTGCAGGGTGTGTCCTCGACTATGGCCTTGATGTAGCAGTTGCCTCCACCGCTCTGCAGTTGAGTGTTGCCGATGCGCTTGCGCTCGGCGCGGCCCAGCAGAAAGGCGCTGAACACCACCCAGGCCGCACCGCCGATCATGGTCGGCAGCAACGGCACGAAGTACTCGCCGGCATCCAGCCCGAGGGCGGCAATGGCCCGGGTGGCCGGACCGCCCCAGGGGGTCATGCCGCTCATGATGCTCAGGGAGAGCATGGCGATGGTGGCAAGGATCATCGGGTTCATGCCGATGCGCTTGTACAGCGGCAGCATCGCCGCGCAGGTGATCATGTAGGTGGTGGTGCCGTCACCGTCCAGGGCCACCAGCAGCGACAGCAACGCGGTGCCGACGGCGATCTTCACCGGGTCGCCGTTGACCCGCTTGAGGATCTTGCGGATCAGCGGGTCGAACAGGCCCGCGTCGATCATCAGGCCGAAGAACAGAATCGCAAACAGCAGCAGCGCCGCGGAGGGGGCGACCATTTTCAGGCCGTCGAGCATCATTTTTCCGGTGCTGCCGGCAAATCCGCCAATCACCGCGAAGACGATCGGCACCAGAGTCAGGGCAACGATCGGGGACAAGCGCTTGGTCATGATCAGGAACGTGAACACGACCACCATGGCCAGGCCGAGTAATGCAAGCATGTGGGATTCTCTTGTTGTTATGGACAAGCATGGCCGACGCCCAGGCGCACAGCCCCCTTACCCGCCAGGCGGAGCCTGGCGAGGGTTGCAACCGGGTAACGGTGTTGTGAGGGCGCCGCGAACGGCTAGAGGTGTTTGCCGGTCTGCACCGGCTCCCAGGCTTCGTCACTGGCCTGGGTATTATTCGCCGCCTGGCCATCCAGGGCCTGCAGCAGCACCTGGCGTTCGCAGGCGTTTTCCGACAGCGAGATCACGACCGTGGCCACGGCATTGCTGGCCAGGCTGGTGAGCGCCCGGGCCTCGGACATGAAGCGATCGATGCCGATCAACAGCGCCAGCCCCGCCAAGGGGATGTCGTGGATCACCGTCAGGGTCGAGGCCAGCGCGACGAAGCCGCTGCCGGTGACACCCGCCGCGCCCTTGGACGACAGCAGCATGATCGCCAGCATCGTCAGCACCTGCCCCAGGCTCAAGTCGATGTTGCAGGCCTGGGCAATGAAAATCGCCGCCAGCGACAGGTAGATGGCCGTGCCGTCGAGGTTGAACGAGTAGCCGGTGGGCAGTACCAGGCCTACCACGCCTTTCTTGCAACCCAGCGCCTGGAGCTTTTCCAGCATGCGTGGCATCACCGGCTCGGTGGACGAGGTACCCAGCACCACCAGGAATTCTTCACGCAGGTAGCGCAACAGCTTCCACAGGCTGAACCCGTGGGCGCGACAAAGTCCGCCCAGCACCACGAAGACGAAGAATCCGCAGGCGATGTAGAGGGTCATGATCAGCTTGGCCAGGGCGCCCAGGGAGGTAATGCCGTACTGGCCGACCGTGAAGGCCAGCGCACCGAACGCTCCGATCGGGGCAAAGCGCATCAGGTAGGAGAAGATCTTGAACACCATGTGCGAGGCGGCTTCCAGCACATCCAGCACCGGCTTGCCGCGCTCGCCCAGGGACGACAGGGCAAAGCCGCAGAGCACTGCGATGAACAAGACCGGCAGCACCTCACCCTTGTTGAAGGCGCCGATAAAGGTCTCGGGGATGATGTGCATGAAAAACTCCACCACACCCAGCTTGGCCGCCGACTCGGTGTACTGCGACAGGCCCTGGGTACTCAGCTGGGTGGGGTCGATGTTCATCCCCGCGCCTGGCTTGAACAGGTAGACCGCCACCAGGCCGATGATCAGGCTGATCACCGTCAACGCCAGGAACAGCAGCAAGGTCTTGCTCAGGAGGCGCCCCAGGGAGCGCTTGTCGTTCATCCCGGCGATCCCGGTGACGATGGTGCAGAACACCACCGGCGCGATCATCATCTTGACCAGCCTGATGAAGGCATCGCCCAGGGGCTTGAGGGCAATGGCCTGCTGGGCCCAGAAGTGCCCGACCACCACGCCCAGCAGCACGGCACAGATGATCTGGAAGTAGAGCGATTTAACGACTTTCATGGCATCACCCATTTTTAGAATTGTTCTGATGCGAACGACTGTCACTGCGGTGCAGGACTATCCGGCCAGGCGTTGTGACGCCGGGGCGTAGACGAAACCGGAGAACAGCCTTCGCGCGGTGCGAACCACCGAGGCGCGAATGGTCTCTCCCTGGTTGCCGGTGTAGGACAATACGACATCGATCCCGCCACTGGGGTGCTCCAGGCGCACTTGCTTCAGTTGCGTGGCTCCGCCCAGCAGTTCGGCGGCGACACTGCCCGCGCTGACACAGGCGGTGGCCAGGCCGATGGAGCCGGTGATAGCCAGCGCGCGATGGCAACTGTGGGGCATGAAATAGCGCACCTGCAAGGTTCCGCCCGCCTTGGCCGGGGAAACCAACACCGGTTTGGGAATCACCTTGTCACTGACGTCGCCCAGTCCCATGGCCAGGCCGGCCTGCAAGCGCAAGGACTCCAGCCGCTCCAGAAAGGCTTTGTCGGCGTCCAGCTCGGCGGGAGACTCATCGCCGCGCTTGCCCAATTGCCCTGCCTCGACGATCAGCATCGGCATGGCCATGTCGATGCAAGTCACCGGTACGCCATCGATCAGGTCCAGGGTGTTCCCGGTGGGAAAGAGTTTGCCGGTCTTGCTGCCCGCGGCGTCGAGGAACGTCAGTTGCACAGGAGCGGCGGTGCCGGGCACGCCATCGATGGCGGTATCGCCTTCGTAGCTGACCTTGCCCGCCGGCGTCTGCACCAGGGAGTGGACGAAGGTGCCGGTATTGAGATTGCGGATCCGCACCTGGGTCTGCTCGCCAGTGGCCTTGACCAGGCCTTGCTCGACGGCGAAGGGGCCGACCGCGCACAGCATGTTGCCGCAGTTGGGCGCCGTATCGACCCGGCGCTGGGACACCATCACCTGCACGAACAGGTAGTCGACATCGGCCTCGGGGTGCAGCGACGGGCTGACGATCGCGACCTTGCTGGTCTGCGGACTGCCACCGCCAATGCCGTCGATTTCCAGCTCATGCCCCGAGCCCATCAGGTCGAGCAGCAGCTCATCGCGCTGCTCGATGGACACCGGCAGATCCCAGGCGAGAAACACCGGTCCCTTGGAGGTACCGCCGCGCATGAGCACACAAGGAATTCGTTGCATGGACATAGACTCTTGTTAATCAATCGGGTTAATTGATGTTCTGGGCACAAGAGTGTCAGGGAACGAACGATGTTTCCAATGCAAAGATCGTAGCGATTATTGCGTTTCACACATGAAAATTCTAAAGTGGCAGCGCCTGCCTTCCTGCCCTCGCCTGAGACGAAAAACATGGAATATGAGCTCCAGGACATAAGATCCTTCGTGAAAATCGCCGAACTCGGCAGTTTCCATGAAGCCGCCGATGCCCTGCACTTGTCCCAACCGGCCCTGAGCCGCCGGATCAAGAAGCTGGAGGAAGGCCTGGGCACCGCCCTGCTCGACCGAACCACGCGCAAGGTCAGCCTGACCAGCGTCGGCCGGGATTTCCTGCCCAAGGCCCGGCGCCTGCTGGATGACTTCGACGACTCGATCCTCAATATCCGCGAACTGGCGGAACGGCAGATCGGCCAGGTGACCCTGGCCTGCATTCCCACCGCGGCCTTCTACTTCCTGCCGTCGGTGATCCGCCTTTATAACGAGCGCTATCCGAAAATCCGCATCCGCCTGCTCGACCTCAGCGCCAATGAAGGGCTGGAAGCGGTGCTGCGCGGCGAGGCGGACTTCGGTATCAACATGATGAGCGGCCAGCACCCGGACATCGAGTTCGTGCCCCTGGTCAACGAGCCTTTTGTACTGGCGTGCCGGCGTGACCATGAGCTGGCGAAAAAGACCTCAGTCACCTGGTCGGAACTCAGTGATTACCGGCTGATCGGCGTCGGCCGCCTGAGCGGCAACCGCATGCTGCTGGACCACGCCCTGTCCGGCCTGAGCTGGCGTCCCCAGTGGTTCTACGAGGTGCAACACCTGTCCACCTCGCTGGGCATGGTCGAGGCCGGGCTCGGCGTGTCGGCCATGCCCAGCCTGGCCATGCCCGCGGCCGACCACCCGACCCTGGTGAGCATTCCGTTGAGCGAACCGGTGGTCAACCGCACCCTGGGCCTGGTCTACCGGCGCGGCGCCTCGCTGTCGCCCGCCGCGGAAAAGTTCGTGTCGATCCTGCTCGAGCAGTGGCCGCATTGACGGTTCGTGGCGCAGGCAAGCCAATGTGGAATAGCACGAACACCTGAAACCTGCGCCTGACAACCTGCGGCGTATCGGCCATTAACGGCTGACTGCGCCGGGCCCAGACTTTATGCTGCACAGCCATCCCCCCATGGAACCTGCGGGCCAAACGGTTGCCTGAGGCGCAGCCGTTTTTTCCGTGCACCACCCAATACCCGTTTTCCCAGGAGTAAGCCCATGCCCCATGAAGGCAACCTGTTGCAAGCCGCTGTCGTGTTCCTGTTCGCGGCGGTGCTGACCGTCCCCCTGGCCAAGCGCCTGCAACTGGGGGCCGTGCTTGGCTACCTGCTGGCCGGGGTGATCATCGGCCCGGCGGTGCTGGGGCTGGTGGGCAACCCGCAGAGCATCAGCCATGTGTCGGAGCTGGGCGTGGTGTTGCTGCTGTTCATCATCGGCCTGGAGCTGTCGCCACGGCGCTTGTGGGTGATGCGTAAATCGGTGTTCGGCGTCGGCCTGGCCCAGGTCCTGCTGACCGGGGTGGTGATCGGCTGCGTGGCCCTGTTCCTGTTTGGCCAGCCGCTGAACAGCGCCATCGTGCTGGGCCTGGGCCTGGCGTTGTCGTCCACCGCCTTCGGCCTGCAAAGCCTGGCCGAGCGCAAGGAGCTGACCAGCCCCCACGGGCGCCTGGCCTTCGCCATCCTGCTGTTCCAGGACATCGCGGCGATTCCGTTGATCGCCATGGTCCCGGTGCTGGCCGGGGTCGACCACAACACCAGCAGCGCCGAAGACCTGCGCCATGGCCTGCAAGTGCTGGGCAGCATCGCCGTGGTGGTGATCGGCGGCCGCTACCTGTTGCGCCCGGTGTTCCGCGTGGTGGCGCGCACCGGCCTGCCGGAAGTATCTACCGCCACCGCCTTGCTGGTGGTGATCGGCACTGCGTGGCTGATGGACATGGTGGGCGTGTCCATGGCCCTCGGCGCCTTCCTCGCCGGCCTGCTGCTGGCGGACTCGGAATACCGCCACGAACTGGAAGCGCAGATCGAACCCTTCAAGGGCCTGCTGCTGGGGCTGTTTTTCATCAGCGTCGGCATGGGCGCCAATATCGGCCTGCTGTTCAGCGCGCCGATCGCGGTGCTGGGCCTGACCCTGCTGCTGATCGCCATCAAGCTGCCGCTGCTGTTCGTGGTCGGGCGCCTGGCCGGTGGCCTGGGGCGCTTGAGCGCGGTGCGCCTGGGCGTGGTGCTGGCGGCCGGCGGTGAATTCGCTTTCGTGGTGTTCAAGATCGGCCGCGACCAGGGCCTGTTCGAGGCGCGCCTGTATGACCTGCTGGTGCTGACCATCACCCTGTCCATGGCCGTGACCCCACTGCTGCTCCTGGCCTGCGCGCGCTTCTTGCAGCCCAAGGCCAAGCCCGTGGAGATGCCCGCCGAATACCGCGAGATCGAAACCGACGCGCCACGGGTGGTGATCGCCGGCATGGGCCGGATGGGCCAGATCGTCGCGCGGATCCTGCGAGCGCAGAAGATCCCTTTCGTCGCCCTCGACACCTCGGTCGACACCATCGAGCTGACCCGCAGCTTCGGCGGCATGCCGGTGTTCTACGGCGACCCGATGCGCGCGGAAATCCTCAAGGCGGCCAAGGTCGGCGAGGCGGAATACTTCGTGATCGCCACCGACGACCCGCAGACCAACATCAACACCGCGGCGGTGGTGCGCAAGCTCTATCCGCACATCAAGATCATCGCCCGCGCCCGTAACCGCCAGCACGTGCACAAGCTGGTGGACCTGGGTGCCGAGGCGGTGCGGGAAACCTACTACTCGAGCCTGGAAATGAGCCGCAAGGCGCTGATCGGCCTGGGCCTGACCCACGCCCAGGCCGACTCGCGGATCAAGCGCTTCACCGCCCACGACGAACAGGTGCTCGAAGCCCAGCACGCGATCTACGACGACCACGCCAAGATCCTGCAATCGGCCCAGGAAGCCCGGGCCGAACTGGCGCGGCTGTTCGAGGCGGATGAGCAGGACGAGCAGGCCGAAGGCGTGTTGCCGCCACCGCGCTGAACATCGAGCTATGCGGTGCGGCTGAGATCTTTCGCGAGCAAGCTCGCTCCTACAGAAAAGCACCACGATCCCTGTAGGAGCGAGCTTGCTCGCGATGGCGTCAGGCCTGACTCCATCCCCTGGGCTCCTGACATCATCTGTCAGTCAGTTGCGCTACAGTGCTCGACGCCCCGTCCCGAATGGATACGCCGATGACCGCAGCCAGCCCCAGCGCCCCCGCCCTCAAGGAAATCTTCAACGTCGAACGCCTGGAACACATCGCCCGGGAAATGCTCGCGGTGTACCCGGCGTTCGACCACCGCGGCTTTCTCGCCCAGGCGAAACAGGGCCTCGCTGACCTCTCGGTGATGCAACGCCTGGCGCGGGTCAGCGAAAGCCTGCAGGCGGTACTGCCGGCGGATTACGAGGCCAACCTCGCACGGCTGTACGACCTGGCCCCGCGCCTGAACAGCCGCTTCGTCTGCATGTTCCTGCCGCACTATGTGGCCAGCTACGGCAGCCACGCCTTCGAGCGCTCGATGCAGGCGCTCAAGTATTTCACCGCCTTCGGCTCCTCGGAGTTCGCCATCCGCCCGTTCCTCGCCAATGACCTGCCGCGCACCCTGGCGGTGATGCGGGACTGGGCCCGGGACGACAACGAACATGTGCGCCGCCTGGCCAGCGAAGGCAGCCGCCCGCGCCTGCCCTGGTCGTTCCGCCTGGAGCGGATCCAGGCCGACCCAAGCCTGGCGGCGCCTATCCTCGAACGCCTCAAGGCGGACCCCAGCCTGTATGTGCGCAAGTCGGTGGCCAATCACCTCAACGACATCACCAAGGACCATCCCGACTGGGTGCTGGCGCTGATCGAAGGCTGGTCCCTGGACAACCCGCACACCGCCTGGATCGCCCGCCACGCCTTGCGCAGCCTAATCAAGCAGGGCAATCGCCGGGCGCTGGCGATCATCGGCGCCGGGCAGGCGCCGCAGGTGAAGTTGCAGGGTCTGCGGGTCGAGCCGGCGGTGATCCGCCTGGGGGAACGGATCAATCTGTCCTTTGCCCTGGAGTCCACCGCCGACGCCAGCCAGCGCCTGGTGGTGGATTACGCCATCGACTACGTCAAGGCCTCCGGCGGCACCAGCGCCAAGGTGTTCAAGCTCAAGGCCTTCACCCTGCCCGCCAAGGCCCGGGAACAGCTCGGCCGCGCCCAGCACATCCGCGAACTGACCACCCGCCGCCACTATCCCGGGCGTCATGAGCTGCATATCCTGGTCAACGGCGAGCGCCTGGGCAGCACGGCGTTCGAGATCCACAACTGAAACCGCAAGGAACGAGCATGCCGGCCCATCCGCTGAAAACCCTGATCGAAGCCGCCGACCGCGCCATCACCGCCGAAGACTTCGACAGCCTGATGGATTTCTACGCCGAGGACGCCACGCTGGTGGTCAAGCCGGGCCTGGAAGCCCGGGGCAAGGAACAGATCCGCCGGGCCTTCGTGGCCATCGCCGAGCACTTCAACCACAGCATGGTGGTCCGGCAAGGCGCGATGCAGGTCATCGAAGGCGCCGGCACCGCGCTGGTGATCATGCACACCCTGCTCGACACCCTGGACCGCGACGGCATCGCCAGCACCCTGGAACGGCGCGCCACCTATGTCTTTCGCCATGAGCCGTCGGGCGCCTGGCGCTGTGTGATCGACAACTCCTACGGCACCGACCTGCTCGACGGCTGAGCCCGCGGGCGGCGATCTCGTAACAAATTGTTTCGCAAAATCCGCCGAGCGACTTCTTGCGAAAACAACGGAAAACCACCTGGAAGCGTTCAGCTTGCAGATATGGCTTTGCGCCATATCTGCGGGGACGAAAACCCTGTTTCGAGGAAAAATTCCAGCGCCGCGAACGCCCTCTCCCGCTGTCCAACGATCTCGACTGATCCGAATAAACCGCTCTATCTCGGGCCTTACAGCCGACACTAATTGTCAGACAATGCTGTAAATCCGTATTGCGATAAATTATCATTTGGCGCCTCCCCCGCTAGCCACCCGCCTGTCACGCGCGATTCGCCGTGTGCGAGGTGGCTGATTTCAATGATTCACCCGAGGCGCTCATGTACCGTTTTCCGCTTTACCGTCCCCTGATCTGCGCCGGTCTCGGACTGCTCTCCTGGCAAGCCCTGGCTGCCTATCAACCGCAATCGGAAGCTGCCCTGGCCGCCGACGCCGTGATGGAATGCCAGTTCAACGCCGACCACAGCAGCGACTGCACCACCACCCAGCACTACACCATCCTCACCCCGGCGGGCCGGGAAATGCTTTCGCGCATCGACTTCAGCTATGCCGAAACCGATGGCTTCGAACTGCGCAAAGCCGAATTCACCCAGCCGGGCGGCAAGCCCGTGGCGCTGGCGCCGGCGCAGATCGATACGCGTACCGCACCGAATCCGGAACAGGGTTTCCTGCGCGAGAAACAGACGTCCCTGGCCTTCCCCAACCTGCGGGTCGGCACCCGGCTCAGCTACACCGTGCAGCAGCACTACGCGGCCAAACCGCTGCTGGGGCAGTTCCACTCGGTGCTGCAGTTCGGCCCCAAGCCGGTGCGCCAGGACAGCTTCAAGATCACCTACCGCGCCACGCGCCCGATCATCTGGCGCAGCGAGCAGATGGACGACTACCGCTTTACGGCCTCCAGCGATCGGAAAAAACTCACCATCGAGCAGAAGGCCCCGGTCTTCCTCAACTACATCAATGAACCCTCGATCGGCTTTATCCGGCAGGTGCCGCGGGTCGAGCTGGGCAGCAGCACCGAGGTGCAGGACTATTTCGGCCCACTGGCCCAGCGCTACCAGCAAATCCTCGCCACGCCGCTGCCGCCGGCCAGCGCCAAGGCCGTGGCCGGCCTGCGCGAGCTGCCGCCCGCCGAGAAAGTCGCCGGGCTGATGCAGCACATCAACGACAACTACCGCTACCTGGGCGACTGGCGCGCCACCGAACGCGGTTACGTGCCGTTCGAGCTGGAGCAGATCGAACAGCGCGGCTATGGCGACTGCAAGGACCTGGCGGTGCTCCTGGCGGCCATGCTCAAGGCCAGCGGGATCAAGGCCGAGACGGCCTGGGTCAGTCGCGAGAACGTCGTCGCGCCACTGTTGATCCCCGGCACCCACGCGCCGAACCATGCCATCGTGCGGGCCGAGGTCGACGGCAAAGTGTGGTGGCTGGACCCGACCAACCCGGTGTTCGACCCGGGCCGCAGCATGCCGGACATCCAGGAGCGCTGGGCCTTTGTCAGCGACGCCAACGGCCAGGTGCGCCAGGACTACATTCCGCTGGAAGCGCCGGACACCAGCATCGTGTTGGACAAGCAGGAACACTTCGATCGCGCCGGCCAGGCCCGGGTCAACGCCCGTATCGAATTCAGCCACATGGAGCTGATGCGACTGATGGTGTCCGACAACCAGAACGGCATCGCCAGCAACGACCAGAGCCTGTGCGAGCGTTTCACCCGGGAACTGCGCGACTGCCAGATCGATCGCGAGCCGACCGCTTTCGTCGCCCCCAAGACTTACCGGGTCAAGGCCTCCCTGACCGACCTCAAGCCACTGGAAAACATCTCCGGCAGCTACTTCTACAAGAGCCCGGCCCTGGAGGGCGACTGGGACTTCCTGGTCAACTATCGCCGCAACGGCCAGCTGGCGGACCTGTACATCGGTGACGCCAATACCCTGCGCTACACCATTACCCTCTCCGGCGCCCAGCTGGACAAGGACGTCAAGGCCTGCAACGTGCGCTCGCCCTGGTTCGACATGGACCTGCGCAGCGAACGGGTCAAGGGCGAGTACCGCTACCACTACCGCCTGAGCCAGAAAAAACGCTGGCTGAGCCATGAGGACATCGTCAGCGCGCCGTTCGAGGCCATGGTCAGCCAGGCCAAGGACTGCTCCGAGCAAGCGCGGCAGTTGGTGCAGCTCAAGGGTGCAGCGAAAAAGAGCTGATCCGCCCCCCCCCTGTAGGAGCGAGCTTGCTCGCGATGAACGCAAAAGCAACGCGCTCATCCAGGTGATACGCGTCATCGTTGACGCCCATCGCGAGCAAGCTCGCTCCTACAAAAAACAATTGCCCTAGCCGGTTTCCGGCGTCGACTCGGCGAGCAGCAAGCCCTGCTCGGCCGCGCACAGCTCGACCAGGTAATCCCACACCACCCGCAGGCGCACGGACTTGTGCAGGTCGCGCCGGGTGCTGATCCAGTAGGCGCGCTGGATGCTCTCGCCGGGCAGCAAGGGCACCAGCTGCGGATCGCCGGCGGCCATGTAGCACGGCAGCACGGCAATGCCCAGGCCGGAGCGCGCGGCCTGTTGCTGGGCGATCACGCTGGTGCTGTGGAACACCACCTGGGGGTTGCGGCAGAAACTGTTGAGGAACTTCAGTTCCTGGCTGAACAGCAGGTCGTCGACATAATCGATCCAGGCATGTCGCCCCAGGTCCTCGCGGCTGCGCAGCGGCGGCGCGCGGTCCAGGTACGCCTGGCTGGCGTACAGGGCCAGGCGGTAGTCGGTGAGTTTGCGGGTCACCAGCATGTCGGCGTTGGGCCGCTCCAGGTGGATGCTGATCTCCGCCTCGCGGTTGAGGATGCTGACAAAACGCGGCACCGCCACCAGTTCCACCTCCAGCCCCGGATAACGCTCGAACAGACCGCGCAGGCGGCTGGCGAGAAACATGATGCCCAGGCCCTCGGTGACGCCCACGCGGATCTTGCCCAGGGGCGCGGTGGACTGGGTGATTTCCTCCTGGGCCAGCAAGGCCACGTTCTCCATGGCCTCGGCGTGCTTGAGCAAGGCCTCCCCGGCCGGTGTCAGTTCGTAGCCCTGGGCATGCTGGACAAACAGCGCGGTGCCCAGGCTTTTCTCGATCGCCTCGATATGCCGGGCCACCGTGGCGTGGGTGGTCTTCAGCCGCTGGGCCGCGGTCAGCAAGCGACCGCTGCGTTGCAGCTCGAGAAAAAACCGCAGGTCGTTCCAGTCGAACATGACTCTTCCTTGCAGATGCCGGGGGAAGCCACTGTTTAAAAACGCACAGCAGCTGAGCAAAAACTAACATTCTTTTAACGAAAGCTAACAACTAGGATGAGCCCAACAAGAACGATAAAGCGAGGTCATGGATGCTGCCTGCCTTCGATCCATACGACTACATAGTGGTCGGCGCCGGCCCCGCCGGTTGCCTGCTGGCCAATCGGCTGTCCGCCAACCCGGCCCACCGCGTCCTGCTGCTGGAAGCCGGTGGCCGCGACAACTACCCCTGGATTCACATTCCCGTCGGCTACCTGTTCTGCATCGGCAACCCGCGCACCGACTGGTGCTTCAAGACCGAAGCCGAACCCGGCCTGCAAGGCCGCAGCCTGAGCTACCCGCGCGGCAAGGTGCTGGGCGGCTGCTCGTCGATCAACGGCATGATCTATATGCGCGGCCAGGCCGGCGACTATCAGTGCTGGGCCGCCGACGGCAATCCCGGCTGGAACTGGCAGGACGTTCTGCCGCTGTTTCGCAAAAGCGAAAACCACTTTGCTGGCGACTCGCAGTTTCACGGCGCCGCCGGCGAATGGCGGGTCGAGCGCCAGCGTCTGTCATGGCCAATCCTCGATGCCTTCCGCAGCGCCGCCGAACAGAGCGGCATCGCCAGCGTCGACGACTTCAACGGCGGCGACAACGAAGGCTGCGGCTACTTCCAGGTCAACCAGAAAGCCGGGGTGCGCTGGAACGCCGCCAAGGCCTTCCTCAAGCCGATCCGCCAGCGGCCCAACCTCACCGTGCTGACCGGGGTCGAGGTCGATCGCGTGCTCCTGGAAAACGGCCGCGCGGCCGCGGTCAGCGCCCGTCACCAGGGCCAGCCGCAGACCTTCAAGGCCCGTCGTGAAATCATCCTCAGCGCCGGCGCCATTGGCTCGCCGAGCATCCTGCAACGTTCGGGAATCGGCCCCGCCGCGCTGCTGCAACGCTTAGGCATAGGCGTCGCCCACGAGCTGCCGGGGGTTGGTGGCAACCTGCAGGATCACCTGCAACTGCGGCTGATCTACAAGCTGGAAAACGCCCGCACCCTGAACCAGATCGCCGGCAGCCTGTGGGGCAAGCTGGGCATGGGCCTGCGCTACCTGTACGACCGCAGCGGCCCGCTGTCCATGGCGCCGAGCCAGCTGGGGGCCTTTGCCCGCTCAGGGCCGGAGCAGACTTCGGCCAACCTCGAATACCATGTACAGCCACTGTCGCTGGAGCGTTTCGGCGAACCGCTGCACGCCTTCCCGGCCTTTACCGCGTCGGTCTGCGACCTGCGTCCACAAAGCCGTGGCCGGGTGGAAATCCGCTCCGCCGACCCGCAGGCGGCGCCGCTGATCCAGCCCAACTACCTGAGCCACCCGGAAGACCTGCGGGTCGCCGCCGACGCCATTCGCCTGACCCGGCGCATCGTCGCCGCGCCGGCCCTGCAAGCCTTCAAGCCCACGGAGTACTTGCCGGGGGCCGAGTTGCGCAGCGAAGAACAACTGCACGAAGCCGCTGCGCGCATCGGCACCACCATCTTCCATCCGGTGGGCACCTGCCGCATGGGCCAGGGCACGGATGCGGTGGTCGATGCCGAGCTGCGGGTGCATGGCATCCCCGGCCTGCGCATCGCCGATGCCTCGATCATGCCGTACATCACCTCCGGCAATACCTGTTCGCCGACGCTGATGATCGCCGAGAAGGCCGCCGAGCTGATTCTCACTACCTCGACCAGGAGCCCTGCCGCCGAAAAACAAACCGTTACCCCCGCCTGATCGTTGAACCCTTGTAGGAGCGAGCTTGCTCGCGATGATGGCCGCAAGAGCGATGCAAGGTTCAAGGGCCTATCGCGAGCAAGCTTCGCTCCTACAGAGGCAGGCACAGAAGATAGCGACGCCACGCCGGCGCCGACAGTGGAACAACAAAAACAATCACTGTGAGGGATATCGATATGTCGGAACATGCTCAATCGCTGGACGCGGCCGCCGCCGCGCCCACCAGCCAGGAAAGCCAGAAAGTCATCTTCGCCTCGTCCCTGGGGACGGTCTTCGAGTGGTATGACTTTTTCCTCTACGGCGCCCTCGCGGCGGTCATCAGCAAGCAGTTCTTCGCCGGGGTCAACGACACCACCGCCTTTATCTTCGCCCTGATGGCGTTCGCCGCCGGGTTCGTGGTACGGCCGTTCGGCGCCCTGGTGTTCGGTCGCCTGGGGGACATGATCGGGCGCAAGTACACCTTCCTCGCCACCATCATTCTCATGGGCCTGGCGACCTTCGCCGTGGGCCTGCTGCCGACCTACTCGAGCATCGGCATCGCCGCGCCGATCATCCTGGTCGCCCTGCGCATGCTCCAGGGCCTGGCCCTGGGCGGTGAATACGGCGGCGCCGCGACCTACGTCGCCGAGCACGCGCCCCAGGGCAAGCGCGGTTTCCACACCAGCTGGATCCAGTCCACCGCGACCCTCGGCCTGCTGCTATCGCTGCTGGTGGTGCTGGGCTGCCGCTACTTCACCGGCGACCAGTTCGAAGTCTGGGGCTGGCGCCTGCCGTTCCTGCTGTCGATCGTGCTGCTGGGCATTTCCACCTGGATTCGCCTGAGCCTGCACGAGTCGCCGGCCTTCCTGAAGATGAAAGAAGAAGGCAAGGCCAGCAAGGCGCCGATCCGCGAGTCCTTCGGTAAATGGGAAAACCTCAAGGTGGTGCTGATCGCCCTGTTCAGCATCAACGCCGGGCAAGCGGTGACCTTCTACGCCGCGCAGTTCTACGTGCTGTTCTTCCTCACCCAGTTCCTCAAGATGGACCCGGCCCTGGCCAACATGCTGCTGATCATCAGCGTGGTGATCGGCGCGCCGTTCTTCATCTTCTTCGGCTGGCTGTCGGACAAGGTCGGCCGCAAACCGGTGCTGATGGTCGGCCTGTTGCTGGCCACCGCGCTGTACTTCCCGATCTTCAAGTCCCTGGCCCACTACGCGAACCCGGCCATCGACCAGGCCAGCCGCCAGGCGCCGATCAGCGTGCTGGCCGACCCCGCCACCTGCACCTTCCAGTTCGACCCGGTGGGCAAGGCGCGTTTCGACAGCCCGTGCGACAAGGTCAAGACCTTCCTGGTCAAGCAGGGCCTGCCCTACACCAGCGTCGCCGCGCCGGCCGGCAGCCCGGTGCAGGTCAACGTCGGCGAGGTGCAGATCGACGGCTTCGACGAAGCCGCCCTGCGCGGTGCCGTGACCCTGGCCGGCTACCCGCAATCGGCCGACATCCAGAACGTCAACAAAACCATGGTCGTGGTGCTGATCGTCGCCCTGATCCTGATCGCCGCCATGTGCTACGGCCCGCTGGCGGCGCTGATGGTCGAGCTGTTCCCGACCCGCATCCGCTACACCTCCATGTCCCTGCCCTACCACATCGGCAACGGCTGGTTCGGCGGCTTCCTGCCCACCGTGTCCTTCGCCCTGGTGGTGTACACCGGCGATATCTTCTACGGCCTGTGGTACCCGGTGGTGATCACCGGGGTCAGCCTGCTCGTCGGCCTGACCTGCCTGCGGGAAACCCGCAACATCGATATCGACAAGAACTGAAAAGCCCCGGAAAACCCTCGCTGGCGATAGCGCCCCAAGGATGGTTGCAGGCCTTGGGGCCATCATCGTCAGCCAAGGGTAGCGGCCAAAAAAAACGGCGCGCCATGGCGAGCCGTTTTCGTTGCTATCGATCAGGCCACGATATCGGTGGTCGCCGCCTGGCCGATGGTGCCCACGGCGAAGTCCACCGCGCCAAGGCCAGTGAGGTCGACCAGCAAGCTGGTCTGGTCGGTCTCGGCGTAGTAGGTCAGGATCGCGTCGCCGGCATGGCCGGTGAAGCCGCTGACGAAGTTCAGGGTCGCCTGGCCCGAGGCGAACTGCGCCAGGCCGCTGAGGTCGATCTTGTCCTGGCCGCTGGTGAAATCCATGATCCAGTCGGGCTCATCGAAGGTCGAATCGGATGCCGCGCCGAACACGAAGGTGTCCGCCCCTGCCCCGCCCCACAGCGTGTCGCGACCACCGCCGCCGTAGAGGATGTCGTTGCCGGCACCGCCTTCGAGGATGTTGGCCGCGGCGTTGCCGATCAGCAGGTCGTTGCCCGAGCCGCCAATGGCGTTTTCCAGGGTCACGCCATGGGCCACGGACACGTTGCCCACCAGGCCGCCGACGTCGGAGAACGAGCCCTCGTTGAGGTTGATCTTCTGGTTCTGGGTGAAGCCGGAGAAGTCCAGGGTGTCGTTGCCGCCGCCGTCCCACACCGAGAACACCAGCTTGGAGGCGGATGAGCTGGCGCTGTAGAAATCGCGCCCGGTGTTGGAGTTGAAGCCGTACACGGTGTCGTCGGCGCGGGTCTCGTGGTTGGCACCGTAGAGTTTCTGCACCGCCACAATGTCGTCCATCAAGGGGGCCGAAGCGTAGGCGCCACCGCCGTCCTTACTGAAGTTCTGCCCGGTGTTGCTCTCGCTCCAGTAGCTCATCAGGCTGTAGCCGCGCGTGTCCTGGGCGTAGGTGGCATCGTTGTAGGTCGGGTTGCCGTTGCCGGCGTTGTAGGCGCCCGGATGGGACAGGCCCAGGCTGTGGCCGATTTCGTGGGTCAGGGTCTGGCGACCGTAGTTGCCGTTGCCCGGGGTTTCGTTGACCCGGTACTGATCGTTGATCAGGTACCAGGACTGGCCGTCATAGCTGCTGCCCGAAGGCAGGTAGGCGAAGGCCGCGCCACCGGTGCTGACGTTGTAGTTGCCGAAACTCAGGTGCCCGTCACCGCCGCTCGCCGCTTCGTTGAAGCTCACATTGGCCACGTCCGACCAGGATTGCAGGGCCAGGAACGCCTGGGCTTTCTGCAACGCGCTGAACTCGCTGAAGGTGCCCAGCTTGGGGTTGTAGTTGGCCGGTTCGCGGGTGAGGAAGCTATAGCTCAGCTCGATCTTGCCGTCGCCGTTCTGGTCGTGCCAGGACAGGTTCTTGCGCAGGATCTGGTCGGCGGCCTGGTCCGCGGTGTACGACGGCTTGCCATTCACCAGCTCCGCGCCGCCACGGTCATAGGCATGGCTGAAGGCAGTGATCAGTTGGTAGGCATCGCTGCCTGGAGCTGCCGAAAAACCGGCATTTTCTTTGGCTTTTGACATCATTTACATCCTTGTTCAACGCTGAAAATTTCCGATAGACCACGGCGACCTGTTAGCGAGATCGTCCTATCACTCGCCCTATTCAAGGCGGGGAAAAACTGACACAGAGATCGGCGCCTCGTCCACGATTTTTATTGTCCGACAATATGCCCAGACAACCTTTCATATCATTAAAATCGCCGCCAATCCCTTACCCAGGCACGCCATACGCTAAGCTTCAGCGCTAACGGAGCCCCCTGCCGCACCCGGGCTTCTGCCTGTTTCCTGAAGGAGTCCACGATGAAAAAAATCCTCCTTAGCTGCGCCCTGTCGCTGGTCGCCAGCGCCGCCCACGCCGAAGGCATCCCGCTGTTCAACGTCGACTGTCCGGGCAATATTCCAGTCAGCGCGGAGGAAGGGGGACCGGTGTTCATCAACGGCAAAGAGGCCCAGACCAAGACCGTCAACGAGCGTTATTTCGAGGCCAAGGGCGCGGGCATCATGGTGTCCATCAGCGTTGAGGATGACGATTCGGTGGTCGTGACCTACAGCGGCAAGCAAGGCGCCAGCGGCATTTGCACCTCGGTCGACGACTGAGCCCTTCCCTGTAGCCGCTGCCGAGCCCGCGAGGCTGCGATCGGTCGCGAAGCAGCCGTAATGGGGGACATCGCGGTTATCCAGACTCAACGCGTTCTCAGGTTTTGCGCCTGCTACGTCGGAATGCCGCCCAAGTCGTTCGCAGCCTCGGCAGCGGCTACGACGAGATGCCTCCTAGAACAACCCCATCTGCCCACCCACCAGGGTGCTGAAATCATCCTGCACGAACGGCAGGATGGCATCCGCCACCGGCTGCAATTGGCGGGTCACGTAGTGATCGTAATCGATGGCCGCGGTGCGGTTTTCCAGGGGTTCGGGACCGGCCAGGGTGATCACGTAGCTGATCCAGCCGCCGTTCTGATAGCGCTGGGGCCGGCCGTGCTGCTGGTTGTATTCGTCGGCCAGGCGCGCGGCGCGTACATGGGGTGGCACGTTGCGTTCGTAGTCGTCCAGCTGGCGGCGCAGGCGCTTGCGGTACACCAGTTGCTCGTCCAGCTCGCCGGCCAGGGTGCGCCGCACGTAGTCGCGCACATAATCCTGGTACGGCTGGCGATGGAAGATCCGCTGGTACAGCTCCTGCTGGAACTGCTGGGCCAGCGGCGACCAGTCGGTGCGCACCGCTTCCAGGCCCTTGTAGACCATCTCCTGGGTGCCGTCGGCGCGGGTCACCAGGCCGGCGTAGCGCTTCTTGCTGCCCTCCTCCGCGCCACGAATGGTCGGCATCAGGAAGCGGCTGAAGTGGGTTTCGAACTGCAGTTCCAGGGCGCTTTCCAGGCCGTATTCATCGCGCAGGTGATCGCGCCACCACTGGTTGACGTGCTGCACCAGGGCGCGGCCGATGCGCGCGGCATCCACCTCGGCGTGGGCGCTGCCGAGCCAGACGAAGGTCGAGTCGGTGTCGCCGTAGATCACCTTGTGGCCCTGCGCTTCGATGAGCTGGCGGGTGCGGCGCATGATTTCGTGGCCGCGCATGGTGATCGACGAGGCCAGGCGCGGATCGAAGAAGCGGCAGCCACTGGAACCGAGCACGCCATAGAAGGCGTTCATGATGATCTTCAGCGCCTGGGACAGCGGCGCATTGTGTTCGCGCTTGGCCACTTCGCGGCTCTCGGCGACCCGGGCGACGATCGACGGCAGGCAATGCCGGCTGCGGGAAAACCGCGCGCCGCGAAAGCCCGGCACCGACTCGTCGTCCGCCGGCTGGCGCAAGCCTTCCACCAGCCCCACCGGGTCGATCAGGAAGCTGCGGATGATCGACGGGTACAGGCTCTTGTAGTCCAGCACCAGCACCGACTCGTACAGACCCGGCCGCGAGTCCATGACAAAACCGCCGGGGCTGGCCTCCGGCGGCTTCTCGCCGAGGTTCGGCGCGACGAAGCCCTGGCGGTGCATCAGTGGCATGTACAGGTGGGTGAAGGCCGCCACCGAACCGCCGCTGCGGTCGGCCGGCAGGCCGGTGACCGTGGCCCGCTCGAGAAGAAAGGTGAGCAGCTCGGTCTTGGCGAAAATCCGCGTCACCAGCTCGCAGTCCTTGAGGTTGTAGCGCGCCAGGGCGGGCTTGTCCTCGGCGAACATACGGTTGATTTCGTCCATGCGCTGGTAAGGGTTGTCGATCGACTTGCCTTCGCCGAGCAGGGTCTGGGCGACGTTTTCCAGGCTGAAGGACGGGAAGCTCCAGGTCGCCGAGCGCAGGGCTTCGATGCCATCGATGATCAGGCGCCCGGCGGCCGCGGCGAAATAATGGGTACGGCTGCCGTGTTCGCGCCACTGCATCTCCTCGCCACCACGCCCCAGGCGCAAGGGCACCGCCAGGCGGCGCGCGTGTTCGTGCAGCACCCGCAGATCGAACTGCACCAGGTTCCAGCCGATGATCGCGTCCGGATCGTGCCGCGCCAGCCACTGGTTGAGCCGCTCGAGCAACTGCTCGCGGCTGGCGCAGAACTCCAGGTCGAAGTCCACCGCGCTGTCGTCCTCGCGAGCACGGCCGAGCATGTACACCTGGCGCTGGCCACAGCCTTCCAGGGCGATGGAATACAGCTCGCCGGTCTCGCTGGTCTCGATATCCAGCGACACCAGCTTCAACGACGGTCGGTAGTCCGGCGCCGGCTTCATCTGCGCCTCCAGCAGCATCCCGCCCTCGCCCGGAGTACCGCCGAACCACACCGGCGCGGTGATGAAGCGCTCCATCAGGTAGCGCTCGGGCGGCCGCACATCGGCCTCGAACACCTCGACGCCGGCGCGGCGCAAGGTCTTTTCAAGGCGGATCAATTGATTGTGCTGCGGGCAGTACAGGCCCAGCACCGGGCGGTGCTGGAAGTCGCACAGGCCCAGGGGACGCAATTCGACATCGCGATCGTCGGTCAGCAGGCGCCGGGCCTGTTCCTGCTGTTCGGCGGGAATGAAGGCCACGGAGGTCTGCACCGGCAAGCGGATCTGGCGCGGCCCGGCATCGGTCGCCAACCAGAACTCGACTTCCGTGCCTGCCGGCGTGTCACGCCAGTGCCGGGTCAGGACGAAGCCCTGCTGTAAATCCACCACTGCAACCTCAAGAACCTGTTTCAAGGCCTTGATTCTACCTGCCTTCGGTCGCGATAGCCCGTTCCGGGCATGTGCCGAAAGGTTTTGTCGGACAATATGTAGTGCTTGAAAATTTTCACTACAAAACCGTTGACGAGGCGAATTTGCCCTTGCATGATGCAGGCGTCTCCCCGATCGGGAGACTTGGCAAAGGTGTTATGAGCAAGCTCGTCTGACCGCCGAGCTGTTAACCCGGATGTGTACTGCCCACAAGGCAGATTGATGAAACTGACCTGGCATGAACGTCCAGTACAAAGGGCGGGAAGCTGGCGAAAACTCCTCAAGATGCTTGTGGCCGAAACTGAAAACTTCGGCAGCTTGATCCAGGTTTACGCTGCTTCTCTTCGTTGTGACGCTATTGCGTAGCAGTTAATCAAGACGACTACACGCATCAGGCTCTGGGCCTTATCTGTATCCGACAGACACCCTCTGTCGCCCTGTTTCCGGTATCAGGGTTCAACTTACCGATGTAGCGATATCAATTAGCGACTCAACTAGATAGATCGAAATGGTCAAGGGGCTTACAAATGAATCTGAACAATCAACCTACTATTGATGAACTGGCTCGTATGTTCGCGGCACAGAAAGACAAACATGACAGCCACATCCTGTGGATTGCCAAGTCTGGCCAGGTCCATATCGACTGCCTGTCGCCCCACGCCCATGAAGAAGAGTTCGACAAGAACAACCAGGACCTGCTGGCCCGCCTGAAAATGTACCGCCGTGGCCAGGGCTACGTCGGCAAGAAAGCCGCCGCCGACAGGGACTTCATCGGACGGGTACTCGATACCCTGAAGAATGAATGGCAATCGCTGCAGAACAAGTCGGAAGTTCGGGTGATTGACCGGTTCTGCTAAGTGCAACTTGTCGTTGTCGCTGATCAACCGTTGATTCATTAAACAAGAAGGGACGCTCCAATAAGAGCGTCCCTTTTTTATTGCAACTTGCCGGTTATTTGGATGACGCGGTGCTTCTGCTAAACCGCGTTATCGTTGGTCGCTGGCTTACTTGACCTGACGCTGCGGCGCCTTGTGCACCATGGTGTAGGCATAGTCCACGCCCATGCCGTAGGCGCCGCTGTGCTCACGCACCAGGTCCATCACCGCGTCGTAGGTTTCCTTGTGCGCCCAGTCGCGCTGGAATTCGAGCAGCACTTGCTGCCAGGTCACCGGCACCGCGCCGGCCTGGATCATGCGCTGCACCGACATGTCATGGGCTTCCTGGGTAGTGCCACCGGAAGCGTCGGTGACGATGTACACCTCATAACCTTCGGCCAGGGCTTCCAGGGCCGGGAAGTTCAGGCAGACCTCGGTCCACAGCGCGGCCATGATCAGTTTCTTGCGCCCGGTGGCCTTGACCGCTTCCACCAGCTTCTTGTCTTCCCAGGAGTTCATCGAGGTGCGCTCGATCGGCTGGTGATCCGGGAACACGCTGAGCAGTTCCGGCCAGATGTAGCCGCTGAAGCTCTCGGTTTCCACCGAAGTGAAGATGGTCGGCACGTTGAAGATCTTCGCCGCCTTGGCCAGGCCCACGGTGTTGTTCTTCAGGGTCTGGCGGTCGATCGACTGCACGCCGAAGGACATCTGTGGCTGGTGGTCGATCAGGATCAGGGCGGAGTTGCTTGGGTTGAGCAGTTCACGGATAGACATGGCGCGTTCCTTTTGATGTCGAGTAGGTTCAAACGTTGAGTTGCAAAATTCGGGAGCTCGGCGCGGGTTCCGCTGGGGAGGCTTTGCTGCCGGCTTGGTGGCTAATTTAGGGGCTGGATTAAAAAGGGACAATTCCATAAAATCGAGAATCATTGATTCCAAAATAGGGACAGTCATGGATCGCATCGAATGCATGCGCGCGTTTGTCGTTACGGTCGATGCCAACGGCTTCGCCGCTGCGGCCCGGGCCATGGACGTGCCGCGCTCGAAAGTCAGCAAACAGATTCAGGCACTGGAAGAAGCCATCGGCGTGCAACTGCTGCACCGCACTACTCGCAGCCTGCACCTGACCGAAGCCGGCGCCGAGTATTACGAGTCGGCGCGGGAAGTCCTGGCCGCCGTGGACGAGGCGGAACAACGGGCGCGGGACGGCATCGGCGAATTGCGCGGGGTGCTGCGGGTCAACGCGCCGATGTCCTTCGGCCTGCGCCGCCTCGGGCCGCTGGTGCCGCTGTTCCATGAGCAGCACCCGAACATCGAATTGCAACTGGTGCTCAGCGACCAGCAGGTGGACCCGGTGCGCGGCGGTTTCGATGTGACCATCCGCATCGCCAGCCTGGCCGACTCCTCGATGGTCGCCAAGCTGCTGGCCCCGGCGCCGCGGATCATGGTGGCCTCGCCGGACTACCTGAAGCGCGCCGGCATCCCGCAGACGCCCCGCGACCTGACCGCCCACCAGTGCCTGAACTATGGCTACCTGCAAAGCGGAGTCAGCCTGCAATTGAGCAACGGCAAAGACACCCAGCGCGTCCACGTCACCGGCCCGCTGCACGCCAACAACGGCGACCTGCTGGCCCAGGCCGCCGAGGCCGGCATGGGCATCGCCCTGCTGCCCGATTTCATCGTCGCCGACGCCCTGGCCGCCGGCCGCCTGGTGCCGGTGCTGTGCGAATGGCAGGCGCCACCGATCAGCATCCATGCGGTGTACCCATCGGCGCGGCGCGTGCCGCAGAAGACCCGGGCCTTTATCGAATTCCTGGTCGCCCAGTTGGCGGAGAAACCGCCTGTGCATCCGTAGGTGATCCAGGCGAGATGGGGTGTCAGATACACCGCCTCGCGGGCAAGCCTCGCTCCTACAGAAGCCGGGAACACCATGGCGTCCCTGTAGCCGCTGCCGAGCCCGCGAGGCTGCGATCAGCACCGCAGGGGCCGCAAAACCGGGCACCACGTTCCTACAGGCAAACCGCATGCGCAGGTTTTGCGAGGACTTCGTCCTCGAGCGCAGCCTCGCGCTACTCGGCAGCGGCTACAGACATGCGTGAACACCTCCTCTTCTGTAGGAGCCAGGCTTGCCGGCGATGCAGGCGACGCGGTGCCGCGGGCGACCTGGGCTGTCTCGACGATGGACCTACACTGAATGCATACACCTCGGCATTCGTGAGGGGCCATCATGCGTAACTCTCCCAGACTCGCGGCGCTCAGCCTGGTCGCCAGCCTCGTCTACCTTGGCCTGGCCATCCTCGGCATGGGCGGGCTGGTGGCGTTCTTCTCCCACCCGGCGTTGTGGGTCATCGCCCTGTCCTTGCTGGCGATGGCCGGCGTGGTCCAGTTCAGCGAAGGCAACCTGAGCCCCGGCAAACAGGAAGATCGGGAAAACCGCTGGGTCCTCGCCGCCTTCGGCATCCTCGGGCTGTTGCTGGCCTTTCTTCCCGCCTACACCGACCGCCTGAATTTCTGGACCTTTGGCGGCACCGATACGCGCTGGTTCGGCGTGGTGTTCTTTATCGCCGGCGGCATCTTGCGGCTGTGGCCGGTATTCGTGCTGGGCAATCGCTTCAGCGGCCTGGTGGCGATCCAGCCCGGCCATCAGCTGGTGACCACCGGCATCTACGGCACCCTGCGCAACCCGAGTTACCTGGGGTTGCTGATCAATTGCGTGGGCTGGGCCCTGGCCTTCCGCTCCGGGGTCGGCCTGCTGCTGACCGCCTTGATGCTGATCCCGCTGATCGCCCGCATCCACGCCGAAGAAGCCTTGCTGCGCAAAGAGTTCGGCAAGCAATACGACACTTACTGCGCCTACACCTGGCGCCTGGTGCCCTGGATCTACTGAGGACTTTTTCCGTTACGTTGCCGGGGGGCGGTGTTAAATATTTTGCGACGCGCCCCTTGGCAGCGAGGACCAGTCCCGGTAAAACGGTGAGCCTCACTTGCACGAAATGTCCGTGAATTCTTGACGAGATCCGCCGGCCGATGAACGCCTTGTGTTGCCACCCGCCCTGCCAGACATGCGCTGCTGCCCCGTGCAGCCGTATCGGCATTGGCATGGCGACAACACAACGCACCCACGGCGATCTCCACGGCAACCCCGGGGACCTGCGATGAAACTGCTGGTCAACCTGCCCATGGCTCTGTGCCGCTCCCGCCTGCGTCATTCCTCGCGCCCTCCGGATCTCTCGCTTTCGCTCTGAACGCGCGCCTTTGCGCGTCGAGCCTTGCCGCCTTGCTATCTGCCATTGCAACCGGGCCATGCCGGCGCCGCTGCATGAACCGAACCTGCGCGCCGTCATGGCGCAAGCGAGAGAACCATGAAATTTGCAGCCCTTGATGAGGCCCGTAGCTTCCTGGCCGCCAACCCCGATATCGACATGATCGAGCTGTTCATCCTCGACGCCAACGGCGTGCCGCGCGGCAAGCTGCTGCACCGCGAAGAACTGCTGGCGGTCTATGAAAGCGGCCGCCCGCTGCCCAGCACCATCCTCGGCCTGACCCTGCAGGGCGACGACGTGGAAAACTCCGGTCTGGTCTGGGACGTCGGCGATATCGACTGCCGCGCCTACCCGCTGGCCGGCAGCCTGGTGCGCCTGCCGTGGCGACAGATCCCCACCGCCGCGGTGCAGGTCAGCATGCACCCGCAGGAAGGCCTGCCGGCCAGCATCGCCGACCCGCGCCACCTGTTGATCAAGGTCATCGACCAGCTCAAGGCCGAGGGATATCACCCGGTGATGGCCTGCGAGCTGGAGTTCTACCTGCTGGATACCAAGCGCGACAGCAACGGCCGCCCGCAACCGGCGCTGGACGCCGACGGCGGCCGGCCACGGCACACCCAGGTCTATGGCCTGCGCGAGCTGGAGCAGATCGAACCCTTCCTCGCCGACCTCTACGCCGCCTGCAAGCTGCAAGGCATTCCGGCGCGCACGGCGATTTCCGAATACGCCCCGGGCCAGGTGGAAATCACCCTGGAGCACGGTGATGCCCTGGAGGCCATGGACCAGGCGGTGCGCTACAAGCGCCTGGTCAAGGCCGTGGCCCACCAGCACGGGATGCAGGCGACCTTCATGGCCAAGCCCTTCGATGACCTGGCGGGCACCGGCATGCACATGCACGTGAGCCTCGCCGACGCCGCGGGCCACAACCTGTTCGCCGCCGAAGACCCGGCCGGCACCCCGCTGCTGCGCCAGGCGGTGGGTGGCATGCTCGCGTCGCTGCTCGACTCGCTGCTGCTGTTCTGCCCCAACGCCAATTCCTATCGCCGCTTCCAGGCCAACAGCTACGCGCCGCTGGCACCGACCTGGGGCGTCGACAACCGCACGGTGAGCCTGCGAGTGCCGGGCGGCCCGGCCAACAGCCGGCATATCGAGCACCGCATCTGCGGCGCCGACGCCAACCCCTACCTGGCGGCCGCGGCGATCCTCGCCGGGATCCATCGCGGCCTGCGCGAACAACTCGATCCGGGCGACCCGGTGCAAGGCAACGGCTATGCCCAGGCCAGCGAACTGCTGCCCACCGACTGGCTGACCTCGCTGACCGCCCTGGAGAACTCCAGCTGGGCCCGCAATGCCCTGGGCAGCGAATTCCTCGGGGTCTACCTGGCGGTCAAGCGCGCCGAATACCGCCAGTTCATGGCCGAAGTCGGCGAGCAGGACTGGCGCTGGTACCTGACCCAGGCGTGACGCGCTGGCCGGCGTCATAGCGCCGGCCCGGCCCCTTCCCAGCATTCGAGAACGACCCATGACAGCCGCATTCAACCCGGTAACACCGGCAGCCGAACGCTGCCCTTCCTACTACAGCGCCACCCTGAATGACGAAACCGCCTACCCGCCCCTGCAAGGCCAGGTGAGCGTCGACGTGGTGATCATCGGCGGCGGTTTCACTGGCGTCGCCAGCGCCGTGGAACTGGCGGAAAAAGGCCTGAAAGTGGCCCTGGTCGAAAGCCACAAGATCGGCTGGGGCGCTACCGGGCGCAACGGCGGCCAGGTCACCGGCAGCCTGTCCGGCGACGAGGCCATGCGCAAGCAGATGCGCCGCACCCTGGGCGACGAGGTCGACGATTTCATCTGGCAACTGCGCTGGCGCGGGCACCGGATCATCCGCCAGCGCGTAGACAAATACGCCATCGCCTGCGACCTCAAGCACGGCCACCTGCATGCCGCCTACAAGCCCAGCCACCTCGCCGGCCTGCGTGCCGACTATGAAGAAGCGGTGCGCCGCGGCATGGGCGACGAGGTCAGCCTGCTGGACCAGCAACAGCTGCGCGAGGTGCTGGACAGCCCGCTGTACCACGGTGCGATCAAGAACACCCGCAACCTGCACCTGCATCCGCTGAACCTGTGCATCGGCGAAGCCCGCGCCGCCGAGAGCCTCGGCGCGCTGATCTTCGAGCACAGCGAAGTGCTGCAGATCGTCCACGGCGAGCGCCCGGCGGTGATCACCGCCCAGGGCCGCATCGACGCCAGACAGGTGCTGCTGGCCGGCGACGTGTACCACAAGCTGGAGCCGAAACAACTCAAGGGCAAGATCTTCCCGGCCATGGGCGGCATCGTCACCACCGCGCCCCTGGGCGACCTGGCCAAGCGCCTCAACCCCCAGGACCTGGCGGTCTACGACTGCCGCTTCGTGCTCGACTATTACCGCATGACCGCCGACGGCCGCCTGCTGTTCGGTGGCGGCGCCAACTACAGCGGCAAGGACTCGCGGGACATCGCCGGCGAACTGCGCCCGTGCATCGAACGCACCTTCCCGGCGCTCAAGGGCGCGGCCATCGACTTCCAGTGGAGCTGCGCCATGGGCATCGTGATCAACCGCATCCCGCAACTGGGCAAGCTCTCGGACAACGTCTGGTATTGCCAGGGCTACTCCGGCCACGGCATCGCCACCAGCCACATCATGGGCGAGATCATGGCCCAGGCCATCACCGGGCACTTGGGCGACTACGACACCTTCGCCGCCTGCCAGCACATCCGCGTGCCCTTCGGCGACCATCTGGGCAACCCGATGCTGGCGGCAGGCATGTGGTACTACCAGATGCTTGAACGGTTGCGCTAAGGCCCCGTACTCCTCGCTTCTGTAGGAGCGAAGCTTGCTCGCGATAGCGCCCTCACGACCGCCATCGCCAGCAAGCCTTTCGCCGCGACACCTGCCTGGTAGCGATCTGTAACCATTGAAAATCATCGTCCCTGGAATCGGGTAGTACGCTTGCGCGGCACCCTGAATGCTCAGTGCCAAAACCGACCGGGCACTCCTACTCAAGCGCACGCCCAAGCGGGTGCCAGGTCAACACATAAACCGGCCTTCGTGGCCCTCCAGTTTCAATGAACAAGGATCGCTCAAGCATGAAATTCGCCTACACCATTTTCTATGTCCCGGATGTCAGCGCCTCGCTGGCTTTCTTCAATCGCGCCTTCGGCCTGCCCACCCGTTTTCTCCATGAGTCCGGCACCTACGGCGAACTGGAAACCGGCGCCACCGCCCTCGCCTTCGCCGCCCATGAACTGGGCGCAATGAACTTCAACGGCGGCCACGTCGAGGCCCACAGTTCGGCCAGGCCGCTGGGCATGGAAATCGGCCTGGTCTGCGCAGACGTGCACGCCGCCCACCAGCGGGCACTGGATGCCGGCGCCAGCGAACTCAGCGCGCCCGGCGAAAAACCCTGGGGGCAGACCGTGTCCTACGTGCGTTGCCCCGACGGCCTGCTGGTGGAGTTGTGCACGGCGGTGCAGTCCTAGTTCCTTCGGCTCGTGCGGGCACAAACCCCGCCCAACCTATACAACCCGGGAATCTGCTCTAGGCTGAAGCCTCGGCGACTATGGATATAGAGCCATCGAGCAAGTGGAAACACATGGAAATGACTTTCAAGGAGAAACCCCATGTCTGCGATTCCTTCAAGAACCAACCGCTCTCCCCTGCGCATGAACAAGGATGTCACTGCGCTGATTCCGGACTTCCCCTTTCACTACGCCAACTATTTGCAGAGCGCGGCTAATCGAAAGCTTCCCCCCTGCCAGGTAGACCCGGCGAACTATGGGCAGAAAGTGTTGATCGTCGGCGCTGGCGTCGCCGGCCTGGTCGCCGCCTATGAAGCCATGCGCATGGGCCTGCACCCGGTGGTGGTCGAAGCCTCCGAGCGCATCGGCGGACGACTCTACTCCAAAGTCCAGGGCGACCCCGAAAACCCGGGCAGCCAGGTGCTCTGTGAACTGGGCGCGATGCGTTTCCCGGTGTCGGGCAAGGCGCTGTTCCACTACTTCCGCAAAGTCGGCATGACCGAAAACTCGGCGGACTTTCCCAACCCGGGGACTGCCGCGGCGATCAGTACGGTGGTCGATTACCGTGGAGAGAAGGTCTATTACGAAGTGGACGGCAACCCGGCCTTTCCAAAGCCACAGGAATACGTCGAGCTGGAAAACCAGTTCTTCGATGACTTCCTGGAAAACTACCACTTCAAAGATCTGGAAAAGGCCATGACCGAGGGCTCCATCGATCAACAGAAGATCAAGCAGCTCTGGAATGCCATCGTCAAACCTCAGTCGGGAACCAGCGGCGACGACGTCAGCTTCTACGCCGCGCTCCTGGAAAATTCCGGCTGGAGCAAGGCCGATATCGACCTGTTCGGCCAGATCGGCTTCGGCACCGGCGGCTGGAACACCGACTACCCCAACAGCATCCTCGAGTTGCTGCGCGTGCTGTACACCGGCCTGGATGCCGACCACCAACTGATGTTCGACGGCTCCTCGAGCCTGCCACAACGACTCTGGTCCAAGGCGCCGAAGGAACTGGGGGACGTGATGCTGCACTGGGGCGAGGACACCACGGTCGAAGCGCTGTCGCGCGAGGTGTTCGACGACCCGTTCCACAAGGAGGTGCGACACATCGAGCGTCAACCGGACGGTTCCTTCCGCGTCGCCATCACCGACACCCGCACCCGAAAGACCCAGCAGTGCCACTTCCCCAGCGTCATCTACACCCCGCATGTGCGGATCCTCGACAAACTGCGCTACTCGGGGAACCCGCAAAGCCTTCCCGCCATGAACAGCCTGCTGCCCATCGATACCTGGGAAGCCATCATGTACACCCACTACATGCAGTCGGCGAAGATTTTCGCCGCCACCCAGCGCCCGTTCTGGAACGACCTTGTGGTGGGCGACGAGCAACGCAAGATGAGCATCACCCTCTCCGACCGCCTGACCCGCGGCACTTACCTGGTCGACTACTCGGCCAGCAAGGGCGACTACAAAGGCAGCGGGATCTTCCTGTCCTACACCTGGAACGACGATGCGCTGAAATTCCTCGGCGACCGCCCCGCGCCGTTGCCGCAGCATGTCGAGCTGTGCACTAACCTGCTGGACAACATCTATCCGGGGATCAACCTCAACGAGCAATACAGCACCGTCAATGCGTTCGTGGAGCACAACTGGGAGGATCAGCCGCTGTACCTGGGCGCCTTCAAGATGAACCTGCCAGGGCAGTACGAATATCAGCGGCGGATCTTTTCCCAGTTCATGAGCGGCATCGACACGGGCAATCCCGACCGCTTCATCCTGGCGGGCGATGACGTGTCCTGGACGGCCGGCTGGGCCGAAGGCGCGGTCACCACCGCGATCAATGCGCTGAACAAGCTGGCGGTGTGTTTTGGCGGTGGCAGCCAGCCGGCCAACCCGGGGCCGGTGGAATCCTGGGAACAGTTGAAACCGGTCGAGTTGAACTGACCGGCAAATAGCGCCACTCCAGACCCCGTCGCTGCCAGGTCGGCACGACGGGGTCTTTGTTTCATGACATGGCGCTTGCTTAGCGCCCCCATTTCTCCAAGGCGAACTCGACGAAACTGCGCAGCTTGGGCAGGCGGTAACGGTCCTGGGCGTAGAGCAGGTGCATCGCCCGCAGGGGCAATTGATAGTCCTGCAGCACGGGCACCAGCCGCCCCTGTTGCAGGTCTTCTTCCACCAGGGCATCAGGCATCATCACCACCCCCAGGCCACCCCGCGCTGCGCGGTGCAGGCCGGACGAGGTGTTGGTCAGCAGCGAACCGGACACCGGGATCAGCACGTCCCCTTCGGGCCCGCGCAACGGCCATTGGGTGGCGGTGGAGCTCCACTCGTCACCGGCCGGATAGGCGAACGCCAGGCAGTTGTGGTGCTGCAGGTCCTCCGGGACTCGTGGCGTGCCGCAGCGCTGTAGATAGTCCGGCGCCGCGCAGATGGTCAGGGTGTAGTCCTCCAGGGGCCGGGCGATCAGCGACGAGGTGTCCAGGTTGCCCAGGCGAAAAGCCACGTCGAAGGCACCGTCGATCAGGTCGAAGCGCTGGTTGGCCAGCGTCAGTTCCACCTTGACCTGCGGACAGCGCTGCTGGAATTCGCTCAGGGCCGGCGCCAGGCGCTCGGTGCCGAAGGTCAGCGGTGCGGTGATGCGCAGGGTGCCCGACGGCTCGCCCTGGACCTGTTCCGCCATGCGCTCGGAGTCCGCCACCAACCCCAGCACCGCCAGGCAACGCTGGTAATACTCGGCGCCGAACTCGGTCAGGCGCTGGCGCCTGGTGGTGCGGCTGAGCAGGCTGACCCCGAGGCGCTGCTCCAGGGCCCGCAGGTGATTGCCGACCATGGTGGTGGACAGGCCGCACTCGCGGGCAGCGGCAGTCATGTTCCCCGCCTCCACCACCTTCACGTACACCGTCATCGCCTGGAACAGATCCATTATCAACCCTGACTTGAAGATGATTAAAGAATTGACGAGTTTATCTAGCTCAGGTGGCTAACGATACTGCCAGCACACCACACTAGATGGAGCTACCCGTCATGACCGCCACCTGCCTGATGAACACCTATCAGCCGCTGCCGCTGAGCTTCACCCGCGGCCTGGGCACGCGCCTCTGGGACCAGGCCGGCCGCGAATACCTGGACGCGGTGGCCGGCGTGGCGGTGACGGGCGTCGGCCATTCCCATCCCAGACTGGTCAGCGTCATCAGCGAACAGGCCGGCCTGCTGCTGCACACCTCCAACCTCTACGGCATCGACTGGCAACAGCAACTGGCGCAGCGGCTGACCCGCCTGGCCGGGATGGACCGGGCGTTCTTCAACAACTCCGGCGCCGAAGCCAACGAGACCGCGTTGAAGCTGGCGCGGCTGCACGGCTGGCACAAAGGCATCGAGCGGCCGCTGATCATCGTCATGGAGAACGCCTTCCACGGCCGTACCCTGGGCACCCTGGCGGCCAGCGACGGGCCGGCGGTACGTCTGGGCCTGAACTCGCTGCCGGGGGATTTTCTCAAGCTGCCCTTCGGTGATCTGGCCGCCCTGGAGCAAGCCGCGCAGGCCCACGGCCCGCGTATCGCCGCGGTGCTGATGGAGCCGATCCAGGGCGAAAGCGGTATCCGCCTGGCCCCGCCCGGCTACCTCAAGGGCGTGCGCGAACTGTGCAGCCGGCGCAACTGGCTGCTGATGCTCGACGAGATCCAGACCGGCATCGGCCGCACCGGCCAGTGGTTCGCCTGCCAGCATGAAGGCGTAGTCCCGGATGTGATGACCCTGGCCAAGGGCCTGGGCAACGGCATCCCCATCGGTGCCTGCCTGGCCCGGGGCAAGGCCGCGCACTTGTTCACCCCCGGCAGCCACGGCAGCACCTTCGGTGGCAACCCGCTGGCCTGCCGGGTGGCCTGCACCGTGCTGGAGATCATCGAGCAACAAGGCCTGCTGGCCAACGCCAGGCGCCAGGGCGAGCACCTGCTGCAACGCCTGCGGACGGAACTGGCCGATCACCCACAGGTCCTGCAGGTGCGCGGCCTGGGGTTGATGATCGGCATCGAACTGAAAGCCCCACAACGCGAGCTGGCGCTCCGGGCGGCCCAGGATCACGGACTGCTGATCAACGTGACCCGGGGCAGCACCATCCGCCTGCTGCCAGCGCTGATCGTCGACGAACGCGAGGTCGAGATGATCGTGCGCGGGGTCAGCCGGACATTGCAAAGCGCCGAGGTCGATGGCGATGCAGCAAGAGTGGAAGGAATGCTGGCGGTGTCGTGACCGATGCCTGATGGCCGGGTGAGGTCAATCAGAACGCTTCGCGAGCAAGCTCGCTCCTACAGGGGGCATGCGTGTTTCTGTAGGAGCGAGCTTGCTCGCGATGGGATGGATCAGCAAACGGTGTGGGCCGGGCTCAGTCGTCCAGCGGTTTCGGTGGCGCCGCTGGCTTACCCGATTTGGCGGCCTTGCCGGCGTGGGCTGCCTTGACTTCCGAGACCGGCGCTAACGTCGGCGCAACGGCTTCCTTCTCCGCCGCCGGCAGCTGGTCGACGGTGCTGAAGACTTCCTTGAGTTCGATGGCCCCGAAATGCTCGAGCTTCTTCTCGCCGTCCTTGCCCACCAGGATCACCTTGGTCTGCGCCCCGGCGCCAAGCTTCAGGCTGCGGATCAGCGCCATGGTCGATTGCGGGTCCAGGTCCTTGCCGTCGCGTTGGCCAATGGTGTTGATCACCGTGTAGAGCACCATGTTGCGTTCGCTGAAGGCCTGGCGGTTGGCCGGCTCGTCGAGGGATTTCTTCAGCGCCACCAGGGTCGGGTCCACGGAGCTGGGTGCGATCACGATCAGTGGGCGCGCCTTGCCCTGATCCTGGGCCAGAGGGCCTTCGTTGTCGGCCGCCATTGCGGGGCCGACGACAGCGAGCAGCGTTGCGAGGGTCAATGACCGAATGAACATGCGTCTCTCCTTTGGGTATCCACGTCCTAATGATTGCGCATCAGGGGAAAAGGTCCAGACCTGGACTCAAATTCTGACATTTTATTGAGCCATGCCCGTGATCCGCGGTGCGGGAACCGTCGCTGCGCGTGCTCGTTTTCGTCGCGAGCGATCGACGCTTCCATAAATACCAGTGATGAGCGAACCCTCTCAATCGGCATGATCGACCCGCCCTGGCGCCCATGACAACCGGCATGGCCTATGCCGTTCTGGCATGGGCCCATACGAATTCGTCATCATTTTCGCCGCGGCGGCGTGATAGCCTTCACCCCGGCCATAACAAGAGCGCCCGCCTGGCTTTTTCCATCCGGTGCGGCGTCACCCGCCGTTTCATACCTGCTTGCTTCGTCTTCATCTGCCCAGGTTTTCGCAGCGAACCTCCTACACAGGCTCGCTGGACGACCGATTGCATTTTTGACTCGACGCTATCGTCGGCATCTCTTTTACCTCCTTCCGGGAGTTCGTATGTCCAGGCTGTCTCATCAAGATTTACGCCGTAGTTTTCGCGAGTTGATCGCTTCAGACTCCTGCTTCCACACTGCCTCCGTCTTCGACCCGATGTCAGCGCGGATCGCCGCCGACCTGGGGTTCGAAGTGGGCATTCTCGGCGGCTCCGTCGCCTCGCTGCAGGTGCTGGCCGCGCCTGACTTCGCCCTGATCACCCTGAGCGAATTCGCCGAGCAGGCCACCCGCATCGGCCGCGTCGCCCAACTGCCGGTGATCGCCGACGCCGACCACGGCTACGGCAACGCCCTCAATGTGATGCGCACCGTGGTCGAGCTGGAGCGCGCCGGCGTCGCCGCCCTGACCATCGAAGACACCCTGCTGCCGGCCCAGTTCGGACGCAAGTCCACCGACCTGATCTCGGTCGCCGAAGGCGTGGGCAAGATCCGCGCGGCGCTGGAAGCCCGGGTCGACCCGGAACTGGCGATCATCGCCCGGACCAACGCGGCGATCCTGCCGATCCAGGAAATCATCAGCCGCACCCAGCAATACGAGCGCGCCGGCGCCGACGGCATCTGCATGGTCGGGGTCAAGGATTTCGAGCAACTGGAACAGATCTCCGAGCACCTGTCGGTGCCCCTGATGCTGGTGACCTACGGCAACCCGGCGCTGCGCGACGATGCGCGCCTGGCGCAACTGGGCGCGAAGATCATCGTCGACGGCCACGCGGCGTATTTCGCGGCGATCAAGGCCACCTACGACTGCCTGCGCGAACAGCGGCAGATCTTCACCCAGGCCTCGGACCTCAGCGCTACCGAGCTGGCCCACACCTACACCCAGCCCGAGAACTACATCGTCTGGGCCAAAGAGTTCATGAGCGTCAAAGAGTGAGCCGCTAGCTCACCCTCCCTTGCGATCACCGAGGACCCGAGGTCCTGGGTGGTCGAAAGCCGCTTCGCGCCTCACCTTCCGCCCCACTCTTTATTCCCCCGTCCCGTTCAACGCCTCATCGACACAGTCGAGGATCTGCCCGATGGTCCAGGGTTTGCGGATGAACGACACCGGGTAGCGGATGCCGGAACTCTGCGGCGTCTCGTAACCGGACATCACCAGCACCGGCATGCCCGGCCAGCGCTCGCGCACCCGGTTGGCCAGGCCCGCGCCGTTCAGGGTGCCCGGCATATTGATATCGGTCAGCAGCAGGCGCACCTGCTCCGGATGGCTTTCCAGGAACCGCAGCGCCGCATCCGCGCTGGGCATGGCCTGGGTGGCGAAACCCTCGTCCTGCAGGATCTCGCAGAGAAACTCCAGGATCATCGGCTCGTCCTCGACCACCAACAGCAGGCGACAAGGCTGGCCTGGATTGACGGATGACACTGGACTCATGAGGATGCCGCTCCCTGACTGCGTACACGATCCTGGCGCGATTACGCCATTTAGAGTTATGAGCAGTGCCGGGCCGATAAATTCATTCAGGCTTCGGACAAGATCGACGGAGCGCCATGGGTGACATGACAGGCAATCACTTCAGCAGCTCTTGTTGACCGCAGGCCGCTCGGATGCATGTTCACGCACTCCCGATGTCGTGACCAGACTGGCACTGCCGGCGCCCGGTTGCGCTCCCCAGCCCTATGGGTGAATGGGCTGAGCATAGCCAAGGGCGATGCACGCCGCTTTCGCTTCGGACCACCAGCTGTGAGAAAGTAGCGAGGCGCACAGGCCACATGTTCCGGTGGCCCCGTTTGCCTTTGCGTCGTGAAGCCCGGGAGAATGTTTTTCCCGGCGTCCCGACCGCCGCTCACTATTCTTAAGCCATGGGCCCGTATGGGCCGGTGGTCTCGCTTTCAAGGAATCCAGAATGCAACCAAGACACGTCATCAACGCTTCGGTCAGCCCCAAAGGCAGCCTGGAGACTTTGTCCCAACGTGAAGTGCAACAACTCAGCGAAGCCGGTTCCGGCAGCATCTATGCCCTGTTCCGCCAGTGCGCCCTGGCCATCCTCAACACCGGCGCCCATGTCGATAACGCCAAGACCATCCTCGACGCCTACAAGGATTTCGAAGTCCGCATCCACCAGCAGGACCGTGGCGTGCGCCTGGAACTGCTGAACGCCCCGGCCGATGCCTTCGTCGATGGCGAGATGATCGCCAGCACCCGGGAAATGCTGTTCAGCGCCCTGCGCGACATCGTCTACACCGAAAGCGAGCTGGCCAGCCAGCGCATCGACCTGGAAAGCTCCCAGGGCATCACCGACTACGTCTTCCACCTGCTGCGCAACGCCCGCACCCTGCGCCCGGGCGTGGAGCCGAAGATGGTGGTGTGCTGGGGCGGCCACTCGATCAGCACCGAGGAATACCAGTACACCAAGAAGGTCGGCCATGAGCTGGGCCTGCGCAAACTGGACGTCTGCACCGGTTGCGGCCCGGGCGTGATGAAGGGCCCGATGAAGGGCGCGACCATTGCCCATGCCAAGCAGCGCATGAGCGGCAGCCGTTACCTGGGCCTCACCGAGCCGGGCATCATCGCCGCCGAGGCGCCGAACCCGATCGTCAACGAGCTGGTGATCCTGCCGGACATCGAGAAGCGCCTGGAAGCCTTCGTCCGCGTCGGCCACGGCATCATCATCTTCCCGGGCGGCGCCGGCACCGCCGAGGAGTTCCTGTACCTGCTGGGCATTCTCATGCACCCGGACAATCGCGACCTGCCGTTCCCGGTGATCCTCACCGGGCCGAAAAGCGCCGCGCCGTACCTGGAGCAGTTGCATGCCTTCGTCGGCGCGACCCTGGGCGATGCGGCCCACAGCCTGTACCAGATCATCATCGACGACCCGGCCGAGGTCGCCCGGCAGATGACCGAGGGGCTCAAGGAGGTCAAGCAGTTCCGCCGCGAACGCAACGACGCCTTCCACTTCAACTGGCTGCTGAAAATCGACGAAGGCTTCCAGCGCCCGTTCGACCCGACCCACGCCAACATGGCCGGCCTGCAGCTGGACCACGCACTGCCGTCCCACGAACTGGCGGCCAACCTGCGCCGCGCGTTCTCCGGCATCGTCGCCGGCAACGTCAAGGACAAGGGCATCCGCCTGATCGAGAAGCACGGCCCGTACGAAATCCACGGCGACACCGCGATCATGCAGCCGCTGGATCACCTGCTCAAATCCTTCGTCCAGCAGCACCGGATGAAACTGCCGGGCGGCGCGGCCTATGTGCCGTGCTACCGGGTCGTCAGCTGACAGCCCGTTGACGACGGCCTCCGGTGCAATGCCGGGGGCCGCTTCCTGCCCCACGCAAAACGCCCGGCCAGCGGGTACAGCCGGCGCCCAGGGAACTCCCGGGCAGTACCGCGCATCCTAGATGGTGTAGTACTTCCTTTTTGCTTCACGCTGTCGGAGGACGCCCTCATGCGCCGCCTATTACTCGTTTCTTCGTTGTTGCTCTGTCTGCCCGCAGGTTCAGCCATGGCCCGTGTCGATGCGGGTGATGTCGCCACCTCGGCAGGGGTTTCCGCCTCGCTGTACTCGACCTTCAAGGACGACAAAATGGTGATTCCCGCCCGTGACGACGCCTCCAGTTTCGTCGCCAGCGGTGGTGCCATCCGTGGTGTCTACCTGGAGTCGGTGCTGCAGAAAATCCGCCAGGAAAACCCAGGCCTCAACGCCAGCGATGAAGAACTGGCCAGGGCCATCCTCACTCAACAGGCGCAGCCCGCCGGGCACTAACGGCCTGTGCCGTCCTGCGCTCCGCGACCGGGACGTCGCGGAGCCGCACGGTGCATCCTCCCCTCACCCCACCTGGACCGCCGCGGCGGTTTCGGCGCGGGTGAACAGACCACGACCGATGGCCCGGGCCGTGCGCAAATGCAGCGCCGGGTCCTGGCTTTCCGATTCCAGCAGCAGCTGCGAGGTCAGCAACCGCGCGCCGCAGTAATCGAAGATCCCGTGATCGATCTGGGTCTTCATCGCCACCTCGTAGCCGTGGCGCCCGTATGTGCCGGCATCGGCCCCACCGATGCCGAGCAGGTGCACCCGCAGGTGTTCGAGTTTCTTCTCAAAGCGATTGGCTTCGAGGTTGAAATCGAATGCCCAGCCGTTGGCGAACACCCGGTCGATCCAGCCCTTGAGCAGCGCCGGCATCGACCACCAGTACACCGGATAGACCAGCACCAGCGCATCGGCACGGTCGATGCGCGCCTGCTCGGCCAGCACGTCGGCCGGAGGCTGTTCCTGCCGGCGGTGGACCGCGTGGTCGGCGACGTTGAAGCGTGGGTCGAATGCCTCGGCGAACAGGTCGGCGATCTCGAACGAGTGGGCCGGCCCAAGGCCCTCGGCGACCTGCGCCGCCAGGCTGTGGCTGAGCGAGCGGGGATCATGGTGGGCGACAACGATAAGCGCATGCATGGCAAAGGCTCCTGCAAATGAATTGAGGGCGGCAACCAGGCCCTATATACTTTTGGTAAGTTACGAACAGTAAGTTACTTTTGGTATATAAGCATGTCAAGCACCCCCTCCGAGGCTTCACCCCCCCGTCGCCGCCTGTCCCGGGAAGAGCGCCTGCAACAGCTGCTGGAAGTGGCCTGGCAATTGATCGGCGCCGAAGGCACCGAGGCCCTGACCCTGGGCCGCCTCGCCGAGCAGGCCGGGGTGACCAAGCCGGTGGTCTATGACCATTTCGTCACCCGCGCCGGGCTGCTGGCGGCGCTGTACCAGGACTTCGATGCACGCCAGACGCTGCTGATGGACGCCGCCCTGGAGCGCAGCGAAGCGACCCTGGACAGCCGCGCGGCGGTCATCGCCGGCTCTTATGTCGACTGCGTGCTGACCCAGGGGCGGGAGATCCCCGGGGTGATCGCCGCCCTGGCCAGTACGCCGGAACTGGCGCGGATCAAGGAGGAGTACGAGCTGATCTTCCTGGAAAAATGCCGCGCCGCCCTCGCCCCCTTCGCGGCGCCCGGGACCATAGCCACGGCTGGCCTGCGGGCGATGCTCGGGGCCGCCGAGGCCCTGTCCCATGCCGCGGCCACCGGAGAGATCAGCCGCGAGCAAGCCCGCGACGAGCTGTTCGAGACCATTGTCGCCATGGTCGAACGCAGCGTGCGGCGTGGTGCCGGCCCGGTCTAACCGGCTTCGCCGGCCACCGCCACGGCAGGTTTCATCGAGCCGAACCACCAGGTGACAAGGGCACACAGGGCCATGACGCCGCAGGTGCCGACAAACACCGTGCGCATGCCGAAGTGCCCGCCGAGAAAGCCCCCGGCCAGGGGGCCGAGCACCTGCCCGACGTACTGGCTGGAGGTCGAGTAGCCAAGCATCCGCCCGGCGATGTTTTCCGGCACCGAATGGCGAATGATGCTGGAGATGCAAGGCAACAGCCCGCCCAACGCCAGGCCCATGAGAAAACGCAGCAGCACCAGTTGCCAGGGCGCGCTGACCAGCGCCTGGGGAATCAGCAGCAGCGCCGCCGCGGCCAGGCACACAGTGAGCACCCGCCAGTGGCCGATACGGTCGGCCAGCTTGCCCAGCTGCGACGCGGAAATGATGCTGCCCAGGGCCGCGGCGGACATCACCAGCCCCGCCATCAGGGTGACGTTTTCCGCCCGCAGCTCCTGCAGATACACGGTGATGATCGGTTCGATGGACATGGTCGCGAACATCAGCAGGCAGGCCACCGCGAACATGCTCAGCAGCGGTTTCTTGTCCGTCACCGACACCCAGGAATGCTCCGGCGCCTGGCCCTTTTGCGTTGCCTGGCGTGGCTCGCGCGGCGCCTCTTTCAACAAAAAAGTGGTGGCCAGGAAGGTCACGAAGATCACCGCGCCGGCGATGAAGAAGGTGTTGCGGATGCCGATCAGCGGCGGCAGCAGGCCACCTATCAGAGGCCCGGCCAGGCTGCCGGCCATGATCCCCGAAGACAGCACGCCCAACGCCCAGCCGGAGCGCGCCTTGGGGGTCTGCGTGGCGACCAGGATGGTCGCCCCCGAGGCATAACCGCCGAGCAAGCCCGCCAGCAGGCGCAGCAACACCAGTTGCCAGACGTTCTCCGCCAGGCCGATCAGCGACATGGCCAGCGCCATGCCGAGGCTGGCGCGGATCAGCATCAGCTTGCGCCCGTAGCGATCGCCCAGACGGCCCCACAAGGGCGCGGTGATCGCCGCCGACAGGAAGGTCGCGCCAAAGGCCACGCCGGACCACTGGACGATGGCCGCCGGATCGCTGACGCCCAGTTGCTCGACGTACAACGGCAGGAACGGCAACAGCAGGGTCATCGCGACAATGGTGGTGAACGCCCCCAGGGCGCATACCGCGAGGTTGCGCTGCCAGTAGCGTTCGGCGGGAGACGGCGGCTGCGGGGTGGACATGAGGGCGCTCCATCGGTCAGGGACGGGGCCACGCTACAGGCTCGAATTCGATAAATAAAATTCATGTTTTTTATAGAGTGGATTCCTTTCAGGAATCCGCACAACGCCTGCTGTGATGTCGCGCGTGTGCTGGATTCAGTCGCGCTTCCAGCGTTTGCGGGCATGCAGGTACGCCGCGAGGTCGCCGTAACCCAGCTGGGCCGCCATCTGGGCACGGCTCTCGCCGAGAAACTCCAGCTGCTGCTCCAGCTCGGCGCGGACCTGATCGAGCAACTGGCGAAAGGTCATGCCCTGCTCTTCCAGGCGCCGGCGCAGGGTCCGCGGGCTCTGGTACAGCGTCTCGGCCTGGTTCTCCAGGCTCGGCACCACGCCACGGGCCAGGCTGTCGCGCATGCTGGCCGCGACCTTGCCGGTCCAGCCAGCCAGTTGCAGGCGCTGGGCCAGGCGCCGGTCCAGCTCGCTGCGCAGCAACGCCTGCATGCCGGCGTGGCGCGTCAGCAGCGGCAGGCGCAGGGTGGCCTGGTCGTAGTACAGGCAGTTGCGCGGGCAATCGAACTCGAAGTTATCGCCGAACCACTGGCGATATTCCTCGTGGTAAGCCGGTCGCGAATGGCTGAAGCAGGCGCGCACCGGGCGCACAGCTTGCCCGGTGCCGTGGCGGATCTGGGTCAGGGCCATGACGCAGTAATGCTCCACCACGTAGCGGGTCAGCCTGGCGGGCGCGTCGATGCACAGTTCGACGCCGAGCAGGTCGCCGTCGCTGACCAGCCTCAGGCTGTCCATGTCCGAGGCCAGCGCGGCGTAGTCGGCCCAGCACTGCATGGCGCCACGCACGTCCGGGCAGTACAGGCAGATGTAGGCCAGTACGTGCAGGTCCTGGGGGGTGAATTCGCCGAACAGGTGCAGGCCGATGGCCGGGTCGCGCTCTGCCGCCAGGCGCCACAGTTGTTCGAGCTCGAGCAGGTTGTAATCCTGGCGGTCGCCGCGGGTCTGGCGTTGCAGCACCCGTTCCAGCACCCGGCCGAGCTGGCCCCGGTGAAAACGGCGGAGCGGCTGATTGGCCTCTTCGCCAGTGTTTTTGTCCAGTTCGCGCATAGGGTCCGGGCGGCTCTTGGTTTCTTATTGTTCGGGCAATGCCCATGTCGGGCCTGACTCGAGATTGCCATGAATACAACAATGCTCGCCAACAATCCAATCCTGGTCGTGGCCGGGATTTTCCTCGGTTTCATCCTCCTGGAAATCGCCTGTACCTGCTTTCGCCAACCCAAGGGCCAGCGCCGCGATGTGCTGATCGAGATCATCGGTTCCTCGCTGTTGCTGGGCCTCACCTTCCCCCTGGTGATGTTCCTCAGCACCCTGCTGCTGGACACCTTCGCGCCGTCGCTGAAGAACAGCCTGGGCGACCTGCACTGGGTGGCGGGCGCGGCGCTGTTCCTGCTGCTCGATGACATGACCCAGTACTGGTGGCATCGCCTGACCCACCGCCTGCCGTTCCTCTACGCGCTGCACCGCGCGCACCATTCGGCGCCGTACATGAGCATCCGCATCGTCTACCGCAACAACAGTTTCTATTACCTGCTGATGCCGGGCATCTGGCTCTCTGGCCTGCTGATCTACATGGGCCTGGCGCCGGTCTACTACGGCTACCTGATCGTCAAGATGACGGTGATCTTCGCCGCCCACAGCAGCGTCGCCTGGGACGACCGGCTCTATCGCATCCCGGCCCTGCGCCCACTGATGTGGTTGCTGGAGCGGACCATTTCGACCCCTTCCACCCACTCCGCCCACCACGGCCTCAGCGCCCATGACGGGGTGACCCACTACAAGGGTAATTTCGGCAATCTGCTGTTCTTCTGGGACGTGCTGTTCGGCACCGCGAAAATCACCCGCCGCCGGCCCAGTGCCTATGGCATCGAGGATTTGCGCCCCATCAGCTGGCAGCAGGAACTGTTCTGGCCGCTGGTGCGCTCGCCCAAACCCGTGGCGCGGCCCGAAGCCAAGCAGGAGGTGGTGCAATGAGCCTGCATATCGCGCTGCTCGCCGGCTCCAGCCAGCCCGACAGCCAGTCGGCCAAGGTCGCCCATTACCTGGGCCAACGCCTGCAACAGCTGAAACTCTGCGAGCAGGTCACGCTGCTCGACCTCGGGCGCTCGCCCTTGCCGCTCTGGCCAAGCCCGGACTCGAACGATGCCTGGAGCCAATACTCGGCCACCTTGCGCCAGGCCGACGCGCTGGTGGTGGTGACGCCGGAGTGGAACGGCATGGCCTGCCCGGCCATCAAGAACTTCTTCGTGTATGCCGGCCACACCGAGTTGGGGCACAAGCCGGCGTTGCTGGTCGGGGTCTCGGCCGGCCTCGGTGGTGCCTATCCGCTCGCCGAGCTGCGCGTCTCCAGCTACAAGAACTGCCGGATCTGCTACTTGCCGGAGCAGCTGATCGTTCGCCAGGTGGAAGGCGCATTCAATGCGCATGCCGAGCCCACGCCCGAAGAACGCCACCTGCGCGCTCGTGCCGACTGGACCCTGGAGGTCCTGGCCGAGTACGCCGGTGCGATGAAGCACCTGCGCTCGCGCATCGATATCCGGGCCGTGCCCTTCGCCAACGGGATGTAGCACCGCGACACCGGAAGTGAATGCCACGGTGGGCGCCCTGCCTCCCCCAGCGCCGTGAAGAAATTCGCGTTCGCCAGGGCCCGTCCCCGCCAAACTGTGGCTACAGTCTTAGGAGCCGCCACGGGCTTGGGCGCCATGCTGCACGCCGACAAGTCCATGAGTGGCCTGACAAAGACGCGGGCAGCGGTGAACCTTATCGCCGCCGGCCCGGTCGATAGATGCAGTCTGGCCAGGTTTGGCGATAAGCCCCCGTTTCTTCCAATGGGGCGTCGTACGGCTGGTTTCATTTCCTGGAGAACACCCGTGATAACGACCCGACACATCGCCAGTCTCAAAGCCTGGGGCGCCCATGGTTTCACCGCGACCGGCGTGGTCACGGCCTTCCTCGCCACCCTGGCGCTGTTCGACAACCAGCCCAAGGCCTGCCTGCTGTGGCTGGGCGTGGCGCTGATCGTCGATGGGGTCGACGGCTCGCTGGCGCGCAAGGTCAATGTGCAGTCGGTGCTGCCACATTTCGACGGCTCGGTGCTGGACCTGGTGATCGACTACCTGACCTATGTGTTCATCCCGGCGCTGTTCATCTATCGCTACATCCCGCTGCCGGACTACAGCGCGCTGCTGGCGACCTCGGTGATCCTGGTGTCGTCGCTGTTCTGCTTCTGCAACGTCAACATGAAGAGCAAGGACAACTATTTCGTCGGCTTTCCCGCGGCCTGGAACGTGGTGGCGCTGGCGCTGTACATCCTTGCCCCGACACCCTGGCTGAGCCTTTCGAGCATCGTGGTCCTGGCGCTGCTGACCCTGACCCGGATGAAATTCCTCCACCCCTTCCGCGTGCGCCGCTTCATGCCGGTGAACATCGCGGTGACCGCCATCTGGCTGCTGTGCAGCCTGTCATTGGTGATCAACCATCCCTACAATGGTCCCTGGGTGATGGGCTTGTGGCTGGCGATGTCGGCGTACTTCCTCGGCATCTGCATCTGGCGCACCGCGCTGGGCTGGTTCGACCGCGCGCGAACCTGAACCCCTGCTGTACCCCTGACCGCAACGAGACTCGACATGCTCTACCGCTTCGCCGCCGACACCCTGGTTTCGCTGCACCTGACCTTCATCCTGTTCGTGCTCTTCGGTGGCCTGCTGGTGCTCAAGTGGCCGCGCCTGGCCTGGCTGCACCTGCCCGCCGCGACCTGGGGCGTGGCGGTCGAAATCTTCCACCTGCCCTGCCCGCTGACCGACTGGGAAAACCACCTGCGCCACGGCGCCGGCCAGCAGGGTTATGGCGACGGTTTCATCGAGCACTACCTGATCCCGCTGATCTACCCGGCCGGGCTGACACCGCAGATCCAGCTGGTCCTCGGCGCGCTGGTGCTGCTGATCAACGTCCTGGTCTACGGCCGGCTGTGGTGGCGGCGCCGGCAACCTTGAAAAAACCGACGGCGTGGCTGGCGATTCCCGCGCCACAGCCTGCCCCGTCTGTGTATATTTCCAGGCAACCCCGTGGGCAACGGCGATCCGCGATCGCTTCGAGTGGAGTCCATAGATGCCCGATTTCCAGATCCGCCAGCCCTGCCCGCCCGGCGCCTGCAACTGCGACCGCGAGCGCCTGCTGCAAACCCCTGGCACCGACCTGCGCATCCTCGGCCTGACCCGCCAGGAGGAAAAGCGCCTGCTCGACCGGCTGGAGAACCTGCAAAGCCTGAGCGACCTCGAACACATGCAGCGGCGGATGTACGAATTGCTGGGCATCCGCGTGCAGATTGCCCCCAGCTTCAACGAAGTGCGCAGCATGCGCGGCATCGCCATCCAGCTCGACGAGCTGCCGGGCCTGTGCCGCAAGACCCGCCAATCGATCCCCGCCGCCATCCGCCGTGGCCTGGAGAAGAACCCGGAAATCGCCTACCGCCTGCTCGACGCCCACGACCTGTTGCGCGACGCCTGAACTGGAATACCCCCTATGAAACACGCCGTCACGGCCAGCCCCTCGATCGTCATCAGCGACACAATCGACAGCAGCTTCGAAACCCTGCTCGGCAATGGCCTCGCCACCTTCAATGAGCAGATGACCGGCTACCACGACCGGCAGCCCCTGGCCGTGGAACTCCAGGATCCGGAGACCGGCCAGGTCCTGGGCGGCATCAGCGGCCGCACCTCCCTGGGCCTGTTGTTCATCGACCTGTTCTACCTGCCCGACAGCCTGCGCGGCGCGGGCCTCGGCGCCCGACTGCTGCAGGCGTGCGAAGACGAAGGCCGGCGCCGCGGCTGCCGCTCGGCCGTGCTCTACACCCTGAGCTTCCAGGCGCCGTCCTTCTACGAAAAACACGGCTGGCAACGCTTCGGCGAAATCCCCTGCGCCCCCGAAGGCAGCAGCCGGGTCTTTATGAGCAAGGTTTTGTAGGAGCGAGCTTGCTCGCGATGGCCGCGCCGCGGAGTACCTGATCCACTGCGTTATCGTTCATCGCGAGCAAGCTCGCTCCTACAGAGGAAGGGGTTGGCTCACCAGTTATGGCTGTTGATCCGCTTTTGCCCCAGCAACTGGTCGACCATGGTCACGGCGGCCTCCTTCGAAGCGCAGTGCAGCAGGGGGTAACCCCAGAACTTGCGGTAGGTGTCGGCGAAGGCTTCCACCCGGGCCTGGGTCGCGCCGTCGGGGGCGATGACGATACTGGCCCGGATCCAGCGGCGGATCGCCTCCTTGTTGCGCTTCATCCACAAGGAGGCCTGCTTGAGGCTGGCCTGTGCGTCTTCGCCCGGCTGCGGTTGTTCCCCAGGCGCGTCGGCGGTCACCAGCACAAAGGGCTTCTGGCGTTGCAGCAACTGGTCGAGCTGGCTGAAAGGATCGGTCTGGCCGGCCGCGCCGCGGTAGTGCATCCAGACCAGGGGAAACTGACGATGGTCGATGTTCATAAGGCTTCCTCGACAAGAGACAAACAAGAATACCTATCATCTGCAAAGGAAACCTTGTCTGCATCAGTCAATCTGGACAAGCGATTGACCGATTCAGCCAAATGAAGATTCCACGTCCCGGACCGCCGAATGGTCGCCCAGCAGCATTCTGCGCTCGGCGAGGAAACGCGCCGGCGGCTGGCCCACGGCCTTCTTGAACATGCGGATAAAGGCACTGGCGCTTTCATAACCCAGGCCCAGCGCCACGCTCTCCACCGACTCGCCCCGGGCCAGGCGCTTGATCCCCAGCAGGATGTGCAACTGGCGTTGCCACTGGCCGAAACTCAGGCCGGTCTCGGCCAGGATCAGACGGCTCAGGTTGCGCTCGCTCATGCCGATCTGCTCGCCCCAGCCACCCAGGCTGCGACGCTCGGCCGGCTGCTCGATGATCGACGCGGCCATGGCGCGCAGCTGTGGGTGTCGGGGCATGGGCAGGTGGATCTGCTCCTGGGGCGCGGCGGCCAGTTCATCCAGGGCCACCGCCATCAAGCGCCCCTGCGGGCCGTCGAGGTCATAGAGCTCGGGCACCTCCACGCACCGCTTGAGCAACGCCTGCAACAGCGGCGAAACCGCCAGGGTGCAACAGGCCCCGGGCAGGCCGCGGACCTGTTCCGGTTCGACGAACAGGCAGTAACTCTCGGTCCGCTCCAGGCCCCGCACGTTGTGCCGCATATCCCCGGGAATCCACACCGCGCAGTGCGGCGGTGCCATCCACAGGCCTTCATCGGTCTCGCAGGTAATCACCCCGGCCAGCGGGAACAGCAGCTGCGCCTTGCGATGGCTGTGCCAGGGCCGCTCCCAGCGCGTGGCCTGCATGGAGATCCGCAGCGCATACAGCGGCCGGTCGATCCGGTCCGGGTCCTGGGGTTGATATTGGTCGTGCAGTACCGGCATGGCGAAACCCGTGGAGGATGAGACTTGGGCCACTGACCGGCCCGACTCCCTGACGCAGGGGATTGTGCTGGCCGCGGGGCATTTCGCCAAGCAGCGCCGGCATTCAGCCGGCGGCCTGGAACTTCTTGCGGTAAGCCGCCGGCAGCAGGCCGACCCGTTGCTGGAACAGCCGGCGAAACGAGTTGCTGTCTTCGTAGCCCACCTTGTAGGTGATGCTGTCCAGGGTCATGCGCGTGGACTCCAGCAGCTCCTTGGCCTTTTCCAGGCGCAGGGTCTGCAGATAGGCCAGCGGCGTGTAGCCGGTGGCCTCCTTGAAGCGCCGCTTGAAGTTCCTCACGCCGAAGCCGAAGCGCCGGGCCGTGTCGTCGATCAGCAGCGGCTGGTCGAAGTGTTCCTCCAGCCAGTCCTGCACCCGCAGGATCTCGCCATCGCCATGGCTCTTGGGCAATGACCACATGACATACACCGACTGCTCGCTGCGCACCTTGTCGATCAGCAGGTACTTGCCGCATTTCTGCGCCAGCTCCAGGGACGCGAAACGCCGCACCAGGTGCAGCAGCAGGTCCATGGCCGCGCTCGCGCCGCCGCTGGTGATCAGGCCCCGGTCCTCGCAGAGAAGCTGCCCCTCGTCCAGTTCAACCCCGGCATAACGCCGCCGGAACAGCTCGGCGAAAGCCCAGTGGGTGGTGACGCGGGCGCCCTTCAGCAGGCCGGCTTCGGCCAGCAGGAAGGTGGCCGTGCACATCGAGGCCAACACCGCACCCCGAGCGTGCTGTTGTCGCAGCCAAGGCCCATAGCCGGCAAATGCCGGCAAGGCCTCCTTCAAGGTGAAGAGAAAACCGGGGATCAGCACCAGGTCGGTCTGGGCGATCTCGGCCACGGACTGCTGCACCCGCAGCGCTTGCCCGCCCCAGGCGCTGACATCGGCGCCATCCAGCGAGGCGACCACCACCTCGAACGGCGCGTTGGCGGTGTCGGCGAACAGGTTGGCGGCGCTCAGCACTTCCAGGGCCAGGGTGGCGCTGGCGGCGGAACAGTGATCGACCAGGAGCAAGGTGACGTGCATTGTGGATTCCGTTGCGCTTTTCGCATGAAAAAAGTCATTTGCGCACCTAGCTTAGCCGATCCCCCTTGCCTAAAGTGCGGCCATCCTTTCAATCATCGGTGTATTCATGAATCTCTGGTTCCGCATGCTGCTCATGCTGTTTCGTCGTCCGTGGCGCAAGCCGGTCGAAGGCCTGGCCACCACGGTCGTGCGCATGCGCGTCTGGCCGCTCGACCTCGACCTCAACCTGCACGTCACCAACGGCCGCTACTTCACCCTGGCCGACCTCGGGCGCATGGATTTCGTCCTGCGCAGCGGTGCCTACCGCGTGGCCCTGCGCCACAGGGCGGTGCCGATCGTCGGTGATGTGTGGGGCAAGTTCCGCCGTGAACTGAAGCTGTTCGAAGCCTTCGAGGTCCACAGCCGGATCCTCGGCTGGGACGAAAAATGGAGCTTTATGGAACACCGCTTCGTCAGCAAGGGCCGGGTCACCGGCGTGGTGGTGATGCGCGGGCTGTTCCGCTCGGCCAAAGGCACGATCGCCCCCGGTGAGTTCGTCCATGAACTGGGCCTGGAGCTGTCGCCCGAGTTGCCACAGTGGCTGAAAGACTGGTCGCAAAGCTGCGATGACATGAGCGTGCAACTGCGCGCGGAAGAAAACCCGGCGCGTTGAGGCAGGTCGCTGAGACAACAACGCCATTGCCGACCCAGGTCGACAATGGCGTTGATGCGCGACAGCCAGCGTTTGACCGAGTGAGCGAGCGACGCGCCCGCCCACTCACTCAGTGCGGAGCGCGGGGGATGGTCTTGAGCAGGTCTTCGGGGCTGATGTGGCCGACCACGCTGCCCGGTTGCGGCATGTTGAGGATGTGGCCTTTCATCTTGCCGATGATGTGCATCTCGCACGGCTTGCAGTCGAACTTCAGGGTCAGTACTTCGTCGCCGTGAATCAGCTGCATCGGCGCCACCTTGGTACGCACGCCGGTCACACCCTTGGCCTGTTTCGGGCACAGGTTGAAGGAGAAACGCAGGCAGTGCTTGGTGATCATCACCGGCACTTCGCCGGCCTCTTCGTGGGCCTCGTAGGCCGCATCGATCAGCTTCACGCCATGGCGGTGATAGAAGTCGCGAGCCTTCTGGTTGTAGACGTTGGCCAGGAACGACAGGTGCGATTCCGGGTACACCGGCGGCGGCGTGGTCTCGGCCTTGCGGCTGCCACGCGGGTGGGCGGCGATCCGCGCGGCGGTCAAGGCTTCGATCACCTCACGGCGCAACGCCTTGAGCTGGGAGTTGGGGATGAAGTACGCCTGCGGCGCATCGAGCTTGATGTCGATGGCGTGGTACTGCGTGGTACCGAGCTGGCCGAGCAGGTCCTGCAGTTGCTCCAGCGCCTGTTCCGGCTTGTTGGCGACGCCGAACGGGCCGTTCAGGGTCACGCTGGCGCTGATCCCTTCTTCACTGGTCGCGGTCACTTCCAGTTGCTCTTCACGCAGGCGCGCGACCCAGCTCAGGGCCACGCGACGTTCGGCGGAAGTCTTCTGCAGGGCTTGTTGCCAGTTGTGATCGAGGTTGCGGTTCAGCGGGTGGTTCGGCCGCAGCTTGTAAAGGCCTTCCGGCATCTCGTTGGGCTCGACGCGATAGCGATAGCGTTTCTCGCCGTCCTCTTCGAACTCGCCCTTGGGCTCGGCGATGTTGGCGCGGAACCCCACCACTTCGCGCTTGACCAGCACGTTGAGGCCGTCACCGTTGGACAGCGGCTCATGGGTCACCACTTGCAGGTCGCGCTTGGCGACTTTCTCCACCACGCCCACCGGCAGGCCGGTGAAGGTCGGCGAGTCGAAGGCGCCGATGTCGATCTTGCGATCGGTGACGAAATAATCGGTGCTGCCGCGGTGGAAGGTCTTTTCCGGGTCGGGCAGGAAGAAGTGCGCGGTGCGGCCGCTGGAGGCGCGGGCCAGGTCGATACGGTCTTCGAGCACGTCGTCCAGGCGCTGGCGGTAGTAGGCGGTGATGTTCTTCACATAGCCCATGTCCTTGTAGCGCCCTTCGATCTTGAACGAGCGCACGCCGGCTTCCACCAGGGCGCGGATGTTGGCGCTCTGGTTGTTGTCCTTCATCGACAGCAGGTGCTTCTCGTAGGCGATCACGCCGCCCTTTTCATCCTTGAGGGTGTACGGCAGGCGGCAGGCCTGGGAGCAGTCGCCACGGTTGGCGCTGCGGCCGGTCTGCGCGTGGGAAATGTTGCACTGGCCAGAGAAGGCCACGCACAGCGCGCCGTGGATGAAGAACTCGATCGCCGCGTCGGTTTCGTCGGCGATGGCGCGGATTTCCTGCAAGTTCAGCTCACGGGCCAGGACCAGTTGCGAGAAACCGGCCTGGTCGAGGAACTTGGCCCGCGCCAGGGTGCGGATATCGGTCTGGGTGCTGGCGTGCAGCTCGATCGGCGGAATGTCCAGCTCCATCACGCCCAGGTCCTGGACGATCAACGCATCGACGCCTGCGTCGTACAGCTGGTGGATCAGCTTGCGCGCCGGCTCCAGCTCGTTGTCGTGGAGGATGGTGTTGAGGGTGGTGAAAATCCGCGCATGGTAGCGCCGGGCGAACTCCACCAGCTCGGCGATTTCACTCACCTCGTTGCAGGCGTTGTGGCGCGCGCCGAAGCTCGGGCCGCCGATGTACACGGCGTCGGCGCCATGCAGGATGGCCTCGCGGGCGATGGCTACATCGCGGGCAGGGCTGAGCAATTCCAGGTGATGCTTGGGCAAGGACATATTTTTTTAGTCAGGCTTGTCACGGTCGAGGCGCGCATTGTAGCGGCGAAACGCCTGACCGGCACCCGTGTACTGCCCGATGGCGCGCACTCGCCGAGCGGCGCCATCGGCTAAAGGCTGGAACTCAGGCCTTGGCCGCCATCGCGGTGACTTCCACGCGCATGCCTTCGACCGCCAGGGACGCCACGCCAACGGCGGCGCGCACCGGCCAGGGCTTGGCGAAGAAGCGCTGGTAGACCTCGTTGAACGCGGCGCGGTCGGCCATGTCGGTGAGGTAGATGGTCAGGTGCAGGACCCGGTCCATGGAGCTGCCGGCCTTTTCCAGGGCCACCTTGAGTGCCTGCAGGGTGCACTCGCTCTGCTCGGTGATGCCGCCCAGTTCCAGGCTGCCGTCGGCGCGGGTGGGAATCTGGGTGGAAACCAGGATGCCAGCGAAACCGGCAACGTCGGAGGAGATGGAGTCCGCGTCGGGATCGGGAATGAAGTCGATATCGTGGTTGGCCATGGGGCTCTCTTGTTCGGGGGTCATAAAGGATGGCCGGCGCCTTGCTGGGCAACGGCTTTGGCGCGCCAGTTTACAGCCCCGGCGCCGGGTCGTGCGGGAATCGGCTGGAAAACCCGGCCTTCCCTCCTCGCCCGGTGGCAGCCTGTAACACTCCAGGGCGCTGGCGACGCTGCCGCCCGACTATTATCCCTGCCAGGCATTTATCGCCGACAGGCCCTCGACATCCTGCTGGCCATTCGCGCATCAATACGGAGAACCAACCCATGAAGATCATGATCACCAGCGTGGTCGTCGACGACCAGGCCAAGGCCCTGGCCTTCTACCGGGATGTGCTGGGTTTTCAGCTCAAGCACGACATCGCCATGGGCGAGCATCGCTGGCTGACGCTGACCTCACCCGGCGACCCCGACGGCGTCGAGTTGCTGCTGGAGCCCGACGCCCACCCGGCCGCCAAGCCGTTCACCTCGGCGCTGAAACGCGATGGCATTCCCTTCACCTTCTTCGGGGTCGAGGATGTGCATGCCGAATATGCCCGGTTGAGTGCCCTGGGCGTGCAGTTTACCCGGCCGCCGACGGTCGCCGGCCCGGTGACCCTGGCGGTCTTCGACGACACCTGCGGCAACCTTATCCAGATCGTCCAGCAGAACTGAACAGCCATGGCATGGCGAACTGGAGGCAGGCCCTCGACGATCTCATTGGATTGCGCGAAGCCTGAATAATCAGCTTCGCGCAGATATCCACTCGCTCCCCGTTTTACGGCCTGCCGGGCACGACGCCGCCAATCATCACTGCCGTCGATCATTCAAATCATGAAAGCGGATTTTTTATTTTCCGCCGATGCCTTCAGAATGGCGCCACCTTCAATACCGTCGGACAAGTACGTCATGAATATCAATTTTGCAGTCGCCTGCATGATCGTGGTTTCCTTTGCCATCGCCCTGTTCCACACCTGATCGGTAGCCCCGCTCGACATGGCACCCGGCCATCGGCACGGGTGCAGGCCACTGACTTGCCGCGTTCCCCACGCGGCATTTGTGTTTAAAATGCCCGCCCTTTTATTGCTGGCCCTCCTTCGATGAACTCCGAAGCCCTCTCCATCCTGCACCATCACCTGCTGACAGCCCTGGCGTCCGCTCCCGCGGAAACCCGGCGCCTGTTCCATGGCCGTGGGCGTTGCTGGCCGGGGCTGGAGCAATTGACCGTCGACTGGCTGCAGGGCGTGGTGCTGGTGGCGCTGTTCAAGGAGCCGGAGCCGGAACAGCTGGAGGCGCTCAAGCAGTTGCTGCTGGCGATCAGCACCTCGCCGCAGTGGCAGGCCTGTGGCGCCCATACCCTGCTGCTGCAACACCGCTATCAGCTGCAAAGCCCGGTGGACTGGCTGGTGGGCGAACCTATCGAGGAATGGACCCTGGTCGAGGAAGGCCTGCGGTATCGGGTGGACCTGGGCAAGAAGCAGAACAACGGCCTGTTTCTCGACATGCGCTACGGTCGCAACTGGGTGCGCGCCAATGCCCGGGGCAAGCGCGTGCTGAACCTGTTCGCCTACACCTGCGGCTTCTCGGTGGCGGCCATCGAAGGCGGCGCGACCCATGTGGTCAACCTCGACATGTCGCGCCCGGCCCTGAGCCGCGGCCGCGACAATCACCGGCTCAATAGCCACGACCTGAGCCAGGTGACCTTTCTCGGCCACGACCTGTTCAAGTCCTGGAGCAAGGTGAAGAACGCCGGCCCCTACGACCTGGTGATCATCGACCCGCCTTCGTTCCAGAAAGGCAGTTTCCTGCTGACCAAGGACTACGCCCGGGTACTGCGGCGCCTGCCGGAATTGCTCACCGCCGACGGCTGCGTGCTGGCCTGTATGAACGACCCGGCCGTCGCCTCGGACTTCCTGATCGACGGCGTTACCCGCGAAGCCCCGGGACTGCGCTTCGAGCAACGCCTGGACAACCCGCCGGAGTTTCCCGATACCGATATCGAAAGCGGCCTGAAGGCCCTGGTGTTCCGCCGGGTCGAATAAGCGCGCAGCATCTCAGGTCTGACTTGCCGTAAGTCCGCACTCGCAATCCACCGCCCCAGGCCTGGGCCGCGTCGTGATGAATGCGCGGATGCCAGGCCGTAAAGCCCGGCACCTCACGCCGCCGTCACACCGGCGCCTGCACCACCTCGATGCCCAGGCGCCGGTAGTCGTCGATGCTGCCCGAGGCCAGGTGCTGCTCGGTGATCAGCGTATGCAGGCGATTGCACGGCGCCACGGCAAAGGGTTCCACCGCGCCGAGCTTGTCGGCGGTGGTCACCGCGACCACCTGGGATGCGCTGTCGAGCAGGGCCTGTTTCACCGGCACCTCGTCGAAGTGCAGCGAGGTGATGCCGACTTCCGGATGAATCGCGCACACTCCGGTGAACAGCAGATCGGCGCGGATGCCCTGGATCAGGCGTACCGCCTCATGGCCGCCGGCGGACAGGGTCGCCGGGTTGAGCCGGCCGCCGGCGAGGATCACCTGGCTGCGCGGGTATTCGGCCAGGGCGATGGCGATCAGCGGCGAAGCGGTGACCGCGGTGATGCCGATATCGGCAGGCAGGGACTGGGCGATCAGCAGCGTGGTCGAGCCCGAGTCGAACATCACAATCTGCCCTTCCTGCACCCGCTGCGCGCCGAGCCTGGCCAGGTGGCGCTTGACCTCGCTGCTTTCGCCCAGGCGGGTGAACACATCCTTGCCGGTGTCCTTGGGTCGTGGCAGCGCGCCGCCATGCACCCGCTGCAGCAGCCCGGCATCGGCCAGCTCCGCCAGGTCGCGGCGGATGGTGTCCTCCGAGACCGCGAAATGCTGGCCAAGCTCGGAGGCCATGACCTTGCCGTCGCGCTCGAGCAGCAACAGGATCTTCTGCCGGCGCACATGGGGCAGCTCGGCGACTGAATGCTGGTTTTGCATGGTTATGCCTGTTTTTGCGTGTTTATGCGAGATTAGCCAAGACCCTGCCCAAACACAACGCTCACCCTGCGCATTGGCCGCCGGGGCTCAGGCTTGCTTTACTGATTCAATCCCAGGTCGAACCTGTCCCGCCTACAGGCCGTGCGGCACCAGGACGTCCCCCATGATTGAAGAGGTAGCGCGCGATGGAACGTCTCAGTGCCAAAGACTTCGCCCCCGAGTTGCTCGAACTCTACGACTACTACGCCCACGGCAAGATCAGCCGCCGCGAGTTCCTCGACCGGGCTGCGGCCTTCACCCTGGTCGGGCTGACCGCCAGCGCCACCCTCGCCGCCCTGACGCCGAACTACGCCCTGGCCGAACAGGTGTCGTTCACCGACCCGCAGATCGTCGCCGAATACATCACCTACCCCTCGCCCAAGGGCCACGAACAGGTCCGGGGTTACCTGGTGCGCCCGGCAAATGCCGAAGGCAAGTTGCCGGCGGTGGTGGTGGCCCATGAAAACCGCGGGCTCAACCCCTATATCGAGGACGTCGCGCGGCGCCTGGCCAAGGCCGGTTTCATCGCCCTGGCCCCCGACGGCCTGACGTCGGTCGGCGGCTACCCGGGCAACGACGACAAGGGCCGCGAACTGCAACAGAAGGTCAATCCGGAAAAGCTGATGAACGACTTTTTCGCCGCCATCGAATGGCTGCTCGAGCACGACGCCAGCACCGGCAAGGTCGGCATCACCGGCTTCTGCTATGGCGGCGGGGTGGCCAATGCCGCGGCCGTGGCCTATCCCGAACTGGCGGCGGCCGTGCCCTTCTATGGGCGCCAGCCGGACAGCGCGGACGTCAAACGAATCCAGGCGCCACTGCTGCTGCACTACGCCGAACTGGACACGCGCATCAACGAAGGCTGGCCGGCCTACGAGCAGGCGCTGAAAGCCGCGGGCAAGACTTACGAGGCTTATATCTATCCCGGGGTGAACCACGGTTTTCACAACGACTCGACCCCGCGCTACGACGAGGCAGCCGCCACCCTGGCCTGGGACCGGACGCTGGCGTGGTTTCGCAAATACCTGGTTTAGGCCAACGGCTGACAGCATTTAAAGACGACGGCGCGAGCGCGCCGTCGCCTGCACTCAGCAGCTCACTCCTTCAGCAACGCCGTGGCGATCACCGTGCCCATGGGCGTCGGTTGCGGATCGTTCTGGTGCTGCACCGCATTCAACGCCCAGGCTTCCAGCTGCACCCGGTCCTTCTGGAAGATCATCATGTGGGTCGAACCGCCGAACTCGAAATGCCCGATCTCGGTGCCGCGGGTGATGTTCACCGGGGCGGCGCCTTGGTCAACGATGAACTGGGGTTCGATCACGCAGGTCGAGACCTCGACCATGCCGATGCAGATCAGCGCGACATACCCGCAGGTCGGGTGCTCAAAGACAAAGATCGCCCGGGCGGCGACATGCCCCAGGTACGGCTGCGACTCGGTGCCCTCCCAGGTGCCCTCGCCTTCGCCCTGGGCCGGACGCTGGGCGAAATAGGTGCCCGGCTGCACCCAGGAGCGCACCAGCTTGCCGTCGAGCGGCGCGTTCCAGCGGTGATAGTGGGTCGCCGAGAGGAAGCCCTGGTACGCCTGCCCACCCTGGAACGGAGCGGCCCACTGCTCCTGGCCGCCGAACAGGTCGAGCAGCGAATAATTGACGTCCTTGATCCAGAATTCGGTCTCGAACGCCACGTTGTTTTCGTACTGCCAGGGCGTGGTCTCGCAGCCGATATTGACCTGGGTGAGCGCGTTGCCCTGGAACGGCCGCGCGCCAGGCACGAACTTGCGGATGAAGAACGCATTCCAGGAATCGAAGCCGTAGCCGGGCAGGTTCGGATCATGCTCCATCTGCGTCCAGACCCCGGCCTCGTGGGCCGCCTTGGAGATCCACGAGCCTTCTTTTTCCGGGTCGTTGATATCCAGCTTGTCGAGGGACGCGCTGCTCTTGAGGAAGCTGTTCCAGGCGTTGAGCACCTTCTTGAACTGCTGGTTGAAGGTCGTGTCATGGAACAGCGCGACGCCCGCCTCGGTGCCCATCGACACCGCCAGGAAGGCGTTCATCGGCGTGCCGACCTGGGCCGTGGCGTTGAACGACGATGAGGTGCTGATGATCTCGTTGAGGATCTCGAAGAAGCTGTCATAGCCGGCGATCCACAGCGCATCGCCGTCCGAGTCCTTGATCTGCTCCTGGGTCGCCTCGTCCAGGGTCGCCACGTAGGCGTTCGACTGTTCGATCATCGAGTTGACCCACATGCGGTACACGCTGTTGTGGGTGACCCAGGTCTTGAACTCGATGATTTCCGCGCGCATCGGGGTCAGGGTGCCGGCCTTTTTCTTCTCGGCGATCAGGTTGCGCAGCGGCACCAGGAACCTGGCCGTGGCCCATACCCGGTTGGGCACCCAGAAGCCCATCTGGATCGGTCCGGCGTTGGCCAGCGTGAGGCGCTCGGCGCCGGTGCTTTCCAGGCGCGCCTGCCGCGAAGGCTGTTTGGGGTTGTTGAGCTGTTTGTCGTACTGAGTCATTTCTTTACTCCTTTAAAGAGGCGGCGCCCGGGCGGCGATGGCGCGGGCGCGACCAGACTGCGGTGAGGTACTGGCCAGCAAACGACTGCTCCAGCAGGCGTTCATGTCAGGGGGGCGACAAGGGTTGTGTACGGGGTTGAACGACACTCCGTGTCCTTCTCGCAATGCCGGTCCCAGGCAGAATGCGGCGGCCGAACGGCCATCTACAGGCGCGACTTGCCTGGACAAGTAAAGCTGCTCGCGCGTTTTTTGGAGGGGCTGCCGGAAAAATTCATGGGCAGGCGGCAACAGGTTGCTCAGGGCGGTGTTTTGCAACATTGATAGCCAACAGCCATCAGTCGATAATCCCGCCCCACCAATTCCCCCACGCAAGGCAATGCCGTGAATAAATCCCTGCTGTTCGTCCCTCTGCTCGCGCTGTTGCTACAAGGCTGTGGCGTGACCATGACGCGTTATGAACCGAGTTACGACAACGTTCAACGACTCAAGCAAACCCCGCCTCTGCAGGCGATCAGCGATACCCAGGTAACGGCCGCCGCCGGCCAGGGCTCGCTGTCGGTCCGCGCCAATCCGATCCGCTCGCCCAGCGGCAGCATCCCCTCGCATATTCAGGACGCCATCAACGAAGAACTGCGCCGCGCCGGCCTGCTGGACCCACAGGCGCAGCGGCACCTACAAGTGCTGGTGCTGAAGAATGAACTGAGCGCCGGCATGGCCAGCGGTCATGGCGAACTCGCGGCGCGCTTCACCCTGCTCAAGGGCAGCGAGGTGGCTTATGAGGCGACCCAGACCGTGAGCAGCCACTGGGGTAGCAGCTTCTTCGGCCCCATCGCTATCCCCAACGCCGCCAATGCCTACAACCCGCTGGTGCGGGATTTGCTGAAGGCCCTGTACAGCGACCCGCAGTTCATCCAGGCGCTGAAATAAGGGCAAAAAAAAGAGCCGCTCAAGCGGCTCTTTTTTCGGTTCAGGCCTGCGGCCTACGGGACTCCAGGGCCGAATATTTCAGGCTGTTGCGCTCGACCATCTGCTTGAGCAGCGCGTTGACCTGACGGCTGAAGGTATCGCTCACCGCTTCCTTCGGCGTATTGCCCATCAACGGCACGAACCAGATGCCCATCCAGGTATTGATCCCATCATGGTTGCTGGCGCTGCTGACAGCCTGGCCCTGTGGGTCCAGCGCCTCGAGGCTCATGGTGTATTGATCGGTCGCCATCGTCGGGATGAGAGTGAAAGTCAGGCCGCTGATAAAGGCCATGACCGTCTGCCCGCCACTGGGCGGATGGTTGTAGACCTTCAGCCGCAGATTGTAATCGCCCGGCTGCTTCTGGAATTCGTCCAGGGTCACGCGCCCGAAGAGCCCGGAGTCGCTCAAGACTTTTTGCAACTGGGGCTTGAGCATGTCGCGCGCCTGCGGCACTTCGACGGCCGAAGCGCTTTGAGGCTCGCCCTGATAGAACGCGAAATTCACATAGACATTCGGCTTGTTGGCGTAGCTGGACATGGACGGCATATCCACCGCAGCCACTTCGTCCTTGGTGAAGCTGGCGCAACCGGTCAGCGCGAGCATCAGGGACAGGCCCAGAATCTTTCCAATCTTCATTGCGGTTTCCTTAGGTTGGGTAGCGGAGCGCCTCCATGGCTGGAGTGGCCGCGGCGATTCTAGAGAGTGGCGAACAATATCAAAAGGCCATCAATGAAAAATTCTTCGCGACAACCGTGATCCCTCGCTGTACCGCACCTGCCACCCACCCCACGCCTGACCCAGCATCACCCATCTGCTGACCAATGATCTTTTGTCAGCCCCGCGCGCCCGATAGTTAACTCTCGCCCCGCGAAGTCCTTTGACGGACCCCGTCACAAAATCAATAAGAGGGTTGGCCGATGCAAAGCAGTGGCGCGTTGCTGTGGGTGTTGTTGGCCGCGATCGTGATGATCGTGGTGTTGATTGTCAGGTTCCGGGTGCATGCCTTTCTCGCGCTGATCGCCGCCTGCGGCCTGGTCGGGGTGGGTTCGGGGATGCCCTTGAATGCCATGCTCGAATCCTTCCAGAAGGGCCTGGGCGATACCCTGGGGTTTCTCGCCGCGATCATCGGGCTGGGCAGCATCCTCGGCAAGATGCTCGAGGAATCGGGCGGCGCCGAACGCATCGCCCAGACCCTGCTCAACACCCTGGGCGAGCAGCGCGCGTCCTGGGTGATGATGCTGGTGGGGTTCATCGCCGGTATCCCGGTGTTCTTCGAGGTCGGCTATATCCTGCTGATTCCGCTGGTGTACGTGGTGGCCAAGGAAACCCGGCTCAACCTGCTGTACCTCGGCGTGCCGCTGGCGGTGTCGCTGATGTGCGTGCACTGCATGCTGCCGCCCCACCCCGCGGCCATGGCCATTACCCACTTGCTGGGGGCCGACGTCGGCAAGGTGATCCTCTATGGCCTGATCGTCGGCCTGCCCACCGCCATGGTCGCCGGGCCGCTATGGATCCGCCTGGTGGCGCGCCGCCAGGCCGAACCCTGGCAAGCGGCCTTCCTCGAGGAGCGTTGCCAGGCCCGTGGCGCGCGAGTGCTGCCGGGCTTCTGGCTGACCCTGCTGACCATTTTGCTGCCGCTGCTGCTGATGATCGGCAAGACCTTCGCCAGCGCCCTGCCCGCCGGCTCGACCCTGTCCGTGCTGCTGTCGTTCTTCGGCAACCCGCTGGTGGCGCTGGTGATCGCCGTGGTCTTCGCCTACTGGTCCCTGGGCCTGCGCCGTGGCCTGTCGATGTTGGACCTGCTGGGGCACACCCAGAAAAGCCTGCCGCCGCTGGCCAGCATCCTGCTGATCATCGGTGCCGGCGGCGCCTTCAACGGCATCCTGATCGACAGCGGCGTGGGCAAGGTGCTGGCCGACTCCCTGACCCGGCTGGACATCAACCCGGTGGTGCTGGCCTGGCTGGTGGCGGGGCTGATGCACTTCGCGGTGGGTTCGGCGACCGTGGCCATGATGAGCGCCGCCGCCATCGTACTGCCGACCCTGGGCGTCGACTCCGGCTACAGCAAGGAGATCATCGTGGTCGCCATCGGCGCCGGGGCCATCGGCTGGACCCACGTCACCGACTCGGCCTTCTGGGTGGTCAAGGAGTACCTCGGGGTGTCGCTGGCCGACGCGCTCAAGACCTTCACCAGCGCCACGGTCCTGGCCTCGGTGGTGGCCCTGCTGCTGACCCTGGGCCTCGCTCATTTCATTTAAAACCTTTGTCACAGGAGTCATCCCCATGATCGCAGGCCAGCCACTCGCTACCTGGACCCGCCGCTACCCGCTGCTCGAAGAGCTGATGGCGTTGCGCGAAACCACCTGGTTCACCCCCACCCGCGCGCGCCTGGCCGATGGCCTGAGCGACCTTGCGCTGAGCGCCGCCGACGTGGCCGACGCCAGCGCGCGCCTCGAGCGTTTCGCCGCGTATTTTCGCGTGGCCTTTCCCGAGACCCTGGCCAACAACGGCATTCTCGAATCGCCGATCCAGCCGCTGCCGGCCTTGCAGACGGTACTGGCTGCTCGTTACGGCCAAGCCCTGCCCGGCGCGCTGTGGATCAAGCAGGACAGCCACCTGCCGATCTCCGGGTCGATCAAGGCGCGCGGCGGTATCTATGAAGTACTCAAGCACGCCGAACACCTGGCCCTGGAGGCCGGCCTGCTGCGCCTGGACCAGGACTACAGCGTGCTCGACTCGCCCGAGGCCCGGGCGCTCTTCAGCCGCTACCGGATCGCCGTGGGTTCCACCGGCAACCTGGGCTTGTCCATCGGCCTGATGGGCGCCCGGCTGGGGTTCCAGGTCACGGTGCACATGTCCGCCGACGCCCGCCAATGGAAGAAGGACAAGCTGCGCGCCCACGGGGTGAGTGTCATGGAGTACGAAAGCGACTACAGCATCGCCGTGGCCCAGGGGCGCCAGCAGGCCAGCGCCGATCCGGCCTGCCATTTCGTCGATGACGAGAACTCCACCGACCTGTTCCTCGGCTACGCCGTGGCCGCCGAGCGCCTGAGCCGGCAACTGCAACAGGCCGGGGTCCGGGTCGATGCCCAGCATCCGCTGTTCGTCTACCTGCCCTGCGGCGTCGGTGGCGGCCCTGGCGGCGTGGCGTTCGGCTTGAAGCTGGCGTTCGGCGACGCCGTTCACTGTATATTTGCCGAGCCCACCCATTCGCCGTGCATGCTGCTCGGGGTGCACACCGGGCTGCATGACGAGGTGTCGGTGCAGGACTTCGGCATCGACAACCTCACCGCCGCCGACGGCCTGGCCGTCGGCCGCGCCTCGGGGTTTGTCGGCCGCGCCATGCAGCGGCTGATCGAGGGTTACTACACGGTCAGCGACGACGAACTGCATGCCCTGGTCTGGCTGATGGCCAAGCACCAACAGCTGCACCTGGAGCCCTCGGCGGTGGCCGGTGTCCCGGGCATCGCCCGCGTGCAGGCGCAGCGCGAGCAGTACCTGCGGCGCAGCGGCATGAGCGCCGAGGCGTACACCCGGGCCACTCACCTGGTCTGGGCCACGGGCGGCAGCATGGTCCCGGACACCGAGATGCAGGCTTATCTGGCGCAAGGTGCCCGGGTGCTGCAAGGCTCATAACAGACCGACAGGAGAAGCGCCGGCTTGTACAACCTACCGCCCCGACTGGACGCCAAGCTCAACAGCAGCCAGTTCTCGAACCTGTTCACCTTCCAGGTCGCGGCCCGTCACCTGAGCTTCAGCAAGGCCGCCGATGAGTTGTGCCTGACCGCCAGCGCGGTCAGCCATCGCATCGCCCGGCTGGAGGCGGAGCTGTCGATCCAGCTGTTCCGCCGGCTGACCCGGCAGGTTGAACTGACCGAGGCCGGCGAGCGTATTTTTGCGATTCTCCAGCAGACCCTGGGCGACCTGTCCGAAGTCCTGGCCCAGCCGGTCGACGCCGACCTGGCCGGGCCGCTGACCCTCTACGCCCATCCGTCCATCGCCCATTCCTGGCTGGTGCCGCGCCTGGCCGAGTTCGGCCTGCGCTTTCCCGGGGTCCGGCTTGACCTGCGCGTAGGCAACGACCGCATCGACTTCCGCACCCGGCAGATCGACCTGGCGCTGTATTACGGCAATGGCGAGTTCCATGGGCTGGTGGCGCACAAGCTGATGCAGGAACGGGTCGCGCCGGTGTGCAGCCCGCAATACGCCGAACGCCATGGATTGACCGGGGCGGTCGAGCAACTGCAGCAGTGCACCCTGCTGCATGACTCACTGGCCTGGGACCACGCCACCTTCGACTCCGAATGGGCGCTGTGGATTCGCCAGCATGGCGACGGCGTGCCCATGCCGAAACGCGGGGTGACTTTCGATCGCTCGGACCTCTGCGTCACCGCCGCCATCCACCATGCCGGCGTGGCGATCGGGCGCGAGCACCTGGTCAGCGAGGCCATCGGGCAAGGCCGGCTGGTGCTGCCGTTCACCGGGTTTACCCGCAGCGGCGAATACGATTACTACATCGTCCACCCGACCCTGGAGGCCCTGCCACGACGGGTCTCGGCCTGTATTGCCTGGTTGCAGGAGTGTGCGGCGCAAACGCCGGGAATCTGAAGGCCGGCACGCAATGGCCGGCCGGGGAGGATCAGCGGCTGGCGCCGCCCTTCTTGCGCAGCGCTTTCAAGCGCTGGCTCGCCCGCTGCACCGCCGCCATCTTTTCCGGGCGCTTCATGCGCTTCCATTGGCGGATGTCGTCCTTGCTGCGCCCGCAACTCAGGCACAGGTCGCCGCTCAACTGGCAAACGGCGATGCAGGGGTTGTCGATTTCCTTGGCCATGCTTCAGCCTGGCTGCCAGTCGTCGCAGGTGCCGCGAACCATCAATGCTGCATCTTGCTGTGGTCGGCCATGTTCAGCGCGCGGGCCTGGGCCTCGACCTTGATCGACTGTTTCTCGCCCTTGGCGTTTTCCACCACCAGGGTCAGCGGCACCTTGTCGCCTTCCTTCACCTGGGCCACCAGGTCGATCAGCATCACGTGATAACCATGGGGATCCAGGGCCACGGCCTTGCCGGCCGGCAAGGCGACGAAGTCCGCCGGGCGCATGCTCATCACATCGTTGTGCATGCTCGACTGGTGAATCTGCACGATCTTGGCCACCGGCGACTCGACGCTGAGCAGCTTGCTGTCGTCGCTGGCGGTCAGGGTCATGAAGGCCCCGGTCGCCTGCTGCCCGGCGACGGTGGCGCGTACCCAGGCGTCATCGACCTGGGTCTGGGCCGCGGCCTGGCCAGCCAGGCCCAGCAGGGACAGGCCGATCAGCATGCGCTTGGCGCGTTGGGCGATAGCGGTTTTATTCAGGGCCGGGTACATCAGCAGACCTCCATGACGGTCAGTAGATCTTCCGCGCACTCTTGCGCGGTAAGCGATTGGGACAAGCCAAGGCGCAACGTGCCCCGGGAGTCGTAGACAAAACTGGTGGCGGTGTGGGACAGGGTGTAGGTCGAACCGCTGGGGATCTTCTCGTAGAACACGTCGAATTCCTTGGCCGTGGCCGCGGTCTGCTCCAGCGTGCCGTACAGCGCGACGAACGACGGGTCGAAGGCCTTGACGTAGGCGTCGAGGACTTCCGGGGTATCCCGCTCGGGATCCAGGGTGATGAAGATCACCTGCAGGCGGTCGCCGTCGCGGCCCATCAGTTTCTTGGCCTGGGCCGCGCGCGCCAGCGTCGTGGGGCAGATGGCCGGGCACTGGGTGAAACCGAAGAACACCATCGGCATCAGGCCGCTATAGCTTGAGAGCGTCCTGACGTTGCCCTCGGTGTCCTTGAGCTTGAAGGTACGGCCCATGATCTTGTCGCTCAGATCCTTGCCATATTTGTACGACAGCTGGCCCCGGGTATCGCAGCCGGCCAACATACCGAGGCCGAGCAGCCCCATACCTGCAATCACCTCGCGGCGACTCAACAAAACACTCATTCGTTACCGCCCTTTGAGGAGCCGAAAATCCAGACGACCCGCCGGGCGGCTCATCCGTAAAAGCCACGCATGGTAGCAAAACGCGACGCCCCGCTTCCTGCCAAATGGATGACAGGTTGTGTGCGACCATGGTCGGGTGCGGCGTTTAGCCGCGCTTTCCAGCGGCTCTCAGCCGAGCCGTGCCAGGCGCTTTTGCCAGTTGCCGCCGTTGATGCGCTGGCATTGTTCTTCGCTGTCGTACCGCACGTGGGCCGCCAGCGCCTGCAACTCCAGGCCGGCGTCATGCAGGGCCATGGCTGTCAGTTCGAGCATGCGTTCGCCCTGCCCGCAGGCCAGGGCCCGGGTCTTGCTGGCCTGGGTGTCGAAGACCCAGACCACCCTCAGGCTGGCGGGAAACGCCGCGTGATCGGCCACATGGGTCAGCCAGGAGAACCCGACGATTTCCGCCTTGGCGGTTTCGCAGGCATCGGTGAGGCTGGCGACCAGGCGGCGTTCGAGACGCGCCTACTCGCGTTTGCTTGATGGCATGGAGGCTCCTTGGCGGCCCGGCATCGATCGCCGGGCTGTGCGGCTGCGCAGTCTTGCCGCCAGCGCCCGGCAATACAAGCCCCGGGTGGCCGGCGCAGAGGTTATTCCGTAACATTCGCCGCCTTTCGACATTCCCTCGCAACCCCGGCCGCTCTCCTGGCCGCCCTCTCAGGTAAACCATGAAACCCGCTCGCCTTCGCGCCGACGTCCTGGCCGGACTCACCACCTCTTTCGCGCTGGTGCCCGAGTGCATCGCCTTCGCCCTGGTCGCCCACCTCAACCCGCTGATGGGCCTGTATGGCGCCTTTATCATCTGCACCCTGACCGCGCTGTTCGGCGGCCGCCCGGGGATGATTTCCGGCGCCGCCGGGTCGATGGCGGTGGTGATCGTCGCGCTGGTGGTGCAACACGGCGTGCAGTACCTGCTGGCCACGGTGCTGCTGGGCGGCCTGGTCATGATCGCCTTCGGCCTGCTGCGCCTGGGCAAGCTGGTGCGGATCGTGCCGTATCCGGTGATGCTCGGCTTCGTCAACGGCCTGGCGATCATCATCGCCCTGGCCCAACTGGAACACTTCAAGGCCGATGAACGCTGGCTCAGCGGTACGCCCCTGTGGCTGATGCTCGGGCTGGTGGCGCTGACCATGGCGATCGTCTACCTGCTGCCGCGCCTGAGCCGCGCGGTGCTGCCGGCGCTGGTGGCGATCCTCGGGGTCGGCCTGCTGGTCTACCTGCTGGGCCTGCCGACCCGCACCCTGGGCGACATGGCCCATATCGCCGGCGGCCTGCCGCGCCTGGCGTTGCCGGATATCCAGTGGAACCTGGAGACCCTGGGCATCATTGCCCCCTACGCCTTCCTGATGGCCATGGTCGGCCTGCTGGAAACACTGCTGACCCTCAACCTCACCGACGAAATCACCGAAAGCCGCAGCTTCCCGGACCGCGAATGCGTGGCCCTGGGCGCGGCCAATATCGCCTCCGGCCTGTTCGGCGGCATGGGCGGTTGCGCGATGATCGGCCAGACCGTGATCAACCTCAGCTCCGGTGGTCGTGGCCGGCTGTCCGGGGTGGTCGCCGGGACGATGATCCTGCTGTTCGTGCTGTTCCTCTCGCCCTTGATCGAGCGCATTCCGCTGGCGGCGCTGGTCGGGGTGATGTTCGTGGTGGCCCAGCAGACCTTCGCCTGGGGCTCGCTGCGGGTGCTGCACAAAGTGCCGCTGAACGACATGCTGGTGATAGTTGCGGTGACCATCATCACCGTGTTCACCGACCTCGCCATCGCGGTGCTGTGCGGCATCGTTATCGCCGCCCTCAACTTCGCCTGGCAGCACTCGCGCGAGCTCTACGCCGACAGCCACGAGGAAGCCGACGGCAGCAAGCTGTACCGGGTCCACGGCACCCTGTTCTTCGCCTCGACCACCTCCTTCCTCAACCACTTCGACCCGGCGGGCGACCCGGCCCAGGTGACCCTCGACTGCCGCCACCTGAGCTTCGTCGACTACTCGGCCATCGCCGCCCTGAAAACCCTGCGCGAACGCTACGGCAAGGCCGGCAAGCACCTGCGGGTGACGCACCTGTCCGAGCGCTGCAAGCAGTTGCTCAAACGCGCGGGCATCCAGCACGGCTGAGATCGGGCCTACGGAGCCGCCTGCCGGGGCCTTGCGGCGCTCCACAAACGCCTTTACACCCCCGCCCCGTTTCCTTACTGTCGGGCAGCCTCGGCCTCAAGCGGAGCTGTTTGCCCCATACATTGCATAGACGGAGTGAGTCATGTCAGGGAAAGACCTGTTGCTCAACAGCATCGAGACACTGAAAGAAAACTTGATGCTTGGGCACAAGCAATCGCAAAAGTACCCTTCGACGGTCATCGGCAACGAAAGGGAACTCATTATCGAAAGCCTGCTGGCTCGGGTTCTGCCGCACAACATCCGCTATGGCTCCGGCGTCATCATGGACGGCTACGGAAAAACCACGGGCCAGATCGATATCGTCCTCGAGTGCGAGCAAAGCTTCAGCCTGCCCATCACCTCCGGCAAGCAACGGCTGTACTTTGCCGATACCGTGGCGGCCGCCATCGAAGTGAAGTCCGACCTGCGGAAGCAGAAGGTCGAGGCATTCGCACAAAGCCATGCGGTCCAACAGCTACAACGGAAAAAGTCGAAAGAGAAGTTCATTTTCAGAAATGAATACCTGGTCCCGTCCTACATCATTGCTTTCAAAGGACCGGACAAAGACACCATTGCCAAGTGGCTGTTTGAAGAATGCAGAGAGAAAAATCAGCATTACCCCACAGGAATCCTCTGCCTGGAACCCGCTTACTTTTTCAGCTTTGAACCCTCTGGAAACTTCGAGGCATCCGGGGACAGCGCGGTTTTCGCGTTTCTGTGCAGCCTCTCCAATTGGCTTTCCTTCAACAGAGACAGCCGCTTCGACATCAAGAGCTACGTCTCGCTCCTGGATGAAGCCGAGGACGACTGACGACAGTCGACGCCCCCCGCAAATACCTGAAAAACAGAAGGCGAGCCGCAGCTCGCCTTTCTTCATCGGCCGAGCACGGGGTGCTCCGGTCAAAACAGCGACATCATTGTGATATCATCGCCACCTTTCCGGCCAGGGCCCGTGCAACCCCGTCCATACCGGAAGCCCCCATAAAGAAGGTGCCACGATGCGCCTCCCGCCTGCCTTGCCTGCAAGAACCGACGACGCCCCGGAGTCTTTCCGAGCGCGCGCCGCTTTGCTGCGAACCTGCCGGATGCCGCGCAGGTTGTGCCTTTTGCCGCCACAAGGAACACAGTCATGCTTTTACGATCGATGAACATTTCCCGCCGTGCAGGCCTCAGTTTTGCCCTGATCGCGCTGCTGGCGGTTGCGCTCGGAACCTTCTCCCTGCTGGAAATGCGCCGCATGAACGAGCAGTCGCTCGAGGTCGACAGGAACTGGCTGCCCTCGATCGTCGCAGCCAACGCCATGGCCCTGACCAGCACCCAGATCCGTACCCTGACCCTGCGCCAGCTGGTGGTGCGCGACAGAAGCGACGTCGAGGCCCTGCTGGACCGGATCAATCAGCTCGAGGAGCAGTTGTCGGCCCAGCAGCTGGTCTACGAAAAACTCAGTATCGCCCCCGAGGAAAAGGCCGCGTACGCGCGCTACCTGGGCGTCAAGGCGCTGTACCTCAAGGACCAGCAGCGCGTCCTCGACCTGGCGCGCCAGGGCCGCAAGGACGAAGCGATCGCGATCGTCGACGGCGGCCCTTTCCTGGCCAATGCCGACGCCATGCTCAAGGAATTGCTGACCGTGGTCGAGGTGAATACCCACGGCGGTGAAGCGGCGGCCGCGCGCAGCAACGAGGTGTTCCACAGCGCCGTCGGCCTGGTGCTGGCGATCCTGGCCATCGTGCTGGTGCTGACTGTCGGCCTGGCCATCGTACTGACCCGCAGCATCGTGCGGCCGCTGGGCCAGGCCGTGGAAGTCGCCGAGACCATCGCCAGCGGCGACCTGTGCCATGCCATCAGCGTGACCGGCAACGACGAGCCGGCGCGCCTGCTGCACGCCCTGCAACGCATGCAGAACAGCCTGCGCGGCACCCTGCAGAAGATCGCCGATTCCTCCAGCCAGCTGGCTTCGGCCGCCGAGGAGCTGCATGCGGTGACCGAAGACTCCAGCAAGACCCTGCACCAGCAGAGCAACGAACTGGAACAGGCCGCCACCGCGGTCAACGAGATGACCGCGGCCGTGGAAGAAGTGGCGCGCAACGCCGTCAGCACCTCCGAGGCGTCCCGGGAAACCGACGCCACCGCCCACCACGGTCGGCAGCAGGTGCAGCACACCGTCGACTCCATCGGCGACCTGGCCGACGAGGTGACCCGCACCTGCGAGCAGGTCGAACACCTGGCGGTGGATGTGCGCAATATCGGCCAGGTCCTGGAGGTGATCCGCTCGATCGCCGAGCAGACCAACCTGCTGGCCCTCAACGCGGCCATCGAGGCGGCCCGGGCCGGCGATGCCGGACGCGGTTTCGCCGTGGTCGCCGACGAGGTGCGGGCCCTGGCCCATCGCACCCAGCAGTCGACCCAGGAAATCGAAAGCATGATCAACACCATCGAAGAAGGCACCGAAGGTGCGGTGAGCGCCATGCGCCACAGCAACGAACGCGCCCACCTGACCCTGGAAGCCGCCCGCGCCTCGGGCCTGGCCCTGGACCAGATCACCCAGGCCATCACCTCGATCAACGAACGCAACCTGGTGATCGCCAGCGCCAGCGAAGAGCAGGCCCAGGTCGCCCGCGAGGTCGACCGCAACCTGGTGAACATCCGCGACCTGGCGACCCAGACCTCGGCCGGGGCCAACCAGAGCAACGCCGCCAGCCAGGACCTGTCACGCCTAGCGGTGGAACTCAACGGCCTGGTGACTCAGTTCAAGGTCTGACAGCCGCAGGCTCCCGCGCCTTGCCGCGCGGGAGCCTTCAATAGGCGTATTGGCCAATCACCTGCCGCACCCTTTCCAATGCCACCCGCAACTGATCCAGCTCCACCGAGCCCAGGGCCAGGCGGATGGCGTGGGGCACCGGCGCGACGCTGACAAAGGGCTCGGCGGTGGACACCGAGACCTTCTCCCGCAGCAAGGCCATCGCCACCTGATCGGCGCGCACCTCCTCGGGCAACGGCAGCCAGAGAAAATAGGACGCCGGATGCCCGATGTACGCCAGGCCGGCCAGCACCTCCCTGGCCAGGGCCTGGCGGGCGGTCGCGTCCTGGCGTTTCTCGGCTTCCAGGCGCTGCACCGTGCCGTCGTCGATCCAGTTGCAGACCAGCGCCGTCATCACCCCGGGAGTGTTCCAGGTAGTCGCGCGGATCACCCGCTCGATCAGCGGCACCCAGGCCGGCGGCGCGACCACAAAACCGACCCGCAGCCCGGTGGCGACATTCTTGGAAAACCCCGACACATACACCGTCAGCTCCGGCGCCAGGGCCGCCAGAGGCGCGGGTGGATTCTCGGCGAGGAAGGCATAAGCGGCGTCCTCGATAATCAGCAGCCGATGCTGCCGGGCGATCCGCACCAAGCGCTCGCGCCACGCTAGGTCGAGCACCCAGCCCATGGGATTGTGCAGGGTCGGCATGGCATACACCGCCCGCACCCGTCGACTGCGACACAACCGCTCGAAAGCCTGCAGGTCGGGGCCGTGCTCAGTCAGGGCAATCGACACCAGTTCCACGCCATGGGCGTCGGCCACCACCTTGAACCCCGGGTAGGTCAAGGCATCGGTGGCCACCACATCGCCGGGCTTGAGCAGCGCCATCACCGTGGTCGCCAGGCCATGCTGGGCACCGCTGACGATCGACAGCCGGTCCGCTTCCACCTGCAACCCGCGACACGCCAGATGCCGGGCCACGGTGGCCCGCTCGTGGCTGCGGCCACTGTGGGGCTGGTAGCGCAGCAGCGCCTCCAGGTCACCGGAAGCCGCCAACTGGCGCAGGCCGCCGCGCAGCACTTCGGCCTGCCCGGGCAACGCCGGGTAGTTGAAATTGAGATCCAGGGTGCCCGCCGTGGTCGCCTGCTGGTCGATGCCCTGCCCCGGCGGCAACGCCGTCTCGCGGACAAAGGTGCCGCGCCCGGTTTCGCCGCTGATCAGGCCCATGGCCTCCAGCTCGGCATACACCCGCGAGGCGGTCACCAGGGCCAGCCCTTCCCTGGCGGCCAGTTCGCGGTGGGTCGGCAGGCGGGTGCCCGGCGGCAATGCACCGCCACGAATATCGGCGGCAAAACCATCGACCAGTTGTTTGTAGCGGGCACGGGCCATAGGGCAATGTATCCATGACAATATTTTGATTGTATTGCTTGGCACTCCTAGGATGGGGCCTGAGCAGCCCAGACGCAATCTCGCCCTGAAGCGCGGCGCTTACCCTTGAACAGAGCTGAGCCCCTGAATGGAACGGACATCGCCCCTGCCACACCCCAGCACACAAAAAGCCGCGAGCGGCTGGCTCAACGGCTTTATCGGCGTGCTGATTTTCAGCGGCTCGCTGCCGGCCACCCGGGTGGCCGTGCTGGAGTTCGACCCGCTGTTCCTGACCGTGGCCCGCGCCAGCATCGCCGGCGTCCTGGCCTTGTGCCTGTTGCTGCTGTTCAAGGAAAAGCGCCCGAGCAGAAACCAGCTGTGGCCCCTGGCGATAGTGGCCCTGGGCGTGGTGCTGGGCTTTCCGCTGCTGACCGCGCTGGCCTTGCAGTATGTGACCTCGGCCCACTCCATCGTCTTCCTCGGCCTGCTGCCCCTGGCCACCGCGGTGTTCGGCGTGCTGCGCGGCGGCGAGCGGCCGCGGCCGGTGTTCTGGCTGTTCTCGGTGCTGGGCAGCCTGCTGGTGGTGGGGTTTGCCCTGTCCCAGGGGCTGAGCGCCGCACCGGCCGGAGACATTCTCATGCTATTGGCGATTCTGGTCTGCGGCCTGGGTTACGCGGAAGGCGCCAAGCTCTCCCGCACCCTGGGCGGCTGGCAGGTGATCTCCTGGGCTTTGGTGCTGGCGCTGCCGGTGATGGCGGTGCTGACGCTGTTGCGTGCCCCATCTTCGTTTAGCGGCATCACCCTGCCCGCCTGGCTGAGCCTGGCGTACGTCGCGCTGTTCAGCATGCTGATCGGCTTTGTCTTCTGGTACCGCGGGCTGGCCCAGGGAGGGATCGCCGCCGTCGGCCAGTTGCAATTGCTGCAACCGTTCTTTGGCCTGGCCCTGGCCGCCACCCTGCTGCATGAACAGGTCAGCCTGGGCATGCTGGGAGTGACCCTGGCAGTGATCTTGTGTGTGGCCGGGGCGAGGAAGTTTTCGAAATAGCGGTTCGGCCCGCCTCGGCGAGACCGGGCTGGCCTGAGGTGTCCCCTCAGACCGGAGAGATGGTCGCCAGCAGACCAATCGCGATGGTCAGCGCCAAGAATCCAAACAAGAAAATCGCCATCTTCGCCATAAAGGCCTCCTGAACAATAGGTTTTCGCCAACGCGAAAAGCAGAACGCCGCCTCAGGCTCCAGCCGGCAGGCCGGTGCGCCTGAGGGGTGCGTCATTGTCAGGCCGGATCTGATCCCGATACAGATGCAGGTGACGAAGAAAAATACGGATCAGATGGTGACGAGTTCTATCGGCTCATGGGCCAAAGGTCCGGGGACAGGAGGCAAGGCCGAGATACCCCGCCCCAGGATTGCCAACGCCCACGCCTGCATGGCAGCGCGGGCAAGCGGCAACTGGGTTACTTGCGCGCCAGCTTGAAACGCACGCAATCGTCGTAAAAGCTCTGCCGCACCGTGGCCGGCTTGGCCCGCGAGGGGCTGTCGTAGGTCTGCTCGGTAATGCCCATGGCCATCATGCGCATCCAGCCCTTGCTGAACTTGTAGGTCTGCAACTTCTGCCGCGCGGCATACAGCGAAACCCCCGACAGTTTCAGCTCCTGCGCCCGCGCCGCCGTCCCCGCGCCCCAACTGCACACATACCGGTCACTGGCCGGCAACTCCTTGCCCTCGGCCGCGACAGCCACGCTGACCAAGGCGAACGAGGTCAGCGTCATCCACACATTGCGCATTTTTCGATCTACCTAACCACCTGAAATTAAAGTGATTTTGGCGGTGATTTAGCGCTTGCGGGGCCAGCACGATGCCTTGTCGGAGAAGGCAATATGCCGCTCTTTTAATGGCCACCTGCTCGCGCCGCGGCCGGCCTCGGGCAGCAACCACTGGCGCAGCGCCGCGATATTCGGTCGACAGTTTTCTCGGCAGGGATATCTAGGCCGGTAGCCGGCGCTAGCCCTGCGGCTGGCGCAGATAGGCAAACATATGCTGCGCATACTCGGCCTTGCCCAGCGGCACACCGTTATGCCGCAGGATGTCGTAGGCCGTGACCAGGTGGAAATAGAACTGCGGCGTCGCCCAGTTGCGGGCGTATTCTTCGCCGGTCATGTCGAAGGCGATGGCGTTGGGCAGCTCGATGGCCACGGCGCGCTGGCCGCTGCTCTCGATCAGTGCTCGATCCGCCTCGGCGAGGAACGCCAGGGTCTGCTCGATCAGTGCCTTGGCCTCGGCCATGCTGGCCGGCGCCGGCAACCCGGTCACCGGCAGGCCGCTGAGGCGCTGGACCGCTTCCCGGGCCTGGGTGCAGGTAAAGCGTACCTGCGCCGCCAGGTCATACATGTCCGGCGCCAGGCGCGCCTGCAGCAGGACCTGCGGGTCGAAGTGCCGTTCACGAGCATGCTCCTCGCCCTTGCTCAAGAAGCTGTTCAACGCCCGCAGCATCTGGGCGAAACAGGGGACGGTCATGGCATAGATCGACATACTTTCTCCTCGCAGGAATCAGCGGTGGACAAGGCGCAGGCAGCGCGCCCGGAGGCAGCGCGCTGAGAATCCTAGCAGATGGCAATCCGGCCCCGATGGCGGCAGAAAAGTACCCGTCCGCCGATCTGGCTGTTAAGGTGCGCCCCTGACGTAATACACCACCTGAACATGAGGAAAATGACCTTGAGCAGTGAAGCAAAAATGACCGGGGATCTGTTCGAAGTCGACAAGCGCCTGGGGCTCAAGCCCGTGGTGGACTTCAACACCTACCTGCGCACGGCCTTCGGCGACGGCGCATGCACCTGCGGTCGTTGTGTCGCCAGCGCGGGTGACGAGAGCGGTTATGCCTACCAGCACAGCTTCGACTTCGACGGCCGGGTGACCCACCGTCGCTTCGCCACCACCGCCGGCAGCGACGTGCTGCTGGTGCTGAAGAAGGCCTGGCTGTCCTACACCAAGGCCGAGCTGGAAGCCAGCGGCAACCTGGCGCTGGACACCGTCAAGGAATTCGTCGAGCCGCAGTTGCACAAGCGCCTGCTGCCGCTGCTGCTGGCCAGCGGGCTGGTCAAGGAGGTCGACGGCGACCTGCAGATACAGGCACAAGCGGCGGCCTGAGAGCTTCGCCAGGGCCCTCTCCAACAATAAAAAAGGTAAAGACACATGCACCCACTCTCCCTGCAAGACAGCACCGCGCCGGACGGCGTTTGTTTTGGTTGCGGCAGCAGCAACCCCCATGGCCTGCACATCAAGAGCCACTGGCATGAGGATGGGGTGCATGTGATGGCCGAGCACCTGCCGGACAGCCAATACTGCGGCTGGCCCGAGCTGGTGTACGGCGGCCTGATCGCCATGCTGGTGGACTGCCACTCGAACTGGACCGCCATGGCCTACCACTACCGCGCCGAAAGACGCGCCCTGGACAGCCTGCCGCGGATCAACTGCGTGACCGGCAACCTCGGCATCAAATTCATCAAGCCGACGCCGATGGGCGTGCCCCTGACCTTGCGCGCCAAGGTCGAAGGCGAACTCGGCCGCAAGAGCCGGGTGATCTGCGAGGTCTACGCTGGCGATGTGCTGACGGCGGTTGGCGACTCGATCTTTGTGCGGGTCGATACCGAGCAACTGGCCGCAACAGCCCACGGACGCGAAGCCTGAGCCGGCTCAGGCCAGCCGGGCATCCGCGTCCAGGCCGCGCTGCACAAACCAGGACAGCGGCAACGTCAGCAGCAAGGTAGCCGCCAGCACCATCACCGCGACGGGCACGCCAGTGACGTCCCCCAGGCTGCCGAACAGCACCGGCGCCAGCGCCCCGCCGCCGATGGTGCCGGTATAGAAAATCGCGAACGCCTGCTCGCGCTTGCCCGCCCCCGCCAGGTCCGGCACCGCGCCATAGAGCACCGACGAGGTGCCGTTCAACGCCAGCCCCAGCAGCGGCAAGACCACCATCAGGCCCAGATAGGGCAAGTACACCGCCAGCACGATCAACAGCGCCGTGGTGAACTCCGTGAGCCACACGGTTTTCATCATGCCGATGCGCGCGCCCAGGTAACCACACAGCAACTTGCCGAAGGCCCCGCCGACAAACAGCATCGTCAACGCCAGGCCGATGCCCGCCGTGCCGGCGCCCTTGGCTTTCAGCAGAAACGGCAGGAAGGTCAGGAAACCCATGCGCACCGCGCTGTCCAGCGTGCCGGTGACAATCAGAGCCCGCAGGCCGCTGGCCGAGCCTTTTCCGCTGACCGCCTTGGCGCTCTTCTCGGGCTTGGACGACTCCGCCGCCTGCGCCGGAATCAACCACCACAGCAACCCGGCGGCCGCCAGCCCGAGCAGCCCCATCAGGGTCACACTGGCGCGCCAACTGAGCAGCGTCAGCAACAGGCCCACCAGCCCCGGAATCAGGGTCTTGCCGATATCGCCGGAAAAGTTGTACTGCGCCAACGCCTGCTTGACGCCGCCACCGGCCTCATGGGTATCGGTGATCATCGACGACGCCAACGGATGCTGGGTACTTGCCCCCAGCCCACCCAACAGCAGGGCCAACAGCAATACCGTCAGGCCCCCGGCCTGCCCCGCCAGCAGATAGGCCATCCCCGCCAGCGCCGTGCCGCCCACCAGCAGACGCTCACGCCCCCAGCGCCTGGCCGCACGGCTGGCCAACAGCTGAAAGCCGGCCATCATCCCCGAATAAGCCCCACGCAACAGCCCGACCTGGGCAAAGCTCAGGCCGAACTGGCTTTGCCAGATGGGCAGCAAGACATAGATCAGGTCGGTCAAGCCATCATGGATGGCATGGGCTCCACAGCCGGCAAACAACGATCGACGACGGATCGAGGCTGCTTCGGCTGGCGGCTCGGTGAGAGCAAGTTCGTCCTTGAAGGTATTCATGGTGTCAGGCGCGCTGAGTGGATAGGCGCTGGCATTTAAGCAGGAACCCGGTGCGGCAGCATAGATGGGCTGGAGCGGCACCCACCGCCCGGGCATTCACTGGCTGGCCAGAATCGCCTGACCACCAGCCCGCAAGAATAAAGACTCGCCCTTCAAACCTTTCAGATTCCTCCCACAGTAATGCCCCGTCCGACTCAATAGGGTTGATGCCATCCCGCCTCTGGCCGGAAAACCGCAACGGATGGACAGGCAGAACCCTCGATGGCCCGCAACAGACTCCCCCCGATCAAGAGTCCCCCTTCCGGCGACGGGCACCACGTCACCTACCGAGACATGCCCCCCGGCGAACTGGCGGAACAAGACGCCAGGCAACACGCCTATGAGCGGATGCTGGCCCGCCAACAAGCCTATGCCGACAGCCTCGCCTGCCCACCCCGCAAGCAACAGGCGATGGCCGGCTGCACCTTTACCAAATCCTGCAAGCTGCCCGACGGGGTCATGGACTACCTCAGCCCATCCGGGGCGATCCCCACCGACGCCATCAAGGACTATGGCGAGCTTGTCTTGCTGGGTGGTCGTCGGGCGGACGCTGCGGGGAATATCCCGCTCAAGAAAATCAGCGGCGGCGCCCTTCCCGCCGCGCTGGGCAGCCTGGCGCTGGGTGGCGAGGCCATGGCGTCTGCCGGGGCTGGCGTGGCAACCAACGGAGTTGTCGCGGGTGCCCTGGCTGGCGTGGTGGCCATGCTCTGGCCGTCGAGCCTGGGCGATAGCGCCTTGTACACCCCCGAGCAACTCGACGCCCTGAAAGAAGGTCGCACCCGCGTGCGCCTGCATATCGAACAACGGCCCGACGGCACGCTGAAGGGCTACGGCTACAACACGCAAAAGCAGCGTGGCTGGGAAATGGTCCCGGTGGTGCGCTTCGTTACCAAAGGCCAGCAACAGGTGGCCGACTTCGGCGACGGCGTCACCCTGATCTGGCCCCCAGCAGTCAACCCGTCCAGCACATCCGGCATCCCCCCACTGGAGTCCGCGCCCCAGGCGCCGCACATCTGGATCTTTCCGCCCACCGAACAGGCGGACACCATCATCGTCGACCCGATCTACCCACCGGAGTACAAGGATTTCATCCTGGTGTTCCCGCCGGGGTCAGGGGTTCAGCCGCTCTATATCGTGCTGAGCGTGCGCAAGACGCCCGGTGTGGTTACGGGTCAGGGGCAGGATATAAATGGAGTCTGGCTTGCTGGGGCCGGCTCCGGGTTGGGCTCTCCGATACCCACGGAGATTGCTGATCAGTTGCGCGGGAAGGAGTTCAGAAGCTTTGATGCTTTTCGGAGAGCATTTTGGAGGACCGTTGGTGAAAACCCTACACTGTTCGGCCAGTTTAATCAGCGTGCCCAAAAGCGCCTAAGTACAGGTAATGCACCAGCTGTTCGCGATAGAGACGCAGTAGGAAAAAGAGGTACTTTCGAGTTGCACCATATTGAGCAAATTGCAGATGGTGGTGAGGTTTATAACGTAGACAATTTACGGGTAACCACACCTAAAAATCACATCAACATTCACAGAAATCGGTAGGCGCCACATGAAAAAAATCTCCGATTACACCGAGACCGAATTCGTTAACTTCATCCACAAGATACTCGTCATCAACGAAGGTGGTTCCGATAAAGACCTTGGCGAACTACTGATGCAATTCAGACAGCTTACCGAGCACCCAAACGGTACTGACCTTATCTTCTATCCAGAAGATGGGGCTGATGACTCCCCCGAAGGCATAACCAAGACCGTTAAAGAGTGGCGCAAGGCAAATGGGCTACCAGGATTCAAGTCGTGACGGTATTTCGCGCTGGGAAAGCCCCACTGAAATTCGAGATACACGGCGCACCTACAAACAGTGACGACGCTGTATTCGAGACAAAACTACCGACTCTCACTACAGAAATGCTGATGCCGATCATGGATTGGCAGAGCGAAGCAGACGCCGTACATAGCTACCTCCTCACCCAAGAGCAAGCCAGCGCCATAGAACGACTTACAGCCATCCCACTCCCCAAAGATCTGGAGCTGTACATCAGCTGCCACTGCTGACCAACGCTATATGACCGGCCTGACACACCCTCCATGAAGGAAAAACCATGTCCATCCTGGATACCCGAATCGTCAAAGAGTGGCGCAAGGCAAACGGCTTGCCTGGGTTCAAGGAGCCATAAAAGCAATGGCCGCCAAAAGTCGCCTGGATGAATACACCGAAGCTGAATTCATAGAATTCATGCAGGAATTATTCGCTGCAAACAAAGGGGCTCCTGATGAAGTCCTCGACCCGTTACTCGATGAGTTCGAGCGAATCACCGAGCACCCCGCCGGCTCCGACCTGATCTATTACCCCGAAAACGGCGCCGACAGCTCCGCCGAGGGCATTATCAAGACCGTGAAAGAGTGGCGCTCGGCCAACCACCTGCCGGGTTTCAAGGAGGCTTAAGGTGATGACCTCAAGGGGCAGTATTTCTGATTACACAGAGCAAGAGTTCCTTCAACTTCTGACAGATATCTGTGAGGTTAGCTGTCAGAGTGAGGACGACCACTCTGTTTTAGTCCGACACTTTCAGGAAATCTCAGAACACCCCGAAGGCTCAGATCTGATTTTCTATCCTGCTGACGATGCTGATGACTCGCCAGAAGGGATCTTGAAAACAGTCAAGGAGTGGCGCAGAGCAAACGGTTTTCCAGGTTTCAAGGAAACCTAAATCAATGGCCTTGAAGAGCCATTTCAATAAACCCACCAAAGCTGAATCAAGGACGATATGAATTTTTTCAGCCGTATCGCAGCTCTTTTTGACCGAGCCCCCAAAGAGCAGATTGCTGGCTACTCCCTGTCAGAACTCCAATCAATTTTCACCAAACCTCTGCCACACACCACTCCTGCCCTGCCCCTTCCACTGCGCGCGGTTTCTTTGGAAGGCACAGGCGTGCCGGCTTATTACGGGGCCTTGCTGATCGATGGAAGCGATAGGGATTCTTTCCAGGCCCTTATCGAATCCAGCTTCATCCTGACCCACGAGCGAAGCTTCAACGAGCTTCCCGTCAGGCAGTATGAAAACGCCCAGAACAACCAGCGCCTGATTTGCTTTATATCCAGCCGGGAATTCAACGCCGTCACGGTGCGCCTGGTAACCAACAGCACTGACTTCCTCGAGGCCATTCAGCACCAGCGTTTCGCCGTTCCGCCGCCCTGGATAGCCTTCGAGGGCTACAACCCGGCATGGTGGGGAACGCAGTTGCAAGGTGCCCAGGGCTACTACAACGACCAGTACTTCCTGCCGTTTTTTACCGGCTTGAGCGAGGCAGAGAAGCGGGTTTATTACGCCCGCTACACTGCCACGCAAGAGTGGGCTGCCAGCCTGGCGTTAATAGGTGATGAGTGAGAGAAGCTTGCAGACTGGGTATTGAGAACCCAGCTTTGTAGTGAGGTGCACGACGAGAGGACGGGGTGGCGTCCTCTCTTTTGGTAAGTTCGCGTGCTTACGCCAGTTCTGCTGTTTCAGTTTGCCTTTGACTGGCATGACTGATCTTGAACCAGATGGAGTACATCGCCGGCAGGAACACCAGCGTCATGATGGTTCCGACGAACGTGCCTCCGATCAAGGTGTAAGCCAGGGTCCCCCAGAAGACGGAGTGTGTCAGGGGGATGAACGCCAGGATGGCCGCCAGCGCTGTCAGCAGCACCGGGCGAGCACGCTGTACTGTGGCTTCGATCACGGCATGGAACGGATCCAGTCCTTCTTGTGCGTTGTGATGGATTTGTCCAATCAGAATCAGCGTATTACGCATCAGAATGCCCGAAAGTGCGATCAGGCCGACCAGGGCGTTGATACCAAACGGTTGCTGGAAGATGAGCAATGTCGGGACCACGCCAATCAATCCCAGCGGCGCGGTGAGAAACACCATGATCATCGCCGAGGTCGAGCGTACCTGCAGGATGATGATCAGCAGCGTGATGGCAATCATGATCGGGAGCAGCGGCAATATCGCCTGGCCGGCCTTGCCCGACTCCTCAATGGCCCCCGACTGCTCGATACGATACCCATCAGGCAGCTTGTCGATGACCGGCTGCAGCGCCTTCATGATCACGCTCGAGACGTCCGGTGGCTGCAAGCCTTCGGCAATGTCGCCGCGCACGGTAATGGTCGGGGTGCGGTCACGACGCCGAAGGATCGGATCCTCCATACGCACGCCGACTTCCCCTACCTGGGACAACGGAATCCGCTGGCCCGCCGTGCCCACGAGCGTAAAGCCTTCTATTTTTGCAGGGTCGAGCCGGATATCACCCGCAGCACGCCCGATCACCTGCACCGAACGAATGTCCTCACGAACGGCCGTGATCGGTACTCCCGCGAGCAGGAACTGCAGCTGCTGCGCGACAGCGCTGGACGTCAGCCCCACCGCCTGCAAGCGGTCCTGATCCAGGGTGAAATGCAGCGTCGGCGTTAGCGGGCCCCAGTCAGTGTTGACGGTTCTCATCAGGGGACTCGCCTGCATCACGTTCTGTACCTGGTCGGCGATCTCACGCAATGTTGATGGGTCAGGCCCCATCACCCGATAGGCGACAGGAAAGGGTGAATACGGACCAAACACCAGCTGCGTAACCCTGACACGCGCTTCTGGTGCAAGCCCTTGAGCAATGGCCTCACGCATACGGAACTTGAGGGCCTCACGTGCCTCCTGACTATCCGTCAGCACCACAACCTTGGCGAATGATGGATCCGGGAGCTCCGGCGCCATCGCCAGGTAGAAGCGCGGCGCACCTTGCCCGATATAGGCCGTGACGATTTTGGCTTCAGCCTGCTTTTGCAGCCAGGCCTCGATCTTGGCGGTGGTGGCGCTGGTCTGCTCGATGGAGGTTCCATAGGGCATTTGCACTTCGACCAACACTTCTGGACGGTCCGAGGTGGGGAAGAACTGCTTCTTGACCAGGCCCATGCCGAGAATCGCCACGACAAAGGTAGCGATAACGGTACCGGCCACCAGCCATTTACGGGCGATGACGCGCGTCAAGATCCGGCGGAAGCGGTTGTAGCCAGGGGTGTTGTAGATGGCCGCGTGACCCCCTTCGACCGTCTTGATCTTCGGCAACAGCTTCACACCCAGATAGGGGGTGAAGGCCACCGCCACTACCCACGATGCAATCAGGGCAATGCCCACGATCCAGAACATGTTGCTGGTGTACTCGCCGGCTGTCGACTGGGCGAAGCCATTGGGCAAAAAGCCGATAGCGGTCACCAGCGTACCGGAAAGCATCGGTGCGGCCGTATGACTCCAGGCATAGGCGGAAGCCTTGATGCGGTCGTAGCCCTCCTCCATTTTCACCACCATCATCTCGATAGCAATGATGGCGTCGTCCACCAGCAGTCCGAGCGCCAGAATCAGCGACCCGAGGGTAATGCGGTCAAAGTTCTTTCCGGTAGCCGCCATCACCACAAACACCACGGCCAGCGTCAGCGGCACAGCCGCCGCCACCACAATACCTACATGCCAGCCCATGCTGAGAAAGCAGACAAGCATAACCACCAGCAGGGCGACGAAGAACTTGACCATGAACTCGTCGACGGCCGAACTGATATTCACAGACTGATCGGTGACCTTGGTGAGCGTCATGCCCAGCGGCATGCCGTCATTGATCTTCGTCGTCTCCGCGTCCAATGCCTTGCCCAGGTCCAGACCGTTCCAGCCCTCACGCATCACCACGCCCAGTAACAGGGCCTCCTCACCGTTGTTACGCACGAGGAAGGTTGCCGGATCTTCATAACCCCGCTCGACCGTCGCCACGTCCGAGAGCTTCAGTGTTCGACCTTGGACCGCAAGAGGCGTGTCACGAATTTTCTGCACCTTATCGAAGGCACCGTCGAGGCGGAGGAAGACTTGCGGCCCATCGGTTTCAATTGAGCCGGCAGGCGTGAGCACGTTCTGATTGTTCAGCGCGGCAAAAATGTCCTGGGGGGATACGCCCAGCGTGGCCAACCGATCATGGGAGAAGGAAACAAAGATGCGTTCGGCCTGCTCACCAATGATGTTGACCTTCTTCACGCCCGGCACGTGCAACAGGCGCTGGCGCAACGATTCCGCATCACGCACCAACAGTCGCTGCGGCTCGCCTTTGGCTTTCAAGGCGAACAGCGCAAATGTCACATCTGCAAACTCGTCGTTGACCATCGGGCCAATCACCCCCGCCGGTAACTTGATGGCCTCATCGTCGAGTTTTTTACGCGCCTGATAGAACTCCTCCTGCACCTGGGAAGGCGGTGTGCGATCGAGCAGTGTCACCATGGTGAAGGCGAGACCCGGACGGGTGTAGGTTTCCGTGCGGTCGTACCATTTCAGTTCTTGCAGGCGTTTTTCAAGTGGCTCTGCAACCTGGTCCTGCATCTCCTGCGCCGTAGCGCCCGGCCACGCGGTAATGACCGTCAGTTGCTTGACCGTAAACGGCGGGTCTTCCGCACGCCCCAGCTGGAAAAACGACAGGATCCCTGCCACAGCGATCAGGAAGATCAGGAATACCGTGATCGAGCGCTCGCGAACAGCGATCGCCGAAAGATTGAAGCGCCCCTGGCTCATGGATGGCTCCCGGCAACCTTGATGTCACCCTGTTGAGCCAGCCTCACCTCCTCACCATCGCGCAGCAGATGTGCGCCTAAGGCGACAATCTGCTCGCCGGCCTTGAGATCGCCTGCAACTCGCGCTGCGTCGTCGCTCAAGCCCAGGACCCGGACAGGTCGCCAGGTCACCTTCGCTGGTTCGCCAGCAATGACCCACACGCCAGTGCCTTTGCCCGGGTCATAAACAGCAGCGATCGGCACTTGCAGCACCTGTCCATTGGCGGCGTCTTCGGCGATCCGAAGCGTGACGGTCGAACCTAACGGCGCATTGGCCAACGCGCCCTCAAGCACATACCGCGCCTCAAAGGTGCGCGTCATACGGTCGGCCGAGTCAGACAGCAGCCTCAGCCTCGCTGTAACAGCACCCGCGGTGTTGCCGTAAAGCGTCGCCTGCGCAGTGGATCCTGCTGCCGGGCGTAGCGTCTCGGGCAGGTGCACGATGGCTTCGCGCTGCCCGGCCCGCGCCAGTCGCACCACAGGCTGCCCTGGGCTGACGACTTGCCCGGGCTCGGCGAGCGTCTCCACCACAACGCCGTCGGAATCGGCAAACAGCACCGCATAACCGGAAGCATTGCGAGCCACGTCAGCCTGCGCTTGAGCAGCGCTGAGCTGCGCCTTTGCGCTATCAGCCGCGGCTTTGACCTGATCGTACGCCGATGCAGAAATAGCACCTGCGCCGACCAGGTCGCGATATCGGGCCTCATCATCGGCTGTCTGCCTGGCTCGGGCCCGAGCGGCCATGACCGACTCTTGCTGTGCTCGCGCCTGCAACCCCAGGTCGATGGGGTCGAGACGCATGAGCGGCTGACCTCGCTTGACGGTCTGACCCGTATCAACCAAGCGCTCAAGTATCTTGCCTGATACCCGAAAGCCCAGGTCGCCCTGGACGCGGGCAGCCACGACGCCAGTGAAGGAGCGTGAAACGTCGGACGCCCCCTGAACCGCAGAAGCCCTCACCAGAGGGGCATGGGTGCGTGGATCTTCAACGGTGGATGAGTCGCCACACGCCGCCAGGACTAGAGGCAACAAGCAAGCGGCAATGGGGACAGGTCGAGGCCGGCGCATAGGTTCCCTTACTGAACAATAGGACATGGCCCACATTCTCAGTACAGTGACCACATCTGTCAATAGTCACAAATTAACATCCATTGAGACTGCCAGCGATTACGCGAAAAACTCCGTATTCATTGAGTGTTTTTTGAAATACTGGTCAATGCTATTGATTGACAGCTTGTGACCATAACGTAATATGGTCACAAATATCCTCGATTGAAGGAACCTCAATGCCTCCCCTTCGCCCCCTTGCTCTTTTGGTGAGCGCCAGCTTGATGGCAGGCTGCGCGGTCGGTCCGGACTATCAACGTCCGGACGCTCCTCTCTCGGATCGTTACCTGGATCAGTCCGCTGTCGAGCTGAGGCCTGTAGCGACGCCGGCCAGTCTCGTGGCCTGGTGGGAAGGTTTTGGTGATCCGGTGCTAACCGACTTCGTCTCCAAGGCTCTTGAACAGAACCTGGATCTGGCGCAGGCGTCGGCGCGCGTTACGCAGGCACGGGCAGGATTGGCTGCGGCAAATGCCGCCTTGCTGCCCTCGGGAAACATCAGTGGCCAGGCCGCGCGCTCCTACCAATCCATCGAGACCCCGCTCGGCCAGGTGCTGAACTCGACGCCTGGCTATGATCGGTACGGAAGCGCCTACGAGGTTAACCTCGGTGCTGGCTGGGAGATTGATGTCTTTGGCGGCCTGCGACGCGGACGCGAAGCCGCACTCGCCGAGTACCAGGCCTCCGAGGCAGGCGCCGCTGCCACACGACTGGCCATCGCCGCGCAAACCGCCGATATCTACATCAGCATCCGCGGATTGCAGGCGCGGCTGGACATTGCGAATCGACAAGTCAAAACGCAGCAGGGACTGCTGGAGAAAGTCCGCTTGCTCTACGGCAAGGGCCTCGCTGCCCACTATCAGGTTCACCAGACTGAGGGAGCGCTATCGCAGGTCCAAGCGACAGTGCCGGTCCTGCAGACCGGCCTGGATGCTGCCATGAATGCACTGGATGTAATGCTCGGTACACCGCCGGGCACCCATCGCACGCAACTGGCAAATGCAGGGAGTATTCCTCTTGCGCCGCAGATAAAGGCCACGGGAACGCCGGCCGATCTGCTGCGCCGCAGGCCGGATCTCATCGTGGCTGAGCGCCGTCTTGCAGCCTCCAATGCACGCATCGGGGTGGCGATTGCCGAGTACTACCCGAAATTCTCCCTCAGCGCCTTGCTCGGTAGCGCCACGGCTGTATCCGGGGGCAACCTTTTCACTGGCGGCGCCAATCAGTCGGCGGGCGTACTGGGGCTGCGCTGGAGACTTTTCGACTTTGGCCGCATAAACGCTCAAATCGATCAAGCCACGGGACAAGAAGCCGAAGCCCTGGCCGCTTACCGTCAGTCGGTATTACGCGCCACCGAGGATGTCGAGAATGCCTTCTCCGCCCTGGTGAATCGGGACGCTCAGGCAGCCACCCTGACTGAAGGCGAGGCATCTCTGGCACAGGCTCGCCAATCGTCGTTCATTGCCTACGAAAAAGGCACGGCCAGCCTGATTGATGTTCTGCACGCCGACGAAACGATGCTTCAGGCTTCCGATGCCCGAGCGCAGGCGCGGACGGAATCGGCACGGGCGGCGGTCGCGGCATTCAAGGCGCTCGGTGGTGGCTGGCAACCTCCTGAGACCCGGTCCGTAGCGACTCGATGACTTGACCAGGCGACGTGGCGCTCCGACGAAACCGCTTCCCTCCAAGGGGAAATGCCAGGGATGTGCTTTAAAAGGCCGGGGCGTAACCTGCGCTCCCGGCCGGACAATTATCGTAGAACGGCGCTCTGTCTATCAGAAACGATAGCTGACGGAAGTGCCGAGCCCGCTCGCGCTGTTCTTATACTTGGAACTGTATGCGCCCCGGGTCGCGGAAGTATCGTTGACCCGCACACTCTCTTCCCACAGATAGGAATAAGCAACGTCGATCGTGACATTGTCCACCGGGGTCCAGCCTGCACCGAAGCTGATAACCGTTCGGTCGCCCGTTGGAATGCGTGGTCCACGATTGGTGTTGTTGGCGGGCGACTGGTCGACTGACAAGCCTGCCCGAAGAACCCAATGGTTGTTCAGTTGGTACGACGTACCGATAGCGTGCGCCCACGTATCACGCCAGTTCTGTTCTTCGGTAACAGTGCCCAGCGAGCCGCTCAACAAAGGGGGCAACCCCGTGTTCTCGATGGTCAGTTCCTTGAAGCGACTCCAGCGGGTCCAGGTGCTCCCCAGATACAGGGTCCAGTCATTATTGAGCTGATGAGTCACCGAGAAATCCACTGATTCCGGCGTATTCACATCCAGAGAAGCGTCATAGCTTCGGCCGCTAACCCCCAGCACGCTAAAGATGCCGTCGGTGACCTTGGTCTTGGCATCCAGGTGGTAACTAACCTTGGAGTGGTAGGTCAAGCCGAGGCGAGTTCGATCTGTAGCCTGCACCAGAATGCCGGCGTTGAAACCAAGGGCCGTGTCGTCGCCCGTGCTTTTGAGTTTTCCGTCGTTGCGACCAGGGCTGAGCGGATTGGGCACCATCCCGGACAACTCGCCGCTGATACGGTTGATGGTGGGGCCGAACCCGATCGAAACTGTGTCGTTAAAGGCATAGCTGATGGTGGGCTGGAACGTAAGGGTCGTGACCTCGCTTTTGTTGGCGTAGTAACGCCCCGCAAAGCCGCTGCCATAATCGGTGATCAGGCCAAAAGGCACATAAAACCCAACACCGAACGCCCAATGCTCATCAATGGGTTTGACGTAGTACCCCATGGGTACCGTAGTCGCAGGCACCATGTCGCCGTCTTCCTGGCCTCCGAATGTACTGCGGGTCTGGCTTATGTCGGACTTCGCAAAAAGAGTCGCCGCCCCTACGCTGGCTTGTTCTCTTTTCAGACGAGACATGCCCGCCGGATTGCCGAAGACCGTGCTCGCATCTTCAGCAGAGGAAGAGCGACCGGCAAATCCAGAGCCCATCCCGCTGATGCTCTGTTCATTGAGAGCGAAACCGCTCGCAAACACATGGGAAGATGCGAGCACAACAGCGAGGCCAAGTGGGCTCTTGAGCAATATTTTTTTCATTATTGGAACTCTATGGTTATCGCCGAGATGAAAGGGTAGAAACAACGGACGACCATATTTATTCACGTGACCATTTCAGTCAACAGTCACATTACGGATAAATAAATGCCCTTCGACGGTGGGAGGAAGGGCAAAGTGAAAAGCTGATGGAGTGATATGTCGCTTAGCCTGGCAGGCGTGCGACCGTTAGCCGAAGGTCAAGGCATGAGGCTACGCAGGATGAGGTTGGAAGTGAGCGTGGGCGCCTCTTCGACGAAATCGAGGTTGTACTGCAGCAGTAGTGGATTGACGAATGGCCGCAGAGCAAGATGTATCGCCTCTACTGTCTCGTCCAGGGGAGTCTTGCGTTCGAACTCACCAACCTCTCGCCCTTCACGCACAATTTGCAAAATGAATTGCTTGATCTGGGCGTCATAAATTTGCGAGCTGGGCCAACGCTCCGACACAGAAAACGCGGCGATGTCATAGAGTTTCCGGTCATTGAAGAACAGGTTCACCCCTGTGGCGATCACCGTTTTGACCAAGCGTCGAAAGCGCTCCGTTGGTGAAAGGGTCTCGACATTGATGGCCTGCTCGACAGCCGCAACGATTTCTGCCAGACAATTTGTACAGATGGCTTCACCGATCGCCTGCTTGGAATCAAAAAACTTGTAGATATAGGCCTTGGAAAAGCCGATGGCTTTAGCCAGGTCGGAGACCGTGGTTTTGCCATAGCCGTACTGGCTGAAGTGTTCGTTGGCCGCCGCGACAATCTGGTTTCGAATGTCGTGATCGGCTGGGCCGCGGGCGCTGGGCGAAGATATCGATGGCTGATTCATGGGAACAGCTTACTCACCCTATGGCGGACTGACAACTTGTGACCGATAAGATATATAGTCACAAATCGACCGTTCCGAATGCCCCTCCAGGGCGACTGAGAAAACACCAGCGAACATGCGAACAGGCTGAGGTCGGGGCAATCCACATAGCAAATCCGCTGGCCCGAGGAAGGCGCAGCACCTGAAAGCACATTCGATGATCGATCCCACACCCAAGGCCGCGACCTCCTCCCCCAGCGCAAGCCAACGCCCTGCCACCCCACGCGCCCCAGCGACCTGCCCCGCTTGCCGAAAAGCGCAAGACTTCGCGCTGAAAAACCGGATAATGGCCGCCATTTCGTTTTGCTCGTTATTCGGTGTTCCCCATGGAAATCAAGGTCAACTTTCTCGACAACCTCCGACTTGAAGCCAAGTTCGATGACTTCACGGTGGTGGCCGACCAGCCCATCCGCTACAAGGGCGATGGCTCGGCACCGGGTCCGTTCGACTATTTCCTGGCGTCATCGGCGTTGTGCGCGGCGTACTTCGTGAAGTTGTACTGCGACACTCGCAATATCCCCACCGACAACATTCGCCTGTCGCAGAACAACATTGTCGATCCGGAAAACCGCTACAACCAGATCTTCAAGATCCAGGTCGAGTTGCCGGCGGATATTTCCGACAAGGACCGCCTGGGCATCCTGCGCTCCATCGACCGTTGCACCGTCAAGAAAGTGGTACAGGCCGGGCCTGAGTTTGTGATTGAAGAGGTGGAAAACCTCGACGCCGATGCCCAGGCCCTGTTGATGCCGAGCGCGGGCTCGCACAGCACCTATATCGTCGGCAAGGACCTGCCGCTGGAACAGACCATCGCCAACATGTCCGGCATCCTGGCCGGCCTGGGCATGAAGATCGAGATCGCTTCGTGGCGCAATATCGTGCCCAACGTCTGGTCGCTGCATATCCGCGACGCGCAGTCGCCGATGTGCTTTACCAATGGCAAGGGCGCGACCAAGGAAGGCGCGCTGGCCTCGGCGCTGGGTGAGTTCATCGAGCGCCTGAACTGCAACTTCTTCTACAACGATCAGTTCTGGGGCGAGGAGATCGCCAACGCGCCGTTCGTGCATTACCCGGACGAGCGCTGGTTCAAGCCGGGCCCCAAGGATGAGCTGCCCAGCGAAATCCTCGACCCCTACTGCCTGAAAATCTACAACCGCGACGGCGAACTGCGCGGCTCGCACCTGTTCGACACCAATTCCGGCAATGAAGAGCGCGGCATTGTTTCGCTGCCGTTCGTGCGCCAGTCGGACGGCGAAGTGGTGTACTTCCCGTCCAACCTGATCGAAAACCTCTACCTCAGCAACGGCATGAGCGCCGGCAACACCCTGGCCGAAGCCCAGGTGCAGTGCCTGTCGGAGATCTTCGAGCGCGCCGTCAAACGCGAAATCATCGAAGGCGAGTTCGCCCTGCCGGATGTACCGGCAGAAGTCTTGGCCAAATACCCGGGGATTCTCGCCGGCATCCAGGGCCTGGAAGCCCAGGGCTTTCCGGTGCTGGTCAAAGACGCATCCCTGGGCGGTGAGTTCCCGGTGATGTGCGTGACCTTGATGAACCCGCGTACCGGTGGCGTATTTGCCTCGTTCGGCGCTCACCCAAGCCTGGAAGTGGCGCTGGAGCGCAGCCTCACCGAACTGCTGCAAGGCCGCAGCTTCGAGGGCTTGAACGATTTGCCGCCGCCGACGTTCGAAGGCCAGGCGGTCACCGAGCCGAACAACTTCGTCGAGCACTTCATCGACTCCAGCGGCGTGGTGTCGTGGCGCTTCTTCAGCGCCCAGTCGGATTATGAATTCGTCGAGTGGGACTTCTCCGGCCAGGGCGGCTCCAGTGAAAAAGAAGGGTCTAACGCCCAGGAAGCCGCGACCTTGTTCGGCATTCTCGAAGGCATGGGCAAAGAGTCCTACATGGCCGTGTACGAGCACCTCGGCGCAACCGCCTGCCGCATCCTGGTGCCGGACTACTCGGAAATCTACCCGGTGGAAGACCTGATCTGGGACAACACCAACAAGGCGCTGTTCTTCCGCTCCGACATCCTCAACCTGCACAGCCTCGACGAGGATGAGTTGCAGGCGTTGCTCGAGCGCCTGATAGAAAGCGAGCTGGACGACTACACCGATATCACCACCCTGATCGGCATCGAGTTCGACGACAACACCGCCTGGGGCCAACTGACCATCCTGGAGTTGAAGCTGCTGATCTTCCTGGCCTTGCAGCAATATGAAGAAGCCAAGGAGTGCGTGGAGATGTTCCTGCAGTACAACGACAACACCGCCGAGCGTGGCCTGTTTTACCAGGCGATGAATGCGGTGCTGGAGATGGAACTCGACGAAGATCTGGACCTGGCGGATTACGAAGTCAATTTCCGTCGCATGTTCGGCAACGAGCGGATGGATGCGGTGATTGGCTCGGTGAATGGCGAAGTGCGCTTCTATGGCCTGACGCCGACCAGCATGAAGCTGGAAGGGATCGACCGCCACCTGCGTCTGATCGACAGCTACAAGAAGCTGCACGCGGCGCGGGCCAAGGTGACGGCTCTCTCCAACTGATGGCTGTTGTCGATAGTTGCCCCGTCGCGGCGGGCAACTATCGGTCTGGCCAGCCACAAATGGCTGGCCGCCCCTCCCTCTCCCCTTAGAACTTCGTCAACACCCCCACCCGTAACGTCCGCCCCGGCGCCGGCATGAAGCTCTGTGCCAGCGGGTCCAGGTAGTAGCGATCGGTCAGGTTCTGCAGCGACACGCTGAGTTGAGTGTGTTCCTTCAACTTGTAGTTGAGGAACAGGTCGAACAGCGCCACCTCGCGGTAGACCAGCTGCGGTGTGGTGGCGCCGGTCTGCCAGTTCTCGTCGGCCTTGACCGTCGGGCCGGAGCTGTAGGTGGCGCGCCCGCCAAGGGTCAGGGCTTGGTCGAAGAAGCGCAGGCCCGAGGTCAGGTTCGCCGAGAAGCGTGGCGGGTTCTGGGTGTTGGAGTACGAGCCCATGAAGCTGCCCGGCGTACAGTCCGGCGTGTTGCTCAGGTCCCGATAGCGATTGCTGCTGGCCCGCAGCCGAGCGACGAAGGCCGAGTCGCAGGTTTCGGTCTTCAGGTAGTAGGTGGACGAAAAGTCCGCGAACACCCGTCCAGCGTCATAGTGCGACTGCAGCTCCAGGCCGCTGGTCTTGTAGCTGTCGGTATTGCTGAAGCGCATCAGGCCCATCAGGCCCGGGCTCGGGTCGTAGTAGCGAGTGATGTAGTTCTTGATGCTGTTGTTGAAGTAAGCCAGCTTGATCGCCGCCGAGTCGTTGTCCAGCAGCAGGCCTTTGTGCAGGGTGCTGGCGCCGATTTCCCAACTGCTGGAACGCTCGGGCTTCAGGCCCTTGCCCGGCATGGTCTGCAACACGCCCTGGCTGGTTTCAAACAGCGAGGGCATGCGCAGGCCCTGGGTGTAGGAGGCATAGACGAAGGTGTCCGGCGCCACTTCGAGATTGATGCCGAAGGCCGGGGCGAAGGCGCCGCCGCTGTTGCGGTTCTTTCCAGAATAGTCATAACCGCTGACCACCTCGCCGACCTCGGACGGATAGACCCTCGAGTCGGTCGCGCCGAAGTCGTTGTAGCGAATACCCTCGAACGGATAGTTGGTGTTCTTGAACACGATCCCGTTGTTCAACCGCGGATCCGTGGCGTCGGTGTACTGCCCGTTCGAGTCCGGGAACCACATCATGTTGCCGTAGCTTTGCTCGTTGGAAACGCTCAGGTAACGCAAGTCGCGCTCCTCCCGACGCGCCGTCGCATGGGCGACCTTATCCTGGGTGCGGTAGTAGGTGTAACGCCCGCCGCCCCACAGCGTCAGGCTGTCGATCGGTTTGTACTCCAGCTTGCCGTTCAGGCTGAACTCCTGCCGCTCCCCTTCGCGCAGCATGCGGTTGGCATTGATGTCGTGCTGGGTGGTGACCACGCTTTTTTGCGGGCGCAGGTCCTCGACCTGGAACGAGCCGCCCAGGTCCAGCTTGAAATCGCCATAGTCGCTCTGCATGTGCGAGGTGTTGGCCAGGTCGCCACCAATGCGGCGGTCGGCCTGGCGGCTCCAGCTGCGATCCGAGCGATAGGCTTGCGAAGCCGGCGCCGCCACCGAGGTCAGCTGGCTGGTCTGCGCGTCGGTCATCCACAGGCTGGCCGTCAGGTCCACCAGCGGATTGCCGTCGGGCAGGTAGTGGTAGCGCGCGGTGTAGGTGTCGATCTTGGTGTGGCCCAGTGGGTACTGGTAGATGCCGCCGGTGCCGAAACGGAAAATGTCCGACGGCATGATCTCGCCGATGCGCCCGTCGTAGCGGCGGTAGCCCAGGTCGAAGCTGTGGCCGTCTGCCGGGCGCAGGGTGGTCTTGAGCAGGAAGGATTCGGTCTGCGAAGAGGAGTTCAGCACTTCCTCACCGGCGTTATAGGTGGTGGCCACCGTCATCTCTTCACCGCCGTAACGGTCGTAGGTGCGATAGCGGTCCTGGCCCTTCTTGCCGGCGAAATAGTTGCCCTGGTTGCGGTGGGCATAGGCCGCCACCACATCGAAGAATTCATGGCTATAGGCGAACGCGGCACTGCCGGACTCAGCCTTCGAACCGAACAGGCCGCCACGGCTCTGGTGCGGCTCCGAGAACAGCTCCTCGGTCATCGAGTGGCCGTCGCGCGAGGCGGGAGCGACGCCGTTGTTCCACAGGTCACCCTTCAAGCGCAGGCCGATGCTCTTGCCGTCCTGCAGGATATCCTCGACGCCGAGGGTGCGCATCTTCACCGTGCCGCCGATGGCGCTGGAGGTCAGGCTCGGGCCCTTGTCGATGGCGATGTCGCTGATCAGGTCCGGGTCGATGTAGCTGCGTTGCTGGGTGCCCGCATAACCGCGATAGACATCCAGTGCCTGTTGCGAACCGTCGACGGTCACCGCCACCCGGCTCTGGCCCTGGATGCCGCGGATGTTCACATCCAGGCCGCCACCGTTGCGGCTGTCGCCGACCTGGACCCCAGGCTGGCCCTTGAGCAGGTCACCGACCGAGATCACGCCAAAGCGCTGCATGTCCTCGCCGGAGATATACAGCGACGATCGCGGCGCCGAATACACCTCCTTCTGCTCAAGGTCTTCGCCAACGACTTTCTGCGATGGCAGCACCATCTCCCCGCCCGCCCGATACAACTCGAAGCTGCCGTCCACCTGGCGCTGATAGCCCAGGCCGGTTCCCGCCAGCAACCGTGCCAGGCCCGCCTCGGTGCTGAAATCGCCTTGCAGGCCCTGGCTGCGCTTGCCTTCCGTCAGCGTGGCGCTGCCCGCCATATTGATGCCCGCCTGCACGCCGAAACGCGACAGCGCCTGGTCCAGCGGGCCGGCGTCGATGCTGTAGTGCTGGCGCTCGCCAGCGGCGAACACGGCCGCGCCGCAGAGCGGCTGCAAACTGAGGAAAAGCAGACCAAAGGTGCGGGTACACAAGGCACGGGCGGGGAAAATCATGCAAGGCTCCTAGGGGTTGGCACCCACCTGTCCCGGTGGGTCATACCTAAAGGCCAAGCCAGATCGAAAAAACTATCGCCCCGGAGAAAAAAAGTTTCAGGCCGGCACCACAGTCACCCAATAACGGGTTCGTCGCTCGATGCGCACCGGCAGCGTATTGGCCACCAGCGCCAACGCGGCATCGGTGTCGTCCAGCTGGAAACTGCCGGTCACGCGCAAGGCCGCGACCTCTGCGCTGCAACGCAAAAAGCCCGGGCGGTAGCGCGAGAGTTCAGCCAGCAATGTGTCCAGGCGCATGCGCTCGGCCGGCAAGATGCCCCGCAGCCAGGCCTGGGCCATCAACAGATCAACGCGGCTCGGCGCCCCGACGCCCTGGCTGTCGACCCGGGTTTGCCAACCGGCCTCCAGCGGCACCGGTAGCCAATGGCGCCGGGCACTGAGCTGCACCAGACCGCGCAGCACCCTCACCTGGGTGCCCTGCCGATCGTGGCGCACCAGCAGATGGGCGCCACGGCCGTACAGCACCGCGTCCGGGGTCAGCAGTTGCACAGCCGGCGATTCGGCCCGCGCATCCAGCGCCATCTCGCCCTCGATCAACTGCACGGTGCCCTGCTGCGGAGTCAGCTCCAGGTTCACCGCGCTGGCGGTGTTCAGCCACAGCGAGCTGCCGTCCGCCAGGGCCCAGCGCCGACGTTCGCCGATACTGGTGCGGTAAGTGGCCAGGGCCGAACGCACCAGGGTCGAATCCGCACCCTGCCAGGAAGCTCCGCCAAGCAGGCTCAGGGCGAGCAGACACTTGAGCACCTGTCGACGGCGCTGCGGATCGGCCCCGGCCGACTCCAGTGCCCGACGCGCCGTGGCATCGGCCAACAGATTGGCTCCGGGTTGCAGCATCAACGGCAAACTGCTGACCCGCTGCCAGGCGTACTCATGCTCGGCGCTCGCCTGCCGCCACTGCTGCAAGGCCTGATGCTCGGCGGCAGTCATCAGCCCGGACTGCGCCCGGACCATCCAGTCGATGGCACTGTCCCGCACCCGCGGGTCGACAACCGCACTACTCATTCAAAACGGCTCGCGTAACAGACACTGAACGCCTTGCCCATGGCCCGCTGCACCTGGGCCACGCTCAGGCTCAACCGCGCGGCGATCTGCGGGTAGGTCAAGCCGTCGAGCTGGGACAAAAAGAAAATCTGCCGCACCCGCGACGACAACCCCACCAGCAGCAAATCCAGCTGCAACAGGGTTTCGATCATCAGGTGCCGCTCTTCCGGCGAAGGCTCCTCGGCCACTGGCCGCGCCGCCAGGGCTTCCAGGTAAGCCCGCTCGATCGCCTGGCGCCGCCAGCGATTGATCAGCAAGCCATTGGCAATGGTCGCGAGAAACGCCATGGGCTGGCGCAACTCGCGCACATCCTCCTGCGAACGCATCACCCGGACAAAGGTGTCGTGAGCCAGGTCCTCGGCATCGGCACTGTGCCCCAACCGTCGATGCAACCAGCCCCGAAGCCAGCCGTGATGGTTCGCATACAACCGGGCGACGGGCGAGGCAAAGCTGTCGTCGTGCATGTCAGATTCGCATTAATGATAATGCTTCTCATTTTATTATTTGCGGGCGAGAGTTGTACAGCGCCGAGGAGTGGCGCGGGCTTGGGAAGGCCTCCTGAATAGCACATATGACCTATAGGCGCGCCCCAGGCGCCATGCTGAAATGAGTCACTCTACCGAGTCAGATTCAAGAGGGGGTGGCTGGTCAGAATCCCCTGCTTTACGTCTTCCGACGTGCCCCCTGTCGAGGATCGAGGATAACCAGGGCGAAACACTATTAAGGAAAATATGCCATGAACAAAAACTACATCTTTGCCCCCGCGTTACTGCTTCTGGCGGGTACCTTGGCGGGTTGCTCGACCACTCCCAATGTCTTGCAAATACACAAGGTCACCTCGGAAACCATTGGCCTGGCCTCGACCGACGAACTCACCATGGGGCCCGTCACCAAAAGCAAAGAAGACTTTCTCGGCGGCGCGGAACTGAACTTCAAGGCCACCACCGCCAAGGGCCGCGTGTTCAACTGCTCGACCTTCATGACCCCGGGGATTCTGCTCGATCCGCCGAAATATTCACGGCTTACTTGCACGAACTGAGCTGGCGGCAGCGGCTTAAAGCAAAAGGCCCCGACTTGTCGGGGCTTTTGTTTTGATCGGTCGGTAGATTGCCGGGATTTCACATAGTCTGATCTCAGGCCCGACTGTGCGGCGATCTGCGGGTAGGTGATTTGCCATCTGGCCGCATTCAAAGGCGGATACAACGACCCACACAGCACCGTCTAGACTCCAACACTCCAGGGCCGAAGGTTCCTGGCCCCCAACGGCAGTCATTCCCATCGAGTCGACCCGAGTACACAAAATCATGTGTGAATCATGTGATTCAAACTCCGCCGCAAACACCCACGATCGTCGTCGTTTTCTTCGCTTCGCCGGACTGGGAGCAGGCGCCCTGCTGATAGCCGGCGTACTGCCAGACAGGCTGGTCCATGCCGCCGAAAAAACCGCCGCGCCGCCCAAACCACAGAACGCCATCAGCCCCGACCAGGCACTGCAAAGGCTGGTCGAAGGTAATGAGCGTTATGTCAGCGGAAACTCAAAGACCCACGACTTCAAGGACGAGCGCGAAGCCCTGGTTTCCGGGCAGAACCCGTTCGTGGCGGTGCTCAGTTGCTCCGACTCGCGGATCGCTCCCGAATACGCTTTCGACACAGCCCGAGGCGATCTTTTCGCCATACGCGTTGCGGGCAACTTCGTCACCGGCGAAGGCCTGGCCAGCCTCGAATACGCCGTCGCGGCACTCGGCGCCCCGCTTATTCTGGTACTGGGGCATGAGAGCTGCGGCGCCATCGAGGCCGGCATCAAAGCAGTAAAAGACCACGCCGTTTTTCCTGGGCATATCCAGAAACTGACCGATGCACTCAAGCCCTCTATCGAGAAAGTGCTCAAGCAACCCGGGGCGCTTATGGAAAATGCCACAGTGCAAAACATCAAGGACTCGGTCGCCAGCCTTAAACAGGCCACGCCACTGCTCACCGATGCGCTCGACAAAGGCAGGTTGAAAATTGTAGGCGGCATCTACCGCCTTGCCACCGGTAAAGTCGAGTTGATTGCCTGAACCGGACAGTGCGCATCGCCTACCGATAAACCGAGAAAGAGCCCTGCGCGCCGGCTGGGCTCTGCTGGTTTTCGCCGCCTGGATAAACGACCGGGCTTGCACTGCCCGGTCGTGGTTGAGGATCAGTGTCGAGCGTTCAGCGCCAGGGTTCTATCGCCCAGGGTACTCAGCAGATCACAGCCGTCGCTGAGCAGCAGGCCAATGGCAAAACGGATTTGAGCAACATCTTGAGCGCCGGAAGCGCAGTCGAGGATTTCCAGCAGATTGCGGGCAGCGCCGATGCGTTGTTGGGCGCAAGTGTAGAGATCAGAGAGTGAGGCGTTGGCGTCCAGGTAGAGGACGGGGCGGTCGGTGTCGTTGCGGGTGAGTGGAACGAGGTTGCAAATTTCTGTGCGGGTCATTGGTGACGCTCCATGAGTATTTAAGTCCTGCTCCCATCCTGCAACCAAACAGGGAGTCGGTTGATGGATGAGGCGCTATGCACATAGTTTTTGGCCCGCGATGACCAGTCATCAGTCAGCAATGACGTGCTGAACTATAGAAGCTGTGTTCACTTGAGGACAGTTTTTAGGTGGAAGGTTTTTTCGGTTTATCGTTTCAAAAATGTGCCGTGAGCAGCTTGTGAATGGCGGCTTTCGGCCAAAAGCAGTCGTTCAGAGCAGAGCCACCTTCTGTCATACGCACGTGTCGTACGGGACGCGTTCGGCAAAACGCAGTTAGTCCATTATTCTCAAAGATTTGGTAGTGCCTCGGCCTCGCGAAACTCTATGGTGCGTCCAAAAACCAGCTACATTTTATTTGTAGCGCAGCAGGTGGTACTGATTGCTTTCCCTAATGAGTTTATATGTGACCCTATTTTTCCGTTCATAGGTAACAGAGCTTAAAAGGAAGAAGGAATGTCCACAAATACCAGCGAAGCGATAAATGGTGTTTATGACGAAGCAAAGAGCTTTCTAATAATTGGTCTAACGGGGCGCACAGGTTCAGGTTGCTCCACTGCGGCTAGTAAGTTGGGCGCTTCGAGTTTCGACTTTCCAGCCGATGGCTATGAAGGCCTTACAAAAAACGAACTTAAAAAGCATAAAATAATACATAAATACTTAAAGGGAGACGAATGGACCCCATTTTACAAGCTCGAGGCACGTTCGATAATTACATATCATCTGTTGCTACTGGATAAAGAGTCATTCATATCATATCTGACAAGTGTCGCGGGCGCGGATATTCGTCAAGAAAAGGCAATTGAAATTTATAACAACCTGAATTGTGTACGAGAAGAGATACTTCGGCTTCACTCGTTTAACGGAAAAGTTGAGACGGGCGAAATTGCGTCGTGGATGGAGTTGTACTTCTCAACGCTACCCTCTGTGACTGAGAGATTAAAAAACAACTTGGGAGGAGCTACTTTCACCAAGCTCTATCAAGAGTCGGGAGACAACATCAGATCATCAGGCTTTGCAAATAGCAATCTTTTTGATGCCGATAAACTATTCAACTTTCCTAAGCATTTGAATTTTATAATTAAACTTGTTCGCAAGTTTACAAAATCAAAAGGAGCGCCATGCAGAATTGTTATAGATGCCATTAGAAATCCGTACGAGGCATTCTTTCTGAAAAGAAGGTATGCGAATTTCTACCTAATGTCGATAAATACATCAAACTCGAAGAGACTGAATAGTCTACATGAGTATAGAAAGCTTTCAATAAAAGAAGTATCTGATCTCGATAACAAAGAGTATCCTGGGAAAATTTCCGGAACTAGTAAATTTATTGCACAAAATATTCAAGCTTGCATCGAGATCGCTGACATCCACATTCATAACTCAAAAACAAGTGAGTTTAATCAGAATGATCTTGTGAGTCAGTTAGCATGGTATCTAGCACTTATGATGCATCCAGGTTTAGTAATGCCTACATCGGTTGAAAACTGTATGCAAATAGCGTACACAGTTAAGCAAAGCTCAGGTTGTATATCGCGACAGGTTGGGGCTGTAGTAACTGATGATAGCTACAGTGTGAAATGTGTTGGTTGGAATAGTACCCCTCAAGGACAAACCCCATGTTTACTGAGAAGTGCTGAAGACTTGCTAGGCGGAGTTAATATTTTTGATTATAGTGAGTATGAAAAAAACGACAATGTATTCCGCAAAGCATTAAGTGACAAGTATTTTGATTTGATAAAATCTGGTGCTACTCAAAAGCGAAACATTCCATTTTGTTTCAAAGCTATACAAAATGAAATTGAGGGAGAAAAAAATCAGGTTCATACTAGGTCGTTGCATGCGGAAGAGAATGCTTTTTTACAAATAGCGAAAAATGGTGGACAAAAACTTCTTGGCGGCATTCTGTTTACTACTGCCAGTCCCTGTGAGCTTTGTGCAAAAAAAGCTTATCAATTAGGTATTGTGAAAATCATATATATCGATCCCTATCCGGGCATCGCTACTGACCATATTCTTTCTGTTGGTGCAAACAAACCAGTGCTCGAGTTATTTCGAGGTGCGGTTGGGCGTGCTTTTTATCAGCTATACCAACCTTTGATGCCTTACAAAGATGAACTGGAGTTACTCTACACTATTCCCTCGTATCATAATCCAGAGAGCCCATCAAAAAGCTTTCTAAAACAGGAGAATAAAAAATTGCTCGCTGAAATCGATGCACTAAGAGATGAATTGCGCAAAACAAAAGAAAATTGAACAACGGCAGCTAACGCCCCAAAGCGGACGCTAACACTATAGGTTGTCCGGCACCGTGGTTCGCAGAAGGGAGGGTACCAGAGCTGGTCATGAAAATGCCGAAGGCATGGCCAGCTTTGGCGTTCGTGTTGAATCGACAGTTGGGCGAGTAAACGGAAGCACGGTGTTGCAATTACGCTTAACCGCGCTACGTTCCTCGGATGCTCTTGATGAGGTTAGCAAGTTGCTCAGCGCCATCAAAGGTGGAGGGGATGCCTTCGCTTTCTGAGACAAGGCTGCTGAAGACAACGGCCTCGAACTTCGCGAGAGCGCTCGGGTCATCTTTCTTTATCTTCATCGAGTACTCCGCATAGCTTTGTACGAACTGGCACAAAGCTATTCGCAGGTCGAGCTGAAGAACTTGTGCTTTGACGGATCGGAATTGCGCAAGGACAACGCGAAAGAAGTAGATGAGGATCACTTCGATCGCGAGAATCGTTGGAAGCGTATACAGCAGCAGCCCTTTTTTCGACTCTATGGCGTCTAAGTGAGAAACTACGTAAGAAATCTGAAAGGTTGGTGGCGCGATCATCGCTAGTGCGAGCACAATCAGCGACCAGAATGCAACTCTACGTTCAATGAGCTTTGTGGCTGCCAACTGGCGAAACCCATCAACAAGACCAACGAAGTTGTAGGACGAGGTTGCGTCTTTTAGTCCCTGCTTAATGGCCTCGACATGTAGTCGTCGCTCGTCGAGTTCGGAGTCCCAGTCCACTTTGAGCTTCGACGCCGCTTCGACTGTTTGCGAGAATTTTCGAAACTCGGCGATAGCAGGATCGTTCAGGAGTTTCTTCGCTACTTGAACTGGCATCGAGTATCTTGCGAATGTGATCTGGTGCCGGTCGTTCCCGGTGAACAGTTCAAGGTTTTCATCAACGAAGTTTCCGATCCGCCGGACTTCAATGCTTGGTTCTGCAGGCTGCACAAACTCTAGCTCGCACAAGAAGCGGAAAGCTGACGTGAAAGCTGAGTTAATCGCCTCAGATCTCTTGTCGTCGGCAAGATTTGGAAACTCTCGAACCTCTCGCATGAAGTGATCACCGATCCACTCGATGTTCGAAGTGCAATACTCATCAAATCGAGCCGCGTTTGAAATCATCAGCTCGATGATCTGCAGCAGCGATTTCGCGACCTGAGAGGAATCAGATGCTGCTGCGAAACTTCTGAGTGTTCGGGAATAGAGTCGAAGTGACTCCAGGTTTTCTGGTGCGGCGAAGAATGGTGTGTGGGAAGGGGTTGTCATGGGAATTGATGATACCTAACGATTTAGCTAACAGACTCGCAAAGTCGTAGCTTTTACGAGTCCAATGAATGAAGTGAACGGTGTCGAACGCGCCGCTAGAAGCTATATACAAAATTGCCCAGTAAGTCGCCAATGGTTCGAAAAGGGGATAGATATATTTTTCCCACTCTAATGTCCCCTTTTGGCCGAAAGCGAGCGTGTAAGGCTGTTTATAAACTGGCCGTATGCTTCTTGATCAACCCATCAAACTTTTCCAACGCAGCATTGAAGTTCACTAAATCAAAGCACACTGGCTGGCTATTGGCGTCCCACCGGGTCGAAACACCTACTTCGAGCTTTCCGGAAACACTCCAACCAAAACGAGCCCAGCGCACTATGTCGCCTTCGACAACTTGCTCCGCTACCATCACGGTACAGTCAAAATCCATGTCATCGCTACATACCAACAGCGGGACGATTGTGGAAGTGCCCTCTTGTCCAGGGATGAAGCGCCGTTTCGCAAGCGCATCTTCATCCTCATCCAACAACCACATCAGCGAAAGACCAAGTTTGGCGACATCTGGCTCATTTAGATGACTGGATAGCCATTGCTCAATAGCGACGTCATCGATAGTCAACCATGCACAACTACTGCGGGAGAATGACGCTTGGTGGTAAGTAGCATCGATACGGTGAAGCATGGGAGAAATCCTTCGGATTGGCCTTGAGCCTCACTAGCTCAGACGAATTAAAGATCGGAGTACAAGCCGATGATCGACCTGTTGTCAGCCATGATTACATATAGCGAAGCGGTTGCTTTGATGAATGACTGCTTCTGGCCGAAAGCAGACGCTCCTCAACCAAACAGATATCTACATTACTCGTCAGTATTCAAGAACCGAGAGATAGCTCAGAAGCACCCCGTAAAATCACAGTCGTTATAAGCGCGCTAAGCGGCTATCAATAGCCGCTCAGGATTAAGAGAGCGTTTCAGGAATTGCCCGACTCAAAAATTCGCCGGCGTATTCGCACTAATAATCTCCGCCTCATCCTGCCCAATATTGCGAAACTTATGCGGCAAGGTGGTCGGAAAATAATACCCATCCCCCGGGTTCAACACGCTCACCTGCCCATCCACCGTCAATTCCACGGTGCCGCGGGTCACAAGCCCACACTCCTCCCCTTCGCTGTGCACGATCGGTTCGTCGCCGGAGCTGGCGCCGGGGGCGTATTGTTCGCGCAGAAAGCGCATCTGGCGGGTTGGCAGGGCGGCGCCGATCAGCAGCAGGCGGGCGCCGTCGCGGCCGAGGTCGGGTTGTTCGTTGGCGCGGAAGACGTATTGGTGTTCGCGCGGGGGCTGGTCGAAGGTGAAGAAGTCCGCCAGGGACATGGGGATGCCTTCGAGGAGTTTTTTCAGGGAGCTGACGGAGGGGCTGACGCGGTTCTGTTCGATCAGGGAGATGGTGGCGTTGGTCACGCCGCTGCGCCGGGCCAGCTCGCGCTGGGACAGTTTGTAGCTTTCGCGAACGAGTTTGAGTCGAGTGCCCGTGTCCATAGCAGCCTTGTGTGAGGTGTACGTGGGGGGTGTTGCAAGTTGGAGTGCGGCCGGTGACGTTTAGTTGCGAAGTTCGCCGATCCAGTGGCCCCGGAACCTGAAAGGCGGCTATTAAATCACGTTTGTGGGTGGAGCTGTAGCAGTGGCCGACGGTGGTGATTGGCCTTGCCGCAGGGTGTGCCAGGCGTTGAAAACCGGCGGTGTTCTTTCGGGCCTCGGGAGGGCCTGCGGCCCTTATCGCAGCCTGCGGCAGCGGCTACAGGTTTGCGGGTTCGGGGCGGGTTTCGGGGCTGAAAAAAGCCCGCGCAAGCGCGGGCAAACGCAGGAAACGTATCGGGATCAGATGCCGAAGCGATCACGCAGCGCGTAGTACGCCGCACCCATGGCGGTCAGCGGGGCCTGGAAGGTGCGGCCGCCGAACATCGGCATGTGCGGTAGCGAGGCGAAGGCGTCGAAGCGTTCGGCGTCGCCGCGGATCATCTCGGCGATCAGTTTGCCGGCCAGGTGCGAGCAGGTGACGCCGTGACCGCTGTAGCCCTGCATGTAGTAGGCGTTCTTTTCGATGCGGCCGAATTGCGGCATGCGCGACATGGTCAGCAGGAAGTTGCCGGTCCAGCGGTAGTCGATCTTCACGTCCTTGAGCTGGGGGAAGGTCTTGAGGATCTTCGGCCGGATCAGTTGCTCGATGTCGTTCGGCTCACGGGCGCCGTAGACCACGCCGCCGCCGTACAGCAGGCGGTTGTCGGCGGTGAGGCGGTAGTAGTCCAGCAGGTAGTTGCAGTCCTCGACGCAATAGTTGTTGCGGATCAGGCTGCGGGCCATTTTCTCCGACAGCGGCTCGGTGACCACGATCTGCGAGCCGCACGGCATGCTCTTGCGCGTCACCCGGGGGTCGAGGTCTTGCTGCAGGTAGGCGTTGCCGGCGATCAGCAGGTACTTGGCGCGGACCACGCCCTTGGCGGTGCGCACGATATTCGGTTCGCCGTAGGTGATTTCCACCGCCGCCGACTGCTCGAAGATCTTGCCGCCCAGGCCGATGATGGCGCTGGCTTCGCCCAGGGCCAGGTTCAGCGGGTGGATGTGCCCGCCTTGCATGTCCAGCAGGCCGCCGACGTAGGCGTCGGAGCCGACTTCCTGGGCGATCTGCGCCTTGTCCAGCAGCTTCAGGTTGTGGTTGCCGTAGCGCTCCCAGCTGGCCTTCTGTTCGGCCAGGCCCTTGAGCTGCTTCTTGTTCATGGCGGCGAAGATGCCACCCGGGCGGTAGTCGCACTGGATGTCGTAGTGCTGGATGCGCTGGCGAATGATGTCGGCGCCTTCGAAGATCATGCTGCCCAGCACTTCGGCGCTTTTCTCGCCGTAGCGCGACTCGATCACGTCGACGTCGCGGCTGTAGGAGTTGACCAGTTGCCCGCCGTTGCGCCCGCTGGCGCCGAAGCCGACCTTAGCCGCTTCGAGCACGGTGACGCTGTAGCCCGCCTCGGCGAGGAACAGCGCCGAGGACAGGCCGGTGTAGCCGGCGCCGATCACGCAGACGTCGCACTCGACCATTTCTTCCAATACCGGAAAGTCAGTGGTCTGGTTGCGGGTCGCGGCGTAGTAGCTGTTTACGTAGGTTTGCATTATCGAATTCTCCAGCAGGTGCCAGCCGCAGCCAGCCCCGCCGTTGTTATCAGAGTCAGAGCTTGATCCAGGTCGCTTTCAGCTCGGTGTACTTGTCGAAGGCATGCAGCGACTTGTCGCGACCATTGCCCGACTGTTTGAAGCCGCCGAACGGCGCGGTCATGTCGCCGCCGTCGTACTGGTTGACCCACACGCTGCCGGCGCGCAGGCCACGGGCGAAGCGGTGGGCGCGGCTGAGGTTGCTGGTCCAGACCCCGGCGGCGAGGCCGAAGATGCTGTCGTTGGCGATCGTCAGCGCCTCTTCCTCGGTGTCGAAGCTGATCACCGACAGCACTGGGCCGAAGATCTCTTCGCGGGCGATGGTCATGGCGTTGGTCACGCCGTCGAAAATGGTCGGCTCGACATACAGCCCGCCGGTGCTTTCCAGGGTCCGCGCGCCGCCGGCCAGCAGTTGGCCGCCCTGCTCCTTGCCGATGTCGATGTAACGCAGCACGTTGTCCAGCTGGCGCTGATCCACCAGCGCGCCGACGCGGGTCTCCGGGTCCAAGGCATGCCCGGGTTTCCAGGCCTTGATGGCCTCCACCAGCAACGGAATGAACTGCTCGCGGATCGAGCGCTCCACCAGCAGGCGCGAGCCGGCGGTGCAGACTTCGCCCTGGTTGAAGGCAATGGCGCTGGCCGACGCCTCCGCCGCCGCGCGCAGGTCCGGCGCGTCGGCGAACACCACGTTGGGGCTCTTGCCGCCCGCCTCCAGCCAGACGCGCTTCATGTTGCTCTGCCCGGAATACACCAGCAGTTGCTTGCCCACCGCGGTGGAGCCAGTAAAGGCCAGCACGTCCACGTCCATATGCAGGGCCAGGGCCTTGCCGACGGTGTGGCCGTAGCCCGGCAGCACGTTGAACACGCCTTTGGGGATGCCGGCATCCAGCGCCAGCTGGGCGATGCGGATCGCGGTCAGCGGCGACTTTTCCGAAGGCTTGAGGATGAACGAGTTACCCGCCGCCAGGGCCGGGGCGAATTTCCAGCTGGCCATGATCAGCGGGAAGTTCCACGGCACGATGGCCGCCACCACGCCGGAGGCCTCGCGCGTCACCAGGCCCAGTTGATCGTGGGGCGTGGCCGCCACTTCGTCGTAGACTTTGTCGACGGCCTCGGCGCTCCAGCGGATCGCGTTGGCAGTGGCCGGCACGTCGATGCTCAGGGAATCGCCGATGGGCTTGCCCATGTCCAGGGTTTCCAGGAGCGCCAGTTCTTCCTGGTGCTCGAGGATCAAATCGGCGAAGCGGATCAGCACGCGCTTGCGCTCGGCCGGGGCCTTGCGCGACCAGACGCCGGACTCGAACGCCTGGCGCGCCACCTGCACCGCCCGGTTGGCGTCGGCCTCGTCGGTGCTGGCGACGTTGGCCAGGAAACGCCCGTCCACCGGGCTGATGCATTCGAAGGTGGCCGCGCTGGCGGCGTGGCAATACTGGCCGTCGATAAAGGCGCGACCTTCGAGGGTCAAGGACTGGAAGCGCTGCTCCCAGTCGCTGCGGGATTTAGTCATGGCAAATACTCAACGCAGGAAAAGGAATGGCCGTCAGACCGTGTGCAGGTACCAGTTGTATTCGAGGTCGGAGATCGAGTTTTCGAACTCGGCCAGCTCGCTTTCCTTACAGGCGACGAACACGTCGATGTACATCGGATCGATGTACTTGGCCATCACCTCGCTGTCGTCCAGCACCCGCAGGGCGTCGCGCAGGTTGCTCGGCAGGCTCTGTTCGTTCTGCTCGTAGGAGTTGCCTTCCACCGGCGCGCCGGGCTCGATCTTGTTGGTCAGGCCGTGGTGAATGCCAGCCAGTACCGAAGCCATCAGCAGGTAAGGGTTGGCGTCGGCGCCGGCCACGCGGTGTTCGATGCGCACCGCATCCGCCGAACCTGTCGGCACGCGCACGGCCACGGTGCGGTTGTCGATGCCCCAGCTCGGCGAGTTCGGCACGTAGAACTGCGCGCCGAAGCGGCGGTAGGAGTTGACGTTCGGGCAGAGGAAGGCCATCTGCGCCGGCAGGGTTTCCAGCACGCCGCCGATGGCGTGGCGCAGGGCGTCGTTGGTTTCCGGGTCGTCGCTGGCGAAGATGTTGTTGCCTTGCTTGTCGAGAATCGAGATGTGCACGTGCAGGCCGTTGCCGGCCTGGCCCGGGTACGGCTTGGCCATGAAGGTGGTGTCCATCTCATGGTCGTAGGCGATGTTCTTCACCAGGCGCTTGAGCAGCACCGCGTAGTCGCAGGCCTTGATCGGGTCGGAGACGTGGTGCAGGTTGACTTCGAACTGCGCCGGAGCGCTTTCCTTGACGATGGCGTCGGCGGGGATGCCCTGCTCTTTCGCGCCTTCGAGGATGTCTTGCAGGCAGTCGACGTATTCGTCCAGGTCGTCGATCAGGTAGACCTGGGTCGACTGCGGACGCTTGCCGGAAATCGGCGAGCGCGGCGACTGCGGACGACCGTTCACGTTGTCCTGGTCGATCAGGTAGAACTCCAGCTCGAAGGCCGCACAGAGGGTCAGCCCCAGGGCGTCGAATTTACTCACCACCTGCCGCAGCACTTCGCGTGGGTCGGCGAAGAACGGCTCGCCTTCGATCTCGTGCATGGTCATCAGCAGTTGCGCGGTCGGGCGCTTCTGCCAGGGCTCGACGCTCAGGGTGCCGGGGATCGGGTAGCAGATGCGGTCGGCGTCGCCGATGTCCAGGCCCAGGCCGGTGCTTTCCACGGTGGAGCCGTTGATGTCCAGGGCGAACAGCGAGGCCGGCAGGTTGATGCCCTTCTCGTACACCTTGTGCAGGGCGGTGCGTTCGATGCGCTTGCCGCGCACCACGCCGTTCATGTCGGCAATCAGCAGGTCGACGTAGAGGATCTCGGGATGGTTCTTCAGGAAGGCGTTGGCTTCGTTGAGCTGAACGGCACGCAGTGGGACCGACATGATGCACCTATGTGTTAATTATTATGTTCAAAGCGGTTTCGTGGCAGCAGTCAATCCGAAAGGAAAAGTGAAGTCAAGCGCCAGAAATGGCCGCCGATCGTCAATTATTTTGCGCCTCAAGATCTTTATTTACCCCATAACCCGTGCCGTTCGCGGGTTTCAGACGAAAAACGTTTAGAATTTTTTACACAGAAGTTGTTAATTAAAATCAACGAGGATAAGCTCTCGAAAAACTCGTTCCAGCGTGAATTTCGAGGTGATAAAAATGGCATTCAAGCCATTGATCGGCGTTACTGCGTGCGTCAAAGAGATCGGGCTGCACCCCTACCACGTCAGCGGCGACAAGTACTTGCGTGCTGTCAGCAGCGCGGCCGAGGGCCTGCCCCTGATCATTCCTTCCCTGGCGGACCTCATCGATACCGAGGCTCTGCTGCAGAACCTGGACGGCCTGCTGTTCACCGGCTCGCCATCGAATGTGGAGCCCTTCCACTATCAGGGCCCGGCCAGCGAACCGGGCACCGCCCACGATCCCCAGCGCGATGCCACCACCCTGCCCCTGCTGCGCGCGGCGATTGCCGCCGGCGTGCCGGTGCTGGGCATCTGCCGCGGCTTCCAGGAGATGAACGTGGCCTTCGGCGGCAGCCTGCACCAGAAGGTCCATGAGTTGCCGGGCTATCTCGATCACCGCGAAGCCGACCACCCAGACCTGGCCGTGCAATACGCCCCCGCCCATGCCGTCAGGGTGCAACCGGGCGGCGTGTTCCAGGCCCTGGACCTGCCCCAGGAATTCCAGGTCAACTCGATCCACAGCCAGGGCATCGACCGCCTGGCCCCCGGCCTGCGCGCCGAGGCCCTGGCGCCGGACGGCCTGATCGAAGCGGTGTCGGTCGAACACAGCACAGCCTTTGCCCTGGGCGTGCAGTGGCATCCGGAATGGCAGGTGCTGTCGAACCCGGTCTACCTGCGGATCTTCCAGGCCTTCGGCGATGCCTGCCGGCAACGGGCGGCGCAGCGCAACGGCCACTGACTAAAAGCTTCACCCGCGAAATTGACTGCCACGCCCCCCGGCCGGCGGCGGTGCGCCCTTGTGCGCCCGCCTTGGCCTCTGGGGCGGTTCAAGCCACACCCAGCAACATGAAAAACAAGAACCAGCGTCAGGCCGCCAGGACGGCAGCGTCGAATAAACCCGCCACCACGGGTTTGTCATCCATCTATTAAGCCGGGCCGTTTTGGCCCGACGACTGACATCTGTTGGGAGTTCCACATGGCAAACGCCTCCAGCACGTACAGAAAGGCTCTGGAAGGTCACCCGCAACCGCAGAAGGTGCTGGTGAGAGTCGACCGCGTGACCAAGAAGTTCGATGAAACCGTGGCCGTGGACGATGTGTCCCTGGACATTCACCAGGGCGAGATCTTCGCCCTGCTCGGTGGCTCGGGTTCCGGCAAGTCCACCCTGCTGCGCATGCTGGCGGGCTTCGAGCGACCGACGGAGGGGCGTATCTACCTGGACGGCGTGGACATCACCGACATGCCGCCCTACGAGCGGCCGATCAACATGATGTTCCAGTCCTATGCGCTGTTCCCGCACATGACCGTGGCCCAGAACATTGCCTTCGGCCTGCAGCAGGACAAGATTCCCAAGGCCGAGATCGATGCCCGCGTGGCCGAGATGCTCAAGCTGGTGCACATGACCCAGTACGCCAAGCGCAAACCGCACCAGCTGTCCGGCGGCCAGCGCCAGCGCGTGGCCCTGGCCCGCTCCCTGGCCAAGCGGCCGAAGCTGCTGTTGCTCGACGAACCCATGGGCGCCCTGGATAAAAAGCTGCGTTCGCAGATGCAGTTGGAACTGGTGGAGATCATCGAGCGGGTCGGCGTGACCTGTGTGATGGTGACCCACGACCAGGAAGAGGCCATGACCATGGCCCAGCGCATCGCCATCATGCACCTGGGCTGGATCGCCCAGATCGGCAGCCCGGTGGACATCTACGAGGCCCCGGTGAGCCGCATGGTCTGCGAGTTCATCGGCAACGTGAACGCCTTCGACGGCACCGTCATCGAAGACCTGGAAGGCCACGCGGTGATCCATTGCCCGGAGCTGGAACAGAAGATCTACGTCGGCCACGGTGTCAGCACCTCGGTGCAGGACAAGTCGGTGACCTACGCCATCCGCCCGGAAAAGATGCTGGTCAGCACCACCCGGCCCGAGCACCGCTACAACTGGTCCCAGGGCAAGGTGCATGACATCGCCTACCTCGGCGGGCATTCGGTGTTCTACGTCGAACTGCCTGGCGGCAAGATCGTCCAGTCGTTCATGGCCAACGCCGAACGCCGTGGCGCGCGGCCGACCTGGGACGACCAGGTCTACGTCTGGTGGGAAGACGACAGCGGCGTGGTACTGCGCACATGAGTACGTCAACCATGAGCACTCTCAATCAGCGTTTGACCCGTGTGCTGCCCAGCGGTCGCAAGCTGGTGATCGGCATTCCCTTCCTCTGGCTGTTCCTGTTCTTCATGCTGCCATTTTTCCTGGTGATGAAGATCAGCTTCTCGGAAGCGGCCCTGGCCATTCCCCCCTACTCGGAGATCTACAGCTTCGCCGAACAGAAATTCCAGCTGCTGCTCAACGTCGGCAACTATGCATTGCTGGTGGGTGACGAGCTGTATATTTCGGCCTACCTCGGCTCGCTGAAAGTCGCCCTGCTCAGCACCCTGATGTGTCTGGTGATCGGCTTCCCCATGGCCTACGCGATCACCAAGGCCAGCAAGGAAACGCAGAACGTCTTGCTGCTGCTGATCATGATGCCGACCTGGACCGCGATCCTGATCCGCGTCTATGCCTGGATGGGCATCCTCAGCAACAACGGTTTGCTCAACGGCTTCCTGATGTGGAGCGGCCTGACCTCGGCACCGATCGAGATCCTCAACACCAACACCGCGGTCTACATAGGGGTGGTCTACGCCTACCTGCCGTTCATGGTGCTGCCGCTGTACGCCAACCTGGTCAAGCACGACCAGAGCCTGCTGGAAGCCGCGTCGGACCTGGGTTCGAGCAACTTCAACAACTTCTGGAAAATCACCGTGCCCCTGGCCAAGAACGGCATCATTGCCGGTTGCATGCTGGTGTTCATCCCGGTGGTCGGCGAATTCGTGATCCCGGAACTGCTGGGCGGCCCCGAGACCCTGATGATCGGCCGCGTGCTGTGGCAGGAGTTCTTCAACAACCGTGACTGGCCGGTGGCCTCCGCGCTGGCGGTGGTGATGCTGGCGATCCTGATTATTCCGATCCTGCTGTTCAACCGCAGCCAGGCCAAAGAGATGGAGGGACGGGCATGAAACGTTTCGGATTTTCCAGCCTGATGCTGGTGCTCGGCCTGGCGTTCATTTACCTGCCGATGCTGATCCTGGTGATCTACTCGTTCAACGCTTCCAAGCTGGTAACGGTCTGGGGCGGCTGGTCGGTGAAGTGGTACGTCGGCCTGCTGGACAACCAGCAGTTGATGGGCTCGGTGGTGCGTTCCCTGGAGATCGCCTGCTACACCGCGATTGCCGCGGTGGCCCTGGGCACCCTGGCGGCCTTTGTGCTGACCCGGGTCACCCGCTTCAAGGGCCGCACCTTGTTCGGTGGCCTGGTCACCGCGCCGCTGGTGATGCCGGAAGTGATTACCGGCCTGTCGCTGTTGCTGCTGTTCGTGGCCATGGCGCAGATGATCGGCTGGCCGCAGGAGCGTGGCATCGTCACCATCTGGATCGCCCACACCACATTCTGCGCCGCCTATGTGGCCGTGGTAGTCTCCGCGCGCTTGCGTGAGCTGGACCTGTCCATCGAAGAAGCGGCCATGGACCTGGGTGCGCGGCCGTGGAAGGTATTTTTCCTGATCACCATCCCGATGATCGCGCCGTCGCTGGCGGCGGGCGGCATGATGTCCTTTGCCTTGTCCCTGGACGATCTGGTGCTGGCGAGCTTCGTCTCCGGCCCAGGCTCCACCACCTTGCCGATGGAAGTGTTCTCGGCGGTGCGCCTCGGCGTGAAGCCAGAGATCAACGCGGTGGCCAGCCTGATCCTGCTGGCGGTGTCGCTGGTGACTTTCCTGGTCTGGTACTTCGGCCGTCGCGCCGAAGCGGCCCGCAAGCGGGCGATCCAGGAAGCCATGGAATACACCGCCAACGAAGCGTTCCAACCCGCTGCGCAACAGCGCATGCAAGCGACGACGGCCTAGGCCGTCGCGCTCACGACACACAGCGGCGCCTGGATCGCGAGCAAGCTCGCTCCTACAGACATGCACCCTCCCTGTAGGAGCGAGCTTGCTCGCGAAGACGTGCAACCTGACACCCCACGTTCCACATGCAGCAATCTGCACAATAAGAAATGGAGTTGTACCGATGAAAATGCTTGGCAGGACTCTGCTATCACTGTCCCTGATGGGCGCCCTGGTTACCGGCGCCCAGGCCAACGACAAGGAGCTGCGTGTCTACAACTGGTCGGACTATATCGCCCCGGACACCCTGAAAAAGTTCGAGGCCGAGACTGGCATCCACGTCACCTACGACGTCTTCGACAGCAACGAAACCCTGGAAGCGCGCCTGCTCACCGGCAAGTCCGGCTATGACATCGTGGTGCCTTCCAACAGTTTCTTGGCCAAGCAGATCAAGGCCGGGGTCTACCAGGAACTGGACAAGTCGCGGCTGCCGAACTGGAAGAACCTCAACCCGGTGCTGCTGCAGAACGCCGCCGCCAGCGACCCGGGCAACGCCCACGCCTTCCCCTACATGTGGGGCTCGATCGGCATCGGCTACAACCCGGACAAGGTCAAGGCGGTGCTGGGTAGCGACGCGCCGACCAACTCCTGGGACCTGCTGTTCAAGCCGGAGAACGCCGAGAAGCTCAAGGCCTGCGGCATCAGCTTCCTCGACTCGCCAACGGAAATGCTCCCCGCCGCCCTGCACTACCTGGGCTACCCGGTGACCAGCAAGGACAAGGCGCAGATCCTCGAGGCCGAGGCGCTGTTCATGAAGATCCGTCCTTCGGTGACCTACTTCCATTCCTCCAAGTACATCTCCGACCTGGCCAACGGCAACATCTGCGTGGCCGTGGGTTACTCCGGCGACGTGCTGCAGGCCCGTTCGCGCGCCGAAGAGGCCGGTAACAAGGAGAAGGTCGCCTTCAGCATTCCCAAGGAAGGCGCCGGCAGTTTCTACGACATGATGGCCATGCCCAAGGACGCGGCCAACGTCGACAACGCCTACCTGTTCATGAACTTCCTGATGCGCCCGGACATCATCGCCGAGGTCACCAACAGCCTCGGCTACAGCAACGCCAACTCCGCCGCCACGCCGCTGGTGGATGAAGCCATCCGCAACGACCCGGCCTCGTACCCGCCGCAAGCGGTGCTCGCCACCCTGTACGCGGTGCCGGACCAGCCGATCGCTATCCAGCGCGTGATGAACCGTGGCTGGACGCGGATCAAGCTCGGCAAATGACAGCCCGCGCCCGCCCGGCCATCGCGGCGGGCGCTGCTGCCCTCTTCCGTTCAGTCGCGCCTTACCACCGCGACACCCCTGCGAACGGGCTCGCCTGGCTCCCTCGGTTCAGGTGACTCCTTGGCGCCCTCCTCGGGCGCCTTTTTTGCTTTCAGGCCGCACAAAACCCTGTAGCCGCTGCCGCAGGCTGCGTATATGCCGAAGGGGCGCGGCGATCTCGAGACCGATGAAGGCCCTGCGGGCCTTATCGCAGCCTCGCGGGCTCGGCAGCGGCTACAGGCGGCGCGGGATCAGGCTTTGTGTAGCCGCTGCCGCAGGCTGCGATCGACCCGAAGGGGCGCAACAATCTCGAGACCGATGAAGGCCCTGCGGGCCTTGTCGCAGCCTCGCGGGCTCGGCAGCGGCTACAGGGGCGCGGCATCAGGCTTTGTGTAGCCGCTGCCGCAGGCTGCGTACGTCCCGAAGGGGCGCAACAATCTCGAGACCGATGAAGGCCCTGCGGGCCTTGTCGCAGCCTCGCGGGCTCGGCAGCGGCTACAGGCGGCGCGGGATCAGGCTTTGTGTAGCCGCTGCCGCAGGCTGCGTACGTCCCGAGGGGGCGCAACAATCTCGAGACCGATGAAGGCCCTGCGGGCCTTATCGCAGCCTCGCGGGCTCGGCAGCGGCTACAGGGATCGGGGTCTGGCTTCGTGTAGCCGCTGCCGCAGGCTGCGATCGACCCGAAGGGGCGCGGCGATCTCAAGACCGATGAAGGCCCTGCGGGCCTTGTCGCAGCCTCGCGGGCTCGGCAGCGGCTACAGGGGCGCGGCATCAGGCTTTGTGTAGCCGCTGCCGCAGGCTGCGATCGACCCGAAGGGGCGCGGCGATCTCAAGAGCGATGAAGGCCCTGCGGGCCTTGTCGCAGCCTCGCGGGCTCGGCAGCGGCTACAAGGGATCGGCATCATCCAGCGGGTCCCCCCAACCACAAACAATGATATTTTTCGCCGCTTGCGGTGCAGCCGGGCATCGCCACGTTTACAGGGAACCGTATCGATGCAGACCGCTGTCCAGCCTTGTCCATTGCCCAGTCAATCCAGCATTGCCAACCTGGCGGTCGGGGCGAGCTTCATCGATTGCCGCCAGGTGCTGGCCAACGACCCCGAGCGCACGGCCATGCGCCACCTGCTCAACCTGATGAGCCAGACCCCGGCCTGGATCGACCGGATGATGGGCCTGCGCAACCGTGTGGTGCAGTTGTTCGGCCTCAAGGACCTGGGGCGCCTGACACGCATCGACCTGGCCAGGGCGGACGAGGATTACCGGCCGGACGACCGGGTCGGCATCTTCACCCTGCTTGCCCAGGCCCCCGACGAGGTGCTGGTGGTGGACCGCGACAAGCACCTGGACGTGTACCTGTCCCTCAACCGCCTGCCGCTGACCGCCGAGGGCCTACGCCCGGTGGTGCTGTCCACCGTGGTCCATCCGCACAACCTGCTGGGGCGCCTGTACATGCTGCCGGTGGCGCCGTTCCACCGGCTCATCGCGCCCATGACCCTGGCCAATATCAATCGCCGCTGAGCCGCCACTTTCAAGGACACTGCCATGCAGACACCCGAGTTCGACGTTGTTGTAGTAGGCCTGGGCGCCATGGGCGCCGCGACCCTGTACCAGTTGGCCAAGCGTGGGGTGAAGGTGGCCGGCATCGACCGTTTTGCCCCGCCCCACGACCAGGGTTCGAGCCATGGCGACACCCGCATCACCCGCCAGGCGGTGGGTGAAGGCGCCGCCTATGTGCCGCTGGCGATCCGCGCGCAGAAGATCTGGCGCGAGCTGGAAGCCGAGCAGAATGAACCGTTGTTCGAGCAGTGCGGCGTGCTGGTGATGACCTCCAGCGCCACCCCGAGCGGCCAGGACGCCACGCCGGATTTCACCGAAAACACCCTGGCCCTGGCCCGCCAGTTCGGCATCGAGCATGAGGTGCTGGACGCCACGCAGATCCGCCAACGCTTCCCGCAGTTCACGCCGATCCACGACAGCTCCCTGGGCTACTTCGAACCCGGCGGCGGTTATGTGCGGCCGGAGCGTTGCATCGATGCGCAGCTGAGCCTGGCCCGCCAGTTGGGCGCGACGCTGATCACCGGCGAGACGGTGCTGGATATCAAAAACGAGCAGGATCTGGTGCAAATCACCAGCCAGCACCGGCGCATCAGCGCGGCCAAGGTCGTGGTCTGCGCCGGCATGTGGTCCAGCCAATTGCTCGGCGCGCCGTTCGACAAGTTGCTGCGGGTGTGCCGGCAGACCTTGTACTGGTACCAACTGGCGGAACCGGTGATCTTCCCCGAGCACTCGCCGAGCTTTATCGTCCACGGCGCCAGCGACGAGCAGACCTGCTACGGCTTTCCGCCGATACCCGGCGAAGGCAGCATGAAGATCGCCACCGAGCAGTACAGCGAGACCTCGACGCCGGACAGCCTGGACCGCCAGGTCAGCGCGGCGCAGAGCGAGGCGATGTACCGCGATCTGGTACAGGTCAATATCGCCGGGGTCACGTCGCAACGGGTGAAGTCCGCGGTCTGCGCCTACACCGTGACCCCGGACTCGCACTTCATCATCGACGAGCACCCGTGCCTGGCCAACGTCACGGTGGTCAGCGCCTGCTCGGGCCACGGTTTCAAGCACTCGGCGGCGATTGGCGAAGCCCTGGCCCAGCAACTGGTGGACGGACGCAGCGAGATCGATTTGAGCGCGTTTTCCCTGGCGCGCTTCGGCCATTGAGTAGCGCCAGGACGCTCCTGGATGGGGCGCTTTCCAGGCAGAAACGATTCAGTGACGTTTTTCCTCCTGTGGGCGCCGCTTTCAACCTTGCCCCTTCGTTCACTCTCTACGATTCTGTAGAGACCCCCGCGGGGCGGCGCCAGGCCGTCCCAGGCAAAACAACAGGAGCGCCCCATGAAGAGCGTCGCTGAAGTACTGAAGTTGAAGGCCAAGCACAACCAGCAAGTGCACACCATCGCGCCCCACCAAATGGTGCTCGAGGCGCTGATGCTGATGGCCGAGAAGAACGTCGGCGCCCTGCCCGTGATGCAGAACGGCGAAGTGGTCGGGGTGATCAGCGAACGCGACTACGCGCGCAAGCTGGTGCTGCACGGCCGCTCCTCGGTGGGCACGCCGGTCAGCGCGATCATGAGTTCGCCGGTGATCACCGTGGACTCGCACCAGAGCGTGGAAACCTGCATGGGCATCATGACCGACAGCCACCTGCGGCACCTGCCGGTGGTGGAAGACGGCCAGTTGCTGGGCCTGCTGTCGATCGGCGACCTGGTCAAGGAAGCCATCGCCGAACAGGCCGACCTGATCCGTCAGCTGGAACAGTACATTCGCGGCGAGTAAGCCCGCCCCCACGACCCAATCCCCTGGAGCCGGCGGCGCCTTCGCACGCCGGCCCTACACGGGAAATTGCACGCGCACTTCGAACCCATCGCAACGGCCACTGGCCGGTGATGCCAGGTGCAGTTCGCCGCCCACGCCGTGAACGATGCTCTGGGCAATCGCCAGCCCCAGGCCGGAGCCGCTGGCCTCGCTGTTGCCGCGGACAAAACGCTCGGTCAGGCGTTGCAGCACTGGCGGCGGCACCACCGGTCCGCCATTGACCACCCGCAGGCAACCATCGGCGCCAAGGCTGACGTCTACCGGCTGCAACGGATCGCCGTACTTCAGGGCGTTTTCGATCAAGTTGCGCAGCAGGATGCCAAAAGCGTCCGGGTCGATGGCAGCACACACCCGGGCCGTCTGCGGCAACTGCAGCCGGATGCGCGGCGCAGCGCCGCGATTCCACTCCTCCACGCCATGGGCCAGCAGCGGAATCAAGTCCTCGGGGGTTTCGGACAACAGCCCGCCGCCCTCGGCCTTGGCCAATTGCATAAGTTTTTCCGAGAGCCGGGCCAGCTCCCGCAGGGCGTTCTCGATCTTCGCCGCCCGTAGCTGCAACGGCCCCTCCGGGGCTTCATGGCGCAGGCGCTGGATCTGCGCCAGGGTCGCCGCCAGGGGCGTGCGCAATTCATGGGCGCTGTTGGCGGTAAAGCTGCGTTCGGTTTCCAGGGCTTTGCGCAGGCGCTCCAGCAAATGATTGACCGCTTCGGCCAGGGGATCGATTTCCGCCGGCAGGCGCGCCACCTTGATCGGTGACAGGTCGCCCACCCCCCGGGCCTCCACCGCTCGCCGGTAGGCCAAGACGCTGCGCAGGCTGATGCGCACGAACAGCCAGGTGCCCAGCAGGCTGATGGGAATCAACCCGAGCAAGGGCACCAGCAAGGCGAACAGCGCCTCCCGGGAAGCTTCGCGGCGCTGGGCCAGGGGCTCGGCGATCTCGATGACGATCGAGTCGTTCTCGGCGCTGGCGCTGTACAAGCGGTATTTGCCCCGGGTGGTAAAGCCCGGGCTGGGCCGGTGGCTGAAGATCTTCAGCTTGGCGTCGTGGGAGCGCATCAGAATCTGCCCCTCGGCGTCGCGCACCACGTAGGTCAGGTATTCGCTGTCCATCTTCAGGGTCGCCACATGCCGGGCCCGGCGCGGCCCGGAACGGTTGCCGATTTCCAGCGCGGCCAGGGGCAGGATGCGCTGGGCCGTGGCTTCCAGGGCGCTGTCGAAGGTTTCTTCCAACTCATGCTGGACCGCCAGCCAGGTGCCGGCGGTGGCCCCCAGCCAGAGCAGGGTCATGCCCAGGGTCAGCCCCAGGCTCAGGCGCTTTTGCAGGCTGGTCGGACGCTTCATCCGGGCATCAGCCGGTAGCCCATGCCGCGCACGGTTTCGATCAGTTCGCGCCCGAGTTTCTTGCGCAGCCGGCTGACGTAGACCTCGATGGTGTTGCTCTCGATTTCCGCGCCGAAGGCATACAGCCGCTCCTCCAACTGAGACTTGGAGAGCAAGGCGCTGGGGCGCTGGACAAAGGCCTCGAACACCGCCCACTCACGGGCGGTGAGATCGATGATGGCGCCGCCGCGCTGCACGGTGCGGGCGCTGATGTTCACCTGCAGCTCGCCGAGGCGGATCTGCGGGTTGGGGTTGCCGCTGTAGCGCCGGGCCACCGCCGCGACCCGCGCCGACAGCTCAAACAAGTCGAAGGGCTTGACCAGGTAATCGTCGGCACCGGCGTTGAGCCCGGCGATGCGCTCGGAAATCTGGTCCTGGGCGGTGAGGATGATCACCGGCGTCACGTCCCCGGCACCGCGGCGCTGGCGCAGGAATTCCAGGCCACGCCCATCGGGCAGCATCAGGTCCAGCAGGATCAGGTCGTAGGCTGTGCTGGCGACACTGGCCCGGGCCTGCTCCAGGCGCTGCACCCAATCCACGGCGTGGCCATCGTCGGCAATCTGCTCGCGCACCGCTTCCCCGAGTACCGCCGCGTCCTCAATCAATAACACCCGCATGACGCCCTCCCCTGATCTGTGTGGTGACGCACCTTAACCGCCGAACCTGACGCCAACCTGAAGATTCAGCTGGCCATCAAAAACCCCTCATCAGGGTAGCCACACACGCCCCGCGACAGCCGGAGCCAGATCATGAAAAGCCCATTCGCCCGGCCTCGAAGTTTTTTCAACGTCCTTCAGGTTGCTGTCAGCTAAGCGGCTCAGGCTGCAGCCACATCACTTGAAAAGGACACCCTCATGAACAAGCTTTTCGTCGCCAGTTGCCTCGCCGCGGTTCTGGCCTTGCCTGGGCTGGCCCAGGCCCGTGAAGTGACCCTGACCACCCGCCTGAAGGACTACGGCGGCAATGACGCTTACCTGGCGATCTACCTCACCGACGCCAATGGCACCTACCAGCAGACCCTGTGGGTCGCCGGCAAGAAGGCCAAGTACTACAAGCACCTGCCGGACTGGGCCCGGGGCAGCCGCATGGCCGCCGCCCAGTACGACGGCATCAGCGGTGCCAGCGTCGGCAGCGGCGAGACCCTGACCGTCAGCGCCGAGCTGGCGGACAGCCTGATCGACGCCGGGTATCAGATCCGCATCGACAGCGCCGTGGAGGACCAGCGCGATGTCCGCGCCGACGTGGTCCTGCCCCTGACACTCCAGGGCGCAGGCCAGCCGGCCAGCGGCAGCACCTACGTGCAATCCCTGCGCTACGACCTGTAATGCCCACGCCGTCAGGAGGCACAACCATGTTGCGCTCGTTGCACTCGATTCCCGGGCTGATCGCCGCCCTGCTGGTGATGCTGCTGGCCATCAGCGGCGCGACCCTGGCACTGAACCCGGCGCTGGAACGCCTGCACACACCCCAACCGGCCGTGGCGCAAGTCTCGGTCGGGCAACTGGCCGGACGCATTGCCGGCCATCTGAGCGGGATCGAGCAGATCCGGCGCACGCCCTCGGGCTCGGTGATCGTCTACCACAGCCAGGACGGCCAGGCGCTGGCCAGCACGGTCGACCCACTGACCGGCTCGGTGCTCGCGCCCTACACCCCCTCGGCGTTTGCCCGTTGGGTCAAGGAACTGCACCGCTCGTTGTTTCTCGACACGACGGGCCACGCCGTATCGGCCCTGGGCGCCCTGGCGATGCTTTTGCTGGCGTGCTCCGGTGCCGTGTTGCTGGCCCGCCGCGTCGGCGGCTGGGGCAACCTGCTGCGGCCCTTGCGGGGCAGCTTCAGCCAGCGCTGGCATGCCGAGCTCGGACGCCTGACCACCCTGGGCCTGCTGCTGTCGGCCCTGAGCGGGTTGTACCTGTCGGCCGGCACCTTCGGCTTGATTGCCGACGGCAGCCAGGCCGAACCGGCCGTCCCCACCCCAGTCAGCGCCGGCCCGGCCTTGCCGGTGGCCAGCCTGCCGGCGTTGCAGGCCCTGGACCTGAATGACCTGCGCGAGCTGGTCTACCCCAGCCCTGGCAACCCCCAGGACCTGTACAGCCTGCGCACCACCGCCGGCGAGGGCTATGTCGACCAGGCCAGCGGCGCCCTGCTGTCCTTCCAGCCCTACGCCGGCGCGCATCAGGCCTATGAGCTCATCTACCGGCTGCACACTGGCGAAGGCCTGTGGTGGCTGGGCCTGCTGCTGGGGACCTGCGCCCTGGGCGTGCCGCTGATGAGCGTCACCGGCCTGTGGCTGTGGTGGCGTCGACGCCAAGGCGCCACGCCGATCCACGACAACAGCACGGCCGCCAACGCCGACTGCGTGATCCTGGTGGGCAGCGAGAACAACAGCACCTGGGGCTTTGCCCACACCTTGCACCAGGCCCTGGTGATGGCCGGGATCAAGGTCCACAGCGCACCGATGAACCAGCTGCAAAGCGACTACCCCAAGGCGCGCCACCTGCTGATCCTCACGGCCACCCACGGCGATGGCGATGCCCCGGCCTCGGCCACGGCTTTTCTCGCGCGCCTGGGGCAAAACCCGCCGGGGCCGGGGCTGCCATTTGTCGTGCTGGGTTTTGGCGACCGCCAGTTCCCACGCTTCTGCGGCTTCGCCGAGCAAGTGCAGAACGCCCTGGCCGCCAGCGGTGCGCGCCCCCTGCTGCCCCTGGACTGCATCCATCGCCAGTGCGCCCAGGAGTTCCAGCGCTGGGGCCAGGCGCTGGGAGCGGCCCTGGGGCTGGAGCTGGACTTGCAGCACCACAGCCAAACCCCGCCCAGCCATGACTTGGAGCTGGTCGAGTCCGTGGCCTATGGCGCCCAGGTCCAGGCACCGACCCGGATCCTGCGCTTCAAGGCCCCAGCCGACGGCAGCGGCCAAGGCTTGCCCGAGTTCCAGGCCGGCGACCTGGTGGGCATCCTGCCCCCCGGCACTGCGCAGCCGCGTTTCTACTCCCTGGCCAGCAGCAGCGCCGACGGGGTCCTGGAGATCTGCGTGCGCAAGCACCCTGGTGGCCTGTGCTCGGGCTTTCTCCATGACCTGCAAGCGGGAGCGCGGATCCAGGGCTTCATCCAGCCCAATCCGCAATTTCGTCCGCTCCAGGGCTCGCAACCGGTGATCCTGATCGGCGCCGGCACCGGAATCGGCCCCCTGGCAGGCTTTATCCGCGGCAACCGGGCCCGGCAACCGATGCACCTGTACTGGGGCGGGCGCCACCCGGCCTCGGACTTCCTCTACGAGCCGGAACTCAAGGGCTATCTGGCCGACCGACGCCTGACCGCCCTGCACGCGGCCTTCTCCCGGGTCCCGGCGCGCGGCTACGTGCAGGACCGGCTGCTCGCCGATGCCCTGGCGCTACGCCGGCTGGTGGAAAAAGGCGCCCAGGTGCTGGTCTGCGGCAGCCGGGACATGGCCAAGGGGGTGATCCAGGCCCTGGACGAAGTGCTGGCGCCGCTCAACCTCAGCGTACTGACCCTCAAGGCCCAAGGACGTTACCGTGAAGACATCTACTGAAACCGCCGGACTGCAACGCTACAGCCTCAACGGCCCGACCATGGGCAGCCGCTACACCGCGCTGTTCTATGCCGCCCCGGGATTCGCTACCCGAGACATCGCGGACCGCCTGGCCCAGGCGGTGGAACGGGTTGAGCAACAGATGTCGAGCTGGAACCCCACGTCCGATCTCAACCGACTCAACTCGGCGCCCAGGCACCACTGGGTCAGCGTGCCCAGGGAACTGATGAACGTCATCACCACGGCGCTGCAGGTCAGCGAGCAATCCGCCGGGGCCTTCGAGATCGCCGTGGGTGAACTGGTCCAGGGCTGGGGCTTCGGCCCCACGGCCCGGACACTGGATCAGCCAGCGCTGGCCGAACTGGGCCGGCAGCGCCTCGCCCCCGCCAGCTACGCCCTGGAGCTGGAACCCCGGCGCCACCGCTTGCGCAAGCGGGCGAAGCTGCGCCTGGACCTCAATGGCATTGCCAAGGGTTTTGGCGTCGATGAACTGGCCCGCGCCCTGGAAGCCTCGGGCATCCGTGACTATCTGGTGGGGATCGACGGCGAAATGCGCGCCAGGGGCAGCAAGCCCGCCGGGCAACCCTGGACCGTGGCCCTGGAGAAACCCCTGCGTGGGGTCCGCCAAGTCATGGGGGTGATGGAGCTGGGCAATGCGGCCATTGCCACCTCCGGCGACTACCGGCGGTGGGTGGAGATCGCCGGGCAGTCCTATGCCCATACCCTCGACCCGGCCACCGGCGCGCCCCTGGACAACCGCCTGGCCTCGGTCAGCGTGGTGGCCGCCAACTGCATGCTGGCCGATGCCTGGGCCACCGCGCTGTTGGTGCTCGGCGAAGTCGAGGGACCGCGGTTGGCCCAGGAGCGCGGCATGGATGCCTTGTTCGTGATCCGCGACGGCGCGCAGTTGCGCGAGGTGTCTATCGTGGGCGGACAGTTGCAGGCGCAGATCGAGACCCGCTGAAGCCGGTGTCTGTTGCCCCGATGAAACTCATGTACCGGCACTGCGAACGGCACGCTAACGACCGCATCGGTTGGCCGCGAGCTTGGTGGTTGGCCCTTGCGGTGGGAGCACAGCGTGGCGCCATGGATCGGCGGCATGTCCCTGATGTTCCTCGCTGGCAAGGTGAGGCTGCAGGCGTATACTTTGGCAAATTTTGTCAAACGTGGACAAAACCATGAGCACCATGAACATTTCCCTGCCAGAAGCCCTCAAGGCCTTCGTCGACGATCAGGTCAGCCAGCGGGGCTACAGCACCAGCAGCGAGTACGTGCGGGAGCTGATCCGCAAGGATCAGGATCGACAGCACCTGCGCGGCCTGCTGCTGGCGGGTGCTGAATCGGCGCCTGGCACTCCCGTGGACGATCGTTACTTCGACGCTCTTCGCGCCAGAGTCCGCAAGGAATGAAGGCACAGCGGGTCATTCCAAGGGCCCTGGCCAATCAGGATGTAGAAGACGCTGTCGACTACTACCTGGCTCAACAGGCCGAGCAGGCAGCCTTGGGCTTCATCGACGACCTGCAAGCTGCCTATGCGCATATCGCCCGGCATCCGGCCTCAGGCCTTTCCCGCTACCCCCATGAGCTCGATTTGCCAGGGCTTCTTTACTGGCCATTGAGTCGCTATCCCTTTCTGGTGTTCTACGCCCGGCACGACGACCACATTGACGTGTGGCGCGTCTTGCACGCCATGCGGGACATTCCCGCCTCGCTGACGGAAAGCCCCGCACACGGATCGACCTGACGCGGGCTACAGCGCCCCATCAGCGGTAAAGAACTGCCGCCCATCCTGCTTGAGCAGATCCAGCAGCAGCTGGGCCGCCGGCGACAGGTAGCCTTCGGTCCGTACCAGCACCACGATGCTGCGATGCATGCGGGTTTGCGCCAGCGGCACTTCCCGCAGGTGGGCGATGCCCTTGAAGTCGTCCAGGGTTTCCCGGGCCAGGAAGCTCAGCAGCCCGGTCTTGGCGATCAGCCGCGGCAGCAGGGAGATGGTGTTGGTCTCGATCTGCACCGAGGGCAACGGCAGCTTGTGGCTCTGAAACACATTGTCGATCCAGCGCCGGGCCGAGACCCCGGTCCCCGGCAGCACCCAGCGGTAGTCGCACAGGTCGCGCAGGCGCATCGGCGTATCGAACACCGGGTGGTCGCGGCTGGCCACCACCACGGCCTGGTCTTCGAACAGGGTGTGGTGGCTCAGGTGCGGGTCGCCCTCGAACAGCGGGCAGATCACCATGTCCAGGCGCCCCGAGCGCAGGGACTCGCGGAGCACGTCGTCCTGGCCGATCACCAGGTTCAGGGTGATGTCCGGGGCGCGCTCCAGCAAGGTCGCGGTCATCTGCGGCAACAGGTGCTCGGCCATGCTGGCGGCGCACCCCAGGCGGATATTGCCGAGCACGCCGCTGGCAAAATCGCGCACCTCGCGATGGGTCTCGGCGATGTTCTGTTGCAACTGCCGGGCGCGCTGTTGCAGCAACAGGCCCACCGCCGTCAGCTTGATCCGCCGCCCGTCACGCTCGAACAGCTTGGTGCCGAAGGACTCCTCCAGGCGCTGGATGCTTTTGGTCAGCGCCGGCTGGCTGCGGTTGAGCTTCTGCGCCGCGCGCCCGAGGTGGCCGAGCTCGGCGATGGTTTCGAAATAGGTCAGGTCGCGCAGGTCCATGATCGATAAACCAGAGTTATTGGTTGATCACAATTAGAAACTGGACTTGATCAATTGCGCTATCAATAATTTGCTCCGAAGCGCTGGTAGCAACGGTCCCGCAACAGGAACGGCCAGCGCGCTGGAGAATGCCCTTGCCTCGTCCCTCGCCTTTGTCCCTGTCCACCTGGCCCCTTGCCCTGCAATGGCTGGCGCTGCTGATCCTCGCTGGCAGCGCCGGGCAGTTGCTGAAACACTTCGAAGTTCCCGCCGGACAGTTCCTCGGGCCGATGCTGGTGGCCATCGGTTTCGGCATCAGCGGCGCCAGCATCCGCGTGCCGCGCCAGGCCTTCCGCCTCGGCCAGGGCTCGGTCGGGGTCCTGGCTGCCCACTCCATGACCATGGCCGTGCTGGCCTCGATGGCCCAGTCCTGGCCGGTGATGCTGTTCGCCACCCTGCTCACCGTCTGCCTCAGCGCCCTGGTCGGCCTGGCGCTGGTGCGTCTCGGCGGCCTGCCGCCCAGCACCGCGGCCTGGGGCACCGCGCCGGGGGCGGCTTCGGCCATGGTGGCGATGGCCGACGACTTCGGCGCCGACTCGCGGGTGGTGGCCACCATGCAGTACGTGCGAGTGGTGTGCGTGGTGATGATCGGCGCCCTGGCCAGCCACTGGATCGGTGTCCCGGCCGGCGGCAGCCAGGCCCACAGCACCGAGGTGGTGCTGCAGACCTTCACCCTGCTCAACCTCGGCCTGACCCTGGCCACCATAGTGCTCGGCGTGCTGCTCGGTTCACGGGTGCCGGCCGGCGCCCTGCTGGTGCCGCTGCTGATCGGCGGCGCGCTGCAGATCTCCGGGCTGCTGCACATCACCCTGCCCGGCTGGCTGCTGGCCCTGGCCTACGGCGCCATCGGCTGCTACATCGGCCTGCGCTTCGACCGGCCGACCCTGCGCTACGTCTGGACCCGCCTGCCGGCGATGATCTTTGGCGCGGTGCTGCTGATCGCCCTCTGCGCGCTGTCGGCCTGGCTGCTGGCGCACTGGCTGGACAAGGACTTCCTCTCGGTCTACCTCGCCACCAGCCCCGGCGGCCTGGACGCCATGACGATCATCGCGGTGGACACCCACGCCGACGTCGGCCTGGTGCTGGCCATGCAGACCCTGCGGCTGTTCGCGGTGATCGTAAGCGGCGCTTTTTTCGCCCGGCTGATCATCAGGTGGTCGCGCTGAACCCGGGAGACGCGCGTCTTTAAACACTCTGAAATAGTAAATCCGAGCGCCATCCCTCCTTCCCTGGCTCCGTCGCCAGGCGCCTGAATACGGGCGTCAAGGCGCCGCCCTGCAGTGCCCAGGGCCGTTTCGCCAGCGGCCCGGGAGCTTATTTCCCTGTCGAATAAGAAACGTCTTGCCGCCGGCTGTTGTTACCATGGCGCACATTTGCATGACGATTTAATGACTGGCAGGTTTTTCGTGAATTTCATCCGGCGTGTTTTCCATCATCCCCTGGCTCCCCTCGGCGCACTGCTGAGCCTGGTGCTGCTCGTGCCCCTGGTGGCGCGTGCGCTGCTCGGCTGGTCCGACCCTTTGGGTTATCTCTCGGACCTGGGCACCGCGGGTCTGTTGACCCTGCTGCTGTACCGCCGGCCCTGGTGGCTGGCCTTGCCGGTGCTGCTGGTGTGGGCCCTGCTGAGCATCGCCAGCGCCGAGCTGGTCAGCGCCGTGGGCCGCCTGCCCAATGCCTCTGACCTGCATTACCTGTTCGACTCGCAGTTCGTCGGCAACTCCACCGGCGGTGGCCTGGCTCATCCCTGGCTGGCCGCGGCGCTGCTGTCCGGCCTGGTGCTGTGGCTGACCGTGCAATGGGCGGCCCGCGGCACCCGCGCCCCGCGTTTGCCGCGCCATGCCTGGACCGCCCCGGCGCTGCTGTGGCTGGCCCATGGCGGCGTGCAATACCTGAACCCCAGCGAGGCCGACCAGTGGCGCCTGTTCAACCTGCCGCACCAGTTGCTCGCGGCCGCCGCCGGCCAGGGCCAGGTGCAGCTGGAACAATGGCTGGAAGGCGATGTGCCCGAGCTGCCGGTGCAGATGGCCGGCCTGACCCAGCTCGACCTCGACGGAGAGCCATTGCTGGCCGCCCCGGGCCAGGCACGCAACGTGCTGGTGATCGCCCTGGAAGGCATTCCCGGCGCCTATATCAAGACCAACCGCGAGGCCCTGCACAGCCGCTACCAGGACAACCTGATGCCCAAGCTCGGCGCCTGGGCCGAACGCGGCATGAACACCCCGGACTACGTACTGCACAGCCACCAGACCATCCGCGGCCTGTACGCCATGCTCTGCGGCGATTACGACAAGCTCGACAACGGTACGCCCAAGGGCATCGAGCTGCTGACCCAAAGCCAGCGCAACCAGGCCTGCCTGCCGGCCCAGCTGCGCAAGCAGGGTTTCAATACCCATTACCTGCAAGGCGCCGGCCTGCGCTTCATGGCCAAAGACAAGATCATGCCGCACATCGGCTTCGACTCGACCCACGGCCTGGAGTGGTTCAGCAACGCCAACTACCTGGACTTCCCCTGGGGCAAGGACGACAAGGCCTTCTTCGAAGGCGCGCTGGAGTATGTCGGCCAGCTGAAAAAGCAGAAGCAGCCGTGGATGCTCACCCTGCTGACCGTCGGCACCCACCAGCCCTACTCCGCGCCCGAGGAATACCTCAACCGCTTCGACACACCCAAGCAGGCCGCGGTGGCCTACCTGGACGACGCCATCGGCGAGTTCATGGACCAGCTGGAGCGCCAGGGCGTGCTGAAGGACACCCTGGTGGTGATCACTTCGGATGAGTCCCACGGCATCGATGGCGTGCGCCTGGCCTCGTCCTGGGGCTTCAACCTGATGCTCGCCCCGGAACAGGCGCAACTGCCCAGACTCAAGTCCGGGACCTACGGCCATGTCGACCTGAGCGCCTCGGTGCTCGACTACTTCGGCTTCCAGGTGCCGGACAGCCTCAGCGGCCGCTCGCTGTTTCGCGACTACGCCCTGGGCCGGGAAATCATGTCCTACACCAACGGCAAGCTGCGTTATCACGATGGCCAGGGCACCCTGACCGAATGCGATTTCCAGCAGCGCTGCCGCTACTACGCCAGCACCGGTTTCATCGCCGACAGCGCCACCTTCAAGGGCCAGTACGGCGGCCTGCGCGCGCGCCAGATCAGCGCCCGGGCCGAGGGCCTGGACCGTACCCTGCTGCAATCGCCGCTGAACCTGCACTACCAGTTCGGCAGCCCGGCGATCATCCCGCTGCAAGCGCAGATCAAGGACGACTGGGCCGACAACCTGATCGGCGCGCAGTACCTGGAAATGCCCAAGGGCTCGCTGACCCGCGTGCGCTTCACCGTGCGCTCGGCCGACCCGCAGCAGAACGCCTACATCCTGCTCAAGGGCAAGGAGCGCGAGCAGGACGTGCCCCTCGGACTGCCGGAAGAGATGCTGGTCACCCCCGACCAGCCGCTGGAAATGGACTTCAGCTTCGCCAACCCGGAATCGCGCAAAGCCTTCTCCTTCCACCTGCTGGGCTACGGCCTGGGCGCGGTGGAAGTCAGTGACTTCAGCGTGATCACCGAACTGCCGGGGCAAGAAGAAACCAGCGAAGAACCCCAGGACGACAGCGCGCAGTCTTCCTGAATCCCCGCCCCGGGAAGCTGGACGGCAGCACAGCCATCCAGCTTCCGCGCCCTTGTCTAAACTCCTCGTCAGGCACAAGGTATGGCCTCGCTGCGGACCGCAGCGCCACCACCAGAGTATGAGGACGCACATGACCGACACCCTGGACACCCCTCTGGAGCAGTTGCAGCGACTGATGGCCGAGCGCCCCTTCATGGTCCTCACCGGCGCCGGCATCAGCACCCCTTCGGGGATTCCCGACTACCGCGACAACGACGGTGTGCGTCGCGGCAACCAGCCGATGATGTACCAGGAGTTCCTGGCCGAACCCAAGGCCCGGCGCCGCTACTGGGCGCGGGCCATGCTCGGCTGGCCGCGGATCCGCCAGGCGCGGCCGAACGCGGCCCACGAAGCCTTGGCGCATTTGCAGGCGCGACAGAAGATCGCCGGGGTCATCACCCAGAACGTCGATACCCTGCACGACCAGGCCGGCAGCCGCGACGTGATCGAACTGCACGGCAACCTGCACCGGGTGGTCTGCCTGGACTGCACGCAACGCAGCGATCGGCAGGCGATCCAGCAGTTGCTGGAACTGCACAACCCCTACCTGGCTGGCGTCGACGCGGTGCAGGCACCCGACGGCGACACCCTGCTCGACCCGGTATTCGAAGAGCGTTTCCAGGTGCCCCGCTGCCCTCATTGCGATGGCGAACGGCTGAAACCGGATGTGGTGTTCTTCGGCGAAAACGTGGCCCAGGCCACCGCGGCCAAGGCCCTGCACAGCGTCGAGCAGGCCGCCGGCCTGCTGGTCGTGGGCTCGTCCCTGATGGCCTATTCGGCCTTTCGCCTGTGCAAGGTCATGGCTGACCAGGGCAAGCCGCTGATCGCCATCAACTTCGGCAAGACCCGCGCCGACGAGCTGCTGGACCTGAAGATCGCCGCCTCCTGCGAACAGCTATTGCCGCTGCTGGCCGAACGCCTGAGCTCCTAGGAAACCACCGCCAGGCGCTCGGCCAGACCGGCCCCGCGCAGAATGTCGAACAGCGCCTGGGCGGCACTGGACAGCTCATGCCCGGGCTTGGTCAGCACGCCGATGGCGCGTTCCACCACCGGGTCGCGCAGGGTGATGCAACGCGCGCCCAGCTCGCGCATCTGCCCGGCGCACAGGGCCGGCACCGCGCTCACGCCAAGGCCGCTGGCGACCATGCGCCCCACCGTCGCCAACTGATGGCTTTCGAATTCCACCGGCAACTTCATCTGCCGCGCCAGCAAATGTTCTTCGAGCATCACCCGCACCGTGGACGGCCGTTGCAGGGTGATAAAGGGCTGTTCCAGCAGCGACTGCCAGTCGATGTCCTTCAGGTCGGCCAGGGGTGAATCGCTGGGCACCACGGCGACGAAACGGTCGATGTACAGCGGGATGAATTGCAGCGATGCGCTTTGCTGCGGCTCGAAGGCCACCCCCAGTTCCACCTGGCGGTCGCGGACCATCTCCAGCACCTGCTCGTTGATCACATCGTTGACCGTGACGTTGACCTGCGGGTAACGCGCGCGAAAGGTCTTGAGGATCGGCGGCAGCAGGTTGCCGGCAAAGGACGGCATGGCCGCCAGGGTCACCCGCCCGCGTTGCAGGGTGAAGCGCTGGCGCAGTTCGTCCTCGGCGTTGTCCCAGTCGGCGATCAGGCGCCGCGCCAGGGGCACCAGGGCCTCACCTTCCGGGGTCAGGGCGACGTTGCGCGTGTTGCGGCTGAACAGCCGCCCGCCCAGGCCGTCCTCCAGGGCCTTGATGGTCAGGCTCAGGGCCGACTGCGACAGGTGCAGGCGCTCGCAGGCCACGGCGAAACTCAGGCTCTGGGCCACGGCCAGGAAGGCGCGGATCTGTTTCACGGTCATAGGAAGCTCCAAGAGAGAATCAGCTGCAAGCTGCAAGCTAGATGCGGCTTGCGGCTTGCGGCTTGCGGCTTGCGGCTTGCGGCTTGCGGCTTGCGGCTTGCGGCTAATTATCCTGTTTTATAAATCAATCAACCTTAAAAATAAACTTAACAAATGAATGCCTCGGCGCAACACTGCGGCTCACTCTCTTCATACGGCCGGCCAGCCGGCTGGCAACGCAAATACCCATAACAAGAGGATGTGCAGATGGCAGGTTTCGACAAGCGCGTGGCGTCCTACGAGGAAGCCCTCGAAGGTCTCAAGGACGGCATGACAGTGATCTCCGGCGGCTTCGGCCTGTGCGGCATTCCGGAAAACCTGATCGCCGAGATCAAGCGTCGCGGCACCCGCGACCTGACCGTGGTCTCCAACAACTGCGGCGTCGACGGTTTCGGCCTCGGCGTGCTGCTGGAAGACCGGCAGATCAGCAAGGTGGTGGCCTCCTACGTCGGTGAAAACGCCCTGTTCGAGAAGCAACTGCTGAGCGGCGAAATCGAAGTGGTGCTGACCCCCCAAGGCACCCTGGCCGAAAAAATGCGCGCTGGCGGCGCCGGCATCCCGGCCTTCTTCACCGCCACCGGCGTCGGCACCCCGGTCGCCGACGGCAAGGAAACCCGTGAATTCAACGGCCGCGCCTACCTGATGGAAGAGTCCATCACCGGCGACTTCGCCATCGTCAAAGGCTGGAAAGCCGACCACTTCGGCAACGTGGTCTACCGCCACACCGCCCAGAACTTCAACCCGCTGGCGGCCACCGCCGGCAAGATCACCGTGGTCGAGGTCGAAGAGATCGTCGAGCCGGGCGAGCTGGACCCGACGCAGATCCACACCCCCGGCATCTACGTCGACCGGATCATTTGCGGCACGTTCGAAAAACGCATCGAACAGCGCACCGTGCGCAAGTAATCGCCCGCCCAACGACTGACGGAGAATAAAAAAATGGCTCTTACCCGCGAACAAATGGCTCAACGCGTCGCCCGCGAACTGCAGGACGGCTTCTACGTGAACCTCGGTATCGGCATCCCGACCCTGGTGGCCAACTACATCCCCGACGGCATGGAAGTGATGCTGCAATCGGAAAACGGCCTGCTCGGCATGGGCGCCTTCCCCACCGACGACGAAGTCGATGCGGACATGATCAACGCCGGCAAGCAGACCGTCACCGCGCGCGTCGGCGCGTCGATTTTCTCTTCCGCCGAATCCTTCGCGATGATCCGTGGCGGCCATATCGACCTCACCGTGCTCGGCGCCTTCGAGGTCGACGTGCAGGGCAACATCGCCTCGTGGATGATCCCCGGCAAGCTGGTCAAGGGCATGGGCGGCGCCATGGACCTGGTGGCCGGTGCGGACAACATCATCGTCACCATGACCCACGCCTCGAAGGACGGCGAGTCGAAACTGCTGTCGCGCTGCAGCCTGCCGCTGACCGGCGCCAACTGCATCAAGCGCGTGCTGACCGACCTGGCTTACCTGGAGATCGAGAACGGTGCGTTCATCCTCAAGGAGCGCGCCCCTGGCGTGAGCGTCGAGGAAATCGTCAGCAAGACCGCCGGCAAGCTGATCGTGCCGGCCCACGTGCCTGAAATGCAGTTCGCCTGAGGAGCAACCAGACCATGCAAGACGTCGTAATCGTTGCCGCCACCCGCACCGCGGTCGGCAGTTTCCAGGGTTCGCTGGCCAATATCCCCGCGGTCGATCTCGGTGCCGCGGTGATCCGCCAGCTGCTGGCCCAGACCGGCCTGGACGGCGCCCAGGTCGATGAAGTGATCATGGGCCAGGTGCTCACCGCCGGCGCCGGACAGAACCCGGCACGCCAGGCCGCGATCAAGGCCGGCCTGCCCCACGCGGTGCCAGCGCTGACCCTGAACAAGGTCTGCGGCTCCGGCCTCAAGGCCCTGCACCTGGGCGCCCAGGCAATTCGCTGCGGCGACGCCGAGGTGATCATCGCTGGCGGCCAGGAGAACATGAGCCTGGCCAACTACGTGTTGCCCGGCGCCCGCACCGGCCTGCGCATGGGCCATAGCCAGATCGTCGACAGCATGATCAGCGACGGCCTGTGGGACGCCTTCAACGACTACCACATGGGCATCACCGCCGAGAATCTGGTGGACAAATACGGCATCAGCCGCGAAGCCCAGGACGCCTTTGCCGCCGCCTCGCAGCAGAAGGCCGTGGCCGCCATCGAGGGCGGGCGTTTTGTCGATGAGATCACCCCGATCCTGATTCCCCAGCGCAAGGGCGACCCTGTGGCCTTCGCCACCGACGAGCAGCCGCGCGCCGGCACCACCGCCGAATCCCTGAGCAAGCTCAAGCCAGCCTTCAAGAAGGACGGCACGGTCACCGCCGGCAACGCTTCGTCGCTGAACGACGGCGCCGCCGCGGTGATCCTGATGAGCGCCGCCAAGGCCAAGGCACTGGGCCTGCCGGTGCTGGCGAAGATCGCCGCCTACGCCAACGCCGGCGTCGACCCGGCGATCATGGGCATCGGCCCGGTGTCGGCCACCCGTCGCTGCCTGGACAAGGCCGGCTGGTCCCTGGAGCAACTGGACCTGATCGAAGCCAACGAAGCCTTCGCCGCCCAGTCGCTGTCGGTGGGCAAGGAACTGGGTTGGGACGCGAGCAAGGTCAACGTCAACGGCGGCGCCATCGCCCTCGGCCACCCGATCGGCGCCTCGGGCTGCCGGGTGCTGGTGACCCTGCTGCACGAAATGCTCAAGCGCGATGCCAGGAAAGGCCTGGCCACCCTGTGCATCGGTGGCGGCCAGGGCGTGGCATTGGCCATCGAACGCTAACTTACCGCGCACCACGGCCGGCCCTCGGACCCACGACATCCGGCGGCTGGCCGGCAACACACCCGGCGCACCTCATGGTGCGCCGGGTTCATTCTGCGGCCCGGCCGACGCTGAACAGAGGCCGCTGGCAGCCGCCCATCCGTCAGCTACATTCAACTCATACGGCTGGCGAGCCCCGTTTTCCACGCCTTCCTGCCCACTGACTCACGGCTGAAACAGTCCAGGCCGGTGCGCGGTGCGTTATCTGTCGAAGCCGGAGCACAGCGCTCAAGCATGGGCAGCGCCCGGCATGCCAGCCAGCCCTTCGCCTGCTTCATCGACCCGATAACGAGGAGCGGAACATGCGCCTGACCAGATGCCTGCTCTACACCGGCTTTTGCATAGTGCTGGCGGGGCTGGCCAGCCTCCAGGCCACGGCCGGCCCCTCCTTCGATGCGGACAGGAAAGGACTCGAGAAACTCTCGGCCAACGCCGGTGCCGAGCTGCACCGAGGCTTGCAGAAATTCCACGAAATGCTGATGTACCTCGAACTGCAGGACACCCTGCACGCCACCGAGGCCAAGGCAGCGGCCCTGGAACACTTCAGCGAGTCGGTCGTGCTGTTCAAGAAAGTCACTGCAAGCGCCCCCGAGCGCAAGATCCTCTACCAGCCCCGGGATGACAGTGAAAAAGAAGCCATCGCAGCCTTCCAGGACCGCTTGAAAGAGTTGGATATCGCGGTGCCCGATACCGAGAAACAGCTGGCCAACCTGGCCGTCACTGTGCTGACCAAGCATATCCATGTGCTGGAAAAGTCCAGCTTCAAGGCGACCAAGGCCGACTACAGCCCCTTGCGCAAAACCCTGCGTTCACAAGCCCTGCTGCTCGACCTGGGCATCCTGACCTCGATTGTCTGGAGCCTGTCGGCCGATCAGCCCGGCGGGAGCGGCTAGCGCCCTGCCCCGAGAGACCATCACTGCGACTTCGGCTTGCCCATCAGCAACAGCAACGACAAAGCGGCAAACCCCGCGCCGGCGTAGAACGTCAGCGCCGCGCCATGGGCCTGCCACAGCCAGCCGGCGATCACGCTGGCCAGCAACAGGGCGATCCCGCTCAGCAGGTTGAACACGCCAAAGGCGGTGCCCTTGAGGTCGGCGGGCGTGGTGTCGGCCACCAGGGTGGCGAGGATGCCCTGGCTGAAGCCCATGTGCAGGCCCCACAGGGCGACGCCGAGCAGCACCATCGGCACCGAGTCGGCATAGGCCAGCACCAGGTCGGCGAGGATCAGCAACAGCAGGCCGACGCTGAGCAAGGCACTGCGGTTGATGTGGTCCGACCATTTGCCGACCGGATAGGCCGAGACCATGTAGAACCCGGCCATGACCACCATCACCAGCGGCACCCAGGCGGCGGCGAAGCCCAGTTGCTGGGCCCGCAGCACCAGGAACGCCTCGCTGAAGCGGGCCAGGGTGAAGGCCGCGCCGATGGCCACCACCCACCAGTAATACCGGGAAAACCGCCGCAGCGAGGCCAGGCGCAATGGCGAGTGGAAGTGCCGGGTACCGGGGGCGTGCTCGGGTTCGCGGATGGCGAAGATCAGCAGCGCCACCGCCAGCGCCGCAGGGATCACCGCCAGCCACAGGACCTGGGCGATATCGTTGGCCAGCCACAGCATCAGGCCGATGGCCAGGATCGGCCCGACGAACGCCCCCACGGTGTCCAGCGACTGGCGCAGGCCAAAACAGGCGCCGCGAATTTCCGCCGGGGCCACGTCCGCCACCAGGGCATCCCGCGGCGCGCCGCGAATGCCCTTGCCGATACGGTCGAGCAGGCGCGCGCTGAACACCAGTTCCGCCGAAGCCGCCAGGGGGAACAGCGGCTTGGTCAGCGCCGCCAGGCCGTAACCGAGCAACAGCAGTTCCTTGCGTCGACCGATAAAGTCGCTGAGGGCCCCGGAAAAGACCTTCACGATCAGCGCCGTGGCTTGCGCCACGCCCTCGATGATGCCGACCACCAGCATGCTGATCCCCAGGGTACCGACCATGTACAGCGGCAACAGGCTGTGCACCAGCTCGGACGACACGTCCATGAACAGGCTGACGAACCCCAGCGCCCAGACCGTGCGCGGAATGCCGCGGCTCAAATGCTTCCCGGATTCGCTCGTTACAGGTCCCGCCATGACAGACATCCCCCAGGGTTTACCAAGAATCCGGTTGCTCCAAGCCTAGGCCGACAACGGCGGCAATGCCTGTCATGGCTCCCGTTGCAATCGACGCTCGAGGGCCGCGGCCAGGGCCGACGCCTCCTGTTTCAAGGAGGCGCAGAAGGCCTCGACGAAAATCGACGACGGTCGGTAATCCGGGCGGATCAGCATCACCCGGTACGGCACCGACAACTGCAGCGGCCGGATCGCCAGGCCCCTGCCCGCCTCCTCCATGGCGCTCAGCGGGTTGATGATCGCCACCCCCAGTTGCTGGCGGACCATGGCGCAGACCGAGGCGGCGTTGGTGGTTTCGACTACCACCCGACGGTCGATGCCGGCCTGGCGAAAGTGCTCGTCGAGGGTCTGACGATAGATGTCCAGGCCTGACAGGTTGATGAAATCCACCCCGCGAAAGTCTTCGCTGTGCAGCAGCGGCTTGGCCAGCAACGGATGCCCTTCCGGCAGGATGCACACCATGTCGGCGCAGAACAGCAGCTCGCCCTGGGTGCCCCGCGGCAGGTGCTCGCTTTCGGTCAGGCCCAGGTCGTGGCGCTGGGCGCTGAGGGACTCTTCGAGCAAGGGCGATTCCTGGGCGGTGATGCTCAGGCCGATGCCGGCGTGGCGTTGCTGGAAGTGCTTGCACACCCGCGGCAGCAGGGTCTGGGAGAACAGCGGCAGGCAGGTCAGGCTCAACTGGCCGTGCTCGAAGCGGCGGATCGACTGCGCCACGCTGTTGATCCGTTCCAGGCCGACATAGGCCCGTTCCACCTCCTCCAGCAACAGCATGGCCTGGGCGGTCGGCAGCAGGCGGCCGCCCTCGCGGTCGAACAGGCTCAGCCCGGACAGGCTCTCCAGCCGCGCCAGTTCGCGGCTGACCGTGGGTTGCGAGGTGAACAGCAGGCGCGCCGCGCCAGTGACGCTGCCGGCCTGCATGATGGCGCGGAACACCTCGATATGGCGCAGGGAAATGTCCACCGCTTGCTCCTTGGTTTGAGAGGTTGACTCATTCAACCCATATCAAAACTGAATCGAGATACAAAGAATAGATATTTTATTGAATACACCACCCTCGGCATCATGCAGGCCTCTTTCCTCGCCACAGACGATTGCCATGGCCATTCCCTTTTCTCCCGAGCAACTGACCGCCGCCGCCCGCCAGTACGGCACCCCGTTGTGGTGCTACGACGCACGGACCATCAAGGTGCGCATCCAGCAACTGAAGGCCTTCGACGTGGTGCGTTACGCGCAGAAAGCCTGCTCCAACCTGCAGGTGCTGCGCCTGATCCGCGAGGCCGGGGTGCGGGTGGACGCGGTGTCCCTGGGGGAAATCGAGCGGGCGCTGCTGGCCGGGTTCAGCCCGGAAGGCGACCCGGCCGGCATCGTCTTCACCTGCGACCTGTTCGACACCGCCACCCTGCAACGGGTGGTGGAGCTGAACATCGAGGTCAATGCCGGTTCCATCGACATGCTGCGCCAGCTCGGCGAGAAATCCCCGGGCCACCGCGTGTGGCTGCGGATCAACCCGGGCTTCGGCCACGGCCACAGCCGCAAGACCAACACCGGCGGCGAAAACAGCAAGCACGGCATCTGGCACGAACAGGTCGACCAAGCCCTCGCGGTGATCCGCCAGTACGGCCTGAAACTGGTGGGCCTGCACATGCACATCGGTTCCGGCGTGGACTACGGGCATCTGGAGCAGGTCGGCGCGGCCATGGTGGCGACGGTCAAGTCCCTGGACCACGACATCGAGGCCTTCTCGATCGGCGGCGGCCTGTCCACCCCGTACCGCGCCGGCGACGAGCCGGTGGACGTGCGCCGCTATGCCAACGCCTGGCGCCAGGCCCGCGAGGAAATCGAAGCCTGGCTTGGCCACGGCGTGCGCATGGAAATCGAACCCGGGCGTTTCCTGGTGGCCGAGGCCGGCTGCCTGGTCAGCGAAGTGCGGGTGGTGAAAGACGCCGGCAATCATCACTTCGTGCTGGCCGACACCGGCTTCAACGACCTGATGCGCCCGGCCATGTACGGCGCCTATCACGCCATGAGCCTGATCGACGCCAACGGCCAGTCGGCCCAGCGCGAACTGCGTCCCACCGTGGTCGGCGGCCCGCTGTGCGAGTCCGGCGATATCTTCACCCAGGACGACGAAAGCCTGACCCCGCAGCTGCTGCCCCAGGCCCGGGTCGGCGACCTGCTGGTGATCCACGACACCGGCGCCTACGGCGCCAGCATGTCCTCCAACTACAACAGCCGGCCGCTGCTACCGGAGGTGCTGTTCGAGGACGGCCAGGTAAAACTGATCCGCCGCCGCCAGCCGCTGGCGGATCTGCTGGAACTGGAAATGGGGTTGTAAGTCCGCTTTTTTTGCGGCGACACCACTGACGCTATCGCGGGCAAGCTCCGCTCCTACAGAAGCTCACGGTCTTCTTCTGTAGGAGCGAGGCTTGCCCGCGATGCCTTTCAGCTGTCCTGAGGCGTCATGTACAGGCTGAAATTCTCGATGTAGTCGGTGAGGTTCTCTTCCATCATCAGGCGGAACTCCTCGACGAAATAATCCACCGCCTGCTGCTTGGCCGCCGCCAGTTCTTCGGCGTTGCGGCAACCGCAGGCGCTGACCCAGGCGGCAAACCGCGAGTTGGCGTACATCAGCGAGGCACTGGCCTTGCCGCGGCTGCTGTCGCTGATATGGGTGTTCGCCAGTTCGATGATGGCATCGGCGCGGTTGTAGAAGTCCTGATCCGGTTCGTTGGCCAAGGGGCGTTCCTCTTGAGTAATAGGCGGTGAGTAGTAGGCATAAAGAAAGCCGGTGAGTATAAGAGCCTCGCGCTCAACCATCGACGGCTTTTGCTGCCTCGCGCCCTGCCGTATTCAGTCCGGCCAGTGCCGCTCCAGCACCTGCGCCACCTGCGGATGGCGGTCGATGCGCTCCAGCAGATCGCAACACTCGGGGCGTTCGCGCCGCAGGTGCTCGCGCGTGCCGCACCAGCGCGACACCACCGCCGCCTGGACATCCAGGGCCGCCAGGGGTGAACCGCTGGCGTACAGCTGTGTGGCGAACTGATCGGCGAACACCTCCCAGTTGCGGTGCAGGCGCTCCCGGGCCGCATCCCGCACCCGTTCCTTCAGCGCGTCATCGGCGCCCTGCAGCCAGCGCTCCGGGTAATCGATCACGCTGATCGCCGAGTAACAATTGGCGGCGATAAACACCAGGCCGCGAATCGCCTGCGCCCGGGCGCTCTCATCCTCGGGCAGCAGCGCCGAGCGCGGATAACGCAAGCCCAGCTCGATCAGGATCGCCGCGCTCTCGGTGAGGACACTGCCGTCCGGCAGTTGCAGGGTCGGGACCTGTTTCAGCGGGTTGAGCCGCGCCAGCTCGTCGGCCCCGGGCGACGGCGCCCAGGACGAGGCTTCGACGATGCGGTACGGCACCTGGCAACACTCCAGGGCGATCTCGACGATGGCCGAGCCGGAGCCTTGTGTCCCATAAAGTTGATACATGACCATCCCCTCGCTTGACTGGGCCTTACATCTGACGGGTTGCTTGCGCGGGTTGTTCACTCCAGTGCCGGAAGTCCGCGAGACGGTAGTTCGGATGCTGATGGATAGCCTCGGCCGGCACGCGCAACACGCTTCCACGGTAGCTCAAAAGGTAAAGGCTCAGCGGCTCGGGAATCCGCATGCATCGCACCAGGAAATGGATCAAGCGGTTAAGCAGCCCGAAGCGCTCGATCTCCAGCCGCATCCCGGCCTTGACCTGCAAGAACTTGCCGTAAGCAGAGAACCGGGTCTGGTGAGGGACAAGCTCAATGATGCAGGGGGAGAACCTCGACGCGCAGCCCCCCGTGGGTGCTCGCCGAACAGTCGATACGCACCGGCAAAAATGCCTCGATCACCCGGATATTGCTTTGCAGGTGCTCGCTCATGCGTGGGGTGGTGAAGCTCCCGCCGCCGGCCAGGGCCATGGGCAGCAGCAGTTGATCGGCCAGGTGCTCGGCCACCGCCGCGCCGGAATCCAGCCAGTCGCGGGCCTGGTCAATAGCCCGATCGGCCACGCTTTCGGCCCGCAGGCTGCTCTGGCCAAACCCGCTGAACAGCTCGGTCAGGTGCTCGAAGACGAACTCCAGCAACAGCACGTTGCCCGGGCCGCATTGTTCATCCAGCCGCACCGGGCTCAGGTGTTCCCGAGGCAGTTCCAGGCGAGTGCCGACCCGGCGCAATTCGCGTTCCGCCACATGTTCCGGCAGGCCGGCACTCAGGGCCCAGGCCCGGCGCCCGAGCAGTTCGCCCCGCTGTTCCAGGTACAGCGGTTGCAGGGTCGAGGGCTCGATAAAAGCCTCCAGCTCGCCACCGCCGGCGGGAACGAAGCCATGGCGCAACAGCTGCAACTCCACCTGCCCGCCCATGCGCCGCAGTTGCGGCAGCCAGGCCTGCTGGAGGAAATCCACCGGCGGCGCCAGCGGGTTGTGGGTGCCGCCGCTGATGCTCACGCGGCTCGGCGCCGGGGCCTGCAACAGGGCTGGCAGCAGGGTCTGCAACACCAGGGTGCAGCTGCCGGCGGTGCCGATGGCGAAGCGGTAGTCGCCGCCGCGAATCGGCCCCGGCTCGAAGGTCAGCGCCCGGGAGCCCAGCTCGGCGCCCGAGACCCTGGCCGCGCAGACCTGCGCCGCCGCCAGCACCGCGGTCAGGTGCTGGCGCAGCAGCCCCGGGCGAGCGCGCCGGGCCCGTATGTTGTGGATACGCAGGGTCTTGCCGGTGAGCATCGACAGGCTCAGGGCACTGCGCAGGACCTGGCCGCCGCCGATGGCGCCGTCCAGTTCGATGACATCCTGTTTCATTACATTCCTCAGGCATAACGCCGGACGCTGTCTCGCAAGTAGGCGTCCAGCAAAGCATTGTCTTGATGGGTGCGCGCCAGCTTGGGCACCGGGCGTTCCAGTTCGGCGGCGATAAAGGCGTGCAACGCCGGGCGCCTGGGCCCGTAAGCGGCCTCGTCGGCGCTGCGCTTCAAGGCCAGCAACTCATCCACCTCGTCCAGCAGTGGCCGATGCTCGACGGTGCTCAGCAGGTCGGCGAAGGTCATCGGCGGGCGGCCGCGCCCCTGATCGATCCAGCGCACCGCCAGCAACGGCCGGAGCACGTAGAAGTACTTCTTGAACCGCACGCTGTCGCCTTGCAGGTAACCGCGAAAGTTCTTCCTGGCCATCGACAGGTAGTGATGACGGGCCGCCGGCGGGCTGTAGAAGGCCTCCGCCAGCTCGCGCAGGCGCGCGGTTGCCGCCGGCTCGCTGCGATACACCAGGGGCGAATCCAGCCACTCCAGCAGGGTCGGGTTGGATTTGCGCAGCAACCCGAGGGTCTTGCGCAGTTCCCAGCCGCTGATGTCCAGTTCGTCGTCCAGCGGCCGCTCGATCACGTCCCGCCCGGCGTCCACCTGGATGAACCACTCGGGCTTTTCCACATAGACGAAACGCACATCGTAATCACTGTCGGTGGAGGCAAAGCCCCAGGCCCGACTGCCCGATTCGCAGGCATACAGCACCCGCACATTGCGCTCGCGCTCGATCCGCGCCAGCTCATCCAGTACCCGTGCGCGCATGGCGCTGCTCAGCGGGTGACGTTCATGAAGTTCCATGGTTCCTTGTCCTATTCAATCGACAATCGTCAGCCGCTTCTCGCGCTGGCCTGATCGTCCTCTTCGTTCACAACAGGCGCTTGAGCGATCCCCGAGGCACGTCGCCGGCCTCCTCCATCGCCTGTAACCGCTGCGCCAGTGCTTCTCGCAGCGGCTTGGGGGTTACCGGGTCGAACATCGCGTAGCGGCTATCGCACCAGCGGGCCAGGGCCTCGCGCCAATAAGCGGCTTCGCTGCCCGCCTGGTCCAGGCGATGCAGCAGGTATTGCAACTGGCGCCAGCCTGGCTTGAGCCCCAGCAAGGCCCAGCGCCGCGCCTTGGGCAGGTCATGCCAATGCTGGTCCAGACGCTGCTCCAGAGCCTCCTCGAACGCCGCCCAGGGCTGCTCGCGCAGCAGGCCGAGGGCGCAGTCGAAGACCTTGTCCGACGGATCGTCCAGGGCCGCCAGCTGCTGGGCCAGGCCACGCTCGCCGAGGGTTCGCAAGGCCAGCAGGCGCACGGTCAGCGCCTTGGAGGCGAGGGCCTGTTGCAGCATGGCGTCGGCCTGTGGCTCCCGCAGTTCCTTGGCCAGCCCCAGCAGGCCCAGCCACTCGCGCTTGTTCAGCGGTGCCGGCTCGAGCAGCCGGGCCAGCAATACCTCCCGCGGGTCGAGCCGATGGCGCGGCGCCGCCCAACGGGCCAGGCAACGCAGGGCTCCCGAAGGGTCCAGCAAGGCCTGGCGCAGATGCGCGCCCGGGTCGGCCAGCAACGGCAGCAACAGCCGCAAGGCCTTGACCCGCACACTGGCGCCACAGCTGCGCATCACCTCTTCCAGCAAAGGCAGCGCCTGCTCGTCGGGCAGTTCGGCGCAGGCATCCACCGCCATCTGCCGCACGCTGACCTCGGCGTGGCGCAACGCCATGGCCAGCAGCGCCGGCCGGTCCTCGACGCCCTTGAGCAACAGCTCGAAGACAAAGCGCGCGGCCTTGCCCCGGCAATCGCCAAAGGCCCCTTGCACTTCGTCGCGCACCTGGGCCAGTTGCAATACCGCAGTGGCCCGCTCCAGGGTCGCGCCGTGGTCGGCCCGCTGCTTGCTGGCAAGGGCCAGCAACGGTGCCAGGGTCTGCAACAGCAGCCCGGCGTGCTCCGGCGCCCAATACGCCTCGACTGCCGCGGCCGCTTCCTGGCGAACCTGGGGCACCCAATCGTTGAGGCGCTCCAGCAAGGCGGCCAGGGCCTCTGCCGAAGGCTGTGCGGCCAGGCCGCGCACCGCGGCCTGGCGCACGAACCCGTTGCCGAAGCGGCTCAGTTCCAGCCAGGCGCTGTGCCTGTCCAGGGTGTCCATCACCTCCCGCACGCGGCGGGCTTCGTAGTCGCTCAGCTGGTCATGCCAGCTGGGCGGGGCCGCTATCACTGCATCCATGTCGTCCATTGTTCTACCCCTTGACGCACACCACCTGACGCAGGGTGTGCAGCACTTCCACCAGCTCGCGCTGGGCGTGCATGACTTGGTCGATGTCCTTGTAGGCCATCGGGATTTCATCGATCACCGCGGTGTCCTTGCGGCACTCCACATGGGCGGTGGCGCGGATCTGGTCGGCCAGGGTGAAGGTGTTCTTGGCCTTGGTGCGGCTCATGGTGCGCCCGGCACCGTGGCTGCAGGAGCAGAACGCCTCCTCGTTGCCCAGCCCGCGAACGATGAAGCTCTTGGCGCCCATCGATCCGGGGATGATCCCCAGCTCGCCCTTCTGCGCCGACACCGCGCCCTTGCGGGTCACCAGCACCTCTTCACCGAAGTGGCGCTCCTTCTGCACGTAGTTGTGGTGGCAGTTCACCGCCTCCAGCGCCACCTCGAAAGGCTTGCGGATCACCTGGCGGGTGGCCTGGATCACCAACTGCATCATCAATTCACGGTTATGCCGGGCAAAGTCCTGGGCCCAGGCCACGGCCTCGACGTAATCGTCGAAGTGCCGGCTGCCTTCCTCGAAGTAGGCCAGATCGCGGTCCGGCAGGTTGGCGATGTGCTGGCGCATGTCCGCCTGGGCCAGGTGGATGAACAGGTTGCCGATGGCGTTACCCACGCCACGGGAACCGCTGTGGAGCATGAACCAGACCCGGTTGGCTTCATCCAGGCAGACCTCGATGAAGTGGTTGCCGCCGCCGAGGGTACCCAGGTGCTGGCGGTTGTTGCTGTTGGCCAGAGCCGGGTACTTGTCGGTGATCGCCTTGAAGCGTGGCTGCAAGGCCGCCCAGGCATGGTCGGCCTGGCGCGGCACGTCGCCCCATGCGCCCTTGTCACGACCGCTGCGCGGCGAAGTACGACCGTGGGGCACCGCCTGCTCGATGGCGCTGCGCAAACCGTGCAGGTTATCCGGCAGGTCGGCAGCGGTCAGCGAGGTGCGGGCGGCAATCATGCCGCAGCCGATATCCACCCCGACCGCCGCCGGGATGATCGCGCCCAGGGTGGGGATCACGCTGCCGATGGTCGAACCCTTGCCCAGGTGCACATCCGGCATCACCGCCAGGTGCTTGAAGATGAACGGCATCTTCGCGGTGTTCATCAGCTGCTGGCGGGCTTCGCTTTCCACCGGCACGCCCTCGGTCCACATCTTGATCGGCTTGCCGTTGGCGACTTCCAGCAGTTGGTAGGTCTTGTGTTCCATGTTCCTGACTCTTTTTTCTGTGGTCGAAAATCCGACCTTGTTCGGTGGCCGGTGGTCCGGCATAAACGGCGACCAGTGAAGGTGAAACATGCAGCGCGCTCTACCACTGAGCTAGCCCCTTGCGGTTGGCGGGAATCGAACCCGCGACCACGCTGCCCTGTAGTTCCACCGGCATTCGCCGGGTCAATCGGTGCAGGCCGGGCCTGCGGGCAGCGACAAGAGAACAGGCACATTTGCTCTACCGACTGAGCTACAGCCTTGCGGCTGGCGGGACTCGAACCCGCGACACCTTGTAGTACCTGTGGCATTCGCTGCCATCCCGCTCGGGCGGGAGAAAAACCTGCGACGACAAGGGTCGATGAAACCGTGCACTCGTGTTCTGACCGTTGAACTACGGCGCCTTTCCAGGCACCGGCGGGACTCGAACCCGCATCACGAATCTGGGATGTAGTTCCATCAGCATTCGTCGCTGAAACTGCAAAAAAGGTGGCACGACAAAAGAAGTGACTGATCGCCGGAATCGAACCGGCATCACCAGGATGTACAGCCACTGGCATTCGTGCCTTCACAGGCCCTGACTAAATCTGCTGGGACGTCTTTGGATGTAGTCACAGCGGCATTCGGGGCCAATGAACAAAAATTCTTCGGCGTGCGCCGGGTGAGCGGCGCACGGTTTATCTCATGTCTTGCCGATCAGGGCGCCATCGCCTCGATCGCCTCGACCCAGTGCTGCGCACCGTAGTTGCCCGCGGTGAACTGCTGGATCACATCGAACACCGCGTCACTGAAGCCGCCGACGTTGAGGATGTCCTCGCGGTCCGGCGCCTGGGTGGTGGCCCCGGGCTGCATATCGATGCACACCAGCCGCGCCTGCGGGTTGATGGCCTTGATCCGCTCCCACTGGCGCAGGGTTTCAGTCGCCCCATGGCGCCGCGCATCGATCCACGACTCGTTGTCCGAGACCAGGATCAGGGTGTCCACCTTGCACTTGGCGTTGGCCAGTTGTGCCAGGGGCGCCGAGCAGTTGGTCCCGCCACCGCCGATGGCCGCCAGTTTCTGCGCATTGCTCATCACGCTGTCCCGCGGGTTGAGGCGAATATCCACCACCCCGACCTCGAACGGCATGACCCGCGCCGCCGGCTGCTTGCGCAACACCGCTGCCGCCACCAGCGCCGCCACATCGATGCAGCGCACCGCCGTGGTGGCGCCCTGGCGATAACCGGTGACCGGGCTGTGCATCGACCCCGAGACATCCGGGCACACCACCACCGCGCCTTGCAGCGCCGGCACGTTGGCCAGCGACAGCTCCAGGGCATCCTGCAACGCCTCGCGAACCTGTTGCGGCACTTCGTCCCCGGCCATGCGGTAGGCCGCCAACAACTGGTACGGGTAGACCCGGGCCTTGGCCACTTCGGCGGCATCCGCCAGCCGCACCGCCACATACTCGGTGCAACCCGGCACCTGGAACGCGCCATGGCGGGCCAAGGTGTTGAGGTTCATGCGCAGCCCCTGCCAGCCCATATTGTGCGCCTGTTCGGCCCATTGCTCGCGGCTCAGGGTTTCGTTGCCGAGCAACTGGAACGGCACCTGCGGCACCGCCGTGGTCGCACCGCTGCGAAACGCCAGCAAGGCGCGGGTCAGCTCGGGCAGCGCCTGCGCATCCACCGGCTTGCCGATCAACCAGGCGAAGAAGGCTGCGCGCCAGGCCTCGCTTGGCTTGGGGTGAACCATCTTGACCACGTCCGCCAGCGACGGCTGGTTACCCACCGAGGCCTGCAACAGCTGGCGTTCGCTGGCGCTGTTCAACCAGTTCTGCACCAGGCGCTTGGGCTGCGACCCCAGGGATCTGCGCCCGGTCGCCCCACTGCGCAGGATCTGCACGAAGTTGCGCAGCATCTTGCCGTTGTCCACCACCTGGGCAAACAGCTCCGGCACCAGGGCCGAGCGTTGCGCGGTCAACGCCGCCAGCAGCAAGGCCGGCATGTCTTTCATATGACCCTGCTGCCGAGCGTAACGCGCGGCCTGGGCGACGAAACGGCTGTCGACTTCGCTCACCAGCTGCAGCACCGCGTCCAGCTGACCTTCAGGCGAGGTGTAGAAGGTCGAGTTCAGGCAACCGGTCACCGCCAGTTGGGCCAGGCGGTGCTTGGCGTTGTAGGCATAGGCCGGGGCCTGGGCAGCGTTCCGGGTGTTGCTCGCCGGCGCTTTTGCCTGTTGGGTGTTGAACAGCTGGAAGTTGGCCATCTTGGCGTCTCGCTCTGTTGTCTTGTTCGTTGCCAGAGAGATTGCAGCCGCTGTGCCAGTTTTATTTTTTCCTGCGAATTATTTTTTAACTTATTGATTTATAACTATTTTATTTTTAAATCATTTTTCCTCTGCAAGTCTTCGAGACAAAGCTGTCGATAATTTTATATCTTTGTTTATCGCTTTTTATCTTCAGGTATAAGTATGTCAGGCAAGCCCACGGTCGCCATAGGTTTTGTCGGTTCCACCCTCGATCGCGTCGGCAAGGGCGCCAACCGCTGGAGCCACTGGCGCCCCAGTGTCGGCCTGTGCCAGCAGCAGGACGTGCTGATTAATCGCCTGGAACTGATCCACGGTGTCGACGCCCGGGACGTCAGCCTGGCCGAGCGGGTGGCCAACGACATTCGCCAGGTGTCGCCGCAAACCACGGTGCGCCTGCACCCCATGGGCCTGAAGAACCCCTGGGATTTCGAAGAGGTGTACGGCGCCCTGCACGACTTCACCAGCGCCTACCCGTTCGACACCGAGCGCGAGGAGTACCTGGTGCACATCACCACCGGGACCCACGTGGCGCAGATCTGCTGGTTCCTGCTGACCGAGGCGCGCTACCTGCCGGCGCGGCTGATCCAGACCTCCCCGGCGCGGCGCCGCGACCCGGAGCAGCACGCCACCGGCACCCATGCCCTGATCGACCTCGACCTGTCGCGCTACGACCGCATCGCCTCGCGCTTCGCCGGCAAGCGCCTGGAGGGCCTGGCCTTCCTCAAGTCCGGGATCGCCACCCGCAATGCCGCGTTCAACCGCTCCATCGAACAGATCGAACGTGTCGCTGTGCGCTCCAGGGCGCCGATGCTGCTGATCGGCCCCACCGGTGCCGGCAAGTCGTTCCTGGCCCGGCGCATCTATGAGCTCAAGCGCGGCCGGCATCAGGTCCAGGGGCGTTTTGTCGAGGTCAACTGCGCCACCCTGCGCGGCGACGGCGCCATGTCGGCGCTGTTCGGGCATATCAAGGGCGCCTTCACCGGCGCCCAGAACGCCCGCGACGGCCTGTTGCGGGCGGCGGACGGCGGCATGCTGTTTCTCGACGAGATCGGCGAGCTGGGGCTCGACGAACAGGCGATGCTGCTCAAGGCCATCGAGGAAAAACGCTTCTTCCCCATGGGCTCGGACAAGGAAGTGGACAGCGACTTCCTGATCATCGCCGGCACCCACCGCGACCTGCGCGGCCGGGTCGCCCAGGGCCTGTTCCGCGAGGACCTGTATGCGCGGATCAACCTCTGGACCTTCAACCTGCCGGGGCTCGCCGGGCGGCGCGAGGACATCGAGCCGAACATCGATTTCGAACTGGAGCGCCACGCCCGGGAACAAGGGCGCCTGGTGCGCTTCAACCTCGAGGCGCGGCGGCGCTACCTGGCGTTTGCCAGCTCCAGCGAGGCGGCGTGGCTGGGCAACTTCCGCGAGCTGTCGGCGTCCATCACCCGCATGGCCACCCTGGCCGACAGCGGGCGCATCGACGAAGCCCAGGCCGAGGAAGAAATCGAGCGGCTCCGTTATGCCTGGGGCTTGAGCCAGGCGCAGGATCCGTTGGCCAGCCTGCTGGGCGACACAGCCGAACTCGACCTGTTCGACCGCCTGCAACTACAGGCGGTGCTCGAAGTCTGTCGCCAGGCCGACAGCCTGTCCGATGCCGGACGCAAGCTGTTTGGCGTGTCCCGCCAGACCAAGGCCCAGCCCAATGACGCCGACCGCCTGCGCAAGTACCTGGCGCGCTTCGGCCTGGAGTGGAAGCAGATGGTTGCACCAGCGGACTAAGAGGGGTTGCCTGCGAGCGCTGCGCGCTCGATCGCAGCCTGCGGCAGCGGCTACACAAGCCCACGGCCCCTCCCGCCAACGGCACAGATCGCTTCCCCGGTAGCCGCTGGCGAAGCCTGCGATCGAGCGCGCAGCGCTCGCAAAAGCGCCCCCCCCCACACCTGCCCTCAGCCGCCCGGCACCGCGAACACCGCGTTGGCCCTGGCCACCACCCGTTCGCCGACCTGCAGGGTGACGGTGGCAAAGGCCATCTGCCGGCCGCGCTTGGAGTGCTCCAGGCGCACGTCGATCCACTCGCCGACCTGCACCGCACCGAGGTAGTCCAGGTGCATGCTGGCGGTGATCAGCGGCAGCGGTGGGTCACTGGCAAAGGCCATGGCGTAGCCCATGCCGATATCGGCCAGGGTGGCGAGGATGCCGCCGTGCACGGTGCCACGCCCGTTGGCGTGACGGCTGTCGGCGCGCAGGCCGATCTCCAGCTGCAGGCCACTGCCACGGCAATACACCGGGCCGATCAGCTCCAGCAACGGGCTGCTGCGGGACAAGGGGGCATAACCTTCGGGTAACTCGGGCGTGCTCATGGCGGGTCTCCGTTGCCGATGGTGATGACCGGGGTGCGGGTCATCGGCCCCCGAGGTGTACCCCGAAGCAGCACCCGCGCCCAGCCGTATCCATCCGGCAAATCCCTGGCGATAAGCCGCGGCGACACCACATCCTCGCCCCTCATGAGGCAATCGACGATAAGATACGCAGCCGTCCCGCCAGCCCCGGGCACGATCATTTATTTCAAGGAGCGACCATGCACCCTCAGGACGACACCCCCACCCCGCTGCGCAGCCTCGCCGTGCTGCTGCTCAGCACCCTGCTGGCCGCCTGTTCCCCCAGCGATCGTTCGTCCTCGGTGGCGGTCGGCGGTGCCCAGGGCAAGGCCGGTGCGCAACTGGCCTACGAACACGAGCTGAGCCTGTCGCTACCCTCGGCGCAGATCGCACCGCGCCTGGCCGCCACCCGCGAAGCCTGCGAAAACGCCAAATTCGGCGCCTGCAATATCCTGCGCCTGCAACAAGGCCAGTATCACGCCCAGGTGATCCTGCGCATCGTGCCCGACGGCGTCGAACCGATAGTCGCGCTGGCCGCCCAGGGCGCCGAAATCGGCGAACGCATCACCAGCGCCGAAGACCTGGCCGACGCCGTGGCCGACGTGCAGCGCCAGCAGGAACGGCTCAAGGCCCAGCAGCAACGCCTCGACCAGCTGGCGGCGCGCAAGGACATCACCGTCAGCGACCTGATCGCCCTGAGCAAGGAACAGGCGAGCATCGAGAACGACCTGCAAGCCCTGGCCCAGGCCGCCGCCGGGCACCAGCGGCGGCTCGACACCAACCGCCTGACCCTGAACTTCGTGCCCACCGACAGCAGCCAGCGCGGTTCGAAATTGCAACGGGCCTTCGACAACCTGCTGGACAACCTCGCCTACGGCACCGCCGAAGCCCTGGAGAAAGGCAGCTACGTGCTGCCGTTCCTGATCCTGGCCTTCCCGCTGGTGATGATCTGGGTCTGGCTGTGGCGCCGGTTCGTGCGCCGCCGTTGAATCGCAGCACTCTGCAAAACCCGAGAAGCCCGGCCTGATGTGCCGGGCTTTTTCATGGGCACGATCAGCCTCGCCTCACCAGCATCCCCTGCCCACCGCCAAGCCCCGCTAAACAAGGCCTGGCGAGCACTGACGAAGAAAACTGCACGAACGTACCTGAAACTGGCACGTTTTTCCCATGCACCTGCAGCTTGCGAATCGACCCACCAGAAGAGCCGCATCGACGGTGCCTACCCGCACCAATAGCAATCATCGGACGCTATCCGCGTCCCTATAAAGTGCAGACGGCGAGCCAAAAGCTCGTTGAGCTGAGACTGGCGATAAGGAAGTCTCATGTGCGATGTGCAGTCATGTTCACCGGCGTTTTCCGCTATTGGCTCCACCGTTTCGCCCCTGGTTCCGCCTCGTCCGGCAGCCCTGCCCGGACCGGCCCTCGCGCCCTGCGCGTCATCAACGGTCGACCTTGCGCACGCTACCCGGCGCTGCCTGGGCCAGCGTCTGCTAATGCCCCCTACTCCAGTCGACAGGACAACTTCCAGGCTGGCGATCGCGACCGTTTTAACGCCGACCCTGTCCCGCTACCGATATCCAAGCCAGTCTTCCCGGGTACTGTCCACTGTATCCCGACACACGCATTCGCCCCCTGCCCGGTCTCGCCACTGTTCAAGTAGCGTCGACGGAAGAAGCCTCGACAAGATCGGCCGTCGACTGTTTCTAAACCACTAAGCAACCACTTTACTTTGCACTCGGCGACATTTCACCGAGCGAAAGTCGTGTTCCCATCGTTGCGTATTCGACAATAAACAAACGCTCCAAGGCGCGTTAAAAGTGGATGGTCAAAGCATTGTCAGACAATAAGGCAATTCAACATCAACGCATCGGCCATTTGATAATGAGCAGAGCACTATTTACAGATACTCAATGTACGTACCGGTTAATTATTTATACCTCAACAGGCTAATAAGACGTCCGCCACCGCCCAGTTCCAGGGCGGGCTGGCGAGCGCGCCATAGAGACTCAAGATGCCCACGAAGCAGGCCACCAAAGGCTGCAGAAGCGCTACACAGAGCCCAGAGAACAACAAGATCAAGGACCTCCAGACAATGACCAACTAGTCACTGTTTATTTGCACCAAATCAATTCGCCAGACACTTTTTAGTGCGTTGGCCACGCTATTGATCATCCCTGTTTCCGGCTGAAAATCGGATAACCCAGGGCAGGCTGGCTCGCCCCCATAAAATATTAAAGGTCAACTTTTCGAAGTACCGAATCTATATTGTCGCGCCAGTTTTTCTCGCAAATTTATATAAATGCGACATGCACTACGGGCCGTCGCCAATTGCATAACAAGCGACACAATCTGGCATAGCGGTTGCTATATGTAACGAGTACGAGACAGGTGCACTACAAACACCGGCTCATCCCATAACAATGTTCCAGGGAGTGGTAATGAACAATCTAAGCCGAAGGCGTTAAGCCACTCGTTTGCACAAGGCCGTTCAACTGGATAGTTCAACTATCGGCTTTTGCTCACCCTTGAAAAAGTTAAACCCGTCTTTCGAATATTCCAGCCAATGTTCGAACGGTGCCTTATTGCCCTTCATCCAACCGAGGGAGCTTTAATGAACGATGCGGTAAAGAACAGAACCCTGCCGAGGCCCTTGGGCGATGAAGCCGTCGTCCAGGTTGCGCGGGGCCGTCCTTATAAGGGCAATGCATCGAAACCCGGAGGCCTGAGCAAGCGTCAGGTGCTGTTGCTGGTGACGGTCTCGGCCCTGCTCCATGGTGGCGCCTGGTGGTTCTTCCAGCAGACCCGCGCCGCGCCACTGGAAACGCCCCCGGAAATCCCGGAAATGACCGTCGAGCTGAGCAGCCCGACCCCGCCCGCGCCGCCCACCCCGGAACCCCCGCCGCCTCCGCCGCCGCCCGAACCCGAGCAACCGGTGAAAGACGAAGACGCACTCAAGCCGCCGCCCAAGCCGGTGGAGAAACCCAAGCCCATCGAAAAGCCCAAACCGGTCGAAAAACCCAAGCCGGTGAAAAAGCCCGAACCACCGAAAACGCCGGCGCCACCCGCTCCCGCGCCACCGGCCGCGCCCACAGCGCCCAGCCAGCCGGCCGCCGCTCCGGCGCCTGCCGCGGCCCCCGGGCCGGTCAAGGAATCGGCGGCGGTTTCCGGCCTGGCCAGCCTCGGCAACCCGCCGCCGGAATACCCGTCCCTGGCCCTGCGCCGCAACTGGGAAGGCACGGTGGTGCTGCGCATCAAGGTGCTGCCCAACGGCCGCGCCGGCAGCGTGGAAGTCACCCGTTCCAGCGGCAAGCCGCAACTGGACGAGGCCGCCGTGGCCGCGGTGAAGAACTGGAAATTCATCCCGGCCAAGCGCGGCGACACGCCGATCGAAGGCTTCGCCACCCAGACCATCGATTTCAAATTGCCGCAATGACCGCGGCCTGACCCGAACTCACAACCTGTTTACGCATGCGAGGTGTAGCCATGAACGATTCCCTGACATCCCTGATTGTCCCCGGCGTGCTCTGGGCCCTGGTGCTGTTTTCCGTGGTCAGCTGGGCACTGCTGCTGGTCAAGTCGGCGCAGTACCTGCGGCAGAAGACCCAGAACCGGCAGTTCAGCAAAGCCTTCTGGAGCGCCCCGGACCTGCTCACCGCCGCCGAACACGCCAGCCAGTACCCCGGCTCCCTGGCGCGCATCGCCAGCAGCGGTTTCGAAGCCCTGCTGGTGGAGGAGTCGCCGCGCACCACCCAGCAACTGGCCCACACCATCAACCGCGCCGACCGCCTGGAGCGCAATCTGCGCCAGCAGATCCAGAAGGAACGCCGGGCCCTGGAAAGCGGCCAGGCGGTGCTCGCCAGTATCGGCAGCACCGCGCCCTTCATCGGCCTGTTCGGTACGGTCTGGGGGATCATGGAGGCCCTGCAGAGCATCGGCGCCAGCGGTTCGGCCAGCCTGGAAACCGTGGCCGGACCGATCGGCCATGCGTTGATCGCCACCGGCGTGGGCATCGCCGTCGCCGTGCCGGCGGTGCTGATCTACAACTTCTTCCTGCGCCGCCTGAAGCTGGCCTCGGCCAGCATGGACGACTTCGCCCATGACTTCGACGCCCTGGCCCAGCGCAGCGCCTTCGCCATCAGCCGCCAGGCCATCGCCAGCAAGACCGCCCACGCCGTACGGGAGGCCAGCTGATGTCCTTCTCCACTCAAGACAGCGACGAAGTACTCAGTGAAATGAACGTCACGCCCCTGGTGGACGTGATGCTGGTGCTGCTGGTGGTGTTCATCGTCACCGCCCCGCTGATGACCAACGCGATCAAGGTCAACCTGCCGAAGACCGACGCCGTGGCCCCCGCCGAGAAGAAAGACCCGGTGGTGGTCAGCGTCGACCAGGACGGCAAGTTCTACCTGGCCAAGTCCGAAGTGGCCCCCGAGCTGCTGGAAAGCAGCCTCAAGGAAGTCAAGGCCAAGGACAGCGAGGTGCGCGTGCAGCTGCAGGCCGATGCCGCCGTCAACTACGGCCAGGTGGCCAAGGCCATGGCCTCCATCGAACGTTCGGGGATCACCAGGATATCCGTGATGACCACCCGATGAAGGCAGTGCCTGGCGCCCCCTGAGAGACGCGCCAGGCACTGCTTCCAGGAATCCCGTCGCAATCGGCCGACCGCAAGACGCCACGCGCCTGCGGAGGGGATCGGCTTGCTTGAAGAAAGTGGTTTTCCGGGGTCGGTACAACCCAGCCGGAGCAATGAGGGCCCACAAGGCCATTTCGATAAACGTCTGAAAGAGTCGGAAGTAATCATGCTGATGAACATTCCACGTTTCACGCTCAAGCCACTGGTGACCACGCTGCAACGGCACCGTTTTGTCCCGCTGTACCTGATGGCCATGGGCCTGGGCGCCGGCACCGCGCACGCCGCCGAAGAGGACGCTGACAGCAGCGCCGCCGTCCCGGCCACCAGTGCCGCGGCCGTGGCGCCCACCACCCAGCTGCAACGGGTCGAAGTGACAGGTTCGGCGATCCGCCGGGTCGATGCCGAAACCGCGGTACCGATCACCATCCTGCGCGCCGAAGAGCTGCGCAAACAGGGGGTGAGCACCACCGCCGAACTGGTGCAGCGCATCACCGGCAGCCAGTCGATCAACAACAGCGCCGGCTCAGTGGGAGCCGCCACCGGCGGCGCCTCCTTCGCCGACATGCGCGGCATCGGCGCCAACAAGACCCTGGTGCTGCTCAACGGCCGACGCCTGGCCAACAACGCGTTGTCGGGCACCAACTCGGCCGGCGGCGCGGTGGACCTGAACATGATCCCCTTCGCCGCCATCGACCGCGTCGAAGTGCTGCGCGACGGCGCCTCGGCCCTCTACGGCACCGACGCCATCGGCGGTGTGATCAACTTCATCACCAAGAAATCCCTGACCGACGGCCAACTGACCCTGGGCGGCGAAACCCCGACCCACAGCGGCGGCGGTGCGAGCAAGGATATGAGCGCCAGCTGGGGCTTCGGCGACCTGGAAGAAGACCGCTTCAACGTGCTCGGGGTGTTCAACTACAACAAGCAGCAGAACCTCGACGCCAACGACCGCTCCTTCGCCACCGACTACCGCCCCGGCCGCGGCCTCGACCAGACCTCGGGCACGGCCTTTCCGGGCAATTACACCCAGGGCGACAACGCCACCAACCCGCTGGCCGGCAGCAACTGCAACGGGCCGAACCTGATTGCCCGCCAGGGCCTGTGCCGCTTCAGTACCCGCGAGTACATCGACCTGGTGCCGGAGACCGAAAAGACCTCGTTCTTCGGCAAGAGCACCGCCAAGCTGGCGGACGATCACAACGTCAACCTGGAGTACTTCTGGTCGCGCAACAACAACGCCACGGCGGTCGGCCCGGCGCCCCTCACCGGCCTGAGCCTGGACGCTTCCTCGCCCTACTACCCGGGCAACGGCATCACCCCGGCGCCGACCGGCTTCAGCCTCGACCCGAGCCAGCCGATCGGCGTGAACTGGCGTGAAACCGCCGCCGGTGCCCGGGAATCCAAGGACCAGAACACCAGCCAGCGCTTCGTCCTGAGCTTCGACGGCCTGGTGGCCGGCTGGGACTACAACCTCGGTGCCTCCTACAACCAGAACAAGGTGGTCTCCAGCGTCACCAACGGCTACGTCAGCGACCGCGCGATGATCGCCGGCCTGGCCAGCGGCCTGCTCAACCCGTTCGGCCCGCAGACCCAGGCTGGCCAGGACTACATCGAGCAGGCGGCCTACCACGGCGCCTACTCCACGGCAGTCGGTCGAGTGGTCGGTTTCGATGGGCGCGTCAGCCGCGAGATCGGCGACTGGTTCGGTGCCGGGCCCTCCGGCCTGGCCCTGGGCGGCGAGTACCGCAAGGAGAAATTCCACCAGGACTACGAAGAGTTCGCCGGCGACATCCAGAGCCTGGGCATCGACCCGTCCGGTAGCGTCGAGGGCAATCGCAGTGTCAGGGCGGCCTACGCCGAACTGAACGTACCGGTGCTCGACAGCCTGGAGCTGTCCGTCGCCATCCGCCACGACAAATACAGCGACTTCGGCAGCACCACCAACCCGAAATACTCGTTCCGCTACCAGCCGCTCAAGGAGCTGGTAGTGCGCGGCGCCTACAGCGAAGGCTTCCGCGCGCCGTCGCTGTACGAGCTGTATGCGCCGCGCAGCATCACCTACACCCAGGGCTACTACAACGACCCGGTGCTCTGTACCGGCGGTGTGGTACAGCCCGGCGGCAACGGCGGGCGCGACTGCGGCCAGCAGTTCCTCAACCAGATCGGCGGCAACACCGACCTGGCGCCGGAAAAGGCCCGCAACGTGACCCTGGGCTTCGTCTACCAGCCAATCCGCGACCTGTCGGTGGGCCTGGACTTCTGGTGGATTCACATCTCCAACCAGATCCAGCCGTTCCCCGAATCCACGGTGTTCGACCAGTCCGGCGCCTATGCCGACCGCTTCGTGCGCAACGCCGACGGTTCGCTGAACTACATCGTCACCGGCAACGCCAACCTGGGCATAGTCGAAACCAACGGTGTCGACGTATCCCTGGACTACCGTTTCCCCAATACCCCCTACGGCCAGTTCGGCCTCGGGCTGCAAGGCACCTACGTCAAGAGCTACGACTTCCAGAGCACCATCAAGGGGCCGTTCACCGACAAGGTCGGCGACTTCGAGGGCGATGGCGTGATCGCCCGCTGGAAACACAACCTCACCGGCACCTGGACCCTGGGCGCGGCGCGGGCCTCGCTGAGCAACCGCTTCACCACCGGCTACAACGACTACGACCGCACCACCAATGCCCGCGTGGCCTCGTACTCGGTGTGGGACCTGGCGGCCGGCTACACCTTCGACAAGGTGCTGGACGTCGACGCCGGGGTGAAGAACGTCTTCGACCGCGACCCACCGTTCTCCAACCAGGCCTACAACTTCCAGAGCGGCTACGACCCCCGTTACACCGACCCGCTGGGCCGCACCCTGTTCGCGCGCATGACGTACCACTTCTGAGTCACCGCCGGGGCCGCGCAAGACTCCGGCCGGCCCCGGCCGCATTGCGAATTCGCACCCCATGGCGGCCCGCCGCCGTGGGTCTTTTCGCCCTGCCGCCCCAGGCTTTCCGGCATCACGAGGAACCTTTCGATCATGTCTGCACTGACTCGCACCCTGGCCAGGCTGGCGCTGGCCACCGCGCTGCTTGGCGCCGCCGCCGAGGCCCTGGCCGCCGCCCACGGCAGCTATGCCATGACGGTCTATGGCGAACCGCCGAAGTACCCGCCGGGCTTCCAGCACTTCGACTACGTCAACCCCGATGCGCCCAAGGGCGGCTCCCTGAGCCGCGCCTCGATGGAGATCGGCCAGTTCAACTACATCACCCCCTATGCCGATCAGGGCATCGCGGTGGCCCAGGTCAACGACTGGGTGTATTCGCCCCTGGCCTTTCGTTCCCTGGACGAGCCCTACACCGTCTACGGGCTGGTGGCCGAACGCATGGAGCGCGACCCCGACGGCCTGTGGGTGCGCTTCTACCTCGACCCCAGGGCGCGCTTCGCCGATGGCACGCCGATCACCGCGCAAGACGTGCGCTACACCTTCGAGCTGCTGCTGAGCAAGGGCAGCCTGAGCTATCGCCAGCAGTACGGCGACGTGCGGGACGTGGTGATCGAAGGCCCCGGGCAGGTACGCTTCGACTTCAAGAACAACCTCAACCGCACCCTGGCCCTGGACCTGGCGACCCTGCGCGTGCTGCCCGAACACTGGTGGAAGAGCCGCGACTTCGCCAACGGCGGCGGCTTCGAGCCGCCCCTGGGCAGCGGGCCATACAAGGTCGGCAAGGTCGACGCCGGGCGCAGCATCAGCTTCGAACGCGATCCGAACTGGTGGGCCAGGGACCTGCCGGTCAGCCGCGGCATGTATAACTTCGACAGCCTGACGGTGAACTTCTACGGCGACACCGACGTCGCCCGCCAGCTGCTGCAGGCCGGCGCCTTCGACTACAACCGCGAGTTTTCCTCGTCCGGTTATGTGGTCGGCTACGACAGCCCGGCCCTGCGCGACGGCCGCCTGCAACAGGCGATCCTCGCGCCGGACAAGTCCACCGCCGCCCAGGGCTTTGTGTTCAACCTGCAAAGGCCGGTGTTCCACGACCGCCGGGTGCGCCAGGCGCTGACCCTGCTGTGGGATTTCGAGTGGACCAACAAGCAGATGATGCGCGGCTTCTACGTGCGCCAGCAGAGCTACTGGCCGAAAAGCGAAATGGCCGCCAGCGCCCTGCCGGATGCCCGCGAGCGGGAGATCCTCGAACCCTTGCGCGGGCAGATCCCCGACGAAGTCTTCAGCCAGGTCTACCGGGCCCCGCAGACCGACGGCAGCGGTCGCATCCGCGATAAGCAGCTGCAGGCCCTGCGCCTGCTGGCCGAGGCCGGCTGGACACCCCGCAATAACCGCCTGGTGAACGCCGCCGGCGAGCCGCTGGAGTTCACCTTTCTCGATGGCCAAGGCGGCTTCGACCGCATGCTGCTGCCGTACAAACGCACCCTGGCGCAGATCGGCATCACCCTCAACCTGCGGCGCATCGATTCGGCGCAGTACATCAACCTGCTCAACGCCCGGGACTACGACATGATCGTCACCAGTTTCCCCCGCAGCGGCGACCCCATCGTCTCCCCGGGTCGCGAGCTGTACAGCCTGTACGGCTCGCAAAGCGCGACCCAGGTCGGCAGCTCCAACGCCATGGTGCTGGCCAACCCGGCGGTGGACCGCCTGATCGACGGCCTGGTCCAGGCCAATAGCCGCGACGAGATGGTGCATTACGCCCGGGCCCTGGACCGGGTGCTGCAATGGGGCCAATACATGATTCCCAATTACTACTCCAAGGGCACGCCCACGGTGTTCCAGAACCGTTTCGGCCGGCCGGCCATCGCGCCGATCTACGACGAGGGCCTGAACACCTGGTGGGAGGTCAACCCCAAGGCCCTGACCGCCAGCCAGATGAGCGCCCTGCGCGGCACCGTGGGGGCGCACTGACATGGGCCGTTACCTGAGTCGTCGCCTGCTGCTGATCATCCCCACCCTGCTGTGCATCCTGGTGGTCAACTTCCTGATCGTCCAGGCCGCGCCCGGCGGCCCGGTGGAACAGGCCATCGCCCGCCTGCAAGGCTTCGGCGGGCATGCCATGGGCGGTGGCGCCGAGGTTGCCGCAGTGGGCGGCGGTGGACGCAGCAGCCGGGGCCTGGACCCGGCGCTGATCGAGGAGATCAAGCACCACTACGGCTTCGACAAGCCGATGCACCAGCGCCTGTGGCTGATGCTGAAGAACTACGCGCAACTGGACTTCGGCAACAGCTTCTTTCGCGGGGCCAAGGTCACCGACCTGATCCTGCAGAAGCTGCCGACCTCGCTGTCCCTCGGCCTGTGGGCGACCCTGATCACCTACCTGGTGTCGATCCCCCTGGGGGTGCGCAAGGCGATCCGCAACGGCAGCGCATTCGATGCCTGGACCAGCAGCGCCATCGTCCTCGGCTACGCCATGCCGGCGTTCCTGTTCGCCATCCTGCTGATCGTGGTGTTCGCCGGCGGCAGCTACCTGGACTGGTTCCCGGTGCAGGGCCTGGTCTCGGACAACTTCGCCAGCCTCGGGCCCCTGGCCAAGGTCGGCGACTACCTGTGGCACCTGGTGCTGCCGGTGTCGGCCCTGGTGATCGGCGGCTTCGCCACCCTGACCCTGCTGACCAAGAACAGCTTCCTCAACGAGATCAGCCGCCAGTACGTGGTCACCGCCCGGGCCAAGGGCCTGAGCGAACGCCGGGTGCTCTACGGCCATGTGTTCCGCAACGCCATGCTGCTGGTGATCGCCGGCATTCCCACGGCGCTGATCGAGGTGTTCTTCGCCGGCTCGCTGCTGATCGAGACCCTCTTCAACCTCGATGGCCTCGGGCGCATGAGCTACGAGGCGGCGGTGTCGCGGGACTACCCGGTGGTGTTCGGCGCGCTGTTCCTGTTCACCCTGTTCGGCCTGCTGATCAAGCTGATCGGCGACCTGTGCTACAGCCTGGTCGATCCGCGCATCGACTTCTCGGCGAGGACTGCCTGATGTTCACACTCTCTCCCCTGGGCCGTCGCCGCATCGAACACTTCAAGGCCAACCGCCGGGGTCGCTGGTCGCTGTGGCTGTTTATCGGCCTGTGCCTGGTCTGCCTGGGCGGCGAACTGATCGCCAACGACAAGCCCCTGGTCATCCGCTATCACGGCGCCTGGTATTTCCCGATCCTCAGCGACTACGACGAAACCGAGTTCGGCGGCGAACTGCCGTTCCAGCCGGACTATGCCAGCAGCTACGTGCACGAACTGATCGAGGGCCAGGGCGGCTGGATGCTGTTCCCGCCGATCCCCTTCAGCTACGACACGGTCAACTACGACCTGGCGCAACCGGCGCCCAGCCCGCCCTCGGCGCAGAACTGGCTGGGCACCGACGACCAGGCCCGGGACGTGCTGGCGCGGGTGATCTTCGGCACCCGGGTGTCGATCCTGTTTGCCCTGGTGCTGACCGCCATCAGCGCGCTGATCGGCATCACCGCCGGCGCCCTGCAGGGTTATTACGGCGGCTGGGTCGACTTGTTGGGGCAACGCCTGCTGGAAATCTGGTCGGGGCTGCCGGTGCTGTACCTGCTGATCATTCTCTCGGGGTTCGTCTCGCCGAGCTTCTGGTGGCTACTGGGGATCATGGCGCTGTTCTCCTGGCTGGCCCTGGTGGACGTGGTGCGCGCCGAGTTCCTGCGCGGGCGCAGCCTGGAGTACGTCAAGGCCGCGCGGGCCCTGGGCCTGAGCGACGGCGAGCTGATGCGCCGGCACATCCTGCCCAACGCCATGACCTCCACCCTGACCTACCTGCCGTTCATTCTCACCGGCGCCATCGCCACCCTCACCGCCCTGGATTTTCTCGGCTTCGGCATGCCCGCCGGCACCGCCTCCCTGGGCGAACTGATCGGCCAGGCCAAGCGCAACCTGCAAGCCCCCTGGCTGGGCCTGACGGCGTTTTTCGCCCTGGCGCTGATTCTCTCGTTGCTGGTGTTTATCGGCGAAGCCTGCCGCGACGCCTTTGATCCCCGGAGCTGACATGCACGACAACCTGATTGAAATCCGCAACCTCAAGGTGGCCTTCGCCGGCACCGAAGTGGTCCATGGCCTGGACCTGGATATCCGCCGCGGCGAATGCCTGGCCCTGGTGGGCGAGTCCGGCTCGGGCAAGTCGGTGACCGCCCACTCGATCCTGCGCCTGCTACCGGCGCAGAAGGTGCAGACCCAGGGCAGCATCCGCTACGCCGGCCTGGACCTGGTGCAGGCCAGCGACGCCCAGTTGCGCACCCTGCGCGGCAACCGCATCGCAATGATCTTCCAGGAGCCCATGACCTCGCTGAACCCGCTGCACACGGTGGAGAAACAGATCGGCGAAGTGCTGGACGTGCACAAGGGCCTGCGCGGTCGCGCGGCCCGGGTGCGAACCCTGGAACTGCTGGAGCTGGTGGGCATCGGCGAGCCGCACAAACGCCTCAAGGCCTACCCGCACCAGCTGTCCGGCGGCCAGCGCCAGCGGGTGATGATCGCCATGGCCCTGGCCAACGAGCCGGAGCTGTTGATCGCCGACGAGCCGACCACAGCGCTGGATGTGACGGTGCAGCGCAAGATCCTCGAACTGCTGATCGCGTTGCAGCAACGCCTGGGCATGTCGCTGCTGCTGATCAGCCACGACCTCAACCTGGTGCGGCGCATCGCCCAGCGGGTGTGCGTGATGCGCCAGGGCGAGATCGTCGAGCAGGCCGAGTGCGAGGCACTGTTTCGCGCCCCGCGGCATCCCTACAGCCGCTTGCTGATCGAAGCCGAGCCCAGCGGCGCCCCGGTGCCCAGCGCCTACTCGCACAATCTGCTGGAAGTGAGTGAACTCAAGGTCTGGTTTCCCCTGCCCAAGGGCCTGTTCAGCCGCCAGCGCGACTACATCAAGGCGGTGGACGGCGTCAGCCTGAGCCTGCACCGGGGCAAGACCCTGGGCATCGTCGGCGAGTCCGGCTCGGGTAAGTCCACCCTTGGCCAGGCGATCCTGCGGCTGGTGGAGTCCGAGGGTGGCATCCGCTTCGGCAACAAGGAGCTGAGCATCCTCAACCAGCGCCTGATGCGCCCCTTGCGTCGGCAACTGCAGGTGGTATTCCAGGACCCCTTCGGCAGCCTCAGCCCGCGCATGTCGGTGCAGCAGATCATCGCCGAGGGCCTGCTGACCCACGGCATCGGCACCGCCGAGGAACGCGAGGCGGCGGTGATCCGCGTGCTCGAGGAAGTCGGCCTCGACCCGCAGAGCCGCCACCGCTACCCCCACGAATTTTCCGGCGGCCAGCGCCAGCGCATCGCCATCGCCCGCGCCCTGGTGCTGGAGCCGGCGCTGATCCTGCTGGACGAACCCACCTCGGCCCTCGACCGCACCGTACAGAAGCAGGTGGTCCAGCTGCTGCGGGAGTTGCAGGTACGCCACGGCCTGACCTACCTGTTCATCAGCCACGACCTGGCGGTGGTCCACGCCCTGGCCCACGACCTGATCGTGATCAAGGACGGCAAGGTGGTGGAACAGGGGCCGTCGCGGGCGATATTCAGCGCGCCGCAACACCCCTATACCCGGGAACTGTTGCAGGCTTCGGGGCTGCAATGGAGCCCGCCGCAGGCCTGCGAAGAACCGGCCTGAGGCTCTGTTCCGGGGGTTGGCGCAGCTATCATTGGCGTCGATGGTCACCATCGACCCAATGAAATTCTCAAAAAAAATCCTCCGCGTAACATCTGCTCCATACCAACCAACAACACCCCGGAGCACACCACCATGAAACGCCAAATTCTTCTCAGCATCGCTTTCTCGGTTCTTGCAGCAAACGCTTTTGCCGCGTCCTCGGCCTACCCGGTAGTCGCCGAAGGCGGCTCGGATCGCCTGATTGAAAAACGTGTCGCCGAAGGTGGCGCTGATCGCTTGATCGAACGTCGTGTAGCTGAAGGTGGTTCCGATCGTCTGATCGAACGCCGTGTAGCCGAAGGTGGCTCCGATCGCCTGATCGAACGTCGCGTTGCCGAAGGTGGTTCCGATCGCTTGATCGAACGCCGCGTCGCTGAAGGTGGTGCTGACCGTCTGATCGAACGCCGCGTTGTCGAAGGTGGCTCCGACCGCCTGATCGAACGTCGCGTTGCCGAAGGTGGTTCCGATCGTTTGATCGAACGCCGTGTAGCCGAAGGTGGCTCCGACCGTCTGATCGAGCGTCGCGCCGTATGATTGCGCGGTCCGCAGTACTCGAAAAAAAGCCCGGCCTAAACAGCCGGGCTTTTTTCATTTCAGGGCATCGGGATTCCCCGATCGATCGCTATCACCCTGCTCACCTGGCCATGCAGCGCTGATAACGCTCATCCACCCGTTTGGCGAACCAGGCGGTGGTCAGTTTGCGGGTGATCTTCGGGCTCTTCAGCTGGATGCCCGGCAGGATCTGCCGCGGCAACGCCTTGCCCTGGGCCTGATCGGCCAGGGCGAATACCCGCTTGTACAGCTTGGTGTCCTCGAATTCGAGGCTGTTGCCCTTCTCCAGCTGGTTGCGAATGGTCGGATTGCGCATGTCCAGGGATTTGCCCAGGGCGCGCGCCGCCAGCTCGGTGCTGCCGGGCATGATCGAGTCGTAGCGGATCAGGTCGCCGTCCAGCGCCAGGGAAATCCCCGAGGCCACGCTCAGGGCGTTCTGGAACGCGGCATTGCGGCTGGCGTACCAGCCGGCGTTGAAGTCGGCGAAGCGGTACAGCGGCTGCGGGTAATTCACCGGGTAACCGAGCAGGTGGGCGATGCCGAAGTACATGCCGCCGCGCCGGCTGAACACCTCGCGGCGGATCGAGCCGTCCACGCTGTAGGGGTAATTGCGCGCCTGCTGCTCGGCGAAGTCGATGCTGACCTGCATCGGCCCGCCGGTGTGCACCGGGTTGAAGCCGCCGAACAGGGTCTTGCCCATGGGCACGCTGCCGATGAAGTCGTCGAAGATCGTGCTCAGCTCCTTCTCCGTGCGCGCCCCGGCCAGGCGCTCGCTGTAGGACTTGCCGTTCGGCGAACTCACCTGCAGCGCCGCGCTGACCAGCATCGACGGCACATGCACCTTGGCCGCGCGGCGGTCGATTTCGCTGCGGGCGATCTTGCCCAGCCCCGGCACCGGCGGGTCGACCTGATAGGTGGACTCCTGCTCGGCCACCGCCAGCACTGCGCAGAGGTTGCTCTTGCTCGGCTCGATGCCCTGGGCGGTAAAGGCCACCTGGATATCCCGGGCCCAGCCCTGGCGATCGGCGACCTTGGCCGGCAGCAGGCGGGCGACCTGGGCCTGGACCTGCGCCGGGCTTGGCGCCGGCGCCTTTGAACCGAGCTGGCCGGCACAACCGGCCAGGGCCAGCGAGGCCGCGACAGCGGCCCAGCGAAGTGAATGCAGAGGTTTTATAGACATGGCTTCCCAGTAATTCCGAAGGTGGCCCGCGCCCGAGGGAAGCGCGTCGCCGCGGATATCGACCCTCAAGGCGCCGCGCTGTTCCGTACCGGCGACGAACCATTTGAGCATTCCCCGTGACCGACGGCGAATTTCACCTAATCTGAAACCTCATCGCCCACAGAAAAACAACAGGCGGGGCCCATCATGAGCGTGCAACTCAACCACACCATCGTCTGGTGCCGCGACAAGCGACGTTCGGCGGATTTTCTCGTGCAACTGCTCGGCCTGCCACCGCCCACGCCCTTCGGCCCGATGCTGGTGGTGCAGCTGGATAACGGCGTGTCCCTGGATTACTACGACAACGACCCGCCCATCGCGTCCCAGCACTATGCCTTTCTGGTCGCCGCCGACGACTTCGAGCCGATACTGCAGCGTATTCGCCAGCGCGGCCTGGCGTTCTGGGCCGATCCGGGCAAGCAGCGCCCAAACGAAATCAACCGCCATGAAAGCGCTCGCCGGGTGTATTTTGATGACCCCGACGGCCACCTGCTGGAAGTGTTCAGCCAGACCTGAGCCTCCTTTACCTGCCCTGGAGTCCCCTGCGCCATGCTCTCACTGGATTTTCTCATCACCTCGCTGATTGTCGTGCTGATCCCTGGCAGCGGCGTGATCCTGACCATTTCCACGGCGCTGGTGGCCGGCAAGCGCGCCAGCCTGTTCACCGCCATCGGCTGCACCGCCGGGATAGTCCCGCACCTGCTGGCCTCGGTGCTGGGCCTGTCGGCCATCCTGCACACCAGCGCGCTGGCCTTCCAGGGCCTGGCTTTCCAGGGTTTGAAGCACGCCGGGGTCGCCTACCTGCTGTACCTGGCCTACGCCACCTGGCGCGACCGTTCGGCCTTCGCCGTCGACACCAGCGCTCCCGCCGCCAGTGCCGACGGCCTGGTGCTCAAGGCCTGCCTGCTGAACATCCTCAACCCCAAGCTGACGATTTTCTTCCTGGCCTTCCTGCCGCAGTTCATCAGCCACGACGGCCCGTCGCCGGCCATGCAGATGCTCGGCCTGAGCGGCGTGTTCATGGCGATGACCTTCGCCGTGTTCGTGGTCTACGGCCTGCTGGCCAACCTGTTCCGCAAGGCGGTGATCGAGTCGCCCCAGGTGCAGAACTGGCTGCGCCGCAGCTTTGCCGCCAGCTTCGCCGCCCTGGGCCTGAACCTGGCGTTCGCCCAGCGCTGAACCGTTGTACGCAACACCGGCATGACATTGATCTCTCGACGAGGGCAAGGACATGAACCGCAGCGACGTACTGATCATTGGCGCCGGCCCCACCGGGCTGGTTCTGGCGCTGTGGCTGAGCCGGCAGGGGGTCAAGGTGCGCATCCTCGACCAGACCGCCGGCCCCGGCACCACCTCCCGGGCCCTGGCGGTGCAGGCGCGGACCCTTGAGCTGTACCGCCAGTTGGACCTGACCCAGGCCATCCTCGACCAGGGTCACCGGGTGCCGGCCGCCAACCTCTGGGTCAAGGGCGAACAGGCCGCCCACCTACCCCTGAGCAGCATCGGTGCGGACCTGACCCCCTACCCCTTCCTGGAAATCTACCCGCAGGACCAGCACGAGCAATTACTGATCGAGCGCCTGCAGCGTTTCGGCGTGACGGTCGAGCGCCAGACCGAACTGCTGAGCTTCACCGACCACGGCCACCTGATCAGCGCCCAGCTGCGCGGCGCCGACGGCCAGGAGGAAACCTGCCAGGCCTTCTACCTGGCCGGCTGCGACGGCGCCCATTCGACGGTGCGCAAAACCTTGGGCATCGACTTTCCCGGCGGTACCTATCAGCAGGTGTTTTATGTGGCGGATGTCGACGCCCGGGGGCCGGCGCTCAATGGCGAACTGCACGTCGACCTCGACGAGGCGGATTTCCTCGCGGTCTTTCCGCTGGCCGGCGAAGGCCGGGCACGGCTGATCGGCACGGTGCGCGACGAACGCGCCGAACAGGCGGAGACCTTGAAATTCGAGGACGTCAGCCGGCGCGCCATGGACAACCTCAAGGTCCAGGTCGACCGGGTCAACTGGTTCTCCACCTACCGCGTGCATCACCGGGTGGCCGAGCGCTTTTTCAACGGCCGCGCCTTCCTGCTTGGCGACGCCGCCCACGTGCACAGCCCGGCCGGCGGCCAGGGCATGAACACCGGGATCGGCGATGCCATCAACCTGGCCTGGAAACTCGCCGCGGTGCTCAGCGGCAAGGCCGAGGAGCACCTGCTGGCGACCTATGAGTTCGAACGCATCGAATTCGCCCGGCGCCTGGTGGCCACCACCGACCGGGTGTTCAGCTTCGTCACCGCCGACGGGCCGATCGCCAACCTGCTGCGCACCCGCCTGGCGCCGCTGCTGATTCCCAAGGTGACCGCGGTGGAAGCGGCGCGCGAGTTCCTGTTCCGCACGGTGTCGCAGATCACCCTCAACTACCGCGACATGCCCCTGAGCTGCGGCAGCGCCGGCCATGTCCACGGCGGCGATCGCCTGCCCTGGGCCCACGGCGCCGTCACCGACAATTTCGCCAGCCTCGACCACCTGGGGTGGCAGGTGCATGTGTACGGCGTCACCAGCGACGCCCTGCGCGCCTGGTGCGCCGAGCGGCAACTGCCGCTGACGGTGTTCGACTGGGAACCGGCGCACCAGGCCGCCGGCCTGGCGCGCAACGGCTTCTACCTGCTGCGGCCGGACACTTATGTGGCGCTGGCGGAAAAATCGGCGGACCCGAAGGTCATGGAGCGGTATTTCGAGGAGCGCAAGATTGCGTTGTGATTTGTGTTGCGGCCGCAGTCGACTGGGTAGCAGGGATTTTTTGCGGTGTCAGAGCTGACGCTATCGCGGGCAAGCCTCGCTCCTACAGAAGCACACGGTCTTCTTCTGTAGGAGCGAGGCTTGCCCGCGATGGGGCCCTTGAGGACCATACATTTACATCTGGAACACCGCTGGAGCGCTTCAGATCCCGCTCAACGCCAGATCCATCGCGAAGTAGGTGAAGATCAGATCCGCCCCGGCACGCTTGATCGAGCCCAGGCTTTCGCGCACCACCCGCGCCTCGTCGATGGCCCCGGCCAGGGCGCCGAACTTGATCATCGCGTACTCGCCGCTGACCTGATACGCGGTCACCGGCAGGCGCGAGGCTTCGCGGATGTCGCGGATGATGTCCAGGTAAGCGCCGGCCGGCTTGACCATCAGCGAGTCCGCGCCTTCCTGCTCGTCCAGCAGCGATTCACGCACCGCTTCGCGGCGGTTCATCGGGTTCATCTGGTAGCTCTTGCGATCGCCCTTCAACGCGCTGCCGCCGGCCTCGCGGAACGGACCGTAGAGCGCCGAAGCGAACTTGGTGGAATAGGCCATGATCGCGGTCTGGGTGAAACCGGCTTCGTCCAGGGCACGACGGATGGCCTGGACTTGCCCATCCATGGCCGCCGACGGCGCGATCACATCGGCGCCGGCACGGGCCGCGGCCACCGCCTGCTTGCCGAGGTTGACCAGGGTCTGGTCGTTGTCCACTTCATGGCCGTGCAGCACGCCGCAGTGGCCGTGGTCGGTGTACTCGCAGAAACAGGTGTCGGACATCACGATCATCTCCGGCACCGCGTCCTTGGCGATCCGCGACATGCGCGACACCAGGCCGTTGTCGTTCCAGGTGTCGCTACCGTTGCTGTCCAGGTGGTGAGACACGCCGAAGGTCATCACCGACTTGATCCCGGCGCGGGCGTAACGCTCGATCTCCCCGGCCAGCTTCGATTCCGGAATGCGCATCACCCCCGGCATGCTCTTGATCGGCACAAAATCGTCGATCTCTTCCTCGACGAAAATCGGCAGCACCAGGTCGTTGAGGGTGAACTCGGTTTCCTGGAACAGGCTGCGCATCTGTTCGCTGCGGCGCAGGCGACGGGGACGGGCTTGGGGGAACTGGCTGGACATGGGATTTCCTCAGGGCAGGCCACATGAGACAAGGCTGGGTGCGATAACGACCGCAGCTAAAAAGAGCGAAGCTTATGCCCGAAGCCGCGACCGGCACAAACACCACGTCGCCAAGACTGCGTTGCCGCTTTGGTAACAATGCCCATGAATACGGGTGGTTACGCCTGTCAGACAAACAGCCCGAGACGAAACTGTCGGGCCGATTTTCGATCTAACTAATACACGCCCGAGCCGTTCGCGCGAGCCTTGAAGGCCAGTGCCTGCGGCAGGTATTGCTCGCGTGTGCAGGACCGCCCGCCCCATGGAGGCGGCCCCTGGCGGATCGCCTGCCGGGCATCCTCGAGCACTCAGATCGAGCCCTTGGCAGCGCGTTTCGCGGGATGGCTGTCGTGGGCGGAAAGACCGGGCTTGCAGGCCTGCGGGCCCGGTTGCCGTTCTGTCGTGGCGGGTCGCCCCAGGGATGGCTCGCGGCCCGCCCTCAACCCGGGAGGAGAAGCGAAAATGGCCAACTCCGTGAAAAAAATGCCGATCCAGACTGAAGACAAGGCCACCCGGCGTTCGAGCATGAGCGACCTGTGGCAACCTCTGGAAAAACTGCGGCAACAGGTCGATCACCTGTTCGATGACTTCAATCGCGGCCCCGGCCTGTCTCCCTTCAGCCGTGGGCTGTTCGATGTGGATCCGTTCTGGCGGCGCGAACTGATCGGCCGTGGCATGCCTGCCGTCGATATTACCGAGAAAGACGAAAGCTTCGAAATCACTGCCGAATTGCCCGGCATGGATCAGAAGAATATCGAGATCAAACTCTCTGACGGCAGCCTGGTCATCAAGGGTGAAAAGAGAGAGGAAACGCAAGAAAACAGAAAAGGCTATCACCTGAACGAACGTCATTACGGTTCCTTCGAGCGGGTGTTCAACCTGCCCAAAGGGGTCGATGCCGAGAAGATCGAGGCGAGCTTCAGCAAAGGCGTGCTGAGCATCTCGCTGCCGAAAAAACCTGCCGCCCTGAATGCGGACAAGGTCGTGCAGATCAAGGGCGAATGACCCAGGCCAGCCAGCCCCTTGCCGGGAAATCGGCAAGGGGCTTTTTTTGCCGGCCAACAATAAGGACCGTGAATCATCGTGCCGGCAAGGCGCATGACAACCAGACGCGAATGCCCCGCTCAGCGCGAGCGGTTGAGCGCCACGGCCGCCAGGATCAGCGCCTGCAAGGCGGCCTCGTCCAGGCTGTCACCCTCATGCAGATCGATCGCCCGTCGGGTATTGCCCTCGAGGCTGGCGTTGAACAGGCCTGCCGGGTCGTCCAGCGCGGCGCCCTTGGCGAAGGTCAGCTTCACGACGCTCTTGTAGGTCTCGCCGGTGCAAAGGATGCCGCCGTGGGACCACACCGGCACCCCGCGCCACTTCCACTCCTCGACCACCTGCGGATCGGCCTGCCTGATCAGCCCCCGGACCCGGGCCAGCATCTCGCCGCGCCAGTCGCCCAGTTCCTCGATGCGCCCGTCTATCAGCCGGGAGGCCGCACTGCTCTCCTCCGCTGGCTTGGCGTCGCTGGTGTGTTTTTTCATCCTGGTCATCCTCTGGAGGGGTGTCGTTCCGACCCTTGAGTATCGCTGACGGGCCGTTTCCCTCCAGGTAACCGACGAGCGTCACACCGGCAGTTCGGTGCTCAGTTTGATTTTCTGCACGGGGACTTCCGTCTTCAGGCGCTGCACGCCCTTGATCCGGGCCAGGTGCTTGATCTGGAACTGCCGATAGGCCACCCACCCAGCCTCGATGCAGGCTTGCTTCTGGCGTCGCTCGGATACGGTGGCGCCCCTGAGAGAGCAGGAGGTCGCTGTGTTGGCAGGAGGGAGTAGCGGGAATCGAGAGCCAGGCACGCCATCCATGCGCACCTGGTTTCTTTACAGCGGGAGGTGAATCAGTTCCAGGGACGGTCGCCGTTCTCGTCCTTGACGCGGGTCGGCAGGCCCATCAGGTCCAGCGCCTTGAGGAACGGCTCGGCCGGCAGCTCCTCGACGTTGACCATGCGCTGCACGTCCCATTCGCCACGAGCCACCAGCAGGGCCGCGGCCACCGGCGGTACGCCCGCGGTGTAGGAAATGCCCTGGCTGTCGGTTTCGGCAAAGGCTTCTTCGTGGCAGGCCACGTTGTAGATGAAGACTTCGCGCGGCTGGCCATCCTTGGTGCCCTTGACCAGGTCGCCGATGCAGGTCTTGCCGGTGTAGCCCGGCGCCAGCGAGGCAGGATCGGGCAGCACGGCCTTGACCACTTTCAGCGGCACCACTTCCAGGCCTTCGGCGGTCTTGACCGGTTGCTCGGAGAGCAGGCCGAGGTTCTTGAGCACGGTGAAGACGTTGATGTAGTGCTCGCCGAAACTCATCCAGAAGCGCACGTTGGGCACGTCGAGGTTCTTCGACAGCGAGTGCACTTCATCGTGACCGGTCAGGTACAGGTTCTGCGAACCGACCACTGGCAGGTCGTCGGTGCGCTTGACTTCGAACATGGTGTTGCTGGTCCACTGGTTGTTCTGCCAGCTCCACACCTGTCCGGTGAATTCGCGGAAATTGATTTCCGGATCGAAATTGGTGGCGAAATATTTGCCATGGGAACCGGCATTGACGTCGAGAATGTCGATCGAATCAATGCGGTCGAAATACTGTTGTTTGGCCAGGGCCGCATAGGCGTTGACCACACCCGGGTCGAAGCCCACGCCGAGAATGGCGGTGACGTTCTTCTGCTGGCATTCCTCGAGGTGCTTCCACTCGTAGTTGCCATACCAGGGCGGCGTCTCGCAGATCTTGCCCGGCTCTTCGTGAATGGCGGTGTCCAGGTAGGCCACGCCGGTATCGATGCAGGCACGCAGCACCGACATGTTGAGGAAGGCGGAGCCGACGTTGATGACGATCTGCGATTCGGTCTCGCGGATCAGCGCCTTGGTCGCCTCGATGTCCAGCGCATTGAGCGCGTAGGCCTTGATTTGCGCGGGCTGTTTGAGGCTGCCCTTGGCCTTGACGCTGTCGATGATGGCCTGGCATTTGGAGATGTTGCGCGACGCGATAGCAATACGACCGAGTTCGTCGTTGTGCTGCGCGCACTTGTGGGCCACCACCTTGGCGACACCTCCTGCACCAATGATAAGAACGTTCTTCTTCAATTTCTTTATCTCTCCTTTCCGCCAGCTTACGAGAGGCTGGACAGGTAGTCTTCAAACCCAAATTCACGAACCACCTCGACACTACCGTCGAGTTGTTTCACTACGATGGACGGCATTTTCAGGCCGTTGAACCAGTTTTTCTTGACCATGGTGTAACCCGCCGCATCAACGAACGACAGCCGATCGCCGATGGCCAGCGGACGATCGAATTGGTATTCGCCGAAGATGTCTCCGGCCAGGCAAGACTTGCCGCACACCATGTAGGTGTGTTCGCCCGAGCTGGGCGCCAGCTTGGCGTTCAGGCGATAGATCAGCAGATCGAGCATGTGCGCTTCGATAGAGCTGTCGACCACTGCCAGGTGCTTGCCGTTGTAGAGGGTGTCGAGCACGGTGACTTCCAGCGAGGCGCTCTGGGTGATCGCCGCTTCGCCCGGCTCCAGGTAGACCTGCACGCCGTACTTCTCGGAGAACGCCTTGAGGCGCGCGCAGAACTCATCCAGGGCATAGCCTTCGCCGGTGAAGTGGATGCCGCCGCCGAGGCTGACCCATTCGACCTTGTGCAGCAGGTGGCCGAAGCGCTCCTCGATGGTGCCCAGCATCTGGTCGAACAGGCCGAAGTCGCTGTTCTCGCAGTTGTTGTGGAACATGAAGCCTGTGATCTGCTCGATCACGGCCTCGACCTTCACCGGGTCCCACTCGCCCAGGCGGCTGAACGGACGCGCCGGGTCGGCCAGCAGGTAATCGGAACTGCTCACCTGGGGGTTGACCCGCAGACCGCGGACCTTGCCTTCGGACGCCGCGGCGAAGCGCTGCAGCTGGCCGATGGAGTTGAAGATGATCTTGTCGCAGTTGTCGAGCATCTCTTCGATTTCGTCGTCGGCCCAGGCCACGCTGTAGGCGTGGGTCTCGCCGGCGAACTTCTGCCGGCCGAGCTTGAGCTCGTACAGCGACGACGAGGTGGTGCCGTCCATGTACTGCTGCATCAGGTCGAACACCGACCAGGTGGCGAAGCACTTGAGCGCCAGCAGGGCCTTGGCGCCGGACTGCTCGCGCACGTAAGCGATCTTCTCCATGTTGCCGAGCAGTTTCTGTTTGTCGATGAGGTAGTACGGCGTTTTGATCATTTCGAGGCCTCCGGCCAGGCCAGCCAAAAAAAGGATGCGCATTGTGCCTTCACTTGCCGCGTATCGAAAGGGCAGAAAGCACCGCTCGCCGGGTCAGTGCCTCGGCACCGCCCCCGGATCGGCTCTGTTGCAGGCAATGCTCCAGGACGCAAACCGCCTGGCAGCCCCTATCCTAGGGGCCTGCCATGACGTTCTGAAGTGTCGTGCCACGCCGGCTGGCACGCAGCGCCGTGTGCTCAATCATCCTCGTGCAATTTGATGCCCCGGGCGTGCAGCAGGTGGGGCACCACCAGCACCAGCAGGGTCAAGCCGAGGAAGGCCGCGGCTATGGGTTGGGTGACGAATATCGACCAGTCGCCCTGGCTGATGGACAAGGCGTTGCGCAGCTGTTTTTCCGCCATCGGCCCCAGCAGCATGCCGACGATCACCGGCGCGACGGGAAAATCGAAACGCCGCATCAGCACCCCGCCCCAGCCGATCGCCAGCATCAGCAACAGGTCGAAGGACGAATGGCGCATGCCGTACACGCCGATAGAAGCGAACACCAGGATCCCGGCATTGAGGTACGGCCGGGGGATCTGCAGCAGCTTCACCCAGAGCCCGACCAGGGGCAGGTTCAATATCAGCAGGATAACGTTACCGATATACAGCGAGGCCACCAGGGTCCAGACCAGGTCGCCGGAAGTCTGGAACAGCAGCGGCCCCGGCTGCAGGTTGTAGTTCTGGAACGCCGCCAGCAGGATCGCCGCGGTGGCGGAGGTCGGGATGCCGAGGGTCAGCAGCGGCACCAGGGAACCGGTGGCGCTGGCATTGTTGGCGGCTTCCGGGCCGGCCACCCCTTCGATGGCGCCCTGCCCCTTACTGGCGGCAAAGTCTTGCGGGTGCTTGCTCAGCTTGCGTTCGGTGGAATAGGACAGGAAGGTCGGGATTTCCGCGCCACCGGCCGGGATCGAGCCGAACGGAAAGCCGATCAGGGTGCCCCGCAGCCAGGCGGGAATCGAGCGTTTCCAGTCGGCGCGGGTCATCCACAACGAGGTCAGGCGATGCCGGCCGGACGCTTCCTCCTTCTGATACAGCAGGCTGTACAAGGCCTCCCCCACGGCAAACAGGCCGACCGCCACCAGCACCACTTCGATGCCATCGACCAGCTCGGGAACGCCCAGGGTGTAGCGGGCAATGCCCGAGGTCGAGTCGAGGCCGATCAGGCCAATGCCCAGGCCAATCCCCAGCGAGGCGAAACCGCGCAGCATGGACGCACCGAGCACCGCCGACACCGTGGTGAAGGACAGCACCAGGATCGCGAAATACTCCGCGGGGCCGAACTTCAGCGCCAGCATGGCGACGATGGGGGCGAACAGGGTCAGCAGCACCGTGGCGATGGTGCCGGCGAAAAACGAGCCGATCGCCGCGGTGGCCAGGGCCGGACCGGCGCGGCCGTTACGGGCCATGAGATTGCCTTCCAGGGCGGTGACCATGGACGACGACTCGCCCGGGGTATTGAGCAGGATCGAGGTGGTCGAGCCACCGAACTGCGCGCCGTAATAGATGCCGGCGAACATGATCAGCGCGCCGGTGGGATCGACCTTGGCGGTGATCGGCAACAGCAGGGCCACCGTCAGCGCCGGGCCGATCCCCGGCAATACGCCAATCGCCGTGCCCAGCAGGCAGCCGATAAATCCCCAGAGCAGATTGATCGGCGCCAGTGCCGCGGAGAAACCTGTCGCCAGGTTCAAGAGAATGTCCACCGTGTGACCTCCTTCGGCCCGGATCAGATCCAGGCATTGACCAGGGGTGGCAGGGCCACGCCCAGCCCGGCACTGAACAGCCAGTAGATCGGCAGGGTCAGGGCGATGCCGATGGCCAGGTCGCGCAACGGACGCCGGCTGCCGAAACCCCGCGCCGAGCAGGCAAACAGCAAGCCGGCGGCCAGGACGAAACCGATCAGGTTGATCAGTACGGCAATCGCCACCAGGCCCGCGGTGACCCAGGCCGCCCCGAGCCTGCCGCCGGGCTGGGCGCTGTCGTCGCTGTCGTCGCTGTCGTCGCCGGATGCGGCCAGCTCGCGCAAACCACCGGTGCAGGCCTGGTAGCTCAACAGCAGGCCCACGGCGCCCAGAAAGGCGCCGACGGCGCTGGGATAGACATGGGCACCGAGGATGACGAAGCCCATCTCGGGCGGAAAGCGCAAGGCGCCGATGACCAGCACCAGGCTGATGGCGATCAGCCCCAGGCCAATCGCCAACTGCGACAGCACGACCCTGCTGCGCCCGGCCATCTCAAAGCAGCCCGACCTTGACCAGCATCGCCCGCAGGCGCTGGTGTTCCTCGTCGACGAATTTGCCGAACTCATCGCCGGTGAGGATGCTCGGCGACCAGGCGTTGGCTTTCACATTGTCCTGCCAGACCTTGCTGTTGGTGGCGGCCAGGACCGCGTCGGTGACTTGCTTGCGCTGCTCGACCGTGAGGTTGGCCGCGCCATAGACACCGCGCCAGTTGCCGATGATCACGTCGTAGCCCTTCTCCTTGAGGGTCGGCGCATCGATGCCGGGAACGCGCTCCGGAGCGCCGATGGCGAGCAGGCGGAACTGCTTGGACTGCACGTACTTGGCCAGCTCGGCATAACCGCCGGTGATCACCGTGATGTGCCCGCCCAGGGTCGCGGCCACCACTTCGCCGCCGCCGGCATAGGCAACGTAGTTCACCTGGTTCACCGGCACCTCCATCTTGCTCGCCAGCTCGGCGATGCCGATATGGTCGATGGAACCCTTGGAGCCACCGCCCCACTTGATGCTGGCCGGGTTGGCCTTGAAGTCCTTGAGCAGCTCCTCGAGGGTCTTGTAGGGCGACTCCTCACGCACGGCGAGCACGTTGTATTCGGTGAACAACCGGGCAATCGGCGTCACGTCCTTGAGGCTGATCTGCGGCTTGTTCTGCTCCACCGCGGTGACCATGATCGCCCCCACCACCAGCAGCGCATTCGGGTCGCCCTTGGTGCTGTTGGCGAACTGCGCCAGGCCCAGGGTGCCGCCGGCTCCGCCCTTGTTCTCGAAAGTCACGGACTTGGCCGTGCCGGCCTCGAGCAAGGCCTTGCCCAAAACCCGCGCGGTCTGGTCATAACCGCCGCCCACGGAGCCCGGGGCCATGAACTTGACTGTATCCAGGGCGAACGCCGGGGTGGCGAGGGTGAGCGTGGCGAGGCTGGCGGCAATGGCCATGCCGCGGCTGAATCGACGCAGTGCTGTGAACATCAGGTTTCTCCCGAGACTATTGTTTTTGTTGATACCGGTTGAATGCGCCCAGGGCCGTCGCCCTGTGTGGCCTGCGGTTAAGTGTAGACGGCCGGCGGTTGGCGACCGCCAGAGGAGAGAACCCCGGGTAAAGAATGCGACCAGGGCCTGACGCTCCCGCCAAGGGCGCGCCTGGGGAGTCTTGATTCGGGGTGGAAAGCAGTTGGCCGGGATAGAAGCCCGGCCGTGCTTATCAGCAAGAGAAGATCAGCGATTCAGCAAGAGAGGATTTGCGATCCTTGCCCATCACGAACGGGTCTTCACCGTGATGAACATATGCAGCCGATCGTGGATTTCCTGGAGGGTGTGGCGGAACGGTTCATGTCTGTCGCTGGTGACCGGGTCCTCGAAGTTCCAGACGATCACCTCGCCGGAGGACGGCATGCGCGCGGCCTCTTCCGAGGACTTGTCGCACAGGGTGATGACATAGTGGAACTGCTGCCCTGCGAACTCGTCGAGGGCCTTGCTGCGCAGCCCCGCGGTATCGATGCCGATATGTTCGAGAGACTCCAGGGTGCGCGGGTCGATCTCGCTGGCCTCCAGGCCGGCGCTGAAGGCGTCGAAATCTTCGGCGTCGGCGTGGCGCAGCAGCGCTTCGGCCATCAGTGAACGGGCGTCGTTTCTGGCGCAAACGAACAGCACGCGGCGTTTGTCACTCATGGTTCATTCCCCTGTTTTCAGACTGCTGGGATAGTGCCGCGGGAAATCGCACTTTTTATGACAGCCTGTTTTTCGACGGCGGGATAGCGCGGCGACGGCGTGCACGCGTGGCCGTCAGCTGATTCCGGCGTGGCCGGTAAAGGATTGAAATAGAGCGACGGAACACCCTGGCGGGAACCGCTGGCCGGAGGAAGGCCAGCGGCTTGCAGATGACGCTTGGTAATCAGTTGTTACATATCAGGCCATGCAGCACGCCAAAACGCAGCCCCGGCTCGGAAGGCGTCATATGGGTGACGCCAAACACCTTGAACGCCGCCAGCATCACCGCCAGGCCGCCGGGCAGGATGCTCAGGCGATGGGATTGCAGCCCGGCCAGCCGCAGGCGTTTGACATGCCCGGCTTGCAGCAGGCGCAGCGACAGGCGCAACAGCCCACCGTAGGTGATGCCGTCCTGGCCATCGTCGTTCAGGCCGTTGGCCTTGAGCACCTTGGCCAGGAACCGGGTGGTGCCCGAGGAGCCTATGGCCTGCTGCCAACCCAACTGGCGATAACGCCGGGCGACTTTCTCGAACTTCAGGCTGGCCAGGCGCTCGGCTTCCTGCAGGGCGTGAGCCGAGACCGCGCCGCCCGGAAAGTAGCGCGCGCCGAAGGTCGCGCTGCCAATGGCGATGCTCTCGGTCAGCAAGGGCTGGGCGCCCTGCCCCAGGATCAACTCGGTGGAACCGCCGCCGATGTCCACCACCAGCCGCATGCTTTCGCTGCCCGGCACGGTATGGGCCACGCCGGCGTACACCAGCCGCGCCTCTTCATGCCCGGAAATGACATCGATGCGAAACCCCAGGTGACGCTCCGCGCTGGCCAGGAACAGCGGCGCATTGTCGGCTTCGCGCACGGCGCTGGTGGCCACCGCCCGCACCCGCCCGGCCTCGAAACCGCGCAGTTTCTTGCCGAAGCGCGCCAGCGCCTGCCAGCCCCGGTCCAGCGCCAGCGCGTCCAGCGCGCCCTCCTGAAAGCCCTCGGCCAGGCGCACCGGCTCCCGCAGGGTCTTCACTTCCTGGATCATGAACCCCTGGCTGCGCCTGACCGGCTGGCCGATCATCAGGCGAAACGCATTGGACCCAAGATCAATGGCCGCGAACAGAGAGGCGTCACCTTTCATGGAGGATTCCTGGCAGATTCATCGACCGGCAGGCCGCAGCCTGTCGAGAACTAAAGACGGTTTGCGGCGATCTTGCCATTCCATCGATGACGCCAAGATGACAGCCACCCGCCTTGATACGCCCTGCCCCCCAGTTGGCGCTCACCCAGGCCTTGCCCTGCCGCAACCCGGTCACGAAAGGCTGTTCGGCGGCAAGGGGACTGTCATCATTTAGTCATTTTTCGCAGTGATACTCGCGCTATCAACAACGCGTGCTCTCCTTTAACGCTGCCATCTTGGGCGGCTTTTTTTTGCCCGAAAATCCTGGCGACAACTACCCATCAATGGCTGCGACATCCGTCACCGCCACTCCTGCAACCGCGTCGGCACAAGGCTCGCCACGATCCTCCAGGCGGCTGCGAGCGAACAGGGCTGCTGAACGCAGGGCTTGCCTGGCCGAACGCAGGTAGAACGCCTGCAACTGGAATACATGCCACCTCGCCGCATGCACCTCCAGGCGACATGCCACGCCGCAGTGCAGCGCGCGCTCGGCCAGGCGTGTGGAGTCCGCCAGCAACAATTCCTGATCCCCCACCTGGATCAGCAGCGGCGGCAAGCCGCGCAAGTCGGCGGTCAATGGGTTGTGCAACGGGCTATCGGCAGGCGCTGCGTAGGCGCGCAGCCCTTGCTCGAGCCAATCACGGCGCAGCATGGGGTCGGCGTACTGGCACGTAATGAGGGTCGGCCCGCTCAGCGTCGCATCCGTCACCGGGGACAACAGCAGCAAGCCCGCGGCAAAGGGCTCGCTCCGCTGTTGCAGGGTAAGCGCCAGGGCCAGGGCGAGAGAGCCACCCGCGGAGTCGCCGGCCAGCAGGATCTGCCGCGCCGAATAGCCTTGCGCCCGGATCGCCTGGTAACAGGCCAACGCATCTTCCAGGGCCGCGGGAAACGGGTGTTCCGGTGCCAGCCGATAGTCCGGTACCCAGACAGCCATCCCCGCTTCCCGGGCCAGACGGCTGGTAACGCTACGGTGAGTGACAGGGCCGCCCAGGCAGAAGGCGCCGCCATGCAGATAGAGAATCACCCCACCCGCCTCGGTATGGTCCGGTGTCAGGATCCGCAGCGGTACGCCCGAGATGTGCACCTGTGCCTGGCGCACGCCCGCGCAGCCCGGCATCGACCACGACAGGCCGTTGACGATACGCCGCTGTGCGGCAAGGCTTCGCGGCGGACCGATCAGCGCCCGGAAGCTCACTCGCAAGAGTTGGCGCAACAAGCCAGCACTGAGGACTTCGAGACCATCGCGGGGCTCGGCGACCAGACGCCCGTAGACCTGGCCCGACTCGCTGGCCAGCGCCCTGGAAAAACCATAGGCGCGCAATGCCGAATAACGGGTCAGCCAGCGATAGGACAAGGTGAAACCCGGCCAGTTGGTGCTGTTGTGGCCCGCTGCGTCGACATACCAGCTCTTGCAACCGCTCCACACGGATCCGGCCAGGCGGCGCTGTATCCGTTGATGAAAACGCTGCTCAGTCTGCTCGTCGACTTCGACGGTGGTGGCCGCAGCCTTGTGCATCGCGCGCCAGCAGCGCATGACATGGGATATCTGGCTTTCCAGCATGTAGACGATCGAGTTGTGCCCCAGGTTGGTATTGGGGCCATACAACATGAAGAAGTTGGGAAAGCCCGGCACCGCCAGCCCCAGATACGCCCGGGCGCCCTGCTCCCAGGCGTGCTGCAGCGCTACCCCGTCGCGCCCGACGATTGTCATCGGCGCAAGAAATTGCGTCGCCGCGAAACCCGTCCCGTAGATGATCGCATCGACCGGGTGGTGCTTGCCGTCCAGCGTCTCGATGCCCTGCTCGGTGATGCGCCCGATGCCCTCGGTGATCAACTGCACATTGGGCCTGGCCAGGGTCTTGAGGTAATCGCTGGACAGCAGGATGCGCTTGCAGCCGATAGGGTAGTCCGGGATCAGTTGCCGGCGCATCTGCGGGTCGCCCACCGACTGGTTCAACAAGCGGCGGAACGGCAGGCCGACCGCCCACTTCATCAGCCCCTTGAGGCGGGTAAAACCCAGGGCCCTGGATTCGTAGCGCAGGTAGATGGCGGCGCGATGCAGCGCCATGCGCCAGGGCCTCCTGGCGAACAGCTGCTTTTCTTCGTCGCTGTAGGCGCGATCGGGCCGGGGCAGGATGTAGGCCGGCGAGCGCTGGAATACCTTGAGCTGCGCCACCGAGTCGGCGATGGCCGGCACGAACTGAATGGCCGAAGCGCCCGTCCCTATCACCGCCACCCGTTTCCCCGCCAACGAGTAGCCGTGATCCCAATTTGCGGAGTGGAACACCTGCCCCTTGAACGCCTGCATGCCTTCGAACGTCGGCAGCGCCGGCTGGCTGAGCTGGCCAGTGGCGCTGATCAGCAAGGCGGCGCGATGCACCCGTCCACCGACTTCGGTGACGCACCACTGCGCGCTGGCCTCGTCGAATCGCGCTGCCTGTACTTCAGCGCCGAAGCGGATGTGCCGCGCCACCTCATACTTGCGCACGCAATGCTGCAGATAACCCTGTATTTCCGCTTGCGGGGCAAACATTCGCGTCCAGCCGGGGTTGGGTTCGAATGAAAACGAGTACAGGTGCGATGGCACATCGCAGGCCGCGCCCGGGTAACTGTTGTCCCGCCAGACGCCGCCGACATCCTGCTGTTTTTCCAGGATGATGAAGTCCGTGATGCCGGCCTTGCGCAGCGCGATGGCCATGCCGATGCCGGCAAAACCGCTGCCGATGATCACGGCGGTGAGTGGCGACGTCGATGGCAGGTCGGGTTCGAGTTGGGGCATGCAGCACCTCTTTTCTTGTTTTTTCATGGGCAGGCGCAGGTCTTCGCATGATGGGGTCCACGGCCTTCCCGGCAATCCCGATCAGCGTAGCCTGTGCGCCCATCATGCTTGCCCGGCCTCGCCAGTCCCATGACGTAAAGGGACAGATACTTTAGTATTCAGGCCAATTCTTTTCCCTGACCGGGGTAGCGAGCATGAACATGCTGGAGTTGTTGCGGGGACCGGCCAGTGCCCTGCTGATGGTGGATTTCGGTCGCGAAAGAGGCTTCTCGCCTGCGCAATTGCTGGCCGGTTCGGGCCTGTCGCTGACCCGGCTGGCAGATCCCAATTTCGAGCTGTCATGCACCCAGGAACTGCGCCTGATCAATAACCTGCTCAACCTGTCGGGGCACCCGCAGGGGCTGGGCTATCAAGTGGGCGCCCGCTATCACTTCTCGACCTACGGGCTGTTCGGTTATGGCCTGATCAGCAGCGCGACCGTAGGTGATGCCTTGCAGCTGGCCCTGCGGTTCTTGCCGCTGACCTACGCGATCACCCGGATCGCCTACCATGAGCAACCGTCGCTCGGCATCCTGACGTTCACCGAACCGGCGCTGGCGGATGATTCGCTCAGGGACTTCGTGATCGAGCGCGACATGGCCGCCGCCGCGGTGCTGCTCAAGGAAATAGCTGGCAGTGAGTTCTCGCTGGCGGGTTTTACCCTGAAGAAGAAACGCCCGGTCGATCAGTCGGCCGCCAGTGCTGGCAGTATTCTTGGCATGCGCCCCGACTACCTGGCCGACAGCAACAGCCTGGCCTTCGATCGTTCGCTGCTGAGCCGCCCGCTGCCCCAGGCAAACACCGTCACCGTCTCGATGTGCGAGCAGATGTGCGCGCAATTGATGGAGCGCCGGATCCCCCGCACGGGCACCGCCAACCTGGTCCGCCAGTACCTGAACATCACCCCCCTGGGCGCACCGCCAGACCTGCCGAGCATGGCCAGCCTGATCAATCTCAGCGAGCGCACCCTGAAACGGCGCCTGCACGACGAAGGCACCAGTTACCGGCACCTGCTGGAGCAGTCACGCAGCGCCGCGGCCCTGGAGCTGCTCGGCGACCCGACGCTCAAGCTGACCGACATCGCCGAAAAACTGGGCTACAGCGACCTGTCGAGTTTCTCCCAGACCTTCAAGCGCTGGTACGGCGTGTCTCCCAGAACCTATCGCCACGCGTCCAAGGCCACTTAGGCGACAGGCCGGGCCAGCCCCCGCCGCCCTCGCCTACAACGTCAGGCTGCCCTCGATACAGGTCACCGCCGAACCGCCGATCCAGATTTCATCGCCGATCCGCTCGACCTGGATGCGCCCGGCCCGGCCCATGCTCAGGCCCTGGCTGACCACGTAGGACGCCGGCGCCAACCCCGCGCCCAGCAGCCATTGGGCAATGCCCGCGTTGAGGCTGCCGGTGGCCGGGTCTTCCGGCATGCCGTCGCCGGCGATAAAGGCGCGCACTTCGAACTGCGCCGCGTCGCCGTCGCGCTCGGGGTTCCAGGGTGCGATCACCCCCACCGCGAGGTCCTTGAGCTGGGAATAGTCAGGTTGCAGGTCGAGCACCTGGCCGCGTTCGGCGAGCAGCACCGCCAGCCAGCCGGCGCCGTTGTCCACCCATTGCGCGTCGACGATGGCGCCGGGCGCCAGCCTCAGGCCCTGGCGCACCTGCTCCAGCAACCCGGCCTCCACCGGGCCGGACTTGAGCAAGGGCGGTGCGAGAAACGCAAGTTCGGCGCCGTTGCGGCGAATGCGCACCAGGCCCACCGCGCACTCCTGGACGATCTCCTCGCCCTTGGGCACGCCGCCGGCCTCCAGCCAGGCATGGCAGCTGCCAAGGGTCGGATGGCCGGCGAACGGCAGCTCCTGCAGGGTGGTGAAAATCCGCAGGCGATAGTCGGCCCGCGGGTCCCGAGGTTCGAGGATAAAGGTGGTTTCGCTGAGGTTGGTCCAGTTGGCGAACGCCGCCATGCGCGCGTCGCTCAACGGGTCGGCGCCGAACACCACCGCCAGCGGGTTGCCCTTGAGCGGCTCGTCGCTGAAGACATCCACCTGCTTGAAATCGAATCGGCGCATTGCGGGTCCTTGTCTGAATGAACGTGGTCAGGCCTGGATCGGCCTGACCTCAAGCATGGAAACCTGTAGCCGCTGCCACAGGCTGCGATCGACGACGCAGTCGGCGTAGAACCTGACGACGCGGACTGTCTGGCACAACGCATCAGGCCTTTTTGCGCCGACTGCGTCGTCGATCGCAGGCTTCGCCAGCGGCTACAGAGTGCGGGGCAGTCAGACCGGCTTGGGAATTTCCAGGCCGCGGATCACCGCCGGGCGCGCGAGGAAACGCTCCAGCACGCGCTGCACGTTGGGGAAGTCCTTGAAGCCCACCAGGTCGCCGGCTTCATAGAAGCCAATCAGGTTGCGCACCCAGGGAAAGGTGGCGATATCGGCGATGGTGTAGCGCTCGCCCATGATCCAGTCGCGACCTTGCAGGCGGCCTTCGAGCACGCTCAGCAGGCGGCGGGACTCGGCGACGTAACGGTCGCGCGGACGCTTGTCCTCGTAGTCCTTGCCGGCGAATTTGTTGAAGAAGCCCAGCTGGCCGAACATCGGGCCGATGCCGCCCATCTGGAACATCAGCCACTGGAGGGTCTCGTAGCGCGCGGCGGATTCCTGGGCCAGCAGTTGCCCGCTCTTGTCCGCGAGGTAGATCAGGATCGCCCCCGACTCGAACAGCGCCAGCGGCCGGTCATCCGGGCCATGGGGGTCGAGGATCGCCGGGATCTTGTTGTTCGGGTTCAGGGAAAGGAACTCGGGGGACAGCTGGTCATTGGTTTCGAAACTGACGCGGTGCGGCTCGTAGGGCAGCCCGATCTCTTCGAGCATGATCGAGACCTTGACGCCGTTGGGAGTCGGCAAGGAATACAGCTGAATCCAGTCGGCGTACTGCGCAGGCCATTTCTGGGTGATGGGGAATGCGGAGAGATCGGTCATGACAGGCTTCCAATGACAGTCAGATGAAAGGCCGTGGCCCCGGGCCGGGCGGCGACGGCGCTAGATTACAGGCATCGGTTCGCGGCGCGCATTCTTAAATTCGAAACATCCGGTGGTTAAGCTTCCCGGCAGCCAGACAGCGGTGCGGATAAAGTAACGGGCCCACGCTCGCGGTCCCCCGCCCGGATCGAACCAAAAGGCGTCCTGGGACTCAGAGCACTGCCCGCGGGCAGAAACACTCGTTCAACGACAGGGAAAACCACGCGAAGCCGGGAGCTCGCCGTGGAAAGGTTTGTCAGCCTTAACCGATTGCGCTGAAGTACCCACACTCGATGAAGAATCTGCTGAGTTTCACCCAACGCCTGCAACGCCGGTCCTACGTGTTTTTTCCGGCGCTGATGCTGACCAGTGCGCTGCTGCTGTCGCTGGAATCCAGTGAAAGTCGCGCCCAGCCGGTGGACGGCACCCAGACCCTGATCTTCCTGCGCCATGCGGAAAAACCCGCCGGCGGCCTCGGCCAGCTCAACTGCCAGGGCCTGAACCGCGCCATCGACCTGGCGTCCCTGCTGCCGGAAAAATTCGGCAAGGCCAACTACGTGTTCGCCGCCAACCCGACGCGCAATGTCGAGGAAGGCGAACTCGACAACTCCTACAGCTACATCCGCCCGCTGATGACCATCAGCCCCAGCGCCATCAAGCTCGGCCTGCCGGTGAACATCGAATTCTCGGCCAACGACACCAGCGCCCTGGCCGACGAGCTGCTGCATGACCGCTACCACAACTCGATCATCTACACCGCCTGGTCCCACGGCTACCTGCCGGAACTGATCAACAAGGTGGCGCGGGAAGCCGTCGGCGAAAAACGCACCATCACCGACGACTGGGCCTCCAACGATTTCGACTCGCTCTACGTGCTGACCCTGACCTGGCAAAACGGCAAGGCCACCCTCGACAGCCGCAGCTACAAGCAAGGCCTGGATAACGGCGAGGAAAACTGCCCGACCTGATGCACCGCCCTCAGCGCAGGGCGTCCAGCAGGCGGTACCAGGCGATCCCCGCCCCCAGGTACAGGCGCTGCAAGCCATGCAGCGGAATCGGCCGGATCGGCGTCACCGGAAACGGAAATTCACTGCTCGCCCCCGACAGCCGCGCCGCCAGGTGCTTGCCCAGGGCCGTGGACAAGGCGATACCGCGACCGTTGTAGCCGAGCAGGATCGACAACCCCGGCTGCGGTTCATGCAGCTGCGGCAGGAAACTCTGGTTCAACGCCACCCGCCCGCTCCAGCGATACTCGATGGGCGTGCCCGCCAACTGCGGAAACAAGCCCAGCAACGAACGCTCCAGGTGACGCCAGTCGCCGCTGTGGGTCGGTTCGGAAAACGGCCCGCGCCCTCCCAGCAACAGACGCCCCTGGGCATCCTGCTTGAAATACAGCAGCAGACGCCGGGCGTCGGAACACACCTCGCCGTTCGGCAAGATGCTCTGGCGCAGCTCGGCCGACAGCGGGCGGGTGGCGATGATGAAACTGTTGGCGGCAATCACCGTCTGCCGCAGCCGTGGCCACAGGTCGTCGGTGTAGCCATTGGTCGCCAGCACCACGCGCTGGGCCTGGACCCGATGGCCCTGGGCGGTGCGCAGTTGCCACTGCCCGCCTTCGCGTTGCAAAGCCTCGACCCGAGTCTGCCCGTGAATCCGCACGCCCTGCTGCTGCGCCACCCTGGCCAGGCCGCGCGCATAGTTCAGCGGGTGCAGGCTGCCGGCACGCGGATCGACCCAGCCGCCGAGGTAGTTCTGGCTGCCGATGCGCCGACCGACGGCGGCGCGGTCGAGCAACTCCACCGCCACCCCGCGCCGGCGCCACTGCTCGGCGCGCTGTTCGATGGCCTGCAGGGAACTGGCGGAAAACGCCGGCTGAATCCAGCCCTTGCGCGTCGCGTCGCAGGCGATGCGATGCTGCTCGATCAGGGCGAACACTTCATCGGCCGCGGAGCCGGCCGCCTCCAGCATGGCCTCGGCGCGGGCCGGGCCGAACCTGGCCAGCAATTGATCCGGGTCGTACTTGAGCCCGGGAATCACCTGCCCGCCGTTGCGTCCGGAAGCGCCCCAGCCCGGTTCCCCGGCATCCAGTACACAGACGCTGGCCCCGGCCTCGGCCAGGCGCAGCGCGGTCACCAGCCCGGTGTACCCGGCGCCGACTATGGCCACGTCGGCCCGCAAGTCTTCGGCCAGCGCCGGGGTCTCGACCGCCGCCGTCGCCGTGGCGGCCCACAAGGAAGGCGGCAGGCGCAAGGTTTCGGCGGCCTTCATGCCTGCACCTCCGCGCCCTGGTTGAGCAGGCGCTTGAGGAAGTCCTGGGTGCGCGGATGGCGCGGCGCGCTCAGCACCTGCTTCGCCGGCCCGGCCTCGACGATCTTGCCGCTGTGGAGGAAACACACCTTGTCCGCCACGTCCTGGGCAAAACCCATTTCGTGGGTGACGACGATCATGGTCATGCCTTCGTCGGCCAGCTTGCGCATCACCGCCAGCACCTCGCCCACCAACTCCGGGTCCAGCGCCGAGGTCGGCTCGTCGAACAGGATCGCCTGCGGATCCATGGCCAGGGCCCGGGCGATCGCCACCCGCTGCTGCTGACCGCCGGACAGCTCGTCCGGATAGGCGTGCATGCGATGGGCCAGGCCGACCTTTTCCAGCAGCGCCTCGGCCCGCTCCCGGGCCTGCTGCGGGTTCTGCTTCTTCACGTAGATCGGCCCTTCGGTGACGTTCTGCAACGCGGTGCGATGGGGGAACAGGTTGAAGCGCTGGAACACCATGGCCACCTGGGTGCGCAGTTGGTGAATGGTCTTGCCGTGGCGGTCGACACGTTCGCCGCTGACCAGGATGTCGCCCTGCTCGTAGCTTTCCAGGCCGTTGATGCAGCGCAGCAGGGTCGACTTGCCGGAACCCGAGGGGCCGATCAGGCACACCACTTCCCCGCTCTGCACGCTCAGGTCGATGCCTTCGAGCACCGCCACGTTGCCGAAACTCTTGTGTACGCCCTTGATCTCGATCATGACTTTCTCCGGGTGCTGAAGCGCGCCTCCAGGCGACGCAGGGCAAAGGACAACGGCAGGCTCAGGGCCAGGTAGAGCAAGGCCACCAGGGTGTAGACGGTCATGTTCTCGAAGGTCGAGGAAGCGATGAGCTGACCGGCGCGGGTCATCTCGGCCACGGTGATGGTGGACACCAGCGAGGAGTCCTTGAGCATCATCACCAGGGTGTTGCCGTAGGGCGGCAAGGCGATGCGAAAGGCCTGGGGCAGGACCACCCGGCGCATGATCATGCCGCCGCGCATGCCGATGGATTCGGCCGCCTCGATCTGCCCCTGGTGAATGGCCTGGATGCCGGCGCGGAAGTTCTCCGCCTGGTACGCCGAATAGGCGATGCCCAGGCCGATCACCCCGGCCTGCATGGCCGTGAGCTGGATGCCGAAATCCGGCAGCACGAAGTAGATGTAGAACAGCTGCACGATGATCGGCAGGCCGCGAATGACGTTGACCACGCCAATCGCGAACAGCGAGATCGAGCGCACCTTGGACACCATCATCAAGGCGAATACCAGGCCGATCAGCGAGCTGAGCACAAAGGAGCCGGCCGTGACCTGCAAGGTGACCACCGCCCCTTTCAGCAGAATGGGGAGGAAGTCCAGAGCGTTCTGGAGAAACATAGGAGGACCTGCGCAATCAGGAGTGAAGCGACCCCGCCGGGCGGCCGGGCCGCGGGGTGGTCAGTTGAGCTTCCACTTCTCGATGATCCGCTCCAGGGAACCGTCGGCCTTGATCGCCGCGATGCCGCGGTTGACCTCGTCCAGGGTCTGCGCATCGCCCTTGCGCACGATCAGGCAGACATCGCCCATCACCACCGGCTGGTAGCTTTTCACCAACTGCACCTTGTTCTGGGTGCCCTGGGCCAGTTGGTAGGCGACGATCGGCCGGTCGGCGAAACCGGCCTTGATCCGTCCCAGTGCCAGGTCGCGCAGCAGGTCGGGGATCGAGTCGTAGCCGCGCACTTCCTTGAAGATCCCGCGCTTGTTCAACTCATCGATGAACACCGTGCCGACCTGGGCGCCGACCACCTGGTCCTTGAAGTCTTCCATGCGGGTGTAGGCGGTGTTGTCGTCGGCGCGCACGATCAGCCCCTCGCCGTAGCTGAACACCGGGTTGGAGTACTGCACCACCTTCTCCCGCGCCGGGGTGCGCAGCATGGCGGCGGAGATGATGTCGATCTTGTTCGAGGTCAGCGAGGGGATCAGCGCGGCGAAGGTGGTCTGCTGGATGTCCACCTCGAAGCCGCCGGCCTGGCCCACCGCCCGGGCGGCGTCGATCATCATGCCTTCGATGCTCTGGCTCTTGACGTCGAGAAAGGTGAAGGGAATGCCGGTGGCGGTGGCGCCGACCTTGTACACCGGCGCGGCGCCGGCACTGGCGGAACCGATGAGGCCGGCGCTGAGTGCGCAGCACAATGCAAGGACACGAAAACGCTTTTGCATGGCGAATCTCCCATTGGACGATTTTATTGTTTGAAGTCCGTGATGGTTGGCCTCTGGGGGTGGCAGGAGGCATGGACCGACTATAAACAATTTACAAAAATCGTAAAGAGATTTATAAATATCGAATATCGATATTTAAAACACAAAAAATCCAAAGGAACCGCCATGAGCGACACCCCCAATAGCCTGTTCAATCAGTCGCTGGAAAAAGGCCTGGCGGTCCTGCGCGCCTTCAACGCCGCCCAACGGACCATGAACCTGGCGGAAATCGCCGAGGCCGCCGAGATCAACAAAAGCTCGGCGCAACGCATGATCCACACCCTGGAGCAGCTCGGTTACGTGCGTAAGCACCCGCAGACCAAACGCTTCCAGCTGACCCCGCGGGTGATGGAGATCGGCTACAACTACCTGGCCGCCGACACCCTGGTGGACGTGGCCAACCCGTTCCTCGCCGAGCTGGCCCAGGTCACCGGCGAAACCACCAACCTCACCGAGCCCGACGGCCTGGACATGGTCTACGTCGCGCGCTTCGTGGCGCCCAAGTTCATCCCGATCCACATGCCCATCGGCAGCCGCATTCCGATGTACTGCACCGGCTCCGGCCGCGCCTACCTCAGCGCCCTGCCCGACCAGGAAGCCCTGGCGATGCTCCAGGCCAGCGACCGCCAGGCCCATACCCGCCACACCCTGACCGGGATCGACGCGATCCATGGAAAAATCGTCGCCACCCGCCAGCGCGGTTACGCCCTCAACCAGGAAGAACTGTTTCTCGGCGACATGAGCATCGCCGCGCCGATTATCGGCAGCCAGGGCCTGCCGGTGGCCGCCGTGCACGTGGTGATCCCCAGCAGCCGCTGGACCCTGGAAGAAGCCGAACGCAAGCTGGCGCCCTCGGTGATCGAGTGCGCGCGGGCGATTCGCACCTCGATTCGTACCCTCTGAGTGGCCATGAGCCTTTTGTAGGCGCCGGTGCAGATTCCGGGATTTGGCCCGGCACTCCGTGTTGCGAGGCTTTACGGCCGCTGTGCGATCGATCGCAGCCTGCGGCAGCGGCTACAGAGGCGCGCAGGTGCGCGAGTAGGCTAAGATTCGCGGCCTAATGTCACTGCCCGGAATCATTGTTCATGTCCAGCCTTGCTCCTGCCAGCCCCGTCCGGGGCTGGTCGTTCTGGTGGAAACCCGCCCTGTTCGTCCTGGTGGCGTGCGTCGGCCTCTACTTCGTCAAGTGGTCGCCCTACTACGCCAAGGCCTTTATCGCCGCCGACAGCCACAGCATCGGCGCCTCGATCATCAACGATCAGCCCTCCTCGCCTTTGAGCGCCGCCCTGGCCTATGCCCAGGTGTATTTCCTGGCGATCTGGAAAGCCGCGGTGCTGGCGGTGATCCTCGGTTCGCTGCTGCAAGTGCTGATCCCGCGGGACTGGCTGCTGCGCCTGTTCGGCCGCGCCGGTTTCGGCTCGACCCTGCGCGGCGGGCTGTTCGCCCTGCCGGGCATGATGTGCTCCTGCTGCGCCGCGCCCGTGGCGGCGAGCATGCGTCGGCAGAATGTCTCGGTCGGTGCGGCGCTGGCCTTCTGGATCGCCAACCCGGTGCTCAACCCGGCGACCCTGGTGTTCATGGGGTTTGTCCTTGGCTGGGGCTTTACCGCGCTGCGCCTGGTGGCGGGCATCGTGCTGGTGCTGGGGGTATCGCTGGTGGCCCAGCGCATCGCCCGTCCCGAGCAATTGCCGGAGGCGGCGGTGGAAGCCGTGGTCGACGCCAGCACGGCTAACGACGGCGCCTTCTTCAGCCGCTGGGCGCGCAGCCTGTGGCAGCTGTTCTGGAGCACCATTCCGATCTATGTGCTGGCGGTGCTGGTGCTGGGCGCGGCGCGGGTCTGGCTGTTCCCCCACGTCGAGGGCGCGATTGGCGACAGCCTGCTGTGGCTGGTGCCGCTGGCGATTGTCGGCACGCTGTTCGTGATTCCCACCGCCGCGGAAATCCCTATCGTGCAGACCATGATGACCCTGGGCATGGGCACCGGCCCGGCGGTGGCCTTGCTGATGACCCTGCCGAGCATCAGCCTGCCGTCGCTGCTGATGCTGCGCAAGGATTTCGACGCGCGGGTGCTGGTGACCGTGGCCGGCCTGACCATGCTGATTGGCGTGGTGTGCGGGTTGATTGGTGCGGCGTTGTTGTAACCAGAAGTTCGATGGCGTCTGCATGGACGTCATCGCGGGCAAGCCTCGCTCCTACATGGACGGCGCGGAACCCTGTAGGAGCGAGGCTTGCCCGCGATGGGGCCAAAGGCCCCGCCCTTCTATCGACTCAACCCTGCTGGCGAGCCCGTTCGCGCAAATACTCCAGCACCGCCGCCTGCTCGCCGACGAACTCGATGCGCGCGCCCTTGCTTTCGCGCTGGAAGGCATACATCGGGTCGTAATATTCCTTGAGCAACCCTTCGATCCAGGCCCGGTGCAGGTCCACGCTGCCGCTGCGGGCCTGCTCGGCCAGGGCGGCCTCCAGCAGCTGGTACAGGCGCTGGTGACGCTCGCCACCGAGGCGCTTGCGGATGTTGTTCAGGCTTTCCAGCAGGCGCTCGGAAAACCGTGCGAAGCCGTCCTCGCCATGCACCGCGACGAACTCCGCGCACAGGTCGATCACGTAGTCGCGCAGGATCCGCTCGATCCGCCCCTCCAGGCCATCCTCCAGCCAGACCATGGGAAAACTTTGCATGCCCTGGTACAGCGGCAACGGCAAGGCGCAGCTGCCGATCATGCGGTTCTCGTCTTCCAGCACGAACCCGGCGATGCCGCGCTCGCGCTTTTTCAGGATGTCCACCGCCAGGCGGTTCTCGAAGTCGATGTTCGACGGCTGGCCGCTGGCGCGCTTGCCGAAACTGGAACCGCGATGGTTGGCGTGGCCTTCCAGGTCCAGGCCGTTGGCCAGTTGATTGAGCACCTCGGTCTTGCCGATGCCGGTCATGCCGCCGAGCAGGACAAAATCACACTCGGCCACCGCGCCCTCGAGGGTGTCGAGCAGGAAGGTACGCATGGCCTTGTAGCCGCCGCCGACCCGCGGGTAGTCGATACCGGCCTCGTCCTTGAGCCACTGCTGGACGATCTGCGAACGCAGGCCGCCGCGAAAGCAGTACAGGTAACCATCGGGATGGGCCCGGGCGAAGTCGGCCCAGGCCTGGATGCGTTCGGCCTTGATCGCCCCGGACACCAGTTGATGGCCGAGGACGATCGCCGCCTGCTGGCCCTGCTGCTTGTAGCAGGTACCGACCCGCTGCCGTTCGTGGTCGGTCATCAGCGGCAGGTTGACCACGCCGGGAAAGGCGCCCTTGGCGAACTCGATCGGCGCGCGGGTATCCATCATCGGCCGGTCGTTGAGGAAGATTTCGCGGTAGTCGGTGATATCGATGGGCATCAGATCACCTCGACCGCGTTGCTCTGTCGTTCCACCAGCTCACCGATCGGCGCCAGCTCCAGGCCCAGTTCGGCGGCCAGCGCGAGGAAGGCCGCATTGCCCTCGGGAGTGACAGCGATCAACAGCCCGCCGCTGGTCTGCGGGTCGCACAGCACCAGCTTGTGCAGGGCCTGGATACGCCCGAGCCTGTTGGCGTAGCTGTCGAAATTGCGCTGGGTGCCGCCCGGTATGCAGCCCTGGTCCAGGTAGTACTCGACCCCAGGCAGGCGCGGCACGCGGTCGTAGTGAATGCGCGCGGTCAGGTTGCTGCCGTCGGCCATTTCCACCAGGTGCCCGAGCAGGCCGAAACCGGTGACGTCGGTCATTGCGGTCACGCCATCAAGCTTGCCGAAACGGCTGCCGGGCTTGTTCAGGGTGCACATCCAGTCACGGGCCAGGCCGACGTCGGCGCTGCGCAGCTTGCCCTTCTTCTCGGCGGTGGTCAGCACGCCGATGCCCAGGGGTTTGGTCAGGTACAACAGGCAACCGGCGGTGGCGGTGTCGTTGCGCTTCATGTGGCGCTTTTCCACCAGGCCGGTGACGGCCAGGCCGAAGATCGGTTCCGGCGCGTCGATCGAATGGCCGCCGGCCAGGGGAATGCCAGCCGCGTCGCACACCGCGCGGCCGCCGCGAATCACCTCGCGAGCGACTTCCGGGGCCAGCACATTCACCGGCCAGCCAAGAATGGCGATGGCCATCAACGGGTCGCCGCCCATGGCGTAGATGTCGCTGATGGCGTTGGTGGCGGCGATGCGGCCGAAGTCGAACGGGTCGTCGACGATCGGCATGAAAAAGTCGGTGGTCGAGACCACGCCGCGCTCTTCGTCGATGGCGTATACCGCCGCGTCGTCGCGCGAGGCGTTGCCGACCCAGAGTTTCGGGTCGAGGTTCTGCGCACCGCTGCCGGCCAGAATCACCTCCAGGACCTGGGGAGAAATCTTGCAACCGCAACCCGCGCCGTGGCTGTACTGGGTCAGGCGAATCGGCTCGCTCATGGGGCACCTCTGAAAGTCATGGAGCGGCGATTCTAGCAGAGCCTTCAGCGCTGAGCCCTCGGCGCTAATAGAGAGCCCTGCGCGCTGAGCGTGTCCTGAGCCATCGACCACCGGCGCCGCCTGCCTGCCCTCCAATCGATCCGGCCCGCAAGCATAGCGGCAAAAAAAACCGCCCTTTCGGGCGGTTGCAAGAAACCTCGGTGGTGATCAGAAACCGAGGGTGAAGCTGAGGGTCATCGCATGGTCGCGGTTGTCGTGGGACAGCTGGCCCGAGTAACCGATGCCCAGTTTGCCCGTGGGGCTGATCTGGTAGTCCAGGCCGGCCTCGACCAGGGCGCTGTCCTTGGCGATCGGTACACCCTGGGTGGTGAACGAGCCGCCCCCCTCGATAAAGGTCAGGTCGGCATCGGGCTTGGTATCGCCGTAGGCATGGCGCCAGCCCAGGGCGGCGCGCGGTGTGATCTGCGAACCGTTGCCCAGGGTGATGCGCTTGCCGGCCCGCAGGCCCACCGTGGAGAAGGTGATGTCCTGGCTCGACTTGGCGCTCAGGCGTCCGGCGCCGCCTTTTTCGTGGCCGGTATCGCTGTCGTAGTTGACATAGGCCAGGCCGACGAAGGGCTCCAGCGCCACGCCCGCCGCTTCCAGGGCGTAGCCAACCTCACCGAACACCTGGGCACTGCGCGCGTCGTAGTTGGCTTTCAGGCGATCGTTGTAGCTGCCGACGCTGACGTTGCGCTTGGTGCTGACCCGGTGCCAGCTGTAGGCCGCGCCGAGGCGGACCGCCAGGGCGTCATGCTGGGAGTTGAGGTAGGCCGCCAGGTGGGTGCTGTTGATCGTGGCATCGGACTGGCGCCGCTGCGCATCGATATCGCTGTGGGTATAGCCGGCTGCCACGCCGCCGCGCCACTGATCGCCGAGCTGGCGGTCGGTACCGAGCATGAAGCCGGACAGGTTGCGGTCCAGGCCGGCGGTGTTGCTGTCGCCTTCCATGTCGCCCCAGGAACCGAGCAGCCGCAGCCAGCCGACCATCTCGTCCTGGCCCTGGCAGCCTTCGCGGCTCAAACGGTTCTCCCCAGGCGCCAGAGTGCGCCGCAGCTCATCCTCCTCGGTACCGCAGCCGGGCTGGCGCATGCGGTCGTTGAGGGCATCGCGCACATGGCGCGAGTCCTCGAGCAGCGAGCTGGCGGTACTGGCGTGGATCTCGCCCGACAGGCTGTCGAACGCCGCGCGGGCCGAGGCACGATCCAGGTTGATGACCTGGTCATTGAGCACGTCAGCGCCCGAGCCTTCGGCGCCGGTGTAGCTCTCCAGGGCCCTGGCGACACCCCGCTGGTTGGGGGTGGCCGCCACTTCGACGAAGGTGGTCTGGTTGCGGCTGACCGCCAGGCCGACCTGGTTGGGGCCATACACCAGCGCGGTGTCGAGGAAGGCCAGGGACGGCAGGCGGGTGCTGCTGAAAGTACCGTTGACCCCGCCGCCGGCGGTGATCAGCGAGTAGGTGGTGTTGCCGGTGTAAGGCGCCAGCGAGCGCACTTGCAGACCGCCGCCGAGGGTAGCGGTCCCGCCCACGGCAAGCACGGTGCCGGTAGGCGACGTCACGGTCAGGTCCAGCACACCGTCCGCGGCGTTGCTGAGGTTGCCCGCCACGCTCAGGGTCCCGGCGGCGCCACCGGACTGGGTCAGGCCGTGGTTGTCCAGCGAACCGACGCTGCCGTTGCCACTCAGGGCGGCGCCATTGGCCACCGTGACCTGCCCGGCGAACACGCTCGGCGTACTGCGATCACCGACCTGCAACTCGCCCTGCTCCACCGCGACGGTGCCGCTGAACGGCTGGGCGCCGGTGAGCAGCAACAGGCCGCTGCCCTGCTTGACCAGGCTGCCGGTGCCACTGAGCACGCCATTGAAACGACCGTTTCTGTTCTGCACGAACAGCAGGCGCGCGTTGTTGAGGATGCGTCCTTGCAGGCTGGTGGTAGTACCGGCCAGGGTGCCGCCACTGACGGTGGTACCGCCGGTGTAGGTATTGGCACCGGTCAGCAGCAAGGTGCCGGCGTCGAGCTTGTTGATCCCGCCACTGCCCACCAGCGGCGCATCGATCTGCGCCGTCACATCGGCGTTGACCCGCACCGCGGCCAGGGTGCCATCGGCGGCATTGGTCGGGCTCAGGCTGCCGCCCTCCCCGGCGACCAGGCTGTAGCCGGCGTCGAGGAATTGCAGGCCGGTGAAGCCCTGGTTGCCGACCACGGTGACCGTGCCGCCCTGCCCGCCGAAGACCGCGAACTGATTGTTGGAATCCAGGCTCTGGGTGCCGTTCGGGTCGGTCCAGTTGGTGCCCGGGCCCCAGGTACCGCTGCCGCCGGTGATGCTACCGTCGGCGGTGGTCTTGCCACCGTTCCAGAACTGCACTTCACCCGGTGTGCCCTGCACCAGCAGGTTGACCTGGTTGGCCAGCGCGGTCTGTAACGTCAGGCTCTCAGGCAGCACGCCCGTTGGCAGCACGCCGTAGACCAGGCCGTTGTCGGTCAGGCTGCCGCCGTAGCGGAACAACTGGTAGATACCAACGCCGAAGCCGCCGCCATTGGTGACATTGAGGGTGCCGTCGAGGGTCAGGTTGCCCGCCACATCGACCACCGTGGTCGAACTGCCGACTTGCCCCAGGGTGAAGTCCAGCGTCGTCCCGGAGGCCAGGTTCAAGGCGCCCACCGACAACGGCGTGGCGGCGCCGCCGGCGCTCAGGGTGGCGCCGCTGGCCAGTTGCAGCGTCCCGCCGATTTCCCCACTGCCACCAATGGCCGCGCCGGAGACGACATTCACCGTGGCGCTGCTCAAGGTGCCGTCGACCCGCAGCGAGCCGGCTTGCACGCTGGTGGTGCCGGTGAAGCCGTTGCTGCCGGTCAGCAACAATTCGCCCGTGCCGCTTTTGGTCAGGGTGCCGCTACCGCTGAGGTTGCCGCTGTAGGTGCCGTCGCTGTTCTGGGCGAAGGTCAGCGCTGCGTTATTGAGGATCGCGCCTTTGAGGCTGGAGGTATCGCCGGTGGTGCTGCCGCCATTGAGGGTGGTGCCGCCGGTGTAGCTATTGGCGCCACTGAGCAGCAAGGCGCCGCTGCCATTCTTGACCAGGCTGCCGCTACCGCCGATGGCGCCGCTGAGGGTAGTGTCCTGGGTGCCAGCCAGGGTCAGCTGGGCGCTCAGGTTGATGGCGTTGGCCAGCTGCAAGGCCCCGCTGCTGTCGAGCTGGGCATTGCCGCCGACGCTCAAGGCGCCGCTGCCGATGGCCGCGTTATTGCCCAGGGTCAGCTCGCCGCCGTTGAGCTGGGTGCCGCCCTGATAGCTGTTGCTGCCGTCGAGGGTCAGGTTCGCCGCGCCGTTCTTGATCAGGCTGCCGCTGCCGCTGCCGCTGACCACGCCCGCCAGGGTCAGGTCGTTGGAGCCGGCCACCTTCAACCCGCCATTCAGCACTACCGCGTTGCCCAGGCTGACCGCGCCGTTGCTGTCCAGGGTGGTGCCGTTGGCCGCGGTCAGCACGCCGCTGCCCAGGGCGCTGTTGCTGCCCACCACCAGGGTGCCGCCGTTGAGGGCGGTGCCGCCGGTGTAGCCATTGCTGCCATTGAGCACCAGGGTGCCGCTGTCGAGCTTGGCCAGGGTACCGGCGCCGTTGATGGCCACACCGAGGGTGGCGGTGACGTTCGGGTCGACGCGGATCGCCGTATTGCCGGTGGCGCCATTGACCGCGTTCAGCGTGCCGGATGTGCCATCGATCAGGCTGTAGCCGTCGGTGACGAACTGCATGCCGGTGATGCTTTGCGTGCCGTTGAGCGTGACGTTGCCGGCCGCGCCCTGGAACACGGCGAAGCTGTTACCCCAGGCCTGATTGAGGGTGCCATCGACATTGGTCCAGTTACTGGTGCCGCTGGCCCAGGTGCCGCTGCCGCCGTCGATGGCGCCGTTGCCGGTCAGCTGGCCACCGTCCCAGAACTGCACGAGGGTGTTGGGCGCGGTCACCAGCAGGTTGACCTGGCTGCCCACCGCGGTCTGCAACTGCAGGTCGCCCGGCACCACGCTGCCCGGCACGCTGCCGACCACCAGGCCGTTGTCGGTCAGGCTGCCGGTGTAGTTGATCAGGCGATACACGCCGCTGCCGAAGCCACCGATATCGCTGACGTTGAGCGTGCCGTCGAGGGTCAGGTTGCCGCCGACGTTGAGCAACGAAGTCCCGCCCCCCGCCACCGGCGTGCCCAGGCCGACATCCAGGTTGGCATTCGGCGCCAGCACCAGCGAGCCCAGCGTCAGGCTGTTGCCGCTGCCTAGGCTCAGATGGCCGCCGTCGGCCACCGTCACCGCGCCGCTCAGGCTGCCGGTGCCGGTCAGGGTGCCGCTGTTGTTGACCACCACATTGGCGCTGGCCAGGGAGCCGCTGACGTTCAGGGTGCCGGCATTGACGCTGGTGTCGCCGGTCAGGGCGTTGCTGCCGCCCAGGGTCAGGGTGCCGCTGCCAAGTTTGCTCAACAGGCCGCTGCCACTCAGGCTACCGTCGAAGGTGCTGCTCAGGTTAGTGCCGCCGATGCTCAGGGTGCTGCCCGCGCCCACCAGCGCCGTGCCGCTGCCGGTCAGGCTGGCGAGGCTGGCCGAACCACCGAGGTTGAGCTGGGTGCCGCTGGCCAGGTTGACCCCGGCATTGTTGCCCAGCGCCGAACCGCCCAGGGTGCTCAGGCTGCCGGCTGCCACATTGAACTGGCCGCCAAAGGTGTTGCTGCCGCTGAGGGTCAGGTCGGCCGCGCCGTTCTTGGTCAGGGTGCCGCTGCCGGCCAGGGTGCCGGCCAGGGTCAGGTCGGCGCTGCCCGCCAGCGTCAGCCCGGCATTCAGGTTGAGATCGTTGCCCAGGATCAGTGGCGCGCTGTTGTCCAGGGTCGCGCTGCCCGCCACCGTCAAGGCCCCGCTGCCCAGGGCCGCCGCATTGCCCAGGGTCAGGCCGCCAGCGTTCAGGGTGGTGCCGCCCTGGTAGGTGTTGACGCCGTTGAGGGTCAGGTTGGCCGTGCCGTCCTTGACCAGTTCCCCGCTGCCACTGACCAGCCCGCCCAGGGTCAGGGCCTGGCTGCCGCCGAGGGTCAGGTCGGCGTTCAATGCCAGGTTGTTGCCCAGGGTCAGGCCGGTATTGCTGTCCAGGGTGGAGGCGCCGGCCACCGTCAGGTTGCCCAGGCCCAAGGCCGCGGCATTGCCCAGGGTCAGGGTCCCGGCATTGAGGGTGGTGCCGCCGAGGAAACCGTTGGCGCCGTTGAGGGTCAGGTTGGCGCTGCCGTCCTTGCTCAGGCTGCCGGTGCCGTTGATCGACCCGGCGAGGGTCAGGTCGGCGCTGCCGCCGATGCCCAGGTTGCCGGCCAGGTTCACCGCGTTACTCACGCTGACTGGGCTGCTGGCATCCAGGGTGGTGCCGGCAGCGGCGTTCAGCGCGCCACTGCCCAGCGCCGTGTTGGACGCCAGGATCAGGCCGCCGGCGTTCAACGCGGTCGGGCCCAGGTAGCTGTTGTTGCCGCCCAGGGTCAGGTCGGCAGTACCGCTCTTGATCAGGCCACCGGTGCCGCCGATGGCGCCGTTCAGGGCCAGGTCGTTGCTGCCGGCCACCGTCAGGTTACCGTTGAGGGTGACCGCGTTGGCCAGGCTGACCGCGGCGTTGCTGTCCAGGGTCGTGCCGGCGGCAGCGGTCAACTGGCCGCTGCCCAGTGCCGAGTTGTTGCCGACCACCAGGGTCCCGCCATTCAGCGAGGTGCCACCGCTGTAGGTGTTGGCGCCATTGAGCACCAGGGTGCCGGCGTCGAGCTTGGCCAGGGTGCCGCTGCCGTTGATATCCACGCCAATAGTCGCGGTGACGCCCGGGTCGACCCGCAGCGCGGTGTTGCCACCGGTGCCGTTGACCGCGGTCAGCGCGCCGGCGGTGCCCGCCACCAGGTTGTAGCCACTGGTGGTGAATTGCAGGCCGGTGAAGGTCTGGGCGCCATCGACGGTGACGGTACCCGCGGTGCCCTGGAAGATCCCGAAATCGCCAGCCCAGGCCTGGTTGAGCAAGCCGTTGGCCGACGTCCAGTTGCTGCCGGCGCTGGTCCAGGTACCGCTGCCGCCATCGACGCTGCCGTTGGCGACGGTCTGGCTGCCGTCCCAGAAGCGGATATTGACGTTCGGCGCGGCCACCAGCACGTTGACCTGGTTGCCCACCGAGGTCTGCACCTGCAGGTCGCCGAGGCTGAACCCGACCGGCACGCTGTTGATGTCCAGCCCGAGGTCGACCAGGCTGCCGGTGTAGTTGATCAAGCGGTACACGCCCACGCCGAAGCCACCGGCGTCGGTGACATTCAGCTTGCCGTCGAGGATCAGGTTGCCGCCGACATCGAGCAGCGAGGTGGTGGACGGTGCGCCGAGGCTGGCGTCGAGGTTGGCGTTGCCACCGAGGACCAGCCCGCCCGTCGCAAGGGTGGTGCCCGAGCTCAAGGCCAGGTGACCGCCATCGGCGACGTTCAGCGTGCCCAGCAACGAGCCGCTGCCGGTCAGGGTCGCGCCGCTGGCGACGCCAACGTTGGCGCTGCCCAGGGAGCCGCTGACACTCAGGGTGCCGCCGTTGACCTGGGTATTGCCGGTGATGCCGTTGATCCCGGTGAGGTCGAGGGTGCCGCTGCCGACCTTGGTCAGGCCGCCGCTGCCGCTCAGGCTGCCGTCGAAGGCGCTGCTGGAACTGACGCCGCCGACGCTCAGGGTGGCGCCCGCGCCGATCTGCACCCCGCCGCTGCCGGTCAGGCTCGCCAGGCTGCTGTCGGCCCCCAGGTTGAGGCTGGCCCCGGCGCTGACGTTGGCCCCCGAGGTGTTGCCCAGGGCGCCGCTGCTCAGGGTGCTGACGCTACCGGCATTGATGTCCAGGGCGCCGGTAAAGCTGTTGTTGCCCGACAGGGCGAGGTCGCCCAGGCCGTTCTTGATCAGGGCCCCACCGCCGCTGACCACGCCGCCCAGGGTCAGGTTGTTGTTGCCGGCGATGCTCAGGTCGGCGTTGAGCGCAATGTCGTTGCCCAGGGTCAAGGCCGCGCTGTTGTCCAGGGTGGCCGCGCCGCCCACGGTCAGGGCGCCGCTGCCCAATGCCGCGGCATTGCCCAGGGTCAGGGTGCCGGCATTCAGGCTGGTGCCACCGGCGAAGAGGTTGACCCCGTTGAGCGCAAGCTCACCTGCGCCGTTCTTGATCAGCGCGCCGGTGCCGCTGACCACGCCGTCCAGGGTCAGGCCGTTGCTGCCGCCGAGGGTCAGGTTGGCATTCAGCGTCACGCCATTGTTCAAGGTCACCGAGGCATTGCTGTCCAGGGTCGCCGCGCCGCCGACGGTCAAGCCGCCGAGGCCCAGCGCCGCGTCGGCGCCGACCGTCAGGGTGCCGGCATTCAACGTGGTGCCGCCAAGGAAGCCATTGCTGCCATTGAGCACCAGGTTGGCGCTGCCGTCCTTGACCAGGCTGCCCGCGCCGTTGACTGCGCCGGACAGCGTCAGGTCGGCGCTGCCACCAATATTCAAGGCACCGGCCAGGTTCACCTGGTTGCCCAGGGTGACGGCGGTATTGGCATCCAGCGTGGTGCCCGCGGCCGCGTTCAGTGCGCCAGCGCCAAGGGCGCCGTTGGCCCCGACGATCAGCGTGCCGGCATTGAGCGCGGTGTTGCCCAGATAACCGTTGGCGCCATTGAGGGTCAGGTCGGCCGCGCCGTTCTTGATCAGCCCGCCGACGCCGTTGATCACCCCGCCCAGGGTCAGGTCCTGAGTGCCGCCGAGGGTCAGGTTGCCGCCCAGGTTCAGGTTATTGCCGAGGCTGACCGCGGCACTGGCATCGAGGGTGGTGCCGGCGGCGGCATTCAGCGCTCCGCTGCCCAGGGCGGTATTGGAACCGACGATCAGCGAGCCTGCATTCAGTGCGGTGGTGCCCTGGTAGCTGTTGCCGCCGCTCAGGGTCAGGCTTGAGGTGCCGTTCTTGATCAGGCCGCTGGTACCGTCGATGACCCCGCCCAGCACCAGGGCGTTGCTGGCGTCCAGCGTCAGGTTGGCGTTGAGGTGCACAGCATTGTTCAGGGTCAGCGCGCCGCTGCCGCTCAAGGTACTGGCGCCGCCTACGGTCAGGGCACCGCTGCCCAGCGCCGTGCCGCTGCCCAGGATCAGCCCCCCGGCATTGAGGGTGGTACCACCCTGGAAGGTGTTGGCGCCGTTGAGCGTGAGGTCGGCCGTACCGTTCTTGATCAGCCCGCTGGTGCCGCTGACCAGACCGTCCAGGGTCAGGGCATTGCTGCCGGCCAGGGTCAGGTCGGCATTGAGCGTGACGTCGTTGGCCAGGCTGATGCCGGCCGTATTGTCCAGGGTCGCCGCGCCGCCCACGGTCAGGGCGCCGCTACCCAGCGCGCCGGCGTTGCCCAGGGTCAGGGTGCCGCCATTGAGGGTGGTGCCGGCGAGGAAGGTGTTGGCGCCGTTGAGAATCAGGCTGGCCGTGCCGTTCTTGGTCAGGCCGCCGCTGCCGCCGACCACGCCGTTCAGGGTCAGGTCAGCGCTGCCGCCGAGGTTCAGGTTGCCGGCCAGGTTCAGGCTGTTACCCAGGGTCACCGCGGTATTGGCATCCAGGGTGGTGCCGGCGGCGGCGTTCAGGGCGCCGAGGCCCAGCGCGGTGTTCGAGCCGAGAATCAGCGAGCCGCTGTTGAGGGCGGTATCGCCCAGGTAGCCGTTGACACCGTTCAGGGTCAGGGCCGCGGCCCCGTCCTTGATCAGCCCGCCGGCGCCGTTGATCACCCCGCCCAGGGTCAGGGCCTGGGTGCCGCCCAGGGTCAGGTTGCCGATGAGGTTGATGGCGTTGTCCAGGCTCAGCGCCGTGGTGGCATCCAGGGTGGTGCCCGCGCCGGCGTTGAGGGCGCCGCTGCCCAGGGCGGTGCCGGAGCCCACCAGCAGCTTGCCGCCATTGAGCGAGGTGCCGCCCGAGTAGGTGTTGGCGCTGCTCAGGGTCAGGTCCGCGCTACCGTTCTTGATCAACCCGCCGGTGCCGGACAGCCCCCCGCCCAGGGTCAGGGCATTGCTGCCGAGGGTGGTCAGGTTGGCGTTCAGGGTCACCGCGTTGCTCAGGTTCACCGCGGCGCTGCTGTCCAGGCTGGCGCTGCCACTCACGGTCAGTCCGCCGCTGCCCAGGGCATTGTCGTTGCTCACGCTGAGGGTACCGGCGCTCAGGGTGGTGGTGCCGGAATAACCGCTGTTGATGCCGTTGAGGGCCAGGCTGCCAGTGCCGCTCTTGGTGAGCCCGCCGCTGCCGCTGATCAGCCCCGCCAGGGTCAGGCTGCCGGCGCCGGTGGCGATCATGCTGTTGTTGAGGCTGACCAGGTTGTTCAGGGTGATGGTGCCGGGCGTCGACAGCGTGGCCGCGCCATCGATGCTCAGCGTGCCGCTGCCGAAGGCCAGGTTGTTGCCCAGTTGCACGGAGCCGGCGCTGATGCTGGTGTTGCCGCTGTAGGTGTTGGCCCCGTCGAGGCTCAACTGGCCGGCTCCGCTCTTGGTCAGGCCGCCAGTGCCGGATATCACCCCGGCCAGGCTCAGGTCGTTGCCGCCCTGCACGGTCAGGCCGCCGGCGCCCAGGGTCACCAGGTTGCTCAGGGTCAGGCCGCCGGTACTGGCCTGCAGAATCCCGCCATTGCTGGTCAGCACCCCGCTGCCGAAGGTGCCGCTGTTATCGAACTGGGCGATGCCGCCGTTGAGGGTGGTGCTGCCGCTGACCAGCGCCCCCTGCAGGGTCCAGGTACCGCTGTTGAGCGTGAGGTTGTTGAAGTTGATGTAGTTGTCGCTCGACAGCGTACCGCTGCCGCTGGTGCCGCCGCCCGGGCCGAGGGTGTTCTGCAGGATCAGGGTGTTGGTGCCGCCCGCGCCGCCGTCGACCTTGCCGGTGGGGGCGAATGTCAGGTCGATCCCCGGCAGGCCACCGAGGCCGAGGCTGATGTTGATCCCATCGCCGACGCTGACGCTGGAACCGGTGACCGCGGTGAAGGTGTTGGTGCTGTTCACCCCCATCGACACCCCGCCCTGGATGGTGCCGGTGTTGAGGAAGGTGTTGCCGCCGCTGGAACTCTCGAAGGCGACCCGGCCTTGCAGCGTGCCGTTGTTGGTCATGTTCACCTGGGAACCGCCATACACCGCCACCACCGGCGTGTCCGCCAGGGTCACGCTGAGCAGCGACAGGCCGGTCGAGGTGATGGTGCCGTCGTTGACGATGGTGGTGGTGCCGCCGGCACCGTTGTTGATGTTCAGCGCGGCGCCGTCCAGGCTGCTCAGGTTCAGGCCGAGCAATTGCCCGGTACCGCGCATGATCCCGGTGACGGTGTTGGTGACGTTGACCACACCCGCCGCGCCGTTGCCAATAAAGGCCCCGCCGCTCAACACCGAGACCAGCCCCAGCAGCGCCGGGTCGATGGTCCCGGCGTTGTTCAGGGTGATGGTGCTGCCGGTCAGGTTCAGCACCTTGCCGCCCAGGGTCGCGTTCATCTGCGCGCCGCTGTTGACGTTGACCGTCAGGCCGTCGGTGGCGCTGGAAAAGTCGTTGAGAAACAGCGGCAGGCCCGGCACCCCGGTACAGGTCACCACGCTGCCGACGGTGGAACAGGTGGCCATGGCCGAGGGGCTGACCAGGCTGAGCAACAACCCGGTAAGACCCAGGCGAACTGCCAAAGAGAGGGGGGAAAGATGATTGACGGCGTCCCTGACCTGAACTTTGTCCACGCTCAACTCCTTGCTAAGGGGCCAAGCCGTTCATCCATGAATGCGTGTACTGCTCGCTCAGCAACGTCCTGAATCGATACGCACTGACTTCGAATACCTGACCGTGGCGAAAATTGCTCCGTGCCAGAAACGTAGACGAGCTTCGCGGGGGCAGAGACGAAACCGCGGGATTAAATAGCATTAATACTATGGTAAGAATTGACCGATAAAACTTCGGAAAAACTTATCAAATCCTTATTTATCAATTAGTTAAAAAACAGCTTTTTTGTCAGATCAGATACGTTCCCTCACAAATGCCCCGCCTTCCGCTCCACCCTCCTTACCACCCAGCGATTTCAGAAGTATCGATTTAATTTTCCGGATATTTCCTAACAAGACAGTCAGTTTCTGCACCGATTCTTCATTTGTTTCAAACACCTGATCGAAGTTGGTACAGCATATGCAAACGTTTGCGCGAACCCGTTAAACCGATAATGAGTACAGGTTCGCTTCAACCCGGCCAGCCATGGCTTTCCTACCGCATGAACAGGGATTTTCAATGCATCGACCTCTTACACCTTCGGCCTCCTGTCGCACCCTGGCTGTTTCCCTGCTACTGACTGCCGTTACGGGAGTACTCAGTAGTGCCGCCCAGGCCCAGGAAAAAACCGTCGACGTCCAACAAAGCGCTGATGACTCGGCCCAGGGCGAAACCCTCAGCCCGGACGCCAATCCGCCCAAAAAAGGTGCATACCTGTCGGACTGGTACAACCAGGACCTGACCCTGATCGGCAGCAAGGACATCAGTTTCGGCCCGCAGCCGGCCGACGATATCTACCTGGAATACGAGTACTTCGGCCGCAAGGGGCCGTTCGAGCTGTACGGCTACATCGACATCCCGAAGATCTTCAACATCGGCAACAGCCATGACAAAGGCGTGTGGGACCACGGCTCGCCGGTGTTCATGGAGCACGAGCCGCGGATCTCCATCGACTACCTGGCCGGACGCAGCCTGGCCATCGGCCCGTTCAAGGAGTGGTACGTGGCCTTCGACTGGATCTACGACCACGGCAGCAACAGCGCCAACCGCGCCAATACCCTGTACAGCGGCCTGGGCACCGACATCGACACCCATTCGCGGGTCAACCTGTCGGCCAACTTCTATGGGCGCTACCAGTGGGAAAACTACGGCGCCAGCAATGAATACTCGTGGGACGGCTACCGGGCCCAGCTCAAGTACATCGTGCCCATCGACAAGTTCAGCAACGGCGCCTCGCTGACCTATATAGGCTTCACCAACTTCGATTTCGGCTCGGACCTGCACAAGGACAACCCGGCCCGCACGGCCAACGCCACGGTGTCCACCAACGTGCTGCTGTATTCCTTCACCCACCTGCGGTTCACCCTGGTCGGCCGTTACTTCCACAACGGCGGCAACTGGCAGGATGGCAGCGAGCTGAATTTCGGCGATGGCGATTTCCGCGCCCGGTCCAATGGCTGGGGTTACTACGCCGGCATCGGTTACCAGTTTTAAGAACAGCGGCGAGCCTTGAGCGGCAAGCTGCAAGTCAAGAGCCATGGAGGTTTTATGAATGTGATGACCCGTCTTTCCCTGTCGGTTGGTCTGGCTGCCGGCACTCTGCTGTCCTGCGGCGCCTGGGCGAGCGAAACGGCTGCGGCACCGATCAAACCCAAGGTGATGCTGATCACCATGTTCGCCCCCGAGGCCCAGCACTGGATCGAGCGCCTGGAACTGAAACAGGAAGTGCGCGTCCCGGGGCTATCGGCGGAGTACCCGGCGATACGTTGCAATACCAAGGACGTCTGCCTGCTGGTCACCGGCATGGGCCAGACCAACGCCGCGGCCTCGACCCTGGCCCTGGCGCTGTCGCCGAAATTCGACCTGCGCAAAAGCTATTTCCTGGTCGCCGGGATCGCCGGCATCAGCCCCAAATACGGCACCATCGGCACCACAGCCTGGGCCCATTACCTGGTGGAATTCGGCACCCAGTGGGAACTGGATTCGCGGGACGCGCCCAAGGACTGGCCGACCGGCTACCTGGGCATCAACACCAAGGGCCCGAACGAGAAACCGCCGCTGGACTACAAGACCGAAGTCTTCGAACTCAACCCGAAACTGCAGGCCAAGGCCTTCGCCCTGTCGCGTCGGGTAAGCCTGAGCGAAAGCAAGGAATCGGCAGCCTGGCGCCTCAAGTACCCGGCGGCCCCGGCCAACCAGCCGCCGGTGGTGACCCAGTGCGACACCCTGGCGGGCAACACCTGGTTCTCCGGCACCCGCCTGAGCGAGCGGGCCGAGGTCTGGACCCGCCTGCTGACCGACAACAAGGGCGAGTACTGCACCACGCAGCAGGAAGACAACTCGACCTACGAAGCCCTGCTGCGCGCCAGCCGCGAAGGCCGGGTGGACGTGCAGCGGCTGGCGGTGGTCCGCGCCGGCTCCGATTTCGACCGCCCCGAGCCGGGCGGCAGCGAAGTCGACAACCTGCTCAAGTACGCCGACCAGGGCGGTTTTGTCCCGGCCCTGGAAAACCTCTATCGCACCGGTAATCCGCTGGTGCAGGACATCCTGAAGAACTGGTCGGCGTGGGAGAAAGGTGTGCCGGGAGTGTGATCGAAAAAGCGCTGCAACCTTTGTTGCCAGGTTGTCTGGGCTGACGTCATCGCGAGCAAGGCCCCAGGCACGACACAGGCCCCAACCTGTAGCCGCTGCCGCAGGCTGCGATAGGTCCGAAGGAGCTCAATATAAGCTCCGAATGGGCGTGGCGAACGCAAGATCGCCGCGCCCCTTCGGGGCGATCGCAGCCTTCGGCAGCGGCTACACAAAGCCGGGCCAGCCTGCCGATTCAGGCGGGTTGGCCACCCTTACGGCAACAGGATCACCTTCTCGCCGCTGCCCCGATTGACCTCGTGGTAGCGCTCGACGCCCTGCTCCAGCGGCGATTCGAACAGCCCCTGCGGCAATGGCAACAGCCCTTCATCGAAGAACCGGCCGAACTGCTCGAGCATGGCCGCGCAGGCCTGCACGCCGTACAGCAGCGAGTTGATCCCGACCACCGAGCCGCCCTTGCGGTACAGGCCCAGGGCCGGCAACTGCACATGGCCGTCCACCGGCGCGGCGATGATGGCGATGCGGCCGAACGGCGCCAGGGCCGCGACCGAGGCCGGCAGCCAGAAGCCGGTGGTGTCGAAGATCACCTCGGCGCCGCCGGCGAACACGGCGTTGACCTGGGCCCCGAGGTTTTCCGGCTGGTCCAGCTGCACGGTCTCGAACCCTTGCGCCTGCAACGCCTTGACCTGCTCCGGGCGCCGTGCGGCGGCCAGCAGCCGGGCTCCGCGAATCTTCGCCAGGGCCAGGGCGGCGCTGCCCACCGCCCCGCCGCCAATCACCAGCAAGGTGGTGCCGGCGCCCACTCCGCTGCGCTCCAGGGCATCCCAGGCGGTGGTGTAAGGCACGCCCAGGCTGGCGGCCTGGGCAAAGCTCAGGTGCGCCGGCTTGTGCGCCACGCCCTTGGCCGACAGCGCCACGTACTGGGCATGGGAGCCGTCCGCGTAGAACCCCAGCTCTTTGCCGGTGCCCCAGACCTCCTGCCCCACCAGCTCCCGGGGCCCGTCCACCACCACCCCGGCGAAATCCCGCCCGGGAATGCGCGGCACGGTGGTGTAGGGAAAACGCCCGAGCACGTTCTTCACATCGCTGGGGTTGAGGCCGGCGGCCTTGATCTGCACCAGTACCTGATCGGCGGCCGGCACCGGGGTCGGCACCTCGACGTAGTGCAGCGACGACAGATCGCCGGTCTTGGAAAATTGCAGGGCGTGCATAAGCGCCTCCATGAACAGGAATAAATAAAAGGATCGAAAAGCCTCAGGACAACCAGTTGCTCACCAGCTGCCGACCCATGGGCCACAGCTGTTCGCCGGCGAGCATGCCGAGCAGCCCGACCAGGGCGATGGCCGGCGGCGCCGGCGAGCGAAAGTTCAGGGCGCCATAAAGCAGGCCGACGCCGAGGCCAATAGCGAGAGAGATGAGGTAATGCATGACGAACTCCGGGCAGTGCGCCGCGCCTGGGCGGCGGCGATTGGGCATGCCGGGAGTGTAGGGAGCGAAAACCTGCGCAACCGGCCAAGCACTTCAGGATTTCGGCCAATCTGTGGGTATGAACGTGTAAGAGCGAGGCTTGGCTGCGATGGCCCCGACGCGGAATGTCTGGCGGACCGCGTTACCGTTCATCGCGAGCAAGCTTCGCTCCTACGGGTATTGCGGCGCCCACACAATGGATGCCTGTGCGCAAAGCCCCGTAGCCGCTGCCAAGCCGCGCGAGGCTGCGGAGGCTTGCCCGCAATAGCCCCGGCGCGGAATGTCTGGCGGACCGCGTTACCGTTCATCGCGAGCAAGCTTCGCTCCTACGGGATTGCAGCGCCCACACAATGGATGCCTGTGCGCAAAGTCCCGTAGCCGCTGCCGAGCCCCGCGAGGCTGCGGAGGCTTGCCCGCAATAGCCCCGGCGCGGAATGTCTGGCGGACCGCGTTACCGTTCATCGCGAGCAAGCTTCGCTCCTACGGGATTGCAGCGCCCACACAATGGATGCCTGTGCGCAAAGCCCCGTAGCCGCTGCCAAGCCGCGTGAGGCTGCGGAGGCTTGCCCGCAATAGCCCCGACGCGGAATGTCTGGCGGACCGCGTTATCGTTCATCGCGAGCAAGCTTCGCTCCTACGGGATTGCAGCGCCCACACAATGGATGCCTGTGCGCAAAACCCCGTAGCCGCTGCCGAGCCGCGCGAGGCTGCGATCGACTGCGCAGCAGGCGCAAAGCCTGAGAATGCAGTGGGTCTGGATAAACGCGGTGGCCCGGTCGCAGCCTCGCGCGGCTCGGCAGCGGCTACAGGGATGGCAGGCACTCAGGCGCGGGCTTCTCCGGCCGCGTATTGCGACGGCGCCAGCCCCAGCTCGCGGCGGAACATATCGCTGAAGCTGCCGGGGGAATACCCCAGCTCGCGGGCGATGGTGCTGACCGGCACGCCCTGGATCAGCTCGGCCGCGGCCGTGGCCAGTTGCACCTGGCGGCGCCACTCGGCGAAGCCCATGCCCAGGCCGTCCTTGAACAGCCGCGCCAGGGTGCGCACGCTGGCGCCCGCCGCCTCGGCGTGGCGCTCGAAGGGAATGTCCAGGGAAGGCGCGGCCATCACCGCCTGGCAGAGATTGATCAGGCGCCGGTCGGAACTGTCCGGCAGTACGATCTTCAACCGCGAGCGCCGGGCGCGCTTGAGTTCCAGCAGGGCCAGGTTCACCAGCGCATCGTAGTACTCAGGCTGCGGCGCTCCCTCATGCTCCACCAGACGCACGATCAGCTCGCGCAGCAGGTTGTCCACCTGCAGCACCTGCACCTGGCTGTCGAGGGTGGCCGCCAGGCTCGGGCGCAGATAGATGTTGCGCATCTGCAGGTCGGTGACCACGCGGATCCCATGGGGCACGCCCGGCGGCAGCCACACCGCCCGTTGCGGCGGCACCACCAGCGCCTCGTTCGGCGTCTCGACCCACATCACCCCGCTCATGGCATACAGCAGCTGCCCCCAGGCATGTTCGTGGGGCTCGATGAACAGGCCACGCGGATAGGTACGCGCCAGGGGTTGCACCGGCACATCGGTGTCGCTGAGGTCAGGAGGTGCGGCAAGGGCCATGGCCGGGCATCGTCGTCAAGCAGGGGGGCCCATGGTAACCCCGCCGATCCGCCTGGAAAACCGCGAAGAAGCATCCGGACGGACGCCACAGGGCCAGGCAATAACCCGTTCGGATGCCTGCCCGACCGCTGCCCGACCGCTGAGCCCCTTGCTCGACAATCCGAGTGAATTTTTCCCTGCCCGCGCGGGTCACTAAACCATCACAGGGAGGATTGATAGCTTTATGAACAACGCAAAACTTTTCGTCATCGAATACACCCTGCACGGCGCCCCCAAGTCCTTCATCATCCGCTCGGAGAAGATGGACAACGCCGAGGCGTGGCATTGGGCAAGCTGCGACGCCGGTGTCGGCCGCATCGGCCGCTTCGGCCTGGAACGGGTGAAAAAGACCAGCAAACCCCTGGCGGAAAAATTCGGTATCGAGAACGTCACCTGGCGACCGTCGACCTGATCCAACCGAGGCCTTGGGCGTAGGGCGTGATACGCCACGGCGTTGGATGATCGAGCCATGCCGAGCGCGGCCACCTGCAACTGGATCGACGCTCGCAAACAGGACGCTCGCAACTGGAAAGTGGAGCCCTGAGCGGCTCCACTGCTTTTCCACCCGACAACTTCAACCCGTCAGTGGTGCGCACCCTTGGCGCAATCGCAGCCTTCGGTAGAGGTGCAGGGTTCGCCGTTGGCGTGGTGGCTGGCGCAGGCCTGGCAACAGTAGTGCTTGCCGTGACGGACGATGGCATGGGCGCCGACCTTGCAGGTGCAGCCCGGGCAGGCACAAGTCTGGTTGGACATGGGGTGACTCCTCTGTGGTGGTCGTCGACGACGCGAATGTTGCCGCGTCTCTAGCAGTGTAGTGGCTGCCCGTCGCCGCCATTGGCCCTGGTCGCGGCGGATTCAGTTCCAGCCTTCCAGGCGCAAGGTTGCCCGCACCAGGCGCTGCTCCTCGTTTTCGATCTCCCGCAGGTTGTCGCAGAGGCCCTGGATATGCGCGATGGCGGCCTTGCGCGCCTGCTCCGGCAGGCGCCCGGTGACGGCGTTGTAGAGCCGCGCGTGCTGGCGGTCGATCTGGCGTTTCTGCGCCTGGCGGTGGTAGAGGTTGTTGACCGAGGCGAACACCGAGTTGAGCAGCAGGTCGGTCAGCGAGCGCAGGGTCTGCACCAGCACCGGGTTGTGCGAGGCCTCGCAGATCGCCAGGTGGAAGGCGTGGTCCAGCCGTGCGTGGGCCGAGGCCTCCAGTTCCTGGCCATGGGCGTCCAGCAGCGCCTGATAGGCGCAGCCGATCAGCACGAAATCGGCATCGGTGCCGCGCAACGCCGCCAGCCGCGCCGACTCGCCTTCCAGCAGGCTGCGCACTTCGAACAGGTCGTAGAGGGTGCGCGGCTGGGAGCTGAACAGATGCATCAGCGCCGAGGTCGCACCCTGCCCCGACAACTGGGCGACAAACGAGCCCTTGCCCTGCTTGGTTTCGATGATGCCCCGCGCCCGCAGCAGTTTCAGGCCCTCGCGCAAGGCCGTGCGCGACACCCCAAGTTTTTCCGTAAGGCGCCGCTCCGAGGGCAGCAGCTGGCCGGTCTTCAGTACACCGTCGACGATCAGGCGCTCGATACGTTCACAGACCACATCCGCCACCTGGTGCCGCCCCGAATCGCTTCTGTCCATGCGCCCTCCACTGGTATGACCAGCTGCGAAGAAAAAACCCGATCAAACGGACCGCCAGGCCATCCCGCTGAAATACTTCAGTTTTTATAAAAAACCCGGCATCGCTGGCGAAACAAACTGGTTCGACCAGTCCCCGGCCCCGTGGACAGTAAGGCCAGCCGGGCCAATGATGCAACTGAGCGGCCTGTCCGCCGAGCGCCCATAAAAACAACTCAGGGTCGTTAGCCACCCATGAATATCCTCTACGACGAACGCGTCGACGGCGCGCTGCCCACAGTCGATAAAACGGCACTGCTCCAGGTACTGCGCCAACGCCTGCCCGACCTGGACCTCCTGCACCAGAGCGAAGACCTCAAACCCTACGAATGCGACGGCCTTTCGGCCTACCGCACCACACCGATGCTCGTAGCCCTGCCACGGCATATCGAGCAGGTGCAGGAACTGCTGCGGATCTGCCATGAACGCCGCGTGCCGGTGGTCGCCCGGGGTGCCGGCACCGGTCTGTCCGGCGGCGCCCTGCCCCTGGAACAGGGCGTGCTGCTGGTGATGGCGCGCTTCAACCAGATCCTGCATATCGACCCCGCCGCCCGCACCGCGCGGGTCCAGCCCGGGGTGCGCAACCTGGCGATCTCCCAGGCCGCCGCGCCGTTCGGCCTGTATTACGCCCCCGATCCGTCTTCGCAGATCGCCTGTTCCATCGGCGGCAATGTCGCGGAAAACGCCGGCGGCGTGCACTGCCTGAAATACGGCCTGACCGTGCACAACCTGCTCAAGGTGGAGATCCTCAGCGTCGAAGGCGAACGCCTGACCCTGGGCAGCGACGCCCTGGATGCGCCCGGTTTCGACCTGCTGGCGCTGTTCACCGGTTCCGAAGGCCTGCTCGGGATCATCACCGAGGTCACGGTCAAGCTGCTGCCCAAGCCGCAGCTGGCCAAGGTGCTGCTGGCGGCCTTCGACTCGGTGGAAAAAGCCGGCCGCGCGGTGGCCGATATCATCGCCGCCGGCATCATCCCCGGCGGCCTGGAGATGATGGACAACCTGGCGATCCGCGCCGCCGAAGACTTCATCCACGCCGGCTACCCGGTGGACGCCGAGGCCATCCTGCTGTGCGAACTGGACGGTGTCGAAGCCGATGTCCACGACGACTGCGACCGGGTCCGCGCGGTGCTCGAACGGGCCGGCGCCACCGAGGTCCGCCAGGCCCGGGACGAAGCCGAGCGGGTGCGTTTCTGGGCCGGGCGCAAGAACGCTTTCCCGGCGGTGGGCCGGCTGTCGCCGGACTACTACTGCATGGATGGCACCATCCCGCGCCGTGCACTGCCGGGGGTGCTCAAGGCCATCGCCGCGCTGGCCGCCGAATACCAGCTGCGGGTGGCCAACGTGTTCCATGCCGGCGACGGCAATATGCACCCGCTGATCCTGTTCGACGCCAACCAGCCCGGCGAACTGGACCGCGCCGAAGCCCTGGGCGGCAAGATCCTCGAGCTGTGCGTCGCGGTCGGCGGCAGCATCACCGGCGAACACGGGGTCGGCCGGGAGAAAATCAACCAGATGTGCGCCCAGTTCAACAGCGACGAGCTGACCCTGTTCCACGCGGTCAAGGCGGCCTTCGATCCTGGCGGCCTGCTCAACCCCGGCAAGAACATCCCGACCCTGCACCGCTGCGCCGAATTCGGCGCCATGCACGTGCACGCCGGGCAACTGCCCTTCCCCGAGCTGGAGCGTTTCTGATGACGGCACACGCGGATAACGACGCCAGCGGCGCACTGCTGGAACAGGTCGGGCAGGCGCTGGCCGACGGCACGCCGCTGTTGATCCAGGGCGGCAACAGCAAGGCCTTTCTCGGCCGCATGACCGCCGGCGAGGTGCTCGACACCCGCGCCCATCGCGGCATCGTCAGCTACGACCCCACCGAGCTGGTGGTGACGGTCCGCGCCGGCACGCCATTGCAGGAACTGCTGACAACGCTGGATGCCGCCGGGCAGATGCTGGCCTGCGAGCCGCCGGCCTTCGGCGACAGCGCCACCGTCGGCGGCATGGTCGCCGCCGGCTTGTCCGGCCCGCGGCGGCCCTGGGCCGGTTCGGTGCGCGACTTCGTGCTTGGCAGCCGGGTGATCACCGGCACCGGCAAGCTCCTGCGCTTTGGCGGCGAGGTGATGAAAAACGTCGCCGGCTACGACCTCTCGCGCTTGCTGGTGGGCAGCTACGGGTGCCTCGGGGTGCTTACCGAAGTGTCGCTCAAGGTCCTGCCCAAACCCCGCCAGTGCCTCAGCCTGAGCCTGGAAATGGACAGCGCCAAGGCCCTGGCCCGGCTCGCCGACTGGGGCCAGCAACCGCTGCCCATCAGCGCCGCCAGCCATGACGGCCAGCGCCTGCACCTGCGCCTGGAAGGCGGCGAGGGTTCGGTGGCCGCGGCCCGCGATCGCCTGGGTGGCGAGCCCTTGGCCGCCGATTACTGGGCCGACCTCAACGAGCAACGCCTGGCGTTCTTCGACGAAGGCCTGCCGCTGTGGCGCCTGTCGCTGCCCAATAACACGGGACTCCTGGAGCTGCCCGGCCAGCAGTTAATAGATTGGGCCGGCGCCCAGCGCTGGCTGAAATCCGCGGCGCCCGCGAAGCGCATCCGCAGCCTGGCGGAGCGCGTCGGTGGCCACGCCACCTGCTACAGCCATGGCCTGGTGGACAGCCCGTTCCAGCCATTGCCGGCGGTGCTGCTGCGCTACCACCGCCAGCTCAAGGCGCAACTGGACCCGCAAGGGATCTTCAACCCCGGCCGGCTCTACGCCGAGCTCTGAACGGAGACCCGCAGCATGCAAACCACCTTGAGCGAACAGGCGCGCCAGCTACCCCGCGCCGCGGAAGCCGAAAGCATCCTGCGCACCTGTGTGCATTGCGGTTTCTGCAACGCCACCTGCCCCACCTACCAGCTGCTGGGCGACGAACTGGACGGGCCGCGGGGGCGCATCTACCTGATCAAGCAGGTGCTGGAAGGCCACGAGGCCACGGCCAAGACCCAGCTGCACCTGGACCGCTGCCTGTCGTGCCGCAACTGCGAAACCACCTGCCCGTCCGGGGTGGACTACCACAACCTGCTGGACATCGGCCGCGCCGTGGTCGATGCCGCCGTCCCCCGGCCCCTCGGCCAGCGCCTGCTGCGCCAGGGCCTGCGCGCCCTGGCGCCGAACCCGGCGCTGTTCAAGGCACTGATCGGCACCGGCGCCACCTTGCGCCCGTGGCTGCCCGAGGCCGTGCAAGGCAAGCTGCCGCGCCAGGTACAGCCGGCCAAGGCGCGTCCGGCCACCGCCCACGCGCGGCGGGTCTTGCTGCTGGAAGGTTGCGTGCAGGCGAGCCTGTCGCCCAACACCAACGCGGCGACGGCGCGGGTCCTCGACCGCCTGGGCATCGCCGTGGAGCCGGTGGCCGAGGCCGGCTGCTGTGGCGCCGTGGATTATCACCTGGACGCCCAGGACGCCGGCCTGGAGCGGGCCCGGCGTAATATCGACGCCTGGTGGCCGCACCTGGAAAACGGCGCCGAAGCCCTGGTGCAGACCGCCAGTGGCTGCGGCGCCTTTATCAAGGATTACGGCCACCTGCTGGCTCACGACCCGCGTTATGCCGCCCGCGCCGAGCGGGTCAGCGCCCTGGCCCGGGACCTGGTGGAAGTGCTGCGCGACGAGCCGTTGGAACAGTTGCACGCCCACAGCGACCAGCGCCTGGCCTTCCACTGTCCGTGCAGCCTGCAGCACGCGCAGAAACTCGGCGGCGCGGTGGAGGCGGTGCTCAAGCGCCTGGGTTTCGAACTCACCGAGGTGCCCGACAGCCACCTGTGCTGCGGCTCGGCGGGCACCTACTCGCTGACCCAGCCCGAGCTGGCGCGACAACTGCGGGACAACAAGCTCAATGCCCTGGAAAGCGGCCGGCCCGAGGTCATAGTCACCGCCAATATCGGCTGCCAGACTCACCTCGACGGTGCCGGACGCGCCCCGGTGCGGCACTGGATCGAACGGGTCGAGGCCGCCCTGCCGCCCCTGAACGCTTCCCCTCAACCCGTTACCCCTTGAAAGGAGCACGCCATGCACAGCAAAGCCATCCTGGGTCATCGCGAAGTCCAGCGCATTCTTATCGCCGCGCGGGACGAGGCCGAGCGCAACCAGTGGCCGGTGAGCATCGCCATCGTCGACGACGGCGGCCACCCGCTGGCCCTCGAACGCCTGGACGGCGCCTCGCCGATCAGCGCCTATATCGCCGTGGAAAAGGCCCGCACCGCGGCCCTCGGCCGGCGCGAGTCCAAGGGTTATGAAGAAATGATCAACGGCGGACGCACGGCGTTTCTCTCGGCGCCGCTGCTGACCTCGCTGGAAGGTGGCGTGCCCGTGGTGTTCGACGGCCAGGTGATCGGCGCCGTCGGTGTGTCCGGGGTCAAGTCCGGGGAAGATGCCCAGGTCGCGCTGTTCGCTGCCCAGGCGTTGGATTGAGCTGCGAAGGCTGATCCAGCAAGAGGGGTTGCAAGAAAAATATCAGGCAGACAATTACCGCCAGCCTTTCAGATTCCCCCGATTTTTTTGCCTGAAAGGCGTTGCTACGTTCCCGAGGAAAACCTCATGTACAGGACGTTGCAACATGGCTTTCGTAGCACGACAAGGCGACCCCACCACTACTGGAGGTGTGGTCATATCGGGATCCGATACATCATTCATCGAGGGCCAAAGAGTCGCCCGTGTCACTGATACCGTCTGGTGCCCCATGTGCCAGACGGTCGGTTTCATCATCGAAGGACATGACACCTGGCTGGATACCCGACAACCCACGGCGGTCGACGGCAGCCTGGTGCAATGCGGCTGTCCCACAGGGACCCACCGCCTTGTCGCCACTCAGAAATCGACTCTCTCGGAAGACCAGCCGCCCATCCCCATCCACCCCGAATGGCTGCCACTGGGAGTCGCGAACTCGCAGCGCTGGGCCGAGGCGATACAGGAGGGATGGCCACAGAATGAATTCGCGGACTCTGTACCCGGCGAGCAGGCCCGCGGGATGCGTTTCAAGGGTGCAGAAATCGTCCCGGAACTGCGCCCCATGCTCACCGACCACCAAAGCGTGGAGCCGGGCTTTCATATCGTCCAGTCGCCGATAAGCCGTGCCGCCCTTGAAACGCTTCTTTTCGGCCAACCCGATCCGGCGGTCCTGGAGAAATTTCGCCAGCTCAATTCCCAGCTACCGGAGCGACTAAGACCAGGACACCTCGTAGTGTTGAGCCATCCCGACAATAACCTGTGTACCCGGGAAGAGTCGTTGTTGATGGAGGCTGCCGAAAAGGTCAGCATCGAACTGGAATCTCTTACGGATGAAGAGACGACATTCATGCTTCAGTACAGGTCTCAGGTGGCCTCGATCCTTGCATACAGCGGAACAGCTACTGGCGTGGGAACAGCGGCGATTGGTAGCCATGTCAACGAATTGAAAGGCACCTTGCAGGATATCGAGAGGCTCCACCAGACGTTCTTCCAACGAGATGGGCACCTGCGTAGCGCCGAGTTCTTTAGCGAGAGACGAAAGCTGTTTACACGCCTGGATAGCCAGTTGATCGGTATCACCAAAATGAGCGTTGCCTTTCCCGAGCATCCAAAGCTCAAAAGCGCCCTGGGAATTTCCAACAGCCGCCTGGTCCACCGTTGGACCCAAGCGGGCGCAGCGGGCCAGATACCGGGTTACGCCACACACATGGAGGGCATTTCAAGGGCTTCCAGAGTGCTTAAATATGGCGGCTGGCTCGGTATGGCGCTCAGTGGAGAGGCGTCATACATGAAGGTTCAGGATGTTTGTACAGCAGGCAACAAAGACGCCTGCGAGAAGGTGAAACTCACCGAGGCCGGAAGCCTGACCGGTGGGATAGCTGGCGGAGTCATCACAGGTCCGCTACTGGGGACAGGCGTCGCAGGGGGTATTTGCGTAGCGATCGGGGTTCCGACCATGGGTGTCGGGGCTGTGACGTGCGGTCTGGTGGTAGCTGGTGGGATTGCTTACGGGCTTGGAACAGGTGGAGAGTCGGCCGGGGCGTTTTTGGGGGAGCTTATCTATGAAGCAGGGAAGTGAATGATCATTACCACCGCACACATCGTGCTGGGTGCCTGTATCGGGACCACCTTTCTAGGCATGTTCGGCTTGGGTGGGTATTACCTGTACCTGGGTTGTCGGCACATGGGTATCTTGCTGAGCAGCTCCAGGCACTGCTTATTGGTCAACAGGTACAAGTTCCATCTCCAGAGTGGACCCTGGGGAAAAATGGCGCTGGCGGGCGTGGTGGGGAGCGGCTTGTTGCTCGCCCCCTATCTCACCCGACACGGTTTGATGGACAAGGAAGATGTCGCCAACTTTCCTGAGCCGCTTAAAAGCAGATTGATTGTATCGCAGTGCGTTGGCTGGTTTCTGGTGCTGACTCTCTTGCTGGAAGTCGTCGCAGTCAAAGCGACCCACTATCAATCCTGACAAAAGGCCTCTGCTGAAAGCCGTTCAAGGGCCCTTCTCATGATCTAGCCTGTCCCAGTCATCGCCACATGCAGTTGCGTGCTTACACCACCAACTGCGCAATCAGCCAGGCATTGGCCCCGCTGATGATCGCGAACAGGCTCCAGGCGAGGATGCGGGTCGGCCAGCGGTTGACGAACACGCCCATCAACTGCGGGTCGCTGGTCATGCGGATCAACGGGTAGAGGGCGAACGGCAGTTGCAGGCTGAGCACCACCTGGCTCAGTACCAGCAGCTGGCCGACCGCGCCGTCGCCCATCAGCCACACGCCGACGAAGGCCGGCACCAGTGCCAGGCCACGGGTGATCAGGCGCCGTTGCCAGCACGGCAGGCGCAGGTTGAGGTAGCCCTCCATGATCACCTGGCCGGCGATGGTGCCGGTGAAGGTCGAGCTCTGCCCCGAGGCCAGCAAGGCCACGCCGAACAGCACGCTGGCCAGCGCCCCGCCCACCAGCGGATCGAGCAGGTGATAGGCGTCCTGCAGCTCCACCACCTCGGTGTGCCCGGTACCGTGGAAGGCCGCGGCGGCGAGGATCAGGATCGCCGCGTTGACCAGCAGCGCCAAGGCCAGGGAGCCGATGGTGTCGATGCGCGCCAGCTTGATCGCATCCCGCCGGCTGGCCTCGTCCTGGCCCACCAGGCGGGTCTGCACGATGGAGGTGTGCAGGTACAGGTTATGCGGCATCACGGTGGCGCCGAGGATGCCGATCGCCAGGTACAGCGGCGCCGCCTCGCCGATCGCCGCCAGCGATGGCGTGAAGCCTCGCGCCACGTCCGGCCAGTAGGGTTTGATCAACAGCAGCTCGACGAAAAAGCACAGGCCGATGGTGCCCACCAGCACCAGCATGATCGCCTCCAGCCGGCGGAAACCGCGGTTCTGCAAGGCGAGAATCAACAGGGTGTCGAAGGCGGTGATGACTATCCCGGTGGTCAGCGAAACCCCGAGCAACAGGTGGAACGCCAGGGCGCAGCCCAGGACCTCGGCAAGGTCGGTGGCGATGATCGACACCTCCGCCAGCAGCCACTGGGTGCGTGCCGTGCGGGTGCTGTAGCGCTGCCGGCAAAGCTGCGCCAGGTCGCGCCCGGTGGCGATGCCCAGGCGCGAGCACAGGCACTGCACGGCCATGCCCGCGAGGCTCGCCAGCAGCACCACGAACAGCAGGTTGTAGCCATAACGCGAGCCGGCCTCGATGGCGGTGGCCCAGTTGCCCGGGTCCATGTAGCCGATGGAAATCAGCAGGCCGGGGCCGGCGAAGCGCAGGATCCGTTTGAACAGTGGCGCCTTGGGATCGACAACGATGGTGCCGGCGACTTCCGGCGGGCAGAAGGGTGCGGTACCGACTTTGGGGAGAGTGAATTTCACGCGGGCATCCGGAAGGCTGGAACGGTGGCCCAGCTTAGACGTTTCAGCGGACCGGCCCAAGCCTTGATAGCGCCCTGCCCCGGCCTTTTGCCGCCTTGCTTCTGTAGGAGCGAAGCTTGCTCGCGATAGCGGCCTATCAGTCACCACAACAGCTGAGCCGCCCCCCTTTTCCCAAACCACCCCGCACCGACCGGCCGCTCCTACAGCCCCAGCATTTTCAGGCATGATGCGGGGCAGCCATCCGCGGAGCCGCGCCATGAACACTCCAGCCCAACCCTCTGTCGCCCTGGCGATGCGTTCGTATTCCGGGCAGGTCGAGCTGCACGACCACGATTTTCCGCAGATCGTGCTGCCGCAGTCGGGGGCAATGGAGATCGAGGTGGACGGCCGCGGCGGCAAGGTCGATGCCAGCCAGGGCGTGCTGATCGCGCCGGGCGCCCGGCATAGCTTCCTGGCCGAGCGCCGTAACACCTTTCTGGTGCTCGACCTGGATAGCCCCGGCAGCGAGCCGTCCCTGGCCGATAGCCGCTTCTTCGCCATCGACCCGCAGATCCGCCACCTGCTCGGCTATGCCAGCCACAGCGGCGCCTTGCTCAGTTCCTCCAGCCCGGTCGCCAGCGCCTGGAGCGCCCTGCTGCTGGCCTGCCTGGCCCGCCCGACGCCAAGCGCGCCGCAACGCCAGGCACTGGCGCGGGCCCTGGCCTATATCGAACAGCACCTGGGCAGCCCGCTGAGCGCCCGCGCCATCGCCCAGGCCGCGGGGGTCAGCGAGCGCAGCCTGTACCTGCTGTTCGAGCGGGACATGCACAGCACGCCTTTCGCCTACATTTCGACCCTGCGCCTGGACCGCGCCATCGACCTGCTCGGCCGTACCCTGCTGCCCATCAGCGAGATCGCCCAGCGGGTCGGCTACGCCGATCAGAGCGCCCTGACCCACGCCTTGAAGAAGGCGCGCAACCAGACCCCGGCCGCCCTGCGCAAGGCCGCTCGCGACGCCCAGGCGCAGGCTGCGACAAGAGTTCGGCAGGCCTGATCAATACCGCCGTCGCGGCGGCTTCTATGCTGGCCACACCGCCCTTGCCTCGGTGTGCCTATGACCGCCATCCACTCAACCCGCCTCGCCCCCTCCCGCAGCGGCGCCGCCACCGCCATCGGCGTGATCGCGGTGTTTCTCTGGTCATGCCTGGCGCTGCTGACCACCCTCACCGCCGGCATTCCCCCCTTCCAGTTGCTGGCCCTGAGCTTTGCCGTGGCCTGCGGCGCCAGCCTGGTGCTGCTCGGTTTGCGGGGACGCGCCGGTTTTCGTGGCTGGCGCCAGCCCTGGCCGGTGTGGGCCCTGGGGTTCGGCGGGATCTTTGCCTACCACGCGCTGTATTTCTTCGCCCTGAAAGCCGCGCCGGCCGCCGAGGCCAGCCTGATCGCCTACCTCTGGCCGTTGCTGATCGTCCTGCTGGCGGCCCGGGCCGGCGGCGAACCGCTGCGCGGCCGGCAACTGACCGGCGCCTTGCTGGGGCTGGCCGGCACCGCGTTCATCATGCAGCAGCGCGCTGCCAGCCAGGTCGGCGCGATGCCGGTGGCGGGCTACCTGGCGGCGTTCGGCTGCGCCCTGGTGTGGTCCGGCTACTCGGTGCTCAACCGCCGTTTCAGCAGCGTGCCCAGCAGCCTGATCGGCGGCATCTGCGGGCTGGTGGCGCTGGCCGGGGCGCTCTGCCACCTGATGTTCGAAAGCCCGGTGCAACCGGACCTCAAGCAATGGCTGGCGATCCTCGGCCTGGGGCTGGGCCCGGTCGGCCTGGCCTTCTTCGCCTGGGACCACGCCACCAAACACGGCAACCTGGCCACGCTCGGCGCGCTGTCGTACCTGGCGCCCTTGATCTCCACCCTGCTGCTGATCGTCATCGGGCAAAGCCCGGCCAGTGGGTGGCTGCTGGTGCCGGCGTTGCTGATCATCGCCGGGGCGGTGCTGGCGACCTCGGGCGCGCGCTCTACCCAGGGTTGAGGAGCGTCCGACAAGCGCCACGAAGGCCGCTCCCGCTCCCTTTTATCCGAAATTTCGTGCCACCGCATATCCCGCTGGAGTGCCCCGCGACAGCCATGGGAAGATGCGCGCCCCAACGCGTTCACTCTGGAGAATCTGCATGCCCCTGTTCGGTAAACACGCCGCGGTCCTGGTCCTGGCGGCGCTGGCCGGTTTCAGCGCCCTGGACGTGTCCGCGGCCCAGCCGACGAACAAGAAGGCCAAGGTCGAGACCGTCTCGATGCTCGGCGGCAAGTTCAAGTTCAGCCTGCCCAAGGGTTTCATCGCCAACCCGCTGCCGGCCGGCGACGAAGCCAGCGGCACCGCCGGCGCCACCGGCACCATGTACACCAACGCCAGCACCAAGACCGTGGTCATCGCCGCACAAAACCTGATCCCCGATGCGGTGCAGGCCAAGGACAACGACGCGCAGTTCCTCGACAGCGCGGTCTCGGGCTTCCTCTCGCAACAGGCGGCGGCCCTGCCGGATTTCAGCAAGCAAAGCGAAAAAAGCATGACCCGCGGCGGCCTCGGCCTGCGCCAGATCGACAGCACCGCGACCCAGGGCGGCGGCATGACCCAGAGCTCCACCCTGCTCGCCGGCTCCGGCAACCGCATGGCGGTGGTGCAGGTGATTTCGCGGATCAACGACAAGGCCAATCACGACAAGCTGGTCAGCCAGATCGTCGGCCAGTAAGCCCTCAGGAACTCGCAGCGACAGCGGCCGCTACGGGCTCACCCGCTTCAAGGGTTGAGGCTGAGCAACCAGCGGTTCAGGTCCTGGAGCTCGGTGTCGCTGATGGTATGGCCGACGCCCGGGTAGGCATGGAATTGCGGCGCCAGGCCCAGCCCGCGCAACAGGCTGTCGGCCTCGGAACCGTCGCTGTAAGGCAGGCGCATGTCCGCGGTGCCATGGGCGATGAAGATCGCCAACCGCTCCAGGCCCTCGCCGCTCTTGAGCTGCGAGCGCAGCACCGGCAGGATCTTCCCGCTCAGCGCGGCGATCCCGCGGACCGCCTGGGGATGGCGCAGGCCCAGCTCGTAGGACATGATCGCGCCCTGGCTGAAGCCCACCAGGAACACCCGGTCGGTGCGGGTGTGGTACTTGGCGACCGCCTGCCGCACGAACGCGTCGATCAGCTTGGCACTGTCGGCCAACTCGGCGGTCACCCCGTCATAAGCGCCTTCGCCCTGCTTGTGAAACCACTGGTAACTGCCCTCTTCCACAGTCTGCGGCGCCCGGACCGAAAGGTAGGTGTAGTCCGCCGGCAACCCGTCCTTGAGGCCGAACAGGTCCTCTTCGTTGCTGCCGTAGCCGTGGAGAAAAATCACCAGGGGCCGGTCGCGCGCGTCGGCCGGGGCCTGTTCCAGATAGAGCAGCGGCAGGTCGTCGTGCAGTGCGCCTTGGGCCTGGACGGAGGCAGACACGCACAGCAGCAACAGGGCCAGGAACTTGAACATGGGATGTCCTTCTGATGACACCGGGGGAAAGCGCCCGTTGCCTGGTTGTTTTGGCCGCGTAGCGGCCATCGCGAGCAAGCTCGCTCCTACAGGGAACCACCTGAATATCAAGGCCGGCTTCAATCGTTGGTCAGCTTGCCGCTGCGGATCGGTTCGCGGCCGGCGACCTTGGCCTGCCAGATACCCGGCTCGGTGTAGCGGCTGCGGTCCAGGGCGAACAGCACGCCGCTGGTGGCGGCACGCACCACGGTGACGATGTCGTTCAGCGGGTCGACCACCTCGAAGATCGCGTCGCCCCGTTCCACCCACTCGCCGGCCTCGCGCAGGAAGCTGACCACCCCATGGTGCGGGGCGAACAAGTATTGGGTGCCTTCGAACGGCATGCCCTCGCAACAGGCGTCCGGAGTGGCCGGCCAGTGGCCATCAATCAACCCTTGCTCGGCGAGAAAACCGAGGATCGCTTCGCAGTTGGCCTGGGCCTGTTCGACCCGGGTGTCGCCCATGCTGCCCAGCTCCAGGGTGGTGGCGAGGTTGGCCGCTGGAATCGCTGCCCGCGGGAAGTCGCGGGCCAGGCGCAGCCAGGGCGTGGAGCAGGATTCGTCGAACGAACTGCCGCCGGAGTCCTCGCAGAGCAGCGCCACGCCGGCCTTCAGCCGCGCGGCCAGGGACTGCCACTGCGGCCAGTGCTGGGGCAACGCGTACAGATGGATCGCCGCCTCGAAATCGCAGTGCAGGTCGAGGGTGATGTCGGCGTCGCAGGCGTGGCGCAGCAGCAGGCGCTGCAGGGCTTGCAGTTGCGAAGCCGGGGCCGGCAGGCGGTCGAGGACTTCGCCCATGGTCTGGCGGATCAAGGCGACGTTGGCCGCCGCATCGCTGCCCAGGCGGTCACCGATCAGGTCGCCCACCGGACCGCTGAGCTCGACGAAGGCGCGGTTGAAATTCTTCCCGCTGCCGCTTTCGAAACGCCCCAGGTGGCTGCTTTGCAAGTGCTGGTCGAGGCCGATGGGGTTGGCCACCGGCACCAGTTCGATCACGCCCTTGAGCTGCCCCTGGGCTTCCAGTTCGCTCAGGCGTTTTTTCAGTTCCCAGGCGGTGCGCATGCCCGGCAGTTCGTCGGCGTGCAGGCTGGCCTGGATATAGACCTTGCGGCTGCCGCTGCCAAAACGGAACACGCTGAGCTGGCGCTGGGTGCCCAGGTGGCTCCAGGGCAAGGAATGGTCGATGCGTTGCATGAAGGGCTCCGGAAGAAAAATGGAGTTCGGCGGGGGCCGTAGCCTGAGGCATTTGCGCGGCCGTGAAAAGGTCGTCGTCCGCTGCCAGGCGGCGCGAGCTTCCTGTAGCCGCTGCCGCAGGCTGCGTTCGGCTGGCACGGCCGTGACGCCCTCAAGATCGCTGAAGGTCCTGCGGACCTTGGCGCAGCCTGCGGCAGCGGCTACAGGGGATCGCCCTGCTCCTGTTCGGGCCGGCAAATCGCACCCACAAAAAAGGCGGCGCCGTCTTCACGGTAGCCGCCTTTTTCAGTGCAGCGAATTACTCGCCGTAGACGTCGAACTTGAAGTACTTGTCCTGCACGGCCTTGTACTTGCCGTTGGCGCGGATCTCAGTGATGGCGGTGTTGAATTTCTCGGCCAGGGCGGTATCGCCCTTGCGCACGGCGATGCCGGCGCCGCCACCGAAGTATTTCGGATCGTTGTACTCGGGACCGACGAAGGCGAAGCCCTTGCCGGCGTCGGTTTTCAGGAAACCGTCGTCGAGGTTGACCGAGTCGGCCAGCAGCGCGTCGATGCGACCGGACACCATGTCCAGGTTGGCTTCCTGCTGGGAGCCGTAACGCACCAGGTTGATCCCGGCCGGCACCAGCACTTCGGTGGCGAAACGGTCATGGGTGCTGGCGCGCAGCACCCCGACTTTCTTGCCCTTGAGTTCGGTCAGCGGGTCCTTGACCTCGGTGCCTTCCTTCATCACGAAGCGCGCCGGGGTGTGGTAGTACTTGATGGTGAAGTCGACGTTTTTCTTGCGATCGTCGGTGATGGTCATGGACGACAGGATGGCGTCGATCTTGCGCACTTTCAGCGCCGGGATCAGGCCGTCGAATTCCTGCTCGACCCAGGTGCATTTGACTTTCATCTGCTCGCACAGCGCATCGCCGATATCCACGTCGAAGCCGGTGAGCTTGCCGTCGGGGGTTTTCATCGAGAATGGCGGGTAGCCGGCTTCGATACCGATGCGGATCGGCTTGGCATCGTCAGCCACGGCGGTCAGGGACAGCATGGACAGTGCCAGGGCACCGAACATCACAAGCTTCTTCATTTATAACTCCCGTAGACGGAGGCTCTTATTGGCAGAAAGGTTCGATTGGGGGAAATCGAAGTGGCCAGCAGTCTAGAGCGGCGCCCGGGCGGCAAATTGTGTTTATGCGACAAATACTTACAGAAAAACCACTTCCCGATCAGGACGACGCCGAGCCCGCCCTGTGCTGGTGCAATGACCGCGGAAAACCCCGCCGATCCCTGCATGTTTTCGGGTTTTCGTGCCTGGATTGCGACCTGCAAGTCGTGTGGAGAACGTCTTGGGCAGAGAGCGTCGAACCTGTACCTCGCCGACCGAATACCCTATCGCGGGCAAGCCTCGCACCTATAGAAGCCCCCTCAATCCTCGGGCTTACGCAACAGATAGGTGTCCATGATCCAGCCATTGGCCTGCCGCGCCGCCTTGCGCACTTGCTGGATCTGCCCGGCGACCTCCTTGAGCCGGCCGGCGATCAGGATTTCCTCCGGCGTGCCGAGGTAAGCCCCCCAGTAAATCTGCAGGTCCTGGTCCGCCACCTGGCGATAGGCATCCTCGGCGTCGAGCATCACCACCAGGCTGTCGGCATCGCTCACCTGCCCCGCCGCCAGCCGCCGGCCGGTGGTGATCTCGACCGAGCGGCCGATGCGGTTCAACGGCACCTTGTGCTGCGCCGCCAGGGCCTGGACGCTGGTGATGCCGGGGATCACCTCGAACTCGAACGCGAAGCGGCCGCTGGCCAGGATCGCCTGCAGGATGCGAATGGTGCTGTCGTACAGCGCCGGATCGCCCCAGGCCAGGAAGGCCCCGGTTTCGCCGTCCGCCAGTTCCTCGTCGATCAGGCGCTCGAAGGTGCGCTGCTTGTCGCGGTTCAGCTCGGCGACGCTGGCCTGGTAATCCACCTCGGCGCCGCGCAGTCGCTCCGGGCTTTGCGCTTCGACAAACCGGTAGCCGGGCTGCTCGATGTAGCGCTCGCAGATTTCCCGGCGCAGGTCGATCAGCGCGTCCTTGCTCTGGCCCTTGTCCATCAGGAAGAACACATCGGTGCGATTGAGCGCCTTGACCGCCTGCATCGTGATGTAGTCGGGGTTGCCGGCGCCGATGCCGATGATCAGGAGGGTTTTCATGGGAGCGGGTCTCGGGTGCTGCTCGGGGGATGGAGTATGGCTGGGTTGTGACGGCGCGTCACAGGGCGGCCGCTCTGCGGCCTATCGCGAGCAAGCTCGCTCCTACCATGATTTGCGCCAACCCGGTAGGAGCGAGCTTGCTCGCGAAAAAATCCCCAGGCCACGCCGAGCCAAGCCCGCTAATCGCGCTGATCCAGGCGCAATCTCCAGCGGCCATTGAAGCGCAGTTCGACCTGGGCCAGCGGCTCGACATCGATGGCATTGAAACTGGCCAGCGGGCATTGCATGACGTGCAGCAGCGCCGCGCGGATGACCCGCGGATGGGTCACCGCCAGCACATGCCCGGGCTGCTCGCTCAGCGTCGCCAGCCACGCCGCGACCCGCTCGCACAGCTGCGCCACCGACTCGCCGCCGTGGGGCGCCGAGTGGCTGTCGGCCAGCCAGGTTTGCAGGGCCTCGGGCTGCTCACGCTGCAGATCGTCAAGGGCCAGGCCCTGCCAGCGGCCCATGTCACAGTCGCGCAACGCCGGCACCGTCTCCACGCTGGCGCCATACAAGGCAGCGGTCTGCCGCGCCCGTTGCTCAGGAGCGCTGAGCAGGCGCGGCGCACGCTTGAACGCCGCGGCCCGCGAGCCCGCCAGCGCCTGCCAGTCCATCTCCAGCGGCTCGTCCAGCGGAAAACGCGCCAGCTTCTGGGCGACGGTTCGGGCATGGCAGATCAGGGTCAAGCGGGTGGCCGGCACGGGGAATCTCTCGACGTTGAATGGACGCAGGGGGCAATGTGGCTGCGTTTGTATCATGTGTCGCCGGGGGATTCCCAACTTGTCGCCGCCAGACTTAAGCGCTGGCGAGCCCTGGCCGGGCCAGGTACAGCACCTCGTAGCGCTCGGCGCCGCGTGTGCGGTCGGGCGTGCTGGCCGAAAGGGTGAAGCGCACCAGCTCCCAGGCCTGCAGGTCGAGGGCGACGAACACGGCGAAGGTGTCCGGGTCATCGGCCAGCCGTTGATTGTGTTCGACCTGCTCGGCCAGCAACCTGGCGCGGTCCGCCAGCGGATCGATCGCCAGGTGTTCGCGATAGAGGGTCCGCGCCTGGTTGCTGGAACCGCGGCGCCAGTCCAGGGGCAACCAGGACTCGATGTGCGGACGGCCGAACGAGTCGATCACGCTGTCGAAACCGCTGCCCATGAGAAACCGCGCGGCGCCCGCCGGATCGGCCCAGAGGTAGATCGAGGCGTACAGGTTATGCCGCGCGCCGTGCACGCCCCGCTCCTGGCCGGCGAAGACCTTGAACAGCAAACCGTCGACCTCGTCCCACAAGGGCCCGCGATCCGCGGCGCGATGGCGGATCACGCCCATGTCGTAATCGGCGGGCAGGCGGTGTGAATACTGTTTGGCCAACATGGCGATGCTCCTGTGCGTGAAGGTGTTGCCAGCTTGCGCAGGACCAGCCATTACAACAAGATATCGGCAAATATATCTGCGATAAGTATCCGATATGAGCGAACCCCTCAGGCCGCTGGACATCGACACCGTGCACGCCTTCGTGCTGATCGCCGACTTCGGCAGCTTCACCCGCGCCGCCCAGGCGCTGGACACCTCCCAGGCCGCCATCAGCCTCAAGCTCAAGCGCCTGGAGGAACGCCTCGGCTATCGCCTGCTGGAGCGCACGCCGCGGCATGTGCGCCTGACCCCGGTCGGCGAGCAGTTCATGCAGGCCGCCCGCGAACTGCTGCGCGCCCATGAGCGGGCCCTGGGCGACATGCAGGCGGCGCCGGCGCGACGGCTGGTCATCGGCATCAGCGACCACGTCGCCGGCGCGGAATTGCCGCAACTGCTGAGCCGCATCGCCGCCTACGATCCGTTGCTGATCATCGAGGTGCGCATCGCCTCCTCCCGGGACCTGACGGCGGCCTTCGACCGCGAGGAACTGGACGCGGTCATCGTGCGCAACGAAGGCGCGCGCCAGGACGGCGAAGTGCTGGTGGTCGAGCGCTTCGGCTGGTTCGCCGCGCCGGCCTGGCAACAGGCACCAGGCACTCCGCTGCGGCTGGCGACCATGGCCGCGCCCTGTGGCGTGCGGCATATCGCCGTGCGCGTGCTGGACGACGCCGGCATTCCCTGGACCGAAGTGTTTATCGGCGGTGGCGTGATGGCCGTCTGCGCCGCGGTCAGCGCCGGGCTCGGAGTGGCGGCGCTGGCCCATCGGGTGGCGCCGGCCGGTGCGGTGGAGGTTGGCGAATGCCTCGGCCTGCCGCTGCTGCCGGTCAGCGAAATCGTCCTGCTTGCGCGGCCCACCGACGCCCGCTCCGAGGAAACCCTGCGCGCCCTGAGCGCGGCCTTTCGCGGCACCCTGCCGCGCTGATGGCGTGCCCCAAAAAACCTCGAACAGCCAATAAACCTGGGCTTTTTCGCCCTCTTTTAGGGCGTTCGCGGGCGCTTCCATTTTTCACTAGACATGTAGCGTAAATTACATAAATACTGTTTTCACTTTCAGTGAAACAAAAACGACATTCCACTCGCGAAGGCGTTTTATGCCGTCTCTCAGAGACCAGATCACCGACCCGGCCCTCGACCTCACGCCTTCGGAGCGCAAGGTCATCCGTGCCCTGCTCGACCATTACCCGCGCAACGGCCTGGGGCCCATGTCGCGGCTGGCCGAACACGCCGGCGTCAGCGACCCGACCATCGTGCGGCTGGTGAAAAAACTCGGCTTCGGCGGTTATGCGCAGTTCCAGGAAGCGTTGCTCAGCGACATGGACGATCGCCTGCGTTCGCCCAGCACCCTGTTGCAACCGCGGGCCCAGGTCCCTCGGGACGATGCCTGGAGCCATTACCTGCAAGGCAGCCTGCGCAGCCTGGAACAGACCCAGGCCCTGACCCAGCCCGAAGACGTGCGCATCCTGGTCGACTGGCTGCTGGACAGCCGGCACGCGCTGTACTGCTACGGCGGGCGCTTCAGCAACTTTCTCGCCAGCTACCTGCTCAATCACCTGCGCCTGATGCGCCCCGGCTGCATGGCCCTGGACGACAACGCGCAACTGCCCGACCGCCTGTATGACGTGCAGCGCCAGGACATCGTCCTGCTGTTCGACTACCGCCGCTACCAGAGCCAGGCCCTGCGCGTGGCCAGCGCGGCCAAGGCGCGGCATGCGCGGGTGGTGCTGTTCACCGACATCTACGCCTCGCCCCTGCGGGAGCTGGCGGACCTGATCATCAGCGCCCCGGTGGAGTCGGCCTCGGCCTTCGACACCCTGGTGCCGGCCCTGGCCCAGGTCGAGGCGCTGGTCGCCAGCCTGAGCCTGCGCAGCACCGACCTGGACCGACGCCTGGAAGGCATCGACGCCCTGCGCAACGAATTCGCCACTCACCTGCTGGAGGACAAATAAGGATGGTCTGCCTTCCCCACCACTCGCCCCGCGACCTGCCATTCACCCTCGATCACACCGCCCTGCTGCTGGTGGACATGCAACGGGCCTGGCTCGACCCGCAGCTCGACCCGCATTTGCAGGTGCCGGACGCCGAGTACTTCATCAAGCGCACCCGTGAGCAGGTGATTCCCAACCAGCAGAAGCTCCTGGCGGCCATGCGCGGCGCCCGGCAGAACGTGCTGCACACCATTATCGAAAGCCTGACCGCCGATGGCCGCGACCGCTCGCTGGACCACAAGCTGTCGGACATGCACCTGCCCAAGGGCAGCCCGCAGGCGGCGATCATCGAGCCACTCGCGGCGCAGGAGAACGAAATCGTCCTGCCCAAGACCTCCTCCGGGGTCTTCAACTCGACCAACATCGACTACGTGCTGCGCAACCTGCAGACCCGTCACCTGATCGTCGCCGGCATCGTCACCGACCAGTGCGTCGACATGGCGGTGCGCGACGCCGCCGACCGCGGTTACCTGGTGACCCTGGTGGAAGACGCCTGCGCCACCTACACCGACGCCCGGCACCAGGCCTGCCTGAATGCGATCAAGGGCTACTGCTGGATCACCGATACCCGGACCGTGCTCGGCCGCCTGCGGGAGATGCAGGCATGAGCCGGAACAACGAGCCGTTGCAGCCGGTGGCCATGACCACCCTGCTCACCACCGACCTGATCGGCGTCAGCCGTGGCCGCTCGTTCCCCAGCGACGAACTGGACAGCTACACCAGCGCCGGCTGCGGCTGGGTCCCGGCCAACAGCGCGTTGACCCCGCAGGACATCATTGCCGAGCCCAACCCCTGGGGCGCCCGTGGCGACCTGCGGCTGATCCCCGACCTGGCCAGCCGGGTCCAGGTCGGCAACGGCCCGGACGCCAGCGCCTCGCCGCTGGACTTTATCCACGCCGACATCTGCGAGACCGACGGCCAGCCCTGGGCCGCCTGCCCGCGCACCCTGCTGCGCAACGAAGTGCAGCGCTACGCCAGCGAGCTGGGGCTGCAGATCACCGCCGCCTTCGAGCACGAATTCAACCTGCACAGTGCCACCGCGCAACCGGAACGCCTGGCCTTCTCCCTGCAGGCCCAGCGCCAGGGCGCGGACTTCGGTGGCTGGCTGCTCAGCGCCTTGCGCGCCGCGGGCGTCGAGCCGGAAATGTTCCTGCCCGAATACGGCAAGCACCAGTACGAAATCACCTGCCGCCCGACCCAGGGCGTGGCCGCCGCCGACCGCGCGGTGAACGTGCGCGAGATCACCCGCGAGATCGCCCGGCAACTCGGCCACGGCCTGAGCTTCGCACCCAAGACCGCGGAACACGCAGTGTGCAATGGCGTGCACCTGCACCTGAGCCTGCAGAAATTGGATGGCACGCCGGTGCTGTATGAGGAAGGACGGGCCAACAGCCTGTCGTCCCTCGGCCAATTCTGGGCGGCCGGGGTGCTCAAGTTCCTGCCCGCGCTCTGCGCCTTTACCGCGCCAACGCCGATTTCCTACGCACGCTTGCAGCCCCATCACTGGAGCGCTTCCTACGCCTGCCTGGGCCAGCGCAACCGCGAAGCCTCGCTGCGCATCTGCCCCACCGTGAGCATCGGCGGCAAGCCCGTGGCGCCGCAGTACAACCTGGAATTCCGCGCGCTGGACGCCACCGCCTCGCCGCACCTGGCCATGGCCGCGGTGCTGATCGCCGGGCGCCTGGGCATCGAACAGAAGCTGCCCCTGCGCGCCGTGACCGACGAAGTGCCGGACGAACTGAGCGCAGAACAGCGCCAGGAGCGCGGCATCGTCGCCCTTCCGGCCTCGTTGCCGCAGGCGCTGGACTGCCTGCGCAACTGCCCGGAACTGCTGCAAGCCCTGCCAGCCCCGCTGCTGGAAACCTATTTCGCCGTCAAACACCAGGAAGTGAAACTGACCGAGCACCTGACCCCTGCCCAACTCTGTGAGCACTATGCACACCTGTACTGAAACCGCTGAACTGGGGCTGTACACCCGACCGGCCTACCGGCTGCTGCGAGAAGACTCCGCGCACCCGCTGATCCTGGTCTGCGAGCACGCCAGCCGTTATATCCCGGCGGCGCTCAACGACCTCGGCCTGGACCCGGAAGCGGCGCGCGAGCACATCGCCTGGGACCCCGGTGCCCTGGAGCTGGCGGAAAACCTCTCGCAGACCCTCGGCGCCACCCTGCTGACGGCCAACTATTCGCGGCTGCTGATCGACCTCAACCGCCCGTGCCAGGCCCACGACAGCATTCCGTTGCAGAGCGAGATCTACCAGATCCCGGGCAACCAGCACCTCGACGAAGCCACCCGCGAGTATCGCCGCAAGCAGCTGTTCAGGCCCTTTCATGCGCGCCTGAGCGGGCTGATCGATGCGCGCCTGGCCGCGGGCCGGCCGGTGCGGGTGGTGGGCATCCACAGTTTCACCCCGCTGTACTACGGCCAGCGCCGCACGCTGGAGATGGGCGTGCTGTTCGATCGCGCCGAGGGTTACGCCCGGCGCCTGCTGGAAGGCATGTCGGTCCACGACGTGAAGATCGCCGGCAACGAGCCGTACAAGATCGACGCCCTGGGCGACATGACCGTGCCGGCCCACGGCGATGCCCGCGGGCTGGATTCGGTATTGATCGAGGTGCGCAACGACCTGCTGCGCACCCCGCAAGCCATACAGTGCTGGACGGATTATCTGGCGCCGCTGTTGTAGAAAAGGCTGTGAATCAGGATGGAGCTGTGGTTGTAAAAAAGCTGTTTGCTGTACCGGTACAACAACTATAAAAACCGCCGTGGCGTGTCTTTAAACCTGCCAGGTTCAAATACATTGCCTGCCGCTCCAGGTCGTCCATCGACATCAGCGTCAGGCATCCGCCCCCCCTTTGGCTGACAAGGAGAACCTCTTCATGGAGATTGAAGAATTCGGCTACAAACAGGAACTCAAGCGCGGCCTGACGCTGCGCGACCTGGTGGTCTACGGGATGATTTTCATGATCCCGATCGCCCCGTTCGGGGTCTATGGCTACGTGAACCAGGAAGCACCGGGCATGGTGCCGCTGGCCTACATCATCGGCATGCTGGCGATGCTCTTCACCGCCCTCAGCTACGGCAGCATGGCCCGCGCCTTTCCCATCGCCGGCTCGGTCTACTCCTACGCCCAGCGCGGGCTCAACCCCCATGTCGGGTTCATCGCCGGCTGGCTGATGCTGCTCGACTACCTGCTGATCCCGCCGCTGCTGTACGTCTATGCGGCCATGGCGCTGAACCACCTGTACCCGGACATTCCCAAGGTCGGCTTCATCCTCGCGTTCCTGGTCAGCGCCACCTTCGTCAACCTGCGCGGCATCACCTTCACCGCACGGATGAACATCGTGTTTCTCCTGGCGCAGCTGGTGGTGCTGGGGATCTTCCTGTTCTACGCCTGGAACGCCCTGCACGGTGGCACCGGTAACGGCCAGCTGACCCTGGCGCCGCTGTACAGCCCGGAGCATTTCCACTTCGGCATGCTGATGCAGGGCGTGTCGATCGCCGTGCTGTCGTTCCTCGGTTTCGATGCCATTTCCACCCTGGCCGAAGAGATCAAGAGCGAGCCGGGCAAGAGCGTCGGCCGCGCCGCGCTGATTACCTTGCTGGTGATGGGCGCGATCTTCGTGGTGCAGACCTGGATCGCCACCGACCTGGCCGCCGGCATGGGCTTCAAGTCGGCCGACACCGCCTTCTACGAGATCGCCGAAATCGCCGGCGGCAGCTGGCTGGCGACCCTGACCGCGGTGGCCACCGCACTGGCCTGGGGCGTGGCGGTCGCCATCACCTCGCAAGCGGCGGTGTCGCGCCTGCTGTTCGGCATGGCCCGCGACGGCAAGCTGCCGAAGATCCTGGCCAAGGTCCACCCCAGGCACAACACGCCGCACGTCAGCATCTACCTAGTGGCGGTGCTGTCGCTGCTGATCTGCTACCTGTTCATCAACTCGGTGGACACCCTCACCTCCCTGGTGAACTTCGGCGCCCTGAGCGGTTTCATGCTGCTGCACCTGACCGTGATCAATCACTACTGGCGCCGCAACAAGTCGGCCCAAGTGGTGCGTCACCTGATTTGTCCGGTGATCGGCTTCCTAATTGTCTGCGCGATCATGTACAACATGGGGGTCGATGCGCAGAAACTCGGTTGCATCTGGATTGCCATCGGCCTGGTCTACCTGTTTTTCCTCAACAAGCTGGGCGCCAATACGGCGCTGGTCGATCCACTTTAATCAACACCCCCGGCCGCCGCGGCACCATGAAGGTGCCCCGGCGAATCCGAGCGGGCGCCGACAGGTGCCTGCGTGCCACCGCCCGCCCTCGCGGGCCGTGGCAGTAATGCGTGGAAACCGACAGTGATTGTCAGGTTCGGCGCCCCGGGTCTCGCGACCAGGCGTCGATCATTTTGATACAGGAGTACATCCATGCTGGTCTTACGCCCAGTTGCGCCAGACGATTTGCCGGAGTTGCAACGGCTGGCCCGTGAAAGCCTGGTGGGGGTGACGTCCCTGCCGGACGATCGACAGCACCTGCTGGACAAGATTCTCGACTCTTGCGCCTCCTTCGCCGCCAACGTGCAGGCGCCGGGGCCGGAGAACTACTTTTTTGTCCTGCACGACCCGGCCCGCGGCCAGCTGCGCGGCTGCTCGGAAATCCTCGCCATGGCCGGGTTTTCCGCGCCGTTCTACAGCCTGCGCAACCGGCCTTTCGTCAGCAGCTCGCGGGAGCTGAACGTGCAGCACGGCGTGCCGACCCTGTCGCTGTGCCAGGACCTGAGCAACCACAGCCTGCTGCGCGGCTTTCATATCGACCCGGACCTGGTCGGCACGCCCATGGCGGAGTTGCTCTCCAGGGCCCGCCTGCTGTTTATCGCCGCCCATGGCGCGCGCTTCGCCGACACCAGCATCACCGAGATCGTCGGCTACAGCAGCGACGATGGCCACTCGCCGTTCTGGGATGCCCTGGGCAAGCACTTCTTCGACCTGCCCTATGTCGAGGCCGAGCGCCTGTGCGGCCTGCAAAGCCGCAGCTTCCTCGCCGACCTGATGCCGCAATACCCGATCTACATCCCGATGCTGCCCAAGGCGGCCCAGGACTGCATCGGCCAGGTCCACCCGCAGGGTCGCGAGGCCTACGAGATCCTGCTGCGCGAGGGGTTCGAAGCCAACCACTATGTCGACCTGTTCGACGGCGGCCCGACGCTGTACGCCCGCCACAACGGCGTTCGCTCCATCCGCCACAGCCTGATCGCCAACGCCTGCCCGGGCCCGCAGAGCGGCAGCGGCCGGGCCTGGCTGGCGAGCAACGAGCGGCTGGGGCAATACCGGGCCGCCCTGGTGCACCTGGACGAAGCGCCGGGGGACCTGGTCAACCTGGACCCGGAAAGCTTCCAGGCCCTGCAACTGCAAACCGGCGACCCGGTACGGCTGGTCGCCCTATGAAGAATCCCGGACACGTTTGCATTCGCCGCCACAACAGGCGCGCAGAAGGAGCTGCATCATGATCGTTCGCCCGGTACGCATGACTGACTTGCCCGCGCTGATGGCCCTGGCCCAGCGCGCGGGCCTGGGGCTGACCACTCTGCCGGCCAACCAGGATCGCCTGACCCATCGGATCCGCTGGGCCCAGCGGACCTTTGCCGAGCAGGTGGAACGGGCCGACGCCGACTACCTGTTCGTGCTCGAAGACGACGACCAGCAAGTGGTCGGCATCAGCGCCCTGACCGGCGCCGTGGGCCTGCGCGAACCCTGGTACAGCTACCGGGTCGGCATGACCGTCAATTCGGCGCCGAACCTGGGGATCCGGCGGCAGATCCCGACCCTGTTCCTGAACAATGAAATGACCGGCCAATCGGAGCTCTGCTCGCTGTTCCTGCGCCCCGACCAGCGCCGTGACAGCAACGGCCGCCTGCTGTCCCTGGCGCGCCTGCTGTTCGTCGCCGAGTTCCCGCACCTGTTCGGCGACAAGCTGATCGCCGAGCTGCGCGGCAAGGGCGACGAGAACGGCTGCTCACCGTTCTGGAACAGCCTGGGCCGGCACTTTCTGCAGATGGATTTCGTCCAGGCCGACCACCTCTCCAGCCTCGGCCACAAACCCTTTATCGCCGAACTGCTGCCGCGCCAGCCGCTGTACACCTGCCTGCTCAGCGAACCGGCCCAGGCCGCGATCGGCCAGGCTCACGAAAACGCCGAGGCGGCGCTGGCCATCCTGCGCCACGAAGGGTTTGCCCATCAGGGCCATATCGACATCTTCGACGGCGGGCCGGTGATCGAGGCCGAGCTGAGCAAAGTCCGCGCGGTGCGCGAAAGCCAGGTGCTGCCGCTGTTGGTGGGCACCCCGGACGACGACGCGCCGACCTGGCTGATCCACAACCGCCGCCTGGAAAGCTGCCGCGTCACCAGCGCCCGCGGCCGCCTGGTGTCCGGCTGCCTGCTGGTGGACCGCCTCAGCGCCAAGCGCCTGCAACTGCAACCCGGCGACCTGGTGCGCGCCGTGCCGCTGCTCGCCACCCAGGCCAAGGCAGCGGCGGCCTGAAAACCTGATGACGGCGCTGGCCGATACGAGCAGCGCCGAGGGCCGCAGCCCTGCGGGTCACAGGCTCATTCAAGCTTGAACGCATCATCCAGCGGCACCCGGTAGCCGTTGGCCAGGCGATTGGTTTCGTTGGCCATGCCGACCACCGCCTGCAACTCGCCGAACATCGCCTCTGTCATCCCTGCCTTGCGCGCCGCGGCGGTGTGCGAAGCGATGCAATACGGGCAGTTGTTGGTGACGCTGACCGCCACGTAGATCAGCTCCTTGGTCAACGGATCGAGCGCCCCCGGCGCCATGATCTCCTTGAGACTGTCCCAGGTACGCCGCAGGGTCGGCGGATGGGCCGCCAGGCATTTCCAGAAGTTGTTCACCTGGTCGACCTGGCGGGTACGCATGATGTCATCGAACACCGCCCGCACTTCGGGGCTGGCGTCAGAGTATTCGGTGAGGTGGTTGCTGCTCATTGAAAGCTCCGCTGTGGGGGACGAGGCTTTCGAGTATAGGCAGAGGGATCGGGGGCGCCTGTCGCCACCCCTGTAGCCGCTGCCGAGCCTGCGAGGCTGCGACAGGACCGCAGGTCCTCCAGCGGTCTTGAGATCCTTGCGCCTGCTGCGCAGTCGATCGCAGCCTCGCGGGCTCGGCAGCGGCTACAGGGCTACAGGGCTACAGGGCTACAGGGCTACAGGGTCCGGCCATGCAGAGAATGCCGTGCGTCTGTTCCTGCAATCACTGCTTGGCCGACAGCTCCATGATCATCCGCGCCAGCAGGTAGATGCGCGGCGCCACGCTCTCGACTTCGGCGTATTCCTCGGGGGTGTGGATATTGCCGCCGACGATGCCGAAGCCATCCAGGGTCGGCGTACCGACGCCGGCCGACAGGCTGGAGTCCGCCGCCCCGCCGCTGCCCTCGATGGTCAGCTTGCGCCCCAGCTCGCCGTAGATGCCCTGGGCCATGGCCACCAGCGCATCGGACTGCTCGGTCTGCGGCATCGGCGGCAAGCCGCGTTGCAGGGTGGTCTTGACTTCGGTGTCGGCGATCAGCTTGTTGGCCGACACCCGCGCCAGGTCCTTCTCGATGCGGTCGAACTCCTCCGGCACCGCCGCCCGCACATCCGCCTTGGCGGTGGCCTGGTCGGGAATCACGTTGGTGCGGTCGCCGGCCTTGAGCACGGTGAAGTTGATGGTGGTTTTCTTCGCTTCATCCCCCAGCTTGCCCAGTTGCAGGATCTGGTGTGCCGCTTCCATCGCCGCGTTGCGCCCCAGCTCCGGCGCGACCCCGGCGTGAGCCGCCTTGCCCTTGACCTCGACCAGCGCCGTGGCGCTGCCCTTGCGCCACACCACCAGGCCATCGGCCGGGCGCCCCGGTTCCAGGTTCAAGGTCACGTCGTGGGCCTTGGCAGTTTTCTTGATCAAGTCGGTAGCGATCTCGGAACCGGTTTCCTCGCTGGCGTCGAGCAGGAAGGTGATCTGGGCGTAGTCCTTGAACTTGAGGTTATCCAGGACCTTCAGCGCATAGATCCCGGCGACGATGCCGCCCTTGTCGTCCATCACCCCGGGGCCGTAGGCGCGACCGTCCTGGATGCGGAACGGCCGCTCGGCCGCGGTGCCTTCCTTGAACACCGTATCCATGTGCGCCATCAGCAGGATCCTGGCCTTGCCGGTGCCCTTGAGGGTGGCCAGCACATGGTTGCCGCCGGCAGCGCCGTTGGGGACTTTTTCGATGCTGGCGCCAAGCTTCTTCAGTTCGGCGATGGCGATGTCGCTCACCTGGTTCAGCCCCGCCTCGTAGCCGGAGCCCGAGTCGATGTTCACCAGGCGCTCCAGCAGTTTCAGGGCATCGCCCTGGTATTGCTGCGCATCGTTCTGTACTTGGGGGTGGGGGGCGGCGCTGGCGTGGGTGGCCAGCAGGCCAAGGGCGAGGGTCAGGCCGATACGGGCGGCCAGCAATGAGCGAGGGGAAGTCTGCGTCATGAATCGGTCCTTGTTTCGTGTCGGAAGGTGCCCGCCCACCCTACCTGACAAATTCGCCACCCTCCATGCTGGCGCAATGCTCTGCGAGCGGCCTCACAAGGAGTTCAGCAGGGCCTTTGGCGAGTGGTCGCCGCGGCGGCAGCTGACCTTGTTGCGGCCGGTGGTTTTCGCCTCGTACAAAGCCTGGTCGGCATCGTTCAACCAGTCCAGGGCATCGCTGTGGTCCGGGGAATAGGCGGCCAGGCCGATGCTCAGGCTGACCTGCAGGGCCGGATTCTGCTCATAGCCCAAACCGCCGAAACGGCAACGCAAGGCCTCCATCAGTTCGGCGGCATGCTCCAGCGGCACGTCCGGCAGGATCACGCAGAACTCGTCGCCACCGTAGCGCCCGGCCTGGTCGCTGATCCGCAGGTTCTGCTTGAGCAGCTTGCTCAGCTGGCGCAACACGATGTCGCCGGCGACATGGCCGTAGGTGTCGTTGATGGCCTTGAAATGGTCGATGTCGATCAGCGCGATGGCGCCGCCCTGGTTCAGGGTCGAGGCCTGGCGCCGGCAACGCTGGAACTCGATTTCCAGCTGGTCCTTCCAGGCCCCGTGATTGAGCAGGCCCGACAGGCTGTCGGTGCGGCTCAGGGCCAACAATTCGCGTTTGTGCCGGGACAGGACATTGGCCTGCTGGTAGCAGATAAACCCCAGGGCCAGCGGATACAGGGTCAGCATCGGCAGGCAGGCATAGAGTTGCAGCGCACTGCTCTGGGCCACGAACCCGACGCCGAACAGCAGCAGCCCGACAGCGATCCCCAGCGCTTGCGCCAGGCAACCGGCAAGGAAAAACGGCACGCCGCCCAGGGCGATATTGTTCATCGCCATCAGCGACAGGGTGGTGGTGGTCGGCAGCGGGTTGAAGTGCATGGCCGCCACCCAGAACCCGCCGAGGAAGGCATCCATCAACAGGTTGCGATGCTCGCCGCGAAACGGCACTGCCGAGCGGCACGCCCACTGGTATGCCAGGTGCGGCCAGATGAAGGCATTGAACAGCATGAACGCCCAGACCCAGGGCGGCGGGCGCAGCGGGTACATGCCCGCGGACACGCAAAGGAAACCGAGGGCCAGCCCCAGAATTCGCGTCTTGTATAGCCTCCTGGCCAGTGAAAGTCCCTTTCCTCCATTGTGCGGCGTCAAGGCCAAGTCGCCTCCGTTGAACGGTACGCAAGCCATGGGATGCGGTCGTGTTCAGAAGTCTATCAGCGCAACGGCAAATAGCCATCACCGCTCAGCCCCCCGGAAACCGCTACGGCTCGCCTGGCCGCGAGGGCCCATGCCCGCCCAGGGCAAACCGTGCAGCCGCCCTGCCCGCCTGCATTCATTTGCAGAATGAAGTCCGGAAGAAACTTCGTTTGTCAGCACACCCCGCGCCGACCAGAATCAGGCCCAGCCAACACCGCTACCCTCTTTGTCTCACTACGCCGGGAATCCTTGTTTATGAGCCTGCAGAGCTTCGTCAGCCCAGACCTGATCCGCCAACGTTTTTCACGGGCGATGTCGGACATGTACCGCGAGGAAGTGCCGCTGTACGGCGCCCTGATGGAGCTGGTGGCCCAGGTCAACGCCGGGGTCCTGGGCAGCGACGAGAGGATCGCCCGCCAGCTGCGCAGCACCGGCGAAATCCAGCGCCTGGACCTGGAACGCCACGGCGCCATTCGCGTCGGTACCGCCACGGAACTGGCGACCCTGGGCCGGCTGTTCGCGGTGATGGGCATGCAGCCGGTGGGTTACTACGACCTCACCCCGGCCGGGGTGCCGGTGCATTCCACGGCCTTTCGCGCGGTGCATGAGAGCGCCCTGCAGGTCAGCCCGTTCCGGGTCTTCACCTCGCTGCTGCGCCTGGAGCTGATCGACAATCCGCAGCTGCGCGACTTCGCCGAATCGGTGCTGGCGCGCCGGAGCATTTTCACCCCGCGCGCCCTGGCCCTGATCGATCAGGCCGAAACCCAGGGCGGCCTCGATGACCGCGCCGCCGAGGAATTCGTCGAGCAGGCCCTGGAAACCTTCCGCTGGCATCACAGCGCCACGGTCACGGCCGGGCAGTACCAGCAACTGAGTGCCCAGCACCGGCTGATCGCCGACGTGGTGGCGTTCAAGGGGCCGCACATCAACCACCTGACACCGCGCACCCTGGACATCGACCAGGTGCAAGCACTGATGCCCGCCCACGGCATCACGCCCAAGGCGGTGATCGAAGGCCCGCCACGCCGGGAATGCCCGATCCTGCTGCGTCAGACCAGCTTCAAGGCGCTGGAGGAAGCCGTATCCTTCACCGACCAGCCCGACAGCCGCGGCAGCCACAGTGCGCGCTTCGGCGAGATCGAACAGCGCGGCGCCGCCCTCACCCCCAAAGGCCGGGCGCTGTACGACCAACTGTTGAACGCTGCACGCGACGCCCTGGGTGACTTCCCCAACGAAGCCAACGCCCAGCGTTACAACACACTGATGGCCGAGCACTTCCGCGCCTTTCCCGACAACCATGAAGCCATGCGTGAACAGGGCCTGGCGTACTTCCGCTACTTCGTCAGCAACCAGGGCCTGGCCGCGCGCCAGCAGGCGGATCGGCCGACGAGCCTGGAGGCGCTGATCCGCGCCGGGCATGTGCGGGCCGAGCCGCTGGTGTACGAGGACTTCCTGCCGGTCAGCGCCGCCGGAATCTTCCAGTCCAACCTGGGCGACGATGCGCAAAGCCACTACGCCGGCCACTCCAACCGGCAGGCTTTCGAGCGGGCCCTGGGGCGCCCGACCATCGATGAACTGCAGCTGTACGCCGACACCCAACAACGCTCGCTCCAGGAATGCGCCGCGGCGCTGGGCCTGCCCACTCTCTGATTTTGCGTCCCACAGCATCAGCCAGAACGGCTGATGCTGGCCCTTTCCAGCAGCCACCGCAGGGCAATGGCTACAGGGTGTTTCGCCAGCCCTGATCGACAACATGCCGATACGAAACAGCCCGCCTCGCCCACTCCCCTCCTGCTTACCTTCCCATGACGTCTTCAGGTGCACCGTCAGTCGCCTGGGGGTCATTACCTCTTTTTATTTTGTCTCTATATGGATACAGTTCTCATGGATTACGAGATCCTGCAGACGACCGTCTTTGCCCAATGGCACACCACACTACGGGACCTGCGCGCCAGGATAGCCATCGCTCGGCGTATCGAGCGGGCTTCGGCGGGCAACCTGGGCGATGTGAAAAACCTCGGCGGCGGTCTCTCGGAAATGCGCGTGAACACAGGCGCCGGCTACCGCCTCTATTTCACGGTTCGCGGCAATACCCTCATCGTCCTGCTGCTGGGTGGCGACAAGTCCAGCCAGCCTGCCGATATCTGCCAGGCCCGTTCCCTGGCCAAGGAGTTCTGATATGTCCGACACACTGGTTCCCTTCGACATCGCCACCCTGCTCGACAGCGACCAGGCGATCAGCGAATACCTGTCCCAGGTCCTGGCCGATGGCGATACCGACGAACTGATCCGCGCCCTGGGCCACGTCGCCAGGGCCCGGGGCATGACGCAGATTGCCAAGACCACCGGCCAGGGCCGGGCCAGCCTCTACAAGGCTTTTGCCCCGGGGGCCAAGCCGCGCTTCGATACCGTGGTCAAGGTCATGCGCGCGCTGGGCCTGCAGCTGTGCACCACCGTGTCCCGAGGCTGAAACTGGCCAAGGCGACAGGCGATGCAGCAGGCGGCTGTGTCGCTAAGGCGTCTTGCTGGAGGGGGAGCCGATCGCTCCTGGCAACCGCTGGCAACAGGCGTCGAAGCTGTGCGGGCTGCATGAGCGGCGTTACGGAAATCGCGGGGCGGGAACCCCGAAGAGGGTGTTCGCCCAGTGCTCTGGCCTGGCAATCCATGCACCGGTAAAGAGCCCTTGCACCGGGCGAACGAGAACTATTTTAATCGAACAGGAAAAGAAAGTCCGTGCACATATTCTGAAGAATTCTGAACACAAAGCTGACGGAAAATTTGTCATTCCGCTCACCTTCGTTCAACTCCCCGCACGGACCTCCCGAGATCCGGCGCGCCGGCCGCCACAGCGACCAGCGCCCGGTCTCAGTCAACCTTCGTGCTGTGTCGTGACTTGCAACACATCGGTGTAGGTCACCACCACACTCTGGCCGACCTTGAGGTCTTTCAGGCGGGCCTGGACTTCCGGTTTCTCCACGTCCAGGACCTTCTTGTTGCCCGCCGGCCCCTGGAAGGTCAGCTGGTTGTTCTTCAGGTCGATGTCGGTGATCTTCAGTTGCACCTGCACCTGGCGATAGGCTTCACCGCCCGGGTTGGGGTTGTCCTTGGTGGCGCGAACCACCCCGGCACGCTCAGCGGAATTCGGCAGGCCTTTTTCCACATCGGTGTCCAGCACCGCCACTACCGCGTGGGTGACCCGCACATTGACCTGATCGCCCACCTTCAAATTGCCCAGGTCCTTGGCCTGGTCGCTGAGTTGCACATGCACCGGCTGGCCCTGGGCGCCTTCCAGCACCACGCGATGCTTGGCGGCATCCACGGAGAGCACCTTGGTCACCAGTTCATCGGCCTCCACGGTACCGGCCAACGGAATGTCGGCGGCGTAAGCATGCAGGCTGGCAGCGGACAACAGAGTGGCCAAGGCAACGGCTTTGGCCAGAGAGTGAAGCGGCTTCATAGACATTCATCCTTGTAATTGAAGACAAGACCCGCGCCTTTCAGGTGCGCGGTGCCGCTTGAGCATAGACGCTGTAAATGCCCATGCCGCCGCGAACCACAGATTCGTTGCTCCCTGTTCAACCACCGAGCGCCCGCACCAGCACAGCCTGGTTCTGCAACTGCGCGGTCTTGATCCGCGACAGCGCGTTCTGAGCGGTGAGTTCGACCCGCTGGGCCTGCAACACATCGAGAAACGGCGCCTCGCCGGCGGCCCAGGAGCGCTGGATCTGCTGCGCCGCCGAACTGGCCTGCGCCGCGGCACTGGCCAGATGCTGCTGGCTCTCGGCATTGCGCCGGGCCGCGGCGAGGGCCGACTCGACTTCCGCCACCGCGCCGAGCACGGTACGGCGATAGCCGAGCAAGGCCTGGCGCCCCTCGGCATCGCGCAGTTCCACCACCGCGCGCCGGCGTCCGCCGTCCAGCAGCGGCACGCTGGCATTGATACCGGCCAGCCAGAAAGTCGAGCTGGCCAGGTTCGCGGCACTGACACCATCGACCAGCGAGCCCAGGGCCGCCGACAGGCTCAGGCGCGGCAGCAGGTCGGCCTTGGCCACCCCGACCCGCGCGTAGGCAGCGATCAGCCGGGCCTCGGCGGCACGGATGTCGGGACGCCGACGCAGCAGGTCGGCCGGGGTGCCGGCAGCCACTAGATCCACCTCGCTCAGTTGCGCCGGGCTGGCGGCGAACTGTTGGTACAGCGCCTCGCTCGGCTGCGCCAGCAACACTGCCAGGCGGTGCAACGAGCGCTGCCACTCCAGTTGCAGGGCCGGCACCTGGGCCGCAGTGGATTCCGACTGGGAACGCGCCCGCAGCAGATCGGCCTGCGGGCTGCTGCCCGCCGCATACAGCTGCTCGGTCAGTTGCAGGGTGCGGCTCTGGCTCTCGGCGTTCTGCCGCACAATGCTCAGGCGCTCTTCCAGCCCCCGCGCCTGGGCATAGGCCTGCACCACCTCAGTGACCAGCGCCACCTTGACCCCACGCGCCTCTTCCGCGCTGGCCTGCAGCTCGGCATCGGCGGCCCGCACGCCTTCGCGAATCCGCCCGAACAGGTCGATCTCCCAGGAGGCATCGAGACCCAGGCTCAGCGGCTCGGTAATCAAGGGGTCGCTGAACCCGGCCTGGTCCGCCGAGATCCGTTGCCGGGTGGCGCTGGCCCCCAGGTTCAGCTCGGGGCTCGCGCCGGCGGCCGCGACGCCGCGCAAGGCACGACTGGCATCGATCCGCGCCAGGGCGATCTGCAGGTCGAGGTTTTCCTCCAGCGCCCGCGCCACCAGGCGGTCGAGCAAGGGGTCGTGGTACAGCGTCCACCATTGCTCGGCAATGCCCGCCGCCGGTATTTGCGGCGCATTGACGAAACGCCCGGCGGGCGCCTCGACAGCCGGTGGCAAGGTCGGCGCGGCGCAGGCCGCAAGCAGCGCCGCGGTAAAGGCCAGGACGGGAAAACGCAGCAGGTTATTCATGGACCACTCCCGAAGCAGAGACGCTGGATGGGGCCTGCAACCGCCGCTCGCCCCCGGCGAGACGGCGGATCAGGACATAGAAGATCGGGGTGAACAGCAGGCCGAACAGGGTCACGCCGATCATGCCGAAGAACACCGCCGAACCGACCGCCTGGCGCATTTCCGAACCGGCGCCCTCGGACAGCACCAGCGGCAGCACACCGAGGATGAAGGCCAGGGAGGTCATCAGGATCGGTCGCAGGCGCAGGCGACACGCCTCCACCACGGCATCGACGATGCCCTGCCCGTCCTGCTCCTGCTGCCGTGCCACCTCGACGATCAGGATGGCGTTTTTCGCCGCCAGTCCCACCAGCACGATGAAACCGATCTGGGTCAGTATGTTGATGTCCAGGCCCATCAGGCGCACGCCACCGGCGGCGGCCAGCAGACACATGGGCACGATCAGCAGGATCGCCAGCGGCAGGCTCCAGCTGCCGTACTGCGCGGCCAGCACCAGGTAGACGAAGATCACACAGAGCGGGAATACCAGCAGGCCCATGTTGCCGGCGGTGGTCTGCTGATAGCTCAGGTCGGTCCACTGGTAGGTGATGCCCGGTGGCAGGGTTTGCTCGGCCAGGCGCTCCATGGTTTGCAGGGCGAAGTCGGAGCCCAGCCCGGGTAAGGTGTCGCCGTTGATTTCCGCGGTCGGGAACAGGTTGTAGCGTGGGAAACGCTCGACCCCCAGCGACTCGTGCAACCGCGTGACGCTGGCGATCGGCACCATGTCACCGGCCTCGTTGCGCACCTTGACCCGCGCCAGGTCCTCTGGCGTGACCCGGTACGGCAAGTCTGCCTGGGCCGTCACCCGATAGGTGCGGCCCACCAGGTTGAAGTCGTTGATGTAGGTCGAGCCGAAATAGGTCTCGATGGCCTGGTTGATCTGGCTGCTGGGCACCCCGAGCATCTCGGCGCGCTCACGGTCCAGCTCGACGAACACCTGCGGCGTACGGGCCGAGAACGGCGAGTAGACACCGGTCATGCCCTGGGTCGCATTGGCCGCGGCGATCAGTTGCTCGGTGGCCTTGGCCAGGGCCTGGCTGCCCAGGCCGGCACGGTCCTGCAGGCGCATGGAGAAGCCGCCGGTGCTGCCCAGGCCCTGGACTGGAGGCGGCGTGGCGACAATCACCGACGCGCCGCTGACCACTTTCAGGCGCTCACGCAGGTCGGCGGCGATCTTGTCCGAGGTCAGGCCGCGCAGCTTGCGCTTGGACCAGGGCTCGAACACCGGCGCCAGGCCGGACGAGTTGGAAGAGCTGGTACCGGTGACCATGGAGAATCCGGAGAACGTCGGCACCCGATCGACACCCGGCACCTGCAGGGCGATGGCTTCGATCTGCCGGGAAATCTCGTTGGTGCGTTCCAGCGCAGCGCCTTCCGGCAGTTGCACGATCACCACCAGGTAACCGCGGTCCTGGGCCGGAATGAAGCCCTTGGGCGTGGACACCAGCAGGTAAGCCGTGGCCGCGATCAATACCGCGTAGATCGCCAGCATCAATGGAGTCCGCGCCACCAGCCCCCGCACGCTGCCGGCATACCCCACCGAAAGCTTGAGGAAGCCGCGGTTGAAACCTTCCGCTGCGCGCGTGAGCAGGCCGGCCACACCGCGCCGTGGCGCCTGATGCGCCTTGGGGTCGTGGCGACGCAGAATCATTGCCGCCAGCGCCGGCGACAGGGTCACCGAGTTGAACAGCGAGATCGCCGTGGCCACCGCGATGGTGATGCCGAACTGACGGAAGAACTCACCGGAGATCCCCGGAATGAACGCCGTGGGAATGAACACCGCGCAGAGCACCAGGGTGATCGCCACCAGCGCGCCACCCATTTCCTGCATGGTGATCAGCGTGGCCTGCAACGGGCTCTTGCCTTCGGCCAGATGGCGCTCGACGTTTTCCACCACGACGATGGCGTTGTCGACCACGATGCCCACCGCCAGCACCAGGCCGAACAGGGTCAGGTTGTTGATCGAGTAACCGAGCATGGCCATGACCGCGAAGGTCCCCACCAGCGACACCGGAATCGCCAGGATCGGGATGATCGACGGACGCCAGCCTTGCAGGAATACCAGGATCACCAGCACTACCAGGATCACCGCCTCGTAGATGGTCTTGCCCAGCTCGCCGATGCTGTCGGCGATGAACGCGGTGGGGTTGTAGCCAATGCTGTATTCGATGCCTTCGGGGAATTCCTTGCTCAGGTCCTGCATGGTCTGCTCGACCACCTTCATGGTGGCCAGGGCATTGGCGCCGGGACGTTGCAGCACCTGCAAGCCGATGGCCGGATGGCGCAGGTAATAGGTGTTGTTGACGTAGGCCAGGCCGGCGATTTCGGTGCGCGCCACATCCTTCAGGCGCACCAGGCGCCCGGCGCTGCCGGACTTGATGACAATGTTGTCGAAGTCCGCTGGCTCTTTCAGGCGGCCTTCGAAAATCAGGTTGGGCTGGAAGGCCTGGGACGCCACCGGCGGTTGCGCGATCACCCCGCCCGCCACCTGGGTGTTCTGCGCGCGCACCGCGGCAATGATGTCCGCCGGTGTCAGATTGAAGGACGCCACGCGCTCCGGGTCGAGCCAGATGCGCATGGAGTATTCACGGGCGCCCAGCGGATTGATGTCACCCACACCGTCGATGCGCTTGAGGGTATCGGCGACGGTACGGATAGCGAAGTTGGAAACGTAGAGCTGGTCGTAGGTGCCCTTGGGCGAGGAAATGAAGATGGTCGACAGCTGGGTCGGCGACGACTTGCGCACCGACACGCCGCTGCGCTGCACCGGCTCCGGCAGGCGTGGCGTGGCCAGGGCCACGCGGTTCTGCACCAGCACCTGGGCCTTGTCGACATCGGTGCCGCTCTTGAACGTCACGGTCAGGTTGAGGCTGCCATCGGAGGTCGCCTGGCTGTACATGTAGAGCATGTCCTCGACGCCGTTGACCTCCTGTTCGAGGGGGATCGCCAGGGTCTCGGCCACGGTCTGCGCCGACGCGCCCGGGTAGGTCGCCTGCACCACCACGGTGGGCGGCGCGATGTCCGGGTACTCGGACGTTGGCAGGATCAGGTAGGCCAGGCCGCCGACGATCATCAGCACGATGGACAGCACGATCGCCAGCACCGGCTGTTCGACGGAGATTTTCCCCAGGTTCATAGCGGCGCTCCTTCGCTGGCCGAGGCCTTCGGCGCCAGCGCCAGGGCCTGCTCGCTGGCGGTCGCGGTCTCGCCGACGCGCACCCGCTGGATGCCGTCGACGATTACCCGGTCCTCGGGCAGCAGGCCGCTGGCGACTTCGCGCAGGCCGTCATGCAGCTTGCCCAGTTGCACCGGACGCAGTTCCACCTGGTTCTGCGCATTGAGCACATAGACCACCTTGCGCGTGGCATCGACGCTGATCGCCGTGTCCGGCAGCAACAGCGCCTGATAACTCGGGCGCCCGGAGAACTGCACACGCCCGAACTGCCCCGGGCTCAGGCGCAAATCCGGGTTGGCCACCCGGGCGCGCTGGCGCAGGGTGCCGGTGGACGGGTCGAGGCGGTTGTCGATGAAGTCCATGCGCCCGCTCAGGGTCGGCTCGCTCTGCCCCGGCAAAGCGATGCGCACCGGGTTCTGGCCCGCGGCGCCCTGCTCCTGGCGGCGGTACTTGAGGTAGCTCTGCTCATCGATATCGAAGTAGATGTCGATGGGGTCCAGGGACACGATGGTGGTCAGCAGGGTCGCATTGTTGTTGCCGCCGTTGACCAGGTTGCCTTCGCTGATCAGCTTGCGGCTGATCCGCCCGCTCATGGGCGCGGTGATGCGCGTGAACTCCAGGTCAAGCCGGGCATTGCTCAAGGCGCCTTCGGCGCTCAGGACTTCGGCCTGGGCCGCCTGCCGCGCCTGCAAGCGTTGGTCATACAGGCTGCGGGCAATGGTCTTCGATTCGATCAGCACCTTGGCCCGGGCATACTCCTGCTCGGCCAGGGCCAGCTGCGAACGTACCTGGGCCAGCTTGCCCTGGGCCTGGACCACCGCGGCCTGGAAGGAGCGCGAATCGATGACGAACAGCAGGTCGCCCTTCTTGACGATGGCGCCGTCGGTGAAGGCGACCTTTTCCAGGTAGCCGCTGACCCGCGAACGCACTTCCACCGAATCGGTCGCCTCGAAACGTCCGGTGAAACTGTCCCAATCGATGATCTGCCGGTTCACCGGCTGGCTCACCGAAACCGTCGGCGGCGCAGGCGGGGCCAGTACCTGATCCGGACCGCAGCCGGACAACGCCGACAGCAGCGCCAGGCTGACGGCCGACAATGCGGCAAACTTCATGGGTTTGGATTTCATCGCAGATAATCCTGGTTTCATAACTTTCTCCGGGGTTGGCGAACAACTTTTCAACCCAGTTTTCAGCCACACAAAAGAGTCGGCCGCCTACTTTCCAGCAGCGGCCGCTTGAACTTGAAACTTCAGTTTTGCGTCGAGCCCGCGCTCAGTGCGCGGTTTCTTTCGACAAAGGCGCCGGACTCCTCGGCCTGCACGCCGACCACGGAAGACAAGGCCAGCAAGGTAAGGAACAGGGCTGCGGATTTTTTCAGGCTGAACATGACGGAGAACCTCAGTGATATTTAAGTTGAGCGAATTCTCCGTCTTTGAGAAAAAAGATAAATGCTGCGCAGGGGAAAAGAATATTGAGTCGAAATCATGAATCGACACTTTATTAGTTCAACAAAAAACCACTCACAGTTTGACGCGAGAGATAAATGAATATTGGGTAAATAACTAATGACTGGTACTCACGAATACCTCGTTAATAACCGGTCATCTCCAGGTAACCGCTGCCGGAATGGCTGCCGCTCAACTGCACCGGGCCTTCCCAATAAGGAATGCGCAGGTTCATCCAGGCCTTGGGGTTGAGTGCCTCGGCATTGATATCCAGGCCGTGGCCGGGAATGCGCAGGCGCCAGCGGGTGGGCAGCGTGCGCCCAGCCACCTTGGAGTCCGCCAGCGGGGTGAGCTGGATATCATCCTTGTGCAGGGTCCGGGTGCGGCCGTTGGGCTCGATCCAGGTGCCGGTGATATAGGGCGGCTTGTGGTTTTCCCGCACGCGAAACAGCATCAGCCGCTCGCCGCTGTCCAGGTGCAGGGAAAACCAGTCCCACCCGCTCTGCCCGGCCGCCAGGGGCTGGCTGCTCCATTCGCGGTCGAGCCAGGCCGGGCCGCTGACCTGATAGGTCTGGCCGTCGATCTGCAGGCTGCCGCTCGCCTGGAAAAACGGCTGGCTGTAGTAATAGGACGCCTGGCCCTGCTCGGATTTGCGGCTGTAGCCGCCCTCGCCCTGGAGCACCAGGGGCTTATCGCTGCGCAGCTGCAAGCGGTAGGCGAAACCCGGGCCGCTGGCCTGCAATTGCATGTGGGCCAGCGGGTCAGGATCGGCATCGGCGCCGGCGGACTGGCTGGTAAAACTCCAGTCGTCGATCCAGGCCTTGAACGGCTGCACCGTCACCCCGGCCTGCCCCACTCCGCCGCGGGCATAACGTTCGGCGGCGTGATGGCTGTTGGCCGAGGTGGCGGCGGCGTGACCGAGCCAGACATTGGGTGCCTGCCAGCCGGGCTGGTCGGGCTCGGCGCGCAAGGCACTGCGAAACAGCGTCCACTGCACGCCGAAGCGCTGGCCGTCGCTGGCCTTGAGGTCGGCGGTGAGGTACCACCACTCGATGCGAAAACCGTCATGCACGCCATGGTCCGCCGGGAAGCTGAACACCCGCCCCGGCACCACCTGGGTGAACGCCGCGGCGTCCTCGCCCAGGCCGGCGAAACCTTGCGCCGGCTCGTCGCCTTTATCGCAACCGCACAGGGCTGCCATCAGCAACAGGCCAAGCAGCCGTTCAATCTTCATGGGCGAAAGTCCTGAGCAGATCCGCCGGCTGGCTGCGATACAACCGCAGCAACGGCCAGGCCGACGCGAGCAAGGTAGCCAATACCGCCAGGGCCAGCAGCTGCACCAGTTGCAGCGGGAACACCCGCAACGGCAGGCGCCAACCGAAGGCCTGGACGTTGATCACCGTGTCCAGGCACCAGGCCAGGGCGATGCCCAGCGGCAGTGCCAGGAGCAAGGTCAGCAGCGCCAGCAACCAGGTCTGCCCGAGGTTGAGCAGCATCAGCTGGCGCCGGCTCACCCCCAGCGCCCACAGCGGCGCGAGCTGGCCGAGGCGGCTCTGGCTCTGGGTCAGCAGGCTGATAAACAGCGCCACGCCGGCCACCCCCAGGGTCAGGCTGTTGAGCGCGGCGGTGGCGGCGAAGGTGCGTTCGAATATCTGGCTGGACCAACCCTTGAGCTGTGCCTGCTCGACGATGCGGCTGTCATCGAGGCCAAAGCGCTGCTGCAAGGCGCTTACCAGCGGCGCCACGGCGGACGGTTCGAGGCGCAGATTAAAGCGGTTGGGCGTCAGTTGCGGCCAGTGCGCCAGCAGGTGCTCGGCATTCACCAGCAGATGGCCCCTGGGGTTGCCGTAGTCGGCGTAGATCGCCACCACTTGCGGCGCCCACTGCCCCACCGGCACGGGAATCTCCAGCCAATCGCCCAGGCGCACCTTGAGCCGGCGCGCGGTCTGTTCGCTGAGCATCAGCGTGTCGGCGCTGGCCAGTTGGGTCCAGGGCTGCTCGCCCAGGGCTTCGAGCAAGGGCCAGTGCTGGCGGTAGCTGGCATGGTCGATCACCCCGTACAGGTCCGCCGGCCAGCCTTGCAGTTGCAGCGCCACCTGCCGGACGGGCAGCACCGCGGCAATGGCAGGTTGTTCCGGCAACCAGCCTTGCAGTTCCTGTGCCTGCGCCGGGGTCTGCGGATTGATGTACAGCTCGGCGCTCAGGCGTTGCTCGAGCCAGTCGGCGAAGGTCTGGCGAAAACCGGCGGTCATGCTGCCGGCGCCGATATTGGCAGCCAGGGCCAGCAGCAGCGCCATCAACGCCAGGCTCAGGGCCGGCAACTGCTGCCGGCAATCGGCGAGAAACCACTGCCCGAGCACCGAACGGCTGCGCCCGAGCAGCGCGCTGAGCAACCCGTTGAGCAACACCGGCAGCCCCAGGGCCGCCCCCAGCAGCAAGCCCGCCATCAGGACAAAACCGCTGCCCAGGCTGTCGCCCCAGATCCAGGCCGCGCCCGCCAGCGCCGCCAGGGCCGTCGCCACCCAGGCCTGACGCCGCAGCCAGCGCGCATACGCCTGGTGCCAGGCCTGGGGATCGGCCAGCGCCAGCAACGGCAAACGCGCGGCCCGCAGCAAACTGTTGGCCCCCGCCAGCAAGGCGCCGAGCAAGCTCAGGCCGATCCCGCCCCACCACCACCAGGGGCTCAGGCTCAACTGCCCCGCCACTTCGGCGCCATACAGGCCGCGCAGGCTGGCGGCGACATCCGGCAACAGCACGCTGGCCAGCAGGTAGCCGCTGAGCACCCCGGCCAGGCCGCCGAGCAAGGCCAGGCCACCCAGTTCGACACAGAGGCAGACCATCAGCATCCGCGCGCTGACCCCGCAGGCGCGCAGGGTGCGCAGCAGGCCGCGCCGCTGCTCCAGGGCCAGGCCGATGGCCGCATGCACGATAAACAGGCCGACCAGGAAGGACAGGAAACCCAGGGCATCGAGGTTCAGGTGAAAGCTCTCGGTCAGGCGCGCCAGATCGTTTTCCTCACTGCCGCGCTTGAGCACCAGCAGGCCCTTGAACGCATCGGGCAAGGCCGGCGCGCTGGCGGCGAAATCCGCCGGCAACAGCAGCCGTGAGAGCTGCTGCGGCAAGCCCAGCAGCGGCTGGGCAAAACCGATATCCACCAGCAGCAGCCCCGGGGCCATGTCCGCCTGGCTGTGCAGCGGCGGCAGTGGCTGGCCGCTCGCGGTGGTCGGTCGATCGCCTTCGCGGTAGCCCAGGGCTTGCAGGGTTTGCGGGGCGATCCAGGTACTGCCCGGCGGGCTGACGAATTCGACCATTTGCGCGGAATCCAGCACCTGGCCGGCGACCGCCGAACCGGCCGGCAGCGACAGCGGCTCGATCCCCAGCAATTGCAGGCGCTGCTGTTCATGGCCCTTGAGCGTCAACCGGCCTTGCACCACCGGCGACACCGGCCAGCCGGCCCGGCGCAGGCCGACGAACACGTCCTGGGAAAACGGCGCGCCATTGGCCGTGGCCAGGCTGGACTGGGGCGCGCCGCCGATCAACTGGCTGGCCTTGGCGTAACTGTCCCGCGCCTGACTGTTGAGCGCCTGCACCCCGGTCAACAGGCTGGTGGCCAGCCACAGCCCGGTCAGCACACTGAAAAACTGCACCGGGTGCCGCCGCCAATGGCTGAGCAGCGCCCGCAGGCTGTGCCAGAAAACCCGCACCTCAGTGCTCGCCCGCGCCGGCCAGACGCCCGCCATGCAGCACCGCGATCCGCCCCAGGCGACTGGCCACGCGCTGGCTGTGGGTGACCATCAACAGGCTGGTGGGGGTATCGGCCAATAGCTCCAGCAACAGCTGCAGTACGTCGTCGCTGGTGGCTTCGTCGAGGCTGCCGGTGGGTTCGTCGGCCAGCAGTAGCCGTGGTTTGCCGGCCAGGGCACGGCCCAGGGCCACCCGCTGTTGCTGGCCGCCGGACAGTTGCTCCGGGTAGCGCCGCAGCAGATCCCCCAGACCCAAACGCTCCACCAACTGCGCCTGCCAACGCTCATCGAAACGCCCGGCCAGCCGCGCCTGGAACCCCAGGTTGTCCTCCACCCGCAGGCTGCCGATCAGGTTGAACTGCTGGAACACCAGCCCGACTTCGGTCCGCCGCCAGTTGGCCAGCTGGTTTTCGTTCATCCGCTCCAACTGCTGATCGCCAATGCGGATGCTGCCGCGATCGACCTTGTCCAGGCCGGCGATCAAATGCAGCAAGGTGCTCTTGCCACTGCCCGACTCGCCCATCAGCGCCAGGCTGCCGCCCTGCTCCAGCTGCAGGTCGACCCCCTGCAACACCGTCAACGGGCCCTGGGGCGTGGCGTAGCTTTTGCAGACGGCTTGTACATCGAGCATGGGCGGGCTCTGGCAGCGGAAGGAAGGCTCAAGGATAGCGCTTGTCAGAGCATGAGGGGTTGCGGTGCATCACCCAGGGTTCGACCTGCGTCCGGACAACCCGGCAAGGACTCAATGAACTCATATCTGGCTGCTATGCGGTTTTTGTACAGACGCTCCTGATACACCCGCTTTGCCTGCAGCCCCCACTCATCATCTCAGCAGCATTTGAGGGACTGATACTCGTCATTTTCGGGCGCCTTCAGGCCACAACGCTGCTCGGTGGCATTGGCGAAGCGACGCAGCAGTTCGATGGCACCGTTGCGCGCCTCTGTCGAGAGGTCGCTCGAAAGATGACGGGCCTCTCCCACCAGATCCGATCGAATCCTTTCATACACGGCCAAGCCTTCTGGCGTGGCGCTGATTGCCACCGCCCGGCCATCGGTCACGTCCTGGATACGACGCACCAACCCCTGCTTGCCCAGCGAGTCGACCAGCCGGCTCGCGTTGCTCTTGTCGAGGAAAAGCTCACTGGCCAGAGACTGCACACGAACGGGCCCGGCCTTGATCACATGCTCAAGCGCATAGCATTGGGTGACGGAGAGGCCTTCGCAGCAACTGCGGTCCCGGTCACGGAACTGGTAGACCCGAACCAGGTGACTGAGTGCCTCATAAAGCGCCTCTGCATCCTGGTCGATCTGGTCAATTTTTGGCATAGCGGACGACTCGAAATTTCGGGAACTCAGGCAGATAGCACCTTAGCAGGCATAGCGACAATCATTTTGGATATAAGCATGTCACAAAATTGTTTCTTAATTTTAGTTGCGGGCCGCAACGTATTTTGCCACTGTAGGTTCCCGGAAAGGCCATGAGGCCGCTCAGTTACAGGCTCCGGTAACGCTAGGGGGTGCAGGGATGTTGACGCAAGTGCTCAGGATTAAAACGGGGCCCTGGCTACGAAGCCTATGGAATAGCGCTTCCATTCCTCTGCCGGTCGCCATGCTGCTAGGTGCGATTTTGCTCCCCCTGCTTGGAGGCGCAAGCAGTAGCAGCGTCTTTGAAACGCTCAGCAAAGGCTTCGGCAATAACCTTGGCTATTTCGCCATTGTCATTCTGAGTGCGTTCTTTATTGCAGGCTGGATAGCAGCGCGAGGCAGCGCCTCGTTTGGCAAATTTGGCGTATCGCTTTCACCCTTGCTGGGCGCCGGGATGGTGTGTCCCGACACGGCCTATGCCTCTCTGGCTCCGATAGCCGGAAACCACAAGAAGTACATCGCGATCGGGTGCTATTCGGGATTCAAGCTGCTGATGCCTGCCGGCCCGCTGATCATCGGCATCGGATTAGGGGCGAACACTCATGACCCGAGATTCCTCTATCTGGGGCTGCTGCTCACCGTTGTCACCTGGATAACCGGGTCGGCCTGGACCTATTGGACGACTCGGGCGGACTCCCCAGCGGCCAATCGTGCAACCGGCGCTGCTACGCCTCAAGACTCGGTTGCCAAAGTGATCATGCCTCTGGCGGCATTCTTCGTACTTCTGATCAGCGGATATGTGATGCCGAAGAACCAGCATCCGGCTATCGAGTTCTTTACGACGCCGGCCGGCGCACTGATCGCCACCTCATTGCTGATTGCGTTGAACAGCAGGCCTGGCGAGGTCCAGGATCTTCTGTCCAAGGCCATGCGCAGGACCAGCTCGCTGCTATTCACCATCGGCTGTGCCTCTGCACTGGGCCTGGCCCTGGGCAAGGTGCTTCCAAAGGAACTGCTTGAACACACGCTCGCCACTGCAGGCAGCTCCACGCACATTCTCGTTGGGGTGTTCGTGTTGGCTGCCATTTTCAAAACATTGAATGGCTCCTCGCTTGCAACTTTTGCTGCAATTCCACCTGTTCTTACTCCCCTCTTGGCATCCAGTGGAGTGGACTTGATGAGCATTACCTTTGCAGTTTGCCTCGGGTCTTTCATCGCCATTCTCCCCAACGACAGTTACTACTGGTTGGTCAAGTCAGACGCCTTTCCTGAATACCCCACGGGAAGATACATGCGCCTGATTACAGCGGGTTCAGCCCTGCAAGCATTGGCGGGCCTCGCCGCCCTGTTGCTGGTATCGCCTTAACTTCGAATCCAACTTCGAATTCTTGCAACACCCACAGTGGCTCTCGCCACCGAATCGTCGCGCCTGAACTCAAGGAGAAAGAGAATGAAATACTTGGTCGCCAGTACATTTGAAGGGGGATATCAGCCGCTTAATGCGATATCTGCAACCACGGCTCTACTTGATGCAGATATTGATGCGCAGTTGATCGATATCTATGTAGAGGGCCTCTTCGTTGAGCGGTTCGGCGATGCCGATCTCGTCTTCATCTGCGTGCCGCTTTTCGACTCGCTGACAGCCGGCACCCAGTTGGCGAAGACCCTGAAAGAAGCCAATCCAGAGCAGAAGATCTGCTTCTTCGGGCAGTACGCAACCATCAATGCAAAGAGCCTGGCTGCCAAGTACGGTGACTACGCGATCGCGGGTGAGTGGGAGAAACCCATCGTCAGCCTGGCAAAGCACCTGAATGGGGAGCAAGAGCAAGACTTGCGCGGAGTCATCGATCGGCCCCGCGGCCTTTCCAGTGAGATCGTCGTCCCCCAGTTGATCCGTGATGGATTTCGTTTGCCGAGGCGAGACCTGGCACCTCCCCTTCACAAATACCCGCAGCCCCAGCTGGAAAAGCTGCTGGGTAGAAAAGCCATCGTGGGTGGGGTCGAGGGCTCCCGCGGCTGCCACCACAAGTGCTCTTACTGCTCGGTGTACGCAGCCTATGACGGCAAGGTCCTGCTGGTCGCTGATGATCTTGTTGAGCGGGATGTAGCAAACCTCGTCGCACAAGGCATGACTCACCTGACCTTCACCGATGCGGACTTCTTCAATGCCAAGAAACACGGTCTGAAAATCATCCGCGAGCTGCATTCGCTGTTTCCCGAGCTGACGTACGACTTCACCACTCGGGTGGACCACATCCTGGAAAACAAGGAAGCCATCGAGGAAATGGGCCAGCTAGGCCTGGCCTTCATCACCACCGCCCTGGAGTTCCCCAAGCAGGAGGTCCTCGATCAGGTCTTCAAGGAGATGGATGTGCCGATGATCGAGGAGGCCTTGGCGTTCTTGAAAGAAGCCGGGGTCAAGGTCAACCCGACCTTCATCACGTTCAACCCTTGGGTAAGCCTCGAAGACATGGCCGAACTCCATGACTTCATCGCCCGGAACGAGTTGGAGAACATCGTCGACCCGATCCAGTTCGAAACCCGGCTGCACCTGTACAAAGGCTCACCACTGCTCGACAACGCCTCGGTCAAGGAGCTGAAGCTGGAGGAGCACGAGTTTCACTTCGACTGGCAGCACTCTGACTCGCGCCTGGACAAGCTCTTCATGGACTCGGTCACGCCACCCGAAGAAGGTGTGTTCAAACGCTGCTGCCTGAAGTGCTAAGGAGATCACCAATGTCTTCACTTTCCCTGCTCCAAGCGGCCCTCAGACTGGCCAATCAAACAGAGGGTTTCCAGGCACCGGGTCACATTGCCTGGCGGGCTCACACGGAGTCCCTGAAGAGCGTCCTGGCGGACGGCAAAGACACCCTCTTCATCTGCCCTGAGCCTCGTCGTCACGAGTTCACAACGCAGTATGGCCAAGCTCAGGGCAGTGCCTTCAGCCCAAGCGTAAATAGCGCTCAGGGCAGGCCAAACGGAACCGACGACACGTCTGCCACGTTCTCGACCATCTACTGGGAAGGGTTCAATGCCGAGCCCGATTTCAGCCACTACGCGCAGTCGATCTATGAACGTCTGGAGCGACAGGGGCGTCTGGTGTTTCCCGCCATTCTGGCGGATGAGCAAGCCGATTCAGTTCGCCCCTTTGTCGTCGAGGGGCTGGAGTGCCGGACGGCGATAACCGAGCCCCTTGTTGCCGAGAAGCTCTGTGAGGTTGGCTTCCATGGCATCACCTACACACTGGCCTCTGAAGTGCCCGTCTGCATTCAGGACGGCATCGAATACCGCCTGTTTACTATCAGTGCCTATAAGGGCAAAGCCGGCGTATGTCTCGACCAGGGGCATGCCGTTATCTACAAAGGTCCCTGGAAGCACACGGTCGACGACGATGGCCATACCTATCTTCGCGGCGTGCGTACCGCAGTGTGCGAGAAGACCTTCAATCTGCTGATGAGCCAGCCCTATCAGGGACAGTTCATTCCAGTGCGTTGCTACGTTGAGCCGCCGTTGGAAAAGAGTGGCTTCTTCGACTGCAACACCCCCTCCATCCGGGACCCCAAAGTCACCAAAGGGCTTCTTCCTATCACTGGCTCTGCCGAAGAATCGTGCTGTGCCGATGGTAGTTCGTGCTGCTAAACGGGAGATATGAATAATGGCTTCTGCACTTGAAAATAAAATCATCGCGGACTACACCGAGGCGCTTCGTCAGGGCAACGTCGTACTCGAATCGCAGCTCAACGAGAGCTGTTGCAGCGAGGCCTACGGCGCCCAGTACCTGAAGAACATTCCAAAGCGGATCATCGAGGCCAACTTCGGATGCGGCAACCCGACCCAGTATGTGCGCGAAGGCGATGTGGTCCTGGACCTGGGCTCCGGCGCCGGCCTCAATTGCTACGTTGCAGCGCAGATCGCGGGCAGCAAGGGCGCCGTTATCGGTATCGATATCAACCCGAGCCTGTTGCAGATTGCCCGAGGCGAGGCGGCTGCCTTTCAAGAGGCAACCGGTAGTGCCCCGCTGCAGTTCCACAGGGCATCGGCCAGCAATCTGAAGGTTGACCAGGATCTGGCTGAAGAGCGCCTGCGCACCGAGCCCTGCACTGACTGGGCATCGTGGAAAAACTTCGAGCAATTCGTCAGCGACAGCGCCCAGACCCATCCACTGGTGGAGGACCAGTCTATCGACCTGGTGATCTCGAACTGTGTGATCAACCTGGTCGGAGAAACTGAAAAGCAGAATGTCTTTGCCGAGATCTACCGGGTCCTGAAACCGGGAGGACGCTTTGCAATCTCTGACAACGTTTCGAACGTCGCCATACCTGACGAGCTGAAGCTGGACACCAAGCTGTGGTCGGCCTGCTATTCGGGTGTGTTGCAGGAGCAGGCGTTTTACCAGCAGCTTCAAGACGCCGGCTTGACGGGGATAAACATTGAAGCGAGGAACGACGCGTCGACCAAGCGGATCGGCTCCGTTCAGTTCTACTCCGTCACGGTCACGGGCACCAAGCCGCAGGTTCGCAAGGGTCATCCTTTGACCGTGATCTACCGCGGACCTGCTCGCGAACTCACCGGTGATAGCGGCAAAGCCTATAAGCGCGGTGTGCCCACCGAACTGGCTTGCGAGGATGCCTACCTTTCTTCGCAGAACTCGGTGTTTGTCGTGGAAGGCCATCAGCCCGAACAGATCAAACCCAAGTCCTGCTGCTCGTAACGCTGTCTGCGGCTACAGCTAACTGTAGCCGCGTCCCTCAATCGCTTACCTTCTCAGGGCCTTGCAGATGAGTACTTCACGGAAAATTTTGGCTGAAACGCTCGGTGCCGCCATTCTGCTATGCACCGTTGTAGGGTCCGGAATCATGGCGCAACGCCTGGCTAACGGTAACGATGCACTCGCGCTCCTTGCCAATGCTTTGGCAACGGGGGCCAGCTTGTACGTACTGATCGTTTGCTTCGCCAGCTTTTCGGGAGCGCACTTCAATCCTGTGGTGTCGGTTGTCGACTACCTGCGTGGAGGGCTGAGCGCCAAGCTTCTAGGCCCCTATATCGCGGCACAGACGGTGGGCGCGATCCTTGGGGTTTTCGCTGCGCACCTGATGTTCGAACTGCCGGTGGTGGAGTTCTCCCAACATGTCCGCACCGGGCCTTCGCAATGGTTCAGCGAGTACCTGGCAACGTCTGGATTGGTCCTCACCATCCTGCTGTGCGACAAGTACCACAAGGCGAAGGTGCCGCAGGTGGTGGCCGCCTACGTGGTGGCCGCTTACTGGTTCACCTCATCCACAAGCTTTGCGAACCCCGCGGTAACCCTTGCCCGATCGTTCACCGATACGTTTTCAGGGATTCGCCTATCGGACGCGGCGCCTTTCATCATTTCGCAGTTCTTCGGTGGTCTTACGGCGCTCTTTCTGGCGAGATTTCTCAGTGGAAACGCTACCGCCCTCGAGGCCTCGCAACCTGGGCTTGACGACCAGAAACTGCCAAGCCGATAAGGCATGTCACTATGGCCTGTCAGCCCGCACGCCCCGCTCGCGGGCTGACTTCATCCAGGCCTACAGCTCCACGTATCCTCTCGCCTCGCTGAACGCGACGATTTCTCTCGGCGGCGTCACCGTATTCAGCGGCTTGCGCCAGTAACCAACACCATGCCATTGCCCATGCTTGAAGCCCACTTCGGGATAGGTGCCGATATGGGTGAAGCCCAGTGCTTCATGAAGACCGACACTGGCGGCGTTGGGCTGGGCAATGCCGGCGTAAGCGGCATGGAAGCCTTGTTGCTCGAGGATCGGCAGGAGCCGCTGGTAGAGTGCGCGGCCAATGCCACGGCGGTGTGCCGCGGGGTCGATATAGACCGTGACATCCACCGACCAGCGATAAGCCTCCCTGGCACGATGCTGACTGGCATAGGCATAACCAACGACCGCGCCGTCCAACTCCGCTACCAGATAGGGATAAGTCGCCAGTGTCGCCTCGATCCGCCCCGCCATCTCCTCGATCGTTGGCGGGATGAGCTCGAACGAGATGACCGTATCCGACACCATAGGCGCGTAGATTGCCTGAATGGCCGGAGCATCGGCCGGCGTCGCTATCCTGATCTTGCCCATCCTGTTTTCTCCTTGCCGTTGCTCGTCATATGCCGTGTGAGCTGGCGAATCTTATCGGTTTCAGATCCGATGCAGAGCATGGGGGCGGACAATCCAAAGCGACTTGCCTTGCACGAACCCAGGACGACGGAGCTATAGAAATCAGCAGCCGCCAGGACTCGGCCGAGCTTACTGCACCGGCCAAGCATTCATCAGCAACAAATTCTGCGCATGGTTCAGGCCAATACGCCGGTAGCGTTCATCGAGCATCTGCGTCAACAGATCCAGCCGCGCCCAGGGTTCAACCTGCGCTCAGCGGTGTCGAAGGCAAAACGGACTGTTCGAACCGCGGATGGGCAGTGGCTGCCCATCCTGGCTAAAAGCAACCCCATGGAAGTGACTGCGGCGCCGCGGCGGTTTGCCGGGTGAACCCTGTCCGGCGTCGCGTCATCCCCGCAGGCCAGCTCCATGAGCGAGCCCTTGTCGGTGGGCGTTACTTCGGTTGTTCCACGACCCGCAGATAGGGTTTCAGCGTCTTGAAGCCTTGCGGATATTTCTTCCTGGCGTCCTCGTCGGATACCGAGGTGGGAATAATCACGTCCTCGCCCGGGCGCCAGTTCACCGGGGTGGCGACGGTGTGCTTGGCATTCAGTTGCAGGGAATCGAGCAGGCGCAGCACTTCATCGAAGTTGCGCCCGGCGCTCATCGGGTAGATCAGCATGGCCTTGACCTTCTTGTCCGGGCCGATGATGAACACCGAACGCACGGTGGCGTTGTCCACGGCAGTGCGCGCGCCGCCGCTGGCATTGGGGTGGATCATGTCGTAGAGCTTGGCCACCACCAGGTTTTCGTCGCCGATCATCGGGTAGTTGACCGCATGCCCCTGGGTTTCCTGGATGTCGCCAATCCAGGCCTTATGGTCGCTGACCGGGTCGATACTGAGCCCGACGATCCTGGTGTTGCGCTTGTCGAATTCCGGCTTGAGCCTGGCCATATAACCGAGCTCGGTGGTGCACACCGGGGTGAAGTCCTTGGGGTGGGAGAACAGGATTGCCCACTTATCGCCGATCCACTCGTGGAAGTGCAGCGGACCTTCGGTCGTGTCGGCAGTGAAATCGGGTGCTTCGTCGCCAATGCGGATTGCCATGTTTGGTCTCCTTGCAGTGACTGGGAGGGGTAGTTGTCAGGGAACTGACGGCTGTTGCGGCGGCGTTCGGGTACGCCGTGAACCTGTCGGCGCGAATCAGTATAGGAGACGCGCCAGGGCCGGGTGAGCGCGGACAAAAAAGCCCGACAGTGTCGCACTGCCGGGCTTGTAGGTTGCTGCCCTGCTCCGGATGCAGGTTACCCCCTGCAACACCGTCAACGAGCCCTGGGGCGTAGCGTTTAAAGACGTCTTGCACGTGCTGCATGGGCTGGCTCGTCCAGCCGAAGATGGAATAGCGAGGGTCGCAGGCGGGTCGGCTGAAGCCTTCAAGGCCCTAAGGCCGCCCCTATCGATCAGGGGCGACGGACTATAGTATTGCGCCCCTTTTCTTCATCGCAGGACGCGAAAGATGAATTACACCCAGGCCCAACTGAAATACCGGCTATCCATCGCTGCAGGCGCATTGCTGTTTACCGGCGCCTTGATCTCCACCCTGTTTTCCACCCTGAAAATGCTCAACTGGCGCATGAACAGCTACAGCGACGCCGCGGCGCTCCTCAACCGCCAGATCAAGGACTTTGTGTCCATGGTCCACAACAACACCGAGCCCCTGGAGTGGTTCTGGGACAACAGCCCCACCCCCGACTTCATCCGCCTGAGCAACCCGCCCCACTGGAAATTCCTGGTGATCTACCTGCTGATCTTCGTCGGCGCGGCACTGTTCACCTGGGGCCGGGCTTTGATGCGCAAAGTCGAAGAGGTCGAACCGCAGATCCAGGCTCGACTCAACGCGCCAGCAGAAGAAGGTGTTGCGGTCATGACACTCCAGCAACTGGAAGACTCCACCCCGGTAGGCGTCGTGCCTTCGTTCTTTTCGCAGGTTCGACTGCTTTGTGTGCTGCCGTTGGGTGTAGCCGTGATTTATCTGGGCGTGCTGTGGATGTTGCACATTTTGTAATGTCCGGTGGTGGATTGAGCTCTCTGTGATGTTCATGGGTTGCGCCAAATCACGGAGGCCTTTTCAGAGCGCTTCTAATGTATTGAAGTCGCCATGGGAGCCAAAACACAAAATGGTCCACATACGGCAATGATCAGAATCGGCAGCAAACGGCCAAAAGCAGTCGGTCGAATTTGCGCTAGGCATCCTACTAATAACGCCACACCTCTCACACATCCTGAAAAATATCGTAAGCTCATGGAATACATCCAAAACATATTGTTTTGAATGCCCATCTATAGGTCGCTAGAACGCACTATGCGTTTCAATGGATGAGTCTGCCACAATGAACCCTTACTACTTACCTCGCAAGCTCACAGCTGATGATAGGACGTATACTGAAGAGGAATTGCTTCTCGCTTCGGACTACGTCGTTGTTCTGTCTGAACCGGGCGGCGGTAAATCTTCGTTGCTGGAAAGCCTTGCGCAACGGTTAGGAGTGGCCTGTGTGACTGCTAACGTTTTCAGTCATTTGGGGGTTGATGTAAAGAACACCTCTTTGGTCATCGATGCTTTTGATGAACTGGCGAAAATCGATCAAACGGGCATCCATAGACTACTTGCGCACGCCAAAAAATCTGATCCAAACCATGTTGTCATTTCGAGTCGATCAAGTGAGTGGGGCACATCGTCGACTCAGGCATTTGCCGATTTCCTAGGGCAATCCCCACTTGTGGTGCGATTATGTGAGTTCGATGAAGATGAGCAAAAAACTATATTTGACCAGCATGTTCCGGGCGAACATTTTCGAACCTTCAAAAATGAAGTATCTAGGTTTGATTTGGATTCCCTGCTTCCGAACCCTCAATTTCTAAAGCTGTTCGCAGATGCCTTCGTAGAAAGTGGAAGGCATTTTGCGAATAAACGATCTATTTTTTCCCTCGCAGTAGAGCGCTTATCAAGAGAAGCGAATCCTAAGATTGCAAACAAGCCTAACTCACTCTCAATCGCTGAAAAGGTATCTTTCGGGTCTGAAGTGTTTGCAAAGCTGCTCCTATGTGGTTCTGATGGTGTAACTAAAAGCGAGGCAAATGAGAGCCGGATTTACCCTTTTATGGGGTCCCTTTCCAAGAGAAATGAGAACTATGCTGACATTCTAGCGACGAGACTGTTCAAGCCTGGAAATTTTCCCGATCAGCATCGCCCTGTCCACAAAGTTGTCGCAGAATACTGTGCAGCAAGCTATTTAGCGAATCGCATTGGGGAGACACAGGACTCTCTCTCATTAACAAAATGTCTTCCCATTATTGCGCCCAATTCCATCGTCCGGGATGAGCTGCGCGGCCTTATTGGATGGATGGCTGCGTTAGGCAATAGAGATATCCAAGTAGCAGCTATCCAACTGGATCCATATGCTGTGCTGGCAAACGGCGATCCGTCACTGCTTGAATCATCTTCAAAACGATTGCTTATTCGCAAGCTAAAAGAAATTGAATCAATAGATCCCTATTTTAGAAGAGGTGACTTTGGTAGGAGTTTCAGTGTAGCCGGCTTTTTTACAAAAGATATTATCGATGAGGTTCGGCCTATTTTAAAATCAGACAGTGAAGGACATCTCCGCGATCTAATTCTAGAGCTATTAATCAGTTCAAAAGAAGCCGAACAACTTGAAGGTGAGTTAGTGAACCTACTATTAACTCCCTCCGAATCTGAGGGCACAAGATTTCTGGTGAGCAGATGCTTGCTTGCAATTGATGGTCGCGACCATAAATTCGACCTGATGGCACTGATCTCTGAGGCTTCACGTGCTTCTCTACGAGTTGCAGCTGAGATCATCAAAAGCGCGCTCCCCCAACAATATGATCGTTCTATTATTTTAGATTTTTTTCGCGTTTGTGCTGGTCTCTATCCGAAAGGATACGATCGATACCAGCGAACTGTAGAATCTCGTTATTTTCTAAAACAGCTAATTAAGTGCCTAGATCGGGGAACAGTTGAATGGCTTTTGGATGACCTGTGCTTGGATCTTGTCTGCACTTGCGGCAAAGAGGTCTACGAGTGTGGATGCAAAACTGGCACTAGCAAGATTATTGGCTCATTACTTGATCGTTACTTCGCCGTAGTGGCGCCGCCATATGACCCAGCCAGAGTTTGGAAGTGGGTTGAAAACTTAAACTACACTTATCAGATAAGTGCAAGTCAAAGTAAAGCAGTCGAGGTATTGCAAGGCGACATCAAACTACGCCAAGGAATTATCGCCAACGCACTTGGAGCATTAACAGATCGTGAAAAGATACTCAACACAAAACTACATAAGTTTGAATTTCATTCTCACTCTGGGCTAGTGCTGTATCGTGAAGATACAAAGTTCTTAGCGGATCTTGCTTTTGAATCAGATAACCCGATCTTATGGTCAACTTGTATTCCGCCCCATCAAAAACAGCAAGGTGCCAATCCCAGAGGGACTGACGACTTGCGGCGATACCTACGTAGCCAAGCACTTGCAAAGCCTGCCTTCATGGGGGAGTGGGTCAATGCCAAAAGATCAGCATCGAAATTCGACAAGCTATATGGTATGCCTTTTAATCTTAGGAGAAAAATAAACAGGAGTCGTCATAAACGAAAAATTGTTCGTGAAAAAAATGCGCAATACATTAGAGAAAATAGAGGGTTAATTGAGTCGGGTTCGCACTGGCAGAGCTTGGTACGGCTAGCAAACCTGTCATTAATGCAGTCGAATGAAATTGAAGAAGAGTTTGGTGATGAATTAATTGCAAAAAATGCACTAAGGAACTGTATAGATTTTATAAGTCTATATGTACCAGATCTTTCTGAAGTTGCGGTTCTGTCGTGCGCGTCTAAAGGGTCGGTGGCCGTGCGAATCTTGTTTGCTGCCTGCTTGGAAATTATGCGGGAAAAGCATAGCCTGGAAGGTATTGATTTGCGACTATTGAAGTCATTGAGGGCCAATATTAACGTTTATTACAGCTCTGTTAGCGAGGAGGAAAGTAGTGAGCTTAAGAGTGAGGTTGATAGGCTGATTTTTGCTGAAGAGGGAAGCGCGGAAGACTTTATCAGAACTTATATTGAGAGTCAGTTTGCGATTTCTGAATGTAACACTCCTGATGTCTGGCTGCTGCAAGGGGATGAAGTTTTTAGCGGCTTACGTTCGAATCTGGCTATTGAATGGTTGGCTCGCTTTGATAACTTAAATCTCGATACGATCAGTGTTTTGTTTGATATCGCTGCTCAGTGCGGAAATCGTGACGCGTTGAAAGCTATTATTGAGGACCGCTGCACCGCATTGATGCCCCTTTGTTCTGAAGGGAAAAGTTGTCAGAGCTTGAAGCAAAGGCGCTTATTTTGGTTTGTTTGCGGCTTCTATTTTATTAGTGATATTTCGAAGCCTCAGTGGGACTGGCTTCAAGCTGACGCCGATAATATTTTTGCATTTTATGAACGCTCGGGTCAGTTTAAGCACAACGACTCACAATGGCCAAGTTTGACCGCTGTGAAAGTAAAAACTATTCTTGACGCATTCGTCAGTCACTGGCCTGAGGTGAAATTGCCTAGCCAGTGGGGAAGCGATAGCCCGAGAGAAGAAAAAGCTTATCGATTCATAAGAGAGTTGGTATGGAGTTTGATTTTGCTAGAAGCCGATGAAACCATACCTGTCGTTAGTGATCTTCTTGCAGATAGCCGCTATAAAGAAATGCACAGAGATCTAAGTAGCATTTATAGCACTCAGCTTAGAAAGCAAGCACTCAGGAATTACGAGGCGCCAACTCCACGAGATATTGTATGCCTACTAGACACTGATTTTGTTGTTACGGTGGAGGGGATGCGTCAACTTATAATTGATGAGCTTCAACTTTTCCAGAGTGTTATAGACGGCGGTGAGTTTAATTCAGGAAGCCGTTTTTATGAAAAAAAACAACGCTTAGGTGAGTTAAGGTGTACCGAGATCATTGCTGAGCGCCTTAGTACCCGGCTTGAGTCAAGAGGTATAATTATTACCCCAGAGCATCAGCTGAAAGGAGGCAATCGTAGTGATTTCACCGCAACAAAACTTATCAGTGGTAAAAGAAAACTGCTCGTTACTGAGGTTAAAGGTCAATGGCATTCAGAGCTATACACTGCCGCGCAAGGCCAACTGCATGAGCGTTACTCGATTCATCAGGATGCAGAGCAGCAAGGGATTTATCTCGTCCTCTGGTTTGGTAAAAATGAACTAATAGCAGGTCGAAAAAATCAAGGTATTACATCCGCACAAGAAATGAAACTGAGTATAGAAGCGAACCTGCCACAACAGTTAAAAGGACTGCTTGATGTTTTTGTGCTGGACCTATCTAGATCGGGAAGTTTGCCAAGTGCATAGTCCATTCCATGCGTAGAGATTGGGGGGGGGGCTGGCTCAAGCGGCTATTCGAAATTGCAATAACTCCCTTGCCCTCTTCTCGCAAGAGCGCTCTGTCGCCTAATGCAATGAGCCCTCTATAGCCTGAGCTTGTATAAAACAGGGCACTTCGTTGATGATCTAGACATCTGAGTTATTAAAGGGGGAGAGGTCGCGCGCGACCTGATAAATTTTACCTTCGACTTTTAATCTAGACGCGTACCCGGCCTTCATTTGTTCCATCAGTTTCATGGTTACCCTATTGGATACAATCACGACCGACTGTTTCTGGCCAAAAGCGAACTCGTAGTTTTTAAAAGCGGAGCATTTTGTGCGTTTCTGTCTCTATCGTCCTATGCGAGGGTTACTAATTGGACATCGCAAGTTAACTTCTGCGCAGGGCTTGGCGGTCGTTCAAAGGAAGAAAAAAGACGGTAGGACACTAAAATGGCTTTTGGATCGTTACTCCAACGATCTCTTCAAAAAGAGCTATGAAAACCTTTCAGCCGCAGAGCAAAAGAAGGTTCACTACACCATTTTGGAAGCCGCCGGCCGGGATGATGCCAAGTTCACGAAAGGCACTAAAAAAATGCTGATCATGGGCAAACTCGGCGTTCTCGTGACCGCTGCGCTGGCGACTTATCAAATCCTGAATGCTGAGAACAAACCAAAAGAAACGGCCCGACAAGGCATCCTCGTCGGAGGAGGTGCGTTAGGCGGCGCACTAGCTGGGATGGGCGTCAGTGCGTTGTGTGGCCCTGGAGCTCCGATCTGTGCAATCGCGGTCGTCTTGGCGGGATCAGTGGTTGGTGGCGCCGCAGGCGGCGTGGTCGCGGACTCGCTTGATGAGGAACTGGAGGAGTTTTCGCATTGGGACATTTTCTGACCGAGCCACAACTGACAGAAGTCAGAACCGCACTGTCTGAGCCATTCAACTATTTTCCGACCGATTACGACTACATCGCGCGACAGGTCAAAGGCGTCGATCCTGACGTACTCTACGAAATCTTTTATTTAGAAGTGGCACCCGTGTGCTTCTCCAACCTTGCAGCAGTCTTGCCCTCTGTCTGGACAGGCTTTGACCCCGACTGGCTCAGAGCCAGGATCGAGGAAAGGCTGGCGGCGCGGAAGCGTAATTGGTTACGCAGGCAGTTTGATAAGGTGCTGGTTCTATGGCTGAAGTACAACTACGACTACATGTGGAAGGAAATTGCTTGCAGGCTTTGAGGTTCGGTTATGAACTGACATTAGCGCATGATCAACAACAGAAATAAAAAAGGGTCGCAGCAACAGAGGGGCGTCAAGTCAATGTAATTACGCCCCACCACCGTCGCCGCTAACGCTCTGACACAACCACTCAAACATCTCAGCCAGCGTACGGTTGCAGCGTTTAAGCGCCGCTCCTATAGTTCGGCGTCGCAGCTAAATTCGCGAACGACCTTGGCCGGTCGAATTACAACGCAGCATCAGCATCTACAACACCTTTGCAGTCGCCTATCTGGTGCTCGCGACAGGATGTTATGACGGCTGTGCGCGGTGGTTCTCCGGTCGTCATATACGCGTACAACGGTCATTTTCCTCGTCGTCGGCAACACAGGTGATTGCTCCCTACACAGGAGCTGCACCGATGATTGACCAGCCACTCTCGCGCTTCACCCCCGTCGATACCCACGACGCCGATCAAGCGGTTTTCTACCTCGATACTCAAGCACCTTTAAGCGATCTGGCCAGCAGCGCAGCCCATCGTTTCACCGTGGTGCGCGACCTGATGGACAGCCTGTCCACGCTTAACCTGAAAGATGTTTCCGACTGCGATCTGGCACGGGTGACCCGAGGGGTGCATCTGCTGACCCGGGAAGGGTGTGCGGTGTTGGAGGTGATTCAGTGGCGCACGGCGCAGGAGCCCTGAGTGCTATTGAGCCTGGGAGGCTGTTTGTAGCCGCTGCCGAAGGCTGCGATCGGCTGCGCAGCAGACGCACATCCGGCCTCCCGGATTTATCTGTTACACCGCGTGGCCAGGTTTGGCGGGCGCTCCGCGCCCGATCGCAGCCTTCGGCAGCGGCTACAGGGAGTGTCAATTCCGTAGCGACGCACTCTGAACGACATGCCCCGATACATAACTCCAGACACATAATTCAACCTGCGCTACTATGCGCCTGGAGTTATAAAGCACCTCTCACCCCAATAAGGAGATGGAGGTGCAAAGCAGACAGTTGATCAAGGAGCTTGAAGCCGCAGGCTGGGTGCTGGAGCGCGTTACCGGCAGCCATCATCTGTTCAAGCATCCCTACCGGCCCGAGACCGTTCCGGTGCCTCACCCGAGGAAGGATCTGCCACGGGGGACGGTCAGGGCCATCCAGAAACTGGCCGGGCTGATATAGCCCTTTCAGCCTTCGCACCTTTTGAGGAGATCCCCGTGCACTATCCCATCTGCATCGAGTGGGGCGACGAGCACACTGCTACCGGCATCCAGATTCCTGACATTCCTGGCGCGGTCACCGCCGGCGACACCTTCGAGGCCGCGTACAGCGCCGCCATCGAGATCGCCCACGTCATGCTCGAAGAACTGGCCCGTGAGGGACAAGCCATTCCCCTGCCCTCGCCCACCGGCACACACCGCGCCAACCCCGACTTCGAGGGGATGGGCTGGGGCATGCTGGATATCGACATCACGCCTTACCTGGGCAAAACCGAAAAGGTCAATGTGACCCTGCCGGGCTACGTGATTCAACGAATCGACCGCTTTGTGCGGGAGCACAACATCAAGAGCCGGTCGTCTTTTCTGGCAGATGCGGCGATGGAAAAGCTGGGGCGTTAAGAACCGAGAAGCCCCCTACGCACAACCCCGGACGCGAGGCCGACCGGCAGGCCGCCCCGCGTTGCTTTGGCTTTTGATCTGAACGCTATGGTCCGAGATCAAAAAAATTTCGCCGAAACGGCTTGAGTTTCGACATGGTTGCTCGTTCCGGTGGGGCGGGTAGATCAAAATGCGCGCCCTGCCAGTCGGCGCTAAACCTGTAGCCGCTGCCGAGCCCTGGCGAGGCTGCGATAGGACCGAAGGTCCTCCAGCGGTCTCAAGATCCTGCGCCCGCTTCGCGGTCGATCGCAGCCTCGCTAGGGCTCGGCAGCGGCTACAGGGAGCGTACTCACCCCCCAGGCCGGCCGGTAGGCCGCCGTCTTGCTCTTGCTTTTGCTTTTGATCTGAACGCCCCGTTAACCACGATGGCCGAACGCAGGCATTGAGCCGTGGGTAACCCGGCAGGGATGCCGGGTTAGCCGCCCCAGGCCATGGATGGCCTGTGGCGGCGGCCCACGGATCAATGCCGGAGTGAGGGTATGCCGAGCCTAGGTGAGGGACCGAGTGGTGGGGCGAAGCGTTTTGGTTACTTTGGACTGGGCCGGCTTCCGGATCTTCCAAAGTGACCCGCCGTAAGGGCGGAACCCTAAGTGGCCGTTACCGCAGGAATGGATATGTACACCGTCCAAGAAATGCGGCGCCAGAGCCGACGCCATCGCGAGCAAGCTTCGCTCCTACAGAGGCCCACACCACCGCCATCGACCGTGACCGCAGGAATGGATATGTACACCGTCCAAGAAATGCAGTGCCAGAGCCGACGCCATCGCGAGCAAGCTTCGCTCCTACAGAAGCAGCCGTGGCCGCAGCAACGGATATGTGCCCAAGAAGATCGAGCCCCTACTGCACCGGCAAAAAATTCATCAACAACAAACTCTGCGCGTAGTTCAGGCCAATACGCCGATAACGCTCGTCAAGCATCTGAGTCAGCAGGTCAAGACGCGCCACAATCTTCCCAAACTCCACAGCAAAACTCAGATTGCTGCCCTCCTCCGAAATCTCATTGGAAAACAGCAACAACTCCCCATTGGCCCCCTGCCGCTGACTGAGCATCCAGGTAGCCTTTTCAATATTGCGCGCAGCATTACTGACAAACTGCGGATCGATAGTGTCGGTCATGAAAAACTCAGTGCGCCCGCCATGGGCAGTCACCAGCATGCTGCCAATGGCATAGATAAAGGCGCCAACCCGGTCGCCACGAAACTCCGGGCTCAAGGCATAACTCAGTGCCGCCAGGTCGCGACGGTTGCCCAGGGCCGGCAAGTCCTTCTGCTGCTCGATGGCCTGGCGGATATCCCGCGCGGCGCTGGTGGCATCGGTATACCCCCACTCACGCCACTGGTTGGGGTTGCGCAGGTAGAGCTTGTTCATCAGCAAGTAAAGGCTTTGCAGGTTGTCGCGCATGCTCAGGGTGGCCATGCGGTCGACGCTGGTCTGGAAGAACTCCTGGGGTTTGCCATTGCTGAACTGGTGGGCCATGTCACGCCCCTGCTGCTGGCTGCAGCCACTGGCGCAGACCATCAAGACAGCGGCCAGCCACAACGGCTGGCGCAGCATACGCAGGCAAAAGACGTGCAGAAAACAACGAGAAAGCGGATAAACCATCGGCACCGTTCTGGACTCTGGCCGCGCGGGGGATCGGCGCGGCCTGGCCCTGAATAGAACCGCAAAAACGCAAAAAGTGCGGTGGCCGCAGCCTCAGCGCAATTGCAGCGGGTCCACCAGCCCGACGGCGATGGCCATGCCCACCAGTTCCGGCAGGTGTTCGGCCTGCATGCGCTTCATCACCCGTGACCGATACAGGTCGATGGTCTTGACGCTGACCCCCAGCTGCTCGGCGATCTCGCGATTGCTGTAGCCCTGCACCAACGGCAGCAACACATCCCTCTCCCGCGGCGTAAGACTCTCCAGGCGCGCTTCGACCCGGGCCTGCCCGGCGTTGCGGCTGTGGCGGTCGTCGGCGCGGCTCAGGGCCTGTTGCACACTGTCCAGCAGCAGCTGTTCGTTGTAGGGCTTCTCGATGAAATCCACGGCGCCGGCCTTGAACGCCCGCACCACGATGGGCACGTCGGCGTGGCCGCTGACGAAGATCAGCGGCAGGTGGATATCCCGCTGGCGTAGCTCTTCCTGGACATTCAGCCCGCCCATGCCGGGCATGCGCACATCCAGCAGCACGCAGGCGTCGAGGCTCGGGTCGCAGTGTTCGAGGAACTCCCGGCCGCTGGTGAAGGGCACCGCCTTGAGGCCCACCGACTCCAGCAGCCAGACGGTGGAGTCGAGCATGCCCGGGTCGTCGTCGACCACATACACCAGCTGCTGCGTCGCACTCGTCATTGCCTTGCTCCTGTTGTCGGTTGGGTGGGTGAATCGGCTTGCGCCGGAGCCGTCGCCGGCAAGTGGCAGCACATCTTCAGGCCGCGACTCTGGGGCTGGGCCTGCAAGTCGCCGCCGAAGCCTTCGACGATGCTGCGGCTCATGGACAGCCCGAGCCCCAGGCCGTTGGCCTTGCTGGTGTAGAACGGGGTGAACAGCTGCGCCAGCTGCTCGGCGGAGACGCCCGGGCCCTGGTCGCTGACGCTGACCTCGACCCCGCCTTCGCTACTGGCCTGGGCACCGAGAACGATCTGCGAACCCTGCTGCGGATGCACCTCGCGATTGGCCTCGATGGCGTTGCGCAACAGGTTCAACAGCACCTGCTCGAGCAAGATCCGGTCGGCGTAAACTGGCGGCAGATTATCCGCCAGGCGCAGCTCGATCGTCACCTGGCAGGCCTGCGCTTCCCAGGCGCACAGGCGCACCGTTTCCCGGGCCACCTCGGCGAGGTCCAGGGCCTGGACCCGGCGCCCGCCCTTGCGCAAAAAGGCCCGCAGGCGCTTGATCACTTCGGCGGCGTGGGTGGCCTGTTCGGCGATCCGCTCCAGGCCCTGGGCGACCTTTTGCACAGCCTGGGGTTGAGTATCCAAGGCTTGCAGATAGCGCTGGCTGGCGTTGGCGTAATTGACCACCGCCGCCAGCGGCTGATTGATCTCATGGGCGATGCCCGAGGCCAGTTCGCCCAGGGTCACCAGGCGCGCGGTGTGGGCCAGTTCGTCCTGGTGATGGCGCTGCTGGGCCTCGCGCAATTCCCGTTCGCTCTGGTCGTGGGCCACCAGGGAATAGAAGCGCTCGCCACTGGCCGCGCGATGGGCCAGCAGCATCAGCGACACCGGCACCGACGCGCCGCCGGCCGGCGGTTGCAGGCGCGCCTCGATGCTCCAGCGGCCTGTGTGTTCGGCGCGGTGCCAGCCTTCGCGTTGCAGGCTGTGCAGCACCTCCGGGGTGAGGATGCTTGCCAGGTCCGGCATCGGCTGCCCGGCCTCCAGGCCCAGGGTGCGCCGGGCCGCCGGGTTGAGGTAGGTCACCGCGCCGCCCGGCTGGATGAACAGCACCGGGTCGGGGTTGGCTTCCACCACTTCCGCCAGGCGCCGCTTGTTCTCTTCGGCCTGGACCCGGGAGGTGATGTCCCGGGACACCGCCACCACTTCCACCACCGCCCCGGTGTAGGTTTCGCGGATCGCCCGGCAGGCGGTCTCGAACCACAGGTAATGGCCGTCGCGATGGCGGATGCGGTAGGTCATGGTGTGGTAGCCGTCCTGCTCCAGGGCGTCCCGGGTGCGCTGCGTCAGCCCGGCCAGGTCCTGGCTGTGGAACAGGCTGCGGGCCAGGCGCCCGCGCAGCTCTTCGGGCCAGTAGCCGAGCAGGGTCCAGGACGCCGGCGAGGCGTCGAGAAAGGTGCCGTCCGGGGTATGCCGGGAAATCAGGTCGGTGGTGTTCTCGGTGATCAGCCGGTACAGGCGCCGGGCCGTGGCCGACTCACGCTCGGCGAGGATCTGCGCCGTGGCTTCGCGGCAACGGGCCAGGACCCGTTGCCGGTGCGGGTCGGGGATAAAGCTCCAGAGCAGCACCCGCTCGCCCCACTGAGCCTCGACCTCTTCGATGGCACGCTGTTGCTCCAGGCACGCGCGGACCAGGGCCGGGTGATTGACCGGCAGCAGCGCCGCGACCTCGCTCGACGCCTCGGCATCCAGCCATTGCCGGAGCGCCGGGTTCAGATCCACGGGCCGCGCCTCGGCGTCCAGCAACAGGCTGGGTTGCGGGTCATGGCCGAGCCAGGGCGAATCCGGCAGCCGGCCTTCACGCTGCAGGCGCAGCCAGCGGCTCAAGTGGGTGGAGGTGGGCATTGTCGATAAACCTGCGGGCTGGATCAGCGAATTATTAATATAGTAGAAATACTATACAACTCAGGTAGTACTTCCATATCCATTGCCAAGCAGTATATAAAAGCCTCCGGATAAGTCACCGAGCGCGGCCAAAAAGCCTCTCGGCCAATAGAGCTAACAATCAGCCACCGGATACCCGAACCATGTCCATCTACGAGCAAGGCCTCGCGCCGACGGCCGTCAACCATATCGCCCTGTCCCCCTTGAGCTTCATCGAGCGCACCGCCGCCGTTTACCCCGATTACCCGGCGGTGATCCACGGTTCGATCCGCCGCACCTGGGCCCAGACCTACAGCCGCTGCCAGCGCCTGGCCTCGGCCCTGGCCGGGCGCGGGATCGGCAAGAACGACACGGTGGCGGTGATGCTGCCGAACATCCCGGCCATGCTCGAAGCCCATTTCGGCGTGCCGATGATCGGCGCCGTGCTCAACGCCCTCAACGTGCGCCTGGACGCCGAGGCCATCGCCTTCATGCTGGCCCACGGCGAGGCCAAGGTGCTGATCGCCGACCGCGAATTCCACGAGGTGATCCACGCCGCCGTCGCCATGCTCGACCAGCCGCCCCTGGTGATCGACCTCGACGACCCCGAGTACGGTGAGGGCCAGCCGGTCAGCGAGCTGGACTACGAGGCCTTCCTCGCCGAGGGCGACCCGGCATTCGCCTGGCAGTGGCCGGATGACGAATGGCAGGCCATCGCCCTGAACTACACCTCGGGCACCACCGGCAACCCCAAGGGCGTGGTCTATCACCACCGCGGCGCCTACCTCAACGCCCTGGGCAACCAGATGACCTGGGCCATGGGCAACCACCCGGTGTACCTGTGGACCCTGCCGATGTTCCACTGCAACGGCTGGTGCTACCCCTGGACCGTCACCGCCCTGGCCGGGGTCCATGTGTTCCTGCGCCGGGTCGACCCGCAGAAGATCCTCAACCTGATCCGCGAGCACCAGGTCACGCACCTGTGCGGCGCGCCCATCGTGCTCAACGCCCTGGTGAACATGCCGGACTCGGCCAAGGCGGCCATCGACCACCCGGTCAATGCCATGGTCGCCGGGGCCGCGCCACCGGCCAAGGTGATAGGCGCGGTGGAGGAAATGGGCATCAAGGTGACCCACGTCTACGGCCTGACCGAGGTCTACGGCCCGGTAACCCTGTGCGCCTGGCACGCGGCCTGGGACGAGTTGCCCCTGGAACAGCGGGCGCAGATCAAGTCGCGCCAGGGCGTGCGTTACCCGACCCTGGAAGGGGTGATGGTGGCCGACCCGAAAACCCTCGAACCCACGCCCCGCGACGGCCAGACCATCGGCGAGATTTTCATGCGCGGCAACACAGTGATGAAGGGCTACCTGAAGAACCCCAGCGCCACCGCCGAAGCCTTCGAGGGCGGCTGGTTCCACACCGGCGACCTGGGGGTGACCCACCCGGACGGTTACGTGGAGATCCGCGACCGGCTCAAGGACATCATCATTTCCGGTGGCGAGAACATCTCCACCATCGAACTGGAAGGCGTGCTCTATCGCCACCCGGCGGTGCTGGAAGCCGCGGTGGTGGCGCGGCCCGACGAGAAATGGGGCGAGACGCCCTGCGCCTTCATCACCCTCAAGGCCGATCACCAGCAGGTCAGCGAGGCGCAGATCATCGCCTTCTGTCGGGAACACCTGGCGGGCTTCAAGGTGCCGCGCACCGTGGTGTTCAGCCAGTTGCCCAAGACCTCCACCGGCAAGATCCAGAAGTTCGTCCTGCGCGACATGGCGAAAAACCTCTAGTTTGAATAGACAGAAACCCCGCGCACGTCGTTGTCCTGCTGGGAGTCGGCATGGCGGGGTCTAGCCTTTTTGAATCACCCGGCCCCGGCCGTTCAACCTCCACTCTTGCCCGAGGTTCCTGCAATGCCCGAATTCAACGCCCCCCTGCGCGACATGCGCTTCGTTCTCCATGAGGTGTTCAACGCGCCCAAGCTCTGGGCCCGGCTGCCGGCCCTGGCGGAGACGGTGGATGCCGACACCGCCGACGCGATTCTCGAAGAGGCGGCCAAGGTCACCGGCCAGCTGATCGCCCCGCTCAACCGCAGCGGCGACGAGGAAGGCGCCACCTGGGACAACGGCCGGGTGCGCACCCCCGCCGGTTTCAAGGAGGCCTACGGCACCTATATCCAGGGCGGCTGGGTCGGCCTGAGCGGCAACCCGGCCTACGGCGGCATGGGCATGCCGAAGATGCTCGCGGTGCAGTTCGAAGAGATGCTCTACGCCGCCAATTCCAGCTTCGCCCTGTATTCGGCCCTGAGTTCCGGCGCCTGCCTGGCCATCGACGCCCACGCCAGCGAGGCACTCAAGCAACTGTACCTGCCGCCCATGTACGAAGGCCGCTGGGCCGGTTCCATGTGCCTGACCGAGGCCCATGCCGGCACCGACCTGGGGATCATCCGCACCCGCGCCGAACCCCAGGCCGACGGCAGCTACCGGATCAGCGGCAGCAAGATCTTCATCACCGGCGGCGAGCAGGACCTGACCGAAAACATCATCCACCTGGTCCTGGCCAAGCTGCCGGACGCCCCGGCCGGGCCCAAGGGCATCTCGCTGTTCCTGGTGCCGAAGATCCAGGTCGACGCCCAGGGCAACCTCGGCCAGGCCAACGCGGTGAGCTGCGGTTCCATCGAACACAAGATGGGCATCAAGGCCTCGGCCACCTGCGTGCTGAACTTCGACGGCGCCACTGGCTGGCTGATCGGCGAAGCCAACAAGGGCCTGGCGGCGATGTTCACCATGATGAACTACGAGCGCCTGTCGATCGGCATCCAGGGCATCGGCTGCGCCGAGAACGCCTACCAGAACGCCCGCACCTACGCCCGCGAGCGCATCCAGAGCCGCTCGCCCGCAGGCCCGGTGGCCAAGGACAAGATCGCCGACCCGATCATCGTCCACCCCGATGTGCGGCGCATGCTGCTGTCCATGAAAGCCATGACCGAGGGCGGCCGGGCCTTCGCCAGCTACGTCGGCCAGCAGCTGGACCTGGCCAAGTTCGCCGACCAGCCCCACGAGCGGCACAACGCCGAGGCCCTGGTGGCGCTGCTGACCCCGGTGGCCAAGGCGTTCTTCACCGACACCGGGCTGGACAGTTGCATCCTCGGCCAGCAGGTCTTCGGCGGCCACGGCTATATCCGCGAATGGGGCCAGGAGCAACTGGTGCGGGATGTGCGCATCGCGCAGATCTACGAAGGCACCAACGGCATCCAGGCCCTCGACCTGCTGGGCCGCAAAGTGGTGGGCAACGGCGGCGTGGCCCTGCGCCTGTTCACCGGCGAGATCCGCGACTACGCCTACCTGCCCGGCGCCGCCTACGCCGCCGAATTGCTGGACGCGGTGCAGCGCCTGGAAGACCTCAGCGACTGGCTACGGGAGCAGGCGGTGCAAAACCCCAACGCGGTGGGCAGCGCCTGTGTCGAATACCTGCATCTGTTCGGCTATGTGGCCTACGCCTACCTGTGGGCGCGCATGGCCCAAGTGGCCGAGCACAAGCACGCCGAGGACGAAAGTTTCTACGGCGCCAAGCTGGCCACGGCGCGCTTCTACTTCAGCCGCCTGCTGCCACGCATCCTCAGCCTGGAACAGAGCATCCGCGCCGGCAGTTCCTCGCTGTTCGGCCTGGAAGCGGAGCAGTTCTAACCCCCTCGGGCGGGGCCTCTGTGCCCCGCCCTGCTGCACGGCGGCTGATGCAAAACCGGCGGCGGCCTTGCATACTGCGCGCCCCGAACACCGCCCAAGGAAGAAACGTGTTGGCGCCTGCCCCGATCATTGCCCGGCCAGCCATGCTGCTGCCCGGCACTGCACACCTGATCCGCACCTTCGCTACTCGCCCATTCCAGCCTGGTGAACCGGCCCTGTCCGCCACCGGCAGTGGCTTGCCATTCCTTTGAATCCGGCACGCCCCGTGCCATCCCCTTTCCTGTCTTTGTCGAGTACGCCCATGCATCGCCTGTTCACTTTGTGGTTATGGATCAACGCCCTCCTGAGCGGAATCGCCGTGGCGGCCCCGCTGTCCGTGATGGTGTTTACCGATCTGCAACTGATCGTCCCCCGGGACGTCAGCGGCACCCTGTTCGGCGGGGCCATGGGCTTTCAGCTGTACCTCGGCATCTGGCTCCTCTGCGCCCTCGGCCTGGGCCTGGCCCTGCTCACGCGCATGCCCGGCGCCCGCCTGGCCTGGATCGTCGCCGGCCTGGTGCCGCTGCTGCTGGGCGCCTGGTGGCGGATCAATTACCCGGACGATGCCGACGGCAACCTGATCTTCAGCCCGCAAGCCTGGGAGCTGGACTACGCCATGGCGATCGGCTGCGGCCTGGTCTTCAGCGGTCTGTACTGGTACCGGCGTGGGCGCCTCAAGCCCCGCCCGGTCGCCACTAGCGCGGATGTGCTGCTGCCCCGGACCGTCGGCGCGCTGATCCTCGCCGGCGTGTTCCTCCTCCCGCCGCTGAACTTCATCAAGCAGCAGGCCCTGCCCAACTGTGCGTTCAACAAGGCCGGGCAACAGCTGACGGTGTGCCTGGGCGATGACCCGAACGAACAGGTGATTGTCGACTGAAAGAGGGCTGTGGCCCCGGCTCGAACAGCCCGGCGAGCAGCGCATGTCGCTGCGCCGGAAACCGGGCCCGGGCCACCGGCAAATTGCATTGCATCGCCTACCGTCGCAGGATGTCTGCCCTGACCCACAACCGCTCAAAGGACGTGCTCATGACAATTCGTGCTGTGGTTTTCGATTTTGGTGGCGTGCTGTTCGACTGGAATCCGCACCATCTGTACCGCCAACTGATCCCTGACGATACCCGCCGCCAATGGTTCCTCGACACCATTTGCACCCAGGCCTGGAATACCCGGCAGGACGCCGGGCGAACGCTGGCCGAAGCGACCCGCAGCCTGGTGGCCGAACACCCGGAACATGCGCCCCTGATCGAGGCCTATTACGGGCGCTGGCCGGAAATGCTCCGCGGCCAGCTGGATGACGGCGTGGCCTTGCTGGAAGACCTTCACCTGGCACAGATGCCGCTGTTCGGGCTGACCAACTGGTCCCAGGAAACCTTCCCCTATGCCTGGGACAACTATCCGTTCCTGCAGCGTTTTCGCGACATCGTGGTGTCCGGGCAGGAGCGGCAGATCAAGCCTGACGCAGAGATCTACCACACCACCCTGCAACGCATCCGCGCGCACCTGCCGGAGGTGGCGCCCCAGGAGCTGGTGTTCATCGACGATCACGCGCCGAATATCGTCGCCGCCAAGGCCCTGGGCTGGAATGCGATTCACCACCAGTCGGCGGCTGAGACCCGGCGCCAGTTGCAGGCGTTGGGGTTGGGGTTGTCGGTTTGAACTGAGGCGGGCGCGCCAGCCCGTCAGGTTGTCGGCTGGTACCGCGCGCGGTAGCGCCCCGGGCTTTCGCCAGTCCATTTCTTGAACGCGCGGTGGAAGGCGCTGGGCTCCTGGAAGCCGGTGCGCTCGGCGATTTCGCCGATGCTCGCGCGGCTCTGGCGCAGCAGTTCGACGGCCATGCCGCGGCGCACTTCGTCCTTGATTTCCTGGTACGACACGCCCTCGCGCTCCAGGCGCCGCCGCAGGGTGCTGGGGCTGACCTGCACCTCGCCGGCGAAGGCTTCCAGGGTCGGCCACTGGCTGTAGTGACTGCGGCGCAGACGTTGATAGACCTGGGTCGCCAGGCCGTGCTGGTTGCGAAAACGGATCACCAGCCATTGCGGCGCGCTGCGCAGAAAGACCTTGAGCGAAGCCAGGTCCTGGACCACCGGCAAGCGCAGGAAGCGGCTGGCGAACTCGATTTCGGTGCGCTCGGCGCCGAAGGTCAGGTTCGGTCCCCAGAGCAAGGCATCGTCGCTCAGGGACAGGCGCGGATAACGGAAGTCGGCGCGGTCGATGGCAATGCGCCGCCCGCCGAGCCAGCACAGCAGGCTGATCATCAGCACCAGGAACGTCTCTTCGCCAAAACGCCCGGTGGCCTCATCGCGAGGCTGGCTGTCGAGGCTCAGCACCGCGCGCTTGCCGCGCACACTGAGGCTGCCGCGAAAGTCGCGCAGGAACAGGCCGAAGTTGGCCAGGCATTGGCGCAGGGCTTTTTCCAGGGTCGGCTCCTGGATCAGCCCCCGGCAGATCAGGGCGAAAGCCCCCGGCGGTAGGCCGTGGGAATCGAGCTGGAAAAACTCGTCTTGCAGCTCGCGGATCTGGATCAGCCACAGGGCCGCGAACGCGCTGGCCGGCACCCGCGCCTCGGGCTGGCCGAGCAAGGCCGGATCGATGCCCGCCTCGGCCAGCACCGCGGCCAGGCGCTCGGGCCGCTCACGCAAGGCGTGGACCATGACCTGCACGAAGTAGACCGCGACCGAATCCTTTTCCCGCATGGAATGACTGCTCTCTGTGGCTGTGAACATGGCAAAAAACGCCAGCGCGGCTGAGCGCTTTTGGCATAGGCCGGGGTCGGCGCGGGCACTAGACTCGCGCCTCGAAGGTTGCATTGCAAGACGCGTTCGCGCTGCTCTGCGACACGCCCGGACGAAGAAAGAGAAGCCAAGATGAATCTGCAGAATATCGGCGTGATCGGCGCCGGCACCATGGGTAACGGAATCGCTCAGGTCTGTGCCCAGGCCGGGTTCGAAGTGACCTTGCTGGACATCAGCGACAGCGCCCTGCAAAAGGCCCTGGCCACGGTGAGTAAGAACCTCGACCGGCTGATCGCCAAGGGCAGCCTGGACGAAGTACAGAAACAGGCGACGCTGGGGCGCATCCGCACCAGCACCGACTACGCCAGCCTGGTCGACGCGCACCTGGTGATCGAGGCCGCCACGGAAAACCTCGAGCTGAAACTGCGGGTGCTGCAACAGATCGCCGCCCAGGTTGCCAGCACCTGTGTGATCGCCTCCAACACCTCGTCGCTGTCGATCACTCAGCTCGCCGCCAGCGTCAGCGCGCCCGAGCGCTTTATCGGCCTGCACTTCTTCAACCCGGTGCCGGTGATGGGCCTGATCGAAGTGATTCGCGGCCTGCAGACCAGCGACGCGACCCACACCCTGGCCCTGGACATGGCCACGCGCCTGGGCAAGGTCGCGATCACCGCCGGCAACCGCCCGGGCTTCGTGGTCAACCGGATCCTGGTGCCGATGATCAACGAGGCGATCCTGGTGTTGCAGGAAGGCCTGGCCAGCGCCGAGGACATCGACGCCGGCATGCGCCTGGGCTGCAACCAGCCGATCGGCCCGCTGGCCCTGGCCGACCTGATCGGCCTGGACACCCTGCTGGCGATCCTTCAAGCCCTCTACGATGGCTTCAACGACAGCAAATACCGGCCCGCGCCGCTGCTCAAGGAAATGGTTGCCGCCGGTTACCTGGGGCGCAAGACCGAACGCGGCTTCCACCGCTATGGCTGAGCGTTGCTCGCGTTTTGCCGAAAGCCGCGACAAGGCCCTGGAGCTGTTCGCCAGCAAGGGCTTCGGCCAGGTCGGCATGCGCGAGCTGGCGAGCCATCTGGGGCTGACCCCGGGCTCGCTGTATCACCATTACCCGAGCAAGCAGCACCTGCTGCTGGACCTGATCGAAGAGTTCTACGACGAACTGCTCGATACCCTGGGGCGCATCGAACGGCGGCGCAAGGCGCCGGACGATCGCCTGCGCACCCTGATCCGCGCCCACCTGAAACTGCACCGGGAACTGCCCCGGCATTTCCGCCTGGTGGAGCGCGACAGCGGTTGCCTGAACCCGGACCAGCAGGAGCGCGTGCGCCAGCTGCGCGAGCAATATGAACGCCGCCTGCTGATGCTCCTCGGCCCGCTGCCGCGGCTCGGCGACGCGGTGCTGCTGGCCACCGGGCATGCCATCGCCAGCCTGCTCAACCATGCGCCCGGCTGGCTGGCCGAACAGCCGTTGGCCGAACACGAGCGCGAAACCCTGCTGGAACACCTGCTCAGCGGCGCCCTGGAACGGCTGTTGAACAGCTCGCCGCAGAGTGCCGTGGCCTGACGCCGGGCCGGGGGCGATCCTGCCCTTTTCCGCCCACGTCCTGGACGTCGAAGTGCGCAGCGCCGCTTGTATTTATTCTTCGTAAGCCTCGCCCTGCTGATTGCCAAACGCGCTATATCGCCGCGCCAGTTGCTTGTCCCGCCTGAATATATTTTTTCCCGATAACGGCTATTCAAAGTTATTCAGTGGCCCTTGCGTTTGCCCCGAGCCCGGCCTGCTTAACTGCAAAAGCTGCCGGATAGCGCAGTCTCTACAACCTCCCACGGAAGGCAACGCCATGAGTTCATCCTCGCAACATGTCATTCCGCCCTATGGAGTGGCGATTCAGAAAGCAATCTCCCTCGGCAACCTGCCGCAGATGAAGTCCCTGCTCAAACAGCGCGATAAATCCCAGAAAGAATCCAAGGATCTGAGCAGCGCTTACGAGCAGTTGGCACAGGAAGTCGCCCGTCTGGAACGGCGCTAAGGCCGTTCCATTTTCTAATGCACTGGAGGCAATCATGTCCGGTTCCACTACGTCCCCTGTTGGCCTGTTTCCGCTCAGCTACCGGATCGGCAATCCGACCCCGGGCGCGCCGAGCCTTACCCTCGACCTTCTGGTCTACACCCCCGAGCAGACCGTGCGCGGTACCTCGGTGGTGACCCAGGCCACCAACCCGCCGCTGGACCTGCAGTCCGATGTGTGGGGGCAATACACCTACCTCACCGTCATGCCACCCAGCTCGAGCAAGATCCTGGTCACCGCCCAGGGTAACCAGGGCGGGCCGGGCTCGAACTCGATCGTCACCTTCAAGATTCAACTGGTGGTGGACCACGACTGGAAGAACGGCATCGCCAACTACCAGTACTACAACGGCCAGCGCTGGGTATCGGTGGAGAACGCACCGGCCCACCTCGTCGAGTCGGTACCCTCCTACGCCTTGTCAGCCCTGCCAATACCACTGGAGCCCGGCCCGGTCCTGCTGCCGTATCCACCGATCACCCCGCTGTATGCCGCGCCGATCCATGGCGCCATCGCCAGCGGCGACTTGACCCAGATGAAGAGCCTGGCCAGCCTGGCCCAGCAGCAACTGGACCAGTTGCCCCAGCTGCGCAGCGCGCTGGATGCGGCCAAGGACGAGATCGGCCGGCTCGAGCGGCGCTGACCACGGCGTGCCAACCCACCGACTTCCCTGAACAAGAACAAGGAGTTGCACCATGCAAACTGGACTGTTCCATACCCGTATCCAAGCCACCACGGGGCTGTTGGGTGCCCCGGTTCTGACCCTCGACCTGTTGGTCAACACCGTGCAGAAAAAAGTCAGCGGCGTGGCCCGCGTGTTCAAGAGCACTTACCCGCCGGTGAACTTCTTCGCCGACGTGTGGGGCGACTATTCCAAGGCACAGCTGCACCCGTCGACCGAAGGCCACATCATCCTGAGCCTGACCGGCAACCCCAGCGGCCCGACCAGCCAGATCGCCGCGACCTTCCACCTGCACGGGATTCTCGGGCTCGACTGGGCCAGCGGTTTCGCCAGCTACAAATACTGCTACCAGGGCAACTGGCAGGACGTGCAGCACGCCACGGTCAGCCAGGCGTCGATCCCGCACCCCGAGCCTGTGCCCCATCACCCCGTGCCGCTGTATGCGGTGGCGGTGCAGCAGGCGCAAAGCAGCGGTGACCTGGCGCAGCTCAAGGCGGTCGTCCGCCAGGGCGAGCAGCAACTGGCCAGCAGTGATGCGCTGCGCAGCGCCTTGCAGCAGCTGAACGCCGAGATCGCCCGCCTCGAAGCTCGCTGAGCAGTGGCGTCCGGGCCTGGCCTTCCTTCCTCGGGGCCAGGCCCGGTCCTCCATTGCAAACCATGTGTCCGCTCGGGCCGGCACCGCCAGGGACGGCGCGGACATCCACCAGGTTCGTGCCGCGCGCCTGTGTGCGCCCAAAGGACTGTCCATGTCAGCCAATCGCCCCGCCCGCTACCTCAGCGAAACCGACCTCAAGCGTTACGTACCGGTGCATGTGGTCTGGGAAATCACCCTCGCCTGCGACCTCAAGTGCCTGCATTGCGGCTCGCGCGCCGGCCATCGACGCCCCAACGAACTGAACACCCAGGAATGCCTCGACGTGATTGACGCCCTCGCCGCCCTCGGCACGCGGGAGGTCACCCTGATCGGCGGCGAAGCCTATTTGCGCAAGGACTGGACCCGCCTGATCCGGGCCATCCACGACCACGGCATCTACTGCGCGATCCAGACCGGCGGGCGCAACCTCACCCCGGCGAAAATGCAGGCCGCGGTCGAGGCCGGGCTCAACGGCGTGGGGGTTTCGCTGGACGGCCTGGCGCCCTTGCATGACGCCGTGCGCAATGTCCCGGGCTCCTTCGACAAGGCCGTGGACACCTTGCGCCGGGCCAAGCAGGCCGGGCTCGCGGTCAGCGTCAACACACAGATCGGCGCGGCCACCCTGCCCGACTTGCCGGAGCTGATGAACCTGATCATCGAGCTGGGCGCCACCCATTGGCAGATCCAGCTGACGGTGGCCATGGGCAACGCGGTGGATCACCCGGAACTCTTGCTGCAACCCTATCAACTGCTGGAAGTCATGCCGCTGCTCGCGCGCCTCTACCGCGAAGGCCAGGAACGCGGCCTGCTGATGAACGTGGGCAACAACATCGGTTACTACGGCCCATACGAGCATATGTGGCGCGGTTTCGGTGACGAGCGCGTGCACTGGAGCGGCTGCGCCGCCGGGCAAACGGTGCTGGCCCTGGAAGCCGACGGCACGGTGAAAGGTTGCCCGTCACTGGCGACGGTGGGGTTCTCCGGCGGCAATGTGCGCGACATGAACCTGCACGACATCTGGCACTACAGCGAAGGCATGCATTTTGGCCGCCTGCGCTCGGTCGACGACCTCTGGGGTTATTGCCGCACCTGCTACTACAACGACGTGTGCCGCGGCGGCTGCACCTGGACCTCGCACTCGCTGCTGGGCAAGCCGGGCAACAATCCGTACTGCCACTACCGCGCCCTGGACCTGCAGAAAAAGGGCCTGCGCGAACGCATCGTCAAACTCGAGGACGCCGCCAAGGCCTCGTTCGCGGTCGGGCGCTTCGACCTGATCACCGAACGCATCGACACCGGCGAGACGGTCAGCAGCGTCAGCGACAGCGGCCAGGTGATCAAGCTGGCGTGGATCAACCAGGGGCAGAAATCCCCCGAGGAAGGACGCCTGCCCACCCGGTTGGCCCTGTGCCGCAGCTGTTGGCAATACATCCATAGCCACGAAACCACCTGCCCGCACTGCTCGGCCGATGTGGCCAGCGCCGAGGCCGACTACCTGGCCGACCGCGCCCGGCAGCAGGCGATCATGGATCGCCTGACCGGCCTGCTGGGGATGCCCCAGACCCGACTGGTATAGCGCCACCCCAGGCTCGCCGCCGACTCGGCGGCGGGCCTGACAGGGAGTGCACCAAGGGCGATAACCCGCCACCGCCCCATGAGAAAACCGTCTAAGAACAAGCCCACTGCCACCCAGGTTTAGGCTTTGCTAGTGGAGGTCTCAATCCATCGGTTTTTTGCCAGCGGGCCGGCTTATCCGGCGCGCCCGCTGCCCTGCCATCCGGGAGTCACCAGCATGAAAATCAATCCCTACCTGATCTTCAACGGCGATTGCGCAGCCGCCTTCAAGTTCTACGCCCAGAGCCTGCAAGGCACCCTCGAAGTGATGATGACCTTCGGCGAAAGCCCCGCCCGCGAGCATGTTCCCGCCGAGTATCACAACCTGATCATCCACACCCGCCTGCTGGTGGGCGACCAGGCCATCATGGGCTCGGACAGCACGCCCGATCGGCCTTACGCGGGGATCCACGGCTGCTCGATATCGCTGAATGTCGACAGCATCGCCGAGGCCGAGCGGGTGTTCGCCGCGCTGGCGGACCAGGGCACTGTGCAGATGCCGTTGGAGGCCACCTTCTGGGCGGCGCGTTTCGGCATGCTGGTCGACCGCTTCGGCGCCTCGTGGATGATCAACTGCGAAAAGGACCAGTGACAGGCGCTGGTGGTTAAGCCCAAGGTGCCGTGGCGATCCGCGGCACTTCAGGCTTCGCCCTTGGCCTCCATCACCTGCAGCGCCCCCAGGCGCTGACGTATGCCTTCGCTGGCCATCGGCCCGGCCTGGACCGTGCAGTGCTCCAGCGGCACCGGGCGGCCATCGACCAGGTCAGCCATCATCGGCCGCACCGGCCGGCCGGTGGCGCGCTCGACGATCTGCACGCTTTCCCCTTCCGGCGCGTAATGGCGATTGCCCCAGGCAACGAACGCCATCAGCACCACACGAAAATCCTCGCCCCGGGCCGTCGGCACATACTGGTAGCGCAGCGGCCGCTGGCTGTAGGCCTGGCGCTCGAGCAAGCCGGCCTCGACCAGCGAATTCAAGCGCCGGGTGAGCATGTTGGGGGCGATCTCCAGGCTGCGGGAAAACTCCTCGAAACGCCGCAGGCCATGCAGGGCGTCGCGCATGATCAGGATGCTCCACCACTCGCCCACCCGCTCCAGACTGCGGGCAATCGGGCATTCGTCGTGAAGGAGGGTCTTGCGTTGCATGGCGGTTCCTCGGAGTTCGCAGTTGCGTATTTGTGGTTCGGGCATGTTACTTTCATGATGATAGTGACGTCCATAGAGCGACACACCCCACTCGAGATGAAGGAGCTGAAGGTCATGAATAAACGCATTGTCGTCACTGGCATGGGCGCATTGACCCCGCTGGGCTGCGGCGTCGAACAGGTCTGGCAACGCCTGCTGGCCGGGCAATCGGGTATCCGCCGGCTACCGGAAGAACTGATCGGCGACCTGCCGATCAGCATCGGCGGCCAGGTTCCGGACCGCATCCAGGACCCGCAGGCCGGCTTCGATCCGGACGCGCTGCTGGCGCCCAAGGAACAGCGCAAGATGGACCGCTTCATCCTGTTCGCCCTCGCCGCCGCCCAGGAAGCACTGACCCAGGCCGGCTGGGCACCGCAGACCGCCGAAGCCCAGGAACGTACCGCCACCATCATCGCTTCGGGCGTGGGCGGTTTCCCGGCCATCGCCGACGCCGTGCGCACCACCGACAGCAAGGGGCCGCGGCGTCTTTCGCCGTTCACCATTCCGTCCTTCCTCAGCAATATGGCCGCCGGTCATGTGTCGATCCAGCATGGCCTGAAGGGGCCGCTGGGCACGCCGGTGACGGCCTGCGCCGCGGGTGTCCAGGCCATCGGCGACGCCGCACGGATGATTCGTGCCGGGGAGATCGACGTCGCGGTCTGCGGCGGCACGGAAGCCACGATTCACCGGGTCAGCCTGGCCGGTTTCGCTGCCGCGCGCGCCCTGTCGAGCGATTTCAACGACACCCCGGAACGTGCTTCGCGGCCCTTCGACCAGGCCCGTGACGGCTTTGTGATGGGCGAAGGCGCCGGCCTGCTGGTGATCGAGGAGCTGGAACACGCCCTGGCCCGCGGCGCCACGCCGATCGCCGAACTGGTGGGCTACGGCACCAGCGCCGACGCCTATCACATGACCGCCGGGCCAGAAGATGGCGACGGTGCCCGCCGCGCCATGCAACAGGCGTTGCGTCAGGCCGGCGTCGAGCCGTCCCAGGTCCAGCACCTGAACGCCCACGCCACCTCGACCCCGGTGGGCGACAAAGGCGAACTGGCGGCGATCAAGAGTGTGTTTGGCAACAGCAGCGAGCTGGCCATCGCCTCGACCAAATCGGCCACCGGCCACCTGCTGGGCGCTGCCGGCGGGATCGAAGCGATCTTCACCATCCTGGCGCTGCGCGACCAGATCGCCCCCGCCACCCTCAACCTGGAAAACCCGGATGCCGCCGCGCAAGGCCTCAACCTGATTCGTGGCCAGGCGCAGCCGCTGGCGATGGAATACGCCTTGTCCAATGGCTTCGGCTTTGGCGGGGTGAATGCCAGCGTGCTGTTCCGGCGCTGGGGGTAAGGCCGGGATTGTTCGCCGGGCATAACGTGGTTTCAGTGTGGCTTCGCTGGAACTTCGATGTGCCCGGCCCGCCTTGTGCAACGGGGTATTTTCAGTCGGATGTCGACACGTCCGGCACCTTCGCCAGGTTGCCGTGCATGTCGTCCGATCTCAAAGGTAGGGAGGATGGGCGGCTGCGAGCCAGCCTCGAACTGACCAAACTGTAATGACGCTGAATTTATAGCGGCTGGATCGGGCTTTCCCTAGGACGATCGTGCCAACCCCCCCCTTGCCTGGCCCACACCCTCCACATGAATGAGTAGCTTGGGCGCAGATTCCGGGGCACGCAGTCACCAGGCTCCGCAATCCGAGCGAAGAAGAACAAGAAGACTTCAGCTCTTGTTTTTTTTCATGACTTTTTAGTTTGTGAGGGAAAACGAACCATGGCGATATTCGACTACAAGGGCCAAGACGGCCGCGTGCTCATTTCAGATGCCTGGAACCTTGCCACCTACACCAGCGGTGTAGCGACGGTAGGGGCGCTCTACAATCTGCCCGGGGCAGTCCTGGGCGAAGGCAACACCTTTGTCCTGCCCAAGGGCTGGCGCGAGATCAGCGCCAGCGACCTGGGCATCGACGGCAGCCACCTCGACCTGACAGGCAGCTTCAAGGGCGAGAACGTATCCGGCTCCCAGGCCAAGGTATTCGGCCAATACGACGAGAGCGGCAAGCTGGTCAAAATGGGCTTTTCGATTGCCGGCACCAACTCGCCGATGGACCTGCTGGGCTATCCGGCGATGATCGACAACTCCTATATCCACGGCTACGACTACCTGCTCGACTCGATCAAGAACTACGCCACTAACCATAACCTGACAGGCAAGGATGTACTGGTCACCGGCTACAGCCAGGGCGGCTCCGTGACCAACAGCATGTACCTGGGCAGGGACACCCTGGCCGACGGCTTTTTCAAGGATTCGGACTACTTCGGCATGGCCTCGCCCAAGGCCAGCAACAGTGACGGCATCTTCAACTTCGGCTTCGAAAACGACATCGTGCATCGGCTGATCGGCGAACAGACCGACCTGAGCGGCGCCATTCTCGCGGCCCTCAAAGGCAGTGACGCCAGCTACACCTCGACCACCGACAACATCGTGCTGTTCGACACGGTCTACGCCCTGCCCACCTGGCCCAACGGCCCCTTCTCCGTGGTCAATCCCAACGGCTGGGTGGCGCACCTCGAAGGCATCTTCATCAACCCTATCCAGCGCATCGGCCAGTCGACGTTCTACGACTACATCGAGCGCGACAGCACCATCATCATCAGCAACCTCGACCCGGTCAGCCGCAGCTTTACCTGGGTCAGCGACAAATACTCCGCCACCTCCAACCACTTCGGCACTCCGGCCTTTCTCCTCGGCACGGACAGCGCGGACAAGCTGCAGGACGGCAGGAACGACGACTTCCTGGACGGCTTCGCCGGCAACGACAGCTTCAAGGTCAGCACCGGTACCGACATCGTCGCGGGCGGGGTGGGCGACGACAAAGTCTTCCTGCAGGGTACGGTCTCCAGCTACGAAGCCGTGCGCCTGAGCGATGGCAGCCTGTTTCTCAACGACACCGGCGGGCGTTACGGCCTCAAGGAGCTGCACGACGTCGAACATGTCGAGTTCGAAGGCCTCCTCGGCCAGGCCTTGACCCCGGCCTATACCGTGACCAGCAGCAAGCTCAACTTCGAAGGCCTGTTCGGATCGGACAAGAGCTACGCCAAGGCCACCGAAGGCACGCAGTTGGCCGACCTCCTGAAGGGGACCGCCGGCCGCGACCTGATCTTCGGCCAGGGCGGTGACGACCTTATTGAAGGCGGCGCGGGCCATGATCTGCTGCACGGTGGCAGTGGCAACGACACCCTGCTCGGCGGCAATGGCAACGACGCCCTCTACGGCGGCGCACAGAACGACATCCTGGTCGGCGGCCTGGGCAACGACACCCTCAGTGGTGGCGTGGGCAGTGATCTGTTTGTCTTCGACCAGGGCGGGTTCGGCCATGACCTGATCAGCGACTTCAACGTTCACCAGAACGGGTTCGATCAGTTGGTGTTCTCCAAATCCCTGTTCGCCTCCGCGGCCGCGGTCATCAGCGCCACCAGCCAGCAAGGCAGCGACAGCCTGATCGTCGCGGGAGACAGCAGCATCACCCTGGTAGGGTTCAACCCCGCGCAACTCAGTGCGGACATGATCAGCCTGGTCTGACGCTCGATGGGCATACCCTCCATTCGTGTGAGGGTGTTGCTCCAACCGGCTTTGGCCATTTCAGAAACACAAAGGGTCCACCTTGGGGTGGGCCCTTTTTTGATCGTCCATTCTTCATTTAGGGCACTTGAGCCATCGGCAAGCTCACCCCACACACATCCGATGAAGACTCTGCTCTTGAGCTTGTATCGATCTGCTCCATCAGGCCGCTCCGGATACGCCGGATGGTTTGTTGCGGGCAGAAAAAACCCGGCTCGATGGCCGGGTTTCTGTTCAGTCAATCCTGCACTCGCAATACCGATCAGCAACCGCGAGCACTATGTCCTCAGGCGCATCACGAGCTCGCCATCAAGCACCTCGCCCGTCTCTAGAAAACCCTCGGAGGCATAAAGATTGCGCGCCCCAATATTCTCCGGCGCGACGCCCAGGGTGATGTCAGGACCTCCCGACAAGCCTCTCAGGTATGCCACCAGCGCACGCAGAGCTGCGCGTCCATACCCTAAACCTTGGTGGTGACGGTCAATCATCAGGCGATAGAGCCAGCGACCGTTATCATCCGGGTCGAGGGCATGCATAAGGAAGCCGACCATTTCTCCAGAATGAACGGCGCGCACCGCCAAGGGTTCACACCAAGGACATTCGGCAGCTTCTTCCAATGATTCGGCGTTGCTGGCAATAAAGTCGATCTGTTCGTCACGCACTTGCAGAGCGCGACATTCTGCTTCTTCATCGCGAGTGGATATCGGAGCAAGAAGCACAGCGGGGTAAAGCGTACGCATTGGGTTTTCTCCGCGGGGCAGTGATCGCCCCTCCAGCATTTCGTTGATGGTTCAGTAGCGAAAACATCGTTGGAATCTGGGTCATAGGGCACCTCCTTTTTTCTCGCGGATGGAAACCGATTGGCTGATCCGGCCAAGCGGCGGCGAAATTCTAGAAAACCTCACTTTAACGACGCAAGCGATAGCCATGTTTTGAAAAGAGGTCCTGGTCACCTGAAGCACAAACCCATGCAAACCCAGGATCCCTGGACGAAAGTTGATGAGCGCTCCGAGCAGAGCGAGCCGGCCGCTGCTTTCGCATGATTAAGGGTTAGTATCTCCGCTGGAAACTTCAGCAACGAAGGTTCGGCCCGATTCAGCCGATCAGCGTTCAACCTGTCATGGAAAACGGGAAGTGCTATGAACCAACATAAATGGCCTCTGCTTCTACTAGCAGTACTCGCGGCGGGCACGGGCGGTTGCAAACAAGAGGTGGCGGCTGCCTATAACGGGCCGTTCGGCCTGCAGATGGGCATGACCGCCGAGCAGGCCCGGGCAGTCACCGAGGTTCTGGGCAGCAACGATCGGCGCGACCTCATGCTGGTCGAGCACCCGCCGAGGCCGATTGCCGGGTTTGATCAGTTATCACTCAAGTTTGGTAAAGAAGCCGGGCTGTGCGAAATCTACACAGCGGTCGAGATGCCGGAGAATGCGCAGGACTCGGCCATTCGCGCCCGCTTCGAAGAATTGACTCGTCTACTCACCCAGCGCTATGGCGCGCCCTCGGTAGCCATCGACCAGGCAGTGGATGACGAGCGAGAGCAAGTCCTGGTGTCCCAGTGGCTGGCCTCCCAAGGGGCGAGTCTGGAAGGTGCGCAGGAAGCCGTGCTGACCGTCGGCAGACGCGATGTCGACCCCATCAGTATCAGCCTGTCCATTTCCGGCCCCGGTTCCGAACAGTGCCAGCAGGAGCAACGTCAGGGGCCGACCGACGCTTCTTGAATGGCGTCCAGGCATCACCAGGCACGCTGGCTTTTAAAGCGCTGACCGCCCCACTTATCGGTTAGTCCTGATTGCTACGTCCCTTTTCTTCTTGCAAAGAGGCATAAAGAAGCCCGCACTGCGCGGGCAAAGGGATGATCTGAATTTCACGCCCCTGACTCAGGGTCACTCGCGGGCATGCCACGAGGCTCATTGTCCTTTTCGTCCCGTGTGTCTGCGCCAGGATCATCGACGCGACCACTTTTCCCTGCTTCCGGGTGCTCACTCGACACCGAGTTGTTTACATCTACGTCGATCATCTCTTCATCGACCGGCGCTTCATCGTTCGCAGGCAATGGAACCTCAGGCTCCTTACGCTTTGGATCATGGCCCGCGTCGCTGTCCGTGGTTCGCGTTACACCCTGCTGCGACCAGCTACCGGGGGCATTCTCGTTAACTTTCATGCTGGCTCTCCGTTCTCAATGCTCGGGAAATCCGTGCCTTAAACGTGAGAAACGACAGCCCCCTGCAAGTGCCGAGAAATGGATAAACGGCGGTCAATAAAAAACCCGGCTCGGTGGCCGGGTTTCTATTCGGTCAACCCTGCGCCCCCAGGAATGACGGGCAAGCACCACCAGCACGTTGAACAAGGTTTGACGCTCGGTAACGCAAGACAAAGGTGACAGCAGGATCAATACGTGGCCGACGACACCACACCACGTCAATACCAACAGAATGAGAGCGAAGCGGTATCAGCTACAAACGTGAACGGTAGATCAATGAGAGCCAGTGGCCCTATGAACTGGGCGAGCTGATACTCAGTTTCTAATCCCTCATAGCAGTCATATGAACCATGTGAAACCGCGGCAAACCAAGCGCAGCCACTCAACTGCGAAATAGCCAACATCAAAATGAGCTTCCGTAGCACGTAATTTCCTTATTACTTTTCCACTGCTTGCTTCATAGACGCTCTCGAACAGAGCCAGTCACCCCTTCCCTCCAACCCCGCCCTCACCTCGGCAATCAGTGAATGAGTGCAGCGAGTCTTGTTGGACCGGTACCGCCATTCTGGATTGACTATGTCAGCACTACGCCAGGCACAGCTAGAGCACGACGACCGTATGCCACTACCGGTGAACGAAGATCTCATTGAAACGGAATAGCTGCAGGCGAACGCTGAGCGTCTGTTGATGGGCTACCGGATCGCCCACCCAGGGTATGCATCAATCAAAACTCATCGCTTGAAGCATACGTTTGGTCGCCGGCTTCGTGCAGCAGGCGTGGCGGAGGAAAAGAGGGAGGCATGAAGAAAAAGGCCAAGGTCACTCGAAAAGTCACTATGGCGGAAACAACAAAGCCGCTCGAAAGCGGCCCAGTCATTGAATTATATGGTCGGGACGGAGTGATTCGAACACTCGACCCCTAGCACCCCATGCTAGTGCGCTACCGGACTGCGCTACGCCCCGACTAGGCGTGTTACTGGGTTTGCTTCTTAACGAAGCGCTCAAGAATATATCGCAAGCTTTTGAAATTTGGAAGTATTTTCAAAGCAGAAAATCACTTCTTGAGTACCACCAGAACGTCCTCCAGTTCGGAGATCATCTGACGGATCAATTGCTTGTACTGTGTGGTGTCGTCTTTGGCTTCATCACCGGAAAGGCGCAGGCGTGCTCCACCGATGGTGAACCCCTGATCATAAAGCAACGCGCGGATCTGCCGGATCATCAGCACATCCTGGCGCTGATAATACCGGCGATTTCCGCGGCGCTTGACGGGGTTGAGTTGAGGAAACTCCTGCTCCCAATAACGCAGCACATGCGGTTTGACCGCACAGAGCTCGCTGACTTCACCAATGGTGAAGTAGCGCTTGCCCGGAATGACCGGGAGCTCGTCGTTATGACTTGGTTCCAGCATAAGCCTCAACTCGGGCTTTCAACTTCTGCCCTGGACGAAAGGTGACCACACGGCGTGCCGTGATCGGGATTTCTTCACCCGTCTTCGGGTTGCGGCCAGGTCGCTGGCGTTTATCCCGAAGGTCGAAGTTACCGAAACCGGACAATTTGACCTGTTCGTTGTCTTCGAGAGCGTGCCTGATTTCCTCAAAAAACAGCTCGACCAATTCCTTGGCCTCACGTTTATTCAGGCCCAGCTCTTCGTAGAGACGTTCGGCCATTTCAGCTTTCGTCAGAGCCCCCATACGTCACTTCCTTAACGTGGCGTTCAACCTGTGTTCGAGCGAGGTGAGGATATTTTGCGTCGTGGAGTTCACCTCATCGTCATTAAGAGTGCGCGATGGATGCTGCCAGGTCAAGCCAACTGCAAGGCTTTTTCTATGAGGATCAATGCCTTTACCTTGGTACACGTCAAACAACCTGAGGTCTGTCAGCCATTCGCCTGCATTCTCACGGATTACATCCAACACCGCACTGGCGGCAACATCGCGATCAGCCAGCAGGGCCAAGTCACGACGTACTTCAGGAAAACGCGACAACTCACGGAATTCCGGCATTTTTCCCGAGGCTACTTCGGCCAGAACCAGCTCGAAAACGAAGACCGGACGGTCGAGACCGAGGGTTTTCGACAATTCAGGGTGGATAGCACCGATATAGCCAACCAGACGACCTTCACGCTCGATGCGCGCGGTTTGACCCGGGTGCAACGCAGGGTGCTTGCCAGGCGCAAAAGTAAAAGCATCGAGTGCGCCGGCAAAGCCCAGCACCGCTTCCACGTCAGCCTTGACGTCAAAGAAGTCCACAACGTCGCGACCTTGTGCCCAACCTTCCGGCAGACGAGTGCCGCACACCACGCCGGCCAGCATCGGCTCTTGCTTCAAGCCTTCCAGTTGACCGACGAAACGCAGACCGCTCTCGAACAGACGGACACGGTCCTGCTGACGGTTCAGGTTGTGCTGAAGCGCCTTGACCAGCCCCGGCCACAGCGACGAACGCATGGCAGCCATGTCGTTGGAAATCGGATTGGCCAGCAACAGCGGCTCGACACCTGGATTAAACAACTCGAACTGTTTCGGATCGATGAAGCTGTAAGTAATAGCTTCCTGATAACCGCGGGCCACCAACAAACGACGCAGCTCAGGCAGATCGCTACGAGCTTCGGCCTTGGCTTGTGGAGCCAGACGCGCTTGTGGGTAGCGAACTGGCAGGCGGTTGTAGCCGTATAGACGAGCCAGCTCTTCGATCAGATCGACTTCCAGGCTGATGTCGAAGCGATGGCTTGGCACTTCAACGCGCCACTGCCCTGCTCCATCAGCGGAAATCTTCAGGCACAGGGCACCGAGCAGACGCTCGACCTCCGGCGCCTCGATTTCCATGCCCAGCATCTGGGTGATGCGCTCGGCACGCAGGGTGATCGGAGCGATCGACGGCAGGTGCTGCTCGCTGACCGCTTCGATAATCGGGCCGGCTTCGCCACCGGTGATCTCCAGCAGCAGGCCAGTGGCACGCTCCATGGCTTCACGGGCCAGTTGCCAGTCCACACCACGCTCGTAGCGATGCGAGGCGTCGGTGTGCAAGCCATAGGAACGAGCTTTACCAGCGACAGCGATCTGGTCGAAGAAAGCACTTTCCAGGAAAACATCGCGGGTGGTAGCAGCTACGCCACTGTGTTCGCCACCCATGACGCCGGCAATCGCCAGAGCCCGGGTATGGTCAGCGATAACCAGGGTATCGCTGCGCAAGGTCACTTCCTGGCCGTCGAGCAAGACCAGCTTCTCACCCTCTTCTGCCATCCGTACACGGATGCCACCGTTGATTTCGGCAAGATCGAAAGCATGCAGCGGCTGCCCCAATTCGAGCATTACGTAGTTGGTGACGTCCACAGCCGCATCGATGCTGCGTACGTCAGCGCGACGCAGACGCTCGACCATCCACAGTGGGGTCGGCCTGGACAGGTCGACATTGCGGACGACCCGGCCCAGATAACGCGGGCAAGCCGCGGGCGCCAGCACTTCAACCGGACGCACTTCGTCGTGCGCAGGCGCGACGGATAGCACCACTGGACGGGTCACTGGTGCGGCATAAAGCGCGCCAACTTCACGGGCAAGCCCCGCCAGCGACAGGCAGTCACCGCGGTTAGGAGTCAGGTCGACTTCAATGCTGGCGTCGTCCAGCTCCAGGTACTCACGGAAATCCTTGCCTACCGGCGCATCGGCCGGCAATTCCATCAGACCGTCATTGCCCTCTCCCACCTGCAGTTCTGCCTGGGAGCACAGCATGCCGTTCGACTCGACACCGCGCAGCTTGGCCTTCTTGATCTTGAAGTCGCCAGGCAGCTCCGCGCCGATCATGGCGAAAGGGATCTTCAGGCCCAGACGCACGTTCGGCGCACCGCACACGACCTGGAAGGTTTCCGCGCCATTGCTGACCTGGCAAACACGCAGCTTGTCGGCATCGGGGTGTTGCTCGGTGCTCAGCACCTCGCCCACCACCACGCCACTGAAAACACCGGCGGCCGGCGTCACGCTATCGACCTCAAGACCGGCCATCGACAGACGAGCAACCAGCTCGTCGCGACTTACCTGCGGGCTTACCCAGCCGCGCAGCCATTGTTCACTGAATTTCATCCTGCTCTCCTGAAAGATTCGTTACGGGCGTGCGACCTAGCGAAATTGCGCGAGGAACCGCAAGTCGTTGTCGAAGAACAGGCGCAAGTCATTCACGCCGTAACGCAGCATGGCCAGACGCTCGGCGCCCATACCGAAGGCAAAGCCCTGGAACTCTTCCGGATCGATCCCGGACATGCGCAGCACGTTCGGGTGAACCATGCCGCAGCCCATGACTTCCAGCCAACCGGTCTGCTTGCAGACACGGCAACCTTTACCGCTGCACATCACACATTCCATGTCGACTTCGGCGGACGGCTCGGTGAACGGGAAGTACGAAGGACGGAAACGCACCGCCAGTTCTTTTTCGAAGAACACCCGCAGGAACTCTTCGATGGTCCCCTTGAGGTCGGCGAAATTGATGTCGCGGTCGATCAGCAGGCCTTCGACCTGGTGGAACATCGGCGAGTGGGTGATATCGGAGTCGCTACGGTACACACGGCCTGGGCAGACAATGCGGATCGGCGGCTGCTGCGATTCCATGGTGCGGACCTGTACCGGCGAGGTATGGGTGCGCAACAGCATGTTCGCGTTGAAATAGAAGGTGTCATGCATCGAACGGGCCGGGTGGTGGCCTGGGATGTTGAGCGCCTCGAAGTTGTGATAGTCGTCTTCGACCTCAGGGCCTTCGGCGATGCCGTAGCCGATATGGGTGAAGAACTGTTCAATACGTTCCAGAGTCCGGGTCACAGGATGCAGACCGCCGGAGACCTGGCCACGGCCAGGCAGGGTCACATCGATGGACTCGGCGGACAGTTTGGCAGCCAGTTCGGCTTCTTCAAACAAAGCCTTACGCGTATTGAGAGCCTCTGTAACACGCTCCTTGGCAACGTTGATCAGGGCGCCGACCTGCGGACGCTCCTCTGCCGGCAAATTCCCCAGGGTCTTCATCACCTGAGTCAATTCACCCTTCTTACCAAGGTACTGAACCCGGATTTGCTCCAGGGCATTGATATCTTCAGCGCTTTGCACAGCCTCTAGTGCTTGAGAGACCAGCGCATCCAGGTTTTCCATGTACAGACTCCAGATACAAAATAGGGGAAGAGCTTGTAGGCTCTTCCCCTATTTATGACGTTTAACACCTGGGCCCACAGAGGTGAGCCCGGGTGACTGTCGGGGGTACTTAAGCCAGAGTGGCTTTAGCTTTCTCGACAATCGCAGCAAACGCCGCTTTTTCGTTCACTGCCAGATCAGCCAGAACCTTACGGTCGATCTCGATGGACGCTTTTTTCAGGCCAGCGATGAAACGGCTGTAGGACAGACCGTTGATACGAGCACCAGCGTTGATACGAGCGATCCACAGAGCGCGGAACTGACGTTTTTTCTGACGACGGTCACGGTAGGCGTATTGGCCTGCCTTGATTACCGCTTGCTTGGCAACACGGAATACGCGGGAGCGCGCGCCGTAGTAGCCTTTAGCAAGTTTCAGAATTTTTTTGTGACGTTTACGGGCAATGACGCCACGCTTTACACGAGCCATGAGTTACTTCCTCTATTCTTGATCCAAAAATTAACGAAGGCGCAGCATGCGCTCGACTTTTGCCACGTCAGACGGATGCAGCAAGCTGCTACCGCGCAGTTGACGCTTACGCTTGGTCGACATTTTGGTCAGGATGTGGCTCTTGAAAGCGTGCTTGTGCTTGATACCGTTAGCAGTTTTCAGAAACCGCTTAGCAGCACCACTTTTGGTTTTCATCTTTGGCATGTTCGGATACTCCGCATTCAGTTGATAAACATAATCAGAAGGCCTGCCGTGCCCTGTTGATTACTTCTTCTTTTTCGGGGCGATGACCATGATCAGCTGGCGTCCTTCCATCTTAGGATGCTGTTCGACCGAACCGTACTCTTGCAGGTCAGCTTCAACCCGCTTGAGGAGTTCCATCCCCAGCTCCTGGTGGGCCATCTCACGGCCGCGGAATCGCAAGGATACCTTGGCCCTGTCCCCGTCACTCAGGAAACGTACCAGGTTGCGCAGTTTTACCTGGTAATCCCCTTCCTCCGTCCCTGGACGAAACTTGATTTCTTTTACCTGAATCTGCTTCTGGTTCTTCTTCGCCGCGGCAATCTGCTTCTTCTTCTCGAAGATCGACTTGCCGTAGTCCATCACACGGCAAACCGGTGGGACTGCGTCGGCGGAGATTTCCACCAGATCAAGCTTGGCTTCTTCAGCAATACGAAGCGCTTCATCAATCGAGACGATGCCAATCTGCTCGCCGTCAGCGCCAATTAACCGAACCTCGCGTGCCGAGATATTCTCGTTGATCGGGGCTTTCGGTGCAGCTCGTTTATCTTGTCTCATTTCACGCTTAATAATAATTACTCCGAATCTGGGCGACCACGCCGGGAAACCGCTTGTGCAAGGAACTCCGAGAATTGAGCGACGGGCATCGAGCCCAGGTCAGCACCTTCACGGGTACGCACAGCGACAGTCTGCGTCTCGACTTCCCGATCTCCAATAACCAAGAGATAGGGAACCTTGAGCAAAGTATGCTCGCGGATTTTAAAGCCGATCTTTTCATTTCTCAAGTCGGACTTGGCACGAAATCCGCTTTGGTTGAGGGTTTTTTCCACTTCGAGGGCAAAATCTGCCTGTTTATCAGTGATATTCATCACCACTGCCTGGGTCGGAGCCAGCCACGCAGGGAATGCGCCTTCGTAATGTTCGATCAGAATCCCGACGAAACGCTCGAAGGAACCGAGGATCGCCCGGTGCAACATTACCGGATGTCTACGGCTGTTATCTTCGGAAACGTATTCAGCGCCCAGACGGATTGGCAGGTTGAAATCGAGCTGCAAGGTACCACACTGCCAGACACGCCCCAGGCAGTCTTTCAGCGAGAATTCGATTTTCGGGCCGTAGAATGCACCTTCCCCTGGCTGCAGGTCGTATGGCAACCCGGCGCTATCAAGCGCAGCGGCCAAGGCATTTTCAGCGCGATCCCACAGCTCGTCGGAGCCCACACGCTTTTCAGGGCGGGTGGAAAGCTTCATTTCGATGTCCTTGAAGCCGAAGTCGGCATAGACATCCATGGTCAGTTTGATGAATGCCGCGGATTCGGCCTGCATCTGTTCTTCGGTACAGAAGATGTGCGCGTCGTCCTGGGTGAAGGCACGCACACGCATGATGCCGTGCAATGCACCCGACGGCTCGTTGCGGTGGCAGGCACCGAACTCGGCCAGACGCATCGGCAGCTCGCGGTAGCTTTTCAGGCCCTGGTTGAACACCTGCACGTGGCACGGGCAGTTCATCGGCTTGATGGCGTAGTCGCGGCTTTCCGACTCGGTGGTGAACATGTTTTCGGCGTAGTTGGCCCAGTGCCCGGATTTCTCCCACAGGCTGCGATCGACCACCTGCGGAGTCTTGATCTCCAGGTAGCCGTTGTCGCGCTGAACCTTGCGCATGTACTGCTCGAGCACCTGGTATAGGGTCCAGCCGTTCGGATGCCAGAACACCATGCCCGGCGCTTCTTCCTGGGTATGGAACAGGCCCAGGCGCTTGCCGATCTTGCGATGGTCACGCTTCTCGGCTTCTTCGATACGCTGGATGTAGGCCGCCAGTTGCTTCTTGTCCGCCCAGGCAGTGCCGTAGACACGCTGCAACTGCTCGTTCTTGGCATCGCCACGCCAGTAGGCGCCGGACAGCTTGGTCAGCTTGAAGGATTTGAGGAAACGAGTATTCGGCACGTGCGGACCGCGGCACATGTCGACGTATTCTTCGTGGTAGTACAGACCCATGGCCTGTTCGTTCGGCATGTCCTCGACCAGGCGCAGCTTGTAGTCTTCGCCGCGAGCCTTGAACACTTCGATCACTTCGGCGCGCGGAGTGACTTTCTTGATGACGTCGTAATCTTTCTCGATCAGCTGCTGCATGCGCTGTTCGATGGCCGCCAGGTCGTCCGGGGTGAAAGGACGCTCGTAGGCGATATCGTAATAGAAGCCTTCATCGATCACCGGACCGATCACCATCTTCGCCGTCGGATACAGCTGCTTGACCGCGTGGCCAACCAGGTGAGCGCAAGAGTGGCGAATGATCTCCAGCCCCTCTTCATCCTTTGGCGTGATGATTTGCAGGGTCGCGTCGCTGTCGATCAGATCGCAAGCGTCGACCAGTTTGCCATTGACCTTGCCGGCCACAGTGGCCTTGGCCAGACCTGCACCAATGGATGCGGCGACCTCGGCTACGGAAACCGGATGATCGAATGAACGTTGACTGCCGTCGGGAAGAGTAATAGTGGGCATGGCGCCTCCTCTCCTAGTGGTGACCCCTACCAAAGGTCACGTGGGTTGGGATGAGCCAGTACGCGGTTCGATCCAGGCCGTTCATGACGAACGCCTGCCTCACAGTGGCAGGAGCCTTGCGGCCAACCGGTAAAACGAACCAGAGTGACTGGAGTTCAAATCAGAAAAATAGAGGCATAGACCGCGGTGGGATTGAAACTCGCCCAGAGCTTGAAAACACCCAAGCCGGGCATGCTAGCACAGATGAACGGTCATCGCGCCGTACTTCCCACCGGGAGCAGCGCAGCAGCGCTTTCTAAGCTACAAAGTGAACTTGATGTGTACCCAAGGTCTCAAATACACCGAGAATCGCCATTCTTGTACCAACCCCAGGAGAGCTCGACTCATGCGCCTCACCCAACTATTCGCCCTTGCCGCCCCTTTTGCCCTACTGCTGCCACTGAGCGCGCAAGCCGCCTGGCCAGCCGGGGTACGCGCCGAGTACATGAAGGATTGCACGGCTGCCGCCAGCCAGAGCGTTGATGTGAAAAGTGCAGAAAAGCACTGCGCCTGTGGTGCGGACAAGCTCAATGAGAAATTCACTACCGACGAAATCAAACAACTCATGAGCAAGCAGACTCAACCGGATCCGGCGCTGAGAACCAAGGCGCTGGAGGCTATTGCCGCTTGCCGGGTGGTGAAATAAGTCTTTAAAGCGCGAGAGAGGGCCTTGAATCAGGCTCGATGCGATCTGAAAACCGGCCTTTTTTCACAATTTACGCAGCTTTTACGGCTTTTTTTATCACCGAATATTTTCGCTGAAAGCCCCTTAAACCGGGGCCTTCAGCCGATCGGAGCAACAAAACGGACTCAAGCACCTGGGAATCAGCACGTCCAGGGGGCTCCCAAGTCGAACATTTCGACTATGATAGCCCGGTGTGCCCAGTTGGCCTGAGCAGCACAGTACTACTGAAAATATATGTTTCTTGGAGATACACCATGTCTAATCGCCAAACCGGCACCGTAAAATGGTTCAACGATGAAAAAGGCTTCGGCTTCATCACTCCTCAAGGTGGCGGTGACGACCTGTTCGTACACTTCAAAGCTATTGAAAGCGACGGTTTCAAAAGCCTGAAAGAAGGCCAGACCGTTTCCTTCGTGGCTGAGAAAGGCCAAAAGGGTATGCAAGCTGCACAAGTTCGTCCTGAGTAATTTCTCAGCGAGCTAAAAAAACCCCGTCCATGTGACGGGGTTTTTTATGCACGGTGCAAAAGCGCCGACAGGATCAGCCGCAGTTGACCCGAGTGATCACCAGGTTGTTATCGGTGTTGAGGTTCAGCCGATCGGAACGGTATTCCAGGGTGATCATGTCATTCGGCTTGAGAATACGAGCGTTCTGCGCACCTGCGCGAGTGCGTGCCTGCTCCAGCAGCTCAGGCGAGGCTTTTTTGCCAATGGCGAATTCGGCCGCCTTAGCCTCACAGCGGCTATGGCCGCTCTCGGTCGCTACCGGATCCTTATCCGGCGAAGAAGTGCTGCACCCTGTCAAAACGACTGCAGCCAACAAGGTACCGAATGACGCGAGCTTCCAAGGCATGAAGCCTCCTTTTCAAAAATAAGCAGAGATAGTGCGACAACCACTCTGACTATTGGTTTCACAAACGGACTGGCCAATGGCCTCTTGGCCAAGACAGCGGGCAAGTCTGCATCAGGTACGGCCACGTTTTCATACAGCAATCGTGACCGGATATGAACAGACTCAGTAAATATCGATGTAATCGAACGGTGGCTTCGGCCAGTTCTGTCTCAATGCGTTAAGAATCTGCGTCACCCAGACCTCATCGCTAGCCGCTACAAGGCCGACATAACCGGAGCCGGCAGCCCAGGTTTCCAGCCTGAACAGCAGGCCGTCGATTTCCGCACCACCGACCACGCCCGACGAGATATAGGCAATGCCCGTCTTGGTCACTCGCAGCTGGGTATGCACATCGTCACTGGCCGACGCCAGCAACTGGCGCACCGCCTCGAAGGTCAAGGCATCAGGGTTGTTCAAATCGATCTGCACACGGGCACCCTTTGAAAACAGACAATGACCAAGTGTCGCACAGCCCTCCCCTCATGCCTAAGTCGGAGTGCGAAAAGCCCGCCAAGGTGTTTAACTCTACAAGACCGGAAGCCCTCGACAAGCGTCTGTCCGGCCCGCCCATTTCCGAGCTTGCGAGACATCCATGGCCACCGTGACGATCGACGCCGACATCAAAGCCAAATGGCCTGAAGGCCATTGTTCCTACAGCCCCGGCAGCCCCGAAGAGCTGGCAATCATCGGCATCGACTTACTGATCAGGGAGCTGGGCACCGAAGCGGCCCAGACGTTCATCGAGCAGATATTCGAGAAGTATCCCGGCGAGCACTCGGGCACGCCGGATACAGGGAAGGCGTAACGCCCGACAGGCTGGCACCTGCCGGGAATATCACTTATTTCAGGCGAGCCAGGCGCTCGGTCAGCAGATCGAAGAAGCCCTGGGCATCGCCATTCTCCACCCAGAACACGTTCTTCTCCTGCTTCAGGCCGTCGTACCAATCGACGATGGTCTGGCCGAAGGTTGGGCCCTCACGGCTGTCGATCACCATGTTGGCCTGGCGCCCGCTGAACAGCTCGGGCTTGAGCAGGTAGGCAACGACGGTCGCGTCATGCACCGGGCCACCCGGGATGCCGTAGTGCTCCATGTCACCCTTGACGTATTCGTTGAGGATATCGCCTACCACCTTGCTGGCATTGTTGTTCAAGGCCGCGATCTTCTGCAGGCGCGCATCGCTGGTCAGTACCTTGTGGGTGACGTCCAGCGGCAGGTAAGTCAGCTTCACACCGCTCTTGAGCACCACCTCGGCAGCCTGCGGATCAGCGAACAGGTTGAACTCGGCCACCGGGGTGATGTTGCCGCCATTGAAATGCGCCCCGCCCATGACTACCACTTCCTTGATGCCTTGAGTGATATCCGGTGCCTGGATCAGCGCCAGCGCCAGGTTGGTCTGCGGCCCCAGCATGGCAATGGTGATGCTGTGGGGCTTGGCGGCGCGCAGGGTGTCGATCAGGTAATTGATCGCACTGCCCTCGGCCAGGCCTTTTTTCGGCTCATGCACCGTGACCCCGGAAATGCCTTCCTTGCCGTGAATATTCTCGGCATAGATCGGCGTGCGCAGCAGCGGCTTCGGCGCGCCCGCATACACCGGCACCTCTTCGCGCCCCGCCCACTCACGGGCCAGGCGCGCATTACGCGAAGTCTTGTCCAGGCGCACGTTGCCGGCCACCGTGGTCAGCGCGCGGATCTGCAGCTCTTCCGGCGACGCCAGGGCGAACAGCAACGCCACCACATCATCGGCACCCGGATCGGTATCGATGATCAGATCGATTTTTTCTGCCGCATGGGCGCTGGTAGCAGTGAACAGGGACACGAGCAGAACACTCCGGATCAGGTGCTTCAGTAGCTGAGCATAGCGGTGCATGGCGCACTCCTTTGCGTGGTTGAACAGAGAGAGGCAACGCTCAGAACGTCACCCCGGCAATCAAAGCAATGTTGCAATAAGGCTGACACTCGCCCGTCCGGACGATGGCCCGCGCCTGGCGGCTGAGCACCTTGAACTCATCGTGGCCCAACAGCTTGCGCGCGCCCAGCGCCCCTTCGGTGCTCAGCGCCTCAAGCGCCTGCAAGACCGGGGACTGTCGATCCAGAATCTCCTGCGCCAGTACATGGCCCTCCACCTGCATCTCGCAAAGCACTACCTGCAAGGTGCTGAGGAAGTCCGGAATGCCCTGGGTCAGGGCCAGGTCGATCAATTCGACGCCCGGTGGCACAGGCAGGCCGGCATCGCCGATGACCACGATATCGCCGTGCCCCAGGGAGGCGATCAGTCGCGACAGGGCGACATTGAGCAAGGGTGTCTTTTTCATGCGGGAGAGAACGCCTGTACGTCGGACAACGTGGGAATGGAAGGTTGCGCACCTGGACGAGTCACCGACAGCGCCGCCGCGACCTGGCCGAAACGAATCGCCTCGGCCTCGCTCTTGCCGGCAGCCAGGGCTGCGGCAAAACCACCGACGAAGGTGTCGCCGGCGGCCGTGGTATCGACCGCCTTGACCTTGGGTGCAGGGAAATGCTCGAAACTCGTGCCATTGGCGAACAGCGAACCCTGGGACCCGAGCGTGATGATGACCTTGCCGGCCCCGGCAGCGATCAGGCGGGCGGCCGCGGCTTCGGCGCTCGCCAGGGAATCCACTGGCAAGCCGCTGAGGGCCGCGGCCTCGCTTTCGTTGGGAATCAGATAGTCGATGGACGCGTACCAGTCCGCCGGCAACGGGCCACTGGCCGGTGCGGGGTTGAGGATCACTGTCTTGCCCAGTTCACGGCCACGCTTGAGGCTATGCCCCACCGTGGGCAGCGGTACTTCGAGCTGACAGATGATCACGTCGGCCGCCTGCAGAACCTTGTCGAAGCCGCTGACGACCTCTGGCGTGAGCTGACCGTTGCCACCGGCCACGATCACAATTGCGTTCTGGCTGCTGTCGTCCACCACGATCAAGGCGACGCCACTGGAGCCGGGGACAGCGGTGACGGCCTGGCAATCGATCTGTTCGGCGAGCAACGCCGAACGCAATTGCTCGCCGTAGGCATCATCACCGACGCAACCGATCATCGACACCTGGGCGCCCAGACGGGCCGCCGCCACTGCCTGGTTCGCCCCCTTGCCACCGGAAACCGTGGCGAACGACTGGCCGATCAGGGTTTCACCGGCACGCGGCAGCCGCTCGGCCCGGGTGACCAGGTCCATGTTGAGGCTACCTACTACCACTACTTTTGCTGGCATACATCGATACTCACAATTCGATTCAACGGTACTCGGCGAATGCGCCGGCCACGGGCGCCGTCGACTCGCGCAGGACAATGCTTGGCGTGACGATCCGCTGGTCGGTCGGCAATCCAGGCGCAGCGATACGACGCAGCAACAGCTCCGCCGCCTGCTCGCCCAACTGCAGGATCGACTGGCCGACCGTGGTCAGCGCCGGATACACATAACGGCTCATCTGGATGTCGTCGAAGCCAATCACCGACAGCTCGCTCGGCACCCGGATATTGCGCTCCGCCGCCGCGCGCAGCACACCGATGCCCATCATGTCGTTGCCGGCAAAGATCGCGCTGGGCGGGTTGCGCTCCAGCAACTGGGCCGCCGCGTGATAACCGCCGGTGCTGGTGAAGTCGCTCTGCAGGATACGCTCCGCAGGCACCTCCACGCCGGCCTCGCGCAACGCCCGCTGGAACCCCGCCAGACGCAGCTGCGCCACGCTGGTGTAGTCCGGACCGCCGATGCAGGCGATATCACGATGGCCCAACTTGAGCAGATGACGGGTCGCCAGGTACGCGCCGTATTCGTGGTCGATACGCACCAGATCCGCATCCACCCCTTCCAGCCCCCGGTCGACGATCACCATCGGTGTGCGCACAGCCGCCAGGCCCTTGGCCAGCCCACCGTCGCCACCAGCCGAGGTCACAATCAGGCCGTCGATGCGTTTTTCCAACAGCACCCGCAGGTAGCTGCGCTGTTTTTCCGGGTCATCGTCGGAGTTGCAGAGAATCACGCAGTAGCCGTTGCGCTCGCAATAATCCTCGATCCCCCGGGCCAGTTCGGCGAAATACGGGTTGAGGCTGTTGGGCACCAACAGGCCGATGGTCGCCGTGGTCTTGGCCTTCAGTGAGCGCGCCACGGCGCTGGGCACGTAGTCGAGCTGCTGGATCGCCGCCTCGACCTTGATCCGCACCTCCTCGCTGACCGGGCGTGTCTTGTTCAACACGTGGGAAACCGTGGTGTAGGAGATCCCCGCGAGGGCCGCCACATCTTTGATCGTTGCCATGACTCAGCTCCGCCGGCTTGCGCGCTGGCTGCGATAAGTATCCAGCACCACCGCAATCACGATGACCGCGCCGGTGATGATACGTTTGGTCGGCTCGGTCGCGCCGATCTGCGCCAGCCCCGCGGCCAGCACCGAGATAATCAACACCCCGAAAAAGGTGCTGATCACCGATCCGCGTCCGCCCATCAGGCTGGTACCGCCGATCACCACGGCCGCGATCACTTGCAGCTCCAGACCGGAGCCGGCATTCGGGTCCGCCGCCTCCAGGCGGGAAATCTGGAACAGCGCGGCGATGCCCGCCAGCAGTCCCATCAGGCTGAACACCAGGATCTTGTAGGGCTTGGGATTGATGCCGGCCAGGCGCACCGCTTCCTCGTTGGTGCCGATGCCGATCAGGTAACGGCCGAACACCGTGCGCGTCAACACCGCCTGGGCGATGAAGATGATCAGCAAGGCGATGATGAAGGACGGCGAGATGCCAAAGGCGATCGGGTTCGACAACCAGGCGAAGGCATCACCGATATAGGCAGTGCGCGAGCCGGTCATCTGGTAAGCCACGCCGCGGGCCATTTCCAGCACGCCGAGGGAGACGATGAACGAAGGAATACGCCAGGCCACGGTGATCGAGCCGGTGATAGTCCCGGCCAATGCCGCGCAGCCCATGCCCAGCAGTGCCGCCGGGATGACACTCCAGCCCCAGCCGAGAATCGCCACGCTGACGGTGGAGGCCGCCAGGGCCAGCACCGAGCCCACGGACAGGTCGATACCGCCGATGATCAGGACAAAGGTCATGCCCACCGCCAGCACCATCAGGTCCGGGATCTGGTTGGCCAGGGTGCTGAAGGTGTCGTAGGAAAGAAAGTGGCTGCTCAGCGTCGAGAACAGCGCAATCATGGCCAGCAAGGCACCGGCCAGCCCCAGGTAGGTACCCAGGCCGTAGTAGTTGCCGCCACGTTTGCCGGCCGAAGATGCAGTTTTCATGGGAGGTCCCTAGGCGCCGCTTCGTTGAGCAACGCATCACGTTTTTGATAGCCGGCGAAAGCGGCGGCAAGCAGTTCATCCTGGGTCCAGCTGTCGCGCTCGAAGGTATCGATCAGGCGCCCGGCGGACAGCACGCCAATGCGATCGCAGATCAGCATCAGCTCCCGCAAGTCACTGGAAACCACCACCAGCGCCTTGCCCTGGCGAGTCAGTTCGCCGAGCAGGCCGTAGATGTCGAACTTGGCGCCGACATCGATGCCGCGGGTCGGCTCGTCGAACAGCAGCACCGCGCAATCGCGCTCCAGCCAGCGACCGATGACCACCTTCTGCTGATTGCCGCCGGACAGTTCGGACACCCGTTGCGCCGGCCCCGAACTGCGAATGCGCATGGCATCGATCTGCCGCTGCGCCAGCGCCGATTCGTCACGGCCATTGACCAGGCCGCCACGGGAGATTTCCGGCATGTTGCCCAGGGCGATATTGGCGCTGATGGATTGCGTCAGCAGCAGGCCTTCACCCTTGCGATCCTCGGTGATCAGGGCAATGCCGTGGGCCACCGCGTCGACCGGCGAACGGATATTCGCCACCTGCGCCGGAGAACCCAGGGCAACCGTGCCGCTGTCAGCCTTGTCGGCACCGAAGATCAGGCGCAACAGCTCGGTACGCCCGGCCCCGATCAACCCGGAAATACCGAAGATCTCGCCGCTGCGCACCTCGAAAGACACGTCCAGTACCTTGTCGGAACGACTCAGGCCGCTGACCGTCAGGGCCGGCGCACCAATCTTGCGCGGACCGAGATCGATGTGCTCGCCCAGCTCGCGCCCCACCATCAGGTTGACCAGTTGCTCGCTGTTGTAATTGGCCATCGGCTCGACGCAAACCAGGCAACCGTCACGCAGCACCGCAATGCGCTGGGCGACCCGGGCCAGTTCTTCCAGGCGATGGGAGATGTAGATGATGGCTACGCCACGGGCCTGTAGACGGGTGATCTGCTCGAAGAGCAACTCGACTTCGCGGGCCGTGAGCATCGCGGTCGGCTCGTCGAGGATCAGCACATGGCAGTCGCCGATCAGGTTGCGCGCGATCTCCACCATCTGCTGGTGGCCGATCCCCAGTTCGCCGACCAGGGTATCGGGATCAATCGCTTCCAGGCCGACCTGAGCCATGGCTTCGATCGCCGCCTTGCGCAACTGTTTGCGATTGATCCAACCGCCGCGGCTGGGCAGGTTATCGAGGAACAGGTTCTCGGCCACCGACAGGGTCGGCAACAGGTTGAGCTCCTGCATGACCATGCGGATACCCAGCTCCTCGGCCTGGGTGCGACTGCCGGGACGGTAAGCCTGACCGTTGAAACGCATCTCTCCGGTGGTCGGGGTCACCAGGCCACCGATGATTTTCGACAGGGTGCTTTTGCCTGCGCCGTTTTCCCCGGTCAGCGCCAGCACCTCCCCGCGCATCAGCGTCAGGTCGATGCCGGTCAATACCGGTTGCGCGTAGGTCTTGCCGATACCGCTGACCGAAAGGACAGCGTTCACAGCGGAAACTGACATAAGAAACTCTCCATGCGCCCGCCTGTTCAGGTGGGCGCCGTTGCGCCGCCAGAACGATTACTGGGTGACCAGCTCAACCGGAGTTTCGATCACGCCATTGGCGCCGCCGTCCACCTTCTCGCCCTTGAGAATCTTCAGGGCTGTCTCGATACCGAAGACTGCCTGCTTGGCGGCGAATTGGTCGGCGGTCGCCAGCACGCGACCGTCCTTGAGCATCGGCTTGATGGCATTGATGTTGTCGTAGCCGACCACCTTGACCTTGCCGGCCTTGCCCGCCGCACGCACCGCCGAAACAGCACCGACGGCCATGCTGTCGTTACCGGCCAGCAGCGCCTTGAGGTTCGGGTATTCGCTGAGCATGGCGGCGGCGACACGGTTGCCGGCGTCGATTTCCCAGTCACCGGATTGCAGCGAAACCACCTTGATCTGCGCGGCCTCCATTGCATCCTTGAAGCCTGCGGTGCGCTGCTGGGCGTTGGTGGTGGTAGACACGCCTTCGATGATGCCGACTTCGTCACCGGCCTTCAGGTCCTTGGCCAGGTACTCGCCCACCAGGCGCGCTCCCTTGCGGTTGTCGGGGCCGACAAAAGGCACGCTGATGTTTTTGCTCTTGAGTACCGCCGGGTCCAGCTGGTTGTCGATGTTGATCACGGTGATACCGGCGTCCACCGCCTTCTTGATCACCGGCACCATGGCCTTGGAATCCGCCGGGGCGATCACCAGCGCGTTGACCTTGGAAACGATCATCTGCTCGACGATACGGATCTGGTTGGCGGTGTCGGTTTCATCCTTGATGCCGTTGGAGACCAGGTCGAAATCGGCGGCATGGTCTTTTTGATACGCCTTGGCGCCGTCTTCCATAGTGAGGAAGAATTCGTTGGCCAGGGATTTCATGACCAGGGCGACCTTGGGTTTTTCCAGGGTCTCGGCGAATGCCGAAGAGAGAGGAAGCGTAGCGGATGCGGCAGCCAGAACAGCGACAGCGAGAAGACGTCCAGCGAATGGCAGCTTCATGGGTTCACTCCGATCTTATGATTATTGTGAGCAACGCTTGCGCTGGAGTACGCTCGACGACCTTCAGGCCCCGATGAACGCGGCTTGAAGCGAACCTGAGGCGGGTGTGACTCTTATTCGCCCAGGGCCTGCGCAAACGTTTGCGTAGAACGAACTATGCGAACCCTGCCGGGATTTGTCAACGGGAAAGCCAGCGCCCATGAGCACCGCGGAACTCCAGGACAGGCGCCCCGCCAAAACAACACGCAATCATGCGGTGGTGCTGACCAGCCCGCCCGCGCCCGACGAAGAGTCCTTGCTCAACTCCTTGACCAGGTTCCCCACCACTTCCTGCAACGCACCGCTGGTATCGGCGAGCTGGCCTTGAATCGCCATCACCACAGTCGCCTTGGCTTCCGGGGTCGGGTAGCTCGCCGCCTGGGCGGCGGCCAACTGCTGCTGTTGCTCCTGCAATTGCGCCTGCAGTTCTTTCATGCGCTTGAGCAGCATTTTTACCACCAGACTCTGATTGTCCCCTTCGGACTCTTGAGTCTCGGCCTTCTCGGCTTCGGCACCGGACGCCACCCGCAGCTTGCCGTCTTCGTCCAGCCCCAGGGTTTGCGCAGCGTTATCGGCGGCGCCCTGGCTCAGAGCATCGATAGTGGCCGGCGATTTACCGTTGATGGTGATGGCCCCGGCAGCAGGGAAACCGACAGAAATAGACATGTGAGCTCCATAAAGAAACGATCCTTGAAGGGCATCGGCTGCAAGGACCAGCTCTTTAATTCAGAATTTTCCTCATGCCAATCAGAACTGTCGGACAACCGAACGCGAATCTTCCGGCTATTCGGAAAACCGGACAGCAAAACGTCCCGTGCATCCGGCAAATAAAAATAAATTGATATAAATCATTAAGTTAAAAGAGTTTTGCGGCCACAGTCCGGCTGGTACAGATCCTGCTCTTTCTTTTCGCCCGCGGCATTCAGATCTGTCTCGGGTGTATCTAGATGAACCTGCACCAGCACCGTCTCACTACTAGAGAGAAAATAATGAAATCTGCTTTCAACACCCTTGTTCCGGGCGCCTTGGCCCTCCTCTTGCTCCTTCCGACTGCATTGCAGGCCAAGGAAGTCGAAACCCAACAGAAGCTGGCCAACGTGGTCGTGCTCGCTACCGGCGGCACCATTGCCGGCGCCGGCGCCAGTGCCGCCAACAGCGCCACCTATCAGGCCGCCAAAGTCGGCATCGAGCAGTTGATCGCCGGGATCCCCGAGCTGAGCCAGGTCGCCAATGTGCGCGGCGAACAGGTCATGCAGATCGCCTCTGAAAGCATCACCAACGAAAACCTGCTGCAACTGGGCCGCCGCGTCGCCGAACTGGCCGACAGCAAGGACGTCGATGGCATCGTCATCACCCACGGCACCGATACCCTGGAAGAAACCGCGTACTTCCTGAACCTGGTGGAAAAGACCGACAAGCCCATCGTAGTGGTCGGCTCCATGCGTCCGGGTACCGCCATGTCCGCCGACGGCATGCTCAACCTGTACAACGCCGTCGCCGTGGCCGGTAGCAAGGAAGCCCATGGCAAGGGCGTGCTGGTCACCATGAACGACGAGATCCAGTCGGGTCGCGACGTCAGCAAAATGATCAATATCAAGACCGAAGCCTTCAAGAGCCCATGGGGCGCGCTGGGCATGGTGGTGGAAGGCAAGTCCTACTGGTTCCGCCTGCCGGCCAAGCGTCACACCTCGGGTTCGGAATTCGATATCAAGACCATCAAGAGCCTGCCTGACGTAGAAATCGCCTATGGCTATGGCAACGTCAGCGACACCGCCTACAAGGCCCTGGCCCAGTCCGGCGCCAAAGCCATCATCCACGCCGGTACCGGCAATGGCTCGGTGTCTTCCCGCGTAGTGCCTGCCCTGCAAGAGCTGCGCAAGAATGGCGTGCAAATCATTCGTTCGTCCCACGTCAATGCCGGCGGCTTCGTACTACGCAACGCGGAACAGCCTGACGACAAATACGACTGGGTCGTGGCCAACGACCTGAACCCGCAGAAAGCCCGCATCCTGGCCATGGTCGCCCTGACCAAGACCCAGGACAGCAAGGAACTGCAGCGGATGTTCTGGGAATACTGATTGACCCGCCCGACCTGCTCAGGTCGGGCACTGCTCTACCCCGCACTCGCCCGCCCCGGGTGAGTGCTCCGCCCCAGTTGGCCGGCTCTCTTCCTTTCCCGTCGATAAAAAACTCAATCGTTTTGCAGTAATCCGCGGATATCGCTGTCAGAAGAACTTCTTGAATTTTAAGCGGTTGCGAAATTTCCTACAGTAAAATACTGTACGCGCATACAGCTTAATAAGGAATGTTCCGTGCCCGCCGCAGCAACTACCCCACCAAGCTCTTATGAACGCCTCGGTTTGCGCGTTCAGAAAATCATCAATTCGCCCAACGCGCAAAAAGCCAAAGCCGCCCTGATCTTCCGTCAGCCCGACGAGGTGGTCGACGAGTGGGAGCGCCTGCTCGAAGAAATCGCCGAAAACGACAACGTCACCCTCGCCTATCGCGATGACGGCGGTGTGCAGATTTTCTGGGTCGTGCCGAAGGAAGACTGAGTCGATGAGTGTCCGCTGTTTTGCTGTACTGCTGTTTTGTGTTGCCCTGAATGCCCACGCCGATGCACCCCGCACCTTCAACGAAGCGAAGAAAATCGCCTGGAAGCTGTACGCCCCGCAATCCACCGAGTTCTACTGCGGCTGCAAGTACAGCGGCAATCGGGTCAACCTCGCCGCCTGCGGTTACGTACCACGCAAGAATGCCAACCGCGCCGCGCGCATCGAGTGGGAACACATAGTTCCTGCCTGGCAGATCGGCCATCAGCGCCAATGCTGGCAGCAAGGCGGGCGCAAGAACTGCACCCGCCACGACCCGATCTATCAACGCGCCGAAGCCGACCTGCACAACCTGGTGCCGAGCATCGGCGAGGTCAACGGCGACCGTAACAACTTCAGCTTCGGGTGGCTGCCGGCGCAGTCCGGCCAGTACGGCTCATGCCTGACCCAGGTCGACTTCAAGGCCAAGAAGGTCATGCCGCGCCCGTCCATTCGCGGCATGATCGCCCGGACCTACTTTTATATGAGCAAGCAGTACAACCTGCGCCTGTCGAAACAGGATCGCCAGTTGTACGAAGCCTGGAACAAGACCTATCCGGTACAACCCTGGGAGCGCCAGCGCAATCAGAGCGTGGCCTGTGTGATGGGGCGCGGCAACGAGTTCGTCGGCCCGGTCAACCTGAAGGCCTGCGGCTGATTCCGTCCGGATTACCGATAAACACCTGGGGCATGGACAGCCCCTTCAAGATGACTGAGCGCCGACCAGGCCGGTCGCTCAACGTCGCTGCGACGACCTGGCCTGGCACTCAGAAGAACGGCTTACTGCGCGACGCGGTGCTCGATCACTTGCGGTTCGATATTGCGCTTCTTGGCCTTGGTCAGCTTTTCGACCAGCTCGGTTTTCTTGGCTTCGGCTTCGGCCTGGGAATCGAACGGGCCGATCAGCACCCGATCCTTGCCCTCTTCGACGACGACATAGGAAACGATCCCGTGCTCGATCAGCCAGCCAGCCAGATCGCTCGTCGCCTGAGGCAGGGTGCCGGCGACCAGCACATCCCATTGCGGTTTCGTGGCGGCCTGCGGCGGCTGTGCCTGGACGACCGGCGCCACCTTCTTGTCGACCTCGACCTTCTTGCCCTCACCGCATCCCGCCAATGCCAGGACCGCCATCATCATCGCTACTGTGCGCACAACCTACCCCCTTGAAAGTCTGAGGCGGCGATTTTAGCACCCCAATCCCCTGCGCAAACGCCACAAAATCAGCGCAAAACAAGGAGAATGATATTTATCGCCTCTGTATAGTTGCAGCTCGGGAATTAATACCGCGTCTGCGCGTCAGAAAGAGGCACCCACACAGTGGTACTTCGCAGTAATCTATACGCACTACTACCGACATCTGCACTGTCTGAATCAGGTGCCCTACAAAGCAATCAAGGAGAAGATCATGCTGATACTCACCCGCAAAGTCGGTGAAAGCATAAATATCGGTGACGACATCACGATCACCATTCTGGGCGTGAGCGGCCAGCAAGTCCGGATTGGCATCAATGCCCCGAAAGACGTCGCAGTCCATCGCGAAGAAATCTACCAACGGATCCAAGCCGGCCTCACCGCCCCGGACAAACGCGAAACACCTTGAGCGTCATGAGCGGCCAGCCCTTTGTCTCATCACAATGGCTGGCGCAGCGTCGTCGTTGATTGATTCCCCCGCAGCACACTCCCCTCTTCAAATGGCAGCGGCGCAGTTCAGGCCGCCAGCGCCAGCCCTGGCAAAGTGCGTTACCCAAGCCCTCCACCGATAGCGCTCCATCCCGGCAATCTGTCGATACGACTCGGCCGGGAGAAAGCCCTCCCTCGTTTTTGTATAAATACTCAGTAGCGTGGCAACGAGCAGGAGGAGTAATTTCAAGACCTACCGCCTCCGCGAGCCTGCCGAGGCTCCCCCTTGCCACCGGCAGACGCTTTACGAACAAGGAGCGGTCAATGCAAGAGTTCGCTTACCTTCTGATCACCAACGACCTGAATGCAATGCGCACCATTGCCGCCTGCTCGACGGAGGGGCTCTACGAAGTCAAACGCGGAATATTCACCTTCCGCTCCCAGGCCAACGTCGACTACCTGCACCGTGCGCTGGCCATCGTCAGCGACGAGTTCGGCATCATTCCTGTGCAGCAGGCCGAGTTCAAAACCAACCGGGCCACCATCAGCAAGGCTTTCAGCCAACTCTGCTAGAGCGCGCGGCGCTCGGTGATGCACAACAACCCACATCGAGCCAAAGCACACTCGACTCGCTGCTCCTTCCTCACCTCATGGCTGGCTGAACATGACCCCACGCGCCATGCCGCTGGCCGCCACCACCAGCAGCACGATCAACAGCGCCTGCAGATGGCTGATGCGCGCAAACAGCGTGGCGCGGCCGGTATCGATCGAGGTGCCGCGCCCCAGGGCGATTCGCCATTTGATCAACGTCACCATCGGCAATATTTCGAGCAACAGGATGATGATGAACAAGGTCATCTTGATGTGAAACAGCGGCTGGTGCAGGTAGTAATCCGTACCTTTTTCGTAGCCGGCAAAAGCCCGCAGTAAACCGGTGATCAACAACACCGCGGCAGCCAGCCCCCAGCCGTTATCGGCCAGCAGAGCCCGGCGCACGTCCGCCCCCTCGGTGACCACGCGACGCAACGCCGTACCACGATTGAGCACCGCCGCAAAGGCGACAGCAAAGGCCAACAGGTGTACAGCCGCGAGAAACCAGTGCATGAGCATCGCTCCACTCTCCATTGACGGATGACAAAAAACAGCCTGTGAGTATTAGTTCATAACCCGCAGCTTTGCCCTGCTCTACGTACAACAAAAAGGCGCCCGTCATGGGGCGCCTTTGTACCGCTTCCACCACCGTTCACGCACGCCGCTGAATCGCCACCTTGGCCCAAAGGGTAAAGGCGACATCCGGGGTCCAGCCGGCATTCGAGGTGTGCTCCTGGAAGCACAGATACAGATTGCCCTGGTAGGTCACACCGTCATCTTTGCGATAGTGATGATTCAGTTGCCATTCCGGATATTGCGGGTCAGGTACCCCACCGGCAGTCTTGATACTCAGGTTAGTGCTCGGCAGCGACTGATTACCCTGGGTATCCGTGGCGCTGACAAAGTAGCTGTACAGCGTATCGGTTTTCAGACCTTCGTCCTTCAGGGTCAGCGAGGCCGTCTGGGCCACCGGCTTGCCATCGCGGAACAGGGTGTAGAACTCGATCGGACGAACACCGTGGGCAGCACTCCAGCTCAAGGTCACGCTGTTCTCCGTCTGTGCAGGAGAAACCAGGTTGCCCGGCGCCGAAGGTCGCTCCTCGCCGCTGCCGCCATGGATCAGCGGCGCATAACGATCACGGAACTCCCAGTTGTAACGGACGCCGTACCTGTTGATGCCGTTATCCCAGTTGACCGACCAGGTCATCAGCCCCTTGATCGACAAGCCGGCACGATCCAGACGCTTGAAGGCGTTGCTCACCGACGCGGGGTCAATGACATACCCGCTCGCCGCTGCGTCGACGTTGGCCGGCAGACCGATCACGAACTTGTCGGCAGGGATGGCGATATAGCCACGCGTACCGGTGACCAGGCTCTCGGTCAGATAAAACAGAAAGTCTTCCTTCAGCGCGTCGTCATTCTGGGCTATCCAGACCCCCTTCCCGCCGTTGGCTTCCTGGACCCACAGACCGTCGCCGCCCTGGTTGTAGTACTGCGGCGCGATGAAATCGTAGTAGCCATCCAGCGCCTGGATGTAACCGACATACTTGCCGCCGGTGACGAGGTAGGGAAACTCTGGCGCCATGCTGATGATGAAATGCTTGCCCTCACCTGCGTAGTGATCCTTCACCAGCTTGAGCGCCGCCGGCAGCACAGTCTTGTTGTCGGCAAAATCGATGGCGCTCTGTTCCAGGTCGATGTCCAGCCCGTCGAAACCATAGACTTCCACCAGACGGATGATTTCGTTGGCCAGCGCTTGCTCGTTGCCCTTGTGCAACTCGATATGAGCATCCGCACCGCCAAGGGAAATCAACACCGCCCGCCCCTGGCTGTTGAGCACGCCAACCTGGCGCCGGAACTCCTCATCCGACAGGTTGTAGGGCTTGAAGGTGGGAATGCCGTTGCCTTTCATGAAGGCCACGGCCACCACGTTGTATTCCTTGGGTACATCCACCAGGTCGAGATTGGCGAACTGCCCCTGCTGGTAACCGTCACTGGGGCCTGCCGGCCAGTTGTGCCAGAAACCCATGAGAATCTTCTTGCCAGCGATCGACGGCATCAACGATGCCGAATCATTCAGCTGAGTCTTTACCGATGCAAAGTTGATCTTGTTCACGTTCTAATCCTTCAGAACCATTTAAAGAGAGTGACAACTTCTGCTGTTATTTGAAGTCGACGTCGAATGCCTGATAGAACGCATTGCCGGTGTTGGCGACAATCCACGCCAGCACAATCACGTGATGGCCTCTCTTGCTCCTGGGCAGGGTCACTTGATGTTCGACCTTGGCTTTCATTTCATCGCCATGCTGGTCATACGGAACTTGTGTGTAGAAGTCCTTGAAGAAAGCCTGCGGCTCCAGTTGTGCACGGCTGATACGCTGTTTCGGATCCCAGCCATCCTTGGTGATGAACCAGCTGTAACCGCGGGTCACATGAGGGGCGGTGTACTCCCACTTGACCTGGAACACCTGCCCCGGGTCGACGTTGAGCAACGGCCAGGAGAACGCACGGCCAAGCTTCTTCGACATTTCTTCATTGGTGAAGTTGAGGCAGTCACGCTCGTCGGTCTTGCCGCCGCTGAGGATATGCCCATCAGCCGGTGGCACAACGCTGGCAACATCGCTCTCGTATGGTTTCTGGAAAGGTCCACCCACCAGGTCCGGGAAGTTTTTGCCACCTTCCATCTCGTTGACCTGCCAGGTGCCGAGCAGCCCCAGCTCGACGGCGACAGCGCCACGACTGGAGGGGGACACGACACGCCCGTGTTTCAGTTGAACTAATGGTTTATTCATGATGCTTCACTCCATTGATCAAATAAAACTCCTTCTTGAGGAGAACTTTTAAGCTAGTCCAAATCAGTGTTTTGTCTACTGACTCCCACACACAGAGCTCCGAGCCAATTGTCGCACCTCAATAAAGGCGGGACATCAGAAAATAATTACAGCGCAAACCTACAGAGAGAAAGGCAAATAACTTACACAATTAAATAAGAGAACAACTAGCTTTGTGTTAACTAACCGTTCAGGACAAGCAATGAATATCCCCAAGAAAGCATAAACCCGACAAAAGCCGGGTTCATGATCTGCTTACTGGATAATGCTCAGAAAGGAATTACAGGCAGGTCGCCAATGCTGCCAGTCTACGCTTGGCAACCCAATTGTCCTGGGTCGCGTAATAACTGACAGTGGTACCCGAAGCCTGCCCCCGAATATCGGCAAAGGACTCCGCCGAACGGGTATAGACCGTGTATCCACCCACCTTGGCAGACTCCAGGTAGGCCGACGCATCCACACCGAACACAGCTTCGTCCTGCCAGGCAAACTGCACGCACTGCGCCACGACCTGCTCCGCCTTGGCCGACGAGAGCACCTTGTAGGGGCTCTTCGAACGCGCCTCATTCATCACCGAGCCGGCACACCCCGCCAGCAACGCCGCGATCATTACCGCCATCAACACCCGCATCATGCTACCTCGCCGTGAAAACGCGACTGTACCACTCACATGGCAAGCGATTGGCACTCGGCCGCGAGAAAACTGCTCGCCAATCATTTCGCCCACTGGCTGCAAAAGCAAAAGCCCGCACAAGGCGGGCTTCTTCATGAATCGATAACACCTCGGTTAAAGGCGGCGTAAAAACGAACTCACAATACTTTTGGTGGCGGCCGTTGCATCCAGCTCGCTGGCAGCCCCATAGGCATGCCAGGCGACGGCCGCAATTTCATTCAAGGGACGGGCATCCCCGGCATTGGTCACGGCCACCTCGAACACGTGATGCCGCACATTGCCGGCTTCGAACTCCAGGATGTAAAGAGGCTCACTGGCATCCAACCCTGTCTCTTCCCGCAACTCACGTAGCGCGGCAGCGGCGAGAGACTCCCCAGGCTCGACCTTGCCACCCGGTAAAGACCATTTGGAGCGATCCTTGCGAACAAAAAGAATGTGCCCTCCGTGTGCACAAATAACCGTCGCTCTGCTCTTCATACCTGCACCCTACCCGACCACGCCCTGCCCGCATTGCACAGGGAACGTACATACAGACCGCAATCGACTTAAAAGTGTCACAAAAATGCCATGAAATACGTAAGCATTAAGGATGCCAAGAAGACAACGGCATCGCCTGGAGGGAGCAAGCATGTCGGCGACTCGAAGAACGGCAAAGCCTATCCATACAAACAGAGACATTTACCTCAAGTAAAAACTGCATGCATCTCTATAGGTATCAGTGCATTCCAGGATCGTGGATGAGGAGAAGTCTCGGGACTCTTTCCATGACAACGAGTTCCCAATCCACATGACCTGCTTGTAATTGCTGCCGAGATCAAGATGCATATTCAAATATCTACCCCCGGAGGTCACGTAGATACAGTTATTTATAAAGCCAACTTTATCGACACCTTGGTGAGTCAGTACAAAATAGCTTTTCTCGAAGTTGGTAACGGCTTCCATGACACCATCCACCAACACACCTACCCATTCAGCACCCTCACTCTTGGCTGGCGCGCTAAAAACCCCCATCTTGCCCTTGATATCTCGTGGCGAAGGACATGATTCCTGGTCACCTGACCAGTCAGGGATATTGAAGTAATTGCTACCGGGCGCGGCATGCACGAATGTAAACAGCTGTGAACACAGCAACATCCAACCCAACAATCTCAACACGTTCCATTCCCTCATAAATATCAGAGGGAAAGTTCTATCAGCTAGGACAATTTTAGAATGTAGGACGATTCCTAAAGTATTAGATTCTTCTCTTAAGACCAGCGGTCTCCACGCCGACGCACTTGACCGTGGTGGTCAGCAGAACAGGGATGCCGCACATACGTATGACCACATTCCAGCCGGTGAGCACCCTGCTCTTCATGAGATTCATGCCTGAGGAGCATTGCTGTACGAACAGCAGAAATTCCCACAGGAATATATCCAGCCCCTGATGGCCATGCCGACGAGAAGATGACAGGACACTATCAGGAGAGGCGCACCAAAAAAGAGATCGCGTACCTGGAGACGGGTGCCGATTTGGCCTTTTGAGTGGGAGGGTTTTGCAAAGGCTTTGAAAACCGCAGGCAACAAAAAAGGGCCCACCTTTCGGTGAGCCCTTTCAGACCGCCCAGCAGAGCGGATTTTGTTTGGTAGGCGCGATTGGACTCGAACCAACGACCCCCACCATGTCAAGGTGGTGCTCTAACCAACTGAGCTACGTGCCTGCTGTGAGGCGGCATTCTACGGAATTCCGGAGGGGTGTCAACACCTTTTTTGCAGCTAACCCTCTGAATATGCAAATTTTTATTTTTTGAGTCTGCCAAGAAGATTTTTCGATGGCTGGTAGGCGTTTTTCAACTCAGGTAGGATCCACGCAATCGTCAAGAATATTAAACAGAGGTTGCAGGATGGCGAACACTCCTTACCCACAGTCGTATTACGCGGCGTCAGCCAACGCTGCTCCAGCCCGCCCGCTGCTGCAAGATGATGTGGAAACCGATGTCTGCGTGATCGGTGCCGGCTACACCGGCCTCTCCAGCGCCCTGTTCCTGCTTGAGAACGGTTTTAAAGTCACCGTCCTGGAAGCGGCCAGGGTTGGCTTCGGCGCTTCCGGGCGTAACGGTGGGCAGATCGTCAACAGCTATAGCCGCGACATTGATGTGATTGAACGCAGTGTCGGCCCCAAGCAGGCTCAATTGCTTGGCCAGATGGCCTTCGAAGGCGGCAGGATCATTCGTGAGCGGGTCGCCAAGTATCAAATCCAGTGCGACTTGAAGGATGGCGGAGTGTTCGCCGCCATCACCAGCAAGCAGATGGGCCACCTGGAGTCGCAAAAGCGCCTGTGGGAGCGCTACGGCCACACCCAGTTGGAATTGCTGGATCAGCGTCGCATTCGCGAAGTCGTCGCCTGTGACCTGTATCAGGGCGGCATGCTCGACATGAGCGGCGGGCATATCCATCCACTCAATCTCGCACTGGGTGAAGCGACAGCCGTGGAGTCCCTGGGCGGTGTTATCTACGAGCAATCCCCTGCAGTGCGCATCGAACGCGGCGCCAATCCGGTGATACATACCCCACAAGGCAAAGTCAGGGCCAAGTTCGTCATAGTCGCGGGCAACGCCTACCTGGGCAACCTGGTGCCGGAACTGGCCGCCAAATCGATGCCATGCGGCACCCAGGTCATCACCACCGAACCATTGGGCGATGAGCTGGCAAAAAGTCTTCTCCCCCAGGACTACTGTGTCGAGGACTGCAACTATCTGCTGGATTACTACCGCCTTTCTGCCGACAAGCGCCTTATCTTTGGCGGCGGCGTGGTGTACGGCGCTCGCGACCCGGCAAATATCGAAGCCATCATCCGACCGAAGATGCTCAAGGCCTTCCCGCAACTCAAGGATGTGAAGATCGACTACGCCTGGACCGGCAACTTCCTGCTGACCCTGTCGCGCCTGCCGCAAGTCGGACGCCTGGGCGACAACATCTACTACTCCCAGGGCTGCAGTGGCCATGGCGTCACCTACACCCACTTGGCGGGCAAGGTACTGGCAGAGGCCCTGCGCGGCCAGGCAGAGCGTTTTGACGCCTTTGCCGAGCTGCCGCACTACCCCTTCCCTGGCGGCCAGCTGTTGCGCACTCCATTCACTGCAATGGGCGCCTGGTATTACAGCCTGCGGGACAAGCTGGGATTCTGATAACCCTGCCCCTCTCCAAATAAAAAACCGCCCATAAGGCGGTTTTTTTGAGCTTTGCAGAGGGGAAATATCGACTGCCTGAACGGCACAGAAAAAGCGGAGTGCGAAAACAAAAAACCCCGGTCTTTCGACCAGGGTCTTTGCTATCGATCCGAAGAGCCTATGGCTCCTTCGTCACCTGAGGGCGTTCAGTGCTCCCTCAAGTAGATATGGCGCAGCGGACGGGACTCGAACCCGCGACCCCCGGCGTGACAGGCCGGTATTCTAACCGACTGAACTACCGCTGCGTATCGCTTGGACTTGCGTCCATGTGAACCGTTTAAATCGTCTGACTGGAAAGCTTCGAGGCTTTTCAATCTCAGAGCAGGAATCCCTGATCTGGAAAATATGGCGCAGCGGACGGGACTCGAACCCGCGACCCCCGGCGTGACAGGCCGGTATTCTAACCGACTGAACTACCGCTGCGCGTCGGTTGGATGCTTCCGTGGAAGCCTCCGCCTTTCTTTCGAAAGACACTCAAGAAGTGGTGGGTGATGACGGGATCGAACCGCCGACCCTCTGCTTGTAAGGCAGATGCTCTCCCGGCTGAGCTAATCACCCTTTGCTTCGTTGAGGCCGCGAAATTTACGCAGATACCGATGCTAAGTCAATACCCTGCTTGAAGTTTTTCTGAAAAAGACAAAATCACGACAATGCCTGCAAAAGGGATCAACAACGCCGGCGACCTCAAGCCGCGCTCGCTACGCCCTTCACATGCCATCAATCGCGATAAATCATTTTCTTGCTCATGCCGCCGTCGACCACGAACTCCTGGCCAGTGACAAAACCGGAGTTCTTCGACAACAGCCACGCCACCATCGCCGCCACATCTTCGACCGTCCCTACCCTGCCTGCAGGATGCTGGGCATGATCGGCATCGCTCAAAGGTTCGGCCCGACGCGCCGCCGGATCCCGCGCATCGATCCAGCCAGGACTGACCGCATTGACCCGAATCTCCGGCCCCAGACTCATGGCTAATGCATGGGTCAAGGCCAGCAGGCCGCCCTTGCTCGCCGCATAGGCTTCAGTGTCGGGTTCCGATTGCCGGGCACGGGTAGATGCCAGGTTGACGATGGCTCCGCCATGAGCGCGCAAATACGGCGCACAATGCTTGGCCAGGAGCATCGGACCGCCGAGGTTCACCGCCAGCACCCGATTCCAGTAAGCCAGGTCGAGGCTTTCCAGGGTGATGTTGCGTGGATCGGCGACCGCCGCATTGCACACCAGCGCATCGAGGCGCCCGAACTGCCCCAGCACTTCGGCGACCCCCAGCGCGACCTGCGCTTCATCCGCCACATCCATGCCGATGAACCAGGCGCTGTCACCCAGGACCTTGGCCACCTGGGAGCCGCGCACGCGGTCCAGATCGGTCAACACCACCTGCCAGCCCTCGCTGATCAGCCAGGCGGCAATGCCCAGGCCGATACCGCGTGCCGCGCCAGTCACCAGCGCGACGCGGCCGTTGGCAATGCTCTGCTGTTCGGACAACTCGATCACAAGGCTGCCAAGCCGCGCGCCAGGTCGGCTTGCAGGTCCACCACATCCTCAAGGCCGACAGCGATACGAATCAGGCTGTCACGAATGCCCGCCGCTTCACGCTCTTGCGGCGCCAGACGACCGTGAGAGGTGGTGCTCGGGTGAGTGATGGTGGTCTTGCTATCGCCCAGGTTGGCGGTAATGGAGATCAGGCGAGTGGCGTCGATAAAACGCCAGGCCCCTTCCTTGCCACCCTTGACCTCGAAGCTCACCACCGCACCGAAACCACGCTGCTGACGCTTGGCCAGCTCGTATTGCGGATGGCTTGGCAGACCGGCGTAGTGCACTTTCTCGATGCCGTCCTGCTGCTCCAGCCATTCGGCCAGGGCCTGGGCGTTGGCACAATGGGCGCGCATACGCAGGTTGAGGGTTTCGAGGCCCTTGAGGAAGATCCAGGCGTTGAACGGACTCAGGGTCGGCCCCGCGGTACGCAGGAAACCCACCACTTCTTTCATTTGTTCGCTGCGGCCAGCCACCACACCGCCCATGCAACGACCCTGGCCGTCGATGAACTTGGTTGCCGAGTGCACCACCACGTCCGCGCCCAGCTTCAGCGGCTGCTGCAGTGCCGGGGTGCAGAAACAGTTGTCGACCACCAGCATCGCGCCCTTGGCGTGAGCCACCTCGGACAGCGCAGCGATATCCACCAGCTCGGCGAGCGGGTTGGACGGCGATTCAACGAACAGCAACTTGGTATTGGCCTTGATTGCCGCATCCCAGCCGGACAAGTCCGCCAGGGGCACGTAATCGACCTCGATACCGAAGCGTTTGAAATACTTTTCGAACAGGCTGATGGTCGAACCAAACACACTGCGCGAAACCAAGACATGATCGCCCGCGCTGCACAAACTCATGACCACCGAGAGAATGGCCGCCATGCCGGTGGCCGTGGCCACGGCCTGCTCGGCGCCCTCCAGGGCGGCGATGCGCTCTTCGAACGCTCGCACGGTCGGGTTGGTGTAGCGGGAATAGACATTGCCCGGCACCTCGCCAGCGAACCGCGCGGCCGCATCGGCGGCCGTACGGAACACGTAGCTGGAGGTGAAGAACATCGGATCACCGTGCTCCCCTTCCGGGGTACGGTGTTGGCCGGCGCGCACGGCCAGGGTATCGAAAGCTACGCCATCAAGGTCGCTGTCCAGCCGACCGGCATCCCAATCCTGACTCATGCCGCCTACTCCTTATGTCTTTAGTGCTCTAAATCAGTTGTTGTACAGATCGATGATCGCACTGACCGCCTGGGTCTTGGCTTTGGAGGCATCGTTACGTGCGTTTTCGATCTTGTTCAGGTAGGCCTCGTCGACGTCGCCGGTGACATACTTGCCATCGAATACCGCGCAGTCGAAGCTCTCGATCTTGATCTTGCCGCCACCGACCGCTTCGATCAGGTCAGGCAGATCCTGGTAGATCAGCCAGTCGGCGCCGATCAGATCGGCCACATCCTGAGTCGAACGATTGTGGGCGATCAGCTCGTGAGCGCTCGGCATGTCGATGCCGTATACGTTCGGGAAACGCACGGCAGGCGCCGCGGAGCAGAAGTAGACGTTCTTCGCACCGGCTTCACGGGCCATCTGGATGATCTGCTTGCAGGTGGTGCCGCGCACGATCGAGTCATCCACCAGCATCACGTTCTTGCCGCGGAACTCCAGCTCGATGGCATTGAGTTTCTGGCGCACGGATTTTTTCCGCGCAGCCTGGCCCGGCATGATGAAGGTCCGGCCGATGTAGCGGTTCTTCACGAAGCCTTCGCGGAACTTGACGCCCAGGTGGTTCGCCAGCTCCAGCGCTGCGGTGCGGCTGGTATCCGGAATCGGGATGACCACGTCGATATCGTGATCCGGACGCTCGCGCAGGATCTTCTCGGCCAGCTTCTCACCCATGCGCAGGCGTGCCTTGTACACCGACACACCGTCGATGATCGAGTCCGGACGCGCCAGGTAGACGTGTTCGAAGATGCATGGAGTCAGTTTCGGATTGGTCGCGCACTGGCGGGTGTGCAGCTTGCCGTCTTCAGTGATGTAGACCGCTTCGCCCGGCGCCAGATCGCGGATCAGGGTGAAACCCAGCACATCCAGGGACACGCTTTCGGAGGCGATCATGTACTCGACGCCTTCGTCGGTGTGACGCTGACCGAAAACGATCGGGCGAATACCGTGAGGGTCGCGGAAACCGACGATGCCATAACCGGTGACCATGGCCACTACCGCATAACCGCCAACACAACGGTTGTGCACGTCGGTCACGGCGGCGAACACGTCTTCTTCGGTCGGTTGCAGCTTGCCGCGCTGGGCCAGCTCGTGAGCGAAGACGTTGAGCAGGACTTCCGAATCGGAATTGGTGTTGACGTGGCGCAAGTCAGATTCGTAGATCTCCTTGGCCAGCTGTTCAACGTTGGTCAGGTTACCGTTATGCGCCAAAGTAATGCCGTAAGGCGAGTTGACGTAAAACGGTTGAGCTTCGGCCGAAGTCGAGCTGCCAGCGGTCGGATAACGCACATGGCCGATACCCATGTGACCGACCAGGCGCTGCATGTGCCGTTGATGGAAAACATCACGGACCAGGCCGTTGTCCTTGCGCAGGAATAACCGGCCATCATGGCTGGTCACGATACCGGCAGCGTCCTGGCCGCGGTGCTGGAGGACGGTTAGCGCGTCATACAGCGCCTGATTGACGTTCGACTTACCGACGATACCGACGATGCCACACATGCGACGCAACCCCTACTTAATGAAACTGAACTGAACACATCTTACTGAGGCGTTTTGGCCGGTAAGAGTTGTTCCTTGAACGGTATTTCAGCGGGTACGCTGATACCGCTGGCCAACCACTGACTGCTCCACCCCAATATGAGGTTTTTTGACCAGTCTGCAACCAATAGAAATTGTGGCACCAGTCGCGACTGCTGCCACCAGGAATCCTGTTGTACCGGCCCCAGGCTCAATAGCCCGACTGCCACGACCACCAGCAACGCGCCACGCGCCGCGCCGAAGGCCATGCCCAGGAATCGATCGGTCCCGGATAGCCCGGTGACGCGAACCAATTCGCCGATAAGATAATTGATCATTGCGCCCACGATTAAAGTGGCGACAAACATGATGGCACAGCCCGCGATCACGCGAGCCGAGGGAGTCTCGATGTATCCGCCGAGGTATTCGGACAGAGAGCCACCAAACATCCAGGCAACGACTCCTGCGACGATCCAGGTAAGCAGCGACAGCGCTTCTTTGACGAAGCCGCGGCTCAAACTGATCAAAGCGGAGATGGCGATGATTGCAACGATCGCCCAGTCAACCCAGGTAAATGGCACAGTGCAGCCTACAGACGGATAAGGCGGCGCATTTTAACAGAGCGCATGGCCGTCGGTAAGCTGCGATTCACTGTGCTTTGCAAATCAAGGCGATAGCCTTAACCGCGTTCAGGCTGGAAGCGCACGACAAAACCCTTGAGGTTCTGCTGACGGCTCAGCAAATCGCGCAGGCGGTCTGCCTCGGCCCGCTCGATCAACGGACCAACGAATACCCGGTTCTTGCCATCGGCGGAACGGATATAGGCGTTGTAACCCTGGCTGCGCAAGGTTTTCTGGAGGTTTTCAGCACTTTCCCGACTGGACAGGCTGGCCAGTTGCACCGACCAACTGACCGACAGGCCATTCGCATCGACACGGCTTGGGGTCGCATCGGGCTTGGCTGGCGCCGCGGCAATCGGCTGGGCCGGAGCCGGCTTGGGCGCGGGTGCAGGCGGTGGAGCCACTGGCTTGCTCGCAGCGACTGGCGGCGGCGCCGGAGTCGGGGCTGGAGCTGAAACAGGGGCACTTGGAGCAATCGGCATCGAAGGCGTGGCCTGCTGGGCCACCTCTTCATCGGTGGGTACCGGCTCTTGTGGCAACGCCTGTGGCTCGGGCACCGCCACAGGCTCGACCTGGATCTGGGTTACCGCGGGGGCCTGAGGTGCTGCCGGCGCCTCGACATTGACATGCCGCTGCTCATCTTCGCGGGAAAACAGCATCGGCAGGAAAATCACCGCCAACGCCACCAGAACCAGGGCCCCAACCATTCGCTGCTTGTAGACGTTATCCAGCATAGCCATGTGCAGCTTCCTCCGTGGAGCGCCGAGCGAGCCACTCGAGCGCCTCGGCAACACAATAAAAAGATCCGAACAGCAGAATCTCGTCTTCGGCCGTAGCCTGCGCACACTGCCCTTCCAAGGCAGCGGCGACACTCTCGTGAGACGTTACCGAAGCCCCAAGGTTCTCCAGTGCCGCCTGCAAATCCGCAACGGGACGCGCGCGGGCAGAATCCAGCGGCGCCACCGCCCAATGCTCGACACAGGCATCCAGACGGGCAACCACGCCCTCCAGATCCTTGTCCGCCAACAGGCCGAATACCGCCAGGCGCTTGCCCGCCACAGGTCGACGCATCAGGCGTTCAGCCAGATACTCCGCCGCATGGGGATTGTGCCCGACATCCAGCAACAGGTTCAGGCGCTTGCCCTGCCATTCGAACTGGCGGCGATCCAGGCGCCCCACCACTCGCGTCTGCTGCAAGGCTTCGGCGATGCGTTCGGCCTGCCAAGGCAGCCCCAGCAGCAAATAGGCCTGCAAGGCCAGCGCAGCGTTCTCCATGGGCAGATCGAGCAACGGCAGATCCCGCAATTCGACGGCATTGCCCTGCGCATCGAGACCACGCCACTGCCAGTTCGCCTCGGTAATCCCCAGGTCGAAATCACGACCGCGCAGGAAGAACGGGCAGCTCAGCTCACGCGCCTTATCCAGCAGGGGTTGAGGGGGATTCAGGTCACCACAGAGCGCAGGCGCGCCCTGGCGGAAAATGCCGGCCTTCTCGAAGGCCACGGATTCACGGGTGTCGCCCAGGTAATCGGCATGGTCGACGCCGATACTGGTGACCAGCGCCAGATCGGCATCCACCAGGTTGACCGCATCCAGGCGCCCGCCCAGGCCGACTTCCAGCACCACCGCATCGAGACCGGCGCGCTGGAACAGCCAGAAGGCCGCCAAAGTGCCCATCTCGAAATAGGTCAGGGAAATTTCACCGCGCCCGGCCTCGACCGCGACAAAGGCCTCGCACAGCGAGGCATCGCTGGCTTCGACGCCATCGATCTGCACGCGCTCGTTGTAGCGCAACAGATGGGGAGAATTGTAGACACCGACCTTCAGCCCCTGGGCTCGCAGCAAGGACGCCACGAACGCACAGGTAGAACCCTTGCCGTTGGTACCGGTCACCGTGATGACCCGAGGCGCCAGCCTGCCCAATCCCATGCGGGACGCTACTTCTTGCGAGCGCTCCAGCCCCATGTCGATGGCTGACGGATGCAACTGCTCAAGGTAGGCAAGCCAGTCGCCAAGGGTACGTTCGGTCATATGTTTGCAGGCACCGGTGGCACCACGATCGCTTCGACGGGCGCAGCCACGAACTCAGGCGTCGGCAAGCCCATCAGTTGAGCCAGCAGGTTGCCCAGGCGCGGACGCAGTTCCTGGCGCGGGATGATCATGTCGATGGCGCCATGCTCCAACAGGAACTCGCTGCGCTGGAAACCTTCCGGCAGTTTTTCCCGCACGGTCTGCTCGATCACGCGTGGACCGGCGAAACCGACCAGGGCCTTGGGCTCGGCGACAATCACGTCGCCCAGCATCGCCAGACTGGCGGAAACGCCACCGTAGACCGGGTCGGTCAGCACGGAAATGAATGGCAACCCTTCTTCACGCAGACGCGCCAGCACCGCGGAGGTCTTGGCCATTTGCATCAGGGAGATCAGCGCTTCCTGCATCCGAGCACCGCCGGAAGCGGAGAAGCAGACCATCGGGCAACGCTTTTCCAGCGCGTAGTTGGCAGCACGCACAAAACGCTCGCCGACGATGGCGCCCATGGAACCGCCCATGAAGGAGAATTCGAACGCCGATACCACCACCGGCATCCCCAGCAGGGTACCGCTCATGGAAATCAGCGCGTCCTTTTCACCGGTCTGCTTCTGGGCCGCGGTCAGGCGATCCTTGTACTTCTTGCCGTCGCGAAACTTCAGACGGTCTACCGGCTCCAGGTCGGCACCCAGTTCGGTACGGCCTTCAGCGTCGAGGAAAATGTCGATGCGGGCGCGAGCGCCGATGCGCATGTGATGGTTGCACTTGGGGCAAACGTCCAGGGTCTTTTCCAGCTCCGGACGATACAGCACCGCCTCGCAGGATGGGCACTTGTGCCACAGACCTTCAGGCACCGAGCTTTTCTTCACCTCGGAACGCATGATCGAAGGGATCAGTTTGTCTACTAACCAGTTGCTCATGCTTTCTTTCTCCAGTACCGGCGGCCCGAACGCTCTGGTTCGCGGCCCCGCGTATGCCCTTGAGCTAAATTCATGTGTGCGGCGATGATCTGTTCGCTACCGCGGTCAGCGCGAGCTTGACCTGCCTGTACCGAACGGCTCCTCAGCCATCCCGGCAACCCCCGGATAGAGCGGTTGCCACTTCGATTTCGGCCCGCCCAGCGACGGTGCCGGCCTGTTTTGTACAGTGGTGTTATGGACGGCGGCAGACTGCCAGCCGTCACATCGACTAACAGCTGCCGCGAACGGCCTGCATAAATGCGCGAATCTTTGCGTGATCCTTGATGCCCTTGCTCTGCTCCACCCCACCGCTGACATCCACCGCGTACGGGCGAACCTGTGCTATCGCCTGGCCGACATTCTCGGCAGTCAAGCCACCGGCCAGGATGATCGGCTTGCTCAAGCCTTGCGGTACCAGTGACCAGTCGAAGGCTTCGCCGGTTCCACCGGGCACGCCCTCGACATAGGTATCGAGCAGAATGCCGCTGGCCCGCGCATATGCTGCGCAACTGCCGGCAATATCGTCGCCGGCCTTGACTCGCAGCGCCTTGATGTAGGGCCGGTGATAGCCCTCGCAGTCCGCCGGCGTTTCATCGCCATGAAACTGCAACAGGTCCAGCGGTACTGCATCGAGGATCTCGCCCAGCTCGCAGCGGCTGGCATTGACGAACAGGCCCACGGTGGTCACGAACGGCGGCAGCGCGGCAATGATTGCCCGCGCCTGTTGGACGCTCACCGCCCGCGGGCTCTTGGCGTAGAACACCAGCCCGATGGCATCGGCCCCGGCCTCGACCGCCGCCAGCGCATCCTCAATGCGGGTAATCCCACAAATTTTGCTGCGAACGGCTGACATGTCGTTTAAACCTCAGGGCAAATCCGGGGAAAGTCCCGGATGGTAGCAAATGCTTTTCCGGGCGTCAGCCGTCAAGTTCCGAGAAGCCGGTGAGGAAATGTGGCCCGATGTATCGCTCGGGCAATTCGAACTCATCGTGGTACTCGACCTGCACCAGATACAGCCCGAAAGGATGCGCCGTCACCCCGCCCGTGCGGCGAATCCGGCTCTCCAGCACTTCCCTGGCCCACTCGACCGGACGCTCGCCCGCGCCGATGGTCATCAGCACCCCGGCGATATTGCGCACCATGTGATGCAGGAACGCGCTGGCGCGGATATCCAGGACAATCATCTTGCCGTGCCGGGTGACCCGCAGATGGTGGATTTCCTTGATCGGCGACTTGGCCTGGCACTGCCCGGCGCGGAATGCGCTGAAATCATGGGTGCCCACCAGATGCTGGGCAGCCTCGGCCATCCGCTCGACATCCAGCGGGCGGTGGTTCCAGGTGATTTCCTCGTTCAGGTGCGCCGGACGGATCTGGTCGTTGTAGATCACGTAGCGATAGCGGCGGGCAATCGCCTTGAACCGCGCATGAAAATGCGCCGGCATGACCTTGGCCCAGCTCACACTGATGTCGTGGGGCAGGTTGATATTGGCCCCCATCACCCACGCCTTCATCGAACGCTCGGCCTGGGTATCGAAGTGCACCACTTGCCCGCAGGCGTGCACGCCGGCGTCGGTACGCCCGGCGCAAGACAGCAGCACCGGCGAATCCGCCACCCGGGACAGCGCCTTTTCGAGGGTTTCCTGGACACTCGGGACACCGGAAGCCTGACGCTGCCAGCCGCGATAACGCGAGCCCTTGTATTCGACACCCAACGCGATTCTGAAAAAGCCTGCGGCCGCCATTTCGGCGGCCGCGTTATCTATATTTGCCAAGAACTTACAGCCTGCTGATATGCGCAAAGGCGGCCATTATAAGGCGCGCGCAGACAGACGCCATGCGCGGCCCGCTTTTAGTTGAGGTTTGCCGATTATGCGCCGGCGGGCGTAAACAGGATTGCGTGAAAACCGGGACCAACGCTATATAGACAAATATATAGCGATAAGCATAAATCCACTCGACCGGGACCTGACCAATGACCGCCATCAACAAGGAGGCCGTGGGCCTCGCCTATACCCTGCAGGGCATGCTTCACGCCAAGCACAAGACCTGGGAAGCCATCACCCAGATAGCCGCACGCATCCAGCCAGGCATGCTCGAGTCCCAGGCTCGCGCGCTGGGGCTGGAGGTGCTTGCAGAGCTGGGCATGGACAGAATCTGGCACCCGGCGCTGGTGCGTTTTGGCGCAAACACCCTGAAGACCTTCAAGCAACGCTCCGAAGGCGATCCGGCACTGGGTGACAATGACATCTTTTTTATCGACCTGGGGGTGGTCTGGGACCGCCACGAAGGCGATTGCGGCGCGACCTTCATCACCGGCAACGATCCCGAGATGCAAGCCTGCGCCGCGGCAGCCCAAACCCTGTTCGAACGGGTCCGCGATCACTGGAGCGAGCACAAGGTGGCCGGCCCCGCCCTGTATCGCTATGCCGAAGAACAGGCGAGCGCCATGGGCTGGGTGCTGAATCTGGAGATCAAGGGGCACCGGGTCAGCGACTTCCCCCATGCCATTTATCGAGCGGGCGACCTGGGCAACTTCGAGGCGTGCCCCAACGTCGGCCTGTGGATTCTGGAAATCCAGATCGCCCACCCTGCCCGGCCGTTCGGCGCCTTCTACGAAGACCTGTTGGCCTGACAGCACAAGCACTGTCATTGACCCGGAAACAAAAACGGCAGCCTCGATGGCTGCCGTTTTTTTGCTGCTACCGCTGACTCAGACCAGACGCGCGAGCATTTCCTTGGCTTCGCTTTTCTGACCGTCGTTACCTTCGCTGATGACTTCGCCGAGAATGTCCCGCGCGCCATCGTTATCGCCCATGTCGATGTAGGCCTGGGCCAGATCGAGCTTGGTCGCCACTTCGTCGGCGCCGGAAAGGAAATCGAAATCCCCTTCGTCAGCACTGCCCGCGGCGTCTTCCGCGGTAAAGGTCGGCTCGGCCAATTCCGGCTGCTCAAGGCTTTGCGACAAGCGATCCAGCTCGGCGTTGACATCGTCCAGCTCGGACGCGAAAGCATCCTTGGCAGCGGGCTGGGCATCCATCTCGTCCGCCAGGGACAAGTCGAAGTCCGCAGGCAGTTCAAGATCGTCGAGCGCAGCTTCAGTCACCGTCGGCACTTCGGCAGCCGGCAGATCCTTCAGGTCGTCATCCAGGCTGAGAAGGAAATCCTCATCGGCTTGCGCCGCAGCAGGCAGGTCCTCACCCAGATCCAGGTCGAAATCCGACAGGTCGTCCAGGCTTTCCTTGGCTTCGGTTTGCTGCTGCAGCACCGACTCGAAACTCAGGTCGTCATCCAGCGGGAAGTCGTCCAGCTCGGGCTCAGCTTGAGTCGAAGCAGCAGGAGCAGCCGGTGCCGCTGGAGAGGCCGCCTCCAGATCGTCCAGGCTCAGATCGAAATCGGTATCCAGGTCATCGACAGCCGCTGCCGACGCAGGCTCCTGTGGCTCGTCGAGCAACAGTTCCTTGACGTATTGAGCATCCAGCGCCGCCGCTGCAGCAGCCGCACCGAGACCTGCAGCCGCCACCACAGCCATTGCCGGGAAACGGCTTTTCAGTTGCTCGACTTCAGCGTGGTTCTTGCCATTGGCCACCAGCTGACGTTCCTGGGCCACAAAAGCGCTGCGATCGCCCTGATGGCCATAGACTTCCATCAGCTTCAAACGCAACTCGCTACGCTGTGGCTCCAGCTTGACGGCCTCCTCCAGGATCGCCGCCGCCTGGTTCAGGCGACCGCCATCGATATGGGACTGGGCCTGATCCAGCACATCGACCGGATGCTCGACCGCAGCAGCCACCGGCGCCGCGGCCACCACAGGCGCCACGACTGGAGCTGGAGCTGGAGCTGGAGCTGGAGCTGGAGCTGGAGCTGGAGCTGGAGCTGGAGCTGGAGCCAGCTTGACGCTCGGCGGTGGAACTTCAAGGCCTTCGAAGCTGCTTTCCGGCAGATCCAGGTCCTTGGACAGCTCAGCCTCTTCGGACAGGGCACGCGCCATGCGCAGATGTTTTTCTGCTTCCAGCTGAGCCTTGCGGCGACGAGCCAGCAACAGCAGCAACAACAGCACCAATATTGCCCCGCCGCCCGCCAGCCCCAAGAGGATCGGGTTGGTCAGCAAGTCATTGAATTTGTCTTCATCGGACGCCGGCGCTTGCGCCTGGGCTGCTTCAGCCGGGGCCTCGCCCGCAGCTGCCGCAGGATCGGTCACTGGCGCCGCCGGGGTCGCCGGCTGCTCAGCCAGTTGCGCCGGCATGGCCGCGGTCGGTTGTGCTGGCGCCACGGCACCCGCCCCTTCCGCCTGCAATTTGGCCAACTGGTCGTTCTTCAATTCGATCAGGCGTTGCAGCTTGTCCAGCTGGCTCTGCAGATCCGTCATGCGGCTTTTCAGCTCGGCGTTATCGCGACGGGCCGCATCGAGGCTTTCCTGAGTCACCGCCAGCTTGTTGCTCAGCGCCTGGCTATCGCCAGCCGCACCCTTGCCCCGCGCCTTGCCCGACTCGGCAGACACCAGGCTCAGATTATCCTTGACCGCGCCTTGTGCAGACGCCTTGTCCGCACCAGCGCGCCGAGTGCCGTCCAGTTGCTGCTGAGCGCCGCGTGGTGCCAGGCGACGCCCCTGACGCCACGCCGTATTCTGCGCGGCGACCTCGGCGATCGCTTGTGGCTGCGGCAGGCTGGTGCTCTGCACGGCATCGGGCAGGCGCAATACCTGCCCGGTTTTCAGCCGGTTGATGTTGCCGTCGATAAAGGCATCCGGATTCAGCGCCTGGATGGCCAGCATGGTTTGCTGGACCGAACCGCCATTACGGGCCTTGGCTGCGATTTCCCAGAGGGTGTCGCGGGCCGAGGTGGTGTATTGGGCAGGTTTGTTGGCACCGGTGACCGACGCGGCAACCGCTGGAGCCTGCGCCGCGGATTGCGCGGCCGCCTCAGCGGTTTGCGGGGAAAACTTGGACGGATCGAGCAGGACGCTGTAGTCGCGCAGCAGACGGCCATTGGGCCACATCACCTGCACCAGGAACTTGACCATCGGCTCGGAGAGCGGCTGGCTCGAAGTGACCCGCAGCACGCTCTTGCCGTTGGCATTGAGCACCGGGGTAAAGCTCAGGTCATTGAGAAAGGCCTGGCGATCGACGCCCGCCTTGGCAAAATCTTCAGGCGAGGCCAGGCTCGGCACCACCTCGGCGGCGGTGAGATCCTTGACGTCCAGCAACTCGATTTCTGCGACCAGTGGCTGGTTCAGAGTCGACTTCAGGGTCAGCTCCCCGAGCCCAAGCGCCTGCGCCATACCGGAGGACAGCGCCGACGCGGCCGCTATTGCTAACACCAGTTTGCGAACTTGAACCATAGCCTCATCCTTTGTTTGAACATTCCTCGGCCAGCGAGAAGGTGTTGTAGCGCTGCCGTAAGGCATTGCGTGCGGCCTGAAGGGCCGCTTCGCGCGATTATGTCTGCATGCCTTGGAAGAGCGCGACGACAGCTCACCTCCAGCAACCAGCCAAGCATAGCGCCCAGCTAGAATCATTCTGCAAATTGTTGCCAAGTATCTTTTACAGAAGGTCTTTTATCAACAACTCAGCCAGCTGCACCGCGTTGAGCGCAGCCCCTTTGCGTACGTTATCTGACGTCAGCCAGAGATTAAGTTCCGCCGGGTCGTCGATCCCCCCGCGCACCCGACCAACGTAGACCACATCCTGCCCGACCGCATCGCCCACCGCGGTCGGGTAGTCGCCCGCCTCGACCAGCTCGATGCCGGGCGCCGCTTCAAGCGCGGCATTGACCGCGTCCAGGTCGATCGCCGTGGCTGACTGCAGAGTCACGCTATAGCTATCGCCAAAAAACACCGGGGCTTGAACACAAGTGACAGAAATCTTTAATAAAGGCTGCGCCAGCACCTCGCGCAACTCCCGGACCAGGCGTTTTTCCAACAGGGTGTGACCGTGCTCGTCGGGCGTGCCGACCTGCGCCAACAGGTTGAAGGCCATCTGCCGGTCGAAGAAGCGTGGCTCCAATGGGCGCGCATTGAGCAGTTCGGCGGTCTGCCGTGCCAGTTCGGTTACCGCTTCGCGGCCCTGGGTGGACACCGCCAGGCTGGCGGTCAGGTTGACCCGCTGGATCTCGAACAATGCCTGCAAGGGCGCCAGGACTACCGCCAGCGACGTGGCCGCGGCGCTGGGGCTGCTCAGTTGAACGGGCTTCTTCAGGCCAGCCAGCACGCGCTCGTTGGCTTCCGGCACCAGATTCGGCGCCTGGGCCGAAGGCAATGCGCCCGACAGGTCGATCACCGCGCAATTGGCCGCCGTGGCCCGCAGGGCGAAGCTTAGGGTCACCGCCGGGCCGGCAGCGAAAAACGCCAGCTGTACCTTGCTGAAATCGAACTCGTCGACCTCGCGCACCCGCACATTTTTTCCACGAAACGGCACCGAATGCCCCGCCGACTCACTGCTGGCCAGCAGGTGCAGGTTGGCGATCGGAAAATCGCGCTCTTCGAGAATCTGGACGAGGGTTTCGCCGACAGTACCGGTGGCACCGATCACGGCGATATCGAAGGACTGGTTCATGGTGCTACCTCTGGCGAAACGGGGGGAGCGGCACTTTACCCGGCGCTTGGGGGCGAGGCAATTTATCAGACCTGACACATCAGACTTTTCGCAAACATGCTCATAGCCAGTAATCAGCAGCGGCTCCGACATAAAAAAGCCCGCACCTCTTGCAAGGAGCGGGCTCTTTCAACGCATCAGAGGATCAACGCTCGAGCAGGATCCGCAGCATGCGGCGCAGCGGTTCGGCGGCGCCCCACAGCAGCTGGTCGCCGACGGTGAACGCACCGAGGAACTGCGAGCCCATGTTCAGCTTGCGCAGACGGCCCACCGGGATGTTCAGGGTGCCGGTGACCTTGGTCGGGCTCAGCTCCTGCATGCTGATGTCGCGCTGGTTCGGTACCAGCTTGACCCAAGGATTGTGCTGGCTGATCAACCCTTCGATATCGGCGATCGGCACGTCCTTGTTCAGCTTGATGGTCAGCGCCTGGCTGTGGCAGCGCATGGCGCCGATGCGCACGCAGATGCCGTCGACCGGGATCGGGCTCTTGAAGCGACCGAGGATCTTGTTGGTCTCGGCCTGGGCCTTCCACTCTTCGCGGCTCTGGCCGTTCGGCAGTTCCTTGTCGATCCACGGGATCAGGCTACCAGCCAGCGGTACGCCGAAGTTCTCGGTCGGGTAGGCATCGCTGCGCATGGCTTCGGCGACCTTGCGGTCGATGTCGAGGATGGCGCTGGCCGGGTTGGCCAGGTCATCCGCCACAGCGGCGTGGGTCGCGCCCATCTGCTTGATCAGTTCACGCATGTTCTGCGCGCCGGCACCGGACGCCGCCTGGTAGGTCATGGCGCTCATCCATTCCACCAGACCGGCTTCGAACAGGCCGCCCAGGCCCATCAGCATCAGGCTGACGGTGCAGTTGCCGCCGATGTAGTTCTTGGTGCCGGAATCCAGCTGCTGGTCGATGACCTTGCGGTTCACCGGGTCGAGGATGATCACCGCGTCATCCTGCATGCGCAGGCTGGAAGCGGCATCGATCCAGTAGCCCTGCCAGCCGGCTTCGCGCAGCTTGGGGAAGACTTCGCTGGTGTAGTCGCCGCCCTGGCAGGTCAGAATCACGTCGAGGGTCTTCAGCTCTTCAATGCTGTAAGCGTCCTTGAGCGGAGCAATGTCCTTGCCCACGGACGGGCCTTGGCCACCGACATTGGAAGTGGTGAAAAACACCGGCTCGATAAGATCGAAGTCCTGCTCTTCCAGCATCCGCTGCATGAGCACGGAACCGACCATACCGCGCCAACCGATCAGACCTACACGTTTCATCGCAACTACACCTATACAAAAGTGGGCCACCGTCTGAGCGGTGGGCCCGAAAGATTACAGATTCCGCAGCGCGGCGACTACTGCATCGCCCATTTCCTGCGTACCCACCTTGGTGCAACCGGCCGACCAGATGTCGCCAGTGCGCAATCCCTGGTCCAGTACCAGGCTCACGGCCTGCTCGATGGCATCCGCCGCGTCGTTCAGGTTGAAGCTGTAACGCAGCATCATCGACACCGACAGAATGGTCGCCAGCGGGTTGGCGATGCCCTGCCCGGCGATGTCCGGCGCCGAACCGTGGCATGGCTCGTACATGCCCTTGTTGTTGGCATCCAGCGACGCCGACGGCAGCATGCCGATGGAACCGGTGAGCATCGACGCTTCGTCGGAAAGAATGTCGCCGAACATGTTGTCGGTGACGATCACGTCGAACTGCTTCGGCGCACGCACCAGTTGCATGGCGGCGTTGTCGACGTACATGTGGCTCAGCTCGACATCCGGGTAATCCTTGGCCACCTGCTCGACCACTTCGCGCCACAGCTGGCTGGACGCCAGGACGTTGGCCTTGTCCACCGAGCAGAGCTTCTTGCCGCGTACACGGGCCATGTCGAAGCCGACACGGGCGATGCGGCGGATTTCACTCTCGCTGTACGGCAGGGTGTCGTAGGACTGACGCTCGCCGTTGTCCAGTTCGCGGGTGCCGCGTGGCGCGCCGAAGTAGATACCGCCGGTCAGCTCGCGGACGATAAGGATGTCCAGGCCAGAAACGATTTCCGGTTTGAGGCTGGAAGCGTCGGCCAGTTGCGGATAAAGGATTGCCGGACGCAGGTTGCCGAACAGGCCCAACTGCGCGCGAATCTTCAGCAGGCCGCGCTCAGGGCGGATATCACGCTCGATCTTGTCCCATTTCGGACCGCCCACGGCGCCCAGCAGGACCGCGTCGGCTGCCCGCGCACGATCCAGGGTCTCGTCGGCCAGCGGCACGCCGTGCTTGTCGATGGCCGCGCCACCGATCACGTCGTGGCTCAGCTCGAAACCCAGGCTGTACTTGGCGTTGGCCAGCTCCAGCACCTTGACCGCCTCGGCCATGATTTCCGGGCCGATACCGTCACCTGGGAGAATCAGAATCTGCTTGCTCATGCTTTCCTCATTTGCTCTGTCGGTGTGCTGGTCGGCACGCCCGGAAAAATACTGTTGCCTGGCCCGCGGCGTCCGCTCACTCGTAGAGAACGAAGCGCTGGCCCGAATATCAAACCCGCCATGGCTTTTTTGGCGGTTCCGGCGAGTAAAAAGCTCGCTCCTACAGGTTGTGTGTCCTTTCCTGCCGGAGCGAGCTTGCTCGCGATCACTGCGTCACTTTAACGCCGATCAGGCGTCGCGAAACAACCACGGCTGGCTGGCCCGATGCTTGGCCTCGAAAGCGGCAATCGCGTCGCCATCCTGCAAGGTCAGGCCGATATCGTCCAGGCCGTTGAGCAGGCAATGCTTGCGGAACGCATCGATCTCGAATTTCAACACCTTGCCATCGGGACGGGTCACGGTCTGGGCCTGCAGATCAATCTGCAGCTGGTAGCCCGGCTCGGCCTCGACCTGCTGGAACAGTTCATCGACTTCAGCGTCGCTGAGGATGATCGGCAGCAAGCCGTTCTTGAAGCTGTTGTTGAAGAAGATGTCGGCGTAGCTCGGCGCGATGATGCTGCGAAAACCATATTCTTCCAACGCCCAAGGGGCGTGCTCACGGCTGGAGCCGCAACCGAAGTTTTCCCGGGCCAGCAACACGCTGGCGCCCTGGTAGCGCTCGGCGTTGAGCACGAAGTCCTTGTTCAGCGGACGCTTGGAGTTGTCCTGGTACGGCTGGCCGACATCCAGGTAACGCCACTCGTCGAACAGGTTCGGGCCGAAGCCGGTGCGCTTGATCGACTTGAGGAACTGCTTGGGAATGATCTGATCGGTGTCGACGTTGGCACGATCCAAAGGCGCGACAAGACCGGTGTGCTGGGTGAAAGCTTTCATGCTGCGCTCCTTAGATCAATTCACGGACGTCGACGAAACGACCGTTGACGGCGGCAGCCGCGGCCATGGCCGGGCTGACCAGGTGAGTACGCCCACCGGCGCCCTGACGACCTTCGAAGTTGCGGTTCGAAGTCGAGGCGCAATGCTCGCCGGACTCCAAACGGTCCGGGTTCATCGCCAGGCACATCGAGCAGCCCGGCTCGCGCCATTCGAAGCCTGCTTCGAGGAAGATCTTGTCCAGGCCTTCCGACTCCGCCTGGGCCTTCACCAGGCCCGAACCCGGGACCACGATGGCCTGCTTGATGGTCGAGGCCACCTTGCGGCCCTTGGCGATAACGGCCGCGGCACGCAGGTCTTCGATCCGCGAGTTGGTGCAGGAACCGATGAATACCCGGTCCAGCTGGATATCGGTGATCGCCTGGTTGGCGGTCAAACCCATGTATTTCAAGGCACGGACGATGGAGTCACGCTTGACCAGGTCCATTTCCTTGGCCGGGTCCGGCACGTTCTGATCGACGGCCAGCACCATCTCAGGCGAAGTGCCCCAGCTGACCTGTGGCTTGATTTGCGCGGCGTCCAGTTCGACCACGGTGTCGAACTTGGCGTCGACGTCGGACACCAGGTCTTTCCAGGCTTCGACAGCGAGGTCCCATTCCGCGCCTTTAGGCGCGAACGGACGACCCTTGACGTATTCCACGGTCTTTTCGTCCGCTGCCACCAGGCCCACGCGGGCGCCGGCTTCAATGGACATGTTGCAGATGGTCATGCGGCCTTCGACGGACAGGTCGCGAATCGCGCTGCCGGCGAACTCGATGGCATGGCCGTTACCGCCGGCGGTGCCGATCTTGCCGATCACGGCCAGGACGATGTCCTTGGCGGTCACGCCAAATGGCAACTTGCCCTCGACCCGCACCAGCATGTTTTTCATTTTCTTGGCGACCAGGCACTGGGTGGCGAGCACGTGCTCGACCTCGGAGGTGCCGATGCCGTGGGCCAGGGCGCCAAAGGCACCGTGGGTCGAGGTGTGGGAGTCGCCGCAGACCACGGTCATGCCGGGCAAGGTCGCGCCCTGCTCCGGGCCGATGACGTGAACGATGCCCTGGCGCACGTCGTTCATCTTGAATTCGACGATGCCGTATTCGTCACAGTTGTCGTCGAGGGTCTGAACCTGCAGACGCGAGACCTGGTCGGCGATGGCGCTGATGCCACCCTTGCGCTCCGGCGTGGTCGGCACGTTGTGGTCCGGGGTCGCGATGTTGGCATCGATGCGCCAAGGCTTGCGCCCGGCCAGACGCAGGCCTTCGAAGGCTTGCGGCGAAGTCACTTCGTGGATGATGTGACGATCGATATAGATCAGCGCCGAGCCATCGTCGCGCTGCTTGACCAAATGCGAATCCCAGAGCTTGTCGTAGAGCGTTTTGCCGGCCATCAGACGGTTCCTCATCATTTTCTATGCCGCGGGTCTCTGACACCGGTCAATAACCCCTTGGCTTGTGAGGCTGATGCTATGGCGTTACATTAAATAACTCAAATTCATATTTTTTATACTTTGGATAACCAACTGGAATGCGACCATGGACCTGGCCAACCTCAATGCCTTTATCGCGATTGCCGAAACCGGCAGCTTCTCCGGAGCCGGCGAACGCCTGCACCTGACCCAGCCGGCCATCAGCAAGCGCATCGCCGGCCTTGAGCAACAGCTCAATGTGCGGCTGTTCGATCGCCTGGGCCGCGAAGTGGGCCTGACCGAGGCCGGACGCGCCCTGCTGCCGCGGGCCTATCAGATCCTCAACGTACTGGACGACACCCGCCGGGCGCTGACCAACCTGACCGGCGAAGTCACCGGTCGCCTGACCCTGGCGACCAGCCACCATATCGGCCTGCACCGCCTGCCACCCCTGCTGCGCGCCTTTACCCGGCGTTACCCGGAAGTGGCCCTGGACATCCAGTTTCTCGACTCGGAAGTGGCCTACGAAGAGATCCTCCACGGTCGCGCCGAACTGGCGGTGATCACCCTGGCCCCCGAGCCCCATGCGCTGGTCAAGGCCACGCCGGTGTGGAACGACCCGCTGGACTTCGTCGCCGCCCCCGAGCATCCGCTGGTGAGCAACGGCACGGTCAGCCTGGCCGATGTTGCCCTGCATCCGGCGGTATTTCCCGGTGGCAACACCTTTACCCACCACATTGTCCAGCGCCTGTTCGAGGCCCAGGGCCTGACCCCGAACATCGCCATGAGCACTAACTACCTGGAAACCATCAAGATGATGGTGTCCATCGGCCTGGCCTGGAGCGTCTTGCCCCGCACCATGCTCGACGAACAGGTGGCGCGCATTCCTTTACCGGGCATACAGCTCACTCGCCAGCTAGGCTATATCCTGCATACCGAACGGACGCTGTCGAATGCTGCGCGGGCTTTCATGGCCTTACTGGATGCACAAGTCGATTGGCCAGGGACCAAGGCGTAAGCGTCCCGGCATGACTTATGCCCCCTCCTTGATTGCCTGAACCCGCGCCCAACGCTCTTATCAGCCCAAGGCCCGCTGCTCATGCCCAAACCCGCTGACCGTCTACCGCCCATGCCGCGCATTCACGCGCTCGACCCCAAACAGTCGGAGCAAAGCTGGGAGAGCGCCCCGCAGTTGCTTGCCGCACTCAATGGCGCACGGCTGGGCGCCTGGTACTGGGACATCGAAAGCGGGCAAATCAGCTGGTCGCGGGGCACCCAGGCGCTGTTTGGCTTCGATCCGCGCCAGCCGCTGCCCAAAGACCTGGAATACCTCGACCTGCTGCCCGAGGAAGATCGCGCCAAAACCATTCGCGCCTTCCATTCGGTGCTGGCCGGCGCGCCGCTGGAGCAGGCGATGCATCACCGCATCCGCTGGCCCGACGGCAGCCTGCACTGGCTGGAAATCAATGGCAGCGTACTGCCGGACAAGCACGGCAAGCCGCGGATGATCGGGGTGATTCGCGAAATCACCCACCAACGCCAGCGGGAACAGGCCCTCAGCAGCTCGGAAAAACGCTTTGCCACGCTGTTTCACCTGTGCCCGAACATGGTGCTGCTGACCCGCCTGGAAGATGGCCTGATCAGCGAGGCCAACCAGTACTTCGAAATCCTCTTCGGCTGGCCGCTGCAGCACGTCATCGGCCGCACCACCCTCGAACTGGGCCTGTGGGTCGACCCGGAACAACGCGCGCAAATGGTCAAGGCGGTCCAGAAGCGCGGCCAGGCCGCCACCCTCGAGGTGCAACTGCGCGCCAGCAATGGACAGATTCACGACGGCATCCTCAGCGCCCAGAAAGTCGAACTGGAAGGCCAGGCCTACCTGCTCAGCACCTTTCTCGACACCAGCGAACGCAAGCGCGCCGAACAGGCCCTCAAGGACAGCCAGGAGCGCCTCGACCTGGCGCTGGACTCGGCCCAGCTCGGCACCTGGGACTGGCACATTCCCAGCGGCATGCTCTATGGCTCGGCCCGCGCCGCACAGCTGCATGGCCTGGAGCCGATGCCGTTCCACGAGTCGTTCGATGCGTTTTTCGAGGGCGTGCCCGACGAAGAGCGCAACAGCATGCGCGATGCCTACCGCAGCCTGCGCGAAGGTCCGGCCGGTAATTATCAGCTGACCTACCGCGTGCAGCTGGCCGATGGCTCGTCACGCTTTCTGGAAAGCCGTGCCCGCCTCTACCGCGATGAGCAAGGCAACCCGCTGCGCATGGCCGGGACCTTGCTGGACATCACCGAACAGGTCGAGCGCGAGCAGCGCCTGGTGACGTCCGAGGAGAAGTTCGCCAGCCTGTTCCAGGTCAGCCCAGACCCGATCTGCGTCACACTCCAGGAAACCGGACAGTTCATCGAGATCAACTCCAGCTTCACCCAGACCTTCGGCTGGACCGTCGACGAAGTGCTCAACCGCAGCGCCGACGAAATCGGTCTCTGGGACGATTCCGCGCAGCGCCTGCAGCGGATCGAGCAGGTGATCCGCGAACAGGCGCTGAATAACGTCGCAGTGGTGGTCCGGCACAAGGACGGGCAACCCCTGACCTGCATCATTTCCAGCCGGCAGATCACCGTCGACAAACAGCCCTGCATTGTCACCACCCTGCGCGACATCACCCAGCAGCAACGCTCCGAGGCCGCGCTCAAGGCCAGCGAAGAGAAGTTCGCCAAGGCGTTCCACTCCAGCCCCGACGCCATCACCATCACCGAGCGCGACACCGGGCGCTACCTGGAGGTCAACGACGGCTTCTGCCGGCTGACCGGTTACCGCGCCGAGGAAGTGATCGGCCGCACCGTGTATCAGGTCGGCATCTGGGCCGAGGAAAAACAGCGTTCGATCCTGCTTGCCGAGCTGCAGCTCAAAGGTCGGGTCAATCACCTGGAAATGCTCGGCCGCAACAAGCGCGGAGAGATCCTGACGGTCGAGGTCTCGGTCGAACCCATCACCCTCAACGAAACCGCCTGCCTGCTGCTCACCGCGCGGGATGTCAGCCTGCTGAAAAATGCCCAGGCACAGATTCGCCACCTGGCCTACCACGACCCGCTGACCAACCTGCCCAACCGCGCGCTGCTGATGGATCGCCTGAGCCAGCAGATCGCCCTGCTCAAGCGCCACAACCTGCGCGGCGCCCTGCTGTTTCTCGACCTGGACCATTTCAAGCACATCAACGATTCCCTCGGCCACCCGGTGGGCGACACCGTGCTGAAGATCGTCACCGCGCGGCTCGAGGCCAGCGTGCGCATGGAAGACACGGTGGCGCGCCTGGGCGGCGACGAGTTCGTGGTCCTGCTCAGCGGCCTGGAGGGCAGCCGCAGCGAAGTCAGCGACCAGGTACGGGAGCTGGCCGATACCCTGCGTGAACTGCTGTCCGAGCCGATGTTCCTCGACGGCCAGCGCCTGCAGGTGACCCCGAGCATAGGCGTAGCCCTGATTCCCGATCACGGCTCGACCCCCACCGACCTGCTCAAGCGCGCCGATATCGCGCTGTACCGGGCCAAGGACTCCGGGCGCAACACCACCCAGATGTTCCACAACACCATGCAGAAAGCCGCCAGCGAGCGCCTGCGCATGGAAACCGACCTGCGCCTGGCCCTGTCCCGGGGCGAGTTCAGCCTGCACTTCCAGCCCCAGGTCGACGCCCGCGACAACCGCATCGTCGGCGCCGAAGCCCTGGTGCGCTGGCACCACCCCGAACTGGGGGCGCAATCGCCCACCGAGTTCATCAAGGTCCTGGAAGACAGCGGCCTGATCCTCGAGGTCGGCACCTGGATTCTCGACGAAGCCTGCCAGGCCTTCAGCCAGCTGATCGCCGAAGGCCTGGTGGACCCGCTCGATTTCAGCCTGTGCGTGAACATCAGCCCGCGGCAGTTCCGCCAGAACGACTTCGTCGAGCGCATAGAGCGCAGCCTGAGCCAATACCAACTGCCGTCTTCGCTGCTGAAGCTGGAAATCACCGAAGGCATCGTGATCCAGAACCTGGAAGACACCATCAGCAAGATGCGGCGCCTGAAAAAACTCGGCGTGAGTTTCGCCATGGACGACTTCGGCACCGGTTATTCGTCGCTGACCTACCTCAAGCGCTTGCCGGTGGATGCGCTGAAGATCGACCAGTCCTTCGTCCGCGATGCGACCCACGACCCCAACGACGCGGAGATCGTTCGCGCCATCGTCGCCATGGCCCGCAGCCTGGACTTGAATGTGATCGCCGAAGGCGTGGAAACCGCGGAGCAGCTCGAGTTCCTGCAAGGCCTGGGGTGCCATCTGTATCAGGGTTACCTGCACAGTCGACCGCTGCCGCTGGAGGGCTTGAAAGCCCTGCTGGCCTGAACGGACGACGACACAATCACCAGCCTGACAGATCAACGGGACAGCAATTGCCAGTGTCTGGCGCAACCTGTAGGGTCGCGTTTTTTGTGACGCCCCACGAGATCGATCATGCAGGATGCAACCCTCCCCCGCCCGGCTTTGCTGGGCATTGACCTTGGCACCACCAACAGCCTGATCGCCGTATGGCAGGACGGCCGCGCCCAGCTGATCCCCAACGCCCTCGGCGATGTCCTCACCCCGTCGGTGGTCAGCCTCGATGAAGACGACAGCATCCTGGTGGGCAAAGCCGCGCGGGCCCGCCTGACGACCCACCCGGAACGCACGGTGGCCGCCTTCAAGCGCTTCATGGGCAGCGACAAGCGCCTCGAACTGGGTGGCCGGCCGTTCAGCCCGGAAGAACTCTCGGCGCTGGTGATCGGCTCGCTCAAACAGGATGCCGAAGCCTTTCTCGGCCATCCGGTGCAGGAAGCGGTGATTTCGGTGCCGGCCTACTTCAGCGACGAACAACGCAAGCGCACTCTATTCGCCGCCGAACTGGCGGGCCTGACGGTGTCGCGGCTGATCAACGAACCGACCGCGGCCGCCATGGCCTACGGGCTGCATGAACAGAAGTTCGAACGCACGCTGATTTTCGACCTGGGCGGCGGCACCTTCGATGTCACGGTGCTGGAATACGCACTGCCGCTGATTGAAGTGCACGCCTCCACGGGCGACAACTTCCTGGGCGGCGAAGACTTTACCGAGGCCTTGTTGCAGGCCTGCCTCAAGGACTGGCAACTCACCCCGGCGCAGATCGACGCGCAGGGCATGGCCAGCCTGGATGACGCCCTGGAGCAGCTCAAGTGCAAACTCGCCGACGGCACTCAGTCACTCAGTTGGCGTCATGGGGACCGGTCATATGAATGGACCCTGGACGAAGCGCTGGCGCTGAAGATCTGGGAGCCGCTGCTGGCCCGCTTGCGAGCACCCATCGAGCAGGCCCTGCGCGATGCCCGCCTCAAGCCCCGCGACCTCGACAGCCTGGTGCTGGTGGGCGGCGCCACCCGGATGCCGGCGGTGCAGCAAATGGTCGCCACGCTCTTTGGGCGCCTGCCTTACCGCCACCTCGATCCGGATACGATTGTCGCGCTGGGCGCCGCCACCCAGGCCGCCTGCAAGGCCCGGGACGGGGCCATCGAGGAACTGATCCTGACCGACGTCTGCCCCTACACCCTGGGGATTTCGACCAGTCGCGGCGAACAGGTCAGTGGAGCCTTTTCGCCGATCATCGAACGCAATACGGTGATCCCGACGTCACGGGTGCAGCAGTTCTACACCACGCACCCGCACCAGGCGTTTATCCGCATTGCGGTGTATCAGGGCGAGCGGCCCTGGGTGCGGGATAATATTTTCATTGATTCCTTCGACGTGCCCCTGACGCCCAGCGAACAGATCCAGTCCCTGGACGTACGTTTCAGCTATGACATCAATGGCCTGCTCGAAGTCGACGTCACCCTGCTGGCCAGCGGCGAACGCCATAGCCACAGCATCGACCGCAGCCCCACCGGGCTCGATGCGCAATCCCGGCAGGCCAGCCATGAGCGACTGACCGCGCTGAAAATCCACCCTCGCGACGCCCTGCCCAACCGTACCCTGCTGGCCCGCCTGGAGCGGGCGTGGATGCAAAGCCTGGGCGACGAGCGCGAGCGCATCGCCGACTGGCTGGACACCTTCACCGCCGTGCTCGGTGGCCAGCAACCGGCGGAGATTGCCAGCCATCGAACCCAGCTGAACAAGGCGCTGGATCAACTACGTCTCTAGCAGTCGAGCCGCCGCAAGCAGGCCTGCAAACCGCCAGGCAGTGCGTCTTCACCAGCGCTGTCCGGCGGTACGCCATAGCGGTTGGGCAGTTTGTCGCCAGGGAAGGCAAACAGGATCAGCGCCAGGAATGGAAAGAACACCGACAGACCGCCCAGCACCAGCAAGGTCGGGATGCCACGGCCTATGTCATGCAGACGACGCAGAATCGCCCCGAGCAAAAACACAGTGCCCAGCAACGACACGACGATCGCGGACAGCGATGTGCCGCTGAATAACGCGGCCAGCGGCGTGACCAGCACGGCGCCCAGCACCTGCCAGAAGAACGCTCCACGCCCCAGACGCGTGCCCAGACGCCAGAAAGCCGTGGCCGGCGTCGGACGGCTGTCGCCCTTGGCCAGCAACAGACGCTCGCTCCAGGACAGCAGCGCGCTGAAGGCAAACCGCAGGCCAGGCCCGTGCTCCGGGTTGTCTTTGGCCCGCTGCATGCGCAGCAGCACTTTCTGCCGAGGTACACCGGCACTGCCATAACGCACTAGCCCCTTGAGCACATCGAGGGCCAGGTAAAAGGCCTCGCTGTCGATCCCTTCGTCTTCGGCCAGCGTCTGATGCGGCGGCCGTGGCGGCTCGCCCTTGATCAAGCCGTGGCGAAAGCCGTCGAACCAGTCCTGGGGGTTGGTGATTTCGGTAATCCGGTCGAGCAGGTATCGACGCTGCTGCGCATCGATCACCGGGTCGTGATACAGCACGCCACTCAAGAGCATGCGCCCGAGCAAATCGTCCGCGAAGGCCGGCAGGTCACCGCGCAGGCATGCAAACAGACGCTCATTGCTCAACAACCGCGCACTGTCGAGCGCTTCCTGGACGCCAAGCAACTGCCGGTCGAGCAAGGCATGCACCGGATCGTCCAATTGCAGCCAGCCGAGCAAAGCGCTCAGGTCGCCCTGTTCGCGCTGCAACTGGGCAAGCTGCGGCTGCAGCCGGCTGAGCGGATGGGACGGATTGAGCGCCAGACGCGCCAGACACTGCGAGTCGATCAATTGCCACCAGCGTTCCGGCTGCTCCAGCAATGCCATCAGGAACAGCGTATGGGCGTACCAGTGCCAGAGCGCCTCGCCCGTCCCTGGTGGCGGCAACACGACGCCGCGCTGGCTCAGTTGCAGCAGCAGGTTCAGTTCCGACAGATCGCTTGCCGCATCGGTATCGCTCAATTCGAAAGACTCGGCGATACGCTCCAGGGCGGCATGACCGTAAGGGCGCAATCGGCGCAGCCACAAACGGCAGATCTGGTGCGGCTCACCGGTTGTCAGCGCATCGGCCAGTTGCGCCGAAGCAGACTCCTCATCGATGAAGGTCTTCATCGCCAACGGAATCGGCGCCTGGTTCAACCAGCGCAAGTGCTGCCCGGCCTGGTCCTTGAACCCGCTCAGCACCAGGGCTTCGAGGGCATCCAGCGGCTGCGGCTCATCCAGCACCTGTTGCAACAGCTCTGCTGCGCCACGGTGCAAGGCCCAGGCATGCCGGTACAGGCGCAACAACCGGGTATCGGCATTCTGGCCAAGCAACTGCGCCAGCAAGGGCAACTCGTCGCCGCTCATCCGCCAATCGATAAAGGCCTGCGCCAACCCCTGCAGCTCGAGCCGGCCAACACCGAGCCAGCGGATCAGCGTCTCGGGACGTTGTGAAGGGCTGCCATATTCCTGGGTGACGTGGGCGAGATCGGTGGACCAGTCGCTGAAGTTCTCCAGACGATCAAAGGCCTGAATCAGCAGCGGCAAAAAGTCCGGCTGACGTTTGGCGCACAGCGCCAGCAATTGGCTCTCGGCCTTGGGATGACGATGCTCCTGCCACAGCCGGACCCAGCAAGGCAATGCCTGATCGTCCAGCCCCAGCAGGCTGTTCTGGCACGCCAACAGGTAAAGCCAGTCCACATCATCCGGCGCTTCGCGCTGCTGCTCGATGCACAACTGCAGCAGCCCCTGGCCACCGATGCCGGCCTGGGTGAATTGCACCAGCAGGCGCTTGATGAACACTGCATCGTTCGGTAACGGCAGGCAGGTGTGCTGGCTGGCGAAGCCTTCGTACTCGTGGAGCGGTCGCCGGTCGAAGATGAAGTCGAGGCTGCGCGCGAACCACAGGCTTTCGGTCTGCGCCGGTTCCGACCAGCCCCCCATCAGCGCCGTATCGAATGGGTCCGGGGCCTTGATCCGGTTCAGATAGTCCTCGACATGGCGGGCCTGATCGAAACCCAGCTCCAGCAACTGATGCTCCCAGCCCATGCGCTGGGCCAGCAGGCCCGCGCAACGGTAGGAAAGCGGCCCGGCGTTGGCCGTCCGCTGGAACAACTCCCAGCGCAAGTCATCGAGCAGGCCGAGCGGCAGTTGATCCAGCGCCTTGATAAAAGCCTGCCAGGCATCGGGATCGAAGCGGCGCGTCGGATCATTCAGCAGCGCATCAAAATCGAGGATGGCTTGCGCAGGCGCAGGCTCGCTCTCCTGCGACGCCTCAAGCTCCTGCTCGTTGTCACGCACCAGCCGCAGAGCACTTTCGTAGGCCTGGCGCAGCGCCTGGAACCCTTCCGGATCGGTCTCCGGGTGATGCTCCGGCAGACGGGCCCGATAGGCATTGCGAATCAGCGTTTCATCGGTGGTAGGGTCGATGCCCAGCTTTATCCAGCAACTCATGACCAGTCGAACTCCTCTAGCGACGCCGGACGCTGCGGCAAGTCGAGATCCAGGTGCCAAGGCAAGTCCGCCAGACAATCCGCCATGTTTTCAGCGAGCCCGCGGGCAATCATCTGGCTGAGGGGGTTCTCCCCCTGTCGATCCAGCTCGTAAGCCAGTTCGTCATCGCTATTACCCTGGCAACCCCAGAACGCGCGGCCAACGAGGAATCCATTGAAATAAGCGAACCAACTGCCGTAGTGGTATTGCGCCCTGACCGCCAGCCGGCCGTGCAACCACAGGCTCTCGGCCAGATCGATCCACTGGTTGCGCACACCGCAACGCAAGAGAAACCCCATGCGCCCGTAATCCCAGGCCAGGATCCCACCCGGGCCACAAGCGCCAAAGGTACGGCTGGCGAACTGGTGCAGGATGCGTTCACGGGGTTCGAGCGTCTCGAGCAAGGCCTGCCATTCGCTCGGCAGACAACGCTGCCAGGCGCGATACGCGTCGTCGAGGTGGGTGGCATGACCGTTGTCAGTCATCCTTTCCAGCATGCCCAGCAACTGCCGTCGGTCACTGATGCCCCAACTGCCTTGCAGGTCGATGGAGTCCGAGCCGGGGTAGAACGCGGGGTTGTCGTATCCGGCGCGAGGGTTGAGCGCAACCATCGGCGCAGAGAGGCTCCACAGCCAGCGCTGCTGTATCTCGTCCATGAAAAAGGCTCCAGGCCGACCGGTGAGGAATGGGGGGTCGGCAAAACTGCGGCGGATTGTAGAGAAAGCGCCACTACGCGGCAAAGGCGAACGATGATTTTCCCGGGCATAAAAAAGGCCCCGACTGGTCGGGGCCTTTTTCAGCGACTCAGCGCTTGATCACACGCTGGTGTGGCGGCGCAAGGATCAATGCTGCAGGGCTGGCTTCTGCGTCCCGTTGATCGGGATGCGCTTGGCTTTCGCTTCTTCCGGGATCACCCGCAACAGGTCGATGCTCAACAAACCGTTGCTCAGGCCGGCGGCCTTGATCTCGATGTGATCGGCCAAGCGGAAGGACAGCTTGAACGCACGCTGGGCGATGCCCTGGTGCAGGAAGGTGACGCCTTCGTTCGCGTCACGCTTGCCGCCACTGATGGTCAGCACGCCCTTCTCGACTTGCAGCTCCAGGTCTTCTTCCTGGAAACCGGCGGCGGCCACGACGATGCGGTACTGGTCGTCACCGTGCTTTTCGACGTTGTAGGGCGGATAGGTGCTGCCTGGCTCATTGCGCAGGGCGGTTTCGAACAGGTCGTTGAAACGGTCGAAACCCACCGAGGAACGGAACAGTGGAGCGAGGGAAAATGCAGTACTCATGGTTCAAATCTCCTGAAAACAATCAGCAAGTTTTTTTGTCTCCGCGACCCGAATTCGGCATCGCGTAACCCTTAGATAGGGACCGCCGATTGCATTTCAAGAGACTTTTTGCAGATTTTTTTCAGGCCTCCTCGGCCACTAGCAAGCCGAGCAAACGCGAGACTTGATCCGGCTCGGTTTCACGGCGCAGGACGGTAAACAGCTCCACCGCCTCGGGATAATTGCGGGTCAGCATCGCCAGCCATTGCTTCAGGCGACCCGGCGATTGGCGAGCGGTCATCTGTGCCTTGGCTTGCAACCAGAAGTCCTGGATCAGCGGCATCAGCTCGGCCCAGGTCATCTCAACGACTTCCTCGCCGGCACGTGCGGCGGCGATCTGTTTGGCCAGGTCCGGACGCGACACCAGGCCACGACCGAGCATGATGTCTTCGACGCCGCTGATTTCCCGGCAGCGGCGCCAGTCTTCGACACTCCAGATATCGCCGTTGGCGAACACCGGCACCTTGACCACGTCCTGCACCCGCGGAATCCATTCCCAATGCGCCGGCGGCTTATAGCCGTCGACCTTGGTCCGCGCATGCACCACAATATGTTCCGCACCACCTTCGGCCAACGCCGTGGCGCACACCAACGAGCCATCCGGGCTGTCGAAGCCGAGGCGCATCTTGGCGGTCACCGGGATATGCGTCGGCACGGCACGCCGCACATGCTCGACGATCTGGTTGAGCAGCTCCGGCTCCTTGAGCAGCACCGCCCCGCCCCGGGATTTGTTGACGGTCTTGGCCGGGCAGCCGAAGTTCAGGTCGATGACTTCGGAACCGAGCTCACAGGCCAGGGCGGCGTTTTCCGCCAGGCACACCGGATCGGAACCCAGCAGTTGCACCCGCAACGGCACGCCGGACGCGGTCCGCGCGCCATTCAACAACTCGGGGCCGAACTTGTGGAAATAGGCCGGCGTAAGCAACTGGTCGTTGACCCGGATGAACTCGGTCACGCACCAGTCGATACCACCGACCCGGGTCAGCACATCCCGCAGGATGTCATCGACCAACCCCTCCATGGGCGCCAAAGCAATTTGCATGAATCACACTCAACGTAAAACGCGATAAAAAACGTGCGGCAGTTTACTGGGTTTCGCCGGGGAGCAGGTATTTCAACGGGTGGATGGTCACCGGCGGCGATGAAGCCATGCCGAAAGCTCAGCTCGCGCCTTGCAACGCCGGCCCATAACCTTCAAGAAATTCCGCCGGCATGCGCTTGGGCTTGCCGCTGGACAGCTCGATGCAGACAAAGGTGGTCTGGGCCCGCAGCAAGGTGGTGCCGTCGCTCGGACGCACCAGCTGGAAGCGCCGCGACATCTTCAGGCGCTGGTCCCAATCGACGATCCAGGTCGCCAGTTGCAGCTCGTCGCCTTCATAGGCCGCCGCCAGGTAGTCGATCTCGTGGCGTACCACCGCCATGGCCCGATCCAGGCGGCGGTACTCGCTCAGGTCCAGGCCCAGGCGCTGGGAATGACGCCAGGCGCAACGCTCGAGCCAGGTGACATACACCGCGTTGTTGGCATGCCCCAAGCCGTCGATGTCTTCGGCACCCACCTGCAGATCGATGATAAATGGCGTTGCCAGATCCCAGCCCATGCCCCACTCCCGGTCAGATTATTCGACCGGGGCAGTGTAACGGATTGCTCAGGCGGATTGGCGCGCTTGCAGACTGCGGCCGGCCAACAGCGTCAGCACGCCCTCGATCACACGTGGGTCGGCCAATACGCGCTGATGCCCACCTTCCTTGAGGCGCAACAAGCGGCTGTCGAACCAGGCCTCGTGGATCAGCTCGGATTCCTTGACCGGGACAAAGTTGTCGTCTTCGGCATGCACGATCAACCCGGGCATATCCAACTGGTAGTGCGCGACATCCATGGCCGCGGCGCGCATGCCGACATCCTGCTCCACCTGGCGGATAAAGGCCGAGCGCGCCTTGGGCGGCAGGCGCACATAACGGGCGAAGCCGCGCAACACACCGAGTATCCGCGCCGGGGCGGCGATACTGACCAGGGTCTCGGTACGCAAGCCCAGTTGCACCGCCAGCATGGCGCTGGCGCCCCCCATGGAATGGCCGATGACCGCGCGCAGCGGCGGCAACTCCGCGGCGGCTTCGAGCATGGCCCGGGCAAACAGCATCACATTGGCCTCGTGACCGGGAGAACGTCCGTGAGCGGGACCATCCAGCGCCACAACGCTGTAACCGGCGCCCACCAGTGCATCGATCAGGCTGGCGAATTGCGTCGGGCGCCCTTCCCAGCCATGCATCAGCAGCACCGCCGGCCCCTGGCCCCAGCGCAATGCCGAGAGCCCGAACCGCAGGGTGATGCGCTCCGAACGCGCCAGCAGCGGCAGCTCCCAGTCACGCGGCAGCCGCTCGCGCGGCGTCATGAATGCCAGCCGCATCTTGCTGGCGACCAGCTTTGGTGCAACCCAGCCCAAGGTGCCATTAACGCCACGAACCCAACTTAACGTGCTCATCGCTCCTCTCCTCAGGCCAGCGCCTCAGGTCATAGCACCGCCGACTTGGCAGCGCGCAGTAAACGGTCCGACAGCTCACCGGCTCCCAGCGCCCGGGCCAGGGACAAGCCACCCACCATCAGGGCCAGGTCGGCCAGGGCCTTGTCGATGTCTTCAGGCGTGGTCGCCAACTGAGCCAGCATCAGCTCGATGTGTTCATTCAGGACTCTGCGGAAATCATCCGGCAGGCGCCCCATCTCACCGACCGATGCGGGGATCGGGCAAGCCTGCTCGGTGGAATCGCGGTGTTTGCGCGACAGGTAGAACGCCGCCACCAGCGCTCGCCGCTCTTCGCCGGTCAACGACGCATCCATATCGGCGATCAGGCCCCGGCGCTGGGCCAGCAATTGACTGAACGCTTCCAGCATCAGCGCGTCCTTGCTTTCGAAATGCGCGTAGAAGCCACCGACCGTCAGGCCCGCGGCGCCCATCACTTCGCCCACGCTCGGCTCGGCCGGGCCACGTTGCACCAGCGCGGAGCTGGCGGCCTGGAGAATGCGTTCGCGGGTTTGAGCTTTTTTATCGTTCATCGTTGCCTCCGAATATTACGATCAAAATATTATTCTCATAATAAATTTTCGCAAGTCGTTAGTGTGACCGCCGGTCAGAAGAACAGTGTGGGGAGAAAGGGAGAATTGGCCAAACGCCAGACAAACAAAAGGGCCATTCAATAATTGAATGACCCTTATAAATCCCGCAGAGCGGGTAATCGTGGCGTCCCCTAGGGGACTCGAACCCCTGTTACCGCCGTGAAAGGGCGGTGTCCTAGGCCACTAGACGAAGGGGACACAAACCCTTCTATACAACTGATCAGTGCTGAGATCTGATCGATTCAAGGCCGGTGTGGCCAAACCTTGAACTGTAAATTGGTGGAGCTAGACGGGATCGAACCGTCGACCTCTTGCATGCCATGCAAGCGCTCTCCCAGCTGAGCTATAGCCCCGGATTTTTCGCCTCGCGGCGGAGCGACATCTTGCAACATCGCTTCTGTAAAACTGGCGTCCCCTAGGGGACTCGAACCCCTGTTACCGCCGTGAAAGGGCGGTGTCCTAGGCCACTAGACGAAGGGGACGCAAACCCTTCTAACAACTGATCAGTGCTGAGAACTGATCGATTCAAGGCCGGCGTGGCCAGACCTTGAACTGTAAATTGGTGGAGCTAGACGGGATCGAACCGTCGACCTCTTGCATGCCATGCAAGCGCTCTCCCAGCTGAGCTATAGCCCCTCATCGTTGATGTCATCGCTGAGGACGGGGCGAATCTTAAGGGCGTATCGGAAGGCTGTCAAATTTTTTTTCAGCTTTTTTTAAAAAAATTTGCCGGCATAACAATCACTTACCGCCCTCCCCCGTAAATCCGGGGCTTTTGCGGACCGTTGTGCCCTCCGCCAACGACCGCAATTTCACTTCTTGCGCAGGTCCGCGGGAGCCAGCATGCCGGCTCCCGCGAATCAGAGTGCTGAATCAGGCGATCGCGCCCAGCAGTTTTTCCCACTCTTTGTTTTCTTTCTTCGACACGCCACCCAGCAGGTCGATGGCCTGGCGCAGGCGGAAACGGGTCAGGTCCGGCCCCAGGATTTCCATGGCATCGAGCACCGAGACCGAGCTGGCCTGACCGGTGATCGCGGCGAACATCAGCGGCATGGCATCACGCAGCTTCAGCTCCAGGGATTCGACCACGGCCTGGATGGTCGCGGTGATGCTGTCCTTTTCCCACTGACGCAGGCTTTCCAGCTTCCACAGGATCAGTTGCATCAGCTGCCGTACCTGGTCGCCCGACAGCTTCTTCGATTCGAACAGCTTGGCATCCGGGGTCACGCCACCGGCGAAGAAGAACCCGGCCAGCGGTGCGATCTGGCTGAAGGTTTCCACCCGGCCTTGCACGTGCGGCGCGATCTTCATCAGGTATTCAGGGTTCAGCGCCCAGGTCTGCACGCGGCTGGCGAACTCTTCCACCGGCAGGTCGCGCAGCCACTGGCCATTGAGCCACGACAGCTTCTCGATATCGAAAATCGGCCCCCCCAGGGAGACGCGCGACAGGTCGAAGTTGTCGACCATTTCCTGCAGCGAGAATTTCTCGCGCTCGTCCGGCATAGACCAGCCCATACGGCCCAGGTAGTTGAGCATGGCTTCCGGCATGAAGCCCATGCGCTCGTAGAAGGTTACCGAGGTCGGGTTCTTGCGCTTGGACAGCTTGCTCTTGTCCGGGTTGCGCAGCAGCGGCATGTAGCACAGCTGCGGCTGCTCCCAGCCGAAATACTCGTAGAGCAGAATCAGTTTCGGCGCCGAAGGCAGCCACTCTTCACCACGCAATACGTGGGTGATGCCCATCAGGTGGTCGTCGACCACGTTGGCCAGGAAGTAGGTCGGCAGGCCATCGGTCTTCATCAGCACCTGCATGTCCATGCGATCCCACGGGATCTCGACATCGCCACGCAGCATGTCCGGCACCACGCAGACGCCTTCGCTCGGCACCTTCATGCGGATCACATGCGGTTCGCCAGCGGCCAGGCGGCGGGCGACCTCTTCCTTGGACAGCAGCAGCGCGCGGCCGTCGTAGCGTGGCGTCTCGCCACGGGCCATCTGCTCGGCGCGCATCTGGTCCAGCTCTTCGGCGGTGCAGAAGCACGGGAAGGCATGGCCCATGTCGACCAGCTGCTGGGTGTACTTCTGGTAGATCTCGCTACGCTCGCTCTGCCGGTAAGGGCCGTGCGGGCCGCCCACGTCCGGGCCTTCGCTCCAGTTGATGCCCAACCAGCGCAAGGCGTCGAAAATCTGCTGCTCGGACTCGCGGGTCGAACGCAGTTGATCGGTGTCTTCGATGCGCAGGATGAACTCACCGCCGTGCTGCTTGGCGAAGCAGTAGTTGAACAAGGCGATGTAAGCGGTACCTACGTGGGGATCCCCGGTAGGCGATGGCGCGATGCGCGTGCGGACGGTGGTCATGGCATGTCTCGGAAAGAATATGAAAAGCGAAGATCAAACAAGAGGCGAATGGTAACAGGCGATGCCGGCCCCGCTCCAGTGAGCAGGGCATTTAAGCCAAGGTCGGGGCTAATCGAAACGAATCTGTAGCCGCTGCCGCAGGCTGCGATAGGTCCGCAGGACCTCCAGCGATTTCAAGAATGCCAAGGCCGTAAGGGCCGATCGCAGCCTGCGGTAGCGGCTACAGGCAGCAATTGCAGATCAGACCGTCAGCAAACGCTCGCGCAGCTTGCCGATTTCGTCGCGCATCTGCGCCGCGGCTTCGAACTCCAGGTCGCGGGCCAGTTGGTACATCTTCTCTTCGAGCTGGCGGATGCGCTTGGTGATCTCGCTGGGCGAACGCAGTTCGTTTTCGTAGCGGGCATTTTCCTCGGCGGCCTTGGCCATGCCCTTGCGCTTCTTGCTGCGCGAACCGGGCACGGTGGCGCCTTCCATGATGTCGGCGACGTCCTTGAACACGCCTTTGGGGGTGATGCCATTGGCCAGGTTGAAGGCGATCTGCTTGTCGCGACGGCGCTCGGTCTCGCCGATCGCCCGTTCCATGGAGCCGGTGATGCGGTCGGCGTAGAGAATCGCCCGGCCGTTGAGGTTACGCGCGGCACGACCGATGGTCTGGATCAACGAGCGCTCGGAACGCAGGAAACCTTCCTTGTCCGCATCGAGAATCGCCACCAGCGACACTTCCGGCATGTCCAGGCCTTCGCGCAGCAGGTTGATCCCCACCAGCACATCGAAGGTGCCCAGGCGCAGGTCGCGAATGATCTCGACCCGCTCCACGGTGTCGATGTCCGAGTGCAGATAACGCACACGCACGCCGTGATCGGCGAGGTAATCGGTCAGGTCCTCGGCCATGCGCTTGGTCAGGGTGGTCACCAGGACCCGCTCTTCCACGGCCACGCGCTTGGTGATTTCCGACAGCAGGTCATCGACCTGGGTCAGCGCCGGACGCACTTCCACCTGCGGGTCGACCAGGCCGGTGGGGCGAACCACCTGCTCGACCACCCGGCCGGCATGTTCGGCTTCATAGTTGCCCGGCGTGGCCGAGACAAAAATGGTCTGCGGGCTGACCCCTTCCCATTCGTCGAAGCGCATCGGCCGGTTGTCCAGCGCCGAGGGCAGGCGGAAGCCGTACTCCACCAGGGTTTCCTTGCGCGAACGGTCGCCTTTGTACATGGCGCCGACCTGCGGCACGCTGACGTGGGACTCGTCGATCACCAGCAAGGCGTCCGCCGGCAGGTAGTCGTACAGGGTCGGTGGCGCCGCCCCGGCCGGCCGTCCGGACAGGTAGCGCGAGTAGTTTTCGATACCGTTGCAGTAACCCAGCTCGAGGATCATCTCCAGGTCGAAACGGGTGCGCTGCTCCAGGCGCTGGGCTTCCACCAGCTTGTTGTTGCTGCGCAGGTATTCCAGGCGCTCCTGCAACTCGACCTTGATCCCCTCGATGGCATCCAGCAGGGTTTCCCGCGGCGTCACGTAGTGGCTCTTGGGATAGAAGGTGAAACGCGGCAGCTTGCGGATCACCTCGCCGGTCAGCGGGTCGAAGGCGGAGATGCTTTCCACCTCGTCATCGAACAGCTCGATGCGGATCGCTTCCAGGTCGGATTCCGCCGGGTAGATATCGATCACATCGCCACGCACGCGGAAGGTGGCGCGGGCAAAATCCATGTCGTTGCGGGTGTATTGCAGGTCGGCCAGGCGGCGCAGCAAGGCGCGCTGGTCGAGCTTGTCGCCGCGATCGACGTGCAACACCATCTTCAGATAGGTTTCCGGGCTGCCCAGGCCGTAGATGCAGGACACCGTGGTGACGATGATCGCGTCCTTGCGCTCCAGCAGCGCCTTGGTCGCCGACAGACGCATCTGCTCGATATGGTCGTTGATCGAGGCGTCCTTCTCGATAAAGGTGTCGGAGGACGGCACATAGGCTTCCGGCTGGTAGTAGTCGTAGTAGGAAACGAAGTACTCCACCGCGTTGTTCGGGAAGAACGCCTTGAACTCGCCGTACAGCTGCGCGGCCAGGGTCTTGTTCGGCGCCAGCACCAGGGTCGGGCGCTGCACCTGGGCGATCACGTTGGCGATGCTGAAGGTCTTGCCCGAGCCGGTCACACCGAGCAGCGTCTGGTGCGCCAACCCGGCCTCGATGCCCTCGACCATCAGGCGGATGGCTTCCGGCTGATCGCCGGCGGGCTGGAAGCGGGTGACTAGCTGGAATTCAGACATAACGTACCTCTGGGTTCACTCCAGCACGACGCCGCCGCACAGGAACGAGAAAGACCGCAAACGACGAGTGTCGCAGGGAAAATACTGGATTGTGCTGGATGTGGAGGCAAATTCCACAGCTTTCAAGGTAAAGCTCCCAAGCCCCTCTACGACTTTGACGTTGCAATAAGACTAACGGTCGAAAAATAAACCGAAAAACTTGCCGGAAAAGCCCTTTCAGCTGTCGCCGCGCACAGTGATGTGCCTCTATACTAGCTCCCCGTTTGTGCACCGCTCTAGTGCATTCGGCTGGAGCGCGACACGTCCCTCCACACTCCATTCAGAGCCGCCGTAATAATGAGCCTGTTCTCCGCTGTCGAAATGGCACCACGCGATCCTATCCTGGGCCTCAACGAAGCATTCAACGCCGATACCCGTACCAACAAGGTCAACCTGGGGGTCGGTGTTTACTGCAACGAGGAGGGGCGAATTCCACTCCTGCGCGCCGTTGTCGAAGCCGAGACGATCCGCGCCGCTCAACATGCTTCCCGTGGCTACCTGCCGATCGACGGTATCGCCGCCTACGACCAGGCCGTGCAGAAACTGCTGTTCGGCAACGATTCGCCACTGCTGGCCGCCGGTCGCGTGGTTACCACCCAGGCCGTCGGCGGTACCGGCGCACTGAAGATCGGTGCCGACTTCCTCAAGCAGCTGCTGCCTGACGCAGTCGTGGCCATCAGCGATCCAAGCTGGGAAAACCACCGCGCGCTGTTCGAAACCGCCGGCTTCCCGGTGCAGAACTACCGCTACTACGACGCCGCCACCCACGATGTGAACCGCGTCGGCCTGCTGGAAGACCTGAATGCCCTGCCAGCCCAGTCGATCGTGGTCCTGCACGCCTGCTGCCACAACCCGACCGGCGTCGACCTGAGCCCGGAAGACTGGAAAAACGTGCTGCAGGTGATCAAGGCGAAAAACCTCGTGCCGTTCCTCGACATGGCCTACCAGGGCTTCGGTGACGGTATCGCCGAAGACGCCGCCGCCGTGCGCCTGTTCGCCGAATCGGGCCTGACCTTCTTCGTCTCCAGCTCGTTCTCCAAGTCGTTCTCGCTGTATGGCGAGCGCGTTGGCGCCCTGTCGATCGTCAGTGAGTCGAAAGAAGAAAGCGCGCGCGTGCTGTCGCAAGTCAAACGCGTAATCCGCACCAACTACTCCAACCCGCCGACCCACGGTGCAAGCATCGTCGCCGCGGTGCTCAACAGCCCGGAACTGCGCGCCCAGTGGGAAGCCGAACTGGCCGAAATGCGCCTGCGCATCCGCGGCATGCGCCTGCAGATGGTCGACCTGCTGGCCAAGGGCGCGCCACAGCGCGACTTCAGCTTCGTCGCCCGTCAGCGCGGCATGTTCTCCTACTCCGGCCTGACCGTCGATCAAGTGACGCGCCTGCGCAACGAGTTCGGCATCTATGCCCTGGACACCGGCCGCATCTGTGTGGCCGCGCTGAACCAGAGCAACATCGACGTCGTGACCAAGGCCATCATCCAGGTGATCTGAGCCACGTGCGGTGAATGAAAAGGGGGAAGCTTTCAGGCTTCCCCCTTTTTTGTGAGCCGCCCTCGCCGGCCCGATGCCCACTAGACTGAATCCAGCTTTCCTTCTTCCCCATCGCTTCCCTATCGAGAATCCCCATGAGACACGACGACCTGCGAGCCGACCGCGACGAACTGGACCACTTCCCCCGCCCGCAGAAACGCGAAAAGAACCTGGTCCTGCAAATTGCCCTGGGGGTATTTCTCGGCGGCCTGGCGCTGTGGCTGGTGCAACTGGCCGCCACCTCGCTGGCCGCGAAGTTCATGCTGGGCACCTTTACCTTCGGCGGTTAAGGGCGCTCAACCGGCCAGTTCAGCGCTGCGCTGGCTGGCGGCATCATCGAACGCCACATACAGCGACTCGGCAACCTGGCCCTTGATGGCCTTGGTGCTTTCCAGCCCCAGGACAAAACCCTCGGCCTTGCCACCTGCACGGTTCAATTCAGCGGCCGATCCGGCCTGGGTAATGGCGTCCCACAGTTTCATGGCCTGGGGACCGACGCCTTTGGGCAGGCTGATTTGCTCGATGCTCATAGGGCCTCCTCAGACAGAGGCGACAGGGCAAGCACTACGGCGGGTAAAAACTTGAACAGGGTCATGAGCGTTACCTTTTCGGCGAGAAGCCGGGAGCGCGTGAAACCACTGCCGGGGCGCCATGGTAGACCTGTGCCGCGGTTCCGGTAACCGCCAACGGGCAAATAGCCGCGGATTGGCGTCGTGACCAGGACCAAACAAGCCCACCCAAGCCAAACTTTGTTTTTGGATGCTTGACTTCTCCTTTTTAATCAGTAAGATACGCCGCATTCCGCGATAGCTCAGTTGGTAGAGCAAGTGACTGTTAATCACTGGGTCCCTGGTTCGAGTCCAGGTCGTGGAGCCATATTCCTACACTGATTAGCCAGCAATACTTCCAGGAGCGCCCTGCTCCTACGGCGAATCAGCTCAGCGTCACCCTCCCCCAAGATCGATTCACCGCATGCCAGATCGGCATGCGGATAGGCGTTTGCGCTGCGCCCGATTCCGGCCTGTCTCCGATTGCCTGTCTCCGATTGCCTGTCTCCGATTGCCTGACGCCAGCGCCTGAAGTAGGCTGTGCCCCTTCTCACGCCAGCCGTCACGACTCATGTTTTTTCCCGCACAGTCCCATCACAGTTTTCTCTCGATGAGCCCATCGCAGACCTTCGCGATGTCGCAATCCGACTGCGCGATCAATCGACGCCGCCGCAGCGTGCTGTTCGCCTTCACCTTCTCCCCTCACGCCTGACGCCACCGTTGCGTCCGAACCCGGCGCGGAGCTGATGCCGCAGCGGCCCTTGCCCGCCGCGTACAGATCCATCCGCCGCTTTGCACCGCAGACTCCCGGCCCGGCCTACGCCTGCGTAAGTCGAACCGGAACCCTGCCCGAACCAAAGCGCCGCGCCACCGCAAACCGTCTTTGAGCGCCCGACTCGTCGGGCGCAGGTGTCTTCCATGAACAAAACCCTGTTGGCCGCGCTGATCCTCGGCATCTCGATTGTCGGCCTGAGCATCGGCTCCACCGTGCCGGTCATTGCCTTGCGCCTGTACCAGGCCGGCGCCTCGAACACCCAGATCGGCATCATGTCGGCCCTTCCCGCCGCCGGCATGATGCTGTCGGCGTTCCTGGTGAACGGCCTGTGCCAGAGACTCAGCCGCCGGCAGATCTACCTGCTGTGTTTCAGTCTGTGCGCCCTCAGCATCGGCGCCCTGGAAATCCCCGGGATCAGCCTCACCAGCCTGGGGCTGGCGCGGATCGTCATGGGCTTCGGCGCCGGGCTGATCATCATCCTGGGGGAAACCTGGGTCAACGAGATGGCCACGGACACCGTGCGCGGGCGGGTGATCGCGGTCTACACCACCTGCTTCACGGTGTTCCAAATGATTGGCCCGGGCCTGGTGGCCCTGCTCGGCACCGAAGGTCCAGCAGTGATCGCCAGCGTCAGCGCGGGTTACCTGCTGGCCATTGCGGTGATCTGGCTGACCCTGCCACGCCAGCGCCCTGTCGCCGCCCACGCCGAGAACAAGAGTTTCTCGGTACTGGGCTTTATCCGGGTGGCGCCGGCGCTGTGCGTGGGCATCCTGTTCTTCGCCTTCTTCGATACGGTGGTTCTCTCGCTGTTTCCGGTCTACGCCGCGACTCACGGCTACGCCATCAAACTCGCGGCGCTGATGGTCAGCATCATTCTGCTGGGGGATGCGGCGTTCCAGTTTCCCCTGGGCTGGCTGTCGGACAAGGCCGGACGCGCTGCCATCTACCTGGGTTGCGGCGTGGTCTCGTTGGTGATCGGCCTGGGGCTGCCATTGCTGATGAACTACCCGGCGCTGCTCTGGCCGAGCCTGGTGATACTCGGCGCGGCGGCTGGCGGGGTGTATACCCTGGCGATCATCCTGATCGGCCAGGAATTCAGCGGCCCCGACCTGGTCACGGCCAATGCCAGCGCGGGGTTGTTGTGGGGTATCGGCAGCCTGCTGGGGCCGCTGCTCAGCGGCGCCGCCATGAGCGGTAGCGCCCACGGCCTGCCCTTGGCGCTATCAGCGGCCGCCGCCGTGGTGGTGCTGTTCGCCTTGTCGCTGGTCCGGCAAGGACTGCCGGACCGGGTCGCGGAGTAACCAGCCGCCAGCCTGGACTGATTGCGGCCAGCCTGGCGACTCGATCAACCGGCCCTAGACCTTGCTGGCTTGGACCGCGCCCGAGACATGGGCCGAGGGCTGATGAGCAGCCGCAGAATGCTCGCCATGGGACGTATCCACCACCGGGATCTCGTTACCCTCGGCATCGTGCAGCTTGCCGCCGCTGAAATAATCGCCTTCACGCAGCGCCGCCAGGTCCTGGTAACGCAGGGTGCGCTCGGACGCCACGGCGAACACCGACTGCTGATCCGAGTTGCCCAGGGTGAAGTGGTTGAACGTCAGGTTCAGCGCGATGGCCATGATCGCCGACGAGCTGATGCCGGAATGGAAGATGGTGGCGAACCAGCTTGGGAAATGGTCGTAGAAATTCGGCGCAGCGATGGGAATCATGCCGAAGCCAATCGAGGTGGCGACGATGATCAGGTTGACGTTGTTGCGGTAGTCGACCTTGGACAGGGTCCGGATACCGCTGGCCGCCACGGTGCCGAACAGCACGATACCGGCACCGCCAAGCACCGAGGTCGGCACCGCGGCAATCACCCGCCCCATGAACGGCAGCAGGCCGAGGATCACCAGGAACACCCCGCCGGTGGCCACCACATAACGGCTCTTGATCCCGGTCACCGCCACCAGCCCGACATTCTGCGCGAAGGCGCTCTGGGTAAAGGAACCGAAGATCGGCGCGATCATGCTCGACAGCATGTCGGCGCGCAGGCCATTGCCCAGACGCTTGGAGTCAACCTTGGTGTCGATGATCTCACCCACCGCGAGGATGTCGGCCGAGGTCTCCACCAGGGTCACCATGACCACGATGCACATCGACAGGATGGCGGCGAAATGAAAGGTCGGCATGCCGAAATGAAACGGCGTCGGGAAGCCGAACATCGGCCCCTGGGTGACCATGGAGAAATCGGCCATGCCCAGGAACACCGCGATAATCGTCCCCACCACCATGGCCAGCAGGATCGACAGCCGCGAGATGGTCGCGCTGCCGATCTTGCTCAGCAGCAATACCAACACCAGGGTGATTGCTGCCAGGCCGATATTGGCCATGCTGCCGAAGTTTTCCGCATGGCTGTTGCCACCCATGGCCCAGCGCGCGGCCACCGGCATCAGGGTCAGGCCGATGGTGGTGATCACGATGCCCGTGACCAGCGGCGGAAAGAACTTGGTGATGCGTGAAAACACCGGAGTGATCAGCAGACCGATCAGCGAGGCGGCGATCACCGCCCCGAGAATCGACTGGAAGCCCCCTTCGCCACCGCTGCTGACAATCGCCACCATGGTCGCCACGCCCGAGAAGGACACGCCCTGGACCAGCGGCAACTGACAACCGAAAAACGGCAGGCCGAGGGTCTGCAGGAGTGTCGCCAGGCCGCCGGCAAACAACGACGCCGCGATCAGCAGACCGATGTCCGCCGGGGCCAGGCCAGCAGCCTGGCCGACGATCAAAGGCACCGCAACGATACCGCCGTACATGGTTAGAACATGTTGCAGGCCGTAAGCCATATTCGCGCCAAGACCGAGGTTTTCATCTTCAGGCCGTTGCGGTGAAACAGAGGGCGTTTTCATGGTTGGGGGGTTCCCTGGTTTTTGTTATGGGGCACACTGTATTCAACAGTAGAGACAAATGTCTATAGAGTTGTATACACTTTATTCGACACAGCCCAACCTCATAAAACCGCGATACCCGATAACCCGCCCCCGCCTTTCACCTGCCGAACACTGCGCCAGACACCCTGATAGAATCCCCCGCCTCCAAAGGGCGCCTACCCAGGCAACGCCCTTCGTCTACGCATGGAAGCGCTTGAATGAATCATCTATGGCAAACCTTTATCCTCGCCTATGGCAGCTTCCGCACGGTCGTGGCCTTACAGGGTTTTGTCCTGGCCATGTACAGCGCCAGCTTCACCGACAGCCTATGGCAAGGGTTCTGGGCTGGCCTGGGGACCTTTGCCCTGTTCGTCGCCGGCGGCGCGATATTCGGCTTTCTGCCCATGGCGCTGGTGTTTACCCCGCTGTACGCCCTGCTCTGCGCCAAGGGCCTGGCCAATTGGCTCAGCAGCCTGCTGCTGGGATTGACGATTGCCGGAGTGCTCTGCCTTCACCCAGCCTTGCGTTTGCTGATGCCGCTCTGGCTGCTGGACAGTGCATTGATTGCGCTGCTGACTCACTGGACGTATCGCCGGCAGTTGAAGGATGGTGATGAGCAGATGCCTTTATGGCGTTGACCCTGAGCTGCCCGGGGGCCTTGCTCAGCAAAAGACTGCTCAGCCTGGAAGGAATCGCCACATGAACAGATGCCTCTCGATCCTGATCAGCCCTGCATTGTTGATACTGGCGTCCAGCGCCGCGCCGGTCTGCGGCGATTTCCTGGTACAAATCGGCAACAAACCCGCCTATATCGAGTTCTTCGAATGTCACGCCGAACCCGAGTTGCAGACCAAGCCGCTGCGCGCCACCTATCGCCTGGCAGGGCGTGATGCCCAGGCTGCCGAACGCTACCTGGGCGAGCAGTTCCGGATGCCGCCCCTGCGGCGCTCCTGTTGTGTCTGGGATGCGCCGCCTGGCTTCTACCGCGACCCGCGCAACCAGTTGGGCTACAGCGTGTTCATGGGGTCGGCGGAAACCTTCGTCGATCGCCGCGAAGCCTGGGGGGATATCGACTATTTCTATCTGACTATCGACCTCGACACCGAGGAACCCTGAAGCCCGGACCGATCAGGCCGATTGCGGCACTGCCAGCAATTCGCCAAGGACCTCTCGCAGCCGCGGATGCTGCGGAACCCGAATGGCGAACTCGTTCTGCAACAGGGCAATCAACTCGTCGGGGTCGGTGATCTGCCGCCGCTCGCTGTCCTGGCCCAGGCGATGCACGGCGTAGCTGCCGTTATTCAGGGTCCGGCGCAGGCCTTCGCCCATCAGCGCGACTTTCAGCTGACCGAGAAACGGCGAGTTCTTGTGGGTCGAGACGAACCAGTTACCCATTTCGTAATCCACGGCTTCCTGCCGCTGCAGATCGAATACATACATCGCCCGCCACTCGCCGGCGACCTTGGCGCGCAGGGTGTAGCTGCCATCACGCTGGGTGATGCGATAGGGCTCGTGGGGCGTGGCCTGCTCGTCCTCGGTATCGAGCAGCAGCGGCGCGGTGGGCACCATGCCGCCAAAGCCGACATCCGAAACATAACGCACGCCATCCAGGGTCAGCAGCACCAGGCGGTGAGCGCGCGCGGACCAGGCATCTTCCGGCCCGCCCATCACCACCCGCCCGGTAATGCCGCGCGCCTCGTAACCCAGGTACTGCAACAGCACCTGGTACATCTGGTTGAGTTCGTAGCAGTAACCGCCACGGCCCTCATGCAGGACCTTGTGCTCCACCGAAGCCAGGTCGATCGGCACCGGCACGCGCAACAGGGTCGACAGGCTTTCAAAAGCGAAGGTGCTGGTGTGGCGCAACTGCAGCTCGCGCAAGGTCGCCAGGGTCGGTGGCGGTGCACTGTCATAGCCGAGCCGTTGCAGGTAAAGCGCGAAGTTCATCAGGTGGGGCTGACTCATGGGGTTGTCCTTATGCATGAGGTGTCGCATATCGGCGCTATGTATAAGCCATTAATGCCCCGAACCGACAATTGATTTGGCCAATATCCCTGCTCGAAACAGCCCATTAATGGACCTTGCCAAGGCTTGGGCGTGTGCCTGTAATAGGCGGCCGAAGCCCCCTCCATCACTGCCGGAAAAACCTGTCATGGAAACACTGGAAGGCCCGCGAATCCTCCTGCGACCGCTGCAACTCTCCGACGCCGACGCCCTGGTCAAGGCCGCCGAGGATGGCCAGTTGTGGAACCTGCCGTTCACCGTGGTGCCGTCCAGCGAGACTGTGAACGATTACTTGCAGATTGCCCTCGGCGGCCGCGATGCTGGCACAGTCCAGCCCTTCGCCACCGTCCTTAAGGCCAGCAACGAGGTGATCGGCTGCACCCGCTTCTGGAAGATCGACCGCAAGAACCGCAAGCTGGAAATCGGCAGCACCTGGATCGCCACGCGCTGGCAGAAAACCTTCGTCAACACCGAAGCCAAGTACCTGATGCTGCGCCATGCCTTCGAGGTGCTCGGCTATGTGCGAGTGCAATTCACCACCGACGAAATCAATGAGAAATCGCGCAACGCCATCCTGCGCCTGGGAGCCAAGCAGGAAGGCATCGTGCGTCATGAACGGATCATGCCCGATGGCCGCAAGCGCAACTCGGTGCGCTTCAGCATCATCGACGATGAGTGGCCACAAGTGAGGAAACAGCTCGAACGCAAGCTGGGCTACCCGGATCAGGACCAAGCCTGACTGTCAGCGGTCCGAGCGCGCCAACGGCTGGTTGACGCTCTCGATCGCCACCTGATTGCGCCCGGATTTCTTGGCCTGGTACAGCGCGGCATCGGCGTGTTCGAGGAACGCCTCGATGCTGTCGCGCCCGCTCGGCACGAAGCAGTAGCACCCCAGGCTGAGAGTGACCAGGCCAAAGGGCGAGCCGGTGTGCGGGATGTGTTTTTCCATGACACTGCGACGAATCTGCTCGGCCATGGCGAGGGCGCCCGGCATCTCGGTGTCGGGCAACAGCACCACGAATTCCTCCCCGCCATAACGCACCGCCAGGTCGGCCTTGCGCTGGCAGCAATCCCTCAGCACCTGCGCCACCTCGGCCAGGCACTGGTCTCCGGCGACATGGCCGTAGGTGTCGTTGTAGCGCTTGAAGAAATCGATATCGAGCATGATCAGGCTCAGCGGGCTCGCCTGCCGCCCTCCGCGCCCGAACTCGGTCTCCAGCGCCCGCTCGAGCAGCCGGCGATTGGCCAGGCCGGTCAGGCTGTCATGGGTCGCGATCACCTCCAGCGCCGCCTGCGCGGCCCGCAGGTCCGCCTCGATGCGTTCGCCGTTGCGCAGCTGATGCACGAACACCCAGCCGAACAGGCCGATGCCCAGCACCACCAGGGCGACAATGGCGCTGGACTGGTAGGCGCTGGCATACCAGTCCTTGAGGACCGCATCCTTCGAGCTGGCCGCGCCTACCACCAGCGGGTAGGCCTCCAGCTGGCGATAGCCGTAGAGCCGCATCTTTTTGTCGACCAGCGAACGAATCATCGCAGTGCCCGAGGGCGCCTCGGGCAAGTACTTGCTGAAAATCTCCCCGCGCGCCAGGGACGCACCGATCTGCCGCTCCTCCAGCGGGCGCCGCGCCAGCAAGGTGCCATCGGACAGGGCGAGGAACATGGTGCCGCTGTCATCGATATCGAAGCTTTTGAAGAACTGGTCGAAATAGGCCAGCCTGATGCCGGCCAGCAATACGCCCTCGAAATTGCCCTGCCTGTCGTTCAGCCGCCGTGTCAGCGGAATGATCCACTCACCGTTTTCCCGGCTGCGGATCGCCGGCCCGACATGAGCCAGCAAGGAAGTGTTCTGCTGATGAAAGCGGAAGTAGTCCCGATTGGCCACGCCTTCGCCGCGGGGCAAGCGATCGAACGAGGTGACCACCCATTGCCCCGTCCGGTCGAACAGGAACAGGCCATGCATCTGTTTGAGCGCCTGCGCTCTCTGCGCAAAGATCTTCTGCAGGAAAGGCTTCTGCGCCGGGCCATAACCGTCCTTCTGAATCCAGTCGGCCAGGCTGGCCAGCACCAGGTCGGCCTCGATGAAGGTGTCCTCGGCCTGTTGCGCCATGGCCCGGGTCAGGTTCGACGAGGCGACCTGCGCCCGCGCCATATCGTAGTGATAGGACTGCGCCAGCTGCAGATAAAGCAGGCCGCACAGGCACAGGCAAACCATCGAAATGAATACCACCGCGGCCTTGAGCAGCGGCAGTCGCTTCAAGGTTCGATCGGAAGAATGGTGAGGATCGTGAATCGGGATAGGCAAAGCATCATCCTGGCAAGGTAAGGCATGCGATGCAGCCGGGCTGGCCAATCCTAAGAGGTAATAGCGGACAATTCAGGGTGGCACCGTCTGAAAATGTAGAGCATTTTTCTGATGCCCATCAGGGATATATAAAAAACACCTCGTCACAATACAAGCATCGTCATCCAGCAGAGGGTCATGAATCGCTGGTCACCGTCCGCCAAGGTAAAGTACCTTCAGAGACTACACTTACCCTCACATCACGATAGGAAATCGGAATGAGTAAGGTCGATGAACTCGCCGCAAGGCTGAAACAAAAACAGGACAGCTGGGCCAAGGAAGACATCTCGGCAGACAAGGCTATCGAGCTGTGGCCTGCACAGGTCTATGAGATGTACCACCAGGTCGAGACCTGGCTGACACCCTTGTCAGAGGTCGGCCTGAATATCCGGCGCGTCCCCACTCGCGTGTTCGAGAGCCACTCCTCTGGCGCCACCTTCAACTATGCCATCGATCAACTGCTGATCGAGGGCAACCATAAAAGCATCCTCCTCGACCCCATCGCCCGCTTCACCACCGGTGGCGCCGGGCGTGTCGAAATCCATGGCAAAGGCCCGGAGCGCTATATGCTGCGCAGCGGCAGCGAGCATGGCGAGGGGCACTGGCTGATCCAGACGGTTCCAGGTCCCGGTAAAACTAGGCCGGACCCGCTCGAACTCAATGAAGACACCCTGCTGTCGGTGATCCAGGAAGGTCTGGATCTCTGACCTTCGCTCAAGCGACTGCCCCTTCGGGCAGTCGCGCCGCTGAGGCCGACGGCTAGACCCGCCGCGCCGCACAATAAGCCACTATCACCTGGGACAACGCAGCCACTATGCCCTGATCGGCATCCTTGGCCGTGAACAACCGAAACTCCGCATCGGGCAATGCCGGCAAGCCATGCTCGGCCCCTAACACCGCAAGCCCCTGCCCCACCTGACTCGTCGCTATCGGCGCCACCGCAAACCCGGACAGGGCGGCCGTGCGCAACGCCGCGTTGCTGGGGCAAAGCATTGCCGTACGCTGGGCGATTCCCGCTTGCGCCAGACGCTGCAGGGCCACCGCCCGATAAGGGCATGGCTCGGGAAACAGCGCCAGCGGCAAGGGTGTCGGCAAGCGCCCGACCAGGTACGCGGAACTGGCCCATACCAGCGGTTCCTGCCACAGCAGCAGGCCCGACTCACGGGTTTCACACAGCGAACCAATGACCACCTCAAGACCGCCCTGCTGCATGCGCTCCAGCAGCGTGCCGGGAATATTCACTTGTATATCGATTTCCATGCCCGGGTACTGCGCCGCGAACTCCTGCAAAAGGCGCAGCAGGCGGGGCTCGACAAAGTCCTCGGACATGCCTATCCGCACCCGGCCGTGAAACGGCGAACGCGTCAGCTCGGCCCAGGCATCGCGGTTCAAGGCGAGGATGGCGCGGGCATAGGCCATCAGGCGCTCGCCATCGGCGGTCAAATGCTGGGAACGCGTGGTACGGGTCAGCAACGGCTTGCCAACCTGCTCTTCCAGGCGCCGCAGATGCCCGCTGACCGCCGACTGCGTCAGGTGCAGCCGCTCGGCGGCACGGCTGAAGCCTTCCTCGTCCACCACCGTCACAAAAGTCTTGAGCAACAGAACATCGAACATATAGAGATACGTGATCAATCAGCCATTTATTTACGATTTATATTCCGTCAAGCGCTATGTTGCAATGCCGGCATTCCTCCTCCGAGATGCCGTCATGACCCGCCTGTTGCATATCCAATGCTCCCCCCGCAAAGAGCGCTCCGCCTCGCAACAAATCGCCCGCGGTTTTATCGACCGCTACCAGACCCACCATCCCCACACCGAAGTCAGCACCCTGGACCTGTGGAGCCTGGACCTGCCGGAGTTCGACCAGCACGCCATGGACGCCAAATACGCCGGCCTGCAAGGCATAGCCCTGTCCCCCGACCAGCAAGACGCCTGGAGTACCCTCGAAACCCTCGCCGCCCACCTGCACAACGCCGACCTGCTGGTACTTTCCGTACCCCTGTGGAACTACAGCATTCCCTACAAGCTCAAGCACTTCATCGACCTGGTCACGCAGAAAGACATCCTCTTCAGCTTCACCGCCGAACACGGCCTGCGCGGCCTGCTGCACAACAAAACCGCGGTCGTCGCCTACGCCCGCGGCCTCGACTTCTCGCCGCAATCCGACACACCAGCAGAGCGCTTCGACTTCCAGAAGCCCTACGTCGAGGCCTGGCTGAAGTTCGTCGGAGTTACCCAGGTGCACGCGTTGATCGTGGAAAAGACCATCCTGGGGTATGAGGTGGATCAGGCGGCGCGACAAGAGGCCGGGAATCGCGCTCGGGAGCTGGCGGACAGCTTCAAGTGATTCAAATGCAGCGAAAACTCACCTAACCAAGCAGCTATCGAACCACACAAAAAAGCGGGCAACCTTAAGGCTGCCCGCTTTTTATTACCCTGCCGCTGTTCATACAACCGACCGGAATATAAGAAACGAAGACCATTCATCCTCCTGGTACGCGCGCCCTCCCAACCCCGGAACGCCATTCCTGATAAACTTCCCCTCCTTCGCCTCACCCATCCAGATTGCCCAATGCTCTTATCTCCTGCTCCAACTGCTTCGCCAGTCCTTTCTCGCCGCTTTTCCGTGGCACCGATGATGGATTGGATCTACTAATCCTGCATTCATTAGGAAAAACCAATATCATGTACGAATTATGTTCACCACTTCGTACCCTTTTCGTACCCTTTTCGCGTTTTTATTGGACAGACAGATTGGACTCGACAGTGCGCGGAAATCTGCCCTGACGTGGCACTACCGATTCACCATCGACTTATTGGCTATCTAATATCAAAATCCGCAGCTGTATATTGCGAGCTTCGCATACTGTCAATGCGAATTCGCACTCCCCTACAGCGAAAACTAAGTTAGTTCGCACTCCACCATTGCGAATCCGCACTCACTGACTGCGAAATCACACTACACCGATGCGAAGGTCCAAATCTTCGCAATGCACTACTGTGATTTCGCACTTACACTTTGCGACAAGCTATCTATACATAAAAATATTTCAAAAATAACTAACAAAACACTACTCACACCCATTGCTCATTTTCCATAATAGATCTAGAGCTTGTTTATAGCCAGTTGTGTCTATGTCAGACAATTAGCGGCTACTCACATCCCTTCGGGTGTTGCGTACTAAAGGCTCTCCTAAAACAACAATAAAAAGGTGAGACAAGATGGAAACTATTGAGAAGCAAAACAAGGACACTAGGATCACTATCAGACTTAGTAAGTCCGAGATGGAGTCACTTGAGAGCAAGATGTCCGAGGCTGGCTACAAGGCCGCAGGAGCATTCATCAGGGACTTCGTAGCGAACAATAGCGTCAAGCCAAAGGTCGCCTCTGACGTGGTTCAGATCGCACGTGAGCTTATGAGCCTGGCAGCGATGGTCAATGCTGAGAGGCCAGGTTGCGAGCTTCTGGCCAAGGTAAAGCACATCGCCAAGATTAACGTTGGGGGTCTTCTATGATTGGCAAGATCTTCCCCAAGTCTTCAGGCTCTTTCAAAGGCCGAATCCGGTACATCTTCGGCTGCACCAAGCACGATCACAAAATAACCGGCATCCGGACAATCGACTCGAACTGCCTAAGCCCAGACCCGCTTCCAGGCATCCTTGCAGGCCGCGAAGATGATGTGCTGGAACTGGTCAGGGAATTCGACAGCGTTGAAAAGATGAGACTCATGACAATCGACTCAGAGAAGCTCATCAAGCCAGTGTTTCACGCGATGCTATCTCTGCGCCCAGGCGAGTCCCTCACGCCGTCACAGTGGCGCTCAGCAGTGTGTAAGTATCTAAACGACCTTGGCTTCGACGAAACGAATCAATACGTCGCTGTTATGCACCAGGATAAGGATCATCAACACGTTCACATCGTTGCCAACCGCATCCGCCTAGATGAGACGCTCAGCATGGTCAAAGACAGCAACGAGCGCACTGTCAGCATGGACTCTGTGTCAGAGATTGAAGATTGCTTCGGCCTAACCAAAGTACCAAGACCAAAGGACACCTGGGGCGTCTCCATCACACACGCAGAGCTCCAGGCCTCGCTGAAGGATGACGAGCTGCCATTCAAACACCGCACGATCGCCAAAATTGCCGGGGCCATTGAGGCTACCAACGCGGTCGATGGCGATATGTTCACGTTCACACGCTTGCTGAGAAAGCAAAAGGTCTACATCCACCTCACACTCAATGAAGAAGGCCAGCCCAAAGGCATCAGCTTCGAGTTTGATGGCAAACACATCAGCGGGAGGCAACTCAAGCGCTCCAGGCTCACTTGGCACAAACTAATCACACAGGAAGGAATTCAATATGACCCCGAAACCATTCATGAACTTCAGGAAGAAATTGCAAGAAGAGATAGCGACGAACAGGAAAGAGCTAGAGTCTACTACTACGAGTTCATTGCAGTTAATGGACGCAGGAGAAAGCCAATCTACATCAAGTTCACAGCCAGAGACTATCAAGTCCAAAAAATGATCAAGGAGATCCTGGAACTTATAGACGCTATATTTGACGCTCTATTCAAACCCAAGGAGTGCAAGCTCAAGCGGAATTATATTGAGTATATTCCCGACCAAGAACTTCGAGTATCGGAAGAGACTGGTCTAACTATTTGAGAAGTCGCTTATAGTAATCCATTAACAACTTGGCGTCGAGCAACGCATGATGCGGAAGCTCAGGCGCATCTTCCCCCTGAACATTCTTATCATTGAACATCTCAATCAAATTTAGCGGCCTGTTGGATTCATTGGCTGGCCACTTTCCGTTGTGGTAGCCGATATCAACGAAAAACTCCCAATCCCAATCTCAATCGGGTGCATCTGACATGATCTCAACTCTGTCAAATATCGACAGGAAACCCCAGAGTTTGTCTCTCGCAGCAATTTTGGAAATTGAGGCTTGACTACCAGTTAACAGAGGAAGCACTCGCTCAACAATAAATCACTGCAATCGACCCTTGTGTAGCTATCGTATAGTTCAAGTAAAGCTCCTGACCGTCTTCAGCGACGAGCGCCATGGAGATGAGCTTTGAATTCGGATTGAGTTGCGCGAACTCACAACCAACTACCACCTTAATTTATGCATTCTCGACGAATTTTATATCCTGGTAGTTGTCAATATAGTGGGCTAGACCATACGGCACAAACTTTTCCACCTCGGACTTTGTCTGATTGTAATGCTTAGCACTATCACTTACTTGCTCATCGCATGAGCGCAAGCGTGAAACGATTTTCTTGAGTCTCTTTAACTTGGATTCTAAGTCTCTGTAAAGCGACCCTTTCTCTACGAGTTGATAAAGTTTGCCAGGAGCTACTTCGAAGCGAATGTGCGTAGAAAGCTTTTCTCTTTGTTCATGTGTGGAGAACAAGCAATCATAGTCTGTGAAGTATCGATATATTTCAATCTGTTGTTCGATTTGAGATATCACCCTGTCGCTACAGTAATCCAAAATTCTCATGCGTAGCACGTCAGCATCAATATGATTAGAGCAGTCCTGCCACTTTAAGGACTCATCTTTTAATTCAGTGATTTTCTGAGCAATTAACTCTGCGGGTTGTGGGTGTACTATGAATGGACGAATCGGAAGGTTCATGAGAAAGCCGATTGAAGGAGCTTTCTCAACAAGAAGATCCCAAAATACTAACGATTGGAAGTCTATCGACAGGATCAAATCGCCCATACTGCGAAAAGTTTTGTTATAGGCGTCCACCTTTTTCTTATGATTCTCAACTGCCGTGGTAAAGCTTTCGGCAGCTGCTCGTGCTGGCAAGGAATCGATACCTGCGGCCAAATAAGCTAGTGCATGAGAGCGTTGAGGGTCTGATGAGTTTCGGGAAGCATCCAAATATAAATCATATACTGCTTGACGACCGTGCTCGGCTACCAGACTTGAAACGTGAAACGGCAAATTCGAAAAACCTGTGTTACCCCATTCCATAAAGCAAGTCTCCATATTTTTGTCAATTTTACCAGCATGGCAATTTACTGGCAAACCTTGCAAGCGGTACAATCAGGACAGACTAAAAAAGGAATTAGCATGTCATCAAAAACACTTATTTACGATGCTGTAGTTTGGAGCGGTAGTAGTCTTGAATCCACTTGCGTTGCTGGAACTTGCTTCGGAGTTGTGGGCCATGATGTGCTAGACGGCGACTATCATCGTACAGGTTTTATCCACAACGCCTGGGTTGATGAGCAAGGTATCGGCTTTGTAGACGTGAATGGGGTTGAATATGTCGTTATAGACTTCGAGACTCGCGAGCCGTCGAACCCCGAACGCCACCGGTATGCGGATCTTTTTGCATTAGCGCTTTTAGGAGCTGAGCATGAGAGTTAATTGGATGGTGCCTTTGCGAGCGCTCTTGGGCCTCATAGGCTGGATCGTTCGTCAGATCAACATCTGGGGTGGGATCATCATCTCTATCCCTGTGCTGCCGATAGTCTGGCTAGCAATCATGATGACAAAAGGTGCAAAGCGCGTCGGCAGGATGATCAAGAGATCTATGAGTCCGAGCGATCATGAGCTGAGTGGCGTCGTAGCTGACCACGGAGGATGGATATTTGGCCAAGTGGACGGCGACCAGACAGCTTTGGGGCTCTTCGCTGAGCGACATGTACGGACTCGCCTGTCTAAAGAAGGCCTGGTGCTTCAGACGCCTGACGGTAAGACGTTCCTCGTCAAATCATTCGAAAAAGGCCAAGACTCCGCAGCCCTGGCCCCTCTCTTAGCTGATGCTTTTTTACATCAGTAGCTCTCTCAGCTGTGCTTTGGGAAGACGGCACAGCTCGCTCGCTGTGTAAGCGCCCCTGAGCAGCAGTCCGGATGCCAGGTCATATGCCGTCCATATCACCTCCAATCCTCCCCACGACGCTTAGCAGAGCGATCTGATCGAACTCTGAGAGCCTCGCCTGGCCCAGCATTTTTTCCTCGCCGTCTGTAGCCAGCTTCGCTCGAACGAATAGATCCAGTTCGTCGGTATGTCTCTCTGCGCGGTTTATTAGCGCCCGTAAGCCGGCTTCGCCGAAAACTTCGATCACGTCCAGGGTCAGATCAATCAACCCCTCAAGTTCTTGAGCCTAGTCATGTTCATATTCCAGGCCACACGCACATCCATCTTTATGTAAGTCGCCGCTCTTCATGAGCGCTTTGAAACTTCCTCATGATTGATTCAAAATGGAAACTTTCTGCTCATATTTTTTTCCGTTTTGGCAGTTCAATATAAACATAATATTGAATTGGACTTACACACTCAATAGATAAATGCAATCTACATAAAGGCAGTTTGATGTCAAGTAGCCTGGCCGGCCTATTGCACTACCCGAAACCCCTTATATAATGGACTTATAGAGAGATTTTCGGAGTTCCCCATGAGCAAAAAGTTGTCGGCATTACTTGTCGCAATCGCATTCCTATTGTCTAGCGTAACTGCAATCTCGGTTGCGCTTGCGATATATGCGCTGATTGATGATAAGCGTCTGGCATTGCTATTTGCTTCGGCGGCGGTGCTCCTGGATATCTTTAAGTATCTGGCTTGGCCTGTAGCTATTAGGGTACTACGTGGGTCTACAGCTGCTCTTACTATTGCCTGCGCCTTTATGCTATCTATTGTAAGTGGCTGGGCAACTTATGATCGCCTTATGTCTTCAATCACTATCAGTAAAGCTACTCACGACGTTATGACGACGGATCGAGTGCAGTCCCTAACCTCCTTGGCTCAGAAGGACTCGCTCTTGATCTCTCAGCTTGATAAAGAGATCTCCCATGCCACTGTTCAAGCCAACGAACTTCGGGCGCGTGGGATGGTCTCAAAGGCCCTGGAGCTGGAAGAGTCTGTCGCAGCTCGTGCTGCATCTCAGCGAACCTCAGCTATCGCACGGATCAACGATGGGTCTTTAGAGATCGCTCACATCAAGTCGTCAGTAGCGAAAGCGTCGAGCCTGCCTGCACTTCTCGCTCATTTCCTGTGCTTGGGTTTTGCAATGTCCCTGGAGGTAGTTCCTGCACTGATCCTTTCTGGTGTTCGTAGCTCTAGACGCTCTTTCTTGCCGGTTGCAGACTCGAATAGTAGCGCTTCGCCACCATCAGGAATCTCGAAGGCAGAAACCCCGAAAACCCCAGAAACGCTGCTTGATACGAACGCAGAAATCCTCAAAACCTTGGTCAACCAAGCGAAAACTACAACGCCTGGAACGCCCATCAAACTCAAGGATTTCGCGAAAAACTCTCGGATTGGAAATCTGCGAGCTTGTGAGATTTTTAGAAACGCAGAAGCGCTAGGAGTAATAAAAAAAACAACAATCGGATACGTTGCGACTTAGAGAATAACAATTGACGGCGATTTCCATGGCAACTTAGCATTTAGTGAATATCAATAATAAGGATGTTAGATGAGCACTTCTAGATTCATTTGGGCTGTTTTCATGGCCTTGGTTGTTGCACCAGCATTTATTTTGGCCTCTAGTGTTGAAGGATTAGACTTTAATCAATCTATTGAGGCTGTTCGTGGTGGCCTGTACGGATTCTGGTTTCCAGATTTTCTAGGCGCCATTTTAACGATCCCTGTTACGATAGTTGCTACCACACTACCTGGCGCTAGCTCTTCCCTCCCATTCCTTGGAGAGATGATCTGGTCGGGGATTGGCATCATTGCAACTATAATTGTCTTTATCAACATCGCGCCCCCTTTCAACAAAAACAAAGATAGCCGACTCAGAGTAACTACGTTTTCTCGGGCATTTTCGATTCTGGTCGTTTACTGGGTCTGTGCTGAGGTTATGCTCGGATTTATTCGCGACCCTCTGGCTGACACCTATAGCGGGAAGGTGTACCTGGTAACCAACCAAAACGGGCGCTTAGTTAATACACCACTCAAAGCCGAGTTGAAGCTCGACGTGGTCGAGAGTGGCTATGTGTATGACCGTCGACCAGGTGTTACTGGTGACGGTGTAAGGATGGAGTTCACAGGCGAGGATCTTGAAATCCTCAAGCGCTATGGCGTCCCCTCTGAAATGATAAATGGCGACAACCGCCAAATGACCTTTGCAGAAGCTTTCTGCCAGGTAAATAACGTCGGGGCGAAAAAGCTTGCATCTTTCTTCGGCGGCGACCAGGCCGATTACGGAGGGGGCTTTACCAACTACGCGGCTGTGTTCCATCTTGACTTTGGCAAGCCTCTGCCTGGAAATATGAACTGCGGGAAGGTACACCTTGGCGTCCTTGACTTCAAAAACATGCAATTCGCGATGGATGACTTGAATCCAACCGGGTACATCTTCGCAAGACTGACTCGTGATAGCCATATCAGCTTAGGCCAAAGGATGATCATGAAATTCAGGTTCGACCGTAGAACAATGCTGACTGACTTTGGGAGCTAAGCACTCATCTAGTCACGTCGATTGTAATAACAGTCGAATCTGCGAACCCTGGCTTTTGAGCGACTATCTCGAATGCCGGGGACTTGAAGTAGATTCCGCCGTTGAGTGCTAGCTCATCATCAAACGTCCATGACTCCCCCGCAATACCACTCACTGTCTTGACCACTGTCGAACCTGACCTCACAGTAATTTTGTAAATCGCAGTCGCCTGACTCACATCATCACTGTAAAAAGTCACTGCCGGCAGAGCCCCATCACGCTTACGCCAAGTCAGTGTCGCCACACCTAAAATCAAACCACCCTCCCCACCATTGACTCTTACTCGCCCAGGAGCCCAAGGCGCGCTGTTAGCTCCGGTGACGTTGTACGACCGCAGTGTCGCGCTATCTGATAGAAGTGGCTGTGGTACTGGGTCTGTGTTCATAAATATTCTAAGTCAGGAGTAGGCTCACAATGACCGAGCAAATCGAATCAAACCTCGTTTCAGAAAACCCTTTTCACCAGGCAATCGAAAAACATGGTGAACACATCTATCTTCGAGTCGTCGAGCGGGCTACAACGGCGCAGCAGGAAGCAATCGCAAACGGAACCCCGGTAGTCGCCATTGCAAACAAAGTAAAAAAAATAGCTCTTGAGATGTTCGCAGATGCCAACTTGATGAAGGGAATGAGGCTAGAGCAGGATCTTGGGCTGTGAGATGCCGAATGTGTCAGCAACACTTCGATTGACTCTCACACTCATACGAAAATTTTTAAACCAATCCGAGTTGCTTTGTAATCAAAAGATAGCCGCGACATTCGTCGCGAAAAAGCGAGATAGCCGCGACTGCGTCGCAAAGAAGCGACCTCCCAAGCCCAGCAGAGCTGTGCAAGGCGAGACTGCTGCCCTGAGTATCGTTTTTATTTGTCCTGAATTTCTCATAAAAGCGAAAGCAACAGCGAAGCAATCGAATCGATTGCCTCAGATGCAACAGCAGGTAATCGGATCGATTACCCTAAAGCCAGCGAAGCCCTACAAATGGCAGGGTATTGGAGATCTTGGCTTTTTTTTGTACACAAACATAACAGCTCCGTTTTTGTTTTTTCTTTTCAAGGGGCCGACGAAATTATTTTTACAATTTTTTTCTGGAGCGGTTGAAAGACCGGTGAAACGGGCCGGTAGCAAGCATCGCGATGCCAACACAGCTTGAAAAATTTACAGACGTGCGCAAGCGGCATAGGTTAACGCGGCGTCCGGATCGCTCCACATTTGAGGGGCATAACCGCAGCTGGGCAAGTGTCTGGTCAGCTGAGTCAGGTTAAGCAAGATGCGCCTGATGTTGTCCGTCGCCTTCGTCTCAGCAGACAGCGCTCTATCCCTACGACTGCGTGCTCCCCTTCTCAGCATCCCTAGGATGACGGAACATGGGAAAAGTCCCTTACCTACTCAATGTGGGCCTCCGTGACCTCCTTCATTACTCCGTTGCCGATGAGATTCACAAGACAATCCCGACGGCCACACATACATATTTAAAGGTAGAAAATAAATGCCGAAGCAGATCAGGTTGATCAGGCACGCCGAGAGCGCCGCGAACGTCGGCTTTGCCACGACTGCCCCCGACTCCATACCGTTGACGGAGAAAGGCCAGCATCAAGCCGAGGCACTTGCTCAATCGCTTACCTCAATCCCAGACCTGATCGTGTCTTCGCCGTTTGTGCGCGCAGAGGCCACGGCATTACCGACCGCACAGCGCTACCCCGAGGTGCCGTCCGAGCTATGGGCCGTCGAGGAATTCACTTATTTGAGCCCAAGCCGATTTACCGGCAGCACCCAGACCGACCGAAAGCCACATGCGGAAAGCTATTGGAAAAATGGTAATGCCGCGATGATCGATGGGCCGGGTGCTGAGTCGTTTGATCATCTACTTGGACGCGCAGATGCGATGCTTGCCAAGCTTGCGGATCACGTTGCCCAGGACATCCTAGTTTTCAGCCATGGGCAATTCATCAGAGCCGCTGTTTGGCTGATCAAGCATGGAGACCGCGCTGGCTCGCAAGATTTGATGCGTGAGTTTCGAACCCTCGATGTACGGGAACCGTTTGGAAATTGCTGGAGTTATCAGCTTGTGTTCAACGACGGCAGATGGACAGTCGAATGCCAACTCGACGCATCTGGCCAAGTGAGGTTTATCGACGAGTTCTGCACGAGATAGCGCTCTCGCCTATGGCTATCAGTTACCGCGCTTGAGCTAGCAGCCGAGTATTCAGCAGTGCGTGATGGGGTACCTTTGGCAGCAAACCACCCCCACGAGATTGTCCTGCGTCTAGCAAAAAATATCAGGACATTTCCCCCCGCTTCACTGAAGATGCTCCTCATGGATCAAGGCAGGATGGAAGAATAAATGGGGTGGTTCATACGGTTCTGGGGCTGGCTCTTCAAAGACAAAAGGTCTGCTTGGGAGCAGAAACAAGACCGCCAGGCCATCGAAGCATTCAACAAGCTCAAGAATTACTCAGTCAGTGATCGTGGTGGATTGTCCATGGATCCCGAGGAGCTTCGCGAGCGCGTTATGACTGGGCGAGAAGAGCTGAAGCACCTTGTTCAGCCGTCACCGAACCGCTCAACCCACGCGCACCATTCCACTACTGCTCCTCTGATCGCCAATCAGGGGCACCCGGCGCAATACGCGTCGAGAGTGCATGACTTTGTTGAAGTAGTGACTTGGCGTCGCCTAAACTCCGGCGCATCCGCACGCTACATATGCCTCGAATCTTTGACAACAAAGCAATACGCCGTCGCCACTGCCGACCTCTTTTCGGAGCCTCTTGATAGCCTCTTCGGAAGCCTTGCCGCAAAGGTCAACCACCGAGTCGCTAGCTCCATTACGTCTGGCGAATTTGAGTGGTTCGATACACCCAGGGAGGCCATGGATGCTTACGATGCTAACTTGTGAAATTCACTGAGCAGCAATGCATGACGGTCGCAACCGACACCGAGAAGACGGTTACGTTTGGTTGTTAGGACACAGAGCCAAAGGATGATTTATTGGCTCATTCAAAGGAAAGTCAAAGGTGGGTCAAGCGCTATGCAGGGCGAGGTAGGTTTTTGTGAGTGGCAACCATGGTCAATGCGAAGCGAGTTGCCTGGGAAGAGTTTTCCAGGTGTCTACTTCATCGCTCGAAGCAGGCGCAAGCCGGACAACCATCGTATAAACAATGATTTCATTATCTATGTCGGTGAAACGACGGGCCAGACACTCGCAGACCGACTCCGCCAGTTCAATACGTCCGCGTTTAGTGAACGACCAGGTCACTCAGGCGGCAACACCTTTCGGCTGACGCTGCTGGAAACCACTCCGATTGAGCACCTCTGGGTATCCGCTTGCCCGGTAGACATGGGCGATCCCTATACAACAGCCTATATCAAGCATCTCGAGCGAAAGCTGCTCTGGGAGTATGTGTGCACGTGGGGACGTTATCCGGAGTGCAATCGATCATGATTGCCAGTTTACGAAGAAACCTGTGACGCCTTGATGAGCTGCGCCAGGTAAAAACCATTTGACAGGGAATTCACATGCGGACAACCCAGGAACTCAAGCTAGTTATCGCTCTGTTGCTGATCAACTTCACAACCACGCGAACTCGCAAACGTATTATCAGCACCTCACGCCTGCTTTTTTACTGGGAAAAGGCTCCAGCGGACACCCTCCTGGATTTCCTGCTAAGTGAAATTTCATCCGTTTCAACGAAACTGCATTTTCGCAAGCTCATCGCGCAGAGTGCTCGCCTGATGCTCCTCGAGTCTGCTCAAGAGGTCGAAAACATACTGGGCCAGCAGAGCAAGAATAATCTCCGCCCTCAAAAGCTTGCGCGAAGCCCGGTGTTTCGCACCTTAGTAGCCAGGTCAATCCTTTTGCCGTCCGAGCTTATTAGCCAGAACGACAATCTGGAGGATTCAGACTATGCATTCGGAGAGCCAATTAAGGAAATAAAGCATTTCGATTACAGGACTGTATGCAAAACCAGCTACCGAATTGACGATAGTTACAGTTCGCGTTCTTCTGAAGAACTACACGAATTGGAAATCTTCACCCGCCACGTGATCCATTTTGGTACTGATCGACTGATAGAGCCTCGTCGAGGCCCCCTTCGTTTTACAGATTTCCGTGGCGACGACAAGGTTACCTATGGACTTGCTCATGTGTCGGTACCACACATCCACAAAGAGGGTTACATAGAGCGGCCTACCTCGACCTGGAAAATCTGGCGTGCTCGCAAGCAAGACCCGAACGAGCACATCGTCATCCATGAAACCTCGGAACTAAGCTTGAGCTCATGGTTGGAGAGCGTTCAGTTGAAAGATTGTGACGGCCTGTTATTTATTCACGGTTTCAATGTGACCTTCGAGGAGGCTATCTGGCGAGCGGCTCAGATCGGCCATGACTTGAAGTTTCCCGGCGTGAAGCTCTGCTACTCCTGGGCCTCTTGTGGGAAAGTAATGAGCTACATGTCTGACGAAGCAACGGTCGAATGGTCTGCCTCACATCTTCGCGATTTTTTGACCGAGATCACGCAACACCTTGGTCTTACTCGCCTTCACATCATCGCTCATAGCATGGGCAATCGTGCACTGCTTTCTGTGCTCGAGGATTGGGAGGACAAACCTGGGGCAACCCCTATTAGCCAAATAGTCCTCGCCGCTCCAGACGTTGACGCTGGTCGATTCAAGCAAGTAGGAAAGGTCTTCGGCGCATACGAACAAGTAACGCTCTATGCCTCCCAGCATGATAGGGCAATCCAGCTATCCCGTAGTCTCCGTTCGCTGCCGCGAGCGGGTGACTCGTCGGTGGTCATCGCCGATGTCGATGACGTCTGGAGGTTTGCCGGCATGGTCACGCTTGCAAGCGAGAAGAATGACCTTTTAAATTTCATCCCCGCAGAGAAGATTGCTTACTATTTGAACAAGATGATGCTGATGGAAATGATGGCGCGTTGATAACGACTCGAGAGAAACGCCAGCAGGCTCTCTCCCGTCTGGTTGGCCGACGTTATCAGCACTCGCGAAGGCCAAAGCTTGATTAAGCTCGCAATAGGTTGTTGTAGTGGTCATGGCTTCCCCTTGCTGGTAAATGTAAGAAGAGTTCGGGACAGTTCAGCTACGCTTCCCGAAACGGATACTCAAGGAAGACTCCGATGCCAGACAGCTCCGAAGCGAATGTAGCCGCAGCAGACGCTCTCACACTGCTGCTGCACAACCAGCACGCAATATGCGCAGCCATTGAAGAGGTGACTAAGTGGCTCCTTGATAGCGGAGCGGAGAATTTAGCCGCTAACGCAATCGGGGCGATGGAGACGCTGGACAAAAATGCTCAAGGCATCACAGATGCCATCATGCGCCTACGTCAATCTTAGGCATAAACTTCATCCTGTCTCTCCTCCACACGTGTGAAGTCATTTTCCAAACGTTCGTTTCTGCCCAGTATTAAAGCCTACAGCGATGCGGCCATCAACGTAGCTGCTCCAGTTCTCAGCCATACGCGGCGGGTGCAGCACCTTCCCAAAATCAGCGATATAATGCCGCCAAGCCCTAACTCCGCTGGATGGTGGTAGTCATGTCGCGCTCACTCTTCACTCCCGCTGAACTCGAAGAAATTCATACTCAGATCTCCCAATTGAGAGCTGAGTCGATGCGTCTCTGTGATCAAACCAGCAAGACTATCTGCGCACCTACCTTCGTGCCGCATGTGCATTTCTTGCAAACGATAACAATGGCGTTCTGCTTAGTAGCCACAGTGGGGACGATCACCGCCGTTGTGATCAAATACCTTCTCTAGCCTTGAGCAGTGCACGAGTGCAATCCAGCCCGGATGCTCCCCCCATCTAACAGCCCCTCGAACCGCCACTCTCCATGACTGGTGCTTCGCTCCTAAATAGGAGTAACAAATTGCTGACTCGCCCCGACAAAGACGCACTTCGTGCGATGCTCGAATCGCAAGTTCAAGAAAAGCTACAACACGACCCTGATGCGGTAACGATTTATGCAGCGCAGCCTGAACCCGAACGAAAGCCATACACCAGTAAACCCACGGTTCAGGACAAGGCGTTTCACAAGGAGCTCGAACAGATGCGTGTGGATGCTGAAGCTGGTGTGCTTCATAAGCTGGTACCCGCACCGATGGACGATGGCGGGCCTGACTTAACGCTCAATGATTACCCAGGCTTAAGACACGCAGGCTTTCCATCAAATCAATGATAATTATTTGTAGTCGATCCTCGTTCGTCATTTGAAGGGATTACCAGAGACAGCCACCGTTCACAGCTACCCTCTCTACCACCAACGTTATTTGGCCTTGACTCGAACAAAGAATAATTTGAACACAACCTCCCCTCTCACCGCCCGCAAGGCCTACCAGGTGATGAAGGACGTCGCCCTCAGCAAACGCACGCGACCTAGCAGTTAGTCATGGACTGTGATCCACGGCCTCAGGACGGTCGAGATTGATGGCTGGCATCTCACGCTTTTCAGAGATTGCGACAGCCTGCACTACTGCGAGGAATGCAGGTCGCCTGACGGTCGTGTCGGGTCTCTTGAAACCTAGCAGCGCTTACGGCACTGATCCAGTCGAGCTTCTGCACGGGTAGGAGCGCGTGCAGCTAGAACGCCTCATTAACAACCTCTAACCTCCGCCACTTGGATCGAGGAAACACGAATAACCTCAACCCCCCCCTCGTTAGGTGGGTCCCATTCGAAATCAACGTTCAGACGCAGGCTTGAACACTTATTGGGCACCCATCACAATGAAGAGCCTGTTTACGACGAAGCTGCTTATTGGCGTACATCGCGGCATCTGCACCAGCGAGCAGCTCACCCAGAGGCTTCAGCTCCTTCGGCGAACAACGAACAGCGCCGATGCTTAAGCCGACAGGATAACGACAGCGATCACTACCATTGAACTCATCGACCAGTGTTTGCACGCGAGCAGAGAGAGCATCGACCGACTCCCTCACGTCGACAGCCAAGACTACAAATTCATCCCCCCCGATCCTAGCAACAACATCGCTAACTCTAAACGCTGCCTTAAGCACCTGCGCGGCAGCTATGATCGCCAAGTCGCCCGCCTCATGGCCGTGGACATCATTGAGTTTTTTCAGACCGTCGAGATCAATAAAAAATAGCGCGCAGGATTGATCATTACGGCGAGATGAGCGCAATAGCTGGTCAGCTAAAAGGAAAAAACTGCGGCGATTGTGCAAGCCCGTCAGCCCAGCAGCGCTAGCTGTGATCCACGTCCTTTACCAGCACTTCTGTGCAGGAGATGCAAAATGAGCATTAATTGGATCAACTTCACACCTTGGACTTCATTAGGCGGAGGCGCCTTGATAGGGCTGGCGGCCAGCTTGTTCGTTCTCGCTAATGGTCGCATCGCCGGCATCAGCGGCTTGCTTGGAAGCGTGATGCAATTTGATAGCGAAGGCTGGAGCGAGAAGGCGCTGTTCCTTCTGGGTCTTTTGCTTGCGCCCTTGTTGTGGGGAGCATTGACCGTTTTGCCGGAAATAGAGTTCAAGACAGATTGGCCGGCCCTGATCATTGCGGGCCTGCTCGTTGGCGTGGGAACCCGTTACGGTTCGGGCTGTACGAGTGGTCATGGAGTGTGTGGGATCTCCCGGTTGTCTCCTCGCTCCATCGTGGCAACGGTGTGCTTTATGATCGCCGGCTTTGCAACGGTGTACGTCATTCGTCATGCGCTGGGAGCTTGAAGATGATCAAGTTGACCGCATTTTTTGCAGGGCTGATCTTTGGCCTGGGTCTACTCCTGGCAGGCATGGCGAACCCTGCCAAGGTATTGGCTTTTCTTGATGTGGGCGGGGCCTGGGATCCGTCACTTGCTCTGGTGATGGGAGGGGCCATCGCAGTGGCGGTTATCCCCCTGAATTGGGCGCGCAAGAACAAGCAATCCTTGCTGGGCGCCCGCATGCAGTTACCTGTGAAAAGGGAGTTGGACGCCCGTTTGATTGGCGGCAGCCTAGTGTTCGGTATAGGTTGGGGAATTGCGGGGATCTGCCCTGGGCCAGCGGTCGCTATTCTGCTTACGGGGCGCTGGCAAATCATCATTTTCGTATTGGCCATGTTGACCGGTATGTATTTGTTCTCTGCCCTGGAAAGCCGACGCACGCATTGATTAGGTAATCGCCATGGACGCAAATGGCGCAAGCACTGTTCGATATCTGCAGCAACTGGATAGAGCGATTTTCGTGCATTGTGGGACTTAGGAGTATTGGATGTCCGATTTGAACGATCCACGAGTGTTCTTTGCCGCTGAGAGAACCCTGCTGGCGTGGAACCGAACCAGTCTCTCGCTTATGGCCTTTGGCTTTGTAATTGAACGATCAGGGCTACTGCTACAGATGTTAAAATCAGGAGCCTCGGGCAGCCCAGAAAGACATTTTTCCTTCTGGATCGGACTGGCCTTTCTCATGCTGGGCTCGTGGGTTGCATGCTGGTCGTCTTGGCAATACAAACGCGTCGTTAAGGCACTGAAACCAGTTGAAATTCCTGAAGGGTACAGTATCAATTCTGGCCCTATAGCGAATGTGCTCACCGCCGCTCTGGGAGCGTTGCTCATGGTTTATCTTGCCATCATCTGAGAAAAGCTCAGCCTCGAAGTTTTACAGAAAAAGGTGTTAACGGGACGTCTAATATTGAGGCGTCGCCAGAATAGATTCGGCTTTCTGAGTCACCAATTTTGGGGAGTAACTCACTTGCTGGCTCAAATCTATACCACCAAGCTCTTGAGGATTTAGCGGAGCTACTTGGTTAGCCATAATCACGGCAAGAATCAGTATGGTAAAGCCTACTAATACGGGGAATGAGCCGCACCAGAGTACGATACGTCGACGGCGTTGGTATGCGTTCATTTGTATTCCCCCTTTCAGCTTTGGCGAGATTGTCTCGCTGACTTTTACTATCCCCAATGTAGTTACTGTCGTCGCTTATTACCAGCCCTTGCAAGCGGGGTGGTGGCAGCGTCAATCTGTCGAACATCCGCAAAAACATAAAGCTGGACACTGGCTTTGCAGCTGCTTATGCGCAGAACGAGGAAGTCCTTCTGTAGCCCTTGATTATTGCCTGGACAACCACGACTAACATCGCGGCGTCACCGTTATGCCATGATTAGTACCTCCAAAAAACCGGCGTGATGAGCACCAACACAGTTAGGATTTCCAGCCTCCCTAATAGCATTCCAACGGTCAGTAGCCATTTGGCGGCATCAGGTAGTGATGAAAAATTACCTGCCGGCCCGATGATCGTGCCCAGACCTGGGCCAACGTTACACACCGCTGTGGCGGCACCACTCAAAGCGGTCGTCCAATCAAGCCCAATGAGAGCCAAGCCCAAGGCGATAGTGGCAATAGTAATGGTGAAGAAAAACGAGAAGGTCAAAAGCGAACGCAATATTTCTTCGTCAATGGGGTGACCGTTGTACTTTTTCTGAATCACTGCTCGAGGATGGATCAACTGCTTCAAACTACTTACCAGTAGGGCGGCAGCAACCTGAAAGCGGAAGATTTTGAGGCCTCCAGCCGTGGAGCCCGAACACCCACCGACAAAGGTCAAATAAAAGAACAAAAGAACGGCAAAACTCCCCCATAGCGTGTAATCGCCAACCGCAACTCCGGTGGTCGTGACTACCGAGGTCACATTGACCGCCACGATACGAAACGCATCCCACCATCCGTAATCGCTGTGGAAACACAGCCATGTCCCCACAGCCAGCCAGGTGACAATCAAGAAACCAATAAATCCGCGTACCTGGTGATCCTTGATCAGCGCACGCCGATGGCCGCGCAATGTCGCGACGTACAAGGTAAACGGCAGGCTACCCAGAATCATGATGACTACCGCTACCCAGTGAATCGCTGGCTGCGTCCAATGCCCCAGTGAGGCGTCCGAAGTAGAGAATCCACCAGTTGAGATCAAGGACATGGCGTGGTTGACCGCTTCAAAGGGCGTCATCCCGGCGATCCAGAGAGCTAGTGCTCCGGCGCCAGTGAGTCCCACATAGAGAAAGAGGATGTACTTGGCGGCCACATGGGAGCGAGGTGTCACTTTCTCCGACCAGTCTGAGGATTCTGTCTGGAAAAGACGCATGCCACCCACTCGCAACAGTGGAAGGATCGCCACAGCCATGCCGATGAAGCCGATACCACCGAGCCAGTGCAGCATCGAGCGCCAGATCAACAATCCAGGTGAAGCGGTATCCAAACCACTCAAGACAGTTGAGCCCGTGGTTGTAATGCCGGACATCGTTTCAAAAAAAGCGTCCGTGTAACTTATGTGGCTGATGAACACCATAGGCAACGCCGCGAAGGTACACACCACCACCCAACTGCCTGTCGTCAGTAGGTACATATCCCTCGGACGAAGCTGGACATTATCTGGGCGTCCCCGCACGATCAACAGGAGGCCACAGGTGAAGGTGATCAAACTCGACCAGAGGAAGGCCGAGAGATCGTCACTACTACGCTCATAGACCACCAGTGTGATCATGGGAATAGCCATGCTCATAGCCAGCGTGATCAGAAAAATGCCTAAGATGAAGCCGATAAGCCGCATTGCTGCGAGGGACATAACAGTAGCCTGCCAAATTAGCGCCGCGCAGTATCGGATGCCCTACCTTTAAGCCCCGTAAATTTTGCGTAAAATTTCTTCGGGCAATCAGTCAGCCAAGGTTCGCCAGTTATGTAGCAGAAGCTAGCTCGTCTTCATCCGCTAAAAAAACTCTTCGAATCACACTGATTAAAATTTGACCAGATAATAAAAAACCCGGCACTTGGCCGGGTTTTTACCTGAGCTTCTCAACTACGCAGTTCCCAACTGAGAGGGATGGAGAACTGACAAAAGAAGCGCAGGCGAGTGATATTGCCAAAAGACCTTTCTCAAAGCAATCCGCCCAAAGTGAGGTGGCGGGTCGCAATCGACGATAGCTTGATTGTATACTTCCCGCTCAGCCTGACCCCTTGAGCTACAGGAACACCAGCATGACTGTACTCCAAACGATCTACTGGCAGCCTACGCCGCCTTAGCGCTACGCCCCCTCGCAACACTCGCCCGCCTGTTTCGCTCGCGGCGCGTACTGCTGTATGCCCGGTTTTTACACCCAAAGCACACAGTCATACATTCCTCAAAATTTGAATTCGTATCGATGCGCTCGCCATTCGCCTGGCGTGGGTGCGATGCATTGCCTTGGATATTCTGATGCTGCAAACACTCAAACAAACGTGGTTTTCCAACGTCCGTGGAGACGTGCTCGCGGGTCTCGTAGTCGCTCTGGCGCTGATCCCGGAAGCCATTGCTTTCTCAATCATTGCCGGCGTCGATCCCAAGGTCGGCCTCTACGCCTCCTTCTGTATTTGTGCTGTCATTGCCTTCGTCGGAAGTCGTCCTGGCATGATATCGGCGGCTACCGGCGCCATGGCGCTACTCATGGTCACACTGGTTAAAGAGCATGGGCTTCAATATTTACTGGCAGCCACCTTGCTTTGTGGAGTTCTCCAAATCCTCGCTGGCTACCTGAAGCTTGGCTCACTGATGCGCTTTGTCTCACGCTCAGTAGTCACAGGTTTTGTGAATGCACTGGCGATTCTGATTTTCATGGCGCAATTGCCTGAACTCACCAATGTCACCTGGCACGTCTACGCCATGACCGCTGCGGGCTTGGGAATCATCTACCTGTTTCCGTATGTACCGAAGATCGGCAAGCTGATTCCCTCGCCACTGGTGTGCATCCTGACGCTGACCGCCGTCGCCATTTACCTCGGTTTGGATATCCGCACCGTAGGTGACATGGGCCAACTGCCGGACACTCTTCCGATTTTTCTTTGGCCTGAAGTCCCTCTAAACCTTGAAACCCTGCGCATCATCTTTCCGTACTCCGCTGCATTGGCTGTAGTTGGTCTGCTCGAGTCCATGATGACAGCGACCATTGTCGATGATTTGACTGATACCACCAGCAACAAAAACCGCGAATGCAAGGGCCAAGGTATCTCCAACATCATTGCTGGCATGCTTGGCGGAATGGCGGGCTGTGCCATGATCGGCCAGTCAATCATCAACGTAAAATCAGGTGGCCGTACCCGCCTTTCGACACTTTGTGCCGGCGTCTTCTTGCTACTACTCATCGTCTTTCTAGGTGAGTGGCTGTCTAAAATTCCTATGGCTGCGCTAGTCGCCGTGATGATCATGGTCTCCATCGGCACCTTCAGTTGGGACTCCCTGCGTAACCTCAAGCAGCACCCACTCTCAACCAACATCGTCATGGTTGCTACCGTTGTTGTGGTCGTGGCAACGCATAACCTGGCCTATGGTGTCTTGGTCGGCGTGTTGCTTGCCTCGCTGTTCTTTGCAAACAAGATCGGGCACTACCTCGATATCAAGTCCAGCCTGGATGCCAAGGCCTCAAACCGCACGTACACCGTGGTAGGTCAGGTGTTTTTCAACTCAGCTGAAAAATTCACCAACGTTTTCGACTTCAAGGAAGCACTCAATAAAGTCACCATCGACCTGACCCAGGCACATTTCTGGGATATTACTGCCGTTGCGGCACTGGACAAGGTGGTCATCAAATTCCGTCGCGAGGGTGCTGAGGTTGAGGTGCTGGGCCTGAATGAAGCCAGCGCCACTATCGTTGACCGCTTCGGCGTGCATGACAAACCTGACTCCATCGACAAGCTCATGAGCCACTAAGGAGATCAACAATGACTCACGTAATGGCATGCATTGATAACTCAAAGTCCTCACTGGCGGTCTGCGATTACGCAGCATGGGCGTCACAACAAATAGACGCGCCTCTTACCTTGTTGCATGTACTGGATGAAGAGAAATACCCGGCAGCCGTTGACCTGAGCGGAAATATTGGCCTCGGAAGTCGAGAGCATCTGCTGGAGGAACTGGCTACGTTGGATGCCCAGCGTGCCAGACTCGCTCTGGAGCAGGGACAGCATATGCTTGAAGCAGCTAGGGAGCGGACGGTCATCTTCGGTGCTGCTTATCCTGAGCTGAAGCAGCGCCACGGCCATTTGGTTGAGAGCCTGAGTGACCTCCAGGACGATATTCGACTATTGGTAATCGGAAGAGAGGGTGAAGACCGCATTCGCAGTGCGCGCACCCTTGGTAGCCAGATAGAAGCTGTCGTGCGGACAATTCACCGTCCTATCTTGATCACAGCCAATAGCTATAAAAATCCAGAAAAAGTAATGCTCGCTTTCGACGGCAGCCCCACAGCCTACAAAACCGTTCAGATACTTGCCACCAGCCAGCTTTGCGAAGGCCTACCCATTCATCTTGTTATGGCTGGAGCAGACTCAGAAGAGAATCGTGAGGCTCTGGGGAAGGCCGTAAGCATGCTCCTTTCTGCAGGCTTTGAAGTCCAACCCCAGATCCGACAAGGAGAAGTGGAAGCTGCTCTGCACGTTTATCAAGCAGAACACGGAATTGATTTGCTGGTCATGGGCGCCTACGGGCATTCCCGCATTCGACAGTTCCTGGTGGGTAGCACGACTACGACGATGCTTCGAACAGCCAGCATGCCTGTCTTGTTGCTTCGCTGACGCAGGTTTCTAAACCACAGTATTTCTATGCTTCGAGAAATACTGTGGTCATCTCAAGCGAGATTATTTGGCTACCGCAGCACCTGCGAGGACGCTGCTGCGGCGTAGGACTATGACACCACCAATCGCAGCCAGAATCGAACCGATCAATACCCCGACTTTGACTTCATCGATCAAAAGAGCTGATCCGGCGAACGCCAGGTTGCCAATGAATAGGCTCATGGTGAAGCCAATGCCGCATAACAGTGCTACGCCGTAGAGCTGTACCCAGGTACTCCCTTCCGGCAGCTTGGCCAAGCCCATACGAATGGCCAGAGCAGCCAATAGGAAAATACCGACCTGCTTGCCCACCAACAGACCCAGAGCTACACCCAGCGGAACCGGATCGACTAGGTTCTCCATTGAAATACCGGCCAATGAAACACCCGCGTTGGCGAAGCCAAAAATCGGCACCACAGCGAACGCCACCCAATAATGCAGCTTCTCTTCGAGATAGAGCAGCGGAGATCGGACTTCTTCATCAGGCCTGCCCATGGGGATACACAGTGCCACAGCGACCCCCGCCAGCGTGGCGTGTACGCCCGATTGCAGTACGAAGAACCACAACACGCCCCCGACCAGGAGATACGGGAACAACCGTCTTACGCCCAGTCGATTCATTGCGATCAGAATAACCAGGGTCGCAAGCGAGGCCAGCAACATCGGCATAGAAAGGCCGTTCGTATAGAAAAAGGCGATGATGACCACCGCGCCCAGATCGTCAATGATCGCTAGGGCAGCGAGGAATACCTTGAGCGAAGTCGGGACTCGCTTACCCAAAAGCGACAAGACGCCCAAGGCGAATGCGATGTCGGTAGCGGCTGGGATCGCCCACCCACCAAGGGTCTCAGGATTCCCCCAGTTGATTGCGATGTAGATCAGCGCAGGAACAACCATGCCGCCCAAGGCACCAAATCCCGGCAAGGCGCGTTGGCCCCAAGTAGAAAGTCCACCTGCTAGCACTTCTCTTTTGATTTCGAGGCCGACCATCAGGAAGAAGATCGCCATCAGGCCATCATTAACCCAGTGCTCGACAGACATGCCCATCCAGACACTGTGCAAGGCTGCAAAGTAACTCTGGGATAGAGGCGAGTTAGCAACAATCAGAGCGGCCAGAGCTGAGCCCATCAGCACAAGACCGCCAGCGGATTCCGACGACAGGAAGCGGGCCAGAATCGCGGCTGCTCTAGGGGTTTCGGCTGTAGCTTGATGCTTGGTCATCAACGTCCTTGGGATCAACTTAAAAGGCAATATATTAACATCTGCCCCGCGCAAGCACGGCGGCGTTAAACAGCCTGAAACAGTTATGTTCATGGCTATAATCAGGCATTAATGCTTTTCACTCAGTGCTCTGGAATGGGGTTTAAGACCAGAAGCTATTTGCATGCGAAACAATATTCATGCCGCCCATCGGCTCAATACCCCGTGCCCTTTTCGAATATCCCGATCAGTCTTCCCATCGCTTGATACCATCCAGCACACTTGTATGAAGATTTAATGTCTGGAAGGTCTTTCTGTGAACGTTATCCGTCACTGGTTACGACAACCCTATGCACGCCTCACCGCTTTGATTGGATTGGTTCTGATCGTGCCTTTGTGCCTGCGTGCGGCACTGGGTTGGTCGAATCCACTCGGCTATCTTTCAGATCTGGGAATTGCGAGCCTTCTCATCGTACTCCTGCATCGCCGTCCCTGGTGGCTAGCGCTTCCAGTGTTGCTGGTTTGGGGACTGATGACGCTGGCGACTGCCGAACTGGTCAGCGCGGTCGGTAGGCTTCCAAACGCCTCAGATTTGCACTACCTGATCGACCCTCAGTTTTTGGAAAACTCTACCGGTGGTGGTTTCGCCCAGCCGTGGCTAGTCGCCACTCTGTGCCTTGGACTGGTAATTTGGCTGATAACTCAGTGGATAGGACGCTCCACAGCCGCTCCGGGCTTACCACGAGGCGCGTGGGCAGCGCCGCTGCTGCTATTAATCGCCCATTGGGGCACTCAGCATCTATCCCCCTCCGAAGAAGACCAGTGGCGATTGTTCAACCTCCCGCATCAGTTTCTGGCCGCGAGCATTGGCGATGTGCAAATGCGCGCAGAAGAATGGTTGGAGGACGATGTAGTCGAAGTCCCCCCACAAATGGCGGGGCTCACTCAACTCGATCTGGACGGACAGCAACTACTTGCAGCACCGGGGCGTGCGCGCAACGTGTTGATCATCGCGTTGGAAGGTGTGCCTGGTGCTTACGTTGGCACTAACCGCCAGGCCCTGCACAGCAGCTATCAAGAAAACCTTATGCCCAATCTCAGTCGCTGGGCAGAACGCGGCATGAATACACCGGACTATGTGCTGCACAGCCACCAAACCATTCGTGGCCTGTACGCAATGCTCTGCGGTGATTACGACAAGCTGGACAACGGCACGCCCAAGGGGGTCGAAATGTTGACCCAGAACGAACGCAACCAAGCGTGCCTGCCGGCCCAGTTGCGAAAGAACGGGTTTGCCACGCACTACCTCCAGGGTGCGGGCCTACGCTTCATGGCCAAAGACAAGATCATGCCGCACATCGGCTTCGATGCCACCCATGGCTTGGAATGGTTCACCAACAGCAACTATCTGGAGTTTCCCTGGGGCAAAGATGACAAGGCCTTCTTCGAAGGGGCACTGGACTACGTCGGCCAGCTGAAAAAGCAGAAAGAACCGTGGATGCTGACGCTGCTGACCGTTGGCACCCACCAACCCTATTCAGCCCCTGAAGACTACCTGCAGCGCTATGACACCCCCAAGCAAGCCGCAGTCGGGTATCTGGATGACGCCCTTGGGCAATTTCTCAACGGCCTGGAACGTCAGGGCATCCTGAAAGATACCCTGGTGGTGATCACCTCGGACGAATCCCACGGCATTGAGGGTGTACGCCTAGCATCCTCTTGGGGCTTCAACCTGATGCTAGCGCCCGAACAGGATCAGTTACCCAAGGTGAAGTCTGGGGTCTACGGTCATGTCGATCTGAGTACCTCGATACTGGACTATTTCTCCTTCCCAGTCCCCTCTGCCTTGAGCGGTCGCTCTCTATTTCGTGACTATGAAACGGGCCGGGAGATCATGTCGTTCACCAACGACAAGCTTCGTTATCACGATGGCCAGGGAACGTTGACCGAATGCGACTTTCAACAGCGCTGTCGGTTTTACACCAGTAAAGGTTTCATCGCCGAGCGTGCGACCTTGACTGGTCAGTACGGCGGTAAACGCGCCCGACAAATCACAGCAAGAGCGACGGCGCTGGATCATTCGCTGCTCCGGACACCGTTGAACCAGCGCTACCAGTTTGGCAGCCCCGCCATCATCCCGCTTCAAGCGCAGATCAAAGATGACTGGGCCGACAACCTTATCGGTGCACAGTATCTGGAAATGCCCAAGGGCTCGCACACTCGCGTTCGCCTGACCGTGCGCTCGGTAGATCCACAACAGAACGCCTACATACTGCTCAAGGCCAAGGAGCTGGAGCAGGATGTCCAGCTGGGTTTGCCAGCCGAAATGGTCGTCACTGCAGACCAGCCACTGGAGATGGACTTCAGCTTTGACAATCTGCAGTCGCGTAAGGCGTTTTCGTTCCACTTGTTGGGATATGGATTGGGTGCCGTTGAGGTGAGCGACTTCAGCGTGATTACCGAGTTGCCAGAAGCACTAGAAGTGCTGGATGAGAATCCGGTCGACAGCAGTGCTCAATCAAGCTAGGTACCCCGTATGGTTGCACTCTGACGTCGAATGCAACCAATAGGCGGACTGTAATGTAATGATTTATCAACGTATTGCAGTAACGGTATTCAAAAGGCTTAACAGATCGAACTTACTAAAAAATAATATCAGGGTGCTGACGCCATAAATCACCAGAAACTTAGATCGAAGAATAGCTTACTCAGTAAAATATCTTGTCACACTACCGACAGCCAACAACTTGATTTAAGTCAATAATCATCAAGCGGTTGGTTGCATGACTCTTTTAGTTCGTATCAGCTAGATGACAGAGAGAATGTAAAAGCGACGAACGAGTTTCAGCATTCTGATATAGCCACGTCCGCTCATGACCACCTCAGCCCGTTTCAGTTGAGCTGTGCGCACAGGAGATAATCATTGATGAATCAGGTGGTCGACGCAGTCGCTGAGCAAAAGCCCATCCCCCCGCATTCCGTGGCTTGGCACTCACTGCCTGCAGAGCAAGTGACGAACCTGCTTGAGGTCAATGAGCATGTCGGGCTGGAGGCCGCCGAAGTTCAAGCCCGGCTTGACCGCACTGGTTTCAATCGCTTGCCAGAAGCAGCACGACGACCTGCGTGGCTGCGATTGTTGCTGCAATTTCACAACATTCTGATTTATGTGCTTCTAGGATCCGCTGCAATTACCGCGATGTTGCAACATCTGTGGGATACGGTGGTGATTCTTGCGGTGGTTATTGCCAACGCGATCATTGGCTACGTCCAGGAAGGCAAAGCGGAAAAAGCCATGGACGCTATCCGGCAGATGCTGGCACCGCACGCCGCCGTGATTCGCGCAGGCGAACGCTTAAGTATTGTGGGTGAGGAGCTGGTACCGGGCGATATTGTATTGCTGGAGGCGGGAGACAAAGTCCCTGCTGATTTACGTCTGCTGCACGCGAACAGACTACAGATTCAGGAAGCAATTCTTACCGGCGAATCCGTACCCGTAGAAAAGCATACGGAATCAGTAGCCCTTGGAGCAGCCCTGGGTGATCGTACTTGTATGGCATTCAGCGGTACGCTCGTGACTTGCGGACAAGCAACAGGAGTTGTAGTGGCTACCGCCGCAGCAGCCGAGATCGGACGCATCAGCACGCTGCTTGCAGGAGTAGAAACGCTGACCACTCCGCTGGTGCAGCAAATGAACGTATTGGCGCGCTGGCTGACGATCTTGATCTTGTTAATCGGCGGCCTTCTGCTCGTGTTCGGCCATTATGTCGGGCACTACGCGTTCACCGAGATCTTCATGGTAGTGGTCGGGATGTCGGTAGCGGCGATACCTGAAGGGTTGCCCGCCGTCCTGACCATCACGCTGGCTGTCGGCGTCAGGGCGATGGCACGCCGCAATGCCATTGTGCGTCGCCTGCCGGCCATCGAAACGCTCGGCTCGGTATCTGTCATCTGCACGGACAAGACCGGCACACTTACCCGCAACGAAATGATGGTGGCATCGGTAGTGACGAACGACCTCATCTTCACGGTCGATGGCGCTGGTTATCAGCCAGCGGGAAGCATCAGCCTTGCAAATCAGTTAGTCGACATATCGACTCACCCTGCGTTGGCTGAACTGGGGAGAGCAGCCGGCCTGTGCAACGATGCTGTACTGCGCCTGCATGATGACTTATGGAAGGTAGAGGGTGACCCAATGGAAGGTGCCTTGCTGGCATTTTCCGGAAAGACCGGTATCGATAGTGATGAAGATCATCGGGCCTGGCCCCGCACCGATGCCATTCCGTTTGACGCGAAACACCGCTTCATGGCGACACTGCATCACAACCATGATCGACATGCCTCTATCTATGTGAAGGGCGCTCCAGAGCAAATACTGGCCATGAGCACGCAGCAGCTCGTAAACGCTGGCGGGACTGAACTGCTCAATGCGGACTACTGGCACGAACAGGCAAACGCCATTGCTGCCAAGGGGCAGCGTGTATTGGCGTTTGCAGTTAGATCAGTTCCTCCCGAGCACACCATGTTGGAGTTTGGGGACGTACAAGGAAGGTTAACCCTGCTGGGCATGGTCGGACTGATTGACCCGCCTAGACCCGAGACGATAAAGGCAGTTCAACAATGCCAAGCAGCAGGCATTGTCGTAAAAATGATCACTGGCGATCACGGCGGTACCGCCGCCGCTATCGGTCGCCAGATTGGCCTGCAAAATCCCGACAGTGTGTTGACCGGCGTAGACCTCGACGCTATGAACGATGCCGCTCTGAAGGAGGCGGTAAAGCACGTCAATATTTTTGCGCGCACCAGCCCTGAACATAAGCTCAGACTGGTAATGCAGCTGCAATCGAATGGCATGACAGTGGCCATGACCGGCGATGGCGTGAACGATGCACCAGCACTAAAGCGCGCCGATGCCGGTATCGCCATGGGTGGAAAAGGCAGTGAAGCCGCCAAGGAAGCCGCAGACCTGGTGCTGGCCGATGACAACTTCGCGTCCATCGTGGCCGCTGTGCGCGAAGGCCGGACGGTCTACGACAACATCAAGAAAGTGCTGAGCTGGACGCTGCCTACCAACGCGGGCGAGACCATGACCATCATTGTCGCGCTGCTACTCGGTATTACGCTGCCGGTGACGCCGATACAGATTCTGTGGATCAATCTGATTACCGCAGTGACACTCGGCATCGCACTGGCGTTCGAGCCTACCGAAGAAAACACCATGCGCAGACCGCCCCGTTCACGTAAAGAGCCACTGATAAGCGGTGCATTAGTTTGGCATATGGTGCTTGTTTCTATTCTGTTTCTCTGCGGGGTTTACGGCATTTTTTCGTATGCGCTCGACCGTGGCTACTCAGTGGAGTTGGCCCGAACCATCGCGGTGAACACGCTAGTCGTGATGGAAATATTCCATCTGTTCTTCATTCGCAATCTCTACAGCACATCGCTTACCTGGAAGGGCATTCGTGGTACCAAGGTCGTGTGGATGACCGTCGCAGTGGTGACCTTCGCTCAGTTCGCCATCACGTATGCGCCACCGCTGCAAAAGGTTTTTGCAACGGAGGCGATCCCCTTCCTTGATGGCCTACTGATCATCGGGGTTGGTGTTGCGCTCTTTGCGATAATCGAGATTGAAAAACAGATTCGAATCCGCTTGTCCGAGTAGAACTGATTGCGAACTGGCCATACCCTAACGACAAGCATCTTCATGCCACTGAAAGAGGATTTAGAAAATGCATAAAATACTTGTAGCTGTCGATGGTTCCGAGCATTCGGAGCGCGCGGTGCGTTACCTAATCGGGCTGATCCAAGATGGCGGATTACTCGGCGGGAGCGTTGAGGTACATCTGGTTAACGTGCAGTCTCTTTTACCCACGCGAATCGCACACGACATGAGCGAAGATGAGATTGATCGTTACTACGGTGATAAAAGTGCTGAAGACTCGCAAAAGGCTGTGGCGCTTCTGAAGCAAGAAGGGATTGCATTCACATTCCATACCTTACAAGGCGATGCAGCCAGCAGAATCGTGGCGAGCTCGCAATCCCTAGGATGTGACAGCATCATCCTAGGTTCACATGGGAACGGTTTTCTGGCGGGGATCTTTCTGGGCTCTGTCGCGGCAAAAGTGATTCAGCTCTCAGATGTACCAATCACCTTAGTCAAATGAGAGATCGTGAATTGCTTGATAGCACGCCCCATAACTGGATTATCAACGACGGGTGTTCTGGAAAGGCTTTGATTGAGCCTTGCCCGTAGCCGACCATGAAGCACTATGCCGAGCGGGGGGGCTTGTTGATATTTTTTGAATCAAATGCCTTCTCGACAATGACTTGATATCGATTAGCCTAGGATTGCTACCCCCCAGAAGACCCTCGGTGAATCCAATTATCGCTTAGGGCCTTTGTGACCATGTTATCGCGTTGTCTGCGTTATGGGCGGGGTCGCGTCGGCACCCGAAAGGGTGGCCGACCCTAGTGGTCGGTACCCCAACCTTCGCGGCTTTGCCCACCACCATTGCCTCGTAAGTGAAGAAGTCCCCTCCTCTCGTTATAGTGATTTCGCGTTCAATCAAGCAGAGGGCGCCGTACTGAAAACGCTTAATTCGCCTTGGCTTGCTCATGCCCCTGATGAGAATATTTTGGAGACTCGTTTAGAGTTAACGAGCCGGTAGGATCTTCGAGAGCTCAATGATGTCGTTGACTGTATAGTCAGGCGTTTTAGCTAGTGGATAGATTGTCTGATCAGCTCGTGCTACAAACGCTGTATTCATGCCAGCCCGTTTAGCCCCAGCGACATCCCAGCCATGCGCTGCAACCAGTAAGGATTCCCTACTGCTGACTCCGATTTTTTGCATAGCCCAGTTATAAACCTTTAGATTTGGCTTATAACTATGAACAGCTTCGCCACTCAAATACTCGTCAAACAGATCGTACAGTCCTGCATTTTTCAATTGTTTCTCTACGGCGGGGCGTGACGAATTTGTCAGCGCCACCAATTTGTAGCCTTTACTCTTCAGCGCCTCTAATCCCTCGCGAACATCAGGATGCGTCGGAAGTTTGGTGATGGGGGCGATGGCTTCCTTTGCTTGGTCTTGACTAAGCTTCAATCCATTCGCTTGGGCAACCATAATTAATGCCGCCGCCCCTACTTGGCCAAAATCATGATATTGATCAATTGACGTCTCTACTAACGAATAATGCAGCACTGTCGAAAACCAAATTTTCAGCAAGTCAGGTCGACCACCGAGCGCGTCTCCGACTGATTTTTGCAGGGGGTGAAGATCCAGGATGGGTTTCATTTACATCAAAAAAAATAACTTTAACATCTGCTTCCGAAACTTTTGTTTTCTGGCTTGCGAATGCTGATGGGGATGCGACTAGCAATGTCGCCATTAGAAAATTAAAAACAGATCGAACACTTTTCATTATTGGCCTCTCTCTCATGATATAAAAAACCGGGCGGCGCTTGAATAAATCTGTGTTATATATTTCTTACGCGAACACGCATTCCTTACAACCTCACCAGTTGACGCTAAAAGGCAACCTAGAAGCGTTCAACCGGCATAACAGTTTTAAATCAGCTCTGCGTCCAAGCGCGGGCTGCAAACTTCTCATCAAGTGGAGTATGAAAGAGGTGATTGGAGTAATTGCTGAGGGTCTTCACGGCCAACGCTAGAACGATCTCGAGGATGTGCCGCTCGCTAAAGCCAGCCTTGAAAAACGCCTGAACTGACTCTTCAGTTGGTAGGCCACGGGTCTGGAACATTACATTGGTAAACTCGGCTAAAGCGGCAAGCTTCAAATCGCTGATTGGTGTGCCGTTGCGAATTGCGTCAGTCACCTCTGGGGTCACGCCTGACATGATGTCTGCCAACGTGCTATGAGCAGCCATACAGTATTCACATCCGTTCTCGCGGCTGATAACCAAGAAGATGACTTCTTGTTCTTCCGAAGAAAACCCTGATTCTTTTCTAAAGGCTGCATAGCCTTGCAGGTAGGTTTCGAGCAAACTTGGTGAATTAGCCATGCGTGCATACATGTTAGGGATAAACCCTGTCTGTGCTTTGGCCTTAGTCAGTACATCCCGGCCATGACCTTCGGTAGTTTCAGGAGTAAGCGACGGGAGAGTCATTTGGTATTCGCTGAGCATTGTGAGTACCTCGACTTGCGGACTAATCAGTCCTTAATATGGTTCGGTTGTAGCTCCGAGTGTCCAACGACCTCTGGAAAAATTTACTGAGGGTCACTTTTTATTTTGGGACTGATCGGTTCATAAGTCAGTTTCTACCTATGAACCACCCCAGTGGAATGATACTCGCACCAGTTGCAGGGGTTAAAGGAATGGACTCCTCAGTGTCGCCAGCAGCCTTACCCGGTCGGGCTTTGAAAAAAAATCCGATCAGTCCATAATGGAAGCATGAATCGCGGACGCCCCAGAATCTTTGACCCTGAACTCGTACTGGAAAATGCCATGGAGCTTTTCTGGAGCCGGGGCTATGACGCCACGAGCCTGCAGGATCTGCTTGAAGCTACCGGTCTTTCCAAAAGCAGTCTTTATGAAAGCTTTGGTAACAAACAGAGCATATTCGAGTCTGCATTCACTCGATATTTCGAGGGGCGAGCAAGGTTTATGCGTAAGCGCCTTGACGAGTCTGAGTACGCGCTCGATTTCATTCGAGAATACCTGATGTCCGTGCTCGAGGATGCCTCGCGAGATACCCCCCGTGGCTGCATGCTCGTGAACGTAGCTAACGAGTTTTCATCTTCTGACCCGGCGATACATCACTTGGTGATCCTAGCCTCCAAGCGATTCCGCCGAGTATTCGAGTTGGCGTTTGAACGAGCCCAGCAGAACGGTGAAATTCCTGCGGATAAGACTCCGGCAGAGCTTGCCCTCTTAATGCATTGCATAATGAATGGTCTGCGCACCCAAACCAAATCCGGGCTCTCGCATCAAGAACTGATTACGGTGATCGATCTAGTTATGGTGCGCTGGGCCTAAATTTAATAAGTTTTGGACTGTTAGGTTCTTAATTTATTCATGATGGGATTAACTAACCATGATCAAGGCAGTTGCATTCGATATCTACGGAACGTTAATCGACACTCAGGGCATGCTAGGCCAATTGACCCAACTGATTGGTGAAAAAACTGTAGACGTGGCGAAGACTTGGCGACAGAAACAACTGGAGTACAGCTTTCGCAGGGGGTTAATGCGTGATTATTGCGACTTTTCTATCTGTACTCGCCAAGCATTGATCTTCGCCTGTCGTGAGCAGTTGATAGAACTTGATAGTGCTGACATCCAGATGCTCATGGATGCCTACTCAGAGCTTGACGCATTCGCTGATGTAAGCGACGCGTTGGAGGAAATGGTAAGCAGTGGTTTGCACCGGTACGCATTTTCAAATGGTAGTAAGCAAGCAGTTGAGCGGCTGCTACAGCACGCAGATGTTCGCGAGTTCTTCACGGAGGTCGTAAGCGTAGAGTCGGTGCGCTCCTTCAAACCTGCGCCAGAAGTTTATGACCATCTGATCGACGTATGTGCGCTGCACTGCTCAGATATCTGCTTGGTTTCAAGCAACCCCTTTGATGTTCTGGGGGGAATGCACTCGGGTTTGAAGTGCGCCTGGGTTAATCGTGACTCAGCGGCGCAATTCGATCCTTGGGGGATTGAACCGCACATCGTCCTGGATGGCTTAGCAGGTGCCTGCCACAAACTACAAGGTTTGACTTGTAAATAGTCCCCCTATGCAGTCAGGACGCATCTAAAGGAGGCCTGATAATGGCCGCCGTTTTTTAAGTCATACCCTACCTTAGGATTTTGAGCGAACACTAGCAATCCAATCTGGGATGACCGAATTTTCGGGAGTGCACGGGCCATGCAGGCCAGCAAAGTGATTATTTCCGTGAACTATAAATGGCTGCTAATCGGGAAGCTGGGACACCCACGTAATAAGCTATCGCGAGCAAACGATTACGCAACGAACGACGCCACCAGCCATCGCGCTGCCAGCGCCTGGCATCAACTCCCACACCTTGAGCTAGCTCTACGAATCGGCCTTGCTCTCGGACGCGCTTCACCAGTTCGACCTCTTCAAACAACGGTGACGCATCATGTTGTCCGCACGACAGATAGATATCACGCTGGAAAAACAACCCCTGGTCGCCATAAGGAATCCCAAAACGGGTACGCACATTGATTAGTTTTTCTAACAACCTGCTTTGCCAGCAACTGGCATTGGAGAATCTGAATGCGAAATATCCTCCCGATGCGCCAGAGTCGATTGCATCACGGATAGCAGGCAAGCAATTACACGTCAGATGAGCGTCCGCATGCAAAAACCAGAGAATCGAATGAACTGTGTAGCTTGCCCCCAAGCGAAGCTGCTCACCTCGGCAGGGTGATGCAGGTACCCAAAGCGAACCATGGCGCTGACAAATCTCTAGGCAATTCGCGCTTTGGGCCGCATCAACCACGATCAGTTGTAGTGACTCACGCTCATTTTTTGCCATTAGATTTAAATGACTGAGCAGCTTTTCCAGCGCTGCTTCGTCATTCCAGCAAGGCACGATAACGCTGACAGAGCCTTTATTTTGCATCTGATACTTCCAGTAGATCTGCCAACGCGTTTTTCAGTTTTAATCTCGCAGGTCGTGCATCGTGAGCCAATGCCTCTAGCAAGGGCTTTAGGTCTTCTTGGAGGTCGATGTCGAATAACTCACCAGCCAGCGAAACTGAGTGGCCCGAACTCCGACAACATTCGACTAGCGCTTGACCGAGATGCTGAGAGCTCCAAGGCAAAGCGCTCAAGGTCGGCCAAGGCTTACGAGAGGCCATAAGAACAACGCCACCATCTTGCGCCATCATGAGCACTGTATCTGAGTGCTGAAGTTGTTCGCTCACACGTTGATAGTCATGAGGGCCTAACAATGGACAGTCGCTTCCTATGTAAATCAGGTACTGGTGACCCAGGTTACGGAGCTGCATATCCAATGCATTTAAGCGTTCACCGAGGTTTCCCTCATTCTGTGGAATGCAGAGTGCGCTCTCGCACAGAGCCTGACCCCATTGCTGGTGTTGTCCTTGATCAGGAGCCAAAGCTCGAGGGCCCGGAAAAACTAAAAGGTCTTCTATAGCGCAATCGAGAAGCAACTGAGCGATATCCAGGGCGCGTTCCTTACCAACGCCCTCTGCCAGGCGCTGTTTTGAGTGGCCTAAAGCAGGTCGCTTGCAAAGCAATACCAGGCATGGATCATGACATTTCAGCGTGCTCATTTGTTGATCCCACTATGCGTCCGGTTCACGCATCACCTGTAGTAACAGCGCAGGCAGATCTCTCTTGCCGCCAGCACAGGTGATGCGCACGATCTGCTACCAGCGCAGCAAACGTCGTCCGAGTAATGCGCCTAATGCCGTTGGCACCAGCATGCCCAGCAAGTACCACACCCCCCAAAATGGTACTTGCATCTCGGGGCATCGAATGGAGTACGCAAGTGTTGCCATAGAGCCTGCGAGTAGTCCGCCGCAGGCTCCTGACAGCGTCAGGTTGGTTGGTGCGAGACCGCGTAGCGCCCAAAACACAGCGATAAACCCCGGAATCGATAGCAAGGTTATGTTAAGTGCGCATACCTGCCAGGTTTCGCCGAGAATGATCGCAACACGGTCGTCAGGTGGGGCTACCAAGAGTACATAGATAGATCCGACCCACACCGAAGCGACAGCGGCAACAATCAGAATTTTTCCGGGGCCCGAGGCTACCCCAGGTCTAGCCAGCCTCATTACCATGCTCAGCGCACCGAGCATCAGACAAAGCGGGAAGGCGATCTTAGCCCAAAAAATCGGTGTAGCCATGACCTGGCCCAGGTCTGGCCGAACGCCCATTATTGCTATTACCAGCAAAGTGGCGCCCAAGAGGCCGGCCAGAACCGCGCCGCTGAATCGCTTAGTGAGCGTCCTGCGGTCAACCGGGGCCACACCCGACGCGAGCAGGGAAATAAAATCATCAGTATTCATCGTGCACCTCTAACTCTTAACGCCAGTGCTTTAAGACCTCGGTGTATCCCTATCTTCACCGCAGACTCAGATAACCCCGTCATTTGAGCGGTTTCAGTAACAGACAGCCCTTCTATTTTCACGTGCACGATAGGTAGACGCTGACGTTCAGGTAGCTGCTCAAGCAACCTGCCGAGGTCGCGACTGGCCTGCGCAGGTTCAAGATGTGGCTCGGCAAATAGCTCTGCCGCATCGTCGAGGGAATCGTTGAACACGTCATGACGTGACCTCCCTCGGAAAAAATCGGTGAGTTTGTAACGCGCAATGGCAAAAACCCACGCCGTCAGCGGTTGGTCTATCCGATAAGTCTGGCGCGCATTATGAACGGCCAGCAAAACCTCTTGCAGCAAATCCTCGACTTCACCAGGTCGCTGCTGAAGTCTCGAGCGTAAAAAACCACGAAGATGACCACTTAACTCCGATAAAAACGTTCGATAAGACCGCTCATCTCCGTCCAGACCTGCGATAAACAGAGCCTGAAGGTGGAGCTCTCGACTGCGCAACACGTCGTTATGTGTAGTTCGTTCCATCGTTCGCTCTGGTTACACGAAAAGTAAAAATATCTCGCTCCTGCATGAAGCCAGCGTTAGTGACGGGCAGCGGATCTTACATGCGGTTACCGGCATAAGGTAACAAGCGAATCAACTTTGCAGGTTTGAAAAATATTTTGCGGTCGCTGTAACCGGATGTGAAAAACCATCGAACTACCTTTTGGATCGCAAGCACGGTGCTCAAGCGCTGATGCGACGACCAACCCCCATCATCTGGAGACACAACCATGAACAATCTCAAGCTTGCCGCCCTCGCTGTTGCCTTCTCTACATTCGCTGCAGGTGCTATGGCCGCAGAGACTCCTGATGCCGCAGGCGCCATGGAGAAATGTTACGGCGTTTCCCTGGCAGGCAAGAACGATTGCAAGGCAGGTGCAGGTACCACCTGTGCAGGCACCGCCAAAGTGGACTACCAGTCTAATGCCTGGAAAAACGTCCCTGCGGGTACTTGCACCTCCATCAAGACTCCAAAGGGCATGGGTACTCTCGCACCTAAGTAATCGTAATACCACGGGGGCACACCAACCATGAAAACTGAACGCCAGATGGGGGCCGGGCTCGGCCTGAAACCGAATCATTACTCAGATGCGCTTGACTGCACGACTGAGGGGCTCTGGTTCGAAGTTCATCCGGAAAACTATATGGTAGGTGGTGGCCCCCGTCTCGCATGGCTGGAGGCAATTGGGAGTCAACACCCGCTGTCGCTGCACGGCGTTTCACTTTCACTAGCTGCCGATTGTCCGCCGGACGAAAACCATTTGAAGCGCCTGAAAGCACTGGTAGATCACGTTCAGCCTGCGTTGATTTCCGAACACCTAGCCTGGTCAGCATGGCGTGGGCAGTATCATCCTGACCTACTGCCATTTCCTCGCACGGTCGAGGCATTACAACGCATCGTAAGCAATATCCATCGGACACAGGACGCCCTAGGACGTCCTATTGCCGTTGAAAACCCCACCCATTACCTACGCCTGGATGGTCATGAATTCAGCGAACTCGACTTTTTGACCGAGCTGAGCGCGAGAACTGGTTGTGGGTTACTGCTGGATGTCAATAACGTCCACATCAGCGCGCAAAACCTGGGTTTTGATGCGGGAACGTATCTGGATGCCTTCCCGGCCAAGGCAATCGTGGAAATCCATTTAGCAGGCCACGCGGTGGATCCTGGAGATACGCGGTTACTGATAGACACTCACGATGCCCCAATCGCTGACGACGTCTGGTTGCTCTATCAACGCGTTATCGAACGGATCGGAATGCGCCCGACCTTGATCGAGCGCGACGACAATATCCCAGGGTTCGACGTCTTGCTGGCTGAACGAGACAGAGCACAGACGGTGCTGAACATCGGTAAGAGGCGACCATCGGAAGTGACGATATGAACACACCACTCGCAAGCTTTCAGGATGCATTCGTCGATGCGTTATATGAGCGAAATTCGACTGGAATGACTGCTCTAATCGAACAGCCCGGTTTTTTGGTGTACCGCAACACTGTATTGAAAGGATCCACGGACGCATTGCTCGCCAACTTTCCCACCATCGAGCGTTTGGTCGGGACAGACTGGCTCAAGGCTGCCGCAGCGATTTATGCCCGGCAGTCGCCACCGACGGATTCCCGGCTGCTGCACTACGGCGCTGATCTCCCGGATTTTCTCGACGCTTTTGAGCATGCGCGAGAAATGTCATATCTGGGTGATGTCGCCCGCCTGGATCTGCTCTGGACACAAGTCCATTGCGCTAAAGATGAACCCGACATTAATCCGAGCGCGTTAGCGAGCCTGTCCCAAAAAGAGTTGGCCCGTAGCCGGCTCACACCGAAGGTCGCTTCCCGTTGGGCCTGGTTCCCAGACCACCCGGCCTACACCATTTGGCGCCTCAATCGAGAACAGAGGGACATGCCTGACGAGCTAGACTGGCGCGGCGAAGGAGCACTTCTGACGCGCAAGCAAGGTCGTGTTTGTTGGGAGGCCGTCAGTGCAGCGGATTGCACGTTTCTAGACGCCTGCGCGGCACACCTGCCGCTTGAACTGGCCGCAGAAAAAGCCCTTGAGGTTCAGTCTGATTTGGATCTGGCAGAACTCATTGCCCGCTTGTTCAGTGTCGACGCGTTCGTCGCTGTAAACACCCATAGCTCTGCTGAAGACTTAACACCAACTTAACCAACGGAGCACATCATGGACGTGATACGAAATACGTCGTCCACAGCCGACAAATCTTTGCGAGGCATGTGGAACCGCATTGCAGACCGACTCGGCTTAATGATTGGTGACTCGCTATTGGTGCTGGTTGCTCGCCTATCCATCGCGGCCATTTTCTTGATGTCAGGACGCACCAAAGTCAGTGATTTTTTGACGATCACGCCCAGTACCTATGAGCTGTTTCGCACAGAATACTCACTGCCATTTATCTCTGCGGAACTAGCCGCGCATCTTGCTACCTACAGCGAACATTTGTTTTCACTGCTTCTTGTGCTGGGCCTGTTCTCACGACTATCAGCATTCGCATTACTGGGCATGACTTTTGTAATCCAAGTGTTTGTCTACCCTGACGCCTGGCCAACACACCTTTCCTGGACAGGTCTGCTATTGCTCATAGTCGCACGTGGTGGTGGTTCAATGTCGCTGGATCGACCACTCGGCATCAAATGATGCTTTGTATCTCGATCACGTACTGTCTGTCGGAGGCGTGTGATGAGTCAAAACCAATTTTTTCTGACAGATAATAGGCTTCTAGCATCGGTGCTCAATACTGAAATACGTAAATTTTCCTGGTTTACGGACTGAAAAGTCCAATAGTCAGCAAGTAGATATTTGGCGACGTCGGGGTTGAGAGGACGCGTGCTAGAAGGCCTCAGAGCGATCACTAGCCGGTTAAGAGAGATCAATCTGGAACATCGAGAGGCTATGGCCTCAGAACATCAGTTTTCGAGAGTAGGTACGCCATGCACGCAATGTTACCGCTTCTGAATGCACTGAGCTTTCCGCCCCTCCGCCGTGGGCATCTGGAAGCCTTGCAGATCAACCTCACCTACCTTTGCAACCAGCGTTGCCTGCACTGCCATGTCAATGCAGGCCCTACTCGCAAGGAATCCATGACGGATGAAAGTCTGGCGCTGTTGCATCAAGTCATTGATGCCCATCCAGTGAAAACCCTTGATCTGACGGGTGGCGCTCCTGAAATGCATCCCCGTTTCAAAGAAATCGTTGTCCATGCTCGGCGAGAAGGATTGCGAGTCATTGACCGCTGTAACTTAACGATCCTCAGTGAGCCAGGGTATGAAGGCTTAGCGGAGTTTCTGGCAGAACAAGGAGTAGATGTGACTGCATCTCTGCCTTGCTATTCCCGTGAGAATGTCGACAAGCAACGAGGTGATGGGGTATTCGACGCCAGTATTGAAGGCCTCAAGAAGCTCAACAGTCTTGGATACGGCCTTTCTGATACCGGCTTAATCCTGAATCTTGTTTACAACCCTCAAGGCGCAAACTTGCCCCCGCCGCAGGCTCAGCTCGAGATCGATTACAACGCTCACTTGGCTGAGGATTTCGGCATTCAGTTCAACCATCTCCTGACTATTACCAACCAACCGATTGCCCGATTTGGAAGCACCCTGGTTAGCAAGGGGCAGTTCGGTAATTACATGCAGCTGCTGAGAGATAGCTATCGATCAGAGAATCTCGATGCAGTCATGTGCCGGAACTTGGTCAGCGTCGACTGGCAAGGTTACCTCTACGACTGCGACTTCAACCAAATGCTAGACCTGCCGATGTTCATGCCTGATCTGATTGGTCGTGACCGGCCTCATCTGCGTGACTTGCTCCAATCTTCAAGCTTGGAAAATAACCCCATCAATACACGCGACCATTGCTTTGCTTGCACCGCTGGTCAGGGCTCGAGTTGCGCCGGCGCATTAAAAGATTAGGGAGTGGATCAATGGAGCCGAATAGTCTACTAGGTGTGTTTTTTTGGGGGTTTTTACTGATTTATGGCCTCATTATGTTTGCATTGTCACCTCGTGCTGTAACCCTGGGTGGCTTTTTCCATGGCGAAGATTCTCAAGGTCGTAGCGCGGCTCCCTGGCTACTTACATCGAGTATTTTTATCAGTTGGATTTTCGCCAAATCGGTGACGAACGCTGCCAACTTGGGCGCAAGCTATGGGTTGATTGGTGGCCTGGCTTATGCCACGTATTGGCTTTCGATCCCGCTGGCAGGTTTAGTCATATTCAGGCTGCGCCGACGTTTTGGAGCGACGGGACTGGTCAGCTTTCTGACCACCAATTACGGTCGATCTGCTGCACTGGCTTTCAGCGCGGCTATTCTTATCAGACTCTTTAACGAAGTCTGGAGCAACACCGCTGTGGTCGGTGGCTATTATGGTGCTGCCGGTAGCACTGGGTTTATCTTAGCCGCCTCGTTGTTCACCGTGGTGACGCTGGCTTACAGCCTGCGTGGTGGACTTCGCAGTTCCATCATGACCGATGCGGCCCAAGCTGGAATTTTCTTGATTGCCCTTGTCTGGGTGCTTGGCTTGGTTTTACCGCAGCACAGCACCAAGGAGCTGATGAGCACCAGCCATTGGGCGATGAGTTCAGGCGTTGATTTATTACTGGTCGCAGGGCTTCAGATTTTCAGCTACCCGTTTCATGATCCCGTCCTGACGGATCGTGGTTTCATCAGCGAAGAACGAACGATGCGTAGGTCTTTCTTCGTTGCTGGACTGCTGGGTTTTGTTGCCATTCTTGCGTTCAGTTTGATTGGCGTACACGCCACCCTAGTAGGGATAAATGTTTCTGATAACGTCCCTGCGGCGCTGGCGAAATCCCTGGACTACAGGTTGCCGCCCACGGCATTCAACGGCCCAGCACAATTTGGCTGCAAAACGCTCTACGTCGTGGGTGGCCTTTACGGAAACACTTATGCGTTAGATGCGCTGGAAATGTTGCTAGCAGATGAGCCAGAAGCTCTTGCTGTATTCAACGGCGACTTGCACTGGTTTGATCGTGATCCAGAAATCTTCCGGGGTATCGAGGAACGCGTTACCCCTCACGTTCTTCTTCGCGGTAACGTCGAAACTGAGTTAGTTCGCGTGGAAGACAGCGGAACGGGATGCGGGTGCGCCTATCCTGAGGAGGTAACCGAACTCACGGTCGCTCGGTCAAACTCTATCCATGAATTGCTGTGTGAGACCTTCGCTACTCTTCCCTCGTTGAGGACTTCAGTTTCGTTGCGTCCTGCCCATGCACTGGTCGAAGTCGCCGGACGTACAGTCGCCATCAGTCATGGTGATGAGCGTTCACTTGCCGGCTGGCAGTGTTCACGTCAGGCATTAAAATCTGTTGATCGCCAAAAGGAATTGGCGGATTGGATGGCTGAACGAAAAATCGACGTATTAGCCACCAGCCACACCTGCTCCCCCGCAGCCTTGAGCTGGGGTTCTGGGGCGGTGATAAATAACGGTGCTGCCGGCCTTCCAAACTTCAACGCAGAACGTAAAGGGCTTGTCACACGGATAGCTTCCACCCCCCATCCCCAGGCGCTTTATCGCGCTCAGTTGCTCGGACTCTATGTCGAAGCAATCTCGCTTGAATACGACCATGCGGCCTTCCTCCAGGACTTCGATCGACAATGGCCTTCACAGAGCCCTGCAGCACTTTCTTATCGTGATCGTTTACTCAATGGAACTGACGATCTTCCACCATCAGCCTTGCTGGGCGGCTTTCAGGAGTGTTCAGTTTCTACGCTAAAGGATCCACTCTCATGAACCTTCGTAAGCTCATACTTTTGGTGGTGATAACTGCGCTGATCAGTTCTTTTTTTATCTTCGATCTAGGCCAATATCTCGACCTGACAAATCTCAAAACCCAGCAGGAAGCGTTTAGTGAGCAGGTGTCTGCCAACCCTTGGGTCATTGGCGGCGCGTATTTCTTTCTGTACGTATTGGTGACGGCACTGTCACTACCCACGAAGGGGAGTTGTGCAGCTTCGATGCGTTTCTGCAGAACTACCAACTCAGCGAGCCCTCCTTGCAGCAGTTGGCCAAGATCGTGCGCGGAGCAGATACCTCGCGCCTGGATCTGACGCCGCAATCGGCTGGGTTGTACGCAATCTCACTGGGACTGTCACATCGCTTTGCAGACGACCATGAGATGCTTATGCATGGCCTGATCATGTACGACGCACTCTATGCCTGGTGCAAGGAATGCCAAGGTGAATCGCATAACTGGCCTCCACAAATGTGAAGAAGCCAGCTTGCATCAAAGCCCAGCCTCAAGCTGGGCTTTTACCGTTTAGTGGCAGTGGTAGTCGTTCGTTTTATGGTTGCGATGGCAACCTTTTGAATCAGTACCGCCGCTGTGCGCGAAGGCAGCAACGGACGTAATCGAAAGTAAAGCGGCGATCAAAACGGCAGACAGTTTCATCAGGGCTTGCTCCATGCTCATATTTTTTTAGCCGTGAGACCTCTCACGCTTCGTACAATATGGCCAATAGCCTTCATCAATCAAGCATGCTTATTTTGTTCATGCGTGGTGATCGACCGATTCCGGAAATTTGCCAGATCCATCGGTACTTCAGCTAGAGGGTTTACCTCTGCCTTCGTTATCACAGCTTTCGGCACCGTAGCCCACCTGTAAGCGACTCAATTGACAACAAGGCATGCACGGCACGTCTTTCTTGGCTTTACTGCTATTACGATCACTGCTACGGCAAGGAGTTGTTATGCGTGCCACTGCATTTTCAGTCGGTGAACCTGCCCCTTGGTTCTATTGCCGCACTCAACTAAAAGAGCGTTTTTGCTTCGACACTATTGCCGGTCGGTATGTAGTAATTTCTTTCCTGGGATCTTCGGTTGATCCTACATCAATCAAAATTCTGGAAGGCGTTCAGACTCATCGCAGACGGTTTGATGACGATCACGTCTGTTTCTTTGGTGTTTCCGTAGACCCAGAAGACGAAAAGCTTGGGCGGATACAGGATTCGATACCAGGGATGCGCGTCATCTGGGATTTTGACCGTTCAGTGAGTTCGCTCTACGGTGCATTGCAGGTAGACGGTAGCATCAGGCAAATGACCTATATTTTAGATCCTGCGCTGCGCGTCTTAGCTGTCATTCCAGTAGAAGAACCGACTCAGAGCCATATCCTCTCATTGATGCGCTGTCTGGATAATTTGCCGTTATTGGAAAAAGCACATGCAGCCACTCAACAAGCACCCGTTCTGGTGATTCCCCGTATATTCGAACCTGCATTGTGTAAAGCGCTGATACGTTACTACGATGACCATGGTGGGCAGGAATCTGGCTTTATGGTGGAAAGGCAAGGAAAAACAATCCAAATCACCGACCATAACCACAAACAACGACGCGACTGCACTATAGAAGATGAGGCTCTATCCAAAGCATGTACGCGGCGTATAAACAGCCGACTTATTCCGGAGATACACAAAGCCTTCCAGTTCAATACCACTCGGATGGAGCGCTGTATGGTGGCCTGTTACAGCAGCGAAGAAGGCGGGCATTTCTTCCGCCATAGGGATAACACTACAAAGGGCACAGCGCATCGCCGCTTCGCCGTGTCCTTGTTTCTTAATTCGGGAGAGTACGATGGAGGTGCGCTGAATTTTCCAGAGTTTGGAAAAGCTCTGTACAGTGCCCCGACTGGAGGAGCGGTGGTGTTTTCATGCTCCCTTTTGCACGAAGCCACTCCTGTAATCCGGGGCCGTCGCTATATGTTCCTCCCGTTTCTATACGATGAAACCGCTCACGCCGTTAGAGAAGAGAACCTCCCGTTTCTTGGAAAATGACCTTCGCTCATCTTGCTTAGCATGACCGGTGGGCTGAGAACCCGGATTTAGCGAAGCATGCGGGGTCGTATGAACCGTCGTCATGCCCACCCCAGTGTAACGGCGGTCAGCACGAGATAACGCACGCCCTTGGCCAAGGTAACGATGAGCAGGAAACTCCAGAATGGCTCGCGCATGACCCCGGCGGCGACCGTCAGTGGATCGCCAATGATGGGCACCCAGCTCAGCAGCAACGACCAACGCCCGTAGCGCAGGTAGGACTGCTGGGCCTCTTCGAGCTTGCTTTCGCTCACCGGGAACCAGCACTTGTGGCGCAATCGCTCAATGGAGCGACCGTTGTCATGCCTTCGGAATATGCCGTTGATCCTACGGGTGTGGGCCGCGCACTGGGTCTGACCCAAATGGGCGAATTGAAGATCATCCTTGCCCAAGAGGCGTTGGCGGATGCAGCGCCACCGCAACCAGCAGCTCCAGCTCCAGCTCCAGCTCCAGCTCCAGCTCCAGCTCCAGCTTCGCAGGTTGCGCAAGCCCAACCTACTGCGAAACCTGCTGCCCAGCCGGTGGCGACACCTGACCCTGCTTTGAAGACGGATCAAATGACCGTCACGCTCAAGCCAGGTGAAGGGACAGAAATCAAACTGGAAATGTTGAAGAACAAAACCGTCAGCTATGAATGGACAGTGGCTGGTGGGCCTGTGAACTATGACACCCATGGCGAGCCCTACAACGGTGAAAAGGGTTACTTCCACAGCTACACCAAGGGCAAGCAAGTCAAAAGTGACAAAGGTGAGTTCACCGCCATTTTTGACGGCACCCACGGTTGGTTTTGGCGTAATCGCAGCAACAACGACGTGACCATCTCACTGAAAACGACCGGTGATTACTTGGGCGTCAAACAGTAGCCCGAAGCAGCGATGGCTGTCCTACTGCCGAAAATGCGGTGCTCAGCCTGAACACAGACCATTTATTTCATCCGTTTTTGAAGAGTCTTCCAATGAAAACCCCAACAACTCTGATCCGTTCGATGCTCCTGATCTGCTTCCTGGGTTTGATGACGGCATGCGGCGGCGGTGAAAAAGGCGCAACCTCCGAAAGCGCTGAGCACGGCCATTCACACGAGTAACACCCTAAAAAAACAAGGCCGCAAATGCGGCCTTTGTTTCTACATTTATTCTTTACGCAACAACACCCTCGTCACCCGGCGCTCTTCGACCTCTACAACCGTCATGCTCCACTCCTGCCACTTGAGCTTATCCCCAATGATTGGCAGACGATCCAGCAAACTCATGACCAACCCTGCGAGCGTCTGATAGTCATCAGTCGCTTTAGCTTGGAAGCTGATGTGCTCGCGAATCTGGCTGAGGTTCAGCGCACCGCTGACGAGGAAACCTCCATCCTCAGCAACGATGTTCGGGCCTTCAATTTCACTGGCATCGGGCAACTCACCTGCGATGGATTCGAGGATGTCGGTCATGGTAAGAATACCAATGAAGTCACCAAATTCGTTCACCACGAAAGCGATGTGAGTCGACTCTTTACGCATCTGTTCCAGCGCGTTGAGAATCGTAAAATTGTCCAGCAAGTTGATCGCTTTGCGGGCCATGGTTTCCAGATTTGGCTGGTTACCTGCCAACAGTTCTTTCAGCAACTCCTTCTTGTGGACGAAACCCAACGGCTCATCAACCCGACCCTCTCGGACTAACGGCAACCTGGAGTACGACGAGTGCATCAGTGTGGTGCGGATTTCTTCTGGAGTATCGGCCAAGTCAATGTGGTCGATTTCAGCACGAGGTGTCATGACACTGCGTATAGGTCGCTCCGCCAACTGAAGAACGCCACTGATCATGACGCGTTCCCGTCGATGGAAAACCTGATCGGCATCTCCGCCTGAGAGCATGTCAGCGATTTCCTCGCCGACTTCATCTGCCCCCAACTTGTGACCACCCAGCAAACGCAAAACGGCATGCGCGGTACGCTCACGCATAGGGCGATGACCTTGCACGCTCTTCTTGCGACGCGAGCGAGCCACCTGGTTGAACAGCTCAATCAAGATCGAGAAGCCAATCGCTGCGTAGAGATAGCCTTTCGGAATGTGGAAGCCTAGACCCTCAGCTGTGAGGCTGAAACCGATCATCATCAAGAAGCCCAAGCAGAGCATGATGACCGTGGGGTGCCCGTTGACGAAGTTAGTCAGTGGCTTACTGGCGATAATCATCAGGCCAATCGAGATCACCACAGCAATCATCATGACCGACAGGTGTTCCACCATGCCCACAGCAGTGATCACAGCGTCCAGTGAGAAGACCGCATCCAGTACCACAATCTGCGCCACGATAGGCCAGAACATCGCATAGGCCGCATTACCTGAACGCTCGGTCATGTGTCCTTCGAGTCGCTCATGCAATTCCATGGTTGCCTTGAACAACAGGAACACACCACCAAACAGCATGATCAAGTCTCGACCCGAGAACGTCTTGTCGAAGACCTCGAACAAAGGTTCGGTCAGGGTCACCATCCAGGAGATGCTGGCCAGCAAGCCAAGACGCATCAGCAACGCAAGGGATAGGCCGATGACACGGGCACGATCCCGCTGCTCTGGCGGCAGCTTGTCAGCCAGGATGGCAATGAACACAAGGTTATCGATGCCGAGCACCAGCTCCAGCACGATCAGGGTCAGCAGGCCAAGCCATGCCGTGGGATCAGCAATCCATTCCATAGGGATTATTCTATCTCTCGAAGAACTAGGGTGAATGAGTGTTTTTCACGAACAAGCGAATCCCTGCTCGAAGGAGCGGATTTGATGTTCAGAGCGAAAGGCGCAAGAGAGAAAGACTTCCCTGAGCGTATGCAAGGAGGCGAAGCTTTGGGGATGACACAGTTAGTCTTGGAGTAGGTAATCGCGGAGAAACTCAAAGACGGAACTTCGAGGTTAAGCGGCCTTAAAAAACGCGACCTACGCTTAATAGCGAAGAGCGAACTGATGCAGTATTCGGGTTGAAAAAAGCTACTGGGAGGCTCCAGGAGGGTGTTCATATAGACCTGAAAAAAATTGGGGATGAGATCCTACAATGTTTCGGAACGTCTTATGTGAAGCGAATTATTACAAAGTCTGACAGAGAGGTCGCGCGCCCCTCCCTTGTTGACCTCGGTGATTCTGCAATCGAACAAAGCAGACGCACATCCTCTTTGGGTCGAAAGCAATGGCAATCATTTGCCTCATTCGAGGTCTGATGCATAGTGCCGCTAGAATCTAATGTTACTGGAAAAACGCCATTAAAAAGGGCCCTCGAGGGGCCCTTTTGTACTCAAATCGAACTCACTTGGTCAGCCAAGACTCTACGGTGTCCGAGCCGAATTTTGCTTTCCATTCTTTCAGCGTTTTCTGGTTGCCGCCTTTGGTTTCGACGACTTCGCCGGTGTGCGGGTTTTTGTAGACCTTGACCTGGCGCGGCTTGCGGGTACCGGATTTGGACTCGGTTGCTGGTGCACGACGACCTGCGTGTGGGTCAAGCAAGTTGATCACGTTCTGGAGGCTATAGCCGTACTCGGCGAGCAAAACGCGCAGCTTTGTTTCAAATTCCATTTCTTTTTTCAGGCCGGAATCGCTTTTCATGGACTCAAGCTCTGCGAGTTGCGCAGCTAATTGTTGTTCGAGCTTTCGGTATTCAGCTAGACGAGACATTTGTTAGTTTCCTAGGATGGATTGCTTATTAAAACGCTATCCTAATGACTTTTAAGGGGGCGGTCACTCACCAGTAACCATTAATCAAGCACATTCAGACTATGGCATTTCCATCAAAAATAACGTTAAAAAACCCTTCAACGTTTCAGCATCGATAAAAACAGCGATATCTCGCGATGGTGAATCAGTGGCCAATCTGAGGGAGTGGCTGAGGCTTCAGCGAGGCTAATTTTTGAGCTAGGGCCAGGATCCCTGCGATGAGCGTTAACCTACCTTGATTACCCTTGAAGGATACGGCTATAGTCCTATAGCGCAGCCTTAGGCCATATTTTCTGTGGCAATCTAAATCCACCCTCAGCTCAATTAAGTAATAACATGGAAAATAAAGAATTTTTCAATGCCGTCATTACTCTGATTGCTCGACAGCCATGGGTTGGATCAAAAGTTGCTGAGCTAAGCCACATGCTTTATGAAGAATGTAAATGCGCTCGATCGCGTGAAATGCTGATCCAAATCATTAGCAATTTCTTCTATTTATCCAGTTCAGATTATAGCGAAAAGCTGACAGCACTGGCCCGAGAAGTAATGAGTGTAGAAAATTACGCAGAAAATACGCAGATCGTAGCTATGGCGGCAGATTCAGGGACGGATAGCTCTCAAGAAATCGTATACAATCTTAAGTATATTTTCACAAAAGAGGGCTGGAATGGTTTTCTAGGAGTTTCTAGTTTCGGTGCCGCATATAAAACATACAAACGATCTGGCCGTAATAAAATTGTAGTCGTTGATGATTTTGTAGGATCGGGCCAAACTGTAATTAGTAGATACAATGAGCTTATGCGCGTCTTTACGCAAAACAATGTTGAGAACTTCTCCATAACGTTCAAGGTTTTGGTCTCCACTCAGCATGGCCTCAAGGCCGCCAGAGATGCAGGAATAGAAATCACCGCCCAGCATGAAATAAAAAAAGCTATCGATGATTGTTATCCCGAGGAGCTGGCTAGAGAATATCGTTCATTGATGACTGCTCTGGAAGCTGGGCTTTCGCAAGAACACGGAAAAATCAAACTGCCTAGCTTAGGCTACAATGGCGCTCAAGCGGCTTACTGCAGAGAACAAGCCAATACCCCTAATAGTGTTTTTCCAGTTTTCTGGTGGCCTATTAACAGTGAGTTGAAAAAAAGATCTACGGTCTTGCATAGAGCCATGGAGGATGCATGATTTATTACACGAAACCTGATCGTCTTCGAGCGGACTTTGCAATTCTTCGAGTATTGCATGAGGCATCCTCAGGTTTACAGCCTTATACCTTGCTTAAACGAAGCAAGCTATCAGGAGAAGTCTTTTTTAAAGTTTTTAGCACTTTGGTTTCCAAGCAGCTCGTGATTGAACATAACTCCTTAATTTCGCTGAGCACTATTGGCCGATCCGTTTTTTTAGCGGGATCGGGCCGTGTTTTACCAGGCTCTAAAAGTTGGCGGAGCGTGCCTATACAAATGCGTGGCCGGAAGATCGACATAGACGAACTGTATGCGCCAAACATAAATCTTTTAGATTCATAAATTTTACAATTTTCTGTGGGTTGTTTTTTTTCGTCTCTGTAGTATCCTCACCCCCGCCCACAGAGGCTAGTACGTTGGAGTGTAGTCGCTCCCAAGGTTAAGGTGTTCGATAACCGATATCGCAGCCATCGGCGGTGAAGCATACCGATGTCCGCGATGCTACAACGCTGCGCGTTTCCGCAAACCGTAAGGCGCACAAAAGCGGGCTTCGCCCACTTCCGCACGCCTTACGGTTTAGAGCGCGAGTTTAGAAGGTAGTCGTCTGTGGGTTTTTTATGAAAAAAATTGAAGATTGGAAGCGTTTTTTTGTAAGTCGCGGCATCGCGCGCGAGCTCATCGACACCTATCTTATCCAAGTTTCGGCGCTATTAAAGTCAGGTTCACCAATTGTATTCGAACTTGAGCACCTATCATTTCTGATGGGAATAAAGTACGAGACTTTGCTACGCATGATAAATGGCAGCTCTAGTTTTTATAGAAAATTCACTATAAAAAAACGATCAGGGGGAGATAGGCTTATTGAAGCCCCTTACCCTAGTCTTCTCCAGTGCCAAGATTGGATCTATAAAAACATACTATTAAATTGTGCTGTGCATGAGAATGCGCATGGCTACGTTCCTGGCAAATCAATCTTCACTAATGCCAGCGCTCATCTGAATTGTAAAACGTTGCTTAAGATGGATTTAAAGGATTTTTTCCCCTCGATTAAAATTGGATGGGTTGTAAATTTCTTCTTCAGTCTCGGCTACGCTAAGAATGTCTCTTATTATCTAGCTGCTCTATGCTGCAACGAAGGCCGCTTAGTTCAGGGGGCATCAACGAGTCCTTACTTAACTAACATTCTTTTACGTGGCCTTGACGAACGGCTTTCCAGACTTTCGAAAAAGCACAACTTAAACTATACCCGTTATGCGGATGACATGACGTTTTCTGGCGGATACATTTCAACTAATTTTTTAGGAGTTGTCGAGTGCATTATTTCTAATAGCGGTTTGACTACAAACAACTCTAAAACCAGACTGATGATTGAAACAAACAAAAAAATTGTTACCGGACTCTCTGTTTCAGGAAAAAGCTTGAGAATAACGAGAGAGCTTCGAAGATCGATCAAACAAGATGTATTTTACATTCGCACGTATGGCTTTCTATCTCATATATCACAACAAAAAATCAAAGACCCATTTTATCTCGACTCTATCACAGGCAAGGTGAATTTTTGGCTACAGGCCGAGCCAAACAATATTGAGGCAATTGAATGCAAAAATGTGCTGCTACCACTTTTCGGTCGCAACTCATAGTTTACAAAATTCTCAGCGCCCCTGCAGGCTAGAAACATCAACCTTCTTTAACTAATGACAGCCTTTAAAGCTACAGGTTAGTTTTGACTATTTATTTACAATATACTGTCAAAAGCTGATCAACACGTGTCATAAAACTCTGACTCATCATCTCCCGGCGCATCCCCCAGTCCGGATCGGTCGGCACACTAGCCAAGCGCATCGTCCCCCTGCCCCACTTCCCATTTATAGCATCCAGCACACCCATGACTTTCTCGGTGGATTCTGGTTGAGAGATCGAGATTAGATCTTCGGTGCGCTCGCCTTTTTGGCAGAGGTTGGCCAATACAACCTCTGCTCTGCTGTACTTGAAACCTGGCCGGTAGACCCGATCCACAGCTCCCACCGCAGTTTTGTCATCAACCGAACTCGTCGGTGGGGTTAGCCACTTACACTGCGGCTTCCTCGAACCACGAAGGAACAAGCTTTTTGTCCCGCCATTCCTCGGTGAGAATAACCCCAGGAATTTCGCCCCACACCCCAGAGTCCGCATGGTCAAGTACGATGATTTGCAGACGCCCTTCAGATGAATTTACCGCAGCTGCGAGGGCAACAAAGACTTTCCTGACCGCATCGCGATCTTCGTCATCGAGCTCATGCTCCTCTTCATTTTTCGCCGCACGTTTCACCGGGAAATACACCTGGCTCGGCTGATCGAAGATCAGGAAATGGGGTACTGGATGCTCCACATTCTTCTTGCTCATGAAGAGCTTCTGCAACGCCAATAGCATGGCGACGTGGTAAGCGAGCCAGTTGGCACCACTGCCCACCTCCCAGAGGAAATCATCTCGGCCATCATGACGAACCTTGATGGCAAGGTCGGTGATCGACAGACCAATACGGGCGTCTTTCCATTCGGCATCAAGATCGGGGGTGATCTTGGCGCAGTAGTCACTGAGTGAGTTCAAGATCTTGCGGGTTTTCTCTCGTACCTGATCTATCGAAACCATCGGCGCAAGGGCAGCAATTTTGTCCTCAACTTCTTTAAGCTTTCCAGTCAAGCCGTCGTCTACCTGCGCAGCTTGGTAGTTCTTAACGGCCTCCTGAAGCCGACCGAGGTATCGGTCAACGTCAGACTGCCGGAGGGCCAGGCCTTTAGCTTGAGTATCTAGAGCCTCGATTGCTTTGATTTCCGACCTGATTGCATCGAGTTCTTCAGCATCGGTACGCACTGCATTACGTAACCTAACCAGCTCACTCTCCACAGATGCCGAGACAACCGGGGTTTGCTGGGCAAGAGTCTCGATACCATGAAGCGCCTCGCATAGCGCACTCAGCTCAGCTGACGCTGTGAGTGAATGAGACCCGAGCAGATTAGCCTTCGAAGAGATGTCATCACTCACAAGCCCCTTCAACCAGGTCGATAACGACAGCCTCTCTGTCAGGGTGTCCAGCGAACCTAAATATGCATCGGCCTCACGTTGTACTCGGGACAGCTCATTGAGCTTCTGCCGTCCGGCGAACAGGTTGGTCGCGATAACTTGCTCGCGCTTCTTCAATTCGCCGATGGTATTGATTGAGGTCTGGATTGCCTCGAATTTAGGCACAGAATCTCGCGAGCTTTTCTCCAGGATTTGATGAAGCTGTGTCAACGCCACGGCCCAGTCATCGGACAGCGATGCATCCACGGGTACCAGCCCGTACTCGCGCGCCTGGTAAAACCAGCTACGTGCCTCGGAGCGCAGTCGAGCAGAGGCATCGAAAAGTGTCTTTATCTCTGACTGCAGCTGCTTTTGCTGACGCTCGAGCTCTTTCATTTCCCAAGTGGCGATCAGGGTTTGGGAGGTCACCGCGCCGAGGATGAAGGGGAAAATGTCCTTGAGCTTTTCTCTATGTCCCGCTGTATCAGCTTTGTAGAACAGGACGTCCGGGTTGGCCACGATGTTCTGAGGCTGGAACGTGAAAGCCATGAGATCCCGAAAGCTTGGGCGTGTCTTGAATCCATAGCGCACGCCTTCTTCAAAGCCGATGTTGGGCAGACCCGAAAGCCTATTCAAAATGTCCTTTACACCGGCACGATTTGAATTTTTTTGCTCGATTCTGGTAGGAATCTCGATTTGTTCCCCTTCCAGCACAAACATGTCATCGGTAGATTTTTGGTTCCCAGGCTCCGCGCGAGCAAAAAGCTTCAAGCCTTCATCGGTATCCACCAAAAGCCCGAACCACGCACACGTATTGCGAATCGTACCTACTGGGATAGCGCATTTTTCTGAAGCCAGGCAGTAGTCAATGATTGGAATTACCGCCGACTTACCTGCTTTGGAAGAACCACTGATGACGTTGACTGCCCCCGGAGTGAATTCAACATCTCGGTATTTTCGGCCGTTCTTGGGCCACAAAATCAGTCTGAGCATTTGTAATTTCATTAGAAACCAATCCGTAGTGCAGTCTGGACTTCCTGAATGGTGAGCGAACTGCACCAAGCACCGAGTTTGTCAGCCTGCTTGGCGAGCGACCTGATTCCTTCCCGGGTTCCTCGGGGAAAGGGTTTTGAGTTGAAATCGACCAGCGCATTTGAATGATCAAGAGCGAGGAGCCCCCCTTCGATCGCGATGGATAGGCTGGATAGTGATGTGTCGCGCAACATGAGCATCCGCCGTTGGATAGCCAGCAAGGTTTCCTGACGTTGGGAGAACTTGGCTACAAACAATCGCATCCCGGAAGTGAGAAAGGTCTTGTCCAACACCGAGCGCAGGGATTCATTGAAAATCACCGGCAACACGAGAAACAAAAGTGGCATTGAGGGCAGTTTTCCACCACTAGCACGCTTATATCCCTCGACAAACTTCCACATCAAAATCGCACCCAACGCGGGGTTTTGCACCAAGTAGACTTCGTCAATGGTTTGAGATGTTGGTCTTCCGGGGCTGGAAGAATTGGGGGCGTCCATGCTTACTTACCTTTGATCTATTAGCGTTTATTGACAGCTTTATCGAAGCACCGAAATTGATTATTCAACCAGCCGGATCATTCCCAATACAACCAGCCCTTAATCATCAAGAAGCTCACGATAACGAGGATGCCAACCAACGTCTTTTGAGTTAGAACAATCTTGATAAGTACCCCTAATAAAAAACTCTGGCGAATCCACGTCGTTAAGCTTGGCGTCTACCGTCATACATTTGAGGTGCAAAAGCTGCCCTCTATCAAGCTCAGGACTAGATATAAACTGCATGCGAATTTCTTTATTCAGAAGCGACCACTTAGTCAGTAGACGTTTCTTAAAATCTTCAAACTCATTACCGTAAACCAACCCTTGCTCTGCCCAGCGTATTTTATTGGTTTTAGCTTGGAGATAGTCTGACATAGCCTCGGAGAATTTGTCCTCCTCTACTTCGATCAACTCAAGTTGCTTCATCATCGTGAGGACTTCAGATCGACTATCTTCCATCTCATCATTTGAAGGAGCTGGCAACGTGTACTTAAGGAGATAGTTGAACGAAAATCTATTATTAAAATTGGACATCCAGTCACTGAATTGGGATCGAGGTATGGCTGGATATTGCTTAGACTTGATGAGCTCATCGGAGGTGTTTTTTACCCATCCGATAGCAGCATGGCATGCGTCATCCAGAAGTATATCCGGGACGGATATCGATAAGTAATCTTTGATCCCATCGATCAGTTTATCGTTGCCAGTTTCAAGTTCAAAGGCGATGACGAGCTTAACGAGCTTGTCGGGGTCATATGCGAGGAATTTTTCAATATATTCCTTACAGCCCTCAGGCTTCTCTTTGAAGTACGCATTACGAATTTCCTCTACCGCTTCTCTAACCTTCGCCTCGGTGTGAGCGTAACTTAGATTATGTGCGTACTCGCCCTCCTTCTTTTGGAGAACATACAGGCGAAACCGAGTTTTTGACAGATCGATGGCCCCGGATTCGATAGCATCGATCCAGTTTGAAAAGGTTTTCCACAAGTCTTTGGCAAAATTCGCAATGGGATTGCTGACGAGTCCGCTTTTGGACTGTTCCACCACCGCAAAGCCATCCGGGTGTGCTACGTCTACATCGTCTAGCACTTCAAGGGCGACGACGGAGCCTCTGGGCGCCTGGCAAAGGTGCAGACACATTCTAGTGGACTGTAAGGAGTAGCCCAGGTATGAACCCGGTGCACTGGATTTTACTGGTTTGTTCTGCATCCCTGCCTCTACTCCTCGCGATCCATATGCCACATGTCCGTGTTCGATGACTTATCAAGCTCAATACTCCTTTTGACAGAAGCGGCTTGGCAAGTTTGGATATGACTGACGATCAGTTGCAAATTGCCATCATCGTAACGCAATAGATGTGCCTAGGGAATAACGATGCTACGGAAGGCTTCGGGTCTGCGCCAAATTGGCCGGTACTCCCGGTACTGCCAAGGGGGAGCAGAAAATGGTAGCGCTCATGATCGATGTCTAAAACCATAAAACTGTATATTCATACAGCAGCCACTAACAACGTCTTACGGTCGACCTCCGACGATGGATTTTCGATAGGGGGGATGGAGAGCAGATCTGATTTTGGCAGAATTTTTTGCCGAAACTGGAAGCTTGGGTACAGGCTAAATCAAATATGAATCTCAATACGTGCAGGACACTTTTCATAAAAAGCCGAAGGATTGACCAGCACTCCTCGCTTGGGCTTATAAATTTTTTAACTATTTTTTCTGCTCGAAGTTGACTTTCTGTCAACTCGCCTCTCACGCAACCCCCAAGTTATACGGAGTTATGTAAATTTAGCTGACCATACGTACAGTACGGCGCATATACAAAAATATCCATGAATGCGCTTCAGTAAATTTTCTTCAATTCTGCGCCTTGATTTTCTCATTTCATCTGTTAACAATTGGCAAATTGACGTGCTGATCCAATCAAATTATTTGAGAGCAAAGAAGCGCATGAGATACGACATTTTTTATACGTTGGTTGATACCACGGTTGATGCTTATTCAATGGCCCATCCGGACAACTTCTGTGGAATCGACTCCGCTTTTGTTGATACCGAAAATCATCCGCTGTATGCCCACTGTCGGAACATACGAGAAGTAGAAGTAGCATTTGAGCGATACCGTAATTTCCCTACAAGCGATGACGTGGTTCAGTGGCCAACCATGAAAATTAAAGTCCTCCGAGTAGACCACGCACCGGACATCAAACGAACGTCACCAACCGTATAACGAAATATCCCCATCAGCGCATGATGCCCACGATGAGTATGGAGATCTGGGCCTCATATGAAATTTTTGATCAGCTACTTGTATGTTGATACAGCTATTAGCGACAGTGAATTGCTGAGCGCGCTGGCTGATAGTCCTATCCAGCATGATGTCATTGATGCGACTGAACCTTTATATCGTCAGTGCGCGGGCCTGAAAGAGATTGAGGCTCACTATGAAGGAATTCGCAACTACCCGGATGAGGACGACGAAAGCACCTGGCCGACATTGAGGATGAAGGTACTGAAAGTGATACCGCTGTAGCTGATGAAGATACGTGAATATGGTACAGGCGCTCTTGATTGAGGATTTTGATCCGCCTTCTCAAGCGCTTGTGCCGGCTTCGTTCAGGATATCGAGTTTCACCGGTGAGCCTAAGTAGCTTCCCCGAAACGGAACCTGCCCAATCAGATGCACATCGCTCTACTGCACCGCAGGGGCCGTAAAGACATAGCGGCCCTGCCTAGCTCGCAGGAATGTCCTGAGGCTAGCCCTACCATAACCGCGCTTAAAGGATGCCACAACGTAACGCGAGTTCATCGTGGTGAGCACCCAGAACTTCCCCTCTTTTCTCGCAAAACAAATTTCTGATGTCCGCACAAAATGCCCGTCTGCAAACCGCCCAAGCTCCTCGCGCTTTTTATGGCCAAAGACCACACCGATTGCTGTACAAGAAGAAACGAACACGTCGCTCAGATAAGCTGTAACGGGCTCATCGAATGACTGAGCATCTGCTAGGACAATGCGCTTCAGATGAAAATCTGTCAGGCGTTTACCATGCAGCTCTACGTTGATCGTATTCAGCATTTATCCGCTCCCAAGTGCATATTCATTGGGGTGTAACTCGATTTATGAAACGTAACATTGGCAATGTTACAGTGGGAAAATCGTGTTACACCTTTGGGAAACCTTACTTTTTTTCAGTAAATCTTCCGAAGGTTTGTCAGAGTGCTGGCATCGAAGGTTGGATCGTGAACGTCGACGTACACTGCGCCGCTCTCAACCTCCAGTCGGGACACTGGGATCTCGTTTTTGTCATAGCCAACAGAAACCGACGTGAGCCTTTCCATCCGCCAGCTGCCGCTTTTATTGATCCAGGGCGGAGTGACGACCTGGAGCTCATCTATGACGAGGTCAGGGCCTTGCACCGAGATGAGTTCGAACAATTTGGTCTCATCATTAAGCATCTCCACCAAGGAGATAAATCGATCCTCGTAACGCTGTTTAATGCTGACGTGATACCAGTGCGTCGCCAAGCTCCGAGACACAGCGTGCCAGTGCGCAAGGCCTTCTCCGAACATTCCTGGAAGTCCCGCCATTTCATGTGTGTGAGTTCTGAACATATCGTGTCTCGGATTCAAACCATCGTCGAAGCAATGCCTAGGTATCAAGGCAGTACATAGGTTATTCAGTAAGGGTATGCCACTCCTGCTTACTTATGGAGCTTGCTAAATCGACTTGAGAGTTCAGCCGCATCGACGGTTTTCCAAGATTCTGGATCAGATGTCTTTTTCAACATATTCCAGCCAGCCCACAAAAAAAACAGCGCGGCCAGAGCTGCCTCTACCAAGGCCACGACACTTGTGTACTCCATTATCATCGGATGCTGCCCACCAATGAAGTTCATCATGGGTACAATAGAAACTAGCCAACCCAATGGAAATACTACACAGAAAGCCAAAACCGCATAAAAAACCATCAAAAGCGGAACTGTCAGCCGGATATGACTCGCGAACGTCTTTGCGCCGTTTTCTTTCTGCATGCCGTACACGATGCCAGAATTCTTTTCCTTGTGCGCAGAGTTTTTGAATAGACCGTATAGTGTTACGGTCTCTCTAGCCTCCATTTCTTCGTACATTTTTTTCGAAAGAGTTAGGTTTGGAAGAACCTGGCCGTCAATGCTTATGACGACTTTGTAGCTATCTCCGTGATCAGAGTTAACTTTGATGTAGTCGACCTTTCCCGTCACTTTTACACAATCGAATTTGAACACAAAAAACTCCTAGTTTTCGTTATGAGCGTCCTAACTCTAGACCGACAAAGATCTTAAAATTCAGACAAAGAGGCGCCATTAAGCTCGCGTGACTGCGGGCCTTGTCGATATCAATGTTGTCGCGGGTACTAATATGCCTAGTGGTTTCTCAGCCCATTGCCTCGATTAGAAAAAAGAGAAGATTGTTTTTAAGCTTGCCACCCTCTCATGGCCGTCTCCCATGAGCACGTACACAGAGTTCTTGGTTTCAAACATCACACCGTCATACGAGATAGCCATGCTGCTGCGTACCCAATCGCCGGATCGAAAGCGGCCTCGACTGTCCTCAACCACTTTGTGGGCAAACACAAAAAGCGGGAGGTGGCCGGCAGCATTGACTTTCGCAAGCTCGTCTTGGTTCAGTGCTGCTCTAAAGACTATCCAATCCTCTACCAGGCAATACGCTTTGTTCGGGAAGCGTTGAGCTACTAGGCGGAAAACGGCGTCGCGGGAAGGCGATTTTTCAAGGCTGGATGTGGGAGTTTCACTCCAGATCCCGCCATCAACAGTCCCCTCATTCATCCGCTACCTCATCCTGCGAATATTCGTTGTATCGACAGAGCACAACCTATAGCGATGAGTCGCTACGCGAAGCAGGCACATCGGACTAATTACTCACTTAAATCAATATATAGATTTGAGTGAATCTACGCAAACGCGGCATACCGTCTCCTTTTGTGGGGATACTCGAAATGTCGCTGCGTAGGCCCTATGCGGCAGTCCTCCAGCTGCTGCGCATCCGGCAAGGTCTCTCTCAGCAAGAAATTGCTGGAAAGGTTGCGCAATCTCATGTGAGTCAGCTTGAGACTCTCAAGACCACCGCTACTGTGGACGTTACAAATGAGCTGGCCTCGGCCCTCAATGTCGAAGCCACGACTTTTTTCGCATTAGTGATTGCGGCAAATCGTCAGCGGTCGGCCAGGCACGTACTGCTATCAGCTCTCGCTGAGCTCGAGGAGTTGGGGCTCGCCGATGAGATTTTGCCTCAGGAGCCTCGACAGCTCGAACCGCCTCGGGTGACTGCGGCAAGAGAGAAGTGGCAAGCGATCCAAGAGCTGAAAAGCAAGGGATATAGTCAAAGCCAAGTTGTCCTCGAACTCGGCTACTCCAAAGCTACGGTATGGCGTCTGTGGAGCAATGAGCCCGGTGTGTAACGCAGGCGGCGGGATGGGTCAGTTTTGCATCGGTACTGACAGCTAGCAGCGATTCAAGCACGCTAGCCAGGCACCTAGCGATGAACAGGGTAGCCGAGAACAGGCTGCTGGGGCGATGCCCAAAAACCATCCAAAAGCTTGATGAGTTTGTTAAGGCTCAATGAAAGCATCGACATATCCTTTCGTGAGTATCTGATAGCTGCATTGGAGAGACACGAACTTGTTGTCACATTTGACGCCTGTGCTCATGACTTCACCGGGGACGATCTGCTCAGACAGTCAACGTCGACGAATGCAGAAAAACTTTCAATATCGAAGACAGCTAGGTTCACAAGAAACACCTCTGATCCACCAGTCTCGTCTATTTCATTTGCGATGCCGACGGGAAGTATCACATCCAGTCAGCCACTAAGCCCCGCCTGACCTCAGCTAGCCTGGTCGCGCAGCCAGGCTCCCACTTTGTCGAGCCTCCCAGTTCCTGAAGCCCTGGCGTTCCTGACGCCAATAGGTCAAGAAATCGCTGCCTGTCAGGCGCTGCTGGGAACCACTCTGCGATCTCGACATTGCAGTGCTGCGAATCGCTCAAGGCCCACCTAACAACCATATCTGCAGCGGCTCTGAAGTGATCCGCCATATAAATCGTCAGGCCTTCCACTGGCCAGCCTCTCTTAACCAGGGATGGGGTGGCATCAAAGATCCCTGCATCAGCAAAAAAAACCATGGTGTCCGGATAATGGATGCCTGCAACCGACAGCTTCAGCACCCCGGAGTCACGATCAAAGTAGGCAATCGAATGCCACCCGCCTGTAGTACCACCTGATGAAGGAAAGTTGATCGCTGCTTTGCCTGTAATGTAGTGCTCACGGGTAACACGCGAAAGGTCGTGGCCGAACTGTGGCTTATTCATCAAGGCAACGTATCACCGCACGCTAGGGCCTCGCAACGTCGTTTGACTCCAAGCCTACCCCCCGCCAAGATAGCCATTGGCATAGCGCTAGCACGGGATCTGGAGGTAAGGATGCAAGACGTCGAGAGCTTTTTCCGGATAGCCATCAAGCGCGCTGGATATGCAGCCGTTGTTGATCTTCTCGGCGACTCCGTGCAGGAGATGGAGCTCGACGAGAATCACAAGGGTCTCTGGCTGAGTTTCAAGAAAGAACGCATTGTCGTTAGGCACGATTCCTCCGGCTTTGTCTGTTTCAAAGTCGATCTTGCCAAAGAGCGGCTTGCACCATTGCTTCATGAAGCCCAGATACCAACGCATTTCGTCGACTTTGAGGCTTCTGTAATCGCCCCTGATAGCTACCCTTTAGAAGTCGCTGTCGTCTTCCCTGGCGGTGAGTATCAAGCTCTCATCAAGCCTGCGAGCTACTGGGATCACTGGAGCTACGATGCTTAAGACATGCATTGCCTGAGCCGTGAGCAGTTGATCAATGAAGGCCAACCACCTTTAGCAGTCTCGCAAGGGATGAACCGCCTCTTTGACGGCAAAATCCTGTGCTCCGACAACCCAGCGGACTGCTACTGGCTGGACGTGCTGTACGAAGCTGCTGGTATTGAGCCGACCTTTACGATTCAGCCCATTGAGTCGTTTGTGGGTCGTGAAGTTGCCGGTGAGATATACAGTCGACTGCCGGTAAGGAAAGGACACCGAGCGCTTCAAGACACGCAGTCCTTTTCAGCCTCCGTTGCAGCGTACTTTTTAGATGTAGGCCAAGGCGAACAGAAATGAAAAAGGACATCCAAAGCAAGAATCACTATGTCTGGGCGCACTACCTTCGTGGCTGGTCTCACGACAGGCAAAATATCTTCTATCGCACGAAGAAGGGAAACATCCGATCTGATAGCACCACAGGGTTAGGGAGAGCCGACAAGTTCTATAAAATTACTCCTCTCAACGATTTGGACGTTGTGTGGTGGTCAACTAATCCCGGACACGACGTTAAGTTTTTCTTCGGCCCGAGCTGGCGCCAGCCCACCGTTGAATTGATGGGGTCGAATCCAGTTGTACCGATGCATCAAGAATTGGCTGATATCACGCTGGGCTTCTTGAGCCGTTCTGTAGCCCGTGGTCGGTATCCATTCTGTTTTCAAGCTGCGGAACACGCGCTCCATTGGCGCGTTGTCCCAGCAATTTCCCCGCCGGCTCATGCTCTGACGCATGCGATAACGCCACAGCCGCTGGCGAAATAAACGACTCGTATACTGCGACCCTTGATCCGAGTGAAACAGCAGGCCCTGAGGTTTGCCTCGTTGCTCGTAAGCCATATCCAGCGCCTTGATAACCAGATCGGCGTCCGGCTTTTCCGACAACGCCCAGCCCACTACCCGGCGTGTGCAAAGATCCAGCACGACAGCCAGGTAATGCCATTTCCCCTGGGCCCAGATGTAGGTGATGTCGCCGCACCACACCTGGTTGGGTGCCGGAACATCGAACTCCCGATTCAAGATGTTCGGGATATCCAACCGTTCAACTGTCGCTCGTTTATAGGCATGTGATCCGGGCTGTTTACTGACGAGGTCAAGCTCGCGCATCAGGCTGCGCACTTTGAATCGACCGAGCTGCTCACCGTCGTCACGCATCAGCGACAGGATGCTGCGGCTGCCCGCAGCACTGCGACTTTGCGAGAACAGCTGGCTCACCCGGCTGCGCAACCGAAGCCGTTCGACATCAGGTGTTCGGCGCCTAAGGCGCTGGGCGTAGTAGCACGAACGGGTGACTTCAAACACCTTGCACAGCCAATCAATCGGCTCATGGACGCTCAGCTGATTGATCAGCGCGTACGCTCGTGATCTTCCGACATCAAGAGCGCGGTAGCCTTTTTTAATATCGATTTTTCCCGTTCAAGGCGGGCGATCCGGGCTTCCAGCTCCTGGATTTTCTGCTGTTCCGGGGTCAGCGCTTTGCTCTGCGGAGTGACGCCTTGGCGCTCCTGCTGAACCTGATCAACCCAGCGGCGCAGGGCCGATTCGCCGACGCCGAGTGAACGGCTGGCTTCGATGTAGCTGTAGTTTTGCTTGAGCACGAGGTCGGCAGCCTCGCGTTTGAATTCAGCAGAACATGAACGGCGTTGTTTGGTCATCTGACACCTCGATCTGGCGAGTATTCTCACCTAAATGGGTGTCCGGTTTCATTAGACCACTACAGTTGAGTTCATCAAGTTATGGATATCCATTTGCGATCCTGCTGCGCAGAGGATTCATTATGGCTTTCTGGAAAAGATGATTATCTACTCGCGTCTGTTAAATGCACTAGACCCGGTCAAAGATAAGGCGGAATGTGACCAGATCACCTTCAATACAATTGAGCAGCTCCATACAGGTATCGAAAGCGATGTCCGGCCAGTAATAGACGCTCTCCGACAAGGTGATTTCGAATCCCTAAGGAAAGAAAATGCTCTTAACAACCTAATCAGCTATATGGGACACCAGTTCTCAAGGACGAAAGTCTTTCGCGCCATCCTTGATTCATCAGCCCAAACAAATAATGAGGCGATGAACAATCTGATTCAGAAGAACAACTGGTTTATGGCCATCCTCGTCGGCGTCAATATGGGCTACAGCACGGCCATGTACTACGAGACGAAGAATGTAGTTTGGCTGATCAACAACACTGATACTCGATTCATTACGAGTGACAATCCGGTGATCAACGTTCATCCATCAGTGCTCAATCGCAAGCCTAACGGCATACCTCCGTTACATACTGATCTATATTTCCCGATCTCTCCAACCCTTGCATACATGGTTAATGACTCAGATTACTGGGGAGATGGAAAAGTAGAAGCCACCAGCGAGACAGTCACTGCGCTCAATAGGCAAATGCTCATCAGATGTGATGAGACCGTATATGGAGATAGCATGGAAATCATAAAACAGACCAAGCTTCCAAAAGCATAAGCCCTCCAGAGCCTTTTTCTTTGCCTGTCGGTTTGACAGCAAACATATATCCCGTTTTGAGCACCACGTCTGCAATTACTTTATGAGTATCCTGCTGGTATACGTATCTGTGTTTTCAGGGGTGCCAGGGCACTATTTACCCTCATTCCTGACCGACCTCGAAAAGTGAAGAAAAAAGGTGTTGAACCGCCCAAGGCTCACTGCCATGATTTATACATAAGCACTTGTCGAGGAATAAATTATGGGCGGTTATGTAGTGGTTCATGCGGGATCAGGCACAATTAGCGAAGTATATGAGACTGAAGATCAGGCACAGCTGGCTCGACTTGAACAAATCGAAGAGCATTTAGCAGAAGCTGTCGAGCACGAGTCTGCTGACCCGACTCACACTGCTTATAGCCTCGCCGATATTGCAGATCGGATTCGTGAAGAGTGGCGCACTTTGCTCTATGTGTGCGAAGCGGAATAACGGTCATGCTTTGGCTTGCCAGACTATTCAGGAGAGATAAGCCCAAGACTACTTGGGAGCTCAAGGAACAGCAGTTCGTCTTAGCCATCAATAGTCTCAAGACCCTCCGAGTCACCGACCGTGGTGGCATGAGTATTGATCCCGATGAACTCAGAGAGCAGGTTATTCAGGAAAGGGAAAGATTGAAGTACCTGGTGCGCAGGAGCTGAGCATCAGTGGTTTGACAACAACCGTCAGCCCAAGGCATCCAATAATTCAAAATCGAATCGTAATATCGATCTGCTCAACACTGATACCAAATTTCATCGCCAATCCGGCCTTTGCCTCTTCCACTGTCAGAGCATTATTTCCTTCCACCGGCTTCTCTGGCAATGGGTCGTCGAGTTGCACTGCTTCGTAGTCGTCACCGGGCATTTCTTCAGGCTCTTTATTTTCAAGGCTGAAGCGAACGCCCAATCGAGTCCATGACAAATCTTCAAGATCATCAAATGTATGAATTCCGAAATCCGACAAATGCTTATACGCGACCGGGTTTCTATTCCCCAACCAACAATCCGGGACATTAAGCTCTGCATATTCCGAAATATTGATGATCGCTCGATCTGTGGCACCTTTTTGCGTGGATTTCGTTACGGAGCTGATCTTCCCTATCAGGAATGCGGTTTTGTGGTCAGCAGTGGCTTGGCCCCAGGTCTCGTTTCGGTTCTGTACACACACCACGTATTTCCGTTTTGAAGCTTTCGACATGTCTATTCGCCACGCCTGGCTGCCGCCTTCACGGAGAATCCGTTCTTTGCCTCGGCAGGTGAACACCGTGACACATTCCTCATTACCAATATCGTCATTTTCCATCACATGGACTCCATCACTGATTTAAGACTAGGCAGATACTAGCCAAAATCAGTTGATAGTCAAGCAATGTTTATGCAGTGTTTACGTAGTCTTTTAATTCGTAATGGCTAGTGTTTGACCTGACGAGCTGGTGGCGTCCCAAGGTCAACTGCCGATCATTCCGCCCCTCCGATCCCCCTGGACGAGCTGGTTGAGCTAATGGCGCCAATCCGACCTACCCCACAGACGATGTTCTTTTGCTAACAAACGCGGCGATGGAAGGATTGGCTGTGATCTGGCGTGATGGGTTTCGCTACAGCAAGGCAGAGATATTGCTCATGGATCTGCGTAAGCGTGGTGAGTTCACTGGTGACCTGTTCACGCCGAGCCAACCGGCCAAGACGGACGAGCTGAAGGCCATGTTGGACAGGATCAAGGGAAATTTGACAAGAACACGCTGCACTCAGCTCGGATGCCGTTGACTGCAGCGTGGGGAATGAAGCGAGAGATGATGAGCCGGAGCTATACGACGAGTATTACGCAGCTGATGCGGTTTCAGGCGCAGTGGCGTCGTCTTCTTCCAGTGGTTGTTCAATTTTGGAGTCACCTGGGGCTATCCACCGCCTGGCTTCTTCTAAAAACTCGTAAAAGCAGGACTGAAGACTTGAGCGGAAAGCGTGCACACCGCTGGCATAGTCAATAAATTCGCTGTCGTCCCGATCTACTTCGGGTGTGTTGTTCACATCGAAAACTTGCCTACTGGTGTAAACGTCACTCTCTGGCTCGTTTCCGTACTCTTCAACCAAAAGTCTAACTTTGTCCGTGATTACGAGCCATTGGAGCGTTTCTTCTGGGCCAAGCATAGCCGCAATAGTTAGCGTTTTCTGAAAGTCAGGCAGCCTGGAATGGGCAGTAAACAGCGCGCACTTGAGCTTTCCTAAGCCTGGTTTTTCATCAACCTCTTTCAGGCACTGGTCAATGCAGTCTTTGGTTAGTATTAACTCGCTGACCTGAGTGATCGCCATCGCATGGCCGAACCAATGCCTTTTGATGTATGAGTCAATGATAGATGCGACAAGAAGATTCAGTGTGCGCCTACTTAGCCTTTCTCGTTTCGTTCTTGGCACCAGGTCTATCAGTACGTAGAAGAAGTAAGCAGCAATTAGACTCGTGAGCAGATCACCAACGATGTCAAAAGCCTTTGATTGGAAAAATGAAACCCATGTGGCCCAACCTGGCACCTGCATAAAATCAGGCACTGCGAATTTAACCCTAACAATAACCAACAAGGCCAATGCTACAAATGCGCTGAAGAGCAGCCACCGCTCACGCGTATCTTTCCAAAAATCAAACATCACTCACCCTTGATTCCGTTAGAGAGCTCATACAACCGCACTTCATTCAGTGCTTCCGCATATAGATCGTCAATTATGTCCACCGCCTTGGCCATTGAGGATCTGTAAGACTCGCGGTGGTAGAGGTCTGGCATCCATGAATCGTCGGACGGGTTCGCTCGATATAAAGCGGCCATCTCCCTGACCTTTTCGTAGACCGAAAGGCAAGAAAGCAAGCGACCTGGAGGAGACTGGCTCCCTAGCTCCCCAGCGAGGCGGTAGCCAAGTAGGAATTCTCCCATCTCCACTCCGGCCTGGACGGCATCATCACGCAATACCGCTAGCTCATAAGCAGAATCAAAAAGCTCTGGATGACCAGCTAAGCTCACCAGCGCCGAAAAGCGTTCTATCTCACGACTTTCATCCATGTGACCTCCAAACAAAAAGAGCCCCGCAGGGCCCTAGTTTGTACTCAAACTGATCCTACTGAGTGCGCCAGGACTCGACAACATCTGCGCCAAACTCGTTTTTCCATTCTTTTAGCTGACGGTGATTCCCGCCCTTGGTTTCGATCAACTCGCCGGAGTTCGGGTTTTTGTAGATTTTGACGTCACGGGCCTTCCGGACACCCTTTGGAGCGGCGGCAGCTGGAGCACGGCGCGAGGCTTGGGGATCTAGCAGAGCGATGACGTTGCGCAGGCTGTAGCCGTAATCAGCAAGCAAGGCGCGCAGTTTAGTCTCAAAAGCGACTTCCTGTTTCAGGCCCTCATCGCCTTTCATCGCTTCCAAAGCGGCTAGTTGCTCGGCAAGATGTTTTTCGAGTTGACGGTATTCAGCAAGACGGGACATTTGATTCTCCAAATAAGGTTTTTGCCAGTATAGGTGAACGGCTCTAGCATGCCCATCCTGGGTGACTTTGGTTATAAAAGTCTTTACGATCAGGCCGCCGAAGGCATCACTTAGCCATCATGCGTACTAGATCGTCAAAGGGAATTAATTTTTTGAACAAAGTTAGCGTTTTCGCAGCAGCAGCTCTCTCCGTAGCACTACTCAGTGGCTGTGCAGCAGCCAAAAAGGTCACATCTGGCCTGGACTACAGCACTGGGACTTATGTGACACAGCAGCAGGTTGACTCATTCCAGAAAGGCAAAACACGTCAGGCTGACGTGATCGCTGCAATTGGCAATCCGCCGCAGAAAGCGGAAATCATGGGTAAGGAAGTATGGACTTACACTTACACCCTGATCCCCGCACTGCCGTTCCAGCCGAATAAGTTTGAGAACACTGTAGTTGAATTCGACAAAAAAGGTGTTGTGGTAAATGCCTACAAAACTGGCGGCACCCCTGGTCAAAGCGGCAATCCACTGATCAACGCTGCCGGCATGTAAGATCGAGAGGGCCTACGCAAGGCCCTCTTTTGTTTGGCTAAGAATCACTCCCAACTAAACCAACTCCACCGACAACCGATCCGAGTTATCCGCAAGACTGAAATCATTACTCAGGATGCCCCGATGCTTCATTTCGTGCAGTAAGTCCTCTTGCGATCGCCCAGAGTCCACGTCACTACGTCACCGCCGCGCTGGAACACGCGGACACGAGACACTTCCTTCTCACCCCATTGGCCGTCAGCAACAACTGCTTTCTCTTGGATACGGATCTCGATCAGACGGTCATCTTCGTCGAGCCTATAGCCCAAGATGTTGTCGCCGCTCAGGTGATAAGCGTATAGCCGGCCACCATCAACAGCTGCATCCATTGCGATGAAGGAAGAGCCGTTCCATAGGGCATCTTCGAACGTGGTGGAGCATAGGCCGGTGAGACTCGTACCTTTGCCGTCGACGGCTTTGACGTACTCGTCAGCTAAATCCTGGTGCGTTTCGCTTTTGACCACGATAGGCCTAGTGAACGGCTTCAATGCCAGGTTCTTGGCAGCCCTATCTACATAGTTGGTGAGAAAAAATCGAAGTAGTCGACGGCGGTAAGAGCCTGGAGGTTCTCCAGGTTCTTTCGGCAGGTATTGAACCTTTTGGCCATTCAATAGCAATTAGCGAAGTGGTTAAAATATTTAAGCCAGGTAAATTAGTGCGCCTTCCTAGCGCTTTGTATTCAGATGTAACGATTCATCTGAGCGAGTGAATCCGTGGTAACTACGTAGAAGAAGTTTTTTTTGCCGTCAACGTCTTTGGTGCGTTCGCGCCGTTTTACGTTAAGTCCGAACTGCGCAAATATCTTTGTGATATCAGCTTTCTTGGCCTGATCACTCTTAGCTGATCCAATTCTGATACCGGAGCTGATGACGTCGGAGCGAATTGCGTTGAGCTTGTCGAAGAGCGCCACGCTGTCATCTCCAGTCCAGTTATTCGTTCCACTCATGATTTGTACCGCTGGCTTGAGCAAAGACAGGACTTTCGGAGCACTCGACTCGACGTACTCGTCGCAATGGAAGTGATGATGGAGCTTCCGATACTTCACAATTTTTGCTTCACCCTCACCGCCCCCCCAGAGTCTGGCATCAGCTTTGTTGAAGTCGCTAACCTTCATCACTGCAACAGCCTGCCCACGGACTGCTTGCAGGTGTTCTTCCTCGTTTGCAGAACCAGACTCCACAACGCCCTGGATCAACGCCTCATTGCCTTTGGCGCTATTGATGAGCTTGGTTGCGATCTCGTTTTTAACTGCTTTCCGTGCCTGCCCGTCAGCTCGGGAGCCTGACTCGGCCTGGGCCTCGTCGTGCTCCAGAACCTCGATATTGAAGCCACGGGCGATCAGACTGGCTGGGAGCGTGTTTTGGATGTTGTCGCGCATCCACGCTTCCTGCGAACGGTGTGTGTACTCAAGGCACTGAAACTCGCCGAGCTTTCCGTTTGCAAACGCAACGGAGCGAATCTTGTCCTTGGCTTCATCGTCAATTTTGAGTCCAGCCAGGATGTCTTCCATTTTCGCTTCGTCGCTCTTGAAGGCAACCTCGACAGATTCCAGCTTGCTGTACTGAGGCTGCTTAATTCCGACTACAAAGCTCTCGGCCCTCCTGTCGCGGCGGAGCATCTGGATGGCATCGCTAGGAACGACCTGGCCCTGGAAAATACCGAAGTGCGCTTTGAAGTGGCCTGACGTAATCGAAAGCGCTGAGATAATGACTGGACTGTAAATGACGACTTTGTGCGAATCTGCGTTTGGGTTTGCAATGAACGCAGCCTGATCAGGCCAGCGAGCAGTATTAGCAGTGATCACCAGCGCTTTAGGCCCACCTTTTCTTTCAATTGCTTTAGCTAGCGCCAGGGCTTCCTTCACGACATCACAAGCGATCAGTACAGTTGTAGCAGCCAGCCCAGTAATCCCGTTCGCCGGATCAGCTTCTCTGCCAGTCGCGGCTTCTACAGCCATGGCCCTGACGTGATTGATGTCACCGGTACGCACCGTGATATTCGAGTGATCCTGGGTTTTCTTAAACAACCTGCAGTCACCCAGCATTGTCATGCAGCGGCTGTCGATGTCGGCATCGCTGAAAATTACGTTCGCTGTGTTTTTGACGACAAAATCCAGGGTGTCCCATACGGCCTGGCGATTCCTTACTTCGCCGCCCAAGACGTGGCTGATGACCTGCGAGGCTTCGTCGATCACCACAAGGTCGACACCTTTGATGAAATGCTTGAACTTGTGATTGGAGAGTGAGTTGACGACAATCTTCAAGCCTTTGGCATTTTTCAGGTCGTCGGGGTGATCACACTCGTCGTAGCTGACGATGCCTTCCATTGTGGCGGCGTTCTTATTGATCGAGCGGCGGTGAGAGATCACCAGGACTTTCTTGCCAGCATCGAGATAGTGCTGAATGACCGGGTTATTGATCCTGGACGTCTTGCCGTCGCCTGTGGGAAGGCTGATAGCGAACTTGCCGCCGTCTTGCAGGATGATTGCTGTGATTGCTTCAGGGCTCTCTGCGGCCTCGCCAGGAACAGTAAGAAGGTTTGTCTTCGCATTCATCTGCTCATTCATTTGAGCGAGCTTGCGTTGGATCAGACTGAAGCAGGCCTCGGGTACTCGGCCAGTGGCCATGGCAAGGGTGTTCACCTTTTCTTCAAGCTTCCCGGAAACGAACGCGTCACGAGCGATTTCGAAGGCGGCGCTGTCGAAAGCTTTGTCACTGCCATCGTTTTGGGCAATGAGAAGAGCGATGGACAGCTTCGACATGTTGTAGATGCACTTAGTGATCTGACCCAGAGCTTCGCTGTGCAGTCCTGAGGCGGTCTTGTAAGCCACCGAAACGGCGCGGAGGACATTGTCATCGACCGACACTAGGCGAGTCACGCTTGCGTACTCTTTAAGCTCAAGCGCCTTGTCCAGGGATTGCTCGTTGTTGTCGATAATCATGATTTCTTTTGGCTTGTTAGCGACTTCAACGCTTTTCGTGTTGCTTTTTGAGTTACTCATATTACATTCCTTTTTACGTTCTTCGCTACGCACAGCGTCGATACAACAAGTATTAAACTTGAGCCAAAGCCGACGCAATAACGCTAATACCAAATAGACAAAATAAATATACTAGCTATACAGCACTTATCTCCGACAACCCTAAAAACAGTTTTCCTGAATCAAAAGGTAGGGCCCAGGGCATAGTAGATGGGGTGCCATCCTTCCTTCTTTCTCTTAAATAAAGAGAGGGGTAGATGGGGCGGCCTGCTGCTAATAAAATCTGGTTCAGAAAAACTTGGCCGTCAACACCAGGACAAAAATAAACGCTCATAAACCAGTTACAGCACACCCAAAGCCCATTCATAACCCACTAAAAATCAATATTTATTAAAACCCATTGCACCAACACTTGCTCCTTTTTAATACTGGGAACAGATGAGCGTAAGAATCAGAAAAAGGAAATGTAAACGTGATTAAATTTTCAACGCAACCATGGGCTTCAACGAACTCCTTGACCACCGCCAGCGCCAACAACCTCCACTCTATATATGAAAGTAGCTTCGCATCGCCGTTGATATTAGCTGACAAAGAAAGAGCCCCGACATTTGTACCGGCTATATTCCGGGAGCCAGTCCGACTTGCTGAGCATGTGATTTCATCGAGCATCATCGTATTCGACATCGACCAAAAACTGGGCGAAGGCTACGACGGGGACATGATCCAGCTCGAAGACGTCGAAGATGCTCTGATCGACTTGGGACTTGAGCACTTTGTTTATACGAGTCACTCGCACACGCTTGAAGCACCGCGTTTTCGCATCGTCATCACTCCGTCCAGGCAGGTCTATCCAACTGAGCACGACCAAGTGTATGCCGCCATACTTGAGCAAATCGATGACTTCCTGGGCGGTCGCATGCTCCGCGCCCTCGACCACTGCTGGAAGAGTCTCTCTCATTGCTTCTACGTCTACACCGCGCACCCAGATCGCAAGGCGTTTGCAATCAGCTTCTACAACCCTGGCCACCCGGCAGACGTGGACGAATACAAGCTCCACCAGTCCAGCTATGGCCTCGAAACTGAATACAAGCCCGGAGCCTCGCGTAAAGCCTCAGGTGGCACAGGTGCAAGAGGAAGGTCTTATCAGCTCAATCGCATCGTCGGAGGCATGATCACATCATCAACAGAGGACGAGATCGCAAAGCGCTTGTTCGAGTTCGATAATACTGAGCACGCAGGAGACGAATACTTCCGCGACATGCAATACAGCCGAAACAGGCCTCGCCCAGGCGAATCGACTGAAGCCGCAGCTAGGCGTTCATGCAAGATATTCGCTAAATCGCACATCAACTCGTTAAAGCGTAAGCTCCGCAAACAAGACGACATCAAGATCGTCAACGCGAAAGCGCAGTCAAAGGAGCCGATGCCGACACATGACGCGATGATTAAGTTTCGCTCGGTTAAGAACCAGCCAACTAAAAAAGGCGGTCAATCAGCACTGATGGAGCTTCAGGTGATGTCGGGAGAGCACGCAGGTAGGCATTTTTGGCACCGATTCTATGGTGATGGCAATCACCCCACTGCGATCAAAATCAGTAAATCAATCCAAGAGAAAATATCGAAAGCCACTAATACAGAAATGCAGAGCTTAATGGACTTAATCAACGCCGAAGGCCATATAGTTCACGCTAGAATTAAACTAAACCAGGAAAATAACGGATTCCCATCTCAAAACGAAATTGGTGATTTACATTTGACAACAAACCGCACACATTAAAACATGTGGTACAACAACCAATGCATTGAAGTTTACTTCCTTTTTCTTCTTTGCATAATAAGCGTCACCTGCAGCCCCACTCGGTCGCCCACCAGAGGGGCTTTTTTTTGCCTGCGATCAGCCTATCAGAGTATGTTTTCTGCATACCCTTAGTTAACGGTATGCTCTCAGGATCTCGTAAAAGAAGTACATTTTCTACTTGATTTTCGATCAAAAAACATTTCTCATGTATTGCCAAACCGCAGGTACGAGACCGGGCTCAAAAAGTTTCAGGGAGCGCTGACGGTCATGATGGCGGGTGCTTCCAGGGCAAGTTGTATGCACAAAGGGATCATGCAGGAAATGGGCTTTCTGACCGAGGACGATGTAGCTAATCTGTTTAATGTCGCTCGGCCAACCCTGGAAAATTGGCGCAGGCATGGGACAGGCCCAGCAAATGCGCATGCAGGCAACCTGTTCTTCTTCCCGGTCAAAGGTGTCAGTGCTTTTTTGATGTCGAGAGTTAAAGGCTTTGGTATCACTCAAGGTGGGGCTGCTTGATATGAGTGATATCAGAAGAAGGATCGCTGACGAGATCAACTGCTACACAGCCGAGGACATCAGCGAGCTTGCCAAGGTAAAGATGGAAACCCTGGAATACTGGAGAAAGAAAGGTAAGGGCCCAAAGGCTATACATTTTGGTAGCGCATATCTTTATCCGAAAGCCTCGGTTATGGAGTTTATCGCTGAACTGACGAAGGGGCCTAGCGACGACTTTATCAGACGCTGTATCTAAACGATGACGATACAGAAAGGGCCGCCCAGGCCCTTTTTTATTTGCCGCTGATTGCTAGCAACTCTGCTATCTGTGCAGCCATAACGCTCATGTTCTCATTAATGCTCTTCGTATCTTCCATCTTATCGCTGAGTGCTCCATGCGCAACGTGTACATCTGAAGGTTTGACGTGCGTGTACCGCTTCAACGTCTGCCAATCTTTATGTCCGCTCATCAGTGCTACCTGAGGAACGTTAAGGCCCATGGCGAAGAAGTCCGAAATAGCCTTGTGACGAATATCGTGAAATCTTGTAGGCCTTTTTATGCCTGCTGTCTGCCGCGCCCTAGTGTAAGAAGTGCTAACAGACTTCGGATTGTATGGAAATATAAATCCTGAGATCCTACCTGCAACAACCCTTTCGACAATTGCCCATGCTTTAGGCAATAGCGGCACAGTCTCGTCGTTGTATTCCTTTTCTGTCGGATGCTTCCGCTGACGAATGAGAACCGTTTTTGCTTCGTGATTAAGGTCTTCTATTTCTAGTCTGCAAATCTCAGACTGTCGCATAGATGTTGCCAGCGCGAACTCAATGATAGTTGGCATATCGATCTCCTGGCGTTTCCTACCATCGTATTGACTGATGATCGCATCAAGCTCCGACTGTGTTGGTACGCACTCGACTTCCCGACTTTTGATTCGCAGCTTGTGTTCTGTCTTGATCGACTTGCGCGACATGTCTGCTAGATCGGGGTCAATGTTAAGATATCTTGTCTCAGAGCAATGACGTAGCACACTCGACAGCATCGACAGATCTCCCGCGATTGTTACGCCCTGAACACCTTCGCGCTTGCGATCTTCGATGAAGGCTGACAAGTGATGCTTTGATAGCTTCTCAATACGAATTTTTCCAAATCGCGCTTTGAGGGACTTGTAGATGAACAGAGCGCTTCTTTGCAGCGTTCGTCCATTTTGTATGTATTCCAGATAGTCATCGATATAATGAGCGACAGTCGTACCGTCCGGCGCCACCATTTTTCCTGTCGCCCGGATCTCTTCTAGCTGGCGCTCCTTTTCCTCTGCAAAGTCCATTGCGAGCCTTTTTGTCGAAAACGTACCGCTGACAGGCCTGTGACCTTTGACTCGTATCAGTGCTCGCCAGCTGCCGCTAGGAAGCTTTTGTATTGATGCCATTCGTGTTCACTCAGTGTTCATTTGGGCGTACCCGAAGCATACCTTTCCTGTACACGCCGTGTACACCACATGTACCTAAACCACCTTTTTCAGTATGATTTTGAACACGAAACTATGCAAAATATTCCACTCAAACCCTTATAAATCAGTAACTTATGAATAGAACATTTTCTGTAGCACCCATGATGGACTGGACTGACCGCCATTGCCGCTTCTTCCTGCGCCTGCTGTCCAAGCAGGCCCTGCTCTACACCGAGATGGTCACCACCGGTGCGTTGCTCAATGGCGATCATGAGCGTTTTCTGCGTCATGACGAGTCCGAGCATCCCCTGGCGTTGCAGTTGGGTGGCAGTACGCCGGCGGATCTGGCGGCGTGTGCGCGGATGGCGCAGGAGCATGGTTACGACGAGGTGAACCTCAACGTCGGCTGCCCGAGCGATCGGGTGCAGAACAATATGATCGGTGCCTGTCTGATGGGGCATCCGGGGTTGGTGGCCGATTGCGTGAAGGCAATGCGCGATGCGGTGAGCATTCCGGTGACGGTCAAGCATCGGATCGGCATCAATGGCCGCGACAGTTATGAAGAGTTGTGCGACTTCGTCGGCCAGGTGCGCGAGGCCGGCTGCACCAGCTTTACCGTGCATGCGCGGATCGCGATTCTTGAAGGACTATCGCCGAAGGAAAACCGTGACATTCCTCCGCTGCGTTATGACGTGGCGGCACGACTGAAGGCGGACTTCCCCGAGCTGGAGATCATCCTCAACGGCGGCATCAAGACCCTGGAAGCCTGCCATGAGCACTTGCAGACTTTCGACGGGGTGATGCTGGGCCGCGAGGCTTATCACAATCCTTACCTGCTGGCGGAGGTGGATCAACAGTTGTTCGCCAGCACGGCGCCGGTGATTTCCCGGGCCGAAGCGCTGGCACAGTTGCGGCCCTATATCGCCAGGCACCTGGCCACAGGTGGCGCCATGCACCACATCACTCGCCATGTACTGGGGCTGGGCACCGGTTTTCCGGGGGCGCGCAAGTTCCGCCAACTGCTCTCGGTGGACATCCACAAGGCCAAGGATCCGCTGGCGCTGCTGGATCAGGCGGGGCAGTTGCTCGAAGGTCGCTAACGGTCGCGCGGGTTGAACCTGACGGGTGTTTTGGCATCGTAGTAAACGGATAGCGCCCCAGCATTCAAACACCTGTTTTTCAGGTTGTTGCCCTTGGGGCTTGTTTAGGCCTCCGCTTACCTCTTCACGCCCTTGAGCGGCTGTCAGCGCTCGGGTAATGTCAACAGACCCACAGGACAGAGCACACTCATGACTTCCAAGCTGGAACAACTCAAGCAGTTCACCACCGTGGTTGCCGACACCGGCGACTTCGACGCTATCGCCCGGGTCAAACCGGTAGACGCCACCACCAACCCTTCCCTGTTGCTCAAGGCCGCGGCCATTCCGGGTTACGCCGAGCTGCTGAATGCCTGCGTCAGCGACGTCAAGGGCGATGTCGGCCTGGCCAGCGACCGCTTTGGCGTCGCGGTGGGTAAAGAAATCCTCAAACTGATCCCGGGCCGTATTTCCACCGAAGTGGATGCACGCCTGTCGTTCGACACCGACGCCATGCTCAAGCGCGCCCATCGCCTGATCGAGCTGTACGACAAGGCTGGCATCGGCCGTGATCGTGTACTGATCAAGATCGCCTCCACCTGGGAAGGCATCCGCGCTGCCGAGCAACTGGAACGCGAAGGCATCCAGACCAACCTGACCCTGCTGTTCTCCTTCGCCCAGGCGATCGCCTGCGCCGAGGCCGGCGTGTTCCTGATCTCGCCGTTCGTGGGCCGTATCTACGACTGGTACAAAAAGGCCAGCGGCAACGACTACACCGGCGCCGACGATCCGGGCGTGCAATCGGTGACCCGCATCTACAACTACTACAAGGCCAATGACTACAAGACCGTGGTCATGGGTGCAAGCTTCCGTAACCTGAACCAGATCGAGCAACTGGCCGGCTGCGACCGCCTGACCATCAGCCCCGACCTGATCGAGAAGCTGGCCGCCGATACCGGCAAGCTGGAGCGCAAACTGATGCCGGGCCATGCTGGCGAAGCCCGCCAGAGCCTGAACGAAGCGCAGTTCCGCTGGGCCTCCAATGAAGACGCGATGGCTACCGAGAAACTGGCCGAAGGTATTCGTCAGTTCGCCCGCGACCAGGAAAAACTCGAGGCACTGCTGGCCGCCAAGCTCTGATCGAGCGAGCGCCAACGCAAAAGGGCGAACCCTCGTGGGTTCGCCCTTTTTTATGCGCTGCCGCTTTTATCGGATCAGTTACGTTCCAGGGCATTCACCAGATCGTGGAACGCCTCGCGATTGGAGTCGTTCAAGCCCATGAGGATCTTGTGCGCTTCCAGCACCTTGAGCCGCACCACCTCTTCCGACTGGTCCTGGGATGGCAGGTCGGTCAGGCATTCCGGGCATGGGATCGGACGGTCAACGATGTTGAACACCTGATCGAAGCCCATGGACTGCAGCAGCCGAGTGATGTCTTCGTGGGTGGTGACGACAGTCGGCAACAGGCCGACCTTTTGCCGCGACAGGATCGACAGCTTGGCCAGCAGGCCCAGGGTGGTGCTGTCGATGCTACGGGTTTCGGTCAGGTCGATCACGATCGCCGAGAAATTCAGCGCCGTGAAGATCCGCTCAATAGTCGCATCCAGCGCCGAACACAGGGTCAGGCGCACTTCACCGATAAACTTCAGGACAAAGGTGCCGTCCTGCTCGGCGAACTGGATTCTACCGGTACTCATTAAAGATTCCTGCTCAACACCAACAGGGCGATATCATCCGGCATCTCCCCTAGCGTGGCCAATCCAAAAACTTGCCGCAGACCATCCAGGCTGCCGCCTGCCGTTCTCACCCGTTCAGGTAAGGCGGCCTCTTTCTCTTTGAGTGTGGGTTCCGGCAAAAGGTCCAGAATGCCATCAGACATCAGCGTCAAGCTGAAGCTCGGAGGCAGTTCCAGAATGTGATCTTCATAGGTGGCTTCATTGAACAAGCCTACCGGCAGACCGCGCCCTTCCAGGTAACGCACACTGTCTGGCGTGTACAACACAGGCAATGGCAGGTGTCCGCCAATGCTATAGGTCAACAAGCCCGTCTCCTCGTCGATGACGCCACCGACCATTGTCACGTGTTTGCCCAGCTTACAGCTGATCAGACCACGGTTGATATGGCCAAGAACTTCCGACGGCTTGAATTCCGGCAAAGTGCCATTGCGCTTGGACTCGAACAGCAAGCGCGTGGTCATGAACTTGAGCAGCACCGTGACAAAGGCCGATGACGCGCCATGTCCGGAAACATCCGCCAGGTAAAAGGCTACGCGGCGCTCGTCGACACGAAAGTAATCGACGAAATCACCGGACAGGTACAACGACGGGATGATCTGGTGCGCGAACTTGAACTCATCGATGGTCCAGGGGCTCACCGGCAGCATGTTCATCTGCACCTGGCGCCCGGCGTTCTGATCCTCCTGCAACAGGCTCAGGCTGGCTTCGAGCTCACGGTTGGCGGCTTCCAGCTTCTCTCGGTAGCGCTGGTTTTCCAGCAGCAGGCGCGCACGATCCAGGGCCCGGCGCACCGAGTGCTCCAGCACCGCGAGGTCTTCCAGCGGCTTGATCAGATAGTCCGCTGCGCCCAGGCGCAGGGCCTCGACGGCATCGTTCATCACACCGGCACCGGAAACCACGATGACCGGGGTTTGCGGCTCGATGTCGGTTACCTGACGGATTAGTTCGAGGCCGCCCATCTGCGGCATGCGCAGATCGCAGATCACCAAGTCGGGCTTTTCCTGCTCGAACACCTGAAGTCCCTGCTGGCCGTTACTGGCCTGCAGGACGCTGAAGCCACTGTCTTCCAAATAGGCCGCGAGGCTCGCGCGCACTACTTCGTCGTCATCGATTATCAGCAGCGTGGCACTGGTTTTTGGCATGTGGGCAAACGGCGCCAGAATTAGGTTGGCGTAGGTGGCTGGGCACGAGGCCTGGACACACACTACTGGATTCGCTTTCTAGCCACTCTGGAAACGGAGCCAGGGCCCGTAGCCCTGCACGCTCGACCATCAGAGGTGCCCTTCTAAGGCGCAGACGGTACTCCCATCCGCGGGGCGTTTCAAGCTCATGCCGATGGTCGCTGGACGTCTTTACACCTCAAATCACCGGGAGTTATAAGAACAGACAAATCCGCAACTTAAACGCAGGATGGAGCCTATGAGCCCAAACGATCGTGACTACAGTGAAAAGCGCGATTACATCCGTATGCGGGTGGATGCAGAGGTCACGCTGATCCATCAGGGCCAGGTGATTCCAGCCGTCTGTATCGACCTTTCCAGCAGTGGCATGCAGGTCCGGGCACCACGCTCATTCAAGGTTGGCGACCAGCTCAGCGTGCGTATCGATTCCGACCATGCTGCCCTCAGGGGACTGGAAGCGGACACCGAAGTGGTCTGGGTCACCGAACTGGAAGGCAACGGCCAGAAACTTGGCCTTACAATCCTGAAGATGAACTGATTCTGAAACCCATGAAAAAAGGCGGCCTCGAGGCCGCCTTTTTCATGACTGGGTCAAAGCTTAAAAATCGTCTTCGACCTTGCCGTCCTTGACCTTGAACTCGCGGTTCTGCAGGTAGGCATTGCGAATGAAGGTGTACTTGTCGCCACTGATCAGCTTCTCGCTCGACAGCAGACTGGCGCGAGTGTCGACGACCTCCAGGGCAAACACGCTGTTACGCACCGGCACGTCGTTCACATAACGGTAACCGTCGGTAAAGCTGTCCACATACTTGGCCGGCGCGTCGCGCAGGGTGCTCGGACCGAAGAACGGCAGCATCACGTAAGGACCGCTGCCGACCCCCCAGTAACCCAGGGTCTGGCCGAAGTCTTCATCGTTACGCTGCAAACCCATCTTGGTGCTCACATCGAAAAAGCCCGCTACGCCGATGGTGGTGTTCATCAACAGCCGCGCAGTGTCGACGGCAGCGGCATGGGGCTTGGCCTGCAGGATATCGTTGGCCAGGTTGCCGACATCACCGATGTTACGGAAGAAGTTGTGAATGCCGTCTTCGAGAAATTGCGGCGTTACGGCCTGATAACCTTTTGCCAAGGGTTTCAGCGCATAGGTATCGATGGTGTCGTTGAAGGTGAAGATCGGACGGTTGATGCTTTCCCACGGATCGTCTTCCGCAGCGTGGGCCAAAACCGGCACCAGCAGCATGCCGGCACACATAAGCTGAGCGAGACGATTGCTCCAGCGCATAGCAGAAACTCCTTGGATTGTACTGTCGCGGGCGCTATGCCCTGGCGGTAAGCGCGCTAGTATAAGTCGGATATATCCATTTATGCAGCACTGGCGCAGCGCTTAGCCCTCTCCCCCCTCGTTTGCATGGCCTGTTCACGAGGCTGTCACCCAACGGTCATCTGCCGTCGATACGCTTGCAAGGTATTTCAGGGACGTCACGATGCCTCACGCCGAAGCCTTGCCTGTATCCGCCCCCACCTTGACCGCCGTGCTCTTTGGCCTCAGCGGTTGCCTGGTGGATTTCGGCGCGCGGATGCGCCTGCACAGCGCCGATCACCCGGTCCTGGAACAGGCCCACGCCACCCACGGCGCCCTGGACATCCTGCACAGCCTGCAACAACAAGGCGTACCTTGCGCCTGGCTCGACGAATTGCCCGACAGTCTCAGCCAGCGCCTGGCGAGTTCACTACCCGACTGGGTCATCGCCTCCCCCAACACAGGCTCCCGCTGGCCTGCTCCCGATGCCTGCTGGCAGGCGCTGATGGCCCTGAATGCCAGCCGGCTGGACGGCTGCGTGCTGGTCAGCGGCGAACCGCGCCTGCTGCAATCGGGCCTCAACGCCGGCCTGTGGACCATCGGCCTGGCGTCCTGCGGTTCGCTCTGTGGCATGAGCCCGGCGCAATGGCAGGCGCTGAGTCAGCAGGAACGCGAGCTCAAGCGTGGCAAGGCGACCCTGCATCTATTCAGCCTCGGCGTGCACTCGGTGATCGACCATCTGGGAGAGCTGCCGACCTGCCTCGCCGACATCGGCCAGCGTCGCCTGAAGGGTGAAAAACCCTGACTTGATCAAGATCATGCACATTGCCCGCGAGTGGATTACGCTAAGGTTCAGACATGGACCTTTAGCGAATCGGCGCGGTCCATGGCTGTGCCTATCAATGAAGGGAGAACGCCATGCCTGCCCGCGAACTGCAAGAACAGCTCAATACCCTGCGCGAGCAATTGGAGCAGAACCCACCGCTTTCGGAAGCAGAACGCGCCAATCTGCAGGAATTGATGCAACAGATCGAGCTCGAGCTCAAACTGGAAAACGCCACCCAGGACACCAGCCTGGCCGACGGGGTCAACCTCGCCGTCGAACGCTTCGAGCTTGAGCACCCCGCCATTGCCGGCACCTTGCGCAACATCGTGCAAACCCTCGGCAACATGGGGATTTAACCCCCTTACAAACAAAAAAAGCCCCGCTACCAGAGCGGGGCTTTTTCATTACTGGCGAACCAGTCGGAAGTTGGCGAAACTCGCGGTTTCGGTGCTGCGATACGGGTTGATGTCCAGGCCGCCACGACGCACATAACGCGCATACACCGTGAGCTTCTCCGGCTGCAGCAAACGCTGCAGGTCGAGGAAAATCCGCTCCACGCATTGCTCATGGAAGTCCGAGTGCTGGCGGAAGCTCACCAGGTAGGCCAGCAGGCTGGCGTGGTCCAGCGCCGGGCCACGGTACTCCACCACCACGCTGCCCCAGTCCGGCTGGCTGGTGACCGGGCAATTGGATTTGAGCAGATGACTGTGCACGCTCTCCTCGACAATCCGCGACCTGTCGCACTGCAGCAGCTCCGGACGTGGATGTTCATAGCTGCTGACGTTGATATCCAGCTCGTCGATGCAGGTCCCCGGCAAGGCCACCACACCTTCCGCCTCCACTTCGCCCAGGCTGCGGATCCGCACGCCCACCGGCTTGCCGGCCGCCGCCGAGAGGTCGACACGCAAGGTTTCTTCCAGGCTCTGGCGATCCGCGAAAGGGGTCTGGTTCAGCGAGTTGAGGTACAGCTTGAACGACTTCGACTCGATGATGTTCGGTGAGTCCGCCGGAATGCTGAACTCGGCGATGGCCACCACCGGCTTGCCGGAAGGCAGCAGCCAGGACAGCTCGAAGCAGTTCCAGAAGTCCACGCCTTTATAAGGCAGGGTGTCGGCGCTCAGGCCCAGCTCGGCCCATTTCGCCGCCCGCGGGATCGGGAACAGCAAGGACGGTGTGTAGGTGGAGACGTATTCACTGGACTTGCCCAGCGGCGAATGTTCGGCTGCGGGATGCATGGCGGAAACCTGACTGAAGAATCAGGCGATTCTATCAGTCTTTGCCTCCGCCTTTGAGCCCCAGGCGCTTACTGGCTGACGGTCAGCTTGCCGACCATGCCCGCCTGATAGTGCCCCGGGATATTGCAGGCGAACTCCAGGCTGCCGGCCTTGCTGAAGGTCCAGGTCAGCTCAGCGGTCTTGCCCGGCTCCACCAGCACGCTGTTCGGATCGTCGTGCTTCATGCCGGGCATCGCGCCATGCCCCATGGCGGCGTGATCCATGGCCCCGGCGGGCATACTCTTCATCGCGGTAGGTGTCAGCATGCCGCTCTGCTGCATCTTCAGCATTTCCTGCTGGTGCTCGGCATGCATGGCCGCGGTACCGAGATTGAGCTCATGCAGCAAATGGCCCTTGTTGATCAAGACGAAACGCACGGTCTCGCCAGCCTTGATGTCCAGGCTCTTGGGGGTGTAGGACATGTCGTTCATGACCACTTCCACCGTACGCGTGGCCTTGGCCGCCGAGGCCGCCTGACCGAAATCGTAGGTCTGCGCCGGCGATGCCCAGGCCGGTGCACCCAATGCCAGCAAACACGCGGCCAGCGTCAACGAACGAGGTAAAACACTCTTGGGTAAAAACATAGTCGTACTCCAATAAGATGAGGTTCAGCGTGTGTGAAACTCTAAGGCCGCACCGCTGCCAGCTGGCTGACTGCTAAATTACAACTTTGTCAGCTTGTGCCATGCGGCCGTTGCCCACGGTATAAAGCCCGCGTTCCATTTGCCATGAGTCGCCCATGAAATTGCTGATCGTCGAAGACCAACCGAAAACCGGCCACTACCTGCGCCAGGGCCTGAGCGAGGCCGGCTTCAATGCCGAGCTGGTGGCCGATGGCACCACCGGCCAACACCTGGCGCTGACCGGCGACTATTCCCTGTTGATTCTCGACGTGATGCTGCCGGGCCGCGATGGCTGGCAGATCCTGCAAGCCGTGCGCGGCGCCGGGCTGGAGATACCGGTACTGTTCCTGACCGCGCGCGATGCGGTGGAAGACCGGGTTCACGGCCTGGAGCTGGGCGCCGACGATTACCTGGTCAAGCCTTTCGCCTTCTCCGAACTCCTGGCCCGGGTTCGCAGCCTGCTGCGCCGCGGCAGCTCCACGCCCCAGGAAACCACCCTGCAACTGGCGGACCTGCGCCTGGACCTGATTCGCCGACGGGTCGAACGCAACGGCCAACGCATCGACCTCACCGCCAAGGAGTTCTCGCTGCTGGAAATGCTCCTGCGACGCCAGGGCGAAGTATTGCCCAAGACGTTGATCGCCTCTCAGGTCTGGGACATGAACTTCGACAGCGACACCAATGTCATCGAAGTGGCGATCCGCCGCCTGCGCCTGAAGATCGATGACGATTACCCCAACAAGCTGATCCACACCGTGCGCGGCATGGGCTACGTGCTCGAAGAGCGCCAGGCCTGATGCGCCGCTTGACCCTGAGTGGGCGCCTGGCCCTGTTGTTCGCCGGCTGCACCGCAGTGGTTTCGTTGCTCGCCGGGGTGCTGTTCAGCCGCGCCAGCGAGGCGCACTTCATCGAACTCGACCAGCAACTGCTGGAAGGCAAGCTGATCGCCATGCGCAGTGCGCTGCAGGGCGCCGCCGACCCGCAACGCTTTGCCGAACGCAAGGCGCAGTTGCAGGATGAACTCAGCCATCAACCGGACCTGACGCTGCGGGTCACAGGCGCGGATGGCGCCGTCTGGTTCGACAGCGCCAAGGGGTTGCCGGCCACTGCGGCCCAGCCGACCGGACTGCACAGTCTGCAACACGACGGTACCGCCTACCGCATCTACAGTGCAGCCCTGGAGCCCGGCCAGGCCGGCTCGCCAGAGCTGACCCTGATGCTCGATATCACCCACCACCAGCACTTCCTGCAACGCATGCAGCACCTGATCTGGCTGACCGTCGGCCTTTCGGCACTGGCCACTGCGCTGCTCGGGGCCTGGGCGGCGCGCAGCGGCCTGCGTCCGTTACGGCGGATGAGCGAGGTCGCCGCGGGTGTTTCAGCCAGCTCGCTGACCCAGCGCTTGCCGGAGCAGCAGATGCCCGGCGAACTGGCCGAACTGGCCCAGGCCTTCAATGCCATGCTCGGGCGCCTGGACGACTCCTTCCAGCGTCTCTCCGCGTTCTCGGCGGACATCGCCCATGAACTGCGCACCCCACTGTCGAACCTGCTGACCCACACCCAGGTCACCCTCACCCGCCCACGGGCGCTGGAAGACTATCGCGAAGCGCTGCACAGCAACCTCGAAGAGCTGCAGTGGATGGCCCAACTGGTCAACGACATGCTCTACCTGGCCAAGGCCGACCATGGCCTGCTGACGCCAAAGCGCGAAGCCCTGGAGCTGGGTGACGAAACCGACATGCTGCTGGAGTTCTATTCGCCGCTGGCCGAAGACGCCGGCATCGCCCTGGGGCGCGAAGGCAGTGCGAAGATCCAGGGCGACCGCAGCATGTTGCGTCGCGCCCTTTCCAACCTGCTGGACAACGCCCTGCGCTTCACCCCGGCTGGCGGTGAAGTGCGGGTGCGGCTTGGCGAGACCGCCAAGGCTTCATACCTGCGAGTGGAAAACACCGGCGAAGGTATTCCGCCTGAACGCTTGCCACGGCTGTTCGACCGCTTCTACCGCGCCGACCCGGCGCGCCATGAAGGCAGCAGTGAACATGCAGGCTTGGGGCTGGCCATCACTCAATCGATCATCCGCGCCCATGGCGGGCAGATTCGTTGCGAATCGGCGCAGGGCCGGACGAGCTTTGTGATTGAGTTGCCGAGGCAGGACTAGCGCAGGGGTTGCGAGCAAGCTCCCCGGAGGAGTGAGCTTGCTCGCGATAGCGGGCTTGGGCCTTAGGAGTAACGCAACGCCGTCGCCGGCTCGACCTTCGCCGCGCGCCAGGCTGGATACAGGGTCGCCAGGAAACTCAGGACAAAACCCGCGGTGCAGATCAGGGCCACGTCGCCGCCCTGCAGCTCGGAAGGCAGGTTGCTGACGAAGTACACGTCGGAACTGAAGATGTGCTGGCCGCTGACCCGTTCCAGCCAACCCACCAGCGCACTGACGTTCAACGCCGCGATCACCCCCAGCACGCCACCGATCAAGGTGCCGACGATGCCGATCACCGTGCCCTGGACCATGAAGATCGCCATGATCTGCCGTGGCGTGGCGCCGATGGTGCGCAGGATCGCGATGTCCGCGCCCTTGTCGTTCACCACCATGATCAGCGTGGCGATGATGTTGAACGCGGCCACGGCGACGATCATCAGCAGCAACAGGCCGATCATGGTCTTTTCCATCTTCATCGCGCTGAACAGGCTGCCCTGGGTGTGGGTCCAGTCATCGGCCTTGAAGCCAGCGCCCAGGCTGGCCGCGATGTCGCTGGAAACCTTGGGCGCGGCGTACAGGTCCTTGACCGCCAGGCGCACGCTCTGCACCTGGTTCGGCTGCCAGTGCTGCATTTCGGCGGCATCGGCCACATGGATCAAGCCCATGGAACCGTCGAGTTCGGCCCCGACCTTGAACACCCCGACCACGTTCAAACGCTGCATGCGCGGGGTGATGCCGCCCGGCGCAGAGCTGATTTCCGGCACGATCAGGGTCAGCTTGTCGCCGACATTCAGGCGGAAGCGGCGTGCCGTGATCTCACCGATCACCACCCCGAACTCGCCCGGTTTCAAGGCATCCAGACGGCCCTGCACGATGTGCTGGGCAACGATGGAGACCTTGCCTTCCTGGGCCGGGTCGATGCCGCTGATCTGAATCGGCTGCATCGAGCCCTTGTAGGAGAGCATGCCCTCCATCTCGGTGAACGGCACCGCGGCCGTCACCTCGGGATTTTTCATCGCCGCGGCGGCCACCGGCTGCCAGTCGTCGATCGGCTTGACGCCGACGATGGTGGCGTGGGGCACCATGCCGAGGATGCGCGAGCTCATTTCGCGCTGGAAACCGTTCATCACCGACAACACCACGATCATCGCCAGCACGCCCAGGGCGAGGCCGATCATCGAGGTCATGGAGATGAAGGAAACAAAGCGATTGCGGCGCTTGGCGCGGGTATAGCGCGTGCCGATAAAGATCGATAACGGTCTGAACATTCGCTGGGGCACCGTATGGAAATTAAAGACCCGGCGCCTGTTTCAGGCGCCGGGTTGCAGCCAGTCAGATGGGCGTCAGGCAACCTTCCTGCAGGTGCAGGACGCGATCCATCTGGCGAGCCAGGTTCATGTCGTGGGTCACCACCAGGAACGCGGTACGCATCGAGGTGCTGAGTTCCAGCATCAAGTCCTGAATGCCTTGCGCGGTGTGGGAATCGAGGTTGCCGGTCGGCTCGTCGAGCATCACCAGCCCTGGCTTGTTGACCAGGGCGCGAGCGATGGCCACACGCTGGCGTTCGCCACCGGACAGCTCGGCCGGCTTGTGCTCCAGGCGATGGGCCAGCCCGACCCGCTCCAGCAAGGCCGTGGCCCGCTGACGGGCTTCCGGGATCGCGGTCTTGCCGATCAGCAGCGGCATGCAGACGTTTTCCAGGGCGGTGAATTCCGGCAGCAAATGGTGGAACTGGTAGACGAAACCGAGGGAGCGGTTGCGCAACAGGCCGCGGCCCTTCTCGCTCAGTGCCGAAAGCTCTTCACCGTCGAGCCAGACGCTGCCCTTGGTTGGCGTGTCGAGGCCGCCCAGCAGGTTGAGCAAGGTACTTTTGCCCGAACCGGAGGTACCGACGATCGCCACCCGTTCGCCCGGGTGCAACTCCAGTTGCAGGCCGGACAACACCACCACCGACTCCGGACCTTCCTCGTAGGACTTGCCCAGGTCGCGGCAGCTCAGAATTGCTTTTTCACTCATGCCCAACTCACTCATAACGTAGCGCCTCCGCAGGCTGGGTGCGCGCGGCACGCCAGGCTGGATACAGGGTGGCGAGGAAACTCAGGACCAGTGCCGCACCGCAGACCATCAACACGTCTTCGGCCATCAGTTGCGATGGCAGGTAGTCGATGAAGTACACGTCGGCATTGAGGAATTTGTGCCCGATCAGGCCTTCGAGGGCCGAGATCGCCGCGCTGACGTTCAACGCCGCGAACATCCCGACCACGGCGCCGATCAAGGTACCGATCACACCGATCACCGTGCCCTGGACCATGAAGGTCGCCATGATGCTGGCCGGCGTCGCCCCCAGGGTGCGCAGGATCGCGATATCGCCCTTCTTGTCGTTCACCACCATCACCAGGGTGGAAATGATGTTGAAGGCGGCCACGGCGACGATCAGCAGCAACAGCAGGCCAATCATGGCTTTTTCCATGCGGATGGCCTGGTACAGGTTGCCGTGGGTACGGGTCCAGTCACGGGCGTAGTACTGGTTCTCGCCCAGATGCTCGGCAATTTCCCAGGCGGTGCGTGGCGCCTGGAACAGGTCGTCGAACTTCAGGCGCAGGCCCTGGACCTGATCCGGCTTCCAGCGGTGCAGGCGGCCCAGGTCGTCGAGGTTGGTCAGGCCCAGATAGCCGTCCAGCTCACCGGCGCCGACATGGAAGATGCCGACCACGGTAAAACGCTTCATGCGCGGGAACATCCCGGCCGGGGTCACCGTGACCTCGGGCGCGACGAAAGTCAGCTTGTCGCCCAGGCCAACCCCCAGCTTGGTCGCTGCCTTGTCGCCGATCACGATGCCGAAGCTGCCGGGCGCCAGGTCGTCCAGCTTGCCCTGCTTCATGAAGTTATCGATGATCGAAACCTGGCGTTCCTTGGCCGGATCGATGGCGTTGAGCAGGACTTTCTGCACCTGGCCGTTATTGGTCAGCAACCCCTGCATCTGGGTGAAGGGCGCAACCGCCAGCACCTTGGGGTTCTGCTGGACCTTGTCGGCCAGGCCTTGCCAGTCGCTGATCGGCTCACCGGACTCGATGGTCGCGTGGGGCACCATGCCCAGCACGCGGGTGCGCATCTCATGGTCGAAGCCATTCATCACCGACAGCACGACGATCATCACGACCACGCCCAGGGCGAGTCCGATCATCGAGGTCAGGGAAATGAATGACACGAAATGATTGCGACGCTTTGCACGGGTATAACGCGTGCCAATAAATACGAAGAGAGGTCTGAACATGTCGGGGCTTGTTCGGAGGAAAAGAAGACGTCCTTGTGGCGGGTCCAGGTAAGCAGCTTTACACTCAGACCACCGCCGCTACCATGGGTTCGCCATGTCGACATTAGATGAAGAAGATCGCCGCGAATACTACCGTATCGAGGACACGATCGCACTGGAAATTAGCCCCTTGTCCGCCCACGAAGCGGCGAGCAAGGAAGTGTTGCAGGATGCGTCACCGCTGTTCAACCTGCTCAGCGAGCTGCATCTGAGCGAATTCGAATCGCAGCACCTGCTGCGCCAGGTCAGCGAGCGCGACCGGACCCTGGCCAACTACCTCAAGACCATGAACAAGCGCATCGACCTGCTCAGCCAGGTGGTGGCGCAGACCGTGCTCGGCAAGTTCGGCGAACCGCAGCGGGTGATTCTCTCCGAAGGCGGCATCGAGTTCGAACATCACCTGTCCTACCCGGCCGGCACCCACCTGGCGGTCAAGCTGCTGCTGATGCCCCAGGCCTTGGGCCTGTTGTTGCGGGCCAAGGTCACCCACTGTGAAACCCGCAGTTTCGGCACGTTCGAAATCGGTACCGAGTTCGAATCATTGACCGACGCCCAACGCCAGTTGCTGGCGCGCTATATCCTGCAGAAGCAAGCCCAGGAACGTCGCCAGGCCCGAGAGCAGAACGACCCGGCCGCCGACTGACCTGTGGCCCCATCGCGCAGCACTGACCATCTAATGGAAAAATTTCCGTGAAGGAGCAATCGTGACCCTGATTTATGGCCACCGCGGCGCTAAAGGCGAAGCACCGGAAAACACCCTGACCAGCTTCCAGCAGTGCCTCAAGCATGGCGTACGCCGTTGCGAACTGGACCTGCACCTGTCCATGGACGGCGAGCTGATGGTGATCCACGACCCCACCCTCAAGCGCACCACCGACCGCCGCGGCAAGGTGGTCGAACACAGCGCCGAAGAACTGGTGACCTACGACGCCCGCAAGGGTGGCCCGGGCTGGGTCACGCCCTGCCCGATCCCGCGCCTGGAAGAGCTGTTCGAAAAGTGCGACTTCGAGCACTGGCAGCTGGAGGTCAAGAGCGCCTCGCGCACCCGTGCCGCCACCACGGTGTTGGCGATTCGCGAAATGGCCCAGCGTTTCGGCCTGCTGGACAAGGTCACCGTCACCTCCAGTTCACGGGAAGTGCTCAAGGCGGCTGTCGAATTGACCCCGGATCTGTCGCGCGGGCTGGTCGCCGAATACGCCTGGCTCGACCCGTTGAAGGTCGCGCAAAGCTACGGCTGCGAGATTCTGGCGTTGAACTGGACACTCTGTACCCCGGAGCGGCTGCAACGGGCGCAGCGTCAGGGTTTGCATGTGTCGGTGTGGACAGTCAACGAGCCTGCACTGATGCGCAGGCTCGCCGACTTCGGCGTAGACAGCCTGATTACAGACTTTCCCGGTTTGGCCAGCGCCACGCTCGAGAGTTACTGAAATCGGTCTCCCCGGCCGGCTCAGGCCACCGGCCGGAGTCGCTCAAAAAAGCCGGTTGAGGCCGTCGTAAGCTGCGACCCGATAGGCTTCGGCCATGGTCGGGTAGTTGAACGTGGTGTTGACGAAGTACTTCAGGGTATTGAGCTCGCCCGGCTGGTTCATGATCGCCTGGCCGATATGCACGATCTCCGAAGCCTGGTAGCCGAAGCAGTGCACGCCCAGGACTTCCAGGGTTTCGCGGTGGAACAGGATCTTCAGCATGCCTTGCGGCTCACCGGCGATCTGCGCGCGGGCCATGCTCTTGAAGAAGGCCTTGCCCACTTCGTACGGCACCTTGGCCTGGGTCAGTTCCTGCTCGTTCTTGCCGATCGAGCTGATCTCCGGAATGGTGTAGATCCCGGTCGGTACATCGTTGACGAAGCGCCAGCTGCCGTTGTCGACGATGCTGCCGGCGGCCGAACGACCCTGGTCATGGGCGGCACTGGCCAGGCTCGGCCAGCCGATCACGTCACCGGCGCCGTAGATGTTCGGCACGCAGGTGCGGTAGTTCTCGTCCACTTCGATCTGGCCACGGCTGTTGACCTTGACCCCGATGTTTTCCATGCCCAGCCGGTCGGTGTTGCCGGTCCGGCCATTGCACCAGAGCAAGGCGTCGGCCTTGATCTTCTTGCCCGACTTGAGGTGCAGGATCACGCCGTTGTCGAGGCCTTCGACGCGGTCGTATTCCTCGTTGTGGCGCACGGTGATGTTGTTGTTACTGAAGTGGTAGCTCAGCGCCTGGGAGATCTCGGAGTCCAGGAAGCTCAGCAACTGGCCGCGGTTGTCCACCAGCTCGACCAGTACCCCCAGGCCACTGAAGATCGACGCATATTCACAACCGATCACACCGGCGCCGTAAACGATGAGTTTGCGCGGGGTGTGGCCGAGGCTGAGGATGGTGTCGCTATCGTAGATACGCGGGTGGTGGAAATCGATATCGGCCGGGCGATACGGGCGCGAGCCGGTGGCGATGATGATGTGCTTGGCCACCAGCTTCTCGACCACACCGTTGGCGCAGACCACTTCGATGGTCTGCTCGTCGGCGAAGCTGCCGGTGCCGAAGAACACGTCGACCCGGTTACGCGCGTAGTAGCCGGTGCGCGAGGCGACCTGCTTGGAGATGACCTTCTCGGCGCTTTTCAGTACGTCGGGGAACGAGAACCAGCGCGGCTCGCCAATGGCCCGGAACATCGGGTTGGTGTTGAACTGCATGATCTGCCGGACCGAGTGACGCAAGGCCTTGGACGGGATGGTGCCCAGGTGGGTGCAGTTACCGCCGACCTGGCGACGGCTATCGACCATCGCTACCTTGCGTCCTGCTTTCGCGGCGTTCATTGCCGCACCTTCTCCAGCGGGGCCTGAACCCAGCACCACTACGTCGTAGTTGTAGACAGCCATGCGTACTCCTCAGAACAGGCCGCGGCACCCGATGTGGCGCCTGCGGCTAAATCATGTCGCGGCCAGCGGCATGAAGGATCAATTTGGCTCGGTTACGAACCCGGGCACAGTCTATAGAAGCGTCAACGCCGCGCACATTAACCCTTGGTCGCGTCGCCGGCTACTTTTGCCTGCGACATCGCGCCGCGGCGCTGCGCAAGATTACTGCTTTTGTCCGGCAAACAGGCGATCAAACGCGCGGTTGCTGCGTGTGACGAAGCCTGTATCGGCGCGAATCACAAAAAATGCGGCGATATCGTGTTTTTCTGCGTAATCCCAGCCGCGCTCGGGACCGAGGATCAGCAACAGGGTCGACAACCCATCGGCCATCACGGCCGCGGGATGGATCACCGTGACCGAGGCCAGCCCATGCTCGACAGGTCTGCCGGTGCGGGCGTCGAAGGTGTGGGAGTAACGCTGCCCGTCGCGCTGGAAATAATTGCGGTAGTCGCCGGAAGTCGAAACCCCATAACCATCGACGGCTATGACCCGCTCGGCCACCTGTCGATCGTCCCGAGGTTCCTCCAAAGCAATGCGCCACGCCGAACCGTCGGGTTTCCTGCCGACCGCCTTGAGTTCGCCCGTGGCTTCGACCAGGTAACTGTCGATGCCCATTTCCGCGAGCCTGGCGGCAATCCGGTCCACCGCATAACCGGCGGCGATGCTGTTGAAATCCACCTCGACCGCGGCGTCCTTGCACAGCCGGTCGCCCTCGATACGCAGATGGGTATAGCCGACCCGCTGCCGCGCTTGCGCCAGCGCCTCATCACTGGGCACCGCCTCTCCGCGCCCCTGCGGGCCGAAGCCCCAGAGGTTGAGCAACGGCTCGACCGTCAGATCGAAGGAGCCCTGGCTGTCCCGCGATAACTGCTGGCCCACCTCGACCAAGCGCAGGACCGCCGCCGGCATCGCCTGGCAGCTGTTGGCCGGCAGATCGTTGAAGCGTTCGATGTCCGAGTCGCTGCGATAGGTCGACATCTGCCGGTCGACCTGCGCGAGTATCTGCTCGACCTGGGCCTGCACCTCATTCGGCGCGGCCAGGCCTGCCCGCCTCACGTACTTGATCGAGTAGGTACTGCCCATGGTCGGGCCGCCGAAGCTTTCCAGCGAATCGCCCCGATCACATCCAGCCAGGGCCATGAGCAAAACGACAGGAAGCCATCCTCGCACCCAAGATCCAACCAACAAGACTTCGCCTCCCGACACTCGATTTCCCTCTCGGCAGTCGCCGATCAGGGCGGGCCATTATGCGGCAGCCAGCGCGGATTTGATCCAGGCCGAACCCAGCTCATCGCAAGCTCGCTCTTGCGGGTTTATTCAGCGAGTTGGCTGGCAATAAATCCCAAGCCTTCCATCTACTTAGCAAGCAAGCTAAGAGTTTTTGTTGCCTCGGCAGACTCATACACATATTGTTACAAACTGTCTGACCTGCGGCTTAGCCGCCCCAGACCGTGCAACCAGGACGGGTAACGACCAGGGATCGCTAACAAAATAGCCAAAGTGAGTGAATAAAATGTCCACGACCACGGGCAAAGGCAAGGCGATCTTTCGCGTTGTCAGCGGCAACTTTCTGGAGATGTTCGACTTCATGGTCTACGGCTTCTACGCCACGGCCATCGCCAAGACCTTCTTCCCTGCCGACAGTGCTTTCGCGTCACTGATGCTGTCGCTGGCGACCTTCGGCGCCGGCTTCCTGATGCGCCCGCTGGGCGCGATCTTTCTCGGTGCCTATATCGACCGCCATGGCCGCCGCCGGGGCCTGATCATCACCCTGCTGCTCATGGCCGCGGGCACAGTACTGATCGCCTGCGTCCCGGGTTATGCCACCCTCGGCGTCGCTGCGCCGTTGCTGGTGCTGCTCGGCCGCTTGCTGCAGGGTTTCTCTGCCGGGGTGGAGCTGGGTGGCGTCTCGGTTTACCTGGCGGAAATCTCCACCCCGGGTCGCAAGGGCTTCTTCGTCAGCTGGCAATCGGCGAGCCAACAGGCCGCCGTGGTATTCGCCGGCCTGCTGGGTGTGGGCCTGAATCACTGGCTGAGCCCGGAGCAAATGGGCGACTGGGGCTGGCGCGTGCCGTTCCTGGTGGGCTGCATGATAGTGCCGGCGATCTTCATGATCCGTCGCTCGCTGGAAGAAACCCCGGAGTTCCAGGCACGCAAGCACCGCCCTACCCTGCAGGAAATCATCCGCTCCATTGGCCAGAACTTCGGCATCGTCCTGGCCGGCATGGCGCTGGTGGTGATGACCACCGTGTCCTTCTACCTGATCACCGCCTACACCCCGACCTTCGGCAAGGCCGAGCTGCAGCTGTCGGACCTGGACGCGCTGCTGGTCACCGTGTGCATCGGCCTGTCGAACTTCTTCTGGCTGCCGGTGATGGGCGCCGTCTCGGACAAGGTCGGGCGCAAGCCGCTGCTGCTGGCGGCGACCGTCCTGGCAATCCTGACGGCGTACCCGGCACTGTCCTGGCTGGTGGCCAACCCGAGTTTCAGCCACCTGCTGATCGTCGAGTTGTGGCTGTCCTTCCTCTATGGCTCGTACAACGGCGCCATGGTGGTAGCCCTCACCGAGATCATGCCGGTTGAAGTACGCACCACCGGCTTCTCCCTGGCCTACAGCCTGGCGACCGCCACCTTTGGCGGCTTCACGCCGGCAGCCTGCACCTACCTGATCCATGTGCTGGACAACAAGGCGGCGCCGGGTATCTGGCTCAGCGGCGCGGCGGTGTTGGGCCTGATCGCGACCCTGGTGCTGTTCCGCGGCAATCGTCATGAACTGCGCAGCGCACAGGCAGCGATAGCCGATGGCGCCTGACAGGACGCTATCGCGAGCAAGCCCAACGCTTCTGTAGGAGCGAAGCTTGCCCGCGATAACGCCCGAGCAGATACAAGTGCATCGCAAGCAAACGCCACAAACAAAAACGCCCCGACAAGTCGGGGCGTTTTCATGTGCGGCTAAGGTTTAGCGCGGGAACGCAGGCGGGTTCACACCAGCCATGTCTTCCATCACGCGAACCACCTGGCAGCTGTAGCCGAATTCGTTGTCGTACCAGACGTACAGCACAACGCGGTTGTCCTGGGTGATGGTCGCTTCAGCGTCCACCACACCGGCGTGGCGCGAGCCAACGAAGTCGGTGGAAACCACTTCCTGGGAATTGACGAAGTCGATTTGCTTGTGCAGATCGGAGTGCAGCGCCATGTAGCGCAGGTACTCGTTCATCTCTTCACGGGTAGCGGCTTTCTCGAGGTTCAGGTTGAGAATGGCCATCGACACGTTTGGCGTCGGAACGCGGATCGCGTTACCGGTCAGCTTGCCGGCCAGCTCAGGCAGGGCCTTGGCAGCAGCGGTGGCAGCACCAGTCTCGGTGATCACCATGTTCAACGCGGCGCTACGGCCACGACGATCGCCCTTGTGGAAGTTGTCGATCAGGTTCTGGTCGTTGGTGTACGAGTGAACGGTTTCGACGTGCCCGTTGACGATGCCGAACTTGTCGTTCACGGCCTTGAGCACCGGCACGATGGCGTTGGTGGTGCAGGAAGCGGCGGAAACGATCTTGTCGTCAGCGGTGATGTCGGTGTGGTTGATACCGTGAACGATGTTCTTCAGCTTGCCTTTGCCAGGCGCGGTCAGAACGACGCGGTCGATACCCGGACAGGCCAGGTGCTGGCCCAGGCCATCGGCGTCGCGCCATACACCGGTGTTGTCCACCAGCAGCGCGTCTTTGATGCCGTACTGGGTGTAGTCCACCTCGGTCGGGTTCTTCGCGTAGATAACCTGGATCAGGTTGCCGTTGGCGGTGATGGTGTTGTTGGCTTCGTCGATGGTGATGGTGCCGTTGAACGAACCGTGTACCGAGTCGCGACGCAGCAGGCTGGCGCGCTTGGTCAGGTCGTTTTCGGCGCCTTTGCGCACCACGATGGCGCGCAGGCGCAGGCCGTCGCCACCACCGGTTTTCTCGATCAGGATGCGCGCCAGCAGACGGCCGATACGACCGAAGCCGTACAGGACCACGTCGGTGCCTTTGCGGGGCGAAGCATTTTGCTGGCCAACCACGTCAGCCAGCTCTTCGCGAACGAATTGCTCGGCGGTGCGGCCGTTGCCTTCGTTGCGGAATTTGAACGCCAACTTGCCCAGGTCCACCGAGGCAGCGCCGAGCTTGAGCTCGCTCATGGCCTTGAGCAGTGGGAATGTTTCGTGGACGGAGAGTTCGCTATCGTCGGAAGAACGATGGCGAGCAAAGCGGTGAGCTTTGAGAATCGCGATGACAGACTGGTTGATCAGGCTGCGGCCATAGATCGAACTCACCACATTGTTATTGCGGTAGAGCTGACCGATAAGCGGAATCATCGCTTCTGCGAGCGCTTCACGGTCGATCCATTCACCAAGACACTGGTCGGGCTTCTGAGTCACGGGAACCTTCCACATGTAGGGGCTGAAAAAAGGGGCTACATTATGCAGCCGAGTCCCCTGCGTAGCAATGCGCGCCTGTCGCGCAGAACGTAACAAAACCTCATCCGGAAAAATCACGCCCCGCTCCAGCCCAGTAAATACGCGGGTTTCAGAAAGGCCTCATTTTGCGCGGTAACCCAGCGTTGTCTGTAACCCTCCGTAACACCGCCCCAATTCGGCACTACATTTCCTGCCAAAAAACGCGTTTTTTTGTCATAACCACTACATTTTCCGCAACCGCGTAATAGACACATCAGCAACTGACAGCCGGTATGCCGGACCGCTACAATTACCGACTTTGTCGCAACGCTGGAGCTCAACCTTCCGTGCCCGTTCTGCGTCTACCGCAACTCCCTGCCGCCGCCGGCAAACAGCACTGGGGCAATCTGCCCGGTGCCGCCCTCAGCCTGGCCATTGCCGAGGCTGCCAGCGCCGCCAAGCGCTTCACCCTGCTGCTGACCGCCGATAGCCAAAGTGCCGAACGGCTGGAGCAGGAGCTGAGTTTCTTCGCCCCGGATTTGCCCGTGCTGCATTTCCCGGACTGGGAAACCCTGCCCTACGACCTGTTCTCGCCGCACCAGGACATCATCTCCCAGCGGATCGCCAGCCTGTACCGGCTACCGGAGCTGGAGCACGGTGTGCTGGTGGTGCCGATCACCACCGCCCTGCATCGCCTGGCGCCGACCAAGTTCCTGCTCGGCAGTAGCCTGGTGCTGGACATCGGCCAGAAGCTGGATGTCGAACAGATGCGTACCCGCCTGGAAGCCAGCGGCTATCGCTGTGTCGATACGGTGTACGAGCACGGCGAGTTCGCAGTGCGCGGCGCCCTGATCGACCTGTTCCCGATGGGCAGCAAACTGCCTTATCGCATCGACCTGTTCGACGATGAAATCGAAACCCTGCGCACCTTCGATCCGGAAAACCAGCGCTCCATCGACAAGGTCGATTCGGTACGCCTGCTGCCGGCGAAGGAATTCCCGCTGCAGAAAGAAGCCGTCACCCGCTTCAAGGCCCGTTTCCGCGAGCGCTTCGACGTCGACTTCCGCCGCTGCCCGATCTTCCAGGACCTGAGCAGCGGGATTACCCCGGCCGGCATCGAGTATTACCTGCCGCTGTTCTTCGAAGACACCTCGACCCTGTTCGACTACCTGCCCCAGGACACCCAGGTGTTCTCCCTGCCAGGCATCGAACAGGCGGCCGAGAACTTCTGGAACGACGTGCGCAACCGTTACGAAGAACGCCGCGTCGATCCGTCCCGTCCTTTATTGCCGCCCGCCGAATTGTTCCTACCGGTGGAAGACTGCTTCGCCCGCCTGAAAAGCTGGCCGCGGGTAGTCGCCAGCCAGCAGGACATCGAGGCCGGTGGCGGCCGCGAGCGCTTCCCGGCGCAGACCCTGCCCAACCTCGCCATCGAAGCCAAGGCCAACCAGCCGCTGGCGGCCCTGGCGAACTTCCTCGACGAGTTCTCCGGACGCGTGCTGTTCACCGCCGAATCCGCCGGGCGCCGCGAGGTACTGCTGGAGTTGCTGGAGCGCCTGAAGCTGCGGCCAAAGACCGTCGACAGCTGGCCGGACTTCGTTGCCGGCAAGGACCGCCTGGCGATCACCATCGCGCCGCTGGACGAAGGCTTGCTGCTGGACGATCCAGCCCTGGCGCTGGTGGCCGAAAGCCCGCTGTTCGGCCAGCGCGTGATGCAGCGCCGGCGCCGGGAAAAACGCGCCGATGCCAACAACGATGCAGTGATCAAGAACCTCACCGAGCTGCGCGAAGGCGCGCCGGTGGTGCATATCGATCACGGCGTGGGCCGCTACCTGGGCCTGGCCACCCTGGAAATCGACAACCAGGCCGCCGAATTCCTCACCCTGGAATACGCCGAGGGCGCCAAGCTCTATGTGCCGGTGGCCAACCTGCACCTGATCGCCCGCTACACCGGTAGCGATGACGCCCTGGCGCCGCTGCACCGCCTGGGTTCGGAAACCTGGCAGAAGGCCAAGCGCAAGGCCGCCGAGCAGGTGCGCGATGTCGCCGCCGAGCTGCTGGACATCTACGCTCGCCGCGCGGCCCGCGAAGGTTATGCCTTCGCCGACCCGAAAGCCGACTACGCCACTTTCAGCGCCGGCTTCCCGTTCGAAGAAACCCCCGACCAGCAAACCACCATCGAAGCGGTGCGCGAGGACATGCTCGCGGCCAAGCCGATGGATCGCCTGGTCTGCGGCGACGTTGGCTTCGGCAAGACCGAAGTGGCGATGCGCGCGGCCTTCATCGCCGTGCACGGTGGCAAGCAAGTGGCGATCCTGGTGCCCACCACCCTGCTCGCCCAGCAGCACTACAACAGCTTCCGCGATCGCTTCGCCGACTGGCCGGTGACCGTGGAAGTGATGAGCCGCTTCAAGTCCGCCAAGGAAGTGAATGCCGCGGTGGCCGACCTGGCCGAAGGCAAGATCGACATCGTCATCGGCACCCACAAGCTGTTGCAGGACGATGTGAAGATCAAGAACCTCGGGCTGGTGATCATCGACGAAGAACACCGTTTCGGCGTGCGCCAGAAAGAGCAGCTCAAGGCCCTGCGCAGCGAGGTCGACATCCTGACCCTGACCGCCACGCCGATTCCGCGCACGCTGAACATGGCGGTCTCGGGCATGCGCGACCTGTCGATCATCGCCACGCCGCCAGCCCGACGCCTGTCGGTGCGCACTTTCGTCATGGAGCAGAACAAGAGCACGGTCAAAGAGGCCCTGCTGCGCGAGCTGCTGCGCGGCGGCCAGGTCTACTACCTGCACAACGATGTGAAGACCATCGAGAAATGCGCCGCCGACCTCGCCGAACTGGTGCCGGAAGCGCGCATCGGCATCGGCCACGGGCAGATGCGCGAACGCGAACTCGAACAGGTGATGAGCGACTTCTACCACAAGCGCTTCAACGTGCTGATCGCCTCGACCATCATCGAGACCGGCATCGACGTGCCGAGCGCCAACACCATCATCATCGAGCGCGCCGACAAGTTCGGCCTGGCCCAGCTGCACCAGTTGCGCGGCCGGGTCGGTCGCAGCCACCACCAGGCCTACGCCTACCTGCTGACGCCAGCGCGCCAGCAGATCACCCCGGACGCGGAAAAGCGCCTGGAGGCGATCGCCAATACCCAGGACCTGGGGGCCGGCTTCGTGCTCGCCACCAACGACCTGGAAATCCGCGGCGCTGGCGAACTGCTGGGCGATGGCCAAAGCGGCCAGATCCAGGCGGTGGGCTTCACCCTTTATATGGAAATGCTCGAGCGCGCGGTGAAAGCCATCCGCAAGGGCGAGCAGCCGAACCTCGACCAGCCGCTGGGCGGCGGTCCGGAAATCAACCTGCGCCTGCCGGCGCTGATTCCCGAAGACTACCTGCCGGATGTGCACGCGCGGCTGATCCTCTACAAGCGCATTGCCTCGGCCACCGACGAGGACGGCCTGAAAGACCTGCAAGTGGAGATGATCGACCGCTTCGGCCTGTTGCCGGAACCGACCAAGAACCTGGTGCGCCTGACCCTGCTGAAACTGCAGGCCGAGCAACTGGGCATCAAGAAGGTCGACGGCGGCCCGCAGGGCGGTCGTCTCGAGTTCGCCGCCGATACCCCGGTGGACCCGCTGGCATTGATCAAACTCATCCAGAGCCAACCCAATCGCTACAAATTTGAAGGCGCCACGCTGTTCAAATTCATGGTGCCAATGGAACGCCCGGAAGAACGCTTCAACACATTGGAGGCGCTGTTCGAGCGCCTCACCCCGAAAACTGCTTGAAGGACGCCCCATGCGCCTGTTTCGCTCACTGACCTTGCTCCTGACCCTGGTCGCTCCCTCGGCGTTTGCCGACATGTATCAGGTCGAAATGATTCTGGTCCGGCAGAACGCGGTTCCCGCCATCGTCAGCCGCGCCGCCCCCGAAGACTGGGCCGCTGGCGCCCAACACCTGGGCGCCGACAGCCAGCGCACCCCGGCGCTGGGCAGCGTGGTCGAGAAACTCACCGCCAGCGGCGACTACAGCGTGCTGATGCACAAGGCCTGGCAGCAGGCGCTGGACGAAAACCCGGTGAAAATCGCCGTCAGCGAGGGCCAGGAACAGTTCGGCCAGTTCCCGATCGAGGGCACCCTGACCCTCAAGCTCGGGCGCTTCACCGATGTGGATGCGCAGTTCTGGGTCAACCAGATCGACAGCAATGGCCTGGTGACCGCCAGCGAACGCCTGAAGCAGGAAAGCCACACCAAGAACGGCCAGCTCAACTACCTCGACAACGGTCACCTGGCCCTGCTGATCAAGATCACCTCGCTGTCGGCCCCCGCGCCGCGCGAGGCGCCTCCTGAAATCGTGGACTGACAGAAGTCCCTATGCCCCCGACCCTGACCAAACCCCTGGCGCCTTCCTGGGTCAGCCGATTCAAGGAACAAGCCCTGGAGCGTGGCCGCCGCTACGCCCTGGAGAACCGCGTCAGGATCGTCCAGGCCGGCGACAGCGTCATCACCGCCAGTTGCGAAGGTTCGGGGGGCAACGTCTATCGACAGACCATCAGCCTGCGCGAGTCGGCCAAGAACACCTTGCTGATGGTCGAAGCCTCCTGCACCTGCCCGGTGCGCAGCAATTGCAAACACATCGCCGCGGTGCTGCTGAAAATCGAGGAAACCCTGGCCTACCCGGCAGCGGCGAAAGACGCCGAGCTGCTGGAAAAACTCCAGGCTGTGCTGGAGAACCGCAGCCCCGCCCCGCTGCCGCAACAGATCGTCGACAACGTGCAGCCAATACCCCGGCTGTGGCTGGCCAGCATCGAGTTCAGCGCCTTCGAACCGCGCAACGGCAAGATGCAGCGCTACATCCAGCACCGTGCCGCGCTGTCGTTCAGCTACCTGGAGGAATACGTCAGCGGGCAGAAAAACGCCGACGTGCTGATTCGCCAGGAACACCAGACCCTGCGCATCAAGCGCCAGCCGGAAGTCGAACAACGCTATCGCGAACAGTTGCGGGCCTTGGGTTTCAAGATCGCCACCCGGCAGAGCAAGGCCCTGCCGGAAAGCGCTGGCGAGCTGTATGAAATGGTCAACGACAGCGCCTGGCTGACCTTCACCCTCAACGAATTGCCCAAGCTGCGCACCCAGGGCTGGGAGCTGCAGATCGACGACGACTTCGGCTTCGACCTGACCGCCGTGGACGACTGGTACGCCACGGTGGACGAAGCGCCGGGGCGCGACTGGTTCGACCTGGAACTGGGCATCATCGTCAACGGCGAGCGCCTGAGCCTGCTGCCGATCCTGCTCAACCTGATGCGCTCCCACACCGAAATCCTCAACCCGGAACGCCTGGCCAAACGCCGGGATGACGAACTGATCCTGGTAAATATTCCCGGGCGTCCCAACTCGCCCAACGGTCCCCTGCAAGTGGCGCTGCCCTACGGCCGGCTGAAGCCGGTGCTGGCCACCCTCGGTGAGTTCTATCTGCAGGAGCCCGGCGAAACTACATTGCGCCTGAGCAGTGCCGACGCGACCCGCCTCAATCCGCTGGAGGACCTGCCCCTGCTCTGGGAGGGCGGCGAACATATCCGCTCCTTCGCCCAACGGCTGCGGGATATCAAGGATTACTCGGCCCCCGCGCCAGAAGGCCTGAACGCCACCCTGCGCCCCTATCAACTCGAAGGCCTGAGCTGGATGCAGTCCCTGCGCCAGCTGGAAGTCGGCGGCATCCTGGCCGACGACATGGGCCTGGGCAAAACCCTGCAGACCCTGGCCCACGTGCTCAGCGAAAAGAACGCCGGGCGCCTGGACCGGCCGTGCATGGTGGTGATGCCCACCAGCCTGATCCCCAACTGGCTCGACGAGGCGGCGCACTTCACGCCGCAGCTCAAGGTCCTGGCCCTGTATGGCGCCGGCCGCAAGAAGCACTTCGCCCGACTGGCCGACTACGACCTGATCCTCACCACCTACGCGCTGCTGCCCAAGGATGTCGAGCAGCTCGCCGCCCTGCCCCTGCATGTCCTGGTGCTGGATGAGGCGCAATACATCAAGAACCCGTCGAGCAAGGCGGCCCAGGCCGCGCGCGCGCTCAACGCCCGGCAGCGCCTGTGCCTGAGCGGCACGCCCCTGGAGAATCACCTGGGCGAGCTGTGGTCGCTGTTCCACTTCCTGCTGCCCGGCTGGCTGGGAGACGTGAAGAGCTTCAATCGCGACTACCGCGTGCCGATCGAAAAGCACGCCAGCGAAGTGCGCCTGCAGCACCTCAATGGACGGATCAAGCCCTTCCTGCTGCGCCGCACCAAGGAACAGGTGGCCACCGAGCTGCCGCCCAAGACCGAGATCATCCATTGGGTGGAACTCAATGAAGCCCAGCGCGATGTGTACGAAACCATGCGCCTGGCCATGGACAAGAAAGTCCGCGACGAGATCACCCGCAAGGGTGTGGCCCGCAGCCAGATCATCATTCTTGAAGCGCTGCTGAAACTGCGCCAGGTGTGTTGCGACCTGCGCCTGGTCAACGAGGATGCGGTGCCGACGCGAGGCAGTTCCTCCGGCAAGCTCGACAGCCTGATGGAAATGCTCGAGGAGCTGTTCGACGAGGGCCGGCGCATCCTGCTGTTCTCGCAATTCACCTCGATGCTGAGCCTGATCGAGGCCGAGCTGAAGCGGCGCAACGTCGCCTATGCCCTGCTGACCGGGCAGACCCGCGACCGCCGCACGCCGGTCAGGGACTTCCAGAGCGGCAAGCTGCAGATCTTCCTGATCAGCCTGAAAGCCGGCGGCGTCGGCCTCAACCTGACCGAAGCCGATACCGTGATCCACTACGACCCCTGGTGGAACCCGGCCACGGAAAACCAGGCCACCGACCGCGCCTATCGGATCGGCCAGGAGAAGCCGGTGTTCGTCTACAAGTTGATTGCCCGCGGCACGGTGGAAGAGAAAATCCAGCACCTGCAACAGGAGAAGTCCGACCTGGCGGCGGGCGTGCTGGATGGGCGCAAGGCCGGCGACTGGAAGCTGCAGAGCGAAGACATCGAAGCCCTCTTCGCCCCGCTGCCCGACAAGAAAGGCGGACGCTGATCTGTAGCCGCTGGCGCAGCCTGTGATCGGCTGCGCAGCAGGCGTGAATACGCGGATTCAGGTTTTGCGAGCGCTACGCGCTCGATCGCAGCCTTTACCAGCGGCTACAGGTTTGCCGCGAGGACCCGCGCCAGCGTCGACTTCACCTTGCCCATGCCGCCCTGCAATGCCTGTTCGATCTCGGCCATGGTAATCACCGCAGCGGACTTGCCCGCCGCCGGGTTCACCACCAGCGCCAGGCAGGCGTAGTCCAGCTCCAGCTCACGGGCCAGCGCCGCTTCCGGCATGCCGGTCATGCCGACGATGTCGCAGCCGTCACGCTCCAGGCGGGCGATCTCCGCCACGGTCTCCAGGCGCGGGCCCTGGGTGCAGGCGTACACACCCTGGCTGCTGAATTCACAGCCCTCGGCCTCCAGCGCGACAATCAACTGCTGGCGCAGCGACTCGCTGTAGGGATAGCTGAAGTCGATGTGGGTGACCTGCTCCAGGTCGTCGGCAAAGTAGGTGTGCTCGCGACCGCTGGTGTAGTCGATCAGTTGATGCGGCACGCAGAAATGCCCGGAGCCCATCGCCGGATGAATGCCACCCACCGCGTTGACCGCCAGGACCGCCTCGGCACCAGCCTGCTTCAACGCCCAGAGGTTGGCCCGATAGTTCACCTGATGCGGCGGCAAGCGATGCGGATGACCGTGGCGCGCCAGAAACAACACCTCGCGCCCGGCGTATTCACCCTTCTGGATATCCGCCGACGGAGCGCCATAAGGCGTGTCCAGGGGCAAGGATTGGTGAATGCTCAAGCCTTCGAGCCGGGTCAGGCCGGTACCGCCGATAATCGCGTAAACCGTCATCGCAAAAGTCCTTAATCGATCAGCTGGGCATCCTTGAGTGCGCCGAGCGCCGCCAGCCAGCGCGGATCCTGGCGATAGTCGGTGCAAGCGAACGCCTGGCCGCGCATCCGCGCAATACGCGCCGACGGTGTCACTTTCAGACGCTGGGCCGCGCTCAAGGCCAGCTCGGCCGCCGCCCGGTCGTTACACACCAAGCCCATGTCGCAACCGGCCGACAGCGCCGCTTCGATCCGGCTCGCGGCATCGCCAACCACGTGCGCACCGGCCATCGACAGGTCGTCACTGAAGATGACGCCGTCGAATTGCAATTCACCGCGCAGGATCTCTTGCAGCCAACGGCGGGAGAACCCGGCCGGCTGGGCATCGACCTGAGGGTAGATAACGTGGGCCGGCATCACCGCCGCCAATTGCTTGCTCAGGCGCGCGAAAGGCACCAGATCCTTGGCGCGAATCTCGTCGAGGCTGCGCTCGTCGTTGGGGATCGCCACGTGGGAGTCCGCCTCGGCCCAGCCGTGCCCGGGGAAATGCTTGCCCGTGGCCGCCATGCCGGCACTGTTCATGCCACGGATAAAGGCACCCGCCAGCAACGCGGCGCGCTCGGGGTCGCCCTCGAAGGAACGAGTACCCACCACAGCGCTGCGCTGATGATCGAGGTCCAGCACCGGCGCGAAGCTCAGGTCCAGGCCGACGGCCAGCACTTCGGTGGCCATGATCCAGCCGCACTGCTCGGCCAGGTATTCGGCATTCGGGTTGTCGGCGATGGCACGCATGGCCGGCAGCCGCACGAAGCCCTGGCGCAGGCGCTGCACGCGGCCGCCTTCCTGGTCCACCGCCAGCAGCAGGTCCGGGCGAATCGCCCGAATGGACGCGCTCAGCTCACGCACCTGCCGCGGATGCTCGATATTGCGGGCAAAGATGATCAACCCACCCACTTCGGGCTGGCGCAGGAGCTGGCGATCTTCAGCTGTCAGCCAGGTACCGGCGACATCCACCATCAAGGAGCCTTGCAGGCCTGTGGTCATAGCAATTCCTTAGTAACGAAGTGCGCGCACGGCATCGCAAAGGGTGCTGGCGTGGCGCGGACGCACGAGTCCATTGCCGGCGGCAAAGCCCGGCAAGCGACGATCGGCGAAAGATGTGAAAGGAGGTAGGAAACGAGAGTCGACATGGGCGGCTAGCTTAGCGGATGTAAGCTGCCGCGCCCACCCGGACGGTCAGGCCTTGGCGACCGCCGGAGTCGATTTGCTGCGCGGCTTGAGTTGCGCCGCAGCCATGGCATCGTCGGTGACGCCGGTTTCAGCGCGCATGCCGGCCGCGAGGAATGGCACCATCAGGCGCATTACCTGCTCGATCGAGGTATTGACCCCGAAGTCGGTCTCGGCAATCGCCCGCAACGCCTTGATCCCCGACATGCTGAACGCCGCCGCTCCGAGCATGAAGTGCACACGCCAGAACAGTTCGATCGGAGGGATGCGCGGCGCAGCTTCGTTGACCAGCAGCATGTAGCGGCGGAAGACCTTGCCGTACATGTCTTCCAGATAACGCCGCAGGTGCCCCTGGCTCTGGCTGAAGGCCAGGCCCAGAAGACGCATGAAGATGGACAGATCGTTGCCGCTGCGAGGCTGGACCACCAGGGCCTGCTCGACGAGGATTTCCAGCAGCTCTTCGAGGCTTGGCTTGCTGTCCGGCTTGGCCGAACGCCGCTCCAGCTCACGGTCGAGGCTGATGCAGAACGGCCCGAGGAAGCGCGAGAACACTGCCTGGATCAGGGCCTTCTTGGAACCGAAATGATAATTCACCGCCGCCAGGTTGACCCCGGCCTTGCTGGTGATCAGCCGCAATGAGGTTTCGGCAAAACCTTTTTCCGCGAACAACTGCTCGGCAGCATCGAGAATGCGTTCAACGGTTTCCGACTGGGCCATGGCTACTCCGCCTGACAAACACTTGTTTGAAACATACGTTTCAGCCCCAGTCTTGTCAAGCCTGCCTGTCCGTTTTGCGGCCGGTCAGTCAGCTATTTAACCATACCTGCCGCGTCCTGTAGCCAGCCACGCGACACCAGGCATACGCAGCGGCGACCCGACCGTCCAGCGGCGACTGGAAAAAGGAGGATTGCCAAGCGCCATTCACTGTATATAATTCCAGTCACTGTATAAAAAGACAGAGCGATCGATATGCTAAAACTGACGCCACGCCAAGCTGAGATTCTGGCTTTTATCAAACGTTGCCTCGAAGACAACGGCTACCCACCGACCCGCGCGGAAATCGCCCAGGAACTGGGTTTCAAGTCGCCCAACGCCGCCGAAGAACACCTCAAGGCGCTGGCCCGCAAGGGTGCGATCGAAATGACTCCAGGCGCCTCTCGCGGCATTCGCATCCCGGGGTTCGAAGCCAAGCCCGACGACTCCAGCCTGCCCATCATCGGCCGGGTTGCCGCCGGCGCGCCGATCCTCGCCGAGCAGCACATCGAAGAGTCCTGCAATATCAACCCGGCCTTCTTCCATCCACGCGCGGACTACCTGCTGCGGGTTCACGGCATGAGCATGAAGGACATCGGCATCTTCGATGGCGACCTGCTGGCCGTGCACACCACTCGCGAGGCCCGCAATGGCCAGGTCGTCGTCGCCCGCATTGGCGACGAAGTCACCGTGAAACGCTTCAAGCGCGAAGGCAGCAAAGTCTGGCTGATCGCCGAAAACCCTGAGTTCGCCCCTATCGAAGTCAACCTGAAAGATCAGGACCTGGTGATCGAAGGCTTGAGTGTCGGCGTCATTCGCCGCTAAAGGAGGCTCTATGCAGTTCCCTCACACACCACAGCATGCACAACTGCCGCTGTTCGAAGCCTTCATGGCCCAGCCTCTGGCGCCTATCCTCAAAGAGGTAGTCGAATCGCCCTGGAGCAACGAACCGGAAGCCTTCAGTGAACTGTCGTTACGCGGTGCCGCCGGGAATTGCCTGAGCCTGCTCGCGCCTATCCTCAGGGAACTGAGCCAGGACCAGGACGCGCGCTGGCTGACATTGATTGCCCCGCCGGCAAGCCTGACCCAGGCCTGGTTGCGGGATGCCGGCCTGAACCGCGAACGGATCCTGCTGCTGCACCCGCGCGGCGCCCAAAGCGCGCAACAACTGGCTTGCGAGGCTCTGCGCCTGGGACGCAGCCACACCGTCGTCAGCTGGCTCAATCCATTGAACAGCAGCGCCCGTCAGCAACTTATCAGCGCAGCCCGCACGGGCGACGCACAAAGCCTGAATATTCGTCTGGGCTGACCGCTAGAAGCGTCGATGGACACGCTTGAATGACACAAGGCTTCTCCAGGATTGAGAAGCCGAAAGGAGGCGACGAACGACAGCAAAAAAACCGACAAACGGACTCAGTGAAGAATCCGTGGTCCCTCTTCTTTCTCCAATTCGCCTTCAACCAGGCGACCCGCCATCTGCACACCCACGCTCAACATGGCCTTGGCCACCTCGACATGCTGGCCTTGCAAGAAGGCTTTGGCATCCTCTGAAAAGTCCAGAGTGACCAGAGAACCCTCGTCCTCAGCCCTGCGCAGCTCGATACGACCGTCTGGCAATTCGACAATTTCTAGAAAGGACGTTGGCATAAAGGTCTGTTCTCCACGAAAGGCCGGGATTATATCAGTCATCACCCCGACCTCGCGCGGGCCCAAGCGGTTTTCTTTATTTGCCCGGGGTTACGAGCAGGCATTTGTCACAGAAATTCGATTTGCAATCAGAACTGGCAACGGCTTCCTAAGCGGAAAAACCGCGTAATGACCTGTTTCTTGTTGATGGCGCGCTGACCATCGAGCTTGGGAGCATCTGGACGTCGCTGTTGAACGCCTACTCATCCTTGAATGGTGAGTCGTACCGCAGCTCAACACTCATTCAGACCGTCACGGAAGCGTATAGCCAAAGCCTTGAGGTTCTGACGCCATTGCTCCAGCTCTTCCCGGCTCAGCTCCGGCGCCTGCTCTTCTTCATCGAGGTTCACTGCGACGATCAGCGGCTGGGTGACATCGCCCTTGGGTTTATGCGGTACCCGCGGTGGCTGGAACATCGCCGAATGGGCAGCCAGCAGCTTCGCCAGCCAGGTTTCCGGGTTATGGGCCAGCTCCACCAACTCGGCCAGCTCGGGGATGGCGATGCTTTCCAGCACCTCGCGGGTCAGCAGCAGCTCCGCGCGAGGCGCATTGGCCTGCGGGAGGCGATAGAAGCCAGCAATCTCGTGACACAAGCCAAGCAGCGCGCCGTACAGATGAAACAACACCGATTCTCGCCCGGCCTGCACCAGCGCCTGAGCATTCATTGCCCCGCCCGCTTCGGCTCGCGCCAAGGCTTCCAGCGACAGGCCGGCGAAGTAAATTTTCTGGTTGGTACGGGTATAGAGTTCGTGGGCCATGACAGCAATCTCCACAACGAATAGATAACAGCGGGCTGGCCGTACAGTGTCGTGGAACACTCCAGCCCACCGCAAGCCCAAAAAGAAAGGCCGCGTACCCTTAGAAGTTTACGCGGCCTGTCAGAAGCGTCCGATGCGGACCTTAACGCTTGTCTTCGACTTTCCAGCTACCACCGTCGTAGAACGCACGCCAGCCGGTCGGCTTGCCGTCGACTTCGGTCTGCACGTACTGCTCCTTGGTCTTGCGGCTGTAGCGGATCACCGCCGGACGACCCTCCGGGTCCTTCTTCGGCGCTTCGCAGAGGAAGTGATACTTCGGATCGATCTCGTCCTTGTGCGGGATCAGCTCGAGCACCAGCGGTGCGCGGGTCTCACGGTTTTTCGGGAACTGGCTGGCTGCCAGGAACAGACCCGAAGCCCCGTCGCGCAGGATATAGGTGTCGTTGACCTTCTCGCATTTCAGCTCGGGCATCTTCACCGGGTCCATCTTCGGTGGCGCCGCGTCACCGTTCTTGAGCAGCTTGCGGGTGTTCTTGCAGGTCGGATTGGTGCAGCCGAAGAACTTGCCGAAACGACCGGTCTTGAGCTGCATCTCGCTGCCGCACTTGTCGCACTCCAGGCTCGGACCTTCGTAGCCCTTGATGCGGTAGCTGCCCTCTTCGATCTCGTAGCCCGCGCAATCCGGGTTGTTACCGCAGATGTGCAACTTGCGTTTCTCGTCCAGCAGATAGGCGTCCATCGCCGTGCTGCAGATCGGGCAACGGTGCTTGCCGCGCAGTACCAGCGACTCGGATTCACCCTCGTCGTCTGCGGCGATCTCGTCGCCCGGCACCAGGTTGACCGTCGCCTTGCAGCGTTCTTTCGGTGGCAGGCTGTAACCCGAACAACCGAGGAACACACCGGTGGACGCCGTACGAATCTGCATCGGACGACCACAAGTCAGGCACGGGATATCGGTCATCACCGGCTGGTTGGCGCGCATGCCGCTGTCGCTGCCTTCGGCCACTTCGAGCTTCTTCTTGAAGTCGCCGTAGAACTCGTCGAGGACGTTTTTCCAGTCGCGCTCGCCCTGGGCCACGTCATCGAGGTGCTCTTCCATGCCGGCAGTGAAGCCGTAGTCCATCAGGTTGGAGAAACTCTCGGACAGACGCTCGGTGACGATGTCGCCCATCTTTTCCGAATAGAAACGACGGTTGTGCAGCGCCACGTAGCCACGGTCCTGGATGGTGGAAATGATCGCCGCGTAGGTCGAAGGACGACCGATGCCACGCTTTTCCATTTCCTTGACCAGGCTGGCTTCGGAGTAACGCGCCGGCGGCTTGGTGAAGTGCTGGCTCGGGTCGAGCTTGATCAGCTTCAGCACATCGCCCTGCGCCATGTCCGGCAGGACATCGTCGTCGCCCGGCTTGCTCATCTGCGGCATGACACGGGTGTAGCCGTCGAACTTGAGGATACGACCCTTGGCACGCAGCTCGAAGCCACCAGCGGCGACGCTGACGGTGGTCGACAGGTATTGCGCCGGCAGCATCTGGCAGGCCACGAACTGGCGCCAGATCAGCTCGTAGAGGCGCTCGGCGTCACGTTCCATGCCCGACAGCTTGCTTGGGTGGGTATTCACATCGGACGGCCGAATCGCTTCGTGCGCCTCCTGGGCCCCTTCCTTGCTGCTGTAGAAGTTCGGCGAGGACGGCAGGTACTTGTTGCCGAACTCTTCTTCGATATAGGTCCGCGCCATCGTCAGGGCATCAGCCGAGAGGTTGGTCGAGTCGGTACGCATATAAGTGATGTAACCGGCTTCATACAGACGCTGGGCCATCATCATGGTTTTCTTCACCCCGAAGCCCAGGCGGTTGCTCGCGGCCTGCTGCAGGGTAGAAGTAATGAACGGGGCCGACGGCTTGCTGCTGGTCGGTTTGTCTTCGCGCTTGGCGATGGTGTAGGTCGAAGCCTTGAGCTTCTCCAGCGCCGCCATGGCCTGGGCTTCGTTCAGCGGCTTGAAGGCCTCGCCGTTTTCACGGGCCACTTCGAAGCGCACATTGGCGCCCTTGGCGGTGCCGAGGTCGGCATGAACTTCCCAGTACTCTTCAGGGATGAAAGCACGGATTTCGCGCTCGCGCTCCACCACCAGCTTCACCGCCACCGATTGCACACGACCGGCAGACAGGCCACGGGCAATTTTGGCCCACAGCAGCGGCGAAACCATGTAACCCACCACGCGGTCGAGGAAGCGACGCGCCTGCTGGGCGTTGACCCGATCGATATCCAGCTCGCCCGGCTGGGAGAAGGCTTCCTGGATCGCCTTCTTGGTGATTTCGTTGAACACCACGCGCTTGTAGCGGCTGTCATCCCCACCAATGGCTTCCCGCAGGTGCCAGGCAATGGCCTCCCCTTCGCGGTCCAAGTCCGTTGCGAGATAGATGGTGTCGGCATCCTTGGCGAGCCGGCGCAGCTCTTCGATGACTTTTTCCTTGCCTGGAAGGATCTCGTACTTGGCTTTCCAGCCGTGGTCCGGATCGACTCCCATGCGCGAGACCAGCTGCTTGCGCGCCTTCTCCTTGGCCGACAGCGCCGGTGCTTCACCAGCAGCCGCCTTGCCTCGCTTGGCGGCAGGCTCTTTGGCGGCGCTCGCCGAACCACTGGTGGGCAGGTCTCGGATATGGCCGATACTCGACTTCACCACGTATTGGTTACCCAAGTACTTGTTGATGGTCTTGGCCTTAGCCGGGGATTCCACAATGACCAGCGATTTGCCCATGGATCGGAAAATTCCTGAATTCGAGAAGTGAGAGGCGGTTGGCGCCTGACGCGGCACCGCTATATATAGTGGCAACAAGGTGAGGTCAAGCGCAGGGTTCTGCGCGACCTCGGCTCATGGCCGTGAAAAAAGACTGGGTTCGGCCTGCACCAAAGCAAAGCGTGGCACCTGCTCGCCGTCAACTTCGACCGACTCCAGGAACATGCTCAAGGGGCGCACCCAAAAGCCGTAATCGCCATACAGGGCTTGATAGAACACCACTTCCTCTTCCGTCTCGGAATGCCGCGCCACGCTGAAAACGCGGTACTGCGGTCCCTTGTAATGCTGATAGAGCCCGGGTTGTAATTGCATGTTCTGGCCCTCGCGCAAAATAAAAAATAATAAATCTTCAGAAAAACAAAAACCGGGGCACTGGGCCCCGGCTTCCATCAACGCAACGCTTAAACGCGTTCGAAGACAGTGGCAATACCCTGACCGAGGCCAATGCACATGGTGGACACGCCAAAGGTGCCGCCATTCTGCTTCATGACATTGAGCAAGGTGCCGGAGATACGCGCACCGGAACAACCGAACGGATGACCCAGGGCGATCGCGCCGCCGTGCAGGTTAACCTTCTCGTCCATCTTGTCGAGCACTTTCAAATCTTTCAGCACTGGCAGAGCCTGCGCCGCGAAAGCTTCGTTGAGCTCGAAGAAGTCGATATCGGCAATTCCCAGACCCGCGCGCTTCAATGCTTTCTGCGTGGCCGGTACTGGACCATAGCCCATGATCGCCGGATCCACACCCGCCACCGCCATCGAGCGGATCACCGCCAGCGGCTGGATGCCCAGGTCCTGGGCACGCTGCGCCGACATCACGATCATGCATGAAGCACCATCGGTGATCTGCGACGAAGTACCGGCAGTCACGGTACCGCCCTTCGGATTGAAGGCCGGCTTGAGGGCCGCCAGGCTTTCCAGGGTGGTCTCGGGACGAATGGTTTCGTCGTAGTCGAACAGTTTCAGGAAACCATTCTCGTCATAGCCCTGCATCGGGATGATTTCGTCCTTGAACTTGCCTTCCACCGTCGCTTTGTGGGCGAGCTGATGGGAACGCACGCCAAAGGCGTCCTGCTGTTCGCGAGTGATGCCGTGCATCTTGCCGAGCATTTCTGCGGTCAGGCCCATCATGCCCGAGGCTTTCGCCGCGTACAGGGACATGTGCGGGTTCGGGTCGACACCGTGCATCATGCTCACGTGGCCCATATGCTCGACGCCGCCAACCACGAATACGTCACCGTTGCCGGTCATGATTGCCTGGGCGGCGGTGTGCAGCGCGCTCATCGACGAGCCACACAGACGGCTGACGGTCTGGCCGGCCGAAGTGTGTGGGATCTGGGTCATCAGCGACGCCATGCGCGCGATGTTCCAGCCCTGCTCCAGGGTCTGGTTCACACAGCCCCAGATCACGTCCTCGACTTCCGCCGGATCGACCTTGGAGTTGCGTTCCAGCAATTTGCTGATCAGGTGCGCCGACATGTCTTCGGCGCGGGTGTTGCGGTGCATGCCGCCCTTGGAGCGGCCCATCGGAGTACGACCGAAGTCGACAATCACGACGTCTCTAGGATTCAAGCTCATATATTCACTCTCGCTCTAGTAGGGGGCGCTTAACCGAAGAAGCTCTGGCCATTCTTGGCCATCTCGCGCAGCTTCGCGGTCGGGTGGTACAGCGCGCCCAGATCGGCGTACTGGTCGGCCAGGGCAACGAACTCGGCAACACCGATCGAGTCGATGTAGCGCAGCGCACCGCCACGGAATGGAGGGAAACCAATACCGTACACCAGGCCCATATCGGCTTCGGCCGCGGTCTCGACGATGCCGTCTTCCAGGCAACGAACGGTTTCCAGGCACAGCGGGATCATCATCCAGTTGACGATGTCCTCGTCAGTGACTTCACGCTGCTCGTACACGATAGGCTTGAGCACTTCCAGCACCGACGGGTCGGCCACTTTCTTCTGCTTGCCTTTCTTGTCGGCCTCGTAGGCGTAGAAACCCTTGCCGTTCTTCTGGCCCAGACGCTTGGCTTCGTAGAGCACATCGATAGCCGAACGGCGATCGTCTTTCATGCGATCCGGGAAACCTTCGGCCATCACGTCACGACCGTGGTGGCCGGTGTCGATGCCGACCACGTCCATCAGGTAGGCCGGGCCCATCGGCCAGCCGAATTTTTCCATGACCTTGTCGATGCGCACGAAGTCCACACCGGCGCTGACCAGCTTGGCGAAACCGCCGAAGTACGGGAACAGCACGCGGTTGACCAGGAAGCCCGGGCAGTCGTTGACCACGATCGGGTTCTTGCCCATTTTCTTGGCGTAGGCAACGGTGGTGGCCACGGCCAGCTCGCTGGACTTCTCGCCACGGATGACTTCGACCAGCGGCATCATGTGCACCGGGTTGAAGAAGTGCATGCCGACGAAGTTTTCCGGACGCTTGAGGGCCTTGGCCAGCAGGCTGATGGAAATGGTCGAGGTGTTCGAAGCGAGGATGGTGTCCTCTTTGACCTGGTCTTCGACTTCGGCCAGAACCGCTTGCTTGACCTTAGGGTTCTCGACGACCGCTTCGACCACCAGGTCGACGTGGCCGAAGTCACCGTAGGACAGCGTAGGACGAATGCCGTTGAGCACCTCGGCCATCTTCGCCGCGGTCATGCGACCTTTATCGACACGGCCGACCAGCAGCTTGGCGGCTTCCGCCAGGCCTTGCTCGATACCGTGTTCGTTGATGTCTTTCATCAGGATCGGCGTGCCTTTGGACGCCGACTGATAGGCGATACCGCCACCCATGATGCCGGCACCCAGTACGGCGGCCTGCTTCACATCGTGGGCGATTTCGTCATAGGCCTTGGCCTTTTTCTTCAGCTCCTGATCATTCAGGAACAGACCGATCAGGCTCTGCGCAGCAGAGGTCTTGGCCAGTTTGACGAAGCCTGCGGCCTCGACTTCCAGCGCCTTGTCACGACCGAAGTTGGCGGCTTTCTGAATGGTCTTGATGGCTTCGACCGGCGCCGGGTAGTTCGGGCCAGCCTGGCCGGCGACAAAACCCTTGGCGGTTTCGAAGGACATCATCTGTTCGATGGCGTTGAGCTTGAGCTTTTCTAGCTTCGGCTGACGCTTGGCCTTGTAGTCGAACTCGCCGGAGATGGCGCGCTTGACGGTGGCCAGAGCCGCTTCATGCAGTTTTTCCGGGGCAACGACAGCGTCGACGGCGCCGACTTTCAGTGCGTCCTCGGCACGGTTTTCCTTGCCGGCGGCAATCCATTCGATGGCGTTGTCGGCACCGATGATGCGCGGCAGGCGAACGGTACCGCCGAAGCCCGGGTAGATACCCAGCTTGACTTCCGGCAGGCCGATCTTGGCGCTGGAGGACATGACGCGATAGTCAGCTGCCAGGCACATTTCCAGACCGCCGCCCAGCGCGATGCCATTGATCGCGGCAACGGTCGGAACGTTGAGGTCTTCGAAATCGCTGAAAATCTTGTTGGCTTCGAGGTTGCCTGCGACAAGCTCTGCATCCGGCAGCTTGAAGTTGTCGACAAATTCGGTGATGTCGGCGCCGACGATGAAGACGTCCTTGCCACTGCTGACGATCACACCCTTGACCGACGCATCTGCCTTGATGGCGTCTACGGCCGAACGCAATTCGTTCAGGGTAAGACGGTTGAACTTGTTGACGGACTCACCCTTGAGGTCGAAATTCAATTCGACGATGCCACTTTCAAGAGCCTTAACCGTGATGGCTTTACCTTCGTAAATCATCAACTGATCTCCACGATATGGAAGCTGAACAGTACACGTCGGACGCTAACTTCTGACTCGGCAACGACGTTTCCATCGATGCTATGCCAATCCGCCAGGCACACCCGCCAACGCGATAGTCGGGATTCTGGAAGAGCCGTCTGGTAATACAAACGCTCAATTCATACGCCCGTTTGATTTGGGTACGCCACATTCAGGCAAAATCCGACAATTGTCAATCGCCCAAAAGGTTGTTTAAAACGCGACTTCTTAGTCATTCCAGACGGGCACGCACCATCAACAAGCTTGCTCATCTCAGGACATTCATAGAATCAATCTTTAGAAAAGTCGCCCTAATACGTGGCCCCCGTAACCGATTCGCGGCTACGCTGGCACAATCCTGGAGCAAAAATATGGATGTCTGGCCGAAAACCAGGTGTAAGATCGGCGACAACTCTATCCCCGCCGGTCAGAACCAGGGGATCAGAAAGGATTTACCGGCCTGCCTGGCCAACCCCGCCCGACCCTGTCGGGCTTTTTATTGCCTGTTTTTCAACAACCTGGCCATTGCAGCGCAGGTCATGCTTCACGCCAGCGCCTTGAGTACCGCGGCAATGTCTTGCAAAACACTGGCTTCGCCACGTTCGCCCCAATACAAGACGATCATCTGCCGGTCGGCCTCGACCTTGAACACATTGGCCGGCAGCGTGCGAAAGTGCTCGAGCAAGGCCGGGTCCGCACAGGCTTCCCGCCATTGGTTGACCCACATGCCCGGCGCACTTTGCCAGTAGGCCCAGCAGGCCGGCTGTGTGCCGCGCCGCGGCCGATGGTATTGCGCACAGGGGCTTGGAGGCTGCGGATCCATCCAGTGCGGCCATTCCTGAGGCGCCAGTTGCATGCCCAGCCCCATGCGTCGCGCCTCCATGCGCAGGGCGATCTGCCCGCTCTGGCGGCGCGACGGGCGCAACCAGGCCAGCGGACTCAAGACCACTGCGAGGATTGACACCACTATCCAGACCGTCATATCTGTACTCCCGATTCTTGATGAGCCGATTGATCCAGGTCGGAACCAATCCGCTTGAAACCAGCCATACTTGAAGCTATTGCAATCCTCAGGAGGAGCACCTCATGCCCTACCACCATATTCTGGTCGCCGTAGATCTAACCGAAGAGTGCGATCCTGTTATCCACCGGGCACGCGAGCTGTCGGTCAGCAACAGCGCCAAATTGTCCCTGGTGCATATTGTCGAGCCGATGGCCATGGCGTTCGGCGGCGACGTGCCGATGGACCTGTCCCAATTGCAACAGCAGCAGTTCGACCAGGCCAAGGAACGCCTCGATCGCCTCATCACCAAATACCCCGAGCTGTCCAAGGAATACAGCCACCTGACCTATGGCCAGCCACGCCAGGAAATCCACCATCTGGCCAAGGAACAGGAATGCGACCTGATCGTGGTCGGCAGCCATGGCCGCCACGGCCTGGCCCTGCTATTGGGCTCGACCGCCAACGACGTGCTGCACGGCGCCCCTTGCGACGTGCTGGCCGTGCACCTGGTCAAACGCTGAGCCCGTCGCAGGCAGAATTCTCCGCCCGCACCGGCCCTGCAAAAAGCCCGACATGAATGTCGGGCTTTTTTATTGACGCCAGGTCACTCAGGCATCCAGCTCGGCCCAGCGCTCGACCATCACGTCCAGTTCAGCGTTGAGCTGTTCCAACTGGGCGATGACTGCCGTGGTCTCGGCCGCAGGACGCTGATAGAAGCCGGCGTCGGCCATCTCCGCTTCCGCGCTGGCGATCTGCTGCTCCATGGCTTCGATCTGGCCAGGCAACGCTTCGAGCTCCCGCTGCAACTTGTAGCTGAGCTTCTTCTTGACCGCAGGTGCTTCCTGTGCCGCAGCAGGTGCCGCTGCGACAGGCGCAACCACCGCCGAATTCAGCTCGGCCTTGCCGGACTTGTTCTCGGTCACGCCCAGCAGGCGTGGCGAACCGCCCTGGCGCAGCCAGTCCTGATAACCGCCGACGTATTCGCGAACCTTGCCTTCGCCTTCGAACACCAGGGTGCTGGTCACCACGTTATCGAGGAATGCCCGGTCGTGGCTGACCATCAGCACGGTGCCCTGGAAGGTCAGCAACACCTCTTCCAGCAGCTCGAGGGTTTCCACGTCCAGGTCGTTGGTCGGTTCGTCGAGCACCAGCAGGTTGGCCGGCTTGCTGAACAGCTTGGCCAGCAGCAGGCGGGCACGCTCGCCACCGGACAGCGCCTTGACCGGCGTGCGGGCACGCTGCGGGCTGAACAGGAAATCGCCCAGGTAGCTGAGCACGTGACGGCTCTGGCCATCGATATCGATAAAGTCGCGACCTTCGGCGACGTTGTCGATCACGGTCTTTTCCAGGTCCAGCTGGTGACGCAACTGGTCGAAGTACGCCACGTCGATACGCGTGCCCTCCTCGACCTTGCCGCTGCTCGGCACCAGGCCGCCCAGCATCAGCTTGAGCAGCGTGGTCTTGCCGGTGCCGTTGGCGCCGAGCAGGCCGATACGGTCGCCGCGCTGCAGGACCATGGAGAAATTCTTGACCAGGAATGGCCCGCCCGGATGAGCGAAGCTCACGTCTTCGAGCACCATGACCTGTTTGCCGGACTTGTCGGCGGTTTCCAGCTGGATATTGGCCTTGCCGGTACGCTCACGACGTTCGCTGCGCTCGACCCGCAGGGCCTTGAGGGCGCGCACGCGGCCTTCGTTACGGGTACGACGGGCCTTGATGCCTTGGCGAATCCAGACTTCTTCCTGGGCCAGGCGCTTGTCGAACAGCGCGTTGGCCGTCTCTTCGGCCGCCAGCACCGCTTCCTTGTGCACCAGGAAGCTGGCGTAGTCGCCGTTCCAGTCGATCAGCCCACCACGGTCCAGTTCGAGAATCCGGGTCGCCAGGTTCTGCAGAAAGGAACGGTCGTGGGTAATAAAAAGCACCGCGCCCTGGAAGTCCTTCAAAGCTTCTTCCAGCCAGGCGATGGCGCCGATATCCAGATGGTTGGTCGGCTCATCGAGCAGCAACAGGTCCGGTTCGGACACCAGGGCCTGGGCCAGCAGGACGCGACGACGCCAGCCACCGGACAACTCGGCGAGGGTCTTGTCGGCCGGCAGTTGCAGGCGGCTCAGGGTGCTGTCCACCAGCGTCTGCAAGCGCCAGCCATCACGGGCTTCGAGGTCGTGCTGGACGTGCATGAGCTTTTCCAGATCGGCATCGGTGACGATGTTCTGGCTCAGGTGGTGGTACTGCGCCAGCAGCTCGCCAACGCCATCGAGGCCCTGGGCGACGACGTCGAACACCGTCCGCTCGTCGGCCACTGGCAATTCCTGCGGCAATTCGCCGATTTTCAGACCGGGCGCGCGCCATACGGAACCGTCGTCGGGCTTCTGATCGCCCTTGACCAGCTTCAGCATGCTGGATTTGCCAGTGCCGTTACGACCGATGATGCACACCCGCTCACCACGGGCGATCTGCCAGGACACCTTGTCCAACAACGGCATAGCGCCGAACGCAAGGGACACATCGCTGAATTTGAGCAGGGTCATGAGCTTCTCCAAAAACCGGGCGCGCATTCTACCTGAGTTGAGGCCTTAGAAGGCCGGCATTTTCAATCCTGAAGCACCCTGAACAACATTTGCAGCGAACTGGCGACAAGAGGCCGGCAAAGCTTTCACCCGTTGCTGGCAAAAGGCTAAGCTAGGGAATAATCAGTGTTGGCATTGTCGGCACTTGTCATGATTTCTCTGCCCGGATGTCTCATGCGCAGTCGCCTTTTCAGTCTTTTGTCCTGCCTGCTTCTTTCTGCCTCTGCCGTGCACACCGCTCAGGCCGCGGACCTCTCACTCCAGCGTCAATATTACGATGAAGCCAAACGCGCCCTGGCCAAGGGCGACACCGGCCCGTATTTCCGCTACCGCCAGGTGCTCGCCGACTACCCGCTCGAGCCCTATCTGGCCTACGACGAACTGACCGCCCGGCTAAAGACCGCCAGCAACGCCGAGATCGAAAAATTTCTCCGTGAACACGGCGACCTGCCCCAGGCCAACTGGATGAGACTGCGCTGGTTGCGCTGGCTGGCCGAACGCGGCGACTGGGCCACCTTCGTCAAGTATTACGACCCCAAGCTCAACTTCACCGAGCTGGACTGCCTGAACGCGCAATACCAGCTGGGCCACAACCTCAAGGCCGAAGGTTACGCCGCCACCGACAAGCTCTGGCTCAGCGGCAAATCCCTGCCGGCCACCTGCGACGCGCTATTCGCCCAGTGGGCCGCCGAAGGCCAGTTGACTGAACAGAAGCGCTGGCAGCGCGCCAAGCTGGCCGCCGAAGCTCGCAACTATCCGCTGGCCAATAGCCTGGTCAAAAGCATGACCACCCTCGCCCCTCAGGGCCGGCTCTTGGTGGATGTTGCCCAGAAACCCGAGCTGCTCAGCCAGCCGTCGCGCTTCACTCCGGCCAGCGAAGCCATGTCCGATGTGGTCGGCCTGGGTCTGCGCCGCCTGGCCCGCCAGGATCCGGACAGGGCCATGGCCTTGCTCGACGGTTATGCCAGCAGCATGCACTTCTCCCGTGACGAAAAAGTGGCGATCGCCCGGGAAATCGGCCTGACCCTGGCGCGGCGCTTCGACAGCCGCGGCCTGGAGGTGATGACCAAATACGATCCCGAGCTGCGCGACAACACGGTCTCCGAATGGCGCCTGCGCCTGCTGCTGCGCCTGGCGCGCTGGGAAGATGCCTACCAGTTGACCCGCAAGCTGCCCCAGGACCTGGCGACCACCAACCGCTGGCGCTACTGGCAGGCGCGCAGCCTGGAACTGGCCGAGCCGCAGAACCCTCAGGCCCAGACCCTCTACAAGGGCCTGGCCAACGAGCGCGACTTCTATGGTTTCCTCGCGGCCGACCGCACCCAACTGCCTTATCAGTTGAACAACAAACCGCTGGTGCTCAGCCAGCAGGTGATCAACAAGGTGCGCAATACGCCGGGCGTGCGGCGCGCCCTGGAGTTCCATGCCCGCGGCCAGATCGTCGATGGCCGGCGTGAGTGGTACCACGTCAGCCGTCACTTCAGCCGTGACGAGATGGTCGCCCAGGCCAAGCTGGCCTACGACCTGAAATGGTACTTCCCAGCCATCCGCACCATCAGCCAGGCGAAGTACTGGGACGACCTGGATATTCGCTTCCCGATGGCCCACCGCGACACCCTGGTGCGCGAAGCCAAGGTCCGTGGCCTGCACTCGAGCTGGATATTCGCGATCACCCGCCAGGAAAGCGCGTTCATGGACGACGCTCGCTCGGGCGTCGGCGCGGCCGGTCTGATGCAACTGATGCCTGGCACCGCGAAGGAAACCGCGCGCAAGTTCAGCATCCCGCTGGCCTCGCCGCAGCAAGTGCTGAACCCGGACAAGAACATCCAGCTCGGTGCCGCCTACCTGAGCCAGGTGCACAGCCAGTTCAACGGCAACCGGGTGCTCGCGTCCGCCGCCTACAACGCCGGCCCCGGTCGCGTGCGCCAATGGCTCAGGGGCGCCGACCACCTGAGTTTCGACGTCTGGGTCGAGAGTATTCCGTTCGATGAAACCCGCCAGTACGTGCAGAACGTGCTGTCCTACTCGGTGATCTACGGCCAGAAACTCAATTCGCCACAGCCACTGGTGGATTGGCATGAGCGGTATTTCGACGATCAGTAAGCGATAACGCCCAATAAAAATGCCCGCAGCGATGCGGGCATTTTTGTTTCCCGCGCGGGCTCAGGAGGCAGCCTGGCCATCGCTGAATTGTAACGCCGCCAGACGCGCATACAGCGGATTGCTGGCGATCAACTCCTGGTGGGTACCCACCGCCACCAGCCGCCCCTGATCCATCACCGCGATCCGGTCGGCATTTTTCACCGTGGCCAGGCGATGGGCGATCACCAGGGTGGTGCGATTCTTCATCAGGCTCGGCAAGGCCTGCTGGATCAAATGCTCGCTCTGGGCATCCAGGGCGCTGGTGGCCTCATCCAGCAACAGGATCGGCGCATCCACCAGTAGCGCCCGGGCAATCGCCAGGCGCTGGCGCTGGCCGCCGGAAAGCCCCAGCCCCGCATCGCCGAGATGGGTCTGGTAACCCTCGGGCATTTTCTCGATGAAGTCATGGGCGTAGGCGATCCTTGCCGCCTCCCTGACCTGCTCCGGGGTGGCCGAGGGTTTGCCATAACGAATGTTCTCCTCGATGCTGCCGAAGAACAGCGCCGGGCTTTGCGACACCAGGGCAAAACAGCGCCGCACGTCCTGCGGGTCGAGCCGGGTCAAGGGCACGCCATCGAGCAGGATGCGTCCCTGCTCCGGGTCATAGAAGCGCAGCAGCAGATCATAGATGGTCGACTTGCCCGCCCCCGACGGCCCGACCAGCGCCAGGGTTTCCCCCTCGCGGACCGTCAGGCTCAGGCCATCGACGGCATAACTGTCCGGACGTGATGGATAAGAAAAGCGCAGGTTCTCCAGCACCAGCTCGCCCCGCACCCGCTCGGGCAAGCTGGCCAGGCCGTCGCTCGGCGGCTGGATCAGGTTTTCCGAACGCAGCAACTCGGCAATCCGCTCCGCCGCGCCGGCAGCCCGTTGCAGCTCGCCGATCACTTCGCTCAGGGTGCCGAAGGCACTGCCGACGATCAGGCTGTAGAAGACAAAGGCCGCCAGCTCGCCACTGGAAATGCGCCCGGCGATCACATCCATGCCGCCGACCCAGAGCATCACCCCGACCGCGCCCAGCACCAGCACGATCACCAGGGTGATCAGCCAGGCACGCTGGACGATACGCCGGCGTGCGGTGTTGAACGCCTCCTCCACCGTCAGGGCGAAACGCCGCTCATCCTGGGGCTGGTGGTTATAGGCCTGGACGGTCTTGATCTGGCCCAGGGTTTCCGCCACGTAACTGCCGACATCGGCGATACGGTCCTGGCTCAAGCGTGACAAGCTACGCACCCGGCGACCGAAAATCAGGATCGGCACCAACACCAGGGGCAAGGCGATCACCACGATGCTGGTGAGCTTGGGGTTGGTGACGAATAGCAGCACGATGCCGCCGATGACCATCAGCGCATTGCGCAAAAACAGCGAGAGCGACGAGCCGATCACCGATTGCAGCAAGGTGGTGTCGGCGGTCAGCCGCGACTGGATCTCCGAGCTGCGATTGTTCTCATAGAAGCCCGGGTGCAGGTAGATCAGATGGTTGAACACCTGCCGACGGATATCCGCCACGCAGCGCTCGCCAATCCACGACACCAGGTAGAAACGCACGAACGTCCCCACCGCCAGCCCCAGCACCAGCAGCAGAAACAGGCCGATGGACTGGTTGAGCAGGTCCGGTGATCCGGTCATGAAGCCCTGGTCCACCAACAGGCGGATGCCCTGCCCCATGGACAGGGTGATGCCCGCGGTCACCACCAGCGCCAGCAATGCCCCCAGGGCCTGCCAGCGATAAGGCGCGATGAAACGACTGGCCAGGCGAATCGCCCGGCGTTGACGCGAAGAAAGCATGAAGTTCATCCGGAAGCACACCTGGGAACGGCCCCGCCCCATCCACCGTTGCCTGATCCAGCAGCGCGATGAGGCGAAGCCCTGTTTGTCGGAACCGATTTCCTGGAGCCTGTTTTTCTGGAACCTTCTTTTCCTGGAACTTAGGTAAATCACAATGAGTCAGGTTAATTATGTCCGCTGACACTAGAGCCTAGATGCTATTGGTCTAAGGTCCGAGTGGAAGTCCACAGGCATTTCTGTTGGACTGAGGACTCCCCGGATAGAAAACGCCGTAGTGGGACCTTGCAGGGAGTTGTCACAGCTTGGTCACCTGGCGGTTTTAAAGTAAGCGCACAACCTGATGAGGAGACAGGCCATGTCCTTGCAAAACAGCAGCAATGACAAGATTGAAGTGATTCGTACCCACCCCGACCAGTCTCTGGGATGCGCCATCATCGACGCTCAGGGTCGCGAAGTACCGATCACCGAAGACATGATCCAGAACGCCTGCCGCGAACTGGAAAAGCGACTGGTCAAGCCTGCGCAGCAAGATTGACGCATAGCCTCACGTCCTCTTGACCCGGCCCTGAAGCCGGGTTTTTTATGCCTGCCGGAAACGACCTGACCAAGACCCAATCAACGAACCGACACCGCGCCCAAGGCCGATACGATCTGCTGCAAGCCTGGCGCTTCACCCTGGATACGCACGGCCAGCCCATCGATTTCACGTCGTGGCGGATAGCCCTTGCGCAACGCATCGAAGGCCGCGCGCTGCTCGGCCACGCTGCCCACCAGGCTGCGGCGGAAATCCGCATCGTCGCGCCGCGGGTCGTAGACCGCCCGACAGATCATCGCCAGGGACCAGGCTGGGTCGCTATTGGCATCGAGACTCACCTCCGACAGCCATGGCCGAGGCAGCAGGTCGCGCAAATGAATCGCTTGCGGCTGCCCAAGGTAATCGCAGAGCGCCTGATAGATCTGCGCCGTCCCGCGCTGCCGGCCATCGAGGCTGTAACCGGCGATATGCGGCGTGGCCAGCACACAGAGGTCAGCCAGGGCCACATCGACCTGGGGTTCGCCTTCCCAGACATCCAGCACCGCCTGCAAGTCTTCGCGCTCGAGCAACACCTCGCGCAGGGCGCTGTTATCCACCACCGCGCCACGGCTGGCGTTGATCAGCCAGGCGCCGGGGCGCAGCTGGCGCAGGCGCTGCTTGTCCAGCAGATGCCAGGTCGGCAGCTCGCCGGCCTTGGTCAAGGGGGTGTGCAGGCTGATGACGTCGCACTGGGCGAGGATCTGTTCCAGGCTGACATAGTCGCCACCTTCCGCCACCTGCCGTGGCGGGTCGCAGACCAGGACTTTCCAGCCCAGGCCGCGCAACACCTCGATCAGCCGTCCACCGACCTCGCCCGCGCCCACCACGCCGTACGTGCGTTGCGTCAGGTCGGCGCCTTCGATTTCCGCCAGGGTCAGCAGGCTGCCCAGCACATAGTCGACCACCCCGCGTGCGTTGCAGCCCGGCGCGCTGGACCAGCGAATGCCCGCCTCGTGGAAATACTCGAGGTCCAGGTGATCGGTACCAATGGTGCAGGTCCCGACAAACCGTACCTGGCTATCCTCGAGCAAGGCGCGACTGACCTGGGTCACCGAACGCACCAGCAGCACATCGGCGCCCTCGATGGCGGCGCGGTCGATGGCCCGCCCCGGGAAACGGCGGATTTCGCCGAAGCCGGCAAAAAAGGCATCGAGCAGGGGAATATTTTCGTCGGCAACAATCAGCATGGCAGGCTCCTTTCGCGGAGCCGCAGTTTAGGCGTAGAAGGCCATTTTCGGCCAGCGAGCAATCCATCCCGCCGGGCGCCGCCAGCACTTACAAATCGACAACAGAGGTTTTTTCCTGACTCATCCGTCAATGCGTAGAATACGCCGCCCTGCGCATCAACCCTGTGGACGCTTCGCCTGTGAATTCCGTGACCGATACCCCTGCCACCTCCCTCAACCGCCCGGCCCGGGTGCGCCTTGAACTGCGCAGCCTGCTGGCCCTGTCCTTGCCGATCATGATCGCGCAGCTGGCGACCACGGCCATGGGCTTCGTCGATGCGGTGATGGCCGGCCGGTACAGCCCACGGGACCTGGCGGCGGTGGCGCTGGGCAACTCGATCTGGATCCCGGTGTTCCTGTTGATGACCGGCACCCTGCTGGCCACCACGCCCAAGGTGGCCCAGCGGGTCGGCGCCGGCACCTATGGCGAGATCGGCCCGATCGTGCGCCAGGCGCTGTGGCTGGCCCTGGCGGTCGGCCTGAGCGCCAGCCTGATCCTGATCAATGCCGAGCCGGTGCTGCACCTGATGAAGGTCGACCCGACGCTGATCGGCCCCTGCATGGAATACCTGCACGGCATCGCCAGCGGCCTGCCGGCGGTGGCGCTGTATTACGTATTGCGTTGCTGCAGCGACGCCCTGGGGCGCACCCGGCCGAGCATGGTCATCGGCCTGTTCGGCCTGGCCCTGAACATCCCCATCAACTACGTGTTCATTTATGGCCACTTCGGCGTGCCGGCCATGGGCGGCGTCGGTTGCGGCTGGGCCACGGCTATCGTGATGTGGGCAATGATGCTGGCCATGGCGGGCTGGACCCGCTGGGCCCCGGCCTACCAGAGCAGCCAGCTGTTCAAGCGTTTCGACTGGCCGCAGTGGGCGGTGATCAAGCGCCTGCTGAGCGTCGGCCTGCCGATCGGCATCGCGGTGTTCGCCGAATCGAGCATCTTCGCGGTGATCGCCCTGCTGATCGGCAGCCTCGGCGCTACGGTGGTGGCCGGGCACCAGATCGCCCTGAACATCAGCTCCCTGCTGTTCATGATTCCGTATTCTCTGGGGATGGCGGTCACGGTGCGGGTCGGCCAGGCCCTGGGCGCCGGCAATCCATACCAGGCGCGCTTCGCCGCCGGCGTCGGCCTGGGCGCGGCGCTGGCCTTCGCCCTGTTCTCCGCGAGCCTGATCCTGCTGCTGCGTGAGTCCATCGCCTCGATCTACACCCCGGACACCGCGGTGATCCAGGTGGCGGCGATGCTGATCGTGTACGCCGCGCTCTACCAGTTCTCCGACGCGATCCAGGTGATCTGCGCAGGCGCGCTGCGTGGCTACCAGGACACCCGGGTGACCATGGTCCTGACGCTGCTCGCCTACTGGGGTATCGGTTTGCCGGTGGGTTATGTGCTGGGGCTGACCGACTGGTTCGGCCCTGCCAGCGGCCCGAGCGGGCTGTGGGAAGGTTTGATTGCCGGCCTGAGCTGCGCGGCGCTGATGCTGTCGATCCGCCTGGCGCGCAGCGCGCGCAAGCGAATCCGCATCAGCCGGGCGGCGGGTTAACCGGACTTCTTGCGAATCCAATACAGATAGGTGCCGGCCTCTTCCTGCTGGGCGACCAGCTCATGGTCGAGGAACACGCAGAACTTGGGGATGTCGCGGCGGGTCGAGGGATCGGTGGCGATCACCTTGAGCAGGCCGCCGGGCTGCAGGTCACGAATATGCTGGTGCAGCATCATGACCGGCTCCGGGCAATTGAGCCCGGTGGCATCCAGCGTGCCGTCGACCGGCGTATCGATGATTTGACTCATAACTCACTCCTGGAACTGGCCGGCATTGTCGCGCAATGCCGGCATCGACGCTATCTGTGACATTGCGCCGCAACTGAGCTCAACGGGCCTTGGCCTTCTTTTCATCCAGCCGGCGCAGGTGGCAGGTCACTTCTTCACGGTCGTGGTACAGCTGCTTGCAGCCGATCGCCACGCGAATGCCACGGGCCTTGAAGCCGTCTTCGATCCGTTCGAGCAAACGCTTCACTTCCGCGTAACGCTGCTTCATCGGCAGCTTCAGGTTGACCACCGCTTCGCGGCAGTGCCCCTCGCCGATCCAGGTTTCCAGCAAGGCAGCGTTGCGCGCCGGTTTCTCGACGATGTCGCAGACCATCCAGTCCACCGGCTGCTTGGGCTTGAAGGTGAAACCGTCGGCCATCAGGTGCTGCACCAGGCCGGTGTCCATCAGGCTTTCGGCCATCGGCCCGTTGTCGACAGCGGTGACCAGCATGCCGCGGTTGACCAGTTGCCAGGTCCAGCCACCCGGGGCGGCACCGAGGTCGACGCCGGTCATGTCGCCGTGCAGGCGCTCGTCCCACTGATCGCGAGGAATGAAGTGGTGCCAGGCCTCCTCCAGCTTCAGGGTCGAGCGGCTGGGCGCTTCACGAGGGAACTTCAAGCGCGGAATGCCCATCGGCCACATGGCCGAATTGCCGGCATCGGCCAGGCCGACAAACACCTCTCGGCCGCTTTTGAAGGTCAGCAGCAAGCGTGGCTTGCCGGCATCGTCCACCAGCTTGCCGGCCGCCGTCAGCGCCTTGCGCAGTGGCGCTTCGAATTTCTTGCAGAAGTTCGACAGTTCTTTGCCGTCATTGGTATCCAGCACTTCCAGCCACAGGCTGCCGCAGGTCGGGAAACTCGCCAGATGGGCCAGGATCACGCTGATGCGGTCGGTTTCCGGCAGATCGACGAAGACGCCCCGCGCCCACTGTCGCGGAAAGATCAGCTCGGCAAAACGCAGCTCGCGCATCAGGCGCTCGGCGCCGTCTTCTTCGCTGCACACAAACTCGGCACAGGCGGTGCTCGGCTTGGCCTTGGCGTACCCGGCCACGTTCAGGCGCGCGGCATGGTCGGCGATCTCGGAGCAGACTTCGCCTTCGAAGCCCGGCCGGCAGTGCATAAAGAGGGTGTTCATCGAATCTCCTGGGCAATTGGCAATGAATCATGCGCAAACCCGCTGTAGCAAAGCCTGTCACGAAAACCGGCGCATGATAGCCGAGTTCGGAACCTTGGACTTGTCCATAGAGTCCAGTTATTAGCCAGCTACTGAAAACAGGGCTAGCTTAAGAGCTCTGCCCTTCCCGTCAGGTCCGTAGCCGTGCGGACCAAAAGGAGTGATTCAATGCCGTCCCTCGATAGCCTGAAAACCCTTAAAACATTAAAAGTCGACGACAAGACCTACCACTACTTCAGCCTGCCAGAAGCCGCCAAGCACCTAGGCGATCTCGACAAGCTGCCGATGTCGTTGAAAGTCCTGCTGGAAAACCTGCTGCGCTGGGAAGACGAAAAGACCGTCACCGGCGCCGACCTCAAGGCCCTCGCCGCCTGGCTCAAGGAGCGTCGCTCGGATCGCGAGATCCAGTACCGCCCGGCGCGGGTGCTGATGCAGGACTTCACCGGCGTGCCGGCGGTGGTCGACCTGGCGGCCATGCGCGCGGCCATGGCCAAGGCCGGCGGCGACCCGCAACGCATCAACCCGCTGTCGCCGGTGGACCTGGTGATCGACCACTCGGTGATGGTCGACAAGTTCGGCAGCAACACCGCCTTCGAACAGAACGTCGACATTGAAATGCAGCGCAATGGCGAACGTTATGCCTTCCTGCGCTGGGGCCAGAGCGCCTTCGACAACTTCAGCGTAGTGCCGCCCGGCACCGGCATCTGCCACCAGGTCAACCTGGAATACCTGGGCCGCACGGTCTGGACCAAGGACGAAGACGGCCGCACCTACGCCTTCCCCGACACCCTGGTCGGCACCGACTCCCACACCACCATGATCAACGGCCTCGGCGTGCTCGGCTGGGGCGTGGGCGGCATCGAGGCCGAGGCGGCGATGCTCGGCCAGCCGGTGTCGATGCTGATCCCGGAAGTCATAGGTTTCAAACTGACCGGCAAGCTCAAGGAAGGCATCACCGCCACCGACCTGGTGCTGACCGTCACCCAGATGCTGCGCAAGAAAGGCGTGGTCGGCAAATTCGTCGAGTTCTATGGCGACGGCCTGGCCGACCTGCCGCTGGCCGACCGCGCCACCATCGCCAACATGGCCCCGGAGTACGGCGCCACCTGCGGCTTCTTCCCGGTGGATGACGTCACCTTGGAATACCTGCGCCTGTCCGGCCGCCCGGACGCCGTGGTGAAACTGGTGGAGGCCTACAGCAAGATCCAGGGCCTATGGCGCCTGCCGGGCAAGGAGCCGGTGTTCACCGACAGCCTGGCGCTGGACATGGGTACGGTGGAAGCCAGCCTCGCCGGGCCGAAGCGGCCGCAGGACCGGGTCTCGCTGCCGAACGTCGGCCAGGCCTTCACTGACTTTCTCGATCTGCAGTTCAAGCCCACCAGCAAGGAGGAAGGCCGCCTGGAAAGCGAAGGCGGTGGTGGCGTGGCCGTGGGCAGCGCCGACCTGATAGGCGAAGTCGATTACGCCCACAATGGCCAGACCTATCGCCTGAAAAACGGCGCGGTGGTGATCGCCGCTATTACCTCCTGCACCAACACCTCCAACCCCAGCGTGATGATGGCCGCCGGCCTGGTGGCGAAAAAGGCCGTGGAAAAAGGCTTGAAGCGCAAGCCCTGGGTGAAGAGTTCGCTGGCCCCGGGCTCGAAAGTGGTCACCGACTACTACAAGGCCGCCGGGTTGACCCAATACCTCGACGCCCTGGGTTTCGACCTGGTGGGTTACGGCTGCACCACCTGCATCGGCAACTCCGGCCCCTTGCCGGAGCCGATCGAGAAAGCCATCCAGAAAGCCGACCTGACCGTCGCCTCGGTGCTGTCCGGCAACCGCAACTTCGAAGGCCGCGTGCACCCGCTGGTGAAAACCAACTGGCTGGCCTCGCCGCCGCTGGTGGTCGCCTACGCCCTGGCCGGCAGCGTGCGCATCGATATCAGCCGCGAGCCGCTGGGCGAAGGCAAGGACGGCAAGCCGGTCTACCTGCGCGACATCTGGCCGAGCAGCCAGGAAATCGCCGAGGCGGTCACCCAAGTCAACACCCGGATGTTCCACAAGGAATACGCCGAGGTATTCGCCGGCGACGCCCAGTGGCAAGCCATCGAAGTACCGCAGGCCGCGACCTATGTGTGGCAGGCGGACTCCACCTATATCCAGCACCCACCCTACTTCGATGACATCTCCGGCCCCCTGCCGGTGATCAAGGATGTGACGGGCGCGCGGATCCTGGCGCTGCTGGGCGACTCGGTGACCACCGACCACATCTCCCCGGCCGGCAACATCAAGGCCGACAGCCCAGCCGGCCGCTACCTGCGCGAGCAAGGCGTGGAACCGCGGGACTTCAACTCCTACGGTTCACGTCGCGGCAACCATCAGGTGATGATGCGCGGCACCTTCGCCAACATCCGCATCCGCAACGAAATGCTCGGCGGCGAGGAAGGCGGCAACACTCTGTACATCCCCACCGGCGAGAAACTGGCGATCTATGACGCGGCCATGCGTTACCAGCAAGCGGGCACGCCGCTGGTGGTGATCGCCGGCCAGGAATACGGCACCGGCTCCAGCCGCGACTGGGCGGCCAAGGGCACCAACCTGCTGGGGGTCAAGGCAGTGATCGCCGAGAGCTTCGAGCGCATCCACCGCTCCAACCTGGTGGGCATGGGTGTGCTGCCGCTGCAGTTCAAGCTCGACCAGAACCGCAAGAGCCTGAACCTGACTGGCAAGGAAACCTTGGATATCCAGGGCCTGACCGGCGTCGAACTGACGCCGCGGATGAACCTGACCCTGGTGATCACCCGCGAGGATGGCAGCCAGGAAAAGGTCGAGGTGCTGTGCCGCATCGACACCCTGAACGAAGTGGAATACTTCAAGTCCGGCGGGATCCTGCACTACGTCCTGCGACAGCTGATCGCCGCATAACGCCTTGCCGCAAAACCAACACCGCCTCCGGGCGGTGTTTTTGTTTCACTTATTCATCGCCCATGCCTCGTTATACTGGCCCCCCGTTCGTTCTATCCAGTAACCGCTGACGCAGGTGGCGCGAGCGGCTGATTCCATTCTTTTCGCAACAAGGATTTCACATGACTGTTCTGCCATGGATGTACCTGGCACTTCTCTCCATTGGTTACGCCCTGGCCCTGAGCTACGGCCAACTGGGCCTGCTGGCGGCGGTTTCCGTCGCCTTGCTGCTGTGCGCGGGCTTTGCCGTGCGCCAGCAGAAAAGCCCATACGCGCGCTACCTGGGGCACGGCCTGTTCGTGGTGCTGGCCCTGGCGCTGGCGATGCACTGGCTGCCCGGTTTCTACAATGGTCGGGCGATCGGCCCGGAACGCTTCACCGCCGACGCCGTGCCGTTTTCCATGTACCTGAACCAGGACAAGCCGCTGATCGGCTTCTGGCTGTTGCTGGTCTGCCCCTGGATCATCGGCCGGCGTTCGCTGCGCCTGTCCCTCTACACCACCGCCCTGGCCTTGACCCTGACCGCACTGGCGGCCCTGGGCGGCGCGGTGTTGCTGGGCATCATCGACTGGGCGCCGAAATGGCCGGATCAGGCCTGGCTGTGGGTGTTGAACAACCTGCTGCTGGTCACCCTGGTGGAAGAAGCGCTGTTTCGTGGCTACATTCAGGGCGGCCTGAGCCGTCGCTTCAAGCATCTGCCCTATGGCGAAAACCTGGCGCTGATGTGCGCGGCCCTGCTGTTCGGCCTGGTGCATGTGGGCGCCGGCTGGCAATGGTGGCTGCTGGCGAGCATCGCCGGGGTCGGTTACGGCCTGGCCTACCGCTTTGGCGGCCTGGGTGCCGCGGTGGCCACCCATTTCGGTCTGAACCTGCTGCACTTCGGGCTGTTCACCTACCCGATGCTCGCGGGTTGACCCTGGCCAAGCCGGGGCTCCTTGAACGGGCCTCGGCTTCGCCGCCCCCTCGCGCCACCTTGCAGAATCAGCTCTCTGTCAATGAGGCACTTCTCAAATTCCAGAAAAAAACTTCAACAATTGGCGAAGACCGCCGACAACCTATCAAAGCCTTGCGGATAGAAAAACCATGCGTAACAACCAGCCCGTCACCCAGCGCGAACGTACCTTTCCGGCTCAGCAACGGTTGATCTCCACCACCGATGCCAAAGGCGTGATCACCTACTGCAACGATGCCTTCGTTGAAATCAGCGGGTTTTCTCGTGAGGAACTGGTCCGCGCACCGCACAACCTGGTCCGTCACCCCGACGTTCCGGCCGCGGTGTTCGCGCATATGTGGGCCACCCTGAAACAAGGCTTGCCATGGATGGGCATTGTCAAGAATCGCTGCAAGACCGGTGACCACTACTGGGTCAACGCCTACGTGACACCGGTCTTCGAAGGTCAGCAAGTGGTCGGCTACGAGTCGGTGCGGGTCAAGCCCACCGCCGAGCAGATCCGTCGGGCCGAAGCGCTTTACCAACGCATCAACCAGGGCAAGTCGGCGATTCCGAAACGCGACAAATGGCTGCCGGTGCTCCAGGACTGGCTGCCGTTCATCCTGGTCAGCCAGCTGAGCTTCCTGATTGGCGTCTGGCTCAACTCTTCCTGGGGCTTTGCCCTCGCCGCCGGCCTTTCCGTGCCGCTCGGCCTGCTCGGGCTGAGCTGGCAACAGCGCGGCCTCAAGCGCTTGCTGCGCCTGGCCGAACAGACCACCTCCGACCCGCTGATCGCCCAGATGTACACCGACAGCCGTGGCGCCCAGGCGCGTCTGGAGATGTCGATCCTCAGCCAGGAAGCCCGCCTGAAAACCTGCCTGACTCGTCTGCAGGACACCGCCGAGCACCTCAACGAGCAGGCGCGGCAGTCCGACACCCTGGCGCACAACAGCTCCAGCGGCCTGGAACGCCAGCGTGTGGAAACCGAACAGGTGGCCACCGCGGTCAACCAGATGGCCGCCACCACCCAGGAAGTGGCCAGCCACGTGCAGCGCACCGCCGACGCCACCCAGGAGGCCAACCGCCTCACCGGGCGTGGGCGCGACATCGCCGGGGAAACCCGCGAAGCGATCCAGCGCCTGTCGGTGGTAGTGGGCGAAACCGGCCTGACTGTGACCCAGCTGGCCAAGGACAGCGACGAAATCGGCGGCGTGGTCGATGTGATCAAGGGCATCGCCGACCAGACCAACCTGCTGGCGTTGAACGCGGCCATCGAAGCGGCGCGTGCCGGGGAAATGGGTCGCGGCTTCGCGGTGGTGGCCGACGAGGTTCGCCAACTGGCGCAACGCACCAGCGAGTCCACCGGCCAGATCCACAACCTGATCGCCAAGCTCCAGCAAACCGCCAGCACGGCGGTGCAGACCATGGACGCCGGGCATCGTCAGGCCGAGGAAGGCGTGGCCTGGGTGCTGGAAGCCGACCAGGCACTGGTGGGGATCAGCGAAGCGGTGGCCAACATCACCGACATGACCACCCAGATCGCCGCCGCCACCGAAGAACAAAGCGCGGTGGCCGAAGAGATCAGCCGCAACATCAGCACCATTGCCCAACTGGCCGACCAGACCTCGGAACAGGCCCAGCATTCGGCGCAACTCAGCGAAGAGCTGACCCGCACCGCCAACACGCAGTACTCGTTGGTCGAACGCTTCAACCGCTAAGCCGCAAAACAAAAAACCCGGAAGGTTTGCCTTCCGGGTTTTTTATTGCCTTTTTCCAGCCCCGCGCACCCTGTAGGAGCGAAGCTTGCTCGCGATACGGCCTGGCAGTCGCCACCGTTGTCGCCTTGAAAAACAATCGCGAGCAATCGAACGTCGACCGGCTGCTCCTACAGAAGAGTCGTTCAGCCAGTCAGACCGCGCAAAACCTCGGCAACCTTCCGCGCGGCCGCCTCCAGGTGCTGCTCATGGGTGAAGCCGGAGGCCTTGAGTGGTTTCAGGTCATGGTCGGCGGCCGCCAGCCAGAACAGTTCGATAGCCGGCGCCAGCGCATAGGCTTCGACCGCCTCGCGGTTACCCAGGGCGTCGCGCTCGCCCTGGACGATCAGGGTCCTGGTGCGCAATTCGGCCAGGTGGGCGACCCGCGGTTTCTCCGACTTGCCGGCGGCATAAAACGGATACCCCAGGCACACCAGCGCATCGGCGCCCAGCTCGTCGGCCAGCAAACTGGCCATGCGCCCGCCCATGGACTTGCCGCCAATGGCCAGCCGCCCAGCGACATGAGGTCGCACCTGGGCATATACCTCGCGCCAGCACTCCAGCAGCTTCGGCGCCGGGTTAGGCGGCCGTTTGCCACCATCGAGGCGACGCTGGGCCATGTAGGGAAACTCGAAGCGCAGGACGTTGACCCCATGCGCCGCAAGGCGTGCGGCCATGTCGTTCATGAAAGCACTGTCCATCGGCGCGCCGGCGCCATGGGCCAGGATCAGGGTCAGGGGTTCGCCGGCCAGCGGCTGCTGCGCGACATCCCAGAGCCAGCCACATTCCCGCACGCACTGCGCCCATTGATCCCCGTCAATAACAGCCCCTTGCCGTTTGCCCATGCTTACCTCGCTTTTAGTCTGCCTATAACTCCAGAAGAAGTGAGCGCGCCTTGCCGTGCGCAGTCGCTTTCACTTCAGCTGAACCGTGGATGGGGAACCATGAACACTTCTATCAGTACCGCCTACAACTACAAGGTGGTCCGCCAATTCGCCATTATGACGGTGGTGTGGGGCATCGTCGGCATGGGGCTCGGGGTTTTTCTCGCTGCCCAGTTGGTCTGGCCCGAACTCAACTTCAACCTGCCCTGGACCAGTTTCGGTCGCCTGCGCCCGCTGCACACCAACGCGGTGATCTTCGCCTTCGGTGGCTGCGCACTGTTCGCCAGCTCCTTCTACTCGGTGCAACGCACCTGCCAGACCCAGCTGTTCGCGCCGAAAATCGCCGCGTTCTGCTTCTGGGGCTGGCAGCTTGTCATCCTCCTGGCGGCCATCAGCCTGCCGCTGGGCTACACCAGTTCCAAGGAATACGCCGAGCTGGAATGGCCGATCGACATCCTCATCACCATCGTCTGGGTGGCCTACGCCATCGTGTTCTTCGGCACGGTGATGAAGCGCAACACCAAGCACATCTACGTCGGCAACTGGTTCTTCGGCGGTTTCATCATCACCGTGGCCATCCTGCACATCGTCAACAACCTGGAGCTGCCGGTCAGCCTGACCAAGTCCTACTCGCTGTATGCCGGTGCGACCGACGCCATGGTCCAGTGGTGGTACGGCCACAACGCGGTGGGTTTCTTCCTGACCGCGGGCTTCCTGGGGATGATGTACTACTTCGTGCCCAAGCAGGCCGAACGTCCGGTGTATTCCTATCGCCTGTCCATCGTGCACTTCTGGGCACTGATCACCCTGTACATCTGGGCCGGCCCGCACCACCTGCACTACACCGCGCTGCCGGACTGGGCACAGTCGCTGGGCATGGTGATGTCGCTGATCCTGCTGGCGCCCAGCTGGGGCGGCATGATCAACGGCATGATGACCCTCTCGGGGGCCTGGCATAAGTTGCGCACCGATCCGATCCTGCGCTTTTTGGTGGTGTCCCTGGCGTTCTACGGCATGTCGACCTTCGAAGGTCCGATGATGGCGATCAAGACCGTCAACGCCCTCTCCCACTACACCGACTGGACCATCGGCCACGTCCACGCCGGCGCCCTGGGCTGGGTAGCGATGATCTCCATCGGCGCGCTGTACCACATGATCCCGAAAGTCTTCGGTCGTGAGCAGATGCACAGCATCGGCCTGATCAACGCGCACTTCTGGCTGGCCACTATCGGCACCGTGCTCTACATCGCTTCGATGTGGGTCAACGGCATCGCCCAGGGCCTGATGTGGCGCGCGGTCAACGAAGACGGGACGCTGACCTACTCCTTCGTCGAAACCCTGGTGGCCAGCCATCCGGGCTTTATCGTGCGCTTCGCCGGTGGCGCGATCTTCCTCTTCGGCATGTTGCTGATGGCCTACAACACCTGGCGCACCGTACGCGCAGCCCAGCCTGCCGAAATCACCGCCGCTGCGCAGATGGCCTGAGGAGTCCGCCATGAAACACGAAGTCATCGAGAAAAACGTCGGCCTGCTGATGCTGCTGATGGTGTTTGCCGTGAGCATCGGCGGTCTGACCCAGATCGTCCCGCTGTTCTTCCAGGACGTCACCAACAAGCCGGTGGAAGGCATGAAGCCCTACACCGCCCTGCAGCTGGAAGGCCGCGATATCTACATCCGCGAAGGCTGCGTCGGCTGCCACTCGCAGATGATCCGTCCGTTCCGCGCCGAAACCGAACGCTACGGCCACTACTCGGTCGCCGGTGAAAGCGTCTGGGACCACCCGTTCCTGTGGGGCTCCAAGCGTACCGGTCCGGACCTGGCCCGGGTCGGCGCCCGCTACTCCGACGACTGGCACCGCGCGCACCTGTACAACCCGCGCAACGTGGTGCCCGAGTCGAAGATGCCGGCCTACCCATGGCTGGTCACCCAGCAGGTCGACAGCAGCCACACCGAAACCAAGCTGCGTGCCATGCGCACCCTCGGCGTGCCGTACAACGACGATGATATCGCCGGCGCCGTCGCTTCCCTCAAGGGCAAGACCGAGATGGATGCCCTGGTCGCCTACCTGCAAGTGCTTGGCACTGCGATCAAGAGCAAGAGGTGAGCCATGGGTCTTGAACTCGATACCGGCATGATCCGCGGGCTCGGCACGCTGGTGGTGATGATTGCCTTCATCGGCCTGTCGATCTGGGTTTTCAACGCCAAGCGCAACCCGGAGTTCGCCCAGGCGCGCCTGCTGCCCTTCGCCGACGAACCTTCGCCGGAAGTGCCCGGCAATCCATCTGATGACGCTCAATCCGAAGAGCATGCGACAAGGAGCATTCGGCCATGACCACCTTCTGGAGTACGTACATCTGCGTACTGACCATAGGCAGCCTGATCGGCCTGACCTGGCTGTTGATCGGCACGCGCAAGGGCGAAACCAAGGGCAGCGTCGACCAGACCATGGGGCACGCGTTCGATGGCATCGAGGAGTACGACAACCCCCTGCCGCAATGGTGGTTCCTGCTGTTCGCCGGCACCCTGGTGTTTTCCGTCGGCTACCTGATCCTCTACCCGGGCCTGGGCAACTGGAAAGGTATCCTGCCGGGCTATGAGGACGGCTGGACCCAGACCAAGGAATGGGAAAAGGAAATGGACAAGGCAGACGCCAAGTTCGGCCCGATCTTCGCCAAGTTCGCCGCCATGCCCGTGGAAGAAGTGGCCAAGGACCCGCAGGCGCTGAAAATGGGCGGACGCCTGTTCGCCTCCAACTGCTCGGTGTGCCACGGCTCGGATGCCAAGGGCGCGTTCGGCTTCCCTAACCTCGCCGACAACAACTGGCGCTGGGGCGGTAACGCCGACACCATCAAGGCCACCATCATGGGTGGCCGCATGGCGGCCATGCCAGCCTGGGGTGAAGTGCTGGGCGAGGACGGGGTGAAGAACGTCGCGGCCTATGTGCGTCACGAGCTCGCCGGCCTGCCGTTGCCCGCCGACAGCAGCGCCGACCTCGTCGCCGGCAAGCAAGCCTTCAGCACCACCTGCGTCGCCTGTCATGGCGCCAACGGCCAGGGCACTGAAATCATGGGGGCGCCGAACCTGACGCAACCGGCAGGCTTCATCTACGGCACCAGCCTGACCCAGCTGCAACAGACCATTCGCCACGGTCGCCAGGGCCACATGCCGGCGCAGAACGAACTGCTCGGCAACGACAAGGTCCAGCTGCTCGCGGCCTACGTCTACAGCCTCTCCCACAGCAGCAAGCCAGAAGCTGCAAGCGATAAGTAAAAGATCAACGGCAAGCTGTGAGTTTTTGACTTGCAGCTTGCCGCTTGAAGCTTAGCCCTCCTCCTTTGCGACCAAGTGTCGCACCCTCTCTACTCCCTGCCTTTCCACTCTCCGGATTCGGGTCTAAGCTGCTTCGCAGTGGACTGGCACTGGCCGGTCACAGACCAGAAGTAGCCGCTCCATTCGAAGCCGTTGTTCGAGGACAGGCCGCAAAGGCTGGTTTATACCGGCTGTCGCGCCACTTACCGTCTGTCGCTCGTTCAAGGGCTTTCCACACACCCGGTTACAACTGACCTGTACCCCTCGCCTTTTTCATCCGCTGCGACATTTTGTCCGGGGCCGATTTTGTCCTTACTCCGCGCATGGAAAGGCCGCAGAATCAGCTTTTGAAAGCATTGACCCAGGTCATGGCGCGTTGCAATGACCCCCCGCTTTCTCCATACTTGCGGCCGATTTTTACTCCTAATAAAACACCCAAACCGTGGAACCTTAGAATGAGCACAGCAATCAGTCCGACTGCTTATAACTATAAGGTAGTCCGCCAGTTCGCCATCATGACGGTGGTCTGGGGGATCCTTGGCATGGGGCTCGGTGTCTTCATCGCCTCGCAACTGGTCTGGCCGGAGTTGAACTTCGGTCTGCCATGGACGACCTTTGGACGCCTGCGCCCGCTGCACACCAACCTGGTGATTTTCGCCTTCGGTGGATGTGCGTTGTTTGCCACTTCTTACTACGTCGTGCAGCGAACCTGCCAAACGCGACTGATTTCCGACAGCCTGGCGGCCTTCACCTTCTGGGGTTGGCAAGCCGTGATCGTCGGCGCGATCGTTACCTTGCCGCTGGGTTACACCACCACCAAGGAATACGCGGAACTGGAATGGCCCCTGGCTATCCTGCTGGCCATCGTCTGGGTCACCTACGGTCTGGTGTTCTTCGGCACCATCGTCAAGCGCAAGACCAAGCACATCTATGTGGGTAACTGGTTCTACGGTGCCTTCATCGTGGTCACCGCGATGCTGCACATCGTCAACCACGCTTCCCTGCCGGTCAGCTTCTTCAAGTCCTACTCGGCCTACTCGGGCGCGACCGACGCCATGATCCAGTGGTGGTACGGCCACAACGCCGTGGGCTTCTTCCTGACCACCGGCTTCCTGGGGATGATGTACTACTTCGTGCCGAAACAGGCCGAGCGTCCGATCTACTCCTATCGCCTGTCCATCGTGCACTTCTGGGCGCTGATCACCCTGTACATCTGGGCCGGTCCGCACCACCTGCACTACACCGCGCTGCCGGACTGGGCGCAGTCCCTGGGCATGGCCATGTCGATCATCCTGCTGGCACCAAGCTGGGGCGGCATGATCAACGGCATGATGACCCTCTCGGGCGCCTGGCATAAGCTGCGCACCGACCCGATCCTGCGCTTCCTCGTGGTGTCCCTGGCGTTCTACGGCATGTCGACCTTCGAAGGTCCGATGATGGCGATCAAGACCGTCAACTCGCTGTCGCACTACACCGACTGGACCATCGGCCACGTACACGCCGGTGCCTTGGGCTGGGTAGCGATGATCTCCATCGGCGCCCTGTACCACATGATCCCGAAAGTCTTCGGTCGCCAGCAGATGCACAGCATCGGCCTGATCAACACCCACTTCTGGCTGGCTACCATCGGTACCGTGCTGTACATCGCCTCGATGTGGGTCAACGGCATCACCCAGGGCCTGATGTGGCGTGCAATCAACGACGACGGCACCCTCACCTACTCCTTCGTCGAAGCCCTGCAGGCCAGCCACCCTGGTTTCATCGTGCGCGCCCTGGGCGGTGCGTTCTTTGCCGCCGGCATGCTGTTCATGGCGTACAACGTGTTCCGTACCGTTCGCGCCTCGAACCCGGCTGAAGCTGAAGCCGCCGCTCAGATCGCTGTAGTTGGAGCTCACTGATGAAGCATGAAGCAGTAGAGAAGAATATCGGCCTGCTGGCCTTCTTCATGGTCATCGCCGTCAGCATCGGCGGCCTGACCCAGATCGTTCCGCTGTTCTTCCAGGACGTCACCAACAAGCCGGTCGAAGGCATGAAGCCGCGCACCGCCCTGGAACTGGAAGGCCGCGACGTCTATATCGCCAACGGTTGTGTCGGCTGCCACTCGCAGATGATCCGTCCGTTCCGTGCCGAAACCGAACGCTACGGCCACTACTCGGTCGCCGGTGAAAGCGTCTGGGACCACCCGTTCCTGTGGGGTTCCAAGCGTACCGGTCCGGACCTGGCCCGCGTTGGCGGTCGTTACTCCGATGACTGGCAGCGTGCGCACCTGTACAACCCGCGCAACGTTGTACCTGAGTCGAAAATGCCGGCTTACCCGTTCCTCGTAGAAAACAAGCTCGACGGCAAAGACACCGCGAAAAAAATGGAAGTCTTGCGCACGCTCGGCGTCCCTTACACCGACGAAGACATCGCCGGTGCCAAGGATGCCGTGAAGGGCAAAACCGAAATGGACGCGCTGGTGGCCTATCTGCAAGGCCTGGGCACCATCATCAAAAGCAAACGGTGATCTGGATGGATATCGGGATGATTCGTGGCCTGGGCACCGTAGTGGTGATGGTGGCCTTCATCGGCCTGGCGCTGTGGGTGTTCAGCCCCAAGCGCAAGTCCGAGTTCGAAGACGCCACCTTGCTGCCGTTCGCGGATGATCCCGAAGCCATCAAGCACGTCGAGCAAGCTTCTAGGAGTAACAAAGAATGACTACGTTCTGGAGTCTGTACGTCACAGTCCTCAGTCTGGGTACCATTTTCGCCCTGACCTGGCTGCTGCTGTCGACCCGCAAGGGCCAGCGCGCCGAGCAGACCGACGAGACGGTCGGCCACTCCTTCGACGGGATCGAGGAGTACGACAACCCACTGCCGAAATGGTGGTTCATGTTGTTCGTCGGCACCATCGTCTTCGCCCTGGGTTACCTAGTGCTGTACCCGGGCCTGGGTAACTGGAAAGGCATCCTGCCAGGCTACAACTACCTGGATACCGAAAAGCAAACCCCCTTCGCCAACGGCCAGACCGGCTGGACCGGCGTGCACGAGTGGGAAAAGGAAATGGCCAAGTCGGACGCCAAGTTCGGTCCGATCTTCGCCAAGTTCGCCTCCATGCCGATCGAGGAAGTCGCCAAGGACCCGCAAGCCCTGAAGATGGGTGGCCGCCTGTTCGCCTCCAACTGCTCGGTCTGCCACGGTTCCGACGCCAAGGGTGCCTATGGCTTCCCGAACCTGACCGACGCCGACTGGCGCTGGGGCGGCGAGCCGGAAACCATCAAGACCACCATCATGGGCGGTCGTCACGCGGTGATGCCGGCCTGGGCGGAAGTCATCGGCGAGCAAGGTGTCAGCGATGTGGCCGCCTATGTGCTGACCAACCTCGATGGCCGCAAGCTGCCGGAAAGCGCCAAGGCCGATCCGGCCAACGGCCAGAAGATCTTCGCCGCCAACTGCGTGGCGTGCCACGGTCCGGCCGGTAAAGGTACCCCAGCCATGGGCGCACCTGACCTGACCCATCCGGGCGCGTTCATCTACGGCTCGAGCTTCGCCCAACTGCAGCAGACCATCCGTTACGGCCGTCAGGGTCAGATGCCTGCCCAGGAACAGCTGCAAGGCAACGACAAGGTTCACCTGCTGGCCGCTTACGTCTACAGCCTGTCCCACAGTGACAAGCCGGCGGACGCCGAGTAAGGCAGACACCTTCGGGTAACAGAAAAAGGCCCCGCCAATGTCCATTGGCGGGGCCTTTTTATTTCCCTCTCCCTCACGTCCGTCGCTCCACCCCCGGTTGAGATTGCCCCCTCCCCGCCAAGAGTAGTAACGTTGCTACATGAAATTCTTGTCGAGGGTATGACGATGCCTATCACCACCATCTCCAGCCGCGAATTCAATCAGGACACAAGTGGTGCCAAAAAAGCCTCCAGAAACGGCCCGGTCATCATCACCGACCGTGGCAGGCCCGCCCATGTGCTGCTAAGCATTGAGGACTACGAAAAACTGAGCGGCCTGAACACCAGCATCGTCGACATGCTGGCCATGCCTGAAGCGCCTGAAATCGATTTCGAAACAGAGCGCGCAACCATCATTCCTCGCGAGATCGATCTGTCCTGATGTTTTTGCTCGATACCAACGTTGTGTCCGAATTACGCAAGCCCAACGCTGATCGCCAGGTAGTGGCCTGGGCTCAGACCGTGGCGCCCACCAGCCTGTTTTTATCAGTCATTACGTTATTGGAACTGGAAACCGGCATCCTGCGGTTGGAACGCCGCGATCGCACCCAAGGGGCCCTGCTGCGTGCCTGGCTGGAACTGCGCGTGATGCCCGCTTTCGACGGACGAATCCTGGCCATTGACCCTGCTGTCGCTATGCGCTGCGCCCGATTGCATGTTCCGGATCGCAGCAATGAATGCGATGCCCTGATTGCGGCGACCGCCCTGGAACATGGGCTGACAGTCGTTACCCGCAACATCGCCGACTTCCAGTCCAGCGGTGTGCAGTTGCTCAACCCGTGGAGCGATTGAACGCGGTCGCGACGAAAAGCGTCCATAATTCACAAGTCAATTGATTCAAGTCATTACACCATCAATTGATTTCCCCCAACGCGACCAAAGGTCGCACCCCTGAGCTAGAGCGACAGGCGTATCATTGCGCCACTGCAACACCCCTATTTGATCGCGGTCGGCACGTACTGACCGGGGCATTTCTCCACTGCCGTGGGATGCAATGATGAGCAACCAGATTCCGGTACATGACGTTACCCCTCCTGCCAAGAATTCGAACAACAGCGTAGATCTCTACGCCTCTCGGGAAAAAATCTACACACGCGCTTTCACCGGCCTCTTCCGCAACCTGCGGATGGTGGGCGGCGCGGCCCTGTTCCTGCTGTATTTCGGTACGGTGTGGCTCAACTGGGGCGGCCACCAGGCTGTCTGGTGGAACCTGCCGGAGCGCAAGTTCTTCATCTTCGGCGCCACCTTCTGGCCCCAGGATTTCATCCTGCTGTCGGGGCTTTTGATCATCGCCGCCTTCGGCCTGTTCTTCATCACCGTGTACGCCGGGCGCGTCTGGTGCGGCTATACCTGCCCGCAAAGCGTCTGGACCTGGATCTTCATGTGGTGCGAGAAGGTCACCGAAGGCGACCGCAACCAGCGCATCAAGCTCGACAAGGCGCCGATGAGCGCCAACAAGTTCCTGCGCAAGTTCAGCAAGCACAGCCTCTGGCTGCTGATCGGCTTCGTCACCGGCATGACCTTCGTCGGCTACTTCTCGCCGATCCGCGAGCTGGTCATCGACTTCTTCACCGGCCAGGCCGATGGCTGGTCGTACTTCTGGGTCGGCTTCTTCACCCTCGCCACCTATGGCAACGCCGGCTGGCTGCGCGAACAGGTGTGCATCTACATGTGCCCCTACGCCCGCTTCCAGAGCGTGATGTTCGACAAGGACACCCTGATCGTCTCCTACGACCCGCGTCGCGGCGAAGGTCGCGGCCCGCGCAAAAAAGGTGTCGACTACAAGGCCATGGGCCTGGGCGACTGCATCGACTGCACCATGTGCGTCCAGGTCTGCCCGACCGGCATCGACATCCGCGACGGCCTGCAGATCGAATGCATCGGCTGCGCCGCCTGCATCGACGCCTGCGACAACATCATGGACAAGATGGACTACCCGCGCGGCCTGATCAGCTACACCACCGAGCACAACCTGTCCGGGCAGAAAACCCATAAACTGCGTCCACGCCTGATCGGTTATGCGCTGGTGCTGCTGACGATGATCAGCCTGCTGGTCACCGCGTTCTTCATGCGCTCGCTGGTGGGCTTCGATGTCAGCAAGGACCGCGTGCTCTATCGCGAGAACGCCGAAGGCCGGATCGAGAACGTCTACAGTCTGAAGATCATGAACAAGGATCAGCGCGACCATACCTACGTACTGGACGCCGCCGGCCTGCCGGACCTCAAGCTGCAAGGCCGACGCGAGATCAAGGTGGCGGCCGGCGATATCGTCAGCATGCCGATCGAGCTGTCGAGCTCGCCGGAGCAACTGCCGTCGAGCACCAACGAGGTGAAATTCATCCTCAAGGACGCCGACGACGAAAGCGTCCACGTTGAAGCCAAGAGCCGGTTCATCGGCCCACAAATTCGTTAAGAGAAGTCATCATGCCCGCAGCGACCGCCACAAGCCCCTGGTACAAGCACCTCTGGCCCTGGATCATCATCGGCATCCTGGCCTGCTCGGTGGCCCTGACCCTGTCCATGGTGACCATTGCGGTGAACAACCCGGACAACCTGGTCAACGACAACTACTACGAGGCCGGCAAAGGCATCAACCGCTCCCTGGACCGCGAACTGCTGGCCCAGACCCTTCAACTGCGCGCCAGCGTGCACCTGGATGACCTCACCGGCGAAGTCGACCTGCACCTGAGCGGCAACAGCGCGCCCGCCACCCTGGAGCTGAACCTGATCTCGCCGACCCAGCCGGAAAAAGACCGCAAGATCACCCTCGCCCGCAGCGAAACCGAACAGGGCCGCTACATTGGCCAGTTGAGCGACAAGGTCGATGGCCGCCGTTTTGTCGAACTGCTGGGCGTCGAAGGCGACAAGACCTGGCGCATGTTCGAAGAGGAACAGGTCAGCCACGACAAGGACCTGCTGCTGGGTGACGAACCGCTGCAGGGGGCTGAAGACCTGAAAAAATAAACACGCGCTTCGTGCATCGCCGGCAAGCCGGCTCCTACGGATCCACGTAATCTCCCGTAGGAGCCGGCTTGCCGGCGATGAGGTCCTTCCAGCCCATAAAGATCACGCCATGACCACCCCAACCCCCTGCTACCACTGCGCCCTCCCCGTCCCGTCGGGCAGTCGGTTTACCGCAGTGATTCTCGGCGAGCGCCGCGAACTGTGCTGCCCGGGCTGCCAGGCAGTGGCCGAAGCGATTGTGGCCGGCGGACTGGAAAGCTATTACCAGCATCGCAGCGAAGCCTCAGCCAACCCCGAGGCCCTGCCGGTGCAACTGGTGGACGAACTGGCGCTCTACGACCGCGCGGATGTGCAGCAACCCTTTGTCCGGCATGAAGGCGAACTGGCCGAAACCACCCTGCTGATGGAAGGCATCAGCTGCGCCGCCTGCGGCTGGCTGATCGAGAAACACCTGCGCAGCCTGCCGGCGGTGGCCGAAGCGCGACTGAACCTGTCCAACCATCGCCTGCATGTGCGCTGGGCCGACAGCCAGTTGCCACTGAGCCAGGTGCTCAGCGAACTGCGCCTGATCGGCTATGCAGCGCATCCCTACCAGGCCGACCGCGCCTCCGAGCAACTGGCCAGCGAAAACCGCCTGGCCCTGCGCCAGCTGGGCGTGGCCGGGCTGCTGTGGTTCCAGGCGATGATGGCGACCATGGCCACCTGGCCGGAATTCAATATCGACCTGAGCCCCGAGCTGCACACCATCCTGCGCTGGGTCGCGCTGTTTCTCACCACGCCGATCGTGTTCTACAGCTGCGCGCCGTTTTTCAAGGGTGCCCTGCGCGACCTGCGCACCCGCCACCTGACCATGGACGTTTCCGTGTCCCTGGCGATTGGCGCCGCCTACATCGCCGGGATCTGGACCTCGATCACCGGGGTCGGCGAGCTGTACTTCGATGCCGTGGGCATGTTCGCCCTGTTCCTGCTGGCCGGGCGCTACCTGGAACGCCGCGCCCGCGAACGCACCGCCGCCGCCACCGCGCAACTGGTGAACCTGCTGCCGGCCTCGTGCCTGCGCCTGGGTACTGACGGCCAGAGCGAACGCATCCTGCTCAGCGAACTGCGCCTGGGCGACAAGGTGCTGGTGCACCCCGGCGCCATCCTGCCGGCGGACGGCAAGATCCTCGATGGCCAGTCGAGCATCGATGAGTCCCTGCTCACCGGCGAATACCTGCCGCAACCGCGCAGCATCGGCGATGCGGTCACCGCCGGCACCCTCAATGTCGAGGGCGCGCTGACCGTGGAAGTCCTGGCCCTGGGGCAGGACACGCGCCTGTCGGCCATCGTCCGCCTGCTGGATCGGGCCCAGGCGGAGAAACCGCGCCTGGCGGAAATCGCCGACCGCGCCGCCCAGTGGTTCCTGCTGTTCTCCCTGATCGCCGCGGCCGCCATCGGTCTGCTCTGGTGGCAGCTGGACGCTTCCCGGGCCTTCTGGATCGTCCTGGCGATGCTGGTCGCCACCTGCCCCTGCGCGCTGTCCCTGGCCACCCCGACCGCGCTGACGGCCGCCACCGGCACCCTGCACAAACTCGGCCTGCTGCTGACCCGCGGCCACGTGCTCGAAGGCCTGAACCAGATCGACACGGTGATTTTCGACAAGACCGGCACCCTCACCGAAGGGCGCCTGGCCCTGCGCTCGATTCGGCCCCTGGGTGACCTCGACAGCCAGCAGTGCCTGGGCCTGGCCGCCGCCCTGGAAAACCGCTCCGAACACCCGATTGCCCGGGCCTTCGGCCGCGCGCCACTGGCCGCCGAGGAAGTCCTGAGCATGCCCGGGCTGGGCCTGGAAGGCCTGGTGGGCGAGCAACGCCTGCGCATCGGCCAGCCCGCCTTCGTCTGCGAGCTCAGCGCCTGCACGGTCCCGGCGATGCCGGACGAAGCCGGCCAATGGCTGCTGCTGGGCGATACCCAGGGGCCACTGGCCTGGTTTGTCCTTGACGATCGCCTGCGCAGCGATGCGCCGGCCTTGCTGGCCGCCTGCAAGGCGCGGGGCTGGAACACCCTGCTGCTCTCGGGCGACAGTTCGCCGATGGTCGCCAGCGTCGCCGCCGAACTGGGCATCGACGAAGCCCGCGGCGGCCTGCGCCCGGACGACAAGCTGCAGGTGCTGCAACAACTGCATCGCCAGGGCCGCAAAGTGCTGATGCTCGGCGATGGGGTCAACGATGTCCCGGTGCTGGCCGCCGCCGATATCAGCGTGGCCATGGGCTCGGCCACCGACCTGGCCAAGACCAGCGCCGACGCGGTGCTGCTGTCCAACCGCCTGGACGCGTTGGTGCAGGCCTTCAGCCTGGCCCGTCGCACGCGCCGGATAATCATCGAGAACCTGCTGTGGGCCGGGCTGTACAATGGCCTCATGCTGCCGTTCGCCGCCCTCGGCTGGATCACTCCGGTATGGGCCGCCATCGGCATGTCCATCAGTTCGTTGACCGTGGTGCTCAATGCCCTGCGCCTGACTCGCCTGCCGCGTCAGCCCCAGGCCGAGGCCACGACCCAAACCCGCCCGCTGCCGGCCTGAGCCGCGCGGGCATGGAGCCTACCCATGCCAGCTCTCTACGTGATGATTCCGGCGGCGCTGCTGATCGTGGCCATCGCCATCTACATCTTCTTCTGGGCGGTCGACAGCGGTCAGTACGATGACCTCGATGGCCCCGCCCACAGCATTCTGTTCGACGACCAGGACCCCAAGCACACCGCCGCGATCGACGAGGCCAAGGGCCAGCCGGCGGCCGAACAGCCGCCGCACAAAGACCAGGCACCGCCCCATGCTTGAGCTGGCGCCGCTGCTGGTTTCCGCGGTGATCCTCGGCCTGCTCGGCGGCGGTCACTGCCTGGGCATGTGCGGCGGCCTGATGGGCGCCTTGACCCTGGCCATTCCCCAGGAGCAGCGCAGCCGGCGCTTTCGCCTGCTGCTGGCCTACAACCTGGGGCGCATCCTCAGTTACGCCACCGCGGGCCTGCTGATCGGCCTGGCCGGCTGGGCCGTGGCCAGCAGTCCGGCGGCCATGGCCCTGCGCGTGCTGGCCGGTCTGCTGCTGATCGCCATGGGCTTGTACCTGGCCGGCTGGTGGAGCGGCCTGACCCGTATCGAAAGCCTTGGACGCGGCCTGTGGCGGCATATACAGCCCGTGGCCAACCGCCTGCTGCCGGTGTCGAGCCTGCCGCGCGCCCTGCTGCTGGGCGCGCTCTGGGGCTGGCTGCCGTGCGGCCTGGTGTACAGCACCCTGCTGTGGTCCGCCAGCCAGGGCAACGCCCTCGACAGCGCCCTGCTGATGCTGGCCTTCGGCCTGGGTACCTGGCCGGTGCTGCTGGCGACCGGGCTCGCGGCGGAGCGGGTCACCGCACTGCTGCGTCGGCGCAGCGTGCGCATGGCCGGTGGCCTGCTGGTGATCCTGTTCGGCATCTGGACCTTGCCCGGTCCGCATCAGCACTGGTTGATGGGCCACTGAGGCTGCCGGCCATCGCCAACAACCATACAAGGCCCGCCCGGCAGGCAGCGCGCACCCGCCAGCCTTGATGCAAATCAAGATGGCCCGGGCGCCAACCCCCTAGACTCGCGAACACTGCCTGCCTACCGGGGGAATTCCCGCATGCTCGACGCCATTCGTTGGGACACCGATCTGATCCGCCGTTACGACCTGGCGGGACCGCGCTACACCTCTTACCCCACCGCTGTGCAATTCCACAGCCAGGTGGGCACCTTCGACCTGCTCCACGCCCTGCGCGAAAGCCGCAAGGCGCTGCGCCCGCTGTCGCTGTACGTGCATGTGCCGTTCTGCGCGAACATCTGCTACTACTGTGCCTGCAACAAGGTCATCACCAAGGACCGCGGGCGCGCCCTGCCCTACCTGCAGCGCCTGGAACAGGAAATCCAGCTGATCGCCTGCCATCTCGACCCCGGGCAGAAGGTCGAGCAACTGCACTTTGGCGGCGGTACCCCGACCTTTCTCAGCCATGACGAACTGCGGCAACTGATGGGCCATCTGCGCCAGCACTTCAACCTGCTGGACGACGACTCGGGCGACTACGGCATCGAGATCGACCCGCGCGAAGCCGACTGGTCGACCATGGGCCTGCTGCGCGAGCTGGGGTTCAACCGGGTCAGCATCGGCCTGCAGGACCTCGACCCGGCGGTACAGCGCGCGGTCAATCGCCTGCAGAGCCTGGAAGAAACCCGGGCGGTGATCGAAGCGGCGCGCACCCTGCAGTTTCGTTCGATCAACATCGACCTGATCTACGGCCTGCCGAAACAGACGCCGGACAACTTCGCCCGCACCGTCGAGGAAGTCATCAACCTGCAGCCGGACCGGCTGTCGGTGTTCAACTACGCGCACCTGCCAGAGCGCTTCATGCCGCAACGGCGGATCAACAGCCACGAGCTGCCGGCCCCGGCGGAAAAACTGCAGATGCTGCAGCGCACCATCGAACAACTGACGGCCGCCGGTTACCGCTACATCGGCATGGACCATTTCGCCCTGCCCGACGACGAGCTGGCGATAGCCCAGGAAGAGTCGACCCTGCAACGCAACTTCCAGGGCTACACCACCCATGGCCACTGCGACCTGATCGGCCTGGGCGTCTCGGCCATCAGCCAGATCGGCGACCTGTACTGCCAGAACAGCAGCGACCTGAACCAGTACCAGAACCTGTTGGGTGGCGCGCAACTGGCCACCAGCCGTGGCCTGGTGTGCAATCAGGACGACCGCGTCAGACGCGCGGTGATCCAGCAGCTGATCTGCAACTTCAGCCTCGACTTCGAGACCATCGAGCAGCAGTTCAACATCGACTTTCGCGGGTATTTCGGCGAGCTGTGGCCACAGCTGCAAGCCATGGCCGAAGACGGCCTGATCAAGCTGAGCAACGAAAACATCGAAGTCCTGCCGGCCGGGCGCCTGCTGGTGCGTTCGGTGTGCATGGTGTTCGACGCGTATCTGGAGCAACAGAATCGACAGCGTTTTTCCCGGGTCATCTAGGGGCATCAGGCGCGGCAGCCTGAGCGCCAGGCGCGACAACTTGTCGCAGATTACGGGCAAAAACTGTCGGGAGAGACAGGGCGCAAGCAAGCCTGATACTTGACGCCGAGACAATCGGCGAGTGCAAGTGACGGCCAGCGCTGGAAATACCTTGAACGGACTGCACGAGCGCATTTTCCCGGAGTGGCCTGGAGGCTACAAACGGACAGCTTTACGACTAAGCGCCAATACGGCACGGACTGGCCGGAACCTCCTCCCGTGAGTTACCCTTACGGCTTATGTGTGTTTTCCCACAAGGATTCTATTGAATGTCCGAGCCAGTAAAACTGCGCGCTCACAACCAGGCCCATTGCAAGGATTGCAGCCTGGCCCCCCTCTGCCTGCCACTTTCTCTGAATCTGGAAGACATGGATGCGCTGGACGAGATCGTTAAACGCGGTCGCCCGCTGAAAAAAGGCGAGTTCCTGTTTCGCCAGGGCGACGCATTCGACTCCGTCTATGCTGTGCGCTCCGGTGCCCTGAAGACTTTCAGTCTCAGCGACAGCGGCGAAGAACAGATCACCGGCTTCCACCTGCCCAGCGAACTGGTCGGCCTGTCCGGCATGGACACCGAGATCCACCCGGTTTCCGCCCAGGCCCTGGAAACCACGTCGGTCTGTGAAATCCCCTTCGAACGCCTCGACGAACTGGCCCTGCAGTTGCCCCAGCTGCGCCGCCAGCTGATGCGAGTGATGAGCCGCGAGATCCGCGACGACCAGCAGATGATGCTGTTGCTGTCGAAAAAGACCGCCGACGAGCGCATCGCCACGTTCCTGGTCAACCTGTCGGCACGCTTCCGCGCCCGTGGCTTCTCGGCCAACCAGTTCCGCTTGAGCATGTCGCGCAACGAGATCGGCAACTACCTGGGCCTGGCGGTGGAAACCGTATCCCGGGTGTTCACCCGCTTCCAGCAGAACGCGTTGATCGCCGCTGAAGGCAAAGAGGTGCACATTCTCGACCCGATCCAGCTGTGCGCCCTCGCCGGCGGCTCCCTGGAAGGCTGAGGCAGAGCCCCCGCCCGAGCCAAGCGGCTCGGGCGGGGCTATACTGGCGCGCTCCACTTCATGCCCGCCAGGACACTGCCACGATGGCCTTCGATTCCTTCGACATCAAATCCCTGATCCGCCCAGTCATCGACTTCCCCAAACCGGGCGTGATCTTCCGTGACATCACCCCGCTGTTCCAGTCGCCCAAGGCCTTGCGCCTGGTCGCCGACAGCTTTGCCCAGCGCTATGTCGAAGAAGACTTCAGCCATATCGGCGCCATGGACGCCCGCGGCTTCCTGATCGGCTCGATCCTCGCCTACCAGCTGAACAAACCGCTGATCCTGTTCCGCAAGCAAGGCAAGCTGCCGGCCGATGTGCTTGCCGAGGGTTACCAGACCGAATACGGCGAAGCCTTTCTCGAGGTCCATGCCGACAGCCTGTGCGAAGGCGATTCGGTGGTGATGTTCGATGACCTGATCGCCACCGGCGGTACCCTGATCGCCGCGGCCAACCTGGTGCGCCGCATGGGGGCCAGCGTCTACGAAGCCGCCGCCATCATCGACCTGCCGGAACTGGGCGGCTCGCAGCGCCTGCGAGACATGGACATTCCAACCTTCTGCCTGACGCAGTTCTCGTTGAGCGAACGGTAAATCGCTGCCATTTGGGTTGCCAGGGCCGGCGCTATCGCGAGCAAGCTTCGCTCCTACAGGGGCCTCCGGCAGGCCTACAGCCCCATCTGCTTGCTGATGATTTCGTTCATCACTTCCCGGGTGCCGCCGCCGATGGAAAGGATGCGGTTGTCGCGGTACAGCCGCTCCACCAGGCTTTCGCGCATGTAGCCCAGCCCTCCGAGAATCTGCACGGCATCGTGGGTGATGCGATCGGCCGTATCGGTGGCGAAGTTCTTGGCCATGGAAATCTCCTTGATCACACTCTGGCCCGCCGCCATCTTCGCTGCCTGGCGATAAGTGAATTCGCGGGACACCTCCAGCGCGGTCGCCATCTCCGCCAGACGATGCTTGATCACCTGGAACTTGCCGATGGGCTTGCCGAACGCCTCGCGCTCCCGGGCCCACTTCAGGCTCTCCTCCAACGCCAGCTGCGCGGTCATGTTGGCCATTAGCGCCAGCGCCAGGCGCTCGCTCTGGAAGTTGCCCATGATGCAGGCGAAGCCCATGTTCTCGACCCCGATCAAATGACTGGCCGGCACCCGGCAATCGTCGAAAAACAGCTCGGCGGTATCCGACGCCCACCAGCCCATCTTCTTCAGTGGCCGGCCGACGGTGAATCCCGGCGTGCCCTTGTCGATCAGCAGCAGGCTGATGCCACCGAAACCGGGTTCGCCGGTGCGCACGGCCACCGTGTAGAAGTCGGCGCGCACGCCACTGGTGATAAAGGTCTTGCTGCCGCTGACGCGGTAGCAGTCGCCATCGCGCAGCGCCCGGGTCTGCAGATTGGCCACGTCCGAACCGCCACCGGGCTCGGTGACCGCCAGGGCGCTGATCTTCTCGCCCGCCAATACCTGCGGCACCACCCGGTCGCGGACCTCGGGGCGCGCCCATTTGACGACCGGCGGCAAACCGATGTCCAGCGAGCCCAGGCCCGCCACCAGGCCGCCGGAGCCACAACGCATCAGTTCCTCGCTGGCGGCGATCTTGGCGAACAGGTCGCCCTCGTGGCTGCCACCCAGGGCTTCTGGATAGCCGATGCCCAGGATGCCGGCTGCGCCAGCCTTGAGGTACAGCTCGCGGGGGAAGCCTTGCGCCTCCTCCCATTGATCGATGTCCGGGAGGATTTCCCGCTCGACGAAACGTCGAACGCTGTCGCGGACCAACTGATGGCTAGGGTCGAAGTATTCCTGGCAGGCAGACATCGGCAAGCTCCTCTGAAGGTTGAGGAAACTTACCTAGCGCTTGCTTGGTTTTCAAGAAAAGTCGCGTTTAAGCGACAGAGCGCGGCCAGCAAGCAAGCCCCTCTGGCAGCGGCGAGCTTGCTGGCCGAAACGCTTACAGGCTGATTGGCTTGCGCCCGGCAAACGAGTGCGCCAGGGTGCCGCCGTCCACCAGCTCCAGCTCGCCGCCCAGGGGCACGCCATGGGCGATACGCGAGGTGATCAGGCCTTTGTTGGTCAACAGCTGGGCGATGTAATGGGCGGTCGCCTCGCCTTCCACCGTCGGGTTGGTGGCCAGGATCACCTCGGTGAAACTGCCCTGCTCTTCGATCCTGGCCAACAGTTGGGGAATACCGATGGCTTCCGGGCCGAGGCCGTCGAGAGGCGACAGGTGGCCCTTGAGCACGAAATAGCGACCGCGATAACCGGTCTGCTCCACCGCATAGACATCCATCGGCCCCTCGACCACGCACAACAGCGTGTCGTCACGGCGCGGATCGGCGCATTGCGGGCACAGATCGTCCTCGGTGAGGGTGCGGCAGAGGCGGCAGTGGCCCACGCCCTCCATGGCCTGGCTCAGCGCCTGGGCCAACCGCGTACCGCCGCTGCGGTCGCGCTCCAGCAGCTGCAAGGCCATGCGCTGGGCGGTTTTCTGACCCACGCCCGGCAAAGTGCGCAGGGCATCGATCAGTTGGCGAATCAGGGGGCTGAAGCTCATGGGGAAAGGTCCGACAAAACGACGAGACGCGGTTTATACCCGCGCCTCCGATTAGCGTCAAATGCTCAGTCCGGGGCGACCCGCACCACCAGCTTGCCGAAGTTGCGTCCTTCCAGCAGCCCGATGAAGGCTTGCGGCGCGCGCTCCAGGCCGTCGACCACATCCTCCTTGAACTTGACCTTGCCTTGCAGCACCCAGGGCGCCATGGCGCTGACAAACTCCGGTTGCCGGTCGCCGTAGTCGTCGAACACGATAAACCCCTGGATGCGCACGCGCTTGGTCAACAGCTGGCGCTGCAACAATGGCAGGCGGTCAGGCCCCGGCGGCAGTTCCTGGGCGTTGTACTGGGCAATCAGCCCGCACAGCGGAATCCGCGCCTTGGGGTTGAGCAACGGCAGCACCGCATCGAACACCTTGCCGCCGACGTTTTCAAAGTAGATGTCCACGCCCTCGGAGCAGGCCTGCGCCAGCTCGTCGGCAAAATTCGGGCTGTGGTGGTCGATACAGGCATCGAACCCCAGCTCCTCGACCACATAGCGGCACTTGTCGGGACCACCCGCCACACCGATCACCCGCAGCCCCTTGATCTTCGCCACCTGCCCCACCACCGAGCCCACAGCCCCCGAGGCCGCGGCCACCACCAGGGTCTCTCCGGCCTTGGGCTGGCCGATGTCCATCAGGCCCATGTACGCGGTCATGCCCGGCATACCCAGCACGCCCAGGGCCATCGAGGGGCTGGGCAAACCCGCCGGCACCGGTATCAGGTTACGGCCATCGGAAATGCTGTGGCTTTGCCACCCGGTGGCACCCACCACCAGGTCGCCCTCCTGGAATTTCGGGTTCAGCGAGCGCTCGACCCGGCTGACCGCGCCGCCGGTCATCACTTCGTTGATTTCCACCGGAGCGGCGTAGGACGGCGCATCACTCATGCGCCCGCGCATATAAGGGTCCAGCGACAGATAAAGGGTCTTGAGCAGCACCTGGCCATCCGCCAGATCCGGTAGTGCCACCCGCTCCAGGCGAAAGTTTTCCGGCACGGGCGCGCCCTGGGGCCGGGAGACCAGAACGATGCGCTGGTTGAGGGTCAATGCTTGCGACATCAGAGCAACTCCTTATCGAGAATTGAATCGGGCCATACAGAGTGCAGACCATCGTATAGCGCTCGGCGTTCGATGTTTCTCTCCCACGCCGCTGCCGCAAGCTGCGATCGATTGCACGGCAACCGCAATCATCCAGCCAGACCCCATCGCCTGAATGACGACCGCTGCGCGCTCGATCGCAGCCTGCGGCAGCGGCTACAGGCGGCACAAACAAAAATGCCAGGCGCGATGCCTGGCATTTTTAAGTTCGACCAATGCGCTGGCGCGAATCAGAACGGCAGTTTCATACCCGGTGGCAGTTGCATGCCAGCGGTCATGCCGGACATCTTGTCCTGGCTGTTGGCTTCGATCTTGCGCACGGCGTCGTTGACGGCAGCGGCGAACAGATCTTCCAGCACTTCGCGGTCATCTTCGCTGACGCCTTCCAGCAGGCTTGGGTCGATGCTCACGCGCTTGATGTCGTGACGACCGGTCATGACCACGGTGACCATATCGCCACCCGCCTTGCCGGTGACTTCGGCGTTGGCCAGCTCTTCCTGCATCTTGGCCATCTTTTCCTGCATCTGCTGCGCCTGCTTCATCAGGCCGGCCATGCCACCTTTCATCATGGGAATCACCTCAAAGTACTTGGATAAAAACAGCGCCCGGCCTCAAGGCCCGGCGCCCTTCAGTTATTAACCCTGGCTGACCAGGGCCTCGACAGGTTCAATAGTATCGTGACGGACCACCGCGCCGAACTCCCGCACCATCTGCTGGATGAACGGATCGCCGTGGATCGACTCCTCGGCTTCGCGCTGGCGATTGGCACGGCGACGCGACGCGGCCTGGGCCGGGGTTTCCTGCTCGGGCTTGATCAGCTCGATGCTCACCGTCAGCGTGCGCTGGTGATACTGGTTCAGGGCATCGTTCAGGCGCCGCTGCTGAGTGGCGTTGAACAGGGCGCTGTGGGCCGGATCCAGGTGCAGCAACCAGTTGTCGCCCTCGGCGGCGATCAAGGTGCAGTTGGCGGCGATGCTCGCCGTCATCCCGGAAATCGGCAGTTTCGGGAACAGTTCCAGCCACTCCAGCGCCAGGCCGGTGGCCGGCTGGGCAGCCGGCAGCGGCTCGGGTTCCGGCTCGGGATCGGCGGCGTGTTCGCTGGCCAGTTCGTCCAGGTAGCTGTAGGCCGAATCCATGTCCGGCTCGATGTAGTCTTCGTCCAGCGGCGGCTCGTCATCCAGGTCGATGCCCGGCGTCGCGGCATCGACCTCGGCAACGCTGGGCTCCGGCACCGGGGCACTGACCCATTCCGGCGCATCCGGCACCACGCTGTCCGGGGTCGGGGTCGGCATCGGGGTCAGCTCAGGCTGCTCCGCGGCGGTCTCCAGCACGGGCTCGACGGCCGGCTGCTGTGCGACGACCGGTTCGACCGGGTCGTTCCACGGCAGGTCGACCACCTCTTCGGCGGCGACAGGCGCAGCCTGCGCTGGCGCCTCGACCACAGGCTGCGGCGCAGGCGCCATGGGCGCTACAGGAGCCGGTGCGGGCACTGCGACAGGGGCAACCGCTGGAGCGGCCTCGACCACCGGCGCTGCAACCGGAGCGGCGGCAACACTTACCGGCGCAGCAACGGCTGCGCCAGCCACGGATTGGGCGGAATCAACTGTGGCCTGGCTGATCCCCACTGGCTTTAGCGGCTGTCTCGGCGCATCTGCCGAGTCCGCTGGCCGGAAGGCCAGCATCCGCAGCAGGACCATCTCGAAACCACCGCGCGGGTCCGGCGCCAGCGGCAGGTCGCGCCGGCCGATCAGGCCCATCTGGTAATAGAACTGCACATCTTCGGCCGGCAACGCCTGGGCCAGGGCCAGCACCCGGTCGCGGTCGCCATGGCCGTTGTCGACACCGTCCGGCAAGGCCTGGGCAATGGCCACACGGTGCAGGACGTTGAGAATCTCCGACAGCACGCCGTTCCAGTCCGGGCCCTGTTCGGCCAGGTGGCGCACAGCCTCGAGCAAGGCCTTGGCATCGCCGTTGATCAGCGCATGCAGGACGTCGTAGACCTGGCCGTGATCGAGAGTGCCGAGCATCGCCCGCACATCGGCGGCCATGACCTTGCCTTCACCGAAGGCAATGGCCTGGTCGGTGAGGCTCATGGCATCGCGCATCGAACCGTCGGCGGCGCGGCCCAACAGCCACAGCGCGTCGTCTTCGAACGGCACGTTCTCGACGCCCAGCACGTGGGTCAGGTGCTCGACCACCCGTTCCGGGGTCATGTTCTTCAGGGAGAACTGCAGGCAGCGCGAAAGAATCGTTGCCGGAAGTTTCTGCGGGTCGGTGGTCGCCAGAATGAATTTGACGTAGGGCGGCGGCTCTTCCAGGGTCTTCAACAAGGCGTTGAACGAGTGGCTGGACAGCATGTGCACTTCGTCGATCAGGTAGACCTTGAAGCGTCCGCGGCTCGGTGCGTACTGCACGTTGTCCAGCAGCTCGCGGGTGTCCTCGACCTTGGTCCGGCTCGCGGCGTCGATCTCGATCAGGTCGACGAAACGCCCTTCGTCGATCTCGCGGCATACCGAGCAGGTGCCACAGGGCGTGGAAGTAATGCCTGTTTCACAGTTCAGGCATTTGGCAATGATCCGCGCGATGGTGGTCTTGCCCACCCCGCGGGTGCCGGTAAACAGATAGGCATGGTGCAGCCGCTGACTGTCCAAGGCATTGATCAGAGCCTTGAGCACATGGGTCTGGCCGACCATTTCGCGAAACGAGCGCGGACGCCATTTACGTGCAAGAACCTGATAACTCATCGAAAACCGTCGCAACTGGGAAGCGGAAGCCCGTAATGCTAGCGGAGCAAGGGCGAAATTGCATCCGGTGCGCTCGTCTAATCTGGCTAAGCTGCTTTTTGTCAGGCTCGTCAGCGGCCTTTTCCTGCGTGGAGACTCTATGCGTTTAGCCTTGGGCGCCTTTCTGCTGGTTGCCATGAATGGTTTTGCCGCAGAACCGGCCCTGCGCTTCTCGATCCCCGACAGCTGGGCCATGCCCGTGGTACAGATCGAACGTGGCCGACCCACCCAGGGCATTCTCCACGACCTGATGGCCAGCCTCGCCACCCAGGTCGGCACCCCGGCCGAATTCCACGTCCTGGCGCGGGCCCGCGTGCAGGCGGCCATGGATCACGGGGAAATCGATGTCCGCTGTTATGCCGCCCAGTCCTGGCTGCCCAACCAGGCCGGCGATTACATCTGGAGCATCCCGCTGTTCATTCAGCGCGACCTGTTGGTCGGCCGCGAGCGACACCTATTCCCGGTCACGCCCCGGGACCTGCCGACGCAGCCCATCGGCACCGTCCTCAGCTACACCTACCCTTCCCTGCAACCCTTGTTCGACAGCCGCCAGTTGCTCCGCGACGACGCGCGCAACCAGGAACAGGTGCTGCAAAAACTCTGGGCCGGCCGCTACCGCTACGCGGTGAGCAACCAATGGACGCTGGACTGGTTCAATCAGACCTTGCCGCCCGAGCAGCAACTGCACAGCGTGGCCATCCTGCAGGAACAGGCGGTCGGCTGCGTCGTCCGCAACGATCCGGCGCTGCCGGTGCAACGCGTGCTGCGCACCTTGTTGCGCATGAAGATGTCAGGAGAGATCGACGACCTCATCGGCCTGTACACCGGCCGCAGGCCGACCGAGAGCGCCCCGCAGAGCTACGAGGCACCTTAGGCGTCAGCCGACTTCGTCCTGCGGACACCATTCCAGCGGCGGCAGGAAGGTCGCCACCCAACCCGGCACCTCGCTGGCCGGCATGGGCGGGGCGATGAAATAGCCTTGCGCCACGTCGCAGCCCAGCGACATCAGCAACTCGCCGTGCTCCATGCTTTCCAGGCCCTCGGCCACCACCTGCCGGTCAAACGCCCGGGCCAGGCCGATCAGGGCCTGGGTCAGCGCCAGGTCACCCTGGTCGTGCAGCATGTCGCGCACGAACATGCGGTCGATCTTGATGGTCTGGGTGCGCAAGCGCTTGAGGTAGCTCAGCGACGAATGCCCGGTGCCGAAATCCCCCAGGGAAAACTGCACCCCCAGCGCCTGGCAGGCCTCGAGGCAAGCGCTGACATGCTGGATATTCTCCACCGCCACCGCTTCGACGATTTCCAGGTCCAGCAACTGCGGGGCAATCTGTGGATGGCGCTCGAGCACCGCTTTGAGTCGGTCGACGAAATCCGCCCGCTGGAAATGCCGCGCTGCGATATTGACGCTGATCGGCCAGCGCTGTCCGGCCAGCTGCCATTGCCGCAACTGGGCCATGACTTGCTCCATCACCCACTCGCCGATATCGACGATCAGGTCGGTCTCCTCCACCAGCGGCAGGAACTCCCGAGGCGCGACCATGCCCCGCTGCGGATGCTGCCAGCGCAGCAACGCCTCGAAACCCACCACCTCGCCGCTGCGCATATTGACCTTGGGTTGAAAGTGCAGGCACAGCTCGCCGGACGCCAACGCCTGCCGGACCCGCTCCACGGTCTGGTGGGTAGCCTTGACCTCGCGGTCCCGCGACACATCGAACAAGTGAAAGCGATTGCGCCCGCTCTGCTTGGCCACGTACATCGCCTGGTCGGCATGCCGCAACAAAGTGTCGGCATCGTCGTTGTCGGCGGGAAACAGCGTCACGCCGATGCTGGCGCAGACGTTGATCTCCTTGTCCTGGATCAGATAGGGCGTGGAGATCACCCCCAGCACCCGATGCAGCGCCGCCCGCAACTCGCGAATGTCGCGCACATGGCGCAGGATCAGCACGAACTCGTCCCCGGCCAGGCGCGCCACCACGTCTTCGCCGCGAATGATCGAGCGCAGGCGCGCCGCTACCTCCACCAGCAACAGATCGCCGCTGGCGTGCCCGTAGCCATCGTTGACCGCCTTGAAGCCGTCGAGATCGAGCATGCACACCGCCAGCGCGATGTTCTCCTTGCGCGAGTAATCCAGCGCCTGGTTGAGCAGGTCGGAAAGGAAGGAACGGTTGGGCAAACCGGTCAGCACATCGTGGCCGACCCGCCATTGCAGCGAGTGCAGCAAGCGCCGTTTTTCACTGATATCGAAACGAATTGCCACATAACGCTGGACCCGACCAGTGGCCTCATCGAGCAAAGGTACGACGGTGCTGTCGACCCAATATAAAGTCCCGTCCTTGGCCCGGTTGCAGATCTCGCCCTTCCAGACCTGGCCCAGGGCAATGGTGCGCCACATGCTGCTGAAGAATTCGGGAGGGTGCAGGCCGGAGCCGAGAATCCGGTGATTGGCGCCCAGCAGCTCTTCTCGGCTGTAGCCGGAAATCGAACAGAACTGGTCGTTGACGTAAGTGATCCGGCCGGTCAGGTCGGTCTCGGAAAAAATGGCGGCTGCATCCACGGCCCTGCGGTATTTCTCATCCATGAGTCTGACTCACTGTCGCTAGCGGTTGAACCGCTCGACCAGGGCACGGAGCCCGGAAGAGATGTTTGGGCGTTCACTCTCAATATTTTCGCAATCCCAGGCAGGCCTGGGCTGCTGGTCCGAAAATATCTGTTCAACAGAGGTGACCGGCACATTCAGACGCACGTTAAAACTCCATAGACAGCATTCGACAATGCCAGCCCAGACAAGCCGGCAAGAGGCCGACTCACGGAAAATGGCGCACCGTCTTGCCCCACCTGACACAATTGCAACCGTACAGCGACCGACACCGTCATTGACCTTCGAATCGACGAAGACCAACTAAAATCACTTAAGGATCAGCCGAATTTGGCGGGTGGGACACTGGCAATCATCAGCGAGACGTTCGCGCCTGCGCCATACCCTCGATTCTGGTGAACAAGGAAAATGCAATGAGTTCTTGTTTCATCAGTTCATCTTCTGAAACTAGATCACCAAATGCCTGTCCGAAGCGTCGATTCTACGAATTGCATCACATTTTGCAAGGCAAGGTGATGAATCATGGCGTTGCCTAATGCAAAGATTTATCGTTAAGTTCTTGATTCTAAATGGGAATTGAGCGATGCAAATTTCAAGTTTGGGTCCAGCCATCAGGCGTTACCGCAAGGTAGCGGGGCTTACTCAGGCTGAACTAGGCGAAAAAACCGGTTTTGACCCTAAAACCATCAGCCGCTTCGAAACCGGCACCTACACCCCCAGTGTGGAAGCGCTGTTCCTGCTGGCCGATGTACTGGGAGTGAAGCTGAAAGCCTTTTTCGCAGATCTGGGCGACGAAGACGAACAGCGGGCGTATCTGTTCGGTGTCATTCACAAAGCCACCCCGAAGGACCTGGGAAAGCTGATAGCAGCGGTAGACCTGGCCTTGTCCAAGCCTTAGAGCCGAGCAACACGCAGAGGAGGCAGCCCTATCGAAGCCGATAGCCTGCCTCCTCTTTATTTCCCCCAGATGACTCCTGACAGGAACTGACAACGGCGCCCCTTAAGCTGGCGTGCGCAGCCCAACCTTTCCAGGAGTCCGGATGATCGCTACCAGCACTTACCTTCTGCTATACGTCGACAGCCCCGCCACCAGCGCCAATTTCTACAGCCGCCTGCTGGACAGGCCGCCGGTCGAGCTGTCGCCGACCTTCGCCCTGTTCATCCTCGATTCGGGGCTCAAGCTCGGCCTCTGGTCCAGGCAGGATGTCGAGCCAGCCACCCAGGTCGCCGGTGGCGGCGGCGAATTGGCCTTAGGGGTGGCCGACAACCAGACCGTCGACCGACTGCACAGCCAATGGGCCGAATCCGGCGTGAGCATCGCCCAGGATCCGACCGCCCTGGACTTCGGCTACACCTTCGTCGCCCTGGACCTGGACGGACATCGACTCAGGGTGTTCTGCCCGATCCTGGAGTGAACGGCAGTCGCGGCGATAGCCTCCGGCAGTACCGAGCGACGCCGCGACCAACGCCCCTCCAACTGCATCGCCATCACGCTGCCGAGGACGATCGCCGCCCCCACGACCACCGCGCCATGCACCCGCTCATGCAGGACCAGCGCCGCCAGCAGCATGGCGATCGGCGGTATCAGGTACATGGCGATGGACGCGCGGCTGACCTCGACCCGCGCCAGCACGTAGGCCCAGGCCAGGTAAGCCAGCGCACTGGGAAACAGCCCCAGCAGCAACACCGCCAGGTTCACCCGCCACGACGCCTGGACCACCGCGACCGCCAGCCCCGGCCAATACAGGCTCAACAGCAAGGTGCCGGCCCAGACCATGTAGCAGACGGTGGTCAGCAGGTCGTAACGCCCCGAATAACGCCGCTGCAACACGAAGTACAACCCCCAGGAGAAGGCCGCCAGCAGTACGAGCAATCCCTGAGGCTTGATCGACGCCACGCCCTGGTCGCCCCAGACCACCACGACCGCGCCGAACAACCCCAGCCCGACACAACCCCAGCGCCAGCCGCTGACCGGCTCCCTCAACCAGAAAAACGCAATCAGGGTGCTGAAGATCGGCGCCGACTGCGCCAGCACACTGGACGCCCCCGCGCTCAACCCCTGCTGGCCATAGTTGAGGCTGACGTGATGCAGGGCGATGGCAAAAAAGCCCAGTACCAGCAACCAGGGCAGATCGCGCCAGCGTGGCAGGGCGATTCTTTTCACCAGGGCGATGGCGCCCATGAACAGCGAAGCGATCAGAAAGCGCAGCAACGCCAGATGGCCAGGCTCGTAACCCTCCAGGCCGATGTGGATACCCACCGGGGAATAAGCCCAACACAGAATGACCGCGGCGGTCGCCAGGACCAGTTTCAACGCAGGGGAGATATTCAAGACACAGGCACTCGGTAGCACAAGGAAGGCCTTCAGTCTCCCGCCCGCCACAACTCACCACAATTAACGGATACTGAGACCAGACCTCACTGGAAATGAGCAATGGAACTGAGCCAGCTGAAGATGGTGAAAGCAGTCGCCCGTACCGGCAGCATTGCCCGGGCGGCCGAACAACTGCATTGCGTGCCCTCCAACATCACCAACCGCCTCAAGCAACTGGAAGGCGAGCTGGGCACCCGGCTGTTTATCCGCGCGGGCCGCGGGCTGAAAATCAGTCCGGATGGGGAAATCTTTCTGGGTTACAGCGAGCGCATCCTGGCCTTGGTGGATGAAGCCAAACGCGCCGTCGATCGCCAGGCCGAACCCAGCGGCATCCTGCGCATCGGCGCCATCGAGTCCTGTGCCGGCGGACGCCTGCCGCCGCTGCTGGCGGAGTTCCATCAGCGCTTTCCCCAGGTCACTCTGGAGCTGGTAACCGGTACCTGGTCGCAGTTGTTCGAAGAGCTGCAACACCACCGGATCGACGGCGCATTGGTTGCGGTCGACACGCCCCAGCCAAAGCTGGAGCGCACCGCCCTCTACAGCGAGCCCCTGGTGCTGGTCGCCAGCGCCGATGCGGCACCTGTACTAAGCCCGCGCGACCTGCAAGACCAGACCCTGTTCATGTGGCCCGGCGGCTGCCCTTACCGCCGCGCCCTGGAGCATTGGCTGAACGCCCACGACGTGACCGCGACCATCATCGGCTATGCCAGCTGGGGCACCATCATCGACTGTGTCAGCGCCGGTGCCGGCATGACCCTGGCCCCGGAAGGCGTGCTCGAGCGCTACACCCTGTCCGCGGGCCTGACGCGCCACCGCTTCGCCGACCTGCAGCCGATCGACATTCGTTTTGTCTGGAACAAGGAAATAGAACGCCACACCGCACGGGACGCGTTTGCGCAGTTGTTGCAGGAACGATTGGGGAAATGAAACGAGCGACCGGCGAGAGGCCAGATCAGGTGAAAGCAGGGGGAGAATTCAAAACATTCGTCGAGGACCGACAGAGGGCGTTATGGAGGCAACCCCACCAGCCACACCCCGGCACACAATGTCACCGCTGCGGCTGCTCCCTTCCAGGCCTGACCGGGTTCACGGCTGATCGTTGCGAGGGGACCAATGGGGTCACCATAACGACGCTCACCTGACGGCGAGCCGCGCCATTGTACCTATCTGCGGCGAAGTTACAACCGCTCTGTAAAGATTAAAAAATCTGAACGGCTTCAAGTACTTGGATCATTACCCCTCTCCCCGCCCGCTCGTCGATTCCTGTAGCCGCTGCCGCAGGCTGCGTTCGGTCGCGCAGCGGCCGCCATCGCGGGTGACACCGTATTTCAGCTGAGCGCAATCGAATGGCTGGCGACTGCTTTGCAGTCGATCGCAGCCTGCGGCAGCGGCTACAGGGGACCGCGCATGAGCGGAATGGCAGTTTTGCGGTAAGGCGGCAGTCGATTTTTCGCTTTGTTTTGTAAGGGGTTTCCTAGAAACTCTGGAACGCCTTTGGGCCGGTTGTACCCCTGAATTTGATCGGGCAGTCTGCGTGGGTCGTTGCAATTTCAACGACCCGGATGTGGAAGTCTGGAGCTAAGGACGTACAACCCTCTCAACAAGCACGGGTGCCTCATGGCACTGGTGAACTTGTTCTATGGCGGCTGTGCGTGGGGCACCTTCGGGTGCGCCGGATTCCTTTAGCTCCGGTCTTCCACACCTACGCACGGCTGCCACCCCTCATGTGGAAGTGAGATTTGGCAGTTCCTTAAATGCTAAAGGAATCGCACACATGAAAAAGCTCGTCCCCGATCCGCCACTCACTACCCCGCGTCGACTACGCGATCCTGAACTGGACGCGGCGAATATCTCCCTGCTCCTGTCGCTCAACGACCAGCAGCAACCGCTGCTCACACAACTCAAAGAAACCCGCAGCCAGCCGTTCGGCCTGCGCGACGCCCAGCAGCGCCCGCTGTTCGCGGTACAGGCCGGGGTGAATGCCGAAGAAGCCTTGATGCATGTTTCACTGCTGCTCAAATGCGCCGAAGAAGTCTCGGATGAAATCACCGAACAGGGCAGCGGCATCGAACGCGGCCTGATCTGGTCCATGGTGCATTCCGTGGAGATGGCTCGCGCAGTGGTCGATGCCCTGCTCGATGGCGTGCGCACAGCTCGCTAACCACCCTTGGTAGGAGCGAAGCTTGCTCGCGATAGCATCGCCGCGGCCTTCTGCCGGACCGAGTCGCCTGCATCGCGAGCAAGCTTCGCTCCTGCAGAGGCAGGTGGTGGGTTCAGGCCTGTTCGAGCACTTCGTCGGCCTTGCCGCCAGCTTGCTGGATCACCAGGTGGATGAAGTGCAGCTTGGCGATCACCGCGGGCGGCAGGATGAAGGGATAGAAGTCGGGCTGGCCCATGCTGCGTGACAATTCGTTGAGCATGCCCGCCAGTTCGATCCAGGCGTTGACGAAAGAGAGGAACGCCAGGCCGCCGGGATGCTGTGGGTCATACAGGGTGTTCAGCGGGAACGGCTGGTAGTCGAAGTCCATTTCCCGGGCGCTCATGCCGAAGCCCAGCGCGGTGTCCACCGCGTCCATCATGTGCAGGTAGTGGGCCCAGGTTTCCGCCCAGTCTTCCCAGGGGTGCATGGTGGCGTAGGCGCTGACGTAGGCCTGCGACCAATCGTTGGGCGCGCCCTGTTGATAATGCCGGTCCAGGGCTTCGGCGTAGCTTGCGCGCTCGTCGCCGAACAGCGCACGACAGGGTTCCAGCCAATGGCTGTTGGCGATCAGGCGGTCCCAGTAGTAATGCCCCACCTCATGCCGGAAGTGCCCGAGCAAGGTGCGATAGGGTTCGCGCATCTGTACCCGCACCTGCTCGCGATAGGCGTCATCGGCTTCCTTTATGTCGAGGGTGATCAGACCGTTGGCGTGGCCGGTCATGGGCGCCTTGCCCTGCCGATCGACACCGAGGAAATCGAAAGCCAGGCCAGCCTCTTCATCCTCGCTCTTGGCGATCAGCTGCAACCCCAGGCTCATCAGTTGCGCCACCAGGCGGCGCTTGGCGATTTCCACCTTGCGCCAGCGCTCGGGGTTTTCCGCCACGCCAAGATCGGGAATGGTCCGGTTCAACCGGCACGCCATGCACAAGGTGCCGGCGCCATAAGCCGGCAGCAGCCAGTTACAGGCCGCCGGGGTATCGAGGTTGGCGCAGCGCCGGAACAGCCCCGCTTGCGGGTCGACGTCCAGCAGCCAAGTATCGACCTCCGGCCCTGGCTGCAGCGACGACAGGCGACTCTGTTCCGGTTGATAACCCAGGGCCGCCGAACAGGCCAGGCACTGACTGTTGCGAAAGAACAGCGACTGCCCGCAGCGGCACAACCAGACCTTGCTGTTGCGGCTGTTCTCACGGACAAAGGGCGCGGCGATACGGGAACTGAGCTGTTCGAAGAAGCGGTACATGGCGATCTCTCCCTGGGCTTGCCAAGACTAGATCATGGGAACGGGACTATTGTTCCATCGCCTTGCTGGCGATCCGCTTTTCTGTAGGAGCGAGCTTGCTCGCGAAACGATTTCCATATCGCATCGCGTGCAAGCCTGGAGATTTTTTCGCGAGCAAGCTCGCTCCTACAAGGAAACGCGATTCCATGTAGCCGCTGCCGCAGACTGCGATAAGGTCCGCAGGACCTTCCGGCGCCCGACAAAGCAACGCCCGCTGCGCGGTCGATCGCAGCCTGCGGCAGCGGCTACAGGGTTATGCCGAGATACCGTGCTGGCCGAGGAAGGCCACGAAGGCTTCTTCATCCAGCACCTTGAGGCCCAACTCGTTGGCCTTGGCCAGCTTCGAGCCGGCGCCAGGACCGGCCACCACACAATGGGTCTTGGCCGAAACCGAGCCGGCAACCTTGGCGCCCAGGCTTTCCAGCTTGTCCTTGGCCACGTCGCGGCTCATCAGCTCCAGCGAGCCGGTGAGCACCCAGGTCTGGCCAGCCAGCGGCAGCCCTTCCACCACCTTCTTCTCGCTCTGCCAGTGCATGCCGAAGGCTTGCAACTGCGCCTCGATGGCCAGCGCCCGTGTGGCGTTCTCGGCGATATCGAAGAACTCGCGCACGGCCTTGGCCTGCTTCTCCGGCAGGGTCTGGCGCATGTCCAGCCAGTCCGCCTTGACCACACCCTCGAGGGTCCCGAACTTGTCCGCCAGCTTCTGCGCCGCACCCGGCCCCACCGATGGAATGTTCAGCTTGTCGAGCATGCCACCCAGGGTGGTGCTGGCAGCGAACTCGGCGCCCAGGTCGCCCTGATCCTGCAACTGCAGCCCGCACTGCTGCGGATCGAGCAAGGCACCGATGACCTGCTGGTTATGGCTGTCCTCGAAGAAGCTGTGAATCTCGTGAGCCACTTCCAGGCCGATATCCGGCAGGTAGGTCAACACTTCCGGCAAGGCCTGCTGCACGCGCTCCAGGGAGGCCAGGGAGCGCGCCAGGACCTTGGCCGTCTCCTCGCCCACATCGGGAATGCCCAGGGCATAGATGAAGCGCGCCAGGCCCGGCTTCTTGCTGTCTTCGATGGCCTTGAGCAGCTTGTTGCTGGAGACCTCGGCGAAACCTTCCAGGTCGATGATCTGCTCGTACTTGAGCTTGTAGAGGTCGGCCGGTGAGCCGATGAGTTTTTCGTCCACCAGCTGTTCGATGGTCTTGTCGCCCAGCCCTTCGATATCCATCGCCCGACGGGAAACGAAGTGGATGATCGCCTGCTTGAGCTGCGCACCACAGGCCAGGCGACCGACGCAGCGGTACACCGCGCCCTCGCTGATGGTTTCCTTGCCCTTGCTGCGCTTGATCAGTTGCGTGCGCTCGACATGGGAACCGCATACCGGGCAGGTCTGCGGGATATGCACCGGGCGCGCATCCTGTGGACGGCGCTCGGTGACCACCTGCACCACTTGCGGAATCACATCGCCGGCGCGGCGGATGATCACGGTGTCGCCGATCATCAGGCCCAGGCGCGCCACTTCGTCCATGTTGTGCAAAGTCGCGTTGGAGACGGTGACACCCGCCACCTTGACCGGTTTCAGACGCGCCACTGGGGTCACCGCGCCGGTACGGCCGACCTGGAATTCCACGTCCAGCAGCTCGGTCAGCTCTTCCATCGCCGGGAACTTGTGGGCGATGGCCCAGCGAGGCTCACGGGCCCGGAAGCCCAGTTCGCGCTGCGAGGCAATGCTGTTGACCTTGAACACCACGCCGTCGATTTCATAAGGCAAGCCATTGCGGCGCTCGCCGATATCGCGGTAGTAATCCAGGCATTCGTCGATGCCCTTGGCCAGCTTCAGCTCGCGACTGACAGGCATGCCCCAGTGCTTGAGCTGCTCCAGATTGCCAATATGGGTGTCGGCGATATCAGCAGTGACCTGGCCGATCCCGTAGCAGCAGAATTCCAGTGGACGGCTGGCGGTGATCTTCGAGTCCAGCTGGCGCAAGCTGCCCGCCGCGGCGTTCCGCGGGTTGGCAAAGGTCTTGCCGCCAACCTCCAGCTGCGCGGCATTCAGTCGCTCGAAACCGGCCTTGGACATGTAGACCTCGCCGCGCACCTCCAGGGTCGCCGGCCAGCCGCTGCCATGCAGCTTCAGCGGAATGTTGCGCACGGTGCGCACGTTGACGCTGATGTCTTCGCCGGTGGTGCCATCGCCGCGGGTCGCGCCGCGCACCAGCACACCGTCCAGATACAGCAGGCTGACCGCCAGGCCATCGAGCTTCGGCTCGCAGCTGTATTCCACCGCCGCCCCGCCACCGAACAGATCGCCCACCGGCAGGTCGAGCCCCTCGGTCACCCGCCGATCGAACTCACGCATGTCGGTTTCTTCGAAGGCGTTGCCCAGGCTGAGCATGGGGATTTCATGGCGCACCTGAGTGAAGGCCGAGAGCGCCGCGCTACCCACGCGCTGGGTCGGCGAATCGCTGCTGACCAGCTCCGGATGCTCGGCCTCCAGCGCCTTGAGTTCGTGGAACAAGCGATCGTATTCGGCGTCGGGAATGCTCGGCTCGTCGAGTACGTGGTAGCGGTAGTTGTGCTGATCCAGCTCAGCGCGCAGCTCAAGAATGCGGGTTTCGGCGGCGGTCATGGTGTTCTCTCAAAAAGCAAAAGAGCAGCCTAGGCTGCTCAATATTTGTCTGGAGGGTCTTGCGACCCTGTCGCGAGCCTGCTCCGGCAGGCCAAGGGTTTATGCCGGAGCAGCTGGCTCGCGAAGCGCTCAGCGCTTCTGGGTCAGGGCGCGACGTTCGAATTCGACGATGCGCTGACGGTAGTGTTCGATGGTCTGGGCGGTCAGCACACTGCGCTGGTCGTCCTTCAGTTCGCCGTTCAGTTCCTGGGACAGCTTGCGCGCCGCGGCCACCATCACGTCGAAGGCCTGCTTCGGATGACGCGGGCCTGGCAGGCCGAGGAAGAAGCTCACGGCCGGGGTGCTGAAGTGGTCGATGTCGTCCAGGTCGAATACGCCTGGCTTGACCGCGTTAGCCATGGAGAACAGCACTTCGCCGTTGCCGGCCATGCTTTCGTGACGGTGGAAAATATCCATCTCGCCAAAACGCAGGCCACTTTCCAGGATGTTCTGCAACAGCGCCGGGCCCTTGAAGCCGCCGGCATCACGACAGATCACGCTGATCACCAGCACTTCTTCGGCTTGCGGCTGGTCCTTGTCGGCGTAGCCGGAAGCCTTGGTTTCATCCGGGAAGTCGTCGTCACGGCTGCTGAAGCTCGGGCCGCCGTCCAGGTCCAGGTTGAGGTTCAGGTCGCCCTGCTGTGGCTCGCTGCCACGCTTGCCACGCTTGGAACCAGACTCGCGCGGTTCGCGCGCCGGCGCGCTCATCGACGGCAGGTCGTGCTCATCGAGTTGCGGTTCCTTATGGGTATCCAGCACGCGGGGCGGGCCCAGCAGTTCGGCACTGCTGTCGTCGTCCGGCAGGTTGGACAGGCTACGATCCAGACGGAATTTCAACTTTCCCTTGCCGCCGCGCATACGGCGCCAGCCATCAAAAAGAATACCGGCAATGACAATGATGCCGATGACGATCAGCCACTCGCGCAGACCGATTTCCATGTAATCCCGTGCCTCTATGAAAAATGCTGAAAAATAAGAGGTTTAGCAAACTGCAAACCGCTTTAAAACGTGGCGCCAACTCTATGTTCTGACTGGCCTTTTGCCCACGTATAGGAAAAATTGACATTAAACTAGCACGACCAAAGACAACTTTACACCGTCTGTCGCAACGGCTTCATTCAATATGTCGATCAGCCAGTACTCGGCGCAGGTAAAAAACTCTTACTTGTCACTTACATACCGGCTTTGGTCGCCCGGATATCAGGCGTCCACCATCGCCATCGCCTCCTCGACATCCACGGCTACCAGGCGTGAACAGCCGGGCTCGTGCATCGTCACGCCCATCAATTGATCGGCCATTTCCATGGCGATCTTGTTGTGGGTGATATAGATGAACTGCACCGTCTGCGACATCTCTTTAACCAGCCTTGCGTAGCGTCCAACGTTAGCGTCATCCAGCGGAGCGTCAACTTCGTCGAGCATGCAGAACGGCGCCGGGTTCAACTTGAAGATGGCAAATACCAGCGCCAGGGCCGTCAATGCTTTCTCACCACCGGACAACAAATGAATGGTGCTGTTCTTCTTCCCTGGCGGACGCGCCATGATCGTTACCCCTGTATCGAGTAGATCTTCGCCCGTCAGTTCCAAATAAGCGCTGCCGCCACCGAAAACTTTTGGAAAGAGTGCCTGTAAACCGCCGTTAATCTGATCAAAGGTATCCTTGAAACGATTACGGGTTTCCTTGTCGATCTTGCGAATCACGTTTTCCAGGGTTTCCAGGGCTTCCACCAGATCGGCGTCCTGGGCGTCCAGATAACGCTTGCGCTCGGACTGCTGCTGGTACTCATCGATGGCCGCGAGGTTGATCGCCCCCAGGCGCTGGATACGCGCGGCAATCCGCTCGAGCTCTTCCTCGGCCTCTTTCTCGCTGGCCTGTTCGGTCAGCGTGGCGAGCACGCCCTGCAAGTCGTAGCCGTCTTCCAGCAACTGGTCCTGCAAGGTCTTGCGGCGCACGCTCAGGGCTTGCCATTCCATGCGCTGCTGTTCGAGCTGGCCACGGATCAATTGCGATTGCTGCTCGGCCTGGGTCCGGCGTTTTTCCGCATCGCGCAATTCGCGGTCGGCATCCTCCATGGCGATCTGCGCGCTCTTGAGCTCGACGTCGACGGTCATGCGCTTTTCCAGCAACTCCTCGAGCTTCAGGCGCAGCTCTTCCAGCGGTGCGGCGCCCTCCTCCAGGTTCAGGCTGAGCTGTTCGCGCTTCTCCGTCAGGCGCTCCGATTGCAGCTCCAGGCGTTCCAGGGCCTGGCGGGTGGAATCGTGCTGGGCCTTGAGCGAACCCAGGCGTACCGCCAGTTGGTGAGCGTGATCCTTGTGCTGGCGAGCCTCCTGGCGCACCCGGTCCAGGCGCTCACGCAAACTGTCGCGCTGGGCCAGCAGCAATTCGCGCTGCTCGGTGTCCAGGGCCATGCTGTCGAGGGCTTCCTGCAGCTGCAGACGGGCTTCGCCCACCTGCTCGTGTTCCACGGCGCGCTGCTCGCCCAGCTCCGCCACCTCTTCATCCAGGCGGGTACGGCGCAAGGCCAGCTGTTCGGCCTTGGCCTTGCCGGCGGAAAGCTTGGCTTTCAATTCACCCTGCTGACGGGCTTCGTCCTGCAGCAGGCGGCGCAGGTGTTCGCGACCGTTCTCCTGCTGGCGCTGTTGCGCACGCAGGTTCTGCAAGTGGGTTTCCAGGTCTTCCACGCTGGCTTCGCGCTCGTCGCGCTCTTGGCTCAACTGCTCGATTTCCTGGTTGCGCGCGAGCATGCCGCTTTCCGCTTCGCTGGCGCGGCGCACCCGCAGGAAATGCCGGCCGACCCAGAAACCGTCGCGGCTGATCAGGCTCTCGCCGGCCGCCAATTGGCCACGCAGGGCAAGAGCCTGTTCAAGGTTTTCCACCGGTTTGACCTGACCCAGCCAGGGCGCCAGGTCGACCTGGGCATCGACCTTGTCCAGCAGGCTGCCGGGTATCCGCGCGCCCTCGCCCGCCAGCTGGAGCAGGCGCAGATCGCCCTGCTCGAACCCGGCCAGGTCAAAGCCGGCAAAGTCGTCGACCAACACCGCTTGCAGGTCGGCGCCGAGCACGGTTTCCACCGCCAGCTCCCAACCGGCCTCGACCTTCAAGCCTTCGGCCAGACGGGGACGCTCGGCCAACTGTTGCTCGCGCAGCCACTCCGCCGCGCCAGTCCCCGGATTGAGCGCTGCCTGCTGCAAAGCCTCCAGCGAGGCCAGGCGCCCATTGAGACGCTGCAATTCGCCCTGGGCCTGCTGCTGGGCCTGGGTCGCCTGATGCAGCTCCTGGCGCAGTTGCTCCAGGCGCTCGACCTGACCGTCTTCGCTGGCCTGCAAATCTTCCAGGGTCGCCTCGCTCGCCGCGAGTTGTTCGTTGAGTTCGAGGATTGCCGCGTCTTCCGGATCGGCGGCGAGCAACGCGCGCTCCTCCACCAGACGCCGCTGGCGCTCGCCCAGACGCTCCATGCTGCCTTCGAGCTGCTGGATACGCGACTGCTGCACCTCGGCCTGGCGCCGCGGCTCGGCGGACTTGAGGTTGAATGCGTCCCACTGCTCCTGCCAGCCGTGCATGGTGGCTTCGGCTTCTTCCAGGGCCGCGGCAGCCTCTTCGGCGGCGGCGCTGGTGACTTCCTGCTCGGGCTCGAGCATTTCCAGCTCTTCACCGAGGGTGGCGAGCAAGGTGCGGTCGTGACCCAGGTGGGATTCGGTCTCCTGGCGTGCACGCTCGGCCTCGCGCAAGTCGTCCTGCAACTGGCGCAGACGCTGCTGACCGTGCTGGATGCTCTGCTCGACCCGAGCGATATCGCCGCCGACCGAATAGAAGCGCCCCTGCACCAGATTGAAGCGCTCGGACAGCTCATGGTGACCGTCGCGCAGGCGCTCGATGGCGGCGTCGGCATTGCGTTGTTCCGCCACCAGGGCTTCAAAGCCGACTTCCTGGTTGCCGATGATCGATTCGCGCTGGCCGACCTGCTCGTTAAGCTCCTGCCAGCGCAACGCCGACAGCTGGGCCTTGAGCTGACGCTCCTCGGCTTTGTATTCCTGGTACTTCTCGGCCGCCTGGGCCTGGCGGTGCAGGCGTTCGAGCTGGCGCTCCAGCTCTTCGCGCAGGTCGGTCAGGCGCGCCAGGTTTTCGTGGGTACGGCGGATGCGGTTTTCGGTTTCCCGGCGACGCTCCTTGTACTTGGAAATCCCCGCCGCTTCTTCGATGAAGTTGCGCAGGTCTTCCGGCTTGGCTTCGATCAGCTTGGAGATCATGCCCTGCTCGATGATCGAGTAGCTGCGTGGCCCCAGGCCGGTGCCGAGGAAGATATCGGTAATGTCGCGACGGCGGCACTTGGCGCCGTTGAGAAAATAGCTGTTCTGGCTGTCGCGGGTGACCTTGCGGCGGATGGAGATTTCCGCGTAGGCCGCGTACTCGCCGACCAGGGTGCCGTCGGAGTTGTCGAAGACCAGCTCGATGCTGGCCTGGCTCACCGGCTTGCGGCTGGTGGAACCGTTGAAGATGACGTCGGTCATCGACTCGCCGCGCAGGTTCTTGGCCGAGCTCTCGCCCATTACCCAGCGCACGGCGTCGATGATGTTCGACTTGCCGCACCCATTGGGCCCGACCACCGCCGCCATGTTACTGGGGAAGTTCACCGTGGTCGGGTCGACGAAGGACTTGAACCCCGCCAGCTTGATGCACTTGAGCCGCACGCTCAGGCAACCGTCAAGGCGGCGACTACCAGGTCGCAACTGCGCCGGGCATAGGCCGTCAACACCAGGCGGATGGTCGACAGGTCACGGGCCAGCACGGCGGCCAGCAGTTGCTCGAACAGGTCGAGGAATTCGCTCATTTCCGCCTTGCGCTGCTCCAGGGCCAGGAAATAGGCACGGCTCATCGCCGGCTGCAGGTTCTCGACGGTTTCCTGCAGGTACGGGTTGTTGGCGAACGGATAAGCGGCGCGCATCACGTTGAAGCTGTCTTCGACGAAGCTGCGGATATCCTGGCGCTCGTAGGCGGCGATCAGCCGTTGCTGGATCTGCAGGAACGGCGCCATGTCGGCTTGCAGTTCCCAGCCGTTGGCCACCGAGTTGCCCAGCAGGATGTACAGTTCGCTCATCAGGGTGCACAGGCTCTGCACCTTGTGCGGGGTGAGTTCGGTCACATGGGCGCCACGACGCGGCAGGATGGCGATCAGGTGACGGCGTTCGAGGATCAGCAGGGCCTCGCGGACCGAGCCGCGGCTGACGTTGAGGGCCAGCGTGACCTTCTGTTCCTGAATGCGCTCCCCAGGCTTGAGCTCGCCGCGAATGATGCGTTCGGCGAGGTGGTGAGCGATTTGCTCGGCGAGGCTGTCCGGCGCCTTGAACGTCATGGTTTTCCTTCAAACTCTTAGATCGGTACAAGCGGCGCAGTGTAGCGCAATTGCTACCTCATGGCGGAGTGCCCAAGGGCCTGAATTTGGCACGGAATAAGCAAAAAGCACTGCGGCCCGGGAGGGTCAATACTGTTTGAAAGCGCTTGTTGATCGGCAAAAAGCAATTTCTTGACCCTTAGGTCAGAAATTAATTGACCGAAAAGTCAGACATGACTAAATTCGGCCCACGTCGGTTACCAATAATAATGAGTCTGCGAGGCCTTCCGTGATCCAGTTTTTACTCAACCAGGAACTCCGTAGCGAGCACAGCCTGGACCCGAATCTGACGGTGCTCAACTATCTGCGCGAGCACCTGGGCAAGCCCGGCACCAAAGAAGGCTGCGCCAGTGGCGACTGTGGCGCCTGCACCGTGGTGGTCGGCGAATTGCACACCGATGACACGGGCGCGGAGCACATCCGTTATCGCAGCCTCAACTCGTGCCTGACCTTTGTCTCGTCGTTGCACGGCAAGCAGTTGATCAGCGTCGAAGACCTCAAGCACCAGGGCCAGTTGCACAGCGTGCAGAAGGCCATGGTCGAGTGCCACGGCTCGCAGTGCGGCTTCTGTACGCCGGGCTTCGTCATGTCGCTGTTCGCCCTGCAGAAGAACTCCGAGCAACCCGACTCGCACAAGGCCCATGAAGCCCTGGCCGGCAACCTGTGCCGCTGCACCGGCTACCGCCCGATCCTCGCCGCCGCCGAGCAGGCCTGTTGCGGCAAACAGCCTGACCAGTTCGACGCCCGCGAAGCCGAGACCATCGCGCGCCTGAAAGCCATCGCCCCCAGCGAGACCGGAGAGCTGAACAGTGGCGACAAACGTTGCCTGGTACCGCTTACCGTATCCGACCTGGCCGACCTGTATGACGCCTACCCGCAAGCCCGGCTGCTGGCCGGCGGCACCGACCTGGCGCTGGAAGTCACCCAGTTCCACCGCCCGCTGCCGGTGATGATCTACGTCGGCAACGTCGCCGAAATGAAACGCGTCGAACGCTTCGACGACCGCCTGGAAATCGGCGCCGCCACCGCCCTCTCCGATTGCTACGACGCCCTCAAGGCCGAGTACCCGGACTTCGGCGAGCTGCTGCAACGCTTCGCCTCGCTGCAGATCCGCAATCAGGGCACCCTGGGCGGCAACATCGGCAACGCCTCGCCCATTGGCGACTCGCCACCCTTGCTGATCGCCCTGGGCGCGCAGATCGTCCTGTGCAAAGGCAACACCCGCCGCACCCTGGCCCTGGAAGACTATTTCATCGACTACCGCGTCACTGCGCGCCAGGAAAGCGAGTTCATCGAGAAGATCATCGTGCCGCGGGCCAGCGCCCAGCAGCTGTTCCGCGCCTACAAGGTGTCCAAGCGCCTGGACGACGATATTTCCGCGGTCTGCGCAGCCTTCAACCTGCGCATCGAAAACGGCGTGATCGCCGACGCCCGCGTGGCCTTCGGCGGCATGGCCACCACCCCGAAACGCGCCAAGCACTGTGAAGCCGCACTACTCGGCGCCGCTTGGAACGAGACCACAGTCGAACGTGCCTGCGCCGCCCTGGGCGAGGACTTCACCCCGCTTTCGGACTTCCGCGCCAGCAAGGAATACCGCCTGCTCAGCGCCCAGAACCTGCTGCGCAAATACTTCATCGAACTGCAAACACCGCACATCGAGACCCGGGTGACCGCTTATGTCTAATCATCACAAAGTCGAGAAGACTCAAGCCGAACTGAGCGCCCTGTTTCAGCAGGACCTGACCACCGGCGTCGGGCGCAGCGTCAAGCACGACAGCGCCGTCAAGCATGTGTCCGGCGAAGCGGTGTACATCGATGACCGGCTGGAATTCCCCAACCAGCTGCATGTCTATGCGCGTCTCTCGGACCGGGCGCACGCGAAGATCCTCAGCATCGACACCGCGCCCTGCTACGCCTTCGACGGCGTGCGTATCGTCATCACCCACAAGGACATTCCGGGGCTGAAAGACATCGGCCCGCTGCTGCCCGGCGACCCGCTGCTGGCCATCGACGATGTGCAGTTCGTCGGCCAGCCGGTGCTGGCGGTGGCCGCCCGCGACCTGGAAACCGCGCGCAAGGCGGCCATGGCCGCAGTCATCGAATACGAGGACCTGGAGCCGGTGCTGGACGTGGTCGAAGCCCTGCGCAAACGCCACTTCGTCCTCGACAGCCACACCCACCAGCGCGGCGACTCGGCCAAGGCCCTGGCCAGCGCCGAGCATCGCCTGCAGGGCACCCTGCACATCGGCGGCCAGGAACACTTCTACCTGGAGACCCAGATCTCCTCGGTGATGCCCACCGAAGACGGCGGCATGATCGTCTACTGCTCGACCCAGAACCCCACCGAAGTGCAGAAGCTGGTGGCCGAGGTGCTGGACGTGTCGATGAACAAGATCGTGGTCGACATGCGCCGCATGGGCGGTGGTTTCGGCGGCAAGGAAACCCAGGCCGCCAGCCCGGCATGCCTGTGCGCGGTGATCGCGCACCTCACCGGCCAGCCGACCAAGATGCGCCTGCCGCGGGTCGAAGACATGCTGATGACCGGCAAGCGCCACCCCTTCTATATCGAGTACGACGTCGGCTTCGACAGCACCGGGCGCCTGCATGGCATCCAGCTGGAGCTGGCCGGCAACTGCGGTTGCTCGCCGGACCTGTCGGCCTCGATCGTCGACCGGGCGATGTTCCACGCCGACAACTCGTACTACCTGGGCGACGCCACCATCAACGGCCATCGCTGCAAGACCAACACCGCGTCGAACACCGCCTACCGTGGTTTCGGCGGCCCGCAAGGCATGGTCGCCATCGAGGAAGTGATGGACGCCATCGCCCGCCATCTCGCCCTCGACCCGCTGGCGGTGCGCAAGGCCAACTATTACGGCAAGACCGAACGCAACATTACCCACTACTACCAGACCGTCGAGCACAACATGCTCGAAGAAATGACCGCCGAGCTGGAAGCCAGCAGTCAGTACGCCGAGCGCCGCGAAGCGATCCGCCGCTACAACGCAGGCAGCCCGATCCTGAAAAAAGGCCTGGCGCTGACCCCAGTGAAATTCGGCATTTCCTTCACCGCCAGCTTCCTCAACCAGGCCGGCGCGCTGGTGCACGTCTACACCGACGGCAGCATCCACCTCAACCACGGCGGCACGGAAATGGGCCAGGGCCTGAACACTAAGGTGGCGCAGGTGGTGGCCGAGGTGTTCCAGGTGGAAATCGACCGGGTGCAGATCACCGCGACCAACACCGACAAGGTGCCCAACACCTCGCCGACCGCTGCTTCCAGCGGCGCCGACCTGAACGGCAAGGCCGCGCAGAATGCCGCCGAGACCATCAAGAAACGCCTGGTGGAATTTGCCGCCCGGCAGTACAAGGTCAGCGAGGAAGATGTGGAATTCCACAACGGCCATGTGCGGGTCCGCGACCAGATCCTGAGCTTCGAGGAGCTGATCCAGCAGGCCTATTTCGCCCAGGTCTCGCTGTCCAGCACCGGCTTCTACAAGACTCCGAAAATCTACTACGACCGTGCCCAGGCCCGTGGCCGGCCGTTCTACTACTTCGCCTACGGCGCCGCCTGCGCCGAAGTGATAGTCGACACCCTGACCGGCGAGTACAAGATGCTGCGCACCGACATCCTGCATGACGTCGGCGCCTCGCTGAACCCGGCCATCGACATCGGCCAGGTGGAAGGCGGCTTTATCCAGGGCATGGGCTGGCTGACCATGGAAGAGCTGGTGTGGAACGCCAAGGGCAAATTGATGACCAACGGCCCGGCCAGCTACAAGATTCCGGCGGTGGCCGACATGCCGCTGGACCTGCGGGTCAAGCTGGTGGAAAACCGCAAGAACCCGGAAGACACGGTGTTCCATTCCAAGGCCGTGGGCGAGCCGCCGTTCATGCTCGGCATCGCTGTCTGGTGCGCGATCAAGGATGCCGTGGCCAGCCTTGGCGATTACCGGCACCAGCCAAGGATCGACGCGCCGGCCACGCCGGAGCGGGTGTTGTGGGGCTGCGAGCAGATGCGCCAGTTGAAGGTGACCAAGGCCGTCGAGGCCGAGTCTGAACTGGCGCCGCTCTAGACCGAGGTGCGCCCATCGCGGGCAAGCCTCGCTGCTACAGGTTGTGCGTCGTTCGCGCGTTACCTGTCCGTAGGAGCGAGGCTTGCCCGCGATGATGGCCGAACAGACAACAGCGATGTTGAGGTGAAACATGTACAACTGGATCAGCGCCCTCGCCGACCTGCAAACCCGCGGTGAACCCTGCGTGCTGGTGACTATCATCGAAGAGCTGGGTTCGACGCCACGCAATGCCGGCTCGAAAATGGTCATCAGCGCCACCCAGAGTTTCGACACCATCGGCGGTGGCCACCTGGAATACAAGGCCATGCAGATCGCCCGCGAGATGCTCGCCAGCGGCAAGCAGGACACCCATCTGGAGCGCTTCAGCCTGGGCGCCAGCCTCGGCCAGTGCTGCGGCGGCGTGACGGTGTTGCTGTTCGAACCCATGGGCCAGGTCCAGGCGCAGATCGCGGTCTTCGGCGCCGGCCATGTCGGCCGCGCCCTGGTGCCGCTGCTCGCCAGCCTGCCGTGCAAGGTGCGCTGGATCGACTCACGGGAACAGGAATTCCCCGAGCAGATCCCCCTGGGCGTGCGCAAGATCGTCAGTGAAGAGCCCGTCGATGAAATCGACGACCTGCCCGCCGGCAGCTACTGCATCGTCATGACCCACAACCACCAGCTCGACCTGGAGCTCACCGCCGCGATCCTCAAGCGCAACGACTTCGCCTACTTCGGCCTGATCGGCTCGAAGACCAAGCGAGTGAAGTTCGAACACCGCCTGCGCGAGCGCGGCTTCGACAACAGCGTGCTGCAACGCATGCGCTGCCCGATGGGGCTGGGCGAAGTCAAAGGCAAGTTGCCTGTGGAAATCGCCATCTCCATCGCCGGCGAAATCATCGCCACCTATAACGCCAATTTCGGCCAGCACAGCGTCCGCGCCGAACCCATTGCCAAGCTGCTGCCGGCCTCGCGCCGCAGCCATGCCTCCCATTAAAAAGCCACGAACCGAGACTGCCTCATGCCTCTGACTCGCAAAGCCTACCGTGCCGCCATCCTGCACAGCATCGCCGACCCCGCCGAGGTCGGCATCGAAGCCTCCTACGAGTACTTCGAGGATGGCCTGCTGGTGGTCGACAACGGCCAGATCAGCGCCCTCGGCCACGCCAGCGAATTGCTCGCCAGTTTGCCCCCCGATACCGAGATCACTCACTACCAGGATGCGCTGATCACCCCAGGCTTTATCGACACCCATATCCACCTGCCGCAGACCGGCATGGTCGGTGCCTATGGCGAGCAGTTGCTGGACTGGCTCAACACCTACACCTTCCCTTGCGAAAGCCAGTTCGCTGACCGGGCCCATGCCGAGGAAGTGGCGGAGATTTTCATCAAGGAGCTGCTGCGCAACGGCACCACCACCGCCCTGGTCTTCGGCAGCGTGCATCCGCAATCGGTGAATGCCTTTTTCGCAGCGGCCGAAAAGCTCGATCTGCGGATGATCGCCGGCAAGGTGATGATGGACCGCAACGCTCCCGACTACCTGACCGACACCGCCGAATCCAGCTACCTGGAAAGCAAGGCGCTGATCGAGCGCTGGCACGGCAAGGGTCGCCTGCACTACGCGGTGACGCCGCGTTTCGCCCCAACCAGCACCCCGGAACAACTGACCCTCGCCGGGCAGTTGCTTGGTGAATACCCCGACCTGTACATGCAGACCCACATCAGCGAGAACCTGCAGGAAGTCGAATGGGTCAAGGAGCTGTTCCCGGAGCGCAAGGGCTATCTGGATGTGTACGACCACTATCAGTTGCTGGGCGAACGCTCGGTGTTCGCCCACGGCGTGCACCTGTGCGACGACGAATGCGCACGCCTGGCGCAGACCGGTTCGGCCGTGGCCTTCTGCCCGACCTCGAACCTGTTCCTCGGCAGCGGCCTGTTCAACCTGCCGATGGCCGAGAAACACAAACTGAATGTCGGCCTCGGTACCGACGTCGGCGGCGGCACCAGCTTCTCGCTGCTGCAGACCCTGAACGAAGCCTACAAGGTCATGCAGCTGCAGGGCGCACGGCTGAGCCCGTTCAAGTCGCTGTACCTGGCCACCCTCGGCGGCGCCCGCGCACTGCGCCTGGAAGAGCGGATCGGCACCTTGCAGCCGGGCACCGACGCCGACTTCCTGGTGCTCGACTACAACGCCACGCCGCTGCTGAGCTATCGCCTGAAGCAGTCCAAGAGCATCGCCGAGACCCTGTTCGTGCTGATGACCCTGGGCGACGACCGCACCGTGGCGCAGACCTATGCCGCGGGCAATCTGGTGCACCAGCGCTAATCCCGAAAACGAAAAATCCCCCGCCTCAGATTCTGGGGCGGGGGATTTTTTTACCTGCTGTAAACCCTGTAGGAGCGAGCTTGCTCGCGAAAAGATCGCCAACGATGACGCGTCTTGGCAGACAGGTCGCCGCTTCGCGGCTATCGCGAGCAAGCTCGCTCCTACAGAGAGATGGCGTTACAGCTTGGCGGGAGAACGGCCCGGCTTCTTGGTTTGCAGCAGGTGCGAGAACACCGCGTGCAGGTCGTCCGAGGCGCTTTCTTCGTCGAGGTTGAGCTTGCTGTCGATGTGATCCATGTGATGCATCATCAGGGTCACCGCCAGCTCCGCGTCGCGGGCCTCGATGGCGTCGATCAACTGGGTGTGTTCATCGTAGGAACAGTGCGAGCGGTTGCCGCTTTCGTACTGGGCGATGATCAGCGATGTCTGCGAGACCAGGCTGCGCTGGAAGCTGATCAGCGGGGCATTCTTCGCCGCTTCGGCAAGCTTCAGGTGGAACTCGCCCGACAAGCGGATACCGGCGCCGCGATCGCCGCGGGAGAAGCTGTCGCGCTCGTCGTTGACCATCTGCCGCAGCTCGGCAAGCTGCTCGGCCGTGGCATGCTGCACCGCCAGTTCGGTGATCGCCCGCTCCACCAGCCGGCGCGCCATGAACACCTGACGGGCTTCCTCGACACTCGGGCTGGCCACTACCGCGCCGCGATTGGGCCGCAGCAGCACCACGCCTTCATGGGCCAGGCGCGACAGCGCACGACGAATGATGGTACGGCTGACCCCGAAAATTTCCCCCAGCGCCTCTTCGCTCAACTTGGTGCCGGGCGCCAGGCGCTGTTCGAGGATGGCCTCGAAGATATGCGCGTAGACAATATCGTCCTGGGTCCCGCTGCGACCGGCCTTGCCTGCTCGCGGTTGTTTCTTGAGGGGTTGCAACTGTTCGTTCATGGGCACTCGAGTCGGGAGAACTGCGGCGAATTGACCGTGACTGTAATACGGCACAGTGGGTCGCTGACAAGTATCGCGTAAAAACAATGGCACATTGTACACAACCCATGGGGTCCATTCGCAATAACTGTATGGTCCAGCGCCTGTCGCAACGACTGTACGGCCATTTGCCGCCCTGGCTGTATTGCAATGAATAGTTACTTTTACGTTTAGGCTTGGCCCCTGCTTTCGTCACCCAACGCCCCTGCGCCGGGCTTTCGGGTGGCAGATATCTTCATCAGAACAAGGAACAGTGCTCCATGTCCGACGCCTCCCTCGCGCCGTTACGCCCCCTGGCCGATACTTCGCCCTCGGCCGTAGTCGCTGGCTTCATCGCCATGATGACCGGCTACACCAGCTCCCTGGTGCTGATGTTCCAGGCCGGACAGGCCGCGGGGCTGAGCAGCGGGCAGATTTCCTCCTGGATCTGGGCCATCTCCATCGGCATGGCCGTGTGCAGCATCGGCCTGTCCTTGCGCTACCGCACCCCGATCACCGTCGCCTGGTCGACCCCCGGCGCCGCGCTGTTGATCACCAGCCTGTCCGGGGTGAGCTACGGCGAAGCCATCGGCGCCTATATCACCTGCGCGGTGCTGGTGACCATCTGCGGCCTGACCGGCAGCTTCGAACGCCTGGTCAAGCGCATTCCGGCCTCGCTCGCCGCGGCGCTACTGGCGGGCATCCTGTTCAAGATCGGCAGCGAGATCTTCGTCGCGGCGCAGCACCGCACTGGCCTGGTGCTGGGCATGTTCTTCAGCTACTTGCTGGTCAAGCGCCTGTCACCACGCTACGCGGTGCTCGCCGCGCTGTTGATCGGCACCGCGCTGGCCGGCGTGATGGGCCTGCTGGACTTCAGCCAGTTCCACCTGGAAGTCGCCACACCGGTGTGGACCACTCCGCACTTCTCCCTGGCGGCGACCATCAGCATCGGCATCCCGCTGTTCGTGGTGGCCATGACCTCGCAGAACATGCCCGGGGTCGCAGTACTGCGCGCCGACGGCTACAACGTGCCGGCCTCGCCGCTGGTCACCACCACCGGTATCGCCTCCCTGCTGCTGGCGCCATTCGGCTCCCACGGCATCAACCTGGCGGCCATCAGCGCGGCGATCTGCACCGGCCCCCATGCCCACGAGGACCGCAACAAGCGCTACACCGCGGCGGTCTGGTGCGGGATTTTCTATGGCATCGCCGGGATCTTCGGCGCCACCCTAGCGGCCTTGTTCGCGGCACTGCCCAAGGAGCTGGTGCTGTCGATCGCCGCCCTGGCGCTGTTCGGCTCGATCATCAACGGCCTGAGCATCGCCATGAGCCAGGTGAAGGAGCGCGAGGCAGCGTTGATCACCTTTATGGTGACGGCCTCGGGCCTGACCCTGTTTTCCGTCGGCTCGGCGTTCTGGGGAATCGTGGCCGGCGTGCTGACCCTGGTGATCCTGAACTGGAACAACGAATAAGCCTGTGGCCGCTGCCGCAGGCTGCGATCGCGACCGAAGGGTGCGCAAGGCCTCAGGATCGCTGAAGCCCTTCGGGCTTATCGCAGCCTACGGCAGCGGCTACAACCCGCCCACGCGAAATCCCGGGAAACAGGCCCGAGGCATATAAAGGTTCTGCGGGGGGAATAAATAGATGAAGGCTGTACAGCGACAGCCGTGAGTCGGTAGCCCGGACGGGCCACCGACTCAGCACATCAGGCTACCGGATTGATCGAGTTTTCCGGGTACCAGACATCCAGCAGCGGGCTGACTTCAACGCTGGTCAGCTCGGTGCGGGCCTTGAGCCAGGCTTCGACCTTGGCACGTTGCTCTTCGCTGACCGAACCGCGTTTGCTCAGGCAAACCAGGCCGAAGTCATCGCCACCAACATAGCCGAGGCCGTTGGCTTCCATCGCTTCTTTGAGGAACGCGTCGAGGAAAGCGTCAATAGCCTCTTCGGCCAGATCTTCTTTGAAATCCAGGTTCAGCTCAAAACCCAGCTCCTGAAATTCATCTACGCACAGTTTTTTGCGCAGACGGCGGGAACGGTTAGTGGCCATGGAACAATCCTCATAAGTAATAACGGGCGGCACTTTACCAGTTTAAGCAACCGATTGCCTGACTCTATGAGGGCCTTGGCCGGCCATTGGGAAAAAAATAGCGGATTCGCCCGACGCGGCACGGCACAAGCCGCTATACCTTGGGGCATAATGCCGACACTTTCGTGACCACTGAGGGAATTTATCGTCATGCCCTCGTCTTTTCTCCCCTCGGCTGTAGGGTTTTACTTCACATGATCAAATCTTTGCGCCCACTTTTTCTTGCCGGTCTTCTTCTGCCCCTGGCCATTTCCGTTTCCGCAGCCCCCGTCAACACCACCCTTTCGCCCAAGGTTCAACAGGCCCTCAAGGCCAGCAAACTGCAAGACAACGCCCTGTCGCTGGTGATGATCCCGCTCAACGGCCCGGGCACGGCCACGATCTACAACGCCGACGTGTCGGTCAACCCGGCCTCCACCATGAAACTGGTCACCACCTACGCCGCCCTGGAAATGCTCGGCCCGACCCACCAGTGGAAAACCGAGTTCTATACCGACGGCACCCTGAGCGGCGGCATCCTCAATGGCAACCTGTACCTCAAGGGCGGCGGCGACCCCAAGCTGAACATGGAAAAACTCTGGTTGCTGATGCGCGACCTGCGGGCCAACGGCGTGCAGCAAGTGACCGGCGACCTGGTGCTGGACCGCAACTTCTTCGTGCAGCCGCAACTGCCGCAGTTCAACGACGACGGCAATGACGAGAACAAGCCGTTCCTGGTCAAGCCCGACTCGCTGCTGGTCAACCTCAAGGCCCTGCGCTTCGTGGCGCGCAATGACTCGGGCAAGGTGCTGATTTCCGTCGAACCGCCGATTGCCAGCATTCGCATCGACAATCAGGTCAAGGCCGTCGGCGGTAAACAGTGCACCGGCAACGTTCGCTACAACCCGGTCCCGCAGGCGGACGGCGGCGTCACCGTGACCGTCAACGGCCAGTTGGGCGACGGCTGCAGCTCGCAGACCTACCTGTCGCTGCTTGACCACGCGACCTACACCGCCGGCGCCGTACGCGCCATCTGGAAGGAACTGGGCGGCAGCATCCAGGGCAAGGACCGCCTGGCCGCCGTGCCATCCAGCGCCAAGGTGCTGGCCCGGGCCTTCTCGCCGGACCTGGCGGAAATCATCCGCGACATCAACAAATACAGTAACAACACCATGGCCCAGCAGCTGTTCCTCAGCCTCGGCGCGCAATACCGCACCGAAGCCGATGGCGACGATGCCAAGGCAGCGCAACGAGTGGTGCGTCAGTGGCTGGCCAAGAAAGGCATCACCGCGCCGCATCTGGTGATGGAGAACGGTTCGGGCTTGTCCCGTGCCGAACGGGTCAGCGCCCGCGAAATGGCCTCCATGCTGCAAGCGGCCTGGAGAAGCCCGTACTCGGCGGAGTTCATCAGTTCGATGCCGATCGCCGGCATGGACGGCACCATGCGCAAGCGCCTGAAGCGCACCGCCATGTCCGGTGAAGCCCATGTGAAGACCGGGACCCTGAACACCGTGCGCGCCATCGCCGGCTACAGCCGCGACAGCAACGGCAACACCTGGGCCGTGGTGGCGATCCTCAACGATCCTAAGCCATGGGGCGCGTCCTCGGTGCTCGACCAGGTGCTGCTGGATCTGTATCGCCAGCCGAAACTGGCAGACACCGCTTCGACCCTGTAAGCCGTCACTTGCAGGTGGCGCGGCAACCCCGCGCCACCTCGCTCCTCTGCCCCACTCGCCTCAAGCCATCTCGGCCTGGACCCGGTCGCGCCCTGCCTGCTTGGCCGCATAGACCCCGGAATCCGCCCGCAGCAACAGCCCGTCGGCCCCTTCGTGCTCCCGCCAGCTGGCGATGCCGAAACTGGCCGTGACAATGCCCACGCCATCGATCGGCGAGCTGCGCAGCCCGCGCCACAGCTCCTCGGCCAGGACATAGGCCTGCTGGCCATCGGTGTCCGGGCACAGCACCATGAATTCTTCGCCGCCCAAGCGGCAAAACACATCCGTGCGCCGCAGACGAAGGCTGATGCGCTCACAGACACCGCGCAGCACCATGTCGCCGATGGCATGCCCATGCTGGTCGTTGATCCGCTTGAAGTGGTCGATATCCAGCATGATCACCGCCAGATTGCCCACCCCGCGCTCGACCCGCGCCATTTCCGTCTGCAGGCGCTCCTGGAAATAGCGGCGATTGTGAATGCCAGTCAGCGAGTCGGTGACCGACAGGGCCCGCAACTCCTCCTCGACCCGCTTGAGGTCGGAGATGTCCGACAGATAGCCATGCCACAGCACTCCACCCCCCGCCAGCTTTTCCGGGGTCGCCTCGCCACGCACCCAGCGCAGGCCGCGCTGTGGCAACTGCACCCGATACTCCTCGCGCCAGGGGCTGAGGTTGCGCGCCGAAGTCCAGATCGAGCCACGCACCCGGGCCACATCGTCCGGGTGAATACGCTCGAACACCGGGTTGGCATCGCGCTGCAACTGCTGCGGATCGATCTCGTAGATGTCGCGGATGCCGTCACTGACGTAGCTGAAGCTGGAATGGCCTTCGGCATCCACCTGGAATTGGTAGATAGCGCCGGGCACATGGGCGCTGAGTTTCTTCAGCAGGCGATCGCGGGCCGCCAGCGCCTCGTGGACCCGCTTGCGTTCGGTGATGTCGATGCAGATGGCCAGGTGCCCGACCCATAAACCGTGATCGTCCAGGACCGGGGTGGCCAGCATGTTCACCACCAGGTGGCTGCCATCGCGGCGCACCAGGGTCCACTCGCGGGTTTCCTCGCCACGCTCTTCGGAACCGTCCACCAGCATCGCCTGGCACATCGGGATCTGCCGGCCGTAACGCTGGCTGAGGGCTTGCGCGCGCGCATTCAGCTCCGCGGGCAGGTGCAGGCTTTCCAGGGTCAGGTGGCCCACCACCTCGGCGCTGTTGTAGCCGAGCATATGTTCGGCGCCGGCATTGAAGGTGCTGATCACACCCCGCAGGTCCGTGGCGATGATCGCTACCTGGGTCGCCGCATTGAGCACGCTGCGCAGCTGCCCATGGGTGCCGCGCAATTCCTGCTCCCGGACCCGCAGCTCCTCGGTGCGCTGTTCCACCAGCCGCAGCGCGCGCTGCCGCTGGCTGACCAGGACATACAGCAAGGCGCTGAGCAGCAGGCTGAGCAGCGTGCCGAGGATCACCTGGCTGGACACCGAAGAATGGTTGGCCTGGAGGAACACCGCGCTGGGGCGGATGTTCACCTGGTAATCATGATCGGCCAGGCTCAGCACCCGGCTCACCGCCAACGGGCTGTCCCCCGGGCCGTTGCTCGATTCATAGAGCTTGCCGTACGACTCGGCGGTCGACAGGTCGATGATCTGCACGAACAGGTTGTCCTGGCTCTGCTCGGGCAGGCCATCGACCACCAGTTGGCGCATGCTGATCACCGCGATCACATAACCGTATGGCTCGGGGGTCGACAGGGCCACATCGGTGCGCAGGCTGACCGGAGTCGCCAGGATGATGCCGCGCGCGTAGGAAGGCTCGACTCCGACCAAGCGCACCGGCTGTGAAACCGCCACGCCCCCGCGCTGCCGCGCCCGTTCGAGGGTATCGCGACGCATCGGCTGGGCCAGCAGGTCGAACCCCAGGGGCGAGCCCAGCGGGCTTTGGGTCTGGCTGTAGAGCACCGGTATGTACTCATCGCGCTCGGCGGCTCGCTGCAGCTTGCCCTCGGCATTCAGGTCGGCAATGAAATAATCCGGCGCCCCCTGCTCCTGCGCCATGCGCTCGAACGACGCACGCTCGGCGCGGCTGACGCGCGGCGCCCAGGCGTAGGCCTGGGTCCGATGCAAGAGAGGTTTGGTGTAACCGTCGAAGTCCTGGCGCGAGACCGTACCGGAATTGATGAAGAAGCGCTTGAGACCATCCAGGCGCTGCTCCTGGTCTTCGAAGCGCTCTTCGATGCGGCTATAACGTTCGCTGGCCAACAGCTGGAAGCGTTGGCGCAACTGCTGCTGATACAGATTGAGGGTCGACCAGGCCAGCAGCCCGGTCAATACACAGCCAAACAGCAATACCAGTAGCGCGACCAGCCAGGCCGACACGTCTTCGCTGATGAAGCCCAAGATTTTCGGGCGTACCGAGTGCAACGACATAAGCAAAACTCATAACGCCAGCGAACATGAGCGTCACATGGGCTTGCATTGAGTTATAGCTATTCGCCACTAATTTGGCTAGAGCAAAGAGCCTTGAAAATCAAGGCTCTGTGGATCCAATCAACATCAGCGGGCGGTGATTTTCCAGGCCCGGTGGATCTTGCCGTTACGGGCAAAATCCGGGTCGATGGTCTTGGCGGTGATCTCCTCGACGGAGTAGCGCGCCGCCAGGTTTTCCTCGAGCTGGAACTTGCGGAAGTTGTTGGAGAAATACAGCACGCCACCGCTGGCCAACCGGGCCATGGCCAGGTCGAGCAGTTGCACGTGGTCACGCTGCACGTCGAATACCCCTTCCATGCGCTTGGAGTTGGAGAAGGTCGGCGGGTCGATGAAGATCAGGTCGAACTCATCGCGGCAGGTCTCCAGCCAGGCCATGACATCGCCCTGCTCCAGACGGTTCTTGTCGGAGAAACCGTTGAGCGACAGGTTGCGCCGCGCCCAGTCCAGGTAGGTCTTCGACAGGTCGACGCTGGTGGTGCTGCGCGCCCCGCCTTTGGCCGCGTGCACACTGGCGGTGGCGGTGTAGCAGAACAGGTTGAGGAAACGCTTGCCGGCGGCTTCTTTCTGAATCCGCAGGCGCATCGGCCGGTGGTCGAGGAACAGCCCGGTGTCGAGATAGTCGGTGAGGTTGACCAGCAGCTTCACGCCGCCTTCGCTGACCTCGGTGAACTTGCCCTGGGCGCTCTGGCGTTCGTACTGCCTGGTGCCGCTCTGGCGCTCGCGACGCTTGATCACCACCCGGCTCTTGTCGACGTTCAACGCCTGCGGAATCGCCGCCAGGGCATCGAACAGACGGGCCTGGGCCTTTTCCGGGTCGATGGATTTCGGCGCGGCGTATTCCTGCACGTGCACCCAGTCGTGGTACAGGTCGATGGCCAGGGAGTATTCCGGCATGTCGGCATCGTAGACGCGATAGCACTCGACGCCTTCGCGCTTGGCCCACTTGCCCAGCACCTTGAGGTTCTTCTGCAGGCGGTTGGCGAACATCTGCCCGCCTTCGCTCAGGCGCGCCTGCTCGACCACAGGGGCTGGCGCCGGCTTGATCGGGTTGCCGTTCTTGTTGTACTGGCGCTCCTGCGGAACCAGCGGCGCCTTGTCGGCCTCGGCCTGTGCCCGCTCGATCTGCCGCTGTTCCGGGGTGCGGCGCTCACCGGTGACGAACTGATCCGGCTGCACCTTGATCAGCAGCAGCTTGCACGGCAAGGCGCCGTTCCAGAACGAATACTGCTTGTGGCTGCGGATGCCCATGCGCTTGCCCAGGTCCGGCGCGCCGGTGAACACCGCCGCCTCCCAGCCCAGGCAGGCCTGACGCAGGCGTTCACCCAGGTTCTGGTAGAGATACAGCAGACTGGCCTCGTCACCCAGGCGCTCGCCGTAGGGCGGGTTGCTGATCACCAGGCCTTTCTGGTTCTGGTCCGGGCGCGGCTCGAAGGTCGCCACTTCGCCCTGGTAGATCTTGATCCACTCACTGAGGCCGGCGCGCTCGACGTTGTTGCGCCCTGGCTGGATCAGCCGTGGGTCGGCTTCGTAACCGCGAATCCACAGCGGCGGCTTGGCCAGGCCAGCCTGGGCCCGCGCCTGGGCTTCTTCGTGCAGCTTGCGCCACAGGGCCGGGACGTGACCGAGCCAGGCGGTGAACCCCCACTGCTCGCGCTTGAGGTTGGGGGCGATGTCGGCAGCGATCATCGCCGCCTCGACCAGGAATGTGCCCACGCCGCACATCGGGTCGGCCAGGGCGCCGCCATTGGCCGCGATACGTGGCCAGCCGGAACGGATCAGGATCGCCGCCGCGAGGTTTTCCTTCAGCGGCGCCGCGCCCTGCTGCAGGCGATAGCCGCGCTGGTGCAGGCTGTGGCCGGACAGGTCGAGGGAAAGGATGGCTTCGCCGCGATCCAGGCGCAGGTGAATGCGCAGGTCCGGGTTGAGCTTGTCGATGGAGGGACGCTCGCCAGTCGGCGTGCGCAGCCGGTCGACGATGGCATCCTTGACCTTCAAGGCGCCGAAGTGGGTGTTGTCGATGCCCGAGCCGTGGCCGCTGAACTCCACCGCCAGGGTGCCGTCCGCCAGCATGTGGTCCTGCCAGTCGACGTCATGCACGCCGTGGTAGAGGTCTTCGGCGTCCTTCATCGGGAAGCGCTTGAGCACCAGCAGTACCCGGTTGGCCAGGCGCGACCAGAGGCACAGGCGGTAGGCGGTCTCCATGTCGGCCATGCCGCGCACGGCCGAGGTATGTTCGCGCGCGTCTTCAAGGCCAAGCCCGGCGGCTTCCTCGATGAGCAGGCCTTCAAGGCCTTTGGGACAGGTGAGGAAGAGTTCGTAGCGATCCGACATGGGAGTTCAGGGCCTTTAGCAATAAGTGAACGGACAACGCATCGTCCGCCCGGTTTTCAATCAAGCGCTTTTCTTGAAGAGCGCTCGCGTGGCACGAATCTGTGCCGTCCCGCCCCTGCTGTTCAGCTCGCCGCTAGCGGTGACCACGGGGGCCAAAAGAGCTTAGATGCCGGGGCAGATAAATAAGTCAGTGAAACAAAAGGTCATAACTCGACCTTTCATCGAATAATACCTGAGTGCAACGGAGTGGAATTCTCACTAAAGCATTAAGCCCATCATCCAGTAAGAGGCTGATCAGAGCGAGGTTTGCCTGACTGAGCCGAGGTAAAGCAGGCCGTTCTTATGGCCTTAGCATCATTATCGTTACGTCCTTATGACAAAACGATCATTCCCACGCTGTGACGCATTGGTTAGAAATCAACTCAGGTTGGCGCCGCAACGACGCCAACACCACGCTCGCGACGCCGGCAGCGAGCACCAACGGCAGAAGCAATCTGCCCGGCCTCAAACGAGGCCGACGGGACATAAGACAGTCAACAAGTGAGGGAAACACCCTATGAGAAGACTTAAGCGTGATCCGTTGGAAAGAGCATTTTTGCGCGGATATCAGTATGGCGTTCATGGCAAGTCCCGTGAGCTTTGCCCATTTACTCTACCGTCGGTACGCCAAGCCTGGATCAATGGCTGGCGCGAAGGACGCGGCGACAACTGGGACGGTATGACCGGCACTGCGGGAATCCACAGACTCAACGAACTTCACGCCGTCGGCTAAAACAGGGCACACATTCCGACACCAAAATCTGAATACGTAACGACTTAACCACGCACGTCCCATCCGGACGGCGGGCTGCGGCCCAGGGGCTCCTTTCAGGAGCCCTTTTTATTGGCCGCGCAAAAAACTCAGCGCAACGCCGCGATCGCGTCCACCGACTCGCGAATCAGCGCCGGGCCCTTGTAGATGAAGCCCGAATACAGCTGCACCAGGCTGGCGCCGGCGGCGATCTTTTCCGCCGCATGCTTGCCTTCGGTGATACCGCCTACCGCGATGATCGGCAAACGCCCGGCCAGCTCGCCCGCCAGCACCTTCACGGTGTGGGTGCTCTTGTCGCGCACCGGCGCGCCGGACAGGCCGCCCGCCTCGTCGCCATGCTCCATGCCTTCGACGCCGACGCGGCTCAGGGTGGTGTTGGTGGCGATGACCGCATCCATCCCGGTTTCGATCAGCGCCTGCGCCACTTCGGCGGTTTCTTCGTCGGTCATGTCCGGGGCGATCTTGATCGCCAGCGGCACCCGCTTGCCATGCTGCACCGCCAGCTCCTGCTGACGCTGGCTGAGGGCGCCGAGCAACTGCTTGAGCGATTCGCCGAACTGCAGGCTGCGCAGGCCCGGGGTGTTGGGCGAACTGACGTTGACCGTCACATAGCTGGCGTGGGCATACACCTTGTCCAGGCAGATCAGGTAGTCATCCACCGCGCGCTCGACCGGGGTGTCGAAGTTCTTGCCGATGTTGATCCCCAGCACACCCTTGTACTTGGCGGCCGCCACCCGGGCCAGCAGGTGATCGACGCCCAGGTTGTTGAAGCCCATGCGGTTGATGATCGCTTCGGCTTCCGGCAGGCGGAAGATCCGTGGCTTGGGATTGCCCGGCTGCGGGCGCGGGGTGATGGTGCCGATTTCGACGAAGCCGAAACCCAATTGGGCAAAACCGTCGATGGCCGCGCCGTTCTTGTCCAGGCCGGCCGCGAGGCCGACCGGGTTCGGGAAGTCCAGGCCCATGACCTTCACCGGCATCTGCGCCGGCGCCTTGCACAGCAAGCCATTGAGGCCCAAACGCCCGCCCGCGCCGATCAGGTCCAGGGACAGATCGTGGGAGGTTTCCGGGGAGAGTTTGAACAACAGCTGGCGGGCCAGGGTATACATGGGCGGGCTTGACTCGGTGGCGGCGAAATGAGGCGGCGATTATAGCCGGGCATGGGGCTCGCAGGCGAGGCACGCGGCGAAATCAGCGGTGGATGGCATATGCCTTGCACCACAAGCTGCATCAGCACCCAGGCCAATGGCGGCGTGGGTCGAAAGACAAAGGCGTCGTTACCCCGCCGGCTCTGCCTGGCGCGGGTGCGACGTTTTTTTATGGAAGCTTTTTATGGCCGCTTTTTTATGGAGGACGCCACCCCATGAATGAACTCCCCGTCAGCCCGCTGGCCTGGGTCAACGGCAGCGACGCCCCGGAAAAGACCGCGATCAACCTCGGTTTCATGGCCTTGAGCGACTGCGCCTCGGTGGTGGTCGCCGCCACCCAGGGCTTCGCCCAGCCTTACGGCCTGACCCTGAACCTCAAGCGTCAGGCGTCCTGGGCCAACCTGCGGGACAAGCTGGTGAGCGGCGAGCTGGATGCCGCCCACAGCCTGTACGGCCTGATCTACGCCGTGCACCTGGGTATCGGCGGCGTCAACGCCAACGACATGGCGGTGCTGATGGGCCTGAACCAGAACGGCCAGAGCATCAACCTCTCGCGGGAGCTGCAGGCGCTGAACGTGACCAGTCCTGAAGCACTGGACCGGCACGTGCACCAAAGCCGGGCAAGATTGACCTTCGCCCAGACCTTCCCCACCGGCACCCACGCCATGTGGCTGTATTACTGGCTGGCCGCCCAGGGTATCCACCCGTTGCAGGACGTCGACAGCGTGGTGGTGCCGCCACCGCAAATGGTCGCGCACCTGCAGGCGGGGCGCATCGACGGTTTTTGCGTGGGCGAACCCTGGAGCGCCAGCGCGGTGAACCAGAACCTGGGCTTCACCCTGGCCACCAGCCAGGCGATCTGGCCCGACCACCCGGAAAAAGTCCTCGGCTGCACCCGCGCCTTCGTCGAGCAGTACCCGAACACCGCGCGGGCGCTGGTGATGGCGATCCTCGAGGCCAGCCGCTTCATCGAGCAGGGCCGCGAAAACCGCCAGAGCACCGCGCAGCTGCTGAGCGCCCGCGAGTACCTCGATGCGCCGCTGGACTGCATCGAACCGCGCCTGCTCGGAGAGTATGCCGACGGCCTCGGCAACCGCTGGCAGGACCCGCACGCGCTACGCTTTCATAATGAAGGCGCGGTCAACCTGCCGTATCTGTCCGACGGCATGTGGTTCATGACCCAGTTCCGCCGCTGGGGCCTGCTGCGCGAAGACCCGGACTACCTGGGCATCGCGCGCCAGGTGCAGCAACTCGAGCTTTATCGTCAAGCCGCCACCGCCGTCGGTGTCGCGTCCCGGGGCCAGGACATGCGCAGCAGCCAGTTGATCGACGGCAAGCGGTGGGACGGGTCGGACCCGGCCGCCTATGCCCGCAGCTTCCAGCTGCACGCCATGAGCGACAGCTCGCCTCTTCTCGCCAGCCGCTGACAGGAGCCCGAGACCATGTTGCGTATCCTGCTGATCAACGACACCGCCAAGAAGGTCGGTCGGCTCAAGGCGGCCCTGATGGAAGCCGGTTTCGAGGTGATCGACGAGTCGGGGCTGACCATCGACCTGCCGACGCGCGTCGAAACGGTGCGTCCGGACGTGATCCTGATCGATACCGAATCACCGAGCCGCGATGTGATGGAGCAAGTGGTGCTGGTCAGCCGCGATCAGCCACGGCCGATCGTGATGTTCACCGACGAGCACGACCCCGATGTGATGCGCCACGCCATCAAGTCCGGGGTCAGTGCCTACATAGTCGAAGGCATCCAGGCCCAGCGCCTGCAGCCCATTCTCGATGTGGCCATGGCCCGCTTCGAGAGCGACCAGGCCTTGCGCGCGCAGCTGCAGGCCCGCGACCAGCAGCTGGCCGAGCGCAAGCGCATCGAGCTGGCCAAGGGCTTGTTGATGAAGATGAAAGACTGCAACGAAGAACAGGCCTACACCCTGATGCGCCGCCAGGCCATGAGCCGGCAGCAGAAGCTGATCCAGGTGGCGGAGCAGATCATCGCCATGAGCGAGTTGCTGGGCTGAATCCCACGGCTGCGGTGCGGCGGCCTATCGCGGGCAAGCCTCGCTCCTACGGAAGAAGACCGTGAGTTTCCGTAGGCGCGAGGCTTGCCCGCGATCAGGGACAGCAGGACTGCAACTCTTGGCACAGATCTGGCTATGTAATCGACACAGGTAACCAACGGCGGTTGCCCCACCTACGACAAAGACGTCGCACACCCTTCTCGCCCCAGGCGATGCGGGTTGCGGCGTTTTTTCGTTTTGGCCCCACAGCCCGGGGCCGGTGGAGCGGCCGTAATGGCGCCCCACGCAAAAGCTCATGACTCCTTTCGAGACTCTTTACAGCTGAGGTGCGCGATGAATTCAAGCTTCTGGAAATCCGGCCACACCCCGACACTGTTCGCGGCCTTCCTCTACTTCGACCTGAGCTTCATGGTCTGGTACCTGCTCGGCCCGCTGGCCGTGCAGATCGCCGCCGACCTGCAACTGACCACCCAGCAGCGCGGGCTGATGGTGGCCACGCCGATCCTGGCTGGCGCCGTGCTGCGCTTCGCCATGGGCCTGCTGGCCGATCGCCTGTCCCCCAAGACCGCCGGGCTGATCGGCCAGGTGATCGTCATCGGCGCGCTGTTCTGCGCCTGGAAGCTGGGCATCCACAGCTATGAACAGGCCCTGCTGCTGGGGCTGTTCCTGGGCATGGCCGGCGCCTCGTTCGCCGTGGCCCTGCCGCTGGCCTCGCAATGGTATCCACCGCAGCATCAGGGCAAGGCGATGGGCATCGCCGGGGCCGGCAACTCCGGCACGGTATTCGCGGCCCTGTTCGCCCCCTTGCTGGCCGGCGCCTTCGGCTGGAGCAACGTGTTCGGCTTCGCCCTGATCCCGCTGGTCCTGACCCTGGTGCTGTTCGCCTGGCTGGCCAAGAATGCCCCGGAACGGCCCAAGGCCAAATCCATGGCCGACTACTTCAAGGCTCTGGGCGACCGCGACAGCTGGTGGTTCATGTTCTTCTACAGCGTGACCTTCGGCGGCTTCATCGGCCTGGCCAGCGCCCTGCCCGGCTACTTCAACGACCAGTACGGCCTGAGCCCGGTCACCGCCGGCTACTACACCGCCGCCTGCGTGTTCGGTGGCAGCCTGATGCGGCCGCTGGGTGGCGCGCTGGCCGATCGTTTCGGCGGCATTCGCACCCTGCTGGTGATGTACAGCGTCGCGGCGGTATGCATCGCCGCGGTCGGTTTCAACCTGCCCAGCTCCTACGCGGCCCTGGCCCTGTTCGTGTGCACCATGCTTGGCCTGGGTGCGGGTAACGGCGCGGTGTTCCAGCTGGTGCCACAACGCTTCCGCCGCGAGATCGGGGTGATGACCGGGCTGATCGGCATGGCCGGCGGCATCGGCGGTTTCGCCCTGGCCGCGGGCATGGGCGCGATCAAGCAAAGCACCGGCAGCTATCAGCTGGCGCTGTGGCTGTTCGCCAGCCTGGGCATACTGGCCTGGTTCGGCCTGCACGGGGTGAAACGCCGCTGGCGGACCACCTGGGGCTCCGCCGCCGTCACCGCGGCCCGGGTCTGAGCCGTCCATGAGCCTGCGACTGAGCCACGCCCAGGCCAGCGCCATCGGGCCGCGCGCGGAGAACCAGGACGCCTTGCGCCTGGTTACCCCGGCGCCGACCCTGGCCGCCAGCAAGGGCCTGCTGTTCGCCATCGCCGACGGCGTCAGCCAATGCGCCGACGGCGGCCTGGCCGCGCGCTCGACCTTGCAGGCGCTGGCGCTGGACTACTACGCCACCCCGGAAACCTGGGCCGTGGCCCAGGCCCTGGAGCGCCTGCTGCTGGCGCAGAACCGCTGGCTGCAGGCCAACGGCGGCGGCCAGCCGCTGCTGACCACCGTCAGCGCCCTGGTGCTGCGCGGCCGGCGCTTTACCCTGGCCCATGTCGGCGATTGCCGGGTCTATCGCTGGCACGCCGATCAGTTGCAGCGCATCAGCGACGATCACGTCTGGGACCAGCCCGGCATGCAGCACGTGCTCAAGCGTGCCCTGGGCCTGGACCAGCACCTGGTGGTGGACTTCCTCGACGGTGAGCTGCGGGAAAACGAAAGTTTCCTGATGCTCAGCGACGGGGTCTGGGCCACCCTGGGCGACACCGCCATCGCCGCGATCCTGCGCGATCAGCTCGACCTCGACAGCGCGGTGCAGACCCTGGTCAGCGCCGCGCACCTGGCCGGCAGCCAGGACAATGCCAGCGCCCTGCTGGTGCGGGTCGAAGCCTTGGGCGAAAGCTCCATTGGCGACGCCCTGATTCACTTGCAGCAATGGCCTCTGCCGCCGCCCCTCAAGCCGGGCCAGCACTTCGAAGGCTGGCAGGTCGCCGAGGTGGTCGGGCAGAGCCAGCAATCCCTGCTGTACCGCGTACTCGATGCGCAACAACAACCCTGGCTGCTGAAAACCCTACCCGGCCATCTGCACGACGATCACCAGGCCGGGCAAGCGCTGCTGTCAGAGGAATGGTTCCTGCGGCGGGTGGCTGGACGGCACTTTCCCGAAGTGCATGCCGCGACCGCCCGCCAGCATCTGTATTACGTGATGCGCGAATACCCGGGGCAGACCCTGGCCGATTATCTGCAACAGCATGGCCCCTTGCCGCTGGCGCAGTGGCAGGACCTGGCTGAGCGTCTGTTGCGGGCCGTGGGCCTGCTGCACCGCCGGCAGATCCTGCACCGCGACATCAAGCCGGAAAACCTGCTGCTCGGCGACGACGGCGAACTGCGCCTGCTGGACTTCGGCCTGGCCTATTGCCCCGGCCTGTCCGAGGATCAGGCACACCTGCTGCCCGGCACCCCGAGCTATATCGCCCCGGAGGCTTTCACCGGCGTGGCGCCGACACCGCGCCAGGACCTGTACGCCGTGGGCGTGACCCTCTACCACTTGCTGACCGGGCATTTTCCCTACGGTGAAATCGAAGCCTTCCAGCGCCCGCGCTTCACCACCCCGGTCAGCGCCAGCCGCTATCGCCCGGACCTGCCGGACTGGCTCGAACAGAGCCTGGAGCGCGCGGTACAGGCCGATCCGGCCCAACGCTATGAAACCGCCGAAGAGTGGTTGCTGCTGCTGGAACAGGGCGAACGCCGCAGCCTCAGCGTGCGCCCCAGGCCACTGCTGGAACGCGAGCCCTTGAAGGTCTGGCGCACCCTGGCGCTGGTCTCGCTGCTGCTCAACCTGCTGTTGCTGTACCTGTTCCTGCATCACTGATAGCGCCTATAACCCTGTAGCCGCTGTCGAGCCCCGGCGAGGCTGCGCTCGACCGCGTAGCGGGCGCCAAGCCAGGCGACCGTGCAGGTCAGGCACACCGAGCTGTCAGGTTTACGGGGCTGCGCCCCGATCGCAGCCTCGCCGGGGCTCGGCAGCGGCTACAGGTTGCTCCAGAAACGGGCAAGACGCTTTGAATCGGTGCAGTTTTTACCCTTCTCGCCTGCGCAAGCCGCGCCAACCCCGCTAAAACCGCGCTTGGCGGAACTTGGCACAACCACTGCATTAACTCTCCCAACAGCACATACGACCCGGCCTTCAACGACGAAGGATGGGTTTTCCCGAGAGAACGGGACCGGACAAAGGCGTCCTGCCAGGCAACTGGCGGGACGCCTTTTTTGTTTGCGCAACGTTTATCGAGCCAGGCCCGGCATACCCGACGGCCTGTCTACGCGGAGAGCGAAATGAAGAAACTCAAGCTGGTGATGATCGGCAACGGCATGGCCGGGGTACGCACCCTGGAAGAGCTGCTCAAGCTGAGCAATGAGCTGTACGACATCACGGTCTTCGGCGCGGAACCCCACACCAACTACAACCGCATCCTGCTCTCCCCGGTACTTGCCGGTGAACAGACCTTCGAAGAGATCGTGCTCAACGACCTGAGCTGGTACCTGGACAACAACATCAAGCTGCTGCTCAACCGCAAGGTGGTGGAGATCGACCGGGTCAAGCGCCGGGTGATCGCCGAAGACGGCAGCGAAGCCGAATACGATCGCCTGCTGATCGCCACCGGCTCGACCCCGTTCATCCTGCCGATTCCCGGCAACGATCTGCAGGGCGTGATCGGCTACCGCGATATCGCCGACACCCAGGCGATGATCGACACCGCCAAGACCCACAAGCACGCGGTGGTCATCGGTGGCGGCCTGCTCGGCCTGGAAGCCGCCAACGGCCTGATGCTGCGCGGCATGGACGTGACCGTGGTGCACATCGGCGAATGGCTGCTGGAGCGCCAGTTGGACAAGACCAGCGGCCAGCTGCTGCAAACCGCCCTGGAAAGCCGCGGCCTGAAGTTCCGCCTGAGCGAACAGACCCAGGCCCTGTATGACTCAGGCAATGGCCGGGTCGGTTCGGTGCAATTCAAGAACGGCGACATCATCCCCGCCGACCTGGTGGTGATGGCCGCCGGCATCCGGCCCAATACCGAGCTGGCGGAAAAAGCCGGCCTGCCGTGCAGCCGCGGGATCCTGGTCAACGACACCCTGCAGACCTACGACCCGCGCATCTATGCCATCGGCGAATGCGCCAGCCACCGCGGTATCGCCTACGGCCTGGTGGCGCCATTGTTCGAACAGGCCAAGGTCTGCGCCAACCACTTGGCGCAACTGGGCTTCGCCCGCTACCAGGGTTCGGTGACCTCGACCAAGTTGAAAGTCACCGGCATCGACCTGTTCTCCGCCGGCGACTTCATGGGCGGCGAAGGCACCGAGACCATCACCCTCTCCGACCCCATCGGTGGCGTGTACAAGAAGCTGGTGATCAAGGACGACGTCCTGGTCGGCGCCTGCCTGTACGGCGACACCGCCGACGGCGGCTGGTACTTCCGGCAGATCCGCGAGAACCACGTCATCGGCGAGATCCGCGACCACCTGATGTTCGGCGAGAACGCCCTGGGCGATGTCGGCCACCAGGGCCAGGACAAGGCCATGAGCATGGCCGACAGCGCCGAAGTCTGCGGCTGCAACGGCGTGTGCAAGGGCACCATCGTCAAGGCGATCCAGGAGCATGGCCTGTTCAGCGTCGATGAGGTCAAGAAGCACACCAAGGCCGCCAGCTCCTGCGGCTCCTGCGCCGGCCTGGTGGAACAGATCCTGATCAACACCGTGGGTGGCGCGGCCGACGTCAAGCCGAAAAGCGAGAAAGCCATTTGCGGTTGCAGCGACCTCAACCACGGGCAGATCCGCCAGGCGATCCGCGAACAGCACCTGCTGACCATCGCCGGCACCATGAGCTACCTGAACTGGCGCACGCCCAACGGCTGCGCCACCTGCCGCCCGGCGCTGAACTACTACCTGATTTCCACCTGGCCGGGCGAGGCCAAGGACGATCCGCAATCGCGCCTGATCAACGAACGGGCCCACGCCAACATCCAGAAAGACGGCACCTATTCGGTGGTGCCGCGGATGTGGGGCGGCGTCACCACCCCCTCCGAACTGCGGCGCATCGCCGACGTGGCGGACAAGTACCAGGTGCCGATGGTCAAGGTCACCGGCGGCCAGCGCATCGACCTTTTGGGCATCAAGAAGCAGGATTTGCCCGGGGTCTGGAAGGACCTGGACATGCCCTCCGGCCATGCCTACGGCAAGTCCATCCGCACCGTGAAAACCTGTGTCGGCAGCGAGTTCTGCCGCTTCGGCACGCAGAACTCCACTCAGCTGGGCATCGAACTGGAGCACGACCTGTTCAACATGTGGTCGCCGCACAAGGTCAAGCTGGCGGTCTCCGGTTGCCCGCGCAACTGCGCCGAGGCCGGGATCAAGGACGTCGGCATCATCGGCGTCGAATCGGGCTGGGAGATGTACATCGGCGGCAATGGCGGGATCAAGACCGAGGTCGCGGAGTTCTTCGTCAAGCTGAAAACCGCCGACGAGGTACGCGAATACAACGGCGCCTTCCTGCAGTTGTACCGCGAGGAAGCCTTCTACCTGGAGCGCACCGTGCACTACCTGCAACGGGTCGGCATGGCGCACATCAAGCAAGCCATCATCGAAGACCCGCAACGGCGCAAGGCCCTCAACGAGCGCCTGCAGTTCGCCCTGTCCTTCGAACAGGACCCGTGGAAGGAGCGCCTGGAACAGCCGCTGCTGAAAAAAGAGTTCGAGCCGATCCGCGTCAAGCAACTGGAGGTGCCGCTATGAACTGGCTGGATATCTGCGCCCTGGACGAGATCAACGCCCTGGGCTCGCGCATCGTCAACGGCCCCAAGGGCGACATCGCGATCTTCCGCACCAGCGACGACGAAGTCTTCGCCCTCGACGATCGTTGCCCGCACAAGGGCGGACCGCTGTCCCAGGGGCTGATCTACGGCAAGAAGGTCGCCTGCCCGCTGCACAACTGGCAGATCGACCTGGAATCCGGAGAAGCGCAGGCACCGGATATCGGTTGCGCCCATCACCATCTGGCGCGGGTGGAAAACGGCCGCGTGCTGCTGGCCCTGCGGGATGCCGGCTGATGAACCGCCAGACGACCGCCTCGACCTGCTGTTACTGCGGCGTTGGCTGTGGCGTGCTGATCGAGCACGACGGCGAACGCATCCTCGGCGTCAGTGGCGACCCGAGCCACCCGGCCAACCACGGCAAACTGTGCAGCAAGGGTTCCACCCTGCACCTGACCGGCGACCTCGCAGCCCGCGCCCTGTACCCGGAGTTGCGCCTGGGCAAGGCCCTGGCGCGCAGCCGCACCGACTGGGACACCGCGCTGGAGCACGCGGCCAACCTATTTGCCGAAACCATCGCCGAACACGGCCCGGACAGCGTGGCCTTCTATATCTCCGGGCAATTGCTCACCGAGGACTACTACGCCTTCAACAAACTGGCCCGGGCCCTGGTGGGCACCAACAACATCGACAGCAATTCGCGGCTGTGCATGTCCTCGGCGGTGGTCGGCTACAAACGCAGCCTGGGCGCCGACGCCCCGCCCTGCAGCTACGAAGACCTCGAGCTGAGCGACTGCGTGATGATCGTCGGCAGCAACATGGCCTACGCCCATCCGGTGCTGTTCCGCCGCCTGGAACAGGCCAAACGCCTGCGGCCGCAGATGAAAGTGATCGTCATCGACCCACGGCGCACCGACACTTGCGACCTGGCCGACCTGCACCTGGCGATCCTGCCCGGCACCGATGTCGCGCTGTTCCACGGGATCCTGCATCTGCTGCTGTGGCAGGACTGGATCGACCGTGACTTCATCCAGGCGCATACCGAAGGCCTGGCCGAGCTGAAGAACCTGGTCCACGACTACACCCCGCATATGGTCGCGCAGCTGTGCGGCATCAGCGTCGAGCAACTGCGCCAGTGTGCCGAATGGGTCGGCACCTCGCCGAGCTTCCTGTCGCTGTGGTGCATGGGGCTGAACCAGTCCAGTGCCGGCAGCGCGAAAAACAGCGCGTTGATCAACCTGCACCTGGCCACCGGGAAGATCGGTCGCCCCGGGGCCGGCCCCTTCTCCCTCACCGGCCAGCCGAATGCCATGGGTGGCCGGGAAACCGGCAGCCTGTCGAACCTGCTGCCGGGGCACCGGGAGGCGGCCAACCCGGAGCATCGGGCTGAAGTCGCGGCCTATTGGGGCATCGAGCAATTGCCAGCCAACCCCGGCCTGACCGCGATCGAGCTGTTCGAACAACTGCGCGGCGGCAAGATCAAGGCACTGTGGATCGCCTGCACCAACCCGGCGCAGTCGCTGCCCGACCAGAACGCGGTGCGGGAGGCCTTGCTGGCCTGCCCGTTCGTGGTCCTGCAGGAAGCCTTTCGCACCACCGAGACCGCGGCCTTTGCCGACCTGCTGCTGCCCGCCGCCAGTTGGGGCGAGAAGGAAGGCAGCGTGACCAACTCGGAACGGCGCATCTCCCATGTGCGCCGCGCCGTGGCGGCGCCAGGCGAAGCACGCCCGGACTGGGCCATCACCCTGGATTTCGCCCGGCGCCTGGAACAGCGCCTGCGCCCGCAACAGCCCAGCCTGTTCGCCCTGGATACGCCTGCCCAGCTGTTCGATGAGTACAAACTGCTGACCCGCGGCCGCGACCTGGACCTTTCCGGTATCAGTCACGCGCTGATCGACCAACTGGGTCCGCAGCAATGGCCCTTCCCCGCCGGTGCCGAACAAGGGACAGCGCGGCTGTACGTTGACGGCCGCTTCCCGACCGCCAGCGGGCGGGCACACTTCATCAGCGACCCGTATCGCGCGGCCAAGGAACAACGTGATGCACGCTTCCCTCTGACCCTGATCACCGGCCGCCTGCGCGATCAATGGCATGGCATGAGCCGTACCGGCACCGCGGCGCAGCTGTTCGGGCACGTCAGCGAAGCAGTTCTCAGCCTGCACCCGGACGAACTGCGCCGGCAGAACCTGCAGGCGGGTGATCTGGTGTCGCTGAAAAGCCGGCGCGGCAGCGTGATAGTCGCCGTGGCGGATGACGACAGCGTGCGCCCGGGCCAGGCTTTTCTGCCGATGCATTGGGGCGACCGGTTCCTCAAGGGTGGCGTCAATGCCGTGACCCAGCCGGCGTTCGACCCGCTGTCCAAACAGCCGGAACTCAAGCACAGCGGCGTGCGCCTGGAGCCGGTCCAGCTGCCGTGGCAGCTGTTCGCCCTGATCGAAGGCGACGTGCAGCGGCATTTCGAAGCCTTGCGCCCGCTCTGCGAAAGCTTCGCCTACGTCAGCCTGAGCCTGGCCGGTCGCGAACGCCCGGCCCTGCTGCTGCGGGTGGCCAATGCCAAGGCGCCGGCAGCGCAGTTGCTCAAGGACATCGACCAGTTGCTGGGGCTCAACGAAGGCCCGGTACTGGCCTATGACGATCCGCGGCGCTCCATCGGCAAGCGGGTACGTGTCGAACAGGGACGGATCACCGCCATTCGCCTGGCCGGTGAAACCCTGGCCCAGCACTGGCTGCAGAACCTGTGGCTGGAAGGCAAGGCCGATGAGCAACTGCGTCGCTGGCTGCTGGCGCCAATGAGCGCGCCACCGGGGGCCGCCGGGCTGATCGCCGCGAGTGGCAAGACCTTGTGCAACTGCAAGAACGTCAGCCAGAGCGCAGTCTGTGCCGGGATCTCCCGCGGCCTGGACCTCGATGGCCTGAAACAGGAACTGGGCTGCGGCACTCAATGCGGCTCCTGCGTCCCCGAAATCAAACGTCTGCTGGCCAGCTCGGCACAGCCCGTCGCAATCCCCCTGTGAGGAAACAAACATGAGCGCAAAAGTCTGGCTGGTGGGTGCGGGCCCTGGCGACCCTGAACTGCTGACCCTCAAGGCCGTGCGGGCCCTGGGCGAAGCCGATGTGGTGCTGATCGACGATCTGGTGAATCCGGCGGTGCTCGAGCACTGCCCCCAGGCACGGGTCATTGCCGTGGGTAAACGCGGCGGCTGCCGCTCGACGCCCCAAGCGTTCATTCATCGGCTGATGCTGCGCTACGCCCGGCATGGCAAGTGCGTGGTACGCCTCAAGGGTGGCGATCCATGCATCTTCGGCCGTGGCGGTGAGGAAGCGCAGTGGCTGCAGGAACGTGGCGTCGAGGTGGAACTGGTGAACGGCATCACGGCCGGCCTGGCGGGAGCTACCCAGTGCGGGATCCCGCTGACCCTGCGCGGTGTTGCCCGTGGCGTCACCCTGCTGACGGCCCATACCCAGGACGACAGCAGCCTCAACTGGCAGGCCCTGGCGCAGAGCGGCACAACGCTGGTGATCTATATGGGGGTGGCCAAACTGGGCGAGATACGTGAACAGCTGATTGCTGGCGGCCTGGCGCCGCATACCCCGGTGGCCATGATCGAAAATGCATCCCTGCCCGAGCAGCGCCTGTGCCGGAGCGATCTGCACACCATGCAGGACGATGCCCATACCTTCCAGCTGAAAAGCCCGGCCATCCTGGTGGTTGGCGAGGTGGCCGCTTGCGGCGCACAACTGCCGGCCCTTTCCGAGGCGGCCCTGGCGGCCGCACTTTCGGCCTGACGCCAGGCTCTTTCAACAAATCGCGGACAAAGAAAAACCCGGCCTAGGCCGGGTTTTTCAAAGCTGCAAGCTACAGATTACTGAGCTTGTTGAGCTTGTGCTTCAACCTGCGCCTCTACGCGACGGTTTACAGCGCGGCCAGCTTCAGTTGCGTTGTCAGCAACTGGGCGGGACTCACCGTAACCAACGGATTGAACGCGGCTCGACTCAACACCGTACTGGCTGGTCAGAACTTGCTTAACGGCGTTTGCACGACGCTCAGACAGTTTCTGGTTGTAAGCGTCAGGACCGACGGAGTCAGTGTGACCTTCAACAACGGTGGTGGTTTGTGGGTACTGCTTCATGAAGTCAGCGAGGTTCTTGATGTCAGCGTAGCTGTTAGGCTTAACGACCGACTTGTCGAAGTCGAACTTCACGTCCAGCTCAACACGAACAACTTCAGCAACCGGAGCTTCTGGTTCTGGAGTTGGCTCTGGAACTGGAGCAGGAGCTGGAGCAACCTTGCCAGCGTTGCCGCCGAAGTTCACACCCAGACCAACCAGAGCGGAGTAGTCCCACTTGCCGTTGTCCATTGCGTAGTCGGCTTCAACGCCGGCACGAGCGAACAGGTTGTCGGTGAAGTAGTACTTAACACCGGTACCGATGATAGCCAGGGTCGACTGGTCGCGACCGCTGTGGCCGTCAGCCAGGACGTTGGTACGGCTCTGGTGACCGAAACCACCCGAAACGTATGGACGCAGGGAGTCCACGCCAGCTTGACCGAAGTGGTAGGTAGCCAGCAGGCTGCCGGTGTCACCTTTGATCTTCTGGTTGCCAGTGCCGTCGTTCGAACGGGTGTGGTTGGTTTTGTCGTAGTTCAGGTCCAACGACAGGTCATCGGTCAGGAAGTAGCCGATACGAGCGCCTGGGTTGAAGCCGTCTTCGATGTGCTTAACGCTGTCGTTGTACTGTTTTTTGTAAAACAGTTCACCCTCGACCGCGCCTTGGCCTTGCGCCAGAACGCCGAACGAAGTCACGGCAACAATAGAACCAATGGCAATGCCCAAGGTGTTTTTCAGTTTCATCCGTTAAATCCCCATCTGGTGATTGTAAAGCAGTCCCACATACCGGGGGACAACTCGGCGGTAAGTCTATCAGAACTTACCTAGACGTAAGAGATATTTGCGCCGAACTAAGTTTCAGCAATGCCTGCAAATTTCTCACGCAATTTATCAAGCGCACGCTTGTACCGCATTTTCGTAGCACTCAACCCCATGTGCATGATGTCTGCGATCTCCTGGAACTCCAGTTCTGCGACAAATCGTAGCACCAGAATCTCCCGATCGATCGGGTTCACATGCACCAACCAGCGGTCAAGTCCGCCCTTTTCCTCAGGTTTCGGCGCCTTATCTTCAGACGCTTCCTCGAGGGGATCAAGACTTAACGCATCCATCAAGCGACGCTTGCGCCGTTCTTTCCGATACTGAGTGATGCATTCGTTGTACGTGATGCTATAGAGCCATGTCTTGAACTTCGATTTCCCCTCGAAGTTCTTGAGGCCATACAGCACCTTCAACATCACCTCCTGACAGACATCATCAGCATCACGATCGTTCCCTAAATAACGTGCACAAACGTTGAAGAGGGTTCGCTGATAGCGTCGCATCAACTCTTCATACGCACGCGTCACATGAAACAGCTCCGTGTGCGAGCGCGCAACCAACTCCTCGTCAGAGAGCTCACGGGGGTCATAGCGCGTGGATAGCGATTGGGCTTTATTCAAAACGAGTCGGGCCGACAGTCAGGTCAATGTCCACCGCAGCCCAGGCAAGGGCATTTTGCGGCGGCATACATTAGCAGGGTTTGCCGGGTTAGCGGCTACTTACATGCTGCTCCAGCATGATCCGATTGGAGAGAGAGACCAGCTCACCCTCATCGGTCAGCAGTGTAGTCTTAACCGTGCCGATCTCCTCGATCTGCCCTTCGACCTCGCCAACTCGCACTTGTTGCCCAACCTGATACAACTCACGCACATAGATTCCCGCAAGAATCTGACCGGCAATATCCCGGCTTCCCAACCCCATGGCCAAGGCAACAGCCAGACCAACGGTAATCAAAACGATCACGATCACATGGTTGAGCAGGTCGGTTTTGACCTCCAACTGACTGATCGCAACGGAAATACTGATGATGATCACCAGCCCCTGGGCGATTCGCCCCAGGCCACTGGCGTAATCCAGACCAACCCCTTCGGCCGCTCCACGCACCAGCCCATTGGCCAGTTGCGCCAGCAATACCCCCACCAACAGCACCAGCGCGGCCCCGAAAACCTTCGGTAAATACAGCGCCAGCATGTCGAGCGTAGCCGAAACCCGCTCCAGGCCAAGGGATTCTGCAGCAGAAACCAGGAAAATCAGTAAAACAAACCAATACACGATTTTACCGATCAAGGTAGAAATCGGCACCTGCAGGCCCGCACGAGACAGCAGTTTGGTCAAACCGGTACCGCCCATCAAGCGGTCCAGGCCCAGTTTGGCGAGCAGTTTGGAAAGCAGGGTATCAAGCAGTTTGGCGACCACGAACCCCAACAGCAGCACGACCAGCGCGCCAAACAGGTTGGGAATGAAGTTCGCTACCTTGGTCCACAACGCAGTCATCGCAGTGACGAGGCTCTGAGTCCAGAGATCAAGTTCCATATTCAATCAGCCTTATCAGCAGTGCGAGCAGTAGGTTTACGACGGGAAACCGGCGAGATATGGGCCGATCCGTTATTCAGAGCAATCATCAGCGCCGGCAACCAGCGGCCGAGCAGGCTGAACAGATCGCCCGCCCCCACCTGCCGGTTGGCGGTTTTCAGTACGCGGCCCAGGCACGCATCGTCGTCCCGGGTGGACGGTGTGGCCTTGAGCATGTCACGCAACGACTGTTCAAACGGATCGTGCATACGCACCTCTCGATATGTCTGTGAAAGACGCGATCAAAATTCCCCGGGTCACATAGTTCATGATCAGACCCAGCGCAAACGTCGGAATAACCACCATTGTCCCAGCGCTACCAGCGCCATCAACAGGCAGGCCACCAGAAACCCGTAGGGGCTGTTGGAAAGCGGGATTCCTCCGACGTTGATCCCCAGCAAGCCGGCCAGAAAACTCATTGGCAGAAAGATCCCGGTGATGATCCCGAAGCGAAACATGATGCGGTTCATGCGCACGCTCAGGCGCCGGTCTTCGGCCTCCAGCACAAGCCCCACGCGCTCTCGGGTCAATTCGAGCTCTTCCAGGTAGCGGGTCAGGCTGTTGTTCAATTCGTTCCAGTAATCGCCATCGTCATCGGCGAACCAAGGCAGCCTGATGCGGCTGAGTTGACCGAAAATATCCCGCTGCGGAGCGAGGAAACGCTTGAGTCCGGCAGCCCGTCGACGGATCTGCAGAATGTTGCTGTGCTCGGGGGTATACCGTTCGTCGGCATCCAGTTTTTCTTCCTCGGCATCGACCACTTCCGACAGGTCGCTGACCAGATCCTGCACCTTATGAGTCAGGTACTCAGCCATATAAAGGATGAGTTCGGAGGCGGTCTTGGGTCCCTTGCCTTCGCCCAGTTGCACCAGCAGCTCATCGGTCGCGCGCAATGGCCGCAGGCGCAGGGAGATCACTCGCTGGGCCGAACCGAAGATGCGTACCGAAACCATGTCCTCCGGCTCGGCGCCGGGGTTGAGGTTGATGCCGCGTAAAAACAGCAGGAACTCGGAATCCGGCAGCGCCAACAGGCGCGGCCGGGTGTTTTCTTCGAGTAGGAGGTCACAGCTGAACTCGCTCAGACCGCTGGATTTACGCAGCCAGGTCTGGGTTTGCGGATGGCTGCGATCCCAATGCAGCCAGAGGCTCTCATGGGCTTGCAGCTGCAGGTCGTCCAGTTCAGTTCGGGCAATTGCACGCGCACCACCTTTACCATCCAGCACCAGGGCATGTACCAGCCCCCATTGCGCGTTGTCTTCCTCGAACATCCTCATCCCTTGCTTGGTCGACTGCTTATTCAGGCATTTTCAGTGGGCTTGGCGAAACGATCACGCCATTGTTGTCGGCATAGACATATTCGCCCGGACGGAAAGTCACCCCGGCAAAGGTCACTGCCACGTTGAGATCGCCAATGCCGCGCTTGTCGGTTTTCATCGGATGGCTGGCCAGCGCCTGAACACCCAGGTCGGTTTGCGCGATGACATCGACGTCACGGATGCAGCCGTAGATCACCAGCCCTTCCCAACCGTTCTTGGCGGCCTTCTCGGCCAGCATGTCACCCAGCAGCGCGCGGCGCAGGGAGCCGCCACCGTCGACCACCAGCACCTTGCCGTGCCCCTTGAGCTCGACCTGTTCCTTGACCAGCGAGTTGTCTTCGAAGCACTTGATGGTCACGATTTCGCCGCCGAAGGAGTCGCGACCACCGAAATTGCTGAACATCGGTTCAACCACCTGTACCAGATCCGGGTAGGCGTCGCACAGGTCGGGAGTGAGGTAATGATTCATCGAGAAACTCCTGTAATGGAAAGAACACGTCGCGGTGTCGGAACTCGCAGGGTTCATGCTGAGTGACGAGCGCTGGCGGCAAATGTTCAACACCTTGCCTTAGCCCTCGATCCCCATGCAGCCCCCACCATACGCCAATTTCAGCAGGGGCAATGAGCACGAACAGGATACCGAACCAGCGACCGAATGTGACCAAAACCGCTCAATGCGTCATATCTTAGCCGCAAGCGCAGCGGAACGAAATGCTCTTGTCAGAGCCTTCTGAACTCAACTCGCGGCAGCCAGTTCGGCACTCGATGCCAACAACGGGCTCTGCTGATCCTTCAACCAACGCGCCACCAAAGGCCAGACTTCGGCCTGGGCGGCTTTGCTCACCAGCATCTCGACGTGGCCGAAATTGCCGCTGAACCCTTGTTCGCGCCCCAGGCAGACAAACTGTTTGTGATCGGAACTCAACTGGTCAAACAACTTGCGGCAGGCCCAGGTCGGATCCTGATGATCCCCGGCCGCGCTCACTGCCAATACCGGCAGCGAAACATCGGACAAACCGGCCCACCAGTCCTTCTGCCCATCCCCGAAACGCCCGAACAGCCCATACCAACGCATGCCTTCCAGGGCCAGGCCAATGGGTTCGTCCTCGGGACCGCGCTTGAGCCGCGAGCCGGACAACTGGGCAAACCGCTTGAGAATGAAACGACCGCCCCACTCCACCGCCGGGATTTTCAACGGCCAATAGGTGCGGCTGACCTGACAACCGAACAACGCCGCCGACGCCACTGCCGGCTCTCCCAGATACTGGCCGCCCAGGGCCGCCGCCAAGGTAATGCCGCCCAGGGAATGGCCGATCCAGTGCGGAACCTGGCCGCTTTGTTCCCGCACGAAAGCGCCGATGGCCGGCAGATCGTATTGCGCATAGTCGGCGACGCGATTCTTGCGGTAGTCGGCATTACGTCGCGACAGGCCGTGGCCACGCATCTCGGGGATCCATACATCGAAGCCCATGCGCGCCAGATACGCGCCCAGGCCGATGCCCTTGGGCGAATACCAGAAACGCCGATTGGAGAAACTGCCGTGCAGCAGGATCACCGGCACGCCACGGGATTCGGGCTCGTCCGCCATTCCCAGGCGGGTGACGGCCAGCTCGACCGTGGTGTCCGGGCTGTTGCCGGGCTTCAGGCGATAGACGTCTTCACTCAGGTCGCCTCGACGTTCGGCACTGATCAAGGCGACGGGAAATAGGTTGCTGCTGCTTTGCATAATGCTCTTGCACAAAAAAGGGCGGCTTCCAGATGGAGCCCGCCCTACTTGAATCTCAAAGCCCCGGCCAGCCCGAAGGCTGGCCGGTGCTTCATTCCGCTTAGACCGCACCCTGCCCCTCGGCCAGGAAGAACCAGGTTTCCAGTACGGAATCCGGGTTCAGCGAGACGCTTTCGATGCCCTGCTCCATCAGCCACTTGGCCAGGTCCGGGTGGTCGGACGGGCCCTGGCCGCAAATACCGATGTATTTGCCGGCCTTGTTGCAAGCGGCGATGGCGTTGGCCAGCAGCTTCTTGACCGCCGGATTACGCTCGTCGAACAGGTGCGCGATGATGCCCGAGTCGCGGTCCAGGCCCAGGGTCAGCTGGGTCAGGTCGTTGGAGCCGATGGAGAAACCGTCGAAGAACTCGAGGAACTCTTCGGCCAGGATCGCGTTGGAAGGCAGCTCGCACATCATGATCACGCGCAGGCCGTTTTCACCGCGCTTGAGACCGTTTTCGGCCAGCAGATCCACCACCTGGCTGGCTTCGCCCAGAGTACGGACGAACGGCACCATGATCTCGACGTTGGTCAGGCCCATGTCGTTGCGCACGCGCTTGAGGGCGCGGCACTCGAGTTCGAAGCAGTCACGGAACGATTCGCTGATGTAACGCGAAGCACCGCGGAAGCCCAGCATCGGGTTTTCTTCTTCCGGCTCGTAGAGCTTGCCGCCGATCAGGTTGGCGTATTCGTTGGACTTGAAGTCCGACAGGCGCACGATGACCTTTTTCGGCCAGAACGCCGCGGCCAGGGTGCTGATGCCTTCGACCAGCTTGTCGACGTAGAAACCGACCGGTTCGTTGTAACCGGCGATGCGCTTGTCGACGCTTTCCTTGATTTCATGGGGCAGGCCGGCGTAGTTCAGCAGTGCCTTGGGGTGCACGCCGATCATGCGGTTGATGATGAACTCCAGGCGGGCCAGGCCGACACCGGCGTTCGGCAACTGGGCGAAGTCGAAGGCGCGGTCCGGGTTGCCGACGTTCATCATGATCTTGAACGGCAGCTCCGGCATGGCGTCGACGGAGTTTTTCTTCACGTCGAAACCCAACTCGCCTTCGAAGATGAAACCGGTGTCGCCTTCAGCGCAGGACACAGTCACGCCCTGGCCGTCTTTCAACAGTTCGGTGGCATTGCCGCAACCGACAACCGCTGGAATACCCAGCTCGCGCGCGATGATCGCGGCGTGGCAAGTACGGCCGCCACGGTTGGTGACAATGGCGCTGGCGCGCTTCATCACCGGTTCCCAGTCCGGGTCGGTCATGTCGGACACCAGCACGTCGCCGGCCTGGACCTTGTCCATCTCCGACACGTCCTTGATGATCCGCACCTTGCCGGCGCCGATGCGCTGGCCGATGGCACGACCTTCCACCAGCACGGTGCCGGTTTCCTTCAACAGGTAACGCTCCATGACGTTGGCCTGGGTGCGGCTCTTCACGGTTTCCGGACGGGCCTGGACGATATACAGCTTGCCGTCATCGCCGTCTTTGGCCCACTCGATGTCCATCGGGCACTTGTAGTGCTTCTCGATGATCATCGCCTGCTTGGCCAGCTCGCTGACTTCGGCATCGGTCAGGCAGAAACGCGCGCGATCGGCCTTGTCGACGTCGACGGTCTTGACCGAGCGACCGGCCTTGGCTTCGTCGCCGTAGATCATCTTGATCGCCTTGCTGCCCAGGTTGCGGCGCAGGATGGCCGGGCGACCGGCTTGCAGGGTGCCCTTGTGGACGTAGAACTCATCCGGGTTCACCGCACCTTGAACGACGGTTTCACCCAGGCCGTAGGCGCCGGTGATGAACACCACGTCACGGAAGCCCGACTCGGTGTCGAGGGTGAACATCACGCCGGCGGTACCGGTTTCCGAACGCACCATGCGCTGCACGCCGGCAGACAGGGCGACCAGCTTGTGGTCGAAGCCCTGGTGCACGCGGTAGGAAATGGCGCGGTCGTTGAACAGGGAAGCGAAGACTTCCTTGGCGGCGCGAATGACGTTCTCGACGCCACGGATATTAAGGAAGGTTTCCTGCTGGCCGGCGAAGGAAGCGTCCGGCAGGTCTTCGGCGGTGGCCGAGGAGCGCACGGCCACGGCCATGTCAGGGTTGCCCGCGGACAGTTTGGCGAACGCGGTGCGAATTTCGGTATTCAGTTGCTCGGGGAATTCGGCTTCCATGATCCATTGACGGATCTGGGCGCCAGTCTTGGCCAGGGCATTCACGTCATCGACGTCCAGGGCGTCGAGCGCGGCGTGGATCTGGTCGTTAAGACCGCTCAATTCGAGAAAATCACGATAGGCCTGGGCCGTCGTGGCAAAGCCTCCAGGAACCGATACACCGGCGCCTGCAAGGTTACTGATCATCTCGCCCAGGGATGCGTTCTTGCCCCCCACATGCTCTACATCATGGACGCCGAGCTTATCGAGGGAAACTACGTACTCTACCAAGGTGATCTCTCCACTAACTGTGTTGGAAAAGCTCAGAAGCCGGCTGCTCGGGGAGCGCTTGCCAGCTGTATGGCCTGGACCTGGAAAATAAGTGAGAATGCGGGCCATTGGAGGCCGGCAAATCGCGCCTATCATATCCAAGATTCGTCACTAGCTTAAGGCCCAAGGTGCAAATGAAACGATCTGCTTTCTTCATCTCCGACGGTACCGGCATCACCGCTGAAACCCTCGGCCAGAGCCTCCTGGCGCAGTTCGAAAACATTACCTTCAGCAAAATCACGCGGCCGTATATCGACAGCGTAGATAAAGCGCGGGCCATGGTACAACAAATCAACATTGCCGCCGAAAAGGACGGATTTCGTCCGATTATCTTCGACACCATCGTCAATCAGGACATCCGTGAGATCCTCGCGACGTCCAATGGTTTCATGATCGACATCTTCTCGACCTTCCTCGCCCCCCTGGAGCTGGAGTTGAGCGAGCACTCGTCGTACTCGGTCGGCAAGTCCCATTCCATTGGCGGCAACTCCAACTATATGGAGCGGATCGAGGCGGTGAACTTCGCCCTCGACAACGACGACGGCGCCCGTACCCACTACTACGACAAGGCCGACCTGATCCTGGTGGGCGTGTCGCGCTGCGGCAAGACCCCGACCTGCCTGTACATGGCCATGCAGTTCGGGATCCGCGCCGCCAACTACCCGCTGACCGAAGACGACATGGAACGCCTGCAGTTGCCGACCGCCCTGCGCGCCCACCAGCACAAGCTGTTCGGCCTGACCATCGACCCCGACCGGCTCACCGCCATCCGCAACGAGCGCAAGCCCAACAGCCGTTATTCGAGCTATGCCCAGTGCGAGTTCGAAGTGCGCGAGGTGGAAAACCTGTTCCGCCGCGAGAACATTCCGCACATCAATTCCACGCATTTCTCGGTGGAAGAGATCTCGGCGAAGATCCTCGTGGAAAAAGGCGTCGAGCGGCGCTTCAAGTAGCGTTATCTGACCAATAGAAGGCTATCGCGAGCAAGCTCGCCCCTACATGGCTTACAAGATCTTGTAGGAGCGAGCTTGTCGCGATCGGACCAACGGTCCGCCCTACCCTCAGATCACCAACAGATCCACGAACCGGTGCACCGCCGTGGCCTCCAGCTGCGCCTGGTCCTTGCACAGAGCAAAGATCTGCGCCGAACGCTGGGCCGTGAAGCGGGTGGCCAGGTTGGCCTTGAACTTGTCTTCCAGCAGCGGAATGCCTTCGGCGCGGCGCCGGCGATGGCCGATCGGGTATTCCACCACCACCTGCTCGGTGCTCGAGCCATCCTTGAAGAACACCTGTAGCGCATTGGCGATGGAGCGCTTGTCGGCCTCCAGGTACTCGCGGGTGTAGCGCGGTTCTTCGACTATCTGCATCTTCTCGCGCAACTGATCGATGATCGGGTGGGCGGCATGGAAGCCGTCTTCATAGTGCTCGGCCACCAGGTTGCCGAAGGCCAGCGGCACGGCGGTCATGTACTGGATGCAGTGGTCGCGGTCGGCGGCGTTGGCCAGCGGGCCGACCTTGGAAATGATGCGGATCGCCGATTCGTGGGTGGTGATGACAATCCTGTCGATCTCGTGCAGGCGATTGCGTACCAGCGGATGCAGGGTCACCGCCGCTTCACAGGCGGTCTGCGCATGGAACTCGGCCGGGAAGCTGATCTTGAACAGCACGTTTTCCATCACGTAACTGCCGTACTTCTGCGACAGGCTGAAACGGCGCTGGTCTTCGGGCTTGAGCGCCAGGTCCTTGTTGGTGTGGCTGAACAGCACGTCGTAGAAGCCCCACTGCGGCGCGCTCAGCACTCCCGGAATGCCCATCTCGCCGCGCAGGGCGATATCCGCCAGGCGCACACCACGACTCGTGGCGTCCCCCGCCGCCCAGGACTTGCGCGAACCGGCATTCGGCGCATGCCGATAAGTGCGCAGCGCCTGGCCATCGACAAAGGCATGGGACAGCGCCGCCAGCAGCTGTTCGCGGTTGGCTCCCATCAGTTTGGCGGTGACCGCGGTCGAGGCGACTTTCACCAGCAGCACATGGTCGAGGCCGACGCGGTTGAAGGAGTTCTCCAGGGCGATCACTCCCTGGATCTCATGAGCCATGATCATGGCCTCGAGCACCGCGCGCATGGTCAGCGGCGCCTCGCCATTGGCCACACGCTTTTGCGACAAGTGATCGGCCACGGCGAGGATGCCGCCGAGGTTGTCGGAAGGATGACCCCACTCGGCGGCGAGCCAGGTGTCGTTGTAATCCAGCCAACGGACGATGCAGCCGATATCCCAGGCCGCCTTGACCGGGTCCAGGCGGAAACTGGTGCCCGGCACCCGCGCGCCAAACGGCACGACCGTGCCCTCCACTATCGGCCCCAGGTGCTTGGTGCATTCGGGAAAGCGCAGGGCCAGCAGGCCGCAGCCGAGGGTGTCCATCAGGCAGTTGCGGGCGGTATCCAGAGCCTCGTGGGACTCGATCCGGTAGTTCAGAACGTAATCGGCAATGTCCTGCAGGACCTGGTCGTAATCGGGGCGTTCGTTCAGATCAACGTTGGCGCTCATGGGCTGTTCACTCCATCAAGGGTTAGGTGTGGGTTGCATCCTCAAGGTCAGGCTGATCGGGTTATGTCTGTTTATTTTATCCCCCGCAGGAGCGCCGGTCGGCGGCTTCCTGCGGGTAGCGGTTTTTCCTTAGAAAGCGTCGCCAGGCACACGCACCCAGCCTTCCATCAAGACCCGCGCGCTGCGGCTCATGATGGCCTTGGTCACGCTCCATTCGCCGTTGTCCTGCACGGCTTCGGCGCCAACCCGCAAGGTCCCCGACGGATGGCCGAAACGCACCGCGCTGCGCTCCCCGCCGCCGGCCGCCAGGTTGACCAGGGTGCCGGGGATCGCCGCCGCCGTGCCGATGGCCACCGCGGCGGTACCCATCATCGCGTGGTGCAGCTTGCCCATGGACAGCGCGCGCACCAGCAGATCGACATCCCCAGTCTTCACCGCCTTGCCGCTGGACGCCTGGTAGTCCGCCGGCGGGGCGACAAAGGCGACCTTGGGCGTGTGTTGGCGCTTGGCCGCTTCGTCCAGGTGCTGGATCAGCCCCATGCGCAGCGCGCCGTGGGCGCGGATGGTCTCGAACATCGCCAGCGCCTTGGGGTCGCCGTTGATATCGCCCTGCAGCTCGGTGCCGCTGTAGCCGATGTCGCGGGCATTGATGAAGATGGTCGGGATCCCGGCATTGATCATGGTGGCCTGGAAAGTCCCGACGCCCGGCACTTCCAGGTCGTCCACCAGGTTGCCGGTGGGGAACATCGAACCGCCGGCGCCCTCTTCCTCGGCCGCCGGCTCCATGAACTCCAGCTGCACTTCGGCCGCCGGGAAGGTCACGCCATCCAGTTCGAAGTCGCCGGTTTCCTGCACTGCGCCGTTGGTCATCGGCACATGGGCGATGATGGTCTTGCCGATATTGGCCTGCCAGATGCGCACCACGGCCACGCCGTTCTGCGGGATGCGCTCGGCATCCACCAAGCCGCTGCTGATGGCGAAGGAACCGACCGCCGCCGACAGGTTGCCGCAGTTACCGCTCCAGTCGACGAAAGGCTTGTCGATGGACACCTGGCCAAACAGGTAATCCACGTCGTGGTCGGGCTTGATGCTTTTCGACAGGATCACCGTCTTGCTGGTGCTGGACGTGGCGCCGCCCATGCCGTCGATCTGCTTGTCGTACGGGTCGGGGCTGCCGATCACCCGCAACAGCAACGCATCGCGGGCCGCGCCCGGCAGCTGCGCCGCCTCAGGCAGGTCTTGCAGGCTGAAGAACACGCCCTTGCTGGTGCCGCCACGCATGTAGGTGGCGGGAATCTTGATTTGCGCTACGAAAGCCATGGATTTCGGTCCTGATAAAGACCGAGGGCGGCGCCTTGCGGCCCGCCCCCGGTACGTCACTTAACTGGCGACAGCCGATTCGAGGAAGTCCTGGGCAAAGCGCTGCAACACGCCGCCCGCTTCGTAGATCGACACCTCTTCGGCGGTGTCGAGACGGCAGGTCACCGGCACCTCGATGCGCTCGCCGTTCTTGCGCCGGATCACCAGGGTCAGGGTCGCGCGTGGCTTGCGCTCGCCCACCACATCGAAGGTTTCGGTACCGTCGATGCCCAGGGTCTTGCGGTCGGTGCCCGGCTTGAACTCCAGCGGCAGCACGCCCATGCCCACCAGGTTGGTGCGGTGGATGCGCTCGAAGCCTTCGGCGGCGATGGCCTCCACCCCGGCCAGGCGCACGCCCTTGGCCGCCCAGTCACGGGACGAACCCTGGCCGTAGTCGGCGCCGGCGATGATGATCAGCGGCTGCTTGCGCTGCATATAGGTCTCGATGGCTTCCCACATCCGGGTGACCTGACCTTCCGGCTCGATCCGCGCCAGCGAACCCTGCTTGACCTTGCCGCCTTCCTGGACCATTTCGTTGAACAGTTTCGGGTTGGCGAAGGTCGCGCGTTGCGCGGTCAGATGGTCACCGCGGTGGGTCGCGTAGGAGTTGAAGTCCTCTTCCGGCAGGCCCATTTTCGCCAGGTACTCGCCGGCCGCGCTGTCGAGCATGATGGCGTTGGACGGCGACAGGTGATCGGTGGTGATGTTGTCCGGCAGCACCGCCAGCGGGCGCATGCCGGTCAGGCTGCGCGCACCGGCCAGGGCGCCTTCCCAGTACGGCGGGCGACGGATGTAGGTGCTCATTTCGCGCCAGTCGTACAGCGGCTCGACCTTGGGCCCGGTGTCTTCGTGAATGGCGAACATCGGGATGTACACCTTGCGGAACTGCTCGGGCTTCACCGAGGCCTTGACCACCGCGTCGATCTCTTCGTCGCTCGGCCAGATGTCCTTGAGGCGGATCTCCTTGCCGTTGGCATCCAGGCCCAGCACGTCCTTCTCGATATCGAAGCGGATGGTCCCGGCAATCGCGTAAGCCACCACCAACGGCGGCGACGCGAGGAACGCCTGCTTGGCATACGGGTGGATGCGCCCGTCGAAGTTGCGGTTGCCCGACAGCACCGCGGTGGCATACAGGTCGCGGTCGATAATCTCTTTCTGGATCACCGGGTCCAGCGCACCGGACATGCCGTTGCAGGTGGTGCAGGCGAAGGCCACGACGCCAAAGCCCAATTGCTCCAGCTCGTGGGTCAGGCCGGCTTCGTCCAGGTACATGGCCACCGTCTTGGAACCCGGCGCCAGCGACGACTTGACCCAGGGTTTGCGGGTCAGGCCGAGTTTGTTGGCGTTGCGCGCCAGCAGGCCGGAGGCGATCACGTTGCGCGGGTTGCTGGTGTTGGTGCAGCTGGTAATGGCCGCAATGATCACCGCGCCATCGGGCATTTGCCCCGGCACTTCTTCCCACTGGCCGGCGATGCCCTTGGCCGCCAGGTCGCTGGTCGCCACCCGGGCGTGGGGGTTGCTCGGGCCCGCCATGTTACGTACCACCGAGGACAGGTCGAACTGCAAGCCGCGCTCGTACTGCGCGCCTTTCAGGCTGTCGGCCCACAGGCCGGCCTGTTTGGCATAGGTCTCGACCAACTGCACTTGCTCGTCTTCACGGCCGGTGAGCTTGAGGTAGTCGATGGTCTGCTGGTCGATGTAGAACATCGCCGCGGTGGCGCCGTATTCCGGGGCCATGTTGGAGATGGTCGCGCGGTCGCCCAGGGTCAGCGCCGCGGCGCCTGCACCGAAGAACTCAAGGTAGGCACCCACCACCTTCTGCTTGCGCAGGAACTCGGTCAGCGCCAGCACCATGTCGGTGGCGGTGATGCCCGGTTGCAGCTTGCCGGTCAGCTCGACGCCGACGATTTCCGGCAGGCGCATCCAGGACGCCCGGCCGAGCATCACGCTTTCGGCTTCCAGGCCGCCGACGCCGATGGCGATCACGCCCAGGGCATCCACGTGCGGGGTGTGGCTGTCGGTGCCGACGCAGGTATCGGGAAAGGCCACGCCATCGCGCGCCTGGATCACCGGCGACATTTTCTCCAGGTTGATCTGGTGCATGATGCCGTTGCCCGGCGGGATCACGTCGACGTTCTTGAAGGCTTTCTTGGTCCAGTTGATGAAGTGGAAACGGTCTTCGTTGCGCCGGTCTTCCACGGCGCGGTTCTTGGCGAACGCATCCGGGTCGAAGCCGCCGCACTCCACCGCCAGCGAGTGGTCGACGATCAACTGGGTCGGCACCACCGGGTTGACCTGGGCCGGATCGCCACCCTGGTCGGCGATGGCATCGCGCAGGCCGGCCAGGTCCACCAGGGCGGTCTGGCCGAGAATGTCGTGGCACACCACGCGGGCCGGAAACCACGGGAAGTCGAGGTCGCGCTTGCGCTCGATCAGTTGCTTCAGGGAATCGGTCAGGGTCGCTGGATCGCAACGACGCACCAGGTTTTCCGCGAGCACGCGCGAGGTGTACGGCAGGGTGTCGTAGGCGCCGGGCTGGATCGCCTCGACGGCCGCGCGGGTGTCGAAGTAGTCCAGTCGGGTACCGGGTAACGGTTTACGAAATTCAGTGTTCATCGTCAGGACTCGGTCACGGTGATTGCAAAAGGTGGTGCTGCTGAAACCGCTCCCCGGTAGGAGCGAAGCTTGCTCGCGATGGCGGTTTGACGGTCGACATCAATGGTGAATGTCAGTCCGTCTTCGCGGGCATGCCTCGCTCCTGCAGGGCTCTGGTTTTTTAAGCAGCCACCATTCAGCGACGTTCGATTGGCACGAACTTGCGCTGCTCGACGCCGACGTACTCGGCGCTTGGACGAATGATGCGGTTGTTGGCGCGCTGTTCGAACACGTGGGCCGCCCAGCCAGTCAGGCGCGAGCAGACGAAGATCGGGGTGAACAGCTTGGTCGGGATGCCCATGAAGTGGTACGCCGAGGCATGGTAGAAGTCCGCGTTGGGGAACAGCTTCTTCTGCTCCCACATGGTCTTGTCGATGGCTTCGGAGACCGGGAACAACACCTTGTCGCCCACTTCGTCAGCGAGCTTTTTCGACCAGCCCTTGATCACCTCGTTACGCGGGTCGTTGTCTTTGTAGATCGCATGGCCGAAGCCCATGATCTTGTCCTTGCGCTCGAGCATGCCGAGGGTGCCCTTGATCGCCTCTTCCGGCGAAGCGAAGCGCTCGATCATCTCCATCGCCGCCTCGTTGGCGCCGCCGTGCAGCGGACCGCGCAGCGAGCCGATGGCCGCGGTGACGCAGGAATACAGGTCGGACAGGGTCGAGGCACAGACCCGGGCAGTGAAGGTCGAGGCGTTGAATTCGTGCTCGGCGTAGAGGATCAGCGACACGTTCATCACCTTGACGTGCAGCTCGCTCGGCTTCTTGTCGTGCAGCAGGTGCAGGAAGTGACTACCGATGCACGGCTCGTCGGTCACACAATCGATGCGCTTGCCGTCGTGGCTGAAGCGGTACCAGTAGCACATGATCGCCGGGAACGCGGCCAGCAGGCGGTCGGTGACGTCACGCTGTTGGGAGAAGTCCTGTTCCGGCTCGATATTGCCGAGGAACGAACAGCCGGTGCGCATCACATCCATCGGATGGGCGTCGGCCGGAATGCGTTCCAGCACTTCTTTCAGCGCCTGCGGCAGGTCGCGCAGCTTGCTCAGCTTCTGGGCGTAGGCGTCCAGTTGCGCCTGGGTCGGCAGCTCGCCGTACAGCAGCAGGTAGGCCACTTCCTCGAACTGCGCGTCGGCCGCCAGTTCGCGGACGTCGTAACCCCGGTAGGTCAGCCCGGCACCGGCCTGGCCCACGGTCGACAAGGCAGTCTGTCCGGCCACCTGGCCACGCAGGCCAGCGCCACTCAATACTTTTGCTTCGGCCATTGCTCTCTCCAATCTTGAATTTGTTAGGGAATCGGCAACTTCATGGGTCGGGGCTCACCCCGACACCGCAGGAACGAAGCGGCTCGCGATGCTGATCGACACACCCCGGTGTATCAGGGGCTGCGCGTTGTCGTTAACGTCCATCGCGGGCAAGCCTCGCTCCTACAAAGGTTGGTTCAGCTTTTCTTCTGGGCGAACAGCGCATCGAGCTTCTGCTCGAAGGCGTGGTAGTCGATGCGGTCGTACAGCTCCATGCGGGTCTGCATGGTGTCGATCACGTTCTGCTGGGTACCGTCGCGACGGATCGCGGTGTAGACGTTTTCCGCCGCCTTGTTCATGGCACGGAACGCCGACAGCGGGTACAGCACCAGGGAAACATCCACGGATTTCAGTTGTTCGGTGGTGTACAGCGGCGTGGCGCCGAACTCGGTGATGTTGGCCAGGATCGGCGCTTTCACCCGGCTGGCGAAGATCTTGTACATCTCCAGCTCAGTGATGGCTTCCGGGAACACCATGTCGGCACCGGCCTCGATGCAGGCGGCGGCGCGGTCCAGGGCCGACTCCAGCCCCTCCACCGCCAGGGCGTCGGTACGGGCCATGATCACGAAGCTGTCGTCGGTGCGGGCATCCACCGCGGCCTTGATACGGTCGACCATTTCCTGCTGGGAGACGATCTCTTTGTTCGGACGATGGCCGCAGCGCTTGGCGCCGACCTGGTCCTCGATGTGAATCGCCGCCGCGCCGAACTTGATCATCGACTTGACGGTGCGCGCCACGTTGAACGCCGACGAACCGAAACCGGTGTCCACGTCCACCAGCAGCGGCAGGTCGCAGACGTCGGTGATGCGGCGCACGTCGGTCAGCACGTCGTCGAGCCCGGTGATGCCCAGGTCCGGCACGCCGAGGGAGCCGGCCGCCACCCCGCCACCGGACAGGTAGATCGCCTTGAACCCGGCGCGCTTGGCCAGCAGCGCATGGTTGGCATTGATGGCGCCGACCACCTGCAACGGTCGTTCGCTGGCGACCGCATCGCGAAAGCGCTGGCCTGGAGTGCTCTTATTATTGGAACTCATGACTCACCTCGTGGAGTGGCTGTCTGCTTGGCGCCGTCCTGGTAATGACGGGCAATGTTGCGTTTGGAAGCGCCGATGTGACGGCGCATCAACAACTCGGCCAGTTCGCCGTCGCGATCGGCAATGGCATCGAGAATCCGGTGGTGCTCGGCGAACGCCTGGTGCGGGCGGTTGGGCGTGGCGGAAAACTGGATGCGGTACATGCGCACCAGCTGGTACAGCTCGCCGCAGAGCATCTGCGTGAGGGTGCGGTTGCCCGCGCCCTGGATGATCCGGTAGTGGAAGTCGAAATCGCCTTCCTGCTGGTAGTAGCCGACCCCGGCCTGGAACGCCGCGTCGCGCTCGTGGGTATCGAGCACCCGGCGCAGCTCGTCGATTTCCTCGTTGGTCATGCGTTCGGCGGCCAGGCGGCAGGCCATGCCTTCCAGGGACTCGCGGATTTCATAAAGCTCGATCAGCTCGGCATGGCTCAGGGACACCACCCGCGCCCCGACATGGGGCACCCGCACCAGCAGGCGCTGGCCTTCCAGGCGGTGGATCGCCTCGCGCAGCGGGCCGCGGCTGATGCCATAGGTGCGCGCCAGTTCCGGCTCGGAAATCTTGCTGCCCGGGGCGATCTCGCCCTTGACGATGGCCGCCTGAATGCGCCTGAAGACGTTTTCGGACAAGGTTTCCGAATCGTCCTGCGTCACGGCGGGGGGATCGAGCTGATCCAGCATATTGTCGACACCTTGAAAATCAATGCGACAAAAACTAGCCAATACAAGCCAACCAGTCAAAGGAAAAATAGATATTGTCGACAATCGTCTAATAACCCTTTGCACCAAACCGGCACAAAAGCCCCCGCCCCGCCGCTGGCGCCATAAAACCAGCATGCTAGAATGCCGCCCGCATTTGCCTGTCACATTAATAAGGCAGCACACGAGGGAGCTTGCGCAGCAATGCCAGTCGCCTTGAACTGAAGAACCCATGCAACGCACCAGGATCTATGAGACTCAAGGCCTTCTCCATACTGTTCTGCCTGCTCGGCCTGCCGGGCCTGAGTGCCGCCGCCGGCAAGACCGTTTACGGTCTGAATGAATACGCCAGACTGTCCGGGATCGACCTGGAAGTCGCCGCCAAGCTCGACACCGGCGCCAAGACCGCCTCCCTCAGCGCCCGCGATATCAAGCGTTTCAAGCGCAATGGCGAGTCCTGGGTACGCTTCTATCTGGCCATCGACGCCGCCCATTCCCACCCCATCGAACGTCCGCTGGCCCGCGTCAGCAAGATCAAGCGCCGCGCCGGCGACTACGACCCCGATGAGGAAAACAACAAGAAGTACACCGCGCGCCCGGTCATCGAGCTGGATATCTGCATGGGCACAGCCCTGCGCAGCATAGAAGTGAACTTGACCGACCGCAGTGCATTCCAATACCCGCTCTTGATCGGCTCCGAAGCGCTCAAGCGCTTCGATGCACTGGTCGACCCCAGTCTTAAATACGCTGCTGGCAAACCTGCCTGCGCCACCGACGCTCATACCGCAGAGTAATTCCAATGCGCTCTCTTACCCTCCATCTGAAAATCCTGATCGCCATCCTGGTGGTGCTGGGCATCTCGATCACGGCCTATCAGATTTTCGTGCTCGGCATCCCGGTGACCGAAGACGCCACCGACGACCTGTGGAACATCGACGCCAAGGTCGAATTCGTCGCCAACGCCAAGGACCCGATCAAGATCCAGATGTTCGTGCCGCCCCTGAGCCGCGACTACGTCAGCCTGAACGAGAGCTTCATTTCCAATAACTACGGGGTGGCGGTGAACCGCGTCGACGGCAACCGCAAGGTCACCTGGTCGGCACGCCGCGCCAAGGGCAACCAGACCCTCTACTACCGCCTGGTCCTGACCAAGCGCTACACCGCGGAAAAAGCCAAGATCAAGGGCCCGACCTTTCGCGACAGCATCGCCGTCGAAGGCCCGGAAAAGATCGCCGCCGAAGCCCTGCTCGCGCCGATCCGCCAGCACTCGGCCGACGTCGAGACCTTCATCAGCGAAGCCATCAAGCGGGTCAACAACAGCAGCGACGACAACGCCAAGATGCTCCTGGCGGGCGATCCGTCGCCGGCGAACAAGGCCAAGATCGTCGACCTGCTGCTGTCCATCGCCCACGTGCCGATGGAAAAGGTCCACACCATCCGCCTGGTGGCCGACCAGCCGCAGGCTCCGGAACTGTGGCTGCGCAGCTTCAACGGTACCGACTGGCTGTACTTCAACCCGGAAACCGGCGAACAGGGCCTGCCCAGCGACCGCCTGTTGTGGTGGATCGGTGACGACAGCCTGATCACCGTCGATGGCGGCAAGAAAGCCACCGTCACCTTCAGCCTGAACAACAGCGAAATGAACGCCATTCGCCTGGCCAAGCTGACCGACGAGAACACCGACGCCAACTTCCTCGAATACTCGCTGTACGGCCTGCCGCTGCAGACCCAGCAGACCTTCATGATCATGGTGATGATCCCGATCGGCGTGCTGGTGATCCTGGTGCTGCGCAACCTGATCGGCCTGCAGACCCTGGGTACCTTCACCCCGGTGCTGATCGCCCTGGCCTTCCGCGAAACCCAGCTGGGCTTCGGCATCGTGCTGTTCACCGTAATCACCGCGCTCGGGCTGTCGCTCAGGTCCTACCTGGAACACCTGAAGCTGCAGATGCTGCCGCGGCTGTCGGTGGTGCTGACCTTCGTCGTGGTGCTGATCGCCGCCATCAGCCTGTTCAGCCACAAGCTCGGCCTGGAACGCGGCCTGTCGGTCGCCCTGTTCCCGATGGTGATCCTGACCATGACCATCGAACGCCTGTCGATCACCTGGGAAGAACGTGGCGCCGGCCACGCGATGAAAGTCGCCATCGGCACGCTGTTCGCCGCCTCCCTGGCCCACCTGATCATGAGCGTGCCGGAGCTGATCTACTTCGTCTTCACCTTCCCGGCGATGCTGCTGATCCTGGTGGGCTTCATGCTGGCGATGGGTCGCTACCGCGGCTACCGCCTGACCGAGCTGATCCGTTTCAAAGCCTTCGTCAAGGCTGATTCGTAATGTTCGGCCTGTGGAAGACCTGGAAGGCCCTGGAAGCCCGGGGCATCATGGGGATCAATCGGCGTAACGCGGACTACGTGCTCAAGTACAACAAGCGCAGCCTGTACCCGATCGTCGACGACAAGATCATCACCAAGGAACGCGCGATCAAGGCCGGCATCCATGTGCCGGAACTGTATGGCGTGATCTCCACCGAGAAGGAAATCGACAAGCTCGGCGAGATCATCGGCGGGCGCAACGACTTCGTGATCAAGCCGGCGCAAGGCGCCGGCGGCGACGGCATCATCGTGATCGCCGACCGTTTCGAGGGTCGCTACCGCACGGTGTCGGGCAAGATCATCAGTCATGAAGAAATCGAGCACCACATCTCCAGCATCCTCACCGGCCTCTATTCCCTGGGCGGCCACCGTGACCGGGCGCTGATCGAATACCGGGTGACCCCGGACCAGATCTTCAAGAGCATCAGCTACGAAGGCGTGCCGGACATCCGCATCATCGTGCTCATGGGCTACCCGGTGATGGCCATGCTGCGCCTGCCGACCCGCCAGTCCGGCGGCAAGGCCAACCTGCACCAGGGCGCCATCGGCGTCGGTGTCGACCTGGCTACCGGCCTGACCCTGCGCGGTACCTGGCTGAACAACATCATCGCCAAGCACCCGGACACCACCAACGCGGTGGACGGCGTGCAGCTGCCCTACTGGGACGGCTTCATGAAGCTGGCGGCCGGCTGCTACGAGCTGTGCGGCCTGGGCTACATCGGGGTCGACATGGTGCTGGACCAGGAAAAGGGCCCGCTGATCCTCGAGCTCAACGCCCGCCCCGGCCTGAACATCCAGATCGCCAACGACTGCGGCCTGACCCAGCGCACCCACGCGGTCGAAGCGCACCTGGCAGAGCTGAAAGCCCGCGGCATCAGCGAAACCGTCGAGCAGCGCGTGCAGTTTGCCCAGGATCTGTTCGGCCATATCCCGGCGGTGGAAGGCTGATCCACGGCATTGACCTGTAGCCGCTGCCGCAGGCTGCGATCGGCCGGCACGGCCGTGGCGTCCTTATGGACGCTGGAAGACCTTCGGTCTTATCGCAGCCTGCGGCAGCGGCTACAGTGCGATGCGTCGTAAACCGGGCAATCCCCGACATCCCCACTAGGAGCAAATCCTTGAGGGGACTACAATCGCCAGCCGCGCTCCTCCGATGGCTGATCCGCCCCGCATGTCGACCTGCTCCGTACACCCGCTGCCCTATCGCCCCAACCCCGCCGAGTATTTCGCGGCGATCCGTCTTGCCCCTGGCGCCGTCCTGCTCGACAGCGGCCGGCCCAGTGCCGAGCGCGGCCGCTATGACCTGCTCAGCGCCTGGCCACGGGCCCAGCTGGCCGTCCTCAAGGACGAAAGCGGCGAAGATTTCCTGCAACGCCTGCGGCTCAACCTGGACCAGCTGGGTCAGGCGGCGATCCCCGCGCCTTACCAGCTGCCTTTCGCCGGCGGGCTGATCGGCTACCTGAGCTACGACTTCGGACGCCACCTGGAACGCCTGCCCAGCCAGGCCCTGGATGACCTGCAACTGCCCGATGCGCGCTTCGGCCTCTACGACTGGGCGCTGATCAGCGACCATCAGCAGTGCACCAGCCAACTGGTGTTCCACCCGGTCGTCGACGCCGCCGAACGCCAGCGCCTGATCGCCCTGTTCAGCCAGGTGCCGGCCAGCACCGACGGCAGCTTCAAGCTCAGCGGGCCGATGCGCCCCGACCTCAGCGCCGCGCAGTATCAACAGGCGTTCGAGCGTATCCAGGCGTACATCCAGGCCGGCGACTGCTATCAGGTCAACTTCGCCCAACGCTTTCGCGCGCCCTGCGTCGGCGATCCGTGGGCTGCCTACTGCGCGCTGCGCGCGGCCTGCCCGACGCCTTTTTCCGGGTTCCAGAGCCTGCCGGAAGGTGGCGCGGTACTGAGCCTGTCGCCGGAGCGCTTCGTGCGGATCAGTGAGCGCCAGGTGGAAACCCGGCCGATCAAGGGCACCCGCCCACGCAGCCAGGATGCCGCCGAAGACGCGGCGAACGCCGCCGAGCTGCTGGCCAGCCCCAAGGACCGCGCGGAAAACCTGATGATCGTCGACCTGCTGCGCAACGACCTGGGCCGCACCTGCCGCATCGGCTCGGTGCGGGTGCCGGAGCTGTTCAGCCTGGAAAGCTACCCGAATGTGCATCACCTGGTGAGTAGCGTCACCGGCGAGCTGGCGGACGACAAGGACGCACTGGACCTGATCGCCGGCAGCTTCCCTGGCGGCTCGATCACCGGCGCGCCGAAGATCCGCGCCATGCAGATCATCGACGAGCTGGAGCCGACCCGGCGCGGGCTGTATTGCGGTTCGTTGCTGTACCTGGATGTGCGTGGCGAGATGGACAGCTCGATCGCCATCCGCAGCCTGCTGGTCAAGGACGGGCAGGTCTGCTGCTGGGGCGGTGGCGGGATTGTCGCGGACTCGGACTGGCAGGCCGAGTATCAGGAGTCCATCACCAAGGTGAAGGTGCTGCTGGAGACCTTGCAGAGCCTTTAAAGGCATCGCGGGCAAGTCGGATCGCCGCGCGCTCGCTCCTACGGGTCAATGTCGTTCACGGCAATGCGGCACGACGCGGCCTGTAGGAGCGAGGCTTGCCCGCGATAGCTGCGCCGCGAACCTACAGGCTCAACTCGCGGTTCGATGCCTTGAGGAACTCCTGCTTCAGCTCGGCAAAGCTGTGCACCGCCGGGAATTGCGGGAACTCGCGAATCACATTGTCCGGGGCATGGAACAGAATCCCGGCATCGGCCTCGCCGAGCATACTGGTGTCGTTGTACGAATCCCCCGCCGCGATCACCCGGTAGTACAGGCTCTTGAAGGCCAGCACTGACTGGCGCTTGGGGTCTTTCTGGCGCAGCTGGTAACCGGTCACCCGGCCGCTGTCGTCGGTGACCAGGCGATGGCACAGCAGCGTGGGGAAGCCCAGCTGGCGCATCAGCGGCTGGGAAAACTCATAGAAGGTGTCGGACAGAATCACCACCTGGAAACGCTCGCGCAGCCAGTCGACGAACTCGATGGCGCCGTCCAGCGGCTTGAGGGTGGCGATCACTTCCTGAATGTCCGAGAGCTTCAGGCCGTGCTCGTCGAGAATCCGCAGGCGCTGTTTCATCAACACATCGTAATCGGGGATATCCCGGGTGGTCGCCTTGAGGGATTCAATCCCGGTTTTTTCGGCAAAGGCGATCCAGATTTCCGGGACCAGTACACCTTCCAGGTCGAGACAGGCAATTTCCACGAGACACTCCCATTTGTATTGGTTATTCGAGCGAGCAAAAGGACTGCCGAACTCTAGCGATTCGCCCCAGCCCACGCAACGCAAGGAGCGCGCCAGCCGGGGGCGGATTTTGTTACCATCGCCAGTATCTAGAGCGCTCAGCGCCACCGACCTGTAGGAAACCGCCCTGATGAGCCCATCGTTCAATGTCGCTGAACTCGCCGCGACCTATGCCCAAAAATCCGCCCAGGACATTCTCAAGCTGGCCTTTGCCGAGTTTGGCGATGACCTGTGGATCTCTTTCAGTGGTGCCGAGGATGTGGTGCTGGTGGACATGGCCTGGAAGCTGAACAAGAACGTCAAGGTCTTCAGCCTCGACACCGGTCGCCTGCACCCGGAAACCTATCGTTTCATCGAGCAGGTACGCGAGCACTACAAGATCGACATCGAGGTGGTTTCGCCGGACCACGCCAAGCTCGACCCTTTCGTCAAGGAGAAAGGCCTGTTCAGCTTCTACAAGGACGGCCACGGCGAGTGCTGCGGCATCCGCAAGATCGAACCGCTGCGCCGCAAGCTGTCCACCGTCAGCGCCTGGGCCACCGGCCAGCGTCGCGACCAGAGCCCGGGCACCCGCAGCCAGGTGGCGGTACTGGAGATCGACAGCGCCTTCTCCACCCCGGAACGCACCCTGTACAAGTTCAACCCGCTGGCGCAGATGACCAGCGAAGAGATCTGGGGTTACATCCGCATGCTCGAACTGCCATACAACAGCCTGCACGAGCGTGGCTTCATCAGCATCGGCTGCGAGCCTTGCACCCGCCCAGTGCTGCCGAACCAGCACGAGCGCGAAGGCCGCTGGTGGTGGGAAGAAGCCACGCAGAAGGAATGCGGCCTGCACGCCGGCAATATCATCAGCAAGGGCTAAAGCCCCCGATTCCTCTTTCCTCTGGTCTGTCGGAGTGAAGCCTGCTCGCGAAGCGGTGTGCCAGGTACGCCGTCTCGCGAGCAAGCTTCGCTCCTACAGGAGCCCTCCTCCCGGCAAAAATCTTGTACACACAAGTGTCACCACAGGTGCCATTTTTGTGTGCACTTTATGCCTCGACGCCCCAAAAGGTTACACCCTTTTCCCTGGACCATCCTCCACCGCGCTCACACCCCATCCCCTCGAAAAATAAATACCTGTTCGAACGGTCAATTTATAATTTCGTAGTTTCAGTTACTTAGAAATCATTAAGAACAAACCGAAATTATCAGTCGCTTGCTTAGATTGGGTTCTGGCACGGAAGTGGCTTAAGTCGCTTCGCATCTTGTATACAACTTAAATAAAAAATACATACACTTTATATCCGCAAGCCGGGTTCCCGAATCCGCCTGCAGATGCCCAGAACCCAGTGATTCCCGGACCCCAGCCGAAGGCTGCCGAGCCTTGCGCTCAAGCACAGTCAGCGCAGGTCCGCAATCAGGAGCCTGCCGGAATGCGTACAAGCCTTGCCAACAACATCGCACTGGATTTGCCCTCCTCCCACACCCACCTCGGCCCCGGCACCGCCGCCACGGTCGACCTCAGCCCACGCCTGCACAACCGCGACCTGGCGCCGACCAAGGTCGAAGGCCGGCGCTGGGGTGGATACAGCATCTTTGCCCTGTGGACCAACGACGTGCACAACATCGCCAATTACTCCTTCGCCATCGGCCTGTACGCCCTGGGCCTGGGCGGCTGGCAGATCCTCCTGTCCCTGGGGATCGGCGCGGCGCTGGTGTACTTCTTCATGAATCTGTCCGGCTATATGGGCCAGAAGACCGGCGTGCCCTTCCCGGTGATCAGCCGTATCAGCTTCGGCATCCATGGCGCGCAGATTCCGGCGCTGATCCGCGCGGTGATCGCCATCGCCTGGTTCGGCATCCAGACGTACCTGGCCTCGGTGGTGTTCCGGGTCTTGCTCACGGCCATCCACCCCGGCTTCGCCGACTACGACCACAACTCGATCCTCGGCCTGTCGAGCCTGGGCTGGGTGTGTTTCGTGGCGATCTGGCTGGTCCAGCTGGCAATCCTCGCCTATGGCATGGAAATGGTCCGGCGTTACGAAGCCTTCGCCGGCCCGGTGATCCTGGTGACCGTTGCCGCCCTCGCCGCCTGGATGTTCACCCAGGCCGACGCCAGCATCGCCTGGTCGATCCGCGAGCCCTTGAGCGGTGGCGAGATGTGGCGCCAGATCTTCGCTGGCGGCGCGCTGTGGCTGGCGATCTACGGCACGCTGATCCTCAACTTCTGCGACTTCGCCCGCTCCTCGCCCTGCCGTCGGACTATCAAGGTCGGCAACTTCTGGGGGCTGCCGGTGAACATCCTGGTGTTCGCGGCCATCACCGTCTTGCTCTGCGGCGCGCAGTTCCAGATCAACGGCAGGATCATCGAAAGCCCGACCGAAATCATCGCCTCGATCCCCAACACCTTCTTTCTGGTGCTCGGTTGCCTGGCGTTCCTGATCGTCACCGTGGCGGTGAACATCATGGCGAACTTCGTCGCCCCGGCCTTCGTGCTCAGCAACCTGGCGCCGAAATACCTGACCTTTCGCCGCGCCGGGCTGATCAGCGCGACCCTCGCGGTGCTGATCCTGCCGTGGAATCTCTACAACAGCCCGCTGGTGATCGTGTACTTCCTGTCCGGGCTCGGCGCCCTGCTGGGGCCGCTGTACGGGGTGATCATGGTCGACTACTGGTTGCTGCGCAAAGGCCGGATCAACGTGCCCGAGCTGTACAGCGAGAACCCGCAAGGCGCGTATTTCTACAGCCGCGGGGTCAACCTGCGGGCGGTGGCGGCGTTCATTCCGTCGGCGCTGATCGCCATTGTCCTGGCCCTGGTGCCGGGGTTTGCCAGCGTCTCGCCCTTCTCCTGGCTGATCGGCGCCGGCATTGCCGGCCTGCTGTACCTGATCATCGCCAAACGCCAGCCGCACTATGCGGATGTCAGCGGCGAATCCATCGCAGTCGACAACGTCTGTCACTAACCTTGAACGGCCCGCGTGCGGCGGGCCCCGAATGCCTCACCGATAAGGACAGCCCATGCGAATTCTCGTGGTCAACGTCAACACCACCGACTCCATCACCCAGGCCATCGCCCGCCAGGCCCAGGCCGTGGCCGCGCCCGGCACTGAAATCATCGGCCTGACCCCACACTTCGGCGCCGACTCCATCGAAGGCAACTTCGAAAGCTACCTGGCCGCCATCGCCGTCATGGACCGCGTGCTGTCCTACGACCAGCCCTACGACGCGGTGATCCAGGCCGGTTATGGCGAGCATGGCCGCGAAGGCCTGCAGGAACTGCTCAATGTGCCGGTGGTGGACATCACCGACGCCGGCGCCAGCACCGCGATGTTCCTCGGCCATGCCTACTCGGTGGTGACCACCCTGGATCGCACCGTACCGCTGATCGAGGATCGCCTGAAACTCTCCGGCCTGTACGACCGTTGCGCCTCGGTACGAGCCAGCGGGCTGGCGGTGCTGGAGCTGGAACAGGACCCGGCGCGCGCCGTGGAAGCCATCGTGCGCCAGGCCGAGCTGGCGGTCAGCGAAGACAAGGCCGAGGTGATCTGCCTGGGCTGCGGCGGCATGGCCGGCCTGGACGAGCAGATCCGCCAGCGCACCGGCGTGCCGGTGGTGGACGGCGTGACCGCGGCGGTGACCATCGCCGAATCCCTGGTGCGCCTGGGGCTGTCCACCTCCAAGGTGCGCACCTACGCTACGCCGCGGCCGAAGGCCATCATCGGCTGGCCAGGGCGTTTCGGGCGCTGAATCGGCGCTTTCGTCGAGGACCTATCGCGAGCAAGCTCGCTCCTACAGGAAGCGGGTTTGCGCGCACCTTCAGACCGCGCTGAAGCGTTGCTCCAGGCCCAGCACGGCGAACTGTTCGATCACGAAGTCGACGAAGGCCCTGGTCTTGCCCGGCAAGAGTTTGTGCTCGGCGTAGTAGATCGAGATGTTGCCGTCGTCGACGTACCAGTCCGGCAAGACCCGCTGCAGGGTACCGGCATTCAGATAACCGACGGCGAACGGCATGCTCACCAGCGCCACCCCCAGGCCCTGGGCGGCGCTGGCGCAGGCCGCTTCCGAATCGCTCATGGTCATCCGCGCCTTCAGGTTCAGCGGGCTTTGCTGCCGGGTGCGGCTGGTCAGGGCCCAGGAACGTATCCGCCCGGTCTGTGGCGAGCGGATCAGGATGCCTTCGCAATGCTGCAAATCCTCGGGCTGCTCGACCGCCGCGCAGCGCGCCAGGTACTCCGGCGAGGCCACCAGGATGCGGTGAGCCGGGCTCAGCCGTCGCGCCACCACCCCTTGCGGCAGTTCGAAGCCGCCGCCGATCGCCGCGTCGAAGCCCTGGCCGATCAGGTCCACCTGGCGATTATCGAAATGCCAGTCCGGGCTGATCTCCGGAAAACGCCGCAGGAATTCGCCGAGCATGGGCACGATGTACAGCCGCCCGAACACCGTGCCCATGCTGACTTTCAGGGTCCCCGCCGGGCGCCCTTCGGCGCTGGCCAGGTTGGCCACGGCGTTCTGGATGGTGTACAGGCTGGCGCTGACCTCATCGAGAAACAGCTTGCCGGCCTCGGTCAGGGTCAGGCTGCGGGTGCTGCGCTGAAACAGCCTGACCCCGAGCCGGGCCTCGAGCTTGGCCACGCTTTTACCCACCGCGGCGGGGGTCAGGCTCAAGCGCCGCGCGGCTTCGGCAAAACTGCCGACTTCGGCGCTGCGCACGAAGCATTCGATGCTGCTGAAGGTTTCCATGGCGCCTCACTCTAAACTTCTGGTTTATACAGACTAGAGCGATTCCTATCTACACAGCACCTAATCCGAGGTCGATACTCGACTCCAACCACAAGGCAGCCCGCCTTGGACTTTTGGAGAACGACATGACCAGCCAATCCCTCAGCGGCAAAGTAGCCTTGGTTCAAGGCGGTTCCCGCGGCATCGGCGCCGCCATCGTGCAACGCCTGGCAGCCGAAGGCGCCGCTGTCGCCTTCACCTACGTCAGCTCCACTGCCAAGGCCCAGGTCTTGCAGGACAGCATCACCCAGGCCGGTGGCAAGGCCCTGGCGATCCTCGCCGACAGCGCCGATGCCGCGGCCATCCGCCAGGCGGTCGACAGCACGGTCGAAACCTTTGGCCGCCTGGACATCCTGGTCAACAACGCCGGCGTCCTGGCCGTCGGCCCGCTGGAAGACTTCAAGCTGGAAGACTTCGACCGGACCCTGGCCATCAACATTCGCAGCGTGTTCGTCGCCACCCAGGAAGCAGCCCGGCACATGGGCGAAGGCTCGCGCATCATCAACATCGGCAGCACCAATGCCGAACGCATGCCTTTTGCCGGCGGCGGCACCTACGCCATGAGCAAGTCGGCCCTGGTCGGCCTGACCAAAGGCCTGTCCCGCGACCTCGGCCCACGGGGCATCACCATCAACAACGTGCAGCCCGGCCCGGTCGATACCGACATGAACCCGGCCCACGGCGACTTCGCCGAAAGCCTGATCCCGCTGATGGCCATCGGGCGCTACGGCCACGCGGAAGAAATCGCCAGCTTCGTGGCTTACCTGGCCGGACCGGAAGCGGGTTACATCACCGGGGCCAGCCTGAGCATCGATGGCGGCTTCAGCGCCTGATTCCTGCGCCCATGAAAAACGCCGGGCCACCGTCATCAGGTGGCCCGGCGTTTTTTGTAGGGGCTGTCGCAGGCTGCTATCGACTCCTCAAGAGGCGCGGCACTTGAGACCGCTGAAGCCCTGTCGGACTTATCGCAGCCTGCGGCAGCGGCTACAGGTTCAGCTCCATTGCAGCAGCGGCAAGCCACAGGCCGCCGGCTGGAACCCCTTCAACGAACGCAGAATGGCATCGGCATGGGCGTACTTGGCGTCCGCCATCGCCGGGTCGGGAATGGCGATCGCGGTCATCCCCGCCGCTTTCGCCGCGGTGACACCGAAGGGCGAATCCTCGAACACCAGGCAATCCTCGGGAGCAACGCCCAGGCGCCGCGCGGCGGTCAGGAAGATATCCGGCGCCGGCTTGGCCGCGCCCACTTCCGGGTCGTCGGCGGTGACTATGGTGTCGAACAGCGCGAACCAGTCGCCGTGCAAGGTGGTTTTCTGGGCGAAAGACTGGCGCGAAGAACTGGTGCCCACAGCGATCGGCACGTTATTGGCCTTGAGGTGCTGCACCAGCTCCTGCGCCCCCGGCATCGCCAGCGCGCGGGGGAAACGCTCGCGCATCAGCGGCTCGCGAATCACCAGGAACTCCTCCGGCGTGATCGGCAGGTCCAGGGCTTCGACCACATAGCGGGCCAGGTCCGCGGCGCCACGGCCGATGATGTTCTGCTTGACCGTCCAATCGAAGGTGCGACCGTAACGATCGGCGATCAGTTGGGTCACCTCGGTGTAGATGCCTTCGGTGTCCAGCAGCAAACCGTCCATATCGAAAATCACGGCCTTGATCGGGCCCACATCATTCAACTGTGCATTCATCGCATCTGATCCGTTAACAAAAAACATCCCGGGGAGCGGCTCAGGTACGGCCAGTTTTTTGCCCGATTAAAGGGTTCAGCAGCATAGCCGCGGCGGATGACAGGGAGCAACCTCAGGCCAGCGCGCAGGCAGACAAAAGCCCGGACAGGCCGGGCTCGATGGTCTCGGCGAATGAATAAAGCAAGCTAGCGCCCCGCGCGCCCGCTGCCGCCTCCGGGACCGCCGGTGCCGCCACCCGCGCTGCCGGTTCCACCGCCGGCACCGCCGCCGCCCATGATGGAACCATTGACGCCGGTGGAGCCCATGCCGCCGCCCTGGCCGGAAGAGCCGCGCGCATTGTCGGCCCGGGAACGGCTGTCCGTGATGCCTACACCATTCCCGCCCAGGGCCCCAGGTCGCAGCATCAGATCGCTGCCGGAACCGCCCTCGAAAGAGCGCCCGGAAGGATGGGTTGAAGCCCGTCCGTCAGCGGATTCTGCCAGGCTGGAGAAGAAGAAAATCGACACCAGGGCGACCAGCACCAGGCTCAGCAGTTTTGCCCGGCTCACGACGAGCCTCCCGGGGCGGTGCGACGCTTGCCCCTGGCCGCCTTGCGCTGCGGCTTGGGTCGAGACAACTCCTGCTCGGCGTTGGCGTCCGGGAGGATCTGCTCGGGAGTCAGCGCATCCGTGGGGGACGGCAGCGGATATTCGGGCGTTTCATCCCGGTCGAGATGTTTCGGATCATGCTTCATATGTACCTCACACCGGTCATGCCGGCGTGCAGGAAGCAGACTTCACGGGCGTTCTTCCTCCGACTCGCCTGCCTCATCGTCATCGCTCAGTGGCACCAGGGCGTCATCCATCAGCGAGCCCGGGTCTTCATTGCCCGGATCGTTGACCAGGGGCGCGCCCGAGGCATCGTCTTCTTTCTTGTCAGCCGTTTCCGGAGTCATGGCAAACCTCGTCGACACAGTGTGTCCATCATTGAATTCGAGGGGCTGGAGCGATATTCGTTCCCATAAAAAAGCCCGGCACAGGGCCGGGCTTTTTGCACACTGCAGCAGAATCAGTCGTGCTTGTGCTTGTGTTTATTCTTGTGCTTCCTGCCGCCGGAGTGATGGTCATCGTCACCCATGCTGCTGCCCAAGGCACCACCGGCCGCGCCACCCAGGCCTGCACCGATGGTCGAGCCCGTTTTGCCGCCCAGCTTGTTGCCGATCACCGAACCGCCGGCCGAACCCAGACCGCCACCGATGGCCGCCTCGGTACGGCTGCCTTTACGGGCACCGACCGCACTGCCGGCAGCGCCGCCAATACCCGCACCCACCGCGGCACCGGTGCTGCCGCCAATCTGTTGTCCAACCACGTTGCCCAGCGCGCCACCCAAACCGCCGCCGACCGCAGCAGTGCCATCACCGGCGGCCATCGCACCTTGAGCAGCCAGAAGCCCCAAAACCAGAGCAGGCAGTGTTAAACGCATGATGTAAACCTCGAAAAAGATGCTGGAGAGTCATTCTATAGCGGTGTCTGACTAAAGCTGAGCGGCGACAGCGCAACGCTGTAATCCTTTTAGTCAAAGTGTTGGACCGTTTTTGCGCAAAGAGTTTTCACCCAGGCAAAAAAAAGGTTCTTCACGGAATACCGGGAAAGACGCTCTTGATCTTCATGAAAAAGAATTCGCTATCCCGGTAACCGTACGCCATTCGTTTGATGACCTTTATGCGATTGTTTATTCCTTCCAGCTGACCGGTGTGCATCGGCCAGCGAACGCGGCTGACGATGCCCCGCCAGTAACTCTTTAGCCGTTTGGCGAACTGGATCAGTGCCGGTATTTCGCTTTCATGAGCATGGCGCAACCATTGCTTCCAGGCCGATCTCCAGCTCCAAGCGGTATTCGGCGTCCAGAGCGTTTTGAGTTCAGCCTTCATCAAGTAGACCGTCATCAACGCCTGGTTGGCCGCCAGTAAATCCTGCAAGTGAACCTGTTGTTCCGGCGTTTTCAGATTCTGTGGATTGCGTAGCAGTAGCCATCGCGCTTGCTTGATGACCTTACGAGCAGGCTTGTCGTGGCGTAGCCGATTAGCCTCGTCAACGCGGACCCGATCAATCACCTCTCGGCCATATTTGGCCACCACATGGAAGAGGTCGTAGACCACGCGCGCTTTGGGGCAGTGCCGGCGAACCTCCAGGTCAAAGGCGGTGTTCATGTCCATCGCCACCGCTTCGATTCGAGCGCAACCCTCTGGCCCCAACTCTTCGAAGAACGGCCTGACCGCCGCACGGCTGCGGCCTTCGCCGATCCACAGCACTCGTCGTGTATCCGCATCCAGCACCACACTGGCGTAACGATGGCCCTTGAACAGAGCGAACTCGTCCATCACCAGACGCCGTGGTTGCGCCTTCGGCAGATCGCTCAATGCCGTTTGCAAGGCGCGACGCTCTAGCAGCCGAACGGTGTCCCAATGCAACCCAAACAGTTGAGCCACGTGTAACGTGGGAAGGCGCTCGCAGGCTTGAATCACCGCATCGGCCAAGCGGCGCGTCATACGGGCATAGCGATCCAGCCAACTGACAGTCTCCATGCGTTTGCCGCAGTCACGACAGCCAACACGTCTGAGCAAAACGCTGAGGCGCACTGCACGGCCGAGAATGGGCAAATCACGAACGACTCGCTCGCAATACTCGTGAGTGGTTGAGCAGGGCTTTTGGCATCCACCACAGGAAGGGAATCGGGTGGTGTGGGGCGTCAGATCGATCTGTAGGGCATCGCCATCAGGCTTGATCGTGACGACAGAAAAGCCCTCCCAAAAAGGAAGGAAAGTATTAATATCGTGCATAAGAACGCCGGTTTTTTAGATGTGTTTGCTCGCACGAACATCATCAATCAAATCGGCGTTCTTGTTTCTGTGTTTCCCGGAATTCCGTGAAGAACCAAAAAAAAGCCCGCTGGGGAGACGGGCTAATAGGATTTGCTTTAACGGATGAGTTGAGCCTACGCAGTCGCTTGTGAATAAATTGTGAAAACCCCGCGACCTTGTGCAACGGATAAGACGAAAGGTCCAACTTCATTCAAATCGACCGCGGCGGCCCATTGTTCAGGTAACAAAAACCCCGCCCGGAAGCGGGGTCGTTCGGTATGAAGGCTACCTTCTCTTAGGAAGCGCCGCTTTCGGGAAAAACTTTGTCTGGGTCACCCTGGGTAACGCACTGGTCCTGGTCTTGCCTGCCGATGCCTTGATCGGTGGCTCGCTGTCGAACGCTGCCTGACCGCAGCGCACCAGGTTGTTGATTGGGAACTCATCCCCGTTGTCCTCGATATAAGGATCGCTCATCTCCCTGCTCCCTCCAACAACCGGTCGATACCGGCAAGCACCTGACTGCCTAGAAAATATCGACCGTCACGGCGTTTCAGACTAGACGGTCATTTACGGACTTACAGTTCACAGGAGAAAAGACCGACGAATGGCCCAAACTGGGATTCTTCGTCCAAGGGAGTGGATCGTCGTTGAAAAAGGAGCTGATGGCCTGCATCAGCTCCTTTGCGACTGCCTTTCGCCTAGACCTTACGAGCGTAGTTGCTGGCCCCGAACCAGTCGACCACCACCACGGTTTCATCCCCCACCACCCAGGCGTCATGACCTTTAGGCAGGGAGGTAATATCGCCCGGTCCAGCGATGATTTCAGTGCCGTCATCCATCAGGATCGCCAGCTTGCCGGCCACGTGATACTGAAAGTGCGGCGCCTGGCAACTCGGTGTCTGCGCCAGCGGCCGGATATCGTTCGACCAGCGCCAGCCCGGCTTGAACGTGAAGCGCCCCACTTCGCATTGACCGATCTTCAGAATCTCTGCCTTGCCATTGGAAAACTCGCGGGTCTCATCCGGTTCGGAGAAGGATTTGTGCTCGGTGACCTGTTCGTGCGTGGACATGATCGTGCCCTCGATTGAGTAGCTGCAAAGCCTGCCGGCGCCGGCAACATCGCCCCACGCTCGCAGACCGCCAGCATCGCCCCACTCGATGCGCATGACCATTCTAGACCTGAAAGCGTGGGGTGCCCGGGACAAACGCTAAACGTAAGGTTGCCCACCAAAGCCCCGAGGCAGACGCTGCAAGCCCGCCATGGCCGTCAGCCGCTGGGTCCAGGCTGCACGCCAATCGCCCGTGTGCGCAGCCTTCGCTTTGCGCGCCGCTCGACGTGCCGCATTGCGCTGATTCTTGCGGGCTTCCTTGAACACCTCGGTATTGCGGCAACTGCGGCATTTGACCCGCGCCGGCTCGGTGCTGGACATGAGATTGGAACCCTTGTGGCCGCAGGCCAGATGCCCGGCGACCTTGAAGTGAATGACCATTGCGCGTCTCCTCGTAGCCAGTACGGGGCACAGAAAACCGCACGCTGATGCCCGCCTGATATCGGCGGAAACCTCACCTTCAAGGTGACCGGGCCGCCAGGCTTCGCAGGGGTAACCAAGCCAAAGACTACTCAGGTATCCAGCGTGATCGATACCTCGCTGGAGCAGCCTTGGCTGTTGCGAACTCGTAATGATTTTGACCGTGGCGAGGAAACGGCGTTCAGCAAAGAAACCGCTCGCCAACGGCTGCGACAAACAGGCCCCAGAAAGCACAAAACCCCTGACTTCTCGAGGAAATCAGGGGTTTTGCGTCGATCGAATATGGCGGTTGAGGAGGGATTCGAACCCTCGATACAGTTTCCTGTATACACACTTTCCAGGCGTGCTCCTTAAGCCACTCGGACACCCAACCGTGTCTCGTCAAACCGATTCAGTCTGTCGAGGCGCGCTAATGTAGTCGAAAGCTTTTCTGATGGCAAAGGTTTTTTTCAGAATTTTCATGCGCTTAAGACATTTCTCCGGATTCCGGCACTTCGACGACATCAGCGTCATGGCAAACCGGCCAATCTCTGGCCTGGCTGGCAGCTATATAGCAGAGCCGATACGCGCCCCAGGTGGCCGGCTACGCTTGTCAGGCCAGAAAGGGCTGACTCGCCAGTCAGTCACAGCGCTTTACCTGACCTGTGACCGTGGGTAACGTCTGCCCCACTTCAATACAAGGAATTGCGTCATGAGTGAGTTGATTTCTTACCACCTCGAAGACGGTATCGCGACCCTGACCTTGAGCAATGGCAAGGTCAATGCCATTTCCCCGGACGTGATTGCCGCCTTCAATGCCGCGCTGGACCAGGCCATCACCGATCGCGCGGTGGTGATCATCACCGGGCAGCCCGGCATTCTGTCGGGCGGCTACGACCTGAAGGTGATGACCGCCGGCCCCAAGGAAGCCGTGAGCCTGGTGACTTCGGGTTCGACCCTGGCCCGCCGCCTGCTGTCGCACCCCTTCCCCGTCATCGTCGCCTGCCCTGGGCACGCCGTGGCCAAGGGTGCGTTCCTGCTGCTGTCGGCGGACTACCGCATCGGCGTCGAAGGTCCGTTCAGCATCGGCCTGAACGAAGTACAGATCGGCATGACCATGCACCACGCCGGCATCGAGCTGGCCCGTGACCGTCTAAGCAAATCCGCGCTGCACCGCTCGGTGATCAATGGTGAGATGTTCGACCCGCAAGGCGCGGTGGATGCCGGCTTCCTCGACAAGGTGGTAAGCGCCGAGGAGCTGCAAGGCGCCGCCCTGGCCGCCGCGCGCCAACTGAAGAAGATCAACATGACCGCCCACAAGAACACCAAGCTGAAAGTGCGCAAGGCGCTGCTGGAAGCGCTGGACAACGCGATCATCCTCGATCAGGAACACCTGGGCTGAAGCTTGAGCCCATCGCATACCAGCCCGGCCCTGCGTCGGGCTTTTTTATGCCCGCAGCGCGAGAAAGACCGGCGCGATGCTCTAGCCCGCCACTGAGCAAAGAGTTGGAAACATGCGCTTAAACATCGGCCATCTTCCCCTTCTATACAGGTAATTGCCGAAAACAGTGCACATCCGTACACTGCGCCACCTTTTGTCCCCGGTGGGCCTGTAGATGCTGTATCTGTTTCGTATGTTATTGATGGGCCTGCATTTTATTGCAGCGGGGATTCTCGGCGTGGTGCTGGGGCTGTGCCGCCCGTTCAACCCGGATAACAGCCGCCTGTGCGCGCGCCTGTATGCCTTGCCTGCCATGTGCATTCTGCGCCTGCGGGTCAAGGCCGAAGTCGGGCCGCTGATGGACAAGCCCAAGAGCTGCGTGATCATCGCCAACCACCAGTCCAACTACGACCTCTTCGTGTTCGGCAACGTGGTGCCCCAGCGCACCGTGTGCATCGGCAAAAAGAGCCTGAAGTGGGTGCCGCTGTTCGGCCAGCTGTTCTGGCTGGCGGGCAACGTGCTGATCGACCGCGGCAACGCGCACAAGGCACGTCGCTCGATGCTGACCACCACCCATACCCTGCAACACAAGGACACCTCGATCTGGGTGTTCCCGGAAGGCACCCGCAACCTCGGTGAAGACCTGCTGCCGTTCAAGAAAGGCGCCTTCCAGATGGCCATCGCCGCCGGCGTGCCGATCGTCCCGGTGTGCGCCAGCAGCTACATCCGCCACATGCGCCTCAACCGCTGGCACAGCGGCAGGATCCTGATCCGTTCGCTGCCGGCGATTCCCACCGCCGGGCTGAGCCTGGACGACATGCCAAGGCTGATCGAGCAATGCCGCGAACAGATGCGCGAGTGCATCGAATCGATGGACCGCCAGCTACAGACCGCCTGAAAACAGCCCGCCGCGTGCGGGCTTTTTTATTGCCGGCGAACTCCGCCCAGCAGGCTGACTCTGATCAGTCATGGGGCTAAGCTGCACGGAGTCTCACTCCTCATTTCGATAAGAAGAAGCGAACAGGAACCATGGGTAGAGTTGTTGCCGCCGCTGTCTACAGCGCAGGTAAAAAAGTCACTGATATCACCCTCGACGAAGGTGCAGCCTGGGCTGCCAAACCCGGGCACTTCGTCTGGATTGGCCTCGAAGAACCCAACGCCCAGGAACTGGCCAATCTGCAACGCCAGTTCAACCTGCACGAACTGGCCATCGAGGACGCCCTGGAAAAACACAGCCGGCCGAAACTCGAAACCTTCGGCGACGCGCTGTTTATCGTCACCTACTCGCCCGTGCGCGAAAACGGCAAGCTGGAATTCATCGAGACCCACATCTTTGCCGGCAACGGCTACATCATCACTGCCCGCAACGGCCATTCCAAATCCTATGCGTTCGTCCGCCAGCGCTGCGAGGCACGACCGTTGCTGCTTGAGCACGGCGAAGACTTCGTGCTCTACGCGCTGCTGGATTTCGTCACCGAGAATTACCAGCCGGTCAGCGAAGCGATCCATGCCGAGATCGACGCGCTGGAGCACAGCGTGTTGTGCAGCTCGCTCAACGAGCGAGATATCCAGCACCTTCACAGCCTGCGCCGCGATGTGCTGCGCCTGCGCCGCTATGTGGCGCCCATGGTGGAGATCAGCGAAGAGCTGCAGAAGCTCAGCTTCCCCTTTATCGACAAGAACATGCGCCCGTACTTTCGCGACGTGCAGATCCACGTCACCCGGCAGATGGAAGACCTGGCGACCCTGCGCGATATCGCCAGCCAGACCATCGAGATTGGCGTGCTGCTGGAGGCCTCGCGACAAAGCGTGGTGCAACGCAAATTCGCCGCCTGGGCGGCGATCCTGGCGTTCCCGACCGCTGTGGCCGGGATCTACGGCATGAACTTCGACAACATGCCGGAGCTGAAGCTGCACTATGGCTACTTCGGCGTGCTGGCGTTCCTGGTGCTGGGCTGTACCGGGTTGTGGGCGAGCTTCAAGCGCTCGGGGTGGCTCTGACAGCGGAGCCGGGCAGGACGCTCCTACAAGGGCCTTGAGGCCTTTGTAGAAGCGAGCCGGCTGGCGATGCGGCTATGGATTCAAACCGACCCGGCCTGCGGCTTGTGCGCGACAAAACGCATCATCCACTCGGCAACGGTGCTGCCGTGATGATCCCGATCCAGGCTGGCGATGCCCTTTTGATAGACCTGCTCGCCCAGGTGCTGCTGGCGCAGGTCCAGCAAGGCCCGCGAATAGTCGTGGATGAACTCCGGGTGGCCCTGGAAGCACAGCACCTGGTCATTGATGTGATAGGCCGCGAACGGGCAGAAATCGCTGGAAGCGATCACCGTGGCGTTTTCCGGCAAGGCAGTCACCTGGTCCTGGTGGCTGATCAGCAGCGTCAGCTCTTCCACCACCGGGCTCATCCACGGCGCCTTGGCCGCCAGCTTGTAGTTGTGGGTACCCACGCCCCAGCCCTGGGTCGCGCGTTCGCTCTTGCCGCCCAGCAGCAACGCCAGCAACTGATGGCCAAAACAGATGCCCAGCAGTTTATCGCCGCGCTTATAACGCTCCAGCAGGTAAGTCTTGAGAGTTTGAATCCAGGGGTCGGTACCGAAGGAGTCGGCCTTGCTCCCCGTGACCAGGTAGGCGTCGAAGCTCTGGTCGTCGCTCGGGTAGTGGCCTTGCATCACGTTGTAGACGGTAAATTCGGCAGCGATCGGCTGCTGTGAAAACAGGCGCTGAAACATCTGCCCGTAACCCTGATATTGATCGACCAATTCTGGACGCAGGATGTCGGTTTCCAGAATGCAGATGCGTAGCGACATAAAAAATACCTGACACGTGATGGGAATAATGAACACCCCAGAGCCTGCCTTGAAACACCCGACCAAGGCAAGCCCCGCGATGCATCACTTTAATCCCTTCAGCCTCAGAACAACTGGCCCTTGGCGGCCTTCTCCAACAGTAGCGCCGGCGGCGCGAAACGCTCGCCATATTGCTCGGCCAGGTACTGGGCACGGGCGATAAAGTCCTTCAGGCCGTACTGGTTGATGAACTGCAAGGCCCCGCCGGTCCAGGCCGCGAAGCCGATACCGAAGATCGAGCCGATATTGGCATCGGCCGTCGAGCGCAATACGCCCTCCTCCACACAACGCACGGTTTCGATGGCCTGCACGAACAACAACCGATCGCGCACGTCCTGCGGTGAAATCTGCCCATCGGCTTTCTCGAAGCGGGTTTTCAGCTGCGGCCACAAGTGCTTCTGCCCCCCGGCCGGATAGTCGTAGAAACCGCCGCCCGCCGCCTTGCCTGGACGCTTGTATTCATTGAGCAGCAGGTCGATCACGGCAAAGGCCGGATGCTCCGGCAGTGGCTTGCCTTCGGCCTGCAGGTCCTTGGCGGTCTGTTGGCGGATATGGCTCAGCAGGCTCAGGGAAACCTCGTCGCAGATCGCCAGCGGACCGATCGGCATCCCCGCCTTGCGCGCCTCGGTCTCGATCATCGGCGCGGCCACGCCCTCGCCGAGCATGGCGATGCCTTCGTTGGTGAAAGTGCCAAACACCCGCGAAGTGAAAAAGCCGCGGCTGTCGTTGACCACGATCGGGGTCTTCTTGATCTGCTGGACGAAGTCGAAACCGCGCGCCAGGGTTTCATCGCTGGTCTGCTCGCCCCTGATGATTTCCACCAGGGGCATTTTTTCCACCGGGCTGAAGAAATGCAGGCCAATGAACTTGCCTTGATCCGGTACCGCCTTGGCCAGGCCGCTGATGGGCAGGGTCGAGGTGTTGGATGCGATCACCGCCTGCGCCCCCACCACTTGCTGCGCTGCCGCCGAGACCCTGGCCTTGAGCTCGCGATCCTCAAACACGGCCTCGATGATCAGGTCGCAACCGGCCAGGTCGGCGTCCTGCTCGGTGGTGCGGATTCGCGCCAGCGTGGCGTCACGCTGCGCGGCGCTCAAATGGCCACGGGCGACCTTCTTCTCCAGCAGCGCCGCCGAATGGGCCTTGCCCTTCTCGGCCGCCGCCAGGTTGATGTCCTTGAGCACCACCTCGATACCGGCCACAGCGCTGACATAAGCGATCCCGGCGCCCATCATTCCGGCACCGAGCACCCCGACCTTTTTGGTCACATAGGGCGCAAAACCTTGGGGACGGGAGCCACCGGCATTGATCTCGTTGAGCTGGAACCAGAAGGTGCCGATCATGTTTTTCGCCACCTGGCCGGTGGTCAGCTCGGTGAAATAGCGGGCTTCGATCAACTGCGCGGTATCGAAATCGACCTGGGCACCCTCCACTGCCGCACAGAGAATCTTCTCCGGCGCCGGCAGGCAGCCCTGGGTCTTGCTGCGCAGGATCGACGGCGCGATGGCCAGCATCTGCGCGACTTTCGGGTGCGACGGCGTGCCCCCGGGGATCTGGTAGCCGGCCACGTCCCAGCGCTGCTTGGCCGCCGGGTTGGCGACAATCCACGCCCTGGCCTTGGCCAGAAGATCGTCGCGGTCGCTGGCCAGTTGATCGATCAGGCCGGCTTGCAGCGCCTGTTGCGGCCGCACCTTCTTGCCTTCCAGCAGATACGGCAGGGCTTTTTCCAGCCCCAGCAAACGCACCATGCGCACCACCCCGCCACCGCCCGGCAGCAGGCCGAGGGTCACTTCCGGCAGGCCGATCTGCAGCGACGGATCGTCCAGCGCCACCCGGTGATGGCAGGCCAGGCAGATCTCCCAGCCGCCGCCCAGGGCCGCGCCGTTGATCGCCGCTACCACGGGTTTGCCCAGGGTCTCCAGGGCCCGCAGCTGGCCCTTGAGGGTCAGCACCATGTCATAGAAGGCCTGGGCTTCGGCCTTGCCGACCTTGATCAGTTCATTGAGGTCGCCGCCGGCGAAGAAGGTCTTTTTCGCCGAAGTGACGATCACCCCGGCAATCGATTCCTGCTCGGCTTGCAGGCGGGCCACGCAGGCGGCCATGGCCTCGCGGTACACCGCGTTCATGGTGTTGGCGCTCTGGCCCGGCATGTCGATGGTCAGAACGACGATCTGGTCCTGGCCCTTGTCGTAACGGATGGCTTCGGTCATGAAAGTGTTTCCTTGAAGTCAGGGCTCAGAGGCGTTCGATGATGGTGGCGATACCCATGCCGCCACCGACGCAGAGGGTCGCCAGGCCGTAACGCTGGCGCCGTGCTTCCAGCTCGTCGAGCAGGGTGCCGAGAATCGCGCAGCCGGTGGCGCCCAGCGGGTGGCCCATGGCGATGGAGCCGCCATTGACGTTGACCTTGCCAGGGTCGATGGCCATGTCCTTGATGAACTTCAGCACCACCGAGGCGAACGCCTCGTTGACCTCGAATAGGTCGATGTCCTCGACCCGCAGCCCGGCCTTGGCCAGTGCCTTGCGCGTGGCCGGCGCCGGCCCGGTGAGCATGATGGTCGGATCGGTGCTGGTGACCGCCGTGGCGACGATCCGCGCCCGCGGCTTGAGGCCCAGCGCCTGGCCCTTGGCTTCGGAGCCGATCAGCATCAGCGCCGCACCGTCGACTATCCCTGAGCTGTTGCCCGGGGTGTGCACGTGGTGGATGCGCTCGACATGGCTGTAGACCCGCAAGGCGGTGGCGTCGAAGCCCATCTGGCCGATCATCTCGAAGCTGGGCTTGAGCTTGCCCAGGCCCTCGAGGGTGGAATCGGCGCGAATGAATTCATCGTGATCCAGCAGGACGATGCCATTCTGGTCTTGCACCGGCACCAGGGACTTGCTGAAAGCTCCTGCCGCCCTGGCCCGCGCGGCCTTTTGCTGGGATTGCAGGGCAAAGCTGTCGACATCCTCGCGGCTGAAGCCTTCCAGGGTGGCGATCAGGTCCGCGCCTATGCCTTGCGGGGTGAAATGGCTGTGCATGTTGGTTTGCGGGTCGAGCACCCAGGCGCCGCCGTCGCTGCCCATGGGCACCCGTGACATCGACTCGACGCCGCCGACCACCACCAGGTCCTCGAAGCCGGAGCGCACTTTCATCGCCCCCAGGTTCACCGCCTCGAGGCCCGAGGCGCAAAAGCGGTTGATCTGCACCCCGGCCACGCTGACGTCCCAGTCGGCGACCAGCGCCGCGGTCTTGGCGATGTCGGCCCCCTGGTCGCCGATCGGCGTCACACAGCCGAGCACGATGTCGTCGACCTGGCTGGTGTCGAGTTCGCTACGCCGCTGCAGGGCATCGAGCAGCCCGGCCAGCAGGTTCACCGGCTTGACGCTGTGCAAGGCGCCGTCGGCCTTGCCTTTGCCACGGGGGGTGCGTAATGCATCGAATATCAAAGCCTGGGTCATGACGTCCTCGAACCGCTGTGCAGATGAATGATGACAGGGCTCCCACTCTTGGCCCCGAGGGCCCCGGATTCAATGACCGATGCGCTCACTGACCTTGACGGTCACGCTCAGACGAACGGTAGTGAGCTAATGGATTCCGCCCGCCGCATAACGGAACTGTCTAGACAAAGGGCGGGCAAGAAGATGGCAATAGGCCTCATGCGTTTTTTAAAGCATCCGCCTATTAGCTGATATGAAATGGATCTAAGCCAAGGGTTACAAGGACCCTAAGGTAGGACTGTAGGCAGTGAATCGTTGCAGCCGGGTCTTGCCGGTGCACGCGCAAGAAAAGGGACACATCGCCTGACCATAGTGAAGCGGCAGGCATGCAGTTGATGTTCAGGAATAACAACAAAAGGCATTCAGCCATGTTCAAGCATTCGAAAGTCCGTCAAGCGGGGCTCATTCTGTTCGCAACCACCTTGCTTCTGATCTTGCCGAACCTCACCAAAGTGATCGGCTAGAGGCGTGGCCATACCGTCACGCAATCGAATCTTTGTACTCCGGTTCGCTACCGGGGCCGGCACTTGTGTGCCACTCTTTCTGACGCTGCGGCTACGCTGAATCAGGGCGTTGTCGCGCTTATCAGAAAACTGGAGACAGGCCCTACGCGGAGCTCTCCACCCCAGCGACGGAACAGCGATCAATTGAAATCTCTTATCCTCCTGTGCAGCGCCCTGCTGCTCACCACGCCCGTGCATGCCGCGCAGCTGACCCTGGAACTGGGGGCCGGCAGCCGCACCTGGCAGACCGATGAACTGCTCAAGCACCCTTTGGCCCGGACCGTCACCGTCAAGGATGACGTGTCGTACAAACGCGACATGAGTTACCGCGCGGTGCCGATCTCGGCCCTGCTCACCGGCATCAAGGCCGATGACCATCTGCAGGCCGTCGCCCTGGACGGTTTCGCCGCCGAACTGCCCGCCGCGCCCCTGCTCACCCAGGACGGCGCCCAGGCTTGGCTGGCCATCGAAGACCCGGCCAAGCCCTGGCCGCCCCTGGCTGAAGGCAAGCACAGCGCCGGGCCTTTCTACCTGGTGTGGACCAACCCGCAGGCTGGTCATATCAGCCCCGAGCAATGGCCGTTCGAAGTGGCGAGCATCAAGCGCCTGGCGCCGGTGGCGGAACGTTTCCCGGCCCTGCGCCCGGACCCCAAGCTGGCGGCCGGCGACCCGGTGAACCAGGGCTTCGCCCTGTTCCAGAAGAACTGCCTGGCCTGCCATCGCCTCAACGGCGCCGGCGACTCGCAGTTCGGCCCGGACCTGAATATCCCCTACAGCCCCACCGAGTATTTCGGCGCGGACTTCCTCAAGCGTTACATCCGTGACCCGCAGAGCCTGCGCCGCTGGCCGCAGGCGAAGATGCCGGCCTTCGCAAGCAGCGTATTGCCGGATGCCGAGCTGGAGTTGCTGGTGGGGTATCTGAAGCATATGGCGGGGCGTAAACAGGCGGCGCAATAAAGCTGGCTCGGGGAGGTGTCCTTCGGGACGTCATCGCGGGCAAGCCTCGCTCCTACAGTCGAGTGAACTCCTCGGCGGCCGCTCTATTGCAACGTAATGCAATGGCTATCGACGACATAGCCAGACTTGATTTCACCGCCTGGGCAAAACTGCGCAGAATTCGCTGCAACAACGCAGATGACTTCAGCGCCGCCAAGGCGCGCAGTCGACGCCCCACCTTCATGGCGCCCATGGCAGCCGGCCCTGGAATGTCCCGACCGGTTTCCTCTCCTACCGGTCTTCCCTTTTGGCCACCCTCAGCGGGTGGCCTTTTTTTGCCCGCGCGTTTTGTAGGAGCGAGGCTTGCCCGCGATAAGGCCGATGCGGTTTTGCCGAAAGACCGCGTCCCCTTATCGCGGGCAAGCTGCGCTCCTACAGATCCCGGAGGCAGAAACGAAATCGGCCGACCCGAAGGTCAGCCGATGCTGAGTCTTGACGCTATTCATATGCACTAAACGAGTCGCCCTCGAACCTCCTGCTTCACGCCCCAACCCTCGATGATCCCGCCCAGGGGCGCGACCACCGCTTCAAAGTCCTGCTCGAAATCGCCGATGCCGCCGTAGGTGGCGTACATCACCTTGCTCAGCTCCAGGTACCAGGCGCCGTCATCGCGCACGCTGACCTGGGCATTCAAGGATTCACCGCGGAACTGCCCTGCCGCCCTGCGTGCCCGCTCCTCGTCCGGGAAAATGGCGTAGAACTCGATGGGATGGAATCGTGAAAAGTCGAAACCGCCTTCTTTCATGCGGCGCAGCACGCTGCTGCTGATGTCTTCTTGATAGGCTGTGCTCATGAAACGTCCTCCTCAAACCGATGGATAGACTTTCCGTACTCCCTTGCCTGTCACCGCACGGTGCAGGCTTGCGGCGAGAAGATCGCCGCCAGGAAACAAGCATGTAGCTGACAAGACCAGACCTTAGCGATTCATTCGCTGATCTCGAATGCAGAGTAGCGCCAAGACGCAGGCGCTGCCAAGGTCTGGGTTCAAGCTCGGTAGGGCTTTGCGCATTAAAGATTAAATTGGAGCAATGCTGAGGATTTGAATGCTGTTCTGATCTTTCAGGCTCTTGAGCGTAGGGTCATCGGTACGCCCCTCCAGATCGTTGAGGTCAAGCTCGGCCGGAACCGGTAGGAGCTTTGCGCGAATCAATTGTGCCGCCTCCTCCATACTGGGCTGCTGCTCACAGTCGAATTGCTCCACTGACTGGACACCATGATCGTCAACGAAAGTGACTTGCCACTTTTGCATCAGTGCCTCCTTGATGAAGCCCATGGATGGACTCACAAGATGTCGACCCTGAAGAGCCAGTAATCGTTCAAACCAGGGGCCCGGCGGCGCCATTAAAAAAGGCCGCCCTGGGGCAGCCTTTTTTTTTGCAACGATCGACGCTTACGGCTTCTCGGCGCGCGCCTTGAGTGCCTTGAGGGTGTTGAACGGCGCATCCACGACAAACTTGTTGGCCAGCCAGGACGGCACGCTACCGCCCGGCTCGGTGTGCACCTGGTAGGTCACTTCGACCTGGTCCGCGCCCTTGGGCACGAATTTCCAGAAACCTTCGACCTGGGCGACACGCACGAAACCTTTCTCGTCGGGAACATAGGTCGGTACGCCTTCGAGCTTGCGGGTCAGGCTGCCGTCGGCTGCTTCGCTGGTGGTGACGTGCAGCACCGAATCACGCGGGGTAACCGGCCACGGGGTATTGAACTGGGTGTAGGTCCAGCTCTGCTCACCTTCGTGCTTGAGCAGTTTCTGCGACTTGCATTCGTGAATCCAGGCACAGGCGCCTGTCACGTCGTCCTGCAGCGCGCGCAGCTTGGCCACGCTGGTTTTCATGGTGGTGACGCCCCGGTAGGCCTTGTATTTGGAACCGGCCACTTCACTCAAGGAGACCTTGATGCCGTCTTCATCCTTGGCCGTTTGCCAATCTTCGGCGTGGGCGGTGGCCGAGAGCAGAACGGTCAACCCACAGAGCACAGCAATTCGATGCAGCGAACCCATTGTCTTATTCCTTATTGTTGAAGTTCCGTTCATTGAAAACACTTCACGCCGCCGTCACTTGCTCCCACCAGCCCAACAAGCGGATAGCCTCTTCCCGGCTGCCGCCGCAGACTTCGACATCGGCCTGGAACGCACCACAGACGGCGGGCCGTTCGGCTTGGCCGAACAAACCGCACAGCAGTTCGACAGAAAGATGGATGCAACGTTCTCCGGCCGGTTTGCCATTGGGCATTCCAGGAATCGGGGTACTGATGGAAGGGGCAATGCAACAGGCGCCACAGCCTTCACGGCAGTTCATGACGACAAGCTCCTCGCGACGGGCAAAGTATTGAAATGACGCGGACTAGAGTAACCGCTAAAACAGCCGTTTGAAATTGGCCATCCGCTGGTTTTTGCTCTCGGGCTCGCGTGACTGACCAGTCTCCGACAAAGCGTCAGGGCCGCGGGTCACAGTCAGGATGAGGGTTTACTGCTTGAACTCGAAATCCAGCGCCGCGCCTTCCACATCACGCCGCTCGTCATTGCGCAGCTGCAACTGCATTTCGTTGCTCAGCAGGCGGCCGTTGAGCTGGAACGGACTGTCGTCCTTGGGTTTCTCGCCGAACATCGGCGGCAACAACGGAGTGCGTTTGGGTTGGTTGACCGAACCGATCGGCTGCAATTGCTTGACCATCTCCGGCGGCAGGCTCAGATCCACATTGGCTGATGGCAAACGCGTCTTCACGATTTCGCTGGCAGGCTTGGACTTGGAGGCAATCGGCGCACGCCTTTTCTGGGCCTTGGCCTTGGGGTTGGCCTTGCTGGTCGCGGTCGCCTTCTTTACCGGTGCGGTTTTCTTGGCTGCTGCGGTTTTCTGCGACTTATTCGCGGTGGCGCTTGTCGCGACCTTTTCCTGGGCTGGAGCCGCCAGGACGCTGGCCGTGCCAAAAGCACTCAAGACACTGACCAAGACCCAGGCAACAGGAAAAATCGCTTTCATAGAGAGACAACAGGATTGGCGGCGAAGAGCCATATGCTCGCCTGTTGACCGCGCGAAAACAAGCGCGGTAACCGATCCTTCAAAAACCGCCCGCAGCCTCCTGGCACAGCTGGCTGGCCAACATGCCCAGGGTCATCAGCGCCCGCTCGGCCTCGCGATTCCACGGGGTGCCGCAGTTGAGGCGAATGCAGTGGTTGAACTGCTCGGTATTACTGAAGATCAGCCCCGGCGCGATACTGATGCCCTGCTGCAATGCCCGGACATGCAATTCCTGGGTATTGACCCGCCCCGGCAGGCTGACCCAGAGAATGAAACCGCCGTTCGGACGGGTAATCTGCGTACCCTCTGGAAAGTACTGCTGCACCGCCAGCTGAAACGCGCTGAGGTTCTTGCGGTACTCCTGACGGATAAAACGTAGATGCCGGTCGTAACCGCCGTTCTCCAGGTAGGCCGCGACCCCCATCTGGGTGACGCTGCAGGCCGAATGAGTGCTGAAGGTCTGCAAGCGCTGGATTTCCTGCTGGTACTTGCCGGCAATCATCCAGCCGATGCGCACGCCGGGTGACAGGGTCTTGGAAAAGCTCGAGCAATAGATCACCCGATCCAGCCGGTCATAGGCTTTCAGCGCCTTGGTACGACCGACCTCGAACATCAGTTCGCCGTAGATATCGTCCTCGACCACCTGGATATCGAAATCCGAGGCCAGGCGCAGCAATTGCTTCTGTCGCTCTTCCGGCATGGTGCCGCCCAGTGGATTGCTCAGGCGCGTGGTCAGCACCAGGGCCTTGATCGACCATTGGTTGGCCGCCAGTTGCAGCGCCTCCAGGCTCATGCCGGTGGAAGGGTCGCTGGGAATCTCGATGACCTTGAGCCCGAGCAGGTCGGCCAGTTGCAGCAGGCCGTAGTAAGTCGGCGACTCCGCGGCGATCAGGTCGCCCGGGCGGGTCAGCACGCGCAACGACATCTGCAGGGCATCCACGCAGCCGTGGGTGATCACCACTTCGGACGGATCGACCACCACGCCGGCGTCGCGCATGCGAATCGCCACCTGTCGGCGCAACGGCTCGAAACCGGGGCTGAACATGTAGCTGAAGGCGCGCGGGCTGTGGAAACGGGTGACCTTGGCCAGTTGCTGGTGCAGCGCCCGCACCGGCAGGTAATCGACGCTGGGCACCGCAGCGCCCAGCGGAAACACGCCTTCACGGCGCGACTCCACCAACACCTGATGAATGATGCTGCTGCGCGTCACCAGGCCCGGCCGTTCGACCCGGGCGATGTCCGGGGTCGGCGCGGTCAGCGCCGGGGTCTGGTGCACGTAATAACCCGACTGCGGACGGGCGCGGATCAGCCCCTGGTCCTCGAGATTGGCGTAGGCCTGGAGCACCGTGGCATGGCTGACGTTGAGCTGGGAACTCATCTTGCGTACCGAGGGTACGCGCTCCCCGGGCTGGTACACACCACGACGGATATCTTCAGCCAGCTGCTGAGCGATACGTTGATAAAGCAAGAGATTGGTCATGACGCTGCACTCGATTTCACCGGCATTTTATTCTTGTGGATGACGATACCGGAACAGTTCATAAGTGTACTGGGACAGTTGCCACAATAGTCGACCGTACAGGGCAGTGTCAGCAAAAACTGTACTGTTTTGTGTGCCAATCGTCAGGCACAAAAAAACCCGGCTCCACAGGGAAACCGGGTTGTTTTGACCATCCGCGTCTTAGCGCGCGGCGCCCAGCTGGCCTTTCTCGTCGGAGAAGACGATTTCCACCCGACGGTTCTGCGCTCGCCCACGTTCGGAGGCATTGGCCTCGACCGGGTACTCATCACCATAACCTTCGACCTGGACCCGTTTCTCCTCGACCCCCAGGTCCACCAGGATATCGGCCACGGCCTGCGCCCGGTCGCGGGACAGTTTCAGATTGCTCTGCTTGTCGCCGGTGTTGTCCGTGTAACCCTCAATCCGCACCACGCGCTTGGGGTTCAGCTGGAGAAACTGCACGACCTTGAGCACAGTGCGGTTGGCCGAGCTTTTCAGCTCCGCCTCGCCGGTGTCGAACAGCACATCACCCAGGGTCATCACCAGCCCGCGATCGGTCTGGGTGGTGGCCAGGTTGATGATCTGCTCTTCCAGCCACTTGCCCTGTTGCTGCACGCTCAGCAGCTTGGCCTCGCGCAGCGCCAGTTGCAGGCGCTGGCGTTCGAGTTCGAGCTTGGCCGCCTGCTCCTGGTTCAGCGCCTGGTTGGTGTGCTCGCGGGCGATTTCGCTGTAGCGCTGGCTGAGGTAGGCGTAGTGCACCACATCCGAACCGCTGCCCCAGTAGCTGGACAGGCGATCGGCCCGGGCCAGGGACTCACCGGCACGGATCACATCCTTGGGCGCGATGCGCAGCACGTTGGAGTCTTCCTTGACCTTCTGGAAGTCTTCGCTGGCCTGTTCCAGCGCTGCTTCGCTGCGTTGCCCGGCGCAGCCGTAGAGGCCGGTGCAGGCGATCAGCAGCACGCCACCCAATACTCGAGTCAGACGAATCATTGGGCATCTCCCAACTGCTTGCGCAGGCGAGTGATGCGGGTCTGGACCAGGTTCAGCTGTTCCTGGCTTTTCAGGGTCAGGACGCGCGCCTCGGCCAGGCGCGCATCCAGTTCCGCCTGCTCGGCACGCATGCGCGCGTGCTTGAACGACTCTTCCTGCATGTTGCGTTGGGCGCGGGCGAACTTGTCCTCGGCCAGTTTCATTTCCGGCACATCCTCTGCCGTGGCCCCCACGGCCTTGGCCTGGGCCAGGGTTTGTTCGGTCAGGCGCATTTGTTCATTCGGCGCCGGATCGGCTGCGCAACCCGCCAGAGCCAGGACGGCCAGGGCAGCGAAAAGAGGTCGAATACTCACTAGAAATCCCTACTGTTTGGGGGTACTGACAGGTTGCTGCAACTGTGCCTTCCAACGCTCGAGATTGCGCTGCAGCACGGCTTCCGTCAGACCGGACGCGGGCAATTCTGTCATCTTTTTCGCCAACTGTCCGCGCAACCATGGGTCATTGCAGGCTGAGTTGTGTGAGACAGCCAGGAACAGGCCGGGTTTGTCGGCGGGCTGCTCAAAAGCCAGCAGATCGTTGGCCATGCCCAGCGACTGGGCCAGGGCCATGCCGGCGTAGCGTCCGGCCAGTACGTACTCCACCTCCCCCAGCAGCAGTTTCTGGAACGCCTGGGTCAGGTTCGGCATACGGGTCAGGCTCAATTGATCCTTGGCGAAGGCCTCGAAGGGCGGCGTCAGGCGCGCCCTTTCCGACACTGCGCCGGTATGCCCATGCAGGTCCGACGGCTGGCTGTAGCTCAGCGTAGAGCCCTTGCGGGTCCAGACCAGGAAGTCGTTCTCCAGCAACGGCGGATGAATGTAGTCCAGCGCTTCCAGCTCATTCACCGTCAGCGGGGCGTCGGCCAGCATGTCCATGCGTCCGCTGCGCACTTCATCCAGGGCGGCGGAGCGTTTGCCGGCATACAACAGTTCGACCTTGATTCCCAGCTCCTGCGCAACGTGCTGCAGCAGTTCGGCGCTGGCGCCAATCAGGTGGCTGGGGTCCTGCGGGTCGCGCCACAGATAAGGCGGGGCATCCGGACTGCCGGTCACCACCAGGCGCTCGCATTTGCCGGCGGCCATCAACGACAACGGCATCAATGTCAGGCCCAGCAGCACTGACAGACCACCCAGGCGGCGCAGATCCATGGCGAAATTCTCCCACTCACATCCCAGACAATAAAAAAGCCCGGCCAAAAGACCGGGCTCTTTATAAGTGAAGCCGCTGGATTAGACCAGCTTCTCCAGCTCAGGTACGGCTTCGAACAAGTCCGCTACCAGGCCGTAGTCGGCCACCTGGAAGATCGGCGCTTCTTCGTCCTTGTTGATCGCAACGATCACCTTGGAGTCTTTCATGCCGGCCAGGTGCTGGATCGCACCGGAGATACCGACGGCGATGTACAGCTGTGGCGCAACGATCTTGCCGGTCTGGCCGACCTGCATGTCGTTGGGTACGAAACCTGCGTCGACCGCGGCGCGCGAAGCACCCACGGCGGCGCCCAGCTTGTCGGCCAGGGCGTACAGGTGCTTGAAGTTGTCGCCGTTCTGCATGCCGCGGCCGCCGGAAATGACGATCTTGGCAGCGGTCAGTTCAGGACGGTCGGACTTGGCCAGCTCTTCGCCGACGAAGCTCGATTTGCCTGCATCGTGAGCGGCAGCAACCGCTTCGACAGCGGCCGAACCACCTTCGGCGGCAACCGGGTCGAAACCGGTGGCACGCACGGTGATGACCTTCACGGCAGCGTTCGATTGCACGGTGGCGATGGCGTTACCGGCATAGATCGGACGCTTGAAGGTGTCGGCGCTTTCTACCGAGATGATCTCGGAGATCTGGTCGACGTCCAGTTGCGCGGCAACCCGCGGCAGGATGTTTTTGCCGTTGGAAGTGGCGGCGGCCAGGATGTGGCTGTAGCCCTTGCCCAGCTCTGCTACCAGAGGGGCAACGTTTTCCGGCAGCTGGTGCGCGTAGGCGGCGTTGTCAGCGGACAGGACTTTGCTCACGCCAGCGATTTTCGCAGCGGCTTCAGCCACGGCGCCAGCGCCCTGGCCGGCAACCAGAACGTGGATGTCGCCGCCAATTTTGGCAGCGGCGGCAACGGTGTTCAGGGTGGCCGGGGCCAGCACCTTGTTGTCGTGTTCAGCGATTACCAAGATAGTCATGATCAGATTACCTTCGCTTCGTTTTTCAGTTTCTCGACCAGTTCAGCGACCGACTTGACCTTGATACCCGCGCTGCGTGCAGCCGGCGCTTCGACTTTCAGGGTCTTGTTGGTAGAGGCGGTGGAAACGCCCAAAGCATCAGGAGTCAGCACTTCAAGCGGCTTCTTCTTGGCTTTCATGATGTTTGGCAGGGACGCGTAGCGCGGCTCGTTCAAACGCAGGTCGGTGGTGACGATCGCTGGCAGGTTCAGCGAAACGGTTTGCAGACCGCCGTCGATTTCACGGGTCACGGCAACCTTGTCGCCCGACACTTCGACCTTGGAGGCGAAGGTGCCTTGAGCGTAACCGCTCAGGGCAGCCAGCATCTGGCCGGTCTGGTTGTTGTCGCTGTCGATGGCTTGCTTGCCAAGGATCACCAGTTGAGGCTGTTCCTTGTCGACCACGGCCTTGAGCAGCTTGGCCACGGCCAGCGAGTTCAGTTCATCAGCGGATTCGACGAGGATGGCACGATCGGCACCCAACGCCAGGGCGGTACGCAGTTGCTCTTGAGCAGTAGCGGGACCGATGGAGACGACGACGATTTCAGTCGCTACGCCTTTTTCTTTCAGGCGTACGGCTTCTTCCACTGCGATTTCGCAGAAAGGGTTCATCGACATCTTGACGTTGGCGAGGTCGACGCCGGAATTGTCCGCCTTGACGCGAACCTTGACGTTGTAATCGACAACGCGTTTGACAGCTACAAGAACCTTCATGGATTCCTCGTTACTCTCCGGTGAAAAGAAAGTCGCCTAGGCGAACCTGGCGGTTGATGCTCATCGGGCACAAGGGCACCTCTAAAAACGCTGGCATTGCCCCTTGGGACAGCAGACAGATGACCCTGCTCACGGGATGATGACCGTTCGTCAGTAGCGACTGGCCGGTCATTCTTTAGCGCGGCGTGTAAACTGCGCGTTGCGTCACCTTGTACTGCCTCCGCCCTGTCTTTAGAGGTGCTCTTGAAACCAACAGTCAGCCTACGGCGAGCGCAAAACCGACCGTATCTTGACCGGAACGCCTATTCTGGTCAATACGCCAAAATGGTCTGTCATAAGCCGCGCTTCTTTGATTTACATGGGCTGCAGCAAATTCAAACAAACGTTTGTATTGGACGCTAAGAGTGGTGTAGATATAATGCGCCGCCTAGAGATAAAGGCGGGTCGTTCATTGTCCCCTCCCCTGTTTGGCGGAGAAAACCATCGATGCGACACCCAACCTCCAATTAGAAAAAAACCGTTGAGCCTTGAGTAGGAGATAGCCTAGTGGAACGCGAATACATGGAATTCGACGTGGTCATCGTCGGTGCCGGCCCCGCTGGCTTGTCCGCCGCCTGCCGACTGAAGCAGAAGGCCGCCGAAGCCGGTAAGGAAATCAGCGTCTGCGTGGTCGAGAAAGGCTCCGAAGTCGGTGCTCACATTCTTTCCGGCGCCGTGTTCGAACCGCGCGCCCTGAACGAGTTGTTCCCGGACTGGAAGGAACTCGGCGCCCCGCTGAACACCCCGGTCCAGCGCGATGACATCTATGTCCTGAAAAACGCCGACAGCGCGACCAAAGTTCCCGACTTCTTTGTGCCCAAGACCATGCACAACGAAGGCAACTACATCATCTCCCTGGGCAACCTGTGCCGCTGGCTGGCCCAGCAGGCCGAGAACCTGGGCGTGGAAATCTACCCGGGCTTCGCCGCCCAGGAAGCGCTGTTCGACGAGAACGGCGTGGTCCGCGGGATCATCACCGGCGATCTGGGTGTCGATCGCGAAGGCAATCCGAAGGAAGGCCTGTACACCCCCGGCATGGAGCTGCGTGGCAAATACACCCTGTTCGCCGAAGGCTGCCGTGGCCACATCGGCAAGCAGCTGATCAAGCGCTTCAACCTGGACAGCGACGCCGACGCCCAGCACTACGGCATCGGCCTCAAGGAAATCTGGGAAGTCGACCCGGCCAAGCATCAGCCAGGCCTGGTGGTCCACACCGCCGGCTGGCCGCTGGACATCATGGGCACCGAGAACACCGGCGGCTCCTTCCTTTATCACCTGGAAAACAACCAGGTGGTGGTCGGCCTGATCGTCGACCTGTCCTACAGCAACACCTACCTGTCGCCGTTCGACGAGTTCCAGCGCCTCAAGCATCACCCTGTGTTCAAGCAGTACCTGGAAGGTGGCAAGCGCGTCAGCTACGGCGCGCGGGCCATCTGCAAAGGCGGCCTGAACTCGCTGCCGAAGATGGTGTTCAAGGGCGGCGCGCTGATCGGTTGCGACCTGGGCACCCTGAACTTCGCCAAGATCAAGGGCAGCCACACCGCCATGAAGTCCGGCATGCTCGCCGCTGACGCCGTGGCCGATGCGCTGTTCGCCGGCTCCGAAGGTGCCGACGAACTGAACACCTATGTAGAAGCGTTCAAGTCCAGCTGGCTGTACGAAGAGCTGTTCGCCAGCCGCAACTTCGGCCCGGCGATCCACAAGTACGGCGCCATCGTCGGCGGCGGTTTCAACTGGGTCGACCAGAACATCTTCGGCGGCAAGCTGCCGTTCACCCTGCACGACACCAAGCCGGACTACGCCTGCCTGAAGCTGGCGGCGGACTGCAAGAAGATCGACTACCCGAAACCGGACGGCAAGCTCAGCTTCGACAAACTCAGCTCGGTGTTCATCTCGGGTACCAACCATGAAGAAGAACAGCCTTGCCACCTGAAGCTGAGCGACCCGAGCATCCCGATCGGCAAGAACCTGCCGCTGTACGATGAGCCTGCTCAACGCTACTGCCCGGCCGGGGTGTATGAAGTGATCACCAAGGAAGACGGCGAGAAGCGCTTCCAGATCAATGCCCAGAACTGCGTGCACTGCAAGACCTGCGACATCAAGGACCCGGCGCAGAACATCACCTGGGTCGCGCCGGAAGGCGCGGGCGGCCCGACTTACCCGAACATGTAAGGCGTACACTCAAAGAAAAAAGGCTCCCGAACGGGGGCCTTTTTTATTTGCCAGCACCACTGCCCCGCTTCTGTAGGAGCACAGCTTGCGTGCGATAAGGCCTTGGCAATGTCTCTGTCAGACCGCGTCGCTATTCATCGCGGGCAAGCCTCGCTCCTACAGAAGAGTGTCGCGCCACGCCATCACGCTGCTCGCTCATCCCCCGGATTGCGCTCGAAGTAGCGCTTGTATTCACGACTGAACTGAGAGGTGCTCTGGTACCCCACCCGATGCGCCACCTGGGCCACGCCCAGCCCTTCCCCCAGCAGCAACTGCTGCGCCTTGAGCAAGCGCAGGCGCTTGAGGTACTGCACCGGCGACAGCAGCGTGCTGCGCTTGAAGTGCTCATGGAAGGTCGAGGCGCTCATGTTCGCGCAACGGGCCAGGGTCTCGACGTTCAGCGGCTCGGTGTAATGCTCGTGCAAGTGATTCAGCGAGGCGGAAATCCGCGCGAACTGCCCATGCTGCTCCACCAGCGCGCGCAGCACATCGGCCTGCGGCCCGCGCAAGACGGTGAACATCAACTCGCGCAAACGCGCCTGGCCCATGACCTTGCATTCCAGAGGATCGTGCAGGCAGCGCAGCAGGCGCTCCACGCAACCGCGCATGGTGTCGTCGAGCACCACCGAGGTCATGGACTCCGGGGTTTGCGCCTGGGCACTGCGTCCTGCGGCAACGCCCATCGCCAGCACCAGTTCGCCCAACAAGGCCCGGTCGAGGGCGATGGACACCCCGAGCAACGGCGCATTGGGCATGGCGAAAGTCTCGCACTCGAAAGGCACCGACAACGCCTGGATCAGGTAATGCCCGGCGCCGTACTCCAGGGTCCGCGGGCCCAGGTACGCCAGTTTGCTGCCCTGGACGATGATCATCAGGCTCGGCTCATAGATCTGCGGGCCGCGGGCCACATCACAACTGGCCCGCAGCACCATGACCCCCGGCAGCTCGGTGGGGACGAAACCATCGCGGGTCGCAAGGGGCTGGATCAGGGATACCAGGGTGGCGTTGGCATCGAGATGACGGGTCAACAACATGGGGAAAACTTCACGGGAAAAGGGATGAAAACATCATCGCAGGTCTGAACGCCAATGCCGCGCGCCAATCGCCGATGGCGGAGGAATAGGCATGACATGCCGAGGAATCGCCATGTTCGCGCCCGGCAGCGGCGCCGAGAATGGCCCGCCTCACCTGTCAGTGCTTTTGCGAGGTTCATCATGTACACAGCCATCGGTTACGCCGCCCAGTCAGCCACCACGCCCCTCGCCCCCATGAGCTTTCAGCGACGCAGCCCGCGCCCCGACGACGTGGCCATCGAGATTCTCTACTGCGGCGTCTGCCACTCCGATATCCACCAGGCCCGCAATGAATGGGGCATCGCCGTGTACCCGCTGATGCCGGGCCACGAGATCGTCGGCAAGGTCACCGCGGTCGGTGCCCACGTGACCAGGCACAAGGTCGGCGACCTGGTCGGCGTCGGCTGCATGGTCGACTCCTGCCGGCATTGCGAGGCCTGCGCCGCCAACCTGGAGCAATACTGCCTGGAAGGCCCGACCATGACCTACGCGACCCCGGACCGGGTCGACGGCAGCAACACCATGGGCGGGTACTCCGACAGCATCGTGGTCAGCGAGCACTTTGTCGTGCGTATCCCCGAGAAACTCGACCTGGCCAGCGCCGCGCCGATCCTCTGCGCGGGCATCACCACCTACTCGCCGCTCAAGCATTACGGGGTGAAGGCCGGCGACAAGGTGGGCATTCTCGGCATGGGCGGCCTGGGCCACATGGGCATCAAGTTCGCCAAGGCCCTGGGCGCAGAAGTGACCCTGTTCACCCGTTCGGCGAGCAAGGCCGAGGAAGGTCGTCGCCAGGGCGCCGATCATGTGATTGTCTCCACTGATGCCGAGCAGATGAAAGCCGCGGCCGGCCGCTTCGACTTCCTGCTGGACACCATCCCGGTGCAACACGACCTCAACCCCTACCTGGATACCCTGCGTTTTGACGGTGTACACATCCTGGTCGGCCTGATCGAACCGGTGGACCCGCCCGTGCACGCGGCCAAGCTGGTGCTGGGCCGTCGCGTGCTGGCCGGCTCGCTGATCGGCGGCATTGCCGAAACCCAGGAAGTGCTGGATTTCTGCGCCGAGCACAACATCACCTGCGACATCGAAATGCTCGACATCCGCCAGATCAACGAGGCTTACGCGCGGATGATCGCCGGCGATGTGAAATACCGCTTCGTCATCGACATGGCGACCCTCAAGCAATAAACCGCGTGCTGTAGGAGCGAGGCTTGCCCGCGATGACGATGGACCTGGAAAAATCCCATCGCGGGCAAGCTCCGCTCCTACAGAAGCCTGAGTCAGCCGCCGAGCTCGGCGGAGATACCAGCCGCGGCCTGCTTGATCACCGGGATCAGCTCGGCCATCTTCTCCAGCGGCATGTACGGCACGGTGCTGGCGATACTGATGCCGGCGACGATCTTGCCGCTGGCATCGCGGATCGGCGCCGCCACGCAACGGATCGACGGTTCGTTGTCCTCCAGGTCGAAGGCATAACCGCCCGTCACATATTCCTGCATGCGCTGCTGGAACTGCTCCCAGGTCGGCTCTTCATGCTGCGGCCAGAGGGCATTCCTGCCGCCCGCCGGCAGGCTCACTTCATATAAACGCTGCCACTCCTGCGGCGTGCTATCGAGCAGCAGCGCCTTGCCGATCCCGGTGCGCGCCAGCGGCATGCGATGGCCGACCCGCGAGCGCATTTCCGGGCCGTTGCGCCCAGGGTTCTTGTGCAGGTACAGCACATCGTCGTCTTCGCGGATCGCCAGGTGAATGGTGTCGCCGGTCAACGCCGACAGCTCGTCGAGGAATGGCCTGGCCAGGGTCACCAACGGCAAGGCTTCGCGCGCCTGGAAACCCAGCTCGATCAGCTTCGGCCCCAGCAGGTAGCCGACCTGCGGCACCACCCTCAGGTAACGCTCGTCCACCAGGCAACTGGCCAGGCGATGGGTGGTGCTGCGGGTGGTGCCGATCAGCCGGGCGATTTCCTTGAGGTCGCGGGCACCGCTGGCCACGGCCTGCACCACCGCCAGGCCACGGAGCAATGTCTGGGTACCGGTGGGGGCGGCATCCTTGGCGGTCTTTGCTGCGTCGTCCTGCATATCCAGCCTTTTGAGGGTGAGAACGGGCGGCATTATGGTCGCCCGCCCCCCGCCACTACAACTCGATACGCTCGACCTTGCCCACCAGCAGCACGTAGGACAAGGCCCCCGCCAGCGCCAGCACGGCAATGTAGGTAATGGCCGGGGCGAAGGAGTCGCCGCTGGCCAGGAAGCCGATGACGATCGGCGTGGCAATCGCCGACAGGTTGCCGATGAAGTTGAACACCCCGCCGGTCAACCCTAGCAACCGTGCCGGCGCCAGGGTCGAGACCAGCGACCAGGTGATCGAGGCCAGGCCGTTACCGAAGAACGCCAGCGCCAGGAAGGCGATCACCAGCGGCGTCGACTCGACGAAGTTGGCGCCGATGATCGAGGTGGAAATCAGCAGCCCGCCAATGATCGGCAGCTTGCGGGCAAAACCCACCGAGGCGCCACGCCGGATCAGCCAGTCGGAGAAGAACCCGGAACACAGCACGCCGACAAAGGCCGCGAGGAACGGCAGCGACGCCAGCAGGCCGGACTTGATGAAGTCCATGCCGCGGTACTTCACCAGGTAAGTGGGGAACCAGGTGAGGAAAAACCACAGGGTCGAATTGAGGCAGAACTGCCCCAGATAAATGCCCCACAGCTTGCGCTTGCTCAGGACGATCCCCAGGTCCGTCCAGTTGAAACGCGCCTTGCGCTTGGCCGTCTCGCGCTGGATATCCACCAGGCCGCCGCCCTGGCGGATCAGGTCGATTTCCGCCGGGTTGGCGCCCTTGAAATCCCGTGGTTCGCGATACACCGCGTACCAGATCGCCGCCCACAGAATGCCCACCGCGCCGGTGACGACAAACACCATCTGCCAGCCAAAGGCATGCTGCAGCCAGGCCAGCACCGGGGTGAGAAAAGCCAGGCCGACAAACTGCCCGGAGGTGTAAAAGCCGATGGCCGTGGCACGTTCGCGCTCGGGAAACCAGGTGGTCACCACCCGGCTGTTGATCGGATAGGCCGGCGCCTCCAGCGCGCCCACCGCCATGCGCAGGACGAACAGGGCGATAAAGCTGGCGGCGAAACCGAGCATCACCGTCGCCAGCGACCACAGCAGCAGCGCCGCGGTGTAGAGAATGCGCGGCGGTACCCGGTCCACCAGCCAGCCACCGGGGATCTGCATGGCGGCGTAGGTCCAGCCGAAGGCCGAGAAAATCAGCCCGACGTGGATCGGGTCGATACCCAGGTCGCTGGTCAGCGCCGGCGCGGCGATCGACAGGTTGCTGCGGTCCAGGTAGTTGATCACCACCGTGATGAACAACAGCAGCATGATGAAAAAACGCTTGCGGCTCGGCGCGACCAGCGACGCCTGCCCGGTGAAGGTTTCCGGTTGCATGGGGATGCCTCTTCTTATGGTTATTGAGGGCAATGTTTCTCTGTACCTGTAGGAGCGAGCTTGCTCGCGATGGCGTCGGTTGCTTCACGGCGATAAGAAGTCAGACCCTGTCGTCTGCATCGCGAGCACGCTCGCTCCTACAAGCAATGAATCAACTCACCATTCGGCAAAGCTGCCGTCGGCGTGGCGCCAGATCGGGTTGCGCCAGCGGTGGCCGATGGCCGCGCGCTCGATGACGTATTCCTCGTTGATCTCGATACCCAGGCCCGGGCCGTTGGGGATCGTCACCATGCCTTGCTGGTAGTCGAAGACGCGCGGGTCCTTGACGTAGTCCAGCAGGTCGTTGCTTTCGTTGTAATGGATGCCCAGGCTCTGCTCCTGGATGAAGGCGTTGTAGCAGGCCGCGTCCAGTTGCAGGCAGGCGGCCAGGGCAATCGGCCCCAGCGGGCAATGCAGGGCCAGGGCCACGTCGTAGGCTTCGGCCATGTTGGCGATCTTGCGGGTCTCGGTGATGCCGCCGGCATGGGAAGCATCCGGCTGGATAATGTCGACGTAGCCTTCGCTGAGCACCCGCTTGAAATCCCAGCGCGAGAACAGCCGCTCGCCCAGGGCGATCGGCGTGTTGGTCAGCGGCGCCAGCTCCTTGAGGGCCTCGTAGTTTTCGCTGAGCACCGGTTCTTCGATAAACATCAGCTTGTAGGGATCGAGTTCCTTCATCAGTACCTTGGCCATGGGCTTGTGCACCCGGCCATGGAAGTCGACGCCGATCCCGACGTTAGGCCCCACCGCATCACGCACCGCGGCCACGTTGGCCAGGGCCAGGTCGACTTTGTCGAAGGTATCGAGGAACTGCAGCTCCTCGGTGCCGTTCATCTTCACCGCGGTAAAACCACGCGCCACCGCCTCTTTGGCGGCGCGCGCGGTATCGGCCGGACGGTCGCCGCCGATCCACGAATAGACGCGGATCTTGTCTCGCACCTGGCCACCCAGCAGGTCGCTGACCGACACGCCCAGGGCCTTGCCCTTGATGTCCCACAGCGCCTGGTCGATACCGGCCAGGGCACTCATGTGGATCGCGCCGCCACGGTAGAAGCCGCCGCGGTAGAGCACGGTCCAGATGTCCTCGATATTGCGCGGGTCCTTGCCGATCAGGTAATCGGCCAGCTCGTCCACAGCGGCGGCCACCGTGTGTGCCCGCCCTTCGACCACAGGCTCACCCCAGCCGATGACGCCCTCGTCGGTCTCGACCTTGAGAAAGCACCAGCGTGGCGGAACGATAAAGGTGGTCAGTTTGGTGATTTTCATCTTCTTGTCTCTCTTGTCGGATGCAGCGCCGACGGCGCAGAAAAAGTCTTAAGCCAGGGCGTTCCAGGCGGCGACATAGGCCTTGGCGCGAGTCGCCACCTCAGCCGCGCTCATCCCCGGCTTGAACAACCCGGAACCGAGGCCGAAGCCCTTGACCCCGGCGTCGACGAACACCTGCATGTTGTCCGGGGTGATCCCGCCCACCGGCAGCAGCACGGTGCCGGCCGGCAATACCGCGAGCCAGGCCTTGACCACCGCCGGGCCCATCTGCTCGGCGGGGAACAGCTTGAGCACGTCGGCGCCTTCGGCCAGCGCGGCAAACGCCTCGGTCGGCGTGGCCACGCCGGGGGACAGATACAGGCCGGCGGCCCTGGCCGCGCGCAGCACCCTGGGGTCGCTGTGGGGCATGACGATCACCTGGCCGCCCGCGGCCTTGACCTGCTCGACCTGCTCCGGGGTCAGCACCGTGCCGGCGCCGATCAGGCAATCGGCGGGCAAGGCGTCGCGCAGGATGCGGATGCTGTCGAAGGGCTGTGGAGAATTGAGCGGCACCTCGACAACCCGAAACCCCGCCTGATACAGCACCTCGCCGATGGCCGCCGCTTCTTGCGGACGCAGCCCCCGGAGAATGGCGATCAGGCCGTTATGTGCCAGTGCTTGCTTGAGCATGTCGGACCTCTTTTCAAGGATGAGCGCAAGGGACGCGCGCCAGCAGCCCGGCCGCTTCAGCCAGGTGCCATAAACCGCGTTCGGTGGCCTGTTCGGCCAGGATTACCCGGGGAAAACCGCAGGCGGACAGGGCCCGGCTGTAGCGGGCGCAAAGCTGGGCATTGCCGATCAGCACGATCGATGGCAACGGGTCGCTGTGACGGCGGCGCCGCTGCACGGCGGCCAGTGCGCAAAGTTCGTGGCCGATCAGCAGGCCCGACAGATAGTCCGGCTGGGCGCGGCCGCTGAGTTCACCGGTCAACCCCAGGCTGCGGGCGCTGAACAGAGTCGACAGCGGGCCGATCTCGCCCTCGACGGACAAGGCCACCTGCACGCCGCGATCGAAGGCCTCGGTGTCGAACGCCGCGCCACGCTCCTGGGTACGGCCGAGAATGCTGTGTTGACTGAGCACGGCGAACAGCTCGCCGGTCATGAAGGTGTCGAAATGGACGATACAACCGTCGGCCACCTGCACCCATTTGGAATGACTGCCGGGCAGGCCGATCAGCACGTCGTCCCCTGCCCCGCCCGCCAGTTGCGGCAGCACACCCAGCACCTGGGTTTCTTCGCCCCGCATCACGTTCGGCAAGCGCGAACGCTGGATCACCCCCGGCACGATATGCACGTCCACCCCGCGCCGGCTGCGCAAGGTCACCAGGGCCTGTCCGAGCTGGGCGACATCCGCCGGGGTCTCGCAGTAACTGGCCTCGCGCCAGCCCTGGGCGCTGCCGACCATGCCGCAGGCAATCACCGGCAACCCCGGCTGCGCGTCGAGCCAGTCGCCGCAGGCGTCGTCGAAGGCCAGTTCGAAACCGTTGTCGCAGCGCTGGCCGGCAATCATCCGCGCCACTTTCGGCAACTGCATGATCCCCGAGGTCAACGCGCGCTGTTCCAGCACCTGGCCGCCTGCTGCGAGTTTGTAAGCACGAAGGGAGGTGGTTCCCCAATCGAGCGCGATCAATTGCGCCTGCATCGCTTCACCTGTGAGTTGTTTTTGGCAGTGAGTGCGTAAGAGCTGATGGCGGCGACTATAAACCCGACTCAAATAAAATCTCAATATATAAATATAACTCCCATATTGTGGGATTTATTGATTTGCATGAGAACAGCCCGCTATTGCCTGGTTTTCATGGCAGCAGGCAGGCGTCGACCGCCTGTCCCTACAAGGGAACAGGAACCGGCAACGAGTGAGATCGGTTTTTGAGCCTGGGCAGTGAAGGCGGGCCTAAGCCCGAAGAAAAACGCCGGCCGCCCCGAGTACACAGGGCGGTCTTGGCAGCGAGGGATCTGGAAAGGAATCGCGAGCAACCGGATAGCGAGCGGCTGCCCCTACAGCGTTGACGATGGACTCAGCCCTGGGCGAACGCGCGCAGCACATCGCCATCCATGCGGTACCTCACCCACTCTTCCTGAGGCTGGGCGCCCAGGGATTTGTAGAACTGGATCGCCGGTTCGTTCCACTCCAGCACGCTCCACTCGAAGCGCCCGCAACCGTTGTCGCAGGCGATCCGCGCCAGGTGCCGCAGCAGCTGTTTGCCAGCGCCGCCGCCACGTTGTGCAGGGGTGATGTAGAGGTCTTCCAGGTACAGGCAGTTGCTGCCCAGCCAGGTGGAATAGCTGAAGAAAAACACCGCGAAACCGATCGGCACACCATCGCGCAGGCAGATCAGGCCGTGGGCCGTGGCACCCTCGCTGAACAGGCTGCGCTCGATGTCGGCGACGCTGGCGATGACCTCATGGCGAGCGCGTTCGTAATCGGCCAACTCCCTGATGAAGGCAAGGATTTGCGGTGCATCGCTGGGCACGGCTGGACGGATTTCGACGGACATCGGCGGGTCTCGGTTAGAAGGCAGGCGGCCATATTAGATCGACAGGGGAAGGACATGCACGGGTATTTCACAGGGATATGCCTGGAGGTCGTGGCGGGTGATTGTCCATGTCGGAATTGCCGATTCCCGCGACCAGCGCCGCAGACTGACCGACCGGCCAGCCAGCAAAGGACGCAGGTATGAGCGTCATGGGCCTTATCGCCGCCTTCGACAGCGGCTACAGTGGCGCGTTATTGACCCGCTGATGGCTCCCTCCTGATGACCGCCCACGCTTTTGCTCCCCTGCCCGATCTCGCCAATACCCTGCTGCCCCACGCCTTGGAGCCTGTCGACGACGGCGCCCACGACCTGTCGCACCTGCAGCGGGTGTGGGCCAATGTGCGGCGCATCGCCAAGGAAGACGGCGGCGATTTGCAGGTGCTGCTGGCCGCCACCCTGCTGCACGACTGCGTCGCCGTGGAAAAGAGCTCACCGCTGCGCGCCCAGGCCTCGCGCCTGTCGGCGGAAAAGGCCGCGGCCCTGCTGCACCGGCTGGGCTGGCCCGAAGCCAAGATCGCCGCGGTGGCCCACGCCATCGAAGCCCACAGTTTTTCCGCCGCCATCCAGGCCGAAACCCTGGAGGCGAAGATCCTGCAGGACGCCGACCGTCTCGACGCCCTCGGTGCTCTCGGCGTGGCCCGCACCTTCTATGTCGGCGGCCGGTTGAACCGAGCCTTCTACGATCCCCACGACCCGCACGCCGAGCACCGCGGCTACGACGACCTGAACTTCACCCTCGACCACTTCCACACCAAGCTGCTGCACCTGGCCGAGGGCTTTCAGACCGTGACCGGCGCGCGCCTGGCGCAGGTGCGGCATACCCGCCTGAAGCGCTTCATGGACGAGTTCATCGACGAGATCGGCGGCTGACTTACTCCGCTATGCGCTAACCCTGAAGCCTGCAAGATCACAACTAACGCGACAGCCACCCATGGTAGAACGGCGCCTCATGAATCCAACAAGAAACGAGGCCTGCGCATGTCCAGCGCTACCCCACCACCCATGGTTCCAGCCAGGCTGTTCGGGCTGTTCTGTGTCGCCAGCTACCTGCTGTCGCTGTCCTATGGCTCGACCTTCCTGCTCTCGCTGCTGATCGGCTCGCGCGGTGGCAATGAGCACGATGCCGGCAGCGTGATTTCGGTCGCCATGCTCAGCACCTTGGTCGCGGTGATCTTCTCCGGGCACCTGTCGGACCTGCTGGGCGCCGCGCGCTCGATTGCCCTGTTCGGTTGCCTGCTGGTGGTCGCCAGCCTGGGCTTTGCCCTGACGCCGGGCTTTGGCGATGCCTTGCTGTTTTTCGGCCTGACCCTGGGCCTGGGCTGGGGCGTGTTCTACACCCTGGGGCCGATCATCGTCGCGATGATGGTGGCGCCGGCGCAGCGGGCCAGGTTCTTCGCCCTGCTGTCGGGCAGCATGATGAGCGGCATCGGCTCGGGCCCGCTGCTGGGGCGGCTGGCCAGCGCCCTGGGCTACCCATTGACTGCGGCCTTTCTGCTGGCCGCGGCCGCCAGCTTGATCGGCGTGCTGATCTTCTGGCGCCTGGGCGCGCTGCTGAAGAGACACCCCAGCCATCTGGGGGCCGGCGCGGCGAAAATCAGTTGGGCCAGCAGCGCCCGGGTGCTCTCGTCCAAGGCCTTGTTCCCGATCCTCATGGTCGGTCTCGGTGGCTGCGTATTCGGCGGCCTGTCAAGTTTCCAGACCAGCTACGCGGCCTCCCGCTCGCTGGACTATTCGCTGTTCTTTCTCGGCTTCATGGTGGCCGCCATCGGCAGCCGCCTGCTGATCGCCGGCTTCGTGGTCAAGCGCGACGCCTATCGCGCGGCGTGCCTGCTCTCGGGGATGATGCTGGGGTCGATCCTGATGTTCCAGCTGCTGGTCGATGACACGGTGAGTTATCTGCTGGCCGCCGTGGTCCTGGGGGTCGGCTACGGCCTGACCTACTCGGTGATCAACGGCCTGGCCGCCAACGAAGCGCCGCCCGGCGACACCTCGCAAGCCTTGCTGCTGTTCAGCCTGGCCTATTTCATCGGGGTGTTCGGTTTTCCGCTGCTGGCCGGCCGGATCATCGTCGAACAGGGCATGCCGGCCCTGATGCTCACGGTGCTGGGCATCGCCCTGCTGAACTGGCTGATCAGCGTCGGGCGCCTGGTCTGGCGCGGGCTGAAACCCGACAGGGTGGCGCAGAACGCCTGAACCGTTCGTCGTTCATCAGGCACCAATCAAAATCACCGGCAGCCCAAGATCAGGTAGCGACTCTAAAAACGAATGGAGGCGACATCATGATCAAATCCAGGCTGACGCTCCTCGCCCTCGCCGGGCTGCTGTCCTCGGCGGCCTTCGCCGGCGCCAGCGGCCCCACCGATCCGGTGGAACGGCCAAAGTCCCCGGCCACCCAAGGCTCGCCGAGCATCAATATCAACCCGCCGCAGGTGGACGAAAGCACCCTGCCCCCCGCCACGGGTACCGATCCGCGCATCCAGGGCAACGACACCGGCCGCGCCGGTACCCTGGACACCGACCCGCCGGACAGCAAGCCGAAAACCACCACCGGCGGCACAGGCTCCGAAGGCCACGGCACCGATCAATGAACCAGGCACGCACCTTTCCCCCACACAGAGGTCCGCATGAACGTCGACAAAGAGCTGGAAAAAGAAGTGCTCACCCGCTTGCTGCACGCCCACCCCAACGGCCTGGGCAAGGAGGTGCTGGATAACTATCGCGGCGAAAGAGTCGTGGCCAGTACCCTGGCAATGTTGCAGGAACGCGGCTTGATCAAGGAGGGCCATGTCACCCTCAACCCGGCGGGCGAACATGCCCTGAACCTGCCGATCAAGCTGACCGCTTCCGGAGTGGAAGCGGCCCGCAAGCTGGACGCCTGATCGAAGGCCCGGGCGTTCGTTTGCGCCCACCGGCACCCGCGTCGCGACGCGGGTGCCGCCAGCGCCGATTCAGCAGGTCGGATGGTTGAAGCGATTGATCATGTTGCCGTAGGTGCGGTTGTAGCGGTTGGCCGAGCGAACGATGCTCGAGCTCTGCATATGCGCCGGCAGGTTCTTCATCGCGCCTTCGGGAGCGCGCTTGTACACCCCGTCCTTGACGTCGCGGATGATCGAACGCGACTGGCCGATGAACTCATTGATTTCCAGCATGCCGCCACCGCACGACTTGCCGCTCTGCGCCGCCTGGGCGCTGACCTTGCCATTCCAGCCCGCGGCCGCGTCGGCCACCAGTGCCAGGGACTTCTCGAAAGCCGCCAGGGCCTGCGGATCGTTCGGTTCGGCGAACAGCGTCTCGGCATCGGCGGTGTTGAGTTTGCCGTAGTAGATCAACCCGGCACGGTAGTAGGCCGCGGTGTCTTTCGGCGCCTCGTCGAAGGCTTGCTTGGTCAGCGCCAGGTCACGCGCGCCAAGGCCGGCGTAGAAGTCCTGCTCCTTTTCGCTGACCGCGGTCAGGGCGGCCAGATAGGCCTGGCTCTGGCGACGGGCCAGCTCGCCGTTGTCGCTCAGGTAGCCCTTGGAAGTCGCGTAGTTCTGCAGCTCATGACTCAGCGGCGAGAGGGTTTTCAGCGCCGCGGAAAAGGCCTGGGCCGCCTGATCCACTTCCGGGATTGGTGTATCGATGGCCAGGGCGCCATCCAGGGCCTGGCTCAGGCGATCGATGAGGATATCGTTGCCGACGCTGAAAGCGCTGATCGGCGCCTTGCCCGCCAAGGCTGGCACCTCGTACTGCTGGTAACGCTGGAGGAACGTCTGGAAGGATTCGCTGATGCTGTTCGCCGCACCGACGTACTGGTTGTATTTATCGATTTCCTGCTGCTTGGCATCGACCTGTGCCGCGGGCTGGCTGACCTTTTCAGTCTTGTCGCCACAACCGGCCAGCAGCACGCTGCCGCCCAACAGGGCCGCAGCCAAAAACATCCGGGTATTCATTGGTTCATTCCTTTAAAAACAGGCCACGACCACACCGCACGGCAGCGGCAGACCGGTGACGGGGTTGGATTTGCGCAACAGGGGATTGATAGCGGGCGTACTGTGTCGATCAGCCGCCCCTGATCTGGGGCGTAAGAATCATCCATGAGCATCTCGCGAAAAGGCCTGACAACTCGTCAGACGCATCCATTTCCGGGGCAGGCATTGTGCGAGACTTCCCCCGCCCTGGCAAACCTCGGGCCGCCCTGGCCTGCCGCTTTTGTGCGCAATGCCGCACTTCTGTGATAGCGATCACACCCCTCTGGCACTGGCGTCGAGAGCCCCATTCGTCGATTCCCGGGCACTTATCGGCCTTTCTCCCGCCCCAACTTCAGGTACCCATTGCCAAAGGAGAGCCCTCATGCCTCGTGGAAGCAAAGCCAAATACACCGCCGAACAGAAGCGCAAGGCCGCACATATCGAAGCCGGCTACGAAGCCAAGGGCGTGCCCAAGGACGAGGCCGAAGCGCGCGCCTGGGCCACGGTGAACAAGCAGTCCGGTGGAGGGGAACGGGCTGGCGGCTCCGGGCAACGCACACCGGCTTCGGAAAAGGCCGCCGCGCGCCACTCCTCGGCCAGGCGTGCCGCCGCCAGCCGTGAGGGGTACGCCCGCAACAGCCAGGCCTCGCTGAGTACCCAGACCAAAGACAGCCTGCTGAAGGAAGCCCGGGTGAAGAACATCCGCGGCCGCTCGACCATGAGCAAGCAGGAGTTGATCGACGCATTGCGCAAGGCGGGATAAACCGCGATCGCGAGCAGTGCTCCCTGTAGGAGCGAGCTTGCTCGCGATCCCCTCACTCCGTCAGCAAGTGTCAGGCGTGGACGCCGTTCCCATTGACCAACGCATCCACCTCCGCCGCCCCCGGCGCGGTGGCCGGGCCCCAGCGGGTCACCGCCAGGGCCGCCGCGGCATTGGCACGACGCGCCGCCTGCAACGGCTCCAGCCCCTGCGCCAGGGCTGCGACGAAGACTCCGGCATGGGCATCGCCAGCGCCGTTGCTGTCCACTGCCTGGACCTTGAAGCCCGGTACATGGGCGCTGTGGCCATGCTGGCTGACCCAGCAGCCTTGCGGGCCGTCCCTGACCACCAGCAACACCTCCTGCGGCAGCCCCTCATGCAGGCGTCGCAGGGCTGCAGCGATGGTCGTGGTCCCGGTGAAGCGCAAGGCCTCGACACTGTTGCTGGTCCAGAGATCGATACGCGGCAGCAGCCGGCGCATCGCCACGGAGTCCGGCGAATCCACCAGCGGGCCCGGATCGAACACCAGCCGGATCGCCCGTGGCAAGGCCAGCAGCCAGTCCAGCAAGGCCTCGGCCTTGCCGGCATGCAGCAGGCTGTAGCCGCTGACATAGACAAAGTCGTCGGCCTGCACCGCGACACCGGCCAGGTCCTGGGCCGACAGTTGGCCTTCCGCCCCGATGTAGGAAATGAAGCTGCGTTCGGCCGTGGCTTCGGTCAGCGCCACGCACAGGCCGGTGTCCTCGGTGCGGCTGGCCTCGAGAGTGACCTGGATGCCCTCGGCACGCATCGCCTCCCGCGCCAGCTCCCCGAAGCGGCCGTTGCCGTGCCGCCCCAGGTACAGCACCGGCAAGCCGTTTCGCTGGGCGGCAGCCATCACGTTGAAGCCGCCACCGGCCTCGAAGCTGGCAGACTGTGCCAGCACGTCGCCGCCGGAGCTCGGCAGGCGGTCTACGGACATCACCAGATCGACGATGACCTGGCCGGTGTGCAGCATTCTAGGCATTGGCATTCTCGACAAAAGCGCCGCGGCGATCCCTGGCCCCACCCAGCACGGCATACACGCCGCCGGCTACCAGGAAGGTGACGATCCAGCCCAGGCCGTTATGGCCCAGCCAGGAATCGGCCAGCGGCCCGGCGAACCAGACGTTCTCGGCGCTGGTGCCGATGGTGGTGAAGCTGAAACCCAGCACTATGGCCAGTGCCCAGGCACCGAAGGCCCGCCATTCGACACCACCGCGATACCAGTAGGCGCTGCTCGGGCTGACGTCCAGCAGGTCCTTGGGGCTGTAGTAGTGACGGTGGATCAGGTCGACCACGAAGATCCCGACCCAGGCGGTGAGAGGCACCGCCAGCAAGGAAATGAAGGTAATGAACGGCCCATAGAAACTCTCGGCGATCAGCATGAAGTAGATGGAGCCGGCGAAGATCGCCACGATGTCCACCACCACCGCGTACACCCGCTTGACCTTGAGCCCCAGGGTCAGGGTGGTCAGGCCGGCCGAGTACACCGACAGGTTGTTCGACAACAGCAGGCCGCCGAAAGCGGTGATCAGGTAGGGCACCGCCATCCAGGTCGGCAGCATGTCGCGGATCGCCACGATCGGGTCGGTGGCCGAGGCCAGGTCATCGTTGCCCACCGACAGCAGGCCACCCAGGGTAATCAGCAGCACCAGCGGAATGCCGGCGCCGAAGGCCGCCGATGCCACCAGGCGCGAGGCCTTGACGCTGCTGTGCTGGTAACGCGACATGTCGGCACCGGTATTGGCCCAGCCGATACCGGTGCCCGCGGCCATGGTGCCGATACCGATGATCATCGCGCTCAACGGCGCCGGGGTGGCGTTGAACACCGCGCTCCAGTCGATGGTGGCGCAGAGGAAGCCGCCCACCAGCAGGTTCAGCGCGCCGAACACATAGGTGGCCCACTTCTGGATCACCAGCAGGGTCGCGTGGCCCAGACCGGAGACGGCCAGGGTCAACAGCACGAAAATGCCGATGAACAGCAGGGTCAGCAGCGGCGCACTCTTGGCTTCCACCGGCGAGCCGAACAGGATCGAACACAGCGACAGCAGGACGAAGGCAGCGGTGGTGGTGTTGACGGTTTCCCAGCCCACCCGCGACATCAGCGACACCAGGGTCGGGCCGATATTGCCGCGCACGCCGAAGATCGCCCGCGATAGCGTCAGGCTCGGCGCCCGCCCGCGACGCCCGGCGATGGAGATGATCCCCACCACCGCGAACGAACCGGCGGCACCGAGGATAGCGACGATGATCGCCTGCCCGATCGACAGGCCACGAAAAGCCACCAGGGTCGCCCCCAGCGGCAAGCCGAGGATGCTGATGTTGGCGGCGAACCAGACCCAGAACAGTTGCAGCGGATGGCCGTTGCACTCGCCTTCCGGCACCGGCTCGATGCCACGGGTTTCCAGCTGCCCGGCACTTTGCCCGGGGTTCGATGCACTCATGAAAACACTCCTGTTGCCTTTGTTGTGATTGTCGGCAATTTCGGAAGTCGATCAGACGTCCCGGCATTCCTCGCCGTATTCCTGCTATCCATGGCAAATAGGCCTCAGCGAGGGCTCGCGCACAGGGGGTGGGAGCCTTGGTCATGCAGCCTCGCGGCCCTTAACGCAGGGCCAGCAGCCCCTGCACCAGCGGTTCGAGATCCAGGTCATTGACCTGCTTGATCTGCTCGATCAAGGCGGCCGGCCAGCACTCCATCCCCTGGCAGGCACCGAGCATCGCGCCGAGGATGGCGGCAATGGTATCGGTGTCGCCCCCCAGGCTGGCGGCCATGCACAGCGCTTCGAACGCCTGCAGTTCGCCGATGGCCACCTGATGCGCCAGGGCAAAGGAGACCACCACCGATTCCTGGGAAGCGACGGAAGTACCGATCAGGTCGTACAGCAGATCGGCCAGCAGCGCCTTGTCGCTTTCGACACTGAGGCTGCGCGCCCAACTGATGCGCGTGGCGATACGCCCGCCGGCCACCCAGTGGCCATGCCGCTCCGCCTCCTGGGCGATCTGCACGCCGACCTGCAAGGCATCGCCCAGCGGCACGCCATTGATCCCGGCGGATACCACCGCCGCCACCGCCGCCGCGCTGGAGATGCCCAGCGTGGTGTTATGGGTGACCTGGCAAGCCTCCACCACCGCACGGATAAAGGCCTGGGCATCGTCGACATTCGCCGCGATGCCCACCGGAGTGATGCGCATCGCCGCGCCGTTGGTGGTGCCATAGCGCCCGGCTTCTTCCGCGGTATGCCCGGCGAGGATCATTTCGATGGCGCGTTTGGTCGAAGGGCCCAGCAGATCCTGGGAGCCCTTGGCCTGCATCGCCGCTTCCCACTCGATCAGGCTGTGGGCCAACGCTGCCGGTTCGATCCGGCCCTTGCCCGCGACCAGCAGGTCGCCGACCAGGATCGCCTGCTCGGTGTCGTCGGTGATCGAGCCCTTGGGCATGTTGGCGGCGATCGGTTGATCGGGGCCGGCGTCTTCCAGGCCGCGAATGGCACCGAAGCGCTGCTTGATCTGCTGCCGGCTCAAGGATTGGGTCGGCATGCCCAGGGCGTCGCCCAGCGCCAGCCCATAAAAGGCGCCCAGAGCGCGGTCCAGGGGAATCATTTCTGCGCTCCGAATTCCAGGTGCAGGCGAAAGTGCAGCGGGTCGAGAAAACTTTCCACCTGCTCCATGAAACGCCCGCGACGGTCATAAGTGGTCCGCAGGGCCTTGAGAAACACACTGCCGGCCGGACGCCCCAACAGTCGGGCCTCTTCTTCACCCAATGGCTCGGCGCCGATCCATTGATCGCCGCGCTCGCCGATGTAGCCGTAGGCGGCCAGGGTAATGGTCAGGGAATCATCGATCAGCCCTACTCGCGGCAGGCTCTCCAGGCCTCCGGTGGCGGGCATCAGGGAACGTTCAAGGGAAACCACGGTGCCGTCGGTAGAGCGCCGGCGCCGGTCCAGGGCGATGAATTGGTCGGTACCGAAACGGCTGAACAGGTCAGGACGTTGAACCGCCTCCAGGCGCAGCAGCTCGGTGTTGATCAGCGCCCCGCTGTCCGCCAGGGCCTGGGCCCAGCCGTTTTGCTGGTCCAGCACCACACCGTCAAAGGTGACGATGGAGCCGACCCCGCTCTGGGTGGCGATGTAGTTGCGGCGTTTGAGTTCGGCCAGGGCCTCACGCAGGGTGCCACGACTCACCGAGAATTCCTGGGCCAACTGATGCTCGCCCGGCAGCAGGAAACCGTCCTCCATGAGGCCGCTTTCGATGCGTCGGATCAGTTCATCGACCACGCGTTTTTTCTTGTCAAATCGAACATGTCTAATCATGTACAAATTGATACCCGAAACGGGATCTTCGTCGCAAGATATTTATTCGGGACACAAGGTATTTCGCAGCTCAGGGCTCCAGGCCGATCGGGAAGAACACCCCGCCGCTCCAGACGCCCAGCCAGTTCTGACCGTCGATCGGACGGCTCACCGCCAGCTCCACCAGTTGGTAGAACACGTTGCGGTGCACCAGTGCTTCCAGGTTGCTGCGCACGTGAACGTAAGGCGCCGGCTCCTGGGTCTGCGGGTCGATCACCACCCGCAGCGGATGCTCGCTGCCGGTGCTGACCTGCTCGTCGACATTGGTGGTAAAGCGCAGGAGTTGCTCCTCACCCCCACCTTCGACCTCCAGGGTGACAGCGACAAAAGGCGCGTCATCGACCTTGATGCCGACCTTTTCCACCGGGGTGATCAGGAAATAGTCGTCGCCGTCGCGGCGAATGATGGTGGAGAACAGCTTGACCATGGGTTTGCGGCCAATGGGGGTACCCAGGTAGTACCAGGTGCCATCGCGGGCGATACGCATATCGATATCGCCACAGAAGTCGGGATTCCACAGGTGGACCGGCGGCAAGCCTTTCTCCGCCTTGGGAATCTGCGCCAACAGATCGTTGGCTTTGCCCGGACCACTCATGCTGCTCTCCTCGTGCTTGGCTTAATCGCTCAAGCCTAACAGGCTGCGGGCGTATTGTTCGAGCGGCGGGCCAAGCAGGTCTTCCGGCTTGTTGTCGTGGAACGTCAGTAAACCGCCACGACTGCGAATCCGCGCGGTGTCGATCAGATACTGGGTACTGGTCTCGATCAGCATGATCTGAATCACGCCGTTGTCGATCCCCAGGCGATCCACGGCTTCCTGGTCGAACCACTCATCGGAGTTGCCGATACGGTCGTCGGCCTTGGCGAAACGGGTGTACAGCAGGTAATGCGCGCCCACTTCACGGGCTTCGGCCATGGCCTGGTCCAGGCCTTCCGGCGCCCGGGCGCGGCGGACCATGGGGAAGTATTCGATAAAGCCCTTGAAGGCTTCCTCGGCCACCACGTTGGGGCGCGGGTAGGCGCTGCCCGGCGGGGCAAAGGCGCCCTGGGCGATGAAAATGAACGAGTCCGGCTGAACGCGGAACGAGTTGGAGCGCTGGGTATTACTGTGATCGAGGAAACCCGCATCACTCATGTGATAGCGAACACCCTCGCCCATATCGCTGACATTCATGCAGCCACCGAGCCCCAAAAAAGCCAGCAGCAAAACCAGGCTACGCATCCTTCCCTCCAGAAGCCGGTGACGGAAAACCGGCGAATGGCCACGAGATGCAGCTTCCGCGCCAGCTCGGGCGCCTGTAGCCGCGGCCGCAGCTGCGAATGGCTGCGCAGCAGCCACAAACCCGGTGAAGGCTATTGGCTGGAGAGAAATGGGTCGTCTGGATTGGCGAGGGCTACGCCCTCGATCGCAGCCGCTACAGAGGACGGGGATCAGAGAGATGGGGTTTAGCCGCCGATGATTTTCATCACCGTCGCCCCACCGGAGAACGCCACATCCTGCTTGTCGCCCAGGGCCTTGACCAGCAGGCGCTGCAAGGCCGGCAAGGCTTGATGGCGCGGCTTGTCCAGCAGGTCGCCGACGTAATGCCGGTTGCTCGACGACAGGCAACCGTGCAACCAGCCGGTGGACGACAACCGCAGGCGCGAGCAGGTCCGGCAGAACGGCACGCTTTCGTTGGCGATCACGCCGAAATGGCCCAGCCCCGGAATTTCATAACGCACGGCCGTGGCATCCACCGGCGCATCGGCCTGCAGGTATTCGTAGCGTTCGCCGATCAGGCTCAGCAACTGCTGCAGGCTGACGAATTGCTGCAGGAAGGCGTTGGAGTCGCTGGCCAGGTGGCCCATGCGCATCAGCTCGATAAAGCGCAGCTCATAACCACGCTCCAGGCAGTAGTCGAGCAACGGCATTACCTGATCCAGGTTCTGCCCGCGCAGCGGCACCATGTTGACCTTGATTTTCATGCCCGCCGCGCGAGCCTGGTCCATGCCGTCGAGCACCGTCGCCAGATCGCCGCCACGGGCGATGCTGCGGAAAGCTGAGGCGTCCAGGGTGTCGAGGGAAACGTTGATGCGCCGGATACCGGCATCCACCAGTAGCGGCAGCTTGCGTGCGAGCAACTGGCCGTTGGTGGTCAGGCTGATGTCTTCCAGGCCCATTTGCCCCACCGCGCCCATGAAGGCTTCGAGTTTCGGGCTGACCAGGGGCTCGCCGCCGGTGATGCGCAGGCGTTCGATGCCTGCCGCCTCGATCAGGTAGGCCACGCCGCGCGCCATGGCTTCGGCCGACAACTCGTCCTGGGCAGCCACCAGCCGCTTGCCGTTGGGCACGCAGTAGGTACAGGCGTAGTTGCAGGCAGAAGTCAGGCTGATACGCAGATTGCGAAAACGCCTGCCTTGACGGTCAACGATCATGGATGACTCCGGCGAAGGAAGAGTGAACCAGCCAAAACCTGACTCAAAAATCAAGTTTTGGCAAGTCCCATGCCTGAGTATATTCCTGGGACACTGCGCCATATAGAGAAATCATGGCGCCATAAGGCGACTGAATGAATCAGCTGCCGGAGCTATCGGGGTCGCGCTTGCGCTTGTTGCCCATGCGCACGCCGATGTCCATCAGGAACTGGAAGAAGCCTTCCTGGTCTTCCAGCACGTTGCTCCAGAACGGCGAGTGGTACAGCGCTACCGCGCCGTGCACCAGCGCCCAGGCCGCGCAGTAGTGGAAGTAAGGCGGCACGTCTTCGAGCTTGCCTTCGCTGATGCGGCCCTTGATCAACAAGGTCAGGCGTTCGAAGTTGGAAGCACGGATCTTGTGCAACTCCTCGACCATTTCCGGCACCTGGTTGCCCTTGACCACCTTCTCTTCCAGGCGATCGAACAGCCGGTAACGCTGTGGGTCGCGCATGCGGAATTCGAAGTAGGCCCGGGACAGGGCTTCCTTATCCTTGTCGACATCGGCAGAGTGCAGCAGCTCGTTCAGGTCGCGCTCATAATCGAGCATCAGGCGCAGATAGATCTCCGCCTTGGACTTGAAGTGCTTGTAGATGGTCCCTTTGCCGATACCAACGGCATCAGCGATCATCTCGACGGTGACGCTGTCTTCACCTTGATCGAGGAACAGCTTGAGCGCGGTATCGAGAATTTCTTGCTCGCGGCGACGAAACTCACGGACCTTACGAGGTTCTTTCTGCATAAGAAAAGGTCTGTCGGGGTCAAAATCGAAGCCGCGTATTATGCCTAAATTGCGCCAAAATGCACGGATCATCCGACCATGACTATGTTTCTTGATGAATTTGTACAGGCCCCGGGCCTGCGTTATTTGAACCATGCAGCTGTCGCCCCCTGGCCGAATCGGGCCGCCGAAGCCGTGGCGCGCTTCGCCAAAGAGAACGTTTTGCTGGGTGCGCGGGATTATCCGGACTGGATGGCCCTTGAGCAACGCCTGCGCGAACGCCTGATGCGCCTGCTAAATGCACCGTCAACGGATGACATCGCGCTGGTCAAAAATACTTCGGAAGCGCTGTCATTCGTCGCCTTTGGCCTGTCCTGGGAAAAAGGCGACCAGATCGTCATCAGCGACGAAGAATTCCCCTCCAACCGTATCGTCTGGGAAGCCCTGGCCAGCCAGGGCGTGGAAGTGCTTCAGGTGAGCCTCAAGGGCGACGACCCGGAAGGCGCGCTGCTGGCCGCCTGCGGGCCGCGCACCCGGCTGATGGCGATCAGCGCGGTGCAATTCGCCAGCGGCCTGCGCCTGGACCTGCAGCGCCTGGGCGCCGGTTGCAAACAACAGAACGTGCTGTTCTGCATTGACGCCATCCAGCAACTGGGCGCGCAACCCTTCGATGTCCAGGCCTATCAATGCGACTTTGCCATGGCCGACGGCCACAAATGGATGCTCGGGCCTGAAGGCCTCGGCGTGTTCTATTGCCGCAGCGAGCTGCGCGCGCAGCTCAAGCTCCATGAGTTCGGCTGGCACATGCTGGAACACATGGGCGATTACAGCCGCAGCGAATGGGAACCGGCCAAGAGTGCCCGGCGCTTCGAATGCGGCAGCCCGAACATGCTCGGCGCCATGGCCCTGGAAGCCAGCCTGTCGTTATTGGAAGAAGTGGGCATGGAGCACGTGGCGACCTTGATCGCCGAACGGGTCCAGTGGCTTCAGGACGGCTTGAATGCTATCCCCGGCGTACGCCTGCACACCCCGCTCAACCCTGCCCGTCGCGGCGGAATTTTCTCGTTCAGTATCGATGGCATCGATAATCAGGCGGTTTATGAGGCGCTGCAACAGCAACAGGTGGTGTGCATCCCCCGCGGCCCCGGAGTTAGATTTTCACCGCATTTCTATACCGAAAAACGCGTGATCGACGAAACTCTCGCCATTGTGGCTGACATCGCCCGGCAATGAGAACTCAAGCGAAGCGCTCGTATTCCAAATTTGTTTAAAAAACGAGCAAGGCCAACTGGACTGAATTCAATAGTGATCAATACTTGAACTGTCGGCGTGACATCTCCCCCAAGTGAAGCGCCGATGAAGGTACCAAGGGATGGCGTGCCTTTGTTTTACTCCTAATGGTCTTAACCCGGATTCACCCCCCAGAACCCGGGTTTTTTTTGCCTGCGATTCAGCCCTTGACGTGCGCCAGCGGGAACAGACGCTTGAAGTTCTCGGTGGTCTGCTCGGCAAAACGCTCGTAGGGCTCCCCACGCAACATGGCCAGGAACTCGGCGACTTCACGCACATACTGCGGCAGGTTGGGCTTGCCGCGATAAGGAATCGGCGCCAGGTACGGCGAATCGGTTTCCACCAGCAAACGGTCGGCCGGCACCTGGCGTGCCACGTCCCGCAGCGCATCGGCATTGCGGAAGGTGACGATTCCAGACAGGGAAATGTAGAAACCCAGGTCCAGAGCGGCCTTGGCCATGTCCCAGTCTTCGGTGAAGCAGTGCAGGACCCCGGCTTGCGGCAACGCCGCTTCGCGCAGCAGGGTCAGGGTATCGGCGCGCGCGCCACGGGTATGGACGATCACCGGCTTGCCGGTCTGCTGGGCGGCTTGCAGATGCAGGCGGAAAGACTCCTGCTGCAACTGCGCGGCTTCCGGTTCGTAGTGGTAATCCAGGCCGGTCTCGCCGATGGCCACCACCCGCGGGTGGTTCAGTTCCTGCAGCAGCCAGTCGAGGGCTGGTGCGGCGCCGGGCTGGACATCCAGGGGATGGACACCCACCGAGCAGTCGACATCGTCATAACGCTCGGCCAGGGCTTTGACGTCGGCCGCATTGTCGGCACTGACGCCAATACACAGGAAATGCCCGACACCGCGCTGACGAGCCGCGTCCAGGGCGGCGTCAAGGGAGCCGTCGTGCGCGGCAAGGTCGAGGCGATCGAGGTGACAATGGGAATCTACAAGCATAAGAAGCGACAACCACATTCGGTCAATGAACAGGCCGGCCCGAGCGGCAGCCGGCGATTCGGTTTGTTTCCAGGTGCCGCCGTCAGTTGCGGCCAGGCAGTGCGGCCCACTGCACCAGCAAGGCTTCGAGCAACAGCACCCGATTGAGGTTGGCCTTGTTCAACACCTTCTGGCGTTGCGCAAGGATCCAGTCCTGGATCTCCAGAACCTTGGCCTGGGAGGATTTCTGCGCGAGGTACTGCACCACTTTGCGCATATCGGCCAACCCCAGCCCCTCCTCGTCCTGCGTCAGCTGATAACGCAGGATCAGGCTCGACCAGTCGCAAAACCAGTCGAACAGCAACAGCAAGGGTATCGCATTCCAGCCTTCGGCCAGCTGGGTCGGCGATTGCTGCTGCTTGAGCAACTTCTTCACCCCGTCGACCACCTGCGCCCGCTGCTCGCGCGCGCCCTGGGCTTGCAGGCTGACAGCTGCCAGGGGCGAACCGGCCGCCAGGGTCAACAGCTCGACCCGCTCCTCTTCCGAGCAGTCCGGCAGGGCCTTGCTCAGCCATTGCAGGCTCATGGCCTCACTGGGCAGAGGACAGGCCTGCTGCACGCAGCGACTCTTGATGGTCGGCAACAAGCGGCTCGGCTGGTGGCTGACCAGCAGCAACACCGTATCGCCGGACGGCTCTTCGAGGCTTTTCAGCAGCGCGTTGGAAGCGTTGATGTTCATCGACTCCACCGGCTCGATCAGCACCACCTTGCGCCCGCCCAGCTGCGCGGTCTGCACCACGAAGCTGACCAATTCGCGCACCTGATCGACCTTGATCGCCTTGTCCGCTTCTTCCGGCTCCAGCACGTAGTTGTCCGGGTGGCTGCCGGCCTGCAGCAGCAGGCACGATTTGCACTGCCCGCAGGCATCCAGCCCCGCCGGATGCTGGCACAGCAGGCGCGCCATCAGGCGCTCGGCCAGCGCACGCTTGCCGATGCCCGCCGGACCATGGAGCAGATAGGCATGGGCATGCTGGGCACGGCCCGCCAGTTGCTGCCAGAGCTCGTCCTGCCAGGGAAAGGCCTCAGCCACGGTGCAACTCCAGCAATTTCGGCAACAGGGCGTCCAGCGCCTGCTGGACCCGGGACAGTGGTTGCGCCGCATCCACCAACAGGTAACGCGCCGGGTCGGCCGCCGCACGCTTCAGGTAGGCCTGGCGTACCGCGTCGAAGAACACCCGGCCTTCCAGCTCGAAACGATCCAGGCGACCACGGGCGCTGGCGCGGGCCAGACCCACTTCGACCGGCAGGTCGAACACCAGGGTCAAATCAGGCCGCAGCTCACCCTGAACGAACTGCTCCAGGGTCGCGATGCGCTCGACGGACAAACCACGACCACCGCCCTGGTAGGCGTAGGTGGAATCGGTAAAACGGTCGCACAACACCACTGCGCCACGCGCCAGTGCCGGACGAATCACCTCGGCCAGATGCTGGGCGCGCGCGGCGAACACCAGCAACAACTCGGTATCAGGATTCATGACCTCGTCGCCGGGGGTCAGCAGCACCTCGCGGATCCGCTCGGCCAAAGGCGTGCCGCCCGGCTCGCGGGTCAGCAAGACCTCGATGCCGGCCGCGCGCAGGCGCTCGGCCAGGTATTCGCGGTTGGTGCTTTTACCCGCGCCTTCCGGGCCTTCCAGAGTAATAAACAAGCCAGTCACAGGCAGTCCTTAATCAAAGTCATTGCGGGCTTTTCGGCTCGGGCTCGACGGGAGTTTCGACCGGTGCTTGCGGCGATGCTTCCGGGCTCACCTGGGGAGCCTCCTGAGAGGGCTCTTGAGGAGGCTCTTGAGGCGCCACCTGCGGAACCGCCTCGGGCGCCGTATCGGGCGACGGCGCCGGAGTCGACTCCGGAGTCTCGGAAGCTGCCGGGCTGCCCGTCGGTGCCGGGCTGGAACGATAATCGGCGCGACGCTTGAGCTGGAACTCGCGCACGGCATTGTTGTGCGCATCCAGATCATCGGAGAACACGTGACTGCCATCGCCACGCGCCACGAAATACAGACTGCTGCCCGGCACCGGGTTGAGCGCGGCATGGATCGCCTCGCGGCCAACCATGGCGATCGGGGTCGGCGGCAAGCCACTGATCACGTAGGTATTGTAAGGGGTCGCTTCCTTCAGCAGAGCGCGGGTCAACTTACCGTTGTAACGCTCGCCCAGACCATAGATCACCGTCGGATCGGTTTGCAGCAACATGCCAACCTGCATGCGGCGCACGAATACCCCGGCAATCTGTCCACGCTCCTGGGGCACGCCGGTTTCCTTCTCCACCAGCGAGGCCATGATCAGCGCCTGATAAGGCTCGGTGTAAGGCACATCGGCCGAGCGCTTGTTCCATTCCTTGGCCAGCACCTCGTCCAGGCGGTTGTAGGCCTTTTCCAACAGCTCGGCATCGGTCATCCCGCGCACGAAACGGTAGGTATCGGGAAAGAACCGGCCCTCGGGGAAAACGCCGCCGTGGCCGAGCTTTTCCATGACTTCGCTGTCACTCAACCCATTCAGGGTCTGCTCGAGCTTGTCATGCCTGGCCAGCGCGGCACGCACCTGGCGGAAGGTCCAGCCCTCCACCAGGGTCAGGCTGTACTGCACCACTTCACCGCGCTGCCAGACCCCGATCAGGCCTTGCGCGGTCATCCCAGGAGTCATGCGGTATTCGCCGCTGTGCAGCGGCTGCCCTTCCATATTGAAGCGCCAGTACAGGCGCAGCCAGAACGCGTCCTTGAGAACGCCATTGGCTTCCATACGGTTGAAGGTACCGCCAGGCGTCGAACCGGCCGGCACGTCGAGCAATTGCTCTTGGGTCAGGTTGAGAGGCTGCTCCAGCGCCGAATTCAACTTCCAGGCCGAGGCGCCCAGCGCCAGACCTGCCAGAACCAGTCCGGTCTCCAGCAGAAGCAATAGTTTACGTCTCACAAATCAGGCATCCAGTAGCGTGCGGGCAATGCGTTGCAGTTTACGGGTGAGCGGTCCGGCCGACCAGCGCAGCGCGCCACAGGCAAGCACCGGCCAAATGCCATAAACGCTGTTGCAGACAAAGACTTCGTCGGCCTGTTGCAACTGTTCGAGACTGATGTCGGCGATTTCCGTGGGGATCCCCAACGACGCGGCCTGAAACAATATTTCAGCGCGCATCACTCCGGCGACCCCGCAACGGCTCAAATCGGCCGTGAACAAGGCACCGTCGCGCACCAGGAACAGATTGCTGAACACCCCCTCGATCACCCGTCCGGAAACATCGAGCATCAAGCCTTCGGCATGCTCGCTGTCCTGCCACTCGGAACGGGCGAGAACCTGCTCCAGTCGGTTGAGGTGCTTGAGGCCGGCGAGCAGGGGCTGCTCGGACAAACGGGTGGTGCAAGGGAACAGTCGAATCCCCAGCTCGGCATGCTCTGCCGGGTAAGCCGCTGGCGCATTGCCTTGGAGGATTCGCCGCGGCTGCGCTCGCGGGTCGGCGGCATAACCGCGCAGGCTATCGCCACGGGTGAGGATCAGCTTGAGCACGCCCTCCCCCAGCAGCGAGGCGTAGGCCGTGAGTTCGCTGCGGATCAAGGCTTGATCGGCAGCGATGGCCAGACGCGAACAGCCCTCGGCCAGGCGCAGCAGGTGTCGCTCCAGCAACAAGGGCTGGCCCGCCTTCACCGCGATGGTCTCGAACAGACCATCGCCATAAGCCAGGCCGCGGTCCTTGAGCGACAGAACGTCAGCCGGCTGACCGTCGACCCAGCTGTCCATCAGCCGGCGAACCGGCGGAACACCAGGGAGCCGTTGGTACCACCAAACCCGAAGGAGTTGGACAACACCACGTCGATGTCCATGTTGCGTGCGGTGTGCGGCACGAAATCCAGGTCGCAACCTTCGTCCGGCTCATCGAGGTTGATGGTCGGCGGCGCTGCCTGGCTGTTGATCGCCAGCACGCTGAAGATGGCCTCGATCGCGCCCGCCGCACCCAGCAGGTGGCCGGTCATGGACTTGGTGGAGCTGATGGCCAGTTTGTAGGCGTGATCGCCGAACACGCTCTTGATCGCCTCGGCTTCCGCCAGGTCACCGGCAGGGGTCGAGGTACCGTGGGCGTTGATGTACTGCACCTGCTCGACGTTCAGCTTGGCGTCACGCAGCGCATTGGCGATACAGCGCGCCGCACCGGCGCCATCGGCGGGTGGCGAAGTCATGTGGTAGGCGTCGCCGCTCATGCCAAAACCGATCAGTTCGGCATAGATGGTCGCGCCACGGGCCTTGGCGTGCTCCAGTTCTTCGAGCACCAGCGCGCCGGCACCGTCGGACAGCACGAAGCCATCACGGCCTTTGTCCCAAGGACGGCTGGCACGGGTCGGCTCGTCGTTACGGGTCGACAGCGCGCGGGATGCGCCAAAGCCGCCCATGCCCAGGCCGCAGGCGGCCATTTCAGCGCCACCGGCGATCATCACGTCGGCTTCGCCAAAGGCAATGTTGCGGGCCGCCATGCCAATGCAGTGGGTTCCCGTGGTACAGGCCGTGGAAATGGCGTAGTTCGGCCCCTGGGCACCCAGATGGATGGACAGGAATCCGGAAATCATATTGATGATCGAGCCAGGCACGAAGAACGGAGAAATTCGACGCGGGCCAGATTCATGCAGCGTGCGGCTGGTTTCTTCGATATTGGTCAAACCGCCAATACCCGAACCCATGGCAACGCCGATTCGCTCACGGTTGGCATCGGTCACTTCCAGGCCGGCATTACGCACTGCCTGAAAACCGGCCGCCAAGCCGTATTGAATGAACAGGTCGAGCTTGCGGGCCTCTTTGACCGACAGGTACTCCTCGACATTGAAGCCTTTTACCGAGCCGCCAAAACGGGTGGAATAGGCAGAAAGGTCGGTGTGTTCGATCAGACCAATGCCACTGCGGCCAGCCAGAATGCCCTGCCAGCTGCTCGGAACATCCGTACCCAGTGGCGACAACATACCCATACCGGTGACTACGACGCGTCTACGCGACACAGCACTCTCCTTTTTTCTAATGACGACACTTTGCATCAGGCCTAAAGAAAAAACCGCACGCCGTGACGGCAGTGCGGTTTTTCCATGACAGCAAAAGACGACTAAATACGATTAAGCCTGGTGGCTGGTAACGTAGTCGATAGCTGCTTGAACGGTAGTGATCTTTTCAGCTTCTTCGTCAGGGATTTCGGTCTCGAATTCCTCTTCCAGAGCCATCACCAGCTCAACGGTGTCAAGGGAGTCGGCACCCAGGTCTTCAACGAAGGAAGCGGTGTTAACAACTTCTTCTTCCTTAACGCCCAGTTGCTCAGCAACGATTTTCTTGACGCGCTCTTCGATGGTGCTCATACCTTGTTTTCACTCCTAATGGACAAATTCAGGCAGCTGGCCAGTGGGTAAGTGTATAGAAAGGCTTTTCAGCTTTTCAACTGAAAGCTTCACTCCTCAAACCCTTTGGCCACCTGCCCTATAAATTGATTGCAGCTTTATAACGGATTTTAGACAGCTCGTATGACATTTTTTTGAAGCAATCCGTCACATTTAACTCACATGTACATCCCGCCGTTCACCGGGATTGTAGCCCCGGTCACGTATGCCGCACCGTCGGATGCAAGAAAAGCGACCACTTGCGCGATCTCTTGAGCCTGCCCCAGACGACCCAGCGGAATTTGGGTTTGCAGCGCTTCACGCTGCGCTTCAGGCAAATCGCGGGTCATGTCGGTATCGATGAAACCCGGGGTCACCGAGTTCACGGTAATCGACCGCGAGCCAACCTCACGCGCCAGAGCACGGCTGAAACCTTCCAGACCGGCCTTGGCGGTGGCGTAGTTTACTTGGCCAGCGTTGCCCATGGCACCCACCACCGAACCAATACTGATGATTCGACCCCAGCGAGCCTTGGTCATGCCGCGCAGAACGCCCTTGGACAGGCGATACAGACTGTTCAGGTTGGTATCGATCACGTCGTACCACTCGTCGTCTTTCATGCGCATCATCAGGTTGTCACGGGTAATACCGGCGTTGTTCACCAGGATCGCCGGCGCGCCGAACTGCTCCTGAATGCTGGCCAGTACGGCAGCAACGGACTCGTCGCTGGTGACGTTGAGCTCAAGGCCGGTGCCTTGAATGCCGTTTTCCTTCAAGGTGGCAGCAATGCCCTCGGCACCCGAAGCGGAAGTTGCGGTACCCACAACGATCGCGCCCAGGCGACCCAGTTCAAGGGCGATGGCCTGGCCAATACCGCGGCTGGCGCCGGTAACCAATGCAACTTTACCTTGCAGACTCATGCAGGCTTCTCCTAATTCAGACCAACACTGCGCGAGCGGCAGCGAAGGCATCTGGGGTGTTCAGGTTAGAGGTCGATACGCCTTCGGCGCAGCGCTTGTTGAGACCCGCCAGGACCTTGCCCGGACCGCACTCGACCAATTGGGTAGCGCCCTTGGCCGCCAGAGTCTGCACCGACTCCACCCAACGCACCGGCTTGTACAGCTGTTCCAGCAGGTCGCGCTTGAGGGTTTCGAGATCCGGCGCCACATCGGCGCTGACGTTCTGTACCAATGGAATCTGTGGTGCCTGCCAGTTGATGGCGGCAATCGACTCGGCGAAGCGCTCGGCGGCCGGACGCATCAGCTCGCAGTGCGATGGCACGCTGACCGGCAATGGCATGGCGCGCTTGGCGCCACGCGCCTTGCAACCCTCGATGGCGCGCTCGACAGCGGCCTTGGCACCGGCGATCACTACCTGGCCCGGGGAGTTGAAGTTGACCGCGCTGACCACTTCACCTTGTGCGGCTTCGGCACAAGCGGCCAGCACATCGGCATCTTCCAGGCCGAGAATCGCCGCCATGCCACCCTGCCCCGCAGGAACGGCTTCCTGCATCAATTGACCGCGACGCTCTACCAGCTTCACGGCCTCGCCCAGAGTCAGACTGCCAGCGGCAACCAGTGCGCTGTATTCACCCAGGCTGTGGCCGGCGACGAATGCCGGGCGCGCACCGCCTTCCGCCAGCCACAGACGCCACAGGGCGATGGAGGCTGTCAGGATGGCCGGTTGGGTTTTATCGGTTTGATTGAGCAGCTCTTCGGGACCCTCTTGGGTCAAGGCCCAGAGATCGTAGCCCAGAGCATCGGAAGCTTCTTTGAAGGTTTCGAGGATCAACGGGTACTGCGCGCCCAACTCGGCCAACATGCCGAGGGACTGCGAGCCCTGTCCTGGAAAGACGAATGCGAGGGATGCAGACATGTAACAAGCCCCTAATGATCTTGTCGTCGGAGAATTGACGCCGCACCGTGGTGGACGCAAGAAACTGAGAGTTGGATGGCCAATTGAACTGAGCGGTCACATTTAAGCATTTCCGAGTGCAAACGCCTAAAGCAACAGATCTTCGAGCCGGCCGTGCAGGCGCTCCGGGAGGTTTTCCTGGATCTCAATCAATGCCCGTTGAATCGCACTCTGGAAGCCTTGAACCCCTGCCGAACCGTGGCTTTTCACGACTATTCCCTGCAAGCCGAGAAAGCTCGCACCATTATGCCGCGCCGGCGCCAGATCGGCCTGCAGGCGCCGCATCAGCGGCAACGCCAGGGCGCCGACCACACGGGAAACCGCGTTTTGCTTGAACAGCGATTCGATACGCGCAGCAATCATGGTCGCCAACCCCTCGCTGGACTTGAGCAGGATATTGCCGACAAAACCGTCGCATACCACCACATCCGCCTCGCCGCGATACAAGCCGTCACCCTCGACAAAACCGATGTAATTCAGCCCCCTGGCATTCTGCAACAGGCTCGCCGCCAGCTTGACCTGCTGATTGCCCTTGATGTCTTCGGTACCGATGTTGAGCAATGCCACTCGCGGACGAACGACCCCCAATGTCTCGGCCGCCACCGATCCCATGACAGCGAACTGGAACAGGTGCTCGGCACTGCAATCGACATTGGCACCCAGATCCAGCAGCTGACAATAACCGCGCTGGGTCGGAATGGCCGCCACCATCGCCGGACGATCGATGCCCGGAAGGGTTTTCAGCACATAGCGCGACAACGCCATCAGCGCTCCGGTATTGCCGGCACTGACACAGGCCTGGACCTTGCCATCGCGCAGCAGCTCGAGCGCCACCCGCATGGAGGAATCCGGCTTGCCACGCAGAGCCTGGGAAGGCTTTTCATCCATGCCAATGACTTCTGCGGCGGGCACAACCGTCAGGCGCGCGCGATCCACAGCCGAATGACCGGAAATCAGTTCTTCTAGAAGGAAAGGTTGGCCGATGAGGGCCAGGTGCAACGAGGGGGTGGCAGACAGGCAAGCAAGGCTGGCCTGAACAATGCTGCGGGGACCGAAGTCCCCGCCCATTGCGTCAATCGCGATGACTTGAGCGGACAAGGATTACTCGTCAGCGCCCTTGTCGATCACTTTACGACCACGGTATACGCCTTCTGGCGATACGTGGTGACGCAGGTGAACTTCACCAGTGGTCTTTTCTACGGACAGGGTGCTAGCCTCGAGAGCGTCGTGCGAACGACGCATGTCACGGGCAGAGCGGGATTTTTTGTTCTGCTGAACAGCCATAATTGATTAACTCCTAAACGTTTGGGTCACGCTTTAACTGCGCCAATACACTGAACGGGTTGGACCGCGTTACCTCGTCCTCGCTCGGTTCGGGCTCATCGAGACCCGCCGGCTGCTGGCATTCTTCCGGATGATGAGCAGGCACGATGGGCAAGGCGAGCAAAAGCTCCTCCTCGATCAAAGCCTGCAGATCCAAAGGATCTTCGCCCAGTTCCAGCACGTCATAACCTTTCGGCAACGACTGGGTATTCGCACCCTCCTTCACCACAGCATAACTGCACTCGCTATGGATCGGCAGGGTGACCAGCTCAAGACAACGCTGGCAAACCATTTTGACTTCGACGTCGATGGAGCTGTGGATAACTACAGCTTTACGTTCGTCACGCTCGAAAACGAATTTAGCCTGCACCGTACCGACATTGTCGGAAAGCGGGTCGCAGAGTCTCTCCAAATCAGCCAGCAGCAGTTCACCTTGGAGGGTGGTGCCACGGTCAGCCAATTTGCGCGGGTCAACGTGAGGTGGAATCGGGTCATTCAACATAGGCGCAGCATTATAGGGATGCCCCCGGCCATGTCAAAGGAAATTCAGCCCTGTCCGTCACTTGCAAGCCCCGCTAGAATTCGCGGCCAGCCTCAGGAGATGCGCATGCTGCCTTTATTACTTGCCTCAAGCTCGGCCTACCGCCGCGAATTGCTCACCCGCCTGCGCCTGCCATTCACCTGCTGCTCACCGGATATCGATGAAAGCCACCGTCCCGCGGAATCCGCCACCGAGCTGGTCAAGCGTCTCGCCGAAGAGAAAGCCCGAGCGCTGGCCGCCACTCACCCAGGACACCTGATCATTGGCTCGGACCAGGTCGCGGTGCTCGGCGAGCGCATTATCGGCAAGCCCCACACTTTCGAAAAGGCGCGCGAACAGTTGCTCGCTGCCAGCGGCGCCAGCGTGACCTTTCTCACCGGCCTGGCCCTGCTCAACAGCAAGAGCGGCCATTGCCAGGTCGACTGCGTACCCTTCACCGTGCACATGCGCGACTTGAACCCCGCCCGCATCGAGCGCTACCTGCACGCGGAACAGCCTTATGACTGCGCCGGCAGTTTCAAGGCCGAGGGCCTGGGCATCAGCCTGTTCCGCAGCACCGAGGGCAGCGACGCCAGCAGCCTGATCGGCCTGCCACTGATCCGCCTGGTAGACATGCTGTTCGCCGAAGGCGTGGAAATCCCCTGACCGACCACCCATAAAAAAGCCGGCCACAAGGCCGGCTTTTTTTGAAAGCAGCGCATTCAGCGCAGCGTTGGCCCCTGAAACCCCATCCACATGGCCAGATGCTCGGCAACACTGGCACCCAGCTTTCTCGAGAAGCGATCGAAAGGCGACTCCTGAACGGTGAAGTCCACCAACTCCTTCTCGCCGACCACATCCCGGGCAACCGAGCTGGCACTGCCCAGACCATCGATCAAGCCCAACTGCAGCGCCTGCTCGCCGGACCAGACCAGACCGGAGAACAGCTCCGGATGCTCCTTGTCCTTGAGACGCTCGCCACGCCCCTGCTTGACGCTGGCGATGAACTGGCGATGAGTGGTATCCAGCACGCCCTGCCAGAACTGGGTTTCCTCGGGCTTCTGCGGCTGGAACGGGTCCAGGAACGACTTGTGCTCACCCGAGGTGTAGGTACGACGCTCCACCCCCAGCTTCTCCATGGTGCCGACGAAACCATAACCGGCTGCCGTGACACCGATAGAACCTACCAGACTCGCCTTGTCCGCGTAGATCTGATCGGCAGCACTGGCAATGTAGTAGGCGCCGGAAGCCCCCAGATCGGAAATAACCGCATAGACCTTGATATCCGGATGCAGGCCGCGCAGACGACGGATTTCGTCATAGACATAACCCGACTGCACCGGACTGCCGCCAGGGCTGTTGATACGCAGCACAATGCCCTTGACCTTCGAATCCTCGAAAGCGGCACGCAAGCCGGTCACGATGTTGTCGGCGCTCGCCGATTCCTTGTCCGCGATCACACCCGTCACCTCGATCAATGCCGTGTAACCGGCCCCGCGGGTGGCGGTTTTTTCCATATCCATCAACGGCGTAAACAGCGCCAGGGCCACAAGCAGATAAACAAAGGTCAGGAGCTTGAAGAAAATCCCCCAGCGCCGTGAGCGCCGCTGCTCCTGCACACCGGCCAGCAGGGTCTTTTCCAGCAGCTTCCAGCTCTTGTCGTCAGCACTGTCGGCAGCCGATTTGCTCGGCGCTTTCCATTCGTCGCTCATGCTTCTTTACCCCAAAAGGCTCAATTGCCCCGCTGGCTGAGCCAGGCATGCAATTGAGGAAAACTATCGATAGACAGGCGCGGCTCATAAGCCTGCAAGGCTGCCAGCGATTGCGCGCCATAACTGACCGCAACCGATGCCATGCCCGCGTTACGCGCCATCAGCAGGTCGAAGGAGGAATCCCCGACCATCAACGCTTGCTCGGGGCGCACCTCGCAATGCGCCAGGATCTGCTCGAGCATCAGCGGATGAGGCTTGCTCGCGGTTTCGTCGGCAGCGCGAGTGATGTCGAAATAATCTTCCCAGCCATGGGCCTTCAACACCCGGTCCAGGCCACGACGCGCTTTACCGGTCGCTACCGCCAGATGATATCCCTCGCGCCGGAAAGCTTCGAGAGACTGCACTACCCCGGCAAACAACGGAGAAGGCTCGGCCTCCAGAGCAATGTAGTGATCGGCATAGTGCTGGCGGAAATCCACCAGCTCGGCATCGCTGATGTGTGGATACAGCGTGCGGATCGCCTCCGGCAACCCCAGGCCGATGATGCCCTTGACCGCAAAATCGTCGCACCGGGCAAATCCCGAGCGATCGGAGGCCACATGCATCGCCTCGACTATCCGACCAATGGAGTCGGCGAGGGTGCCGTCCCAGTCAAAGATCAGCAGCTTGTAATCAGGGTGCACTCAGGCGCTCCACGGTCTTGGCCCACATTTCATCCACCGGTGCCTGCAATTTCAGCTCGCCGCCATCGGGCAGCGGCACGGTCAGCATGTAGGCATGCAGAAACAGGCGCTTACCGCCCAGGTCACGAATTTCCTTGGTGAAATCGTCGTCGCCGTACTTGCTGTCGCCAGCAATGCAATGCCCGGCATGCAGGGTATGCACACGGATCTGGTGAGTACGGCCGGTTACCGGTTTGGCTTCGACCATGGTGGCGAAGTCACCGAAGCGGCGCAGCACCTTGAACACGGTCAAGGCCTCCTTGCCCTCCTCGTTCACTTCGACCATACGCTCGCCGGAACGCAGGTTGCTCTTGAGCAATGGCGCACGGACCTGCTTGATCGAGGTCGCCCAGTTCCCACGCACCAGCGCCATGTAGCGCTTGTCGACACCATCGCCGCGCAAGGCTTCATGCAGATGGCGCAGCATGCTGCGCTTCTTGGCGATCATCAGCAGACCGGAAGTATCGCGGTCGAGGCGGTGAACCAGTTCCAGTTCCTTGGCGTCCGGGCGCAACTGACGAAAGGCTTCGATCACCCCGAAATTCAGACCGCTGCCGCCATGCACGGCGATGCCGGCGGGCTTGTTGATCACGATCAGGGCCTTGTCTTCATAGACAATCGAAGCCTCCAGGCGCTGCAACAGCCCCTGCGCCACCGGCACAGGTTCGTCGCGCTCAGGCACGCGCACCGGCGGCACGCGCACGATATCGCCGGCCTGCAGCTTGTATTCGGGCTTGATCCGACCCTTGTTCACTCGCACTTCGCCTTTGCGCAAAATGCGGTAAATCAAGGTCTTGGGCACGCCTTTGAGCCGAGCGAGGAGGAAATTGTCGATTCGTTGGCCGGCATATTCCGGCGAGACCTCAAGCAGTTGAACGCCTGGGGTCGAGGGGGCAGTAGTCGTCATGGCGCAAATGATAACAATTTTTTATGGAATTGAAGCACTTAATGATTACTGCTATAGTCGCGAACGCCGCCAAAAGCGGCCTGGACAGCGGACCAACGGCCAACAGCCGGCCCTGACCAACGCAATTCACCAGGATGCGAGGCCGTCCTACGGGGCTTTCGCTACGAACGGTGGAGTTTTGCAGTTGTAACAAGCGCAGGTGACATGAGGCCTGAAGCACGCCGAAAAGCAGAGTTCCCACTCGCCTTTCGAGCAAATATTCACGGCCAGTTCACAAAGTGCAGTCAGCTACGAACGAACCCGAGCGAGCGCTTCGGAAACACCGCCTAAATTAGCCATGATGCGTGAGCTCCCCTTTCGGAGCTCACGGTAAATGCCAACCCGCTGCGGATTCTGCGCGCGGCAGCACCCGAATTATCAGGGATACGTGTAGGGTGGAGATGCACAACCGTCGGACTGTGTAGCATTAGGCTTTATCAAGACGCTTCATCTCGTCCACAGTCGCCGGTTGATTCCTCCTCCTGATTGAGCTTTTGCTTAAGAGGTGCCTTTTGTCACCCCAGCAAGCAGGACGCGTGAGTCGCGAGTTCGCCCCAACTGGCCGGATTTCGCTAGACACTGGAGCGGCCAACCGCTCCTGACGCACCTGACACCGACCGTGAGAAGTCGTGTGTGCCGAACGCCGTTTCCGGCAGCCCGGAAACCGACGGTACTACATGAAAAGAATGCTGATTAACGCAACTCAACCCGAAGAGTTGCGTGTTGCACTGGTAGATGGCCAACGCCTCTACGACCTGGACATCGAATCCGGTGCACGCGAGCAGAAGAAGGCCAACATCTATAAAGGCCGTATCACTCGCATCGAACCAAGCCTCGAGGCTGCCTTTGTCGATTTCGGCTCTGAGCGCCACGGCTTCCTGCCCCTCAAAGAAATCTCCCGCGAATACTTCAAGAAAGCCCCCGAAGGCCGCGTCAATATCAAGGACGTCCTGAGCGAAGGCCAGGAAGTCATCGTTCAGGTCGAAAAAGAAGAACGTGGCAACAAGGGCGCAGCCCTGACCACCTTCATCAGCCTGGCCGGTCGTTACCTGGTGCTGATGCCGAACAACCCGCGTGCCGGCGGCATCTCCCGTCGCATCGAAGGCGAAGAGCGCAATGAACTGCGCGAAGCCCTGAACGGCCTGGTAGCCCCTGCCGACATGGGTCTGATCGTGCGCACTGCCGGCCTGGGCCGCAGCAGCGAAGAAATGCAGTGGGACCTCGACTACCTGCTGCAACTCTGGACCGCCATCAAAGAAGCCTCGCTGGACCGCGCAGCGCCTTTCCTGATCTACCAGGAAAGCAACGTGATCATCCGCGCCATCCGCGACTACCTGCGCCAGGACATCGGCGAAGTGCTGATCGACAGCGTTGAAGCCCAGGACGAAGCCCTGACCTTCATCCGCCAGGTGATGCCGCAGTACGCCAGCAAGATCAAGCTGTACGAAGACAGCGTCCCGCTGTTCAACCGTTTCCAGATCGAAAGCCAGATCGAAACCGCCTTCCAGCGCGTCGTCGAACTGCCTTCCGGTGGCTCCATCGTCATCGATCCGACCGAAGCCCTGGTGTCCATCGACATCAACTCGGCCCGTGCCACCAAAGGCAGCGACATCGAGGAAACCGCCCTGCAGACCAACCTGGAAGCAGCGGAAGAAATCGCTCGCCAACTGCGCCTGCGTGACATCGGCGGCCTGATCGTCATCGACTTCATCGACATGACCCCGGCCAAGAACCAGCGCGCCGTGGAAGAGAAAGTCCGCGAATGCCTGGAAGCCGACCGCGCCCGCGTCCAGGTCGGTCGCATCTCGCGCTTCGGCCTGCTGGAGATGTCCCGTCAGCGCCTGCGCCCATCCCTCGGCGAAAGCAGCGGCATCGTCTGCCCACGCTGCAACGGCACCGGCATCATCCGCGACGTCGAATCGCTGTCGCTGGCGATCCTGCGCCTGATCGAAGAAGAAGCCCTGAAAGACCGCACCGCCGAAGTTCGCGCCCAAGTGCCGATTCCGGTCGCGGCCTTCCTGCTCAACGAAAAACGCAATTCGATCACCAAGATCGAACTGCGCACCCGTGCTCGTATCGTCATTCTGCCGAACGACCATCTCGAAACGCCGCACTTCGAAGTCCAGCGTCTGCGCGATGACAGCCCGGAAGCCAGCATCAACCAGTCCAGCTACGAAATCGCCGCTGCCGCTGCCGAAGCCGAAGAAGTCCAGCCAGCCGCCGCGACCCGCACCCTGGTTCGCCAGGAAGCCGCCGTCAAGACTGCTCCAGCCCGCGCCAACGCACCGGTTCCAACCGAAGTTGCCGCCGCTCCTGTTGCCGCCCCGGCCGCCGTTGCCGAGCCAAGCCTGTTCAAGGGCCTGGTGAAGTCCCTGGTCAGCCTGTTCGCCACCAAGGAAGAGCCAGCCGCTCCGGTCGTGGTTGAAAAACCGGCCACCGAACGTCCTGCGCGCAACGAAGAACGCCGCAACGGTCGCCAGCAGAGCCGCAACCGTAACGGTCGCCGCGACGAAGAACGCAAGCCACGCGAAGAACGCGCCCCTCGTGAAGAGCGCGCACCGCGCGAAGCCCGCGAAGAGCGTCAGCCACGTGAAGTCCGCGAGGCTCGCGAGGAAGTCCAGGCCACCGCTCGCGAAGAGCGCGCGCCGCGTCCGCCACGGGAAGAGCGTCAACCACGCCCACCACGCGAAGACCGCAAGCCACGTGGCGAGCGTGAAGAGCGTGTGCGTGAACTGCGCGAACCGCTGGACGCCGCTCCTGCCGCTACCGCTGAAGAGCGTCCGGCTCGCCAGCCACGCGAAGAGCGTCAACCGCGTCCACCGCGTGAAGAGCGTCAACCACGTGCCGAACAGGCCGCTGCCGTCGCTGAAGAAGAGCTGCTGCCGAACGAAGAGCAACTGCAGGAAGACGGCCAGGAGAACGCCGAAGGCGATCGTCCACGCCGCCGCTCCCGTGGCCAGCGTCGTCGCAGCAACCGTCGTGAGCGCCAGCGTGACGCCAACGGCAATGTGATCGAAGGTTCGGAAGAGAACAGCGAAGAGCCAAGCAGCGCCGATCTGGCCGCAGGCCTGGCGGTAACCGCCGCCGTTGCCAGCACCGTGATCAGCGCCCCGGCCGAAGCCCAGGCTCACGAGCAGGCCGAACGTGCCACCGCTGCCGTCCAGGAAGCCGCACCGACCGTCGAAGCACCGGTCGTCGAGGCCACCACTGCGGTAGGGATTCCAGCAGCACCTGCTGTTGAAGTCGCCCAGGCCCGTGAAGAACAGCGTGAAGAACAGACCGCGCAACCTGCTGTTGTTGCAGAACAACCCGCAGTGGTTGCCGAGCCAGTGATCGAAGCGCCAGTCGCACAAGCACCAGCGGCAGAGCCAGCCCAGGAAGCGCCTCGTACCTTCGAGCGTGCCGCCGAGGCGATCGTTGCCGAAGCGCCTGCGCCAGTCGCAGAAGTCGTGGCTGCTGAGCCTGTAGTTGCCGAGCCTGTAGTTGCCGAGCCTGTGGTTGCCGCACCGGCAGCACCGGTTGAAGCACCTGCCGCCGAAGTGGCTGCGCCGGTTGTCGAGACCGCTCCGGTCAGCGCCCTGACCAGCACCGGTCGCGCACCAAACGACCCACGTGAAGTGCGTCGTCGCAAGCGCGAAGCCGAGCGTCTGCAGAAGGAGGCCGAACTGGCTGCCGCTGCCGCCGCTGAAGCTCCGGTAGAAGCCGTAGTGGCTGCCGAGCCTGCGCCGGTGGTTGCCGAGGTGGTCGAGGCTGCTCCTGCTGCCGAACCGGCCATCGAGCAACCTGCCCCTGCTGCCGACGAAGCCCCGCGCTCCGTCGAAGAAGTGGTAGAGCACAAGCCAAAGGCCCTGGAAGAAGAGCACGAGCCTAAACCTCTCGTCTGATTCCTAGCCCGATAAAAAGCCCCGCCTGGTCACCCAGGCGGGGCTTTTTTATGGTTCTTCACGGAATACCGGGAAAGACGCTCTTGATCTTCATGAAAAAGAATTCGCTATCCCGGTAACCGTACGCCATTCGTTTGATGACCTTTATGCGATTGTTTATTCCTTCCAGCTGACCGGTGTGCATCGGCCAGCGAACGCGGCTGACGATGCCCCGCCAGTAACTCTTTAGCCGTTTGGCGAACTGGATCAGTGCCGGTATTTCGCTTTCATGAGCATGGCGCAACCATTGCTTCCAGGCCGATCTCCAGCTCCAAGCGGTATTCGGCGTCCAGAGCGTTTTGAGTTCAGCCTTCATCAAGTAGACCGTCATCAACGCTTGGTTGGCCGCCAGCAAATCCTGCAAGTGAACCTGTTGTTCCGGCGTTTTCAGATTCTGTGGATTGCGTAGCAGTAGCCATCGCGCTTGCTTGATGACCTTACGAGCAGGCTTGTCGTGGCGTAGCCGATTAGCCTCGTCAACGCGGACCCGATCAATCACCTCTCGGCCATATTTGGCCACCACATGGAAGAGGTCGTAGACCACGCGCGCTTTGGGGCAGTGCCGGCGAACCTCCAGGTCAAAAGCGGTGTTCATGTCCATCGCCACCGCTTCGATTCGGGCGCAACCCTCTGGTCCCAACTCTTCGAAGAACGGCCTGACCGCCGCACGGCTGCGGCCTTCGCCGATCCACAGCACTCGTCGTGTATCCGCATCCAGCACCACACTGGCGTAACGATGGCCCTTGAACAGAGCGAACTCGTCCATCACCAGACGCCGTGGTTGCGCCTTCGGCAGATCGCTCAATGCCGTTTGCAGGGCGCGACGCTCTAGCAGCCGAACGGTGTCCCAATGCAACCCAAACAGTTGAGCCACGTGTAACGTGGGAAGGCGCTCGCAGGCTTGAATCACCGCATCGGCCAAGCGGCGCGTCATACGGGCATAGCGATCCAGCCAACTGACAGTCTCCATGCGTTTGCCGCAGTCACGACAGCCAACACGTCTGAGCAAAACGCTGAGGCGCACTGCACGGCCGAGAATGGGCAAATCACGAACGACTCGCTCGCAATACTCGTGAGTGGTTGAACAGGGCTTTTGGCATCCACCACAGGAAGGGAGTCGGGTGGTGTGGGGCGTCAGATCGATCTGTAGGGCATCGCCATCAGGCTTGATCGTGACGACAGAAAAGCCCTCCCAAAAAGGAAGGAAAGTATTAATATCGTGCATAAGAACGCCGGTTTTTTAGATGTGTTTGCTCGCACGAACATCATCAATCAAATCGGCGTTCTTGTTTCTGTGTTTCCCGGAATTCCGTGAAGAACCTTTTTTATGCCTGCGATTCTTTGATCATCACGCCCGCTGCGAGAGCGAACACAACGATCTCAACCGGTAAAAACCAACGCCTGCGGCACATCCACGTCCCACAACACGCCTGCATCCGCCAGCTCTACCTCGACAACCTGCCCCGCGGCAAACAATGGCCTGGCGCCTCGATCCCCGGACAAGCCCTGCAACGCCTGCCCAAAGGCCGCGCCAAAAGCCACCGGATGACCATAGGCACCGTCATGCACAGGTACCCTGATCATTCGCTCGCCCAGCCCCCGCGCCACACTTTCGATACTCGACGGCAGGATAAAGGGCATGTCCCCCAGCAGCACCAGCCAGCCACTGGCATCGGTACAGGCTCCGACGGCGGCCGCGAGGCTATCGCCCATGCCCGGCGAATCCAGAAGCACCACCTGGCAGCCATAGGCTTCAGCCAGGGTAATGACTTCGCGGCGATCCGGTGTTGTCACCAACACCCTACGAGCCAACAACGCGGGCAAGTTCTTCAAGACCTGTTCGATTACCGGCCTGACCACCCTGTCCCGCCCCTGGCATGGAGCCAGCAACTTGTCCTGCCCGGCCCCTGCCGCCTGCCGATAACGGCTGCCCTGCCCTGCGGCCAGGACCACCGCGCACAGCGACTGACTCAAGCGCTCACCTGCGCAGTGACTTGAGACGGCTTTTTCTGCAACAGGTCGATGCCGTTCTTGATGGCGACGATCTCCGACATCACCGACAAGGCAATCTCCGCCGGCGTATGGCTGCCGATATGCAGGCCGATAGGCCCGTGCAAGCGTTCGATGGCCTGCGGCTCCAGCCCCAGCTGGGCTAGGTTCTCCCGACGCTTCTGACTGTTGACCCGAGAACCCAGCGCCCCGACGTAAAACGCCCGGGAATTGAGCGCGGTCAGCAGCGCCATGTCATCCAGCCTCGGGTCATGGGTCAACGCGACAATGGCGGTACGCTCGTCGGTCTCGATGCTCAGCACCGCATCGTCCGGCATCCCCGCCACAAAACGCCCATGCTGCTCTTCCCAGCCGTAGACGAACTCCTTGCGCGGATCGCAGATCAGCACTTCGAAGTCCAGCAGCCGCGCCATTTCCGCCACATACCGCGACAACTGCCCGGCGCCGATCAGCAACAGCCGCCAGCGCGGGCCATAGATCGCCCGCAGGGTCGTGTCATCGAAGCTCAGCACGTCGGTCTTGCTGGCCGGCTTCAGCAGCACTTCGCCGCTGCTCAGGTTCAACTCCCGGGCAACAATCTCATGCGCCTCGCAACGCGCCAGCAGTTCGGCGACCCAGGCCGGATCGCCAACCCGCTCCTCGGTCAGGCGCAGGGTGCCGCCGCAAGGCAGGCCAAAACGCGCGGCCTCCTCGCGGGTCACGCCATAGGTCACCAGCTGGACCGGCGGCCCGTCCTGAGGCAGGCGGCCATCGTGCAAACGGGCGATCAGGTCGTCCTCGATACAACCACCCGAGACCGAGCCGATCACCATGCCGTCTTCGCGCAAGGCCAGCATGGCGCCCGGTGGCCGCGGCGCGCTGCCCCAGGTCTGGACCACGCTGTACAAGGTCACGCGCTGCCCCGCGCGGCGCCATTCCAGCACGCTGCGCAGGACATTCAGATCAACGCTGTCCATCAGGCCTTACCCGCTTGTTGCCAGCCTTGCAGCTGGTAACGCACGGGTAGGTTGCGGATGCGCTTGCCGGTGGCGGCAAAGATCGCATTGCACAGGGCCGGCGCGATCGGCGGCACGCCCGGCTCACCGACACCGCCCAACGGCACATCGCCCGGCGGCGTCACCAGGTGCACGGCAACCTCCTTCGGCGCCAGGGACATGCGCGCCACTTCATACATATGGAAGTTGTCCTGCTGGACCTTGCCGTCCTTGAAGCTGATCTCGCCCACCACCGCATTGCCCAGGCCCATCACACAGGCGCCCTCGAATTGCGAGCGGATACGCTCAGGGTTGATCTGCGGACCGCAGTCCACGGCGATATCGGCCTTGTGCACGATCAGGGTGCCATCATCCTTGACCTCGACCTCGATCACCGCCGCCACATAGGTGACGAAGCTGTAGTGCACCGCCAGCCCCAGGCCACGGCCCTTGGGCAGGCTGCGTCCCCAGCCCGCCGCCTTGGCCGCGGTCTCCAGCACGCCGCGCATGCGGGCGGTGTCGATCGGGTAACGCTCCGGCGACTCACCGTAGTTCCATTCTTCGCTCAAGGTCCGTGGATCGATCCGGCGATCCGGCCCCAGCAGCTTGAGCTGGTACTTCAACGGGTCCTGACCGGCCTTGTGGGCCAGTTCGTCGACAAAGCTCTGGATGGCGAAACCGTGGGGGATGTTCGACACCGAGCGATACCAGCCAACCCGGGTATGCGCGGCGGCCTCGGGGTTTTCCAGGCGCACGTTGGGAATCGCATAGGCCAGGTTGGTAAAGCCCATGCCCAGCTCGAAGGCGGCCTCATGGTTCATGCCCGGGGCGAACAGCGCAGTGATGCTCGGCGCCACGGTGCGGTGCAACCAGCCGGACGGCATGCCGTCCTTGTTCAGGCTGGCCTTGAGGTATTCCGCCGACACGGTGTGAAAGTAGGAGTTATGAATGTCGTCTTCGCGGGTCCATTGCACCCGCACGGCCTTGCCCGGCACTTCCTTGGCGAGGATCGCCGCCTCGAGGATGAAGTCGGGTTTGGATTTACGCCCGAAGCCACCGCCGAGCAGGGTGATGTTGACCGTCACCTTGTCGAAGGGAATACCCAGGCGCTCGGCGATACGTTCGCGGGTCACCTGTGGCGCCTGGCTCGGCGCCCAGGCTTCGCACTGGCCGTCCTTGAAGCGCGCCACGGCGACCATCGGCTCCATCGGCGCCTGCGCCAGGTGCGGCAGGTAGTAGGAGGCTTCCAGGCTGCTGTCGGCGCCGCTCATGGCTTCATCGATATTGCCGGTGCTGCGCACCACCTTGCCCGGCTTGAGCGCCGCGGCCTCCAGCTCCTTGCGGTAGGCAATCGAGTCGTAGCCGGCGTTGACGCCATCGTCCCATTCGATCTTCAGCGCCTCGCGGCCCTTGATCGCCGCCCAGGTGTTGCTGGCGATCACCGCCACGCCCCCCAGCGGCTGGAACTCGGACGGCAGCGGACGGCTGTCGATCTGCAGCACCTTGATCACCCCCGGGACCTTCAGCGCCGCGCTGCCATCGAAGGATTTGACCTTGCCGCCATAGACCCGTGGGCGCGCAACCGTGGCGAAGAGCATGCCGTCGAAATGCACATCGGCGCCGTAGACCGCCTGGCCGTTGACGATGTCCGCACCGTCGATGGCGCGGGTGCCCTCCTTGCCGATGTAACGGAATTCGCCCGGCTGCTTCAAGCGCAGACTGTCACGGGCCGGCACCGCCAGGGCGCTCGCCGCGGCGGCCAGGGCGCCGTAGCCCAGTTCACGGCCGCTCGGCTGGTGGATCACTTTATGCAACTGCGCCCGGCACTCGGCCAGCGGGACTTTCCACTGCTCGGCCGCCGCTTGTTCAAGCATGGTCCGGGCGGCCGCGCCGCAGCGCCGCATCGGCTCGTACCAATGGCGCATGCTGCGCGAACCGTCGGTGTCCTGGTTACCGAACAGCGCCTCGTCGCCCGGTGCCTGCTTGACCTTCACCAGCGCCCAGTCGGCCTCCAGTTCGTCGGCGACCACCATGCTCAGGCTGGTACGCACGCCCTGGCCCATTTCCGAACGGTTGCAGAGCACGGTCACGCTGCCATCGGCGGCGATGCTCACGTACACCTTGGGGTCATCGACCCAGCCATGGGGCATACCATCGGCACCGAATTTCTTCTCTTCGGCAAAGGCATCCTGCCAACCCCAACTGGCCGCCAGCACCAGCGCACCGGTGGCGCCAACGCCCTTGAGAAAACCGCGGCGGCTGAGGTTGCTCAAGGCAAAATCATTCGGCAGCTGGCTCATGCCTTGGCCTCCTTCAGGTGGCTGGACGCCTGGCGGATCGCGGTCTTGATCCGGTTGTAAGTGCCGCAACGGCAGATGTTGCCGACCATGGCGGCTTCGATCTGTTCGTCGCTGGGGTTGGGGTTGACCTTGAGCAAGGCGGTGGCCGACATGATCTGCCCGCCCTGGCAGTAGCCGCACTGGGCCACTGCGCTGTCCAGCCAGGCCTGCTGTACGACTTTGCCGACCGGGTCGCTGTGCAGGTTGTCGATGGTGCTGACGTTCTGCCCGACCACCGAACCGATCGGCGTGATGCAACTGCGCGCCGGGGAGCCGTCGATATGGATGGTGCACGCGCCGCACAGGCCCATGCCGCAACCGAACTTGGTACCGTTGTAGCCCGCCACGTCGCGGATAGCCCAGAGCAGCGGCATGTCCTCGGTGACATCCAGTTGATGATCTTGACCGTTGAGTTTCAGAGTAATCATGGGCACGCCCGCATATTTTCCGTTTATGGGGTCGAGCAATCTGCCGTTGAGTACAACGACTTGCAGGAGCAGATCGACTCAGGCTAATGGGCTCTCTTATGAAGACGAGACGTCTTCACCGGGCCTTTGGAGGTACAAATAGTTGCATTGTTAGCAGGCTAAGTTAAGCCGCGATTAACAAAAAAGCCTTGCAGGGTGTGAACCCGTGCAAGGCTTTGCTAGTGCGCTCTGAGCTTAGCTCAACGGGCTCAATAGAGATTGGGTTCCATCTCCAGCTGAACATGGAAGCGCTCGGCGATATCCTGCTGGATCCTTCGCGCCAGGCTCAACAACTGCAAGCCCGTGGCACCGCCATAGTTGACCAGCACCAGCGACTGCAAGCGATGCACCCCGGCATCGCCATCGCGAAACCCTTTCCAGCCCGCCTGCTCGATCAACCAGCCAGCTGCCAGTTTCACCTGCCCGTCCGCCTGTGGATAACCCACCAGCCCCGCATGCCGCCGCCTGATCTCGGCCGCCAGCGCCGCGGGCACCACCGGGTTCTTGAAGAAGCTGCCGGCATTGCCCAGCACGGTCGGGTCCGGCAGCTTTTCGCTGCGGATGCTGCAAATGGCGCGACTGACATCGCTGGCCGTCGGCTGCTCGATGCCCTGCTCGCTCAAACGCTGGCGCACCGGGCCGTACTCCAGATGCAGATGCTCGCTGCGGGCCAGGGCAAACCGCACCCGCAGAATCAGCCAGCGGCCGGCCTCTTGCTTGAACAGGCTGTCGCGGTAGGCGAACTGGCATTGTTCCAGGCTGAAATCGCGCAGCTCGCCGCTCTGCCGATCCAGCGCGGTCAGGCCGGCGAACACATCCTTGATCTCGACCCCATAGGCGCCGATGTTCTGCATCGGTGCCGCGCCCACGGTCCCCGGGATCAGGCTGAGGTTTTCCAGGCCGGACAAGCCCTGCTCAAGGGTCCATTGCACGAACGGGTGCCAGGTCTCGCCGGCTTCGGCCTCGACCACCACTTGCTGGCCATCGTCGCTCAGCAGGCGAATGCCCCGGGTGCTCATGCGCAAGACCAGCGCCGGAATATCAGCGGTCAGCAGCAGATTGCTGCCGCCGCCAATCACCAGCAGCGGCAGTCGGTGCTGCGCCGAATAGGCCAGCGCCTCACGCACGTCGGCGTCGCTGTGGGCCTCGGCGAACAGCTGCGCGCGCACATCGACACCGAAAGTGTTGAAGGGCTTGAGGGAAACCTGGGACTGCAGATGCAAGCTCATAGGCGCCCCTTCAGCTCGATGACCAGCCGGTCGCTGGCGTACTCGATCAGGTCCAGCACCTGTTCGAAACCTTGCTCACCGTCGTAGTAAGGATCTGGCACCTCGTCCACCGCCGCTTCGTAGCGGCGCAGGAACAGGTCCAGCTCGGCCTTGCCCTGGGCCGGCTGCAGCGCCTTGAGGTTGCGCAGGTTGCTCTCGTCCATGGCCAGGATCAGGTCGTAGCGGGCAAAGTCCGCACTGCTGACCTGCTGGGCGCGCTGGGCCGACAGGTCGTAACCGCGCAACAGCGCTGCGCGCTGGCTGCGCTTGTCCGGCGCCTTGCCGATGTGCCATTCGCCGGTCCCGGCGGACGCGACTTCGACCCGATCGGCCAGCCCCGCTTCGCGCAACTTGTGGCGCAATACGCCTTCCGCCGTCGGCGAACGGCAGATATTGCCCAGGCAGACAAACAGAACCCGCATCAGGCCTCCAGCAGGCGACGAACGCGCTCAAGGTCTTCGGCGGTATCGACGCCACCGGGCGGCGCTTGCAGGGCATCGGCGACATGGATGCGCACGCCGTGCCACAAGGCCCGCAACTGCTCCAGCGACTCGGTGTTTTCCAGCCAGCACGGGCCCCAGTTGACGAAGTCATGCAGGAAGCCGGCGCGGTAGGCATAGATGCCGATATGGCGGCGATAAGGCACGCCTTCCGGCAGCAGGTCGCGGTTTTTCGCAAAGGCGTCGCGCGCCCAGGGCAACGTGGCGCGGCTAAAGGTCAGGGCCAGGCCGTTGATGTCACTGACCACCTTGACCACGTTCGGGTTGAACAGAGTCTCGACGTCTTCGATCGGCTCGGCCAGGGTGGCCATGCTTGCTTCGGTGTGGGCGGCCAGGTTGGCGGCCACCTGATCGATCACCGCCGGCGGGATCAACGGCTCGTCGCCCTGGACATTGACCACGATGGCGTCTGCCGCCAGGCCCAGCTGGCTGGCGACTTCCGCCAGGCGATCGGTCCCGGAATTGTGGTCTTCGCGGGTCAGCACCGCTTCGGCACCGAAACCCTGGCAGGCCTCGACGATACGCACATCGTCGGTCGCCACCACCACGCGCTGGGCGGCGCTCTTGCAGGCCTGTTCCCAGACGTGCTGGATCATCGGCTTGCCGGCGATCAACTGCAGCGGTTTACCCGGCAGGCGGGTGGAGGCGAATCGGGCTGGAATGACAACGGTAAAGGCTGTGGTCATTTATCCAGGCGCTCGTCGGTGCTGAGGGTGCGGGCTTCGCTTTCCAGCATGACCGGGATGCCATCGCGAATCGGATAGGCCAGGCCGGCGCCTTTGCTGATCAGCTCGGTCTTGTCGGCGCTGAGCTTCAGCGGTCCCTTGCAGATCGGGCAAGCGAGGATATCGAGCAATTTGGTGTCCATGAGAATTCCCTGGATAGAAGCGTTTAAGGCAAAAGACGAGCGGGCAACAGGCGCATCAGCTGTGTATCGAACCAGGCCACGAAGGCCGGGGATGGCACAGCATCCACCGCCAGATACCACCAGTCGGAAGCCGCGAAGGTGCGGCACTTCACCGCATCCTTTTCGGTCATGACCAGCGGCAGCGACGGGGTGAAACTCAGCGCCTGCGCGCTGTATTCGGCGTGGTCGGCAAAAGCATGCGGGACAGGCTGCCAGTGTAGCGTTTCAAGGGTAGTGAAGAAACGTTGCGGATTGCCGATACCGGCCACCGCATGTACCGCCTGCCCTGGCGCGAAGTGCTCAAGCCCGCGGCGTTCGCCGCTTTGCAGATTGACCAGGGCGGTGGGCGCCAGGCGAAAGGCAAACCCATCCTCACGATCGTCGCTGGCGCCGTTGTAGAGCACTGCGTCGACGCTTTGCAGGCGCTCGACCGGCTCGCGCAGCGGCCCGGCCGGCAGGCAGCGCCGGTTGCCCAGGCCGCGCGCGGCATCGATCAGCACCAGTTCGAGGTCGCGGGCCATGCGGTAATGCTGCATGCCGTCGTCGGAGAGAATCAGGTCCAGCGGCTCGGCGGCCAGCAAGGCCCGCACGGCGCGGCTGCGGTCGGGGTCGATCATCAGCGGCACGCCGGTGCGCTGGACGATCAGCAAGGGTTCGTCGCCAGCGATATCGGCGCTCTGCTCGGCGGCGACCCGCCATGGCAACTGCGGCGGCTTGGCGCCGTAACCACGGCTGACCACGCCAACCCGCAGCCCGCTGCGCTGGCAATGCTCGATCATCCACAGGATCAGCGGCGTCTTGCCGGTACCGCCCACGGTGATATTACCCACCACCACCAGCGGCACCGGCGGCTGGTAGACATTGCCCTCGCCGGCCAGGAAGCGTTCACGCTTGCGCACCACCACCCGGCGATAGAGCCATTCCAGGGGCCGCAACAGGCTCAGCACGGGATGGCCGTTGTACCAGGCAGCGAGCAAACGATCGGACATGGCCATCAGGGTGCTGGCGCCGCCTCGACGGTGGTCATGCGCAGATGGCTGAAACCGAGCTTGCCGGCGGCGTCCATCGCGGTAATGACGGCCTGGTGCTGGGTCTTGCCATCGGCGCTGATGGACAGAGGCAGGTTGGTGTCACCCGCCGACTCCTTCTGCAAGGCTTCGATCAGGCTGGCCAGGTCGCTCTTGGGCAGCACCTGGTTGTTCACCGAAAACACCCCGTCGGCGCTGATGGCGATATCCAACTGCTTGGTCTGCTGGTCTTCGGCCGGCGAGCCGCTGACGGCCTCCGGCAACTCGACGCGCAACTGGGTTTCCCGGGTAAAGGTGGTGGTCACGACGAAAAACAGCAGCAGGATAAACACCACGTCGATCAACGACGCAAGGTTGATATCAATAGTTTCCCGTGGCTTGCGGCGGAATTTCACGCTTTGCCCTCGGCCAGATCGACGTCGCGGTCGCCCTGCACCACTTCGACCAGCTTGATGGCTTCCTGCTCCATGCCAACCACCAGCTCATCGACCCGGCGTTGCAGGAAACGGTGGAAGAACACCGCCGGGATACCGACCATCAGGCCGGACGCGGTGGTAATCAGCGCCTTGGAGATACCACCGGCCAGCACTGCGGCGTTGCTGGTCATGCCCGAGCCCATGAACGAGCTGAAAATATCGATCATGCCCAGCACCGTCCCCAGCAAGCCCAGCAGCGGCGCCATGGCGGCGATGGTGCCGAGGGCATTGAGGTAGCGCTCCAGTTCGTGAATGACCCGGGCGGCGGCTTCCTCGATGCACTCTTTCATGACCTCGCGACCATGCTTGGAGTTGGCCAGGCCGGCGGCCAGGATCTCGCCCAGGGGTGAATGGGCGCGCAGTTCCTTGAGCTTGTCCTTGTTCAGCTGTTTGTCCTTGATCCAGCGCCACACCTGGCCCAACAGATGTGGCGGGGTAACGCGGCTGGCCCGCAGGGTCCACAGGCGCTCGGCAATGATGCCGACCGCAACAATGGAACTCAGAATGATCGGCAACATCATCCAGCCGCCGGATATGACCAATTCCCACACAGTGACAGTCCCCTCGAAAAAGTGCGCCACTCTAACATAGGGGCCGAATGCACCGAAGAACCTGATGTCGCATGCCTTCAGGCTTTAATAACTCTCGGTTATTTAAGGAGATAGTGGCCATTTGCGCCAAAAGCGTCGCTGCGCCCGCAGGCTCGTCGGTTCGGTGTAGGTGCCCAGCATCAACCGTAGCGCTCCTTGCTCCGCGCTGTCGTAAATGGCAGTCCCTTGCTGGCGATAACGCTCGACGACCTGCGGGTGCGGATGCCCGAAGCCATTGCCGTGCCCTCGGGAAATCAGCACCGCCGAAGGCGCAAGGGCCTTGAGCAAAGCCGGGGACGACGAGCTGCGGCTGCCGTGGTGCGGCGCCTGCAACCAATGGGTCTCGACGGCCAGCGGGGTATCCAGCAACGCTCGTTCCGCCAGGACGTCGATATCCCCCGTCAGCAGCAAACGCTCGCCCTTGGCCTCGACCTGCATCACGCAGGACTTCTGGTTGCCATTCTGCGCATCCGTCCATTGCCACAAAGAAAACCGTACTCCGTCCCAGTGCCATTGCTCGCCGCTGGCGCAAGGCTCTGCCGACAAATAGGCCGGCAAACCCTCGGGATCGCCGCTGACCAGCCTGGCCACCGGCAAGCCGCGCTGGATGGCGTCGGCGCCACCGGCATGATCGGCATCGGCGTGGCTGAGCAGCATCAGGTCGAGGCGCGCGATGCCCAGCTTACGCAACGATGGCAGCACTACCCGGGCGCCCAGGTCGGAATCACCAAAACGCGGGCCGGCGTCATACAGCATCGCGTGCTCGCGAGTCCGCACCAGCACCGCCAGGCCCTGCCCGACATCCAGCTGCCAGACTTCCGCCTCGCCGTATGGCAGCGTGTTTTTCGGCGGAAACACCATCAACAGCAGCATCGGCCATCCCAAGGGACGCAGCGGCACACCCGCGGGCAACAACAGCAGAAAGGCCCCCAGCGCACTGATGCTCCAGGCCCAGAGCGGTATGGCCGGTGCTATCCACGCCGGCCATTGGGCAGCCAATAGCGCCAGACCGCGGAACAATAAATCCAGCAAACCACCGGCCAGCCAGAGCAGGCCTTCGCCCAGGTAAGGCACCGGCAGCAACAAGGTCCCGAGCAACGCCGGCGGCAGCACCAACAGACTGATCCAGGGTTCCGCCAGCAGATTGGCCAGCGGCCCGCTGAGGCTGATGGGCAACCCCAGCGCCAGCAGCACCGGGCACAGGCCGATGGCGATCAACCATTGAATACGGGTCCAGGACTGCCACCAGCGCCAGCCCCCCAGACGCCCGCCAAAGATCAGGATCAGCACCGCCACCGCGGTAAAGGACAGCCAGAACCCTGGCTGCAGGCTGGCCAGGGGCTCGAACAACAGCACCGCATTCAACGCCAGCAGGAACGGCCACCAGGCGCCCAGGTGACGAAAGCGCAGGCGCCAGATCAGTACCAGGGCAACCATCACGCAGGCACGACGCACCGGCACATCGAAGCCCGCCAGCAATCCGTACCCCAGGGCCGAAGCGAACGCCAGCCCACAGGCCCAGGGCAGCCAGGGCCAACGTCCGGGCCACAGGCCGTAGCGGGCCAGCCCCGCCACCAGGGCATACATTACGGCAGCCAGCAAACTGATGTGCTGCCCGGAAATCACCATCAGGTGCACGGTCCCGGTGTCTTGCAGGACACGCCAATCCTCCCGGCTCAGCCCCGAGCCGTCACCCAGCACCAGGGCCGCCAGGCCACCGGCGCGCCCCTGGGCATCGACTTGCAGCAAGCGTTGGCGAATGCGCGCACGCCAGCTCTCCTGCGTGGCGGCCAGCAGTTGCCCATCCTTGACCGTGCCCGTGGCGCCAATGCGCTGGGCCAGCAGCCAGGCCTCGTGATCGAAGGCCTGCAGATTGACCAGCCCAGCGGGCCGCTTGAGTTTTACCGCCAGGCGCCAGCGTTCGCCGCTGTGCACCGGCGGCCCGCCATACCAGGCCAGGCGCAGGCGCTGGGGAATCCGTCCGCGCCGTGCCCGCCCGCCTTCCAGTTCGAAACGCAGCACGCCCTCGGCCTGCTGCGGCAGTCCCACTACCCGGCCCTCAAGCCAGCGGGTCTGTCCGTCGAGCGGTTCCGGCAAACGATCGTCCAGCGCCCATTGCGCACTCACGCAAGCCCACGCCAGGCCCAACAGGAAAAAAGCCAATGGATAGGTGCGAAACGGCAGCAGCATCAAGGCCACCACCGGCAGCACTGCCAGCCATCCGATCGCTGGCAGCGCCGGCAAAAAGCGCAGGCTCAAAAGCCCCGCCGCCAACGCCAGCATCCCTGTGCGCATAAGCCCGTCCTTGAGCAGTTTTTGAGTGTTCCCACTCTCTGGCTTAGCTCAGCGGACAGGGCGCCAGCTTTATCATTTGTCACAAAGTCTGAATGGGCGCCTTCTAGAATCCGGGCATACTTGCCGCTTGAACTGACCGAGAAGCCTTATGCCCCGGCGCCTATTCAAACGTTACATGCCAGATCCAACCAGCATCAGGGAACACAAGTCCTTACGCTTTCTTGGCACATTGCTGCATGACCCCAACCTCTGGCACCTCAACCGGCACTCCGTGGCACGCGCCATGGCGGTCGGCCTGTTCGCGGCCTTCATGCCGATCCCGGCGCAAATGTTGCTGGCCGCGGTGCTGGCCATTTCCGTGCGCGGCAACATGCCGATTGCCGTGAGCCTGGTCTGGCTGACCAATCCGATCACCATGCCGCCGGTGTTTTTCTGCACCTATCAGGTCGGTGCCTGGTTGATGAACGTGCCCGCCCGGACCCTGCCCGACGAGCTGACCTGGGAATGGATCAGCGGCGAACTCTCGACTCTCTGGCAACCCTTCCTGCTGGGCTCGGTGGTGGCCGGCCTGGTGCTGGGCGCCCTCGCCTATTGCCTGACCATGCTGTACTGGCGCTGGTGGGTCGGCCGGCAATGGCGCCGCCGCAGGCAGAGCCGGCTGTAGAAACGCAAACGGCCTCCCGAGGGAGGCCGTTGTTGTATCTGCGCAGGCTTACTGGCGCATGCCGCGACCGCTGACCAGCAGGCGGGCACAACCGAAGTACAGGACCACGGTGGCGACCAGCATGAAGGTAATGGCCACGCTGATCTGGATGTCGGAAACCCCCAGGATGCCGAAACGGAAGGCGTTGACCATATGCAGCACGGGGTTGGCCAGCGACACCGTCTGCCAGAACGGTGGCAGCAGGGTGATGGAATAGAACACTCCGCCCAGATAAGTCAGCGGGGTCAGCACGAAGGTCGGGATGATCGAGATATCGTCGAAGTTGCGTGCAAATACCGCGTTGATAAAGCCCAGCAGCGAAAAGATGGTCGCGGTCAGGACCACCACCAGCAAGGTAATGCCCAGGTGATGCACTTGCAGATGGGTGAAGAACAGCGACAGCAGCGTCACGATCACGCCCACCGCCAGCCCCCGCAGCACACCGCCCAGGGTGTAGCCGATGAGGATGGTGTGCGGCGATACCGGCGACACCATCAATTCCTCGATGGAGCGCTGGAACTTGCTGCCGAAGAAACTCGAGACCACGTTGCCGTAGGAGTTGGTGATCACCGACATCATGATCAGGCCCGGCACGATGTACTCCATGTAGGTGAAACCGCCCATGTCGCCGATCTGCCGGCCGATCAGGTTGCCGAAGATCACAAAGTACAGAACCATGGTGATCGCCGGCGGCAGCAGGGTTTGCGGCCAGATCCGGGTAAAACGCCGGACTTCGCGATAGACGATGGTGTTCAGCGCGACAAGGTTGGGCCGTAGCTCGGAACTCATACCGCCACCTTCGACAGGTTTTTCTCCACCAGGGACACGAACAACTCCTCAAGGCGATTGGTTTTGTTACGCAGGCTCAGCACTTCGATGTTCTGCTGGGCCAACTGGCTGAACAGCGCGGTGATGCCCACGGCCTTGTCGACCTGGACTTCCAGGGTGTGACTGTCGACCAGCTTGCTCGGATAGCCGATCAGTTGCGGCGCCACCTTCATGTCGGTCTTCAGGTCGAGCAGGAAGGTTTCCACATGCAGCTGGCTGAGCAGCTGGCGCATGCTGGTGTTCTCGACGATGGTGCCGTGGTCGATGATGCCGATGTTGCGGCACAGCTGCTCAGCCTCCTCCAGGTAATGGGTGGTGAGGATGATGGTGATGCCTTTCTGGTTCAGTTCGGTGAGGAAGGTCCACATCGAACGACGCAGCTCGATGTCCACGCCAGCGGTTGGTTCGTCGAGGATCAACAGGCGCGGCTCGTGCACCAGGGCGCGGGCGATCATCAGCCGGCGCTTCATGCCGCCGGACAGCGAGCGCGACGGCACATCGCGCTTGTCCCACAGCCCAAGCTGGGTCAGGTACTGCTCGGCCCGCTCCTTGGCGACCTTGGTCGGGATGCCGTAGTAACCGGCCTGGGTCACGACGATGTCGAAGGTCTTCTCGAACTGGTTGAAGTTGAACTCCTGCGGCACCACGCCGATGCAACGCTTGAGCGCGGCGGGCTCGCGGTCCAGGTCATGGCCGAAGACACTCACCGTGCCGCTGGTCTTGTTTACCAGGGTCGAGAGGATGCCGATGGTGGTGGATTTGCCGGCACCGTTGGGGCCGAGCAAGGCGAAGAAGTCACCTTCGGCGACATCCAGATCGATACCACTCAGGGCCTGGAAACCGTTGCCGTAGGTTTTGGTTAGCTGCCGGATGGACAGAGCGGAACTCATATCGGATTTACGCACCAAGAAGGGAGAACATTATAGGTAAGGGCGGATCGCCTGCATTGCAACGGCGCCGGATACACCCAATGGTGCTTGCCGACGCCGCACAAGTACAGTCACCTGTGTTGATAGTCAGTATTAAGTCAACGCGGTCATCACCGCCTTGCGATAGGCCGGACGCTGCTGCAAGCGTGCGTACCAGGCTTGCAGATTAGACAATGGCGGGCGCTCGATGGGCATTTCGAACCAGGCATAAATGAAACTGCCCAGGGGGATATCGCCCATGCCGATTTCGTCGCCGGACAGGTAGGGATGTTCGGCCAGGGCCTGGTCGACCACTGCCAGCAGTTCGCCGCAGTTGTGCAGCGCGGCATCGATCTTGTCCCAGTCCTGCTGCTGCGCCGGCGTGCGCAGCACACCCCAGAACAGGTGGCGGAAGGGTTCGGCAAAGGTCGAGGTGGTCCAGTCCATCCACTTCTCGGCCGAGGCCCGCGCCCGCACATCGTCCGGGTACCAGGCCGTACCGGCGGCATGGCGCGCGACGAGATAACGCACGATGGTGTTGGATTCCCACAGCACGAAGCCGTCGTCCTCGATCAGCGGAATCCGCCCATTGGGGTTCATCGCCCGATACGCCGGGGTATCCACCACGCCGAAGGCGCCACCGGCATCCACCGCCTCGTAGGTCAGGCCCAGTTCTTCGGCGCACCACAATGCTTTCCTGACATTCGACGAGTTTTTCCGACCCCAGATCTTCAGCATGACCGCTCCTCAGTGATGAATGCCGAGGCAGTCTACGCCGGATCAGACCTGACTCAAATCACTCTGCATGTCGCCCAGCAGCATCGGCATCTGCTCGCCGAACAGGTGCGGATAACAGGTTTCCAGGTGTTTGAAGAAGAAGGTCTCGGGGACGTCGGCGAACTGTCCGTGGTCCAGCACGTACTCCATCATCTGCTCACCCTGGCGGTTGAAGGGGTGGAATACGCTGTCGTGGCGGCCATCGAACTCCAGTGGTGCCACATCGTACATCTCGCAGAGTTTCCGGTTGAACGCTGGCGTGGCCTTGACCCAGCGCCCTTGCAGGTACAGCTCGGTATAACCGTGCATGGCAAACACGTCGCTGCGCAGCAATTCCAGCAAACGCGGGGTCGACAGGTGATTGCGCACGTCCGCCAGGCCGATCCGCGCGGCAATCCCGCAATGCCGCGCACAACCGGCGAGCAGGGTGGCCTTGGGCACGCAGTAACTTTCGCCCGCGGCCAGGGCATGGCTGCCACGCAGGGTCTCGGGGTCGCGACTGAAGGTGTAGGGGTTGTAGCGCACGGCCTCGCGCACCGCGTAATAGAGGCTCACCGCCTGCTCCAGCGGATCGCTGCTGGGGCCACGATGAGTTTCCGCGAACTCCACCACCGCGGGATGGTCACTATCGATGAAGCGGCTGGGACTCAAGTACTCGTGCATGGGGATATCTCCGAGTGAAGTCTCGAGTCTAACGACGGCCTCATCCCAGCGATAACGACGTTTCGGCCAAACATCAGAGGCTGCCGCTTCGAGCCTGACAAGATCGACAAGCTGCTGACCCGATGCCTGACGCGCTGCGTCCGCTTCTTCTTACCGCTTCAAGCGCACTGCCCTGTCACCCCTTTTGTCGGATGCCGACTAAGCTCTTTGGGTGATTTTGCCCCTGGCTTCACGGAGGATTAAATATGCTGTTGTTGTGGATACTGGTTCTGCTGGTCGGTATTGCCTACCTGGCCCACCGCCGCATCGCCCCCCTGCCCGCCCTGGGCGTGGTGGCCGTCTACCTGCTGGCCATGGGCGCCTTCAGCCATGCACCGGGCTGGTTGCTGCTGATCTTCTGGGTATTGCTGGCCGCGGTGGCGGCGCCCTTGCTACTGCCCGACCTGCGCCGCAAGTACTTCAGCGCCCCGCTGTTCAGCTGGTTCCAGAAAGTCCTGCCGCCGATGTCGCAAACCGAACGCGACGCCATCGATGCCGGCACGGTCTGGTGGGACGGTGAACTGTTCAGCGGCCGTCCGGACTGGAACAAACTGCTGGCCTACCCGAAAGCGCAACTGAGCGAAGAGGAACAGGCCTTCATCGACGGCCCCACCGAAGAACTGTGCGCCATGGTCAGCGACTGGCAGATCGGCCAGTCCATGGACCTGCCGCCCGCGGCCTGGGAGCACATCAAGCAACACGGCTTCTTTGCCCTGATCATTCCCAAGGAGTTCGGCGGCAAGGGTTTCTCCGCCTATGCCCACTCGCAAGTGGCGATGAAACTGGCAACCCGCAGCGGCGACCTGGCGTCCACCGTGATGGTCCCCAACTCCCTCGGCCCGGCCGAATTGCTGCTGCATTACGGCACCGACGAACAGCGTAACCACTACCTGCCGCGGCTGGCCCGTGGCGACGATATCCCGTGCTTCGCCCTCACCGGCCCGCTGGCCGGTTCCGACGCTGGCGCCATGCCCGATACCGGGGTGATCTGCAAAGGCCAATGGCAAGGCGAGGAAACCATCGGCCTGCGCCTGAACTGGGAAAAGCGCTACATCACCCTGGGCCCGGTCGCCACCCTCCTCGGCCTCGCCTTCAAGGCCTACGACCCGGACCACCTGCTGGGCGAGGATGAAGACCTGGGGATCAGCCTGGCACTGATTCCGACCGACACCCCCGGCGTGGAAATCGGCCGCCGCCACCTGCCGCTCGGCGCCGCCTTCATGAACGGCCCGAACTCCGGCAAGGACGTGTTCATCCCCCTGGACTTCCTTATCGGCGGCCAGGAAATGCTCGGCAAAGGCTGGATGATGCTGATGAACTGCCTGTCGGTCGGCCGCTCCATTTCCCTGCCGGCCGTCGGCACCGGCGCGGCCAAGTTCACCAGCCTGGTGACCGGCCAATATGCCCAGGTGCGTGAGCAGTTCAACGTCCCGCTCAACGCCTTCGAAGGCATCCAGGAAGCCCTGGCCCGCATCGGTGGCAACGCCTGGCTGATGGACAGCGCGCGCATGCTCACGGCCAATGCCGTCGACCTGGGGGAAAAACCCTCGGTGCTGTCGGCGATTCTCAAGTACCACCTGACCGAACGCGGCCGCGAGTGCATCAGCCACGCCATGGACGTGCACGGCGGCAAGGCCATCATCATGGGCCCGAACAACTACCTGGGCCGCAGCTGGCAAGGCGCGCCGATCTTCATCACCGTGGAGGGCGCGAACATCCTCTCGCGCAACCTGATGATTTTCGGCCAGGGCGCCATTCGCTGCCATCCGTTCGTGCTCAAGGAAATGGCCCTGGCCGGGCGCGAAGACCACGATCAGGCGCTGGTCGAATTCGACGGCCTGCTGCTCAAGCACATCGGCTTTGCCGTGAGCAATGCGGCCAGCACCTTGGTGCTGAACCTGGGCCTGGGGCACTTGGAACAAGCGCCGGGGGACAAGCTCAGCCAGGGTTATTTCCGAGCCCTCAATCGCCAGGCCGCGGCCTTCGCCATGCTGGCCGACCTGAGCATGATGCTGCTGGGTGGCGAACTGAAACGTCGCGAACGCCTGTCGGCACGCCTCGGCGATGTGCTCAGCCATATGTACCTGGCCTCCGCCGCCCTCAAGCGCTACCACGACCTGGATTCGCCGGAGCATCTGCAACCACTGTTCACCTGGGCCATGGAAGAAAGCCTCGGCCAGTCGGAACGGGCGCTGGACAAACTGCTCGAGAACTTCCCGAACCGGGTGCTGGGCTGCCTGCTACGGGTGGTGGTCTTCCCCTTCGGCCGCCGCCACAAAGGCCCGTCCGATGAACTGGATGCCGAGGTCGCCGCGATCATCGGCCGGGCCAAGGGCGACCCGACCCTGGAAGAACTGCTGGCTGGCTGCTACCGCCCACAATCGGCAGAGGACCCGGTCGGCGCCCTGCAACAGGCCTTCGACTTGTTGAGCGCCAGCCATCCTCTGCAGAAAAAACTGCACGAGGCGCTGAAAAGCGGCCAGGTCAAACCGGTCGCCGGCGAACATGCCATCGACGCCGCGCTGGAAGCCGGCGTATTGCAACCGGTGGAAGCCCAGACCCTGCGCGAGGCTGAAGCCGCCCGCCGCAAAGTCATCGACGTCGATGACTTTGCCAAGGAAGAGCTGACCCTGAGCGAAGGGAAAACCCGCTAAGGCGCAAGACCGTCAGGCGGATTATGAAACCGGGCGCGGGAGCTATATACTCCCGCGCCCGTTTTGCTGTTGAGGACTCATGTCATGTCCAACGTCGTCGCCGATCACCTCGTCCTGCTCGACCATTTGCGCAGTATCCTGGTCGCCGTGGGTGAAGCCGAGCAGGTTCCCGAAGAAAGCCATGCCTTGTTCCTGGAACGCTTCGACGAACTGCGCGCCTCGCTGCCGATCGACCCGATCGAAAGCCAGTACCTGGGCCAGGACCTGCTGTGCCAGGTGATGCAGCGTTATCCACAGGTCGCCCATCTGGTACCGCGCGACCTGCTGTGGTTCTTCGCCGGGGATTGCCTGCACTACATGCCCGACGAAGAAATCGACCTGTACCAGGCGCTTGAAGAACGCCGCTACGAGGCCGAGCAGAACGATGAACCGTTCGACTGGAACCAGGAAAAGCAGCTGCTGGCGCTCTCCGCCCAGGACAGCAAGCACTGAGTCCGGCCCGGACACTACAAAGGCCCGCATGGTTGAACCGGCGGGCCTTTTGTTTTTCTGCCCATGAGCGGCTGGCTCAGCCGGCGCCATCGCCTTCGGGCTGTTCGTAGCCTTTGGTCTCCTGCTTGCCCTGCCGACTCAAGGTCGGCTCCTTGGCCAGGCACTCCACCAGGTAATCGATGAATACCCGCAGCTTCGGCGGCAAGTAACGGGTCGGCGAATGCAGCAACCAGGCGCCGCCATGGTAGGAGGCGAGAAACGTCCAGTCCGGCAGTACCTGCACCAGCAAGCCCTGCTCCAAGGCATGCCGCGCAGTGAAGTACGGCAAGCTGCCGATGCCGATATGTTCCAGCACCGCCCCCAGCCGGACCCCGGTGTGATTGGCCGCATAACGCCCGCGCACGCCGACGGTCACCGACTTGCTGCCCTTCTTGAACTTCCAGCGCGCATCGCTGGGGGTTTCGCCCAGGTAAATGCAACTGTGGCTGAGCAGGTCATGGGGATGGCTCGGCGTCCCGTGCTCGGCCAGGTACTGCGGCGTGGCGCACAGCATATGGTCGATGGTCAGCAACTGGCGCCCGACCAGCCCCGCCGGCGGTTGATCGGTGATGCGAATGGCCAGGTCGACGTTGTCGTCGATCAGGTCGATATTGCGATCTTCCAATAACAGCTCGACATCGACCTTGGGGTAACGCCGCAGAAACTCGGGCATATAGGGGTGCACGACAAAACGCCCGACCGCCTTGGGCACGCTGACCCGCACCAGCCCTTCGGCTTCGTGGGTGAACTGACCGCTGATTTCCATCACCGACTTGGCGGCGCTGACCATCTCGCTGCAACGCTTGAACACCTCCTCGCCCCCTTCGCTCAAGCGCAACTTGCGCGTGGTGCGCTGCAGCAGGCGGGTCGCCAGCGCCTTCTCCAGACGGGAAATGCTGCGGCTCACTGCTGACGGTGAAGAGCCCAACTGGCGGGCGGCTTCGGAGAAGCTGCCGACCTCGACGACCTTGACGAAAATCGCCATTTCACCCAGCAGCGGAAGGGGGAGATTTATGCTCACAGCACAACAGTCCTTTGATATTTGAACGGATTATCACGCAATTCCGTCGCGCCATATAATTAAAAAAGACATTTTAATAAGGGCACGGAATATGACGCTTCGCCTCTTTTTTCATAATGATGAACTCAAGGCCAACGTTGAAGTGCTCGAATGCACCCCGCAAGACAACGAATTCGCGGTGGTCCTGCGTGCCACGATTTTTCATCCCCAAGGCGGCGGCCAACCCTGCGATACCGGCTGGATCGGCGACAGCCAGGTATTGCGCGTGGTCCAGGAACCCGAGCGGATCGTTCATTACGTCAGCCAGCCGGTGCAACCGGGCATGGTCCAGGTCCAGGTCGATGAGCAGCGCCGCCAGTTCAATACCCGCATGCACTCGGCCGGGCACCTGATCGGCCATTTCGGCGAAACCCGCGGCTGGGTCCCGGTCAAGGCCCATCACTGGCCTGGCGAGGGCCGCGTGTCCTTCAAGCCCGGCGACAGCCCGCAGGAACTCGACGTCGACAGCCTGCAGAGTGGCATCGATCACTGGATTGCCGCCGACCTGCCGCGCCTGGTCTCGCTGCGTGAAGGTTCGCGGGAAATCGGTTTTGGCGAGCTTCCCGCCTATGGTTGCGGTGGTACCCACGTGAAACGCCTGAAGGAATTGGGCAACGTCACTATCGCCTCCCTCTCGCAAAAGAAAGGAATGCTTTCGGTTCACTACCACGTGGACTGATTCATCGGCGGTGTCGCCTTGCACATCACGCGACGCATCGCCTGACACAGGGGAAACCCGCGTGCGCGGGTTCGACGACTATCGGATAGAGGGATCTGCAGATGATGCTTGACGTCGAGCGTCTCGATGAGACGTGCATAAAAAAACTGGCCCAGGAACAAGTGCTCGCCCTGCGCATCAAGAACTTCCTGCCGCACGCCCAGGCGATCCAGTTGGGCGACAAGATTCTCGCTCCCGGCTTCGAGGGCTACATCAACGCTCCCAGCATCGGCCGTATCGGCATGGCGTTTTATGAAGCGGAAAACCAGCCGCTGCTGATCGAGGACTATTTCGAGCGCGCCACCGCCAACATCGACGAACTGCGTTCGCGCTGCGCCCCCTACGCCTCTCCTGTCGACACCCTGCGCTGCATGCTCGACGAGTCCTGGCCGGCCGGCGCCCACCTGGAAAACCTGTACGGGCGCAAGATGTACGTCGGCCTGTCCCGGGTGGTGAAGCCCGGCGTGTGCTTCCTCGCCCATCACGACATCTTCGCCAAGGACGCCCCCGACAGCTTCCAGGCCCACAGCCTGGAAGCGCAGTTCGCCTGCAACCTCTACCTGAACATGCCCGAGGCCGGCGGCGCCCTGCAGATGTGGAATCACGATATTTCGCCGGACCAGTTCGACGAGATGCGCGGCGACAGCTACGGCATCGATCCCGCCCTGCTCGGCACGCCCTCGCTGGAGATTCGCCCGGAGCCCGGGGATTTCATCATGTTCAATTCAAGGCGCATGCACGCCGTCACCCCGGGGGTGGCCAACCCGCGCCTGAGCCTTTCCTTTTTTGTCGGCTATCGCGGCAGCTCGTCCCCCCTGACCTTCTGGAGTTGAAATGCTTTCCAACTATCTAGGCGAATTCCTGGCCCTGGCGACCATCCACTTTCTCGCCGTGGTGGCTCCCGGGCCTGACTTTGCCGTGACCATCCGCCAGAGCGTGCGCTTTGGCCGGGTGGTCGGGCTGTGCACGGCCATCGGCATCGGCGCGGGGATTTCCGTGCATGTGCTGTACACCCTGCTGGGGGTCGGTGCGCTGATGCACACCACGCCATGGCTGCTGAGCGTGGCCAAGGTGGTGGGCGGTGCCTACATTCTTTATCTCGGGGTCAGCCTGCTGCGCAGCAAGCCCAAGACCTCGATCGAAGGCAGCGATGCGGGTAATGATCAAGCACAGCGGCAGACGTTGCCCAAGGCCTTCATGACCGGTTTCCTGACCAACGCCACCAACCCCAAGGCCACGCTGTTCTTCCTGGCGATTTTCACCACGGTGATCAGCGCCAGCACACCGCTCAAGGTGCAGGCGCTCTACGGTGTGTGGATGTGTTGCGTGAACGCGCTGTGGTTCGTGATCGTCGCGCTGTTCTTTTCCAGCCCGCGGGTGCGCTTGTTGTTCATGCGCATGGGCCATTGGTTCGAACGGACCATGGGGGTGATCCTGATTCTGTTCGCCGGGCGCCTGATCCTGTCGATGTAAGCCTCCCAACGCCCAGCTCGATCGAGCCGCCGGTAACTGGCGGCTCGATCCAGGCTTTGCTCAGTGCAGGTCCACGGTCAACGGATGGATGACAGGGCCTGAAGCAAGGCTCCCTCAGGTTTCGCCATTTCATCCAGTACTGAAAAGTGCGTGCAACCCGGCACGTGAACCAGCCGCACAGACTCTCCTCGAGCCAAGGCCTGCTTGGCGTACTCATCGGACTGGCGCACCAGTTCCGACAGCTCGTCGGCGCCTACCGCGACCCATGTATTGGCGCCCTTGTCGATATGGTGCAGCGGGCTATACGCATCGATTTCCGCATCCGAGAGGCTCAGCTTCTCGTTCAGCCAAGACAGGCTGATGGGTTCCAGGTCGACCAGTGCGCTGATGGCCAGGACATCGGTCACCCATGGGTGCGAGCGGAACTGCAGCGCCAGGTGCCCGCCTGCCGAGTGCCCGCTCAAGACTACCTTGTGCCCTGCGATCCCCAGCTGATCGGCGTCGGCCTGAAGATGCTCGAGCAGGCTGCCAATCTCACTGACGATCTGGGTCATCGAGGCTTGCGGCGCAAGCGTGTATTCGGCCAGGACGACGTTGAACCCCGCCGCCAGGGGCCCGGCGGCGATGAATGCAAAGTCTTCCTTGCTGCAATTCTGCCAATACCCGCCATGGATGAAGATGAGCGTCGGGGCGTCGGCTTTTCCACAAGGCAGCCAGTCATAACGCTGTCGAAGCGCCGTGCCGTAAGGCAGGTTGAGGCGACCGGCCGCAGAGGCATAGAAACTGGCGCTACGCGCCTGCAAGGCGGCGTAGATACCGGGGAAATCCGGCACCGCTTGCGTATTGTTGTACGCCGCATCGAGTTGGGCTTGATTCATGTCGCGATAGAGAAGGGTCATTGTCATCTCCGGTGGAAGGAATGTTTGAAAGGGCTTGGCCAGCGATCTGCGGTTCGTTCGGACCTATCCGGCATTGGCCGGGGTGACTTCAGGGGATCGGCTTCGCTGTCCACGGCTGCTCTCTGTGCGAGGAGTGCCACGCGTGGCGGGGGTTGTAGGCAGGAAGGTGGGCAGAACGCGGCTCGAATGCGTTAAAGAGTGAGTGGAGCCCATGTCAGACGTAAATCAGTCGATTCTTAAAACTTATAGGATTTTTCTTACCAACCACCTTGAGCGAACGGGCGGCGCTGGGCGAGCTCAACCAGCGCCGCCATCGTTCGTGATGGGATTGTCGGAATGCTTTCCTAGTAATCAGTTCGTCATGCTCAAGCCCGCGCAGGATCGCGTTGAGTATTCTCCAGCGCCTGTCGCAACACCTGCTGCGTCAGCGGCTTGAACACCACATCGTCCATCCCGGCGGACAGGCAGCGCTGGATCTCCGCATCCTCGGCACTGGCGGTCGCACCAAGGATCCAGCAGCGCCGGCGGCCCTCCTCGCGCTCCTTCTGGCGGATGCGCAGGGTCAAGTCATAGCCACCCAGGCGCGGCATCTGGCTGTCGGTGATCAACACATCGTACTCGGCAGCCAGCCAGGCTTCCCATGCCGCCTGACCATCCTCGACCAGCGTCACGCGATGCCCCAGAACCAGCAATTGCTCTTCCAGCGTCAGCCGGCTGAACGCATTGTCTTCGGCGACGAGAATGTTCAGCGAAAGCGCCTCCGTGCTCGCCTGCGGCACTTCTGCCGCGGCTTCGGCGGGCGCCTCGGCCAGGGGCAGTTGCAGGGTCACGCTGAAGCAGGAGCCGATATCCGGCTCGCTGCTCAGGACGATGCTGCCGCCCATGAGTTCGACCAATTGCCGGGTGATATTCAGCCCCAGGCCGCTGCCAAAGGTTTGCCCGGCCTGGGCCGAGCCGACCTGGGAGAATGGCTGGAACAACCTGGCCTGATCCTCCTCCGAGATACCGATACCGCTGTCGATCACCTCCAGCACCAGGTGCAGATGCTCTGCTTCCCGACGGCCCGAGGCATGCAGCGTCACCCTGCCCCGCTCGGTGAACTTGATGGCGTTGCTCAACAGGTTGAACAGCACCTGTTTCAAATGCAGCGGATCGATCAGCACCCATTGCTCCATGTCGCCCGTGAACTGCATCTCGAACGCCAGGTGCTTCTGCCGCGCCATGCCGACCACCAGGGGCGCGATAGCTTCAATCTGCGCCTTGAGCTGCACCGGCTCCGGTGCGGAATCGATCATGCCGGACTCGATCCGGGTCAGGTCGAGCACATTGCCGAGCAGCAACAGCAGCCCCTGCGCGGCCTCTTGCGCGATCGCCAGCGAAGCCTGGTCCAGCTCGCCCCGTTCGGCCTTCTGCTGCACCACTTCCTGCAGGCCGATGATGGCGTTCAGCGGGGTACGGATCTCATGGCTCATGGTGGACAGGAACACGCTCTTGGCCTCGTTGGCTGCTTCGGCCTTCTCCCGCGCCAGCGCCAGCTCGCCTTCGGCCTGGCGAGTCTTGCGCACCTGGCGGGTCAGGTAGAAACCCCAGATCAGCGACAGCAGGACCAGCAAGCCGAATACACCGCCGAGCCGCAGGATATTACTGCGGTGATCACGCCAGAAATGGCTGCCGGTGGTAGAAATACGAGGTTCCCAATGCGCCACGATGTCCGCCACCTCCTCCGGGGTAATGGCGACCTGAGCCTTCTCCAGGATGCTGCGCAACTCTTCCTGCCCCTTCAGCACCCCAAGGCTGACCGGCCGGGAGAACTCGTCGAGAATGCCGATCACCCGCAAGCGATTGTTGAAACGCTGCGCGGACAGGAAACGGCCGGTGTAGTCACTGCCGATGAACGCGTCGCTACGCCCGTCATCGACACTGCGCATGGCCTCCAAAAAGTTGGGATAGATCTGTAGCCGGATATCTGGATAGTCCTGCTGGATGATCGGGTTGATGAAGTAACCGGGGACACTGGCCAGGCGCTTGCCTTGCAGGTCTTCAAGGCTATGAAAAGGGCTGCCCTGGGTACGTGCGGATCGTGGCCCGGCCATCAGCACGACCGAGCTCCTCAGATAAGGAAGAAGGATATCCATATCCGCCTCGGTATCAGGATCTGCCGAGGTGACCGAGGTCATCAGGGTCTGGCCCTGGGTTATCTGCGCCTTCATCTCGGTATAGTTCTGCGCCCGGACAGGGCGAAACGTCAGGCCGCTTCGCTGGCTGATCAACTTGAGGTAATCGGGGCCGATACCCCGTACCTGCCCACCGCTGTCCAGTTGCCCCAATGCTCCGAGAGAGTCACTGACGCTCACCGGGATTTCCGGGTGTGCCGCCAGCCAACGGTTCTCGGCGGGCGTCAGTTTCACGCGCTGCTGGGTCAGGCGCAGGCTGCTCCCCGCACTCCAGTTACGCAGGATCTTTTCGCTATGCCGCGAGCGTATGGACGGCAAGGCGCGTTCGATCACACCATGCAATCGCGTATCGGAAGCGCGCACCAGGAAACCAAAACCACGGCTTTCCACCGGAGCGAAGTTTTCGATATGCAGGTCCAGCAGGTAGTTGATGTTGATCAGGTAGTGAGCCGACACCGCATCGTCGATCACCCCATCGACCTCACCCAGGCTCAATGCCTCGAGCGCGCGCAGCGGCGAGACAAAGGGCAGGACCTGGCTGTTCGGATAAGCGGCGGAGACTTTTTCCTCGGCACGATAGCCGGCAAATACGCCGAGCCGGGTGCCGGTTTTCTCTGGGTCGAAGGGGCGGCTCTCGGCTGTTACCAGCACGGGTTGGTTCGGTTCATAGGCCTGAGTCAGTAGCAAGCCGTGGTCCTCGGCATCCACCGCGGAGCCGCCGCCGACCAGGTCGATCTCGCCATTGTGCAAGGCGGCCAACGCCGCCTGCCGGGAAGCAAACAGACGGACATGAGGGGGGACTTCGAACAGCAAGGCCAGATAGTCCGCGGTGATTCCCTGAAAGCGATTGACGTCGAGCATGCCCAGCGGCGGGTAGTCGGGCAGTGCCACCCCGATCGTGAGCGGACCTCTGCTTGCCAGCCACTGGCGGTCTGCTTCGCTCAGCCATGGTCGGCTGGTCACTGCCACCCTTGCGATAAGCGAGATGTCTGATTCCTGTGCGAGTAGTAGCGGCGATGGAGCAAGTAACAGGCAGAGAACGACAATCCGACAGCACGCTGGAATCATGGAATACCTTCCTGGAATTCGAACCCCGGCAACCGGCGTAAGCGGGCCATTGCCCCACGAACAACAGCATCACCCTCTTATGGAAAGTGACGCTTTGATCTGTGGCAAATAGGGGATGGATCAAGAGTGATCCGTCGGTATTCTAGCCGGGCGCCGGCTGTTGTGAAATCAGCGGCGAGAACCTCTCTTGAGCGGCCTTCCATTTGCTCTCTGGCGCGCTCGGAAAAGCTGGATAACAGCGGGCTGGCGACAGAGATCCGGCCGGGCTGGGAACAGGTCGGCGAGCAAAAGGATTTGTGCCCGCCGCCAATAGCAATCAGTTGTAGTTGATAACGAAGCTCATGGTCGCATCGCCTTTGCCCGGTTTCATCTCGTCCCCTGTCGGAGCGTACTTGGCTTTGCCGGAGAATCGGTAAATGGAGCCATCGGCAGCATCCCTGTTCCAGTCGAGAGCGACGGATCGGGCGATGTCGAACGGCAACTTGACGCCCTTGTCGTTGACCAGGGAAATTCCCACCCCCGATGCGACACCGGACTGGCCCAGATTGGAAAGCTTGAGCATGCCGTCGGCCTGGGAGGTGCCTTCGAAGTAGACTTTCACCGGAACTTTTGCACCAGACGTCAACCCGCTACAGCGCACATCGAAGTTGAACGGCACCTCCCTGGCGCTACCATTCTTGATGTGCTGGATGGTTTGTTTACCCATCTGCACATTGACCGCCGCGCCCACCGACTCGCATCCGGAAAAATACACATCGTTGACCAGTTCGGTAGTGCCTTGCCCTTTGACCTGAAGGGCAGCACCTCCGGCTACCCAATCTATGGTGAACGCCATGGGTACACTTTTTCCTGACTCTACATCGCGGCCCGTGCGGATGATCCTCGTTACTAGATACGAAGGGAGCGCCTTACCTCCCAAGTTATGAAGCCCCTGGCTATAGAAAGGACACACCAAAGAACCCCACCAGTTCAAACAGAATTGAACGCCAAGGCCTTTGACACCTGTTTCATAAACCTTAGGTATCGCCGATGGTTTCAGTGCAGTACTGATGCGGATAGTGAGCTCCTGGTAATCATCAGAGCACGTAAAAGAACCACTCCAGAGCCTCACCTCATGCCTGGCAAGTTCCCCTCCAATAGGAGCTTCCTTAATGGCGGCCTGAGAGGGTAAAACGATGTCCAGCGCTCGCGGGATATCCGGATACGTACAAATTGCAAACGCCTCCCGAACAAACAGACCGGATAAAAACATCAAGACAAGTACCAGTTTTCGCATATAAATAGAATTCCTTCCCACGCCCCGTTAAGTGTCCGAGTACAAATCGATGATGGCCAAAAGAAGTAGCAAGAAAGTTTCCGTCGCTACCAAAAAGACGCCAAACCTCAGCCGGAGATAGTGCTGTCGTATTTGAGGATTCCGCCGTAATCACCAATGACTTCGAATTCAACCTTGAGGTCGTTGGCCTGGACGCCGTTCGGCAGTTCGGGAATCTCGACCTGGGCAGTGGTGGTCGGCGCGACCATATCGATCGGTGCAGTGAAACTCTTGCTTCCCATCCGCAACGTGATCGCGGCAAAAGACTGATGGAAAGCCGATGGATTGGTCACTTCCAGATAGGGTTTGCCGTCTTTGGCCAGCAGCCGCCACTTGAGCTGTTGCGGGGCCTGCACGACCTTTCCCGGTAGCCCGGCTGGCCGGTAGAACAGCTTGAGACGCTGCTGCACGGCGATTTGCAGGGTATTGTCCTCCCGGGACTTTTGCGGGACCTCGCGCACGTTCAGCCAGAACACCGACTCCTTGTCGGTCGGCAAGCCCTTGCCGCTGTAGAGGATGCGCAGCACTTGCTGCTGCTCGCCACTCAGGCGCTTGAGCACCGGGGTGAGGGCGAAGGGCACATCCTCGCTCTTGTCAGCCCCCTCTATCCAGGCCTGGAACATCAGGTCCTCGGCCGCGCTGTTCTTGATCACCAGGGAGGCTTCCTTGCTCGGTGCCGCAAGCACCACACGGGTGTTTTCCAGATTGATGCCAGCCTGGGAAGAGGTAGAAAAAAGCAGGGACAAGCTGGCCAGAATCACTCCGGCGATGACTGGAATCTTCACGGTAAATGCTCTACTCCGTGTGAATCGAACGGCTGAGGCCCAGTGTTTCGCCTTAGTGAAAAATATCGATGGCGCGATAAGGCCACTGTGCCGATATGAGTAACGTTCGAATGGATCGGGGGGAGGAAATTTACATGAGATAATTCTTATTATCAGTAGGACGATTCTCAAAATCCCCCCGATTCTGGGCCGTCGCGCCAATATCCAGCGCGGAAATCGTAAGCACAGGCAGCGCCCCCCAAGGACGACTCCTTGGGTATTTGCAACCCTGAATTTTCAGGTCGATATGAATGTGCGGCCGTTATTTAAATAATATGACTGCTAACTTCATGCCCCATCGACCTGACTACCGACAAAAACAAACGCAATATAAAAATCTGGAGATCAAGCGAATATAAGTCGACTCCCTCAAGACAAATAACCGCCCCATCATTTATATCCGAACCTCAATTCCAACAATCACCACGCAAAACTTTCAGCGACACTGAAACTTCCCAATACCGCCGCGCCTCGCCTCCAAAAAAGAGGCTAGCCAGAAGCGGTCCGAGCATGCAGCCAAAACAAAAGCAGCGCGGGGTATGGCACAAAGCCCGTCAATGCGGCCCTTTTACAGCGTGAGGCAGGACAAGCCTCAACAGCAGCGAGCAAGAGCCTCCTGCCTCCCCATTCAAACAGGAAAGGGCTAACCACCAGTTAAGAAAGTTCTGGTTTTTTTGCCCCCTGCCTTTTGCTTAATTAATCACCCCGGCCCAACCAGCAAATACAAGCAACTCCCAGAAGGCTCCACAGCCGCGCCAATTAATGCTTGAAGCAAACAAGTCAATCGAACATCGAAAGTATGGAACCCCCTTTAAAGCCCATGACTCGATAAAGGTTTTTCATACCCCATCCAAACAATCGGTCCCAAGTGCACGAAATCCAATTTGGTTGAGAGAAACAGCCCGCGATTGCGTATTGGCGCAGCACCCGACGGACCAAGCGTTCTTCCCTCCTTCCCCCATGGCTTGGGAGGACTGACACACCGTCTTTCACGATCGCTCGGAGCAGGCCGTCATTCCCGCTCCACACCCGTAGTACCCGTTCTGCTGGGGGGACCAGCAGAGTATTCACTTAGAGGATGCACCATGAACAAAAGTTATGCATTGATCTGGAACCAGGCCACTGGTTGCTGGAACGTCGCCAGCGAAGGCACCCGACGCCGAGGCAAATCAAGCCGGCTCAAGGTCGTGATCGCCGCCGGCTTCTCGCTGCTGGGCCTGCTGGCTCAGGCCCCGGCCTTCGCCCTGCCGGGAGGAGCGGCGATAGTCGCGGGCGAGGCCGGCATTCACACCACCAGCGACGGCAAGCAAATGACCGTCGAGCAGCAGAGCAACAAGCTGATCACCCACTGGAACGACTTCAGCGTCGCCGGCGACGAAAGCGTCAGCTTCCATCAGCCCGGTAGCCAGTCGGTCGCCCTCAACCGAGTGGTCGGCACCAACGGCAGTGATATCCAGGGCCGCATCGACGCCAACGGCCAGGTGTTCCTGATCAACCCCAATGGCGTGGTCTTTGGCAAATCCGCCCAGGTCAACGTCGGCGGCCTGGTGGCCTCCACGCAGAACATCAGCGACAAGGACTTCCTCGACGGCACCTATCACTTCGCCGGCGACTCCAGCGCTGCGGTGAGCAACGCCGGCCAGATCACCGCCAGCGAAGGCGGCAGCGTCGCCCTGCTCGGCGCACAGGTCAGCAACAGCGGGGTGATCCAGGCGCAAATGGGTAGCGTCGCGCTGGGCGCGGGCAAGGACTTCAGCGTCAACTTCGACGGCAACGGCCTGCTCAACCTGCAGGTGAACGGTGCCGCGGTGGATGCCCTGGTGCAGAACGGTGGCCTGCTCAAGGCCGACGGCGGCCAGGTGCTGATGACCGCCAGCAGCGCCAGCAGCCTGCTGAAAAACGTGGTGAGCAACCAGGGCGTGATCGAGGCCAAGACCTTGCAGAACAAGGCCGGCAAGATAGTCCTCGACGGTGGCGACAACGGTATCGTCCAGGTAGCCGGACGCCAGGACGCCAGCGCCCTGGGAGGCCAGGGCAACGGTGGCGTGGTGGAAAACCGCGGTGCCCGGGTCGAAGTGCAACTGGCCGCGCAAGTGGACACCCGCGCCGACAAGGGATCGACCGGTACCTGGAAGATCCTCTCGGACGAGGTGAGCGTTTCCAAGGTAGACAACAGCACCCGCGGCCTGGTCATCGGTGGCGGCCTCAACGGCAACAGTGCAACAGGTGGCACCACCGGCGCTGCCCCGACCCTGCATGCCGATACCCTGGCCCAGAACCTGGCCCGGACCAACGTCGAACTGAGCAGCAAGGGCAACCTGTCGGTCAACCAGGCGGTTTCCTGGAACAGCGGCAACAAGCTCGGCCTGACCGCCGAACGCGGTGACGTCCAGGTGAATGCGGCATTGAATGCCACCGGCGCCGGCGCGGCCCTAGCCCTGAATGCCGCGCAGGGCGGCATCCGCCTGAATGACAATGTCGCGTTGAGCGGATCGGGAGCCAGCCTGGAGCTGAATTCCAAAAACGGCCACAGCCTCAAGGATGACAAGAGCGTCACCCTCTCCGGTGCGGATGCCCGCTTCAGCGCCAACGGCGAGGCCTATCAGGTGGTGCAGAACCTGAAGCAGCTGCGCGATATCGAAAACGACATGACTGGCCGTTATGTACTGGGTAACCAGATCACCGGCCAAGGCCGCTTCAAGACGCTTGGCGAAAAAAGCGCCTTCACCGGCAAGCTCGATGGCCTGGGCAATACCATCAGCGACCTGTCGATCTATGGCACCGGTGCCTTTGTCGGGCTGTTCAGCGCAAACCTGGGGCAGATCAGCAACCTGAACCTCGAACGCATTTCAGCCAGCGGCGCCGATTCCAAGGACTACAACACCCAGGTCGGCAGCCTTGCCGCGATGAACATGGGTAGCATCCGCAACGTCAAGGCCAAGGATGTACGGGTGACCGGGGCGTCTCACTTCAACACCCTGGGTGGCCTGGTCGCTCTCAACCTGAACGGCGACATCGCCAACTCCTCGGCCAGCGGCCTGGTGATCGGCAACAAGTACACCTATGCAATGGGTGGCCTGGTGGCCGAAAACGTCTCCAGCTCCGGCGGCGTGGCGAGAATCACCAATAGCCATGCCGATATCAACCTCAGGGGGCAAATGAACAGTGATATCAGAAACGCAGGTGGATTGGTGGGCTCGAACCGCGGGGTCATCGCCAACGCCTCCAGCACCGGCACGATCAGCCTTGCCGCCGCCAACCTGAACATCGGTGGCCTGGTCGGTGAGAATACTGGGGCTGGCAGCATCACCAACTCAAGCTCCAGCACTCATATCTCGGGTAGCCAGGCGCGTCGGATCGGTGGCCTGGTCGGCTCCAACCTGGGTTCTCTGACCAACTCTCACGCCAGTGGCGAGGTAACCGGCAACGGCACGGAAGCGATTGGCGGCCTGGTGGGCAAGAATCAGGGGGGGGCGATCGCCAACAGCTCTTCCAGCAGCAGCGTGTCCGACCTGTATGGTAAAAATGTAGGCGGCCTGATTGGCCACAACCAGGGCGGCCGCATCGATAACGCCTCGTTCTCCGGCACGGTAAAAGGCGGCAGGACTGCCAATATCGGTGGCCTGATCGGCCTGAACCAGGACAGCTCGGTCAGCAACAGCTCGGCCAAAGGCAATGTGTCAGGTTTGTACGATAGCAATGTGGGTGGTCTGATTGGCTACAGCCAGAACAGCCATATCGATAACGTGACCGTCTCTGGCGCGGTGAATGGCGACCGCAAGGCGAAGGTCGGCGGACTGATCGGTTTTAGCGAAGACTCCTCCATCGCCAACGCATCTTCCACCTCGATGTCCGTTACTGGTGGCAATAACACCTTTATCGGTGGCCTCGTCGGCTATAGCCAGAATAGCGATATCGCCAACTCATCGGTATCCACCACAGTGACCAGCGGCAGCGGAAGCCAGATCGGCGGCCTGGTCGGCTACAGCAAAAATACCGACATCACCAACGCTTCTGCATCCGCCACGGTGACCGGCATCGGCAATAACCTGGCCGGCGGTCTGGTGGGCCACTACGAGGATAGCCGTATCACCAACGCCTCGGCATCCGGCACGGTGAGCAGCGGCAACGACAGCATGGTCGGCGGCCTGGTTGGTTACAACCAACGTGGCGATATCACCAACTCCACGGCATCCGCCGCGGTGAGCGGTGGCGACAATAGCCAGGTCGGCGGCCTGGTCGGCAGACAACAGGGCAAAGTCACCAACTCCTTCGCCAAAGGCTCGGCCAAAGGCGGTCGCTATAGCAGCGTGGGAGGTATGGCCGGGTCGAATGAAGGGGAGATCCGCAACTCCACAACCACCAGTGACGTCAGCGGCGGTTATGGCGCGCGCCTGGGCGGGCTGGCGGGAATGAACTTCGCCAAGATGTACCAGTCGTCAGCAGGTGGCAAAGTCGATGGCTCTGCCTCCGCCGGACAATTCTACGGTGGCCTGGTCGGCATCAACTCCTGGTCGGAATTGCAATCCAACAACAGCGTCTTTGGTGAAGCGGCCAAAGTGCAGCCGGTTGGCCTGCAGTTCTAAGAGCAGAAACCCTGCCCCTCGTCATAGGGGAGCAGGGCTTGTTGTCTGAGTGAAAAAGAGGGGGGTAATGATTCAGCCGAATCATTGCCCCTCTCTTTTTATCTGGCCCCTCTCTGCGCCCTCCTCCCGTGCTCTACTTCTCGACCGCGGCCTCAGCAGGGTCGACACCCGAAACGCTGGACCGGGTGAGGCGGTAGATGGATGCGCAGTAGGACAGCAGCGCCAAGGTCGCCAGCAAGCCACCGGCCAAGCCGATATAGGCGAACCCGAGCTGGCCCCCTACCCAGCTGCCAAGCAGTGCGCCGCCACCGATGCCGATGTTGTAGATCCCCGAAAACAGCGCCATTGCCACATCGGTCGCGTCCGGAGCGAGCACCAGGACCCTGGATTGCAGCGCCAGCCCGAAGCCCATGATCGCCATCCCCCAGATCAGGCTGAGCCCACCCAGATACGAAACCTCCCCGCTCAACGGCAGCAGCAAGGCCAGGCACAGGATGAGCAAGGCCACCGTCACCAGCAGAAAGCGCTGTGGGCTGTAGCGGTGAAACCTGCTGAACAGTAGCGAGCCGAAGATACCGGCACCGCCGAACAGCAGCAGGATCAGGGTCACCACATCGCCACTCAAGCCGGCGACCACCTTGATGAAAGGCTCGATGTAGCTGTAGGCAGTGAACTGCGCGGTGACCACCAGGGCTGTCAACACATAGAGCGCCACCAACGCAGGCCGCTTGAACAATACCGGCAGGCTCCTGAGAGAGCCCGAGTTCTGGCTGGGCAATAACGGCAAGCTCCTGGCCAGCCAGAACACCAGCACAGTGGCCAGGCCAGCAATCACGATAAAGGTGGTGCGCCAACCCATGGCCTCGCCCAGCAACCGGCCGAGGGGAATACCCAGCACCATCGCCAGGGAGGTACCGGTGGCCAGCAGGCCCAGTGCCTGGACCTGCTTTCCCGGTGGCGCCAGACGCACCGCCAGGGATGCGGTGATGGACCAGAACAGCGCATGAGATAGGGCCACACCGATCCGGCTCAGCAACAGCATGCCGAAACTCGTGGCCAGCCCCGACAGGATGTGGCTGACGATGAACATCCCGAACAGCACGAGCAACAGCTTGCGCCGCTCGACGTTGCGCGTCAGCAGCATGACCGGCAGCGAAGTCAGGGACACGATCCAGGCATAGAGGGTGAGCATCAGGCCGACCCGGTCCGTCGACAGATCGAAGCTGCTGCCGATCGAGCTCAACAGCCCGACGGGAACAAACTCCGTGGTGTTGAACACAAAGGCCGCCAAGGCCAGTGCGATGACTGCCCGCCAATTACCCTTAGTTGTCGCCACGCAGATACTCATTTAAAGGTTGCACCACGCTATCGATGGTCAATCAGGCCCAGACCGTCGCAAACCCCGTGCCAAACGCACACTCACAAAGGTTGGGCGCACGGTCGGGAGCATGCAGGCGCTGAACAGGACTGCGCCAGCGTACAGGACAAGGGGAAAAACAGCGCCATCCCGCGCTACAGGGGACAAATGGACCGAAGCTCGGCCACTGCCGACAGAAACGAAAAAAGGGTCCCGAATGGGACCCTTTTTCGATGAGCTACAGACCTTTGAGAATCTGTAGCTCTATGTTTGGAGCGGGAAACGAGACTCGAACTCGCGACCCCGACCTTGGCAAGGTCGTGCTCTACCAACTGAGCTATTCCCGCAAATGGCGTCCCCTAGGGGACTCGAACCCCTGTTACCGCCGTGAAAGGGCGGTGTCCTAGGCCACTAGACGAAGGGGACACGCTACCCGGAACACATGGTGTGTGTTTCGGTGTCCAGATCCGCATCCGAAGACTTGGTTCTGGTTTCACTCAGCCCCGCCCGAAAGCAGTGCCGTTTAAAATTGGAGCGGGAAACGAGACTCGAACTCGCGACCCCGACCTTGGCAAGGTCGTGCTCTACCAACTGAGCTATTCCCGCATTGGCGTCCCCTAGGGGACTCGAACCCCTGTTACCGCCGTGAAAGGGCGGTGTCCTAGGCCACTAGACGAAGGGGACACACTACAACATTCACTCCCTGCCGCGTTTCGCTGTGTGCTTTACGCTGCAAGTGGCGCGCATTCTATGGATGGATTGGAGGGTCGTCAACCCCCTGATATAAATTTATTTAAATCAATGACTTCGGGGTGGTTTGCGAGCCCTTTCGGGCATTTGTGCAGCCTGTGCCTTGACGCCTATATTCTGACACTCGACAAGGCGCTATAGTCCACATCCATAGGTGATGGCAATATGAAACCAGCCAGACATTTCCTATATAAGCAGAGAATCGGCCTGTTTCTGCTCGTCGACCTGCGCTAGGCGCCCCAAGGCTAAGTCACTACACTCGCCACTCGTACGCGAACCCCAGAAAGAGGTCTTACACGGTGACACCACTCATGATCACCCTGCTAGTAGTAGCCGGGATCGTACTTTTGATCGCCATTGGCTACATGAACCATGTGGTGGAAAACAACAAACTGGAAAAGGCCCGTACCAAGGTCGAACTCAATGACCGCCTGCGCCGTTGCGGCGAAATCACCGAGACCTTCCCCGGCCAGTTCATGTCGCCGGCGCTCAAGCTGCTGATGACCCGCCTGGAGCTCAACGTCGTTCAGCGCCTGTTGAACCTGAACAAGTCCGATGCCGCGCTCAAGGCACGTATCGCCGAGTTGAACGCGCTGGTCGGCCAGGGCGAATCGATTCCGGTCAACAACCCGCCCTGCCCGATCCAGACCGAAGCCAAGGCCAAGGACGTGCGTTTTCTCCTGGAAGCCCTGCATGGCCAGGTGACGCGCGCCGCCCAGGACGGTTTCCTGCCAACCAACGAAGCCAAGCGCTGGATCAGGGAAATCCGCCACATCCTGGTGCTGCTGCACATCGAGTTCTTCAACAACCTCGGCCAGTACGCCCTGCAGCAGGAACAACCCGGCCAGGCGCGCCTGGCGTTCGAGCGTGGCGTGCAGTACCTGCGCAAGCAGCCGGACCCGGCGGTCTATCGGGAACAGTTGGAGTACCTGGAAAAACTCCTCGCCCGCTCCAACGCGATGGTGTTGACCAACACCCAGCCGGTCGAAGGCGAGGTCAACCAATTGACCGAAGGCCTGAAAGTGGTCGAAGCCGACGCCGACTGGAAGAAGAAAGCCATTTACGACTGACCGGCAACAGCCGTGCGAGCAACTCGCACGGCACGGTCTATAAAGGCTGCGCCCCTGGCGGCGCAGCCTGTAGCAAGCATCCGCGGCATTACAACCGGAAATGCCCGACCATCCCCTTCAATTCCGCCCCCAACTGCGCCAGCTCGATGCTCGACGCTGCATTGCCCTGCATGGCCAGTGACGACTGATCGGCGCTGGCGCGGATGCTGGTGACGCTGCGGTTGATCTCTTCGGCGACCGAGCTTTGTTGTTCGGCGGCCGCGGCGATCTGCTGGTTCATCTGCTGAATCAGCGACACCGCCGTGGCGATGCTGCCCAGCGCGCTTTCGGTCTGCAGCGCATCGCTGACCGCCAGCTTGACCAGTTCACCGCTGCTCTGGATCTGCTGCACCGAGGACTGCGCCGCCGAGCGCAAGGCACTGACCAGGCGCTCGATCTCTTCGGTGGATTGCTGGGTGCGCTTGGCCAGGGCCCGCACTTCGTCGGCGACCACCGCAAAGCCCCTGCCCTGCTCGCCGGCACGCGCCGCTTCGATGGCCGCGTTCAGCGCCAGCAGGTTGGTCTGTTCGGCGACACTCTTGATCACGCTGAGCACGGTGCCGATGTTCTGGATCTCGGCGCTGAGGCTTTCGATGCTGGAGCTGGCACTGGTGGCCGAATCCGCCAACTGCTCGATGCGCTGCATGCTCTGGCGCACCACCTGCTGGCCACTTTCGACCTTGTCGTCGGCGGTCTGCGCCGCTTGCGCCGCTTCTTCGGCGTTGCGCGCGACATCGTGCACGGTGGCGGTCATCTGGTTCATTGCCGTCGCCACCTGCTCGGTTTCTTCCTTCTGGCTGCTGACCTCCAGATTGGTCTGCTCGGTCACCGCCGACAGCGACTGGGCCGAGCTGGCCAACTGCTCGATGCCCGCCTGCAAGCCGCTGACAATACCGCTCAGGCCACTGCCCATCTGTTGCATCGCCAGCATCAACTGGCCGATTTCATCCCGGCGCGTCACTTCCACTGTCGTGCTCAGGTCGCCGGCGGCGATCTGCTGCGCCACGCGCATCACGCTGCGCAGCGGAGTGACGATCAAACGGGTAATGATCCAGGCCGCCAGCACGCCCACCAGCAATGCCAGGGCCGACGAAGCGACGATCAGCAGCGAGTTCTTTCTCAGCTCCGCCTGCATCGACTGATCCTGCGCGCCGTACGCCTGGTCGACCCGCTCCATCACCTGCGCAGCGCGCTCGTGCAGCTGCTGATAGACCTTTTTCTCCTGCGCCAGCAAGCCGGTGTATTCAGCGAGCTTTTCGCTGAAGCCGCCGATATGCCCGACCACCTCGTTGAGCACGGTCTGATAACCGGCGTCCTTGACCACGGTCTTGAGCTGCTCGGCCTGGGCCAGGGCCTGGTCGGCCTGCTCGATCTTGCCCTGCTCGACCTCTTCCTCGCCCTTGCGGCTCTGGTCCAGGCGCACCCGGGCTTCGTTCATGGCTTGCAGCATCAGGCGCGAGACCTGGCTGACCTGATTGGCCTGCTCGACGAACTCGCTGCCCTCCTTGCCGGCGGATTCCTTGAGCGTATAGGTGCCGTCATCGGCCAGACCGGCCTGCAGTACGTCGAGGTTGTTGGCCACGCTGGACACCGACCAGCTGGCCATTTCCAGCGCCAGGTCCTTGGCCTGGGTCAGCTCGACGAACTCGTCGAAGGCCTTGCGGTAAGCCCCCAGCGCCTGCTCGACGTCGGTCATCACCGGCACGTTCGCCGCCGAGCGCTCCTTGAGCTGCGCCGCCAGCCCCAGCAGGCCATCGACGCCCTCATGCAAGGCGTCCGCGGTTTTTGCGTCGCCGTGCAAGGCATAGTTCTGTTCGAGCAGGCGGACCTTGAGCAGACCGCTGTTGAGCGACGACATCTGCTTGAGGCCATCGAAACGCTGACTGATGGTCTGCAGGGACCAGACACCTATGGCCGCCACCAGCGCTGTCAGAAGCAGCACCAGGGTGAAACCGACACCCAGTTTTTTCGCCATGCCGAGGTTGGCAAAACGTCCGTTCGTGGCCGAATTCATTGCGCTCAGTCCCCTTCCAGTCCCCAATGGCGACAGGGCCATTGTCCAGTTTTGCAGGTTCGCAACGGGCTGCACTGGAGCACAAGTCTCTGGCGTCGGAATAATGGCAAAAAGCTACGTTCAGGTCGTTTTCAGAATGGTCGAGGTCGATCCGGTACAGCCCTGGCAATACTCGTTCATCAGGGCCGTCGATAAGGCAGGCGAGCCTCAGATGGCGGTGGCGCCACCGTCGACAGCCAGTGCATGGCCAGTGGTGAAGGCCGCGCCGTCGCTGCACAGATACAGCACCGCGCTGGCGATTTCCTCGACCTTGCCGATCCGTCCGACCGGGTGCATGGCCGCGGCGAATTCGGCTTTCTTCGGATCGGCCTCGTAGGCGCGGCGGAACATGTCAGTGTCGATCACCGCCGGACACACCGCGTTGACGCGGATTTTCTTCTTCGCGTACTCGATGGCCGCCGACTTGGTCAGGCCGATCACCGCATGCTTGGAGGCGGCATAGATGCTCATCTTCGGCGCCGCGCCCAGACCGGCCACCGATGCGGTATTGACGATGGCCCCGCCGCCCTGGGCGAGCATCAGCGGCAACTGGTGCTTCATGCACAGCCAGACGCCCTTGACGTTGACCGCCATGATCGCGTCGAACTCGTCCAGGGTGCCGTCCGCCAGCTTGCCCTTCTCGATTTCGATCCCGGCATTGTTGAAGGCATAGTCGAGACGTCCGTAGAGGCTTACCACCTGCGCCATCAGGTTCTGCACATCCGCCTCGTCGGTGACGTTGCAACGCACGAACGACGCCTCGCCACCGGCGGCGCGAATCAATTGCACCGTGCCTTCGCCGCCGGCGACGTCCAGGTCGGCCGCCACCACTTTCAGCCCCTCTGCGGCGAACGCCAGGGCCGTGGCCCGGCCAATACCCGCCGCTGCGCCGGTGACCAAAACGACCTGGCCGGAAAACGTCATGCTCATGGTGATGCCCTCGATGGAATGCATGGATCGGATTGGCCCAGTCTAGGCACAGGCAACGGGCACGCGGCAGCACTATCAGAGGGCCGGTTGCCCACTTATCCGCGCTGGTGATGAAGACGGCCATACGACCATCACGCCTCTGGATCGCGCCCTATTCGCTACAGCGGCAAACCTTGCGGCATCAGGGCTGAAGGTCTATCAACTAGGGTTCCATTGATCCTCGAGTGCCTGCCATGACCACCCTGACCAATCGCCAGTTTCTGCTCGCCAAACGCCCGGTGGGCGCGGCAACCCGCGAAACCTTCACCTACCAGCAGGTTGCCGTCGGCGAACCGACGGCCGGGCAGATCCTGGTGAAGAACGAATACCTGTCCCTCGACCCGGCCATGCGCGGCTGGATGAACGAAGGCAAGTCCTACATCCCGCCGGTGGGCATTGGCGAAGTGATGCGTGCGCTGGGCGTGGGCCAGGTGATCGCCTCGAACAACCCCGGCTTCGCCGTCGGCGACTACGTCAATGGCGCCCTGGGCGTGCAGGATTATTTCCTCGGCGAGCCGCGCGGCTTCTATAAGGTCGACCCGAAACTGGCGCCGCTGCCGCGCTACCTGTCGGCCCTGGGCATGACCGGCATGACCGCCTATTTCGCCCTGCTGGACGTCGGTGCGCCAAAGGCCGGTGAAACCGTGGTGCTGTCGGGCGCGGCCGGCGCGGTGGGCAGCATTGCCGGGCAGATCGCCAAGATCAAAGGCTGCCGGGTGGTCGGCATCGCCGGTGGCCAGGACAAATGCAAGTTCCTGATCGATGAGCTGGGCTTCGACGGGGCCATCGACTACAAGAGCGAAGACGTCCATGCCGGCCTCAAGCGCGAATGCCCGAAAGGCGTCGATGTGTATTTCGACAACGTTGGCGGCGACATTCTCGATGCGGTGCTCAGCCGCCTGAACTTCAAGGCGCGGGTGGTGATCTGCGGCGCCATCAGCCAGTACAACAATAAGGAAGCGGTCAAAGGCCCGGCCAACTACCTGTCGCTGCTGGTCAATCGCGCGCGCATGGAAGGCTTTGTGGTGATGGACTATGCGGCCCAGTTCGCCGCCGCCGGGCAGGAAATGGCCGGCTGGATGGCCAAGGGGCAGCTCAAGAGCAAGGAGGATATTGTCGAGGGGCTGGAGACTTTCCCGGAAACGCTGATGAAGCTGTTCAGCGGCGAGAACTTCGGCAAGCTGGTATTGAAGGTTTGAGACAGGCTTTTTGAATGGCGTTGGCTGGTCGATTGTTTCGCGAGCAAGCTCGCTCCTACAGGAAACGCGTCCCCTGTAGGAGCGAGCTTGCTCGCGATAGCGCGAAGCGCGCTTACGCCAGCTCGGCCACCACGGCCGCGAGGGCCTTGGCCGGGTCCGCCGCCTGGCTGATCGGACGGCCGATCACCAGGTAATCGGAGCCGGCATCCAACGCCTGGCGCGGGGTGAGAATGCGCCGCTGGTCGTCCTGGGCGCTGCCCGCCGGACGAATCCCCGGGGTCACCAGTTGCAGCGACGGGTGCGCGGCCTTCAGCGCCTGGGCTTCCAGGGCCGAACAGACCAGACCGTCCATGCCGGCCTTTTCCGCCAGGGCGGCGAGGCGCAACACCTGCTCCTGCGGTTCGATATCCAGGCCGATGCCAGCCAGGTCTTCTCGCTCCATGCTGGTCAGCACGGTCACGCCGATCAGCAGCGGTTTCGGGCCGCTGCGCTGGTCGAGCACTTCGCGGCAGGCCGCCATCATGCGCAAGCCGCCGGAGCAGTGCACATTGACCATCCACACGCCCATCTCCGCGGCAGCCTTGACGGCCATCGCGGTGGTGTTGGGGATGTCATGGAATTTCAGGTCGAGGAAGACTTCAAAACCCTTGTCGCGCAGGGTGCCGACAATTTCCGAGGCGCAACTGGTGAACAGTTCCTTGCCGACTTTGACCCGGCACAGCTTGGGGTCCAGCTGATCAGCCAGTTTCAGTGCGGCGTCACGGGTGGGAAAGTCCAGGGCGACGATGATAGGAGTCTGGCAAGCGGACATGAAGGGGGCTCTCAGGCAAGTCGAAATCGGCGCGGATTGTAGCGCAAGCGACGGCGCTCCGGGACCCGATGATCGGTAATTCATCGCCAACGGCAGCTTGCGTAGCGACAAAACCGTGCAAATGCCCGAGCCTGGCGGCAATTGTGTCGAGCCCGATACACTCCCGACACGCCGGCAACAACCAGCCCGGCTACCCTCGCCAGCCGCAACACTCCCGAACAGCACTTCCAGCCCCAGGGCCGGACGCCTATGCTGAAGCCACCACCTCGCCGCCCCTCTTTGTGGCAGGCAGCCTACCTGGCAGATGATCGCACGCATGCATAACACTCCAGCTCCCCTCAATGACGATCAGAAAGCACCTGGCACGGGTGACGACAAGCGCTGGAACACCCGGGCGCTGATCGTCGACGACGACATACCGATCCGCGAATTGCTGATCGACTACCTGGCCCGCTTCAATATCCACGCCACCGGCGTGACCGACGGAGCGGCGATGCGCCAGGCCTTGCAGGCGGAACACTTCGACGTGGTGGTGCTCGACCTGATGCTGCCCGGCGAGGATGGCCTGTCCCTGTGCCGCTGGCTGCGCAACGAATCGGACATCCCGATCCTGATGCTCACCGCCCGTTGCGAACCCACCGACCGGATCATCGGCCTGGAGCTGGGGGCCGACGACTATATGGCCAAGCCCTTCGAGCCCCGGGAACTGGTGGCGCGGATCCAGACCATCCTGCGCCGGGTCCGCGACGACCGCACCGAACAGCGGGCCAATATCCGCTTCGACAACTGGCGCCTGAACAGCGTGCTGCGCCAGCTGATCTCCGCCGACGGTCTTGTCGTACCGCTGTCCAACGCCGAGTTCCGCCTGCTCTGGGTGTTCATCGAACGCCCGCGCCGGGTGCTGAGCCGCGAACAGTTGCTGGACGCCGCCCGTGGTCGCTCCATCGAAGCCTTCGATCGCAGCATCGACCTGCTGGTCTCGCGCCTGCGGCAGAAGCTCGGCGACGACCCGAAATCACCGCAGTTGATCAAGACCGTGCGCGGTGAAGGCTACCTGTTCGACGCCCGAGACATCGGCTGATGCGTGGGCGCTTCGATACGCTGTTCGGCCGCCTGTTCGGGGTGTTGCTGATCGCGATCGTGCTCGCCCACCTGCTCGCCTTCTTCTGGTTCCGCCTCTACGGCCCGCCTCCACGCCCGCCGGCCAGCGAATTCAGCGGCCAGCCACAACCCGGCAACGGGCGCTTCGAACCGCGGCCGCCGCGGCCCTGGTTCGGCGGGCCGATCGTACCGCTGACCTTCCAGTTCATCTCGCTGATCATCGCCGCCTGGTACGGTGCCAAGCTGCTGACCCGACCGATCCAGCGCCTGAGCGACGCCGCCGAGCGCCTCAGCGAAGACCTCGACAGCCCGCCGCTGGACGAGTCCGGCCCGCGGGAAGCGCGGCAGGCGGCCCACACCTTCAACCTGATGCAACGGCGCATCCAGGAGCAGGTCAAGCAGCGCGGGCGCATGCTCGGCGCGGTTTCCCATGACCTGCGCACGCCCCTGTCGCGCCTCAAGCTGCGGCTGGAACAGATCGAAGACCACAGGCTGCAGGGCCAGATGCGCCAGGACCTCGACGACATGATCAGCATGCTCGACGCGACCCTGAGCTACCTGCACGAACAGCGCACCAGTGAAACTGTGCAGTGGATGGATGTGCAGGCGCTGGTGGAATCGCTCTGTGAAAACGCCCAGGATCAGGGCGCCGACGTGCAGACCAGCGGCCATTGCGCGCCCCTGCAAGTGCAGCCGATGGCCCTGCGTTCCTGCCTGAACAACCTGCTGGACAACGCCCTGCGCTATGCCGGGCATGCCCGCATCAGCCTGCAGGACAGCCGCGAGCAGGTGCTGATCCGGGTCATCGACCACGGCCCGGGCATTGCCGAAGACCAGCGTGAAGCGGTGTTCGAACCCTTCTATCGGCTGGAAGGCTCGCGCAACCGCAACTCCGGTGGCGTCGGCCTGGGCATGACCATCGCCCGCGAGGCCGCCGAACGCCTGGGCGGGCAACTGCACCTGGAAGAAACCCCAGGCGGTGGCCTGACCACCGTGGTGCGCCTGCCCCGCGTCTGAACCGCCGGTGTGTACCGACCGGTACAACGCTCACATACCCACGACACCTCGCCGCCTGAGCGCCGCCGTCACCGTAGCCGCTGCCGAGCAGCGCGAGGCTGCGATCGGCTTGGGCGGCACTCCGACGTAGCGGTCGTAAACCAGTCAACACCTTAGCTCCGGCAGACTACCCATGCTGCGTTTGTGAGCATCAGGTTTCTGCCTGGAAGAATGCATGGCCTGGTTTTACGGCGCTTCGCGGTCGATCGCAGTCTCGCAGGCTCGGCAGCGGCTACAGGAGCGGGCACGAATACCCGCGTTCTGCATGGATCAGCGCTTGTCTTCGACCCGCGCCTGGCTGGCGCTCCAGTCGGTCAACAGGCTGTAGGCCACGGCCAGCAGGGTCGGGCCGATGAACAGGCCGATGAAGCCGAAGGCGATCAGCCCGCCGAAGACCCCGAGCAGCACGATCACCAGCGGCAGGTTGCCGCCCCGGCTGATCAGGTAGGGTTTGAGCACGTTGTCGACGCCACTGATGATGAAGGTGCCCCAGATACCGAGGAACACCGCCATCCCGTATTCGCCTTTCCAGGCCAGCCAGGCGGTGGCTGGAATCCACACCAGCGGCGGGCCCATGGGAATCAGGCTGAGCAGGAAGGTGACAATCCCCAGTACCAGCGCGCCCGGCACGCCGGCGATCAGGAAGCCGATCAGGGCCAGGATCGCCTGGGCCGCCGCGGTGCCGATCACACCGTTGACCACCCGCTGCACCGTACCGGCCACCAGCTCGATGTAGTAGCCGGCGCGGTCGCCGATCAGGCGCTCCAGCAGCCCATGGACGAACGCCGCCAGGCGCGGGCCGTCGCGATAGAAGAAAAACACGAAGACGATGCTCAGGGTCAGTTCGAGGATCCCGCCACCGATCTGCGCGCTGCGGGCCAGCAGCCAGTTGCCGACCTGCCCCAGGTAAGGCTTGATCGCCAGCATCATCGCCGCGCCCTGCTGGTCGATGCTGTCCCACAGCCCCACCAGGCGTTCACCGACGAAGGGCACGCCGGCCAGCCAGCTCGGCGCTTCGGGCAGGCCGTCGACCTGCACATCCTTGATAAAGGCGGTGGCATCGCGCACATGGTCGGCCAGGTTGAAACCGAGCCAGACCAGCGGCGCCGCCACCAGCAGCATCCAGCCCAGGGTCAGCACGGCCGCGGCCAGGGACTCGCGGCCATTGAGCCAGCGGGTCAGCAGGCGCATCAGCGGCCAGCTGGCAAACGCCAGGACCGCCCCCCAGAACAACGCGGACCAGAACGGCGCCATGACCCAGAAGCTGGCGCCGAACAGCACCAGAAGCAGGATCTGCACCAACAGGCGATCATTATTGAGCATGTAGGATCTCGAGAAAGGTCAACTCACCAAGCGTAGGCGAAAGGCGGATCACCCGTTCGCCTGCGCCCGTTCAATGCAACAGTTCAGCGCAGCAGCTCAAGGCGCAGGCCTGGGGCCTCGCTGCCGCCGGTTTCCATGCGGGCCGCCCGCACGCCCTGGCCGATCAGGGCCTGGCGCCAGGCTTCGGCATTCGGCCCGGAAACACTGACCCGCAAGGTGGCATCGAGGTTCAACCCGCGTGACAGCAAGGTCAGCCAGGTGGGCTGGGGTTCGCCGCCGAGCTTGGGCAGGTCCAGTTCGCCGGTGTCCTTGAGCTGGCGCAACAGAGTAGCCGAGGTCGGCAACAACTCGCCCAGGGGAGTACTGGCGTCGAACTGCTCGACATGCAGGTACGCCCGGCGATTGCCACGGGTAATGCTGTACAGGGCCACCAGCGAGTTGTCGTTGGGCGCGGCCAGGCGCAACAGCAGGTAGGCCTGCTGGACATCGGCGCCGTACAGCTTGGCGTTGCCGAACACCTCGTTGGCCCACAGGCTGCTTTCCCCGCAATCCCGGGCCTGGCACCAGAACAACAGTTCGGCGCCCTGCTTCTGCAAGGCTTCGCGGGCAGCCGTAAAGGCCGCGGTCGAGGAATGCTCCGGCGGCAGCTCGTAGGTCACCGACGTCGCGGTGCCGCGCGCGCCGACCTGGCCATCGAAACGCAGCTGGCCGCTGATCTTGCGGATCGAGCCCATGGGATAGATCCGCTCCATCTCGGCCGCCGGACGGTAGTCGACGATCTGCGCGTCAGGCATGCGCGGCACGATCGGCAGGTCATGGCTGCCGGGCAAGTCGGCGGCGAGGAGCAAGGGGCTGGCACAGGACAGCAGCAGGACACTGAATAAACGCATGGATGCTCTCATCGGATCAGCATGGCCTGGGCACCCTTGATGACACTGGCGTCATCCGTACGCTGCGGAACCTGCAGCCCGCGCTGCACCGCCGGTCGCGCCTCGAGGGTCGCCATCCAGCGTTGCAGGGCCGTCAGGCCTTCCACCGGAACCCCGGACCAGTCATGGCCGCGTACCCAGGGAAAGGTGGCGATATCGGCAATGCTGTAGTCGCCGGCGAGGAATTCGACCTCCTGCAAGCGGGTGTCGAGCACCTCGTACAGGCGCCGGGTTTCATGCTGGTAACGATCGATGGCGCCCTGGAGCTTTTCCGGAAAGTAGCGGAAGAACACATTGGCCTGGCCCTGCATCGGGCCGATGCCGCCCATCTGGAACATCAGCCACTGGATCACTCGGGAACGGCCCTTGGGATCGCTGGGCAGCAACTGCCCACTGAGTTCAGCCAGATAGAGGAGAATCGCGCCGGATTCGAACACGGCGAAATCGCCGTTGGCGCGGTCGACAATCGCCGGAATCCGGCCATTGGGATTGATCTTGAGAAAGCCTGGAGCCTTTTGTTCCTTCTTGTCGAAACTCAGGGCATGCACCGTATAAGGCAGGCCGAGTTCCTCGAGCACGATAGAGACCTTGTGGCCATTCGGGGTCGCAGCGGTGTAGAGATCTATCATGGTTGTCTCCCATTTCAACCCGCCCAGCCTCGACAGTTGCCCGCTGCAAGTCAAGAAACGGCGAAAAACCTATTGAAACAGTCTGCAACAAGGCTCGCGCCGGCTTCGTCGTTCAAGTGCAGGTGATGGCCACCAGGCAGCTGTTCCCGGCTAAAGGGTAGCCGCTCCAGCAACTCCGGGTGCTTGGCCAGCATACCGTCGGCCGCCACCACCAGATGGGTCGGACAGGACAGGCGCTGGACGAAGGTCATGGCCTGTTCCTGGGTCAGGCGCAGCGGCGAAGCCAGGGTCAGGCGGCTGTCGCTGCGCCAGGTGTAGCCCCCCGGAACCGGCATCAGGCCACGTTGCGCGAGCAGTTCGGCGGCTTCGCGGCTGACTGCGACCATGCCCTTCATCCGCACTTCGATGGCGCGGTCCAGGGTGGCGTAGACCGGCTTGCGCTTTTCCCGCAGGTCCAGCTGGGCCTGCAGGGCCATGCCCATGCGCTCGGCGGCATTCTCACCGGTGGCGGTCGGCGGAATCACCCCGTCGATCAGCGCCAGGTGGCTTACCCGCTCGGGCAACGAGCCGGCCAGCACCAGCGAGACGATCGCGCCCAGGGAATGCCCGAGCAGGCCAAAACGTTTCCAGCCCAACTGCTCGGCGACCTGCAACACGTCATACACATAATCCCAGAGCGCATAGCTGGCACCCAGGGGGCGGTGCCCGGAATGGCCATGCCCGGCCATGTCCAGGGCGACGATGCGCAAGCCGCGCAGCCGGGGCGCCAGCCGCGCGAAGCTGTTGGCGTTGTCCAGCCAGCCGTGCAAGGCAATGACCGGCAAACCGTCCTCGGGGCCGAACAGGTGGGCCGCCAGCTCGATATGCGGCAGGCTCAGGCGGACTTCTTCCACCGCGGCGCTCATGCGCAGCTCCGTTCGGCGCGGGTTTCCCAGCGGCTGAAGAGTTTTTTCAGCAGGGCCGCGGTGTCTTGCGGGCGCTCCAGCGGGAACATGTGCCCGCCCGGCATGCTCAGGGATTCGCCATGGGGCATGCGCCCGACACTGCTGGCGTGATGCTTCATCACCACCCGGCTCTGACGCCCGCGCACCACCGCCAGCGGCACCTTCAACTGCCGGGGGCGGCCCGGGCTGGTGTGCGGTACGCCGCGATAGATGCTGATCTCGGTGGCCGGGTCGAAGCGCAGCCGCAAACGGCCGTCGACCTGATGCAGGCCGTGTTGCAGGTAGGCGTCGAAACACTCGGGGTCGAAGCCGCGGAACAGGGTCTTGCCGGCAAAATACTTGCGCGCCGACTCCAGGTCGCTGAACTCCTCGCGCCGGCCCAGGGTCCGGCCGGCGGGGGTCAGGCGGTCGATAAAACCGAAACGCTTGGCGGCGCGAATCACCCATTGATCGGCACGGGTCAGCACCGGCGAGTCGAGCATCACCACCCCGCGATACAGCTCCGGGCAACGCAGCGCCGCGTGCAGGTGCAGGACGCCGCCGAAGGAATGGCCGACGCCCCACACCGGTTCGGCCTGCTGTTGCAGATGGTGGATCAGTTCGTCCACCAGGTTGAGCCAGTTGTCATCCGCCGGAAAGCGCGGATCGTGGGCGTGCTGCTGCAAGTGCGCCACTTGATACTCGGGCGCCAGGGCGGCGAACAACTTGCCGTAGGTCCCCGAGGGAAACCCGTTGGCGTGAGCGAAAAACACCTGTTGCGACATACCGGCTAACTCATGAACAAAAAACGATGGCTGATTGTCCGCACGCCATTGCCCGACGGCAATGACAGTAACGGTCAAGAATGATGACACTCCGCTTCAGCCTATGGGTACCGCTCAACGTGCCGGCGGCGTCTGCCCCAGCGGCACCACGGCCATGGTCAGGCGCGATACGCAGCTGGCCTTGCCTTCGTCGCTGCAGAGGCGAATATCCCAGACATGGGTGGTACGCCCGATATGAATCGCCCTGGCCACCGCCGTCACCCGGCCGGAACGCAGGCCGCGCAGATGGTTGGCGTTGATCTCCAGGCCCACGCAGTAGAACTTGCTGGCGTCGATGCACAGGTAGCTGGCCATGGAGCCGACCGTTTCCGCCAGCACCACCGAGGCGCCGCCGTGCAGCAGGCCATAGGGTTGGTGGGTACGATGGTCGATCACCATGCTAGCGGTCAGGGATTCGTCGTCGAAGGACTCGAAGCGGATGTCCAGCACCTCACCGATGGTGTTTTTCTGGATCGCGTTCAGTTGCTCGATGTTCGGGGTGGTACGCCATAGGCTCATCACTGCATCCTTTAGGGGGGTTAACCGCGCTCAATCCTGCCACAGCACCGCTTCGGAGCGCTCGCTCCACTCTTTGAAGCGCTCGCCGTAGGTGGCTTCGATGACATTGCGCTTGATCTTCAGGGTCGGGGTCAGAAAGCCGTTTTCCACCGCCCAACTGTCCTTCACCACCACCAGGCGGTGCAAGCGTTCATGTTTATCGAGCGCGCCGTTGACCTCATCGAGCAGGCTTTCCAGGCTCGCATGCAGGCCGCCACGGGCACCGCCGGCGGCGTCCTGCAAACCGGCCGCGGACAACACGCACAGGCCCAGCGGCGCACTCAGGCCATCGCCGACCACACACACCTGCTCGATCCGCGAATGCACCGCCAGCCGGTTCTCGATCGGCGCCGGGGCCACGTACTTGCCCTTGCTGGTCTTGAAGATTTCCTTGAGCCGCCCGGTCAGGCGCAGATTGCCATCGGCGTCCTGCTCGCCCTTGTCGCCGGTGCGCAGGAAACCATCCGCGGTGACGGTTTCCGCGGTCTTCTGTGGGTCCTTGAAGTAGCCGAGCATGGTCGCCCCACTGCGCACCTGGACCTCTCCGGCCTCGTCGATCCGCACCTCGACGTCCGGGCAAGGCCGACCGATCCAGCCGGGTACATGCTGGCCGCTGCGGCCGATGTGAGAATAACCGCAACTTTCGGTCATGCCGTACACCTCCAGCACGTCGAGGCCCAGGCGCTGGTACCAGTCCAACAGGGTCTGCGGCACCGGCGCGGCGCCGGACAAGGCGACCCGCAGTGCATCCAGCCCCAGCCCGGCCAGCACCTTGTGCCCGACCCGCTTGCCGATGAGCGGCAGGCCCAGCAGGAAGTCCAGGCGCTTGGCCGGAACCTTGCTGTACACGCCCATCTGGAACTTGGTCCAGATCCGCGGCACACCGAACAGCGCCGTTGGCCGCGCCCGCTGCAGGTCGATGAGAAAGGTCTCCAGGCTCTCGGCGAAGAACACCGTCTGCCCGGTATAGATCGCCGCCAGCTCGACGAACATGCGCTCGGCCACATGGCACAGCGGCAGGTAGGACAGCAGCCGGTCCGTCGGCCCGAGGCCGAACAGCTGGGTGCCGCGGGTCGCCGCAAAGCCCAGGGTGCCGAAGCTGTGCATCACGCCCTTGGGCAGGCCGGTGGTGCCCGAGGTGTAAATGATGGTCGCCAGTTGCTCGGCGGCGGGGTTGGGGTCGTCCTGGATCGGCGAGCACTGCTGCAACTGGTCCCAGGTGAAGTCGAAGCGGCCTTCGGGGCAGATCGGCAGGCTGATGGTCGGCAGCCCGGGTTTCACGCCGGGGGCCATCGCCGGCCAGTCATCGAGCTTGCCGATGAACACCAGGGCCGACTCGGAATGCTCCAGCACCTGAGCCACCGAATCGGCGGTCAGGTTGGGATACAGCGGCACGGAAACGTGACCGGCCATCCAGATCGCCAGGTCGGCGATGATCCAGTGGGCGCAGTTCTTGGAAATGATCGCGACATGACTGCCCGGCGGCAGCTCGCGGGCGCGCAGCCAGTGAGCGGCGCGGCGGGCCTGGTGGCCGACGTCGGCCCAGGTCAGCTCTTCGACCCGGCCACCACCCAGGGGCTGGACCAGGAAACGTTGGCGGGGATGACGAGCTTCGCGCTCGTAGAACACTTCCAGCGGCAAACGAAAAGCAGCAGACATGCGACTCGCTCCTTTGTTTTTGTTCTGATCGTGAGGCTAGCCAACCAAGCACTTGCTCGGGCGACTATTCCACGCACAAAGGAACGCTGCAAGTTAAGAAATGTAGCGAAAAGCCCAGATCGTCGTGGGAGCGAGGCTTGCCCGCAATAAGAGGAACGCGCTGCTTCAGACAGTCCGCGCCGCTTCCTTCGCGGGCAAGCCTCGCTCCTACGGTTCAGGGATTCTTGATGCTGTTGAGGGTCATCAGGCCGGCCAGCGGCCAGTCGCCTTCGAGTTCCGCCAGGCCTGCGGTGTGCATCGGCTGGGGATTGCGCAGATGGCCATGCTGCAGGAGGCCGATCAGGTTACCCACCAGCGGCTGGTGGCTGACCAGCAGCACGTTGTCCGCCGAATCGAGCTGGGCGACCACCGACAACGGGTTGTTGTCCGGCGTCAGCCAGGACACGGTGCGGATATCCGCTTCGAAGCCCAGGGCTTCGCGCACCAGCTTCGCCGTCTGCTGCGCCCGCGCATAAGGGCTGGCGATGATCGCGCTGAGCGGCTGGCCGATCAGGTGCGCGGCGCTGCGCAGCGCTTCCTCGCGGCCATGCTCGGTCAGGTTGCGCTCGGCATCGCTGCGTGCATGCGGCTCGGCTTCACCGTGGCGCAACACCCAGAGCTTCACAGCTTGGGCTCCTCGTCGCGCACCGGATGGGGCGCCGGTGGCACCACGTGCGGCGCTTCGCCTTCAGGGGCGCGCGGGGCCGGCCAGTCGGCGAACGGCCAAGGCTTCTGGTCGGTGTGGAAACTGCCGAAGCGGCCGATCTGCGCCAGGAACTGGCTCAGGCTGTCGCCGAAGTTCATCAGGCTGGCACTTGGCGAGCCGTAGATCAGCCGGTAGATCAACTGCACCAGCACCAACGCGCCGAGGATGAATTGCGCCACTTGCCAGACCAGCACGAACACCAGCATCCACAGCACACGCAGGAGGATGGATTCGTACTTGGCTTCGGAATTCGTATCGTTCATGTCTCGCTCCTGTCCTGCTCAGTTGAAACCACTGGGGGAGATAAAGTCGACATCGGTTTTCGGCTCGCCGCGCATCAGCAGCTCGATGACCTGATTCAGCGTGCGACCTTCAAACAGGATGGCATGTAATCCGGCCACCAGCGGCATATATACGCCCACTTCCTGTGCCTTGACCTTGAGCACCTTGAGGGTGTTCACGCCTTCGGCCACCTCGCCGAGCCGGTCCACCGCCTCTTCCAGGCTCAGGCCTTCGCCCAGGGCGAAACCGACCTGATAGTTGCGGCTCTTGGGCGACGAGCAGGTGACGATCAAATCGCCAACCCCCGCCAGGCCGAGGAAGGTCATCGGGTTGGCGCCCTGGCTGACGGCGAAACGGGTCATTTCCGCCAGCGCCCGGGTAATCAGCATGCTCTTGGTGTTTTCCCCCATGCCCAGCGCCACGGCCATGCCGGCGATGATCGCGTAGACGTTCTTCAACGCCCCGCCCAGCTCGACGCCGAAGCGGTCGGCGCTGGCATAGACGCGGAAGGTACGGCCATGCAGGGCCGCCTGCACGCGCTGGCAGAGTTCTTCGTCTTCACTGGCGACCACGGTGGCGGTCAAAGCGTGCTCGGCCACTTCACGGGCCAGGTTCGGCCCGGACAGCACGCCGATCCGCGCTTGTGGCGCGATCTCTTCGAGGATTTCGCTCATCAGCTTGAAGGTCTGCGCCTCGATGCCCTTGGTCAGGCTGACCAGCAGCTTGCCGGCGAGCAGCTGCGCATGGGGTGCCAGCACCGAGCGCAGAGCGCTGGAGGGCAAGGCGACAAAACACAGGTCACTGTCGTTCAGGGTGGCCAGAAGATCGGTCACCGGCTCCACCGCCGGATGAATCTTGATGCCTTTGAGGTAACGCGGATTTTCGCGATGAATGCGAATGGCCTCCGCCTGCTCCGGGTCGCGCATCCACTGCCGCACCCGATGGCCGTTCTCGGCCAGCAGATTGGCCACGGCGGTACCAAAGCTTCCGCCTCCCAGGACCGCGATAGGGCGCTGTTCAGTCATATGCAATCCGTCAATCCATACAGTGGCGATGGCGGCATTATACGGGGCGGCCCTGCGGCGGCCAGCCCCGTGAACAATTAGGCACAAATGCCGGGAAAACGCCGATTAGACCCCGGATTGTCGGGGTTATCGACTGGAAAACCCGGTCATCTCGGTTAACATGCGCGGCAATTATCCGTTATCAAGGCTGTGCCGTGTATCCTGGCCCTCCCCTCTCCCGCCCATCGCTCTTGCTGGCGCTGCTGTGCAGCACCCCGGCGTTGGCCGACGATCTGTTCCTGGACAGCCAGCCGCTGCCGGAAATCCTCACCGCCACCCGTCTGAAACAGTCCCCCGCGGCCGTGCCCGGCAGCATGACCGTGCTCGACAGCGAACTGATCAACGCCAGCGGCGCCCGCGACATCAGCGAGCTGCTGCGCCTGGTGCCGGGGATGATGGTCGGCAATATCAACGGCAACCAGGCCGCGGTGAACTATCACGGCACCAATGCCAGCGAAGCGCGGCGCATGCAGGTGCTGATCGACGGGCGCTCGGTGTACCGGGCGGGCCTGGCCACCGTGGACTGGAGCGACATTCCGGTGGCCATGGAGGACATCGAGCGCATCGAGGTGTTCCGCGGCCCCAATACCGTCAGTTACGGCGCCAATGCGCTGATGGCGGTGATCAACATCATTACCCGCTCGCCCGCCAACAGCCACGGCACGCGGGTCAAGGTCACCCGCGGCCAGCGCGGTATCAGCGACTGGTACGCCAGCCAGGGCACCGGCTGGGACAGCGGCGACCTGCGCCTTTCGCTCTCCGGGCAGGAAGACGACGGTTTCGACAGCGATCGCAACGGCGCCGACTACCGCGACAGCCGGCGCTTGAACCGCTTCAGCCTGTCGGTCAGCCAGATGCTCAACGAGCAGCAGAGCATCGACTGGCAGCTCAGCGCCAAGGAAGGCAGCAACCAGCGCCCCTATACCTACCGCCCGGTGTTCTCCGGTATCACCTCGGCCGGCTACAACTCCGACGTGATAGCCAAGGACTATGCCGGCTCGCTGCGCTGGAACCTGGACATCAACCCGGACCATAGCCTTTATATACAAGGCTCGGCCCAGCACTGGGACCGCCAGCAGAACTGGCGCGCCTGTGACGCCGAAGTGTCGTTCAGCCCGGAACTGACCCGCCTCTGGCAGCTCAACCCGAACTACGCCGAAGTGCTGGCCCGGCACATGGAGAATTTCACCGGCTCCGGCGCCCCTCCGGGCACCGCGACCGAACAGGCCCTGGCGAACCAGGTGCTGACGCAATGGAAGGACGGCGCCAAGCGCACGGTCTGCGGGGATATCGACCAGAGCGCCCGTGAATCGCGCTACGACCTCGAACTGCAGGACACCCTGAGCCTGTCCGACGGCGTGCGCCTGGTCAGCGGCCTGAACTATCGCTACGACCGCGCCGACTCGGAAACCTATTTCAACGGCACCCTCGACGACAGCACCTGGCGCGCGTTCGGCCAGCTGGAATGGCGCGCCACCGAACACTGGCTGCTGCAGGGCGGCGCCATGTTCGAGGACTCGCAACTGAGCGGCAGCTCGCTGACCCCGCGGGTGGCGATCAACTACCTGATCAACCCGCGCCACGGCCTGCGGGCGGTGTATTCGGAAGCGATCCGCTCGCCGGACATGTTCGAAAACAACGTCAACTGGAGCTACCGGGTCACCAAGCTGAGCCCGACCGCCTACGGCCAGCCCAGCGCCCAGTATTTCGTCAAGACCCGCGGCCCGGGCAACCTCGACCAGGAACGCATGCGCTCGCGGGAGCTGGGCTACAACGGCTTTTTCGCCGACCTCGGGCTGAACCTCGATGTGAAGCTGTTCTACGACGAAATCAGCGGGATGATCAGCGAGCCGTTGCGCAACAACCAGTACATCGCCAGCAACAGCAACTCCTCACGCTTCGCCGGTACAGAAACCCAGCTGGACTGGCGCCTGGACCCGGCGGACCGGCTGCGCCTGACGTACGCCTATGTCGATGCCGAGGCCAGCAACCCGCTGGACGAGCAATTGACCGCGCGCCACAGCGGCTCGGCGGGCTGGTTGCGCGACTGGGGCCAGGGCTGGTCCAGCGCGCTCTTCTACTATGGTTCCAGCGCACTCAACGGTTACCGCTTCGAACGGGTCGATACCCGCGTCGCCAAGCGCATCCCCCTGGGCAAGGGCAGCCTGGAGCTGGCCGGCGTGCTCCAGCAACGGCTCGACAACGAGCCCACCACCTTTGTCGACAACAACTATGACTCGCAACACGTCCTCTACTTCAGTGCGGAGTTGACGTTCTAGCATGAGCCACCGTCAGTCAGGGATGACGCTTGCCTTGAGCCGATTCCGGGTTCGCCTGCTGCTGTTCTGTTGCCTCTGGGGTGCACTCCCCGCATGGGCGGCCCAGGTGTTGCTGACCGGCGCCGAAGACAGCACCGGCGTGCGGGCCTTCGCCCAGGCACTGGCGCAACAGCGGCCACAGGACGAAGTGCGCTTCGAACTCCTGGCCAACCTGCCTGCCCCCGGTCAATTGCCGGCGGGCACCCGGCTGATCCTGCTCGACCCGGCGAGCCTGGAGTGGCGCCAGAAAGATACCCAGGGCCCGGCCACCCTGGTACTGCGCATCGGCCGGATCCAGGCCCAGCAGCGCCTTGGGGCAACGGCCTCGCCCCGGCTGAGCCTGTTATGGAGCGACCCGCCGCTGGCTCGGCAATTGCAATTGATCCGCAAGATCCTCCCCCAGGCCCGGCGGGTCGGCGTGCTCTACGGCGCCGACAGCGAATTCCTGCTCAAGGAACTGCACCAGGCCGCCCATCCCCTGGGGCTGGAAATCGTCGCCGAGCGCTGGGACGACACCAATGACAGTCGCCCGCTGCAAAGCCTGCTGAAAAGCAGCGACGTCCTGCTGGGGCTGGACGACCCACAGCTGTACAACCCGAAAACCGCGAAGAACCTGTTATTGAGCAGCTATGCCCGGCAGCTGGCGCTGATCGGCCCCAATGCCGGATTCGTCAAGGCCGGCAGCCTGGCCAGCACCTACAGCGACCAGGACGACTGGCTGCAGGTGCTCGACGATTTGCTGGACCGGCCCACGACCCACTGGCCGCGTACCCTGTATCCGCAACCGTTCAAGGTGTTGAGCAACCCGCAAGTGGCACGCTCCCTGGGTGTCGAACCGATTGACGAGCAATCGGTGGCGACCCAGCTGGCCGAAGGAGAAAAACGCCCATGACCTTCCGTCGCCGTTGGGACATCAGTACCCGCACCCAGATCATCTGCCTCGGCCCGGCGCTGCTGCTGACCCTGCTGCTGATCAGCTTCTTTACCTTCGTGCGGATCCAGGATCTGCGCCAGGAGCTCAATCACACCGGCCAGTTGATCGCCAACCAGCTGGCGCCGGCCACCGAGTACGGGGTGATTTCGGGCAACAGCGAAGGCCTCGAGAGCCTGCTCAAGGCCACCCTGGCCACGCCCCATGTGCGCTTTCTCGAAGTCCAGGACAGCCGCAACAAGATCCTGGTGTACGTCGAGCAGCCTTCGGAAACCCACAACCGCTCACAGCAGGTGGAAGTGTTCCAGGCCCCGGTGCGCCTGCAACGCATCCAGCTCAACAACGACTTCTTCCAGGACGACCCGGGCGCCAGCGCTACCCCCAACGCGGACTACCTGGGGCGGGTGATCGTCGGCATGTCCAACGACGCCTTCAGCCAGCGCCAGCAGGAGATCCTGTTCAAGGCCGGCATCCTCGCGCTGTTCGCCCTGCTGTTCACCTTCCTCCTGGCCCGCCGCCTGGCGGCCAGCCTGTCGCAGCCGATCAGCGCCATGGGCACCGCGGTCAAGGCCATTCAACAGGGTGACTTCAAGACTCCGCTGCCGATCGTCGACGATGCCGAGCTGGGCGATCTTTCGCGGCATATCAACAACCTCGCCGCCGGCCTCGAGCAGGCCAGCCGCGAGCAGCACCAGGCCATGGCGCAATTGATCCAGACCCGCGAAGAAGCGGAACGGGCCAACAACGCCAAGTCGGACTTCCTGGCGATGATGAGCCATGAACTGCGCACGCCCATGAACGGCGTGCTGGGCATGCTGCAACTGCTCGAAACCACGGAAATGACCGATGAGCAGCACGAGTACGCGGCGCTGGCCTCCGAATCCACCGAGCACCTGCTCAAGGTGATCAACGACATCCTCGACTTCTCGCGCATCGAGCGCTCGGCCCTGGAGCTGGAGCACATCCCGTTCAACCTCGCCGAACTCATCAGCAGCTCGGCCCAGGCCTTCCAGCACAGCGCCGCGCAGCGCGGGCTGGACCTGCAACTGCGCTTGCCGCCCGGCATGGAGTCGCTGCAAGTCAAAGGCGACCCGACGCGCATCCGGCAGATCCTGGTGAACCTGATCGGCAACGCCTTGAAGTTCACCGAACAAGGCAGCGTCACCATCGAGCCGCAATGGCAGGCCCTGGACCATGAACTGCTGTGGTTCACCTGTAGCGTGCGCGACAGCGGGATCGGCATCAGCCCGCAAAGCCTGGAACTGATGTTCAACGCCTTCCAGCAGGCCGACAGTTCGATTTCCCGGCGTTATGGCGGCACCGGCCTGGGGCTGCCGATCGCCCGCACCCTGGCCGAACGCATGGGCGGCACCCTGCGCGCGCAGAGCGAGGAAGGTCGCGGCTCGGTGTTCACCCTGGAGATCCCGCTGGCGCTGTACCAGCAAAGCCTGCCGGTGCTGGCGCCGCGAGTGCACAGCGGGCATGCCCATGGCGAAGGACGCAACGTGCTGCTGGTGGAAGACAACCCGGTCAACCAGACCGTGATCCAGGCCATGCTGCGCAGCCTGGGCTTCACGGTCAGCATCGCCACCGACGGCGCCCAGGCCATTCGCAGCGCCGAAAGCCTGATTTTCGAGGCGATCCTGATGGATTGCCGACTGCCGCTGATCGACGGTTACGAGGCCACCCGGCAGATCCGCCAACTGCCCGGATGCGCCGACCTGCCGATCATCGCCCTGACCGCCAACGCCTTGCAGGGCGACCGCGAAGCGTGTTTGTCGGCGGGAATGAACGATTACCTGGCCAAGCCGTTCAAACGCACGGATCTGCAGCAAATACTCCAACGTTGGGTGCAGTAGCGGCCATTTATCGACCATCTGCGACTGGCGTGAAGGGCGAAAGTGCGGCAGTCTTAGGCACCCGAACAGGCCCCTCACAGGGCCTGTATAATAATTTCAGTGCACAAGTGTACATTCATGTCCCTTGTGCTGTGACTTTCACCACAACGCAATAGTCTATGAGTAGGCTGCCGGCTCGAGGCATGAACGCTTCGATCGGCCGGGAAGATTTGCCCCACCCTGCCGCATGGGACTATTGAGGAGCTCGCATGACCAAACAAAACGCCTTTACTCGGGAAGATCTGCTGCGCTGCAGTCGCGGTGAGCTGTTCGGCCCAGGTAACGCGCAACTGCCCGCCCCGAACATGCTGATGGTGGATCGCATCACTCATATCAGCCAAGAGGGTGGCAAGTACGGCAAAGGTGAATTGGTCGCCGAGCTGGATATCACCCCCGACCTGTGGTTCTTCGCCTGCCACTTCGAAGGCGATCCGGTGATGCCAGGCTGCCTGGGCCTCGACGCCATGTGGCAACTGGTTGGCTTCTTCCTGGGCTGGCAAGGCCTGCCGGGCCGCGGTCGCGCCCTGGGTTCGGGCGAAGTGAAGTTCTTTGGCCAGGTGCTGCCGACCGCCAAGAAAGTCACCTATAACATTCATATCAAGCGCGTCCTCAAGGGCAAGCTGAACATGGCCATCGCCGATGGTTCGGTCAGCGTCGACGGCCGCGAAATCTACACCGCCGAAGGCCTCCGGGTCGGCGTTTTCACCTCCACTGACAACTTCTAAGGGTTATCCGCATGCGCCGCGTCGTTATCACTGGTCTGGGCATCGTTTCGTGCCTGGGCAATGACAAAGAGACCGTCTCCGCTAACCTGCGTGCAAGTCGCCCTGGCATCCGCTTCAACCCGGAATATGCCGAAATGGGTCTGCGTAGCCAGGTTTCCGGCTCCATTGACCTCAACCTCGAAGATCTGATCGATCGCAAGATCTATCGTTTCGTCGGCCACGCGGCGGCTTACGCCTACCTGGCCATGAAAGACGCCATCGCCGACTCCGGCCTGACCGAAGAGCAGGTTTCCAACCCGCGTACCGGCCTGATCGCCGGCTCCGGCGGCGCCTCGACCCTGAACCAGATGGAAGCGCTGGACATCCTGCGCGAGAAAGGCGTCAAGCGCGTTGGCCCATACCGTGTCACGCGGACCATGAGCAGCACCGTTTCCGCGTGCCTGGCCACTCCGTTCAAGATCAAGGGCCTGAACTACTCCATCGCGTCTGCCTGCGCCACCAGTGCCCACTGCATCGGTACCGCCATGGAACAGATCCAGATGGGCAAGCAGGACATCGTGTTCGCCGGCGGCGGTGAAGAAGAACACTGGAGCCAGTCGTTCCTGTTCGACGCCATGGGCGCCCTGTCCAGCAAGCGCAATGACACCCCGGAACAAGCCTCCCGCGCCTACGACGCCGACCGTGACGGTTTTGTCATCGCCGGCGGTGGCGGCATGGTGGTGGTCGAGGAGCTGGAACACGCCCTGGCCCGCGGCGCGAAGATCTACGCCGAAATCGTTGGCTACGGCGCGACGTCCGACGGCTACGACATGGTGGCGCCAAGCGGCGAAGGTGCAATCCGTTGCATGCAGATGGCCATGTCCACTGTCGACGCACCGATCGATTACCTGAACACCCACGGCACCTCGACTCCGGTCGGCGACGTCGCGGAAATGAAAGGCGTGCGTGAAGTGTTCGGCGACAAGGCTCCAGCCATCAGCTCCACCAAGAGCCTGTCGGGTCACTCCCTGGGCGCCGCCGGCGTTCACGAAGCGATCTACTGCCTGCTGATGATGGAAGGCAACTTCATGGCCGGTTCCGCCAACATCGAAGAGCTGGATCCGGAAGTGGCCGACATGCCGATCCTGACCAAGACTCGCGAAGACGCCACCATCAACACCGTGATGAGCAACAGCTTCGGCTTCGGCGGCACCAACGCCACCCTGGTCCTGAAGCGCTGGCAGGGCAAGTAAGCCCCGCCGCTTCGCTCTATGAAAAACGCCCCGACTGGTTCGGGGCGTTTTTTATTGGGCGACTGTTTTCCCGAAGCCCTTACACCGAGAACCGCGCCACCAGGGTGTTCAGGTCCACCGCCAGCCGTGACAACTCCTGGCTCGCGGCACTGGTCTGGTTGGCCCCGGCCGAGGTCTGCATGGCCAGGTCGCGGATGTTCATCAGGTTGCGGTCCACCTCCCGAGCCACCGCCGCCTGCTCCTCCGAGGCACTGGCAATCACCGTGTTGCGCTCGTTGATCAGGGTGATCGCCCCGGCGATTTCCTCCAGCGCCGCCCCCGCCGCCTTGGCCAGTTCCAGGGTCGAACGGGCCCGGCTGTTGCTCTGCTGCATGGAGCTGACGGCCTGCTCGGTGCCCAGCTGAATGCCGCCGATCATCTGCTCGATCTCCTGGGTCGATTGCTGGGTGCGATGAGCCAGCGCCCGCACCTCGTCGGCCACCACGGCGAACCCGCGGCCGGCATCCCCGGCCCGCGCCGCCTCGATGGCGGCATTCAGGGCCAGCAGGTTGGTCTGCTCGGCCACCGAACGAATCACATCCAGCACCTTGCTGATGCCATAGACCTTCTGCGCCAGCTCTTCGACCTGGGAGGCGTTGGCGGTCACGTCGTCGGCCAGGGACTCGATGGACTGTACCGTCTGTCGCACCTGCTCACGCCCATGCTGGGCAATCAGGTCGGACTGACGGGAGGCCTCGGATGTCGCCACGGCATTGCTGGCCACCTCCTCCACCGCGGCGGTCATCTGGTTCACCGCCGTCGCCGCCTGCTCGATTTCCTGGCTCTGCTGGTGCAGGCCGCGCGTGGCGTCCTCGGTCACGCAACTGAGTTCCTCCGAAGCGGAAGCCAGCTGGCTGGAAGAGTCGGAGATGCGCCGGATGGTCTCCCGCAGGCTGTGCTGCATGGCCTTGAGCGCCTGCAGCAGGCGCGCCGGCTCATCCTTGCCACTGATGCGGATGTCCTCGGTCAGGTCGCCGCCGGCCACCACCTCGGCTACGTTCAGCGATTGCGAGAGCGGCAGTACGATGCTGCGGGTCAGCAACAGGGCCAGGACAATGGTCATCAGGCCAGCCACCACGACCATCACGACTACCCAGACCTTGGCGTTGCTGAACACCGCCCTGGCCAGCTCGGTGGCCAGGTTGGCGTTGTGCCGGTTCAGGGCCACTAACTCATTGAGGGTGCCCGCCAGCTCATCGGCCAGTTGGCTCATCTCGCCATTGACCACCGCGACCGCATCCTCGACCCGCCCCTGTTGCGACAGTGCCATTACCTGGTTCTGATGCTCGAGGTAGCGCTTCTCGGCGGCTTTGTAGCGATCGAACAGCACACGCTCTTGCGGCAGCACAATCAGCGCGTTATAGCGCTCCTGGGCCACCGTCATGCCGCGCTTGATCTCATTGAGTTTGCTTTCGTTCTGCGCCAGGGCCTGGGGGCTGCGGTTGAGCAGCAAGCGCATAGTCAGCGCGCGGACCCGCAGCAGGTCCTGATTCATTTCGCCCACCGACATCACACTGGGCAGCCAGTTGTTGTCGACCTCGTCGGACTGCGCGCGCATGTTCGCCATCTGCAGCAGGGCGAACGCCCCCAGGCCGAACACCATCAACGCCAGCAGGCCGAAGCCCAGGCCTGCGCGCGGTGCAATGTTGAGACTCCTGATGCTCATTCTCCGGTTCCTTCCAAAAGCGCTGCATTCGCCATGCAGCGGGCTGCTGTTGAAAGTATCGGGTCGCGGAAAATTTGCTTAAGACGAAAACGTGATATCAAAACGCCCAAGCACTCCGATGCCTGGGCGTAAACGATTCAGCGTACGGTAAAACGCTGCTGGACCAACAAACGGTCACCCTGGAACACCATGAAGCGCCACTCGCCGGGGATCACTTCATGACTCTCGGTGAACTCATAGGCCATGATGTCCTGCGGCGCGCCCGGTACCAGTTTCTGGGTCACTTCGAGCTTGTCGTGACGCTGGCCATCCGGGGTGCGGATACCCGGTGTGAAATACAGCAGGGTCAGCGGCACATCCTCGGCCACCTTGCCGGCCAGCTGATAACGCAGGCCGAACTTGGTGCCCAGCCGCGCAGGCACGATCTCGGTCTGCTCGATGTTCTCGTTGCTGCGCCGCAGCACCCGCTCACCCGACTGCAACGCGGCCTTCGGCCCCTCGAACACACCATATTCCACCGGGCCTTCGACACGGACTTCAGCACTGGCAAAGCCACTGAGCATCATCAGCGCCGCCAATGCGCTTAAACGGGTGAGGTGCATATCGCGCTCCTTGATTGAGATGGCGCGAGCCTATGACGCAGGCATGACAGGCTGATGACAAACCTGCATCGCCAGCGCCTTGGCAACGCCCGCGCACTGGAGCCTCCCAGGATCAACGAGCGCGCGGCAGCACGGCGAGGAAGTTGTCCTGGGCCACCTTGCGCGCCACGTCCTCCGGCAAGGCATCGAGAAAGGGCTCGAAGCTGCGCATTTCCCGCCCCAGCTTGTTGAATCGCCCGACAACGTCCGAACCCAGCATGAACCGCTCGGGAAAGCGCTCCACCAGCTTTACCCACTCCGCCCGGGGCACGCCCTGCTCATCCAGCAGGTACGGCCTGAGCACGCTCCAGGACAGGTCGATATACAGGTTGGGATAGGACTCGAGCATCCGCGCCAGGGTCGGCAGGAGAAAATTCAACTGCACCTGATGCCGGTGGATCTCCATGCTGGTGCCCGCGTGGGCCCAGATAAAACGCGTGTGGGGGTGATTGCGCAGCGGCTCTTCGATTTCCCTCAGGTACAGCGGGTTCTTTTCGCGCTTGGAGGTGATGTTGGAATGCAGCATCACCGGCAGGTCGTTTTCCGCCGCCAGGTGATAGATCCGCGTCATCGCCTCGTTATTGGCCCGTGGCGTATCGCCGGAGGTCAGCGCGGTCAGGTCGTCGTGGCGGGTAAAGACCTCGCCGATGCCCTGCCACAACCCCGGATTGAGGTCGAGCATGCGCTGGATATGGGCCTCGGAGTTCTTGTCGTTGGGGTTGAAGCCCGACAGGAACGGATGGAAGTGCCGGCGCTGCTCGGGCGTCAGGCGATTCACCGCGGCGGCGACAATCACATCGGTAGCGCTGTACCAGTAGGCATCCGCGTCATCGCCGGCGTAATAGCGCGGCCGCTTGGGTTCGTCTTCATGCCATTTCTTGGCCACCGGGATACCGGAAATCATCACATGCTCGATGCGATTGTCGGCCATGGCCTTGAGCAGCTTGTCCATGCCCGCCGACTCCTGGAAGAAGTCGACGTAATGCAGGTGGGCATCGCTGTAGGCGTAGTCGCGGGCCTGGGCCCAGGCGCTCGGCAGCAGCAACAGCAAGGTGCTCAGGTAGATCCAGCGCATGGGTGGGCTCCTGTCGATTCACGCTGGGTAGACCCTGCCCCGGAGGCGGCGGTTCAGAAAAAGGGGAACGCACAACCAGCGTAATGCTCTATAACTGCACCACCTTTCAACGACTGCTCACTGCCCGAGGTCCGTCATGACTATCACCGTCAACACCGAATCCAGCGAAGGTTTCCGCCACAGCATCCAGATCGATGACCACCAATTGTTCGCCGACCTGCCCAAGACCCTGGGCGGCGAAGGTTCCGCGCCGGAACCCCACGACTTTTTCGATGCTGCCCTGGGCGCCTGCAAGGCCCTGACCCTCAAGCTGTACGCGCAGAAAAAAGAGATTCCGCTTACTGGCGTCACGGTCGAGGTCAAGCACGACAACAGCCAGGAGCAGAAAGGCAAATACGCGCTGCACGTCAAACTGACCCTCAAAGGCGTGCTCACCGACGCCCAGCGTGAAGAGCTGCATCGCGTCGCCGACCGCTGCCCGGTGCACAAGCTGATGACCACCGCCGAGGTGAGCATCGAGACCCACCTGTCCGAAGGCGCCTTCAGCCAATAGCGCCACGGGCTGCACAAGCGGGTTATGCTCCCGGGCATAACCCGATCAGCCTGGAATGCACCATGAACACACCGCTCGTGATTCGCCCTCGCGCCGAGGACGTCGAAGGCCAACCCATCCTGCGTCCGCTGCCCTCGGCCCAATGCCGCAGCGTGGGGCCCTTCGTGTTTTTCGATCACATGCTGCAAACCCGCTACCCCGCGGGCAAGGGCATGAATATCCGCCAGCATCCGCATATCGGCCTGTCGACCCTGACCTACCTGTTCCAGGGGCAGATCCAGCACAAGGACAGCCTCGGTTCCGACCAGGTGGTGGACCAGGGGGATGTCAGCTGGATGACCGCCGGCAGCGCCATCGCCCACGTCGAGCGCACCCCGCAGGCGCTGATCGACAGCGACTTCAGCATGCACGGCCTGCAGGTCTGGCTGGCCTCCCCCAAGGCCCATGAACAAGGCCCGGGGCACTACAGCCACCACCCGGCCGCGACCCTGCCGGTCAGCGACAACCTCGGGGTCAGGATCCGCATGATCGCCGGCAGTGGTTTCTGCCTGGAATCGCCGGTCCCGGTGCTCTCCCCGACCCTGTATGCCGAAATACAGCTGCAGACCGCGACCACCCTGCTGATCCCCGCCGAACACGAGGAGCGCGCCCTGTACGTGCTCGAAGGCGACGCCCAGCTGGACGGCGAGCCCGTCGAACCCCATGCGCTGGTGATCCTGCCGGCCGGCACCACCCCGACCCTGTTCGCCGACAGCGACTGCCACGCCGTGCTGTTCGGCGGCGCGCCGCTGGACGGTCCACGGCGGATCAACTGGAACTTCGTCTCCAGCGACCCGGCCCGTATCGATGAAGCCCGCCAGCGCTGGGCCGCCGGCGACTGGCCGACGGTGCCGGGGGAAAGCGAACGAATCGAACTGCCCAAGGGCAAAGGCTCGCCGTCCCCTCTGTAGCGCCTGGCGTTCAATAGCCTGGGCAGGTCAAGTACTGGCCCAGGCTCTACCGCCGCCAGGCTGCGCAACCAGCTACCGGCCGGCGCGAGCGGTTGCGGGTAGCCGGATCCCGGCCTATGGTCCAAGCGATGCATAGCCTGCGACCGCCGCGCGATGATTCGCCGTGGGTCGCTGTCCATCCAGCGCAACGTTGCGCAGCGAGGTGACCACATGCCAAACGACTCCCGTCCTGCCGTGCTCGAACTGATCGGCAACACGCCGCTGGTGCGTGTCAGCCGTTTCGATACCGGCCCCTGTACGTTGTTTCTCAAGCTTGAATCGCAAAACCCCGGAGGTTCGATCAAGGACCGTATCGGCCTGGCGATGATCGACGCCGCCGAACGCGACGGCCGCCTGCGCCCCGGCGGCACCATAGTCGAGGCCACCGCTGGCAACACCGGCCTGGGCCTGGCCCTGGTCGGCCGCGCCAAGGGCTACCGGGTGGTCCTGGTGGTGCCGGACAAGATGTCCACCGAGAAGGTCCTGCACCTCAAGGCGATGGGCGCCGAGGTGCACATCACCCGCTCCGATGTCGGCAAGGGCCACCCCGACTACTACCAGGACATGGCGGCGCGGCTGACCAAGGAGATTCCCCACGCCTTCTTCGCCGATCAGTTCAACAACCCGGCCAACCCGCTGGCCCACGAATGCAGCACCGCGCCGGAAATCTGGGCCCAGACCCAACATGATGTGGACGCCATCGTGGTCGGCGTCGGTTCGGCCGGCACCCTGACCGGGCTGACCCGTTTCTTCCGCCGGGTACAGCCGGACCTGGAGATGGTGCTGGCCGACCCGGTGGGCTCGGTGATGGCCGAATACAGCCGCAGCGGCGCCCTGGGCACGCCCGGCTCCTGGGCCGTGGAAGGCATCGGCGAAGACTTCATTCCGTCCATTGCCGACCTTTCCAGCGTGCGCAAGGCCTATTCCATCAGCGACGAGGAAAGCTTCGAGCACGCCCGCCAGCTGCTGCGCGCCGAAGGCATTCTCGGCGGCTCTTCGACCGGCACCCTGCTGGCCGCGGCCCTGCGCTACTGCCGCGAGCAGACCGAGCCGAAGCGAGTGGTCAGCTTCGTCTGCGACACCGGCACCCGCTACCTGTCGAAGATCTATAACGACCAATGGATGAACGATCAGGGCCTGCTTGCGCGCAAGCGCTACGGCGACCTGCGCGACCTGATCGCGCGGCGCTTCGAGGACGGCCGGGTGATCAGCGTAGGGCCGGACGACACCCTGCTCACCGCCTTCCAGCGCATGCGCCTGGCCGACGTCTCGCAACTGCCGGTGCTGGTGGACGGGCAGCGGCTGGTCGGAGTGATCGATGAGTCGGACATCCTGCTGGGCGTGCACGAAGACGCTTCGCACTTTCGCCAGACCGTGGCCAGCGCCATGAGCGATCAGCTGGAAACCCTGCCTCCCAGCGCCAGCCTGGCCGAACTGGAGGCGGAACTCGACCGTGGCTTCGTGGCGATCATCGCCGACGCCTCGGGCTTCCACGGTTTGATTACCCGGGTCGACATGCTCAATCACTTACGGAGATCGCTAACATGAGTCAACAGGATGAAACCGGCGCGCCGCGTGCCTTCGCTACCCGGGTGATCCATGCGGGGCAGACGCCGGACCCTTCCACCGGGGCGCTGATGCCGCCGATCTACGCCAACTCCACCTATGCCCAGCAGAGCCCCGGGGTGCACAAGGGCCTGGACTACGGGCGTTCGCACAACCCCACGCGCTGGGCGCTGGAGCGCTGCGTGGCGGACCTCGAGGGCGGCACCCAGGCCTTCGCCTTCGCCTCCGGGCTGGCGGCGATTTCCAGCGTGCTCGAACTGCTCGACGCCGGCGCGCATATCGTTTCCGGCAATGACCTGTATGGCGGCACCTTCCGCCTGTTCGAACGGGTGCGCCGGCGCAGCGCCGGGCATCGCTTCAGCTTCGTCGACCTGTCCGACCTCTCGGCCTTCGAAGCGGCGTTGCAGGACGACACCCGGATGGTGATGGTCGAGACCCCGAGCAATCCCCTGCTGCGCCTCACCGATCTCGCCGCCATCGCGCGCATCTGCCGCGCGCGGGGCATCATCTGCGTCGCCGACAACACCTTTGCCAGCCCGTGGATCCAGCGCCCGCTGGAGCTGGGCTTCGATATCGTGCTGCACTCGACGACCAAGTACCTCAACGGCCACTCCGACGTGATCGGCGGCATTGCGGTGGTCGGCCAGAACCCCGACCTGGCCGAGCGCCTGGGCTTCCTGCAGAACGCCGTGGGGGCCATCGCCGGGCCGTTCGACGCCTTCCTCACCCTGCGCGGGGTGAAGACCCTGGCCCTGCGCATGGAACGCCACTGCAGCAACGCCCTGGAGCTGGCGCAATGGCTGGAACGCCAGCCACAGGTGGCGCGGGTCTACTACCCGGGCCTGCCGTCCCACCCGCAGCACGCCCTGGCGCGACGGCAAATGCAGGCTTTCGGCGGGATGATCTCCCTCGATCTGAACTGCGACCTGGCCGGCGCCAAGCGTTTTCTCGAGAACGTGCGGATCTTCGCCCTGGCCGAGAGCCTGGGCGGGGTGGAAAGCCTGATCGAGCACCCGGCGATCATGACCCACGCCAGCATTCCCGCGGAAACCCGGGCGCAGCTCGGCATCGGCGATGCTCTGGTGCGCTTATCCGTGGGGGTCGAGGATGTCGAGGACCTGCGCGCCGACCTGGCCCAGGCGCTGACGCGGATCTGAATGGCTGACAGGCACAAAAAAGCCCGCCTGGCGTACAAGGCGGCTCGCTGAGAGCCGCATTGCATCGCCAGGCGGGCTTGTCGTTCCCGGGGCTCAGCCCTTGAACACTTCATCCAGCAGGTTGTGCATCGAGGTGAAGGCACGGCCCGCGGTCCTGGCGTCGTACATCATCATGCCCGGCACATTGGCGTGCGGATCGGTGAAGGAATGCACCGCGCCGCCGTAGCTCAGCAACTGCCAATCCACGCCTGCGGCATTCATTTCTTCTTCGAAGGCCGGCAACTGCTCTTTCGGCACCAGCGGGTCGGAGGCGCCATGCAGCACCAGTACCGAGCCCTTGATGTTCCGCGCGTCGGCCGGGTTCGGCGTATCCAGGGTGCCGTGGAAGGACACCGCGGCTTTCAGCGGCGCACCGCTGCGGGCCAGCTCCAGGGAGCAGCAACCACCGAAGCAGAAACCGAAGGTGGCCAGCCTGGCCTTGTCCACCGCGGCTTCCTGCTGGCTTTGCAGCGCCTCGAAGGCCGCCTGCATGCGCTTGCGCAGCAGGGCCCGGTCATCCTTCAGCGGCATCATGGCGGCGCCCGCCTCGTCGCCGTTGCTCGGACGGACCTGTTGCCCGTACAAGTCGGCGATCAGCACCACATACCCCTTGGCGGCCACCGCCTCGGCGATCTTCTCGGCACCGGCGCTGACCCCCATCCAGTTCGGCGCCATCAACAGCCCCGGACGCGGACCCTGCTGGCTGGCATCGAACGCCAGGCGGCTTTCATAGGATTGACCATCAATCTGGTAGACCAGGGAACGAACAGTGACTTGGCTCATTTCAGACTCCTGATTCAAAAACACCGGAATGAAAAAACCCGCCGAAGCGGGTTTTTATGCAACGCAGTTAAACCGACAGTTCAACCAGCAGCTTGTTCAGACGACGCACATAGGCGGCAGGGTCTTTCAAGCTGTCGCCGGCCGCCAGGGCCGCCTGATCGAAGAGGATGTGCGACAGGTCGCCGAAGCGCTCGTCGCTCTGCTCGCCGTCGAGTTTCTCGATCAACGGGTGAGCCGGGTTGAATTCGAAGATCGGCTTGGAATCCGGCACCTTCTGCCCGCTGGCCTCAAGGATCTGGCGCATCTGCAGGCCCAGGTCCTGCTCGCCGATCGCCAGGATCGCCGGGGAGTCGGTCAGGCGGTGGGAAACCCGCACTTCGCTGACGGTATCGCCCAGGGCGGTCTTGATCCGCTCCACCAGGCCTTCCTTGCTCTTGGCGACTTCTTCCGCGGCCTTCTTGTCCTCTTCCGAGTCCAGGTTGCCCAGGTCCAGGTCACCACGCGCCACGTCGACAAAGCTCTTGCCGTCGAAGTCGCTCAGGTAGCTCATCAGCCACTCGTCGATGCGGTCGGTCAGCAGCAGCACTTCGATGCCTTTCTTGCGGAAGACTTCCAGGTGCGGGCTGTTCTTGACCTGCGCGTAGGTTTCGCCGGTGAGGTAGTAGATCTTGTCCTGACCTTCCTTGGCGCGAGCCAGGTAGTCGGCCAGGGAAACATTCTGCTCGCCGTCGTCGCCCTGGGTGGAGGCGAAGCGCAGCAGGCCGGCGATCTTTTCCTTGTTGGCGAAGTCTTCGGCCGGGCCTTCTTTCATCACCTGGCCGAAGTTTTTCCAGAAGCCCTTGTATTGCTCAGGCTCGTTCTTCGCCAGTTTTTCCAGCATGTCCAGCACGCGCTTGGTCAGCGCCGACTTCATGGAGTCGATGATCGGGTCTTTCTGCAGGATTTCCCGCGACACGTTCAGCGACAGGTCGTTGGAGTCGACCACACCCTTGATGAAGCGCAGGTACAGCGGCAGGAAGGACTCTGCCTGATCCATCACGAACACGCGCTGCACGTACAACTTCAGGCCTTTCGGCGCTTCACGCTGGTACAGGTCGAATGGCGCACGGGCCGGCACGTACAGCAGCGAGCTGTATTCCAGCTTGCCTTCGACCTTGTTGTGGCTCCAGCTCAGCGGGTTCTCGAAGTCATGGGCGATGTGCTTGTAGAACTCCTGGTATTCCTCGTCCTTGATCTCGGTACGCGGACGGGTCCACAGGGCACTGGCGCGGTTGACGGTTTCCCATTCCTGCGCAGGTTTCTCTTCACCCTCGGCGGCAGCAGCCTCTTTCGGCAGCTCGATCGGCAGGGCGATATGGTCGGAGTACTTCTTGATGATGTTGCGCAGGCGCCAGCCATCGGCGAACTCGTCGTCGCCGGACTTCAGGTGCAGGACGATACGGGTGCCGCGGTCGGCCTTGTCGATGGTCGCGACTTCGAACTCGCCTTCGCCCTTGGAGGACCAGTGCACGCCCTCGCTGGCAGCGAGGCCGGCACGACGGCTGAAGACATCGACCTTGTCGGCGACGATGAAGGCGGAATAGAAGCCCACGCCGAACTGGCCGATCAGGTGCGAATCCTTCTTCTGGTCGCCCGTGAGGTTTTTCATGAAGTCGGCGGTGCCGGACTTGGCGATGGTCCCCAGGTGGGTGATCACATCTTCCCGGCTCATGCCGATGCCGTTGTCTTCGAGGGTGACGGTCTTGGCGTCCTTGTCGAAGCTCACACGGATTTTCAGCTCCGCGCCACCTTCCAGCAACTCAGGCTTGGACAGGGCTTCGAAGCGCAATTTGTCGACAGCGTCAGAGGCGTTCGAGATCAGTTCGCGAAGGAAGATTTCCTTGTTGGAATACAGCGAATGGATCATGAGGTGCAGCAGTTGCTTTACCTCGGTCTGGAAGCCCAGGGTTTCCTTTTGAGTTTCCACACTCATGGTCATCAAACTCCAATCAGATGGCATAAGCCGCGCCCGGAGGGCTTACGGCGGGATGTCCACAGAGTTGGGGGCTAGACCTGAGATTTCAAGGGCCTGGACTTTCTTCGAGCTTGAAATGTGCTCGGGCGGTGGCAATCGGCTCCTCCGCGCTGCTCTGCCAGGCGGTGATGGCCACGTTCGCCACCCGCCGGCCCTGGCGGCAGACCTGGCACCTGGCATAGGTATCGCGAAACTGCCCGGCCCGCAGGTAATCGAGGGAGAAGTCGATGATCTTCGGCACTCCGGGCGAACCGGTGCCAATCAACAGATGCAGGGCCGCGGCCAGCTCCATGAAACCGGCGATCACCCCACCGTGCAGGGCCGGCAGCAACGGGTTGCCGATGTTGTCGCGGTTGGCAGGCAGGCGAAACAGCAACTCATCACCCTGTCGCGAACACTCGATGCCGATCAGCCTGGCGTAGGGAATCATCTGCAGCAGTGCGGCGTAATCGCCCTGCTGGTGGGCACGCTGCACTTGTTCCTGGAAATCGTCGCTCATGGCTGCTCACCCTTGATGGCGCCGGCAAAACCTTTGCTGCCCTTGATGCCCTTGCCCATGCGCATGAAGGTGCCCACCACATGGGCAACGGGGTGCTCGGGATCGTCCTGATAGGCAAAACCGCGGGTGAAAATCACATCGCTGGTCACCCGATAGCACTGGGCAAAGCCGTACACGCTTTTGCCCGGTTCCGCCGGATGCATGTAATCGATGCGCAGGTCCAGGGTCGGGCAGACTTCGAACTCCGGCAGGACGCACAAGGTGGCCATGCCGCAAGCGGTGTCCATCAATGAGGTCAGCGCGCCACCATGGATCACTCCGGTCTGTGGGTTGCCGACTATCTGCGGGCTGTAAGGCAGCGTCAGGGTGATGCCGTCTTTTGAAGCGCTGTGCACGCTCATGGCCAATACCTGGCAATGGCGCAGCGCCGACAAAAACCGCGTCGCACGCTCAAAAACAGGGTTTTGCTCCATAAGGCAATTCTCTAGTTGATGTCAAAACCGCTCAGTTAACGAGGCCGGTAAAAGTTCCATATTGCTGGCACTTTATATATCTTTAGCTTTCAAGGAACTTAACCTGTAGAGCCATGCTCGAAAGGCCAGAAGATATCTTCAATAAGGAGAAACACCCCATGCGTAAGACTTTAGCTATTGCCCTGATGCTGACCGCTTCCCTCGGTCTCGCTGCCTGCGATAAAAAATCCGAGGACAAAGCTCAAGATGCCAACCAACATGCTGAGCAAGCTCAACAGAAACTGAACGAAGCTCAGGATAAAGTGAACGAAGCCGCAAAAGAAACCGTCGATGCAGCCAAAGATCAGGTTGAATCGAGCAAAGCAGCTGTTGAAGAAGCTGCCAAGGAAGCCGCTCCTAAAACCAACTAATCCGGTTTTAGTGCAGCAAAAAGAAAGCCCGCCTAGTGCGGGCTTTACTTTGTCTGGAATAACCTCTAAGCCAACAGGCGGCGAAAAATCGGACTAAGCATCAGCAACATTGAACAGAGCAGACCGATAAACCAGACCAGACTGCGCTGCCAGGCAAGATCCGCCCAATAGCACAGCAGATAGATAACCCGCGTAATGACGAAGACAATCGCCAGCCCATCGATCAACCAACCCTGAGTCTGGGTGGTATGGGCCATCAGCACCCCGACCGCGAATAACATGAAGGCTTCGAAGCTGTTCTGGTGCGCCGCCAGCGCCCGGGCACCGAATCCCGTAAGTTGCGCCTGTTGTTGGCGTGGCAGGTGATTGTCGTAACCGCCCTGCTCTTTCATGGCCCTGGCCACCGGCATCCGTGCCACGTAAATCAGCAGTGCGCTGATAAACACACACCAGAACGCGATACTCATCAGGCAATCTCCTTGTTCACCTCGGGCAACGGCGCCTCTGTAGGGGTATAGACCATCACGTCCAACACGTCGGAATGAAACTCCCGGCGGTACAGCACCAGCACCACGCCCGCGCTCATCAGCATGAACAGCCAGGGGCTGACGAACCAGGCCAGCATGCTCATGCCGAAGTAATAGGAACGCAGGCCGAAGTTGAACTGGTTGGCGGCCATGGAAATCACCCGCGCAGCCCGCAGGGCAAAGGCTTTTCGCTCCTGTTCGGAAACATGTCGCTCACCGATCATTGGCGCCGAGCCGACGAGGATGGCGGCGAAGTTGTACTGGCGCATGCACCAGCTGAAGGTGAAGAAGGCGTAGACGAACACCAGGGCCAGGCACAGCAGCTTGATCTCCGACATGCCCTGGGAGGCCTGCTGCACCATGGGAATGTCGGCCAGCAGCGACACCGCACGCTCGGAAGCACCGAGCACGGTAAGGATACCGGCGAGGATAATCAGGGTGCTGGAAGCGAAGAACGAGGCATTGCGCTCCAGGTTGCCGATCACGCTGGCGTCGGCGATGCGGTTGTCGCGCAGCAGCATGCGGCGCATCCAGTCTTCCCGGTACAGGTGCAGCACGCTGGCCAGGCACGCGGTGTCGCGGCCCTTCCACGTGGCGTAGCGGGTATAGCCACCCCAGCAGATGACAAACCAGAGGGCGGCGATGAGATGGATCAGGTTGGCTTCGACGAACGACATGCAGGTTCCCGGATAGGCGTTGGCAGAGTGCGGATACAACTGGCACTGCTTCGACGTTGATCGAGGAAAAAAGACACCATCCCTCGCCCATAAAAAATGCCCCGCATCGCTGGATACGGGGCATTTTTTTATGGTTACTCGGTGCCCGCTCGTGACGGGCATCGGGCAGATAGCGGTTTAGGCCAGGGCTTCGCTGCGCTTGCCCAGCAGGCGGTCGCAGACTACAGCGACTACCAGGGTCATGACCGAAGGCACCAGCCACGCCAGGCCCTGCTCGCTCAGCGGCAGGTGCATCAACTGGGTGGGCATCCAGTCCGCCAGGCCGGCGCCCTTGAGGGCGTCGATCAGGCCGAACAGGAAGGACACCAGCATCACCGGACCGACGATGCGGCCTTGCTCATGCCAGAAGTCCTTGCAGAAGCTCAGGGCCACCAGGGCGATGCATGGCGGGTAGATAGCGGTCAGCACCGGGATGGAGAAAGCGATCAGCTTGGTCAGGCCCAGGTTGGACACCAGCAGCGAGAACGCCGCCAGGATGATCACCAGAGTCTTGTACGACAGCGGCAGTACGCGGCTGAAATACTCGGCGCAGGCACAGGTCAGGCCGACCGCAGTCACCAGGCAGGCCAGGGAAATCAGCACGGCCAGGAAGCCGCTGCCCAGGGAGCCAAAAGTGTGTTGCACATAAGCGTGCAGCACCGCCGCGCCATTGGTGGCGCCGACCGCGACTTCGTGGCTGCCCGAGCCCAGGCGGAACAGGCTGACATACACCAGCGCCAAGCCGACGCCGGCAATCAGCCCGGCGATGATCGCGTAACGAGTGATCAGGCGTGGCGACTCGACACCGCGGGAGCGGATGGCGTTGACGATGACGATGCCGAACACCAGTGCGCCCAGGGTATCCATGGTCAGGTAACCATTGATGAAGCCTTGGGAAAACGGCGCCGCGACGTATTCGGGAGTCGCCACACCGATATCACCGGCCGGCAAGGCGAACGCGGCGATGCCCAGTACGGCCAGGGCGATGATCTTCAGCGGCGCGAGGAAACGCCCAACGGTGTCCAGCAGGCGTCCCGGGTAGAGGGAGATGAAAAACACCAGCAGGAAATACGCCGAGCTATAGAGGAACAGCGCCAGCGGGCTTTCGCCGGTCAGCGGTGCCAGGCCGACTTCGAAGGATACGGTCGCGGTACGCGGCGTCGCGAACAACGGGCCGACCGCCAGGTAGCAGACCGCCGCCAGCAGGCCACCGGCGATTTTGCCGATCGGGCTGCTCAGCGCGTCCATCGCCCCGCCGACCTTGGCCAGCGCAACGACGGTCACCACCGGAAGGCCCACGGCGGTGATCAGAAAGCCCAGCGCCGCGATCCAGACGTTAGGTCCGGACTGCAAGCCGACGATAGGCGGGAAGATGATATTGCCGGCCCCGACGAACAGGGCAAAGGTCATAAAACCCAGTGCCAGAATGTCCTGGCCTTTCAACACTTTCATTAAGGAAATACCACACTACTGAATCGGAATTTAGAGAGGGATTTCCCTTATGGGTGAGGGAAATGCTGTCGGTCCGTATAGGACTGACCCGTTTAGCGCGCAGCTTCCTTGTGGGACGCAGACGCAAAAGAGGCGGCTAGCCTACCGAATTTGTAAGACAAACGCACTGTTAGAGGGCGAACTGTCCGATAAGCGACATTTGCGTGTCGCGTTTACGTATTAAAAGCAGCTGCAAGATACAAGTTTCAAGCAACAAGCTTCTCTTGCAGCTTGCCGCTTGAGGCTTGCAACTGCTCTTAACGAACAAAGGCCACCCGAAGGTGGCCTTTGTCAGCAGAGTTGCAAGCTAAGCGCGAGGCTTACTTGACAGCCCAGCCAGTCAGCTCGGCCAGGGCCTTGCCGATGTCTGCCAGCGAACGCACGGTTTTCACGCCTGCGTCTTGCAGAGCAGCGAATTTCTCGTCTGCAGTGCCTTTGCCGCCAGAGATGATTGCGCCAGCATGGCCCATGCGCTTGCCCGGAGGAGCAGTCACACCAGCGATGTAGGAAACAACCGGCTTGGTCACGTTAGCCTTGATGTAGGCAGCCGCTTCTTCTTCAGCCGAACCGCCGATCTCACCGATCATCACGATCGCTTCGGTCTTCGGGTCTTCCTGGAACAGCTTCAGGATGTCGATGAAGTTGGAGCCCGGGATCGGGTCACCACCGATGCCGACGCAGGTGGACTGACCGAAACCGGCGTCAGTGGTCTGCTTGACGGCTTCGTAAGTCAGGGTACCGGAACGGGAAACGATACCGACCTTGCCTGGCAAGTGAATGTGACCTGGCATGATGCCGATCTTGCATTCGCCTGGAGTGATCACGCCCGGGCAGTTAGGGCCGATCAGGGTAACACCCAGCTCGTCGCACTTGACCTTGGCATCCAGCATATCCAGGGTAGGAATGCCTTCGGTGATGCAGACGATCAGCTTGATGCCGCCGAAAGCCGCTTCCAGGATGGAGTCCTTGCAGAAAGGAGCTGGAACGTAGATCACGCTGGCGGTGGCGCCAGTGGCAGCTACAGCGTCTTTCACGGTGTTGAAGACAGGCAGGCCCAGGTGCTCGGTGCCGCCTTTGCCCGGAGTTACGCCGCCAACCATCTTGGTGCCGTATTCGATGGCTTGCTGGGTGTGGAAACTACCTTGCGAACCGGTAATACCCTGGCAGATAACTTTGGTGTCTTTATTGATCAGGACGCTCATTATTTGCCCTCCGCAGCTTTGACAACTTGTTGAGCAGCGTCGGTCAGGCTGGTAGCAGCGATGATGTTCAAGCCGCTTTCTGCCAGTACTTTAGCGCCCAGTTCAGCGTTGTTGCCTTCAAGGCGAACAACAACCGGGATTTTCACGCCGACTTCTTTCACTGCACCGATGATGCCTTCGGCAATCATGTCGCAACGAACGATGCCGCCGAAGATGTTGACCAGTACTGCAGCGACGTTGGTGTCGGACAGGATGATCTTGAAGGCTTCGGTCACGCGCTCTTTGGTAGCGCCACCACCTACGTCGAGGAAGTTGGCTGGCTTGCCGCCGTGCAGGTTGACGATGTCCATGGTACCCATGGCCAGGCCGGCACCGTTGACCATGCAGCCGATGTTGCCTTCCAGGGCCACGTAGTTCAGTTCGAACTTGGCAGCGTGCGCTTCGCGCGGATCGTCCTGCGACGGATCGTGGAAAGTCTTCAGCTTAGGCTGACGGTACATAGCGTTGGCGTCGATGTTGATCTTCGCGTCCAGGCAGTGCAGATCGCCATCAGCCTTGATCACCAGCGGGTTCACTTCCAGCAGAGCCAGATCGTGGTCCTGGAACAGTTTGGCCAGGCCTACGAAGATCTTGGCGAACTGGGCAACTTGCTTGCCTTCCAGGCCCAGCTGGAAAGCCAGCTCGCGACCCTGGAATGGCTGAGCGCCAACCAGTGGATCGATAGTGGCTTTGAGAATTTTTTCTGGAGTGTCGTGAGCGATTTTCTCGATGTCCACGCCACCTTCGGTGGAAGCCATGAACACGATGCGACGGCTCGAACGGTCGACGACAGCGCCCAGGTACAGCTCTTTAGCGATATCAGTGCACGATTCAACCAGGATCTTGGTGACTGGCTGACCATTGGCGTCAGTCTGGTAAGTCACCAGACGCTTGCCCAACCACTGTTGAGCGAATGCTTTAGCGTCTTCTTTGCTGCGAACCAGCTTTACGCCGCCCGCTTTACCGCGACCACCGGCGTGAACCTGGGCTTTGACAACCCACTCGGAGCCGCCGATCTTGTCGCAAGCTTCTGCTGCTTCTTCCGGGGTGTCTACCGCGTAGCCTTTGGATACTGGCAGGCCGTATTCAGCGAACAGCTGCTTACCCTGATACTCGTGAAGATTCATGCTTTTTACCGTCTTCGTTAGGTACTGCGCATTCGGCGCTGCGCTCTTGATGAGTGCCGCGCCACCTGTGACCGCTCCCCACCGGACTCCCCTGCCCCGCCTCCGCAACCTGGGCTGCGGCACGACGCCTGAAGATTCCCGTGAGGTCGAGTCCAGCGGACGTTCCGCGGTGAGTCTTGCTCGCAAGGCTCACGACGGGCAATCCGCCGTGGTTTCTTATTGTCTTAACGCTTTTTGCGGTTGGCGATGTGGATGGCGCCGCCATTCACTGCCAGTGCTGCTTCGTGCAGCGCTTCGGACAGGGTCGGATGGGAGAAAACCATCATGCCCAGGTCTTCGGCGCTGGTGCCGAATTCCATGCCGATCGCACCTTGCTGAACCAGCTCCGCCGCGCTTGGGCCGATCACGTGGACGCCCAGTACGCGGTCAGTCTTGGCATCAGCGATGACTTTTACGAAACCACCGGTGTCGTTGGCTGCCATGGCACGGCCGCTGGCTGCGAACGGGAAGGTGCCGACGTTAACTTCAACGCCTTCAGCTTTCAAGGCCTGCTCGGTCTTGCCAACCCACGCGATTTCCGGGTGAGTATAAATAACCGAAGGGATCAGGTCATAGTTCATCTGAGCCTTGTGGCCCTTGATGCGCTCGACGACCATGATGCCCTCTTCCGAGGCCTTGTGAGCCAGCATCATGCCGCGAACCACGTCGCCGATCGCGTAAACGCCCGGTACGGTGGTGGCGCAGTGATCGTCAACGTGCACGAAACCGCGCTCGTCGAGGGTCACGCCGCAATCGGCAGCCAGCAGATCAGTGGTCACCGGACGGCGACCAACGGCTACGATCAGCTTGTCGAAAGTGATGTTCTGTTCGCCGTTGGCATCGGTGTAGGTCACGACCACTTCTTCGCCGTTGACCTTGGAGCCGGTGACGCGAGCGCCCAGCTTGATGTCCAGACCCTGTTTGGTCAGGGTTTTCAGCGCTTCCTTGGAGACGGCGGTGTCGGCAGCCATCAGGAAGGTGTCCAGGGCTTCCAGGACAGTCACTTCAGCGCCCAGACGGGACCATACCGAACCCAGTTCCAGACCGATCACGCCAGCGCCGATCACGCCCAGGCGTTTTGGTACGGATTGGAATTCCAGGGCGCCGGTGGAGTCGACGATCACTTTCTGATCGACCGGAGCCGGTGGAATGTCGATTGGACGGGAGCCTGGCGCCAGGATGACGTTCTCGGCTTCGATCACTTCCACCGAGCCGTCTGGCTTGGTGACTTCGACTTTCTTGCCGGCCAGCAGTTTGCCGTGGCCCTGGATGGAGGTCACGCCGTTGGCCTTGAACAGGGTGGCAACACCGCTGGTCAGGTTTTTCACGATGTTGGCTTTGCGGCCGACCATCGCAGGCACGTCCATGGACACGCCAGCGTGGCTGATACCGTGGATCGCGAAACCGTCTTGGGCTTCGTGGAATTTCCAGGAGCTGTCCAGCAGCGCCTTGGAAGGGATGCAGCCGACGTTCAGGCAAGTACCGCCGAGGGCCAGCTTGCCCTCCTTATCGGTATATTTCTCGATGCAGGCAGTCGTGAGGCCGAGTTGCGCAGCTTTAATGGCAGCTACATAGCCGCCAGGGCCTGCGCCAATCACTACCACGTCGAATTTCTGAGTCATGTGTCATTCCTTCTCGAATCAAACCGGACGGCCTCTTGTGGAGGCCGTCGTGGGACGAAGCTGTTCGTTTCGGCGAAAGGCCGATCATCGCTGATCGGCCCATGCTACGAAATCAGATATCCAGCAGCAGACGAGCCGGGTCTTCCAGCAGGTTCTTGATGGTAACCAGGAAGGTCACTGCTTCTTTGCCGTCGATCAAACGGTGATCGTAGGACAGAGCCAGGTACATCATCGGACGGATAACCACCTGACCGTTGATCGCCATAGGACGCTGCAGAATGTTGTGCATGCCCAGGATCGCCGCTTGCGGCGGGTTGACGATCGGAGTCGACATCATCGAACCGAAAGTACCACCGTTGGTGATGGTGAAAGTACCGCCGGTCATTTCTTCCATCGACAGTTTGCCGTCACGGGCTTTCTTGCCGAAGGTGGCGATGCCGCCTTCGATTTCAGCCAGGCTCATCAGTTCGGCGTTACGCAGAACCGGAACCACCAGACCGCGGTCGCTGGATACGGCAACACCGATGTCGGCGTAGCCGTGGTAAACGATGTCGGAGCCGTCGATCGAGGCGTTGACCGCCGGGAAACGCTTCAGCGCTTCGGTAGCAGCCTTGACGAAGAACGACATGAAGCCCAGGCGTACGCCGTTGTGGGACTTCTCGAACAGATCCTTGTACTTCGAACGCAGGGCCATGACTTCGGTCATGTCGACTTCGTTGAAGGTGGTCAGCATCGCCATGTTCGACTGGGCTTCGACCAGACGCTCGGCAACCTTGGCACGCAGACGGGTCATTGGAACGCGCTTCTCGACGCGGTCGCCGGCAGCGAATACCGGAGCAGCGGCGGCTGGAGCAGCAGCCTTGGCAGGCGCGGCAGCCGGAGCGGCTTTCTTGGCAGCAACGGCTGCAACCACGTCTTCCTTGGTCACACGACCGCCTTTGCCGGTACCGGCAACGGAGGCGATGTTGATGCCGTTCTCTTCAGCCAGCTTGCGCGCGGCTGGAGCAGCGATTGGATCGTCTTCGCCTTCGGCGGCAGGTGCTGCGGCCTGAGCGGCAGCTGGTGCGGCAGCGGCTGGAGCAGCGGCAGCGCCTTCAGCGATGGAGCCCAGTACTTCGTCGGACAGAACGGTATCGCCTTCGTTCTTGACGATAGCGCCCAGCACGCCGTCAGCGGTGGCCAGAACTTCCAGCACGACCTTGTCGGTTTCGATGTCGACGATCAGTTCGTCGCGCTTGACGGCGTCGCCCGGTTTTTTGTGCCAGGTGGCAACGGTGCCATCGGCAACCGATTCCGGGAAAGTGGGGGCTTTGATCTCGATAGCCATTATCTGTGGTTCCTTAAATTCGGTTTCAGGTGCGCGAAGGCGTTAAACAGTGAAAGCATCTTGCAGCAGTTTTTCCTGCTGCTCGGCGTGCATCGATGCGTAACCGCATGCAGGTGCAGCAGAGGCTACACGGCCCGCGTACTCGAGTACGAGCGACTTGTCGTGATTACCAACGATGCGGCGCATGTGGTGCTGGCTGCAGTACCAGGCCCCCTGGTTCATCGGCTCTTCCTGACACCAAACGACATGTTTGAGGTTGGTGTACGGAGCCAGGACTTCGTTCAAGTCGTCCTCAGGGAATGGGTACAGTTGCTCGATACGCACGATGGCGATGTCGTCGCGGCCTTCGGCACGGCGTTTTTCCAGCAGGTCGTAGTAGACCTTGCCGCTGCACAGAACCAGACGATTCACGCCTTTTGGATCCTGGGCATCGATTTCCGGAATAACGGTCTGGAACGAACCTTCCGCCAGATCTTCCAGGGTCGAGATGGCCAGTTTGTGACGCAGCAGCGATTTCGGAGTCAGGACCACCAGCGGCTTGCGCAGCGGGCGAATCACCTGACGACGCAGCAGGTGGTAGATCTGGGCCGGGGTGGTCGGCATGCAGACCTGGATGTTGTGCTCGGCGCACAACTGCAGGTAACGCTCCAGACGAGCCGAAGAGTGCTCCGGACCCTGACCTTCATAACCGTGCGGCAGCAGCATGGTCAGACCGCAGAGACGGCCCCACTTGTGCTCGCCACTGGTGATGAACTGGTCGATCACCACCTGGGCACCGTTGGCGAAGTCGCCGAACTGGGCTTCCCAGATCACCAGCGCGTTTGGCGTGGTGGTCGAGTAACCGTATTCGAACGCCAGTACGGCTTCTTCGGACAGGAACGAATCGTACAGATCGAAACGTGGCTGGCCGTCGTACAGGTGCTGCAGCGGAATGTAGGTGCTGGCGTCTTTCTGGTTGTGCAGAACCGCGTGACGGTGCGAGAACGTACCGCGGCCAATATCTTGGCCGGTCATGCGGATCGGGTGACCTTCGAACGCCAGGGTCGCGTATGCCATGGTTTCGGCATAACCCCAGTTGATCGGCAGGCCGCCGGCTTGCATCTTCTGACGGTCTTCGTAGATCTTCGCGACCTGGCGCTGAACCACGAAGCCTTCCGGCAGCTCCAGCAGCTTGGCGGACAGTTCCTGCAGGGTCTTCAGATCGAAGGTGGTGTCGTGACGCGCAGTCCAGGCGTGGCCCAGATATGGACGCCAGTCCACGAACAGCTCTTTGTTCGGCTCTTTGACCAGGCTCTTCACGACGTGCAGGCCGTTGTCCAGCGCGTTGCGGTATTCGTCGACTTTCGCCTGAACACGCTCGGCGTCGAGCACATTGGCCTGGACCAGACGATCGGCATACAGCTCACGGGTGGTGCGCTGCTTGGCGATCTGCTGGTACATCAGAGGCTGGGTGCCGCTTGGCTCGTCCGCTTCGTTGTGGCCGCGACGACGGTAGCAGACCAGGTCGATCACCACATCGCGCTTGTACTGCATGCGGTAGTCGATGGCCAGCTGGGTCACGAACAGTACGGCTTCCGGATCATCACCATTCACATGGAGGATCGGCGCCTGGATCATTTTCGCGACGTCGGTGGCGTACTCGGTGGAACGCGAGTCCAGCGGGTTGCTGATGGTGAAACCGACCTGGTTGTTGATCACGATGTGCACGGTACCGCCGGTCTTGAAACCGCGGGTCTGCGACATCTGGAAGGTTTCCATCACCACGCCTTGACCTGCGAATGCAGCGTCACCGTGGATGGAGATTGGCAGAACCTTGTCACCGGTCTGGTCGTTGCGACGATCCTGACGGGCGCGCACCGAACCCTCGACCACTGGCGAAACGATTTCCAGGTGGGACGGGTTGAAGGCCATGGCCAGGTGAACTTCACCGCCGGTGGTCATCACGTTGGACGAGAAGCCCTGGTGGTATTTCACGTCACCGGAGCCCAGCTCGACCTTCTTCTTGCCTTCGAACTCGTCGAACAGCTCGCGCGGGTTCTTGCCGAAGGTGTTGACCAGGACGTTGAGGCGACCACGGTGGGCCATGCCGATCACGACTTCCTTGGTGCCGTAGGAACCGGAACGCTGGATCAGCTCGTCGAGCATCGGGATCAGGCTTTCGCCGCCTTCCAGGCCGAAACGCTTGGTGCCCGGGTACTTGGTGCCCAGGTATTTTTCGAGGCCTTCAGCTGCGGTGACGCGCTCGAGCAGGTGACCCTTGATATCCGTGGAGTAGGTCGGACGGCCGCGCACGCTTTCCAGACGCTGCTGGAACCACTGGCGCTGCTCGGAATCGGTGATGTGCGTAAATTCAGCGCCGATGGTGCGGCAATATGTCTGCTGCAACGCTTCGTGAATTTCGCGTAGGCTCGCTTCCTCTTTGCCGATGAACAGGTCGCCGGCACGGAAGGTCGTATCAAGATCGGCATTGGTCAAGCCGTAATGATTGATTGACAGGTCTGCAGGTGCAGGACGCTGCCACAGCCCCAGCGGGTCAAGCTGGGCTGCCTGGTGGCCACGCATACGGTAGGCCTGGATCAATCGCAGCACTTCAACTTGCTTCTTCTCGTGCTCGCTGCTCACGCTACCGGCGGATACCGGCTGGGCGCGGCGCTGGTTCTTTGCCAGCAACACGAAATGATCGCGGATTGTCGAGTGCGAAACATCGATGGCAGTGCTGCCGTCGGTAGGCAACTTCTGGAAGTAAGTGCGCCACTCTTCTGGCACAGCGTTAGGGTCGTGCAGGTAGAGCTCGTAGAGCTCTTCCACATAGGCAGCGTTACTACCGGATAGGTAGGCGCTGTTCCACATGCGCTGCATCACGCTTTCTTGCATGCTTGGTCACCCTCGGTTAGGGGAACACCACCGGCGAAGACACCGAGCAAACTTGCAAAAGTCCGAGTGCAGCGACCAAAACAAGCCACTTAGGATCACGCTGATAGTCCGGGTACCAGCCCGGATGCCCCTGCTTGTCTCATTTCTTCAAAATACGAGCGGCAACTTTGTGAGCTGCTGCTCAGCTTAAAACTACGGCGCCGGTTGAAGCCTGCGCCGTAGCCTCTACGGGTACAGCGGTCCTGCCTTTACAACAGCTGGGTTACAGCAGCTGAATCACACGCCGCTCGAGAGCAGCATGTTACGTATGTGACCGATGGCCTTAGTCGGGTTCAGGCCTTTCGGACAAACGTTGACGCAGTTCATGATGCCGCGGCAGCGGAATACGCTGAACGGATCATCCAGTGAAGCCAGACGCTCGGACGTCTTGGTGTCACGGCTGTCTGCCAGGAAGCGATAGGCTTGCAGCAGTGCAGCTGGACCCAGGAACTTGTCCGGGTTCCACCAGAAGGACGGGCAGGAAGTCGAGCAGCAAGCGCACAGGATGCACTCGTACAGACCATCGAGCTTTTCGCGCTCTTCAGGGGACTGCAGACGTTCGATGGCCGGAGCCGGCGTGTCGTTCTGCAGGAATGGCTTCACCTTCTCGTATTGCTTGTAGAAGATGCTCATATCGACGACCAGGTCACGGATAACCGGCAAACCTGGCAGCGGACGAACAACCAGCTTGTTGTTCTTTACCACGGCAGACAGCGGCGTGATGCACGCCAGGCCGTTCTTGCCGTTGATGTTCATGCCGTCGGAACCGCAAACGCCTTCACGGCAGGAGCGACGATAGGAGAAACCTTCGTCCTGCTCTTTGATCAGCGCCAGTACGTCCAGCACCATCAGATCCTTGCCACCGGTGTCGACCTGGAAAACCTGGGTTTTCGGCGCGGAGTCGGTGTCAGGGTTGTAACGATAAACTTCGACTTGCAACATATCGATCACCCTTTAGTAAGTCCGGACTTTTGGCTCAAAAGTCGGAACAGTCTTCGGCGAGAAGTTAACGGCACGCTTGGCAACGCGCTTCTCACCCGGGAAGTACAGGGTGTGGCACAGCCAGTTTTCGTCGTCGCGGTCTTCGAAGTCTTCACGGGCATGGGCGCCGCGGGACTCTTTGCGCACCTCGGCAGCGATGGCGGTGGCTTCGGCCACTTCCAGCAGGTTCTGCAGTTCCAGTGCTTCGATACGGGCAGTGTTGAACGCCTGCGACTTGTCGTTGATCTTGACGTTGGCGATACGGGTACGCAGCTCGGCCAGCTGGGCAATGCCCTTCTGCATGTACTCGCCGGTACGGAATACACCGAAGTAGTTCTGCATGCAGTTTTGCAGCTCGCGACGCAGGGTAGCCACATCTTCGCCATCAGTACGCTCGTTGAGAGCGTTCAGGCGTGCCAGTGCAGCCTCGATGTTGGCGTCGGTCGCGTCATCGTATTCGATGCCGTCGGTCAAGGCTTTTTCCAGATGCAGGCCGGCAGCGCGGCCGAATACCACCAGGTCGAGCAGCGAGTTGCCACCCAGGCGGTTGGCACCGTGAACCGATACACAAGCCACTTCGCCCACAGCGAACAGACCGTGGATGATCTCATCCACGCCTTCGGCGTTCTGGGTGATTGCCTGGCCATGAATGTTGGTCGGCACGCCGCCCATCATATAGTGGCAAGTTGGAACTACTGGTACTGGAGCAACCACCGGGTCAACGTGAGCGAAAGTCTTGGACAGTTCGCAGATGCCTGGCAGACGGCTGTGCAGCACTTCCTCGCCCAGGTGGTCGAGCTTGAGCATCACGTGGTCACCATTCGGACCACAACCGTTGCCGGCGATGATTTCTTTAACCATCGAACGGGCAACAACGTCACGACCGGCAAGGTCCTTGGCGTTCGGAGCATAACGCTCCATGAAACGCTCGCCGTGCTTGTTGATCAGGTAACCACCTTCACCACGGCAACCCTCGGTCACCAATACACCGGCGCCGGCGATGCCGGTCGGGTGGAACTGCCACATTTCAATGTCTTGTACCGGCACGCCGGCACGCAGCGCCATGCCGACACCGTCACCGGTGTTGATCAGGGCATTGGTGGTGGATGCGTAGATACGACCCGCGCCGCCGGTCGCCAATACGGTGGCTTTCGCGCGGATGTAGGTGGTTTCGCCGGTTTCGATGCAGATCGCGATCACACCGACGAACGCGCCTTCCTGGTTCTTCACCAGGTCAACGGCGTAGTACTCGTTCAGGAAGGTGGTGCCGGCTTTCAGGTTGCCCTGATAAAGGGTGTGCAGCAGCGCGTGACCGGTACGGTCGGAAGCTGCGCACGTACGGGCAGCCTGGCCGCCTTTACCGTAATCCTTGGACTGACCGCCGAAAGGACGCTGGTAGATACGACCGGTTTCGGTGCGGGAGAACGGCAGACCCATGTGGTCCAGTTCGAAAACCGCAGCCGGGCCTTCCTGACACATGTATTCGATAGCGTCCTGGTCACCGATGTAGTCGGAACCCTTGACGGTATCGTACATGTGCCAGCGCCAGTCATCGTTCGGGTCGGCCGACGCGATGGCGCAGGTGATGCCGCCCTGGGCCGACACAGTGTGCGAGCGGGTCGGGAACACCTTGGTGATCACTGCAGTCTTGTGGCCGCCCTGGGCCAGCTGCAATGCGGCACGCATGCCGGCGCCGCCGCCACCAATGATGATGGCGTCGAAAGAAATCGTTGGAATGTTAGCCATGAATCAGATACCCCAGAGAATCTGCACACCCCAGACGAAGTAGGCGAACATTGCAACGCCGCATACTGCCTGGAAAAGGAAACGTACTGCAGTCGCCGATTTGCCCAGCGCCATCGGCGTCAGGTAGTCGGTCGAAATGGTCCACATGCCGACCCAGGCGTGAGCGCCCAGAGCAACCATGGCCAGCAGGCTGAAGATACGCATCCAGTTGTTGGAGAACAGTGCGTGCCATTGCTCGTAGCCAAGGCCCGGGTTCGCAACGAGGTATCCGATCAGGAAGATGAAATAAGCCGCGAGAACGACCGCAGACACACGTTGTGCCATCCAGTCATAGAGGCCCGAACGCGACAGGTTCGTGACGTTAGTTACCATATCCAAACTCCTGCCAGAACGATTACCACCACGGATACGGCGATAACGATTTTAGAGCCCAGCTTGCCGCCTTCCAGCGTCTCACCGATGCCCATGTCCATGATCAAATGGCGCACACCGGCAACCAAGTGATACAGCAAGGCGGACAGGATGCCCCAAATCACTAGCTTGGCTAGCGGACTGGTCAGACACGCTTTCACCTCGCCGAAGCCTTCCTCGGAGCTGAGCGACTTGTCCAATGCATAAAGCATGATGGCAAGGCTCACAAAGAGGATGACACCGGAAATACGGTGAAGGATGGACGTGTAAGCAGTGACTGGGAGTTTGATGGTCCTTAGGTCTAGGTTTACAGGTCGTTGGCTATTCACGGCTTTTTTCACACTGAAGAGCCCCTAACAATCAGGGCAAAGTTGTTGGGGAGTGCACTGGTCAGGTACCCACCACCCAGGGAGTGACGACCCCCATCAAACCGGGCCCGAAAGCCCATGGCGGTCGGTGGCCGAGTATAGACAGTTAGGCTACTAATGACAACGCAATCACCTTCCCCTAATAGCTCATTGCGTTAGGCGGATAAAAGGCGTAAATGGCGGGGAATTTCGAGGAAAAAGTACGGTTAAAGCCTTCTGGGGCAAGACTTTAGGCAAATTGACATTCGGATTTATCTCACTATAGTGGTGCGGGCCCTGCGTGGGGGGTCTGTCTGATGATTTCAAGCATAAATAGGAGGCCACATGGCTGACAAAAAAGCGCAGTTGATCATCGAGGGCGCAGCCCCCGTCGAGCTGCCCATTTTAACCGGCACCGTTGGTCCCGATGTAATCGATGTTCGGGGCTTGACGGCCACGGGCCGCTTCACCTTTGACCCGGGTTTCATGTCGACCGCCTCCTGCGAGTCGAAAATCACCTATATCGACGGCGACAACGGCATTCTGTTGCACCGCGGCTACCCGATCGAACAGTTGGCTGAAAAGTCGGACTACCTGGAAACCTGCTACCTGCTGCTCAACGGCGAACTGCCGACCGCAGAACAGAAGGCCCAGTTCGTCAGCAACGTGAAGAACCACACCATGGTTCACGAGCAGCTGAAGACTTTCTTCAACGGCTTCCGTCGCGACGCCCACCCGATGGCCGTCATGTGTGGCGTAGTCGGTGCCCTCTCGGCCTTCTACCACGACTCCCTGGACATCAATAACCCGCAGCATCGCGAAATCTCCGCGATCCGCCTGGTTGCCAAGATGCCGACCCTGGCCGCGATGGTTTACAAGTACTCCATGGGCCAACCCATGATGTACCCGCGCAACGACCTGTCGTACGCGGAAAACTTCCTGCACATGATGTTCAACACCCCGTGCGAGATCAAACCGATCAGCCCGGTGCTGGCCAAGGCAATGGACCGGATCTTCATCCTCCATGCCGACCACGAGCAGAACGCATCGACCTCCACCGTACGCCTGGCAGGCTCCTCGGGTGCCAACCCGTTCGCCTGTATCGCTGCCGGTATCGCCGCACTCTGGGGCCCGGCTCACGGCGGCGCCAACGAAGCGGTACTGACCATGCTCGACGAAATTGGCGATGTCTCGAACATCGACAAGTTCATCGCCAAGGCCAAGGACAAGAGCGATCCGTTCAAGCTGATGGGCTTCGGTCACCGTGTCTACAAGAACCGCGACCCACGCGCCACCGTCATGAAGCAGACCTGCGACGAAGTACTGAAAGAACTGGGCATCAAGCACGACAAACAACTCGAACTGGCCATGCGCCTGGAAGAGATCGCCCTGACCGACCCGTACTTCATCGAACGCTCGCTGTACCCGAACGTCGACTTCTACTCGGGGATCATCCTCAAGGCCATCGGCATTCCAACCAGCATGTTCACCGTGATCTTCGCCCTGGCGCGTACCGTCGGCTGGATCTCGCACTGGAAAGAAATGCTCTCCAGCCCTTACAAGATCGGCCGCCCTCGCCAGCTGTACACCGGCTACGAGTCGCGCGACATCACCAAGCTGGAAGACCGCAAGTAAGACCTGTTGCCTTGCGCTAACGTCTTGACTGCAGCGGATACGGCCTCTTTATAGAGGCCGTATTTGTTTATGCTCCCCTCCCCCGCCATTTCCTTGTAGCAGCCTGTGTTCGGCCGCACAGCGGATGTAGAACGCCAAGTCCGCACTACTCTCACTGTGAAAAGCTTGCGAGCGCTGCGCGCTCGATCGCAGGCTGCGCCAGCGGCTACAAGGGACGACCCATTCCTGGAACCAATAAAAATGCCCCTGTCTTTCGACAGGGGCATTGGTTTGCAACTCAGCTTATATATAGAAGCCGATACCCAAAGGCCTTAGTGCGATACCGCCCCGCTGGCGCCCAGGCCGGTCTGCGAGCGTACGAATTGCGGGAAGAACAGCGCCCGCTCATTGTCAGCCGCAGTGGACTTGTCGGTGATGGAGAAGAACCAGATCCCGATAAAGGCAATGATCATCGAGAACAGCGCCGGGTACTCGTAAGGGAAGATGGCTTTCTCATGCCCCATGATCTGCACCCAGATGGTCGGGCCGAGGATCATCAGGCCCACGGCACTGACCAGGCCCAGCCAGCCGCCAATCATCGCACCGCGGGTGGTGAGTTTCTTCCAGTACATGGAAAGCAGCAGTACCGGGAAGTTGCAGCTCGCCGCGATGGAGAACGCCAGGCCGACCATGAACGCGATGTTCTGGCTCTCGAACAGGATGCCCAAGGCAATCGCCAGCACACCCAGGCAAACGGTGGTGATCTTCGAGACGCGGATTTCATCCTTCTCGTTGGCCTTGCCCATCTTGATCACGCTGGCATACAGGTCATGGGAGACCGCCGAGGCACCGGCCAGGGTCAGGCCAGCCACCACCGCCAGGATAGTGGCGAAGGCCACCGCCGAGATGAAGCCGAGGAACACGCTGCCGCCTACGGCATTGGCCAGGTGCACCGCCGCCATGTTGTTGCCGCCGAGCAGAGCGCCCGCCGCATCCTTGAACGCCGGGTTGGTGCTGACCAGGAGGATCGCGCCAAAACCGATGATGAAGGTCAGGATGTAGAAGTAGCCGATGAAGCCGGTGGCATACAGCACGCTCTTGCGCGCTTCCTTGGCGTCGCTCACGGTGAAGAAGCGCATCAGGATGTGCGGCAGACCCGCGGTACCGAACATCAGCGCCAGGCCGAGGGAGAACGCCGAGATCGGATCCTTCACCAGGCCGCCCGGGCTCATGATCGCTTCACCTTTGGGGTGAACCTTGGTGGCTTCGGAGAACAGCATGTTGAAGTCGAAGTTGACATGCTTCATGACCATCAGCGCCATGAACGAAGCGCCGGACAGCAGCAGGACCGCCTTGATGATCTGTACCCAGGTGGTCGCCAGCATGCCGCCGAACAGCACGTACAGCACCATCAGGATACCCACCAGGATCACCGCCACATGGTAATCGAGGCCGAACAGCAGCTGGATCAGCTTGCCGGCACCGACCATTTGCGCGATCAGGTAGAACGCCACCACCACCAGCGAGCCGCAGGCCGACAGCGAGCGGATCTGGGTTTGCCCGAGGCGATAGGACGCCACGTCGGCAAAGGTGTACTTGCCCAGGTTGCGCAGGCGCTCGGCGATCAGGAACAGAATGATCGGCCAGCCCACCAGGAAGCCGATCGAATAGATCAGGCCGTCGTAGCCGGAGGTGAACACCAGGGCGGAAATCCCCAGGAAGGACGCCGCCGACATGTAGTCACCGGCAATCGCCAGGCCGTTCTGGAAACCGGTGATCTTGCCACCCGCAGCATAGTAGTCGGCCGCCGACTTGTTGCGCTTGGAGGCCCAGTAGGTGATGCACAGGGTGGCCCCGACGAACAGCACAAACATGATGATCGCCGAGACATTGAGGGGTTGTTTATGTACTTCGCCGGTCAGGGCGTCGGCCGCCCAGAGACTTGGAGCAAAGGCCGCGACGCTAAAAAAGGCCAATAGACGCCGGATCATTGCTGAGCCTCCTTGAGAATCGCATTGTTCAGGTCGTCGAATTCGCCATTGGCGCGTCGCACGTAGATGCCGGTCAGGACAAAGGCCGCGACAATCAACCCGACACCAATGGGAATGCCCCAGGTGATGGATGATTCAGGACTGAGTTTTGCCCCCAGTACATGGGGTCCGTAGGCAATCAGCAGGATGAAGCCCGAATAGAGCCCGAGCATGACCGCCGACAGTATCCAGGCGAATCGTTCGCGCTTGCTGACCAGCTCCTTGAAACGCGAGCTGTTTTGAATCGAGAGGTAAATGCTGTCGTTCATTGTTTTTATCCTCGCAGCACAGATTTTAGTTGGAACGTAGTCCACTCTATGCAGCTCTGGAGCCGGTTCCAGACGACCTTAGTATTAGAACGACAGCCTCCCTGACAGGCACTTTTACGCCGGGCAAAACAAAAGGCCGCCGGGTGCGAACACCCGGCGGCCTCGAGACCTGCAAGCTAGACGCCTCGCGATCAGTTAGCGGTCCACTCGGCAACGCGCTCAGGGTGTTTGGCCACCCAGTCCTTGGCCGCGGCTTCCGGTTTGGCGCCCTCTTGAATTGCCAGCATCACCTCGCCGATTTCATCCTTGGAAGCCCACTGGAACTTCTTCAGGAAGGCCGCAACCTCCGGCGCTTTCTTCTCCAGGCCTTTGCTGCCGATGCTGTTGACGGTTTCAGCGGCGCCGTAAACACCTTTCGGATCGTCCAGGAAGCGCAGCTTCCACTTGGCGAACATCCAGTGCGGCACCCAGCCGGTGACCGCGATGGAGTCCTTCTTCTCTTCGGCACGGGTCAGTTCGGCAATCATCGCCGCGCCCGAACTGGCTTGCAGCTTGTAGTCCAGGCCGTAGTCCTTGATGGCCTGGTCGGTCTTGAGCATCACGCCCGAACCGGCATCGATACCGACGATCTTGTTCTTGAAGGTGGTGTCATCCTTCAGGTCGGCGATGCTCTTGGGCTTGACGTACTCCGGCACGATCAGGCCGATTTTCGCGTCCTTGAAGTTGGGACCGTAGTCGACCACCTTGTCCTTGTTCTTGGTCCAGTACTCGCCGTGGGTCACCGGCAGCCAGGCCGACAGCATGGCATCCAGCTTGCCGGTGGCCACGCCCTGCCACATGATCCCGGTTGCCACAGCCTGCAACTTCACGTCATAACCGAGTTTCTGCTTGATCACCTCAGACGCTACATACGTGGTCGCCACACTGTCCGACCAACCGTCGACATAGCCGATGCTCAGGGTTTTGCTATCGGCGCTGGCCAGGGTTGAACTGATCGCAAGTACCAGACCGGCACCTGCGCCTAAGAGTCGTCGCATCTTCATCGTTACTTCCCCGAAAGTGCTGCGCCCGACGGATGCCGAGCCGCGTCAACCTGTTGTTATGGTGCACAGCGCCCTCATCACGCCCCACCAACTTGCTCGAACATCAGCGCGATTGCCCTATGAGAGCCCTGACGCGTCGATCATCAACCTGACGCCAAAGGTGACCTGCTCTGACTGCGACCTCAAAACATTCAGCAACGACACCAGTTCGCCAGTAATCAGGACATGCCCAAAACAGTCGCCCAATCCCGCCCGAACTTTGCATGTCAAAATCATGCAGGCCACCTGGGCAGCGGCAAATCCGGGTAAGATGCTCGGCTTCGTTTCCTGACGGCCTGACCATGCCCTCGATTGCCCGCTTCCCGCTCCTGCCCTATCTATTCGCCTGCCTGCTGGGAGTCTTCGCGCTCTGCGGTTTCTGGTACGGCCTCGGCCAGCCGGTGGTGCTGCCGGATGTCGCCAGCGCCAGTCACAAGTTGCAATGCGCGTCCTACACCCCGTTCGACAAGGACCAGTCGCCCTTCGACCAGCCGTTCAAGTTGCGCCCGGAGCGCATGGACGCCGACCTGGCATTGCTGGCGACCCGCTTCGAGTGCATCCGTACCTATTCCATGACCGGCCTCGAAGCCCTGCCGGACCTGGCGCGCAAGCACGGCCTGAAGCTGATGATCGGCGCCTGGGTCAACAGCAACCCGGTGGACAGCGAAAAAGAGGTCGACCTGCTGATCGCCTCGGCCAATGCCAACCCGGATGTGGTGAGCTCGGTGATCGTCGGTAACGAAGCCCTGCTGCGCAAGGAAGTCACCGGCCCGCAACTGGCCAGGCTGATCAACAAGGTCAAGGCTCACGTCAAGCAGCCCGTCACCTACGCGGATGTCTGGGAGTTCTGGCTCAAGCACCCGGAAATCGCGCCGGCGGTGGACTTCCTGACCATCCACCTGCTGCCCTACTGGGAAGACGATCCGTCCAACATCGACGCCGCGCTGAACCATGTGGCCCAGGTGCGCCAGGTGTTCGGCAACAAGTTCGCGCCCAAGGACGTGATGATCGGCGAAACCGGCTGGCCCAGCGAAGGCCGCCAGCGCGAAACCGCCCTGCCGAGCCGGGTCAACGAGGCCAAGTTCATCCGTGGTTTTGTGGTCATGGCCGAACAGAATGGCTGGCATTACAACCTGATCGAAGCCTTCGACCAGCCGTGGAAACGCGCCAGCGAAGGCGCCGTCGGCGGTTACTGGGGACTGTTCGATGCCGACCGCCAGGACAAGGGCGTGCTCGCCGGGCCGGTATCGAACCTGCCTTACTGGCCATTGTGGCTGGGCGTGGGCGGGGTGATCTTCCTCGCCACGCTGATCCTCGGTGGCCGGGTCCGCGGAACTCGTGCGGCCTTGGTCCTGCCTTTACTCGGCGCCCTCGCCGCCTGCTCCATTGGCGCCTGGGGCGAGCTGGCGCGAGTCACCAGCCGCTTTGCCGGGGAATGGTTCTGGGCAGGCCTGCTGCTGGCCCTGAACCTGTTGGTGCTGGCCCACGCGGCACTGAGCCTGAGCCCCCAAACCGGCTGGCGCCAGCGCGCTTTCGACAGCCTGGAAAAACGTGCCGGCTGGCTGCTCGCCGCCGCCGGTTTCGCCGCCGCGGTGATGATGCTGGAGCTGGTGTTCGACCCGCGTTATCGCAGCTTCCCCAGCGCCGCCCTGCTCCTGCCAGCCCTGGTCTACCTGTGCCGCCCGGTGCGGGTGCCGCGTCGCGAAATTGCCCTGCTGACCTTTATCGTCGGTGCCGGCATCGCTCCTCAGCTGTATCGCGAAGGCCTGGAAAACCAGCAGGCCTGGGGTTGGGCCCTGGTCAGCGTGCTGATGGTCGCCGCCCTGTGGCGCAGCTTGCGGGCTCGCAAAGCCTGATCAGAACCGTGTAGGAGCGAGGCTTGCCCGCGATGGCGTCGCCGCGGTTTAGCAGTCATACCCCGCGTCATCGTTGATCGCGAGCAAGCTTCGCTCCTACAGAACAGCGCGAGGCGCCCTTACCAGCCGCAAGGCACCGATGACGATGGCAAACACTGCCAGGCTGGTGTTGTAGAGCGCCAGCGCCGGAAAACCGAACAGCAGCGCCAGCACCGCCAGGCTCCAGCCGGCACGACCCGGTATCACGAAGGCGATCAGGGCCGCCGCCAGCGCCGCCCAGCCCATGACCTTGAAGTGGATCAGCAGCCCCAGGCTGGAACGTGCCTGGCACTCCCAGCGGCTGGCTTCGTCGACACAGACGCCGACCCATCGAGCGTCCTCCATGAAGCCGTAGCGCACGCCATAACTGGCGGCCAGCCACAACGGCAGGACAACAAGCAGCAGAATCACGGGAAGACGGCGGGACATGAAGCACTCCGATAAGCGAAAACGGCGCCCAGCATAATCGCCCGAGGCCGGTAAGCAAGCGTGTTGCACAGATAACTGTTGAGCAAACAGCGACAAAGTGTATCGTCTGGCGACTATTACCGCCGATCCGGCTTTGCCCTGCCTTGATCGTTTTTTGTGCCGTGCCATGGCACTTCGGCAGCAACCCGGTGGTCATAGCCTGCGAACTTCACTCGGCACCTTCCTCTACAGGGATTTAGTCATGCTCCGTTCCTTGCGCTTCGCTGCCCTGTTTGGCGGCCTTATCTCGAGTGCGTCCGCGCTCGCGGTCGACATCGACGCCGCCAGCTATGGCTACCCCTTGACCAACCCGTTCGAGGCGACCATTGCCACCACTCCGCCGGACCTGCGTCCGAAGCTGCCGAGTGACGACGATATCAATCAGTCCGACCGCAGCCTGACCTTGCGCCCCGAGCGCGAATTCATCCTGCCGGACAACTTCTGGGCCGTGAAGAAGCTCACCTACCGCATCGCCGAGCAGGACCATGCCGCACCGCTGATCTTCCTCATCGCCGGCACCGGCGCGCGCTACGACAGCAGCCACAACGAATACCTGAAGAAGCTCTATTACCAGGCCGGCTATCACGTGGTGCAGCTGTCCTCGCCCACCAGCTTCGACTTCATCAGCGCCGCCTCGCGGTTCGCCACCCCGGGTGTGACCAAGGACGATGCCGAAGACATATACCGCGTGATGCAGGCGGTACGCGCGCAGAACCCGAAACTGCCGATCACCGATTTCTATCTCACCGGCTACAGCCTCGGCGCCCTGGACGCGGCCTTCGTCAGCAAGCTGGACGAAACCCGGCGCAGCTTCAACTTCAAGAAAGTCCTGCTGCTCAACCCGCCGGTCAACCTCTATACCTCCATCACCAACCTCGACAAGCTGGTGCAGACCGAGGTCAAGGGCATCAATAACACCACCACCTTCTACGAGCTGGTGCTGAACAAGCTGACCCGCTACTTCCAGCAGAAGGGCTACATCGATCTCAACGATGCCCTGCTCTACGACTTCCAGCAGTCCAAGCAGCACCTGAGCAACGAGCAGATGGCGATGCTGATCGGCACCTCGTTCCGCTTCTCCGCCGCCGACATCGCCTTCACCTCGGACCTGATCAACCGCCGCGGCCTGATCACCCCGCCCAAGTACCCGATCAGCGAAGGCACCAACCTCACGCCATTCCTCAAGCGCGCCCTGCAATGCGACTTCGACTGCTACCTCACCGAGCAGGTGATCCCGATGTGGCGCGCCCGCACCGACGGCGGCAGCGTGCTGCAACTGATCGACCAGGTGAGCCTGTACGCGCTCAAGGATTACCTGCAGGACAGTCCGAAAATCGCCGTGATGCACAACGCCGACGACGTGATCCTCGGCCCCGGCGACCTGGGGTTCCTGCGCAAGACCTTTGGCGACCGGCTGACGGTCTACCCCCATGGCGGCCATTGCGGCAACCTCAACTACCGCGTCAACAGCGACGCCATGCTGGAGTTCTTCCGTGGCTAAACATCTCCTGCTCATCGCTGCGTTATTCTGCGCAGGCTATGCCAATGCCAATGCCGACGACGGCCAGACCGCGACACCCGTGGTCGCAGACGAGGATGGCTTCACCCAACCGCTCAAGCGGCTCAAGTTCAACCCGGGCCTGGACCAGCGCGAGTTCGAGCGCTCGACCCTCAACGCGCTGAACGTCTACGACCCGCTGGAGTCGTGGAACCGCCGGGTGTACCACTTCAACTACCGCTTCGATCAGTGGGTGTTCCTGCCGGTGGTCGACGGTTACCGCTACATCACCCCGAGCTTCCTGCGCACCGGTGTGAGCAACTTCTTCAACAACCTGGGCGACGTGCCGAACCTGGTCAACAGCCTGCTGCAGTTCAAGGGCCAGCGCTCGCTGAACACCACCGCCCGCCTGCTGGTCAACACCACCATCGGTATCGGCGGTCTCTGGGACCCGGCCACCAGCATGGGCCTGCCACGCCAGAGCGAAGACTTCGGCCAGACCCTGGGCTTCTACGGCGTGCCGGGCGGCGCCTATTTCGTCCTGCCGATCCTCGGCCCCTCGAACCTTCGCGATACCGCCGGATTGGCCGTGGACTACACCACCGAGTCGGCGATCAACTTCCTCAACGTCTCCGAGGTCAGTTCGAACCACCCGGAACTCTGGGTCCTGCGCAGTATCGACAAGCGCTATCAGACCAGCTTCCGCTACGGCCAGCTGGACTCGCCGTTCGAGTACGAAAAAGTCCGCTACGTCTACACCGAATCGCGCAAGCTGCAAATCGCCGAGTGATCCCTCCAGGGCCCCGCCATTCGTGCAGGGCCCTTTTCTTCGCCGCACCGATACCCTCGCCCTTCTCAGCACCTGCACCCTCTCCGGAAGCAGAAAAATCCTCATTGGAATTTCCCAGGCAAGTAGATACGATGCTAATCATTAGCTAGCTATCTATGTGCCTTGCCAATGAAAAGCCCCACCCTGCGAATCCCCGATTTCTGGCTGGCCGTCCTGGCTCCCAGCCGCAACGACCTGCTGTTCGCCATCAGGAACATGATCGCCGGGGGCATCGCCCTGTACCTGGCCTTTCGTTTCAACCTCGAGCAGCCGCAATGGGCCCTGACCACCGTGTTCATCGTCAGCCAGCCCAGCAGCGGCATGGTCCTGGCCAAGGGCGCCTTCCGCCTGCTGGGCACCTTTAGCGGCGCCCTGGCCTCGATCCTGCTGATCGGCCTGTTCGGCCAGGCGCCCCTGTTGTTTCTGCTGGCGATGGCGCTGTGGCTGGCCTTCTGCACCACCGGCGCTTCGCTGCTGCGCAATCATGCTTCCTACGGCTTCGTACTGGCCGGCTACACCGCGGCGATCATCGCCCTGCCCGCCACCACCCATCCGCTGCTGGTGTTCGACCAGGCCGTGGCCCGCTGTTCGGAAATCAGCCTGGGAATCATCTGCGCGGCGATCGCCAGCACCGTGTTGTGGCCGCGCCGGGTCGAACAGGCGCTGGCCACCCAAGGCAAGCTCGCCTGGCAAGCCGGCATGCGCGCCGCGGCCTCCGAGTTGATCGGCCAGGACCAGCGCAAAGGATTGCTGGAAGCCCTCGGCAAGCTGGTGGCGGTCGATGCCCAGCGCGATCACGCCTGGTTCGAAGGGCCTCAGGGGCGTCGGCGCTCCCAGGCCCTGCGGGTGCTCAGTCGCGACTTGCTGAGCCTGTTGCGCGCCGCCCGCGGCGTGGCCCGCCAGCGGCTGATGCTCGACAGCGCGGCGAATGCCGCGGTGGCACCGCTGATCGAACAACTGGCCACGGCCCTGGAACACAGCCACGAGGCAGACATCGCCCAGCTGTGGGCACGCCTTCAAGAGGCACTGCAGGACCGCAGCCTGTCGCAGGATGCACATCTGTGCCTGATGCAATTGGCCCAGGTGCCGGCGCTGCTGGAACGCAGCGCGCGGACTCTGCAGGCCGTCGAGCAGGGCCGGGTACCCCATGGCGCGCCTGGCGCCCTGTCCTGGCACCGGGATATCGAGCAAGGCATCCTCGGCGGCCTGCGCAGCGCCCTGGCGTTTCTCGCCGTGGCCGGCTTCTGGGTGCTCTCGGCCTGGCCCTCCGGCCTGGGCGCGGTATCGATCTGCGGGGTGGTGCTGAGCCTGTTCGCCGGCCGGGAAAACCCTTCCGCCTCCAGCCTCAACTTCCTCAAGGGCATCGCCCTGTCAGTACCGATCGCCGGCTTTGTCGGCCTGGGATTGCTGCCCGGCTGGGATGGTTTCCCGCTGTTGTGCGTGGGGCTCGGGGTGCCGCTGTTTTGCGCTTCGCTGTGCATGAGCAAACCGCGGATGGCGCCAATCGCGTCGGCGTTCTGCATCTTTTTCGTCAACAACGTCGGCCCCGGCAACCTGATGACCTACGACCTGGCCAACTTCCTCAACAAGGCCATGGCGACCCTGGTCGGCGTCGGCATCGCGGTCCTGGTGTTTCGCCTGGTCAGCCTCAACCCCGGCGAACATCACTATCGGCGGATGTTCCGCGCCTCGCTGTTCGACCTGGCGCAACTCACTTCGCGCCCGCTGGAGCAAGCCGAGAGCTGGTTCGGCGGGCGCATGGCCGACCGCTTGATCCGCCTGGCGCGCTACTCCGAAAGCCTGCCCCAGGAACGCCGCCAGCACTGGGACAACGGCCTGCTCGGGCTCGACCTGGGCGACGAACTGCTGCAATTGCGCGCCAGCCTGGGCGCCGCGACCGGGGCCCTGGGCGTCGAGCGCGGGCACTACCTGCAGAGCATCGCCACGCAGCTCAAGTCGGGCGGACCGACACCACGCCGCAGCGATCGACTGGATGCTCCGACCGTCGCCCTGCTCAAGGCCCTGGAGCAGGCGCCGCAACTGCCGGAACAGGATCTGGAAATGGCCAGGGCGGCGCTGCTGCAACTTCAATTCACCTGGCACAAATGGTGCCGCCTGACTCGCCACGAACCCGGCGTGGCGGCTGTCGCCCAGGGGCAATGAGCGAGCAAAAAAAACCGCCACGCGCCGGTTACGGCGGGTGGCGGCATAACGCCCTGGGAAAGCCCCTCAGGCTTGCAGCAGCGGGAACAAGGAAATCACCAGCAGCAAGGCCATGCCGTAGTTGAACAGGCGCAGCCAGCGCGGATCGCGCAGGACATTGCGCAGCACACTGCCGAACCCGGCCCAGACCCCGACACTCGGCGCGTTGATCAAGGCAAACAGGCTGGCGATTACCACCACGTTGAAAAAGTAGCCCTGCAACGGTGTATAGGTGCTGATGGCCCCCAGCGCCATGACCCAGGCCTTGGGGTTGACCCACTGGAACGCCGCCGCCCCCCAGAACCCCAGCGGCCGGCCCTTGCCGTCGACTTCCTGGGACACCGGCCCGGAACGGGCGATGTTCCAGGCCAGGTACAGCAGGTAGGCCGCACCGACGTAGCGCAGCACCTTGTACAGCACCGGGTAGGCCTCGAACACCGCCCCCAGGCCCAAACCGACGGCCAGCACCAGCACCAGGAACCCCGAACTGATCCCGAGGATATGCGGCACCGTGCGGCGGAACCCGAAATTCACCCCCGAGGCCAGCAGCATGGTGTTGTTCGGTCCGGGGGTCACCGAAGTGACAAAGGCAAACAAGGCGAAAGCCAACAACAAGTCGATCGACAACGGCATACAGTCATCCTGAGAAGTACATGCTCCGAACAGAGCCCTGAGTCATTGTTTTCGCCCCGGCGATCGCCACGGGCGAGGCTTATCCACGCTTACAGCAAGGACCCGATGAAGCCCGCGGCGACCATGGCGTAGAACGCGCCGCAGACCAGGCCGAAAGCCTTGCGCGTGCGGACGAAAAACGGCTCCGCCGAACGCGCGGAAAACGCCAGGGCGTAGGCACAGAAAATCACGAAGCCGGCGACCGCACAGCTGCCCACCAGCACGAAGCTGGCCCAGGAGGGCGCCGTGGCGCTGAGGCCGACGGTGGTCACGGTGAACCAGGTCAGGGCCGCCTTGGGGTTGGTCAGGTGGATGCCCAGCCCTTGCAGGTAGAACCCCAGCGTGCGGCTCTGTTTGGCCCGGGCGCGATTGAGGTTGACCGCGCTCGCGCTCAGGGCGCCGCGGATGGATTTGTAGGCCAGCCATAACAGGTAGCAGGCGCCGAGGATCTTCAGCCAGACCAGCACCTGGGTGTTGGACATCAGCAAGGCCGAGACGCCCGCGGCCGTCATCGCGCCCCAGCACAACGAACCGGAAATGACCCCGGCCGCCAGCGCCAGCCCCGGGGTACGCCCGTAGCTGAGCGAGGTGTTGGCAATCGCCAGGTTACCCGGGCCAGGGCTGGCGGTTCCGATGACATAAACGGCCATAGCAGCACCAAAGCTCGATAAATCAAACATTTGACGGTCTCTCGTAGAAGTCGCGGGAGCAGGGTTTACCAACCGGGATGCCGCCCCGCGCGGGCCGGCATCCCTCCTCGCTACTTGAAGCAGCGATGATCGGGTTCTTCGGCCCGGATCTTTTCCATCCAGGGTTTGAGTTCGGATTGCTTGTACAGCCGCTCGCCCCAGCGCTCGGGCGACACCGGCAGCGGACGGCCTTGCAGGATGTAGTCGGTCAACAGATGGATGAACTGCTGCAGGCAATAGGCGCCGACATGCAGGCGCAGCGAAGACGCGGTTTCCGCCGGGGCGATGTTGAAACGCGCGACATGGATGATGTCGCCGCTGTCCACCGAGGGCGCCAGGTGATGACAGGTCGAACCGTAGGTTTCGTCCTGGTAGTAGATCGCGTAGTGCTGGCTGCCCAGGCCGCGGTACTTGGGCGGCGCCGGGTGCAGGTTGATCGCGCCCTTGCGGGCCCGCTGATAGATGCTCGGCGGGAAGATGAAGTCGCCGCGATAGGAAATGATCCAGTCGCCTTCCCAGTCTTCCAGGTGATACGGATAGGGGTCGCCCGGGTCCCAACAGAACACTTCCAGGTTGGAAAAAACCGTCTTGGCGAATTCAACGCCGTGATCGCACCAGTCCATGGTGCACACCGACAATAGAACTTTGTCCTTGCATGGTTCGATGGTCTGCATAGTCTTTTCCACTATTGGCTGTTGGTACATTTCGAAAACACCCCCGGTCCACCCTCCCCGCTAACCCTGCTGGCAGGCTTCGACTACCGCCGTGAAGCACTCGACCATTTCGGCGATTTCCGCCTCGCTGGAGATGAAGGGCGGCGCGAACAGCACGTGGTTACCGTGAACACCGTCGGCGGTTCCGCTGCCCGGATAAATCAGCAGCCCTTGTTCCAGCGCCTGCGCCTTGAGGCTCGCGGCGTAACGGCCGCCACCGTGATAGGGCTCGCGGGTGTCCCGGTCCTGAACGAACTCCACGCCGACGAACAGACCGCGTCCGCGCACATCGCCGACATGCTCGAAGCGCGCCAGGCACTCGCGCAGGCCGTGGCGCAGTTGCTCGCCGCGCAGGCGCACGGCCTGCAGCAGGTTCTCGTCCTGGATGACCCGCTGCACCTCCAGCGCAACGGCGCAGGCCAGCGGATGATTGACGTGGGTCTGGCCGTTGCCCAGCACCCCGGAGTTGCCAGCCATGGCCTCATGCACCTGGCTGCTGACCAGCAACGCCGAGATCGGCTGGTAACCGGCCGCCAGGCCTTTGCCGACCGCGACCATGTCCGGCACGATGCCGTCGTCTTCGTAGGCGAAGAACCTGCCGGTGCGGCCCATGCCGGCCATCACCTCGTCGAGGATCAGCAGCACGTCGTGGCGCTCGCACACCGCCTTGATCTTGCGGAAGTACCCCGGCACCGACGGCACCGCGCCGTTGGTGGAGCCGACCACGGTCTCGGCGAAAAACGCCGCCACCCTGTCGCTGCCCAGCGCCCTGATCTTTTCGTCCAGTTCCAGCGCCAGGCGCGTCCCGTACTGCTCGTCGCTTTCATCAGTGCCCTGATGGCGATAGGCATAACAGGGCGAGACGAATTCGGCGGACCCGAGCAACGGCTCGAAGACCCCGCGACGCTGCAGGTTGCCGGAAATCGACAGGGTCCCCAGGGTGCTGCCGTGGTAGCTCTGCTGGCGCGAGATAAAGATCGATTTGCCCGGCAGCCCGCGCTCGCACTGATACTGGTAGGCAATTTTCATCGCCAGTTCCATGACCTCGGAACCGCCGGAGAGAAACTGCGCCTTGGCCAAGCCGCCGGAGGCCCCCACCAGCAGGTCAGCCAATTCCTCGGCGGCGTCCGTAGTGAAGCTGCCGGCATGGGCCCAACTGAGCTTTTTCGCCTGCTGCTCGATGGCCGCGGCGATCCGTGGATGTCCATGTCCCAGGCTGGAAACGGCCACCCCGCCGCACGTGTCGAGGTAGCGTTTGCCCGAAGCATCCTCAAGCCAGACCCCAGCGCCATTGACGGCGTGAATCGGTGAGGCATTCAAGTTCTTGTAGATGACCGTTGACATGGATCCGAACCCTTGTAGTTATTCGGCCTAACGGGTGTTTTCCGGGTGGTCCCACGCCGTCGAGCCTTGATGGAAACGCTGGCTGAAGCGCGAGGAATTGAATATCCGGCGCGCCCAGCCGATCGGTAGCAACACCACAGCGAACATCAACAACGAAAGCAACCTGAGCATGGCCTTGTCTCCTGAATAAAAAGTGAGTGAGCGATCAGTCCAGCGGGATCTCGTTGCGCCAGTCGACCTCTTCGACGAACTCCGGCTGGGTCGTGCGCTCGAGAATGAAGCTGCCCAGCACCAGCACATCCATCTCGGTGCGCATGAAGCAGGCGTAGGCTTCTTCCGGCTTGCACACGATCGGCTCGCCGCGCACGTTGAACGAGGTGTTGACCAGCACCGAGCAGCCGGTGCGTTTCTTGAAACTGCGCAGCAGATGGGTGAACGGCGCATTGTTTTCTTCGGTCACCGTCTGCACCCGCGCCGACAGGTCGACGTGGGTCACCGCCGGCAACTGCGAACGGATTGAGTTGATGCTGCCCAGGCCACGCTCGGGGCCGCCGGGCTGCAACGACTCGGCGGTCTTGATCGAATCGGTGACCTGGGAAACCATCAACATGTACGGGCTCTTCTCGCAGATGTCGAAGTAGATCTGGGCGTCCTCGTCCAGCACCGCCGGGGCAAAGGGCCGGAAGGATTCGCGGTACTTGATCTTCAGGTTCATGGTGCGCTGCATCTCGGGATTGCGTGGATCGCCGAGGATCGAGCGCGCGCCCAGGGCTCGCGGGCCGAACTCCATGCGCCCCTGGAACCAGCCGACCACGGCGCCGTCGGCCAGGTGCCGCGCAGTTTCGTCATACAGCTCGGCCCCCTCGAAGCGCTGGTACGGATACTGGTTGGCGTCGAGGAACGCCTGGATCTCTTCATCGCCAAAGCCCGGCCCCAACAGGCTGCCGCTCATGGCGTCGAGCTTCTTGCTGCCCAGGTGCGGACGCCCGGTGCGTTTGACCGAATAGTCCATGGCCGCCCCCAGGGCACAACCGGCGTCGCCGGCCGCGGGCTGAATCCAGATCGCGTCGAAACGTCCGGAACGGCTGAGCACACCGTTGGCCACACAGTTGAGCGCCACGCCACCGGCCAGGCACAGGTTGCGGTAACCGGTCTGCCGCACGGCCGCGGTGGCCAGCCCCAGCACCACTTCCTCGGTCACCTGCTGCACCGAGGCTGCCAGGTCGCATTCGCGCTGGGTGATCGGGCTCTCCGGCTTGCGCACCGGGCCGCCGAACAGTTCCTCGAACGCCTCGCCGACCATGCGCTCGCCACGCAGGTACTCGAAGTACTTCATGTTCAGGGTGAAGGAGCCGTCGGCGCGGATGTTGATCAGTTCCTTGCGGATCTTGTCGGCATAGATCGGCCGGCCATAAGGCGCCAGGCCCATGAGTTTGTACTCGCCGGAGTCGACCTTGAAGCCGCAGTAATAGGTGAACGCCGAGTAGAACAGGCCGACCGAGTGCGGATAGGAAATCGAGTTCATCAGGTCGAGCTTGGAACCGTCGCCCTTCCAGATCGTGGTCGAATGCCATTCGCCGATGCCGTCGATGCACAGCACCGCCGCCTGTTCGAACGGCGACGGGAAAAACGCCGCCGCGGCATGGGAACGGTGGTGCTGCGAAGCGATGGTGAGCGGTCCGGTACCACGTCCCAGTTCCTCGAGTTTCTCGTCGATGAACTTGAGTACATTGAGCTTCCAGCGGATCCATTCCGGCATGGTGCTGATGAAGGTGCGCGCGCCGCTGATGCCGCCACTGGCGAAGGAGGAAATCATCCGCGAGAACTTTTCCTGCGGGTCTTCGTAGTAGACCACGGCGGTCAGCTCATCGAGGCCGATCCCCTCGGCGTCCAGGCAGTACTTGATGGCATTGGCCGGAAACGCCGCGTCGTGCCGCACCCGCGTGAAGCGCTCTTCCTGGGCCGCAGCCACCGGCACCCCGTCCTTCACCAGCGCCGCGGCGCTGTCGTGATAGAACGCCGAAATCCCTAATACGTAAGTAGCCATTTAAACGCTCATCCTCATAGCTTCATGCCAATCCATGGAAATTCCCTGTGTCTGTGCACAGTCCGTCATCCGTGCAACCAACTTGAGACCGGCAGGCTTTTTAATGCCGGAATCAACGACACCACCAACAACACACTCATTGAAATGTTGAACAGCCGGAGCCGGTTCGGCTCGCTGAGAAAGCGCCGCAAATAACGTCCGAACAGCACCCAGACCATCGAGCAGGGCGAGCCGAAGAGAAAGAAGATCAAGGCGATCAGCAGGATCTGCGCACTGTAGGAACCGACCGGCGTGGTGTAGGCCAGGACCGCGCCCACCGCCATGATCCAGGCCTTGGGGTTGACCCACTGGAACAGCGCCGCGCCGGTGAAGCCCAGCGGGCGCCCGCCCTGGTCGTCGAGATCGACCGTGGGCGCCGTGGCGATCCGGTAGGCCAGATACAGCATGTACAGGGCACCGATCACCTGCAGGATGTCATGCAGGCTGGGATAACGATGGAACACCGCGCCGGCGCCGAGCCCCACCGCGATCAGCATCAGTGGAAAGCCGATGTTGATGCCCGCGACGTGGCGCAGGGTGCGGCTGATGCCGAAGTTGACCCCGGAGGACATCAGCATCACGTTGTTCGGCCCCGGCGTCACGCAGGTGGAAATCGCGAACAGGATGACGGCGTAGTAGTCCAGATTCTGCATGCCCCAGGCTCCGCTCAACGATAGTCTTCAAGGGTGCCGCGGCGACGAATGTCGACCGACACGCAATGGAAGCCGCCACTGAGGCTGCGGGCATGGCGCATTTTCAGCGGCGCCACATCGATACCGTGTTTCTCCAGGGCGCGAATCAGCGGCACTTGCTGGTCGTTGATCACCGCCAGCGCCGGGTTGACCATGATGAAGTTCATGCCCTGCCAGATCGACGCGCGCGGGTAGGACCAGCAATAGCCGGTGTCGACCATTTCCGGCGCCCAGATGATGTCCCAGTTCTTGAACAGCGCCGGCACCTGGTCCTTGCGGATCCGCTCCGGACACAGCACCACCAGCCCCGGGCGGACCACGGTGATGGTGGTGTCCAGGTGCGTGCCGTCGTACACGCCGCTCACCGGGTGCACCCGGTAACGATCGCCCAGCACCCGCTGCAGCCACTGGCAACCCAGTTCGTTACCGCTGCGCGAAACCAGATAGAGGATGTCCTCGCCGACGCGGATCACGTTGGCGGCGTCGAAGATCGGCTCGTCATTGGCAATGATCGAGCCGTTCTTGGGGTTGATTCGGTAGGTGCTGTCCAGCAGCTGCGGCTTGGGCGCGGAAATCCAGTTGGAGCCGCTGGCAAAGTATTCGGCCAGGTGCCGGCGATAGGCGAACGGTTCCAGGTAGCGGCTGCGCAGCGCCATCGGCGCCTCGATGATGGTCTGGCCGATGGGTAGCAGCACATCCCGCGGGCAGTAGTTGTATTCGCCGTCGGTTTTCCAGGCGCAAGTGCCGAATACCGCGCGATGGTCAGTGACGTCCGGGCGCCGCACTATGACCCCGTGGGAACGCAGGAAGGCGGCAAAGGCGTCCAGGTCCTCGCTGGCTTCCTCGATCACCTGCTGCGGATAGGGGCCGGATGGAATGTCCTCGATGTAGTCATGCTGCTCGCTGTAATCCAGGGCGAACAGGCCGCGGTCGGGTCGCGGCACCTGCGCGCCCTGGGCGACGCCGACGATCATTTCTTCCAGCGGATCCCACTCGTTGTGCACGTTGACCAGAGACATGGACACTCCTTGATGTTCAGGCCGTTACGCCAACCGGCGCGGCAGGGACAATAGGTTCATGGTGAAACAGCGCCTGATCCTCGCCCCGCGTCTTGCTCCGGGGCAGCACCGCGCCCGCGGAGCCGATGCCCAGGCGCTGCAACCAGGACGTCAAGCGGTCCGGCTGCGGTGCCAGGGACTCGTAGCCGACGCGGACCCGCAGCCAGTGTTCTGCCAGTTCCGCCGGCTTCGTCGCGGCGACCTGGCGCATGTAGGCGTCGATGGCGTCCACCGCCCAGGCCGAATGCCCGGTGGTGACGTTATCGATGGTGTTGTGCAGGTCGACGAACGCCGTGCTGAAGCCGTAGTGCCGGAGGAAGCGCCGGGCCGAACGGTAGCTGCCGCCCACCCCCGACAGTTCCATCGCCAGGTTCATGCCGAGGATTTCCGGCATGAAGGTCACCGGCAGCTTGCCCAGGCACAGCCAGTAGACCGGCAAGCGGAACGAGGCCTCGCGCAGCCGCTCATCCTCGGCGAACTCGCGGGCACCGGTAGGCGCCAGCTCCAGCCCCATCTGGCGCAGGCCGTCGCGGTAGATTTTCGGATGGTTCAACGCATAGGAGCCGTTGCCCAGTTCGTCCCAGTAAGTCTGGAACAACGCGTAACCGACATGGGACGAGGCCAGCGTCAGGTCGGTGAAACCCTGCAGCCAGGCGCCGTCGATCAGGGTCAGCGGTGCCAGTTGCAGGGTGGAATCGACGATTTCTTCGCGCGACGGCATGGCCGCCGGGTCACTTTCTTCGAACTCCTGACCGTGGCGGTCGTGCTTGTCCAGTAGCCATTCGCGCAATACGCCGACATTCCAGGACTCGGGCAAGGTGCGTTCGGAGTTTTGCAGCGAGCGGCGCGACTGCTCCAGCCAACGTGTCACATAAGCCTGGGCAAAAGCCTGGGTGCGAGGCGCCAGCGCCCTGCCCTGCAAGACGAAATAGGCCTCGCGCAGGCTCTTGGGCCACTGGCCCTGCTCCTGAATGCCCTCGCCCAGCACCTGTGGAACCACTGCATTGCAAGGGCTTGGCGTTGGTACTTGGGCAGCTTCTGCGCGCTGGATCGGGCCGGACAGGCCATCGATCCATTTGCGGATGACGCTCAGGTCGGCCTCGCTGAAGATCCGGAACATGCGCCCGTTCGGCGCGACCAGTGTATTGACCAGCAGACTCTTCTCGGCGTTGCCCGGCACGATCAGGCGGCTGCGCGAAAGCATCTCCAGCAGCGGCACCGGGTCGACCTGGGCCTCACGCAGCCACTGCGCCAGGCTGCGGCCTTCCATCTTGTAATCCTGGTGATAGACCGCGCCGGCCCGGGCCATGCGCTGGATCATCTTGCCCATCAGGCGCTCGGGCGATACCGCCGCCCGACAGTGCACCAGCAGCCGCTCGTTGAACGTCTTCAGGGCCGCGAACAACCACTGGGCGCCCGCCTCCAGTTGCAGGCGGCGAATGTTGCCCTGATTGGCGACCTGCTCGCAGACCCACAGGGAGATCTCCAGCGCCGAGCTGTCGCCCGCGCTTTCATCCAGTTGGTTCAGGTCGAGTCGGCGGACATCCAGCTGCTGCGCGTCCAGCACCGCCCACCAGGGGCTCAGCCCCAAGGCACGCCAGGCATAGTCGATGCCGCACAGGGTGTCGCCAAAGGCATCGCTGCGGCGGTTCACCGCTTGCAGCAATGCCGGTAATTCGAACAGTTCGTCGGGCAGGTCGGGGAGCGTGGAAAGCTCGAACGGCGAAACCGCATAAGCGGTCAGCCCCGCCTGCACCAACAGCGATTTGAAGTGATCGGCGCGCGATGCCAGGGGCCGCCCGACGCCGACGTCGTGGGCCAGCAGCTCCATGAGCCTGAGCTGCGCGCTGTCCTCGAAAACCCCGGGGGCGCTCATGCCTTGCAGCCAGCAACCCAGCACCGAGGCCAATGGCGCCGAGTGCACCAGCAGGGCCTCGGCGAATTCCCGTTGGTTGCCCAGCTCCGCGGCCTGGCTGGCCAGTTCGCGGTAAACCCGGGCCTGCTCGTCACGCCAGTGCTCGATCTGCACCCGCACCCCGGACAGACCTTCCGCACCGGTTTCCCCCGGTGCGGCCAGGCCCATCAGACGCCGAATACTGACATCCCCCAGAAAGCTCTCGGGGTTGCTGACTGATCGATAAAACTGGCGCCACATACTGTTTACTTCCCTTCCAGGTTGGAGACCAAGGCAATCCATTGCCGGCCCTCAGTCATCGGCAAGCAATGACATCGGGTGTCGAGATCAGAACATCGGGTAGATCGAAGAGTCCGGCTTCTTCTTTTTCTTCTTGCCGAAGAGGCGTTGGAACAAGCTCTTGATGTAACTCATGGCAGACTCCTTTAAAGAACATCGAGGATGATTTTCGAGACGAAATCATTCCCCTGGTCGGTGAAGTGAATACGGTCGACGAACAACCACTGTTCAGGCCGCAGGGCCTCGGACAGCAGCGGCGTAATGTTCACGAAACGCACGCCCATTTTCTGGGCGCCCTCGCGCAGGCGGGCGGCATAGGCCTCGCAGACGCTGGGTTGCAGGATGTCGCCATAGACCTCGCTGAAACTGCCAGCGCGATCCAGCTCGGCGAACAGCTGTTCTTCCTCGTCGCAGCCCTTTTCCCGGACCCAGCCGGCCAGCGGCTGCAGAATGAAGGTCAGCTTGGCACCCATGTCGGCCGCCAGCGCGCGCCAGGTATCCAGGTGACGCAGGGTCAGGTCGGCGGCGTAGTCGATCTGCTCTTCCATGGTCGGTGGCGGCTCGGGCGTCGGCTCTTCCTGCTCCTTGCCGAGCAAGGCGCGGAACATGCCGCGCTTGGGCGCCTGAGACTCCGGACGCATGGCGTCGAAGAATTGGTTGCAGTTGAAGAAAGCGCCGTGTTCGCCACGGCTGCTTTGTGGCTGGCGGGCCAGCCCCAGGTTGTTGAACCCGGAAAACAGCACGATTTCGTCGACCTTGGGCAGCAAATGACGGTAAAGGGTGAAGAGCGTCAGTTCCTGGGTCGAGTTGAAGCTGCGTCCGCCGAAGTTGATCCAGGGCTTGCTGTCCGGATCGTTCTCGGCCAGGCGCGAAGGCAATGTCCAGGCATCCGAACTGGCACCGATGCCAAACACGGTCGAGCTACCGGCCAGCACCCGCACGCTCTTGGCGTGGCGGCTGTTGGCCACTGAATACTGTATGCCCAGCAGTTCCGAATAGCGGAAGCCCGAGGTATCTGTATTGACCACCTCCGAACGGTGGTCGGTAGGATGGAAATACATCAAATAAGGCAGCCAGCGAACCTCACCACCGTCGGTGAACTTCTGCTCGTACTCAGCCATCTGTGGAGTCAGTTTGATCCTTGCCGTCATTACCCTGCTCTTCCTTGAGAAGTCATCGTCTAAAGTAGCCTGAGGGGGAAGCCCGTTATACGTTGCCCGGGGGGACTCTGAATTGCGTCGCAACTGTATTTAAGAACAACCAGTACAGTGCGATGCGGGCCATCTTCCCAAAGGCAACCACTGTCTTATAGGTACACGCCGGATGATTTTTCTCAGTACAGATTGCTTTTTCGCCTCTAAAAATTTTCAAAAAAAGTGGAATCTGTAACTTTTTATACGACAGATGAGTCGCTACAGTCCCCCGCATGACTCGATACCTGAATCTCGCCGAATACATCAGCAGCCGCATTGAGCAGGGGTTATACGGGCCGGGGGAGCGTTTGCCTTCGGTGCGGGCCCTGAGCCTCGAGCACGGCGTCAGCCTCACCACCGTGCAACAGGCCTATCGGGTTCTGGAAAGCTCGGGACTGGCTATCCCCAAGCCCAAGTCGGGCTATTTCGTCCCGGCCGGCCGGCGTTTGCCGGAGTTACCGAAGATGGGACGGCCGTCGTTGCGACCTGTGGATATCTCCCAGTGGGACCTGGTGCAGGACCTGATGCGCCAGGAGCAGAACGCCAATGCCATTCAACTGGGCTGCGGCATGCCCGACACCACGGCGCCGACCCTCAAGCCGCTGCTGACCGCCCTGGCGCGAATCAGCCGGCGCAGCGACAGCCCGAGCCTGCAATACAACCACCTGCAAGGTGTGCTGAGCCTGCGCGAGCAGATTGCCCGCCTCGGCGTCGACTCCGGTTGCCGCCTGACGCCCGCGGAAATCGTCGTCACCAGCGGCTGCCAGGAAGCCCTGTCCATCGCCATCCGCGCCCTGTGCGAACCCGGCGACATCGTGGCCATCGCTTCCCCCTGCTTTCACGGCATCATCCAGTTGCTCAAGGCCGCCGGCCTCAAGGCCCTGGAGATTCCCACCGACCCGGTCACCGGCATCAGCCTGGAAGCCATGGAAATGGCCCTGGAACAGTGGCCGATCAAGGCCATCCAGCTCACGCCCAATTGCAACAACCCGCTGGGCTACATCATGCCGGACGATCGCAAGCGCGCGATGATCCGCCTGGCCCAGCGCTACGACGTGCCGATCATCGAAGACGATATCTATGGCGACCTGGCGTTCCGCTACCCGCGGCCGCGCACCCTGAAGTCATTCGACGACGACGGGCGCGTGCTGCTGTGCAGTTCGTTCTCGAAAACCCTGGCGCCGGGCCTGAGGATCGGCTGGATCGCCCCGGGGCGTTACCTGCCGCAAGTGCTGCACATGAAATACGTCGGCTCCGGCACCACCGCGACCCAGCCGCAGCTGGCGGTGGCCGAATTCATTGCCAAGGGTCATTACCTGCCGCACCTGCGACGGATGCGCAAACAGTACCAACGCCATCGCGACCTGATGACCGAGTGGGTCAGCCGCTACCTGCCGGAAGGCACCCGGGTCAGCAAACCCCAGGGCGGGTTCACTTTGTGGGTGGAGTTGCCGGACGAGTTCGACACCTACACCCTGAACCGGCTGCTGGAAGCCGAGGACATCCAGATCGCCAACGGCAATATCTTTTCCGCGGCCGGCAAGTACCGCAATTGCCTCAGGCTGAACTTTGCCGGCGTGCCCAACCGCAAGATCGAACAGGCGATCAACAAGATCGGCCTGGCGGTCGCGCAACTGCTCCCTGCCTGACAGACCCTCGCCCTCGCCCCTCGTCCTGCAGCGGCGAGGGCCTTCAACGAATCAGGCCCTGGCCGCGCGCCACAGCTTGCCACCCAGCGACACCACGACCAGTACCGCGGCGCCGGCGATGATGCCGGCCACGGCATTGAGCAGCGTCGGCATGATCAGCGAAAACCCGCCAACCACCTCGGCCGTGTGCGCCGTGACAGTCTCGATCCAGTGATGCGCCGCCGGCACGCCGTGGGTCAGGATGCCGCCGCCGACCATGAACATGGCCGCGGTGCCGATCACCGAGAGGCTTTTCATCATGTAGGGCGCTGCGCGCAGGATCGCGCCGCCGATGCTTTTTGCGACCTGGCCCGGCTTCTGCGTCAGCCACAGGCCGAGGTCGTCGAGCTTGACGATGCCGCCCACCAGGCCATACACGCCGACGGTCATGACGATGGCGATGCCCGAAAGCACCACCACCTGCTGCATCAACGGCGCGTCGGCGACGGTGCCCAGGGTAATGGCGATGATCTCGGCCGAGAGAATGAAGTCGGTGCGGATCGCGCCCTTGATCTTGGTCTTCTCGAAGGCCACCAGATCGGTGGCCGGGTCCGCCACGGCTTCGATCAGTTGCTGGTGCTCGGCCTGATCCTCGGCCTTGCTGTGGAGAAACTTGTGGGCGAGCTTTTCAAAGCCCTCGAAGCACAGGTAGGCACCGCCGAGCATCAGCAGCGGTATCACCAGCCAGGGCGCGAAGGCACTGATGGCCAGCGCCGCGGGCACCAGGATCAGCTTGTTCAGGAACGAGCCCTTGGCCACCGCCCAGACCACCGGCAATTCGCGCTCGGCGCGCACCCCGGAAACCTGCTGGGCATTGAGCGCGAGGTCGTCCCCCAGCACCCCGGCGGTCTTCTTCGCCGCCATCTTGGTCATCAGCGCCACGTCGTCGAGTACCGTGGCAATATCGTCGATCAGCACCAGCAAACTGCTTCCGGCCATGGATCAGGGTTCCTTGAGGTCATAAATGTTGCGAAGCATAGCGCGCAACGAGGGCCGGCGGGGCATTCTTGAGCCTCGCGCAAGGCCGGTGCTACCATGCGCAACCGCCCGAACAGGCAAGGAATCACCTGGTTTATGAGCACCATCCGCGAGCGCAACAAAGAACTGATCCTGCGTGCCGCCAGTGAAGAGTTTGCCGACAAAGGCTTCGCTGCGACCAAAACCAGCGACATCGCGGCCAAGGCGGGGCTGCCCAAACCCAACGTCTACTACTACTTCAAATCCAAGGAAAACCTCTACCGCGAGGTCCTGGAAAGCATCATCGAGCCGATCCTCCAGGCTTCGACCCCGTTCAACGCCGACGGCATGCCCAGCGAAGTACTGAGCGGCTACATCCGCTCGAAGATCCGCATCTCCCGCGACCTGCCCTTCGCCTCCAAGGTGTTCGCCAGCGAGATCATGCACGGTGCCCCACACCTGAGCCCGGACCAGGTCGAGCAGCTCAACGCCCAGGCCAAGCACAACATCGATTGCATCCAGACCTGGATCGATCGTGGCCAGATCGCACCCATCGACCCGCACCACCTGATGTTCAGCATCTGGGCCGCGACCCAGACCTACGCCGACTTCGACTGGCAGATCTCGGTGGTGACCGGCAAGGCCAAGCTGGACGAGTCCGATTACGAAGCCGCCGCCCAGACCATCATCCGCCTGGTGCTCAAGGGCTGCGAAACGGACCAGTAAGCCAGCCCCTGTAGCCGCTGCCGCAGGCTGCGATAAGGCCGAAGGTCTTCAGCGATCTTCAGATTTTGCGCACCCGTGGTGTGCGATCGCAGCCTGCGGTAGCGGTAGCGGCAGCAGCTACACGGCTACAGATCAGGCACTCACACCCGCATCCGCCCGCAAGCCCTGCGCCTCGATGGCGCTGATCGCACATTGCTCGTCGATGTCCGAGGTGTCGCCACTGATGCCGATCGCACCCACCACCACCCCCTGCTGATCACGAATCAACACCCCACCCGGCGCCGGCACCACGCTGCCCTGCCCCAGGCTATTGAGCGCGGCGATAAAGGCCGGCCGCTGCTGCGCATCCAGCGCCAGCAGGCGCGAGCCCTTGCCCAGGGCGATCGCGCCCCAGGCCTTGCCGATGGCGATCTGTGGCCGTAGCAGGCTGGCCCCGTCTTCGCGCTGCAAGGTCACCAGATGCCCGCCGGCATCGAGCACCGCAATGGTCAAGGGTGCCGCGCCGATCTCACGGCCAAAGGCCAGGGCCTTGCCGGCCAGGCTGACTGCAACGTTCAAGGTTAAAGCGCTCATGGGTGCCGTCCTTATTTTGTTATTGGGAAAAATTGGGGTGTTCCGATAAGAAGATCGATATAACAAATAGAACACAACAAACCTTGTTTTTGTATACAATAATTTTCGCAAATCCCTGCTTCCGACGAAAAGCTGCCTGTTTATCGGCACCGGACGAACGCATCCAAGCGCGAGAGAAAATGGATTGACCTGCAACACTCGCCATGAATACACTCAGCGCAAAGCCACTTGTATACAATTACAAAACGTAAGAGGCACAAAACTATGAGCAAAATGAGAGCAATCGAAGCCGCCGTTCTGGTGATGCGCCGTGAAGGGGTCGATACCGCTTTCGGCATCCCGGGTGCCGCCATCAACCCGCTGTACTCCGCCCTGCAAAAGGTCGGCGGCATCGATCACGTCCTCGCTCGCCACGTTGAAGGCGCCTCGCACATGGCCGAGGGTTACACCCGTACCAAAGCCGGCAACATCGGCGTGTGCATCGGCACCTCCGGCCCTGCCGGCACCGACATGGTCACCGGCCTGTACAGCGCCTCGGCCGACTCGATCCCGATTCTCTGCATCACCGGCCAGGCCCCGCGGGCCCGCCTGCACAAGGAAGACTTCCAGGCCGTCGACATCACCAGCATCGTCAAGCCGGTGACCAAGTGGGCGACCACCGTCCTGGAACCGGGCCAGGTGCCCTACGCCTTCCAGAAAGCCTTCTATGAAATGCGCTCCGGCCGCCCCGGCCCGGTGCTGATCGACCTGCCGTTCGACGTGCAAATGGCCGAGATCGAATTCGACATCGACGCCTACCAGCCGCTGCCGCTAGCCAAGCCTTCGGCGAGCCGGGTCCAGGTCGAAAAGGCCCTGGCCCTGCTGGATCAGGCCGAGCGGCCGTTGCTGGTTGCCGGTGGCGGCATCATCAATGCCGATGCCAGCGAACTGCTGGTGGAATTCGCCGAACTGACCGGTATCCCGGTCATCCCGACCCTGATGGGCTGGGGCAGCATCCCCGACGATCACCCGCAGATGGTCGGCATGGTCGGCCTGCAGACGTCCCACCGCTACGGCAACGCCACCCTGCTCAAGTCGGATGTGGTCCTGGGCATCGGCAACCGCTGGGCCAACCGCCACACCGGCTCGGTGGACGTCTACACCGAGGGCCGTAAATTCATCCACGTGGACATCGAGCCGACCCAGATCGGCCGGGTATTCACCCCGGACCTGGGCATCGTCTCCGACGCCAGCTCGGCGCTGACCGTGTTCATCGAAGTCGCTCGCGAATGGCAGGCCGCCGGCAAGCTGAAGAACCGCAGCGCCTGGCTGCAGGATTGCCAGCAGCGCAAGTCGAGCCTGCAGCGCAAGACCCACTTCGACAACGTGCCGGTCAAGCCGCAGCGGGTGTATGAAGAGATGAACCAGGTGTTCGGCAAGGACACCTGCTATGTCAGCACCATCGGCCTGTCGCAGATTGCCGGCGCGCAGTTCCTGCACGTGTACAAGCCACGCCACTGGATCAACTGCGGCCAGGCCGGCCCGCTGGGCTGGACCATTCCGGCGGCGCTGGGGGTGGTCAAGGCCGACCCGAGCCGCAAGGTGGTGGCGCTGTCGGGCGACTATGACTTCCAGTTCATGATCGAAGAGCTGGCCGTGGGCGCGCAGTTCAAGCTGCCGTACATCCACGTGGTGGTGAACAACTCCTACCTGGGCCTGATCCGCCAGGCGCAGCGCGGCTTCGACATGGACTACTGCGTGCAGCTGTCCTTCGACAACCTCAACGCCCCGGAACTCAACGGCTACGGCGTGGACCACGTCGCGGTCGCCGAGGGCCTGGGCTGCAAGGCGCTGCGGGTATTCGAGCCGGCGGGCATCCAGCCGGCCCTGCGCCAGGCCCAGGAAATGCTCGAGCAATTCAAGGTGCCGGTGATCGTCGAGATCATCCTGGAGCGTGTCACCAACATCTCCATGGGCACCGAGATCAACGCGGTCAACGAATTCGAAGACCTGGCGCTGGTCGGCAACGACGCCCCGACCGCGATTTCCCTGCTCGACTGACACCCCTATGTAGCCGCTGCCGAAGGCTGCGATCGCATCCGCAGGATGCGCAAGATCTCAGGATCCTCGAAGGCCTTCGGCCTTATCGCAGCCTGCGGCAGCGGCTACAGGGATTGATACCTCTACAGGAGACCACCATGCCGCGTTTTGCCGCCAACCTGTCCATGCTGTTCACCGAACAGGACTTCCTCGCCCGCTTCAAGGCCGCCGCCGAGGCCGGCTTCAGTGGTGTCGAATACCTGTTCCCCTATGAATTCAGCTCCGCCGAGATCAAGGCGCAACTCGACGCCCACGGCCTGACCCAGGTGCTGTTCAACCTGCCTGCGGGCGATTGGGTGAAAGGCGAGCGCGGTATCGCCTGCCTGCCGGACCGGGTCGAAGAGTTCCGCGCCGGGGTCGACCTGGCCATCGCCTACGCCCAGGTGCTGGGCAATACCCAGATCAACTGCCTGGCCGGCATCCGCCCACAAGGCGTCGACGATGCCACGGTGGAAAAGACCTTTATCGCCAACCTCAAGTACGCCGCCGAGAAACTCCAGGCCGCGGGCATCAAGCTGGTGATGGAAGCGATCAACACCCGCGACATCCCGGGCTTCTACCTGAACAACACGGCCCAGGCCCTGTCGATTCGCGAGCAGGTCGGCAGCAGCAACCTGTACCTGCAATACGACATCTACCACATGCAAATCATGGAGGGCGACCTGGCCCGGACCCTGTCCGGCCACCTGGACGCGATCAACCATGTCCAGCTGGCGGACAACCCGGGGCGTAACGAACCGGGCACCGGCGAGATCAACTACCACTTCCTGTTCGGGCATCTGGACAAGATCGGCTACCAGGGCTGGGTCGGTTGCGAATACAAGCCGCTGACCACCACCGAAGCCGGCCTGGGCTGGCTCAAGAGCCACAACGCAATCTGATCGCACACCGCGTCATCGTTCATCGCTGTAGGAGCGAGCTTGCTCGCGAAGGTCGTCAACGATGACGCAGGCATCCTGAATGAACACGGCGCCCTGCCATTTTTCGCGAGCAAGCTCGCTCCTACAGAGGGCGTGCTACCTAACAAAAAGAGGATTTTCTCATGGCTAAAATCGGATTCATCGGCACCGGCATCATGGGTCACCCAATGGCCTCCAACCTGCAAAAAGCCGGTCACAGCCTGTTCCTGTCCCAGCACCACGACGCGGCCCCGGCCGACCTGGTCGCCGCCGGCGCGGTCGCCCTGGCCAGCCCCAAGGAAGTGGCCCAGGAAGCTGAATTCATCATCGTCATGGTCCCGGATACCCCGCAAGTCGACGACGTGCTGCTGCGCGCCGACGGCGTGGCCGCGGGCGTCGGCCCGGGCAAGGTGGTGATCGACATGAGTTCGATCTCGCCAACCGCGACCAAGGCCTTCGCCGCCAGGATCAACGAGAAAGGCGCGCAGTACCTGGACGCCCCGGTGTCCGGCGGTGAAGTCGGCGCCAAGGCGGCGACCCTGAGCATCATGGTCGGCGGCGACAGCCAGGCCTTCGAGCGCGCCCTGCCGCTGTTCCAGGCCATGGGCAAGAACATCACCCTGGTCGGCGGCAACGGCGACGGCCAGACCGCCAAGGTGGCGAACCAGATCATCGTCGCCCTGAACATCCAGGCGGTGGCCGAGGCCCTGCTGTTCGCCGCGAAAAACGGCGCCGACCCGGCCAAGGTGCGTGAAGCGCTGATGGGCGGCTTCGCCTCCTCGAAGATCCTCGAGGTGCACGGCGAGCGCATGATCAAGGGCACCTTCGACCCGGGCTTCCGCATCAGCCTGCACCAGAAGGACCTCAACCTGGCCCTGCAAGGCGCCAAGGAGCTGAACATCAACCTGCCCAACACCGCCAACGCCCAGCAAGTGTTCAGCACCTGCGCGGCCATCGGCGGCAGCAACTGGGACCACTCGGCGCTGATCAAGGGCCTGGAACACATGGCGAACTTCTCGATCCGCGACAAGTAAGAGAACGCCAGTAAATCCCCTGTAGCCGCTGCCGAAGGCTGCGATCGACTTGGGCGGCACTCCGACGCAGCAGGCGCGCACTTGCACATCGCAGGAAGGTTCTTCGAACCTTATCGCAGCCTTCGGCAGCGGCTACAGGTTGCGTTACAGCCACACCTCGAATAACAAGAAATCCGGGAGCCCGCCATGCCGGTCGATCCGCAACAATTCCTCCGTGAGCTGTTCGCCACAGCCATCGACGCCGCCCACCCGCAGCACGTCCTCGAAGCCCATTTGCCCAACGACCGCAGCGGCCGGGTGATCGTCATCGGTGCCGGCAAGGCCGCCGCGGCCATGGCCCAGGTGGTCGAACGCTGCTGGTTGGGTGAAGTCAGCGGGCTGGTCGTCACCCGCTACGGCCACGGCGCGCCCTGCGAAAAAATCGAAGTGGTCGAAGCCGCCCATCCGGTGCCCGATGCCGCTGGCCTGGCCGTGGCCAAGCGTGTGCTGGAACTGGTCAGCGACCTGTCGGAACAGGACCGGGTGATCTTTCTCCTGTCCGGCGGCGGTTCCGCCCTGCTGGCCCTGCCCGCCGCGGGCATCAGCCTGGCGGATAAGCAGTCGATCAACAAGGCCCTGCTCAAGTCCGGCGCCAGCATCGGCGAGATGAACTGCGTGCGCAAACACCTCTCGGCGATCAAGGGCGGCCGCCTGGCCAAGGCCTGCTGGCCAGCCACCCTCTACACCTACGCGATTTCCGATGTACCGGGCGACCTGGCCACGGTCATCGCCTCCGGCCCCACCGTGGCCGACCCCAGCACCTCGGCCGAGGCCCTGGCGATCCTCAAGCGTTATGCCATCGAGGTACCGGCGGCGGTGCGCACCTGGCTGCAAAGCCCGGAGTCGGAAACCGTCAAGCCCGGCGACCCGAGCCTGGCCCGCAGTCACTTCCAGCTGATCGCCCGGCCACAGCAATCGCTGGAGGCCGCCGCGGTGAAAGCCCGCCAGGCCGGTTTCAGCCCGCTGATCCTCGGCGACCTGGAAGGCGAGTCCCGCGAGGTGGCCAAGGTCCACGCCGGCATCGCCCGCCAGGTGGTGCTGCACGGCCAGCCGCTGGCGGCGCCCTGCGTGATCCTGTCCGGCGGTGAAACCACGGTCACCGTGCGCGGCAATGGCCGCGGCGGGCGCAATGCCGAGTTCCTCCTGAGCCTCACCGAAAGCCTCAAGGGCCTGCCCGGCGTCTACGCCCTGGCCGGCGACACCGACGGCATCGACGGTTCCGAAGACAATGCCGGCGCCATCATGGCCCCGGACAGCTACGCCCGCGCCGCCGCCCTGGGCCTGAGTGCCAGCGACGAGCTGGACAACAACAACGGCTATGGCTACTTCGCGGCCCTGGACGGGTTGATCGTCACCGAACCGACCCGCACCAACGTCAACGACTTCCGCGCCATCCTGATCCTCGAGAGCCCCAAACATGACGCCTGACAAAAAGGTCAAAATCCTCGCCACCCTCGGCCCGGCCATCGACGGCATCGACGACATCCGCGAGCTGGTGCAAGCCGGGGTGAATATCTTTCGCCTCAACTTCAGCCATGGCGACCACGCCGATCACGCCCAGCGTTACCAGTGGATCCGCGAAGTCGAAAAACAGCTGAACTACCCGCTGGGCATCCTGATGGACCTGCAAGGCCCGAAACTGCGGGTCGGCACGTTCGCCGAAGGCAAGGTCCAGCTGCATCGCGGCCAGGCCCTGCGCCTGGACCTGGACAGCACCCCGGGCGACCAGCGCCGGGTCAACCTGCCCCACCCGGAAATCCTCAAAGCCCTGGAGCCGGGCATGGACCTGCTGCTGGACGATGGCAAGCTGCGTCTGCGGGTCACCGCCAAACACGCCGACGCCATCGATACCACGGTACTCAACGGCGGCGAGCTGTCGGACCGCAAGGGCGTCAACGTCCCGCAGGCGGTGCTCGACCTCAGCCCGCTGACCGCCAAGGACCGCCGCGACCTGGACTTCGGCCTGGAACTGGGGGTGGACTGGGTCGCCCTGTCGTTCGTGCAGCGCCCCGAGGACATTCATGAAGCCCGCGCGCTAATCGGCGACAAGGCGTTCCTGATGGCCAAGATCGAGAAACCCTCGGCAGTCACTCAACTGCGCGAGATCGCCGAACTGAGCGACGCGATCATGGTGGCCCGTGGCGACCTCGGGGTGGAGGTGCCGGCCGAAAGCGTGCCGCAGATCCAGAAGAACATCATCGGCACCTGCCGCCAGCTGGGTAAGCCGGTGGTGGTGGCCACGCAGATGCTCGAATCCATGCGCTTCTCCCCCGCCCCGACCCGGGCCGAGGTCACGGACGTGGCCAACGCGGTGGCCGAAGGCGCCGACGCGGTGATGCTCTCGGCGGAAACCGCCTCCGGCGAATACCCGCTGGAGGCGGTACAGATGATGAGCAAGATCATCCGCCAGGTGGAAAGCGGCCCGGACTACCAGACCCAGCTCGACGTCAGCCGGCCCCAGGCCGAAGCCACGGTGTCCGATGCCATCAGCTGCGCGATCCGCCGCATCAGCAGCATCCTGCCGGTGGCGGTGCTGGTGAACTACAGCGAGTCCGGCAGCTCCAGCCTGCGCGCGGCCCGGGAACGGCCGACGGTGCCGATCCTCAACCTGACGCCGAACCTGTCCACCGCGCGTCGCCTGACGGTGGCCTGGGGCGTGCACTCGGTGGTCAACGACCGCCTGCGCCAGGTCGACGAGGTCTGCTCCACCGCCCTGGAAATCGCCCAGGCGCAAGGCATGGCCAAACGCGGCGACACCCTGTTGATCACCGCAGGCGTGCCATTCGGCCAACCGGGCTCGACCAACTCGCTGCGCATCGAAACCCTGATCTGAGCCCTGTAGCCGCTGCCGAGCCTGCGAGGCTGCGATCGAAGTGGGCGGCACTCCGACGCAGTCCTCGCCAGGCCCGAGCACTGGACTTGCCTGGAACACGGCATTGCCTGATTGACGGCCGCTACGCGCCCGATCGCAGCCTCGCAGGCTCGGCAGCGGCTACAGGAGTCAACTTTCCATGCCTTCAGAACACTTCAACGCCCACTGTCCCGACTGGGCCACCGCCCTGCTCAACGGCTTCAGCCAGATCTTCCTCCAGCGCCATCCGCTGTGCGGCCTGCTGTGCATGCTGGCCATCCTCCTGAGCGCTCCGGCGCTGCTCGGCGGTGCGCTGCTGGGCGGCGTGGCCGGGCTGCTCACCGCGCAGCGCCGAGGCTATGCCAAGGCCGACCGGCAAGCCGGGCTATTCAGCTACAACGGGGTCCTGCTCGGCCTGCTCCTGAGCCTGCGCTTCGACTGGTCGGTGCTGCTGCCACCGCTGATCATCGCCTGCGGCGGCCTCAGTGCGATCCTCACCCAGCAATGGCTCAAACGCGCCCGCGATCAATATTGTCTACCGGCCTACACCGCGCCCTTCGTCGGCCTCGGCTGGTTGCTGCTGGGCCTGGCCGCACCGCTGCCCGCCAGCGTCGACGCGCCCTGGGTCGAGCCCGATGCGCTGGCGCTGTTGCAGGCACTGATCCAGGGGCTCGGCCAGGTGATGTTCCTCGAACATCCGCTGGCCGGGGTGCTGATTGCCCTGGGGTTGCTGCTGGCTGATCGCCGGGCGGCCGCCTGGGCGCTGTTCGGCTCGGCGGCGGGCCTGGGCTTCGCCCTGCTGCAACAGGAACCTACCGGCGCCCTGCTGGGCCTTGGCGGCTACAACAGCGCCCTGGTGGCCCTGGCCCTGAGCCAGGACCGCCGCCGGTCCTGGCTGGCGCTGCCGGGTATGCTCCTGGCGCTGCTGCTCACCCCGGGCTTCGCCGCGCTGGGCCTGCCCGCTCTGACCGCACCCTTTATCCTCGCCTGCTGGCTGGTCCGCGCCGCGCTGCGGGTAGTGCGCCAGGCCGCCGTGGACAGCACGCCTTGCGCTACCGGGGCCAATCCCCCTAGGCTTCGCTGACCTTCCATTCAGGCGAACAGCATGGACAGCAACACGGACAACAACCGGCACTGGCGCGAGCGTCTCTACGTCATGATTTTCCAGACCGACACCGTGGCCGGTCGACGCTTCGACAGCACCCTGTTGCTGATCATCCTCGCCAGCCTGGTGATCGTGATCCTCGACAGCATCGACGAGGTGCATCAGAACTACGCCAATGTGCTGGCCTATATCGAATGGGGTTTTACCCTGATCTTCGCCATCGAATACGGCCTGCGCCTGTACTGCTCGCCCAAGCCGCTGCGCTACGCCTTCAGTTTCTACGGGCTGGTGGACCTGCTGGCCATCGTGCCGGGGATCCTCGCCCTGTATTACAGCGACGCCCAGTACCTGCTGATCATCCGGGTGATCCGCATGCTGCGCATCTTCCGCGTGCTCAAGCTCAGCCCGTATCTCAAGCAGGCCAACTACCTGATGTCGGCGCTGCGCGGCAGCAAGCAGAAAATCATCGTGTTCCTGCTCAGCGTGTCGACCCTGGTCACGGTGTTCGGCACCCTGATGTATGTGGTCGAGGGGCCCGAGCATGGGTTCACCAGTATTCCCAAGGGCATCTACTGGGCCATCGTCACCCTGACCACCGTGGGCTTTGGCGATATCGTGCCGAAGACGCCGCTGGGCCAGGTGATTTCGTCCCTGGTGATGATCACCGGTTACTCGATCATCGCCGTGCCCACCGGGATCTTCACCGCGGAACTGGCCAATGCCCTGCGCGGCGAACAGCTCAGGCACGACTGTCCGGTGTGCAGGAAGAACGACCATGAGCACGGCGCCGCGTTCTGCTCGCGGTGTGGCAATGCGTTGTTCCCGAAAGTGGTCCAGGGAAACTGAATAAGCAAAGCACTTTTTAATCTTTAAAGAGATATACCGCCCCGGCTATAGTCGGCGGCAAATTGCCTTCACTCTCGAATACTTCACTCTCAACAAAAAGGAATGTGCAGTGAAAAAACTCGTTAGCGCCTCTCTCCTGGCCGCCGGCCTGGCACTGGGCAGCGTCGCCCAGGCCGCCCCGACCCTGCTCAACGTTTCCTACGACGTGATGCGAGACTTCTACAAGGACTACAACACGGCCTTCCAGAAGCACTGGCAGGCCGAGCACAACGAGAACATCACCCTGCAGATGTCCTTCGGCGGTTCCAGCAAACAGGCGCGCTCGGTGATCGACGGCCTGCCGGCCGACGTCATCACCATGAACATGGCCACCGACATCAACGCCCTGGCGGACAACGGCAAGCTGGTGCCGGACAACTGGGTGACCCGCCTGCCGAACAACAGCGCGCCTTTCACCTCGGCCACCGTGTTCATCGTGCGCAAGGGCAACCCCAAGGCCCTGAAAGACTGGCCGGACCTGCTCAAGGATGGCGTGCAGGTAATCGTGCCGAACCCGAAGACCTCGGGTAACGGCCGCTACACCTACCTGTCGGCCTGGGGTTATGTGCTGAAGAACGGCGGCGACGAGAACAAGGCCAAGGACTTCGTCGGCAAGCTGTTCAAGCAGGCGCCGGTGCTCGACACCGGCGGCCGCGCCGCCACCACCACGTTCATGACCAACCAGATCGGCGACGTGCTGGTGACCTTCGAGAACGAAGCGGAAATGATCGCCCGCGAATTCGGCCGCGATCAGTTCGAAGTCATCTACCCGAGCGTCTCCGCCGAAGCCGAGCCGCCGGTATCGGTGGTCGACAAGGTGGTCGACAAGAAAGGCTCGCGCGCCGCGGCCGAGGAATACCTGAAGTACCTGTGGTCGCCGCAAGGCCAGGAAATCGCCGCCAACAACTACCTGCGCCCACGGGACCCGAAAGTCCTGGCCAAGTACACCGATCGTTTCCCGAAAGTCGATTTCCTGTCGGTGGAAAAAACCTTCGGCGACTGGCGCACCGTGCAGAAGACCCACTTCAACGATGGCGGGGTCTTCGACCAGATCTACGGCGGGAAATAACTACCCGGCCATAAAAAAGCGACCTTCGGGTTAATGCCCATCAATTGAAAATAAGGAAATTGTAGGAGCGAGGCTTGCCCGCGATGGACTTGAGAGCACTGCGTTTACCCAGTAAATGCGCGCTATCGTTAACGACCATCGCGAGCAAGCTTCGCTCCTACAGAGAATCACCTTCGCTTGACTGACTGGTATTAACGCTCGGGTCGCCTGGGATCTAAAGCCCGGCGGCAGCTTCGAACAACACTGCCTTCCCCGCCTGCTGCAGCTCCGGCAACATCGCCTCCGCCTCGATCTCGATCAGCCACTCGGGCAAGGACAGGCCGCTGACGATGATCCATGAAGACGCTGGCGGCTGCTGGGGGAAACGCTGCAGCAGCACCTGGCTGATCTGCTCCTGCTGCTCGCGGGCCGCTTCGGCGATGTAGATCCGCAGCATGACCACGTGGCTCAGGTCGCCGCCCGCCGCCGCCAGCACCCGGGCGATATTGTCGAAGCTCTGCTCGGTCTGCTCGCGCAGCCCCGGGCCGACGCAGACCTCGCGCTCATCGACAGCCACCTGGCCGGACAGCAGCAGGCGCCGCCCACCGCGTACCTCCACCGCCTGGCTGAAACCGTACTGCAGGGAATTGAAGACACTGGGCGGATTGAAGACTGACTTGTGCATGGGAACTCCGCTGCGATAGACGACCGCAAACCCTAAACCAAGCCCCTGCCCAAGGCCATCCGAAACCAGGCCGTTGAAACACCCGGCAACGTAACAGCCTGCCAGCTACATCGGCGGCGTCACCCCATCCTTGCCGGCGGAGATCGACTGCGCGGTGAGTGTGCCGTCCGCGCTCTGGGACACGAACATCACCACCTTGACCCCGGCCTTGAGCAGGCTGCGGTCACCCGGCACCAGATTGACGATGGGCACGTCGTCCGGCACCAGGATCGTCTGCTGGCCGCCCTTGTAGTTGACGGTCAGGGTCCGGCCGTTGCTCACCACCAGGTCGCCGACGCTGCCATTGGTCATGCTGCTGCCCTTGACCAGGTCGAAGGGCCGATGACCGTCGCCGGTGCCGGCCATCTGCGGCGGGAACACATGGACCTCCAGCGCCTTGAGGCTGCCATCGGCCTGCGGCACGGCGGCCGAACCTATGTAGCTGCCGGGCTTGATGTCCTCGATGTTGGCCAGGGTCACGGCGCGGACCTGGGTCTGCGGCGTGAGGTTGATGGTGACGTTCTCGCCGCTGTTGACGTGGACCCGCACCGCGTCGCCGGCGATGCTGGTGATTTCCCCGCGCACGCCGATGCGCATGCCCGGCGCGTCCTGGGCCTGGGCCGGGCCGGCCAGCAGCAGTGCACCGAGGGTGATCGCTTGAGCGCCGCCGAGCAGGCGGCGAAGACACAGATTCATGGGACGGACTTCCTGTGATGAAAGGTGGTACAGACGTCGAAACGAAAGCACTCCAGCGTCCGCGGGACAATGAGCGAGCTATGGAACTGAATGTAAGTAAATGTATCATCGCAACGCGAGACCGGTCGTCTGCCGCTCTGCGCCGGTCTCGCCAGGCATTTATTCCTGCACGGCATGAATGCTATCGCTCGTCAGCTTCTACCGCGTCACGGGCCAGCCCCTTAGCCTCGCCCGCATCCCTTTCGCTGCAACGAGAATCGCCATGACTGCCACGACCCAGCGGCTGCCTGCCGCCACCACGACCATGACCCGCGGCATGGTGCTGCTGTTCGCCTTCTGCTGCGGCGCCATAGTCGCCAACATCTACTACGCCCAGCCGATCATCGAGCTGATCGCCCCAGATATCGGCCTGAGCAGCACCATGGCCAGCCTGATCGTGTCGCTGACCCAGATCGGCTACGCCCTGGGCCTGTTCTTCCTGGTGCCCCTGGGCGACCTGCTGGAAAACCGCCGGCTGATGATCCTCACCAGCCTGGTGGCCATCGCCAGCCTGCTGGGCGCCGCGTTCACCGAGCAGCCCAATGCCTTTCTGCTGGTCTCGCTGCTGATCGGCTTCAGCTCGGTGTCGGTGCAGATCCTGATTCCCCTGGCCGCGCACCTGACACCGGAGGAATCCCGTGGCCGGGTGGTCGGCGGCATCATGGGCGGCCTGCTGCTGGGCATCCTGCTGGCGCGTCCGGTGTCCAGCGTGGTGGCCGACCTGTTCGGCTGGCGCGCGATGTTCATTGCCGCCGCGGTGCTGATGGCCGCCATCAGTGTGGTCCTGCTGCTGACCGTGCCCAAGCGCCAGCCCGCCCACAGCGCCACCTACGGCCAGCTGCTGGGTTCGCTGGGCAGCCTGCTGCGCCAGCAACCGGTGCTGCGCCAGCGAGCGTTTTACCAGGCCTGCATGTTCGCCACCTTCAGCCTGTTCTGGACCGCGGTGCCGCTGGAGCTGGCGCGCAACCATGGCCTGTCGCAAAGCCAGATCGCCCTGTTCGCCCTGGTCGGGGCCATCGGTGCCATTGCCGCGCCGATCAGCGGGCGCCTGGCGGATGCCGGCCACACCCGCGTCGCCTCGTTGCTGGCCATGCTGTTCGCCGCCCTGAGTTTTCTGCCGGCCTTTATCCACCCGGCCTACAGCGTCATCGGCCTGGCGGTGACCGGCGTGGTCCTGGATTTCTGCGTGCAGATGAACATGGTCCTTGGCCAGCGCGCGGTCTACGCGCTGGATGCCCATAGCCGCGGCCGCCTCAACGCGCTGTACATGACCAGCATCTTCATCGGCGGCGCCGTCGGCTCGTCGATTGCCAGCGCGGTGTACGAACACGCCGGCTGGCTGGGCATAGTCGGTGTCGGCAGCGCCTTGCCGCTGCTGGCCCTGCTGCGTTTCCTGAGCACCTCGCAGAAGGCCCTGCCCGTCACGGCCTGAGTGCATCCTGATCCCCTCGGATCGCAAACCGGGGGGCCATGCTCGATCGTTCAAACACAAGGAGTCTCGATGGACCGGCTGGCAGCCATGCAAACCTTCGTTCATGTGGTGGAAAGCGGGTCTTTTTCCGCTGCCGCCCGGCTTCTGGATATCGGCCAGCCGGCCGTGTCGAAAACCATCGCCCAGCTGGAGGCGCGGCTGGCAGTACGGCTGTTGCTGCGCTCGACCCGCGGCCTGACGCCCACCGAGGCCGGCATGGCGTTTTTCGAGCGCGCCAGGCGGGCCCTCGAAGAGGCCGACGAAGCCGATCTCGCGGCGCGTGGGGCCGGTTCGGGGCTCAGCGGCACGCTGCGGATCTGCGCCGCGGTGACCTTCGCACGCCTGCATATCGTGCCGCGCCTGGGGGCCTTTCTCGATCGCCATCCCGACCTCGACATCGACGTGGTGCTGGATGACCGCAATATCAATCTGGTGGAAGCCGGCATCGACGTCGCCCTGCGCATGGGGCCCTTGAGCGACTCCGGGCTGACCGCGCGGCGGATCGGCGAATGCCGGCGCGTGGTGCTGGCCACCCCCGACTACTTCGCCCGCCACGGCGAACCCGCCTGCCCCGCCGACCTGGGCCAGCACCAGGCGATCATCTACAGCCTCGGCGGCGGTGCCCACTGGCGCTTCGAACGGGGTGACGAACAGCAGTCGGTGACGGTCCGCGGGCGGATTCGCGTCAGTGCCGCGGAGGGGCTGCGCGAATCGGTGCTGGCCCACCAGGGGCTGACCCTGGCCTCGCAATGGATGTTCGCTCCCGAGCTGGCCAGCGGCGCGGTGCGCGAGGCCATGCCGGACTGGACGCTGCCCCGCCAGGAGCTATGGGCGGTGTTTCCCACCGGACGGCTGACCAGCGCCAAGGCCCGGGCCTTCGTCGAGTTTGTCCAGCAGCAACTGGCCAGCTCCGGGCCAGACGCTGCCCAAGGCTGAGCCGGGGTGCGCGCGGATTCAGATCCGCTCGCGCACCAGTACTTCGACCTTGGCCGCCTCGCCCCACTGGCGCACCCGCTCGATCAGCGCCAGATCGGTCTCGCCCACCAGGTACAGGGTCTCGATCGACTGCCTGGCCGCCCACTCGACGAAGCCGCACTGCTCGAAGGTGCTGACAGACGCCAGCTGGAACTCGTTTTCATAGAACCCCGGCGCCACCGCGACCCGGGTGTCCTGGGCGCTGACCTCGGGCAGGAACGGACAGGCCAGGTGCACCACGTCCCACTTCGCCACGCGCCAGTTGTGCAGCGCTTCGTCGAAGCGGCTGCGGGCGCCGCGGACAAAACCCAGGCCGTCGATCACCATGCGCCGGTTGATGATCATCCACACCTTGCGCTTGCGCGGGGCCTTGAGCAGCACCTCGCCGGTGACCTTCGAGGCGCGCAGGGCCAGGGCAATTACCAGCAATACCGGAACGAAGTAGCGATAGACGGTCTCGGCGTTGGTGGCGCGGGTCAGCTGGTACAGTCTGGACACCTCGCCCCGGGCCTTGCGCTGGTCGCCCAGGGTTTCATCCAGCCGGCCGAGCCAGGCCAGGACGGGCGGCGCCGAATACCGGGCGCGAAGCTCATCCAGCGCCTGGACCACCGTCCCCACCGAGAGCGCCGTCAGCTGTCCCTGCGCCGTTCTCTCTAGGGCAGCAAAACGCTGACAGAGCGCGTTCACCTGCGCGGCATCGGCGGCGCTATGGACAGTCGCGGCGGCACGACAATGATCCGGCCCCAACAGATCGTCGATCTCGGCCTTGAGGCGCCTCTGGGTCGCGGCTTCATTGGACTCGGCCAGTCGATAGTCGCTCTGGAACCATTCGGTCCTGACGTTCTGGGTCTCGCTGATCAGCGCCAGCGAGGCCAGCAGCAGCCAGCCGTAATCCACGCGCTTCCAGCCGACCTCGCCCAGGGGAAAGACCGAGATGAAGCTCCAGCAGAAGAAGTAGTAGAGGAAGATGAACAGCACCAGCAGGTACACCGGTGCCAGGGAGAAGTAGATCAGCTGCGGCACTTCGACATCGGCGAAGCCATGCAGGGCGAGCAGGACAGCGACAACACAGAGCCAGAAGGCCATGGGCGCGAAATAGGGTTTGTTCAGGCTTTTCTTCATCGGGCGCTCGGATGGCGATACTCAGGAACACCCCGGGGTATCGGCCATCCAACCGGCTGCTTGAACCGGCCCCGTCCGCGATCCGCTCAGTGGTCGCGGCTTACCGCAAGCCGCTTACTGGAACTGGCGCCCCAGCCCCGACGGCACGCCGTGGATATCGGTCTCTTCCCATGGCCCGTCGGGGCTGATGGAACGGCTCCAACCGTTGTTCCAGCGGTAGTAGGTGCGCTGGCGGTAGAACGTGTTGGTCTGGTTATCCAGCACATAGACGCCCAGGCGCGGATCCCAGTGGCTGTTGCCACCCGGCGGCGGCGCGAAGCTCGCGGAAGTGCGCGGCAGCGGCTTGGCCGGCTTGATCGGCGTGGCGGGTTTGCTCGGGGTGCTGGGCTGCGTCGGCTTGGTGCTGGGCTGCGCGGGCGGAATCGGTGGCAGGGTCTCGGGCGGCATCGGCTCCTGGACCGCACAGGCGCTCAACCCCAGGACCAGTGTTAACAGGGTGATGCGGGCAATGGCGGTCATGGCGGCTTCTCTTATTTATCCGGGCTGTCGATGGTCAGTTGTTGCGGCGCGGTGGTGCTGCTGGCCAGGGGCTTGCTGCGACCGACCCACTCGCCGGCCGTCGGTTGGCCGGCGCGGGAAATGCGTGCAACCAGTTGGACTTCCGGGAAGTTCGACAGTTTCAACTGCGGCATCATCGCGTCAGCATCCCCCAGCTCCACCGTCACCGGCAGGTCGGCCACGGTCAGGCGCTTGGCCGCCAGCGGCGCCGGCGGCCCGGAAGTGGCGCGGGCAAAGATGAACACGCTGTCGCCCGGCTGCACCTTGGCTTTCAGATCGGCGGCCAGGTCGACCCGCACCTTGAGCAGCGCGGCGGCCTTGGGCGCGGGCGCCTGGGCCACTTTGCCGCCGCTGGCCAGCAGCTTCTCGGTCGCCCGGTCGATACCGCCCTGCAGCGCGGCGCGCGAGTTGTCGTCCGCCGGCAGTTGCGCCAGCAGGCGGTTCCAGTAGTCGATGGCCTCTTGATAACGCTCGCCTTCGAAGGCGGCGATCCCCAGCAGGCCGAGGCTGGTGACTTCCTTCGGGTCGGCCTTCAGCGCTTCGTCGGTCAAGGCCTGGACCTTGTCCGACCATTGCTTGCCGTCGGCGAAGTACTGCGCCTGTGCCCACTGGCCAAGCAGTTCCGGCTGACGCCCGGCCAGGGCCACGGTGCGCTCGAAGATCTTCGCCGCATCCGCCGGGCGGTCCTGGGCCATGTAGGTACGACCGAGGAAGTACAGGCCCTCGGCGGAATCCGGCTGGGCGGCGACCGCGCGCTCGAGGCGGCGGGTCATCTCTTCCATGGATTGCGGGGCCTGGGCGAATTCACGGGTCAGCTCGACTTTGTCGCTGGCGCCGAAATGCAGATACAGACCCAGGCCCAACAGCGGCACCAGCAGCGCTGCCAGCAACGGCAGCGGCTTGCCCAGGCCAGACACCCGGGCCGGTTCCGCGCCCTCGGTGTCGGCCAGCAGTTCGCGCGCGGCTTCGGCGCGGCCGCTGTCCATCTGCTCGGCGCTGAGCACGCCTTCGGCCTGCTGGCCTTGCAGCTCGGCCACGCGTTCTTGATAAAGCGCCACGTTCAGCGCGGTACGATCCTCTTCACGCTGGGCGCGACGGCCGCGTAGAACCGGGATCAGCAGAAAACTCAGGGCTACCAGGAGCAGCAGGCCTGCGGCGAGCCAGAAATCAATCATTCGCGGTCTTTATCCAACAGTTGGTCGAGGCGCTGACGCTCCTCGGCGGAAAGTGTGCTCGGGCTGTCGCTGCGCTCTACGCGCCGACGCCGGACGATCACGGCGATGATCACCACGCCCCCCAGCAGCAGGCCGGCGGGGCCGAACCAGAGCAAGGCGGTCTTGCCGGTCAGGGCCGGTTTGTAGCGCACGAAGTCGCCATAGCGGTCGACCATGAAGTCGATGATCTGCTGGTTGTCCTTGCCTTCGCCGAGCATGCGGAAGATCTCCTTGCGCAAGTCCGCGGCGATCGGCGCATTGGAGTCGGCGATGTCCTGGTTCTGGCACTTGGGGCAACGCAGCTCTTTGGTCAGTTCGCGAAAGCGCTCGCGCTCGGCATCGTTGGCGAACTCGTAGGTATCGATCGCCGCGTGGGCCACACCGGCGATGCTCAGGCCCAGGACGGCCGCGGCCAGCCAGCGCTTCATGGCTTGGCCTCATCGGCCAGGGCCTGGTACTTGGCGGCCAGCTTCTCGCGCCACACCGCTTCGTCGATCACCCCGACGTATTTGTCGCGGATGATGCCCTTGGCGTCGATGAAGAAGGTTTCCGGCGCGCCGTACACCCCGAGGTTCAGGCCCAGGGTGCCCTCCTCGTCGCGGATATCCAGCTGGTAAGGGTTGTGGAACTCGGCCAGCCACTTCAGGGCGTCAGCGTTGACGTCCTTGTAGTTGACGCCATAGATGTTCACGCCCTGCTGCGCCAACTTGTTCAGCACCGGGTGCTCGACCCGGCAGGAAATGCACCAGGTGCCCCAGACGTTGACCAGCGCCGGCTTGCCCAGCAGGTCGGCGCGGGTCAGGGTCTTGTCGCCCTGCACCGACGGCAGGGAGAACTCCGGGAACGGCTTGTCGATCATCGCCGACGGCAGCTCGGCCGGGTCCAGGTACAACCCGCGGTACAGGAACACCGCCACCAGCAGGAACAGCGCCAGCGGCAACAACATTATCCAGCGTCTCATGCAGTGGCTCCTGTCATGCCCAGGGCTTCGCGCACCCGGGTCTTCACCTTGACCCGATAACGCCGGTCGAGGGCCGCCAGCAGGCCACCGAAACCGGTGAGCAGGCCGCCGAACCAGATCCAGCGCACGAATGGCTTGACGTGCACCCGAACGGCCCAGGCGCCCTCGCCCAGCGGCTCGCCGAGGGCGACGTAGAGGTCACGGGTGAAACCGGCGTCGATCCCGGCCTCGGTCATCACCGAGTTCTGCACCGTGTAGAGACGTTTTTCCGGGTGCAGCACGGCGATTTCCTTGCCGTCGCGGACCACCCGCACCGTGCCCTTGTCGGAGGTGAAGTTGGGGCCTTCGAAATGCTTGGCGCCCTCGAAGATGAAGTGATAACCGGCCAGGTCCATGGACTCGCCCGGCTCCAGGCGCAGGTCGCGCTCGGCGCTGTTCTGGCTCGACAGCACCACGCCCAGGGCGCAGACCGCGATGCCCAGGTGCGCCAGCTGCATGCCCCAGTAACTGCGGGTCAGGCCCGGCAGGCCCTTGATCAGGCCTTTGTGGCGGGTCTTGTCGAAGATGTCGCGGACCCCGGCGAGCAATACCCAGGCCGCCAGCATGAAGGTCGCCAGCACCGCCCAGTTGAAGTCGCCGTAGGCGATACCGGCCACCACCGCCAGCGCGGCGCTGCCCAGCAGCACCGGGGTCAGCATGCTCACCAGCCATTTGACCGGGGTGTCTTTCCAGCGCACCACCACGCCGACCGCCATCACCACCATCAGCAGCGCCATCAGCGGGATGAACAGCGCATTGAAGTACGGCGGGCCGACCGACAACTTGGCCCCGGTCAGGGCGTCCAGCACCAGCGGGTACAGGGTGCCCAGCAGGATCATCGAGGCCGCCACCACCAGCACCAGGTTGTTGCCCAGCAGCAGGGTTTCCCGCGACCACAGGTTGAAACCGACCTGGCTCTTGACCACCGGCGCGCGCAAGGCGAACAGGGTCAGCGAACCGCCGACCACGAACAGCAGGAAGATCAGGATGAACACGCCGCGCTCGGGGTCCGAGGCGAAGGCGTGGACCGAGGTCAGCACCCCGGAACGCACCAGGAAGGTTCCCAGCAGGCTCAGGGAGAACGCGGCGATGGCCAGCAACACGGTCCAGCTCTTGAACACACCACGCTTTTCGGTGACCGCCAGCGAGTGGATCAATGCGGTGCCCACCAGCCACGGCATGAAGGAGGCGTTTTCCACCGGGTCCCAGAACCACCAGCCGCCCCAGCCGAGTTCGTAGTAGGCCCACCAGGAGCCGAGGGTGATACCGATGCCGAGGAATGCCCAGGCGACAATGGTCCAGGGCCGCGACCAGCGCGCCCAGGCCGCGTCCAGGCGCCCGCCGAGCAGTGCGGCGATGGCGAAGGCGAAGGCCACGGAGAAACCGACATAACCCATGTAGAGCATCGGCGGGTGCACGATCAGGCCGATGTCCTGCAGCAGCGGGTTGAGGTCGCGGCCATCGCCGGGCACCTGCGGCAGGATCCGCGCGAAGGGGTTGGAGGTGACGATCAGGAACAGCAGGAAGCCGGTGCTGATCATGCCCATCACCGCCAGCACCCGCGCCAGCATCACTTGCGGCAACTGCCGGGAGAACACCGACACGGCGAAGGTCCAGCCACCGAGGATCAGTGCCCAGAGCAGCAACGAGCCCTCGTGGGCGCCCCACACCGCGCTGAACTTGTAGTACCAGGGCAAGGCGCTGTTGGAGTTGCTGGCGACATAGGCCACCGAGAAATCATCGACCATGAAGGCGTAGGTCAGGCAGCCGAAGGCGAAGGTCAGGAAGGCGAACTGGCCCCAGGCCGCGGGCTGCGCCAGGCCCATCCACAGGCGGTCGCCGCGCCAGGCGCCGAGCAGCGGCACCACGGCCTGGACCAGGGCAAAACACAGGGCCAGGATCATCGCCAGATGGCCGAGCTCGGGAATGAAGATTGCGGATGTCATCGGTCAGCCCTCCTTGGCCGGAGCCGGCGCCATTTGCCCACTGTCTTTCAGGGCCTTGGTCACTTCCGGCGGCATGTACTTCTCGTCGTGCTTGGCCAGCACTTCGTCGGCCACCACCACGCCATCGGCGTTGAGCTTGCCGAGGGCGACGATGCCCTGCCCTTCGCGGAACAGGTCCGGGAGGATGCCGCGGTAGGTGATGGTCACGGCCTTGTTGAAGTCGGTGACCACGAAACGCACGTCCAGCGAATCCGCCGAGCGTTGCAACGAGCCCATCTGCACCATGCCGCCAGCGCGGATCCGTGTGTCATGGGGGGCTTCGCCGTTGGCGATCTGGGTCGGGGTATAGAACAGGTTGATGTTCTGTTGCAGGGCGCTCAGCGCCAGGCCGACGGCAACGCCCACGCCGCCCAGCACGCCGAGGATGATCAACAGACGCTTTTTACGCAGCGGATTCACTGATTGTTCTCCCGGCGCAGACGACGCGCCTCTTGTTGCAGGTAACGCTTGCGGGCCAGCAACGGCACCGCCACGTTGAGGACCAGCACCACCAGGCAGATGCCGTAGGCTGACCAGACATACAGGCCGTGATGGCCCATGGCGAGAAAGTCGGCGAAGGAAGCGAAACTCATGATGCGGCCTCCAGGCTGTTCTGCACTTCGGCCCTGACCCAGCTGGCGCGGGCTTCGCGCTTGAGCACTTCAAGGCGCATGCGCAGCAACAGCACGGCGCCGAAGAAACAATAGAAGCCCAGCACCGTCAGCAACAGCGGCAGCCACATCTCGACGGGCATCGCCGGTTTTTCGGTGAGGGTGAAGGTCGCGCCCTGGTGCAGGGTGTTCCACCACTCCACCGAGTATTTGATGATCGGGATGTTGATCACCCCGACGATGGCCAGCACCGCGCAGGCCTTGGCGGCGCTGTCGCGATTGCTGATGGCGTTGCCCAGGGCGATCAGACCGAAATACAGGAACAGCAGGATCAGCATGGAGGTCAGGCGTGCGTCCCAGACCCACCACGAGCCCCAGGTCGGCTTGCCCCAGATGGCCCCGGTGACCAGCGCCACGGCGGTCATCCAGGCACCGATGGGCGCCGCGCATTGCAGGGCGACGTCGGCCAGTTTCATCTTCCACACCAGGCCCACCACCCCGCACACCGCCAGCATCACGTAGATGGACTGGGCCAGCATGGCGGCGGGAACGTGGATGTAGATGATGCGAAAGCTGTTGCCTTGCTGATAGTCCGGCGGCGCGAAGGCCAGGCCCCAAACGACGCCGACGGTGATCAGCAGCAACGCTGCGATGCTCAACCAGGGCAACAGCCTGCTGCTGATGCCGTAAAACCACTTGGGCGAGCCGAGCTTATGAAACCAGGTCCAGTTCATACTGTTTCCATCACGGGTGCCGCGCGTTGTCACGCACGGCCAGGGTCTTTACTGATCAAAATTTGATCAGACCTCATTATTCGCCGACGCTGATCTTCAGGCCAGCTGCTATTGCAAAAGGTGTCAGGGTTACTGCCAGGGCGGTCAGGCTACCAAGCCACAGCAGATAACCGGTCGCCGGCATGCCCTGCAAGGCCGCCTGCAAGGCGCCGCTGCCGAGAATCAATACCGGGATGTACAGGGGCAGGATCAGCAGCGCCAGCAACAGGCCGCCACGCTTGAGTCCTACCGTCAACGCCGCGCCCACCGCTCCCAGCAGGCTGAGCACCGGAGTGCCCAGCAACAGGGACAGCAACAGCACCGGCAGACAGGCTGTGGGCAGACCGAGCATCAATGCCAACAGGGGCGCAAGCAATACCAGTGCCAGGCCGGAAAAGGCCCAGTGTGCCAGTACCTTGGCCAGAACCAGAAGAGGCAGGGGGTGCGACGAAAGGACCCACTGTTCCAAGGATCCGTCCTCGAAATCACTGCGAAAAAGCCCGTCCAGCGAGAGCAAAACCGATAATAAGGCCGCTACCCAGACTAGCCCTGGAGACAAGGTTTGCAACAATTGTGTCTCAGGTCCCACCGCCAATGGGAACAGTGAGACGACAATCGCGAAAAATACCAGCGGGTTGGCCAGTTCGGCGGGACGGCGGAACAGCAGCCGGGATTCGCGGGCAACCAGCAGTCCGAAAACACTCATACGGCCCAATGCCCCAGATCGATGTCGCGATAGCCGGCCGGCATGCGGCTCAGTGTGTGGTGGGTGGTGAGAATCACCATGCCGCCGCGCTCGCAATGGCCGGCCAGGTGTTCTTCCAGTTGCGCCACGCCCTGCTTGTCCAGGGCGGTGAAGGGTTCGTCGAGGACCCACAGCGGCGGGCTGTCCAGGTACAACCGGGCCAGCGCCACCCGGCGCTGCTGGCCGGCGGACAGGGTGTGACAGGGCACATCCTCGAAGCCGCGCAGGCCGACCGCCGCCAGGGCCTGCCAGATCGCCTCGCGCCCGGCGGGCTGATGCAGGGCGCAGAGCCAGCTGAGGTTTTCCTCGGGGGTCAGCAAGTCCTTGATCCCGGCCGCATGGCCGATCCACAACAGGTTGCGCGCCAGCTCCGCACGCTGGGCGTTGAGCGGCTGGCCGTTGAGCAGCACCTGGCCACTGGTCGGCTGCATCAGCCCCGCCAGCAGGCGCAACAGGCTGGTCTTGCCGCTGCCGTTGGGGCCGCTGATCTGCAACATGTCGCCGCTGGCCAGACGCAGTTCGAGCTTTTCGAAGAGCAGCCGCAGGTCGCGCTCACAGGCAAGCGCTACGGCTTCTAGAAGAGGACTGGTCAAATGATCGCGGGCCTTTACGGTTCAAGTCGGCAGTGGAGCAGCCGTTAAAGAGATGCAGAATAAACGCATCGGCGGCCTGTTCCAGAGAGCTGCGTCAAACTTTTGCGATGTTTTCGCCACGCCCCCCGAAGACGGGCGGCATTATACATGCGATGCCCTACTCTCAAGAGGGCTTATTTCTCCACAGGTTGTGTCCAGATGACAGGCGAAATCACCCTTCCTCCGCTGCCACAGCTGACGCCGGGAACCGTGCGCGCGCTGCCGATCAGCGGTGAGCTGCTCAAATTGCTGCAGCCGCTGGAAGGCCTGATCGCCGCCGGCCAATCGGCCAAGGCCGAAGTGCTGTCGCTCAAGCAGGCGGACCAGACGTTCCAGCTGTTGCTCAAGCTGACCCTCGACAGCGGCCGGCAGACCACCGTCCAGGCCACCAGCAGCCAGCCGCTGCCCCTGGGCACCAGCCTGGCGGTGACCCAGCCGTCGGCCGGCAACCTGGCCATCACCGTGCAGCAGGCGATTGCCGCCAGCGTCGCCACCCTGACCCGTATCGACACCGCGCAGCTTCCAGTGGGCACCCTGCTGCAAGGCAAGGTGCTGACCACCCAGCTGCAACCCCAGGCAGCCGGACAACCGGCGGTCTACCGCTCGCTGGTGAGTCTGCTCAACACCGCCCTGAGCGGCAGCACCCTGAGCATCGACAGCCCGCAGCCCTTGCGCATCGGCAGCCTGCTGAGCGCCCTGGTGCAGGGATCACAGAGCTTGAACTTCGTTCAGCTGAGCGGGCGCCAGGAGCAACTGGCGATCGCCCAGCAACTGGCCACCCAGCAAAGCCGCCAGGCCTCGCTGACCGGCCTGATCAATGCCTTGCAGAATCTGCCGCCGTCCGACAGTACCTCCAGCGAGCTGCGTGCCGCGGTGGACAAGCTGCTCGCCGGCCTGCCCGACCTGCAGCAACTGAGCAACCCCAAGGCGCTGGCCCAGGCCCTGGGCAACAGCGGCGCCTTCCTCGAATCGCGGCTGCTGGCCGGTGACAATCCGGCACTGGCCAGCGACCTGAAGGGCAACCTGCTACGGCTGATCGCCCAGATGACGCCGGGCCTGCCGAGCAGCACCAGTTTCAACGCGATCATTGCCGCCAACACCCTGGCCCAGGTGCTGCCGAGCTTTGTCCGCAGCGCCCTGGGCACCCTCGGCCAGGTCAGCGCCAGACCCCAGCCGGGCGGTTTCCCCCTGCCCTCGCGGCTGCTGCAAAGCCTCGAAGAGGAAGGCGACCTGGAACATCTGCTGCGCCTGGCCGCGGCCGCTGTTTCGCGCTTGCAGAGCCATCAGCTGGCGAGCCTGGAACAGAGCGGCCTGACCGATGACGGCCGGCTGCTGACCACCTGGCAACTGGAAATCCCGATGCGCACGATGCAGGACGTCGTGCCCTTGCAGGTCAAGTTCCAGCGCGAAGACCCGGCGGAAAAACCGCCCGAGGAAAAACGCCAGGAACGCGAACCGAAGCAGCAGCTGTGGCGCGTCGAACTGGCGTTCGACCTCGAACCCCTGGGCCCGCTGCAGGTGCAGGCGCAATTGCTCAAGGGCCGCCTGTCCAGCCAGCTCTGGGCCGAGCGACCGTTTACCGCGAGCCTGATCGAAAGCCATCTGGGCAGCCTGCGTGAACGGCTGCTGGCGTCCGGCCTGGATGTCGGCGACCTGGACTGCCATCTCGGCACGCCACCGCAAGGTCCGAAAACCCGACTGGAACAACGCTGGGTCGATGAAACAGCATGAATAATCCCAACCCGCCACGCCAGGCCATCGCCCTCAAGTACGACGGCCAGCACGCCCCCACGCTGACCGCCAAGGGCGACGACGAACTGGCCGAAGCCATCCTGAAAATCGCCCGCGACTATGAAGTGCCGATCTATGAGAACGCCGAACTGGTGAAACTGCTGGCGCGCATGGAACTGGGCGACAGCATTCCCGAGGAGTTGTATCGGACCATCGCCGAAATCATCGCCTTCGCCTGGAACCTCAAGGGCAAGTTCCCGGCCGGGCATGAGCCGCAGGAAGCGGCGCTGGAGAAGGATGTCACCGACTGCGGCGACGATTACTGACTGTAGCCGCTGCCGCAGGCTGCGATAAGGCCGAAGGCCTTCAGCGATCCTAAGATCCCTGCGGCCGTTCCGGCCGTTCGCAGCCTGCGGCAGCGGCTACGGGATTTCAGCTTTTGTGCAACTTGCTCATCAACTCGGCCTCGGCCTGGGTCAAGCCGCAGGACTGAGTGAGTTCGTCGACGCTGGCGCCCATGCCCACCAGGCGCGCGGCCTGGGCGAAGGACAGGCTCGACGGATCGCGCTGCTCCAGCTGGGCCAGCTTGTCCGGCAACGGGCCGACCACCGCGCGCAGCTCATGCAGGTCCTCGCCCATGCGCACCGTACCGTTCTGGTAATCGTCGACGCGCTTGGCCAGGTCCTTGATGCGCTGATCGCGCAGCGCATCGCCATGGGCCTGCTGGGCGGCGATCTGCCGCTGAGCGCGGATGTAGGCCAGGAACATCGCCAGCGTGCCTGCCCAAAAGAGGAACAGGACAATAACCGCAACCTCGAGAATCAATCAGATACTCTCCAGTTCCGACCACTCTTCTTCGCTCATCATCTTGTCCAGCTCAACCAGAATCAGCAGCTCGCCGTTCTTGTTGCACACGCCCTGGATGAACTTGGCCGACTCTTCGTTACCGACGTTCGGTGCGGTCTCGACTTCCGACTGACGCAGGTAAACCACTTCCGCCACGCTGTCGACCATGATCCCGACCACTTGCTTGTCGGCTTCGATAATCACGATGCGGGTGTTGTCGTTGACTTCGGTCGGCACCAGGCCGAAACGCTGGCGGGTGTCGATCACGGTCACCACGTTGCCGCGCAGGTTGATGATGCCCAGCACGTAGCTCGGGGCACCCGGCACCGGTGCGATCTCGGTGTAGCGCAGGACTTCCTGGACGCGCATCACGTTGATGCCGTAGGACTCGTTATCCAGCTTGAAGGTTACCCATTGCAGGATCGGATCTTCGGAACTCTGTGCAGACGACGACTTATTCATACCCCTGACCCCTCAAAAAACCGTTGGAAACGGTGTGTGTTCTGTGTGGCTGCACCGTCGGCGCAGCCTGTTGTTGGTCTATATCGGCTTCGGCGCCGGTTTGCTGATAGCCATGTGTTTCGCCCCGCCGCTGGCGATCAGCTCGGCCAGCTCGGAAACGTCCAGCAGCGCACACATGTGCTCGATGACCGTACCCGCCAGCCATGGCCGCTGGCCACGGTGGCTGCGCCATTTGATTTCGTTCGGGTCCAGGCGCAACGAGCGGCTGACCTGATGCACCGCCAGCCCCCATTCGTAGCCCTGGACCGAGATCACGTATTGCAGGCCCTGGCGGAAGTCGTCGCGGTAGCGGTCGGGCATCACCCAGCGCGCGGTATCCAGCACCTTCAGGTTGCCGGCCTGGCTCGGCAGGATCCCGAGGAACCATTCCGGCTGGCCGAACAACGGCGTCAGTTCATGCCCCGCCAGGGAGTAGATCGACCCCAGGCAGACCAGCGGCACCGCCAGGGTCAACCCGGCGACATCGAACAGCAGGCACTCGAAGGGTTCCGCCGCCCAGCTCGGCCGGTCGTCACCCGCCACCGGGGGTGGCGTGCTGCTGGGTGGCCGATGCACCTCGACCACCGGCTCGACCAGGCCTTGCAGCAAGGGCACAACGGTCGACAAGGTGGCCGGCAATGGTGCAGGCGCCTCCAGCACGGGGGCGACCACGGATTCCTCGACCGGCGCTACCGGCGCGACTACAGCCGCGGCTGGCGGCGTACGCTGGACCCGGGCATCGCGAGCCTGTTCTTCGAGCACCGCGGCCTGGAACTCATCCAGGACTTCGCTCGACACCGCTACTTCCTCTACCGCTGCCTGAACCTGCGGCAGTGCTTCGGGAACCGCGAATTCTTCTTCGGTGGCGTCCTGCAGCAACGCGTCCAGGTAGGACTGCAGCGCCAGCTGCGGCCGGGACGTAACGTCGACAGGACGGTTCATGAGGATGCCCACGGATAAAACCCAGCACAGTGACCTGTAGGGTTTATCGGCCAGACCGGCAGCAGACTTGAATGCTCCGCCACGTCAGGCCACCTGCGGGACAAGTTGCTGGGCCAGCAAGTGCTTGAGCAAGGCGCGATAGGCCAGTACGCCACGGCTCTTGCCGTCGAACTGCGAAGGCGTCAGCCCGGCCCGGCTGGCATCGCGCAGGCGTGTGTCGACCGGGATGTAGCCCTGCCAGATCTCATCCGGGAACTTGTCGCGCAATACCCGCAAGGTGCCCAGGGACGCTTGGGTCCGGCGATCGAACAGGGTCGGCACGATGCTGAACGGCAGCGCCTGTTTGCGCGAACGGTTGATCATCGCCAAGGTATTGACCATGCGCTCCAGGCCCTTGACCGCCAGGTGCTCGGTCTGCACCGGGATCACCAGTTGCTGGCTCGCCGCCAAGGCATTGACCATCAGCACGCCGAGCAACGGCGGGCTGTCGATCACCGCATAGTCGAAATCCTGCCACAGCTGCGCCAGGCTCTTGGCGATCACCAGGCCCAGGCCGCTCTGCCCCGGCGACTGGCGCTCCAGGGTGGCGAGCGCGGTGCTCGATGGCAGCAGGGAAATACGTTCGTCGCTGGTCGACAGCAGCAACTGCCCGGGCAAGCCCTCGGGAACGCTGCCCTTGTGCAGGAACAGGTCGTAGTTACTGTGTTCCAGGCTGTCGGGGTCATAGCCGAAATAGCTGGTCATGGAGCCGTGGGGGTCGAGATCGACCACGACCACGCGCTTGCCCGCCTCGGCCAGCAACCCGGCTAAAGCGATGGAACTGGTGGTCTTACCGACGCCACCCTTTTGATTGGCAACTGCCCAGACTCTCATTCAGATTGTTCCTCCCGGCAGGCGCGGGCCGACCGAGAAATAGCACCCAGTTATAAAGCCGGTGACGGAGAATTGACGGCACTCTCGCGTCCCGGCGTCTTGACTGGCGTAGGTGCAGTTTGTGTGCCAGCCCGCTTCAATGCCGCATCCGGTGTTGCATGGGCGGTGCCGGTGCCTGTCAGGCTGCGGCGTACATCGAGATTGCGCGACACCACCAGCACCACCCGACGGTTGCGGGCACGGCCATCGGCCGTCGCGTTATTGGCTACCGGCTGGAACTCGCCGTAGCCGACCGACGCCAGGCGCTGCGGATTGACCCCCTGCATCGCCAGCATCCGCACGATGCTCGCCGAACGGGCCGACGACAGCTCCCAGTTGGTCGGGTACTGCGCAGTCTGGATCGGCTGGTTGTCGGTAAAACCCTCGACGTGAATCGGGTTGTCGAAGGGTTTGAGGATCGCCGCCACCTTGTCGATGATGTTGAACGCCAGGTCGCTGGGCATGGCATCGCCGCTGCCGAACAACAGGCTGGAGTTGAGTTCGATCTCGACCCACAGCTCATTGCCGCGCACGGTCATCTGGTTGGAGCTGATCAGGTCGCCAAAGGCTGCGCTGATATCGTCGGCGATGCTTTTCAGCGGGTCGCTGGCGCCGGCGATACCGGCATCGGTCTGCTCGCTGTCCTTGACCAGCGGCTTGGCCGGGGTCACGGTCTGGGGCCGCTCCTCACCGATGGGAATCGGCTTGAGGGCGCGGTCCGAGTCGGTGAACACACCGATCAGCGCTTCGGAAATGACCTTGTACTTGCCCTCGTTGATCGAGGAGATCGAGTACATGACCACGAAAAAGGCGAACAGCAAGGTGATGAAGTCCGCGTAGGACACCAGCCAACGCTCATGGTTGACATGCTCTTCATGCCGGCGACGACGGGACATAGTCCATTACCCCCATCAATCCATGAAGCCTTGCAGCTTCAACTCAATGGAACGAGGGTTTTCACCTTCGGCAATCGACAGGATTCCTTCAAGCAACATTTCGCGATAACGCGACTGCCGCAAGGCTATGGACTTGAGCTTGGCGGCGATCGGCAGCAACACCAGGTTGGCGCTGGCCACGCCGTAGATGGTCGCGACGAAGGCCACGGCGATACCGCTGCCCAGCTGCGACGGGTCGGCCAGGTTGCCCATGACATGGATCAGGCCCATGACCGCACCGATGATGCCGATGGTCGGCGCGTAGCCGCCCATACTTTCGAAGACTTTGGCCGCTTCGATGTCGCGGCTCTCCTGGGTGTAGAAATCCACTTCCAGGATGCTGCGGATGGATTCCGGCTCGGCGCCGTCCACCAGCAGTTGCAGGCCCTTGCGCGAGTAGGTGTCGGGCTCGGCATCCGCCACGCCTTCCAGGCCCAGCAGGCCTTCCTTGCGGGCGGTCAGGCTCCAGTTGACGACGCGATCGATGCCGCCAGGCAGGTCGACCCGCGGCGGGAACAGGATCCAGCCAAGGATCTGCATGGCCCGCTTGAAGGCGCTCAGCGGCGACTGCAGCAACGCCGCACCGATGGTCCCGCCCAGCACGATCAGCGCCGCCGGACCATTGGCCAGGGCCGACAGATGACCGCCTTCCAGGTAGTTGCCACCGATGATGGCGACGAACGCCATGATGATCCCGATGAGGCTTAGCACATCCATCAGAGACAGGCCTCGACCAGGTGCTTGCCGATGTCGTCCAGGCCGTACACCGCATCCGCCAGCTCCGCCTTGACGATCGCCATCGGCATCCCGTAGATCACGCAGCTCGCTTCATCCTGGGCCCAGACCGCGCTGCCGCCCTGCTTGAGCAGGCGCGCGCCTTCGCGACCGTCGGCGCCCATGCCGGTGAGCACCACCGCCAGAACTTTGTCACCGTAGGACTTGGCCGCCGAACCGAAGGTGATGTCCACGCACGGCTTGTAGTTCAGACGCTCGTCGCCAGGGAGGATTTTCACCGCGCCACGGCCGTCGACCATCATCTGCTTGCCACCCGGTGCCAGCAGCGCCAGGCCCGGACGCAGGATGTCGCCATCCTCGGCTTCCTTGACACTGATCCGGCAGAGCTTGTCCAGGCGCTCGGCGAACGCCTTGGTGAAGGCCGCCGGCATGTGCTGGATCAGCACGATCGGCGCCGGGAAGTTGGCCGGCAACTGGGTCAGCACCCGCTGCAGGGCCACCGGGCCACCGGTGGAAGTACCGATGGCCACCAGCTTGTAGGCCTTGCGCTTGGGGGCCGCCGACGAGCCAGTGGCTGCCGCGCGGGCAGGAACCGGCGCCGGAGCCGGACGCGCCGGGGCCGTGCCGCTGAAACTGCTGGAGCTCGATGGAGCAGGCGCAGGTGCCGCCGCCGGTTGTGGCGCCGGCGCGCTGTAGCTGCTGAAACGACGGTTACTGCGCGAGATGCTGTGGACCTTCTCGCACAGCAGTTGCTTGACCTTCTCGGGATTGCGCGAGATGTCTTCGAAGTTCTTCGGCAGGAAATCCACCGCACCGGCATCCAGCGCATCCAGGGTCACCCGGGCGCCTTCATGGGTCAGCGAGGAGAACATCAACACCGGCGTCGGGCAGCGCTGCATGATGTGCCGCACCGCCGTGATGCCATCCATCATCGGCATCTCGTAGTCCATGGTGATCACGTCCGGCTTGAGCGCCAGAGCCTGATCGATCGCCTCTTTACCGTTGGTCGCGGTACCGACGACCTGGATATTGATATCCGCTGAAAGAATTTCCGAGACGCGGCGGCGGAAAAAACCCGAATCATCCACCACCAGGACCTTGACTGCCATAAACACTCCGTTAGGCGGGGCAAGGCAAATGGCCCCGCCCCTCCGGTATTCAAATACGCCGTGCGGCGTAACGCTTGAGCATGCTCGGAACATCGAGAATCAGGGCGATGCGGCCGTCACCGGTGATGGTGGCGCCAGACATGCCCGGAGTTCCCTGGAGCATCTTGCCCAATGGCTTGATGACGACTTCTTCCTGGCCGACCAGTTGATCGACGACGAAGCCGATCCGCTGGGTGCCGACCGAAAGGATCACCACGTGGCCTTCGCGCTGCTCTTCGTGAGCCGCGGAACTGACCAGCCAGCGCTTGAGGTAGAACAGTGGCAGCGCCTTGTCGCGAACGATCACCACCTCCTGGCCGTCGACCACGTTGGTGCGCGACAGATCCAGGTGGAAGATTTCGTTGACGTTGACCAGCGGGAAGGCGAACGCCTGGTTGCCCAGCATCACCATCAGGGTCGGCATGATCGCCAGGGTCAGCGGCACCTTGATGACGATCTTCGAGCCCTGGCCCTTGGTCGAGTAGATGTTGATCGAACCGTTGAGCTGGGAAATCTTGGTCTTCACCACGTCCATGCCCACACCGCGGCCGGACACGTCGGAGATCTCGGTCTTGGTCGAGAAGCCCGGGGCGAAGATCAGGTTGTAGCACTCGGTGTCGCTCAGGCGATCGGCGGCATCCTTGTCCATCACCCCACGCTTGACCGCAATGGCGCGCAGGACGTTCGGGTCCATGCCTTTGCCGTCATCGGAGATCGACAGCAGGATGTGGTCGCCTTCCTGCTCGGCCGCCAGCACCACCTTGCCGCCACGGGACTTGCCCGCCTCCTCGCGCTCTTCCGGCGACTCGATACCGTGGTCGACGGCGTTGCGCACCAAGTGCACCAGCGGGTCGGCCAGGGCCTCGACGAGGTTCTTGTCGAGGTCGGTCTCTTCGCCGACCAGCTCCAGGTTGATCTCTTTCTTGAGCTGGCGGGCCAGGTCGCGAACCAGGCGCGGGAAGCGCCCGAAGACCTTCTTGATCGGCTGCATCCGGGTCTTCATCACCGCGGTCTGCAAGTCGGCCGTGACCACGTCGAGGTTCGACACGGCCTTGGACATGGCTTCGTCGCCGCTGTTGAGCCCCAGGCGCACCAGGCGGTTACGCACCAGCACCAGCTCGCCGACCATGTTCATGATTTCGTCCAGCCGCGCGGTATCGACCCGCACCGTGGTTTCGGCTTCGCTGACCGGCTTTTCCGCCGGGGCGGCTGCCGGAGCACGAGCAGGTGCCGGAGCAGCGGCGGCTGCCGGTTTCGGTGCTTCGACCTTGGCTTCGGCTTTCTTCACTGCCGGCTTGGCGACAGCGGCAGGCGCCGAAGCCGTGACCGCCGTTGCGCTCCCCTTGGTCGCGGCAGCAGCCGCTACTTCAGAGAACTTGCCCTTGCCATGCAGCTCGTCGAGCAGGGATTCGAATTCCTGGTCGGTGATCAGGTCGCTACCGGCGGCGGCCGCACTCGGTGCAGCCGGCGGTACCGCCGCGGCCACTGCGGAATCCAGCGCCTCTACCGCAAAGTTGCCTTTGCCGTGCAACTGGTCCAGCAGTGCTTCGAATTCGTCATCGGTGATTTCGTCGCTGGCCGCGGCTTTTTCCGCGGCAGGCGCCGTGGCCGAAGGTGCCACCGCATCCGGTGCGAACTGGCCCTTGCCATGCAATTGGTCGAGCAGCGACTCGAACTCGGCGTCGGTAATTTCGTCGCTGGCTGCTTCGCCACCGGCTGCGGGCGCAGTGGGGGCAACAGCGGCCGGGGCTTCGGCCTCGGCCTTGGCGGCATTGAGCGAATCGAGCAGCTGCTCGAACTCGCTGTCGGTGATATCGCCGGACTCGCTTTCGGCCGATTCGGCAACCGGCTCAACAACTGTCTCAACCTCGGCCACCGGCGCGGCGACCTCCTCGGCTCCGGCAGGCTCGGCCAGGCGGGCCAGGGCAGCCAGCAGTTCCGGAGTGGCGGCGGTGATCTCGGTACGCTCGCGCACCTGGCCGAACATGCCGTTCACCGCGTCCAGTGCTTCGAGCACCACGTCCATCAGTTCCGCGTCGACGCGACGCTCACCCTTGCGCAGGATGTCGAACACGTTCTCGGCGATGTGGCAGCACTCCACCAGCTCGTTGAGCTGGAGGAAGCCGGCGCCCCCTTTTACAGTGTGAAAACCGCGAAAAATTGCGTTGAGCAGATCCGCATCGTCCGGCCGGCTTTCCAGCTCGACCAGTTGTTCGGACAGTTGCTCTAGAATCTCGCCGGCCTCAACCAGAAAATCCTGAAGGATTTCTTCATCGGCGCCGAAGCTCATGTATGGGTGCTCCTACTAGGTCGTGATGACGGTTAATGACGGATCGCGTTGGAACTGTGAGCGTGCCAGGCAAGGCGCGAGACGCTGGCAAGGGTCGTTTCCTTGCCGAGTCTCGCAACGCCGCATGGCGCGCTCACAGTTCCAACCCTTCGGGCCGCGCCCCGCAAGGCGCAATCCGTCGTTACTCGTCGCTCATTTGGAAAAACCAAACCACTCTCCTCGTGCCTAGTCTTGCGCCTTGCGGGGCGGCGGCGCGACCGTCATTAACCGTCGTCACGACCTAAAATCCAAGGCTGGAAAGCAAATCGTCGACATCGTCCTGACCGGATACAACGTCTTCACGTTTATCGGCATGAATCTGCGGACCTTCACCCTTGGCCAGATGTTTTTGCGGATCTTTTTCAGCGAGGATCGATTCACGGTCATGTTCGATGCCGGCAAAACGATCGACCTGGCTGGCCATCAGGACCAGTTTGAGCAGGTTGCTCTCGACTTCGGTGACCAACTGGGTCACGCGCTTGATCACCTGACCGGTCAGGTCCTGGTAGTCCTGCGCCAGCAGAATGTCGTTGAGGTTGCTCGATACCGCCCGCGTCTCTTGCTCGCTGCGGGTCAGGAAACCGTCCACCCGGCGGGCCAGGTCGCGGAATTCTTCGGCGCCCAGTTCGCGACGCATGAAACGTCCCCAGTCGGCGCTCAGGGCCTGGGCTTCGCTGCTCAGGCCATTGACCAACGGGGTGGCGCTCTCGACCAGATCCATGGTGCGGTTGGCCGCGGCCTCGGTCAGCCTGACCACATAGGACAGGCGCTCGGTGGCATCCGTGATCTGTGAAACTTCCTCGGCTTGCGGCATATGCGGGTCAATCTGGAAATTGACGATGGCGCTATGCAGCTCGCGGGTGAGCTTGCCGACTTCCTGGTACAGGCCGCGGTCACGGGTCTGGTTGAGCTCATGGATCAGTTGCACGGCTTCGCCGAACTTGCCTTTTTCAAGGCTGTCGACCAGTTCGAGTGCGTGTTTTTTCAGGGTCGATTCGAAATCGCCCAATGAAGATTCGTTGTGCTCCATAGCTCCCCCGTGGCGGAATGGTTCCACATCTCAACCGATGCGTTCGAAGATCTTCTCGATCTTTTCTTTCAACGCCTGGGCCGTGAAGGGCTTGACCACATAGCCGTTTACGCCGGCCTGGGCAGCTTCGATGATCTGTTCGCGCTTGGCTTCAGCGGTCACCATGAGTACCGGCAGGTGCTTGAGTTTTTCATCGGCGCGCACATGGCGCAGCAGATCGATACCGGTCATGCCAGGCATGTTCCAGTCCGTTACCAGAAAGTCGATGCTCCCACTGTTGAGGACCGGAATGGCGGTGGTGCCATCGTCAGCCTCGACCGTGTTGGTGAAACCCAGGTCACGCAACAGGTTTTTTATGATCCGCCGCATCGTTGAGAAGTCATCAACGATGAGGATTTTCATGTTCTTGTCCAATTCGACCTCCAAGCAGTCTTAAACGCGTCCAGCACCTGAACGCGCCATTCAATCAATCAGGCAGAGCACTCAACGACTGCATGGAATACACACCGCGAGGCCGGCAACGTCGTGCCAGTCTCGTCCGCAGTGTCCCCCACACTGCCTGTCAGCGCGCTCGCCACTCTCCCAAACGCCCCCGCAAACGGGCCGCGCACTGGCTGTGTAACTGGCTGACCCGCGATTCGCTGACCCCCAGGACCTCACCGATTTCCTTGAGGTTCAGCTCTTCGTCGTAGTACAGCGCCAAGACCAGTCGCTCACGCTCCGGCAAATTGGCAATCGCGTCCGCCAGCGCAGCCTGGAAACGTTCGTCCTCCAGGTCGCGCGACGGCTCGAGATGAGCACTCGCGCCATCCTCATGCAGCCCTTCATGCTCGCCGTCCTGCAACAGGTCGTCGAAGCTGAACAGGCGACTGCCCAAGGTGTCGTTCAAAATCCCGTAATAATCGTCGAGACTCAATTGAAGTTCGGCCGCAACTTCATGATCTTTAGCGTCACGACCGGTTTTAGCTTCAATTGCGCGAATGGCATCGCTCACCATCCGGGTATTGCGATGTACCGAACGCGGCGCCCAGTCACCTTTACGGACCTCATCGAGCATCGCACCACGGATACGGATACCCGCGTACGTCTCGAAACTCGCGCCCTTGCTCGCGTCGTACTTGGTCGACACTTCGAGCAGACCGATCATCCCGGCCTGGATCAGGTCTTCGACCTGGACACTGGCCGGCAGGCGCGCCAGCAGGTGATAGGCAATACGCTTGACCAGGGGCGCATAACGCTCGATCAATTCGTACTGGCTGTCACGTGCCGACTTTTTGTAAAGGTTGTAGCCGCTGGCGCTCATAGCACCGGTCCCGCTGTCTGATGCACTAGCCGCTCGACGAAAAATTCCAGATGTCCACGTGGGTTGGCCGGCAACGGCCAGGTATCGACTTTCTGCGCAATGGCCTTGAACGCCAGCGCGCACTTCGAACGCGGAAACGCTTCATAGACCGCACGTTGCTTTTGCACGGCCTTGCGCACGCATTCGTCGTAAGGCACGGCGCCGACATATTGTAGGGCCACGTCCAGGAAGCGGTCCGTGACCTTGGTCAACTTGGCGAACAGGTTGCGGCCTTCCTGCGGGCTCTGCGCCATGTTGGCGAGCACGCGGAAGCGGTTCATGCCGTAGTCGCGGTTGAGCAGCTTGATCAGCGCGTAGGCGTCGGTGATCGAGGTCGGCTCGTCGCAGACCACCAGCAGGACTTCCTGTGCGGCGCGGACGAAGCTGACCACCGAGTCGCCGATGCCGGCAGCGGTGTCGATCACCAGCACATCGAGGTTGTCGCCAATGTCGCTGAAGGCCTGGATCAGGCCGGCATGCTGCGCCGGGCTCAGATGAACCATGCTCTGGGTGCCGGACGCCGCCGGCACGATACGGATTCCACCCGGCCCCTGCAGCAGCACATCGCGCAGCTCGCAGCGGCCTTCGATCACGTCGGCGAGGGTCCGTTTGGGGGTCAGCCCCAATAGCACGTCGACGTTAGCCAGACCCAGGTCGGCGTCCAGCAGCATGACGCGCCGGCCGAGCTCCGCTAGGGCCAGGGACAAGTTCACTGACACGTTAGTCTTGCCGACGCCACCTTTGCCGCCGGTCACCGCGATCACCTGTACGGGATGCATGCTGCCCATGTTCGTTCTTTACCTTGTCTTACTTAGACGGGGCCACATAACTGGCTGCGCGTTCACTAACGGAACAATGCCTGGCAGACCATCGATGTAGGTACATTGCAATCTTTTCATGATTCCCTCAGCCAACCCGCTTGGTCGGGTTGTGGTAGAGGTCAGCGAACATGTCAGCCATGGCTTCTTCGCTGGGTTCTTCCTGCATCTGCACGCTCACCGCACGACTGACCAGCTGATGACGGCGTGGCAAGTGCAAATCGTCCGGAATCCGTGGGCCATCGGTCAGATAGGCAACGGGGAGTTCGTGACTGATCGCCAGGCTCAACACCTCACCAAGGCTGGCGGTTTCATCCAGTTTAGTCAGGATGCAGCCGGCCAGCCCGCAACGCTTGTAGCTGTGGTACGCGGCGGTTAGAACCTGTTTCTGGCTGGTGGTTGCCAATACCAGATAATTTTTTGCCCGGATCCCGCGTCCAGCCAGACTTTCCAGCTGCATGCGCAGGGCCGGGTCGCTGGCTTGCAGGCCGGCGGTGTCGATCAGCACCACGCGTTTGCGCAGCAGCGGATCGAGGGCTTGCGCCAGGGATTGGCCCGGATCGACATGGGTCACCGAGACATTGAGGATCCGGCCCAGGGTCTTGAGTTGTTCCTGGGCGCCGATGCGGTAGCTGTCCATGCTCACCAGCGCGATGTTCTGCGCGCCGTACTTGAGCACGTAACGGGCCGCCAGCTTGGCCAGGGTGGTGGTCTTGCCCATGCCGGCGGGGCCGACCATGGCGATCACACCGCCCTCTTCCAACGGCTCGACTTCCGGGGTCACGATCATCCGCGCCAGGTGGGCCAGGAGCATGCGCCAGGCCTGGCGGGGCTCGTCGATTTCTGTGATCAGCGCCAGCAGGTCGCGGGCCAGCGGACCGGACAAACCGATACGCTGCAGGCGCCGCCAGAGGTTGGCCTGCTCAGGCCGGCTACCTTGCAGCTGGCTCCAGGCCAGGGAACCGAGCTGGACTTCCAGCAGCTCGCGCAGACCATTGAGCTCAAAACGCATCGAGTCCAGTGCCCGTTGATCGACAGCCGGCGCGGCGGCCACCGGGGCCGGGCGATGGGGCTCGTTGAACGTCGGTTCGATCAGCGGCTCGGCGGCGGTCAGCGGCAGGCCGGCGAACAGCTGGCGATTGGTGCTGCCGTCGCCATCGCCACGCAGGCTCAGTTCGGCCTGGGCGGTGACGATGCGCGACTGAGTCTTGCGCAGTTCGTCCTCGAGCTCCATGTTCGGAACCCGAGGCGCCAGCGCCGACAGCTTGTAATCCAGGGCAGCCGTCAGCTCGACACCGCCGGCGATGCGGCGATTGCCAATGATGGCGGCGTCGGCGCCCAGCTCATCACGAACCAGCTTCATGGCCTGACGCATATCGGCGGCGAAAAAACGCTTAACTTGCATAACCCACTACCTCAGCCGTTGGGCCCTACTGTCGCAACGATGGTCACTTGCTTGTTGTCAGGGATTTCCTGGTAAGCCAACACGTGCAAGCCCGGGACTGCCAGGCGTCCAAACCGCGAGAGCATCGCGCGGACCGGACCGGCTACCAACAGAATCACCGGTTGACCTTGCATTTCCTGGCGCTGCGCGGCTTCGATCAACGAACGCTGCAGCTTCTCAGCCATGCTTGGCTCCAACAGAACACCCTCTTCCGAGCCTTGTCCTGCCTTCTGCAGACTATTGAGCAAAATCTGTTCCAACCTGGGCTCCAAGGTGATCACAGGCAGCTCGGACTCAGTCCCTACAATGCTTTGCACGATGGCGCGCGACAATCCGACACGCACCGCGGCCACCAAAGCGGCAGTATCTTGACTCTTGGCGGCATTGTTCGCGATGGCTTCGGCAATGCTGCGGATATCGCGCACCGGCACCTGTTCGGCCAGCAGCGCCTGCAGCACCTTGAGCAGCTGGGACAACGACAGAACGCCCGGCACCAGCTCTTCCGCCAGCTTCGGCGAGCCCTTGGCCAGCAGTTGCAGGAGCTGCTGGACTTCTTCGTGGCCGATCAGCTCGCTGGAGTGCTTGTACAGAATCTGGTTGAGGTGGGTGGCGACCACGGTACTGGCGTCGACCACGGTGTAGCCCAGCGACTGCGCCTGGGCGCGCTGGCTGATCTCGATCCACACCGCCTCCAGGCCGAAGGCCGGATCTTTGGCGGTGATGCCGTTGAGCGTGCCGTAGACCTGCCCCGGGTTGATCGCCAGCTCGCGATCCGGATAGATCTCGGCCTCGGCCAGGATCACCCCCATCAGCGTCAGCCGGTAAGCGCTGGGCGCCAGGTCGAGGTTGTCGCGAATATGTACGGTCGGCATGAGGAAGCCGAGATCCTGGGACAACTTCTTGCGCACGCCCTTGATCCGCGCCAGCAGCTGCCCACCCTGGTTGCGGTCCACCAGGGGAATCAGGCGATAGCCGACTTCCAGGCCGATCATGTCGATCTGGGTCACGTCATCCCAGCCCAGCTCCTTGGTTTCCATGGCGCGGGCCGGCGAAGGCAGCAGTTCCTGCTGGCGCTTGACCTCTTCCAGCGCCTTGACCTTGACCACGTTCTGGCGCTTCCAGAACAGGTACGCGGCGCCGGCCGCCAGGGCCGCCATGCTCAGGAAGGAAAAGTGCGGCATGCCCGGCACCAGGCCCATCACCGCCATCAGGCCGGCGGCGACAGCCAGGGCCCGGGGCGAGGCGAACATCTGCCGGTTGATCTGCTTGCCCATGTCTTCGGAACCGGAAGCACGGGTCACCATGATCGCGGCCGCGGTGGACAGCAGCAGCGATGGCAATTGCGCCACCAAACCGTCACCGATGGTCAGCAAGGCGTAGACCCGGCCGGCATCGCCGAAGGACATGTGGTGCTGGAAGATACCGACCGCCATGCCGCCGATCAGGTTGATGAACAGGATCAGCAGGCCGGCGATGGCGTCACCGCGGACGAACTTGCTGGCACCGTCCATGGAACCGTAGAACTCGGCCTCCTGGGCCACTTCCTGGCGGCGCGCCTTGGCCTGGGCCTGGTCGATCAGGCCAGCGTTGAGGTCGGCGTCGATAGCCATCTGCTTGCCCGGCATCGCATCCAGGGTGAAACGCGCGCTCACCTCGGAAATCCGCCCGGCGCCCTTGGTCACCACCACGAAGTTGATGATCATCAGGATCGCGAACACCACGATACCGACCACGTAGTTACCGCCGATCACCACCTCGCCGAAGGCCTGGATCACCTTGCCCGCGGCGGCGTGACCGTCCTGGCCGTGGAGCATCACCACCCGTGTGGAGGCCACGTTCAGCGCCAGGCGCAACAGGGTCGCCACCAGCAGGATGGTCGGGAATACCGCGAAATCCAGCGGCCGCAAGGCATACACGCAGACCAGCAGGACGACGATCGACAGGGCGATGTTGAAGGTGAAGAACACGTCCAGCAGGAACGGCGGCACCGGCAGCATCATCATGGCCAACATGACCAGCAGCAACAGCGGCACACCCAGGTTCCCCCGACTGAGGTCAGCCAGGTTAGTGCGAGCCGTACTGATTAACTGAGAGCGATCCACCGGTATTCCCCGTTCCCTTGAAGCAAACTTTTGACGCCTGGAGGCGGCGCAGGGCGGGTATTGCAAGAAGCCTTCCAACTTTGGCCCGGAAGGAAAACTGATTTATGGCGTTGCGCCATCAGTCGTCATAAAAGGCGCTTTCAGCACCATCGCGAGCAAGCTCGCTCCTACAGGCCGGGCGTGAATTCTGTAGGAGCGAGCTTGCTCGCGATAACGTCGGCACAGCCAAACGCCGACCTCAGGAATCGCGCCGCAAATCCGGCGGAATCGGCAGGTCCTTGAGCGGATCGGGACGCTTGCCCTTGCCGGCGCGGTGCTGGCGAATCTGATAGACATACGCCAGCACCTGGGCCACCGCCAGATAGAGCCCGGCGGGGATTTCCTGCTCCAACTCGGTGGAGTAGTAGATCGAACGCGCCAGCGCCGGCGACTCCAGCAACAGCACTTCGTTGGCCACGGCGATCTCGCGGATCTTCAGTGCCAGGAAATCGCTGCCCTTGGCCAGCAACACCGGCGCCCCGCCCTTCTCGGCGTCGTACTTGAGCGCCACGGCGTAGTGGGTCGGGTTGGTGATGACCACGTCCGCCTCGGGAATCGCCGCCATCATCCGCCGTTGCGACATCTCGCGCTGGACCTGGCGAATCCGCTGCTTGACCTCCGGACGCCCTTCCTGGTCCTTGTGCTCGTCCCGCACTTCCTGCTTGGTCATCAGCAGTTTCTTGTAGCTCTGGTACAGCTGCACCGGCACGTCCACCGCGGCGATCAGGATCAGCCCGCAGGCCATCCACAAGGTACTCCAGGCCACCACTTGCACGCTGTGGATGATCGCCTGCTCCAGCGGCTCGTGGGCGATCCGCAGCAGGTCGTCGATATCCGAGGACAGCACCGACAAGGCCACGATCAGGATCACCACGAACTTGGCGAAGGCCTTGAGCAGCTCGATCAGCGAGGTCGGCGACACCATGCGCTTCATGCCGCTGAGCGGGTTCATGCGACTGAACTTGGGCGCCAGGCTCTTGGTTGAAAACAGCCAGCCGCCCAGGGAGATAGGGCCGATGAGCGCCGCCAGCACCAGGGGCAGCAGGATCGGCATCGCGGCGATAATCGCGATCTTGCCCGAATGCAGCAGGTACAGGCCCATGGCGCCGGGGCTGAGCAACACCTCGCGCGGCAGGGAGAAATTCAGGCGCATGATTTCCAGCAGGTCCTGCGCCACCCCCGCGCCGTAGATCAGCAGGCCGGCGGCCCCGATCATGGTGATCGCCAGGGTGTTGAGCTCTTTGGAGCGGGCGATCTCGCCCTTTTCCCGGGAGTCCTTTTTACGTTTCTCCGTGGGGTCTTCTGTCTTGTCCTGACCGCTCTCGCTCTCAGCCATGGTTCAACGCGCCTGTGCCAGGTTGCGCAGCAACTGCAGGGCCTCGACGGCCAGCGGTTGGTACTGGTTGAGAATGTCGCCCAGGCTGACCCAGAAAATCACCAGGCCCAGCACCAGGGTCAGCGGAAAACCGATGGAGAAGATGTTCAACTGCGGCGCCGCGCGGGTCATCACGCCAAAGGCGATGTTCACCACCAGCAGCGCGGTGATCGCCGGCAATACCAGCAACAGGGCGGCGCCCAACACCCAGCCGAGCTTGCCGGCGATTTCCCAGAAATGGTTGACCAGCAGCGCGCTGCCCACCGGCAAGGTGGTGAAGCTTTCGGTCAGCACCTCGAAGACCACCAGATGACCGTTCATGCCGAGGAACAGCAAGGTCACCAGCATGGTCAGGAACTGCCCGATCACCGCCGCCGAAACGCCATTGGTGGGGTCGACCATGGACGCGAAGCCCATGCCCATCTGCGTCGAAATGATCTGCCCGGCGATCACGAAAGCCTGGAAGAACAGCTGCAAGGAAAAGCCGAACAAGGCGCCGATGATGATCTGCTCGGCGATCAGCAGCAGCCCGCTGAGATCCAGCGCATTGACCGCCGGCATGGGCGGCAGGCCCGGCACCAGCACGACCGTGATGGCCAGGGTGAAATACAGGCGGATACGGGTCGGCACCAGGGTCGTACCGAAGACCGGCATGGTCATCAACACGGCGCCGATACGGAACAGCGGCAGCATGAAGCTCGCGACCCAGGTGCTGATCTGCGTATCGGTAAGCGCCAGCAGAGACATGGCTTAGCCGATCAACTGCGGAATACTGCCGTACAACTGCAGGATGTATTCCATGAAGGTTTGCACCAGCCAGGGACCGGCGACGATCAGCGTCACCAGCATCACCAACAGGCGCGGCAGGAAGCTCAGGGTCTGTTCGTTGATCTGGGTGGCGGCCTGGAACATCGCCACCAGCAGGCCCACCAGCAGGCTGGGAATCACCAGGATGGCGACCATCATGGTGGTCAGCCAGAGCGCTTCGCGAAACAGGTCTACTGCGACTTCAGGCGTCATAGCGCGTCACCCGCCAACAAGGTTCTAAACACCACCGAAACTGCCCGCCAGGGTACCGATGATCAGGGCCCAGCCATCCACCAGCACGAACAGCATGATCTTGAACGGCAGGGAAATGATCAGCGGCGACAGCATCATCATGCCCATGGCCATCAGCACACTGGCGACCACCAGGTCGATGATCAGGAACGGAATGAAGATCATGAAGCCGATCTGGAACGCGGTCTTCAGCTCCGAGGTGACGAAGGCCGGTACCAGGATCGTCAGCGGCGCCTGGTCCGGTGTCGCGATGTCGGTGCGCTTGGACAGACGCATGAACAGCTCCAGGTCGCTGCTGCGGGTCTGGGCCAGCATGAAGTCCTTGATCGGCACCTGGGCCTTGGCCACCGCGTCCTGGGCGTTGAGTTTCTCCGCCAGGTACGGCTGCAGGGCATCCTGGTTCACCCGGTCGAACACCGGGGCCATGATGAACATCGTCAGGAACAGCGCCATGCCGGTGAGGATCTGGTTCGACGGCGTCTGCTGCAGGCCCAGGGCCTGGCGCAGGATCGAGAACACGATGATGATCCGGGTGAAGCTGGTCATCAGCATGACGAACGCCGGAATGAAGCTCAGCGCGGTCATGATCAGCAGGATCTGCAGGCTGACCGAGTATTCCTGCTGGCCGTCGGCATTGGTGCCGAGGGTGATCGCCGGGATAGACAACGGGTCGGCCGCCAGCGCCAGCGGCGCCGCCAGCATCAGGGCCAACGTCAAGAGGAGGCGCAACGGCATTACTTCTTATCCTTCTGATCCTTGCCCAGCAGCTCCATCAGGCGCTGGGCAAACTCCGGAGTCGCCTGCTCGGTGCTCGGCACCTGCACCGGCTCCTTGAGCACATGCAACGCCGTGATGGTGCCCGGCGTCAGGCCGAGCAGAATCTGTTCGTTGCCGACCTGCACCAGCACCAGCCGGTCCCGCGGGCCAAGCGCCCGCGAGCCGACCAGCTCGATGACCTGCCCCTTGCCGGCCGGTCCGGCCTGCTGCACCCGGCGCAACAGCCAGGCGAGGAAGAAGATCAGCCCCACCACCAGCAACAGGCCCAGCACCAGCTGGGTCAGCTGCCCGGCCACGCCGCTGCTGCCAACCACTGGCGCGGCGGTACCGGCCGTCGGCTCGGCGGCCAGCGCCCAGAGCGGCCAGACCAGGAACAGCGCGAGTGCCTTTCTCACTTAGCGCAGCTTCTTGATGCGTTCACTCGGGCTGATCACGTCGGTCAGGCGGATGCCGAACTTCTCGTTGACCACCACCACTTCGCCATGGGCGATCAGCGTGCCGTTGACCAGCACGTCCAGCGGCTCGCCGGCCAGGCGATCGAGCTCGATCACCGACCCTTGGTTGAGCTGCAGCAGGTTGCGGATGTTGATGTCGGTGCTGCCGACCTCCATGGAGATCGACACCGGGATGTCCAGGATCACGTCCAGGTTCGGCCCATCGAGGGTCACCGGCTCGTTGTTCTTCGGCACACTGCCGAACTCTTCCATCGGCAGGCGATTGGACGCCGGCGCGCTGGCCGCGTCGGCCGCCAGCAAGGCATCGATATCGTCTTGCCCGGCATCGCCGGTTTCCTGCAGGGCGGCCGCCCACTCATCAGCCAGGGCCTGGTCTTCTGCGGAAGTCATTTCGTGTTCGTCAGCCATGTTGTCCTCGGCGGGCAAAAAATCATTAACAAAGCGAATTCATAACAACGCCGCTCAACGGCGCTCGATCGGCTCGATCACTTGCAGGGCCAGGTTGCCCTTGTGCGAACCGAGCTTGACCTTGAACGCCGGTACGCCGTTGGCGCGCATGATCATGTCTTCGGGCAGTTCCACCGGGATCACATCCCCTGGCTGCATGTGCAGGATGTCGCGCAGGCGCAACTGCCGGCGGGCCACGGTGGCGCTCAAGGGCACATCCACGTCCAGCACGTCTTCGCGCAGGGCCTTGCTCCAGCGCTCGTCCTGGTCGTCCAGGTCCGACTGGAAGCCGGCGTCGAGCATTTCCCGCACCGGCTCGATCATCGAGTACGGCATGGTCACGTGCAGGTCGCCGCCACCGCCATCGAGCTCGATGTGGAAGGTCGAGACCACGATCGCTTCGCTCGGGCCGACGATGTTGGCCATGGCCGGGTTCACTTCGGAGTTGATGTACTCGAAGTTGACTTCCATGATCGCCTGCCAGGCTTCCTTCAGGTCGACGAAGGCCTGCTCCAGCACCATGCGCACCACGCGCAATTCGGTCGGGGTGAATTCACGGCCTTCGATCTTGGCGTGACGACCGTCGCCGCCGAAGAAGTTGTCCACCAGCTTGAACACCAGCTTGGCGTCGAGGATGAACAGCGCGGTACCGCGCAGCGGCTTGATCTTCACCAGGTTGAGGCTGGTCGGCACGTACAGCGAGTGCACGTATTCGCCGAACTTCATCACCTGTACGCCGCCCACCGCCACGTCCGCCGAACGGCGCAGCATGTTGAACATGCTGATACGGGTGTAGCGGGCGAAACGCTCGTTGATCATCTCCAGGGTCGGCATGCGTCCGCGGACGATGCGATCCTGGCTGGTCAGGTCGTAGCTTTTGACGCTGCCGGGCTCGGCGGCGTGTTCGGTCTGTACCAGACCGTCATCGACGCCATGCAGCAGCGCGTCGATCTCATCCTGGGACAGCAGGTCCTGCACGGCCATGTCGTGTTCCTACTGCAGTACGAAGTTAGTAAAGAGCAACTGCTCGACCACCACTTTGCCGACCTCTTTCTGGGCCACTTCCTGCACGCTGGCGGTGGCCTTCTGGCGCAGCATTTCCTGGCCGACCGGAGTCGCCAGGGTGTCGAAGCTCTGGCCGGAGAACAGCATGACCAGGTTGTTGCGGATCACCGGCATATGCACTTTCAGCGCGTCCAGATCGGCCTGGTTGCGCGCCAGCATCGTGATGCTCACCTGCATGTAGCGCTGGCGGCCGTTCTGCGTGTAATTGGCCACGAAGGCCGGCGCCATGGGCTCGTAGATGGCCGCCGGCTTGACGCTGCTGGTCGCCTCGGCCGTCTCGGCAGGCTTGCTCTGGGCACTGCTGTGCATGAAGTACCAGGTAGCCCCGACGGACAAACCGATCGCCAGCAACAAGGCCAGAACAATCAAGAGGATAAGCTTGAGTTTGCCTTTCCCGGCGGGGTTTTTCTCTGCTGCTTCGCTCTTCGCCATGCCAATAATCCGTCACTAATCGGGTTTTCACAGTCGCACGGCAAGGCAAGAGCAAGTGTTATGCCAGATTTGTCTGAACCGAAGGGATAGGGCAGCGCAAAGCAAAAGATCGCCAGCCGCGGTACCACGCGACTGGCGATCTTCTGTTCAATGACGCCTGAAGCGGGTCAGGCGTAATAGTCGACGGCGCTGGTGCCAATGACCGTGCTGGTGCTGGCGGCGACTTCGGCGGCGCTCGGCGGCAACTCTTCATCCACGCCATCCAGGCGCCCGCCACTGGCACTGGCGCCATTGCTGCGATGCTGCCCCTGCTGGGCCTGCTCCTGGCCACCCTGCCAGTTGCGCGACTGGTCGGAGACGTTGACGTCCACCTGCCCCATGCCTTGCTGGTGGAACATGTCGCGCAGGCGATGCATCTGCCCTTCGAGGGCTTCGCGCACGCCGACATGGGCACTCATGAAGGTCACCTGGGTCTGCTGGTCCGGCACCATGTTCACGCGGATATCCAGACGCCCCAGCTCGGCCGGCTGCAACTGGATCTCGGCCGACTTCAGATTGACGCTGGACAGGTACATGACCCGGTTGACCACTTCTTCGGTCCAGCCGCTCTGATGCATGGCCAGCGGCTGGTTCACCGGGACGGCGTTGGCGGTCTTGGGCGTGGCCGCCTGGGTCAGGGCCGCCAGGCGGTTGGCGAAATCGTCGACGCGGGTGTCGCTGGCAGCGCTCTTGAGGTCCTTGAGACCGTCATCGAGCAGACCACTGAAGGCCTTTTCGCCGCCCTGTTCGGTGCTGTCCTTGTCCACCTGCAGGTCCAGCATGTTGGCCATGCCGCTGGCGAAGGTCTGGGCCGAAGTCGGCCCGTCATCGGCCATCACGGTCGGCGCCGCCTTGTTCTGCGCCTGACTGGAAGCCGAGACATGGCCGCTCTGCTCCATCGCCAGGCGTACTACCGGCAGCGCGTCCAGCGGGTCGGCTTCAGGGTCGAATTCCGGATCGACCGGCACCGGTGCCACGCTACTGGCCACCACCGGTACAACCGGCGGCGTTTGCGGTTGCACTGGCGGCTGTGCCGGGACCGGCGCTGCCGCCACTTCCGGCTCGGGCGCCGGCAATGGCACCGGCTGGGCCGCCTGCATCAGCGCCGGATCGAGGGTCGGGTCGACCGGCGTGCCGTCGGCCAGCGCCTGATCGCTGCTCGCGGCCTGGTCATCGGCAACCTTGTCGTCACTGGCGGCGGCCTTGTCGGCAGGCAAGGTTTTGCCGCTATCGGCAACCGCCGGCTCGGGGGCGGCAGCCTTGCCCTTGCCCGGTTCCACCTTGGCAGCGGTTTCGACACCCTTGTCGCGAGCCGGCTTGATGGGGCCGTCGGCGGCCGCTACCGGCTTGCCGAGCGCTTCCTTGGCGAACACCCGGGCAAAGCTTGCGCCTTTATCCCCGGGCTCGGCGGCGCTGGCCTGGGGGATGGCGGAAGCCGCTTGAGTCTTGGCCTGGGAGGCGGCCTGAAGCAGCATGTTCGGGGTAAGGGGCATGAAAACGGTCTCCGCTGCACTGGGATCGTAGGTACAGTTGAGAGACTTGATTGCAAAGGTCGAGCCAGCTTTGCTGGCTCGCGGGAAAAAGCCTGGGTTGCTACGGTTTTTCAGCAGTGAAAACGCTGGCGTTCCTGCTGGCACAGCTGCCGGACAATGGCGAATTCACCATCGATCTCGCCCACCAGCTGCTCGATACCACGCAACGACGAGTCCTGGGCACGCTGCTCCAACTGATGACAGAGCTCGGCCAGGCGAATCGCCCCCATATTGCTGCTGCTGCCCTTGAAGCTGTGTGCAGTGGCGACAAGTTGACGGGGGTCGTCGACCTTGTGCAACTGGCGCAAACGCTCTTCGGAGTCGCAGAGGAAGGTGTCGAGCAACAACGGATACTCATCCTCCATGACTTCCTGCAATGCGTTCAGCACCTCGTGATCCAGATGAATTTCAGCCACTTGCTCACTCCTTGATCAAGAATCGGCGAATTATGCCAGAGGCTCCCAGGAAAACTCCACGCAGGCACTACGACCATCGTCAGACCAGCTGGCACGCCGGCTGAGCTGACGGATCAGGCTGACGCCACGCCCGGACAGGCGGTCGCCATCGACGGGCCGCGCCATCACCCGGCCGACATCGAAACCACTGCCACTGTCCTCGACCCGGATCAGCAAACGACCGCCAGCACCTTGAGGCTCCACCTGCAGGTGCACCCGCACAAACCCCTCCTGCAACGCTTCCAGGCGTACCGCGCGCTCCTGGTAATAGCGGGAAAAGCCCTGGGCATCGCGCTTGAGGCTGGAGTCCAGGCGCAATACGCCATGCTCCAGGGCGTTGGAATACAACTCGGCCAGCACACTGTAGAGCGCCCCGCTCTGCGCCCGCAGGCCATGCACCTCCAGCAACAGTTGCAGCAGGTAAGGCAGAGGATTGAAGCGCTTGAGGGTGGCGGCGCGATACTCGAAACTCACCGACCAGTCCAGCGGGCAGGACTGACCGCTGTCGGAATACACCAGCGCCGGCGGCGTCAGTTGCCGGGCCTCGAGCAGGCTGACCTCGACCATGCTCACATCGTCCCGCGCATCGCCACCAAACTCGCTCAGGGCCCGCTGGATCTCCTCGAACAGCAGGTCCGGCTCGCGGTTGGCGGCAAACACCTGCTGCAGGCGCTCGACACCAAACAATTGCTCGTTGGCGTCGCAGGTGTCGATCACCCCATCGGACAACAGGAACACCCGGTCGCCCAGGGCCATGGGAAAGACTTCGGTGCGGTCGTCGAATGCCTCGGCGCCCAGCACCCCCAGCGGCAGATGGTGGGCCACCAGCGGCACCCGCACCCCGCTTGCCAGGCGATGCAGGTAGCCATCCGGCATGCCGCCGTTCCACACCTCCACTGCCCGCCGCTGGAAACTCAGGCACAGCAGCGTCGCACAACAGAACATGCCCACCGGCAGGATGCGCTTGAGCTTGGCATTCATCTCGCGCAGGGTTTCCGGCAGCCCGTAACCCTTGGCCGTCATGCCGTAAAACACCTCGGCCAGGGGCATCGCGCCCACGGCCGCCGGCAAGCCGTGGCCAGTGAAATCCCCCAACAGCACATGCATGTCGCCCGTCGGGGTAAAGGCAGCCAGCAGCAAGTCACCGTTGAACAGCGCGTACGGCGATTGCAGGTAGCGGATATTCGGCGCGCTCAGACATCCGGAATGCGCCACCTTGTCGAACACCGCCTTGGCCACCCGCTGTTCGTTGAGCAGGTAGTCATGGTGCTGGGTGATCTGGTCGCGCTGCTGCAGCACGGTTTCCTGCAGGCGCCGCAAGCGATCCATGGCCTTGATCTTGGCCGCCAGGATCACCGGACTGTAGGGTTTTGCCAGAAAATCGTCACCGCCGGCTTCGAGGCAGCGCGCCAGCGCCTCGCTCTGGGTGAGCGAGGTCAGGAAAATGATCGGCACCAGCGCTTCGCCAGCCAGGCGCTTGATCTGCCGGGCCGCCTCGAAACCGTCCATCACCGGCATCATCGCGTCCATCAGCACCAGGTGCGGGCGCTGCTGGACGAATAGTTCCACCGCCTCGGCGCCGTTACTCGCCGTCAGCACCTCGTGCCCCTGGCGCCGGACGATGCTCGACAGCAACATGCGGTCGCTCGTGCCGTCTTCGGCGATCAGCACGCACAGGGGTGCCTCGATCGACTGCATGTCGATCAACTGATGTCGAACAGTTTGTCGAAATTGGAAATGGCGAGAATCTTGCGCACGTCCGAGTTGCTGTTGATCACTCGCACGTCGGAATCGTCGCCGCCGGCGTGATCGCGCAGCAACAGCAGCATGCCCAGGGCAGAACTGTCGAGGTAGGTGGCGTCTTTCAGGTCCACCACTATGGATTCGGGCTTTTTGTTGAGGCGCTCGTAGGACTCGCGAAACTCTTGATGTCGGCCAAAATCGAAACGTCCCTTGATCGAAATCGTCAGTTTTTGCCCGTCCGGTGATACTTCAGTAACGACTGACATGATACCGCTTCCTTGTGATTGGCAATCTGTACAAGGTTTAGCACCCCGTACAAGCATGGGCAACCCGAACCGCCGAAGCGTCGCTGACGAGCGCCTGGCGGCGACGAACGGAATGGCGCTCAGTACGGATCCTGGCGCGGCAGGCGCTGGGACAGCTCGTCGAGCAGCTTCTGCTCGCGCTTGTCTTCCAGTTGGCGGGCTTCATCGATGTAGCGCTGCACCAGCTTGCGCAAGCCTTCGACCCGGGCATAGGCCTGCTGCCAGGTTTCCCGGGCGCGATTGAGGTTGTTCTGGTGCCAGGCCAGGCTTTGCCGCTGCTGCCCCACGGCGGTTTCCAGCTGATTGAGGAAGTGCTGGTAGTTCATCAGCCATTGGCCGGAAACCCCGCCGCTGCCCCGCTCGATCCACTGCTGCTGGTATTCGGCACGAAAGCGCTCCAGGTCCCCCAGCTTGCTTTCCGCCAGGCGCACCTGACCCTGGAAATGCCCCAGGCGCTGGGCGGCGGTGCGCTCGGCGCTTTCGGCCATTTCGACCACGGGCGCCAGACGCGCGGCACGGCTGTTGGCCATGGTGGATCAGCCGCCCGGCGCCGGAGCGAAAACCATCTCCAGATGGGCTTCGCTTTCACCCAGGCTGATGCTGTCGTTGAGCCCCTGGCGCAGGTAGGTGACCATCGACGGCTGCAGCGAGATGGCGGTGTCGGTTTCGCGATCGCCGCCCGGTACATAGGCGCCGACGCTGATCAGGTCGCGCGCCTGCTGGTAACGCGACCACAGCTGCTTGAAATACTGGGCGCGGGTCATGTGCTCCGGGGTCACCACCGCCGGCATGACCCGGCTGATGGACGCCTCGATATCGATGGCCGGGTAATGCCCCTCTTCCGCCAGGCGCCGTGACAGCACGATGTGCCCGTCGAGCACGCCACGGGCCGAGTCGGCGATCGGGTCCTGCTGGTCGTCGCCTTCGGACAGCACGGTGTAGAACGCGGTGATCGAGCCGCCACCGGCCTCGGCGTTGCCCGCGCGCTCCACCAGTTTCGGCAGCTTGGCGAATACCGACGGCGGATAACCCTTGGTCGCGGGCGGCTCGCCGATGGCCAGGGCGATTTCCCGCTGGGCCTGGGCGAAACGGGTCAGGGAATCCATCAGCAACAGGACGTTCTTGCCCTTGTCGCGAAAATATTCGGCGATACGCGTGCAGTACATGGCCGCACGCAGACGCATCAGCGGCGCATCGTCCGCCGGCGACGCCACCACCACGGAGCGCTTGAGCCCCTCCTCACCGAGGATGTGCTCGATGAATTCTTTAACTTCACGGCCCCGCTCACCGATCAGCCCGACCACGATGATGTCGGCCTCGGTGAAGCGGGTCATCATGCCCAGCAGCACACTCTTGCCCACGCCGGTACCGGCGAACAGGCCAAGACGCTGACCGCGACCCACCGTCAATAATCCGTTGATGCAGCGAATGCCCACGTCCAGCGGCCGGCTGATGGGGTCGCGCTTGAGCGGGTTGATGGTCGGACCGTCCATCGGCACCCAGTCCTCGGCCTTCATTCCACCCTTGCCGTCCAACGCACGGCCGGCGCCGTCGAGAACCCGGCCGAGCATGCTCATGCCCATCGGCAGGCGGCCGGTATGGGCCAGCGGCACGACCCGAGCGCCCGGCGCGATGCCAGTGACACTGCCGACCGGCATCAGGAATACCTTGCTGCCGGAGAAACCCATCACCTCAGCCTCGACCTGCACCGGGTGATAGCTGTCGTCGTTGATCACCAGGCAGCGCGTGCCCATGGCCGCCCGCAGGCCTTCGGCCTCCAGGGTCAGGCCGACCATGCGCAGCAGGCGACCTTCGAGAATGGGCTGGTTCGGCAGTTCGGTGGCGTCGGCGTAGCTGCTCAGGCGCTTGCCGAAGCTGGTGCGGTCAAGGCGCATCGGTGGGGTCCTGCGCGAGGTCGACAGGGTCGACATCCGCGGCGGGCTTGCCCGTGGCGGCCCCCAGCTCGACGCTCAGGTCCGGTTCGGCGGGATGCAAAGCCTGTTCGTGAAGCTGGTCGGACAGCTTGTCCATGATCTTGGCGATCCGCGTTTCCATGGTCGCGTCGATACGGCTGTGCTCGGTCTCGACCCGGCAACCGCCCGGCAACAGGGCTTCGTCCTCGACGATGCGCCAGCTTTCCTCATGGCGCTCGCGCAGGCTTTTGACCTGGGCGAAGTCCTGCGGATTGATATACAGGCGCACATTGCCCACGCCCAGCGGCAGCAGCTTGAGGGCTTCGCGCATGACATGCTCGATCTGGCTGGAGTCGATGGCCAGCTCGCGCTGGATCACCTGGCGCGTCATGTGCTGCACCAGGTTGACCAGGGCTTTTTCGATCTGTGTGTCCTGTTCGGCGATCGGCTCGAACAAATTGCCCATCAGCGTTTCCAGCGCTGCCAGCTTGGTGCTCAGGGCCACTTCGGCTTCCTGGCGGACCTTCAGCGTGGTGCTGTGGAAGCCTTCCTTTTCGCCCGTGGCGAAGCCTTCGTTATAGGCTTCCTGGCGAATGCTCTCGAGCTCTTCGAGGGTCAGTGGCTGGACTTCTTCCAGCGGCACTTCCTCGATCTCCGCTGGCGGCTCTTCAACCGGTTCCGGCTCGGGCTCGGGGACATGGGGATCGAAACTGGGCAGCGCCCAGACGTCGAAACCACCGACGTCCCGGGCGCGAATCAGGTCGCTGTGGGATTCATCACTGCTGGACGACATAAAGCGACCTTAGATCATTTCTTCGCCGCCCTTCCCGCCGAGAACGATTTCTCCGGCTTCGGCCATACGGCGGGCAATGGTGAGGATTTCCTTCTGCGCGGTTTCCACATCGCTGACGCGCACCGGGCCCTTGGCCTCGAGGTCGTCGCGCAGCAGTTCGGCAGCCCGCTTGGACATGTTCTTGAAGATCTTTTCCTTGACGCCTTCGTCCGACCCCTTGAGGGCAAGGACCAGCACGTCGGAAGACACTTCGCGCAGCAACGCCTGGATGCCGCGGTCATCGACATCGGCAAGGTTGTTGAACACGAACATGAGGTCTTCGATCTGACCGGACAGGTCTTCGTCGACTTCGCGGATCGAGTCCATCAACTGGCCTTCGATCGAGCTGTCGAGGAAGTTCATGATGTCGGCAGCACGCTTGATACCGCCCAGGGTGGTACGCGAGGCGTTGGAGTTGCCGGCGAACTGCTTCTCGAGAATCTGGTTGAGTTCTTTCAGGGCGGCCGGCTGTACGGTATTGAGCGAGGAAACCCGCAGAATGATGTCCAGGCGCGCCTTGTGGTCGAAGTTGCCGAGCACTTCGCCCGCCTGGTCCGGATCGAGGTAGGCGACCACGATCGCCTGGATCTGTGGGTGCTCGTAACGGATCACGTCCGCCACGGCGCGCGGCTCCATCCACTTCAGGCTGTCCAGGCCACTGGTGTTGCCGCCCAGCAGGATGCGGTCGATCAGGCCGTTGGCCTTGTCCTCGCCCAGGGCCTGGGTGAGCATCTTGCGCACATAGTCGTCGGAGCCCACGCCCAGGCTGGTCTGGTCGCCGACGATGTCGACGAACTCGCTCATCACCTGCTCGACCTGCTCGCGATGCACGTTGCCCATCTGCGCCATGGCCACGCCCACTCGCTGGACCTCTTTGGGGCCCATGTGGCGCAGCACCTGCGCGGCATCGGTGGAGCCCAGGGACAGCAGCAGAATCGCGGCCTTGTCGACCCGGGTCAGTTTGGCGGTAGCGGCTCGGTTATCACTCATCTGCGTTAATCCACTCTTTCACGACCTGGGCCACGCGACCCGGATCTTCTGCCACCAGACTCTTGATTGCGTTCAACTGTGCGTCATAGCCTTCGCTCGGGCTAGGCAGCAGGATGCTTTGCGGGCCGCCGAGGCTGACGCGATCGTTGGCCAGCTCGCCATCCAGGCCACCCATGCCGCCGAGTTCGACATCGCTGCCGAGACCCGCCAATTGCTTGCCCTTGCCGCCACCGGTGATGTTGTTGAGCACCGGGCGCAGCACGCCGAACACCAGGACCAGGATAAACAGCACGCCCAGGACCTGCTTCACGATGTCCCAGAACCAGGGCTGCGAGTAGAACGGAATGTCGGCGATCACTTCACCGCGATCGGCCGAGAACGGCACGTTGATCACACTGACGCTGTCGCCACGGCTGGCGTCGAAACCCACGGCGTCCTGCACCAGGCGGGTAAAGCGCGCCAATTCGTCGGCGCTCCAGGGTGCGCGGGTGGTTTCGCCGTTGGCCGCATTGACCTTGACCTGATCGTCCACCACCACCGCCACCGACAGCCGGTTCAGACGACCCTGCTGTTGCTTGGTGTGGCTGATGGAGCGATCCAGCTCGAAGTTCTTGGTGGATTGTTGACGCTTGTCGTTGGGGTACGGCGCCAGCATCGGCTGGCCGGTGGCCGGGTCCATGATCTGCTGGCCGTTGGCGTCCAGCAGCGGCTGGCCTGGCTGCACCATGCCAGCGGCAGCGGTAGAGCCACCGGTAGTCTGAGGCGCGCTGGCCGGCGACGGCGGCTGGTTGCTCAGGGCGCCAGGAACGCCTTGCGGGCCCAGGCTGCTGGAGCGTTGTTCGTTGACCGACTGCTCGCTGCGCAAGGCCGGCTGGTCCGGGTTGAATTGTTCGGAAGTCGACTCGACGGCGCTGAAGTCCACATCGGCGGACACTTCAGCCTTGTAGCGGTCGTTGCCCAGAATCGGTTGCAGGATGTTGTGCACCCGCTGGGTCAGCATGCTTTCCATGCGGCGGCTGTAGTCGAATTGTTTGCCGGCCATGGTCAGTTCGGAGTTTTCCGCCTGGTCGGAGAGCAGGTTGCCCTTCTGGTCGACCACGGTGATCTGCGACTTGCTCAGTTCGGGAACGCTGGTCGCCACCAGATTGACGATGGCCACCACCTGGCCCGGCTCCAGCGAACGACCGGAATACAGCTCGACCAGTACCGAAGCGCTGGGCTTGCGCTCGTCGCGCACGAACACCGAGCTTTTCGGGATCGCCAGGTGCACGCGCGCGCCCTTGACGTTGTTCAGGCTGGAAATGGTCCGCGCCAGCTCGCCTTCCAGGCCGCGACGGTAACGGGTCGCTTCCATGAACTGGCTGGTGCCCAGGCCCTGCTCTTTATCGAGAATCTCGAAACCAATATTGCCGTCGCCTGGGGCCACGCCGGCGGCCGCCAGCTTGAGGCGTGCGCGCGGCAGGTCGTCGGCCTTGACCAGCAAGGCGCCGGAATTGGGCTCGACGGTGTAAGGAATGTCGGCGGAGGCCAGGGTGTCCATGACCTGCTTGGCGTCCATGCCGGCAAGGCTGCCGTACAACGGACGGTAATCGGGTTGCTGGGACCACAACACCACGGCAAAACCAATCGCCACGCTGGCAGCCAGACCGACCATGAGGCCAACCTGACGCAACATGGTCATCTCGGAGAGGTTTTCCAGAAAAGACAATCCGAACAGCGGCGGCTTGCCTTCTGTCGGAGTGGCCTTGGCCGGTACGTTATCGGCGACTGCTTCTGCCATGACTCAATCTCGTCCTTAAACCGGCATCTGCATGATGTCTTGGTACGCCTGAACCAGCTTGTTGCGCACCTGGGTCAACGCCTGGAAGGACACACTGGCCTTCTGCGAGGAGATCATCACGTCGGTCAGGTCGACACCGCTCTTGCCGATCTCGAAGGCACTGGCCAGCTGGCTGGATGCCTGCTGAGTGTCGTTGACCTTGTTCACCGCCTGCCCAAGCATGTCGGAAAAACTGCTGCCGCTCACCTGCGGCACCGCGGCCGATTTTGGCTGGGCCATGGCGTCCATTTGCATGGCCCGCATGTCCAACATCAACCGATTAAATTCAATACCTTGGCTCATGGTCTACTCTCTCCGACGACCCGCAATTTTTTGACACTCACGCAGCGGTTAGTGAGGTGTTAGCAACAAGGGTGCCAGCTCCGCGGAGACACCGAACAAAAGCCTGCGCGGCTTCAGTCTTAAACGACTCATGTCGCAAACAGATACGCCTCGACATCCATTCCGGCATCGCGCATTTGCGCCAACTTGTAGCGCAAGGTACGCGGGCTGATACCCAGGCGCTCGGCCGCCTCCTTGCGCCGGCCGCGCTCGGCCCGCAAGGTGTCGATGATCATCTGGAATTCCCGACGCCGCAGATCGTCGCCCAAGGCCCCCGCCGACTCGGCGGGCGGCACTTCGGCCTCCACCGGCGCACTGCGCGCCGCCGCTACCACGGCTGGGGCCACGGCCGGCAAGGGCGCACAGGCCAGCGGTCCGCCGAGGCAGAAATCTTCCGGCTGGATCAGGCCGCCCTGCTGCAAAATCAGCGCACGCTGGATGGCGTTATCCAGTTCACGCACATTGCCCGGCCACGGATAACCGAGCAGGCATGCCTGCGCTTCGGCGGATAATCGGGCGGCCGCGTGTTTCATTTTATTGACGTGCTTGGCCAACAGACGCTCGGCCAGCGGCAGGATATCGGCGGTGCGCTCGCGCAGCGGACGCCAGGCCAGCGGGAATACCGACAGCCGATAGTAAAGATCCTCCCGGAACCGCCCCGCCGCCACTTCGCCGGCCAGGTCGCGGTTGGTGGTCGCCACCACCCGGATATCCAGGGCAATGGGCTTGCGCGCCCCGACCCGCTCGACTTCGCGCTCCTGCAGCACCCGCAGCAGCTTGGCCTGCAAAGCCAGGGGCATTTCGGAGATCTCGTCCAGCAGCAGGGTGCCGCCATCGGCCTGTTCGAACTTGCCAGGCTGAGCGGCGATGGCGCCGGTAAAGGCACCCTTCTCGTGACCGAACAGTGTGGCCTCGAGCATGTTGTCCGGAATCGCTGCGCAGTTGATGGCGATAAAGGGCTGGCTGGAGCGATGGGACTGCTGGTGGATGTAGCGCGCCAGCACCTCTTTGCCGGTGCCGGACTCGCCCGAGATCAGTACCGTGGAATCACTGCGAGCGACCCGCGCTGCCAGCTCGAGCAACTGCGCACTGGCCGGCTCGAATGCCACCGGCCCTTCACCCTCGGCCGCCCCCAGGCAACCCAGGGCATGTCGCGCCACCAGATCCAGCAGGGCCCTGGGCTCGAAGGGCTTGACCAGATAGTCGGCGGCGCCTTGACGCATAGCCTCAACCGCCCGCTCGACCGCGCCATGGGCGGTCATCAGCAAGACTGGCAATTGCGGTTGGCGCGCACGCAGCAGGCCCAGCAACTGATGGCCATCCATGCCCGGCATGTTGACGTCGCTGACCACCAGGCTGAACGACTCGCCAGACGCCGCCTCCAGCGCTTCTTCCGCGCTGCCGACCGCCTTGTAGTCATGACCGGCCAACAGCAGCGTATCCGCCAGGGCCTCGCGCAAGGCGCGATCGTCTTCAACCAGTAGAACCTTGATTGCCATTACCTTCACTCCACTCCTTGAGCGCCGCAGAACAGTGGCAGAACCACCAGCGCACATGTGCCGCGCCCAGGACGCGAGCGCAGCAGCAATTCTCCCTGATGGGCACGCGCCACCGCCTTGACGACTGTCAGGCCCAGGCCGGTTCCCGTGGTCTTGGTGGTGAAAAACGGTTCACCCAGGCGCTCCAGCACAGCAGCGTCGATACCACTGCCGCTATCGCTGACGCACAGCCGTAGGCTGCTGCCACGGGTATAAAGATGGACTTTCAGGCGCACCTGGCCGGCACTCGCCTGGATCGCGTTCTCGATCAGGTTGAGCACCGCCCCCACCAGCGTGTCGCGGTTGCACAGCAACTCGCCGGCATGGCTGTCGCACTGCCAGCGCACGGGCACGTCCTGCACATGGGTCAGGGCCGCTGCCTGCAGCGATTGCAGCAGCGCCTTGGGCGTCACGCGATCGGTCAGCGGCAGTTCGCCCCGGGCGAACACCAGCATGTCGCGGACCTGATGCTCCAGCTCATGCAACCGCTCCTTCAGCCGCCCGGCAAAGCGCTGCTGGGTGGCGACGGGCAGTTCTTGCTCGGTCAAGTGACTGGCGTACAACAGCGCGGCGGACAATGGCGTACGAATCTGATGCGCCAGGGACGCCACCATGCGCCCAAGGGACGACAGGCGCTCATGACGGGCCAGCTGATCTTGCAGGTGACGGGTTTCAGTCAGGTCATTGAGCAGCACCAGCTGGCCTGGCTCAGCATCCAGAGAACGAGTGGCGATCGACAATCGCCGCCCGTCCTTCAGGGAAATTTCATGGCCGTCGTCTTCTCGTGGCGCGAAGCAGCGGGCGATCACATGCCGCCATAGCTCGCCCTCGAGAGGCAGGCCCAGCAGGTCGCAGGCAGCAGGATTGGCTTCACGGACAATGCCCTGGGCATCGATGACGATGACGCCGCCAGGCAGCAGATCGAGGAGGTTTTGCAGACGGTTGGCCAGACGCTCTTTTTCCGCCAGCTCCTGCATGCGCTGGGCGCTGACCACGGCCAGCTCGCCCTTGAGCTCGGTCACCCTAGCCTCAAGCATGCTGTAGGAGTCGGTAAGCTGGCTCGACATCTGGTTGAACAAGGCGAACGCCTGCTCAAGGCCAAGCCGGCTTGCCTGCTCTACGGACGACGATTGCCCCTGGGTTTCAGGAACAGGAGACATCTGGGCGGCTTGGGGCATCGTGCTCTCTCGCGTGGCTGACCGTCAGTTAAACGGAACGTTGAGAGAGACTTAGCAATACCCGTGCCGAAAAAAAACCGCCCGGTTTTCAACAGGTTAAAAAACAGGCGTCAATCATCCGCCTGTTCATCACCCTCGCGACGGCTCATGCCGTACTTGCGCATTTTTTCCACCAGCGTGGTGCGGCGGATACGCAGGCGCTCCGCGGCCCGCGCGACAATGCCGTTGGCATCGTCGAGCGCCTGCTGGATCAGGCCCTGCTCCAGACCACCGAGGTAGTCCTTCAGGTCCAGGCCTTCCGGCGGCAGCATGGCGGTGGCGGCGAAGTCCGGCGTGTGGCCATTGATCGCCACCCGCTCTTCCAGGTCGCTGCGCAGGCTGTCCACCAGTTGCTCGTCTTCGTCGTCGACATAGCGGAACTTCTTCGGCAACTCGACCACGCCGATAACGCCGTAGGGGTGCATGATCGCCATGCGCTCCACCAGGTTGGCCAGCTCGCGGACGTTGCCCGGCCAGCCGTGGCGACAGAGCGACATGATCGCCGCGGAGTTGAAGCGAATCGAACCACGCTTCTCGTGCTCCATGCGCGAGATCAGCTCGTTCATCAGCAGCGGAATGTCCTCCACGCGCTCACGCAGCGGCGCCATCTCGATCGGGAACACGTTCAGGCGGTAGTACAGATCTTCGCGGAAACTGCCGACCTCGATCATGCTCTCGAGATTCTTGTGAGTCGCCGCGATGATCCGCACGTCGACGCTCTGGGTCTTGTTGCTACCCACGCGCTCGAAGGTACGCTCCTGCAACACGCGCAACAGCTTGACCTGCATCGGCAGCGGCATGTCACCGATTTCGTCGAGGAACAGGGTGCCGCCGTTGGCCAGCTCGAAACGCCCGGCACGGCTGGTGATAGCTCCGGTGAAGGCGCCCTTCTCATGGCCAAACAGTTCGCTCTCAAGCAACTCGGCCGGAATCGCGCCACAGTTGACGGGCACGAACGGCGCTTCGCGACGCTTGGAGTGATAGTGCAGGTTACGCGCAACCACTTCCTTGCCGGTCCCGGACTCGCCGAGGATCAGCACGCTGGCGTCGGTATCGGCCACTTGCTGCATCATCTGCCGCACATGCTGGATCGCCCGGCTGGTGCCGACCAGACTGCGAAAGAGGTTGGGCTCGCGATGGCGACCGCGCTCGCGGGCCTGATCGTACATCTCACGATAGACCTGGGCACGGTGCAGGGAATCGAGCAACTTGCTGTAGCTGGGGGGCATTTCCAGGGTGGAAAGCACTCGACGACGCTGGTCTTCCGGCAAGTCAATGGAAGAATTATCGCCCATTAACAAAACTGGAAGGAACTCATCCCAGGTTGAGAGTGTCTTTAACAGGCCCAAAAGTGCACCAGGAGCATTTACAGTCCCGATGAGGACACAGATTACTTCACGACTTGATGACAATGAGCCGACAGCCTGCTGCCAGTCATGGCTACCGCAGGGTAAATTTTCTTCGCCAAGAAAATTTAAAATCACCGCCAGGTCGCGGCGGCGGACGCTATCGTCATCAATCAGCAGAATTTTGGTTTCACGCCACATGCAATAGCAACTTCCCTAGTCAACTCAATGCCCGGAATCAGGGCAAGCTAGACGCTTGTAGGCATTTTGAGCCTGGTAGACGTCTGAAATCTGAAAACAGCCACTAGTTAAGTCAAAAAAGCGTGCACAGTCAAATTTATGGCGCACTGGATTCGGATTAACTTAGGGGTTAATTAACCGAACAGATGGTAAACCTTTGCTGCGTTCTGTGCTTGATGGATCTGCGACATCTCGTCGACTATCGCCTGACGCTCCCCTGTCGTCACTTCCAGAAGCTGCCGATAAACCCCAAGCAGCTCCTGCAGATTCTCGCGCAACGCGGCTTCATCTTCCGGAGTTTCACTCAAGATGTCTTCCATGCAGGAACGGCAGGCCAGATCCAACTGACCGATCGCTTCCCAGTTACGCTCGGCCAGGGCGGCGACCAGTGCTTCACGGGTTTCTTCGATGCGCTGCAATACAAGACTCATGGTGATCTCCTTAGAACTGCGGACCCGGCGCAGCGATGGCGTCCCAGCCTTCCTTGACGGTGCGCAGCAGATCGGCGACCTCGTCGAGAATCTTTGGATCGGTCTTGATGTTCGCCTCGGTGAGGCGCGTCATCATGTAGGTGTACAAGCTGTCTAGATCACCCAGGGTGTCAGGTGACTTTTCCAGATCGAGCCCTTCACGCAAGCCGCCGATAATGCCGATGGCCTTGCTGATGAATATACCTTTGTTGGGAATATCCTTGCGCTCCATCGCCCCCTTGGCCTGGGCGATACGATCCAGGCCGCCTTCCATCAGCATCTGCACCAGACGATGGGGGCTGGCTTCGGAAGTCTGCGCCTGGGCACCAATCTTCTGGTATTGCCGAAGGGCTAACATCGGATTCATGTTCTACCTCATCAAAACTCAAGGGTTCGTATAACCAGCGTATCGACCTGGCGTCAAAAAACTTTAGATCAAAAGCCAAAAGCCCGGGACGTCATGAACGTTGCCGGGCTTTTGTCGCCTTGTATCAATCAGCCTTTCTGTTGCGCGGTCAACGCCTCGAACATCGAGGTGATGTTGCTGGCGGTGGCTTTCAACTTGCCCACCAGGGTGTCCATGTCGTTGTACTTCTTGGTCAGTACTGCCGTCAGGGTCTCGATACGGCGGTCCAGGGCAGCCTGATCCGAAGCCAGCTTGGTCTTGGTCTTGTTCAGCGCAGTGGTGCGCTGATCGAGAACGCCGCCAGTCTGGGCAAAAGGCGCGATGGCCTTGTCCATGCGGTCCAGCAGGCCGTTTTCACCAGTGAACAGGGTCTGCACCTCGCCACCGAGCTTTTTGTCGTTCATCGCCGCAGTGAACTTGGTGGAGTCGAAGTCCAGGGCACCGGTCTTCTGGTTGGTGGTAATCCCCAACTGCGCCAGAACGGTCAGCTTGTCGCCGGACCCGACTTCCGACAGCGGCGCACGAATGGCCGCCAAGATCGAGCGTGGCAACGAGTCGCCAGTCAACTGGGCCGGGATGGTCGGCTTGCCGTCGTCATCCAGGGACGGCTTGGTCAGCGCGGTAACACTGTTGGCCACTGCGTTGTAAGCATCGACGAACTTCTGGATCGAAGCCTTCAAGCCATCGGTGTTGGCCGCGACGGTAATGGTCGAGGTACCTGGAGCGACCAGGTTGAAGGTCATCCCGGAAACCGCCTTGTCCACCGAGTTGCTCTTGCTGGTCAGCGCCATGCCGTCGACGGTGAACTTGGCATCCACTGCCAGGGCACCAATGGAACCGGCAGAGGTCGCAGTCATCGGCGAACCGGGAGCACCAACGACAGTACTGCCGTCGATTTCCAGGCCAGCAATACCGCTAAGGGAAATATCGGAGCCCGCACCGGTAGTGGTCGAGCCCACCACCAGACGCGATCCAAAGGAGTCGGTCACGATGTTCGCGCTGATACCCGCGCTTTTGAGCGATGCGTCGGCGTTGATCGAGTCACGCACCGACTGCAGGGTAGCGCCGGCTTTTACATCGAGGTTGTAGTTAGTGCCATTTTGACTGATTTTCAGGGTACCAGTCGGAATAGCACTTGTAGTACCGCCAGCGAAGGCAGCACTGGTGACTTTCGAGGAAGTCGCAAGATTCTGCACAGCGACAACATAGTTGCCATTGACCGCGGTATTGCCAGCGACCGCTGTTACATACTTGTTGTCGGAAGTAGTGGCGGCATAGCCGGGAAACTGCGGGTTGGTTTTGCTGCTGAGTTCGGTAATGGTGGTCCGAAAGGTCGACAACAAGGACTTCAAGGTGCCGATGCCGGAGATGCTTGCGGTGTTGTTCGCAGTTCCCCGGTCGATCTGACCTTGCTTGGCCGCTTTGTCAGCGTTCACCAAGGCTTTGACGATAGCACCGGTATCGAGGCCGGAGCCTAGACCGGTACCCGGTAGAATTGGACTTGCCATGGAGATCTCCCTTCAGTGTGTCGCCGGTCTTTTGACCATTACAACGTCCAAAAGAACATAGCAACAATTTTCATGCCAGCTGTCAGACTTTAGCGCTGAACAACAAGCTGCTCGCATCATTCAAACTATTGGCCAACTTCAGGACTTCTTCGTTGGGGATCTGACGAATCACCTCACCGGAGTCACTGGCAATGACCTTGACGACAACCTTGCCAGAAGGCTCGTCGATCGAAAATTCCAGGTTACGTTTGACCGATTGCACAAACTCTTCAATTTCCTTAATGGCCATTTTCAGTTTGTCCTGCTCGGTTTGCGCACTCTTACTCTCTTCCTTGACAGTCGGCAGCGCCACAACGTCCGCTCGAGGCTTCTCCACAGGCTTGTCAGCAACAGGCGTTGCCGGCTTGGCCGCAGGATAAGACAAGTTCAGCTTCATGCTCATATCCATGTCCATCACCTCTTAAAGTAAAAAGCGAGAGAGCACGACCAGCGCACTCCCCCGCCAAAGCTTAGTCAGCTATTACTGAAGCAGCTTCAGTACTGCGGACGGCAGTTGGTTGGCCTGTGCCAGAACTGCGGTGGAAGCTTGTTGCAGAGTTTGTTGCTTGGTCAGCTGTGCAGTTTCAGCAGCGAAGTCGGTATCTTGTACGCGACCCAGTGCAGCACTGGCGTTTTCGTTGATGTTCTGCAGGTTGGAGATGGTGCTGGTCAGGCGGTTTTGTGCAGCACCGAGGTCAGCACGGCTGGAGTTGATGGTTGCCAGAGCCTTGTCGATCGCGTCGATCGAAGCCTTGGAGCTGGCTTCGGCGGTGGTGCTGTTGTTACCGGTAATGGCGATAGCACCGGAGTTAACACCCAGGGTGGTAGCGTCGAAGCCGCTGGCCAGAGTGATGGTGATCTGGTTGGTAGCACCGGTGTTGGAACCGACCTGGAAGGTCATGGTGCCAGCAGTACCGTCGATCAGGTTCTTGCCGTTCAGGTTGGTCGACTTGGCGATACGAGTCAGCTCGTCCGACATCGAAGCGAATTCTTTGTTCAGTGCAACACGGTCAGCAGTACCGTTGGAGTCGTTTCGTGCTTGAACGGCCAGTTCACGCATACGTTGCAGGATGTTGGTGGATTCCTGCATCGCGCCTTCAGCGGTCTGAGCGATGGAGATACCGTCGTTGGCGTTTTTGATCGCCATGGTCTGACCGCGGATCTGCGAAGTCATACGGGTAGCGATTTGCAGGCCGGCGGCGTCGTCTTTTGCGCTGTTGATTTTCAGGCCGGAAGACAGGCGAGTCATCGAAGTCGACAGAGCGTCGGAAGCACGGTTCAGGTTCTTCTGAACGTTCAACGATGTGACGTTAGTGTTTACTGTTAAAGCCATGACGAATTCCTCGTTGGTTGGGTACTGCGGCTTCCGGCCCTGGCAACCGCCGGGTATGGCCTAGAGAACCTTCGTAATAGTTATCGTCGGCAATGCAAGTTGCTTTAGGGGATTTTCAAAAAATTTTGCCATCAGCGTGCCACCCCTCGTAAATCAAGGGCTCGGCGTTCTTAAGCCGTGGAAAAATGACGCCAGAAAAATGCCGGAGAGGGCCCGAGCGAGGAGGTCGCCCGGGCAGGCAGGAAATATTTCAGTCCGTCGAGAGGGAACGCAGCACTTCAACACATTCGTATTGCAGGTAGTCGGCCAGGGCCAGCCAGTTTTGTTCTTGCTGGCATTCGAACATCAGGCCAAGCAATGCCCCCCAGTCCTGGCGCTGCTCTTGCGACGCGCTATCGATCACCGGCTGGATCGCCCCCATCAACTGGACCATGGTCATGGCCGCCTCGACATCACGCCCCAGGCGAAAGCCCTGGGCGCATTGCTGCAAGCGGGCGATCAACCCTTCGATTCCGCTCATTGGCTGAACTCCGGATGGTAGGTCGTCCCGGCGATCATCGCCCCGTCCCGACTGCTGTTATAGAAGCGCACCCGCGGATGACCGGCGATAAAACGCTCCAGCTCGCACAGGTAACTGCGGAAATTGAGCTGGGTCCTGACCCGCTGGCCATGCCCATCCAGCACCCAGTGCCTGGCCGCGCCCAACTGCGGCCCCAGCTCACCGTCGAGCCAGCCGGCATGGGTCTTGTTCATCGGGAAGGCAAAGTCGGCACCGAACAAAGTGACCTGCTCGGCACCCATTTTTACCGCCAGGTCCAGCGCCGGATGAATCACGCTGCCACCGACATACAGCTGCGCCTTAGGCAACTGCTCGCGCATCCGTGTGTAAATCGGGCTGGCGGAATACCCGACATAACGCGGCCCCTGCCAGAGCGCCAGAATCTGCGGATCAACCATCGGCAGATAAACCAGGGTGATGGCTGCCGATTTTTCTGGCGGCAGGTGCAGGCCGGAAATCCGGTGATCGATGCTGACCACAATGTCCGGCTCGATCCCCTGTTTGAGCAGCGGCCGGTAGGCGGTATCGACACAGATAAACAGAGGGCGCCGGGCTTTGGCGCGAATCTCGCGCAGGCGCTCGAAATGCCGTTCCAGGCTCGGCCCGGTGGCAATCACGAAGACCTCGCGCCCCGGCTGGGTGCCGAACAACTGGGCCACGTCACTGTCACTGGCTACCAGTTCGGCACTCGATTGCAGGCGCTGGGTGACCTCCGGGGAATCGGCCACGAAATCACGGTTATTGAAGGCCAGGTGTACCTCGCTAACCAGACGATCGCGGATCTTGGCGTTGTAGTCATCTGCCAGCACCAGCTCGGAGGGCAAGGCAAAGAACGGCAACTGGATTTCCGCCAGATCACCGGCATACCCCAGTTCGACTCGAGGATCGTTCAACCAGGCCTGCTGATCGAGCAATTGCAGTACCAGCGCAAATACGGCGCCGTTCAGGATGTGCACCTGCAAACGTTGCAGCGCCGGGTTTTCCAGCAGTATCTGCTGCAAGTCGCCCAAGCCGGTGCCGTACAGATGGATCACCGGGCTGTCGGCCGGCAGGCTCGCCGCCTGGGTTCGTGCTTCCGCCGTGCGATCGTGGCGGCTGGTGAGCTGAATGCCGGAAATACTCAAGGTCGAACCCAGGCCTTCGACCAGATCCGCCTGCAACCCGGCACTGTCTTCTGCCAGCAACCGTTCAAGCAGTCGTGGCCAGCGAGCCTGTATTGCCTGGGCATTGCCCTCGAAGCTTTCGCTCATGCTGTCTCGCCTATCTTCATGCAAAAAAATAGCGCTCAGGGTACACCCTGGGCGCTATTTTTGGATGCCGCGGGATCAACTCATGGGCGATAGATAATCGCCGACCCCCAGGACAGCCCCACACCGAAGCCACTCAGGGCCACACGTTGCCACTTCGATTCGAGCACGTGCTTTTCCAGCAGCAGCGGAATGCTCGACGACACGGTGTTACCGGTCTCGACCATGTCCTTGATGAACTTTTCCGGCTCGCCTTCGAAACGGCGCGCCACGGCGTCGACGATCGCCGCACTGCCCTGGTGGATACAGAACGCATCGATCTGCTCCTCCTTCAGGCCCGACTCATCCAGCAACTCGTTCAAGTGCGCCGGGACTTTCAGCAAGGCAAAGTTGAACACCTGACGGCCATTCATGAAAAACACGCCATCGGTGACTTTCAGGTGCGGAGCGCCGGAACCGTCGGTGCCGAACTTGGCCTTGCCCAGCTGCCAGGGAGCGTCTTCGCCCATCCAGGTCGCGGTCGCCGCATCGCCGAACAGCATGGTGGTGTTGCGGTCTTCCGGATCGACGATCTTCGAGTAAGGGTCGGCGGTGACCAGCAGGCCGTTCTTCAGGCCCGCGGCTTCCATGAAGCCCTTGAGCGCGTAGATGCCGTAGACATAACCGGAGCAGCCCAGGGAAATATCGAAGGCCGCGACGTGAGTCGGCAGGCCCAGCTTGTCCTGGACGATAGCGGCGGTGTGCGGCAGACCTTCTTCGTCGCCGTTCTGGGTGACGACGATCAGCGCGTCGATCGACTCGCGCGACAGTTGCGGGTTGTTGGCGAACAGCGCATTGACTGCTTCGACACACAGGTCCGAGGTTTCCTGCGTGGCGTCTTTGCGCGGCAGGAAGGCCGAACCGATCTTGCCCAGGATGAACTCTTCATCCTTCTCGAATTTTGCACCTTGTGCGTAATTGTCTACGCCGGCTACAGGCACGTAGCTCGCAATGCTCTTTATGCCAATCATTACGGCTTCCCAATAATAAACAGCTGAATACCCCGACCACCGGGACCGGGGCTGCCGACAAACAGACATCCTGGCGCCCCTGACGGGCGACAGCGGGAAGAATAGAAGGCTATCACTGCACCGTTTACCGGCCAGGCGCCATCTCCCCGGTCAATACAATACAGTGAAGATGCGCGTTATGACTCGCAGGTCACGCTATTTTGCCGAATCAGCCATACAAACGGCTATTCGACAAATGCCCAATCCAGTGCGGTGCCGCGCTTGAGGGCCTGGCGCGCGCAACGCCCGAGGACTGCGTCGATGTGCTTGGGGGCCAGCCCCAGGCCCGGACGAATGGCCCTGACGTTATCGCTGCTGAACACCTCCCCCGCCGCCATATCGCGGGTGACATAGAGGGAACGGCGGTACAACACCGATTGCCGCTCGGCCTCGGTCGCGCCGTAACGCACCTGGCCCAGAGCCTGCCAGGCACGTTCGGTTTCCACCACCAGGCTGTGCAGCTCCGCCGGCTCCAGGGAAAAACTCGCGTCCACCCCGCCGGCGGCGCGGTCGAGGGTGAAGTGTTTCTCCACCACCGTGGCGCCCAGCGCTACGGCGGCCACCGAAACCCCGACGCCCATGGAGTGATCGGACAAACCGACCTCGCAGCCGAACAGCTCGCGCAAATGCGGGATGGTCAGGATGTTGCTGTTCTCCGGCGAAGCCGGGTAGGTGCTGGTGCACTTAAGCAGCACCAGGTCCTTGCAACCCGCCTCCCGGGCGGCGCGCACGCTTTCGTCCAGCTCGGCGATGCTGGCCATGCCAGTGGAAATGATCAGCGGCTTGCCGGTGGCCGCGACCCGACGAATCAGCGGCAGGTCGGTGTTTTCGAAACTGGCGATCTTGTAGGCCGGCACGTCGAGGCTTTCGAGGAAGTCCACCGCGCTCTCATCGAACGGTGTTGAGAACGCCAGCATTCCCAATTCCCTGGCGCGGGCGAAGATCGGCGCGTGCCACTGCCACGGCGTGTGGGCCTTTTCATACAGGGCATACAGCGAGGAACCGGCCCAGAGACTGGCCGGATCCTTGATGAAGAATTCGCCATGCTCCAGGTCCAGGGTCATGGTGTCGGCGGTATAGGTCTGCAACTTCAGGGCATGGGCGCCGGCCTTGGCCGCGGCCTCGACGATCTGCAGGGCAACGTCCAGCGACTGGTTATGGTTGCCGCTCATCTCGGCAATGATGAACGGCGGCGAACCGGCGCCAATCGAGCGCGAGCCGATCTTGAAACTAGTCATTGGGGTTTTCCTTCGATTCACGCGTAAATTCGCCGGTGGCCGGGTCATCCCCAGCACGGCGCAATGGATTGCGGGTCATCTCGAACAGGGCCGCCGCCACCCGCGATGCGCCCTGCCCGTCCACCAGTTGCCGGGAGCGTTGCGCCAGGCTCTGGCGCAGCGGGTAATCGCCAACGAGCGCCGCGACCGCCTGGCGGATCTGCTCGATGCTCACCTGCTCGCAGGGTCCAAGATAGACATGCATGCCCGCCTCAGCCAACAGCCGGGCATTGGCCTCTTGATTGCCAGCGACGCTGATGCACAGGGTTGGCAGGCCCAGGGCGGCGCGCTCCCAGCTGGTGCCGCCGCCGGCACCGATAAACAGGTCGGCCTCGGCCATCAAGCGGGAAAAGTCGCTGACATAGGCGTGCAAGCGCCAATGCCCGCGACCGGCCGCCAGTTCCTGCATCTGCGCCCAGGCCGGGTTACCGGCCCCGGCGACAAAATCCACCTCCAGGCCGTCGAACGCACTCAAGGCCAGCATCGCCTGGTATGTCTGGCTGGCCGCATCGAAACCGCCGAAATTCACCAGCACCCGGCTCGCCCGCTCGCGAATGGCGATCGGCGGGCAGCGAAACTCCTCGCGCAGCAAGGCGAAGTGCGGCCCCAAGAGCGCCCGGCATTCAGCGTCGATCAGGCCTGCATAGGCCTGCGGTGTGCCGCTGAAATTCTGGTCGAGCAACAGATCAACGGCATGCCGTCGATTGGCCAGGTCATCGATGGCGGCAATCCGCGGTGCCCATTGCCGCGCCGCCTGCTGCCACTGCCAGTCGAGGCCGTAGTGATCGACCAGCACCCAGTCGAATCGCGGCTGATCCTGCAACGCAGCCTGCAAGGCAACGATATCCACCTGCCAGGGCAGCGGCGCCTCGATGTCCTGCGCGCATTCACCCGGATAACTCGCCGGCAGGGCGAACGTCAGGAAACCCAGTTCGGCCAGACGGTCCAACTGCTGCCCGGGCAAGCTCCGGCAAGCGAATGCCACCGTGGCGCCCTGCTCGCGCAACGCTCTGGCCAGGGTCAGGCAGCGGGCGATATGGCCACTGCCAATGGCCGGCGAGGCATCGGCCCGGATCAGCACCCTCACTCCAGTTCTCCACCGGCTTTCAGCGCCGCATACAGGTACTCCGCGCGCAGCCAGTCTTCCTCGGTGTCGATGTCCTGCACCAGATGGCGCGGCAGGATCACCGGCAGGCTGAGTGGGGAAAACACCAGGTCGCCGCGCAGCCAGGCCTCGCTGCGCCCCCAGTAGAACTGCCCGGCATCCTGATAGGCCGGCGGCAGGTCCTGGGAGCGCGTGTTGCGAAACTCCGGATAAAGTGAGGTCAGCGCGCCCTGCTCGTCGAGGGTCAGGGCCCGCTGCACCGGAAACGCGAAGCTGCACACGGAAAACGCGAAGGACTTCTCAGGATGAGCCTCCAGCGCCGCCAGGCCCTGGCGCAGGTAGCGCAGCTGCAGCAAGGGCGCGGTGGCATAGATGCAGCAGGTGTAATCGAAGGTCTCGCCACGCTCGCGCAACGTATTCAAGGCATGCACGATCACCGGCCCAGTGCCGGTGAAATCGTCCGCCAGCTCGGCCGGGCGCATGAACGGCACCGTGGCGCCGCTGGCCCTGGCCAGCTCGGCGATCTCCGGGTCGTCGGTACTGACCAGCACCTGATCGAACAACCCGGAGCGCAGCGCCGTCGCAATCGAGCGGGCAATCATCGGCACACCGTCGAACGGCTTGAGGTTCTTGCGCGCGATGCGTTTGCTGCCGCCACGGGCGGGAATGATGGCGATGGCACTCAAGGCTGGGCGGGCTCCTGGATAAGCTGGCGCAATTGCTCGACCACATACGTCTGCTGCTCATCCTCCAGCGCCGGAAACAGCGGCAGGCTGATGGCCTCGGCGTAGTAGCGCTCGGCCTCGGGGAAATCCCCCGCGGCGAATCCCAGGTCGCGGTAATACGGCTGCAGATGCACCGGGATGTAATGCAGATTGACCCCGACCCCGGCCTCGCGCAATGCCTCGAATACCTCGCGATGGGAGCGGCGGATGCGTTCGGGTTGCAAGCGCACCACGTACAGATGCCATGCCGACTGCGCCTGCTCCTGAGCCTGCGGAAGGGTCAGCGGCAGATCGGCCAGCAGGTGGTCATAACGGGCCGCCAGCTGCCGGCGCCTGGCAATGAACGCGTCGAGCTTGTCCAGTTGGGACAAGCCCAGGGCCGCCTGCAGATCGGTGATGCGGTAATTGAAGCCCAGCTCGGTCTGCTGGTAGTACCAGGGTCCGTGGCTGGGCTCGGTCATCTGCGCCGGGTCGCGGGTCATGCCGTGGCTGCGCAAGCGCCGCAGGTGGTCCGCCAGTTGCGGGCTGTTGGTCAGGACCATGCCGCCCTCGGCGCTGGTGATGATCTTCACCGGATGAAAGCTGAACACCGTCATCGCCGCGAATTCGCCACAGCCCACCGGCCGCCCGGCATAGGAGGCACCCACCGCGTGGGAGGCATCCTCGATCAGCACGAAGCCATAACGCTGCGCCAGCTGCGCCATGGCGCGCATGTCGCAGCTTTGCCCGGAGAACGCCACCGCCACCACCACCTTGGGCAGGCGGCCCGTGCGTTCGGCGGCCTCCAGCTTGTGCGCCAGCGCCCGGGCATCCATGTTCCAGGTGTGCGGATCGATATCGACGAAATCCACCTCGGCGCCGCAATAACGGCCACAGTTGGCCGAGGCCAGGAAGGTATTGGGCGTGGTCCACAGCCGGTCTCCCGGTCCCAGCCCGGCGGCCAGGCAGGCAATGTGCAAGGCCGCCGTGGCGTTGCATACCGCCACCCCATGGCCGGCCTCGCAGCGGGCTGCCATGGCCTGTTCGAAGCGTTCGATGGTCGGCCCCTGGGTCAGCCAGTCGGACTGCAGCACCGCGACCACCGCATCGATGTCCGCCTGGTCGAGACTCTGGCGCCCGTAGGGAATCATGCCGACAGCCCGGCATGCAGCTCGGCGATCTGGCCCACCGAGAGAAAATGCGGATTGGTGTCGGAGCGGTATTCGAACTGCTCGTCCACCGGTCGCCCGCGCTCGCCCAGGCCGTCCACGGCGAAATCGACATTGACGTTGGTAAAGCGGATCGACGGCTGGATGGTGTAGTGATCGGCGAACTCCAGGGTCATGCGCGCGTCATCCAGCGGCACCATCAGCTCGTGGAGTTTTTCCCCCGGACGAATGCCCACCTGCTTGTGCGGCAGGTTTTGCGCCATGCCACGCGCCAGGTCGACGATCCGAATCGACGGGATCTTCGGCACGAAGACTTCACCGCCATGCATGCGCGAGAAGCTGTCGAGCACGAACTGCACCCCGTGATCCAGGGTGATCCAGAAACGGGTCATGCGTTCGTCGGTGATCGGCAGCTCGCGGGCGCCTTCGGCGATCAGCTTGCTGAAGAACGGCACCACCGAACCCCGGGAGCCGGCCACGTTGCCGTAGCGCACCACGGCAAAACGGGTCGGCTGGTCGCCGGCGATATTGTTCGCCGCGACGAACAGCTTGTCCGACAGCAGCTTGGTCGCGCCATACAGGTTGACCGGGCTGGCCGCCTTGTCGGTGGACAGCGCGACCACTTTCTTCACGCCATTGTCGATGGCCGCGGCGATAATGTTTTCCGCGCCGTTGACGTTGGTGCGGATGCACTCGGTGGGGTTGTATTCCGCGGCCGGCACCTGCTTCAGGGCCGCGGCGTGCACCACATAGTCGATCCCGCGCATGGCCTGGCGCAGACGCTCGGCATCGCGCACGTCGCCAAGGAAATAACGCATGCAGGGCGCATTGAAGGTCTGCTGCATTTCGTACTGTTTCAGTTCATCGCGGGAGAACACCACCACCCGCTTGGGCTGGTATTGCTCCAGCAGACGCCGGATGAAATTGCGCCCGAACGAACCGGTGCCGCCGGAGATGAAAATCGATTTGCCGTTGAACATGCCTTGAGTCCTTTTTCCTGTCAGCCAGGCTTATGCGAGCAGCTGCGCCCAGTCGACACTGGCAGGAGCGCCAGGGGTGAAGCCCTTGCCGCTCCGGCTCAGGTTCTGGTTGTAGGCCACATCGTGCTCGAAGCGGGCCTGCCATTTGTCACGCAGCGCCGCCGCGGCCTGGGCATCGTCCGCCAGGGTGCCCGGATGGAGGATCTGCACCTGCGGGGTCCAGACCGTCAACAGCCCGGCATCGGCGACCTTCAGGCACAGGTCGACATCAGCGAATGCTTCGGCGAAATGTTCTTCGTCCAGGCCGCCGACGGCGTTATAGACGTCCTTGCGAATCATCAGGCAAGCGCCGGAAACCGCCGAATAGTTCTGTTCGGCCAGCAAGCCGTTCAGGTAGCCACTGGCGCCTTTCGGCTCACCGGCGAATGCCGCGCCCAGATGCTCGTTCAGCCCGAGCACCAGGCCGGCCGAGGTGGTCCCACCCTTGGCATCCACCAGGCGCGCGCCGACGATCCCCACTTCCGGCCGCTGCGCCTGATTGAGCAGGCTCTCCATCCAGTCGGCATTGACCACTTCGCCGTCGGCCGCCAGCAGCACCAGGTAGTCGCCGCGGGCCTCCTGGCTCGCCGCGTTGTACAGCGCCGCGCCGCTCAGGCGCTGCGGGCTGCGCAGCACGCGGATACGATCGCCCTTCTGCTCCAGGCTGGTGAGCCAGTCGGCCAGTTCTGCGGACTGGCTATGGTTGTCGGCGATGACCACTTCGTAACGCTGGTAGCGCGTGCGTTGCAGCACGCTGACCAGGCAAGGCTGCAACTGCTCCAGGTTGTCTTCGCTGCGCAGGATGATCGAGGCCAGCGGACGTTCGCCATGACCGTAGTTGATCTGGTAGACGCCGGTTTGCGCCGAGCTGACCTGGGCCCGGTAGCCACGCTTGCCCAGATGACGGGTCAACACCTGGCTGTACTGGGTGTTCTCCTCTGCTGTCGGGGCCTGGCCGAGCAACAGCGGTTCGGCCAGGTGGGCCAGGCCCGCCAGCCCGCCGTCTTCGATCAGGCGCAGCAGCAGGTCGTATTCCATGGCTTGTGGAAAGGCCGTCGAGTAGCCGCCGGCAGCCGCCAGCACATCCCGGCGAATCAGCCAGTGGCCGGCCATCATGTCCGGCACGCTTTGCAGCAGGTCGAGGTTGATACCCGGGCGGAACACATCCTTCAGCGCGCCATCGGCGCCGTAGTGGATTTCGTCCATGGCCACCGCGCGGCACCCTTGCGCGCCGAGCAGTTCCAGGCTCGCGCGCAGCAGGCCGCTGGCGGTGAAACGCTCGCCGGCACGGGCCAGGAGCAACCAGTCACGGGAGGATTGCGCCGCGACCTGGTTGATTCGCTCCACATAGTTGCTGGTGCTGACCTTGACGAAATGCACAGTGTCCTTGGCGGTGGTGGTCGCCGGCAGGTCGCCCGTGGTGAAGACCACCACCTGGAAGGAGCGGCAATGGCCGTTGACCAGGCTGTCGAAGGTCGCCTGCAACTTGACCATGTCCGCGTCGAGGTCGAGCAGCAGGATGCCGAAGCTCGGTCCACCGTTGTGCCGGGCCAGGTGCTCGTTGATCGCCTTGAGCTGCTGCGCCTCGGGGTTGCGCGCCTCCAGCCACTTCAGCAGGCGACCCGAAGGCATGTTCTCCAGCAGCCCCGGGCCGTCCTGGAAAGGCACCGACGCCAGGCGCTCGGCCCAGGCCTGCAATTTGCGGGCATCGTTCTGCTCCTCGGAGTCCTGCTCCGTGGAAGCCTGCAGCGAGGCCGCCAGACGCCGGACCACCTCAAGGTTGAACAGGTTGCACGACAGCGCCTCCCACAAGCGGCTGCGCAGGGTGCGGTCGGTGTCGTTGGGTTGTACCTGCATCAGTTCCTGCTGCTTGAGCAGTACGCCTTCAAGCTCCTGGAGCTGCAGGCGGCCAGCCGGCATCGCATGCATGAGGAATTCGAACTCGGTCAACAGGTCGAACATCGGCTTGTTGTAGAACGGCATCTCGACGAACTGCTCCGGGCCGAACGAACGCACCGGCTCGGCCCCGGGCTCGACCCAGGCCGAACGGAAAATCATCTTGCCATTGAGCGAGCGCCCGGTGAGCAGGCACTCGGCCATGGCCCTGAAGCTGTCCAGGGCAAGCTGCTTGGCCTGTTGCGGCCCCTGGGCGCTCAAGCCGGTGGGCAACGACGCCAGGAACCCGGCGAACTCCTCGCGCTGGGCCACCGACTTGGCGTCGCCGTAGGTCAGCACCGTCAACACATCGGTGTTGTGCTCCGAGGCGTTGTAGTTGACCTCCCGCACGGCGAACGGGATCGGCAGGATCCGTGCCTTGGCCGAGGCCAGCAGGAAGAAGGTATGGCCGATTTCCTGCCATTCGAAGCTGGTCCCCGGCGGCAGCAGGCTGTACCACTGTTGCAGCAGGTCGGTGCGGGTCACCGCGTAGAACGGCGGCAGGAAATGGCCCATGAACGCCATGACCCGCTCGCCGGCATCTTCCGAGGCGTAGTCCTCGATCACCCGGCAATCGCGCCGGTAGTAGTTCACCTCGGCGGCGCGGGCCAGGTACATCATCCCGTAGCCGTGGCACAGGCCGTAGTCGGGGTTGGCTTCGAGAAACTCCACCGACTCGGTCAGCGCGCCATGCAGCAGGAAGTCGTCGTCGGCGGCAAACACCATGTACGGCGTCGTCACCTGCCCGACACCGTAGGTCAGCTTGTCCTGCAGGCCCTTGTAGGTGTACTGCGGCAGATGCCGGTAGTCGACCTGGGGGAACTGCCCGGCCAGGCTTGCGTCGGCGTGCAGCGAAGAGTCCAGAACCAGGATCTTGCAGGGGTAGGTGCTGTAGTACTGCAAGGTGCGGCGCAAGAACGCCTTGCGATTGTGGGACATCACCACCAGCGTGAAACGCTCGCTCAACGGTGCGCTAGTGTTTTGAGCCTTGTCTTGAACCTGCATCAGTGTTTCCCCACAACCGGCAAAGTGCTGTTACCTGCAAACCATTGAATTCAACGAACGCGACGCAGATAGCCATCCGGCGCCACGGTGATCAGCAGCTTGTTCTGCATCTGGTAGTCGATCTCGAAGTCGCGGTTCTCTTCCAGGTAGGCCCAGACCGCGGTTTTCGGGTTGTCGCCCGGGCCCCATGGACGGTCCGGGAAGAAGTCCGCCGGCATATCCTCGACCACGGTGTCCATCACCACGCAGTAGCTGTCCACCGACACCAGCGGCGCATACAGGCGCAGCTCTTCGAGCACGTGCTCGTGGGTGTGGTTGGAGTCCAGGACCAGGATGACTTTCTTGCCCGCGGCCGCGGCACGCACCTGCTCGGCAATCGCCGGATCGATACTCGAGCCTTCGATCATCTTGATCCGCTTGCTCATCGGATGGCTTTCGATGGCTTCGCGGTTATGGGCGCGGATATCCAGGTCGATGCCCAGCACTTCGCCGTGGCCCTGCAGTTCGAGCAGCGAGGCGTAGTAGATGATCGAGCCGCCGTGGGCGATGCCGCATTCAATCACCAGGTCCGGCTTGACCCGCCAGATGATCTCCTGCATGGCCATCATGTCCTGGGGCAGCTGGATGATCGGGCGGCCCATCCAGGAGAAGTGATAGCTGTACTTGTGGCCGGCGGACTCGTTGAAGAAGTCGCGCGCCAGGCCCTTGAGTTTCTGGTCTTCGCCCTGGGCGCGGATCTGCTCCTGGCACTCGGCTTCGAAGGCTTGGTTGATGCTGTTGTCGGTCATGGTCGGGTCTCAATAAACGTCATTGGAACGAAGCGCTGTCGACTGCGTGATAGACATAACGCCCATCGGTCATGCGCTTGATTTCGTCGAGATAGTTGGAATTCATCACAAACAGGTTGGCGCCCTCGGGCAAGGTCGCCATGACCTCTTCGGGGGACGACACGCGGGCGCCGCTCAGGGGCAGATAACGGCCCTGCTTGGCCGGATTGATATCCACCACCTGGTCCACCGAAACGCCCGCGCGCTGTAGGAACAGCGAATAGATCACGCCCTTGGACGACGCGCCCCAGATCGCCGAACCCGCCTCGGGCTGGGCCTGGATGATCTGCTTGGCGCGCTCGATGCTGGCGGTGAAATCCAGCGGCATCTCCAGGCGCTCGACCGCTGTCTCGCCCGGCTCACGCAAGGTGCCGAGGTCGGCCACCACGTACAGGTACTGGCCGCCGAACAGGTGACCGGCTTCGTGCACGGTGCCGAACATCCGCCGCAGGTCATCCAGGCGGAAGTAGTTCACATGCTCGTAGAACACGTCGAACCAGGCGCGATGCTCGACGATCCAGTCGAAGCACGGCACTTCGATGTAGATCTGCCCGCCCTGGTTGGCCTCGGCCATCTCCGCCAGGAACGCCCGCGGGTCGGCGATATGCTCCAGCACATGGCGCAACACCACGGCATCGGCCGACAGGCCCAGGCCACGGGTAAAGGGCGCCTTGATCACATCGGCGTTATCGCCCTCGTAGGCCGGGTCGATGCCGGTAATGCGGTAGCCCCGCTCACGCAGCAGCTCGAGGAAATAGCCCTTGCCGCAACCGACCTCGATCAACTCGCGGCCCTTGAAATGCCGGGCGATGATGCCCTCGACATCCTGCAGGTGGCGCTGGAACTGCGCCGAGTGGGCCTGCTCGTTCTGGTAGTCGCTGTCGTAGCTCAGCTTGTCGGGGTCGAAAGCCTGGTTGAAGATCAGGCCGCTCTCCTCGTCCTGCACCAGCACCATGTCGGCAGAGGCCGACGCCCTGGCGCTCTGCGCGTCGGCGAAGGTGCGGTTCTGCAGCACCGGCAGGTCCATGACCCGATACAACTCATGCCCCATGTTCTGCTCCCAATAGTTGTTGCAGGCGCTGGTTCGCCCCCCAGAACGCCATGGGCTCATGGGCGGGATAGGGGTAATGCCCCAGGTTCAGGCGGATCATCGAGCCGCGCTCGCGCACCCGTCGTTCGACCAGCGCACGAACCGATATCGGCTGGCCGCTGGAACAGTTGACCACCCCGGAAAAATCCCGCCGTTGCAGCAGCGCCGCAAGGCTGGCGGCGGCGTCCTCGATGGCCAGGTAATCGCGCAGCTGTTCGCCGGCGGACATGTCGAACACCGCATCGCCGGCGTCGATCGCCCGGTCCAGGGCGGCCAGCAGGCTGTTGGGGTTCTGCCCAACACCATGCAGATAGAACAGCCGCGCCCATTGCAAGGTGAAAGGCAGCTGCTGCTGCAGGTTTTCCAGGAACAGCCGCAGGCTGTGCTTGGCCAACCCATAGGGATTACTCGGCTGCGCCGGTGTCTGCTCGTCGAGCGGACCGCTCTGCATACCGTATTCGAAACAGGTACCGGTGATCATGACCTGGGGCACGCCCGCCTCGACCGCGGCCTTGATGAACCGGTAGTCGGCCATCAGGTTGTGCTCGAGATGGAACAGCGCCTTGTAGTTCGGCAGCCCCGGCCAGGCCAGGTGCGCCAGGGCATCGACGCCGTCGACCAGGGAGGCGATATCGCTATCGACGGCATGCACGTCCGCGGCCACCCGCTCCACCGCTCCAGCCCAGGGCATGGCGGCCAGCTTTTGTGGATCACGAGCCAGCGCCCGCACCTGGCAACCACGGGCCAGCAAGGCGGCGACCAAATGCCGACCGACAAACCCGCTGGCCCCGGTGACCAGTACCTTCAAGCCACTCACAGCAGCTTCAACTCGGGCACGGCGATCACGAAGCGCCCGCCCCACTGCCGAACGTGAGCCAGCTGCTCGCTGACTTCCGACAGCAGGTTCCACGGCAGCACCAGCACATAGTCCGGGCGCTCGCTGTCGATACGCTCTGGCGCAACCACCGGAATCCGGCTGCCAGGCAGGAACTTGCCCTGCTTGTGCGGGCTGGCGTCGGCGACCCAGGCCAGCAGGTCCGGCTTGACCCCGGCGTAATTGAGCAAGGTGTTGCCCTTGGCCGCGGCGCCGTAAGCCACCACGCGCTTGCCTTCGGCCTTGGCCTGGAGCAGGAAGCGCAGCAGCTCATGCTTGATCCGCTCGGCGGCCGGCGCCAGGGTTGCGTAGTACTCGGGGGTCTTCACGCCCGCGTCGAACTCGGTTTGCAACTGCTGCTGCACCGCCGGTTGCACGGCGCGGCGTTCGCCGTCCTTGCGCTGGACGAAAACCCGCAGCGAACCGCCATGGGTCGGCAGCTGGCTGACGTCGAAGACTTCCAGTCCGTTGCGCTCGCACAGTGCCTGCACCGCGGTCAGCGACAGATAGGAATAGTGTTCGTGATATAGGGTGTCGAACTGCGCGCCGGCCATCAGCGTCAGCAGTTGCGGGAATTCGAAGGTGGCCACGCCGGTCGGCTTGAGCAGCGTCGCGAAACCACCGAGGAAATCGTTGATGTCCGGTACATGGGCCAGCACATTGTTGGCCGCCATCAGGTCCGCCGCCCAGCCTTGGTTTTTCAGCTGCGCGGCGGTGTCGCGACCGAAGAACAGCTCACGAATCTCCAGGCCTTTTTTCCGCGCGGCTTGCGCGGTGCTGCGGGTCGGCTCGACGCCCAGGCATTTGATCCCGCGAGCGGCCACGTACTGCAACAGGTAACCGTCGTTGGCGGCGACTTCCACCACACGGCTGTCAGCCGTCAAGCCAAAGCGCTCGACCATCTCGGCCACATAGCGCTCGGCGTGGGCCAGCCAAGTGCTGGAGAACGAACTGAAATAGGCGTATTCGGCATCGAACAGGCTTTCGGCGCTGGTGTAATCCTCGGTCTGTACCAGCCAGCATTGCTGGCACACGGCAACCTTCAGCGGCACCCATTGCTCGGCCTGTTCAAGACGCTCGGCATGCACATAGGCGTTGGACGGTGGTGAGGTGCCGAGGTCGATCAACGGCAGGCTCAGCGGTGCGGCGCACCCACGGCAGTTCATAGACGCACTCCAGCAAAGTGTTGATCGAGCGCGGGATGGCTGGAATCCCGGGCCGACAGATTATTGACAGGCAACGGCCAGGCAATCGCCAGCCGTGGATCGTTCACCGACAGACCGCCCTCGTGCTCCGGCGTGTAATCAGCGCTGTGCAGGTAGAGCAGCTCGGCGTCGTCGGTGAGGGTCTGAAAACCGTGGGCGAATCCGGCCGGGATCAGCAGGCTGCGGCCATCGCCGGCCTTCAAGTGCTCGGCGTGCCAGTGCAGAAAGGTCTCGGAGTCCGGACGCAGATCCACCGCCACATCCCACACCTCGCCGCGCAGGCAGGTAATCAGCTTGGCTTCCGGCGCATTGGCGTTCTGGTAATGCAGACCGCGCACACTGCCCTTCTCGCGGGTACAGGAATGGTTGATCTGGCGGATATGAAACTCGCTGCCGAATGCACTCAGACTGCCTTCGCAGAACAGCCGGGCGAAGTGTCCGCGCTGATCTTCGAAGCGTTTGTGCTGGACGCTGAACAGCCCGGCCAGCGGCAGCTGTTTCAAGGAAAACTCGCTCACAGCGCGCCCCGGTACAGGTTCAGTTGAGCGAGGGTCACAGCGCGCATGTCGTCGCCACGCTGCCAGGCCAGGTGCCAATCCAGGGTCTGCGCCAGGCATTGCTGCAGCGACCAGCGCGGTTGCCAGGCCAGCAGCTGGCGTGCGCGGCTGCTGTCCAGGCGCAACAGGCCGGCCTCGTGCAGGTCGCTCGGTTCGATGCGCAAGCCGGGGGCCGCCGGCCAGCGCGCGGCCAGCAACTCGACCACTTCGCCGACGCTGCACATGTCCGCTTCGCTTGGCCCGAAGTTCCAGGCCCCGGCGAACTGCGGCCCTTGTTCGTAGAGCCCGGCGGCCAGTTGCAGGTAGCCGGCCAGTGGCTCCAGGGCGTGCTGCCACGGGCGCACCGCCTGTGGGTAGCGCAGGGTCACCGGCTCGTCGGCCGACCAGGCCTTGAGCACATCGGGAATCAGCCGTTCCGGGGCAAAGTCGCCGCCGCCCAGCACGTTGCCGGCACGCGCCGTGGCCAGGGCCAGGCCGTGTTCGGCGTACTTGTCGGCCGGGAAGAATGAGGCGGCATAGGACTGCGCCAGCAATTCGCAGCACGCCTTGCTGCTGCTGTAGGGGTCATGCCCACCCAGGGCTTCGTTTTCGCGGTAGGGCCACAGCCATTCCTGGTTGGCGTAGACCTTGTCGGTGGTCACCAGCACGCAGGCGCGCACGCCGCCGACCTGGCGGATCGCTTCCAGCAGGTTCAGGGTGCCCATCACGTTGCTCGAGTAAGTACCCAGCGGGTCACGATAGCCCTCGCGTACCAACGGTTGCGCCGCCAGGTGCAGGACGATTTCCGGCTGCGTCTCGGCGATCAGCTCCAGCAAGGCGCCAAGATCGCGCAGGTCGCCACGCTGGTCGTTGATGCCCTCGGCGACCCGCGCCAGCTCGAACAGGCTCGGCTCGGTCGCAGGGTCCAGGGAAAAACCGCTGACTTCGGCCCCCAGGCTTTGCAGCCACAGGGTCAGCCAGCTGCCCTTGAAGCCGGTGTGGCCGGTCAGCAGGACCCGCTTGCCGCGCCAGAATTGCGGGCTCAGTCCCATTGCTTCCATGGGGCCTCCCCACTCTGCCAGAGCTGCTCCAGGTGGTTCTTGTCACGCAGGGTGTCCATCGGATGCCAGAAGCCGTCGTGCTGGAAGGCGTGCAACTGGCCTTGTCGGGCCAGGGTGGTCAGCGGCTCTGCTTCCCACACCGTGTCGTCGGCGCTCAGCAGCGGCAACACCTTGGGCGACAGCACGAAGAAGCCGCCGTTGATCCAGCCACCGTCACCGCGGGGCTTTTCGGTAAAGCCCAGGACGCTGTCGCCGTCGCGCTCCAGAGCACCGTAACGGCCGGGCGGCTGCACCGCGGTGACGGTCGCGTGCTTGCCGTGGGCCAGGTGGAAGTCCACCAGGGCGCCGATATTCAGGTCGGACACACCGTCGCCGTAGGTGAAGCAGAAGGCTTCTTCGTTCTCCAGGTAACGCCCGGCCCGGCGCAGACGGCCGCCGGTCATGGTTTCCTCACCGGTGTCGATCAGCGTCACGCGCCAGGGCTCGCTGTAGTTCTGGTGAACGTCCATGCGGTTTTCCCGCATGTCGAAGGTGACATCGGAGGTGTGCAGAAAGTAGTTGGCGAAGAAGTCCTTGATCGCGTACCCCTTGTAGCCCAGGCAGATCACGAAGTCGTGAATGCCGTGGGCGGAGTACTGCTTCATGATGTGCCAGAGAATTGGCTTGCCACCAATCTCGATCATCGGCTTGGGCTTGAGATGGGACTCCTCGCTGATGCGCGTACCCAGGCCACCCGCCAAAATAACTGCCTTCATCGTCTCCCCTCTTGTTCGTCACAGGGCTCTGCCAAGCTGTACCGAGCTTTTTGCGGGCCTTCTGGATAAAACCTTGTGCCGTTGACGGCGCCTCGCGGATCTGCGGAAACGCTCGTTTTATGGCGATATCGAGGGGGGCTTGCAGGAAACGCGCCAGCTCCTGGGTCCCGGGTCCATGACCCTGGGGCTGTGGAATAGGCCATGGGACAGTACGACAAGAGGTGCTTGAGCGGCGAAACCTGCCCCTGAATCGCCGCCATAAAAAAGCCAGGCGTCTAAGCCTGGCTGGTTGTGTTCCCGCACCCCATCAATCCGGCAACCACCCCTGCAGCCATAGATTCAGGTTGTTGCCCCGCAGCATGTAGTCGCGCAGGACTTCTTCGCGCAGCGCATCGCCCATGCGGTAGCTGGCGTCGGGGTCGGCCAGGTGCATGCGGATCGCCTCGATCCACTCCTGGGTGCTGTTACTCACGACCTTGGTACACGGCAGGTAGCCGCGATAGGCCTCGGTGTCGGTGCAGATCACCGGGTAACCGCAGGCACCGTATTCCAACAGGCGCAGGTTGCTCTTGCAGTCGTTGAAGATGTGAAACTCCAGCGGCGCCAGGGCCAGGTCGAGGTTGAGGCTGGCCAGTTTGAACGGGTAGGCCTGCAGACTAATGACGGAGTGGAACTCATGGACATAAGGCCGCAGCTCGTCCGGACACATGCCGAAGAACACCCACTCGACTTCATTGGCCAGCTCACGCACCACATCGACAATAATTTCCAGGTCGCCGGTGTGGCTGGTCCCTCCCCCCCAGCCTACCCGTGGCTTGCTCGAGGTGCCGCGGCGGCTGGTCAGACTGCCCCAGGGATCGACCGGCAGCATGTTCGGCACGATCCGGATATCGCTGTGCATTCCCGACAGCGTATCGGCCAGCGGTTGCGTGGTGACCACTACCCGATCACACAGAGCAATGCTCTGGCGCAGCATTTCTTCGGTATTGACCGGCGTGTTGCGCGCATGGGAGTTTTTCTTCGGCGCGCTGATCACGTAGTCGTCCAGCTCGAATACCCTCAGGGCACTGGAGTAGTTTTTCATACGCTGGATATCGCTCTCCGCGCCGCCGCTGTAGCGACATTGCAGAATGATCGAATCGGGGGACAGGCGCTCAATCTCCACACTCGACGGGGACTCATAGGCGAACCGACCGAGCAGCCGTCCTTCCTCTTCCAGCGCCATGAGGGGCGCGGTCACCCGGTAATGGCCCACTGCCGTTTTGGTTACCGGCAAGCCGAGCACCAGCGGCAAGGCCCGGGTCGAGAACGGGTTCCAGTTGTCGCGCAGCCCCACCTCCAGACTGAAGCTGGAATACCCCAGGCTCAGGGCCGGGTTGTAGGCCGGATCGCGGGCGACCAGAGGCATCCAGCGGCGATAGAAGGTGTCGTGCTCGCGCTCCTGTCGCTCCAGGGCTCCTGGCTCTTGCGGCGCCTGCTCGACGGGCGCCAGCATCAAGCTGGCATAGGGCGTCCAGACCACCAGGTAACCGTCGCGGTTGACCCGCAGGCACAGGTCGACATCACTCAGCCCCCGGGAATAGCTGACCTCATCCAGCTGGCCGACACTGTCAAAGACTTCCTTGCGCACCATCAGACAATCGCCACTGACCGCACTCCAGCTCTGCGGCACCTGCAAGCGCTGCATGTAACCGCGGGCGCTGGCAGCCTCGCCTTGGAACGGCGAACTGGCAGCGCCGGCCAGGCCAAGGATCAGCCCCGCATGCACAATCGAGCCGTCCAGGCCGAGCATCCGTGCTCCCACCACGCCGACTTCCGGCCGCCGGGCGTGATTGAGCAGTTCGTCCAGCCAGTCGCTGGAGCAGATCAGGGCATTGGCGCTGAGCAACAGCAGGTATTCGCCGCGCGCCTGTTGCGCTGCGTAATTGCGTACCGCCGCCTCAGTACCGCTGCCGGCGAACGGCAACACCCGCAGCATGTCGACGCCCAGCTGCGCCATCGCCTCCAGCCAAGCGGCCATGGCCGGGTCGCGGCTGCCGCTGTCGACGATCAGGATCTCGTAATGGCTGTAGGCAGTCTTTTCGATCAGGCTTTCGGTGCAGCGCTGCAAGGCCGCCAGCGAATCGCCGGCCTGGATGATGATCGACACCAGCGGCCGCTGCGGGAACAGGTAGTCGATGTGGTTGAGCAGCGGCAATTCGTCATGACGAATCCGGTGCTCGACACCGATCCTGTCCAGATGCGCACCGACCAGGCCGGCGTTGCCCTCGATCACTTCGGGCAGCGACAGCCAGTCGGCGAAATTGTATGGGCTCTCGACCTGGATCTCGGCAATGTGTCCGATGGTCTGTGGCCCCGCCTCTTCCACCAGGCGCCACAGCACGTCATGGGGGGCCAGTTCGCCGAAAGCCGGATCGAAACCGCCCAGAGCCAGAAAACGCTCGCGCTCGAATGCCAGCGTCCGGCCGACATAGGGGTAACCGCGCATCAGGTCCAGGTTGAAGTCCGGCTTGAACACCGGATCGCTGGACTCGCCCTCGATCCGCGCGCCTTCATCGCTGTAGATGCACAGCGCGCCCGGCGTCGCGGCGATGCGCTCGGCGAGGATCAGCAGCGCCGATTCCTGGAGGAGGTCGCCGGCGCGCAGCAGGTAAAACCAGTGGCAACCTTCCAGCTGCGGCACCAGCGCATTGAGCTGCTGCGGCCACGGTGTTTCCAGTGGCAGTTGCAGCACGCGTTCGTGCTCCGCGCATTCGGCATTGGACAGGACCAGGATTGCCTGCGGCGCATACAGCTGCTGCGCCAGGCTTTGCAAGGTCGACTCCAGTGCCACACCATCCGCATCCACATCGATCACCACGGGCACGATCTGCGGTCGCGCTGACCAGCTGGCGATACGCTGTGGCAGATGGCGTTTCTCGGTCTCGCTGAAACGCCGGATCGCCAGCCACTCCTGGTAGAAGTCGGCATAACTTTCGCTCTCGCCGCCGACCCGACCACTGACCACAGTGTTGCGGTTGCCGAGCACCCGGGTCACACAGAGTTCGTCCCACTGCCAGGATGGCTCGGACATTTTTGCCAGGTCGACGCAACGCACCCAGCCCGAGGCCGGGGCCGACTCGCCGCTGCGCGCGGCGAGCATCTGCGCCAGCCAGTCCCATTCGATCTTCTCCGCCCGCTGCATTTCCGGCTGCTTGCTCAAGCGTTCCGGATACAGGCGCTCGGTGCTCAGCACAGTGTTAAGTAGCGCCAGGTTGCCACGCCGCATCAGGCACACGAACAGCGCCAGATCCAGCAACGCGAGGAAACCTGCGCCCTCCTGGGTCAAGGCTGGCAACAGCTCGAGCACGTCGGCGCGACGCATCAGGGTCGAACTGAAATTGCCAAGGAAGTTGCGTGGCGTGCTCTCGAGGATCGCCAGCATGTCGTCGCCCTTGAGCATGGCGTCGTTCGGCGACAGCCGGGCGTTCTCGACCCGCGGCGGCAGAATGAAGTTACCGGCATCGCTCATCATGCGCAGGGCGCAGACCAGATTGATCTCGGGATGATCGACCAGCACCCGGGCCTGCAGGGCGATGCTCGGGGCGAACAGGCGATCGTCGTCACAGAGGATCTTGATCAGCTCGCCCCGCGCCTCTTCGACACAGCGCAGCAGGTTCTTCTGCAGGCCCAGGCGTTGCGGGTTGCGCAGATAACGCACCGGATGGGGAGGCTCTACGATGGCCTCGACCACCTCACGAATCTCGTCGCCGGCCGAGTCGTCGCAGATGACGATTTCGACCCGCTCCCAGGTCTGGGCCAGCGCACTCTCGAACGCCTGGCTGAAGAAGCGCGGATTGAAGGCTGGGATGACGATGCTGACTAGAGGGCGTTGATTCACGGCGGGAAACTCTCGAGCGGCGGGCCCGGCCTGGTCAGGCGCGGGCCCCGGAACCGCTTAATGAAGACGGTTGACGGCTCGACGGCGCGGCCGCGCTCACAGGAGCGCGACCGGCTCAGGCTCAGACCTTGTTGAACAGGCCCAGCTGGGCAATCTTGCTGAAGGCCAGTTGCGAAGCTTGCAGCATGGTCTGTTGCAGGGTCAGGCGGGTCATCACCTCGGCCGGGTCGGAATCGCGGATCGCCGACTGGGTCTGGGTGTTGGCCGCGCTCAGGCTCAGGTTGGTCTCGTTCTGGATATCCAGCGCCGAACCCCGGCCGCCGATGTCGCTGACCGCGCTCGCCACCTGGTTGGCGCCGCTGGCCAGGTTGGCCATCCCCGCCTGCAACCCGGCGTTGAGTTTCTGGATGGCGATCGGATCACCGTTGGTGGGGGTATCCAGCACGGTACGCAGTTGGTGAATGGTGTCGAGGACGTTCTGGGTCTGGTGGTTGTTGACCGCCACCACATACTGGTCGCCTGCCGCCGGGGTACCGCTGAAGGTGAAGTTCACACCAGACGCGGTGGCGGTGGAGCCGGCCATGGTGCCGGTGGAAACCGGCTTGCTGTCAGCAGTCAACGGCGACGCATACAGCTCGTAGTCGGTGGCGCTGGTGAACTTGAGGATCGCACCGCCGCTCGGGAAGCTGGCGTTGTAGGCGTTGTTGTTACTGACGCTGGCACCAGTCACCACCGCGGTCGACGGGTTGCCCGGGCTGCGCGAGACGTTGAAGGAGTCGGGCTTGGCCGCCAGGGTGAAGCTGTGACCGGCGATCTCCGTGTTCGGGGGGGTGGCATCGCCGGGTTTCAGGTTGATGCTCAGGCGCAGATCGACGCCACGGAAACTGACGGTCTGTGCCTCGGCGCCCTTGCTGGAGGAGAAGGAGCCATTCTGGCTGGCCTCGGACGTCACGTCGTTGCCGGCGCTGTCGGTGATCTTGAACTGAGTGCTGCTGAGGAAGCTGATGGTGTACGGCTCGCCGCTGCGGAACTCGCTGTTGTACTTCGGATTCGAAGACACCTGGCCGTTGGACAGCGTCACCCGACCGTCATCCACTGCCGGGGCAGTCATGCTGACCTGGCTGCGGCTGGTGTTGATGGCTTGCTGGAAGGCGGCCCAGCCGGTGGTGTTGGTGGCCATGGACATGGTGTCGCCCACTGGCAGGTTCAGCGTGGTCTGGTCGCCGTTGTAGCTGTAGGTGCCGTCGGAATTGCGGGTGAACGGCACGGTGTCGCCCTGGGAACCGGCAAAGATGTATTTGCCGTTTTCGTCCTGGGTGTTCATCAGGCTCAACAGCTGCTCTTCGATCTGCGCCAGTTCGGCGGCATTGGCCTTGCGGTCATCGTCGGTGTAACCGGCGTTGCCAGCTCCGCTCGCCAGTTCCTGGGCACGTGCCAGAACGTTGGTGATGCTGGTCAGGACCGATTCGGCCTGGCCCAGGGATGCCTTGATCGAGGTGGTGTTGGCCGAGTACTGGCTCAACAGCGAAGCCTGCTGGCCCAGTTGCAGCAGGCGCGAGGCGCCTACCGGATCGTCGGCCGCGGTGTTGACGCGAACCAGGCTGCTGGCCTCTTCGCTGCTCTTGACCACATTGGCGAAGTTCTTCTGGTAGTTGGCAGCCGAGGACTCGTAAAACTGGGCGGTGGAAATACGCATGGACTACGACTCCTTAAAGGCTGTTGATCAGGGTGGCGAAGGTTTCCTGCGCCGCCTTGATGATTTGCGAGGACGCGGTGTAGTACTGCTGGTACTTGACCAGGTTGCCGGTCTCTTCATCCAGGTCGACCCCGGACAACGAGTCCCGCGCGCCCTTGGCGTTGGCCAGGATCGCCTCGGTGGCCGCACTGTCGAGCTTGCCCTGGCTGGCCTTGGCACCGACGTTCTCCACCAGCTTGCCGTAGGCGTCGACCAGGGTGATGCCCTTGCTGGCCGAACCGGTATCCACGGTCTGCTTGGTCTGTAGCCCCGCCAGCGCGATGCCGTTGCGGTTGTCGGTGGAACCGGCGCCGTTGAACTTGACGTTCAGTCCTTCGCCGTCCTTCGGCGAGCCGGCGACGCTCATTTCCACGGTGAAGGTTTTCTGCACCGGCGGTGTGCCGCCGTCGGTGATCGGGTTGCCGCTGGCATCGACCATCTTGATCTGCAGGTTCAGCGTGTTGTTCTGCCCCGGTACGATCGAACCGGTGCCCATCAACGTGCCCTTGGCATCGTAGTACTTGTAGCCCTGGCTACCGCCCGCGGGGGCGTCGAAGACCAGCTTGACCGGTACCGAGTTCTTGATCGCGGTCTGCATCTCGGCGTTGGCGGCCGAGTTGTAGATGTCCAGCGCCGGCTTGACTGTCGGCAGGCCTGGAATGCTCAGCGAACCGGTCGCCCCTGGCAGCACTTCGGCATTCAGCGGCGCGGCGATGGCCAGGCGCTTGGCGTCGGTCAGTTCGGTCTTGATCGTGGTCGCCGCGTTGCGGGTCGGGGTGACCTTGAAGCTGTCGCCGGCGCTCATAGCCCCGCCGTTGAGGCTCAGGGTGAAACCGTCGATCACCGGTGGCGGCGTGGTGGTGGTGCTGAACGCGCCCAGGCTGGTGCCGTCGGAGCGCTTGACGGTGTAGTCGGTGGCGCTGGTGAAGGTCACCTGGTAGTCGCTGATGGTCAGCTTGCCGGTGTCCTTGATGGTCACATCGAGGTTGCCCGAGCCGGCGCTGTTGTTGCCGTTGGCAATGCTGCGCTGGCTGATCAGGGCCGCACTGTTGATGTTGTTGAACAGCGCCGCGCCAAACTCGCCGTTCTTGTCGATACCTTGTCCGAGCTGGCTGTTGACCTGGTCGGCGATCACCAGGGCCACGCGCCCCAGTTCGTTCATCGCCGGGTCCAGCACCTCGTTGCGATAGCGCAACAGGCCGCCGATCTCGCCACCGGTGACCACCGAAGTCACATCGATAGTGCTCGAGCCGCGATTGAGTTGCAGCGAAGAACGGGTCGGGTCGGTCTTGCCAGGGACCACTTCCAGCTTGCTGGTGGTGTTACCCACGACCAGCGGCTGGCCGCTGCCCAGGTACAGGTCGACGCTCGAGCCGCGCTCCGAGACATCCACCTTGACGAACTGCGACAGCTGGCGCAGCGTCTCGTTGCGCGCGTCGAGCAGGTCGTTGGGCATGCCGCCGCCGCTGGAGACTTCGGAAATCTTCTGGTTCAGCTGGGCGACAGTGGCCGCCAGCTTGTTGACCTGGTCAGCCATGCTGCTCAGGTTGCCGTTGATGTTGGCGTTCTGCTCGTTCAACTGGCTGGAAACGGAATTGAAGCGGTTGCTCAGGGCTTGCGCGTCGCTGAGCAGCAATTGGCGCGAGGCATCGTCGGCCGGCTTGGCGTTGACGTTCTGCATCGAGGCAAAGAATTTGGTCAGCGCGCCGGTGATACCGGTGCCGCTGTCCGACAGCAGCTTGTCCACCGGGGTGATCTGGCCCAGGTAAGCGGCGGCATCGCTGTTCAGCGAGGTGGTGGTCTGCAGCTGGGCATCCAGGTAGCTGTTGTACACCCGGCGCACGTCGGCCAGGGTAGTACCGCTGCCGATGAAGACGTTGCCGTACTGGTTCGAAGCCTTGCTGCCCTGCACGGTCTGCTGGCGCGAGTAACCGGCGGTATCGGCGTTGGCGATGTTGTTACCCGTGGTCATCAACGACGTTTGGCTGGCTGACAGCCCCGACATCCCGATATTGAGCAAACTCATGATTCAGACCTTATAAATTCGTGGAAGCGCCCGCCGCAGCGTAGTTCTCGTAGCTCTTCATCTGCTTGGCAATCTGCGAAATCTTGCTTGCGTAGTCCGGGTCGGTTGCATACCCGGCTTTCTGCAATTCACGTACAAACTGTTCGGGGTTATCGGCCGCCTTCAGCACTTCTTGATAGCGATTGTTGCTCTGCAACAAGGTCACCAGGTCGTGGAAGCTGTCCTGATACGAGGCATAGGAACGGAACTCGGCCGTCTCCTTGACCATCTGCCCATTTCTGAATTCGCTGGTGATCGCCCGCGCCTGGTCGCCCTTCCAACTGCTGCCGGCCTTGATGCCGAACAGGTTGTGGCTGCTGCTACCGTCCTGCTGGCGCATCACCGATTTGCCCCAACCGGTTTCCAGCGCCGCCTGGGCGACCAGGTAGCGTGGATCGACCCCGATGCGGTCGGCGGCCTGCTGCGCCATCGGTAGCATGGTGGCGACGAATTCGTCCGCCGAACTGAAGGCTTTCTTCGCCGGCGCCAACGGTGGCTGGGCCACGGCGCGGCCGTAGATCTGCATGCGTCCGTGCGGCACCGCGGCAAAGCTGCGCGAGCTGTTCTTGACCAGCGCGTCGGTAGCGGCCGTGGTGCGCTCCGGCAAGGCCGTCCGGTTGGTGGCGGCACTGTCGGCCGACGGCACGATGCCCGCCAGCAAGCGATCGGTCAGCTTGCTCGGCAGGGAAATGCGCCGCTGGTTGAGCAGCGCCATATCGTTATGGGTACCGCTGTCGGCGGCGCGCTGTGGCTCCAGCGCACGGGAGGCCCACAACGGACGCTGGCCATTGACCCGCGACAACGGGCCGCCCAATGCCGTGGTGCCGGCAGCGATGGCGGTTGGCGTCGCGACCTTTTCAGTCAGCGCGACCTTTTCAGCCTGGCCACCGGGCAAGGTCGAGGCCACTGCCGCAGTGGTGGATTTGTTCTTCGACATCTGGCGCATCAGCACATCGGCCAGGCCGATACCACCGCCCTCGCGGGACATGGAAACCGCCAGCTGCTGGTCGTACATTTCCTGGTACTGCTTGGCCGCCGGAGTGTTGAGCGGGTTGTCCTTGCCCAGCGCTTCGGTGGCCGAGCGCATGGACTTGAGCATTTCGTTGAGGAACAGCGACTCGAACTCCTGCGCCACCTTGCGCATGTTGGCGTCGCTGTTCTTGTCGCCGACCTTCAGCTGGTTAAGCCGATTGAGGTCCGAGTAGGAACCCGAATCGCCGCTGCTGACCAGACCGCTCTTGCGAATATCCATGGCCCCTACCTCAAATCACGATCAGGTCGGCTTGCAGCGCGCCGGCCTGTTTCAAGGCTTCGAGGATCGCCATCAAGTCGCCCGGTGCCGCGCCGACCTGGTTCACCGCACGCACGATCTCGTCGAGGGTGGTGCCCGGGCCGAACTTGAACATCGGCTTGGCTTCCTGCTCGGCGTTGACCCGCGAACGCGGCACGACCGCGGTCTGGCCGTTGGACAGCGGACCCGGCTGGCTGACGATCGGGTCTTCGGTGATGGTCACGGTGAGGCTGCCGTGGGTCACGGCGGCTGGCGAGACCTTGACGTTCTGGCCGATGACGATAGTGCCGGTACGCGAGTTGATGATGACCTTGGCCACCGCCTGACCCGGATCGATTTCCAGGTTCTCGAGGATCGACAGGTAGTCGACGCGCTGGCTCGGATCGAGCGGCGCGGTAACACGGATCGAACCGCCGTCGATGGCCTGGGCCACGCCCGGGCCGAGCATGTCGTTGATCTTGTCGACGATGCGCTTGGCGGTGGTGAAGTCGGAACGGTTGAGGTTCAGGGTCAGGCTGTTGCCCTGGTTGAAACCGCTCGGCACCGCGCGCTCCACCGAGGCGCCGCCCGGGATGCGACCGGCCGACGGAACGTTGACCGTGATCTTCGAACCGTCACGGCCCTCGGCGTCGAAACCGCCCACCACCAGGTTGCCCTGGGCGATGGCGTAGACGTTGCCGTCAATCCCCTTGAGCGGCGTCAGCAGCAAGGTGCCGCCGCGCAGGCTCTTGGAGTTACCGATGGAGGACACGGTGATATCCACCTGCTGCCCCGGCTTGGCGAACGCCGGCAGATCGGCGCTCACCGATACCGCCGCGACGTTCTTCAACTGCACGTTGCCGGAACCCGGCGGTACCTTGATGCCGAACTGCGACAGCATGTTGTTGAAGGTCTGCAGGGTGAAGGGTGTCTGGGTCGTCTGGTCGCCGGTGCCGTTAAGCCCGACCACCAGGCCGTAGCCGATCAACTGGTTGGAACGCACGCCGGAAATGCTGGCGATGTCCTTCAGCCGTTCGGCGTGAGCGTTGCAGGCCGCCGAGAGCAACAGCGCGGCCAGCATGAGGCGTTTGAAATTCAACGTAGCCACCTAGAAAGGGAACAGCGGGCTGAGGAAGAAACGGTCGAACCAGCCCGGCTGGCTCGCATCGGCAAAGGCACCGGTACCCGAATAGGTGATGCGCGCGTCGGCGACGCGGGTCGAGGACACCGTGTTGTCGGTGGCGATATCGTCGGCACGCACCAGGCCGGCAATCCGCACCAGCTCGTCGCCGGTGTTGAGGGTCAGCCACTTCTCGCCGCGCACGGCGATGATGCCGTTGGGCAACACGTCGGCCACCGTCACGGTGATCGAGCCGGTCAGGCTGTTGCTCTGGCCGGACTTGCTGTCGCCCTTGGTGGCCCGGTCGCCGCTGTAGCCGACATCGAGGCTCAGGTCACCGCTACCTATCGGGTCATTGGTGCTCAGGCCGCCACCGAAAAACGAAGTCAGGCCGATGCCGGTCTTGCTGTTCTTGTCGATCTGCGAGTTGGCGTTCTTGCTCGCCTGGGTCCGCTCGTTGAGGGTGATGGTGATGATGTCGCCCACGCGGAACGCCTTGCGGTCGCTGTACAGGTTCTGCTCGAAGCCGGCCTGGTAGATCGAGCCGTTGTTGGCCGCAGCCGGCAACGGAGTACGCGGCAACACCGGAGCGTAATACGGGTCATTGGGCTTCGGTGGCGGGGCCACGCAGCCCGCGAGCACGACGAACCCACTCAGTGCGAGAACAGATACAAAGCGATTCATGACCCTACCTCATGGTGCTGCAGGCGGCCGCTGGGCCGCCCCTAGGACTTGATTACAGATTCTGCGTGACGAACGAGAGCATCTGGTCGGCGGTGGAGATCACCTTGGAGTTCATCTCGTAGGCGCGCTGGGTGGTGATCATGTTGACCATCTCCTCAACGGTGCTGACGTTGGAGGTTTCCAGGGTGTTCTGCAGGGTGGTGCCGAAACCGTTGAGACCCGGGGTACCGACTTGCGGCGCGCCACTGGCGGCGGTTTCCAGGAACAGGTTGTTGCCCGTCGCTTGCAGGCCGGCCGGGTTGATGAAATCGGCGGTCTGCAGGTTGCCGATCACTTGCGAGGCCGGGTTGCCGGCGGTGGTGATCGAGACGGTGCCGTCCTGGCCCACGGTGAAGGTCTGGGCATCGTTCGGTACGACGATCGCCGGTTCCAGCGCGAAGCCGTTGGCGGTGACGATCTGGCCATTGGAGTCCAGGTGGAAGGTGCCGTCACGGGTGTAGGAAGTGGTGCCGTCCGGTTGCAGGATCTGGAAGAAACCGCGGCCGTTGATGGCCATGTCCAGCGGCTGCTCGGTGGTCTGCAGGCTGCCGGCGGTGAAGTTCTTCTGGGTGCCGACGATGCGCACACCAGTACCCAGTTGCAGGCCCGACGGCAGCTCGCTGTCCTGGGTCGACTGGGCGCCAGGCTGACGCTTGATCTGATACAGCAGGTCCTGGAACTCGGCGCGATCACGTTTGAAACCCGTGGTCGAAACGTTCGCCAGGTTGTTGGAAATGGTGGTCAGGTTAGTGTCCTGGGCGGACAGACCTGTTTTGGCAACCCACAGAGCCGGAAGCATTCGATTCTCCTCGTGCGCCTGTTTTACGGCGCGACGTACTGGTAATTAGCTGATCTGCAAGACCCGAGCCATGGCCTGGTCGTCTTCTTTGGCAGTGTTCATCATCTTGATGTGTAGTTCGAACTGCTTGGAGAGCGCCAGCACCGAGGTCATTTCCTCGACCGCATTGACGTTGCTCGACTCGAGGAAACCCGAGACCAGTTGCACATTGGCGTCAGCCGCTGCCGGCTTGCCGTCCTTGGTATGGATCGAACCGTCCAGACCCTTGGTCATGTTCTTCAGGTCCGGGTTGACCAGCTTGATGCGGTCGACCTCGGCCATCACCCGTGGGCCTTCACCCATGGCGCGGATGCTGATGGTGCCGTCCTGGCCGACTTCCACCTGCTGCTCCGGCGGCACGGCGATCGGGCCGCCGTTGCCGATCACCGGCATGCCGTTGCCGGCACGCAACACGCCCAGGGCGTCGATATTCAGGCTGCCGGTGCGCACGTAGCTTTCACCGCCATCCGGGGTCTGCACGGCGATCCAGCCATTGCCGCTGACCGCCACGTCGAGATCACGACCGGTTTCCACCAGCGAGCCCGGGGTGAAATCGGTAGCCGGACGCTCGGACATGGCAAAGGCCCGCGCCGGAAAGCTGTCACCAAACACCGGCATCGAACGCGCCTGCTCCAGGTCGCGCTGAAAACCGTTGGTGGAGATGTTCGCCAGGTTGTTGGCATGCGCCTTTTGCGCCAGCGCATTCTGGCTGGCACCGGTCATGGCCACATAAAGGTACTTGTCCACAGTCTTTCCTCTGCATGTCGGACGTTTGCCGTCCACCGCTGTACTGCTGAGCCATAAGCAATAAGCGCACCAACTTGTTTTTCGGGCGGCCGAAGGCAGGAAATCCGGGAGCTTGAGGGCGATCGAAGGAAATCGAGCGATTGTGTCAAAGACGAAAAACCGGCGCAGATATGCCGCTTACGGCAAGGCTCGGCCTCTGCAGCGCAACAAGGCTCTGTAGCCGCTGCCGCAGGCTGCGATTGACTGCGAAGCAGGCGCCAACCCCATACCCGCGATCTGATCGAGGTAATACGCTGCCAGCCTTGCGAGCCCTTCGGACTCGATCGCAGCCTGCGGCAGCGGCTACAAGAGTTCAGCTCTCGCCAGCGCCCTTGCCCACTTCATATTCGCGCAGCTTGTTGGCGATGGTGGTGTGCGACACGCCCAGGCGCTTGCCCAGCTGGCGGCTGCTGGGGTGCTCGGAATACAGGCGTTCGAGGACGGCCTTTTCGAAGCGCCCGACGATGTCGTCGAGGCCGCCTTCCAGGGAGAAATCGCCAAGGGGTTGGCGCACGCCGTAGTCCGGCAGGCGGATGTGTTCGGCCTTGACCGTGCCGCCGTCGCACAGGGACACCGCCTGGAACAGCACGTTTTCCAGCTGCCGCACGTTGCCTGGCCAGTGGTAATGGCTGAGACGCTCCATGGCCGCCGGCGCCAGCTTGGGCAAGGCGCAGCCGATCTGTCGGCTGGCCTGGTCGAGGAAGTGCTCCACCAGCGGCGTCAGGCCGTCGAGGCATTCGCGCAACGGCGGGATATGCAGGGACAGGACATTGAGCCGGTGATACAGGTCCTGGCGGAACTCACCGCGGGCGCACAGTTCCGACAGGTCGACCTGGGTCGCGCAGATCACCCGCACGTCCAGGTACACCTCTTCGTCGCTGCCGACCCGACGAAAGCAGCCGTCCTGCAGAAAGCGCAGGAGCTTGACCTGCAAGCGCGGGCTCATCTCCCCGACCCCGTCGAGAAACAGCGTGCCGCCGGCGGTCAGTTCCAGCAGCCCGAGCTTGCCTTCGGCCCGGGCGCCCTCGAAGGCCCCCGGCCCGTAGCCGAACAGCTCGGTCTCGGCCATGGATTCCGGAAGGCCGGCGCAGTTGAGCGCCATCAGCGGCGATTGTCCGCGCGGGCTGGCCAGGTGGCAGGCGCGCGCCAGCAGTTCCTTGCCGGTGCCGGTTTCGCCCTCGATCAATAGCGGCGCGTCCAGCGGTGCCATGCGCCGCGCTTCGCGCACCACCGCGGCCATGACTTTCGAGCTCTGGAAGATGCTGTCGAAGCCGCGCAACTCCTGCTTGCGCACGTTATAGATGCGCTCGCCGACCCGATCCGCGCGGTGCAGCGTCAGCACCGCGCCGGCCATGGCCTCGCTGTCGTCGTGCTCCGATTGCAGCGGCGCGATGTCCGCCAGAAACACGTCACCCTTGACCTTGACCCGCAGGCCGTTGATCCGCGACTTGTTGGCCCGCACCAGTTCCGGCAGGTCGAAATCCTCGGCATAGCGCGACAGCGGAATCCCCGGTACCTCGTCCACCCGTACGCCCAACAGCTGCGCCGCCGCGCGGTTGGCGGCGACGATGGAACCGCCCATGTCGATGGACAACACCGGGAACTCCAGCGCCCCGAGCAGGGCATTGAGCTCCATATGCCGCCGCTCGCTGGGCATCAGCCCGACCCGCTTGACCCCGAACACCCCGGCGATCGACTCGAACTTCGGCCGCAGCGCCTGGAACTGCAGGTTGATCAGGTTCGGGCAATGCAGATAGATGGCATTGCCATGCTCGCCGCCCACCTCACCCCGGGCGACGTTGATGCCGTACTCCACCAGCAGGTTGAGAATGTCGCGCAGGATGCCGATGCGATTCTGGCAGTGGACTTTGATACGCATAAAGGAAAGGCCCGAAACAGGTAATGGAGGGCGTGAACGCCAGAAAGCGGCGTTTTTGGCACCATCCGACACGAACTTTCTGCGGTGTGGTGCAGATAATCGTCAAGATTATGTGACAGTCACCGGCCTTTTCAAATCGACTATTCTCAGTAATAGCGGACCTGCGACGCTTTCGTAACGAAAACTTTACGAAATCAGCCCCGATCTGCCCATTACGTTCACGTCAACCTGCTGCATGGGCTGCAACCTTGGGTTATCTCTAGCGTCAACTGATAACAAGAAGCAGCCCCTGACAGGAGAGCAGCATGAAGCAGACGCAGTACGTGGCCCGCGAGCCCGACGCGCAAGGTTTTATCCACTACCCCGATGAAGAACACGCGGTATGGAACACCCTGATCACTCGTCAACTGAAAGTGATCGAGGGTCGCGCGTGCCAGGAATACCTGGACGGCATCGAGAAACTCGGCCTGCCCCACGACCGCATCCCGCAGCTGGGCGAAATCAACAAGGTGCTGGGCGCAACCACCGGCTGGCAGGTAGCCCGGGTACCAGCGCTGATCCCCTTCCAGACCTTCTTCGAATTGCTCGCCAGCAAACAGTTTCCGGTCGCGACTTTTATTCGTACCCGCGAAGAACTGGACTACCTGCAAGAGCCGGACATCTTCCACGAGATCTTTGGCCACTGCCCGCTGCTGACCAATCCCTGGTTCGCCGAATTCACCCACACCTACGGCAAGCTCGGCCTGCAGGCCACCAAGGAAGAACGGGTGTACCTGGCGCGCCTGTACTGGATGACCATCGAATTCGGCCTGCTGGACACCCCGCAAGGCCAGCGCATCTACGGCGGCGGCATCCTCTCCTCGCCGAAGGAAACCGTCTACTGCCTGTCGGACGCGCCCGAACACCAGGCCTTCGACCCGCTGGAAGCGATGCGTACCCCGTACCGCATCGACATCCTGCAACCTATCTACTTTGTGCTGCCCAACCTCAAGCGCCTGTTCGACCTGGCCCATGAAGACATCATGGCCCTGGTGCACCAGGGCATGCAGATGGGCCTGCACGCACCCAAGTTTCCGCCCAAACCCAAGGCGGCCTGAGCACCCAGCCCTCGCGCAGCGCTCATAAAACCCGTAATTTCCAACAAGAACCGATTTCAGGAACCCACCATGACCGCTCTCAACCAAGCCCATTGCGAAGCCTGCCGTGCCGATGCCCCACAAGTCAGCGACGAAGAACTGCCGGTGCTGATCAAGCAGATCCCCGACTGGAACATCGAAGTGCGCGATGGCGTCATGCAGCTGGAAAAAGTCTTCCTGTTCAAAAACTTCAAATTTGCCCTGGCCTTTACCAACGCAATGGGTGAAATTTCCGAGGCAGAAGGTCATCATCCTGGCCTGCTCACCGAATGGGGCAAGGTCACCGTGACCTGGTGGAGCCACTCCATCAAGGGCCTGCACCGCAACGACTTCATCATGGCCGCTCGCACCGACGAAGTGGCCAAGACCGCAGAAGGACGCAAGTAATGCATTTCGACGCCATAGGCCGAGTACCCGGCGACCCGATTCTTGGCCTGATGGAGGCCTATGCGTCGGACAGCAACCCACGCAAGTTCGATCTCGGCGTCGGTGTCTACAAGGATTCCCAGGGGCTGACGCCGATCCCCCGGTCGGTCAAGCTGGCCGAGCAGCGCCTGGTCGACCGGCAGACCACCAAGATCTACATCGGCGGCCACGGCGACGCGGCCTTTGGCAAGGTGATCAATGAACTGGTGCTGGGCGCCGATTCGCAGCTGATCACCGAACGACGCGCCGGCGCCACCCAGACTCCGGGCGGCACCGGCGCGCTGCGCCTGAGCGCCGACTTCATCGCCCACTGCCTGCCGGGCCGTGGCGTGTGGTTGAGCAACCCGACCTGGCCGATCCACGAAACCATCTTTGCCGCCGCCGGCATCCAGGTCAGCCACTACCCTTACGTCGGCAGCGACAATCGCCTCGATGTCGAGGCCATGCTGGCGACCCTGAACCAGGTACCCAAGGGCGACGTGGTGCTGCTGCATGCCTGCTGCCACAACCCCACCGGTTTCGACCTGAGCCACGACGACTGGCATCGGGTGCTGGACGTGGTGCGCAGCCGCAACCTGCTGCCGCTGATCGACTTCGCCTACCAGGGCTTCGGCGACGGCCTGGAGCAGGATGCCTGGGCGGTGCGCCTGTTCGCAGCCGAACTGCCCGAGCTGCTGATCACCAGTTCCTGCTCGAAGAACTTCGGCCTGTACCGCGACCGCACCGGCGCACTGATCGTCTGCACCCGGGACGCGGAAAAGCTGCTGGATGTACGCAGCCAGCTGGCCCACATCGCCCGCAACCTGTGGTCCACCCCGCCGGATCACGGCGCCGCGGTGGTCGCCACCATCCTCGGCGACCCGGAGCTGAAAAGCCTCTGGGCCGACGAAGTGGAAGCCATGCGCCTGCGCATCGCCCAGTTGCGCTCGGGCCTGGTGGAAGCGCTGCAACCCTTCGGCCTGGCCGAACGCTTCGCTCACATCGGCGTGCAACGCGGGATGTTCTCCTACACCGGCCTGACGCCGGAACAGGTCGCCACGTTGCGCAACCAGCACAGCGTGTACATGGTCAGCTCCGGCCGGGCCAACGTCGCCGGTATCGACGCCACCCGCCTGGACCTGCTGGCCGAAGCCATCGCCGAAGTCTGCAAACACTGAAAAAAGCTATCGCGGGCAAGCCTGGCGCCTACGGATGTCACCTGATTCCGTAAGCGCGAGGCTTGCCCGCGATGCCGTTAAAAGCCCCCCGTCCGATGAAACTCCTTTCATCCTAAAACCCCAGATAAAAATCTTTTTGTCATTTCCAGTGCTGTATCCTGCCCAGGCTTTTTAAAAGCGCGGATCTACCCAGCGATTAAAAAACAGACTTTGCGAGGAGCAACGAACATGCACGAGATTCCTAATCTCCCCTTCCCAAGCCTGCACGAAACTGAGCAGACAACCCCGCAACAAGCCGGCGCCCAACAGCCCGAGCCGAAAGAAGCCGCCTCCAGCCACAAGGCCGACAGCGAAGACTGACCGCAACACCCAGACAGTGTGGAAAGCGCTCTTTGATGCGCTTTCCACACCGCCTGAAACCCGCTTTCGAGAACCGCCTCCATGACCGACACCTTCAGCGAAACCCAAGCCAGTGTGCTGATCGGCACCGCCGAAAAAATGATCGAGATCTGGAACCGCCTGACGCCGGAAAAACAGGCCGCCCTGCTGACGCGCTTCGGTACCCAGGAAAACGCCCTGGCCGCCCTGGTCACCACGCAATTGCTGGCCCCAGCCCAAGCCTGAGCCCGCGGCGCGCAAAAACTTGCGCCAACCCATCGATTTCTCCACCTGAATCGTTTCAACCCTCGGTATCATAAGCAGCCTATCTATCTCTGCCGCGTCCGTGGACCTTTCCCATGCCAGATACCCAGCGCCCCTTGGCGGTCACGCTGCAAGTCGTCTCCATCGTCCTTTTCACCTTTATCGGCTACCTGAACATCGGCATCCCCCTGGCCGTGCTGCCGGGCTACGTGCACAGCGAGCTGGGCTTCGGCGCGGTGATCGCCGGGCTGGTGATCAGCGTGCAATACCTAGCCACCCTGCTCAGCCGCCCCTATGCCGGGAAGATCATCGACAACCTGGGCAGCAAGCGCGCAGTGATGTACGGCCTGGCCGGCTGCGGCCTGAGCGGCGTGTTCATGCTGCTGTCGGCATGGCTGAGCAACTTGCCGGTGCTGAGCCTGGCCAGCCTGCTGGTCGGGCGCCTGGTGCTGGGCAGCGCCGAGAGCCTGGTGGGCTCGGGCTCCATCGGCTGGGGCATCGGCCGCGTCGGCGCGCAGAACACCGCCAAGGTGATTTCCTGGAACGGTATCGCCAGCTATGGCGCGTTGGCCGTTGGCGCGCCGCTGGGGGTGCTGCTGGTGGATCGCCTGGGGCTGTGGAGCATGGGCGTGAGCATCATCCTGCTGGCGTTCCTCGGCCTGGCGCTGGCCTGGCCGAAACTGGCGGCGCCGATCGTTGCCGGTGAGCGCCTGCCGTTCATCCATGTCCTGGGCCGGGTGTTCCCCCATGGCTGCGGCCTGGCCCTGGGCTCGATCGGTTTTGGCACCATCGCCACCTTCATTACCCTCTATTACGCCACCCAGAACTGGTCCAACGCAGTGCTGTGCCTGAGCCTGTTCGGCGCCAGTTTCATCGGTGCGCGCCTGCTGTTCGGCAACCTGATCAACCGCCTCGGCGGCTTTCGCGTGGCGATCGCCTGCCTGTCGGTGGAAACCCTGGGCCTGCTGCTGTTGTGGCTGGCGCCGGATGCCCACTGGGCCCTGGCCGGCGCGGCGCTGAGCGGCTTCGGCTTCTCCCTGGTATTCCCGGCGCTGGGGGTGGAAGCGGTCAACCTGGTCCCCGCCTCCAGCCGCGGCGCGGCGGTGGGCGCCTATTCGCTGTTCATCGACCTCTCGCTGGGGATCACCGGACCGCTGGCCGGGGCGATTGCCGCCGGTTTCGGCTTTGCCTCGATCTTCCTGTTCGCCGCCCTCGCGGCCTGTAGCGGTTTGCTGCTGAGCCTCTACCTGTACCGCCAGGCGCCGAAGTACCGCGAGGAGCGCGGCGAGCGCTAGGTCGGTACTTGTCGTACAGAGCCTAGTAGTCGACCTTGCCGCGGCCGGCCTTGATGTTGCCGCGCTTGCTCTTGGATTCCAGGCGCCGGGTCTTCGAGCCCAGGGTCGGCTTGGTCGGGCGGCGCTTCTTCTCCACCTTGATCGCGTCGAGGATCAACGCCACCAGGCGCTCCAGGGCATCGGCGCGGTTCTGTTCCTGGGTCCGGTATTGCTGGGCCTTGATGACGATCACCCCATCGCTGGTAATGCGACTGTCGCGCAGCGCCAGCAGTCGCTCCTTGTAGAACGGCGGCAGGGACGAGGCCGGAATGTCGAAGCGCAGGTGCACCGCGCTGGAGACCTTGTTGACGTTCTGCCCACCCGCGCCTTGCGCGCGAATGGCGGTCAACTCGATCTCGGCATCCGGCAGATGCACGTTGTTGGAAATCACCAGCATGGAAAAGGAATCCGCTTTCAGGGCGTTCAGGATACCGCGCCTGCGGATTTGCAGCGCCCACAAAAAACCCGGCCGAAGCCGGGTTTTCCGTTATTGCGCGGATGTCACTTCAGCGAAGCGTTGGCCGCCTGCAGATTGTGCTGCGCGCTGCGCTTGTTCTTGATGCCGTAGCAGACCCACATGAAGGCGACCCAGACCGGAATCGCGTACACCGAGATCTGGATGCCCGGGATCATCAGCATGATGCCGAGGATGAACACCACGAACGCCAGGCAGACGTAGTTGCCGTAGGGGTACCACAGCGCCTTGAACAGCGGCGATTGTTTCGTGCGGTTCATGTGCTGGCGGAACTTGAAGTGCGAGTAGCTGATCATCGCCCAGTTGATCACCAGGGTCGCGACCACCAGCGACATCAGCAGCTCCAGGGCGTGCTGCGGGATCAGGTAGTTGAGCACCACGGCGACGAAAGTCACCAGCGCCGAGGCCAGGATCGACATCACCGGCACGCCACGCTTGTCGATCTTCGCCAGGACTTTCGGCGCGTCGCCCTGCTCGGCCATGCCCAGCAGCATGCGGCTGTTGCAGTAGGTGCCGCTGTTGTACACCGACAAGGCCGCGGTCAGGACCACGAAGTTGAGGATGTGCGCCGCGGTGTCGCTGCCCAGCATCGAGAACACCTGGACGAACGGGCTGCCGCTATAGGCATCGCCGGAGGCATTCAGGGTCTCCAGCAGGCTGTTCCACGGGGTCAGGGACAACAGCACCACCAGGGCACCGATGTAGAAAATCAGGATGCGGTAGATCACCTGGTTGATGGCCTTGGGAATCACGGTCTTCGGCTTGTCGGCCTCGGCCGCGGTAAAGCCGAGCATCTCCAGGCCACCGAAGGAGAACATGATGATCGCCATGGCCATCACCAGGCCGCTGACGCCATTGGGGAAGAACCCGCCGTGTTCCCACAGGTTGCTCACCGAGGCCTGCGGGCCGCCGTGACCGCTGACCAGCAGGTAGCTACCCAGGGCGATCATGCCGACGATGGCCACCACCTTGATGATCGCGAACCAGAACTCGGCCTCACCGAAGACTTTGACGTTGGCCAGGTTGATCAGGTTGATCAACACGAAAAACGCCGCGGCCGAGGCCCAGGTCGGCACCTCCGGCCACCAGTAGTGCACGTACTTGCCGACCGCGGTCAGCTCCGACATGCCCACCAGGATGTACAGAATCCAGCAGTTCCAGCCCGACAGGAAACCGGCGAAACCGCCCCAGTACTTGTGCGCGAAATGGCTGAAGGAACCGGCCACCGGCTCTTCGACGATCATCTCGCCGAGCTGGCGCATGATCATGAAGGCGATGAAGCCGCAGATGGCATAGCCGAGGATCATCGACGGCCCGGCCGACTTGAGCACGCCAGCGGAGCCCAGGAACAATCCGGTACCGATCGCGCCGCCCAGGGCAATCAGTTGAATATGGCGATTTTTCAGGCCGCGTTTCAGCTCGCCTGAATGCGAGTTTTGTCCACTCATGAAAAGGGTCTCACGCAAGGTTTGATGATGTTCGATAGACGTTGCAGCCGACAGCAGGCTTAAGCAGCGCGGATCAAACCCCAGCGCAGGCACCAGGAGTTCAGCGTTTGTTTAACGGTCATGCGTCACCTGTTTGTTTTTATCTGTGACGAAATCGAACCCACCACGCTTGTGACGCGGCGGAGTGAACAAGGCGGATAGCCTTGAAATTATTGGCCCTGGGAGCGTGTCTCGAGCATTCGAGCCAGGGCTCGTCACGCGTCGAAAGCAGTCGTTGGGGCGCAAAATGCGCGGATACGCAGTTGGGTCACAGTTAAAACGCCGCGCATTGTACACCCCTGACTCCCCACCGCCAGACGCGGCTTATCAGCGCGTCGGGTGCCGGAATCGCACGGGGCCTGCTCGATGCTTGGCATCGGCGGCAAGGTTCGGGACAGACCCGTCGGGGTCGTCGACGAAGGTACGACAGGGATCGTCCTTCGGTGGGAATCGGTTGAGGTGAGCCACGGCGTACATTGCGCCTCCTTCTTGTTATGCACCTGCACACAGGCATGGGCTGCATCACACCCGCCTTGAGGCCGCGGAACAAGCGGCTTGGAGCCCGACGGCGGGCAATATCCAGGCAGCGCCGGAAGGTTTTTCTTACAGCGCTGGACGAGGCTCGATTCCATGACTCGATAGCGGTTTTTTCGTCAGTATTTCTTTACAAGGCGGAACGTATTTTTTCCACTTCAGATCGGCATCCGCGGCGACTGCAAATTGACGGCCAGCGGTTTTTTATCTGTCTGTTCGCTCAGCTTTTTGTTTTTTCTTGATAATTTTTCAACACAAAAACAGAACAAAAAGTTCAATAAAAATATTTCAATTATTTTTTTGCATTTCAAAAAACCCTGGACTAGGTTTCCAGCCACTTGCCGGACCACACCCCCGGCAAGCCGAGCGGCCACGTTGAAGCAGCCAGGGTTTTCACGCACTCCTCCGTAGAACACCCGAGCCGTCTCACCGACTGCTTTTATCCGAAAAGTCATCTAGGAGATTCACGATGCAAGCACTGGAAAAAGACTTGGACACTGAACTGCAACTGGACGATTGGTTTGAAGCAGCGACCCACGAGGCCGCGGTGGAAATGATGCAGGCCGATGCGGTAGTACCGTTCGGCACGGCGATGTGGCCTTTGTAAAAACGGCCATCAGGCAGGAGCGGCCCGGCGGTCGCCCCTGCCTCCACTCGCTGTCCGTCAGGGAGGATCCATGGACAACACCGCTGCCATCCGGCATTTCCTTTACTACCTCGAACACCATCCAGCCCTGGCCGACCGCCAGAGCGCCAGGGTCCTGATCGGCCACACCGCCGAATACACCGCCACCAGCGCCGCCATCATCGAGCAGGCCAGTGAGCCCTTTTGCTTCACTGCCCTGCGCCTCGACCTCGAGCCCACCTCGGTGCTGACCCAGGCCATTGCCGACTGCGATCTGTATATCTTCTTCTACGACTCCTCCACCCTCTCGCCGCCCCGCCCGCAAGGCCCGGAATTCATCCAGGCGCTGCAGGGCGTGATGGCCGAAAACTGGAAGAAATCGCTGCTGTTCAAGGACTACGGCGACTACTTCTACGACACCTTCAGCGTCGAGCCGCAACGCATCGCCGAGCTCAACGCGACCCTGATCCGCCATATGTCCGAGGCCACCACCCTGAGCTTTCGCGACGACCACGGCTCGTACTTCGAAGCGCCGCTGGACAGCATCAAGAAGTGGACCAACATCAACGGCGTGGGCAACTACGACCTGGCCCCCGGAGAAATCGCCAGCCACAGCGAGGCCATCAATGGCCGGGTGAAATTCGTCGGCACCTTCCTCGGCACCATCCCCTTCGCGCGCAAGTACGGCGTGCTGCAATCGCCGCTGGAACTGTGGATCGAGAACTCCACCATCAGCCGCATCGCCACCGATGTGCCGGGGCTGGCGGAGGACTTCAACAAATACCTGGACGCCAACCCGTCCAACCGACGCATCGAGGAACTGGGCATCGGCACCAACGAAGGGGTGAAAGACCTCTACGCGCGCAACTCGGGGTTCGAGGAGCGCCATTGCGGCCTGCACCTGGGGCTGGGCGGCGGCGCCAAGGGCAGCCATCACCTGGACCTGATCTTTTCCAGCGGGGTGCTGGCGCTGGACGACAAGCCGGTGTTCGATGGCAGGTTCGTGTTCTGAGCCAACGAGGGTGTCGATATCGATTCCGCTATCGCGAGCAAGCTCGCTCCTACAGGGATGGATCGCTCTTCTGTAGGAGCGAGCTTGCTCGCGATGCGCCAAAGCGCAAAAAAAAAACGCCAACCCTGAGGTTGGCGTTTTTTCTTGTTGCCTACAGCTTGCAGCTCAAGGCTGCCTCACTCAGGCTTGCGGCGACCGAAACCCGGGCGCTGGCCGGAACCGGCCGGGGCGCCGCGGCGCTTGCCCGACGGTGCATCCTTGTCGACCAGGACGATGCCCGGACGCTTGGACTTCGGCGCTGGCTTGGCCGGGCGCTTGGTGTCGCTCGGACGATCCGCCACTGGCGTACCGCGACCCGACTCACCACGACCGGCAGCCGGACGCGGCGCCCGTGGAGCGCGCTCGCCATCCTGGCGTGGCGCGGGCTTGCGGCCCGGACGCTCGCCTTCGATCTGCGGCTCGCGCGACGGGCGCGGAGCACCGGCGGCAGGCGCGCCATGGGCCGGACGCAGGGTCCGCACGCGCTCGCTCTTGCCCACCGGGCGCGAGGATTTGCGCTGCATGCGCTCCAGCTTGTCCTTGCTCTTGGCGTTGAGCTGCGGCAGTGCCACCGGCGTCAGGCCAACCTCGGCGCTGAGGACGTCCACTTCGTACTGGCTCATTTCGCGCCAGCGGCCCATCGGCAAGTCGGAGTTGAGGAACACCGGACCGAAACGCACGCGCTTCAGGCGGCTGACCACCAGGCCCTGGGATTCCCACAGGCGACGTACTTCACGGTTGCGGCCTTCCATCACCACGCAGTGGTACCAGTGGTTGAAACCTTCGCCACCGGGCGCCTGCTGGATGTCGGTGAACTTGGCCGGGCCGTCTTCGAGCATCACGCCGGCTTTCAGGCGCTCGATCATCTCGTCGTCGACTTCGCCACGCACACGTACCGCGTACTCACGGTCCATTTCATAGGACGGGTGCATCAGGCGGTTGGCCAGCTCACCGTCGGTGGTGAACATCAGCAGGCCGGTGGTGTTGATGTCGAGGCGACCGATATTGATCCAGCGGCCTTCCCGTGGACGCGGCAGCTTGTCGAACACAGTCGGGCGGCCTTCCGGGTCGTCACGGGTGCAGATCTCGCCGTCGGGCTTGTTGTACATGATCACGCGGCGGACCGATTCGGACGCTTCTTCGCGCTTGATCACCTTGCCATCGATGGAGATGGCGTCATGCAGGTCGACGCGCAGGCCAAGGGTGGCTTCTTTGCCATTGACCTTGATCCGGCCCTGGCTGATCCAGGACTCCACGTCGCGGCGCGAGCCGACGCCGATACGGGCGAGGACTTTCTGCAGCTTTTCGCCTGCTGGGCCGATTTCCTGTTGGTCTTGCTGATCTTCACTCATCTGGGCACCTCCCGGTGTGTCGATTCAGGCTTGAGTGGCCTGAACGGTAGTAAAAACAGGTCTTGTGGCGAAGGGATCGCCAAAGGGTCGCGAATCATACGCTCATGGCGCCGGTTGCGCATCAGAGACTAGCCGATAAGTGGCGGCCTACCGGTTTTTCCGCTGGCCGGTGGTAGCCCGACATTTGGCCGCCTGACCTGTAGGAGCGAGCGGGCGGCGATCCGGCTTGCCCGCGATCGAGAACGACGCGACATGCCTGGCACACCGCATCAACGTTCATCGCGAGCAAGCTTCGCTCCTACAGAAGCGTGGCGTGATCAGTCTTCCTGTTCGCGTCTTTCGTTCTCGATAGCCTCAGCCAGCGCCAGGGCTTCGGCCTCTTCGTCGCTCAACTCTGGAGCCGGCGGTTCCAATGCCGCCACGGCGGCCAGCAGCTTGGCGCGGGCTTCGGCGACGCCGAGCACATCGTCATCGACCTCCTGCTCATCGCCAGCGTCCGCTTCGAGTTCGGCCTCGTGCTCGGTTTCAAGCTCCGCTTCGTGCTCAACTGGCACTTCGGCTTCGGCTTCGGCACGAGTTTGCGTTTCGGGGTCGATCTCGGCGCCAACCTCGGCGTCGGCAACAAAGTCGTCCCCGGACGAATCCACCGCGCCATCGCGATGCAGGTCGTCGAAGTCGGTCTTGATCCCCTCCTCCATCGAGTCCAGTTCCAGCAGCAAGGTGTGGAAACTGGTCTCTTCCTTCGGTTCTTCCGGCTCGGCACTGGCGTCGGCCAGGGCTTGCAGGCTGGCGGGCACCGGCGCGTCGTCGAAGTCGAGGACCGGCTCGGTTTCGATCTCGCGCAGCTCGGCCAACGGCGGCAGGTCGTCGAGGTTTTTCAGGTTGAAGTGATCGAGAAACGCCTTGGTGGTGGCGAACATCGCCGGCTTGCCCGGCACGTCACGGTAGCCGACCACCCGAATCCACTCGCGCTCCAGCAGGGTCTTGACGATCTGGCTGTTGACCGCCACGCCCCGCACATCTTCGATCTCGCCACGGGTGATCGGCTGGCGATAGGCAATCAGCGCCAGGGTTTCCAGCATTGCCCGGGAATAACGCTGGGGCCGTTCTTCCCACAGCCGACCGACCCAGGGTGCGAACTTTTCCCGCACCTGCAGGCGATAACCGGAGGCCACTTCCTTGAGTTCGAAGGCCCGACCTTCGCAGGATTTACCCAGAATGGTCAGGGCCTTCTTGAAGACCGCAGGGTCCGGCCGCTCACCTTCCTCGAAGAGCTCGAACAGGCGCTCCATGGATTGCGGTTTTCCCGAGGCCAACAGAAAGGCTTCAAGCAGCGGCGCCAGCTCGCGGGGTTCATTCAGATTCATTGTTTCAGCTCGTTATTCGGCTCGCGCCCGCACATGGATAGCCGTGAAAGGCTCATTCTGTACCAGCTCGACCAGGGATTCCTTGACCAGCTCGAGGATCGCCATGAAGGTCACCACCACCCCCAGGCGTCCTTCTTCCGCGGTGAACAGCTCGACAAAGGGCACAAAACCACCGCCCTTGAGCCGCTCCAGCACCTCGCTCATACGCTCGCGGGTGGACAGCGCCTCGCGGCTGATCTGATGGCTTTCGAACATGTCGCCCCGGCGCAGCACCTCGGCCATGGACATCAGCACCTCTTCCAGGGCGACATCCGGCAGCAGCTTGCGCGCCCGGGCTTCCGGGGCGTCGAGCTTGGGCACTATGACGTCGCGGCCGACCCGGCTCAGGCCGTCGATGCCTTCGGCGGCGGCCTTGAAGCGCTCGTACTCCTGCAGGCGGCGGATCAGTTCGGCACGCGGGTCTTCCTCTTCCTCTTCCACCTCGGCCGAGCGCGGCAACAGCATGCGCGACTTGATCTCGGCCAGCATGGCCGCCATCACCAGGTACTCGGCGGCCAGCTCCAGGCGCACCGACTGCATCAACTCGACATAGCCCATGTACTGGCGGGTGATTTCCGCCACCGGGATGTCGAGGATGTCGATGTTCTGTTTGCGGATCAGGTACAGCAGCAGGTCGAGCGGGCCTTCGAAGGCTTCGAGAAAGACTTCCAGGGCGTCCGGCGGGATGTACAGGTCCAGCGGCATTTCCATGACCGCCTGGCCGTAGACCATCGCAAAGGGCAGCTCCTGCTGCGCTCCGGCCTGGTCGTCAACGTGTTCCACTGCGGACATTCAGGCCTCGACCATGAAGGGAGCCGGGTCGCCGCAGCCGATACGGATCACTTCCGGCTCGCCATCGGCCAGGTTGATCACGGTGGAGGCCATGATGCCGCCAAAACCGCCATCGATGATCAGGTCGACCTGATGCTCGAGCAGTTGGCGCATTTCATAAGGATCGTTCATCGGCTCGGTTTCACCGGGCATGATCAGGCTGACGCTCATCAGCGGCTCGCCGAGCTCGGCCAGCAGTGCCAGGGCGATCGGGTGGCTCGGCACCCGCAGGCCAATGGTGCGTTTCTTCGGGTGCAGCAACAGCCGTGGCACTTCGCGGGTGGCGTTGAGGATGAAGGTGTAAGGCCCCGGCAGGTGCGCCTTGAGCAGGCGAAAGGTGCCGGTATCGATCTTGGCGAACAGGCCCAACTGCGACAGGTCGCTGCAGATCAGCGCGAAGTTGTGTTTGTCATCCAGTTGCCGCAGACGCCGCACGCGCTCGACCGCGCTCTTGTCGCCGATCTGGCAGCCAATGGCGTAGGACGAGTCGGTCGGGTAGATCACCACGCCACCTGAGCGGATGATTTCGACAGCCTGTTTGATCAGGCGCGGTTGCGGGTTTTCCGGATGAATCTGGAAAAATTGACTCACATTCTCTACCTGTTCAGACGGCGGCAATAATTGGGTCATGTTTGAACCGACACCAGAGCGGCGGCAGATCCTCCGGAACAGGGCGATACTCGCCTATCTCGGACCAGCCTCCAGGGCCATGAAAATCACTGCCGGCGCTCACCAGCAGACCGAACTCCCGAGCAAGGATGGCCAGGCTGCCCACCTGCTCGGCGGGTTGATGGCCGTTGACCACCTCGATCGCGTGGCCACCTGCTTGAATATAGTCGGCAATCAGGCGGCGACGTTTGCTGCGGGTGAAATCGTAATGCCAGGGATGGGCCAGGCTGACCCAGGCCCCCGCCGCGCGTAGCGTCTCGACGGTTTCCTCGAGGGTCGGCCAGTGCTGCTTGACGTCGCCCAGCTTGCCGGCCCCCAGCCACTTGCGAAAGGCTTCGGCGCGGTCCTTCACGAAACCGGCGCGCACCAGGTAATCGGCGAAGTGCGGCCGGGCCGGCGCATTGCCGCTGTCACCCAGTTCCTGCTGGATCGCCCGGGCCCCTTCGAGGGCACCCGGCATGCCTTTGAGCGCGAGCTTGCGACTTATTTCTTCGGAACGCAGCCAGCGACCGTCGTGCAATTTGCCGATGGCTTCGACCAATGACGGCGCATTGACGTCGAAACCGTAGCCCAGCACATGAATGGTCGCCCCACCCCAGGTGCAGGACAATTCGACGCCATTGACCAGTTGCATGCCCAGTTCCCGGGCCGCGAGGCGAGCCTCGTCGAGGCCTTCCAGGGTGTCATGATCAGTCAGGGCCAGGACTCGCACGCCTTTCTCGAACGCACGCGCAACCAGAGCCGCGGGCGCCAGGGCGCCATCGGAGGCCGTGCTGTGGCAGTGCAAATCAACATTCACGGGACTGTTCAACCTCAAGTCAGCTGGCGCTTTCGCTGCCATGGATGTTTGTTATTATGCCGCCACATCCTGCTTCTGGCTGCCACTGTGAAACAATTCATCGACTTCATCCCGCTGTTCCTGTTTTTCATCGTCTACAAAATCGATCCCCGAGTCGTCGACATTGCCGGTCAACAACTGACCGTAGGCGGTATCTACAGCGCCACGGCGGTGTTGATCATCAGTTCCCTGGTGGTATACGGCGCGCTGTTCATCTCCCAGCGCAAACTGGAGAAAAGCCAGTGGCTGACCCTGGTCGCCTGCCTGGTGTTCGGCAGCCTGACCCTGGCCTTCCACAGCGAAACCTTCCTCAAATGGAAGGCGCCGGTGGTCAACTGGCTGTTCGCCCTGGCCTTTATCGGCAGCCACTTCATCGGCGACCGCCTGCTGATCAAGCGCATCATGGGCCACGCGCTGACCCTGCCGGAGCCGGTCTGGACCCGCCTGAACATCGCCTGGATCGCCTTCTTCCTGTTCTGCGGCGCCGCCAACCTGTTCGTCGCCTTCACCTTCCAGAGCATCTGGGTCGACTTCAAGGTCTTCGGCAGCCTGGGCATGACCGTGCTGTTCCTGGTCGGCCAGGGCATCTACCTGTCGCGCCATCTTCACGACACCGAACCCACCACTTCGAAAACCGAGGACTGACATGCTTTACGCAATCATTGCTACAGACGTCGCCAACTCCCTGGAAAACCGCCTGGCCGCGCGCCCGGCGCATCTGGAGCGGTTGCAGCAGCTCAAGGCCGAAGGTCGCGTGGTACTGGCCGGGCCACACCCTGCCGTCGACAGCAATGATCCCGGTGCCGCGGGCTTCACCGGCAGCCTGATCATCGCCGAATTCGACTCGCTGAGCGCCGCCCAGGCCTGGGCCGACGCCGATCCTTACGTCGCCGCCGGTGTCTATGCCAGCGTTGTGGTCAAGCCGTTCAAGCAAGTCCTGCCGTAAATCCTCTCCCGCGCGGTGAACCTTATGGGTTCATCGCGCTCTCAATCGCTCATTATTCTCGTTTGACTGCCGACAACTTGCCCAACACTCGATTGGAATCAGGAGTTCCGATGCGCCAAGCTCCGTTGTGCCTGTTGTTGGTCATGTTAACGATCGGGGCGAGCGCCTCTGCCGAAGAAACCGCGGACCCGGGACATTCCACGCCTTTGTCCCTGAGTACCGGCAGCCAGATCAGCGAATTGCAGCAACGCCTGAAAGATAGCGAGCACCAGCGCGAAGAGCTGACCCGGCAATTGCAGAGCGCCGACAGCGAGCGCGAAAGCGCCCAGCTAAGCCGCCTGCGCCAGGAGAACCAGCGCCTCAAGCTGCAACTGCGCGAGGCCCAGGCCAGTTCCGCGCCGCGCCTGCTGACCGATCAGCAGCAATGGTTCGTCACCGGCGCCGGGGTAGCGCTATTGGCCCTGCTCTGCGGTATCTTCGCCAGTGGTGGACATAGGAAGCGTCGACAATGGCTAAATTGAGTGATTCATGAGCGAGCTGTTACTGATTGACGATGACCAGGAGCTCTGCGAACTCCTGACCAGTTGGCTGGGCCAGGAAGGTTTTCAGGTACGGGCCTGCCACGATGGCCTGAGCGCCCGGCGCGCCCTGGCCGACCACGCTCCGGCGGCGGTGGTGCTGGACGTGATGCTGCCCGACGGCAGCGGCCTGGAACTGCTCAAGCAGTTGCGCAACGACCACCCGGACTTGCCGGTGCTGATGCTTTCGGCCCGCGGCGAGCCCCTGGACCGCATCCTCGGCCTGGAACTGGGCGCCGACGACTACCTGGCCAAACCCTGCGATCCGCGTGAACTGACCGCCCGCCTGCGCGCCGTGCTGCGCCGCAGCCACCCGACCGCGGTGTCCAGCCAGATGGAGCTGGGCGACCTGTGTTTCAGCCCGGTACGCGGCGTGGTCAGCATCGACGAACAGGACATCACCCTCACCGTTTCCGAAAGCCGCCTGCTGGAAGCCTTGCTCAAGCAACCGGGCGAACCGCTGGACAAGCAGGAGCTGGCGCAGATCGCCCTGGGCCGCAAGCTGACCCTGTACGACCGCAGCCTGGACATGCACGTCAGCAACCTGCGCAAGAAGATCGGCCCGCACCCCGATGGCCGCCCGCGCATCGTCGCCCTGCGCAGCCGTGGCTACTACTACAGCCTCTGAACAGATCCCTGATCCTTGTAGCCGCTGCCGCAGGCCCTCCTGCATTCGCAAGGTCCCTGCGACCGTACCGGTCGTTCGCAGCCTCGCAGGCTCGGCAGCGGCTACAGGGGTTATGTCAGTTTCGCCAAAAACGTCTTTACCCAAGCTTTACCCTTCGCTGACCGCCGCTGACCTTGATCTCCGTAATCTGCACACATCCGGAACTGACCGGGAATGAGACAAGGAGATACACCATGCGCAAGACCCTGATCGCTCTGATGTTCGCCGCCGCCCTGCCGACCGTGGCCATGGCCATGCCGGAAGGCGCAGGTCCCATGGGTCCGATGGATGGCCCGCGCCACAGCGAACACATGCGCGGCAAAGGCCCCTACAGTCAGCTGGACCTGAGCCACGAACAGCGCCAGCAGATTCGCAAGCTGATGGGTGAGCAGATGCACGAGCGCAAAGAGCTGGTGCAGAAGTACCTGGAAAAACTGTCGCCGGCCGACCAGAAGGCCATGAAGGACGAGATCGCCGCCAAGCGCCAGAAAACCGAAGCGGATATCCGCGCCCTGCTCAAGCCGGAACAACAGAAAGAGTTTGACGCCATCCAGAAGAAACACGCTGAGCGCCGCGCCGAATGGGCCGAATTCAAGGCCTGGAAAGCGCAACAGCCGCAAAAAGCGCAATAATGCTCTAGCGCTTATCCCATAGCCCAGTGGCACCCCACTGGGCTTTCCTTGTTTGAGGACTTCCCGTGCGTTCATTGTTCTGGCGCATCCTCGCCAGCTTCTGGCTGGCCATCACCCTGGTTGCAGGGCTGTCGATTCTGCTTGGCCATATGCTGAACCAGGATGCCTGGATCCTCAGTCGCCATCCGGGCCTCAATACCCTGGCCGAGGAGTGGACGCGCACCTACGAAGAACAGGGCGAAGACGCCGCCCAGGAGATCCTCGAGCAGCGCAAGCACCAGTACCACGTCAACGTACAGGTGCTGAACGAAGCTGGCGACCCGGTGGTCCGCGGCACCTTCCCGCGCCGCGCGGCGGCCCTCGAGGCCCGGCAGAACAACGATGACCGGCGCCTGCCCTGGCGGCGCCTGACCGCCGAATACACCAGCCCGAAAACCGGCGACACCTACCTGCTGATCTATCGCATTCCCCACCCGGAACTGGACGCCTGGCACCGCGACAGCCTGCTGTGGCCGCTGAGCGCCCTGACCATCGCGCTGGTGGTGCTGACCCTGTTCAGCCTGCTGGTGACCCTGTCCATCACCCGCCCCCTCAGCCGTTTGCGCGGTGCGGTGCATGACCTAGGGCAAACCACTTACCAACAGAACAGCCTGGCTCGCCTGGCCGCCCGCCGCGACGAATTCGGCGTGCTGGCCAAGGACTTCAACCGCATGGGTTCGCGCCTGCAAAGCCTGATCGGCAGCCAGCGCCAGCTGCTGCGCGATGTCTCCCATGAGCTGCGCTCGCCGCTGGCGCGCCTGCGCATCGCCCTGGCGCTGGCCGAACGCGCCACGGCCGAGGAACGCGAGCGCCTGTGGCCGCGCCTGACCCGTGAGTGCGATCGCCTGGAAGCACTGATCAGCGAAATCCTGGTGCTGGCCCGGGTCGATGCCGACAACGCCAGCGCCGAAGAGGTGGACCTCAATGCCCTGCTCGACAACCTGCTGAAAGATGCCCAACTGGCCTGTCCGGAACAGCCGGTGAAGATCCAGGCCGAATCACCGCTCAGCCTCAAGGGCTGGCCGACCATGATCGAACGGGCGCTGGACAATCTGCTGCGCAATGCCCAGCGCTTCAACCCGGCCGGACAGCCGATCGAAGTGCGGGCATTACGTCAGGGAGACCGAATTGTGCTCAGCGTGCGCGATCACGGCCCCGGGGTGGAAGCCGAACATTTGCGTCAGTTGGGCGAACCCTTCTACCGCGCCCCGGGCCAGACCGCGCCGGGTCACGGACTGGGCCTGGCCATCGCCCGGCGCGCCGCGGAACGCCACGGCGGCAGCCTGACCCTGGACAATCATCCCCAGGGCGGCTTTATCGCCAGCCTGGAGTTGCCGTTGGTGCCTGACGTTACTGCCCAGGCCTGAGAAGCTTCGCGGGCAAGTCGGATCGCCGCCCGCTCGCTCCTGCAGACTCGCGTCGTTCACCTATCTGGCGAACGGCACTAACTTGTAGGAGCGAGGCTTGCCCGCGATTAGCTATCCGCAACACCGCAACTCTACGATCAGGCCTCGCCCGACCAGGCACTGACGAACTCCGCCGTATCCACCTTGGGCGCGACCCGTGGCTCGTTCAGCGGCGTGCCCAGGTACAGGAAGGCGATGATTTCTTCACCGTCGCCCAGGCCGAGCCCCTTGGCCACATGGGGCGAATAGGACAGCTCGCCGGTACGCCACACCGCACCGATCCCCTGGGCGTAGGCCGCCAGCAGGATGCCGTGGGCAGCACAGCCGGCCGCCAGCCGCTGCTCCGATTTCGGCACCTTGACGTGCTCCTGCAAGCGGGCCACTACAACCACCACCAACGGCGCGCGCAGCGGCATGGCACGGGCCTTGTCCAGGGCCGCCTGGGTCACTTCGCCACCCTGCAATTGCACCGCTTCCACCAGCAGCTCGCCCAACTGTTCACGGGCCGCGCCTTCCACCGTCAGAAAGCGCCAAGGCCGCAACTGGCCGTGATCCGGGGCGCGCAATGCCGCCGCGAACAGCGCTTCGCGTTGCGCCGCCGTCGGCGCCGGGTCCACCAGACGCGGTACGGAAACACGGTTGAGCAATGCGTCGAGAGCCTCCATCGGCCACCTCCTGAAAAAAATGTCCGGCCATTCTACCGATAAGTGCCTTCCGGGTGCCGGTTTACATGCTCCGCACCGCAGGTAGAATGGCGCCCTCCTTATCAGCCCCGAGCGGACCTCATGGCGTTGCCGACCCTACGGATCATTGGTTTCATCATCGGCATTTTCCTGATCACCCTGGCCATCGCCATGGTCATTCCGATGGCGACGCTGGTGCTGTTCGAGCGCACCGGCGACCTGCCGTCGTTCCTCTGGGCCAGCATGATCACCTTCATCGCCGGCCTGGCCCTGGTGATACCCGGGCGCCCGGAGCATGTGCACCTGCGTCCGCGGGACATGTACCTGCTGACGGTGTCCAGCTGGCTGGTGGTGTGCATCTTCGCCGCCCTGCCGTTTTTGCTGACCCAGCACATCAGCTACACCGACTCGTTCTTTGAAAGCATGTCCGGCATCACCGCCACCGGCGCCACCGTGCTCAGCGGCCTGGACACCATGTCGCCGGGCATCCTGATGTGGCGTTCCCTGCTGCACTGGCTCGGCGGCATCGGCTTCATCGGCATGGCGGTGGCGATCCTGCCGCTGCTGCGCATCGGTGGCATGCGCCTGTTCCAGACAGAGTCCTCGGACCGCTCGGAAAAGGTCATGCCGCGTTCGCACATGGTGGCGCGGCTGATCGTGGCGGCCTATGTCGGCATCACCATTCTCGGTAGCCTGGCCTTCTGGTGGGCCGGGATGAGCCTGTTCGACGCGATCAACCACGCGATGTCGGCGATTTCCACCGGCGGCTTCTCCACCTCCGACAGCTCGCTGGCGCACTGGCCGCAACCGGCGGTGCACTGGGTGGCGGTGGTGGTCATGATCCTCGGCAGCCTGCCGTTCACCCTGTACGTCGCCACCCTGCGCGGCAACCGCCGGGCGCTGATCAAGGACCAGCAGGTCCAGGGCTTGCTCGGCATGCTGCTGGTGACCTGGCTGGTGCTCGGCACCTGGTACTGGTGGACCACCCAGCTGCATTGGCTGGAAGCCCTGCGTCACGTCGCGCTGAACGTCACCTCGGTGGTCACCACCACCGGTTTCGCCCTGGGCGACTACAGCCTGTGGGGCAACTTCTCGCTGATGCTGTTCTTTTACCTGGGCTTCGTCGGCGGCTGTTCCGGCTCGACCGCCGGCGGGATCAAGATTTTCCGCTTCCAGGTCGCCTACATCCTGCTCAAGGCCAACTTGAACCAGCTGATCCACCCGCGCGCGGTAATCAAGCAGAAATACAACGGTCACCGCCTCGACGAGGAAATCGTCCGTTCGATCCTGACCTTCTCGTTCTTCTTCGCCATCACCATCTGCGTGATCGCCCTGGCGCTGTCGCTGCTGGGAGTGGACTGGATGACCGCCCTGACCGGCGCGGCCAGTACGGTGTCGGGGGTCGGCCCGGGCCTGGGCGAAACCATAGGCCCAGCCGGCAACTTCGCCACCCTGCCGGACGCCGCCAAGTGGATTCTGTCCCTGGGCATGCTGCTCGGCCGGCTGGAGATCATCACCGTATTCGTGTTGTGTATTCCGGCATTCTGGCGTCACTGATCGAGGCCGAGGACTCCAGCAGCCGCGCCCGGTATTCGCCGGGCGTGGCATCGAACCAGCGGCGGAAAGCGCGGAAAAAGTTGCTCGGGTCGGCAAACCCCAACAGATAGGCAATCTCCAGCAGGGTCATGCTCGGCTGCGCCAGGTACTGCTCGGCCAGCTCACGGCGGGTGTCGTCGAGCAGGGTCTGGAAACTGGTGCCCTCCTCCTGCAGACGCCGTTGCAGGGTGCGCTGGGACAGGTGCAGGGTCTGGGCCACGGCTTCGCGCTTCGGCTCGCCCTGGGGCAACAACCGGCACAGCGCCTGGCGCGCCTTGTGCGTCACCCGGCTTTCGGAGAACCGCGCCAGGTATTCACCGGCGAAGCGGTCATGCAGCAGCGCCATGGCCTCATTGGCGGTCGGCAATGGCGCTTCCAGATCGGCACGCTCGAAAATCAACGCATCGTAAGGCGCGTTGAACACCAGCGGCGCATGAAACGCCTGCTTGTAAGGCTCCAGATCGACCGGCACCGCCCCCTGCATCAGTACCTGGCGCGGCTGCAGCGTCCGCCCGGTCAACCAGCCACACAGCGCCAGCGCACAGGCCAGCGAGGCTTCGGCACTTTGCCGGGTCGGCGGCAGATGATCGCCGTGCACCGTCAGAATCAGCGCATAACCTTCAGGTAAAAGCCGGAAACTCAGATCAGCGCTTTCCGCGATGATCCGCTGGTAGCGCACCAGGCGCTGGAACCCCTCGGCCAGGGTACGGCTGGACATCAGGGCATATCCGGCCACGTTGAAGGAGGCCGGTCGCACCACCTTGCCCATGTTCAGGCCGATCGCCGGGTTGCCGGACTGTTCCACCGCTCGTTGCCAGAGACGGGTCATCGAGTCCTGCGGGAAACGCGCGTCCGGATCGTCCAGCGCGGCATAGTCGAGCCCGATCTGCTTGAACAATGCACGGCAATCCAGGCCGTCCATCTCCAGAGCTTTGACAATTCCCATCGCCCAGCTTGCAGAAGTCGTTCGTTCGCTCATGGTGGGTTCTTTTACATGATGAGCCGCATGCCACGGCCGATTTCTCAAGGATACTAAAGTGGCGCCTATTGTCACTGGCCCCAGCCATTGATGACTCTAGACTCAAATAAGCTCCCCGCAGAGCGTCCCGCTGACAGAACAACAACCACAGAGATCGCAGTCGTGGATAACATCAAGCAATTCAACAGCTTCGCCGAGTTCTATCCTTATTACCTGAGCGAACACAGCAACAGCACCTGCCGCCGCCTGCACTTCGTGGGCACGACCCTGGTGATCTTCATCCTCGCCTTCGCCATCGGCAAAGGCGCCTGGCTGTTGCTGCTGGCGCTGCCGGTGGCCGGCTACAGCTTCGCCTGGGTCGGTCATTTCTTCTTCGAGAAGAACCGCCCGGCCACCTTCCAGTATCCGCTCTACAGCCTTCTGGGCGATTTCGTCATGTACCGCGACATGCTGACCGGCAAGGTGCCGTTCTAGGCCTGGCCGGACAGCAAGCCGTCCCGCGCAGCCAGTGCAGGATTGGATCCAAGGCATAGACTCCAGTCGTTGCGCAAAAAACAACAAGAGGATTGCCGATGAACGCTCATGCCCGTTTCACCCACATGAAGGATGGCACCCAGGAAGACTGGGCGATCATCGCCGCGGATTTCAGCGCCTACGCCAAGCAGTTGCCGGCACGCATCGTGGCGCACCTGAAGTTGCTCGAGGGCGATTTTGGCGGCTTCCCGGTGGACCGCCTGACCCACTCGCTGCAAACCGCCAGCCGGGCCTGGCATGACGGTCGCGATGAGGAATATGTGGTCTGCGCCCTGCTCCACGACATCGGCGACACCCTGGGTTCCTACAATCACCCGGACATCGCCGCGGCGATCCTCAAGCCCTTCGTCAGCCCCGAGAACCTGTGGATGGTGGAGAAGCACGGGATTTTCCAGGGCTACTACTTCTTCCATCACCTGGGCATGGACCGGCACCTGCGCGAGCAATTCAAGGACCATCCGCTGTATCTGCGGACCGCTGAATTCTGTGCCAAGTACGACGCCGCGGCATTCGATCCAGAGTACGACAGCCTGCCCCTGAGCTTTTTCGAACCCATGCTCGAACGCCTGTTCGCCCAGCCGAAAAACTCGATCTACAAGGCGGCCATGCAGGAACACGCGCCGGCCTGAGGCCTGCTGCGCAGGCCATCGCGGGCAAGCTCACCCCTGCTTCTGTAGGAGCGAGGCTTGCCCGCGATAACCTCAGATCAGGCGACCGAACCCTCAAGCCAGCTCCGCGACCTTCGCCAGTTCGGCCTTGCGCTGCGCCTCCCGCGCCTGGGCATCGGCCAGGCGATACAGCTCGATGGTGCCGTCCCAATGCTCGATCAGGGCGGTGCACGACTCGACCCAATCCCCGCAATTGAGGTAGTCCACTTCGCCGACCTTGCGGATCTCGGCATGGTGAATGTGCCCGCACACCACGCCGTGCAGCTCACGCTTCACGCATTCGTGAGCGATGGCTTCCTCGAAGTCGCTGATAAAGCTGACCGCGGTCTTGACCTTGTGCTTGAGGTAGGCCGACAACGACCAGTAACCGTAGCCGTAGCGCGCCCGCCAATGATTCAGCCAGCGGTTGAGGGTCAGGGTGAATTCGTAGGCCGAGTCGCCGAGAAAGGCCAGCCAGCGGTGGTAACGGGTGATGACATCGAACTGGTCGCCGTGGATCACCAGCAGGTGGCGGCCATCGGCGGTGACGTGCACCGCCTCGTCCACCAACTGGATATTGCCCAGGATCAGCTTCGAATAGCGGCGCAGGAATTCGTCGTGGTTGCCGGTGACATAGATCACCTCGGTGCCGCGCTTGCTCATGGTCAGCAGGCGGCGGATCACATTGGTGTGTGCCTGGGGCCAGTACATGCCGCCGCGCAGCTTCCAGCCGTCGATGATGTCGCCGACCAGGTAGATCCGGTCGGCGTGATAGCCCTTGAGAAACTGCGACAGATGCTCCGCCTGGCAGTCCCGGGTGCCCAGATGCACATCGGAAATCCACAAGGTGCGCACGCGTTGTTTACGGCTGGGTCTGGCGAGTTCGGCACTGGTCATGGGCACACTCCTGCATTTTTTGCGAGCTTGCACCCGGGCGATTAATCGCCTGTGACAGAAATACGGCAGTCCGATGACAGCGCTTGACCCCAGGCCGCCGGTGTAGACTGCCGTTCTGCCAAGGAGACTGCGATGAGACCGATCCTCACGCTACGCCAATACAGCCACGACCTGATCGTCCACAGCCACGAACACGCGCAACTGGTGTTCGGCCTGTCGGGCCAGCTCGATTTCGAGGTCGACGGCCAGGGCAGCCAGGTGGTCCAGCAGAGTTTCGTGGTGGTGCCCTCCGGCGCCCACCATGCCTGCGGCAGCCCCAACGGCAGCCGCTGCCTGGTGCTCGATGTGCCCGATGAACATTGGCTGGTGCAGTCGCTGGGCGATCACGCCGATGCCAGTCGCCGCCTGCTCGACAACGCCGGGCGCCTGCCCCTGGATACGGCGCAGAGCCAACTGGTCAACTGGCTGGCCGGCAGCCCGGTCAACGACCCGCTGATTGCCCAGCAAGGCGCCGTGCTGTTGCTGGCCAGCCTCAACCAGGCCAGCCCCGCCAGCGCCGGCGGCCGACGCCTGCCCTATGCCGCCCTGAATGCCCATATCGACCAACACGCCGCCCATCCGCTACAGGTGGCCGACCTGGCGCGGATCGCCGGGCTGTCCAGCGCTCGCCTGCATGCACGGTTTGTCGCCGAATGCGGGCAGACGCCGATGGACTACATCCGTAGCCGGCGCCTGCACATGGCCGCCGGCCTGTTGCGCGACTCGGCACTGCCCATCGGTGAAATCGCCAGTCGCGTCGGCTACAGCTCCCAGAGTGCTTTCGCCGCGGCGGTGCTGCGCGAGTTCGGCGTCTCCCCCGGCAAGCTGCGACGCACCACAGGCCACCGCTAGGCTGTCGACAAAAAACGCGAGGATCGCGACAGACCGGATCCCGCCAGGCTTTTAGACTGGCACCGCTCCGCTCAACCGTCTTGAAGGATTGAAATGACTCCGCGTACTGCCCTTGGCGCCCTGCATATCGGCGCATTGATGTTCGGCCTCACCGGTGTATTCGGCAAACTCGCCGCCGCTTCGCCGGCCATCATCGTCTTCGGGCGCGCGGCGTTCGCGGTGCTCGCCCTGGCGTTCTTCGCCCGCTGCGCCAGCAGCATCCGCTGGCAACGGCTACAGGCTACGGACTGGTGGCGCCTGCTGCTCAGCGGCCTGCTGCTGGCCGGGCACTGGGTGAGTTTCTTCATCGCGGTGAAAGTCGCAGGCGTGGCCATCGCCACCCTGGGTTTCGCCAGCTTCCCGGCCTTCACTGTGATCCTCGAGGGGCTGATTTTCCGCGAGCGCATCCGCCTCAACGAAATCGTTTTGGTGGCACTGGTCAGCGTCGGCCTGGTGCTGGTCACGCCGGACTTCGACCTCGCCAGCCAAGCCACCAGCGGGCTGCTCTGGGCCGTGGGGTCGGGCCTGCTGTTCGCCTTGCTGTCGCTGAACAACCGCGCCAGCTCGGCGCGCATCCCGGCGGTGCAGGCAGCGCTGTGCCAGAACGTGGTGGTTGCCTTGTGCCTGCTGCCGGTGGCGGCGCCGGGCCTGAGCGAGGTGCGCACCATCGACTGGTTATGGATCAGCCTGCTCGGCATCTTCTGCACCGGCCTGGCCCACAGCCTGTTCGTCGCCAGCCTCGCGGTGATCAAGGCGCGCACCGCGGCGGTGGTGTTTGCCCTGGAGCCGGTCTACGGGATTACCGTGGCCTGGCTGCTGTTCAACGAAACGCCGACGCTGCGCATGCTGATCGGCGGCGTCTTGATCATCCTTGCCATCGTGGTCTCCAGCAGCCTGTCCGGCTCAAGCAAAAAAACCGTAGCAGCAGAAGCAGCGTCTCACTGAGTGCGGTCGTTGTGACCGAGGTCGCGCTGCGGGTCGATCTGGTCGCGCACCCGCTGCTTGAGCACCTTGGCTTCGGGGAAACCGCCATCGGCCTTGCGCTCCCAGATCTGTACGCCGTCGCAGGTAATGCGGAACGTGCCGCCGGTGGCCGGTTCCAGGGACACCTTGCCCAGGTCGTCGCTGAAGGTGCTCAGCAGTTCCTGGGCCAGCCAGGCGGCGCGCAGCAGCCACTGGCACTGTGTGCAATAGGTGATGACCACTTCCGGTTTACGTTCTGTCATGGTGCTGCCGACTCCTGGGCTCAAGGGCGTCGTTATAATAGCCGCCTTTATCGCTCGCCCCGAGATCCATGATGCGTCGTTTGCTGTCCTGCCTGCTCCTGTGTTTGCTCCCCGTGTTCCTGCACGCCGCCGAGGCGCCACGGCCGAAGATCGGCCTGGTGTTGTCCGGTGGCGCGGCCCGTGGCCTGGCACATATCGGCGTGCTCAAGGCCCTGGAAGAGCAAGGCGTGAAGATCGATGCGATTGCCGGTACCAGCATGGGCGCGGTGATCGGCGGGCTGTACGCCTCGGGCTACAAGATCGACGAGCTGGAAAAACTGGCCCTGGGCATCGACTGGCAACAGGCGCTGTCCGACGCGCCGCCTCGGGAAGACATACCCTTTCGGCGCAAGCAGGACGACCGCGACTTCCTGGTGAAACAGAAACTCAGCTTCCGTGACGACGGCAGCCTCGGCCTGCCGCTGGGGGTGATCCAGGGCCAGAACCTGGCGCTGCTGCTGGAAAGCATGCTGGCCCACGCCAGCGACACCCGGGACTTCGACAAATTGCCGATCCCCTTCCGCGCGGTCGCCACGGACATCGCCAGTGGCGAGAAAGTGGTATTTCGCAAGGGCCACCTGCCCCGGGTGATTCGCGCCAGCATGTCGATCCCGGCGGTGTTCGCCCCGGTGGAGATGGATGGCCGGCTGCTGGTGGACGGTGGCATGACCGACAACATTCCGCTGGATGTGGCCCGTGATATGGGCGTGGACATCGCCATTGTGGTCGACATCGGCACCCCGCTGCGCTCGCGCCAGCAACTGGCGACCGTGGTCGATGTGCTGAACCAGTCGATCACCTTGATGACCCGGCGCAACTCCGAGGAACAACTGGCGTCCCTGCACAAGAGCGACGTGCTGATCCAGCCTCCCCTGGCCAGTTTCGGGGTCACCGACTTCGGCCGCGCCCAGGAAATGATCGACGCCGGCTACCGCGCCACCCGCATCCTCGACGCACGCCTGGCGCCGCTGCGCCGGGCCGAACCTATGGATGCCGAACTCAGCGCCGCGCGCACGCCCAGCCAGCGCACCCCGATCATCACCGCAATCCGGGTGGAAAACGATTCGAAGGTCAGCGACGACGTGATCCGCTACTACATCCGCCAGCATATCGGCGAGCCTCTGGACCTGGGCCGGCTGCAGACCGACATGGGCACGCTGTACGGCCTGGACTACTTCGAGCAGGTGCAATACCGCGTGGTCCACAGAGGCAATGACCACACCCTGGTGATCAACGCCCGGGGCAAACGCAGCGGCACCGACTACCTGCGCCTGGGGCTGAACCTGTCCGACGACATGCGCGGCGACAGCGCCTTCAACCTGGGCGCCAGCTACCGGGTCAACGGCATCAACAGCCTCGGCGCCGAATGGCTGACCCGGGTGCAGATCGGCGATCAGCAGGAGCTCTACAGCGAGTTCTATCAGCCATTGGATGTCGGCTCGCGCTACTTCATCGCGCCTTACATCGGCATCGAATCGCAGAATATCGAAGCCGTGCTGGATAACGACCCGATCGCCGAATACCGCCTGGAGCGCTACGGTTTCGGCCTCAATATCGGGCGCCAGATCGGCAACAGCGGCGAGATCCGCTTCGGCGTCGGCGAGGCCTGGGGCAAGGCCGATGTGCGCGTCGGCGACCAGGACCTGCCCAGCGAAAGCTTCAACGAGGGTTACTACGAACTGCGCTACTCGTTCGACTCCCTGGACAATGTCTACTTCCCGCACGCGGGCGAGGACATCGGCCTGTCGCTGCGCCAGTTCGAACCCAGCCTGGGCTCGGACAAGCGCTACCGGCAGTGGGAGTTCAAGCTGGACAAGGCCCTGAGCAGCGGCCCGAACACCTTTATCCTCGGCGGTCGATATGGCCGGACCCTGGATGAGGCCGAAGTGGTGACCTCGAGCTTCGTGCTCGGCGGCGCCCGCCAGCTGTCGGGCTTCCGCCAGGACGCCCTGTCGGGCCAGAACATCAGCCTGATGCGGGGCGTCTACTACCGGCGGCTGACACCCCGCTCCTACCTGCCCCTGGACTTCCCGCTGTATATCGGCGGCTCCCTGGAGCGAGGACGGGCCTGGAACAACGACAACGAGTTCGACAGCGGCTACATCAACGCCGCCAGCGTCTTCCTCGGCTTCGACACGCCGCTGGGGCCGCTGAACTTCAGTTATGGCATCAACGACGACAACCAGAAAGCGGTCTACCTCAACTTGGGCCAGACGTTCTGAGGCTGGGCGTCCGACTCGGCTTCGGCCTTGGTGCCGGAGCCAGGCTCGTCTGGTTCCTCCAGGCGCCAGACGATCGAGTCGGCATTGAAGGGCGCCGGTGTGGCAGCGGGAGACGCCGGAACGCTGGCGGGCTCGGAAGGTGCGATCAGGTCCCAGTCGACATCGATCGAAGGCTCGCGATCGGCAAGCCGCTCTCCTGCCACGGGCTGTACCGGAGCAACCGGGGGCGTTGATCTCAACGACTCCCGGGCTGCCACTGTCGTCACAGCAGTGGCCAGCGTTCGTGTGGGCCGGTTCTCGGGGGTCAACCGCGCGTCCGCTACGGCTGCGGACTGACGACGGCGACGCATGACCAGCACCACCAGCAAGGCCGTCAGCAGCAAGGCGGCAAGCATCAGCCAGGGATTCGAGCCTTCGGCCTCTGGCGCCTGTTCGGTTGGCGGAGGTGGACTGACGGCGGTGGGCGTCGCGGGTACAGGTGCGGAAGCCGGGGCAGGATTATCAGCAGGCTTGCTCCGGACTTCGGCCAACTGACGTTGCAGCTCCACCAGCTGTTGCTGCTGGCGCGCCAGTTGTTCGTCCCGCTGCTGCAATGTGTTCTGCAGCGCTCGGGCCTGGTCCTGCAATTGCTGGTTGGCCTGCAGGGCTTGCGCCAACTGTCCGGCCACCGGATCAACCGCCTTGGCCGCCGCTGGGGGAGCCTGGGTGGCAATCGTCGGTTCAGGTTTCGCGACCTCCCTGGCCGGGGCCGGCACTATCTCAGGGCTGCCCGGGGGATCGATCAGCAGCGTGTATTCGCGCAACTGCCGGCCATTGGCCTGGTTCACCTGCAACAGGAAATCCAGGAACGGCTCGTTCACCGGCTTGCTCGACACCACCCGGATCACCCTGCGTTCACCCTGCAGGATCGGGGTAAAGCGCAAGTCCTCGAGAAACGGCAAGCGCTCGATACCGGCCTGCTTGAACTCGCCGGCCGTCGCCAGGCTGACCGCCAACTCGCCCTCCTCCAGGCCTTGCGCCTGCACCAGGGCGATCTCCGCCTCCAGCGGCTGGTTCAGCGCCGAATGCACGGTGATTTCGCCCAGGCCCTCCGCCGAGGCCAGGGGCGAATACAGGGTCGCCAGCAACGGCAGAAGGAGCCAGGGACGATTCCCCAGACAAGATGACCCGACGGCGCCGCGCAGAGCGGCCAGCAGACTCTGGAACATGAGCAACCTTTTTTGAGGACCGAAAGCGACCACAGCGGCGATACGCTGGCTGCGCATGCCGCTGTGGACCTGGTATTTCTTATAGTCCGCCGGTGTCGGTAGCTCAAAAATCCGCGGCGCTAGTTATGCCTCAAGACTTTTCCAGATTGGCCAGAATATGCGCGTGAACCCGCATGCATACCCGCATATCCTCTTCATCGACACCGACGAACAATTCACTGCGCAAGGCGGTGGCGATGGTTTCGATCTGCTCGATCAAGGGCAGCGCCGGGGCGCACAGAACGATCTTCTTCGCCCGGCGATCCTCGACCACCGACTGCCGTTGCACCAGGCCCTGGGTTTCCAGGCTGTCGAGCAGCCGCGCCAGGGTCGGTCCTTCGACGCCGACACTCTGGGCAAGTTCACGCTGGGTCGGAGCTTCATCGAAACGGGCGAGGTGCAGCAGCACCAGCCAGCGGGCCTGGGACAGGCCAAGTCCGGCCAGACGGCGATCCAGTTCGGCGCGCCAGCCTCGGGACATCTGCGCCAACTGCATGCCAAAACGGTGTTGATCGGTTAACGGCATAGACAACTCATGAGTTAGTAGACTGAAAATTAAGAAAAACTAATTATTAGTCAGCTAAGCATGACAGTTGCCGAGTGGCAAGGTTTGCCATGAACTGAATCGTTACATCTTGCCGCCGGACAATTCACATTTCGAATTCCGATTCCAGCGCCGCACGCACGCAATACAGCACACCTTCCGGCACGCGACCGGCAAACAGCTCGGCCACTTCGCTCACCGAAGGCAGCTCGCCTTCGCCGTCGAGAAAGGCGTCCTGGATCTCGCCGAGCAGGTCTTCCGGCAAGTCCAGCGCCTGCTCCAGGGACAGCTGCTGCTTGCCCACGGCTTCGGCGAGCATTGTGTAAACGTTCTTTTCCGAGCACTGCAATTGCCCGGCGATCTGCAGCGGCGTCATACCGGCGCGGGCCAGGGTAATCAGCTCGTGGCGGATGTCGGCCACCACTTTCGGCACTTGGGCCTGGCCGCCCAACACTTCGAGGAACGCCTCGCCGTAGCGCTCCAGTTTGCGCGCGCCGACGCCGCTGACCCGGGCCATTTCCGCCAGGGAGCCGGGCTGGCTGCGGAGCATTTCCAGCAGGGTAGAGTCGGGGAAAATGACATAGGGCGGCACGCCATGTTCTTCCGCCAGTTTGCGCCGCAGGGCGCGCAAGGCTTCCCACTGTTCGCGCTCTTCGCCACGTACCAGTTGGCTGGCCTGGCTGGTGCTGCTCTTGGCGGCGGTCTGCGGCTTTATGTCGCGGCGCAGCTCCAGGCTCACCTCGCCCTTGAGCAGCGGCCGGCAGCTGTCGCTCAGACGCAGGCCGCCGTAGCCTTCCAGATCGATGTCGGCCAGGCCGCGGGCCACCAGTTGGCGGAACAGCGAGCGCCATTCGCCTTCGCTACGCGCCTTGCCCACGCCGAACACGGAAAGATGCTGATGGCCGAAGCTGCGGACCTTTTCCGTGTCCTTGCCCAGCAGCACGTCCACCAGGTGGCCGACGCCATAACGCTGGCCGGTACGATAGATCGCCGACAGCGCCTGGCGCGCCGGCTCGGTGGCATCCCAGGTCTGCACGCCATCGACACAGTTGTCGCAATGGCCGCATGGCTGCGGCATGTCTTCGTCGAAGTAGGCCAGCAGGGTCTGGCGCCGGCAGCGGGTTTCCTCGCACAACGCCAGCATGGCATCGAGCTTGTGCTGCTCCAGGCGCTTGTGGCGCTCGTCGCCCTCGGAGTTCTGCAGCATCTGCTTGAGCATCAGCACGTCCTGCAGGCCGTAGGCCATCCAGGCATCGGCAGGCAGGCCGTCACGCCCGGCACGCCCGGTTTCCTGGTAATAGGCCTCGAGGGACTTGGGCAGGTCCAGGTGCGCCACGAAACGCACGTTGGGCTTGTCGATACCCATGCCGAAGGCGATGGTCGCGACCATGATCAGCCCTTCCTCGTTGAGGAAACGCTTCTGGTGATAGGCGCGCAGTTCGCTGGGCAATCCAGCGTGATAGGGCAACGCCGGGAAGCCCTGCTCGCAGAGGAATGCGGCCACCTCGTCGACCTTCTTGCGCGACAGGCAGTAGACGATGCCGGCGTCGCTGCGCCGTTCGCTGAGGAACGCCAGCAGCTGCTTGCGTGGCTGCTCCTTGGGAACGATGCGATAGAAGATGTTCGGACGGTCGAAACTCGAGAGGAAACGCTCGGCATTCTGCAAGTGCAGGCGATTGACGATTTCCTCGCGGGTCCGCTTGTCGGCGGTGGCGGTCAAGGCGATGCGCGGTACCTGGGGGAACATTTCCGCCAGTTGGCCCAGTTGCAGGTATTCCGGGCGGAAATCATGCCCCCACTGGGACACGCAATGCGCCTCGTCGATGGCGAACAGGGCGATGTCGAGGTTCTGCAGGAAGGCCAGCATCCGCGGCTGCACCAGGCGCTCCGGCGCCAGGTACAGCATCTTCACTTCGCCACGCCGGATGCGCGCGGCCAGGTCGCGCTGCTGCTCGGCGCTCAGGGTGGAGTTCAGCGCCGCCGCGGCGACCCCGAGTTCTTCCAGGGTCGCGACCTGATCGTCCATCAGCGCGATCAACGGCGAGACCACCACCGCCAGGCCCTCGCGCAGCAGGGCCGGGACCTGGAAGCACAACGACTTGCCGCCGCCGGTAGGCATCAGTACCAGGGCGTCGCCGCCACTGGCCACACGCTCAATGATCGCACCTTGGCGGCCACGGAAACTGTCGTAGCCGAAGATGTCCTTGAGGACGCGCTGAGCCTGTTCGAGCATGAAAAACTCCAAAAATCGCTGAAATCCCTGTGTGCAGGCTGGCCGAAAAGACCACGGTTTTCACTGACAAATCCGTTAGCGGACTTTTCCTGGACCGTTACGACGCCTGCCGGGCATCACAAAACGCGCAAGTATACCCGAGCACTTGCCGGCGAAGGGCGACGACAATGGACCGCTGGTAACCTTCAGGCTCTGCATGAAAAGTGGCTGCACGCTGGGCGCCTTCGGCGCTACGCAGGCCATGCTGCGCGCTAGACGCCTACGGCGTTACGCAGAAACAGGCTCGGAATGCTCATGTAGGTCCCTACAGTCGGGCGCGACCCCGGCCGTTCCTCGCCTGTTTTTGCCTTGCCTGGCCTTCGCTCGCCGACTTTCCTGCAAAGCCTGGAAGCGCGCAAATATGCGCTGCGGCTGGCCTGAGCGCTCAAGAAGGCCTAGAATTCAGCATCGTTTATTCCCAAGGTAGTCCTTCAATGTCCTTCGCTGAGCAATTAACCCGCCTGCAAGCCTTCCTCGACGCCGATGAGCTGCATGACGAGGCGCTGGACTATGTGGCCGCCCACGGCTACCTGACTGCGCTGTCCATCTGTTCCGAAAGCGTTCCCGACCGTGAGTGGATCGACGCCCTGTTCGCCGAGGAGCCGCACTACAGCGACGCCGCCCAGCGCGAAGAGATCGAATCCACCCTGATTGCCCTCAAGGCCCACATCGCCCGCCAACTGGCCTCCGACGAAGAGTTCGAGCTGCCGTGCGACCTCGACCTCGGCGACGAGCCGGACGACTCCGACCTGCGCGGCTGGTGCATCGGCTTCATGGAAGGCGTGTTCCTGCGCGAAGCGGCCTGGTTCGAGACCGCCGAGGAAGAAGTCAGCGAGATGCTCCTGCCGATCATGGTTGGTTCCGGCCTGTTCGACGAGCAACCCGAGTTCTCCGACATCGCCAGCGATGCCAATCTGATGGACGACATGATCGTGCAGATCCCGGAAGCCCTGACCGCGCTGTACCTGCTGTGCAACGCGCCGGACGAAAAACCGGCCATTCTCAAGCCCCGCCACCACTGAGTCACTGCCTATGGCCAAGCCCATAGGCAACCGCCCCCTGATCCTGCGTTACGTTCTGCTGGCCATCGGCTGGCTGAGCGTAGTGCTGGGGGTGACCGGCATCTTCCTCCCGGTATTGCCCACTACCCCTTTCCTGCTGCTGGCCGCCGCCTGCTTTGCCCGCAGTTCGCCGCGCTTCTATCAATGGCTGGTGGACCATCCGCGGCTCGGCCCATGGATCCGCGATTACCTGGACGGCCACGGCATTCCGCTCAAAGGCAAGGTCTACGCCATCGGCCTGATGTGGCTGAGCATCGGCCTGTCCTGCTACCTGGTGCCCCTGCCCTGGGCCCGCGGCTTCATGCTGACCAGCGCGGTGCTGGTGACGATCTACATCCTGCGCCAGAAGACCCTGCACAGGCCTTGAGCCCGGCCCCTGCGCGCCTCCTTCCTCTGCTCGTGGCAACCCGACCAGCTGCCCATGCTCGCGAAAAATACCGCCTAGACTTCAGAAACCTGCATTCGAGCAGCCCGCCATGCCCGCACGTTCGCGTCGCCCCGAGTGGACACTGCTCCGGCCTCGGCTGGCCGGCTGGTCGCTGTTGCTGGTCTGTTTATGGACCGACCCGGGCAATGTGCGGGCGAACTGGGAATTCGTTTCTGTCCTGAGCACCTTCGAGCACCGCCATCAGGTCCTGGGCCCGGCCCGGGAGCGTCTCGACGCCTGGAACCAGTTATTGCAGGACGTGACCGGGCAACCGGAAGACGAACAACTGAATGCCATCAACCGCTTCTTCAACCAGCAACTGAGCTTCAAGGAGGACCAGCGCACCTGGCAGCAGAGCGACTATTGGGCCACGCCGATCGAGGCCCTGCTCAAGGGCGCCGGGGATTGCGAGGACTATGCGCTGGCCAAGTATTTCAGCCTGCGCAGCCTGGGGGTTTCCAGCGACAAACTGCGCCTCACTTACGTCAAGGCCAGGCGCGGCAACCGGCCGCACATGGTCCTGGCCTATTACCCCAGCCCCGGCGCCGGACCGCTGATACTGGACAACCTCAGCAACGACATTCGTTCCGCCGCCCAGCGCCAGGACCCGAACCCGGTATACGCCTTCAATGCCGAGGGGCTGTACCTGCCCGGAGCCGCGGGCGACACGCGCAGCATCGATCCGAAAAAACTCTCGCGCTGGCAGGACGTGCTGAAAAAGATGCAGGACGAGGGCTTCACCGTGGGTAATGGCTGATCCGACAAGGAGTGCCGAATGTCGCTACTCAAGCAACTGTTTCTCGCCATCTGCCTGTTCCTGCTGGTGGCCTTCAGCGGCAGTTTTTTTGTCAGCCTGGAAAGCTCCCGCGAGCAGATGCTCAGCCAGTTGCGCTCCCACGCCCAGGATGCGGCCACCGCCCTGGGCCTGTCCCTGACCAGCCAGGTCGACGACCCGGCGATGATGGAACTGATGGTCAGCTCGATCTTCGACAGCGGCTACTACAACAGCATCCGGGTGGTGAACATCGAAGACGAAAGCCTTCTGCTGGAGCGTTCGGTGCCCGCCAACATCGAAGGCGTCCCCCAGTGGTTCGTCAGGCTGGTGAACCTGCACCCGCAAGGCGGCGACGCCCTGGTCATGCGCGGCTGGGAACAGGTGGCGCGGGTGGAGGTGCTGAGCAACCCGCAGTTCGCCCTGGCCAGGCTCTGGGACAGCAGCCTCGGCGGCCTGCTCTGGCTGCTGGTCTGCGGGCTGCTCAGCGCGGTGTTCGGCGGCTGGCTGCTGCGGCGCCAATTGCGACCGCTGGATGCCATGGTCAGGCAGGCCGAAGCCATCAGCCATCGTGAGTTCATCAGCCTGCCGACGGCGCCACGCACCCCCGAACTCAAGCGGGTGGTCCTGGCCATGAACCAGATGGTGGAAAAACTCAAGGCCCTGTTCACCGAGGAGGCTGCGCGCAGCGAGAAGCTGCGGGCCGAGTCCTATCAGGACAGCCTGACCGGCCTGGCCAACCGGCGCCTGCTGGACGAACAGCTCGGCGATCAGTTGCTGCTCAACGAGCAGAGTGGCGATGGTTACCTGCTGATGCTGCGGGTCAACGACCTCAGTGGCCTGAACCAGCGCCTGGGCGGCCAGCGCACCGACGCCCTGATCAAAAGCATCGGCGACCTGCTCAAGCGCATCGGCACCCAGGCCGACCGGCGCCACTGGCTGGCGGCGCGCAATCGCGGCGGCGAATTCAGCCTGCTCACGCCGGGCCTGGACAGCCGCGGCGCCGAGCGCCTGGCCATGGAAATCAGCGCCACCCTGGAGAACCTGCGCCTGACCGGGGCCAGCGACTGCACGCCGGTGGCGCACCTGGGCATCGTCGCCTACCGGCCGGGCGACCCGCTGAGCGGCGTATGGCTGCGTCTGGACCAGGCGCTGGCGCAGGCCCAGCAGCACCCCGAACGTCCCTGGGCGCTGCTGCAGGACTTCGCCGCCGGCCCCAGCCAGACGCAGCATGACTGGCGCGCCTGGATCGACGACGCCCTGAGCAACGGCAAGTTGAAGTTGTATTTCCAGCCGGTGGTGCAGTGCGCCGACACCAGCGAGGTGCTGCATCACAAGGTGCTGGCGCGCTTGCTCGACCCGCAGGGCGAAGCCATCGCCGCCGGGCATTTCCTGCCCTGGTTCGAGCGTCTCGGCTGGTCGGCGCGCTTCGACCTGGCCATGCTCGAACACACCCTGGATTATCTGGTCGAGCATGCCTGGCCGCTGGCCCTGAGCCTGTCCGGCAGCACCCTGCGCGACCCCGACGCCTTGCAGCGGATCCTCGACCAGCTCAAGGCCCTGCCCGACCTGGCCAGGTTACTGACACTGGAGATCGACGAACGCCAACTGCCCTCGGCCAGCGAGTTGCAGCAATTGAGCCAGCGCCTGCGGGACAGCGGCTACCGGATCGGCCTGCAACATTTCGGCGGCAACTTCAGCCAGATCGGCAACCTCGCCCACCTCGGCCTGGCCTACCTGAAAGTCGATGGCAGCTACATCCGCGACATCGACCGGCAAAGCGACAAACAGCTGTTCATCGAGGCGGTATTTCGCGCCACCCACAGCATCGACCTGCCGCTGATCGCCGAACAGGTCGAAACCCAGGGTGAACTGGACACCCTCAAGGCCCTGGGCCTGTTCGGGGTCATGGGGCGTCTGATCGGCCCACCGCAACCGATGTAGCCCCTCCCCCGCCCGACCCCGACGCCAGCCTCGGGCGAGGCTGGCGCCGGGCCCGTCGGGCCTCAGACGGTATCGACCTTCAACGAATGGTCGTTGAGCATGCCGTTGATGATGGTCGCGGTATCCGCGCCACCGGCGATCACCCCGCCAGCGCCCGGCGTCACCCCGTAATGCGCCGCCAGGTTGACCCCGGCCAGGTCGATGGTCTGGCTCGGCGTGGCCCCCGCCGCCGCGCTGACATCGATGCTGGTGACCAGCGACGGGCCGCTGCCGGTGACGGTGAAGTGCAGGTAGTCATCCAGCGATGCGCTGCTGGCGTTCTCGCCTTGCAGCAGTTGCGACAGGTCGAGCTTGTCGGTGCCCGGCGTAAAGTCGGTGACCAGGTCATGCCCGCTGTTGCCCTGCTGCCACTGGAAGGTGTCGCTGCCGCTGCCACCGGTCAGGGTGTTGTTGCCCAGCCCGCCGATCAACAGGTCGTCGCCGCCACCGCCGTTGAGCACATCATTGCCCAGGCCGCCGGTGATGATGTTGGCGTTGCTGTCGCCGGTCAGGCTGTCGTTGTAGTTGGAGCCCACCAGGTTTTCGATGGCGGCCAGGATATCGGTGCCCGCGCCGCCGGTGTTCTGCGCACCGAGCAGCGCGAGGTCGACCGTGACCCCGGCACTGGCATGGGCGTAGCTGGCAGTGTCGTTGCCCGTGCCACCGTCGAGCAGGTCGTTGCCCGGCCCGCTGAACAGCAGGTCGTTACCAGCGTCGCCGTGCAGGATGTTGTTGCCGCTGCCGGCGACGAGCACGTCGTTGCCGTCGCCGGCATTGATCAGGTTGTCGCCGCTACCGGCCAGCAGCACATCGTCGCCAGCGGTGCCGGTCAGGGTATGGCCGCCTTGATAGCTGATGCTCACCGCCGCGCTGTCGCTGCCGCCATGGCTGTCGCTGGCGGTGTAGGTACCGTGGTAATCCGGCGTGGACTCCTGGCCGCCAGCGTAGTTGACGGTCATGGTCAGTTGGTAGTTTTCCGAACCGTTGGCGTTGCCGCCGCTGGGGTTGGTCAGGTTGGTGATATGGATCTGGTAGGTGCCGTCCGCCCCCGCGGTGAACGAGCCACCGTCGGTAATCGCGGTGTAGGCCCCGCCATTGAAGGCGTACTCCATGCCCACCCGGCCCGCCGTCAGGTTGTGATCCAGGTTCAGGGTCTCGCCCTGCTTCAGGTTGACGCTGATCACATCCTCGTCGTTGTCATTGCCGTTGTTGATGCTGCCCAGGAAGCCGCTGATCACCACCGCGGCCGTCATCGCCGCCGTATTGGCATTGAACGAGGCCCGGGCGACGGTCAGGGTCTGGCTGGACCCTCCGGTGAAGCCGATGGTCTGCAGGCTGCCGGCGGTAAAGTCCGCCCCCGGGGACAACCAGCCGGTGTTGAAGCTGGTCGGCGCGGCCGTCAGCGGATCGCCGTTGGCGTCGCTGTCGTTGGCCAGCAAGGCATCGGCCGGTACCACGATAGTGCCCGACAGAATGTTGGTGATGATGTGGTCGTCGCCCGCCACCGGCGCCGCGTTCGGATTGACCTTGACCACCAGGGTCGAGCTGGCCAGGTCGCCGTCGTTGTCGCTGACGGTGAAGCCGACCGTCTCGGTCAGCACCACGCTGGTGATTTTCTGCGAGGTGTAGGTGTAGTCGCCCGTGTCGAGTTTCACCACCAGCGTGCCGCCATTGTTAGTGGCGATGCTGAGGCTGTTGTCCAGGGTGTTGAAGGTGCCGTGGTTGACCCCACCGCTGAAGCTCAGCGAGCCCTGGTTGCTATTGCCGTTGGGGTCATAGGTGTAGGTGGTGCCATCGACCACCAGGGTCTTGATGAAACCGCCGTCGGCGCCGAACGAGCCGCCTTCGCCGAGCAGCGAGCCGGTGACCGGGGTGCCCTGTACCGTACCGGCCAGCACCGAGTCGAGCTGGTTCAGGTCGGTGACCACCACGGCATTGGTGTCGATGTGGGTGCTGCCGTCATAGGCCAGCGGGTCGAGGTTGCTGTTGCTGACACCGCTGCCCAGGCCGATTGCATAGTTCTTGATGCCGTTGGCGTCGAGGAAGGCTTTCCAGGCGGTCTCGTCAGCGGCGCCGATTTCCTGGCCATCGGTGGGCTTGCCGTCGGAGAAGAAATAACCGACGTTCTGCGCGCCGCTGATCTGGCCACTGGTGCCGAACGCCAGCTTCGCCGCGGCCACGGCCGCATCGTAGTTGGTGCCGCCGCCCGCGCTCAGTGAGGCAATGATCGACTTGGCCGTCGCCACATCGACCCAGATCGGCGTCTTGTCCGTGGCGCTGCTGCTGAAGGTGACGATCTGCACCTTCACATCGCCCATGTCGTCGTACTTGTCGAGCAAGGTGCTGATCGCCTGCTTGGCCAGCTCCAGGCGCGACAGGCCCGGTACCCCGGACGGATCGGCCATGCTGCCGGAGACGTCGATCACCAGCAGCAGGTTGGAATCGACTTCCAGCGCGGTGACCGCACGCTCGCTGGCGACCGCCTGGGGCACGTCGTCGACAATGCTGATCTGGATGGTGCTGGTGGTGGTATTGCCCACCGCGTCGGTGGCCTTGTAGGTGAAGCTTTCGCTCAGCACGTTGGGGCCGTCGTTGGCAATCGGCGAGGTTTTTGGCGCCGAGGTCAGGGTGTAGCGGTAGGTGCCGTCGGGGTTGAGCAGGATCTGCCCGTAAGTGCCAGTGGCGCTGCCGACCAGGGTGTAGGTGATCGCCCCACTGCCGCCGATGACCGAGCCGACCAGGGTGCCGGTGGCGGTTTCGCCGGTATTGCCCGGGTCACTGCCGATCACCGTGCCGGCCGCCAGGTCCTGGCCATCCTTGTTCAGGTCCAGGGCTTTTTCGAAGACAGTGACATCCTGGTCAGTGACCGCCCTGAGCTCGTTGCCGCAGATCTGGATGGTGATGGTGGTGGTGCTTTCATCGCCGTCCGCGTCACGCACGGTGTAGACGAACACATCCTCCGAATCGGGAGCGGTGACCGAGTTCGGATAGCTGTGATAGGTCGCGTTGCCGAAGGCGTCCAGGGTCAGCGTGCCATACAGGCCGTTGATGGTGGTGTTCAAACCGCCAATGGCCGAGGTCGAGGTATCGCTGCCGGCGCGCACGCCGACCACCGCGCCCGTGGCTGCCGGCCCATCGGCTCCCCCAACGTCGTTACCCAGCACGTTACCGCTGATGGTGGTGCCTTCGTCGGCCATCACCACGTCAGGATTCGCGGTGGGCAAGTCATCGACGATATTCACATCGATCACCCCGGAGGCACTGCTGCCGTCGCCATCGCTGGCGAACACAGTGAAATGCTCGGCGATGCTGTTGGCCCCCAGCCCCGTCGGGTGATTTTCATTGTCAAGCAAGGTGTAGCTGTAACTGACGACACCGGTGCTGGCGTCGTAACCGTTAATGGTCAGGACGTTGCCCAGGGCGGTCATTATCGATTGCGGGAAGCCCGCGGCCACTCCGCCGGTCACCACATTGATCCCGCCCACGGTCAGGGTTTGCAGGCCGTCCGGCGCGCTAACGGCGAAGAAGCCGCTCTGGGTCAAGGCCGGGGCATTGGGGCTGGTACCGTCGCTGAGGTGCTTCTCGTAGACCGTCAGCTCGCCACCCGGGACATCCAGGCAGTAGAGGGTCACGCAGTCATCGTTGTTATGGATGTCCAGCACCAGGTTGGCGGTGCTGGAGTCGCCGTCGGCGTCGGTGATGGTGTAGGCGAAGGTCTCCGTGCCGTTGCCATTGCCGTACAAGGCCTTGAAGTCGGCATCCTCGGCATTGAGGGTATAGGTGTAGGTGCCATCGGCTGCGAGAACCAGGGTGCCGTAGGTGCCGGTGAAGGTGCCGGCGGTGACTGGACCAGTAGGTACCCGGTCGGCGCCTTGTATATCGTTGGTCAGTACGTTGCCACTGAGCACCAGCTGGCTTTCCGAGGCGACGCCGTTGCTGTCATTGACCGCTGTTGGCAGGTCATCCACCACGTTCACATCCAGCGAACCGCTGGCGGTGCTGCCATCGACATCGGTCGCCAGCACACTGAAATGTTCGCTGAGGCTGTTGGCGCCGTTGGCGGTTGGGTGATCCTCGTTGTCCACCAGGGTGTAGCTGTAGCTGATCACCCCGGTAGCCGCGTTGTAGCCGGTGATGGTCAGGGTATTGCCCAGGGCGGTGGTCACCGATTGCGGGAAGCCCGCGGGCACCCCGCCGGTCACCACATTAACTCCGCCTACGCTCAGGCTCTGCAGGCCGTCCGGCGCGGTCACGGTGAAGGTGCCGCTCTGGGTCAGCGCCCCCGCATCCGGACTGCTGCCGTCCGCCAGGTGCTTCTCGTAGACCGTGACTTCGCCGCCTTCGGCATTGAGGCCCTGAATCACCACCGAGTCGTCGTTGTTGTGCACCTGCAACACCAGGTTGGCGCTGCTGGTATCACCGTCGGCATCGGTCAGGGTGTAGGTAAAGGTCTCGGTGCCGCTACCGCCGCCCTGAAGGGCGAGGAACGCCGAATCACCAGGGTGCAGGGTGTAGGTATAGGTACCGTCGGCCGCCAGTACCAGGGTGCCGTAGGTACCGTTGAAGGTGCCGGCGGTGATCGGCCCGCTGGACACCCGGTCGGCGCCCTGTACATCGTTGGTCAGCACATTGCCGCTCAGGGTCAGCTGGATTTCCGAGGCGACACCATTGCTGTCGTCGACCGCCGTCGGCACGTCATCGACCACATTGATATCCAGCAGGCCACTGATAGTGCTGCCGTCGACGTCCGTGACGGACACCGTGAAACTCTCACCCAGCGCGTTGCTACCGTTGCCGGTCGGGTGCGCGTCATTGGCGGCCAGGGTGTAGCTATAGCTGACCACGCCAGTGCCGGGGTCGTAGCCGGTGATGGTCAGGGTATTGCCCAGGCCGGTGGTGATCGATTGAGGGAAGCCCGCAGCCACTCCGCCGCTGACCAGGGAGAGACCGCCGACCGTCAGGTTTTGCAGGCCGTCGAGCGCCGAGATGCTGAAGGTGCCGCTCTGGGTCAGCGCGCCCGCATCCGGGCTGCTGCCGTCCGCCAGGTGCTTCTCGTAGACCGTGACCTCGGCGCCTTCGAGGTTGAAGCCGCGAATCACCACCGGATCGTCGTTGTTGTGCACCTGCAGCACCAGGTTGGCGGTGCTGCTGTCACCATCGGCATCGGTCAGGGTGTAGGTAAAGGTTTCAGTGCCACTGCCGCCGCCCTTGAGCGCGAGGAATGCCGGATCGCCAGTGTGCAGGGTGTAGGTATAGGCACCGTCGGCCGCCAGCACCAGGGTGCCGTAGGTGCCATTGAAGGTACCGGCGATGATCGGTCCGCTGGGCACCCGGTCGGCGCCCTGCACATCATTGGTCAGGACATTGCCAGTGAGTACCAGCTGGCTTTCCGAGGCGACACCATTGCCGTCGTTGAACGCCTGGGGCACATCGTCGGTAATGTTGATGTCCAGCGAGTTGTTCGCCGAATCGCCATTGCTGTCGCTGGCCAGCACGGTGAAATGCTCGCTCAGGTTGTTGGCGCCATCGGCGGCGGAATGGATTTCGTTGCCGACCAGGGTGTAGCTATAGCTGACCGTACCCGTGGCAGGATCGAAACCGGTGATGGTCAGGGTGTTCCCCAGGGCAGTGGTGATCGACTGGGGAAAGCCCGCGGCCACCCCGCCACTGACCACGACGATCCCGCCCACACTGAGGTTGAGCAGGCCGTCGGGCGCGGAAACACTGAAGGTGCCGTTCTGCACCAGCGCCGCCGGATTGCTCGCCGAGCCTTGGGGCAGATTGGCTTCGCTGAGGGTCAACTCGCCATTGGCGACCGACAGGCCGCCCAGGGTGACCGGGTTGTTCGGTGGGGGTGGCGGTGCGATACCGCTGTCGTCGCTTGGCGGTACCGCGGCAATCCGCTCAGGCACGAATTCGGGAATTCCGTTGAAGCCCGCGGTGGGGAAACCAATGACCGGCTCGACCCGACCCGCGACTTCTTCAAGCAGTACAAAGGTGTGCCCGCCGCCCAGGGCGCCGGCGGTGCCACCCGTGGCACCGGGGCCGGCCGCCGTGGCTTCGCCGGTTTGCGTCGGGTCGGCACCGGCAGCAATGGCTTTCTGCAGTTGCTCGACATCGGTCAGCTGCGCCGCGCTGGGGGTCACGGCTTCCGGAGTCTGTACATGGGGCGCCTGGTGCGCCAACAGTTGCGGAGTCAATTGCAGGCTGCTGTCGCGCCCGAGGGTCAGTTCCTGGCCGTTCTGCAAATGCACGGCCACCGCGCCTTGCGCACCGGTCACCAGTTGATCCCCTGCGAACAGACGATCGCCTTCTACCAAGACGCGCCGGCTGCCATCCGCCGCGACCGCTACTACCTGCCCGATTACCTTACTGACGACGCCGATCAACTTAGCCATGAGCACTTCCTCCGCTGCCGACCGCTATCGGCATCTGGTTGCACGGAAAAGTGCTATGGCGTTATCGGGTCAGCGACGGGAAACGCCAGCCTGAAGGCTCGCTGATGTCTGCTCAGTCGAACCTGCGCACCGGCCTGTCCCTCTCGCTCGTCCCTCGCTGGCCTGCTGTTTCTGCCGAAGGCAAAACCGAATGCAGTCAAGCGCATTCCGGCTTCGGACAGCCCTCCCGCGAAAGTCGCGACACGGATTAAAACACTACAAGTGACAAAAAAATGTCGCTCAAAAATCCGTATCGCACCCTCCTCACCGCTCCTTTCCCGCCCTATGTCGCAAATTTTGTTGAACCTTTTCAAGTCCCCAAAAAGCTCCCTAGAGCCTATAAATACGGGGCTTTCGAACTGAACAATGTGCTGGATTTCACAGAGTGCATAAGTTTTTTTCAGCATAAGGCTTATGAAAAATTCTTCTTAGCTTCCGCTCAGGATGTTCTTAGCTCTGTTGTTACAAGCCTGAAACGGTTTGACCTATAAATTTCGTCATTTTTTTGGCGACTGCAAAGCACCATACATGGACCAGGGAGATGTACCTCATGCGCGTTTTTACCCCCCTCAGTAGCGCGATTTTATTAGCCATGGCCTGTATTCATCAGGCCCAAGCCATGTCTCTGACGGAGGCGATTCAAAGCACGCTGGACAACCACCCGGAACTGCGCGCGAGCCAGAACAACCGTCTGTCGGCTGATGAGGACGTCAAGGTCGCCAAAGGGGGCTTCTATCCATCGCTGGACCTGAATGCTGCCTATGGCCGTGGCTACAGCGACAACACCACCACGCGCGCGTTGGGCAACCATCACACCGAGACGCTGACCTATACCCAGTCGGAGTTGCGCCTGCGGCAAATGCTCTTCGACGGCTTCAATACCGCCAACGAGGTCGGGCGCACCCAGTCGGTCTCCAACTCGCGGGCCTACTACACCCGCGGTACCGCCGAGAGCCTGGCCCTGCGCACCATCGAGGTGTACCTGGAAGTGCTCAAGCGCCGCGAACTGGTGACCCTGGCCAAGAACAACCTGCAGGCGCACCTGCGGGTCAACGACCAGATCAGCCTGCGCAGCGAACGCGGTGTCGGCAGCACCGCCGACCTCGACCAGTCCAAGGCCCGTCGCGCCCTGGCGGAAAACAACTACGACACCGCGCAGGTCGACCTGGCCGATGCCGAGGCCAACTTCTTCAGCGCCGTGGGCCGTATGCCCGACGAACTGGAAAGCCTGCCTTCGGTGCGCGGCGAGATCCCCGCCAGCCTGCCGGACGCCCGGCAGAGCATGCTGGAGAACAACCCCTACCTGAAATCGGCCCAGGCCGACGTGCACGCGGCCGAAAGCCAGTACGAGGTCGCCAAGTCGCCGTTCTACCCACGCTTCGATGCCGAGGCCGCGGTGGGCGCCAACGACAACGTGCAGGGCGACAAGGGCCACGACAATGAATGGCGGGTGGGCGTGGTGATGAACTACAACCTGTTCCGCGGCGGCAGCGACAAGGCCCGCCTGCAATCGGACGCGCACAAGATCAACCAGGCCATGGACATCCGCAACAACGCGCTGCGCATGCTCAACGAGAACATCACCCTGGCCTGGAACGCCATGCTCAACGCCAAGAAGCAGACCCCCACCGCTCGCGAATACGCTGAAACCACCACCCGCGTACGGGCCGCCTACCAGGACCAGTTCGGTCTCGGCCAGCGCACCCTGCTCGACCTGCTGGACAGCGAAAACGAGCTGTACAACGCCAACCGCCGCTACACCGAAGTGCGCTACACCGAGGAGTTCTCGATGTATCGCGTGCTGGCGAACATGGGCGAGCTGTTGAACAAGGAAAAAGTCGTGGTGCCAGCCGAAGCGATCGCCCAGACCGAAGTGAAGAGCGACGCCCGTCTGCCGGAGATGCGTTAAGTCCTCGGAGGACTTCAATGTGACCAGCATGGAACCCGGGAGCTCAGGCGTCGATCCGCGCCTGAGCTTTGATGACCCGTTGTTGGACGGATTGCTGATCCTCTGCAAACTGCATGACTGCACCGTCAGCCGTGCCAGCCTCAGCGCGGGGCTGCCCCTGGCCCAGCAACGCCTGAGCCTGGACCTGCTGCCCCGCGCCGCGGCCCGCGCCAGCCTGCAGGCGCGCCTGCTGCGCCGCGAGCTGTCGGCGATTTCCAAGCTCAACCTGCCGGTGCTGCTGATCCTCAAGCATGGCCGCTGCGCGGTCCTGCGCCGCTGGGGCGATGACGGCCAGGCGCTGATCCTGCCCAGCGAAGCCGAGGGCGGCGAACAGTGGGTCAGCCAGGCGGAGCTGAATGACGACTACAGTGGCCAGGCGCTGTTCGCCCGGCCACGCCATGAACTGGAAGAACTGCGCAATTCCCTGGTGCCGCGGGTCGAAGCCTGGTTCCGCGACACCCTGAAACTCTCGCGCTGGCTGTACAGCGACGCGATCCTCGCCAGCCTGTTGATCAACCTGCTGGGGCTGATGGTGCCGCTGTTCGTCATGCAGACCTACGACCGCGTGGTGCCCAACCAGGCCACCTCGACCCTCTGGGTGCTGGCTATTGGTCTGTTGATCGGCACTGGCTTCGAGCTGGTGCTGCGGGTGGTGCGCGCCCATCTGCTGGACAGCGCCGGCAAGCGCACCGACGTGATCCTCTCCGCCACCCTGTTCGAGCGCATCACCGGCATGGCGATGAAAGCCAAGCCGGCGACCATCGGCGGCTTCGCCCAGAGCATCCATGACTTCCAGGGCCTGCGCGAGTTTCTCACCGCCGTGACCCTGACCAGCCTGATCGACCTGCCCTTCGCCGTCCTGATGCTGCTGGTGATCGGCCTGCTCGGCGGCTGGCTGGTGGTGATTCCGCTGCTGGCGTTTCCCCTGACCATCGTCTTCGCCATGCTGATCCAGGCCCGCCTGCGCGACACCGTGCAAAAGAGCCTGAGCCTGGGCGCCGAACGCCAGGCGCTGCTGATCGAGACCCTCGGCGGCCTGGAAACCCTCAAGGCCTGCAGCGCCGAAAGCGAACGCCAGCACCGCTGGGAAAGCACCCACGGCGCCCTCACCCGCCTCGACAGCCACGCGCGCAATCTCTCGGCCCTGGCCACCAACGGCACCCTGTTCATCCAGCAGTTCTGCGGCATGGCGACCATAGTCGCCGGGGTCTACAGCATCATCGCCGGCAACCTCAGCGTCGGCGCGCTGGTGGCCACCTACATGCTCGGCAGCCGGGTCCTGGCGCCGCTGGGGCAGATCGCCGGGCTGATCACCCGCTACCAGCAGGCGCAACTGACCATGCGCAGCACCGACGCCCTGATGGCCCTGCCCCAGGAGCGCGATGCCCGCCAGCGCCCGCTGGAACGCACGCAACTGCAAGGCGCGCTGGCGCTCAATCAGGTGACCTTCCGTTATCAGGGGCAGAATGCCGCGGCCCTGAGCAATATCAGCTTCAGCATGCAGCCCGGCGAACGCATCGGCATCATCGGCCGCAGCGGCTCCGGCAAGAGCACCCTGGGGCGCCTGGTCATGGGTTTCTATGCCCCCGAGGAAGGCCAGTTGCTGCTGGACGGCCTCGACCTGCGCCAACTGGACGTGGCCGACCTGCGCCAGCAGATCGGCTATGTCGCCCATGACCTGCCGCTGCTGGCCGGCAGCCTGCGCGACAACCTGACCCTCGGCGCCCGCTATATCAGCGATGCACGCATGCTCGAGGTCGCCGAGCTGACCGGAGTCACCGAACTGGCCCGCCAGCATCCCCAGGGCTTCGACCGGCCGGTGGGCGAGCGCGGCCAACTGCTGTCCGGCGGCCAGCGCCAGGCGGTGCTGCTGGCCCGAGCGCTGCTGCTGGACCCGCCGATCATGCTCTTGGACGAACCCACCAGCGCCATGGACAACAGCAGCGAAGACGCCCTGCGCCAGCGCCTGCACGCCTGGGTACAGGGCAAGACCCTGCTGCTGGTGACCCACCGCACCTCGATGCTCAGCCTGGTGGACCGGCTGGTGGTCCTGGACAACGGGCGGATCGTCGCCGACGGGCCGAAAGAAGCGGTCATCGATGCACTGCGCAAGGGCCGTGTCGGCTCTGCGGCGGTCTAGGAGTCGCCCCATGCCTGCCTCATCGCAATCACGCGGCTACTTCGCCAGCCTGCGCAAAAGCGCGGAAAGCGAGTTCATGCCCGAAACCGCCGGTGCCTCGCTGCAGGACTCGCCCCGCGGCTCGCGCATTGTCGTCTGGCTGACCACCGGGCTGCTCATCAGTGCCCTGCTCTGGGCCAAGTTCGCGGTGCTGCAGGAGGTGACCACCGGCGAAGGCAAGGCCATTCCGTCGAGCAAGGTGCAGGTGGTGCAGAACCTGGAGGGCGGCATCGTCACCGAGATCTTCGTGCGCGAAGGGCAGATGGTGAACAAGGGCGACACCCTGCTGCGCCTGGACGACACGCGCTTTTTGTCGAACAAGGGCGAAAGCGAGGCCGACCGCTATGCCTTGATGGCCCAGGTCGAACGCCTGTCCGCCGAAGCCGAGGGCCGGCCGTTCAAGCCATCCGACGAGGTGGTGGCCAAGGCGCCGCAGGTGGCGGAGGACGAACGCTCGCTGTACGAACAGCGCCAGCGTCGCCTGGCCAGCGAACAGCGGACCTTGAGCGAACAGCTGCGGCAAAAGACCCAGGAGCTGGCGGAGTTCCGCTCGAAACAGGGGCAATTCAGTTCCAGCCTGGCCCTGCTCAACCAGGAGATGAACATGTCGGCGCCACTGGTAAGTACCGGCGCGGTGTCACCGGTGGAGATCCTGCGTCTCAAGCGCAGCGCCGTGGAGATCCGCGGCTCGCTGAATGCCACGACACTGGCCATTCCCCGGGCGGAATCGGCGATCAACGAAATCCGGAGCAAGATCGACGAGTCCGAACAAGGCTTCCGCTCCGACGCCGCCAAGGAGCTCAACGAGAAACGCACCGACCTGTCGAAAATCACCGCCTCGAGCATCGCCATCGACGACCGGGTGACCCGCACCACCGTGACCTCGCCGGTGCACGGGGTGATCAAGCAGCTCAAGGTCAACACCATCGGCGGCGTGGTCCAGCCGGGCAGCGACATGCTGGAAATCGTGCCGCTGGAGGACAACCTGCTGATCGAGGCCAAGGTACGGCCGCAGGACGTGGCCTTCCTCCATCCCGGGCAGAAAGCCATGGTCAAGTTCAGCGCCTACGACTACACCATCTACGGCGGCCTGAGCGCCAAGCTGGAACTGATCGGCGCCGACACCATCACCGACGACAAGGGCAACAGCTTCTACCTGATCCAGGTGCGCACCGACAAGAACCACCTGGGCGGCGACCTCAAGCCGCTGCTGATCATCCCCGGGATGGTCGCCACGGTGGACATCATCACCGGCGAGAAAAGCGTGCTCGACTACCTGCTCAAGCCGGTGCTCAAGGCGCGGACCGAGGCGATGCGCGAGCGTTAACCTGTAGCCGTTGCCGCAGGCTGCGACCGACCGCGAAGCGGGCGTCAATCAGGCGCCTCGGTCTTTCAGATGGTATGAGGCATGGGCGTTTTGGGGCCGCTGCGCAGCCCATCGCAGCCTGCGGCAGCGGCTACAGGGAGTCGTCTTGCGCCCGCAGGTGGTTACGCTGATAGGTGTCCTCCCCCATCGCCGCAATCTGCCCGTCGATCAAGGCCTCGAAAGGTTTCAGCAAGGGCTCGAACAAGGTTGGCGCCTCCAGGGTCTGCAGGGCCTGGACGATGGCTTCGATGGTCGACAAGGCCCCCGGTCCCGGCGCCTTGCGCAGCCGGTAACGAGACACCGCGCCTGCGGCCAGGGTCACTCGCGGCAACGCGGCCAGCAGCGGATTGAGGTGCAGCAACTTGCGCGCCTTGCGCCAGGTGCCGTCGGGTACCACCAGCAGCAAGGGCTGCGCGTCCGGCGTGCTGGAATAGGCCTGCAACGGCTGCGCGTCTTCCGCCGGGAACAGCAGGCGCGCCTGATACCCGGGGCAGTTCAACAGCTTCGGCAGGTCGTCAAACACCTCCCCCACGATCAACTCTGCATTGTTCAGCCCCAGCGCCGCCAAGCGCGCAGTATTCAGCGCGTGGTTCACTTCGCTGGGATGCTGCAACAGCAGGATCCGGGTGCGACTGTCCAGCCGTGGAATCAGCGGGCACAGGCAATGGGTTTTCGGACGCAGGCAACGCGGGCATTGGGTTCTGGACACATCGGCCTCCTCAGACCTGGTTGAGCTGCGCCTTGAGCAGGTCGCGGAACGTCTGGATCAGCGGCTCACGGCTACGCCCGCGGCGCACGATCATCGAAAACGGCGCCTGATAGCCGAAGGTGGCCGGCAGCAGCACGCGCAAGTCGCCCTTGTCGGCCCAGGCCTGGGCGTAATGCTCCGGCAGGTAGCCGATATAGGCGCCGGACAGCACCAGGATCAGCTGCGCCTCCATGCTCTCCACCGTCGCCGCGCTGTGCTTGAAGCCATGGCGCGCCAGTTCGGCCTGGCTCCAGTAGCCACGGCCGACCATGCGCTGCTGGGTGATCACCTGCTCGGGAATGCGCCGTTCGTTGAACAGCGGGTGCCGGCTGCTGCAATACAGCCAGTGCTGCTCGCGGTACAGCGGCATGTACACCAGCCCGCTCATGCGCGTGGAGAACGCGCCGATGGCCAGGTCCAGGCGGTTGTCCTGCACGCCGAGCTGCAATTCGTAGGGGCTGAGCACCGACAGATGCAAGTGCACCGCCGGGTGTTCCTGGCTGTAGGCGCCGATGGCTTCGGCGAACGGCAGGGCCTTGTCGCTCACCGTCGAGTCGATCACCCCCAGGTTGAGGGTGCCGCGCAGTTCGCCCTTGAGCGCCGCGGCGTACTGCTCGAAGCCCTCCAGCTCGCCCAGCAGGCGCAGGGTTTCCTGGTGGAACAGCTCGCCCTTGCTGGTCAGGCTGAAACCGCCGCGGCCACGGTGGCACAGGACCAGCCCCAGGGCCGATTCGAGCTGGCTCATGTAGGTGCTGATGGCCGATGTGGAGAGGTTCAGTTCGTGCTGGGCATTGGCGAATCCCTGATGCCGCACCACGCTGACGAAGATGCGCAATAGTTTCAGATCAGGTAAAGCGTTGGCCATGGGAGCTCCACAAGGAAAATCGACAACGGGGATCGAGTGTCAGGGTCATCCTGCCCCATCGGCGTTCCTCCATAGAGAATCTGGCGATCTTGATTATGGCTGCCATGCAGCCAATCGCGGGCAAGCCTCGCTCCTACAGGACCGTGCGTTTCTGTAGGAGCGAGGCTTGCCCGCGATTGCATCAGCCCTGACGCCACCCACCCTCGACAGCGGGAAGTCTATCCTCTAGCGCCGCCCTTAGTTTAGAAAAATCTGAACTAAGTATTTGCCCGTAGCGATTCTTCCCGCCCACTACATTTCGCAGAATCGGCCCCACTCGGTTTCGCCGGCACTCATTGCTGCGCTGAAAACCCCATAAATAAAACAACGATGAGGCCAATCCCGTGGACAAGATTCTCCACCAACCACTGGGCGGCAACGAAATGCCGCGCTTCGGCGGCATCGCCACCATGATGCGTCTTCCCCATGTGCCGACCCCGGCCGGCCTGGATGCCGCCTTCGTCGGCGTCCCGCTGGACATCGGCACCTCGCTGCGCGCCGGCACCCGCTTCGGGCCTCGTGAGATCCGCGCCGAATCGGTGATGATCCGTCCGTACAACATGGCCACCGGCGCCGCGCCCTTCGACTCGCTGAACGTGGCCGACATCGGCGACGTGGCGATCAACACCTTCAACCTGCTGGACGCCGTGCGCATCATCGAAGAAGCCTACGACGGTATCCTCGAGCACAACGTGATCCCGCTGACCCTGGGCGGCGACCACACCATCACCCTGCCGATCCTGCGTGCCATCCACAAGAAACACGGCAAGGTCGGCCTGGTGCACATCGACGCCCACGCCGATGTCAACGACCACATGTTCGGCGAGAAAATCGCCCACGGCACCACCTTCCGCCGCGCCGTCGAAGAAGGCCTGCTGGACTGCGACCGCGTGGTACAGATCGGCCTGCGCGCCCAGGGCTACACCGCCGAAGACTTCAACTGGAGCCGCAAGCAGGGTTTCCGCGTGGTGCAGGCCGAAGAGTGCTGGCACAAGTCGCTGGACCCGCTGATGGCCGAAGTGCGGGCAAAAGTCGGTGACGGCCCGGTGTACCTGAGCTTCGACATCGACGGCATCGACCCGGCCTGGGCGCCTGGCACCGGCACCCCGGAAATCGGCGGCCTGACCACCATCCAGGCGATCGAGATCGTCCGTGGCTGCCAGGGCCTCGACCTGGTCGGCTGCGACCTGGTAGAAGTCTCGCCGCCGTACGACACCACCGGCAACACCTCGCTGCTGGGCGCCAACCTGCTGTATGAAATGCTCTGCGTACTGCCGGGCGTGGCGCGTCGCTGAGGCCCGGCCATGAACGAGCGCGAGCAGGTTCTCAAAGCCGCCGCCGAGCTGGTGGCGGCCTTCGCCCGTAACGATCGCGAAGCCTACTTCGGTGCGTTCAGCGTTGACGCCAGCTTCGTCTTCTACACCCTCGCCCAGCCCCTGCTGTCCCGCGACGCCTACCAGGCGCTGTGGGACAGCTGGCGCCGCGAGGATGGCTTCGAGGTGCTGTCCTGCACTTCGAGCAACGCGTTTGTCAGCCTGCTGGGGGACACCGCGGTATTCATTCATGACGTCGCCACCGAGCTGCGCATGCAAGGGGAGCAACACTTCAGCCAGGAGCGCGAGACCATTGTTTTTTGCAGACAAGGGTCCGGCACACAACAACAAGGCCTATGGCTGGCCTGCCACGAACATTTGTCCGCAATGCCGGAAGGGCTGCCACCCCCTTAGCCAGAAAGGTGACGCTCACACACGATGAGCGCGCCTTTGTGATCGGAGCAGATCATGAATAACAACAACAAAGAAAAAAGCCTTAGCAGCATCGAAACAAACGGGGTCGAACAGATTCCCGACCATGAACGCGACGCCCGGCCCAGCGACCTGTTTCGCCTGATCTTCGGCGGCGCCAATACCTTTGCCACCGCCGTGCTCGGCAGTTTCCCGGTGCTGTTCGGCCTGTCGTTCCAGGCGGGTGTCTGGGCGATCGTGCTGGGCGTGATCCTGGGGGCATTGATCCTCGCGCCCATGGGCCTGTTCGGGCCGATCAACGGCACCAACAACGCGGTCTCTTCCGGTGCGCACTTCGGCGTGCACGGGCGGATCATCGGCTCGTTCCTGTCGTTGCTTACCGCCATCGCCTTCTTCTCGCTCTCCGTGTGGAGTTCGGGGGACGCCCTGGTGGGCGGCGCCAAGCGCCTGATCGAGCTGCCGGAAACCGACCTGACCCTGGGCCTGGCCTACGGCCTGTTCGCGATCCTGGTACTGACGGTGTGCATCTACGGCTTCCGCTTCATGCTGTGGGTCAACCGCATTGCCGTATGGGCCGCGAGCTTGCTGTTCCTGCTGGGGATCTTCGCCTTCGCGCCGGCCTTCGACAGCCAGTTCGCCGGGACCGTGGCCCTCGGCCAGGCGGGTTTCTGGGCGGCCTTTATCGGCGCCGCGCTGGTGGCCATGAGCAACCCGATTTCCTTCGGCGCGTTCCTCGGCGACTGGTCGCGCTACATCCCCCGCGAAACGCCGAAGGGCCGGATCATGCTGGCGGTGATCGCCGCGCAGATCGCCACCCTGATTCCCTTCCTGTTCGGCCTGGCCACCGCCACCATCGTGGCGATCAAGGCACCCGACTACATCGCCGCCAACAACTACGTCGGCGGCCTGCTGGCGGTCTCGCCGAGCTGGTTCTTCCTGCCGGTGTGCCTGATCGCGGTGATCGGCGGCATGTCCACCGGCACCACCTCGCTGTATGGCACCGGCCTGGACATGTCCAGCGTGTTTCCGCGGGTGCTGTCGCGGGTCAAGGCGACCCTGCTGATCGGCGTGCTGTCGATCGCCTTCATCTTCATCGGGCGCTTCGCCGCCAACCTGGTGCAGAGCGTGTCGACCTTCGCCGTGCTGATCATCACCTGCACCACCCCGTGGATGGTGATCATGCTGATCGGCCTGCTGGTGCGTCGCGGCTTCTACTGCCCCGACGACCTGCAAGTCTTCACCCGTGGCGAGCGAGGTGGCCGCTACTGGTTCCAGCATGGCTGGAACTGGCGTGGCCTGGGGGCCTGGATCCCCAGCGCGCTGGTTGGCCTGTGCTTCGTCAACCTGCCCGGGCAGTTCGTCGGTCCGCTGGGCAACCTGGCCGATGGCATCGACATCAGCCTGCCGGTGACCCTGGGCCTGGCCTCGCTGGTGTACCTGGCCCTGCTCAACCTGTTCCCGGAACCGCCCGCGGTCTACGGCCCCAACGATCCACGCAGCAAGAGCACGGATTCGCTCGGTAAACCGGTCATGCGCCAAGCCGCCTGACTCAAGCATGACCTGTAGCGGCAGGCTCGCCGGCAATCACGCCTCACACGACGGGTCCGCCAGACCGCGTCGCCTTGATTGCGGCAAGCCTCGCTTCTACAGCAAGCCACTATAAGAAAGACAATCGGAGACACGCCATCATGGCTTTAGATCTACTCGTCGTACTCATCTATGCCGCCGGCATGCTGGTGCTCGGCTATTACGGCATGCGCAAGGCCAAGACCCACGAGGATTACCTGGTAGCCGGCCGCAACCTGGGCCCGACCCTGTACATGGGCACCATGGCCGCCACCGTGCTGGGCGGGGCCTCCACCGTCGGCACCGTGCGCCTGGGCTATGTCCACGGTATCTCCGGTTTCTGGCTGTGCGCGGCGCTGGGCCTGGGCATCATCGCCCTCAACCTGCTGCTGGCCAAACCCCTGCTCAAGCTGCGGATCTTCACCGTTACCCAGGTCCTGGAAAAACGCTACAACCCGATGGCCCGCCAGGCCAGCGCGGTGATCATGCTGGCCTACGCGCTGATGATCGGCGTGACCTCGATCCTCGCCATCGGCACCGTGCTGCAAGTGCTGTTCGGCCTGCCGTTCTGGATCTCGGTGCTGCTGGGCGGCGGCGTGGTGGTGATCTATTCGGCGATCGGCGGCATGTGGTCGCTGACCCTGACCGACATCGTCCAGTTCGTGATCAAGACCGTCGGCCTGATGTTCATCCTGCTGCCGATCTGCCTGTACCGCGTCGGTGGCTGGGATGAGCTGGTGGCCAAGCTGCCAGCAGCCAGCTTCAGCTTCACCACCATCGGCTGGGACACCATCGTCACCTACTTCATGATCTACTTCTTCGGCATCCTGATCGGCCAGGACATCTGGCAACGGGTGTTCACCGCCAAGACCGAAAAAGTCGCGCAATACGCCGGCACCGTCGCTGGCTTCTACTGCATCCTCTACGGCCTGGCCTGCGCCCTGATCGGCATGGCCGCGCACGTCTTGCTGCCGGACCTGGACAACGTCAACAACGCCTTCGCCGCCATCGTCAAAGCCTCGCTGCCGGACGGCATCCGTGGCCTGGTGATCGCCGCGGCCCTGGCCGCCATGATGTCCACCGCCAGCGCCGGCCTGCTGGCCGCCTCCACCACCCTGACCGAAGACCTGCTGCCCAAGCTGCGTGGCGGCAAGCAGTCGAGCCTGGGCATCAACCGCCTGTTCACCCTGCTGACCGGCATCCTGGTACTGGGCATCGCCCTGGTGGTCAACGACGTGATCAGCGCCCTGACCCTGGCCTACAACCTGCTGGTGGGCGGCATGCTGATCCCGCTGATCGGCGCCATATTCTGGAAACGCGCGACCACCGCCGGTGCCATCGCCAGCATGGGCCTGGGCTTCCTCACCGCCCTGGCGTTCATGTTCAAGGACGGCCTGGATGCCAACACCCCGATCTACTACAGCCTGGCTGTCGGCCTGATCAGCTTCGTGGTGGTGAGCCTGCTGTCTCGTCGTCCGGCAACCCTGGCCAACGCGATCTAACCTCAGGTCAGACGCCGTACATTTTTCTTCGGCGGGTGCAGCGTCGGTGGCTGCACCCGTTTTTTTTCGCCTGGAGGAAAGTCGATGAAGATTGTCAGCCGCGACCGCTGGTTCGAAGTCAGAAGCCTGAGCGACGGGATTCGACTGATCCACGAGCCCTATATCCGGCCGTTCTATCGCTGCAACCTGTGGCATATCCAGGGCCGCGACAGGGACTTGCTGCTGGACAGCGGCTCCGGCCTGGTCAGCCTGCGCGAGCAGTTGCCCTGGCTCACCGAACGGCCCTTGCTGGCGGTGGCCAGCCATTGCCATTTCGACCATATCGCCGGACATCACGAATTCCCCGAACGCCTGGTGCACCCGGCCGAGGCGCAGATCCTCGCCGCGCCCGACGGCGCCAATACCCTGTCTGCCGCCTACGTTGGCGACGCAATGTTCGAGGCCCACCCGGATTGCCCGTTGTGCTACGCCGAATATCGGGTCAAGGCCGCCCCGGCAACGCGCCTGATCGAGGAAGGCGACGTGCTCGACCTGGGCAACCGTAGCCTCCAGGTGCTGCATACGCCCGGTCACTCCCCCGGGGGGATCAGCCTCTGGGAAGCGGCCAGCGGCACCCTGTTCAGCGGCGACATCATCTACGACGGTCCGCTGGTCGAAGACGCCTATCACTCCAACCTGGAGGACTACGCCACCAGCCTGGAACGCCTGTACCAGCTGCCGGTGCGTACTGTGCACGGCGGCCATTTCGGCAGTTTTTCGGGAGCGCAGCTGCGCACGATGATCGAGGATTGGATCCGTCGGCACCCCTGAAGCTGTGCTGTACTGCACACAATCCCGCCCGCTTCAAAGCCCCTGCGCAGGCCCCTGGCGAAAAGAGCAACATGAATAGAGCCGAAGTCCGACAAGCCGTGCATGACTTCATCAGCCGCCTGCTGGATGGCAATGACGGATTTTCCGACGACGTGAGTCTGCAGGAATTGGGGTTGGACAAGCAGGATATCGAGGACCTGATCTTCCACCTGGAAGATGAGTTTGGAGTGACCGCCTTCACCCACGAAGAAGACCAGATGCTCAAGGCGGCGAACAGCGCCAACGACCTGAGCCGGTTTCTGCTGACGATTTCACGGCGCTAAGGATTTCATGGCGCTGGGCGCCATTGGCGGGTTGCGAGTTGACGGGTTTGAATCAGAAGGCGGCAACCGATCGCGAGTAAACCTGCCCTCGCGCGGCTGAAAAGTGACGGGAGCAGGCTGGATGCCTGCTCCACTCCCGAGCCGATGGTTAGCGGCGACGCTGTTGCCGACGCCGTTGTTCGTCGTCTGTGCGAATTGGCACCGGCTGCAATGGCGGCTCGATCAGCCCCAGTGCGACCCCGAGGTCGTGAAGCCAGTTTTGCAGTTTCTCTTTCATAGTGCCCCCCTTAAGGGTCGTGCCCAGCGGCAGGGTTCTGGAGCCGCTTAGCTCTGATAATAGCGCTAAGTTCCGCGCATTGCTCAACCTGGATGGCAATGATCTGTTACCGGATTAATCTGAATCAGCCCGCCCGTTTCAGGCCGTCGCCCGCTGATCCGTCTGACTCGCCTGTTGCAACTCGATCCAGGCATTGAGGTTGGCGCCGAGCATGCCCTTGCGCCACATCAGCCAGGTGGTGGCACTGGCGAATGGCTCGGCCAGTGGATGGACCGCCACGCTTTCGCGACCGGGCAGGCTGGCGAGCATCGACTCCGACATCAGCGCCACCCCGGAGCCGGCAATCACGCAGGCCAGCATCCCCTGATAGGACTCGATTTCTATCGCCCGCCCCATGGCCGCATGGTAGTGGGCGAACCACGACTCCAGGCGCAGGCGGTACGAGCAGCCGCGGCGAAAGGTGAACACCGCGCGCCCTTCGACATCCCGGGCGCTGCGGATCGGCGGATGATCCGCCTCGCTGATCAGCACCAGCTTTTCATCGCACAGCGGCACCCCGTCCAGGCTGGCCAGCTCCAGAGGGCCGTCCACCAGCACCGCATCCAGGCGCCCGGCCAGCAGGCCTTCGAGCAACTCGCTGCTGGGCGCCGATTGCACCTGCAGGTTCACCGCCGGGTAGGCGCGGTGGTAACGCGCCAGCAGCGCCGGTAATTGAATCGCCGCCGTGCTGTACATGGTGCCCAGTACGAAATCCCCGGCCGGCTGACCGCCCTGCACTGCCCCATGGGCCTCATCGCGCAGGGCAAACAGGCGCGCGGCGTAATCGAGCAGTACCTTGCCCGCTGGCGACAGTTGCAGCCGCTGCCGTTCCCGCAGGAAGAGCTCGACGCCCAGTTGCTCTTCCAGTTGCTTGAGCCGCGTCGACAGGTTGGACGGCACCCGATGCAGGCGCTCGGCCGCCCGGGTGATGGAACCTTCCTCGGCGACCGCCTGGAAGATGCGCAACTGGCTGAACTCCACGACCATTCTCCAAAAACGAACAAGTTACTTAATATTATTCATTTTTATAGAAAGTCAATCAGTCCTAGCCTGACGGTCATTGCCCACTCGACGGAACCCGGACCATGTCACCGCTGATTCGCTTACTCGCCAGTTTCATTGCCCTGATGATGGCCATGGGCATTGGTCGCTTCGCCCTTACCCCGCAACTGCCGCACCTGCTGAGCGAAGGCCAGGTCGACCTGACCGACACCGGCCTGATCGCCGCCGCCAACTACCTGGGGTATTTCATCGGCGCGCTGGATGCCATGTTCGCCCGCCGCCCGGCCCAGGTCCGTCGGCGTTTGTTGGGCGGGCTGTGGCTGTGCGTGCTGCTGACCCTGGCCTCGTTCTGGGCCAACGGCTTCTGGGCGCATGCGGTATTGCGCTTCGGCACCGGCGTGGCCAGTGCCTGGGTGATGGTGATGATCGCCGCCCTGAGCCAGTCGCTGGCCCTGGCCACCGGCCGGCCACGCCTGGGCGCCCTGGTGTTTGCCGGGCCCGGGCTGGGGATTTTCCTAACCGGCCTGCTGGCCCTGGGCTCGAACCTGCTGGGGCAAAGCTCCGCGACCCTGTGGCTGGTGTACGCCGCGGCCGGCCTGCTGATGCTGCTGGTGATCCTGCCGATCCTGCCGCAACCTGCCATGCCCGCACTGACCGCCCAGATGCCACACGCCTCGAGCCACAGCGGCATCCCCCGCCTCGGGCTGGTTTATGCGCTGTACGGCCTGGGTTACATCATCCCGGCGACCTTCCTGTCACAGATGGCCAGCGCGCGCTTTCAAGGGCAATGGCAGGCCGACCTGTTCTGGCCGTGCTTCGGTCTGGCGGCAGCCATCGGTGTGGGGCTGGTGAGCCTGCGCCGGCACAGCCCGAACGCCACCCGCCACTGGCTGATGGCGACCTTGTGGCTGCAAGCCGCCGGGGTGTTTGCCTGCCTGCTGGGCAATGGCGCCGGTCTGGCGCTGGGGGTGATGCTCTGCGGCACGCCGTTCCTGGCCTGCATGCAACTGGTGATGCAGCGCTCGCGGGAGCTGGCGCCCCACACCACCCAGCGCAACGCTGGTTTGCTCACGGCCAGCTTCGCCGTGGGCCAGTTGAGCGGGCCACTGCTGGCGGCCCTGAGCAGCCATTTCAACGGTGGCCTGCAACCGGCGCTGATCGTCGCCGGCAGCAGCCTGCTGCTGGCGGGGGTCTTGCTGTTGAACCAACAACCGCTTGCCCGGGAGTGCCACGCCACCGCCTGAGCCTGGGGTTACAGCAAACTGCGGATCCGCCGGCGCAACCACTGTTCGGCGCTGACGAAGGTGATGCCCAGCAACACCAGCACCGCACCGATCACGAAGTTGAGACTCAGGGGTTCGCCCAGCAACAGGACCCCGAAGGTGACGCCGAACAGCGGCGTCATGAAGGAAAACACCGCCAGGTTGGCGGCCAGGTAACGGCGCAGCAGCCAGAACCAGGTCAGGTAGCTGAAAAACGACACCACCAGCCCCTGGAACAGCACGCTGGCCACCGCCACCGGGGTCAGGCTGACATGGGTGACCTGGCCGCTCAGCACGGCGATCAGCAGCAGGCCGACAAAACCGACGATCAACTGATAGAACAGGGTCAGGGTCGCGGGCGCCTCGGACAGGCGCGACGCGCGCACCACCACCGTGGTCGCGCCCCAGGCCAGGCCGGCCAGCACGCCCAGGGCATCGCCAAGCAGCATGCGCGTGTCCAGGTTATCCAGCGAGATGCCGCCGGCGAAGGCCACGCCGATGCCGACGAACGCCAGCAGGATCCCCAGCCATTGCAGGGGCCTCAGGCGTTCGCTGGGCAGCAGCCAGTTCACCCCCAGCGCGGTGAAGATCGGCGCGGTATAGAGAAACACCGACATGTGCGCGGCGCTGGTGAGCTTGAGCCCTTCGGCGATAAACAGGAACTCCAGGCCGAACAGGCTGCCGGCCAGCAAGCCGCCGCGCCAGGTACTGCCGATCTGCGACCAGCCGCCCTTCCAGCACATCAGCAAGGCCACCAGCAGCGCCGAAATGCCCGAACGCGCGGCCGCCTGCATCACCGGTGCGATATCCGCCGCGGCCCACTTGATCATCACTTGCTGTACGCCCCAGATCAGGCACAGCCCCAACATCACTTGCAGTGCAAAACCGTCGGCGCTGCGCCGCTCGATGCTCACCGCAGCCCCTCGGGCAGATTCATAGACATGGCAGTTACTCGACAGAAACGACAAAGCCCCGGAACCGGTCCGGGGCGAAGAATTAATGTGCTGTCGATTATCAACCAAACGGACAGAAAAAAACGCCTGGAAAAAGACCTTTATCCTGACCGTCAGCTCGAGGCCGTCGGGCTCAGCCTCAGGGATGGCGAGGCCTCATGGCGCGCGAGGAGGAAAAACAGCGCGCCACCGAGGAAACACCCGGTGAACCAGGCGAAGTTGGCCATCGGCTGCAATGCTGGCGTGAAGGTGATCGCCACGCCCACCAGGGTCGCCGGCACCAGCGCCTTGACCGCGGTCCAGTTGACGCCGCCGCTGTAGTAATAACGCCCGTCCGGGCCGTCGTTGAACAGCGAGTCGACATCGATCTGCTGCTTTTTGATCAGGTAGTAGTCCACCAGCAGAATGCCGAACAACGGGCCGATAAAGGCGGCCAGCACGTCGAGGGTGTAGTGGATCACCTGGGGGTTGTTGAACAGGTTCCAGGGGGTGATGAAGATCGACGCCAGGGCCGCGATCATGCCGCCGGTGCGCCAGCTGATCCGGCTCGGGGCGACGTTGGCGAAGTCGAAGGCCGGCGAGACGAAGTTGGCGACTATGTTGATGCCGACGGTGGCGGTGACAAAGGCGAAGGCGCCGAGCAGCACCGCGACGTCGTTGTCGATCCGCGCCACGGTGGCGATCGGGTCATGGAGCATTTCACCGAACACCGGCAGGGTGCCGGAGACGATGACCACGGTCACCAGGGAGAACGCCAGGAAGTTCACCGGCAACCCCCAGAAGTTGCCACGCCGCACATCCTGCATGCTGCGGCAGTAGCGGCTGAAGTCGCCGAAGTTCAGGGTCGGCCCGGAAAAGTAGGACACCACTAGCGCCGTGGCGACAATCACCTGGCCGAATGCCTGCCAACCCGACAGCGACTTCTCCCCAAGGGTGAAGCTGATGTTGCTCCAGCCCGCCTTCCACACGATCCAGCCGGCAAGAAGGAACATCACTGCATAGACCACCGGACCCGCCCAGTCGATAAAGCGCCGGATCGACTCCATGCCGGCCCAGAACACCAGGGCCTGGACCAGCCACAGCGCCAGGAAACCGAACCAGCCCAGGTAGGACAGCCCGGCAAAATGCGGCTCGGCATAGGCCGCCATGGCCGGGAAAAAGCGCAACACCACGATGATCAGGGCGCTGGACGCCAGGTAGGTCTGGATCCCGTACCAGGCCACCGCGATCAGGCCGCGGATCACCGCCGGGATATTCGCCCCGAACACGCCGAACGCCAGCCGGCAGATCACCGGGTACGGCACCGCCGCCTGCTGGCTGGGCCTGGCCACCAGGTTGGCGATCAGTTGCACGATGCAGATCCCCGCCAACAGGGCCACCAGCACTTGCCAGCTGGCCAGCCCGAGGGCGAACAGGCTGGCAGCGAATACATAACCGCCGACGCTGTGCACATCGCTCATCCAGAAGGCGAAGATGTTGTACCAGTTCCACTTCTGCGGCAGCGGCCCCAGGTCCTGGTTGTACAAGCGCGGGCTGTAGCCCTTCGGTAGTTGCTCGGTCATTGCAAGGCTCCTTGTTGGACAGGCTCTGCCCCCGCGATTGACCTTGCGACCACACTGCGTACGGGAGCCGGCATGAGTTGTATACGAAGCGCTACGCAGAATGCGTGCCATACCGGAAAAATCTGTAGGCGAACCGCGCTAATCGCTTGTCCATCAAGGGCTGAGGCTTGGCTACACAAAGATGATCAGCAGGCGGAATCAGAAGTAAGCATGCCCGTTGGCTGTGCATGACTGCCTGATATCAGTGCATCGACAAGGGGTGATCGATTGTATACAGCGCCTTTGCGAGTGTTCGGATACACCGGCCCCGACTCCCGCCTCAAGCAGCCAGAAAAAAGGCAATAAAAAACCGCTGCCGGAACCGGCAGCGGTTGTTCGGTAATGCCCTCGTGGCGCGGTCGTGATCTTCGACCGCACCTACGCCCGGGAGGAACGGATCAGGTCAGCTCAATGCGATCGGCATGAATAACGATCTGGCCATTCTTGTACAAGGCGCCGATGGCCTTCTTGAAGTTGCCCTTGCTGACACCGAACAGTCCACTGATCACCGTTGGATCGCTCTTGTCGCTGACCGGCAGTGTGCCGTTGTTTTCCCGCAACTTGGCGAGGATCTTGGCGTTCAGGCTGCTGGCCAGTTCTTCGCCCACCGGTTGCAGGCTGAGGCTGATCTTGCCATCGGCGCGGATCTCTTTGATGAAGCCCTTTTCCTGTTTGCCCGGACGCAGGAACTTGAACACTTCGTTCTTGTGGATCAGGCCCCAGTGCTTGTTGTTGATAATCGCCTTGAAGCCCATGTCGGTGCTCTCGGCCACCAGCAGATCGACTTCCTGGCCGACCTTGTAGGTCACCGGAGCCTTGTCCAGGTAGCGGTCCAGACGGGCCGTGGCGGTGATGCGACGGGTGTGCTTGTCGAGGTAGACGTGCACCACGCAATACTCGCCGGCGGTCAGTTGGCGCTTTTCCTCGGAGTACGGCAGCAACAGGTCCTTGGGCAGGCCCCAGTCGAGGAACACACCGATGCTGTTAACTTCCACGACTTTAAGACTGGCGAACTCACCGACTTGAACTTTTGGTTTTTCGGTAGTTGCAATTAACTTGTCGGCGCTATCCAGATAAACAAAAACATTCAACCAGTCTTCATCTTCACTGGGAATATCCTTGGGAATATAACGATTGGGCAGCAATATTTCGCCATCCGCCCCGCCGTCCAGATATAAACCGAAGTTAGTGTGTTTAACCACTTGCAAACTGTTGTAGCGCCCGACTAAAGCCATTTCCAATACCCTCATTGCGTGGGCGGCATTCTACCCGTTTTTCCGGGCCTGGTTGGCCCGAGTCGCCGGATAGCAGCGGATATTTTCCTGAATGCCTTGATTTTTATGGCTTTGCGCCAGCAACCGGTTCCGCCCGTCAGGCCAACCGGCAGCGGCTTTTGCCTCAGCGCCGCCGAGCAAGCCTTTCTTTTTACCATTGTCTTTATTTAAAACAGCAGCTTATGGGGATATTCCCGAGATCAACTTAGGATTATTCGAGAGTTTTCCACCGTTATTCCAGGAGGATATTTACCAAGCAATTGTCAAGCATTTCATGTATGATGGCTGGCCAAATTAATTTCCTGAAGGTTAATGGCCGCCATGCGTGTAAAAGCATCCAACAGCAAAGCAAAGCCAGCTCCAGCCGTTGAAACCAGCGAATCGATCAACGATCAGATTGCTGCTTTCCTGAAATCCGGCGGCGAGATCCAGCAAATTGCCAAAGGCGTCAGCGGCCAGACTTTCGGCCCGTCCAAGCAGATCAGCCTGGGCAAGAAGTAATCCCCCCGCAACACCTCCTGGTCCCTATGCGCTTTGAGCCTCAAAGCGCTAGGACTAGAGTTCTGAGTCCTTCCCTCCTGTAAAAATCGACGAACGGCCCTCATCCCCGAGGTTTCGCCGGTATCCTTGCACACCTCTAGATCGAGCATTTCAGCAGGTTTCGCGGTTCCTGCTCCTCGCGTTTCATGGAGTGAAGCATGCTCAAACCCTCTCATGTGCTGCTTGCCAGCCTTCTCGCCAGCCCCTTGGTCCACGGGCAGATCTTCCAGCGCGAACTGGGGGATTTCGACCTCAAGCTCAGCAGCACCCCGAGCCGCAGCATGGCCCAGGGCCTGGTCAAACCCTCAGCCACCGGTTCGTTCCATGGCGGCCTGGACCTGACCCACGACAGTGGCTGGTACATCGGCCAGTGGTCGCCGAGCATGGGCCTGGGCGAGAGCGACCTGGAAGTGGACTCCTACCTGGGCTTCAAGCGCCCCTTCGATAAGACCCTGGGTTATGAAGTGGGGATGATCCAGTACAACTACCCGCAACTGGCCCCGCAGGACAGCCAGGAGTTCTACGGCGGCCTGACGCTGCTGGGCAGCCGCTTCGGCGCCGCGTTCAGCCAGGACCCGGACAAGCGCAACAGCACTCTGTTCGCCGACCTGGGCGGCAACCAGCCTTTCGGCATCGGCGTCAGCATCAAGTACACCACTCATCAGCTGGGCAACCCGGTTTCGGTGAGCAGCGGCTACGTCAGCAGTTTCAACGACTGGTCGATCAAGTTCTCCCGCCCCTGGATGGGCATCGACCTGAAACTGATCTACAGCGACTCCAGCCTCAACGGTAGCGATTGTTCGGCCTATTCTGGACATAACGCGCAATGCGACGGTCTGCTCACCTTCAAGGCCGAGCACTCGTTCTATTGAGCGGCTGAACTGCCGGAAGCGTTCCGGGTTCAGATAAGAAACCCATGCCTTACAACCCCAGGCCTTCGCAAGGACTTGCCATGTCGCGCCGGCTGCAACACCTCACCCAGCTACTGCTGCTAAGCCTGGTGCTGACCTCCTGCAATCGGGTCGGCCTGGCTTACCGCAACCTCGATGTGATCATTCCCTGGACGCTCAACGACTACCTGGAAATGAACCGCGAGCAGAAAATCTGGTTCAACGAGCGCCTCAAGGAACACCTGAGCTGGCATTGCGGCACGCAACTGCCCGGCTACCTGGACTACCTGGACCGCCTGCAGCAGATGGTCGAGCGCAATCAGGTCAACGATGCCGAGCTGCAAGAGTTCACCCGCGAAGCCAAGCAGGCCATTGCCCAGACCGCCCGCGCGATCGCGCCGTCGGCCATCGAGTTGTTGCGAGGCCTGGATGATCAACAGGTCGCGGAAATGAAGGCGGCCTTCGCCAAGGACATGCGCCAACGCCGCAGCAAATACCTCAAGTCACCACTGGAACAACAGATCAGGCTGCGCGCCGAACGCATGGACAAACGCCTGACTACCTGGCTCGGCCCCCTCACGCCCGAGCAGACCCGGCGGGTGGCGGACTGGTCGACGTCCCTCGGCGAACAGAACCAGCTCTGGCTTGCCAACCGGGCCAACTGGCAGGCGCAGTTCAGTGCCGCGCTGGAACAACGCCAGAACAGCGACTTCGACAAACGCATCGAGCGCCTGCTGGTGGATCGCGAAAGCTTCTGGACACCGGCTTATCGCCAGGCCTATGCCAACAGCGAACAGGCGTCGCGCAACCTGCTGGTGGACGTGATGGCCCAAAGCACGCCAACCCAGCGCAAGCATCTGCGCAACAAGCTGCAGAATGTGCGCAATGAATTCGAAGCGTTGAAATGCATGAGGACGGCACGCCAGAAGTAACGCCTGAATAGCCGTCCAGCGAGGTGGGGCTGGCGGGCGACCGTTGGGCGGAACCGTCCGGCGGCTGTCGATTTTCCCGCGGGTGAAACGACTAGCCTGTGTAGGCACTGTCGCCGCGCCACCTTTGCCGCAGGAGAAGACGTCATGCACCTCAACGATCATCCGGTCGTATCCCGGGAACAATGGATACAGGCCCGCAAGCAGCACCTGATTCACGAAAAGGCGTTCACCCGCCAGCGCGACCAGCTCAGCGCCGAGCGGCGCGCCCTGCCCTGGGTGAAAATCGACAAGCCCTACCGCTTCCAGGGCCCCCACGGCGAACTGAGCCTGGCCGACCTGTTCGGCGATCACAGCCAGCTGGTGGTCTACCACTTCATGTTCGCCGAAGGCTGGGACGAAGGTTGCCCGGGTTGCTCCTTTCTCTCCGACCATATCGACGGCGCCAACCAGCACCTGGCCCATCACGACATCGCGCTGGTGGCGGTGTCCCACGCGCCCTTCGCCGAGTTCCAGGCGTTCAAGCGGCGCATGGGTTGGAAGTTCGACTGGGTCTCGTCCGCCGGCTGTGATTTCAACTACGACTTCGGGGTCTGCACCCGGGCCGACGAGGTCGCCGCCGGCACCGCCACCTACAACTATGAAAAGACCGACGGCGCCGAAGAAGAGCTGCCCGGCCTCAGCGTGTTCTACCGCAATGAAGCCGGCGAGATCTTCCACACCTACTCCACCTACGCCCGTGGCCTGGACCTGCTGGTGGGGGCCTACAACTACCTGGACCTGACACCCAAGGGGCGCAATGAAGAGCAGATCATGGACTGGGTCAGGCACCATGATCGTTATGACGACAAACCGGCCGCCAGTTGCTGCCATGGCGGTTCCTGAGCGTTAGACCGAGATCGCGAACAAGCCCGCCCCTGTAGGAGCGAGCTTGCTCGCGATCTCGTCCGTCCTGTCACGACAAAAAAACCGGCCGGCGCAAACCCACCGTCTCGCCCCCGGCTAAACTTGGCTCCATGAGCTCTGCCTATCACAGCCTCCACGAATACACCCTGCGCATGAACCGGGTGCTGGAGCATATCGACCAACACCTGGACCAGCCGCTGGAGCTGGCCGAACTCGCGCAGGTCGCGCATTTTTCGCCCTTTCACTTCCATCGCCTGTTCACCGCCTGGGTCGGCGAAACCCTGGGCGACTACCTGCGCCGACGGCGCCTGGCCTGTGCCGCCTATCAGCTGGCCAGCCATCCGGAATTGAGCATTCTGGAGGTGGCGCTGGAGGTCGGTTTCAGCTCCGGCGAAGCGTTCTCCCGGGCGTTCAAGCAGCACTTTTCGGTCACCCCGAGCACCTGGCGCAGCACCGAACCCAAACGCTGGCACCGCCGCCTCAGCGACGTCCGCGAACGGCGCCTGCGCGAATTGAGCAATCCTGATCAGACGCACATCCCGGCCTTCGACGATCCTGACGCCTTCATCCACCTGAAGGAACTCACGATGAACGTCACCCTCAAGGAACTGCCACCGGTCCGCGTCGCCTACCTGCGCTACATCGGCCCCTACGGGCCAGGCATCGGCACCTTCTGGCGCGACACCGTCGCCCCCTGGATGGTCGAAAACAGCCTGCTGGGCCGTGCGCGCTACGGTATCGGCCACGACGACCCCTACGTCACCCCACCGGAAAAATGCCGCTACGACGCCTGCGTCGAAGTCCCCGTCGACTTCAAGGCCAGCGCCCCCGCCGTCGTCACCACCCTGCTCGGCGGCCTCTACGCCGTCGCCCACTACCAGGGCAAAGGCCCCGACATCGCCGACGCCTGGACCGAACTGTGCCGCGACTGGCTGCCCAAGAGCGGCATGCAATTCGATGCACGGCCAGCGTTCGAACGTTATCCGGTGGACGCGAAATACGACATGAAGACGGGGGAACTGGAATGTGAAATCTGTATTCCGGTGAAGGCGTTGTAAGCCGTAACGAACGGAGAAACGACACGGGGCAGCCAACGCTGCCCCGTTTTTTACGCCTCAGGAATACTCGGCCTAAAGGCTGTCGCTGGTAGAGAACCCACCGCCGCCCGTCGATCGGGAGGAACTGAACGAGCTGCTGGAACTTGAGCTACTGCTTGCGGAATTGCTCGGGCGACTGCTGGAACGGCTGCTCGAACCGCTGCTGGAGCCACTGCTCCAAAAGCTCGGGGCCGGCCTGCTGGCGCGGCGATGGCTCCCCACCTCATTCGCCACCTGGGAGAGGGACAGCGCGCCCTGCATGAACCCGGCAACCAGAGAGTCAAGATTCATACCTGCGGAATAGCTGTAGCTACCGCTGATAGACCCACTCGACTGTAATTCACGCTCAAGCTGCTTGGCTCTTGCATAGTCGCGCTCGGTATCCCTGCACTTCATCTCCAGGAACGGCACGCGCAACCGCAGATCATCGAGCTCAGAACGCAAATCACGCACCCTCTGCACCAGCTCGTCGTCCTGCGGCGTCGTTGTCTGCCCGGCCAAGTGCTCAAGCTTGGCATCACTCATCTCGGCCAATTGCCGGGACAACAGCTCAGCAACCTGGGCAAAGTGCTCGTCCCCCTTGGAGACGAACAGCCCCAGGCGCTCATGAACGGCATTGGCCTGAGCCTTGCCGGCCTCCACGGCCTCGCGCTCCGTCTTCAGGCGCGCTTGCAGCACCGACAACAGGGTGCCGGCCAGGGCTTGCTGATACAGCCGCGCCAGCTCGGCCTCCTGAACGGCCCGATGGCTGTCCCGTTGCCACTGGGCGCCCTCATTGGCTTCCTGCATGGCCAGAAGGCTCTGCTCGATCGCGCTGTTCTGCGGGAAATTGCACAGGCGAGCAATCCACCGATCCAACTCCCGAAAAAACGACCGGCCAACATAACGATCCGTACCGAACCCGCGGCCCTTCAAGTAGAGGTACAGAGGCTCGGTCTGAAAGGCCCGAAGCTTGCCGCGACATTCATCACGCAGCTCCTGGTAAGACGCGGCCGCCTCGTTACAGCGCTCGACAGCCTCCGCGAGGATCGCGGCTTGCTGTTGGTACGCCGGCTCTACCGTCAACTGCCGGTCGACATCGGCAACGAGGGCCTCGATTTCCTGGGAAACCGTCGACATCTCCTGCAGGTGCTTGGCAACCCCGGCCTCCGCCACCGCCAATTGCTCACGCAACTCGGACTCGCTCCGCTCCCGCTGGTCCAGCAAACGCTGAACCTCGTCCGACAGCCGAGCCCCACCGGCCAGCTGAAAGTTGGCAATCTGTGGAAAGACGCCAGCGATCTGCTGCTGCAAGCGCAGTTCCTGCTCGTGGGCATTGGACAACTCGAGCTGGAACCTACGCAGTTCTGCCTCGTATCGCCGAGAGTTCTCGCCAAGGGACGCAATCATGCTGCTCGAGTTCATTACCACTCCAGGATGTAATCAGGTTTGGTTTTGACAGGCCCTTTAACGAAGGTAAAGGTCAGCGAGTTGGCCGCCTTTTTACCCATCAAGCGGTCATCGACATGACCATCCAGAAGCTTGTCATTCTTGGCTGCCTGATAGGTTGCCTGGCTGACGCGCACGCCAAAGATCGAGGCATAACGCCGTTCCCCGCTCTCGATACTGGTGATGGGGACCGGGACCACATTGCCTGAGGCATCGCTCGCCTCGGTCAGCAGATACCAGGTCTTGCCTCCAGTCGGATCATAGTTGCGCTCGATCATCGACTTCTCGCCGGTACGGCTGACCACTTCCAGGGTCAAGGGTGTGGCTGCGACGGTCCGCAGTCGTTCGATCTCCTGTAGGCCACGCTCGGCCGCCGCCGTATCCATATCCTTGACGGCCTGATCGACCTTGGCGAACAAGGGTTGGAACTGCTCGGCATCCACCTTGCTCAAGCCCATCTTGCGCAGGTTGCCCCGGGCCTCTTGCAACTGCGTGAGATAGGGACTGACCACGCTTGTTTGCGTTACCAGCGCATCCAGCTGGTCAAGCGCCGACTGGACCGCCGGCAGGCCTTGGGTGTCGGCCTGATCCAATGCGGAGCGCGCCTTGGTTGCCGCGGCGGCAAGCGCCGGATAGGTCGTGCCGAGCACCGCGAACGACGCAGCCGTCACCTGGGTTTTCAGCTTGGTATCAGCCGCCAGAAGCTGCGTAACCGTGTTCAGCTGAGGCTCTAGCGCCTGCAGGTCGGCAGCCTCCTTCTTCAGGTTTTCAGTCACCGAAACCGCCAGCGCGGCATCCTCGGCCCGGCTCTGTGCGGTGACTTTGGGCGGCAGGGTAACCGGCTGCGCCAGGCGAACCTTCTCCAGTGCCTCATGGACAGGTTTAAGCAGCCGGACCGCGGCCGGCACATTGTTGGCCAACGCCTCCGACTCAAGGCCCGACAGGCGTTTTTCCAGGCGATCCAACTGCACGCCCCGAGCATCGGCCTGGGCCCGTGCCTGATCCACCTGAGTCTGGGTGGCCTGCAGGCGCACCCCGGCAAAAAAATCGGCTACCGGCCGCGCCATGAAAATCGCGCCCAGACTCACGATCGAGAACACCGCCAGGGGCATCAGCCATTGAGCGCGAGTGATATAGACCTGCGCCAAGCATTTCGACCATGGGCCCATCGGCTGGGCCTCGTAGGTCAGTCGAGTGGCGAAGAAACTTCGCACGCCCTCCTCGACCAGAGCATCCTCGACCTCGATCCCCCGGGATCGATAAAACTCGCGAATCCGTTCAGCCACCAACTGACGGTGCCTGGGCAGGTCCAGATGTTTCTGCACCTCGGCCTGGCTGTGCCGCAGCTCATCGATGAGGGCCATGGCCCCCATCTGTTCGGTGAGGGAGACACTGCTCACCTTAGAGTCCCTTTTGCAGGAGTGCGCTGAAACGACGCTTGCTGTCCTCGGTGATCGACTCGATCTCGGCGGCCGCCGCAGAAGACTCTTTGCGCAACTCCTGGATCAGGCTCAGGCTGCTGGCCTGGAAGTCGACCACCGCCTCGGCCAGGGCCTTGACCGAACTGACTTTCAGGTTGGTCCCGTAGCCCGCTTTGAGCGCGGCCTCGAGCTGCTCCCCGCCGACCTTGGCCTGGGCCTCGAGGCTGGAGTTGATGCCGTCGTTCATGGCATTGAGGGTCTGGGTGACCTCGGCCAGCCCGCCGGACGACGTGAAGCCCGCCGCCAGGCCGGTGAGCACGATTTCATTGGTGGCGAAAAAGCTCACCGCGCGCTGATAGAGGCGCTCCTTCACCGAGTGGTACTGGCTCAAGCGCGCAAACACCAGCTCGGCCGCGTTGTAGCCCGCCTTCAGCTGATCGGCGATGTCGGTGATGATCTGGTAGCGCTTGTCCTCGTCCTGCAGATTGCGCAGCGCCACATCCCGCGCCAACTCCAGCTTCACCCGTTCGGTCGCCTCCAGCTCAGCCACCTCAAGCGCCGCGCCAGCATCCGCCAGGGTTTTACGCCCGGCATCGAGCTGCGCCTGAGCCACCTTCTGCACCTCACAGGCATCGACCTCGGCCGTCTTCATGGCCAACCGATAGTCCTGATAAGCCTCCAGGATCAGGGTTTCCAACTGGATCTGCTCATTGGCCGACTTCGCCACCGCCAGATAATTTTTGCGAATGTCCTCGAAGCGATCCGGAATCGACCCACGGCGCATGTTCAGCCAGGCCAGCTGGATACGCTCGGAGAATTGCAGCTTGCCGTCGGCCATCCACTCCATCATCTGCTGCGCGTCGGCCTGGATCGAATCGAAACTGGCGGCGATGTCGGCATACCGGGTACTGATATCCATGCTCTGCAGCTTGTCGCGCACCGAGGCATTAAAGACCGTGGACTGTTGCAGGGTGGCGGCGATATTGGTCACCCGGTTGGCGTCATACACCGCCACCTTGTCCAGCAACGCCAGCACAGGTGCATCCTGGACGGGAAAGTTGATACCGACCGAGCGGAGGGCAGACATGGAGCGTTCGAGGTAGTTCATGAGCGTATTCCCAGTGTGGAGCCTTGGTTCAAAAGCTCCATCATCCTTTGACAGGTGAATAGGCGAAGGGGCTTCCACCCCTCGGAATCGGGTACAGACAGGAGCATCGAAAGCGCCGTGCAAAAGACGATGCCGTCTGGAAGTCTGGAGACTATGCGTGCACATCACGCGCAGGGTGTTGCCCGAGACAGACCGCAGCCGGAACCGCTGAAACAGCCGCCACAGGCCCTGCCGAACGGATATGCGCGCCGAATGGTAACAGAGCTTGGGGCTGAAAGTTCTCGTCTGAGCCCGGTGCCTTTAGCAAAGTGCCAGTATTGCCCGAAACCTTTTGCGGGAAGCCGTACTCTGGAAAACGCACGGGGTGTTTTATTGAGTATTGGAGCTGCCCGCCAAGCCGACAGCTTCCTTCTGGGCTAATCAGAAAAGCCCTACAGCCTGCTGTGCACTCCCCTTATTCCCGCCAACCACAGTGCGATTTACAGTCGGTGGGTCGCCCAGATGGCGACCGGGTTTGGCGACCTGACACCAGAACAAATGCAAAACCTCCCGCTTGCAGGTATTTTTGCATCCGCACGATCGCTCTATGACGGCTGTGCGTGGGAGATCTTCGGGTCTGCCGGCTTTACCTCTGGTGTCGGTTCGCCAACCTGCGTACAGCTGTCACCCTCGTTTGGCGACGATGGGTGACGGTTCGGGCACTCAACCAGAGGTGAACCTATGAATCGATACATGCCGATTACTGGCCACGACTGCAATATTCCCTACCTGCTGATCGACACCCAAGCACCTGTCGATGTGCTTCACGATGCAGCGGCTTATCGCATTCGTGCGGTGACTCAGTTGTTGGAAAACTTTGTGGAACCTGAAAATGCTAGAAGCCACCCTATGGTTCTTCAGGAGTTGACGTTGGTCTGCACTATTCTGTTGCGTGACGGTTGCGATCTTCTAGATGTAACAGGGCGAAAATTAAAAGAGCAGATTTCGGCCTAAACAATAGCGGGCGATCTTAAAGTCGCCCGTTTTCCCTTTCGAGATTTAAGCCATTCAATTGTTAGCCCCCACACCCTTCTTTAAAACTAATCAAACCTTAGCATCACCCGACCTGCGCCTTGGGTTAGACCACACGAACCAAATGGCTAGCCAACTTATTTAATCAATGCCTCTCGCAATTTAACTTCCAACCCCTTAGCCACAAGCAACGTCTCAGGCTCCTCTCCCAACAAATGTTCGCCATCAACAAGAACAGATAAAAGCCTTTGAGCCAAAAGTTTATTATCAAACCAATAGATTGATGGCAAATCATTGATCAAGGCCAGCAACTCCCCATCATCAAAGAAACCTGAGAGCAGGTTCTTAGAAAGAATATCAATAGCAATTGGCAGTAATTCTAATGAGAATAAATCCTGCCTCAAAGCCCGACATAGATCCTCAAGCCCAAGCTTTTCAATAGGTATATCGCGAACGGACAAGTACCACTGAGTCAAGGATGAAGGCTCGCTTTCCGGCTGCCACTTAGAGTCCATACCGGCCGATATTGAACGAAATGTCTTTCTCATATCTTCAGTAGTCCAATAGTACCTTTTGCACAGGAGCCGACCTGACCCTTGCCTCCCACTTACTGGAGTCAACCCTGGACTGTTGGTCTGAAATCATCAATCGTCTTGTTTTTTTCTTTCAACAGAGACATGACGAACTCAGGATCAAAACCCATCAACAATTCGATAGCATCGTAAATCTTCCAACGATGTATTTCTGGATGATCAATGATCGAAACAAGGTGCTGTTTAATAGGAGGTACATACTCCAGGTATCTTTCACGCTTCACGAAAGCAAACGCATCGGCTATTTCAAAAGGTTTGCTGCCCGCCAACGCTATGATTTTCGACAAGGGTGAGTAGACCTGGGTTCTCGCCACCTCTCTTCCCCCCCTGTCAGCCATATTGGCAAAATACATGGTCACGGCCATAAGTATCTGACGATAAGTATCATCGTATCCATGCAGTCTATGAGAATAGATGCCTTCGATAATTTCGGGGCTTTCCATGTTCTTCTCCAAGGCAACCAGGCCTTCATGCCCCCCCCAACTGGTCAATAACTTCGCAGCCAGGAAACGCACCACGTCATTATCTGCGTGACGAAGCAAATCCATCACAGCATCCATTCTTTCCTGCGGAATATCCTCCGGGTCCAAGTCTCCTGCATCAGCTGCATAATCTGCATGCTCCGGAATGCTATTAAGCAGGTCGTTTGTTTTCCGATCCATGACAAATACCTATTTATCGATAAATTTAATATAGCCGGCCGGGACACAGCCCTTGATCAAGCACTCGCCATCACGCGTGGCGTTGCTCAAGCCTGCCTCTGCCCTCATCAATAAAGTCTCATTTCTCGTGTGAAAGGTTGTTCGTGTATTTCTCCCGCATCTGCCCTTGATTGCAACTCGGCCGCGATTTCATGGTTGTTCAAGAACCTGGTATTTGGTAATACACCGGAATCAATATCCTGCTGCAATCGCTTCACGTCGATTTCGATTTGATGCGTACCGTAGTCCTTAGGATTCGAGGCAGCGCTCGGGTCGGTTACGGAGATGTTTTGCGGGGCTTTAGGTAACTAAGAATTTTAGAGTTAAATCATGAAGGGCGTCTGGTGATTACGGCAAGACAAATACAACACCCCAGTTCAAGAGCTGAGGTTGCCCTGCCCTGAAAATACTTGACGAACATATTGGGTTAATCCGACCAAGTCTTCAAAAGAAATAGGGCCAAACTCCGGCTCATATTCAGAAAGATAGTCCTCAGGCGACAAACCCAAAGCCCCAGCCTTAGTCTCTACCTCTTTAATTCGCGCAGGCTCTATCACCCAATTCATGCCAGGAAACGCATGGCGCTCATACCCTGTCAAGACCCAATCTATCAGACCTTTATATAAACTAACCGCCCCCCTCAAAGTAGAAACAATACGATCATCCTCTCTTCCAAATCGAAAGGATACATACGAAGGAAGACTCGAGCGATCCTATCTTTCAAAGTGATCTTTCACCCACACCTCTGGCTTGCGCTGCCTATACTCAAGCGCACTCAAATCATAAAGTACATTCAGCAACTCACCTTCTGCATCTAAAACCCTAACAAGGATCATTATTGCAGCCCTTTAACCTTATCCGATATCAATATTCCATCAGAATTGATATTTCTGATATGTTGCTCCCAATCGTTTTACAGCATCCTTGGTTATTCGCTCGACATACCGCTCCATTGACTGGCGTACCATCTAGCTTGAAAAGCCTACTAATCTGGCCAGCATTTGCCTGCCCCCCTCCAAAAGATTACTTGCATTACATGGTACGGACGGAGGATTGACTCCTTTTGCACCAACTACCCAAAGCGCTTAATCAAATACTCCCTATATCTTTTGGGTGAGGCATCAATCAACCTCGCAACATTTTGTCCACCGACAGAATACACATCAACTACAGCCTCAACAAAGTAATACTGCTCCCCTGGCAACTCGCTCAGAACTTCACTATTCGATTCAACAAAGAAAATCATTTCTTCAAAAGATCGAAGATGGGCAAGGTAGCGAGCGATCTCCTCGTATGCTGATATATACAAATTGCTTTCTATAACTCCCTGAACACCATCAAACCCCTCAAGTATTTCAAGAAGTTCCCCCTCAGAAACAAGACACAAAGAGAGCAACCAATTCACAAAGCCAGCAAATACCTTAGCGCTTGAGTGCATTATTCAAGTCTAAACATCATTACTTACATCTACATTCTCAGAAACACTCACCGATAACACATGAAGAACATTTTTAATTTCATCCGGCAATTCCTGAAACTTTTTAAACCCTTTAGGCCTAGCTATCAGCTTATAACCAGCATCACTCACATCGTAACTAAACAAACCTCTTTTCGCCATTTCCACAAACGACTGCAAATAACGATCACGCTGAGCAGCAGAATTAAATTCCTGCAGATTTCTTTCAACAACTTCAAACTCAAAACCATCAGTCAACGAATAAAAATAATCATAAATAACTTCATATTCAAAAACTGACTTCCTTATCGCTACAGGAACAAATCCTCGGCCTCCACTCGCAAAATGCGCAAGCAGCCCATCTTGGCAGCAAGCAAACCAATCCAAATCATTAGTTTCTAAAAACTCATCATCCATCTCCATCATTCCGCTCCAAAAATATTAGTACAGTTTTCACAACGAGGAACAACCTCTCCCGTTCTTGGACGAATAGCAGGAGTAAATTTAATATCGTTAAGCTTAAGAGCAGGATTACTCAAAAGCAGTTCATTAGCAGCTCTAAACTCAGCACAACGCCCTAGAGTGTTTCCACATGCAGTTTTAACACCCAAGCCTCCCAACTTATCTGCATACATCTGTAATTCAGGTGCAATTTTAGTCGGTACTTTCCCGCTGGACATGGTGACTATTTTTCCTGTCAATGGATCTACGGCACCAATCGCGGTTGGCGGTTTATATTTATCAAACGTCCTGATGTATTGCTCTAATTGTTTACTAGCATCATCTAGGAGCTTAGCTGTTCCTCCTCCCACGCTTGTACCGAAGCTTGCATCATTAGCTGCAGCTTTGCCAGTACCTACAGTTTTCGTTTCCCCAGACACCAAGTCGAGTGCTGCTCCCTTCGCAGCTTCACCACCTGATGATCGAGTTTCAGGAACAGCCGCCTTAACCCCATAGAAACCTGCAAGGGTTGAAGTCACTGCCTGCAGGGTCATCGCCAAGTCATAACGCTGCTCAATTTCCTCTCGACTTCTCCCCGACTCTTTAACGATTGCGGTTATAGCAGAGTCCCGGGTAATGCTCCCAGAATCTAACCCTCTCAATACCCTCTCAACGTTAGCAGCGTCGTTCGGAAACAAATCTTTATAAAGCAGTGAATAGCTAACATTTTGACCATATTGCGCTAACGCACTATTTGCCAACGCAACTAGACGTCCACACTCCGCTCCAGCCTTATTGCCCGCAGTACAAGCTGCACGGATTGCAGAATCTCTATCTTGGTCAAGCTTGTTTATAGCTACTAATTCTTTGACTTCCTCAGATGTAATTGTGCCTTGACGCTCTTTAGCTAATAGATCTTTCTTTTTCTGAGCCTCGCGCACACTAAGATAATTATTCTCAACCGCATTCTTCCCAACCTGAGCCGCCGCCACCGCATTCAGCGCATCCTTGCCCACAGCAGAGCCCGCAATACCCGCCGCCAATGTCGACAACGCGGAGATCGTTTGCTTCTGCTCCGGCGTCAGCTCTTCGTTGCTGACGTCGCCATACAGCTGGCTGCGGATCAACTTCGCCGTGACCTCAGCGGCTACAGCGCCACCTGCCCCTGCCAGTGCCGAGTTACCGCCGGCCCTGGCCAGCACTGCGCCCAGCACCGCGTGAGCCATGAGGTTCGCGGCGGCATCGCCCTCGGTCATTTCCTTCACTGTCCGTGCCAGATACGGCGCCGCTGCCCCCGCAGCGGCCGCTCCGATATTCCCACCTGCAATCCCCTGCACGATGGCCGACACAACCTGGGTGGTGCGCTGGAAGCTGCTTCCCACACCGTAATCTTGCTGGACCTGCTGCCTTACCTGATCGGTTGTCGGGTTGACGATCCCCTTGTCCAGTAACTTTTGCCGCGCCGTTTTCGCCGTGTCGCTATTGGCATCTTCTGCCTCGCGGATTTTGTCTGTAGCGATGGTATTGCCAATGCTTTGCGCCAGCGCCACCGAACTGGTGATCAGCTCCATACGCTCGCGCATGGCCTTTTCATCGGGTTTGTCGAGTTTCTTGTTGGCATTGGCCGTGTCGCGATTGAGGCCAACCAAGTCATTGGCGCCCTCAGGATTGCGCACAATAATCGTGCCCTCGCTGACCGCTGACTGGGTCCGGCTATGGTCCGACTCATTGAGCGCCATGCCCATCGGAGCCCCCAGTGTCGTGCCTCCCGAGCCACTGGAAACACTGGCGCTGGCCGATGTGCTTTTGATTTCGCTGGTGTTCTTGATGTCGCTGAGCAGCAACCGATCAGTGATCAGCAGGTTCTTGTCGGCAGAGGCCTCACTCGCGATGACGGCGCCTTGCAAGATGGTGTTCTTGCCGACATCGATCGTGTAGCCGCCCTTGCCCGCATACAGACCACTCTGGTCAGTGACCCCCTTGTAATCGCTGCTCATGTTGCCGGCGGACATGCTCCCGGACGCCGTGACCATCGAGCCGTAGCAGAACGGCGGTACGCAAATGCTCGCGCCAAAACCAGCGCTGCTTTGCTTGCTCTTCTGCGTCTCGGTGTCCTGCCGTGAAGCGATGTTGAGATTGCCGCCGACATCTGCCTGGATGCTGTCGGCATGTACCTGGGCGCCGGCCAAGGTCGTGTCCTTGCCGCTGTTCAGGACCAGTGCACCGGTTTCCAGCGTGCTGTTGACCTGAGTGACCGAGCTGCCCGAACCCATGCCTTTGGCGATCTGTGCCCCCAGGTCCAGGGTGAAACCGTTTTGCTCACCGATGTTGAAGCTGGCACCGATGCTGGTTTTGTTGTTTTTACTGTCGTTTTTTCTCTCAGTGGTGTTCTGCGCACTTTCCAGGGTGATGTCGTTTTTGGCCACCAGCGTGGTACTGCCTGCCTTCAGGTCGCTGCCCACCACATGGATATCGCCTTGGGTATCAGGTGCCTTACCCGTTGCCACGATAGACAGCTCTTTACCCACATTGAGCGTGCTTTGCTTGGCAGTTTCACTGGTGTATTCGCTGGTGCTCTTGCTGTGGGTATTGGCAAGCTCAGTACCGATTTTGATCAACGAACCATTGCTGGCCGTCCCACCTTGCTTGTCTTTGAAACCGGAACGCTGACCATTGGCATCCGAGGCGTACCCGCCAAGGTTGTAGGCATCCATGGCGACCTGGGCCAGCTTCACGGCCTTGAGGCGCGGGTCATCCGCCTCTTTTGCGGCCTTGACCCCATCACGAATACTCCGTGCAGTATCCACAACGGTGCCGCCGATCACACGCCCCACGGCAAGGCTCTTGGACTTGTCGGTAGAGCTCTGGCTAGCGCTCTCCATACCCGCGGTAATGGTGACATTGGAACCTTTAAGGGCCATATCCTTGGTGCTGACCAAATCACTGGCCACCACCTTCAACTCACGCCCCGCCTCAAGCTTCACACTGCCTTCGCTCGAACCCACGGTACTGCCGGTCAAGGTGGTTTGCGCCGCCTTGCCGGTGTGGTTACTGCTGCTGATCGACAAGTGCTGGTTGCCGGTGATGTCGTCCACGCCCAGGTTGTTGGCGGTGAGCACGCCCATCAGGTCGCGGTTTTTCTGCTTGTGCAACTCGCTACGGGTGAAGGTATTTTCAGCCGCGTCGATGGTCAGGTCATTGCCGGCCTGTACGCTCAGGTCTTTGGTGCTGACCAGCGCGGAACCAGTAACGGTGGCATCGTGCTTGGCAACCACGTCCACGGTGTTGCCGGAAATGATGCTGCCGACCGCCTTGGTCTGGGTTTCCGCCAGTTTGTCCTGGACCTTGCTGGCCTTCAGGCCGCCCCAGCTGCTTTTGCTTTTACTGCTCTCGTGGCGCGCACTGTTGGAGTCGCTGACGGCCAGGATTTGCACATCATTACCCGCCGTCAGCCGGGCAGCACCTTTGTCTGCTGCGACTTCGCTGCCTTTGACCAACAAGTCGTTGCCAGCGATCAACACGCTGTTATTACCCGAGGTGACAGAACTGGCGATGTTGGTAGTACTCGCCACCTCATCCAGCCGACTCTTCTTGCCCGACGAGCTCTTCTTGGTCTTGCTGTAGAAGCTGTAGTTGCTGTCTTCCGCGGACTCCAACGCCAGGTTGCCGCCGGCCACCAGATACGCCTCATCCCCCGCACTCACCCGGCTGGCAATCAGCTCCAGATCCTTGCCGGCACTGAGGGCCACGCTGCCACCCGCGGTCACCGCCGTGGAGACCTGGCTGACCTTGTCGGACTGGCCCTTGTACTTCTTGGAACTGGAGTACGAGTGCTGCTCGTCCGCCGCCGAGGCCAGGGTCAGGTTGCCGGTGGCGGCCATGGCGAGGTTGCGTTTGGCGTCGATCTGGCTGGCGATGGCCGACAGATCGCGGCCGCTGTTGATTGTCAGGTCGCGACCGCTGGTGAGCACCGAGCCGTGCTGGCTGGTGCTGGTGTGCAGGGAGTTGGTCCGAGTCTCGTTGTCCTGCTGTTCGACAGCGGTAAGGTTGGCATCCCGGCCGGCGTTGATGGTGGTGTCGCGCGCGGCTTGCAGCACGCCAGCGGCGTTGTTGAAGTCACGACCGGCCTTGAGCGTCAGGTCGTTGGCGGCTTCGATACGCGCGGCGCTGTCGAGGAAGTCACGCCGCTGTTGCAGATCGCCGCCGCTGTTCTGGTGGCTGGTGACCGTGCGTTCATTGATCAGGTCGCCGTTGAGCGCGCTCAGGTTCACATCGCGACCGGCGATGATACCGCCCGCCTTGTTCACCAGGTTGTTGCCCGCCAGCAGGTCCAGGCGATTGCCGGCTTCGATCAGCCCGCTGTTGACCAGGTCGTTGCCGGCCTTGGCCGAGAGGTTGTTGGTGGCGCGCAGGGTGCCGGCGTTGAGCAGGTCCTTGCCGGCGATCAGGCTGATGTCCTGCCCGGCGATCAGCGCGCCGTTGGCGGCCAGGCGGTTGTTGGCGTGGGCCATGTACAGCACCGGCACCAGCACGTTCTCGCCATTCACCTGATGCGATTCGAGCCAGACGATGTCGTGGGTCAGGGCCGCGACCTGCTCGGAGGTCAGCGAGGTGCCGATCGCCAGGTTGAGCTGCTGCTTGCTCTGCAGCGCGTTATCCATCAGGTACTTGAACAGTTTCTCGTCGGAGTTCTGGCCGTCGATGAAACGTTGGCCGGTGCGGGCGACCACCGCCTGCTGGATCAGCCGTTGTTCGTAGAAACCGTCGCCCAGGCGCTTCCAGCTGTTGTCGGGGTTGTAACCCAGGTTCGACAGCAGGTAGTCCGAGCTCATGAACTGTTTCTGGTTGGTCAGCACCGGGTTGGTTTCAACCAGGTATTTGTGCGCTTGAGGGGGATTGTCGAGCGTCGGGATACCCTGGACCCGCACAATGCTGCCTTGCACCTGTTGCGCTGGGGTACGGCTGTATACCGGCCCCTGAGCAGTCGTTCCACTGTCTATCGGGGTCGTGACGCTAATCGTCGGCAGGCTGGCATCGACGCCAGGCTGCACCGCACCAACCTGCGCCAGCTTGCGCTCAGTCGCCGCCACCGGGGCCAGCGAATCGATCTGGATCGCCCGCGCCTGACTCTGGGCCTGGTTCTGCTCGCGCTCGGCGAATCTCAGGCTGATGCTGCCCATGCTCCAGTCCATCGGTGCCGGGTTGCGCTGGGTCGCCGCGGTGTCGCCGGCTCCTTCGCTGCTCAGGCGGAACAGGCCGTGTTGCCCGACCGGCAACGTGAAGCCTGGCAGGGCCAAGGGGTTGACCTGCTGCTTGGCCAGGTCCGGCGGCAATTGCGAGTTGATGTAGATCGGCGTCGAATACTGACTGCCCGCCGAGGTGTCGCCGGTCTTCTTGCCACCACCGACATAGGCGTAATAACCACGTACCACGCCGTTGTCGATCTTCTCCGAGGCATTGAGCTGGACGCTGGCGCCGGACTGGATAATGGCGTCGAAGTGCTTGCCGTCGCTGCTGTCCAGAGCCTTGGTACCACCACCGGCCAGTTTTCGGGTACCGGTCATCAGGGCGTTGAACCGCGCCAGGTCGGCTTCGAAGGTACTGGAGGGCTTTGCACCATTTTTGGCATTGAAGTCAGCCACCGCGGCGACCGCACCCTGGTACTCATCCACGTGGTTGTATTTGATGGTGGTGGTTTCAATGTCCTGAGGCACCACCCCCTGGTTCTTGATGCTGACGGCATTGATCGCCAGGTTGCCGGAGGAAGCGATAAAGCTGCTTTCGTTGCTCAGTTCCTGGGCACCGATGTTCAGCTGCCCGCCGCTGGAGATACTGGAAGCCGCCGTACTGGCGGTCACCTGCAGGCGATCACGCTCGGTGAGCTGCCAGACCGCATTGCGCCGATTGCCATGTTTCTTGACATGGCATACGCCAAAGGGGCCGCACGGCAGTTCGACGATGCTGGCGTAGTACTTCTCGTGTTCCGAGTAGGTGAGGATGTCCATGACGTTCTTCACGGTCATGGCGCGAATGGTCATGTCGCCCAGGCTTTCGATCGTGCCGGAGCGGTTTTCCAGCAGGCTCGACTGGGCCTGCCCGGCATTGGCGGCCACCAGCAGGCTGCCCATGCTGAAAACGTCGGCATAGCGATTGCTGAAGCTGTTGCCCAGCAACTGCATGTCGCCGCCGCTGAAGATCGAGCTGTGTTCGGCATCGCTGACACCGGAATTGAGCAGCGTCCCGAAATTGAGGGTCAGCGCCCCGGCGCTGCCGAGGGAGCCATAGTTATTGATCGCCCCGGCATTGACCGTCAGCCCCTGGGTGGAGCTCAGGCGTCCGCGATTGGTGAGCACCCCGCCGACATTGATCCGGGTGTTGCCACCACCGGCGATAGTCGCGGAGCCTGGCAGGTCGAGCTGGGCGGCGCCGAAGCTCATGTCGCCCAGGCTGGTCAATCGGCCGTTGCCACCGTAGGCACCGGACAGTTGCAGGCTCAGGCTGCCGTCACTGGCGATCAGGCCATCGTTGGTCCAGTTGCCGCCACCGCCTTCGAAGCTGTCGGAGGCCAGCAGTTGGCCGCTGGCACTCTGGTAGAAGTTGTTGACATTGACCTTCAGACGCCCGGCCTGGATGACGCTGGTGTTGCTCCACGAATCGGCCGCGAGGGTCAGCCCCCCTTGGGTGACCAGGGTGCCGCCCGCCCCGCTGACGTTGGCCATCGAGATATCGAATTGCCCTTTGCCGGAGTGCAGCAGGGTACCGCCGGCATTCTGCAAGCTCGTCGCGTTGAGGCCCAGGTCGGTACTGGCCACTTCGATGCGGCCGTTACGGTTGTCCAGCAAGCCGCCGATCTGGAACAGGCTCTTGCCGCCGCTCCCTGCGGCCCGTAGCTGACCCTGAGCGTTGTCGATACTGGCCGCACGAATAAGCAGCGAGGTGTCACTCTCGATAACCCCCAAACGGTTATTCAATGCACCGCTCAAGCCGAGATCGATGCCTTGACCGGCGACCTGCCCGCCTTTGTCGCCGCCGTTGTCGAACGTAGTCGCAGTGACGCCAAGCTGGCCGCTGGCGTAAAGCCCGCCATTGCGGTTATCGAAGCCGGCGGTGTTGACGATGACATCGCCCTGGCGCGCGGCAATGCGGCCCCCGTTGTTGTTCAGCCCGGCCAAGGCACGCAGGTTCAAGCGCTGGGCTTCGATCACGCCACGCTGGCGTTGGTCGTTCAGGTCATAACCGTTGAGCAGCACGCCACTGATGTGGGTTTCAAGCGCGCCCTTGAGGCTCGACAGCACCCCGCCACGGTTGTCGACGCTGGCCGCGGTAATACTGACCGCGCCGTCCTGACCGATGACCTTGCCGCCCTGGTTGTTGAAGTCGCCGCTGATGTTCAGCGTCAGGCCGTTCTGGCTTTGCACCGCGGCCTTGCTGTTATCGAGGCTGGCAGCCGTCAGCTCAAGACCCGCATCACGGCTGTAAATCAAACCGCCCTGAGCATTCTGGACAGCTCCCGCGACACCCAGCGTGGCTTGCTGATTGGCCGCCACGGTGCCGTGGTCACGGTTGTCCAGGCTGTCGGCATTGAAGGTCAACAGATCCTGGCCGATCAGTTTGCCGCCGCGGTTATCGACGTGGGCCGCGTGCTTGAGTAACAAGGCCCCGTCACTGCTGAGGGTACCCAGGGCGTTGTCCAGGTTACCCGCCACATCCAGGGTCAGGGCACCTTTTGTCGCCAGGCTGCCGCCACTGTTGTCCAGGCTGCCGGCGCGCAGATCGACCGATTGCAACGCACTGAGGTTGCCGGCCTTGTTGTTCAAGGTTGCCGCCTTGAGATCAAGCGTGGCACCGCTGTCGAGCAGACCGCCGCCCGCGTTATTCAGCAGGCCGGCGACCGTGAGCGTCTGGCCGCCGACACTGGAGACCACCCCTTCGCCGCTGTTGTCCAGGCTCGCGGCGCTCAGTTTGAGCGTGCCATTGCTGGCCAGGGCGCCGGCGCCGCTGTTCAGCAGGGCGCCGCTGACATCAACGGCCAGGTTGCCCTCCTTGCTGGAGAGCGTCCCGTGGTTGCGGTTGTCCAGGCTCCCCGCCTCGACGGTCAGGCCCTTGATCCCCGACACCAGGCCATTGGCATTCAGCAACTGGCCGGACACGACACCCAGTGCCGCCTCACTGATCAACTTGCCTTGGCTGTTATCCAGCGTGCGGCCCGTCAGCGTGAAGCCTTGACGACTGGACAATGTCCCCTGCTGGTTCTTCAGGTCCTGCAGTTGCTTGATGCTCAACAAGCCTTTGGCATTCAGCTTGCCGAGGCTGTTGTCGAGATCGCCATTGGCCAGGTCCAGGGTCACCGCGCCGTCGCCCAACAGGCGACCGCCACGCTGCGTCAGCCCCGTGACCTTGAGGTTCATGTCACCCTTGGCCGATACCTCGCCGGCATCGCTCGAGTCCAACTGGTGCGCGGTCAGCTCCAGCGCGCCTTTACTGTTGATCAGCCCGCTGTCCGTGTTGTTCAGCGCCTTGGCCGACAGGTTCAGCCAGTCACCGGCCAGAACGGAACCGTGACGGTTGTTCAAGTCACCGCTGGCGATGCTCAAGCCGTTGATGGCGTTGATCAGCCCCTGGTCCTGGTTGGTCAATGACCCCTGTACCGTCAGTTTCAGCCCGGAACGGCTGGTCAATGCGCCGGCGCTGTTATCCAGGCTGGCGGCCTCTACCTCCAGCGCCGAGGCACCGATCTTGCCCTTGATGGAGCTGAGCGCCTGTTCGACCCGCAGGGTCAATGCCTGGTTGCCGAGCAACTGGCCGCCGTCGTTGTTCAGGCTCTTGGCGTTGAGTTCGTAGGTCGCGTCGCTGGAGATTTCGCCGTTGCGGTTATCGACGTCACTGAGGTTTTTCAGCAGCAGCGCACCCGGTGCGTGAATGAAGCCGCCCTGGTTGTTCAGCCGCCCCCGATCCAGGTCCAGGCTCAGGCTGGTGTTGCTGAACAGACTGCCGCCCTGCTGTTCGAGGCTGCTGACCTTCGCGGTCAGTGCCTTGTCACTGCCGATGCGCCCGGCCGCGTTGGTCAGTTTTGCCGCCGTCAGGTCCAGGGTGTCGCCACTGTCGAGGCTGCCGGCCTGGCTGTTATCGAAGTCACCGGTGGTGACCTGTACCGCGCCCTTGCCGCTGATCACGCCTTTGTGGCTGTTGTCCAGGCTGGCGCTGCGCAACTGCACGCCGCCCTCGCTCACCAGCTTGCCGCCCACGTTGGTCAAGGCGCCACGAGCGCCGAGGTCCAGCGCAGCAGCGCTCATGAGACGACCGTCGCTGTTGTCCAGGGCTGCCGCAGCCACATCAAGGGTGCTCTGGCTATCGATCAGCCCTTGGTTGTTTTGCAGGTCGCCCTTGAGGGTGAGGTCCAGGCCTTGCTGGCTTTTGATTTTCCCACTGCGGTTATCGATACGCCCGCCCGTGATCGTCAGGTCGGCCAGCGCATTGATAAAGCCGGCAGCCTGGTTGATCACCTCATCGACCTTGAGCGTCAGCCTGTCATGGGCCTCGACCAGACCCTGGTCGCTGTTATCCAGCTGCTTGCCTGTCAAGCTCAGACCGGCCTGGGTAGAAAGCTCGCCGCCTCGGTTATCGAGCGTATCGACCTTGAGTTTCAGCGCTTTTGTCGCCCCTACCAGACCGCCTTGGCGGTTATCCAGGCTCGCCCCCGTCAGGTCCAGCGCGCCAGTGGCGATCAACTTGCCGCCCTGGTTGTCCAGGGTGCCGATGTGCGCGGTCACATCCTGTTTGCCGGAGATATCGGCAGCGCGGTTGTCCAGGCTGGCGGCGGTGAGCAGCAACGCGCCGTCGGCAACAACGGTGCCGCGCTGGTTAGCAAAAGCCGTATCGACCTTCAGGTCCAGGTCACCGGTGGTGCTGAGCAGGCCATCCGTGTTGTCCAGGCTGGCGCTGTGGCTGTCGATGGAACTGGCGCTGACCAGGCCCTTCACGTTGTTCAGGGCCTCGGCGATGCGCAGTGTCAGCCCCTGGTCACTGATCAGTTTGGCACCGTTGTTGTCCAGGCTTTGCGCTTTCAGGCTGAAAGCCCGGGCGCTGGAAATCTCACCCTTTTGGTTGTCGACACCCTTCAGGTTCTTGAGCAGCAGGGCTCCCGGCGAATGGATGTAGCCGCTCTGGTTATTGAGCTGTCCGTTGTTCAGGTCCAGGCTCAGGGCGGCCTCGCTGAACAGCTCCCCGTGTTGCTGATCGAGCCCGGTCACGCTGGCCGTGAGGTCCTGTGCGCTGCTGATGCTGCCATCGGCGTTATTGACCTGGGTGGCGATCAGGCCAAGTCTGCTTTCACTGCGCAGGCTTCCACCCTGGCTGTTGTTGAAGGTCGTCGCGGTGATTTGCGTGGCGTGCTTGCCGGACAGCAGGCCCTTCTGGCTGTTATCGAGAGGGCCACTGGCAACAGTCAGGCCCTTCTCGGACTTGATGGAGCCGCCCTGATTGAGCAGTTCGCCACGGCTGGTGATCGACAGGTCTTCCACGCTCTCGATACGGCCGGCGGTGTTCGTCAGTTTGCTGGTGCCCAGGGTCAAGGAGCGGTCGCTGTGGACCCGCCCGCGGGTGTTGTCGAGCCCACCGGCCAGGGTGATCTGCAGCCCGTTGTGGCTGTCGATCTCGCCATCGGTGTTATCCAGGCTCTGGCTGTTCAGCGTCGTGGTGCCCTTGCCCTGGATCAGCCCCTTGCTCTGATTGATAAGACGGGCAACCTTCAGTTGCAGATCGCCACCGACCAGGACTCTGCCGCCGTCACTGTTGTCGAGTTGCTGGCCGGCAATTTCAGTGGTGATTCCGCTGGACAGTTTTCCGGCGCGGTTGTCGATGCCCTGAACCTCGAGTTTCAGCGCTTTTGTCGCCGCGACCAGGCTGTTGTCACGGTTGTCGAGAACACTGCCGATCAGCGTCAGGTTGCCTTGCGCCACCAGGGTGCCGCCCTGCTGTTGGAGGGTGTCGACAGTCGCATGTACGTCGCCTTGGCTGGCGATCCGCCCCAAGGCGTTTTGCACGTTCTGGGCCTTCAGCGTCACCGGGCCAACGGCGCTGAGCAAGCCGCCGCGGTTGTCCAGGTGGGTACCGGTCAGGCCGATCCCTGCCTGGCTGGTGATCACGCCTTTGTCGCGATTGTCGAGTTGGCGCACATCGAGCTGCAGGTGCTTGTCGGCGCGTACCTTGCCCCCGCGGTTGTCCAGCAAAGCCGTGTCCAGGGTCAGGCGATCCTGGCCGGTCAGGCTGCCGCCACGGTTGTCGAGACTGCCAGCCTGCAGGTCCACCACACCCTTGGCGCCCAGGTCTCCTGCGCTCTGGTTATCGAACAGGCCCGCGATCCGCGTGGTCAGGCTGCCATCGCTGGCCAGGCTGCCGGCATGGCGGTTATCCAGGCTGGCGGCGCTGATGCTCACACGCTTGGCGGAACCCAGGACACCGCCCTGGTTGTTCAGGGCGCCGCTCAAACCGATGTTCAATGCCACGTCACCGCTGACCTGACCGTCGCTGTTGTCCAGGCTGTTGGCCGTCAGGGTGGTGATGCCGGCGCTGGAGACTTCGCCATCGTGGTTATTCAGATGGCCCAATGTGGCGCTGAGATTGCCGTCGCCGCTGATCAGGCCCCGGCCGTTGAGCACCTGACCGGCCTTGAGATCGATGCTGCCGCTGCTCAGCACCCGCCCCTTGCTCTGGTTATCCAGGGTCGCGGCGCTGACGTTGGCGCTCTGCCCGGCACTCAAGGTGCCGCCCTGGTTGCTCAGGGTTTGCACAGTGTTGACCGTCAGGTTACGGCTGGCGATCACGCTCTTGCCGCTGTTGTCGAGGTGCTGCGCGCTCAGGCTGACATCGCCATTGGCATTGCGGCTGTTGCCGGTTTCGATCCCGGCTTCGATGATGCCGCTGTTGCTCAGGCGGCCGCCGGCGCTCAGGCTGATGCTGTCGCGCGCAGTCAGGTTTTGTCGGTTATTCAGGTCGCCCTGGGTCCGCACATCGAGCGTGCTACCGGCATGGACCGGACCTTGGGCCTCCAGACTGGCCGCCTTGACCTTGATCGCCGTATTGGCCGAGGCCTGGACCATGCTCAGGTGACCGTTGGCATCGAGCTGGATATCGCCGCCACTGGCGATCAGCTTGCCGTCGAGTTTTACCCCCACGCCCGCTTCAGTTCCCACCAGCTTGATCGCCCCGGCATACATCCCGCCCAGGGCCGAAGAGTCGATCGCCAGTTCCGGCTTGGCGCTGCCGTCGTCGGCGCGGGCGGTGGTGTTCAGGGTGCGGGCGTTGACGTCGTTGCGGCCGGTGACGATGCTCAGGTTTTTCGCCTGGATCTCGGCGTTGATCTTGGCGCTGCGGGTGATGATTTCGAAGCGGTCGACGTTGTTGGCGTTGAGCGTCGCGCCCTCGATGGTCACCTGCCCCTGATCGACCTGATAACGGCTGAGCTGGCCGTTTTCGATCACCGGTTTGCCGGTGGTCAGGGTGGCTTTCGGGGTGTTGATGAAGCCGCAGCCGTTGCAGCTGATGCCATAGGGGTTGGCGACGATCACATGGGCCGACTGCCCCGCCACTTCGGTGTAGCCGCGCAGTTGGCTGGGGCTGCCACCGTTGACTTCGTTGAGGATGGTTTGCGCCGCGACGCCCTTGAGGTTCGGGTTGCCGACGATGATCCCGCCCAGTTGGGTGCTCTGCGTGCGGTCGGTGGCGTTGTTGAGGATCAGCCCCTGCTGGCCGACGTTGTAGTCGTGGAACTGGTTGTGCGACAGGCCGCTGCCATTGGGCGTGGCGATATTGACGATGGGTACGCCGTTGCCCGCTTGCCCCAGGCTGGTGCCCGGCGCGCTGACCACGATGCCTTCCGCCTGGGCCCACAGCGGTTGCCAGAACATGGCGTTGGCCAGGATGAACGCCAGGCCGCGCTTGGGCATGCCCCAGAAGTGCTCGCGGGTTTTCAGGGCAGCAGAAGGCTGGCGGGCCAGGAAAGCGAATTGGCGAACATCCATGTCGAAGGTCTCGAAAAAACGCGAATCAGAGGAGGAAATCCAGGCGGAAGTAGATCGGCGCTTCGCGCTCGCTCAGGACATCCGGGCGTTCAAGGGAATGGGCGAAGGTCACGCTGGTCGCCAGGTGCTGGCCGCGGGCGAACAGCTCCAGGGAGTTGCTCGACATACGCCCGTGCTGCTCACCGTTGTAACGGTCGCCACGGATCACGCCCTGGTCGTAGCCCAGGCTGCTGCCGTACTCGGCGAACACCGGACGCAGCCAGCCGAGGGTCACCGGACGGCTCCAGCGCAGGTCGTTGCGCCAGTAACCGCCGCTGTCGCCGGACAGCGACTGATCCTTGTACCCGCGAATCGACGACTGCCCGCCCAGGCTGGTGCGCTGCGGGCTGAACAGCACGTCTTCGCTGCGCTGGCCGGTCATCAGGCTGCTGAAGCTGAACGACTCGCCCCACAGCTTGAACGGCTGCAGGTAACTGAGGGTGGCGGTGTATTTGCGGTAGCGCGCATTCGGCTCGCCGGGTCCTGGGTGGCCATTGTCCTGGGCGTCGAAGGCACCGATGCCGTGCTGCATGCCCAGGTCGAGGTTGACGAAGGCGCCGCCGATACGCCGGCCGTGGTTGATGCCGAACTGGGCTTCGCTGAGGCGATTGCTGCTCAGGGCCAGCTTGCTGTCTTCGATGAAGTTGTTGGTGCGCAGGTAGGCCAGCCCGGCATTCAGCGAGGTCTTGCTCAGCGCATCGCGCAGGATCACCCGCTCGGCGCGCAGCTGGTGGTTCTGGCTGTCGCCGGTCTGCTTGAAGCTGAAACCATTGGCCTGGGCCTGGGAGCGGTACTCACTCTGGCTGTAGGTGTAACTGAAGTTCCACCAGCCCCAGGGCAGGTTGTAAGAGAGCATGGCGTTGTTGGAGGTGTGCTGGTGGTCGCTCATGGCATCGTGGCCACCGCGCAACATCAGCTGGTCGGCCAGCCCCAGCGGGCTGTCCCAGTCGAAGGTGGTGCCCCACTGCTGCTCGCCGGTGCTGCGCTGGCCGTCGTTGCTGCGCGACAGCCCGGCCCGCCAGGGCTTTTGCGCGGTGTTCTTGACCAGCACTTGGCTGCCGCCGACCTCCTTGCCGGGGGCCAGCTCCATTTGCGCCTGGTTCGACGGCAGGCGGTTGAGCTGGTCCACCAGTTGTTCGATTTCCCGCAGGTTGACCAGCGCGCCGACCTGACCGGGAAAGGCCATGGCCAGCTCCCGCTCGGACAGCTGGCTGTCGGCCGCGCCCTTCAAGCCTTCGAGCCGGCCCTCGACCACCAGCACCTTCAAGTGGCCGCCAGACAGGTCCTGCTGCGGCAGGTAGGCACGGCTGGTCACCAGGCCCTTCTCCAGGTAGTAGTCGGTGATGACCTTGAGCAGCTCATTGAGCTGGCTGACGCCCAGGCACTGACCGATATAGGGCTTGAGCAGGCGCGCCTGCTCGGCGGCGGACAGGCTGTCGGCGCCCTTGAGTTCGATGTCCTGGATCGGGAAACAGCGGGTGTCGGCAGGCGCGGTCGGCGCCGTGGGGGCAGCCTCTTTACCGGGCAGGTCCTTGAGTTCTTCCAGGCGCCGGCGCTGCTCTTCGAGCAGGCGGTCCTGGCGTTCGCGGATCAGGTCGGTGTCACCGGGGGTGGGAGCAGCATGAACGAGGTGTAGCGGAGTCAAGCACAGCAAAGCCAGGCACAACCTCCCCGCGAGGGCGGGTGAGTACATGTTCGATCCCTCGAGACGCATTAGTATCAAAATGATATCAATATGTTAATTGGTCATCATTTTGGCGTCAATCATTCATCCTGCCGGCTGGTGCAGGAGAGAGGCTCTGCAACGAGGGTTCCAGCGAAGAACTCAAGTCGTCGAGGGGCCAGAGCCAGTGAAGGCGCGGCCAAGAAGAAGGCCGACAGCTGATCGCCGGCCAATAAAAAGCCCGGACGGGGTCCGGGCTTTTTGTATGGCGCTACGGCTTATTCGGCAGCCGGTGCTGGCTTGCGGCGCTTGAGCGGCGCCATGCCGTCCTGGCTGACCAGGGCATCGCTTTTCGGCCGGTTGGCGGTCTTGCGTTTGGTCGGGGCCTTGGCCACGGTTTTTTTCTTGTCGCCCTTGGCGTCGGTCTTTTTCTTCTTCACACCCGCGGCCTTGCCGGAGGCCTTGACCTTCTTCGGCCCGCTGTAGGTGCCTTTGACTTCCTTGATGGTGCGGCGCTCGAAGTGCTGCTTGAGGTAGCGCTCGATGCTCGACATCAGGTTCCAGTCGCCATGGCAGATCAGCGAGATGGCCAGGCCGTCATTGCCGGCACGCCCGGTACGGCCGATGCGATGCACGTATTCGTCGCCGCTGCGCGGCATGTCGAAGTTGATCACCAGGTCCAGGCCGTCGACATCCAGGCCGCGGGCGGCGACGTCGGTGGCGACGAGGATTTTCACCCCGCCCTGCTTCAGGCGGTCGATGGCCAGCTTGCGGTCCTTCTGGTCTTTCTCACCGTGCAGGACGAACGCCTTGTACTCCTGGGCCACCAGGCGGCCGTAGATACGGTCGGCCATGGCGCGGGTGTTGGTGAAGACGATGGCCTTCTGGTAGGTCTCGTTGGCCAGCAGCCAGTTGACGATCTGCTCTTTGTGCTGGTTGTGGTCGGCGGTGATGATCTGCTGGCGGGTGGTGTCGTTCAGCTGGCTGACCGCGTTGAGCTGCAGGTGCTCAGGGTTGTTCAGGACCTTGGCGACCATCTCGCGCAGGCCCGAGCCACCGGTGGTGGCGGAGAACAGCATGGTCTGCTGACGGTTCGGGCACTCGTCCACCAGGCGCTGCACGTCGTCGGCAAAGCCCATGTCGAGCATGCGGTCGGCTTCGTCGAGGACCAGCACTTCCACTTCTTTCAAATCGAGGTTGCCGGCGTTCAGTTGCTCGATCAGGCGACCCGGGGTGCCGATCAGGATGTCCGGCACCTTGCGCAGCATCGCGGCCTGGACCTTGAAGTCTTCGCCGCCGGTGATCAGGCCGGCCTTGATGAAGGTGAACTGCGAGAAGCGTTCGACTTCCTTCAGGGTCTGCTGCGCCAGTTCGCGGGTCGGCAGCAGGATCAGGGTCTTGATGCTGACGCGGATCTTCGCCGGGCCGATCAGGCGATTGAGGATCGGCAGGACGAACGCGGCGGTCTTGCCGCTGCCGGTCTGCGCCGTCACCCGCAGGTCACGCCCTTGGAGCGCGAGCGGAATGGCCGCTGCCTGCACAGGCGTTGGCTCGACAAATTTAAGCTCGGCCACGGCTTTGAGCAGGCGTTCGTGCAGGGCGAATTGGGAAAACACGGGTGCTACCTCGAAGATATGCAAAAAAACAGCTGCATAGGGTAACGGTTTCGGGCGCGAAGGCCGAGTTTCTTTCACGCAAACCACGGTAAACAATTGGTTTTTGTCAGCGATTCGTCCTTAACGGTAACTTTCGACGGCTTAAATGTTCTAATCGATCCGTCTCGTCTCATAGAGGAAGCTTCTGACCCCATGGATTTCAAACAGCTCTGGCTCAACGTTCAAGACCTCTGGGGGGCGCTCGATGAGCACCCGCTCCTGCATTCCAGCCTGGCCCTGGTCATCCTGCTGGTGGTGGCGCTGCTCGTCGGACGAGTGGCGCGCTACCTCATCCTGCACGCGGTCAAGCTGCTCGGCCGCCAACCGTCCCTGCACTGGCTCAACGACCTGCGCCAGAACAAGGTGTTCCATCGCCTGGCACAGATGACCCCGTCGCTGGTGGTCCAGTTCGGCCTGCACCTGGTGCCGGAGCTGAGCAAGACCAGCCTGGTGTTCCTCGGCAACCTGGCCCTGGCCTTCACCATCCTGTTCCAGGTACTGGCCATCAGCGCCCTGCTCAACGCCCTGCTGGACATCTACGCCCGCACCGAACATGCGCGCACCCGTTCGATCAAGGGTTACGTGCAACTGGCGAAGATGGTGCTGTTCGTGTTCGGCGCGATCATCATCGTCGCCACCCTGATCGACCGCTCGCCGCTGCTGCTGTTGTCCGGCCTGGGCGCCATGTCGGCGGTGATCCTGTTGGTCTACAAGGACACCCTGCTGTCGTTCGTCGCCAGCGTGCAACTGACCAGCAACGACATGCTGCGGGTCGGCGACTGGATCGAAATGCCCCAGGTCGGCGCCGACGGCGATGTAGTGGATATCACCCTGCACACGGTCAAGGTGCAGAACTTCGACAAGACCATCGTCTCGATCCCCACCTGGCGCCTGATGTCCGAGTCGTTCAAGAACTGGCGCGGCATGCAGCAGTCCGGCGGCCGGCGGATCAAGCGCAGCCTGTACATCGACGCCAGCGGCGTGCGCTTCATCAACGATGAGGAAGAGGTGCGCCTGGGCAAGGTCCACCTGCTCACCGACTACATCAGTCGCAAGCAGGCCGAGCTCAAGAGCTGGAACGAAGCCCAGGGCAATGTCGCCGCCATGTCGGCCAACCGCCGCCGCATGACCAACCTGGGCACCTTCCGCGCCTATGCCCTGGCGTACCTCAAGAGTCATCCGGACATCCAGCCGAACATGACCTGCATGGTCCGCCAGATGCAGACCACCGCCCAGGGCATTCCGCTGGAAATCTACTGCTTCACCCGCACCACGGCGTGGACCGACTACGAGCGCATCCAGGGCGATATCTTCGATTACCTGCTGGCGGTGATGCCGGAGTTCGGCCTGAGCCTGTATCAGCAGCCGAGCGGCAACGACCTGCGCGCCGGCCTGCTGCCGGCGGTGCTGGGCGCCAGTCATATCCCCGAAGTGGAAAAACGCGCGCTGTAATTCCCGCCTGATCGCCCCGTCCCCGGGGCGATCAACCCCTCTATCTGCTCAATCTGTAGGAGCGAAGCTTGCTCGCGATCCGCGCAGCGGCCTGACCTCGCGGTGTCTGTCAGATCACTATCGTGGGCAATCGAGCGTCGACCGGCCGCTCCTACAGGGCAGTGGCAGTAGTCGCGGCTTTTACGCCGCGACGGCTGATCCACACCGCCGCCAGGATCACCAGCGCGCCGAGGAACAGGCGCCCCAGTTCCTCATGCTGATTCCAGATCAACAGATTGATCAGCAGCCCCACCGGCACATGCAGGTTGTTCATCACCGCCAGGGTCGCGCCAGTGACCAGGCAGGCCCCCTTGTTCCACCAGTACAGCCCCAGCGCGGTGGACACCAGCCCGAGAAACAGCAGCACGGCCCATTGCAACGGGGCTTCGGGCAGGAAGTCCGGCTTGCCGAACAGCAGGAAGGCCGGCAATACCACCGCCAGCGCCCCCAGGTAGAAGTAGCCGAAACGCCGGTAATGCGGCAGGTCGCTCGGATGGCGCGCCACCAGGTGCTTGTACAACACCTGCCCGGCGGCGTAGGTGAAGTTGGCCAGTTGCAGCAGCAGAAAGCCCATGAAGAAATCCGGGCTGATGCGGTCGTAGCGGATCACCGCCGCCCCGGCCACCGCCACCAGCGCCGCCAGCAGGCCCCAGGGGTTGAAGCGCCGGTTCAGCGCGTCCTCGATCAGGGTCACATGCAGCGGCGTGAGGATGGTGAACAGCAGCACCTCCGGCACCGTCAGCACGCGAAAACTCAGGTACAGGCAGACGTAGGTCACGCCGAACTGCAAGGCGCCGATCAGCAGCATGCCGCGCATGAACGCCGGCTCCACCTGGCGCCAGCGGGTCAACGGGATGAACACCAGCCCGGCCAGCAACACCCGGACCAGCACCGCGAAATAACTGTCGACATGCCCGGCCAGGTATTCGCCGATCAGGCTGAAGGAAAACGCCTGGATCAGCGTGACAAAAAGTAGATAGCCCATTGCTCGCCTCGTCTTGAAGGGAGGCGACGATAGCGGTTTTGCCCCACCCGACGCAAAGCGGTGTATCAGAAATACCGCGGTGCCTGATTTGGCGACGGCTGCGCCGTCGGTCGCAGCCTCGCTGACGCTCGACAGCGGCTACGGGGCAACGGTTGCAGCCGATGGCCCAGTCACTCGCCTCCCCGCTTTTGTAGCCGCTGCCGAGCCCTGGCGAGGCTGCGATCGGCTGCATAGCAGCCGCGAACCCGGCAACCGCGGTGTATCAGAAATACCGCGGTACCTGGTTTGGCGACGGCTGCGCCGTCGAGCGCAGCCTCGCTGATGCTCGACAGCGGCTACGGGGCAACGATTGCAGCTGATGGCCCGGTCACTCGCCTCCCCGCTTTTGTAGCCGCTGCCGAGCCCTGGCGAGGCTGCGATCGGCTGCATAGCAGCCGCGAACCCGGCAACCGCGGTGTATCAGAAATATCGCGGTGCCTGGTTTGGCGACGGCTGCGCCGTCGGTCGCAGCCTCGCTGACGCTCGACAGCGGCTACGGGCCAACGATTGCAGCCGATAGCCCGGTCACTCGCCTCCCCGCTTTTGTAGCCGCTGCCGAGCCCTGGCGAGGCTGCGATCGGCTGCATAGCAGCCGCGAACCCGGCAACCGCGGTATATCAGAAATATCGCGGGGCCTGGTTTGGCGACGGCTGCGCCGTCGATCGCAGCCTCGCCAAGGCTCGGCAGCGGCTACAACGGACGTGACAAATCGCGGGCAAAAAAAAGGTTCTTCACGGAATTCCGGGAAACACAGAAACAAGAACGCCGATTTGATTGATGATGTTCGTGCGAGCAAACACATCTAAAAAACCGGCGTTCTTATGCACGATATTAATACTTTCCTTCCTTTTTGGGAGGGCTTTTCTGTCGTCACGATCAAGCCTGATGGCGATGCCCTACAGATCGATCTGACGCCCCACACCACCCGACTCCCTTCCTGTGGTGGATGCCAAAAGCCCTGTTCAACCACTCACGAGTATTGCGAGCGAGTCGTTCGTGATTTGCCCATTCTCGGCCGTGCAGTGCGCCTCAGCGTTTTGCTCAGACGTGTTGGCTGTCGTGACTGCGGCAAACGCATGGAGACTGTCAGTTGGCTGGATCGCTATGCCCGTATGACGCGCCGCTTGGCCGATGCGGTGATTCAAGCCTGCGAGCGCCTTCCCACGTTACACGTGGCTCAACTGTTTGGGTTGCATTGGGACACCGTTCGGCTGCTAGAGCGTCGCGCCCTGCAAACGGCATTGAGCGATCTGCCGAAGGCGCAACCACGGCGTCTGGTGATGGACGAGTTCGCTCTGTTCAAGGGCCATCGTTACGCCAGTGTGGTGCTGGATGCGGATACACGACGAGTGCTGTGGATCGGCGAAGGCCGCAGCCGTGCGGCGGTCAGGCCGTTCTTCGAAGAGTTGGGACCAGAGGGTTGCGCCCGAATCGAAGCGGTGGCGATGGACATGAACACCGCTTTTGACCTGGAGGTTCGCCGGCACTGCCCCAAAGCGCGCGTGGTCTACGACCTCTTCCATGTGGTGGCCAAATATGGCCGAGAGGTGATTGATCGGGTCCGCGTTGACGAGGCTAATCGGCTACGCCACGACAAGCCTGCTCGTAAGGTCATCAAGCAAGCGCGATGGCTACTGCTACGCAATCCACAGAATCTGAAAACGCCGGAACAACAGGTTCACTTGCAGGATTTGCTGGCGGCCAACCAAGCGTTGATGACGGTCTACTTGATGAAGGCTGAACTCAAAACGCTCTGGACGCCGAATACCGCTTGGAGCTGGAGATCGGCCTGGAAGCAATGGTTGCGCCATGCTCATGAAAGCGAAATACCGGCACTGATCCAGTTCGCCAAACGGCTAAAGAGTTACTGGCGGGGCATCGTCAGCCGCGTTCGCTGGCCGATGCACACCGGTCAGCTGGAAGGAATAAACAATCGCATAAAGGTCATCAAACGAATGGCGTACGGTTACCGGGATAGCGAATTCTTTTTCATGAAGATCAAGAGCGTCTTTCCCGGTATTCCGTGAAGAACCAAAAAAAAGCCCGATCTCGCAAAGCGTTCAATCGGGCAGGAGCACTCAGGAGCAACAAGTGCAAAGGGAGGTTCGATGCGCACACAAACTTGAAGGGGAGCGCAGGGCCTACTAGACCACTGCGCGATTATCTGGCGATTAACGGATTAAGCGACCTGGGCCAGTTTGGCGTTGGCCTGGTTCAGGCCCTTCTCCTGGAAGTCGCCGCCCAGGTTCATGCCTTCGGCGTGAATGAACTCGACGTCGTGGATGCCGATGAAGCCCATCACCTGGCGCAGGTAGGGTTCCTGGTGATCCGCGGTGCTGCCGGCGTAGATGCCGCCACGGGCGGTCAGCACGTAGGCACGCTTGCCGTTGAGCAGGCCCTGGGGACCGGTTGCGGTGTACTTGAAGGTCACGCCGGCACGCAGCACGTGGTCCAGCCAGGCTTTGAGGGTGCTCGGGATGGCGAAGTTGTACATCGGCGCGGCCATCACCAGCACGTCGGCGGCCAGCAGTTCGTCGGTCAGTTCGTTGGAACGCTGCAGCGAGGCCTCTTCGCTCTCGTTGCGCTGCTCGGCGGGTTTCATCCAGCCGCCCAGCAGGTTGCTGTCCAGGTGCGGCACCGGGGTTACCGCCAGGTCACGCACGGTGATCTGGTCGCCCGGGTGGGCCGCCTGCCATTGCTTGATGAAGGTCTGGGTCAGCTGGCGGGAAACGGAATCCTGCTGACGGGCACTGCTTTCGATGATCAGAACGCGGGACATGGGATGTAGCCTCCATCGGGAATGCTGTAGGTCGATGGAGCGCAGATTAAACAGAGTCATATCGATGAAAAAGCGCAAATAACTGCTATAACCAATCAATAAATTCGTTTATAAGCGGAGCAGGTCGCGCACCCTGCTCCGCTTTGCGCTTACTTGGCGGTACAGGTCAGGTCGATGCGCAGCTTGATGATGCTGCGGTTGAACTTGGCCGTGGCGTTCTTGAACTTGCCGGCCGCCACTTCCACCTTGCGCGTGCGCGGGGCTTCGGGGCCGTTGCGGAAGACCACCGTGCAGGCGGCGTCGGTGGTGCCGTAGTTGTTCACCTGGATCGAACCGATGTCAGCATCGGTGTCGTAGGCGGTGTAGTCGATGCTCACGCCTTCGAGGTGTTTCTTCACGTCGATGGGATAGGCGAACGCACTGAGCGGCAGCAGGGCCAGCAACACACAACAGAATTTTCTCATTCGGCAGTCTCCAATAAGGAGCGCCAGCTTAGGACAAGAGGAGCTCCTCATGAAAGCGCCCCGCGTTACCCTCGATCAATGGCGAACACTGCAGGCCGTGGTCGATCACGGCGGCTTCGCCCAGGCCGCCGAGGCGCTGCACCGTTCGCAATCGTCTGTCAGCTACACCGTGGCGCGCATGCAGGACCAACTGGGCGTGCCGCTGCTGCGTATCGACGGGCGCAAGGCCGTACTCACCGAGGCCGGCGGCGTATTGCTGCGCCGCTCGCGGCAACTGGTGAAACAGGCCAGCCAACTGGAAGACCTGGCCCACCACATGGAACAGGGCTGGGAAGCCGAAGTACGCCTAGTGGTGGACGCCGCCTACCCCAGCGCGCGCCTGGTCCGCGCCCTGACCGCCTTCATGCCGCAAAGCCGCGGCTGCCGGGTGCGCCTGCGCGAGGAAGTGCTGTCCGGGGTCGAAGAGGTGCTGCTCGAAGGCGTGGCCGACCTGGCCATCAGCGGCTTCAACATCTCCGGCTACCTGGGCACGGAAATGAGCTCGGTGGAATTCGTCGCCGTGGCCCACCCGGAACACGCCCTGCACCGCCTGAACCGCGAGCTGAATTTCCAGGACCTGGAAAGCCAACTGCAGGTGGTGATCCGCGACTCCGGCCGCCAGCAGCCGCGGGACGTCGGCTGGCTCGGCGCCGAACAGCGCTGGACCGTCGGCAGCCTGGCCACCGCCGCCACCTTCGTCGGCAGCGGCCTGGGCTTTGCCTGGCTGCCGCGCCACATGATCGAACGCGAACTCCGGGAGGGCCTGCTCAAGGTGCTACCGTTGGACCAGGGCGGCAGCCGGCACCCGACCTTCTACCTGTATTCGAACAAGGACAAGCCCCTGGGCCCGGCCACGCAGATCCTCGTCGAGCTGCTGCGCACCTTCGACACCGCGCCGCTGGACGCGCCGTTCGCCGCCCCGGAACAAGCCTGAACCGACACTTGAACCCTCCACGCGCCTGAACAGGAATTCAGCCATGGCCTATTTCGAACACGAAGGATGCACCCTGCACTACGAGGAATACGGCCATGGCGAACCGCTGGTGCTGGTTCACGGGCTCGGCTCCAGCACCCGGGACTGGGAAAAGCAGATCGCCGAGCTGTCCGCCCATTACCGCCTGATCCTCCCCGACGTGCGTGGCCATGGCCGTTCCGACAAGCCCCGCGGGCCCTACAGCATCGCCGGTTTCAGCGCCGACCTGGTCGCCCTGCTGGAGCACCTGAACCTGTCGCGGGTGCATCTGGCGGGGCTGTCCATGGGCGGCATGATCGCCTTCCAGCTCGCGGTGGATCAGCCCGGGCTGCTGAAAAGCCTGTGCATCGTCAACAGCGCGCCCGAGGTGAAGATCCGCAGCGCCAACGACGCCTGGCAGTGGTTCAAGCGCTGGAGCCTGATGCGCCTGCTCAGCCTCGAAGCCATCGGCACCGCCCTGGCCGGCAAACTGTTCCCCAAGCCGGAGCAGGCCGAGCTGCGGCAAAAGATGGCCGAGCGCTGGGCAAAAAACGACAAACGTGCTTATCTCGCAAGCTTCGATGCCATCGTTGGCTGGGGGGTCCAGGAACGACTTTCGCAAGTCGCCTGTCCAACCCTGGTCATCAGCGCCGACCGTGACTACACCCCGGTCGCACTGAAAGAAAGCTATGTGAAACTGCTGCCCGACGGGCGCCTGGTGGTGATCGCCGATTCGCGTCACGCCACGCCGCTGGACCAGCCGCAACGCTTCAACCAAACCCTGCTCGAGTTTTTAACCGCAGTCGACACCACCACCCAGGATCACTGACCCATGCTGAAAAAAATCGCCCTCGTCGCCGGCTCCGTTCTGTTCGCTGCCAACCTGATGGCCGCCCAGCCGGCCAAGGCGCCTCACGTCCTGTTGGACACCAGCTTCGGCAAGATCGAAGTCGAACTGGACCCGGTCAAGGCCCCGATCTCCAGCAAGAACTTCCTCGACTACGTCGACAGTGGCTTCTACACCAACACCATCTTTCACCGGGTGATCCCGGGCTTCATGGTCCAGGGCGGCGGCTTCACCCCGCAGATGGTGCAGAAGGAAACCCGCGACCCAATCAAGAACGAAGCCAGCAACGGCCTGCATAACGTACGTGGCACCCTGTCCATGGCCCGCACCTCGAACCCGAACTCGGCCACCAGCCAGTTCTTCATCAACGTTGCCGACAACGCCTTCCTCGATCCGGGCCGCGATGCCGGTTACGCGGTGTTCGCCAAAGTGGTGAGCGGCATGGACGTGGTCGACCAGATCGTCAACTCGCAGACCACCACCAAACAAGGCATGCAGAACGTGCCGATCGACCCCGTGCTAATCAAGTCGGCCAAGCGCATCGACTAAGGCCCTGTACGGAAAGTGGCTACACCCGCCGACTTTTCGTACAGAGCCCAAGGCTCAGCCGGGAGTCCCGGCGCAGCGCTGACACGGCGCTGCGCCTGCTTACTGATAAGGAGAGCCCGCCACGCGGGCGTCAGATCCCATGCTCTATCGTCGTTTTGAACAGCTGATCGATATTTTCCGCGACGCTCCCACTGCCGCTCCCCCCAACCGCGTACTGCCCTTCTACCTCTATTACATCAAGCAAGTCTGGCCGAGCTTCGTCGCCCTGCTGGTGGTCGGCCTGTTCGTCGCGCTGATCGAGGTGTCGCTGTTCAGCTACCTGAGCACGATCATCGACCTGGCCCAGGGCACGCCCAATGTCGAGATCTTCAAGACCCACGGCCTCGAGCTGGCCTGGATGGCGGTGGTCGCGCTGATCTTCCGTCCGCTGTTCGTCGCCCTGCACGACCTGCTGGTGCACCAGACCATCAGCCCGGGCATGACCAGCCTGATTCGCTGGCAGAACCACAGCTATGTGCTCAAGCAGAGCCTGAACTTCTTCCAGAACGACTTCGCCGGGCGCATCGCCCAGCGCATCATGCAGACCGGCAACTCGCTGCGCGACTCGGCGGTGCAGGCGGTGGACGCGCTGTGGCACGTGCTGATCTATGCGGTCAGCTCCCTGGTGCTATTCGCCGAGGCCGACTGGCACCTGATGATCCCGTTGCTGATCTGGATCGCCAGCTACATCGGCGCGCTCTGGTACTTCGTGCCGCGGGTCAAGGAACGTTCGGTGATTTCCTCGGACGCCAACTCCAAGCTGGTCGGCAGGATCGTCGACGGCTACACCAACATCACCACCCTCAAGCTGTTCGCCCACACCCACTTCGAGCAGAACTACGCGCGCGAAGCCATCGGCGAGCAGACCGAGAAAAGCCAGCTGGCCGGGCGGGTCATCACCAGCATGGACGTGGTGATCACCGCCATGAACGGCCTGCTGATCGTCTCCACCACGGGCCTGGCCCTGTGGCTGTGGACCCAGTCGCTGATCTCGGTCGGCGCCATCGCCCTGGCCACCGGCCTGGTGATCCGCATCGTCAACATGTCCGGCTGGATCATGTGGGTGGTCAACGGCATCTTCGAGAACATCGGCATGGTCCAGGACGGCCTGCAGACCATCGCCCAGCCCATCAGCGTCAGCGATCGCGAGCAGGCGCCGCGCCTGGCGGTGGCCAGCGGCGAAGTGCGTTTCGAGCATGTGGATTTCCACTACGGGAAAAAGACCGGGGTCATCAGCGACCTCAACCTGACCATCCGGCCCGGGGAAAAGATCGGCCTGATCGGCCCGTCCGGCGCCGGCAAGTCGACCCTGGTCAACCTGTTGCTGCGGCTCTATGACCTGGAGAGCGGGCGCATCCTGATCGACAACCAGAACATCGCCGACGTGACCCAGGAAAGCCTGCGCGAACGGATCGGCATGATCACCCAGGACACCTCGCTGCTGCACCGTTCGATCCGCGACAACCTGCTGTACGGCAAGCCCGACGCTACCGACGAGGAGCTCTGGGAAGCGGTGCGCAAGGCCCGCGCCGATGAGTTCATCCCGCTGCTCTCCGACGCCCAGGGCCGCACCGGCTTCGATGCCCATGTCGGCGAGCGCGGGGTGAAACTCTCCGGCGGCCAGCGCCAGCGCATCGCCATTGCCCGGGTGCTGCTCAAGGATGCGCCGATCCTGATCATGGATGAGGCCACCTCGGCCCTGGACTCGGAAGTCGAGGCGGCGATCCAGGAAAGCCTGGAGACCCTGATGCAGGGCAAGACCGTGATCGCCATCGCCCACCGGCTCTCGACCATCGCCCGCATGGACCGCCTGGTGGTCCTGGAAAAAGGCCGCATCGCCGAGACCGGCAGCCATGCCGAGCTGCTGGCCCACGGTGGCCTGTATGCGCGCCTGTGGCAGCACCAGACCGGAGGCTTTGTCGGTATCGACTGACCTGTAGCCCTGTAGCCGCTGCCGAGCCTGCGAGGCTGCGAGGCTGCGATCGGCTTGGGCGGCATTCCGACGAAGCAGTCGCAAACCGGCGAATGCGCTCCTTCAGGCAGATCACGGTTGCAAGATTTACGACCGCTGCGCGGCCGATCGCAGCCTTCGGCAGCGGCTACAAGGGGGCGGCTACTTCAATCACTACCCGCCCATCGCAGGCTGCGCCGGCGTCTACAGAAAAACGCCAGGACCCTTTACATCGGGCCCTGGCGTTTTTTTTCGCACTGGATTTGTAAAAAAAGCCTGCTGTACTGAGCCTAGGTTCTGGACCAGGGCCTGCGGCCAGCCTGCACGGCCGCATCACGGCTTTATCGCATCGATAGTCGACCTAAAAGGATAACTTCATGTCTCTGTTCAAACGTTCAGTCACTGAGTTGTTAGGTACCTTCTGGCTGGTATTGGGTGGTTGTGGCAGCGCCGTACTGGCGGCCGCGTTCCCAGAGGTCGGCATCGGCCTGCTCGGCGTGGCGCTGGCCTTCGGTCTTACCGTCCTGACCATGGCCTTCGCCATCGGCCATATCTCCGGCTGTCATCTCAACCCCGCGGTGTCCGTCGGCCTGGTGGTCGGCGGGCGTTTTCCGCTCAAGGAACTGCCCGCCTATGTCATCGCACAAGTGCTAGGCGGGGTGATCGCCGCGGCGCTGCTGTACTTCATCGCCAGCGGCAAACCGGGCTTCGAGCTGGCCAGCGGGCTGGCTTCCAACGGTTATGGCGAACATTCGCCGGGAGGCTATTCACTGGCCGCGGGTTTTGTCAGCGAGCTGGTGATGACCGGGATGTTCGTGGTGATCATCCTCGGCGCCACCGATAAACGCGCGCCGGTGGGCTTCGCGCCAATCGCCATCGGCCTGGCGCTGACGCTGATCCACCTGATCTCGATCCCGGTGACCAACACCTCGGTCAACCCGGCGCGCAGCACCGGGCCGGCCTTGATCGTCGGAGGCTGGGCGATCCAGCAACTGTGGCTGTTCTGGCTGGCGCCGATTCTCGGCGCGGTGGTCGGCGGTGGTATCTATCGCTGGCTGGGCAAGGAAGACAGCTGAAAACCACCTCGAGGGTCACGCCTGCCGATACGGCAGCGCGGCCCTCGCCTCTTCGGCGTAAGCCAGCACGCCCGCCCGCTCCTGATGGAGAAAATCCTCCACCGCCGCTTTCAAGCCGGGGTGGCGCAGGTAGTGCCAGGACCGGGTGATCACCGGCTCGAACCCCCGAATCAACTTGTGCTCGCCCTGGGCACCGGCGTCGAAACGCTGCATGCCCTGGGCGATCGCATAGTCCATGCCCTGGTAGAAACAGGTTTCGAAATGCAGGCGATCGAACTCCGCCAGGCAACCCCAGTAACGCCCGTAGAAACTGTCGCCACCGATCAGGCTGAAGGCCATGGCCACCGGCCTGGCGTTCTGCTTGGCCAGCACCACGCGGATGGCCTCGGGCATGCGTTCGGCCAGCAGGCTGAAAAAAGCCCGGGTCAGGTAGGGTGACTGGCGCCGCACCGCATAGGTGTTGGCGTAACAGGCGTAGACAAAATCCCACTGCGCTTCGCTGAGCTGCCGGCCTTCGAGCCACTCGAACTCGATGCCTTGCCCCGCCACCTGTTCGCGCTCCTTGCGCATCTGTTTGCGCTTGCGCGAGCTGAGGTTATCGAGAAAATCCTGAAAGTCCCGATAACCACGGTTCTGCCAGTGGAACTGGCAACCCAGGCGCTGCAGCCAGCCGTCCTGCCCGGCCAGGGCGGCATCGGTAAAGGCATCGGTGAAGTTGATGTGGGCGCTGGAAAGCCCTTCGATCTCCAGGTAACCGGGCAGGCTTTGCAGCAGTTCGAGGCCGTCTTCCAGGCTCGCCGCCAGCAGCCGCGCGCCGCTGACCGGGCTGAAGGGCACGGCGCTCAGCAGCTTGGGGTAATACTCGATGCCAGCCCGGGCGCAGGCGTCGGCCCAGCCATGGTCGAACACGTACTCACCGTAGGAATGCCACTTGCGGTAGCTGGGCAACGCCGCGATCAGGCGCCCGTCTTGCACATGCAGCAGGTGCTCGGCCTGCCAGCCGGAACGCGGGCCGAGGCTGCCGCTGTCTTCCAGCGTGCTGAGAAAGGCGTGGCGCAGAAACGGCTGGCCGTCACTGAGCAGGCCGTCCCATTGCTGCGGATCGACGGCGGCCAGGCTGGTCAAGGATTGCAACGGCATTGGGTTCCCCACAAGTGATGCCACGAACGCGCCGAGTATCGCCGATCACTGCCCCAGGTGCAGCAACAGGAAATCGATGAACGCCCGCGACTTGTGCGGCAGGTGCGAGCTGTTGGGAAACACCACGTTCACCGACTGCGAAGGCAAGGCGTAATCGGGCAGCAGGCGCACCAGCCGGCCGCTCGCCAGGTCGTCCTCGACCACCCAGCCGGGCAGTACCGACACCCCCAGGGACGACAGGGTCATGGCGCGAATGGCGGTGGAAGAATTGGACTCGAAATGATTGGGCCCGCTGACCTCGACCTGGCCCAGTTGCGGGTGGTTCAGGGTCCAGTTGGTCGGCCCTTGCAGGTTGCTGTTGGCGATCCACGGCACGCTGTTCAGGTCCAGGGGCTCGACCACCGGATGGCGCACCAGAAAGTCCGGGCTGGCCACCAGGACGATGTCGTAGTCGGCCAGCTTGCGGCTCTTGAAAGCCGAGTCGGCGAGGTTGCCCAGGCGGATCACCAGGTCGAGTTTTTCCGCCACCAGATCATTCAACGAAGAGTTGAAGTTATAACAAAGACGGATCTCCGGATAACGTTCGGTGAACTTGGAAATGATCGGCAGTATATAGCGCTCGCCATACTCGCTAGTTGAACTGAACCGCAACTTACCGGAAATACGATTATGCCCATGCAGGACATTTTCGAAGGCATTGTCGATATCCGCGACAATGCCCTTGAACTCGTTATAAAAGTCCTGGCCTATTTCCGTCAGGGATATATTGCGGGTATTACGGATCAACAGGGTCGCCGACAAAACTTCCTCGAGCGCCTTGACATGCAGGCTGGCCATGGCTTTGCTGATGCACAGGTAATTGGCCGCCTTGGTATAGGAACCGAAATCGACAACCGCCAGGAATGTCTGGACGCGATTTAGATGCGTGTGCATGTTATAGCTCACTGTTTTTGTAAATCATTGTTAAATCCCATCAAACAATGTTTCAAGTATAGGCGTATCGACACCCTCGGTCTATCGCTCCTATGATCCCGCCGCAAAAGGGAGATCATATGACTTATCGCTACAAAGTGGCTCTTATATTCCTCATCGGATTCTTTATCGACTGTATAAACATATTCATGTCGGCCGTGGCTTTACCGAGTATTGCCCATGACATGCACGTCTCGACTTCATCCGTGGCCTGGGTGGCCAATGCTTATATTCTCGGCCTGACCCTGATCATTCCGGTAAGCACCTGGCTGGCCGGACGATTCGGCAGCCGCGAAACCCTCACCGCCTCGATGCTGGTGTTCAGCACCGCCGTATGGATGTGCGGGATGGCCGGCAGCTTCCATGAGCTGGTGATCTGGCGCTTCGTCCAGGGCATCGGCGGCGGCTTGCTGATCCCGGTGGGCCAGGCCCTGACCTTCAACCTGTTCCAGGGCCCGCAGCGGGCCAAGATCTCCACCCTGGTGATGGCCGTCGCCCTGATCGCCCCGGCCATCTCGCCGACCATCGGCGGCGTGATCGTCGACAGCAGCTCCTGGCGCTGGGTGTTCCACAGCAACATTCCGTTCTCGCTGATCGCCGCCGCCCTGTCCTGGTTGTGGATCAAGGAAGCCCGTCCCGCCAGACTGGCGCGCCCGGACATCAAGGGTCTGCTGCTGGTCAGCGCGGCCCTGGGCAGCCTGCTGATGGGCATGTCGCTGTACGGCGGCGACTACCCGCCGCTGGCCGCCCTGAGCTGCCTGATGCTGGGGGTCACCTGCGTGGTGCTGTATGTCCTGCACTACCGCCGCTGCGACAACGCCATCGTCGAGTTGAGCCTGCTCAAGAGCAAGAAGCTCAGCACCTCAATCTTCATCTACTACGCGATTCCCGGGGTGTTCACCGGGGTCAACCTGCTGAGCATCTTCTTCCTGCAGAACAGCCTGCACTTCAGCGCCAAGCTGACCGGCATGTTCATGATCCTCTACGCCGGCGGTGCCTTCATCGCCATGCTGGTCTGCGGCCGGGTCTACAACCGCTTCGGCGCCCGGCGCCTGTTCACCCTCGGCATGCTCCTGCACAGCGCCGGCATCGCCACCCTGTACCTGGTCGACAGCGCCGCCGACCTGCCGATCATCGTCATCGCCTACTGCCTGATGGGCATCGGCGGCGGCATCGGCGCCAACACCGCGCAAACCACTTCGCTGATGGACTTCGAAGGTGCCGATACCCACAAGGGCAGCGTGATCTGGAACATCAACCGGCAGATGTCCTTCAGCATCGGCGCCGCGCTGTTCCTGATGATCTACAACCTGCTGCTCGCCAGCCTGGCGTCTACCCCGGCCTATCACCTGACCTTCGTCATCGCGGCGGTGATGGGTCTGTTACCCCTGTTGCAGATGAGCAACCTGACCACGCAAAAGGAATGTCATGCACAACACAATCGTTGAACAGGCCAAACACAGCATTCATGCGATCCACGAGCTGATCCACGCGGTCTTCACCGACCAGGACGGCAACGGCGCCGCCGCCATCGACCGCCTGCTGCCGGCCTTCGCCGAACACTTCAGCATGGTCACCACCGCGGGCGCCATCGTCAGCCGCGAGCAGGTCGAACAGATGTTCCGCGGCGCCGTCGGTGCCCGCCCCGGCCTGGAGATCCTCGTCAGCGACCTGCACACCGTCTGGCACGAAGGCCACAGCGCGGCGATCCGCTACAAGGAAACCCATCGCCTGGAGCAGAAGGAAACCTCACGCCTCTCGGTGGTGGTGATCCGGATCCATGAGCACTCGGCCCAGTGGCTGTACCTGCATGAAACACCGTTAAGCTGACAGCGAGTCACCCCATGAATTACCAGATCACCCAGTGCCTGATGCTCTCGCCAAGCATCAAGGAAATCACTCTGGCGCCTCTTGTGCCGACCCCCTGCGAGGCCACCGCCGGGGCCCACTTCAAATGGTGGATTCCCCAACTCGAGCAATGGCGTCACTACTCCCGGGTCGAGCTGGCCGAACATGAGCTGCCCCTGGGCAGCCTGGTGTTCGCCATTCGCCTGAACCCCGACTCGCCCAGCAGCGCTTATATCCGCCAGCTGAGCGTCGGCGACCAGGTGCGGCTCGACGGTCCGTTCAATGCCTTCGACTACCAGCTGGACGACAGCGACGGCGCCGACATCGCCCTCGCCGGCGGCATCGGCATCACGCCGTTGACCGGCATCCTCGGGCATCTGCGAGCCCGGCAGCGCCCGGCGCGGCTGCACTATTTCGCCAAGAGCGCGGACGACGCGGCCTACGCCGCACAGATGCGCGAGCTGTTGCAGGACAGCCTGAGCCTGCACTGCTCCGACTCGGCCGAGGGGCGCCCGTCGGTGGCCGCGGTGCTGGGCCAGTTGCAGCCCCGGGATCGCCTGTATGTGTGCGGCCCGCAAGCCATGCTCAACGATGTATTCAGCCATGCCCAGAGCTTGGGCTTTCCTCGCGAACGCATCCACTTCGAAATCTTCAACACCACCCTGGCGGAAGACGAACCCGGCTTCGCCGTGCATGCCGCGGACTCCGGCATCGACCTGCGGGTGCAGCCCGGCCAGTCCCTGCTCGACGCCCTCGAAGAGGCCGGCCTGGAGCCGCTCTACGACTGCCGTCGCGGCGAATGCGGGGTGTGCGAGCTGGACGTGCTGGAAGGTGAAGTCGATCACCGCGATTTCATCATGAGCCCGCAGCAGGCCGCCTGCTGCAACAAGATCTACCCCTGCGTATCCCGGGCCAAAGGCCCAAGCCTGAAACTGGTCATCTAAAGAGAGAACCTCGTTGGACAACTACTTCAACGGCAAGGAAGTGCATCGCACGCTGTTCCTTGATCCGTCGCTCTTCGAGCGAGAACAACAACAGGTGTTCGCCGCCAGCTGGTGCTACCTGGGCCATGAAAGCCTGGTGCCGGAAACCGGCGACTTCTTCACCGGCGACATCGCCGGCCAACCGCTGGCCATGGTCCGGCAGAAAAACGGCGAGATCGTCGTGCTGCACAACCGCTGCCCGCACAAGGGCGTGAAAGTGCTGGCCGAGCCGCAAGGCAATGTCGGGCGCTTTATCCGCTGCCCCTATCACGCCTGGACCTTCAAGACCGACGGCCAGTTGCTGAGCATCCCGGTGAAAAAGGAATACGACGACTGCGACCTCAGCAGCTGCGCCGCCCACAAGGGCATGCAGCCGGTGGCCGCGGTGGAGAACTACCGGGGCTTTGTGTTCGTGCGCCTGAAGGAACAGGGCGTCGGCTTTAGCGAGTTCTTCGGCGACTCGCTGTCGACCCTGGACAACATGGTCATGCGCTCGCCCCAGGGGCAGTTGCGCGCCATCGGCCAGCCCCTGCTGCACCGCCATCGCTGCAACTGGAAGATGGTGGTCGACAACCAGACCGACACCTGTCATCCGATGGTCGCCCACGAATCCTCGGCCGGCGAAGCCATTCGCCTGTGGAAGGAAACCGGGCATGACGGCCAGCCGCCGATGGCCGTTGAACTGTTCTCGCCGTTCATGGCGTCCTACGAGTTCTTCAGCGCCATGGGCATCCGCACCTGGCCCAACGGCCATGGCCATACCGGCGTCAGCAACTCGATCCACAAGGCCTATTCCAGCATCCCCGGTTACTGGGAGCTGATGGTCGAGAGCTACGGCGAAACCCAGGCCGCGGCGATCCTCGACGATACCCGGCACAACACCGTGTATTTCCCCAACCTGATGGTCAAGGGGCCAATCCAGACCCTGCGGGTGATCCGCCCGGTCTCGGCCAGCGAGACCGTGGTCGAGTCATGGATCTTCGAGCTGGTGGGCGCGCCGGTGCAGCTGCTGGAAAGAACCGTGCAGTACAACAACCTGATCAACTCGCCGTGCTCGATGGTCGCCCACGACGACGTGGAAATGTACGAACGGGCCATGGACGGGCTGCGCAGCCAGGCCAACGACTGGGTGAACGTCGCCCGCCTGTTCGAACCGGGCGAATCCCATGAGCAGACCCAGGTGGTGTCCGGCACCAGCGAACGGGCCATGCGCAACTTCTACAACACCTGGCAGCAGCTGATGCAGGCCCCAGACGGATCGACCGCCCATGGATAACTCGCCCCTCGAACAGCTGATCTACCAAGAGATCGCGCTTCTCGACCAACAGGATTTCGACGCCTGGCAACAGCTGCTGTGCGACGACTTCCACTACTGGATTCCGCTGCGCCACGATCAACCCTGCCCGTTGCGCGAATCCTCCCTGCTGTATGAGGACCGTTTCCTCACCACCCTGCGCATCAACCGCCTGGCCAGCGCCCGCAATTTCTCGCAGCAGCCCAAGAGCCGCAGCCTGCACATTGCCCAGCGGCCGGCGATCAGCCTCGACCCGGACGGCCTCAGCGCCCGTTGCCTGACCCCCATGCTGTATTGCGAGGCCCGTGGCGACAGCGAATGGCATTACCCGGTGACCGTGGAGCACCAACTGCTGTGCCTCGCCGGCCAGTGGAAAATCCAGCGCAAGAAAGTCCTCCTGCTCAATCCGTCCCGCGCGTTTGAAAGCCTGCAGCTCATCATCTGATTTCCGAGACCCTTACCTGTGAACTCCTCCCACTCCGGTTTCGAAGAAACCCAAGGCACCCGCTCGTTCCCCAACATCGACCTGTTGTACGACTATGGGCAGTTCCTGCACCGTGCCACCCAGGCCATCGGTCACCTGCCGCCGGCGATCGCCGACAAGCACATCGGCATCGTCGGCGCCGGCCTCAGCGGCCTGATCGCGGCCTATGAACTGCTGCGCGCCGGCGCCACCCGCATCACCCTGTTCGAAGCCTCGAAAGACCACCTCGGCGGGCGTTTCCTGACCCAGTGCTTCGACGAAACCCAACCGCAGTTCATCGCCGAGATGGGCGCCATGCGTTTCCCGCCGAGCGAAGTCGGCCTGTTCCATTATCTGGACCGCTTCGGCATCGGCACCACCGAGGCCTTCCCCGACCCTGGCGTGGTCGACACTGAAATCCACTACCGCGGCGAAACCCACCACTGGCCGGCCGGGGAAAATCCACCGCCGATCTTCAACACCGTGCACCGCGGCTGGAACGCCTTTCTCAAGGAGGGCGTGCGCCTGGACGACGGCACCTTCCTGGCGCCGCCGCTGCTGCTCACCGATCTGCTGGAAAAGCAGCAATACGCCGAAGTGCAGCCGGAGTGGCAACGCTACCTGGACTGCTTTGGCGATCACTCTTTCTACTCGGCCATGGTGCAGATCTTCACCTCGAAAAACCCACCGGGCGGCAAGCGCTGGCGCAAGCCGGAAGACTTCCACCTGTTCGGTTCCCTGGGCATCGGCTCGGGTGGTTTCCAGTCGGTGTACCGGGCCTCGTTCACCGAGATCCTGCGCCTGGTGATCAACGCCTTCGAAGTCAACCAGCGGCTGGTGCCCAACGGCATTTCCACGCTCTGGGAGCGGATCGCCGACGAGGAATTCCATGGCATCGCCCTGCGCGACCGGATCTGCCGCACCCGCATCGAATCCATCAGCAAGGGCGCCGACGGGCAGATCCTGCTGCAGGGCTGCAACGGTGAAACCTATGGCTGCGACCGGGTGATCACCACCGCCACCACCCGCGCCCTGCAAGTCAACATGCGCCTGACCCAGGCCGAGCAGTTCGTCAATCGCGATGTGGCCCGGGCGATCAACGAAACCCACATGGTCGGCTCGTCCAAGCTGTTCATCCTGACCCGCGACAAGTTCTGGCTCAAACATGGCCTGGCGCAGAACATCCAGACCGACACCCTGGTCAAGGGCGTCTACTGCCTGGACTACGCCCCGCAGGATCCCGACTCCTGGGGTGTGGTGCTGATCAGTTACACCTGGGAAGACGACTCGCACAAAATGGTTTCGATGACCGACAAGGTCCAGCGCTGCAAGCGCCTGGTGGACGAACTGGCGATGAGCTCGCCGGAGTTCGCCCGCCACCTGGTGCCGCTGGACGGCGACTACCAGCGTTACGTGCTGGAGTACGACTGGCTCACCGACAAGCAGGCCCTGGGCGCCTTCAAGCTGAATTTCCCGGGCGACGACCTGTACTCCCAGCGCCTGTTCTATCAGTTCAAGACCGCCCTCGACCCGCAGCAGGACACCGGCCTGTACCTGGCCGGCTGCGGCAGTTCGTTTACCGGCGGCTGGGCCGAAGGCGCGGTGCAGACCGCCCTGAACAGCGCCTGCGCGGTGATCGCCAGCCTCGGTGGCGAACTGCTGGAAGGCAATCCGCTGTTCGATCTGCAATCGCACTTCCGCTATTGCTGAGCCCAGGCCCCCACCGACTTTCGTTGAGACTTTTTCATGTACAGCCAGCTTTCGATCGAAGCGCTCGTTGACGGGTTTCGCCAGGGCAAGCTCTGCCTGGACTCCTGGCACCGCGCGCTGCTCGAGCAATACGCCGACGCCGGGCACCTGAACAGCTTCATCAGCTTCGCCCCGCAGGCGTTCAGCGGCGACACCGGCACGCCGGAGCAGCGCCAGGCGCCGCTCTACGGCATCCCGGTTTCGTTCAAGGACAACATCAATGCCAGCGGCCTGCCGACCACCGCCGGCACGCCCGGCCTGGCCGACTACCACCCAGCCGCGGACGCCGGCATCGTCCAGCGCTTCAAGGCGCTGGGCGCGCGGGTCGCCGGCAAGAACAACATGCACGAGCTGTCGTTCGGCGTGACCTCGGCCAACCTGAGCTACGGCGCGGTGGTCAATCCGCGCCACCTGCAACACAGCGCCGGCGGCAGCAGCGGCGGTTGTGCCGCGGCGGTGGCCGCCGGCCTGGTGCCCTGCGCGGTGGGCACCGACACCGGCGGCTCGGTGCGAATTCCCGCGGCCTTCTGCGGCGTGGTGGGTTTCCGCCCGAGCACCGGGGTCTACCCTGGCGACGGCATTGTCCCGGTGTCCCAGACCAAGGACTCGCCGGGCCTGCTGACCCGCAGCCTGGAAGACGCGCTGTTCGTGCACCGGCAGCTGACCGGTGCTTCCTGCACCGCGCCGATCGAGCCCAAGCGCCTGCGCATCGGCATTCCCCAGCAGTTCTTCTGGTCCGAGCTGGAGACCAAGGTCCACAGCGATTGCCGCGCGGCGATCGATTGCCTGGCCGATCAGGGCGTGGAGATGGTGCCGGTAGACGACCGCCTGATCGGCGAGATCAACGAAAGCATCCAGTTCCCGCTGCCGATCTTCGAGTTCTTCATCGACTTCCCGCGCTTCCTGCTGAAGGCCGGCTGCGGCGAGCGGTTCCTCGAGATCCTGGCGCAGATCCGCGACCCACAGATCAAGAAGACCCTTATGGCGCAGTTGGAGAGCCCGGCCATTTCCTATGAGGACTACGTGCAGGCCTTGATGAGCAAGATCCGCCTGGATCGCGAATACGCCGGGCTGTTCCAGCAGCACCGGCTCGACCTGATCGCCTACCCGACCGTCAGCTGCACCGCGCCGCTGCTGAGCGACAGCGGCGCTCAGGAGCATTTCGAGCGTTTCGTACGCAACACCGATCCGGCCAGCAACCTGGCGGCGCCGAGTGTCAGCGTACCGGTGGCCGCCGCCGGCAGCCTGCCGGTCGGGCTGTCGTTCGACGCCTTGCCCGGGCAGGACGACCGGCTGCTGCACATGGCGCAGCAACTGAGCCGCCTGCTGGCTCTGCGCTGAGTCGCCGCCCGGGTGTGCGGGAGCCGGCCTGCCGGTTTCCCGCTGCCCGAGGCGCCCCTCGCTACCTCCAATAACAATTTCATTGCAGGCCTTGCCATGCGCGGTACGTCCATTGCTTCATCCCCTTCAACCTCCCATCGCACGGTCGCCGAACGCCGGCCCTCGGTCATCGGCGGCGCCATGATCATCGGCGGCACCATTGTCGGAGCCGGCATGTTCTCGCTGCCGGTGATGATGTCGGGGCTGTGGTTCCAAGGCTCCCTCGCGGTGCTGGTGCTGTCGTGGTTCTGCACCCTGCACTCGGGGCTGATGATCCTCGAAGCCAACCTCAACTACCGGCCGGGGGCGAGTTTCTCGACCATCACCCGCGACCTGATCGGCCGGCGCTGGAGCCTGTTCAACGGCGCCACCCTGGTGTTCGTCCTGTACATCCTGACCTATGCCTATATCTCGGCCAGCGGCTCGGTGATCCGCCACACCGCCCACACCCTGGGCCTGGAGATTTCCTCGCGCAACGGCGGCCTGCTGTTCGCCCTGGCGGTGGCCCTGGTGGTCTGGCTCAGCACCGCGGCGGTCAGCCGCATCACCACCCTGGTGTTCGGCGCCAAGATCCTTGCCTTCTTCCTGACCTTCGGCGGCCTGCTCGGCCATGTGCAGCCACAGGTTTTGCTCGATCGCGGCAACCCGCAACCGGACTACCTGCCCTATCTGTTCATGACCCTGCCGTTCTGCCTGACCTCCTTCGGCTTTCACGGCAACGTGCCGAGCCTGATGAAGCACTACGGCAAGGACCCGCAGCGCATCCGCAACTGCCTGCTGATCGGCACCCTGATCGCCCTGGTCCTGTACACGGTGTGGATGCTCTGCACCATGGGCACCCTGCCCCGCGATCAGTTCAAGGACATCGCCCGCCAGGGCGGCACCATCGATGTATTGATCAGCGCCCTGGGCGGCATGCTCAACAGCGCCCGGGTCGACCTGCTGCTGACCCTGTTCTCCAACTTTGCCGTGGCCTGTTCGTTCCTCGGCGTCACCCTCGGCTTGTTCGACTACATCGCCGATTCCCTGGGCTTCGACGACAGCCCCCGGGGCCGCCTGAAAAGCGCGCTGGTCACCTTCGCCCCGCCGATCGGCTGCGCGCTGATCTGGCCGGAAGGCTTCATTCTCGCCATCGGCTTCGCCGGCCTGGCGGCGACCGTCTGGGCAGTGATCACCCCGGCCCTGCTCGCCCATGCCTCGCGCAAACGCTTCGCCAGCCCGCTGTACCGGGTCTGGGGTGGCACGCCGATGATCGTCCTGGTGCTGCTGTTCGGCCTGGCCAATGCCCTGGCCCACCTGCTGTTCAGCTTCGACCTGCTGCCGGTCTGGCGTTAGCCGGGAGCCGGGCAAAAAAAACCCCGCCGGAGCGGGGCTGAAACGAAAGGAGCTTTAACGGATGAGAAAGAGCTCTTTACAGCAAGTGCATCGACATCAGAACACGTACTGCGCGCGAACGATGAAGCCGTCGCCGTCGTCGTCGCCGGTACGCTTGGCCGGTGTACCACCGCTGGCGGCCGTGGCGTTGGTGACCTTGTCGGTCTTGGCCTTGACGTAGGTGGCAGAGATTTTCACTGCTTCGTTGGCGTACCAGTTCACACCCAGGTTGTGCACCTTGACTTCGGCATCGCCGACGTCGCGGGTCAGGCTGGCGGTGGTGATGTTGTCGTCTTCGACGGTCATGCTGTCGTAACGATAGAACAGTTCCCAGGCGCCGAAGGCTTTGTTGGCCGGCTTGATGGCGTCGAACTTGCCAACCTTGTAGCCGCGGGATTCGCCGGTCAGGGTGTAGGCGCCCTGCACGTAGAAACCGTGGCCCTTGATGTCTTCGTAGGCGTTGGAATCAGCCTTGGTCTTGCGGGTGATGTATTCACCCTGGATCGAGGCCGGGCCCATGGCGAACGCGGCTTCCAGACCCAGCGCGGTGTCGCGGTCGAAGGAACCGGCCGGCGAAGTCGAGCTGCCGCCCAGCACCGGACGGTTGCCGTTGGTACCGGCATCGTTACCACCCAGAGTCTCGACGCCACGCATGCCCATGCGGGTGCGATAACGGGAATCGAAAGCGGTGTCGGAGACATCGCGCGAAGCCACGTTCACACCGAAGTGCAGGACGTTGCCGGCATCGTGCATCGGGGCGAAGACGAAGCGACCGTTGACCTGCTTGACGCTGTCGCCGTCGGTGTCGTCGGTGTCCTTGCTGAACACGCCGGCCGAGGCATAGAAGGAGTCGGCGAAGGTGCTGGAAGCTTGCAGGCCCATGCCGTTCTGGTGGGTGTTGGCCCAGTCGACCATGTCGTAGGCGATGTTACGTTCCGGCGCGGTGACCCACTTGGAGCTGGTGGCTTTTTCCAGGCCGAAGTCCGGGTCGAAGCGACCAACCTTGATCGACACCGGCTTGAAGCCGTTGTAAGCCAGCGAGGCTTCGTCGAAGTAGCCGTTATCGGAGTCGCCGGTGTTGTGGGAGAAGTCGTAGTTGATGGTGTAGGCCCAGTCGGTGTACAGCACGCCGGACAGTTCGAGGAACGCGCGACGGAAGTAAGCGGCGTCGGCGGTGTCACCGTTCTTGGTGTAGACACCGTCGAAGCGGCTGTAGTCGGCTTGCAGGCGACCACCGAGCTTGAAGCTGAACTCTTTGTCTGTGGTGGCGACCTCAAGGCCGCCCTTGGTCTTGACTACGATATCGGCGCCATCGGTGGTGACGGTGCCAGCGAAAGCCTGGGCGGTAACTGCCAGGGCCAGGGCGCTGGCGGCAAAACCGGCGAAGTGCTTACGGATCATCGAAGATTTCCCCTAATTGGTGGTCTGTAGCGCTGGAAAAAACACGCGAGTCAGGCCCGCTTGTGTTGGGAGGGAATCTTGGCGGCGGGTTATTTCAGGGGAGTTGCTGATAGATAAAGATTTGATGACAGCGGAACTTTTTTACTTCCAAACGAAATAAGGCAAAAAGCCTGTACTAGAGCCTTGGGCGGGGGATTTTGGAAAAAGCGGGATCCAATGTAGCCGCTACCACAGGCTGCGATCGACCCGGGCCGTGTTCGGAGAACGGCCGCGGCGACTTCAAGATCGCTGAAGGCCTTCGGCCTTATCGCAGCCTGCGGCAGCGGCTACAGGAGTTGGTATGTCTTGCAGGCGTTGGTGTAGCCGCTGGCGAAGCCTGCGATCGACCCGGGCCGCGTTCGGAGAACGGCCGCGGCGACTTCAAGATCGCTGAAGGCCTTCGGCCTTATCGCAGCCTGCGGCAGCGGCTACAGGAGTTGGTATGTCTTGCAGGCGTTGGTGTAGCCGCTGGCGAAGCCTGCGGTCGACCCGGGTCGCGTTCGGAGAACGGCCGCGGCGACTTCAAGATCGCTGAAGGCCTTCGGCCTTATCGCAGCCTGCGGCAGCGGCTACAGGAATTGGTATGCCTTGCAGGCGTTGGTGTAGCCGCTGGCGAAGCCTGCGATCGAGCGCGAAGCGGTCGCGCTCTTGAGGCTTCAGCGGCTACGGGAGGATGGTCGGGTGAATCAGGCGTTGCGCTTGCGCTCGGCGGCCAGGCGTTCGGCCAGCGCATCAACATCGGCGACAGGCGCTTCGGGCATCTTGCGCAGGGTGGCCTGCATCAGGCGCATCTGCCGCAGGAAGCGCCGGCAATTGGGGCAGAACAACAGGTGATGGCGCTGGATCAGGCGCTGGCGAAAGCTCAGCTGACCATCGAGATAGTCGCTGGAGCGTGCCACTTGTTCCTTGCAGGTCAGCATTGGCCGGTCTCCTCGAAGTGCTCCACCGTGGCAAAAATCTTCAGCCGCGCCCGGTGCAGCAGCACCCGGACATTGGAGAGGGAAATGTCCAGAAGATTACAAATCTCCTCCAACTCCAGGCCCTGGCGCTCGCGCAGGGTCAACACGCTGCCTTGCAGTTCCGACAGGCTCAGCAAGGTGTGTTCCAGGCACTCGCGCAGCTCGGCCTCGGTGAGCAGGGCTTCCGGGGTGTCGGCGTGCCAGGCGAACGGCGCCACCAGCCAGTGACCGTCAGCGGAAGAAAAACGCTCGTCGCCGATGGTGCCATGGGGGGACGGCAAGTCATCCAGCAGGACTTCCCGGCGGTTCTGTTTGTAGCGACTTTTCGCCGAGTTGGCGGTAATGGTCAACAGCCAGGTCTTGAGGCTGGAGCGCCCCTGGAAACCGGCCAGGTTGCGCACCACCGACAGCCAGGCATCCTGCACCACTTCGTCGGCGTGGCGCTGGCCGACAATGGCGTAGGCCACGGCGCGCATCGCGCTCTGGTAGGTGCCGACCAGTTCCTTGTAGGCCTTTTGCTCGCCGGCCAACAGGCGTTCAAGCAGTTGCGTGTCGTCAGCTGCGGACATTCATGCCTCGTAATCGGAATCAGGGATCGCAGCCGCCCAGCGCCGCCGGCCTATGCAGGAGCCGACGGCCAGCGCTCAGCGGCTGCGATCCATAAGACTGTCAACGCTTGCGCAGAAGCACACTGCCAATCGAATAACCGGCGCCGAACGAGCTGAGCACCGCCAGCGAGCCGCTGGGCAGGTCGTCCTGGTTCTTGTGGAAAGCGATCACCGAACCGGCCGAACTGGTGTTGGCGTAGGTGTCGAGAATCACCGGCGCTTCCTCTTCGGTGGCTTCGCGGCCCAGCAGTTTCTTGACGATCAGGTGGTTCATGCTGAGGTTGGCCTGGTGCAGCCAGAAACGCTTCACGTCGCTGACGTTCAGCTGGTTTTCCTGCAGGTGCTCGGCGATCAGTTCCGCCACCATCGGGCAGACATCGCGGAACACCTTGCGGCCTTCCTGCACGAAGAGTTTGTCCGGCGCGCCGATGCCCTCTTCCGCGGCGCGGTTGAGGAAGCCGAAGTTGTTGCGGATGTTGTTGGAGAACTTGGTCAGCAGCTTGGTGCTGATGATGTCGAACTGGTACGGCGAGGTGGCCAGGTCAGCCCGTTCGATGATCACCGCGGTGGCCGCGTCGCCGAAGATGAAGTGGCTGTCGCGGTCACGGAAGTTCAGGTGGCCGGTGCAGACTTCCGGGTTGACCATCAGGATCGCCCGGGCCTGGCCCAGTTGCACGCTGTTGCAGGCGGCCTGGATGCCGAAGGTGGCCGAGGAGCAGGCCACGTTCATGTCGAAACCGAAACCGGCGATGCCCAGGGCTTCCTGGACTTCGATGGCGATGGCCGGGTAGGCGCGCTGCAGGTTGGAGCAGGCGACAATCACCCCGTCGATGTCCGCGGCGGTCCTGCCAGCGCGTTGCAGGGCCTGTTCGGCGGCGCCGATGGCCATCTGGCAGAGCACCGACCATTCGTCGTTGGAACGCTCGGGCAGACGCGGGGTCATGCGCTGCGGATCGAGGATGCCGTCCTTGTCCATGACAAAGCGGCTTTTGATGCCGGAGGCCTTCTCGATGAAGGCCGCGCTGGATTCGGTCAGGGCCTGAACGTCGCCGCGCTCGATCGCTTGCGCGTTGTCGGCGTTGAACTGATGCACGTAGGTGTTGAAAGACTCCACCAGCTCTTCGTTGGAGATGCTGTTGGCCGGGGTGTACAGGCCAGTGCCGCTGATGACGACGTTATGCACGGTCGTTCCTCTATTCTGTTCAGGCAGAAGGTATTGGCACCGTCGTACCAAACCGTAAATGGTCTATCCCGACTGGCGGAATAGGACCTGACATCGCTTTATTCCGCTTTGCCCGGGCGGCGAACGCTCAAAACCGCGGGGCCGGCATTTATAACGGCGAAGTTTGCCATAAACGCCGGCGTTTGGCCCTATCGGCAAGCGTAATCGCCGCCATCACAGATCGCTGTAGCCGCTGCCGCAGGCTGCGATCGACCTCGAAGAGGGCGTGCTCCCTGAGATCGCGGGAAGGTCGTTCGGACCTTATCGCAGCCTGCGGCAGCGGCTACAGGCGTCGTATCAGGCTTCCACCTGGCTCCACTGCTTGTTCAGGCGCTTGTCGGAAATCGGCGCCTTGGTGCCCAGTTGCTGGGCGAACAGCGACACCCGGTATTCCTCCAGCCACCAGCGGTACAGCTCCAGCTGCGGGTCGCGCTTGCCTTCCTGGGCATGTTTGCCGGCGCGGGCCTGGTACTGGTTCCACAGGCCGGCCAGTTCGGTACTCCAGACCCGGTCCTTCTGCACCTGGCTGCCGAGTTTCTCGAAACGCAGCTCGACGGCCTTGAGGTAACGCGGCAGCTCCTTGAGCCATTGCGCCGGGGTCTCGCGGACAAAACCCGGATACACCAGGTGGCTTAGCTGCGACTTGATGTCGTTCAGCGCCACCGCCTGGGCCAGGTCGATCCTGCCCTTGAAGCGCTTTTGCAGGCTGTGCCAGAGCTTGAGGATATCCAGGGTCAGGCGCGCCAGGCGCTCGGCGTGCTCGGTCCAGCTGCCGCGCTTGCGTTCGGCCAGCGACGCCAGGCCGGCGCCATCCCGGGGCAGGCTGTCCTCGCCGTCCAGCACGCAGCTGTCGAGGCTGGCCAGCAGGATGTCCTCCACCAGGGCGTCGACGCGCCCCAACTCGCGATACAGCAGGCCCAGCTCGGTCAGCCCCGGCAGCTTGTTGCGCAGGAACTTGGCCGGCTCGGCCAGCTGTTGCAGCAACAGGCGCTGCAAGGCGCGGCGATGCTGGAACTCGGCTTCGGCCGGAGTGGAGAAACGCCCCTCCTTAACCGTGCCCCCCTCTTCTACCAGCGCCGGATACACCGTCATCGACAGCCCGGCGATCTTCTGCTGGGTCTTTTCCGCCACCGCGGCGAACACCTTGGCCTCTACCGGCTGCTGGCTTTTCGCGGTTTGCGGCACCGCCAGGGCAGCCTGGCTGGCTTCGGCGAAACGCGCGGTCAGCTCGGCCAGGTCGCGGCCTTCGCCGAGGAACTTGCCCTGGGCGTCGACGATTTCCAGGTTCATCCGCAGGTGGCTTTCCACCTGTTGCGCCGACTCGGCCCAGGCCTCGTCGCTGACCCGTGCCCCGGTCATGCGCAGCAGCTCGCGACCCAGCGCCTGGGGCAGCGAGCCCTGGGCGAAATCGATACGCGCCAGGGCCGCCTTGACGAAGTCCGGCACCGGCACGAAGTTCTTGCGCAACGCCTTGGGCAGGTTGCGCACCAGGGCGATGCACTTGGCTTCCACCAGCCCCGGCACCAGCCATTCCAGACGCTCGGCGGGCAAGGCCGGCAGCAACGGCGCCGGCACCCGCAGGGTCACGCCGTCCCGTGGATGGTTGGGCTCGAAGTGGTAACTCAGGGCCAGTTCCAAATCGCCGATCTGCAAGGTGTCCGGGTACTGCATGGCGGTGACTTCGCTGGCCTCGCGGGCCAACACGTCTTCCTCACGCATGATCAGCAGCTGCGGGTCTTTCTGGCTGTGCACCCGGTACCAGCTGTCGAAGGTCGCGGTCTGGTGGATCTCCGCCGGCAGGCGCGCGTCGTAGAAGGCGAACAGGGTTTCCTCGTCGGCGAGGATGTCGCGGCGCCGGGCCTTGGCTTCCAGTTCGTCGAGCTGTTCCAGCAAGCGCGTGTTGGCGCTCAGGCACTTGGCTTTCGACTGGATCTCGCCACGCACCAGGCCTTCGCGGATAAACAGTTCGCGCGACACCACCGGGTCCACCGGGCCGTAATGCACAGGGCGGCGACCGACCACGATCAGGCCGAACAGGGTGATCTGCTCGTAGGCCACCACCTGCCCGCGCTTCTTCTCCCAATGCGGTTCGAAGTGGTTCTTCTTGATCAGGTGCCCGGCCAGCGGCTCGATCCAGTCCGGTTCGATCTTCGCCACCATGCGCGCGTAGAGCTTGGTGGTTTCCACCAGCTCGGCGGTCATCAGCCACTGCGGACGCTTCTTGCCAAGACCCGACGACGGATGCACCCAGAAGCGCCGCTGACGGGCACCGAGGTAGTCGCCCTCCTCGGTCTTCTGGCCGATCTGGCTCAGCAGGCCGACCAGTACCGCCTTGTGCAGCTTGGGATAGTCGGCCGGCTCTTTGTTCAGGCTCAGCTGCAGGTCGCGGCAGATCAGGCTCAGCTGGCGATGAGAGTCGCGCCACTCGCGCAGGCGCAAGTAGTTGAGGAAATTCTTGCGGCACCAGTTACGCAGCGGGCTGGCGGTCAGCGCCTGGCGCTGCTCTTCGAAGCCGCGCCACAGATTGACCAGCCCGGCGAAATCCGAGTCGGCGTCCTTCCATTGCGCGTGGGCCTGGTCGGCCGCCTGCTGGCGCTCCGGCGGCCGCTCGCGCGGGTCCTGGATCGACATGGCGCTGGCGACGATCAGCACTTCCTGCAGGCTGCCCAGCTTCGCCGCTTCCAGCAGCATGCGGCCCATGCGCGGGTCCACCGGCAGCCGCGCCAGCTGGCGACCCAGCGGCGTCAGCTGACTGTTGCGGTCCACCGCCGAGAGTTCTTGCAGCAGGTTGAAACCGTCGCTGATGGCCTTGCCATCCGGCGGCTCGATAAAGGGGAACGCGGTGATTTCACCGAGGCGCAGATGGAGCATCTGCAGGATCACCGCCGCCAGGTTAGTGCGCAGGATCTCCGGGTCGGTGAATTCCGGACGGCCGTTGAAATCTTCTTCGCTGTACAGGCGCACGCAGATGCCCGGCTCGACCCGGCCGCAGCGGCCTTTACGCTGGTTGGCGCTGGCCTGGGAAATCGCCTCGATGGGCAGGCGCTGGACCTTGGCCCGGTAGCTGTAGCGGCTGATGCGCGCGGTGCCGCTGTCGATCACGTAGCGGATGCCCGGCACGGTCAACGAGGTCTCGGCGACGTTGGTCGCCAGTACCACCCTGCGGCCCGGGTGCGACTGGAAAATCCGCTGCTGCTCGGCCGGCGACAGGCGCGCATACAACGGCAGGATTTCGGTGTGCTTGAGCTGGGCCTTGCGCAGCATCTCGGCGGCGTCGCGAATCTCCCGCTCGCCCGGCAGGAACACCAGCACGTCACCCGGGCTGCGGCGTTCACTGCGCTCATGGGCGGCGATTTCGTCGAGGGTGGCGAGGATCGCCTGGTCCACCGTCAGGTCGTCCTCGACCCGGTTGCCCTCTTCGTCCTGCTCCAGGGTCAGCGGGCGGTACCAGGTTTCCACCGGGAAGGTACGGCCGGAGACCTCGACGATCGGTGCATCGTCGAAATGCTTGGAGAAGCGCTCCAGGTCGATGGTCGCCGAAGTGATGATGACCTTGAGATCCGGACGCCGCGGCAGCAGGGTCTTCAGGTAGCCCAGCAGGAAGTCGATGTTCAGGCTGCGCTCGTGGGCTTCGTCGACGATGATCGTGTCGTAGCGTTCCAGGTAGCGGTCGTTCTGGGTTTCCGCCAGCAGGATGCCGTCGGTCATCAGCTTGATCAGGGTGTTCGAGTCGCTCTGGTCCTCGAAGCGCACCTGGTAACCCACCAGGGCACCTAGCGGCGTCGCCAGCTCTTCGGCGACCCGGCTGGCCACGCTGCGCGCGGCGATCCGCCGAGGCTGGGTATGACCGATCAGGCCGTGCTGGCCGCGACCGATTTCCAGGCAGATCTTCGGCAGCTGGGTGGTTTTACCCGAGCCGGTTTCGCCGGCGATGATCAGCACCTGGTGCTTTTGCAGCGCCGCCTTGATCTCGTCGCGCTTGGCGGCGATCGGCAGGCTGTCGTCGTAGCGAATCGACGGCACGCTGGCGCGCCGCGCCGCCACCTGGGCGCAGGACGCCTGCATGCGTTCGACCCACTGCCCAAGCTTGGCCTCGTCGGGTTTCTTGCGCAGCTCAAGCAGCTGCCGGCGCAATCGGTGGCGGTCGGCGAGCATGGCTTGGTCGAGGTTTTTCAGCAGTTGGTCGGTCATAAAGGCAGCTACAAGCTTCAAGCGAAAAGCCGCAAGATTAACGCAGCTTTACGCTTTTAGCTTGCCGCTTGTAACTTGCCTCTTGCCGCTGCTCCCTCTATTCGTTGTCCCGGTCCTTGCGCCGGTACGGGAACACATCGATCACCTTGCCGGCGCGAATGGCGTCCTGCAGGCCTTTCCAGTAATCGGCGTTGTACAGCTCGCCGTGCAGCTGGTCGAACAGCTTGCGCTGCCCGGCGTCGGCGAACAGGAACGGCGGGAATTCCTCGGGGAACACGTCCAGCGGGCCGATGGAATACCAGGGCTCGGACGCCATCTCGTCCTCCGGGGTGCGCGGCGCCGGGATGTGGCGGAAGTTGGCTTCGGTGAGAAAGCAGATCTCGTCGTAGTCGTAGAACACCACCCGGCCATGGCGGGTGACGCCGAAGTTCTTCAGCAGCATGTCGCCGGGGAAGATATTCGCTGCGGCCAGTTGCTTGATCGCCAGGCCGTAGTCGTCCAGTGCCTCGCGCACCTGGGCCGGGTTGGCGTGGTCCAGGTAGAGGTTGAGCGGGGTCATGCGCCGCTCGGTCCAGCAGTGGCGGATCAGCACCGTATCGCCCTCCACCGACACCGTCGACGGCGCCACTTCCAGCAACTCCGCCAGGCACGCCGGATCGAACTTGCCCAGGGGAAAGCGGAAGTCGGCGAACTCCTGGGTATCGGCCATGCGCCCGACCCGGTCGACGCTTTTCACCAGGCGGTACTTCTCGATCACCGTGGCGCGGTCGACGTTTTTCGACGGCGAGAAGCGGTCCTTGATGATCTTGAACACGGTGTTGAAGCCCGGCAAGGTGAACACGCTCATGACCATGCCGCGCACGCCCGGGGCCATGATGAACTGGTCGTCGGTGTTGGCCAGGTGGTTGATCAGCGCCCGGTAGAACTCGGACTTGCCGTGCTTGTAGAACCCGATGGAGGTGTACAGCTCGGCGATGTGCTTGCCCGGCAGGATGCGCTTGAGGAAACCGATGAACTCCGCCGGCACCGGCACGTCGACCATGAAATAGGAACGGGTGAAGGAAAAGATGATCGACACCTCGGCTTCGTCGGTGATCAGCGCGTCGATCTGGATGCCCCGCCCTTCACGATGCAGCAACGGAATCACCAGCGGCCACTGCTCGTCGTGGGTGTAGATGCGCCCCACCAGGTAAGCGCCCTTGTTGCGGTACAGCACCGAGGAAAACAGCTCCACCGCCAGTTCCGGGTCCTTGCACACCCAGTCCGGCAGGTTCTCCCGCAGCTGCGACTCCAGGCGCCGCAGGTCGCCGGACAGGTCGGCATAGGCCTCGCTGAAGCGGTAGTCGACGAAGATCTGTTCGAGCATCGTCGACAGATGTCCTTGCGGCCGGTAGGTGCGGGTCTGCGCGGCCCGGGCGCGGCGCAGGCTCGGCCGCGTGGTGTGGATGAACATGCAGCCGTCGCTGATCAGGTCGTGGCTGAACAGGCCGCAGAAGGCCGAGTTGTACCAGGTCTCGGACAGCTCATCGTCGAAGCGCAGGTCGATCAGGCTGATATAGGCGCTTTTCACCAGCGGCCACTGATTGACGTCGAGCAGGGTCTCCAGGTCGAACGTCGTGCGCAGGCGCTGCACGGTCTCGCCGACCTTTTCCTCGTACAGGTTGATCCGCGCCGCCGAGGCGGTCTGTGCCTCCTGCCACTGCGCCTGTTCGAAGCGGGCCCGGGCACCGTCGGTGATCTGGCGAAAGTGCTCGCGGTAATCGTCGAAGCCATCGAGGATCGTTCGAGCGATATCGGCGGCGGGCCATTTCTGCGGCATGGTGAGACCTCTGCGGGAATTCGGAAAGGCCTGAGCTTAGCCAGTGAACCGGGTGCAGGAGAAGTGCAATTTTTCCGTAGCGAGAAGGATCCCGCCCATTCGACCGCAAGATAGCGATTGCTCGCGTCCCGTCTCTCGGCAACACTCTCGCCCTGCCGAAAAAAGGGCCGTTGCAGGGGCCGCCAAAGGAGTTGCGCCGTGAGACTTGTCGATACCCTGCGTTTGTTGTCCCTGGCCGCGATCTGGGGCGCGAGTTTTCTGTTCATGCGCATCATCGCTCCAGTGATCGGCAGCATTCCCACGGCCTTCTTTCGCGTCTCCATCGCCGCCACCGGCCTGCTGGTGATCCTCGCGCTGATGCGCATCAGTTGGGACTTCCAGGGCAAGTTCAAGACCGTGCTGCTGCTTGGCGTGATCAACTCCGGTATCCCCGCCACCATGTATTCGGTGGCGGCCCTGGTGTTGCCGGCCGGTTATTCGGCGATCTTCAATGCCACCACGCCCTTGATGGGCGTGCTGATCGGCGGGCTGTTCTTCCACGAGAAACTGACCCCGACAAAAATCGCCGGGGTCAGCCTGGGCCTGTTCGGCGTGGGCATCCTGACCCGCGCCGGCCCCATGACATTCGACCTGGAACTGCTGCTGGGCGCGCTGGCCTGCCTGCTCGCCACCACCTGCTACGGCTTCGCCGGCTTCCTCGCGCGGCGCTGGCTGGACCAGGCCGGCGGCCTCGACAGTCGCCTCTCGGCCCTGGGCAGCATGCTCGGCGCCAGCCTGTTCCTGCTGCCGATCTTCGCCTACAGCACCATCAGCCAGCCGCCCGCCAGCTGGGGCGGCTGGAGCGTCTGGCTGTCGTTGCTGGGCCTGGGGCTGGCCTGCACCGCCTTTGCCTACATCCTGTATTTCCGCCTGCTGAGCTCGATCGGCCCGGTCAAGTCGATGACCGTGACCTTCATGATCCCGCCGTTCGGGGTGCTGTGGGGCGCGTTGCTGCTAGACGAGCCGCTGTCCATGGCCCACTTGTATGGCGGCGTGCTGATCGCTGCGGCCTTGTGGCTGGTACTCAAACCGGGAGCCCGGGTCGCCTCGCCCCAGGAACTGGCGGATCGCTGATCGCGTCGATTCCCCGGCATTGCGAGCGGTCCTGAAACATGGGCGCGCTCGCCACTTGCACAACAGTCTCGATCAGGCTTGAGCAGAATCGAACTGCATATCGGACACCGTAACTTCCGCCCTTCGGCAAAAAAACTTAAAACAATAAAAAACCATCGTCTTCTAAAAAACAAATACTGCCCTCTCAATAAAAACATCCCCTCAAGCAAAAAATCATTACCCCGCCGTCTTTATGTTTTACCCCCTTCTTTTGCCCCTCGTCCAAACCCCATAAAACTTGAACAAAATTCGCAAAAAAAGCCCGCACCAGACAGTTCCACTGATAACAACAACGAACTAACCACAACCAACAAAGATTATTCTCGACCACCATAAAGATATTTCTGAAAAGTTTAAAAAAAGTTCCCAACCTCTCTCCCCACGTATATTCCCGCCTCCTTCTTTATTAAGTTACCGGCCCGCTCACAACTTTCCGGACAACTTGATCAGTTATTCAACGCTTATGAACAGATCACTCAGGCCGCACTGTTACAGCACCGGTCCTATTGCACTTCATAGCCAGAAAACTCCTCTGCCGGCCGGGAAGCGCCTCGCGCCTCTGTGCAGCCATCGAACGCTTTCACCCCTCGGCGCACGCCGCTGATCCCTAGCGCACCCGACGCCGTTTCCACTCCTCCGACCACACAGGCACAGCCTTGGAAAAGAAGACCATGACACCCCACAGTTTCAGACCCTCCAGCACCGCGCTCGCCGTCGCCCTGGCGTTGAGCACCTTCGCCCCGGCCGTACTCGCCACGACGAACTGGACCGGAGACGCCCATCACTTTGCCTATGACGAGGACGGCAACGCCTATCGCGTCAACGACAGCAACGCCTGGGAAAACAGCGGTAACTGGAGCAACGGCGCTCCCGCCAGCAATGAGGCGGTCAATATCGATCGACCGCTCCCCGGGCTGAGCAACCAGGTCGCGCAACTGGACAGCGCCCGAACGGTCGGCAGCCTGAACGTTGGCACCGCCAACAACGGCCTGGGCCAATTGAATGTCGGCGGCAGCGGCAAGCTGAATGTCGCTGACGGCTTCACCCTGGGCACCGTACAGGGCGCCACGGGCAAGGCCACCTTCAACAACGGCGCGACCTTGAACACCGGCGGCGACCTGATCGTCGGCAAAGGCGGCTCCGCCGACCTGAACCTCAAAAGCGGCTCCCGAGCCCACTCCCAGGGCGACACCCTGATCGGCTCCGAGCGTGGCGCAACCGGCACCCTCATCGCCGACGGCGGGTCAACCCTGACCAGCGATAAGCGCCTGGTGGTCGGCGGCGCCGGCAACGGCACCCTGCTGGTCAAGAACGGCAGCCAGGTCAACAGCCAGGACAGCATCATCGCTGCCGACCTGGGTTCCACTGGCACCGCCAGCGTCGATGGCGCGGGCAGCCTCTGGAAAACCCTCGGCGACATGACCGTGGGCCAGTCGGGCAACGGCTCGCTGTCGCTCACCAACGGCGCCAAGGTACAGACCGCTGGCAACACCGTGATCGCTGCGCAAAAAGGCTCAAGCGGTAAGGTCAGCGTCGACAACGGCACGCTGTCCACCGACAAGACCCTGATCGTCGGCGGCGCCGGCAATGGCGTCCTGGACGTCAAGAACGGCGGTCAGGTCAACAGCCAGGACAGCATCATCGCTGCCGACCTGGGCTCCACTGGCAGCGCCAGCCTCGATGGCGCGGGCAGCCTCTGGAAAAGCCTGGGCGACATGATCGTGGGCCAGTCGGGTAACGGCTCGCTGTCGCTGACCAACGGCGCCAAGGTGCAGACCGCTGGCAACACCGTGATCGCTGCGCAAAAAGGCTCAAGCGGTAAGGTCAGCGTCGACAACGGCACGCTGTCCACCGACAAGACCCTGATCGTCGGCGGCGCCGGCAATGGCGTCCTGGACGTCAAGAACGGCGGTCAGGTCAACAGCCAGGACAGCATCATCGCTGCCGACCTGGGCTCCACTGGCAGCGCCAGCCTCGATGGCGCGGGCAGCCTCTGGAAAAGCCTGGGCGACATGATCGTGGGCCAGTCGGGTAACGGCTCGCTGTCGCTGACCAACGGCGCCAAGGTGCAGACCGCTGGCAACACCGTCATCGCTGCCAAAAAAGGCTCAAGCGGTACGGTCAGCGTCGACAACGGTACGCTCTCCACCGACAAGACCCTGATCGTCGGCGGCGCCGGCAATGGCGTCCTGGACGTCAAGAACGGTGGTCAGGTCAACAGCCAGGACAGCATCATCGCTGCCGATCTGGGTTCGAATGGCAGCGCCAGCCTCGATGGCGCGGGTAGCCTCTGGAAAAGCCTGGGTGACATGATCGTGGGCCAGTCGGGCAATGGCTCGCTGTCGCTCACCAACGGCGCCAAGGTGCAGAACGGTGGCAACACCGTCCTCGGTGCACAAAAAGGCTCGAATGGTTCGGTCAGCGTCGACAACAGCTCGCTCTCCACCGACAAGACCCTGATCGTCGGCGGCGCCGGCAACGGTGCCCTGGACATCAAGAATGGCGGCCAGGTAACCAGCCAGGACGGCATCATCGGTGCCAACCAGGGCGCCAATGGCAGCGCCAGCGTCGATGGCACGGGCAGCCTGTGGGAAACCCTCGGCGACATGATCGTGGGCCAGAGCGGCAACGCCAGCCTGGTACTCGCCAACCAGGGCGTGGCCAAAGTCGGCGGTGGCACCCTGCGGATCGCCAACGACAGCAGCTCCAACGCTGCGCTTTATGTGGGCGCGACCAGCGACAAGGCCGCCGACGCCAAGGGCGCAGGCCATCTGGAAGCCAAACGCGTGGTCTTCGGTCAAGGCCAGGGCCTGGTCCAGTTCAACCACAGCGACCGCAACTACCAGTTCGATGCCGGCTTCGAAGGTAAGGGCCGCGTCAATCACATCGCCGGGCAGACCGTGTTCAACGGTGACTCCAGCGGCTTCACCGGCCAGTTGAATGTCAAGGGCGGCGAACTGCTGCTGAACAACCGCATGGCCGGGCAAGTGCAGGTCGACAAGAACGCCAGCCTGCACATCGGCGCCTTCAACGGCAGCCAAGGCGAAGTGCTCAGCGATATCGGCAACGATGGCCAGGTCGTGTTCGACCGCAACAACCAGTACCAGTACGACCACGTCATCTACGGCAGCGGCTCGGTCGAGCAGCGCGGCACGGGCAGCACCGTGCTCACCGGCGAAAACACCTACAAGGGCGGCACGCTGATCAGCAACGGCACCCTGCAACTGGGGGCCGGCGCGAACGGCGGCAACAGCGGCTCGATCCTCGGCGACGTGCAGATCGACGCACCCGGCAGCCTGGTGTTCAACCGTGCCAACGCCTACACCTTCGGTGGCGCCCTTTCCGGCACCGGTACGCTCTATAAGCGCGGTGCCGGGCGCACCGAACTGAGCGGCGACAGCTCCGCCTTCCACGGCCGCAGCTACGTCGATTCGGGCATCCTGGCCGTCAATGGCAAGCTCGGCGGCTCGACCGACGTGTATGACGGCGCCACCCTGGCGGGCAACGGCCAGGTCGGCAACGTCACCCTGCACAAAGGCGCGACCATCGCCCCCGGCAACTCCATCGGCACTCTGAGCCTGACCGGCGATCTCGACCAGCACAGCGGTTCGACCTTCCATGCCGAACTGCTGAGCACCGGGGCCAACGACCGGCTGCTGGTGAACGGCGCGGCGCGGCTTGAGGACGGCAGCATCATCAACGCGGACAAACTCGACAGCAAACGCTACGAGCTGGACCGTCGTTATCTGGTGCTCGCGACCCAGCAGGGCCTGAGCGGTCGTTACAAGCTGACGGGCGATACCTGGGTCTCGACCTTCTATGACCTGGTGGACAACTACGACAGCCACAATGCCTACCTGGATGTGCAGCAGACTCGCCTGTTCCAGGAAGCCGCCTTCACCCCTAACCAGCGGGCCACGGCCACTGCGGCACAAAGCCTGAAAGGCTCTGCCGTGCCAGCGCTGACGCCACCGGTGCACAACAAACTGTTCGAGGCCATCGCCTATCTGCCCGATGACCACCAGGCACGCGATGCCTTCGATCAACTGTCCGGCGAGTTCCACAACTCCACCCGTTCGGCACTGATCCAGGACAGCCGCCTGGTGCGCGACGCGGCGAACAGCCGTCTGCGTTCGGCGACTGTCGCCCAGCCGGCTGACACCGCGAGCGACGCACACTCCGGCCTGACCCCGTGGATCACCACGCTGGGCAACTGGGGCGAGGTCAAGGGTGACAGCAATACCGCCACCCTGCGCAGCGACACCAAGGGCTTCCTGACGGGTGTCGATACCGCGGTTGGTGACAGCGGCCATGTCGGCGTGCTGACCGGCTACAGCCGTACCGACCTGAAGAGCTCGTCACGCGACTCCTCGAGCGACAACGACAACATCCATCTGGGCGTCTATGGCGGAACACAGGTCAGCGGGTTCGACCTGCGCGGCGGCATGGCGTACACCTGGAGCCGGATCGACGCCAAGCGTTCGGTGAACTTCGCCGGCTACAGCGACCATCTGAAGTCCAAGCACGACGCCAATACCCTGCAAGCCTTCGGTGAGCTGGGCCGGCGCTTCGACCTCAGCCCTTCGGTACAGCTGGAACCCTTCGCCAACCTGGCCTATGTGCAGGTCAAGAGCGAAGGCTTCAAGGAAGATGGCGGCCCTGCGGCCCTGCGCGCCAAGCACGCGTCGGACGAGCAGACGTTCTCCACCCTGGGTCTGCGCGCCAGCGCCGACAAGCAGCTGGATAACGGCAAGTTGCTGACCGTGTTCGGCAGCGCCGGCTGGAAACACGCCCTGGCCGGCATGACGCCATCCAACACCTACCGTTTCGACGGCAGCGATGCGTTCCGCACCGAAGGCGCGGCTTACTCGCGCAACAGCGCAGTGGTCGAAGCCGGAGTGGAAACCCGGGTGACTCCCGAGCTGAGCCTGGGCGCCGCCTACAGCGGGCAACTGGGCAGCGGTGCCAGCGAACACGGCCTGAGCCTGAACGCCAGCTACCGCTTCTGACCCCGCCCTGATCACGCAGCGGCGGCCCCGCCGCTGCGTATTGTGGATTGACCGGCAAGGTGCACTTGCCGGTCTTTTTTTGCCTTTCGTCAAGGCATGCCTCCAGCAACAACGGGGGCATCCGTGACGGCCATTCAATACCCGGCGCTCTAGCGCCGGGCATTGGGCTATACCTGCGTCATGGCGACGTCAGGGTAATCAGGTAGGTCCCCGAGTTCACCGGTTTGCCTGCCCCATCGACCAGCGCATAGTGCTGATCGTAGTAGCGCCCGTCCTTGCCGCTGTCCGTCACCAGTTTGACGTTGACCGGCGACTGGCCGACGGCCGTCACCGTGCTCGACGGACCGACCCCGTGCACCCGGATGTCGTTACCCCGCGACAGTTGTGGGCACTGGCGCAGGCTCAATACGGCCCCGCCATTGGCAGTCGAGCTTGGCGTGCAAGGTTCCTCGACGATGCTGCCGTGAAAATAGATCGTTCCCTGGATGCTTTGAGGGGCTGCGGAACAGATTCCACTCAAACCTAGAAACATGCCGACACCTGCCAAAACCAGCTTGCTACTCATTCTGACTATCTCCATTGGGCCTGAAGAGTATGTCGTCAGTGTAGAAGGAATCTTTAATTTTTAAGGTTTGTCTTATTCCCAAAGCCTTAATAAATAGGGTAAAAGCGAACGCAATTTAATATCAATAAGCCACCATTGCTATCGGCCAGTCCTGGCCAATCTGAAGGGTGCGCCCCAGACAAAAAAAGGCGCAGCTTCGATCAAGTCGAAAGCTGCGCCCGGCACTTTCTGAATCAGCTGTTTTTGCGGAACACGAACACCAGCCCGACGATGATCAACAGCATGCCGAACACGCTCAGCAGCGCCAGTCGATTACCGAAGAACAGGTAGTCCATCACGGCCGTCACCGCCGGCACCAGGTAGAACAGGCTGGTGACATTCACCAGGTTGCCGCGAGCGATCAGCCGGTACAGCAGCAGGGTCGCCAGCACCGAGACCACCAGTCCCATCCACAGCGCCGGGACAATAAAGCCGACGCTGCGCTCGAAGTGAAACGACTGGAACGGCACGAACAGCGCGCACAGCAACAGCCCGGCCAGGTATTGCACCGGCAGGGTGCCCAGCGGGTTGTCACTGATGCGTTTCTGCATGATCGAGCCCAGGGTCATGCTCACCAGGGCCAGCAGGCCGAAGAGCATCCCGGCCAGCGACATGCCTGCCAGGCCAATGCCCTGGTAGACCACCATGATCAACCCGGCCAGGCCCAGCGCCAGGCCGAACATCCTGCTCCAGGAACGCTGACGCTCCATGATCACCACGGTGAGGATGGGCTGCACCCCCATGATGGTGGCCATCACGCCGGGGGTGACTTTCAGGTCCAGGGCCAGCAGGTAGAAGATCTGGTACGCCCCCAGCAACACCAGCCCGGTGGCCACCGCGTACAGCATCGGCTTGCGCCCGCGGGGCAAACGCAGCTTGAGCAAGGGAATCAACAGCACCAGGCCGCACAGGGCGATGGCGAAACGAAACAACAGGAAGGCAAAGGGCGAGGCATGGGCCAGCCCCCATTTGGAGAAAATCGCCCCACTGCTCCAGAGCAGGACGAACAGGCTCGTGGAAGCCGCCGCGAGCGCGGACTTTTTTGCTATGAACAACATGAATACCACCTGTAATCAGGCAAATGGCCAACTCAGCCGAGGCTGAAATTCAGTAGTTTTTTTCTGGCGGGCGCGGGCAACAGCAGAGGTTGCTGATCAGCCCCGTACGACAACGCCCGGCGGTGATACGACGGCGCACACCGGCGTGCTACTGACAGGTGGGGGGTAATGACTGATCTGCACAGGCTGCGGGTTCCCGCACGGCACGACGCCAGCGTTGACCGCTGAATCGACTACCGCGTTGATGAGGGAATGAGGCATGTGCTGATCTTTCTGAAGAGGAAGGTGAGTCTTCTGATACACCGGGCGCCGACTATAACCAGCGCCCGATATTCATTGCAACGCCTTATCCGAACAGCCAGTAGCCCAGGGCGGTCAGGACCACCACCGCCAGCACCGGACGCAGGACGCGGTAGAGCTTCGGATTGCGGCGTTTCCATTGCTTGACCACACCACTGATGCGGTCGCTGAAACGCTTGCTCCAGGCATAGGCCTGGTTGATCCCGCCGACGCGCTCGTCGTCGAGGTTCTGCGGCGCGGTGGCACGCCCCAGCCAGCCGCTGATCCAGCGGTTGATGCGGGTCATCAGCGAGTTGCTCAGTGGACGCTCGATGTCGCAGAACAGGATGACCCGAGTCTTGTCGGTCTCGTTCTTCACCCAATGCACGTAGGTTTCGTCGAACATCACGTCTTCGCCATCGCGCCAGGCGTAGACCTGGCCGTCGACGAAGATCCGGCAGTCGTCGGAGTTCGGCGTGGACAGGCCCAGGTGATAACGCAGGGAACCGGCGAACGGATCACGGTGTGGGTTCAGGTGGCTGCCACCGGGCAGCAGGGCAAACATCGCGCCCTTGACGTTGGGAATACGACTGACCAGTTCAACGGTCTTCGGGCACAGCATTTCGGCCGATGGCAGCGGTTTGTCGTACCACTTGAGGTAGAAACGCTTCCATCCCTTCTTGAAGAACGAACCGAAACCGGCGTCGTTATTCTTCTCGGCGGCGCGGATGTAACCCTCGTCGAACAGGTGCATGGCCTCGTCGCGGATCACTTCCCAGTTGTCCTTGAGCACATCCAGCTCGGGGAACTTGCTGCGGTCCAGGTAAGGCTTGGAAGGCACGCCGGAAAACAGGTACATCAAGGCGTTATAAGGAGCGAACAGTGCCGAATGGTTGACGAACTGACGCAGCACCGGCAGTCGAGCCTTACCGCGTAAATGCACGTAGAGAGTACTGCCGATGAATAGCAGCAACACCGCGGACTTGGCGGCAAACGAAAGGCTCATGCAATATCTCCTTGAAATAATTACCAGCGGGGCAGCATTCATCCGACATGGCAGCCGGCCATCATAAACACTCCTGGCCCCTGGAAAAACCCGCACAAACCAACAAACAGTGTTAACAGTCGTGCAATAAAACGCTAATTAACATAAGTCACCTGAACGCCAGCTGATGCAGGTCAGCACAATTGTGCTGTGCCCTGCACGCCGCAGCCGCCGTACCTTCGATCGCCGGCCAGCCGGCTCCGGCGATCACCTTCCCTTGTGTCTTACTGCTGGTTCTCCTGCTCGGTGAACAGGTCGCTGAACAGCATGCTCGACAGGTAACGCTCACCCGAATCCGGCAGCACCACCACTATGGTCTTGCCCTGCATCTCGGGGGTTTCTGCCAGGCGCACCGCCACCGCCATCGCCGCGCCGGAGGAAATGCCACAGAGGATCCCCTCCTCCTGCATCAGGCGCAGGGCCATGGCCTTGGATTCCTCGTCGCTCACCAGCTCGACCCGGTCGACCACCGACAGGTCGAGGTTGCTCGGCACAAAACCGGCACCGATGCCCTGGATCTTGTGCGGGCTGGGCTTGATCTCTTCGCCGGCCAGTTTCTGGGTGATCACCGGCGACACGCTCGGCTCCACCGCCACCGACAGGATAGGTTTGCCCTGGGTCTTCTTGATGTAGCGGGAAACCCCGGTGATGGTGCCGCCAGTGCCGACGCCGGCCACCAGCACGTCCACGGCGCCATCGGTGTCATTCCAGATTTCCGGACCGGTGGTTTTCTCGTGGATCGCCGGGTTGGCCGGGTTATCGAACTGCTGCGGCATGAAATATTTTTCAGGGTCGCTGGCAAGGATTTCCGCGGCCTTCTCGATCGCGCCTTTCATGCCCTTGGCCGGCTCGGTCAACACCAGCTCGGCCCCCAGGGCCTTGAGCACCTTGCGCCGCTCGATGCTCATCGACGCCGGCATGGTCAGGACCAGCCTGTAGCCACGGGCCGCGGCGACGAATGCCAGGCCGATGCCGGTATTGCCCGAGGTCGGCTCGATGATGGTCATGCCCGGCTTGAGTTTGCCGCTGCTTTCCGCGTCCCAGATCATGTTCGCGCCGATCCGGCACTTCACCGAATAACCCGGGTTGCGCCCTTCGATCTTGGCCAGGATGGTGACGCCGCGGGGCGCGATGCGGTTGATCTGCACCAGCGGCGTATTGCCAATGGAATGGGCGTTGTCGACGAAAATGCGGCTCATGGCTGGGTCCTTGTACAGCGTGAAAGGAAGTGTCCAAGGGTATGCCTCGCACCCATGAGCGTCCAGTCGGGACGAACGACTGCAATGCCGGGGAGTCAATCGCTATAAGGCACATGGCTGGAGACTCATGCTCATGAAACGTCGCTACAGTTGGCCACTGTGGACCCTCGCCGGGGTGCTGGTGCTGCTGGTTGCCCTGCACATCGCCCTGCCCTATCTGGTGCGTGACTACCTCAATGACCGGCTCGCCAACATGGGCGACTACCGCGGCCAGATCGCCGATGTCGACCTGGCCCTGTGGCGCGGTGCGTACCGGATCAACGGCCTGAAAATCGTCAAGGTCGACGGCAAGGTGCCGGTGCCGTTCGTCAATGCTCCGCTGCTCGATCTGTCGGTGAGCTGGCACTCCCTGTGGTACGACCATGCAGTGGTGGCCGAAGTGCAATTCGTCGGGCCACAGGTCAACTTCGTCGACGGCTCCAACAAAAAGAATTCGCAAACCGGCGAAGGCACCGACTGGCGGGCCCAGCTGAACAAGCTGCTGCCCATCACCCTCAACGAAGTACAAGTCAGCGACGGCAAGATCAGTTTCCGTAACTTCAACTCCAAACCGCCGGTGAACATGAGCGCCACCCAGGTCAACGCCAGCGCCTACAACCTGACCAACGTGGTCGACACCCAGGGCAAACGTGACGCCCGCCTCGAAGGCAAGGCCATGCTGCTGGACCATGCGCCCCTGGAAACCAACGCCACCTTCGACCCGCTGAGCGACTTCCAGGACTTCGCGTTCCGCCTGCGTGTGCAGGACATCGAACTCAAGCGCTTGAACGACTTCGCCGGCGCCTATGGCAAATTCGACTTCAACGCCGGCCACGGTGACCTGGTGATCGAAGCCGAGGCCAACAAGGGCCAGCTCACCGGCTATATAAAGCCGCTGTTGCGCGATGTCGATGTGTTCAACTGGCGGCAGGATGTCGAGAACAAGGACAAGGGGATATTCCGCTCGATCTGGGAAGCCCTGGTGGGGGGCAGCGAAACCGTGCTGAAAAACCAGGGGAAAAACCAGTTCGCCACCCGGGTTGAACTCAAAGGCAGCGTACATCAGCGTGATGTCAGCGCATTCCAGGCTTTTTTACAGATTTTACGCAATGGTTTCATCGAGGCCTTCAATGCCCAGTATGAGCGCCCCAAGCCATCCACTGACTGAGTCACCATGTGACGCCCCATTCAGAGACTGAATAGGGCGTCTGCGTTCACAGTCGACCGGGCGCCGCGCTATAGTCGGCCATTCGTGTTTTATTCTTCCGACCTGCTCGATGCACGTCGGCGTTACCGTTCGAGGAATTGCAGATGAAGTTCGAAGGCACCAGCGCGTACGTCGCCACCGATGACCTGAAGCTGGCAGTCAATGCCGCCATCACCCTGGAGCGGCCGCTGCTGGTCAAGGGCGAACCAGGCACCGGCAAGACCATGCTCGCCGAGCAACTGGCCGAGTCCTTCGGTGCCAAGCTGATCACCTGGCACATCAAGTCCACCACCAAGGCTCACCAGGGCCTGTACGAGTACGACGCGGTGAGCCGCCTGCGCGATTCGCAGTTGGGCGTGGACAAGGTGCATGACATCCGCAACTACCTGAAGAAAGGCAAGCTGTGGGAGGCCTTCGAATCCGAGGAGCGGGTGATCCTGCTGATCGACGAAATCGACAAGGCCGACATCGAGTTCCCCAACGACCTGTTGCAGGAACTCGACAAGATGGAGTTCTACGTCTACGAAATCGACGAGACCATCAAGGCCAAGCAGCGCCCGATCATCATCATTACCTCCAACAACGAGAAAGAGCTGCCGGACGCCTTCCTGCGCCGCTGCTTCTTCCACTACATCGCCTTCCCCGACCGCACCACCCTGCAGAAAATCGTCGACGTGCACTACCCGGACATCAAGAAGGACCTGGTCAGCGAAGCGCTGGACGTGTTCTTCGACGTGCGCAAGGTGCCGGGCCTGAAGAAGAAGCCTTCGACCTCCGAGCTGGTGGACTGGCTCAAGCTGCTGATGGCCGACAACATCGGCGAAGCGGTGCTGCGCGAACGCGATCCGACCAAGGCCATCCCGCCACTGGCCGGCGCCCTGGTGAAGAACGAGCAGGACGTACAATTGCTGGAACGCCTGGCGTTCATGAGCCGTCGCGGCACCCGCTGAGAGGGCATTGTCATGCTGCTCAACCTGTTCAATGAAATGCGTGCCGCCAAGGTTCCGGTGTCGGTGCGCGAGCTGCTCGACCTGATCAACGCGCTCAAGCAGCGCGTGACCTTCGCCGACATGGACGAGTTCTATTACCTGTCCCGGGCGATCCTGGTGAAGGACGAGCGGCACTTCGACAAGTTCGACCGCGCGTTCGGCGCCTACTTCAACGGCCTGGAAAAACTCGACGACCACCTGCAGGCGCTGATCCCTGAGGATTGGCTGCGCAAGGAGTTCGAGCGCTCGCTGAGCGATGAGGAACGGGCGCAGATCCAGTCCCTCGGCGGCCTGGACAAGCTGATCGAAGAGTTCAAGAAACGCCTGGAAGAACAGAAGGAACGCCACGCCGGCGGCAACAAGTGGATCGGCACCGGCGGCACCAGCCCCTTCGGCTCCGGCGGCTTCAACCCGGAAGGCATCCGCGTCGGCGACGCCGGCAAGCGCCAGGGCAAGGCGGTCAAGGTCTGGGACCAGCGCGAATACAAGAACCTCGACGACTCGGTGGAACTGGGCACCCGCAACATCAAGGTGGCCCTGCGCCGTCTGCGCAAGTTCGCCCGCCAGGGCGCGGCGGACGAGCTGGACATCGATGGCACCATCGACCACACCGCCCGCGACGCCGGCCTGCTGAACATCCAGATGCGCCCGGAGCGGCGCAACAGCATCAAGCTGCTGTTGCTGTTCGATATCGGTGGCTCGATGGATGCCCACGTGAAGATCTGCGAGGAGCTGTTCTCGGCCTGCAAGACCGAGTTCAAGCACCTGGAGTACTACTACTTCCACAACTTCATCTATGAGTCGGTGTGGAAGAACAACCTGCGCCGCGGCTCGGAACGCACCTCGACCCAGGACGTGCTGCACAAGTACGGCGCCGACTACAAAGTGATCTTCGTCGGCGACGCCGCCATGGCGCCTTACGAAATCACCCAGGCCGGCGGCAGCGTCGAGCACTGGAACGAAGAAGCCGGCTACGTGTGGATGCAGCGCTTCATGGAGAAGTACAAGAAGCTCATCTGGATCAACCCCTACCCGAAAGACACCTGGGGCTATACCGCCTCGACCAACATCGTGCGCGAGCTGATCGAAGACCAGATGTACCCGCTGACCTTGCGCGGCCTGGAAGAAGGGATGCGGTTTCTCTCCAAATAGGATCCCGTCCAACGCGATCCCTGTAGCCGCTGCCGCAGGCTGCGATCGGCTGCGAAGCAGACGCGCTCTTGAGTCCGCTTGAAGGCCCTTCGGGCCTTATCGCAGCCTGCGGCAGCGGCTACATCGGTTCAGACAAACCGCCGTAAAAACTCGATCTGCTGCCGATACGCCGTCTCCTGCACCACCGGCATCAGGCGCACCTCGCTGCCCGGCAGGCATTGCGCCAGCCGCGCCAGCGCCAGGGGCGTCAAGGCTCCCAGCCGTGGATACCCGCCAATGGTCTGCCGGTCGTTGAGCAGGACAATCGGCTGGCCGTCCGGCGGCACCTGGATCGCCCCCAGGGGAATACCCTCGGAGATCATCGGCGCCCCTTGATAGCGCAGCTGCGGCCCCAGCAGACGCATGCCCATGCGATCGGCGCGGCTGTCCAGGGTCCAGGCGCTGTTGAAGGCATCGAACAGGCTCTGCCCGCTGAACTGGCCGATCTGCGCCCCGAGAATCACCTCCAGCGGCGCCTTCGATTGCAGGTCCGGCAGTTGCTTGCCCGACAGTTCCTTGAGGTTCACCCCTGCCCCGGAATACTCCAGCCGCGCGCCCTCGGCCAGCGGCCGGCCGAAACCGTCGAGCCCGCCCAGTTCCTCGCGGACCACGCTGGCGCAACTGCCCAGCACCTTGGGCGCATTGAAACCGCCGGGCGCCGCCAGATAGGCCCGCGCGCCCAGGTACGGCTGGGTGAAACGCAGCCGCTGGCCTTTTTGCAGGATAAAACTGCGCCCCGGGCTGAGCGGACGCTCATCGATACAGGCCCCCAGGTCGGCCCCCGCCAGCGCCAGCAGGCACAGCTCCTCGGCGACCATGCTGAAGCCGCCCAGGGTGATCTCGATCACCGGCGCATCCAAAACGTTGCCCAGCAGCCAGTTGGCCCAGGACATCGACACCCAGTCCAGCGCGCCACCCTGGGTCACGCCCAGGTGCCGCACGCCAAAGCGACCGGCGTCCTGCAACAGGCACAGCGGTGTGCTGGCTTCGATCGTCAGGCGGCTCATGCCGGCACCTCCAGTGGCGTGTCGTCGCCGCCCAGGCGGATGAATTCGGCGTGTTCCACCGCGGCGAAACGCACGCTGTCGCCCGGTTGCATCAGGCTGTAGCCGTCGCGCTCGCGATCGAACAGCCGGCTTGGTGTGCGCCCGATCAGGTTCCAGCCACCCGGCGACACCACCGGATAAGCCGCGGTCTGCCGCTCGGCAATCCCCACGCTACCGGCCGCCACGCGCTTGCGCGGCGTATCCAGGCGCGGCGCGGCCAGCACTTCGTCCACCAGCCCCATAAAGGCGAAACCCGGCGCAAACCCCAGGGCGAACACCTGGTATTCACGCTCACTGTGGCAACGGATCACCTCGCTCACCGACAGGCCGCTGCGTCGCGACAACAGGCTCAGCTCGGGGCCAACGCTGAGGTCGTACCAGACCGGCAGCACATGGCGCTGGCCACCGGTGCGCGAGTCCGGAGTCAGGTCGGTCAGCGCCACATCGATCAGCTCCCGGGCCTGGGACGGGCTCAAGGCCCGCAGGTCGTAGTGCACCATCAGCGTGGTGTAGGACGGCACCAGGTCGATCAACTGCCCGCCGAAGGCTGCCCGCAGGCGCTCGCTGGCGGCGAGCATCCACGGCATGTTGGCCTCGGCGATGGCATCGAACAGGCGCACCATCAGGCAATCGATGGCCACCACTTCAAGGCGTATTTTCATGCTGGCAACTGCGCAAGGGCCGCGCGGATACGCTGCACGGCGGCCACCGAACTGGCGTTGTCGCCGTGCACGCACAGGGTATTGGCCTGCAGGTGCAAGGCGCTGCCGTCGCTGGCCAGCAGCGCGTTGCCACGGGCGATGGTCAGGGCCTGGGCAATGATCTTTTCCGGGTCGTGATGCACCGCCCCCGGCAGTTGCCGCGACACCAGATGGCCGGCGTTGTCGTAGGCGCGGTCGGCGAAGGCTTCGAACCACAGGGTCACGCCGAACTCGTCGCCCAGGGCCTGGGCCGCGCTGTTGTCACGGGTGGCCATCAGCATCAACGGCAGCTGCCGGTCGTAGGCGGCCACCGCCTGGATCACCGCGCGCAGCTGCGCTGGGTTGGCCATCATGTCGTTGTACATGGCGCCATGGGGTTTGACGTAGCTCACCCGGCTGCCCTGGGCCCGGCAGATACCGTCGAGGGCGCCGATCTGGTAATGCAGCAGGTCCTGCAGTTCCTGGGCGCCGTAGGCCATGGAACGGCGGCCGAAACCGGCCAGGTCCTGGTACGCAGGGTGCGCGCCGATGCGCACGCCATTGGCCAGGGCCAGGCTGACGGTCTTGCGCATGATGCTCGGGTCGCCGGCATGGAAACCGCAGGCGATGTTGGCGCAATCGATGAACGGCATCACCTCGGCATCCAGGCCCATGGTCCAGTTGCCAAAGCTTTCGCCGATGTCGCAATTCAATAACAGGCGGCTCACGGTCAGTGCTCCTGTAGCGTTTGTCGTTTTGGCTGCGGGGATCGCGGTGGGATGCCCACAGATTATCAGTTAGCGCGCTTCGAGTTGCTTGCCACGGGTTTCCGGCAGGCTCAGGGCCGCCAGCACCACGATGCCGTAGGACACGGCGGCGAAAGTGCCGATGGCCGCGCCCAGTGGAATGTGCTGGCTGAGCAGGCCGATCAGCAGCGGGAACAAGGCTGCCAGCGCCCGGCCGCTGTTGTAGCAGAAGCCCTGGCCCGAACCGCGGATCCGCGTGGGGAACAGCTCGGTCAGGAAGGCGCCCATGCCGCTGAAGATCCCCGAGGCGAAGAAGCCCAGGGGGAAGCCCAGCCACAGCATCACTGCGTTGCTCACCGGCATTTGCGTGTACAGCAGGACGATGGTGAAGGAGCCGGCGGCGAACAGGATGAAGTTCTTCTTGCGCCCGAGAATATCGGTCAGATAGGCGCTGATCACATAGCCCACATAGGAGCCGAAGATCACCATGGCCAGGTAGCCGCCGGTGCTCAGCACGCTCAAGCCCCGCTCGGTCTTGAGGAAGGTCGGCAGCCAGAACGTGATGGCGTAGTAGCCGCCCTGGGCGCCGGCCGCGAGCAGCGATGCGCGCAGGGTGGTGCTGAGAATGCCGGGGGCGAAAATCTCGTAGAAACGCGAGGGGTTGTCAGGCACTTCCCGGGCCCGGGTTTGCCGGTAGACCTCCGGGTCCTTGACCAGGCGACGGACGAAGATCACGAAGATCGCCGGCAGGATGCCCAGCAGGAACAGGGCGCGCCAGGCTTCTTCCGGCGGCAGCAGGGAATACATCAGCGCATACAGCAGTGCCGTGATGCCCCAGCCCAAGGCCCAGCCGGACTGCACCATGCCCACCGCCTTGCCGCGGTTTTCCGCGCGGATCACCTCGCCGATCAGCACCGCGCCGGCGGTCCACTCGCCGCCGAAACCGAAGCCCATCAGGGTCCGGGCGATCAGCAACTGCTCGTAGTTCTGCGCCAGGCCACAGAGGAAGGTGAAGAAGGCGAACCAGAGCACGGTCAGTTGCAGGGTGCGCACCCGGCCGATGCGATCGGACAGGATGCCGGCGATCCAGCCGCCCAGGGCGGAGGCCAGCAAGGTGCTGGTGTGGATCAGGCCGGCCTCGGCGGAGCTGATGCCCCACAGCGCAATCAGGGTCGGGATGACGAAGCTGAGCATCTGGGTGTCCATGCCATCCAGGCCGTAACCGGCCTTGCAGCTCCAGAACGTGCGGCGTTCCTGCTGGTTGATGTCGCGGTACCAGTCGAAGGGGCCGGCGCGGCCTTTGGCCTTGCTGGCGGCGAGCGTGTCGGGCGCACTCATGGCAAATCTCCACCTTGGTTTTATTGGTATTGTTCTGGGCCCCGACGACGCTTATCGTGAGACGCAGCGATTTTTGGCGCCCGCGCCCTGCCCCGTCCAACTAATAAAAACCGCCTCCAGACATAAGAAAAGTTGATCGCATGAACCTCAAGTTCCTTGAAACCTTTGTCTGGGTGGCGCGCCTGAAAAGCTTTCGCCTGACCGCCGACAAACTCTTCACCACCCAGGCGTCGATCTCCAGCCGCATCGCCGTGCTCGAGGGCGAACTCGGGGTCAAGCTGTTCCTGCGCGACTCGCGCGGTGTGAGCCTGACCCCGGAAGGCCTCAAGGTGCTCGACTATGCCGAGCAGATGATGGACACCATGCAGGCGCTCAAGCAGTCGATCGAGACCCGTTCGAGCAAGGTCGGGCGGATTCGCATCGGCGTCATGGACACGGTGATCCACACCTGGCTCAGCCCCCTGGTGGCGCGGATGATGGACAGCTATCCCCAGGTGGAAATCGAGCTGGTGGCCGACACCTCGCTGAACCTCTGCGACCAGTTGCAGAAAGGCTTTCTCGACCTGGTGCTGCAAACCGACCTGCTGCGCCAGGAATCCATTCGCAGCCTGGAACTGGCCAGCCACCCGATGGGCTGGATAGTCGCCAGCCACTCGATCTACAACCGCGAGTACGCCAACCTGGCCGAGCTGGCCCGGGAACGCATCATCACCTACTCGAAGAACTCCCTGCCGCACCAGGAAGTGCTGATCCTGATGCAGGCCAACGGCGTGAGCGCGCCACGGCTCAACTGCGTGAACTCGGTGTCGGCCATCACTCGCCTGTTGCGCGACGGTTTCGGCATCGGCGCCTTGCCGCCGGTACTGGTCAGCGAAGAGCTGGCGCGCGGCGAACTGACCCTGCTGACCATCGACCAGCGCCCGCCGAACCTGCAGGTGGTGGTGTCGTGGCGGGTGGGTGTCGAACTGGTGGAAGAGGTGGTGGTGCTGTGCCAGCAGGTGCTGGAGCAATATGCGCGCAAGGTGGGGCCGGACTATATCGTGCTGACGGGCTGATCCACCGCGAAGGCCTTTGCAGCCGCTGCCGAAGGCTGCGATTGCGGGCGCAGCCTGCGTGAATCGGCTCGATGAGGGGTTGTGGGCCAGCCATCTTTGCGGTTGCTGCGCAACCGATCGCAGCCTGCGGCAGCGGCTACAGGGATCGCGGCGTCCGTGTAGCCGCTGCCGAGCCTGCGAGGCTGCGAACGGCAACGCAGTTGCCGCACAACCTGCATCCGCGATCTGCCTGGAAAAACGCGTCGGCTGGTTTACGACGGCTGCGCCGTCGATCGCAGCCTGCGGCAGCGGCTACGGTCACAACCCCTTCAGGTCACGCTCTTCGATCGGCCGGCTCTGGCGCAGGCGCTTGCCGCCGAGCACCACCCAGTCGATCAAGCGATACAGGCATTCCAGGCCGAACGACAGCAGCAAGGCGCCACTCATGGCCCAGATCATCGCCTCCGGGGTCAGCAGGATCTGGTAGCTGTAGCCGTTCCAGGTTTCCTTGCGGATATCCGGGTCGGCGGCCAGCACCACTTGCAACAGGCGGATGTACCAGGGGCCCTGCATGGCCTGGAACTGCTTGTCCAGGGCGCGCTGGCGAACGAGCAGATTGCCCAGGCTGTCGGCATCGCTGCGGAACACCGGATCGTCGCTGGCCCGATAGTGGGCGACCAGCGCCTGCAGATCGCCCTTGAAGAACTGGTTGGCGGTGCCCTGGAACCCCTGAAGGCTGGCCTGGGCCTCGATCAGGTGAGCCTCGACACGCTTGGCGTAATCGCTGATGAACCCCGGCACCTGGACGCCGACCAACAGGCCGGCCGCAAACAACACCAGCCGCAGATAACTGAGCAACATAGGGGATGTCCTTATTCGGTCTGGCCGTGCAGCACGCATTCGCCGCGCCGCCACAGGCTCCATTGGCCCGGCTCGTAGCGAGTCCAGGTTTCATTTTCGGTCAGGGGTTCGGTGGCGATCACCGTCACCACGTCGTTGGGCGTGGTTTCCGCCTGAAAGTCGACGATCACGTCGACGTCCTTCAGGCGGGCCGGGCCAAAGGGCGCACGGCGGGTGATCTGCGCCAGCTTGGTCGAGCAGTAGCAGAACAGCCAGTCGCCATCGCTGAGCAGGCAGTTGAACACGCCCTTGCTGCGATATTCGGCGCAGGCGGCCACCAGCGATGGCAGCAGCTCCTCGACTTCCACCGGCTCGGGAAAGGCTTCGCGCACCCGGTTGAGCAGATCGCAGAAGGCCGCTTCGCTGTCGGTATCGCCCACCGGACGATAGAAGCTGACGGCCGGCTGGAAATCCGCCAGCTGGCCGTTGTGGGCGAAACACCAGTTGCGCCCCCACAGCTCGCGCACGAACGGATGGGTATTGGACAGGCAGACCTTGCCGACGTTGGCCTGGCGAATGTGGCCGATCACCACTTCGCTCTTGATCGGGTAGCGCTGCACCAGGTTGGCCACTTCCGACTCGCTGCTCGCCGCCGGGTCCTGGAACAGGCGCAGGCCACGGCCCTCGTAGAACGCGATGCCCCAGCCGTCGCGATGCGGACCGGTGCGCCCGCCGCGCTGCATCAGCCCGGTAAAGCTGAACACGATATCGGTCGGTACATTGGCGCTCATGCCCAATAACTCACACATGCTCGGACTCTCGCTTCAATGCGTGTTACAGACGCGGCTCGATCCGCGAACGCTGGGGGTTGCTGGGCACTGGCGGGCGGCCATAACGATCGTCGCCGGCGCCGCCGAAAGGCTGGTCGTCCGGCTCTTCGGCGCGGGCCGCGGCCTTGGCGGCCTCGGCCTGTTCCTTGCGGGCCTTGGAGGCGCGCTCGATCGGCCAGCGGATCAGCACGAACACCAGGTAGATGCCGAAGGCGATGACGCCGTACATGAACAGGTCGGAAACCGCGCGCCAGGCGTTGTTGCCGACCTTGAACAGCATGTCCAGGGCAGTGATGGCCACGGCCGGGGCGAACATCTCCTTGGCCGGGTCGACCACGGTCGGGCTGAACAGCAGCACCGCCACCAGCACGCGCAGCGGTTCGCGCAGCCAGCGCCACATCCAGCGGGTCAGGCGCATCCACACCAGCAGGCAGCCCAAGGCGGCGAAGGCGTAAAGCCCCCAAGCGATCAGATAGTCGTTCTCGGTCATGGTGTCCATGGCAAGGCAGGCAAAGAGGCGCTTATGATAACGGCTTTTCGCATGTCAGGCTGCACCGCCGTCTGCCGCGCCCTTAATTGTCACCGCCCCGAGAGCCCTTCATGCCCGTATCCGCCCACGTCACCAGCGCCCCGATCGCCCGCAAGGCCGAAGGCCCGGACCCGTACGCCTGGCTCCAGGAGCGCGACACCGACGCCGTGCTCGATTACCTGAAGGCCGAAAACAGCTACCAGGAAGCCGCCCTCGCCGACCAGGCGGCGCTGCGCGAAACCCTGTTCCAGGAAATCAAGGGACGGATCCTCGAGACCGACCTCTCGCTGCCTTCGCCCTGGGGCCCGTACCTGTATTACACCCGCACCACCGCCGGCGACGAATACGCCCGGCACTACCGCTGCCCGCGCCCGGCCGACGACAGCCTGAGCGTCGACGAAAGCCAGGAACAACTGCTGCTGGATCCGAACGAGCTGGCCAAGGGTGGATTCTTCTCCCTCGGCGCCTTCAGCATCAGCCCCGACCACCAGCGCCTGGCCTACAGCCTCGATACCAGCGGCGAAGAGGTCTACACCCTGTTCGTCAAGGAACTGTCCAACGGCAAGGTCAGCGAGCTGGCGTTCACCGATTGCGACGGCAGCATGACCTGGGCCAACGACAGCCTGACCCTGTTCTTCGGCGAGCTGGACGACACCCATCGCCCGCACAAGCTGTTCCGCTATCGCCTGGACGGCACCGCCGCCGAAGAGGTGTTCCATGAGCCGGACGGGCGTTTCTTCCTCCATTGCTACCGCTCAAGCTCGGAGAAACAGCTGCTGCTGTCCCTGGGCAGCAAGACCACCAGCGAGGTCTGGGTACTCGACGCCGCGCAGCCGCAGCACGCCTTCACCTGCCTGGCGCCGCGGGTCGAGCACCATGAGTACGACGTCGACCACGGCCTGCTCGACGGCCAGTGGACCTGGTTTATCCGCAGCAACCGCGACGGCATCAACTTCGCCCTCTACCAGGCGCCGGACCTGGGCACGGTGCCAGGCCAGGCCGACTGGCAGAACCTGATCCCCCACAGCGACAGCGTGATGCTCGAAGGCCTGAGCCTGAACGACTCGGCCATGACCCTGAGCCTGCGCGAAGGCGGCCTGCCGATCATCGAGGTGCACCCCGAGGGCCTGCCGGCCTATCGCGTGCAACTGCCGGATGCGGCCTACAGCCTGCATGTGCAGAACAGCCTGGAGTTCGTCAGCCAGCGCATCCGCCTGCGCTACGAAGCGCTGAATCGCCCGGCGCAGATCCGCCAGCTGGAACTGGCCGGCGGCGAACAGAAAGTGCTCAAGGAAACCCCGGTGCTGGGCGTCTTCGACCCGGATGCCTATGTCAGCCAGCGCCTGTGGGCGACCGCCGCCGATGGCACCCAGGTGCCGATCAGCCTGGTGATCAAGCGCGAGGCCCTGGGCCGGCCGGCACCGCTGTACCTCTATGGCTACGGCGCCTACGGCGAAAGCCTCGACCCGTGGTTTTCCCATTCGCGCCTGAGCCTGCTGGAGCGCGGCGTGGCCTTCGCCATCGCCCACGTGCGTGGCGGCGGCGAACTGGGCGAAGCCTGGTACCGCGCCGGCAAGCAGGAACACAAGCAGAACACCTTCAGCGACTTCATCGCCTGCGCCGAACACCTGATCGCCCAGGGCCTGACCACTTCCGGGCAACTGGCCATCAGCGGCGGCAGCGCCGGCGGCCTGTTGATCGGCGCGGTGCTCAACCAGCGTCCGGAGCTGTTCAAGGCGGCGATCGCCGAGGTGCCGTTCGTCGATGTGCTCAACACCATGCTCGACCCCGAGCTGCCACTGACCGTCACCGAGTACGACGAATGGGGCAACCCCGAGGAGCCGGAGGTCTACGCCCGGATCAAGGCCTACGCGCCCTACGAGAATGTCGAGGCCAAGGCCTATCCGGCGACCCTGGTGATCGCCGGCTACAACGACAGCCGGGTGCAGTACTGGGAAGCGGCCAAGTGGGTGGCCCGGCTGCGCGCCACCAAGACCGACGACAACCTGCTGCTGCTCAAGACCGAGCTGGGCGCCGGCCACGGCGGCATGAGCGGGCGTTACCAGGGATTGCGTGACGTAGCGCTCGAATATGCATTTGTTTTCAAGATTCTGGGCATTGCCTGAGGAACTCCGGCCGACGCTCCTGTCTTAACACAGGAGCGCCGGCCCCAGGCCATACTGCACCTGCCCGGGACCGCAACAGACACAAGAAAAAGACCGTGACGACATGCCAGAACCCACCTTGTTGAACAACGAAATCCGCGACTGGCTGATGGACTGCGGATTGTTCGATCAGCTCTTGCCGGCCGACTTCAATGCCGCCGCCGGTTACTTCAGCATCAGCAGCATCGCCCAGGGCCAGGAGATCTTCCGCGAAGGCGATGCCGGCAGCTTCATGTGCATCATCCATTCCGGCCAGGTGGCCGTGCAGAAGACCAACAGCGAAGGCGTGCGGGTGACCATCGCCACCCTGCGCAGCGGTCGTGCCTTTGGCGAGATGGCGGTGCTCGATGGCGAGCGGCGTTCGGCCACCTGCGTGGCCGCCAGCGATTGCCGGCTGCTCAACCTGGGCAAGGACTCGCTGGAAAAAATGCTCAACGAGGCGCCGAAGATCGCCGCCAAGATCATCCGCGCCCTCGCCGTGTCACTGTCCAAGCGCCTGCGCATGGCCGACGGGCAGCTGCTGTCGCAACAGGTCTAGCCACCCGGCGTCTTGGTTTTCGTCCCGTTCTGCTCCAACCCTGGCAAGGTCTGATCCTTCGGCGGCTTGGGCATGTCGATCGGCGGCAGCAAGGGCGCACCGCCATGGGCCGTGGCCTTGGGGGTGCTGGGGGGCGTGATCTGCGGATAAGGGGTCGGGGTCGCGGTGCCGGGCGAGCCGGCGGCGGGAACCGGAGTCACGGGCACCGCCTGCAGTTCCTCGGCGTGCACGGCGCTCATCGCGAGCGCCGCACTTAGCAAGAGCGCTGTGCGGGCAATGACCGTTAGAATAGTGCGCTTCATCAATGGCTCCATCGCTATTGTCAGCCCTCAGGCTACTCCCAACCGGGCCGGTTTGCCTTCCTCATTGAGACCCTCATGAAACGTTTCGTTCTGCTGGACACCACCCCGATTCCCGAAAATGGCGGTGCCTTGTGCCTGTTCGAATACGGCGAGGATTTTGTCATCAAGATCCAGGGCGGCGACGGCGGGCAACTGATGAACACGCGCATGCACGGCTCCGAAGACGCCCTGGCGGAAATCCCCTGCCGCAAGGTCGCCGGGCGGCCGAATTCGCGGGTGCTGATCGGCGGCCTGGGCATGGGTTTCACCCTCGCCTCGGCCCTCAAGCACCTGGGCAAGGGCGCCGAAGTGGTGGTCGCCGAGCTGGTGCCGGGGGTGGTGGAATGGAACCGCGGGCCGCTGGGGGAAAAATCCGGCCGACCGCTGCTCGACCCGCGCACGGTGATCCGCATGGAAGACGTGGCCAAGGTGCTGCAGGCCGAGCCCCAGGGGTTCGACGCGATCATGCTCGACGTCGACAACGGCCCCGAAGGCCTGACCCAGAAAGCCAACAGCTGGCTGTACTCCGCCGCCGGGCTGGCGGCCTGCGCCCGGGCCCTGCGCCCCAAGGGCGTGCTGGCCGTGTGGTCGGCCAGCGCCGACAAGCAGTATTCCGACAAGCTGCGCAAGGCCGGCTTCAAGGCGGAGGAAGTGCAGGTCTTCGCCCATGGCAACAAGGGCACCCGCCACACCATCTGGATTGCCGAGAAGCTCAAGGCCTGAGCTAAACTTGGCTCATTACCGTCATTAGTCTTTGCATAAAGGTGAACCCATGAGTTCGACCAACACGTCCAAGCTCGACCGCATCCTCGCCGACGCCCAACGCGACCGCGAGATGGGCTACCGCGACAAGGCCCTGAAGATGTACCCGCACGTCTGTGGGCGCTGCGCCCGCGAGTTCTCCGGCAAGCGCCTGAGCGAGCTGACCGTGCACCACCGCGACCACAACCACGACAACAACCCGCAGGACGGTTCCAACTGGGAACTGCTGTGCCTGTACTGCCACGACAACGAACACTCGCGCTACACCGACCAGCAGTACTTCGGCGAAGGCTCCCTGAGCACGCCGAAAGTCGCCAAGGCCACCCACAACCCCTTCGCCGCGCTGGCGGGGTTGATGAAGAAAGACGAAGAGTAACCTTCGTCCTCTGCGGTCCAACTGGACCGGCCTCTCGCGGGCAAGCGGCGCACCGGCAGACACTGATCCTGCATGAGCGCCACTTGCCCGCGATGCATTTGCCGGATCCAACCGCCGGCCGACAATCCCCGTATAATCGCGATTTTTCTCGAAGGCACCCCGCTCGTGGCAAACAAAAGGTACAGCTGCATTGGTTTGTATAACCCCAAGTCACCGGAGAACGTCGGTTCGGTGATGCGCGCCGCCGGCTGCTATGGCGTCGCGTCGGTGTTCTACACCGGCAAGCGCTATGAACGGGCCCGCGACTTCGTCACCGACACCAAGAAAGTCCACCAGGACATCCCGCTGATCGGCATCGACGACCTGAAGAAGATCCTGCCCCTGGGCTGCGTGCCGGTGGCGGTGGAACTGGTGGAAGGCGCCCGCTCGCTGCCCGAGTACACCCACCCGGATCGCGCGCTGTACATCTTCGGCCCGGAAGACGGCTCCCTGGACAAGGACATCCGCGACTGGTGCGAAGACGTGGTCTACATCCCGACCACCGGTTGCATGAACCTCGCCGCCACCGTCAACGTGGTGCTCTACGACCGCCTGGCCAAGGGCAACAACACCCGCTCCGGTCCTAAGTTTTAAGCGCTGTTCTGAGCGCTGTTCCGAGTTCGCGGCACATTCGATGGAACAAGCGACGCGCCAGCGCAGTCAGCTTTATATCCATCCCCCCTGGAGACAGATCATGAGCGACAGCAAACAACTGGAACCCATCGCAACCACCCCTTTCCAGAGCCCGGCGGAGCAGAACGTACAAGGCTGGGAGCGCATCGGCTCGCTGGCCGGCGGCGTGGTGATGGTCGGCAAGGGCCTGCGCCGTGGCGGCGTGTTCGGCCTGATCCAGGTGGCCATCGGCGGGGTCGCCCTGGCCCGTGGCATCACCGGCCACAGCTCGGCGAAAAGCCTGCTGGAGAAAAGCCGCCAGGACATGCAGAACGTGCGGGCGAAGATCGAGCGCGCCGGCGCGGAGCTGAAAACCCTCAAGGCCAATACCGAGGCGGCGAAGCGTACCGCGACAGGCAACGATTCGCTGAAATCGCCCAAGGCCGGGGTCTGATAGTCGGACGCGAAACTCGTGTTGAATGACAGGACGCTATCGCGAGCAAGCTTCGCTCCTACAAAAGCTGTGCTGCCCTGTAGGAGCGAAGCTTGCTCGCGATGACCGCAAAGCGGTCGATTCCACTAGCGCAACAAATCGCTGTCGAGCACCTTCGACGAGCCGTCCAGCACCGTCTCGCTGAGCTGGATAAACTCCTTGGTGCTGACACGCTCCAGATGCATCACCGCCCGAGTCACGTCATCCAGCGAACGCTTGTTGCGGGTCTTCAGGCGGATCTCCCGATCCAGCTCCTGCAACAGCAGCACGGCCCTGGCCACCACCGACGCGTCCACCTGCTCGCCGCGCAGGCTGCCGACGCCGTGGCCGCTCTTGGCCAGCCGAGTCTCCAGGGCCTGATAACGCTCGTCGCTCATGCCGCCGGCGCGGCGCATCAATTCGATGGCGTAGTACTCCGCCAGCCCTTCGCCGATCCAGTCGCTGCACTCGCTGTCGTTGATCCGGGCAAAGGCCTGGATCACCTCGCGCAACAGCGGGCTGGTGCCGCTCTCGCTGACCAGCGGCAGGCGGCTGTGCAAGAACAGCGAATCGTGTCCGGCCAGGCTGCCGCGCCACATCGGGTCGGCCGCGCCGACGATCAGCAACTTGCTTGGGTGGCGGGGAAAGGTCGCCTGGATCTGCGGCCAGACGAAGGTCAGCAGGGTCAGCACATCCATGCGTCGCATGCCCTGCCCTTGCGGCGAGGCCACTGTGACTTCGGTTTCCCCCAGCCGGGTACGGCGGCTGCCCAGGGCGCCGGCCAGCATCCAGCCGGTGGGCCGGTCGAACAGGCGCGCGGGGTTATCGATACGGAAACGGTTCTTGCCGATCCGCGGCCAGGCGGTCTCCACGCTTTTCCAGCCCGCGGGCAACTCGAACTCCAGGCGCGACACCAACTCGATGCCGTCCTGCTGGTCGAGCTTCGCCGCCGGCACCAGCGTGTCGCCACGCAACAAGGCCCAGTGCGGGGTCATGCGGCTGTCGAAGCTGTCTTTCTTCAGGCTGTGGCTGATCCGCACCCGGTAGCTGAGGCTGGCCTTGCCGCTGGCCGGGCGCCATATGCCACGCTGCAGCGCGGAAGGCTTGGCCGCGTCGGACTGCCATTGGCCATCGGCCTTGAAGTTGCTGTAATCGCCATGCTTGCCCAGGTTGAAATCCAGGCTGCGCACCGCCGCGCCGTCCGCCAGGGTCAGGCGCACTTCCGCCTGGTCGCTCTGCGGCAACAGACGCACGTGGTAATCCAGATCGACTTTCTTCGCCGCCCACCCCGGCGCACTGAGCACCAGCAGCCAGCCGGCCAGCGCCAGCCTTGCCCCCACAGCCATACACACTCCTTCGTGAAACAACCTTGAACGCGAGCGCGGCGTACCTTCAGCCGGCGCGGAAAATCAGGTGATCTTCCCAGTCCTCTTCGGCCACGCTGCCTTCGGCGAGCATGCGTCCGGATTGGGAAATACGCTCGTGGTGCACCGCATCGCGGTCACCGCACACCAGATGGTGCCAGAGCGGCAGGTCCTTGCCTTCGCTGACCAGGCGATAACCGCAGGTCGGCGGCAGCCATTTGAACTCATCGGCCTTGCCCGGGGTGAGCTGGATGCAATCCGGCACCGAGGCGCGGCGGTTGGCGTAGTCGCTGCACTGGCAGGTCTTCAGGTCCAGCAGTTTGCAGGCGATGCGGGTGTAGTAGACGCTGTTGTCTTCTTCATCCTCGAGCTTCTGCAGGCAGCACAGGCCACAACCATCGCACAACGACTCCCACTCCTCCTGATCGAGTTGTTCGAGGGTTTTGCGGATCCAGAAGGGTTCAACTTTGGCGGCCATGGCTCAGGTAATCGGTATCGGACAGGGAAAAGGCCGCCAGTCTAGTGCCCAAGGCCGCGCGGGCCAAGCGCTGGCGACTGTCGGTAAGGCACTACTTGTCAGGCCGCATGCGGCGCAGTAGCTTTGCCTGTCGGACAGGCCCACACGTCCGCGTGCCATAAACGCTCGACCGCGTCGCACCCGGTGAATCGCAAAGGGTCAGGAAACCCCATCGCCCAGCTCAACTGCGCTCGCCGGTTTACCTACATTTCATTCTCAAACGTAGCCAGGAATCTCTTTCATGAGCGCCAATCCCCGCGTTGCCGAGTACGCCATTCACCCACAGTTCACCGATCGCTGGTCGCCGCGCGCCTTCACCGGCGAGGCCATTCCCGAGGAAACCCTGCTGAGCTTCTTCGAAGCCGCGCGCTGGGCGCCGTCGGCCTACAACTCGCAGCCGTGGCGCTTCCTGTATGCGCGCCGCGACACGCCGAACTGGGAACGTTTCCTCGGCCTGCTCAACGAGTTCAACCGTGGCTGGGCGCAGCACGCCTCGGCGCTGGTGATCGTGATCTCGAAAACCACCTTCACCGCGCCCGGCGCCAGCGAAGAAACCCCGGCCCTGTGGCACACCTTCGACACCGGCTCGGCCTGGGGTCATCTGGCGCTGCAAGCCAGCATCAGCGGCTGGCACACCCACGGCATGGCCGGGTTCGACCAGGAGCTGACCCGCAAGGAGCTGAAGATTCCAGAAGGTTATGCCCTGCATGCCGCCGTGGCCGTCGGCAAGCTGGGTGACAAGGCGAGCCTCGCCGAATACCTGCAGGCCCGCGAAGAGCCAAGCCCGCGTCACCCGCTGAGCGAAACCGCGGCCGAAGGCGACTTCAGCCTGTAAGCCTGCTGCAATCCCTGTAGCCGCTGCCGCAGGCTGCGATAAGGCCCGAAGGGCCTTCCGAGGCCCTCAAGAGCACGTCTCCTTCGGAGCCGATCGCAGCCTGTGGCAGCGGCGACAGGGTCCACGCAAAAGGCGGCATCAGCCCCCTCTGCGCAGCGCCTCAATACCCCCGCGCGAAATCCACTTCGCCACGCAACGCCGCATTGGCCTGATAGGCCTGCAGGTTGTCGATGAATAGCTGCGCCATCAGGGTCGGCGAAGTCGGCGCCGAGCTGTGGCCGGTCAGCAGCAGGCCCCAGGCAGTCCAGAACGGATGGCGCTGCGGCAACGGCTCCTGACGGCAGACATCGATCACCGCCCCCGCCAGATGCCCTTCCTTCAGGGCCTCCACCAGATCCGCATCGACCACCGCGACGCCGCGACCGACGTTGATGAACAGGCCGGTCGGCTTGAATTGCTTGAACAGCGCCGCGTCGTACAGGTCATGGGTGTGCGGGGTGTTGGGCAGCAGGTTGATCACATAATCCACCTCGCCGACCAAACGTCCCAGGTCCGCCAAGGCCGCCACTTCGATAAACGGCGCCTGCTCCCGGGCTTCGCTGGCGATGCCGTACAGCTCGACGCCGAATGGCAGCAGGAACTGCGCCACGCTCTGGCCGATATCGCCCGCGCCGACGATCAGCACCTTGCGCCCGGCCAGGCTCTGGCCCGTGCGGTTATCCCACTTGCGCTCGACCTGGCTGACCAGGCGCGCGAGGACTTCGCGCTCGTGGCCGAGCATGTAGGTGAGCACGTATTCGGCCATGACCTGGCCGAAGATCCCCACGGCGCGGGTCAGCCGGTAATGACGCGGCAGGCCGTCGGCGAGCAGCGGCGTGATGCCGGCCCAGGTCGATTGCAGCCACTGCGGCTGGTGGCCCTGGCGCAACAAGGTGGCCAGCAGGTCCGGCTGGCCGAGCCAGACCGGACAGTCCGCGGCCAGCTTCGACAATTCGGCGGAATCGCCGCTGGTGAGCACTTCCAGGTCAGGTGCCAGCTGACGCAACAAACGGGCATAAATAGCGTGATCGTGTTCGGCAATCAGAACGCGCATGGTTCAAACCTTACAAAACGGTGCAGGCGGCCGCCGACGGAGTATCGCTCCATCGATCGCGACAGCCGCCAGATAGAGTCAGTTCCATTTTCAACGATGCCCTGGACAGGGCATCTACAGGTGTCCGTCAGACCGGATCATTACGGCGCAACAGCTCTTCGGGCAGGTGCTCGATGTACTCGTCCTCGGCCGGTGGCATCTGCAGGTGGTAACCCTGCTTCTCGAGGTTCTCCAGCACCTGGTGAATGTCCTCGCGCGACAGCTTGCGCTCCGGGCTCAGCACCAGGTCGAAGGCGTGCTGCGGCTTGCCGAACGCCAGCAGCAGGTTTTCCGGCACGCGCTCCAGGGCATCGCTCTTGAGCACGTAGAGGTACATCTCGTTCTTGCGCGGGCTTTTGTAGATCGAGCAGATACGTTTCATGGCTGTTCTCCGGCGGTGGCCAGACTGTCGAGCAGCGCCTGGCCCATCAATTCGCGGCGCCAGCCACGCAGCGAATCGGGCAATTGGTAGGGTCCGTTGGGGAAGCCGCTCTTGAGCAGGCTTTCCAGGGTTTTCTTGCGCAGCATCAGTTCCGGGGCGATGCCCAGGCGCTCGGCTTCGGCCTGGCCCACGGCGCGCAGGCGCTTGAGCAGAGGCGAGGCGTCCATCGGCAAGGGCTCGGGCACCACCGGCGGCCACTGGTCGGGGCTGACGCTGGCGGCACGCTTGATCAGGCCCAGCAGGAACTCGCCGTCCTGGCGCACGGTGCGCGGGTGCATGTCTTCGATTTTCGCCAGGGCGCCAAGGCTGTCCGGCTGGCTCTTGGCCAACGGCCACAGCGAGTGCTCGCGCACGATCCGGTTGCGCGGCAAGTCCCGCGCCCGCGCCTCGCACTCGCGCCAGGCGCAGAGTTCACGCAGGACTGCCAGCTGCGCGCGGGACAGTTTCCAGGCCAGCTTGGCCTCGCGGTAGACCTCGTAGGGGTCGACTTCGCGGCGCAGGTTGGCCACCAGCTCGGCGCCGTCTTCCAGCACCCAGTTGTATTTGTCCTCGGACAGTTTCGGCCGCAGCTGAGTGAAAACCTCGGCTAGGTGCACGGCGTCTTCGGCGGCGTAGCTGACCTGGGTTTCCGAGAGCGGACGCTGCAGCCAGTCGGAACGAGTCTCGCCCTTGGGCAACTCGATGCCCAGCACTTCCTGGACCAGCCGCGAGTAACCCATGGAGAACCCCAGGTTCAGGTAGGCGGCCGCCAGTTGCGTGTCGAACAACGGCGCCGGCAGGCTGCCGGTCAGGCGCAGCAGGACTTCGAGGTCCTCGCTGCAGGCGTGCACCACCTTGACCACCGCGCTGTTCTCCAGCAAGGCCGCCAGCGGCTGCCAGTCGTCGATGGTCAAGGGGTCGATGAGGTAAGCACGCTGGCCATCGCCAACCTGCAACAGGCCGGCGATCGGATAAAAGGTGTCGACCCGCATGAATTCGGTGTCGAGGGCGACGAATGGCAGCTTCTGCCACTCGGTGCAGAATTGACCGAGGCTATCGTTGTCGCGAATCCAGTGAATATCGATGGCCACACGGCTCTCCCTTGAAGAATGGCGCGCAGTATATATCGCCCTCGGCGATTTCTGAGCATTCACTCGACAAGAGCCTGCGCGAAATCGGCACCCGGCCACAAGAATAATCCGCCCGCCGTCGGCTAACCCTGTTTGCGCAGTACGTAAACCCGCCAGGCGGCACAGCCGGGAATGAAATCCTGGTGGCTGAGCACTTCGAATCCCGCGTCCTTGAACTCGGCCTCGACCCGCGCCCGGCTGGTCTGCCCCCATGGTTCAGGCTGCAGTTGCCGGGTGTGATCGCCCAGCAGCCGGTCCTGCAGCCCCTTGAGACGACTGTCGATGCGCACCGCGAGGATCACCGAGTCGCGGCTGACCCGATGGAATTCGTCCAGCAACGCCAGGCGCGCCTCGCTGCTGGCGATATGCGGGAACAGTTGCAGGCAGACGATGCAGTCCACCGCGTTGGCCGACAGGCCGATGCTGAACGACGAACTCTGGAAGGTTCTGACCCGCCTGAGCAGGCCGGCCGGGTGGTGGGTCTGGGCGTGGTTGAGCATGTCCTGGGACGGGTCCGCCGCCAGGATCACCCGATTACCGTGTTCGCCCAGCACCGGCCAGAAGCGCCCCGCGCCACAGGCCAGGTCGAGAATCAGCCCCGGCTCGCCCGCCACCTTCAGCGCGTGGCGGACCAGCCATTCGTCGCGCCACAGCGACAGGCGCCGCCCCAGCCCGAGCGGACGTTCGTCGCCACAGACGCGCGCATGCGCCTGGTCATAGCGCCTGGCGAACTCGAGCTCGAGGGGGGATGGAGGGTGCGCGGACATGAATCTGCTGGCTCTTGTAGGTCTTGGATGAAAAACAGGTTACCGCCCCGATCGTGAAAAAAAGGTCGAACGCCGATCAAGGCTTCATTGCCGCGCCAGCACGCCATCGACCACGCTGCCCCGGCAGCCGGCGAACAGGTCCAGGTCGGGCTGGTAGACCTGGCTGTCGACCTCCAGCAGGCCAAGCATCGAATGGAACAGATTGTCCTGGCTCAGCGGTTTTTCCCGGCTCAGTTGCAGGCAATGGGTGTCCACCGAGAACGCCTTCTGATAGCTGTCCGAGAACCAGGCCAGCATCGCCACGTGTTTTTGCTGCGACGGCGCGAGCATGTAGGGCGTGCCATGCAGGAACAGGTTGTATTCGCCCAGTGACTCGCCGTGGTCCGACAGGTAGAGCATGGCGGTATCGACTTTGTCCTGATTGCTGCGCAGCAGGTCGATCAGGGTCGCCAGCACGTGGTCGGTGTACAGCAACGTATTGTCGTAGCCGTTGACGATGCTCTCGCGGCTGCAATTGTTCAGGGCATTGCTCTGGCACACCGGGGTGAAGCGCTCGTATTCCTTGGGGTAGCGCTTGAAGTATTCCGGCCCGTGGCTGCCCATCTGGTGCAGGACCAGCACGGTGTCCTTGTCCAGGCTATCGATGAAATGCTGCAGGCCCTGGAGCAGGATCTCGTCGCGGCATTCGCTGTTGGCACAGAGCACCGGGTCCTTGAGGTTGCTGACATCGTCCAGGGTCACCCGGTCGCAGGTGCCCTTGCAGCCGGACTGGTTGTCCCGCCAGATCACCTCGAGCCCGGCACGCTTGAGCACGTCCAGCAGCCCTTCTTCGTTCTTCGCCTTGCTGGCGTCGTAGTTCTTGCGCCCCATGTTGGAGAACATGCAGGGCACCGAGACCGCAGTCTCGGTGCCACAGGACGACACGTCGGTGAAAGCGATCAGGCCGTTTTCCTGGCTGAGTTTCGGCGTGGTGTCGCGCTCGTAGCCCAGCACGCCGAAGTTCTCGGCCCGGGCACTCTCGCCGACCACCAGCACCGTCAGCGACTTGCGCGCGTGGTTTTGCCAGGTCGGATTGCGCTGGGCATCTTCACCGATCTTGACGAAGGGCTGGCGCGCCGAGACCACTTGCTCACGCAGGTAACCGAAGGAAGCGCCCACGTAGTTGCTCGGCACGATCATCAGGCGCAATTCATGGTGATTGCGAAACAGCGAGGCCAGCCCCTGATAGTTGGCCAGGGCGACCCCGCCAATGGCCGCCGCGCAAATAAAGGAAACCAGCAACTTGCTGAATAACTCGCGGTGCCAGCGTCGATAATTAATCGGGGTTTTCCACAATAACCAGGAAGGCAATACGCCCAGCAACAGTATATAAACAAGCAACTTCAGCGAGAGTAAGTCACGCACTTCCGTTGCATTGGTTTCGGCAAAGTTGCGAAACATTCCGGCATCTATCAGCACTCCGTACTGGTTCATGAAATAAGCTACGCCGGCACTGACCATAAACAACAGAACCAGCACCGGCTTAAGTACTCGGCGAAACGCCAGCCAGGTCAGAATGAGGTTGAAGGCGCAGAAGATCATCACCCCGAAGGCCACGCGCATGGCGATACCACGGGCGTCCGAGGCGGTAATGCTAAACAGGTGCTGCCAGAGCACAAAGTTGCAGCCCAGTAATAAAAAGGCGCAGGCAATCAGCGTCACCCATTCAGGACGCAGGGGTTTGATGTTTAGCATGATGATCGGCGTGTTCCTTGAAAGAAGTGCGTCGTCAACATGCCCGTTATTCAATGACTGCCCACGACAGCACGAACTTTAGGTAGCCGACCATCAACGTTTCGTGAAAAAGAAGCCAACAAATAGTTGGCATAGCCCTTTGCCAAAACTTTTTCGGCGAAAACAATCCGCAACGCCCTGGCAAGCGATGCGCCTTGCCCCGTTCGAGCCCGGCGCAAATAATGAGCCGCCCTCGGCCACTCCCTCGTCATCAAGGATCGACCGCATGAAAGCACGCCTCCTGCTCTGCTCGCTGCTGACCCTCAGCGCCCCGGCATTTGCCGCACCCAACGCCTCGCACCTGGACCAGGTCATCGAACGTGGCCACCTGAACGTCTGCACCACCGGCGACTACAAGCCCTACACCTACCTGCGCGCGGACGGTGCCTACGAAGGCATCGATATCTCGATGGCGCAGTCCCTGGCGCAAAGCCTGGGAGTCGAGGTGAAGTGGGTGAAGACCACCTGGAAAAGCCTGATGCCGGACTTCCTGGCGAACCAGTGCGACATCGCCGTGGGCGGTATTTCCGTGTCCCTTGAGCGGCAGAAGAAAGCCTTCTTCAGCGACACCCTGGGCGTCGACGGGAAGATCCCCCTGGTGCGTTGCGCCGACAAGCAGCGCTACCAGACCGTCGAGCAGATCAACCAGCCTTCGGTGCGCCTGATCGAGCCGCCGGGCGGCACCAACGAAGTCTTCGCCCGGGCCCACCTGCCCAAGGCCAGCCTGACCCTGTTTCCTGACAACGTGACCATCTTCGAGCAACTGCTGGAGAACAAGGCCGACGTGATGATCACCGACGCTTCCGAAGCGCGCTTCCAGCAGAAGCTCAAGCCGGGGTTGTGCGCGGTGAACCCCGAGCGGTACCTGCAATACAGTGAAAAAGCCTTCCTCCTGCCACGGGACGACGTCGCCTGGAAAAGCTACGTCGACCAGTGGCTGCACCTGAGCAAGGCCACCGGCTTCTACACCGGCGTGGTCAATCAGTGGCTGGCGGCGCCCACGCCCTGAGTCGTCAGCAGCTCGCGAAAAGCCTGGCACGCGGCGCTGCGATAGGCGCCCTTGCGCCCCAGCAACGCCACGCTGCGGGGCGCCAGGGCCGGTTGCAGGAGCACCGGGCGCAGGCCCGGCTGTTCCTGGGTGATGGCCAGCGGCAGGATGGTCGCCAGTTGCCCGCGGCGGACGATCTCGACAATGGCGCCGATGGAGTTGGCTTCGATGGCGATGCGCGGCGTGATCCCCTGCTCGCGGCAATAACGATCGATATGCTGGCGGGTGGCGAAATCACCGCTGAGCAACACCAGCGGCTGCCGCTCCAGCTCGGCCGCCGTCAGCTGCCGCGGTCGCTCGGGTTGTTGCTCGCGGCTCACCATCAGGCTCAGGCTCTCCTCGAACAACCGCTGGCTGTCGATGTCCGGCAGGTGCTGCCCGGCAAAGGCGATGCCCAGGTCCAGGCGATCTTCGGCCAGGGCCGCTTCCAGCCGGTCCTGGGTCATTTCTTCGAGGCTCAGGGCGATTCCCGGATAACGCTGGTTGAAACGGGTCAGCAGCGGCCCCGCCAGGTACGTGATGAAAGTCGGGGTCATGCCCAGGCGCAACGATCCGCGCTGCAGATCCTGCACGTCATGCATCGCTCGCTTGGCCGCCTCCAGCTCCTGCAGGGCCCGCCGCGCATAACGCACATAGGCCTCGCCGGCGTCGGTCAGGCGCACGGTGCGCCCCGAGCGATCGAACAGCGGCGCGCCGAGGCTGTCCTCCAGCTGCTTGATCTGTTGCGACAGCGTCGGCTGCGACACGTGCAAGGCTTCGGCGGCGCGGGTGAAGTTGCGGTGCTCGGCGACGGCCAGCAAGTAACGGATATGGCGTAGCAGCATGCTGGACCCCAAACTATAGGCAGTACTTATGGAGAGCATAACAAGCCGGTCTTGGACGCTATAGCTGAAATTTTCCATCCTTGCGCCATCAGCGATGCAAGGAGAACCACCATGCAGCACATCATCGACGGCTTCCTCAAGTTCCAGCGCGAAGCCTTTCCCAAACGCAGCGAGCTGTTCAAGCAACTGGCCACCACCCAGAACCCGGGCACCCTGTTCGTCACCTGCTCCGACAGCCGGGTGGTGCCGGAACTGCTGACCCAGCAGGAACCGGGCGATCTGTTCGTGATCCGCAACGCCGGCAATATCGTGCCCTCCTACGGGCCGGAACCGGGCGGCGTGTCGGCCACCGTGGAATACGCAGTGGCCGTGCTCGGGGTCAGCGACATCGTGATCTGCGGGCATTCGGACTGCGGCGCCATGACCGCCATTTCCACCTGCAAATGCCTGGACCACCTGCCCGCCGTGGCCAGCTGGCTGCGCCATGCCGAGTCGGCCAAGGTGGTCAATGCCGCCCGCAGCCATGCCTCGGACGAGGCACGCCTGGATGCCCTGGTGCGGGAAAACGTAATCGCCCAGCTGGCTAACCTGAAGACGCATCCGGCGGTCGCCCTGGCCCTGGAACAGGGCCGGCTGAACCTGCACGGCTGGGTCTACGACATCGCCAGCGGCGACATTGCCGCGCTGGATGGCCCGAGCCAGGGCTTCGTGTCCCTGGCCGAACACCCCGACACCTGCGCCTTGGTCGGCAAACCGCGACACGCGGCTTGAGCGCTGCCTTTCTTAACAGCTTCTTTTCAACAGCTTCTGTTCAACAACTCGTTCAACAACCGCTTCACCATCCCCAAAGAGGAACTCCACATGCTGCAATCCCAATTCGCCCAAGCCCCACGCCTGGCCCTGGCCGACACCATCATCGATGCCAAGGCGCGCAAGAACCTGTCGTGGCAACAGCTCACCGACGGCACCGGCCTGAGCCTGGCTTTCGTCACCGCCGCCCTGCTCGGCCAGCACGCCTTGCCAGCCGCGGCCGCCGACCTGGTCTGCAGCAAACTCGACCTGGACCAGGACGCCAGCCGCCTGCTGCAAAGCATCCCGTCGCGCGGCAGCATCCCCGGCGGCATCCCCACCGACCCGACCGTGTACCGCTTCTATGAAATGCTCCAGGTCTACGGTTCGACCCTCAAGGCACTGGTCCACGAGCAGTTCGGCGACGGCATCATCAGCGCCATCAACTTCAAGCTCGACATCAAGAAAGTCGAAGACCCGGAAGGCGGTTCCCGCGCGGTGATCACCCTGGATGGCAAGTACCTGCCGACCAAGCCGTTCTGATCCCCGCCCCTGTAGGAGCGAGCTTGCTCGCGATAGCTGCGCAGCAGCGGTGTATCCGACGCTGCGCGTTATCGTTGCGGATTGATCGCGAGCACGCTCGCTCCTACAGGGATATGCATCCACGGCAGTATTTAGTTTTTAAATACTGTCGCTGACTTTCTGATTTGCCGGCCTTGCGCCGGCCATCGCCTAATCAGCGCCTGAATTGTTCAAGGCCTGGTTATGGAAAACGTTCGTGCAACAACCCGTCCCGCCTTCTGGCTGATGCTCAGCGTGATTCTGGTGGCCTTGAACCTGCGGCCGTCGATGGCCGCTGTCGGCCCTTTGCTGTCCGGCATCCGTGGCGATATCGCCCTGAGCTTCAGCGGCGCCGCGCTGCTGACCATGCTGCCGGTCATGGCCATGGGCCTGGCGATGTTCTTCGGCGTGCGCATCGGCCAGCGCCTGGGCGAGCACCGCAGCGTGGTGGTTTCGCTGCTGGTCATTGGCCTGGCCACCCTGTCACGGTTGTTCCTCGATTCGGCCGCCGAGCTGATCCTCAGCGCCGTGCTCGCCGGCCTCGGCATCGCCCTGATCCAGGCGCTGATGCCGGCGCTGATCAAGTCGCGCTTTCCCGACAATGTCTCGCTGTTCATGGGTCTGTACGTCACCTCGATCATGGGCGGTGCGGCGGTCGCGGCGTCCTTCGCCCCGCTGGTGATGAGCCGCACCGGCAGCTGGCGCCTGGGCCTGGCGATCTGGGCGGCGCTGGCGGTCCTGGCGCTGCTGTTCTGGTACGCGCAACAGGCGGCCATGCCGAAACTGCCGGGCGCCGCGACCCACCACGAAACCTTTGCCGGCAACCGCCGCGCCTGGCTGCTGGCAATCTTCTTCGGCCTGGGCACGGCGTCCTACACCTGTGTCCTGGCGTGGCTGGCCCCCTACTACGTGGAACAAGGCTGGAGCGAACAGAACGCCGGCCTGCTGCTGGGTTTTCTCACCGCCATGGAAGTGGTCTCGGGCCTGGTGACGCCGGCCATCGCCAACCGCAGCCAGGACCGCCGCCTGGTGCTGGTGGCGTTGCTGGTGCTGATCATCGCCGGCTTCTGCGGGCTGATTCTCAGCCCGCAGCACCTGAGCCTGCTCTGGCCGTGCCTGCTCGGCCTGGGTATCGGCGGCTTGTTTCCCATGAGCCTGATCGTGTCCCTCGACCACCTGGACAATCCGCGCCGCGCCGGTGGCCTGACCGCCTTCGTGCAGGGCATCGGCTACCTGATCGCCGGCCTGTCGCCGCTGCTCGCCGGGATCATCCGCGACCGCCTGGGCAGTTTCGAATGGGCCTGGTGGTCGCTGACCGCGATCATGGCGCTGATGATCCTGATGGTCCTGCGCTTCGATCCGCGGCACTACCACCGCCACTTCCAATGACCCGGGACACGCTCCGATGAAACCCGCCAGCTTCCTCAACGCCCATCTCGGCATGCTGCTGTGGGCGGTACTGATCGCCGCCTCGTTCTTCGCCGCGGCCCAGGTCAGCCAGGCCGTCGACCCGCTGTTGCTGACGGGCCTGCGCCTGCTGCTGTCGGCCCTGATGTTCGTGCCGTCGCTGTGGCTCAACGGCGCGTTCCGGATCACCCGCGCCGGGTTGCGGGCGCATGCGCTGCTGGGCCTGTTGCTGGCGATCTACTTCGCCTCGCTGTTCGAAGCGCTGCGGCATACCTCGGCGGTCAACACCGGCATCCTGTTTGCCCTGGTGCCGCTGCTGACCCTGCTGTTCGAGGGTGTCCTGCTGAGCGGCGACCCTGCGAAAAACCGCCTGTTGCCGATGCTGCTGGCGGCCGCCGGGGCCATGCTGCTGACCTTCAAGGGCGGCGCCGAGGGCATGCCGTCGCTCTACGCGGTCGGCGTCTATGGGGTCGGCGTCTATGGGGTCGGCTGCCTGGCCATGGCCGGTTATTCGCCACTGAGCCAACGGCTGAAAGCCACCAGCCTGAAAGATCGCAGCCCGGCCGCCATGACCTTCTGGAACATGCTGTTCGGCGCGCTGTTCCTGTTCGCCTTCTGCCTGCCCGGTGGCGCCTGGCGCAGCGCCGTCCTGCTCACTCTCGACGACGGCCTGTGGCTGCTGTACCTGGCTTTGTTCGCCACCCTGGCGACCTTCTGGCTGCTACACCGGGCCATCGGGGTGATCGCGCCGGCCACGGTGATTTCCTACATCTACCTGAGCACCCTGTTCATCACCCTCTTCCATTGGTTCGGGCTGGGCCGGCAACCCTTGCCGAGCGAGCTGCTCGGCGCGCTGCTGGTGGGCCTGGGCATGTTCGCGCTGATCCTCGGCAGCCGCCGGCCGGCACCGGCGCTCGGCTGAACGCACAAAGCACAGGGACAAGCCGCTACGCGCTGCGCCACACTGCGCAGGTCGTGTTCTCGGAATTAATTGTCCCCTTGCTGTCCATGAAACCCCGGGGCAAGGATTCAATTAGGACGATCGTTCCGTTAGCATCAGGCGAGTTTGCGCACGACCGCGCGAGGTGCTTAACGAGACGGAACTGATGCTGAACAGTAACTTGCTTAGAAAGCTCGATATGCAGGACCTGATGGTGTTCGTCGCCGTGTACGAGCAAAGCAGCGTGACCGGGGTCTCGGAAACCCTGTGCGTGAGTCAGTCGACCGTCAGTTACTGCCTGAAAAAACTGCGCACCGGCTTCGAGGACGAGCTGTTCATCAACACCCGCACCGGCATGCGTCCGACCTACAAAGCCACCACCATGTACAGCCACGTGCTGAAGATTCTCGAGAGCATCAACCTGTGCCACTCCGGGGTCCAGGCCTTCGACCCGACCCGCCAGGCCGTCACCTTCAACATCTGCGCGCCGGAATATTTCGAACTGCTGATCCTGCCCCGCCTGCTCAAGGGCTTCGACTTCGCCAACCTGCCGGTGTCGGTCAATGTGCACAAGCTGGAAACCGACATCCCCGCCGATGAGCTGCGCGACGGCAGCCTGGACCTGGTGATCTGCTTCGGCCCGAACTTTCACCACAACCACCCCGACCTCAAGTCGCAGGTGCTGCTCGAGGATGACCTGGTGTGTGTCTTCGACAAGCGCGCGACGCCGCCGCTGGAGCCGCGTTTCAGCCTGCAGTCGTTCGTCGAGCGCCGGCATGTCTACCCCACGCCCTGGACCTCGACCACCAACATGGTCGACGGCTGGCTGGCCCGCCAGGCCCACCGGCGGCAGATCGTCGCGCGCTCCAACAGCTACAGCGCGGCGCTGAAGATGATCACCGGCACCGACTTCATCCTGACTCTGCCGCGGCGCATCCAGGCGCTGCTGACCAACGACGCGGTGTTCAGCCATTGCGAAGCGCCCAACGGCCTGCCGGGCTTTACCCTGGACATGCAATGGAGCGCGCACACCGACCAGGACAGCGCCAACACCTGGTTCCGCGAGCAGGTGGTCAAGGTCTGCGCGCAGCAGGGCCTATTGTAGGTTCAGGCCCTGCCGCATTCCGGCTCAGTGACCGATGCTGAGCTTGCCGTAGGAGTCGCGGTCGATATCGAGGATCTCCACCGCCAGTTGCAACTCGACGCCGGCCGGCCACTCGCAGAGTTCCTGCAGCACCGTCAGCAGGCTTTGCGAAAGCTGCTTCTTGATCTGTGGCGAACGCCCGCTGAGCAACGACAGCTTCACATGCACGAACCCCCGCTCGCCGAGACCGGTGCCGACGCGAAACGTCTCGACCTTGCGCGCGCGGCTCTTGATGTCGTATTCAGCGAACTGCCCGGACGCCACCAACGCGTGGTTGAACCGCAGCAGGGCCTTGTCGGCATCCAGTTGCGGCAGGTTGGCGGTGTATTCCATATACAGATGAGGCATGGCAGAGCTCCCTGAAAGGTGGCGTGAAAAAGGCGCTCCATACTACACGCCCCGCGACGGCCTGCCTGAAATCATCGACCCAGGGATAGGAAGCTCAACGGGCCTTGAGCGGCGCCTGGTCGCGGTCGCTCATGAACGCCTCCAGCCGCGAACGCAACCAGCGCTCGGCCGGGTCGGTATCGACATGGCTGAGCCAGACCATGGACAGGTCCAGGGTCGGGGTCTTGAACGGGAACGGCTCCTGGAACAATTGCCCCGACGCCGCCATGGCCGCCGCCGCGTAGTCCGGCAGGCTGGCGATCATGTCGGTCCCCGCCAGCAACGCCGGCAGCGCACTGTATTGCGGCACCGACAACACCACCTGGCGCTGCCGGCCGATCTCGGCCAGCCACTCATCGGCAAAACCGCTGACATTGGCTGTGTGCGACACCAGCACGTGCGGGCGGGAACAGTATTCGTCGAGGGTCAGCGGCGTGTCGCTGGCATCGGCGCGCAGCACGCTGGGCTGGATATGCCGCAGCAGCTTGCGCTTGGCGTTGGCCGGCAGCCCACGGGTCTGGCTGATGCCCACGGTGATGTCGCCGGCGGCCAGCAGGTCCGGGATCCGCCAGTAGTCCGCGTGCTGCACCACGAACACCACCTTCGGCGCTTCCTGGCGCAAGGCCCGCAACAGCGGCGGCAACAGGCCGAACTCGACGTCGTCGGACAGGCCGATGCGAAAGGTCATGGTGCTGCTGGCGGGATCGAAATCATGGGTCAGGCTCAAGGCCGAGGACAAGGCATCCAGCGCCGGCGACAGGTGCTGGATCAGCTCCTCGGCGCGGGCGGTCGGCTCCATCCGGTGGCCCACGCGAATGAACAGCGGATCGTTGAAGATCGCGCGCAAGCGATTGAGCGCCGAGCTGATGGTCGGCTGGCCGAGAAACAGCTTCTCCGCCGCCCGGGTCACATTGCGCTCGAGCATCAGGGTTTCGAACACCACCATCAGGTTGATATCGGCCTTGCGCAGTTCGTTGCGATTCATCCGTGTGCTCCATCCCCAGGTCGGAGCCCAGTGTAGAAAGGCCCCGCAATGGCGTCCATCGTCATCGAAGGGCCTTCATTCAAGCCTGAATGGCTAAGGGAAGGTAAAGGTGAACTCCGCCGCGCCATCGGCATCGCCGACCTTGACTTCGGCATCGCTGCCGGTGCGGATGTAGCCGGCCCGCAGCGGGATGATCGCGCTGTCGCCCACCCGTTGCATGTCGTAGAGGGTGCCGTCGTACTTGATCCGCTGCTGGTTCAGGTCGTTGATCATGATGATGCCGAAGCCCTTGGCGCTGTTGGGCGAAGCCGTCAGGTTGAGCACCGAGGGGTCGGTGTGACCGGCGACCTTGTCGGTGAAAGTGATTTGTGGCTTGGCATTCAACGCGCACTGGCTCAGCTCGATGCGAAACGGCACCGGCGACGAGGTGGAACCCACCTTGGGAAAGTCCGCCAGGGAGAAACGCCCGAGCTTCACCGGGATGGTCTTGTACGACTCCACCTCGCATTTGTTGGGAATAATGGGCCCGGGCCCGCCACCCATATTGATGATGGCGGGCCCCATCAACGGGTAGGGTTTGCGGCAGATGCCGATGGGTATGTTGTCGTTCGGGATGCTGACCTCTTCGCCCAGGCTAGCCACACCCTTGAGCAAGTCGACCGCATACAGCGTCAGCCGCGAGCTGCCATCCACCTGCTTGACGATCAACTCGCCGCTGGGTAACTGGCTGGGGGGAACCGTCAGGATCAGAGACTGTATGTAGTTGGTCACCATCACCGAGCGCTGGTTCTGGCCAGCGCCGGGGTCAAACATGACCTGGTTCTTTTCCTGCGCGACGGGTTTGTTAGTCTGGGAAATCTCCCTGAGCACTCCGTCCGAGGAGTTCACGGCAATCTTGAAACCGATGCCACTGATATTGGTTGGCGCAATGCCATCGGGCAATGGCGTGCCCGCGCTCCAGTGCCCGGCAGATACCAGCTCATGGGCCTTGTTGCCGGTGCCGCCGCCATATTTGTAGTTGGTGATCAGGGCCACCGGTCGTTGCCACAGGACGGCGCCTACCGGGGTGGCGCTGGTCAATGCCGTCACTTCCACCCAGGGCAGGCCGGCGTTGTTACTGAACGAGCAGTCGATCGCCTGGCTTTCCACCATGTCAGCCTGTGCCGTCGCACCGATCAAGCCCGGGAGCAGGCACGCCAATGCCTGGACAGTACGGTAAAGCCGACGCCTGCGGCAGCCAGGCCTGAACGCCAATGGGTGGATCATGGGGGGCATTCTCCATGTTCTGCTTGAGCGCGGCCGTGTTGGCCGACCGGCCTTGGTTGTGCATGGACGACCCGCGTCGCGGGGCATCCGGAAAGAGGTAATGGATCCTGAAAAAGCCGATACGCCATGCCGCGGCATGGCGTATCGAGAACCCGCGATACCTGGGTATCAGCGGGTCGTGCTGCTGGTTACTGAATGACCCCGTAGTTGAGGCCGGCCAGAGGTACCTGGGCCGCTTCACCCGATACCGAGTTGAACCTCATCTCGCCGTAGTTGACGCCCACCAGACCGCCGTAGGTCTGGCCGATACGAGGATTGAAGTTGATCTTGCCGGTGGCCACCGATTGACGAACGTTGCCCATGTTCAATCCGACCAGACCGCCCAGGTTGGCGTAGTAACCACCACTCACCGTGCCCAGGGCCAGGGAGTTGAGGATCTGGCCATGGTTCTGCCCTACCAGCCCGCCGACACTGCTGCGTTGGTCACCAAAGACCGGGCCCTTGGCCGTGGCGGTTTCGATGTTGGCGCCCTGGGTGCGACCGTTGGTGCCCACCAGGCCACCCACGAAGCTGTTGGTCCCACCCCTGACTTCGCCACTGGCTTCGACCGAACTCAGATCGCCGTCGTTGTTGCCGATCAATCCGCCGACATGGCTGTTGGTGCCCGCCATGACCTTGCCACGGGCCACGCCGTGACTCACGGTACCGCGATAGTTGTTGCCGATCAGGCCGCCGGTGCTGCTGTTGGCGCCGGCGGTGACATTGCCCAGAGCCTCGGCGGTGTCGATCTGGCCGTAGTAGTTCTGGCCGACCAGGCCGCCCACGTTGGCGCCCGAGTTGTCATAGACTGCACCGGTGGCCTTGACGTCGTTCAGGGTGCTGTTCTGGTTGTAGCCGACCAGACCGCCTGCCGAGGCACTGCCGTAGCCAGTCACCGCGCCGCTGGCGCTGGACTCCCTGATCGCACTGTTGGTGTTGAACCCGACCAGGCCGCCGATGTTGCTGGCGGCATTACCCCGCACCGCTGCCGAGGAGCTCGAGCGCTCGAGCGTGCCATTCTGGTTGTAGCCGACCAGACCGCCAATGTTCAGGCCGCCGTAGCTGCTGGTGATGGTGCCGCTGCTCGAAGAGTCAGCGATATAGCCACCCTTGTTGCTGCCCACCAGCCCGCCCACGCTACCTGTGGTATTGCGCTGCATGTAACCCGAAATATTGACGTTAGTCGTGCTGTTGGTGATGCTGCCGACTCCGGCCAGGCCGATAATGTTTTCACCGACAAGCCCACCGATCGAAGAGGTGTAGGTGTTGCCGGTCACGTAGGAGGTAGGCCCCACCGACGCACGATCGATAGCGCCACCCGCGTTGAGACCGACCAGGCCGCCCACGACGTTGGTGTTCGCCGCGCTGGCGTTGACGCGCAGGCCAGTGGCGCTGATGTTGGTCAGCGTGCCGCTGTTGAGTCCTACCAGGCCACCGATATTGCTGAAACCGGTCCCCGAGGTAGTGCCATTGACGGTCATGCTGGCCAGCTTCAGGTTGCTGATGCTGCCCGAGTTGGCGGCAAACAGACCGACGTTAGGCCCGGTATTGGTCACCGTGAAACCGCTGACGGTGTTGCCCAGGCCATCGAAAACGCCAGAGAACTGGCTATTGCCGCCAATGGACTTGAAGGCGCCGTAACCCTTGATATTGGTACCCAGGACATACAGGCCGTTGAGGTTGTTATTGACCGCCTGCAACTGCGCGGTGTTCTGGATGACGCCATATTGCGAGCCATTGGAGTCGAACGCCGCGCCCGTACCGGACAGGGTCACTGTTGCGTTCTGCCCCAGGGCATAGCCATCGCCATGGTTCAGCCCGAGGCTACCGTTGGCCCCGCTGAGGGTCACGTTGCCATTGAGCCGGACCCTTTTCTCGGCGTTCATTTCGACCCGGGCATTGGCTCCGGTGGCGGTCAGCCCGCCATTGAGTTCAATATCGCCCTTGGAAGACAGCTTCAGCCGATTGCCGCTGTTCCAGGTGACAGGACCGCCCACCACCACATCGCCGGAACTGCTGGCCAGCTCGATATTGGTGGTCGCCAGATTGCTCGACAGGGTATCGGCGTAGGCCGTATCGCTGCCCGATGCCGCGGTCGGGTTGACCTTGACGGTGTTCGACGTGATCTTCCAGTTGCCTGTCTGGCCGTTGCTGGCCTGGGTATTGACCCGGCTCGCCAGTTGCACCTCGGTGTTCGCGCCCTTGGTCTCGATCAAGCCGCCGTTGCCCACGGTACCGATAGCACTGGCGGTCATGGAGCCAGCCACCAGCACCTTGCCCACATCGCCACCGTCGAGGGTGATCTTGCCGGCGTTGCCGCGCAGAGTATTGGCCTCGATGGAGCCCTGGTTGTTGACCACGGTCTGCAACATGTCGCTCGCGCTCTTGGCGGTCATCAGCACCTGGCCGCCGTCGGCCTTGAGCAGGCCGCCGTTTTTCACCAGGGCATCCACTGCGGCACCCTCGACTTGCAGGTTGAGCAGGTTGTTGCCGTCGAAGTTCAGGGTGAACTTGTCCCCCGCGCCCAGCGCCACCCGGCCCATTTGCGCCTGGATCACCCCATCGTTGCGCACGTTGGCCCCCAGCAGCGCGACGTTGCCGCCCTGGGCGGCAATGATGTCGCCGTTGTTGATGATCTGCGCCGGCGAGCTGCCCGAGAACGTGTAGTTGCCGGCCTCAAAGTCTTTATTGTCAATGTCCCGAGTCGAAGCCACCAGGCCACCCACGTTGACCTGGGCACCCTGGCCGAACACTACGCCGTTGGGGTTGACCAGAAACACCTGGCCATTGGCATTGATCTGGCCCTGGATATCACTGGCATTGGTACCGACGACGCGGTTCAGTGCAACCGAGTTTTTAGTGGGCTGGTGGAAGGAGACCTTCTCGCCCTTTTTGACGCTGAAGTCGTTCCAGTTGGTGATCAGCTTTTCACTTTTCTGGTTGATCGACATTTCCTTGCCATCGTTGAAGGTCAGGATATTGGCTTCCCCGGAGACATGGGTATTTCCCGTCGGCAGGGCGAATGCCGACGACATGGCGCCCACTCCCAGCAGGCTGACAGCCGCCACGACCATGCCCTTGCGCGCACCCGACTTGCGCCGGCGACGTGCCCCTTCATGAGCCACATTCCAGCACGCCAGGGCCTGGTTCCAAACCAGTGCATACATCTTGTTCACGATGCTTCCTCTTCTTTAAAAAACGCTCTGCAAACCATTTGCAGGGCGACACCACTCCTGCTACGAGCAGGTACTAGAAATATTGCGTCGCGTTCATCCAGACCTGGGGGCGGCGCTCCGGCTTATCCCGGGTCTTGCCGTTGTCATGCAACGGCCAGGCGAGTGTCAGGTTGACTTGCTGCGAAGGCCCCACCCAGTTGGCGCCGATACCGGTCGCGGTGATCCGGCGGGTGTTGTTCTCGGAGGTCCAGGGCTGGCGGTTGACCTTGACCGTGCCGCTGTCGGCGAAGGCGCTGAGCTGCCAGCGCGGCGCCAGGGCATAGCGCAGTTCGGCGCTGGCCTGCCAACCCTGGTCGCCGCTGCCGGCGCCCACCGGATAGCCGCGCACACCGTAGGGGCCGCCAAGGCCGAGCTTTTCCGAGCTGTCCAGGTTGTCGTTGGCCCATTGCGCACTTAGCCGGGTGTAGAGCTGGAAGCGATCGCTCAGGCGCTGCAGGCGCGCCGCATTGAGATTGAGCTTGGCGAACTCGCCCGAGGTGCCCGCGGTGCGGCCATCCTGGACTTCTTCCTCATGGTCGCCGAAACGCAACCGCCCGCTGCCGTAGGACAGATCGAAGAAGTTCTGGCCGCCCCCGAAAAAACGGTCCTGGCTGTTGCCACTGAGGCTCAGGGTCCACAGGTCGATCTGTTTGCGACTGCTGAATTCGACCAGGTCGATATCGTCACGCAACCGCTTGTCTTCGTATTGCAGTTGCGCAGTGAGGTCGAAGGTGCGGCTACGCACCAGCGGCTGGGCGACGAAGAAACTGCGGAAGCTGGCGACACCGTGGTAATCCAGTACCTCGAAGTTCCTGCCCAGGCGGTAGCTCATTTCCGAGTACGCCCCGCCGATGCGGGTCGACCAGGGGCCGACCGGCAACTGGTAGGTCGCGCGGAAATAACGCTGCGACTCGTCGCTGCGCATCGCGCGCAGGCTCAGCTGGTCGCCAAGACGCAAGGGGTTGTTGAGGTTGAGGCTGCCCCCCAGGCGGTATTCGCCGGTGTAATAACCGCCGAAGTTGTCCGCCTCCAGGGTGCCGTTCAACAGTGGCCCGGATTCGGTATCGACCACCAGGTCGGTGGTCCCGTATTCCTGGCCAGGACGCAGGGTACCTCGGGCCTGGACCCCGGGCAGGTCGCTCAACAGCAAGAGACTGCGTTCCAGGTCCGCGTCGTATACCGCCTCGCCGCTGTTCAGCGACGACAGCGGCGCCCGCACCACTTGATCCAGGGCGCGCGAACGGTTCTGCACTTCGATGCGCCCGTAACGCCCCTCGACCACAGCGATCCGCACCAGGCCGTTTTCAATGTCCTGGGGTGGCAGGAAAGCGCGGGCCAATACATAACCCTGCTTCTGGTAATAGTCGGTAATCCGCTGTGCAGCTCCACGCAAACCAGCCAGGTCCAACTCCTTGTCGTGCAGGTCGGCCAGCAGTGCCTGCAAGCGCTCGGTGGTGAAAACCTGGTTGCCCTCGATGGCAAACGTCTTGACCTGCAGCCGGATTCCGGAGGTGTCCGGGGCTGCCGGCGCGGCGGGTGTCTCGGCCTTGGGCAGGTCCAACTCCAGCTCCGAAGGAGCAGGCTGCGCCGGCTGGACCGACTCGATGTCACGCATCGCCTGGCCGGCGTTGGGCACCTGCAAAGCCAGGGCGATATCGGGTACTGCCAGTGGCAGCAGCGCCGCCAGGACCAAACACGACCCGCGCCACCCCGGACTCATGCCCACAGGCGCTCGGCCACTGCCGCATGACGACGTACTCGTCACGAATCTGCCCATCGCAAAACTACTGTTGTAACCGCGCACTTCCACTCAGCGTCTCCCCGCTGTCTACCGCCACCTGGTAACGAACGACCGTCGCGCTGGCGACGGCTGCCTTTTTTGCTGCGGGCAGGGCGATACGGGTCGTGCCGAAAGGCTCGAGCGTGATCCCCTGCCAACTGATCGATTGAGTCCCGCTGCCCAGCTCCAACTGCGAGATGGACACGTAGTAAGGCGCCCGACTGGTGGCCAGCAGCGCCATCTGCCCGTCCGGCCCCGGGGTCTTGTCGAGGCTCCAGAGCACCTGCCCGATTGCCTCGTTCGCCTTGCCGGCAAGGCCCGCAGGGCGGTACAGCAGCTTCATGCGCATGCGATAGGCCAGGCGCAGCACATTGCTGTCGGTGGTCGTCACCGGCGGCACTTCGAGGAAGTTGATCCAGAACACCGACTCGCGATCGCCGGGCAAGGGTTCGCCGGTGTAACGCACCACCAGGGCGCTGCGCTGTTGTGGGTCGAGCCGTGAAATCGGTGGCGACAGGACGAACGGCACCGTCAGGCGACTCGGGTCGGTGTGCGTATCCCCCCGGTCCAGCCAGGCTTGCAGGAGGATCGGCGCATCGCCGGTGTTGCCGACCCTGACCGTCAACGCCGAGGCATTGGCCGGGTAGATGAAGCGCGTGCCGGTAATGGCCAGCGCCGCCTGGGCGTCGACGCACAGCGACATCAGCAACCAGGCCGACAGCAGGCCGCCACGGATCCGCCGAGCCATGGCCGAGGAGCGGCGCAAGCCGCATGCCCGTTGCATCAGCCGTTCCTCGCCTGGGCGGGTGCCCCGCCAGCGTCGGGAGGTACCGGGCGGCATGGCAGGTCGAACACCTCATAACCCTTCGCCTCGACAGTCTTGGCAGGCGCCGCATCGCGCTCGGGCAGGCGGTAGTCGATCAGGCATTGCTGCCCGGGCTGGTCACCCCATTCGACGCGGATCGAACCCTGGTTCTTTTCGCTGCGCAGCACCAGGCGACTGCCCTGGCCGACCGCGCCCATTTCCACCCCGCTCTCGGCATCGGTGGCGATCGCGGCAAACGGCAGGAGCGCACCATTGGGTTGCAGGCTGTTGATCAGGAACGAGCGCGCCTTGCGGGTCGGGTACGACAGCATCACCACGGCCCCCGCCACCGGCGCGGTGTTGCGCGAGCTCACCTGCAGCTCGACGTCGTCGGGCATGCCCTGCGGGTCGATATCCACGGTGTTGAGCTGGAAAGGCGTCAGGCTGGGCACCACTGCGTAACCGCTGCCATTCACCCGCGCGCCGCTGTAGCCAACGCCTGCGCCCTTGGCATGAGGCGCGTAGACCAGGCCGCTGGTCTCGCTCAGGGTCTGGGCAAACGTCAGCCCTCCGGGGTGCAGGATCATGCCGCCGGAAGCGCCGATGGACGCCTGGCGGTAATCGCTGCCCTGGGAAAAACTGGAACTCAAGGCCACCTGGGGCAAGGAATAATTGAGACTGGCGTTGTGGCTGGTTTCCCGTTGCTTGTCATCACGGGAAACGGCCACGGCATAGGAGGCTTTGCCCGCGTCGTCCACTGTTCCGGAAACGCCGCTGGTCAAATGGGTTCCCGTGCTCTGGTCGTGACTGACGAAGTTATTGAGCACCGTTGCGCCCCGGGTCTCACGGCCCAGCGGGATCGTAAGGGTCAAACTCAAGGTCGTATTGCTACTGACTGCCCGACGCCCTGAAGACCGGTTCTGTCCCAAGGTGCGCTGTACGGTGAAGGAATAGCTGTTGCCCCGCCACTGATTGCTATAACCCGTGGAAAAACTCAGGGTCTTGCCTTGTCTATTCCAGTAATTGAGCGCCGAACCACTGGCATAGAAATGCCCGCCAGTGGCCTTCAACTGCTGGCTGATATTCACATCCAGCCGGTCACGCATTCGGGAGAAGGCTTCCACCCGTTCGCCGTCCTCGACGAAGTCCTGCAACGCGACCGCGTCATGCAGTCCCAAATAACCACGGGTCGAGTAGCGATAAGCCAGTAACGAGAAGTTGGTACCGCTATTGGGCAGGTTCTTGCTATAGGAAAGACGCAGGCTCGTCCCCTTCAGACGACCCCTTCTCGGTACGTTGGTTTTGGCCTGGGTCACATCGAAGGCAAAGCCCCCCACATCGGTATTGAGCGCGCTCCCCATCAGTACCGACATATAACTGCCCGTGACAGTACTGCCGATGTATCCGGTAATGTCGTTATCCAGACCGTGCTGGGCTGTCCCTTGCAGCACATACTGGTTACTGCCGCGCAGCCCGGGATCGATGATCTGGCCGGCGGTGAAGCTGTATCGGGAGTTTCCAGGGCGCAGTAATTGAACAGTCGTGGCGAAGGGCACGGTAAAGCTGCTGCTCTTCCCGTTGGCCTCGGTCACAGTGACGTTCAAGTCGCCGCCGAAGCTGGCGGCTTGAAGATCGCTGATTTCGAACGGTCCCGGCGCAACGGACGTTTCCGAGATCAAGTAACCACGTTGATAAATAGAGACCTTGGCGTTCGAGCTGGCCGTCCCCCGGACAACAGGCGCATAAAAACGCTCGTTGTCGGGCAGCATCCGGTCATCGCTGGTCAGTTGGGCGCCGCGAAACGATACGGAGTCGAACAGATCGGCATTGGTGACGCTTTCGCCCACCAGCAACTGTGAGCGCCATGCCGGCAATTCGGTCTGGCCGTAGATGGAGCCACGCTGATAACGGCTACCCGCTTCCGGAGACCAGGTCAGGGTGCCGTTATGCCGCAAGCGCACCGACCCCATATTGAGCCCCATGTTCAGACCGGCGTAAGCGTCGGTCTGGGTTCGGCCGTTATTCTGTGCACTGAACAGGTTGGTGTTGTAGTTGAGCAGCCCTGCAGAAATGCCGCGATCCCAATTCGCCGGATCGACATAGGTTTTCGACCGGCCTTTCTGCAGGAAATATTGCGGGACCGAAAGATCGATCGTCAGCTTCTTGAGATCGATCTTCGTGGTGAGACCAGGAATGTAGCGAGCCAGGTCGGCGCAGTAGGTGCCCTCCGGCATGCTTTCGGCGGAAGGTTGCGCCGAAGCCTTGTCCAGATCGATACCGGCACGGACCAGCAACGAACGCTCATAACAGGGCTGGCCCCCTTGCGGCCCATGGGTGTCGCGAAACTCGATGTTCTGCGTGGCACGCCACTGGCCATTTACCAGCAGGTCGATGCGGTAATTGCCCGGAATGAGAAATCCCTGGCGCTCAAAGCGGCTGGTATCGATGGGGGCACCTTCGGTCTGAAACAACATCTGCGAATCGAATACCACGCCCTGCCCCGCAGGCTCGGCAGTGGAAGTTTCGGCCCATGTTTCAGTCGCCATGACAATCGCCGCCGTAGAAACAAGACCTAGAAAAAACCGAACTGGGCTCCAACCGTACGAAACTAACGCACAAGCAAAAACAGCCAGATGACTACGCTGGACGTTCAACATATTCGATACCGGCATGCAGCCAGGTCATAGAGATGACAAAAACTGCAGGGTGAGAAAAGTTACAGGGGCAATGGTTTTTCAAGCACCCGCCGCCCACCGAAGTCATTAATGACCTCGTAATGAACAGAGGCTTTGCGATAGGTCTGAGGAGCCCGTTCGGGTAATGGGAAAAACCCACTACTGAAAGGTGCGATCATTTCATCTTTAACTGCAACCCGTCGCCCATCCAGAGCAACTTCTATCTTGCCGAAAGAAACGTAATATGCAGTCGGATTAGTCACCTGAACTCCCAGGCGATTCTCGACTTTACCTTTTCCATCTGGATGCCTGGCCTGTTTGAATTGCCAATCGAGCTTGTTCGCCACCAAGTCCACATCCGACTTCAGGTTCTTGGGTCGAAAGAACACTTTGATTCGGGTTCTGAAGGTAAACTGCAAGACATTTTCATCGACTTCCTTGCGTGGAGGTGTTTCCAGTACATTGAGCCAGAACAAGGATTCCCGATCTTCTGCAAGTTTTTCACCCGTGAAGGAAACACGCAGTGAAGCTGAACTGTCCGAATCCAGGCGAATCACCGCCGGGGACACCAAAAATGGAACTTTCATTTCCTCGGGCCCCTTAGTTGAATCGCCATCATCAATCCAACTTTGGACCAATACAGCAGAGGCACCGGTATTGTTCACTTTTATTGTCACTTCACGAGCATCCGACGGATAAACCAACCGAGTACCCTGGATGACTACCGACGCCTGTACGATTCCAGAACATACGCCCAAGAACATGACGCCGAGAACGAAAGAAGAAAAAATACGCGCTTTCGGCGTCATGAATCACTCCTCGGGCGCTGGTCTTTACTTATACGACAGGGTGTATCGAACGAAAGAGTTACCCGAACCCGCACCAACACTAGCCGCGGTCGCAACATAGTTCGCCTTGAACTTGAGGGTTGCAGTGTTGGCTGCAACGGTGGCGACCTGTGGCGTGGCTTCCGACTGACCGAGCGGGATTTTCGTGCCAGCAGCCACATTGTCGTTGAACACCTGGATCTGCACGCCGGTGGCAGGCGCTGCGCCGATCAGCTTGAGGTTTCCGGTCGCCGAGTCGACGTTGCCCACTTGGTCAAAATCAACGACGACCTTGGTTCCATTGGCACATTGCGCGCCGGACAGCACCAACGCGAACTTCTCGAACGGAGAAGCATCGCCAATGGCCTTGAAGATCGAAGGAGAGATGCGCCCCAGTTCCACGTTGGTGATGTTGTTTTCACCCGGTGCCTGGCCGTTGATATTGCAAGTCACGTCAGAGATGCTGCCAGAGAAGTTAACCACGCCATCAGTGGCATGAGATAACGAAGGAACAAGCGCAGCAAGCATCAAGCTGGAAGTTGCCAGGGACAGTAAAGATGTGCGTTTCATGTGATTTCCTTGTTCACGTTGATCGGCAAAAGAAGTGCAATCTATTTGATTGTTCTCCCGGTTCAGCCATGACCAAATCACACCGGCCATGGCAGCCCAAGCCTCTCTCACTCAAAGTCTAAGTCAATGGGTCGACAACAATAGCAAGCTCCTTTAGGTGCCCCATGAAGAACCCCCAAAGGAAGCCGTAGCTTACCGATCAGCCTTCGAATTTGAATTGAGAGACGGCCGAAGCACCCATCAGAAATATCTTAATAAACCGCTCATTGATTTCGTCTTTACTTATGAGACAAGACTGTGTACTTCTTCAACGCGCGCGTGTTAGCTGAACTCTACCAAGTGCTCGCGTCGCAGTAGCCTGAACCAGGCCAACTCGCTACTCAATAAAAAATTAAAGGAGTCTACCCGTAGGCCTGCGCAATGAGCGCCGACAAAAAGGCCCAACCTCAATGAGAAGAATTGAATATAGAGAGTAAGAATATAAAACCTACACGCATAACCAATATAGAGAGAGCACACTATGGGATCCATAGTCATAGTCGACGACCACCCCCTGGTCAGGATTGCATTGAAAGTCATACTTGAGCGTAACGGGCACCATATCGCCGCCGAGGCAGACAATGGCGTCGACGCCATTCAAGTTGTTCGTACCCATAAGCCGGACTTGGTAATACTTGACCTCGATCTACCGCAACTGGACGGGCTATCCGTACTTACTCACTTCAAGGCCAATAACTTCCTGGTAAAAACACTGATATTGACTTCCAGCGACTCAAAGAACTTTGCCGTACGTTGTTTGCATGGGGGCGCAGCAGGGTTCATCTGCAAGGACGAAGCGCTGGATGAGGTGGGAGATGCAGTAAAAGCATTGTTATCAGGACATACCTATTTTCCTGAAAGTTCTCTGCTCCTGTTGCAGGAAAGCATTCACACCAACCAGATGCAAAGCATTGCCGCCTCCCAGCTGACCAACAGGGAAATCACCACATTAAGGTTATTGGCACAGGGTCTTAACAACAGGGAGATTGCAGCGACTCTGCTTATCAGTCACAAAACGGTCAGTACTTACAAAGTAAGACTCTTGAAGAAGTTCAACACCACCAACCTTCTGGCCCTGATTGAAATAGCCAGGCAGAAAGGAATCATATAGGCCTCTTGCGAACCCCAGCAACGCATGGACATCTGTCTGTTCCAGAATCAGCGTCTTATCGGTTTTGCGACGGGACATCGAGCACTACTCCCTTGGAGCAGCAGAGGAATCAGCGCTCACGAGGCAGTTCTCTCAGATTGATTGGCCCATCATCCTGTATGGCTACAAGACAGATGTCCTTGAGGTTGAGCAGCGCCTGCTCGACCCACTGCGCCCTTTCCAGCAGCACTGGCCAGGTCCCTGCGATACTGATTTCCCTCAGGCGCTGGCAGCTGGAGATCAGCGGCTGGTACTTCAATACACAAGCCGCACCCGCCATCTTGTGGCACAGCCTGGCAATGGCTTGCCGATCTTTTTGTTCGCAGTACGCCCGCAACAGTTCAAGGTCTTTGATCTGGTAAGTCCGTACCTCCTCGATGAGCCGTCGGGCGACTTGCTCATTGTCGCCAGCAAGGTCCATGAGCCTGCCAAGCACCTCCAGCAACGACTCGGCGGAACCGACCCGAATAGCGTGAAACACCTCCTCATCCACGCTTCCCCCTGCGTTGAAGCTTGGTGTCTCCGGCGTTGCGCCGGCCTGTGCATCCTGCCTATTCATATCTGCCTCCTTGCTCACTTGAATATGCCGCAGCCCGTTCATCGAATACGGGTCAGGCTAGGCAAAACTCCTGGAGGCGAATATCAGACGTTTCTCAAAGCGCTGAATAGGGCGGCTTTACTGAGGGAGTCCCCAGACATTGAAGTCCGGAGAGCATGAAAAAAAACCGCCAGAAAAATGCTCTGCCGGTTTTTTTTAATAACTGACGCTGCAACTTGCGGCCACCCAGCACTGGCATGAGCCAGCCAGCCCTTGCCGCATAAGGGTTTCAGCCAATTGAGCCGCATCAGTGCCGGGTACCTGCGAGCATTTCGCCAAAAACACATCGACACAATATTGACACCAAAACACCCGCCTGTCGGAATATTGGCACTTCGTGCTGTTACTCCCGGTTAACACCTTTACAAGGCCTGACCCCACAACTAAACAACTATCCAACTGATATCAGGAATGGCCGTATCCCTGAATCAGAATGACCCAGATTCATCCAGCCATTACTTCAGGAGTCCCTTTCATATGGGTGCTCTCAGGCTATTGCGCACCCTGCGCAGCGCAGCTCCAGGCTTGGGCTCATGTTCGCCCAACCGCTCCTGCGACTCGCTTTTCAAGTACGGCGAACTTCTTCACCTGCACGCCACCTGCGTCCCTCTTCCGGCAGGCCCAGACGGCCGACGATGTCCGGGATCAGCTCGCACCGCTCCTTGACACCCTGAGCGGTACAAGCATGGGACTTCGTCCTGTCAGCAGGACCTGGCGATTCTAAAAAAAGCATTCTCGGGAGAAAGACATGGCTACCACTACAACGACCAGCGGCGGCACCACCACTTCGTTTTCCAATACACCGCAGGCGCAGGACGACATTTTCACTACAGGTGTCATTGGCACGAGCAGCGCAGCCATCACTGAAGACCTGCTGGGGATCGTGTATCTGGACGTCATGTCCAATGACCTGGGCGGCAATGCAAAGACACTCTGGTCACTCGATAACGCGACCAGCCTTTCTACTGCTACCAAGATTTATGCTCCGGCCGATCTCCTGGTCCAGGACACGAGCAGAGTCGAGGCGACGAGTTCCGACACCAGCTTCAATGGTGCAAAAATCTGGATTACGTCGGATGGAAAAGTCGGCTACGACGCCACGACCTTATCGACGGCTTTCAAGGCGCAACTTCAAGCGCTTGCTGCCGGAGCGTCCCTGACAGACAGCTTTACGTACGCGATTCGTCTCGGCAATGGCACGCTCAGCTGGGCCACTGCGCAGGTGCAATTTGCCGGTGCGAATGACAGTGTGACGATGAGCTTCGGCACACAGGCCGGTACCGTGACCGAAGATGCGGCCACGACAGCGAGCCCGACCGACTCGCACAGCGCGACGGGCACGATTGCCTTTAGCGATGTCGATCTGAGCGACACGCATACCGCCTCGTTCGTGGCGGCACAAGGCAATGCCACAGCGCTGGGCAACTTCGCCCTCGCCTCTGTGACGGAAGCCGCCGATACGGCCAACGGCACCGTCAACTGGACTTACACCCTGGATAACGCGGCAGCCCAGTCCCTGGCTCAGGGTCAGACGGTCAGCGAAACTTATGTGGTCACCATCAGTGACGGGCATGGCTCGTCGACAACGCAGAATGTGACCATCACCATCACCGGTACCAACGACCAGGTGCAGATCACCAGCGGCGTACAGAGCGGAGATGCCAAGGAAGACAGCGGCGACTACGCTGCCAGCGGCAACATCACCTTTACCGACGCCGACCTGATCGACAGCCATAGCGTTACCGTCACGCCGGGCGCTTCGGGCTACCTGGGCAGCTTCACTACAGACCCGCTGAACGACAGCACCGGCACGGGCAGCGGCTCGCTGGGCTGGCACTTCGCGGTAGACAACACTGCGCTGCAGTTCCTGGGCGAAGGCCAGACCGTCACCCAGACCTATAACGTGGCGATCGGCGACGGCACAGTGCAGACCGTGACCATTACCCTCACCGGTACCAACGACCGGCCGACGCTGACGATTGCCGACACTACCGGCGCCATGAGCGAAGGCAACGCTGCGGCCACACTGAACGACAGCGGCGCCCTGAGCTTTGCCGACCTGGACAACATCGACGTGGTGACGGTGTCGCACACCGCCAACGGTGACATCGCCTGGAGCGGTGGCACTCTCAATGCGGACGTGGCTTCGGCACTGGTGGCCGGCTTCTCGGTCGATCAGAACAGCTGGGACTACAGCAGCAGCCAGAACCTCGACTTCCTCGGCGCGGGTGAAACCATCACCTTCTCGTACAGGGTGGTCGCCACCGACAACAGCGACGCGGCCAACGCTACATCGGCGACGCAGACCGTCAGCATCACCATTACCGGCAGCAACGACGCGCCGGTACTCAGCTTCGCCAGCGGCAATGATGCCGGAGCCGTGCAGGAAGACATTACCCTCAGCATCAGCGGCCAGTTCAGCTCGATCGACATCGATCACGATGCCTCCGCTATCTGGACCATCAATGGCTCGCCAACTGGTAGCTACGGTTCGATTGCCGTGGACGGCAGCGGCCAGTGGACCTACACCCTGGCCAACGGCACCGATGGCGTTGCCAGCGCCGTGCAGTCATTGAAGGCCGGCGAGAGTCATGATGAGGTGTTCAGCGTGCAGGTCAGCGATGGCCTGGGCGGCGTGGATACCCAACTGGTGACCATTACCGTCACCGGCAGCAACGATGCGCCGGTACTCAGCTTCGCCAGCGGCAACGATGCCGGCGCAGTGCAGGAAGACACTACCCTCAGCGTCAGCGGTCAATTCAGCTCGACCGATATCGATCATGCCGCCACCGCTACCTGGAGCATCGTCGGAGCAAACACCGGCTCCTTCGGTTCGATCGCCGTGGACAGCAGCGGCCAATGGACCTACACCTTGGCCAACGGCACCGATGGAGTCTCCAGTGCCGTGCAGTCGCTGAAGGCGGGCGAGAGTTACGACGAAGTGTTCAGCGTGCAGGTCAGCGACAGCCTGGGCGGTGTCGACACCCAACAGGTGACCATCACTGTCACCGGCAGCAACGATGCGCCGGTACTCAGCTTCGCCAGCGGCAACGATGCCGGCGCAGTGCAGGAAGACACCACCCTCAGCGTCAGCGGCCAATTCAGCTCGGCCGACATCGATCACGATGCCTCCGCTATCTGGACCATCAATGGCTCGCCAACTGGCAGCTTCGGCTCGATTGACGTGGACAGCACCGGCCAGTGGACCTACACCCTGGCCAACGGCACCGATGGCGTTGCCGGTGCGGTGCAATCGCTCAAGGCGGGCGAAAGTCATGACGAAGTGTTCAGCGTGCAGGTCAGCGATGGCCTGGGCGGCGTGGATACACAACTGGTGACTATTACCGTCACCGGTAGCAACGATGCGCCGGTACTCAGCTTCGCCAGCGGCAATGATGCCGGCGCAGCGCAGGAAGACACCACCCTCAGCGTCAGCGGTCAATTCAGCTCGGCCGACATCGATCACGATGCCTCCGCTATCTGGACCATCAATGGCTCGCCAACTGGCAGCTACGGCTCGATTGCCGTGGACGGCAGCGGCCAATGGACCTACACCCTGGCCAACGGCACCGATGGCGTTGCCAGCGCCGTGCAGTCATTGAAGGCCGACGAGAGTCATGATGAGGTGTTCAGCGTGCAGGTCAGCGATGGCCTGAGCGGTGTCGACACCCAGCTGATGACCATCACTGTCACTGGTACCAACGACGCCGCCGTACTGTCCTCGGCCAGCGTCACGCTGAGCGAAACCAATGCTCCATTGACTACCGGCGGCAGCCTGACCGTCAGCGATATCGACAGCCCGGAAAGCTTCCAGGCGCAAACCGACACCGCTGGCAACTACGGCAAATTCTCCATCGACACCGGCGGTGCCTGGACCTACGTCGCCGACTCCGCGCACAACGAGTTCGCCGCCGGCACCACCTACACCGACACCTTCGCCGTGAGCAGTGCCGATGGCACCCTCACATCGGTCACTGTACATATCCTCGGGACCAACGATGCCGCCGTGCTGTCCGCCGACATCGCCAACCTGACCGAGACCAATGCCGCCGTCGACATCTCCACCGCCGGCACCCTGACCATCAGCGACGTCGACAGCGCCGCGACCTTCGTCGCGCAAACCGACACCGCTGGCAACCACGGCAAGTTCTCCATCGACACCAGCGGTGCCTGGACCTACGTCGCCGACTCCGCCCACAACGAGTTCGCCGCCAGCACCACCTACACCGACACCTTCGCGGTAAGCAGTGCCGATGGCACCCTCACTTCGGTCACGGTGCATATCCTCGGCACCAACGATGCCGCCGTGCTGTCCACTGGCATCGCCAACCTCACCGAGACCAATGCCGCCACCGACATCTCCACCGCCGGCAGCCTGACCATCAGCGACGTCGACAGCGCCGCGACCTTCGTCGCGCAAACCAACACCGCCGGCAACTACGGCAAGTTCTCCATCGGCACCGGCGGTGCCTGGACCTACACCGCCGACTCCGCGCACAACGAGTTCGCCGCCGGCACCACCTACACCGACACCTTCGCCGTGAGCAGTGCCGACGGCACCCTCACTTCGGTCACCGTGCATATCCTCGGCACCAACGATGCCGCCGTGCTGTCCGCCGGCATCGCCAACCTGACCGAGACCAATGCCGCCGTCGACATCTCCACCGCCGGCACCCTGACCATCAGCGACGTCGACAGCGCCGCAACCTTCGTCGCGCAAACCGACACCGCTGGCAACTACGGCAAGTTCTCCATCGACACCAGCGGTGCCTGGACCTACGTCGCCGACTCCGCCCACAACGAGTTCGCCGCCAGCACCACCTACACCGACACCTTCGCCGTGAGCAGTGCCGATGGCACCCTCACTTCGGTCACCGTGCATATTCTCGGCACCAACGATGCCGCCGTGCTGTCCGCCGACATCGCCAACCTGACCGAGACCAATGCCGCCGTCGACATCTCCACCGCCGGCACCCTGACCATCAGCGACGTCGACAGCGCCGCGACCTTCGTCGCGCAAACCGACACCGCTGGCAACCACGGCAAGTTCTCCATCGACACCAGCGGTGCCTGGACCTACGTCGCCGACTCCGCCCACAACGAGTTCGCCGCCGGCACCACCTACACCGACACCTTCGCGGTAAGCAGTGCCGACGGCACCCTCACCTCGGTTACCGTGCATATCGCCGGCAGCAATGACTTGCCGACCATCACCTCCAACGGTGGTGGTACGACGGCTTCGATCAACCTGGAGGAGAACACTGCAGCGGTCACGACCGTGGCGGCAACCGATGCCGATCTGCCGGCACAGATATTGAGCTACAGCATCGTCGGCGGAGCGGATGCCGCGAAGTTCTCAATCGTTACCAGCACAGGTGCATTGAGCTTTATCTCTGCCCCCAACTTTGAAGCACCGACCGATTCGGGAACGAACAATGTCTATGACGTGATTGTGCGGGCGTCGGACGGCACGCTGTTTGACGACCAGGCGATCGTGGTAACCGTGACGGGCGTCAACGACAACAGCCCGGTGATCACCTCCAACGGCGGGGGTGCGACGGCTTCGGTCAACGTGGCGGAGAACACTACGGCAGTCACGACGGTGGTGGCGAGCGATGCCGATCTACCCGCGCAGACGCTGAGCTACTCGATCCTGAATACGGCCGGCACGGACTTCAGCAAATTCTCGATCAGTTCGAGCGGAGTGCTGACGTTCAATTCGGCCCCCGATTACGAAAATGCCCAGGATATCGGGGGTACCGATGGCGACAATGCCTACGTTGTGGACGTCCAGGTGTCCGACGGCAATGGCGGAACCGACACGCAGACCCTTACGGTAAACGTGCAGAACGTTGTCGAGACGCCAGTCGATAGCGTACCGCCAACGGTGACAGTGACGGGAACGGCCTTGGGCAGCTCGATCGGCTCTACGTCGACGGTCACATTCCAGTTCAGTGAGGCAGTGAGCGGTTTCAGCCTTTCGGATGTCTCGGTGACTAAGACGAGCGGAGCGCCCCGCGGAACCTTCAGCAACTTTACCCAGGTCGATGGCGATACCTACACCGCGACGCTGACCAGAACGCTGGGCGGTAGCGTGAAAGTCGACGTTGCCGCGAACAGCTACACCGACCTGGCGGGTAATGCTGGGGCTGCCGGGAGCAGTGCAAACCTTCCGGCAGGCGTTGCCGGCGAGCCCATCAACCTGGCCCTCGACATTCCACCGGCCGAGATTGACGGCCCCGTAACGGTGGCCATCAGCGGCGTTCCTTCGGGGTGGGTGTTCAATGCAGGAACCGACAATGGCGACGGCACCTGGATCGTGCAGACCAACGATCCCGGTGCCTTGACCGTGACAACCCCAAGCGACTTCGCGGGTGCGTTGGTGCTTGAGGTCAACCTGTACTGGAGCAACAGTGACGGCAGCAGCGCAAGCGCCTATGTGTTCAACAACGTCGAAGTCTATGCCCCCGGCTCGCCGATCTTCGCCTTGTCCGCTGACGACAACCTGACCGGCTCATCCGGTGCCGACACGTTCGTCTTCGCCCAGCCGATCGGCAACAACCAGATCTACAATTTCGACGTCACGGCGGACAAGATCGACTTGATCGGCTTCACAGGCGTCACCGCCTTCGCTGATTTGAGCATCAGCAACGACGCAAACGGCAATGCCCTGGTCAGCATCGGCTCCGGCCAGACGGTCACCCTGAGAGGTGTCGATGCGACGGACCTGGGCGAAGCGAACTTCCGGTTCGATACGGACCCACTCACCCACAACAGCGGTACCCTCACCATCGCCGACAGCGCGATCATGCCGTTCGGTGGCGGCCTCCATAACAGCGGCACCATCGAACTCGGCTCCGCCGGCAACGAGACCAGCCTGGAGATTCTGTTCCGTGGCGCGACCTTGACCGGTGGCGGCCAGGTACTGCTATCCGACAACGCGCAAAATGTGATTTTCGGCGGCAGCGCCGACACCGTGCTGACCAATGTCGACAACCGCATTTCCGGCGCCGGCCAGTTGGGTGCAGGGCAAATGATACTGGCCAATGCGGGGCTGATCCTGGCCAGCGGCATGAACAGCCTGGTGCTCGACACCGGCACCCACACCATCAGCAACAGCGGTGTACTGGAGTCCACCGGCACAGGCGGCATGACAGTGGCCAGCGCGGTCGAAAACACCGGCCATCTGTGGGCCAACGGTGGCGACCTGCGCCTGCTGGCCGACGTGACCGGCAATGGCAGCGCGACCATCGACGGCGACGCCAGCCTGACCTTCGCCGGTGCCGCACACACGTCCGTCGCCTTTCACGGCGCAGGCGCCGGCTCGCTGGTGATCGCCCAGGCTGAAGCAGCGGGGTCGCTGGTCGGCATCCTCGGCCTCGAGAGCGATGACTTGCTGACGTTCGGCGATCTCGCTTTCGGTGCCAATACCCAGCTCAGCTACACCGCCAACGCCTCTGGCGCCGGCGGCCTGCTGACGGTGGACGACGGCGCACATCGAGCCGAGGTGAACCTGCTGGGACACTACTCGGCGGAAGACTTCCAGGTCACCGATGGCGGCGAAGCCGGCACCCAGGTCAGTTACCACGGCCAATCCAGCGGCACACTGGTGGGCAGCATGCTCGCGGACACGCTCAGCGGCAGCGACGGCAACGACATCATCGTGGGTCGTGGCGGCGAGGACAGCCTCAGCGGCGGCGCGGGAGCCGACATGTTCGCCTACCTCAACGCGAATGAAGGCGGCGACCATATCCTCGACTACAACTTCGCCGAAGGTGACACCCTCGACCTCTCCACGCTGCTCAACGCCAACTTCGTCAGCGGCACCAGCCAGGTGGCCGACTTTGTCCAACTGGCGCAGTCCGGCAGCGACATAACGGTGCAGGTGGATCCCGATGGCGCCAATAATGGCAAGCACTTCGTTGATGTCGCGGTGCTCGACCACATTGGCACACCCAATCCCGATCTGGTGCGCACCTGGTTCGGGGAAGCCGACCATACACTGACGGCGTGATGCATTGGGCTGGAGTTGACTGGGAGGGTAAGTGTTCTCGATGTGGATCGAGCGCCCCCTCGAAATCCCAATAGGGGAACAAGCGGGGGAATAAAAAACAGCCAGAAACGACGAAGCCCCTGAAAACTTTAACGTTTTCAGGGGCTTCGGCTACTTCAATAATGGCGGAGAGATAGGGATTCGAACCCTAGGTACCCGCGAAGGTACAACGGATTTCGAATCCGTCCCATTCGGCCACTCTGGCATCTCTCCAACGGCGCGCATCATAACAGCACCTTTGCCCGAAGCGAAGCCCCTCGGGCAAATTTTTTCCGTGCTATCAGTCGGTTGCGTCGATTACAGCGGTACGCCCAGACGGTTTGCGACTTCTTCGTAGGCTTCGATCACATCACCGAGGCCCTGACGGAAGCGGTCCTTGTCCATCTTCTTGCGGGTTTCCTTGTCCCACAGGCGGCAGCCATCCGGGCTGAATTCGTCGCCCAGGACGATCTGGCCGTGGAATACGCCGAACTCCAGCTTGAAGTCCACCAGCAGCAGGCCAGCGTCGTCGAACAGCTTGCTCAGGACTTCGTTGACCTTGAGCGACAACTCTTTCATGCGCGCCAGTTGCTCGGCGGTGCCCCAGCCGAACGCCACGACGTGGGATTCGTTGATGAACGGGTCGCCCTTGGCGTCGTCCTTCAGGAACAACTCGAAGGTGTAAGGGTTGAGTTTCAGGCCCTCTTCCACACCCAGGCGCTTGACCAGGCTGCCGGCGGCGTAGTTACGCACGACGCACTCGACCGGGATCATGTCCAGCTTCTTCACCAGGCACTCGTTGTCGCCCAGCAGTTTGTCGAATTGGGTCGGCACGCCGGCCTCTTCGAGCTTCTGCATGATGAAGGCGTTGAACTTGTTGTTCACCATGCCTTTGCGATCGAGCTGCTCGATACGCTTGCCGTCGAACGCCGAGGTGTCGTTGCGAAACAGCAGGACCAGGCGGTCGGCGTCGTCGGTCTTGTAAACCGATTTGGCTTTGCCACGGTAGAGTTCTTCACGTTTTTCCATGATGGGCTCCGCTTGCTAAGTAGGTGGGCTAGGCGATGTGGCGCCAGTCGAGCCCTGAATCTTGATCGGCCAGTTGCAGCCAGTCCGGGTCGCACCCGAGGGTGTCGACAAAACATTGCCGGGCCAGCTGCGGCAGGTTGTTCTTGCTGCTGAGGTGGGCCAGTACCAGATGCTGCAGGTCCTGCCAGCCCAACTCGGCCACCAGGCTTGCGGCCTGATGGTTGTTCAAATGTCCCATTTCCCCACCGACCCGCTGCTTGAGGAAATACGGGTAGTAACCTCGGGCCAGCATGTCGCGGCAGTGATTGGCCTCGATCATCAAGGCATCCAGCCCGCGATAGCGGTCGATCACTGTGTCGCAGTAGGAACCCAGGTCGGTCAGCAGGCCGAAACGCCGCTGGCCGTCACTGAACACGTACTGCACAGGTTCCAGCGCATCGTGGGCGACGCGGGTCACGTCGATGCTCAAGGCACCGACCTGAAGCGTCTCGCCCCCGGCGAGAAAACCCGCGGCGTCCACCGGCTTGCGCATCCCGCGCAACGTGCCGCGACTGAGGTAGACCGGTAAATTGTAGCGCCGAGACAGCAAACCCACGCCATGCACGTGGTCGGCATGTTCGTGGGTTACCAGAATCGCGCTCAGCTGCGCGGGGGCTACCCCCAAGCGCAGCAGGCGCCGCTCGGTTTCGCGCAAGGAGAAACCACAATCCACCAGGACGTAGGTGTCGTCACTGGCTATCAGCGTGCCATTCCCTTGACTACCACTGCCGAGAACGGCGAAACGCATCGGATCAGCCCAGGTTGTCCTGAATCACAGTCAACACTTTGCGCGCCACTTCAGGCGGGGCAACGGTGTTGATGTCTTTCTCGACGGTGACCTGGACGTTGTCGCCCACCTTGCTCAGGCGAACCTGATAACGCTCGGCGCGGGCTTCGATTTCTTCCTTGGCCGGTGCGCTGCCGAACAACTTGCCGAAGAAGCCCGGCTCGTCGTTTTTCTTCTCGGCTTTTTCCGCCAGGTTGATGTAGTACAGGCCCAGGCTGCGGTTGATGTCTTCAACGCGCCACTCACCCTGTTCCAGGGCGCGGCCGACGCTCGACCAGGCGCGGTCGAGGTCTTCGCCGAGGTTGAGCACCACGTTGCCGCTGCCGTCCTCGGTGAGGCTGACACGGCTTGGGGTATCGAAATCACGCGCAGCCAGCAGGGAGACCGAACCGCCCTTCTCGGCGCTGCGGCTCATGCTGGCAAGCATTTCGTCGACCAGCGCGGCATCCAGGCTGGTGTTGACCGAACGGTTGGTGAAATCGACGTTGGAGGTACTGCCGACAGGACGCTCGGCGCTGACCACGTAGACTTCACTGGTATTGCGCTGCACGCCGGGTTCGATACGCACCCGCACGCGGGTTTCGTTATCGGCCGAACCTACGCTGCCCAGGCGCTTGGCCATGGATGCGGAGAGCTCGTCGGAACGCTGCCAGGCGGTGCTGAACTCGCCGGTTTGCGGGCGTTGGTCGTCGATACGGAAACCGTTGTCCTGGAAGAACTGCATGGCCACCGGCCAGACTTCGGCCGGGGCGTGCTGGGCCATGACCCAACGTGCATCGCCGCTCTTCTGCAGGGTGTAGTCGCTGGCATCGGCCACCGAGCCCAGCGGCTGCGGACGCGGCACGATGTATTCGCCCTTGACGGTGTCGTCGGCCACGTTGCGCGGAATCGGCAACAGCGGATCAAGGCGTTTGGAGGTGCTGACATCCGACGGCAGTTGCATCGGTGCGGTCTGTTGCGCTTGCAGGTAATCGCTGCCGCGGTCACGGAAGTAGCCTTCCGGCCCCCAGATCCAACCGCAGCCACTGGTGCTGGAGATAATCAAGGCAAGTGCGGAAAGTCCGGCCAATCGCTTCATGCGTAGTACTTCCTCAATTAAACCAATACGCCGGACTGGCGCATGGCCTGCCGCAGCGGTTCGTGACAGGCAGCACTGAGCCAGGTGAGCGGCAGACGGATACCGTTCGCCATCAAGCCCATCTCGCACAGGGCCCATTTCACGGGAATAGGGTTGGATTCGATAAACAGCGTCTTGTTGAGCGGCATCAGCTTCTCGTGGATCGCCCGGGCGGTGGCGGCATCGCCACGCATCGCGGCGGCGCACATCTCGCTCATGGCTTTTGGCGCCACGTTGGCGGTCACCGAAATATTGCCCTTGCCGCCCAGCAGGATCAGTTCGACGGCGGTTGCGTCGTCGCCGGAATACACCAGGAAGTCGCTGCTCACGCCGGCCAGGATGTCCTTGGCGCGCTGCAGGTCGCCGGTGGCTTCCTTGATGCCGATGATGTTCGGCACGGTCGACAGGCGGATCACAGTCTCGGCCTTCATGTCGCAAGCGGTGCGACCCGGCACGTTATAGAGGATCTGCGGGATATCGACGGCTTCGGCGATGGCACGGAAATGCTGATACAGACCTTCTTGCGTCGGCTTGTTGTAATAAGGGGTCACCAGCAGGCACGCGTCGGCACCGGCGATCTTCGCGTTGGTGGTCAGTTCGATCGCTTCGCGCGTCGAGTTCGCGCCGGTACCGGCGATCACCGGGATGCGCCCTGCAACCTGAGCGACCACGCGACGAATCACTTCGATGTGTTCGTTCACATCGAGGGTAGCCGACTCACCTGTAGTGCCGACCGCCACAATGGCGTTGGTGCCCTCTTGCAGGTGGAAGTCCACCAGTTTGCTCAGGCTGTCCCAGTCGAGACGACCCTGTGCATCCATGGGTGTGACCAGTGCCACCATACTGCCCGCAATCATGCAACCGCTCCTGCCGGAAAAAGAGAGCGGTAATGGTACTGGCGCCAAGATGCTTGCACAAGCGAAGTACCGCGCTGCGAGCATTCCCCTGAGCGATGTATTTCGCTACCCTTCAGACTTTGATCGGTACTGCTAAGCTCGTACGCCGGGTTCCAGCCTCCCTTTTCGGCATCCGAAGCCCCAATCCCGCGTTGCCGCCCTTCGCTCTCGCCTTTATGGAGTTCGTTGCAACCGGGCGGTTCAGGGCTTCTGAAACCGCATCCGGACGTTTACCCAGTACTCGAGCCTGTAAAAGTATCGACCGCTCATCGCTTTAGGAATGCTGCATGTCCACCCCCACAGTCCGCGAACAATTCCTTGTCATCAGTGCCCTCGGCGCCAACCCCATGGAGCTGACCAACGTCCTGTGCCGCGCCAGCCATGAAAACCGCTGTGCCGTGGTGACCTCCCGCCTGACCCGCCACGGCGAGTGCAGCGCGCTGGTCCTGGAGGTTTCCGGCAGCTGGGATGCCCTGGCGCGCCTGGAGGCCGGCCTGCCGTCGCTGGCGAAGAAATACGCCTTCACCGTCAACGTGGTACGCAGCGCGGCCCTGGAAAACCGCCCGCAGGCCCTGCCTTATGTGGCTTACGTCAGCGCCGCCTACCGCCCGGACATCGTCAACGAACTGTGCCAGTTCTTCATCGACCACCATGTCGAGCTGGAAAACCTGACCTGCGACACCTATCAGGCCCCGCAGACCGGCGGCACCATGCTCAACGCCACCTTTACCGTGACCTTGCCGGCCGGCACCCAGATCAGCTGGCTGCGCGATCAGTTCCTGGACTTCGCCGACGCCATGAATCTCGATGCGTTGATCGAACCCTGGCGCCCACAGAACCCAATGTAAGGAAGCCCCAATGGCCGTTGCCATCGACCAACCTGTTGCCAACTTCGAAGCCCCGGCCACCAGCGGTCAGACCGTCAGCCTCGCCGCGCTCAAGGGCAAGCAGGTGGTGATCTACTTCTACCCCAAGGACAGCACCCCGGGCTGCACCACCGAAGGCCAGGGCTTTCGCGATCAATACGCCGCGTTCAAGGCCGCCAACACCGAGGTGTTCGGCATCTCCCGCGATAGCCTGAAGTCCCATGAGAACTTCAAGTGCAAGCAGGAACTCCCCTTCGAGCTGATCAGCGACAAGGACGAAGCCGTCTGCCAATTGTTCGACGTGATCAAGCTGAAGAAGCTCTACGGCAAGGAATACATGGGCGTCGATCGCAGCACCTTCCTGATCGACAAGAATGGCGTGCTGCGCCAGGAATGGCGTGGCGTGAAAGTGCCAGGCCACGTGGATGCGGTACTGGCTGCCGCGCAGGCGCTGAACAAGGCCTGAGCGGGGTAAACGACTAAAAAAGGGGGCGGCTGAATCAGCCGCCCCCTTTTCATTTCCAGGACAGAGCCGTTCTAGAGCAAGGGCGCCACGACCGGCTCCTTGCGCGGCCAGGCATCCAGTACCGCCTTGAACAGGGTGGCCAGGGGAATCGCGAAAAATACGCCCCAGAAGCCCCACAACCCGCCAAACAGCAGCACCGCACAGATGATCGCCACTGGATGCAGGTTCACTGCCTCGGAGAACAGCAGCGGCACCAGCACGTTGCCGTCCAGGGTCTGAATGATCCCGTAGACCGCCATCAGATAGATAAACTGGTCGCTCCAGCCCCACTGGAACAAGGCGATCAGCGCTACCGGCACGGTCACCACCACCGCCCCGACGTAGGGCACCACTACTGAAATCCCCACCAGCAATGCCAGCAGGGCCGCGTAGTTCAGCCCCAAGGCCACGAAGGCGATGTAGGTCACTCCACCACAAATGACGATCTCGATCACCTTGCCACGAATGTAATTGGCGATCTGCCGGTTCATCTCCTGGGCCACCCGGGTGATCAGCGCCCGCTCGCGCGGCAGGTAACCGCGCACCCACTGGCTGATCATCGCCCGGTCCTTGAGGAAGAAAAACACCAGGATCGGCACCAGCACCAGATAGATCATGATGTTGACCAGCAGTGGCAGGCTGGACAGCGAGAAGGTCAGCGCCCACTGGCCGAACTTGCCGATCTCGCCACGCGCCACCTCGATCGCCTGCAACACCTGTTCGTCGGACACCAGGTGTGGGTAACGCTCCGGCAACAGCAGAAGCAGCGATTGCCACTTGGCGAGCATTCCCGGCAGCTCGTTGAACAAAGTGATCAACTGATGCCACAGCAGCGGCACGACGACCACGATGAACACCAGCAGCAGCCCCATGAACAAGGCAAACACCAGGCCCACCGCCGCCCCGCCAGGCAAACGCCAGCGTTCCAGCGTGAGCACCAGCCCCTGCATCAGGTAGGCCAGCACCATTCCCGCCAACACCGGCGCGAGCATGCCGCCCAGGGTCAGCACGGCGGTGAAGGCCAGGAACAACAGAACGGCCAGCACCACAGCCTCTTCGTCGGAGAAGTAGCGCTGAATCCAGTCGCGTAACACTTTGAACATCAATGATCCTTAGACAGAGGCGCGATGATTTCCGGGGCGGTTCAGGCCTTCTTCAGCCAGTAACGATAGACCCCGGCTTCGTCTTCCTCGCGCAGCAGGGTATGACCGGCCAAACGGGCAAAGGTGCGAAAGTCGCGCTGGGAACCGGCATCCGTGGCGATCACCTTGAGCACCGCGCCGCTGGCCAGGCGATTGAGTTCCATCTTGGCCTTGAGCAGCGGCAGCGGGCAGTTCAGGCCGCTGGCATCGAGCTCGGCGTCGTGGGCTACAGCATCAGTCATTGCGTCACTCCGGGAGGGTCGTCGAGGTGCCTAGAATATCTGGTCCAAGGCCTGGTGTCCGGCTACAGTAGACTCTTTGTCGACTAAGGCTTTGTGCATGACTTTTTTGCGCCCTACCCTGCTGACGCTCGCTTGCCTGCTCGCCTCACCAGGCTTCGCCGACGACCTGCCGTCACTCGGTGATGCCAGTTCTGCCATTGTCTCGCCCCAACAGGAACACCAACTGGGCCGCGCCTGGCTGGCGTTGCTGCGCAGCCAGGTTTCGCAACTCAACGACCCGCAACTCAAGGATTACGTCGAGACCAGCGTCTACAAGCTGGTCGAGACCAGCCAAGTCAACGACCGGCGTCTCGAGTTCATCCTGATCAACAGCCCGCAGCTCAACGCCTTTGCCGCTCCCGGCGGCATTGTCGGGGTCAACGGCGGGCTGTTCCTCAATGCCCAGACCGAAGGCGAATACGCCTCGGTGCTGGCTCACGAATTGGCGCACTTGTCGCAACGCCACTTCGCCCGTGGCGTCGAGGCCTCGCAACGCATGCAGGTGCCGATGATGGCCGCCCTGCTGGCCGGTATCGTGATCGCCGCGGCGGGTGGTGGCGACGCCGGGATCGCCGCCATTGCCGGCACCCAGGCCGCGGCCATCCAGGAACAACGGCGCTTCTCTCGGCAGAACGAGCAGGAAGCCGACCGTATCGGCATCCTCAACCTGGAAAAGGCCGGTTATGACCCGCGCTCCATGCCGACCATGTTCGAGCGCCTGATGCGTCAGTACCGCTTCGACGCCAAGCCGCCGGAGTTCCTGCTGACTCACCCGGTCACCGAATCGCGGATCGCCGACACCCGCAACCGTGCCGAACAGGCCAAGGCTGGCGGCAAGGAAGACAGCCTGCGCTACCAGCTGATCCGCGCACGCGTGCAACTGATCTACGAAGAGTCTCCCGGCATGGGCGCCAAGCGTTTCCGTGCCCAGCTCGACGAAAACCCGAAAAACGACATCGCCCGCTACGGACTCGCCATCGCCCAGATCAAGGGCAGCCAGTTCAACGATGCCCGGGAAAACCTCAAGCAACTGCTGGCCAAGCAGCCTAACGACATCACTTACAACCTGGCCCAGATCGATCTGGATACCGCCACCAGCCGTTTTTCCGACGCTCAGGCCCGGGTGGATAAAATGCTTGCGCAGTACCCGGGCAACTATCCACTGAACCAGGTCAGGGTCGATCTGCTGCTCAAGCAGAATCGCCCGGCGGACGCCGAAAAGGCTCTGGAAAGCCTGCTCAAGACCCGCTCCGATGATCCGGACGTCTGGTACTCGGTGGCGGAAACCCGTGGCCTGTCCGGCAACATCATCGGCCTGCATCAGGCGCGGGCCGAATACTTTGCCCTGGTCGGCGACTATCGCCAGGCGATCCAGCAGCTGGATTTCGCCAAACGCCGCGCCGGCAGCAACTTTCCCCTGTCTTCGCGGATCGACGCACGTCAGCGTGAGTTGATGGACCAGGAGCAGATGGTCAAGGACATGATGCGCTGAGCCCGACCGGCGCCCACAAAAAAGCCCGCCTCTTCCGAGGCGGGCTTTTTATTGCGCGATCAACCCGCTAAGCGGATTACTCGGCCAGCTTGAAGGTAATGAAGCTGGCGCGCCCCTGACGCAGAACCCGCATCGAGACCGAACGGTTCTTTGGCAGCGCCTGGGCGATTTCGGTGAAGTTCTTGGTTGAAGTGATCGCCTGATTGTTCAGGTGAGTGATCACATCACCCGGCTGCAGGCCGATCAGCGCGGCTGGGCCATCCTGGACTTCCTTGATCACCACACCACCCTTGAGGTCGAAGGCTTTCTTCTGCTCATCGGTCAACTCGACCACCGCAACGCCCAGACGGTTGCTGCTGCGCTCGGCACCGGACTTGCTGATGACATCCAGGGTCTTGTCTTCGTCCGGAATCGCACCAACGGTCAATTCGACGTTCTTGCGCTTGCCGTCACGAATCACTTCAAGGTTGGCTTTCGCGCCTGCCTTGAGGGCACCGACCAGATGCGGCAGGTCCGCCGACATGATGATCGGTTGACCGTTCATGCTCAGGATCACATCGCCCACCTGCAGGCCGCCCTTCGCTGCCGGACCGTCGTCCTGGATCTGTGCCACCAGCGCACCGGCCGGTTTCTCCAGGCCGAAGGATTCCGCCAGGTCCTTGTTCACTTCCTGGATGACCACGCCCAGCCAGCCGCGGCTGACTTTGCCACCGGCTTTCAGCTGGTTGGAAACATCCATGGCGACATCGATCGGGATAGCGAAGGACACACCCATGAAGCCACCGGAACGGGTGTAGATCTGCGAGTTGATACCCACGACTTCACCGGCCAGGTTGAACAGCGGACCACCGGAGTTACCCGGGTTGATCGGCACGTCGGTCTGGATGAACGGCACATAGTTTTCGTTCGGCAGGCTACGACCGATGGCACTGACGATGCCCTGGGTCACGGTGTGGTCGAAACCAAATGGCGAACCGATGGCCACCACCCACTGGCCGGCCTTCAGGTCCTGGGATTTGCCCAGTTTCAGCACCGGCAGGTCCTTGCCATCGATTTTCAGCAATGCCACGTCGGAGCGTGGATCGGTGCCGATCAGCTTGGCTTTGAGTTCGCTGCGGTCAGCCAGGCGGACAAGGATTTCATCCGCGTCGGCGATCACATGGTTGTTGGTCAGGATGTAACCATCCGACGAAATGATGAAGCCAGAACCCAGGGACTGGGCCTCACGCTGGCGATCGCCCCGTGGCGAACGCGGCTGCGGCGGCATGCCACGCTCGAAAAACTCGCGCAGCATCGGCGGCAAGCCTTCGAGGTCTGGCATCTGGGCGGAAACCTTGCGGTCCGGGAGCTTCTGCGTGGTACTGATGTTGACCACTGCAGGCGATGCCTGCTCGACCAGTTGTGTGAAGTCAGGCAAGTCCGCCGCCTGCGCGGTAACGGCCTGACCGAGCACCAGCACAGTAGCGAAAATGGAGAGATAGGATTTCAAACGTGGTATCGACATACGGCTCCCATTACAACGAGCGTGGTTAAGCGATAGGGACAAGAAATACCAGGCGATTCGCGCAGTACTTTTGTCCCGGAAACGACAAACAAGGCCAGAACCTAGTGGCTCTGACCTATAAGAAAAAACAGGGGGTTTTGCAAATGAAAATGTTCACCGAACATTTAGATATCTCGATTGCAGAGCTGGCATTGCAGACCTCTTACACAACCAACATTAACGCTCGATGAACACCTGGGCTGTACTCACTGCGCCTTGGGCGCAGCGGCGTCGGTACGCATCGACAAGGCGATCCGTTCGGCGGTGCCGATAGGGATCTCGCCCACCACCGTTACCATCATTTCGCCTTCAGGCGTGGTCAGGCGCCGGGATACCGCCACGGTTGGGCCCAGTTGAGTGCGAGTGTCGGTCACCGTCGCACCGTTGAGCGGCTCGAGGAACACCGAGAAGCGGGCCAGGCCATCGTCATACATCAAGCTGTTGACCATGGCCTTGGTGTCGGGATCCTTGCGCGCACTGCTGCTGGTCAACTCGAAGCCTGGCGGCAACCAGTCGGAATGCCAGGTCTGCGCAGCCTTCACCGCGGAAGCCTTGTCGCTGTCCAGGGCCACAGCCTTGCATTCGGCGCTGGCCTGCAACTCGCTGTCCTTCGGCACATCAGCCGTATCCAGGCGAGTGAACTGGAAGCGCTCGAGCAACTGCCCCTTATCGTTCAATAGCAACGATTTCAGCGGCAGGCCCGTCTCGCGGTCCAGATGCAATTCAAAACCATAACGGTGCTGGTCCCGTGGGGTCAGGGAAACAATGACCGCCGCACGCCCAGCCACACGCGACTTGCCGATGACGGCAAGGTCGTACCAATTCTTGAGCTTTTCTGGATCGAGTGAGTGGGCCGAAGCGTTGGGGGCATCCCCCAGTCCAGCCACCAGCGTACCGCTGACACATTGGGTACGCCCATCAACACGCACAACCTCTTGAGCGGAACCGTCGAGCTGAATCAACCGCTCGCGGACCTGGCCATCCTGGACGCGATGCCAGATGTTATGGGTAGAAAAACTACCGTTACGCTCGTAGACGAAAGTACCCTGGAAGCTTTGCTGCTGTTCGGCTTGCCCAAGACGTTTCAACCAATCCTGAGCTTCGTCGGCGTGGGCTGGAACGATGAACCAGCCACTGAGCAGAAGCGAGAGTAGAGGGATGGCGCGCATGATCCTCCTTAACGGTTTTCCAGGCTCGCCGCACGAGCATAAGGCAGAGCGCTTTCAGTGCCCTTCAGTGCAGCTTGTTGAGCATGCTGACGCAGGTAGCTTGGCAGACGCTGATCGTGCCAGCCTGGCTGACCTTGCAATACGCCGTTGGCCATAGGGCCAGTGGCTTCCGAACTCTCATTGTAGCCGGCCAATACCGCTGGGCCTTTTACTTGAGGAGCGGCCAGGGTTTGTTGGTTCGATTGCTGTGCCAGTTCGACACCAGCGATCTCGTCCTGGTTGTACAGGCGAACACCCGCCAGCACGGCAACGGTCACCGACGCGGCAACAGCCAGGCGACCCAGGCTGCGCCATGGACCACGAGTGGCCTTGGCCGGTACGGCTTCGTCAGCCAGCGCAGCAGAAACGGCCGCGGCGATGTCCAGACGCGGAAGCAGCAATTCCTTGTGCATGGCCGCCCGGGCGATCTGGTAACGAGCCCAGGTCTCACGGGTTTCCACTTCGTCGACGGCATTCAATACCCGACGTAATTCCAGTTCGTCCGCTTCGTTATCCATCACCGCGGACAGCGATTCCTGCAGGGCTTCACGACTCATGGCGGTTCCTCTCTTGGCTGTCGCCGCTGTCTCAGGTTTCCTGCAACAACGGCTGCAGGGCTTTATCGATGGCTTCCCGAGCGCGGAAAATCCGGGAGCGCACGGTACCCACCGGACATTGCATGACACTGGCAATGTCCTCGTAACTCAGACCATCGAATTCACGTAAAGTTAAAGCCGTACGCAAATCTTCTGGCAGTTGCTGAATGGTTCGATGGACGGTGCCTTCGATCTCATCCCGCAGCAATGCGCGCTCTGGAGATTCGAGATCCTTGAGGCCATGATCGCCATCGTAGAACTCCGCATCCTCGGAACTGACATCGCTATCCGGCGGCCGGCGGCCGCGTGAAACCAGATAGTTTTTCGCCGTGTTGATGGCGATACGATACAGCCACGTATAAAACGCACTGTCACCGCGGAAATTACCAAGCGCACGGTAAGCCTTGATAAAGGCTTCTTGTGCAACATCCTGGGCTTCATGGGTGTCGTGCACGAAACGCACGATCAACCCGAGAATTTTGTGCTGGTATTTCAGCACTAGCAGATCGAAAGCTCGCTTGTCGCCGCGCTGAACGCGCTCGACCAGCTGCTGATCCTCTTCCTGGGTTAGCATGAACACTCCTCGATAAGCTCGGAGGAGGCTTGCATAACTAAACGATCAGGCTTGCAAACATAGACTCGGGCTTTTCGCAAAAGTTCTCCCCCTCCAAGCAAGTTTCCTGCGGGCTCTGATTTGGCACGCACGAAAAACGCAGCGCGGGCAAGGCCGGCTGCGCGAATAATCCTGTCGTCGAATTGAGTTGCATGACCACAACACAAGTCCTGCATAAAACCGACGCTGTCCCTTCTATCAGGCAACCTTCTATTGAGTTTGGGGCCGTGTCAAAAGTTCCCAATCTTTATAGCCGTGCAGGGCGAACATTGTGTAACCATGAAGAGAAAAAGGTTGCTACATCTTCGATACAGTCGCCAGTTTCCCGATTTGACGGAAAAATCTAACCGCCCGCCACTGCCTCGCAACACCGCCTTTTCCCGCGCCCATAATTTCATAATGCCACGAAGGCACCGCTATTGTGCCGATCCCCCCCTCTATATACTAGTGGGCTGCATGGCTGCTTTGACTCGCCGATCCAGGCGTCTTGCGCCAACCCCGACCCGGGTCGCTTTTGAGCGGAATCTTCCAATGAGCCAACAGTTTCAACACGATGTTCTGGTGATAGGCAGCGGCGCTGCCGGTTTGAGCCTTGCGCTGACCTTGCCCGGTCATCTGCGCATCGCCGTATTGAGCAAGGGCGATCTCGCCAATGGCTCGACCTATTGGGCTCAGGGTGGCGTCGCGGCAGTGCTGGACGACACCGATACCGTCGAATCCCACGTCGACGACACCCTCAATGCCGGTGGCGGCCTGTGCCACGAAGACGCGGTGCGGTTTACCGTCGAGCATAGCCGCGAGGCCATTCAATGGCTGATCGATCAGGGCGTGCCCTTCACCCGTGACGAACAATCGGGCAATGAAGACGGCGGTTTCGAATTCCACCTGACCCGCGAAGGCGGCCACAGCCATCGCCGCATCATCCATGCCGCCGACGCCACCGGCGCGGCCATCTTCACGACATTGCTGGACCAGGCCCGGCAACGCCCGAATATCGAGTTGCTGGAACAGCGGGTCGCCGTCGATCTGATTACCGAAAAACGCCTGGGGCTGGAAGGCGATCGCTGCCTCGGCGCCTATGTACTCAACCGCGCCACCGGCGAAGTCGACACCTACGGTGCGCGTTTTGTCATCCTCGCTTCCGGCGGTGCCGCCAAGGCCTACCTCTATACCAGCAACCCCGATGGCGCCTGTGGCGATGGCATCGCCATGGCCTGGCGTTCGGGCTGCCGGGTGGCCAACCTGGAGTTCAACCAGTTCCACCCGACCTGCCTCTACCATCCGCAGGCCAAGAGTTTCCTGATCACCGAGGCCCTGCGCGGCGAAGGGGCACTCCTGAAGCTGCCCAACGGTGAACGCTTCATGCCGCGTTTCGACCCGCGTGCCGAACTGGCGCCGCGGGATATCGTCGCCCGGGCCATCGACCATGAAATGAAGCGCCTGGGTATCGACTGCGTGTACCTGGACATCAGCCACAAGCCGGAAGCCTTCATCAAAAGCCACTTCCCGACCGTGTACGAACGCTGCCTGGAATTCTCCATCGACATCACCAAGCAGCCGATCCCGGTGGTACCGGCAGCGCACTACACCTGCGGCGGGGTGATGGTCGACCAGCAGGGCCGCACCGACGTTCCGGGCCTGTATGCCATTGGCGAAACCAGCTTCACCGGCCTGCACGGCGCCAACCGCATGGCCAGCAACTCGCTGCTGGAATGCTTCGTCTATGCCCGTTCCGCGGCCGCCGACATTCTCGAGCAACTGCCACAGATCGCCATTCCGATCGCCCTGCCCGCCTGGGACGCCAGCCAGGTCACCGATTCCGACGAAGATGTGATCATTGCGCACAACTGGGACGAACTACGGCGATTCATGTGGGACTATGTCGGTATCGTGCGCACCAACAAGCGCCTGCAACGGGCTCAGCACCGGGTGCGCCTGCTGCTGGACGAAATCGATGAGTTCTACAGCAACTACAAGGTCAGTCGCGACCTGATCGAGCTGCGCAACCTGGCCCAGGTCGCCGAGCTGATGATTCGTTCAGCCATGGAGCGCAAGGAAAGCCGGGGCCTGCATTACACCCTCGACTACCCGAACCTGCTGCCCCAGGCACTGGACACTATTCTGGTGCCGCCCACCTACGGCGACTGAACTTGAGCCGCACGCGCAGGCGCCGATGCACATCGGCCGCCTGCGCATCCCGCGGCACACAGACCGACCTCACCCAGCGCTCGCCCGGCAAGCGAAAACGCAACACCACCAGCAACGGCAGCGCCAGGCTGTCAGGCCGCAGTTGCACCGGCCGCCAGCCCTGCCCCGCGCACCACAACTGCCAGCCATCGACATCGCGACGCAGACCGCTGAAAGCCGAGGGATGACTCAGCAGAATCCGCCGCGGCAACGTCCAGACTGCGTGGCCCAGGCACAGCAGAGCCCCGAACAGACCGGCCCAAAGCGGAATATCGAGCATCAGCAAGGCGCCCAGCGCGAACAGCTGGGCCAGGAGATAGGCCGCCAGCAATTGCCTGGAAGGCTGCCAGCGGCATTCGAAGGTGTTACTTGGGTTGGACACGATCCAGGATCATGCGGACCATGCGTTGCAGCTCGGGATCTTCGGATTCGGAGCGTTCCATGAACCAGCCGAACATGTCCTGATCTTCGCATTCGAGCAGCCTGACGTAGCAGGCACGGTCAACATCGTTCAGATGCGGATAGACTTCTTTCACGAATGGCACCAGCAACACGTCCAGTTCCAGCATGCCGCGGCGGCTGTGCCAGTAGAGGCGGTTCAGTTCAACATCTTCGACCATGGAGCGCTCCTCAAATAGAGCGTAAGTATACAGTCCGACGGATGCCAGAACAGTCGGCTTTGGTCGATCGCCACCCATCCTTTGTGAACTACCCATTTCAAGGGCACCACCTTATGATGTTCGCCAGACTTTTTACCCTGCGATGACCCATGGCTGATTCCGCTTTTTTCTGCTCCCTGTCCCACGAGGGCGTTCTCGCCGTCCGCGGCCCCGATGCCAGCAAGTTCCTTCAGGGCCAGCTGACCTGCAACCTCAATTACCTCAGCGATAGCCAATCCAGCCTGGGCGCCCGTTGCACCCAGAAAGGCCGCATGCAATCGAGCTTTCGCATCCTGCTCGAAGGCGATGGCTGCCTGCTGGCCATGGCCACCGAGTTGCTGGAGCCGCAACTGGCGGACCTGAAAAAATACGCGGTGTTTTCCAAGGCCAAGCTCAGCGATGAAAGCGCCCTGTGGGCGCGCTTCGGCCTGGGCAACGCCGATGCGCTGCTGGCCGGTCTCGGGCTGCAGCTGCCGGCGGAAGACGGCGCGGTCGCCCGCAACGACGGCCTGATCGCCATTCGTGTCTCAGCGGACCGGGCCGAGCTCTGGGCCCCGGCAGATAAAGCTGAAGGCCTGCGCGAAAAGCTGGCCGCGCAACTGCCCGAAGGCGATCTCAACCAATGGTTGCTGGGCCAGATCCGCGCCGGTATCGGCCAGGTCATGCCGGCCACCCGCGAGCTGTTCATCCCGCAAATGCTCAACCTGCAGGCCATCGGCGGCGTCAGTTTCAAGAAAGGCTGCTACACCGGCCAGGAAATCGTCGCGCGCATGCAGTACCTGGGCAAACTCAAGCGCCGCCTCTACCGCCTGGCCCTGAACGTCGAAGAGTTGCCGGAACCCGGTACCCCGCTGTTCTCCCCGACCCACGGCAGCTCCATCGGCGAAGTGGTGATCGCCGCGCGCGCCGAACAAAACATTGAACTCCTGGCCGTACTGCAAGCCGAAGCCGCAGAGGATGGCAATCTCCATCTCGGCGCGCTCGAAGGCCCCGGGCTGCAGTTGCTGGACTTGCCTTACCAGCTGGATCGCGATCGAGAAATCCAGCGCTGATCGCCGCAACTTCCTGCAATACCCCTAGAGAACAGAAATGAGCGAGCTGGCGGAAAAGGTCCAACAGGATTTGGTTGAGGCCATCGATAACGATGACCTGGTTCTGCCAACGTTACCGGAAGTGGCCCTGCAGATTCGCCGGGCCGCCGAAGATCCGGAAATCAGCGTCAGTACCCTGAGCAAAGTGATTGGCCGTGATACGGCGCTGTCGGCGCGCCTGATCAAAGTGGTCAACAGCCCGCTGCTGCGCGCCACCCAGGAAGTCACCGACCTGCACACCGCGATTACCCGGCTGGGGGTCAATTACAGCAGCAACCTGGCCATCGGCCTGGTCATGGAGCAGATTTTCCATGCCCGCTCGGAGGTGATCGCGCAGAAAATGCACGACGTCTGGCGCAAAAGCCTGGAAGTGGCCGGCGTCAGCTATGCCCTGTGCCGCAGCCATACCCAGTTGAAACCCGACCAGGCCGCCCTTGGCGGACTGGTGCATCAGATCGGCGTGCTGCCGATCCTGACCTATGCGGAAGATCACTATGAGCTGCTGTCCGACCCGGTCAGCCTCAACCACGTGATCGAACGCATCCACCCGTTACTGGGCGACAAGCTGCTACAGGTCTGGGAGTTTCCGGAACAGCTGGCCAAATTGCCGGGGCAGTACCTGGACTTCAAGCGCCAGTCCACACGTGTGGATTACGTCGACCTGGTGCAGGTCGCCAGCCTGTATTGCCACAAGGACACCGATCATCCGCTGGCGAAGATCGATCTCCTCAGCGTACCGGCCTTCAAGAAGCTCGGGATCGATCCCGAGAACAAGGTGATGTGCAGCGATCTGGCCGAGTCGCGGTCAATGTTCTACTGAACCTGTACCGCAAGCCCCTAGCCCGCGTTAAAACTCACCCGCACCTTCAGCCCCGCCTGCGCGCCATCGTGCAGGCTGATCTGCGCCAGATGGGCGCGACAGATTTCGCCGACAATCGCCAGGCCCAGGCCGGAACCGGCGACATGGGGGTTACGCCGGTAGAAACGCTCGAATACCCGATCGCGGTCTTCCAGCGGAATCCCCGGGCCGTCGTCCTCCACCTCCAGCACCGCCGGTGCACTGACCCGCAGGATCACGTTTCCGCCCGCCCTGGTGTGGGCCAGGGCATTGTCCACCAGGTTGCTCAGCAGCTCGTTCAAGAGGGTCGGCTCGCCGCGTAGCCAGACCGGCTCGTCGGCTTCCAGGGCCAGGGCGATCCCCCGGGCGTGGGCCAAGGGCGCCATGGCCATGCCCAGTTCGCGGGCCAGCTGGCTGAGATCGAGCAATTGCGCGCCGCCCTCGGCAATCGCCCGGGCACCGTTTTCGATCCGCGCCAGGGACAGCAACTGATTGGCCAGGTGAGTCAGGCGATCGGTGCCCTGGGCGGCGCTTTCCAGGGTGCTGCGCCAAGTCTCGGGTTCCGACGCCCGCAGCCCCAGTTCCAGGCGTGCCTTGAGTGCCGCCAACGGGGTGCGCAATTCGTGTGCGGCATCGGCGATGAACTGCGCCTGGCGCTCGAACTGCCCACGCAGCCGCTCGGTGAAGTGATTCAGCGCCCGCACCAGTGGCCACAGCTCGCGCTGCACCTCGACCAGCGGCAAGGGGCGCAAATCATCGGGCTGGCGCTCTTCCACCGCGCTGCGCAAACGCTCCAGCGGACGCAACGCGGCGCTGACCGCGAACCACACCAGCAGCAAGGCCCCCATGGCCAGCATGCCCAGGCGCAACAGGGTATCGGCCATCAGGCTGCGCGCCATGCGGACCCGCGCCTCGTCGGTCTCCGCCACGCGAATCTCCGCCATGCCGTTCATGTTCGGCTCGCTGACCGCCTTGAGCAGGCTCACCACCCGGACGTTCTGCCCTTGATAGGTGGCATCGTAGAACCGCGCCAGCGCCGGGTAATCGTCGGTGCGCGGCGTGCCCGGCGGCGGACCGGGCAGGTTTTCGTAACCGGAAATCAGTTTTTGGTGGATGTCGTTGACCTGGTAATAGATCCGCCCGGCGCTGTCGTAGGCGAAGGTATCGAGGGCGACATAGGGCACATTGGCGCTCAGGCCGCCGTCGCGCTGGGACAGGCCGGCGGCGATGGTGCGGGCCGAGGCCAGCAGGGTCCGATCGTAGGCGGTGTCCGCCGCCTCGCGGCCGTTCCAGTAGGCACTCAGGCCGCTGGCCAGCATCAATACCACCAGCAGCAGCGCCAGGTTCCACAGCAGGCGCCAGCGCAGGCTCCTGGGCCTATGCATCGCGGCTTTCCAGCAGGTAGCCGAGGCCACGGAAGGTGACGATGGCCACCGGCTGGCCGTCGAGTTTCTTGCGCAAGCGATGGACATAGATTTCGATGGCATCCGGGCTGGCCTCTTCATCCAGGCCGAAGACCTGGGAAGCCAGTTGCTCCTTGCTCATGACCCGCCCCGGCCGGGCGATCAGCGCCTCGAGCACCGCCTGCTCGCGAGAGGTCAACGTCAGCAGTTCTTCACCGAGGGTAAAACGCCGGGTATCGAGGTCGTAGGCCAGCACTCCGCAGCGCTGCACCCGCTCGCCGCCGAGCACGCTGCGCCGCAGCAGGGCCTTGACCCGCGCTTCCAGCTCGGTCAGCTCGAAGGGCTTGGCCAGGTAGTCGTCCGCCCCCAGGTTGAGGCCGTGGACCCGGTCCTTCACATCGCTGCGCGCGGTCAGCATCAGCACCGGCAGGTTCTTGCCCCGCGCTCGCAGGCGCGCCAGCACTTCGAAACCATCCAGGCGCGGCAGGCCCACATCGAGGATCGCCATGGCGTAATCCTCGCTACCCAGGGCCAGGTCCGCGGCGACCCCATCGTGCAGCACATCCACGGTCAAGCCCGTGCTCTTGAGCGCCTGGGCGACACTTTCAGCCAGCTGCAGGTGGTCTTCGACGAGAAGCACGCGCATGGATTTCCTACCTCGTTCAGGGGATCGACGGCACTTTTTATTGCCGCGGAGTTTACAGCCGGGACCGCTGCTGTGAAGCCCGAAAACCGTGAAAGTCTGCTGAAAGGTTAGCGAAAGGTTGGCCCTTTAGAGTCCTGTCACGGATTGTTTCGACTTCCGTGGCTACCCCCCGGTGGCCTCCCGAAAAACGCCTCGAAGCGTTTTCGCCAATAAGAACAATAACGGAGTACAACACGATGCTGTCCATGCAGCCTCAGGCTTGCCAGCCTGTTCGTTTTTCCCGTCTGAGCCACACCGCCCTCGCCAGCGCCGCCGCCCTCGCCGGTTTCTCACCGATCAGCCAGGCCGCCTTCTTCGAAGACAGCAGCGCCACCCTCGAAACCCGCAACATGTACTTCAACCGCGATTTCCGCAGCGGCACCAGCGCCCAGCAATCCAAGCGCGACGAATGGGCCCAGGGCTTCATGCTCAACCTGCAATCGGGCTACACCGACGGCACCGTGGGCTTCGGCGTCGATGCGCTGGGCATGCTCGGCATCAAGCTCGACTCCAGCCCCGACCGCACCGGCACCGGCCTGCTGCCGACCCACGACGACGGGCGCGCCGCCGACGAGTACTCCAAGGTCGGCCTGACCGGCAAAGTGAAGATCTCCGCCACCGAACTGAAGATCGGCAGCCTGATCCCAGAACTGCCGACCATCAAGCCCAACGACGGGCGCATCCTGCCGCAGACCTTCGAGGGCGGCCTGCTGACCTCCAGGGAAATCAAGAACCTGACCTTCACCGGCGGGCGCCTGGAGAAAGCCAAGGATCGCGACAGCACCGACTTCGAGGACATCGCCCTCAACAACAAGAACAGCCGCTTCGCCGGCACCGTCGCCGGCAAGCACTTCGACTTCGGCGGCCTGGACTACAAGTTCACCGACAAGATCACCGGCAGCTACCACTTCGCCCAGCTCGCCGAGGTCTACAACCAGCACTTCTTCGGCCTGCTCGCCTCGCAGCCGATGGGCCCGGGCACCTTCGCCACGGACCTGCGCTTCGCCGTCAGTGACGACCAGGGCCAGGCCCGCGGCGGCAAGATCGACAACAAATCCCTCAACGGCCTGGTGAGCTACGCCCTGAACGGGCATAAACTCAGCGCCGGCTACCAGCACATGTCCGGCGACAGCGCCTTCCCCTACCTCGACGGGGCCGACCCGTACCTGGTCAACTTCGTGCAGATCAACGACTTCGCCGGCGCCGAAGAGCGCTCCTGGCAAGCCCGCTACGACTACGACTTCGGCAAGCTCGGCATCCCCGGCCTGACCTTCATGACCCGCTACCTGAGCGGTGACAACATCGCCCTGAAAAACGGCGACACCGGCAAGGAATGGGAACGCAACACCGAGATCAAGTACGTGGTGCAAAGCGGCACCTTCAAGGACGTCGCGGTGCGCCTGCGCAATGCCACCTACCGTTCCAACTATTCGGCCCGCGATGCGGATGAAGTGCGCCTGCTGGTGAGCTACAGCCTGGCGCTCTGGTAATCGACCGACCTTCGGCAAGTGCTGACACCTGCCGAAGCCCCTGGCATGCAATACACAACAACAACTCCTGTGGAGACAAGCATGAACCCATCACTGCGTAAATTGGCCCTCGCCGCCGGCTGTATGCTGTTCGCCGGTCAACTACTCGCCGCCAGTGGCGAACCCAAGCGCCCGGAATGCATCGCCCCGGCTTCCCCCGGCGGCGGTTTCGACCTGACCTGCAAACTGGCGCAGAGCGCGCTGGTCAACGAAAAGCTGCTGACCAAACCAATGCGCGTGACCTACATGCCCGGCGGTGTCGGCGCGGTGGCCTACAACGCGGTGGTGGCCCAGCGTCCGGCCGACGCCGGCACACTGGTGGCCTGGTCCAGCGGTTCGCTGCTGAACCTGGCCCAGGGCAAGTTCGGCCGCTTCGATGAAAGCGCGGTGCGCTGGCTGGCCGCGGTCGGCACCAGCTATGGCGCCATCGCCGTGAAGAGCGACTCGCCGTACAAGACCCTCGACGACCTGGTCAAGGCCCTGAAGAAAGACCCGAGCTCGGTGGTGATCGGCTCCGGCGGTACCGTCGGCAGCCAGGACTGGATGCAGACCGCGCTGATCGCCAAGGCCGCAGGGATCAACCCGCGCGACCTGCGCTACGTGGCCCTGGAAGGCGGCGGCGAAATCGCCACCGCGCTGCTGGGTGGGCACATCCAGGTCGGCAGTACCGACATCTCCGACTCCATGCCGCACATCCAGAGCGGTGACATGCGCCTGCTCGCGGTGTTCTCCGACAAGCGCCTGGACGAGCCGGAAATGAAGGACATCCCGACCGCCAAGGAGCAAGGCTACGACATCGTCTGGCCAGTGGTGCGCGGCTTCTACCTCGGGCCAAAGGTCAGCGACGAAGACTACGCCTGGTGGAAAGACGCCTTCGACAAGCTGCTGGCTTCCGAAGAGTTCGCCAAGCTGCGCGACCAGCGCGAACTCTTCCCGTTCGCCATGACCGGGCCGGAACTGGACGCCTACGTGAAGAAGCAGGTAGCCGACTACAAGACCCTGGCCAAAGAGTTCGGCCTGATCCAGTAATCGCCCCTGTCTAGCGGTCCTGCCCCTTTCGCGGGGGCAGGGCCCAGGAGTTTGCCATGCTCTTACAACGCATTTTCGCCTCGGTGCTGCTCCTGGTCTGCCTGGGCCTGGCACTGATGGCCTGGCCTTACCAGGCCGCTTTTTCCTACGAACCGGTCGGCCCGCGCGCCTTTCCCCTGCTGATGCTCGGGCTGATGGGCCTGGCGCTGCTGTACATGGTGTTTCGCCCGGCGCCGATCAAGCACAGCGAAGACGAACCGCCGCTGGACCGTGAAACCCTGACCAAGATCAGCATCTGCGTGGTCCTGCTGCTGATCTTCGCCGGTCTGTTCGAACCCCTGGGTTTCATTCTCAGCAGCATCCTGATCGGCATTCCGATGGCGCGCCTGTACGGCGGCCGCTGGGTGCCCAGCGCCGTGGTCACCACGCTGATGGCCATCGGTCTGTACGTGCTCTTCGACCGGGTGATGGACGTGCCACTGCCCCTGGGCCTGCTCGACGTTCTGGAGAACTGATATGGATACGCTTGGCTATTTGGGCCAGGGTTTCGGCGTCGCGCTGAGCCCCTACAACCTGGTCACCGCCCTGACCGGCACCCTGATCGGCACCGTGGTCGGCCTGCTCCCGGGCCTGGGCCCGATCAACGGCGTGGCGCTGCTGATCCCGATCGCCTTCGCCCTCGGCCTGCCACCGGAGTCGGCGCTGATCCTGCTGGCGGCGGTATACCTGGGTTGCGAATACGGCGGCCGGATCAGTTCGATCCTGCTGAACATCCCGGGCGAAGCCTCCACCGTGATGACCACCCTCGACGGCTACCCGATGGCGCGCCAGGGCCTGGCCGGGGTGGCCTTGTCGCTGTCGGCCTGGAGCTCGTTCATCGGCGCCTTCATCGCCACCTGCGGCATGGTGATGTTCGCCCCACTGCTGGCGAAATGGGCAATCGCCTTCGGCCCGGCGGAGTACTTCGTGCTGATGGTGTTCGCCATTGTCTGCCTCGGCGGCATGGCGGGTGACCGACCGATCAAGACCTTTATCGCGGCGCTGATCGGGCTGTTCCTGTCGTCGGTCGGCATCGACGCCAACAGCGGCGTGTACCGCTTCACCGGCGACAACATCCACCTCACCGACGGCATCCAGTTCGTGGTGCTGGTACTGGGCCTGTTCTCCATCAGCGAGATCCTGTTGCTGCTGGAAAAAACCCATCGCGGCCAGGAAGCGGTGAAAGCCACCGGGCGCATGATGTTCAACTTCAAGGAAGCGGCGTCGGTGTTCGTGGTGAACATCCGTTGCGGCCTGCTGGGCTTCATCATGGGCGTCTTGCCGGGTGCCGGCGCGACCCTGGCCAGCGCCGTGGCCTACATGACCGAAAAACGCATCGCCGGCGCCAGCGGCAAGTTCGGCCAGGGCGACAAGCGCGGCCTGGCGGCTCCGGAAACCGCGATCGGCGCCTCGGCCTGCGGCGCCCTGGTGCCGATGCTGACCCTCGGCGTCCCGGGCTCGGGCACTACCGCGGTGATGATCGGCGCCCTGTCGCTGTACAACATCACCCCGGGCCCGCTGCTGTTCCAGCAGCAACCGGACATCGTCTGGGGCCTGATCGCCTCGCTGTTCATCGCCAACATCATGCTGGTGATCCTCAACATCCCGATGATCCGCGTCTTCACCCGCATCCTCGCCGTGCCGAACTGGGCCCTGGTGCCGGTGATCGCAATCATCACCGGGATCGGCGTCTACGCGGTGCACGCCACCACCTTCGACCTGTTCCTGATGGTCGGCATCGGCATCTTCGGCTACATCCTGCGCAAGCTGGATTTCCCGCTGTCGCCAGTGTTGCTGGGCTTTATCCTCGGCGGACTGATGGAACAGAACCTGCGTCGCGCGCTGTCGATCTCAAACGGCGCGATGGAAATCCTCTGGTCCAGCCCGATCACCGTCGGCGTCTGGGTGCTGACCGTGATCATGCTGCTGATGCCGATGATCCGCATCTGGCGCAAGCGCTCGGCCCTGCAACGCGCCGTGGCCGATGTCTGAGGTCAGCTTCAAACAGTGGTGGGGGACGCCCCTGGTCGGTCTGGTCGGCGGTTACCTCGCCAGCCAGATCGGCTGGCCGCTGCCGTGGATGGTCGGCTCGTTGCTGGCGATCATCCTGGTGCGCTGCCTGACGCCCTGGCAACTGGGGGAAATCCCCGGCGGCCGCAAATGCGGGCAATGGGTGGTAGGGATCGGCATCGGCCTGCACTTCACCCCGGTGGTGATGGAGCAGGTCATGAGCCATTTCGGCCTGATCTTCTTCGGTGCCCTGGTCACCAGCCTGTCCAGCGTGGTCGGGGTCTGGCTGCTGCGGCGCACCGGTGAGGACCGGGCCACCGCGTTCTTCTCCAGCATGCCGGGCGGCTCCGGCGAGATGGTCAACCTCGGCGCGCGCAACGGCGCGGTGCTCAGCCGTGTGGCGGCCGGGCAGAGCCTGCGGGTGCTGGTGGTGGTCTTGTGTGTACCGGCGGCCTTCAAGTACCTGTTGGGTGAAGGCGTGCCCCAATTGCATCCGGCCAGCGTCGATTGGCGCTGGCTGGCGGTATTGTTTCCGGCGGGCGCCCTGCTCGCCTGGCTCTGGCAGCGTCTGCGCCAGCCCAACCCCTGGCTGTTCGGGCCGCTGCTGGTCAGCGCCGCGGTCAGTATCGGCTGGGACCTGCACATCGGCCTGCCGGACGGCGGCAGCCAGATCGGCCAGTGGCTGATCGGCAGCGGCCTGGGCTGTCACTTCAATCGCCAGTTCTTCCGCCGCGCGCCCTCGTTCATGGGCCGCACCCTGGTCGGCACCGCGCTGACCATGCTGATCGCCAGCCTCGCGGCCGTGGCCCTGAGCGCCCTGACTCATCTGGATTTGCGTTCGCTGACATTGGGCATGATGCCCGGCGGTATCGCGGAAATGAGCCTGACGGCCGAGACCCTGCAACTGTCGGTGCCGCTGGTGACGGCGATGCAGGTGATGCGCTTGCTGTTCGTGCTGTTTCTGGCCGAGCCGCTGTTCCGGCATTGGGACAAGAAACCGGACTGAAGCCGGTCCCCCGTAGCCGCTGCCGCAGGCTGCGATCGACCCCGAAAGGGGCGCAATATACAGAATCGCCGAGGTCCTTCGGACCTATCGCAGCCTGCGGCAGCGGCTACAGGGTTTTGCGTTGTTTCTGTAGGAGCGAGGCTTACCCGCGATGACGGCCTTCAACCCTCCATCAAACCGGCGGCAAGCGCCATTCGATCGGCGTCTCGCCATTCTGCTCGAGGTATTTGTTGGTCCGGCTGAAATGCCCGCAACCGATAAAACCGCGGTACGCCGACAGGGGCGACGGGTGTACCGAGGTCAGCACCAGATGCTTGGTGGCATCGATCAGCTTCTGCTTGCTCTGGGCATGGGAACCCCACAGCAGGAACACCAGATGGGGCTGGTGCTGGCTCACCACTTCGATGATCCGGTCGGTGAAATGCTGCCAGCCCCTGCCCGCGTGGGAAGCGGCGTTGGCCCGCTGTACGGTCATGGTCGTGTTGAGCATCAGCACACCCTGGTCGGCCCAGCTCTGCAGGTAGCCGTGGTTGGGCATGTCGATGTTCAGGTCGCGCTTGAGCTCTTTATAGATGTTCACCAGGGACGGCGGCGCCGGTACGCCGGGCTGTACCGAGAAGCACAGGCCGTGGGCCTGGCCCGGGCCGTGATAAGGGTCCTGGCCGAGGATCACCACCTTGACCTTGTCCAGCGGCGTGGAATTCAGCGCGTTGAAGATCAACGGGCCCGGCGGATAGATCTCCTTGCCGGCGGCATGTTCCTGACGCAGGAACTCGCGCAACTCCGCCATGTAAGGCTGGTCGAATTCGGCACGCAGCGCCTGCTTCCAGCTGGGTTCGAGTTTGATACGGTCGTCATCGGTCATGGTTGCACCCGGTAAAATCAATGGGCGCACCCTAGGAAAGCCCACCACGCTTGTCAATTGATCTGACGCAGAACCGCCACTTTCGCCTATAGCGATCATACTGAACGCTCAAATTCCCGATCGAGGTCACGATGAATCTGCACTTCGAAGAACTCACCGGCACCGATGGCGCACGCATCGCAATTGCCAGCCTGGATGCCGAACAATCCCTCAACGCCTTGTCCCTGCCGATGATCCATCTGTTGAGCGACCGCCTGGAAGCCTGGGCCAAGGACCCGCAGGTGGTCTGTGTGCTGTTGCGCGGCAACGGCGCCAAGGCCTTTTGCGCCGGCGGCGAAGTGCGCAGCCTGGTCCAGGCCTGCCTGGCCCACCCCGGCGAAGTACCGCCGCTGGCCGGGCAGTTCTTCGCCGCGGAATACCGCCTCGACTACCGCCTGCACACCTACCCGAAACCGCTGATCTGCTGGGGCCACGGCTATGTGCTCGGTGGCGGCCTGGGCCTGCTGCAAGGCGCCAGCATTCGTATCGTCACACCGAGCAGCCGCCTGGCGATGCCGGAAATCAGCATCGGCCTGTACCCGGATGTCGGCGCCAGCTGGTTCCTCTCGCGCCTGCCGGGCAAGCTCGGGCTGTTCCTCGGCCTGACCGGCGCGCATATGAACGGTCGCGACGCCATCGACCTGGGCCTGGCCGACCGCTTCCTGCGGGACGACCAGCAGGAAGCGCTGATCGACGGGCTGCTGCAACTCAACTGGCAGGAGCAGACGCCGATGCAGCTCAACAGCCTGCTCAAGGCCCTGCAACAGGAAGCCATGGCGCAGATGCCCGCGGCCCAGTGGCTGCCACGGCGCCAGCAAATCGACGAGTGGCTGGACGTCAGCGACGTACGCTGTGCCTGGCGCGCCATCAGCCAGCTGCACAATCACTCGGATGCCCTGCTCGCGCGGGCGGCGAAAACCCTCGGCGAGGGCTGCCCGCTGACCGCCTGCCTGGTCTGGGAACAGATCCAGCGGGCCCGGCACCTGTCCCTGGCCCAGGTGTTCCAGATGGAATACACCCTGAGCCTGAACTGCTGCCGGCATCCTGAATTCAGCGAAGGGGTGCGGGCGCGCTTGATCGACAAGGACCACAAGCCCCGCTGGCACTGGCCGGACATCAACAGCGTTCCCGCCGCCGTGGTGCAGGCGCATTTCCACAAGGCCTGGGAAGGCCGTCACCCCTTGGCGGATCTGTCGGACTTCTAAAAAAGCCAGCCATGAAAAAAGCGGCGCACCAGGCGCCGCTTGTTCGTTGTGGGCAGATCAGCGGTTGTGATGACGGTCACGACGGTGATCGTCGCGGCCGCGATCGCTCCAGTCTCGACCGCCACGCCGGCCGTCATGGTCGCGGCGGCCGTCATGACGCCGATAGTCGTTGTTCCAGCCCTGGCGGTGGCCATCCCAGCCACGGTTCGGGTAGGCGCGATAAACCGCCCGCGGAGCCGATTGGTAATACCGCGGCTGGTAGTACCGGGGCGCTGGCTGATAGTAGCGAGGCGCAGGTTGGTAATAACGCGGCGCGTAATAGCCGCGGCCGGAAGAATAATAGGAGCCGCCGTAGTAGACCGGCGCCGGCGTCGTATAGACCTCAGAGCGGTAGTAAGTGGAACCTCCGTCGTAGTCGTAATAGGGAACGCAGGCAGAAAGAGCCAAACCCAGGAACGCAGTGAGAAGAATTCGACGATACATGGCGGCCTCCTGGACCGCTGATGGGCCATGCCAGCGACGCTGGCCGGCGGCAGCCAAGGATGTTCTGGCTGACGGAATATCTGACCGCGAAAACCGGGTCTGGTGCGATTTTGGTTACACCTTGATACAAGTCGCCAGGCGAGGATTTTGGATCCGAGAAGGCCCGGTTTTCGCTGGCTGCGGGCCATTGCTGGCGAGCTATCAAATCACGCCGCTACTCGTCGACGCAGCCACTAGAATGCTTGCATCGGGTCACTGCCAGGGAATCGCCCATGCCGCTTAGTTCCCCGCTGTATTCGCAGCGCTGGTTGATCATCACGCTCATCGTGCTGCTGGGTGGCGGTTTTATGGCCACGTCCTTGCTCAGCTATTACGCCTCGCGAACCTCGATCCGCGACAACATCGTCAACACCGAGCTGCCGCTGACTTCCGACACCGTGTATTCGGAGATCCAGAAAGACCTGGTACGACCGATCCTGATTTCTTCGATGATGTCCCGCGATACCTTCATGCGCGACTGGGTGATGAGTGGCGAACGCGATCCCGAGCAGATGACCCGCTACCTCAACGAAGTCATGACCCACTACGGCGCCTACACCGCGTTCTTCGTCTCCAACAGCACCCTGACCTACTACCACGCCAAGGGCGTGCTGAAAAAAATCGCCCCTGATACCCCTCCCGACGCCTGGTATTTCCGCGTCCGCGACATGGCCACCCCGTATGAAATCAACGTCGATCCGGACCAGGCCAACCAGAACAACCTGACGTTTTTCATCAATTACAAGGTCTACGACTACCAGGACAATTTCATCGGCGTTGCCGGTGTCGGCCTCAAGGTGGATACGGTGGTCAAGCTGATCGACCGCTACCAGCAGCGTTATCAGCGCAGTGTGTATTTCGTCGATACCCAGGGCCGGATCGTCCTCACCGGGGCCGAAGGCGGTCCGCAGGGCGCGCGGGCCGGCCAATCGCTGTCCGAACTGGAAAACCTGCGCGACCTGCAGGCCAGGCTGCCCAAGCCTCACAGCGGCAGCTACGAGTACAGCGCCCCAGACCAGCGGCACTTCCTCAATGTGCGTTTCATTCCCGAGCTGAATTGGTACCTGTTCGTCGACAAGCACGAGGGCAGCGCCCTGGGCGATATCCGCCGCTCGCTGTACCTCAACCTGCTGATCTGCCTGGTCATCACCCTGATCGTGCTGGCCCTGCTCAACGGCGTGGTCAGGCGCTTCCAGCGCAAGATCGAAACCCAGGCCACCCTCGACAGCCTCACCGGCCTGCACAACCGCCGCGGCTTCGACCTGCTGGCCGCCCAGGCCATGCTCGAAGCCCAGCGCGAGCCCAAGCCGCTGACCGCCCTGCTGCTGGATCTGGATCACTTCAAACGCCTCAACGACACCTATGGCCACCTCACCGGCGACCAGGTGCTGAGCGGCTTCGCCCGGCACCTGGAAAGCTGCCTGCGCAAATCCGATATCGTTTGCCGTTGGGGCGGCGAAGAGTTCATCGTGCTGCTCAAGGACACCGACAGCGCCACGGCGCTGAAGATCGCCGAGAAAATCCGCCTGCTGATCGAGCAACAGCGCTACGCCTATAAGGGCAAGAACATGCAGCTGACCGTCAGTATCGGCGTGACCACGCTGCAGGCGGACGATACCCTGCACAGCCTGCTGTCGCGCGCCGACCATGCGATGTACCGTGCCAAGCAGACTGGCCGTAACCGAACCTGCGTGGAAATGCCTCACTCCCGTTATGAATGAACCGACCCTGAACAGCCCCAGCCTCTGCCCGGCCTGCGGCGCCCGCAACGACTGCAGCCTGGCCGACCCGCGTACCGCCGACCAGGCCTGCTGGTGCTACAGCGTGAGCATCGATCCGGCGGTGCTCCAGGCGCTGCCGCCGGAGCTGCGCGATCGTGCCTGCCTGTGTCCGCGCTGCGCCCGGGTCGAGGCGCAACTGCAAGCGGCCGCCAGGCCGATCCCGTAAGATGCGCAGCCCTTTGCCAGCCTGCCGATAGCCATGCGCGTTGACCGTTTCCTCAGTAACCTGCCCCGCTTCAATCGTCAGCAGGTGCGCCTGTTGCTGGTGGCAAAGCGCATCCGCATCGACGGCCAGGTGGTCAGCGATCCCCACGCCGAGGTGCGCGAATTCAGCCGGGTCGAGCTCGACGACGAAGTGCTGCAGGCCGGCAAGCCGCCGCGCTATTTCATGCTGCACAAACCCATGGGCTGCGTCAGCGCCACCCGCGATCCCGAACACCGCACCGTGCTCGACCTGCTGGACGAACCGGACAAACACGAGCTGCACATCGCCGGGCGCCTGGACTACAACACCACCGGTTTATTGATCCTCACCAACGACGGCAACTGGTCGCGACGCCTGACCCAGCCGCAGACCAAACTGCCGAAGCGCTATTACGTCGAGACCGAACAGGACATAGGCCCGGAGTACGCCGAGACCTTCGCCCGGGGCCTGTACTTCGCCTTCGAGGACCTCACCACCCTGCCCGCCGAGCTGCAGATCCTGGGCCCCCGGTGCGCGCGGCTGAGCATCGTCGAAGGCCGCTACCACCAGGTCAAACGCATGTTCGGCCATTTCGACAACAAGGTCTTGCGCCTGCACCGCGAACGCATGGGACCGCTGGCCCTCGACGAAAACCTGGCGCCCGGCGAGTACCGGCCGCTGACCGATGAAGAAATCCGCCTGATCTGAGCACCTACAATTTCTGTAGCCGCTGTAAGCCATCGACGATGCGATGACCATTCAGCCGAAAGTTGTCGAACAATTTACCAACGGCACTTGCGAGACGGCGTTCTCCCTGCTTGAATCAGTCCGTCGGCCGAAATGTGACCGATGAGTCACGAACATACTTCTAAGAAATCCTTTGCCGTCCGAGCCGCCTGTGCTCATTCCTGTTGTCCGGCAAATTGCCCGCCTATAACAACACCCGTCGACCATCTGTTGCGGATCGACATGGGCTCAAAAATTCCAGGCGTATGCCTACCTGTCACAAATCTCGTGCACCCTCGGTTGCGCGCATACCCGCTTGCCAGGAGTCTTATGACATGAGGCCAGAAATCGCTGTGCTGGATATACAAGGTCAGTATCGGGTTTACACGGAGTTCTATCGCGCAGATGCCGCAGAAAAGACCATCATTCTGGTCAACGGCTCAATGGCCACCACTGCGTCTTTTGCGCAGACCGTGAAGAACCTGCATCCGCAGTTCAACGTTGTGCTCTACGACCAGCCCTACGCCGGTCGTTCGAAAGCCCACAACAGACACGAGAAAATGCTCACCAAGGAAGTCGAAGGACAGATCCTCCTGGAACTGATCGACCACTTCGCCGCCGAGCATGTGATGTCGTTTTCCTGGGGTGGCGCGCCGACGCTGCTCGCCCTGGCACAGCGCCCGCGACGCATCGAAAAGGCGGTGATCAGCTCGTTCTCGCCAGTGATCAACGAGCCGATGCGCGACTACCTCGAACGCGGTGTCGATTACCTCGGCAGCCTGGACCGCGACCGGGTCGGGCACCTGGTCAACGAGACCATCGGCAAGCACCTGCCGTCGCTGTTCAAGCGCTTCAACTATCGCCACGTCAGCACCCTGGCCGAGCATGAATACGGGCAGATGCACTTCCACATCAGCCATGTCCTCAACAGCGACCGCCAGTGCTACCTGAAAGCGGCGAAGAACATCGACGTACCGGTGCTGTTCATGAACGGCGAATGGGACGAATACACCGCCGCCAATGACGCCCGGCTGTTCGGCAACCATGTCCGGCACTCGACCTTCAGCACCATCCAGGCCGCCGGGCACTTCCTCGACATGGAACACAAGGCCGCCTGCCGGGACAGCCGCAACGCGCTGATGGGGTTTCTCAAACCGACCCAGCACACCAGTCGCCCGCGTTATCACTACCTGCAGGACCACCATGCCCTGGCTATCTGAAGTGGCGTCATCGCGAGCAACTCGTCCCCTGCCGCAGGAGCGAGCTTGCTCGCGATAGACCGCAAGACGGTCTTCGCCCCGTCACCGCGATGACGGCGTAGAAGCGTGCCCGTGCACGTCTCCCGCCGCTTCGCAAACACAGGCCCGGTAAAGAAAAACTTCAAATCCGCGCGCACTTCTGGTACAAAGTCAGCCGCTCCGAGCGGGTGTCGTATAATGGCATTACTCCAGCTTCCCAAGCTGATAACGAGGGTTCGATTCCCTTCACCCGCTCCACTATTTTCAAGGCCTCCAGCGGTATCGATGTAGCGTCAGGCGAGACTGGTGACAGTTTTGGTGACAGTTACTCAATATGCGTGGAAGCGCCGGTCAGCATCCCCTCCCTTAGCAATACCCCCGTTTTCAGTTGACCCATGGGAAAAAGGTAATTTTGGTAATGTCCTTTTTCACCACTCTGAAAGCTCAACAAAATCAAGCACTTATAGCCATTCTTCAAAGGTAATAATTGAGTAATAGATAGGTTAGAAAATTACCTATTCATTCAGTAATACCACGCCCTAACAAAACCCAATGAAATCAGGAACTTGGTGAAATATTACCTCCAGCCTTACCGAATATTACCTCTCAAGGTAATAAGTGGAAGCCGCGTCCGGTAAGGGTTCCATCCCATTCCTTGGTCTTCCTTACCAAAATTACCCTTTCGCCTAATCACTTCTAAATTTTCGAGGGCGCCCAGCGTGTGAAAGCTTGATCGTTAACCTTTTGCACCACTGACCTATCCTACGAAGAACGCAGAATGTAAATTATGCTGTTATTCGCTATGGATAACGGCAGGTACAAAAAGATTATGGAAATTTGGAACAGCGACTCGCTGGAGGGTTTCTCCAGCAAATTCGGTATCATTTTGGGTGAGGGCGAAGACCTTCCAAAACAAATAAATGAACTCGAAATAATAAGGGATGATAACTTCGGCATCCATATGATTACGCGATCACACGCGAATGATCGTCCCGAAAGAAAGCAAATCCCTCTCGGCCTCGTTTATCGCTTAGACAATAGCGTCGCTATATCCGGCTATGTGGGATCTGGAACAATACGAAGCTATTCTCAAACAAATGTTAGCATAAAATCCCTTAGCCCAAACCAAGACACAGCCACTACAGCAACATATAACATCGCAGAAATTGAGTATGCAAACTCCGACTCCGAAGCAATCTACACAATTGATCAAATTGCCAACCTACCAGATCACTATATTTGGTGCGATCGTTCTGAAAGTAAAAAATCAGGCGAGCATGAAATTACTTTCCCGGGACAGCCTGAGATAAACATAAAAACCTATCTACCAAGCAACACCAGCTTTACCACAGCATGTGCTAGATTTAATTTCGACGAACACGCCGTTATTATTTGTTCAGTTAAAGACTCATTCATACCTCTTTCAAACCGACCCGGATACATTTATTACAGTGGACATCCAGACAAAGCAACAAGAGAAAAAATCCGGACAAGTCTATCTTTCGCATTCGGATTACCTTTAGTTTATTTCGGTTCCAAATTCTTCACAGAACAAGGAGGGGTTATAGGTTTCGAGGCGGTGACCCCTTCAACCATCGGCGGTAGAGCATGGGATATAGTGTCGCAGCCATTCTCCCCCATCACGTCCAACGGTACGAATTTATTAAATAGTCCCCTCCTTCAAAAGATGGCCACGGGATTTTACAAAAACTACGAGCTTCTTGACCTGCAGAAATTCATTTTCCGACTATGGCATGCAGAGGTTTCGCCACCCTACATGAAAGCTGCTTATTACGGTGCAATGATAGAAACAATTCAAAAACGAGAAATTGAAAGAAGCAACTCAAAGATCAGTCACACCATCGTCGAAAAAGCCCAATATAGGCGCTCAATTAAAGTACTGACGAAGTACCTTCAGAAGCAAGGTATCCCTACTGAAGCGAAGGATCTTTTTCTTAAAAAAATACAAAATGGCAATATGGCACCCCAACGAACTTTAGCCGAGCGTTTCTATAGTTCACTTGGGCTTACGCTTGGAGTTCTTGAAAATGGTGCATGGGATAAGCGCAACAATGCGGCGCACGGAAATGAAGAGTTATCTGTAATCGAAAGTATTCGCTCCACAAAAATACTTAGAATCATACTCGGCAGGATTGTTATTAAACTAACTGAGGGGAGCGAAAAATACATTGACTACTATACATTTGGTCACCCTGTGAGGGATCTGCGCGAACCAATCGTAGAAAGTGACTGACAACAGAATGGGAGGAATATTCGCCAGGGATTTCGCGAGGCTCCATGGAAATGATGTGCAATCGGTGTGAAATCCAAACCCTTGTATAACGAGGGTTTCCAACCTTTAGGCTTAAGGACGAGTCTTTCAAATAGTAGGGTACCACTTAGTAAAAAATTCAGATTTTCGTGCTTTTTTTCAGTTCGCGCTTAGCAAAGCTGGGCATGTGGCTGATATGGCTATTGACTCCTGCTTTCTGCCGCTTTTGAAACGAAGCTGCAAATCCTTGCAAAAGGCTTCACAGATTGAAATTACCCCCTTGCACTCTCCCCCTTGGCGGGCGTGCTTGCCTAAACGGTTCGCATCACTGATGCGATTGCAAAAAACGACGAGATGAAGCCCGCTGGCGGGAGGGGGATAAGTGATTTCTCAGCAGATTTTTTCTCTCTGCAAGAAGTTTTGCTGGGCTGATGCTGCGCATAAAAAAAGCCCTCACCAGCCAAGGCCGTGGGGGCTTGTTTCAAGCGATCTGCCGCTGGGCTTAGGCCGCTTCCATCTTCTCTACGGAAAGCGTAATCCGACGCCCTAGCTCTTGTAGAGCACGCTCAACGTTCTCGATTTTGGAGTGATGGAGAAAGTCGACCAGGCGATCCACCTGAGGTCGATTAACCTCCAAGCGGCGGGCCAACTCGGCTTTGCTCACTCCCGATTCCAGGAGCGTATTCCACAACGCGACTTTCGACGCGGTGAGAGCTGGTAGACGCAACACGACTTCGCCCGTAGCCCCCCCACCAGTTGGGATAGCCCGACGATCATCGACATAAATTGACAAAGCTGTCTCGATTGAATCCAGTGCGCTGTCCAGCGCTTCCTCCAGAGTTTCGCCGGCGGCGTGCATCTCTGGAATCTCTACACATGACAACCAAACGCTGCCCGGCTCTTTGTGAACCTCTAACGTATACTCAAACATAAACGTGACCCCTCCGCGGCTTCCGCGACTACCTCGACTTCCTCGACTTCCTGCCTTCCTGCCTTCCTGCCTTCCTGCCTTCCTGCCTTCCTGCCTTCCTCGGCTTCCTCGGCTTCCTCGGCTTCCTGCCTTCCTTCCTGAATTGCTGATTTCCTGAATTGCTGAATTGCTGACGAGGGGTAAAGCTTGGCCTCAATCCTTGAGGCCCAGCTGTTTGATTATCGACTTTCTCAACCCTTCGCCCATTTCCTTGGCGCCATGGTCGGGAAATACGGTTGACTTACCATCTAGAGAAACTTTGAAGTGGCTACCCTTGCCGGCCTGAAACTCTACGCCTTGGGCCTTCAACCAACGCCGAAACTCACTGTACTTCATCTGTATCCCTCGCCGTTTCGGTGAAGCCATTGTGCATCACTTATGATGCACGTGCAACACTTATGTTGCGCGTCGTTGGAATTCAATCGTAACAAGTTCCGTACAGTCCCCCCGCCATCGTTTTGACATAATTGCCGCAACAGGCGCGGCTCTAGTCCGCGCCTTTCGTCGTTTTGCAGGAGTGGGTTGGTGTCAGAAAGGATTAAAGGCTTGTGCGGGAAAATCATGTTCGACGTGGATGCTGTCTACTGCATTTCGTTGAAAGAGCGCTCAGACCGGCGAGAGCTGTTCCGGGACTCGGTACAAAGCCTTATCCGAAACCCGGTGGTGTTCCATGTCGTGGAGCGGAACGCGGACCCTGTCCGAGGCTGCTATGAGTCGCACCAGGACTTGGCACGGATTGCGCTCGAGCGCGGACTTGACCGGGTATTGATCTTCGAAGACGACGTTGCACCGTATGAGCTGAAAGCGACCCCCATCCGCTGGATCAATAAATTCATCCGTACTCGGCAATTTGAAGCGCTGCACTTGGGGTACAGCATGGGCAGGACCTGGTTAACCTGGTTCCCCTTTATCGCCCGGGGTCGCGTCGTTGCGCTGCACGCCTATATCCTGTCTCGTGAGGGTTGTCAGATCCTGGCGAACACCCCGTACAACGGCACGCCTGTTGACGTGATTTTCAAGAAGCGCATAAAGCAGCACTGCGCCTTCCCGATGCTGTTCCGCCAGCAGCCGGCCACCCTGGCCGGTAGCGACATTGAGACCGAAGTGAAAAACGAGGATGAATGGTGGCAGCGCAATTGGGACAAGCACCGGATCTCGCCAATTAAAAACCTCTGGCGGACGATGCTCAGGCTCAACTTTTAAAGGGTGATTGGCTTCATCTTTCCGCCCAGCAGGTTGGCCTTGGCTGCCGCTGCAGTGAATGCAGCGGCGTTGCCCGGCGGCGGTGTCGGCCCATGGGTGTGAGTCGCCAGATGGTTGTTCATGTCGGCCACCAGGTCGAGCAGATCGCATATCACCTGCAGCGCATTAACCCCTTCTGACCCTATCCAGGTTCTTGGCGCCTGCAGGTGCTGGTTGACGGCCGCCACACTCCGGCGCAGCCCCTGGATTCTCTCCTGCATGTCACCGCCGACGGTGGCGTTATGTTTCTGCCCCACCACCAGATTCAGGTCGCGGCCGGTGGCCTGGTGCAGGTCATCCACGGCCGCCAGGCTTGCGGACCCGCCTGAAAGCAGCTTGAGCGCGCCTAGGGCCTCGATCTTCTTCACTCCACCCACTGACTCGGTCGAATGGTCGTCGATCGTCTGGGTGTGGCTCTGGAACTGCTCGCGGTTGTCCAGGGCCTCCACCTCGCGCTCGATCGCCTTGTCCTGGATCTTGCCATCGGTTTGGCGCAACCAGTTGCCATCGGCATCGACGCGCTGCTGGCAGGCCTCGCTGTGCTGCCAGACCTGATTGCCTTTCGGAACCCGGGGCAAGCTCAGGCCATGCGGCAGAACCTGAGTGATGAAAGGTTTCCCAAGCTGATAACGAGGGTTCGATTCCCTTCACCCGCTCCACTTCCCCATTCCGGGACGTCTCGACCCAAGGCGGACGAGCCTGGAAACGCCGCTACTACCAGGCAGACACGCAAAACCCCATCTCCCCCAATCGACCAAGACTTCCAGCCCACACCAGCGTGATGGTTCTGTTGGGCCTGCCGCGTCAGATATTACTGAAACATCTCAACGAACATCCTTGTCGCAGCCATGGTTTGCCCGATTGTATTGGCAGCCACTGAAGGGTTACGCCGCGGCGGGGCAGCCATTGCCTGCGTTGGAAGCGCTGCGGGAGCCGGGAAAAACACGCTCTGGCCGCCGTGTCATACAAGGCCGTTTTTAAGAACCTTCTTATGTTCTCAGTGCAGAAACGGCGGGGAGAATTGCGCATTCGAACTCGCCGCACACTCACGAATCGTTGACGACTCGTGGAGTCGGCGCAGTCGAGACACTCCTGCCAACCCTTCACGCCCATCGATTCTGTACGAATGAAATCCATCAATATCGCAGTCTGATGATTCGATAATTCGTGTGGAGCGGCGTCCAGCGGAGCCCTACTCCATGACACTGAAGCCGACTCGCCTCTCTCTCGCCATCCTGGCGGTGTTGTTCCCGTCACTCTCCATGACCGCGGCAGCGGCCACCTATCCCAGCATCGACCTGTCCTCGCCCAATGGCGAATCCATGCTGCTCGATCCCGGTGATACGGTGGTCAATCGGCAAGTCGCTCCAGCCATCCTTATCAGTGGGCCCGGCAACGCTCTCGCGGGCGATCGCGTCAGCATCGAATCCGGGATCGCCGATACGGGAGTCGGGGCCACGGGTATTACCCTGAGATCGGGCGGGACACTGGACCTGTCCAATAGCACGATCAACACCCAGGGCTACCGCAATGCCCAAGGCGTAGTGGTGCAGGACGCCGGCAGCAAAGCCGCCCTGAATGGCAACACGATCACCACCGAAGGACAGGAATCCCACGGCGTATACGCCCGCGAGGGCGGCCAGGCCGAAGTCACCGGGGGGACGATCAGCGCCCGGGGCTATGGCGCCCATGGCCTGAATAGTGCGGGAGCAGGTTCGACAATTACCGCTCAAGGCTTGGAAATTACCGCCTGGGGAGCGGAAGCCGCCGCGGTCAATGCCGAGGACGGTGGGAGTATCGTCCTGGACAAGGCCAGGCTGAATGCCAACGACACTGCCACGCAATGGGGCAGCAGAGGCATCATGATCAACCGTGGCTCGGTCACTGCGACCCATACCGATATCCGCACGCTCCGCGGAAGGGGTATCGAGACATCCGGGGGAACGCTTTCGCTCTCCCAAAGCACCATCGACGCCTATAGTTCCGGTGTTCACCTGGGCAGCGCTTCGGGGGCCAGCATCACCCAATCCACGGCCAAGTTGACCGATGTGAAGATTCATTCCGAGGCGGGCTATGGCCTCAACGCACAAAGTGAGAGTCGCGCCACCCTGGAACGCGTACAGATCGACAGCAACGGTTCCCAGGTTTCAGGCATCTGGCTGCCGAGCAAGGCGGTCGTATCCGTCAAGGACTCGACCATCGAGATGACCGGCGCCAATGGCGTGGGTGTCGACAACCGCGCGGGTACTTTCACCATGGACGGCGGTTCGATCACCACCCACGGGACCAGCGGCCACGGTATCTACTCATCCGAAGCCTGGACCGGCAGTGGCGGCCGCGCGACAAGCACCGCTCGTAACGTGGCCATCGAGACCTTTGGCGATCGGGCCGTTGGCGTGTTTTCCCGTACCGCGGTATCCAATATCGAGCTCGAAGGCGGCTCGCTGGCCACCCATGGGAATACCGCCTACGGCATGCTGGTCAATGGCGGTCGCTTGCAGGCCACGGGGACGACAGTACGCACCACGGGAGACTTCGCCACCGGCTTGATGGTGGGCAACAGCGGCGCAGCGGTCACGCTGGACGGCGTTGACATGCGCACCAGCGGTACGGGCGCCGCAGGCATGGTGGTCTACTCGAACACCGCTGGGGTCGACAATGAAGCGACGATCCGCAACAGCCATATCGAAACCGAGGATGGCAATGGCATCGCCGTCAAAGGCTCCGGTTTCATTGCGAACCTGATCGATAGCACGGTCATCGGCAAGTCGCAAAACGGCGGCAATGGCACCCTCCTGCAACTGGATGAATGGACCGGCAGCGACAACGCCAAGCTGAACATCGCCGCGCGTAACGTGCAGCTCAATGCACTGCGCAGCCGCCTCGAAGGCGATGTAGCGATCGATAGCGGATCGGCGAGCCTGAGCTTGCAGGACCATTCCATGCTGACCGGCGCACTGCTCGATCGGAACGGTCAGACCGTGGACAAACTGAGCATCGACGACAGCAGTGTCTGGCGCGTGCGCGGCAACTCGGCAGTAGCGGACCTGGACACGACGGGCAGCGTTTCCTTCGACACCCCTGGAAGCGGTTTCAAGACGCTGGACATCAGCGGCAATCTCAAGGGTGGCGGCCTGTTCGAAATGCGCACCAACATCGGCTCCGGCCAGGGTGACCTGCTGCGTGTCGCAGGCACCGTCGAGGGCAATCACCGCGTACTGGTGGCCAACAGCGGGACCGAACCTGCGACGGCCAATGGCGCCCTGAAGCTTATCCAGACCGAAGGCGGTCCAGGCTCCTTCTCGTTGGCCAACAGGGGCCAGGTCGTGGACGTCGGGACCTACCGTTATGAGCTCAAGCGCGATGACAGCGCAGGCGGCCGACCTACGGACTGGAGGCTGTTGAATACCGGACGAAACGCCCCGGTCGAGCCTCCTGCGATAATCCCCCCTCCAGTAACTCCGCCTCCCGTGGAGCCCCCGCCTGTGCTGCCGCCACCGGTTCCGCCTCTCCCCGTCGATCCGCCACCGGTCACTCCCCCTGGCCCTGACAAGCCGCGGCCGGAACATTTGTCGACGGCTGCCAACGCGGCGATCAACACCTCGGCCGCCAGCACCGCGCAGGCGATCTGGCATGCGGAGTCAGGCACGCTGGCCAGGCGCATGGGCGAGCTGCGTCAGGGCAAGGATCAAGACGGGCTCTGGATACGCAGCTTTGGCGAGCGTCAGAAGCTCGATAACCATGGAGCGCGAGCATTCGAACAGACCGTCAGCGGGATGCAAATCGGCGCCGACAAATCCCTGCCGGTCGAGGATGGCCGTTGGTACATCGGCGGCATCGCCGGCTACAGCTCCGCCGACCGCCACTTCTCGGGCGATGGCTCGGGCAGTGCCAACAGCTATCACCTGGGCGCTTATACCACCTGGTTGGCGGATTCCGGTTGGTACGTCGATGGCGTGCTCAAGGCCAACCGTATACAGCAGGACTTCAAGGTGGAGGCCACCGATGGCCAAAGGGTGAAAGGCAAAACGTCCCAGAACGCCATCGGCGCCACCCTCGAAGCGGGGCGCCAGCTGCAATTGGGCGAGGGCTGGTTCGTGGAGCCGCAGGCTGGCATGGCGGTCGTCCACGTCAACGGCGATAACTATCGAGCCAGCAACGGGCTCGACGTTTCGGCGGGAGCCGGCAATTCACTGCAATTACGGGCAGGCTCCGCGCTGGGTCGCCGCATCGAACTGGCCAACGCAGATTTTATCCAACCCTATGTCAAGGTAGGCCGTGCGCAGGAGTTCAACGGCAAAAGTACGGTGCGCACCAACGGCATCGCCACCCGCACCGACCTGTCCGGTGGCCGTACCGAGCTGGGCCTGGGCATCGCTGCCGCGCTGGGTGCCAGCCACCGCGTCTATGCCGACTATGAATACGCCAACGGCTCGAAGCTGGATAAACCCTGGTCGGTCAGCGCCGGCTACCGGTATACGTGGTGACAGCTCTCTTTGAGTCGACGCACTCATTGCCCGGCAAATACACACGTCCATTCGGTATTTGAAACCGCCCTGGCGTTCGGGCAAAAGGTCGAGGCCCTGCTCGCCCGTTCGCCGCGGTGAGACTTTAGTCGTACAGGTCGCCCACAGGCACGCGCGGACGAGTACGGCTACGCCCAGGTCGCATCCGGTGCATCGGCAGCGCTCGAAACTTCTACGATGGGCCCTCGCCTTTCACCGTAGAGACCGACCATGCGCCAGATCCTGCTCGCTCCCTTGCTCGCACTTTCACTGGTCGCCGGCAGCTGTCTGGCCGGCCCTTCGTTCGATCATCTCTACGCCTTTGGCGACAGCTATTCCGACAACGGCGCCAGCGACCGCTTGACCCGGGACATGCTCGCCCGCCAATTCAAGGATGCCCAGCAGTTGCCCGGCGAGCTGTACTGGCAAGGCCGCTGGAGCAACGGTCCGACCGCCGTCGAAGTGCTTGCCAAAAGCCTGCGGCTGCCCCTCACCGACCACGCCGTTGGCGGCGCGAAAAGCGGCCAGAACAATTACTACGCCTGGATGACCGCATACCGCGACACAGGAGTGAGCGGGCAAATCGACGACTACCTGGCCAACGCCAAAGGCCAGGCCGACCCTCGCGCGCTGTACTTCATCTTCATCAGCGCCAACGACTTTTTCGAGCACGCCGACTTCGGCCACCAGGAGCCGATCGACGAATTGGCCGCCAGCAGCATCGGTCATATCCAGAACGCCGTCAGCCGCCTGGCCAAGGCCGGGGCCAGGCATTTCCTGGTAATCGGCAGCACCGACCTGAGCCATGCTCCGGCAGTGGTGGCCAGCGGGCAGCGCGAACCGGCGCTGCGCTATCAGCAGATACTTGAACGGCAACTGCCGCCGCTGCTGGTGGCCGAGAGCAAAAAGCTCGATGTACAAATCACCTACTTCGACCACATCGCCTTCAGCGACCAGCTGCGCCGCCAGCCTGGCGAACAGGGCCTGACCCAGCTCGACCAGCCGTGCCAGCCGACCTACCCCGAGGTGAAGCCGGCATGCGCCCATCCAGACGAATATTTCTATTGGGATGAATGGCACCCGACCCGCAAGGTTCATGCCCTGGTGGGGGAAGCCATGGCCAAGGCCCTCGGCCAGGCCCACTAAGCCACAGCCGCATCGATGAGCAGCAGCCCTGCCCTAGACGCAGGACTGCAACGGAAAACGATTCGCCCCGCTCCAGGCCAGGAAGCGCTCCTGCAACATCGGCCGGGCGAGGAAATAGCCCTGGGCCTCATCGCAACCGAACGCGTACAGCATCTGCAGACATTTGAAACTCTCGATACCCTCGGCCACGGTGCGATAACCCAGTTCGCGGGCCAGGCTGATGATCGAGCGGGTGATCTTCTGGTGCTGGGTGTTGCGTTCCAGGTCGGTGATCATCGACTTGTCGAGTTTCACCACATTGGCCGGGATCTGATGCAGGTAGGCGAAGTTGCTGTAGCCAGTGCCGAAATCATCGATGGCCACATCCATGCCCAACTCGCGGATGCGCGTCAGCTGCGCCAGGACATTCGGGTTGGAACGTAGCCACTCGCCTTCGGTGATCTCCACTTCAAGCCGCCGCGGGTCGATGCGATGCAGCTCGCAGGCGCGACGGATCAGCTCGGCGATATCCTGGTCCTCGAAATCCTTGGGCGACAGATTGATCGACAGCTTGCTGCTCTCGGGCAGGCTCCAGGTGTGCAGCTTGCTCAGCACCGTGTCGATGACCCAGCGGGTCACCTGATGAATCAAGCCATTGCGCTCCATCACCGGAATGAACTCGGCGGGCGAGATCGGCCCCAGCCACGGATGCTCCCAGCGCAGCAAGGCTTCGGCACTCACCTGGGCCCCGTCGGGCAGGGCGAAGCGTGGCTGGAACATCAGGTAGATCTGGCCACTGCGCAAGGCATCGTTGAGGTCCGAGGCCAGGTTGAACGCGCGGCGCTGGGCATGATCGCGCCCGGCATCGTAGTGCGCCCAGAAGCTGCGCCTGGCCATGGCCAGTTCCAGGGCGAACATGGCCTTGCGCAAGGCATCGTCCACCGACTGGGTATCGATCTCGAACTCCACGGTTCCGGCGCAGACCGTGGGAATCATGGGAAACCCCAGCCCGGGCGGCTGGCGGCGCAGGCGACTGACCAGGGCATCGAGCAACTTGTCGAGTCCTTCGGCCGGCGCCGGCAGCAGGAAACCGAAGCGCTTGACCGACACGTGATAGACCCGCACATGCCGCCCCAGGTACTCCTGCAGGCGCAGCGCGAGAAAACGGATGATGGTCTCGAAAGGTGCCAGCCCCAGGGCCAGGGTCAATTCGTGGGCGACCTTCATGTCCAGGGCATCGATCAGCACCAGCACGCGCTTTTCGCCGAGGTGGTGCTCGGCCAGGTCCCGCAGGTCGCCCTGGAACTGCTCGCGATTGGCCAGGCCGCTGACCGGGTCGCGACGCCGCAGGCGCTGGCGTTGCTCGACCTGCTCCATGACCATCGCCGCCATGTCCCGCAACTGCTGGCGTTCGACGATGCTCAACTGCTGCTCGACCTTGTCGATGATGCACAGGCTGCCGATGGCATAACCGGAGGAGGTCAACAGCGGCGCCCCGGCGTAAAAGCGGATGCCCTGGTCCCGGGTCACCAGCGGGTTGTCGCAAAAGCGCGGATCGAGCGCCGCGTTGCGCACCTCCAGCACCTCGCGGCCTTGCACCGTGAAGACACAGAATGACTGGCTGATGGGGGTCTGCGGCTGATCGAACCCCACCCGCGACTTGAACCACTGGCGATCGCGATCCACCAGGCTGATCAAGGCGGTCGGCACCTTGAAGTACTCGGCCGCCATGCGGCAGATCCGGTCGAAATTCTCGCAACTGGCGGTGTCCAGCAACTCCAGGGCATGCAGGGCGGCCAGGCGCCGCTCCTCGGCAATCGCCTTATCGGGCATACACAACCTCGGGCCGGGATAACGCGATCATCACAATAAACAACCTATTCGCAGGGAGGCTGGAGGGACGCGACGACCTTGAATGCGATAGTGGCATTAGGACATCGCCCTCCAGAATGACTGACGGGCAGGCGCTTGCCAAACCCATCCGTCGGACGAACGGTATCGGTTACAAAAAAGTGCGGTTCTCAAGACCTTCGGTCTAGAGCGCTTTGACGGTTTTCGGCGCTGATCTCAGGCGCCAAAACGTGCGATAGCCGCATCGATGAAGTGCCGCAGCTTGGCGGTCATCTGCCGGTCCGGCCGGTACAGCAGATGCATGGTGCGGCTCGGCGCCTCATAGCCGGGTAGCAACTGCACCAACTCCCCCGCGGCCCGCGCCGGTTCGAGAAAATCCGCCGGCCCCAGGACGATGCCGAAGCCATCCACGGCCGCCGACAGCAGGGCCCTGCTCTCGTTGACCTGCAAGCGGCTGCGCACCTGAACCTCATGCACCTGGCCGGTGCGGCGGAACTGCCATTGGTGGTCCGCCGGCCGGGACCAGTAGACGTACCCCAGGCACTCATGCTGTTCGAGATCGGCCGGCACCCGTGGCGTGCCCCGGGCGGCGAGGTAGGCAGGCGCCGCGCAGGCGATCAGCCGATAGGGCGCCAGCGGCCTGGCGGTGAGGCTGGAGTCGGCCAGTGGCCCGATACGAAAGGCTGCCTCGTAGCCCTCCTCCACCAGGTCGATGTAGCGATCGGTGAGGTGCAGGTCGATTTCCACCTCCGGATGCTCGCGCAAAAACGCCGTCACGAACGGCATGAGGCTGTAGGAGCCGAAGGTCACCGGCGCGCTGATACGCAGCTTGCCCCGGGGCGTGGCGTTCATGATCTGCGCCAGGGAATCGGCGGCCTGGGCCTCGCCGAGGATGTGCTTGCAGCGCTCGAGATAGGCACTGCCCAGCTCGGTCAGGCTTTGCCGGCGCGTGGTGCGGTTAAGCAGGCGCGCGCCCAGCCGCTGCTCCAGCGCCGCGACATGCTTGGCAACCATCTGCGGCGACAGCCCCAGGCGGATCGCCGCACGGGCGTAGGAACCGCTTTCGGCAGCCGCGACAAAGGCCTCCATGCTGGTCAGACGATCCATCATTCAACACTCCCAGTAACGAGACCCAGTACCAGACGCTTATTTATCGCCATCCGGTGGCGAATCATCATAGCCGCTCGACCCTTTCAACGGAGCATGGACATGCGTATCGGCATTATCGGAGCAGGTTTTATCGGGCGCGCCGTGGCGCAACTGGCCCTGGCGGCGGGACATGAGGTGCTGCTCAGCAACTCCCGCGGCCCGCAGACCATGAGCAGCGTGGCCAGCGGCATTCGCGGCAGCCGCATCGGCAGCGTCGAAGACGCCGTGCAGTTCGGCGAGCTGGTGCTGGTGGCCATTCCGCTGGCCCACTACCGCAGCCTCCCCGCGGCCCTGCTGGCCGGCAAGACGGTACTGGATGCCAACAACTATTACCCGGATCGCGACGGCTATATCGAGGCCCTGGACCGCTTCGAAACCACCACCAGCCAACTGCTCGCCGAGCACTTCGAAGGCGCCAGGGTGGTGAAGGTGTTCAATGCCATCCTCGCCCAGGACCTGCTGACCGACGCCCGCCCTGGCGGTGCTGCCGATCGTCGGGCCCTGCCGATTGCCGGCGACGATCCGCAGGCCAAGGCGCAGGTCGTGCAATTGCTCGACGAACTGGGTTTCGACGCTGTCGATGGTGGCGGCCTGGCGGACAGCTGGCGCTTCGAACGGGCCAAACCGGCCTACTGCATCCCGCTGGATAAACCGGGGCTGCGCGCGGCCCTGGCGCAGGCGCAACGCGAGGTCGAACTGCCCGAAGGCTGGTGGCGCTCCTAACGCCAGCAGCATTTGATGTCGATCAGTCAAAGAAAGGGTAGGAGCGAAGCTTGCTCGCGATGGTCGCTAACGATAACGCGCATCTACTGGGTAAACGCGGCGCTCTCAAGTCCATCGCGGGCAAGCCTCACTCCTACAACGGATTACCTTCGCTTTTATAGCTGGGGCTATTCTCGCTCAACTGGCCCAGCCACCCGCATGCAGGTGCCAGCCATCGCCGCGACGCTCCCAGAACGGGTGCACATAATGGTACCCGGGGCGCAACGACTCCCAGTGGCCATGGACCGCCACATACTGCCGGCCATCCCAGTGCCAGTAAGCCCGGGACCAGACATAACCCGGGCGATGCATGGGCTCGACTTCGATGACCCGCACCGGCGGTGGCTGCGACGCAACCACCTCGGTGTACTCCACCGGCGCCGCGCGTTCGACCACCCGCCGCTCATGCACCACCCGTTCCTGCACGCACCCGGAGGCCACTACGACCACCGCCATCAGAGCCGTGTAACGTAACAACATGCTGCCTCCCCGGCGCTTGACGCCGACGTTTGAACTGCTGACAACGCCCCCTGCAACTACCCGGCTCCTGCCAGGCGTACGGAGTGTTTTAACAGCTCGAAACTGTCTGCTTGCTGAACCTGGTAGCGGCAGGCAGACCGCGACAGCGGGGTGGCGACAAACGGCCAGTCAGCGGCGGTAGATCAAGATCGTCGAGCGTCGAAATCCGCCCGGGTCATCTCGAAGAACTTGCTCGGCAAGCCTTCGAACTCACCGTCGCGCACAAAACGAAAACCCACTTTGCGCGCCACCGCCAACGACGCCTGGTTCAAGGCATGGGCATCGGCGACGATGCGTTCGACTCCAGCGCCGAGAAAAGCATGCTCGACGATGCGCCCCGCCGCCTCGGACGCAACCCCCTTGCCCCACGCCCGTCGCACCAGGCGCCAGCCCATTTCCAACTCGGGGCCGACGGCCTCGTAGGGAATGAACGACACCCAGCCGAGAAACTCCTCCGGCGCGGACTTGGCAAAGATCGCCCAGTAACCGCAGTGCTCACCAAAATCGCGCTCGATGCGCGAACGCACGAAATCGCGGTGCTCCTCGCCACCGTCCCAGGGGCCGGGAAGGTAACGGGTGACGTGGGGATCGAGGTCCATGGCGATGCACGCCTCGAAGTGTTCGAGGGTGCGCGGGCGCAGCAACAGGTTGGGGGTTTCGAAGTGGAGGTTCATTTGTCGTGATATCCATATTCCATGACATTGGCAGCACCCAGGGAGCAGCGTGTGCTCAAGAACAACAACACCTGGCATGCGATATCATTTGAGTTCTTTATAATTAAAGCCATAGCCATACGGAGCGACATTATAGAGCTTCACATAAGGAAACTTACTCCGAAACATATCGACCACGTCCTCGCTGTACTTCTCATCCATATTCGGCCCCAGATAAACACCTTTGATAGCCTCATTGGAAATATTGAACAACCCTTCCCTGCCACTCAGGAAGCGGAGTTCCTTTTCATACTCCCAGATCGAATGTTTTCTTAGAATCGATGTCTTGATGTAATCGTCCATTCCCACCTGATGGGGCTTGATGGCATTACGCATGAACTGCGGAAAATCCAGCTCACACATTTCAGGTTCGTAACTGATCAGCTCGTTATCCATGGCGTCATCGCGATTGAGCTCACGAAGCGATCTGTCGAGCACATGAAAGTCAAAGTCTATACACAAGCCGCGGAAGCTTTTCGTGTAGTGAGCCCACATAAGGATTTCATTCGCTCGTTCTGCGACGGTACTTCCAGACATGACTCGGCAGCATGAGAAAGCGGAGAAGGTTTCCATGATGTTTCGGACAGTATCTTTCTCTATCTCGCCAATGGCTTCCACAAGCCCATCATAGTGACCATCAATCTCCAAAGCTTTTCTGTATTCCGGAAGCTCCGCCGGGGCAATGGCCCCTTTAGAAGTGACGACCTCCAGAAATACATTAATAACTTCCTCACGCTCCAGCTTCGAAAAGCGGACATTGCCCTCAAAGGGATCATTCAGATTCTTCAAGTAACTGAACCAGACTTTTTCGTCTTTCAAAGAATCCAAGACATAGTCTTCTGGCGGTAGAAACTTCAACAACTTCTCGATTTTATCAACACTCATCACACTGTCCTTGTTCAACCCGCATAAGGTCCCTATCTAAAAGCCAGGGCAAGAATACAGAAGCCCCACTACACATATCAATGTGATATCACTCAAGCAAAAGCGAACATGCCTTGCGGTTTTTCAGCGGGATAAAGCGCCAGGCAACACGTAAGCCCATTGGTTATGCAGACGCTCAGGACAGTAGCGCCTGAATGTCTTGCCAGAGGGAACGAGGAATCTGCACACCGTGCTCGAGACTGCGCTTTCGAGCCTCGAAACGCCGCTGCGACGGCAGCCGCGCGCCTTGCGCGGTGATGGCCGCGAATAGCCCTTCGGCGCGCGCCAGGCCGTTCTCGTAGTCCTGCCCCAGAAACACCTTCGGATCGAACGCCAGGATCAGTTCGCCATGGCAGGGCGCGGCGCCGACGCCGGCGTCGAAGGCCATGGACTCGGCGCTGGTGAGGTCGCCGATCAGCGCGCCGGCCAGCAGTTCGATCATCGCCGCCAGGGCTGACCCCTTGTGCCCGCCGAAGGTTTGCATGGCGCCTTGCAGGGCCGCCTTGGCGTCCGTGGTGGGCTGGCCCTGGGCGTCGATGGCCCAATGTTCGGGGATGGCTTTGCCTTGGCGCGCGTGCAGTTCGATATCGCCGCGGGCGATGGCGCTGGTGGCGAAGTCGAACACGAACGGCTGGCCCGACGGCCGTGGCCAGGCGAATGCCAAGGGATTGGTACCAAACACCGGTTTGCTGCCACCGGCCGGCGCCACCCAGCTATGGCTGGGGTTCATGGCGATGCCCACCAGCCCTTCGGCGGCGATCGCCTCGACCTCCGGCCACAGCGCCGAAAAATGGAAGCACCGCTTGATCGCCATGGCCGCGAGCCCCTGGCTGCGGGCCTTTTCCGCCAGCAACGGCAGGCCAGTCTGGAACGCCAGCAAGGAATAGCCGTAGTGCGCATCCACCTCCAGCACGCCCGCGGAAATAGACCGCAGGCTCGGTTCGGCCAGCGGGTCGACCTTACCCTCGCGCACGGAACGCACACAGCCCAGCAGGCGATACACCCCGTGGGAGTGGCACTCGTCGCGCTGACCCTGGGTGATGACCTCGGCAATAGCCCGGGCATGGGCATCGGACAGGCCGTGGCGGGTCAGGACTTTGAGGGATAGTGCCTGGACTTCGGCAAGGGAAAGGGTAACGAGATCGGACATAGGGACTCCTGGTCCGGTGGCGACAGTCAAGGCCGGGGAAACCCGACCCTATTGGGTTGAAGGTGAGATCGCCGAAGGCCTGCGGCCTTATCGTCCGAACGCGGCCCGAACCTTCGGCAGCGGCTACAGACTCTCAACGCGGCCGTTCACCGTTGAGGCGCTGCGGAACCTGCCAGGGGTTGTCGCTGCGCAGGGCCTGCGGCAGCAGTGCTTGCGGCAAGTCCTGATAGGACACCGGACGCAGGAAACGCTGGATCGCCAGGCTGCCCACCGAGGTGGTGCGCGTGTCCGAGGTGGCGGGGAACGGCCCGCCATGGACCATGGCATGGCCGACTTCGACACCAGTGCCAAAACCGTTGACCAGAAGGCGGCCGGCCTTTCGCTCCAGCAACGGCAGCAGTTCCCGGGCTTGCGGATGGTCGTCGTCACTCAGGTGCAGGGCGATGGTCAGCTGACCTTCCAGGCTCGCCAGCAGCGCCTTCATCTGGGCCGCATCAGTGCAGCGCACGAGCAACGAGGCCGGGCCGAAGACCTCTTCCCGCAACTCAGCCCTGGCCATAAAGGCCGCCGCCGACGTGGCGAACAGCGCAGCCCGGGCCTGATAACGCTCGCCCTCGCCGCCCTGCCCCAGGCAGTCCACCTCGGCATGCCGCAGCAGCCGCTCGACACCCTGGCAGTAGCTAGCGTGGATGCCCGGCGTCAGCATGGTCTGCGCCGGCGCCACCTTGAGCGCCGCGGCCGCCGCGGCTTCGAATGCCCGCAACGCCGGGCTGTCGACGGCGAGGATCAACCCCGGGTTGGTGCAGAACTGGCCGGCGCCCAGGGTCAGGGAGCCGACAAAGGCCTTGGCAATTTCCTCTCCTCGCTCGGCCAGCGCATTGGCCAACAGCAGCACCGGGTTGATCGAACTCATCTCGGCATAGACCGGGATCGGCTCCTCGCGGGCCGCGGCGATCTGCATCAGCGCCACACCGCCGCTGCGCGAACCGGTAAAACCCACAGTCTTGATCCGCCCATCCGCCACCAGCCCCTGGCCGATGCTGCGGCCGGCATCGAACAGCAGCGAGAACACCCCTTCCGGCAACCCGTGGCTGTGCACCGCCTGCTGGATCGCCTGCCCTACCAGTTCCGAAGTGCCGGGGTGCGCCGAATGCGCCTTGACCACCACCGGGCAACCGGCGGCCAGCGCCGAGGCGGTGTCGCCACCGGCCACGGAAAACGCCAGGGGGAAGTTCGAGGCACCGAACACCGCCACCGGCCCGATGGCGATCTGACGCAGGCGCAGATCCACCTTGGGCAAGGGCTGGCGCTCCGGCTGGGCCGGGTCGATGCGCGCCTCCAGGAAACTGCCGTCGCGCACCACCACCGCGAACAAACGCAGTTGGCCGACCGTGCGCCCGCGCTCGCCTTCCAGGCGGGCGCGAGGCAGGCCGGTCTCGCTCATGCAGCGCTCGATCAGCTCGTCGCCGAGGGCGAGGATGTTGCTGGCGATGCTCTCGAGGAACGCCGCCCGTTGTTCCAGGCTGGTTTCCCGATAGCGGTCGAACGCCGCTTCGGCCAGGGCGCAGGCGCGCTCCAGGTCATTCGGGCCGGCGCCGCCAAAACTCGGCGCCAGGACCTCGCCAGTGGCGGCGGCCAGCGCATGCACTTCGCCGTGGCCGCCACGCACACGGGCTTGGCCGATCAGCAGTTGTCCTGTTACAGGCATGGGTTACCTCTCCGAATAGATGGTATGAACAGCGGTCATTCGTCTTCCCCTTCCAGCACCAGCTTGCTGCCCGGTACCCCGGTATTGGCGCCCCAGTAGTAGATGCACAGGGCCATGAGCGTGACGGCCAGGGTGTCGTAGGGATGGGTCAGCGTACCGATACCGCCGAAGCTGCCCAGGTAGGAAATGACGATGGTCAGGGCGTAAAAGGCGATCAGCCACAGGGACGAGCGCACCTGTTCGCTGAGGCTCAGGTGGTCGGTGGGTACCAGGCGCTTGCAGCCCAGGTAGATGACGAACATCAGGATCTGCAGGCCCAGCAGCCAGGACACCGTGCCCCAGCCGGACCAGTAGACGATCAGCGCGGCGATGACAAAGGACACCGGCCCCAGCAGGCCGAAGCCGCTGACCCGGAACGGCCGCGGCAGGTCCGGCGCGCTCTTGCGCAGCGCCGCCACGCTGATCGGGGCAATCGCATAACTGAGCACCAGGGCCGCCGACACCACATTGATCAGCGCCTCCCAGGACGGGAACGGCAAGGTCCAGAACACCGACAGGCCGAAGGTCAGCCACAGCGCCGGGCGCGGGATGCCGGACTGCTCGTCGATGCGGGTGAAGATCTTGAAGAAGGTCCCGGTCTTCGCCCAGCCGTAGACCACCCGTGGCGTGGCGTTCATGTAGATGTTGCCGCAGCCGCTGGGGGAAATCACCGCGTCCGCCACCACCAGATAGGCCAGCCAGCCGACGCCCAGGGTCAGGGCGATGTCGCGGTACGGCAGGGAGAATTCCTTGCTGATGCTGCTCCAGCCGTTGGCCAGCATGTCGGTGGGAATGCTGCCGAGGAACGCCAGTTGCAGCAGGCCGTAGATCAGGGTCGAGAGCAGCACCGAAAGGATCAATGCGATGGGAATGGTGCGCTGTGGATTACGCACTTCGCTGGCCACCGAAATGATCGGCGTCAGGCCCAGGTAGGCGAAGATGATACCGCCGGCGGAGACCGCCATTTCGATGCCGGACAGGCCGAAGGGGGCAAAGCCCTGGACGTGGAAATTGTCCGGTTTGAAGAAGGTGAACAGCACGCCGATGACCAGCAGCGGCACGACGAACTTGAACAGGCTGATGAGGTTGTTGGACTTGGCGAAGGTCTTGACGCTGGAGTAATTGAGCCAGAAGAACAGGCACAACAGGGCGAATTGCACCAGCCAGCCGAGAATGGTCGGGTTGCTGTTGCCGGCATGGGTCAGCCCCGGAAACCAGGCCGCCGCGTATTGCCGCGCCGCCACCACTTCAATGGCCACCAGGCTGGAAAACGCGATCAGTGTGATAAAGCCCATCAGGTAGCCCAGCAACGGCCCGTGGGAGAACACCGGATAGCGCACCACCCCGCCCGCTCGCGGCAAGGCCGCGCCCAGTTCGCAATAGACAATACCCAGCAGCAGGACGGCGAAACCGCCGAGCAGCCAGGAGAAGATCCCCGCCGGCCCGGCGATGGCCGAGACATGGCTGGCGGCGAACAACCAGCCGGAGCCGAAGATCGCCCCCAGGCCGATGAAGGTGAGGTCAACCAGAGAGAGCTGTTTCTTGAATTTGCCTTGGCCTGACATAGGCGCGCCTTCTTATTGAGTTATTGGAGTAGGCAGATCGAATGTCGCGCCGGCCTTCCGCGGACGGGGTACCGACGTGGTGAAACACGGCACTGCGCGAGTACCTGATTGTTCTTCTCGTGGACCAGGACGCCCCGCAAGCCACTGCGCGGGGGCGTCCTGTCGGCGGGCCTACAGACCGACGTCGGGCAATTGCGGACGCTCGGCCAGGGCCTTGGCGACTATCGCCTTGACCTCGGCCAGGGTCTCGCCCTGCAGGGCCAGGCGCGGTGGGCGGGTGATCGAGGAGCCGCGACCGACCAGTTCCTCGCAGAGCTTGATGCACTGCACCAGGTCCGGACGCGCATCCAGGTGCAGCAGCGGCATGAACCAGCGGTACAGCGTCAGGGCCTCTTCAAAGCGTTTTTCCTTGGCCAGGCGGAACAGGGTCTCGCCCTCTTTCGGGAAGGCGTTGGACATGCCGGAGACCCAGCCTTCGGCGCCGACGGCGATGCTTTCCACCACCACGTCATCCAGGCCGGCGAACAGCACGAAGCGGTCACCCACGGCATTGCGCAGGTCGATGAAGCGCCGGGTGTCGCCGGAGGAGTCCTTGAAGCAGACGATGTTTTCGCAGTCCTGCAGGGCGATCAGCACGTCCGGGGTGACGTCGTTTTTGTAGATCGGCGGGTTGTTGTAGACCATCACCGGCAGGTCGGTGCCGGTGGCGATGCTGCGAAAGTGCGCGGCGGTCTCATGGGACTTGGCCGAATACACCAGGGCCGGCATCACCATTACCCCGTCGACCCCGACCTTGGCCGCTTCGCGCACGGTGTTGCGGGCGAACTCGGTGGTGAACTCGGCGATCCCGGCGATCACCGGTACGCGGCCGCCGGCGGCGTCCTTGGCGACCTCGATCACCGAGAGTTTTTCCGCGGTGCTCAGCGAGGTGTTTTCGCCCACGGTGCCGCACACCACCAGGCCCGACACGCCGTCGGCCACCAGGTTGCGCATGACGCTGTGGGTGGCGTCCAGGTCCAGGGAAAAGTCAGCTTTGAACTGGGTGCTGACAGCAGGGAACACACCGCTCCAGTGGATGGCTTTACGGCTCATGGTCTTGTCCTTGTTGGTTGAGTCGGCCGGGCCGACAGGCGTTGAAAACGAAAAACAGATTCCGCCTTTCGCCGCCCTGGAGCTTGAGGTTTTTCCCGCTCAAGCAAGACGAAATCGGCACATTCACCCAATCGTCCACAGACCTTTTCCGTCCATTGCACCTGCGCGCTACCCTCCTTCGACCCGCCTGAAATCCCCTGCACCTGTAGCCGCTGCCGAGGTACGAGGCTGCGATCGGCTGCGCAGCAGACGCAGAACCTGTATCCCCGATCTTTCTGTCACACCACGTCGTCCGATCTGGCGGACGCTGCGCGTCCGTGCGCAGCCTGCGGCAGCGGCTACAGGGTTGGCGGGAAACCCCACTGTGCCAATTTCGTCATCCGCCGCAGAGAAAACCCACAAGCGATACAGCCCTTTCCCGAGCCAATCTGTAGGCCTTTTCCGTCAGGTGCTGCCATGAAAAAAATAACCGTCATCGATTCACATACGGGGGGCGAGCCGACTCGCCTGGTTGTCGACGGCTTTCCCGACCTGGGCAGCGGTTCGATGGCCGAACGGCTGGCGATCCTGCAAGAGCGTCACGATCGCTGGCGCACGGCCTGCGTGCTGGAACCGCGGGGCAGCGACGTGCTGGTGGGGGCCCTGCTGTGCGAACCCCAGGCGGCGGATGCCTGTGCCGGGGTGATCTTCTTCAACAACAGCGGCTACCTGGGCATGTGCGGCCACGGCACCATCGGCCTGGTGCGCTCGCTGCATCACCTGGGCCGCATCGCGCCCGGCGTGCACCGTATCGAAACCCCGGTGGGCACCGTCAGCGCCACCCTGCATGACGACCTCTCGGTCAGCGTGCGTAACGTGCCGGCCTACCGATACCGCAGCGGCGTCGAGCTGCAGTTGCCCGGCCACGGCCCCGTCCGCGGCGATATCGCCTGGGGCGGCAACTGGTTCTTCCTGATCAGCGAGCATGGCCAGCGCATCGCCCTGGATAACGTCGAGGCCCTGACCCACTACACCTGGACCGTGCGCGAAGCCCTGGAGGCCGCCGGCATCAGCGGCGCCGACGGTGGTGTGATCGACCATATCGAGCTGTTCGCCGACGACCCGCACGCCGACAGCCGCAACTTCGTGTTGTGCCCCGGCAAGGCCTACGACCGCTCCCCCTGCGGCACCGGCACCAGCGCCAAGCTGGCCTGCCTGGCCGCCGACGGCAAGCTGGCGCCCGGGGCGATTTGGCGTCAGGCCAGTGTGATCGGCAGCCAGTTCAGCGCCCGCTACGAGCAGGCGGGCGAGCAGGTCATCCCGACCCTTCGCGGCACCGCCCATATCAGCGCCGAAGCCACTTTGCTGATCGAGGACAGCGATCCCTTCGCCTGGGGCATCGTCTCGTGAGCGAGCCGGCCGAAGCCGACGTGCTGGTGATTGGCGGCGGCATTGTCGGGGCCGCCTGCGCCCACGAAATGGCCCGCCGCGGCCTGCGGGTGCGGGTGCTCGACAACGCCAGCGGCGGCGCCACCGGCGCGGGCATGGGCCACCTGGTGGCGATGGACGACAACCCCGCCGAACTGGCGCTGAGTCATTACTCCATCGGCCTGTGGAACCAGCTGCGCACGCACCTGCCGGCCGCCTGCGCCTACCGCAATTGCGGCACCCTGTGGCTGGCGGCGGACCCGGCGGAAATGGACCTGGCCCGGGCCAAGCAGGCGACCCTGGCCCAACACGGCGTGGCAGGCGAATTGCTCGACAGCGCGACCCTGGCCGGACTCGAACCCATGTTACGCAAAGGTCTTGGCGGCGCCCTGAAGATTCCCGGCGACGGCATTCTCTACGCCCCGGCCACGGCCCATTGGCTGTTGCACAACACGCCTGGGATCAGCTGCGAGCGAGCCACGGTCAGCGCCATCGCCGCCCAGCGCGTGGAGCTGGATGACGGCCGTGTGCTGCGCGCCGAGTACGTGGTACTGGCCAACGGTCTGGCGGCCAGCAGCCTGCTGCCGGAGTTGCCGCTGCGGCCGAAGAAGGGCCACTTGCTGATCACCGATCGTTACCCCCGACAGGTGTCCCACCAACTGGTGGAGCTGGGCTACGCCGCCAGCGCCCACGCCAGCAACGGCACCTCGGTGGCGTTCAATGTGCAGCCACGGCCGACCGGGCAATTGCTGATCGGCTCGTCCCGCCAGTTCGACACTCTCGACCCGGCCATCGAGCCCGAGGTGCTGACGCCGATGCTGCAACGGGCCGTGGCCTATCTGCCGGGCCTGGCGCAATTGAACGGCATCCGCGCCTGGACCGGCTTTCGCGCCGCCACCCCGGACGGCCTGCCGATCCTTGGCGAACACCCGCGATACACCGGCCTGTGGCTGGCGGTCGGTCATGAAGGCCTGGGCGTCACCACCGCCCCCGGCAGTGGCCGGCTGTTGACCAGCCTGATGCTCGACGAACGGCCGGATATCGATGCCCATGCCTATCGCCCCGAACGCTTCGCCGAGCTGACCGCCACCCTGACAGGAAGCGCCCCATGATCATTTACCTGGACCGTCAGGCGCTGACCGTGGGCGCTGGCCTGAGCGTCGCCGCCGCCATCGCCGCCAGCGGCGACCCACGTACCCGAACCTCCTGCACCGGCCAGCCCCGGGCGCCCTTCTGCGGCATGGGCATCTGCCAGGAATGCCGCATGACCATCGACGGCCGGCGCCAACTGGCCTGCCAGACCCTGTGCCGCGAAGGCATGCACGTGGAGCGCACGCCATGAAGCAACAGCGCCTGAGCTGCGACATCCTTATCGTCGGCAGTGGCCCGGCCGGCCTCGCGGCCGCCCGGGCGGCGAGCCGCAGCGAGCTCTCCATCATCCTGCTCGACGACAACCCGCGCCCCGGCGGCCAGATCTGGCGCAATGGGCCCGGCGTCACGCTCCCCGGTATCGCCCGCGAAGCCTTGCAGGTGCTGCAACACCCGCGGCTGCGCTACCTGCCGGGCACCCGGGTGGTGGCCGGCGCCGGTGCCAATGCCCTGCTGCTGGAAGATGCCGAGCAGGCTCTGCTGGTCCACTACCAAAGCCTGATTCTGTGCTGCGGCGCCCGCGAACTGCTGCTGCCCTTCCCCGGCTGGACCTTGCCCGGAGTGACAGGCACCGGGGCCTTGCAGGCGCTACTGAAAAACGGCCTGGCCGTGGCCGGCGAGCGGGTGGTTATCGCCGGCAGCGGGCCGTTGCTGCTGGCCAGCGCCGCCACCGCCCGCCAGGCCGGTGCCCGGGTCGAGGCGGTCCTGGAACAGGCCCCGCTGGCCGCGCTGGCGACATTCACCGCCGGGCTCTGGCGCTGGCCGGCCAAGCTCGGCCAGGCTGTCGGGCTGGCCACCACTTCCTATCGCTGCAACGCCCATGTGCTCGAAGCCCTGGGCGACGATCGCCTGGAAGCGGTGCGCATCCAGCAGGGCGAACAGGTGCGGGAAATCCCCTGCGAGCGCCTCGCCTGCGGGTTCGGGCTGGTGCCCAACACCACCCTGGCCAGCCACCTCGGCTGCCAGCTGCAAGCCAACGCGATTGCGGTGGACCGTTACCAGGGCACCAGCCTCCCGCAGGTCTACGCGGCCGGCGAATGCACCGGGGTCGGCGGCAGCGAACTGGCGAGGGTCGAAGGCGAGATCGCCGGACTGGCCGCCAGCGGGCAGACCCGGGAGGCCACCGCGTTGATCCAGCGCCGGACCCATTGGCAGGCGTTCGCCGAGCGAGTGAGTGAAACCTTCGCCCTGCAACCGGCGCTTCTGCGCCTGGCGCGAGCTGATACGCTGCTGTGCCGCTGCGAGGATGTGCCCTACGCCGCCGTGGCTGGCGAAGCGGGCTGGAGCGAGGCCAAACTGCACAGCCGCTGCGGCATGGGTGCCTGCCAGGGGCGGGTTTGCGCCACGGCGGCACAGGCCCTGTTCGGCTGGACCGTACCGACACCACGAGCGCCCCTGGTGCCGGCGCGGATCGAGACCTTGCTGATGGAGTCGACGCCCGGCGCGAAGTGAAGAGCAGACCATTGCCGCTGGCCGCCCACCAATGGCGCCGCGGGATTCAAGGATGAGCCAGTAGACCCAAAGTCGCGGGGCGCGCCCCGCCCCCTAACAAGAGCAGCCCTTGATGATCGACACCGCTCAGCTGCACCGCCTGCCCGAAGCCATCGCCAGCCAGGCGCCCGAGGATATTCACGACCTGCTGGGCAGCATGGCCCTGGTGATCCCGCTGCTCGACACCCTGCCCAACGCGGTGTTTTTCATCAAGGACCTGCAGGCCCGCTACCTCACCGCCAACCTGACCCTGGCCCAGCGCTGCGGTTTCAAGAACGTCGCGCCGCTGCTGGGCAAGACCTCGGCCGAGGTGTTTCCCGCCGTGCTCGGCCCGGTCTATACCGAGCAGGACCAGCGCGTGCTGCGCCAGGGCATCACCATCAAGGGCCAGCTGGAACTGCACCTGTACGGCAGCCGCGAACCCGGCTGGTGCCTGACCCACAAGCTGCCGCTGCATGGGCGCGACGGGCGGATCATCGGCATGGCCGGCATCTCCCTCGACCTGCAGGCCGCCCGCGACGCGCACCCGGCCTACGAACGCCTGGCCGCGGTCGACCGGCATATCCGCGAGCACTACAACGAAGCCATCCGCCTTGACGACCTGACCCTCATCGCCGACCTGTCCATCGCCCAGCTGGAGCGCTACTGCAAACGCATCTTCCACCTCACCCCGCGGCAGATGATCCACAAAGTACGCCTGGAACACGCCTCGCGCCTGCTGCTCGGCGAACTGCCGATCACCGACGTCGCCCTGCAATGCGGCTACACCGACCACAGCGCCTTCAGCCGCCAGTTCAAGGCCCTGACCGGCGTCAGCCCACGGCAGTTCCGGCAGAACGCTGCGCACTGACCTGGGCAGCCCGCAGGCTGAAGTTTTATCGGATGAAGGAATACGCAGGGATTGAAACCGGAGACTGTCTGCAAAAAAGAAGTTTATTCCCTTCATCCGTCCATTCTCTTGAGCGATCTATTTTGGTTCGATCTAAGTACTTAACAAAAGAACATATGCTAGATCTGAAACATTCAAATCTATAACTTAATGTTCCATATGATTTTTATGATTCGCACTATTTTTGTGCCGTTGCGCACCATAAGATGGCGACCAGACAAATTCATAAACCCCACAAAAAAGTTATTGACAGCTTTCCATTAGACAAGCACTTTTCAGTGCCACAGCCGTTCACACAAACAACACCGAAGACGTCAGGACAGACGCTGGTGCAGATGCGTTTTCTCTATCGAAAGAGGGATCTATGTTCGAGGAAATTGGCAACGACACTCACCAGGCCGACTTTTTAATTCCAGGCCTCAGATTCGAAAAGAACTCTGTCAGTAATACCTATGCTGGAAACGGCTGGTTCAGTCGAAAATTAATGTCCAGCAAGGGTCCGCTCATATCAGACTTCGTCACTCATGAACCCGACTTCAGTTATTCAACCTATGGCATACATGTCGGCCAGGACGATCGCCTGACATTCATGGGGGAAAACGGCAAGAAAATAGAAGGCTTCTTTGTCGATTGCCGAGAAGGCAGTCCTAGTATCCATCAAGTTGTCCAACTCAGATTCTCGCCAAGCCTGTATCGACACTTGGTCATTCCACGAGGCGTGGCTCATACCTTCGATAACCTAGAGTACATTGTCACCCGGGACGAACCAGTCTGGCACTCGGATCAAGACAATGCAGCATGGAATCTGGACAACGATCTTGTTTCAGTCCCTCGTACTACGGAACTTGCAAAGTTTCCAATTATCAAGGCCAACAGATACCGCTTGCCCGATGAAGCCCATCGCTTTCTTTCGAAGATTTCCCAGTCTTTGCTGGAGAACCCCAAATCCTATCTGGCCCGATACCCGGTGACCATTCGCGGCGCCGAACAGTATGTGATGTTCGAGCCCAAGACCTGGTCGGACGATGCCCGCAGCGTCGCTGAACGATTGACGGACGAGGAGTTCTGCGGAGTACGGATAAAACGCAACCGCTATGCCCTGACTGGCGCCAGGTCCTATACGCTGGTGCCCAATACTGCCTCCTGCGTGGCCGACGTCCTGGTGCTTCCAACGTCCGTTCCGGGCACTCCTCACCAGTACTACTGGCACGCCAGAACGAAAAAAACCTATACCTTCCTCAATAATCAGGAACTGCAAATCGACTTGAACCTGATTGATTTCAGGCATGACTCCGCCACTTACGGTCAGCACAAGTCTCTCCAGATCATTTGTGATCCACGCACCAGCATTCATATCGAGCAAGGTATTGCCTACACGTTCAACTGCAGTAAACCGACGCTGGTTCGCTGTGAACATGAAGTCTTCGTCAGCCAGAATGAGCCACGCTCGGATATTCCCATGTTCGGTCAGGACTTGATTCCATTCGCTATCGACCAGCCCTATCCAAATATCAAACTACCTGACATGCGCTGCCCGGACATCCTGCTGTACAAGATGGCCAAGTTCGAGCAGCAGACACTGGAAAGAACTTAGTTTTGGGGTGTGCACCCAAGTTGCAAACTTACTTACACCATGGAGATTCACATGAAAGCAACTCAAGAAGCAGTATCCTGGAAAGAAGAGCTGGCTGATCTGGTTGGTTCTGCGCAAAACGCGGAAGAGTCTCTGGCTCTTGCAGCGTTCGAGAAAGCGCTGTCCCCTTACCTGCAAGAACCTGGAGCACTGCGTACACTCCTGGGCAAGATACAAGCCATGGAAATTGTTGCGCTGGACAGCCTTACATCCAAAAAGGAGTTCAACAGCATAGAAGAACTCCAATCGTTCTTGCCTGCCAACATCAAAGCCCTGGCTGCATGATACCGGGCATATAAAAAATTTAACGGATTAAATTTCTGTGCACACCTCTTTCAATTCAACGGCGCGGTCAGTGTGGTCCTTTGTGGCTTTGGGGGTATTACTTATACTTTCCGAAGCCATCTACGACCTGGTATTCGCCAACCTCGCCTATTCCATTAGCGGAACGACGCTCGCTGTTACCACCACCTACGCCGTCGGCTATAGTGCTGAAATACTGGTAACCCTGCTAGGCGCGGGTTTTATCGATCGTTTCAACAAATGGAAACTGTTCATTGCCACGCAACTGGCCAACATTGCGGTGTTTGCCCTGGCTGTTTTTGTCCTCAGGATCTACGACAGCTCCGTGGAGTGGGTGTGGTTTTTTGCCTTCTTCGTCGACCTGATCCATCAGTACTCACGGCTGATCATGTTTGCCTTGATCCCGTTCCTTTTCACCGCTGACAACATCCCCAGAATCAACGGCCTGCTCGCCACCTTCAATGGCATCGCCAGGACCCTGGGGCCGGTCATCGGCGCCCTGGTCATTTTCAACGTCGGCTTGTCGATCTCACTGCTGGCCTCCATTGCCTTCATGCTGGCGGCGCTCGCCTTGACGATCAGCCTGAGCGCCTTGAATGAGAAGACCTCGACCCTCGATATCTGCAGCACGTCGTTTGCCCAACGCTTCCAGGAAAGTGTCACCGGCGCATCAAGAGCCACCATCGATCTGTTGCGCGCTCCACGCTGGCGGTATTTCCTTGCCTCCTATGCCACCTGCCTGCTGGTGGTCAGCGTGCTGGCGCTGCTGTGGGTCCCCTTGCTGCGGGGCTTTCATGGTTTTTCTGAAGCACAGACCGGCTACCTGTTCTCAGTTGGAGCAGCAGGCGCCATAGCCGGCGGACTCGCCTTGCGCGCCAGTGGCCAGGCCTCCCGGGTGCCGGGCACGATATTGCTGTCCCACCTGATCATGATCTCGGGGGTCTGCATCACGTTATGTCTGCGCGGCAACCTCTGGCTCGCGGGCACCGGCATGTTCGTGTTCCAGTTCGGTACCACGCTGTATTTTCGTACCACAGCCAGTGCCATCCAGCTCACCGTACCCAAGGAAATCATTGGCAGCTGGTATGGCTCGATAGACTTCATCAGCCGCTTTGCCGGACTCGTGGGCATTCTGCTGGCGGGTTGGGCCTACGATAAGCTCGGGACCTACGCCATCTACTCGATCCTCTTACTCTTGCTGGCACTGAGCAGTTTCAACTGGCGCGGCAGTCGCCAGGCTCGCTGGTTGGTCAATACCTGAGGCTGTGCCCCCTCGGTCCGTCTCAGTGCCCATGACCTGAAGCATGGGCACTTTGCGCGAAAGCCTCCTTGCCCGATGTTACTCGAGCAGCTCGCTGCATAGCTCGTCAGCATCTTGTCGTCCTCTGCTTCTGCATCATCGTTATCGGCATTCCCTGCTCCGAAGGCGCAGGCAACCGCAAGAGACGGCTGGATAGCACCACTCATTGCAGACCTGAGACGATCATTGATTTGATCATTGAGAAATTGACCCACCATTTTTCGAGTCAGCTCATAAAACTGTTCCCGGACTTTTTGGGTAATCACTCCGTCGTACACCCGCGATGCAAAGACATGGTTTTTTCCAGCGCCAGGGCACGCCGGCCGCACAACCCGGATCAATTTCGTGAACGCCAGGACTTGCGATGAATTATGATGCGCGCCCTTTCGGCTCGCGTTTCAGCGCAGGCTCACAGCGCCACCCCCTCGTTCGCCATCCAAGGCCAGGAACCCTACATGCTTCACCTCAGGAGCTTCACCCGAACGCTGCATCGGCAGCAGATCGATGGCGTGACCTTCCATTTCGATCCATCCCACCGGCACGAACTGGACACGCTGCTACGGCGTTTTTTGGCCAAGCCCGAGCAATACCCCACGCTGGATATTCCGGAAGACACTCGGGGCGTGTTCCTGCTCGAAGGCGAACGCCAATGGGTGCTCAAGCGCAACCGCCTGACTCACTGGAAAAAGCAGCTGCAGAACTTCCTCGGGCTCAAGCGCAGCTTCGGCCTGCACGACCTGACCAACGAATTCATCAACCTGTCGGTGGTGTCGGGCAAATCCGCCCTCTCGCCCCAGGTCTCGGCATTTGGCTACAAAGGGCGTTTTCCCTTCCTGCGCGAAGAGTACTTGCTGGTGGGTTTCTGGGCGGACCATTGCAGCGTCGACGACCGCTTGCTGGCTCATCCCGAGCAGGCTGAAACCCTGTTGCCGGCGATCTTCCGGCTGTTCGGCCAGATGCTCGACGACGACTTCGTGCATATGGACCCTCACCCGAAAAACATTCTGCTCGCCGCCGATGGCCGACTGCGCCTGATCGACTTCGAGTGCTGCGCCCACTCGGTGCTCGACCGCGACTTCAGCCTGGGTTTCCTGCTGGGTTACTTCTACCGCTTCTGGTTCCGGCGCTTCATCTCGCAGCAGGATTACGACCGGCTTTGCGAGGCCTACCTGAACGCGGAGCAACCCCACCTGGACCGCACCATCTTCCAGCCGGTGTACCAGCGCTTTCGCGACCAAACCGTCTCCCGCAGCACGCGCTACCGCATCCTCACCTGTGCCCGGGCACAAGCGGCATTCCAGCGTGAAATCAGCGGTCTGCCCGAGCAAGCGCGGAAGCCGAGTTGAATCGATATTGAACAATGCCTGGGGGAAACGGCGGCACTGGACGCGGTGCGCCTTCAGGTCATGCCCAAAGACACATCAGCGGCAGAGCCCCACTCAGCCATCCAACTGATCCAGGGCCCGGCCAGCCTTGAGGGCCTTGGCCATTTGTAGGTGGTTTTGCAGTTTCGGCAGGGTCTCTTCGGCAAAGGCCTTGAGTTCCGGTACCTCGGTGATTTCGGCCTGTTGCTGGATCTGCTCGATGGCCTCTTCGGTGGCCTTGACCTGGCTCTCGGCATAGGCGGCGTCGAAGGCTTCGCCTTCCGGGACCTCGGGGATCAGCGCCTTGGCCTTGCTGATCACTTCTTCCCTAGGCGCCACGGGCAGGTCGAGCTTTTTGGCGATTTTCGCCAGGTGCTGGTTGGCGGTGGTGCGGTCGTTGATGACCACGATGGTGTAGTCCTTGACGGCCTTGGAGGACGTCTTCTGGTGGGCCAGACGACTGGCCTCGATGTCTGCCATGCCCTTGGCCGAGGCGTCATCGATAAACTCCGCGGGGGACTGGGCGAACGCCGCGCTGGCGCTCAGGCCGAGCAGCAGCGCGAGGCAGGTGCGGGACAGATGGGTGGCCATGAAGCTCATGGTGTCGGCCTCCTTTGATCAGGTGACGGCGCACGGCGCCTGCACAGAGTGAGAGTTTTCAGGCCATCGAAGGTTTGAAAAAGTTGCATCGGCCACGACGAACGGTTGGCAAAAAAACGGCCAGCTCCGCCGCTTCCATCAAGCGCGGGATGGGCTTCGCTGGGCGCGCTTGGCCGCGTACATCGCCTCGTCGGCGTGCTTGAACAACTGCTTTTCGTCATGGCCGTGTTCGGGGAACAGGCCGATACCGATGCTCGGCAGAATGCTCAGCTGATGGCCGTCCAGGCGCAGCGGCTCGTTGAGTGCCTGGCGAATCTTTCCGGCGACGATGCCGGCATCTTCCGCGTGCTGGATACAGCCGAGCAGCACCACGAACTCATCGCCACCGATCCGCGCCACGGTATCGCTTTCGCGCACGCAGGCCTTGAGCCGGTTGGCCACAGCCTGCAACAGCATGTCACCCACGGCGTGGCCAAGTGTGTCGTTGACCTGCTTGAACCGGTCCAGGTCGACATAGAGCAAGGCCATGCGCCCGGACTCGCGACGGGCTCGGGCCAGGGCGTTGCGCAGGCGCTCGCGTAGCAGTTCGCGGTTGGGCAACTGGGTCAGCTGGTCGTACTGGGCCATGTACTGCAGGCGCGCATGCAGCTGCTTGCGCTCGATGGCGGTGGCGAGCTGGGCGCAGACGTATTGCAGCAACTCCTTGTCCTGCTCGGTGTATCGCTCGTCGCCCGGCGCGCTCTTGACGATCAGCGCGCCGATGGTGCCCTTCTGCGAATTCAGCGGCACACCGAGCCAGCAGGGTGAATGCGGGTCGGCGCTGGCATCCGGCAGCGGCACATAATCGTCAGGGGTCAGCAGCAACGGCTGGCCACTGCGGATCACCTCGGCACACAGGCTGCCGGTCAGCGTGCCCGGCTGCTCCGGGCAACGCTCGCGGTCGTCGACGTGATAGGGAAAGCTCAGCGCCTGGCATTGCTCGTCGTACAGCGCGACGGAGAAATTCAGCGCCGGCAGCCATTCCCCGATGATCCGGTGCACGCGCCGGAACAACGCCAGCAGGTCCTCGGCGGCATGGGCCGCTTCGGAAATTGCATACAGCGCCGCCTGCCGCGACTCGGCCTGCTTGCGTTCGGTGATGTCGCGGGCCACGGCGATGCGCAGCTGGTCGACCTCGGACCAGCGCGCCGACCAGAGGATATGTGCGACCTGCCCGTCCTTGCGCAGGTAACGGTTCTCGAAGTTGGGCATGGGTTCGCCGGCCATGATCCGCTCGGCGGCCTGCAAGGTGCGCGCACGGTCCGCGGGGTGCACCAGCTCGATCATGCGCCGGCCGACCAGCTCGTCCGGCGTATAACCGAAGATCCGCTCGCAGGCGGCGCTGACGAAGACGAAACGGCCTTCGACATCCACCGCGCAGACGGCATCCAGCAGAAGGTCGATGAAACTGGCCAGGGGCGCGGAGTTGTTGGTTGCCATCAGGGAACGACACTGCCTGTGAAGATAAAGCGCCGAGTATCAATCCCTGGGTTCCGGCAGCGGCGCAAAGCCGCTGCTTGTCCGTGACTGTCGCAACCTTGCGAACAGCCTTTATGCCTTGTTCGCCAGCAATCCCGGAACGGCATGCAGCAAGGCGTTGATGGCAAACCCGATGAACATCACGCCGCAAAGCCGGGTGATCGCCAGTTCGTGGCGCTGATACAGGGTCCGCACCCGCCGCGCACCGACGATGCCAATCAGAATAGCGTATGCGCCGATGCCGCCGAGGAAACTGAGGAAGATCAGCCAGGGCAGCATCGACCAGTTGAGCAGCTCGGCACGACTGGACAGCAGCGCGGTGAAAGTCGCCACGGCCACCGGGTACGCCTTGGGGTTGGTCAGGCCGAACAGGATGCCGTGCCAGAACGGCTGGCGCGCCGGCCCCTGGGGCTCCTGCCCGCTGCTGCGCTGGCTGCGGATTGCCCGCAGGCCGAGCCAGAACAGATAAAGGCCGCTGAGCACGCCCAGCACATCGAAGGCGCTGCTGCCAATCTCCCGCGCGCCGACGATGGCGATCAGCGCGGTGCTGCACCAGACCACATCGCCCAGCAGATGCCCGCAAAGAAAGCCGGCCCCGGCCCGCCGCCCGCGCGCCGCGCCAATGCCGAAGACCGCCAGTACGCCAGGCCCTGGGGTAATGCCGTAGATAAAACCCGAGGCGAGGACAGCCAGTAACAGCGAAGAAGTCATGCCACACTCCGAAGCGCCGAAGGTGGCGCGGTTTTGATCGCAGGATTCTGCCGGCTTGTGCGCCCCCGCACCACCCCACAATGGTCGTCACAGCGACAGCCAGTCGTCTTGAAGCGGCGGCGAGCGGTCATTCGTCGGTAAAGATCGTCATCCCGGCATAGGGTTGCTGCCGACAGGCGCGCAAGCGCGAGGCCAGATCGCCGACATGGGCTTCCAGCTGGTGGCCGTCGGGGTCGAGGAAATAGAACGAGGCGCCTTCGCTACGGTTGTCGCGCCACTCCCGCACACCGGCAGCACGCAGGCGCTGGACGAACGCCACGAAATGCCCGGCCTCGATGCTGAAGGCGTAATGGGTGTAGTCCGGCACCTCCGCCGAACGGCGCGACGAGTCCAGCGACAGGCACAACCACAGGCCCGGCAGCGACAGATAGGCGCCGCTGTCCCAGCTGGCGTCCAGGCGCAGGCCCAGCAGGTCGCGGTAAAACCCCAGGCTGCGGTTCAGATCGGTAACGGCGAGGGTCAGGTGGTTGAGGCCGGTCAGCATGCAAAGTCCTTGTTAAGAGGAAGGTCCTGAATCGTCTTGAATCAAAGCAGCGTTCGCACTGGACGAATGGCTCTGGCGGCGAGCCCCGATTGGCGATGTAGTATGTTGTATTACAAACCACTACATCGAGATCACCATGTCCGTCATGTCCTTGCGCCTGCCCGATGATGTTGCCGATACCCTGGCTCACTTGGCCAAGGCGACAGGCCGCAGCAAGTCATTCCTCGCTGTGGATGCACTGAGAGAATATCTGGCCCGCGAAGCCTGGCAAATCAACGAGATCCAGAAAGCCCTGACTGAAGCAGAGGCAGGCGACTTCGCCAGCGCCGAAGAGCTGGATGGCGTACTCAACAAATGGACTGGCAATGCACGTTGAGTGGCTGCGCAGCGCCCTCAAGAACCTCGATGACGAAGCCGCCTACATTGCACAGGACAGTCCTCAGGCCGCCGCGGAATTCGTCAAAGCCATCCTGAGTAGCATTCAACACCTGAGCCGTTTTCCTGCCAGTGGTCGCGAAGGTCGCCTGCCCGGTACCCGGGAGTGGGTGGTCCCCAATCGTCCTTACCTGATCCCCTACCGCGTACGTCAGGGACGCCTGCAGATACTGCGGATTTTCCACACCCGGCGCTTGCCGCCTGCCGGTTGGCAAGACGACCGCCAATAGCTCGTGGCGGCGCGCCCAGGACAGCAAGTCCCGAGCGCGCGGTAAAACATCTGTAGGTATCAGAACGCGCTGCGGAAGATTTCCTCGATCTGGCGCTGGTCGGCGGTGCGGGGGTTGGTCAGGCCGCAGGCGTCTTTCAGGGCGTTGGCGGCCAGGATCGGGATGTCCGTCAGCTTGGCACCCAGGTCGCGCAAGCCGCTGGGGATCTCGACATCCCGGGCCAGGCTGCGAATGGCGCTGATGGCCGCCTGCGCGCCCTCCTCCGGGCTGAAGCCACGGATGTCCGCGCCCATGGCGTGGGCCACGTCGGTCAGGCGTCCGGCGCAGACCATGGCGTTGAAGCTCTGCACATGGGGCAGCAGCACGGCGTTGCACACGCCATGGGGCAAGTCGTAGAAGCCACCCAGCTGGTGCGCCATGGCATGCACGAAACCCAGCGACGCATTGTTGAAGGCCATGCCGGCGAGGAACTGGGCGTAGGCCATGTTTTCCCGGGCCACCAGGTCGCTGCCGTCGTGCACCGCCTGGCGCAGGTTCTGGCTGATCATGGTCATGGCTTTCAACGCACAGGCATCGGTGATCGGGTTGGCCGCGGTGGACACATAGGCTTCGATGGCGTGGGTCAGCGCGTCCATGCCGGTGGCGGCGGTCAGGCCCTTGGGCATGGCGACCATCAGCGCAGGGTCGTTGACCGACAGCAGCGGCGTGACGTTACGGTCGACGATGGCCATTTTCACGTGGCGCTTTTCGTCGGTGATGATGCAGAAACGGGTCATTTCGCTGGCGGTGCCGGCGGTGGTGTTGATGGCGATCAGCGGCAGCTGGGGCTTGGCCGAACGGTCGACGCCTTCGTAGTCGCTGATATGCCCGCCATTGGTGGCGCACAGGGCGATGCCCTTGGCGCAGTCATGGGGCGAGCCGCCACCGAGGGAAATCACGAAGTCGCAGCCACTTTGCTGCAATTGCGCCAGACCCTTCTCGACGTTGTCGATGCTCGGGTTGGGCTTGGCGCCGTCGAAGATCACCGAATCGATGTCCTGCATCGCCAGCTTCTCGGCAATCATTCCGGCCACCCCGGCCTTGGCCAGGCCGGCGTCGGTGACGATCAGCGCCTTGCGAAAACCGTAGTTGCGAATCGCGACCATGGCCTCGTCGAGACAATCGATACCCATGATGTTCACGGCGGGGATGAAAAAAGTGCTGCTCATGGCGCGTCCTCCAGGCTAGGGGCGGATCGACCGTGCCGATCCGGCAAATGCGCACAGGATCGACCCATCGGTCACGCGCGTTGTTGATCTGGCTCAAGGGTCGGTCGTGATAAAGTCGGCGCCCTGTACACCTTCTGCCTTGAGACGACGAACCGCGATGATGGATTTCCAGGAATTTGATACCGACCTTGAAGACTGGAACGCCTTGCGCGCCAGCACGCCGATCGCCGGCCTGCTGATCGGCAACGGCGCCAGCCGCGCGGTGTGGGAAGACTTCGCCTACGACTCGCTGTTCGAGAACGCCCGCACCGTCGAGGAAAAGCCCCTGAGCCCCTCCGAGCTGAGCGTGTTCGACGCCCTGCAGACCCGCAGTTTCGAGCAGGTGCTGGGCGCGCTGAAGACCACCAGCCGGGTCAACAAGGCCCTGGCCGTCAGCTCCGCGGCGCCGCGCAATCGCTACTACGCGATCAAGGAAGCGCTGATCAATACCGTGCACGCGGTGCACATTCCGTGGCGCCTGGTGCAGCCGGCGAGTCTTTCGCAGATCAACCAGGAACTGCGCCGCTACCGCACGGTGTTCACCAGCAATTACGACCTGCTCAACTACTGGGCGATCCAGCACGACGCCCAGGGCATCGACGACCTGTTCCAGGGCGCCGACCCGAGCTTCGACATCGGCCAGACCGCCAGCCAACAGACCCGCGTGCTGTACCTGCACGGCGGCCTGCACCTGGTGCGCAACCAGGACGGCACCGCGCGCAAGCTGGGTTCCACCGAGGGCACCCTGCTGGGCAACTTCGCCATCAACAACACCCTGAAGACCCTCGACGATGTGCCGCTGTTCGTCAGCGAAGGCCCGGTGGCGGACAAGCTCAAGACCATTCGCAGCAGCGACTACCTGTCGTTCTGCTACCAGCAGTTGCTCAACCACAGCGACGCGCTGTGCATCTTCGGCCACGACCTCGGCCCCCAGGACAGCCACCTGGTGCAGGCGATCCGCCAGTCCGGGGTGCAGACCCTGGCGATCTCGATCCACCCGCGCAGCAAGGCCTTTATCCAGAACCAGAAGCGGCGCTACACCCAGCTGTTTGAAGGGATGGAAGTGACGCTGCGCTTCTTCGATTCGAAGAGCCATGCCCTGGGCGCGCCTGCGCTGTCGGTGCCGGTCGAACGCTGAAAGCTACCCGCGATCCGTAGGAGCGAGGCTTGCCCGCGATCCAGGCACTGCGGTCTGCCCGCAAGGACGCCATCGCGAGCAAGCTTCGCTCCTACAGTTTTCAAGCTGGTACGCCACCTGTAGCCGCTGCCGAGCGCAGCGAGGCAGCGGCTACGGGCCTACGGGGCAGCGGTTCGGCGCCGATGGTGTAGGAAAATCCACAATCCGCAGGAGCGGGCTCATTCCTCGCCGCTGTGCACCACCACCAGCAACTGTGCCTGCACCTCGCCCACCGAGCGCAGGCGGTGGGGTTTCTGCGCGTTGAAGTGCAGCGCATCGCCACGGTTGAGGATCACCCGCTCGTTCATGAAATCCACTTCCACCTGCCCTTCGTGGACAAACAGGAACTCCTCCCCCAGGTGTTCCTTGAAGCTCTTGTCGGTGAACTCCCTGGGCGGATAGATGATGAACGGCAGCAGGCTGCGCTCGCTGACCTGATGCGCCAGCACCGCGTAACCCGGCGCCTGGTCGTTGGCCGCCAGCGACTGGCGTTCGTCGCTGCGCACCAGGCTGTAGCTGTCGAGGCTGACCTTGTCTTCGGCGAACAGCTCCTCGACGTTCACGTTCAACGCCTTGGCCAGTTTCAACGCCGCGGCGATCGAGGGCGTGTTCAGGCCGCGTTCGACTTTCGACAGGTAACTCTTGGTCATGCCGGATTTCTCGGCCAGGGCCTCCAGCGTCACGCCAAGTTTTTTTCTCAATAATTTCAAACGGATAGACATGTAGAACGGTTAACCCATCAAGGAGCCGACGATTTGTCCTTGCCAATGACACAAAGTGTCATATAGCCTCTTTAGTGTCATTTGCTTTCACCCAACGACCTTGCGAGCAGCGGGAGCTGGCAAATCCGACGTCCATTGAAACGACCAAAGGACACCGATATGGCCAAGACATTAGCACTACCCAAAGAGCAACTGGTCAAGCAAGCCTTGACCCAGATGCAAAACACCCTGGCGGATAATACGTGGACCGACCGGCAAAAGCTGGCGCTGACGTGCCGCATCCTGTTCGAGAACGGGCATGACTCCGGCCTGGCCGGGCAGATCACCGCCCGCGGCCCGCAGCCGGGCACTTACTACACCCAGCAACTGGGCCTGGGCTTCGATGAAATCACCGCGGGCAACCTGCTGCTGGTCAACGAAGACCTGGAGGTGCTCGAAGGCCACGGCATGCCCAACCCGGCCAACCGTTTCCACAGCTGGGTGTACCGCGCCCGCCCCGACGTGAACTGCATCATCCACACGCACCCGACCCACGTCGCCGCGTTGTCGATGATCGAAGTGCCGCTGGAAATCTCCCACATGGACCTGTGCCCGCTGTATGACGACTGCGCCTTTCTCAAGGCCTGGCCGGGCGTGCCGGTGGGTAACGAAGAAGGCGAGATCATCTCCGCGGCCCTGGGCGACAAGCGCGCCATCCTGCTCTCGCACCACGGCCAGCTGTCCACCGGCGCCAGCATCGAGGAAGCCTGTGTGATCGCCCAGTTGATCGAGCGCGCCGCCAAGCTGCAATTGCTGGCCATGGCCGCCGGCACCATCAAGCCGATCCAGCCGGAGCTCGGTCGCGAGGCCCATGACTGGATCTCCAAGCCCAAGCGTCACGCCGCCGCCTTCAACTACTACGCTCGGCAGAACCTCAAGCAACACGCCGATTGCCTGAACTGAAACCACCCTATTCGCTAAAGGAGCGTCGCCATGTCGAACACCCACATTCACGGCATCATCGGCTACACCATCACCCCGTTCACCGCCAACGGTGAGCAACTGGACCTGGACACCCTCGGCCGTTCCATCGATCGCCTGATCGACAGCGGCGTGCATGCCATCGCGCCCCTGGGCAGCACCGGCGAAGGCGCCTACCTGAGCGACGCCGAGTGGGACCAGGTCGCCGAATTCAGCATCCGCCACATCGCCAAACGCGTGCCGACCATCGTCAGCGTTTCCGACCTGACCACCGCCAAGGCCGTGCGCCGCGCGCGCTTTGCCGAGGCCAAGGGTGCCGATGCGGTGATGGTGCTGCCGGCTTCCTACTGGAAACTCAGCGAAGCCGAAATCCTCGGCCACTACCAGGCCATCGGCGCCAGCATCGGCGTGCCGATCATGCTCTACAACAACCCGGCCACCAGCGGCACCGACATGTCGGTGGAGCTGATCCTGCGGATCTTCAATGCCGTGGAAAACGTGACCATGGTCAAGGAGAGCACCGGCGACATCCAGCGCATGCACAAGCTGCAACTGCTGGGCGAAGGCCAGGTGCCGTTCTACAACGGTTGCAACCCGCTGGCCCTGGAAGCCTTCGCCGCCGGCGCCAAGGGTTGGTGCACCGCCGCCGCGAACCTGATCCCGCAGCTCAACCTGGACCTGTACCAGGCGGTGCTGGACAACGACCTGGACCGCGCGCGCGAGCTGTTTTACCGCCAGTTGCCGGTGCTCGACTTCATCCTCAAGGGCGGCCTGCCGACCACCATCAAGGCCGGGTTGAACATGACCGGGCTGCAGGTCGGCGACCCGCGCCGGCCGGTGTTCCCGCTGGGTGAGGCTGGGCGTAATCAATTGCAGGCCATGTTGAACGCCGTGCGCTGATCGGGCCTTCACTGTAGCGGCGAGCTTGCGGGCCTCATCGCCGGCAAGCCTGGCTCCTACAGAAGCCAAAGACGCCACCGACCTGTAGGAGCGAGCTTGCTCGCGATGATGCCAGCAGGAGCGCCGCACAACTTGCCCGAGATAGCGGTGCATCAGGCAAAACACCTTGCCTTAAAACGCCGCCCAACAAAAAGCCCGACAGGTTGTCCTGTCGGGCTTTTGTGCTTCAGAGCAGAAAACTAAACGGTCTTGTCCTTGATGGTGGTGGTTGGACCGTTGGTCTTGACGCTTTCGATACCGCCGTCGCGTGCCGCCTCGGACGAATAGCGCTGGCTATTGCCGATGATCTGGTGGTTCGCCGCCTTGAGGTTGAAATAAGGCTTGCCGTCCTTGGAGACTTCCTTGGCGTAGCGGGCCTCGTTGGGGCTGTTGGTCTGCACCGAAGCGATGCCGTTTTCGGCGGCGCTGCGGGAGGAATACAGCTCACTCGTCAAAATGGTTTCAGCGTTGCCAGCCTTGAGAACGAAGCGGAACTGCCCGTCACTGCTTTTGCTTAATTCATACCATCCAGCCATGGTCCTGCTCCTGAGTGTCCAAAGATGCGAATGCACTTCGGATTAAAGCTTGTCTTTGCCGGTTTACCAGCGTTTGGGGTGTGTTGCTGAGGCACGCAGCATCAGACAGGAAAAATCGCATCCGGTTCATGAAGCGAAACTCATGCAGACAAATAGTAATAATTCTCGATATCATTCACGACCTTTCTGCCCGGCAGTACTTGCGAAGGATTTTCATGTCTCGCTTCAAGCCCGACCCCACCTCGGCGGACCCCGTCCGCGGGTTCTATGCGGACATCCTGCATTACCTGCGTAAACGCACGGACAACGCCAGCGATGCGGCGGACATGACCCAGGACGTCTTCACCCAATGGCTCGATTACCGCGACCGGGCCAAGGTCGAACAACCCCGCGCCTTTCTGTTCCAGATGGCGCGCAACCTGCTGCGCGATCACTGGCGCCGGCAGAAGGTCAGGCACAAGGTGCACCACGAACCGCATGCAACAGAACCCGAGCCGCTGGCCGACGAACACCACGAGCCACTGCCCGCGGCCCAGCGCCTGCAACGCCTGGAGCGCTTGAAGAGCGTGCTCACCGAACTCTCGCCGCGCCGTCGCGAAGCCCTTATGCTGCACCGCTTCGAAGGCCTGAGCCAGGCGCAGATCGCCGAACGCATGGGCATCTCCCTGAGCATGGTGGAAAAACACATCGCCTTTGCCCTGCTGCACTGCAAGCAGCGCCTGGAACAGGAACACGGCAAGGAGCAACCCCAATGACCCGCCCCCACGACACCGAGCAGCAGATCGACAGCATCGATGCCCAGGCGGCCGGCTGGTTCACCCGCAATCGCGACGATCGCAGCCAGGCCACGCGCGACGCCTTCGCGGCCTGGTCCAGCGAACCGGCCCACACCCGGGCTTATGCCGAGTTCGAGCGCTTGTGGGCCGACCTGGCCGAACTCGAACCACTGAACCGACCGACGCCGCTGCCGCTGAGCAAAAAGCCGCGCTGGCGTCCGGCCCTGGCGGTGGCCGCCGCGCTGGTCTGCGCATTGCTGGCCATCGAACTGGGTGCACCGCCGGCGATCTATTCGCAGCAGATCGCCGCGCAACGCCAGGGCATGCGCAGCTTCAACCTGCCCGACGGCAGTACCCTGTACGTCAACGCCAACACCCGTTTGCGCATCGACTTTACGGCGCAGCAACGCAACCTCTATCTGGACCAGGGCCAGCTGTACCTGGAAGTCGCCGCCGACAAGGAACGGCCGCTGTGGGTGCATGCCGGCGCGGCGCGGGTGCGGGTGGTCGGCACCGGCTTCGATGTGCGCCGCGGCGAGAAGCAATTGGTGGTCAGCGTCGCCCATGGCCAGGTGGCGTTCGTTCCCGACGAACAAAAGCCCGATTCGCTGCTGCTTGGCGCCCGCCAGCGCGGCATCTATGACTACGCCAGCGGCACCCTGCGGGAACAGCCCGTGAACGTCGCCGAGGTCGCCGACTGGCGCGGCGGCCACCTGGCCTTTCGCAATCGCGACCTGGCCAGCCTGGTGGACGAGTTGAACCTCTATCGCCGCCAGCCGGTGTTATTGGCCGACGGCGCCCTGGGCAACTTCAAGGTCTCGGGCAACCTCGATGTGCGGGATCCGGACGCCCTGATCAAGGCCCTGCCGGCGCTGATCCCGGTGAAAACCGTGGCCCTGGCCGACGGCCGCGTGCGCATCGAAGCCCGGCGCTGAAACTCATATGCGAATATTTTTCATTCGCATATGAGGTTTTAGTTTACTGACGCGTCTTCCTCCGGTCTGCGTTGTTTACGCACACCTTTTCTGGCCTTTGTCGCCGCTCCGGGGGATTTCATGTTTCGCGTGCCTTATCACTTGCAGCTCATCTGTTCGCGTCCGACCTTGCTCGCCGCCTGCCTGGCGTTCAGCCTGCAGGGCCAGGCGCAGATTCAGGCCGAATCGTTCGCCTTCGCCCTGCCCGCCCAGCCGCTGGCGGCCTCGCTGAGCCAGGTGGCGCAGCAGGCGAAGATCCAGTTGCTGTTCGACGAAGAGTTGCTGCGCAACGTGAAGGCCCCGGCGCTGAAGGGCGACTTCAGCCCCGAGGCGGCGATCCAGCAACTGCTGGGCGGCAGCCAGTTCAGCCTGGTCAAGGTCGACCAGACCTACGTGGTGCGCCCCGCGGAAAACAGCAGCACCCGCAGTTCGGCGTTGCAGCTGGGCGCCATGAGCGTCATCGGCAGCGGCCTGGAAGTGGACTCCGCCACGGTCGGCCGCTCGACCCTGAACCAGGCCGAGATCGATCGCCACCAGGCCACCAACATTCCCAGCCTGATCGCCACCCTGCCCGGCGTCAGCCTCGGCGGTTCGCTCAAGCCCGGCGGCCAGACCATCAACATCTGGGGCCTGGGCGATGCCGAAGACGTGCCGATGAGCGTCGACGGCGCAACCAAGAGCGGCTTCGAACGCTACCAGCAGGGTTCGATCTTCATCGAGCCGGAACTGATCAAGCGCATCGAAGTGGAAAAGGGCCCGCACTCGCCCGAGACCGGCAACGGCGGTTTCGGCGGCACCGTGCACATGGAAACCAAGGACGCCCCCGACCTGCTGCAAGAAGGCCGCGACACCGGCGCCATGCTCAAGTACGGCTACAGCAGCAACAGCCATGAGCAGGCCTACACCGGCGCGGTGTACGGGCGCACCGAGGACCGGCGTTTCGACGCCCTGGCCTACTGGACCAAACGCGACGGCGACGACATGAAGCTGGCCAGCGCCCAGCCGGACCCGCGCAACGCCTACCCGATCAACCCCAAGCGCCTGCCCAACACCGCCCAGGACCTGGACGGCGAGCTGTTCAAGCTGAACATGCAGCTGACCGACGAACATCGTCTGGGTTTGAGCTACATGCGCTCCAACAGTGATATCTGGGCGCCCTTCTCGGCCAAGAGCTACCCGACGCCGCCGACCCAGCGCGATATCGACAAGTACGGTTACGACGGCGCCACCCGGCGCTTCCTGGCCCAGCGCAACACCATCGACACCACCTGGCAGGCCAAGTACCAGTACACGCCGCTGGACAACCCGTGGATCGACTTCGAGGCCAAGTACTCCGACTCCAAGACCGACCAGACCGACGAGCGCGGCCCGAATGCCTACGCCCAGCCGGCCTCCGGTGGCCGCAAGATCACCGTGGGTTACGAGGACAGGATCCTCTCGCTGAAAAACACCAGCCGCTTCAACACCGGCCCGCTGGAACATGCCCTGACCCAGGGCATCCAGATCCGCAAGCACGACCGCGAAGTGGACATGTGGATGCCGGGCAAGACCTACGAGGTGCCCAAGTACAACAACGGGCATTACCAGCCGGGCTTCATGCCCCATGGCAAGGTCGACAACAACGCCTTCTATATCCAGGACGCCATCACCCTGGGCAACTTCACCCTGACCCCGTCCCTGCGCTACGACCATGTGCGCAACCGCGGGCAGAAAAACGACGCGCCGGTCTACAACAGCCCCGACCCGGTGGTCGGCCACGATTACGGCGACAAGACCTACACCGGCTGGTCGCCACGGCTGTCGGCGTTCTGGACGGTCACCCCGCAATTCGCCCTGTTCGCCGACTACAGCAAGACCTGGCGCGCGCCGGTGATCGACGAGCAGTACGAAGTCCAGGCGGCCGGCACCACCCGCTCCTCCACCAGCCGCGACCTCGACCCGGAGCGCATCACCGCGTTGCGCGCCGGTAACATCACCCGCTTCTCCGACGTCCTGACCCAGGCCGACAGCCTGCAGATCCGCACCACGGTGTTCCGCAATGAGATCAAGGACGAAATCATGAAGAACCTGGGGATCGGCTGCCCCGAGCAACTGAGCAGCGGCAAGAACATCGGCCAGGTGTGCAACCAGCCGACCATCGGCGTCTACCGCAATATCGGCGACCTGACCATCAAGGGCTTCGAAGTCGAGAGCTTCTACGATTCGACCTACCTGTTCGGCTCGCTGTCCTACTCCTGGATCACCGGCAAGCATGAAGGCGCCTACACCAACCCCTGGGGGCCGAATGTCTGGGCCCGGGACATCCCGCCACGCAAGTGGGTCGCCACCCTGGGGGTGAAAATCCCGCAGTGGGATGCGCAAGTGGGCTGGCAGGGCCAGTGGGTACGCCAGACCGACCGCGTGCCGAGCGACATCTACCCGGGCGGCCCGGCCAGCGCCGCGGGCGATTCCTACTGGGACCAGTACGAGAACGACCGCTACAACGTGCAGGGCCTGTTCGCCAACTGGAAACCGCAGCAGCCGTACCTCAAGGGCACCGAGGTCAATTTCACCCTGGACAACATGTTCAACCGCGATTACCGCCCGCCCCTGAGCGGCGAAAACGCCTCCAGCCTGGGGCGCAACGCCAAGATCAGCGTGACGCGGTTCTTCTGAAGCGGCGTTGCCTGATCGATCGCCATCGCGAGCAAGCTCGCTCCTACAAAGGAACGCCTATCCCTGTAGGAGCGAGCTTGCTCGCGATGGCAGTACGTCAGACACACCGCGTTGCCCGCATCGCCGGCAAGCCTGGCTCCTACACAAGCCAAGATCGCCACGGACCTGTAGGAGCGAGGCTTGCCCGCGATGACATTCTCACAGCCGCTGGAGGTCCTGCGACCAGCGTGGCCCGGACCATCGCAGCCTCGCTGGGGCTCGGCAGCGGCTACAGGTATTGGTCAGGGAGAGGTGCTGGGCAGAGAAGAAGTTTCGCTTTGTTTTGTAAGGTATTTCCTAGAAAATCCCCAACGCCTTTGAGCGCCTTGTCCCCCTCAAACCGATCAGGCAGTCTGCCTGGATCGCTGCAAAATCAGCGGCCCGGATGTGGAAGTCTGGTTCTGGAGAGCGTGCAATTCGTCTCATACGAAAACATCAGTGACCTTCAGTCCTGGTGAGTTCGTTTTATGGCGGCTGTATGTGGGGCACCCTCGGGTGCGCCGGTTCTTCAGTCCGGTCTTCCACACCTGCGTACGGCTGCCACCTCTCATGTGGAAGTGAGACCCGGCGGTTCCTTGAACAACTGGAGAAATCACCTCATGAAAAAGCTCGTCCCCGATCCCCCCTGCAATCCCCTCGTAAACTGCGCGACCCGGAACTGGATCGCGCCAACGCCAGCCTGATCGCCACCTTGCAAGGCACACGCCGCCGCCCCTTTGGCCTGCGCGATGGCCAGCACAACCCACTGTTCGCCGTGCAACCCGGCGTCAATGCCGAAGACGCGCTGATGCACGTTTCCCTGCTGCTCAAATGCGCCGAGGAGGTTTCCGATGAAATCACCGAACGCGCCAGCGGCGTCGAGCGCGGGCTGATCTGGTCCATGGTGCATTCGGTGGAAATGGCCCGGGCAGTGGTGGATGCCCTGCTCGATGGCACGCGCCCGACCTCATGACCTGAAACGAATCCTGTAGCCGCTGCCGAGCCTTGGCGAGGCTGCGATCGGGGCGCAGCCCCGTAAAACCTGGCGACACGGTATGTCTGATGTGTGGCGTCGCCTGGCTTGGCGCCTGCTACGTCGGAGTGCCGCCCAAGTCGATCGCAGCCTCGCCAAGGCTCGGCAGCGGCTACAGGGATTGCGGGGATCGCAGGGTTATTTGGTGGCGCTGCGCACTACGCTGAGTTCCGGCGTGGCGCTGCGGCGCTGGCTCAGGTAGCGGGTGCAACTGACCCGCAGGAAGGAGGCGAAATTCACCACCTCGCCGCGGTAATCCATCACTTCTTCGTAGAGCTTGGCGATCAACTGGTTGGTGGTCATGCCATCGACTTCGGCGATTTCGCTGAGGATGTCCCAGAACTGGTTCTCCAGGCGCAGGGTGGTGACCACCCCGCAGATGCGCAGCGAGCGCGAGCGGGACTCGTAGAGGATCGGGTCGGCTTTGACGTAGAGCTCGCACATGCTGGGCGCTCCTCGGTTGGCGGTAGGACGATGGCGCTGCTTCCTGACAGAAAAGCAGCGCCAGCGGGTCATCCGTTTACAGGGTGATTTTGGTGCCCAGCAGGCCGAGGAAACCGGCCAGCCAGCTGGGGTGCGCCGGCCAGGCCGGGGCTGTCGCCAGATTGCCTTGAACGTGGCTGTCCGTCACCGGGATATCGATGTAGGTACCGCCGGCCAGGCGCACTTCCGGGGCGCAGGCCGGATAGGCGCTGCACTCGCGGCCTTCGAGAATACCCGCCGCGGCCAGCAGCTGGGCGCCGTGGCAGACGGCGGCGATCGGCTTGCCAGCCTTGTCGAAGGCCTGCACCAGTTGCAGGACCTTTTCGTTCAGCCGCAGGTACTCCGGGGCGCGACCGCCAGGTATCAGCAGCGCGTCATAATCGGCCGCCTCGACCTTGGCGAAATCGAAGTTCAGGGCGAACTGATGGCCCGGTTTTTCGCTGTAGGTCTGGTCGCCTTCGAAGTCGTGGATCGCGGTGCGCACGGTCTGCCCGGCCTTTTTGTCCGGGCACACCGCATGCACGGTGTGGCCGACCATCAGCAGCGCCTGGAACGGCACCATCACTTCGTAGTCCTCGACGTAATCGCCGACCAGCATGAGGATTTTTTTCGCGGCCATGGAGATGACTCCTCTACAAGGGAAAACAGGAATGTTCAAGGTAGTCCTTATCTGTGGAGCCGGGTAATAACCCGGTACTACACCCTCAACGCTTCTGTAGGAGCGAGGCTTGCCCGCGATAGAGGCAACGCGGATTGCCTGATACACCGCGTCATCGTTCATCGCGAGCAAGCTTCGCTCCTACAAAAAAGCGTGATCCATGGCCTGCAGGAACGAGGCTTTCCCACAATAAAAGCGACGCGGATTGCCTGATACACCGCGTTATCGTTCATCGCGAGCAAGCTTCGCTCCTACAAAAAAGCGTGATCCATGGCCTGCAGGAACGAGGCTTACCCGCGATAAAAGCGACGTGGATTGCCTGATACACCGCGTTATCGTTCATCGCGAGCAAGCTTCGCTCCTACAGAAGAGCATGCCCTCCGTCGCCCCGTAGGAGCGAGGCTTGCCCGCGATAGAGGCGACACGGATTGCCTGACATACCGCGTTATCGTTCATCGCGGGCAATCGAGCGTCGACCGGCCGCTCCTACAGAAGCCGAACTGTATGGATAACTCTGCGTACAGCTGTAACAGGGTGCCGCGGTGGGTTTATGGCTAGATAAGCGCACCTGCCCTTCCCCAATAAAAAACGGTTGTCATCATGTCTTCCCGCGAAAACACCGGCATGGCCCTGGGCCTGCTCGGCGTGGTTATTTTCAGCCTGACCCTGCCCTTCACCCGCATCGTGGTGCAGGAACTTCACCCACTGCTCAACGGCCTGGGACGGGCGCTGTTCGCGGCGATCCCGGCGGCGCTGCTGTTGCTCTGGCGGCGGGAAAAATGGCCGACCTGGCACCAGATCAAAGGCCTGAGCCTGGTGATCGCCGGGGTGATCCTGGGGTTTCCGGTGCTGTCGGCCTGGGCCATGCAGACCCTGCCGGCGTCCCACGGCGCGCTGGTCAATGGCCTGCAACCCTTGTGCGTGGCGCTGTACGCGGCGTGGCTGTCCCATGAACGGCCGTCGAAAGCCTTCTGGGGCTGCGCCGCACTGGGCAGCGCATTGGTCCTGGGTTACGCGCTGATCAGCGGCGCCGGCAGTATCCAGGCCGGCGACTTGCTGATGCTCGGGGCGATTGCGGTCGGCGGGCTGGGTTATGCCGAAGGCGGCCGGCTGGCCAGGGAGATGGGCGGCTGGCAGGTGATCTGCTGGGCCCTGGTGCTGTCGACGCCGCTGTTGATCGGCCCGGTCTGGTACCTCGCGGCGCAGCATCAGGGCGCGGTTTCGGCAAAGACCTGGTGGGCCTTCGGCTACGTGGCGCTGTTCTCGCAGTTCATCGGCTTTTTTGCCTGGTACGCCGGGCTGGCCATGGGCGGTATCGCCCGGGTCAGCCAGATCCAGCTGCTGCAGATCTTCTTCACCATCGCCTTCTCGGCGCTGTTCTTCGGCGAACAGGTGGAACCGGTCACCTGGCTGTTCGCCGTGGGCGTGATCCTTACCGTGATGCTCGGGCGCAAGACTGCCGTGCAGCAAGCAACCCCAGCACGCGCCCTGTAGCCGCTGCCGCAGGTTCGGGCCGCGTTCGGACGATCGACGGCGTAGCCGGCGCAAAGGCGGTATCCCGGCCCTGTCAGATGTAGCGCGTCGCCTGGTTTGCGGCCCCTTCGGTGCCGATCGCAGCCTGCGGCAGCGGCTACAGGCGCGTGGTCAGCTCAGGTAGCCGTCGGCCCGCAGCAGGGTTTCCAGGCAGTGCTCGCTGATGTGGTAGAACGCCTTGAGTTCGCCGATCTTCGCCAGCAGTTGGGTCGGGTCCTGGGGTTCGGCACGTTTGACCGCGAGGATCATCTTGTTCTTGTTGGTGTGTTCCAGGGAGATGAACTCGAAGACCTTGGTCTCGTAGCCACAGGCTTCGAGGAACAGCGCGCGCAGGCTGTCGGTAACCATCTCCGCCTGCTGGCCCAGGTGCAGGCCGTATTGCAGCATCGGCTTGAGCAGCGCCGGGCTCTGCATCTGCGGGCGGATCTGCTTGTGGCAGCACGGCGAGCACATGATGATCGACGCACCGGAACGAATGCCGGTGTGGATCGCGTAGTCGGTGGCGATATCGCAGGCATGCAGGGCGATCATCACGTCCAGCTCGCTCGGCGCCACGCTGCGCACGTCGCCGCATTTGAACTCCAGGCCCTGATGGTCCAGGCGCGCCGCCGCGGCGTTGCACAGGGTCACCATGTCTTCGCGCAGTTCGACACCGGTCACCTGCCCTTGCGCCTGCAAGGTGTTGCACAGGTAGTCGTGGATGGCGAAGGTCAGGTAGCCCTTGCCAGAGCCGAAGTCCGCCACCCGCACCGGCTGCTGCAGGTCGATCGGCGACGAACTCAGCGCATGGCTGAAGACCTCGATGAACTTGTTGATCTGCTTCCACTTGCGCGACATCGCCGGGATCAACTCGTGCTGCTTGTTGGTCACCCCCAGGTCGGTGAGGAAGGGCCGGCTCAGCTCCAGGTAGCGGTTCTTCTCGCGGTTGTGCTCGGCGGACGGCACTTCGCGCTGCTGCTGGGCCTTGCCCTTGAACAGCGAGCTTTTGCCCTTCTTGCTGTATTCGAGCTGCACTTCATCGGTGAGCGACAGCAGGTGCGCGTTCTTGAACGACGCCGGCAGCAGCCCGGCGATCAGCGCCACGCCTTCGTCCAGGGGGAAGTTCTTGGTGATGTCGCGGGTCTTGTAGCGGTAGACGAAGGACAGGCACGGCTGCTCCTTGACCGTCAGCTGCTTGATGATCAGCCGCTGCAAATCCGCCTCGGCCCCCACATGCTTGGCCAGCACCAGTTTGATAAAGGCGTTCTGCGCCAGGCTGGTTTCCAGCAGCTCAAGAAACTGGGCGTGATGATCCGGCGCAAGGCTGGCGGGGGTTGCGGTTGCAGACATGGAAAAAGGCGCCTCGGGCGGTGCGGGTGTGAATCGGGGAATGGCGGGTATTTTAGGGGGGATGGCCCGCCGGGGCACGGAGTTATTTACCCGGCGGCGCAGATTCTGCGGGAGCGGGCTTCCTGTAGCCGCTGCCGAAGGCTGCGCAAGGTCCGCAGGACCTCCAGCGATCTTGCGGACGCCACGGCCTTCGGCCGATCGCAGCCTGCGGCAGCGGCTACAGGAGCGGGGGGGATCAGGCCAGGACCACCAGGCGGTTGGGCAGTTCGTTGCGCACGTGGGTCACCGGCACATGCACCTTGAGCAGTTCGCCGCAGGCCTCGATGCAGGTGATGAAGCCTTGCAGGGTCTGCCCCTGCTTCACCTGCTGGGTGAAAGCCTGGACGATGGTGTCCCAGGTCTTGTCGTCGAGGCGCTTGGAAATGCCCTCGTCCACCAGGATCTCCACATAGCGCTCGGCTTCGCAGACGAAGATCAGCATCCCGGTGCTGCCGACAGTGTGGTGCAGGTTCTGTTCGAGAAACTGGCGGCGGGCCAGGTTCGAGGCGCGCCAGTGGCGTACCGAGCGCGGGATCAGGCGGGTGGTAATGCGTGGAATGCGAAACACCAGGCAGAGCACGATAAAGGTCGCCCACTGCACCAGCAGCAACAGGTGCATGCTCATCCAGCCGGTGGCGTAATGCACCACGCCCGGCACGATCAGCGCCAGCAGGCTGGCCCAGAGCAAGGGGATATAGGCATAGTCGTCGGCGCGGGCGGCCAGCACGGTGACCAGTTCGGCATCGGTCTGCTGTTCGACCCGGGCGATCGCCTCGGCGACCTGCCGTTGTTCGTACTCACTCAGTAGTGCCATGTCTTCCCATACTCATCGATTATTTTTAGTCACCAGCCGCCTGACGATCCGCCGCCGCCAAAGCTACCACCGCCACCGCTGAAGCCCCCGCCGCCTCCGCCACCAAAACCGCCCCCGCCAAAACCGCCTGAACCGCCACGCCCGCCGCCACCGCTGGGCAGGATGCCAAGCAATTGGCAGACGAAGATCGTCACGAAAAACAGCAGCACCAGGAACACCAGGGCGCCGGGATGCCGATCGAAAAACTCGCTGCCGCGCTCGCCGCCACCCTCATAGGCGGCGCTCGGCTCGTCCAGCGGATTGCCGCCCAGCACCAGCAACATGGCCGACACGCCGTCACTGATGCCCTTGCTGAAATTGCCGGCCTTGAAGGCCGGGGTGATGACCTGATGGATGATCACCGAGCTTTGCGCGTCGGTCAGGCGGTCTTCCAGGCCATAACCGACTTCGATGCGCAGCTTGCGATCATCGCGGGCGACGATCAACAAGGCGCCGTTGTTCTTGTCCTTCTGGCCGATGCCCCAGTAGCGCCCCAGCTGATAGCCGAAATCCTCGATGCTGGTGCCTTGCAGGTCCGGCAGGGTCACGACCACCACCTGCTCGCCGGTGGACTGCTCGTGGGAGGCCAGCTCCTGGGTCAGTTGCTGGCGCACCGCCGGCTCGATCATCTGGGCGTTGTCCACCACCCGCCCGCTCAGCGCCGGGAACTTCAGCTCGGCCTGGGCCGTTATCGCAAACACCCAGAGCAACAGCACCAGGCCAACTCTCAACACGCGCATTGGAACCTCATCCGTGGTAACGCCGGGCCGGATCCCGCGGCCGCTCGGGCGATCCGCGGGCAGCCGCTGCTGATCAGAACTTCACTTCTGGCGCTTTGTCGGCGTCGGGGCTGGTGGCCTCGAAGGTCTCGCGCACCGGCAGGTCGCTGTACATCACGCTGTGCCACAGGCGGCCGGGGAAGGTGCGGATCTCGGTGTTGTACTTCTGCACCGCGAGGATGAAATCGCGACGGGCCACGGCGATGCGGTTCTCGGTGCCTTCAAGCTGCGATTGCAGGGCCAGGAAGTTCTGGTTGGCCTTGAGGTCCGGATAACGCTCGGACACCACCATCAGGCGGCTCAAGGCGCCGGTCAGCTGGTCCTGGGCCTGCTGGTACTGCTTGAGTCTTTCCGGGTTGTCCAGGGTGCTGGCATCGACCTGGATCGAGGTGGCCTTGGCCCGCGCCTCGATCACCGCGGTCAGGGTCTCCTGTTCGTGCTTGGCGTAGCCCTTGACCGTTTCCACCAGGTTGGGGATCAGGTCGGCGCGACGCTGGTACTGGTTCTGTACCTGGCCCCAGGCCGCCTTGGCCTGTTCGTCGAGGGTCGGGATGTTGTTGATCCCGCAGCCGCTGAGCAGGCTGCTGAGCAGCAGCAATGCCATCATCGGCCAGCTTGAGCACAGGCTCTGTCGTACGTTCATGGTGGTGACGCTCCTTGCAACCTAGGGGATGGAACCTGTAACCCTTTGAATCGAGTGCATCGACATAATCTGCCGCCACCACTGGATTGCATCGGGCCAATCGGCTAAAAGATGCCCAGCGCGAAAAAGAGTTCAGAAGTGTGCTGCATTTATCCGAACAACAATAGTCGTTCCTTTATTAGCCGCTCTCCCAATTTTCGGCCGCTCGACGCGTACTGATCGCGTCTGTTTTAGGCCCTAGAGAACAATATTCATGAAGAAGCTGTGTTTGCTGGGCTTGCTGGTCAGCCTGGCCAGTCACCCTGCCCTGGCCGCCACCACTCCGGTAGCGACCCAGGAAAAACCCTTTTCCGATGCGGTCCTGCAGAACAAGGACGCCTTCATCGACAACCTGCTCAAGCAGATGACCCTGGATGAAAAGATCGGCCAGTTGCGCCTGATCAGCATCGGTCCGGAAATGCCCCGCGAGATGATCCGCAAGGAAATCGCCGCCGGCCGCATCGGCGGCACCTTCAACTCCATCTCCCGCCCGGAAAACCGGCCGATGCAGGACGCGGCCATGCGCAGCCGGCTGAAGATCCCGATGTTCTTCGCCTATGACGTGATCCACGGCCACCGCACGATCTTCCCGATCCCCCTGGCCCTGGCGTCGAGCTGGGACATGGACGCCATCGGCCGCTCCGGGCGCATCGCCGCCCAGGAAGCCAGCGCCGACAGCCTGGACATCACCTTCGCGCCGATGGTCGACATCTCCCGCGACCCGCGCTGGGGCCGTACCTCCGAAGGCTTCGGCGAAGACACCTACCTGGTCTCGCGCATCGCCAAGGTCATGGTCAAGGCCTACCAGGGTGACAGCCCGAAGAACGCCGACAGCATCATGGCCAGCGTCAAGCACTTCGCCCTGTACGGCGCGGTCGAAGGCGGTCGCGACTACAACATCGTCGACATGAGCCCGGTGAAGATGTACCAGGACTACCTGCCGCCCTACCGCGCCGCGATCGACGCCGGTGCCGGCGGGGTGATGGTGGCGTTGAACTCGATCAACGGCGTGCCGGCCACCTCCAACACCTGGCTGATGAACGACCTGCTGCGCAAGGAGTGGGGCTTCAAGGGCCTGGCGGTGAGCGACCACGGCGCCATCGTCGAGCTGATGCGCCATGGCGTCGCCAAGGACGGCCGCGAAGCCGCCAAGCTGGCGATCAAGGCCGGCATCGACATGAGCATGAACGACTCGCTGTACGCCAAGGAACTGCCGGGGCTGATCAAGTCCGGCGAGGTCAGCCAGCGCGACCTGGACAACGCCGTGCGCGAAGTGCTGGCCGCCAAGTACGACATGGGCCTGTTCGCCAACCCCTACCTGCGCATCGGCAAGGCCGAGCAGGATCCGGCCGACACCAACGCCGAAAGCCGCCTGCACCGCAGCGACGCCCGCGATGTGGCGCGCCGCAGCCTGGTGCTGCTGAAGAACGCCAACGACACCCTGCCGCTGAAAAAGGCCGGCAAGATCGCCCTGGTCGGCCCGCTGGCCAAGGCGCCGATCGACATGATGGGCAGTTGGGCCGCCGCCGGTGTGCCGGCGCAATCGGTCACCCTGTTCGACGGCATGAGCAACGCCCTGGGCGACAAGGCACAACTGATCTACGCCCGTGGCTCGAACATCACCGCCGACAAGGCCGTGGTCGACTACTTGAACTTCCTCAACTTCGATGCCCCGGAAGTGGTGGACGACCCGCGTCCGGCCCAGCAGTTGATCGACGAAGCGGTGAAGGCCGCGCAGCAGGCTGATGTGGTGGTGGCGGCGGTGGGCGAATCGCGGGGCATGTCCCACGAATCCTCGAGCCGTACCGACCTGCACATCCCGGCCAGCCAGCGCGAGCTGATCAAGGCCCTCAAGGCCACCGGCAAGCCACTGGTGCTGGTGTTGATGAACGGCCGGCCGCTGGCGCTGCTCGACGAGAACCAACAGGCCGACGCGATCCTGGAAACCTGGTTCAGCGGCACCGAAGGCGGCAACGCCATCGCCGACGTGCTGTTCGGCGACTACAACCCGTCCGGCAAGCTGCCGATCACCTTCCCGCGTTCGGTGGGGCAGATCCCGACCTACTACAACCACCTGACCATCGGCCGGCCGTTCACCCCGGGCAAGCCGGGCAACTACACCTCGCAGTATTTCGACGACACCACCGGCCCCCTGTTTCCGTTCGGTTATGGCCTGAGCTACACCACGTTCAGCCTGTCGGACATGGCCCTGTCGTCGACCACCCTGAACAAGAGCGGCAAGCTCGACGCCAGCGTGACCCTGAAAAACACCGGCAAGCGCGACGGCGAAACCGTGGTGCAGCTGTATATCCAGGACGTCGCCGGCTCCATCATCCGCCCGATCAAGGAGCTGAAGGGCTTCCAGAAAGTGCAGCTCAAGGCCGGCGAACAGAAGGTGATCCGCTTCAGCATCAGCGAAGACGACCTGAAGTTCTACAACGCCCAGCTCAAGTACGCCGCGGAACCGGGCGAGTTCAAGGTCGAGATCGGCCTGGACTCCCGGGACGTCAAGCAACAGAGCTTCGAACTGCTGTAACCCTCCCCCCGGCCTCGCTCCTATGTAGGAGCGAGGCTTGCCCGCGATAGCGATTTCCCTGACACACCGCGTTGCCCGCATCGCCAGCAAGCTTGGCTCCTACAGAAGCCAAAGCCGCGTCGCTTCTGTAGGAGCGGCCGGTCGACGCTCGATTGCCCGCGATAGCGATTCTCCTGACACACCGCGTTGCCCATATCGCCAGCAAGCTTGGCTCCTACAGAAGCACAAGCCGCGCCAGGTCGGTGTAGGAGCGAGGCTTGCCCGCGATAGCGATTTCCCTGACACGCCGCGTTGCCCGCATCGCCAGCAAGCTTGGCTCCTACAGAAGCACAAGCCAGGCCAGGGCGGGTTCAGTCGCGGCGATTGAGCAGGTTCACCACCAGCCGGTCCACCCAGCCCCAGATCCGCTGCTTGATCCGCCGCCACAGCGGGCGGTTCTTCCAGGCTTCGAGGCTGACTTCCTGGCTCTGGTCGAAGTCGGCGAGGAAGCTCGCAAGCACCGCATCGGTCAGTGGCATGTCGAGGGCTTCGAGGTTGGCCTCGAGGTTGAAACGCAGGTTCCAGTGATCGAAGTTGCACGAGCCGATGCTCACCCAATCGTCGATCAGCACCATCTTCAGGTGCAGGAAACGTGGCTGGTATTCGAAGATTTTCACCCCGGCCCGCAGCAGGCGCGGGTAATAACGATGCCCGGCATAACGCACCGACGGGTGATCGGTGCGCGGCCCGGTCAGCAGCAGGCGCACGTCCACCCCGCGTCCGGCCGCGCGGCGCAGGGAGCGGCGGACCTTCCAGGTCGGCAGGAAATACGGGGTCGCCAGCCAGATCCGCCGGTGCCCGCTGTTCAGCGCGCGCACCAGCGATTGCAGAATGTCCCGGTGTTGCCGGGCGTCGGCATAGGCCACCCGGCCCATGCCCTCGCCCTGGGCCGGCACGCGCGGCAGGCGTGGCAGACCGAAGTTCGACGCCGGCTTCCAGGCGGTGCGATAGCGGTTGGCGATCCACTGCCGGTCGAACAGCATCTGCCAGTCGAGCACCAGCGGGCCGCTGATTTCCACCATGACCTCATGCCAGTCGCAGCTGTCCTGCAGCGGGTTCCAGAATTCATCGGTCACGCCGGTGCCGCCGACCACCGCCAGCTCCTGATCCACCAGCAGCAACTTGCGGTGGTCGCGATACAGGTTGCGCACCCCGCGGCGCCAGCTCAGGCGATTGTAGAAACGCAACTCGACCCCGGCGCCGGTCAAGCGCTGGCGCAGGCCCATGGTGAAGGCCAGGCTGCCGTAGTCATCGAACAGGCAACGCACCCGCACCCCGCGCTCGGCGGCCTGGGTCAGGGCCTGGACCATGGCCTCGGCGCAGGCGCCCGCCTCCACCAGGTACAGCTCCAGTTCCACCTGCTCACGGGCCCGGGCAATCGCCACCAGCATCCGCGGGAAAAAACTCGGACCGTCGATCAGCAACTCGAAACGATTGCCTTCACGCCAGGGAAAGACCGCGCCCGCCATATCAGCGCGCCGTGAAGATCAGCACCGCACCCACCGGCACCGACAGGCTGATCGCCGACAGGCCGGCCGCCTTGCGCAGGGTTTCGAGCCCCGGCACCAGGTCGAAATCGGCAGCGTTGAGCACCAGCGGCTCCAGGGTCACCACCTGGAAGCGTCGATCGTCCAGGCGCGTGGCCAGCAGTTCGGCGGTGTATTCGTGCTGTTTACCGTGCAGGGTGACATTGACCGGCAGACGCAGTTCGATCTGCGCGCCGGGCGCCAGGTCGTTGATCGGCCGCAGGTTGATTTGCGCGTTGATCAGGGCATCCGGATGCCGGTCGATCTCGAACAGCTCCTTGCGCATGCGCTCGTCGCGCAGCGGAATCCCGCTGTTGATCGAGTCCAGCTCGACTTCCAACTGCGCCATGCCCTTGGCGTCGACCTTGCCGTGCAGGACCAGGAAACGATGGACTTCGGAAACATTGGCATTTTTGGTGGTGACGAAAGACAGGCGCGAGGACTCGTTGTCCAGGTACCAGTTGGCCTGGGCCGGCCAGGCCGCGCAGGCCAACAGCAAAGCGGCCAGGGCCTTGGGGAAAGAGGCGTTGAACATGGAAGACTCATGGGGTCGAGAAATCTGAGCCGAACCTTAACCGGCCCGCGTGCGCTTGCAAACAGCGACAGGGCCGTGAACGGCGAATACTCGGAGTGCATAAAGACGAAAAAGATCCCCGGTCCCCTGTAGCCGCTGCCGTAGGCCACGATGGCCTTGCAGCGGCCCCGAACAGGGCAGCCGGTGGTCCGGATACGCCGCAATGCCAGGCCGAGCGGCTGAGTCTAGATCAAGCTGCGCTCGACATCGTGGACAGTCGCCTCGAGGCTCGCCAGGTGCAAACTCAGCACCCGCTCCACCGGCGCCTGGTCCATCGGCCAGTGCAGGGCCATGCTGCCCACCAGCCGGCCCTGGTCACGAATCGGCAAGGCCACGGCGCGGATCAGGAACGGCAGCCGCACCGGGTACTCCCAATAACCCTCGGTGCGCTGGCCGAAACCCTGATGCTGGGATTGTTCGCAGGCGCGGTACTGGTCCTCCTGGGGCACCCGCTCGCGGACGGCCAGGCGCTGGACTTGCTCGTGATCCAGTTCGGCCAGGCAGGCCTTGCCCATCGCCGAATGGAACAGGCTCGAATAGTGGCCGACGATCTGGCAGTTATGCGGGTAACGCTTGCGCAGCACTGCCGGGATCGAACTTTCCATGACCTCCAGGCGTTCGCCGTCGAAACACGACAGGTCGACCACCAGCCCGGTGCGCTCGCTCAACGCCTGCAACCAGGGCGCGGCACGCTCCACCAACTGCCGCTTGAAGCGTTGCTGCTGGTCGCCGAACAGCCGCCTGGCGCACAGCCGATAGCGCCGGTCGCTCAGGCCGCGATAGATCCAGCCCTGCTCCTGCAACGTCAGGAGCATGCGCGACACCGTGGCCTTGGGCAGCGCCGTCAGGTAATGCAGTTCCTCCAGGCCCAGGGCCTGGTGCTGGCCCAGCAGTTCGACGATCGCCAAGGCCCGTTCGACCGAACGCACACTGCCGGTTTCTACCTTGCTGGCCATATGCCGACCTCCCTGATAAGCGGATGGATGAGCGTTTTACGCAGCAAGATGCGGGCCCGATAAACCCGCACACCCCGGTTCGAGGGTTACAACGGATGACCAGGCGGCCGGCGCCTGACCCACTGCGTCAGTTGTTCGTGGGCATGACCGAGCTGCAACACCGCCCGGTCGGCCTGGGCCGGGCCGATGATCTGCAGGCCCATGGGCAAGCCCGCCGGATTGAAGCCGACCGGCACGCTGAGGCTCGGCAGGCCGGCCAGGGTCGGGCCGATCACCACTTCCATCCAGCGATGGTAGGTGTCCATCTCCCGCCCTCCGACAAAGCGTGGCCACGGCACCCCTGCATCGAAAGGGAACACCTGGGCGCTGGGCAGCAGCAGGAAATCGTAACGTTCGAACAGGCGCTCCAGGGCCCGGTACCAATCGCTGCGAACCTGCGAGGCGCGGTAGACCTCCGCCGCGCTCAGGCCCAGGCCGCCCTCGACTTCCCACTGCGCCTCGGGCTTGAGCAGGTGACGCTTCTGCGGGTCGGCATACAGCGGCCCCAGGTTGCCCTGGACCAGCCAATGCCGGTGCACCAGCCAGCACTGCCACAGCGCCGCCATGGAAAACGCCGGCTGGCAGGCCTCGACCTCGCAACCCAGTTGGCGAAAGTCCCCCAGCGCCGCTTCGCACAGCGCCAGCACGCCGTCGTCCATGGCCAGGTAGCCGTCGAAGTCCCCCAGCCAGCCCAGGCGCGCGCCGCGAAAATCCCGTTGCAAGGGCTCGTTGAAGATCGCCGGGTCGTCCTTCAGCGACAAGGGCACCCGCGAGTCGTACCCGGCCTGGGTGCCCAGCAAGCGCGCGATATCGGCCACGCTGCGGCCCATCGGGCCCTCAGTGGCCAGTTGCTGGACGAACAGCTCCGGTGCCGGGCCATGAGGCACCCGGCCCTGGGACGGGCGCAGGCCAAAGACATTGTTGAAGGCCGCCGGGTTGCGCAACGAGCCCATCATGTCGCTGCCATCGGCCACCGGCAGCATGTGCAGCGCCAGGGCCACCGCCGCCCCGCCACTGCTGCCGCCGGCATTCAGCCTCGGGTCGTAGGCATTGCCGGTGGTGCCGAACACCTTGTTGTAGGTCTGCGAGCCCAGGCCGAACTCCGGCACGTTGCTCTTGCCGACGATGATCGCCCCGCTGGCCCGGACCCGCGCCACACAGATGGCGTCGTGGGCCGGTATCTGTTCGGCGAACAGCGGCGAGCCCAGGGTGGTGCGCAGCCCGGCGGTGGCCGCCAGGTCCTTGATCGCCTGGGGCATGCCGTGCATCCAGCCCATGGACTGGCCCCGGTCCAGCTGGCGGTCGCGCTCGTCGGCCTCGGCCAGCAACACCCGGCGCTCGCGCAGGGACACCAGGGCATTGACCCGCGGGTTGCAGCGCTCGATCCGGTCCAGGTAGGCCAACATCACTTCGCGACAGGAAAACCTGCGGGCGTGGATCGCCCGGGACAGTTCGACGGCGCCCAGCTCAACGATGGGCCCAAGGTCTTGTGCTGCGATATCCATCAAGGTTTCACCCCGAAATTCAGTGCGCTCGGTTTCTTCTCTTTGGGTGCCTCATGCAGGCAATAAGTGCCCAGCAGCGTCAACACGCAGGCAAACAATACATAAAACGCCGGGGCCACCGGGGTGCCCAGCACCTTGCTGAGCCAGGTCACGATCAGCGGGGCAAAGCCGCCGAAGACCATGACCGCCACGTTGTAGGCCACCGACACCCCGGTGGAACGCACCTGCACCGGGAACTGTTCGGCCAGCGCGGTCGGCGCCGGGCCGAAGAAGCCGCCGATGGCGCTGCACAGCAGCACCTGCATCACCAGCAGCCGCTCGATCGACGGCGCCGCGGCCACCCAGACGTACAGCGGATACACCATGACAAAAAACGCCAGGGTAAAGGCCAGCAACACCGGGCGCCGCCCCAGCCGGTCCGACAGGGCGCCGGACAGCGGAATCACTACGGTCATCAGCGCCACCGCGAACATCTGCACCAGCAACACCTGGTCCAGCGGCAAGCCGAGGTTCTTGTGGGCGAAGGTCGGCATGTTCACCAGCACCACGTAGAACGACACCGTCGCGCCACAGGCCAGGCCCATGGACACCAGGATGCTGCGCCGATGCTCACGTATGACCTGCATCAGGCCCCGGCCGTTGCCGCGCACCTGCTTGCGGGCCTCGACGAAGGCTTCCGGCTCTTCCATGTACTTGCGGATCCACAGGCCCACCGGACCGATCAGCAGGCCGATCACGAACGGCAGGCGCCAGCCCCACAGATCGAGGTCCTCGGGCGAAAACAGATGGGTGACCAGCGCCACCATCGCCGCCCCGGAGAACACCGCCAGGCATTGCCCGACCAGTTGCCAGGAGCCGTACAGGCCCTTGCGATGGGCCGGCGCGCTTTCCACCAGGAAAGCCGTGGCGCTGGCGTATTCGCCGCCGGTGGCGAAGCCCTGCAGCATCCGTGCGACGACGATCATCAGCGGCGCGCCCATGCCAATGGCCGCGTAGTTGGGGGCAAAGGCGATCAGGGCGATGGAGACCGTCATCAGGCGGATGATCAGCTGCATGGCGGCCTTGCGGCCTTTGCGGTCCGAATACATGCCCAGCAGGACGCCGCCCACCGGCCGCATGAAGAAGCCCACGCCGAAGGTGGCCAGGGCCATCAGCAGCGAGGCGTACTCGTCGTCGGAGGGGAAAAACTGCCGGGCGATGATGCTGGCCAGAAAGCCGTAGACGATGAAGTCGTACCACTCCAAGGCGTTGCCGATCACCGCGGCGACCACTTGCCGGGTACGCGAAACACTGGATCTCGAGGCGTGCATGAGCGCTGTCCTTCTATTCTTGTCGGGCCTCTCGGGTAACGAGTCGGGCCCTTATGGGAAGTGCCGGGCGCCACGGCGCCCGATTCAGCGGCAGAAGAAAGGGAAAACTCAGGCCGGCTCGAGCCAGCTCTCGGCCAGCGCGGCCCAATAGGCGGCGCCGGTCAGCAGGATGTCGTCGTTGAAGTCGTAGCCGGGGTTGTGGACCATCGGCCGGGACAGGCCGTTGCCGATGAACAGGTAGCTGCCGGGGCAGCGTTGCAGCATCCAGGCGAAGTCTTCGCTGCCCATCAGCTTGCGCGTGTTGCCGTCGACCGCCTGCTCGCCCAGCAGCGCCACCCCCACCTGACGGGCGAATTCGGTCTGCTCCGGGCTGTTGACCAGCACCGGATAGGCCGGGCGGTGTTCGATACTGGCCGAGCAGCCAAAGCTCTGAGCCTGGGTGTGGATGATCGCCTTGACCCGTTCGAGCATCTGCTCGCGCACTGGCGCGTTCAGCGCCCGCAGGCTCAGGCGCAGCAACGCCTGTTGCGGAATGACGTTGGCCGCCTCGCCGGCCTGCAGCGCACCGACCGTCACCACCGCCGCCTCCTGGGCATCGATGTTGCGCGCCACCACGGTTTGCAAGGCCATCACCACACTGGCCGCGGCCACCAGCGGATCGACCGTCAGGTGCGGCATCGAACCATGCCCGCCCACGCCTTCCAGGGTCACGGTGAGCAGGTCCTGGGAGGCCATCATCGGCCCTTCGCGAAAGCCCAGGTGACCGGCCGGCAGCCCCGGCATGTTGTGCATGCCGAACAGCGCATCGCAGGGAAAACGCTCCAGCAGGCCATCGGCGAGCATCGCTTCGGCACCGCCCTGGCCTTCTTCGGCCGGCTGAAAAATCAGGGTCAGGGTGCCGTCGAACTGGCGCGTGGCCGCCAGGTAGCGCGCCGCGCCGAGGAGCATGGCGGTGTGGCCGTCGTGCCCGCAGGCATGCATGCACCCGCTGTGGCAGCTACTGTAGGCCACGCCGCTGTTCTCGATGATCGGCAAGGCGTCCATATCGGCGCGCAGGCCCAGCCGGCGCGGGCTGCTGCCATTGCGCAGCACACCGACCACACCGGTCTTGCCGATACCGCTATGCACTTGGTAGCCCCATTCCTCCAGGGAACGGGCAACCAGCGCCGCGGTGCGGTTCTCCTCGAAGCCGAGTTCGGGGTGGGCGTGGATATCCTGGCGCACGGCGCGCAGGTCGCTGGCGACGTCGTCGAGCCAGGCAAAGATATGCGGGAAACGGGTCATGACGTATCTCCTTGGCCGGGTGTAATCCCGTTCTTTTTTTCGGAGCGTCTCACGGTGCAGCAAGGCGTGATCGCGGCGTGCCCTCAGATAACCGCGAGCCGTCGCCTGCGACAATCAAATGTGGTTCCACAGGGTGGAACCTTGTGCGGGGAGCCAATCAGCACAGGGGCTGGCAGCCCCGGGAAAGGATTACCGATCGTTGCGTGGCGCCGTTCAGGGCTCCAGTCGACAGCCCTGGCGCTCGCTCAGCCAGACAGCGCTGTGGCTGCGTCCCAGGCCGCTGGCGCTCACCCGCTTGTGCTCGGCATCGTCATGCAGACTTTTGAGCGGCAGGTACTGCTGCACATAACCTTCGCAATACTCGGCAGCGTTATGCATCACGTAGCGGCAGGAGCAGTACTCCTTGGCGCTGTAGGCACTGAGGATGTCCGGGAAGGCCCGCAGCGCGACCCGCTCGTGCCAGCCCCAGCCGAGCAAGGCCAGCAGCGCCAGCAACAGCAGGCTGGCGAAGGGATGGCGCACAACCCACGGACGCCGGCTCATGGCTGTACCTGCCGGGCGAAAGCCGCCTGGGCCAGTTTGAGCAGCTCGTTGTGGCTATAGCTGCCGTCGCGGTCGTCGGCATAACGCACAATCACCAACCCGGCGCTGGGGATCACGTACAACGCCTGCCCCCAATGGCCCAGCGCCGCGAAGGTATCGGCCGGCGCGTCTGGCCAGGGCGATGGGGCACCACCGACGGCGCGATTGAGCCACCAGTGGCCACCGGGCACCAGCTCGTCCTGGTTCGCCTGATAACCGGCGAACGGCGTGCGACTGAATTCGACCCAGTCCCTGGGCAACAACTGGCGCTCGCCCCAACGTCCGTCGCGCAGCATCAACAGGCCAACCCGCGCCAGATCGCGGGCAGTGAGGTAGGCATAGGAGGAACCGACAAAGGTGCCGGTGGCGTCGCTTTCCCACACGGCGTGGGTAATGCCCAGGGGCTCGAACAGCGCCTGCCAGGGATAGCCGGCATAACGCTGGGCTCCCAGCATGCCTTTCAGGGCCGCCGACAGCAGGTTGCTGTCGCCGCTGGAGTAACGAAACACCTGCCCCGGCGGGCTGAAGGCCGGGTGCTCGGCGGTAAAGGTCGCCATATCGCCGTGGCCGCGGGTGTAGAGCATGGCCACCACCGAGGACTTGAGTGGCGCGTACTCGTAATCCTCCTGCCAATCCAGGCCCGAGGCCCAGTGCAGCAGGTCGGCCAGGCTGATGTCCGGATGCTGGCGCAACGCCGGAAGGAAGCGGACGGCCTTGTCCTGCAACTGGAAACGCCCTTCGCCATAGGCCACGCCCAGCACCGCGGCCAACAGGCTTTTGCTGATGGACCAGGTCAGGTGCGGGGTGTCGGCACTGGTCGGGCCGGCGTAACGCTCATAGATCAACTGGCCATCGCGGATCACCAGCAAGGCATCGCTGCGGATGCCCAGGCGGGTCGCCTCGTTGCGGGGTGCGAAGGCGTAGGCCTCCAGCGCCTCGAGGGCCGGGCCGCTGGCTGCGGGGCCCGTGCTCCATTGCGCGCCGGGCCAGTTTTCGGCCCAGGCCGGTGGGAGCATGAATAGCAGCGCGAGCAGCAGGGTCGAGCCTTTGAGCATGGCGGGAACTCGGGCAAGGGAACCCGCTGAGGGTAGACCAGGGAGATGACAGTTTTTTGCCACCCGCGGCCCTTCGGGCCTATCGCGAGCAAGCTCGCTCCTACATGAGCAGCGTCGCTTTTCTGTAGGAGCGAGCTTGCTCGCGATGGGCCGCGCAGCGGCCCCTCCTTTATAAGGCCAGCGCCTTGGCCAGGCGTTTGCTCCGCGCCCCCGCCGCCAGGTCCAGCACTGCCCGATCGCGCTTCCACAATTCGGCCCACTCCGGCGGGCCATCGGCAAAGGCTTGCTCAAGGGCCGGCTTGAGCCCGTCGAACTGGGCGAACAGGCCACCCAGCAACACATGCCCACTGCCCAGCGACGGGTTCTGCCGGCTGACTTCCGCGCAACCGGCGAGCAAGGCCAGCAATTGCAGGAGCAGGGTCTGCGGCCAGTCGTTGTCCTGGCCGACGCCATACAGCCAGGCCGTCATGGCGCTGAGCACATAAATGTCTTCCAGGGTGCGGAAGGGTTTGACGTAGGCATCCCAGCCGTCGCCCGCCAGCAGTTCGCACAGGGCGTTATCCAACTGCAGGCGGCCGTGGCTGATGTCCGGCATCAGCGGGATCGCCGGCAGCTTGTCGACCTTGACCCCAGGCTCGCCAGCGTAGACCACAGCCAGGCTCAGGCGCGGCGATTCACCTTGGGCCTCGCAGCGGGCGGCGATCAGCAGCCAGTCGGCGGCATCGCCCGCGGTGACGAAGTCCTTGCGCCCGCTCAGGTGCAGGTCCCGCAGCCGAGTCTGCATGTCAGCCGGGCGCAGGCTGCGCTGCTCGGTGGCACACAGCGCGCCCAGGCTCAGCGGCGCGCTGGGCCAGAGCATGCGCAAGGCCGCCTGGTAGCCCACCAGGAAGGCCAGCCCCGGAGTGGCCATCAGCCGTCCGCCGCGCACCGCCAGCTCGAAGGGCGTCACCGGTCCCGACGCCTGTAACAACAGCTCCTGTAACAACGCGGCATAACCTTCGGCCAGGTCCGGGTGGGCGGGCAGTCGGCGACGGCTGTGCAGCAGGGCTTGCCAGGGCATAAGCGGGTCCTCAGGGGCTGTCATATAAGCATCACCAAAGCTTCATGGCGATGACACCGGGGCTACATAGCCTGACTTTGCACAACAAAGTCGATCGGCTGCAACCCAAGGCGGGTCAGTGGCCCGCACGGAGATTCACAATGACTCAGATCGCCCGCATCAGCGACACCGGCAATGAACGCCGCCTGCAAGCCGAGCGCCTGGTTGGCGCCGCGGCCCTGCAAGAAGCCCAGGCCCTGCGCTTCAACGTCTTCAGCGGCGAGTTCAACGCCAAACTGAAAGGCGCTGAGCTGGGTCTGGACATGGATGACTATGATGTCCACTGCAGCCACATCGGCGTGCGTGACTTGAGCAGCGGCCGCCTGGTCGCCACCACCCGCCTGCTCGACCACCAGGCCGCCAGCAGCCTGGGGCGTTTCTACAGCGAAGAAGAATTCAGCCTGCACGGCCTGGTCCAGCTCAAGGGCCCGATCCTGGAGATCGGCCGCACCTGCGTCGACCCGGCCTACCGCAACGGCGGCACCATCGCCGTGCTCTGGGGCGAGCTGGCCGAAGTGCTCAACCAGGGCGGCTACAGCTACCTGATGGGTTGCGCCAGCATCCCGATGCAGGACGGCGGCGTGCAGGCCCACGCGATCATGCAGCGCCTGCGCGAACGCTACCTGTGCACCGAACACCTGCGCGCCGAACCGAAGAACCCGCTACCGAACCTCGACATCCCGTCCAACGTCATCGCCGAGATGCCGCCGCTGCTCAAGGCCTACATGCGCCTGGGCGCGAAGATCTGCGGCGAGCCGTGCTGGGACCAGGACTTCCAGGTGGCCGACGTGTTCATCCTGCTCAAGCGCGACGAGCTGTGCCCGCGCTACGCCCGCCACTTCAAGGCGGCCGTGTGATGCGCCGGCTACGGGTCTACGGGCGCATCGCCCGCGTGCTGCTGGTGGTGGCGCTGGGCCTGAGCATGGCCTGCGTGTTCGGCGTGTTCGAGCGCCTGGGCATCGCCAATTCCATGGTCCGCCGCCAGCGCTGGTCGCGCTTTTTCATGGCGCGCCTGAGCAATGCCTTGCCCTTCGGCGTGACGGTGCACGGCGAGTTGCCCAAGCAGCCGATGCTCTGGGTCAGCAATCACGTGTCCTGGACCGACATCCCGTTGCTCGGCGCGCTGACGCCGCTGTCGTTCCTGTCCAAGGCCGAAGTGCGCACCTGGCCGGTCGCCGGCTGGCTGGCCGCCAAGGCTGGCAGCCTGTTTATCCGCCGTGGGTCGGGTGACAGCCAGTTGATCCGCAAGCAGATGACCCGCCATTTGCAGCAGACCCACCCGCTGCTGATGTTCCCCGAAGGCACCACCACCGACGGCCGCAGCCTGCGCACCTTCCACGGGCGCCTGCTGGCCAGTGCCATCGAGGCCGATGTGGCCTTGCAGCCGGTGGCCATTCGTTACCTGCGCGATGGCGATATCGATCCGCTGGCGCCCTTCGTTGGCGATGATGATTTGCTGTCGCACCTGATGCGCCTGTTCGCCAACGATCAGGGTCGGGTGGAAATCCATCTGCTCAAGCCGATTGCCTGCCAGGGCCAGGAGCGCGCCGCATTGGCGTTCCAGGCGCAACAGGCGGTGCAGAAGGTCCTGTTTGGCGATATCGCCCAGCCAGCCGAACCACGGCGTGCCGGCGAACTGATTGCTGCCTGAACCCAGTACCTGTAGGAGCGAGCTTGCTCGCGAAAAAACCTGAGCCTTGAACCGTATTCAAGGGCCTCATCGCGAGCAAGCTCGCTCCTACACGGGATGGATGTGTTGCGCGGCGAATGCCTGCAACTGCGGGTAGAACGCCCGGAAATCCTCGCTCAACGGCTGATACAGCCGCTCCAGCTCGCCCATCGCCGCCGCCAGCTCTTCCGGACGTGACAGGCGCCGGGCAATCCCGCGCAACACCTGCTCCAGCACCTCGAACTCGCGGTAGGAACCCAGCCAGTCATGGGCGGCCATGTGCGGCGCGATCTGCGCCAGGCGCCCGGGCAACCGGGGTTCGGCCGCCAGCACCCGGTACACGTCCGAAGTGAACAGTTCCAACGGCCGGTCGGCATAGATCGCCCAGTCCCGCGCCAGGCAGTGGTCGAAAAACACGTCCAGCACAATGCCGGCGTAACGCCGGCGGGTCAGGGAAAAACGCGACAGCGATTCGCCCACCAGCGGATGGCGGTCGGTAAAGATGTCGATGCTGCGATGCAGCTGGATGGCCGCCTCGATCTCCGGGTCGAACTGGCCCTGCAGGCGCCCTTTGACGAAGTCGCCATACAAACTGCCGAGTAATTGACCGGGGCGCTGGCCGCCGAGGTGCAGATGTGCGAGATAATTCATTCGCGCAGCTTAGCACTGCGCCTCACATATCGTTATAACCCGATATACCGATTAACGCTGATCTCAGATCAAAATCATATTGGTATATCGCGAAATAGCGATTTAAAGTTCGCCTCATCGCGATATAACGTTTTACGGAAAACGAGCACCGCCATGTCCATCGACCTCGACGAAATAATAAAAGCCCTGGCGCACCCAGTACGACGAGACATCCTTATCTGGCTCAAGGACCCGAAGGTCCAGTTCCCCGATCAGACCCACAACCACGAGTACGGCATCTGTGCCGGACAGATCGACCAACGCTGCGGCCTGTCGCAGTCGACCGTCTCCGCGCACCTGGCGACCTTGCAGCGGGCGGGCCTGATCAGCAGCCAGAAAGCCGGCCAATGGCACTTTTTCAAACGCAACGAGGATGTGATCCAAGCCTTCCTCGAAGCGCTCACCCAAGAACTCAGCAGCAGACGCTGACAAGGACCCGACAATGCCCCTCTCGCTCCTCATCCTGGCCTTGAGCGCCTTCGCCATCGGCACCACCGAGTTCGTCATCATGGGCCTGCTGCCCGATGTGGCGAACGACCTGGGTGTGTCGATCCCCGGCGCCGGCTGGCTGGTGACCGGCTACGCCCTGGGCGTGGCCATCGGCGCGCCCTTCATGGCCCTGGCCACCGCCAGGCTGCCGCGCAAGGCCGCCCTGGTAGCGTTGATGGGGATTTTCATCGTCGGCAACCTGCTGTGTGCGCTGGCCAGTGACTACAACGTGCTGATGTTCGCCCGTGTGGTCACCGCCCTGTGCCATGGCGCCTTCTTTGGTATCGGTTCGGTGGTCGCGGCAGGCCTGGTGCCCGCCAACAAGCGTGCCTCCGCCGTGGCCCTGATGTTCACCGGCCTGACCCTGGCCAACGTGCTCGGCGTACCGCTGGGCACTGCCCTGGGCCAGCAGGCCGGCTGGCGTTCGACCTTCTGGGCGGTGACCGTGATCGGCGTGATTGCCCTGATCGGCCTGATCCGCTTCCTGCCGGCCAAGCGCGACGAAGAGAAGCTCGACATGCGTTCGGAACTGGTCGCCCTCAAGGGCGCCGGGATCTGGCTGTCGCTGAGCATGACCGCGCTGTTCTCCGCCTCGGTGTTCACCCTGTTCACTTATGTCGCCCCGCTGCTGGGCGAGGTGACCGGCGTCTCGCCCCAGGGCGTGACCTGGACCCTGGTGCTGATCGGCCTGGGCCTGACCCTGGGCAACATCGTCGGCGGCAAGATGGCCGACAAAAGCCTGTCGGGCACCCTGGTCGGCGTGCTGATCGCCATGGCCGTGACCAGCTCCGTGCTGACCTGGACCAGCGTCGCGCTGATCCCCACCGAAGTCACCCTGTTCCTCTGGGCCACCGCCTGCTTCGCCGCGGTGCCAGCCCTGCAGGTCAACGTAGTGACCTTCGGCAAGGCCGCGCCGAACCTGGTGTCCACGCTGAACATCGGCGCCTTCAACATCGGTAACGCCCTGGGCGCCTGGGTCGGCGGCAGCGTCATCGCCCACGGCTACGGCCTGGTCAACGTGCCGCTGGCGGCCGCCGCGCTGGCGATCCTGGCCCTGCTGGTGACGCTGATTACCTTTCGCCAGGGCGGCAACGCCGATCTGGCTCCTGCGACCAACTGATACGTTCATCTAAAGAAGGGTGTATTCCATGACGACTATTTTCGATCCGATCAAACTCGGCGACCTCGAGCTGGCCAACCGCATCATCATGGCGCCGCTGACCCGCTGCCGCGCCGACGAAGGTCGCGTGCCGAACGCGCTGATGGCCGAGTACTACGTACAACGCGCCTCCGCCGGCCTGATCCTCAGCGAGGCCACTTCGGTGACCCCGATGGGCGTCGGCTACCCGGACACCCCGGGCATCTGGTCCAACGACCAGGTGCGCGGCTGGAGCAACGTGACCAAGGCCGTTCACGGCGCGGGCGGCAAGATCTTCCTGCAGCTGTGGCACGTGGGCCGGGTTTCCCACCCAAGCTACCTGAACGGCGAAGCGCCGGTCGCGCCAAGCGCCATCCAGCCCAAGGGCCACGTCAGCCTGGTGCGCCCGCTGGCCGACTACCCGACCCCGCGCGCCCTGGAAACCGCTGAAATCGCCGATATCGTCGACGCCTACCGGGTCGGCGCCGAGAACGCCAAGGCCGCTGGTTTTGACGGTGTGGAAATCCACGGCGCCAACGGCTACCTGCTGGATCAGTTCCTGCAAAGCTCCACCAACCAGCGCACCGACCAGTACGGCGGCTCCCTGGAAAACCGTGCCCGCCTGCTGCTGGAAGTGACCGACGCCGCCATCGAAGTCTGGGGCGCCGGCCGTGTCGGCGTACACCTGGCGCCACGGGCCGACTCCCATGACATGGGCGACGACAACCTGGCCGAAACCTTCACCTATGTCGCTCGCGAACTGGGCAAACGCGGTATCGCCTTTATCTGCTCCCGCGAGAAAGAAGGCGCCGACAGCCTCGGCCCACAACTGAAAGAAGCCTTCGGCGGCCCGTATATCGCCAACGAGCGCTTCACCAAGGACAGCGCCAACACCTGGCTGGCCAGCGGCAAGGCCGACGCCGTGGCCTTCGGTGTGCCCTTCATCGCCAACCCGGACCTGCCGGCCCGCCTGAAGGCCGATGCACCGCTGAACGATGCGCGTCCTGAACTGTTCTACGGCAAGGGTCCGGTCGGCTATATCGACTACCCGACGCTGTAAGACGCTTCAATTAAAAAGCCCCGGACTCGCGAGAGCCGGGGCTTTTTGCTGCCCCTCCTTTTGTAGGAGCGAAGCTTGCTCGCGATGAACCCTCGAGCAACGGGTAGTTTCAGGCATACCGCATTATCGTTGACCGACATCGCGAGCAAGCTTCGCTCCTACAAAAACGGGGCGCGATTAGCTGCGCTTGCGCTGGCCCCAGGCCACGGCCAGGCCGCTGAGGCAGATCACCGCGATCCCGACTATGCCGAAGCTGTCCGGGGTGTGATCGAAGATCAGGTAGCCGTACATGCCCGCGAACAGGATCTGCCCGTAGCTGAATGGCGCCAGCATCGCCGGCGCGGCATGGCGGAAGGCCTGGGTCAGCAACAGGTGGCCAAGCATGCCGCAGGTGCCGAGGCCGATCATGAACAAGGCGTGCCACAGGGTCGGTGTACTCCAGAAGAACGGCAGCGCCGCGCTCATGATCAGGCTGTTGAGAATTCCGGTGAGGAAGTTGCTGGTGGTGGGGCTGTCGACGCCGCTGAGCTTGCGGGTGAGCAACTGATAGAAGCCGAAACACAAGGCCGAGCACAGCGGCAGCAGGATCGCCGGGGTGAACAAGGCGCCGCCCGGACGAATCACGATCAAGACCCCGACGAAACCGGCCAGCACCGCCAGCCATTGGCCGCGGGTCACCCGCTCGCCCAGCAGCGGCACGGACAAGGCGGTGACCAGCAAAGGCGCGAGGAAGTTGACCGCGGTGGCCTCGGCCAGGGGGATATAACGCAGGCCGGTGGTGAAAAACAGGCTGGTGCCGATCAGGCACAAGGCGCGCAACAGTTGCAGGCCTGGCCGCTTGGTACGCACCACGGCGGAGAAACCGCTGCGCGGCACGAACACCACCAGCATCAACAGCGTGTGCACCACATACCGGGCCCAGACCACCATGACGATGGGGTAGAACCCGGACAGGTATTTGGAGAGGGTGTCATGACTGGCGAACAGCAAAACCGCCAGGCAAATCAGTGCGATACCTTTTACCGGTTGCTCGGCACCCTTGTAAGCCGCGGTACTTACACTCATTCACATACCCGCAACAATTTCCCTACAAAATACGTAGCTCGCTATCTATCAAGATAAAGTCGCCACGTATATAAAGGCATCCCGGTGAGTCGTGACGAATGAAACATCAAGCTTTATAACGCGCAAACGTTGACATCTGCCGACGTAATTCCGCATTTTGTCTCAATTACGCAGGCTGGGACTCAGGCGCAGCATGTCCAATCCGGTATCGATCCAGCGCTCCGCTTCCTTATGGAGTTCGAAACTGTCCGGCGCCAACAGCCACTGATAAAGAATGCCATCAATATAGGCGTGGATGCTGATGGCCGCCCGGGCAGTATCGAGGTTCTCGGGCAGTTGTCCTCGCTTCACGGCATTGCGCAATCCCAGCTCGATATGCACGTTGCAATCCAGGCTGGCCGCGCGACGCTGGCGCCGCATGTCGCACATTTCATCGGTGATTTCGCACTTGTGAAACAAAATCTCATTAATGCGTCGGGTTTTCGGGTCCAGGGCAATTTGATGAAACAAATGAATCAGCAGCTTGCGCATGCACCCCAGCGGATCGACTTCTTCTTCGTCTTCACTGGCCCTGGCCATTTCATTCAGCGGCTCGCGCAAGGTATCGAGCATGGCCTGCACCAGATCCGCCTTGTTGCTGAAATGCCAGTAAATGGCTCCACGCGTGACACCGGCCAACGCCGCGATATCGGCCAGGGTGGTACGCGCCACACCGCGCTCGTAGAAAGCTTTTTCGGCCGCCTCGAGTATCTGTTTGCGGGTTTCTTGAGCTTCCTCTTTGGTACGACGGACCATGGCAGTAAACCTCGATCAGGATGTTTCAGCGATGCATGAAGCTCATCTGAATAAATATGGAACGGCATCTCGGGTGCCGTTTGCCCAGCCTACAATTCAACGTTTGCAACGGCTTTTGTAACCGAATGGGTACGCCGCCAAGGTATTTACAAACAACCATGAACGTAAGTATATTCCTTAGCAAGCTACTTATCCACTCAGCACCCGTTTTTTACCCTTCCACTTTTCGAGTGCGCATTTTGCGCGCCTGACCCGAGGATCTTCATGCAACTCAAGCCAGCTGTTACCGCTCTGGTCACTGCCGTCGCCCTGGCATCGCTGCTCAGCGGATGTAAAAAGGAAGAGGCGGCTCCCGCCCCACAAGCCCCTCAGGTCGGCGTAGTCACCCTGCAACCTCAAGCCTTTACCCTGACGTCCGAGCTTCCAGGGCGCACCACCGCGTTCCGGATCGCCGAGGTCCGTCCTCAGGTCAACGGCATCATTCTCAAGCGCCTGTTCAAGGAAGGCGGCGACGTCAAGGAAGGTCAGCAGCTCTATCAGATCGATCCGTCGGTCTATGAGTCGACCCTCAAGAGCGCCCAGGCCAACCTGCAATCGACCAAGTCGATCTCCGATCGCTACAAGCAGCTGGTCGACGAACAGGCCGTAAGCCGCCAGGAATACGACACCGCCGTCGCCAACCGCCTGCAATCGGAAGCCGCGCTGCAGAGCGCCCAGATCGACCTGCGCTACACCAAGGTGCTGTCGCCGATCTCCGGGCGTATCGGCCGTTCTTCGGTCACCGAAGGCGCATTGGTCAGCAACGGTCAATCCGCCGCCATGGCAACCATCCAGCAACTCGATCCGATCTACGTCGACGTCACCCAGTCGTCGGTGGAACTGCTCGAGCTGCGCCGCGAGCTGGAAAGCGGTCGCCTGCAGAAGGCCGGCGACAATGCCGCCAAGGTCAAGCTGACCCTGGAAGACGGCAGCCAGTACAAGCTCGACGGCAAGCTGGAGTTCTCCGAAGTGTCGGTCGACGAAACCACCGGTTCCGTGACCCTGCGCGCGGTGTTCCCGAACCCGGAACACACCCTGCTGCCAGGCATGTTCGTGCACGCGCAACTGCAGGCCGGCGTGAATGCCGCGGCGATCCTCGCTCCGCAACAAGGCGTGACCCGCGACCTCAAGGGCACACCGACCGCCCTGGTGGTTGGTCCGGACAACAAGGTTGAACTGCGTCAGCTCAAGGCCAGCCGCACCGTCGGCAACCAGTGGCTGATCGAGGACGGCCTGAAGGCCGGTGATCGCCTGATCACCGAAGGGCTGCAATTCGTCCGACCTGGCGTCGAAGTCAAAGCCAGCGAAGCGACCAACGTTCCAGCAAAAAACCCGGCCACTGCACAGGCAACTGACAAAGCTGCAGGCGGCAAAGGGGAGTAAACCATGTCGAAATTTTTTATCGACCGTCCGATTTTCGCCTGGGTAATCGCCCTGGTGATCATGCTGGTCGGGGCTCTATCGATCCTCAAATTGCCGATCAACCAATACCCGAGCATCGCGCCTCCAGCGATCGCCATCTCCGTGACCTACCCAGGCGCTTCCGCACAGACCGTGCAGGACACCGTGGTGCAGGTTATCGAGCAGCAGCTCAACGGTATCGACAACCTGCGTTATGTGTCCTCGGAAAGTAACTCCGACGGCAGCATGACCATTACCGCGACCTTCGAGCAGGGCACCAACTCGGACACCGCGCAGGTCCAGGTACAGAACAAGCTGAACCTGGCCACCCCGCTGCTGCCGCAAGAAGTGCAGCAACAGGGTATCCGCGTGACCAAGGCGGTGAAGAACTTCCTGTTGGTGATCGGTGTGGTTTCCGAGGACGGCAGCATGTCCAAGGACGACCTCTCGAACTACATCGTGTCCAACATGCAGGACCCGATTTCGCGGACCGCGGGCGTGGGTGACTTCCAGGTGTTCGGTGCCCAGTACGCCATGCGTATCTGGCTCGACCCGGCCAAGCTGAACAACTTCAACCTGACTCCGGTTGACGTGAAGAACGCCGTGGCGGCGCAGAACGTCCAGGTGTCGTCCGGCCAGATCGGTGGCTTGCCAGCCCTGCCAGGCCAGCAACTGAACGCCACCATCATTGGCAAGACCCGCCTGCAGACTGCCGAGCAGTTCAAGGCGATCCTGCTGAAGGTCAACGCGGACGGCTCGCAAGTGCGCCTGGGCGATGTCGCTGATGTCGCCCTGGGGGGTGAAAACTACTCCGTCAGTGCCCAGTTCAACGGTGCCCCGGCTTCCGGACTGGCCGTGAAACTGGCCAACGGCGCCAACGCCCTGGACACCGCCAAGGCCCTGCGCAAGACCATCAGCGACCTGGAACCGTTCTTCCCGCAAGGGATGAAAGTGGTATTCCCGTACGACACCACCCCGGTGGTGACCGAGTCGATCAAGGGTGTGGTTGAAACCCTGGTCGAAGCGATCGTGCTGGTGTTCCTGGTGATGTTCCTGTTCCTGCAGAACTTCCGCGCCACCGTCATCACCACCATGACCGTTCCGGTGGTGTTGCTGGGTACCTTCGGCATCCTCGCGGCCGCCGGGTTCAGCATCAACACCCTGACCATGTTCGGTATGGTGCTGGCCATCGGCTTGCTGGTGGACGACGCCATCGTCGTGGTGGAAAACGTCGAGCGGGTAATGGCCGAGGAAGGCCTGTCACCCAAGGAAGCGACCAAGAAGTCCATGGGCCAGATCCAGGGCGCCCTGGTCGGTATTGCCCTGGTGCTGTCGGCGGTACTGCTGCCAATGGCGTTCTTCAGCGGTTCCACCGGTGTGATCTACAAGCAGTTCTCGATCACCGTGGTCTCGGCCATGGCGCTGTCGGTCCTGGTTGCCCTGATCTTCACCCCGGCCCTGTGCGCTACCATGCTCAAGGCCATTCCCCACGGCGAACACGCCGCGCCGAAACGCGGCTTCTTCGGCTGGTTCAACCGTACCTTCGACCGCAGCGTCAAAAGCTACGAGCGTGGCGTGGGCAACATCCTGCGGCACAAGGCGCCTTACCTGCTGGCCTACGCGCTGATCGTGGTCGGCATGATCTGGCTGTTCGCCCGTATCCCGACTGCGTTCCTTCCGGAAGAAGACCAGGGCGTACTGTTCGCCCAGGTACAGACCCCGGCCGGCTCCAGTTCCGAGCGGACCCAGGTGGTCGTCGATGAAATGCGCGCCTACCTGCTGGACAAGGAAAAGGACACCGTGGCCTCGGTCTTCACCGTGAACGGCTTCAACTTCGCCGGTCGCGGCCAGAGCTCGGGCATGGCGTTCATCATGCTCAAGCCGTGGGACGAACGCTCCGTGGACAACAGCGTGTTCAACCTGGCCGCCCGTGCCCAGCAGCACTTCTTCAGCTTCCGTGACGCAATGGTGTTCGCCTTCGCTCCGCCGGCGGTACTGGAGCTGGGTAACGCCACCGGTTTCGACGTGTTCCTGCAGGACCGCGCCGGTATCGGCCACGAGAAACTGATGGAAGCGCGCAACCAGTTCCTCGGCATGGCGGCGCAGAGCAAGATCCTCTCCCAGGTGCGTCCGAACGGCCTGAACGACGAGCCGCAGTACCAGCTGGAAATCGATGACGAGAAGGCCAGCGCCCTGGGCGTGACCATCTCCGACATCAACAACACCTTGTCGATTGCCCTGGGCAGTAGCTACGTCAACGACTTCATCGACCGCGGTCGGGTGAAGAAGGTGTACATCCAGGGTCAGCCTAACGCTCGCATGAGCCCCGAGGACCTGAAGAAGTGGTACGTGCGCAACAGCGCCGGGACCATGGTGCCGTTCGCCTCCTTCGCCAAGGGCACGTGGATCTACGGTTCGCCGAAACTGGCCCGTTACAACGGCGTGGAAGCGGTGGAAGTCCTGGGTGCCCCGGCGCCGGGCTACAGCACCGGTGAAGCCATGGCCGAAGTCGAAGCCATCGCCAAGAAGCTGCCGGCCGGTGTCGGTATCTCCTGGACCGGCCTGTCCTACGAGGAACGCCTGTCGGGCTCGCAAGCGCCTGCGCTGTACGCCTTGTCGCTGCTGATGGTGTTCCTGTGTCTGGCGGCGCTGTATGAAAGCTGGTCGATTCCGATCGCGGTCATGCTGGTGGTGCCGTTGGGGATCATCGGTGCGCTGATGGCGACCAGCCTGCGCGGCCTGTCCAACGACGTGTACTTCCAGGTGGGGCTGTTGGTGACCATCGGTCTGGCGGCGAAAAACGCCATTCTGATCGTCGAGTTCGCCAAGGAACTGCACGAACAGGGCCGCAGCCTGGTGGACGCGGCGATCGAAGCCTGCCGCATGCGTCTGCGTCCGATCATCATGACCTCCCTGGCCTTCGTGCTCGGTGTGGTACCGCTGGCCATCTCCACCGGCGCAGGCTCGGGTAGCCAGCATGCGATCGGTACCGGGGTGATTGGCGGTATGCTCACCGCGACTGTCCTGGCAATATTCTGGGTACCTTTGTTCTTCGTCACCGTGTCCAAGATGGGCCGCCGCAAGGCAGACGAAGCGCAAACTACTGAAACTCCTGAAGAGGCTGGCCAATGAGCAAGTCGCTACTCTCCCTCGCAATCACCGCCGCCGTGCTGAGTGGTTGCTCGCTGATACCGGATTATCAGCAGCCGCAAGCGCCGGTCGCGGCGCAATACCCGCAAGGGCCGGCCTATTCGCCTGCGGAGGCAGCCAACCAGGCAGCCGCCGAACAGGGCTGGCGGCAGTTTTTCCATGACCCTGCCCTGCAGCAGCTGATCCAGACCGCGCTGGTGAACAACCGCGACCTGCGGGTCGCGGCGCTGAACATCGACGCCTACGCCGCGCAGTACCAGATCCAGCGCGCGGACCTGTTCCCGGCGATTTCGGCCAACGGCAGCGGCAGTCGTCAACGTACCCCGGCGCGGATGTCGCAGACCGGTGAAGCGGCCATCTCCAGCCAGTACTCGGCAACCCTGGGTATCAGCGCTTACGAGCTGGACCTGTTCGGTCGCGTTCGCAGCTTGAGCGAGCAGGCCTTGCAGACCTACTTCTCCAGCGAAGAAGCCCGGCGCAGCACGCAGATCAGCCTGGTGGCCAGCGTGGCCAACGCCTACCTGACCTGGCAGGCCGACAAGGAACTGCTCAAGCTGACCCAGGACACCCTGGCGGCCTACGAGGAGAGCTACCGCCTCACCTCGCGCAGCAACGAAGTCGGCGTGGCCTCGGCCCTGGACCTGAGCCAGGCGCGGACCTCGGTGGAAAACGCCCGGGTGCAACTGGCGCGTTACACCCGCCAGGTGGCCCAGGACGAAAACAGCCTGACCCTGCTGCTGGGTACCTCGATCCCGGCCAACCTGCCGAGCGCGCAGCCGTTGTCGGCCGACCTGCTCAGCGAGTTGCCGGCCGGCCTGCCGTCGGAACTGCTGCAACGCCGTCCGGACATCCTCGCCGCCGAGCACAACCTGAAAGCCGCCAACGCCAGTATTGGCGCGGCACGCGCGGCGTTCTTCCCGAGCATCAGCCTGACCGCCAATGCCGGGACCTTGAGCCCGGACATGGGCGGCCTGTTCAAGGGTGGCTCGGGCACCTGGTCGTTCGCGCCGCAGATCAATATCCCGATCTTCAACGCCGGCAGCCTGCGCGCCAGCCTGGATTACTCGAAAATCCAGAAAGACATCAACGTGGCGCAGTACGAGAAATCCATCCAGACCGCCTTCCAGGAAGTCTCCGATGGCCTGGCCGCACGTCAGACCTACAACCAGCAGTTGCAGGCCCAGCGTGACTTCGTCAACGCCAACCAGGACTACTACCGTCTGGCCGAGCGTCGCTACCGCATCGGTGTCGACAGCAACCTGACCTTCCTCGACGCCCAGCGCTCGCTGTTCAGCGCGCAGCAAGCGTTGATCACCGACCGGCTTGCGCAGCTGACCAGCGAGGTCAACCTGTACAAGGCCCTGGGTGGCGGTTGGAACGAGCAAGGTTCGCAGAAAGCCGAAGTGAGCAAAGAGGCACCGCCACTGAAGCTGTTCTGAGTGCATGACGCTTGAAAAAAGCCCACCTTCCGGTGGGCTTTTTTATGGGCCGAAGACGGCCGCCACTTGTGTTCGTTAATCGCCCAAAACCCGCCAAGGCCAATTGAACAGGCCCGTTGATCCAACGCACCATTCCCCGCACCTACAAAAACCAATAACAACAGGTTCGTCATCATGACCCCGCGCCCTGCCCGCTCCGGCTGATTCCGTTCCATCCACCCTCCCGGTTTCAACCTTGTCTGCAACCTGACGTTGCGGCAGCGCCCTGCCTCACCCCTAACAATTAGAGAGCCCGATCCATGAAGCCATCCACTCGCACTCCCTATTCCCTGCTGCCCAGCCTGCTGGCCGTCAGCATCGCCGGCACGGCCCTGCCGGTCATGGCCGCGGAGTCCGGCTTTCTCGAAGACGCCAAGGTCAACCTGAACCTGCGCAACTTCTACATCAACCGTAACTTCACCAACCCGGGCAAGAGCCAGGGCAAGGCTGAAGAGTGGACCCAGAGCTTCATCCTCGACGCCAAGTCCGGCTTCACCCAGGGCACCGTCGGCTTCGGCATGGACGTGCTGGGGCTGTACTCGCTGAAGCTCGATGGCGGCAAGGGCACCGGCGGCACCCAGCTGCTGCCCCTGGATCATGACGGGCGTCCGGCCGACCACTTCGGCCGCACGGGCGTGGCGTTCAAGGCCCGCCTGTCGCAGACCGAAGTCAAGATCGGCGAATGGATGCCGGTGCTGCCGATCCTGCGCTCGGACGACGGTCGCTCCCTGCCCCAGACCTTCCGCGGCGGCCAGATCACTTCGAAGGAAATTGACGGCCTGACCCTCTACGGCGGCCAGTTCCGCGCCAACAGCCCGCGTGACGACAGCAGCATGAGCGACATGTCGATGACCGGCAAAGCGGCCTTCACCTCCGACCGCTTCAACTTCCAGGGCGGCGAATACAGCTTCAACGACAAGCGCACCCAGGTCGGGGTGTGGAACGCCCAGCTCAAGGACATCTACAGCCAGCAATACCTCAACCTGATCCACAGCCAGCCGCTGGGCGACTGGACCCTGGGCGCCAACATCGGCTTCTTCTACGGCAAGGAGGATGGCAGCGCCCGCGCCGGCGACCTGGACAACAAGACCTGGTCGGGCCTGTTCTCGGCCAAGTACGGCGGCCACACCTTCTACGTCGGCCTGCAGAAACTCACTGGCGACAACGCCTGGATGCGCGTCAACGGCACCAGCGGCGGCACCCTGGCCAACGACAGCTACAACGCCAGCTACGACAACGCCCAGGAAAGATCCTGGCAACTGCGTCATGACTACAACTTCGTCGCGGTCGGCATACCCGGCCTGACCTTGATGAACCGCTACATCAAGGGCGACAACGTGCACACCGGCACCATCACCGACGGCAAGGAATGGGGACGCGAGAGCGAGCTGGCCTACACCGTGCAAAGCGGCACGCTGAAGAACCTCAACGTCAAATGGCGCAACTCGACCATGCGCCGCGACTTCAGCACCAACGAGTTCGACGAGAACCGCCTGATCATCAGCTACCCGATCAGCCTGCTGTAAACCCACTCGCTCGCCCACACCAAAAACAAGGCCAGCCCCATTCCCCGGGGCTGGCCTTGTTTTTTGCGGGAGCAAAGCTTGCTCGCGATGATCGTCAACGATGGCGCGTACTGGCGGATTGAACGCGGCCCCCTCAGGTTCATCGCGAGCAAGCTCGCTCCTGCAGGGAAAGCGCAGCGGCGCCGAGTTGCTCGGCGCCGCCTTTCTTTACAAGTCGCGGGTCATCAGGCGCGGGATTCGACGCCCAGCTCGTCCCACACCGACTCGGCCAGGTGGAAGGTCGCGTTGGCCGCCGGAATACCGCAGTAGATCGCGCTCTGCATGATCACTTCCTTGATCTCGGCGCGGCTCACGCCGTTGTTGGCGGCGGCGCGCAGGTGCAGCTTGAGCTCTTCGTTGCGGTTCATGCCGATCAGCATGGCGATGGTGATCAGGCTGCGGGTGTGGCGTGGCAGGCCCGGACGTGTCCAGATATCGCCCCAGGCGTGCCGAGTGATCATTTCCTGGAACTCCGAGTTGAACTCGGTCAGGGTGTTCAGGCTGCGATCGACATGGGCATCGCCCAGCACCGCGCGACGCACTTGCATGCCTTCGGCGTAACGTTGTTTCTCGTCCATCGGGGGCTTCCTCAAATGTTCTGGTCAGCCAGCAGAAATGCCACGACCCGCTCGCTGAACGCCGCGCCGGCCTGGACGTTGGACAGGTGCGCCGCATGGAACTCGGCGTATTCGGCGCCGCGCACGCGCTCCTGAATGAAATGCCCGCCGGAGGGCGGCGTGACCGCATCTTCGGTACCGGACACCACCAGGGTCGGTGCCTCGATCGCCGACAGTTGATCGCGGAAATCCGCATCGCGCACCGCCGCGCAGTTGGCGGCATAACCCTGGGGCGAGGTGGCCGCCAGCATGTCGGTGATCAGCTTGGCCTGGTCCGGGTGCGCCACGGCGAAGGCCGGGGTGAACCAGCGGGCGATCGAGGCATCGCGCAATGCGACCATGGCCGCCTGGCCATCGCGCAGCACGGTTTCGATGCGCGGGTTCCATACCGACGGATCACCGATCTTCGCCGCGGTGTTGCACACCACCAGCTTGTTCAGGCGCTCGCCGGCATTGATGCCCAGCCACTGGCCGATCAGCCCGCCCATGGACAGGCCGCAGAAATGCGCGCGCTGGATATGCAGCGCGTCCAGCAGCGCCAGCACGTCACGCCCCAACTGCTCGATGCTGTAGGGGCCTTCGGTGACCAGGGATTTGCCGTGGCCACGGGTGTCGAAACGCAGCACCCGGAAGTGCTTGGTAAAGGCCGGGATCTGGATGTCCCACATGTGCAGGTCGGTACCCAGGGAGTTGGACAGGACCAGCACCGGCGCATCGACCGGGCCATCCAGTTGGTAATGCAGTTCGCCATCGGCGAGTTGTACGAATGCCACGGCAGTCTCCTTCAGGCGTTCAAGGCTAAATGTTCGGCCACGGCGCGCTCGACCCAGGCGTGTGCCTGGCCGAGGTAATGCGCCGGGTCCAGCAGGCGATCCAGTTCTTCCGCCGACAGCTCGGCGGTCACTTGCGGCTCATCCCCCAGCACCGCGCGCAGATGCCGTTGTTCGGCCACCGCACGCTTGCAGCACTGCTCCAGCAGATGGTGTGCGGTCTCGCGGCCCAGGCGCTGGGCCAGGGCGATGCTCACGGCTTCCGCCAGCACCAGCCCCTGGGTCAGGTCGAGGTTCCTGGCCATGCGCGCGGCGTCGACTTCCAGCCCGTCGGCCACCAGCAGCGCCTGTTGCAAGGCACCGGACACCAGGCAGCAGATCTCCGGCAGGGTTTCCCATTCGGCGTGCCACAGGCCCAGGCTGCGTTCGTGCTCCTGGGGCATGGCGCTGAACATCGTCGCCAGCAGCCCGGGAACCCGGATCGCCGCGCCGATCAATACCGCCGCGCCCACCGGGTTGCGCTTGTGCGGCATGGTCGAGGAGCCGCCCTTGCCCGGCGCCGACGGCTCGAAGACTTCCGCCGCCTCGGTCTGCATCAGCAGGCTGATGTCACGGCCGAGCTTGCCGAGGCTGCCAGCGATCAGGCCAAGCACCGAGGCGAACTCCACCAGCCGGTCGCGCTGGGTGTGCCAGGGCTGTTCCGGCAGGCTCAGTTGCAACTCCTCGGCCAGGGCCTGGGCAATGGGCAGGGCCTGCTCGCCCAGAGCCGCGAGGGTGCCCGAGGCCCCGCCGAACTGCAGCACCAGCAAGCGCGGCTTGAGCTGCGCCAGACGCTCGCGGCTGCGGGTCACGGCCCCCAGCCAGCCGGCGATCTTCATGCCGAGGGTGACCGGCGTGGCATGTTGCAACCAGGTGCGGCCGGCCATGGGTGTGTCGGCATAACGTTGGGCCTGGGCGGCCAGGATGCCGCCGAGGCGCGCCAGGTCGTTGTCGATCAGGCTCAGCGCCTGCCGCAGTTGCAGGACCAGGCCGCTGTCCATCACATCCTGGCTGGTGGCGCCCAGGTGCACATAACGCTCGGCGCTGGCATCGGTCTTGGCGATCTGCTTGCCCAGGGCCTTGACCAGTGGGATCGCTGAGTTGCCCGCAGTGGCGATGGCCTGGCCCAGGGCGGAAAAATCATAGAGTCCGGCGCGGCAGGCCGCCTCGATCGGCGCCACCGCCGCGGCCGGAATCACTCCGACCCGAGCCTCGGCCCGGGCCAGCGCGGCCTCGAAGTCGAGCATGGCCTGGACCCAGCCCTGGTCGCAGAACACCGCGCGCATATCGCGGGTGGTGAAGTAGGCATCGAACAGTTGGTTGCTCGCCGGTGTACTCATAAACAATCCTTTGGGGCGTGCGTCCGCGACGGACGCGCGCGGACAGGTCAAAGATCGTGGTGCAGGTACGCCGCCTGTTTAGGCAGACGCAGGCTGAACAGGAAGGCAATCGCCATCATCGCCGTCACGTACCAGTAGAAGGTGTTTTCCATGCCCAGGGATTTCAGGCCCAGGGCCACGTATTCCGCCGAACCGCCGAACAGCGCGTTGGCCACCGCATAAGCCAGGCCTACCCCCAGCGCCCGCACTTGCGGCGGGAACATCTCGGCTTTTACCAGGCCGCTGATGGAGGTGTAGAAACTGACGATCGCCAGGGCCAGGGTGATCAGCACGAAGGCCAGGAACGGGCTGCTGATGGTTTTCAGGGTCAGCAGGATAGGCACGGTGCACAGCGTGCCCAACGCGCCGAACCAGAGCATCGAGTTACGCCGGCCGATCTTGTCCGCCAGCATGCCGAACAGCGGCTGCATGCACATATAAAGGAACAGCGCGCCGGTCATGATGTAGCTGGCGGTCTTGGCGTGCATGCCGGCGGTGTTCACCAGGTATTTCTGCATATAGGTGGTGAAGGTGTAGAAAATCAGCGAGCCGCCGGCGGTGTAGCCAAGCACGGTGACAAAGGCCTTCGAGTGATGCTTGAACAGCGCGGCCACGCTGCCGGCGTCCTTGTCTTCACGCATTTCCTTGCTGGTGGTTTCTTTCAGCGAGCGCCGCAGCAGCAGGGAGATCAGGGCGGCGATGGCGCCGATCACGAACGGAATGCGCCAGCCCCAGGCCTTGAGTTCCGCCTCGTCGAGAAACTGTTGCAGGATCACCACCACCAGCACTGCCAGCAGTTGACCGCCGATCAGGGTCACGTACTGGAAGGAGGCGAAGAACCCCCGCTGGCCCTTGAGCGCGACTTCGCTCATGTAGGTCGCGGTGGTGCCGTATTCCCCGCCCACCGACAGGCCCTGGAACAGCCGCGCCATCAGCAGCAGCGCCGGCGCCCAGGCACCGATGCTGGCGTAGGTCGGCAGGAAGGCGATGACCAAGGAGCCGGCGCACATCATCAGCACCGAGATCATCATGGAATTCTTGCGCCCGTGCTTGTCGGCCACCCGGCCGAACAGCCAGCCGCCGATAGGACGCATCAGGAACCCGGCGGCGAACACGCCGGCGGTATTGAGCAGTTGCACCGTGGGGTCGTCGGAGGGGAAAAACGCCGGGGCGAAATAGATCGCGCAGAAGGCGTAGACGTAGAAGTCGAACCATTCGACCAGGTTGCCGGAGGAGGCGCCGACGATCGCGAAGATCCTCTTGCTGCGTTCCTCGGTCGTGTAGTGACTGGTTAACGTTGTCATGGCTTTTCACTCTTTGGGGACGTGGTGAGTCTAGACATACTTTGTAACAGTCCCGTTCCGCAAGACGACCTTGGGGGGTATCGGCCTATTCGGCCTTATCGCGAGCAAGCTCGCTCCTACAGGATGTGGGTCGATCACGATGCCGTGATTCAACTGCGGTCATGTAGGAGCGAGCTTGCTCGCGCTCCCCCCAGGCACACTCAATAATCGAAAAACACGGTTTCCGCGTCGGTACCCTGCAGGATCACGTTCCAGTGGTAGTGACCCGGCGCATCCGCCTTGGCCAGCAAGGTGGCGCGACGCTCTGCGGGCACGCAGGCCAGCAGCGGATCGGCCGCGTTGGCCGGTTCGCCGTCGAAGTAGATGCGGGTCAGCAAGTGCTTGACCAGGCCCCGGGCAAACACCAGCACCACCAGGTGCGGCGCCTGGGTCGAACTCTGCAGGCCAGGCACGCTGCCCGGCTTGATGGTGGTGAAGCGGAAACGCCCTTCCCCATCCACCGGCACCCGGCCGAAGCCCTGGAAGTTCGGGTCCAGGGCCTTGTCCTGATCGTCTTCCGGGTGATCGTACTTGCCGGCCGCGTTGGCCTGCCAGATTTCCAGCATGGCGTCGTTGACGAAGTCGCCGTTGCCATCCACCACCTGGCCGCTGATCGCTACCCGTTCGCCGAGGGTCTCGGCCTGGGTCAGGTCTTCGCGGTTCAGCCAGGTCAGGCCGATGTGGTAGTAGGGGCCGACGGTGTGGGACGTGGTCGCAGTCAGCGTCATCTTATTTCTCCATCGGCGTGGCATCGCGGCCGCGCAAGACGATGTCCCAACGGTAGCCGAGGGCGTAGGACGGAATGGTTTTCTCCAGGTCGAAGCTGGCGATCAGGCGTTCCTTGGCGCTGGTGTCCGGCACGCAGTTGTAGATCGGGTCGTAGGCCAGCAGCGGGTCGCCCGGGAAATACATCTGGGTCACCAGGCGCGTGAGGATACTCGGCCCGAACAGCGAGAAGTGGATATGCGCCGGACGCCAGGCATTGTGGTGGTTACCCCAGGGGTAGGCACCGGGCTTGATGGTCTGGAACTGGTACCAGCCATCGGCGTCGGTGACGGTGCGCCCGGTGCCGGTGAAGTTCGGGTCCAGCGGCGCATCGTGCAGGTCACGCTCGTGGTTGTAGCGACCGGCGGCGTTGGCCTGCCAGATCTCCACCAGGATCCCCGGCACCGGCAGGCCGTTCTCGTCCAGCACCCGGCCGTGGATGATGATGCGCTCGCCCTGGGGCTCGCCGGCATGCTGGGCGGTGAGGTCGTTGTCCTTGTCCTGCAGGTAATCGGCGCCGATGGTCGGGCCGGTGATTTCCGACAGCGAATGGGGCAGGAACACCAGCGGCTTGGACGGCGAGCGGGTGTTGGTGGATTTGTAGGCCGGGTGCAGGTAATCAGGCTGAGTACCTGGTTGCGGGCGCCGGTAACCGGGCTTGTCGGTCATGCTCGATCCTCGTTCTTATAAAAAGCGCGTCAGACGCGCTCGATGGCCAGTGCCAGGCCCTGGCCGACACCCACGCACATGGTCGCCAGGCCTTTCTTGCCACCGGTCTTTTCCAGGTGGTGCAGCGCGGTCAATACCAGGCGCGCGCCGCTCATGCCCAGCGGATGGCCAAGGGCGATGGCGCCGCCGTTGGGGTTGACCTGGGGCGCGTCGTCCGCCAGGCCCAGTTCGCGCAACACCGCCAGGCCCTGGCTGGCGAAGGCTTCGTTGAGTTCGATCACATCAAAATCGCTGACCGCCACGCCCAGGCGCTCGGTCAACTTGCGCACCGCCGGCACCGGGCCGATGCCCATCACCCGTGGCGCGACGCCGGCGCTGGCCATGCCCAGCACCCGGGCTCGGGCGGTCAGGCCGTGCTTTTTCACCGCCTCGGCCGACGCCAGGATCAGCGCCGCCGCCCCGTCGTTGACGCCCGAGGCGTTGCCGGCGGTGACGGTCTTGTCCGGGCCATTGACCGGCTTGAGCTTGCTCAGGGTTTCCAGCGAGGTATCGGCCCGCGGATGCTCGTCCTGCTCGACCACCGTCTCGCCCTTCTTGTGGACGATACGCACCGGGACAATTTCCTCGGCAAAGAACCCGGCGGCCTGCGCCGCGGCGGTGCGTTGCTGGCTGCGCAGGGCGAACGCGTCCTGGTCGGCGCGCGACACCTGATAATCGTCGGCGACGTTGTCGGCGGTCTGCGGCATGGCATCCACGCCGTACTGGGCCTTCATCAGCGGGTTGATGAAGCGCCAGCCGATGGTGGTGTCTTCCAGTTTCATGTTGCGCGAAAAGGCGGTGTCGGCCTTGCCCATGACAAAGGGCGCACGGGACATCGACTCGACGCCGCCGGCGATGGCCAGCTCCATCTCGCCACTGGCGATGGCGCGGAAAGCGGTGCCGATGGCATCCATGCCCGAAGCGCACAGGCGGTTGAGAGTCACACCCGGAATGGTTTCCGGCAGCCCTGCCAGCAGCAGCGCCATGCGCGCCACGTTGCGATTGTCTTCGCCGGCCTGGTTGGCGCAGCCGAGGAACACCTCGTCCACCGCGCTCCAGTCCACCGACGGGTTGCGCTCGATCAGCGCCTTGATCGGCGCGGCGGCCAGATCGTCGGCACGGACGGTCGACAGGCCGCCACCAAAGCGGCCGATGGGGGTACGAATGGCGTCACAGATAAACACTTCACGCATCAGGCTTCTCCCGGGGTCTGGCCATGGGCCGCGGCGGTGCGGGCTTCCAGGTCGCGCAGGGCGGTCAGTTCGATCTCGGTCGGCGCGGCGGTCTCTGCGACCTGGTCGGCGAAACGGATCGCCCAACCGGTGGCGGCGACCACCTGCTCACGGGTCACGCCCGGGTGCAGCGAGGTAACCACGAACTCATGGGTGCCGGCTTCCGGCTCCATGATGCACAGGTCGGTGATGATCCCCACCGGCCCGGCCCCTGGCAGGCCCAGGCGTTTGCGCGAGTCGCCGCCTTCGCCATGACCGACCGAGGTGATGAAGTCGAGCTTGTCGACAAAGGAGCGCGACGACTGCTTGAGGATGATCAGCACGCTTTTGGCGGAACCTGCGATCTCCGGCGCACCGCCAGCACCTGGCAGGCGGACTTTCGGCTGGTGGTAATCGCCGACCACCGTGGTGTTGATGTTGCCGAAACGGTCGACTTGGGCGGCGCCGAGGAAACCGACGTCGATACGCCCGCCTTGCAGCCAGTAGCGGAAGATCTCGCCGGTCGGCACCACGGTGTCCGCGGTCTCGGCCAGTTCGCCGTCACCGATGGACAGCGGCAGCACGCTGGGCTTGGCGCCGATCGGGCCGGATTCGTAGATCAGCACCACGTCCGGCGACGAAGTCAGGCGCGCCAGGTTGGCGGCCTTGGACGGCAGGCCGATCCCGACAAAGCACACCGAGCCGTTCTGCAGGCGGCGGGCGGCGGCAACGGTCATCATTTCATTGGTGGTGTAAGTCATTATTTGGCCCCCGTTGCTGCGGCCAGCTTGGCCTGGAATTCGCTGAAGTCAGCGCTGCCGCGGATGTATTCGTTGATCCAGGCGGTGAAGGTTTCACGGTCGCGGGCGATCGGGTCCCAGGCCTGGTAGAAGATGTTGTCGCGCTCGGTGTAACCGTGGGCGTAGGACGGATGGGCGCCGCCCGGTACGTGGCAGACCGCGCTCAGGGCCCAGGTCGGCAGCACGCAGGCGTTCATCGGCGCATTCAGGTCGTCGACGATTTCTTCCACGGTGACGATGCAGCGCTTGGCGGCCAGGGCGGCCTCCTTCTGCACGCCAAGGATGCCCCACAGCAGCACGTTGCCCTTGCGGTCGGCTTTTTGCGCGTGGATCACGGTGACGTCAGGGCGTACCGATGGCACTGCCGCCAGCACTTCACCGGTGAATGGGCAGGTCACGCTCTTGATCAACGGGTTGACCTTCGGCAGGTCGGAGCCGGCATAAGCGCGCAACACCGCGAATGGCAGGCCCGAGGCACCCGCCACGTAGGCGTTGGCCAGGTCGGCGTGGCTGTGCTCTTCGATTTCCAGGGCATGCGGCCATTGCTTCTCGACCGCGTCTCGCAGGCGATGCAGGGAACCCACGCCCGGGTTGCCGCCCCAGGAGAAAATCAGCTTGCGGGCACAACCGGCACCGATCAACTGGTCGTAGATCAGGTCAGGGGTCATCCGTACCAGGGTAAGGTCTTTTTTGCCCTGGCGAATGATTTCGTGACCCGCGGCCGTGGGGATCAGGTGGGTGAAGCCTTCGAGCGCGACGGTATCGCCGTCGTTGACGAACTGCTTCACCGCATCGTGCAGCGAAAGGATTTCAGCCATGGAGGGATCTCCCGATTGTTATTGAGCGACTGGAAGAAAAAGGCGCGAGGGATACGCCTGAGTGACTGAAGATTAAGCCGGGGGAAAAACCCAAACAATCCGATAATCGACTGAGCGTTCGTTTATCGAACAGATTGTTGCCTGACTATCGATTGCGCCGCGGCCACTGCCGCAGGCTGCGATCGACCCGGGCCGCGTCCGGAGAACGGTCGCGAAGACCTCAGGCTCGCTGAAGGCCTTCGGCCTTATCGCAGCCTGCGGCAGCGGCTACAGGTATTCAGCGCCCCCTTCGGGAGCGCTTTGCTCATTCGATCAGGTCGCGTCCGCATGGCTGACCATGCCCTTGATCACCACCGCCGTGGTCGCCAGCGCCGCCGGGATCACTAGCGCGGTCAGCACCTGCTCGAAGTTCCAGCCCAGCCCCAAGAGCGTGGCGCCCATCCAGGCCCCGAGGATGGCGCCGAAGCGGCCGATGCCGAGCATCCACGACACGCCGGTGGCGCGGCCCTGGGTCGGATAGAAACGCGCGGCCAGGGATGGCATCGCCGATTGCGCGCCGTTGACGCACATGCCGGCGATCAGCACCAGGGTCGCCAGCAAGGTGATGTTGCCCAGGCTTTGCCCGACCGCGTAGGCGAAGACCCCGGCCAGCAGGTAGAAGGTGCCGATGACCTTGTGCGGGTTGAAGCGGTCCATGGCCCAGCCCACCGCCACGGCGCTGAGCACCCCGCCAAACTGGAACAGCGCGCCAATAAAGGCCGCCTGCTCCATGCTCGCGCCGCTGTCGCGCATCAGGGTCGGCAGCCAGCTGGTCAGCAGGTACACGATCACCAACCCCATGAAATAGGTCAGCCACAACAGCAAGGTGCCAGCGCTGTAGGTCCCGGAGAAAATCACCGCAAACACATTGCGCGCCTTCACCGTCTTCTGTTCCGGCACGCTGAAGCTCGCGGCCTGGCCGACCGTGCCCGGCTCGATGGGCGCCAGGGCCTTGCGCACCTTGTCGGTACCACGATTGCGCACCACCAGGTAACGCGCCGACTCCGGCAGCCAGGCCAGCAGCACCACGGCCAGGATCAGCGGCAGGATCCCGCCGATCAGCAGCAGGCTGTGCCAGCCGAACGCCGGGATCAGCTTGGCGGAAATGAAACCGCCACCGGCCATGCCCAGGTTGAAACCACAGAACATGCTGGTCACCAGCAACGACTTGTGGCGCTCGGGGGTGTATTCGGAGAGCAGCGTGGTGGCATTCGGCATGCCGGCGCCCAGGCCCAGGCCGGTGAGGAAACGCAGCACCAGCAACTGGTCGACATTGGTGCTGTAGGCCGACGCCAGGCTGAACGCACCGAACAGCAGCACCGCTCCCACCAGCACCACTTTGCGCCCGAAGCGGTCAGCCAGCGGGCCGGAGCCCAGCGCCCCGAACACCATGCCGATCAGCGCCGCACTCATCACCGGGCCGAGGCTGGCGCGGTCGATACCCCAATCCTGGGACAGCGCCGGCGCGATGAATCCCATGGCCGCGGTGTCGAGGCCATCGAGAAAGACAATCAGGAAACACAGGATCACCACCCGCCACTGATAGCGCGACAGCGGCTGGGCATTGATAAAGGACTGCACATCGAGGCAGTTCCCTACAGCGGATTGAGGCTGGTTCATTATTTTTATTCCACGCGAAAAACGCAGGCGAACAGGTGCCAGCCAAAGCTGGTCGGTTCAAATCGAAAGAGGGTCTTGCGGGATCAGGCCGTCGGCAGGCGAAGGCAGGATAAAGGAGCGCGGCTGGGTGCGCGGGCGATGCTCATGGGGGGTTGGCCTCTTCATTATTATGGGGTCGCCACGCGGCCAATGGAGAGGCAGAACTCCAGTGGCCGGATGACGCTGCCGCGACATTAATGAGGCAAGGGAAAGAGCGTCAATTCAGCAAGCGCGTATCTGTGCGTTTATCGAACAGCTTAAGCAGGCAGCCCTCAAGCGAACAATTGGGCGCTGAGGTCGCGACTGGCGCTGAGCAGGCCCGGCAAGAAGCGCTGCTCCAGCTCGGCGCGGCTGACGCGGCCGGCATGGGTACTGACGTTGAGCGCGGCCAGCACCTGGCCCGAAGCGTCGTACACCGGCACGGCGATGGAGCGCAGGCCTTGCTCCAGCTCCTGATCGACAATGCACCAGCCCTGCTGCCGAACCTGTTGCAGGCATTCGAGCAGCGCCTCCGGCGTGTGCAGGGTACGGCTGGTCTTGGCTTGCAGGTCGGCATGCTCGAGGTATTCGCGCAACGAAGCGTCATCCAGCGCTGCCAGCAGGATCCGGCCCATGGATGTGCAGTAGGCCGGCAGGCGCCCACCGACCGAGAGATCGACCGAGATCAGGCGCTGGGTGGTGGCCGAACGGGCGATGTACAGAATGTCGTCGCCTTCCAGGGTGGCCATGTTGCAGGCTTCGTGCAGTTGCTCGCTCATGCGGTCCAGGTAAGGCTGGGCCGACACCGCCAGCGGCGTGGAAGACAGGTAGGCGTGCCCCAGCGTCAACACCTTGGGCAGCAACGAATAGGTACGGCCGTCGGTGGTGGCATAACCGAGCTTGATCAGGGTATGCAGGCAGCGGCGCACGGCGGCACGGGGAATCTCCGTGCGGTGGCTGATCTGGGCGATGGTCAGATGGCGCTTGCGCTCCTGAAAGGCCTGGACCACCGCCAGGCCGCGAGCCAGAGAAGTCATGAAATCCGGATCACCCGTCAGCGCCTGAATCCGCTTGGCCGGCGAAGCGACAATCGGTGGCGCGGCGGAAGCGAAGGAATTACGCAATTGATCGTTCATTTCAGGTTCTCTGCGACGGAAGTCTGGCTTATTACAAGCCGTACTGGAGAGGATGCACAAGCCTGCACAGCCAACATTGGGCGATTATCGAACCATCGACCGATAATCGCAATCCACCACGATTAAGTGCTTCTACGCGATGTGGCGTTTTTTCGCCGCCAATAAAACTCTCATTTCTTCCGTGTTAATCCAGGCAACTTGTCAGGCCTTGTTACAGAACTGCAGCGTCACCACTCTCATCATCCGGCTTAAAACTTTCGTGTAACAAAACCCTGATATCAAGTTGACGATTTTTAACTTATTGCCGATAGAGTTATTCATGGCCGCCGCTATAATGAGCAAAGTGATCACCGACGCTTTTCTGCGTTCGGCAGCATCATCAGGGTGCGTATCGGTAAGTGACGCTTCCTGCTGCAAGCGCTTGACGCTCATCTCAATATGCCCGGCCAATGTGCTTGCAAAAAAGTGACTGTTGCTACGACAGCTGTTCTTGTCCGGTGGCGTGGCCGCATGCAACAAGAAGCGGTTTGGCGAGCCCCATCGCAATCCTGGCTCCTTTAATCGAGCCGAGCACGAGGCGCTCGATAAACCCGATCGAGGCAATGCGTATCATCGGGATAATCTCAACTCAGTTAGGTAACACTGTGACGAAAGACGAACTGCGCGCGGAACTTGAGCGCCAGGAACAACGTTACAAGGAAGTTTACGGAGGCGAAGTCACCACCTACGCCGCCCAGCCTGAACCGGAACGCAAACCTTGGCGAAAACGCGCCAGCATTCTCGACCAGGCATTTACCCAAGAACTGCAGAAGATGGAAAAAGAGCTCAAGGCAGAACAGCCGTGACGCTCTTCGCCTGAAGCTTTCGCACTGCTCGATGCCCTTGCAGATAAATGCCGATCGCAAGGTCGGCCGGGCATCCGCCGTGCAGCCGCGGATGGGCCCCAAAGGCTCAAGAACTGTCATGGAAGTGAAATTTCATACAAGCGTTTGAGACGTTTGGCTGAGTCTTGCATCCCTGACCTAGAGGATGAGCCCCAGTAAAATCAAGGGTTTGCCCATGCCTCGAAAAAAGGCATGGCCATTGGCCTGCCTCCGGCTTTTTCGTTGAAGAATGTTACCAACCAGCACCTAGTGCATCGATTACCAGGGTTTTCTGGCATAATCGCGCCCCCTTATGACCGGGTCAGAAAACCTTCATGATCGATTTATTCAGCGGACTGGATGCTTGGGTGCTTGTGAGCCTCTTGCTCGCCCTGGCTTTTGTCCTCGCCTACGAGTTCATCAACGGCTTTCATGACACCGCAAATGCGGTTGCCACTGTTATCTACACCAAAGCCATGCCGCCGCACCTGGCCGTATTCTTTTCCGGTGTATTCAATTTCCTCGGCGTGCTGCTGGGCGGCGTCGGCGTGGCCTATGCCATCGTCCATCTGCTGCCGGTCGAGCTGCTGATCAATGTCAACACCGGCCACGGCCTGGCCATGGTCTTCTCGTTGCTGGCTGCGGCCATCACCTGGAACCTGGGCACCTGGTACTTCGGTATTCCCGCCTCCAGCTCCCACACCCTGATCGGTTCGATCCTCGGCGTCGGCCTGGCCAACGCCCTGCTCAACGACATCCCGCTGGGCGATGGCGTGAACTGGCAGAAGGCGATCGACATCGGCGCTTCCCTGGTGTTCTCGCCCATGGCCGGCTTCCTGATTGCCGCCCTGGTGCTGATCGGCCTGAAGTGGTGGCGCCCGATCTCGAAGATGCACAAGACCCCGGAACAACGCCGCAAGGTCGACGACAAGAAACATCCGCCCTTCTGGAACCGCCTGGTGCTGGTGATCTCGGCCATGGCCGTGAGCTTCGTGCACGGTTCCAACGACGGCCAGAAAGGCATCGGCCTGATCATGCTGGTACTGATCGGTATCGTGCCCGCGCAGTTCGTGCTCGACCTGAACAGCACCACCTACCAGATCGAACGTACCCGCGACGCCACCCTGCACCTGAGCCAGTTCTACCAGCGCAACCAGGACTCCCTGGGCGAGTTCCTGGCCCTGGGCAAAAGCGTGAAGGACGATCTGCCAGGCAAATTCCGCTGCAACCCGCAGCAGACCGAACCGACCATCGCCGCGCTGCTGGGCACCCTCAAGGGTGTAGCCGACTATCACTCGCTGCCGGCCGAAAGCCGCATCGAAGTGCGTCGCTACCTGCTCTGCCTGGACGACACCGCGAAGAAAGTCGGCAAGCTGCCGAACCTCGCGGCCCGTGAAAAGGCTGACCTGGACAAGTTGCGCAAAGACCTGACCGCCACCACCGAATACGCGCCGTTCTGGGTGATCCTGGCCGTGGCCCTGGCCCTTGGCCTGGGGACCATGATCGGTTGGAAACGTGTGGTGCAGACCATCGGCGAGAAGATCGGCAAGCAAGGCATGACCTATGCCCAGGGCATGTCGGCGCAGATCACCGCCGCCGGCCTGATCGGCATGGCCAATATCTTCAGCCTGCCGGTATCGACCACTCACGTGCTGTCGTCGGGTGTGGCCGGGACCATGGTCGCCAACAAAAGCGGCCTGCAAAGCGGCACCGTGCGCACCATCCTGCTGGCCTGGGTACTGACCCTGCCGGCGACCGTGGCGCTGTCGGCCGGTCTGTTCTGGCTGGCCTCGAAAGCCCTCGGGACCTGATTCGCTCGGTCCGCGACAAAAAAGGTGCGCCCCTTGGGTCGCACCTTTTTTTGTGCCTGAAGGAAGTGATCGTTCCCCCACAAAACACACAGGCAAAAAAAAGGGCAACCGAAGTTGCCCAAAATGCCTTGCGTGCTCGTTACCGGAAAGACTTAAGGTTTTTTGCGTTTATGCGCATCTTTCCAGATGAAAAATCCAAACCCGGCGAAAAACAGAACCATGAGGCCGACAGTCAGCACTCCGGCGATCACCACATTATCGAAAAACATGACTGGCCTCCTGCTCTTGCCCTGTTGCGATGGGGCTAAGTTAACCAAAGAGGCGGCGGGGAAAATTGACCGGGGTCAATGGTCGCCCAAGACAGGACGACAGGGAGGGGAAATAACTGACTTACATCAACAGATCGCGCCCGGTTCAGCGCTTTTTCGGCTTTTTCGGTTTCTTCTTCGGCTTGCCCAGAGGCATTGCCTGCTCGAAGGCCTGGCGCACTTCATTCAGGCGTTTTTCCTTCAGGTCATGCACACGCTTGGCACGTTCGGCGTTCAGGTCGATCAGGTTGTCGTCTTGGCTCATGGCGTTGGCTTGCATCATTCAGGTCAATGTCGACCACAGCCTCTATATATAGATAGCGCGGCTGCGGCCCTTGCGGGTTTGCCAATAATGCGGCGTGACGCGGCGGCTGACCAGTGATCGGCAGGTATCGAGCGCAATTAAAGGTGGAGGTCCGCCGTATTTGACCAGCATCGTGCGGATTGCGGCATGTGATGCCTGCCTCGCCGTTGCAGGCATTCAAGAGCGCTATCTAAACCTCGACGTCGACCCACAGCCCCTGGCGTGGCGCATCCTCGATCAGCGGCACCACCGGCACAGTGTTGTCGGCATTCAACTCGTCCCCGGGCACGGCCAGGTGCAGTTCGGGATCGTTCTCGGCCTCACGCTGGCGTTTGTGCTTTTGTTGCTGGCGCTGCTGTTCTTCGCGCAGCAGCAGCGCCGACTGTTCGGCATCGCGCTTTTGCAGGTCGATGGTGCTTTCGTTGGAACTCTGTTGCACCGGCACCACCGGCGGGATATCCGGGCGCGGCCGGATCGGATCCTGCTGGGAGGTCACGGGCACGGCACTCAAGGGCAGCATCGGGGGCAGCATATTATTGGTCTCCTGTCGGCAGGCTGTCGGCTGCTGCGGGGGCGACTTGAGCCATCGGTCGCAAACTTGTGACCCAGTCGTCACCCGATAGTGCCCCGAGCCCCGACAAATGCGCCCGATACGCTACCTTCCAGCGTAGTTGTTTTTGTTAGAGTTCTTTGGCCTGAGGGCGCCGATCCGTTAACATAGTCGGCTTTTTCAAGGCGGGAGTCAGGCAGCATGGCGCAGCAGTATCAACCGGGGCAACGCTGGATTAGTGACAGCGAAGCCGAGCTAGGTCTAGGCACCGTTCTGGCACAGGACGGCCGCTTGCTGACCGTGCTCTATCCGGCCACTGGCGACACTCGCCAGTATGCGCTACGGAATGCGCCCCTCACTCGCGTGAGGTTTTCCCCGGGTGACACCATCACCCACTTCGAAGGCTGGAAGATGACCGTGCGCGAAGTCGACGACGTCGATGGCCTGCTGGTCTACCACGGCCTCAACGGGCAGAACGAAGTCGTCACCCTGCCGGAAACCCAACTCTCGAACTTCATCCAGTTCCGTCTGGCCAGCGACCGTCTGTTCGCCGGGCAGATCGACCCGCTGGCCTGGTTCTCCCTGCGCTACCACACCCTGGAACACACCAGCCGCCAGTTGCAATCGTCGCTGTGGGGCCTGGGTGGCGTACGCGCCCAGCCGATCGCCCACCAGTTGCACATTGCCCGTGAAGTCGCCGACCGTATCGCGCCGCGGGTTCTCCTGGCGGACGAAGTGGGCCTGGGCAAGACCATCGAAGCCGGCCTGGTGATCCATCGCCAGCTGCTGTCGGGCCGCGCCAGCCGCGTGCTGATCCTGGTCCCGGAAAACCTGCAGCACCAGTGGCTGGTGGAAATGCGCCGGCGCTTCAACCTGCAGGTCGCGCTGTTCGACGAAGAACGTTTTATCGAAAGCGATGCCGCCAACCCCTTCGAGGACACCCAGCTCGCCCTGGTGGCCCTGGAATGGCTGGTGGAGGACGAGAAGGCCCAGGACGCGCTGTTCGCCGCCGGCTGGGACCTGATGGTGGTCGACGAAGCCCACCACCTGGTATGGCACGAAGACCAGGTCAGCCCGGAATACGCGCTGGTGGAACAGCTGGCCGAGGTGATTCCGGGCGTCCTGCTGCTCACCGCCACCCCGGAACAACTGGGCCAGGACAGCCACTTCGCCCGTCTGCGCCTGCTCGACCCGAACCGTTTCCACGACCTGGCCGCCTTCCGCGCCGAGAGCGAGAACTATCGCCCGGTGGCCGAAGCCGTGCAGGAACTGCTGGATAAAGGACGCCTGTCGCCCGAAGCGCACAAGACCATCCACAACTTCCTCGGCAACGAAGGCGAAGCCCTGCTCGCCGCCGTCAACGAGGGCGACAGCGAGGCCAGCGCGCGCCTGGTGCGCGAGCTGCTGGACCGCCACGGCACCGGCCGCGTGCTGTTCCGCAACACCCGCGCCGCGGTGCAAGGCTTCCCCGAGCGCAAGCTGCACCCCTACCCGCTGCCGTGCCCGGACGAATACCTGGAACTGCCGCAGGGCGAACACGCCGAGCTGTACCCGGAAGTCAGCTTCCAGGCCCAGCCGGACGCCAGCGAAGAAGAGCGCTGGTGGAAATTCGACCCGCGTGTCGAGTGGCTGATCGACCAGCTGAAAATGCTCAAGCGCACCAAGGTCCTGGTGATCTGCGCCCATGCGGAAACCGCCATGGACCTGGAAGACGCCCTGCGCGTGCGTTCCGGCATCCCGGCCACGGTGTTCCACGAAGGCATGAACATCCTCGAGCGCGACCGCGCCGCCGCCTACTTCGCCGATGAAGAGTTCGGCGCCCAGGTGCTGATCTGCTCGGAAATCGGCAGTGAAGGTCGCAACTTCCAGTTCGCCCACCACCTGGTGCTGTTCGATCTGCCGTCGCACCCGGACCTGCTGGAGCAGCGGATCGGCCGTCTCGACCGGATCGGCCAGAAACACGTGATCGAACTGCATGTGCCGTACCTGGAAACCAGCCCGCAAGAGCGCCTGTTCCAGTGGTACCACGAAGCGCTGAACGCCTTCCTCAATACCTGCCCGACCGGCAACGCCCTGCAGCATCAGTTCGGCCCGCGCCTGCTGCCGCTGCTGGAAGAAGCCGACGACGGCGAGTGGCAAGCGCTGATCGACGAGGCGCGCACCGAGCGCGAACGCCTTGAGGCCGAGCTGCACACCGGTCGCGACCGTCTGTTGGAGCTCAACTCCGGCGGCGCTGGCGAAGGTGATGCGCTGGTGGAAGCGATCCTCGAGCAGGACGACCAGTTCGCCCTGCCGATCTACATGGAAACCCTGTTCGACGCCTTCGGCATCGACAGCGAAGACCATTCGGACAACGCGCTGATCCTCAAGCCAAGCGAAAAAATGCTCGACGCCAGCTTCCCCCTGGGCGACGACGAAGGCGTGACCATCACCTACGACCGCAACCAGGCGCTGTCTCGCGAAGACATGCAGTTCATCACCTGGGAACACCCGATGGTGCAAGGCGGCATGGACCTGGTGCTGTCCGGCTCCATGGGCAACACCGCCGTGGCGCTGATCAAGAACAAGGCGCTGAAACCCGGCACCGTGTTGCTGGAACTGCTGTACGTCAGTGAAGTGGTGGCACCGCGCTCGCTGCAACTGGGCCGCTACCTGCCACCGGCCGCCCTGCGCTGCCTGCTGGACGCCAACGGCAACGACCTGTCGGCGCGCGTCGCCTTCGAGACCCTCAACGACCAGCTGGAAAGCGTGCCACGGGCCAGCGCCAACAAGTTCATCCAGGCCCAGCGCGACCAGCTGACGCCGAAGATCAACGCTGGCGAAGCGAAGATTGCCCCACGTCACGCCGAGCGCGTGGCCGAGGCGCAACGTCGCCTGGCCGCCGACACCGACGAAGAACTGGCGCGCCTGACCGCGTTGCAGGCGGTCAACCCGACCGTGCGCGACAGCGAGCTGGTGGCCCTGCGCCAACAACGCGAACAAGGCCTGGCCATGCTTGAGAAAGCAGCGCTGCGCCTGGAAGCGATCCGGGTACTGGTAGCGGGCTGATTCCCCCTGCTCTCCCGGTAAATGAAAAGGCCCGCACAATGCGGGCCTTTTTTATCGGCTTCTGTAGGAGCGAGGCTTGCCCGCGATGGGGGCAACCCGTTCTATCTGGCACACCGCGTCATCGTTCATCGCGGGCAAGCCTCGCTCCTACAAAGCACTGTTCAGGCGGTCACCGCAGCCCCCGCTGGCGCGGCCGGCACCAACCCGTCCTTCATCCGCTGCGCATCGCGCACGAAGCAGCGCGAGGCCAGGAACAGGAACAGCATGGTCAGCAGCAACGCCACCGGGATCAGGTACATGGCGTCATGCAGGCCAACCGCCTTGAACGCCTCGGTCATCTGCTCAGCCCCGGCGGCGTACATCGCCGCATGGGCAAAGTGATCGGACAGCGCCCCCACCACCACCGGCCCCAGGCCACCGCCCAGCAGGTACAGGCCGGCGAAGAACAGCGCCATGGCCGTGGCGCGCAGACGGGGTTCGACCACATCCTGGATCGCCGTGTAAACGCAGGTATAGAAGTTGTAGGCGAACAGCCAGCCGACACTGAACACCGCGACGAACACCCCGATTTCGATGCGCCCGGCATGCAGGGCCCAGGCGGTGCACAGGGTCGAGATCAGCATGCTGAAGGCGGCGAACAACAACCGACCGTTGGCCACACGCTGGTGAATCTTGTCGGCGACCCAGCCGCCCAGGGTCAGCCCGAACAGGCCGGTCAACCCGACTATCACCCCGGTCGCCACCGCGGCGTCCTGCAACGGCATCAGGAAATAACGCTGCAGCATCGGCACCAGGAACGAGTTGCAGGCGTAGGTGGCGAAGTTGAAGGTCAGCCCGGCCAGCACCAGCCAGAGAAAGGTCGGGATCGCCAGCACCCGGCGGATCGGCCGGTCGACGCGTTCCTGGGAAACCTTGACGGTTTCCGCCGCACCGCGCTTGGGCTCCTTGATGAAGAACATGAACACCGCCAGCAACAGGCCCGGCACCGCGGCGATAAAGAACGGCGCGCGCCAGCTGTCGAAGACCTTGACCATGGCGCCGATGGTGAAGAACGCCAGCAACAGGCCCAGGGGCAGGCCGAGCATGAAGATACCCATGGCCCGGGCCCGGCGATGGGCCGGGAACAGGTCGCCGATCAGCGAGTTGGCAGCCGGTGCATAGCTGGCTTCGCCGATGCCGACACCCATGCGCACGAGCAGGAAACTCCAGAAACTGCCCACCAGGCCGTTGACCGCGGTCAGCCCGCTCCACACCGCCAGGCCCCAGCCCATGAGTTTGCTGCGCGAGCCGGTATCGGCCATGCGCCCCAGGGGCAGGCCGGCAATGGCGTAGACGATGGTGAAGGCGGTGCCGATGATGCCGATCTGGAAGTCGCTCAGGTGCCATTCCATGCGGATCGGCTCGATGATGATGGCCGGAATGGTGCGATCGAAGAAGTTGAACAGGTTAGCCAGGAACAACAGGAACAGAATGCGCCAGGCATTCGCCGCTTGGGTCGAGTTCTGCATGGGTCGGTCTCTTTTATTGTTATTCGGCCAGACGCAACCGAGCCTGGAAGTTGCAATCTAGTCAGCCCCGCCGCGCTTGTCTGTAATGATTCGTAAGGCTGATACCAGGCAATCCGAAGCGCGGGCCGTCGACCGCGCTCGACGACCGCCCGAACAGCGCCAGCGCCCCCGCCTAAACCGCCGCAAGCCCCCGGATACCGGGGCTAAAGCCCGATTTTTCAAGGGCTTGCGCAGGGCCTGAAAAATACCTCGCGCGCCCCCTTCCCAAGGCCGTTGCGAAGCCTAGAATAGCGGCCTTGCTACCCCCCTCATCAACCTCCTCCCCTTTGAATACGCCCATGTCCGAAGCCAGTCCGTGTCTGAATTGCGGTGCCTGCTGTTCACACTTTCGTGTGTCTTTTTTCTGGGGTGAATGCGCCTCTTCCGGCGGTACGGTCCCCGACGATCTGGTGGCGTCCATCAGCCCCAGCCGGGTCGCCATGCTCGGCACCGATTGCAAGCCGACCCGCTGCACCGCGCTGACCGGCGAGGTCGGCAAGGAAGTCAGCTGTTCGATCTACCACCAGCGCTCCAGCACCTGCCGCGAATTCGAGGCGTCCTGGGAAAATGGCCAACAGAACGTCGATTGCGACGCCGCGCGCGCGGCATTCGGGCTCGCGCCCCTGGAGCCGGCGCTGTACTTCGAACAGAGTGCTTAGCTCGATTGGCTATGAGCTGAATTCCAAAATCATTTAAGTCAATTTGCCACCATCGTTCCCGGCCTCGACTCGGCTTCCTATACTCAGTCCCATTGGCCAGCCACCCAGGGCTGGCCCTGGATGACTCAAGAAACGGGGCATGCGATGGAATGGCTTGGTCTGCATTTTTTTACCGAGCTCCCCGAAGGCGGGCAGGTATTACTCACCTGCAACCACAACCCCGTGCTGGTGATCCTCGCCTATCTGGTGGCCTGCGCCGGCAGCTTCGCCACCCTGGACATGGCCGAACGGGTGCGCCACGTCGACCTGGCGGCGGCCCAGCAACGCTGGCGCTGGGTCGGCGCCTTCTGCCTGGCGGGCGGCATCTGGGCCATGCACTTCATCGGCATGCTGGCACTGCAGATCCCCATCGAAACCCATTACGACCTGCCGATGACCCTGCTGTCGCTGCTGATCGCGGTGATTGCATCCTGGCTGGCGATGAAGACCCTCAGCCATCCCCAGTTGCAGCTATGGCGCTACCTGCTGGCGTCGATCTGGATCGGCCTGGGCATCTGCGCCATGCACTATGTCGGCATGGCGGCCATGCGCTCGCCAGCCACGGCCTACTACCAGCCCGACCTGTTCGGCCTGTCGATTGCCATCGCCATCAGCGCGAGCCTGGTCGCCCTGCTCTTGTCCCGCTACCTGAGCAACGGCAGCGGCGTGCTCCACCAGTTGCTCAAATACGCGGCCAGCCTGCTGCTGGGGGGCGGCATAGTCGCCATGCATTTCACCGGCATGTGGGCGTTGAAACTGGTGCTGCCGGCGACGGGCACACCCTCCATCGCGGTGGACGACAACCCCTTGCAACTGGGCCTGACCATCGCCGTCATCGCCCTGTTGATCATTGGCAGCAGCATCAGCGCGGCCTTGGCGGACAAGAAACTCCAGCACAAGGAACAGGACCTGCGCCGGGTCAACACCCTGCTGAGCCAACTGGACCAGGCCCGGGTGGCGCTGCAACAGGTGGCGCACTACGACTCCCTGACCAACCTGATCAATCGTCGCGGCTTCAACCAGCTGTTCGCCGAAAAGCTCATTGAAAAGACCGTGCAGGGCGGCATGCTCGCGGTGATGTTCCTCGACATCGATCACTTCAAGCGGATCAACGACAGCCTCGGCCACGATGCCGGCGACGAACTGTTGAAGGTGATTGCCGGCCATATCAAAAGCTCCACCCGCAGCCATCAAGACGTAGTGGCGCGTTTCGGCGGAGACGAGTTCTGCATCCTCATGAGCTTGAGCGACCGCGACGAAGCCCAGCACATGGCGCAACGCATCATGAGCAAGATGAAGGAACCCATCGAGCTGGCAGGAAGGCGCATGGTGATGACCACCAGCATCGGCATCAGCGTCTTTCCCGACGACGGCAAGACCAGCGAAGAGCTGCTCAAGCATGCCGACCTGGCGCTCTATCAATCCAAGGGCAGCGGTCGCAACAGCCTGCATTTCTTCAGCACCAACCTGAAGACCAAGGCGAGCCTGGAACTGCAACTGGAGGAAGAACTGCGCAATGCCCTGCGCAACGAAGCCGGCTTGACCCTGTATTACCAGCCCATCTACGACCTGGGCAGCCGCAAGGTCAGCAAGCTTGAAGCGCTGGTGCGCTGGCGGCATCCGTTGCACGGGCTGCTGGCCCCGGATCGCTTCATCGGGATCGCCGAAGCCAACGGGCTGATTGCCGAACTGGACAACTGGGTCCTGCGCAAGGCCTGCGAGGACCTGGCCGCCCTGTCCCGCCACGGCTTTGCCGAGCTGAAAATCGCGGTGAACTGCTCGGCCCTGAACCTGGCCCGGGAGGAGTTGGCCGAAGAGATCGCCAACGCCCTGGGCAGCGCCGGTGTCGCGCCCCAGCGCCTGGAACTGGAAGTCACGGAAAACGCCCTGATGGGCAACATCGACAGCACCGTGGCCCTGTTGCGGCAGGTTCGCAATCTCGGGGTGTCGCTGTCGATCGATGACTTCGGCACCGGTTACTCGTCCCTCGCCTACCTCAAGCGCCTGCCGCTCAACACCCTGAAGATCGACCGTTCGTTCATCCAGGACGTGCCCCAGTCGACCCAGGACAAAGAGATCGTCCAGGCGATCATCGTCATGGCCCATACCCTGCACTTGCAGGTGGTGACCGAAGGCGTCGAGAGCGTGCAGCAGTACGAGTTCCTCGCCCAATACGGCTGCGACTTCATCCAGGGTTACCTGCTCAGCCGCGCAATACCCCTGGAAGAGTTGCCCGGGGTGATCGACGAGATCGAGCAGCGCATGCGGCCCGCCGTCGCCGCGGTCAGCCCTCTGACGCCGGTTCGCGATACAGGCGGACCAGGGTCGCGGGATCCTGCTCCAGATAGCCCTGGCCGCCATGCAGGCGCATCAGTTGTGCAGCCAATCCGCTGATCGGCGTGGCCGAGCCCTGTTCACGGGAGAACTTCACCGCACCGTCCAGATCCTTGAGCAGGGTGCGTACATGCCATTTGATCGGTTCGAAGCGGCTCTCGGCCATCTGCGGGGCGAGGATCTGCAGCGGCCTGGAATCGGCGAAACCACCGGCCAGCGCCTCGGCCAGCAATGACGCATCGACCCCGGAACGCTCGGCCAGCGCCACCACTTCGGCGATCACCAGCGCATTGCAGGCGACGATCATCTGGTTGCAGGCCTTGGTCACCTGGCCGGCGCCGACACCGCCCATATGAGTCACCCGTTGCCCCAGGTTGAGCAGGACCGGGCGTACCCTTTCGATATCCGCCGCCTCGCCACCGACCATGATCGCCAGGCTGCCAGCCTCGGCACCGGGCGTGCCGCCGGACACCGGGGCATCGACCCAGCCCATGCCGGTCGTGCTCGCCAGCTGCACGGCCATTTCCCGGGTGGCGGTCGGCTCCAGGCTGGAGAGGTCCACCAGCAACTGGCCGGCCCGGGCTCCCTGGGCAATGCCCTCGGCACCGAATACCACCTCGCGCACCACCTCGGTGTTGGCCAGGCACAGCAGCACCAGGTCCGCCGCCTCGCACAACCGGGCCGGGGTCTCGGCCAGTCGCGCGCCAGCCTCCAGCAGCGGCGCGCATTTTTCCCGGTTGCGATTCCACACCACCAGGGGATAACCCGCCGCCAGCAGACGGCGACACATGGGCAAGCCCATCAGGCCAATACCGGCAAACCCGAGGGTGGGTAACGTTGCCATCATCTTGCCTCCTTTTGATTAAAGATCACCGAAAACTGGCCGATTTATCTGAACTTATGAAAGGATTCCCCCTAGCGGCCATCAGACTTATCCCTATCGCTGGGGCCAATATCGCACTGTAAAGTCGCGAGATCCCACTTGATGGCTCTTTGATATCTTGTCACCGAGCCGACCAGTCCAGGCACACGGCGCACAATGACTTCTAAAAACAATTCTGCCAACGCAGTATCCGAACTGACGCTGACCCCGGGCAGCCAGAGCTTTTCAGAGTCGAAGCCATTGTCCAGCTCGCGCCCACAGGCGCCCCAGCAATACCTCTACTTCACCGAAACCAACACCGACCGCATCCTCGACAACCTCGACGGCCTGCGCGACTCGGTATTCCCGCGCCTGCCGCACCTGGAAGACGAGCTCGAAGCGCGCCGCGAGCAGGAGTTCCCCTCGGTCTGCCTGATCGGCCTGGGCCGCTGCGGGTCGAACATCGCCCTGGATGTGGCGGAGCTGGTGTACAACGCCCGCAAGTTCTACCTCAACGAATTCAACAACGACGACAAGGCCTATGCCGACAAGGGCTACAGCCCCGCCCAGTGGATCCGCCACAACCTGCGCCTGGGCCAGAACAAGGCAAGCAAACCAGTGTTCCTGGTCGAGCCGCTGGTGATGCTGGGCGACCTGGACAAGGACATCGCCGGGCGCATCCGCTTCTCGCGCAAGGGCGAAAAAAGCGGCTTCATCCGCGACTACAGCAAGATGAAGATCATGGACCTCTCGGAAGTCCACGCCGGTGGCGCCGGTAACGCGCCGATCCTCGGCCAGTACCTGGCCAAGATCATCCTCAACAAGGACACCCAGCGTTTCTCCAGCCCCGACTGGAAAATGATCCACTCGTACCTGATCGACTCCTGCGGCATCAAGGCCAACCAGTCGCGCCTGTACTTCTCGATCTTCAGCGCCGGCGGCGGTACCGGTTCGGGCATGGCCTCGGAGTTCGGCCTGGCCCAGCAGTACTCGTACATGAACAAGACGTTCGACACCAAGCCGATCGACGAACACGACAGCAAGAGCGGCCACTCCTTCGTCTTCGAGCCGATCTTCACCAGCGGTATCTGCGTACTGCCGAATATCTCCGATCACCGCAGCGAAATGTCCGAAGCCTTGCACATCAACGCCGGACGCCTGCTGTGCAAATACCTGTCGGAAGAATGGGACTTCTCCTACAACTTCGATAACGAAGACAGCAGCGAAGCCAGCGTCATGGGGCGTATCCGCCCATGGAACGCGATGATGCTGATTTCCAACGACATCATGCGTTATGCCGAAGAAAGCGATGACGGCAACATCCAGAACATCGACGTCAACGCCATGGAGAAGCACGCCAACCAGTACATCTCCCAGCAGATCTTCAACATCCTCACCGCCCAGGCGGTGACCACCGACTACGACCAGAACTATTTCCGCCGCGCCGGCATCGACATCGGCGAGACCATCCGCCTGGATGCCAACGACCTGTTCATGAGCCTGGCCGGCCCGGTGGCGATCGCCTATGCCGAGTCCGTGGTCCCGGAAACCCCGGTGCCGACCGGCGACAAGTTCAAGGTGTTCGAGAAAGAGCCGCAGCGCCTGAACATCGACGACCTGTTCTTCCGCTCCATCGACCTGCCGCACTTCAACAAGGTGACCCAGGCCATCGAGGGCATCAGCCTGTTGCCGATCGAGTCCAAGCGTTATCGCGCGGCGCTGGAGCAATACAAGGCTTCCGGTTACGACGCGGCCGCGCTGCACGACCTGCACTTCTTCAAGAACTGCTCGTCGGTGGTGTCGATCGTCTCCCTGCCGAAGGACTACAAGCTGTCGTACATGGACCTGAACCGGCTCAAGACCCACCTCAACAGCCTGTTCCCCAACACCACCCTCAAGCGTTACGCGCTGGTGATCGGCGCCTCGGCCAACCTCTCGCTGACCACCCTGATCGCCAAGAGCCCGTGCCTGTCGGACGACTTCCTGACCCTGATCGTGGCCTTTATCAAGCGTTGCTTCGCCCGCAACCCGTACCGCTTCGACGAGACCCTGGACAACTCGATCCTCGATTTCATCGTCAGCGAACAGTTCGATGAAAGCCGCATCGACGAGCTGCTCAACGAGTTCGAGAACCCGGCGAAGATCCTCGATACCAACTGGTACGCGATCAAGCCGATGTACGAGAAGAAGTACCGCGAGCTGATCAACGACAAGGACAAGTTCGTCTCGATCAACGACATCCGCCTGTCCCGCGATTGCGTGAAGAAAGCCATCAAGTACCTGCGCGAGATCTATCGTCACCGCATCGGCAAGACCAAGGTCATCTCGCTGAACAACCATACGGGCAGGACAGCGTACTAACAGCTGCCCGTTCTCTTCTGTAGGAGCAGCCGGTCGACGCTCGATTGCTCGCGATCAGCGGCATCAAGCTCAAGCGATGTCGACTGGTAGGGCGCCATCGCGAGCAAGCTTCGCTCCTACAGGGGAAATGGCGTTTTACAGGGAAGTGGCGTTAATACCCGGAAACAATCAGGCCGCCCTTAGGCGGCCTTGAAAACTGTTCCCATTCCGCTTACGTCACCGTCAGCCTGAAACGGGTGGGGCCTTTCTCCACGGGCAACTTGCCATCACCGTGATCGCGGTTACTCGGCTACACACTTCCAGCCGGAAAAACCAGGCACCCTTTTGGTGCTCAACCTTCGGCCGGCGCCCTTTCCTGGACCAGAATCCACGGCGAAACCACCACTGCCCACAGCAGTGGATCACGCTCCACCAGATCCAGCGCCCGCGTCGCAGACACCTTGCCCACCTTCTCGGCGGCCAGCCAGGCAGAGACTTTCTCGGCCTGGTTCTCGGCCATGGCCTCGGCTGCCTCGATCAAATCCAGGCCGGCGTCGACCCACAATAGGGCACCCTTGGCGAAGAACGGCTCCAGCTCCTTCCAGGTAATAGATGCGGTTTCACCAAGCAGCTTGGCATAGAGGGTGCTAGGTTCTTGAGTCATGGGCCTGTCCCGAAAAGAAATCGGCGCAATGATAACGTCGGTGCTCTGGCAGACAAACCCGGTTGCAATTGCGTCAACGATAGAGAAGTGCAGGAGAGCCAAGGATTGCTCGCTGAATACGGTCAAAACCCCGCCGCGATTCTGTCTTTTTCTTTCAATAAAGCGACACCCCCTGATTTTGCCCCCTGGCGCCAGCTTCCCAGGCTAACAATCGGCGCTCTACACTGTACCGGTACAGTTGCCGGGGGCATTTTCCGGGGATATCCAAGAGATATCTGACCCGGTTCTGCTGCTACGGCGCCAGGACTATAAAAATTACAACAGTAAGAGTGGAGCACTATGAATAAGGCTACTAAGCAGATTTCCAAACTGTTTGCCGCTATGGTTCTGGCCGGAGTCGCCAGCCATTCGTTCGCAGCTGACACCATCAAGATCGGCATCGCCGGCCCCAAGACCGGCCCTGTAGCCCAGTACGGCGACATGCAGTTCAGTGGCGCGAAAATGGCCATCGAACAAATCAACGCCAAGGGCGGCGTCGATGGCAAGCAGCTCCAGGCCGTCGAATACGATGATGCCTGCGATCCGAAACAAGCCGTTGCCGTAGCCAACAAAGTCGTCAACGACGGCGTCAAGTTCGTGATCGGTCACCTGTGCTCCAGCTCCACTCAACCGGCTTCGGACATCTACGAAGACGAAGGCGTGGTCATGATCACCCCCGCCGCCACCAGCCCGGACATCACCACCCGTGGTTACAAGATGGTGTTCCGCACCATCGGCCTGGACAGCGCCCAGGGCCCTGCCGCCGGCAACTACATCGCCGACCACGTGAAACCGAAAATCGTTGCCGTACTGCACGACAAGCAGCAATACGGTGAAGGCATCGCCACCGCCGTTAAACAGACCCTCGAGAAGAAAGGCACCAAGGTTGCCGTGTTCGAAGGCATCAACGCCGGCGACAAGGACTTCTCCTCGATGATCGCCAAGCTCAAGCAAGCCAACGTCGACTTCGTCTACTACGGCGGCTACCACCCGGAGCTGGGCCTGATCCTGCGCCAGGCCCAGGAAAAAGGCCTGAAGGCCAAGTTCATGGGCCCGGAAGGCGTGGGTAACGACTCCATTTCGCAGATCGCCAAGGACGCTTCCGAAGGCCTGCTGGTGACCCTGCCGAAATCCTTCGACCAGGATCCGGCCAACGTGGCCCTGGCGGATGCGTTCAAGGCCAAGAAAGAAGACCCGAGCGGTCCGTTCGTGTTCCCTTCCTACTCCGCGGTTGAAGTCATTGCCGGCGGTATCACCGCCGCCAAGAGCGAAGACCCGACCAAGGTGGCCGAAGCCATCCACGCCGGTACTTTCAAGACCCCGACCGGCGACCTGAGCTTCGACGCCAAGGGCGACCTGAAAGACTTCAAGTTCGTGGTCTACCAGTGGCACTTCGGCAAACCTAAAACCGAAGTCTCGCCTCAATAAGGCCCTGTCTGACTGACTGCCAATAAAGCCCACGGCGTGCCGTGGGCTTTGTTTTACGAACGTATTGGGCCTGTTTTCCGTGATCCGGAAGCCCGCCCACCTGAAAATCTCAAAACCGTCATCAGCGGTTCGCTGGCAAAACCTGACCCGAAGTGGATGCAGATCCACGGGGCGCAGGCGGGAAAATGACTCCACCAGTGAAATGCGTATCAGGTTTTTAGGAGCGCTGTAATGCCTGACCTCTATCACTTTTTCCAACAGCTGGTTAACGGTCTCACCGTTGGCAGCACGTATGCCCTGATCGCCATCGGCTATACGATGGTTTACGGCATCATTGGAATGATCAACTTCGCCCACGGCGAGGTGTACATGATCGGTTCCTATGTGGCGTTCATCGCCATCGCGGGCCTGACCATGATGGGACTCGACAGTGTCCCGCTGTTGATGACCGCGGCCTTCATCGCGACCATCGTCGTTACCAGTGCCTACGGCTACAGCATCGAACGGATCGCCTACCGCCCCCTGCGCGGCAGCAACCGTCTGATCCCGCTGATCTCGGCCATCGGCATGTCGATCTTCCTGCAGAACACGGTTCTGCTGGCGCAGGACTCCAAGGACAAATCCATCCCCAACCTGATCCCGGGCAACTTCTCCATCGGGCCAGGTGGCGCACATGAAGTGCTGATCTCCTACATGCAAATCGTGGTGTTCGTGGTGACCCTGATCGCCATGCTCGGCCTGACCCTGTTCATCTCCCGTTCCCGCCTGGGCCGCGCCTGCCGTGCCTGCGCCGAGGACATCAAGATGGCCAACCTGCTGGGTATCAACACCAACAACATCATCGCCCTGACCTTCGTGATCGGTGCCGCGCTGGCGGCGATCGCGGCCGTGCTGCTGAGCATGCAATACGGCGTGATCAACCCCAACGCCGGCTTCCTGGTCGGTCTCAAGGCCTTCACCGCCGCGGTACTGGGCGGCATCGGCAGCATTCCGGGCGCCATGCTGGGCGGCCTGGTACTTGGGGTGGCGGAAGCCTTCGGTGCCGATATCTTCGGCGACCAGTACAAGGACGTCGTGGCGTTCGGCCTGCTGGTTCTGGTGTTGTTGTTCCGGCCAACCGGCCTGCTGGGCCGTCCGGAGGTTGAGAAAGTATGACTAGGAATCTTCGACAGGCGTTCTTCAGCGCCTTGCTGGTGTGGGCTGTCGCCTACCCGATACTCGGTTTGAAACTGACCATCGTCGGCATCAACCTGGAAGTCCATGGCACCAGCCCCACCACGCTGACCATCATCGCCCTGTGTTCGGTACTGATGTTCCTGCGGGTGCTGTTCGACCATCAGATCAGCGCGGCCTGGAAGTCCTCGCCCAACATGCCGGTGATCCCGGCCAAGGCCAGTAACTTCCTGACCCTGCCGACCACCCAGCGCTGGATCATCATTGCGCTGATCATCGGTGCGTTTATCTGGCCGTTCTTCGGCTCCCGCGGCGCGGTGGACATCGCCACCCTGGTGCTGATCTACGTGATGCTCGGCCTGGGCCTGAACATCGTGGTCGGCCTGGCCGGCCTGCTGGACCTGGGGTACGTCGGCTTCTACGCCGTGGGCGCCTACAGCTACGCGCTGCTGTCGCACTACTACGGGTTGAGCTTCTGGATCTGCCTGCCTATCGCCGGCCTGATGGCGGCCACCTTCGGCTTCCTGCTGGGCTTCCCGGTATTGCGCCTGCGCGGTGACTACCTGGCGATCGTGACCCTGGGCTTCGGTGAAATCATCCGCCTGTTCCTGCGCAACCTGACCGACCTCACCGGTGGTCCGAACGGTATCAGCAACATCGATAAACCGACGTTCTTCGGCCTGTCCTTCGAACGCCGGGCCGCCGAGGGCTTGCAGACCTTCCACGAGTACTTCGGCATCGAATACAACTCGATCAACAAGGTGATCTTCCTTTACCTGGTCGCGCTGTTGCTGGCGCTGTTTGCCCTGTTCGTCATCAACCGCTTGCTGCGCATGCCCCTGGGGCGTGCCTGGGAAGCCCTGCGTGAAGACGAAATCGCCTGCCGCGCACTGGGCCTGAACCCGACCGTGATCAAGCTGTCGGCCTTCACCCTGGGTGCCTGCTTCGCCGGTTTCGCCGGCAGCTTCTTCGCCGCGCGCCAGGGCCTGGTGACGCCGGAGTCCTTCACCTTCATCGAGTCCGCGACCATCCTCGCCATCGTGGTATTGGGCGGCATGGGTTCGCAGTTGGGCGTGGTCCTCGCGGCCACCGTGATGATCCTGCTGCCTGAACTGATGCGTGAATTCAGCGAATACCGCATGTTGATGTTCGGCGCCATGATGGTGCTGATGATGATCTGGCGTCCTCAAGGACTGCTGCCCATGCAACGTCCCGTCCTGCAACTGAAAGCGGAGCCGCGCAAATGAGCCGTGAGATCCTCAAAGTAACGGGCCTGAGCATGCGCTTTGGCGGCCTGCTGGCGGTCAACGGCGTAGCCCTGACCGTCAAAGAAAAACAGGTGGTGTCGATGATCGGCCCGAACGGCGCCGGCAAGACCACGGTGTTCAACTGCCTGACCGGTTTCTACCAGCCCACCGCCGGCAGCATCCTGCTGGACGGCGAGCCGATCCAGGGGCTGCCCGGCCACAAGATCGCCCTCAAGGGTGTGGTACGCACCTTCCAGAACGTGCGGCTGTTCAAGGACATGACCGCGGTCGAGAACCTGTTGATCGCCCAGCACCGTCACCTGAACACCAACTTCCTGGCCGGCCTGTTCAAGACCCCGGGGTTCCGCAAGAGCGAGCGCGAGGCCATGGAATACGCCGAGTACTGGCTGGAAAAGGTCAACCTCAAGGAGTTCGCCAACCGTCCCGCCGGCACCCTGGCCTACGGTCAGCAACGCCGCCTGGAAATCGCCCGCTGCATGATGACCCGTCCGCGGATCCTCATGCTCGACGAACCGGCCGCCGGCCTCAACCCGCGGGAAACCGAGGACCTCAAGGCGCTGATCGGCGTGCTGCGCGAAGAGCACAACGCCACGGTGCTGCTGATCGAACACGACATGAAGCTGGTCATGAGCATTTCCGACCACATCGTCGTGATCAACCAGGGCACGCCCCTGGCCGACGGCACGCCAGAACAGATCCGCGACAATCCCGAAGTGATCAAAGCCTACCTGGGGGAAGCGTAAATGCTGCAGTTCGAAAACGTTTCCACCTTCTACGGCAAGATCCAGGCGCTGCACAGCGTCAACGTCGAGATCCGCCAGGGCGAGATCGTCACCTTGATCGGCGCCAACGGCGCCGGCAAATCCACCCTGCTGATGACCCTCTGCGGTTCGCCGCAGGCCCACAGCGGCAGCATCCGTTACCTGGGTGAAGAGCTGGTGGGGCAGACCTCCGCGCAGATCATGCGCAAGAGCATTGCCGTGGTGCCGGAAGGTCGTCGGGTATTCGCCCGCCTGACCGTGGAGGAGAACCTCGCCATGGGCGGGTTCTTCACCGAAAAGGGCGATTACCAGGAGCAGATGGACAAGGTCCTGGGCCTGTTCCCGCGCCTCAAGGAACGCTTCAACCAGCGCGGCGGCACCATGTCCGGCGGCGAACAGCAGATGCTCGCCATCGGCCGCGCGCTGATGAGCAAGCCCAAGCTGTTGCTGCTCGACGAACCGTCCCTGGGCCTGGCGCCGATCATCATCCAGCAGATCTTCGACATCATCGAACAGCTGCGCCGTGACGGCGTGACGGTGTTCCTGGTGGAGCAGAACGCCAACCAGGCGCTGAAGATCGCCGACCGAGCCTATGTCCTGGAAAACGGCCGGGTGGTGATGCAAGGCACCGGCGAAGCCCTGCTGACCGACCCCAAGGTGCGCGAAGCCTATCTGGGCGGCTGAACACCTGCTGCAACAAAGAACGGCCCTTCGGGGCCGTTTTTTTTCGCCTGGAAATCGCCCCTCCTGTAGCCGCTGCCGCAGGCTGCGATCGGGGCGACGCCCCGCAGAGGCTGGCCACTCGGAAGGCCAGGTACACCGTGCGGCCAGTGATTGCGCCGGCTTCGCCGTCGATCGCAGCCTGCGGCAGCGGCTACAACTGGATTTTTTTCACCTGGGCTGTAACAAACCCCATCGACCTTTCTCTAGAGGGGTAAGCAGGCACACATGCCTGCCTTCCCAAATACCTTTTCTGGAGAAACACCATGACCGCTACCACTCGCACCCTGTCCGCCGCCGCCCTGGCCCTGGCCCTCGGTTCTGCCTTGAGCATGGCCGCGCTGCCGACCACCGCCCAGGCCGCCGACGACATGGAGAAATGCTTTGGCGTCGCCATGAAAGGCAAGAACGATTGCGCCGCAGGCGCGGGCACCACCTGTGCCGGCACCGCCAAAGTCGACCACCAGGCCAACGCCTGGAAACTGGTTCCTAAAGGCACCTGCGAGAAAACCGCCAGCAGCACCTCGCCTACCGGTTTCGGCCAGCTCCAGGCCTACAAAGCCAAGTCGTAATCCACCGTCTGCCTGAGTGTCGATGATGAACATGGCCGTACCACTCCCCCTCCATCCCGCCACTCAGGCGACCGCCTCCAGCCTGCCGCAACGCGCCGGGCTGGGGCTCAAGACCGAGCATTTTCGCCAGGTCCTGAGGGAACAGCCCGATATCGGTTTCTTTGAAGTCCATGCGGAAAACTACATGGTCGCCGGTGGGCCGTTCCATCACTACCTGGGGCTGATCCGCGAGCAGTATCCGCTGTCGCTGCACGGCGTCGGCCTGTCGATCGGCGCCGAAGGTCCGCTGGACCAACAGCACCTCAAACGCCTGGCCGTGCTGATCGAGCGTTATCAACCCCAGTCCTTTTCCGAACACCTGGCCTGGTCCAGCCATGGCCCGGTGTTTCTCAATGACCTGCTGCCCCTGGCCTATGACCGCCCGACCCTGGACCGCGTCTGCGAACACATCGACCAGGTACAGAACACATTGCGCCGCCCCATGCTGCTGGAGAACCCGGCGACCTATCTGGAGTTTCGTCAGTCGAGCATGGACGAGGCCGAATTCATCCGCGAGGTGATAGGCCGCACCGGCTGCGGCCTGTTGCTGGACGTGAACAATGTCTACGTGTCGTGCATCAACCACCGGCGCGACCCGTTGGCCTATATCGATGCCCTGCCGTTGCACGCGGTGGGTGAGATCCACCTCGCCGGGTTTGCCGAAGACACTGACAGCCTGGGCGACCGCTTGTTGATCGACGATCACGGCGCGCCGATCGATAACGCCGTGTGGGCGCTGTACCTGCGGCTGCTGGAACGGATCGGGCCGACCGCGACCCTGATCGAGCGCGACAACCAGGTGCCGGCGTTTTCCGTGCTGCACGCCGAGGTGCGCCAGGCGGACGAGCTGCTGCAATGCGCCAGGAGGCTGCCGTGAACACGCAAGCCAGCTTCGCCAGCGCCCTGCTCGACCCCGACCAGCCCTGCCCCGCGGGCCTGTACTGCGGCAACGGCGCCGACCCGGCCAGCCGCTTCGCGGTGTACCGCAACAATGTGCAGAGTTCGCTGATCAACGCCCTGGCCGATGCCTATCCGGTGGTGGCGCAACTGGTGGGCGATGAGTTCTTCCGGGCCATGGCCGCGCTCTACGTCAGGCGCTTTCCGCCCACCAGCGCCGTGCTCAGCGACTATGGCCATGACTTCGCCGACTTCATCGGCGGTTTCCCTCCCGCCACCAGCCTGCCTTACCTGGCCGATGTCGCGCGCCTGGAACGCCTGCGGGTCAGCGCCTATCACGCCGCCGACGCCTGCCCGGTACAACCGCAGCAGATCGCCGCGGCCATGGCCGAGCCTGCAAGCCTGGGGCAATTGCGCCTGGAGCTGCACCCTTCGCTCGGCCTGCTGGAATCAGCCCACCCGGTGGTCGCCTTATGGGCCGCCCACCAGGGCGATGGCGACTGGCAGGCGATCGACTTGCAGCAAGGACAAAACGCCCTGGTACTGCGTCACGACCTGGAGGTCGAAGTGTTCGCCATCGACGCCGGAGTCGCCTGCTTCATCCACAGCCTGCGCCACTCACAGCCGCTGCAGGTCGCTGTGGCCAATGCCTTGGCGGCCGATCCGGCATTCGAGCCGAGCCAGGCCCTGGCGCTGTTGATCGGTCGCGGCGCCATCACTCGCCTGTCCCCCCATTCCGAGGTTTGAACATGCACACCCACTGCACCAAGCACCACCCGCTCAGCCACGGGGTGAACCGACTCATCCAGTTGCTGGAGCGTATTCCCCACAGCCTGATCGCCTTTATCGCGCGCTTCTCGATTGCCGCGGTGTTCTGGAAATCCGGCCAGACCAAGGTCGAGGGCCTGGCCATCGATCTGTTCTCCGGGACGTTCGAGCTCGGCATGCCGCGCCTGGCCGACTCGACCATTCCCTTGTTCCAGAGCGAGTACCGGGTACCGCTGCTCTCCCCCGAACTGGCCGCGCACCTGGCGGCATTCGCCGAGCATCTGTTCCCGCTGCTGCTCCTGGTCGGTTTCGCCACGCGCTTCTCGGCCCTGGCGCTGCTGGGCATGACCCTGACCATCCAGCTGTTCGTCTACCCCGATGCCTACCCGACCCACGGCACCTGGGCGGCGGTCCTGCTGTACCTGATGGCCCGCGGCCCCGGCAAGCTCTCCATCGACCACCTGATCGCCCGCCGCTACCAGCGACCTTGACCCTCTGTCCCTGTAGGAGCGCAGCTTGCTCGCGATGAACGATAACGCGGTTTTTCAGACAGTCCGTGGCGCGGCCATCGCGAGCAAGCTGCGCTCCTACAGATTTGATCGCCCACCGCTGTAGCTGCGGCAGCGGCTACAAGGTCCATCGCAGCATCAAGTCAGAGGCGATCCAACGCTTCGCCGCTGCGCTTGAACCAGCCGATCAGGTAATCGGCCAGGACCTGGGTGCGCCTGGGCAGCCCGCCCTGATACGGGTGCACCAGGTACATCGGCATGCTGCGGGTCTGGTAGTCGCGCAGCAGCCCGCGCAAACGCCCATCGGCCAATTCCGCCTGCAGCAGGTAGGACGGCAGCCGGGCGATCCCGGCGCCCACCAGCGCGGCCTTTTTCAGCAGGTTGTAGTGATTGCTGGCGAAGGGCCCCGACACCCGCACCCGCAACAGCTCGTGCTGCTGGTGATAGAGCCACTCCTCACGACCGCTGTAATGACTGTTGAGCAGGCAGCGATGCTCGGCCAGGTCCCTGGGCGTCTGCGGCTCGCCATATTGCTCCAGGTAGGCCGGGCTGGCGCAGGTCATCTCGTGCCAGGCCAGCAGCGGCCTGGCCACCAGCCGCTGGTCGTTGGCCACTTCCGAGCGGATCGCCAGGTCGAAGCCGTCCCGGGTCAGGTCACGGTAGTTGTTGTTCAGCTCCAGCTCGATCTGCACCTCGGGATACTGCCGGGAAAACTCCAGCAACAGGCCCTCGAAAAAGGTCTCCCCCAGGGACACCGGCACCGTCAGCCGCACCGGCCCGGCCATGTCGTCCTTGAGCCGCGCCAGCGCCTGGCGCGCCCGCTCGACCTGGACCAGTAGCGCCTGGGCCTGGGGCAACAAGGCGGCGCCCGCCGCAGTCAGGCTCAAGCGGCGCGTGGTGCGCTGCAACAGCACGACCGAGAACTGCGCCTCCAGGGCGCTGATGCGCTTGGACAATTGCCCCTTGCTGCAACCCAATTGCTGGGCGGCCAGGGTGAAACTGCCGGCCTCGATCAGCACGGCGAACGCCGCCAGGTCATCCATCTCGCTCATGGATTGTTTCCATTTGAAAACCAAAGGTTGCCTATTAGTGCGCTAATCAACGGGAAAAACCAGCACTAGACTGCAACCTCGTTCAACCCACGCGAGGAACAGCCCCATGAAAATTCTTCTGATCGGCGCCAACGGCACCATAGGTTCAGCGGTCGACAAAGAACTGTCGCAGCGTCATGAAGTCATCCGCATCGGCCGTACCAGCGGTGATTTCCAGGTGGACATCAGCGACAGCGCCTCGATCCGCGCACTCTTCGAGCAAACCGGCACATTCGACGCGCTGATCTGCGCCGCGGGCAATGTCACCTTCGCGCCACTGGGCGAGATGAGCGAACAGCACTTCGCCCTGGGCCTGCAGGACAAGCTGATGGGCCAGGTCAACCTGCTGCTGATCGGTCGCGAGTTCGCCAACGACGGCGCCTCGTTCACCTTCACCTCCGGCATCCTCAACCGCGACCCGATCCGCAGCGGCGCCTCGGCAGCCCTGGTCAACGGCGCCATCGACGGTTTCGTCCGCGCCGCCGCCATCGAGTTGCCGCGCGGCCTGCGGGTGAACTCGGTAAGCCCGACCGTGCTGGTGGAGGCCATGGACAGTTACGCCCCGTACTTCCATGGCTATAAGCCGGTTCCCGGCGCCGACGTGGCGCTGGCCTACGCCAAGAGTGTGGAAGGCCTGCAGACCGGCCAGACCTATATCGTCGGCTGACCCACATGGATCTTCTGTAGGAGCAGCCGGTCGACGCTCGATTGCTCGCGATAGCGGTACGCCAGTCACACCGCAGTACCTGCATCGCCGGCAAGCCTGGCTCCTACAGAGGCGCGATTGGATCCGGGGTTGTGATGAACGGTCAGGCTGCGTAACGTGGCGGCACTTGATTGGAGACCCGACGATGCGTGCCGCCCGTTCCCTTGTTTGTATTGCCCTGCTCCCCCTGTTTGCCGGTTGCCAGATGCTGTCGGTGTTCGATGGCCAGCCCCGGACGCAGTCCCAGGCCGGCCAGACCCGCATGCAGGGCACGCTGAGCGCCGCCGACGGCCAGTTGCTGTTCAAGCCTTGCGTCGGCGAGCAGCGTTATGTGGTCAAGGACAACGGTGGCACCAGCATCCTCCAGGAAGCCGCCAGCCTGGCCGACCAGCAGGGCACGCTGTTCGCCGACCTGCGCGGGCACTTTTCCCCGAGCAAGGCCGGCGGCGCCGACAGTGAAGTGGCGCTGAGCCAGTTGTATCGCGTCGAACGCTCGAGCGATGCCTGCGGCGATCCCGACTTCCCGCGCCTGATCCTGCGGGCCAGTGGCAAGGCTCCGGACTGGAACGTCGATGTCAGCGCCAAGGGCATGCGCATCGAACGCGCCGGCCAGCCGGCACTGGCGCTGCCTTACCTGGAAGAGCAACTGGGCGACGGCCGCTTCAACCTCAGCAGCGAAGCCAACAACCGCCATGTCGAACTCTGGGTCGCGCCGCAGCGCTGCGTGGACAGCAAGACCGGCAGCGTGCAGCACCTGACCGCGGAATTGCGGGTCGATGGCCAGGTCCAGCGCGGTTGCGCCTATTTCGGCGGCTCGCGCAGCGACTGAGGCGACGGACAACCGTTTTAACCTCACGGGGTCCGGGCTTTGCGGCTTATAATCGCCGGTTTGTAAAACCGCCCTGACGCATTGGTGCGTCCCGCGAACCGGACCCTGTCATGTTACGAATCACCGAACTCAAGCTGCCGATCGACCATCCCGATGAAGACCTGCGCCCTGCCATCCTGCAGCGCCTGGGCATCGCCAGCGAAGACCTGCTCGACTTCACCCTGTTCAAGCGCAGCTACGACGCGCGCAAGAAGTCGTCCGAGCTGTGCTTCATCTACACCCTCGATCTGAACGTGCGTGACGAGGCCAAGCTGCTGCACAAGTTCGCCGACGACCGTAACGTCAACCCGGCGCCGGATGTCAGCTACAAGGTCGTCGGCCAGGCGCCCGCCGACCTGGCGCAGCGCCCGATCGTGGTGGGTTTCGGCCCCTGCGGGATTTTCGCCGGCCTGCTGCTGGCGCAGATGGGCTTCAAGCCGATCATCCTCGAGCGCGGCAAGGAAGTGCGCCAGCGCACCAAGGACACCTGGGGCCTGTGGCGCAAAAGCGTGCTCAACCCGGAATCCAACGTGCAGTTCGGCGAAGGCGGCGCGGGGACCTTCTCCGACGGCAAGCTTTACAGCCAGATCAAGGACCCGAAACACCACGGCCGCAAAGTCCTGCACGAGTTCGTCAAGGCCGGCGCGCCGGAAGAGATCCTCTACGTCAGCAAGCCGCACATCGGTACCTTCCGCCTGACCGGCGTGGTCGAGAACATGCGCCAGCAGATCATCGCCCTGGGCGGTGAAGTGCGCTTCGAGCAACGGGTCACCGACGTGCTGATCGAAGACGGCCAGCTGGTCGGCGTCGAGCTCAACAGCGGCGAACAGATTCACTCGAAACACGTGATCCTGGCCCTCGGCCACAGCGCCCGCGACACCTTCCGCATGCTCCACGGCCGTGGCGTGTACATGGAGGCCAAGCCGTTCTCCGTGGGTTTCCGCATCGAACACCCACAGTCGCTGATCGACAGCGCGCGCCTGGGCAAGTACGCCGGTCACCCGAAGCTCGGCGCCGCCGACTACAAGCTGGTGCACCACGCGAAGAACGGCCGTTCGGTCTACAGCTTCTGCATGTGCCCGGGCGGCACCGTGGTGGCGGCGACTTCCGAGCCGAACCGCGTGGTCACCAACGGCATGAGCCAGTACTCGCGTAACGAGCGCAATGCCAACTCCGGCATCGTGGTCGGCATCACCCCGGAAGTGGATTACCCGGGCGGCCCGCTGGCCGGTATCGAGTTGCAGGAGCGCCTGGAATCCCACGCCTTCGTGCTCGGCGGCAGCAACTACGAGGCCCCGGCGCAACTGGTCGGAGACTTTATCGCCGGCAAGCCGTCCACCGCCCTGGGCAGCGTCGAGCCGTCCTACAAGCCGGGCGTCGCCCTGGGCGACCTGGCGCTGGCCCTGCCGGACTTCGCCATCGAGGCGATCCGCGAAGCGCTGCCGGCCTTCGAGCGGCAGATCAAGGGTTACTCCCTGCATGACGCGGTACTGACCGGGATCGAGACCCGCACCTCGTCGCCGCTGCGTATTACCCGCGACGAATCGATGCAGAGCCTGAACGTGAAGGGCCTGTACCCGGCCGGTGAAGGCGCCGGTTATGCCGGCGGCATCCTGTCGGCCGGGGTCGACGGGATCCGCATCGCCGAAGCGGTGGCGCGCAACATCCTCGGCATCGAGGCGTAAAAAAGGCCTATGCCAGGGGGAGATGCCCCCCTGTAGGAGCGAGCTTGCTCGCGATGGAGGCCAACGATAACGCGGGGCATCTGAAACACCGCGTTGTCTTGATGTTTTTCGCGAGCAAGCTCGCTCCTACAAGGGCGGGCTTGCAGCCTCAGATGCCAGCGCGCAATACGCTGGCCGGCAACGCCTCGCCACGCTCCACACTCGCTGCCACCGCCTCGATCAAGGCCGTCAACTGGTAACCCTGGGCGGTCAGCCAGTCCTGATCGTAATAGGTGGTCGCATAACGCTCGCCACCGTCACACAGGATGGCGACGATCGAACCACTCTCGCCGGCCTGTTTCATCTGCTGCGCCGCCATCAGCGCGCCGATCAGGTTGGTCCCGCTGGAACCGCCCACCCGCCGCCCCAGGCGCTGCGCCAGGTAATGCATGGCCGCCAGCGACAGGGCATCCGGCACCTTGACCATCGCATCGATCACCTTGGGCAGGAACGACGCCTCGACCCGTGGCCGGCCGATCCCTTCGATGCGCGAACCGCAATCCAGGCGCAGGCTGGCGTCACCGCTCTGGTAGTAATCGAAGAACACCGAACGCTCGGCGTCGGCGCAGAGTACCCGGGTGCAATGCTGGCGATAGCGCACATAACGCCCCAGGGTAGCGGTGGTGCCGCCGGTGCCCGGGCTGGAGATCAGCCATTTGGGCTCCGGGTAACGTTCGAAGCGCAGTTGCTGGAAGATCGACTCGGCGATGTTGTTGTTCGCCCGCCAGTCGGTGGCGCGCTCGGCGTAGGTGAACTGGTCCATGAAATGCCCGCCGCTCTCCCGGGCCAGGCGCTCCGATTCGGCGTAGATCTGCGTCGGGTCCTGCACCAGGTGGCTCTTGCCGCCGTAGAAGGCGATCTGCGCGATCTTTTCCTGGGACGTGGTGGCCGGCATCACCGCAATGAACGGCAAGCCCAGCAGGCGCGCGAAATAGGCTTCGGAAATCGCCGTCGAACCGCTGGACGCCTCAATCACCGGTGCCCCGGGCTTGAGCCAGCCGTTACACAGCGCATAAAGGAACAACGAACGCGCCAGGCGATGCTTGAGGCTGCCGGTGGGATGGCTGGACTCGTCCTTGAAATACAGCTCGATGCCCGGTAGCCCCGGCAGGGGCAAGGGGATCAGGTGGGTATCGGCGCTGCGCTGGAAATCGGCTTCGATGATCCGGATGGCCTCGCGGGCCCACTGACGGTTGTCGCTCATGGTGTTTTCTCGTTGGCTCGAACGCCACACAGGACGCAAAAAGATGATGTGCACCCAGCATAGGTGATCCAGGCACAAGGAAAATCAGGTGCTGCAACAGGCAAAAGTCCCCGGCCCGTCGGGCTGGGGCCGGACATGTTAAGAAACATCCCCGGTCGCTCACAGGTACAGTTTTGAATCAATTGGATACACAACTGCTAGGCTGGTTTTCCAGCGGGCCGCTGCTCTGCTGCATATAACAAAAAAGAATATAACTTTTGTTTTAACAACTAACAGTACGGGTTAGGGTGTGCCACCTTTTTAGTTTTCTGATGGAGAGCGACCTTGCCTCTGCGTAGCACTTTCACGCGTTTCTTTCAGTTGGAAGCTGCCAGCGGTCTGTTATTGATTGCCGCTGCCGTGCTTGCCCTGATCATCAACAACTCACCGCTGTCCTGGCTGTACAACGGCCTGCTGGACACTCCCGTGGTCGCCCAGATCGGCGCCCTGAAAATCGCCAAGCCCCTGCTGCTGTGGATCAACGACGGCCTGATGGCCATGTTCTTCCTGCTGATCGGCCTGGAGGTCAAGCGCGAGGTCCTCGACGGCCACCTGTCCAAGCCTTCGCAGATCGTCCTGCCGGGCGCCGCCGCCATCGGCGGCATGGTGGTGCCGGCGCTGATCTACTGGTTCCTCAACAAGGACAACCCGCCGGCGCTCAGCGGCTGGGCGATTCCCATGGCCACCGACATCGCCTTCGCCCTCGGCGTGCTGGCCCTGCTGGGCAAGCGGGTGCCGGTGTCGCTGAAACTGTTCCTGATGACGCTGGCGATCATCGATGACCTGGGGGCCATCATCGTCATCGCGATTTTCTACTCCGGCGCCCTGTCGACCCTGTCGCTGATGCTCGCCGCGGCCTGCCTGGTGGCGCTGGTGGCGATGAACCGTTTGGGGGTGGTCAAGCTCGGGCCGTACATGATCATCGGCCTGATCCTCTGGGTCTGCGTGCTCAAGAGTGGCGTCCACGCGACCCTGGCCGGCGTGACCCTGGCGTTCTGCATCCCGCTGCGTACCCGCAATGCCGAGCCTTCGCCGCTGCTGAGCCTGGAGCATGCGCTGCATCCGTGGGTGGCATACGGCATCCTGCCGCTGTTCGCCTTCGCCAATGCCGGCCTGTCGCTGCAGGGCATTACCGTGGAAAGCTTCACCCATTACGTGCCCATGGGCATCGCCATCGGCCTGCTGCTGGGCAAGACCGTCGGCGTGTTCGGCCTGACCTGGCTGGCGGTGAAGATGGGCCTGGCCGCCCTCCCCGGCGGCGCCAACTGGGGCCAGGTGCTGGGCGTGGCGATTCTCTGCGGGATCGGCTTCACCATGAGCCTGTTTGTCGGCTCCCTGGCCTTCGTGCCCGGCAGCAGCGAATACGCCGGCATGGACCGCATGGGCATCCTCACCGGCTCGCTCTTCGCCGCCCTGATCGGCTACGCCGTAACGGCCGCGGCCAGCCGCAAGAACCCACAACTGCCGGCATAACCACCGGCGTTGCCAGGGCTGAAAATACAAAACCCCGACCAGTTACCTGGCCGGGGTTTTGTTTTGTCGCGGTTAACCCTTAGTGGGCAACACGGCTGGTGCCGTTGACACTCATGATGCGCACGCGCTCGCCAACGCGGAACACTTCGTTTTGTTCAACTTGTTGTACATAGGCACGCATGCTGCCGTCGTCTTCACGCACGGTGATTTCCACGCCCTGGGTACGGGTCAGGCCTTCCTCGGTGGCGGAACCGATCAGGCCGCCAGCCACCGCACCGATGACCGCCGCCACGATGCTGCCTTTGCCGCCGCCGATGGCGCTGCCGCCAACGCCGCCGACCGCTGCACCGGCGAGGCCGCCGATCGGGGTCTTGGTGCCTTCGATTTTCACCGGACGCAGGGATTCGATGGTGCCCATGCGAACGGTCTGTACGCGACGCGCCTCGTCACGGGAGTAAGAGTCACCGGACAGGTTGGATTGGCAACCGGTGAGCAACATGGCCATCGTGGAAAAGGAAGCAACCAGCAAAACAGACTTACGCATAGGATCAACTCCAAAGGACAGATAATCATTAAACTCCGCAGCTTGACGCCTGTCACGGCATCGCCCGGATAAAATTGGTTCCATTCAGCAGCAGTACAGACTGCATGCATATAAAAACTCTTCACACGGTAGCGCTTATTTCCCGAGTTGCGCCACCGGCCAAAGGATTTTCCATGGATTACTTCATCATCGTCGTGACCACCGTTGCCGGCCTGTACTTCCATTGGTGGCTGTATGTACGGATCAAGCGCTGGATGGACCGGGACCTGGCGCTGTCGCTGGCCGGCGGGGACGAGAAGAAAAAATCCTTCATGCTGCAACAGCTGGCGAATGCCCATCGCCAGAAAGTAAAACGCCGGGACCTGCCACAGTGGCTTGAAGCCGCCGCGGCCGGTTATCCCGGCGAATGAGCTGATTCGGGTTCAGGGGGCCAGGCGCTCACGCACCCAGTCGGCACCTTGCAGGCGGTAGTTCAGGCGATCGTGCAAACGGCTGGCACGCCCCTGCCAGAACTCGATGCGCTCCGGTAACAGGCGATAACCTCCCCAGTGCTCGGGGCAATGGGGCTGGGTATCGCTGAAGCGCTCCTCGGTGTTCTTGAGCAAGGCTTCCAGTTCCTGGCGATTGGCGATCACCTGGCTCTGCGGCGATGCCCAGGCGCCCAGGCGGCTGCCCAGCGGGCGGACCTGGAAGTAGGCATCGGACTCCTCGGCGGTGACCTTGACCACCCGCCCCTCGATACGCACTTGGCGCTCCAGGGCCGGCCAGAAGAAGGTCATGGCGGCAAAAGGCCGTACGGCCAGTTGCTGCCCCTTGGCGCTGTCGTAGTTGGTGAAGAAGGTGAAGCCCTGCGCATCCAGCCCCTTGAGCAGCAGGATGCGGCAATGAGGGCGCCCCTCTTCGTCAACGGTCGCCAGGGTCATGGCGTTGGCCTCGACAGGCGGCTGCTCGGTTTTCACCGCCTGTGCGAACCACTGGTGGAACAGCGTGAAGGGCTCGACCGGAGCCTGGGCTTCGGTCAGTCCGTCACGGGTGTAGTCGCGGCGCATGTCCGCCAGTCCCTGGGTCATTGCTGGTTCCTTTTGCCCGATGCCTGATGAATCAGTTCTTCGCCTGTTCGGTCGCTGCCTTGGCCGGAGCCTTGGCAGTGGTGGTTTTCTTGGCGACGGCTTTCTTCGCCACAGGCTTCTTGGCTGGGGCTTTTTTCGCCGGGGCGGCTTTCTTCGCGGCGACGGCTTTCTTCGAGGAAGCAGCAGGAACGACCGACTTCACATCCTGTACGGCAACCAGTTCAGCCTCGGACGGGGTCGGCTGGTTGTACTTGCTCAGCAGGGCCAGCATGGTGCTGCGCTGGGTGACGATGATTTCCACGCGACGGTTCAGCGCACGACCTTCGGCGCTGTCGTTGGCCGCGCGAGGCATGACCGAACCCATGCCTCGCAGCATCAGGCGATCACGCTTGAGGCCAGTGAGGCTGAAAATCGCGGCAACGGACTGCGCACGATCACGGCTCAGCTTCTGGTTGGCCGCTGCGGCACCGGTGGTGTCGGCATGGCCCAGTACCAGCACGGAAGTCTTGGCATCGGTACCCACGGCCTTGGCCACGCGGGTGAACGGGCTCAGGGTGACCGGCAGCAACATGGCCGGGCGATCCGGGTTGAACGAACCGTCGACCGGAGCGGTCACCACCAGGGTGTTCTCGCGACGCTCCAGTTGCAGGCGGCTGTCCTTGATGGCTTCACGCAGGCGCGGCTCGTAGTCGTCCAGCCAGGCCTGGGTAATTTTTGGATCCGGCATAGGGATGTCTTTCACGTCTGCCTTGGTCGGAGACGTGGGCTGCTGGTTGAAAGGCCACCACCAGTTGCCAGTCTCGGTCTTGGCGACCTTCGGCGCCGCGGTCGCGGCGTCCGTCTTGGCCTTGGCGTCGGCTAGCGGCTCTTTGACTGCGTCTTTGCTCGCGTCCTTGGAAGGGAACGGCCACCACCAGTTGGTGGTCTCGGCCTTGGCGGCCGGAGCAGCGGCGGAAGCGGTTGCGGTTTCGACCTTGGCTGCGGCAGGAGCGGTCGCGGACTTGGCGGTGGAGGTGGCGGCGGACTTGGCCGCGGAAACTTCGTTGGCAGCTGCTTTTGCTACCGGTTGCACCGCTTCCTTGCTGGCGGTCTTATCGGAACCGAAAGACCACCAGTGCCCTCCTTCTGCGTCATTTTGTGGAGTTTGTGCACAACCGGTGACAGTGAGGCAAAGAGCCAAGGCTAAAGACTTGTTCGACGACATGGGATATCCACAAAATGAGATCAAAAATTACGGTCTCTACGAACCGTACAAACAGACGCTTTGAAAGTATAAAAGCCACAGGGTTCCTTTCTGATGCCTTTACTCATGTTTAGGCAAAAAAAATCCTGACAGCAACCTTTTTACAGACAATCCGACAGAACCCTCACCAACTTCTGCGCTCTTGGATCCATCAGCACGTATGGCCCCAGGGTATTGGTGACAAAACCGAAGGCCACATCGTACTCAGGATCGGCGAAACCGATGGAGCCACCCGCTCCCGGATGACCAAACGCACGAGGGCCGAGACCGAAGGTCGCGTTGGCCACCTGCGGCTGGTCAAGCATGCAACCCAGGCCGAAACGGGTCTGGGTCAACAGGGTCTTGTCCATGCCGACGCTGTGTTCGCGGGTCAGCTCTTCGAGCATGTCCGCTTCCAGCAGGCTGCCATCGAGCAGGCCGCTGTAGAACCCGGCCAGGCTGCGGGCATTGCCATGGCCATTGGCCGCTGGCTGTTGCATGCGCCGCCATTCCGGCTTGTTGGTACTGGTCATGATCGACGGCGGGTTGGTGAACGCCCGGGTGGTCATGGCCGTGGGTTCGCGCATGGTCACTTGCAGCAGGCGCTGTGCGGCCGCGTCGCCGACATTGCCCTTGCCCCGGGCGATATGCGCCACCCGGTAAAACTCCTCGTCGGGCAGGCCAACGAAAAAGTCCAGCCCCAGCGGCCTGGCGACCCGCGCCACGATGGACTCGCCGGGACCGCGCCCGTCGGCCCGACGCAACAGCTCGCCCACCAGCCAGCCGTAGGTGATGGCCGCATAACCGTGGCCTTCGCCCGGCGTCCACCAAGGCGCTTGCGCCGCGAGGGCATCGACCATGGTTTGCCAGTCGTAGAGCGCTTCCGGCGCCAGCAGCTCACGCAAGGCCGGCAGCCCGGCCTGATGGCAGAGCAACTGACGCAGGGTGATCGCTTCCTTGCCGGCCGCGGCGAATTCAGGCCAGTACCGGGCAACCGGCGCGTCCAGCTGCAACTTGCCTTCGGCCACCAGTTGCAGGGCGGTGACCGCGGTGAAGGTCTTGGTGCAGGAAAACAGGTTGGCGATGGTATCGCAGTGCCAGGCCTCGCTGCCGTCCTTGTCGGCGGTGCCGGCCCAGAGGTCGATCACGGTTTCCCCGCCGATCTGAATGCACAACGCCGCACCGCGTTCCTGGGGATCCTCGAAGAGGGCCGCGAAGGCTTCGCGCACCGCTTCGAACTTAAGCTCGTAATGACCCTGAATCTGCACCCGTAACTCCCCGGACCATGCTCTACAAAGTGGTGCGCATTGTTCCAGCCCTTGAGGGTTTTGGGAACAGAAGCGAGCCCGGCGGTGATCCACCGGAAGAATTGTTCAGAAATCGACGGACATTGAACGCAGCGCGGGCCGGCCAGCCCCTACGAGTGAGTGTAGGGGCGGACCGGCCCACGCGGGGAAGCCGTACCCTAAAGGCCTGGCTCAGCGATCAATGGCCATTGCCCGAATGACCGCCCGCATGACCGCCGCCCTGCCCTGCGCCCTTGCCATCATGGCCCGACTTGCCGCCGTCGGCGGCATGACCCGCGGCCTTGTCGGCCTCTGCCTTGGCCTTCCCGGCTTCCTTGCCCAACTGGTCGAGGGCTTGCAGGTTGCTCTTGCGCACACTGTCGACAAAACCCTGGAACGGCACATCGGTGATGCCCACCAGGCCGAAATGGCCGTTCTCGCCATCCAGCAGGCGACCGGTGACCGGCTGATCGAGGTACTGGAACCAGTGCACGCCGACAATCGACGGCTCGCTCAGCGCCTGCTTGAGGAACTGGGCATAGGCCGGGCCGCGATCCTCCTCCCGCACCAGCTCGGTCACGCCCCCCCAGAACGGGCCGCGATCCCTGGAACCGAAGTTGAACTCGGTGATCAGGACCGGCTTGTCCAGCGTGTTCAGCCGGGCAAAGTCGTAACCGTCCTGCGGCTTGAGGGTGTACATGTTGAAGCTCAGCACATCGCAGTACTGGGCACAGGACGCCACCGCCTCGGGGGTACTGATGGCGAAGCGTCCGCCCAGCAGCAGGTGATTCGGCGCGTGCCATTTCAGCGAATCGGAAATGGTCTTGAAGTACGTGTCGGCAAAGACCTTCTGGAAGTATTTGAAGTCGGCTTCGATCTCCGGATGCTCCGGGCTAGGCAAAGGCGGCTCGAACCCCGGATCTTCCATCAGCTCCCAGGCGGTCAGGTTGATGCCCCAGGCCTTCGACAGGCCCTCCTGGTTGCGGTACTTGTCGCGCAGTTGCTTGAGGAACGCGCGCTTGGCCGGCACGTCGGTGGTCATGCGCAACGTGCCGTAGGCCAGGGCATAACGCGCCTTGGGGTCATCGCCGGGGCCGGCCCAGGCCAGTTCGTTGTCGGCGAAGTAGCCGATCAGCCATGGATCGTCACGGTGATCGCGCGCGGCAATGGCCACGGCACGCTCGGTGGCCATGGCGAAACGCGGATCGAACGGATCGGGCATGCCGCCCCACCAGTCGGTGCCGGTGCTGATGCTTGCATAGTCGCCGACGATCGACAGTGGCAAGGTGTAGGGCACACGGTCGTTCAGGCCCAGCGCCGGCGCGCTCCAGTTGCCGATGGTGTTGAAACCCCAGGCTTGCAGGCGATCCAGGGTGTGGCTGGCCCAGCGCTTCTGGTCCAGGGCCGCGACAGGGCAAGGTGCCGCGGCTGGCGGTTCGCTGCCCTGCCCGGCCTGGGCCTCCTCGGCGTCGGCCTTGGCGGCGTCCGCCACACCGGCCTTGGTTTCGCTGCCCGGGGTGCAAGGCACACCGTAGGTGCGTTGCAGGTTGGCGCCATAGAAGTCGTACCAGCGACCGGCGTTATAGGCGCGGCCCCGGTCGGCGCCATTGCCGCCGCGGTTGTCGCCTTCGCCGTAATAACCGGCCAGCGGTTCGCCGACGTTAGGCAGTGTCGAGAACATCCATTCACGGCCGGCGATATAAGTCTGGCTGTCGTCCGCCGTGACCGCATTGACCCCCAGGGAATAGAACGGATGCCCCTGGGGCGTCACCAGATACCAGCGGCCATCGCGTTTCTCGGTACGGAAGAAGCCACTGGCCTTGAAGGCTGGCCCGTTGCTCCAGCCGCCAAAGGTGTCCAGGGAGGAACGCTCGCGCTCGGCCAGCCAGGTTTTCAGCTGCTGCTGTTCCTTGGTCGCGGCGGCCTTGAGTTGCTCGTCGCTGGCGACCTTTTCCGGCCACCTGGCCCGGGTCGACTGGCCATAGGCATCCACCAGGCCACCGTAGGCCGCCTTGACCACCGCCTCGCCGTCCTGCACGCCAAAACGTTCGAGCAGGATGCTCTGGGCGGCTTTCGGCTGATCCATCGACAAGGTCACCGACACCACCTGGCTGCGGTCCAGCTCGCCTTCGCTGCTGGCCAGCAAGACGCGCTGGCCTTCGAAGGTCATCGGCATCGGCGGGCCGGCCTTCATGCCCTGGCTCAGCGGCGAGCTGGCAACCAGCGGCACCAGCAGGGTCTGCGCCGGGCCGGCCGGCAAGTCGATGCGGCTGACCAGGGTCTTGCCGTCATTGCTCTGGATCTTCACGTACAGGGTCAGGGCCCAGTTCATCGCGCTCTGGATCCGCAGGCTCATGGCCCCGGACTGCGACCAGTCCCAGGCGCCCGTCTGCGGGGTCAGGCGCAGGCTTGGTTGAATCGCCGGATTGAACGTCACCCGGCGCAGTACTTCGCCCTCGGCTGTCTGCTCCGCGTTGGCTTGCGGCAGGCTGGCATCCTGTGTCGCTACCTGCACCACGTCGGCAGGCCGGACAAAGTTGAACAGCGTCTGTTGCCCTGCCGGCGCGGCAAGCAGCGGCGTAGCGAACAACAGCGCAAGGACAGCGGGTAACGAACGGCGAATCATAGGGACCTGGTGCTCCTTAACGACCGATGAACGGCCTGTGTGCAATCAGTGACATGCAATAGACAACGCGACCGGCCCACAGGCCGGCCGCGCTCAGGAAATTTCCCGGCGGAACGGCGGCAACGCATTGAGGATAGCCTTGCCATAACGCTGGGTGACCAGGCGCCGGTCCAGCAGGGTGATGGTGCCGCGGTCCTGCTCGGTACGCAGCAGGCGGCCGCAGGCCTGGACCAGCTTGAGCGAGGCGTCCGGCACCGAGATCTCCATGAACGGGTTGCCGCCCCTGGCTTCGATCCACTCGGCCAGCGCGGCCTCCACCGGATCGTCCGGCACCGAGAACGGGATCTTGGCGATCACCACGTGCTCGCAGTAGGCACCAGGCAAATCCACGCCCTCGGCGAAGCTGGCCAGGCCGAACAGCACGCTGGAATCACCGCCATCGACCCGCGCCTTGTGCTTGTTCAGGGTTTCCTGCTTCGACAGGTTGCCTTGAATGAACACCTGCTTGCGCCAGTCGCGGTCGAGGCCGTCGAACACGTCCTGCATCTGCTTGCGCGACGAGAACAGCACCAGGGTGCCCCGCGAGCCCTCCACCAGCTCCGGCAGGTCGCGGATGATCGCCGCGGTGTGGGCCGGCGCATCCCGTGGGTCGGCGCGCAGGTCGGGGACCCGCAGCACCCCGGCGTCGGCATGATGGAAGGGGCTGGGCACCACCGCGGTCACGGCCTTTTTCGGCAGCCCGGCACGCATGCGGAAGCGATCGAAGGTACCCAGGGCGGTCAGGGTGGCGGAGGTCACGAGCGCGCCATAAGCCACGTTCCACAGGTTCCGACGAAGCATCTCCGCGGCGAGGATCGGGCTGGCGTTGACCTCGATGTCGAACAGCGAGCCGCTTTCCGCCAGGGTCAGCCAGCGCGCCATCGGTGGGTTGTCTTCCGGGTCTTCGGTGGTGAAGGCGGTCCACAGCTCCCAGTTGCCCGAGGCGCGGGACAACAGGCTGCCGAACAGTGGGTACCACTCCTCGGCCTGGTTGCTGGCGATGCCGATGTTGACCTCGCCGTCCATGCCTTCCTTGAGCAAGTCGGTCAGGCGGGTGAACAGGTCGGTCAGGCGCGAGAAGCCTTTCTTCAGTTCGATGCCCATTTCCCGCATATGGTCGGGGATCAGCCCGCCGACGAAACGATGGCGCGGCCGCTCGCGGCCTTCCATGTCTTCGCCGGTCTTGAAGTCGGCCAGTTGCTCGCAGGCGGTGAACATGAACTGCTGCTGGGTCTTGATCTCCCGCGCCAGCTCCGGCACCTGCTCGATCAGCTTGCCCAGGTCGCCCGGCAGCGGGTGCTGGGCCAGCAGCTTGGTGAGGTTCTTGGCGGTCTGTTCCAGCCAGTCGGCGGTGGAACGCAGGCGGGTGTAGTGGGCGAAGTGGCCGATGGCCTTGTCCGGCAGGTGGTGGCCTTCGTCGAACACATAGAGGGTGTCGCGCGGGTCCGGCAATACGGCGCCACCACCCAGGGCCAGGTCGGCCAGGACCATGTCGTGGTTGGTGACGATCACGTCGACCTTGCCCATGCCTTCGCGGGCCTTGTAGAAGGCGCACTGGCCGAAGTTCGGGCAATGGCGGTTGGTGCACTGGCTGTGATCGGTGGTCAAGCGCGCCCAATCGGCGTCTTCCAGGGCGGTGGGCCAGCTGTCGCGGTCACCGTCCCATTTATTGCCGGCGAGCTTCTCGATCATGCTGGTGAACAGCTTCTGGCTGGCCTCGTCGACCTCGATCTTGAAGCCTTCTTCTTCGAACAGCTGGGCGGTGGCGGTTTGCGCGTGGCCTTCCTGCAGCAGCATGTCGAGCTTGGACAGGCACATGTAGCGACCACGGCCCTTGGCCAGGGAGAAGGTGAAGTTCAGCCCGCTGTTGCGCATCAGGTCGGGTAGATCCTTGTAGACGATCTGCTCCTGCAGGGCGACGGTGGCGGTGGCGATCACCAGGCGCTTGCCGGCGGCCTTGGCGGTCGGGATCGCCGCCAGGCTGTAGGCCACGGTCTTGCCGGTACCGGTACCGGCTTCCACGGCCACCACGGCCGGGTCGCCGGAACGCCGGCCTTCGTCGTCGGTGTCGACATCGCCCAGGACCTTGGCCACTTCGGCGATCATCAGGCGCTGGCCGTAACGCGGTTTCAGGCTCTTGGCTTCGAGAAAACGCGAGTAGGCGCCCTGGATCGTGGTTTTGAGTTCGTTGCTGATCATGATTCTTCGGGCGCGAGAAACGCTGGATAAATTTTCAGTGGTTCGGATCGGCCGCTATCATACCCCGCTAATTCATCCCGCGCAGAACGGAGTACCCGAATGACAGCCTTTGCCCTTGCCTACACCCTGCATGTCCTGGCCGCCCTGGTCTGGGTCGGTGGCATGTTTTTCGCCTGGATGGTGTTGCGTCCCGCGGCGGTGGCCGCCCTTGAGGGGCCGGCGCGGTTGAAGCTGTGGGCAGAAGTGTTCCCACGGTTTTTCGTCTGGGTCTGGGTCGCGGTGGTGCTGTTGCCGATCAGTGGTGTCGGCCTGATCCACCTGCGGTTCAGCGGCTTCGAGACCGCGCCGCGCTATGTGCAGGTGATGATGGGCCTGTATGTGGTGATGACCGCGCTGTTTATCCGGATCCAGTCGTTGCAGCTGCCAGCGCTGCGCCAGGCGGTGGCGGCCGAGGACTGGCCGGCGGGGGCCACGACCCTGGGCAATATTCGGAAATTGGTGGGGATCAATCTGATCATTGGCTTGTTGCTGGTGGCCGTGGCGGCGGCCCGGCCGATGTTCTAAAGGCGGATAGCGGGAGAAGCATCGCGGGCAAGCCTCGCTCCTACAGACAACACCCCCCTGTAGGAGCGAGGCTTGCCCGCAATGGCGCTGGAATCAGCGCCGCCTATTTAAGGACTGTTTACAGGCGCTGTACCGTGACCGAACCCGCGGGGCCTGCCGGCCCTGGATGGCCTTCGGCGCCAGGACGGCCGCTCTTGCCACCGTCGGCGCGATAGACGAAGCAGCCCTTGGACTTGCCGCCGGCCCCGGGTTTGCCGCCCGCACCGGCCACACCGCCGGCCCCGCCATCGACCCAGACCTTGATCTGCTCCGCCGGGTAATCGCGCGGCAGCTCGACCCGCACCTGGGCGCCCGCCGCCCCCGGCTGGCCGTCACCGCCGTTGTCGCCATCGGCGCCACGCCCGGCCTGGCCCCAGGTGCACCCCGGCTCTTCGCCGTTGGCGCCATCGAGGCCGACATAACCCGGCGCGCCGGTGCCGCCGCGTGCATCCACCGAGAGTTCCCCGGCCTGCAGCGAGGCGATACGCAGATTCAGGTTGCGCCCGGGTTTGGCCGCCTTCTGGTAAGTCCCCGGAGCCCCGCGAGAGGTGATCTGGCTACCAGCCTCCAGGTCGGCATGGTCGACGTTCAGCAGCAGGCTCTGTTCGGCCGGAACGATAGCGATCCGCGCTTCACGCCCCAGGCGCAGCTCGCCGACCTTGACCTCGGTAACCGTGGACGGAATCAGCAAGGTGCCGTAGTCGGCCACTTCCAGGCGCTCCAGTTGCAGGCTGCTGGTGGTGTTGGGCAGGCGCATCAGGGAGTTGGTCTCGACCGTCACCACCTGGGCCTGGACCAGTGGGCTGCATAGCACGGCGAGCAGGCAGAGCTTACGCATGGCCGACCTCCGCGGGCTTCGCCGCCTTGAAGGTCTGCAGATGGAAAATGCCGGTCAGGAGAATCTGCAGGCGATCTCGCCAAGGGTGGGCGCGGCCCTTGAGGCTGCCGTTGAACAGCAGCAGCTCCATCAGGTGGGTCAGCAGCAACAGGCTGCCTGCCAGATTGATCAACAGATGAATCGGATTGATCAGCGGGATGACCAGATTGACCAGCACCAGCAACCAGAACAGCAGCGTCAACAACTTGCCCAGCCCCCAAAACACCTTCATATGCCCCCCTTTGCGAGTTTTTCTTTGCGCGCACAGTAACGACTTCGGCGAGGCATAAGCCAGAGGGCGACGAAAATTCTCCCGCCGCCCCCTGCCAAGCCGCCCTGGCGCCTGGTGATCAACGCTGAATATGCAGCTCCACCCGACGGTTCTGCGCCCGCCCTTCTTCGGTGGCGTTGTCGGCGACCGGCTCGCTCTCGCCCTTGCCCTGGCTGGTCAGTTTGTCCGGTGCCAGGCCCTGGCTCAGGAGGAATGCGACGACGCTGCTGGCGCGGCGTTCGGACAGTTTCTGGTTGTATTCATCCGTCCCTTGGCTGTCGGTGTGGCCGACCACCTTGATGCTCTGCACGTCGGCACCCTGAAGCTTGGCCAGCAGCCCCTGCAGCTGGTTTTGCGCTTCGGGTGTCAGTTCCGTCGAGTCGAAGGCAAACAGCACATCGCCCTGATCGCTGAGGGTGATCACCTCGGATTGCGCCGCCGGCTCGGCTGCGGGTGCGACCGGGTATTGCGGCAACGGGCAGCCACGATTGTCGACCGGGGTATTGGCCGGGGTATCCGGGCAACGGTCACGGCGGTCGAACACGCCGTCATCGTCCTTGTCGCCATCCTGGGCATAGCAGATCAAGCCACCGGTCACCAGGCCGAGCGCCGCGCCACCCGCGGCCCAGCCACCGCTTTCAATGGCGCCCAGGCCACCGCCCACCAGGCCGCCGAGCAGGCTGCAGATTGGCCACGTACGCTGGTTGAGGGGGGCAGTGCCGTCACTGTGGGTAGCGCAGCCTGTGAGCAGGCTGCCGAGCAGTAGAACCGGCAAGGCGGCTCGCGCGAGAAGACTCATCATGAATGCTCCTGTGTCACCGGCCCATACCGGTCACACAGGAGTAAAGACCCGCATGGGCGGCTGCACAAGCCGCCCATGCCAGGCAATCACGCCTGGCAATCAGCGGTTGATTTTGATTTCCGTGCGCCGGTTCATCGCCCGGCCGTCGGCGGTCTTGTTATCCGCGACCGGTTGGCTCTCGCCGGCACCGACTACCGAAACGAAACTGCTGCGGGGTACGCCCGCGCTGATCAGGTACTCGGTCACCGAACGCGCGCGTTTTTCCGAGAGGCGCTGGTTGTAGGCATCGCTGCCCACGCTGTCGGTGTGCCCGGTCACGCGCAACTGCGCACTCGGGGCTTCCTGTTTCAGGCGCGTGGCGATGGTGTCGAGCTTGGCTTTGTCGGCGGCCGTCAATTTGGCCGAGTCGAATTCGAAGTGCACGTCACGGATGACAATGGTCTCTTCCTTGACCACCACCACTTCCTCGACCACGGCTACAGGTTCTGGCGGGCAACCGTTGGCGTCCACCTGCACGCCTTTAGGCGTGCCAGGGCACTTGTCGCGGCTGTCCGGCACGCCATCGCCGTCTTCGTCGCCATCTCCATGCACCCAGCAATAACCGGCCGCGACGCCGGCGCCCAGCAAGGCGCCGTATCCCGCCCAGGACGAGCTTTCAATCGCGCCCAACGCAGCCCCACCGACACCCCCGACAGCAGCGCAGGTCGGCCAATCGGTTTTCTGCAAACCTGCGCAACCAGTCAACACACTGGTTAGCAGAACCAAGGGTAATGCTGTCCGAACTATGCTCATCTAGTTATCTCCTGAGGGAATCGGCTTAGAACCGATTGGGGGAGTAAAGACCTGGCTTTAAATCTCCGCCAGCATCAGGCTGGCGGGCTTTGCCCCTGGATTTGCCCAGGAACGGCTGTCATTTCAGACAAAACGGCTCTAGGCCCGCGGGTCCGGGCAGGCTAGTCTTTGCCACTCAAAGATTGAGGAACTTCGATGACCGCAGGTATTTCTTCGCGCACGCCCCAGCAGGCCCTGGCCGCCCTGCTCGACCGCTACGCCCCACGACAGCTGCTGTTGATCGGCGCCAGCGGGTTTCCAGCCCTGGAGGCTTTTCGCCAGGCACACCCCGAAACCGTCATCGCCCAGACCGCGCCCGGCCCGTTGCCTACGGAACTGGCGGCGCGCCGTTTCGACCTGGCGCTGGCGGTCGACTGCCTGGAGCATCTGCCCAAGCGCGACGGCCTGAACCTGCTCGGCGGGATCCGCAATCTCAACGCCAGCCGCATCGCGGTACTGGCCGACCTGAATGCCTGCGGCTGGAAGGAGACCGACTTTTTCTCCCTGGCCCTGCAGGCCAGCGAACGTTTCCAGCGCGACGAACAGGTCCTGACCCTGTTCACCTACGATCTGCTTGAATACAAACAAGTGCCCGACTGGCTCAACTCCAGGTTCTGGGCGAATCCGGAAAACTTCGGAAAGTACTGGTGGTAATGCGATGAGTACCTCTATTTGTCCCTGCGGCAGCGGCAACCTGCTGGACGCCTGCTGCGGCCACTACCATGCCGGCCACCCCGCGCCCTGCGCCGAGGCCCTGATGCGCTCGCGCTACAGTGCCTACGTGCTGGGCCTGGTGGATTACCTGGTGGCCACCACGCTGCCGGCACAACAGAGCGGCCTGGACCGCCAGTCCATCAGCGACTGGAGCGCGCAGAGCACCTGGCTGGGCCTGGAAGTCGAAAGCTCGGAAGTCTTCGGCGGCCAGCCGGAACACGCCTTCGTCACCTTCACCGCACGCTGGCACGACAGCCATGGCGAACACAGCCATCGCGAACGCTCATCCTTCGTGCAGAACAGCGGGCACTGGTATTTCATCGACCCGACCGTGCAACTCAAGGCCGGCCGCAACGATGCCTGCCCCTGCGCCAGCGGGCAGAAATTCAAGAAGTGCTGCGCCAGCTATTTCGCCAGCTGAATCCCCGCCCCTGAGCCTGTCCTCGCGTGCGCTCCGCGGTTGCTAGACTGGGAGTTCAAACGGAGTAACGCCATGGTCGTTCAGCTGCGCGCACTACGGACCTTCGGACTGCTCACGGTGCTGGCGCTTTCGGGCTGTGCCTCGTGGTTCGTCGACAACACCCTCGACCCGCAGGTGCACCTGGTCAAGGTCGAGGTGATCAAGGCGAATTTGCTGGAGCAGCGTTTGCGCCTGCACTTTCGCGTCGACAACCCCAACGATGCCGACCTGACCGTCCGCGCCCTGGAGTACCGGATTCATCTCGGCGACGTGTTGCTGGCGGAGGGTGAGCATGAACACTGGTTCACCATCGGCCCCAAGCACAGCGCCTACTTCCAGGTCCCCGTGCGCACCAACCTGTGGCCACAGATACGCCAGGTAGTGAAATGGCTGAAGGAGCCGCAGCAACCGATCCCCTATCGCCTGGACGGTTTGCTGGAAACCGGATTATTCATCGGCCATGACGTGCACCTGGCGCGCAAAGGCGAGATAATTCCCGCCGATTTTATTCCGGAGCAACCTCGATGACCCAGCAACCCCATGTCCATGGCCCTGACTGCAACCACGATCATGACCACCACGATCACGATCACGGCCATGTTCACGGTCCGCATTGCAACCACGCTCACCAGGAGCCGGTGCGCAACGCCTTGAAAGATGTCGGCCGCAACGACCCTTGCCCATGCGGCAGCAGCAAGAAATTCAAGAAGTGCCACGGCGCCTGATGCCGTAATGCTGTGTCTTTGTCCTGCTTCTATGTAGGAGCAAGGGGGCGCCTAGCTCTTGCTCGCGATGAGATCAACTCGATTAACCGAGTCGCCTGCATCGCGAGCAAGCTTCGCTCCTACAGATCGCGTTGCAGGATCTGTCTCGAATCGATCACCGTCGCATACTCGCCATGCAGGTTGCCCAGCGACATGGCATGCACCTCCTCGGCGCTGTGGGCCTGACCGAAAAAGTCGACCTTGTCGAAGGTGTAGCAGGCGTCTTCCACCACCCAGGTATCGAACCCCAGATTGCCGGCGGTCCGCGCCGTCGATTCCACCGAGTTGTGGGTCGCCACACCGACAATCACCAGTTGGCCGATCCCGGACTTGCGTAAATCGGCCTCCAGGGGCGTGGCGCAGAAGGCGTCCGGCACCTGCTTCTGGATCACCGCCTCAGCGCCCTGCGGCAAAAACCGCTGCTGAAACTCCACCCCCGACTGCCCCGGCCAGAACACCGACTGCTCGCTGCGCGACAGGTGCTGCACATGGATCAAAGGCCGCGCCGTCTGGCGCCAGTAAGCCAGCAACTCGGCGATGCGCTCCTCGGCCTGGGGGTTGTTACGCCGCCCGAGCCTGGGGTGCAGGATGCCCTGTTGCTGATCGATCAGGATCAGCGCTGCATTGGTCTGAAGCTCCATGCTGACTTTTCTCGTGTCGGGTCATTGAATTCCACGCACTTCAACATCACCTCTCCAGACAGGCAAGCCGTCGAACGTAGACCGGACCACCGAATACCACTGTTGGCTATCCGTAACAGAATGTCCTTCGTTTACCTGGAGAGTCCCATGATCGACCTGTATTACTGGACCACCCCCAACGGCCACAAGATTTCCCTGTTCCTCGAGGAAACCGGCCTGCCCTACAGCGTGCACCCGGTCAACATTGGCCAGGGCGAGCAGTTCAAGCCCGAGTTCCTGAAGATCGCGCCGAACAACCGGATCCCCGCCATCGTCGATCATCAGCCTGCCGATGGCGGTGCGCCGCTGTCGCTGTTCGAGTCCGGGGCGATTCTGCTGTACCTGGCGGAAAAGACCGGGCAGTTCCTGCCCAAGGACCTGCGTGGACGTCAGGAAGCCTTGCAGTGGCTGTTCTGGCAGATGGGCGGCCTGGGACCGATGGCCGGGCAGAACCACCATTTCAGCCAGTTCGCCCCGGAGAAAATCCCTTACGCGATCAAACGCTATGTCGATGAAACCGCGCGCTTGTACGGGGTGCTGGACCGACGCCTGGCGGACCGCGATTTCGTCGCCGGCAGCGAATACAGCATCGCCGACATGGCGATCTATCCGTGGATCGTCTCCCACAAGTGGCAAAGCCAGAATCTGGAAGACTTCCCCAACCTGCATCGCTGGTTCAACCGCATCCTCGATCGCCCCGCGACCGCGCGCGCCTATGCCATCGCCGCCCGGATCAACCCACCCAAATCCTGAGGCCCGATAGTCCACTGCCGGCCGGCAAACAGCAGTGGCTGCTCTGTTCCGGGCAACCACCGAACGGCCGGCGCGGGCTATTTATCCGGCAACGCAGAAATACTCTCAGCCCCCGCTTGCGCGGCACTCGCCTGCTCACTAACGTAGCGCCTTTATCGACGCTACCCCCCGCAGGAGCTTTGCCATGGCCTCGCCAGCCTTCTCACATTTTCTTCCCCGGTTCGGCGTTGCCGCGGCAGTGGCCGGCGTTCTCAGCCTGGCCGGTTGCCAGTCATGGAACACCCAGGACAGCCTGCCGCCGACCTCTGGCGTGCAACCGCTCAAGGGCCTGGCCCAGAACGTTTCGGTCCGGCGCAATGCCATGGGCATGCCGCTGATCGAAAGCAGCACCTTCCACGATGCGCTGTTCGCCCTGGGTTACGTGCACGCCAGCGACCGGATCAACCAGATGGTGACCCTGCGCCTGCTGGCCCAGGGCCGGCTGGCCGAGATGTCCGGTGCCGACGTGCTGGACGTCGACCGCTACATGCGCGCGGTCAACCTGAAGAACAGTGCCGGCGAGCTGTACAAAGCCTCGTCCCCGAGGATCAAGCGCTTCTTCGAGGTCTACGCCCGCGGGGTCAACGCCTACCTGTTCCGCTACCGCGACAAGCTGCCGCCAGACCTGGCCGCCACCGGCTACAAGCCCGAATACTGGAAACCGGAAGATTCGGCGCTGATCTTTTGCCTGCTGAACTTCAGCCAGTCGGCCAACCTGCCGGAAGAAATCAACGCCCTGGTGCTGGCGCAGAAAGTTGGCGCCGACAAGCTCGCCTGGCTGACCCCGAGCTACCCGGACGAAGCGCTGCCGCTGGCCGAGAGCGACAAGCTCAAGGGCCTCAACCTGAATGTCCCGGGCTTGAGCGAAATCAGTGCCGCCGCCGGCAAGCTTGGCGAACTCAACCCGCTGAGCATCGCCGGCGCCAGCAACTGGGCCATCGCTCCCCAGCGCAGCCGCAGCGGCAAAAGCCTGCTGGCCGCCGACAGCCACTCGCCGGCATGGAACCTGGTGCAGATCCGCGCGCCCAAGTACCAGGCCGCGGGCGCCTCGATCGCCGGCCTGCCGATGATCATCCAGGGCTTCAACGGCAAGGTGGCCTGGAGCATGACCTCGGTCGCCGGTGACAACCAGGACCTGTTCCTGGAAAAACTCAAGCGCCAGGGCAATGCGCTGTATTACGAAGCCAATGGCAAATGGCTGCCGGCCGTGGTGCGCAACGAAACCTACTTCGTCAAAGGCCAGCGGCCGATTCGCGAGGTGGTCTATGAAACCCGTCACGGCGCCCTGCTCAACAGCGCCAGCAACCTGAGCGGCGGTTACGGCCTGGCCCTGCAACAGCCGGACCTCAAGGACGACAAGAGCCTGGACGCGTTTTTCGACCTGTCGCGGGCGCAGAACGTGGAGCGAGCCTCCGACGCCAGCCGCGAGATCCGCGCTATCGGCCTGAACATGCTGTTCGCCGATGCCAGCCATATCGGCTGGCAGGTCACCGGCCGCTTCCCCAACCGCCGTGAAGGCGAAGGCCTGCTGCCGTCGCCGGGCTGGGAAGGCCGTTACGACTGGGACGGCTATGCCGACCCGATGCTCCACCCCTATGACCAGGACCCGGCCCAGGGCTGGCTGGGCACCGCCAACCAGCGGATCATCCCCCACGGCTATGGCATGCAGCTGTCCAACTCCTGGTACTACCCCGAGCGTGGCGAACGCCTGGCCGAGTTGGCCGGCAGCGGCAAGCACGACGGCCGCAGCATGATCGCCATGCAGTACGACCAGACCACCCCCTTCGCCGCCAAGCTGAAGAAGATGTTCGAAGCCCCCGGCATGGCGCAGCCCCTGAAGAAAGCCATCGACGCCCTGCCCGAAGCCGAGCGCAGCAAGGCCCGCGAGGCCTACAGCCGCCTGATGGCGTTCGACGGCAAACTCAGCCCGGTATCGGCCGATGCGGCGATCTATGAGCTGTTCCTGCAGGAAAGCGCCCGGCAGATCTTCCTCGACAAACTGGGTTCGGAATCCAGCCCGGCCTGGAAGGCCCTGGTGGCCAACGGCGCGCTGTCCTACTCGGCCCAGGCCGACCATTTGCTGGGCCAGGAAGACAGCCCGTTCTGGGATGACAGCCGCACCCCACAGAAAGAAGACAAGCCGGCGATCCTCGCCCGCAGCCTGGCCGCCGCCATCAGCGCCGGTGAAAGCCAGCTGGGTGGCGACCGCAGGGCCTGGCAATGGGGCAAGCTGCACAGCTACCACTGGAAGAACGCCAATGGCCAGGTCGTTCGCGGGCCGCTGCAGGCCGGTGGCGATCACAGCACCCTGAACAGCTCGCCGTACCGCTGGGGCCAGGACTTCACGGTGACCGAGGCGCCGGCGCTACGGTTGATCGTCGATTTCGGCCAGAGCGAACCGCTGAGCGTCATCAACAGCAGCGGCCAGTCGGGCAACCCGGCCAGCCCGAACTACCTGAATGGCATCGACGCCTGGCTCAAGGGCCAGTACCTGAGCTTGCCGCTGCAACCGCAGAACTTCGACCGCCTCTACGGCAAGACCCGCCTGACCCTGGCGCCAGGCAAGTAACACCGGCCAGCCCGCCCCTCTCCACAAGGGGCGGGCTTGAGCCCGGTAACGCTTCACTCCCCTCGCCGATCCAGGCCTGCCACGCTCCCGGCAGCCGCGCCCTTTCCTGCGCGAAATCGCCCACGCGCCCTATTGATGCAAGGCTTCCCACACGCTCTTTTTTGGGGCGCGGCCGACGCACGGCAGGCTCTCGCACCACCTTTTAAAACAGTTGTTCGGGACTCTGGTTCGGAAATTGCTACTTTCATTAAGTCTGACGCGTTGCAGTAACAGTACTAATGCGCCACAAGCGCTCATATTGGTTTTTAGGGATTTAATAATGAAAAAAGCATTGCTGACCCTTTCTGCACTGGCTCTCTGCATGGCCGCCGGTTCCGCGCTGGCCAAGGAATACAAGGAACTGCGCTTCGGCGTTGACCCGTCCTACGCACCTTTTGAATCCAAGGCCGCCGATGGCAGCCTGGTCGGCTTCGACATCGATCTGGGCAATGCCATCTGTGCCGAACTGAAGGTCAAGTGCAAATGGGTCGAAAGCGACTTCGACGGCATGATCCCGGGCCTCAAAGCCAATAAATTCGACGGTGTGATCTCGTCCATGACCGTCACTCCGGCCCGCGAGAAAGTCATCGACTTCTCCAACGAACTGTTCTCCGGCCCGACTTCCTTCGTGTTCAAGAAAGGTTCCGGCCTGACCGAAGACACCGCATCGCTCAAGGGCAAAACCGTCGGCTACGAGCAGGGCACTATCCAGGAAGCCTACGCCAAGGCCGTGCTGGACAAGGCCGGGGTGAAGACCCAGGCCTACCAGAACCAGGACCAGGTGTATGCCGACCTGATTTCCGGGCGCCTCGATGCGTCGATCCAGGACATGCTGCAAGCCGAACTGGGCTTCCTGAAATCGCCACAGGGCGCCGACTACGAGGTGAGCAAACCGGTGGACAGCCCACTGCTGCCGTCCAAGACAGCTATCGGTATCTCCAAAGGTAACAAAGAGCTCAAGGCCCTTCTGGATAAAGGTATCAAAGCGTTACACGACGATGGCACCTACGCCACCATTCAGAAAAAGCACTTTGGCGATCTGAATCTCTACAGCGGTAAATAAGGTCCTGGCGCCCATCCTCGATGGGCGCCTTTTTTATCGCCACAGGTCTCTGATTTATGTTCGAAGAACTTCTGCAAACCCTTGGGCTTTCCGCCTTCAGCCTCAAGGGGTTCGGTCCGTTGTTGCTGGAAGGCACCTGGATGACCATCAAACTCTCGGTATTGTCGCTGTTACTCAGCGTCCTGCTCGGCCTGCTCGGCGCCAGCGCCAAACTCTCGCAGCTGGGCCTGCTGCGCCTGCCCGCCCAGCTCTACACCACGCTGATCCGCGGCGTACCGGACCTAGTGCTGATGCTGCTGATTTTCTACAGCCTGCAAACCTGGCTGACCACCTTCACCAACTTCATGGAATGGGAATACATCGAGATCGACCCGTTCAGCGCCGGGGTCATCACCCTGGGCTTCATTTATGGGGCGTACTTCACCGAAACCTTCCGTGGCGCCATCCTCGCCGTGCCGCGCGGGCAGATCGAAGCCGCCACCGCCTACGGCCTCAAGCGTGGCCAGCGTTTTCGCTTCGTGGTGTTTCCGCAGATGATGCGTTTTGCCCTGCCGGGTATCGGCAATAACTGGATGGTGATGCTCAAGGCCACCGCGCTGGTGTCGATCATCGGCCTGGCCGACCTGGTCAAGGCGGCCCAGGATGCCGGCAAGAGCACCTATCAGCTGTTCTACTTCCTGGTCCTGGCGGCCTTGATCTACCTGGTCATCACCAGCGCCTCCAACATTGTCCTGCGCTGGCTCGAACGCCGTTATGCCGCGGGCTCGCGGGAGGCGGTGCGATGATCGAGCTCCTGCAGGAATACTGGAGGCCCTTCCTCTACAGCGACGGCTACAACGTCACCGGCCTGGCGATGACCATGTGGCTGCTCAGCGCCTCGATCTTCATCGGTTTCCTGGTGTCGATCCCGCTGTCCATCGCCCGGGTCTCGCCCAAGCTCTACCTACGCTGGCCGGTGCAGTTCTACACCTACCTGTTTCGCGGCACGCCGCTCTATATCCAGTTGCTGATCTGCTACACCGGGATCTACAGCATCGCCGCGGTCCGCGCCCAGCCCATGCTCGATGCGTTCTTTCGCGACGCGATGAACTGCACCATCCTCGCCTTCGCCCTGAACACCTGCGCCTACACCACGGAGATTTTCGCCGGGGCGATCCGCAGCATGGCCCATGGCGAGGTCGAGGCGGCCAAGGCCTACGGCCTCAGCGGCTGGAAACTGTACGCCTACGTGATCATGCCCTCGGCCCTGCGCCGCTCGTTGCCCTACTACAGCAACGAAGTGATCCTGATGCTGCACTCGACCACCGTGGCCTTCACCGCGACCATCCCGGATGTGCTGAAAGTCGCCCGCGACGCCAACTCGGCGACCTTCATGACCTTCGAGTCCTTCGGCATCGCCGCGCTGATCTACCTCACCGTGACCTTCGCGCTGGTCGGCCTGTTCCGTCTCGCCGAACGCCGCTGGCTGGCCTTCCTCGGGCCGACCCACTAGAACAAGGCAAATCATCATCCATGCGCCAACAGACTCATGATCTGCTCGCCCCGGTGCCGGGGACCTCGCGCCAGATCCACAGCTTTCACTTCGGCCCCGAGCGGGCCGAAGGCAAGATCTACATCCAGTCGTCGCTGCACGCCGATGAACTGCCGGGCATGCTCGTGGCCTGGCACCTCAAGGCGCGCCTGGCGGAACTGGAGGCCCAGGGCCGCCTGCGCAGCGAAATCGTCCTGGTCCCGGTGGCCAACCCGGTCGGCCTGGAACAGGTGTTGATGGACGTGCCGCTGGGCCGCTACGAGCTGGAAAGCGGGCAGAACTTCAACCGCTGGTTCCTCGACCTCGGCGAAGAAGTCGGCAACGACATTGAAGGCCAACTGGGCAACGACCCACGGCACAACCGCGAAATCATCCGCGCCAGCCTGCGCGACGCCCTGGCACGGCAGACCGCCGGCACCCAGTTGCAGTCCCAGCGCCTGGCCTTGCAGCGCCTGGCCTGCGACGCGGACATGGTGCTGGACCTGCATTGCGATTTCGAAGCCGTGACCCATCTGTACACCACGCCCGAGGCCTGGCCGCAGGTCGAGCCGCTGGCCCGCTATATCGGCTCGCAAGCCAGCCTGCTGGCCACCGACTCCGGCGGCCAGTCGTTCGACGAATGCTTCACCCTGCTCTGGTGGCAGTTGCAGCAGCGTTTCGGCGAGCGCTTCGCCATTCCCCTGGGCAGCTTCGCGGTCACCGTCGAGCTGCGCGGCCAGGGCGACGTCAACCACGACCTGGCCAGCCGGGATTGCCAGGCCATACTGGATTACCTGAGCCATTTCGGCGCCATCGCCGGCGAGGCTCCGTCCCTGCCCGAGCTGCCCTACCCGGCCACGCCGCTGGCCGGCGTGGAACCGGTGGCCGCCCCCGTGGGCGGCCTGCTGGTGTTCACCGCCCTGCCCGGGGAGTACCTGGAAGCCGGGCAACAGGTGGCCGAAGTCATCGACCCGATCAACGATCGCGTCACCCCCGTTCATTGCAGCTGCGCCGGCCTGCTCTACGCCCGCTCGCTGCGCCGCATGGCCACGGCCGGCATGGTGATCGCCCATGTCGCCGGCCACGAAGCCTATCGCAGCGGCTACCTACTTTCGCCTTGAGGATGCATGCCCCATGTACAAACTGACCATTGAAGGCCTGCATAAATGCTACGGCGACAATGAAGTGCTCAAAGGTGTTTCGCTCAAGGCGAAGACCGGCGACGTGATCAGCCTGATCGGCGCCAGCGGCTCGGGCAAAAGTACCTTTCTGCGCTGCATCAACTTCCTGGAAACCCCGGACGACGGCGCCATGAGCCTGGACGGCCAGCTGATCCGCATGGTCAAGGACCGCCACGGCATGCACGTGGCCGACGCCGACGAATTGCAGCGGATTCGCACGCGCCTGGCCATGGTGTTCCAGCATTTCAACCTGTGGAGCCACATGACGGTGCTGGAGAACATCACCATGGCCCCGCGCCGGGTGCTGGGCGTCAGCAAGAAGGACGCCGAGGAGCGCGCCCGGCGTTACCTGGACAAGGTCGGCCTGCTCTCCCGGGTGGCCGACCAGTACCCGGCCTTTCTCTCCGGTGGCCAGCAACAGCGGGTGGCAATTGCCCGGGCGTTGGCGATGGAGCCGGAAGTGATGCTGTTCGACGAACCCACCTCGGCCCTCGACCCGGAACTGGTGGGCGAAGTGCTCAAGGTGATCCAGGGCCTGGCCGAGGAAGGCCGGACCATGATCATGGTCACCCATGAAATGAGTTTCGCCCGCAAGGTGTCGAGCCAGGTGCTGTTCCTGCACAAGGGCCTGGTGGAAGAGGAAGGTACGCCGGAAGAGGTGCTGGGCAATCCGAAGAGCGAGCGCTTGCAGCAGTTCCTCAGCGGCAACCTGAAGTAAGCCAGGCGCCTCTATGGAAAAGGCCAGCCCGCCGGGACCTCGATGAGGTTCGGCGGGCTGGCCTTTTTCTGGGGGATGGCGTCAATCAGGCGACAGGAGCGGGAGGCGGCTCGTCCGGCAAGGTCGGCTCGCCTGGTTCGGTCGGCTCGGCGGGTTGCGGGGTATCCGGGTCGGGCTGACCGGGAATGCCGCCTGCCACACTGGGGTGCGCCAGCAGTGACCAGGCCAGGACGCCGACCTGATTGGGCTCAAGTCTGGCAAGTGTGGCGCTTATAAGCGGATCGATCTTCATGGGGCACTCCTGAGCTAAGCACGGTCCGCTGTGCGCAAACCGGGGCAGTCCTCTGGTTAGAGTATCTGCCCGCTGAGGAATTCCCGCTATTCGTCAGACGACGGACTCAGGTACGCGGCAGGGTCACGCCACGCTGGCCCTGGTACTTGCCGCCACGGTCCTTGTAGGACACTTCGCACTCTTCGTCGGACTCCAGGAACAGCATCTGCGCCACGCCTTCGTTGGCGTAGATCTTCGCCGGCAAGGTGGTGGTGTTGGAGAATTCCAGGGTCACATGGCCTTCCCACTCAGGCTCGAGCGGGGTGACGTTGACGATGATGCCGCAACGGGCGTAGGTGCTTTTACCCAGGCAGATGGTCAGCACGTTGCGCGGAATGCGGAAGTATTCGACGGTGCGGGCCAGGGCGAAGGAGTTGGGTGGAATGATGCACACGTCGCTCTTGATGTCGACGAAGCTGCCGGCGTCGAAGTTTTTCGGATCGACGGTGGCCGAATTGATGTTGGTGAACACCTTGAACTCATCGGCGCAACGCACATCGTAGCCGTAGCTCGAGACACCGAAGGAAATCAGCCGATCCGAGCCTTCGCCACGCATCTGGCGCTCCACGAAAGGTTCGATCATGCCGTGCTCTTGCGCCATGCGGCGAATCCACTTGTCCGATTTGATGCTCATGGCGGGTGTCCTGAAATAGCGAGGTGGAAAAAATCTGTCCGGCATCTTACCGGGGTGCGCCTGCGGGTTCAAAGTCTGCACCGCTTTTCTCGCTGAAAGCCGCAATACTTGTGGGCTGGAGGCTATGTACGGCACCGCCAGTCACTAAAAGCGCGAATCCTTGGCAAAGAACATTGGCAGGTTCCGGAAAAAGGGTTAAGGTGGCGCCACTGTGCTGCTTGTGTCACTGAGAATCTCTACACGATGTTGAATTTCGATCCAACCATCTCCAAGAATTTTTCCTGCTCTTTGCACTCAGTCTCGGCCAGGGCTTTTCCTGAGTCGCAGTTAACTTTGTCCAAGGAGATACACCATGTCTAATCGCCAAACCGGTACCGTTAAGTGGTTCAACGATGAAAAAGGCTTCGGCTTCATCACTCCACAATCCGGTGACGACCTGTTCGTACACTTCAAAGCTATCCAATCCGACGGCTTCAAAAGCCTGAAAGAAGGCCAACAGGTTTCTTTCATCGCTACCCGCGGTCAGAAAGGCATGCAAGCTGAAGAAGTTCAAGTTATCTAACTTGTACTGAAACAGTAAAAAGCCCCGCCCTCAAAGCGGGGCTTTTTTGTGCCCGGATGTTTTTGCTTAATGGCACCCACGCTATATGATCCGCCCCCTCGGACAATCATATGGAAATAGCAGGATGCCGTTCAGACACTGGAAGTTGTTGAGCGCAGCGGTGCTCACACTCGCCCTCCCTCTCGCACTCAACGCCACACCTCGCCCCGACCATCCAACGGTCATCGTCGGCATGGACAGCAACGCCAGCTACATTGCCAAGGACTCGACACAACAACCCGAGTTGCGGCGCGCAGTGCTGCTGGAGCTTTCCAGCGCCCATCGTTGCGGCAGCAACGAGGTTTACCTCACGCCGGAATCCTCAGGCATCCCCGCGGAGTCGTTCGGCCAGGTCCTGGAAGAAATCCAGCAACTGATCGATGACCGGGCCCCACTCTTGCTGACACTTTCGGACTGCGACGGAAAACGAGCCTTTTTCGAAAAAGTCCGGCCCTGCACCGCCCAGGAGTGCGCTGAACTGACAGCCTCCCTGGTCGACGGCAAGCTCTACCTCGACGAACACTATGCGCCGACAGGCCAAGGCCAGGCCTCGTATTTCCTGACGATGCCGATGAGCTACGACGACCGGCAAAAGGCCTGGAACGCAAAAATCTTCTACGTCGAGTCAGGCACCCTGCGCCGGGACTATTTCGTCAGCGCCGAGGACTTCGTTTCGGGCAAGGCTGTTCACGCCTCGAAAACCTACTACCCGGACGGACAGGTCCGCCACAGCGTTGGTTATGACCTCAATGGCAAACGCCAGGGCGAGGCGCTGACCTACTCCGAGAGCGGTGTCGTGGTTAAACGCTCGAACTATCGGGACGGTCTCCTCGAGGGCTGGCAGAGCACTTATCACGACAATGGCAAAGTCGCCGACTCCTACAACTGGCGCCAGGGCAAACGCGTCGACGGCGAATACCTGGAGTACGACGAGAACGGCAAGCGGGTCGGGCGCATCAGCTACCGTGCAGATCTGCCGGACGGCCCAGCTATCAGCTACTACCCGGATGGCCAGATCAAAGACAGCGGACAGTTCGTTGCCGGCAAGAAAGTCGGCCCGAGCCTGTCCTACTACCCTGACGGCACCCTGGAAAGCACAGTCGATTTCGTCGACAACCAGCCCGTGGGCTGGCAAATCCAGTACCACCCCAACGGCAAGGTAAAGCAGAAACAATTCAACGACGAACACGGCACCCAGCGCAGTTATGCCCTCTGGAACGAACAGGGCGCGCAAACCCTCCAGTGGCAATGGGATGAACAGCACCGCGAGCAGGGCGACTTCAAGGCGTGGTACGACAACGGCCAGCTCAAGGATCACAAGATCTACAAGGACGCGAAACTCGAAGGCCCTGCCGTTACCTGGTACGAAAACGGTCAGATGGAATCATCTACGGATTACCTGGATGGCAAAGAGCATGGCTGGATGCGCCTCTGGAACCAGGACGGCAGCCTGCAGAGCGAATGCCAGTACCAGACAGGCGCCCGTCAAGGCGCATGCAGTTGAGCCGGGCATGACACAGCGCTATTGAGACAGCACTTGCGCTGCCAAACAAAAAAGTCCCGCCGGTGCAAACCGCGGGACTTCTTCATTTCAGGGCCTGTGAGCTTACCAGGCGACGCCAAACCCCGCGGTGTAACGGGTCTTGTTGAGATCGCTCTCCTTGGTGCCACTGATGATGTCCCGTTCGGCCTTGAGGTTGAGCGACGCCCACTCCGTGACCTTGTAGCGCAGGCCGATTTCGGCATCCAGGGCGTAATCGGCAATATTGGACAGCGGCCTGCCCACCTCGCCATTGGTAAACAGCTCGACCCGCTTGCCAATCAGGTAACGGTTGTAGTCCCACTTCATGGCCAGGGAATAGAAGTTGTCTTTGCCGCCATCCTTGTACTCGTAGTCGGTGCGGTTGAGCAGCGAACCCAGGGAGAACGCCCCCAGTTCGTTATCCCAGAACTGGTAACCCGGGCCGGTACCCACCACACGCTGGCGGGCCAGATCCTCGACCTTGTCACGCTTGTAGTTCAGCCGCCCTTGCCAGAACCACTTATCGGTGAGGAAGCGGTCCAGTGCGTATTCGGCGCGCCAGTTGTCGGTGGTGACGACATCGTTCTGGAATTCGCGGTTGTACTCGCCTTCCGCCGTGTGTCGCCATTTGCCGTGGCGCGCCGAGGTCTTGAAGTCGATGTCGTAGTCGTCGGTGTCCTTTTCCGCCCGCTGATAGTCCAGCGCCATGTCGACATTGCCCTTCCACACCAGATCCTCGACCACTGGCTTGGGCTTCATGATCTGCTGGATGCTCGCCAGTTCAACGGTCTTCGGCGTATCTCCATTGGCCAGGGTGACCTTGCCGTCTTCCGCCGCGTGCAGGGACTTGGCCTTCTCGCCGGTGTAGGCGTCCTGCTTGACCAGCAGCTCCTGATCGCTCTCCAGCGTCTTGACCTGCTTCCAGTCGATCGGGATGGCCCCGGCATACTCGGTCTGGATCAGTAACTTGCCACCATCGAACACGTTGATCTTGCCGGTCAGACGGTCACCGTTCTTCAACCAGACGGTATCGGCGAGTAAAGGTGTGGAGGTACTGAAAACGGCAAGGCACAGCAGGGTTCTGGACAACATAAACAGATACAGGACTCGAGTTTGCGAAAAAAACCGGCATTATCCACATGAATAAAACCTCAGGTAGGGACTGACTCGACTATCTATAGTGAGTTCAATCCTCAACGGTTAATAAACCCTTTGTCCTACAGACGGTTTACAGGCCTGCATCAGGAACCTCCGAACGTGATCGAACCGCCCGACACCAGCCAAAGCCCCGCCGAAATCCGACGCACGGCGCTCTACCTGACCCTGGCCCAAATCCCGGAAGGCAAGGTGGTCAGCTATGGGCAACTGGCGGAAATGGCGGGCCTGGGCCGCGCCGCGCGCTGGGTTGGGCGGACCCTCAGCCAACTGCCCGCCGACACCAGCCTGCCCTGGCACCGCGTACTGGGCGCGGGCGGGCGCATCAGCCTGCCCGTGGGCAGTGCATCGGGCGACGAACAGCGCGCGCGACTGCGTATGGAAGGTGTCTCGATCCTGAACAATCGTGTGGATATTCGGCGCCATGGCTGGCGTCCGGTAGAGCACAGCGGTTAGAGTGCGCGCTTTGTTTCCGTAATTCTTGAGGCAGACTCCAGCCCATGCCCCGTAAAACCTGGCGCGCCGCGCTCGCCGCCTATGCCAGCCCCTCGACGCTCGTGCTGTTGCTGCTTGGTTTCGCCGCCGGCCTGCCCTACATGCTGGTGTTTTCGACACTTTCAGTCTGGTTGCGCGAAGCCGGTGTGGCCCGCGAGACCATTGGCTACGCCAGCCTGATCGGCCTGGCCTACGCCTTCAAATGGGTCTGGTCGCCCTTGCTCGACCAATGGCGCCTGCCCCTGCTGGGCAAACTCGGCCGCCGCCGCTCCTGGCTGGTCCTGTCGCAATCGCTGGTGCTACTCGGGCTGATCGGCATGGGTTTCTGCGATCCGCAAAAGCACCTGTCCTGGCTGATCGCCATTGCCGTTATCGTCGCCTTTGCCTCGGCCACCCAGGACATCGCGGTGGACGCCTACCGCCTGGAAATCGCCGAAGACAGCCGCCAGGCTGCCCTGGCCGCCGCCTATATGTCCGGCTACCGCGTCGCCGCCCTGCTGGCCACCGCTGGCGCCCTGTTCTTTGCCGAAGGTTTCGGCTCCACCGGTTTCAGCTACAAGCACTCGGCCTGGACCGGCACCTATGTGCTGTTCGGCGTGCTGATGATCCCGGCCCTGCTGACCACCCTGTTCATGCGCGAACCGCCGGTGCCGCTGCGCACCCAGCTGTCGGCCGGGCGCTACAGCTTCTTGCACCAGTTGGTGTCGGTATTCGTGCTGATCGTGCTGCTGGTGTCCGTGCCGGCGATGTTCACCCAGCTGTACAACACCGACTTCGCCAGCGTGCTGTTCGAAGGTGTCAGCCTGCTGGACCTGCTGCTGGAAGACCGGGCGTTCCTGCGCGCCATTCTCTACACCATTCTGACCGCGCTGTGCCTGTCGGCCATGGGTCGCCGCGGCCTGGCCCCGGTGCTGACGCCGGTCAACGACTTCATCCTGCGCTACCGCTGGCAAGCCCTGCTGCTGCTGGGCCTGATCGCTACCTACCGGATGTCGGACACAGTGATGGGCGTGATGGCCAACGTGTTCTACATCGACCAGGGCTTCACCAAGGACCAGATCGCTAGCGTCAGCAAGATTTTCGGCCTGATCATGACCCTGGTCGGCGCCGGCATGGGCGGCCTGCTGATCGTGCGCTTCGGCATCCTGCCGATCCTGTTCATCGGCGGCGCCGCCTCGGCCGCGACCAACCTGCTGTTCCTGATGCTGGCCGACATGGGCCCCAACCTGCAGATGCTGGTGGTGACCATTTCCCTGGACAACTTCAGCTCGGGCCTGGCCACCTCGGCCTTCGTCGCCTACCTGTCGAGCCTGACCAACCTGAAGTTCTCGGCGACCCAGTACGCCCTGCTCAGCTCGATCATGCTGCTGTTGCCGCGCCTGATCGGCGGTTATTCGGGGGTCATGGTGGAAAAGTTCGGCTATCACGACTTCTTCCTGATCACCGCTCTGCTCGGCGTGCCGACCCTGATCCTGATCGCCCTGCACTGGTTCCAGGAAAGCCGCCGCGCCGAACCGCCGCAAGCGCCCGAAGCCACGCCACCCGCGCCTCCACCCGCTACTGCGATCAGCGAAGAACCCTAGGAAACCCCGGGGCATACCGGCATTCATCCGGCGCCCCGACCTCCCCCGGCCGCAATCCTGTACGCCAACGGTTCTCGCCCGTACAATGCTTCGTCATTTCTAGTCTTCAGCAACCGACAACGGCCTACCATGCGCACCAGTCAATTTTTGCTCGCCACACAGAAAGAAACGCCTTCCGATGCGGTCGTAATCAGCCATCAGCTGATGCTGCGCGCCGGCATGATCCGCAAACTGGCCTCGGGCCTGTACACCTGGCTCCCGATGGGCCTGCGGGTGATGCGCAAGGTCGAAGCCATCGTTCGTGAAGAAATGAACGCCGCCGGCTCGCTTGAAGTGTTGATGCCGAGCACCCAGCCGGCTGAACTGTGGCAGGAATCCGGTCGCTGGGAGGAGTACGGCCCTGAACTGCTGCGCTTCAAGGATCGCCACGGTCGCGACTTCTGCGCCGGCCCGACCCACGAAGAAGTGATCACCGATCTGGCCCGCAACGAGCTGAGCAGCTACAAGCAGCTGCCGATCAACCTGTACCAGATCCAGACCAAATTCCGCGATGAAATCCGTCCACGCTTCGGCCTGATGCGCGGTCGCGAGTTCATCATGAAGGACGCCTACTCCTTCCACGCCGACCAGGCATCGCTGCAGATCACCTATGACCGCATGCACCAGGCCTACTGCAACGTGTTCACCCGCCTGGGCCTGAAATTCCGTCCGGTCGAAGCCGACAACGGCTCCATCGGCGGCGCCGGCTCCCACGAATTCCACGTACTGGCCGAGTCCGGCGAAGACGACATCGTTTTCAGCAACGGCTCCGACTACGCGGCGAACATCGAGAAAGCCGAAGCCGTGCCACGGGAAACCTCGCGTCCGGCGCCAAGCGAAGAACTGCGCCTGGTCGACACCCCTGACGCGAAAACCATCGCGCAGCTGGTGGAAGGCTACAACCTGCCGATCGAAAAGACCGTCAAGACCCTGGTGGTGCACGCCGAGGAAGCCGGCAAGCTGATCGCCCTGATCATCCGTGGCGACCACGAGCTGAACGAAATCAAGGCCGCCAACCAGCCTGGCGTCGCCAGCCCGCTGGTCATGGCTTCGGAAGCCGAACTGCGTGACGCCATCGGCGCCGGCGCCGGCTCCCTGGGCCCGCTGAACCTGCCGCTGCCAATCATCGTCGACCGTTCCGTGGCCCTGATGAGCGACTTCGGTATCGGCGCGAACGTCGACGACAAGCACTATTTCGGCTTCAACTGGGAACGCGACATGCCGGTCCCAACCGTGGCCGACCTGCGCAACGTCGTCTCCGGCGACCCGAGCCCGGACGGCAAGGGCACCCTGGAAATCAAGCGCGGCATCGAAGTCGGGCACATCTTCCAGCTGGGCAACAAGTACAGCAAGGCGATGAAGTGCGAAGTGCTGGGCGAGAACGGCAAGCCGGTCACCCTGGAAATGGGCTGCTACGGCATCGGCGTGTCCCGCGTGGTGGCTGCGGCCATCGAGCAGAACAACGACGAGAACGGCATCATCTGGAGCGACGCCCTGGCCCCGTTCCAGATCGCCCTGGTACCGCTGCGCTATGAAACCGAGCAGGTTCGCGAAGCCACCGACAAGCTGTACGCGCAACTCACCGCCGCCGGCTTCGAAGTGCTGCTGGACGACCGCGACAAGAAGACCAGCCCGGGCATCAAGTTCGCGGACATGGAGCTGATCGGCATTCCACACCGGATCGTGGTCAGCGACCGCGGCCTCGCCGAAGGCAACCTGGAATACAAGAGCCGTACCGAAGCCGAGGCGCAAGCGCTGCCAGTGGCTGACGTGCTGTCCTTCCTCCAAGCCCGTATCCGTCGCTGAAACCAGATAGAGAAGTCATGTTCAAGCGAAACACCTTAAGCCTCGGTGGCGCCGCCTTGTGCGGCGCCCTGTTGCTCAGCGGCTGTGCCAACCAGATGTCGCAACGCAGCGAGCACGAGGAACGTGTCGAGCGCAAATTGCTCGATCACAGCCTGCAGATCGATGTCGGTGAGCCTAAGGTGCTTGAGCTGCCGCAACGCCGGGTACGCATCCACGAGCAGAAGACTTTCGAAGTCACCGAGTTCGAAGTCACACGCCGCTACGATCGCTACACGCCCTATCAACCCTGGCGGGAGCTCTACGAGATCCCACTGGGCGCGGTAGCCGTGGTCGCCGGTATCGGCGCCAACGTGGTCAATGTGTTTACCCTGGGCAACCTGCCGGACAGCGTCACCAAGGACTGGATCAGCTACGGCGTGGCCGGGCTCAACCCGTTCATGAACGTGCAGTCCCACGGCCGGGCGCAGCAGAACCTGGCGGGGATCGATGAAGTCCAGCGCGACAAGCGCGTGGAGTATTCGAGCCTGCCCTGGAGCGAACGCCCGGTGCAGGTCAAGGCCGGCAAGGAAACCCATGAGCTGAGCACCGACCGCAACGGCGTACTGCGCCTGAACCTGTTGGACAGCCCGTTTTCCGAGCAGGACCTGAACCACATCGGCCAGCTGCAGATCAGCGTCGCGGATGCCCAGGACGACGTGCATTCCGACTCGTCGCTGGCCATCAGCAACACCCTGCGCGGCAAGCTGCTGGAAGCGCATAATCTGATCTACGACGACCTCGAGGATGACGAAGTGAGCCAGTGGGTACACCGGGTCAAGCGTCTCTCTGAGCTGGGCCTGGAAGAGGAAGCCAGCGAACTGGAACAGAGCCTGATCGAACTGACCCGCAACGATCCGGAGCTGCAAAGCGAGTTTCTCAAGTCGCTGACCAAGAACGCCGGCCGCCTGGTCGCCGATCCTGGCGCCCATTGACTTGGAACGGCTACAGGCTGGCACACCACACCTGTAGCCGCTGCCGAGCTTGCGAGGCTGCGATCGGCCAACGGCCGTAAACCGGGCAACCTGTTCTTCCTGGTAAACCGCACGCTCAGGCTCTGCGAGGACTGCGTCGGAATGCCGCCCACCTCGATCGCAGCCTCGGGGGCTCGGCAGCGGCTACAGGCTGTTTGGGCTTTCAGGAAGGGCTGAACAACTCCAGCTGCTCATGCCCGCCACGCAGATCCTGCAAACGCACGCCAATCCCCAATAGCCGCACCGGCCTGTCCCCGCGCTTGAACGCCTGGGTCAAAAGCTGCCGATAACTCTCCAGGTCCCGCCCTGCCCCCGCCTGTTCGAGCGTGGTCTGGGTAAAATCGTGAAACTTCACTTTGACGAACGGCTTGCCCGGACGGTAACTGCTGTCGATTCGTTCGATCCGGCCGGCCAGGGTCTGCATCAGCTCCGGGAGTTTATCCAGGCAGCTCTGCAGATCGGGCAGATCGACGTCGTAGGTGTTTTCCACACTGATGGACTGCCGACGGCTGTCGTTCTGCACCGGCCGCTCATCGATGCCCCGGGCCAGGTTCCACAGGCGCTCGCCAAAACTGCCGAACTCGCGCACCAGCGCCAGCTTGCTCCATTCGCGCAACGTCTCGCAGTTGACGATGCCCAGGCGCCCCAGTTTGTCGGCCGTGACCTTGCCCACGCCATGCAGCTTGTTCACCGGCAAGGCCGAAACGAAGTCCTCGACCTGGTCCGGGGTGATCACGAACAGGCCGTTGGGCTTTTTCCAGTCGCTGGCGATCTTGGCCAGGAACTTGTTCGGCGCCACCCCGGCCGACACCGTGATATGCAGCTGATTGGAGACCCGGCGGCGAATGTCCTGGGCGATACGGGTGGCGCTGCCGGCAAAGTTGGGGCTGTCGGAGACGTCCAGGTAGGCCTCATCCAGGGATAAAGGCTCGATGAGGTCGGTGTAGTCGCGAAAGATCGTATGAATCTCTTTCGACGCCTCCCGGTAGGCCTCCATGCGCGGCTTGACGATCAGCAGGTCGGGGCACAGCGTCAGCGCATGCCGCGAGGACATGGCCGAACGCACCCCAAAGGCACGGGCTTCATAGTTGCAGGTGGCGATCACCCCGCGTCGCTCCGCCGAGCCGCCCACCGCCATCGGCCTGCCGGCCAATTGCGGGTCGTCGCGCATTTCGATGGCGGCGTAGAAGCAATCGCAGTCGATGTGGATGATTTTGCGCTGCGTCATATAAAGGCAGAGTTCATGGAAGCAAGAGGTCGATCACGAAACAGGGCGACAGTATCTCACCGAGAACTGTATATAGCACCAGTAGTTTGATTTCTCCTGCCCGGCGCCAGAAAAATCGGAAGATGAATTTATTTCCTCAATCGGCCAGAGCCCTTCAATAGAGCTGAAAGCCTTGTGCAGCATGCCCCCGAGGCTGATTCAAAGGCTGCTTTTTCAAGCTAAGCGATTGAACGAGAACAGTTTTTTTCGCCTGATCGGTTGACAGACCGGCGATCCTCTGTAGAATGCCGCCACACAGACGCGGGATGGAGCAGTCTGGTAGCTCGTCGGGCTCATAACCCGAAGGTCGTCGGTTCAAATCCGGCTCCCGCAACCAAACATCAAAAAAGGCTACTCGAAAGAGTGGCCTTTTTTGTGCGCGCCGCTTTTATCGCCATGCCTTGCGCGATGTCGCGCAAAAAACAAAACCCTTTGCACCACCGGGACTTAACCCGCCTTGCGAGTCATCCAACACTTATTTGACTCAATGGATCATTAACGGTTGACACTCCAGCATTCGTCTGTAGAATGCCGCCACACAGACGCGGGATGGAGCAGCCTGGTAGCTCGTCGGGCTCATAACCCGAAGGTCGTCGGTTCAAATCCGGCTCCCGCAACCAAACATCAAAAAAGGCTACTCGAAAGAGTGGCCTTTTTTGTATCTGTCGGAAAAATCTTTTCGCAACAATGACCTGGCAATCTCCCGTGAACCGTCAGTCACCTCCCCCACTCTTTCCAACCCGCTATGCTCATTGCCAGGCTGCCACTTGAAAACGCTGGCCGTCCGGGCTCGCAGGGCCATGGTGAGACGCGTTAATATTTGAAACTATTTTTTCTGCAGGGATTGGTAACTTGGCTGGATACCCCCATCCTGTCGCGCACAATCCACGAGGTGATTGATGCGCGCCAACTCGTCTGACTCACAAGACACCGATACCGTTACAACGAACCAACCGGTTGCGGCCACCCGCTTGCGCTGGCTGGAACTGTTGAGCAAATATCGCCAGCCGATCGGCATGGTCGTGACCCTGCTGCTGTTCGGCATAGCCCTGATTGCCTGTCGCCACCTGCTCAGCGAGCTGGATCTGTATGCCCTGCATGACTCGATCCTCGACGTGCCTAAACCGGCCCTGCTCGGCGCACTGGCCGCGACCGTGGTCGGCTTCGTCATCCTGCTCGGCTACGAATGGTCCGCCAGCCGCTACGCCGGGGTGAACCTGCCGTCGCGCACCCTGGCCCTGGGGGGCTTCACCGCCTTTGCCATCGGTAACGCCATCGGCCTGTCGCTGCTCTCCGGTGGCTCGGTGCGTTACCGACTCTATGCCCGGCATGGCGTGGGCGCCGGCGACGTCGCCCATATGACGCTGTTCGCCAGCCTGTCCCTGGGTTGCGCCCTGCCACCGCTCGCGGCCCTGGCGACCCTGAGCAACCTGCCTGCCGCGTCCGCCGCCCTGCGCCTCTCCGAAGGCCTGCTGGCCAGCATTGCCGGCGCCGTATTGCTGCTCTGCGCGATCCTGGTCATCGGTATCTACCGGCGCCGCCTGCCCGAACAGCCATTGCCGGGCAACCTGCTGGTCAAGGCCGGGCGCCGCACCCTGCGCCTGCCGGGACGCCGCCTGACGCTCCTGCAACTGCTGATCACCGCCCTCGACGTCGCCGCCGCAGCCACCGTGCTGTATCTGCTGCTGCCCGAAGCACCGCCCTTCGGCGCCTTCCTGCTGGTCTACCTGCTGGCCCTGGCGGCCGGCGTGCTCAGCCATGTACCCGGCGGCGTCGGGGTGTTCGAAGCGATTCTGCTGGCCGCCTTCGCCGACAAGCTCGGCGCGGCGCCACTGGCCGCCGCCCTGCTGCTGTACCGGTTGATCTACGTGATCCTGCCGATGCTGGTGGCCTGCGTCCTGCTGCTGATCAATGAAGCCCAGCGCCTGTTCCAGACCCGTCAATCGCTGCGGGCGGCCTCGGGCCTGGCGGCGCCGATCCTCGCGGTACTGGTGTTCCTGTCCGGCGTGGTGCTGCTGTTTTCCGGCGTGACTCCGGAAATCGACACCCGCCTGCAACACATCGGTTTTCTGATCCCGCACCGCCTGGTGGATGCCTCGCACTTCGGCGCCAGCCTGGTCGGAGTGCTTTGCCTGCTGCTGGCCCAGGGCCTGCGCCGGCGCCTGTCCGCGGCCTGGATCCTCACCACCATCCTGCTGCTGGTCGGCGCGGTGCTCTCGCTGCTCAAGGGCTTCGACTGGGAAGAAGCCAGCCTGATGACCCTGACCGCCAGCCTGCTGGCGATCTTCCGGCGCTCCTTCTACCGGCCGAGCCGCCTCACCGAACTGCCGTTCTCGCCGCTGTACCTGGTGGCCAGCGTCTGTGTGCTGGGTGCGTCGATCTGGCTGCTGCTGTTCGCCTACCAGGACGTGCCCTACAGCCATCAGCTGTGGTGGCAGTTCACCCTCGACGCCGATGCCCCGCGGGGCCTGCGTTCGCTGCTGGGGGCCGCGGTACTGCTGGTGGTGGTGTCCCTGACCTGGCTGCTGCGCACCGCGCGCCCGGTGATTCACCTGCCCAATGGCGAGGAACTGGACCGCGCGGCGAAGATCCTCATGGCCTCGTCCCAGCCCGATGGCGGCCTGTCCCTGACCGGCGACAAGGCCCTGCTGTTCCACCCCAACGACGATGCCTTCCTCATGTATGCCCGGCGCGGCCGCAGCCTGGTGGCGCTGTACGACCCGATTGGCCCGACCCAGCAACGGGCCGAGATGATCTGGCAGTTCCGCGACCTGTGCGACGTCCACCATGCGCGCCCGGTGTTCTACCAGGTGCGCGCGGAAAACCTGCCGTACTACATGGACATCGGCCTGACCGCGATCAAGCTCGGTGAAGAAGCCCGGGTCGACCTGAACCGCTTTGACCTCGAAGCCAAGGGCAAGGAGATGAAGGACCTGCGCTACACCTGGAACCGTGGCACCCGGGACGGCCTGTCGCTGGAAATCCATGAGGCCGGGCACGCGCCGATGGACGAACTGAAAGTCATTTCCGATGCCTGGCTGACCGGCAAGAATGTCCGCGAGAAAGGCTTCTCCCTCGGACGTTTCAGCGAGGACTACCTCAAGCATTTCCGTATCGCGATCATTCGTTTTGAAGGACGTCCGGTGGCCTTCGCCAACCTGCTCGAGACCTACAGCCATGACCTGGCCAGCCTCGACCTGATGCGCGCCCACCCGGAGGCTCCCAAGCTGACCATGGAGTTCATGATGGTCGGCCTGATCCAGCATTATAAAAACCATGGGTATGCCCGCTTCAGTCTGGGCATGGTGCCGTTGTCGGGCCTGCAACCCCGGCGTGGCGCGCCACTGACCCAGCGCCTTGGATCGATGGTTTTCCGTCGGGGTGAGCAGCTGTACAACTTCCAAGGGTTGCGCCGTTTCAAAGACAAATTCCAGCCTGACTGGGAACCTCGTTACATGGCCGTGCCCGCCGGACTGGATCCGCTGGTGGCACTGGCCGATACCGCCGCCCTGATTGCGGGCGGCCTGACTGGATTGGTGAAACGCTGATGATTCAACGCTCCTGGCGGTATGTATTAGCCACTCTGGTGGTGTTTGCCCTGATAGCGGGAGGCGGCTACTGGTACTGGAATCGTCCGGCGCCCCAACCGACCCTGGAACACCTGGCCCAGACCGATGGTTCGACCCTGACCCGCGTCACCCCGGCCGCCCAGGCCAAGGCCCGGGTCGCCGTGGCCGTCCTCGCCGACGAGGCCCTGACCGATACTCAACTCCTGGCCCTGAGCCGCGGCGGCGCGGCGCAGATCGTCCAGGTGATCCTGCCCAAGGACGACTGCAAGCTGCAGGAACAAGCCCTGCAGAACGCCCTTGGCCAACTCAAGGGCCCGGCGACCCTGGTCAGCGGCATCGGCCCTGGCGCCGCCCTGGCCTGGCGCTGGATCGCCACCCAGAACGATGACAAGGCCCAGGCCGTGTCGGTGGGCTTCACCATTAACCCGGCTCCGGGTTGCACCGACCCACTGCCCAAGACCCTGGCCCACGGCCACTGGCTGGTGGCCTGGAACGACAACCCGGATGACGAAAGCGCCGGCTTCGTGCGTGACACCCCCAATGCCACCACCAGCATCAGCGACTACGACATTCACCTGCCCCAGGTGCTGAACAACGAGTTGCGCAAGCTGCTGGTGGGTTCGGACAATGGCGGCCTGAACATCCCGGTGGTCGAAGTGCCGGCCGGCCAGGCCAAGGACACCGTGACCCTGTTCCTCTCCGGTGACGGCGGCTGGCGCGACCTGGACCGCGACGTGGCCGGCGAGATGGCCAAGATCGGCTACCCGGTGGTCGGCATCGACACCCTGCGCTACTACTGGCAGCACAAGACCCCGGAACAGAGCGCCACCGACCTGACCGAACTGATGCAGCACTACCGGCAGAAATGGGGCACCAAGCGCTTCGTGCTGACCGGCTATTCGTTCGGCGCCGATGTCTTGCCAGCCATCTACAACCGCCTGCCGGAAGCCGAGCAGCAGCGGGTCGACGCCATTATCCTGCTGGCCTTCGCCCGCACCGGCAGCTTCGAGATCGAAGTCGAAGGCTGGCTGGGCAATGCTGGCAAGGAAGCCGCCACCGGCCCGGAAATGGCCAAGCTGCCAGCGGCCAAGGTGGTGTGCATCTATGGCGAGGAAGAAGTCGACGAAAGCGGTTGCACCGACAAGACCGCCGTCGGCGAAGCCATGAAGCTGCCGGGCGGCCACCACTTCGACGAGAACTACCCGGCCCTGGCCCAGCGCCTGGTCAACGTCATCGAGAAACGCCAGGGCAAGGACAAGGTCGCCGACGAGTGATCTGATTGCCGTTGTATCAAAAGCCCCTGCAGCCTGATGGTTGCAGGGGCTTTTTTACGCCTGCTGAAAACGCAAGGCCGACCCGTTGGAACCTCCCCGCCAGCACGCTGCCGGAACGCCTCAAGGTGCCAAACGAAGGTGAAACATCGCAATGCCGGATGACTCCCGCGGAGGTTGTAGGCAAACTCCGAACATTGCGTAAGGGGATGCGCTAGAGCACTTTGCTGCCTTGTTGGCCTTCGCTTCGACGGGATAGGCTCCAGACGTCGCTGACTATTCAGCGATCGGGCTTGGAAACCCGAAGAGTCTGGGCAACTAGCACCCCATAGTGATTGCAGGCGAATTTAGCGCCTGCAATCCATCAGTTATGGCGGCTGTGCGTGGGAGACCTTCGGGTCTGCCGGTTTCCTGGATTCCCGGTTTTCCAACCTGCGTACAGCTGCCACCCATTCGCTTGGAAACGAACGTGGCAGCTCCTCAAATTCAGGAGTTGGTCCATGAACAATGCAAATCCGCCCCAATCTTCAAACCTGACAACAGTCGGCTTAACCCCTTTCCTCTACTGCTCAGAACGCCCGCTGTTCCACGTCAGCGCCGGCGTCCCCATTGGCGACGCCCTGGCCCAAGCCTCCGACCTGCTGTTCCTGGCCAAGGCCTTTGCCGAGGACGCCGCCTACACCAAAGACACCGATCGCCACGCCTGGGCTGCGCATTACCTGACGGCCATGGGCAAGGCCGTGATTGATGACGTGGTGAAGGTGTTGAGATTATGACCAGCTCGCCCAAAGATCAGGCCTGACCGCAGTTCTTCTGTAGGAGCGAGCTCGCTCGCGAAAAACTCAAACACAGCGCATTTCTTCAATGCCTACGCATTATCGTTGGCCATCTTCGCGAGCAAGCTCGCTCCTACAAGGGCCACAAAAAAGCCCCCGTCACCACTGAGGTGACGGGGGCTTCTGCTGTCGCGCCAGCTTACATCTCGATCTGCGTACCCAGCTCGATCACCCGGTTCACCGGCAGCTTGAAGAAACGCAGGTTGCCATTGGCGTTCTTGAGCATGAAGGCGAACAGCGTCTCGCGCCAGCGCGCCATGCCGACGATCTTGGAGGTGATGACCGTCTCGCGGCTGAGGAAGTAGGTGGTGCGCATCGGGCTGAAGTCCAGCTCGTCCAGGTGGCACAGCTTCAGCGCTTCAGGCACGTCCGGCTCGTCGGTGAAACCGAAGTGCAGGATCACCCGGAAGAAGCCTTCGCCATAGGAGTCCACCTCGAAGCGCCGTTGCGTCGGCACCCGTGGGATGTCTTCATAGACCACGGTCAGCAACACCACTTGCTCGTGCAGCACCTGGTTATGCAGCAGGTTGTGCAACAGCGCATGGGGCACGGCGTCGGAGCGTGCAGTGAGGAACACCGCGGTGCCCTGGACCCGATGCGGCGGCTGCACACGGATGCTGTTGATAAAGATCGGCAGCGGCAACGCGCCCTCGCCGAGGCGCTCCATCAACAGTTCCTTGCCGCGCTTCCAGGTGGTCATCAGGGCGAACAGCACAATCCCCGCCACTACCGGGAAAGCACCGCCCTGGAAGATTTTCGGCACGTTGGCGGCGAAGAACAGCCCGTCCACCAGCAGGAAGCCCACCAGGATCGGCACCGTCAGCACCGGCGACCACTTCCACAGCAACAGCATCACCGCCGACACCAGGATGCTGGTAATCAGCATGGTCCCGGTCACCGCCACGCCGTAGGCCGAAGCCAGTGCGCCGGAAGACTCGAAGCCCAGCACCAGGAGGATCACACCGACCATCAGCGCCCAGTTCACCGCACCAATGTAGATCTGCCCCTGCTCCGCGCTGGAAGTGTGCTGGATGTACATGCGCGGGATATAACCCAGCTGGATCGCCTGGCGGGTCAGGGAGAACGCACCGGAGATCACCGCCTGGGAGGCAATCACCGTGGCCAGTGTGGCCAGCACCACCAGCGGGATCAGGGCCCAGCTCGGTGCCAGCAGATAGAACGGGTTACGCGCCGCTTCCGGGTTCTCCAGGAGCAAGGCGCCCTGGCCGAAATAGTTGAGCACCAGCGCCGGCAGCACCAGGGCGAACCAGGCGCGGGCGATCGGCTTGCGACCGAAGTGGCCCATGTCGGCGTACAGCGCTTCGGCACCGGTCAACGCCAGCACCACGGCGCCCAGGATGGCCACGCCCATGCCCGGATGCACGATGAAGAACCGCACACCCCAGACCGGGTTCAGCGCCTGCAGCACTTCCGGATGCTGGGCGATGCCGTAGACCCCCAGCCCACCCAGGGTCACGAACCACAGGACCATCACCGGTCCGAACAGCTTGCCGATGCGATCGGTACCGTGCTTCTGGATCAGAAACAGCGCCACCAGCACGATCAGCGCCATCGGCACGACCCAGTGCTCGAGCCCGTCGAAGGCAATCTCCAGCCCCTCTACCGCCGACAATACGGAAATCGCCGGGGTGATCATGCTGTCGCCGTAGAACAAGGCCGCGCCGATCAGGCCCAGGATGACCAGAACCACCCGCAGCCTCGGATAGGGCGTCGACGCCCGCCGGGCCAGGGCGGTCAAGGCCATGATGCCGCCCTCGCCCTGGTTGTCGGCCCGCAGGATGAACAACACGTATTTGATCGAGACCACCCAGATCAGCGACCAGAAGATCAATGCAAGAATGCCGAACACACCGTCGTGGTTGACCGGAACCCCGTAATGCCCCGCGAATACCTCCTTCAAGGTATAAAGCGGGCTGGTCCCGATGTCGCCATAAACCACCCCGACCGCCGCCACCAGCATCCCCAGGGGCCTGGCCCTGGAATGCTCGCTGCCTACCGCCTGACTACTTGCCTGACCCATCCACCACTCCTACTACCCAGATCGGGGCTTCTTATAAAAGGCATGACATTCAAGACAACGCTAAGCTTGCAAGACTCTCGTGAATGCCCATGCAGCATGCACCCTTTTACTTACAGTTACAGACGTTCTGTTGACTATAAGAATTCACCCGGGCGCAACGGCGCGAAGCATAACGCAGCACTCGTCGTATTTCCCTGCATAAAGCTGGTCAAGTGCGCCAGCCGTCGCTAGAATTGCGCACTTTTTGATCAGAGGCGCCCCTAGCGCCCGTTCGTCGCCAGCGGTTTTATCCAGATCGCCGAGCGACCCGACACCTATACCGAGGTTAGACATGTCCACCCCTACCGCGCCAGCCAACCCCAAGGTCGGCTTCGTTTCCCTGGGTTGCCCGAAAGCGCTGGTCGATTCCGAGCGCATCCTCACGCAACTGCGTATGGAAGGTTATGACGTGGTGTCCACCTACCAGGACGCCGACGTCGTGGTGGTCAACACCTGCGGTTTCATCGACTCGGCCAAGGCCGAATCCCTGGAAGTGATCGGCGAAGCCATCAAGGAAAACGGCAAGGTCATCGTCACCGGCTGCATGGGCGTGGAAGAAGGCAATATCCGCGACGTGCACCCGAGCGTGCTGGCCGTGACCGGTCCGCAGCAGTACGAGCAAGTGGTCAGCGCGGTGCACGAAGTGGTGCCGCCGAAACAGGACCACAACCCGCTGATCGACCTGGTACCGCCACAAGGCATCAAGCTGACCCCGCGTCACTATGCGTACCTGAAGATTTCCGAAGGCTGCAACCACAGCTGCAGCTTCTGCATCATCCCGTCGATGCGCGGCAAGCTGGTCAGCCGCCCGGTCGGCGATGTGCTGGACGAGGCCCAGCGCCTGGTCAAATCCGGAGTCAAGGAACTGCTGGTGATTTCCCAGGACACCAGCGCCTACGGCGTCGACGTCAAGTACCGCACCGGTTTCTGGAACGGCGCGCCGGTGAAAACCCGCATGACCGAGCTGTGCGAAGCCCTCAGCACCCTGGGCGTCTGGGTCCGTCTGCACTACGTCTACCCGTACCCGCACGTCGACGAGCTGATCCCGCTGATGGCCGCCGGCAAGATCCTGCCGTACCTGGACATCCCGTTCCAGCACGCCAGCCCGAAAGTGCTCAAGGCCATGAAACGCCCGGCCTTCGAAGACAAGACCCTGGCCCGGATCAAGAACTGGCGCCAGATCTGCCCCGAGCTGATCATCCGCTCGACCTTCATCGTCGGCTTCCCCGGCGAAACCGAAGAAGACTTCCAGTACCTGCTCGACTGGCTGACCGAAGCCCAGCTCGACCGCGTCGGCTGCTTCCAGTACTCGCCGGTGGAAGGTGCGCCGGCCAACGACCTGGACCTGGAAGTGGTCCCGGACGAGGTCAAGCAGGACCGTTGGGAGCGCTTCATGGCGCACCAGCAGGAAATCAGCTCGGCGCGCCTGCAACAGCGCATCGGCAAGGAAATCGAAGTGCTGATCGATGAAGTCGACGAACAGGGCGCCGTGGGCCGCTGCTTCTTCGACGCCCCGGAAATCGACGGCAACGTGTTCATCGACGGTGCCGGCGACCTCAAGCCAGGCGACAAGGTCTGGTGCCGGGTGACCGACGCCGACGAATACGACCTCTGGGCCGAAGTCCTGTAAGGCGTAAAAAACCGCACAGCCCCGCTCTCTTCGTGAGATGCGGGGCTTTTTTACGTCTATCGTTTGCTCAGGACCACGGATGCGTCACAACACAGGAGCAGGCGGCATGCGCCATCATTCGGTCATCCATACCCCGAAACACAGCGACTACCCGGAACTGACCCGGGTCTGGGAAGCCTCGGTACGCGCCACCCACGACTTCCTGCCGGACAGCTACATCGAACTGCTGAGAAACCTGGTGCTGAACCGCTATCTGGATGCGGTGATGCTGATCTGCACCCGGGACCAGCGCCAGCACATCACCGGCTTCGCCGGGGTCGCCGCCGGCAAGATCGAAATGCTCTTCATCGATCCCGACCATCGTGGCCAGGGCCTGGGCAAGCAATTGCTCAGGTACGCCATCGAACACCTGAACGCCGACGAGCTGGACGTCAACGAGCAGAACCCGCAAGCCCTGGGCTTCTACTTCAAGCAGGGCTTCGAGATCATCGGCCGCTCCGAGCACGACGGCATGGGCCAGCCCTACCCGCTGCTGCACATGCGTCTGAAACAGCCCCAGCAGCAGGCACTGCGCGGCTAAAAGCCACAGCGGGCAAATGGACCCGCGATTAACCGGCGCCGGGCAGGTACAATGCCTGCCCCCTTTTGTTACGGCCCCTGTCATGACTGACCCGATTCGTCTCTCCAAACGCCTCATCGAACTCGTCGGCTGCTCCCGCCGGGAGGCTGAGCTGTTCATCGAGGGCGGCTGGGTCACCGTGGATGGCGAGGTCATCGACGAGCCGCAGTTCAAGGTCGACACCCAGAAAGTCGAGCTCGACCCGCAGGCCAAGGCCACCGCGCCGGAGCCGGTGACCCTGCTGCTGAACGTGCCGGCCGGCCAGGACGTCGACAGCGCCATGCAGTCGCTGGGCGCCGCCAGTCTGTCCGAGGAACACCGCTTCGGCAAACGGCCGCTCAAGGGCCACTTCCTGCGCCTGACCGCCAGCGCCGACCTGCAAGCCAACGCCAGCGGCCTGCTGGTGTTCACCCAGGACTGGAAGATCCTGCGCAAGCTGACCGCCGATGCGGCCAAGATCGAGCAGGAATACGTGGTCGAGGTGGAAGGCGAGATGGTCGCCCACGGCCTCAACCGCCTGAACCACGGCCTGACTTACAAGGGCCGGGAACTGCCGCCGGTCAAGGCCAGCTGGCAGAACGAAAACCGCCTGCGCTTCGCCATGAAGAACCCGCAACCGGGCGTGATCGCCCAGCTCTGCGAAGCGGTAGGCCTGAAGGTCGTCGCCATTCGCCGCATCCGTATCGGTGGGGTTTCCATCGGCAAGGTGCCGGTCGGGCAATGGCGCTACCTGTCCGCCAAAGAGAAATTCTAGGCCGACACCCATTCAGACGCCGCGCTTGCCTGCGGCGCTCAACGTGAACAGACCAGGACTGTAGACATGATTCATAACGATGTACTGCGCAGCGTGCGCTACATGCTCGACATCAGCGACAAGAAGGTCGTCGAGATCATCAAGCTCACCGGCTTTGAAGTGAGCCTGAACGACATCGTCGGCTACCTGAAAAAGGACGAAGAAGAAGGTTTCGTGCATTGCCCGGACGAGGTCATGGCGCACTTCCTCGACGGCCTGGTGATCTTCAAGCGTGGCAAGGACGAAAGCCGTCCGCCGCTGCCGATCGAACTGCCGGTGACCAACAACATCATCCTGAAGAAGCTGCGGGTCGCCTTCGAGCTGAAGGAAGACGACATGCACGCCATCCTCAAGGCCGCCGATTTCCCGGTGTCCAAGCCCGAGCTGAGCGCGCTGTTCCGCAAGTTCGGCCACACCAACTACCGCCCGTGCGGCGACCAGTTGCTGCGCAACTTCCTCAAGGGCCTGACCCTGCGCATTCGCGGCTGATTGCCCCTCGATCCGCGGTGGCCACCCTCGGCCACCGCCATGCATGACCCTTCATTCCCTCGCACAATAATGGCTCCGCTCATCGCGACTGACGACTAGGGTATGCACTGACCCTCAGCCCTCAGGATTCGCCATGCATCCCTACTTTTCCCTGCAAGGCCGTACCGCCCTGGTGACCGGCGGCACCCGCGGCATCGGCAAGATGATCGCCAAGGCTTTTGTCGAGGCCGGCGCCACTGTCTATGTCTGCGCCCGCGATGCCGAGGCCTGCCAGCAGACCGCGACGGAGCTCGGGGCCCTGGGCAGCTGCCACGCCCTGTCCGCCAACCTGGCGAGCGAAGAAGGCATCCAGCAACTCGTCTCCCGCCTCGAAGCCCAGGTCGATCGACTGGATATCCTGGTGAACAACGCCGGCACCACCTGGGGGGCGCCGCTGGAAAGCTACCCGGTCAAGGGCTGGGAAAAGGTCATGCAATTGAACGTGACCTCGGTGTTCAGCTGCATCCAGCAATTCCTGCCGCTATTGCACAAGGCGGGCTCCGCGGCCAATCCGGCGCGCATCATCAATATCGGCTCGGTGGCCGGGATCTCCTCCTTTGGCGAACAGGCGTACGCCTATGGCCCGAGCAAGGCGGCGCTGCACCAGCTGTCGCGGATCCTCGCCCGCGAACTGGTCAGCCAGCACATCAACGTCAACGTGATCGCCCCCGGGCGCTTTCCGAGCAAGATGACCCAGCATATCGGCAACGACGAGCAGGCCCTGGCCGAGGATACGGCGCTGATCCCGATGAAACGCTGGGGCCGCGAGGAGGAAATGGCTGCCCTGGCCATCAGCCTGGCGAGCACCGCCGGGGCCTATATGACCGGGAATATCATTCCGCTGGATGGTGGGTTCAGCCTCTGACTCCACCTGTAGCCGCAGCCTGCGGCAGCGGCTACAGGTCAACGCGGGTTATCATGGCGGCCCCTACCCCGTCTCGACCCCTGACCATGACCTACAGCGTTTCCCCCATCGGCTTCGTACGCTCCTGCTTCAAGGAAAAGTTCGCCATCCCGCGCCAGCCGCAACTGGCCCCGGCGGCCCGTGGCGTGCTGGAGCTGGTGGAGCCCTTCGACCAGGGCGACGCGGTGCAGGGCCTGGAACAGGTCAGCCACATCTGGCTGCTGTTCCTGTTTCACCAGGCGCTGGAAGACAAACCGCGGCTCAAGGTCCGCCCGCCGCGCCTGGGCGGCAACAAGTCCATGGGCGTATTCGCCACCCGCGCCACTCACCGCCCCAACGGCATCGGCCAGTCGGTGGTCAAGCTGGACAAAGTCGAGGCCAATCGCCTGTGGATCTCCGGCATCGACCTGCTGGACGGCACGCCGATTCTCGATATCAAGCCCTACGTGCCCTATGCCGACATCATCGACAGCGCGAGCAATAGCATCGCCAGCGCGGCGCCGGAGCTGATCCCGGTGCAATGGAGCGACAATGCCCTGCAACAGGCCCATACGCACGCTCAACGCCTGCAGGAGCCGCTGGTGGAGCTGATTGAACAATGCCTGGCCCAGGACCCGCGCCCGGCCTACCAGACACCCACTCCAGAGCGTGAATACGGCGCGCAGTTCTGGGACCTGGACGTGCGCTGGCACTACCCGCAGCCGGGCCTGATCCAGGTCCTGGAAGTGGTTCCAGCGCGCTGACAGCCGGCCGGAAACGAAAAAGCCCGCGCTGCCTTCTCAGGCAACGCGGGCTTTTTCTGTGCTGCGAGTCGCTTACTTCTCGACGAAGGCGCGCTCGATCAGGTAGTCACCCGGCTCGCGCATGCGTGGCGAAACGGTCAGGCCGAAGCTGTTGAGCACTTCGCTGGTCTCCTCGAGCATGCTCGGGCTTCCACACAGCATGGCGCGGTCGTCCTGCGGGTTGATCGGCGGCAGGCCGATATCGCTGAACAGCTTGCCGCTGCGCATCAGGTCGGTCAGGCGGCCTTCGTTCTCGAACGGTTCGCGGGTCACGGTTGGGTAGTAGATCAGTTTTTCACGCAGCGCTTCGCCGAAGAACTCGTTCTGCGGCAGGTGCTCGGTGATGAACTCGCGGTAGGCGACTTCGTTGACGTAACGCACGCCGTGGCACAGGATCACTTTCTCGAAACGCTCGTAGGTTTCCGGATCCTGGATGACGCTCATGAACGGCGCCAGGCCGGTGCCGGTGCTGAGCAGGTACAGGTGTTTGCCAGGCTTCAAGTCGTCCAGTACCAGGGTACCGGTAGGCTTCTTGCTGATGATGATCTCGTCGCCTTCCTTCAAATGCTGCAGCTGGGAAGTCAGCGGACCATCGGGAACCTTGATGCTGAAGAACTCGAGATGCTCTTCCCAGTTCGGGCTGGCAATCGAGTAAGCGCGCATAAGCGGGCGGCCGTTGGGTTGTTGCAGGCCGATCATCACGAACTGACCGTTCTCGAAGCGCAGGCCCGGATCGCGGGTGCACTTGAAGCTGAACAGAGTGTCGTTCCAGTGGTGAACACTGAGGACACGCTCGTGGTTCATGTTGCTCATGTACGGGGGACTCCTGGAAAGTTGTCAGCGCACGCTCTGACAGGCGAGCCGAGCGCAATTGCACAGCATTCTAATGGCGGCGACAATATCTGTTAACTGGATTATTAAGATAAGGGTTATCGGTTATATCGATATGCGATTCACTCTCCGTCAACTGCAAGTATTCGTCGCCGTCGCCCAGCAAGAGAGCGTTTCTCGTGCTGCTGGCCTGCTGGCCCTTTCCCAATCCGCGGCGAGCACTTCGATCACCGAGCTCGAACGGCAATCCAGTTGCCAGCTGTTCGATCGCGCCGGCAAACGCCTGAGCCTCAACGCCCTGGGCAAACAGCTGTTGCCGCAGGCGGTGGCGTTGCTGGACCAGGCCAAGGAAATCGAAGACCTGCTCAACGGCAAGTCCGGCTTCGGCTCGTTGTCGGTGGGCGCGACCCTGACCATCGGCAACTACCTGGCGACCCTGTTGATCGGCAGCTTCATGCAAGTCCACCCCGAGAGCCAGGTCAAACTCCATGTGCAGAACACTGCGCATATCGTGCAACAGGTCGCCCACTACGAAATTGACCTGGGTCTAATCGAGGGCGACTGCAGCCACCCGGACATCGAAGTGCAAACCTGGGTCGAGGATGAGCTGGTGGTGTTCTGCGCGCCACAACACCCCTTGGCCAAACGCGGCCATGCGAGCATGGAGGAGCTGACCCACGAGGCCTGGATTCTGCGCGAACAGGGCTCGGGCACGCGCCTGACCTTCGACCAGGCCATGCGTCATCACCGCAGCGCGCTGAATATCCGGCTCGAACTGGAACACACCGAAGCAATCAAGCGCGCGGTGGAGTCAGGGTTGGGGATTGGCTGCATTTCCAGACTGGCGCTGCGCGACGCCTTTCGCCGCGGCAGCCTGGTCCCGGTAGAGACGCCGGACCTGGACCTGGCCCGGCAGTTCTACTTCATCTGGCACAAACAGAAGTACCAGACCTCGGCGATGCGCGAATTCCTCGAGCTCTGCCGCTCCTTTACCGCCGGGGTGCAACGCAGCGACGAGATCGTGCTGCCGAGCATTCCTTAAATCAGGATGACTGCCCAGACCACGGTGATCATGCTCAAGGCCACGAGTTGTGCGGCGCTGCCCATGTCCTTGGCATTTTTCGACAGAGGATGGCGATCCAGGGAGATCCGGTCGATCGCCGCCTCGACCGCCGAATTGAGCAATTCGACAATCAGCGCCAGCAGGCAGACAGCAATCAACAACGCCCGCTCGACCCGGCTGACATTCAGCAGGAAAGACACGGGGATCAGAATCGCGTTGAGCAGCACCAACTGACGAAACGCAGCTTCGCCGGTGAAGGCGGCCCGCAGGCCATCGAGGGAGTATCCCGAGGCATTGAGGATGCGTTTAAGACCGGTTTGACCTTTGAAAGGCGACATAAATTAGGCAACTAGAACAATAAGGAATGGGAAAGCTAGTTCAACCAAAGTCAAAAAAGCGTGAAGAAATAGCCGGTTACTGGCTGGAAATTGACTCAAGTTGTTGCAGGAGCAGTGCCGCCTGAGTGCGGGTACGCACCCCCAGCTTACGGAAGATCGCCGTCACGTGGGCCTTGATGGTCGCTTCCGAAACGCTCAGTTCATAAGCGATCTGCTTGTTCAGCAAACCTTCGCAGACCATGGTCAGCACGCGGAACTGTTGTGGCGTCAGGCTCGCCAGGCCTTCGCTGGCCGCCTTGGCCTCAGCGGAGACGCTGACCTGTTCGAAGGCCTGCGGCGGCCACCAGACATCGCCATCGAGCACACTGCGCACGGCCTGTTGAATGACTTCGAGAGAACTGGACTTGGGAATAAAACCACTGGCGCCAAATTCACGTGAACGCACCATCACGGATGCTTCTTCCTGTGCCGACACCATCACCACCGGAATCTGCGGGTACTGACCGCGCAACAGCACCAGGCCGGAAAAACCGTAAGCACCAGGCATGTTCAGGTCCAGCAGCACCAGGTCCCAATCAGCCTTTTCGGTCAGGCGGGCTTCCAGTTCGGCAATGCTCGCCACTTCCACCAGACGGACATCCGGGCCGAGGCCCAGGGTCACCGCTTGGTGCAGTGCGCTACGAAAGAGGGGGTGGTCATCGGCAATCAGGATTTCGTATGTGGCCATTTTTCAAATGATCCTGTTTTTTATGGGAGAACCGATGCATTCGGTCCTCGCCAAGGCAACACAGGTGTCAGCCAGAATGCTGCACCCAAAGAGCACGATCAACGCCAAGAGCCCGAAAATGCGGCGTTTCAAGGATCGGTCGCGCCCTAATCGGCGCCAAGCATGCCCAGCGAAGCCGGGGTGGTCAAGCTTCGGGCCGTGCAGCATCTTAGCTTGCTAACTAATAAGAGTGCCATCACGCAAAGCCCGCGCCCTGCGCGACTGTGCCTCGATGCTGAGCGCGATACTGGTGGCACAACTCTGGCCGGAAAAACTCCAACCCCTGCCTCAGGCTTTACAGAAAAGGCTTGAGGCGCGTGTGCGTCTCGTCATCAGGGTCGATCTCAAGCTGGAACTTGGCCGACAGGTAATGGGTGCTGAACACATCCAGGTAAGCATCCAGCACTTCGCCGGCCTGCCGGTCGGCGGCCAGTTCCAGGCACAGCGCCGCAACCTCCGCGGTGCAGAAATGGTCATCGCGCTTGGAGCGCCGCAGCTTGTAGCGCGACAACTGTTCCGGCTCCAGGCTCAATACCGGCAAGTGCTCTAGATAGGGGCTCTTGCGAAACATCTTGCGCGCTTCGCTCCAGGTCGCATCCAGCAGGATAAACAGCGGGCGCTTGCCCGCCTCCAGGCGGACTTCGCTCACCACCCGCTCTGGCGCGACGAACTCTCCGGGGAACACCACATAAGGCTGCCACTGGGGATCGGCCAGCAAGGCCAGCAATTGTGGGTCGACTTCCGTCCGTGACCAGGGGAACGCCATGGTGTCTTCTATGACATCGGCGATCAGCCAGCCAGTATTGCTTGGCTTCATGGGTTCGACGTCGTGCATGATCAGGCACATCGCCGACTGCGCGGAAACCTTGGGGCGCCAGGCGCACATGCAGTGGCTGGGAATCACCCGACAGCCCGCACAGCGTTCCGCCCGGGAACCACGGGCAGTAAAAGGCCTGACCGCACGCGCAAGACGTTGGGCACGCAGGCGGGAAACGGCGTGACTCATTAGAAGCCGCCCTGACAGAAAGAAGGAATCGACACGAAAGGAACTCGGAAAGCTGAAAATTCGCACAAGTTTATCAGAGCTCTCTGCTCAAACCTGTACCGCCTACCCTCGCTCCCCTATAATTCGCCGCCACTGAACGCACAGTCGCGTGACTGGTCGAAGCATCAGTCACTGAATCAGGAGAGTTTCATGTTGCGCTTTATCGTTCCCACCGCCGCCCTTCTGCTGGCCTTGCCGTTCAGTGCTCAGGCTGCATCGCTGCAAGACTTCGAACTGAACAAGACCCTGCAGAAAACCGCCGAGGAAAGTAACGTCGGCACGCCTCGGGAAGTCAACGAGAACATCCTCGACCAGGGTTATACCGTCGAAGGCAAGGAACTGATCAACCACCTCAGCGTCCAGGCCGAACACGCTGAAAAAATGCGCGCCAACCCCAAGGCGGTCTACCTGCAACTGGGCGCCAGCGTTTGTCGTGACCCGAACTACCGCAAGCTGATGGCCAAGGGCGCAATCATGCGCTACGAATTCACCGAAAACCGCACCAACCGCCCGGTCGCTTCGGCGCGCTTCCAGGAGTCGGACTGCCCGGCCCCGGCGAAGAAGAAAAAGTAATTCAGTGCCCTGCTGCGCGCCGCTGTTGATCATCGGCCCGCAGCTCCGCCAACAGGGCCTGCAAGTAGCTCGAACGGCGCTCCCCACCTTCAAGCCGGCGTCGGCATTCCTCTTCAAGAGTCAGATGATTGGCGTCTGCCGCTGACTTCAGCAGTTGATACAGCTGCGCATCTATATCCAGCACGACTTTGTGCATGACCAGCCTCCGTGCCCCCACTCGCCATTACCTGCGCGACAACCCCGTCCCGTGCATCCTGCCCTTTGACGCCAAGCTGTCTTGCTGGCGCTGTAACTTAGTAAATCAGAGCCCCCACTGGTTGGTACTCGTTCAGACAAGCGGTGAAAACACTGCGCGCCTGCGGCAATAAGTGATTGCCAGCCCCGACTTTCAAGGGCCATGATCAAGTCAGCGCGAATCATCATGAAGGTCTAGATTTCAAAGTGTTCATGCTGAATTTTCCTGGGTAGATCCGGAGGCTGCCCAAGCGCGTCTTGCAGTGCACATGCTTTCTAAATCAAGGAATAGCAGAACCTGTATGGATGGCCCGCTGGCCACGACAGGGTTTTTCCACCCTGGCGAATCAGCCGCCAAAGCCGGGCTGACAGCGACACATGCAGTGTCGGGATGCCAACGAATGCTTCGTTCGTGTCAAAGGTTCTGTGCAGAAGGAGAAGTTGAATGCCTTACGAACCGAATGACCTCCTCAGTCGTCATTTTCAGAGCAACGGTATCGATCTCAGCAAGGTCGAAGAACAACTCAACCTGATCGCCCCCAACAGCCCCAACATCCCTCTTTATCGCGACATGATTCTCACCGTCCTGCGCATGGCCCAGGACGACCTCAACCGCTGGAACGCGAAAATCACCCTGCAGGCCCTGCGCGAACTGGAACATGCTTTCCGCGTACTGGAACAGTTCAAGGGACGACGCAAGGTGACGGTATTCGGCTCCGCGCGCACGCCGATCGAACACCCGCTGTATGGCCTGGCGCGAGAGCTCGGCGCGGCCCTGGCCCGCTCCGACCTGATGGTCATCACCGGTGCCGGTGGCGGCATCATGGCCGCGGCCCACGAAGGTGCCGGTCGCGATCATAGCCTGGGGTTCAATATCACCCTGCCCTTCGAGCAGCATGCGAACCCGACGGTGGACGGTACAGAGAACCTGCTGTCCTTCCACTTCTTCTTTACCCGCAAGCTGTTCTTCGTCAAGGAAGCCGATGCCCTGGTGTTATGCCCGGGTGGCTTTGGCACGCTCGATGAGGCGCTGGAAGTACTGACCCTGATCCAGACCGGCAAGAGCCCGCTGGTACCGGTAGTGCTGCTGGATGTCCCGGGAGGAACCTTCTGGCAAGGGGCGCTGGACTTTATCCACAACCAGCTCGAGAACAACCGCTACATCCTGCCAACCGACATGAAGCTGATGCGCCTGGCGCATAACACCGAGGAGGCGGTGGAGGAAATCAACCAGTTCTACAGCAACTTCCACTCCAGTCGCTGGCTGAAACATCAGTTTGTCATTCGCATGAATCACAAGCTCAGCGAACCGGCGCTCGAGCAGATGCAGACGGCTTTCGCCGACCTGTGCCTGAGCGATCGCTTCCATCAACATGCTTACAACGTGGAAGAACACAACGAACCGGAATTCAGCCATCTGGCACGCCTGTCGTTCACCTTCAACGCCCGCGACAATGGTCGCTTGCGCGAGCTGATCGACTTCATCAACCTGCCGGAAAACTGGGCGGTAAATCAGGCCAGGACGTCACAACGCAGCAGAGAACCGATCAAGGTCACTTGAGCGCAAATGCAGCGGCCCGCGCATTCGATTCGCGGGCCCTACAGGTCAGTCGTCCACCCTTCGGCCGCTCAACAAGCGGCCGATCATGTCCATCGAATATCCCCGATAGCCCAGAAAGCGGCCTTGTTTGGCACGCTCCTTGGCATCTATCGGGAAATGCCCGGCAAACTTGCGCTGCCAGACCTCTTCCAGTTGCGCCTGCCAGTCAATACCGCTCTCACGCAGGGCGAGCTCGATATCGGCACGCTGCAAACCGCGCTGGCTGAGTTCTTCGCGAATACGCATGGGGCCGTAGCCGGAACGGGCACGATAGGAAACGAAACTTTCGAGGTAACGGGATTCGGATAACAGCCCCTCTTCCGTCAAACGGTCGAGGGCTGTTTCGATCATCTCGGGACAGGCGCCGCGCTGACGCAGTTTACGCGTCAGCTCGACTCGACCGTGCTCGCGTCGCGCGAGCAGGTCCATTGCGGTTCGCCGCACCGCGACGAGGGTATCGAGTACGGCGGTCATCGGATCGATCAGATATCCGCGTCAGCCATGTCATCGATGGTCTCGTTGACCGGCGAAGCTTTGACATCAGCGCTTGGAGCCAGCAGCTTGTCGCGAATCTGCTTCTCGAGGGCATTGCCGATTTCCGGATTGTCCTGCAGGAACTTGGCCGAGTTGGCCTTGCCCTGACCGATCTTGTTGCCCTGGTAGCTGTACCAGGCACCGGACTTCTCGAGGAAACCGTGCAGCACGCCCAGATCGATGATCTCGCCGTTCAGGTAGATACCCTTGCCGTACAGGATCTGGAATTCAGCCTGGCGGAACGGTGGAGCCACCTTGTTCTTGACGATCTTGACCCGGGTTTCGCTACCGACGACTTCGTCGCCTTCCTTCACCGCGCCAGTACGACGGATGTCCAGACGAACCGAAGCGTAGAACTTCAGCGCGTTACCGCCGGTGGTGGTTTCCGGGCTGCCGAACATCACGCCGATTTTCATACGGATCTGGTTGATGAAGATCACCAGGCAGTTGGCGTTCTTGATGTTACCGGTGATCTTGCGCAGCGCCTGGGACATCAGGCGGGCCTGCAGGCCCACGTGCATGTCGCCCATCTCGCCTTCGATCTCGGCCTTGGGTACCAGTGCCGCCACGGAGTCGATCACGATCACGTCGATGGCATTGGAGCGCACCAGCATGTCGGTGATTTCCAGCGCCTGTTCGCCGGTGTCCGGCTGGGAAACCAGCAGGTCGTCAACGTTGACCCCCAGTTTGCCGGCGTATTCCGGGTCCAGTGCGTGCTCGGCGTCGACGAAGGCGCAGGTGGCGCCCATCTTCTGTGCCTGGGCAATCACGGACAGGGTCAGGGTGGTTTTACCGGACGATTCCGGACCGTAGATTTCAACAATACGACCTTTTGGCAGGCCGCCGATGCCGAGTGCGATGTCCAGACCCAGAGAGCCAGTGGAAATGGCCGGGATCGCCTGGCGGTCGTGATCGCCCATACGCATTACGGCACCCTTGCCGAATTGACGTTCGATCTGACCCAGGGCCGCAGCCAAGGCTTTCTTCTTGTTGTCGTCCATTAAAGTCCTCACGTAATCAATAAGGCCTGACGGCCAACACCTGTATAAGTAGCCAGTATTATTCCACAGCGTTCGTGGATCGCCTACCCCTGTTTTGAGATTTCTGCCGCGGCATGTTGCAGCAAGCCCTCTAGCGCGGCCTTCACCGTTTGTCGGCGGACTTCGTCCCGATTCCCGGGAAAGTGCCGGCACTCGGCCGTTACCGCCTCTCCGACGCCCCAGGCCAGCCATACGGTGCCCACCGGCTTCTGCGGCGAGCCGCCGTCCGGCCCGGCCACGCCACTGACCGCCACGGCATAACGTGCCCTGCTTTTGCCCTGCGCGCCCCGCACCATCGCCTCGACCACCTCGCGGCTGACCGCGCCGACGGAAGCGAACAGCGCTTGCGGCACCCCCAGTTGCTGGGTCTTCTGCCGATTGGAATAGGTCACATAACCCGCCTCGAACCAGGCCGAACTCCCCGGAATGCGGGTAATGGCCTCGGCAATCCCGCCACCGGTGCAGGATTCGGCGGTGGTGACGTGGGTATTCAGAACCTGCAAGCGCCTGCCAAGTTCAGCGGCAAGCTGGGTGATTTCGTTCACGGTCCTCTCCTGATCGGGCTGGCGGAGGTCTTACCGTACACGAGCGATACGCGCTTGCAAGGCACGCAACGGATCAAAATGTTTAGCGGCCTAGCGCCCTGACATAGGCCTGACAGGCCTGCAGGGCGATCAGTCCCCGGTCGCCGGCATCGGTGATGCCGACAATTCGTTGAGCATGCGCCGGGTCAAGTCGGGCTCGCGGGGCTCCATGAACCAGGCCGCCGGCGGCGGCGGTGGCAGGCACTGTACAGCCGGCGGCGCTGTCGTGGGCGTCGAGGAGGACTGACAGGCGCAGATCAGCAGTGGCAAGACGGTCGCGCAGGCGACCTTGATCACGTTGGGCATCGCTCAAGGCTCGGTAATGGGTTTGGTCGCTGGCTTGCAGCTGTTGCTCCAGGGCCAGGCGTTTGTCCTGTTCGTCCCGCTGCCGGGCAGCGGCCGCCAGGTTCAGCTGATTCAGCGCTTCACCGTGCAGCCTGGCCTGCTCCGCCAGTTGCCGGCCAAAACGCCACTCCTGGACCTGCCAGGCCAGCGTCCCGGCAACGCCGGCCACCACGGCCAGCAGTACGACGACAGCCATTGCCCGGTAAGACAGCGGCATCAGGCCGAAGGCTGGCATAACACCTCCCGCGCCCGCGCCCAGAGTTGCAGGCGGTCCTCCAGCCCGTTCAAGCCGCCGTTGATACGACGGGTGATGCTGTTGAACTGGTCGCGGTCAGCCAGTTCATTAAGGCCGTTCTGCTGCCAGAACCAGGCGGCCGACTCGGCGGCCCACTGCGGTTGTTCCAGCAATTGCGGCAACGCCAGCAAACGCTCGTCGCCGAACAGTCCGAGGCTGCATTGCCGGTAGTTGTCGCGACCGGTGACCTGGATCAGACCACGGCCCCGGTATTTCTGGCCGTCGCCATCGGCCTCCGGGGTATTCCCCAGACGGGCCGCCAGGCTGCCGGTGTCGTATTTGCTCAGGTACTGGTCATTGCCCAGCTCCCGCACATAACGCAACTGCCCCGACTCATGACCGACCTGCGCGAGGAAGGCGGCCATGCGTTTGGGGGTGTTGATATAGCGGTGCGCCATGGCGGTGTTAAGCGCAGAAACAAAAACGCCCGCTTGGGAGCGGGCGTTGGGCATGATTTTGAGGAGTTGTCCCTCGGTCACAGACATTGGCGTCTCCCTGACATGGACTCATTTGGTACGGAAGAAAGATCGCAATGCCTTCAGCGGACCGCGAGGGGCCTCCACCGCCAGCACGGGCCATTCGATTTCCAGAGGATAACCAGGCTGCTGCTCGATACGGTTCAAGGCAACGCAATAGCGTTTCCACTCCAGCAAGGCGGATTGCTCCTCGGACGAGGCCTCTCCCAGCTCAAGGGCATATTGCAGCGGAGCCATGCGTAACGCCGCCTCACCCAGTCGTTTGTCTCGCTCACTTTGGGCGCCAAGCGCTGCCGCTGCCTGCTGCGCTTTTACATCAAGCTGCCAGGAGCCCTCGCGCCAACTGAAGTACTGTCCCGGCGGTGCTGTTTTCGTGAGTCCTTCGGGCAGGTCGCCCAATTCGGACCACTCCACGGACTCACCGGTATCAGCGCTGTAGGCCGGACCACGCAGGTCGACAACCTGTTGAGGCTGGCCTCCGACAAACGCCCAGACATGGCCTGGCGCGGGGTCATCAAGCTGCTGCTCCAGGTTTATTGCGTTATTGGGCAACTGAATGCCCAAGCCAGGAATAAGGGGAAACTCCACAGGGCCAATCAGAGCCCCCGATGCATCAATCAGGTAGTTCATCATTTCGTCTCAGATCAGTTTCAACCGGCCAGGATAAGCAACGTTATGGGGACGCGCCTCTGCGCCTCCTTCGTTGGATAAACCGGTCCCCACAGGTGTGGTCCCAACCAACTGGTAGGGCAGCGTGTATCTCAGAGACCAGACCGAAGTCTGGAAGACCGCTCCATTCGCATCCCCCTCACCCACTGCCACTGCCGTCGGAGTATGGATATGTGCCCGATTCTGGTCTCGCTGGACAACGCCAGGATTGCGACCCGGATCGATTCCGCGCCCTTCGTCCAGAACCCGCAGGAACTCACCCCGCCCTTCAGGCCCCCGAAACGTCAGTGCTCCATCACCGCTGCTCCAGCCACCTTCTGCACCGACTCGCGTCGCCTCGGTCCACATCATTCCTGACACCTTGGCATGGTCCCAAAGCCAAGGCCATTGGGCCCGACTGAGAATCGCCCCGTTCAAGGCGCCATAACCACCGGGACTGAAAGCGGTCGTCGTTTCAAAGACCGGGCGCCCCAGAGGCGTGCCATCGAATCGACCTACCGGCCACCAACCTCCAGCACCGTCACTGCGTAAGTGCCACCAATCCCCAGCGCCCATCAAGACGAAAAATGGATAACCATCGGCAGCCAAATGCGTGTGGAACTTGATTTTGTCAGTCCCCGAACATTGAACTACCAAGCGGTTACCGCTGTTGTCCACACGGCGCACAATAACGTCACGCACACCTAAACCTGCATTGTTGGGAGGAAGCGTTATCGACACCGAGTCTGCCGCACCATTGACGAGTAACAAACCCAGTTCGTCAGGCTCCAGCAATTTGGAAACTGCAATATTTTTCACGACTGAACGCATCGGGCTTGCGTTACCAACAATGACCTGCAATGCCTTCAGCAATTGGCCGTTATCGTTCTCATCCGGTGCTATACCTGCGCTTTTTACTACCGAGAGTATTTCTTGAGTGACACCATTGCCCCATGCCGCAGGGATCAATGATCCTGGAACACCAGAAACTGCATTTTCATCAATAAATCGACCATCTACCAAGCCAACACTTGGAACACTAATCGGATAATCCATTATTTAACCTTCTACCTCGAACATGACTGATCTTACCCACAACTCCCCTTCCACCAGAGCTGGCACACATGCAACATGCTTCAACCCAGCAATACCGTCGAATAAAAACGATTCAACCAGTGCATCTGGGTAGAAAGGCCAAAAATCATTTTTAATAAAAATACGAATATCCCGGCAACCACTCAGGTGGTGCTGGGCGACTTTCTGGATTTGGAAAAACTGGGAGTGGGCCAGTCACGTAAAGACTGAATACAACTCAGAAACTCATGAGACTGAGCCTCGGAAAGCGTTGTATTTCGATTAATCAGCTGTTCATCAATATGGCGTTCGCAAAGCGGGTTCAGTAATCAGCATGGATGAAAGTCCTCCACCGCAAACGTCTGCAAACTGGCCTCACTCACCAGGGGCCTCGGGCCACTCGACAACCGTTGGAAATCCCTCTTGCTCCTGCACTCGCGATAGCAGCACCCGATACTTTTTCCAGGCACTCAGAGAGACCTTCTTGGTCGCCAAAGCTGCGATTTCCTTATCCGTGGCAATTTCAAGTTCCACGGAGTCCTGCAGGATATTCACGTCAGCCTGCAACTTCTCGATCACGGAGTTGGCGACAGCCGTCAGCTCGGCGCGTTGTAGCAGCATATTGCTCTTTATCATATCCACCCCCGGTTCGGCGATATCACCAAATTCCAAAGCCACTGCACGATCAAATAAGTCCCGACCATGAGATTCCGGGTCATTTGGAGAGGCAGTAAATATGATTTCGCCAAGAGAGTCCTTGGTATCTTCAAATGTCACATACAGGTTAAGCGTTGTATGTGCCACATCATTCCAGCAAGGTGTGTGAGCACTTAGTACTTTCATCATCTCAAGAAACCCTCAAGCATAGAGTTGTAGAGTCGGAGCTCGCGCCGTCTGTATTTCTGACCCCACCCATAATTCGCCAGGTGCCAGCAGGTGCGCCGCCCCAGTCATTGCCATCCGCAGCTGCGTATCTGCAATTCACACCCGCTACAAGTGAGCTAGGTCCGGTACCGCCACCGCCACCAACAAGCAGGAGTGCATAGGAGCCTACCGCGCCCGTGCCGGCCGTGGACTGCGCAGCTACTGCCCTCCCGTTACCGATGTGATCAGTCCAGATGGTTCCCAAATCGAAAGCATCTACTTGCGCCCTGAGACCCGAGCCGTCAGTAGCCCAGCCCAGCATGACCTGATTGGAGCCCTGAGCATTCCCTCCCCCCTGGCGTACAGGGGTATAGCCGAGCTTAAGTTGAAGAGCATAAACACCATTATCGGAAGCCCTTCTGAAGTAGGGAGTGTTCGGGTCATTACTTGCAAAACCGGCATAGGTAATCCCATCCCTTAGAACACGTTCACCTAAAAAGGAATTAACCTGAGTCGCGGTATATGCGTCGGTAATGCCATAACCACCCAGAGTAGTCGCAGCCCTGGCCAGCCCCACATACTCGTTATTATTTTTATTGCGCATATAAGGCGTTGCCGAGTTACCGCTGGCAAAACCGGCAATGGAACAAGCATCGGAACTGATTTTTGCATCCAGCAAAGTATTGGCTGCTGTTTTGTTGTACACCTCGGAAACATCGGCCTTTTTAGCAGGGTCGAAGTTTCGCGAACACCACAGGCTGCCAAAGTTGGTGGCATCGACCTGGATAAGAACGTTCTGCCCATCCCAACCGATATAAACAGCGTTGGTTAATTGGGTACCGACCCCACCTTGCTTGACAAAGGCATTGTTCGCCGCCGTTTTACTGTAAGCGTCAGTAATCGCATAACCGTCCAGGGTGGTCGGGTTCGATCCCGATGTGACCTGGCCGCGTGCATTGACCACTACTTTCCGATACTCCCCGGCAGCCACACCGGTGGGCCCGGCCATCAGTTCGAAAACCAGGGGCGTGGCACCGACGGTAATCGGCCCTGGGGTGGTCATTTGCCAGATACGCGACTTGTTAACCTGCCCTTCATCCGTCCCGACAATAAAGTTAGAGGTCACCTGATAATCCAGCGCCGCATCCGGTGCTCGCGACCAGGAATCGGCCGAAACGATATAAAGCCCGTTCTGCGCCGCATTCGCCTGGTCCTTGACCAACACACGATCGGCGACCGTGAGCTGCACGCCATCGATGGCTTGCAGACCGCTCAAGGCAACGGAGCCCGTGGTGGCGACACGCACGGAGTCCTTGAAATCCCGGGCAGCGAAACTCTGGATCGCCTGCAGCAACTGAGTGGTCGATGCCTCGTCGGGGACCAGGCCGGCCGACTTGATGACGTTCAGGATCTCCTGGGTAACCGCATTGCCCCAGGTAGCGGGAATCAATGATCCCGGAGTACCTGCCACCGGGTTTTCATCGACAAACTTCCCATTCAGCAGCCCGACCCCGGGCACGCTCTTTGGATAATCCATTGCTCTATTCTCTTGTCATGATTGATGTTCACCAGCCCATGGGCCGGAGCACTGGGTTGAATCAGGTATTGCAGAGCGCTGCCGGCGCCTGTCACGAAGTGCTGGGGCCGCAACGCCGGCCCGGCGACAGCCATCCGCCGGCGCTGAGGGGTCAAGTGAATTGCGTCTTCCAGGTGCCGAAATGATCGAGCGCCCCATGCAAGGCGCATGGAGCCCGATAACAGAAGCGCTCGGATAACCCAGGCTGCGGGCAATTTTGACGAAGTACGCCGCGCTCTGATTGCCTCTGGCGAGCAGGCACCGCAACGCTGAAACTCACCAAACCGTTGGCCGCCTGGGCGGCCTTGGACTGGACGGCTGCAAACGCAACACGGCGTTCCAGTTCAGTTGCCGACAACCTTGCGAATCGCCTCAATCGCTGCCTCGCAGGCGTCTTTCGCAGCTTCCTGCTTGCCCTTGCCGGCCTGGGCCCGGATGCGCTCTTTTGCCTGCAAGCGCAGCGTGCGAAGTGCGAGCAGCTTGCTGTTGAGCTCAGCCGCCTTGTCGAGAATCTGGTCGGCCGCTTCCTTGGCGGTACGGCCTTTCACCACCCAGGCGCTTACCGCGAGGGGCACTGCCTTTTTCGGGTACCCGGCCTCCTTGAACGCCTGGGCGTCGCTGGCGGCCTGGACATACTCCATGGCACGCAGCGGGTCGCCGCCGAGCATCTGCCGAGCGGTGTCAGCCTCCGCATCCACTCGCCGACAAAGTTGCTCCGCCTCCTGTTCGGCGATGGTCGCGGCCTTCAGGGAGTCCAGCGACCACTGGCTACCGTCCCAGTAATGAGCAGCGGAGGGTGGAGGTCCATCGACCCGAGTCAGTTCGCCATCCAACACGAAATGCAGCGCGTCTTTCTGCTTCCATTGCTCGGCAGTGACTGGTAGCACCTTCATGGCCGGAGCGGGGGCGGCATAGGCAAACTGATCGAGGTCCTGCCAATCAATGACCGTCCCCGATGTCACGCAATAAAGAACTTGTTTGCTCATGTGTTCACCACTCGATCAGCATGAAACCTGGGGCACCGTTCCCGCCAGGTTGTGCAAGGCCAGTACCCGCGATGTAATAGCCACCTGCGCCGCTACCACCCGCGCCATAACCGTAGGCGGGCTTGCCCGCGTACCCGGAAGTTGTGCCGGATCTGGAGATGCCCCCACCCGCACCATACGGACCACTTGCCCCCGGACCACCAATGCCGGCGACAGTGCTGGGTGAAACATCCGTGGCATCACCTCCCGCAGGGAAACCCGGTCCGCCCGGGGCACCAGGGACATAGCCGGAGAGATTGACCCCAGAGGAACCTCCGTTCCCGCCAGACAGCGACAACAGGGAGCCAGCTGTACCGACCCATGTATTTCCCCCACTGGTCGCCAATACCGCGCCATTGCCACCCACCCCGGCCGCGCCGATCACCACAGGGATGACCTGCCCCGGCGTCACGGTGACAGGAAAGCGGATAACCGGCTGCCCGGCACCGCCCCCGCCGCCACCGGAAGACGTCGCACTCGTGCCTCCCGGGCAGGCGCCACCACCGCCACCACCGGCAGACCCACTGAGCCAGATCTTCGTCACCCCCTCCGGCACGGTGAAGCTGCCATTGGCGGTAAAGCGCTGAATACCCAGCCCCGCGCTCTTGCGGCTGATGCTGCGGATCGCACTCAGCAGCTGCGTCAGGTTCGCCTCGCTGGGTGTCAGGTCAGCCGCCGTGATCACGGCCAGCAGTTCCTGGGTCACCCCATTGCCCCAGTCCGCCGGAATCAGCGATCCCGGGGTGCCGGTCAGCGGGTTCTCATCGACGAACCTGCCGTTGACCAACCCGGCACTGGGCACACTTTTCGGATAATCCATCGGTCTATCCCCTAGTCATAATTGATGTGCACCCGCGTATGGGCCGGTGCGCTGCGGTGGATCTGGCACTCCAGGGCGGAGCCCGGGTTCATGCCGAAACGTTCGCCCCAGTAACTCGCGCCAAAGCGCCGGCCCAGGAGCAGTCGTCCACCGGTGTTGAGCGTCCACATGAATTGCGCCTGCCAGGTGCCGAAATGCGCGTCACCAAACCGTGCGCGGCCCATGCGCGGGGCTTCGTGCTCGGTGATGGTGGCGTTCGGATAACCCTGGCTACGGGCGATCTCGATGTAGTAGGCGAGCGCTTGGCTGCCGACGGCCAGCAGCCGCCGGCGTACGGCCAGGCGGCGGTCATCGAACAGCGGGGTCGCACCCAGGCAGGGATCGGGCAGGTTCATCACCCGTTCCCAGTCCGGTACCAGCTCACTGGCGCCCGCCGGGTCCATTTCGTTGAGCAGGTCGGCGGCACGGGCGTCGAGGCGGGCCAGTTCCTGGGAGACGCCTTCGAGCACCTCCTCGAGTTCCGGCACCCGCTCCGGGTCCCAGGCCGGGCCGCTGGGCAGCAGGCTGCGCAGCTGGCTCTGGTACTGCGCGGCGGTTCTTACTCCAGCCATACGCAACCTCCGAACGTCAGCAACTGGTTACTGGCAGCGGGAACATCCGCGGCCGGCGCGCTGAGCCGGTGATCGTTCTCGCCGGCGGCACTGCTGATGGCCTCGCGGATATGGCTGATCAACAAGGTGTCGCCCAGGCCGGCCTCGCGGTTGTGCAGATCGCGCAACTGCGCCTCGACCGCCGCGCGTACCGCGCTGGTGTCCGGCGACAGCCGCAGGCTGTAGGTCACCGGCAATTGCTGCGGCGCCAGCACATGCAACTCGGCCGTCACCGGACGCAGCGGTTCGATGTAGGCCTTTACCTCCGCCAGTTGCTCGGCATTCGGGATCGGTTGCGCATCGTCGTCACGCATCACGAACAGGCCCACGGTGCCCGGCCCCAGGTAGCTGCCACGGCACCACGCGCGGGTAATCCCCGGGCATTCCAGCGCCCAGGTTTCATAGTCCTGGGCCGAGCCGCCGTGGGGGATGATGCGGTAGGAGCGGATCACCCGCGCGCGCAGCGATTCCAGGCTTTCCGCGGCGACGCCGCCGCTCAGACCGGGGGCGAGCACGGTGAAGCTGTTGCCGATGCCCTGGATCGGTTGCACCGGGATCAGGTCCAGGCCGGCCTCGGCGTTGCCCAGGGTGCCGGCGTCGAGGGCCTGGATGGTGGTGCTGTTGTTGCCGGCGCTGGTGGTGCGGGCGGCGGTGACTTTGTAGGTGCGGCCGTCACTGGCCTGCAGCAGGGTATCGACGTCCAGTACGGCGCCCGCCGCAGCGCTGAAGCTCACCGAACCGCTGGCCGCCTGGGCGGCCTTGCGTGGCTGGTTGAGGCGCAGCGCGGCGATGCGTTCCAGGGTCGACTCGTCGGCCTTGTCCGGCAGGATCTGATCGGCGATCCAGTCCAGGTAGCCGTAGAGGCCATAGGCGGCGCCACCGAGGGCGCGGGCCAGCACTTGCGCATCGGACTGGCGCAGCGCATCGCTGGCCAGGTCGCTTTGGGTGCGCTTGATCAGCACCGGCAGCGAAGGGGTATCAAAGGGCATAGGTCACCTGCCAACTGTTATCGGGGTTGATGTCCAGGCGTTCACCGTTGGCCAGGACCAGCGTCGTGCGCAGGTTCAGGCGCTGGTCGTCGAGACGCTCGCTGATGATCTCGACGGCGCTGCAATGGCCATCGTCGATCAGCCATTGCAGGGCTTCGCGGGCATAGAACTCGGCGTCGAGCTGGGTCTGGCGGGTGAGCTTGACCCGCCGCAGCAGCCACAACCGCGAGCCGATGCGGTCGTCGGCCACGGTGGGAAAGCTGTCGCCCCACCAGCCGAAGCGCTCCTCGTCATCCAGCGGGTCGTCGTCTGCCGCGCGGCGCCAGGTGAACAGGCTGATCAGCACGGCACGGGTCAGTGCGCGATGCAGGTCTTGGCTGATGAACATCATTGGCCTCCCGCCGGCGCGCCGGTCTGCCCGCTACCCGACTGCACGCCGCCATGCACGTGCTGGATCTGGCTGATGCCGCCAGCGACCTGATCGCCCTGGGAGACGATCTTGCCGGTCTGGGTCAGGGTCGGGGTGTCGATGTGCACCGCGCTGCTGGCGCGGATATTGAGCGTGGCGGTCTCGATGTCGATGATCCGCCCGCGCTTGAAATGAATCTTGTCGCCTTCGTCGGTGTAGATCGCCACTTCGCCGGGGGCCAGGGCCTTGAGGCGAAAACGGCGGTCGGCGACCACCAGCACGACGGCATGGGAGCGATCGCCGCCGAGAAAGGTGGCGATGCCTTCGGCGCCGGCCAGCGGGTTGCTGGTGAAGCCGTAGGGTTCGAAGTGCTCCATGTCGTCGTTCACTTCGCCGGCGGTCAGGCGCATTTGCAGCGATTGCAGTTTGTTGGCCGAGTTGGCGAGCACGACGGTGCCGCGCGCCAACAGGCGTGTCAGTAGGCTCATGGTTTTTTCCTTGACCTCTGTAGGAGCGAGCTTGCTCGCGATGGAGGCAGCACGGGGTGTCAGGCGGAGCGCTATCGCGAGCAAGCTCGCTCCTACACATGCATAAGGGGAACAACGTCAGGTTTTGGGGGGCACGGGGCTGGCGTCGAAGGTATGGGGCGGCGCCACCTGCAGGGTGGTGATCGAGCCCAGCTCGGAGAGCGAGTAGGTGACCTTGGAAATCAGCAGGTCCTGGTCGAAACCCAGCACCGGGTCGATCACCCGCACCAGGGTGTTGTGGCGCCACAGCTCGCCGTTGCTCTGGCGCCAGCCCTGCACCTTGTAGGTGCTGGTCAGGGCCTTGCCGGTACGGATGGCGCTTTCCCAGTCGGCCCGTTGCTGGGCCAGCTCCTGGGTCAGCTGGGCCGGCTCGTTGATCACCGTGACCCGCTTGCGCTTGGCCGTGCTGTCGCTGGCCACGCCCGACACTTCGCTGACCGCGGCGCCGCTTTTCTGGTCGTTGCCCTTGTGCTGGCCGATCACCCGGTACTCGGAAAACACCTGGCTGAAGTCCATCGGCGCACTGGCCGAAAGGATGTTCTGGCCCAGCTCCAGCACATCCACCGCGCGCCCGCCGCTGCCCGGCCGGGCCAACAGCACCCGGCCTTCGGCGTCGTCGGTGGAGAACACCCGGAACAACGTCAGCAGGCGGTCGATAGACTGGAACACGGTTTCCCCGGGCACGATGCTGTGGCTGCTCAAGCGCGTGGTTTCCGCGATCTCGCTGACTACACCAACGCCGTAGGACGCCGCCAGGGCCTGGACGATTTTCAACAGGCTCTGTTCGCGCCATTGGCCGGGCTGGTTGATCGCTGCGCAATCCACCAGGTCCTGGGTCAGGGAACTGCCCTCGATGCTCAGGCCGATCTGCCGACCGTCATAGCTGATCGGCGCCTTGAACACATGGCCGCTGAGCAACAGGTCGGCGCCGATGCGCACCTGGCACTTGGCGCCGGGACGGATGCGCTGGTCCAGGGTCTGCCCCGGCCATTGCCAGGTCACGTCGAGCTTGAAGGTGCGAAACTGCCGCTCCAGGTCGGCGCTGATTTCGACGCTTTTCCAGCCGCCGTAATCCTGGCCGTCCACCGTCAACAGCACCCGGTTATCGAAGTTGCTCATGGCTCACTCTCCCGCCACTTTGACGTTGGTCGGCGGCAGGAAACCGGGATGGGCCACGCCGTTGCGCTGCTGCACTTCGGGCGCCCGGGTGGCGTCGCCGAACAGCCGGTAGGCGAGTACCACCGTCGGCAGGCTCTGCATCGGGTTCTTCACCACCAGCCGCACACCGGACGAAGCCACCGCGGTGAGGTGGCCGTAGACCAGCTGGCGCAAGCCGTTGAGCACCTCGTAGTGCACAGCGTCGGCTTTTTCCGCCGCCTGCCAGATCGCCTCGTTGATCGCGTTGCGCAGCGCCAGCACCTCATCGGCCACCGGCACTTCCGCACGGGTCACCGGCTGGATTGCCTGCTTGGCCAGCGACGGCGTGCCGCTCAGCTTGACCGCCGGGGTCGCCACCGGCAGCGATGCCACGGCCTGGGCGATCCGCACCAGCACAGCGTCCTGCACCAGGTCCGCCATGGCTTGCGCCGCGGCGGTGGTGTCCTTGCCGGTGGTGAGTTTCGGCGTGTCGATCTTCTTCACCGCCTCGACCTGCTGCGAAACGTTGGCCAGCACGCCGCGATAACCGTTGCGCGCATAGTCCTTGAGGTCCTTGATGTCCCCCAGCAGGCCCTTGAACTCGGCGCTGACTTCCTTGGGCAAGTCCTTGATCGCCCGCACCAGCAGGTTGAGATCGCGGTAGGTGTCGATCAGCGGCTTGAGCTCCTGCTCGATGGTCTGGTAGACCTCCTTGAGGCTGTTGCGCAGATCGGCGATGCCGATGCGCGCGGCCTTGACCAGGGTCATGGCCTCCTCGAAGCGGCGCACCGCCGAGCCGATAAGGCTGTCGGCCGACACCAGCAACAGCTGGCGGGTGTTGACCGTGGCGCTGGGGAACTGCAACGGCTGGTCGGGGTAGAACTTCAGAGTGAAGGTCACCAGGCCGCCGTCCTGGCGACTCTGGGTCATCTCGCATTCACCGACCTTGACCTGCAGGCGCCCCAGCCACGGATGCACCAGCTCGCCACTGCCCTGCTCCAGCGCCTGGAGCAGCTTGTCACGCTGCTCCAGGCAATCGGCGCCGACGATGAACGCCGTCAGGTCGTGGGTCCGCGCCTGCCGTCCCAGGCTCTCGTAGAACGGCAGGTCACGCTGCGGGTACTCGTGCAACTGGCCCTTGTGGCCGACCGGGGTTTTCGCCTGGTCGACCCAGAACCCGACGCCACGAAACGACGCCGGCAACAAACGATCACGCCAGCTCATTGGAACCTCCTAGCGAAAGTGAGCGATAGCCGACACGCGACGACAGCGCCACGCCGGGTTGGTTGATTTGCGGCGCGCTGGTACGCAGGCCCGCCGGGGCGTTTTCGAAGCTCACCGTCAGCCCGCCCTGCAATTGCGTGCGGTTGTTGGCCGCGCTCTGTTGCAGCAGCGAGGTGGAGCTTTGCGGCAGGCTGCCGGAAAGCGCCGAAGAACCCGGTGCCGGCTGGCCACCACCGAAAAACGCCGGCGCCAGCGCACCTTTGCCTTCGGCATTGGTTTGCCGCTGCGCCTCGGTGAGGTTTTCCACCTTGCCGGTGACGCGAGCGACGAAGCCGGCGAACCCACCGTCGAACAGTTCCCTGATCGGCGCGATCACCGCCTGCAGCCGTTGCCACAGGCCACTGAACCACTCAGTGATCGGCTCCCAGTTCTTGATGATCTGCCCCAGGGGCGACCACTCGAACATACCGCGCATAAACTCGATGGCCGGCGCCGCCAGGGCTTTCAACACCTCCCAGAGGGCCGCGAACACGTCGCTGATGGGCTGCCAGTTGGCGATGACCTGCCCCACGGGCGACCACTCGAACAGGGTGACAAAAAAGTCCTTGATGACCTGTGCCGCGCTTTTCAGGGTGGCCCAGATGGAGTCGAAGTAGGTGCTGATGGCACCCCAGTTGTTGATCACCATCCCCAGTGGCGAGGTATCGAACAACCTGACGAAGAAGTCCTTCACCTGTTGCGCCGGACCTTGCAGGCCGGCCCAGAGCGAAGCGAAGTAGGCGCTGATCGCGCCCCAGTTGTTGACCACCATCCCCAGTGGCGAGCTGTCGAACAGCCCGATGAAGAAGGCCTTGAGCCGTTGCGCCGGACCTTGCAGGCCGACCCAGAGCGAAGCGAAGTAGGCGCTGATGGCGCCCCAGTTATTGATCACCAGCCCCAGCGGCGAGCTGTCGAACAGCCCGATGAAGAAGGCCTTGACCCGTTGCGCCGGACCTTGCAGGTCAGCCCAGAGCAAGGCGAAGAAACCGCTGATCGCTCCCCAGTTGTTGATCACCATCCCCAGCGGTGTCCAGTCGAACAGGCCTTTGAGGAAATCCATCGCCGGAACGGACAACGCCTTGAGCAACTCCCAGAGCGCCGAAAACAGGCCGCTCAGGGGCGTCCAGTTCTCAATCACCAGCCCCAACGGCGTCCAGGAAAACACCTGCTTGAAGAAGTCGACCACTGACGCGGCCATCGTCTTGAGCTGTTCCCAGAGACCGGCGAAAAATCCGGTGATCGATCCCCAATTGGCGATCACCATGCCCAGCGGGGTCCAGCCGAAGACAGTCCTCAACCCCGCCATCAGTTGCGTGGCGGCGTCCTTGATGCTTGCCCAGAGGGTGACAAAAAACGCCGACAGCGGCTCCCAGTTGGCCACGATCAGGCCAGCCGCCACCGCGATCCCCAGGGCGACCAGGCCGATGGGCGAGGCCAGCAGGCCGCTGCTGAACAGGGTCACGGCGGACGAAGCCAGGGTCATGGCGCCGCGGATCGCGGTGAAGGCCAAGGCGCCGGCGGCGAGGCCCTGGACCAGTTGCGGGTTGCTTTCAATGACCTTCGCCACAAAGCCCAGCAGCGGTTGCACGGCGGTCACTACCGAGTTGACCGCCGGCAGCAGCGCGCTGCCGAACTTTTGCGAAATATCGTCGACGCTGTCGCTGAAGGCCTTCAGGTTGGTGCCCGTCTCGCCCAGCACATCCTTGGGCGGTTCGATGCCCTGCGCCACCAGCTTGGCCCGCGCCGCCTGGTTCTCGAATTCGATGGCGGAATTGACCCCCGCCACGAAGGGCGCGGCCAGGCCACCGCCCTTGATCAGGCCGGAAAAATCCAGCCCGCCCAGGCCGCTGTCTTCGATGCTTTTCTTGAAGTTGCTGACTTTCGAACGAACCTCGCCCAGCTCGGCGTCCAGTTTCTGCATGCCTTGCATGACCACCAGCATGTTCACCGTGGTCTGCACATGGGTCACGCTCAGGCGCTGTTTGATGCTCGTCTGATTCAAGCTTTGATTGATGTTCGCCATCACTGCACCTGCTGCATCGCATTGATCCGTTGCGCGTGCTCCAGGGACTCCCGGAGCACATCCAGTGGCCTGGCCATCATCTGTTCGGGGTCAACCTTCCAGAACCAGGCCAGGTCATAGGCAACCGCGATCAGGTCGCTGATGGCTCCGATGCCGCACTCATGAAAAAACTCGCGACCGCCCAGCTCAGGGCGTTGAGGTCAGCCAGGTCCAGCTGGTTGACCGAGGACGGAGGAATGCCGGCACAGACCGCGATGTACTTGGCCGCGACGTCCATGTCGAGGCTGACTTCTTCGCTCTTGTCGATCTTGTACGGCAGCGCCTTGATCGCCCGCACTTCCTGCACCGTCGGGCGGCGCAGGGTCAGTTCGGTCAGCGGTTCGCCGTGGGCTTCGATGGCCACACGCAGCTTTACGCTATCGCTCATTGCCAGGTCCCCTTGATGCCTTCGAACTTCAGTTCGATGCTCGCGTCGTCACCCTTGGAAACCGGCTCTTCCACCAGGTAGGCGCCGGCCAGGACGTAGACCTTGCCGTTGCTGAATTCGCAGGTGACGGTCATGTCGGAACCGGCCACCAGCTGCTTGAGCGGGAAGTCCGGGGTGTGCAGCGCCGTGACCTTGAAGGACGGGGCAATGTCGGTTTCCTTGTAGAAACCCGGCACGATGGTTTCCCGTTTCACGGACATCAGCGGTGCTTCGCAGCCGCCGTTGATGGTCAGTTGAGCGCCGTCCACTTTGACGTAGCAGGTGCCCGCAATCAGTTGACCCATGGTGTTTCTCCCAAAAAATGAGCCCGCGCGAGGCGGGCTGGAAAAGCGCAGTGAAAGAGGCTCGGCTTAGGCCGCCGCGTCGTACTGCAGACGGAATTGGTTGAGCAGCGCGAACACTCGCAGGCCGTTGATGTAGTCCGGCGGGAACAGCACGTTGACCCGGCTCGGGTCCTGGCTGTCGCGCTCGACGATCAGGTGCTCGGCGAACAGCTCGGCGTTCTCCACGTGGCCTTCCAGTTCCAGCTTGGCGTACTGGGCGATCAGCTCGCCGCGGATGGTGCTCGGGGTCACGATCGGCTGGCCGGCACCGAAGCGGGTACCGTCGGCGGCCAGTTTGTGGCGCCCGTACTTGCTGGTGATCACGCTTTGCAGGCGGCGCACGATAAAGGCCGACTGGTGCATGGTTTCGCTGTCCAGGTAGGAGTTGTCGGCCTGGCCGTAGGCGTTCTTCTGGTAGGTGGTGATCGAACGCTGGATGCGCACGTAACCGCCTTCGTAGTAGGCGGTGGCGATGCCGTAGCTGAGCAGCGACTGACGCTCGGTCAGGGTGAAACGCTCGCTGGCCGGCGCCGGATCGACACCCGGCAGGCTGCCGCTCTGGGTCGGACGGCTGGCATCGGCGGAGATGAACACCGAGGTGCGCGCGGCCAGTGCGGCGGCCTGCACCCAGAACGGTTGCGGTACGCCCGGCTCCAGGGCCTGGATGGTGATGTGCTGGTCGTTGCGGGCCTGGCCGGCCGCCACCAGGGTGCCGACGGTACCGCGCTTGGCGCTGTAGACATGACCGAACAGTTGCTTGGCCCAGGACCAGCGACCGGTGTTGTCATCCATGACGGCTTGCCAGGCGTTGAGGGTCGCGGTGTCGGTCCACGGCATGCAGATGAACTCGAACGGTTCATCGCCCAGGGCCGCCAGGGCAGCGACCTGATCCGGCACGCCGGCGCCGCCGGCCATTTTGCCGACCGTCACGCTCAAGCCAGCCGGGGTTTCTTCGCCATTGCTCTTGCCCAGGCGGTTGAGCTGCAGGCTGATGTCGTTAGCGCTGTCGCCGGTCCACTTGGCGGTCAGGGTCAGGGTGCCTTCGACCGCGGCGGCGCTCACCGGCAGGTCGGCGGCGGCGTTGATTTTCAGCGCCAGCGCGCTGGCGGCCTGCGCCGCGGTGGCGGCATTGACGATGGCGGCCTGAACCCGCACACCACCGACATACAGGTTGAGCACGCCGCTTTCGCTGGCGGTGCCGGTGAACTTCAGCTCGGCCTTTGCCACGCTGCCTTCGACGTTGTGCAGCGGCAGGCACCAGATTTCACCGATCGGGTCGGTCTTGCGCCAGGTCTCGTACATGGAGGCGAGCATCGAGCCCTGACCGCCGATGCTCTTGGCCAGCGCGACGCTGGACACCAGCACCAGCTTGCCGGTTTCGGCCGGCGCGACGTTGTCGTTGACCTGGGCCACGATCAGTCGGCGCATGGCCGAAGACGCGCTATTGGCCGCCGAATTGTCCATCTCGGCGTAGAACAGCGGTACACGAATGTCCGCCGGAATATTGCTGAATCCGATCGCCATTATTTGGCTCCTTGTGGTTTGGCCGCCTTCGCGGCCTTGAGGGTGATATCGCCATCGGCCAGACGCCGGCGCCACCAGGCGTTGTCGTCGACTTCACGGCCTTCCAGCGGCAGCAGGTCGCCGGCTTCGGGGTCCGGCACGGCGCGGCCCGCGGCCGGCAGCACAGTGATGCGTTTGCTCATTGCGTTACGTCTCCAGAGAAAGTCAGTTCCAGGCGCCCGTCGGGCCCCGGGTGTTGCAGGTTGGGGTCCGCCGGATCGATGGCATCGACCCGCACCGTGACCCCGGTAAAGGACGGCAGGCCGTCCAGTTCACGCTCACGCCAGGTTTCCGCCGGCTGGCTGGCCAGGTTGCGTCCCAGCTGGAACTCGGCGAAAAAGCGCAGCTGATAGAACAACCGCGTGGCACTGAGCGAAACCAGCTCGCCACCGTCGTATTCGATCGGGTTGTAGTCCGCGCCCGGCTTGAACCCCACCAGCGCCCGCCACAACTCGGCCCGCAGGCTTTCGAGTTGCTCCAGCGCCTGCCGGGCATCGCTGGCATCCAGCACCAGGGTGATCACAAAGCGGTCGCGGATGGCCTGGCGGGTAACGTTCTGCCCGCTGCTCGGGCTGGCCAGATCGGCGATCGGCGTCACATGGGCACTGGGGGTGGGCAACGCGGTATTGCTTTGCAGCAGCGCGAGATCGACGCCGACGGCCACCTGATTGGCCAGGCCGGGGCAGTGATCGCGCAGCTGCGTGAGGATCGGAGTGATCTTCATGAAGAAGCTCCAAAACTGAGTGAATGGGAAACCATCAGGCGCGGCCACAACGGATCGCCCAGGCAGCGGGTGCCCGGGCAACAGGATGGAGCCGTAGAGAAGAAGGACGCGGGAGAACAGGATGCTGGGCAAGGCCCGGCAATTAAGGCTGCTTCTCCAGGCAGGTTGCCTCGATCATGCAGCGATAGTTTTTCTCGCGACTGCCGCTGGCAGTCACCTTGTCGATCGACCAGGTGCCCTGCATGAATGCTGGCCAGCTGTTGTCCAGCAACACCAACCCCTCGGCCGACAGGGACGGGTCGCCGGGACAGTCGAGCTTGAGCTTGATCGCTTCGCGCTCGATCCGGCGCATCGCCCCTTGGGCTGCGCTGCGGGCCTCGCCCTCCCCCGGGTAACGCTGGCGCAGGGTCTGGAAGGGGGTCTGCCCCAACTTGACCACACGCTCCTTGCCGGCCGCCGAATCCCACCAGGTGGCCTGGCAGCCCTTGTGCTTGGCCCGGCCGTTCTCATCGATGCTGGCGGAGATGAACGCCGGATCCCCCGGACGGTTATCCCGGGTGACGCTCAAGCGCACCGGCGAAAGGATTTTCCCCGAGAGCGACTTCGCCTGCCCTCGCAGCGCCAGCACATACATCTCGTTGAGCGGCTTGGTGACGGCATCGTGCGGCCGCGCAATGCGCGTCAAGAAACTCATGTCGGTCTCGTTGCACTGATCGACATGCGGGACAGGGATCGAGTCCAGTTCGGGCGCCACCCGGGGTGAAAAACCGTGCCGGGAGGTCAGCTGGCGAAACAGCGCGCCGAGGGTCGTGGGGCCATGGCTGGCGGAGCGGCGCTGCTTGAAACCGGTCGCGTCCGCCACCTTGAAGGGGGCAGCCGTGGCCACCAGGGTCAGGCGCGGCGGAAACAGGTTGGGCGTGCGCCGGGTGATGATGAACTCGCCACGATCCACCAGTCCCGACTCCAGATAACCCACTCGCAGCCCGACTTTCCCTCCCAGTTCGGGAAGCCCTTCCAGGCCTTCGATATCGAGGGTCAGCGTGAGCTGGTCGGACTCGATACCTGCCGCATCGATGTGCGTCCAGCTGATCAGCCGTTCGTTGAGGCGCGCGGCATTGGCGCCGTAGAGCTCAATGCTCGGGGTGAATCCCAGGGTCATATGCCCTCCTTAGTCCCAGGCCGAGACCGGGGTCGCGGCAACCGGCCGGGACTCGATCTCGGGCACTATCACCCAGACACCCGCCGGCAGCACCGGGCCCTTCTCGGCCAGCAGTGGATTGAGGCGCCAGAGCGCCTCCTCGACCGCATCGTCGCAACGTCCCACCTCGCGGTAGAGCAGCAGGTTGACCGAATCGCCGGCAATACTTCGAACCCTACGCATTGACGAATTCCTCGAGGTTGATGGTCCAGTTGATCACCAGCGCGGTGCCGTCATCGATGATGGAGGTCTGCACCTCCGTCACCAGGTTGACGCGCCAGCGCCCCCAGTTGCGGCCGATGCCATCCACCAGCGGCAAGGGCACACGGGCGGCCTGCAACTCACGCAGCTGGTCCAGGCGCGCCATGCCCGTGGCGTACATCGACTTGCCACTGATCTGCAGCGTTTCCAGCTTCTGCCCGGCCTGCTGCGATTTCGGCTTGCTGGTGATGATGTCGATACTGGCCCAGCCACCGTCCGTCTTGCGTTCAAGCCGGTCGTAGGCAAAGCCGGTGGACAAGCCGAAAATGAAATTGCCCAACGCCATCTGCTGTCGCATCACATCACTCCATCGGTCAGGGCCACGTCGCGCCGTACCGCGAGCGGGTTGGTCATCATCAGAGGCATGACCTGCATCTGCATTTGCTGGATCACCATGTCCACCAGTTGCCTGGAGGTAGCCTGATCCTGGCCATAGATATTGATGACCGGGGCGAAGGTAACCTGCTGGCAGGAAGTCGAGCTGGCTGCGAGGTTCTTGCTCACTTCATCCGGCGGCTTCAAGCGGTCTCCAACCTCACCCCCCAGCCGACTGAACGCCTCGCTGCCAAGCCATCCGCCAATGGCTCCACCCACCAGCCCGCCGACAGCCGTACCGAGGATCGGCACGACGCTGCCCAGGGCCGCTCCGAGCGCGGCACCGGATGTGCTGCCGGCCCAGGCACCACCCAGGGTCCCCAGGCCGGAACCAATGGCCTTGGGATCGCGGTTACGCACGCCCCTGAACACATTCAGACCGGCCCTGAGCAGCTTGAGCGGTCGACTGGCCACCCGGCCGGCCACAGAGCGCAGACCGGCGAAACTGCCGCTCAATCCGCGGCCAATGCGCGAGATCAGGCCGGCGCGCGGTGCAGCTGCAGAGCTGGTTTTTGTTGCGGACCTCGCCGTATTGGCTTGGTTCTTTTGCCTATCTTTCTTTTCTTGCCTGTCCCGTTGCCTTCGCTCTCTTCTGTTCGGGCCGCGGGTTTCACCACCGCCCGGAGGACCGCCACAGCAGCCCCCACCTTCGCTGAACAGCTTGCCAATACTCGACGGCAGGCGCGGAGCCGCCAGACTCAAGAGCTTCTTCGCCACCTGGGTAAAGACCTCGTCCAGCACCGACTTGAGCAAGCGCCCCACCACCGGCGCAATGGCGGCCCCGGCCAGGGCCAGGCCAGCAGCAATCTTCGGAAACTCCGTCGCCAGGCTGGCCAAGCCATCGACCACCCCACCAATGGGCACCATCGCCCCTTCCGCCACTGGCGCGAGGGCGGAACCGAACGCGGTGTTCATCCGGTTCAAGCGGGCATCGAAGGTATTCGCCTGGGCCCATGCAGACTGACGTACCGAGCCCTGGTCGCCCAGCTTGGAGGTGGCGTACTGCTTCTTGTCGGCGACCTGCGCCAAGGCCTTTTGAACCTCAGGCAGTTGTTGCGCCAGGCGCAACGCAGCTTCATTCGCGCTGCCGAACAGGGTAGCGGCCAACGCGGAACGCTCCCGGCTCGACACGTCGGGCGCTTGCAGCGCCTCCAGCACCTTGGTCAGGCCACCTGCCCCATCCAGCTTCAGCGGGTCGATGTGCAACCGTTGCAAGGCCACTTGCTGCGCCTCGGACTTGGGTTCGCCCTTGCCCAGCAGGGCAGCGATGCCTTTCAGCGCGGCTCCGGCATCGGCCTTTTGCGTGCCGGTGTTGAGCAATGCCGCCGTCAGCGCCGCCGCCTGCTCCGGGGCCAGCCCCGCCGCCGTGGCGGCAGCGCCATGCCGTTGCAGGATCACCCCGATATCGGCCGCCTCGGCATCGCCCGGAAGCTTGCCGAGGTGGTTGGTCGCGTCTGCCAGGTCGAGGGCCTGGTTGCGGTCCAGCTTCATCGAGGTGCGCCAGCCGGCCAGCATGTCCCCGGCATCCTTGCCCGGCATCTTGAACGCGGTTGCCATGAGCGCAGCATCACCGCCGAATGCCGTCAGGGTCTGCCGTCGGGACACGCCTTTATCGTTCTCGATCCCTGCCTTGGCAGCGGCGTATTCAAGCTTCGCCAGATCGACCGCCGTGGTTCCACCCGCGGCGATGCCTGGATAACTGGCCATGCGGTAGTTGTCTTGCGCAATTTCCTCACGCTCATTGCCGGGGAGAGAAACCACTCTCCCCAGATCGGCCAGCGCCGCATTCATCGCCATCGCCGACTTGAACAGGTCAGGCGCTTGAAGCCCACTAGCGGCCTTGTCCGTGGCTTTGGCGCCGCTCGCCTCGGCCTTGGCGCTGCCGGAGGATGCCTGCTGCAACGGGCGTTGCGACGACAGCGTCAATTTCAATGAGTCGATGGCCTTAGTCAGCAGACGAATGTCCACGCTGGCGGTATTCAGGGCCAGGATGAAACTGATGGATGACAGGCCGGCATTTGCCGGGCTCGCCACGGCTGTGCTCCGGTCATCTGGCTGGCCGGTACCGACAGGCGCCAGCCAGGACGGCTCCATGCTGGCGTTCTTGAGCGAAAACTGATTGTTCGCCATCCCGCTCTACTCCTCTTTCACGCCAAGGCGAGTAATCGCGATGTCGTAGCGGCGCAAGGCCTTGCCAGCGTCCCACTCCAGGATTTCCGCCTCACTTACCGAGTAAATGAGCGGCACCACATCGAGAATCACTTCGATGTCGCGCTCCGAAAGAAGGCCGCCGGTTTGTTTAAAAAATCGTCGATGCGCTCTTGCAACTGCGTCCAGTCAGGCACGCTGAGCAACGCCAGGTCGGGCAGCATCAGGCCGGTGCAATGCGCGGTGATGAATTCGGCGCGTTCCTTGGTGGTCTTGAGCTTCTTCATCACCTTGGTCGCTCGCAGCGCGGGCATTTCCAGAGTCAGGGAAGTCAGGCGCTGGCCCGCCACATCGAGTGGCAACAGCAGGTTCACCTGGTCCAGGTCATCCTGCGCCGGCCCATCGTCGAGGGTATCGCTGGCCGTTTCGGACTCGACACCCTGCTGGAGGAAGTACGCAGCCGGGCGCGTCGACATGTCATGGACGTATTGAGCGATGCTCACGTAATCCGGGCGCTTGAGCTGGTCGAGCTCATTGGCCGACAGGCCGGTGGCCAGCTTGGCCAGCTCGAAGAACTGATCGTCCTCATCGTCGCCGGCGCGGGCCAGCGCTTCTTTCTGCGCGGCGTAGAACAATGGCTTGAGCTGAATCTGCGCGATCTGCGACTCGTCGTCGGCAGTGATCGGGCACAGCAGGGCATGGATCGGAGGCGTCCAGGACATGAATGAATTCCTATGTAAAAGGTAGGAGCGAGCAGGCTCGCGATAGGAGATGAACAGCGCTTGCGATGCGGGCTGTCGGGCCGTCATCGCGAGCCGCTCGCGCCTACAGAGGGGAAGTGTCGCGGGTTACGGCATCAGTACGGCGCGACGGGCGTCGCCGAGAATGTCGACGCCGCTGAGCACGAACTTCTGGGTGCGCACGTCGATGTCGATCACCGGCACGCCGTTCTCGATGCGGTTGTAGGTACGGCAGGAGAGTTCCAGGGTGGTGGTGGGTTTTTCATTCATCTTCATGGCCGTTTCGGCCAGGGATTTCAGCTTGCCGCCCACGGTGTGGTAGGTGAACCAGGTCTTGCCATCCTGATCCTGGCCCGCCTCGCGGACATTGAGCAGGATGTCGTCACCCAGCTTCACGCCCAGCGCCAGCATAATTTCCGGCCCCAGTCCCTGCAGCTTGAGGGTGGCCGTCAGCGCCTTGCCGCTCTTGGCCATTTCTTCAGCGATGAAGCGTCCACCGGTCATCGCTTCCATTTCGAATTCGATCTTCGGCGGGGTGAACTCTTCCACGGTCGCCGACAACGGCAGGCCTTGCAGGGTGGCCGCGATGGCCTGTCTTACGCGGTTGGTAAACATTAGAGAACATCCTCCAGGAACTGCTCGATGATTTCATCGCGGGCGTTGAGCTGATACACCATGTGCTCGTTCGGCGCGTAGCGGCCGTAGTCGATGACCACGTACCAGGTACCGTTCTTGTACTTCTCGACGCTGTTCAGCTCGGGGTGCAGGTACACGCTGCCGCCCGGGATGGTTTCGTCGGCGACCAGGGTCTGCAGCCAGTCGTTGATGCGCTTGACCTCCTGGTCCATGAAGGACTTGGTCAGGTTCTTGGCCATGGCTTTCTGCCCGGCCTTGACCAGCTTGCGGCTGATGGCATCCTCCAGGCCGACATAGCTGATGAACTTGCCGGTGATGGAGCGGTTACCCAGCAGCGAGAAGCCACCGAGTACGGTGCGGGCGTAGTAGCTGACGCCGTAGCGGTTGAGCAGGTCGCCCTCGGTCGAGGTGTCGAGGATGTTGTATTCCACGGTGCGCGACACGTCTTCGGCGTAGGTCACCTGGTTGCCCGGGCTCTCCCACTGCTTGACCTTGGCCAGCGCAGCGATGGCCAGGCTCGACGGCGCCAGGAACACGTTCTTCTTGGCCGCCTTGGAGTACACGGCCGGCATGTTGTGCACCACCAGGCAACGGTCGAAACCCAGGTCCGCGCCGCCCAGTTCCTTGCTGTAAATCACCTGGTCGGCGACCGAGGCGTCCTTGCCGTCCAGCACCACACGGGCCTTGATGCGCTTGCCGAACGAGGCGAACTCGCCAGCCACCGCCTTGGTACCGGTAAAGCCCGGCGCGCCGATGATGGTCAGGTCTTCCGGGACGCTGCCCAGGGCGGCCAGGCCGAGCTTGCGGCCGGTGGTGGCATCGACGCCGCCGATCACGTTGTTGACGGTGCCGGCCGGGGTCGCGCCCTCTTCGACGATCACCACATAGACCGGAACCTTGACCACTTTGAGGATCTGGTACACCGCCTGGAACAGAGTGCCCGACTCGGCACCGGTCGGGTCCAGCAGCGCCTGGGTGGTGAAGCTGTTGATGCGAAACGGCGCATTGCGCGGAATCAGCGGGTCGGCCTTCGGCGCGGTGCCGACCAGACCGATGACGTTGTCACCCAGGCCACCCATGGCCTCGGGGGATTCGGTGGCATTGACGGTAATGCCGTTGTGCTCGAAGTTCAGAACCTCAGCCATGGTTATTCAGCCTTCTTGGCAGCGGCCTTTTTGGCCGCGGTGGATGGAGTGGCCGGTTCGGCCTGTTGGCGCGCCGCAAGGACGCTGGTCAGTTCCAGGCGGCCGGCGGCACGCAGGGCACTGGCCTCGACATCGAGCAGTTCCAGTTGCTGGCCGATGCTCGACCAGTGGCCGCCGCCGGTGGGGAATGGCACGAGGACGGTGTATTTCTGGCGGATGGACATGTGCGAATTTCTCCAGACGCAAAAGCGCCAAAGCCCCTCAGCGGGGCTTTGTGCGGGCGAAAAAAAAACCGCTTTCGCGGTGAGAGATTAAGTACGATCAGGCAGTGGATAGAGCGCCTTGATTTGAGCAACCTTGTCGCGCCAGGCTTTTTCCTTTTCAGGAGTTTCGTCGTATTGCCACTCGAGGAACAGGGGGTCCGCTTCAGTGATATACAGGGTGCGTCGGGCAGCAAGCACGTTTTCCAGGATTGTTGCGCGCTCCACCTCCAGGCAGATTTCGTCGGCACGCAGATCACTGAATCCAAGCGCAACCAGTGTGGGCCGGTCTGCCGGCACATTGATCAGTGTTTCACCCGAAACGGTTACGAGTTTATTGATATAACCAGTCATATTTAAGCGCTCTTGGCTGCGTAGCGTTTATCGTTGTCGAGGGTGTAAGCCATTCTGTTTTCCGGGTAGGTCTCATTCAGCTCTTTAGCACCGATTGCGTAGGGTTTTACATACCAGGAGATTTCATACTCTGGCATGACCGACTCACTGATCTTCACTTCAGTTTCAACACGGCTAAAGCTCACAGGATTTGAAAAGCTCTTGGTGATGGCATAAGAAAGCCCCCCACGCAAATAGCACCCTGACTCCTGCGGAGAATTGGTCAAGGTCCCGGAGACAATGCCGCCCCACATAGGCTTAACCCCGGTAACAGGTCTGGCAATACTCAGCATGCCAAACTCCACACGGCGAACAGTCTCTCGATAAGTTTGCGAGATACGCTTCATAGTCAAGAAATTTGCATCACCGTTCCAAGGGACTCCACACCCTTCCATTTGCAGGTTCAAACCCGCCACATGAGGTTCGAAGTTGTTATTAAACGGGTTTTTCTCGGTGTCTCGACTGAAGTTTCGAGAAATCACAATCTCAGAGATCCCCTCCTCGTTGCCCGGCATCCGCCACCAGACAGGATAAAAAATATTTGTCGACAGCCCCGTCAAATCAATTACTTGCGTATAAGACGCCCGACCATTGATATCCTTTGCCTGGACACTATTACGCCAACTGGTGAACTGATTGAATGCGGTATCCACTCGAGCATCGATCTTACCGATTTGATTAGTGACCGTCTCTGTTAGCTTGTTACATGCATCCACTACTTTCGTGATGGTCGCTTCAATTCCCATACATACCCCATAAACCTAATTTATATTAAAAACGCCCATGTAAAAACACGCTGCGCACTTATGAAACACACACCAGATAAGATATTGGTGACCTGGCAATACCGAAAAACATTTAACATGTCATCGTTATTTAGCTTCCAAAGACCTCACACGCCACATCAATTCCACATGACGTGACATATTGTCGATGGAGGCTGCCGCCAAGAGGGCGATCTCTTCAGCCAACAATACGTTGAGGTTTTCATTACCCACAACAATCGTCACGCTATCCGCCGGCAACGGCGAAATATCCAACGTGAACTTCTGCAACACCCGCGCCGCCGCCGCTTTGTAAGTCAACAACTTCCCGGCAACGGAATACACTGCCAACAAGGTCCCACTGGCGAGATAAAAACCGAACTCGCCAATTTCATACTCATCCTCGCCATCAAACAACGCGGCCATTCTGAGTTGCCGATCACCCAGGTCCTCGTAATCCACGATCGCCACCCGCTGTCGCTCGTTGCGAAGTGCGGTTTCCGTACCGTCCGGGTTGTAGCGGCCGGTGCCGGCGCCGATGTGGGTGATCTCACCTTTCAAGCCTTGGTTCTTTGCCGCCAACACTTCATCCAGACCGGCGGAAGTGAAGCGAACCAAGCGCGTAATGTCTTCTGTCATAGCTGCGCCCTGAGGTCGTAGTCGTTAATGGTGTAGTGCTGGGAAACCCCGGCACTGTTAAACCGAGCGCCGAGCCCGAATTCAGGCAGTGCTCCGTCAAGACAGAGTTCGCCATCGCTCAGCGGTGTATATGCAACGCAACTCATGCTCAGCGATCCGTGCAGCTTGACCTCGGGCAACGCCCCAGGCTGGCTGTCATCGCTGACGCTCAGGCCAGGATCGGCGCCAGCGGCCAGTCGCAACCCACCCGTGGTTTGATGGACGATGGTGATGGTGCCGTCGTCGCGCTCGCTCTTGGCGGCGTTGATGCGGCGTATCAAGCGATTGTGATCACCGCTGGACCAGTCCCGGACAATGATTGCCTGCACATCGAAGGTGTAGGGCTTGCCCAGCGGTCGCTGCTCATACCAGGCGGCGATGTTGGGCATGAACCCCAGGGATTCGACGGCGTGGCTCAGGGCCTTGTGGGTCCCGGCCTGTCGCTGGATCTGCCAGGACAACGAGACGGTCAGGCGTTTTTCGGTTTCACTGGCCTCCGCGTCCCATTCGCTGACCCCGCGATCTGCCGCCAGATAAGGCAAGAAGTCCACAGGGGTCTGGGTAGGGCTCATCAGTTCGGGAAAGGGCGGATCCACACGTTCGAGCAAGCGGGCGAAACCGAGATCGAGGGCCTTCTCCAGCGCCGAGCTGTTGGCCGGCAGCAGGCTTAAGCGAGCAGTGTCGTCACTCATAAGATGCGCACCTCCACTTCAACCCCCGTGCAATATGGAGCCTGGAAAGCCGTGGTCACGATCGGTTGCAATGGCTCGAGAATCTCCAGCTGTACCGCACCTGCCGTATGCAGCGTGTAATCGATCCAGCTCGGATCCACCCGCCCTTCCAGGCGATGACAGCTGTCCGCGTAGGCCTGTAGTTGCCGCTGCGTGGCGACCTGGGTCAGTCCGGAATCGGGGCCCGGGTTGATCTTGGCCACCACGCGGATCTTGTAGGGTTTGATCTGTGCCGCCTGCACCGTCACCCGATCCGTTTCCGGCTTCACGTCCGGCCGGGCAAAGTGTCGGCGCACGCCTTCGAGCAGGTCCTCGGACGGTGTGCCGTCGCCTTCCCGCGAGAGCACGGTGACCTGCACTTCTCCCGGTGCGGTACGGCGGCCGTTGCCATCCTTGACCCGCGCCGCGTAACCGTCCGGGTCGAAGGTGTAGGTGACGGTCACCACGCCCGCATCGGTGGAGTCCACCTTCACTGTCGGCCGCTCGCCGAGGGTGAACACCTCGCGGCGATACTGCATGCGCGAACCGGCGGCCGGCGCATGGGGCGCCAGGTAGTAGCGCAGGCGGGCATCTTCGTCGCTTTCATAGACCGCGGGCACCGGCGGAAAGGCCGCCGGATCGCCCGGGTCGAGCAACTGCCGCTCCAGGCCCATGTCCGCCAGGCGCGCATCGAGGTTGCTGCCGGTGGCCCACCAGGCCAGCATCTGCTTGATGCGGGCGTTGTACTTGCGCTCATGGGTCTGCAGGCGCAGGCAGAAGGCTTCCAGCGCCAGGGTCAGCAGCTCGCTTTCGTTGGCCAGGCTGGCCTGCAGTTTCTGCGCATGGGCGGGGGAACGCTGGGCCACGTAGTCGACGACGAAGGTCTTGAACTCGGCAAGCAGCGTCTCGAACTCATCGACAGTGACAATGGCCGGCTCGGCCAACTGGTGTTCACCGGGTATCAGCATGCTCATGTCACGACCTCGAACGTCTGTTGGCGGTTTTTCCAGGTGCCGGCGAAACGCAACAGCAGCCCGGCGCCGCGCCGGCTGGCGACTATGACCTGCGGCTCGAAATCGCCGATGCCGTTCTGCTCGTTGTAGAACGCCTGCGCGGCATGGCTCTGGGCGAGGATCAGCAGGTCGTCGCCGAGGTTCTGGCCCAGCAGGTCGGGAATCAGCGAACCGTACAAAGGACGCTTCTGCCGGGTGCCCAACGGCGTGGTCAGGGCACGGGTCGCGCGCTGCACGAACTGCAGCCAGTCATCGACCGCGGCGCCGGTGTTTCTATCGACTCCAATCATGGAAAGCCTCTTATCAAGGGCTGATAACGCGGCCCTGGTGTTCCACCAGGGGGCCGCTGAAGTGGATGCCGGCGCTGTCGAGCAAGATGCCCACCGCGCCCAGCCGCAGCTCGATCGCCTCGGGCCTCATCGCCAGCCGAGCGGGACCGATGCTCAACTCGACCGCCTCGCGGGAAGCGGTGAGCGCGGTCTGGCCGTTGCTCCAGCTCAAGACATGGCCGGCATCGTCATAACTGCTTTGGGTGCCATCGGCGTATTGGCGGCGGGTCAGCGCGGCCAGGGTCGACACCGGTGGAAAGCGGTCGCAGTTGAGGCCGAACAGCGCCACCGACTGGGCCCCGCCGTCGCCGCCACCGTAGTTGAGCAGCAGGCACTGCTCGCCCACGGAAGGAATGCGCGATTCGCTTTGCGCGCCGGCGCTGGGGTTGAAGAACCTGATTGCCGGCGTCAGCAGCTCTCCGTGGCTGACCCGACAGGTGTTGCTGGCCGCATCGACCGACTGGCACACACCGATACGGCAATGGTTTTCCGTCCGCCGGTGCAAGTCATCGAGTTCGGTTTCCATTTCCGCCAGTCGCTCGATGATCGGGCCCAGCTGCATGCGCAGCAGCTCGTCAAACATGGCTCAGCCCTCAAGTGCTTGGTATTGGTCGGGGTCATCGATGTTCGAGACTTCCCAGGTGCGGGCGAACTTCGGTATGCCAGTCGGGTCGTCCAGCAATGGCTGGCCGAGGTACAGCGTCTGGGTGAACGACAGCGTCCAGGCGGCGTATTGCTGCTCGCCGCGAATCAGGGTCGAGGGCAGGCCCTCGAGGTTCATCGGCAGGTCGCACTGCACTGCCGGGAGGCCCCAACGGTTATCCGTAGCGAGATCCTTCAGCACGCTCGCCAGATCGCAGGCCTCGAACCCGGAACGCTCGCTCCCCACAGCCGCCACGGCTTGCAGCGAGATCGTCAGGACATGGGCGATACGCCCTTCCTGGCTGCGCAGCCCCGGGGCATCGCGCTCGATCGCCATCAGCACCCAGGCCTGGTCGAGCAGACCATCGAAGTCCTGGTGACTGCCAACCTTGAGACCAAGGCCCGCCCCTCGCAGGGTCTCGGCAATGGCAAAAAACAGCTGCGACGGCTTGTCGATGACGGCGGGCATAGGGGGGCTTCCTGTTCGGATATCAGGGTTGAGATTGCGCTGGGGTGCTGCGGATGTAGTGCGAGCTGGAGGAGCGGTGAACGCCGGTTTGAGCAGGGCTCTGGCTCGCCAGATCGGTGCACGACATCGCGAAGGGCTGGGTGATGCAACGGATGACTCACGAGACTTTGCTGAGGTCCGGCATCACCTTCGATGGAGACCTCAGCCCTGATTTCGCCGAATCAGGCGTACTTCTCGTTCAGCACATAAAGAATCGCGCAGGTTTCCACATCCAGTTTCCCGGTGTAGTTCTTCGGCCTGAAGTGCATCTGGAACGCCCGCACCAGCGACTGGAAGAAGTCATCCGTTGCCTGGGCCGGCACGCCATAGCCGTAGGTGGCGAAAGCCTTGAGCACTTCGGCACGCTCGGGCAGCCCGGCAGTGCGGAATTGCTGGACGTATTTCTTCTTGGTCGGCTCGTCGTACCAGGCGCCGATACCGGCCTTGTAGAGTTCTTTCCAGGGCAGCTTGGGGCCCGGATCGGATTTGCGGCCCACCGCGATATCGGAGTGGCCCACCACGTTTTTCGGCGACATGTCCGGATAACGCTGGAGAATATTCAGGGCCAGCTGCTTGAGCGCCTCGACCTGCGAGCGTTCGTAATCCGGGAAGGTGAAGACACCATTGACGTCGGTGGCTTCGTTGACGATCTCGATGCCGATGGAGGTGTCGTTCAAGCCGCTGCGACCGGCCCAGTCACTGACACCGGCATGCCAGGCGCGGTCTTCTTCGGCCACCAGGTTGAAGATTCGTTGTTCCTGGAAACCCGCGGCTTGATAGGTCGGATCCTGCACCGCCGGAATCAGGTAATGGGTGCTCGCCGCGCCGGTGGTCAGGGCCTTGACCGATGCCTCGAAGTTCAGGGCCGTGTAATGCAGCACCAGGAACCGCACCCGCTTGTTGTAGGGCGCAAGGGTGCGATAGCTGTTGTAGTCGATTGGGATCATGGGTTGCCTCTGTTTGAAACGGATGGATGGACGGCGCTGGGCCGTACCTGGCGCCTCCCTGCCGGGAGGGCCGATTGAGCTCGTTCAATACGAGTACGCGTCCTGCGTCAGGCGGGTATCACGGCAGCGTCGACTCAATGAATCGACGATCTGTTTTGGTGGTTATTCAGGAGTCCGAGCGGGGATCCTTGGGCGGCACTTCGCACACACCCAGCCGCTTGGCCGCCCAGCGCTCGTAGAGCCCGATGGCTACATCAGCGCCCGCCATGGCGGTCAGGCAGCCGAAGGCGCCAGCGGTCCAGATCGATACGCCGGCGGCGTACAGCAGCATGATGGTCGAGACCCCGCAGATCACGCAGGCCCCGGAGCGCAGTGCCAGGCGCCGCAGCAACAACCAGCCGCGGGCGCCCTCCTTGTCGGCGCGCCACATTTCGCCGGACACCCCGCCCACCAGGGCGAGGACGATGACAAGCCAGATCGGCATGTCCAGCAACGCTTGTTGCTCGTTTGTCATGTCACGCCTCCTGGGAGCGTTGATGAGTGCAGGGATTGAGGGCAAGACAGCACCGAGTCACCGGCACTGTCTTCAACCCTGGAAAAGTCCGCTGAACGGGAGTTACAGACGTTCAACAATGACGTTGTCGATAAAGGCAAAGTTGGCGTACGGATTCTGTTCGTTGGAGAACGCCAGGGTCGTTTGCGTGGTAGTGGCGGTGAAGTCGTAGGTCAGGGTGCTCCACTCGATCGCAACGCCTTTGGCGGTCGGCGTATTGAAAGTGGCGGTTTGGCCGGCCACTTTGACCTGTACCACACCGTCGCCCGAACGACCGGCGAACTTCGAATTGCCGGCGCTGAACGTCAGCCGGTACTTGGCGCCAACGACAGTGGCAAAGTTCTGTTGAATGCCCCCGCCGTTGCCATAGACATAGTTCGCCAGGTCAACAATCACCAGGCCATCCGCGGCTACGGAGCCGCCAATCGAAGCCGGCACGTTGAAGTACTCGGCACCGGACAGGAATGTCGTCCAGCCGGTAATGAAGTTGGTTTTTGCCGGGGTATCCAGAATACAGCTACCACTGCAACCGGGCTGTTCAAAGCTGCCGTTGACCAGCAGGTTGGCCGCAACGACATTGGCTGCGGAGCCCAGCAGCACAGCGGCGGCCAGAATGGGAGCGACGTATTTTTTCAAGACTTTCATGTGTTCACCTATGGCTGTGATGGATTGGGTCGTGCTACCGAAGCAGCACTCATGTCGCTCACAGGCGATCGCTCGGGGCTCGTGGCCCTCACATGATTCAGCGTTCCGCACCGGGAACATTTGATCTGGAGCTCTGCATACTCGCCGATCCGGGCGAGCAGTCTCTTGCAATGTCCACATCGGCAATCTTTCAACATCTGCAATGCCTTGTGATGTTCATCGGATCCTTCCTTTTGCATTGGCCATCCAGGGATGAGGCCTGATGTGCCTGTGCGCTTCAGGTAGGCATTCCAAAAAGCCCGGCAATCCGTCGGGCTTTTCAGAATGCGATCCTTCGCCTTCCTTTCATCCTGTGAACAAAAAGGAAGCTGACTTTTCGGCGCTACTGGCGCGGTACGAGTCTATTCAAATTGTTTTTCCGACCGCGGTCCCTGCCCGCCGGATAACTGTTCACGGTGCTTTACGCTGCACACCCGGGTCAGTTGCCAACCCTCTGAACCGTCGAGGCCGGTTCATCGCTGCCTTTGCTTTTGCCACTAAAGAGCGGTGTCGCTCGCCGCTGTCGGGCGGCTTGGAACGAATAATATGCATGGATGCATATACAGTCAATGCACAAATGCATTTATTTATGCGCAAGAAATGCATAGGCGCATGAAGACCGCATAAATAAAGGCGTGGAGGGTTTTCCGCGGGCACAAAAAAGCCCGCTCGATGGCGGGCTTTGGCGTTATGGGCTGCGGTTAGCGGGCGTACATGCCCCACCAGAAGACATGACCGAGGATGACGATCTGCTCTTCCTGCATTTCCTGGAAGCTGTAGTCCTCATCCGGATGTTCGTCGCGGTTGAAGCTACGCAGGCGAATGCCGGAAGGCAGGCGATAGAGCTGCTTCACCCGCAGCTGGCCATTGTGGTTGATGGCATACAGGTCGCCGTCGATGATGTCGCCGATACCGCATTTGCCGGCATTGACCCCCACCGTGGCGCCGTCGCGCAGCACCGGCAACATGCTGTTGCCGCGTACGGTCACGCATTTGGCCTGGTCGAACTGCACGCCATTGTGTCGCAGGCTGCGCTTGCCGAAGCGCAGACTGGAGCGCTCGCTTTCCTCGATGACGAATCTTCCTGATCCCGCAGCCAATTCAACCTCGCGAAGAAAGGGGACCGACACCTCGTCGTCATCGACGGGGGTATCGTCGTCCCACAGACTTATGTCCTTGAGTTCCGAATGCGGATCGGCCGACCGGGCAGAGGCGACAGCCGCGCGCCCGCGCAGTTGATCGGTGCTCACCTGGAAGTACTCGGCGATCCGCGAGATGTGTTTGTCCGAAGGATCGACAATCTTGCCACTGAGGATCCGCGAAAGGGTGGATTGAGGCACGCCGGTACGCCGATGGAGTTCCGTGGGGGAAATGCCATCGCGATCGAGCAGCTCTCTTAAGACGGTAGAAACGTTGCGCTTTTGCATAACGCGCATATTGCGGGTTATTTTCGCCGATGACAAATGCTAAAATGCATATTCATGCATAAAACACCCGAAATCCAGCCGGGTTCATCCCTGCGAAGGTCGGACCGCCCATGGTAACCTTGCGCCCATCGCGAAAAAGCCGGGCCCATGCCCTCTGCTTTTGCCCACCCTTTCAACGAATCAACCTGACGACCCGATGAATAAAGCGCTCACCGATCTGTCCTCCCACACGCCGATGATGCAGCAGTACTGGCGCCTCAAGAACCAGCACCCCGACCAGCTGATGTTCTATCGCATGGGCGACTTCTACGAAATCTTCTATGAAGACGCAAAGAAGGCCGCCAAGTTGCTGGACATCACCCTGACCGCGCGCGGGCAGTCGGCTGGCCAGGCGATTCCGATGTGCGGGATTCCTTATCACGCCGCCGAAGGTTACCTGGCCAAGCTGGTGAAGCTCGGCGAGTCGGTGGTGATCTGTGAACAGGTCGGCGACCCGGCCACCAGCAAGGGCCCGGTGGAGCGCCAGGTGGTGCGGATCATCACCCCGGGGACCGTCAGCGACGAGGCTCTGCTCGACGAGCGCCGGGACAACCTGATCGCGGCGGTGCTGGGCGACGAGCGCCTGTTCGGCCTCGCGGTGCTGGACATTACCAGCGGCAATTTCACGGTCCTGGAAATCAAGGGCTGGGAGAACCTGCTGGCCGAGCTGGAACGCATCAACCCGGTGGAACTGTTGATCCCGGACGACTGGCCGCAAGGCCTGCCGGCGGAAAAACGCCGTGGCGTGCGCCGTCGCGCGCCCTGGGACTTCGAACGCGACTCGGCCCACAAGAGCCTGTGCCAGCAGTTCTCCACCCAGGACCTCAAGGGCTTCGGCTGCGAGAACCTGACCCTGGCCATCGGCGCCGCGGGCTGCCTGCTGAGCTATGCCAAGGAAACCCAGCGCACCGCCCTGCCCCACCTGCGCAGCCTGCGTCACGAACGCCTGGACGACACCGTGGTGCTCGACGGCGCCAGCCGGCGCAACCTGGAGCTGGACACCAACCTCGCCGGCGGTCGCGACAACACCCTGCAATCGGTGGTCGACCGTTGCCAGACCGCGATGGGCAGCCGCTTGCTGACCCGCTGGCTGAACCGCCCACTGCGCGACTTGAAAGTCCTGCAGGCGCGGCAGACCTCGATCGGCTGCCTGCTGGACGGTTACCGCTTCGAAAGGCTGCAACCGCAGCTCAAGGAAATCGGCGACATCGAGCGGATCCTCGCCCGTATCGGCCTGCGCAACGCCCGTCCCCGCGACCTGGCGCGCCTGCGCGATGCCCTGGCGGCGCTGCCGGAACTGCAAGTGGCGATGACCGAGCTCGAAGCCGAGCACCTGAGCCAACTGGCCGTGACCACCAGCACCTACCCGGAACTGGCAGCACTGCTGGAAAAAGCCATCATCGACAACCCGCCGGCGGTGATCCGCGATGGTGGCGTGCTGAAGACCGGCTACGACACCGAGCTGGACGAGCTGCAATCGCTGAGCGAAAACGCCGGCCAGTTCCTTATCGACCTGGAAGCCCGGGAAAAGGCCCGTACCGGCCTGGCCAACCTGAAAGTCGGCTACAACCGGATTCACGGCTACTTCATCGAACTGCCGAGCAAACAGGCAGAACAGGCCCCGACGGACTACATCCGCCGCCAGACCCTCAAAGGCGCCGAACGCTTCATCACCCCGGAGCTCAAGGCTTTCGAAGATAAGGCGTTGTCCGCCAAGAGCCGCGCGCTGGCCCGCGAGAAGATGCTCTACGAAGCCCTGCTGGAAACCCTGATCGGCCACCTGCCGCCGCTGCAGGACACCGCCGCGGCGCTGGCCGAGCTGGACGTGCTGAGCAACCTGGCCGAGCGAGCGCTGAACCTCGACCTCAATTGCCCGCGCTTCGTCAGCGAGCCGTGCATGCGCATCACCCAGGGTCGCCACCCGGTGGTCGAGCAGGTCCTGACCACGCCGTTCGTGGCTAACGACCTGAGCCTCGACGACCAGACCCGGATGCTGGTGATCACCGGCCCGAACATGGGTGGTAAATCCACTTATATGCGGCAAACCGCGCTGATCGTGCTGCTAGCCCATATCGGCAGCTTCGTGCCGGCGGCCAGCTGCGAGCTGTCGCTGGTGGACCGTATCTTCACCCGGATCGGCTCCAGCGATGACCTGGCCGGTGGTCGCTCCACCTTCATGGTGGAAATGAGCGAAACCGCCAACATCCTGCACAACGCTACCGAACGCAGCCTGGTGCTGATGGACGAAGTGGGTCGCGGCACCAGTACCTTCGATGGTCTGTCCCTGGCCTGGGCTGCGGCAGAACGTCTCGCCCAGCTGCGGGCGTACACCCTGTTCGCCACCCACTACTTCGAGCTCACCGTCCTGCCGGAAAGCGAACCTCTGGTCGCCAACGTGCACCTCAACGCCACCGAGCACAACGAACGCATCGTGTTCCTGCACCACGTGCTGCCAGGCCCTGCCAGCCAGAGCTATGGCCTGGCCGTGGCCCAGTTGGCGGGGGTTCCGAGCGATGTGATCGTCCGCGCCCGCGAGCACCTGAGTCGCCTGGAGACCACCAGCCTGCCCCATGAAGCACCGTCTCCGGTACCGGGCAAGGCTTCGGTCCCGCAGCAAAGCGACATGTTCGCCAGCCTGCCGCACCCGGTCCTCGATGACCTGGCCAAGCTCGATCTGGACGACATGACCCCGCGCAAGGCACTGGAAATGCTCTATACATTGAAGACACGCATCTAACGCTGATGCTTTCAAGCTGTTAGAATCTCGCGCGGTTTGGGATGCTGCGGACTATTAGCCTGGTCCGCAGACTATCGCTCCCGAACCTGGCGACCCCGTCCTGAAGGGGCTCCGCTGCCGCCGCCTGAGGAGAGAATTAGAAATGACCTTCGTCGTCACCGACAACTGCATCAAGTGCAAGTACACCGACTGCGTAGAAGTCTGTCCGGTGGACTGCTTTTACGAAGGCCCGAACTTCCTGGTGATTCACCCGGATGAGTGCATTGACTGCGCGCTGTGCGAGCCTGAATGCCCCGCTGTAGCGATCTTCTCCGAGGACGAAGTTCCGGAAGAGATGCAGGAGTTCATTCAGTTGAACGTTGAGCTGGCCGAAATCTGGCCCAACATCACTGAAAAGAAAGATTCCCTGCCCGATGCCGAAGAGTGGGATGGCGTCAAAGGCAAGATCAAAGATCTCGAACGCTGATTACCTCGCGTTCCCCAAAAAGGCCCCTTGCGGGCCTTTTTGCTGTTCCGGATTCACTTTTACGCAGGCAAAAAAAAGGTTCTTCACGGAATTCCGGGAAACACAGAAACAAGAACGCCGATTTGATTGATGATGTTCGTGCGAGCAAACACATCTAAAAAACCGGCGTTCTTATGCACGATATTAATACTTTCCTTCCTTTTTGGGAGGGCTTTTCTGTCGTCACGATCAAGCCTGATGGCGATGCCCTACAGATCGATCTGACGCCCCACACCACCCGACTCCCTTCCTGTGGTGGATGCCAAAAGCCCTGTTCAACCACTCACGAGTATTGCGAGCGAGTCGTTCGTGATTTGCCCATTCTCGGCCGTGCAGTGCGCCTCAGCGTTTTGCTCAGACGTGTTGGCTGTCGTGACTGCGGCAAACGCATGGAGACTGTCAGTTGGCTGGATCGCTATGCCCGTATGACGCGCCGCTTGGCCGATGCGGTGATTCAAGCCTGCGAGCGCCTTCCCACGTTACACGTGGCTCAACTGTTTGGGTTGCATTGGGACACCGTTCGGCTGCTAGAGCGTCGCGCCCTGCAAACGGCATTGAGCGATCTGCCGAAGGCGCAACCACGGCGTCTGGTGATGGACGAGTTCGCTCTGTTCAAGGGCCATCGTTACGCCAGTGTGGTGCTGGATGCGGATACACGACGAGTGCTGTGGATCGGCGAAGGCCGCAGCCGTGCGGCGGTCAGGCCGTTCTTCGAAGAGTTGGGACCAGAGGGTTGCGCCCGAATCGAAGCGGTGGCGATGGACATGAACACCGCTTTTGACCTGGAGGTTCGCCGGCACTGCCCCAAAGCGCGCGTGGTCTACGACCTCTTCCATGTGGTGGCCAAATATGGCCGAGAGGTGATTGATCGGGTCCGCGTTGACGAGGCTAATCGGCTACGCCACGACAAGCCTGCTCGTAAGGTCATCAAGCAAGCGCGATGGCTACTGCTACGCAATCCACAGAATCTGAAAACGCCGGAACAACAGGTTCACTTGCAGGATTTGCTGGCGGCCAACCAAGCGTTGATGACGGTCTACTTGATGAAGGCTGAACTCAAAACGCTCTGGACGCCGAATACCGCTTGGAGCTGGAGATCGGCCTGGAAGCAATGGTTGCGCCATGCTCATGAAAGCGAAATACCGGCACTGATCCAGTTCGCCAAACGGCTAAAGAGTTACTGGCGGGGCATCGTCAGCCGCGTTCGCTGGCCGATGCACACCGGTCAGCTGGAAGGAATAAACAATCGCATAAAGGTCATCAAACGAATGGCGTACGGTTACCGGGATAGCGAATTCTTTTTCATGAAGATCAAGAGCGTCTTTCCCGGTATTCCGTGAAGAACCAAAAAAAAGGGGCGGTATGACCCGCCCACCTTTTTTCCCTAGTCCCTGTGTTCCTTTTCATCGTCCTGATGAATCGCATCCTGCGATGTCCTGACCATCATCCTTGATGGTTGTGTCTATCCGTCGACACAGGGCTGATATTAGAGAGTTTCCATGACAGAGCAATGGCACTGACAGCTATAAAAAGTGTCGAACACCGTTCTATACCCTAGAATAAGTTCTTATTAATCAATAAGATAACCAAAAACCTCAGATCAAATAGACAACTTTCATACCGCATAAAAACCGAACACTTACGAAAGAGTAAGCCTTTACTTACATGCTCTTTCAGCTATTGAACGCGCGCCTGCCCATTTCATCTAACTCCTATCGATCACCCAATAAAAAGCCCCGAACATGTCGGGGCTTTTCACGGCAGGATTGCTCGTACCGTTACTGGAACAGCGACTCGCTGGACAGGCCGTTCTTCTCGAGGATCTCACGCAGACGCTTGAGACCTTCGACCTGGATCTGGCGTACCCGCTCTCGGGTAAGCCCGATCTCCAGGCCCACATCTTCCAGGGTGCTGCTCTCGTGGCCGCGCAAGCCGAAGCGGCGAACGACCACCTCACGTTGCTTGTCGGTCAATTCGGAAAGCCACTGATCGATGCTTTGCGACAGGTCGTCATCCTGCAGCAGCTCGCACGGATCGGTAGGACGATCGTCGGTGAGGGTGTCCAGCAGGGTTTTATCCGAATCCGGACCCAGCGAGACGTCGACTGAAGAAACCCGCTCGTTCAAGCCCAGCATGCGCTTGACCTCACCTACCGGTTTCTCCAGCAGGTTGGCGATTTCTTCAGGGGAGGGTTCATGGTCGAGTTTCTGTGTCAGCTCCCGTGCTGCCCGCAGGTAGACGTTGAGCTCTTTGACCACATGAATCGGCAGCCGGATAGTCCGGGTCTGGTTCATGATTGCCCGTTCGATGGTTTGACGGATCCACCAGGTGGCATAGGTCGAGAAGCGGAAACCGCGCTCCGGATCGAACTTCTCCACCGCCCGGATCAAACCGAGGTTGCCCTCTTCGATCAGGTCCAGCAGCGAAAGCCCACGATTGACATAACGCCGGGCGATTTTCACCACCAGACGCAGGTTGCTTTCAATCATGCGCTTGCGCCCGGCCGGATCGCCACTTTGCGACAGACGCGCAAAATGAACTTCTTCTTCCGGAGAGAGCAATGGGGAAAAGCCGATTTCATTGAGATACAACTGCGTCGCGTCGAGCGCTCGCGTGTAATCAATGTACTTGTGTTGTTTCAATGAAGCGGAGTGTTTGGATTTGGCACGAACTGAAGGTACAGCAGATCCCTCATTCGACATCGAATCAGTGGCGATATCCGTCTCCATAAGGAGAACTTCATCGTCGATGTCAAACTCCGGCACTTCTTTACTGAGAGCCATTGTTATAGTCCTTTGGTGAGTTCGACCTCAGGCTCAAGCGACGCCTTTATCCTTGGCAACGCTGGAACCTGTTCCCTCTACGTGACGGAACAGGCTTGGTAACGGATCAACGACGTGGCAGGAATTGCAGCGGATCTACAGGTTTACCTTGTCGGCGAATCTCAAAGTGCAGTTTCACCCGGTCTGTACCAGTTGATCCCATTTCGGCAATTGTCTGTCCGACTTTGACCTGCTGCCCCTCCCGAACCAACAGCCTACGGCTGTGGCCGTAAGCACTGACGTAGGTATCGCTGTGTTTGATGATGACCAGTTCGCCGTAGCCCCTTAAGCCACTCCCGGCGTAAACCACCGTCCCATCAGACGCAGCTAAAACAGGCTGTCCCAAATCCCCGGCGATATCAATGCCTTTATTCAAACTACCGTTTGAAGAGAATTTTCCAATCAGAATACCGTTCGCAGGCCAGCCCCAGCCCTTTGGCGCGGGGCCTGCAGGCGGTAATGGAGCCGGCGCGGGCTGGCTCGCAATCGTTGGCGCGGCACCTGCCGGACGACGAATTACTGTGGTTTTACTTGAAGAAGATGCACTGGAAGCCGACTTTGTAACCACCGCTGTCGGTGCCGAACCCGAGCGGCCGTCGAAGCGGATGGTCTGCCCCGGGTGAATGGTGTACGGCTCGGCAATATTGTTGCGCGCGGCCAGGGCCTTGTAATCCCAGCCATAACGGAAGGCGATCGAAAACAGGGTGTCGCCGCGACGAACCGTGTACTGCCCCGTGGTCACTGTCGGGCGCTGCGGTACCGCACTGGTGCGATCGACGACCCGGGCGCTGCTCGACTTATTGCTCGAACACCCGACCAACAGAGAACTCAAGACAAGGCCAATCACCAGTCGCTGAAAGCTTGTTGTACCCATACGCTGCGCAATGACTGTGAGACTCACCCGCCGCTCCCTTTGTGGTGGTTGAAGATAAATGGTGCCTGGCTCAGGCATGAAATGTCGCAAGTATAACCGGCCACCCGCGCTTTACTCCCGGTAAAGCGAAATCGGCAGGTACCGGCATATCGATCATGGTTCAAGGTTGCTTAACCGATTGATCAAGCTGTAAGACCAAGCCGATCAAACAGAATTCACCCGCTCCAAACAAATGCTCAGGCCAACGGCCCGTTGAGCAAGGGAACGAAGCGAACCGCGCCGAGAACCTGCCGCGAAAACCCCTGCTCTTCACGAATGACCAGCATCAGTTGCTGCACTTCGCCGGCCCCGACCGGAATCACCATCCGGCCACCCGGCGCCAACTGGTCCAGCAGGGCCTGAGGGATGTCGGTGGCGACCGCCGTCACGATGATCCCGTTGTACGGCGCCAGCGCCGGCCAGCCTTCCCAGCCGTCGCCCCAGCGGAATACCACGTTGCGCAGGTTCAGCTCGACCAGACGTTCCTTGGCCCGATCCTGCAACACCTTGATGCGCTCGACCGAGAACACCCGCTCCACCAGCTGCGACAACACCGCGGTCTGGTAACCCGAGCCAGTGCCGATCTCCAGCACCTTATCCAACGGGCCGGCCGCCAGCAGCAACTCGCTCATGCGCGCCACCATATAAGGCTGCGAGATCGTCTGGTTGTGCCCGATCGGCAAGGCCGTGTCTTCATAGGCGCGATGCGCCAGGGCCTCGTCGACGAACAGATGCCGCGGCGTACGCCGAATGACTTCCAGCACCTGGGCGTTGGACAGGCCTTCATCGTAAAGACGCTGGATCAGGCGTTCGCGGGTACGCTGGGAAGTCATCCCGATACCGCGACGCAACAAATCGTCCTGTTCGCGAGCCATCAGCGCAGCCCCTCCAGCCAGCCATCAAGACTTCTGAAAGCATCGTTGAAGGTGCGATCGAGCTGCAACGGCGTGACCGAGACATAACCCTGCATGATCGCGTGGAAGTCCGTACCCGGGCCACCGTCCTCGGCGTCCCCCGCCGCGGCGATCCAGTAACCGGCCTTGCCGCGCGGGTCGACCGTCTTCATCGGCGCCGCCGCCCGGGCGCGATGGCCCAGACGAGTCAGCTGAATGCCGCGAATATGATCGAGGGGTAGATTGGGAATGTTCACATTCAGCACGGTACGTGGTGGAAGATCCAGCTGCCCATGGGCCTCGACCAGTTTGCGGGCGAAATAGGCCGCCGTCGGCAGATTATCCACCTGACGCGAGACAAACGAAAAGGCAAATGCCGGAAGCCCCAGAAAACGCCCTTCCAGGGCCGCGGCGACAGTACCGGAATACAGCACGTCGTCACCCAGGTTCGCCCCGAGGTTGATTCCGGATACGACCATGTCCGGATCGCGTTCCAGCAGCCCGTTGAGGCCCAGGTGCACGCAGTCGGTGGGGGTGCCATTGATACTGATGAAACCGTTACTCAAGGTGTGCGGGTGCAACGGCCGGTCGAGCGTCAGCGAGCTGCTGGCGCCACTTTTGTCCTGGTCCGGGGCGATCACCACACACTCGGCGTAATCCGCCAGCGCAGCATGAAGCGCGGCGAGACCGGGTGCTGTTACACCATCGTCGTTAGAAATCAGAATACGCATGGGCTGTCCGTCTGCCCCACCGGCACCAGATCGACGAGTTCACGCACCAATACGGTGGCGAAGCATCCGGCCGGCAGGACGAATTCCAGTTGCAGAATGTCAGGCTCGGGATAATGCCACGTCAACCCGCCAATGGGCAGCCGCAGGATGCGACGTTCGTGGCTCATTCCGGCTTTAATCAACCAATCGCGCAGATCCGCTTCGTCGCCAGCCACCTGCTGTTCCAGCAGTTGGGTCGCTCCCGCGGCAGGCGATTCGCCTTCGCCCCACTGCGGGCCGGTCGGGTGCAAGTCGAGGATGGCCAGGCGCGGATCGCTGCATTCGGCTTCGCCGGCCGGGAAAAAACTGCGGCTGTCGGTGAAGGCCAGCAGGTCGCCGACCTGGGCCCGCTGCCAGCTGCCATCGGCCACACGCGCCGCCAGCACCCGGTTGAACAGATAGCTGCGCGCGGTGGAAAGCAGCCGCGAACGCACGTTGCGCTGTTCCGGCAAGGCCTTGCGGGCGGCCCAATCGCGGGCATCGACCAGGTTGCCGCCGTTATGGCCAAAACGCTGGGCGCCGAAATAATTGGGGATGCCGTGCTTGGTGATCGATTGCAGGCGCTCTTCGATCCCCGCCTTGTCTGCCTTCAATTCGGTCAGGCGCAGGGTAAAGCCGTTGGCCGCATGGGCGCCGCGTTGCAGCTTGCGCTTGTGGCGGGTCAGCTTGAGGATCTTCAGCGTGTCGTTTTCAGCCGCCGACAGATCGGGGTCGGCCTTGCCAGGCAGTTGGATGCTGAACCACTGCCGGGTCAGCGCCTGGCGATCCTTCAAGCCGGCATAGCTGACGGTGCGCAATGGCACGCCCGCGGCCTTGGCAATCCGCCGCGCCGCTTCTTCGGTGTTCAGGCCGCGCTTTTCCACCCACAACCACAGGTGTTCGCCTTCGCCGGTCAGGGGGATGTCCAGGACTTCGTCGACCTGGAAGTCTTCGGCGGTGGCCTTCAGTACCGCGCTGCCCAGGGCTTCGCCATAGGCCCGCGGGCCCAACAGTTGCAGTTCGTTCATGCGCGCAGCAACAAGGCAACGGAATGGACGGCGATGCCTTCTTCGCGCCCGACGAAGCCGAGCTTTTCGGTGGTGGTGGCCTTGACGTTCACTTGATCCAGCTCGACTTGCAGATCCGCGGCGATCAGCGCGCGCATCGTTTCAATATGGGGGGCCATCTTCGGCGCCTGGGCCACGATGGTGTTATCGACGTTGCCGACCTTCCAGCCCTTGGCATGGATCAGTGCGACGACATGACGCAACAGCGCACGGCTGTCGGCGCCCTTGAACTGCGGATCGGTGTCCGGAAAATGCTTGCCGATGTCGCCCAGCGCGGCAGCCCCCAGCAAGGCATCGCTCAGAGCGTGCAGCAGCACATCGCCGTCGGAGTGGGCGAGCAGCCCGAAGCTGTGTGCAATCCGCACGCCGCCCAGAGTGATGAAATCGCCTTCAGCGAAACGGTGCACATCGTAGCCGTGGCCAATACGCATAAAAAAACGCCCTGATTGAGTCAGGGCGTGATTCTACCTGCTTTGGCAGACATTAGCCGCTCAGAGCGCGCGCATGATGCTGCAGGTGGTCACCAATGAAGCTGGCGATAAAGAAATAGCTGTGGTCGTAGCCGGGTTGCAGGCGCAACGTCAGCGGATGACCCGCGGCTTTCGCCGCCTGTTGCAGCACTTCGGGCTTGAGCTGATTGGCCAGGAAATCGTCACGATCGCCCTGGTCCACCAGCAACGGCAGCTTTTCGCTGGCCTCCTGGATCAGCACGCTGGCATCCCATTCGCGCCAGCGGGAGCGCTCTTCGCCCAGGTAGCGGGAAAAGGCTTTCTGCCCCCACGGGCAATCCATCGGGTTGCTGATCGGCGCGAAGGCCGACACCGACTGGTAACGTCCCGGATTGCGCAACGCGCAGACCAGAGCACCGTGGCCGCCCATGGAGTGCCCGCTGATGCCACGCTTGTCCGAGGCAGGGAAATGCGCCTCGACCAATGCCGGCAGCTCCTGCACCACATAGTCATGCATGCGGTAATGCTCGGCCCAGGGCTGCTGGGTGGCATTCAGGTAGAACCCGGCCCCCAGGCCGAAGTCCCAGGCGCCATCCGGATCGCCCGGCACGCCAGGGCCACGCGGGCTGGTATCCGGCGCGACGATGATCAACCCCAGTTCGGCGGCCAGGCGCTGGGCGCCGGCCTTTTGCATGAAGTTCTCGTCGGTGCAGGTCAGGCCGGACAACCAGTACAGCACCGGCAGCTTGCCACCCTGCTCCGCCTGTGGCGGCAGGTACACGGCAAACACCATGTCGCAGCCCAGCACCTCGGAATGATGCTTGTAGCGTTTGTGCCAGCCGCCGAAGCTTTTCTGGCAGGACAGGTTTTCCAGACTCATGGGCATTTCAGCCGCAGGCTTCAAGCTTCAAGCTGCAAGTTGGCGGTGATCGCTCTCGCAGCTTCTGCTTGCCGCTTGCCACTGCTCCTTAGAAATGAATGACGGTACGGATGCTCTTGCCTTCATGCATCAGGTCGAAGGCCTTGTTGATGTCCTCCAGCCCCATGGTGTGGGTGATGAAGGTATCCAGCGGGATTTCGCCGCTCTGGGCCATTTCCACATAGCTTGGCAACTCGGAACGGCCACGCACGCCACCGAACGCCGAACCGCGCCAGACACGGCCGGTCACCAGCTGGAACGGACGGGTGGAGATTTCCTGGCCGGCACCGGCCACGCCAATGATTACTGACTCGCCCCACCCCTTGTGGCAGCACTCCAGCGCAGCACGCATCAGCTGCACGTTGCCGATGCACTCGAAGGAGAAGTCCACGCCGCCGTCGGTCATGTCGACGATGACCTCCTGGATCGGCCGGTCGAAGTCTTTCGGGTTCACGCAATCAGTGGCGCCCAGCTGTTTGGCGATTTCGAACTTGGCCGGGTTGATGTCGATGGCGATGATCCGGCCAGCCTTGGCTTTCACCGCGCCAATCACCGCCGACAGGCCGATACCGCCCAGGCCGAAGATCGCCACGGTGTCGCCGGCCTTGACCTTAGCGGTGTTGATCACCGCGCCGATCCCGGTGGTGACGCCGCAACCCAGCAGGCAGACTTTTTCCAGAGGCGCTTCTTTAGGGATCTTGGCTACCGAGATTTCCGGCAACACGGTGTACTCGGAAAAGGTCGAGGTGCCCATGTAGTGGAAAATCGGCTGGCCTTTATAGGAGAAACGAGTGGTGCCGTCCGGCATCAGGCCCTTGCCCTGGGTGGCGCGGATCGCCTGGCACAGGTTGGTCTTGCCCGACAGGCAGAATTTGCACTTGCCGCATTCCGGGGTGTACAGCGGGATCACATGATCGCCCACAGCCACCGAGGTCACGCCCTCGCCGATGGCCTCGACCACGGCACCACCTTCGTGACCGAGGATCGACGGGAAGATGCCTTCCGGGTCGGCCCCGGACAGGGTGTAGGCGTCGGTATGGCAAACGCCGGAAGCGACGACCCGCAACAACACCTCGCCGGCCTTGGGCATGGCGACATCGACTTCAACGATCTCAAGGGGTTTCTTGGCCTCGAAGGCAACGGCAGCGCGCGACTTGATCATCCTGGGTCTCCAGCGAATAAAAACGAGACAGGGAGTGTAAAACAGCGCCTGGCGATGAATAATCAGGACAAAAGCAAAACATTATTGCTGTACAGGGATAATCGTCATGAATGAGAACCGCTGGGAAGGCATCGATGAGTTCGTTGCCGTGGCCGAGTGCAGCCAGTTCACTGCCGCCGCGGAACGCCTCGGGGTGTCGTCTTCCCATATCAGCCGGCAGATCGTCCGCCTGGAAGAACGGCTGCAGACCCGCCTGCTGTATCGCAGTACCCGCCGGGTGACCCTGACCGAAGCCGGGCAGACTTTCTTGCAGCATTGCCAGCGCCTGCAGGATGGACGCGAAGAGGCGTTGCGCGCCGTCGGCGACCTGACCAGCGAACCCAAGGGCATGCTGCGCATGACCTGCGCAGTGGCCTATGGCGAGCGGTTTATCGTGCCGCTGGTCACCAGTTTCATGGGACTTTATCCGCAACTGCGGGTGGATATCGAACTGAGCAACCGCCCTTTGGACCTGGTGCATGAAGGCCTGGACCTGGCGATCCGTCTTGGTCGCCTGCAGGATTCACGACTGGTGGCGACCCGCCTGGCGCCGCGTCGCATGTACCTTTGCGCCTCGCCGTCCTACCTGGAGCGTTATGGCCGTCCCCACAGCTTGTCGGAGTTGAGTCGGCACAACTGCCTGATCGGCAGCTCGGACATCTGGCAGCTGGAGCAGGACGGGCGCGAGTTCTCCCAGCGGGTACAAGGCAACTGGCGCTGTAACAGCGGGCAGGCTGTGCTGGATGCAGCGCTGCAGGGGGTTGGCCTCTGCCAGCTACCGGACTATTACGTGCTGGAGCATCTGCATCAAGGCACCCTGATTTCCCTGCTCGAGGCGCATCAGCCACCGAATACCGCGGTGTGGGCGCTGTATCCGCAACAACGGCATCTGTCGCCCAAGGTGCGCAAGCTGGTGGACTATCTCAAGGAGGGGTTGGCCAAGCGGCCGGAGTACAAGGATTGATCCGTAGACGCTGCGGCAGGCTGCGATCGGCCCGGAACGAGGTGCGCTTTTCGCAGGTCATCACCACGCATAGTCAAACCGATCGACCGTGTTGCCCGGTAAACGGCTACTGCGTAGCCGATCGCAGCCTGCGGCAGCGGCTACAGGGACCAGCGAAACCTAAGATCAGCGGCGATTGGCCCAACGCTGGCGTAGCCACTCCAGATCTTCCGGGCGGGTCACCTTGAGGTTGTCCGAACGCCCTTCGATCAGGCGCGGTGCCTGGCCGGCCCACTCCATTGCCGACGCCTCATCGGTAATCGCCACATCCGCCACCAGGCTGTCGGCCAAGGCGCGATGCAAGGCGCCAAGACGGAACATCTGCGGCGTATAGGCTTGCCAGATCAGGCTGCGATCCACGGTTTCCAGCACTCGGCCGTGCTTGTCGATCCGTTTCAGGGTGTCACGGGCCGGCACCGCGAGCAGGCCGCCCACGGGGTCATCCGCCAGCTCGCCCAGCAACTTGTCCAGGTCATCCCGGGACAGGTTCGGCCGTGCGGCATCGTGGACCAGCACCCAGTCATCATCCGCAGCGCCCTGGGCGTGCAGATGGAGCAAGGCATTGAGGACCGATCCGGAACGCTCCGCGCCACCTTCGACCCGCTGGATCCGCGGGTCGTGGGCACAGGCCAGGGTCGGCCAGTAAGGATCGTCAAGCGCCAGGCTGACCACCAGCCCCTTCAGGGAAGGATGGTCGAGGAAACAGCCGAGGCTGTGTTCGAGAATAGTGCGCCCGCCCAGTTGCAAGTATTGCTTGGGACGGTCCGCGGCCATGCGGGCACCGACGCCCGCGGCAGGAATCACGGCCCAGAAGGCCGGTAGAGACTGAATCATTGGGCCAACTGGTAGAGGGTTTCGCCCTCCTTGACCATGCCCAGTTCATGACGAGCCCGCTCTTCCACGGTCTCCATGCCTTTCTTCAATTCCATGACTTCCGCGTCGAGTACACGATTGCGCTCCAGCAGGCGCTCGTTTTCAGCGCGCTGATCGGCAATTTGCTGAGTCAGGTCGGTTACCTGCGCCAAGCTGCCATTCCCCACCCAGAGGCGGTACTGCAGGCCAGCCAGCAGCAAGAGCAAGACGAGGAACAACCAATTGGGACTGCGCATCGAATATCGGGTATCCAGTGAAAAAAGACAGCCATGCCAACAACTTCGAACCTACTGACAGCACGAAGCCTGGAAGAACCAGGCTTGTGCTCTTAAGGCATCAGATTAGTGGCAAAAACCTCGCTGATGCGATTTTTCTGACCCAATCCGGTGTCTTTGTACCATCTACCGCTTAACCGCGAAACTCGCTGCGGCCGTTGTACTTGGCCTTGCCATTCAATTGCTCTTCGATACGCAGCAATTGGTTGTACTTGGACACGCGGTCGGAACGGCACAGCGAACCGGTCTTGATCTGGCCAGCCGAGGTGCCCACGGCCAGGTCGGCAATGGTCGAATCTTCGGTTTCGCCGGAACGGTGCGAAATCACTGCGGTGTAACCGGCAGCCTTGGCCATCTGGATGGCTTCCAGGGTTTCGGTCAGGGTACCGATCTGGTTGAACTTGATCAGGATCGAGTTGGCGATCTTCTTGTCGATGCCTTCTTTCAGGATCTTGGTGTTGGTCACGAACAGGTCGTCGCCCACCAGCTGGGTCTTCTCGCCGATCTTGTCGGTGAGGATCTTCCAGCCAGCCCAGTCGGACTCGTCCAGACCGTCTTCGATGGAGATGATCGGGTAACGCTCGGTCAGGCCCTTGAGGTAGTCGGCGAAACCTTCAGCGGTGAACACCTGGCCTTCGCCGGACAGGTTGTACTTGCCGTCTTCGAAGAACTCGCTGGCTGCGCAGTCCAGAGCCAGGGTCACGTCGGTGCCCAGCTTGTAACCGGCGTTGGCCACCGCTTCGGAGATCACTTTCAGGGCGTCTTCGTTGGAAGCCAGGTTCGGTGCGAAACCACCTTCGTCACCTACGGCGGTGCTCAGGCCACGGGCCTTCAGCACGGCTTTGAGGTGATGGAAAATCTCGGTGCCCATGCGCAGGCCTTCGGAGAAGGACTTGGCGCCAACCGGCTGCACCATGAATTCCTGGATGTCGACGTTGTTATCGGCGTGCTCGCCACCGTTGATGATGTTCATCATCGGCACCGGCATCGAGTAGACGCCCGGTGTGCCGTTCAGGTTGGCGATGTGCGCGTACAGCGGCAGGTCCTGGTCCTGTGCTGCTGCCTTGGCCGCGGCCAGGGACACGGCGAGGATCGCGTTGGCGCCCAGGGTTGCCTTGTTTTCAGTACCGTCCAGCTTGATCATCGCCTGATCGAGGGCCTTCTGGTCGCTTGGGTCTTTACCCAGCAGCAGGTCACGGATCGGACCATTGATGTTGGCTACGGCCTTCAGTACGCCCTTGCCCAGGTAACGGCTCTTGTCGCCATCACGCAGCTCCAGCGCTTCACGCGAGCCGGTGGAAGCACCGGACGGCGCGCAGGCGCTGCCGATGATGCCGTTATCGAGAAGCACGTCCGCTTCGACGGTGGGGTTGCCACGGGAGTCGAGAACTTCACGACCTTTGATGTCGACGATTTTTGCCATTGTTGTAAACACTCCAAAGTTGACGAAAACGACGCAGCTGAAGGGAATCTCTTTACCGTCGGCAAGCAGGGAACAGGGGGCAGACTTGCGGACGATAAGGCTCAGGCCCGCGGGCCTGAGCATTTAATCGTGCGGTACTTTACCGGAGAAATCGGTTTTACGCGGTCTCTACCGTCGGAAAACTCTTAACCAGTTCGTCCAGGGCCTTGAGCTGGGCCAGGAAAGGTTCGAGCTTGTCCAGGCGCAGGGCGCATGGACCGTCGCATTTGGCGTTGTCCGGATCCGGGTGGGCTTCCAGGAACAGGCCGGCCAGGGACTGGCTCATGCCGGCCTTGGCCAGGTCGGTGACCTGGGCACGACGACCGCCGGCCGAGTCGGCACGACCGCCGGGCATTTGCAGCGCGTGGGTCACGTCGAAGAACACCGGGTATTCGAACTGCTTCATGATGCCGAAGCCGAGCATGTCCACCACCAGGTTGTTGTAACCGAAGCTCGAACCACGCTCGCAGAGGATCAACTGATCGTTACCCGCTTCTTCGCACTTGCTCAGGATGTGTTTCATTTCCTGGGGCGCGAGGAACTGGGCTTTCTTGATGTTGATCACCGCACCGGTCTTGGCCATCGCGACCACCAGGTCGGTCTGGCGCGAAAGGAAGGCCGGCAGCTGAATGATGTCGCAGACCTCGGCGACGACCGCGGCCTGGTACGGCTCGTGGACGTCGGTGATGATCGGCACGCCGAAGGCTTGCTTGATGTCCTGGAAGATGCGCATGCCCTCTTCCAGGCCAGGACCACGATAAGAGGTCACAGAAGACCGGTTGGCCTTGTCGAAACTGGCCTTGAACACGTAAGGGATACCGAGCTTTTCGGTGACCTTCACGTACTCTTCGCAGACCTGCATGGCCATGTCACGGCTTTCCAGCACGTTCATGCCGCCGAACAGCACCATGGGCTTGTCGTTGGCAATCTCGATGTCGCCGACGCGGATGATCTTCTGTGCCATCGGGGTTACGCCTTCTTCTGGTGTTGAGCCAAAGCGGCCTTGACGAAGCCACTGAACAGCGGATGGCCGTCACGTGGGGTCGAGGTGAACTCAGGGTGGAACTGGCAGGCGACGAACCATGGATGGTCCTGTGCCTCGACCACTTCAACCAGCGCGCCATCGCCGGAACGACCGGAAATCTTCAGGCCGGCGTCGATCAGCTGTGGCAGCAGGTTGTTGTTCACTTCGTAACGGTGACGGTGACGCTCGACGATCACATCCTTGGCGTAGCAATCGTGCACCTTGGAGCCGGCTTCGAGCAGGCATTCCTGAGCGCCGAGACGCATGGTGCCGCCCAGGTCGGAAGCTTCGGTACGGGTTTCGACGGCACCGGTGGCATCAGCCCACTCGGTGATCAGGCCGACGACCGGGTGACCGCTGGCGCGATCGAACTCGGTGGAGTTGGCGTCCTTCCAGCCCATGACGTTACGAGCGAACTCAATCACGGCCACTTGCATGCCCAGGCAGATACCCAGGTAAGGCACCTTGTTTTCGCGAGCGTACTGGACGGCGGTGATCTTGCCTTCCACGCCACGCAGGCCGAAACCGCCTGGAACCAGGATCGCATCGACGCCTTCGAGCAGCGCGGTGCCCTGGTTCTCGATGTCTTCGGAGTCGATGTAACGCAGGTTGACCTTGGTACGGTTGGTAATACCGGCGTGACTCATCGCTTCGATCAGCGACTTGTAGGCGTCCAGCAGCTCCATGTACTTGCCGACCATGGCGATGGTGACTTCGTGCTCTGGGTTGAGCTTGGCGTCGACCACTTTTTCCCACTCGGACAGATCGGCACCGTTGCATTGCAGGCCGAAACGCTCGACGACGAAATCGTCCAGACCCTGGGCGTGCAGCACGGCCGGGATCTTGTAGATGGTGTCGACGTCTTCCAGGGAGATCACCGCGCGCTCTTCAACGTTGGTGAACAACGCGATCTTGCGACGCGAGGACACGTCCACCGGGTGGTCGGAGCGGCAGATCAGCACGTCAGGCTGCAGGCCGATGGAGCGCAGCTCTTTCACCGAGTGCTGGGTCGGCTTGGTCTTGGTCTCGCCAGCGGTGGCGATGTACGGAACCAGGGTCAGGTGCATCAGCATCGCGCGCTTGGAACCGACTTCGACGCGCAGCTGGCGGATGGCCTCGAGGAACGGTTGCGACTCGATGTCACCCACGGTGCCGCCGATCTCCACCAGGGCCACGTCGGCATCGCCGGCGCCCTTGATGATGCGACGCTTGATCTCGTCGGTGATGTGCGGAATCACCTGGATGGTGGCGCCCAGGTAATCACCACGGCGCTCTTTGCGCAGCACGTGCTCGTAGACACGACCGGTGGTGAAGTTGTTGTTCTGGGTCATGGTCGTGCGGATGAACCGCTCGTAGTGGCCCAGGTCCAGGTCGGTCTCGGCGCCGTCGTGGGTGACGAACACTTCACCGTGCTGGAACGGGCTCATGGTGCCCGGGTCGACGTTGATGTACGGGTCCAGCTTGAGCATGGTGACCTTAAGTCCCCGCGCCTCCAGGATGGCCGCCAATGAAGCCGAGGCAATGCCTTTCCCCAATGAAGAAACAACACCGCCCGTGACGAATATGTAGCGCGTCATGAAAAACCCTAGAAGTCTGCGTTAAAGCGGTCCGAGCCGCCGGGGAAAGCGAAGGAAGGCCGAAGCCCCCGATCACCTGCATTAATCACAGTGCACCTTTCAAAAAAACCGCCGCGTTGGGACAGACCGGAAGAGAAAACACCGGTACGTTGCTCGCTACACATTTTTTGGAATCGCCCAGCAAAGACTGCTTGGTAATCGGCAACTCCTGCAATTCAGGCGAATCCACAGAAGTTGTATCAAGAAGGGAGCGTAGTCTACCGGAAAGGGACTTTCAGCTCAAACCTTGATCGCTCGAAGGCGGCTGCCAATGCAATTGCCAGCCTTCATGGGTATTTGCGTCAAGACCTGGCAGGTTCGCCACCGCGAGCAATTCTTCACCTCGATACAGCAGCGGCAATCTGCCACGGACGAAGGCCGGCAGACCCGCCTCATTGAGCAGACGCTTGAGATCGCGGCGGCCGCGCCCAGGCAGTTGCATCACCTCGCCCCCCTGACGGTAACGCACCTGCAAGGGCCCTTGCGGCGCGCCACCGATGAATTGCAATCGCCCATTGCCTGGTAACGGCAAAGGCGCAGCGGTATCGACCCAACTCGGCACCGATAGCGGGGATTGCAGCCAGCTACCCGACAACCACCAGACGCGCCCTGCCGACCGCTGCAACTCGCCCTGCCCCAGCCGCCATACCGGACGGCTGTCGCCCGCGGCATCGCGCAGCGTCTGCCAGCCCGCCCAGTGGTCGCTGTCAGGCAGCGGCGTGAGCCGGCTCAGCCAGTGACTCAGGGCATTGCGCTGACGCGCCTCCGACAAGCCGACCAAAGGCACCAGCGCCAGGGACGGCAACCCCAGCCACTCGAACTCCCCCTCCTTAGCCGCCTCTTGCAGATCGATGATCGCCAGCTCATCCAGCAACTCCCGGGCCTCGCGCACATGCGCCGCGCTACGCGCCAGGCTGCTGGCAGCTTGTGGCCAGCGGGCAGTCAGCAATGGGAACACCTGATGGCGCAGGTAGTTGCGGGAGAACTGCCGGTCCTGGTTGGAGGGATCGTCGATCCAGCGCAGCTGGTGATCACGAGCGTAACGCTCCAGCTCGTCGCGGGAGATATCGAGCAAGGGCCGCAGCAAGTGCCCCTGCCCCAGCACACGGGACGCCGGCATGGCGGACAAGCCCCTGACCCCGGCCCCACGCAGCAAACGGAACAACAGGGTTTCCGCCTGATCGTCACGGTGCTGAGCCGTCAGCAACAGCTCATTGCTGCCGGTTACCTCTTCGAACGCGGCATAACGCGCCTCCCGCGCTGCACGCTCCAGGCTGGCCCCCGGTTGCACCTGCACCGCCACTATTTGCAACGGCACCGCCAAGGCCTCGCACTGGGTTCGACAATACTCCGGCCAGGCGTCAGCCACAGCTTGAAGGCCGTGATGCACATGGATGGCGGTCAACGGGGGAAGTGTGTGTCGCTGCCTGAGTTGGGCAAGCAGGTGCAGCAGGACGGTGGAGTCGAGGCCACCGGAGAACGCGATGCGCCAGGCCGATCGATCCAGCCAGGGCAGGAGGCGTTGCAGCAGTTTTTGCGTAAGGACGGTATCGAATGGGCTCATGAGTGGACCGGATCCTGAGTAGAGACCGAGCTTGCTCGCAGTGCCTGAAAAGCCTCGACCTGAATGGCCGAGGCGCCCATTTCGCGAGCAAGCCCGCCCCTACAAGGAGCGTCGATCTGTCAGAGACCGTAGCTCATCAGGCGATCGTAACGACGCGCCAGCAGGGTATCGTTATCCATCTTCTTGAGCATCGCCAGCTGGGAGGTCAGCTCGGCGCGGATCAGAGCAGCAGCGGCAGCCGGATCACGGTGCGCGCCACCCAGCGGCTCGCTGATGACCTTATCGACAATGCCCAGGCCTTTCAGGCGCTCGGCGGTGATGCCCATGGCTTCGGCGGCATCCGGCGCTTTCTCGGCGGTTTTCCACAGGATCGAGGCGCAGCCTTCCGGCGAGATCACTGCATAAGTGGAGTACTGCAGCATGTTCAGTTGATCGCAGACACCAATGGCCAGCGCACCGCCAGAACCACCTTCACCGATCACGGTGGCGATGATTGGGGTTTTCAGGCGCGCCATGACCCGTAGGTTCCAGGCGATAGCCTCGCTCTGGTTGCGCTCTTCGGCGTCGATGCCCGGGTAGGCGCCCGGGGTGTCGATGAAGGTCAGGATCGGCATCTTGAAGCGCTCGGCCATTTCCATCAGGCGGCAGGCCTTGCGATAGCCTTCAGGACGCGGCATGCCGAAGTTGCGACGGACTTTCTCGCGCACTTCACGGCCTTTCTGGTGGCCGATGATCATGACCGGCTGGTCGTCCAGACGGGCAACACCGCCGACGATCGCGGCGTCGTCGGAGAAGTGACGGTCGCCATGCAGTTCGTCGAACTCGGTGAAGATGTGCTCGATGTAGTCCAGGGTGTACGGACGACGCGGGTGACGCGCCAGGCGTGCGATCTGCCAGCTGGTCAGCTTGCCGAAGATGTCCTCGGTCAAGGTGCTGCTCTTGTCTTGCAGGCGGGAGATCTCATCGCCGATATTCAGCGAATTGTCATTACCGACCAAGCGCAACTCTTCGATCTTGGCTTGCAGGTCGGCGATCGGCTGTTCGAAATCAAGAAAATTCGGGTTCATAGGCGTCCGTCTTGGGTCGACGTCCAAGAGAGCTTGGGCCGGCCGGTTGTCTATTCGCGCCCTACCTTAAGGGAGAGGCGCGTTCAGGTCGAGATTAAAAGTTCGGGTCGAGATCGGCGCACTTTCATGGCGCCTGACCGTCAACGGTATTGGAGGAAGACGTTGTCTCGCCCGAACTGGTCACGCAGGGCTTGAATCAAGGCATCCGCCGGGTCGATCCGCCAGGCTTCGCCGAACTGCAGCAAGGCCTTGGCGTCCTCCTTGGTGTACTCCATGGAGATCGGGCAAGCGCCGCGATGGCGTTTGCACAGTTCCCCCAGCCAGCGTAGCTGATCGCCCTTGAGGGCTTCGGTGTGCACCTTCAGGCGCAGGCTTTCCGCCAGGTTGGTGCGGGCATCTTCCATGCTCATCACCCGCTTGACCCGCAGGCGCAGGCCGCCGGAGAAGTCGTCGTTGCTGACCTCGCCCTCGACCACCACCATCGCGTCGGTCTGCAGCAGGGACTGGGCCGAATGGAAGGCATCGGCGAACAGCGAAGCCTCGATCCGCCCCGAACGATCGTCAAGGGTGATGAACCCCATCTTGTCGCCCTTTTTGTTCTTCATGACCCGCAGGGCAATGATCATGCCCGCGACGGTCTGGGTATCGCGCGCCGGCTTCAGGTCGACGATGCGCTGGCGGGCGAAACGCCGGATCTCACCTTCGTATTCGTCGATCGGGTGCCCGGTCAGGTACAGGCCGAGGGTGTCTTTCTCCCCTTTCAGGCGTTCCTTGAGGGTCAGTTCCTTGGCCTTGCGATGATTGGCGTAGACATCCGCATCCTCTTCGACGAAGACCCCGCCGAACAGGTCGGCGTGGCCACTGTCGGCGGTTCGCGCGGTCTGCTCGGCCGCCTTGACCGCTTCCTCCAGGGCCGACAACAGCACCGCGCGATTGCGGTCGATGTTGGCCTGGTAGGCCTTGAGTTCGTCGTGGAAGTAGGGCCCCAGGCGATCCAGGGCACCACTGCGGATCAGCGCATCGAGGGTACGCTTGTTGATGCGCTTGAGGTCGACCCGGCTGCAGAAGTCGAACAGGTCCTTGAACGGGCCACCTTCGGCACGGGCCTCGACGATCGCCTCCACCGGCCCCTCGCCCACACCCTTGATCGCTCCCAGGCCATAGACAATACGGCCGTCGTTGTTGACGGTGAACTTGAAGTCGGAACTGTTCACATCCGGCGCATCGAGGCGCAGCTTCATGCTGCGCACTTCTTCGATCAGCACCACCACCTTGTCGGTGTTGTGCATATCCGCGGACAGTACCGCCGCCATGAAAGGCGCCGGGTGATGCGTCTTGAGCCATGCAGTCTGGTAGGACACCAGCCCGTAGGCGGCCGAGTGGGACTTGTTGAAACCGTAGCCGGCGAATTTTTCCACCAGGTCGAAGATGTTGCCCGCCAGGTCGGCATCGATACCGTTGTTGGCGCAACCTTCGATGAAGCCGCCGCGCTGCTTGGCCATCTCCTCGGGTTTCTTCTTACCCATGGCACGACGCAGCATGTCGGCCCCACCAAGGGTGTAGCCAGCCATCACCTGGGCAATCTGCATCACCTGTTCCTGATACAGGATGATGCCGTAGGTCGGTGCCAGTACCGGCCGCAAGCCATCGTACTGGTAGTCCGGATGCGGATAGGCCAGTTCGGCGCGACCGTGCTTACGGTTGATGAAGTCGTCCACCATGCCCGATTGCAACGGACCGGGACGGAACAACGCTACCAGTGCGATCAAGTCTTCCAGGCAGTCGGGCTTGAGCTTCTTGATCAGCTCCTTCATGCCTCGGGATTCGAGCTGGAACACCGCGGTGGTCTCGGCCTTCTGCAGCAGCTCGTACGTCTTCTTGTCGTCCAGCGGGATGAAGTCGATGTTGACGTCGGGCAGGTTCTTTTTCACCTGCTCGCGGTTGATGGTCTCCATCGCCCACTTGATGATGGTCAGGGTCCGCAGGCCGAGGAAGTCGAACTTCACCAGGCCGGCAGCCTCGACGTCGTCCTTGTCGAACTGGGTTACCAGGCCGTCGCCGGCTTCGTCGCAATAGATCGGCGAGAAGTCGGTCAGCTTGGTCGGGGCGATAACTACGCCACCGGCGTGCTTGCCGACGTTACGCACCACGCCCTCGAGCTTGCGCGCCATCTCCCAGATTTCCGCCGCTTCTTCATCGACCTTGATGAAGTCGCGCAGGATTTCTTCCTGCTCGTAGGCTTTTTCCAGGGTCATGCCGACTTCGAAGGGGATCATCTTCGACAGACGGTCAGCCAGGCCGTAGGACTTGCCCTGCACCCGCGCCACGTCCCGCACCACAGCCTTGGCGGCCATGGAACCGAAGGTGATGATCTGGCTTACGGCGTTGCGGCCATATTTCTCGGCCACGTAGTCGATAACCCGGTCACGACCGTCCATGCAGAAGTCGACGTCGAAGTCGGGCATGGAAACCCGTTCCGGGTTGAGGAAACGTTCGAACAGCAGGTCGTAGGCCAGCGGGTCGAGGTCGGTGATCTTCTGCACGTAGGCCACCAGGGAACCGGCACCCGAGCCCCGGCCAGGACCTACCGGCACACCGTTGCTCTTGGCCCACTGGATAAAATCCATAACGATCAGGAAGTAACCGGGGAACCCCATCTGGATGATGATATCCAGCTCGAAATTCAGCCGGTCGACATACACCTGGCGCTTGGCTTCATAGTCTTCGGTGGTGTCCTTGGGCAGCAGCACGCTGAGGCGCTCTTCCAGCCCGTCGAAGGAAACCTTGCGGAAATATTCATCGATGGTCATGCCATCGGGAATCGGATAGTCAGGCAAGAAGTGCTTGCCCAGCTTCACTTCGATATTGCAGCGCTTGGCGATCTCGACCGTGTTTTCCAGGGCCTCGGGCAGGTCGCTGAACAGCTCGGCCATTTCCTCGGCGCTTTTCAGGTACTGCTGGTCGCTGTAGTTCTTCGAGCGACGCGGGTCGTCGAGGGCGCGGCCTTCACCGATGCAGACCCGGGTTTCATGGGCCTCGAAGTCTTCGCGCTTGATGAACCGCACATCGTTGGTCGCCACCAGCGGCGCGCCGATCTTGTCCGCCAGGGCCACGGCTGCGTGCAACTGCTCTTCGTCGTTGGGACGGTTGGTACGCTGGACTTCCAGATAGAAACGGTCCGGGAACACCGCCATCCATTCGCGAGCCAGGGTTTCCGCTTCTTGCAGGTCGCCAGAGAGCAGGGCAAGACCGATCTCGCCCTCTTTCGCGGCCGAGAGCATGATCAGGCCTTCGGCGGCCTCGGCCACCCACTCGCGCTCGATGATGATCTGGCCATTACGCTGGCCATCGATAAAGCCGCGGGAAATCAGCTCGGTCAGGTTGCGATAGCCAACGGCGTTCATCACCAGCAGGCTGATGCGGCTCAGTGGATTCTCGGGATCCTTGTTCGACAGCCACAGGTCGGCGCCACAGATCGGCTTGATCCCGGTGCCCATGGCCGCCTTGTAGAACTTGACCAGGGAACACATGTTGTTCTGGTCGGTAACCGCCACCGCGGGCATGCCCATGCCGGCCAACGTCTTGACCAGCGGTTTGATCCGCACCAGACCGTCAACCAGGGAATATTCAGTGTGCAGGCGTAGATGAACGAATGAAGCCGGCATAGTGATCCTGTAATGAGCACAAAAACAACAAGGCCCGGATTGTACCGGGCCTTCGCTAAAACATCAGCCTCAGGACTGAATCTCGCCCAGGTTCTCACGGGCTTCGTAGGCTTGGCGTACCGGCGCGAACGAGCGCCGGTGAATCGGCGTCGGCCCCAGGCGGGCCAGCGCTTCCAGATGAACGGGCGTTGGATATCCCTTGTGTCCGCCGATGCCATAGCCTGGGTAGATCAGCTCGAACGCCGCCATCTCGCGATCCCGGCTGACCTTGGCCAGAATCGACGCCGCGGCGATCGCCGGCACCTTGCTATCGCCCTGGACCACGGCTTCGGCAGGCATCGACAATTTCGGGCAACGATTACCATCGATCATCGCCAGTTTCGGGGTCACGCTCAGCCCTTCTACCGCGCGCTGCATCGCCAGCATGGTGGCATGCAGGATATTCAGTTCGTCGATTTCCTCGACTTCGGCGCGGGCAATGCACCAGCTCAGGGCTTTCTCACAAATCTCGTCGTAGAGCTTTTCGCGACGGGCCTCGGTGAGCTTCTTCGAGTCGTTCAGGCCGAGAATCGGCCGGCTCGGATCGAGAATGACCGCAGCCGTGACCACTGCGCCGCACAACGGGCCGCGCCCGACTTCGTCGACACCGGCCACCAGGTCTTCGGCATCGGCCACCAGAGAGAAATCCAGTCCCATCTGCATCTTTTCGTTACTCATGCCGGTTTGCCAATCAGGTTCAACACCGCTTCAGCCGCCTGGTTGGAGGCATCCCGGCGCAAAGTGCGATGGATCTCGTCAAAACCGCGGGTCTGCTCCTGGCCGTCTTCGATCAAGGGCGACAGGGTCTGGGCCAGGGCCTCCGCAGTCGCGTCATCCTGCAGCAGTTCGGGAACCAGCAGGCGCTGGGCCAGCAGGTTCGGCAGGGAAATATAAGGGCTCTTGACCATACGCTTGAGAATCCAGAAGGTCAGCGGCGCCAGGCGATAGGCGACGACCATCGGGCGCTTGTAGAGCAGCGCCTCAAGGGTTGCGGTGCCGGAGGCGATCAATACCGCATCGCAAGCCGCCAGCGCCTGATGCGACTGGCCGTTGAGCAGGGTCAACGGCAGGTCGCGACCGGCCAGCAGCTCTTCCAGCTGAGTACGCCGCTCGGGGCTCGCGCAAGGCATGACGAAACGCACCCCTGGACGCAAGGCGCGCAGGCGTTGTGCCGCGTCGAGGAACAAGGCCCCGAGGCGCCCGACTTCGCCGCCACGACTGCCCGGCATCAGGGCCACCAGCGGCCCCTCGGGCAAGCCCAGCTCAGCGCGAGCCGCGGCCCGATCGGCCTCCAGCGGAATGGCATCGGCCAGGGAGTGCCCGACGAACCGCACCGGCACGCCCTTCTCTTCATAGAATTTGGCTTCGAACGGGAACAGCGTCAGCATCAGGTCGCAACCTTCGCGGATCTTCAGCACGCGCTTTTGCCGCCAGGCCCAGACCGAAGGACTGACGTAGTGCACGGTCTTGATGCCGGCCTGACGCAACTGGAGTTCGATGTTCAGGTTGAAATCGGGGGCGTCGATGCCGATGAACACGTCCGGCTTTTCGGCGATCAGGGTCTGCACCAGCTTCTTGCGCCGGGCCAGCAGTTCGCGCAGGCGTCCCAGGACCTCTACCAGGCCCATGACCGCCAGGCGCTCCATCGGGAAGTAGGAAACCAGCCCTTCGGCCTGCATCAGCGGGCCACCGACACCGATGAACTCAACGGCGGGATGCTGGACCTTGAGCGCGCGCATCAAACCGGCGCCAAGAATGTCGCCGGAAGCTTCGCCAGCCACCAGCGCAATACGCAGTTTGCTCATGATTAACGGGTGATGCCGCGAGTCGAAGACTGGATCGAGTCACGAAATACCGCGACTTCGGGAAATTGTGCAGCAGCTTCTGCCAGCTCGACGAGCGCCTGATCGACGGTCAAGCCCTGGCGATACACCACTTTATAGGCTCGACGCAGGGCGTGAATCGCGTCTTCGCTGAAACCACGACGGCGCATGCCCTCGAAGTTCATGCTGCGCGCCTCGGCCGGGTTGCCGAACACTGTGACAAAGGCCGGAACATCCTTGCCGATCGCCGTCCCCATGCCGGAAAAGCTGTGGGCGCCGATATGGCAGTACTGGTGAACCAGGGTGAAGCCGGACAGGATCGCCCAATCGTCCACATGCACATGGCCGGCCAACGCCGTGTTGTTGACCAGGATGCAGTGGTTGCCGATCACGCTGTCGTGACCGATATGGGCATACGCCATGACCAGGTTGTGATCACCGAGAGTGGTCTCGGAACGGTCCTGGACAGTGCCGCGATGAATGGTCACGCCTTCACGAATGACGTTGTGGTCACCAATCACCAGGCGGGTTTCCTCGCCTTTGTATTTCAGATCGGGAGTGTCTTCGCCTACCGAGGAGAACTGGTAGATACGATTGTGCTTACCGATCCGGGTCGGGCCTTTGAGCACCACATGCGGCCCGATCACCGTACCCTCGCCGATTTCCACACCGGCGCCAACGATCGACCACGGGCCAACCTCAACGTCGTCGGCCAGAATGGCCGTCGGATCGATGATTGCGCGAGGGTCAATCAAACTCATAGTTTGCGTTCCGCACAGATGATTTCAGCGGAGCAGACTGGCTTGCCGTCGACCGAAGCCTGGCATTCGAATTTCCAGATCTGGCGCTTGCAGCTGATGAACTTGGCTTCCAGGATCAACTGGTCACCCGGCAGCACCGGCTGGCGGAAGCGCAGCTTGTCGGAACCGACGAAGTAGTAGAGGGTGCCATCGGCCGGCTTCACGTCCAGCATCTTGAAACCAAGAATGCCCGCAGCCTGAGCCATGGCTTCGATGATCAGCACGCCCGGCATGATTGGATGCGCGGGGAAGTGACCATTGAAGAAAGGTTCGTTGATGCTGACATTCTTGTAGGCACGAATGCACTTGCCCTCAACATCCAGATCCACTACCCGGTCCACCAACAGGAACGGGTAACGGTGAGGCAGGTATTCGCGAATCTCGTTGATGTCCATCATTTCGGGGGGAAGCCTGTAGTAAAGATTGGGAGCGCGCGACTAACGCACACTCCTCTAGCAAATCAAGGAGGCAGTCTAACGGCTGTGCACACTTGATATGGAAATGGTATCAGCCATCTGATGAAGCTTTACCGTCGGGGGTCACGTCCCCTACGCGCTTTTCCAGTTGTCGCAGGCGTCGCGCAAGATCATCGAGCTGACGGATGCGTGCCGCGCTTTTGCGCCACTCGGCAGCAGGCTGCATGGCTGTACCGGAAGAGTAGGAGCCCGGCTCGGTAATCGAGTGGGTCACCATGGTCATCCCGGTCAGGAAAACGTTGTCGCAAATATCGATATGGCCAACCAGCCCGACACCGCCGGCGAGCATGCAGTGCTTGCCGATCCGGGTGCTGCCGGAAATACCGACACAGGCTGCCATGGCGGTGTGATCACCGACCTGGACGTTGTGGGCGATCTGAATCTGGTTATCCAGCTTCACGCCATTGCCAATGACGGTATCGGCCAGCGCACCGCGATCGATAGCGGTATTCACGCCAATCTCGACATCATCGCCAATGGTGACGCCACCAACCTGCGCAATCTTCTGCCAGATGCCTTTCTCGTTGGCGAAACCGAAACCTTCACCGCCCAGTACCGCACCAGACTGAATGACCACACGCTTGCCGATACGCACATCGTGGTAAAGCGTCACGCGTGGAGCCAGCCAGCCGCCCTCGCCAATCTGGCAACGGGCACCGATAAAACAATGAGCACCGATCGTGACACCCGCGGCGATTTGCGCACCGCTCTCGATGACCGCAAACGCGCCAATACTGGCAGCCGCGTCGACCACAGCATCCTCGGCAATGACCGCAGTCGGATGAATACCGGCAGCAGTCTTGGGCTTGGGATCGAACAGGTGGGAAATGCGTGCGTACGACAGGTAGGGGTCGGCCACTACCAGGGCATCACCGGCATAACCTTCGGCATCCGCCGCCTTCAGCAGCACGGCACCCGCCTGGCTGTCAGCCAGATACTTACGGTATTGGGGATTTGCCAAAAAGCTCAACTGAGCTGGGCCAGCCTCCTGCAAGGTGGCTAGCCCAGTGATTTCTTTCTCTGCGGAGCCACGCAGGGTGGCTCCGAGGAACTCGGCCAGCTGGCCGAGCTTTATAGTCGCTGTCATGGGTTACTTCAGCTGATTCATGCGCTCGATAACCTGGCGAGTGATGTCGTACTGAGGTTTGACATCAATCACTGCACCACGCTCGAACACCAGGTCAAAACCACCTTTCTTGATGACTTCTTCCACGGCGCTGTCGAGTTTCGGCTTCAGTTGCTTGAGCATTTCACGATCGGCAACGGCCTTGGCTTCGTTCAGTTCCTTGGACTGGAACTGGAAGTCACGGGCTTTCTGCTTGAATTCGAGCTCCAGGCGCTCACGCTCGCCCTGCTGCATCTTGTCGCCACCGGCAACCAGACGATCCTGGATGCCCTTGGCGCTGCTTTCCAGGGTTTTCAGCTTGTTCAACTGCGGGCCGAACTTCTTCTCGGCATCCACCGCGTATTTCTTCGCAGCATCGGATTCCAGCAGTGCCATCTGATAGTTCAGTACGGCGATTTTCATGTCGGCGAAGGCCGGACCTGCTACCAGGACAGTCGCCAGGAGAACCAATTGAGTCAACTTACGCACGATGCACTCCTACAAAATCCATTGTCGTTATCTTGGGTCAGGCTCTTAGAAAGTCTGGCCGAGGGAGAATTGGAACACCTGGGTTTCAGCGTTGTCAGGTTTCTTGACCGGCATTGCAAGAGCAAAACTCAGCGGCCCCAGAGCGGTTACCCACGTCACGCCGACACCCACGGAACTGGCCAGATTGCTCAGACTGACGTCATTACACTGCGTATCGGAACGCAAACCACTAGGGTTTCTGACCTGCTCGCATTTGGAGTCGAACACATTACCCACGTCCCAGAATACGGAGGTACGAAGAGAGCGTTGGTCCTTGACGAACGGCATCGGGAACAGCACCTCGACACCGCCCTGGATCAGCACGTTGCCACCGAATGGCAGCGGATCCTGATCCGGATCACGAGTCGTGCCGGCGTTGCCCGTCGCACCTGCACCACGGCTCGGAGTACTGCGAGGACCCAGGGTGCTGTCCTTGAAACCACGGACCGAGTTGAAACCACCAGCATAGTAGTTTTCATAGAACGGCAAGCCGTCGGTCGAACCATAACCGTCGCCATAACCCAGCTCGGTGTGCAGGCGCATGGTGTAGGTGTCGGTCAGCGGCTGGAACAACTGGCCGCGGTAGTCGAGCTTGAAGAACGACAGGTCGCTGCCCGGAGTAGTGGCTTCCAGCACCAGGCTCTGGGAATGACCACGGGTCGCCAGGACACCTTTGTTCAGGGTCGACTCGGACCAGCCGGCCGAAGCCTTGAAGTTCAGATAGTTGTCGCCTTCGCGGTTCACGAAGTCGAAGATTTCGTCGACGGTATAACGACCGGTCTTGATCTTGTCTTGTTGCGCGGTCAGGCCGAAGGTCAGACGCGAAGTCTCGCTGATCGGGTAACCAACGCTGACGCCGGCACCCAGGCTGTCTACCGCATAGCTCGCCACGTCGACATCGAGGTCGTCGTAGTCGGTGGTGCGATAGAACGCGTTGTAACCCAGGCTCACGCCATCGGCAGTCCAGTAGGGGTCGACATAGCCGAAGTTGTAACGGCTTTGGTATTCGCTGCGGGTCAGGCCGATGCTGACCTTGTTACCGGTACCCAGGAAGTTGTTCTGGGTGATCGAACCACCGAGGATCAGGCCCGCACTCTGGGCGAAACCGACGCTGGCGGTAATCGAACCGGAAGCCTGTTCTTCTACTGCGTAGTTGACGTCTACCTGGTCGTCGACACCTGGCACGGCCGGGGTTTCGACGTTGACTTCCTTGAAGAAGCCCAGGCGCTCCAGACGGGTCTTGGACTGGTCGATCAGATAGGTCGAAGCCCAGCCACCTTCCATCTGACGCATTTCACGGCGCAGCACTTCGTCCTCGGACTTAGTGTTGCCGCGGAAGTTGATGCGGTTCACGTAGGCACGCTTGCCGGGATCGACCACGAAAGTGATATCGACCGTGTGATCTTCGTCGTGCGGCTGCGGAACACCGTTGACGTTGGCGAAGGTATAACCCTCGTTGCCCAGGCGGCGGGTGATCAGCTCGGAAGTGGTGGTCATCAATTTACGCGAGAACACCTGGCCCTTCTCGACCAGCAGCAGCGACTTGACCTGGTCTTCAGGCACTTTCAGGTCACCGCTGAGCTTCACGTCACGAACGCTGTACTTCTCGCCTTCGTTGACGTTCACAGTGATGTAGACGTGTTTCTTGTCCGGAGTGATCGAAACCTGGGTCGAAGCGATATCCATGTTGATATAGCCACGGTCCAGGTAGTAGGAACGCAGGCGTTCCAGGTCACCGGACAGCTTCTCACGGGCATACTTGTCATCGTTCTTGAAGAACGACAGCCAGTTGGTGGTTTTCAGCTCGAACAGATCAACCAGGTCTTCGTCCGGGAATACAGTGTTGCCCACGACGTTGATGTGCTGGATGGCCGCTACGGTGCCTTCGTTGATATTGACCTTCAACGCCACACGGTTGCGCGGCTGCGGGACCACTTCGGTATCGACGGTGGCCGAGTAGCGGCCCTGAGCGACATATTGGCGCTGCAGTTCGTTACGAACACCTTCAAGGGTCGCACGCTGGAAGATTTCGCCTTCCGCGAGACCGGATTGCTTGAGGCCTTTCATCAGGTCTTCAGTGGAAATCGCCTTGTTGCCTTCGATTTCGATACTGGCGACGGATGGACGCTCGACTACCGTGATGACCAGGACATTGCCATCGCGGCCCAGCTGGATATCTTGAAAGAAGCCGGTTTTGAACAGCGCACGAGTGGATTCCACGAGGCGACGATCGTCCGCCTGCTCACCGACGTTCAGCGGCAAGGCCCCAAAGACGCTACCCGCGGAGACCCGCTGGAGGCCATTGACGCGGATATCGGAGATAGTGAAGGACTCGGCGTGAACTTCGGCGATCATCAATACGGAGAGAACCGCAGTTAGCAGCAGACGTTTCATGAAGTCCTTTCTTATTCCAACTGGCAATAAAGAAACTGCCGCAAAATGCGGCAGATTCGCAATTCAGCGAAGCGTTACAGACGACCCAGATCGTTGACCAGGGCAAGCAACATCACCCCGACCACCAAGCTGATACCGATCTGTATCCCCCAACCTTGCACCCGATCCGACAAGGGACGACCACGCGCCCACTCGATCAGATAAAACAACAGATGCCCCCCATCCAGTACAGGAATGGGCAGCAAGTTCAGAACCCCTAGGCTAATACTCAGATAAGCAAGGAAATTCAAGAAATCAGCAACGCCCGACTGGGCAGAAGCGCCCGCCACTTTAGCAATGGTTATCGGTCCACTCAAGTTTTTTACCGAGAGCTCGCCGAACAACATTTTCTTCAGTGAGTCGAGGGTCAGCACGCTCATGGTCCAAGTACGCCGGGCACCTTCCCCAATGGCAGCCAGCGGACCATAACTGACCTCGCGAAGCATTTCCGGCGGCCAATCGACCGCCTTCACCCCAGCCCCCAGATAACCACTGGCGACCTTCTCTTTACCGCGTGCGGCCAGGGTCACCGGGACGTCGATTTGAGCACCATCACGCTCGACGTGCAGCACAATTTTGGTATCAGGACGTACACGCACCCAGTCGACGACCTGCTGCCAATCGGTCAGCGCCTGACCATCCAGCGCCAGCAAGCGATCGCCGGTTTTCAGGCCAGCCGCCTGGGCCGGGCCTTTCGGATCGAGTTCAGCCAGAACGGGGGCGAGCGCCGGACGCCAGGGGCGAATCCCCAGGGAACGAATAGGATCAGGTTCATCGGTACCCTTGAGCCAGTTGTCGAGCACCAGCTCGCGCGGCGAATCGGCGGTCGAACCCTGCTCACGCACCAGCAACTGCAAGGTACCGCTTTCGCCCAGACGTCGGATCAGTTGCAGGTTGACCGCCGACCAGCCCACGGTGGGCTCGCCATCGATGGCAACAATTTCCTGGCCAGGGCTCAGGCCAGCCTTGGCGGCAATGCTTCCAGACTCGACACTGCCGATGACCGGACGCACCTGCTCGGTACCGAGCATCGCCAGCCCCCAGAAGAACACCAGTGCCAGCAGGAAGTTGGCGACAGGACCGGCAGCAACGATGGCGATACGCTGGCGTACCGACTTGCGATTGAACGACTGGTCGAGCTGGTCGACGGGTACTTCGCCTTCGCGCTCGTCAAGCATCTTCACGTAGCCACCCAGCGGAATGGCGGCAATCACGAATTCGGTACCTTGCCGGTCATACCAACGCAGCAACGGCATGCCGAAGCCCACGGAGAAACGCAGAACCTTGACGCCGCAACGACGCGCCACCCAGAAGTGACCGAATTCATGGAAGGTGACCAGCACACCCAAGGCGATCAGGGTGCCGACAATCATATAGAGCGCGCTCATCTACTTTCTCCGCAATCCTATCCAGTACCGATACGCTCGGGCTTGTCGCAACTTACCGGCTGTTGCGACCCAGCCACTGCTCAGCCAGGGCACGGGCTTTGGCGTCCGCCGCGAACACGGCGCTCAGCTCATCGACTGCGACAACCGGTTCAAGGCTTAAAACTTCTTCGATGATACTCGCGATCTCGGGGTAGCGGATGCGCCGTTCGAGAAACGCGGCAACAGCTACCTCGTTGGCGGCATTCAACATGGCCGGAGCACTGTTGCCGGCCTCGGCGGACTGGCGCGCCAGACGCAAGCACGGGAACCGCTCTTCATCAGGCGCCTGGAAATCCAGGCGCGCCACGGCGAACAGATCCAGCGGCGGCACGCCCGAGTCGATTCGCTCCGGCCAGGCCAGGGCATTGGCGATCGGCGTGCGCATATCCGGGTTGCCCAACTGGGCCAGTACCGAACCGTCCACATAGTCGACCAGCGAGTGAATCACGCTTTGCGGATGAATCACCACCTCGACCTGGGCAGGCTTGGCATCGAACAGCCAGCACGCCTCGATCAGCTCAAGGCCTTTATTCATCATGCTGGCCGAATCGACGGAAATCTTGCGCCCCATCGACCAGTTGGGGTGAGCACATGCCTGCTCAGGCGTTACCTGCTCCAGGTCGGCCAGCGGCGTTTGCCGGAACGGGCCACCGGATGCGGTCAGCAAAATGCGCCGCACCCCCACATGGCTCAACCCACGGGAAAAGTCCGCGGGCATGCACTGGAAGATGGCGTTGTGCTCACTGTCGATGGGCAACAATACCGAACCGCTCTTGCCCACCGCCTGCATGAACAATGCGCCGGACATGACCAGCGCTTCTTTATTGGCCAGGAGAATTTTCTTGCCAGCCTCGACGGCAGCCAGGGTCGGACGCAAGCCCGCGGCACCGACGATAGCCGCCATGACCGCGTCGACTTCAGGGTCGGACGCCACTTCACACAAGCCCTCCTCGCCCACCAGTACACGGGTGCGCGAACCGGCATTGCGCAAGTCTTCCTGCAGGCTGCGCGCGGCAGCGATATGCGGGACGACGGCAAAACGGGGAGCATGACGGATACACAGCGCCAGCAGCTCGACCAGACGACTGAAACCGCTCAAGGCGAAGACCTGATAACGCTCGGGATGGCGGGCAATGACATCCAGGGTGCTGAGGCCGATAGAGCCGGTGGCCCCGAGAACCGTAATCTGCTGTGGGCGACTCACAATGCAGCCATCCACAACAACACGGCGAATACCGGAATGGCCGCGGTCAGGCTATCGATACGATCAAGCACGCCACCATGGCCCGGCAGCAGGTTACTGCTGTCCTTGATCCCGGCCTGGCGCTTGAACATGCTTTCGGTCAGGTCGCCGACCACCGAGATGAACACCACGACAGCCGCTCCCAGCAAACCAAGGATGATCTGCCCGAAGGACCAGCCTGCAACCAGACCGACCACTGCAGCGATCACCAGGCTCAGCAGCAGACCGCCGTACACCCCTTCCCAGCTCTTGCCCGGGCTGACCTGCGGCGCCAGCTTGCGCTTGCCGAAGGCCTTGCCGGAGAAATAGGCACCGATATCAGCCCCCCAGACCAGCACCATCACCGCCATGATCAACCAGTTACCCAAAGGCTGCTGTTTGATGAAGACCAGGCCTTGCCAGGCCGGCAGCAGAATCAGCAGACCGATCACCAGCTTGGCCGCGGCACCGGCCCAATGCTCTCTGGTACGCGGATAGGTGAGCACCAGGAAAGTCGCCAGCCCCCACCAGAGTACCGCGGCACCAAGCACCCAAGGCGCGATACCCGGCAACAGCTGCATCAGGAACAACAGCGCAGCGACCACTACTGCATAGGCAATACGGGTCGGTTGAGCGTCGAAACCCGCCAGGCGCGCCCACTCCCAGGCCCCAAGGGTCACCACCAGCCCGATAAACAGGGCGAAGGCGGAACCTTCGAGCAGGAAAAAACCGCACAAGGCGATCGGTAGCAGGATCAGCGCAGTAATGATTCGTTGTTTGAGCATTAAACCCGGGCTCCAGCTTCGACCTGCTCGCTCGTTTTACCGAAGCGGCGCTGGCGAGAAGCGTAATCGGCCAGCGCAGCGCGCATGGCATCGTGTTTGAAGTCCGGCCAGAACAGGTCGGAGAAGTACAGCTCGGCATAAGCCAGCTGCCAGAGCAGGAAATTACTGATGCGGTGTTCGCCGCCCGTACGGATGCACAGGTCCGGCAACGGCAGGTCGCCAGTCGCCAGGCAGGTTTGCAACAACTCGGGGGTAATGTCGTCAGGGCGCAGGTGCCCTGCCTGGACTTCCCGCGCCAGGCGCTGAGCGGCCTGGGCAATATCCCACTGACCGCCATAGTTGGCGGCGATCTGCAGAATGAAGCGATTACTCCCCGCGGTCATCGCTTCCGCCTCGCGCATCGCCGCTTGCAGCTCGGGATGGAAGCGCGAGCGATCGCCGATGATGCGCAGGCTGATGTTGTTTTCGTTGAGACGCTTGGCCTCGCGGCGCAATGCCTTGAAGAACAGATCCATCAAGGCACTGACTTCATCGGCCGGCCGCTGCCAGTTTTCACTGGAGAAGGCGAACAGCGTCAACACCTCGACCTTGGCCTCGGCGCACACTTCAATCACCGCACGAACAGCATCGACACCCGCTTTATGCCCGGCGACACCCGGCATAAAGCGTTTTTTTGCCCAGCGATTGTTCCCATCCATGATGATCGCGACATGGCGCGGCACCGAAGACGGTACAGGCTGCTTGGTCTTGTCCATGAAAACGTCCTGACCCTTATACGGCCATCAGGTCCGCTTCTTTTTGCTTCACAGCGACTTCGATTTCCGCCACGAACTTGTCGGTCAGCTTCTGGATTTCATCGGCGGCGCGACGCTCGTCGTCTTCGCTGATTTCCTTCTCCTTGACCAGGTCCTTGAACTGGCTCAGCGCGTCACGACGCACGTTGCGCACAGCAATACGGGCGTCTTCGGCCGCTTCACGAGCCTGCTTGGTGAAGCCCTTGCGGGTTTCTTCGGTCAGCGCCGGCATGGTGATCAGCAGCAGCTCGCCCAGGTTGGTCGGGTTGAAGCCCAGGCCGGAGCTCTGGATCGCCTTGTCCACCGCCGCCAGCATGTTGCGCTCGAAGGCCACGACCTGCAGGGTGCGAGCATCCTTCACGGTGACGTTGGCCACCTGGTTGATCGGGGTGTCAGCACCGTAGTAAGGCACCATCACGCCTGCCAGGATGCTTGGGTGAGCCTGGCCGGTGCGGATGCGGCTGAATGCATGCGCCAGGGATTCCAGGGACTTCTTCATGCGCTCTTGAGCGTCTTTCTTGATTTCGTTGATCATTGTTCGCCTTCCTCGATCAGGGTTCCTTCAGCGCCGCCATGCACGATATTCAGCAGGGCGCCGGGCTTGTTCATGTTGAAGACACGCAACGGCATCTTATGGTCGCGGCACAGGCAGATCGCCGTCAGATCCATGACACCCAGCTTGCGATCCAGTACTTCATCGTAGGTCAGATGATCGAACTTCTCGGCATGCGGGTCTTTGAATGGGTCTGCGGTGTATACACCGTCAACCTTGGTTGCCTTGAGCACGACGTCGGCATCGATCTCGATCGCCCGCAGGCATGCTGCGGAGTCGGTCGTGAAGAACGGGTTGCCGGTACCGGCAGCGAAGATCACCACTTCCTTGGAGTTCAGATGACGCATCGCCTTGCGACGGTCATAGTGATCGGTCACACCGACCATGGAAATGGCCGACATGACGATCGCCGAGATATTCGCACGTTCCAGCGCGTCGCGCATGGCCAGGCCGTTCATCACAGTGGCCAGCATGCCCATGTGGTCGCCTGTCACCCGATCCATGCCGGCCGCGCTGAGCGCCGCGCCACGGAACAGGTTGCCACCGCCGATGACCAGACCGACCTGAACACCGATGCCAACCAGCTGGCCGACTTCCAGCGCCATGCGATCCAGCACCTTAGGGTCGATCCCGAACTCTTCCGAGCCCATCAGGGCCTCGCCGCTAAGCTTGAGTAGAATGCGTTTATAGCGAGCTTGATAACCACTGCCCTGCTGAGCCATTGCGAATCTCTCCTGCGGCGTATTTTAAAAATTCTCTGCAAGCTGTTTGCAGCCTGCGTTCACTCTAGCTTGACGCTGTCACAGCGCCATCAGAACACGACTTTGTAAACCGGTTCCGAAGGCAACCAACTAAATTGGTTACCCCATTTGAAAAGAGGCTGCGCGCGTGAGCGGGCAGCCTCTTTCGGGCGACAGTTGAAAAACCGTCTTACTGTTGCTTGGCAGCAGCCAGTTGTGCGGCAACTTCTTCAGCGAAGTTGTCTTCTTTCTTCTCGATGCCTTCACCTACCGCGAAGCGGGTGAACGAAACGATTTCAGCGCCGCCTTTCTTGGCCAGGGCACCTACGGTGATTTCTGGATCCTTGACGAAAGCTTGCTCAACCAGGCTGGCTTCGGCCAGGAACTTGCTGATACGGCCACCGATCATTTTTTCAACGATTTCGGCTGGCTTGCCTTTCATCTTGTCTTCGTTCAACTGCAGGAACACGGCTTTCTCGCGTTCGATGGCTTCAGCGGAAACTTGCGATGGCAGCAGGAACTCAGGGTTGCTTGCAGCCACGTGCATGGCGATGTCCTTGGCCAGCTCTACGGAACCGCCTTTCAGGACAACCGCAACACCGATCTTGTTACCGTGCAGGTAAGTACCGACCACGTCACCTTCAACGCGAGCCAGACGACGGATGTTGACGTTCTCGCCAGTTTTACCAACCAGAACCAGACGATCGGCTTCTTGAGCTTCGATCAGCGGAGCGGCGTCGGTCAGCTTGTCAGCGAACGCTTTTTCAACGCTGGCAGCAACGAATGCCTTGAAGTCGTCCTGCAGAGCCAGGAAGTCGGTCTGCGAGTTGACTTCCAGCAGAACGGCGGCTTTACCGTCGTCCTTGATGGCGATGGCGCCTTCAGCAGCGATGTTGCCTGCTTTCTTGGCAGCCTTGATGGCGCCCGAAGCACGCATGTCATCAATGGCTTTCTCGATGTCGCCGCCAGCCTTGGTCAAGGCTTTCTTGCAGTCCATCATGCCTTCGCCGGTACGCTCGCGCAGTTCTTTAACCAACGCTGCAGTAATCTCTGCCATTTTCAAATTCCTCTTGGATAGGTTTTCAACCATTCCACCCGACTCAACGGGCGATCAATTCTTGAGCTGCGCTCTCGAAAACCCTTGATAGCCGCCACACATGACAAGAACTGCAGGGGCGCCATCGGCAAATGATTTTCGAGGTGGCAAAAAGGGGGCCTAGCCCCCTTTTTGCGTACTGAGTAAACGCTAAGCGTCAGTTACTCAGGCTTCAGCTGCCGGCGCTGGAGCGTCTTCAGCGAATACTTCGGTGCCGCCAGCAACGTTGTTGCGGCCACGGATCACGGCGTCAGCCATCGAACCCATGTACAGCTGGATGGCGCGAATGGCGTCATCGTTGCCTGGGATGATGTAGTCAACGCCTTCCGGGCTGCTGTTGGTATCGACAACGCCGATGACCGGGATGCCCAGCTTGTTGGCTTCGGTGATCGCGATGCGCTCGTGGTCAACGTCGATCACGAACAGCGCGTCAGGCAGACCGCCCATGTCCTTGATACCACCCAGGCTACGATCCAGCTTTTCCAGATCGCGAGTGCGCATCAGCGCCTCTTTCTTGGTCAGCTTGGCGAAGGTGCCGTCTTCCGACTGAACTTCCAGGTCACGCAGACGCTTGATGGAAGCACGGATGGTCTTGTAGTTGGTCAGCATGCCGCCCAACCAGCGGTGATCGACGTACGGCGAACCGCAACGTGCTGCTTCTTCAGCAACGATCTTGCCAGCGGAACGCTTGGTGCCGACGAACAGAATCTTGTTTTTGCCCTGGGCCAGACGCTCTACGAAAGTCAGAGCTTCGTTGAACATTGGCAGGGTTTTTTCAAGGTTGATGATGTGAATCTTGTTACGCGCGCCGAAAATGTACTTGCCCATTTTCGGATTCCAGTAACGGGTTTGGTGACCGAAGTGCACACCGGCCTTCAGCATATCGCGCATGTTGACTTGGGACATGATAGTTCCTTAATAAGTCGGGTTAGGCCTCCACGTATCCCAATGACCAACCAACAGCTTGTGCTGAGGGCACCCAGGTCATCGTGTCGACACGTGTGTGGGTTTAGGCTTTTCGGAGCATCCCCGGAAAGCGGCGCATTTTATACCACAAGAAGGGTAAAAACGGAACCCGGATTCTCATTTCCCCCGGGGCGCTTTTTTGCTCCCCCCTTGGAATCGGGCCAGAATGCTCCACTGTTATAGAAAGAAGCGACGCACAGAGCCTCAGATTTGCCCCGGGGCTCTGTTAGAATCGCACCTTTGAGGCTTTTGAAAACGTGGCGACCCCACAGCGGGCTCAGCCTTCGGTACACCGTTTTCAAGCCATTCCGTGTTTATCCGCGCCACTGAGCGTCAAGAGAGCCTGTATGACCGTCACCCTCAAAACTCCCGAGGACATCGCAAAAATGCGTGTCGCCGGCAAACTGGCCGCCGAAGTGCTGGAAATGATTGCCGAGCATGTCAAACCCGGTGTGACCACCGAAGAACTGGACCGCATCTGCCACGACTACATCGTCAATGTGCAGCATGCGATTCCCGCGCCACTGAATTACAAGGGTTTCCCCAAATCCATCTGCACCTCGATCAACCACGTGGTGTGCCACGGCATCCCGAACGAGAAGCCGCTGAAGGATGGCGACACCCTGAACATCGACGTCACTGTCATCAAGGACGGCTACCACGGCGACACCAGCCGCATGTTCCACGTCGGCACCGTGCCGGTCTGGGCCGAGCGCCTGTCGCAGATCACCCAGGAATGCATGTACAAGGCCATCGAACTGGTCAAGCCGGGCTGCCGCCTGGGCGACATCGGCGAAGTCATCCAGAAGCACGCTGAAAAGAACGGCTTCTCGGTGGTCCGCGAGTTCTGCGGCCACGGTATCGGCAAGGTGTTCCACGAAGAGCCGCAGATCCTGCACTACGGCCGCGCCGGCACCGGCATGGAACTGAAAGCCGGCATGACCTTCACCATCGAGCCGATGATCAACCAGGGCAAGGCCGACACCAAGGTGCTGGGCGACGGCTGGACCGCGATCACCAAGGACCGCAAGCTCTCCGCGCAGTGGGAACACACCCTGCTGGTGACCGAGACCGGCTACGAGATCTTCACCCTGCGCAGCGATGACACCATCCCGCGCGTCTCGGCCTGATCCACGCAGTTGCGCCCTTACCTATAGATAGAAAGGAAAGCCAATCGATGCCGCAGGTGGATCCCGAATTGTTCGACCGCGGCCAGTTCCAGGCGGAACTGGCCCTGAAGGCAAGCCCTATCGCCGCCTTCAAGAAAGCCATTCGTCAGGCACGTGAAGTGCTCGACGAGCGCTTTCGCAGCGGACGGGATATCCGCCGGCTCATCGAGGACCGCGCCTGGTTCGTCGATAACATCCTGCAAAAGGCCTGGGACCAGTTCGACTGGAGCGAAGACGCCGACATCGCCCTAGTGGCGGTCGGTGGCTACGGTCGTGGCGAGCTGCACCCCTACTCGGACATCGACCTGCTGATCCTGCTGGACAGCGCCGACCATGAGATTTTCCGCGATTCCATCGAACGCTTCCTGACCCTGCTCTGGGACATCGGCCTGGAAGTCGGGCAAAGCGTGCGCTCGGTGGAGGAATGCGCCGAAGAGGCCCGCGCCGACCTGACGGTGGTTACCAACCTGATGGAAAGCCGCACCATCTGCGGCCCCGAACGCCTGCGCCAGCGCATGCTCGACGTCACCAGCACCGCGCACATGTGGCCGAGCAAGGACTTCTTCCTGGCCAAGCGCGCCGAACAGAAGGCCCGGCACCACAAGTACAACGACACCGAATACAACCTGGAACCCAACGTCAAAGGCTCGCCCGGCGGCCTGCGCGACATCCAGACCATCCTCTGGGTCGCCCGTCGCCAGTACGGCACGCTGAACCTGCGGGCCCTGGCCGGCGAAGGTTTCCTGGTGGAAAGCGAGAACGCGCTGCTGGCTTCGTCCCAGGAGTTCCTGTGGAAGGTCCGCTATGCCCTGCACATGCTCGCCGGGCGCGCCGAAGACCGCCTGCTGTTCGATCACCAGCGCTCGATCGCCAAGTTGCTGGGTTTCGAGGGCAACGATGCCAAGCAGGCCATCGAAAGCTTCATGCAGCAGTACTACCGGGTGGTGATGAGCATCGCCCAGCTCAGCGACCTGATCATCCAGCACTTCGAGGAAGTCATCCTCGCCCCGGAAGACGAAGCGCCGCCGCAGCCGATCAACTCGCGCTTCCAACTGCACGACGGCTACATCGAGGCGATCAACGCCAACGTGTTCCGCCGCACGCCGTTCGCCATGCTGGAAATCTTCGTGCTCATGGCCCAGCACCCGGAGATCAAGGGCGTACGCGCCGACACCATTCGCCTGTTGCGCGAAAATCGCCACCTGATCGACGACGATTTCCGCCATGACATCCGCAATACCAGCCTGTTCATCGAGCTGTTCAAGTGCGAGATCGGCATTCACCGCAACCTGCGACGGATGAATCGCTACGGCATTCTCGGGCGTTACCTGCCGGAGTTCGGCCATATCGTCGGGCAGATGCAGCACGACCTGTTCCACATCTATACGGTCGACGCCCACACCCTGAACCTGATCAAGCACCTGCGCAAACTGCAGTACACCCAGGTTTCGGAGAAATTCCCGCTGGCCAGCAAGCTCATGGCCAAGCTGCCCAAGCCCGAGCTGATCTACCTGGCCGGGCTCTACCACGACATCGGCAAGGGCCGGCACGGCGACCACTCGGAAATCGGCGCCGTGGACGCGGAAGCCTTCTGCATCCGCCACCAGCTGCCGCTGTGGGACACCCGCCTGATCGTCTGGCTGGTGCAGAACCACCTGGTGATGTCGACCACCGCCCAGCGCAAGGACCTGTCCGACCCGCAGGTCATCCATGACTTCGCCCAGGTCGTGGTCGACCAGACCCGCCTGGACTATCTGTACGTGCTGACGGTTTCCGATATCAACGCCACCAACCCGACGCTGTGGAACTCCTGGCGCGCCAGCCTGTTGCGCCAGCTCTACACCGAGACCAAGCGCGCCCTGCGCCGCGGCCTGGAAAACCCGGTGGACCGCGAGGAGCAGATCCGCCAGACGCAAAGCGCGGCGCTGGACATCCTGGTCCGCGCCGGCACCGATCCGGACGACGTCGAGCAGCTCTGGGCGCAACTGGGGGACGACTACTTCCTGCGCCACACTGCCGGCGACGTGGCCTGGCACAGCGACGCGATCCTCCAGCAGCCGGCCGACGGCGGCCCGCTGGTGCTGATCAAGGAAACCACCCAGCGCGAATTCGAGGGTGGCACGCAGATCTTCATCTACGCCCCGGACCAGCACGACTTCTTCGCCGTGACCGTGGCCGCGATGGACCAGTTGAACCTGAACATCCACGACGCCCGGATCATCACCTCGAGCAGCCAATTCACCCTCGACACCTATATCGTGCTCGACAACGACGGCGGCTCGATCGGCAACAACCCGCAACGCGTCAAACAGATCCGCGATGGCCTTACCGAGGCCCTGCGCAACCCTGACGACTACCCGACCATCATCCAGCGTCGGGTACCGCGTCAGCTCAAGCACTTCGCCTTCCCGCCGCAAGTGACTATCCACAACGACGCCCAGCGCCCGGTCACCGTGCTCGAACTGAGCGCCCCCGATCGCCCCGGCCTGCTGGCGCGCATCGGCAAGATCTTCCTGGAGTTCGACCTGTCGCTGCAAAACGCCAAGATCGCCACCCTGGGCGAGCGCGTGGAAGACGTGTTCTTCATTACCGACGCGAACAACCAGCAACTGTCCGATCCCCAGCTATGCAGCCGACTGCAGGACGCCATCGTCGAACAACTGAGCGTCAGCCACGAACCGCCTACCGCCTTGACGCGCCTGAACATCTGATCACGCGCCACGACCCGCTTTGAGTGAGACACCGCACCGATGAACAACGCTCTGAACCAGCTGCAGCCCTATCCGTTCGAGAAACTCCGCGCCCTGCTCGGCGGCGTCCAGCCGAACCCGGCCAAGCGCCCTATCGCGCTGTCCATCGGCGAGCCCAAGCACCGCTCGCCGAGCTTTGTCGCCGAAGCCCTGGCCAACAACCTGGACCAGATGGCGGTGTATCCGACGACCCTGGGCCTCCCTGCCCTGCGCGAAGCCATCGCCGGCTGGTGCGAACGGCGTTTTGGCGTACCCAATGGTTGGATCGATCCGGCGCGCAACGTGCTGCCGGTCAACGGCACCCGCGAGGCGCTGTTCGCCTTCACCCAGACCGTGGTCAACCGTGGCGACGACGCGCTGGTGGTCAGCCCGAACCCCTTCTATCAGATCTACGAAGGCGCGGCCTTCCTCGCCGGGGCCAAGCCGCACTACCTGCCGTGCCTGGATGAAAACGGCTTCAACCCGGACTTCGACGCGGTACCGGCCGAGATCTGGCAGCGCTGCCAGATCCTGTTCCTGTGCTCGCCGGGCAACCCGACCGGCGCGCTGATCCCGATCGAAACCCTGAAGAAACTCATCGCCCTGGCCGACCAGTACGATTTCGTGATCGCCGCCGACGAGTGCTACAGCGAGCTGTACTTCGACGAGCAGACCCCGCCGCCCGGCCTGCTCACTGCCTGCGCCGAACTGGGACGCCAGGACTTCAAGCGTTGCGTGGTGTTCCACAGCTTGTCCAAGCGCTCCAACCTGCCGGGCCTGCGCTCCGGTTTCGTCGCGGGCGACGCGGATATCCTCAAGGGCTTCCTGCTGTACCGCACCTACCATGGTTGCGCCATGCCGGTTCAGACCCAGCTGGCCAGCATCGCCGCCTGGAACGACGAAGTGCATGTGCGCGCCAACCGCGCGCTGTATCGCGAGAAGTTCGATGCGGTGCTGGAGATTCTGGCGCCGGTGCTCGACGTGCAGCGCCCGGACGGCAGCTTCTACCTGTGGCCGAACGTGGCGGGCGACGATACGGCGTTCTGCCGTGACCTGTTCGAGCAGGAGCATGTGACCGTGGTGCCGGGCTCCTATCTGTCGCGCGATGTCGACGGCAGCAACCCGGGAGCCGGTCGGGTACGCATGGCCCTGGTGGCGCCATTGGCCGAATGCGTGGAAGCCGCCGAGCGGATCCGGGATTTCGTTCAGCGCCGTCAATAACTCACGCCCCTGTAGGAGCGAGGCTTGCCCGCGATAGAGACGACGCCGTACATCTGATACACCGCGTTATCATTCATCGCGAGCAAGGACTGGGCGTCCCCCTGCTCCTACAGGAACAGAGGCGTTATTTCACCTGCCCCAGATTGGCCTCGCTGAGGTCCAGCTCACCCAGGACCTCTCGCAATACGTCGTCGCCAATCTGGTGCTGACGGCTCAACCGATACAACTCCAGCCGCTGTGCCCGCAGCGCCTTCAAGCGCAATTTGCGCTCCAGCAAGTCCATCTGAAACGCCAGCGCCTGGGCTTCGGTGGAATCGTTGAACACCTCCAGTTGATGGCGATATTCCGACATCAACCGCCCCTTGAGCTCGGTGGCCAGCGCCGCCTGGGCCGCATCCGGCGAGTTGGCCGCATCGGCCACTTCCTCGGCTTCCAGGGCATGGATCGCCGCCTCGGCGGTTTTGCGCCAGGCGTCACGCACTTCGGCGTGGCGCTTCTCGTCGGGGCTCTTCTGGATGCCCCGCAGCAACAGCGGCAGGGCGATACAGGCGGCAATCAGCGACAACAGGATCACCCCCGCGGCAATGAAGATCAGCAGGTCGCGCTCGGGGAAAGCCTCGCCCGCCCCCAGCAACAGCGGCACCGACATGACGCCCGCCAGGGTCACCGCCCCCCGTACCCCGCCAAGCGTCAGCAACCAGCAGGAACGCGCGGTCGGCACCAGCGTCAGCTCACCCTTGCCACGCCAGCGGCGCAACAGGCCGGACAGGCGCCAGATGCTTTGCACCCAGATAAAACGCAGCACCAGCAGCACCAGGAAGATCGCCCCGACATCCAGGCAGCGATAGAACAGGGTCGGCCACAAGGTGGTTTCATGGCTGACCACGGCCTTGATGATGTCGGGCAGTTGCAGGCCCAACAGCAGGAAGATCAGGCCGTTGAAGGCGAATTCCAGCAGCGACCAGACGCTGCGGTTGAGCAAGCGGGTGCTGGTCTGCCGGGGCAACAGATCGAGCCAGCTCTGCATCATCCCCGCCGCCACCGCCGAGAGGATGCCCGAGGCTCCCAGGCGCTCGGCCAGCACGTAGGCGGCGAACGGCAGCAACAGCATGAACACCACATGGGTCGCCGGGTCATCCCAGCCGCGGGCGATCATCCAGGCACGCAAGCGCCCCACCAGCCAGCTCAGGGCCACGCCGACCGCCAGGCCACCCACCGCCACCAGGACAAAGGTCAGGCTGGCATTGGCCAGGGAAAACACCCCGGTCACGGCCGCCGCCAGGGCGAACTTGAAGGTCACCAGGCCGGAAGCGTCGTTCATCAGCGCCTCGCCCTGGAGCATGTGCATCAAGGGCGTCGGCAGGCGGTTCTGGGAAATCGCCGAGACCGCCACGGCGTCTGTCGGCGACAGTACTGCCGCCAGGGCAAAGGCCACCGGCAAGGGAATGGTCGGCAACAACCAGTGAATGAAGTAACCAGCGCCCACCACGGTGAACAGCACCAGGCCCACGGCCAGGGTCAGGATCGGCCCGCGCAGGCGCCACAGCTCACGCTTGGGCATGCGCCAGCCATCGGAGAACAGCAGCGGCGGCAGGAACAGGAATAGAAACAATTCCGGGTCCAGGGCCACGTGCAGCCCCAGGGTGGGCCAGGCCAGCAAGGCCCCGGCGGCGATCTGCACCAGCGGCAACGGCAACGGAATCACCCGTCCGACCAGCCGCGAGAGACTCACCAGCATCAGCAGGATAAGGACGGTATAAGCGGTTTGCATAAAGCGGTTTTCCCAATCGATCAGCAGCAGACTTCAGGCAACAGGTTACCGTCGAAGTGCCATATTAGCCGCTTAAGCTCGGGCCTCGCCGCTGCACAAAAGTCGCAAGTGGCCCATGCCGCTGTCACACAAAGCTACAAAGCCGGGCCTTCGCCGACGCCGAACCGGCGCGGGCATGGCATAATCCGTGACCTTTAACTCCAGCATCTCAAAAGGGGGCAATTCCTTGACCGCTTCAAGCAAAACGTTGCACCTTTTCGGCATCAAAGCCTGCGACACCATGAAAAAGGCGCGCACCTGGCTCGATGAACACGCTGTCAGCTATGACTTCCATGACTACAAAGCGGTCGGTATCGACCGCGAACACCTGGCCCAGTGGTGCAACGAGCACGGCTGGCAGGTGGTGCTGAACCGTGCGGGCACGACCTTTCGCAAACTCGACGACGAACGCAAAGCCGATCTCGACCAGGCGAAAGCGATCGAACTGATGCTCGCACAACCCTCGATGATCAAGCGCCCGGTGCTCGATCTCGGTGACCGAACCCTGATTGGCTTCAAGCCCGATATCTACGCGGCAGAAATCAAATAACGCCTGCCCGTTCAATTTTGTAAGAGGTAACAGCATGTCCACTACCCTGTTCAGCCTGGCCTTTGGTGTCGGCACTCAAAACCGTCAAGGCGCGTGGCTGGAAGTGTTCTACGCCGCCCCCCTGGTCAAGCCATCCGCGGAAATCGTTGCCGCCATCGCCCCGGTACTGGGCTACAGCGAAGGCAACCAGGCCATCACCTTCACCACCGCCCAGGCCGCGCAACTGGCCGAGGCCCTGAAAAGCATCGACGCCACCCAGGCCGCGCTGCTGACCCGCCTGGCCGAGAGCCACAAGCCGCTGGTTGCCACCCTGCTGGCCGAAGACGCCCAGCTGACCTCCACCCCGGAGGCCTACCTGAAGCTGCACCTGCTGTCCCACCGCCTGGTCAAGCCACACGGCCTGAACCTGGCCGGGATCTTCCCGCTGCTGCCGAACGTGGCCTGGACCAACCAGGGCGCGGTCGACCTCGGCGAACTGGCCGAGCGTCAACTGGAAGCCCGCCTGCGCGGCGAACTGCTGGAAGTGTTCTCGGTGGACAAGTTCCCGAAAATGACCGACTACGTGGTACCGAGCGGCGTGCGTATCGCTGACAGTGCGCGCATTCGCCTGGGCGCCTACATCGGCGAAGGCACCACCGTGATGCACGAAGGTTTCGTCAACTTCAACGCCGGCACCGAAGGCCCGGGCATGATCGAAGGCCGGGTTTCCGCGGGCGTATTCGTCGGCAAGGGGTCCGACCTGGGCGGCGGCTGCTCGACCATGGGCACCCTGTCGGGCGGCGGCAACATCGTGATCAAGGTCGGCGAAGGCTGCCTGATCGGCGCCAACGCCGGCATCGGTATCCCGCTGGGCGACCGCAACACCGTGGAATCGGGCCTGTACGTGACTGCCGGGACCAAGGTGGCGCTGCTGGACGAGAACAACCAGCTGGTCAAGGTGCTCAAGGCCCGCGAACTGGCCGGCCAGCCGGACCTGCTGTTCCGCCGCAATTCGGAGACCGGTGCCGTGGAGTGCAAGACCCACAAGTCGGCCATCGAGCTGAACGAAGCGCTGCACGCTCACAACTAAGCAGCGATTCGGTTCCACTGAAACCGGCCGGGCGCTTATCATCGGCGCCCGGCCTGTTCAAACGAGTTCTGCCACCATGCTTGTACCCTCCCCCTGGCGCGCCGACTTCCCGGCCATCGCCGCCCTGCAACGGCAGGACCAGACCTACCTGGACAACGCCGCCACCACGCAAAAACCCCAAGCCCTGCTGGACGCCCTGGCGCACTACTACGCCAATGGCGCGGCCAACGTGCATCGCGCGCAGCACTTGCCCGGTGCTCACGCCACCCAGGCGTTCGAGAACAGCCGGCACAAAGTGGCGCAGTGGCTGAATGCCGGTGACCGTGGGCAGATCATCTTCACCCACGGCGCGACCTCCGCGCTGAATCTCCTGGCCTATGGCCTGGAACACCAGTTCAACCCGGGCGACGAGATCGTCATCAGCGCCCTGGAACATCACGCCAACCTGCTGCCCTGGCAGCAACTGGCGCACCGTCGCGGCCTCGACCTGGTGGTCCTGCCGCTGGACGACGACGGCCTGATCGATCTCGACGCCGCGGCCCGTCTGATCGGTCCGCGCACCCGGCTACTGGCCGTCAGCCAGCTGTCCAATGTGCTCGGTGCCTGGCAACCCCTGCCGCAGCTGCTGGCCCTGGCCAAGGCGCACCATGCCCTGACCGTGGTTGACGGCGCCCAGGGCGTGGTCCATGGCCGCCACGATGTGCAGGCGCTGGGCTGCGATTTCTATGTGTTCTCCAGCCACAAGCTCTACGGTCCGGACGGCGTCGGCGTGCTCTACGGACGCAACGAGGCGTTGCCAGGCCTGCGTCACTGGCAGTTTGGCGGCGAGATGGTCCAGCAGGCCGACTACCAGCACGCCAGCTTCCGCCCCGCCCCGCTGGGTTTCGAAGCCGGTACGCCGCCGATCGCCAGCGTGATCGGCCTGGGCGCGACCCTGGATTACCTCAGCGGCCTCGACCAGGACGCCGTCAACGCCCATGAAGCCGCGCTGCACGACTACCTGCTGCATGGCCTGCTGGCCCGCAAAGGCCTGCGCCTGCTGGGCAAGCCGCAGCTGGCGCTGGTCAGTTTCGTGGTCGATGGCGTGCACAACGCCGACCTGGCTCACCTGCTGACCGAACAGGGCATCGCCGTGCGTGCCGGGCATCACTGCGCCATGCCGCTGCTGAAAAGCTTCGGCCTGGCCGGGGCGATCCGCGTGTCCCTGGCGCTGTACAACGACTCCGAGGACCTGGAGCGCTTCTTCGAGGCCCTCGATCAGGCCCTGGAGCTGTTGCGATGAGCCTGCCCGCCGAAGCCCTGGCCGCCCTCGACAGTTTCCAGGGCGCCCCCGGCTGGGAACAGCGCGCACGCTTGCTGATGCAATGGGGCGAACGCCTGGCGCCGCTGGCTGAAGCCGACAAGGTCGAGACCAATCGGGTGCATGGCTGTGAAAGCCAAGTCTGGCTGGTGGGGACCTTGCAGGACGGTCACTGGCAGTTCGCCGCCAGCAGCGATGCGCGCCTGATCCGTGGCCTGGTGGCCCTGCTGCTGGCGCGGGTCAACGGTTTGTCCGCCGAGGAGCTGCAACGGGTGGATTTGCCGGACTGGTTCAATCAGCTGGGCCTGTCGCGCCAGCTGTCGCCGTCGCGCAGCAATGGGCTGAATGCGGTACTGCAGCGGATGCGCGAACTCTCAGCCTGACACCCGTCCCTGTAGGAGCGAGGCTTGCCCGCGATAGCGGTCTATCTGACACACCGCATTTCGCGGGCAATCGAGCGTCGACCGGCCGCTCCTACAGAGTCAAACGGCCGCGGGCTTGACCCGGTCCGCCGGGCGCCGCACGCCAGCCACCAGTTTGTCCACCGCCTTGGTCGCCGCGACCATGCCGAAAGTCGCGGTGACCATCATCACCGCGCCAAAACCGCCGGCGCAGTCGAGTTTCACGCCATCGCCGACAAAGCTCTTCTGCAGGCAGATGCTACCGTCCGGTTTCGGGTAGCGCAGTTGCTCGGTGGAAAACACGCAAGGCACGCTGTAGTGACGGGTCACGGTGCGGGAAAAACCGTAGTCGCGACGCAGGGTCGAGCGCACTTTCGAGGCCAGCGGGTCGTTGAAGGTGCGGTTCAGGTCACAGACCTGGATCAGCGTCGGGTCGATCTGCCCGCCCGCACCGCCGGTGGTGATGATCTGGATCTTGCGCCGCTTGCACCAGGCGATCAGCGCCGCCTTGGCGTTGACGCTGTCGATGCAGTCGATCACGCAGTCGATGTCCGGCGTGATGTACTCGGCCATGGTCTCGCGGGTGACGAAGTCCGCTACCGCATGCACGGTGCAAGCCGGATTGATCCCGCGTAGGCGCTCGGCCATGACCTCGACCTTGGCCTTGCCCACCGTGCTGTCGAGGGCGTGCAACTGCCGATTGCTGTTGCTGACGCAGACGTCGTCCAGGTCGAACAGCGAGATCTCGCCCACGCCGCAACGGGCAATGGCTTCCGCCGCCCAGGAACCGACACCGCCGACCCCGACGATCGCCACATGGGCGGCGCGCAAGCGCTCCAGCCCCTCGATGCCATACAAACGGGCGACGCCAGCAAACCGCGGATCTTCTGTACTCATGACCATTACCCCAAAAACCGGCACGCATTATAGGGCCGATGTCCGCCAAGAGCATCTTTGCCCTATGAATGGCAGTCAGGGCTGCTTTAATGAGGGAACAATCTGAAAATTTCGTCGCCGAGAACTTAAATCGAGTTGGATTGCCCAACCTGCGGCCTTCTCCTGTGCGCTGTACGCTCAGTCGAAGGCCAGTGTAGGATGCGCGCCGCTTGGCGCATGCCGACCGTTCCCCCGTTCCACACCCTTTGGAACCCGAAATAGCTATGTCATCGCGTAAATTTGGACTCAACCTGGTGGTGGTTCTGGCAATCGCCGCCCTGTTCACCGGCTTCTGGGCACTGGTCAACCGCCCGGTTTCCGCCCCCAATTGGCCTGCACAAATCTCCGGCTTTTCCTACTCGCCTTTCCAGCTGGGCCAGTTCCCGCAGAAAGACCAGTTCCCGACCGACGATGAAATGCGTCGCGACCTGGAGATCATGAGCAAGCTGACCGACAACATTCGCACCTACTCGGTCGACGGCACGCTGGAGAACATCCCCAAGCTGGCGGAAGAGTTCGGCCTGCGCGTGACCCTGGGGATCTGGATCAGCCCGGACCTGGAACGCAACGAGCGTGAAATCACCCGCGCCATCGACATCGCCAACAACTCGCGCAGTGTGGTGCGCGTGGTGGTCGGTAACGAAGCGATCTTCCGCAAGGAAATCACCGCCGACCAGTTGAGCGTCCTGCTCGATCGCGTGCGCGCTGCCGTCAAGGTGCCAGTCACCACCTCCGAGCAGTGGCACGTCTGGGAAGAACACCCGGAACTGGCCCAGCACGTCGACCTGATCGCCGCCCACGTCCTGCCCTACTGGGAATTCATCCCGATGGACAAGGCCGGGCAGTTCGTCCTCGACCGCGCCCGTGACCTGAAAAAGATGTTCCCGAAAAAACCGCTGCTGCTGTCCGAGGTGGGCTGGCCGAGCAACGGCCGCATGCGTGGCGGCGCCGACGCCAGCCCGGCGGATCAGGCGATCTACCTGCGTAACCTGGTCAACAAGCTCAACCGCCAGGGCTACAACTACTTCGTGATCGAAGCCTTCGACCAGCCGTGGAAGGCCAGCGACGAAGGTTCGGTGGGCGCCTACTGGGGCGTGTTCAACGCCGCGCGCCAGCAGAAGTTCAACTTCGAAGGCCCGGTGGTGGCGATCCCGCAGTGGCGCGTGCTGGCCATCGGCTCGGTGGTCCTGGCGCTGCTGTCCCTGACCCTGCTGATGATCGACGGCTCGGCCCTGCGCCAGCGCGGCCGGACCTTCCTGACCTTTATCGCCTTCCTCTGCGGTTCGGTGCTGGTGTGGATCGGCTACGACTACAGCCAGCAATACAGCACCTGGTTCAGCCTGACGGTGGGCTTCCTGCTCGCCCTGGGTGCGCTCGGGGTGTTCATCGTGTTGCTCACCGAGGCCCATGAACTGGCCGAGGCGGTCTGGGTGCACAAGCGCCGGCGCGAGTTCCTGCCGGTCGAAGGCGACTCCAGTTACCGGCCGAAAGTCTCGATCCATGTGCCGTGCTACAACGAGCCGCCGGAGATGGTCAAACAGACCCTCAATGCCCTGGCCAACCTCGACTATCCGGATTTCGAAGTCCTGATCATCGACAACAACACCAAGGACCCGGCGGTCTGGGAGCCGGTGCAGGCCTATTGCGAGACCCTCGGCCCGCGCTTCAAGTTCTTCCACGTCGCGCCCCTGGCCGGCTTCAAGGGCGGCGCGCTGAACTACCTGATCCCGCACACCGCCAAGGACGCCGAAGTGATCGCGGTGATCGACTCGGACTACTGCGTCGACCGTAACTGGCTCAAGCACATGGTGCCGCACTTCGCCGACCCGAAAATCGCCGTGGTGCAATCGCCACAGGACTACCGCGACCAGAACGAAAGCACCTTCAAGAAGCTCTGCTACGCGGAATACAAGGGCTTTTTCCATATCGGCATGGTTACCCGCAACGACCGTGACGCAATCATCCAGCACGGCACCATGACCATGACCCGCCGTTCGGTCCTGGAAGAACTGGGCTGGGCCGACTGGTGCATCTGCGAAGACGCCGAGCTGGGCCTGCGGGTGTTCGAGAAAGGCCTGTCGGCGGCGTACTACCACGAAAGCTACGGCAAGGGCCTGATGCCGGATACCTTCATCGACTTCAAGAAACAGCGTTTCCGCTGGGCCTATGGGGCGATCCAGATCATCAAGCGCCACACTGCCAGCCTGCTGCGCGGCAAGGACACCGAGCTGACCCGTGGCCAGCGCTATCACTTCCTCGCGGGCTGGCTGCCGTGGGTGGCGGACGGCATGAACATCTTCTTCACCCTCGGCGCCCTGTTGTGGTCGGCGGCGATGATCATCGTGCCGCAGCGCGTCGATCCGCCGTTGCTGATCTTCGCGATCCCGCCCCTGGCGCTGTTCGTGTTCAAGGTCGGCAAGATCATCTTCCTCTACCGCCGGGCGGTCGGGGTCAACCTCAAGGACGCGTTCTGCGCGGCCATTGCCGGCCTGGCGTTGTCCCACACCATCGCCAAGGCGGTGCTGTACGGTTTCTTCACCAGCAGCATTCCGTTCTTCCGCACGCCGAAGAATGCCGACAACCACGGTTTCTGGGTGGCGATCTCGGAAGCCCGTGAGGAGCTGTTCATCATGCTGCTGTTGTGGGGCGCGGCGCTGGGTATCTACCTGGTGCAGGGTGGCCTGCCGAGCAACGACATGCGCTTCTGGGTGACCATGCTGCTGGTGCAGTCGCTGCCGTATGTGGCGGCGCTGGTCATGGCCTTCCTGTCGTCGCTGCCAAAACCCGTTGCCGAAAGCGCGCCGGTGGCGGCGGCATAAATCGCGGCAAAGCACTAAACGGCGGCCTCTGGCCGCCGTTTTGCTTTAAGATATCCGCCATTTTGCGCGCCTTGCCCGCCGCCGCCTCTGTAGGAGCGAGCTTGCTCGCGATGGATATCAAGAATAACGCGCAGCCCCTGATGCACTGCGCCGCTCTTGCGTCCATCGCGAGCAAGCTCGCTCCTACGGAGAAAGAGCAGCGCCTGACCTTGCCCCTGCTTCGGAGTTTCCCCATGACGGCCCACGCCGACCTTTCGCCGACCCTGCAACTCGCCTGTGACCTGATCCGCCGCCCGTCGGTGACGCCGGTCGACGCCGACTGCCAGAAGCTGATGATGCAGCGCCTGGGCGATGCCGGCTTCAAGCTGGAGCCGATGCGCATCGAGGATGTGGATAACTTCTGGGCCACCCACGGCAAGCACGAAGGCCCGGTGCTGTGTTTCGCCGGCCACACCGACGTGGTGCCCACCGGCCCGGTCCAGGCCTGGCAGAACGACCCGTTCGACGCGTTGATCGACGAGCACGGCATGCTCTGCGGGCGCGGCGCGGCGGACATGAAAGGCAGCCTGGCGGCGATGCTGGTGGCGACCGAGCGTTTCGTCGCCGACTACCCGGACCACAAAGGCTCGGTGGCTTTCCTGATCACCAGCGACGAAGAAGGCCCGGCGCACCACGGCACCAAGGCCGTGGTCGAGCGCCTGGCGGCGCGCAAGGAGCGCCTGGACTGGTGCATCGTCGGCGAGCCGTCGAGCACCAGCCTGGTCGGTGACGTGGTCAAGAACGGCCGTCGCGGCTCCCTCGGCGCCAAGCTCACGGTGCGCGGCGTGCAGGGCCACGTGGCCTACCCGCACCTGGCCAAGAACCCGATCCACCTGGCCGCCCCGGCCCTGGCCGAACTGGCTGCGGAGCATTGGGACGACGGCAATGCCTTCTTCCCGCCGACCAGCTTCCAGATTTCCAACCTGAATTCCGGCACCGGCGCGACCAACGTGATCCCCGGCGAGCTGGTGGCAGTGTTCAACTTCCGCTTCTCCACCGAATCCACGGTTGAAGGCCTGCAACAGCGCGTGGCCACCATCCTCGACAAGCACGGCCTGGACTGGCATGTGGAGTGGGCGTTGTCGGGCCTGCCGTTCCTCACCGAGCCGGGCGCCCTGCTCGACGCGGTGTCGGCCAGCATCAAGGACGTCACCGGCCGCGAGACCAAAGCCTCCACCAGCGGCGGCACCTCCGACGGGCGCTTCATCGCCACCCTCGGCACCCAGGTGGTCGAGCTGGGCCCGGTCAACGCCACCATCCACCAGGTCAACGAGCGGGTGCTGGCCAGCGATCTCGACGTGCTGACCGAAATCTACTACCAGACCCTGATCAAGTTGCTCGCCTGATGCTTGCCTGCCCTATCTGCGCGGCGCCCCTGAGCGCCGTCGACAACGGTGTCGTGTGCCCGGCCGGGCACCGCTTCGACCGCGCCCGCCAGGGTTACCTGAACCTGCTGCCGGTGCAGCACAAGAACAGCCGCGACCCGGGCGACAACCAGGCCATGGTCGAAGCCCGCCGCGACTTTCTCAATGCCGGCCATTACGCCCCGGTGGCCAGGCGCCTGGCCGAACTGGCCGCCGAGCGCGCCCCGCAGCACTGGGTCGATATCGGTTGCGGCGAGGGTTACTACACCGCACAGATCGCCCAAGCGCTGCCCCAGGCGGACGGTTATGCCCTAGACATCTCCCGGGAAGCGGTCAAGCGCGCCTGTCGCCGTGCCCCGCAGCTGACCTGGTTGATCGCCAGCATGGCCCGGGTGCCCCTGGCCGATGCCAGCTGCCAGTTCCTCGCCAGTGTCTTCAGCCCGCTGGACTGGCAGGAAGCCAAGCGCCTGCTCAGCCCTGGCGGCGGCCTGATGAAGGTCGGGCCGACCAGCGGTCACCTGATGGAATTGCGCGAGCGCCTGTACGACGAGGTCCGCGAATACACCGACGACAAACACCTGGCGCTGGTGCCCGCGGGCATGGCGCTGCAACACAGTGAAACCCTGGACTTCAAGCTGACGTTGAGCAATCCGCAGGATCGCGCCAACCTGCTGGCCATGACGCCCCACGGCTGGCGCGCCAGTGCCGAACGCCGAGCCAGCGTGATCGAGCAGGCCGAGCCCTTCGAGGTCAGCGTGTCGATGCGCTACGATTACTTCGTTCTGCAATAACCCATCAATCCACGGCCTCGAGCAGCGACTCGAGGCCGAATAAATCCGCGAATGGATTTTTCAGACCCGCAGTGAGGACATCCATGCGCCAACCGGATATCGAGATTTACCTGAAAGACGCCGACGTCGACCACAAGGCTATCGCCGCCTGGCTCGGCGCAGCCCTGGGCCCGTGCAGCGACTGGGTGCAGAAAGGCCAGACCTACAAATGCAAGGCCGGCAGCGTGCCGGTGACCTGGCTGCCGAAAGCCGTGGGCAAGTGGAACAGCCTGTACCTGGAAAGCGACCAGACGCCGTGGGACGACGACATCGCCTGTGCCCGCGCCGCCTTCGCCGCGCTGAACGTCGAAGTGCGCTGCGCACCGGGCAGTTGGGTCGAGGAAGAAGGTGAAGAATCGGCCGACCGCTGGATTCGCATCAGTGCCGACGGGGAAGAAGAGATTACCTGGCGTACCGCCTGATTCCGATTACTGTAGGAGCGAGGCTTGCCCGCGATAGCGTTTTACCTGACACAACGCTATCGCGAGCAAGCTTCGCTCCTACAAGGCACAACGCTTACAAGCCCACTACATCCTCAGCCTGCAACCCCTTCTGCCCCTCTACCACGGCGTATTCAACCTGCTGCCCTTCGGTCAGCGAGCGGTGGCCTTCACCACGAATAGCACGGTAGTGGACAAATACATCGGCACCACCTTCACGCTGAATGAAGCCGTAGCCCTTGGCGTCGTTGAACCACTTCACGCTGCCGGTCTCGCGAGTTGCCATCAATCCATCCTCCGTCTTTTTATTATCAGTCGGCTTACTGAAACGAAGCCGTGAGAACTTTCGCCTGGACCTGGGTTTCTATTGATGGGGCCCACATGCCCAGGCGTCAGTCGGGCGAGTATATGACAGGCACAAAAACTCTCAACTCAATCTTGTTTGCCGCTTTTTTGCCGATTTTCGGTGAATCCGGCACACTAGCCGCCCCGAGCAACTGCTCGGTTTTTTCCACTAAAGCAGAAGCAGTATGACCCGCTCCCCGTTCCGCCGTCTTGTGTTTGGCACCTTGCGCCGACTGTTGTACCTCTGGGTTCGCTCGGAGACGATCAACCAGTCGTCCTTCACCCTCAACCTCGACCGCAGTCGCCCGGTGTTCTACGTCCTGCAAAACCCTTCGCTCACCGACCTCGCCGTGGTCGATACCGAGTGCACCAAGGCCGGGTTGCCGCGCCCGGTGCTGCCGGTCTCGGTGGGCAACCTGCTGGAACCCGCCGCATTCTTCTACCTGACCCCGGCCCCGGACTGGCTCGGCCGCCAGGACAAGCGCGGCGCGCCACCGACCCTGACCCGCCTGGTCAGCGCCCTGAGCCAGAATGCCGCCGAAGACGCGCAGATCATTCCGGTCAGCGTGTTCTGGGGCCAGTCGCCAGACAGCGAGTCGAGCCCGTGGAAACTGTTGTTCGCCGACAGCTGGGCGGTCACCGGGCGCCTGCGCCGGCTGCTGAGCATCATGATTTTGGGCCGCAAGACCCGGGTGCAATTCTCCGCGCCGATCCACCTGCGCGAGCTGATCGAGCACAACAAGGGCCACGAGCGCACCGTGCGCATGGCCCAGCGCATCCTGCGGGTGCATTTCCGCAACCTGAAGGCCGCGGTGATCGGCCCGGACATTTCCCACCGCCGCAACCTGGTCAAGGGCCTGCTGAACCAGCCGCTGGTCAGGCAGGCGATCCTCGACGAAGCCGAACGGGAAAAGATCTCCCCGGAAAAAGCCAAGGCCGTGGCCCTGCGCTATGGCAACGAGATCGCCTCGGACTACACCTTCACCGCGATCCGCTTCCTCGAAGTGGTGCTGAGCTGGTTCTGGAACAAGATCTACGACGGGATCAAGGTCAACCACATCGAAAGCGTGCAGAAAGTCGCCCCCGGTCACGAAGTGATCTATGTGCCCTGCCACCGCAGCCATATCGACTACCTGCTGCTGTCCTACCTGCTGTTCCGCAACGGCCTGACCCCGCCGCACATCGCCGCCGGGATCAACCTGAACATGCCGGTGATCGGCAGCCTGCTGCGCAGGGGTGGCGCGTTCTTCATGCGCCGCACCTTCAAGGGCAACCCGCTCTACACCTCAGTGTTCAACGAATACCTGCACACCCTGTTCACCAAGGGTTTCCCGGTGGAGTACTTCGTCGAAGGCGGACGCTCGCGCACCGGGCGCATGCTGCAACCGAAAACCGGGATGCTGGCCATCACCCTGCGCAGCTTCCTGCGCTCCTCGCGCATGCCGATCGTCTTCGTGCCGGTGTACATCGGCTACGAGCGCGTGCTGGAAGGCCGCACCTACCTGGGCGAACTGCGCGGCGCGAGCAAGAAGAAAGAGTCGATCTTCGACATCTTCAAGGTCATCGGCGCCCTCAAGCAGCGCTTCGGCCAGGTGGCGGTGAACTTCGGCGAGCCGATCAAGCTGGCCGAGTTCCTCGATCAGGAACAGCCGGGCTGGCGCGCCCAGGAGCTGGGCCCACAGTTCAAGCCGGCCTGGCTCAACGAAACCACCAACCGCCTGGGGGAAAAAGTCGCCCAGCACCTGAACGAAGCGGCGGCGATCAACCCGGTCAACCTGGTGGCCCTGGCGCTGCTCTCCACCAGCCGCCTGGCCCTCGACGACCGTGCCATGGCCCGGGTCCTGGACCTGTACCTGGCGCTGCTGCGCAAAGTCCCCTACTCGCCCCACACCACCCTGCCGGAAGGCGATGGCCGGGCCTTGATCGAACATGTGAAGGACATGGACCTGCTGTCCGAGCAGAGCGATGCCCTGGGCAAGATCCTCTACCTGGACGAGCAGAACGCCGTCCTGATGACCTACTACCGCAACAACGTGCTGCACATCTTCGCCCTGCCGGCGTTGCTGGCGAGCTTCTTCCAGAGTTCGTCGCGCATGAGCCGCGAACAGATCCTGCGCTACACCCGCGCGCTGTATCCCTACCTGCAGTCGGAGCTGTTCATCCGCTGGTCCCTGGACGAGCTGGACGGGGTGATCGACCAGTGGCTGGAAGCCTTCGTCGAGCAAGGCCTGCTGCGCTTCGAGAAGGACCTGTACCTGCGTCCGGCGCCGAGTTCACGGCACTTCGTGCTGCTGACCCTGCTGTCCAAGAGCATCGCCCAGACCCTGCAGCGCTTCTACATGGCCATCTCGCTGCTGCTCAACAGCGGCCAGCGCAGCATCAGCGCCGAAGAACTGGAAGACCTGTGCACGGTCATGGCCCAGCGCCTGTCGATCCTGCATGGCCTGAATGCCCCGGAGTTCTTCGACAAGAGCCTGTTCCGCCACTTCATCCAGACCTTGCTGGAGCAGGACGTGCTGCGCCGCGACGAAGCCGGCAAGCTGAGCTACCACGAATTGCTCGGCGAACTGGCCGAAGGCGCCGCCAAGCGCGTGCTGCCGGCGGAGATTCGCCTGTCGATCCGCCAGGTGGCCCTGCACCGCAGCGAAGATGCCGCCGAGCAGGTCGCCGCCCCGCAACAAAGCGACTAGATTCTTATCGGCGCCAGGCGGTTTCTGGCGCCTCCCGATACGGAGATCCATCATGAAAAAGCTCACCCTGCTCGCCCTTACCACCCTGCTCGGGGCCTGTAACAGCATGCAACCTGCCAGCAACGCCAGCCTCGACGGCGAAGTCTTCTACCTGCAACGCATCGCCCTGCCGCCAGCCGCCACCCTCAGCGTCAGCCTGCAGGACGTGTCGCTGGCCGACGCCCCCGCGGTGGTGCTGGCCGAACAGAAAGGCCCGGTCAAAGGCCAGGTGCCGCTGCCCTTCCACCTCAGCTACGACCCGGCCCAGGTCAAACCCGGGCACCGTTATTCGGTCAGCGCGCGGATCGAGCTGGCCGGCAAACTGCTGTTCGTCACCACCGAGCACAACGGGGTGAAACTCGACGGCAGCGACCCGCAACCGCTGAAAATCCGCGTCGACGCGGCTCGTTAATCCCTTTTCTTGAACAAGGAAGCTGCCATGCTCCGTTCTTCCCTTCGCTTCACCAGCCTGTGCGCCGGCCTGTTGATCTCCGCCAGTGCCCTGGCGCTGTCCCTCGGCGACCTGTCGCAGCAAGATGCCACCGGCGGCCTCAAGGACGCCCTGACCCAGGGAGCCCAGGTCGCGGTCAAACAGCTGGGCACCGCCGGCGGTTTCAGCAATAACCCGGACGTGCGCATCGAGTTGCCGGGCAACCTCGGCAAAGTGGCGAAGAAAATGAAGCAGTTCGGCATGGGCGCCCAGGTCGAAGAACTCGAGAGCAGCATGAACAAGGCCGCCGAGGCCGCTGTGCCGCAGGCCCAGGCGCTGCTGGTGGATGCGGTGAAGAAGATGAGCGTGGAGGACGCCAAGGGCATTCTCAGCGGTGGCAAGGATTCCGCCACCCAGTACCTGAGCAAGACCAGCCGCGAGCAGATCCGCGTGAAGTTCCTGCCGATCGTCAAGCAGGCCACCGACCAGGTGGGCCTGGCCAAGCAGTACAACGCCTTCGCCGGCCAGGCCGCCACCCTCGGCGTGCTGGATGCGAAGAACGCGAATATCGAAGGCTACGTGACCGAACAGGCGCTCAACGGCCTGTTCGAGATGATCGGCAAGCAGGAGGCGACCATTCGCGAGAACCCGGCGGCAGCGGCCACCAGCCTGGCGAAGAAGGTGTTTGGTACTCTGTAACCCCTACCTGTAGGAGCGGCCGGTCGACGCTCGATTGCCCGCGATGGCCTCACCGCGGTGTGTCTGGCACACCGTGGCGTCTAGATCGCGGGCAAGCCTCGCTCCTACAGGCGAATCAGGTTTTCTTGACCCTGAACCACGCCGCATACAGCGCCGGCAAGAACAGCAGGGTCAGCGCCGTCGCCACAATCAGCCCACCCATGATCGCCACCGCCATCGGCCCGAAGAACACGCTGCGTGACAGCGGGATCATCGCCAGCACCGCCGCCAGCGCGGTCAGCACGATCGGCCGGAAGCGCCTTACCGTCGCTTCGATGATTGCCTGCCACGGCTTGAGCCCGGCGGCGATGTCCTGCTCGATCTGATCCACCAGGATCACCGAGTTGCGCATGATCATCCCCGACAGCGCGATGGTCCCGAGCATGGCCACGAAGCCGAACGGCTGGCGGAACACCATCAGGAACAGGGTCACGCCGATCAGCCCCAGCGGCGCGGTGAGGAACACCATCGCCGTGCGCGAGAAGCTGCGCAGTTGCAGCATCAGCAGGGTCAGCACCACCACGATGAACAGCGGCACGCCGGCCTTCACCGAGTTCTGCCCACGGGCCGAGTCTTCCACGGTGCCGCCGACGTCCAGCAGGTAACCGTCCGGCAGTTCGGCGCGGATCGGCTCGAGGGTCGGCAGGATCTGCTGCACCAGGGTCGCCGGTTGTTCCTTGCCATAGATGTCGGCACGCACGGTGACGTTCGGCAGGCGGTTGCGGTGCCAGATGATGCCTTCCTCGAAGCCGTACTCCAGGGTCGCGACCTGCGACAGCGCCACGCTCTTGCCGTTGTCGGTGGGCACCGCCAGGCTCGACAGCAGCGACAGCTCGGTACGTTCATGCAAGGTCCCGCGCAGCAGGATCTCGATCAACTCGTTGTCTTCGCGGTACTGGCTGACGCTGGAGCCGGTGAGCGAGCTTTGCAGGAACTTCGCCAGGTTGGCCGTGCTCACGCCCAGGGCCCGCGCACGGTCCTGATCGATATTGAGGTAGACCACCTTGCTCGGTTCTTCCCAGTCCAGGTGCACGTTGGTCACATGGGGGTTCTCGCGCACCTTGGCTGCCACCTTGCGCGCCAGGGCCCGCACTTCTTCGATGTGCTCGCCGGTGACGCGGAACTGCACCGGGTAACCCACGGGCGGGCCGTTCTCCAGGCGGGTGACCCGCGAACGCAGGGTCGGGAACTGTTCGTCGAGGGTTTCGATCAGCCAGCTGCGCAGGCTTTCCCGCTCCTCGATGGTCTTGGCCAGCACCACGAACTGGGCAAAACTCGCCGCCGGCAGTTGCTGGTCCAGGGGCAGGTAGAAACGCGGCGAACCGGTGCCGACGTAAGCCACGTAGTTATCGATGCCGGCGTGCTCCTTGAGCATCGCCTCCAGGCGCTTGACCTGATCGGCGGTGTTGCTCAGGGACGCGCCCTCGGCCAGCTTCAGGTCGACCATCAGCTCCAGCCGCCCGGAAGCCGGGAAGAACTGCTGCGGCACGAAGCGGAACAGCATCACCGAGGCAATGAACAGCAGCACGGTCAGGGCGATCACGGTCTTGCGCCGGCGCACGCACCATTCCACCATCCGCCGCACCCGCTGATAGAACGGCGTGCCGTACGGATCGGGCTGGCCGTCACCGTTGCCGTGCTTGGCCGCATGCAGCTTGGCCAGGTCCGGCAGCAACTTCTCGCCCAGATAGGGCACGAACACCACCGCGGCGATCCACGAAGCCAGCAGGGCGATGGTCACCACCTGGAAGATCGAACGGGTGTATTCGCCGGTGCCGGACTGCGCCGTGGCAATCGGCAGGAAACCCGCGGCGGTGATCAGGGTACCGGTGAGCATCGGGAACGCGGTGCTGGTCCAGGCGTAGCTGGCGGCCTTGAGCCGGTCGTAGCCCTGCTCCATCTTGATCGCCATCATCTCCACCGCAATGATTGCGTCGTCCACCAGCAGGCCCAGGGCCAATACCAGCGCGCCGAGGGAGATCTTGTGCAGGCCGATCCCCAGGTAATACATGGTGGCGAAGGTCATCGCCAGCACCAGCGGAATCGCCAGGGCCACCACCATGCCGGTGCGCACACCGAGGGAAAAGAAACTCACCAGCAGCACGATCGCCAGGGCTTCCACCAGCACCTGGACGAACTCGCCGACGCCGGTCTTCACCGCGGCCGGCTGGTCGGAGACCTTGCGCAGCTCCATGCCGGCGGGGAGGTTTTTCTGGATCCGGGCGAACTCCAGTTCCAGCGCCTTGCCCAGCACCAGGATGTCGCCGCCGTCCTTCATCGCCACCGCCAGGCCGATCGCGTCCTGGCCCATGAAGCGCATGCGCGGCGCCGGCGGATCATTGAAGCCGCGGCGCACGTCCGCCACATCGCCGATCCGGAAGGTGCGGTCGGCCACCCGGATCGGGAAATTGCTGATCTGCTCGACGCTCTGGAAATTACCGGACACACGCAATTGCAGGCGCTCGCTGCTGGTCTCGAAGAAACCGGCGGTAGACACCGCGTTCTGCTCCTCCAGGGCCTGCTGCACCGCTGCCAGCGGTAGACCGAGGGTCGCCAGCTTGACGTTCGACAGTTCGATCCAGACTTTCTCGTCCTGCAGGCCCAGCAGCTCGACCTTGCCCACGTCCTTGACCCGCTGCAGCTGGATCTGGATGCGGTCGGCGTAATCCTTGAGCACCGCGTAGTCGAAACCGTCGCCGGTCAGCGCGTAGATATTGCCGAAGGTGGTGCCGAACTCGTCGTTGAAGAACGGGCCCTGGATACCCGGCGGCAAGGTATGGCGGATATCGCTGATCTTCTTGCGCACCTGATACCAGAGCTCGGGGATCTGGTTCGAGTGCATCGAGTCGCGCGCCATGAAGGTCACCTGGGACTCGCCCGGGCGGGAAAACGAGACGATGCGCTCGTACTCGCCGGTTTCCATCAGCTTCTTTTCAATACGCTCGGTGACCTGCCGGGAAACCTCCTGGGCCGTGGCGCCCGGCCAGTTGGTGCGGATCACCATGGCCTTGAAGGTGAAGGGTGGGTCTTCGCTCTGGCCCAGCTTGGTGTAGGACAACGCCCCGACAATGGCCAGCAACAGCATCAGGAACAGCACGATCTGGCGGTTGCGCAACGCCCATTCGGAAAGATTGAAACCCATCGGGGATTACTCCTTGGCCGCCAGATTGACCACGCGGTTGGAGCGATCCACCGGGCGCACCTGCTGCCCCTCATGGAGCACATGCACGCCAGCCGCCACTACCCAGTCACTGACCCCAAGGCCCTCGAGCACCGGCACGCTCTTCTCACCGAAGGCACCGAGACGCACCGGGGTCTTTTTCAGGGTGTTGTTGGCGTCGACCCGCCAGACATAGGCGGCGCCGTTTTCCGCGGTCACCGCCGACAGCGGCACCGACAACGGCACACTGGCCGCGGCCTGGATGAACACCCGGGCGCTCTGCCCCAGTTCGGCCGGAACCTTGCCGGCGGTAAAGGCGATGCGGGCGGCGAAGGTACGGGAGCGTGGGTCGGCGGCCGGCGACAGCTCGCGGATCTGCCCGGCGAAACGCTGGTCGGGCTGGCTCCACAGTTCCACCGACACTGGCTGGCCGATGTGGAAACGACCGAAACCCTGCTCCGGCAGGCTGATCAGCACTTCCCGCTCGCCGTCGGTGGCCAGGGTAAAGACGGTCTGGCCGGCGGCAACCACCTGGCCGACCTCCACCGTACGCCGGGCCACGACGCCATCCTGGGGCGCGCGCAGCACGGCGTAGCCGGCCTGGTTGCTGGCCACGTCGAACTCGGCCTTGATCTGCTTGAGCCGGGCCAGGCCCGAGCGATACAGGTTCTCGGCGTTGTCGTACTGGGAACGGCTGACCAGTTGCCGATCCATCAGGGTCTTATAGCGGTCGCGCTCGGAACGCACCAGGTTCAGGTTGGCTTCGGCCGCTGCCACCTGGGCCCGGGTGGCTTCCAGTTGCAGCCGCACGTCCTGCGGATCGAGCTCGGCCAATGGCTGGTCGGCTTTCACCCGCTGCCCCTCATCGACCAGTCGTCGGCTGACCTTGCCCCCAATCCGGAACGCCAGGTCCGGTTCGTAACGCGCGCGGACCTCGCCAGGGTAGCTGTCCATGGCCTGTGCCGCGGGCTCTGGCTGCACCACCATGGCTGGGCGAATGGTGGTTTGCGCCGTTTCTTCATGTCCGCACGCGGACAGCAGAACGGCCAGGCTGACAGGCAACGCGAGGGGTAAGGCATAGCGGAACATGGTGAGGGACCTTTCGCTAAGGGTGCTTCGAATAATTATACTGGCGGGTATGTTATTAATAGCAAACTCACCAGTCCAGTATTAAAGCGAAGAATGTCCGACAATCTTTCCACCTCAAACGGCCCCGGCCGCCCCAAGGATCTGGCAAAACGCCAGGCCATTCTCGAAGCCGCGAAAACGCTGTTCCTGAGCAATGGCTACGCCAGCACCAGCATGGACGCGGTGGCTGCCGAAGCCGGTGTTTCCAAGCTGACGGTGTACAGCCATTTCAACGACAAGGAGACACTGTTCTCCTCCGCGGTAATGGCCAAGTGCGAGGAGCAGCTGCCGACGCTGATCTTCGAGCTGCCTGCCGGCATGCCGATCGAAAGCGTGTTGCTGAACATAGCCCGGGGCTTTCACCTGCTGATCAACAGCGAAGAATCCTTGAACCTGCATCGCCTGATGCTGGCCCTGGGCAGCCAGGACCCGAAGCTCTCGCAGATCTTCTTCGAGGCCGGCCCCCTGCGTATGCTGCAAGGCATGGAGCGGCTGTTGGCCCGGATCGACCAGAGCGGTGCCCTGAGCATCGACAAACCGCGTAATGCCGCCGAGCATTTCTTCTGCCTGCTCAAGGGCACGGCGAACTTTCGCCTGCTCTACGGCTGCGGCGAGCCGCTGAGCGATGAAGACGCCGAGGAGCATGTGCGGGAAGTGGTGGGATTGTTCATGCGCGCGTATCGGCCGGAGCCGGCCTGACAGCCATTGCGAGCAAGCTCGCTCCTACAGGGATGGTACAAGCCTCTGTAGGAGCGAGCTTGCTCGCGATTGAAGGCCCAGAGGGCCTTCCCGTTATCAGGCCTTGAGCGCCTTCTTCGGATAGATATCGTAGCGGCTGGATTTGCCATCCAGCGCATGGCTCGGCTTGGGGCCGGCGATGCACGGCGCCTTGCGCGGGCGCTTGACCACCACCCGGTGGCTGGCCAGGGCCAGGGCGGCCTCCAGCAGCGCCGGGGCATCCGGATCGTCTCCGACCAGGGGGCGGAACAGGCGCATTTCCTTTTTCACCAGCGCGGTCTTTTCCCGATGCGGGAACATCGGGTCCAGGTAGATCACCTGGGGCGGCTCGCCCTCCCAGTTGCGCATCACCTCGATCGAGTTGCCTTTGAGCAAGTGCATGCGCGCCACGATCGGCGCCACCTCGAAATCCTCTCCCGCCCGGGCCAGGCCGTCTTCCAATAAGGCGCCGATCAATGGCTGGCGCTCGATCAGGCTCATCTCGCAGCCCAGGCTGGCCAGGACGAACGCATCCTTGCCCAGCCCCGCCGTGGCATCCAGGATCCGCGGACGCACGCCCTGGGCGATCCCCACCGCCTTGGCGATCATCTGCCCGCTACCGCCACCGTACAGCCGCCGATGCGCCGCGCCGCCTTCGACAAAGTCCACGCGCACCGGCCCTGGCGCGTCGGCGCCGAGCTGCTGCAGTTGCAAGCCCTGCTCGCCGACCTGCAGGGCGAACTCCGCCTCGTCGATCTGCAATGGCAGCCCCAGTCGCTCGGCCCAGTGCGCCGCCTGCGGCTGGAATGCATCGGCCAAGGCCTCGACTTTGATGCGGCAGGCCGCTGGTTGCTCACTCATCTGAAAACACGCTCAAAAAATTAATGATCGGCAAAAACTGCCGATAAAAGAACTATCCGGCATTTTGCCAGAGCTGAGCGTCGACCCGAGAGAAATGTCAGACATTCGAAGCCTATCCATTGGCGTCATATCGCCCCACGGCGATTACGGCCTCAAAAATTCCCAGGCACTGAGCGGCGTCAGCCATCTGTGGCAGGATTTTTTTGCCCAGGCGCTGGCCGAGCAACGCGGCGATGGCACGAAGGTCACTGACGACAATTCTCTGGTGGCAGTGGACGGCCCGACCGAACCCCATGGCGGCAGCGACCTGCTGACGCAAATCGTTACCCAGCGCCATTGCGACGTCCAGGACACCGAGATCCGCCCGCCGGAGCCGCTGTTCCTGCCGATCGCCGAGTTCGAAATGGACCTGCTGGACAAACCCTTTCCGCCCTTCCCGCCTGAAGAAATCGTCGCCCAGCAACGCCAGCAAGACTTCGAAAGCGGCTGGGTACGCCCCATTGTCCTCAATGCCGGCCAGCCCCTGCCCGAGCCGAGCCCGGCGCCGCAACCACGGCCGTTGCACCTGCCGATCGCCGAATTCGAAATGGACCTGCTGGACAAACCCTTTCCGCCCTTCCCGCCGGAAGAGCTTATCGAGCAGCAGAAACAGTTCGATTTCGATACCGGCTGGGCGCGTCCGCTGATCCTGCAGAACCTGCGGATCGCCGCCTAAACCTCAAGCCGGTTTCATCGACAGATCCACCAGGGCCCCACATCCAGGTGGAAGTGGTTGCGATGGGCGGCGTTGTAATCCGGACTCAGCACCACTTGGAACGCATCGCAGGCCCCGTCGCGGGCCAGGCGCAGAAAACGCGCGTCCGCCCCCTCCCCCGGCCAGTCTTTTAGCACGCTGATATGGCGACCGTCGGCCAGGCGAAAACCCGAGATATCCAGGGCATCGGCCGTCGCATGCTGGCTGCGGAAACCGTTTTCGCGGCTGTACATGTTGCGGCAGGCAAAGCTGCCCAGATGCTCGATGCGGCTTATTCTCTGCCCGTAAACGGCCTGGGCCGCGGGTTGCAAAGCATGGTACTGGTACAGGGCAAAGGCCAGCGGGCAACTGGCGAGGAAGCTGCTGCTCAGGGCGATATCCCCGCCCTGCACGCGCAGGACATTGCGCAGTGGGCAGTCGGCGTCCGGGCGGCTGTCCTGCTGCCGGGCCACCCGCAAGCCGGAGTCGCGCAATACCTGATCGCACAACTGCGGGTCAGCGCGCAGGCGCATCAGTTTGAAGCGGGTCAACAGATTGGGCGGCTCCCTGACCTGCAAGGGCGCCCAGGGATTCCAGGCCGCGGGCAGTGGCAGCCAGCCACGCCAGACACTCACCAGCCCGGCCGCGACCAGCAACGAAAACAGCAACAACAGCCTGCCCGCTCGCACACTGGCTCCCGGCCGCTCAGCCCTTGAACAAGCCGTTGATCTGCGCGAACGGCAAGGCCTGGTCGGCAAAGTGGAAGCTGCCGTGGTCACGAATTTCCTGCGCCGCCTGATAGAAGGCGCCATAGGCGGCCCGCGCCAGGGCCGAACCGACGCTGATCCGCTTCACCCCCAGCTCGCTCAGTTGCGCCACGGTCAATTTCAGGCCGCCCGACATCAGCACGTTGACCGGCTTCGGCGCCACCGCCCGGACCACCGCGATGATTTCCTCGGCCGAGCGCAGCCCGGGCGCATACAACACATCGGCGCCGGCCTCGGCATAGGCTTGCAGGCGGCGAATGGTGTCCGGCAGATCCTGGCGGCCATGCAGCAGGTTCTCCGCCCGCGCGGTAAGCACAAAGGGAAAAGGCAATTGCCGCACCGCGGCGACCGAGGCCTCGATACGCTCGACCGCCAGCTTGAAGTCGTAGATCGGAGCATCGGCCCGGCCCGTGGCGTCTTCGATGGAGCCGCCCACCGCTCCGCGGGCGGCCGCTTGGCGCAGGGTCCGGGCACAGCCTTCGGGGCTGTCGGAAAAACCGTTTTCCAGGTCCACCGCCACCGGCAGATCGCTGGCCCCGACTATGGCGCGAACGTTGCCCAGGGTGTCCTCCAGGGACAAGGCGCCTTCAGCGTCGGGGCGGCCCAGGGAGAACGCGAAACCGGCGCTGGTGGTCGCCAGGGCCTCGAAGCCGAGGCTGGCCAGCATCTTGGCGGAGCCTGCATCCCAGGGGTTGGGAATCACGAAGGCCCGATCACGCTCATGCAGGGCCTTGAAGGTTTGGGCTCGAAGGGTTTGCGCATCCATTGGCGGCCTCCTGGGCAGGGAAATGATCCCGCCTCAGAGCAAGCCGAGTTGCTCCGCGGCGGGCTCTCTGTATAGCTCAGGCAAGGCCGGCAATCCAGGCAGGCGCTGCATCAGGCGCGCGTGGAAACGCCGCGCCAGCTCGGCGGCCAGGCGGTTATCGGCGGTGTGCAGGAAGATGTAGGGGGTTCGCCCTTCCTCGATCCAGCCGGCGACCTTGTCGATCCAGGGCACCAGGAACGGGTCGTTGGCCTCGAGCTGCGGATGGCCGATAAAGCGCACCTGGGGAAACTGGGTGAAGGCGGCCGGGCGCGGCGGCACCTTGGGTTTCTTCGATTGCGCATGGAGCACCGACGGCTCGCTGGAAGTGCAACTGAACAAGGCGCGCGGGTCGAGGCAGATGCGCTCCACGCCACGATCCAGCAGCAGGCGATTGAGCATGCGCTCGGCATCGCCCTTGGCGAAGAAGTCCCGATGCCGAACTTCCACCGCCAACGGCCGCTCCAGGCCGTCGATAAAGCCCGCCAGCTCGGCCAGGCGTTGTGGCGTGAAGCTCGCAGGCAGTTGCAGCCACAACGGCGAAACCCGTTCGCCCAGCGGGCTGAGCAATTGCAGGAAGCTCTCGGCCGCGCCCAGTTGCTCGCGCAAGTCGCCGCCATGGCTGATATCGCCGGGAAACTTGGCGGTGAAGCGGAAATGTTCCGGCATGGTCTGCGCCCAGCGCTGCACCGTGGCCTCGGCGGGGCGCGCGTAGAAGGTGGTGTTGCCTTCCACGGCATTGAAGACCTGGCAATACAGGCCGAGAAAATCCGTCGGCCGCGCGCTTTCCGGGTACAGGTACTCACGCCAGGCGTTTTCGCTCCAGGAAGGACAACCGAGGTAATAAGGCAGCAACATCAGATGTGCAGGTCGAGACCCACCACTTCCATATCCCAATCGACGAAACCGGCGGTGGTCAGGTAGCTGGCCAGGGCGTTGGCGACGCTTCTTTTCATGGCGCGCTGGAAGATCATGTCCTGTGGACGGGCGGGAAGATTGCTGGTGCGCCCGGCAGAAGCCTGGGAGCGCGCCTGGGCAGGAGTCTCGGGTTGGACTTCGACGGCATCTGCGTCCTCGAGGGAGTCGTCCAGCAGCACGCTGCCTTTGCGAGGCTTGCGCTTGATGGGGTAGGACTGAGAGGAAATGCCGTCTATGCGCATAAATACATGCCCGATATCAATGATGGCAATTTAGCGGCACCTAGCCGACTACGCAAATGCCCGAGTGATAACTAGAACACAGAAAATGCAAAAGGTTTAAAAGCCGCCGGAAACTGCCGCGAAAACCTGACGATTGGCACGCTCATCGCACGGACTCATGCTGGCAGACGGCCCTGGAGCGCGGTCAGCGCGCCTTGGGCGTCGCCACCTTGTCCCGCAGGTACACCGGTTGCGCCTCATCCGCCGGGATCGCCTCGCCGCGTTCCCAGGCAAAGCGCGCCAGGGTCAGCAAATCTTCGGCATGGGGCAGCATACCCGCATCCTGGCCGCTGAGTTCGACGCCGATACGCTCGGCATAGCCCCAGCCGGTGCCCGCGCCGAACCAGGCGCCGCTGGCGTCCGCCGGCAATGCGGCGGCTTCCGGCGGCAACACCGCTTCGGCCCCGGCCAGGCGCATCTCGCCAGCCACTTCGCGGTAGCAGCCCCAGTAGACCTCATCCATCCGCGCATCGATGGCGGCGGCCACCTGGGTCGCACCGTGTTCGCGCAAGGCCCGCTGCGCCAGCACCGCCAGGTTCGACACCGGCAGCACCGGGCGCTCGAGGGCGAAGGCCAGGCCCTGCACCACGCCAATGGCGATCCGCACCCCGGTAAAGGCCCCCGGCCCACGACCGAAGGCAATGGCATCGACGGCCAGCAGGCTGATGCCGGCATCGGCCAGCAGCGTCTGGATCATCGGCAGCAGCTTCTGCGCATGCAGGCGCGGGATCACCTCGTAATGGCTCGTCACCTTGCCGTCGTGCAGCAAGGCAACCGAGCAGGCTTCAGTCGCGGTGTCCAGGGCCAGCAAGGTGCTCATCGATGTTTCCATAAGGCAGAGGGAGTTGAAAAAAGTGACGCATTATAAACAGCAACGGCCCGCAAGCGGGCCGTTGAAGATGAAGCCGGTACGACTGGTCAGCTCAGCGCTTCGAGCACCTTGCTGGTGATCGACTCGACCGAACCGACGCCCGCGATGTGGCTGTACTTCGGCTTGCCCTGATTGGCGGCCAGGCCTTGGTAGAACTCCACCAGCGGCTTGGTCTGGGAGTGGTAGACCGACAGGCGATGACGCACGGTTTCTTCGGTGTCGTCTTTACGCTGGACCAGGTCTTCACCGGTGATGTCGTCTTTACCGGCGATTTTCGGCGGATTGTAGACAGTGTGGTAAACGCGGCCCGAGGCTTCGTGTACGCGGCGACCGGCGATACGCTGGACGATCTCTTCGTCGTCGACGGCGATTTCGACCACGTTATCCAGCTCGACGCCGGCCTTGACCAGCGCTTCGGCCTGAGGAATGGTGCGCGGGAAGCCGTCGAACAGGAAACCCTTGGCGCAATCGGCCTGGCTGATGCGTTCCTTGACCAGGTTGATGATCAGGTCATCGGAGACCAGGCCACCGGCGTCCATCACACTCTTGGCTTTCAGGCCCAGCTCGGTGCCGGCCTTGACCGCTGCGCGCAGCATGTCGCCGGTGGAGATTTGCGGAATGCCGAATTTTTCGGTGATGAACTTTGCCTGAGTACCTTTACCGGCCCCGGGAGCTCCCAGCAGAATTACGCGCATCGATGTGCTCCTCAATTTTTTATTTAGAAACGCTCGGATTCGCCTCGTGGGGCCAATCTCGGAAATGGGATAGTGGCCGCCCAAACGGCCAAAGGCTGATCAAGATACACAGCCGACACAGCGCACACAAGCAGCCGAAAGTCGGAGCAACCCGCCGACTTTATGCCCTGGCGACAGGGTGTTGCTGGTCGCAACCCCATAACAAAGTGTCGCCTGGCGACGGTCGCCAGCCCTTTCGGGAGAGTGCTCGAAGTACCGCGCCAAGCCACTGAAAACCCCGGCAATTACCTTAGCCGGTATTGCGCAAACCGGCGGCAATCCCCGCCACAGACACCAGCAGCGCCTGTTCCACCGGGCTGTCCTGCGCGCCGTCCTGGCGCCGCGAACGGGCCAGCAGTTCGGCTTGCAATAGATGCAGCGGGTCCAGGTAGGTATTGCGCAGGCGAATGAACTCCAGGGTGTCAGGGCTATGTGCCAGTAACTGCGACTGGCCGGTCAGCCCCAAGACCACCGAACACGCCTGCGACAATAAGTCGCGTAAATGCGCACCCAATGGCAGCAGCGCCGGTTCGACCAATCGCTCGTCGTAGGAACGGGCGATATCCGCGTCGGCCTTGGCCAGCACCATCTCCAGCATGTCGATGCGCGTGCGGAAAAATGGCCACTGTTCGCGCATCTGCCCCAGCAACTCACCCTCCCCGCGCTCCAGGGCCTTGCTCAAGGCGGTTTCCCAGCCCAGCCAGGCCGGCAGCATCAGGCGCGTCTGGGTCCAGCCGAAAATCCACGGAATGGCCCGCAAGCTTTCGATGCCGCCGGCGCGGCGCTTGGCCGGCCGGCTGCCCAATGGCAGGCGCCCCAGTTCCTGCTCCGGCGTGGACTGGCGGAAATACTCGACGAACTGTGGGTTCTCCCGTACCACCGCGCGATAGGCCTTCACCCCGTCGTCGGCCAACTCGTCCATCAGGTCGCGCCAGGCCGGCTGCGGCAGCGGCGGTGGCAACAAGGTCGCTTCCAGCACCGCCGCCAGGTAGAGATTGAGGTTCTGCTCGGCGATGTCCGGCAGGCCGAATTTGAAACGAATCATTTCCCCTTGCTCGGTGGTGCGGAAGCGCCCCGCCACCGATCCCGGCGGCTGCGACAGGATCGCCGCGTGGGCCGGGCCGCCGCCACGCCCCACGGTGCCACCGCGACCGTGGAACAGCAACAGCTCGACCTGCTGCTCGCGGCAGATATCCACCAGTTTTTCCTGGGCCCGGTACTGCGCCCAGGCAGCAGCCGTGGTGCCAGCATCCTTGGCCGAGTCGGAATAACCAATCATCACTTCCTGCGGGCCCTGCAAGCGCGAGCGATAGCCCGGCAAAAGCAGCAACTGCTCGATCACCGGGCCGGCGTTGTCCAGGTCGGCCAGGGTTTCGAACAGCGGCACCACGCGCATCGGCCGCAGCACACCGGCTTCCTTGAGCAGCAGTTGCACGGCGAGCACATCGGAAGCGGCGCCGGCCATGGAGATGACATAGGAACCCAGCGAAGCCGCCGGGGCCGCGGCGACTTCCCGGCAGGTCGCCAGCACTTCGGCGGTATCGGCCGATGGCTTGAAGTAACCGGGCAGCAGCGGACGGCGGCTGCCCAGTTCGCGCATCAGGAAATCGATGCGCTCTTTCTCGCTCCAGTCGCCGTAGCGGCCCAGCCCCAGGTAATCGGTGATTTCGGTCATGGCCGCGGTGTGCCGCGAGGAATCCTGACGCACGTCCAGGCGCACCAGGAACAGGCCGAAGGTCACCGCGCGGCGCAGGCAGTCGAGCAACGGTCCATCAGCGATCACGCCCATGCCGCATTCGTGCAGGGACGCGTAGCAGAGCTCCAGCGGGTCCAGCAGCTCGCGGTTGTTCTGCAAGACCTGGGCTGTCGCCGGCACGCTACCGCTCAACGAGGCCTGGGCCCAGTTGCGGGTGGCCCGCAGGCGCTCGCGCAACTGCTTGAGCACCGCGCGATAGGGTTCGGCGCTGTCGCCGGCCAGGGTCCGCAACGCTGCGTTGGCCTGCTGCATGGACAGGTCGGCAGCCAGTTGATCGACATCGCGCAGGTACAGGTCGGCGGCCATCCAGCGCGCCAGCAACAGCACCTCGCGGGTCACCGCCGCGGTGACATTGGGGTTGCCGTCACGGTCGCCGCCCATCCACGAAGCGAAGCGGATCGGCGCCGCCTCCAGCGGCAAGTGCATGCCGGTGGCCGCATGCAGGGCCTGGTCGGCCTTGCGCAAATAGTTGGGGATGGCCTGCCACAGCGAATGCTCGATCACCGCGAAGCCCCACTTGGCTTCGTCCACCGGGGTCGGCCGGGTACGGCGGATTTCTTCGGTGTGCCAGGCTTCGGCGATCAGGCGCTGCAAGCGGGTCTGGATCTGCGCGCGTTCGGCCGAGGTCAGGTCGCGATGGTCCTGGGCGGCCAGTTGCGCGGCGATGGCATCGTATTTCTGGATCAGCGTGCGGCGCGCGACTTCGGTAGGGTGCGCGGTCAGCACCAGTTCGATCTCCAACCGCCCCAACTGCCGGGCCAGCGCCTCGGCGCCATGGCCTTCGGCCCGCAGGCGCGCCAGCAGTTCCGGCAGCACCCGCGACTCGAACGGCGCCGGCTGCGACTCCTCGCGACGGTGAATCAACTGGTACTGCTCGGCAATGTTGGCCAGGTTGAGAAACTGGTTGAACGCCCGCGCCACCGGCAGCAGTTCGTCCTCGCTGAGCTGGTTGAGGCTGGCGCTGAGTTCGGCATCCAGCGAACCGCGCCGGTCGGCCTTGGCGCCCTTGCGAATCTGTTCGATCTTGTCGAGGAAACCCTCGCCATACTGTTCACGAATGGTGTTGCCCAACAGCTCACCCAGCAGGTGAACATCTTCGCGCAAGCGCGCATCAATATCGGTCATCTACCTGTTCTCCAGCGGACTCGGGGCTCCTGCTAAGCCCCAAGAGTGCCGCCAGCACATGGCTATTAGCAAGGGCGGTCTTGGCGCGAACGGCTCCGGGCAAGGCCGGCGCACGACGAAGCGCCTTTAAACCTTGCGCGATGGAGCTAGTCTCAAGAGTAAGCCGCACAACGGCTTAGCGCCGGCACAGGCCGGTCACTCACCAGGCCCTGCCACAAGCAGGTGTTCATTGAGGTTGCCATGAAAATCCGTGAGCTCGCGCAACACTGGGAAGAAAACGCCAAGGGTCGCCTGACCAAGACCGGCTACACGATCTACCTGGATGTCGAAGCCGCCGCACGCCTGGCGGCGATTTCCGAGATGTACCCCAAGCGCCGGACCGAGGAACTGCTCGGCGAACTGATCGGGGCTGCCCTGGAGGAACTCGAAACCAGCTTCCCTTATGTCCAGGGCCAGCATGTGGTCGCCACCGACGAGGAAGGCGATCCGCTCTACGAAGACATCGGCCCTACCCCGCGTTTTCTCGCCCTGTCGCGGCGTTATCTGCACGATATGTCGGCCCAGGCAGACGAGCAGAAACACTGATCCATCCCCGCATTTTTTCCCCGATAAAAGCGTTATTCCTGACCCCGGATCGGGTCAGGAGTACCCCTGCGCACGGCAAAAGTTCCTTATTTAGAGCCTTGTCCGCGCAGTCAGAAAATTTCCGGGCGATTGGCCATCTTCTCTGAACTATTCAAAAAAGCCTCGGGTCACAGCCAATAACCATCACTGGAACGGCCGTTTCATTTTCAACGCCCTCAGCATGTCGTCACTCAGCGTTACGGCGTCGGAACCGGGATGGATTTTGATGTTTTTCAGGAGTTATCCAATGGAGTTGAAGACCATGAAGATCAGCACTGCCAAATCCTCGTCCACCCCTCTGCGCGGGCTGAAACTGGCCGCGCTGGCTCTCGGTAGCAGCCTGGTCCTGGCCGGTTGCGCCGGTAATCCGCCGAGCGAGCAATACGCGGTGACGCAATCTGCGGTCAACAGCGCAGTCAGCGCAGGCGGTACCGAATTTGCCGCCGTGGAAATGAAATCGGCTCAGGACAAGCTCAAGCAAGCCGAGCTCGCCATGCACGACAAGAACTACGACGAAGCCCGGCGCCTGGCCGAGCAGGCCGAATGGGACGCCCGCGTCGCCGAGCGCAAGGCCCAGGCAGCCAAGGCCGAACAGGCATTGAAGGACTCTCAGAAAGGTGTTCAGGAACTACGTCAGGAAGGCATGCGCAGCGTGCAATGAGCCGCGGGCGCCGATTCCCACGTATTCGCAATCGATAAAAGGACGAAACCATTATGCGTAAACAACTGATGATCCCTGCCCTGTTGGCCCTGAGCGTGGCGCTGGCGGCATGCTCTACCCCACCTAACGCCAACCTGGAAAACGCCCGGACCAACTACTCCGCCCTGCAGGCCAATCCGCAGGCCACCAAGGTGGCGGCCCTGGAAACCAAGGACGCCAGCGAATGGCTGGACAAGGCCGACAAGGCCTACCTGAACAAGGAGGACGAAAAGAAGGTCGACCAACTGGCCTACCTGACCAACCAGCGGATTGAAGTGGCCAAGCAGACCATCGCCCTGCGCACCGCGGAAACCCAGCTCAAGGACGCCGGCGACCAGCGCGCCAAGGCGCTTCTCGATGCCCGCGACGCGCAGATCAAGCAACTGCAATCGAGCCTCAACGCCAAGCAGACCGACCGCGGTACCCTGGTGACCTTCGGTGACGTGCTGTTCGCCACCAACAAGGCCGACCTGAAGTCCAGCGGCCTGGTCAACATCAACAAGCTGGCGCAGTTCCTGCGCGACAACCCTGACCGCAAAGTGATTGTCGAAGGCTACACCGACAGCACCGGCAGCGCGGCTTACAACCAGTCGCTGTCCGAGCGTCGCGCCACTTCGGTACAGGTCGCCCTGATCAAGATGGGTGTCGATCCGGCACGCATCGTCGCCCAGGGTTATGGCAAGCAATACCCGGTTGCCGACAACGGCAGCGTTTCCGGGCGCGCCATGAACCGTCGCGTGGAAGTCACCATTTCCAACGACAACCAGCCGGTCGCGCCACGTTCGGCCGTCAGCGTCAACTAAGCCCGGCCCTGCGCACTCAACCGCGCAGCCAATAAAAAGCCCCGCCTTGATCGGCGGGGCTTTTTTATTGCGGCAAACGGATCGCGGCTTGCGCTGGCAAACCTTTCGGTCACTGCTCCAGCTTCGGGGTTTCCTGGCCCATGCAGCGCACGGCGCGCTTCTTGTTGTTGACCAGCACGCCGGTCAGGCCTTTCTGCTCGGTGTCGAACAGCACCAGCACGCCATCGATGCACTGCGCCACCTCGGCCGCCGGCTCCAGGGACACCTTGTAGTCCTCGCCGGGCACGGTCTTGAGCATGGTGAAATCGTTGAGCAGCAACGCATCCTCCGGCTTGGCAAAATGCAGGTAGCCGTAGTACCACAGGCACGCCACGGTGCCGAGGATGCTGCAGATACCGGTGATGATCAGGGGGATGGCGTTACGTTCTTCGCTCATTGCGGACTCTCTGGAGGTTCTACGACTGGATTCAAAGGTGCAGGGTAATTCGGGATTTCGCCCAGGCGGCGCAGGCCGTTGAAGTGCTGCGGGTCCTCAAGGTAACGCAACATCACCTGGCGCCAGACCGGGTCGGCGAAGGTCTGCACATGCCCGCCACGGGTCAGCTGCAGCACCCTGGGCGGGGGCGCAGCTTGATACAGACGGATGCCGTTGGAAAGCGGTACGAGGGGATCGTCGATGCTGTGGTAGATCAGCTTGGGCACGCCATCCAGGCGCGCGATGGCCTTGATCGCACTGTCGCCATCCGGCACCAGCCAGGACAGCGGCACCTGGAACGGCCAGGTCATCCAGGACGTGCTCAGGGCAAAACGACCCACCTCGCGGTAACTGGCCGGCACCCCGTCGAAGACAATGGCCTTGAGCTGGCGCTGGCGTTCCGGGTGCTGTTCCACCAGATAGTGGATGGCCAGGGCGCCGCCCAGGCTCTGGCCCAGGACAATCAGCGGCTTGCCCTGGACCTCGGGCGCCCGGTCCAGCCACTGGAAGGCCGCGTCGACGTCCTGGTAGATCGCCGGCAGGCTCGGTTTGCCTTGCGACACCCCGTAGCCACGGTAGTCCACCAGCAGCACCTGGTAGCCCTGCTCCGGCAACCACCAGCTGCCGCCGAGGTGCCCGGACAGGTTGCCGCCATTGCCGTGCAGGTGCAGCACCGTGCCCTTGACCGGCACCCCGGCCTTGGCCGGCAGCCACCAGCCGTGCAGGCGCGTGCCGTCGGCGGCGCTCAGGGTGACGTCGCGGTAGTCGAGCCGGGCCTTGTCCGGGGTGAACGGCAAACCGCGCTCGGGATAGAACAGCAGCGAGCTGCAACCGCTCAAGGCCAGTAGCAGGCAGACAATGCTGAGGACTCGCATCCGTTTGAAGCCTCACGACAGGGGGTGGAAAGGGATACTTCTGGAGGAGCGAGGCTTGCCCGCGATAACCGATGGCGCGGTGACTCAGAAAAACCGCGGCGCCTTTATCGCGGGCAATCGAACGTCGACCGGCCGCTCCTACATGGGTATGCGTCAAAGGATGTTGGAGTAGTCCGCCTCGATCCGGTCCAGGCTCAGGTGGTTGAGGAAGTTGGAGAAACACATCCAGGCTGACAGCGCGTTCATGTCGCGGAACTGGTCCGGCAGGTACTTGGGCGGCACCACCAGGCCTTCGTCGACCAACTGGCGCAGGGTACGCATGTCCTCCAGGGTGGTCTTGCCGCAGAACATCAGCGGGATCTGCTCGAGCTTGCCCTTGCGCACGGCCAACTGAATGTAGTTGTAAACCATGATGAAGCCCTTGAGATAGGACAAGTCTTTGGTGAATGGCAGGCCCGTCGGCACCGAACCACGGAACACCCGGCTGGCGTTGCCATAACTTTCGGCCATTTCGAAACCCTGCTCGCGGAAGAACGCGAACACCTGCATGAAGTCCGCGCCCTCCTCCACCATGTGAATGGCGCGGGTGCGGTTGGTCAGCTTGCGCAGACGGCTCGGGTAGGAGGCAAAGGTGATGATCTCCATCAGGATCGCCAGGCCTTCCTGGGTCACGGTCGACGAGGGTGGGCCCTTGGACAGGAAGGTGCAGATCGGCTGGTTCAGGCCATTGAGGGTGGTGCCCACGTGCACCAAGCCTTCGTGGACTTCCAGGGCCCGCACATCGCGCTCGTTGAACATGGCGTCGGCGCGGATCTTGATGTAGTCGGCGCCGGCCGCCGCGTCGGCGACAATGCCGTCGGACTCGAAGACCCGGATGGTTTCCTCTGCCTCGCCGAACACCTTGTTCAGCCGGCTTTGCAGCAGGCTCACGGCTTCCTTGGCGCTCAGGGTCTTGGGTTCGTCCTTGAGGTCGCCACGGCCGTCGATGTTGTTCAGGTAATCCGAGAGCATCAGGCCCAGGTCGGCCAGGGTCGGGTCGCCGGCATGAAAAGCGTCGGAGGCCGCGCCGTAGAGCTCCTGGGATATCAGCCCGAAATCCTCGGTGCCACGGGCCTCGAGCATCCGCACCACCATGCGGTACTCCTTGCACATGCGCCGCATGATCTGCCCCACCGGGTTGAACTGGCCCAGTTGCCGGGTGATGTCACGCTCGATGTTCTGGAACTCCAGCTTCACCGCGCTGGAGTCGAAAGACAGCGGCCGGCCTTCGTAATAGGCGCGGTCCACCGCCGGCATTTCCTTACCGTTGGCCTTGAGGAAACCTTTGCGGATGTTGTCGTCCCACTTCACCGCATCCAGTACGCGGATCGGCGTCTGTGCCAGCACAATGCGATCGGACAAGGTGCGTATCGTCTGCTGGTAATCGTCCACCCCAAAACTCCCGTTAAAACGTCTGTACTGCGTTTACTTGCCCGCCCGCTGGAAGCGCGCCGCCTCGACGAACACGTCGGAGTTGGCGGGGTCGTCCAGATAGGCGAAAACCTGTGGTAGCGCGCTGTCGATCAGCACGCCCTCGCCGTCCTTGGTGTCGAACGGTTCGCCTCGCAGGGCATTCTGCCCGCGGGCCTGATTGATCTGCTCGAGATCGAGCTGGTAGAGCACCAGTTCGTGGTCGTCGGTCAACTCGAAACCGGCGATGGTGAAGTGCCCACCCAGCGCCTGGGGCACCGCCGCCGAGAGATACCAGCGGCTGCCATGGCGGGAAACGGTAAATTCGTAGGTGTCGTGCTGTTGCGGCCTGGCCTTGACGGAAGTGACGGCCTTGTAGCGGTTGTTGCCGATGCGGCTCAGCTGCAGGGTGAGCGGTTCGCCCCAGGCATTCTTGCTGGTCCATTTGCCCAGCAACGCCGCAGGCGCTGCCTGATCGGCCGGCAAGGGTTCCTTGAAGGACACCAGGCAGCCACTGAGCAGCAGGAACGACAAGGCGATCACAACGCGCCAGGCTTTCATTCAACACTCCCTATCGGCAGTCGACTCAAACACGCGTGGCAGCTGATGAAGCCCGCGTTCGCTCCAGCGCCCATGGAATCCGCAGGAAGGCCCTTCGGACCTTATCGCAGCCTGCGGCAGCAGCTACAGGGAACACATCACACCGAGGCCAGAACCAGATGCATGTACCGGGTAAGAATGCCCAGCATGTCTTCGTCGGCCAACGGCTCTGCCCCGTTGAGCAGGCCCTGATATTCCATCCGTCCGATTATAGACGTCAACACTTTGGCATCCTGTTGCGGCTCGCGGGAACCCAATACCTGGAAAAACTGGCAGGTGCCGTGCAGCAGGATCTGCTGGTGGGAGCGCACCAGCACCGCCAGGCGCGGGTTGAGCAGCGCCTCCTGGCGAAACGCCTGCTCGGCCATCAGATGCTCGCGGCGGTTATGCAGTTGCCGCTGCACGTAGTCGGCGGTCAGGCGGGCAATGTCATCGGCCAGTTGCGCGCGGGACTCCGGGCTGCCGTCGCCATAGGCGACCATCTCCCGCAGCAAGCCTTCGTTGTTGGCCCAGAGCTTGGCCATGAAGGCGGCGCTGCGCTCGACGTATTGGGCGAAGGTATCGGTGAGCAGGTCATCGATATCCTTGAAGTAATAGGTGGTGGCCGACAGCGGCACACCGGCTTCGGCGGCGACCGCGCGATGACGCACGGCGCGCACGCCATCGCGCACGACGATGCGCATGGCCGCGTCGAGAATATCCTGGCGACGTTGCTCACTGCCCTGTCGGCTGGCCTTGCGGCCCTGGTACTGAACACTTTCAGCGACCGCAGTGGCGATGCCAGCTGCACCTTCTTGAGCAATTGCACGGTTCACGACAGGTATTCCTCTCACATAAAAAATGAAAAAAGCAGTACGTCAGTGCCACACAGACAATAAAAAGCCGCCTGTTAGCGGCGGCTTTTTATTCAACATATTTACGCTTGCGGCCGCATGTGCGGGAACAGGATCACGTCGCGGATCGACGGGGAGTTGGTCAGCAGCATCACCAGGCGATCGATGCCGATACCTTCACCGGCGGTCGGCGGCATGCCGTACTCCAGGGCGCGAACGAAGTCGGCATCGTAGTGCATGGCTTCGTCGTCACCGGCGTCCTTGTCGGCCACCTGGGCCATGAAACGCTCGGCCTGGTCTTCCGCGTCGTTCAACTCGGAGTAGGCGTTGGCGATTTCGCGACCACCGATGAACAGCTCGAAACGATCGGTCACGTTCGGGTTCTCGTCGTTGCGACGGGCCAGCGGCGAGACTTCGAACGGGTACTGGGTAATGAAGTGCGGCTGTTCCAGCTTGTGCTCGACCAGCTCTTCGAAAATCATCACCTGCAGCTTGCCCAGGCCTTCGAAGCCGAGCACCTTGGCACCGGCCTTCTTGGCGATGGCACGGGCCTTGTCGATGTCGTTCAGATCATCGGCGGTCAGCTCAGGGTTGTACTTGAGGATCGAGTCGAACACCGACAGGCGGGCGAACGGCTCGCCGAAGTGGAACACCTTGTCGCCGTACGGCACGTCGGTGCTGCCCAGGACCAACTGCGCCAGCTCGCGGAACAGTTCTTCGGTCAGGTCCATGTTGTCTTCGTAGTCGGCGTAGGCCTGGTAGAACTCCAACATGGTGAATTCAGGGTTGTGCCGAGTCGAAACGCCTTCGTTACGGAAGTTGCGGTTGATCTCGAACACTTTCTCGAAGCCACCGACCACCAGACGCTTCAGATACAGCTCCGGCGCGATACGCAGGAACATTTCCATGTCCAGGGCGTTGTGGTGGGTCTCGAACGGCTTGGCCGCCGCGCCGCCAGGAATGGTCTGCAGCATCGGCGTTTCCACTTCCAGGAAGTCACGCTTCATCAGGAAGCTGCGGATGTGGGCGATGACCTGGGAACGCACGCGGAAGGTTTCGCGCACGTCTTCGTTGACGATCAGGTCGACGTAGCGCTGGCGATAACGCTGCTCGGTGTCGGTCAGGCCGTGATGCTTGTCCGGCAGCGGGCGCAGCGACTTGGTCAGCAGGCGCACGTTGGTCATCTCGACGTACAGGTCGCCCTTGCCGGAACGGGCCAGGGTGCCTTCGGCGGCGATGATGTCGCCCAGGTCCCAGGTCTTGACCGCATTAAGGGTGTCTTCCGGCAAGGTCTTGCGGTTGACGTAGACCTGGATACGCCCGGTCATGTCCTGGATCACCATGAACGAGCCACGGTTGAGCATGATGCGACCGGCAACCTTGACCGGAATCGCCGCCTCGGCCAGCTCTTCCTTGGTCTTGTCCGCGTACTGTTTCTGCAGGTCGTTGCAGTAGTTGTCGCGGCGGAAGTCGTTGGGGAAGGCCTGACCCTTGGCGCGCTCGGCAGCAAGCTTTTCCTTGCGCAGGGCGATCAGGGTGTTTTCTTCCTGTTGCAGGGCCTGGTCGAGTTGTAGGTCGCTCATGTCTTTAAAATTTCCATCACAGGTTCGTTGCCCCTTGCCTGTGGCAAGGGATCGCGGGCCGGCCGCGCTCCTACAGAAGCGCGCCGTGCCCGCGGCATGGGTATCGCGGCTTACAGCCCCGACTTCAGGCTGGCCACCAGGTATTCGTCGATGTCGCCGTCGAGCACCTTGTCGCAGTCACTGCGTTCGATGTTGGTACGCAGATCCTTGATCCGCGAAGCATCGAGCACGTAGGAACGGATCTGGTGGCCCCAGCCGATGTCGGACTTGCTGTCTTCCAGCGCCTGGGAAGCGGCGTTGCGCTTCTGGATCTCCTGCTCGTACAACCGGGCCCGCAGCATTTTCATGGCGGTGTCCTTGTTGGCGTGCTGGGACCGTTCGTTCTGGCAACTGACCACGGTGTTGGTCGGTACGTGGGTGATACGTACGGCCGAGTCGGTGGTGTTTACGTGCTGACCACCGGCACCGGAGGAACGGTAGGTGTCGATCCGCAGGTCCGCCGGGTTGATCTCGATTTCCACCTTGTCGTCGATCTCGGGCGATACGAACACGGCCGAGAACGAGGTGTGGCGGCGGGCGCCGGAGTCGAACGGGCTCTTGCGCACCAGGCGGTGCACGCCGATCTCGGTGCGCAGCCAGCCAAAGGCGTACTCGCCCTTGATGTGCACGGTGGCGCCCTTGATGCCGGCGACTTCGCCTTCGGACAGTTCCATGATGGTGGCGTCGAAGCCACGCTTGGAGGCCCAGCGCAGGTACATGCGCAGCAGGATGTTGGCCCAGTCCTGGGCTTCGGTGCCGCCGGAGCCGGCCTGGATGTCCAGGTAGGCGTTGTTCATGTCCATCTCGCCGCTGAACATGCGACGGAATTCCAGCTTGGCCAGGGCTTCGTCGAGACGGGTCAGTTCGGCGACCACGTCGCCCACTGTGCCTTCATCGTTCTCTTCGACGGCCATGTCCAGCAGATCGCGGCAATCGGCCAGGCCACCGGACAACTCGTCCAGGGTCTCGACGATCTGCGCCAGCGCAGCGCGTTCGCGGCCCAGTTCCTGGGCATATTCAGGCTTGTTCCAGACGTTCGGATCTTCAAGCTCGCGATTGACTTCGGTCAGACGCTCATGCTTTTGATCGTAGTCAAAGATACCCCCGAATAGTTTCGGAGCGCTCGGACAGGTCCTTGATAGTGTTAAGGATCGGGTTGATTTCCATGGCAGGCAGCACTCGTTGGCGAACTTTTGAAAGCCGGCGAGTATAACGTAATCAAGCTGGCACGGCAGCCCGCCTGGCGGCTTTAGGCCCCCGCGGTGGCGGTTTTTTTCACTCGATCCCTACCTGGTTGCGACCATTGTGCTTGGCCAGATACAGGCCTTTGTCGGCGGCCGAGATCAATTGCCGGCAACTGGTGCTCGGCTGCGGCGTCATGGTCGACAGACCGATGCTGATGGTCAGGCTGGCCCCTTCGGTTGGCGCGATATGCGGAATCTTCAGCGCGGCCACGGTCTGGCGCAGCTTCTCGGCCACCAGCCGCGCCCCGCCGGGCGAGGTGTTCGGCAGCACCAGGGCAAACTCCTCCCCGCCATAACGCGCCGGTAAATCCGACGGTCGGCTGCTGGCCTCGCGGATCGCCGTCGCCACCTTGCGCAGGGCTTCATCGCCCTCCAGGTGGCCGAAGTTGTCGTTGTAGGACTTGAAGTAGTCGACATCGATCATCAGCAGCGACAACTGGGTCTGGTCGCGCATTGCCCGGCGCCATTCCAGCTCCAGGTACTCGTCGAAATGCCGGCGGTTGGACAGGCCGGTCAGGCCATCGGAGTTCATCAGGCGCTGCAGCACCAGGTTGGTATCGAGCAACTGCTGCTGGCTGACCCGCAGTGCGCGATAGGCCGCGTCCCGCTGCAACAGGGTCATGTAGGAGCGCGAGTGGTAACGGATGCGCGCCACCAGCTCGATATTATCCGGCAGCTTGACCAGGTAATCGTTGGCCCCGGCCGCGAAGGCCGCACTCTTGATCAGCGGGTCTTCCTTGGTCGAAAGCACGATGATCGGAATATTCTGGGTCGCCGGGTGGTTGCGGTACTCGCGCACCAGCGTCAACCCGTCCAGGCCCGGCATCACCAGGTCCTGCAGGATCACCGTCGGCTTGATGCGGATCGCCTGGGCAATGGCCTGGTGCGGGTCGGCACAAAAATGGAAGTCGATGTTTTCTTCATTCGCCAACCCACGCCGCACAGCCTCACCGATCATTGCCTGGTCGTCGACCAGCAGCACCATCGCAGCATTTTCATCGGTTTTAAAATCGTCGAGCTGTAAATCATTCATGGGTTGTCACCTGAGTTGCTACCTGGCCAGGACAGCTGCGTTTGTCGGTCATTTGGCAAATATCTCCAGCAATCGTGGAGCGATCTTGTCCAGTGGGCGAATCTCTGTGGCAGCGTCGATGGCAGCCGCCGCCTTGGGCATGCCATACACCGCGCTACTATTCTGGTCCTGGGCGATGGTCAGGTAACCCTGATCGCGCATCAGCTTCAGGCCCTGGGCGCCGTCGCGGCCCATGCCGGTCAGCAGTACGCCGACCGCGTCGCCATTCCAGTAACTGGCGACACTTTCAAAAAACACATCGATCGATGGCCGATAGATCTCGTTTACCGGCTCGGCGGTGTAGGCCAGGGTGCCGTTCTTCAACAGCCGGATATGGTGGTTGGTCCCGGCCAGCAGCACCGTGCCGCTCTGCGGTGGCTCGCCTTCGCGGGCCAGGCGCACCTTCAGCCCGGAAGCGCTGCTGAGCCATTCGGCCATGCCCGCGGCGAATACCTGGTCGACGTGCTGCACCAGCACGATGGCGGCCGGAAAATGGGCGGGCAGCCCCTTGAGCAGCACTTCCAGCGCCGCCGGGCCACCGGCGGACGAGCCGATCGCCACCAGGCCCTGGCGTTGCGCCATGGTGCGCATCGGCGCCGGTGCCGAACGCACGTGGTTGCCGCGCTGCTGGCCGATCAGCCAGCCGATATTGAGGATCTTGCGCAGTAAAGGCGCCGCCGCTTCCTGCGCATTGCCAGCCCCCAGGGCCGGTGTATCGACCACGTCCAGCGCGCCATGGCCCATGGCCTCGAACACCCGATGCACGTTCTGCTGGCGATCCACCGTGACGATCACGATGGCGCAAGGGGTTTCGGCCATGATCCGGCGGGTCGCCTCCACGCCGTCCATCACCGGCATGATCAGGTCCATCAGGATCAGGTCGGGCGTCAGCTGCGCGCAGTACTCGACCGCTTCGGCGCCATTGGTCGCGACCCACACCACTTCATGCGCGGGTTCGAAGGCCAGGGCCCGGCGCAGGGCCTCCACGGCCATGGGCATGTCATTGACGATCGCGATTTTCATGCCCGCGCTCCTCCAATCAGCTCCACCACCGCATCCAGCAGGGCGTCGTCATGGAAACTGGCTTTGGCTAGATAATAGTCGGCTCCGGCATCCAGTCCACGGCGCCGGTCCTCTTCGCGATCCTTGTAGGAAACCACCATCACCGGCAACGACTGCAGGCGATTGTCACGGCGCAGGAGTGTGACCAATTCAATCCCATCCATTCGGGGCATATCGATGTCAGTGATCAGCAGGTCGAAGTCTTCCGAACGCAGGGCGTTCCAGCCATCCATGCCGTCGACGGCGACCGCTACGTCATAACCACGGTTGAGCAAAAGCTTGCGTTGCAGCTCACGCACAGTGAGCGAATCGTCGACCACCAGGATGCGCTTGCGCGCCGTCTCGGCCTGATGGCGGTTGTGACGGGCGATGCGCTCCAGCCGGCCGGTATTGAGCAGCTTGTCCACCGACCGCAGCATGTCCTCGACGTCGACGATCAGCACCACGGAGCCGTCATCGAGCAAGGCCCCGGCGGAAATGTCCTGGACCTTGCCCAGGCGGTCGTCCAGCGGCAGCACCACCAGGGTCCGTTCGCCGATGAAACGCTCGACCGCCACGCCATAGACCGCGTCGCGCTCGCGAATCACCACCACCTTGAGTGTGGAGTCGTTGCTCTGCCCCGCCGGGCGTTGCAACAGCTGGCTGGCCGCGACCAGGCCGACATGGCGGCCTTCGTGCCAGAAATGCTGGCGCCCTTCCAGCTGGACAATGTCATCGGGCTCCAGGTCGCACATGCGTTCGATATGCGCCAGCGGGAAGGCGTAGGCCTCTTCGCCGACCTCCACCACCAGGCTGCGCACCACCGACAGGGTCAGCGGCACTTCGAGGTGGAAACGACTGCCCTGCCCCGCCACCTGCTCCATCTGCACCGCGCCGCGCAGCTGGCGCACCATGTGCTGCACCGCGTCCAGGCCGACACCGCGCCCGGAGACCTCGGTGACCTTGTCCCGCAGGCTGAAGCCCGGCAGGAACAGGAAGGTCAGCAGTTCTTCCTCGCTCAGTTGGGCAGCGGTCTCGGCCGGGGACAGCTGGCGCTCGACGATGCTCTGGCGCACCCGTTCCAGGTCGACGCCATTGCCGTCGTCGCTGAGTTCCAGCACCAGCAATCCGGCCTGGTGGGAAGCGCGCAGGCGAATCAGGCCCTCGGCCGGCTTGCCCGCCAGCAGTCGCTGCTCGGGCATTTCGATGCCGTGATCGACCGCGTTGCGCAGCAGGTGGGTCAATGGCGCTTCAAGTTTTTCCAGCACGTCGCGATCGACCTGGGTCTTCTCGCCTTCGACTTCCAGGCGCACCTGCTTGCCCAGGCTGCGCCCCAGGTCGCGGACCATCCGGACCTGGCCCATCAGCACATCGGCGAACGGCCGCATGCGACAGGCCAGCGCGGTGTCGTAGAGCACCTGGGCACGCTGGCTGGCCTGCCAGCCGAACTCATCCAGCTCGGCGGTTTTCTCGGTCAGCAGCTGCTGGGACTCCGCCAGCAGGCGCCGCGCATCCTCCAGGGCTTCGAGGGCCTCCAGGCCCAACACCTGCTCCTTGAGATGCCCATTGAGGTTTTCCAGGGCGCGCAGCCCGTTGCTCTGCATGCGCTTGAGGCGCTGCAGGGCCGCCAGGTACGGCTTCAGGCGCTGGGTTTCCACCAGCGACTTGCTCGACAGATCGAGCAGGCTGTTCAAGCGTTCGGCCGTGACCCGCAGCACCCGCTCGCCACCCTCGGCGAGCTTCTTGCCCTTCTGCGCAAGCGCCGCGGCCGTCTCTTGCAGGGTTTCCTGCAGTACCTCCTGCGGCATCTCGAACGGCGGGACCGGCGGTTCGGGTTCGACCCGCGGGGCCTCCAGCTGCAGCTCGGCCATGGGCAACAGGCCTGGCTCGACCCTGGGCGGGACAGCGCCTGAAGCCGGCGCACCCGACGAGCCGATCAACTGCTCCATGAGCGCCACATAGGCGGCAATGTCCTGATCACCGACCTGGCTGCCCGGCGTGGCAATGCGCATCAGGAAATCGGTGCCCTGCAGCAGCGCATCGATATGCTCGGGATGCAGGTAAAGCCGCCCTTCCTGGGCGCTGACCAGGCAATCTTCCATCACATGGGCCACGCTGACGCCAGCGTCGACCCCGACAATCCGCGCCGCGCCCTTGAGCGAGTGAGCGGCGCGCATGCAGGCTTCCAACTGGTCGGCCTGGATCGGATTGCGTTCCAGCGCCAGCAGGCCGGCACTGAGCACCTGGGTCTGGGTTTCGGCTTCCAGGCTGAAGAGTTCGAGCAGCGAGGCGTCGCGCATTTGATCGGGGGTCATGTCAGGCTCCGGGTCACGGCAGACAGCAACTGCTCTTCATCCAGCCAACGCAGGCTGCGGCCCTTCCATTGCAGGACGCCACGGGTGTACTTGGCACTGGCCTGCTGGCCGGAAACCGCGGCGGCGTCCAGGGTGCGCTCGTCGATGGCATGGATACCCTCCACCTCGTCCACCGGCACCACCACCGGGCCGCCCTGGGCGGCGATGATCAGCATGCGCGGAATGACCCGCGCGCCCGACACGACCGTGCCGCTGGTGTCCAGCCCCAGCAGTTCCACCAACGACAGGCAGGCCACCAGCGCACCACGCACATTCGCCACGCCCAGCAAGGCCCGCGAGCGCTGGTGCGGCAAGGAATGGATCGGTTGCAGCGGCGCCACTTCCACCAGGCAACGGGTGGCAATGCCCAGCCACTCTTCGCCCAGGCGGAACATCAACAGCGAACGGGTGACGACATCCGTATCGGCCTCGGCCGTGTGCTCAGGACGCTCCTGCTGCAACGCATAGCGGTCGAGCAGACGAGTGGCCGCGGCGGAATACACCGAGCAGTTGCGGCAATGCACATGCCCGGCCAGCAACGGGCAACTCTTGTCGCCATGGATACCGATGCGGTTCCAGCAATCGTCGATGGCCTGCGCATCTTCGTGGGTCACGTTCAACGAAACAGAGCCGCTCATGATTTACGCTCACTGTCTGCTGCACGGCCGCTACGGGCCGCACGCTCCTGCAATCGACGGGCACCGGCGACGTCGCCCTGGGAAGCCAGCAAGGCGGCCAGGTGCGCCAGCGCTTCGGCATGTTGCGGGTCCAGGTACAGGGCCTTGCGATAGAAACCCTGGGCTTCCAGGGCGCTGCCCGCCACGTCGCTGAGCAGCCCTAGCCAATAGAACACCTGCGCCACCGGCTCGTGGGTATCCAGGTAGTGCTCGCAGGCCGCCCGGGCCTCGGCGCTTTTACCTTCGTTGGCCAGGGCCGCGATGCTCGCCAGCAGGGTCGTGGCGTCGCTGACCGGCCTGGTCGGCGCCGGGCGCTGGCTCGCCACGGCGGCACTGGAAAACGGCCGGCTGCGCACGGGCGGCGCGATGCTGCGCACCGGCTGGCGTGTCGGCAATGCGCTTGGGACAAAGGCCGGCGCGGGTTCGGGCTCGGGTTCGTTATGCCGGCTGAAGGCAAAGGACTGGGCAATGCCGATCGAACGCATGCCCAAACGGCCCAGCAGGCTGCCTTCGGCCGGGCCGATGAACAGCACGCCTTCAACGTGAGTCAGGCGCTTGAGCACTTCGAACACCTGGCGCTGGGTCGGCTGATCGAAATAGATCAGCAGGTTGCGACAGAAGACAAAATCGTAGGGCGGTTCATGGGCCAGCAAGGTCGGGTCCAGCAGGTTGCCGACCTGCAGGCGCACTTGCTCGCGCACCCGCTCGCTGAGGCTGTAGCGCTCATCTTCGGCGGTGAAGTGCCGCTCGCGAAAATCGCTGTGCTGGCCGCGAAAGGAGTTCTTGCCGTACACCGCCTGCCTGGCCCGCTCGACCGACAGCGGGCTGACATCGAAGCCATCGACCTTGAATTGATGGGGGGCGAGCCCGGCGTCGAACAGGGCCATGGCAATCGAGTACGGCTCTTCGCCGGTGGAGCACGGCAGGCTGAGGATGCGCAATGCGCGCATGCCCTTGAGTTGGGAAAGGCGCGAGAGGGCGAGTTTGGCCAGGGTCGCGAAGGACTCCGGGTACCGGAAAAACCAGGTTTCCGGGACGATCACCGCCTCGATCAACGCTTGCTGTTCATCGCGCGAGCCTTGCAGGGTCTGCCAGTAATGGTCGGTGCTGGGCGCCTGCTGGGCGATGCTGCGCTGGCGCACCGCGCGCTCGATGATCGCCGGCCCCACCGAGGCCACGTCGAGGCCGATGCGCTCCTTGAGAAAATCGAAAAATCGCTGGTCGCTGCTCATGACGACTCCCCGAGCAACGCCGGATCCAGTGGCGGCGAGGGAAACAGCAGCGCGCGCACCTCGGCATCCAGCAGATCGTCGACCCGCACCCATTGCAGCAGGCCCTGGGCGTCTTCATGGACCGGCCCCAGGTACGGCGCATTGCGGTTATCCAGGCCGTAGGCCTTGAAGTCCTGCGGGTTGCACCGCAGGGTGTCGGTGGCCTGCTCGAGGATCAGCCCCAGCAACCGCGCGGGCTGTGCCGCCTGCGGGCGGTAATGCACCAGCACCAGGCGGGTGCTGGTGCGCTCCTGCGCCGGCTGGCCAAAGGTCAGGGCGCTCAGGTCGAGCACCGGCACCACCGCGCCGCGATGGGCAAAGACCCCGGCCACCCAGGACGGCGCCCGGGGAATCGGCTTGAGTTGCAGGCGCGGCAATACCTCGACCACCTCGACGGCCTGCAAGGCGTAACGTTCGGTGCCGATGCGGAACACCAGGAACAGCGCGTCTTTGGTCGCCGTCCCTGCGCCGCCTTTCGCTGCGAGCTCGTTCATCAGACTTTGAAACGCGAGACGCCGCTGCGCAGCCCCACCGCCACCTGGCTCAGTTCATCAATGGCGAAACTAGCCTGGCGCAGCGACTCGACGGTCTGGCTGCTGGCATCGCCCAGTTGCACCAGGGCGTGGTTGATCTGCTCGGCACCGGTGGCCTGGGCCTGCATGCCCTCGTTGACCATCAACACCCGCGGCGCCAGGGCCTGGACCTGATGGATGATCTGCGACAGCTGCTCGCCGACCTGCTGCACCTCGGCCATGCCGCGGCGCACTTCTTCGGAGAACTTGTCCATGCCCATGACCCCGGCCGAGACCGCCGACTGGATCTCCCGGACCATTTGCTCGATGTCGTAGGTGGCGACCGCGGTCTGGTCCGCCAGACGCCGCACTTCGGTGGCCACCACGGCAAAACCGCGCCCGTATTCGCCGGCCTTCTCGGCTTCGATCGCGGCGTTGAGCGACAGCAGGTTGGTCTGGTCGGCGACCTTGACGATGGTCACCACCACCTGGTTGATGTTGCCGGCCTTCTCATTGAGGATCGCCAGCTTGGCGTTGACCAGGTCGGCCGCGCCCATCACCGAATGCATGGTTTCTTCCATCCGCGCCAAGCCTTGCTGGCCGGAGCCGGCCAGCACCGAAGCCTGGTCGGCGGCGGTGGAGACTTCGGTCATGGTGCGCACCAGATCGCGCGAGGTGGCCGCGATTTCCCGGGAGGTCGCGCCAATTTCGGTGGTGGTTGCCGCGGTCTCGGTGGCGGTGGCCTGTTGCTGCTTGGAGGTGGCGGCAATCTCGGTGACCGAGGTGGTGACCTGGACCGAGGAGCGCTGCGCCTGGGACACCAGGGAGTTGAGTTCGGTCATCATGTCGTTGAAGCCGGTTTCCACGGCGCCGAATTCGTCCTTGCGCTCCAGGTTCAGGCGGCTGGTCAGATCGCCCGTGCGCATGACGTCGAGGATCTTCACGATACGGTTCATCGGCGCCATGATCGCGCGCATCAGCAACAGGCCGCACAGGCCCGCCGCCAGCACCGCCACCAGCAGGGAAACGCCCATGGTGACCTTGGCCTCGGCCACCGCATCGTCGATCTGCGAGGCGGCCGAATCGGCGACCCCCTTGTTCTCGTCGATGATGTCGTTGAGTTTCATCCGACCGGCGATCCAGGTGGGCGTCAACTGCTCATGGAACACGCGGACAGCCTCGGCTTCCTGATTACGCCGATGCAGATCCAGGACCGAGGCCTGAATCCTGAGAAATTCCTGATGGCGCTTTTCAAACTCGTCGAACTCCTGCCGGTCTGTCTCGCCGCGAAGCGTTCCCTTGTAGCTGGCCATGTATTTCTGCAGGCGTTGCTCGAAGCTTTTGAAGTCCGCCTCATCCTTGGCACTGACGCCCTTGCCTTCGTTCAGGCCGATGATTTCCTGGGTATGCAGGAAACTGTCGACCCATGAACCGCGAATCATCGAACTGAAATAGACCCCGGGAATGGCATCGGAACGCATGCGGTCTTCACCGGCCTCGATCTTCAACAAGCGGGAGTACGAGGCTATGACCATCAGCAGCATGATGGTGATAATCACCGCAAAGCTCGCCAAAATGCGTTGGCGCAACGTCCAGTTCTTCACAGTCAGTCCTCGGGGCCATTCAAATGGTGGGGAGTATAGCCGAGGGCGTACCATCATTTATCAGCGTGTTGCGCACCACGTCTCACTCAGAGCGAAAGGCAGGGTCCGCTCTGGAGGGCTACTTTCCGCCAGATGGCTCGAGCGCCGCCAGTGATGATCCGGCACAAGCAGAGGGTATTTCAGCCATCAAAGAGGGCGTGCGAAGCTTTCTCCAGCGCACGCCCGATTGGCGTCAAAGACTGGCCTGGCGCACCTGTTTTTCCAGTTCGAGCTTCAACCCCGGCTCCAGCTTGAGCTGACGCGACAGCTCATCCAGGTAGGCCTTCTCCATGAAGTTTTCCTCGTCCACCAGCATCACGCTGGCGACGTACATTTCGGCGGCCATTTCCGGCGTGCCGGCGGCCCGCGCGACATCCGCCGGGTCCAAGGGTTTGTTGAGTTCGGCGTGCAACCAGTGCTGCAGCTCCTGGTCGTTGTCCAGCTTGGTGAACTCACCTTCGATCAGGGCGCGCTCACGCTCGTCGATATGGCCATCGGCCTTGGCTGCGGCCACCAGCGCCTTGAGAATCGCCTGGCTGTGCTGCTCGACCTGCTGCGCGGGCAGGCGGTCGAGGGTCTGCGGCTCGCTTTTCGGCGCACCGGCCTGCTGCGCCTGCCAGTTGCCGTAGGCCTTGTAGGCGATCACGCCCAATGCCGCCAGGCCGCCGTAGGTCAACGCCTTGCCCCCGAACTTGCGGGCTTTTTTATTGCCCAGCAGCAAGCCCATGGCGCCGGCCGCCAACGCCCCGCCACCAGCACCGGATAACAGGCTGCCGAGCCCACCGGCCCCGCCACCGAGCAACCCGCCCAGCGCGCCCTTGTCGGCAGCGGATGCCTTGTTCTGCTGGGCCCCGCCCTTGTTCTGCAACAGCTCCTGGCCGGACTTGAGCAATTGATCGAGCAATCCACGGGTGTTCATCCAAACCTCCAGCAATTTGAGTTGATCGAATCAATAAGGCCACCAGCCTAGATCGAAGTGCCCAGCGCTTGGGCTCGAGTGTGCTTCCAGATGTTGCTTCGCCGGACTCGGCCATGCGCCTGGGCAGTCGTTCGATTAAAAAGATATACACTCGAAAAAATCGATAAAAACGCCTGACCGGTGATTGCCCATGATGACCCTGCGCCAGATCCGTCACTTCATCGCCGTGGCCGAGACCGGATCGATCTCGTCCGCCGCCCAGGCAGTGTTCATTTCCCAGTCGACCCTGACCCTGGCGATCCAGCAGCTCGAACAGGAAATCGGCGTCAACCTGTTCAACCGCCATGCCAAGGGCATGACCCTGACCCACCAGGGCCACCAGTTCCTGCGCCAGGCGCACCTGATCCTGGCCACGGTCGACAACGCCAAGCGCAGCCTGCAACAGAGCACCGACCAGGTGGCCGGCCAGTTGATCGTCGGCGTGACCAGCCTGGTCGCCGGTTACTACCTGGCGGATTTGCTCACGCGTTTCCAGCGCGCCTACCCCAATGTGGAAATCCGCGTGATGGAGGATGAGCGCCCGTACATCGAGCACTTGCTGGTCAGCGGCGAAATCGACGTCGGGGTGTTGATCCTCTCCAACCTAGAGGACCGCCACGCCCTGCAGACCGAAGTGCTGACCCACTCCCCTCACCGCCTGTGGCTGCCTGCCCAGCATCCGTTGCTGGAACACGACAGCATCAACCTGGCGGATGTCGCGCGCGAGCCGCTGATCCAGCTCAACGTCGATGAAATGGACCGCAACGCCCAGCGCCTGTGGTCCGGCGCCGGCCTGCAACCGCGCATCACCTTGCGCACCGCCTCCACCGAAGCGGTGCGCAGCCTGGTGGCGGCCGGGCTTGGGGTGTCGATCCAGCCGGACATGACCTATCGCCCCTGGTCGCTGGAGGGCGACATCATCGAAGCCCGGCCCATCGCCGACCTCAGCCAGACCCTCGACGTCGGCCTGGCCTGGCGTCGTGGCGCGGCGCGCCCGACGCTGGTGGACCCGTTCCTGACCGTGGCCCGCGAACAGCCCCACGGCGGGCGCAAGCCATCTATTTAATCGAACGCTGCATTCAGTATTTAGTATTTGTCGAGCACCGGCCCCGCCACTAGTCTCTGATCATCCGTCCAGAGAGGGCCGGGCCTCCGTCACTGGAGAGCACCATGGCCATACAAGAAAAGAGAACCCGGAAAATGGCTGGCGCGCAGACTCCGTTGTCCACCGCTTTGTTGATCGATGGCGAATTGGTCGCCGGCCAGGGGCTTGTCGAGCCGATCCTCAACCCGGCCACCGGCGAAGTGCTGACCCAGATCGCCGAGGCCAGCAGCGAACAGGTGGAAGGCGCGATCCTCGCCGCCCACCGCGCCTTTACCGACTGGTCGCGCACCACGCCCCAGCAACGCTCGAACATCCTCCTGGCGATTGCCGATGCCGTGGAAAAGCAGGCCGACCACCTGGCCCGCCTGGAATCGCTGAATTGCGGCAAACCGCTGCACCTGGCGCGCCAGGATGATCTGGGCGCCACCGTCGACGTGTTCCGTTTTTTTGCCGGCGCGGTGCGCTGCCAGACCGGCCAGCTGGCCGGCGAGTACCTGCCGGGCTACACCAGCATGGTGCGGCGCGACCCCATCGGCGTGGTGGCGTCCATCGCACCGTGGAACTACCCGATCATGATGGCCGCCTGGAAGATCGCCCCGGCCCTGGCCGCCGGCAACACCCTGGTGTTCAAGCCGTCGGAGCACACCCCGCTGTCGATCCTGGCCCTGGCGCCGACCCTGGCCGAACTGCTGCCGCGCGGCGTGCTGAACATTGTCTGCGGCGGTGGCGAAGGCGTCGGCAGCCACCTGGTCAGCCATCCCAAGGTGCGCATGGTGTCGCTGACCGGCGATATCGTCACCGGGCAGAAGATCCTCCAGGCCGCCTCGAAAACCCTGAAACGCACGCACCTGGAGCTGGGCGGCAAGGCCCCGGTGATCGTCTGCAACGATGCCGACCTGCAGGCCGTGGTCGAAGGCGTGCGCAACTACGGCTACTACAACGCCGGCCAGGACTGCACCGCGGCCTGCCGGATCTACGCCCAGGGCGGAATCCATGACCGCCTGGTGGCCGAGCTGGGCGCCGCCGTGAGTAGCCTGCGGTTCGCCGGCAAGCGCGATGCCGACAACGAGATCGGCCCGCTGATCAGTACCCGCCAGCGCGATCGCGTGGCCAGCTTCGTCGAACGCGCCCTGGGCCAACCGCATATCGAGCGGGTGACCGGCGCCGCGGTGCATTCGGGCGCCGGCTTCTATTACCAGCCGACCCTGCTGGCCGGCTGCCGGCAGCAGGATGAAATCGTCCAGCGCGAAGTGTTTGGCCCGGTGGTCACCGTCACCCGTTTCGACGAGCTGGCGCAGGCGGTGGAGTGGGCCAACGACTCGGAATACGGCCTGGCCTCGTCGGTCTGGACCCAGAACCTGGACAAGGCCATGCAGGTGGCGGCCCGCCTGCAATACGGCTGCACCTGGATCAACAGCCATTTCATGCTGGCCAGCGAAATGCCCCACGGCGGCTTGAAACGCTCCGGCTACGGCAAGGACCTGTCCAGCGATTCGCTGCAGGACTACAGCGTGGTGCGGCACATCATGGCCCGCCACGGCAATGACCTGGAATAACGGCACTAAGCTAATAACAAGCCCTTAGGGCGCGCTCCACCACGTTCACAACTGCCCCGACCATAATTTGAAGAAGAGGGTTTCCCCATGTTCGTGCACAAGACCGCACTGCTCAGTGCAATCACCACCGCCCTGCTGGCCAGCGCCAGCCTCCAGGCCGCCGAACCGCTCAAGGCCGTCGGCGCCGGCGAAGGTCAGCTGGATATCGTGGCCTGGCCCGGCTACATCGAACGTGGCGAAAGCGACAAGAACTACGACTGGGTCACCGGCTTCGAGAAAGAGACTGGTTGCAAGGTCAACGTCAAGACCGCGGGCACCTCCGACGAGATGGTCAGCCTGATGGCCAAGGGCGGCTACGACCTGGTCACCGCATCCGGCGACGCCTCCCTGCGGCTGATCGTCGGCAAGCGCGTGCAGCCGATCAACACCGCGCTGATTCCCAACTGGAAAAACCTCGATCCACGCCTCAAGGACGCGCCCTGGTACGTGGTCGACAAGCAGACCTACGGCACGCCCTACCAGTGGGGCCCGAACGTGCTGATGTACAACACCACCGTCTTCAAGCAGGCGCCGACCAGTTGGAGCGTACTGTTCGATGCGCAGAACCTGCCGGACGGCAAGCCCAACAAGGGCCGCGTGCAAGCCTATGACGGGCCGATCTACATCGCCGACGCCGCGCTGTACCTCAAGAGCGCGAAACCGGAACTGGGGATCCAGAACCCTTACGAACTGACCGAGGCCCAGTACAAGGCGGTGCTCGACCTGCTGCGCGCCCAGCAGCCGCTGATCCACCGCTACTGGCACGACACCACGGTGCAGATGAGCGACTTCAAGAACGAAGGCGTGGTCGCCGCCAGCTCCTGGCCATATCAGGTCAACGGCCTGATCAACGAGAAACAGCCGATCGCCTCGACCATTCCCAAGGAAGGGGCCACCGGCTGGGCCGACACCACCATGCTGCACAGCGAGGCCAAGCACCCCAACTGTGCCTACAAGTGGATGGACTGGTCGCTCACGCCGAAGGTCCAGGGTGACGTCGCCGCCTGGTTCGGTTCGCTGCCGGCCGTGCCGGCGGCCTGCAAGGAAAGCGAACTGCTGGGCGCCGAGGGCTGCAAGACCAACGGCTTCGACCAGTTCGACAAGATCGCCTTCTGGAAAACCCCGCAGGCCGAGGGCGGCAAGTTCGTGCCGTACAGCCGCTGGACCCAGGATTACATCGCGATCATGGGCGGCAGGTGAGCCCCCTGTAGCCGCTGCCGCAGGCTGCGCCAGGTCCGCTGGACCTTCTGCGCCCTGAGGATCGCCGCGCCCCTGCGGGGCGATCGCAGCCTGCGGCAGCGGCTACAGGTTCCTGCGCCAGGTTCGCTCCGGCAGGAGCGGCCTTCGCCGCCAGACCTGATCCCGCTTATTTCGACAGCGCGCTTTTCCGGAGCACCGCACCATGACGCTTGCAGTCCAGTTCACCAACGTTTCCCGGCAGTTCGGCGAGGTGAAGGCCGTTGACCGGGTTTCCATCGATATCCAGGACGGCGAGTTCTTTTCCATGCTCGGCCCTTCCGGTTCGGGCAAGACCACCTGCCTGCGCCTGATCGCCGGTTTCGAACAGCCGAGCGCCGGCTCGATCCACATCCACGGGGCCGAAGCCACTGGGCTGCCGCCCTACCAGCGCGACGTCAATACGGTGTTCCAGGATTACGCGCTGTTCCCCCATATGAACGTGCGCGACAACGTGGCCTACGGCCTGAAAGTCAAAGGCGTCGCCAAGGCCGAGCGCCTCAAACGCGCCGAGGAAGCCCTGGCCATGGTCGCCCTGGAAGGCTACGGCGAGCGCAAGCCGGTGCAGCTGTCCGGCGGCCAGCGCCAGCGCGTGGCCCTGGCCCGGGCGCTGGTCAATCGGCCGCGGGTCCTGTTGCTGGACGAACCCCTGGGAGCGCTGGACCTGAAGCTGCGCGAACAGATGCAGGGCGAACTGAAGAAGCTGCAGCGCCAGCTCGGCATCACCTTCATCTTCGTCACCCACGACCAGACCGAAGCCCTGTCGATGTCCGACCGCGTGGCGGTGTTCAACAAGGGCCGCATCGAGCAGGTCGACAGCCCGCGCAACCTGTACATGAAACCGGCCACCACCTTCGTCGCCGAGTTCGTCGGTACCTCCAACGTGATTCGCGGCGAGCTGGCCGAGCGCCTGAGCGGCAGCCAGCGGCCCTTTTCGATCCGCCCGGAACACGTGCGCTTCGCCGAAGGCCCGCTGTCCAGCCACGAGATCGAAGTCAGCGGCCTGCTGCACGATATCCAGTACCAGGGCAGCGCCACCCGCTACGAGCTGCAGCTGGACAACGGCCAGACCCTCAGCATCAGCCAGGCCAACGACCAATGGCTGGACAGCAGCGCCCAGCACCAGACCGGGCAACGCATCAGCGCGCGTTGGGCCCGCGAGGCGATGATCCCGCTGGCCGATACCCTGGCGAGCGGGGTGTGACATGAACACCCTGGCAATCACTCCCCAAAGCGCCGGCGGCTCGCCGCTGCGGCGCTTTTCCAACCTGCTGTACCGACGGCCGAACCTGTACCTGGCGCTGCTGCTGGTACCACCGCTGCTCTGGTTCGGCGCGATCTACCTGGGCTCCTTGCTGGTCCTGCTCTGGCAAGGCTTCTACACCTTCGACGACTTCACCATGGCGGTCACCCCGGACCTGACCCTGGCCAACTTCGCCGCGCTGTTCCAGCCGTCGAACTTCGACATCATCCTGCGCACCCTGAGCATGGCCATCGCCGTCTCGCTTGCCAGCGCCGTGGTCGCCTTCCCCATCGCCTACTACATGGCGCGCTACACCAGCGGCAAGACCAAGGCGTTCTTCTATATCGCGGTGATGCTGCCGATGTGGGCCAGCTATATCGTCAAGGCCTACGCCTGGACCCTGCTGCTGGCCAAGGGCGGCGTGGCCCAGTGGTTCGTCCAGCACCTGGGGCTGGAGCCGCTGTTGCAGTTCATCCTGGGGATTCCCGGGGTCGGCGGCAGCACCCTGTCGACCTCGCACCTGGGACGCTTCATGGTGTTCGTCTATATCTGGCTGCCGTTCATGATCCTGCCGATCCAGGCGTCCCTGGAGCGCTTGCCGCCGTCCTTGCTGCAAGCCTCCGCCGACCTCGGCGCCAGGCCAAGCCAGACCTTCATGCAGGTGATCCTGCCGCTGTCGGTGCCGGGTATCGCCGCCGGCTCGATCTTCACCTTCTCCCTGACCCTGGGCGACTTCATCGTGCCGCAGCTGGTGGGCCCGCCCGGCTACTTCGTCGGCAGCATGGTCTACGCCCAGCAAGGGGCGATCGGCAACATGCCGATGGCCGCCGCCTTCACCCTGGTGCCGATCGTGCTGATCGCCATTTACCTGTCCATCGTCAAACGCCTGGGGGCCTTCGATGCGCTCTGATTCAGCCACGCACGGGGAAAAAGCCTCAACGGGCCTGCGCCTTGCCGCGTGGGGTGGGTTGCTGTTCCTGCACTTCCCGATCCTGATCATCTTCCTCTACGCCTTCAACACCGAAGACGCGGCCTTCAGCTTTCCGCCCCGGGGCTTCACCCTGAAGTGGTTCAGCGTGGCCTTCGCCCGCCCCGACGTGCTCGAGGCCATCAAGCTGTCGCTGCAGATCGCCGCCATCGCCACCCTGATCGCCCTGATCCTCGGCACCCTGGCCTCGGCGGCGCTGTACCGGCGGGACTTCTTCGGCAAGCAGGGCATTTCGCTGATGCTGATCCTGCCCATCGCCCTGCCGGGGATCATCACCGGCATCGCCCTGCTGGCGACCTTCAAGACCTTGGGGATCGAGCCGGGGATGTTCACCATCATCGTTGGCCACGCGACCTTCTGCGTGGTGATTGTCTACAACAACGTGATCGCCCGTTTGCGCCGCACCTCCCACAGCCTGATCGAAGCCTCGATGGACCTGGGCGCCGACGGCTGGCAGACCTTCCGCTACATCATCCTGCCGAACCTCGGCTCGGCGTTGCTGGCCGGCGGCATGCTGGCGTTCGCCCTGTCGTTCGACGAAATCATCGTCACCACCTTCACCGCCGGCCATGAACGCACCCTGCCGCTGTGGCTGCTCAACCAGCTCAGCCGACCGCGGGACGTACCGGTGACCAACGTCGTCGCCATGCTGGTGATGCTGGTGACCATGCTGCCGATCCTCGGCGCCTATTACCTGACCCGCGGCGGCGAGAGCGTCGCGGGCAGCGGCGGCAAATAAAACCGGCTTGGAACCCGGGCCTGTAGGAGCGAGGCTTGCCCGCGAAGAGGCCTGCACATTCAACATCGATGTTGACTGCTAACGCGTTTTCGCGGGCAAGCCTCGCTCCTACAGAGGCTCGTTTCCATAGAAAAACAATAGCTTCGAAGAGGACACGAACATGCAAACCAAACTCTTGATCAACGGCCAACTGGTCACTGGTGAAGGCCCTGCCCAGCCGGTATTCAACCCGGCACTGGGCAAGGTGCTGGTGGACATCAACGAGGCCAGCGAAGCCCAGGTCGATGCCGCGGTGCGCGCCGCCGACGCGGCGTTCCAGAGCTGGTCGCAAACCGTGCCGAAAGAACGCTCGCTGCTGTTGCTCAAGCTGGCCGACAGCATCGAAGCCCACGGTGAAGAGCTGGCCCGGCTGGAGTCGGACAACTGCGGCAAGCCGCTGAGCGCGGCCTTGAACGACGAGATCCCGGCGATTGCCGACGTGTTCCGCTTCTTCGCCGGCGCCAGCCGTTGCCTCAGCAGTTCGGCCGGCGGCGAATACCTGCCGGGCCACACGTCGATGATCCGTCGCGACCCGGTGGGGGTAATCGCCTCCATCGCGCCGTGGAACTACCCGCTGATGATGGTCGCCTGGAAAATCGCCCCGGCCCTGGCCGCCGGCAACACCGTGGTGCTCAAGCCCTCGGAGCAGACCCCGCTGACCGCCCTGCGCCTGGCCGAACTGGCAGCCGGGATCTTTCCCGCCGGCGTGCTCAACCTGGTCTTCGGCCGCGGCGCCACGGTGGGCCAGCCGCTGGTGACCCATCCGAAGGTGCGCATGGTATCGCTCACTGGCTCCATCGCCACCGGCTCGAACATCATTTCCAGCACCGCCGACAGCGTCAAACGCATGCACATGGAACTGGGCGGCAAGGCGCCGGTGATCATCTTCGACGATGCCGACATCGACGCCGCCGTGGACGGCATCCGCACCTTCGGCTTCTACAACGCCGGCCAGGACTGTACCGCCGCCTGCCGCATCTATGCGCAGGAGGGCATCTACGAACGCTTCGTCGAGAAGCTCGGCGCAGCGGTCGCCAGCATCAAGTACGGCCTGCAGGGCGACCCGGACACCGAGCTGGGCCCGCTGATCAGCGCCCAGCACCGCGACCGCGTGGCCGGCTTCGTCGAGCGCGCCATCGCCCAGCCACATATCCGCCTGGTCACCGGCGGCAAGACGGTGGACGGCGACGGTTTCTTCTTCGAACCGACGGTGCTGGCCGACGCCCAGCAGGACGACGAAATCGTCCGCCGCGAAGTGTTCGGGCCGGTGGTCTCGGTCACCCGTTTCGCCGACGAAGCCCAGGTCCTGGGCTGGGCCAACGACTCGGACTACGGCCTGGCGTCCTCGGTGTGGACCGCCGATGTCGGCCGCGCCCACCGCCTCTCGGCGCGCCTGCAATATGGCTGCACCTGGGTCAACACCCACTTCATGCTGGTCAGCGAAATGCCCCACGGCGGGCAGAAACTCTCCGGCTACGGCAAGGACATGTCCATGTACGGCCTGGAGGACTACACCGTCGTGCGCCATGTGATGTTCAAGCACTGACCCGCATCGCGGGCAAGCCTCGCTCCTACGGACTGTATAAATCCGTAGGAGCGAGGCTTGCCCGCGATGGTCGCGACACGAATCAGAGAACGATGTGGCAAGGCCGCCTGCCCTGCTAATAGCAATTACCGTCGGTTTCAGCGCAGAACTCATAGGGCGTGTTGCTGATGAACCAATCGAGCCAGTGATGCTGCCAATCCGGCCACTGAATGATGTAGGTCTTGGTGGCCTTGATGAACTCCAGGCCAAAGATGCTGATGCTGTTGTCGTCCTCGTACATCCGCAGGTCCAGCGACCAGTCCCGGATCAAGGGCGTGCGGTAGACCCGATCCGGGTCCTCAAGGTCGATGACCTGCAGATAGCCCTTGCCGCCGAAAGGCACCAGCAGCCCGCCGGCCGAGGCATGCTGCAACAGGTAACGACCGGAGGGGCTGGTCGCCGAATAGGGCTCGCGTTCGAGCACTGTGTAGAGCGCGCTGGCGAACACCAGTACACAGGCTCCCAGCAGGCCCCCCACGACCGCCAGGGTCTTCTTGTACTTCATCGCGCGCACGCCGAAAAACCGCAATTCATTTGCCCGATCTCCTTGAAAGGCGGCTATTGAACGAGGCCTGGCCAAGCCGATCAAGTTGCGGCACCATCCGCCGCCACAAAACGCCTGGTTTCCCCGCCCGCGGCGCGGAAACTTCTCCGGCAGCAAGGATGCGCCCATGCCTCGTCATTCCCGAATCGTCAGCCTGATGCTGCAAGTGGCCGTCTGGCTGGTGCTGCCGTTCGCCGCCCTGCAACTGGGCCTGGTACTGACCCACGCCGTCGCCGCGCCCTTTGTCTCGGCGGTGGCGGCTCCCACCGGGGTCCTGTCCCTGGTGCTGATCCAGATCACCCTGGTGTATGCCGCCGCCAAAGGCTGGCACGCCTGCGGCATGCCGGCCCACTATCGCTGGCTGGGCCTGTGGCTGGGTTGCGTACTGGTGCTGTATGCCGTGCCGAGGCTCATGCCGTTGATCAGTAGCAGCCCATGAATCACAGAGGCTGTTCAGCCTGTTGGTGATCTTCACCTGGTGCAAAACCCGCTGAAGATCAGGCCAGCCTGAGGTAAAGATGGATGTCCTCGGGCTCCAGGCGATGCAGCTCTGGATCGGGGGCCGACAACAGCTCGCAGCCCAGGCGGCAGTAGAAATCCACGGTGTTGCGCGATGGCGTGGCCGAGACATAGAGCCCCTCGCCGCCCATGCGCCGTGCCTGCTCGGCGGCCAGGCCGAACAGCCGCTGGCCCAGGCCGCGCCCGCGATAAGCCTGGCTGACATGCAGGAACTTCAGTTGCCGCAGTTGCAAGCCGGCGCTGTGGATAACCAGGCAATCGACCACCGCCGCGGCCACCAGCCGCTGCTCGTCGAACACCCCGTACAGCCAGCCGCCGCGCTGTCCACACGCCTGCAAGACCTGCGCGTCATGCTCGGCTTCGCCAGGCGGCCAGCCGGTCACCACTTCGCGCTGGGGATAACACAGCAGTTGCCCGTCCTGCAGGCGGTAGAACGCTTCGATCAGTTCCGCGCGGTCAATCAGTTTGAACAGCGGGATGTCTTGCGGGGTCAAAGGGCGTTCATTGAGCATCTTGGGTTTCCTGAAGCCGTCCGTGGTTTTACGTATCGATACACGCGGGGCATTTTTTGCCCCGGGCGAACCGATTATTCTATCCGCCAGCTGTTAAAAGTCCGTTGTGTTTGGCCGAAGGCATGACCGAACCTCCATTTCCGATCCAGCGCAGCCAGGAAGGGCTCGGGATCTCCTGACAAGGTTCACTTATGCATCGCAGGCATCTTCTGAAAGCATCCATGGCGCTGGCAGCCTACACCGGCCTGTCGGCCACGGGTCTGTTGGCCACCCGGGCCTGGGCGGGCGCCGCCGACGGCGAAGCGCAGGCCTTCGATTTCGAGATTCTCAAGGCCCAGGCCAAGCAATTGGCCGGCAAGCCCTACGTGGATACCAAGCAAGTGCTGCCGCCGACCCTGGCGACCATGACCCCGCAGAACTTCAACGCGATCCAGTACGACGGCAACCACTCGCTGTGGAAGGAGCTGAACGGCCAGCTGGACGTGCAGTTCTTCCATGTCGGCATGGGCTTCAAGCAGCCGGTGCGCATGTACAGCGTCGACGCCAAGAGCCGTCAGGCGCGGGAAGTGCATTTCCGCCCGTCGCTGTTCAACTACCAGAACACCAGCGTCGACACCGCGCAGCTCAAGGGCGACCTGGGCTTTGCCGGCTTCAAGCTGTTCAAGGCCCCGGAACTGGACAGGCACGACGTGGTGTCCTTCCTCGGCGCCAGCTATTTCCGCGCGGTGGACAAGACCGGCCAGTACGGCCTGTCGGCCCGCGGCCTGGCGATCGACACCTACGCCAAGAAACGTGAAGAGTTTCCCGACTTCACCAAGTTCTGGTTCGAGACCCCGGACAAGGACAGCACCCGTTTCGTGGTCTATGCCCTGCTCGACTCGCCCAGCGCCACCGGCGCCTACCGCTTCGACATCGACTGCCAGGCCGAGCGCGTGGTGATGGACGTCGACGCGCACGTCAACGCCCGCACCGCCATCGAACAGCTGGGCATCGCGCCGATGACCAGCATGTTCAGCTGCGGCACCCATGAACGGCGCATGTGCGACACCATCCATCCGCAGATCCACGACTCGGACCGCCTGGCCATGTGGCGCGGCAACGGCGAGTGGATCTGCCGCCCGCTGAACAACCCGGCGACCCTGCAGTTCAACGCCTTCGCCGACAAGGACCCGAAGGGCTTCGGCCTGGTGCAGACCGACCACGAGTTCGCCAACTACCAGGACACCGTGGACTGGTACAGCCGGCGCCCGAGCCTGTGGGTCGAGCCGACCACCGCCTGGGGCGAAGGCTCGATCGACCTGCTGGAGATCCCCACCACCGGCGAGACCCTGGACAACATCGTGGCCTTCTGGACCCCGAAAAAACCGCTGGCCGCCGGGGACTCGCTGAACTACGGCTACAAGTTGTACTGGAGCGCCCTGCCACCGGTGGGCACGCCGCTGGCGCGGGTCAACGCCACCCGTTCGGGCATGGGCGGCTTCGTCGAAGGCTGGGCCCCGGGCGAGCATTACCCGCCGGTCTGGGCCCGGCGCTTCGCCGTGGACTTCAATGGCGGCGGCCTGGAGCGACTGCCGGAGGGCACCGGCATCGAACCGGTGGTCACCGCGTCGAACGGTCAGGTCAAGGATTTCCATGTGCTGAAGCTGGACGAGATCCAGGGGTATCGCGTGCTCTTCGACTGGTACCCGACCAACGACAGCGTCGATCCGGTGGAGCTGCGGCTGTTCATCCGCACCAACGATCGCACCCTGAGCGAGACCTGGCTGTACCAGTACTTCCCGCCGGCACCGGACAAGCGCAAGTACAGCTGAGGAAGCACTATCGCCTGTAGCCGCTGCCGAAGGCTGCGATCGACCGGGAACCGGTCGTCAACGGGCGCCGCGGATGGAGCGATCGACCGTTGTGTCCAGAGGCGGTCCGCTACGCGGCCCATCGCAGCCTGCGGCAGCGGCTACAGGTCGCGGTGTATGACACGGCATAAAAAACCGGCCCTCACAGGCCGGTTTTTTTATGCCCCGCTCAGCTCACTCACGCAGGTCCGACTCGTGAATCGGCTGGTCGCGATGGGTCGCGCGCTGGTACTGCGCCGGCCAGATCGCCTTGTGCCCGCTCAGGTCGTCGTCGGCATGCAGCGGCCAGTACGGGTCGCGCAGCAACTCGCGGGCAAGGAAGATGATGTCGGCCTGACAGGTACGCAAAATGTGCTCGGCCTGGACCGGCTCGGTGATCATGCCCACGGTGCCGGTGGCGATCCCCGACTCCTTGCGCACCCGTTCGGCGAAGCGGGTCTGGTAGCCCGGGCCGGTGGGGATCTCGGCATTGACCGCGGTGCCGCCCGAGGAAACATCGATCAGGTCCACACCCAGGGCCTTCAGGCGGCAGGCCAGCTCGACGGTTTCGTCCGGGTTCCAGCCGTCCTCCACCCAGTCGGTCGCCGACACCCGGACGAACAGCGGCAACTCTTGCGGCCAGACCGCCCGCACCGCCTCACACACCTGCAGGACCAGGCGAATGCGGTTATCGAAGGAGCCACCGTACTGGTCACGGCGCTGATTGCTCAGGGGCGAGAGGAATTGATGCAGCAGGTAGCCGTGGGCGGCATGCACTTCGACCACCTTGAAGCCGGCGACCAGGGCGCGTTTGGCCGAGTCGACGAAGGCCTGGACGATCGCGGCGATCTGCCCCTCGTCAAGTTGGGTCGGCGGTGTATGTTGCGGGTCGAAGGCAATCGGCGAAGGGCCTACCGGGACCCAGCCGCCCTCCTCGGGCTTGACGCTGCCATGCTTGCCCAGCCACGGCCGATGGGTGCTGGCCTTGCGTCCGGCGTGGGCCAGCTGGATGCCGGCGACTGCGCCCTGGGCGGCGATGAACCGGGTGATGCGTTGCAAGGGTGCGATCTGTTCATCGTTCCACAGGCCAAGGTCCTGGGCGGTGATGCGCCCGTCGGCGGTGACCGCCGTGGCCTCGGTGAAAATCAGTCCGGCGCCGCCCACGGCACGACTGCCGAGGTGCACCAGGTGCCAGTCATTGGCCAGTCCATCTACGCTGGAGTACTGGCACATGGGCGATACCGCGATGCGGTTGAGTAAGGTCAATTGACGAAGGGTATAGGGTTCAAGCAGCAGACTCATGGGGCACCTCTCGATCAGTGGTCAGGCTCCAGGGTTCTGTTTGAAAAGTCGACGAGTGACTGGAAAGGAACAGCGCCCGCCCCCGCGGGAGAAAAAGGACAAGACGTCACAAGGCCAATCAAGCAGTGTTTAGAGACTAGTCGACAACGGCGCGACCAGCAGGGTTCCGAGACATTTTGCCGAGGAAGGTAACGGTGGCCTGGCGTTTTTTCGCGAGCAAGCTCGCTCCTACAGAAGCAACACACTCCCTGTAGGAGCGAGCTTGCTCGCGATAGCGTCAGCAGCCTTAACGCGGTTCGATATGGGCGATCATCAGTTGCACGGTTTCCTGGCCGCGGAACTCGTTGAGGTCCAGCTTGTAGGCCAGTTCCACCCAGCGGATGGTCGGGTTCGGCCAGATATCGCGGTCGATGCCGAAGGCGATGCCGTCGAGTTTCACCGAGCCGCATTCACTGCGCAGTACCACCTTGAGGTGACGCTCGCCGACCACGCGCTGTTCCACCAATTGGAATACGCCATGGAACAGCGGCTCGGGAAAGTGCTGGCCCCAGGGCCCGGCATGGCGCAGGGCGCGGGCCAGTTCGAGGTGGAACTCTTCCACCGCCAGGGTGCCGTCCGACAGCAGGCGTCCGGTCAGGTCTTCCTCGCGCAGCTGGCGGCGCACCTCGGTGTCGAAGGCTTCGGCGAAGGCCGGGAAGTTCTGCTCCGGCAGCGACAGGCCGGCGGCCATGGCGTGACCGCCGAACTTGCTGATCAGGTCCGGATGCTTGGCCGCCACCGCGTCCAGGGCATCGCGGATATGAAAGCCCGGCACCGAACGCGCCGAGCCCTTGAGCATGCCTTCGCCGGCGTCGGCAAAGGCGATGGTCGGCCGGTGGTAACGCTCTTTCAGCCGCGAAGCGAGAATCCCGATCACCCCCTGGTGCCAGTCGGGCTCGAACAGGCACAGGCCGAATGGCATCGACTCCACCGGCAAGTCCTTGAGCTGGGCCAGGGCTTCGCGCTGCATGCCCTGCTCGATGGATTTGCGATCCTGGTTCAACTCGTCCAGCTGGCCGGCCATTTCCCGCGCCAGGGCCATGTCATGGCTGAGCAGGCATTCGATGCCCAGGCTCATATCGTCCAGGCGCCCGGCGGCATTCAGCCGTGGGCCAAGGATGAAGCCCAGGTCGGTGGAGGTGATGCGCGACGCCTCGCGCTTGGCCACTTCGAGGATCGCCTTGATCCCCGGCCGCGCGCGCCCGGCACGAATCCGCTCCAGCCCCTGGTGCACCAGGATGCGGTTGTTCGCGTCCAGCGGCACCACGTCGGCGACGCTGCCCAGCGCCACCAGATCCAGCAGTTCGCCGATGTTCGGCTGCGGCTTGGTTTCGTACCAGCCAAGGCTGCGCAGGCGGGCCCGCAGCGCCATCAGCACATAAAAGATCACCCCGACCCCGGCCAGGGCCTTGCTCGGAAACTCGCAGCCGGGCTGGTTCGGGTTGACGATGGCATCGGCCGCCGGCAACTCGTGGCCCGGCAAGTGGTGGTCGGTGACCAGCACTTTCAGCCCGGCCGCCTTGGCTGCCGCCACGCCCTCGACACTGGAGATGCCGTTGTCCACGGTGATCAGCAGCTGGGGCTGGCGCTCCAGGGCTACCGCGACGATTTCCGGGGTCAGGCCGTAGCCGTATTCGAAACGGTTCGGCACCAGGTAATCGACATGGGCCGCGCCCAGCAGGCGCAGGCCAAGCATGCCCACGGTACTGGCGGTGGCGCCGTCGGCGTCGAAGTCGCCGACGATCAGGATGCGTTCGCGCTGCTCCAGCGCCGTCACCAGCAGGTCCACCGCGGCCTCGATGCCCTTGAGCTGCTGGAACGGGATCAACCGCGCCAGGCTCTTGTCCAGTTCAGCCTCGGACTGCACGCCACGGGCGGCGTACAGGCGGGTCAGCAACGGCGGCAGATCACCGAGAAACGGCAGGGTGGCGGGCAACTCACGAGGTTCGATACGCATGGGGTGACAGAAGCTTCTCTTCGATACGGGGGATACAGCGAAACAGCGCGCGGCGTGGCGAACTCAGCGCTCGCCCAACAGCCATTCCAGCTGGACTTCGTGCTGGCCACGATCGTCGGTGACGAAGATCGTGCCTTCGCTGATCATCACGTCCCACTTGATAACGCGCGGCATGTCCTTGGCCAGGACTTCCAGGACGTCCTGGGGCACGCCGGCGATATTGAGGTTCTTCAGGTTCTTCACCGCGTCCACCACCCGGGTCTGCCACACGCGCAGGCTGCCGTAGGCCAACAGGCTGGTGCGCTCGGTACGGCGCGAGCACCAGGTCAGGCGCTCGGCGTCCGGCTGGCCGACTTCGATCCAGTGCAACACACGGTCGTCCAGGCTTTTTTCCCACAGGGCCGGCTCATCCACTTCCGACAGGCCACGACCGAACGACAGGTGTTCGTTGTACCAAAGGGCGTAGGCCAGCAGGCGCACGGTCATGCGCTCTTCGGTTTCCGACGGATGGCGGGCGATGGTTTGCTTGACGCTTTCGTACACCCCGCGATCGAGGTCAGTCAGGTTCAATTCAAACTTGTAGGTGGTAGACGGCTGGGCCATGGACGGGGCTTCTTGATACGAGGAAAGGCGGCAAGTCTAACCGATGCACGGGCCAATCCACGAATCGCGCACCATCATCCTTTGGCGAGGGAGCGCCGGGCTATGTTAAAACGCTCTACCGTCCAATCTTTGTCCTACAAGGATCTTCCATGCCGCTTACCGCCAAACCCCTTGCCGGCCTGAAAGTCGTCGAACTCGGCACCCTGATCGCCGGCCCGTTCGCCTCGCGTATCTGCGCCGAATTCGGCGCCGAGGTGGTCAAGGTCGAATCGCCCGATGGCGGCGACCCGCTGCGCAAGTGGCGCAAGCTGTATGAAGGCACGTCGCTGTGGTGGTTCGTCCAGGCGCGCAACAAACAGTCCCTGACCCTGAACCTCAAGCACCCGGACGGCCTGGAGGTGCTGAAGAAGCTGTTGGCGGAGGCCGACATCCTGATCGAGAACTTCCGCCCCGGGGTCCTGGAAAAACTCGGCCTGGGCTGGGACACCCTGCACGCGCTCAACCCCAAGCTGGTGATGGTGCGCCTGTCCGGCTTCGGCCAGACCGGGCCGATGAAGGACCAGCCCGGCTTCGGCGCGGTCGGCGAGTCCATGGGCGGGCTGCGCTACATCACCGGTTTCGAGGACCGCCCGCCGGTGCGCACCGGCATTTCCATCGGCGACTCGATTGCCGCCCTGTGGGGCGTGATCGGCGCGCTGATGGCCCTGCGGCACCGCGAGGTCAACGGCGGCCAGGGCCAGGTGGTGGACGTGGCGTTGTACGAAGCGATCTTCGCCATGATGGAAAGCATGGTCCCGGAGTTCGACGTCTTCGGTTTCATCCGCGAACGCACCGGCAACATCATGCCCGGCATCACGCCCTCCTCCATCCACACCAGCGCCGATGGCAAGCACGTGCAGATCGGCGCCAACGGCGATGCGATCTTCAAGCGCTTCATGCAGGTGATCGGCCGCGAAGACCTGGCCAACGACCCGGCCCTGGCCAGCAATGACGGCCGCGATAGCCGGCGCGACGAGCTGTATGGGGTCATCGATCGCTGGGTCAACTCGCTGCCGCTGGAGCGCGTGCTCGAGTTGCTGAATCAAGCGGAAGTCCCCGCCAGCCGCATCTTCAGTGCCGAGGACATGTTCAGCGATCCGCAGTTTCTCGCCCGGGAAATGTTCCTCCAGGCCAAGCTGCCGGACGGCAAGGCATTCAAGATGCCCGGCATCGTGCCGAAACTCTCGGACACCCCAGGCTCGTCCGAATGGGTCGGCCCCGCGCTCGGCGAACACAATGCCCAGGTACTGGGCGCCCTGGGTTACGACGAGCAGCAGATCAAAAGCCTGCGTGACAGCGGCGCGATCTAGCGTTGAACACGATTTCGCGACAATGAGAGTTTTACCGACAAGGATCAGCAGCCTGATGAACCCATGCAGTGGCGGGCGAATGATTCGCGGGATAGGTGTGTTTTGTATGTTGCTGGCACTCGGCACCTGGCCCCAGGTCAGCCAGGCCAGGAACACCTTGATCTGGGTCCTGCGCGACCTGCCGCCAACGACGATTTTCGAAGGCCCGCAAAAAGGCCGCGGGGTGATCGACCAGGCCTTGCCTGTGCTGATGGCCAGCCTGCCGGAGTACGACCACCAGATCGTGCACGTCAACCGCGCCCGGGGCATGCAGATGCTCCGGGAGCAACCCTTCGTCTGCGATCCGGCGCTGATGTTCAACCTGCAGCGGGCACAGTGGATCGCGTTTTCCATCACCAGTTTTCGCGTGTTCAGCAACGGCCTGGCGGTGCGTCGCAAAGACCGTGATGGCGTGCAGCCGTTTATCCACGACGGCCAGATCGACTTGCGTGCGCTCCTGGCCAGCGCCCCGCACAACGTTGGCGTGGTGGCCGAGCGCAGTTATGGCGAGCAGATCGACAGCCTGCTCGCACAGGCGCCGCCCGGAGCCCTGATGGCCCACTACGGCAACAGCGCCATCGGCAACCTGCTGCAGATGCAAAGGCACGGACGCCTCAAAGCCCTGATCGGCTACCAGCCGGAGATTCGTTTCCAGGCGCAACAGCAAGGGATCGATCCGAACGAGCTGGAGTTCTACCCGATCCAGGGCATGCCCAAGTATCAATCGGTGAACGTCGGCTGTTCGAACACAGCGCAGGGCCGCCAGGCGGTGGAGCGCATCAACCGGGCGCTGCTCGAACTGCGCCCGGACACCTTGCTGGAGCTTTATGCCCAGTGGCTGGAACCGTCGCTGCGCGAGCAATACCGCAGCGATGCCCTGGCGTTTTTCCACGACGCGCCGCAGCGCTAAAAAATCCGGGCAAAAAGAAACCCCGAGCAGTGGGGAGACGACTCGGGGTTAAACGTGGTCTGCAAGCAGACCCGTGCAACAAGCGACAAGCACCGGAGCACAATGCTTGATCCTGTTGCCAAGGGTCTGACTGATGGGCTGAAGCGAAGGTTCCCGAAAATTTCCAATCAGCGTGCGCTGTCGAACGCCTTCTCCTGGGCCACATTGCGCAAGGCCGCGATGACACAGGGTTCCAGGCGACCTTCGGCGATCAATACGTCGCGGTGCAGGCCGTCGACGACATCGGTCAACTGGCGCTTGTCGGTCAACTGGACCTGGTTGAACTCACGCTCGACCACGATGGCCCCCAAGGCATTCTTCAGGGTCACCAGGCATTCCCCTTGCGCGCGCGGGGTCAGAGTTACCTGATACGGGCTCAAAGCTTCACCCAACAATAGGCTGATACTTTCCATCTCGATCACCACTCAATAGCTGGAATTAAGGCTCGAATACACCAATGCCGGTAGCTTTCTGGCATTCAAGTGACCACCGCCCAGAGAAGAAAGTTCGCAACCGCTGGCGGTTGCCGACCTGAGTTGATCCAGCATGCCCGCAAAACATGACAGATAAAAAACAGCCCGTATCAGACTAGAATCGGCACTTCAAACCAGAAACGAACGCGACGGTGCCGGCTGATCGATCAGCGCCTCGATCTTCTTGTAGCGCGATACCGCCTGTTGGCAGGAGTAGCGCCGAGGGTCGATCCGGACCGGCATCGCAACCTGCTCCCGGGGCGGATTTTCAGGCCTTGCGCAGGTCTTTCTGGCAGGTGGGGTTGTGGCCATGGGGGCCCTCTCCTCAAGCGGTTGGCAAAGCCCGGCGGCGCAGCGATGACGGTTGCCCGGCTGCTGGGCCTGGCCAAAATGCTGCCTTCTCACCGGAGCGAGTCTTGAATCAAACACTCAATAAAAAACTGCGGATCGTCCTGGCCGACGATCACCCGATTTTCCTCATCGGCCTGCGGGCCGTGCTGGAGCGCGACGACAACCTGGAGATCGTCGGCGAAGCCAGCTCCCCGACCGCCCTCGGCGAACTGCTGCAAAGCTGTCCCTGCGAAGTCCTGGTCACCGACTTCATGATGCCGGGAGAGCAGCAGAACGATGGCCTGCGCCTGATCGAGCAACTGCGCCGGCATCACCCCGAGCTGCCGATCGTGGTGGTGACCATGCTCAACAACGCCGGGCTGTTCCGCTCGATTCTCGACCTGGGCGTCATGGGCCTGCTGAGCAAGGCCAGCCTGGCCGATGAGCTGCCGGCGGCGATCAGCCATGTGCGTCGCAACAAGGTGTTCGTCGCCCAGGCCATCCAGCAACTCCTCAGCCTGGCGGGCGAGGTCGGGCCGGATCGCCTGCTGTCCGGGGAACAGCTGTCGCCCCGCGAACTCGAAGTGATCCGCCTGCTGGCGGCCGGGCTGACGGTCGGGGAAATCGCCGCCAAGCTCAGCCGCAGCAAAAAGACCGTCAGCACCCAGAAGGTCAGCGCCATGCGCAAGCTCGGCCTGTCCAGCGCCGCGGCGCTGTACATCTATGTGCAGGAACACGGGCTTGCCTGAGTACGGGCTCAGCCAGCCAGTTCGTCGAGGTCGTCACGCAAGCGCCGGGCGATCCACTGGCGCACGGCGACCGCGCTCATGGGTTCGGCGATGAAGCAGCCTTGCAGGCGCGCCTGCCCCAGCCGTTTGGCCGCCTGGTAGTCGGCGGCGCTCTCGATACCGGCCAGCACCAACCCCAGCGACATGCGCCGGGCCATGCTCATGGCGCCGGCCACCACCGCCGACTTGCGCTCATCGGCCGCCAGCCCACAGACAAAGGCCGGCGGGATCTTCAGCTCGGTGAACGGCAACTCCAGCAGGCGCTGCAGGCTGGTGCCACCGGTGCCGAAGTCGCCAATCGACAGCTTGCAACCGATCATGCGCAGGCGCAGCAGGGCCTCGACATGGGCGGTGTCGGTTTGCAGCTCGGTGGTCTCGACGATTTCCAGGGTCAGCAGGCGTGCCGGTACTTCAAAACGGCGCAGCAGGGCTTCCAGCTGGCGCGCGAAGTTCGGCAGTTCCAGCATGCCCACCGGGATGTTCACCGAGATCGCCAGCGAACGGCCCATGACCAGGCGCACCCCGGCCGACAGCTGCATGGCCTGCTCCAGCATGAGCCAGGTGAAGGCTTCTTCCAGCCCGGCGAACTCGATCACCGGGAGGAACTCGGCGGGCAGCATCAGGCCATGCTCCGGATGCTGCCAGCGGGCCAGCGCCTCGACGCCCTGGACCTCGCCGTCCTGGCTGACCACCGGCTGAAAGTGCGCGACCCCATGGCGCAGTACCGCCGCCTGCCCTTCCTCGGCAGTCGGCACTTCAGGCTGGAATACATCCAGCCCCAGGGTTTCGCGCACCTGGGCCAGCGACAAGGCTTGCGGGCCCGGCTCGAAACATTGCTGGTACAGGCTCAGCAGTTCATTGACCAGGGTCACCGAAGCCGGCTTGGGCAGGCAGCCCAGCACATTCAGGCCCTGCTGCCGGGCCATGGCCGCGGCGCCTTCGCGGACATCCGCTTGCGCGTCGCTGAGAATGATCAGCGCCTTCGCCCGCTGTTGCTCCGCCAGGTAACGAATCAGCTCCAGGCCGTCGGCCTGCTCCAGGTACAGATCGCAGATGGCGATGTCCACCGGCCCCTTGCTGTCCAGGGATTGCCGGGCGGCGGCAACGCTTTCGGCGTTCAACACGTTGAACACGCCGTTGGCGTTGAGCATCTGGTGCAGGGCCATCAACTGGAACGAATTGTCTTCAAGAACGAGCACTTTCAACGAGTGCATGCAACGACCTCCGATACGGCGAGAGCGGCGAGAATCCGCAGCGGGCCGGTACGTTAATCGCAGAGGGCAGGTCGCCCCATAAGACAAGTCTTAATCGCTACCCAGGTGCGGCTCGATATCGCTGCGCAAGCAACCGATGGCTTCCTTAAGACGCAGCCAGTGCTCCGCCAGCACCGCCGTCGAGCGGGCCCGGGCAACGCCCTCCAGGTCGATGCAGACCTGGGCCAGCGGCAGCGCATCGATCAGGCAGCACACCCCTTTGAGGCGGTGGGTGGACGCGCCGATACGCGCCCAGTCCTGCTCCAGCACCGCCGACTCCAGGGCCACCTGCTCCTGCCCCAGGTTGCTCCACAGCTCGCGCAGCATGCGTTGCAGGATCGGCTCGTCGGCCTGGGTCATGCTGCGCAGGGTCTGGATATCAAAGGATGGCGGCGGCAAGAAACGCGCAAGCATCTGCGCCAGCCGGTCCAGGGTCACCGGCTTGACCAGCAGCTCGTCCATGCCGGCCTGCTCGCAGCGCTGCTGTTCATCCTCGAAGGCATTGGCGGTGCAGCCGATCAGCGGGCAGGCGTCGCGCCCTTCCCGGGCCTCGATCTCACGTATCGCTTCGCTCAACTGATAACCGCTCATGCCCGGCATGTGGCAGTCGGTCATCACCAGGTCGAACGCCTCGCCCTGCCAGCGCGCCAACGCCGCCTCGGCGCTGTCGAGCGCCACCACCTTGTGCCCGAGGAACATCAGTTGCTGGCTGAGCACCATGCGATTGGCCCGCACATCGTCGACCACCAGCACCGACATGCGACGGCTCTGCGGACGCTCGCTGGTCACCTGGGGCGACTGGCTGAAAGCCTCGACCACTTGCTCCGGATAGAGCTCTAGGGTCACGCGGGTCCCCGCGCCGGGTTGGCTTTGCAGCAGAATGCGGCCGCCCATCAGCTCCACCAGTTGCTTGCAGATACTCAGGCCCAGGCCGGTTCCGTCCTGCTCCGGCGTCGTCTGCACATGGGCCTGAATGAACGGATCGAACAGGCTCGCCTGTTTCTCCGGGCTGATGCCTGGCCCGGTGTCGACCACGCTGATGCACAGGCGATCGGCGCCATGTTCATCGGCCTGGCGCTCGACGGATACCCGCACCTCGCCGACCTGGGTGAACTTCAGGGCATTGCTCAGCAGGTTGTGCAGCACCTGGCGCAGGCGCAATGGATCGAGCCAGTAGAAGCCGTCCGCCGCCTTGTCGAAGGCCAGCGTCAGGTGCAGCCCCTTGTTGCGCGCGGTGACCTCGAACAATTGCTGTATGTCTTCGAAGAAGCCTCGCAGGGCCACGGTCTGCGGCGCCAGCTGCATATGCCCGGCCTCGATCTTGGCCAGGTCGAGGTTGTCGCCCATCAGGCCGACCAACTCCTGCGCCGACTGATAAGCCACGCGCAAGGCATCGGAAAACGGCATGCCGCGCAGGCGCGCCTGTTCCTTTTCCAGCTCCAGCAAACCGATGATCGCGTTCATCGGCGTGCGAATCTCATGGCTCAGGGTCGAGAGAAAGGCGCTCTTGGCGTAGTTCGCCTGATCCGCGGCGCGACGTGCCTCCAGCAGATCTTCCTCGAGGCGCTTGCGCTCGGTGATGTCGATCCAGCCCCCCAGCAGCCCCTGCAACTCGCCCTGGGCGCTGTAGAACGGCACCGTCCATTGATAGACCTGCACCGGGCCGTTCCTCGATTCGATCTGCCGGTCGACGAACACCGACTCCTGGGTCTCCAGCTGCTCCAGGAACTCGCGGTGCAGTTGCCGGGCCGTGGCCTCGGGCAACACATCCAGCTCGGTCAGGCACAGCCCCTTGATCTGTTCCAGGCGCATGCCGGTCTGGGTTTCGTAGCTTTTGTTGCAGGTGATCAGGCGTCCGGCCAGGTCGCGGACGAAGATCGGGTTGGGGATGCCGTCGAGCAAGGCGCGCTTGAACGCCAGCTGGTCGTTGAGCCGTTGCTCGGCTTGCAGGCGCTGGCGGATCTGCCCCTTGAGCCGGGTGTTCCAGGCCAAAGACAGCAGGCCGAACAGGATCGCGGTAAAGGTGACCCAGTAGATCCACGCTGGCACTCGCTGCCACATCGGCACCGGCACCGGCGTCACCCCCAGCCATTTCAGGCGGATGGCGCTGAGCTCGGCCACCGGGAAGGCTTCCAGGGCCTTGTTCAGGATACTCAGCAGCTCGGGCTGGTCCCGGCGCACCGACAACTCGTCGGCCGACCACTTGCCCTCGACGCTGCGGCCGATGCGCAGGCCGTTCGCCGGGTAGCCCTGCACCTCGACTTCGTTCTGGATGGTCGCGTCGGCCTCGCCGCTGGCCACCAGGGCCCGCGCCTCCAGGTAGGTGTCGACCAGACGCAGGTGGACCTTCGGGTAGTTCTGCCGGACGTAGCTCTCCAGCGCATGCTTGGCCGGAAGCGCCAGGACCTTGCCGGCCAATTGGTTGAAGGTATTGAGCTGGATGTCGTCGGCGCGCACCACGAACACCCAGGCCGAACCGCCAAAGGCATGGGTGAAGTCGAGGAAGCCGCAGCGCTCATCGTTGGCCGACAGCGTGGTGTTCATCTGCGCCCGGCCCTTGAGCAGCAGATCCAGGGTGTGGGCCGTGGAGAAGGTTTCCTCCTGGACGAATTGCAGCCCGGTCATCCTCGAGATGCGGTTGAGCAGGTCGATATTCAGCCCGGCCCACTGGCCGTCCTTGTCCTTGAACACGTAGGGCGGAAACTGCTGGGACGCCACCACCACATGCTGATGCTCGAGCAGCCAGGCGCGCTCCTGCTTGCTCAGCTTGATCCGCTCGTCGCCAGTGCTGGCACCCAGCCCGGTGGTCCAGCGGGCCAGGATCTCCCGCCGCGTGGAGTCGTCGATGCTTTGCAGCGCCTGTTCGATCAGGCGGCCGAGCAGCGGGTCGGTCTGGCGCGTGGCGAAGGCAAAGCCGATCGGCGGCAACCGGCTTTCCGTGCGGACCTGCAACCCCAGGTAAGGGCGCAGCGCCTTGTAGGCACGGACGATCACCTCGTTGCCGATAAAGGCATCGACATCCCCCTGTTTCAGGGCTTCCAGGCCGCTGTACAGATTGGGCGAAAGAATGATCTGGCTGTGGGGATAGGCCGCATGGGCAATCTTGGCGTCCGCATAGCCCTCCAGCAGCACCACTTTCTTGCCAGCCAGGTCTTCGGGAATTTCCGCCTCGTCCCGGCGCACCACCACGACCGCGCGGTCGGGCATGTAGTCACTGGAGAAATGCAGCCCCGCGGCGCCACGCTCATAACCGTTGGCGCTGGTCAGGATATCGATCGCCCCGGTGCGCAGCGCCTCGACCGCCTGTTCGCGCTCGGAGAACCCCAGGACTTCCAGGGACACGCCCAGGCGTTCGCCGACCAGGCTCAGGTAATCGGCGCTGATGCCCTGGTAACGGTTGCGGTCGCGGGTGATGTCGATCGGCTGGTAGTCATCGATCGAAATGCCCACCTTCAAGGTGCCACGGCCCGCCAGCCATTGCCGTTCGGCCGAAGCCAGGGTGAGCGGTTGCAGCTGGACGAAGGCCGGCACCAGCTTGAAGGGCAGGTTCTGCGCCGCCATCAGGCACGGGGCCAGGGACAGCATCGCCAAAACCATCAATGTGCGGAAAACCGGGCGCAGCAACATAAGCATCCTGTGAGTGATCCTCGACGCGGCGTCGCCCTGTCCTTGTGCCCTGTCCTTGAGCTCGATCCTTAAAAGACGCATCGCGATAAACAGCCTGTGTATAAAAAGACAAGGCCCGTCAGAGACGGGCCTTGTTGACGATCGATGTCACTCGATCAGAGCGGTTTGCCGCGATTGCCATGCTGGCTGACGAAGGCCTGGACGGCCTTCAGGTCGTTGGCCAGGACGGTGCAACGCTCTTCGCGCTGGAACAGGTCGGACAGGTGCGCCGGCAATTCCAGGGCCTTGCCGATCCCGGCCTTTTCCACCGCTTCCGGGAATTTCACCGGATGCGCGGTGCCCAGCACCACCATCGGGATATCCAGGCTGCGACGGCACTCACGGGCGGCCTTCACGCCGATCGCGGTGTGCGGGTCGAGCACTTCGCCGGTCTGGGCGAAGACTTCGGCGATGGTCTCGCAGGTCTGGGCGTCGTCCACGGCCAGGGAATCGAACAGCTTGCGCGCTTCGGTCCAGCGCTCCTGCTCGACGCTGAAACCGCCACCTTGCTTGAAGGAGTCCATCAGCGCGGCCAGCGCGGCACCGTTGCGACCGTGCAGGTCGAACAGCAGGCGCTCGAAGTTCGACGAGACCATGATGTCCATCGACGGCGACAGGGTGGCGTGCAGGGTTTCCTTGACGTACTGGTTGCCGCTCATGAAGCGGTGCAGGATGTCGTTGCGGTTGGTGGCGACGATCAGCTGGTTGATCGGCAGGCCCATGTTGCGGGCCAGGTAACCGGCGAAGATATCGCCGAAGTTGCCGGTCGGTACCGAGAACGCCACCGAACGCGCCGGGCCGCCCAGCTGCAGGGCCGCGTGGAAGTAGTAGACGATCTGGGCCATGATCCGCGCCCAGTTGATCGAGTTCACCGCCACCAGGCGAGTGCCCTTGAGGAAGCCCTGGTCGGCGAAGCTGGCCTTGACCATTTCCTGGCAGTCGTCGAAGTTGCCTTCGATGGCGATGTTGTGGATGTTCTCGCCGAAGATGGTGGTCATCTGCCGACGCTGCACTTCGGACACACGGTTGTGCGGGTGCAGGATGAAGATATCGACGTTGTCGCAACGCTTGCAGCCTTCGATGGCGGCCGAACCGGTATCGCCGGAAGTGGCGCCGATGATCACCACGCGCTCGCCGCGCTTCTCCAGCACATAGTCCAGCAGGCGACCCAGCAGTTGCAGGGCGAAGTCCTTGAACGCCAGGGTCGGGCCGTGGAACAGCTCCAGGACCCACTCGTTGCCGTTCAGCTGGCGCAGCGGGGCAATGGCGTTGTGGGAAAAGGCACCGTAGGTTTCCTCGAGGATTTTCTTGAAGTCGGCATCCGGAATGCTGCCGGTGACGAACGGGCGCATCACCCGGAAAGCCAGCTCGTGGTATGGCAGGCCGGCCCAGGAAGCGATTTCCTCCTGGGTGAAACGTGGCAGGTTTTCCGGTACGTACAGGCCGCCGTCGCTCGCCAGGCCGGCCAGCAGGACGTCTTCGAAATTCAGGGCTGGTGCCTGGCCGCGGGTGCTGATGTAACGCATGACTGGCTCCTCTAAAAAGAGTTCTCAAGCGGGAGCCGCCGGGGCTCCCGCAACGAAGCGGATTAGTTCAGGTGCTCGACGCGGATCCGTACGACCGGACCGACCACGCCCTGCAGGGCTTCCAGCGCGGTGATCGCATCGTTGATGCGCTGTTCCACCACCCGGTGGGTCAGCAGGATCATCGGCACCAGGCCGTCGTGTTCCTCGACCTCTTTCTGCATGATCGACTCGATGTTGATGCCGCGCTCGGACAGGATGCTCGCCACCTGGGCCAGTACGCCCGGGTGATCCTTGGCCTGGATCCGCAGGTAGTAGGCGCTTTCGCAGGCCTCGATCGGCAGGATCGGGTGGGCCGACAGCGAGTCCGGCTGGAAGGCCAGGTGCGGCACGCGGTTCTCCGGGTCGCTGGTCATGGCGCGAACCACGTCCACCAGGTCGGCGATCACCGACGAAGCGGTCGGCTCCATGCCGGCGCCGGCGCCGTAGTACAGGGTGGAGCCGACGGCGTCGCCGTTGACCATCACCGCGTTGAACACGCCATTGACGTTGGCGATCAGGCGATCGGCCGGGATCAGCGTCGGGTGCACGCGCAGCTCGATGCCGGCATCGGTGCGGCGGGCCACGCCCAGGTGCTTGATGCGATAGCCCAGGGCCTCGGCGTAGTTCACGTCGGCGGTGGTCAGCTTGGTGATACCTTCGGTGTAGGCCTTGTCGAACTGCAGCGGGATACCAAAGGCGATGGACGCCAGGATGGTCAGCTTGTGCGCCGCGTCGATGCCTTCGACGTCGAAGGTCGGGTCGGCTTCGGCGTAACCCAGGGCCTGGGCCTCGACCAGCACGTCTTCGAAGGTGCGACCCTTCTCGCGCATTTCGGTGAGGATGAAGTTGCCAGTGCCGTTGATGATCCCGGCCACCCAGTTGATGCGGTTGGCCGCCAGGCCTTCGCGGATCGCCTTGATGACTGGAATACCACCCGCCACGGCGGCTTCGAACGCCACGATCACCCCCTTCTCACGGGCCTTGGCGAAAATTTCGTTACCGTGTACGGCGATAAGCGCCTTGTTGGCGGTGACCACATGTTTACCATGCTCGATGGCCTTGAGTACCAGCTCGCGGGCAACGGTATAGCCGCCCATCAGCTCTATGACGATGTCGATCTCAGGGTTCGTGGCCACTTCGAACACATCGTTGGTAATCGCAATACCGGTCGTCTGGAACTGAGGCTTTGGCGTGCGCATGGCAATTTGTGCCACTTCGATTCCACGCCCGGCACGACGAGCAATTTCCTCGGCGTTACGCTGAAGTACATTGAAGGTACCGCCACCGACGGTACCCAGCCCACAGATGCCCACTTTGACCGGATTCACTCTGAACTCCCCATGAAACGGCCGACACTAGGTCGGCCGTGGAAAACAGCCGCAAACCACACGGCTCTCTATTAATGACGCGTCGGCCACAACCGCCGCGCCATGATCGTCAAAGGCTCGACGACGCAGGATTATTTCGCGCCCAGCGCCAGTTTGGCGACTTGTGGCGCAGGCTGGTAGCCCGGAATCACTTGGCCGTCGGCCAAAACGATGGCCGGCGTGCCGTTCACACCGATCGACTGGCCAAGGGCGAATTGCTTGGAAACCGGGTTGGCGCACTTGGCGGCCTTGATTTCCTTGCCATCGACCATCTTGTCCATGGCCGCTTTCTTGTCGGCCGAACACCAGACCGCCTGCAACTGCTCGTCGCCCGGCGAACCCAGGCCCTGGCGCGGGAAGGCGACGTAACGCACTTCCACGCCCATCTTGTTCAGCTCAGGCACTTCGGCGTGCAGCTTGTGGCAGTACGGGCAGGTGGTGTCGGTGAAGACGGTGATGTGGGTCTTGGTTTCGCCGATGGCCGGGTAGACCACGGTTTCAGCGACCGGAATGGCGTTGATCAGCTTGGCCACGCCCAGGCGCTCGGTCTTTTCGGTCAGGTTGACCGGCTTGCCGTCCTTGAGCTGGAACAGGTAGCCCTGCATCACGAACTGGCCGTCGGCGCTGGCGTACAGCACGCGGCTGCCCTTGAGCTTGACTTCATAGACACCGGGCAGCGGACTGGCGCTGATGCTTTCTACCGGGACTTCGAGCTGCAGGCCCTGGAGGCTTTTACGAATCGCTTTTTCGGCGGCGTCATCGGCCATAACAAAGGTACTGGCCAACGCAATGGCTGCGGCGGCGATAATCTGGGTCACGCGCATTGGGAACTCCTGAAGGCGGACAAATGGGACGGTCAGAACGCCCGTACTGGAACACCGGGTCATAACGGCCCACTTTGCAAACCGGCAAAGCCTACCACATAAGGCCCGCCTGGCGGGCTCCCGCTGAGCCAAGCCGGTCATTTGCCGATCAGCGCAGAGCCGCTCTTGTAGCCGCTGCCGAGCCTGCGAGGCTGCGCTCGGCGGCGAAGCCGACGCAAAACCAAGCACCCTGGTATTTCAGATTGGCGACGGCTACGCCGCCGAACGCAGGCTGCGCCAGCGGCTACAGGTTCAACCGCGGGGATGGTGCTTGGCGTGCAGGTCCTGCAGACGGGCCCGGGCGACATGGGTGTAGATCTGGGTGGTCGACAGGTCGCTGTGGCCGAGCAGCATCTGCACCACCCGCAGGTCGGCGCCGTGGTTGAGCAGATGGGTGGCGAAGGCGTGCCGCAAGGTATGCGGCGACAGCGACTTGCCGATCCCGGCGACCTTGGCCTGATGCTTGATCCGGTGCCAGAAGGTCTGCCGGGTCATCTGCTCGCCGCGCTGGCTGGGGAACAGCACATCGCTGGGCCGCCCGCCGAGCAGCTCGCCCCGGGCATCGCGCATGTAGCGCTCGACCCAGACAATCGCTTCCTCGCCCATCGGCACCAGGCGCTCCTTGCTGCCCTTGCCCATCACCCGCAGCACGCCTTGGCGCAGGTTGACCTGCTCCAGGGTCAGGCTGATCAGCTCGGTGACCCGCAGGCCGCAGGCATACAGGACTTCAAGCATGGCGCGGTCGCGCTGGCCAATGGCCTCGCTGAGGTCGGGAGCGGCCAGCAGGGCTTCGACATCGGCCTCCGACAGGGACTTGGGCAACGGCCGCCCCAACTGCGGCATGTCGACTTGCAGCGTGGGGTCCACGGCGATCAGCTTTTCCCGCAGCAGGTAACGATAGAAACCGCGCACCCCAGAGAGAAAACGCGCGGTCGAACGCGGCTTGTAGGCTTGTTCCACCCGCCAGGCGAGGTGGTCGAGAATCAGCTCGCGGCCGGCATTCACCAGTTCCAGCCCCTTTTCCTGCAGCCAGCCGTTGAACAGCGCCAGGTCGCTGCGATACGCCTCGCGGGTGTTGTCCGAGAGGCCCTTTTCCAGCCATAGCGCATCGAGGAAGCGGTCTATCAGGGGATGGTCGATGGCGGGCATAAATACTCGAAAGGCGCGGGCTTGAGGCCAGGCGCAAATAAATAGTGAACTGTGCAGAGGGTCGCTAGTCTTTCATAGCCCGCTATTTCAAGGAACAGGGAGCTTCAATGAACGAACAACAGATTCTGTTGGCCTTTGGCGGCATAGGCGTGGCGGCAGTGGGCTGCCAATGGCTGGCCTGGCGCCTGAAACTACCGGCCATTCTGTTCCTGCTTTTGAGCGGCATTCTCGCCGGCCCGGTCCTGGGCTGGCTCGATCCACAAGCGTTGTTCGGACCGCTGCTGATGCCGCTGGTGTCGCTGGCGGTGGCCTTGATCCTGTTTGAAGGCAGCCTGACCCTGCACCTGTCGGAATGGCGCGAGATCGGCAAGGTGGTGCACCGGCTGGTGACCATCGGCGCGCTTTCGACCTGGGCAGTGATCACCCTGGCCACCCATTGGCTGCTGGGCTTCGACTGGCTGCTGGCGCTGCTGTTCGGCACCCTGACCCTGGTCACCGGGCCCACCGTGATCGTACCCATGCTGCGGGTGGTTCGGCCCAAGGCGTCGATCGCCAACATCCTGCGCTGGGAAGGCATCGTCATCGACCCGATCGGCGCCCTGCTGGCGGTGGTGGTCTACAGCTTCATCATCGCCAGCGCCGAGGGCCAGGGCCTGCAGCACAGCCTGATGACCTTCGGCGGGGTGATTCTCTGCGGCAGCCTGTTCGGCATCGTCGGCGGCTGGGTGCTGGGGACCATCATGCGCCGCCAGTGGCTGCCGGAATACCTGCACAACCTGGCCACGCTGGCGGCGGTGCTGGGCATCTTCATCGGCGCCAACCAGGTGATGCATGAGTCCGGCCTGCTGGCCGTGACCCTGATGGGCATGTGGATGGCCAATATGAAGGACGTCGACGTCCGGCACATCCTGCACTTCAAGGAAAACCTCAGCGTGCTGCTGATTTCCGGGCTGTTCATCCTGCTGGCGGCACGCCTGGACCTCAATGCGCTGATCGCCCTGGGGCCGCTGGTGTTGATTCTGCTGCTGGTGATCCAGTTCATCGCCCGGCCCTTGAACGTGCTGCTATCCACCGCCGGCTCCAATCTGAACTGGCGCGAACGGGCCTTGCTGGCCTGGATCGCACCGCGGGGCATCGTTGCCGCGGCTGTCTCGGCGATCTTCGCCATTCGCCTGGACCAGGCCGGCCATGAAGGCGCGCTGCTGCTGGTGCCGCTGACCTTTGCCGTGATCATCGGCACCGTGGTGCTGCAAAGCGCCACCGCGCGGCCGCTGGCCCGCCTGCTGAAAGTCGCGGAACCGGCGCCGAGTGGCTTCCTGATCGTCGGGGCGAACGCTCCGGCGCGGACCATCGGCAAGGCCCTGCAACAACTGGGCAGTCGCGTGCTGCTGACCGATTCGAGCTGGGAAAACATCCGCGCCGCGCGCATGGACGGCCTGCCGACCTACTTCGGCAATCCGGCGTCGCAACACGCCGATGCCCATCTGGACCTGGTGGGGCTTGGCCATCTGCTGGCGCTGTCGCCCTCCGGCGAACTGAACACCCTGGCCTCCATGCGCTTCCGTCACGACTTCGGCCATCAGCGCCTATTCGGCCTGGCCAACAGCCAGGAAAGCCGGCGCACCGACAAGCACCGGGCCAGCCATGAACACCGCGGGCATCTGCTGGGCAGCGAGGCGCTGTCCTACAGCAAACTGGCCAGCCTGCTGGGACAGGGTGCGGAGCTGTACAGCACCAACCTCACCGAAGGCTTTGGCTGGGAGGATTATCAGGCGCTGCACGGCGAACGGGCGACCCTGCTGTTCGCTCGCGACAGCAGCGGCTGGGTGCATGTGGTGACGCCGGGTAGCGCCCTCAAGCCCACAGCGGGCTGGACCCTGGTGGCGTTGATTCAGAAGGATATGGCGGCCTGATAGCCCATCGCGGGCAAGCCTCGCTCCTACAGAACGGTGAAATCCCGCAGGAGCGAGGCTTGCTCGCGATCAGTCGACAAACCCCGGCAGCACCGGCACCGGGCGCTTGTCGTCATCGATGGCGACAAAGCTGAACAGGCCGTGGATGGCTTTCTCCCGCCCATCGCAACTCATACTCTCGACGAAGACCTCAACCTCGACCTTGAGGCTGGTGTTGCCGACCTTCACTACCCGTCCCACCAGCTCGACGATGGAGCCCGCGGCAATCGGGTGATTGAAGTCGATACGGTCGGTGGACACGGTGACCAGCGGCAACCGGCAGAAACGGGTCGCGGCGATGAACGACACTTCGTCCATCCAGGCCAGCGCCGTGCCGCCAAACAGGGTGTTGTGGTGATTGGTGGTCGACGGGAATACCGCCTTGGTCACGCGGGTAACCGACAGCTCGGTCCGGCGTTGGATTTCTTGCTCGCGGGGGCTCATGGTTCTACTGCCTGAAACACACTTCGGGGATAAATGACGGGCAACAAAAAAGCAGCCCGTAGGCTGCTTTTTTCTGCATCGGAAGCTGGACTTAAGCCAGTTTTTCCTTGATGCGAGCTGCTTTACCCGACAGGTCACGCAGGTAGTACAGCTTGGCTTTACGTACGTCACCGCGACGCTTGACAGCCATGCTGTCGATTTGCGGGCTGTAGGTCTGGAAAGTACGTTCTACGCCAACACCGTTGGAGATTTTACGAACGGTGAATGCACTGTTCACGCCGCGGTTACGCTTGGCGATTACAACGCCTTCGAACGCTTGCAGACGGGAACGATCGCCTTCCTTCACTTTCACCTGAACGACAATGGTGTCGCCCGGGGCAAAGGCTGGGATCTCTTTGGTCATCTGCTCTGCTTCGAGTGCAAGAATGATTTTGTTGGTCATGCTGTGCTCCTAAGGTAAATCGTCGGATCTACCATCGATACGTTGTTAACTATCGTCCCGCTCGCGGATGTATTCCTCGAGCAGCTTCTTCTCTTCTCCAGAAAGCGAGCGGCTTTCCAGAAGATCGGCGCGTCGTTCATAGGTCCGACCAAGGGACTGCTGTAAACGCCAACGCCGGATGTGTGCGTGGTTGCCACTCAGCAACACGTCGGGAACACGCTGATCCGCATACACCTCCGGTCGGGTGTAGTGCGGGCAATCCAGCAGACCATCCGTGAAGGAATCTTCCTCCGCGGAATCCGCATGCCCTAAAGCTCCGGGCAGCAGTCGCGTAACCGCATCAATCAGGACCATCGCCGGCAGCTCGCCACCGGAGAGTACATAGTCGCCAATCGACCACTCTTCATCGACATGAGCTTCAATAAAACGCTCGTCAATGCCTTCATAACGACCGGCAATCAGGATCAATGCATCCTCATTCGCCAACTCGCGTACCGCCGACTGAGTCAGTTTGCGGCCTTGGGGCGACAGGTAGATCACCTTCGCGCCCTCCCCGGCTGCCTGCCTGGCCTGAACCAGAGCATCTTCCAGGGGCTTGATCTTCATCACCATGCCCGGGCCACCGCCAAATGGGCGATCGTCCACAGTGTGATGTCGATCCGTGGTGTAGTCTCGCGGATTCCAACAGGTCAGCTGCAAGAGCCCCTGTTTCACCGCGCGGCTGGTTATGCCGTAGTCGCTGATGGCGGAAAACATCTCGGGAAACAAACTGATCACTTCTACGCGCAGGCTAGCCACGTTCAGAAGTCCGCGTCCCAATCCACCTTCATCTCGCCCGCTGCCAGGTCGACGGCCAACACGCATTGCTCGGTATAGGGCAACAGGCGTTCGCGATCATCCAGGCTGCCAGCGCAAGGCTTGACCACCATTACATCGTTCGAGCCGGTCTCCAGCAGGTGATCGATCTTCCCGAACAGTTGTCCGTGAGTGTCGATGACCTTGAGACCTTGCAGCTGGTACCAGTAGTACTCGCCGTCGGTCAGTTCAGGGAACAGGTTGCGCGGCACGCAGATCTCATAACCGGCCAGAAGACGCGCTTCTTCACGATCATCGAGACCCTTGAGCTTTGCGACCAGGAATTTTTCATTCCCGCGTCCGCTGACCAGCTCAACCTGTTTCACGCTACCTTCGCGCTTGAGCGTCCAGGTTTTGTAATCCAACAGGTTTTTTATCGGATCAGTAAAGGAATAAACCTTCACTTCGCCGCGAACGCCGTGAACAGAGTAGATTTTGCCGATAACGATCAAATCATCAGCAGGAGCAGGCGTCGCGTTCATAGGGTTCAGGCTGCAGCCTTAGCCGATTCCTTCAACAGCTGAGCAACGCGCTCAGACGGTTGTGCACCAACGCTCAGCCAGTAGGCTACGCGCTCTTGGTTCACGGACAGGCGGACTTCTTGACCACGAGCGATCGGGTTGAAGAAGCCAACTTGTTCTTTGTGCGAACCGTCGCGTGGGTTGCGGCTGTCGGTCACGGTCAAGTGGTAAAACGGGCGCTTTTTGGAGCCGCCAAGGGCAAGACGGATTGTTAGCATGTGAACATCGTTCCTGTAGTCGGTGCTGCAAATCTAAATGCACAGCGGGCATGGGTGCCCGAAAGGCCGCATATTCTAAGGAATATCCGGACTTTTGCAAATGACTTTTTCCGGCGCCTACCGGCTGCCATCCAGATTTGCTATAGGGCCGTTGGCAACAACGGCGAGTCAGCTCCCGCCAAGCGCGGGTTTGCTGGAGGTCCCGCGTCCCCGCGGGAAACGCCGGCATGGCTGCCGGCGTGGATTCTTCAGATCTTCGGCATGCCGCCGCCGGGCAACATTCCGCCCATGCCGCGCATCATTTTCGCCATTCCGCCCTTGGCGGAGAATTTCTTCATCATCTTCTGCATCTGCTTGTGCTGCTTGATCAAGCGACCGATGTCCTGCACCTGGGTGCCGGAGCCCATGGCGATCCGACGCTTGCGCGAACCGCTGATCAGCTCAGGGTCGCGGCGCTCGGCCGGGGTCATGGAGTTGATGATGGCTTCCATCTGCTTGAACTGCTTCTCGGCCGCGCCCTGGGCATTGCCCATTTGCGCCAGGTTCACGCCACCGATATTCGGCAGCTTGTCCATCAGGCCACCGAGGCCGCCCATGTTCTTCATCTGTTGCAGCTGATCGCGGAAGTCTTCGAGGTCGAAGCCTTTGCCTTTTTTCAGCTTCTTCGCCAGCTTGTCGGCTTTTTCCTTGTCGAGGGTCTGTTCGGCCTGCTCGATCAGGCTGAGCACGTCGCCCATGCCGAGGATGCGCGAAGCGATACGCTCAGGGTGGAACGGCTCGAGCGCTTCGCTCTTCTCGCCCATACCGATGAACTTGATCGGCTTGCCGGTGATCGCACGCACCGACAGCGCAGCACCGCCACGGGCATCGCCGTCGACCTTGGTCAGGATCACACCGGTCAGTGGCAGCGCGTCGCCAAAGGCCTTGGCCGTGTTGGCGGCGTCCTGGCCGGTCATGGCGTCGACCACGAACAGGGTTTCCACCGGCTTGACCGCCGCGTGCAACGCCTGGATCTCGTCCATCATGTCGGCGTCGATGTGCAGACGACCGGCGGTGTCGACGATGACCACGTCGATGAACTTGAGCTTGGCTTCTTTAATAGCCGCTTCGGCGATCGCGACCGGCTTCTGGCTCAGGTCGGACGGGAAGAAGGTCACGCCAATGTCATTGGCCAGGGTTTCGAGCTGCTTGATCGCCGCCGGACGGTACACGTCGGCGGACACCACCATCACGCTCTTCTTCTTGCGCTCTTTAAGGAAGCGCGCAAGCTTGCCGGCGGTGGTGGTCTTACCGGCGCCCTGCAAACCGGCCATCAGCACGACGGCAGGCGGCACGGCGCTCAGGTTCAAATCTTCGTTGGCCGCGCCCATCAGGCTTTCGAGCTCGGCCTGGACGATCTTCACGAACGCCTGGCCCGGAGTCAGGCTGCGCGACACTTCAGTGCCGACGGCACGTTCCTTCACCGAGTTGACGAAGTCCTTGACCACCGGCAGGGCGACGTCGGCTTCGAGCAACGCCATGCGCACTTCGCGCAGGGTGTCTTTGATGTTGTCCTCGGTCAGCTTGGCCTTGCCGGTGACATGGCGCAGCGTCTGCGAGAGACGGTCGGTTAGGTTTTCAAACATGCGCGATCCTTTCAGGCCCTAAGTAGACCGAGGTAATGGCGGCTCGGGCCCCTTATATAAAGGGTGCTCCGTGGGCAGGTCGCGGATTATAGCGAAGACTGCGCGCGACGCACAGCCGCCGTCTGGTTGCGCGGTCTTTCGTGTGGTGGCGGTTCTATGCCAAACTCAACGACTTTCGGGCTTGCCTAACAGGATTTATGCTCCCCTTGTCACCCAGCTTGCTAACCACCCTCGCCGCCGCCTGTCTCTATGCCGCTGCGACCCTCTATCAAGGCACTCGTCTGGCTCAAGCCGCCAAGACGAACAAGCGCCTGCTGGTCTCGCTCGGCATCCTTGCCCTGCTCGCCCACAGCGCCAGCCTCCTGACCCACCTGATGACACCCGTGGGCCTGGGACTGGACTTCTTCAGCGCCGCCAGCCTGATCGCCGCCGCGGTGATTGCCCTGACCCTGCTGGCCTGCTCGCGCATTCCGGTGGAGAACCTGCTGGTCCTGCTGTTTCCGCTGGGGGCGCTGACCGTGCTGCTGGCGCAGTTCGTGCCCACCGGCACGGTGCCGGTGATCGACGAAGAACCGGGCATCCTCGCCCATATCCTGCTGTCGATCCTTGCCTACGGCATGTTCACCATCGCCGTGTTCCAGGCCCTGTTGCTGCTGGTGCAGGACCACCAGCTCAAGCACAAGCACCCGTCCGGGCTGATCAAGAACTTTCCGCCGCTGCAGACCATGGAAAGCCTGCTGTTCGGCTTCCTCTGGGCCGGCTGGACCCTGCTGTCGCTGTCGCTGATCTCCGGCTGGCTGTTCGTCGAGAACCTGTTCGCCCAGCACCTGGTGCACAAGACCCTGCTGGCGTGCCTGGCCTGGGTGGTGTTCAGCGTGCTGCTGTGGGGCCGCAACCGCCTCGGCTGGCGCGGACACAAGGCGATTCGCTGGACCCTGGCCGGCTTCTGCCTGCTGATGCTGGCGTACTTCGGCAGCAAGCTGGTCCGTGAATACATCCTGCATATCTGACGAGCGGCGATAATGGACAACCTGCCCATAGAGCCGATGCTCGTGGTCCTGGCCTTGCTGGTGCTGTGGTCGGGGCTGTTCACCGCCATCGAAGCCGCCCAGCAACACCTGCTGACCCTGCGCACTGCTTCGCGCTCCGGCGACAAACCGCTGGCGCGCCTGAGCTTCCCGCGCGACAGCCTGATTCTCTGCAACACCCTGTGCCGGGTGCTGGCGGTCATCATCAGCACCTTGCTGGCGCTCCTGCAGTGGGCGGAAAACGGCCCGTGGCTGGCCTGCCTGATCGCCACCAGCGTGTTGCTGGTACTCGCCGACTACCTCCCGCGCACCCTGGCTACCCGTTATCCGGACGCCATCCTCAGCCTGGGCAACACCCTGCTGGGCGTGCCGCTGAAGATCATCTACCCCGCGGCCTGGCTGCTCGACAGCATCAGCCAGCTGTTGCTGCGCCCCTTCAGCCGCAAGGCCGGCGCCGTCAAGCAGAGCGAAGACGAGCAGGCCGCCGACCCGGACGACGCCGAGGAACATGCCAACGGCCGCCCGCACCCGGTGTCGGGCATCCATGCCCTGGACAACATCACCGTCAATGACATCCTGGTGCCGCGCAGCGAAGTCGCCGGGATCAACCTGGACGAGCCCATCGGCGAGATCATCGAGCAGCTGCGCCTGTCCAAACGCACCCGCCTGCCGGTGTTCCACAGCGACATCAACCAGGTCGAGGCGGTTCTCAACACCCGCCAGATCCGCCACCTGCTACCGGATGCCAGCCTGACCAAAGAGGCCCTGCTGGCGGCCTGCCACGAACCTTACTTCGTGCCGGAAAGCACCCCGCTGCAGCTGCAACTGCTGAACTTCCACAAGCAGCAGCGCCGCCTGGGCATGGTGGTGGACGAGTACGGCGAAGTGCTGGGCATCGTTACCCTGGAAGACATCCTCGAAGAAATCGTCGGCGAATTCGAAAGCGAACACAGCCTCGACAACCCGCATATCCATCCCCAGGCCGACGGACGCTTTGTCATCGAAGGCGCTGCCTCGATTCGCGAGCTGAACAAGAGCCTGGGCTGGCACCTGCCCAGCGACGGCCCGAAAACCCTCAACGGCCTGGTCACCGAAGCGCTGGAGACCATTCCCGACAGCGCCGTCTGCCTGAAAATCGGCCGCTACCGCCTGGAAATCCTCGAGACCGAGGACAACCGGGTCAGCCGCGTGCTGATCTGGCACACCAAGCCAGGTGCTCCCTCGTCCCTGTAGCCGCTGCCGAGCCTGCGAGGCTGCGATCGATCTGGGCGGCATTCCGACGAAGCGGGCGCTAACCGGGATACAACAATCCGCCTGAAATACCGCGCCGCCTGGTTTTACGACGGCTGTGCCGCCGATCGCAGCCTCGCAGGCTCGGCAGCGGCTACAGGGCTACAGGGACAAGTCCTGCTTGTTGAATCGTTAGGGGCCTTCCTATAATCGATCCGCTTACCCAAGCCCCGCAGCACCCGCGTGCTACCCGCACCCAGCGGCTTCTGCCCTGCTCTGCCCGCTTCTGGCAGGCTGCGCTCCCACCCCGAGCCACGCCCGCGCCAAACCCACATCCCTGGGTGTTCGACCATAATAATTCGCTCCGATGGAGCACATGACTGTCAGGGATAACCGCATGACGACCAGCACCACTTACAGCGCCTCCGTGCCCGCCCAGCCGACCAACTCCGCCAGCCGCGTGGCCACCGCCAGCTTTATCGGCACCGCCATCGAGTTCTACGACTTCTACGTGTACGCCACCGCCGCCGCGCTGGTGATCGGCCCGGTATTCTTCCCGCAGACGTCCGGCACCGCGCAGATGCTCTCGGCCTTCCTGACCTTCGGCATCGCGTTCCTCGCCCGCCCCCTGGGTTCGGCGCTGTTCGGCCACTTCGGCGACCGGATCGGCCGCAAGTCGACCCTGGTGGCATCGCTGCTGCTGATGGGCGTGTGCACCACGCTGATCGGCGTGCTGCCCGGCTATGACAGCATTGGCGCCTGGGCCCCGATCCTGCTGTGCCTGCTGCGTTTCGGCCAGGGCCTGGGGCTAGGCGGCGAATGGGGCGGAGCCGCGCTGCTCGCCACGGAAAACGCGCCCAAAGGCAAACGCGCCTGGTTCGGCATGTTCCCGCAACTGGGGCCATCGATCGGCTTTCTCGCGGCCAACGGCCTGTTCCTGACCCTGGCCATGAGCCTGAGCGACGAACAGTTCCGCTCCTGGGGCTGGCGGATCCCGTTCCTGCTCAGCGCCGCGCTGGTGCTGGTCGGCCTGTATGTGCGCCTGAAACTCCACGAAACCCCGGTATTCGCCAACGCCATCGCCCGCCAGGAACGGGTCAAGATGCCGCTGGTCGAGCTGTTCAGCCAGTACTGGCTGCCGGTATTGCTGGGTGCTTCGGCGATGGTGGTGTGTTACGCGCTGTTTTACATCTCGACGGTGTTCTCGCTGAGCTACGGCGTCGCGACCCTTGGCTACAGCCGCGAAACCTTCCTCGGCCTGCTGTGCTTCGCGGTGTTGTTCATGGCCGCGGCCACGCCGCTGTCGGCCTGGGCCAGCGATCGTTATGGACGCAAACCGGTGCTGATCATCGGCGGCCTGCTGGCGATTCTCTCCGGCTTCACCATGGAACCGCTGCTGACCCAGGGCTCGACCTGGGGCGTGGCGCTGTTCCTGTGCATCGAGCTGTTCCTGATGGGCGTGACCTTCGCCCCGATGGGCGCCCTGCTGCCCGAGCTGTTCCCGACCCACGTGCGTTATACCGGCGCGTCGGCGGCCTATAACCTGGGCGGCATTGTCGGCGCCTCGGCGGCCCCCTTCTTCGCCCAGAAGCTGGTGGCGATGGGGGGCTTGAGCTGGGTCGGCAGCTATGTGTCGGCGGCAGCGGTGCTCAGCCTGATCGCTGTGCTGTGCCTGAAGGAAACGCGCAATAACGACCTGAACCAGGTCGATTGAAAGATCGCTTCGCGAGCAAGCTCGCTCCTACAAGGGCTGCGCCGAACCTGTAGGAGCGAGCTTGCTCGCGATGCTTTTACAGCTCGACTACGACCGCCTGGGAAGCGCGGGTCGCCTTGGCCCGGGCGGCCTCGATCGACTCGTCGCGCGCCAGGGCCACGCCCATGCGGCGCTGGCCGTTGACTTCAGGCTTGCCGAACAGGCGCAGGGCCGTGTCCGGCTCGCTCAGGGCCGCGCCCAGGTTGGCGAAAGCGGTCTGGGTCGACTGGCCTTCCACCAGGATCACCGCCGAAGCCGACGGGCCGAACTGACGGATCAACGGGATCGGCAGGCCGAGGATCGCCCGCGCATGCAGGGCGAACTGCGACAGGTCCTGGGAAATCAGGGTCACCAGGCCGGTGTCATGGGGACGCGGCGACACTTCGCTGAACCAGACCTGATCACCCTTGACGAACAGTTCGACGCCGAACAGGCCACGGCCACCCAGGGCCTCGGTCACCGCCTTGGCCACGCGCTCGGACTCGGCCAGGGCTTTCGGGCTCATGGCCTGGGGCTGCCAGGATTCCTGGTAGTCGCCCTTCTCCTGGCGGTGGCCGACCGGCGCGCAGAAGGTGGTGCCGCCGACATGGCGCACGGTCAGCAGGGTGATTTCGTAATCGAAATCGATGAAACCCTCGATGATCACCCGGCCCTTGCCGGCGCGCCCGCCTTCCTGGGCGTAGTCCCAGGCCTTCTGCACGTCGTCGACACTGCGCAGCAGGCTCTGGCCCTTGCCCGAGGAACTCATCACCGGCTTGACCACGCAGGGGAAGCCCAGGTCGTCCACCGCCTTGCGGTAGTCTTCGAAGGTATCGGCGAAGTGGTAAGGCGAGGTCGGCAGGTCCAGCTCTTCGGCGGCCAGGCGACGGATGCCTTCGCGGTTCATGGTCAGCTGGGCGGCACGGGCGGTCGGGATCACGGTGAACCCTTCGGACTCCAGCTCCACCAGGGTGGCGGTGGCGATGGCTTCGATCTCCGGCACGATGAAGTGCGGCTTCTCCGCCTCGATCACCGCCCGCAGCGCGGCACCGTCGAGCATGTTGATCACATGGCTGCGATGGGCGACCTGCATCGCCGGCGCATTGGCGTAGCGATCCACGGCAATCACCTCAACGCCCAGGCGTTGCAGCTCGATCACCACTTCCTTGCCCAACTCACCACAGCCACACAGCAAAACGCGGGTCGCGGTTGGCGACAATGGAGTTCCGATACGGGTCATCTGAAGGTCCTCAAAAAGGAGCGGATCATCGGGGGTCGCGCACCAGGCGGGCGGCCCATGGGGAAGAAAGCGCGGCATTTTACATGAACCGCGCGCTTTGGCCTCAGCTGGCGCACGCCGCCTTGCGCACACGCCAGGCCATGGCCAGCCAGACCACGGTCACGCCAGCGAACTTCGACCCCAGCGCCGTGAGGATCACGCCCGGGGTCAAGGCGTCGATCAGTCCGAAAAAGATAAAGGTGTCCAGGGGAATGCTCAACGCCGAACTTATCCACAGGCGGTCGTGCAGCGGGCGCTTGGTGATGCTGAACACCAGCCAGTCGATGCACTCGGAGACCGCGAACGCCGTGGCGCTGGCCAGGGCGATGGCCGGGTCGGAGGTCACGTAGGACAGCACCAGCGCCACCAGCATGGCGACGAGCGCGCCATGGCCGAAGCGGGTCTGCACCATGTCCCGCAGGACGAACACCAGCCCGCCCCAGGCCGACCAGATGATGTCCAGGTGCGGAGCGGTGGAAAAGGCGTAGTTGATCAGCACGACACTGCCGATATAGGCGATCAGGAAGAGCATGGGGCGAAAAGTACCTGTCAGTAAGGCACACAGGGTACTTCAGGTGGGTGGGATGGACCAGACGGGAGCTGGCGCCGATACCGCGGGCAGGCTCGCTCCGGCTGGGGCGAGGCTGCTCGCGACAGCCGTTTAGCCGGACTGGGTGCCGATCATCCACAGCAGCCCGCTGGACTTGGCGCGCTCATGACACAGCGCCAGCACCTCGCGGCGCTCGGCGTTGTCCATGCGGCTCCAGCGGGTGATCTCGCTCACCGTGCGCTGGCAGCCAGTGCAGATATCGTCATCGTCCAGCGCGCAGATGCTCACGCAGGGCGAGGGAACGGGTTTTTCGGGGGTGGTCATTATTCTTGCTCGGCCAGGTCGCGGGCGTAACGCTGGGAATTATGCACATAGTGCGCGGCGCTGGCTTCGAGCATTTTCTTCTGTTGCTCGGTCAGCTCGCGGACCACCTTGCCCGGCGAGCCCATCACCAGCGAACCGTCGAGGATTTCCTTGCCTTCGCCGATCAGCGAATTGGCGCCGATGATGCAATTCTTGCCGATCTTCGCGCCGTTGAGAATCACCGCGTTGATGCCGATCAGGCTGTAGTCGCCGACGGTGCAGCCATGCAGCATGGCGTTATGGCCAATGGTCACGCCGGTACCGATGGTCAGCGGAAAGCCCATGTCGGTGTGCATCACCGTGCCATCCTGCACGTTGCTGTTCCTGCCGATCAGGATCAGCTCGTTGTCGCCACGCAGCACCGCGTTGAACCAGACGTTGGCCCCCTCCTCCAGCTTGACCTTGCCCACCAGCGTGGCATTGGGTGCGACCCAGCTTTGCGGGTGGGTTTCGACGCGGGCGTCGCCCAGGCGGTATTTCATATTGTTGTCCTCAAGGCCAGGCAGGTTCAGGTACACAGCAGGGTTCAGGCCATACGAGCGATGGCTTCAAATATTGATAAAGCTTTTGGGCGGTTGGTGCAGGCTGATCTTGGCGTCATACAGCAGGTTGATCAGCTCGACGATCATGATCGCTGTCAGGCCCCAGATCTTGTACTCGCCGAAGCGGTAGCTCGGCACATACCAGCTGCGGCCCTGATAATCGATGCGGTGGGTATGTTCGCGCGGGTCCTGGCGGAAAAACTCCAGCGGCACGCTGAATACCGCGGCGATCTCGGCGTCATTGGCCAGGTACTCGACATAATCGGGAATCACCCCGACATAAGGCGTGACCTTGATCCCGTGCAGGGAAATCAGCGGGCTCAAAGGGCCGATCACTTCCACCAGCCCCGGGGGCAGGCCGATTTCCTCTTCGGCTTCGCGCAGGGCGGTAAAAACCAGGTCGGGATCTTCCGGGTCGCGGCGGCCGCCGGGGAAGGCCACTTCGCCGCCGTGGGTGGACAATCCTTTGGCACGCAGGGTCAGCACCAGCTCAGGCTCGTCACTGCGGGTAATGGGCACCAGCACGGCGGCCTCGGGGAAACGTCGATCCGTCTCCAGCGGTCGCGGCGTATGGTTGCTTACCCGGTGCAGTAGCTCGTCCAGCATGAGTCTTCTCGATCTGTCGACTACCTTGCATCATGCACCAAACAAACCGACCGCCCAACCCCCGAACCGCGTCATGTCGCGTAACGACAACTTGCCGACAAAGCCCCGTGCGCGCCAAGATAGGCGCAGCCTTTTCGGATACCCAGCATGAAATTCTGCAGCCAGTGCGGTCACCCGGTCACCCAGCGTATTCCCGAAGGCGATTCGCGCCTGCGTTTTGTCTGCGACAACTGCCAGACCATCCATTACCAGAACCCGAACATAGTCGCCGGCTGCCTGCCGACCTGGGGCACCCAGGTGCTGCTGTGCCGGCGCGCGATCGAGCCGCGCCGTGGTTACTGGACGCTGCCGGCCGGTTTCATGGAGAACGGCGAGACCGTCGAACAGGCGGCGATTCGCGAGACGTTCGAGGAAGCCTGCGCCCGGGTCCGCAACCTGAGCATCTATACCCTGATCGACGTCCCGCACATCAGCCAGGTGCATGTCTTCTTCCGCGCCGAGCTGGCGGACCTGGATTTCGCCGCCGGCGAAGAGAGCCTGGAAGTCCGGCTTTTCGAAGAAGCCGACATTCCCTGGTCCGAGCTGGCTTTTCGCACGGTCGGACGTACCTTAGAATGTTTCTTCGCTGACCGGCGGAACGAGCAATACCCCGTGCGTTCCGAGTCCATTCCGCCCCTGGCTCAGCCGGCCCTCACTTAAACAACAAAACGTACGCGGCACCTGTGTACTCTTAGGGATATCGTTTCAATGCGCTGGTTGCTCGCTCTTTTCTGCTGCTCGGTTATCGCTGTCTCCCACGCCTCCGCGACGGATACCCTGGACGGCAAGGTCATCGAGAAAGTCCTGGTCCTCAAGTCGGCCCATCAGTTGCAACTGATCAACGACGGCAAACCCTTCAAGACCTACCGCATTTCCCTGGGCAAACAGCCCAAGGGGCCGAAGCTCATGGAAGGCGACAAGCGCACGCCGGAAGGCTTCTACTGGCTGGACTGGCGCAAGACCAGCGACCGCTTCAACCTGGCCATGCATATTTCCTACCCGAACATCAGCGATTCCGCGCGTTCGCGCCGCGAGGGCGTGGAGCCCGGCGGCATGATCATGATCCACGGCACCCCGGACAGCGAAGACTACCCCGAGCAGTACTTCCACACCCTGGACTGGACCGATGGCTGCATTGCCATGCGCAACGTCGACATGCGCGAAGTCTGGGGCCTGGTCCCGGACGGCACGATGATCGAAATCCGCCCCTGATTCCTCGCTGAAACGCCGCTAAAACACCTCAGTTACAAAAAAAATCGCAGGCCGCGCCGGCTTCGAAAGGTGAATACCAATTCCCCCTCGAAGAACCGCCGCCCCTGCGATTTTCGCATTCATGGCCAGACCGCCCTAATACCACTTTCCCAAACCAAGCCCGCCAACCCCCATAAAGCTCCCGTTCTCGCGCGCCATCGCCGTAGTACTGGCGTTGACATGGTATTTAAGTGGTATTAGTTTTCGCCACATTACCGGGCGACAACAAACCAATAACGCATCGGAACCTCGACAGATGAACCACATCCTGGCCCTGCGCCCCGACGATACCCAGCCGACCCCGCTGTACCTGCAACTGGCGCGCAACCTTGAAGCCGCGATCCATGCCGGCCAGTGGAAAGCCGAACAGGCCCTGCCCTCGGAACGCAACCTGAGCGAGATGCTCAACATCTCCCGCGTCACCGCGCGCAAGGCCCTGGAAGTGCTGTTCGAACAAGGCCTGATCCGTCGCAGCCAGGGCTCCGGCACCTTCATCACCCCACGCCTGGAACAACCGTTGTCGCGGCTGTCCGGCTTCAGCGAAATGCTCCGCCTCAAGGGCTTCGTCCCCGGCTCCCAATGGCTGGAGCGGGAAATCACCACGCCGACCCACGAAGAACTGATCCGCCTCGGCCTGTCGCCGAACGACAAGGTGGCGCGCCTCAAGCGCCTGCGCAAAGCCGACGACACGGTGATGGCGATCGAAATGAGCACCCTGCCGGCCTCGATCATTGCCCAGCCGGACGCCATCGGCGATTCGCTCTACGCCTACCTCGATGGCATCGGCCGCCCGGTGGTCCGAGCCCTGCAGCACATCCAGGCGATCAACGCCTCCGCCGAGTTCGCCGCCCTGGTGGGCATCGCCCCCGGCACCGCGATGCTGCTGATGACCCGTGTCGGCTACCTCGAAGACAACACCCCGATCGAAGTCACCGACACCTATTGCCGCAACGACTACTACGACTTCGTCGCCGAGCTGCGTCGCTAAACCAGGCCGCTGAGCCAGGCCGCTGAGTCGCCAAGAACCCGTCCCAGAGAGCAGCCCATGTCCGAATACAACATCCTCACCCCGCAAGGCTGGATTCGCGGCCACCTGAACCACCGGGACGGCAAGGTCACCGGCATCGAAGGCAGCCCCTGCGACCCCGCGGACAACGACCTGCCCTACCTGCTGCCGGGCTTCATCGACCTGCATGTGCACGGCGGCGGAGGCAAGGACATCATGGAAGGCGCCCCGGCGTTCGAGACCATCACCCGCACCCACGTACGCTTTGGCACCACCTCGCTGCTGGCCACCACCATGACCGCGCCGACCGAGGAGATCACCCGGGTCCTGGGCGCCATCGGCGAATATTGCGAGCAGCGCCCCAGCGGCAGCGCCCGGGTGCTCGGCGTGCACCTGGAAGGTCCGTATATCAATCCAGGCAAGCTCGGTGCCCAGCCCAATTTCGCCCATACCGCGCTGATGGCCGAAGTCGAGGCCTATCTGCGCCTGGCGCCGATCCGGGTGATCACCATCGCCCCGGAAATCGCCGGCCATGACGCGCTGATCCGCGCCCTCAGCGCCCGCGGCATCCGCATGCAGATCGGCCACACCCTGGGCAGCTACGAGGAAGGCGTGGCCGCGCTCGACGCCGGGGCCACCAGCTTCACCCACCTGTATAACGCCATGAGCCCGCTGCATCACCGCGAGCCGGGCATAGTCGGCGCCGCCCTGGCCCACGCCCAGTACGCGGAACTGATCCCCGACCTGCTGCACGTGCATCCCGGCGCCATGCGCGTGGCCCTGCGCTCGATCCCCTGCCTGTACTGCGTGACCGACTCCACCGCGGCCGCCGGCATGCCGGATGGCGAATACAAGCTCGGCAGCCACACCGTGACCAAATGCCTGGGCGGCGTGCGCCTGCCGGACGGCACCCTGGCCGGCAGCACCCTGACCATGGACCAGGCCTTGCGCAACCTGGTGAAGATCGGCCTGCCCCTGGCCGAAGCTTCGCAACGCTTGTCACAGTTTCCCGCCGATTATCTCGGCCTGGCCGAACGCGGGCGTTTGCAGGTCGGCAGCTGGGCCGACTGCGTGTGCCTGGATCGCTCACTCACACTGACCGCCGTCATGGTCGAAGGAGAAGACATTGACTTCAAAAATGCTTGAAGAGGCGCTGTCCTCTGCCGCGGCCGTCGAAGGCCAGTTGCAGCACCTGGACCCGCAACTGATCGAAGTGGCCGGGCGCCTGAACCGCCAGCCGCCGCAAGTGGTGATGACCGTCGCCCGCGGCAGCTCCGACCATGCCGCCAGCTACTTCGCCTACCTGACCATGCAGCAGCTGGGCTTCCCGGTCGCGTCCTTGCCGATGTCGGTGGTGACCATGCAACAGGCGCCACTGCGGGTCAGCGGCCAGGCGGCATTCGCCTTTTCCCAGTCCGGACAGAGCCCCGACCTGGTCAACAGCATGCGGCTGCTGCGCAAACGCGGGGCCTTGAGCGTGGCCATGGTCAACGCCCAGGACAGCCCGCTGGAAGCCGCCAGCGAGTTCTGCCTGCCGCTGCACGCCGGCGCCGAACGCAGCGTGGCGGCGACCAAGAGCTTTATCGCCACCCTCAGCGCCAGCGCCCGCCTGATCGCCCACTGGAAACAGGACGCGCAATTGCTGGAAGCCGGCCTCGCCCTGCCCCAGGGACTGCGCGAAGCCGCGATCCAGGACTGGAGCCCGGCCGTCGAGGCCCTGCGCGATAGCCAGCGGCTGATGGTGATCGGCCGCGGCGCCGGTTTCGCCATCGCCCAGGAAGCCGCGCTGAAACTCAAGGAAACCTCGGCGATCCAGGCCGAAGCCTTCAGTAGCGCGGAAGTTCGCCACGGCCCGATGGCGCTGATCGGCGACAACTACCCGCTGCTGGTGTTCGCCCCACGGGGCGCGGAACAGGCCGGCCTGATCAGCCTCGCCGCCGACATGCGCCAGCGTGGCGCCCGAGTGCTGCTGGCGGCGCCGGACGACATCGCCGAGCGCGACCTGACCCTGAGCCGGGCCGAACACCCGGCGCTCGATCCGATCCTGGCGATCCAGAGTTTCTACGGCATGGCCGCAAGCCTTGCCGAGGCCCGCGGCATGGACCCGGACCAGCCACGACACCTGAGCAAAGTGACCCGCACCCACTGAGCCTTTCCTTCAACGGATGAGTACTGCGCCATGCACAACAACAATAAAGACCTGACGCTCGGCGCTCCCTTGAGCGGCCCGGTGCTCACCCTCGCCAGGGTCCCCGACCTGGTGTTTTCCAGCGGCGCCATGGGCGACGGGATCGCCATCGACCCGCTGAACAACACCCTGCACGCCCCGTGCGCCGGCGTAGTGGTGCATGCCGCCCGCACCGGCCACGCAGTGACCCTGCGCGCCGACAATGGCGCGGAACTGCTGCTGCACCTGGGCCTGGACACTGTCCAGCTGCAAGGCGAGGGTTTCTCCATGCTGGTGCAGGAAGGCGCCCGGGTCAGCAGCGGCCAGGCCCTGCTGCGCTTCGACCTCGACCAGGTCGCGCGGAACAGCAAAAGCCTGATCAGCCTGATGATCCTGACCAACGGTGAACACTTCCAGGCCCTGCCCATCACCCTGAAATCGGTGAAAGTCGGCGAACCGCTGCTGCACATCGTTCCGCGCGCGACCAATGGGGCCCAGGCGCAAGCCAGCGACACCTCGACCGACGAGGTCGAAGGCCATACCCGGGTCAATCACCGCGGTGGCCTGCATGCCCGGCCCGCTGCGCTGGTCCGCCAGACCGCCCAGGGTTTCAGCAGCAAGGCGCAACTGCATTTCAACGGCAAGTCGGCGTCCTGCGACAGCCTGGTCAGCCTGATGGGGCTGGGGGTCGGTGAGCAGGACGAGGTGCGGGTCAGTTGCCAGGGCAAGGACTGCAAAGCCGCCCTGCTGGCGCTGCTGGACGCCCTCGCCACCCCGCTGGCCGAAGACGCCCACGCCGCGGCGCCGGCGGTGAAGGCCGCCACACCCCAGCGCCCCGCCGAAGCCGGGGTGATCCAGGGTGTCTGCGCCGCCCCCGGACTGGTCTGCGGGCCGCTGTTTCACCTGACCGCCATGACCCTGCCCGAAGACAATGGCGGTCACCTGCCCCAGGAACAACTGCAGGCGCTGGACCAGGCCCTGGAAAAGGTTCGCAGCGACATTCGCGGCACCCTGGACCACGCCCGGCAACGCAAGGACAACCAGGAAGAAGCGATCTTCGCCGCCCACCTGGCCCTGCTCGAAGACCCGGCGCTGCTGGACGCCGCCCACCAGAGCATCGCCCAGGGACGCGCCGCCACCCACGCCTGGAGCGACGCCATCGGCGAACAGTGCGAGATCCTGCTGCAACTGGGCAATGCCCTGCTCGCCGAACGCACCAACGACCTGCGCGACCTGCAACAACGGGTGCTGCGCGCCCTGCTCGGCGAAGCCTGGCATTACCAGCTGCCGGCCGGCGCCATAGTCGCAGCCCACGAACTGACCCCGTCCGACCTGCTGCAACTGAGCGAGCAAGGCGCCGTTGGCCTGTGCATGGCCGCCGGCGGCGCCACCTCCCACGTAGCGATCCTGGCCCGGGGCAAGGGCCTGCCCTGCCTGGTGGCCCTGGGCTCGGAGCTTGTCGATGTGCCTCAAGGCCAGCAGGTGGTGCTGAACGCCGATCAGGGTCGCCTGGAACTGACACCGGACACCGCCCGTATCGAACAGGTCCGGCAGAGCCATCTGCTGCGCCAGCAACGGCGCGAGCAACAACAGCAACAGGCCCAGCTGCCGGCCAGGACCCTCGACGGCCAGGCGATCGAAGTCGCCGCCAATGTCGCCTCCAGCCAGGAAGCCGAGAACGCTCATGCCAACGGTGCCGACGGCGTCGGCCTGCTGCGTACCGAGTTTCTGTTCGTCGACCGGCATACCGCCCCCGATGAGCAGGAGCAGCGCCAGGCCTATCAGGCCGTACTCGATGCCATGGGCGACAAGGCGGTGATCATCCGCACCATAGACGTGGGCGGCGACAAGCAACTGGACTACCTGCCATTGCCGGTGGAAGCCAACCCGGTGCTGGGCCTGCGCGGCATTCGCCTGGCCCAGGCCCGCCCGGAACTGCTGGACCAGCAACTGCGTGCCCTGCTGCAGGTCAGCCCACTGCAACGCTGCCGCATCCTGCTGCCGATGGTCAGCGAGCTCGACGAACTGCTGCATATCCGCGAGCGCATCGATTGCCTGTGCGCCGAGCTGGGGATCGGCCAGCGCCCGGAGCTGGGGGTGATGATCGAAGTCCCGGCCGCCGCGCTGCTCGCCGAGCAACTGGCCGAATACGCCGACTTCCTCTCCATCGGCACCAACGACTTGTCGCAATACACCCTGGCCATGGACCGTGACCATGCCGGCCTGGCCACGCGGGTCGATGCGCTGCACCCGGCGCTGCTGCGGCTGATCGCCCAGACCTGCGCCGGCGCGGCCAGGCACGGCCGCTGGGTCGGGGTGTGCGGCGCCCTGGCCTCCGATCCGCTGGCGACGCCGGTACTGGTCGGCCTGGGGGTCAGCGAGCTGTCGGTGAGCCCGCCGCAAGTGGGCGAGATCAAGGAACGGGTCCGCCAGCTGGACGCCGCCGAATGCCGGCGGCTCAGCCACGACCTGCTGAACCTGAGCAGTGCCTCGGCGGTGCGCCATGCCTGCCACCAACACTGGCCCCTGAGCTGAACAACAAGAACACCGGGAGACACGCCATGTACCAATTATTCATCGAAGGCCTGCAGCGCCTGGGCCGGGCCCTGATGCTGCCGATCGCGATCCTGCCGATCGCCGGCCTGCTGCTGCGCCTGGGCGACACCGACCTGCTGAACATCGCGATCATCCACGATGCCGGCCAGACCATCTTCGCCAACCTGGCGCTGATCTTCGCCATCGGCATCGCCGTGGGCTTCGCCAAGGACAACAACGGCACCGCCGGCCTGGCCGGCGCCATCGGTTACCTGGTGATGGTGGCGACCCTCAAGGTGCTCGACGCCAGCATCAACATGGGCATGCTCGCCGGGATCATCAGCGGCTTGCTGGCCGGCGCCCTGTACAACCGCTTCAAGGACATCAAGCTGCCGGAATACCTGGCATTCTTTGGCGGGCGGCGCTTCGTGCCGATCGTCACCGGCTTCAGCGCCGTCGGCCTGGGGGTGGTGTTCGGCCTGATCTGGCCGCCGATCCAGCACGGCATCAACAGCTTCGGCGCCCTGCTGCTGGACAGCGGCAGCTTCGGCGCCTTCGTCTTCGGTGTGTTCAACCGCTTGCTGATCGTCACCGGCCTGCACCACATCCTCAACAACATGGCCTGGTTCGTCTTCGGCAACTTCACCGATCCGACCACTGGCGCCCTGGTCACCGGGGATATCTCGCGTTACTTCGCCGGCGATCCCAAGGGCGGCCAGTTCATGACCGGCATGTTCCCGATGATGATCTTCGGCCTGCCCGCCGCCTGCCTGGCGATGTATCGCAACGCCTTGCCGGAGCGGCGCAAGGTGATGGGCGGGATCCTGCTGTCGATGGCCCTGACCTCGGCCCTCACCGGGGTGACCGAACCGGTGGAATTCGCCTTCATGTTCCTCGCCCCCTTTCTCTACCTGGTGCACGCCCTGCTGACCGGCCTCGCCATGGGCCTGACCAACTTCCTCAATATTCACCTGGGCTTCACCTTCTCCGGCGGCGCCATCGACATGGCCCTGGGCTGGGGCAAGTCCACCAACGGCTGGCTGATATTTCCCGTGGGCCTGCTCTATGCGGTGATCTACTACACGGTCTTCGACTTCTGCATCAAACGCTTCAACCTGAAAACACCGGGCCGCGAAGACACCCCAAGTACCGAAAAAGCCGCCATGACCAACAATCAGCGCGCCGGTGCCTATATCCGGGCCCTGGGCGGCGCGGACAACCTGATCACCGTCGGCGCCTGCACCACCCGCCTGCGCCTGGAACTGGCCGACCGCAACAAGGCATCGGACAGCGAGCTCAAGGCCCTTGGCGCCATGGCCGTGGTGCGTCCCGGCAAGGGCGGCAGCCTGCAAGTGGTGGTCGGCCCGCTGGCCGACAGCATCGCCGATGAAATTCGCCTGGCCATGCCCAGCGCCGGCAAGCCACTGGAGCAGCCAGGCCCCGCCGCTGCGGCCTTCGAAGCACCGGCAGCGGTGAGCATCGCGCCCCAGGAAGCCGTGAAATGGCTGGACGCCTTCGGCGGCAGCGACAATGTGCTGCAACTGGACTGCGTGGCCATGACCCGCCTGCGGGTGCAACTGGGCGACAACAAGGCGCTGTCGGAATATCAGCTGAAGAGCCTTGGCTGCCAGGGCTCGAGCCAGCTCGATGATGGCGTCTGGCACCTGCTGATCGGGGAAAAGGCCGCGAGCCTGGGCCAGGCGCTGGATACCCTGATCAACCGCAGCGAGGTCAGCGCCAAGGTCTGACGGGCTCGCATGCTGTAGGAGCGAAGCTTGCTCGCGATCAGGTCCACAGTGAAGAAGATGGCGCCTGGACGGGCGCTATCGCGAGCAAGCTTCGCTCCTACGGGGGTGGCAGCGAACCGGCACAAAAAAGCCCGCTGACCGTTACCGGTTCAGCGGGCTTTTTCATGGGCGGGGCCTTAGAAGTCTTCCAGACGCCAGACTTCATAAGCCGGTGTCTCGTAGGGATGGCTCTGCTTGAGGGCCATCACCACGCTGCGGATCAACTCGTCGGCCACCACCAGCTCGACTTTCCATTCCTGCACCTGCTCGACCTGGCCGGTCTGCCCGAGAAACGGCTGGCTGCCGTCCAACGGGCGGAACTGGCCCTGGCCCAGCACCTGCCACGCACACTGGTCGTAAGCGCCGATCCGTCCGCCACCGGCGGCGAATACGGCGTTCTTGACCACTTCCACGTGGCTGGGCGGGACGAAAAAGCTGAGCTTGTACACGGGCCTTAGTTCACCCACACGCGAGCGTTACGGAACATGCGCATCCACGCCGCATCTTCGTTCCACTCTTCCGGACGCCAGGAGTTCTGCACGGCACGGAATACCCGCTCAGGGTGCGGCATCATGATGGTGACGCGACCGTCGCGGCTGGTCAGGCCGGTGATCCCGCGCGGCGAGCCGTTCGGGTTGGCCGGGTAGCTTTCGGTGACCTTGCCGTGGTTGTCGACGAAGCGCAGGGCCACGCAACCGGACAGGTCGGCTTCGAGCAGCGCTTCTGCGCTTTCGAATTCCGCATGGCCTTCGCCGTGGGCGATGGCGATCGGCATCCGCGAACCGGCCATGCCCTGCAGGAAGATCGAGTTCGACTCCTGGACCTGGACCATCGCCACACGGGCCTCGAACTGCTCGGACCGGTTGCGCACGAAGTGCGGCCAGAACTCGCTGCCCGGGATCAGCTCGTGCAGGTTGGACATCATCTGGCAACCGTTGCACACGCCGAGGGTGAAAGTGTCGTTGCGCTCGAAGAAGCCCTGGAAGGCGTCGCGGGCACGGCTGTTGAACAGTGCCGACTTGGCCCAGCCCTCGCCGGCGCCGAGTACGTCGCCGTAGGAGAAGCCGCCGCAGGCGACCATGCCCTTGAAGTCGTTGAGGTCGACGCGACCGGCGAGGATGTCGCTCATGTGCACGTCGATCGCGTTGAAGCCAGCGCGGTCGAACGCCGCGGCCATTTCCACCTGGCCGTTGACGCCCTGCTCGCGCAGCACCGCCACCTGAGGACGCACGCCTTTCTTGATGTAAGGCGCGGCGATGTCCTGGTTGACGTCGAAGCTCAGCTTGACGCTCAGGCCCGGGTTGTCTTCTTCCAGCAGGACGTCGAATTCCTGCTCGGCGCAGTCGGCGTTGTCGCGCAGGCGCTGGATCTGGTAGCTGGTTTCAGCCCACTGGCGCTGCAACAGGCGACGCTCGCCGGCGAAGACGCTTTCGCCGTTGAAGCTGATGTTGATATGGCCGTTGTTGACCGGCTGGCCGATCACCGCCACGCAGTCGCCCAGGCCGGCGGCGCTGAATTGCGCCAACACGCCCGGGGTCGCGTCCTGGCGCACCTGGATCACCGCACCCAGTTCTTCGTTGAACAGGATGGCGGCGATCTCGGTCGAGGTCTCGGCCAGGGCGTCGAGGTTCAGGTTCAGGCCGCAGTGACCGGCGAAGGCCATTTCCACCACGCTGGTCAGCAGACCACCGTCGGAACGGTCGTGGTAAGCCAGCAGGTGACCGTCGGCGTTGAGGCCCTGGATCACCGCGAAGAAGGCTTTCAGGTCTTCGGCGTCATCGACGTCCGGAGCCTGCTTGCCGAGCTTGCCGTGCACCTGGGCGAGGATCGAGGCGCCCATGCGGTTCTGGCCGCGACCGAGGTCGATCAGGATCAGATCGGTGGTGCCCTTGTCCATGCGCAGTTGCGGGGTCAGGGTCTGGCGGATGTCGGCCACAGGCGCGAAACCGGTCACGATCAGCGACAGCGGCGAGGTCACGCTCTTGTCGACGCCCTTGTCGTTCCAGCGAGTGGCCATGGACATGGAGTCCTTGCCCACCGGGATGGTAATGCCCAGCTCAGGGCACAGCTCCATGCCAACCGCTTTCACGGTGTCGTACAGACGAGCGTCTTCGCCTGGGTGACCGGCAGCGGACATCCAGTTGGCCGACAGCTTGATGTCGGAAATCTTCTCGATGCGCGAAGCGGCGATGTTGGTCAGGGTTTCGCCGATGGCCATGCGGCCCGACGCCGGAGCGTCCAGCAGCGCCAGCGGAGTCCGCTCGCCCATGGCCATGGCTTCGCCGGTGTAGACGTCGAAGCTGGTGGCGGTGACGGCAACGTCGGCCACCGGAACCTGCCACGGGCCGACCATTTGGTCACGGGCCACCAGGCCGGTGATGGTGCGGTCGCCGATGGTGATCAGGAAGCTCTTGCTGGCCACGGCCGGGTGATGCAGGACGCGCTCGATGCTTTCGGCGATGTCCAGGTTGGCCGGATCGAAATCGTCGCCCAGTTCAGTCTCGCGAACGGCCGAACGGTGCATGCGCGGAGCCTTGCCCAGCAGCACTTCCAGCGGCATATCCACCGGGCTGTTGCCGAAGTGGCTGTCGGTCACGGTCAGTTGCGGCTCGGCAGTGGCTTCGCCGACTACCGCGAACGGGCAGCGCTCACGCTCGCAGATGGCCTGGAAGCGTTCGAAATCAGCGGCGCCGACGGCCAGGACGTAACGTTCCTGGGATTCGTTGGACCAGATTTCGTGCGGGGCCATGCCCGGCTCGTCGTTCGGAATATTGCGCAGTTCGAAGCGACCGCCACGGCCGCCATCGTTGACCAGCTCCGGGAAGGCGTTGGACAGGCCGCCCGCGCCGACGTCGTGGATGAAGCTGATCGGGTTCTTGTCGCCCAGCTGCCAGCAGCGGTCGATGACTTCCTGGCAACGGCGTTCCATTTCCGGGTTTTCACGCTGTACCGAGGCGAAATCCAGGTCGGCCGAGCTGGTGCCGGTGGCCATGGAGGAAGCAGCGCCGCCGCCCAGGCCGATGAGCATCGCCGGGCCGCCGAGGACGATCAGCTTGGAGCCGACGGTGATCTCGCCTTTCTGTACGTGTTCGGCGCGGATGTTGCCCATGCCGCCCGCCAGCATGATCGGCTTGTGGTAACCGCGAACTTCTTCACCGCGCGGGGTGTTGATGGACTGTTCGAAGGTACGGAAGTAGCCGGTCAGGGCCGGACGGCCGAATTCGTTGTTGAACGCCGCGCCGCCCAGCGGGCCTTCGATCATGATGTCCAGGGCGTCGACGATGCGCTCGGGCTTGCCGTACGGCTTTTCCCATGGCTGTTCGAAGCCCGGGATCTGCAGGTTGGACACGGTGAAACCGGTCAAGCCGGCTTTCGGCTTGGCGCCGCGACCGGTCGCGCCTTCGTCGCGGATCTCGCCGCCGGAGCCGGTGGAGGCTCCCGGGAATGGCGCGATGGCGGTCGGGTGGTTGTGGGTCTCGACCTTCATCAGGATGTGCACCGGCTCCTGCACCGCGCCGTACTGGCGGGTATCCGGATTCGGGTAGAAGCGCCCGGCAACGGAACCGACGATGACCGCCGCGTTGTCCTTGTAGGCCGACAGCACACCTTCGTTGTGCATCTGATAGGTGTTCTTGATCATGCCGAACAGGCTTTTTTCCTGGCTCTGGCCGTCGATATCCCAACTGGCGTTGAAGATCTTGTGGCGGCAGTGCTCGGAGTTGGCCTGGGCGAACATCATCAGTTCGATGTCGTGCGGGTTGCGCTTGAGCCCCTGGAAGGCGTTGACCAGGTAATCGATTTCGTCTTCGGCCAGGGCCAGGCCCAGCTCGGTGTTGGCCTGCTCCAGCGCGGCGCGGCCACCACCGAGGATGTCGATGGCGGTCAGCGGCTTCGGCGTGGCATGGCTGAACAGGCCGGCAGCCTGTTCCAGGTTGCCCAGCACGATCTGGGTCATGCGGTCGTGCAGGGTGTCGGCGATCAACTGCGCTTGCGCGTCGCTGAATTCACCGGCCACGTAGAAGGCAATACCGCGTTCCAGGCGCTGGATCTTGCTCAGGCCGCAGTTGCGGGCGATATCGCTGGCCTTGCTCGACCATGGCGAGATGGTGCCGAAACGCGGCAGCACCAGGAACAGACGACCGGTAGGTTCTTGCACCGGTACGCTTGGGCCGTACTTCAGAAGGCGCGCAAGCACCTGCTGTTCGTCGCCGGTCAGGACGCCGGTAACTTCGGCGAAGTGAGCGAATTCAGCATACAGGCCACTGACAGCTGGAACCTTCTGGCTCAGTTGCTCAAGGAGTTTGCTGTGGCGAAAGGCAGAAAGGGCAGGAGCGCCGCGCAGGATCAACATCTTCGGGACAGCCTCGGGAAGGGGGTGTGCTTTGAGGCCGTGCATTCTAGCCTAAACCGCCCGCGACGGCACCCGAAACGGCACGCCCGAGCACGGCCAGACGTCGGCCCGTGCGCAGCCCCCTGCGACAAAGGCTTATCCGGCCCCTTCGGAAGGGTTATTTGAACCCTCTCGGCAAGCCGCGAAGGCCCACTCCCGAGGGCTTTGGCCGGGGGCCGGGACCTCTAGCAGACAAGCCCTTCGCTGTCGAGATATGGCGGTTGTTGTCCTTTGCGTATACTGCGCAGATGTTTTCCCCAATGGCTTTACGTCCGCGCTGTGCCCGATGGCTCATCGCAACCGGACTCTTCCTGATGCTCAGTGCCTGCGTTGAGAAACCCAGCACACTGGAGCGAGTAAAGGAGGATGGCGTGCTGCGGGTGATCACCCGTAACAGCCCGGCCACCTACTTTCAGGATCGCAATGGTGAAACCGGCTTCGAATACGAGCTGGTGAAACGCTTCGCCGACGATCTGGGGGTGACGCTGAAGATCGAAACCGCGGACAACCTCGACGACCTCTTCGACCAGCTGGGTAAACCTAACGGCCCGGTGCTGGCTGCTGCCGGTCTGGTCAGCAGCGAGAAACGCAAGCAGCAAGTCAGGTTTTCCCACACCTACCTGGAAGTCACCCCGCAGGTCATCTACCGCAACGGCCAGTCCCGCCCCACCGATGCGGGCGACCTGGTAGGCAAGAAGATCATGGTGCTCAAGGGCAGCACCCACGCCGAGCAACTGGCCGAACTCAAGCTGAAATACCCCGGCATTCAATATGAAGAGTCCGACGAGGTCGAAGTGGTCGACCTGCTGCGCATGGTCGACGAAGGGCAGATCGACCTGACCCTGGTGGATTCCAACGAAGTGGCGATGAACCAGGTGTATTTCGCCAATATCCGCGTCGCCTTCGACCTGGGCGATGCCCGCAACCAGAGCTGGGCCGTGGCCGCCGGCGAAGACAACAGCCTGCTCAACGAAATCAACGACTTCCTCGACAAGGTGCAGAAGAACGGCACCCTGCAGCGCCTGAAGGACCGTTATTACGGGCACGTGGACGTCCTCGGTTATGTCGGCGCCTACACCTTTGCCCAGCACCTGCAGCAGCGCCTGCCCAAATACGAGAAACACTTCAAGGCCTCGGCCAAGGAAGAAAAGGTCGACTGGCGCCTGCTGGCGGCCATCGGCTACCAGGAATCCTTGTGGCAACCGAGCGTCACCTCCAAGACTGGCGTGCGCGGCCTGATGATGCTGACCCAGAACACTGCCCAGGCCATGGGCGTGTCCAACCGCCTGGATGCCAAGCAAAGCATCCAGGGCGGCGCCAAGTACCTGGCGTACATGAAGGATCAACTGGACGACAAGATCGAAGAGCCGGACCGCACCTGGTTCGCCCTCGCCGCCTACAACGTCGGCAGCGGCCACCTGGACGACGCCCGCAAGCTGGCGCAAAAGGAAGGGCTGAACCCGAACAAGTGGCTGGACGTGAAGAAAATGCTGCCGCGTCTTTCGCAGAAGCAGTGGTACAGCAAGACCCGCTATGGCTACGCCCGGGGCGGCGAGCCGGTGCATTTCGTCGCCAACATCCGTCGTTACTACGACATCCTGACCTGGGTCACGCAGCCGCAGCTGGAAGGCGACCAGGTGGCCGAAGGCAATCTGCATGTGCCGGGCGTGGACAAGACCAAGCCGACCCAGGAAACCCCGCCGCTTTAAACCGCATCGCGAGCAAGCTCGCTCCTACAGAGATAGACGGAGGCCACTATTTCCGTGCACGCCGCCAACCCTGTAGGAGCGAGCTTGCTCGCGATAGCATCAAAGACTGTTACCTGGCCGCCGCCAGGATTAGCGCCTTCATCTCCGCCACCGCACCCTTGAAGCCGACGAACAGCGCATGGGCCACCAGCGCATGGCCGATGTTCAGCTCGTTGATGCCCTTGATCGCCGCGACCGCCTCGACGTTGTGGTAATGCAGGCCGTGGCCGGCATTGACGATCAGGCCCTGGCCCAGGCCGAACGCCACGCCATCGGCCACGCGTTGCAGCTCCTCGGCCACCTCGCTCGGCGTTTCGGCATCGGCGTAACGCCCGGTGTGCAACTCGATGGCAGGTGCGCCCACCCGACGGGAGGCTGCAATCTGCCGCTCATCGGCATCGATGAACAGCGACACTTCGGCGCCGATCTTCGACAGGCGCTCTACCGCCGCCTTGATCCGCGCCTCCTGCCCGGCGACATCCAGGCCGCCTTCGGTGGTCAGCTCCTGGCGGGTTTCCGGAACCAGGCAGATGTGCGCCGGACGGATGCGCTCGGCGAACGCCATCATTTCCTCGGTGACGCCCATCTCGAAGTTCATGCGGGTTTGCAGCACGTCCTTGAGCAGCAGCACGTCGCGCTCCTGGATATGCCGGCGGTCCTCGCGCAGGTGCACGGTGATGCCGTCGGCCCCCGCCTCTTCCGCGTCCAGCGCCGCCTTGACCGGATCAGGGTAACGAGTACCCCGGGCCTGACGCAGGGTGGCTACGTGGTCGATGTTCACGCCAAGAAGAATGCGATTGCTGGTGGTCACGGAAGCGCTCCTGAGGAGTTAGAGATTCGGTGCACAGCATATAGTGTCCGCTGGCGAAAATAACTGCCGGCGTTCGGCCGTGCAGCCCTCAAAGTCGAGTCGGATCAGGATTCAAGCGGATTTGTGCAACAAGACAGGCTAAGGCTTGCGAAACAATTCGCGACTGACCAATGGCCGACCGCCCAGGTGCACCGCCAGCGCCTGGCGCATCAGGCGCTTGGCTGCCACCAGCGCCCCGGGGGCGCTCCAGTCGGCTTGCGCCATGGCCAGCAGCTCGGTGCCGTTGAACAGGCCCGGTTGCAACAGCTGAACCTGCTCCAGGCCGGCATCCACCTGCAGGCGATACATGCCCTGCGCCTCAATCGGCGCGCCGTGGATATCCGTGTCCAGGGCAAAACCGTAGCCCAGGTCGTCCAGCAGGCGCCACTCGAAGGCACGCAGCAAGGGTTCGAGGGCCCTGCCCTCGGCCAACGCCAGCAAGGTCGCCGCATAGTGCTCGAAGATCGCCGGATGCGGATCTTCGGCGGGCAGCAGGCGGATCAGCAGCTCGTTGAGGTAGAGACCGCTGAACAGCGCCTCGCCGTTGAGCCAGGTGGAGGTTCCCGCGCTCTCCATGCGCCCGACGTTTTTCAGCTCGCCGCGCCCACGAAACTCCACTTCCAGCGGCACGAACGGCCGCGCCAGGGTCCCGGCCTTGCCCCGCGCGCCACGCAACACCGCGCGCAGCCGCCCTTGGGGCGTGAGGAAGTCCACCAACGCACTGCTCTCGCGATAGGCGCGACTGTGCAGGACGTAAGCGGGCTGGCCGATGGGAGGGTTACTGGACATAGGTGTCGGGGGATCTCAAGGCTTGAGAAAGTGACAGGTCCGGAATTATCGCGAGCAGCACACCCGCTCCCTTGTAGGAGCGAGCTTGCTCGCGATTGAGCGCAAAGCGCTCGCAGGAGTTACAGGTCGCCGTAGCCCAGCGAACGCAGGGCGCGCTCGTCGTCGGACCAACCGCCTTTGACCTTGACCCACAGGTTGAGCATGACCTTGGAGTCGAACAGCAGCTCCATGTCCTTGCGCGCTTCCATGCCGATGCGCTTGATGCGCTCACCCTTGTCGCCAATGATGATTTTCTTCTGGCCATCGCGCTCGACGAGGATCAAGGCATGAATGTGCAGGGTCTTGCCCTGCTGCTTGAACTCTTCGATTTCCACGGTGATCTGGTACGGCAGCTCGGCACCCAGCTGGCGCATGATCTTCTCGCGCACCAGTTCGGCGGCGAGGAAACGGCTGCTGCGGTCGGTGATCTGGTCTTCCGGGAAGAAGTGATCGTTTTCCGGCAGGTGCTTGGCGATCAGGCCTTCCAGGGCTTCCAGGTTGTGGCCCTGCTGGGCCGACACCGGAACGATCTCGGCATTCGGCAACTGTTCCTGCAACCAGGTCAGGTGCGGCATCAGCTCGGCCTTGTCCTCGATGCGGTCGGTCTTGTTGATCGCCAGGATCACCGGGCCCTGCACGTACTGCACACGTTCCAGCACCAGTTGGTCTTCGTCGGTCCACTTGGTGCGGTCGACGACGAAGATCACCACGTCGACGTCTTTCAAGGCCGCCGAGGCGGTCTTGTTCATGTAGCGGTTCAGCGCCTTCTCGTTGCTCTTGTGCATGCCCGGGGTGTCGACATAGATCGCCTGGATGGCGCCTTCGGTCTTGATGCCGAGCATGTTGTGCCGCGTGGTCTGCGGCTTGCGCGAGGTGATGGCCAGCTTCTGCCCCAGGATATGGTTCAGCAGCGTGGACTTGCCCACGTTCGGACGGCCGACGATGGCGACATAGCCACAGCGTGTTGCGGTTGTATCAGTCATGGCCATTCTCCACGCCCAGGGCAATCAGTGCTGCGGCGGCCGCTACCTGTTCGGCAATACGACGGCTCACACCCTGACCTCGGCTTTTTTCGTTCAGTAGGGTGATTTCACATTCGACGAAGAACGTCCGGCAATGGGGCTCACCCTGGATATCCACCACTTCGTAGCGGGGCAATTCACAGGCACGCGACTGCAGGAACTCCTGCAGGCGGGTCTTGGGGTCCTTGTTGGTGTCGACCAGCGTCAGGCTGTCGAACTCGGACGTCAGCCAGGACAGCACACGCTCACGCGCGACCTCCATGCCAGCATCCAGGTAGATCGCACCGATCAGCGCTTCCAGGGCATCGGCGAGGATCGACTCACGGCGGAAGCCGCCGCTTTTCAACTCACCGGAACCCAGGCGCAGGTATTCGCCCAGATCGAAACCGCGGGCCAGTACGGCCAGGGTTTCTCCCTTCACCAGGCGCGCGCGCAGACGCGACAGCTGGCCTTCGCGGGCCTGGGGAAAACGCTCGAACAGCGCTTCGCCGGCGACGAAGTTGAGGATGGCGTCACCGAGGAATTCCAGGCGTTCGTTGTTGCGCCCGGCAAAACTGCGGTGAGTGAGGGCCAGGACCATCAGCTCCTGGTCCTTGAAGGTGTAACCGAGCTGACGCTCGAGACGGCTCAAAGAAACGCTCACGGTTTACCCACGCTGAGTTCGTGGTTGAATTTCACCACCTTGGAGACGAGGCACGAGGTGCCTGTGGCAATTAACGCTGTGTTCAAATCCACATCCTGAATATCGTTGACTGCTGCTTCTGGTGACGCCTGGGAGGCTGCCGAACCTGGCGGGCCGGTGTTCTGCAAGATCCAGAAAAGCATTCGGCGCTGTGTTCAACAGCGCCGTGTTTGATTACTTGATCAGGCCAACCCGCGAGAAATTCGGCAGGTGGCTGAGTTTCGGTTCGGGCCAGCTCATCCAGACTGCGAAGGCCTTGCCGACGATATTCTTGTCGGGAACCATGCCCAGCAGGTCCTTGGGAATGCTCGGGTCATCCCAGTAGCGGCTGTCGTTCGAGTTGTCGCGGTTGTCGCCCATCATGAAGTAGTGCCCGGCAGGCACGGTCCACTGACGGTCCGGGGTCGCCCGGTAGCGGCTCATTTCCTTGCGGATCAGGTGCTCGGCGGCGCCGAGTTTTTCCTTGTAGAGCTCCGCGCTGCCCAGGGTGCCCGGCTCGGAGCCGACCAGCTGTTCGGCGACCGACTGGCCGTTGACCAGCAGGCGCTTGTCGCTGGTGTAGCGCACTTCGTCGCCCGGCAGGCCAACCACACGCTTGATGTAGTTGACGTTCGGATCGCTCGGGTAGCGGAACACCATCACATCGCCGCGCTGCGGATCACCGACCTCGATGATTTTCTTGTCGATCACCGGCAGGCGGATCCCGTAAGAAAACTTGTTCACCAGGATGAAGTCGCCCACATCCAGGGTCGGTTTCATCGATCCCGAAGGAATCTGAAACGGTTCCACCAGGAACGAACGCAGCACCAGCACGATGAACAGCACCGGAAAGAACGATTTGCCGTACTCGACCAGCATCGGCTCCTTGTTCAGTTTCTCGATGACCAGTCCATCCGGCTGGCTGACGCTGCCCTGATAGTTGGTAATGGCGGCACGCCGACGCGGCGCCAGAAAGACCAGATCGAGCAACGCCAAGAGGCCGCAGACGGCGACGGCGATGACCAGCAACAGCGGGAAATTTAGCGACATAGGACCTAACTATCCAACCTGAGCACGGCAAGGAAGGCTTCTTGTGGAATCTCCACGTTACCCACTTGCTTCATGCGTTTCTTACCGGCCTTCTGCTTTTCCAACAGCTTGCGCTTACGGCTAACGTCACCACCGTAGCATTTGGCCAGTACGTTCTTTCTGAGCGCCTTGACGGTTGTCCGCGCCACAATCTGCCCGCCAATGGCGGCCTGGATTGCCACGTCGAACATCTGCCGAGGAATCAGTTCCTTCATCTTCTCGGTCAACGCACGCCCTTTGTAGTGCGCGTTGTCACGGTGCACGATCAATGCCAGGGCGTCGACTTTCTCACCGTTGATCAGCACATCCAGCTTGACCAGATTAGCCGATTGGTAGCGATCGAAATGATAATCCAGCGAAGCATAGCCACGACTGGTGGATTTGAGGCGGTCGAAGAAGTCCAGGACCACTTCGTTCATCGGCAGGTCGTAGGTCACCTGGACCTGGCTGCCGAGGAACAGCATGTCGTGCTGTATGCCGCGCTTCTCGATGCACAGGGTAATGACGTTACCCAGGTGCTCCTGCGGCACAAGGATATTGGCCCGCACGATCGGCTCGCGCATGTCCTCGATGGACGACAGATCCGGCAACTTCGACGGGTTATCGACGTAGATCGTCTCACCATTCTTCAGTTGCAGCTCGAAAATCACCGTCGGCGCCGTGGTGATCAGGTCCAGGTCGTATTCGCGCTCCAGGCGCTCCTGGATGATTTCCATGTGCAGCATGCCGAGGAAGCCGCAACGGAAGCCGAAGCCCAGTGCGTCGGAGCTTTCCGGGGTGTATTGCAGCGACGAGTCGTTCAGCGTGAGCTTTTGCAGGGCTTCGCGGAAGTCTTCGAAGTCGTCGGAGCTGACCGGGAACAGGCCGGCGTAGACCTGCGGCTGAATGCGCTTGAAGCCGGGCAGCACTTCGACGTCAGGGGTCGAGCTCAGGGTCAGGGTGTCACCAACCGGTGCACCATGAATGTCCTTGATGCCGGCGATGATGAAGCCCACTTCACCGGCCTTCAGGTCGGTGGTGGCGGTGTGTTTCGGGTTGAATACACCGACGCTGTCCACCAGGTGGATCTTGCCGGTGGATTTCACCAGGATCTTGTCGCCCTTTTTCACGCGGCCATGGCGCACGCGAACCAGGGACACGACGCCCAGATAGTTGTCGAACCAGGAGTCGATGATCAACGCTTGCAGCGGATCCTCGATGTTGCCGGTCGGCGCGGGAATGGTGGTTACCAGGCGCTCCAGCACCTCGTCGACACCCAGGCCGGTCTTGGCGCTGCAGGTCACGGCGTCGGTGGCATCGATACCGATGATCTTCTCGATCTCTTCCTTGACCCGGTCCGGATCGGCCTGCGGCAGGTCGATCTTGTTCAGCACCGGCATGACCTCCAGGCCCTGCTCGATGGCGGTGTAGCAGTTGGCGACCGACTGCGCTTCCACGCCCTGGCCAGCGTCGACCACCAGCAAGGCGCCTTCACAGGCGGCCAGCGAGCGGCTGACTTCATAGGTGAAGTCCACGTGGCCCGGGGTGTCGATGAAGTTCAGCTGGTAGGTGATGCCGTCGCGAGCTTTGTAATAGAGGGTAACGCTGTGGGCCTTGATGGTGATCCCGCGTTCACGCTCAAGGTCCATGGAGTCCAGAACCTGGGCTTCCATTTCGCGCTCGGCCAGGCCGCCGCACATCTGGATGAAGCGATCGGCCAGAGTCGACTTGCCATGGTCAATGTGGGCGATGATGGAGAAATTGCGGATATGACTCAAATCACTCACGGATCAACACTCAAAAAGGCTGCAGGCATAGCCCGCCGAAAAATAGCCGGGAATTGTACCTGATAGACGACGCAAGCGTCACGTTCGCCTGTCAGTGGTGCATAAACGCAAAACGCCCCGGTCTTTCGACAGGGGCGTTGCTCTTGCGCGTGGCGTCATTGGCGCCGGTCAGCCGGCCCGGCGCATCAGCCAGAACCCGGCCAGGGCACAGAAACCGGCGGGAACCAGCACCGCGAACAGCGGCGAGAAGCCAAATACCAGGCTCGACGGGCCCAGCAGGTCCTGGGCGATGCGGAAGGTGAACCCCACCAGCACGCCGGTGAATACCCGCTGGCCGAGCGTCACGGAACGCAACGGACCGAAAATGAACGAAATCGCCATCAATACCAGGGCCGCGGTGACCAGCGGTTGCAGCACCTTGACCCAGAACGCCAGCCAGTAGCGACCGTTGTTCAGGCCCTGATCGGCCAGGTAGTGGATATAGCCCCACAGACCGCTGATCGACAGGGACTCCGGCGCCATCACCACAGTGCTCAGCAGTTGCGGGCTCAAGGCCACGTCCCAGCGTTCCTGAGGGGTATTGATGACTTCGGTATGGCCTTCACGGAAATAAGTGGTGGTGACGTCGCTCAGCTGCCAGTAGTTCTCTTCGAAGCGGGCCTGGCGGGCGAAGCTCGAGGACAACATGTGCCGTTGATCGTCGAAGTGGTAACGGGTCACGCCATACAGCAGGCCATTGGGTTGCACGGCGTTGATGTGGATGAACTCCTCGCCCTGACGGTGCCACAGGCCGCGCTTGGAACTTTGCGCGTCGCCCGAACCCTGGGCCAGCGCGCGACTGGCCTGTGCCTGGCTTTCCGTGGCGGGAGCGACGTACTCGCCGATCAGCACACCGGCCAGCATCAGGAACAGCATCGGCTTCATCACCGCCCAGACGATCCGCCCGATGGACACGCCAGCGGCGCGCATAATGGTCAGCTCGCTGTTGCTGGCCAGGCTGCCCAGGCCGATCAGGCAGCCGATCAGGGCCGCCATCGGCAGCATTTCGTAGAGCCGGCGCGGCGCCGTCATGACCACGAAACTCAGCACATCCATCACGGTGTAGTTGTCGCTGACACTACCCATTTCGTCGATGAAGGCGAACAGCGACGCCAGGCCGAGAATGATCCCCAGTACCGCCAGAATGGCCAGCAGGACACTGTTGCCGATGTAGCGATCGAGCTTAACCACGAGCCACCTCCTTCATGCTGCGGCGGCTCGCCAGTTTCAGACGCAAGGGTTCCCAGTACAGCAATCCGAGGCCAATCAATAGAAACAGTCCGTGTACCCACCACAGGCCCAGCGCCTGCGGCAGCTTGCCCTTTTCCAGCGAGCCACGGGCCGCGATCAGGATGGTCAGGTAAGCCATATAAAGAAGAATCGCCGGCAGCAGTTTGAGGAAGCGGCCCTGGCGCGGGTTGACCCGGGACAGCGGCACCGCCATCAGGGTCACGACAAACACCAGCAGCGGCAGGGAAATACGCCATTGCAGCTCGGCATGGGCGCGCAGTTCCGGGTTGCCGATCAGGTCGCGGGTCGGCATGGCGTCGCGGTCGGTGACTTCGTCGCTGACGTCCGGCTTGGCCAGCAATACGCCGTAGGTGTCGTACTTGATGACCCGGTAATCGGCCTGGCCGGGGTTACCGTCGTAGCGGTAGCCGTTTTCCAGGATCAGGTAGCGGTTGCCGTCCGGACGAATGTCCTGGTGCCCCTTCTCTGCCACCAACACCGAGATGCCCTGGTCCTTCTTGTCCTGGCTCAGGCGTTTTTCCGAGATGAACACACCGCCCAGGTTGGCGCGGTCATCGGACAAGTGTTCGGTATAGGTCACCCGGGTACCGTCGTTGAGCGCCTGGAAGCGCCCCGGCACCAGGGTGTCGAATTCGGTCATGGCGTCCTGCTTGTTCAGCAGCAGCTGGAACTGATTGGCCCCCTGCGGCGCCAGGCTCAGGCTCAGCCACGCCACCAGCAGGGCCACCAGCGCGGCCGGGATCATGGTCATGCCCAGCAGGCGCTGCTGGCTCATGCCGGTGGCCGACAGCACGGTCATTTCGCTTTCGAGGTACAGCCGGCCGTAGGCCAGGAGAATGCCGAGGAACAACCCCAGCGGCAGGATCAGTTGCAGGAAGCCTGGCAGGCGAAAGCCCATGATCAGGAACAGCGAGCCCGGGTCCAGTGCGCCCGAGGCCGCTTGCGCGAGGTATTTGACGAAACGTCCGCTCATGATGATGACCAGCAGAACGGCACTCACGGCGCTCAAGGTCAGCAACACTTCGCGGGATAGATAACGGAAGACGATCAAACCAGACACTCCAGGGTTGTCAGGCTAAGGCGGCCAAACAAGCAAACACGGCCCGTGAAGCCGAGCCGCCGAAAAAAGATGGCGCATTATCCTGTGATTGCATGCGCCTGTCACTGCGCATGCTCACGCAGGCCTCTAAAGCGGCGAAGTTCGCTCATGGGAGGGTTGTCAGCCTCGACCGCCCGGGTTCAAACTGGCGGCCCTGTCGTTGGCCGCTGCCGACGCCTCTCCTTATAAAAGCTACAGACATGACAAGCCTGGCGCACGGCATTGGCCCTGCGCTCTTTGACCATTAATTCAGGGACCCGGACATGGAACTGGTTGTAAAAAGCGTTAGCCCGGAAACGTTGAAGACCGCCACCCTGGTGGTCGCCGTCGGCGAAGGCCGCAAGCTCGGCAGCGTTGCCAAACAACTCGACGAGCTCAGCGGAGGCGCCATCGGCGCGGTACTCAAGCGCGGCGACCTGGACGGCAAGGTCGGCCAGAGCCTGCTGTTGCACGCCCTGCCGAACCTGAAGGCCGAACGTGTCCTGCTGGTCGGTACCGGCAAGGACGCCGAACTGGGCGACCGCCCGTTCCGCAAGATCGTCAGCGGCATCCTCGCTACCCTCAAGGGCCTGGGCGGCAGCGATGCCGTGCTGGCGCTGGACGAAGTGGTGGTCAAGGGCCGCGACAGCTACGGCAAGACTCGTCTGCTGGCTGAAACCCTGGTGGACGGCGAATACAGCTTCGACCAGTTCAAGAGCCAGAAAGCCGAACCGCGCGCCCTTAAGAAAATCACCCTGCTGACCATCAAGGCCGCGCTGGCCGAAGTCGAGCGCGCCGTGGTCCACGCCAAAGCGATCGCCAACGGCATGGCCTTCACCCGCAACCTGGGCAACCTGCCGCCGAACATCTGCCACCCGACCTTCCTCGGCGAACAGGCCAAGGCCCTGGGCAAGGAATTCAAGGCCCTGAAAGTCGAAGTCCTCGACGAGAAGAAGATCAAGGAACTGGGCATGGGCTCGTTCTATGCCGTGGGCCAGGGCAGCGCCCAGCCGCCACGCCTGATCGTCATGCAATACAACGGCGGCAAGAAATCCGAGAAGCCGTACACCCTGGTCGGCAAGGGCATCACCTTCGACACCGGCGGCATCAGCCTCAAGCCTGGCGCCGGCATGGATGAAATGAAGTACGACATGGGTGGTGCCGCCAGCGTGTTCGGTACCCTGCGCGCCGTGCTGGAACTCAAGCTGCCGATCAACCTGGTGTGCATCCTGGCCTGCGCCGAGAACATGCCGAGCGGCACCGCTTCGCGTCCGGGCGATATCGTCACCACCATGAGCGGCCAGACCGTGGAAATCCTCAACACCGACGCCGAAGGCCGCCTGGTGCTGTGCGATGCCCTGACCTACGCCGAGCGCTTCAAGCCACAGGCGGTGATCGACATCGCCACCCTGACCGGTGCCTGCGTGGTCGCCCTCGGCTCCCATACCTCGGGCCTCCTGGGCAACAACGACGAGTTGATCGGCCAGTTGCTGAGCGCCGGCGTCCAGGCTGACGACCGTGCCTGGCAACTGCCGCTGTTCGACGAGTACCAGGAACAGCTGGACAGCCCGTTCGCCGACATCGCCAACATCGGCGGCCCGAAAGCCGGCACCATCACCGCTGCCTGCTTCCTGTCGCGCTTCACCAAGCAGTACAACTGGGCGCACCTGGATATCGCCGGGACCGCCTGGACCAGCGGCGGCAAGGACAAGGGCGCCACTGGCCGTCCGGTTCCCCTGCTGACCCAGTACCTGCTGGACCGCGCCAAAGCCTGAAACCTATGACCTCGGGGTGCGCCGCCCACCCGCGGCGCACTCCCGGGTTCAGGAACCGCAATGACCAAAGTCGACTTCTATATCCTTCCCAGCGCGGATCCTTCGGCACGCCTGGACTTCGCCTGCAAGCTCACCGACAAGGCCTGGCGCATGGGGCACCGCATCTACCTGCATTGCAGCGACGCGGCCCAGCGCGATGAGCTCGACGCCCGGTTGTGGCGCTTCAAGGGCGAAACCTTCGTGCCCCACGGCCCCGCCGAAAGCGAGCCGGATGGCCTGATCGTTCTCGGCCTGGGCGACGACCCCGGCGAGCACCATGACCTGCTGGTCAACCTGGACCTGAAAGTCCCGGCATTTGCCCAGCGGTTTGCCCGCATCGCCGAAGTGGTGGTGGAAGACCCGACTATCCGCCAGGCCGCTCGCGAGAGTTTCCGTTTCTACCGCGAACAGGGCTATCCTCTGCAAGATCACCGTTTACAGCGACTCTGAGCCATCGATGGACACTCCCAAACCGCTGCAAAAGTCCGCGCACCTGCTGGATGACCTCGAGTCCATCCGCCAACTGCTCGGCGATGACGACCTGCAACCTCCGCTGCTGACCGAGACCGTCGACGGCGAAGTGCAGATTCCACTGCTGTTCGATATGGTCGGCGGCAAGCCTGCCGTCGAAACCCTCGAAGAGGCGCCGGCAGAGCCACAACCGGCCCCCGCTCCGGTGGTCGAACCGCCACCTGCTCCTGTAGCGGCCGCTCCAGCCCCTGCACCAGCACCGACACCAAAACCCGCTCCAGCGCCCAAGAGCCAGGATGCCCTGCTGCACCTGGACAGCGAACTGCGCGCCGCCGCGCAACTGATCATGCAAGACGTGATCGACGACTTCGCCCCGCACATCGAAACCGAAATCAAGCGCCGCCTCGACGCGCGCATGGATCGCTTGCTCGCCGCAGCGACAAGCGGCAAGCCATAAGTCGCAAGTTGCAAGTTGCAAGTTGCAAGCAAAAGCCGGGTATGGCGATCTTGTCACTTGGAACTTGCCGCTTGTGGCTTGCAGCTACCCCCCTCCGCTATACTTCCCGGCTTTTCCTGAATAAATGCCAATAGGGTCCCGCCGCGCATGGATAAGACCTACCAGCCGCACGCCATTGAAACTTCCTGGTACCAGACCTGGGAGTCAGAGAATTACTTCGCCCCGCAAGGCGCGGGCGACTCGTACACCATCATGATTCCGCCACCGAACGTCACTGGCAGCCTGCACATGGGCCATGGCTTCAACAACGCGATCATGGATGCCTTGATCCGCTTCCGCCGCATGCAGGGCCGCAACACCCTGTGGCAGCCGGGTACCGACCACGCCGGTATCGCCACCCAGATGCTGGTGGAGCGTCAGATCGAAGCCCAGGGCCAGAATCGTCACGATCTGGGCCGGGAAAAATTCCTCGAGAAAGTCTGGGAGTGGAAGGATCAGTCCGGCGGCAACATCAGCCGCCAGATCCGCCGCCTGGGCTCGTCCGTGGACTGGAGCCGCGAGCGCTTCACCATGGACGACGGTCTTTCCGAAGCCGTTAAAGAAGCCTTCGTGCGCCTGCACGAAGACGGCCTGATCTACCGCGGCAAGCGTCTGGTCAACTGGGACACCAAGCTGCACACCGCGATCTCCGACCTCGAAGTGGAAAACCATGACGAGAAAGGTTCGCTGTGGAACCTGCGCTACCCGCTGGCCGACGGCGCCAAGACCGCCGAAGGCCTGGACTACCTGATCGTCGCCACCACCCGTCCGGAAACCATGCTCGGCGACTCCGCCGTGGCCGTTAACCCGAACGACGAACGCTACAAGGCGCTGATCGGCAAGTTCGTCGAACTGCCGCTGGTGGGCCGTCGCATCCCGATCATCGGCGACGACTACTGCGACCCTGAATTCGGCACCGGCTGCGTGAAGATCACCCCGGCCCACGACTTCAACGACTACGAAGTCGGCAAGCGCCACAACCTGCCGCTGCTGAACATCTTCGACAAGAACGCCGAAGTGCTGCCGGCTGCCCAGGTGTTCAACCTGGACGGCACGCTGAACGAAAGCATCGATGGCAAGATCCCGGCCGAATTCGCCGGTCTCAACCGTTTCCAGGCGCGCAAGGAAATCGTCGCCGCGTTCGACGCCGCCGGCCTGCTGGTCAGCGTCGACGACCACGCCCTGAAAGTGCCGAAAGGCGACCGCTCCGGCACCATCATCGAGCCGTGGCTGACCGACCAGTGGTACGTCTCCACCAAGCCGCTGGCCGAGCCGGCCATTGCCGCCGTGGAAGACGGCCGCATCGCCTTCGTGCCGAAACAGTACGAAAACATGTACTTCTCCTGGATGCGCGATATCCAGGACTGGTGCATCAGCCGCCAGCTGTGGTGGGGCCACCGCATCCCGGCCTGGTACGACGAGTCGGGCAAGGTCTATGTCGGCCGCGACGAAGCCGAAGTGCGCGCCAAGCACAACCTCGGGCCTGAGGTTGCACTGCAACAGGACAACGACGTCCTCGACACCTGGTTCAGTTCGGGCCTGTGGACCTTCTCCACCCTGGGCTGGCCGGAGCAGACCGAGTTCCTCAAGACCTTCCACCCGACCGACGTGCTGGTGACCGGTTTCGACATCATTTTCTTCTGGGTCGCCCGGATGATCATGCTCACCATGCACCTGGTGAAGAACGAAGACGGCACCCCGCAGGTTCCGTTCAAGACCGTGTACGTACACGGCCTGGTTCGCGACGGCCAGGGCCAGAAGATGTCCAAGTCCAAGGGCAACGTCCTTGACCCGCTGGACATCATCGACGGTATCGAGCTCGAAGCCCTGGTGCAGAAACGCACCACCGGCATGATGCAGCCGCAACTGGCGAAGAAGATCGAGAAGCAGACCCGCCAGGAGTTCGCCGACGGCATCGCCAGCTATGGCACCGACGCCCTGCGCTTCACCTTCTGCTCGCTGGCGTCCACCGGCCGCGACATCAAGTTCGACATGGGCCGCGTCGAAGGCTATCGCAACTTCTGCAACAAGATCTGGAACGCCGCGCGCTACGTGCTGGACAAGGGCGAGGACTGCGGTCAGAACGGCGAAGCCTACGAGCTGTCGCTGGCCGATCGCTGGATCATCTCCCAGCTGCAGCGCACCGAAGCCGAAGTGACCCGCCAGCTGGACCAGTTCCGCTTCGACCTGGCGGCCCAGGCGCTGTACGAGTTCATCTGGAACCAGTACTGCGACTGGTACCTGGAATTGTCCAAGCCGGTGCTGTGGGACGAAAACGCGCCGGTCGAGCGCCAGCGCGGCACCCGTCGCACCCTGGTGCGTGTACTGGAAGTGGCGCTGCGCCTGGCCCATCCGTTCATGCCGTTCATCACCGAAGAAATCTGGCAGCGCCTGGCGCCGCTGGCCGGCATCCAGGGCAAGACCATCATGCTGCAACCCTGGCCGGTGGCCGTTGAAGCGCGCATCGACCAGGCCGCCGAAGACGACATCGAATGGCTCAAGGGCCTGATGCTCGGCACCCGTAACATCCGTGCCGAAATGAACATCGGCCCAGGCAAGCCACTGGCATTGTTCCTGAAGAACGCCAGCGCCGAAGACCAGCGCCGCCTGAGCGAAAACGAGACCCTGCTGAGGAAGCTGGCCAAACTCGAATCGATCACCGTGCTACAAGCCGGCGACGAAGCACCGCTGTCCGCCACCGCCCTGGTCGGCGAGATGGAAGTGCTGGTGCCGATGGCCGGCCTGATCGACAAGGGTGCCGAACTGGCGCGCCTGGACAAGGAAATCCAGCGCCTGCAAGGCGAAGTGCAGCGGGTCGGCGGCAAGCTGTCCAACGCCGCCTTCGTCGACAAGGCCCCGGCCGAAGTGATCGACAAGGAACGCGCCAAACTGGCCGAAGCCGAACAGGCTCTGGGCAAGCTGGCCGAGCAGCACGCACGGATCTCCAGCCTGTAACGGCGATTCGAGCGGTCATAAAAAGGGAGCCCTGCAAAGGGCTCCCTTTTTTATACCCGACCGAAAGGCTCATGCCTCTGTAGGCGCGAGGCTTACCCGCGAAGCGTTATTCCTGGCACACCGCGTTATCCTGGCGGCGCCGCTGCCGGGGCAGATATGGGACAATGCGCGCCACTTTGAGCCATACCCGAACCGATTTCGCCCATGACCGCCCCCCGCCCTCCCAAAGTTCCGCGCAAAAAGCCTCAACCTCCTGCCCCGGCCAAGGCCGTCGCGCCGCGAGAAAAGGCCAGCCTGCACCCGCGCAATCGCCATCAAGGCCGCTATGACTTTGCGCAGTTGATCAAGAGCACCCCGGAACTGGGGGCTTTCGTGATCATCAATCCCTACGGCAAGGAGAGCATCGACTTCGCCAACCCGGCGGCGGTGCGGGTGTTCAACCGGGCATTGCTCAAGGCGTTCTACGGCATCGCCCATTGGGACATCCCGGCCGACTTCCTCTGCCCTCCGGTACCCGGTCGCGCCGATTACGTGCACTTCCTCGCCGACCTGCTGGCCGCGCATAACGAAGGCGTAATTCCCCGCGGCGCGGCGGTGCGGGTGCTGGACATCGGGGTCGGCGCCAACTGCATCTACCCGCTGATCGGCCACTCCGATTACCGCTGGCAGTTCCTCGGTTCCGACATCGACACCACCGCCCTCGCCGCCGCCAAGGCAATCGTCCAGGCCAACGGCCTGAACAAGGCCATCGGCCTGCGCCAGCAAGCCAACCGCAAGCAGATCCTGCTGGGGCTGCTGGAGAGCGACGAGCGCTTCGACCTGACCCTGTGCAATCCGCCGTTCCATGCCTCCCTGGAGGAAGCCACGCGCGGCAGCCAGCGCAAATGGCGGGCCCTGGGCAAGGCCGATCCCAAGCGCAAGCTGCCGGTGCTGAACTTTGGCGGCCAGGCGGCGGAGTTGTGGTGCGAAGGTGGCGAAGCGCGCTTCGTGACCCAGCTGATCGGCGAAAGCGCCCAGGTGGCGCAACAGGTGCTGTGGTTCAGCACCCTGGTGTCGAAAGCCTCGAACCTGCCGGCGATTCAGGCCGCGCTGAAAAAGGCCGGGGCGCTGGAGAGTCAGGTGGTGGAGATGTCACAGGGGCAGAAACAGAGCCGCTTCGTCGCCTGGACCTTCAAGGACAAGGCACAGCAACAGGCCTGGCGCCAGGAGCGTTGGGTTCGGAAGGGATAGTACGAGGGGGAAAACGGCGATTTACCTTGCGTAAATCGTTGCGGCCTTAAAGCCTGAAAACCGTGCCCGGAAGTGTTCCGAGGCACGGTCTTACTGCAGTCTTACTTGTTGATCGAGTCGGTCAGGCCTTTAGCCACAACCAGCTTGATAACTTTCTTGGCAGCGATTTCGATGGCAGCGCCAGTCGATGGGTTACGGCCAGTACGGGCAGGACGCTCGGTCACTTTCAGTTTGCCGATACCTGGCAGAGTGATTTCGCCGCCATTTTCCAATTGATCAGCAACGATCTGGGCCAGTTGGTCCAGAGCGTTACGCGCGGTGGTTTTCGGCGCGTCGATAGCTTCAGCGATATCAGCGATCAGTTGGTCTTTAGTAATAGCCATTGTGGTGTTCCTTCCCTATCAAATTCATTTGGATTGCAGAGTGCAGTGTCAGCCATCGAGCCAGATCTTGTGGATCTGGCACCCCGGTCACAACCACGAAAGATCGGGGTTATAGATACCGAAATCAGGGTTTGGTTCGACCTGACAAATGCTGAATGCACGCTTAACGCCGAGACATCGCGTAAGACGGGGCAAAACTAGCACAGAGACGGGGAAATATCCGCCTCTACCTAGCCATTTGGTCAGCTTTATTGCTCTAAATCCGTAAAAAAATGCATAAGCTTGACCCAGGCCGCCCTCCACACCCTTCAAACAGCGCCAAAACCAGCGGGTGCGGTACACTGGGCACTTTTTCGGGGAGTCACGCCCTCTCCCGCCAACCAGCCGAGAAGCCCATGCCGATCCGCCATTGCATCGTCCACCTGATCGACAAAAAACCCGACGGCACACCCGCAGTTCTGCACGCCCGCGATTCCGAACTGGCTGAATCCGCGGCCATCGAGAACATGCTCGCCGATCTCAACGAAAGCTATAACGCCAAACAGGGCAAAGCCTGGGGCCTGTTCCACCCGGAGTCCGGCGCGTTTCCCTTCAGCGGCTGGCTGAAGGAATACCTCGACGGCGGCCAGGACTTCACCGCCTTCAGCCGCGTCGCGGTCGAGCACCTGCAAAAGCTGATGGAAGAATCCAACCTGTCGGTCGGCGGCCACGTGCTGTTCGCCCACTACCAGCAAGGCATGACCGACTACCTGGCCATCGCCCTGCTGCACCACAGCGAAGGCGTGGCGGTGACCGACGAGCTGGACGTGACCCCGTCTCGCCACCTGGACCTGGGCCAGTTGCACCTGGCCGCGCGGATCAACGTCTCCGAGTGGCAGAACAACAAGCAGTCGAAACAGTACATCTCGTTCATCAAGGGCAAGAACGGCAAGAAAGTCTCGGAGTACTTCCGCGACTTCATCGGCTGCCAGGAAGGCGTCGACGGCCCGGGCGAGACCCGCACCCTGCTCAAGGCGTTCAGCGACTTCGTCGAAAGCGAAGACCTGCCGGAAGAATCCGCCCGGGAAAAGACCAAGGCCCTGGTGGACTACGCCAGCAGCCAGGCCAAGCTCGGCGAACCCGTGGGCCTGGAAGAGCTCTCGGAGCTGATCGACGAGGACCGCCCCAAGGCGTTCTACGATCACATCCGCAACAAGGACTACGGCCTGTCGCCGGAGATCCCGGCGGACAAGCGCACCCTCAACCAGTTCCGCCGCTTCACCGGCCGCGCCGAAGGCTTGTCCATCAGCTTCGAGGCGCACTTGCTGGGCTCGAAGATCGAGTATGACGAAGAAGCCGGGACCCTGATCATCAAGGGCCTGCCGACCCAACTGACCGATCAGCTCAAGCGCCGCAACTGATGCTGCAGGGCGTGCTGAAGAAGTTCCTGCTGATCCTGCTGGTGGTCGTGGCGTACCAGAACTGGGGCAAGCTCGAGCGCCTGTTCAACCCCTCGCAGGCCGCCTCGGAGCAGGTCCGGACCAATGCCCGGGTGGTGCTCTACGCCACCGACTGGTGCGGCTACTGCAAGGCCACCCGGCGCTTTCTCGATCAGAAGGGCATTGCCTTTCGCGAGTTCGATATCGAGAAGGATGCCGAGGCGCGCAAGACCTATGAAGCCCTGGGTGGACGAGGAATTCCGATCCTCGATGTGAACGGCACGCTGATCCGCACCTACGACCCGGACCAGATCATGGCGGCGTTGCAGCGCTAAAACCTTCATCACGGGCCAGCTCACTTCTACAGCGAGCTGGCCCGCGATAAATTCTCAGCCTTACAGCGCCTCGATGCGGAACCCGAAATGCGGGAAGTGCACATGCACCACCCCGCCGCGCGGGTCTTCACGACGCAGGATCAACTCCTCGCGCCCGGCAAACAGCAACTCCCCCTCCACCGGATCGACGCCATAGTCGGTCGCCGCAATCCGCACCCGCTGGCCGGCGTGGAAACCGTTCGGATCGATGAAGACTTCATCCGGCAAGGCTGCCGGGGTAGCCCTGCGCGCCACTTCCAGCGCCTCCTCGGAGGTCATGGCACTCGAAGCGCCATGGCCGAAACCCAGTACCCGGGCCAGCCATGCCGCCACCGCCGGATAGGCGTCCACCAGCGGTGCGGTCACCGGCGTGCCCTTGAGGAACCACAGGGGGTGGGCCATGGCGAAGTCGGCAATCGACGGATCGCCGAACAGGAAGTCGCCCTCCTCGCGCTGCAACTGCTGTTCCAGGCGCGCCATCAGCGTCGGCCATTGATGCTTGGCCAACTCCAGCGGCACTCGGGCAGAACTACCGCCGCTGAACAGCCCGGCGCGGTCGGCCATGAAGGCCTTGACCGCTTCCGGCGGCAAATGGCCGAAACGCACGGCCGCCGACTCCGGCTGGAACACCAGGCTCACCGTATGCTGGAACACCACCGAATCGGCCCAGGCCGCGAAGGTCGCGCTGACCATTTCCCGGCCTTCAGGAAACAGTGCCGGCGAGGCCTTTTCCTGCTCCAGCCGCCGGGCGATCAGCGCCGTGTCGCAATAAATGTCGGCGCCGACCTGCAGCACCGGGGTCTTGCGGTAACCACCGGTGAGCGCGGTGAGATCGGGTTTGGGCATCACCGGTGAGATCTTCACCGAGCGCCAGGACAAGCCCTTGAAGCCGAGCAACAGCCGGGCTTTTTCCGCGAAAGGAGAAGTTGGGTAATGATGCAGAATCAACTCTGACATGCTGGGGTTCCACTGGATAAGTAGGAAGAGCCAGCTTAGCGTGCAATCTCCTGACAGCCCACCGATCTGCCTGATGGCAACGTATCAGTCCGCTTGATAAGCCACGACGGCCGAGGCCACCAGGCATTCCTTGGCGCTTTTCCGGAGTTTCTTGATCAGCCGTTCCTGGCGCAGGGCTTCGCTCTTGTCGCGGCAGGCTTCGGTGTAGACCAGCGCGACGGCGGGGCTGGAGAGGAAGAAGCGTGCGCCCTTGCCGCTCTGGTGCTTGGCGAAACGCTTGACCGGGTCGTCGCTGATGCCGCAGTACAAGGCGCCGTTGGCGGCACGCACCAGGTAGACAAACCAGGGTTTGCTCACCACGGGTACAGATTCTGCGTCGTTGGCGGGGGATTGGCTGGGGCGGGTCACGGTGATCGCGGCATGTGGATAACAAGCCGCGATCTTACCAGAGGCAACGATTCAGCGGCCGGCCTGGAAGGCTTTCAGGCCCTTGCGGGCCTGGGCGCGCACGGTGTTTTTCAGCAGCGGGGTCCAGCCGAGGATCAGGCCCTTGGTGCCCAGGGCCTGGCGGGCCCAGCGCCACATATTGAAATGATCGTGGTGCTCGCAGATCTTGCCGTCACGGAACACGAAACGCGCCTGGATATCGTTGACCACGGTATTGCCGGTCTGGCTGAACAGGTAGGTCGCCACCCAGTGGGCTTCGCCGCTGCGCTCATCGGCGCGCACCTTGTCGAAGGTCAGGGAGAAGTCCTTGGCCCGGGTGGTGAGCATGCGCCACATGTCCCCGGCATCGCGGCCGCGCAGTTCGCCGAACGCCGGATCACTGAACAGCACATCCTCGGTGTAGCAGGCGGCCATGGCCTCGGCATCCAGGCGCTGGAAGGCGCTATAGAACTCAGTGATCAAGGCGCGGTGGGCGTCACTCATGAAACAGGCTCCGACTCAGGGAAAGATGCCTGCACGATAGTCTGCAAACCCGGGAAACACTATCGGCATTCGCCGCGCAAATACCGACAGTGGGACGGATCAGATTTTTTCGCTTTCGACCTGCACGTAGAGCGCACGCCCGGCGCCCAGGCCAGCCACTATGGCCCCCAGGCCGATCACCGCGAAAATCCAGCCCAGGGCGGTCCAGCCACCGGTCCAGTCATGCACCAGGCCGACCGCGAACGGGCCCATGGAGGCCAGGGTGTAGCCGATGCCCTGGGCCATGCTCGACAGGTTGGCCGCCACATGGGCGTCCTTCGAACGCAGGACGATCAGGGTCAGCGCCAGGCTGAAGGTCCCGCCCTGCCCCACGCCCAGCAGGATCGCCCAGCCCCACAGGCCGTCGATAGGGGCATACAGGCAGCCGAACAGGCCGCCGAGGGTGAGCAGCATCACCACCACGATCGCCAGGCGCTGGTCCTTGCCCCGCGTCGCCAGCCAGGGCGCGGCCAGCGAACTGGCGAGCTGGACGATCACCGAGCCGGACAGCACCAGCCCCGCCTGGGTCGGGCTCAGGCCACGGCCGATCAGGATCGACGGCAGCCAGCCAAACACGATGTAGGCCAGCGAGGATTGCAGGCCCATGTACAGCGTCACTTGCCAGGCCAGCGGATCGCGCAGCAAACCGCGCACCCGATAGGCCACATGGTGCGCGCCTTGCCGCTTGCCGACCTGGGGCAGCCAGAACAGCGCCGCCGCCAGCGCCGGCAACGCCCAGAAACCGAGGCCCAGCGCCCAGCTGTTATCAAAGTGCTGGCTCAAGGGCACGGTCGCCCCCGCGGCCATCGCCGCGCCCAGGCACAGGGCCATGGTGTAGACCCCGGTCATGGTGCCGGCGTGTTTGGCGAAGTCGCGCTTGACGATGCCCGGCAGCAACACCCCGATCACACCGATGCTGGCGCCACCGAGGATGCTGCCGGCGAACAGCCCGACGTCCCCCAGGGAGCTGCGCAGGATAATCCCGCACGCCAGCGTCAGCAGAATGCCGAGCACCACCCGCTCGGCACCAAAGCGCCGCGCCAGCACCGGGGCCAGCGGGGCGAACAGGCCCAGGCACAGCACCGGCAAGGTAGTCAGCAGGCCGGCCTGGGCCGCCGACAGCCCGAGGCTGCGCGACACCTCGCTGAGCAGCGGCGCCATGCTCGACAGCGCCGGGCGCAGGTTCAGCGCCACCAGGATCAGCCCCAGCAGCAACAGCCACGGGCGACGCGGCGCCGGGTGGCTCTGCTGGACCTCGGCATCGTCGGCCTCGGCGTCGATCAGCAGCTCTTCGAGCTCGGCCTCGCGTCGAGGGACAGCAATAGGTGGCGGGTTATTGGCCTGGTGGCTGGACATGGTGCTCTCGGTCTCAAGGTTCATTGATCAGCTGCCGGGAAATGGCCTTGGCCCGCTCCGGGTCGCGCTGCTCGACGGCGTCCAGCAGGTCGATGTGCAGATCGAACACGGCCTGGCGCCGGGGATGGATGTTCAGGGTCTGGCGCAGTTGCGCGCCGACCACGCTGGAGAAATAGCGGTACAGCTCGCTGAGGGTGGGGTTATGCGCGGCGTCCACCAGGCGCCCGTGAAACACCAGGTCGCAGGCGATGTAGCTCTCCAGATCGCCGTGATAGTGATCGCCGCTGAGGGCCAGGGCTTCGCGCAATTCCAGCAGATCCTGGTCGGTACGTCGCAAGGCCGCCAGGCCGATGGCCTCCGTCTCGATGATCTGCCGGGTTTCGCGCGCCTGCTCCAGGGAGCACTGGGACAGGGCCTTGAGGGTATCCAGCGGATCGACCACCGCGCGCAGGTAACTGCCGTCGCCCTGGCGAATCTCCACCAGGCCGGAAAACGCCAGGACCCGCATGGCCTCGCGCACAGTGTTACGACTGATGCCCAGTTCCGCCGCCAGCTCCGGCTCGGTCGGCAGGCGCTGGCCGATGCTCCATGCACCGTCATTGATGCGCTGGCGCAGTTGTTCCAGGGCCTGATCGACCAGGGAGCGTTTAATCAAAGGAGAAATTTCTGTCATATGCAGTCGCCTTTTCATCCAATCATCGGATGAATTTTTTTGGCATATTAGTCAGCTTCGCGTGGGTGAACAACAAAGCCGATGCACGCAGGTAGCAAGCGGAAAGGAAATCCGATTGCTAAAAAACCCTTTAAGGGTAATTTCATCTCGACTCCAGGTGTCTTATGGAAAAGCACACACCTCATTACGACCTGTCGGTGATCAAGGCGGATGTCGCCCGGCTAGGGGCAGTCGCCTTTACCCGCACCGCCCTGGTCAGCGGCCGGCACCTCGGCCTGACCTGCCGGGACATGCAGCAGGTGATTGCCGGGCTGCTGGGGAAAATGCTCTACAGGTCGATGACCAGCTATCTCGATCATCGAATCTGGCAGGACGTGTATTACACCCACATCGATTCCGTGGAGCTGTACATCAAAGTCACTTACCGCCCCGGCGGCGGTCCCCCTGTGATCTCCTTCAAGGAGAAACACCCATGAAACAAAGACAATGCGTCAGCTGCGGTGCCCCGGCCGGCATGCAGCCGTTCAACAATCGCAGCGAGCTGATCGATTACAAGCACCTGCTGCGGCAGGTCGACGGCCTGGATGGCTGGGAATGCCAGGCCTGCGGCGAAATCGAATTCGACCCGGCCAGCGCCGAACGCTACGCCAGCGCCGGCGACCAGTTGCTGGAGGACGGCCGACAGTTCATGGCCAGCGAGATGAAGCGCATCCGCCGCAAGCTGCACCTTTCGCAGAAGGATGCGGTGAGGCTGCTCTCCGGCGGTGGGCATAACGCCTTCTCCCGCTACGAGCGCGGCGAGGTCGCCCCACCCCAGCCGCTGTTCATGCTGATGCGCCTGCTCGATCGTCATCCCGAACTGATGGCCGAGGTACATGCCCTCAGCGCGCAGCAGGCCCCAGCGACGACCGACGACCAGCCGCAGCAGCCGCGCCTCGCCACCTCATGAACGCCGGGCAAAAATAAACCCGGCGCCAGGCCGGGTTCATTTTCAAGGCTGTGCCTGGATCAGTGCAGGATCTGGCTCAGGAACAGCTTGGTCCGCTCGTTCTGCGGGTTGTCGAAGAAGTCGTTAGGCGCGGCCTGTTCGACGATTTCACCCTTGTCCATGAAGATCACCCGGTTGGCCACGGTACGGGCGAAGCCCATTTCGTGGGTCACGCAGAGCATGGTCATGCCGTCTTCGGCCAGGCCGATCATGGTGTCCAGCACCTCTTTCACCATCTCCGGGTCGAGGGCCGACGTCGGTTCGTCGAACAGCATGATCTTCGGCTTCATGCACAGCGCCCGGGCAATCGCCACACGCTGCTGCTGACCGCCGGAGAGCTGGCCCGGGTATTTGTTCGCCTGCTCCGGAATGCGCACGCGCTCCAGGTAATGCATGGCGATTTCCTCGGCCTTGCGCTTGGGCATCTTGCGTACCCACATCGGCGCCAGGGTGCAGTTCTGCAGGATGGTCAGGTGCGGGAACAGGTTGAAGTGCTGGAACACCATGCCGACTTCCCGGCGGATCGCTTCGATCTGCTTGAGGTCGTTGGTCAGCTCCACGCCATCGACCACGATGCGGCCCTGCTGGTGTTCTTCCAGGCGGTTCAGGCAGCGGATGGTGGTGGACTTGCCCGAGCCCGAAGGCCCGCACAGGACGATGCGCTCGCCCTGCTTGACGTTGAGGTTGATGTCCTTGAGCACGTGGAACTGGCCGTACCACTTGTTCACGCCCTGCATCTGAATAATGCCTTCAGGGCCCACAGGCTTTTTGATCGCTTCACTCATGGAGATACTCCTAACGCTTGTGGCCTGTGTCCAACTTACGCTCCAGATGCATGGAGTAGCGGGACATACCAAAACAGAAAATCCAGAACACCAGGGCCGCGAAGACATAGCCTTCGGTGGCCATACCCAGCCATTTCGGGTCGGCGGCGGCTTGTTTCACGCTGTTGAGCAGGTCGAACAGGCCGATGATGATCACCAGGCTAGTGTCCTTGAACAGGGCGATGAAGGTGTTGACGATGCCGGGGATCACCAGCTTCAGGGCTTGCGGCAGGATCACCAGGCCCATGCTGCGCCAGTAGCCCAGGCCCATGGCCGCAGCCGCTTCGTACTGCCCCTTGGGAATCGCCTGCAGCCCGCCGCGCACCACTTCGGCGATGTAGGCCGACTGGAACAGGATCACCCCGATCAGCGCCCGCAGCAGCTTGTCGAAGTTCATGCCTTCGGGCAGGAACAACGGCAGCATCACCGAGGACATGAACAGCACGGTGATCAGCGGCACGCCGCGCCAGAACTCGATGAAGGTCACGCAGACCACACGAATCGCCGGCATGTTCGAGCGTCGTCCCAATGCCAGCACAATGCCCAGCGGCAAGGCGCCGACGATGCCGACAGTGGCGATCACCAGAGTCAGCATCAGGCCGCCCCATTGACTGGTCGCCACGTTGCTCAGGCCGAGATAGCCACCGTGCAGCAGGCTGTAGGCAATGATCGGGTACAGCACCAGGAAGCTCAGGCCATAAATGGCCTTGTGCGGAACCCGGGCGATGAACAAGGGCGCCACGCCGATCACCGCCAGCCACACGGTCAGGTCCACGCGCCAGCGCAGGTCCACCGGGTAGTAGCCGTACATGAACTGGCCGAAGCGCTGCTGGATGAACACCCAGCAGGCGCCTGACTGGGTGCAGTCGGCGCGGGTGGTGCCCACCCAGTTGGCGTCGAAGATCGCCCAGCTGAGGATCGGCGGCACCACCAGGTAGATCAGGTAGAAGGCAAACAGGGTCAGCAGGGTGTTGATCCAGCTGGAGAACATGTGTGCCCGCATCCACGCCACGATCCCGATGCTGCTGCTCGGAGGTGGCATGTCGGGTTTGAAAGTATGAGTGCTCATGCGCGTTTCCTCACCGCTCGATCAGCGCAATGCGCTTGTTGTACCAGTTCATCAGAAGGGAAATGCTGATGCTGATCGCCAGGTACACGCTCATGGTGATGGCAATGACTTCGATGGCCTGGCCGGTCTGGTTGAGCACGGTACCGGCGAACAGCGAAACCATTTCCGGGTAACCGATACCGGCCGCCAGGGACGAGTTCTTCGCCAGGTTCAGGTATTGGCTGGTCAGCGGCGGAATGATCACCCGCAGGGCCTGCGGGATGATCACCTTGCGCAGGGTCGGACCGTTGCGCAGGCCGAGGGAACGGGCCGCCTCGGTCTGGCCATGGCTCACCGACTTGATCCCCGAACGCACGATCTCGGCGATGAACGCCGCGGTGTAGACGGTCAGGGCCAGGGTCAGGGCCAGCAGTTCCGGGATCAGCACCCAGCCACCGACGAAGTTGAAGCCCTTGAGCTCCGGCATTTCCCAATGCACCGGCGCGCCGAAAATCAGCGTGCACAGCGCCGGGATCACCAGGAACAGCGCCAGGCCGACCCAGAACTTGTGGAACGGCACGCCGGTGTCTTCGAAGCGCTTGTTGGCCCAGCGGCACATCAGCACGATGGCGACAATCGCCACCACGATGCTGATCACGAACGCCCAGAAGCCGTCGGCCACCAGGGCCGCCGGCATGTTCAGGCCGCGACTGCTGACAAAGAAGGTGTCACCGAAGTTGTGGCTGTTGCGCGGCCCCGGCATGGTCAGGAACACCGCGAAATACCAGAACAGGATTTGCAGCAGCGGCGGAATGTTGCGGAACACTTCCACATACACGGTCGCCAGTTTGCTGATGATCCAGTTCTGCGACAGGCGCGCCACACCGATGATGAAACCGAGGATGGTCGCCAGGATCACGCCGATGAAGGTGACCAGCAGGGTGTTGAGCAGGCCGATCACGAACACCCGGGCATAGCTGTCCGCTTCGGTGTAGGAGATCAGGTGCTGAGCGATGCCGAAGCCGGCGCTGCGCTCGAGGAAGTCGAAACCGGAAGTGATCCCCCGGTGCGCGAGGTTGGTTTGAGTGTTGTTGAACAGGAACCAGCCCAGCGAGATCACCGCGACAATCGTGACGATCTGGAATAACCACGCACGCACTCGTGGATCGCTGAGACTGAGCCTCTGCTTTGGTGCGCCGATTGAATTTTGCATGAAGTGCCCCAGGAATAATGGAACAGAACATCACCCGGTGGTTGGCCCACCGGGTGATAGAACCATCAGCGCACAGGTGGTGCGTATTGAATGCCGCCGTTGTTCCACAGCGCGTTCAGGCCGCGGTCGATGGCCAGTGGAGTGCTCTTGCCGAGGTTCTTCTCGAACACTTCACCGTAGTTGCCGACTTGCTTGACGATCTGTACTACCCAGTCCTTGCGCAGCTTCAGGTCCTTGCCGTATTCACCGTCGGCGCCCAGCAGGCGAGCGACGTCCGGGTTCTTGGTGGACTTGGCTTCGGCCTCGACATTCTTCGAGGTGATGCCGGCCTCTTCGGCATTGAGCATGGCGAACAGGGTCCACTTGACGATGCTGAACCACTCTTCGTCGCCTTTACGCACCACCGGGCCCAGCGGCTCCTTGGAGATGGTTTCCGGCAGCACGACGTAGTCGGTCGGGGTCGCCAGCTTGCTGCGCTGTGCGTAGAGCTGGGACTTGTCGGAGGTCAGCACGTCGCAGCGGCCGGACTCCAGCGACTTGGCGCTTTCATCGGAGGTGTCGAAGGTGATCGGGGTGTATTTCAGGCCGTTGCCACGGAAGTAGTCGGACACGTTCAGCTCGGTGGTGGTACCGGCCTGGATGCAGATGGTCGCGCCGTCCAGTTCCTTGGCGCTCTTCACGCCCAGCTTGTTGTTCACCAGGAAACCGATGCCGTCGTAGTAGGTCACGCCGGCGAACACCAGGCCCATGCCCGAATCGCGGGAACTGGTCCAGGTGGTGTTGCGCGACAGTACGTCGATCTCGCCCGATTGCAGCGCGGTGAAACGCTCCTTGGCATTCAACTGGCTGAATTTCACTTTGGTCGCATCGCCGAATACCGCGGCGGCTACGGCGCGGCAGACGTCGGCGTCGATGCCGAGGATCTTGCCGGTGGCGTCCGGTACCGAGAAGCCCGGCAGACCGTCGCTCACACCGCACTGCACGAAGCCTTTCTTCTGCACGGCATCCAGGGTCGCACCCGCCTGTGCGAAGCCGCTCATGCCCAGTACCGCGGCGGCCGTGACCACAGCCAGGGTGGATTTCAACATCTTCATTCAAACCTCCAGTTTTGCTCTTGTTGTGTCGGAGCTTGAGTCCTGCCGCACCCTTATGAGGCGCTGTTGACCCTTGTTGGCTTTTTATGGGGTCAAGCGGCGTAGGACTTTAGCTATGAGTCTAGTAGGAGAAAATCCATTTAAGAGAAAACCCATACTCACCAAGCGACCGAACGGGCTGTAGCCCTTGCATGTTCGCGAAGCCCGTAGCGGCCATTGGCGAACGTCCATCATCGGATCTTTGCTATCCCACACCCGCCAGTAGCCTGATAGTGTTACCGGCAGGGTGAACGCAATCACTTCACGCAACGGCTATAGCAAAGCCCGTACCAGAGTGCCGGCTAAAGCGGTTCCGGCAGGGGTCAAGAGCAAAACTTGCAGCCTTGCGACATCTTCTTCACTGATCAACCGACCGCGCACCTCGATCACGCACCGCTTGGGCGCGTGCGCACATATTTGGAGCAACCATGACCGAGCCCTTGATTCTTCAGCCCAGCAAGCCCGTCGATGCCTGTGTGATCTGGCTTCATGGCCTGGGCGCCGACCGCTACGACTTCCTGCCGGTGGCCGAAGCGCTGCAGGAAAGCCTGCTGACCACCCGCTTCGTCTTGCCCCAGGCACCGACCCGCGCCGTGACCATCAATGGCGGTTATGCCATGCCCAGCTGGTACGACATCCTGGCCATGAGCCCGGCGCGGGCGATCAACCGCGAACAGCTGGAGGAGTCGGCAAAACGCCTGAGCGACCTGATCGAAGAACAGCGCGCCAGCGGAATAGACCCTTCGCGGATTTTCCTCGCCGGTTTTTCCCAGGGTGGCGCGGTCGTCCTGCACACCGCCTTCCTTAAATGGCAGGGTCCGCTGGGTGGCGTGCTTGCCCTCTCCACCTATGCCCCGACCTTCAGCGACGAACTCGAACTGTCGGCCAGCCAGCAACGGATTCCGACCCTGTGCCTGCACGGCCAGTACGACGAGGTGGTGCAGAACGCCATGGGCCGTACCGCCTACGAGTACCTGAAACACCATGGTGTCACCGTGACCTGGCAGGAATACCCAATGGGGCACGAAGTGTTACCCGAAGAAATTCGCGATATCGGCGCCTGGCTCGGCGAGCGTTTGCGCTGAATCGATAAGTTAGGTAGCCCGTTGAGCAATCCACTACGCCGCGCCCGATTCTTGCATTACACTGCCCGGCGTACATTCCTTAACCAATTGATGAGATGACCGTGCTCAAAGCACTCAAGAAAATCTTCGGTAAAAGCGAGGCTGAGCAGCTCGCGCCAGGCTCCAGCCCATCTTCCTCCAGCCCCAGCAGCCGCACCGACGGCCATCAGCCGGAACGGACCGCGCCTGCCCCCGTGGCCAAGCCAGAGCCGGTGACCGCAGCCGCCCCGACGGCCCAGACCGCGCGCAGCGACAAGCCAAAGGCCGAGCAGCCGCGCCGCCCACGCGCCCCGAAGCCACCGGTGAGCACCTGGAAACTGGAAGACTTCGTCGTCGAACCGCAGGAAGGCAAGACCCGCTTCCACGACTTCAAACTCGCGCCGGAACTGATGCACGCGATCCACGACCTGGGTTTCCCCTACTGCACGCCGATCCAGGCGCAGGTCCTGGGGTTCACCCTGGCCGGCAAAGACGCCATCGGCCGCGCCCAGACCGGTACCGGCAAGACCGCCGCGTTCCTGATCTCGATCATCACCCAGCTGCTGCAGACCCCGCCGCCGAAAGAACGCTACATGGGCGAGCCAAGGGCGCTGATCATCGCGCCGACCCGCGAGCTGGTGGTGCAGATCGCCAAGGATGCGGCCAGCCTGACCAAATACACCGGCCTCAACGTGATGACCTTTGTCGGCGGCATGGACTTCGACAAACAGCTCAAGCACCTCGAAGCCCGCCATTGCGACATCCTGGTCGCCACCCCGGGCCGCCTGCTGGACTTCAACCAGCGCGGCGACGTGCACCTGGACATGGTCGAAGTGATGGTGCTGGACGAAGCCGACCGCATGCTCGACATGGGCTTCATCCCCCAGGTACGCCAGATCATTCGCCAGACCCCGCCGAAAAGCGAACGCCAGACCCTGCTGTTCTCCGCCACCTTCACCGACGATGTGATGAATCTGGCCAAGCAGTGGACCACCGACCCGGCGATCGTCGAGATCGAAGCCGAGAACGTGGCCAACGCCAACGTCGAACAGCACATCTACGCGGTGGCCGGCGCCGACAAATACAAGCTGCTGTACAACCTGGTCAACGACAACGGCTGGGAACGGGTCATGGTCTTCGCCAACCGCAAGGATGAAGTGCGGCGCATCGAAGAACGCCTGGTACGCGACGGCGTGAACGCCGCCCAGCTGTCCGGCGACGTGCCGCAGCACAAGCGCATCAAGACCCTGGAAGGCTTCCGCGAAGGCAAGATCCGCGTGCTGGTGGCCACCGATGTCGCCGGTCGCGGCATCCACATCGACGGCATCAGCCACGTGATCAACTTCACCCTGCCGGAAGTGCCGGACGACTACGTGCACCGTATCGGCCGTACCGGCCGGGCTGGCGCCGACGGCGTGTCCATCAGCTTCGCCGGCGAGGACGACTCCTATCAGCTGCCGTCGATCGAGGCGCTGCTGGGCCGCAAGATCAGCTGCGAAATGCCGCCGACCGAGCTGCTGCGCCCCGTGGAGCGCAAACGCCCAAAAGCCTGAGCAGCATCGTTGTAGGAGCGAAGCTTGCTCGCGATGAACGATAACGCGCAGTGTCAGCAATGACGCCTCGCGGGTAAGCCTCGCTCCTACAGATACAAGCCTGCCCGCAAAAAAACGCAGCCCGACCACAGGCTGCGTTTTTTTTCGCCTGGATATTGCCCGACAAAACTAAAAGTCCATAATGGACAAATTAGTTTATTTCTTGGGAGCACCCGCATGTCCAGCACGCCTTGCGTGATTACCCAGCCTCAAGCCCGCCAGTTGCTGGCGCAGGTCGACGTCCCGCAGATCCTGCGCAAGCTGTTCCACGACCTGGCCGCCGGGCTTGCCGTGCAGCCGGCGCAGCAACTGGTGGAGTTTCCCCAGGGCGCCGGGGACTTCATCAACTACCTGGGCGTGCTGGCCGAAGAGCGGGTCTACGGGGTCAAGACCTCGCCCTATATAGTCCGCGCCGAAGGTCCGCTGGTCACCGCCTGGACCCTGCTGATGTCAATGGACAGCGGCCAGCCGCTGCTGCTCTGCGACGCTGGCGAACTGACCACCGCGCGTACCGCGGCCACCACCGCCGTGGCCGTCGATGCCCTGGCAACAACCGATGCCCGGCACCTGGCGATCATCGGCAGCGGCCCCGTGGCCCAGGCGCACCTGCATTACGTGAAAGCCCTGCGCGAGTGGCAATCCATCCGCCTGTACTCCCCTGGCCTGGCCGGCAAATCCGCCGAGGACATCACGCGCCTGAAGGCCCTCGACCCACGCCTGCAGATCGTCAGCCAGCTCGATGACGCCTTGCAGGACGCCGACGTGATCATGCTCTGCACCTCCTCCGCCAGCCCGGTGATCGACCCGCGAACCTTGCACAAGCCGGCGCTGATCACCTCCATCAGCACCAACGCGCCACGGGCCCATGAAGTACCGCCCGCCGCGCTGAAGGACATGCAGGTGTATTGCGACTATCGTCAGACCACCCCCGGCTCGGCCGGCGAGATGCTGATCGCCGGCGAACGGCACGGCTGGGACAAGGCCGAGATTCTCGGCGACCTGCCCGAACTGCTCAGCGACTTGGCCCAACGACCGGAGCCGGGGCGCCACGTGTTCTTCCGCTCCATCGGCCTGGGCCTGGAAGACATTGCCCTGGCCAGTGCGCTGTACCGCTTGCAACGCACTCACTAAATACCAATGGCATATCTGTAGGAGCGAAGCTTGCTCGCGATTGACGGCCCCGAGCGAACCACCGTGACAGGCTCAAGATCGATCGCGGGCAAGCCTCGCTCCTACAGACGCGCGTTATCCATTTTTACGGAGGCTCGAATGACCCAGGCAGACTTCATCATCATTGGCGGCGGCATCGCCGGGGCATCCACCGGCTACTGGCTGTCACGCCATGGCCGGGTGCTGGTGCTGGAACGCGAATCGCACCCGGCCTACCACTCCACCGGGCGCTCCGCGGCGCTCTATACCGCGGCCTACGGCACGCCCCAGGTGCGCGCGCTGACCCTGGCCAGCCGGGATTTTTTCGATGCCCCGCCGCCAGGTTTCTGCGAACACCCGCTGCTGAGCCCGCGCGGCGAAATGACCGTGGACTTCACCGGCGACCCCACCGAGCTGAACAACCAGTACCTGAGCGCCAAGGCCACGGTGCCGGAGATGCAGCTGCTGAGCGCCGACGAAGCCTGCGCGCGCCTGCCGATCCTGCGCCGCGAGAAGGTCCACGGCGCGCTCTACGACCCGAGCGCCAGCGACATCGACACCGACGCCCTGCACCAGGGTTACCTGCGCGGCATCCGACGCAACCAGGGCGAGGTGCGCACCGACTGTGAAGTGCTGGGGCTGAGCCGCGACCAACAGGGCCAGTGGCAGGTCCAGACCGCCGGCCAGACCTTCAGCGCGCCCATCCTGATCAACGCCGCCGGTGCCTGGGCCGACCAGGTCGGCGTCATGGCCGGCGCCCGGCCCCTGGGCCTGCAGCCGAAACGCCGCGCGGCCTTTATCTTCGCCGGGCCCGAAGGTGTCGATATCCATCACTGGCCGATGCTGGTGAGCCTCGACGAATCCTTCTATATGAAGCCCGACGCCGGCATGTTCCTCGGCTCGCCGGCCAACGCCGACCCGGTGGAACCCCACGATGTGCAGCCGGAAGAGCTGGACATCGCCATGGGCATCTACCAGATCGAAGAAGCCACCACCCTGACCATTCGCCGCCCGACCCGCACCTGGGCCGGCCTGCGCAGCTTCGTCAGCGATGGCGACCTGCTGGCCGGCTTCGACACCCAGGTCCCGGGCCTGTTCTGGGTCGCCGCGCAAGGCGGCTACGGTATCCAGACCTCGCCGGCCATGGGCCAGGCCAGCGCCGCCCTGGTGCGTGGCGAAGCCTTGCCCGAGCAACTGGCGCGCTTTGGCCTGGACGCCGCCATGCTCTCCCCTGCCCGCCTTGGCTGACCCGCTCAGGTGACGCGCCCCAACGATTGCGGCACACTCGCAGCGCCCCGCCTCGCGGGGCGCTGACACCGCCTGGAGAACCGCCCATGACCTCACCCGCGCAGGACCCTGCCCTGGACAACTTCCGGACGATCGCCGACGCCATCGCCACGCTGTTCTTCCCCCATGCCGAGGTGGTGCTCCACGACCTGCGCACGCAGAAGATCGACTACATCGCCAACAACATCTCCAAGCGCGAAGTGGGCGACGATGCGGCCCTGGACGACATGCTCGGCGAGGACAGCAACGAGCGGAATATCGGCCCCTATGAAAAGCTCAACTGGGACGGCCAGAAGATCCGCAGCCTCAGCAGCGTGCTGCGCGACAGCAACGGCCAGCCGCTGGCGGTGCTGTGCATCAACCTGAATATTTCGCTGTTCGAGAATGCCAAGGCGGCGCTGGACCTGTTCCTCTCGCCGAGCAAACTGATCCCGCAACCGGACTCGCTGTTTCGCGACGACTGGCAGGAACGCATCAACACCTTCCTGCACAACTGGCTGCGCGAACGGCAGCTGGGCCTCAACCTGCTGACCCGCGAACACAAGCGCGAACTGGTACTGGCGTTGCACGCCGAAGGCGCGTTCAAGGGCAAAAGCGCCGCCAACTATGTGGCCAACGTGCTGAACATGGGGCGGGCGACGGTGTACAAGCACCTGAAGGAATTGAAGGGCTGACCACCCTCTGAAAAGCATCGCGGGCAAGCCTCGCTCCTACAAAACGGTAGGAGCGAGGCTTGCCCGCGATGGCGTCCTCACGAACGCCACACGGCATCAGTCGCCGTAGATGTCGGACTTGAAGTACTTCTCGGAAATCTTCTGATACTCGCCACTGGCGCGAATGCCATCGATGGCGGCATTCAACTGGCTGACCAGCTCGGCATTGCCCTTGCGCACCGCGATCCCCGCGCCCTCACCCACGTATTTCGGGTCCTTCAGCTCCGGCCCGACAAACGCATAGCCCTTGCCGCGCGGCATCGACAGAAAGTCATTCAGCGGAATGGTGTCAGCGAAAATCGCATCGAGACGCCCGGCCGCCAGGTCCATGTAGATCTCTTCGTTGTTGCTGTAGCGCTTGACGTTGATGCCCTTGGGCTCGAACACCTCGGTGGCGTAGCGGTCGGTGGTGGTCGCCCGTTGCACACCGACATTCTTGCCCTTGAGGCTGGCGTACTGGTCATCGACCGTCGCGCCTTCCTTCATCACCAGCCGCGAGGAAGTGAAGTAGTACTTGTGGGTGAAGTCGACCGACTTCTTGCGGTCTTCATTGATGGTCATCGACGACAGCGCCATGTCGATTTTCTTCACTTTCAACGAAGGAATCAGGCCATCGAATTCACCCTCGACCCATAGGCACTTGACCTGCATCTGCGCGCACAAGGCATTGCCGATGTCGTAGTCGAAACCGACGATCTCACCTTTGTCGGTTTTCGAGGCGAACGGCGGATAAGCCGCCTCGATGCCGATGCGCAGGGTTTTCTCGGCGGCGAACAGGCTGCTGCACGCCAACAGGCTCAGGACCAGGCCACTGATGAGGGGGAGTTTCTTCATATTCGTTCTCTCGCGGGTTGTTGTTGGTTTGGCAAGACAGAAGAAAGGAGTGAAACGGTGAAGCCTTGTTTTGTACTTGTAAATCCATACTGGACTTTTACGTATATTTCGTCAACGGAGCGGATACGCTTCGTCCCGCCTTTGGTCGAGATACCAAATCGAGAGAGAAACAGGGAAGTCGAGGGTGTAACTGAGGGCCTATCGCGGGCAAGCCTCGCTCCTACAGACGGTGTTGATCGTAGGAGCGAGGCTTGCCCGCGATGGCGGACTTGCGGTCAATACAGAGGGATCAGGACGTCACTCTTTCCAGCGATCCGCCGCCGCATGATCGCTGTCACGGCCTTCCACCCAGCGCGGGCCATCGGCGGTGGTTTCCTTCTTCCAGAACGGCGCGCGGGTCTTCAGGTAGTCCATGACAAAGGCACAGGCATCGAATGCCGCCTGGCGGTGGGCGCTGGCGGCGCCGACGAAGACGATCGGCTCGCCCGGCTCCAGCGCACCGATGCGATGCAGCACTTCCAGCTTGAGCAGTGGCCAGCGCTGTTCGGCCTCGGCGGCGATCTTGCCCAGGGCCTTCTCGGTCATGCCCGGGTAATGCTCGAGAAACATCCCCGCCACGTCCAGGCCGTCGTTGAAATCACGCACGTAACCGACAAAGCTCACCACCGCGCCGACGCCGACATTCGCCGCATGCATCGCGTTGACTTCCGCCCCTGGATCAAAGGCGCCCGATTGCACGCGAATCGCCATATCAGCCCCCGGTCACGGTAGGAAAAAACGCCACTTCGTCGCCGTCGCTCACCGGCTCGTCGAGCTGGCAGAGGTCTTCGTTGCGGGCGCACATCAGGTTCTGCTCGCTGAGCACCTCGGCGCCCTCGCGCTGGGCCAACAGCGCGCGCACATCGTCGACCGTGGTGAAATCGCCGGCGACCCGCAGCGAATCCACGCCCAGCGCCTCGCGGTAGCGGGCGAAAAACTTCACGGTCAGGTTCATTGCTCGTCCGCCTGGTAATGGCCGCTCTTGCCGCCCAGTTTCTCCAGCAGGCGCACGCCTTCGATGGTCATGCCGCGGTCCACGGCCTTGCACATGTCGTAGATGGTCAGGGCCGCGACACTGGCGGCGGTCAGGGCTTCCATTTCCACCCCGGTCTGCCCGGCCAGCTTGCAGCGGGCAACGATGCGCACGCTGTCCTCGCCTTCGGCGCTGAGCTCGACCTTGACGCTGGTGAGCATCAGCGGATGGCACAGGGGGATCAGATCGCTGGTCTTTTTCGCCGCCTGGATGCCGGCGATGCGCGCCACGGCGAACACATCACCCTTGGGGTGACCGCCGCTGACGATCATTTGCAGGGTTTGCGGGAGCATGCGCACCCGGGCTTCGGCCGTGGCTTCGCGGGACGTCACGGCTTTGTCGGTGACGTCGACCATATTGGCGCGACCTTGGGAATCGAGATGAGTCAGCACAGCCTTACTCCTGATCAGGAAAGGCGATTGTAAACCCGAGGGTCAATTTTCCGCACGCCTGATTATCCGCGTGCCCCCGATCCCGTAGGAGCGAGGCTTGCCCGCGACCCAGGCAACGCGGTGCAGCAGTACAAGCACGGTGATGCCATCGCGGGCAAGCCTCGCTCCTACGGAAGACAGGTTTTGTTCGGGCACAAAAAAACGGGCGGCCTTGCGGCCGCCCGTTGGGTGAAGGTTACAGATGGGATTCGGCGTATTCGGCCAGGATCGAGCGGGGAACCCCTTGCAGGGTGATGTGCACCCCGTTGGGGAAGTCCTTGAAGCGTTCAGTCAGGTAGGTCAGCCCGGAGCTGGTCGCGGACAGGTAAGGGGTATCGATCTGCGCCAGGTTGCCCAGGCACACCACTTTGGAACCGGCGCCGGCACGGGTGATGATGGTTTTCATCTGGTGCGGGGTGAGGTTCTGGCATTCGTCGATCAGGATCAGGCTCTGCTGGAAGCTGCGGCCGCGAATGTAGTTGAGGGATTTGAACTGCAGCGGCACCTTGCTGAGGATGTAGTCGACGCTGCCATGGGTGTTTTCGTCATCCATGTGCAAGGCTTCGAGGTTGTCGGTGATGGCGCCGAGCCAGGGCTCCATTTTTTCCGCTTCGGTGCCCGGCAGGAAGCCGATCTCCTGGTCCAGCCCCTGCACGCTGCGGGTGGCGATGATGCGCCGATAACGCTTGCTGACCATGGTCTGTTCGATGGCCGCGGCCAGGGCCAGGATGGTCTTGCCTGAACCTGCGGCCCCGGACAGGTTGACCAGATGGATATCCGGATCGAGCAGGGCGAACAGCGCCAGGCCTTGATAGATATCGCGCGGTTTCAGGCCCCAGGCTTCCTGGTGCAACAGGGGTTCCTGATGCAGGTCGAGAATCAGCAGCACATCGGCGCGAATCTCCTTGATCCAGCCGACGAAACCCTGTTCGTCGATGATGAACTCGTTGATGTGCACCGCCGGCAGGTTGTCGGTGAGTTGCACCTGGTGCCAGGTGCGGCCGTGGTCCTGGCGGGTTTCCACCTTGCTCACGCGGTCCCAGAAGGAGCCGGTCATGTTGTGGAAGCCGTTGGGCAGCAAGGCCACGTCGTCGACCAGCTGGTCGGTGCTGTAGTCTTCGGCGGCGATCCCGCAGGCGCGCGCCTTGAGGCGCATGTTGATGTCTTTGGTCACCAGCACCACGCGCAGCTCCTTGTTGCGCGCGTGCAGGTCGATCAACTGGTTGATGATGATGTTGTCGTTGAGGTTTTCCGGCAGCAGGCTGTTGGGCTCAGAGCGTTTGCTCATGAGGATCGACAGCAGGCCTTTGGGGCCGCTCTTGCCACGCTGGATCGGCACACCCAGCTCGACATCTTCCGGCGAGGCCTCACCCAGGGTCTTGTCGATCAGGCGAATGGCCTGGCGGCATTCCGCTGCAACGCTGTGATGGCCGCTCTTGAGCTTGTCGAGTTCCTCCAGGACGATCATCGGGATCGCCACATGGTGTTCTTCGAAGTTCAGCAGGGCGTTTGGATCGTGAATCAATACATTGGTATCGAGTACATAAAGGATTGGCTGGTTGGAGGAAGGGCTACGTCCGTGGTCATCCATACTCGGTCACCTTATGTGGGGGCCAGTCGACGCAATACCATGGCGGTGCTGCGCCTCGAATCGACCGTCGAATTCACCCGCGAAGGTTCGAGTGAAGTGCACACAAAAGGAGTCTTGGGAGACGCCACCTGTGTTGCAGGTTTCGGCGGTCTGACTTCGTAATACTCCAAAACCTGTGACAGGAAAAAGCACTTTGACGCTTTTTTTAAGTTTATTTTGCAGAGTGACGAATAGCCCTTGGCGCGCTGCCCAAGCACCGTTAAAGTCGGAAGTCCGCTTGTATCGAAATCCTCGCCAAAATCGGCAACCTTCCCCCTTCGCCCCGCAAATACGGACCTTTCGTCGTTTCTAGCGAAACGCGTCCTGACAATCCTCCCAACCGATTCCGCTCTGCGCCGTCTGTGTCAGCAGCCAGGGCAACGCCGTCTTCACCGCGTCCTGCCGGGCATTGAAATTAATCACCCCGTGCCGCCACAACAGCATCAGGGTCAACACCCGCTGGCCGCTCTGTTCGCCCTTGAGCTTGCCGGCGCCGTCCTGCGGATCGATGTCCCACAGCGCCACCTGCAAACCCTGGGCATTAAAGAAGGCCTGCGCGTCGGCCCGGCGCTGACCGTAGGGCGGGCGGAACAGCGGCACATAGTTTTCCGGCAGCTTGCCCTTGACCAGCTCGACGCTGCGCTCGATCGAGTCCTGCCAGTCCTGCCAATGGCTGTGGGAACGATACTCCCAGCCCTGGACGCCCACGCACTGCTGCGAATACAGGGCCTGCAGGCTGGCCACCGAACGTTGTTCCAGGCGGCTCTGCAGCTCGCTGCCGAGTACGAAGAAGGTGCCGTTCATGTTCGACTTGCGCAGGTATTCAGCCAGCCAGGGGGTGTTGTCCGGGGCGAGATTGGCGGCGCTGTCGAAGGTCAGCAAAAACAGTCGGTCATTGAGCTCGTCGCCGTTGCGCTCGTAGTCGCCAAAACGCTCAATCTCGCTGGCGGTCTGGGGAAACAGCGCGGCCTTGCGCAGCAATTCGTCCAGGTACTGCTCATGGAAGGCCCGGCTCGGCTCGGCCCAGCGAGCGTAATAAGAGTCATCGCCCAACTGGAACTTGCCGGCCTGCTCGCGCAGGGTGTCCAGGTCTTCCACCAGGAAACAGAAGGAGGCGTCCTGGTCGCAGCTCTGCTGGGCGAAGTTGTAGTTGGCCAGCAATTGCTGCCAGAGCCGCTGGCGAACGGCATCGATCGACGCCATGTTGATGATCCGCAGGCCCAGGCGCTGCTTCAACGAGCCTTCATCCCAGGCCTCGCTGACCAGCAGGGCGCGGGCAAAGGTGAGGATCTCCGCCCGCGACGCCACGTCGAACAGGGTCGGGTTGCTGAGCTGTTCCGGCCAGGTGCTGCGATCCAGGGTCGCCACCTCGCTCGGGGCCGCCAGGGCGCCGAAGCTCAACAGCCAGATCGAAAGAAAAAACGCGCTGCGCAAAGGGATGTCTCCATAACAAAACCCGCGCGGCACTATAGCCGATGCCACAACCCCGACCCTATTCGAATCCCCATCCCCTCTGTAGGAGCGAGCTTGCTCGCGATGCTCGTCAACGATGACGCATATCGCCTGATACCTTGCGCTGCTCTCCGGTTCATCGCGAGCAAGCTCGCTCCTACAGAAAGCAGCAGACAACGGACGACGGCCTCCCCTATTGCCTTCATAGGTGGAGTCAAATCGCCCAAGCCCCTAGAATCCCCCGACGCTTACAGGAGACGACTTCATGCTGATGGTGATTTCACCCGCCAAGACCCTCGATTTCGAGACCCCGCCCGTCACTCAACGCTTCACCCAGCCGCAATACCTCGATCACTCCCAGGAACTGATCCTGCAATTGCGCGAACTGAGCCCGGCGCAAATCAGCGAACTGATGCACGTCTCCGACAAGATCGGCGGCCTCAACGCCGCGCGTTTCGGTAGCTGGACCCCGGCCTTCACCCCGGCCAACGCCAAGCAGGCGCTGCTGGCGTTCAAGGGCGACGTGTACACCGGCCTGAACGCCGAAACCCTGAGCGAAGCCGATTTCGACTACGCCCAGCAGCATCTGCGCATGCTCTCCGGCCTGTACGGCCTGCTGCGCCCGCTGGACCTGATGCAGCCTTATCGCCTGGAAATGGGCACCAAGCTGGCCAACGCCCGCGGCAAGGACCTGTACGCCTTCTGGGGCACGCGCATCAGCGAATGGCTCAATGAGGCCCTGGCCGAACAGGGCGACGACCTGCTGCTCAACCTGGCGTCCAACGAATACTTCTCGGCGGTCAAGCGCACGGCCCTGAACGCCCGGATCATCAATACCGAGTTCAAGGACCTGAAGAACGGCCAGTACAAGATCATCAGCTTCTACGCCAAGAAAGCCCGGGGCATGATGAGCCGCTTCGTCATAGAAGAACGCATCAACGACCCGGCGGCACTCAAGCAATTCGATGTCCAGGGTTATCGCTACAGCGCCGAACAGTCGAAACCCGACAATCTGGTTTTCCTGCGCGATCACGCACCGGAATAACGCACCCGGTCGACGCACTGGTTTCGCGCAAACGAGTGCGTCGACAAGCGGTCACTTTCCTCTTTGACCCCCGCCAAAACGCCAAACAATTGGCGCCAAAATATTTTCTTCTGAATTTATAACTTTTGTTTCACTCGACAGAGGTCATTTTTTTCAGTAGTGGCACGCAATTTTTTTATCGGTAGTGGCATAAAAATATCCCCGCGCTTTAACTCCCCATAACTAAAGGCTGAAATGGTAAGTGCTATCAATATGAAAGCAGTGCCATCTTTTGCAATATTTCAAGAAATTTCAGAAAACAGGATCAGCGGTCTGGAACTATGTCCTGAACCACCGCTCATACCACCGGTAACGATTCTCGACGAGTTTGTAGGAGATGACTTACATGGGATCCAACGACAGTAGCGAAGTTGTCATATTGTCCTGACCTACTGCTCTAGGACTCGAACTCAGGGTCAATACACAGGAGATAATGCACCATTACTATCCCCTACAAGGCCATGGCATAGCCCGCCTTAAAACGCTTCCGGGAGCGTGTAACTACCTGATTATCATGGGCCTGCGCCTATAAATCAGGATTATCGCCAACCTCGGAGCTGCCTTCCAGCAGGAAGGACGGCGACATTTAAGGGCAGCCCCTACAACAAGGCCAAGTTGCGCACAACTTGAGTGCACTTATTTAGACACTCGGAACTTAGTCTGCCTGCACTGGATATATCAACGCTTGTTCGTTGAACTTCCGAGTGCGCAATTAAAGCTGGCAAACATTAACTCCGGCCATCTAATGGCGTGAATAACACAGAGGTAAATGCGATGCGCATCAGCATATTTGGTTTGGGTTACGTCGGTGCAGTATGTGCCGGTTGCCTGTCTGCACGGGGCCATGAGGTCGTTGGCGTCGATGTTGCCAAGGACAAGATCGATATGATCAACGCAGGCCGTTCGCCGATCGTTGAACCGGGTCTGGGTGAACTTCTGGCGCAAGGTATTCAAACCGGTCGTCTGCGCGGAACCACCAACTTCGCCGAGGCGATTCGCGACACCGACTTGTCGATGATCTGTGTCGGCACGCCAAGCAAGAAGAACGGCGACCTGGAACTCAACTACATCGAGGCGGTATGCCGCGAGATCGGTTTTGTCCTGCGTGACAAGACCTCCCGCCACACCATCGTGGTGCGCAGTACCGTACTGCCGGGCACCGTGGCCAACGTGGTGATCCCGATTCTCGAAGACTGCTCCGGCAAGAAAGCCGGCGTCGACTTCGGCGTCGCGGTCAACCCTGAGTTCCTGCGTGAAAGCACCGCGATCAAGGACTACGACTTCCCACCGATGACCGTGATCGGCGAGTTCGACAAGGCTTCGGGCGACGTCCTGCAATCGCTGTACGAAGAACTCGACGCACCGATCATCCGCAAGGACATCGCCGTCGCCGAGATGATCAAGTACACCTGCAACGTGTGGCACGCCACCAAGGTGACCTTCGCCAACGAGATCGGCAACATCGCCAAGGCCGTCGGCGTCGACGGTCGTGAAGTGATGGACGTGGTCTGCCAGGACAAGACCCTCAACCTGTCCCAGTACTACATGCGCCCAGGCTTCGCCTTCGGCGGTTCCTGCCTGCCCAAGGACGTGCGCGCCCTGACCTTCCGCGCCGGCTCCCTGGACATCGAAGCACCGCTGCTCAACTCGCTGATGCGCAGTAACGAGTCCCAGGTGCAGAACGCCTTCGACATCGTCTCCAGCCACGAAAAACGCAAAGTCGCCCTGCTCGGCCTGAGCTTCAAGGCCGGTACCGACGACCTGCGCGAAAGCCCGCTGGTGGAACTGGCGGAAATGCTGATCGGCAAGGGTTTCGACCTGAGCATCTACGACAGCAACGTCGAGTACGCCCGTGTCCACGGTGCCAACAAGGACTACATCGAGTCCAAGATCCCCCACGTCTCGTCCCTGCTCAACGCGGACTTCGATTCGGTGATCGACAACTCCGACGTGATCATCCTCGGCAACCGCGACGAGAAGTTCCGCGCCCTGGCCGAAGACGTGCCGCACGGCAAGCAGGTCATCGACCTGGTCGGGTTCATGTCCAAGGCCACCAGCGCGAATGGCCGGACCGAAGGTATCTGCTGGTAACAGCGGTATCGGGGGCAGTTCCCCGTTCCTGTAGCCGCTGTCGCAGGTGCGATCGAGCCCGAAGGGGTCGCGACGCACCTGCAACTGCCGGAGGTTATCGCAGCCTCCGGCAACGGCTACAGGAATGTGTCCCTTTGGCTTTTTTGCCTGCCTTAACCCCATCGGGCCACCCCACAGGCTCGCCCGAGATCGAGACGGATGCAGATTATGCACAGGCTAAAGCACGGCCTACTCCAGGCCGCAGGTTGGCTGTTTTTCTTGAGTTTACTGATGGGTCTCGCCCTGGCGTTGCCCGCGTCCACATTCGACTCCGAATCGAAGGACTTCATCTTCCTGATTGGCGCCGTGGGTATCTGGCGCTACTCGATGGGTGCCACGCATTTCGTGCGCGGCATGCTGTTTCTCTACGTGGTCTACCCGCACCTGCGCCGCAAGGTCCGCAAGCTGGGCAAGGCCGCCGATCCGTCCCACGTGTACCTGATGGTCACCAGTTTCCGGATCGACGCCCTGACCACCGCCCAGGTCTATGGCTCGGTGATCCGTGAAGCCATCGACTGCGGCTTCCCCACCACCGTGGTCTGCTCGATCGTGGAAATGTCCGACGAGCTGCTGGTGAAAAGCCTCTGGGCCCGCATGAACCCGCCGGCCCACGTCAAGCTCGACTTCGTGCGCATCCCCGGCACCGGCAAGCGCGACGGCCTGGCCTTCGGTTTCCGCGCCATCTCCCGCCACCTGCCGGACGACCGTGCCGTGGTCGCGGTGATCGACGGCGACACCGTGCTCGGCGAAGGCGTGGTGCGCAAGACCGTGCCCTGGTTCCAGCTGTTCGGCAACGTCGGCGGCCTGACCACCAACGAGTTCTGCGAAGTGCGCGGCGGCTACATCATGAGCGAGTGGCACAAGCTGCGCTTCGCCCAGCGTCACATCAACATGTGCTCCATGGCCCTGTCCAAGCGCGTGCTGACCATGACCGGACGCATGTCGGTGTTCCGCGCCAGCGTGGTCACCAACCCGGACTTCATCGCCGACGTGGAAAGCGACTCGCTGCAACACTGGCGCCTGGGCCGCTTCAAGTTCCTCACCGGCGACGACAAGTCCAGCTGGTTCAGCCTGATGCGCCTGGGCTACGACACCTTCTACGTGCCCGATGCGGCGATCAACACCGTGGAGCACCCGCCGGAGAAGAGTTTCATCAAGGCCAGCCGCAAGCTGATGTTCCGCTGGTACGGCAACAACCTGCGGCAGAACTCCCGGGCCCTGGGCCTGGGCCTCAAGCGCCTGGGGCTGTTCACCAGCGTGGTGCTGTTCGACCAGCGCGTGTCGATGTGGACCTCCTTGCTGGGCCTGACCGTGGCCCTGATCGCCAGCTTCAAGTACGGCACCGCCTTCATCCTGGTGTACCTGCTGTGGATCGGTATCACCCGCCTGCTGCTGACCCTGCTGCTGTCCTGTTCGGGGCACCGGATCGGCCCGGCCTACCCGTTGATCCTCTATTACAACCAGATCGTCGGGGCCCTGGTGAAGATCTACGTGTTCTTCCGCCTCGACCAACAGTCCTGGACCCGCCAACCGACTGCTCTGTCCCGTGACCTCGCCAGCTTTCAACGTTGGTTCAACACCTGGTCGTCTCGGACCATGACCTTCTCCGCCGGCAGCATTTTCGTCGCCGCGCTGCTGCTGATGGTCTGACCCGCCTTGCCTGAATTAACTAGGAAATCGCCCTTATGAACACCGCCGTGAACGTCAACGTAGTGCATGAATCCGAAGCCCAACGCCAACACGCCCGGGTCAAAATCCCGGCCAAGCTGCGCTTCTTCGGCCCCGACCGGACCCCGGTCGAAGCGCGGGTCATCGACCTCTCCGCCGGCGGCCTGAGCTTCAACTGCGGGCAGTTGCCGATCAAGGTCGGCGACGTGCACAAGGGTCGCCTGCAGTTCGTCATCGACAACCTCGGCCTGGCCATGGACGTGGAGTTGCAGGTGCGCTCCGTGGATCGCCAGAGCGGTCGTGTCGGTTGCCAGTTCCAGAACCTCGAGCCCCAGGACATCTCGACCCTGCGCCAGCTGATCACCTCGCACCTGGCCGGCGACATCGTGACCATGGGCGACGTGCTCGCCACCCTGCAGCGCGACAACTTCACCAAGGCGCGCAAGACCAAGGACGCCGGCCACGGCATGAGCGCCCTGGGCCGCCTGCGCGCGGTGACCTTCAGCGCCGGGATCTTCGTCGTTGGCCTGGCGGCCTTCGGCTTCATCCTCAAGTCGGTGTACGGCATGTACTTCGTCAGCCATGCCCAGGCCGGCCTGGTCAGCGCGCCGGGGATGAACGTCACCATGCCGCGTGACGGCACCGTGCAGAGCCTGATCCAGGCCGACGGCGTGGCGGCCAAGGGCGCCCCGCTGGCGACCTTCAGCACCAGCATGCTCGACGTGCTCAAGGGCCACCTGAACGAAGACCAGCTGCAACCGGCCAAGGTCGAGGAACTGTTCGGCAAGCAGATGACCGGCACCCTGACCTCGCCCTGCGACTGCACCGTGGCCCAGCAGATGGTTGCCGACGGCCAGTACGCCAGCAAGGGCGACGTGATCTTCCAGCTGGTCCCGCGGGGCAGCCAGGCCAACATCGAGGCGCGCTTCTCCTACCGCCAGTTCGCCGACGTGCGTCCGGGGACCAAGGTCAGCTTCCAGATCGCCGGCGAAGACGACGTGCGCACCGGCACCATCGTCAGCAGCACCAGCCTCAACAGCAGCGACCTGTCCTCGGACATTCGCGTGCAGATCAAGCCCGATGCCCCGCTGAGCAGCGCCTTCGCCGGCCGTCCGGTGGAAGTCAGCAGCGACCGCGGCCCATCCGTGAACTGGCTGATCGACAAAGCCATGGCTGCCGGTCTCTAAGCGGAGGACATGCCTGTGACTAGCCTTTCCATTCGAATCGGTGCCGGCTGCGAGATCCTTCGCGAGCAAGCTCGCTCCTACACGAGCGCTGCAGCCACCTGTAGGAGCGAGCTTGCTCGCGATAAATCCCAGGGTCGTCGCGCGCTGGCCCTGTGCTCGCTGGCCCTGGCCGTGAGCCTGGCCGGTTGCGCCGGCCTGCCCGACCAGCGCCTGGCCAACGAAGCCCTGAAGCGCGGCGACACCGTGCTCGCGGAGCAGAACTACCGGCAACTGGCGGACCTGGGCTACAGCGACGCCCAGGTCGGCCTGGCCGACATCCAGATGGAAACCCGCGACCCGGCGAAGATCAAGCAAGCCGAGGCGACCTACCGCGCCGCGGCCGACACCTCGCCGCGGGCCCAGGCACGCCTGGGCCGCCTGCTGGTGGCCAAGCCCGGCTCCACCGAGGCCGAGCATCACGAAGCCGAAGGCCTGTTGAAAAAGGCCTTCGCCAACGGTGAAGGCAACACCCTGATCCCGCTGGCGATGCTCTACCTGCAATATCCGCAGAGCTTCCCCAAGGTCAACGCCCAACAGCAGATCAGCCAATGGCGCAGCGCCGGCTACCCGGAAGCCGGCCTGGCCCAGGTGCTGCTGTACCGCACCCAGGGCACCTACGACCAGCACCTGGCCGAGGTGGAAACCATCTGCAAGGCGGCGCTGAACGTCACCGATATCTGCTACGTCGAGCTGGCCACCGTCTACCAGAAACGCGGCCAGCCGGAACAACAGGCCGAGCTGCTGAAACAGCTGCAGGCCGGGCACGCCCGCGGCGCCATCAGCGCGCAACGAGTGGACAGCGTGGCCCGGGTGCTGGGCGACGCCAGCCTGGGCAAGACCGACGAGAAAACCGCGCAGGCGCTGCTGGAGCCGATCGCTCCCGGCTACCCGGCCTCCTGGGTCACCCTGGCGCAACTGCTCTACGACTTCCCCGAACTGGGCGACGTCGACAAGATGATGCAGTACCTGGACAACGGTCGCGCCGCCGACCAGCCCCGCGCCGAACTGCTGCTGGGCAAGCTCTACTACGAAGGCAAGATGGTCCCGGCCGACGCCAAGGTCGCCGAAGAACACTTCAAGAAGGCCCAGGGCAAGGAAGTCGCCGCCGACTACTACCTCGGCCAGATCTACCGCCGTGGCTACCTGGGCCAGGTCTATCCGCAAAAGGCCCTGGACCACCTGCTGACCGCCGCGCGCAACGGCCAGAACAGCGCCGATTTCGCCATTGCCCAGCTGTTCTCCCAGGGCAAGGGCACCAAGCCCGACCCGCTCAATGCCTATGTCTTCAGCCAGCTGGCCAAGACCCAGGACACCCCGCAAGCCAACGAGCTTGCGCAACAACTCGAAGCCCAACTGCCGCCAGGCCAACGCGCCGAGGCCCAACGCCTGCTGCAACAGGAGCAGGCCGTACGTGGCGCCTTGAGCCAGAACACGTTGGAACTGCACGCGCTGCAGGAAGAAGACGGTGAGGAATCCCTATGAAGTTCACTCCATCCAGCCACGCCAATCCTGTAGCCGCTGCCGCAGGCTGCGATCGAGCGCGCAGCGCTCGCCAACCAGGCGACCGAGATCTGTCAGTGGCACCGCGTGCGCAGGTTTTGCGGCCGCTGCGCAGCCAATCGCAGCCTGCGGCAGCGGCTACGGGAAAACTGTTCAGCCTGTCGAAGCTGGGTGTGGCCCTGGGTTTTGCCCTGGTCTGGTCCAACCCGACGCTCGCGGCCATCACCGAGAGCAAGAACTTCGGCCTGGAAGTGAAGATCACCGGCCAGTCCGAAGACGACCGTGACCTCGGCACCCTGGGCGGCGGCGACGTCAACGGCGTCGGCCTCGACCTGCGCCCCTGGGTGTACGGCGAAAGTGGCAACTGGAGCGCCTACGCCATGGGCCAGGCGGTGACCTCCACCGACATCATCGAGACCGACACCCTGCAGCAGTCCGACGGCGCCAGCACCGAAAGCAGCAACAACAGCGACCGCAAGAGCAAGAAGAACTACCTGGCGATGCGCGAGTTCTGGATCGGCTACAGCGGCCTCACCCCCTACCCGGGCGAGCAGTTGAAGTTCGGTCGCCAGCGCCTGCGCAACGACGACGGCCAATGGCGCGACACCAACATCGAAGCCCTGAACTGGACCTTCGACACCACCCTGCTGCGCGCCAACGTCGGCATCGCCGAACGTTTCAGCGAGTACCGTACCGACCTCAAGGAGCTGGCGCCGGAAGACAAGGATCGCCTGCACGTCTATGGCGATGTGGCCTACCAGTGGACCCCGGGGCATTGGGCCGGCGTCCGCGCCCATCACAGCCACGACGACGGCAAGCTCGACTACCCGGTACCGGGCGAAGCCACCGACTCCCTGGACAAGCGCCAGAACGGCGACCTGACCTGGCTCGGCCTGGAAGCCAACAGCGACGCCTACAACTGGCGCAACACCAACACCGTCAACTACTGGGCGAGCATCACCGGCATGAGCGGTGACCGCGACAAGGTCAACGCGCTGAACGCCGACGGCACCCGCCCGGCCCAGGCCAAGAGCGGCGAGAACCTCGACGGCTGGGCCACCGACCTCGGCGTGCGCCTGCGCCTGGACCCGAAATGGCAGGTCGGCGCGGCCTACGCCCGTGCCAGCGGCGACTACGAACAGAACGGCCTGGAAAGCAACCGCTCGAACTACACCGGGACCCGCTCGCGGGTGCACCGTTTCGGCGAAGCCTTCCGCGGCGAAATGAACAACATGCAGACCGCCACCCTGTTCGGTTCCTGGATGCTCGCCGACGAATATGACGCCAGCCTGATCTACCACAAGTTCTGGCGCGTGGACGGCAACAAGCCGGTGGGCAGCAACGGTATCAACGCCGTGGAAAACAACTACGACGACGCCACCGGCGCCCTGCTCTCCAGCTCGTCCCTGCCGCTGCGCGATGGCGAGAAAGACCTCGGCCAGGAAGTGGACCTGGTGGTCACCAAGTACTTCAAGCAAGGCCTGCTGCCGGCCGCGCTCAGCCAGTCGATCGACGAGCCTTCGGCGCTGGTGCGCTTTCGTGGCGGCGTGTTCAAGCCGGGCGATGCCTATGGCAAGAACGTCGACTCGTACATGCACCGCGCCTTTGTCGACGTGATCTGGCGCTTCTGATGCGAGTCGCCAAGGGAGTGCCTGAGATGAACAGCCCGATGAACAGCCCTGCGGTGCGAGGCTCGATCAGCCTGTTGGCCGGCGCCATGCTGCTGGCCAGCAGCGCCGCCTTCGCCAACGTCGAACCGGCCCCGGCCGCCACGCCCGGCAAGCAACCGACCGTGGCCAAGGAGCTGCAACAGGCCAAGACCTACACCGTCAGCAGCGCGCCCACCGCGCCGCTGAACCTGGCCAAGCCGACCTTGCCCGACCTCTCCGGCTACACCGCTGAAGCGGCAGCGGCGAAGATCGTGCGCAGCAAGCCCGGCAAGATCAGCGTGCGCCGCATGATGCAGGAAGACGCGCTGAAGGACTTTATCGGCGGTGACAACAAGATGGCCGAATGGGTGGTGCGCCAGCACGGCATCCCCCAGGCGATCTTCATCGACGACGGTTACGTCAACCTCAAGGAGCTGGTGAAGAAGCTGCCCAAGCAGTACATCAGCGAAACCTCGCCGGGCGTGTACCTGGCGCGGCTGCCGATCGTGGTCGGGCGCAAGGGCATCCTGGAAATCGACCAGCAGACCCAGGAACTGCGCCTGTCCCAGGAAGGCGGCTCGTTCCTGGTCAACGACGGCCAGCTGTTCGTGCGCGATACCAAGGTCACCGGCTGGCGCGAGAAGGACAACGGCCCGGCGACCTTCAACTCGCCCAAGGAATTCCGTCCGTTCCTGCTGGCCTGGGGCGGTACCGAGACCTACATCGTCAACAGCAAGATGGCCAGCTTCGGCTACGCCAACAGTAAGTCCTACGGCGTGAGTATTTCCCAGTACACGCCGAACATGGCCAAGGTGCTCAAGCGCCCCGAACCCACCGGCTGGATCATCGGCTCGGAGTTCTCGGACATGTGGTACGGCTTCTACTGCTACGAGACCCGCGACTTCGTGGTCAAGGGCAATACCTACAAGGACAACATCGTCTACGGCATCGACCCCCACGACCGTTCGCACCGGCTGATCATCGCCGACAACACCGTCTACGGGACCAAGAAGAAGCACGGGATCATCATTTCCCGGGAAGTGAACGACAGCTTCATCTTCAACAACCGCAGCTACGACAACAAGCTCTCGGGCCTGGTGATCGACCGTAACAGCGTGAACAACCTGATCGCCGACAACGAGATCTACCGCAACCACACCGACGGCATCACCCTCTACGAGAGTGCCGACAACCTGCTGTGGGGCAACAAGGTGATCAGCAACCGGCGCCACGGCATCCGCATTCGCAACAGCGTGAACATCCGCCTGTACGAAAACGTCGCCATGGCCAACGGCCTGACCGGCGTCTACGGCCACATCAAGGACCTCTCCGACACCGACCGCGACATCAAGCTCGACCCGTTCGACGCCCAGGTGTCGCTGATCGTGGTCGGTGGCGAGCTGGCGGCCAACGGCAGCGGCCCGATGTCCATCGACTCGCCGTTGAGCGTCGAGCTGTACCGCGTGTCCATGCTCGCCCCGACCAAGAGCAGCGGCATCAGCTTCTCGGGGATCCTCGGCGAGCGCCAGGACGAAATTCTTGACCTGCTGGTGCGCCAGCAGAAAGCCGTGCTGATCGACCCTGTCGAACGCCAGACCGAAATGCGCGATTGAGGATGACTGTCATGCGCCCACACCTGATCAAACTCTTGAGCCTCTCGGCATTGACCGCGGGCATTCTCGCCGCCGGCAACAGCGCCCGCGCCGACGAAACCCAGACACCGAAGTTCACCGCCGAGCCGTGCTGCAACCTGTGCCCGGCAGCCCACGACGCAAAAAACTACACCACCCGCTACCAGCAGAACTTCACCACCCTGGTGCAAGCCCAGGGCGACTGGCTGTTCCGCACCCAGGAAGACCTGCGCACCGAGTTCAACACCACGCCGGAAGGTTATCGCCGCCTGCAACAGCTGCACGACGCCTTCAAGAGCAAGGGCGTGGAGCTGGTGCTGGTCTACCAGCCGACCCGTGGCCTGGTGAACCGCAACAAGCTCAACCCGCAGGAGAAGGCCAGCTTCGACTACGACAAGGCGCTGAAAAACTACCAGGGCATGCTCGGCCGTTTCGCCCAGATGGGCTACGTGGTGCCGGACCTGTCGCCGCTGACCAACGAGCAACTGCCGGAGACCCTGCCGGCCCACGATTTCTACTTCCGCGGCGACCAGCACTGGACCCCGTACGGCGCCCAGCGCACGGCGAAGATCGTGGCGCAGAAGGTCAAGCAACTGCCCGCCTTCGCCGACATTCCCAAGCGTGAGTTCGAGACCCACAAGTCCGGGCGCATGGGCAAGACCGGCACCCTGCACAACATGGCCGGCCAGCTGTGTGGCACCAGCTACGCGATCCAGTACATGGACCAGTTCACCACCGAACCCAAGGGCGAAGCCGGCGACGGCGACCTGTTCGGCGATTCCGGCAACCCGGAAATCACCCTGGTGGGCACCAGCCACAGCGGCAAGAACTACAACTTCGCCGGCTTCCTGCAGGAAGAAATCGGCGCCGACATTCTCAACGTCGCCTTCCCCGGCGGTGGCTTCGAAGGCTCCATGCTGCAGTACCTGGGCAGCGAGGAATTCCAGACCAAGCCACCGAAGATCCTGATCTGGGAATTCTCGCCGCTGTACCGCCTGGACCAGGAAACCATCTACCGGCAGATGATGGCCCTGCTCGACAACGGCTGCGAAGGCAAGCCGGCGCAAATGAGCGCCAGCGCCACCCTCAAGCCCGGCAAGAACGAGCTGATGGTCAACAGCAAGAACATGGACCTGCGCAACAGCAGCCACCAGGTCGATATCCGCTTCGCCGACACCTCGGTGAAAACCCTGCAAGCCACCCTCTGGTACATGAACGGGCGCCACGAGGACATCAAGATCGAAAAACCGGAAACATCCGACACCGACGGGCGTTTCGCCTTTGAACTGCGCACCGACGAAGACTGGGCCTCGCAGAACCTGCTGGCGGTCGAAGTCCAGGGTCCGGAAGCGGGCGCCGCGGCGCAGAAAGTCGAAGCGAAAATTTGCAAACGCAACGTATTCCCGGACGCCGGTCAACGCACCGCGCAAATCGGGCAATGAGGCTCCTATGCAAAGCAAAACGCTGAAACAGTTCTTGGCCCCGAGCCTGTTGAGCCTGGCGCTGTTCGCCGGCGCCACCCAGGCCGCGGCCCCACTGCGTCCGCCCCAGGGGTATTACGCGCCGGTGGATAAATTCAAGAGCGGCGACCACAGCGAAGGCTGCGACACCATGCCCGCGCCTTACACCGGCTCGCTGCAATTTCGCAGCAAGTACGAAGGTTCGGACAAGGCCCGCGCGACCCTCAACGAACAATCGGAAAAGGCCTTTCGCGACAGCACCGCCGACATCACCAAGATCGAGCGCGGCACCAGCAAGCGGGTCATGCAGTTCATGCGCGACGGTCGTCCGGAACAACTGGACTGCACCCTCAGCTGGCTGAGCGCCTGGGCCCAGGCCGATGCGTTGATGTCCAAGGACTTCAACCACACCGGCAAGTCCATGCGCAAATGGGCCCTGGGCAGCATGGCCTCGGCCTACCTGCGCCTGAAGTTCTCCGACTCCCATCCGCTGGCTACCCACCAGCAGCAAGCGCAACAGATCGAGGCCTGGTTCAGCAAGATGGCCGACCAGGTGGTCAGCGACTGGGACAACCTGCCGCTGGACAAGACCAACAACCACTCGTACTGGGCCGCCTGGTCGGTGATGGCCACCGCCGTGGCGACCAACCGCCGCGACCTGTTCGACTGGGCCGTGAAGGAATACAAGGTCGGCGCCAACCAGGTCGATGCCGACGGTTTCCTGCCCAACGAACTCAAGCGCCAGCAACGCGCCCTGGCCTATCACAACTACGCCCTGCCGCCGCTGGCGATGATCGCCAGCTTCGCCCAGGTCAACGGTGTCGACCTGCGCCAGGAAAACAACGGCGCGCTGAAACGCCTGGGCGAGCGGGTGCTGGCCGGGGTGAAGGATCCGGACGAATTCGAAGAGAAGAACGGCAAGGAACAGGACATGACCGACCTCAAGGTCGACTCGAAATTCGCCTGGCTCGAACCCTTCTGCAGTCTCTACACCTGCGCCCCGGATGTGCTCGAACGCAAGCACAAGATGCAACCGTTCAAGACCTTCCGCCTGGGCGGCGACCTGACCAAGGTCTACGACCCCTCTTTTGAGAAGGGCAACAAGGGTTCGTAAGAAACACGCAAAACCCTGTAGGAGCGAGCTTGCTCGCGATAGCCGCAAAGCGGCGATTCAACCGACACCGCGTCATCGTTGAGTTTTTTCGCGAGCAAGCTCGCTCCTACAGGACACGCAAGACTCATAGCCGCAGCCAAGGCATGTGATGAATGCAATACGCCTCCCCGGTTTTTCACGGGGGGGTTTGGGGGGGGCTCCGGCCCTTTACTGTTGGTCAAACATGGAGAGATCGGGATGGTTTTCTCATCCAATGTGTTCCTGTTCCTGTTCTTGCCGATCTTTCTCGGCTTGTACTACCTGAGCGGGCAACGCTATCGCAACCTGCTGCTGCTGATCGCCAGCTACGTGTTCTATGCCTGGTGGCGGGTGGACTTCCTGGCGCTGTTCGCCGGCGTCACCCTGTGGAACTACTGGATCGGCCTGAAAGTCGGCGCCGCCGGAGTCAGGACCAAGCCGGCCCAGCGCTGGCTGCTGCTCGGCGTGGCGGTGGACCTGTGCATCCTCGGCTACTTCAAGTACGCCAACTTCGGCGTGGACAGCATTAACGCGATCATGACCTCCATGGGTCTGGAGCCGTTCATCCTGACCCACGTGCTGTTGCCGATCGGTATCTCGTTCTACATCTTCGAGTCCATCAGCTACATCATCGACGTCTATCGCGGCGACACCCCGGCGACCCGCAACCTGATCGACTTCGCGGCGTTCGTGGCGATCTTCCCGCACCTGATCGCCGGCCCCGTGCTGCGTTTTCGTGACCTGGCCGACCAGTTCAACAACCGCACCCACACCCTGGACAAGTTCTCCGAAGGCTGCACGCGCTTCATGCAGGGCTTCATCAAGAAAGTGTTCATCGCCGACACCCTGGCGGTGGTCGCCGACCATTGCTTCGCCCTGCAGAACCCGACCACGGGCGACGCCTGGCTGGGCGCCCTGGCCTACACCGCGCAGCTGTACTTCGACTTCTCCGGCTACAGCGACATGGCCATCGGCCTGGGGTTGATGATGGGTTTCCGCTTCATGGAAAACTTCAAGCAGCCCTACATCAGCCAGTCGATCACCGAGTTCTGGCGGCGCTGGCACATCAGCCTGTCCACCTGGCTGCGCGACTACCTGTACATCACCCTGGGCGGCAACCGCAAAGGCACGCTGATGACCTATCGCAACCTGTTCCTGACCATGCTGCTCGGTGGCCTGTGGCACGGCGCGAACATCACCTACGTGGTCTGGGGCGCCTGGCACGGCATGTGGCTGGCGATCGAGAAGGCGCTGGGCATCAACACCACGCCACGCACGCTGAACCCGATCCGCTGGGCGCTGACCTTCCTGCTGGTGGTAATGGGCTGGGTGATCTTCCGCGCCGAGAACCTGCACGTCGCCGGGCGCATGTACGGCGCCATGTTCAGCTTCGGCGACTGGTCGCTGTCGGAACTCAACCGCGCCAGCCTCACCGGCCTGCAAGTGGCGACCCTGGTCGTGGCCTACGCCACCCTGGCGTTCTTCGGCCTGCGTGACCTGTATCGCAACCCGACACCGGTCAAGAGCAAGCCTGAAATCAACACCGAGGCCGACGGTCCGGCCACCGCCCAGCCGGGCCTGATCAAGGCCGTACCTGGGGACAAGCCGGGCAGCATCCACCAGCCGGGCTACAGCGTGGGCGTCGAAGCCCAGGTACAGCCGGCCTACTGGGTCGCCGACTGGCCGCGTTACGTGATGCGCGCCCTGGTGCTGCTGCTGTTCATCGCCTCGATTCTCAAACTCTCGGCGCAAAGCTTCTCGCCGTTCCTTTACTTCCAGTTCTGAGGGATCTGACCATGACCCGCTCATTACGCGTCTTCTACATTGCCCTGTTCCTGGTGACCCTGATGGTCCTGGGCCTGTGGTCGGTGCGCAGCTTCTTCGGCTTCAGCACCAACAACGACGCCACTGTGCTCAACGGTCGCTGGGCCAAGGCTGTGGAAACCCACTACGACGACGAGTTCCCGATCAAGCGCCTGGGCACCAACCTGTGGGCGGCCCTGGACTTCAAGCTGTTCAACGAAGGTCGTCCGGGCGTGGTGCTCGGCCGCGACCAGTGGCTGTACAGCGATGAAGAGTTCCACCCGATCGTCAACGAAGAACTCAACCTGCAAGGCAACTACGCGCTGGTCGAAGGCGTGCGCCAGGCCCTGAAAGAGAAAGGCGTGAAACTGGTGATGGCGATCGTGCCGGCCAAGGTGCGCCTGTACCCGGAACACCTGGGCGACGTCCAGCCGGCCAGCATCCACGCCAACCTCTACCAGGACTTCCACGCCCGGGTGGCGGCCGACAAGATCCTCGCCCCCGACCTGCTGGGCCCGTTGCAACAGGCCAAGCAGAACGGCCAGCAAGTGTTCCTGCGCACCGACACCCACTGGACCCCGGCCGGCGCCGAAGTCGCCGCCAACCAGTTGGCCAAGGCGATTGCCGACAAGGCACCGCTGATGGGCCAGCCGCAACGCTTCGTCACCGAAGCCGAGCAGACCGTGGTGCACAAGGGCGACCTGCGCCTGTTCCTGCCCCTGGACCCGCTGTTCGAAAACCTGATGCCGGCCAAGGAGCCGCTGCAGAAACGCGTGACCCGCGCCGCCGACGATCAGCCGGCCGCCGACGACGCACTGTTCGCCGACAACGAAGTGCCGGTGGCCCTGGTGGGCACCAGCTACAGCGCCAACCCGAACTGGAACTTCGTCGGCGCGCTCAAGCAGGCCCTGCACAGCGACGTGGTCAGCTACGCCGAAGACGGCCACGGCCCGGTGTTGCCGATGCTCAGCTACCTGAAAAGCGATGCCTTCAAGAACAGCCCGCCCCAGGTGCTGATCTGGGAGTTCCCCGAACGATATCTGCCGGTCAATAACGATATCGGCGACGCCGACCCGCAGTGGGTCGCAGAGCTCAAACAAGCCGGCGCCCGCCAACAGAACGTAGCTGCACTCAACAAATCCGAGACGCCCGATCGGGCGCAAAACTGAAAGAGAGGTACACCATGACTTTCACTATCACTCCGCGTCGTCTCGCCAAGGCAATCACACTGGCTGCCGGCATGAGCGTCCTGTCCCTGCCCGCCTTCGCCGGTGGCGACGCCGCGCTGTACGGCCCGACCGCGCCCAAGGGCTCGTCCTTCGTGCGCATCTACAACGCCAGCAACCAGGAAGTCAGCGCCACCGTCGGCAGCACCAATGTCAGCGACGTCGCGCCGCTGGCCAGCAGTGACTTCAGCTTCATGCCCGGCGGCGACTACACCGCCAAGGTCGGCAGCCAGAGCCTGCCGGTGAAACTCGCCGCCGACCACTATTACACCCTGGTCAACAACGCCAGCGGCCAGCCGCAGCTGATCGAAGAACCGCCGTTCAAGAACAAGCAGAAGTCCCTGGTCCGGGTGCAGAACCTGAGCGACAAGGCCCTGACCCTGAAGACCGCCGATGGCAAGACCGACGTGGTCCAGTCGGTGGCCGCCAAGGGCCGTGGCGAACGTGAAATCAACCCGGTGAAAGTCAGCTTCGCGCTGTACGAAGGCGAGAAAAAAGTCAGCGACCTCAAGCCGGTCGCCCTGGAGCGCGGCGAAGCCGCGGTGCTCTACGTCACCGGCAATGGCAGCAGCCTGTCGCCAGTCTGGGTCAAGCGCCCGGTCTCGACACGTTAACAGCAGCTGCAAGCCTCGAGCCTCAAGCGGCAAGAGAAGTGCTTTTTCTTGCCGCTTGAAACTTGCTGCTTGCAGCTGCTCCCCCGGACAAAAACAAGAGAGTGAAACGACAGAACGCAGTAGCTCTAACCCAAACGATTTTTGAAGGAGTAACAACATGATTCCGGTGATCTTGTCAGGTGGTAGTGGCTCACGTCTTTGGCCGCTTTCGCGCAAGCAATTCCCTAAACAGTTCCTCGCCCTGACCGGCGAACACACACTGTTCCAGCAAACCCTCGAGCGCCTGGTGTTCGAAGGCATGGACACGCCGATCGTGGTCTGCAACAAGGACCACCGCTTCATCGTCAACGAGCAGCTGGCGGCGCGCAAACTCGAAGCCCAGCGCATCCTGATGGAGCCGTTCGGCCGCAACACCGCGCCGGCCGTGGCCCTGACCGCGATGATGCTGGTCAACGAAGGTCGTGACGAGCTGATGCTGGTGCTGCCGGCCGACCACGTGCTGGAAGACCAGAAAGCCCTGCAACGCGCCCTGGCCCTGGCCACCGTGGCCGCCGAGCGTGGCGAGATGGTGCTGTTCGGCGTGCCGGCGACCAAGCCGGAAACCGGTTATGGCTACATCAAGTCGACCAACGATGCGCTGCTGCCGGAAGGCGTGAGCCGCGTCTCGCACTTCGTCGAGAAACCCGACGTCAAGCGCGCCGCCGAGTTCGTCGAGGCCGGCGGCTACTTCTGGAACAGCGGCATGTTCCTGTTCCGCGCCAGCCGCTTCCTCGAAGAGCTGAAAAAGCACGACCCGGACATCTACGACACCTGCCTGCTGACCCTGGAACGCAGTGCCCAGGACGCCGACACCGTGGACGTCGACCCGGCCACCTTCGCCTGCTGCCCGGACAACTCCATCGACTACGCGGTGATGGAAAAGACCCAGCGCGCCTGCGTGGTGCCGCTGAGCGCCGGCTGGAGCGACGTGGGCTGCTGGTCGTCGCTGTGGGATGTGCATGAAAAGGACGTCAACGGCAACGTCAGCAAGGGCGACGTGGTGATCCAGGACAGCCGCAACTGCATGATCCACGGCAACGGCAAGCTGGTGTCGGTGATCGGCCTGGAAAACATCGTGGTCGTCGAAACCAAGGACGCCATGATGATCGCCCACAAGGACAAGGTCCAAGGCGTGAAGCAGATGGTCAACACCCTCAACGAACAGGGCCGCAGCGAAACCCAGAACCACTGCGAGGTCTACCGTCCGTGGGGCTCCTACGACTCGGTGGACATGGGCGGGCGCTTCCAGGTCAAGCACATCTCGGTCAAGCCGGGCGCGTGCCTGTCCCTGCAGATGCACCACCACCGCGCCGAACACTGGATCGTGGTCAGCGGCACCGCCGAAGTCACCTGCGACGAAAACGTGTTCCTGCTCACCGAAAACCAGTCCACCTACATCCCGATCGCCTCGGTGCACCGCCTGCGTAACCCGGGCAAGATCCCGCTGGAGATCATCGAAGTGCAATCGGGCAGCTACCTGGGCGAAGACGACATCGAACGCTTCGAAGACATCTACGGCCGCTCCACTCCGGTGGAACGTGGCGTCGCGGTGAAAACCATCGCCCAGTAACCACAGCGACAAGTTTCAAGCGGCAAGCTGCAAGTAAAAGCAGGGAGTCGTTGTCAGCAAGTCCTTGCCCCCCGTCCGACCGACTGCGTCCCCTATCCGCAGGCGGTTGGGCGGGGGCTTTTTTATGCCCGCGCGCCTCTCGAATGCTCACATCCCTGTAGCCGCTGCCGAGCCCTGGCGAGGCTGCGATAGGACCGAAGGTCCTCCAGCGATCTCAAGACCCTGCGCCCGCTGCGCGGTCGATCGCAGCCTCGCCAGGGCTCGGCAGCGGCTACAGGGATAGGCGTTCAGCCATTCCTACGAGACATTTAGAAAGCGCCGCCGGGCGTTTCAGATAGCTCTCAGCGACTTCATCCATGCAGCTCATTAGGGTTTCGGGAGGTAAAGACACATAGCGAAAACAGCGATGAGGCAGCGGATACACACGCAAGAAAAGGCAACCGAAAGTGCTGCCTGCACCGACCATGGTGCCTGCCACAGCCACGGGACAAAGACCGATGGCTGAGCAACCCTCCGGCAACAAATACACCACCGATTCCCGTGGCGAACCGACCCCGATGCCTCGTGTGCTGCGCCCCGCCAACCCGAATCCTCCGCTGCCGGGTGCACGGATAAAGAACACCTCGATACTGACCACGCCTCAAGGTCTCGACGCTCCTGCGAAACCCTCACAGGTCCAGCCCTCTACACCCGTTGCCCCCGGCTTCTACATCGTGCCCCGGAGCATGCCCCTGAGCGAACTGCAGCGCCGCCTGTTCAACAGCCCCTCACCCGGCGTCCTGGCCAAATACCTGGCCCTCAATCCAGGCCTTGGCGATACGGTCAAAGCCGGCAGCCTGATCGTGCTCAGCGATCCGGCCAACCACGCCTGCACCTACGAGGAAGCGCAACTCATGCTCGCCGCCGAGCAGGTTAAGATCGCTCTCGCCCCCCTGACACCCGAAGCCGCCGACTTCATGGTTCGCCATCAGGCCGAGATCGCCGGCTTCACCAGCCAGGCCTCGACCTGGCTGGGCATCGGCACCTCGGTGATGGGTAAACACCTGAACAAACTACGCGAGACCTTGCAAGACATGGAACGCCTGCATCAGGACAGCTACCGCCAACACGGCCACCTCAGATCCCCCGATTTCCTCGCCCGCCGCCGGCGCCTGCTGGCGCAGTTGGACGCACAACTGCTGACCTCCACCCGCCTGCGCGGCTACACGCCCCTGGGCGACCACCCCAAACTGAAAACCGCCCTCGGCCTCTCCAGCCGCAGCCTGGTACACCACTGGAACAAAGCCGGCGCCCCCGGACAGATCCCGGGATACGCCACCCACGTGAACGCCGTCAGCCGCGCGGCGAAGTACATGCAGACGGGTGGGTACATTGGTGTTGCGATTGGCGGAGTGTCGTCGGCGTTGAGGATTCAGGAGGTTTGTCAGGCGGGTTCGGGTGATGAGAGTTGCAGGAAGGTGATGTTTACTGAGACGGGGAAGTTTGCGGGATCTGCATTCGGAGGAAACCTAGGGGCGAACGCCGGATATGTAGGGAGTACATTTGTCTGTGCTGCATTCGGCGGGGTAGGAGGAGTGATCTGCGGTGCCATTCTGATAGGCACTGGAGCATGGCTTGGGTCAGATACTCTTGGCGCATATGGAGAAAGAATGGGTGAAATTCTTTACGAGAGAACACTCCCATGATGACAGAACAGTTCTGGCACTCCTGGCTCGCCTTTGCGCTTTTGCTAGGTCCGATTCTGTTAGCCGCCACAAGCCTTGCATTCAGCTACTACCTCAGCCAGCGCTACTTGCGGGAAATGCTCGAGGCCTTTCAGCGGAGCCGCTATTTCCATCGATGGACTGACAGGCTTCAATACTTGGGATGGTTCGAACACTTTCTGATGTTTGGCCGCGTAAGAGGAATGATGCTCTGCCCCGGTCCAGGACTACGTAAAGGACTACTTTCACCGGAGGATGTACACAACTTCCCCCCCCGACTCAAACGCCTTCTGAGCATACAGAACAGATTGGACGGTATTCTTTTCGTCTGGTCCGCAATCATGTATGCGTTGCTGAAGTTGACGGGCTGACGATGCATACGCTCCCTCCGCTAATCGCCCTTATTCTGACTGGAGGCTTGCTTTTGCTTGCCCTCATCAGTCTCCTCTTCAGCTACTACATGAGTCGACGCTACCTCGACGGGATGCTGGGTGCGCTAAAGGGGAGTAACTATTTCGCAGGCTGGGCAACCTACCTGCCTCATCAGGGATGGCATCCTCGCTATCTGATGTTCGCAAAACTCAGGGGCATGATGTTCTGGCCTGGGCCGGGAATACGCAGGGGGATAATTTCCCCAGACGATGTGCGCAACTTCCCACCGCAGTACAAGCGCCTTTTAAAAACACAGAACGTGCTCGATGGCGTGATTGTCGTGTGGGGCACATTTGTGTACCTGCTGATAAAGCTTTAGTCATTCATCTGCAACCACTGACCAGTGCACCTTCCCAACTATCCATGGAAAGCTTTTATGCATGCACAAGATCTTTGCGAACAGACATCGCCATGACAGGGCAACAATTCTGGCATTCCTGGCTCGCCTTCATCCTTTTGTTATGTCCATTGTTGCTGGCCGTGACAAACCTCTCCTTCAGCTACTACCTAAGCCGGCGATACCTGAAAGAGATGCTGGAAGCCCTACGGAGAAGCCAGCACTTTTATCGCTGGACCGACAGCCTTCCTCACGAGGGATGGTTCACGCATTTTCTAATGCTGGCAGCCGTTCGAGGATCGATGCTTTGGCCCGGCCCTGCGGTTCGCAGAGGCTTTCTTTCCTCGGAAGACGTAGACAATTTCCCTCCCCATCTCCAGCGCCTGCTGACCATCAGAAACTGGATGGATGTCGTGCTTCTGGTCTGGGGTTCGATCATGTATACGCTGTTGAAACTGACTAAGCACTGACGTGGCGCGCGGGTACGGATGCAGTAGCACTGTCACAGCACCTTCCAGCTGGCTGTGGTTCCTATCCGCAGCCGGCTGGACGGGGGATTCTTTTGTGCCCTGGCGAGGCCCACCGACCTAGTTCATGAACAGTGGCAAATACCCCAGCTCCACCAGCTTGATATCGATCTCCGCCACTCGCTGGACATCAGCCCGTTTGCCCTCATCCATCACCTGTGGACAACTCACGATCAGCGTGCCGCGTTTTGGAATGTCGATGAGCTGGTCGGCGCTCGGAAAATCCCCGGCCCGCAACACGTGTGGACAAAACCCGACCCAGCCGACGGTCTGCCGGTCCTTGAACACCTTGGTGCGCAAATAGTGGTCTTTTGGCGCCAGCACACACCAGTCAAGTTCAGGCCACAGTTCAACGGCCAACTGAATCACCCTGATCACTATCGGTCTCACATCGGGAATGGCTGCCACAAGCGCCCCGCCATCTTCGAAGCGCATGCTGGCGACTGAGTCCAGGTCGTGGGCGTTGTAATGAAAGGCCAACCCACCCTTGAGGGGATCATCCAGGCCATTCCACACGGAAAACTGCAACTTCGTGGGGAAGTCGTCGTTATGGTTGCTCCGCGCTTCTTCACGCAGGTACTCGAAGTCGTCATTGATCCGCTTGCGCAGCGACTCCTCCCTGGAACCGGCCTGCAGATACCAGTCCTGCAACAGAGGATGAATCTCGCCAAGGCCCTGGAAAAAGCGCTCGGCTCTTTCCAGCTGCTCCTCATGCGGGACCGCGGAGATCTTCTGTTTGTCGAAACGCAGAACGAATGAAAATTTTCTGAACAAGCGCTCGTCCTCAGTCAGGCTTCAAAAACACGGTCGGGATTTTCACGGCGGTACTCATCCCACTCTTTCTGCTCTTTTGCACGTTGCTTGATGTACTCATCATGATCCTTGGTGCCCGGCATCGGGTTCCAGTAGGCGGTCAGGTTGGTAAGCCCCTTCTCTGCGTACTGTTCGGCACAATACTCATAGACCACCCTTTGCAGGAAATGCCATTCCACCGAAACCGGTGGGCTGGGCCGGGCTTTCAGGGAATGTATCTCGGCCGGGGTAATCAGGGTTTTCTCCACATTGGCCCAGGGGCGCGGCAGCCCGATAAGCGGAATGAACATGAACGCGTAATTGGCCTTGGCTTCCAGCAAGGTGCAACGCGGTTTGTCGAAACCATCCCACCAGGTGTTGTTCCACCACCACTCGTAGGGCGTCGGGAAAGCAGTCACCCACGCCTGATAGAGCGCGGACTGGGCGGACATACTATGACCTTTGCCGTTATTGGGTATCGTCATGGTCCCCTGCTCGGGGGGGCATTTCACACAGTCCTTGTCCCGCTTGGCCTTGCAGTCGCGCTCGGCTTCCCGAGTCCGTTCAGCGGTCGTCGGAGGCGCATCCACCCTGGGTTTTGCCTGGGGTTGCGTCTGCGGCAAAGGGACGGGCTGCGGGATTGGCCGGGGCGCCGGCAGTGGCTGAGTGGGCCTGGGCGTCGGCATCGGCATTGGCCGTGGAGGGGGCATCGGCAGCCTGGGAGTCGGGGTTGGAATCTCGAATGGTAAACGTGGCCCCAAGCGAGGCGTCATGCGTAGAGCCATGGGCCCTGTGCTTGGCAGAATCCCCAATCCACTCATGGTCGAATCTCCCCGACGGCTTGCATGTCCCGCCAGTGCTGCATGTTCATCCTGAACACCACGATATCCTCGTAATCCTCGAACCGCCGCTCGGGGCTATCCGCTACAGGCCTGTTCATGAACTCGATAAAGGCCGGCTGCTTGTCAAAGTCGGTAAAGGTCAATCCATGCCGCAGAAAATGCTCGACGGACTCGGGCTCCCTGATGCCAAAACCCCACGCACGCTCACGCAGGTCTTTCAACATCTGCAAAGCTGGCATCAGCCCCTTTCTGGACAACCACTCAGGGTTCTCTTGCTGTACTTCCAGTAACAGCCGCTCAAATACTTCGTTCTGACGAATGTCATCCAGTTGTGAAAGCTGTTCGGCACTCAACTCAAGCATGTTGCTCCCCCACTTGCTCGACGCCGTAGCTGAGATAGCAACCTTGCAGGGGTTGCCAGACCAGCCAGTCCTGGACATGACGCATGAGCTGCTGGATCTGGGAGGGTGATATCACCTTGTCCAGCGCACGCCTGACCTCAGGACTGTAGTAACGAAACAGTGCTCGACGCCCATCCGGCATTTGGCTGAACAACAGGTCCTGGTGATAGTCGCGCAGGGTTTCGAACGGCTGATCACTCCAAAGCCAGGAAACCATCGGTGCCTGCTGGTCTCGTGTAACCAGCCAATTGTCGAATGCCCCGCGCAAACCGCTCCTGGAGTCAGGAAACTCAACCAGTACCGGGCCGGCATGGCGAATTTCATCCAGTGCGCCAGCGCTCAGGAGCCAGTGAAAACGGATGCTGTCGTCCGCCTCTTCAAGGCGTTTGTTCAACGTCAGATAGCGGGCACCATCGATAAGGGCAAGCAGTCTGGACGATGACCCGGAGGGCTCCGAGAGCCGCCAGAACAAGGAGCCGACACGCCTCATGCGCTGCTCCCCAGGGCTTCCAGCGGTACAAAGGTCTGATTGCGCTGAGCGGCCAGCAGCAGGCACTTCAAACATAATCCGGGCACGGAGGGGAATGCGGCTACTGCGGAAGACGCCGCACCGCCGCCACTGTTGCCGATGATGATCGTCCCCGAACCACCCACAATCACATTGCCGTGACTGCCCAGGGAACCCAGGACAGCGACCGGCTTTCCGTTGATCAGTACGTTGGGAATGACATTGGCGTTCAATGCTGAACCGCAAGCCGTCGGGTCACCTTCCCGTGCGACGGGCAGGTGATCAAAGAGGACATCAGGCGAGCCACTGGTAATCGGATTGGTACCGTGGCCAGGCAAAGGACAGACGGTTGGATCTCCAACGCGCGCGGCAGGTTTCCCAGACATTTCAACTTCCCTATCGAAACTGGCGAGAAAACCGACTCTGCCGAATGCTCAAAAAACATACAATCAACAATCCTTTTCAAAGTTTTTCCGAACAACAGCGATCCCGGTCTCCTCCCCCCGATAAGTCACCAGGGGGCTCAGTCCCGGGATCAGGGTTGGTCAATCCCACCTACGCTTAGGTAGGATGGCTGCACTATTTCCCCCGAGGTTCACCTCATGTTCATCGGCGTTCTGCTGGTTATCACCTGGCTGATCCTGCTGGTCCGCTACCCCGCCAAGGCCTTGCCGGTGTCCATGGCCGCCGCTGTCGGCCTGGGCCTGGTGGCGGTGTGGGTGGTCTGGATGGATAACCGCGAAGCCCAGCAACTGGCGCGCCTGGAATTGCGCATCAGCTACGCCCCCGAGCATTGCCCGGCGGATCGCCCGCTGCTGTTGAAGATGAACAACGGCAACGATGTGCCGCTGACCGAACTGCGCTGGCGCGTCGCCGCCTATGCGCCGGGCGACACGGTAAACCTGGCCGACAACCAGTACAGCGCCCCGCGTTATCGCGGCCCCGGCGAGTTGCAGGCCGGCGCCAATTGGGAAGACTGCCTGCCCCTGCCACCGCTGCGTCCCGGCTATCGCCCGCAAACCCTGGAGTTTCGCGCCGAGCGCTTGCAGGGTAGTTTCTCCGACTGATTCCCCCTTCCCTCTTTTTGCACAAGGACCGCGCCATGCCCGTTGCGCTGATCACCGGTTGTTCCAGCGGCATCGGCCGCGCCCTGGCGGATACTTTCAAGGCCGCCGGCTTCACCGTCCTGCCCACCGCCCGCAGGGCCGAAGACGTGGCCATGCTGCAAGCCGCGGGTTTCAACGCGGTGCAACTGGACGTCAACGATGGGCCGGCGCTCACCGCCCTGGGCGAGCGCATCAACCAGCAACACGGCGGCCTCGACCTGCTGATCAACAACGCCGGCTACGGCGCCATGGGCCCGCTGCTGGATGGCGGTGTCGAGGCCATGCAGCGGCAGTTCGAAACCAATGTGTTCGCCCTGGTCGGCGTGACCCGGGCGATGTTTCCAGTGCTGCGCCGCAGCCGCGGGCTGGTGGTGAATATCGGCAGCGTGTCGGGCGTCCTGGTCACGCCTTTTGCCGGTGCCTACTGCGCCTCCAAGGCGGCGGTGCATGCCTTGAGCGATGCGTTGCGCATGGAGCTGGCGCCGTTCGACATCCGCGTGATGGAGGTCCAGCCCGGCGCCATCGCCTCGAGCTTCGCCAAGAATGCCGGGCATCAAGCCGAGCAACTGCTCACCGAACAATCGCCCTGGTGGCCGCTGCGCGAAGGCATCCGCGCACGGGCCCGGGCCTCACAGGACCACCCGACACCCGCCAACGAATTTGCCGCCAGGCTGCTCAAGGCGGTGCAGCAGGACAAGCCTGCGCGTCTGGTTCGGATTGGTAATGGCAGCCGCGCATTGCCCTTGATGGCCAGCCTGTTGCCCAGAGGCTTGCTGGACAAGGTGCTGATGAAGCGTTTTGGCCTGGGCGCAAAGCTGTAACGGCCGATCACTGGCGGCGGAGCGTCGCCCGGCCATTCCCACAGGTTCTAGAAAATTCCTTTTAGTCGCCGGCGACGCAGCCCCTGCGGTTAAGGTTGTACCCTCTCCCAATCCCAGTAGAATGCGCGCACTCGAGGCCTCCAGGGCCTCGATCAGGCCGCATGGATCGCTGGCGCACCGCTGAAACTCCCCTTCTTCCATGCTCGCCGCCATTCAATCGTCGATCAGGGAATATCCATTGAAACCTCAACACCTGCTGCCGCTGGCCTTGGCCACTGTATTGATCGGCTGCGCGCCGTCGCCAGACGAGGAGCTGAACGCCACCCTGCCCCAGCTCAGTCTCAAGGAGCTGTTGCCGCAAGCCGTCGCCAACGAGTACTGCAACCCCAAGCTGGACAGCGATCTGCTGTATGGCATCGGCTACCAGCTGTACAACGACGACAAACCCGAGCAGGCCCGCAGTTGCCTGATCATGGCCGCGCCCGCCCACGACCGGGCCCTGTGTTATCTAGCGAGCATCGCGGAACAGGACAGCAGCAAGGACAGCGCCGAGCGCGACCGCGAAGCCTTCGGCTACATGGCCTATTCCGCGGTGAAGAATGACGCCTGCGCCGAGTTCGGCATGTTCCAGAACTTCACCTACGGCATGCGCGGGCAGACCCCGAACAGCGACCTGGGCCTGCGCTGGCTGGAGCGTTCCGCGCGTCACGGCGATGCGGATGCGCAACAGACCCTGGTGCGTCTGCACAGCAACAAGGGCAATCTGCCGCTGGCCTACAGCTGGGCCAGGATCCTCGATGACCAGGCACAGATCGACGCCCTGAAACAACGGATGAACCCGCAGCAAATCAGCGAAGGCGAACAAGGCTTCGAGCAACTGGGCAAGATCGTCACCAGCAAGGACGCCGTGCGCAAAGAGGCCCGCGAGGAGAACATCGCGGTGTACTCGGCGAACATCCATATGGAATACCCCGAGACCTTCAAGGGCCTGTCGGTGGCCGAGCGTCATGCGCTCATGGAGCAGGCCGTGGCCACGGTGAGCGCCCGTCCCGAGTTCAGCACCCGTGGCCAGCTTTACGCCTATGTGATCATCGCGCGGCAGGCCCAGTTGAAGCAGGCCGGCGTCGATGTACTGCAGAACCCGCAGATTGTGCAGCTGCTCAGCGATACCGAGCTGCAAGTGAGTGAGGCGGTAAAGAAGGCCGACGTGATCCTCGGCCAGGCCGCCCTGTAACAGCGGGGACACCGCCGGCCGCGCCTACAGGGGCCTTATACATGGCCGCTGTCTTGTAGGTGCGAGCTCCTACAAGAGGGCGGGGTCAGGTTGTTCACCCAGCTGATGAAGCGTTTCGGATTAAGCGCCAGGCTCTGAGCATTCAACGCCGGCCATCACGCGCATGACACCGTTGTATGCCGCGCCGATGCCCGTAGAATGCCCGCACTCCAATCGCAGGGAAGCGGCACCTCAAGCACGGAGCGGCTGCACCCCGCCCCTGCTCATGCCCTCTTGGCGTCCTCCCTTTACCAGTGAACCTCAGGGACTCTCCATTGAAATGTCGTAGCCTGCTGCCCTTGGCCATCTTCACTCTGCTGCTGGGCTGCGATGCCTCGTCGCCGGACGAAAAACTCAATAATTCCCTGCCGGACCTGAGCCTCGAGCAGATCCTGCCCAAGGTCGAGGCCAACCCGTACTGCACGCCGGAGATGGACAGCGAATTGCTGCTCGGCCTCGGCATCCGACTGATCGATGAGGACGAGGTACTGTATGGCGCAGGCCGTACCTTGCTGGCGAGCAAGGAAATAAAAATGGCCCGCAGCTGCCTGATCATGGCCGCCCCCCGCTACACCACGAGCTTGTGCATCCTGGGCAAGATTGTCGGCGCCAGGCAAAACAACTATGACAAAAGCGAAGCCTTCAACTACATCGCCTACGCCGCCAAGCACAATGAATCCTGCGCGGAAGCAGGCCTGTACGACATCTACAGCGTTGGCAAGCTGGGCCAGCCACCGAACAAGGAATTGGCCATGGGCTGGCTTGAGCGCGCCGCTCGGCACGGCGACCAGGACGCGCAACAGGACATGGTGCGCTGGAGCAGCGAACAGGACCATTTCCCGGTGGCCTATGCCTGGGCCAGGGTCCTGAATGAGGCAAAAACAATCGAGGCCGTGCAGCGCAAAATGAGCCCTCAGCAAATGGCCGAGAGCGAGCAGCACTACACCCGTCTGCTCAGCCAACTCACCCCCGAAAAGGATATTGAGCAGGCGCTGCGCAAGGACCTCATCGCCCTGAGCTCAGGGGATCTGTACTACAGCCACCCGGAGGTATTCGAGGGCATGTCCCCTGTGCAACGGCATGCTTTCGTGGCCCAGTTGGTGGACATGCTGGACCTCTACCCGAAGTTCCACACGCGAGGCCAAGTGGTGGCCTACGCCTTGATTTCCCGCCTTGTGCAAAGTACCGGGCCGGCCGTGGACCTGTGGCAGGACCCGGCACTGCATGCCTTGCTGGTCAATGATGACCTGAGCGTGGAAGAGACCGTGGCCAAGGCCAAAACCATCCTGGCCAAGCGCAAGCCATAACTGGAGCGGCTGGCACTACTCCTCTTGAAGCCGCCGCCGAGGTGTCGCGCGCGCAAGGCCCGAGGGCCATCTGCTGCGGCTAAACAGGTGCTGCGGTTTCGGTTGTACGCCCTCTCAAACCCAGTAGAATCCCCGGTCTTGAGCGCCCGCGCTCAAGCAGCATGGAATCGCTGGCGTCGACACTGAAGCACGGAACTGCTCAAGCTCCCCCTCTCCCGTCCTGTCCCTGCGTCATTCCATGCGCCTCTTCATTCAATCGCAGATCAGGGAATATCCATTGAAATTGTTCAACGTGCTGCCACTGGCATTGGCTGTCTTGCTGGCGGCCTGCGCCACCACGGCTCCGGAAAAGACCGAGCCGAAAATCCCCGAACTGAATGACACCCTGCCCAAGCTGAGCCTGCAGACGCTGCTGCCGAACGTGGCCGACAACGAATACTGCAACAGCCGGATGGACAGCGACATTCTCTACGGCATCGGGCTTTCGCTGTTCAACAACGATGATCAGCCGGCAGCTAAAAGCTGTCTGGTGATGGCGGCGCCCAAACACAACCGGGCCTTCTGCTACCTGTCGATGATCGCCGAGCAGGAAACCGACAAGAGCCCTGAGCAACGTGATCGCGAGTCCTTCAACTACATGGCCTATTCCGCCTCGCAGAACGATTGGTGCGCGGAGTACGGTCTGTACCAAGTCTATCTGTCCGGCAGCAATGCCGTTCCTGTGGACAGGCCCCTGGCGCTGCGTTGGCTGGAGCGTTCAGCCATGCACGGCTATCCCGTGACGCAACAGATCCTGGCGGAACAATATGAAGAGCAAGGTGACCTGGCTTCCAGCTATGCCTGGCTGAAAATCATCGACAACAAGAAAGACACCCATGAGCTGGATGAGCTGAAGGCCAAGCTGACGCCCGAGCAATTGGCCGCCGGCGAGCAACGCTACAACGAACTGCGCGCCCAGGTCAGCAGCAAAGAAACCCTGTATGCCGAAGCCCGGGAAGAAGATGTCGCCCGCTACTCCGCCGATATCCACCTGGCGTATCCGGATACCTTCAAAGGCATGGCCTCGGCCGAGCGTTACGACTTTGTCAAACGGACCATGTTCAAGGGTATCGATCTGCCGTACATCCACAACCGTGATCAGGTCACCAGCTACATTGTGGTCGCCCGCCGTGCCCAGCTGAAAAAACCTGGTGCCGATGTACTGCAGAACAAGCAGATCGTATCTGTACTCAGCGATGAAGAGCTGTCCGTGGATGACGCCGTGAAGAAGGCCCAGGCCATTCTCAACAAGGCCTACAAGTAATCCATGCACCTGCAGGAGCCGGCAGACCGGTTCCTGCAACAAGGTATCAGCTCAAACTCACTCCTCCCCACCCTCCTTCACCACCACCGTGCAGGTAATTCCCGCCGCCAACAGCACGCCCTCCGGCACTTCATCGATATGGATGCGCACCGGCACACGCTGGGCCAGGCGTACCCAGTTGAAGGTCGGGTTGACGTCGGCGATCAGCTCGCGGCTTTCCGGGTTGTCGCGGTCGTAGATGCCGCGGGAAATACTCTCCACATGGCCCTTGAGCACCTCGCCGCTCATCAGCTGCATATCGGCCTTATCGCCGACGCGCACATGGGGCAGCTTGGTCTCCTCGAAGAAGCCGTAGACCCAAAACGAATGCATGTCGACCACCGCCATCTTCGGTTCGCCGATGCGCGCATAGTCGCCGCGGTGCACGTTGAGGTTGGTGACGTAGCCGTCGACCGCTGCGCGCACCTGGGTGCGCTTGAGGTTGAGTTCCGCGGCTTCCAGCTGGGCCTGGGCCTGCTGGTAGTCGGCCAGGGCCGAGTCGGCGATGTTGCTGGCGTCGTCGCGGTTTTCCTTGGAGATCACCAGGTTGTCCAGGTCGGCGCGGCGGTGGGCGTTGACCTTGCGCATCTCCCAGGTGGCCTTTCTCGAAGCCACCAGCGACTGCGCCTGCTTGACCGCGATCTGGTAGTGCTCGGGGTCGATCTGCATCAGCAGGTCGCCCTTTTTCACCAGCTGGTTGTCGCGCACCGGCACGTCCACCACTTCCCCGGTGACGTCGGCGGCGACGTTGATGATGTCGGCGCGCACCCGGCCGTCGCGGGTCCACGGCGTGTTCATGTAATGCACCCACAGGGTGCGGCCGATCCACAGGGCCAGGGCCAGCACCAGCAGGGTCGCGAGCAGGCTGAAAAACTTTTTCATCGTGGGACTCTCAACGGTAAACAGTGAGCGCCATGGCGCCGAACAGACAGCAGAACAGGCTCAGGCGCAGCAGCGCCGGGTGCCAGAAAAAACGGTACAGGTCATAACCCGAGATGAAGCGGTCCAGGGCCCAGGCCAGGGCCGCGGCAATGAAGAACATCAGGGTCATGGTCGGCATGTACACGCCGTGGAAGGCGATTTCACGAGGCATGTTCAAGTCCTTGGGGCGGGGCCTGTACGGCTGGCGGCGCGGCATAGGCGGCCAGCGGCGATTGCGGGTCGAGCAATGAGCTGCGGATGAAGTGCAGGTAGCTCTTCACCCGGCGCAACACCGAGGTATCGAAGTGCGGGGCGAAGGGTTCGTCGCTGGCCTGGACCCGGCTGATCGCATGATCGACCGCGACCAGCGCGCGCTCCAGGTTGCTCTGGCCCGGTTGCAGGAACAGCCGCACCAACGAGCGGCCCATCACCCGGATCGCCTGGCGCCACGGCTGGGATTCGGCGTAGGCCGGGTGCACCGGGAGGATCGCCTGTTCCTTGCGCAGCTCGATGATGGCGTGCCCCACCTCCAGCACCACAAACATCCAGCGCAGCAGCTCGCGCTGCACCTGCGGCTGCCCCGCCGCCAGGCCATAGGCCTGGTGCAGCAGGTCGCGGGTGCGGCTTTCGAAGCTCGACGCCAGGCCCTTGAGCTTGCCGCTGATGGCGTACACCACCTGGCCGCGCAGGTCCTGCTCCAGGCGGCGCCACAACCAGCGGCTGTTGGGCGGCAGGATGATCGCCCCGGCGGCGGCACAGACCAGCATGCCCATGATCATGGCGATGTAGTCGTTGATGAAGGCGTAGGGGTTGTAGACGGTCAGGTTGTCCGGCACCGAACCGGTGCTGAAAAAGATCAGCAGGCCCAGGCCCACGCCAGCGTACTGCGGGCGTGAAGCGAGGAACGAACCGAGCACGATCACCGGCGCCAGCATCACGCACAGCAGCGGAAAACCGTCGATCCAGGGGAACACGAAGAACATCTCGACGAAGCCGACCACGGCCCCGATCAAGGTGCCGCAGGCCATCTGGAAGGCCATGCGTTTCGGGTTCGGCGTCGCCGCCGAGAGACCGACGGTGGCCGCCGCGATCAGGGTCATGGTGGCGCCGCTGGGCCAGGCGGTGGCGACCCAGTAACTGCCGAGCACGATCAGGATGAACGAGGCGCGGATCCCCGAGGCGGCCGAGGCCAGCCAGTTGGTCTGCGGGGTGAAGGGCTCGTCCCAGCGCTCGCGCTCGTGGCTGTGTTCGGCCAGGGACGCGTGGGTCTGCGCGTAGCTGTGCAACTCGTCGACGAAGCGATAGAGCAGCTCATAGGCGGTATGGAAATCCAGTTGCTCGGCATCGCTCGGCTCGTGCTCCTGGAACAGCGCGCGCATGCTGCGCACCCGCGCCGGCAGCTCGGCCTTGTAGCTCGCCAGCTGTTCGGCCAGGCGCGCGGCATCGGGGCTGGTCAGGGCGCGGCCGGAGAAACCGTCCAGCAGTTCGGCGAGGTCCTGCAACCCGGGTTTGGTCGCCGCCAGCACATACTCGGCGGCGCTGCCGCGCAGGCGCTCGAGCAACTGATGCAGGGCGTTGAAGCGGGTGGTGATGCCCATGAACTCGCTGTTCAAACGGCTCAGGCGGCCGTTGCGTCGGCGCATGTGCGGGTCTTCGAACACCGTGACGCTGCGCAGGCCTTCCAGGCCTACCGCTTCGGCGATGAAACGCACGTTGCCGCTCTCGAACGCATCGCGCTGGCTACGGCCGCGCAAACCGTCGGTGACGAACAGGGCGAACACCCCGAAGCGCTGGTACAAGGCGTTGCGCATCGCCGCGCTGGCGGTCTGCGGCAGGATCGCAGCGCTGACCAGGGTCGAGCAGAGAATCCCCAGGGAGATTTCCAGCACCCGCCACACCGCCGCCATAAAGGCCCCGTCCGGATGGGCCAGGGCCGGCAAGCCGACCATCGCCGCGGTGTAGCCGGCAAGCACGAAGCCATAGGCGCGGAAGTTGCGATAACGGGCGGCGCCGGCCGAGCAGATGCCGACCCAGATCGCCAGCGAACCGAGGAACAGTTCGGTGTTCTGGGCGAACAGGGCGATCAGCGCCACCATCACCGCCGACCCGGCCAGGGTGCCGAGAAAGCGATAGAAGCTCTTGGCGAACACCTGGCCGCTCTGCGGCTGCATGACGATGAACACGGTGATCATCGCCGTGCGCGGTTGCGGCAGCTCCAGGCGCATGGCCAGCCACAGGGTGAGGAACGCGGCGGCCAGGACCTTGAAGATATAGACCCAGGTCACGCCGTCGCTGCGTGCCCAGTCGAAGAAGCCCCGGCGCCATTCAAGGGAGTACAGCCAGCGCAAGGGTGCAGGCAAGGGAGTCATGGGGTCTTACTCAGTGATCAGCACTTGGGGGTCGGCTTTTAATGGTCAGCTCTTAATGATCGAAGACAGCCAGCGCCGCCGGAGTCTTGCTCGGTTGGGTCTTGCTGTCCTCGGGCACGTCCCGCCCTGCCTCCAGGCCACCGCCCAGGGCCGTCACCAGCTCGGCATGGGCGCTCAGGCGCGCGGCCTGGACCTGCTGCTGGACCTGTTGCTGGCGGAACAGCATGCCCTGGGCATTGAGCACATTGAGGTAGTCGGTGAGGCCACGCTGGAAGGCGACCATGGCGATGTCGTAGGTCTTCTGCGCCGACGCCACCGACTCGGCGGCGAACGCGGCCTGCTTGTCCATGGACTCGCGGCGGATCAACTGGTCGGAGATGTTCTTCAGGGCGTTGACCAGGGTCTGGTTGTAGTGGGCCACGGCGATGTCGTAGCCGGCCGCGGCCTCGCCCAGTTCAGCGCGCAGGCGGCCGCCGTCGAAGATCGGCAGGCTGATGGCCGGGCCGACGTTGTAATTGAGCTTCTTGCCGGTGAGGAACTCCAGCGCCCCGCCGCCGGTGGCCATGTAGCCAAGGCTGCCCACCAGGTCGACGTTGGGGTAGAAGCCGGCGTGGGCGACATCGATGCCGCGCGCCTGGGCCGCCACCTGCCAGCGGCTGGCGACCACGTCCGGACGCTGGCCGAGCAGTTCGGCGGGCAGCGCCGACGGCAGTTTCAGCGGCGCGGCCAGGGACAGGCTCGGCCGTTGCAACTGCGCGCCCGCCCCCGGTCCCTTGCCGGCCAGGGCGGCGATCTGGTTGCGACCCAGGGCGATTTCTTCGTCCAGGGCATCCAGCTGGCGATGGGTTTCCGGCAGCGGGGTCTGCGCCTGGCTGACTTCGAAGTGGGTGCCGATGCCGCCGGCCAGGCGCTTTTGCGCCAGTTCGAGAATCTGTTCCTGCTGCTTCAGGGTGGCCAGGACGATGTCGCGCTGGGCGTATTGCAGCGACAGCTGGATATAGGCGCGCACGACATTGTTCTGCAGTTCCAGCTGGGCCTGGCGCGCCTCGGCGGCGCTCATGTGCGCCAGGTCCACGGCACGCTCGCTGGCATTGCTTTCCCGGCCCCAGAGGTCGAGGGCGTAGCTGAAGCCGAGCGCGGCGTTGTTGTCCCAGGTGGTGCTGTTGGCCAGCTCGCCCGGGCCATAGAACTGGTCGGTGGGCCAGTTGTGGCGCTTGAGGGTGGCGTCGCCCTTGATCTGCAGCGACTCGGCCGACTCGGCGATGCCGGCCATGGCACGCGCCTGGCGTACCCGGGCGGCGGCCATGGCCATGCTCGGGCTGCCCTGCACGGCCAGGTTCACCCACTGGTTCAACTGCGCATCGCCATAGGCCTGCCACCACTGGGCGGTGGGCCAGCGGGCGTCGCGCGCGGCGCTCTGGATCGCCTCGTCGGTGGCCAGTGTATTGGCCGGTAGTGCCTTGCCTTGCGGGGCAATGCCCCCGGTTCCGATGCAGCCGCTGATTGCTAACGATAAAGCCCAAACACTGAGAGTCTTCAGCTCTCTGCTGATGCGACGCGGCACTGCTGCGAATTCCTGAAATAGGGAGAAGGCGGATCCCTGTAGGAGCGAGCTTGCTCGCGAGACGGTGTCACTGACCCACCGCATTGCACGGGGCTCCGGCAGCCGGCCCCTACAGATCGGCGCAATTCTAGGCGGCGGGCTTTGCGGCGATAAGCTGGGATTCCTGTGAATCTTTATTACCGTTCGCGCGATAATCCCTTGGTGGAATAGCCAACAATCTGTTACTTCGTGTCACAATTTGCCATCTCCCGAGAGAGCACCCCATGGACACTTTGCAAAACATGCGCGCCTTCAGTTGTGTCGCCGAAGCCGGCAGCTTCACCGCCGCCGCCGTCCAGCTCGACACCACCACGGCCAACGTCTCGCGCGCGGTCTCCAATCTGGAGGCCCATCTGCAAACCCGCCTGCTCAACCGCACCACTCGCCGCATCGCGCTCACGGAGGCCGGCAAGCGCTACCTGCTGCGCTGCGAACAGATCCTGGCCTATGTCGAAGAAGCCGAGGCCGAGGCCAGCGACGCCCACGCGCGCCCGTCCGGCCAGCTGAAAGTCCACACCATGACCGGCATCGGCCAGCACTATGTGATCGACGCCATCGCCCGGTACCGCAAGTCGCACCCGGACGTGACCTTCGACCTGACCCTGGCCAACCGCGTGCCGGACCTGCTGGACGAGGGCTACGACGTGTCCATCGTGCTGGCCAGCGAACTGCCGGACTCGGGCTTCGTCTCCCAGCGCCTGGGCATCACCTACAGCATCGTCTGCGCCTCGCCGGCCTACGTGAAAGCCAATGGCTGCCCGAGCAGCCCCAGCGACCTGTCGAACCATGCCTGCCTGCGCCTGGTGAGCCCGGTGATCGCCCTGGACAAATGGCTGTTCGACGGCCCCGAGGGCCAGGAAGGGGTCACGCTCAACGGCTCGCCGTTCCTGGTGAACTCCGCCGACGCGCTGAAAACCGCGATCACCAGCGGCATGGGCCTGGGCGTGCTGCCGGTGTACGCGGCCATCGAGGGCCTGCGCAACGGCACCCTGGTGCGGGTCATGCCCAAGTACCGCTCCCAGGAACTGAACCTGTACGCCATCTACCCATCGCGCCAGTACCTGGATGCCAAGATCAAGACCTGGGTCGAGTACCTGCGCAATACCCTGCCGGAGATTCTCGCCGCCCATCAGGCGGAGCTGACGGCCTATGAACTGAGCGGCGGCCTCAGCGGCGTACGCCTGACCACTTGAGCCAAGCCCTTCGGGGCTTTGTCATGCTTCCCCCCTGTAGCCGCTGCCGCAGGCTGCGAAAGGTCCGCAGGACCTCCTGCGATCTCAAGAGCACGTCTCCTGCGGAGCCGATCGCAGCCTGCGGCAGCGGCTACAGTCGCAGAACCTTCTTGCCCTCACAGCCCTGTGCAGCCGCTACAAAAAGCCCGTGGGGAATGTTAGCTTGCTTGGCATTCTCCTCCGCCTGACGAGCTTTCCCGCGATGAAAAAGACCGTACTTGCCTTCAGCCGCATCACCCCGGACATGATCGAGCGCCTGCGCCAGGACTTCGAGGTGATAGTGCCCAACCCCAAGCTGGGCGATATCGGCGCGCAATTCAACGAAGCCCTGCCCCACGCCCACGGCTTGATCGGCGTCGGTCGCAAGCTGGGCCGCGCGCAGCTGGAAAACGCCAGCCAGCTGGAAGTGGTCTCCAGTGTCTCGGTGGGCTACGACAACTATGACCTGGCCTACTTCAACGAACGCGGGATCATGCTCACCAACACCCCGGACGTGCTCACCGAAAGCACCGCCGACCTGGCCTTCGCCCTGCTGATGAGCAGCGCCCGGCGCGTCGCCGAACTGGACGCCTGGACCAAGGCCGGGCAGTGGCAGGCCAGCGTCGGCGCACCGCTGTTCGGTTGCGATGTGCACGGCAAGACCCTGGGCATCGTCGGCATGGGCAATATCGGCGCGGCCATCGCCCGACGCGGTCGCCTGGGCTTCAACATGCCGGTGATCTATAGCGGCAACAGCCGCAAGACCGCGCTGGAACAGGAGCTGGGCGCGCAATTCCGTAGCCTCGAGCAGTTGCTGGCCGAAGCGGATTTCGTCTGCCTGGTGGTGCCGTTGAGCGAGAAGACCAAGCACCTGATCAGCCACCGCGAACTGGCGCTGATGAAGCCGAGCGCGATCCTGGTGAACATCTCCCGCGGTCCGGTAGTGGATGAGCCGGCGCTGATCGAAGCCCTGCGCAACGGCACGATTCGCGGCGCCGGCCTGGATGTCTACGAGAAGGAACCGCTGGCCGAGTCGCCGCTGTTCCAGCTGAAAAACGCCGTGACCCTGCCGCATATCGGCTCGGCCACCCATGAAACCCGCGACGCCATGGCCAACCGCGCCCTGGCCAACCTGCGCAGCGCCCTGCTCGGCGAACGCCCGCAGGACCTGGTCAACCCGCAGGTGTGGAAAGGCTGAAACCAACGCGGTCCACTGTAGGAGCGGCCGGTCGACGCTCGATTGCCCGCGATAGGCACGACGCGGTGTACCTGAGACACCGCTATCGCGAGCAAGCTTCGCTCCTACAGAAGCTCCTCAAACCCTGCAGCAGCCGCGCTACCCATCAGGCGAGCCGGGGATCGCGGACGGCCAGCGGCTTGGGCTTGCGGAACACCAGCACGTTGCCCAGCATCACCAGGACCAGCCCGGCCAGCGCCGGGGCGGTCCATTGGTAACCTTCGGCGAAGGCCGAGACATTCAGCGCCACCACCGGGAACAGCACGGTGCAGTAGGCCGCCCGCTCCGGGCCCATGCGGCCGACCAGGGTCAGGTAGGCGGTGAAGCCGATCACCGAACCCGGGATCACCAGATACAGCAAGGAGCCGATGTAGCGCGCGTTCCACTCCATGTCGAAAGGGATGCCCTTGACCAGGCAATAAGCCGCCAGCATCGCCGCGCCATAGGCCATGCCCCAGGCGTTGGTGGTCAGCGGTTTGAGGCCGGCTTTCTGTTGCAGGCTGGACAGCATGTTGCCCGCCGAGAAACACAGGGTCCCCAACAACGCCAACCCCAGGCCGAGCAGGGTTTGCGGGCTGGCGCTATGGCCGGCCAGCTCCGGCCAGAACAGCAGGCCCAGCCCCAGCAGCCCCAGCGCCCCGCCCAGCAGTACGTTGCGGGCGATCTTCTGGGCGAAGAACACCCGGGCATTCAGGGCGTTCCACAGGGTCGCCGTGGAAAACACCACCGCCACCAGGCCGCTGGGAATCCACTGGCTGGCGTGCAGGAAACACATGAAGTTGATACAGAACAGGCACAGCCCCTGGGCCAGGCAGATCAGGTGCCCGCGACGGTTCATCACTTGCAGCTTGCGGCTGAGCAGCAGCATGACGAACAGCACCAGGGCCGCCAGGGCAAAGCGATAGACGATGGACACCGGAATCGCCACCACCCCCAGCTGCAGCTTGAGGGCGATCCAGGTGGTGCCCCAGATCAGGACGGTGAGCAGATAAAGCGAGAGGTTCATGGCGCGGGACTCCTGTGCAGGGCAACCCAGTCTCAGGCCATTGCGCGCCCGGGCGCTTGCATAAACTTGCGCTTTTGTCGGTTACCGGGCTGGCAGCGCGTTGCCTACGGAGTAGGATGCGAAACATCTGACTTCGCTCCTGTAGCCGCTGCCGAAGGCTGCGATAGGCCGGGGTCGCGCTCGACCCGCAGGACCTTCTTGCGATCTCAAAAGCGCGTCTCCTGCGGAGCCGATCGCAGCCTGCGGCAGCGGCTACAACGTGCCACCCTTTATCGAATCAAAACCATGTCTACCCTGGAAACCCTGCAAGTCTTTCAAGCCCTGAACCGCTCGCCCAATGCTCGCCTGGAGCACAGCGCCGAGCTCGGTGACGGCCTGGCCGCAGCCTTGTGGAGCAACCATCACGACGCCCAGGACTACGAAGCGCCGAGCCATCACACCCTGTCATGCTACATCGCCGGCGGCACCGGGACCTTTCGCCGCGGCCAGCCGGGAACCAAGGGCGGCCCGGACAAGCTGTGCATCCTGCCCGCCGAGCACCGTTCGGCCTGGGTGATCAACGGCGAGATCCGCCTGGCCCACCTGTATTTCAGCCCGGAACAATTTGCCCTGGGCTGCGTGACCCTGCTGGACCGCGAACCCCGCGAGCTGCAATTGCAGGAAAACACCTTCCTCGACGATCCGCAGCAGGCCAGGCGCTTTCGGCAACTGATCCAGCTGAACTGGGACGAACCCGGCGAGCGCCTGCTGACCAGCAGCCTGGCCCACGAGATGCTCAGCCACGCCCTGCTGACCCAGATCGGCCAGCGCCAGGGGCTGCGCCTCAAGGGCGGGCTGGCGGCGCATCAGCGTCGGCAACTGGTGGAGTACATCGACAGCCAGCTGGCCGAACCGCTCAGCCTCGGGCAACTGGCCGCGCGCTGCGCCTTGTCGGAATACCACTTTGCGCGGATGTTCCGCGCAAGCTTCGGCCTGCCGCCCCACCAATACCTGCTGGCACGACGCCTGAAACACGCTCGCGACCTGCTGCGCAGCACCCGCCTGCCCCTGGGCGAGATTGCCCTGGCCTGCGGTTTCGCCAGCGCCAGCCACTTCACCAATCGCTTTCGCCAGGCCCTGGGTGGCACGCCCGGGGAATATCGCCAGGCGTTTCTTGGCTGAGTACAGCCGCCAGTTACAGCGCGTCGCCTTTATCGCGAGCAAGTCGGATCGCCGCCCGTTCGCTCCTACAGAAGCACCGCGCCCGCCCTCACACCGCACACCCCGTAGGAGCGAGGCTTGCCCGCGATGGCGATGTGTCAGGCAAACCCGATCCCCAGCCTTATTGCAGCAGCGCCTGCGTCACCCGATCTTCCAGGGCCTTGATGTGCGCGCCGTCGGCCCGGTAGTTGTTCGACAGCATCACCAGCACCAGCCGGCGGCCATCGGCCGCGCGCAGATACCCGGACAGCGACGACACGCCCTGCATCGAGCCGGTCTTGGCATGCAGGTTATCCACAGCCCCAGTGCCTTGCAGGCGATAACGCAGGGTGCCGCCAGTCATGCGCTGGGCATCGCCGGCCACCGGCAGCGCCGCGTACCAGGTGGCGAACCAGGGCTGCTTGCGCGCCACCAGCAACAGGTCGCTGAGGCTCTGGCTGGAAATCTGGTTGCGCCGCGACAGCCCCGAGCCATCCACCTGCACCAGCCCTTGCGGGCTCAGGCCCTGGCGCCGCAGGAAGCCCTCGATGGCCGCCACCCCGGCAGCCGCGGTGCCGGCATTGGCGGTCTTGCGGCCCATGGCCTTGAGCAGCACTTCCGACATGTTGTTGTTCGACAGCTTGAGCAGCGGCGTGATCAAGCCCGCCAGCGGCATCGACGAGTGACTGGCCAGCACCCGGGCGGCGGACGCCGTGGGCTGGCCGAGGCGCACCTGGCCCTGCACCGTCACGCCCTGCTCGGCCAGCGCTTGTTGGAACACGTCCGCCACCAGCCGGGTCGGCTCCCACACGCTGACCCAATGGCGCCGCGACTGCCCCGGCGGCAAGGCGCCGCTGACCAACAGCAGGTTGCTGCCATGCTCACGGCCGACCTGCAGGCTGTCCGTCGTTCCGACCCGGCCCTGATTGCGCAGGCTCATCAACCGGTTTTCCGGGCTGACGCGTACCGCCAGCGGCGCTCCCGGCATCGTCGGCGCCGTGACTGACACCAGCACGCTGCCGGCGTCGAAGTCGTCGTTGGGGGAAATATTGAGGGCGGAAATCTGCGCCGCGTAATACAGGCTTTCATCGTCGCTGGCCCAATCGACGCCGAGCCGCTGGTCATCGAAGGCGGTGTCGTCGAGCACCAGGTCACCTGCAATCTGACGAATGCCGGTGCGCGCCACCGCCGCCGCCAGCTCCTGATAATCCTTGGCCTGCATGCTCGGATCGCCGGAACCGCGCAGGTAGAGATTGCCCAGCAGGCGCTCGCCCTGCTGCGCGCCGTCGCCCAGCACCTCGGTGGCGAAACGGTAGTCGGGGCCGAGCACGTCCAGCGCGGCGGCGGTGGTCAGCAGCTTGAGGCTCGAAGCCGGGATCAGGCGGCTGTCGGGGTTGTGCTGATACAAGGCCGCGCCGCTCTCGGCATCGCGCACCGTCAGCGATACCGTGGCGCCCTGCAGCGCCGGGTCGGCCAGGACCTGATCCAGGCTGGCGGCGTAGCGGGCGCCGGGATGGCTGGCGCAAGCCGCCAGTGACAGGGCCAGGAACAACCCCAGCCCGCGAGTGTAGAAACGATGTGCTGAACCCATGAAAAACGTATTTCCTTGATGACCTCGAACCCGCGCCGACAACCTTGCAGCCGCGGCGACGGGCGCCCAGATAACGATTGGCGAGGGGTTCGTGTCAACGAACAATCGAGCCGGCCCCTCAGGCCCGGCGCTGCAGAACGCTCATTGCGCCAACGCGGCCAGCGGGCTGACCAGCAATCCCAGCCCCGCCGCCAGCAACGCCAGGCGCGGTTGATACGGCAGCAACAGCACCAGCGACAAGGCGCTGAGCATCAAGGCCGCGCACCATTGCACCAGGCCCAGGCCCCAGCCGGCCGCCGCGATCGCCGCCCACAGCGAGCCGGCCAGCAGCAGCCAGCCGCCAATGCGCAAGCCAGAGCGGCGACAGGCCGTGGGTTTGTAGCCCAGGAGTTCGGCGTGATGACGGTCCATCGACAGGCACAAGCCGGCAAAGCCTGGGTAACACAACAGCAGCGCCAGGAGCATTCAGTTCACCTCGGTTTCAAGGGCGGCCCGTCGCGAGCGGGCGGCAACGGCAGGCTGGGCGACAGGACGCGACATCTTCCAGGCCCCCCAAGCGAGGAACAGCCCCGCCGCCAGGCAGGTCAGGTCGAAGCCGGCGCGGACCCAGTCGCCATGCACCAGGAAACCATCCAGCACATCGGGCATCGTCAGCGCATCGAGCAGCGGCACGCTGGCCAGCAACAGCGCCGCCAGGCCCAACTGCTCGACCCAGGCCTTGCGCCCGCGACGCAGCGCGGCGTGCAGCAGGCTCAGGCCCCAGACGATAAAGAAGCTGTTCACTTCCCAGTCCGCCCGCCCGGCAAGGCTCACCGGCAACAGGCGATTGGCCCAGAAGAAGGCGGCGACGGCCAGCACCAGGCCGGACATGCTGGCGATGTTCAGCACTTCCACCAGGCGCAGTTCGAAGGGCGTCACTCCACTCTTGGCATGCTTGAGCTGGCGCTTGCCCAGCCAGATCACCAGCCCGGTGCCGATCATCGCGGTGGCGGCCAGGCCGCAGATAAAGTACAGCCAGCGCAGCAGCGGCCCGGCGAAGAGGCCCATGTGCAGCCCGTAAAAACTGCCGTTGATGGCCAGGGCCGTCGACTGCGGCGGCGACACCTGCAACAGCTTGCCGCTGACCCCGTCGAACGTGACCACGTTGCCAAAGTCGCGGACCACCTGGTCGCCACCATGACGCATGACATTCACCGAGGCATTGGCGTCCCCCGGATTGTTCACCGTGATCCGCCCCACGCGGCCACCCGGCCACTGCTCGCGGGCCTGCTCCAGCAGCGGTTCAAGTTGCACCAGGTGCGCCGGCTTGCCTGCGGCCGGGGCGGTTTTGCTGGCGGGGAACACTTCGTTGAAATACGCCCGGGTGTCGTTGCCGTAGGTGGCCAGGATGCTCGCCGGCATGACCATCGACATGAAGATCACCAGGCTGCTGTAGGTGATCATCAGGTGGAACGGCAGCACCAGCACGCCCACCGCGTTGTGCCCGTCGAGCCAGGAGCGCTGGCCCTTGCGGGGGCGGAAGGTGAAGAAGTCCTTGAAGATTTTCTTGTGGGTGATGATGCCGCTAATCAAGGCGACGAACATCAGCATGGCCGCCGCGGTGGACAGCCAGCGGCCCCACGGATGAGGCATCTGCAACTGGAAATGGAAGCGGTAGAAGAACTCGCCGCCGCGGGTATCGCGGGCCTGCAGCTCGGCACCGGTGGCCGGGTCCAGCAGTTTCTGGGTGAAGGCGCCGCGCTCGCCGGGCTTGCCCGGGAACTGCCACATCACCGACAACCCCGGCTCACGGGCATCGGGCAGGTTGATGAACCAGCGCGAGGCGCCCTGGGCGTGCTGCTGCAGATAACTCTGGGCGAGGATCAGGCTGGTTTCGTTGCTGACCGAGCGCGACGGCACTTCGGGCTGCATCCAGTGGCTGATTTCGTCCTTGAAGTAGGCCAGGGTGCCGGTCAGGAAAATCGCCAGCAGCAGCCAGCCGAATACCAGTCCGGCCCAGGTGTGCAGCCAGGCCATGGACTGGCGAAATCCCTCCTTCATGAAAGATTCATCCCGTGCGCCCACGCAGAAATCGCCGCCAACCCCAGCGCCGGCAGCAGCAAACCGAGCCAGGCCTGCCAGGCCGTGCGGCAGGCAAAGCACCAGAGCACCGCCACCAGATAGAACAGGAAGGAGGTCATCATGCCGCTGACCACCGCATCGGCGCGGGACACGGGGAGCAGCAGGGTCATGCAGACGCTGGACAACGCCGCCAGCAGGTAACCGCCGAATACCGCGGCCAGCACTCGCGACGTCACCGCCAGACGGTAGGAAGAGGGGATCGTGGCAACTTTGCTTTTCATGTTTCGACCTTGAAACCAGGACCGCCCGGCGCAGGGAATTCCCCTACCCGGACTCAAGTCGGCGCAATATTAATGATAAATATTCTCATGCGCAAAAAATCACCGATCTGTCGTGGGATCTTCCGCCGGTCCGGGTTGATTGCCCAATGCCATGCCAGGCCACTACAATGCGAACAATTCTTGTTCTCTTAAGCATTTTCATGCTGCCGGAGCGTTCGGCTTGGCTCACTCCTCTACCGTCGAAGTCCTCTATCACGCCCATCACAGCTGGCTGAACGGCTGGTTGCGGCGTCGGCTCGGCTGCCCCGACAGCGCCGCCGACCTGGCCCAGGACACCTTCATGCGGGTGCTCAGCACCCGGGAAACGCCGTCGATCGTCGAGCCCCGGGCGTTCCTCACCACCATCGCCAAGCGGGTGCTGTGCAACCATTACCGGCGCCAGGACCTGGAACGGGCCTATCTCGAGACGCTGGCGCAGATGCCGGAACTGCTGGCGCCGTCCGAGGAAGACAAGGCGATCATCCTGCAGACCCTGCTGGAGCTGGACCAGTTGCTCGACGGTTTGCCGCGCCTGGTGAAACGCGCGTTCCTGCTGGCCCAGGTCGATGGCCTGAAACATGGCGAGATCGCCCGCGAGCTGGGGATCTCCATCGCCACGGTCAAGCGCCACCTGCACAAGGCAGCCCTGCGCTGCTACTTCGCCCTGTGAACACTGGCCTCCCCCGCCCGCCGGACATCGGCGCCCAGGTCGCCGAACAGGCCGTGCACTGGCTGCTCGAAATGCAGGCGGGCCCGCTCAGCCCACGCCAGCAACGGGCCTGGCAGCAATGGCACGACGCCCACAGCGAACATCAACGGGCCTGGGAACATATCCAGCGGGTCAATTCGCGGCTGCGCGGCCTGTCTTCGCCCCTGGCCCATGCCGCGCTCACTGCGCCGAAGTCCTCCAGCCGGCGCCAGGCGCTGAAACTGCTGCTGATCCTCGGCGCCGGTTCCGCGGCGGCCTGGGGCTTGCGCGAACACAACCCGCTGACCCCGCTGATGGCCGACTACCGCAGCCCGGTGGGCCAACGGCGCAAACTGCAATTGAGCGATGGCAGCCAGTTGCAGCTCAATACCGACAGCGCGGTGGACGTGAGTTTCGACGGCCAGCAACGGCTGATCCGGCTGTTAGCCGGGGAGATCCTGCTGACCGCCGCGGCCGACCGCCGGCCGCTGCTGATTCAGAGCGCCCAGGGCGTTTTACGCCCGCAAGGCGCCCGGCTGAACCTGCGCCAGTTCAGCCAGCGCACCCAGCTGGCGGTGTTCGAAGGCAACGTCAGCCTCAGCCCGTCGGATTATTCGGGAGCGCCGTTAGTGGTAAGCAAGGAACAGCAATTGAGCTTCACCCGCAGCGCCTGGGACAACCCGCGGCCGCTGGACGCCGGCAGCGGCGCCTGGAGCGAAGGCATGCTGGTGGCCGCCCAGATGCGCCTGGCGGACTTCCTCGACGAGTTGGGGCGCTACCGTCGCGGCCAGCTCAACTGCGATCCACGGGTCGCCGACCTGCTGATCTCCGGCAGTTATCCACTGGACGATAGCGAACGGATCCTCGACCTGCTGGAAATCAGCCTGCCGGTGAAGGTCCGCCGCTTCACCCGCTACTGGGTCACGGTCGAAGCCCGCGCGTGACCTGTAGCCGCTGCCGCAGGCTGCGATCGGCCCCGAAGGGGACGTGCTCTTGAGGCCCTCGAAGGCCCTTCGGGCCTTATCGCAGCCTGCGGCAGCGGCTACAGGCGTCGATTCAATGTTTTTTCAGGTGTGCCGTTTTTTTTCATTTTGTGTGAGCCGTTTTCCAGCACTCGCGTGACAGAGAAGGAAAGCCCCCTTGACTGCAACCTTCTCAGGATCGATGTCCATGCCCCAGCAACCCACTCGCCTCACGCCCCTTGCCCGCACCCTGCGCCAGTTGCTGCTGGGCGCCAGCCTGAGCTTGGCCGCCCTGCCGCCGGCCATGGCCGCCGATGGCCTGTCGCGCGATTACCACATCGCCGCGTCGTCGCTGGAAAACGCCCTGAACCAGTTCGGCCGTGAAGCCGGGGTGCTGATCTCCTTCGGCTCCCAGGTCGCCAGCGGCGTGCAGAGCCAGGGCCTGGAAGGCAGCTACACCACCGAAGAAGGTCTGAATGCCTTGCTCAAGGGCACCGGCCTGCAAGCCCGCGCCGAAGGCGGCAATGCCTTCAGCCTGCAACCGGTGAGCGCCGAGGGCGCACCGGCGGCCCTGGAGCTGGGCACGTCCAGCGTGGTCGGCGACTGGCTGGGCGATGCGGCGCAGACCAATGTATTCGAACACCCGGGTGCCCGTGACGTGATCCGCCGCGAAGCATTCGAACGCCAGGGCGCCACCCAGGCCCGCGACGTGCTCAACCGCATCCCCGGGGTCAATGCCCCGGAAAACAACGGCACCGGTAGCCACGACATGGCGCTGAACTTCGGCATTCGCGGGCTCAACCCACGCCTGGCCTCGCGCTCCACGGTACTGATGGACGGCATTCCGGTACCCTTCGCGCCCTATGGCCAGCCGCAGCTGTCCTTCGCCCCGGTCAGCATGGGCAACATGGACGCGGTGGACGTGGTGCGTGGCGGCGGCGCCGTGCGTTACGGGCCGCAGAACGTCGGCGGCATCGTCAACTTCGTGACCCGCGCCATCCCCGATGCGCCCACGGTCAAGGGCGGCTTCCAGACCGAGACCAGCCCGTCCTCCAGCCACGACGGTTTCAAGACCACCGGCAACCTGCTGGCCGGCGGCACCGCCGACAACGGCCTGGGCGGCGCCCTGCTGTACTCCGGCACCCGTGGCGGCGACTGGCGCGAACACAGCGACACACAGATCGACGACCTGATCCTCAAGGGCCACTACCAGCTCGACGACGCCAACAGCTTCAACGCCATGGCCCAGTACTACGAGGGCGAGGCCGATATGCCCGGCGGCCTCAACGTTGCCGACTACAAGGCCGATCCGTATCAGTCGACCCGCCCGTACGACAAGTTCTGGGGCCGCCGTACGCTGATCAACTTCGGCTACCGCTACCAGGAAGATCGCCGCGAATTCACCGTCAACAGCTTCTTCACCAAGACCCTGCGCAGCGGCTACCTGGACCAGGGCAGCTTCCTGTCGCTGTCGCCACGCGAATACTGGGTGCGCGGCATCGAAACCCGCTTCGCCCAGGGCTTCGACCTCGGGCCGACCAGCCATGAGCTGGGCATCGGCTACCGCTACATCAACGAGGCCGGGCACGAGTTGCGCTACCGCACGCCGATCAGCGCCAACCAGCAGTTGCCCAGCACCAGCAGCCGCAACGACCGCGATACCCGCGGTGGCACCGAGGCCAATGCGTTCTTCGTCGACGACCGCATCGACATCGGCAAGTGGACCCTCACCCCGGGCATCCGCTACGAGATGATCGAGTCCCAGCAGACCAACAACCTGACCAACGTCAAATACAAGGGCGACTACAACACCGCGCTGCCGGCACTGAACGTGATGTACCACCTGACCGACAGCTGGAACCTCTACGCCAACACCGAGGGTTCGTTCGGCAGCGTGCAGTACAGCCAGATGCCCAACCGCGTGAGCAGCGGCGAAGTGAAACCGGAAAAGGCCCGCACCTGGGAACTGGGCACCCGCTATGACGACGGCAGCCTGCGGGCGGAGATCGGCGCGTTCCTGATCAACTTCGACAACCAGTACGACAGCAACCAGACCAACGACTCGGTGATCGCCCGTGGCGAAACCCGCCACCAGGGCATCGAGACCAGCGTCAATTACGCACTGGACGGCCTGAGTCCGGCGCTGGCCGGTTTCGATCTGTACGCCACCTACGCCTACGTCGACGCCACCATTCGTGAAGACGGGCCGAACAAGGGCAACCGCGTGCCGTTCTCGTCCAAGCACAAAGGCACCCTCGGCATCGGTTACACCGAAGGCCCGTGGAAACTGAACTTCGACAGCAGCTACCAGAGCAGCCAGTTCGCCGACAACGCCAACACCTCCACCGAAAGCGCCGACGGCAGCACCGGACGGATTCCCGGCTACATGCTGTTCAGCAGCCGCGCCGCCTACGACTTCGGCCCGCAACTGTCGGACCTCAACGTGGCGGTCGGGGTGAAGAACATCTTCAACCACCAGTACTTCACCCGCTCGTTCGACGACAACAACAAAGGCAAATACGTGGGCGAACCACGGACCCTGTACGTACAGACCTCCGTGGCGTTCTGAGCCAACGTGCTCCTGCAGAACAGCACGTCCCCGTGCTTCTGTAGGAGCGGCCGGTCGACGCTCGATTGCTCGCGATGGCGCCCGGCCTGACACACCGCGGCATCTGCATCGCGAGCAAGTCGGATCGCCGCCCGCTCGCTCCTACAGAAACGCGGCGCACAAAAAAGGGCCTGCATGTGCAGGCCCTTTTTGCTAGGTGCTTCTTGGTTGGGTACTTGCGCCGTCAGCTATTGAGCGCGGCCTGTTCGTTTTCCAGGAATTCCTCTTCAAGCAAGGCGTCGGCCTGACCGGCGCGGGCGCTTGGCGCTGCCGCGGCGCGCTTGTTGCGCAACCGGCCGAACAGGTGTTCCAGGGAGTTCTCCAGCTTGGTGGCCGCTCCTTCGATGGCCAGTTCCAGGGATTCGGCTTTGTGGGTCACGGAAATCGGTTGATGGCCTTTTGGCCGCGCCTCCAGTTGGCAGCGCAAATCGTGGGGACCGGGCTTGTCGCCGTTCTCGTCCCGCAGATGAACCTCGACTCGGGTCAGGTCCTCCTCGTAGCGTTCGAGCGTGCTCTCAATGGTAGTACGTACCCACTCCTCCAGTCGGATGCTGCTTTGAATATGGTTATCGCTATTGACCTGGATTTGCATAGTTCTTCCCTTATTTCAGCTAGCTCGCGAGAGGAACCGCGTGCCCCTGAGGGCGTACTTTTTGCGGCCTCTTGGTTACAGAGTTGGGCAGAGCGCAGAACAATTCAACCCCTTAAAAAAGATAAATATCTATTGGCAAATAAAGCCGGACAAAGCGCAAAAGCGCTGTTAATGTCGGGAGTTGGGTCGCCTCACTCCCCTGTCCTTTCTGCTTACCCGTGTCCCCCTCCCAGCGGGTGCAAACCGCGAAATATCTCCGCCTCTTCCACCAGCCAGTCGTGCACCGCGCGCACGCCCGGATGGCTCAGCGCGCCCGGCGCATACAGCAGCACATAACGCTTGTGATTGGGCACCGCGAGGCCAAACGGCACGATCAGGGTGCCGCGCTCCAGTTCATCGTTGAGCAGGGTGCGCCGGGCAATCGCCACCCCCATCCCGGCAGTCGCCGCCTCGATGGTCAGGTGGTTGCGGTTGAAGGTGTGCCCGCGCCGCACATCCGCGCCCTCGAAGCCGATGGCATTGAGATAGAACTCCCACTCCGCGTACTCGTAGCTGCCGCGCCAGGCAGTGATGTCGTGCAGCAACGGGAAATGCACCAGGTCTGCCGGACCGTGCAGCGGCGGCCGCCCGCGCAACAGGCCCGGGGCACAGACCGGGAAGATCTGCTCATCCAGCAGGGCTGTGGATAACAGTCCCGGATAGCTGCCGTCATTGAGGTCGATGGCCAGGTCGAAATCACCTTCATGCAAGGCCACGCTGCTGTCCTCGGCCACCAGCCGTAGCTGAATGTCCGGAAAACGCTGCTGCAGCCGGGGCAGGCGCGGGGTCAGCCACTTGCCGAGAAACGACGGGATCGAGCGCAGGCGCAAGGTGCCGCTGATCATCCCGGCATCCAGCCGGCGCAGTTCGGCGTCGATGCTGCCGTAGGCCTCGTTCACCGTGATCGCCAGCCGCTGCCCCTCGGCGCTCAGTTCCACTCCGCGGGCGCGGCGGTGAAACAGGCGAAAACCGAGCCGCTCTTCCAGCAGGCGGATCTGCTGGCTGACCGCCCCCGGGGTGATGTGCAGTTCTTCCGCGCAACGGGTGAACGACAAGTGCCGCGCGGCACAGGAAAACACATGCAGCCAGACATAGGTCTGGGCATGAAATTGACGACTCATCGTTTAGTCCTGCTAAAGGCTGTCTTAGGAAAATTCGTTGGTCAGTATTGACCGAGCTAGGCAGTATCGCCGACCTAACGCTCGGCCTACAAAAAATGGCAGCGATTTCTCTTCCATTGCTTGTAAGGCTTTAGCATGGCTATCAGTGTTTTCGATCTCTTCAAAGTCGGCATCGGCCCGTCCAGTTCCCACACCGTCGGCCCGATGCGCGCCGCCGCGACCTTCGCCCAGGGGCTGTTCGAGCAAGGGTTGCAGGCGCAGGTGCAGCGGGTGGAAATCCGCCTGTACGGCTCGCTGTCCGCCACCGGCGTCGGCCATGCCACCGACCGCGCCTGCGTCATGGGCCTGATGGGCGAATGGCCCGACAGCATCGACCCACGCAGCATCGGCCCGCGCATCCAGCAACTGCGCGAAAGCGGCGAGCTGAGCCTCGGTGGCCGCTCGACCATCGCCTTCGACTGGCACCGCGACCTGCTGCTGCTCGACGAAAGCCTGCCCTACCACCCCAATGCCATGTCGCTGTCGGCCTTCGGTGCGGACGGCCTGCTGTGGCGGCAGACCTACTACTCGGTGGGTGGCGGTTTTATCGTCGAGGAAGCCGAAGTGGCCGAAGGCGCTCCGGCGGCCAACAGCGTCGAGCTGCCCTACGACTTCAACAGCGCGGTGGAACTCCTGGCCCTGTGCCAACGGCATCAATTGCGGGTCTCGGAACTGATGATGGCCAACGAGCGGGCCTGGCGCAGCGACGCCGAAATCCGCAGCGGCCTGCTGCACATCTGGGCAGTGATGCGCGAATGCGTCGAGCAAGGCCTGCGCCACGAAGGCACCCTGCCCGGCGGCCTGGATGTGCCGCGCCGCGCCGCCAAGCTGCATCGCAACCTGCTGGAAATCGGCAAGCCCAACGTCATCAGCTCGACCCTGTCGGCCATGGAGTGGGTCAACCTGTTCGCCCTGGCGGTGAACGAGGAAAACGCCGCCGGCGGGCGCATGGTCACCGCACCGACCAACGGCGCGGCGGGGATCATCCCGGCGGTGCTGCATTACTACATGAAGTTCAACCCCGAAGCGTCGGACGACGACGTGATCGACTTCTTCCTCGGCGCCGCCGCGGTGGGCATCCTCTGCAAGAAAAACGCCTCGATCTCCGGCGCCGAAGTCGGCTGCCAGGGCGAGGTGGGCTCGGCCTGCGCGATGGCTGCGGCTGGCCTGGCCGAGGTGCTCGGGGCCACGCCGGAGCAACTGGAAAACGCCGCGGAAATCGGCCTGGAACATAACCTCGGCCTGACCTGCGACCCGGTCGGCGGCCTGGTGCAGGTGCCTTGCATCGAGCGCAACGCGATCGCCGCGGTGAAGGCGATCAACGCCACCCAGATGGCCCTGCGCGGCGACGGCAAACACTTCATTTCCCTGGACCGGGTGATCCGCACCATGCGCGATACCGGCGCCGACATGCACGACAAATACAAAGAAACTTCACGGGGCGGCCTGGCCGTGAGTTGGGTGGAGTGCTGATCCCCCTCTCCTGACCGTCCGCCCCACGTGAGCCCGAGCAAAAATAATAACGAGGCGATACCGATGACCGATGTACGAACACCCGCTGCCGAAAACCCTGCCGTAGAGACTGCCCGCGACACCACGACCACCAGCCAGGGCTGGAGCAAACACGACACTACCTGGATGCTCGGCCTGTACGGCACCGCCATCGGCGCCGGCACCCTGTTCCTGCCGATCAACGCCGGGGTCGGCGGCTTCTGGCCGCTGATCGTGCTGGCGCTGCTGGCCTTCCCGATGACCTTCTTCGCCCACCGCGGGCTGACCCGCTTCGTGCTGTCCGGGCGCTCCGGCGACATCACCGAAGTGGTGGAAGAACACTTCGGCATCGGCGCCGGCAAGCTGATCACCCTGCTCTACTTCTTCGCCATCTTCCCGATCCTGCTGGTGTACAGCGTGGCGCTGACCAACACCCTGGGCAGCTTCATGGAACACCAGCTGCACATGACGCCACCGCCGCGGGCGATCCTGTCGCTGGTGCTGATCCTCGGCCTGATGGCCATCGTGCGCTGTGGCCAGGGCGTGATCGTGCGGGCCATGAGCGTGCTGGTCTATCCCTTTGTCGCCGCGCTGTTGCTGCTGGCCCTCAGCCTGATCCCGAACTGGAACGGCGCCTTCTTCGCCTCGGCCAATGACGGCATGTCCATGCCGCTGTTCCTCAAGACCCTGTGGCTGGCGATCCCGGTGATGGTGTTCTCGTTCAACCATTCGCCGATCATCTCCGCCTTCGCCGTCGACCAGAAGCGCCACTACGGTGCCCAGGCCGAGCGCAAGAGCAGCGGCATCCTCGCCGTGGCCCACGGCATGATGGTGCTGACGGTGATGTTCTTCTGCTTCAGCTGCGTGCTGGCCCTGTCGCCGGCCGACCTGGCCGCGGCCAAGGCGCAGAACATCTCGATCCTGTCGTACCTGGCCAACCACTTCCAGACCCCGGTGATCGCCTATGCCGCGCCACTGATCGCGCTGGTGGCGATCACCAAGTCCTTCCTCGGCCACTACATCGGCGCCAGCGAAGGTTTCCAGGGGCTGATCGTGAAAAGCCTGCGCAGCCGTGGCCGGAGCCTGTCGTCGCGCTGGCTGGAGCGTTGCACCGCGCTGTTCATGGTCCTGACCTGCTGGGCCGTGGCCACCTTCAATCCGAGCATCCTCGGCATGATCGAAACCCTGGGCGGGCCGGTGATCGCCTGCCTGCTGTTCCTGATGCCGATGTACGCAATCCGGCGGGTGCCATCGCTGCGCCAGTATTCGGGCCAGCTATCGAATCTGTTCGTGGTGCTGATCGGCCTGATCGCACTGTCAGCGATCATTTATTCGTTCATGCCCTGAAACGGGTAGCCAAAGAAAAACGGACCTTTTGGTCCGTTTTTTTTCGCCCCCGGATTTATTGGCCGGCGGTTTTCCCGGCATGCCCTTTGCTTTGCAAGAGCGGAGGAATACGGACGTTAACCAACCTCAGCGAACGGCCTGCCAGTGGTCTGGAGATGCGAACTAATCCCGACCACAGCCGGTCAATGACTGCACGATACAATCAGGCGGTGACGCACATGGATAACCCCTTTCAGCTGATTACCGATGCTTTCGCCCCGGAATACCGGGTCAACCTGAGCATCCAGGGCCTGGACGGCAGCATCATGCTGACCCTGTCCAAGGCCGGCCGGGTCGTGGCCAAGCGCATGATCAGCGCCGAGCAGCGCAACGATCCGCAGCGGCTCAAGCGCCTGGTGCAAAGCATTCAGTTCGGCATCGCCATCGAGCAGGGCCACAGCGCCATGGCCATCCTCGAAGCCATGACCAACAGCGACAGCTTCAAGCTGCCGCTGCCGGCCGCCAAGGGCCGGCCCGCTAACCGGCCGCCCCTGACCGTAGCGATTTAAAGCTCGCCCTTCTCGACTTCCGGATGCTCGCTGGAACCCGCGCCGACCTTGCGTTGCGGGTGTTCGATCTTCACCGACGGGAACTGCGACGAGGCATAGCGCACCACCAGGATGGAGAAGGCCAGCAGCAGGATGCCGCCACACAGGTAGATGATCCCCAGGTCCGGCGGGTTGTGGTGCGACACGTTGGAGATCAGCAGGCGGGTCAGCGCGGTGATCGCCACGTAGATCAGGAAGCGCACCGGCATGTGGTTGGTCTTGAAGTAGATGCCGACCATGGCGCCCAGTTCGAGGTAGATGAACAGCAGGAGAATGTCATCGATCTTGATATGACCTTCTTCGAGCATCCCGAGAAATTCCATCACCGCCGCCCAGGCCGTCACCGCGCCGATGGCGAACAGCGCCAGGTAGTGAAAGGTCTCGACGAACAGGTTGCCCAGGGACTCGGCCAGCTGGTGGACGTTCTGCCGCAGTTTCTCGGCCCAATTGATTTTCACGATGGTTTTTCCTTAGGTCGACTCGACCGGATGATGCGGGTTGGACGTGACGGTTGTTCTGCATGCAGAAAAAAGGCCAGCGTCTGGGGGTGAGATGGTGGCTGATGCAGACAAGGCACGTTCAGGCCGGCGGCAATCTGTAGGAGCGAGCTTGCTCGCGATAGCGTCTATTCAGACAAGGTGGTGAATGGCCGCTGCGCGGATCGCGAGCAAGCTCGCTTCTACAGGGGAGGGCTGACAAACCCTGAAACCCGGCTAGATTAAAAAGCCACTATTCAAAGCAGCAGGATTCGCTTATTCTGCGCGCTGTATATAAATACAGTAGTAGCAAAGACCCATTATCGTGAAGGCATGTGAGGTGGTGAATGGCCGTCGAAGTGGTATACCGCAGCAGCCGAGATCTGGAGCGCTTGTTCATGGATAAAGCCGAAGCTGACCGTCATGACAAAATGCTCGAACTGGCTGAATTGCTGGCGCAAGTGTTGCAAAAAGCTGTGCCGTCCCTGAGCGAGCAGCAGGTGGAAGAAGCCGGGATCTACATGGCGAAGAACCGCGACGTGTTCGCCAAGGCCTTCAAGAGCCAGCCGGACGCCCTGTCCGAACTGCTCAGCGCGCCGGTTGCGGCGGCCGAGCCAGAGGCTCCGCTGGCAGCCCCCGAAGCCGCAGCACCGGCCAAGCCCGCCAAGGCGAGCAAAGCCGCCAAGTAAGCAGGCTCGAATTGAACAGGCCCTGAGTCTTTGGCTCAGGGCCTTTTTCATGCCTGTGGAAAACTAAAGCTCGGGTTGCTCCAGCGCTTCGACCAGCGCCTTGAAAAACCGCGCCGCCTCGCCGCCGGTGACCACCCGATGATCGAAGGTCAACGACAGCGGCAGCAGCGGATGCACCACCACCGCGCCGTTCACGGCCACCGGCTCGTCGCGGATCACCCCGGCGGCGAGGATTGCCACTTGCGGCGGCACCACCACCGGGTTGGCATAACGGCCGAACAGGGTACCGAAGTTGGACAGGGTCAGGGTCGCGCCCATCATCTCCTGGGGGGGAATCGAACGCGCCTGCACATCGGCGCGCAAGCGCGTCACTCCAGCCTTGAGGTCGTCCGCGTCGCGCTGGCCGACATTGCGCAGCACCGGCACGAACAGGCCATCGGGGGTGTCCACGGCAATGCCCAGGTCGAGGTGCTGGTGCTGCTTGATCGACAGGGTCTTGCCGTCGAACGCGCTGTTGAGCACCGGTTCCACCGCGCAGGCCGCCGCCAGCGCCTTGGCCAGGCGGATCAGCGGATCGCGGGCCTGCCCCCAGCGGTGCAGGTCGGCATCGCCGTAAATCGTCACCGGCACCACCTCGGCATGGGAGCGGGCCATGTTCAGCGCCATGCTCCGGCGTACCCCGCGCAGCCGGTCGCCGCCGAACCGCTCGCGTTCCTGCTGCGCGGCGTTTTCCACATCGCTGCGGGTGACCAGCCCGTCCTTGGCCGAACCGCTCAAGGCATTCACATCCACGCCCAGTTGCCGGGCCAGTTGGCGCACCGCTGGCGTGGCGCGGGCCGCCATATGCTCGCGGGTCGAGGGTGCGGCGCCGACAAAAAACCGGTCCTCCTGACTGGCCCCGCCACCTTCGAGGCGCCCGACCACGGTGCCGGCATCCGCCTCGCCTTCGTAGCCGAGCAAGGGTTCGCCGACATGCAGGATGTCGCCCGGCGCGCCGTAGGTTTTCGCCACCACCCCGTCATAGGGCGCGGGAATGTCCACCAGGGCCTTGGCGGTTTCCACCGACACCAGCAACTGATCGGCCTTGACCGTATCGCCGGCCCTGACGTGCCATTCGACGATCTCCGCTTCCTGCAGGCCTTCGCCCAGATCGGGCAGTTTGAAATATTTCATCGCAGCCTCCTCAGGCGAAGTTCAGGGTGCTGTCGCAGGCGTGAAGAATGTCTTCGACGCCGGGGATGTACAGCGACTCCAGGCGATACAGCGGCGGTGGAATGTCCGGCGCGGTGACCCGCAGGATCGGCGCCTGCAATTCCAGCAATGCCCGCTCGTAGAGGCTGGCGGCGATTTCCGCGCCGACCCCGCAGGTGCGTGGCGCCTCGTGCACGATCACGCAGCGCCCGGTCTTGCGCACCGAGGCTTCCAGGGTGTCGAGGTCCAGCGGCTTGATGCAGGCGACGTCGATCACCTCCGCCGACACGCCCTGCTCGGCCAGCGCGGCGGCGGCCTGCAAAGTCTCGACGATGCTCGCGCCCCAGCTGACCAGGGTGATGTCGCTGCCTTCGCGCAGGGTGAAACAGCTGTCCAGCGGCAGGCGCTTGCCGTCGTCCACCAGCGGTTGCGGGTTCATGCGGTAGAGCCGGGTCGGCTCGAGGAACAGCACCGGATCCGGGTCGTCGATGGCCGCCAGCAGCAGCCCATAGGCCCGCGCCGGCGAAGACGGCACCAGCACCCGCAGCCCCGGGATATGGGCGAACAGCGCCTCGGTGCTTTCACTGTGGTGCTCCGGTGCGCGAATGCCCGCGCCCATGGGCGTGCGCAGCACCATCGGGCAGGTGATGCGCCCGCGGGTGCGGTTGCGCATGCGGCTGGCGTGGGACACCAGGTGCTCCATGGTCGCGTAGATAAAACCCATGAACTGGATTTCCACCACCGGCTTCAGGCCCTGGGCGGCCATGCCGATCACCAGACCGCCGAGCATGGTTTCCGCCAGTGGCGAGTCGATCACCCGCTTGAAACCGAAACTGTCGCGCAGCCCCAGGGTGGCGCGGAACACCCCGCCGTTCACCCCCACGTCCTCACCCAGGACAATCACGTTCTCGTCCTCGGCCATGGCCCGGTGCAACGCCAGGTTCACCGCTTCCAGCAGGCTGAATGTGCCATTACTCATGGTCCGCACCTCCCGCCCGCCGCGCCAGCCGTTCGAGGAACATCTCGCGCTGCTCGGCCAGGGCCGCCGGCCACTGCGCGTAGACGTAGTCCAGTACCGACTCGGGGGCTTGGGTACCCGCCGCCTCGAAGTTATCCACAGCACGCTGCACCAGCGCCTGGCATTCCCCCATCAGCGCCTGCTCGCGGTTTCCCTCCCAGACACCCTGCCCGACCATGAAGCGTTGCAGGCGTTTGATCGGTTCTTCCAGCCAGGCCTGCTTGACCTCATCCGCGGCCCGATAGCGCGTGGCATCGTCGGCGGTGGTGTGGTCGCCCAGGCGATAGCTCAGGCATTCCAGCAGCACCGGTCCCTTGCCGTGCCGGGCACGCTCCAGGGCCACCTGCACCCGGTCGTACACCGCGAGCATGTCGTTGCCATCGACCTGTTCGCCGTGGAAGCCGGCGCCGATGGCCTTCTGCGCCAGGGTCGGCGCGCCGCACTGGATACGCCGTGGCACCGAGATTGCCCATTGGTTGTTGTTGACCACGAACACCACCGGCAACTGCCAGGTGCCCGCCACGTTGAGGGCTTCGAGGAAGTCGCCCTTGCTGGTGGCGCCGTCGCCACAGGTGGTCACCACCACCCGATGCTCGCCACGGATCTTGAACGCGCTGGCCACGCCGCAGGCATGCAGGGCCTGGGTGGCGATCGGCACGCAGATCGGGAAATCCTCGGCCACCGCCGGGTCGACGAAATCGCTGCCGCGCTCGTCGCCGCCCCAGTACAGCAGGATCTCCTCCATGCGCACTCCGCGCATCAGCTGCACGGCGGTGTCGCGGTAATAGGGCACCAGCACGTCTTCGGGCCGCATCAGGCTGCCGATGGCCACGCCAATGGCTTCCTGGCCGAGGGTCGGCGCGTAGGTGCCGATACGTCCGGTGCGTTGCAGGGCCACGGCTTTCTGGTCGAACAGGCGGGTCAGGACCATCTGCCGGTAGAGCCGGGTCAGCAGATTGAAGTCGTCGGCCCAGGCCGGCAGGTCGCCGAGCAACTGGCCGTCGGGGGACAAATAGCGGGTATAGGGAAGTGCAACCTTGTGAGGCATCACATGGCTCCTGGCACGCCGGGTCAGCGTGCAGTTGTTGCGCCCCGTGCTTGTGGCGCGGGGCCTACAGGGCGAAATGCCGGGTAAGGCCTTCGCCCCTAGCGGTACAGCACGCGCTCCGCCAAGTCGTCGGCCACCCGCGCCGGGGAGCGCTTTTCAGCCTGGGCGTGGGCGAAGACTTCGGTGAGCCGCTGGCTGATCTTCGACAGGTGGGCGGTGATGGTCGCCAGGTCTTCACCGCGATGCTTGAGCGAAACGTAGATCAGCCCGCCGGCGTTGATCACGTAATCCGGCGCGTAGAGGATGCCGCGGTTTTCCAGCTGGTCGGCGACCTGCAGGTTGGTCAGCTGGTTGTTGGCCGAACCGGCCACCGCCGAGCAGCGCAGTTGCGCCACGCTGTGGCTGTTGAGCACGCCGCCCAGCCCGCAGGGCGCGAGGATATCGCACGGGGTGCTGAGCAAGGCTTCGTTGGCGATCGGATGGGCGCCCAGTTGCTCCATGGCCAGTTGCACCTTGCCGGAATCGATATCGCTGACCAGCAACTCGGCACCCGCGGCATGCAGCTGTTCGGCGAGGGCGAAGCCGACATTGCCCAGGCCCTGGATCGCCACCCGCAAACCTTCGAGGTTGTCGCTGCCCAGGCGGGCCATGGCGGTGGCACGGATGCCGGCGAACACGCCCATGGCGGCATGCGGTGCCGGGTCGCCGGAAGCGGTGGTGCTGGTGACGTGCTGGGTGGTTTGGGCGATGCAGTCCATGTCGGCGACCGAGGTGCCGCTGTCGATGGCGGTGATGTAGCGGCCATCGAGTTGCTCGACGCAGCGACCGAAGGCTTCGAACAGCGCGGCACGGCTTTCGACGTGTGGCGGACGGATGATGACGGCCTTGCCGCCACCGTGGGGCAAGCCGGCCAGGGCGGCCTTGTAACTCATGCCCTGGGCCAGGCGCACGGCATCGACCACGGCACTTTCGTCGTCGGGGTAGGCCAGGTAACGACAGCCTCCCAAGGCAGGCCCCAGGCGGCTGCTATGAATGGCAATCACCGCCTTCAACCCGGTGGCCGGGTCAACGCTCAGGTGCAGCGATTCAAGGCGAGTGCTTTGCATGAGAGCGAACATCGTCGGGCTCCCGAATCACTTCTTGTAGTCGCCAGTATAGGCTTGTGCATGAAAATTGCTGGAGCGCGCGGGAATAAGCCGGACACCTTTTCAGGCTTTAGGAAATAACCTGCTACGGCATGTGTGCGGCACTGGACGAACGCCCGCGACGGGGCTAAAACGAGGCATTCGCCGGAGATTTCGATGAACCCGCGTCAAGCTTTTTTCGCCTGCCTGCAACAGTCCCCGCCCGCCCTTTTCGAGGCGGCGCTGTGGATTGCCGCCGAGCACGACAAAGAGGTGTCGCCCGAACAGTTGCTGCAGGATTTCAAGGAGCTGCAACAGCGGGTCAGCTCCGGCTTGCCGCTGCTGCCGGTCAGCGAACTGGGCCAGCCGCTGCTGCGGCGCATGAACGACCTGGGCTTCCAGCAGGACGAGTTCCTGCCGCTGCGGCCACAGGCGGCGCTGCTGGACAAGGTGCTGCACACCCGGCGCGGGCAACCGCTGGCGCTGGGGCTGATCGCCCTGGAGCTGGCGCGGCGCCTGGAAATCCCCATGGTCGGGGTCAACTTCCCCGGGCACTTTCTATTGCGCGTGCCCGGCGCCGATCACCTGCTCGATCCCTGCGGCGGGCGCCGCCTGTACCCCAACGACTGCCGTGAACTGCTGGAGCGCCAGTACGGGCCGAACATCAAGCTGGCCGCCGAGCACCTGGCCACCGCCAGCCCGCAGCAGATGCTCCAGCGCCTGTCGCGCAACCTGCGCCAGTTGCACCTGAGCCACGACGACCATCTCAATGCGCTGATCGATGCCGAGCGGGTCCTGGAACTGGGCAATGGCAGCGCCTCCGACTACCTGGCCCGCGCCAGCCTCTACCAGCACCTGGACTGCCCCAACGCCGAACGCTTCGACCTGGAGCACGCCCTGCTGCTCAGCGAAGACCCGATCCAGCGCCTGCGCCTGACCGAACGCCTGGGCCATCTGCCGCCCAATACCATCGTGCACTGACGGGGCGCTCTGCCTCCATGCCACAATGCCCGGCAACGACTCTCCGTTTGCTTCAAGGATGAACAGCATGAACAGCGCCGAACGCTTTCTTCAGGACTTTCACCAGCGTCGCCCCGGCACCACGCCGCCGGCCTTTTCCGGACTGAGCCTGCCAGGGCGCGGTTCATCCTACGAGATGCTGGCAGCCACGCTCGCCACCGCTCAGCCTCGCGCGCGGGTGCTGGACCTGGGCTGCGGCGACGGTTTCCTCCTGGAGCTGCTGGCCAGGGAATATCCCGAAGCGCGGTTGATCGGCGTGGACATGAGCGCCACCGAACTGCAAGCGGCACACACCCGCCTCGCGAACCGCAGCGTGCTGCTCAATGAGCGGGCCCAGTGCCTGTCGATGGCCACCGGCAGCGTCGATGCCGTGGTCTCGCACCTGGCCCTGATGCTGATGAGCGATATCGAACAGGTGCTGGAGGAAATCCATCGGGTCCTGGCCAAGGGCGGGCAACTCTCGGCCATCGTCGGCCGGGCCTTTCTGCTGGGCGAGCCGGGCCAGCACTACGTGCAGGCCTTCCGCGCCGCCGCCCGGCGCGACCAGCTCCGTCCCCTGCCCCTGGTGGATCCCCGTACTCAGTCACAGAGTGGATGGCGGGCGCTGTTGGACCACCACTTCAGCTCACTGCAATTCGAGGAACTGGACCTTGAGTGGACGCCCACCTTCGAGGAGCTCTGGGACTCGTTGGGAGAAACCTACGACCTGGATCGCCTGACACCTGCCAATCGCGCCTTGATGAAGAGCGAACTGCGCACGGCCATACAACCCTTGCTCCGGGCGGACGGCACGCTGCTGACCGGCTGGGGGCTGCTGCTGATCCAGGCCAGGGCGGCATGACAGCCCCGTCCGGGTTCTGCCAGGATGCTCGGCTCACACCAGGGAATGGGCACAGCATGCTGATCAGAAAAGCTCATGGCGACGACGCGCAACGCGTCTTCGTCATTCGCAACCAAGCCATCAACCACCAGTGCAGCGGCCATTACCCCGCCGCGGACCTGCAGGTCTGGACCGCCGGCAGCCTGGGGGACTACTTCGTCGAAGTCCTGGAGAAGACCGGGCACGTAGCCGTCATCGACGATCAGGTCACCGCCAGCGGCATGCTCGACCTCGAGTCGGGGCAGGTCGATGCGGTGTTTGTCGATCCGGCGTACATGGGCCGCGGGATCGGCCGGCAGATGATGAACTACCTCGAACAACTGGCGCGGCAGGCCGGCCTGCCGCACCTGGCCCTGGACTCGACCCTGAACGCTGCGGACTTCTATCGCCACTGCGGCTTCGTCGGCGAACGGATTGCCCAGTACCAGTCGCCCCGGGGCCTGACCCTGGCCTGCGTGCCGATGATCAAGCATCTGGCACGCTGAGCCCGCGCTCGTTCAGGGTTTGAGCGGCGCCTGCAGTTCCGGGGCAGGCCCCGCGCCTGCCGAAGAAGCCTCGGACGGCGAACGCACCTGGATGATCAGCAACGCCGCAATCACCGCCGGAATCGCGCAGAAGAAAAAGATCTGCTGCACCGGGATGTGCATCGCCAGCAGCAGGCTGCCGAACAGCGGGCCGAGGATCGAGCCGAAGCGGCCGACGCCCAGGGCCCAGCCGGTGCCGGTGGCGCGGACATGGGCCGGATAGAAGTTGCTGGCGAAGGCGTTGAGGGTCAGTTGGCCGCCGATGATGCAGAAGCCGGCGGCGAAGACGAAGGCCACCAGGTAGCGCGGGTTGTCGTGGTTCAGGCCCAACAGAAGGGTGCACAGCGCCGCGCCGGCCAGCACCGCCGAGAGCAGCCGCACCTTGCGTTGCAGGCGGTCGGCGAACCAGGCCATGCAGATCGCCCCCAGGGTACCGGCGAACAGGAACATCGAGGTCACCAGGTTCGCCTCGTTCAGGCCCAGGCCACTTTCCAGCAGCAGCGACGGCAACCAGCTGATCATGAAATACAGCAGGATCAGGCTGACGAAAAAGGTCGACCAGATCAGCAGCGTCGGACGCGCATAACCGTGGCGGAACAACTCGATCACCGTGAGCTTGCTGCCCTGCTCGGCCTGGTTCTGCGCGGCCGAGGCGGCCGGTGGCTGCCAGTCCGGCAACATGCGCGCGGTAACCTTGCGCAGGCGGGCATAAGGCGGCTGATCGCGCAGCAGGCGCGGCAGCGACTCAGGGAGGAACCAGACCAGGAACGGGAACAGCAGCAACGGCGTGACACCGCCGGCGAGGAACACCGCCTGCCAGCCGAAGCTGTCGATGAAGCCCGCGGCGACAAAACCGCCGGCCGCGCCACCGAAGGAGAAACCACAGGCGGCCAGGGTCACCATCAGGGTGCGCAGACGCGGCGGCGAATATTCCGACATCAACGCCATGGCGCTGGGCATCGCCCCGCCCATGCCGATGCCGCAGATAAAACGCGCGACCATCAGGCTGTTCAGCGAATCGGCGAACACCATCATCACCGTGAGGCTGGCGTAGATCAGCACGCAGGCCAGCAGGATCCGCCGCACGCCAAAACGGTCCGCCAGCGGCGTCACCGCCAGCGAGCCCAGGGTCAGGCCCAGCAGGTTGGCACTGAACACCGGACCGAACGCGGCTTTCTCCAGGCCCCAGTCCTGGGCCAGGGCCGGCACCACATAACCCAGCACCTGGGCGTCGTAGCCATCGGTGACCAGCAACAGGGCCAGAAGCAGAAGAAGCAACCACTGATAACGCGACACGGGACGGGCGTCGAGCGCCTCCCGGAAGCTGGCAATCTGATTGTGCATCGCAAGGTACCTGATAGTTTTTTATGGTTATGGGGCGCTACGCCTCTGGACGGGCGTGGTCACCCTGTAGCCGCTGCCGCAGGCTGCGATAAGGCCGAAGACCTTCAGCGATCTGAAGACCTACGCCCCTTTGGGGCGATCGCAGCCTGCGGCAGCGGCTACAGAGGTCAGGCAGGTGTATCGGGTTGGTTGGCCGGATGGGCCTTCTGGAACGCCGGGTGTTCGGCGGCCAGGGCGGCGACCCGGCGAATCCGCGGGTAGGCGTCCAATGGCACCTTGAAACGCTCGGCCGCGTACAGCTGGGGAATCAGGAAGGTGTCGGCCAGCCCCGGTTGCTCGCCGAAGCAATAACCCTGCTCGCCGATCAACTGCTCGACCGCCGCCAGGCCATTGCTGATCCAGTGGCCGATCCACTCCAGCACCCGGGCCTCGTCGTAGCCCCACTGGCGCAACAGGTTCTGCGTGCTGGAGTTGTGCAGCGGATGGATATCGCAGCCGATCAGCAACGCCACTGCCCGCTCGTGGGCGCGGGCCGCCAGCTCCTGGGAGAGCAGCGGCACCTGTGGATAACGTTCCTCCAGGTACTCGATGATGGCCAGCGACTGGATCAGCAGCTCACCGTCATCGGTGCGCAAGGCCGGCACGCGGCCTTGCGGGTTGATCCGCAGGTATTCCGGCTGGCGGTTGGCACCGCCGGCGGGGACCAGCAGGTTGACCGGCAGCGCCTGGTAATCCAGGCCCTTGAGCGCCAGGGCGATGCGCACCCGGTAGGAGGCGGTCGAGCGGTAGTAGGTATAGAGCTCCATGACGCGCACCTCTTCTTAACGGGCAGGCAGGATTTTGCCGCGGCATTCGCCGAAACCGATGGAGGCGAAACCCTCGCGGCGGCAGCGGCCGCGCAGGATGATTTCGTCGCCGTCCTCGAGGAACTTGCGCACTTCGCCGGAGGCCAGCTCGATCGGCTTCTTGCCGCCTTCGGTGATCTCCAGCAGGCTGCCGAACTGGCTGCTTTCCGGGCCCGACAAGGTGCCCGAACCGAACAGGTCGCCGGCCTGCAGCTGGCAGCCGTTGACGCTGTGGTGGGCGACCATCTGCGCCACGGTCCAGTACATGTACTGGGTGTTGCTCAGGGTCAGGCGGTGGGCCGGCAGGCCTTGTTCGCGCATCGCTTCGGTGAGCAGCAGCACTTCCAGCTCGATGTCGAAACCACCGGCGGCCTGGTCGCGCTTGTCCAGCAGGTACGGCAGCGGCTGCGGGTCGCCTTCGGGACGTGGCGTCTGGGCACGGCGGAACGGCTCCAGGGCTTCGGCCGTCACCACCCACGGCGAGATGCTGGTGATGAAGCTTTTCGACAGGAACGGGCCCAGCGGCTGGTATTCCCAGGCCTGGATATCCCGCGCCGACCAGTCGTTGAGCAAGCAGAAACCGGCAATGTGCTCGGCGGCGTCGCCAATGGCGATCGGCTCGCCTATTTCATTGCCCTGGCCGATCCAGATGCCCAGTTCCAGCTCGTAGTCCAGGCGCGCGCATGGGCCGAAAGTCGGCTCGCTCTGGCCGGCGGGCAGGGTCTGGCCTTTCGGCCGGCGCACATCGGCACCGGAAGGGCGGATGGTGGACGCGCGGCCGTGGTAACCGATCGGCACGTACTTGTAGTTCGGCAGCAGCGGGTTGTCCGGGCGGAACAGCTTGCCGACGTTCTGCGCATGCTCGATGCCGACGTAGAAGTCGGTGTAGTCGGTGATCTTCGCCGGCAGGTGCATCTGGCAATCGGCGGCCAGGGGCAGCAGCTTCGCCCCCAGGGCCTCGACCTTGCCGCGCAGGCTGCTGCCTTCGCCGAGCAACTCCAGCAGGCGTTCGCGCAGGGCGACTCGGGCCGGGCGGCCCAGTTCGAAAAAGGCATTCAACTGGCCGCCACGGGTGGCTTCCACCGCAGCCTTGGCCGGGCCCTCGAACAGCCCGGCGTCGAGCGCCGCTTCCAGGTCGAAGATGTGCTCGCCGATGGCCACGCCGCTGCGTGGCGCCGAACCCTTGTGGCTGAACACCCCCAGCGGCAGGTTCTGCAACGGGAAGTCGGCGTGGTCGTTGGCGGAGGCAACCCAGCTGCGGGTGATGGTTGGCTGATTCATGGGTTATTTCCGATTCGGGTTGAAGGTGGCGGGCAGCGAGGCCCAGCAAGCATCGTAGTCGTTCTGCAATTGCCGGCACTCCAGGGCGAACTGGCTCGGACGCAGCACCTGGCTGGTCTCGAACATGAAGGCCATGGTGTTGTCGATCTTCGCCGGTTGCAGCTCGGCGTTGATGGCCTTGGTGCAGCTTTCGCCATCCGGGCCGTGGGCGCTCATGCAGCTGTGCAGCGAAGCGCCGCCGGGCACGAAACCTTCGGCCTTGGCATCGTAGGCGCCCTGGATCAGGCCCATGTATTCGTTCATCAGGTTGCGGTGGAACCACGGCGGCCGGAAGGTGTTCTCGGCCACCATCCAGCGCGGCGGGAAGATCACGAAGTCGAGGTTGGCCAGGCCGTGCACGCTGGTGGGCGAGGTCAGCACGGTGAAAATCGACGGGTCCGGATGGTCGAAGCTGACGGTGCCGATGGTGTTGAAACGGCGCAGGTCATATTTGTACGGCACATTGTTGCCGTGCCAGGCCACCACGTTCAGCGGCGAATGATCCAGCTCGCAGCCCCACAGCTCGCCGAGGAACTTCTGCACCAGGGTGGTCGGCTGCTTGAGGTCTTCGTAATGGGCGACCGGGGTCAGGAAGTCCCGCGGGTTGGCCAGGCCGTTGCTGCCGATCGGCCCCAGGTCGGGCAGGCGCAGGGGCGCGCCGTGGTTTTCGGCTATATAGCCACGGGCCTGCGGGTCGAGCAGTTCGACGCGGAATTTCAGGCCGCGGGGCAATACCGCGATCTCCAGCGGCTCGACTTCCAGTACCCCAAGCTCGGTGGCGATACGCAGGCGGCCCTGTTCGGGCACCAACAGCAACTCGCCGTCGGCGTTGAAGAACACGCGCTCCATGGAGCGGTTGGTGCGGTAGGTGTAGATGCTGATCCCGGCCGGTTTCTGCGCCGCCGAGTTGGCGACCATGTTCACCAGGCCGTCGATGAAATCGGTGGGCTCGCTGGGAATATCCAGCGGGTTCCAGCGCAACCGGTTGGGGGTGATTTCGCCCAGCGGCCCGCCCGCCAGCTGGCGGTCCAGCTTGACGAAGGCCGGGTGGTTGGCCGACGGCTGGATGCGGTACATCCAGGTGCGCCGCGCTTCGCTGCGGGCCATGGTGAAGGCCGTGCCGGAGAAGAGTTCGGTGTAGAGACCGTACGGAGCTTTTTGCGGGGAGTTCTGGCCAACGGGCAAGGCGCCTGGCAGGGCCTCGCTGGAAAACTGGTTGCCGAAGCCCGACTGGTACGCCAGCCCGGACGCCGTGGAATCGAGGTTCATGGAGCCTCCTGGAAGTGGAGTTGGCAGCGGCCAGCGACTCCATGGGAAGAGCTCTCGGCACGCCTGCGTTATTTTTATCGTAATTCAATTACGGATAACGTAATTTGATTGGTATTGACCGTCAAGCTATAAAGACGCCCATTCGTCCCGGGATCACACCGCCTCCATGGAAAAGCCGCGCAGCACCAGCGACAGCAACGGTAAACAGAAAGTCCGCTCGGCCGAGGTCGGCACCGACATCCTCAAGGCGCTGGCCGAGCTGTCGCCGGCCACCTCGCTGTCGCGCCTGGCCGAACACGTGCAGATGCCGGCGAGCAAGGTCCACCGTTATCTGCAGGCATTGATCGCCAGCGGTTTCGCCGAACAGAACACCGCCACCAACCACTATGGCCTGGGCCGCGAGGCCTTGCGGGTGGGCATGGCGGCGCTGGGCAGCATGGACGTATTGAAGGTCGCCGCCCTGCCCCTGGCCGAGCTGCGGGATGAGTTGAACGAGACCTGCTTTCTCGCGGTATGGGGCAACCAGGGCGCGACCGTGGTGCATATCGAACCGGCCGTGCGTGCGGTGACGGTAGTGACGCAACTGGGTTCGGTGCTGCCGTTGCTCAGCTCGTCCACCGGGCTGGTATTCGGTGCCTACCTGCCGAACCGCGAGACCGTCGATTTGCGCGAGCAGGAACTCAAGGCCCACGCGCCTCACGCGCTGGCGGACGATCAGGTGTATGCCGCCCTGTGCGAGCAGATTCGCCAGCGCGGCCTGCACCATGTGCACGGCCTGCTGATGCCCGGTGTGGATGCCTTGTCGGCCCCGGTGTTCGACGCCACCGGCAAGGTCGCCGCCGTGCTGACGGTGGTCGGCCCGACCTCGCTGTTCCACGCCGACGAAAACGGCCCGGCGGCGCAGCGCCTGCTGGCGGCATCCCAGGCGGTGAGCTGGCGCATGGGCTACCAACCCTGAAGCCCCCTGTAGCCGCTGCCGCAGGCTGCGATCGACGGCGCAGCCGTCGCTACCTCTGACGACGCGGTACCTCCGATAATTCGCAAAGCCTTCTGTTACGACGGCTACATCGGAATACCGCCCACACCGATCGCAGGCTCCGCCAGCGGCTACAGCATCAACCCCAACGTCTTGGCCTTGGCCACTGCCTGAGTGCGACGCTCCACCCCGAGTTTGCTGTGAATACGCCGCGCGTGGGTTTTCACCGTGTGCAGGGAAATGAACAGCTGCTCGGCGATCTGCTGGTTGGAACTGCCCAGGGCAATCAGTTGCAGCACCTCCAGCTCCCGCTGGCTCAGCGGGCTCTCCCCTGCCGTCGGCAGCGGCACTTCTTCGGGCTCAGCCACTTGCTGGACGTCAAACATCCGCGGCTGGCGCAAACGCAATTCATGCAGTGCCTGGTGCAGGTTGCAGCGCGCACCGAGCGCCAGCCCCTCCTGCAAGGCATGGCTGGACAACGCCCGATCCCCCAGCAAAAAAGCCACCTCGGCCAGGGCCAGCTGCAACTCGGTCTGCAGGCACAACATGCCCCGTTGCCGGGCCTGTTCGAGCAGGCGCTGCAAACTTGCCACGGGGGCCTCGGCGCGCTGCAGGTACACCTCGGCCAGCACCAGCAGGTATTCGATACGTGGAATCAGTTCGAGGCTGGCCGGTGGCGCCTGGCGCGCCTGCGGCCCGCGGTAGTGGCGCAGTACCCGCCTCAAGGCCTCCTGAACCAGTTCCGGCCGCCCCTGCTGCAACCAGAACACACTGCTGACCTGCAGCAGCACGGCGCGGTACACAGTGTCGGGAATCTGCCGTTGCTGCATCAGTCGCTCGGCATCGCGCAGGCGTACAAAGGCATAGGCGTAGTCGCCCTGGTTGGCGGCCAGAAACGCCTGGCCGAGAAATCCGTACAAGGCGCGTTTGTCATGACTGAGCAGGCAGAGCTCGAGCCCGTCCTGGAAATGCCCGGCGGCCTGTTCCGCCTGGCCCTGACGCAAGGCCAGGCGCCCGCGACGCAAGGCGATCCGCCCCAGCAGCGGGCCGACCCGATAAGCCTGGCGACTCAATAATCGCTGCACCTCGTCCAGTAGGCTCTGCGCCCTGTGGGGCGCCCCGCGCTGCTCCAGCAACTGCGCATGGTCCAGCTCCAGCAGCGCTTCGAACACCAATGAATGCTGGGCCCGGGCCAGGCACAGCGCCTCGCGGTTGAGCATCTGCGCCACCTCCAGTTCACCCCTGAGCAAAGCCTGCTGGGTCAGGCCCGAAAGGCACAGCAGGCGGGTCGGCCAGGCATGGGCCGGCAGTTCGGTCAGCGCCTCGAGAAAATGCATCCGCGCCGGTTCCATCAACCCTTGCAGATGCAGCAGCCACCCTTGCTGCGCCTGCCAGCGCGCCACCAGTTGCCGCTGCCCGGAGGCCGTCGGCTGCGGCGCGAAACGCGCCATCTGCGCCACGCAGGATTGCGCCTGATCGAAACGCCCGGCGAACAGCAAGGCCGCCGTCAACAGCCCCACCAGTTGCGGGCTGCCGAGCAGCAGTTCGTCGCCCTGCTGTTCATGCAGACGCAACAGCAACACCACGTTCTGCTGCTCGAACAGCTGCTCGAAACTGAAGTGCTGCAACAGGCTGACCGCCACTTCGTATTCCTGCGCCAGCAACGCCTGCTCGAACGCCACCTGCCAGTCCTCCTGCGCAGCGAACCACTGGCAGGCGCGGCGATGCCAGGAGCGTCCCGCCGGCCAGGGCTCGTCACGCATCAGCCGGGCCAGGGGGGCGAACACTTGCAGCCACTCCGGCGCAGGGTCCCAGGGTTCGATGAAGCAGCCCAGCTCCTGCAACGCCCGCAGATACTGAGCCCCCTCCCCGGCGCCGAACAGGTGCTCGCACAACGCGGCATTGAAACGCGGCAGGTGCGCCAGCACATGCCAGACCTCGGACAGTTCCGCCGGCAACACGCTGAACAGTTCGTGCTCCAGGTATTCCAGCAGGGTATTGGGCCGCCCCTGCCGGCACGGCGCGGCCGCCAGGTCGCTGCCTTCGAGCAGGGCGATGCGCACCCCGGCGCACCAGCCGGCACTGCGCTGGAAAATCCGGCTGGCGGTATGGATCGACAAGGGTTGCGGCAGTTGCTGCAGCAGTCGCTCGATGTCCTCCTGGGTGAATGCCAGCTCGGGCCCCGTGCATTCGTGGAGCTGGTCGTCGAGCAGCAGCCGCGGCCAGTTGCATTGCGGCCGGCGGCGGCCACCCAGCCACCAGGTCAGCGCCGGGTTGCCGATCGCCAGCAGGCGGTCGAGCAGCAGGTCCAGCTGCGGCGCGACGACCCGGCAGTAGTCGTCGAGGAACAGCCAGGTCGGGGCCTGCACCTGCGCCAGATGCTCCAGCACCGCAGCCTCGTCCGCCGCGGCCAGGCCCAGCGCCCGCGCCAGCTCGCCGCACAGTTGCAGCGGTGTCTGCGCCGCCCCGGCCTGGGGCAACCAGCACACCCGGCATGCGGCCGGCGCCTGCAACAGGCACTCGGCGAGCAAGGCCGTCTTGCCGCTGCCGGCCGGCGCACAGAGCAGTTTCACCCGCGCCGGCGATGCCAGGAGCGGGGCACTCAGACGGCTGCGGGACAGGTGATGGGAGGACAAACGGGGCAGGAATCCAGGACAGGGGGTCATGGCGGTCATTGCGGCGTGCCTTTTTTATAGTTTTAGCCTGCGTGCCCTCACCCTAGCCTTGTCGCCGGTGCTTGTTGAGAAGTATTCAGCGCGCTGATCCGCGCCCATAAAAAAGGCGACCGGTCGGTCGCCTTTTGCCATCGTTTGCATCCAGGGCCTTACCGCACGCCGGCTGCGCGCAGGGCGGCCGGGGTGTAGTCGGCGGCCTTGGCGGCGAAGCCGAACTCGAAGCTGTGCTTCTCTTCGTTCTTCATCCCCAGGGCGATGTAGCGCCCGGCGATGATGTCGTACAGTGCTTCGAGGGTGTAGGCCGGCACCTGCGCGTTGTAATAGAACTGCGCATGCCCTTCGGCCACCCGCCACAGCTGGCCGCGACCGTCGTAGTGATCCACCAGCGCCACCTGCCAGCTGTCTTCGTCGATGTACATGTGGCGCTTGGCGTAGATATGCCGCTCGCTCGGCTTGACCGTGCCGATCACCTCCCAGACCCGGTGCAGTTCGTAGCGGGTCAGGTCCTGGTTAATATGCCCGGCCTTGATGATGTCGTCGTACTTGAGGCTCGGCGAATCCAGCTTGTAGCTGTTGTAGGGAATGTACATCTCCTTCTTGCCCACCAGCTTCCAGTCGTAGCGGTCCGGCGCGCCGGAGAACATGTCGAAGTTGTCCGAAGTGCGCAGGCCGTCGGCGGCGGTGCCCGGCCCGTCGTAGGCCACTTGCGGGGCGCGGCGCACCCGGCGCTGGCCGGCGTTGTAGATCCACGCCAAGCGTGGCTCCTTCACCTGGTCGAGGGTTTCGTGCACCAGCAGCACGTTACCGGCCAGGCGCGCCGGAGCGGTCACCGCCTGCTTGAAGAAGGTCAGCACGTTGGCGCCTTTTTCCGGGTCCAGGTCGGGGATCTGCTGCGGCACCGCCACTTCTTCCTCGAAGCGGATCGGCGTGTAGCTGCCGTTGGTCTGTGGCGTGGCCTGGGTGATGATCCGGCGCAGGTTGCCGCCGCGATAACGGGTGGTGTGGTTCCACAGCACTTCCACGCCGTTCTTCGGAATCGGGAAGGCGTAGTAGCGGTTGCCGGTGAAGTTGGCCAGGCCGTTGCCTTCGTTGATCGAGGTGACGTTCAGCGCGCTGCGCTTGGCCGACTCGTAGATGTCCGCCGGCAGGCCGACCGTGCGATGAGTCGGGTAGACCGGGATCTTGTAGGTTTGCGGGTAGCGCTTGAACATCGCCACCTGGCCGTCGGACAGCTTGTCCTTGTACTTGTCGACAGTGGCCGCGGTGATGGTGAACAGCGGCTTCTCGCTGGCGAACGGGTCGGCGAGAAAGCCCTTGGCGTCCACCGCCCCGGCGTTCTTGCCGATGCCGCCGGTCCAGGCCGGGATCGAGCCGTCGGCATTGCCGGCCTTCTGGGCACCGAGCGGGGTCAGGCTGGTGCCGAGCTTGTCCGCTTCCTGCGGAGTGACCGCCGCCATCACGTTGGCCGCCAGCAGGGTCAGGGCCAGGGCACCGCATTGCAAAATCGTCTTGCGCATAAAGTTGTCCTTCCTGGGTCGGGTCAGAAGTTCACGCCAAAGCTCAACGCGAGGAAGTCGCGGTCTTTGAGGGTGTTGTAGTCGCCGCCGAAAAAGTCGGTGTAACTAAGGCTGGCGGTATAGGTGTTGCGGTAGTCGGCATCGACCCCGAGGCTCACCGCCTTGGCGCCTTCGTTGAACAGGCCGTTGGGCCCGTAGCCGTTGACGTCGTGGGACCAGGACAGGTTGGGCTTGAGGTTGATCCCGGCGATCAGGTTGTTGTAGTCGAGGATCGCCCGGGCGCGATAACCCCAGGACGTGGCCGTGACGAAACCGTCGGTATCGCCGCCGAAACCGTACTGGCCGTAGACCGAGTCGCGGCCGTAGCGCAGCTGGCTTTTCGACTCCAGGCCACCGACATGCACGATGGCCGCCTCGCCCACCAGGGTCAGGCGGTCGGCGCCCAGCACCTGATCGAAGAACTGGGTCAGGGTGCTCTGGACCTGGGTGATTTCCTTGCGCCGGTAACCGGTGTTGTCGGCCCCCGCCGAGGTCCGCACCGGCGACGCCAGGCCACCGGCGATCGGGTTGACCAGGGCCAGGGTCAGGTCGTTGGTGTTGACCTGCACCGGGGCGTTGGGCCGGTAGCTGATCTCGCCGGTCCAGGCGGTGCCGGTGGGCAGCGTGGTGGAGAAGCTGGCGCCGTACAGGCGGATGTCTTCCGGGTATTCGAGGTAGTACTGGCCGCGACCGAGCATCACGCTCTGGGCCAGGGCCGAACCGGTGCCCGGAGCGATCCTGTTGGCGCTGCTGACGATCCCCGGGATGCTCGCCAGGGTGCTGCTCCCGGCGGTGATGGTGCCGACCGTCGGGGTGCGGGCGTGGTAGTTCATGAAGTACAGGCCGTACTCGGTGTCGTCGCCCAGCCAGCGCAAAGCGGTGCCCCACTGCCCGGAGTCGCGGGCATCGCGGTCGCCGGCGCGGCCGATCACCACGCCTTCGGGGGCCACGGTGAAGCCCTGGCCGAACGCCGCGGCAATCGGTTGCAGCGGCCGGATCGCCGGGCTGCCGACGGTGTATCCCGTGGTGCAGCCGTCCGCCACCACGTCGTTGCCGAAGAAGGTGCCGCAGTTGTCGACCACGGTCTGGTCCCACTCCAGCTGATAGAAACCTTCCACGGTCAACTGGTCGGTCAGGCCCTGGGAAGCGAACAGCATGTTCACCGGGATCAGGCCTTCCTTGATCTCCGCGCCAGGACGACGGAAAGCGGACACGTCGATCGGGTTGATGCTGTTGATCGAGTTGCCGATGAAGGTGCTCTCGCCCCAGCTGACCACCTGCTTGCCGGCGCGCACAGTGCCCGGCAGGTCGGCGATGGAATAGTTGTGATAGATGAAGGCGTCGAGGATCTGCCCGCCGGACGACTTGGCGCCCTCCTTGCGGTTGTGGTCGCTGATGGGCTTGAACTCGCGGTCTTCGTCCTTGAGTTCGAAGTCGTACCAGTATTTGCCCCGGACGAAGACGCCGGTGTCGCCGTACTTCAATTCAAGGTCGTGGATGCCCTTGAAGATCTTCGAGAAGGTCTCGCCCTTCTTGAAGTTCAGGCGCCCGTCGTCGCCGGTGGAGGACTGCCCGCGACCGCCGTTGGAGACACCCACCAGGTCCTTGTCGGCATCGCGCATGCCCCAGCTGGCGCCAATGGACAGCGAAGAATCGAACTGCCCCTCGATCTCCCCGATGTTGAATGAAACGGCCTGCGCCTGGGCGCAGCCCCCCAAGGCCACCGCGACGGCCAGCGTCCGCGGTGTGAAGATGGCGCGCATTGTTGTTTTTGTCATGCGTCTTCCCCGGTGAGTGACAGAAGGCCTCACCCTACTGCCGGGGCACGGGAGCGATAAGCGCACCAAGGAGGTATTCGCGCTGTCGCCCGAAAGGATGAATGCTCCCGCCAGCCGGGCCTTTGCGCGGTGCATCGACGGGCTGGATGGACGGGTATCAGGTGGATGGATTGCGCACTTGCAGGGCATGTCCGCACGGCGTGCACTACTATTGCCCAGGCTGTAACAGTCCTTGTCCACAATCGCTATTTTTCATTGAGCGGCCAGCCCTTATTCTGGCCTCGCTCTCACGGCAAACAGCCACGCAGAGTCGCCCAGAGGTGTGATCACGCCACCTTGTGGCAAGAGGATTCAGAAGGTTTGAAGCAACGATATTCAGATCTTCACCGGGTGTTCACTGACGTTGATTTGTTGCTCCTTGATCTAACGTCTTCCTTCGGCCGCTGCCTTGCAGCGGCCTTTTTTATGCCCACAGTTTTCTGTAGGAGCGAGCTTGCTCGCGAAGAACCTCAACGATGATGCGGTGTGGCTGATGGAGCGCCGCTTTGCGGCTATCGCGAGCAAGCTCGCTCCTACAGGGGGGGCATTTCAGCCCTTGGGCTCGTCGGGTTCGCAGTGAAAGCGGTGCAACAGACGATGGGCCACCGGCGCCAGGATCAGGCCGAAGGCAGCGACGAACACCAGGTTGGTATAGAGGCCGTAGCTGGCGAAGAACAGCTTGCCCCCCGCCGTGGCGGGCATGGCCGCGGGCCCGATACCGCCGAGCATCATCGCGGCGTTGAACAGGGCGTCGTAGCCGCTGACACCCGGCTCGAAATACAGATGCCCGGCAATCCCCAGCAACAGCGAGACGCCGATCAGGCCCAGGGTGGCCAGGACGTGCAGAAACAAGCGGCGCAGAAACAACAGGCGCGATAACAGCGGCTGGGTCTTGGATTCGTACATGGGCTGCGTGTCCTTATGCGGTCGATGTTCGACGAGCATAGTGACCCACGCATCAGGCGTACAGCCGCGCGGGCCGCGGCTGTACGGGGCGGCCGGAGGGCTGCTTCAGATCGTGTATTTCTGCAGGTTCTGCATCATCTCTCTCAAGGCTTCGATATTGTCCTTGGGGTGCACCGCGCCTTCGAAGTCGCAGATCTGCTGCCAGTGTGCGGCGACATCTTCCGGGGAGAAACCTTCGCGCGGATCGAAGCCCAGGCCCAGGCTGCGCTCCCAGCGCACCTTGCCCATCCAGCCACCGCCGACCTCGAACAGGCCGGACGTCTCCTGGCAGTTCTCGCTGCCCAGGTACACCACCAGCGGGCTGACCAGCTCCGGCTTGAGTTGCTCGAACACCTGCGGCGGGATCAGCCCTTCGGTCATCCGCGTGCCGCCGGTCGGTGCGATGGCGTTGACCAGGATGTTGTTCTTGCGGCCTTCGATGGCCAGGGTGCGGGTCAGGCCGTAGAGGCCGAGCTTGGCCATGCCGTAGTTGGACTGGCCGAAGTTGCCGTAGATGCCGGACGTGGACGCGGTGAAGATCACCCGGCCATAACCCTGCTCGCGCATGTGCGGCCAGGCGGCGCGGGTCACCTTGTAGGCGCCTTCGACGTGGACGCGGTACACCAGGTCCCAATCGGCGTCTTCCATCTTGTGGAAGGTCTTGTCGCGCAGGATGCCGGCGTTGTTCACCACCACATCCACGCGGCCGAAGGCATCCAGGGCGTTCTGTACGATCTTGTCGCCGTCGGTCACCGAGTCATGGTTGGCCTCGGCGATGCCGCCGGCTTCGCGGATCTGCGCCACTACCCGGTCCGCCGCCGAGGCATTGGCGCCCTCGCCCTGGGTCGAGCCACCCAGGTCGTTGACCAGGACCTTCGCCCCGTGCCTGGCGAACAGCAATGCATGAGCCTGCCCCAGACCGCCGCCGGCACCGGTGACGATCACGACTTTATTCTCGAAGCGTACAGACTCACTCATACCGAACTCCCACAGGCCAGATGGACAACAGACGGACAACGACTTCGAGTCTCAGGCACGCGGCTGGCGGTCACAATAAACACGGCTGGAGCTGAATGGTGCGCAATAAGGCAGGGGGATGATCGAGGGGTAACGACGGTGTGGGGCGTATCAGGGCCTGGCGTGCACAGGCCAAGTTCGCAGCATCGCGATAGCTGCGGACAGCGGGTGTCTCAGGAACAGGCCAGTTTGCGCGGTGGAAACTCCAGGCTGTCGCGAAAGGCCAGATAGTGCTTGAGCACCTGGACCGGGGCTTCGGTCTGCGGGTAGTGACCGATACCGGCCAGCAGCACGGTATCCGGGGCAGGGATCAGTTCGCAGTAACGCTCGACCATGTGCGCCCCGGAAATCGGATCCACCGCGCCGTCGATCACCCGCAGCGGCACGTCGCCGCGCTGCATCGCACTCACCCAGCGGTCGCGCTGCACCCGGCGCTCGGGAATGTAGCCGATCAGCTTGTGCAGGATCCGCGGGCCGTTATTGGCCTCCACCAGGCTCCAGAAGTCATCCAGCACGCTTTCGCTGGGCCGGGTCTGCGGGCCGAAGATCTGGGCGAAGCTCTTGGCCAGGCCCTCACGGCTGAAGACGCGGCCGAGCATCCAGCCCAGCGGGCTGAGCAGCAGCTTCTGCGTCAGCACCGGACGATGGGTTTCCGGGAACAGGCCGCCATTGAGGAACACACAGCTGGCAATGTCGCAGCGCTCTTCGTAGTGCCGGGCGAGCATTTCCTGGGCGACGCTGTCGCCATAATCGTGGGCCAGCAGGTGCACGGGGGTATCGACCCCCAGGTGCTCGAGCAAGGCCTGTTGCAGGTCCGTCTGCTCCAGCAGGCTGTACTCGTGGTTCCGCGGCTTGGCCGAGTCGCCAAACCCCAGCATGTCGCAAGCGATCACTCGATAGCGCTGGGCCAGGGGTTGCCACAGGTAATGCCAGTCCCAGGCAGCGGTGGGAAAACCATGGATCAGCAGCAGTGGCTCGCCCTGCCCTGCGGTCCAGTAGCGAATGGCATGGCCGCGAAACACGAAACTATGTCCGCGCTTGCGCCACACGCACAGAGGAATCTCGGCCATAGGCATCAGAGTTTATAACCCGCGTCGTGTTTATCGAGTTTGCGCAGCAGTGCCGGCCATGCCAGCGCGCCGCCCATGCCTTGAGCGCTTTTGGTGACCCCGGCGATCATCGCCTTGGCCCCGGCCAGAATCTGCGGCTCGATGGCGATCAGTTGCGCCGCACCGTTCTGCGCCAGCACCTGGATCTCGCAGGCGCGCTGGAAGGTGAACATCATCAGAAAGGTGTCGGCGATGGTGCCACCACAGGTCAGCAGACCGTGGTTGTGCAGCATGAGGAAATTGCTGTCGCCGAGGTCGGCCTGCAGCCGGGCCTTTTCCTCGTGGTTCAGGGCCACGCCTTCATAGGCGTGATAGGCCAGGCTCGACAGCACGAACAGCGACTGCTGGCTGATGGGCAACACCCCCTGCTGCTGCGCGGACACCGCGACCCCGGCCGCGGTGTGGGTGTGCAGCACACAGGCCACATCGTGCCGCACTTCGTGCACGGCGCTGTGGATGGTGTAGCCGGCGGGATTGATCTCGTAGGGGCTGTCCATCAGCTTGTTGCCGGCCTGGTCGACCTTCACCAGGCTGGAGGCGGTGATCTCATGGAACATCAGGCCGAACGGGTTGATCAGGAAATCTTCGGTGCCAGGGACCTTGGCGGAGATGTGGGTGAAGATCAGATCGTCCCAGCCATGCATCGCCACCAGGCGATAGCAGGCGGCCAGATCGACGCGGGTCTGCCATTCGGCGGCGCTGACCTGGTCTTTCACACTCGATGTCGACGGAACGGAGGATAGGCTCACGGCAAGGACCTCAGTGACGGCAGTTTTTTTATTATTTTTTCGGACGTGGAGTCAGTCTAGTCAGCCCCTCGGGTTCAGGTAGTTGCCTTTGCAGCCAGCTTACTGACCGAGCGAGTCAGTGGTCATTTTAGTTCCAATCGGCACAGGTCAAACGTCAAAGCAACGACGCCAATAAAGGGGCGGCGAACAGGTTCAGCAGGCCGGTGAGAACCATCACCAGCCCCGCCACCGAGCCCTCTTCACCGCCGACTTCATGGGCGCGGCTGACCCCGGCGCCGTGGGCGCCGACCCCAAACAACGCACCGCGAGCCAGGGCGCTGCGCAGCGGCAGCCACTTGAGCAGGACACCGCCGAGCATGGCGCCGAACACTCCGGTGAACATCACGAACACCGCCGTCAGTTCGGGTACGCCGCCCAGGTCATGGGCCAGCGGCATGGCGAAGGGCGTGGTGATCGAACGCGGCACCAGGGACATAGTCACCGAGCTGTCCAGGGCCAGCACCCGCGCCAGTCCGAAAGAGCTGGCGATGGACGCCGCGCTGCCCGCCAGCATGCCCAGCAGCAATGCCGGCCAATGGCGTATCAGCAGTTGCCGCTGCTGCCAGATCGGCACCGCGAAGGCCACGGTGACCGGTCCCAGCACCAGCATCAGCCAGTGGGTGTTGGCGGAGTATTCGGCATAGGCGGTGTGCAGCGGCACAGCGATCGCCAGCAACAGGGCCGGCACCAGGATCAGCGGCGACAGCAGGTAGCGCCCGGTGCGCCGGTAGATCCAGCGACTGAACAGATAGGCCGCGAGTGTCAGCAGCAGCCAGAACATCGGCATGGGTTCAAGCGTCATGGCGCATTCTCCAGCGGCACACCCATTCCACCGTGAACGCGGTGACCAGCATCACCATCAGCGTACTGACGCCAATCACCAACAGGATCCGCCAGCCGTCCTGGCGCAGCAGGCCGCCGTAGTCCAGCAGGCTCATCAGCGCCGGAATGAAGAACAGCAGCATCTCGGCCATCAGCAGGCCCGCGCCCATCTGCAATGCCGCCGGCTTGATCCAGCCCAGGGCGAACGCCAGCAACAGCAGGGCCAGCCCGACCACCCCGCCAGGAATCGGCCACGCCAGCCACCCGGCCAGCTGGCAGCCGAACAGATAAATAGCCAGCAACACCGCCAGTTCGGATAACAGGCGACCCAGGTGTTTCAAGGTGGAAGCGTTCATGGAATTCGGTCCTCGCAGGCCTGCATTTTAGGCAAGCGCCTGCCATCACCGAAGCGAATTGTTAGACTGGAAGCCATTCCAGAATGGAATTCAGAGCACGGACCCAAAACATGGATTTCAAACAGCTGCGCAGCTTTGTCGAAGTGATTCACCAGGGCGGCTTCACCCAGGCCGCCAAGACCCTGCACATCAGCCAGTCGGCGGTGAGCAAGCAGATCGCCCAGCTGGAGCAGAGCCTGGGCACGCCATTGCTGGATCGCCAGGGCTCGCACATTCACCTCACTGCCGCCGGCAGCGTGGTGCTGCAACGCGCCGAAGGCATGCTGCGCCTGCGCAATGAGCTGCTCTGCGAGCTCGACGACCTGAGCCAGTTGGCCCGCGGGGAATTGCGCCTGGGCCTGCCCCTGCTGGGCAGCGACGCACTGTTCGCCGGCCTGTTCGCCGAGTACCGCCGACGCTACCCGAACATCAGCGTGCAGTTGCTGGAAGGCGGCAGCCTGAATATCGAGCAGGCGGTGCTCAACGGCGAACTGGAGATCGGCGGCAGCCTGACGCCCAAGGATCCGACCTTCGCCTACCAGCCGTTCTGCGACGAACCGCTGGATGCCTTGCTACCGGCCGATCATCCGCTGGCGATCAAGGCCCAGGTGCGCCTGGAGGAACTGGCGGACACGCCGTTCCTGCTTTATCAGCGCAGTTTCGTGCTCAACGATCGGCTGTTGCAGGCCTGTCAGCAGGTGGGGTTCACCCCGAAGGAAGGCGGGCGCAGCGGCCAGGCGGACTTTCTCGCCGCCCTGGTGGCCGCCGGGCAAGGCGTGGTGCTGTTGCCCAGCGTGGTGGCGCGCGGCCTGGTCCGGCCCGGCGTGGTGCGCCTGACGCTGAAAGCGCCCGACTACCTGCGTTGGGACATCGCCTTCATCTGGCGTCAGGGCGCCTATCTGTCCAAGGCCGCGCAAGCCTGGCTGGCGCTGCTGCGCGAGCGTCCGGTCAGCCGCGCAGAGCGCTGATCAGCTCGGCCAGCCAAGGCTCGGCGTCGGTTTCCGGGGTCACGCTTTCGCTGGCGTCCAGGCGCAGCATTTCCAGCACTTCCCGCACGCCCAGTTCGGCGAACAACTCGCGCATCTGCTCGCCACCGCCGCAGAAGGTGTCGCCATAGCTCGAATCGCCCAGGCCGATCACCGCGCCGGGCAAACCGCGCCAGGCCGCCGGCAGTTGATCGCGAATGGCCAAATACAGCGGCAACAGGTTGTCCGGCAGCTCGCCCATGCCGGTGGTCGAGGTCACGGCCAGGAAGGCCTCGGGGCCGAACGCCTGGACGTCCGCGAGGGTCGCGCGCGGGTTGTGCCAGGCCTCGAAACCTGCGGCATTGAGGAGTTTGGCGGCGTGCCGGGCGACTTCTTCAGCCGTGCCGTACACCGAGCCGGAAAGGATGGCGACTTTCATCAATCTGATCCTGAAGCTGAGTAAAAGGCTGGGATATTAGCAGCTGCGCGATAAAATCCAGCCTTGTAGCGCGATTTACCCATAATGGCCAGTGGACAGCTTCGCGCCATGTCTTAGAATTGCCGCCACTTGCCGATCGCTTGCGGAAGCTCCCGATGATCAACGCCCACCTGCTGCAACTGGTGATCAACGCCTCCAACGACGGGATCGTCGTTGCCGAACAGGAAGGCGAAGACAACATCATCATCTACGTGAACCCGGCGTTCGAACGCCTCACCGGCTACAGCGCCGACGAGGTGCTGTATCAGGACTGCCGCTTTCTCCAGTCGGGCGACCGTGACCAACCGGGAATCCCGCTGATTCGCCAGGCCCTGGATAGCGGCCAGCCCTGCCGCCAGGTACTGCGCAACTACCGCAAGGACGGCAGTCACTTCTGGAACGAGCTGTCGATCACCCCGGTGTTCAACGAAAGCGACCAACTGACCTATTTTGTCGGTGTGCAGAAAGATGTGACGGTCCAGATCAAGGCCCAGCAACGGCTGGCGCAGGTGGAAAAGGAGCTGGCCGAAACCCGCGCGAAACTCGCCGATTACCAGGCGACGAATGGCGCTAACAAGATGTCGAATTAGTTGTCAGTACGCTTAATCACCAATGATTTTGTCACTTTCTCCTTCGAGCAACATCATGCGCCGTGACGCTCTCCTCACCCAGGATGAACTGGACTTCATTCAGACCATGCAGCACAACCCGCAACTCAACGTGCGGGATGCGAACTCGAGCCTGCTGGTCAACGGGGGCTCACAGATCCGCGACTTGCTCACCCGCCTGGCGGCCAACGAGCAAGTGACCATCCAGGCGCACTTTGAAAACCAGCAGATAACCTTTCCCCTGCATCTGGTGGAGGACGAATTCCACGCCCTGCATCTGCGCCTGGGCGTGCCGAGCATCTTCGAGGACGGGCCGAGGGTCCGCCCATGGCGCCTGACGCTGGCGGAGCCGGTGGCCCTGGAAAACGCCAAGGGGCAGCCCACTGCGCTGTGGGTGCATGAGGTGTCGTTCAACAGCGTGTTGCTGGAGATCCGCAACCGGGCCAAAGCGCCGAAGCAGTTCGCCCAGTGGTTCAGCCCGTCGGGCTACGAGCGCATCGCCCTGCGCGGCCGCCTCGAACGCCAGACCGAGGCAGGCTTCTATGCCTATCGGTTGAACCAGAGCGACAAGGATGAAACCGAGCGCCTGCGCCAGTTCATCCTGCAGCAGCACCGCCTGGCACACCCCAACCTGCACGTCTGAAGTCGCGCGTTTCTCTGCCTGGGTATGAACTCAGGTATCGAGCGTGCCGCTGAGAAACTGCCGCAGGCGCTGCATCATCAAACGTCCGTCACTCCCCAGGCAGCCCACCGGCGAAGCGCTCAGGCTGTCCTGGGCCAACTCGGCGACATCTCCCGCCAGCATCAGCGGACACTCCAGGGTCAGCGCCAGGCGGTTCAAGCGTCGAGGCAGCTCTGGCGCCGGGGCGTGATTGGAAAACAGCACCAGTGCCTGGGGTTTGATCTTCTCGCAGACCAGGGTCAGCTCATCGAACGGCTGCCCCAGCGCCAGCACCCGCACTTCCACTTCAGCACTGCCAAGCATCAGCGCCGCCACCAGCAACTCCAGCTCCCGGCATTGCCCGGCAAGCGCCGCCAGCAGCACCGGGCGCGGCTGGCTGCCGCGCTGCAACAGCAGGCGCTGGGAGATCCGCGAACGCAGGAATTGATCGAAGAACAGCCATTCGCTGGTGTGGCCGTAAGGTTCCTGGTGCTGCGCCAGCTGCCGCCAGAACGGCATGAGAATGTCCTGGAACACCACCGACAGCGAATAGCTGGAGAAGATCTGGCCGTACAGCCGCTCCAGGTACGGCTCGTCGAATTCGCCAACCGCCCGCTTGAGCTGCCCCTGCCACTGCAGGTAATCGCCCGATTCGCTGTCGCCCGGCATGGCCTGTGGCGCCTCGCGGGCGGCCCGGGTCTTGGCGAGGATCTTGCCGACCTTGCTGACCGCGACACCACGATCGATCCAGCCGAGGATCTCGCGGACGGTCTCGACATCGTGCATCGAATACAGACGATGCCCACTTTCGGTGCGTGTCGGCTGGATCAAGCCATAACGACGCTCCCAGGCCCGCAGGGTCACCGGGTTGATCCCCGTGAGCCGTGAAACTTCCCGGATCGGAAACAGATCGTCCTGCGAGGGCTGGTCGAGGGGCTGTGTCGGGCGGGCAAGTTCAGTAATGACGGGCATCTGGGCAGAAAACACCGATGGATAAAGTGACGGCCATTCTACTCCCCATCGGTGACAGTTCTTCAACACAGGGCAAAGCGACCGCTGCCTCTGGTGTATTTGTCACAATCAGGAATAATCCTTGCTTGCTTCCAAGACGCAGCCCAATACCCCGCAGCTGCGTCCGGCGTACTGCCTTACCCAGGCAACGCATTGGTTTTACGGAGATACATAATGTCTACCTCACCCGTCACCCTGATGGTCGCCCGGCGTGTCGCCGATGGCCGTTACCAGGACCTGATCGCCTGGCTGCGCGAAGGCGAACAATTGGCCACCGACTTCCCCGGTTATCTCGGCTCCGGCGTGCTCGCCCCGCCGCCCGACGATGACGAATTCCAGATCATCTTCCGCTTCGCCGACGAGCAGACCCTGCACGTCTGGGAACACTCCGCCTCGCGCACGGCCTGGCTGGCCCGCGGCAGCGACCTGTTCGCCCATCCCCATGAACAGCGGGTCAGCGGCATAGACGGCTGGTTCGGCGCGGCCGGCCAGCGTCCACCCCGCTGGAAGCAGGCGGTGGCCATCTGGCTGGCCTTCTTCCCGGTGTCGCTGATCTTCAACTTCATCCTCAACCCGCTGCTGGGTGAACTCAGCCTGGTGCCGCGGGTGCTCGTCAGCACCCTGGCCCTGACGCCGCTGATGGTCTACTGGTTCATTCCGCTGTCCACCCGCCTGTTGTCCGGGTGGTTGAACAGCACGCCGGCCCGTCCGCTGCCGACAACCCCTTCCCCACAGAGCCACCTGTAGCAGCCGACTCGCCGGCGATGAGCGATAACGCGGTCTGCCAGACAGACCGCGGCGCCATCATCGCGGGCAAGTCGAATCGCCGTCCGCTCGCTCCTGCAGCGGCTTGGGCGAACCCCGCCCGGCGCTGGTATAGTTTTGCTCTACCTGCGACGCGAGCCGTTCATGACTACTTCCCCTGCCCCGATCCTGATCACCGGCGCCGGCCAGCGTGTCGGCCTGCATTGCGCGTTGCGCCTGCTGGAAGACGGTCATCGGGTGATCATCAGCTACCGCACCGAGCGCCCGGGCGTGCAGGCCTTGCGCGAGCGTGGCGCGATGGCCCTGTTCGCCGACTTCTCCAGCGAAGCCGGGATCCAGGCCTTCATCAGCCAATTGCACGAGCACACCGACAGCCTGCGGGCGATCGTGCACAACGCCTCGCAATGGCTGGAGGAAACACCTGGCCAGGAAAGCGCGGCCTTCGTCGACATGTTCAGCGTGCACATGCTCGCGCCCTACCTGATCAATCTGCATTGCGCCGACCTGCTGCGACGCGCAAGCCCCGCCGACATCGTGCACATCGGCGACGACGTCACCCGCCGCGGCAGCAGCAAGCACATCGCCTATTGCGCCACCAAGGCCGGCCTCGACAGCCTGACCCTGTCCTTCGCGGCGAAATATGCCCCGACGATCAAGGTCAACGGCATCGCCCCGGCTCTGTTAATGTTCAATCCCGACGACGACGCGGCCTACCGCGCCAAGGCCCTGGCCAAGTCCGCCCTGGGCATCGAGCCCGGTTGCGAAGTGATCTACCAGAGCCTGCGTTATCTGCTCGACAACCCTTATGTCACCGGCACTACCCTGACCGTCAACGGCGGGCGGCACCTCAAGTAAGGCTTCCCGCGAGGACGTTACATGACGCTTTCCCTGCCCCAGCATTACCGCGAGATCCTCAAGGATCTCGGCGAAGACCCCGAGCGCGAAGGTCTGCTCGACACCCCGCAACGCGCGGCCAAGGCCATGCAGTACCTGTGTCATGGCTACAGCCAGTCGGTGGACGAGGTGGTCAATGGCGCGCTGTTCGCCTCCGACAACGATGAAATGGTCATAGTCGCCGACATCGAGCTCTATTCGCTGTGCGAACATCACCTGCTGCCCTTCATCGGCAAGGCCCATGTGGCTTATATTCCCACCGGCAAGGTGCTGGGCCTGTCGAAGATCGCCCGGATCGTCGACATGTTCGCCCGCCGCCTGCAGATCCAGGAAAACCTCACGCGGGAAATCGCCGACGCGGTGCAGCGGGTGACCCAGGCCGCCGGCGTCGCGGTGGTCATCGAAGCCCAGCACATGTGCATGATGATGCGCGGCGTCGAGAAGCAGAACTCGACCATGCACACCTCGGTGATGCTCGGCGTCTTTCGCGAGTCGAGCACCACGCGCCAGGAATTCCTGCAATTGATCGGACGGAGCAAGTAGCAATGCCACAACTTCAGCCAGGAATGGCTCGCATCCGGGTCAAGGACCTGTGCCTGCGGACCTTCATCGGAATCAACGAGGACGAGATCCTCAACAAGCAGGATGTGCTGATCAACCTGACCATCCTGTATGCCGCGCAGGAAGCCGTGCGCGACAACGACATCGACCATGCGCTGAACTACCGCACCATCACCAAGGCGATCATCGCCCACGTGGAGGGCAACCGCTTTGCCCTGCTCGAGCGCCTGACCCAGGAGATCCTCGATCTGATCATGGCCAACGAATCGGTGCTGTACGCCGAGGTCGAGGTCGACAAACCCCACGCCCTGCGTTTCGCCGAGTCGGTGTCGATCACCCTCGCGGCCAGCCGCTGATATCATCCGCGCCACATTTGATCGCACAGAGCCGAACATGACCGAGCAACAACGCCTGGAACTCGAAGCCGCCGCCTTCCGCCGCCTGGTCGCGCACCTGGACAGCCGCAAGGACGTGCAGAACATCGACCTGATGAACCTCGCCGGCTTCTGCCGCAACTGCCTGTCCAAGTGGTACAAGGCCGAGGCCGACGAGCGCCAGATCGAGGTCAGCCTCGATGACGCCCGTGAAGTGGTGTATGGCATGCCCTACGCCGAGTGGAAGACTCTCTACCAGAAAGAAGCCAGCGCCGAGCAGCAAGCGGCGTTCGCCAAAGGAAAACCCCATGACTGACCTGAACACCCTGCGCGCCAGCCTCAAGAGCGGCGAGCACGTCTTCGCCGACACCCTGGCCTTTATCGCCGCTGGCTACGACTACCAGCCACAGGCCTTCGACAACGGCGGCGTGGAGAACGCCGCCGGGCAGAACGAAGGTTCGTGCAAGACCCTGGGCCTGGCCCTGCTGGAAGGCTTGAGCGACGAAGAAGCGCTGCTGGCGTTCGGCGAGCATTACCGCTCGGTGCTGGCCACCCCTGAAGGCAGCGACCACGGCAATATCCGCGCGCTGATCGCCCATGGCCTGGCGGGTGTGAAGTTCGCGCAGCAGCCACTCAAGCGCCGCTGATCTCTGTAGGAGCGAGGCTTGCCCGCGATGATCACCATGCGGTCTATCTGAAGCACCGCGTTGTCTGGATCGCGGGCAAGTCGGATCGCCGCCCGCTCGCTCCTATAGAAGCAACAGATACAAAAAAACCGGCCTGGGCCGGTTTTTTCATTTCAACGGTCTCAGAACGAAGCGTTCTGCAGGCCGTCCAGGTAGCGCTCGGTGTCCAGCGCAGCCATGCAGCCGGCGCCGGCCGAGGTGATGGCCTGGCGGTACACGTGGTCGGCCACGTCACCGGCGGCGAAGATGCCTTCGATGCTGGTCGCGGTGGCGTTGCCTTCACGGCCGCCCTGCACCACCAAGTAGCCATCCTTGAGTTCCAGCTGGCCTTCGAACAGCGAAGTGTTCGGGGTGTGGCCGATGGCGATGAACACGCCGTCGACCTTGATCTCGTCGAAGCTGCCGTCGTTGTTCTTCAGGCGCGCACCGGTGACACCCATGTTGTCGCCCAGCACTTCGTCCAGGTTGGCGTTCAGCTTGAGCTCGATCTTGCCTTCGGCAACCCGGGCATTGAGCTTGTCGATCAGGATCTTCTCGGCGCGGAAGATATCGCGACGGTGGATCAGGGTGACCTTGCTGGCGATGTTGGCCAGGTACAGGGCTTCTTCGACAGCGGTGTTACCGCCACCGACCACGGCCACTGGCTTGTTGCGATAGAAGAAGCCGTCGCAGGTCGCGCAAGCCGACACGCCTTTGCCCATGAAGGCTTCTTCCGAAGGCAGGCCCAGGTAACGGGCGCTGGCGCCGGTGGCGATGATCAGGGCGTCGCAGGTGTAGGTCGCGCTGTCGCCGGTCAGGGTGTAAGGCTTGGCGGCGAAGTCCACGGCATTGATGTGATCGAAGACGATTTCGGTTTCGAAACGCTCGGCGTGTTCACGCATGCGCTCCATCAGCGCCGGGCCGGTCAGGCCGTGGACGTCGCCCGGCCAGTTGTCGACTTCGGTGGTGGTGGTCAGCTGACCGCCGGCCTGCATGCCGGTAATCAACAGCGGCTTCAGGTTGGCGCGGGCAGCATAGACCGCGGCGCTGTAACCGGCAGGGCCGGAACCGAGAATAATCACACGCGAATGACGTACATCAGACATGACTCACTCCTATCGACCGGCCCGGATCACTGGCGCGGAACGCCGGATTGCCGGCTGGAATAAAAAAGGACAGCGAAAGCACTTGGGGAAGGCTTCAGGTTCGCCCGTCCGAAAATAATGGGTGCAGCGTATAGAGGGGGCGAAGATTAAGGAAATACGGTTTAACAATCCAGCTCATAGGAGGTCTCTATCCGGTATCGGTGTATTTACCGGCGCCTTTGTTACAGTTGATGTCGACCTTGCGACCGCGCTTTCGCCGGTGGGGCAAAGCCGGTAAGGTCGGCGCGTTTTCCCCTTGCACGGAGCTCCCTATGCCCGCCCCCGTTCTGTCCGGCCCGCAATACCTGCGCGAAGGCCTCAAGCTGGTGCTCAGCCCCGGCCTGCGTCTGTTCGTCCTTTTGCCCCTGGCCATCAACCTGGTGCTGTTCGTCGGATTGATCTATTTCGCTGGCCACCAGTTCAGCCTGTGGGTCGACACCCTGATGCCTTCTTTGCCGGACTGGCTGAGCTTTCTCAGCTACATCCTCTGGCCGCTGTTCGTGGTGCTGGTGCTGCTGATGGTGTTTTTCACCTTCACCATGCTGGCCAACGTGATCGCCGCGCCCTTCAACGGTTTTCTCGCGGAGAAAGTCGAAGTGGTGGTCCGCGGCACCGACAATTTCCCGCCCTTCAGCTGGGCCGAACTGCTGGCCATGATCCCGCGCACCCTGGCCCGGGAAATGCGCAAGCTGGGCTACTTCCTGCCGCGGGCCATCGGCCTGTTCATCCTGTCCTTCATTCCGGTGGTGAACCTGGTGGCCGCGCCGCTGTGGCTGCTGTTCGGCGTGTGGATGATGGCGATCCAGTACATCGACTACCCGGCGGACAACCACAAGCTGGGCTGGAACGAGATGCTCGCCTGGCTGCGGGAAAAGCGCTGGCAGAGCATGAGCTTTGGCGGGATCGTCTACCTGGTGCTGCTGATCCCGGTGGTCAACATCCTGATGATGCCGGCGGCGGTGGCCGGGGCGACGCTGTTCTGGGTGCGTGAGCGCGGCGCGGAAAACCTGGTGGTCCAGCAACGCTGAGCAGGTCATAAATCCATCATCGCAACGTCACAATGACGACATGGCCTCGGCTGACACTGAGGTCATGACGACAGCTCTGCATATCACTCTGATCACCGAAACCTTCCCACCGGAAATCAATGGCGTGGCCAATACCCTTGGCCGCTTGTGCGATGGATTGCGCGCCCGTGGACACCAGGTGGAACTGATCCGCCCGCGCCAGGGCAGCGATCAGAGCCGGGTCAGCGACGACGGTCTGCTGCTGTGCCGTGGCTGGCCGCTGCCAGGCTATCCGGGGCTGCAATGGGGCCAGTCGTCGATGCACAAGTTGTTGCGGCGCTGGAAACGCCATCGCCCGGATGTGCTGTACATCGCCACCGAAGGCCCGCTGGGCCTGTCCGCGCTACGAGCGGCGCGGCGCCTGGGGATTTCCGTGGTCAGCGGTTTCCACACCAACTTCCAGCAGTACTCCAGCCAGTACGGCCTGGGTTTGCTGACGCGCCTGCTGACCCACTACCTGCGCTGGTTCCACAACCGCTCCAAGCTGACCCTGGTGCCCAGCGCCAGCCAACGCCTGGAACTGGAGCGGCGTAACTTCGAACGCCTGGCACTGCTGTCCCGCGGGGTCGACAGCCAACTGTTCCACCCAGCCAAACGCCTCAACAAGCTGCGCGAAAGCTGGGGCCTGGGCAGCGACGATATCGCGGTGATCCATGTCGGCCGCCTGGCGCCGGAGAAGAACCTGGGCCTGCTCAAGCGCTGCTTCGCCCAGCTGCAGGAGACTTATCCACAGCAGTCCATGAAGTTGATCGTGGTGGGCGATGGCCCGCAACGCGCGGTGCTGCAGAAGGAGTTGCCGGACGCAGTGTTTTGCGGCTCGCAGCGCGGTGAAATACTGGCCAGTCACTATGCCTCGGGGGATCTGTTTCTGTTCCCGAGCCTGACCGAAACCTTCGGCAACGTGGTGCTCGAGGCCCTGGCCTCGGGGCTGGCCGTAGTGGCTTACGACCAGGCCGCGGCGGCCCAGCATATTCGCCATGGCTACAACGGCGTGCTGGCAATGCCCGGGGACGAATCTGCGTTCTGTGATGCGGCCAGTTGGCTGCTGGAGGAGCGCGAGACCTTGCGCCGGGTACGCCTCAATGCCCGCCAGCACGCCAGCCGTCAGGGCTGGGCGGCGATCATCGAACAGTTTGAAACCCAGCTGCGGGGCGTCTGTACGGAAGAAGTGCTGGTGCCTGAGGGGCGGTTGTTGCCCTAGATTAAAAAGCATCGCGGGCAAGCCTCGCTCCTACAGAATCACCGTTCGTACAGGAGCGAGCGGGAGGCGATCCGACTTGCCCGCGATAGCCTTTCCAGGCGCTGCGCTCAGACCAGCGTCATCAACGCCTCACGGCTGAACGGCAGGATGTCCTGCTCGCGGCCGTCACGCACCTTCTGCGCCCAGTCCGGGTCCACCAGCAATGCGCGCCCTACCGCCACCAGATCGAACTCATCATTGTTCAGGCGCTCCAGGAGCTTTTCCAGGCTTGCCGGCTGCGCCACCTTGTCGGTGTTGACCATGAACTGCAGGAACTCGCCGTCGAGGCCGACGCTGCCCACGGTGATGGTCGGCTTGCCGGTGAGCTGGCGGGTCCAGCCGGCCAGGTTCAGCTCGGATCCTTCGAACTCCGGCTCCCAGAAACGCCGGGTGGAGCAGTGGAAGATATCCACACCGGCCTCCGCCAGCGGCTTGAGGAACTCACCCAGGGCCTCGGGGGTTTGTACCAGGCGGGCGCTGTAGTCCTGCTGCTTCCATTGCGAGAAGCGGAAGATGATCGGGAAGCCAGGGCCCACCGCGGCGCGCACGGCCTGGATCAGTTCGATGGCAAACCGCGAGCGCTGGGCCAGGTCGCCACCGTATTCGTCAGTGCGCTGGTTGCTGCCGTCCCAGAAGAACTGGTCGATCAGGTAGCCGTGGGCGCCATGGATCTCCACGCCGTCCATGCCGATGCTCTGGGCATCCTTGGCGGCCTGGGCGAAGGCGGCGATCACTTCACGGATATCGTCCTGGGTCATGCCGTGGACCACCACCTGGCCGTCCTTGAGTTTTTCCGACGGGCCGTAACCCGGCACGCTGGCATCCGGCTCGGTGCCCAGGCGGCGCACGTTGCCCACATGCCACAGCTGCGGAACGATCTTGCCGCCTTCGGCATGCACCGCGTCCACCACCTTCTTCCAGCCGGCCAGGGCCGCTTCGCCATAAAAGCGCGGCACGTTCGGATAACCGTTGGAGGCCTTGTGCCCGACCGTGGTGCCTTCGGTGATGATCAGGCCGACCCCGGCCGCGGCGCGACGACGGTAGTACTCGATGACTTTCGAGTTCGGCACGCCACCCGGGGAAAACGAACGAGTCATCGGCGCCATCACCACACGGCTCGACAGCTCCAGGGCACCCAGCTGAAAGGGTTTGAACAAGGCTTGAACGGGCATGCTGTACTCCAGGGCTGAGGGTCTGAATCGCGGGAAGCGGCAGGTCGGGCGGGTGCGCCGACGGCCTTATGATGGCGATAATATTCCGTGTCCCAAGCAACGCCCAGCACTATTGACCGGGGTGATTAAGGTGCCAAAGCGCAGAGAAGCGAGGGATGCGCGAACGCGCGGTAAAACCGGCCGGGCAGCGGGGCCCGGCGTGCAGATTCAGCTCAAGGCTTTTTCGATGGCCTGGACCACGGTCGGATCATCGGGTGCGGTACGTGGGGAGAAACGCGCCAGGACGCGACCGTCCTTGCCCAGCAGGAACTTCTCGAAGTTCCAGGTGATGTCGCCCGGGAATTCCGCCCCTTCGCCCGCCAGCAGACGGTACAACTGATGGCGCTCCGGACCGTTGACTTCCAGCTTGCTGCTCAACGGAAAGGTCACCCCGTAGTTGAGGCTGCAGAACTCCTGGATCTCCTGCTCGGAGCCCGGCTCCTGCCCGGCGAACTGATTGCACGGCAGGCCCAGCACGCTGAACCCCTGGCCTTTGTATTGCTGGTAGAGGTTCTCCAGCGCCGCGTATTGTGGTGTCAGACCACACTTGGAGGCGACGTTGACCACCAGCACGACGTGCCCCTTGAAAGGCGCGAGCGGTAGCTCCTGACCATCCAGGGCTTTCAATTTAAGGTCGTGAAAAGCACTCATGACGAACTCCAAATTCCCGTGTTCTTACAAAAAACAGCCACTCGACAGTACCGCCTGTTGTCCGGCGATAAAAGCCGCCGACTAAAAAGGCGCCCTCGGGCGCCTCTCCAGTCAGATTTGAGCTTAGCGCAGAAATCAGTGGTGATGGCCACCTTCGCCATGGACGTGACCATGGGCGATTTCTTCCTGGCTGGCGTCACGGATGTCGACAACCTTGACCTTGAAGTTCAGGCGCTGGCCGGCCAGCGGGTGGTTGCCGTCGACGGTCACGTCGTCGCCGTCCAGGTCGCGGATGGTGACGATCTGCATCTGGCCGTCCGGAGCGGAAGCGTGGAACTGCATGCCCACTTCCAGTTCGTCGACGCCTTCGAACATGCTGCGGCTCAGGGTGCTGACCAGTTCGGCGGCGTATTCGCCGTAGGCATCTTCCGGCTCAACGGCAACGCTCAGCTCGTCGCCGACGTTCTTGCCTTCCAGGGCCTTTTCCAGGCCTGGAATGATGTTTCCTGCGCCATGCAGGTAGACCAGCGGGGCGCCGCCGGCAGAGCTGTCGATGACCTCACCAGCGTCGTTGGTGAGGGTATAGTCGATGGAGACAGCCTTATTGGCGGCGATCAGCATGGGGCGAGACCTTTTGCATAAGAATGAAGAACGTCCAAGTTTAGCGAAGCAATCGCCCGAAAGCGAACGGAACCCGGACAAACGGAACGCGGCGCCAGGCTCGACGATCGTCGGCTTTCATCAGGATGAAGACGGCCACTGGGTCGTCGAGCTGTCCTGTGGCCATACCCAGCACCTGCGCCACCAGCCGCCCTGGCAATCGCGGGCCTGGATCCTGGATCCGCACAAACGCCTGGAAAAAATAGGCCAGCCCTTTGCCTGCGGTTGGTGCGCACAAGGCTCGGTTAGCGCTAACCTTGGCGCCTGAATTTCCGGTAGAGCAGTACACATAAGCGACTCACCGTTGCCATGCACCCTTCGAGAATCCGCATGCAAACTTTTTTTATCGCACCCACCGATTTTGGCGTGGGTCTGACCTCCATCAGCCTCGGGCTGGTGCGTACCCTGGAACGGGCCGGCCTCAAGGTCGGCTTCTTCAAACCCATTGCCCAGCCGCACCCAGGCGATACCGGCCCTGAGCGCTCGACCGAGCTGGTGGCCCGCACCCACGGTCTGAAACCGCCGCAGCCGCTGGGCCTGGCCCATGTCGAACGAATGCTCGGCGACGGCCAGTTGGACGAGTTGCTGGAAGAAATCATCACCCTGTACCAGCAGGCGGCCGTCGGCAAGGACGTGCTGGTGGTCGAAGGCATGGTGCCGACCCGTAGCGCCAGCTATGCCGCACGGGTCAACCTGCACCTGGCGAAAAGCCTGGATGCCGAGGTGATCCTGGTGTCGGCCCCGGAAAACGAAGTGCTCACCGAGCTGTCCGGCCGCGTGGAGTTGCAAGCGCAGTTGTTCGGCGGCCCGCGCGACCCGAAAGTGCTGGGGGTGATCCTCAACAAGGTGCATACCGACGAAAGCATGGAGGCCTTTTCCGCCCGTCTGAAAGAGCACTCGCCCCTGCTGCGCAGCGGCGACTTCCGCCTGCTCGGCTGCATCCCCTTCCAGCCGGAACTGAACGCACCGCGCACCCGCGACGTCGCCGACCTGATGGGCGCCCAGGTGCTCAACGCCGGCGACTACGAAAGCCGGCGCATGACCAAGATCATCATCTGCGCGCGCACCATGCGTAACACCGTGGAACTGCTCAAGCCCGGCGTGCTGGTGGTGACGCCCGGCGACCGCGACGACATCATCCTCGCCGTGAGCCTGGCGGCGATCAACGGCGTGCCCCTGGCCGGGTTGCTGCTGACCAGCGACACCCTGCCCGACCCGCGGATCATGGACCTGTGCCGTGGCGCCTTGAATGCCGGCCTGCCGGTGCTGTCGGTGAGCACCGGTTCCTACGAGACCGCCAACCAGCTGAACAGCCTGAACAAGGAAATCCCCATCGATGACCGCGAGCGCGCGGAGATCATTACCGACTTCGTCGCCAGCCACCTGGACGCCAAGTGGCTGCACCAGCGTTGCGGCACGCCGCGGGAAATGCGCCTGTCGCCGGCGGTGTTCCGCTACCAGTTGATCCAGCGCGCCCAGGAAGCCAACAAGCGCATTGTCCTGCCCGAAGGCAGCGAGCCGCTGACCGTGCAAGCCGCGGCGATCTGCCAGGCGCGCGGCATCGCCCGCTGCGTGCTGCTGGCCAAGCCGGCAGATGTCGAGGCTGTCGCCCGGGCCCAGGGTATCGAGTTGCCGCCTGGCCTGGAAGTCATCGACCCGGACCAGATTCGCGAACGCTACGTCGAGCCGATGGTGGCGCTGCGCAAGAGCAAGAGCCTCAACGCGCCGATGGCCGAACAGCAACTGGAAGACCCGGTGGTGATCGGCACCATGATGCTGGCCCTGGACGAAGTCGATGGCCTGGTCTCCGGCCTGATCCACTCCACCGCCAATACCATCCGCCCGGCCCTGCAACTGATCAAGACCGCGCCGGGCTGCACCCTGGTGTCGTCGGTGTTTTTCATGCTGTTCCCCGAGCAGGTGCTGGTCTACGGCGACTGCGTGATGAACCCGCACCCGAGCGCCAGCGAACTGGCCGAGATCGCCCTGCAAAGCGCCGACTCGGCGGCCGCGTTCGGCATCACCCCGCGGGTGGCGATGATCAGTTACTCCAGCGGCGAGTCGGCCAGCGGTGAAGAAGTGGAGAAAGTCCGCGAAGCCACCCTGCTGGCCCATGAAGCCCAGAACTCGCTGCTGATCGACGGCCCGTTGCAATACGACGCCGCGGCCAACGAAGCCGTGGCCCAGCAACTGGCACCCAACAGCCAGGTCGCCGGCAAGGCCACGGTGTTCGTGTTCCCCGACCTGAACACCGGCAACACCACCCACAAGGCCGTGCAGCGCAGCGCCGACTGCGTCAGCCTCGGGCCGATGCTGCAAGGCCTGCGCAAGCCGGTGAACGACCTGCCCCGTGGCGCCCAGGTCGACGACATCGTCTACACCATTGCCCTGACTGCGATTCAAGCCGCCAACCGACCTCTGGATGTGTAAATGCTGGATTTTCTACCTGCACCGCTGCGAGGCGTGATCGCCTCGCTGTTGTTGGCACTCAACACCATCGTCTGCTGTACACCGTTGTTCGTGGTGGCGATCTTCAAGTTGCTGCTGCCTTTCCCGGCGGCCCAGCGCTTCACCGACTGGCTGATGAGCCACATCCATGAAGCCTGGATCAGCAACAACAAGGCCTGGATGAACCTGTTCGGGCACACCCGCTGGCACCTCAGCGGGCTCGACGGCCTGGACTACCGGCACTCGTACCTGATCACCAGCAACCACCAGAGCTGGGTCGACATCATGGTCCTGCAGTACGTGCTCAACCGGCGTATCCGCCCGCTGAAGTTCTTCCTCAAGCAGGAACTGATCTGGGTCCCGGTGATTGGCCTGGCCTGGTGGGCCCTGGGCTTCCCGTTCATGAAGCGCTACTCCAAGGCCTACCTGGAAAAACACCCGGAGAAAAAGGGCAAGGACCTGGAGACCACCCGCAAGACCTGCGCGAAGTTCCGCGACAACCCGGTGGGCATCTTCAACTTCGTCGAAGGCACACGCTTCACCAAGGCCAAGCATGCGCAACAGGCCTCGCCGTTCCGCCACCTGCTCAAGCCCAAGGCCGGCGGCATTGCCTTCGTGCTGGACGCCATGGGCGAGCAACTGGAGTCCATCGTCAACGTCACCATCCACTACCCGGCGGGCCAGCCGGGTTACTGGGACCTGTTGTGCGGCAAGGTCAATGAAGTGGTGGTGCATTTCGAGGAGCTGCCGATTCCACCGCAGTTCATCGGCAAGAACTACGACCAGGATGGCGTGTACCGCCTAGAGTTCCAGGGCTGGATCAACCAGCTGTGGCAGAACAAGGATGCGCTGCTGGAGCAGATGCATCGGGAGTATCCGGGGAAGTAATGAAGCGCCTGTAAGGGCCTCATCGCGGGCAAGCCTCGCTCCTACAGAAGCGAGCGTGTTGCTCCTGTGTAGGAGCGAGGCTTGCCCGCGATAGCCTTCTCAAGGCCACAAAAAAGCCCGCCGTCGATCACTCGACGGCGGGCTTTTTATTGGACGCTAAGGCTTAGATCGCGCCGCGCTTGCGCAGCAGTTCCAGCACTTGCTTGACGCCTTCTTCCAGCGACACGGACTGGGTGTCGATCACCAGATCGGCATCCAGCGGCACGTCGTACGGGAAGGACTCGCCCGGGATGTTATCCCCACCCGCGGCGTACAGGCCCTGCGGATCACGCTCGGCGCAGACCGCCGGCGAAGCCTGGACGTAGACCGTCAGCAGACGCTCCTTGCCGATCAGCTCCCTGGCCTGTTCACGACCTTCCGCACTCGGTGCGACGAATGCCGCCAGGGTCAGCAGGCCGGCTTCGTTGAACTGACGCGCCACGTGCGCGGCACGCCGCCAGTTCTCGGTGCGCCCGGCGCGATCCTGGGGCAGGCCCTTGTTCAGGTCGTGACGCAGGTTCTGGCCGTCGAGGACGAACACCGCACGACCCATGTCGAACAGCTTGCGCTCGACCGCATAGGCCAGGGTGCTCTTGCCGGCGCCGGACAGGCCGCTGAACAGCACGGTGGCCGGTTGCTGGCCGAAGCGCTGGGCGCGCTCCTCGGTGGCGACATGGGCCAGCTTGCCATGGTGCGTGGCGCTGCCATGCACCACAGGCTGGGCGACGATCATGCCGGCGCCGACGGTGCCGTTGGTCAAGCGGTCGATGACGATGAAGGCACCGGTGGTGCGGTTGCTGTCGTAACCGTCGAGGGCGATCGGCGCATCGAGGGCGATCTTGACCTTGCCGATCTCGTTCAGCTGCAGAGCGCTGGCCGGACCTTCTTCAAGGGTGTTCACGTCGACTCTGTTGACGATGCTGGCGATGGAGCCCGGCACGTAACTGGTGGCGCGCTTGATGTCGTATTTCTTGCCCGGCAGCATCGGCTCTTCGGCCATCCATACCAGCATGGCTTCGAAGCTGTCGGTCACCGGCGGTACGTTGTCGGCATGCACCAGCAGGTCGCCACGGGAGATGTCGATCTCGTCTTCCATGGTCAGGGTCACGGCCTGGCCCGGGCCGGCATGCTCCAGCTCGCCTTCGAAGGTGACGATGGATTTCACCCGGCTGCTCTTGCCCGACGGCAGCACCACGACTTCGTCGCCCTTGTGCACGATGCCGCTGGCCAGGGTCCCGGCGAAACCACGGAAGTTCAGGTTCGGACGGTTGACGTACTGCACCGGGAAACGCAGGTCGGTGAAGTTGCGATCGCCCGCCACTTCCACGGTCTCGAGGATTTCCATCAGCGACTGGCCGGTGTACCACGGCGAGCGCTCGGACTTGTTCACCACGTTGTCGCCCTTGAGGGCCGACATCGGCACGAAGTGCAGGCTGGTGGGCTTCATCTTCAAGCCTTCGGCGAACTTCAGGTAGTCGGCCTTGATCGACTCGAACACGCCCTGGTCGAAGTCCTTGAGGTCCATCTTGTTGATGGCCACGACTATGTGCTTGATGCCCAGCAGGGAGGCGATGAAGCTGTGGCGACGGGTCTGGGTCTGCACGCCGTAGCGGGCATCCACCAGGATGATCGCCAGGTCACAGGTGGAAGCACCGGTGGCCATGTTGCGGGTGTACTGCTCATGGCCGGGGGTGTCGGCGATGATGAATTTGCGCTTGGCGGTGGAGAAATAGCGGTAGGCGACATCGATGGTGATGCCCTGCTCACGCTCGGCCTGCAGGCCGTCGACCAGCAACGCCAGGTCGATGTCGTCACCGGTGGTGCCGACTTTTTTCGAGTCGCGGGTAATGGCTTCCAGATGGTCTTCGTAGATCATCTTCGAGTCGTGCAGCAGGCGCCCGATCAGGGTGCTCTTGCCGTCGTCGACGTTACCGCAAGTCAGGAAGCGCAGCAGTTCTTTGCGTTCGTGCTGGGCCAGGTAGGCGAGGATGTCCTCGCTGATCAATTCGGATTGATGCGACATGTTAGACCCTACTTAGAAATAGCCCTGACGTTTCTTGTCTTCCATGGAACCGGCGCCATCGTGATCGATGACCCGGCCCTGGCGCTCGGAAGTTCGCGTCAGGAGCATTTCCTGAATGATGTCCGTCAGGCTTTCGGCCTCGGACTCCACCGCGCCCGTCAACGGGTAGCAGCCAAGGGTACGGAAACGCACCTTCTTCTTGACGATGCGGGCCTTCTCCTCGTCGGAGAGGTGCTCGAGGATGCGCTCGTCGTCGATCATGATCAGGGTGCCGTTCTTCTCGATCACTTCGCGCTCGGCGGCGAAGTACAGCGGCACGATCGGGATGCCTTCGAGGTAGATGTATTGCCAGATGTCCAGCTCGGTCCAGTTCGACAGCGGGAAGACGCGGATCGACTCGCCCTTGTTGACCTTGCCGTTGTAGACGTTCCACAGCTCGGGGCGCTGGTTCTTCGGGTCCCAGCGATGCTTGCTGTCGCGGAACGAGTACACGCGCTCCTTGGCGCGGGACTTCTCTTCGTCACGCCGGGCACCGCCGAACGCCGCATCGAAACCGTACTTGTCCAGCGCCTGCTTGAGGCCCTCGGTTTTCATGATGTCGGTGTGCTTGGCACTGCCGTGGGTGAAGGGGTTGATGCCCTGCGCAACGCCTTCCGGGTTGACGTGGGTGATCAGTTCCAGGCCCAGCTCCTCGACCATGCGATCGCGGAACTTGTACATCTCCTGGAATTTCCACTGGGTGTCGACGTGCATCACCGGAAACGGCAGCTTGCCCGGGAAGAACGCCTTGCGCGCCAGGTGCAGCATCACGGCGGAGTCTTTACCGATGGAGTACAGCATCACCGGGTTGTCGAACTCGGCGGCCACCTCGCGGATGATGTGGATGCTTTCCGCCTCCAGCTGTTTCAGATGCGTCAGTTTGTCGACCATGGCTACTCACGAAAGCTTTCTTATGGACGGCCTGCGGGCCGTGTTCGAGCGGGGCATGCTAGCACAGCGACCTCTTCTAATCAGGACGCCAGCTAGATCGAAACGGTATATGAATATACCCGCCTGTTTGCTGTGTTTACGCCTCTCTGTAGCCGCTGTCGCAGGCGTGCTCTGAAGGCCCTGGGGGCTTTGTTGCAGCCTGCGGCAGCGGCTACAGGACAAGGCTTTATATAGGGTTCGGGCAGTCGATGAACAAGTGCTCGAGGGCGAAGCGGCGGGCCAGGTAATCCCCCAGCGCCTGCACGCCGTAACGCTCGGTGGCGTGGTGACCGGCGGCGATAAAACTGATGTCGTTTTCCCGGGCGCTGTGGAAGGTCTGCTCCGAGGCCTCGCCGCTCAGGTACAGATCGACGCCGGCCAGCACCGCCTGGTCGATGTAGCCCTGGCCGCCGCCGGTGCACCAGCCGACACGCCGGATCATCTTGCTGCCTTCGACCACCAGCGGCTCGCGCCCCATCACCTCCTGGACCTTGCGCGCGAAGTCCCGCGCGGTCATGGGCTCGGCAAGGGAACCGACCAGCCCGACGATCTTCAGGTTGTCCGGGTCCAGCGGACCTTCCACAGTAATATCCAGTTGCCGCGCCAGTTGCACGTTGTTGCCGACGTCCGGGTGCAGGTCCAGCGGCAGGTGATAAGCCAGCAGGCTGATATCGTGCTTGAGCAGGGTTTTCAGCCGACGCTGCTTCATGCCGGTGATGCAGGGGTTCTCGCCTTTCCAGAAATAGCCGTGATGCACCAGCACCAGATCGGCATTGGCCTCCACCGCGGCATCGAGCAATGCCTGGCTGGCCGTGACGCCGCTGACGATGCGCAGCACCTGTGGACGACCTTCGACCTGCAGGCCATTGGGGCAGTAATCGGCAATTCGCGAACTGCCCAGGTAGCGGTCCGCCTCCTCTACCAGAGTGCTCAGGGCAACGGCCATAAAAGACTCCTAAATATCCCGTTCAGAGGCGCGCGCGGCCTCGTATAATGCGCGACATTATGGGCCGTCCCGGGCGGCCTGCAACCTCTCAGGACTTGCTCAATGCTCAAGGCTCTGCGTTTTTTTGGCTGGCCGCTGTTGGCCGGCGTGCTTATCGCGTTGCTGATAATTCAGCGTTACCCGCAATGGGTCGGCCTGCCCAGCCTGGACGTCAACCTGCAGCAAGCCCCGCAAACCAAGGCGCTTCGACAAGGCCCGGTGTCCTATGCCGATGCCGTGGCAATCGCCGCGCCGGCGGTGGTCAACCTGTACACCACCAAGGTCATCAACAAACCGGCGCACCCGTTGTTCGAGGACCCGCAGTTCCGCCGTTTCTTCGGCGACAACCTGCCCAAGCAGCAGCGCATGGAGTCGAGCCTGGGTTCCGGAGTGATCATGAGCCCCGAAGGTTATCTGCTGACCAACAACCACGTGACCTCCGGCGCCGAGCAGATTGTGGTGGCGCTCAAGGACGGTCGTGAAACCCTGGCCCACGTAATCGGCAGCGACCCGGAAACCGACCTGGCGGTCCTCAAGATCGACCTGAAGAACCTGCCCTCGATCACCGTCGGGCGCTCCGACAGCATCCGCATCGGTGACGTGACCCTGGCCATCGGCAACCCGTTCGGGGTCGGCCAGACCGTGACCATGGGCATCATCAGCGCCACCGGACGCAATCAGCTGGGCCTGAACAACTACGAAGACTTCATCCAGACCGACGCGGCGATCAACCCGGGCAACTCCGGCGGCGCGCTGGTGGATGCCAACGGCAACCTGACCGGGATCAACACGGCGATCTTCTCCAAGTCCGGCGGCTCCCAGGGCATTGGCTTCGCCATCCCGATCAAGCTGGCCATGGAGGTGATGAAGTCGATCATCGAGCACGGCCAGGTGATTCGTGGCTGGCTGGGCATCGAGGTGCAGCCGCTGACCCAGGAACTGGCCGAATCGTTCGGCTTGTCCGGGCGTCCGGGCATCGTGGTGGCGGGGATTTTCCGCGACGGTCCGGCGCAAAAGGCCGGCATGCAGTTGGGTGACGTGATTCTCAGCATCGATGGCGAACCGGCCGGCGATGGCCGTCGCTCGATGAACCAGGTGGCGCGGATCAAACCCAGCGACAAGGTCAGCATCCAGGTGATGCGCAACGGCAAGGAGCTCAAGCTCACCGCCGAAATCGGCCTGCGCCCGCCACCGGCGCCGGTCAAGGAAAAAGAGTAAAAGCATCGCCAGCCAGCTCGCTCCAACAGGAGAGAGCTGGCTGGCGATAGGGCTTACAGCTCGCCCAGGCCGTCGATCAGGGCCTGGTTCTGCTCCGGCGTGCCGATACTGATCCGCAGGAACTGGGCAATCCGCTCCTGCTTGAAGTGCCGGACAATCACCCCCTGCTCCCGCAGCTTGGCCGCCAGGCCCGCCGCATCGTGTTGCGGATGACGGGCGAAAATGAAGTTGGCGGCCGACGGCAGCACTTCAAAGCCCTTGGCACGCAACTGCGCCACCACCTGCTCGCGGCTATCGATCACCAGCTGGCAGGTCTTGGCGAAGTACTCGCGATCCTCGAATGCCGCCGCGGCGCCGACGATCGCCAGGCGATCCAGCGGGTAGGAGTTGAAGCTGTTCTTGATCCGCTCCAGCGCTTCGATCAGGTCCGGGTGCCCCACCGCCAGGCCGACCCGCAGGCCCGCCAGCGAACGGGACTTGGACAGGGTCTGGGTCACCAGCAGGTTCGGGTAACGGTCCACCAGGCTGATGGCGGTTTCACCGCCGAAGTCGATGTACGCCTCGTCCACCACCACGACCGAATCCGGGCTGGCCTTGAGGATCTGCTCGACGGCCTCCAGGGCCAGCAGGCAGCCGGTCGGCGCGTTCGGGTTGGGGAAGATGATCCCGCCGTTCGGCCTGGCGTAATCGGCTGGGCGGATCTGGAACTGCTCGTCCAGCGGCACCGCGTCGAAGTCGATGCCATACAGGCCGCAATACACTGGATAGAAGCTGTAGCTGATGTCCGGGAACAGCAGCGGCTGGTCGTGCTGCAACAAGCCGTGGAAGATGTGCGCCAGCACTTCGTCGGAACCGTTGCCGAGGAACACCTGGTTGCTCTGTACCCCGTAATACCGGGCCACCGCCTGCTTGAGCAGGTCGCTGTTGGGGTCGGGGTACAGGCGCAGGTTATCGTTCAGTTCACCCTGCATCGCGGCCAGCGCCTTGGGCGAAGGGCCGTAAGGGTTTTCGTTGGTGTTGAGCTTGACCAGCTTGGTCAGCTTCGGCTGTTCGCCCGGCACATAGGGCACCAAGCCCTTGACGAACGGACTCCAGAATTTACTCATGCTTATTGCCCCTGTTCCTGGTCAGCGATGATCCGGTATTCCGCACTGCGGGCGTGGGCGCTCAGCGACTCGCCACGGGCCAGCACCGAGGCGGTCTTGCCCAGTTCGGAAGCGCCCTGCTCCGAGCAGAAAATGATCGACGAACGTTTCTGGAAGTCATACACCCCCAGCGGCGAAGAGAAGCGCGCCGTGCCGGAAGTCGGCAACACGTGGTTCGGACCCGCGCAGTAGTCGCCCAGGGCCTCGGAGGTGTGACGACCCATGAAGATCGCACCGGCATGACGGATCTGCGGCAACCAGGCCTGCGGATCGGCGACGGACAGTTCGAGGTGCTCCGGAGCGATGCGGTTGGCCACGTCGATGGCCTGTTGCATGTCGCGCACCTGGATCAGGGCGCCACGGCCGTTGATCGAGGTATTGATGATTTCCGCGCGTTCCATGGTCGGCAGCAGCTTGGCGATGCTGGCGGCGACCTGATCGAGGAACGCCGCGTCCGGGCTGACCAGGATCGCCTGGGCGTCTTCGTCGTGCTCGGCCTGGGAGAACAGGTCCATGGCGATCCAGTCCGGATCGGTCTGGCCGTCGCACACCACCAGGATCTCCGAAGGACCAGCGATCATGTCGATGCCGACCTGGCCGAATACGTGACGCTTGGCGGTGGCCACATAGATGTTGCCCGGGCCGACCACCTTGTCCACCTGCGGCACGCTCTCGGTGCCATAGGCCAGGGCGGCTACGGCCTGGGCGCCACCGATGGTGAACACCCGGTCGACGCCAGCGATACAGGCCGCGGCCAGCACCAGTTCGTTAACCTCGCCGCGCGGGGTCGGCACCACCATCACCACTTCGGTGACGCCCGCCACTTTGGCCGGGATGGCATTCATCAACACCGAGGATGGATAAGACGCTTTGCCGCCCGGCACATACAGGCCGGCGCGATCCAGCGGCGTGACCTTCTGGCCCAGCACCGTGCCGTCGGCTTCGGTGTAGCTCCAGGAGTCCTGTTTCTGTTTTTCGTGGTAGCTGCGCACCCGCGCCGCGGCTTTTTCCAGGGCTTCGCGCTGGGCCACGGTGATCCGGGTCAGGGCCAGTTCCAGGCGCTCGCGCGGCAGGATCAGGTCGGCCATGGACGCCACTTGCAGGCCGTCGAAACGCTGGGTGAACTCCACCAGCGCCGCGTCGCCGCGCTCGCGCACCGCCTTGATGATGTCCAGCACCCGCTGATTGACCGAGTCGTCAGACACACTTTCCCAGCTCAGCAGATGATCCAGATGATGCGCGAAATCCGGGTCAGCAGCGTTGAGTCGGCGAATCGAAGTGGGAGCGGTCATAGCGAGGGCCTCATTGAATGGCTAATGCTCAGGCACCCTAAGCTACCAGTCCATTCGCGCGGGCACCTGAGAAAATTGGCTATGACACGGATAGACGGGCGCGGCTCGCGCCGCGCGAGTGAATCAACCGCGGTGTCGCGACTCCACTGCTTTGCGCAGGGTGTCGATCAGTGCCTGGATGCGGGCGTGCTGCATTTTCATGGAGGCCTTGTTGACCACCAGACGGGAACTGATCATGGAAATCAGCTCCTGGGGCTCCAGGCCGTTGGCCCGCAGGGTGTTGCCGGTGTCGACCACGTCGATGATCTTGTCGGCCAGACCGATCAGCGGCGCCAGCTCCATCGAGCCGTACAGCTTGATGATGTCGACCTGGCGACCCTGCTCGGCGTAGTAACGCTTGGCAACGTTGACGAACTTGGTGGCGACGCGCAGGCGGCCCTTGGGCTCGACCGCGCCGATGGCACCGGCGGTCATCAGCTTGCACTGGGCGATCTGCAGGTCCAGCGGCTCGTACAGGCCCTGGCCGCCGTATTCCATCAGCACATCTTTACCGGCGACGCCGAGGTCGGCGGCACCATGTTCGACATAGGTCGGCACGTCGGTGGCGCGCACGATCAGCAAGCGCACGTCGGCCTGGGTCGTGGGGATGATCAGCTTGCGGCTCTTGTCCGGATTCTCGGTGGGCACGATGCCGGCTTCAGCCAGAAGCGGCAGGGTGTCATCAAGGATGCGGCCCTTGGACAGTGCGATGGTCAACATGGGAAACGTAAGTCCTTATCAGGATACTCATGCCCGGTCGCAAACGGCGCCAGACACGCATCGAGCCTGAACACAGGCTCGACTTGGAACGAAACCTTGGGGCACGTCCCTGTGCCCATCACGCAAACTAGCCCGGTACGCGGCGGATCTTGGCGCCGAGCATCTGCAGCTTCTCTTCGATGCACTCGTAACCACGGTCGATGTGGTAGATGCGATCGATCAGGGTGTCGCCTTCGGCCATCAGGGCCGAGATCACCAGGCTGGCCGAAGCCCGCAGGTCGGTGGCCATGACAGGGGCACCCTTGAGGATTTCGGTGCCGGTGACGATGGCGGTGTTGCCTTCGACCTGGATCTTCGCGCCCATGCGGTGCAGTTCGTAGACGTGCATGAAGCGGTTTTCGAAGATGGTCTCGATCACTGCACCCGTGCCTTCGGCAATGGCGTTGAGCGAGATGAACTGGGCCTGCATGTCCGTCGGGAACGCCGGGTACGGCGCGGTGCGCACGTTGACCGCCTTCGGACGCTTGCCGTGCATGTTCAGCTCGATCCAGTCCTCGCCGGTGGTGACTTCGGCGCCGGATTCCTTGAGTTTCTCCAGGACGGCTTCGAGGATGGTCGGATCGGTGTCCTTGACTTTCACGCGACCGCCGGTCACGGCGGCGGCGACCAGGTAGGTGCCGGTTTCGATACGGTCAGGCATGACCTTGTAGGTCGCCGAGTGCAGGCGCTCGACACCGTCGATGGTGATGGTGTCGGTACCGGCGCCGGAAACCTTGGCGCCCATGGCGTTGAGGAAGTTCGCCAGGTCGACCACTTCAGGTTCACGGGCGGCGTTCTGCAGCACGCTGCGGCCTTTGGCCAGGGCAGCGGCCATCATGATGTTCTCGGTACCGGTCACACTCACGGTATCGAAGAAGAAGTGCGCACCGCGCAGGCCGCCTTCAGGCGCCTTGGCCTTGATGTAGCCGCCTTCGACGTCGATCACCGCACCCATGGCTTCGAGGCCACGGATGTGCAGGTCGACCGGACGCGAACCGATGGCGCAACCGCCAGGCAGCGCGACTTCGGCTTCGCCGAAACGGGCAACCATCGGGCCCAGCACCAGGATCGAGGCGCGCATGGTCTTGACCAGCTCGTACGGCGCGACCAGGGTCTTGATGGTGCGCGGGTCGATTTCGACGCTGAGCTTCTCGTCGATCACCGGCTCAATGCCCATGCGACCGAACAGCTCGATCATGGTGGTGATGTCGTGCAGGTGCGGCAGGTTGGCGACCGTGACCGGGCCATCGCACAGCAGGGTTGCAGCCAGAATCGGCAGGGCAGAGTTCTTTGCCCCGGAAATGCGGATCTCGCCATCAAGACGAACGCCGCCGGTAATAATCAATTTATCCATAAGAATCTCGACGCCCTTGGGCTCAGGTGCGCTCGGCCCAGGCCGCGCTGCTGAAAAATTTCATAGTGACCGCATGGATGCTGCCATCGGCGATCCACGGGTTCAAATGGGCATAGATGCTCTGCTGACGCTTGACCGGACTCAAGGCCACCAGTTCGTCACTGATCACGTTCAGCTGAAAGTTGCAGCCTTCGCCCTCAACTTCTACCTGAACGGATGAAAGAGTCTCGGACAGCTTTCCTTCAAGGAAGCTCTTCACTTCGTTGGCCTGCATGCTCAACCTCAATCGGCGCCCTGTGCGCGCGGGTCGGACATCATACAAAAAAGCCCCGCGCCTGCGAACCCCGCATAGCAGGACTCTGACGGGGGGCTTGCTTGTCGATGGGTTACTAAGGCTGCGCCAGCAGCTCGGTCAAACCGGAAACCTCGGCGATTTCGCGCATGTCGTCAGGCAACGCACGAATGCTGACGGCCTTGCCGGCTGCCGCGGCATCGCGCATGAAGGCCAGCAGCAACGACAAGCCGACGCTGCTGGACTTCTCCACCGCCGAACAGTCGAGCACCAGCGCCGCCGCGGTGCTCGAGCCGATCAGGGCCTGCCCCTGCTTGCGCAGGCCCGGGCCGGAGCGATAGTCCAGCACACCGCTGATCAGCAATTCGCCGGCTTCACCCAGACGGACGGCCGACTCACTCATTGCGTGACCTTCTCAGGCGAGTTTTCGGTCGCTTCCTTGGCCTTGGCCACTTCGCCGGCCCAGTTGTTGATGGTCTTGTCCAGGTCGTTGCCGTTGCGCTGCATGGCATCGGCGAACTGATCGCGGAACAGCTTGCCGATATTGATGCCGTTGATGATCACGTTGCGCAGCTTCCACTCGCCGTTGATCTTCTCCAGCGTGTACGACACAGGATAGATCGCGCCGTTACTGCCCTTGACCGTCATGCCGACGCTGGTACGGTCGCCCGACTCGTCCCTGGCAGGATCAACGACGATGCCCTGGTTGTTGTACTCCAGCAAGGCGTTGCCATAGAACTGGAACAGGCCCTTCTTGAAGTTTTCCTCAAAGGTGCGCATCTGTTCCGGCGTGGCTTTGCGCGAGTACTTGACCGTCATGATGCTCTTGGAAATACCTTCGGCATCCACGACCGGGCCCACGATGCTGTTCAGCGCCGCATAAAAGTCTTGCGGGTCCTGCTTGTACTTTTCTTTGTTGGCGGCCAGGTCGGCCAGCAGACGGTTGGTGGTGTCCTGTACCAGATCATGCGCGGAAGGCGCCGCCACGGCGTGAGCCATCAACGGCAATGCCGCCAGTAATACCAACAGGCTACGTCGCAAGGTAGAGATCATGAAAAAATCCTCATTTGGCGTCTTTGCTAACGGTATTGAGCAGGAATTTACCGATCAGGTCCTCAAGCACCAGTGAAGACTGGGTGTCGTGGATGGTCCCACCATCCTTGAGCAACGTGTCTTCGCCGCCGACGCTGATACCAATGTATTTCTCGCCGAGCAGCCCAGCGGTCAGGATAGATGCAGTCGAGTCGGTCGGCAGGTTATCTACGCGCTTTTCCAACTGCAGCGTGACCCGACCGGTGAAACTGTCGCGGTCCAGATCGATAGCCGTGACCTTGCCGATGGTCACACCGGCCATGGTCACCTTAGCTCTGACCGTCAAACCGGCGATATTGTCGAAATATGCGTAAAGTTTATAAGTATCGGTGCTCGAGGTCGGGGACAAGCCACTGACCCGCAAGGCAAGCAACAGCAAAGCCAGGATGCCAGCCAGCAGGAAAAGGCCGACACCGATTTCCAGGGTGCGGTTTTGCATCAGAAATCTCCAAACATCAAGGCGGTCAGAATAAAGTCCAGGCCGAGTACAGCCAACGAGGCGTACACAACGGTCTTGGTAGTGGCACGACTGATCCCCTCTGAAGTGGGCTCGCAGTCATAGCCTTGGAATACGGCGATCCAGGTCACGACAAAGGCGAAAACGATGCTCTTGATGATGCCGTTGAGCACGTCCTCATTGAACGTCACGCTGTTTTGCATGTTCGACCAGTAGGAACCTTCATAGACCCCCAGCCAGTCGACGGCCACCCACGAACCGCCCCAGATGCCCACCACGCTGAAGATAATCGCCAGCAACGGCAGGGAAATGAAACCGGCCCACAGACGTGGCGCGACAATGTATTTGAGCGGGTCGACACCGATCATCTCCAGGCTGGAGAGCTGTTCGGTGGCTTTCATGTTGCCGATTTCCGCGGTCAGCGCCGAGCCGGCCCGGCCCGCGAAGAGCAATGCCGTGACCACCGGCCCCAGTTCACGCAGCAGGGTCAGGGCGACCATCTGCCCCACCGCCTGCTCCGAACCGTAGCTGGACAGGATATTGAAGCCCTGCAGCGCCAGTACCATGCCGATGAATATCCCGGAGACCACGATGATCACCAGCGACATCACCCCCACCGAATGCAACTGCTTGACCAACAGGCCGAAGCTGCCGCCGATACTGCCGCGACCGAACAACACATGAAACAGCATCAGGCTCGAACGCCCGAGCACCGCGAGAACGTCAATGCCCGAGTGACCGAACAGACGAATTCGCTCCAATAAAGATACTTTGCGCATCAGCGCTTCCCCAGAAGATCTGCGCGGTAATCCGGCGCTGGAAAGTGAAAGGGTACCGGACCGTCGGGATCGCCTTTCATGAACTGGCGGATCCGCGGGTTATCGGAATCCATCAACTCGTCGGGCGTGCCCTGCCCCAGCACCTGGCCATCGCCCACCACATAGATGTAGTCGGCGATGCTCGCGGTTTCCGCCAGATCATGGGAAACCACGATACTGGTGATACCCAGCGCATCGTTGAGCAGACGGATCAGGCGCACCAGCACGCCCATGGCAATGGGGTCCTGGCCTACGAACGGCTCGTCGTACATGAGGATCTGCGGGTCCAGGGCGATGGCCCGGGCCAGGGCCACACGACGCTTCATGCCGCCGGACAGCTCGTCGGGCATCAGGTCGATGGCACCGCGCAACCCGACCGCCTGCAACTTGAGCAGGACGATATCGCGGATCATTTCATCCGGCAGCTGGGTATGAACGCGCAGCGGAAAGGCGACGTTCTCGAACACATCGAGATCGGTGAACAGCGCGCCGCTCTGGAACAGCACGCCCATCTGCTTGCGGGCGTCGAACAGATCGCCGCGCGACAATTTGGGCAGGTTCTGGCCGTTGACCCAGACTTCACCGCTGCTGGGACGCAATTGCGCGCCCATCAACCGCAGGAGCGTGGTCTTGCCGCAACCGGAAGGCCCCATGATGCCGGTGACCTTGCCCCGCGGAATACGGATATCGACATTATTGAAGATGCTGCGCGCACCGCGCTTGAAGGACAGTCCCTTCAGCTCGACCGCGTAGGCGTTATCGGCACTCATCTAAACTCCTTGCGATGCAGCCTCTCACTCGGACGCTTGGCTCCCTGCCGGGAGTACATGCACCCAGGGCAGACCGAACTGGCGGCGAACTATATCACTGCTGATACGGAGCCCCCAAGGCCGAAGCCATCCGTGTTCAGGATCACGACAGGCTAAAACGGGCTTCACAGAGCAATTCCAGCCTATAGAAGGACAAAGGCTGACGAACTTGCGTGAGGGAATCGATCATTACCGCTATAATCGCCGCCTTTTCATCAGGCTATACGATTTCTGACATGAGCCAATCCAGCGACCTGATTCAATCGGCACAACGCACCATCCGCCTCGAGATAGAAGCCGTACAAGGCTTGCTGCCACATATCGACGCAGATTTCGTACGCGCTTGCGAGATGATTCTGGCCAGCAAAGGCCGCGTAGTAGTGGTCGGCATGGGCAAGTCCGGGCATATCGGCAACAAGATCGCCGCCACCCTGGCCAGCACCGGCACCACCGCGTTTTTTGTCCATCCGGCCGAAGCCAGCCATGGCGACATGGGCATGATTACCCGGGACGACGTGATCCTGGCCCTGTCCAACTCCGGCTCGACCAATGAAATCGTGACCTTGTTGCCGCTGATCAAGCGCCTGGGCATCCAGCTGATCAGCATCACCGGCAACCCTGATTCGGCGCTGGCCAAGGCCGCCGAGGTCAACCTCAACGTCCAGGTCAAGCAAGAGGCCTGCCCGCTGAACCTGGCCCCGACCTCTTCGACCACCGCCGCCTTGGTCATGGGCGACGCCCTGGCCGTGGCGCTGCTGGAAGCCCGCGGCTTCACCGCCGAAGACTTCGCCTTCTCCCATCCGGGCGGCGCGCTGGGCCGGCGCCTGCTGCTGAAGGTCGAGAACGTCATGCATGCCGGCGAACAGTTGCCACAGGTCCAGCGTGGCACGCTGCTCAAGGACGCCCTGATGGAAATGACCCGCAAGGGCCTGGGCATGACCGTCATTGTCGAGGCCGACGGCCGCCTGGCAGGGGTCTTCACCGACGGCGACCTGCGCCGCACCCTGGACCGCACCATCGACATTCACCACACCACCATCGATGAAGTCATGACCGTTCACGGCAAGACCGCCCGCGCCGAAATGCTCGCGGCCGAAGCCCTGAAAATCATGGAAGACAATCGAATCAACGCACTGGTCGTAGTGGACAAGGACGATCGCCCGATCGGCGCCTTCAACCTGTCCGACCTGCTGCGCGCGGGAGTCATGTAATGAGCACGGATCTGCTGCAACGCGGCAAGAACATCAAGCTGGCGGTATTCGACGTGGATGGCGTACTGACCGACGGTCGCCTGTACTTCCTCGAGGACGGCAGCGAGTTCAAGACCTTCAACACCCTCGATGGCCAGGGCATCAAGATGCTGATGGCCACGGGCGTGCAGACGGCAATCATCAGCGGTCGCAAGACGCCGGTGGTCGAGCGCCGGGCGAAAAACCTGGGGATTCCCCATCTGTTTCAGGGTCGCGAAGACAAACTGGTGGTGCTGGACGGGCTTCTTGCCCAACTGGGCCTAAGCTATGAGCAGGTCGCCTACCTGGGCGACGACCTGCCGGACCTGCCAGTGATCCGCCGGGTCGGCCTGGGCATGGCCGTCGCCAATGCCGCCAGCTTTGTCCGTGAACACGCCCATGGCGTCACCCAGGCCCGTGGCGGCGAAGGTGCCGCCCGCGAGTTCTGCGAGTTGATCCTGCGCGCCCAAGGCAGCCTTGAAGCGGCCCACGCCGCCTACTTATAGAGCCTCCCATGCTGAGCAAAAAGATTCGCAACATCCTGATCTTCGGCATCATCACCGTGCTGTTCCTGGCGGTGGGGTACTGGAACATCAGCCCGGAACGCTTCCTCGACAAGCCGGTCGCGCAGGTCGACGAAAGCGCCATCGACTACTACGCCATCAACGCCCGTAGCGTGCAGTACCTGCCCGACGGCAAGCTGCAGTACGAAATGACGTCCGACAAGGTCGAACACCTCAAGGCCACCGAGGTGACACTGTTGACCAAGCCGGACCTGCAGATGTATCGCGGCACCGCCTTCCCCTGGCACGTCCAGAGCGAGCACGGCGAAGTCAACCCGGATGGCACCCAGGTCGAGCTGATCGATTCGGTACGGGTTTCGCGCACCGACGAGAAAAATCGCAACCTGCTGATCACCACGACCCGCATGACAGTATTCCCGCAGAAGCAATATGCGCAGACCGATCAAGACGTTAGAATCGACGGCGCCGGCGGCGTGACGACTGGCAAGGGAATGAAAGCGTATTTGAAAGACGGCAGGATGAACCTGCTATCGAACGTAAGAGGACAGTATGAGGCTCGTTAAAACCCTCCCTATTTTGCTCGGTCTGGGCGCAGCACTGGGAAGCGTGAGCGCCTGGGCTCTGCCGAACGATAGCCAGCAACCAATCCGCATCCAGGCCGACGACGCTCAACTGGACGACAAGAATGGCGTAGCCACCTACAGGGGCGACGTGATCATCACCCAGGGCTCGATGAAGGTCACCGGCAATACCGTGACCATCACCCGCACCCAGACCGGTGACATCGACGTGGTGACCTCGGTGGGCAACCTGGCCTACTTCGAGCAGATCCAAACCCAGGGCGATACCAAGCCGGTCCAGGGCTATGGCGTGACCATCCAGTACCACGCTGCGCAGAACCGCGTCGTGCTGATCGACCGTGCCAAGGTCGTCGACAAGGACGGCAACATCACCCAGGGCGAGAAAATCGTCTACGACACCAACAAGAAGCTGGCCAGCGCCGGTCGCGCTACCGGCAGCAAGGTCACCGAGTCGCGCCCACGGATCGACATGGTCATCCAGCCGAAAAAGAAAACTGACGAAAAGGCCCAGTAATGGCAACTCTGAAAGCTCAGCACCTGGCCAAGAGCTACAAGAGCCGCCAGGTCGTGCGTGACGTCAGCCTGTCCATCGACAGCGGCCAGATCGTCGGCCTGCTCGGCCCTAACGGCGCCGGCAAGACCACCTGCTTCTACATGATCGTCGGCCTGGTCCAGGCCGATCAGGGACGCATCCTGATCGACGACCTGGATGTCAGCCACCAGCCGATGCACGGCCGCGCCCGCGCCGGGATCGGCTACCTGCCGCAGGAAGCCTCGATCTTCCGCAAGCTCTCGGTGGCCGACAACATCATGGCCATCCTCGAGACCCGCAAGGAGCTCGACAAGGCCGGCCGTCGCCAGGAACTGGAAAGCCTGCTGCAGGAATTCCACATCAACCACATTCGCGACAACCTGGGCATGAGCCTTTCCGGCGGTGAACGTCGCCGCGTGGAAATCGCTCGCGCACTGGCCACCGCCCCCAAGTTCATCCTGCTCGACGAACCCTTCGCCGGCGTAGACCCGATCTCGGTAGGCGACATCAAGCAGATCATTCATCACCTGAAAGCCAAGGGCATCGGCGTACTCATCACTGACCACAACGTCCGTGAAACCCTGGATATCTGCGAAACCGCCTATATCGTCAACGACGGTCAGCTGATCGCCGAAGGCGACGCCGAAACCATCCTCGCCAACGAGCTGGTCAAGGAAGTTTACCTGGGCCATGAGTTCCGCCTGTAAGCCCTGAGGTGTTTGGCTGGTCGCCAGAGCGCCCGCCCCAATAAAACCCTGCTGTTTTTATTGTTACAGCGCTCTAGGCAAACACTTCAGTTTCAGGCATATAATTTGCTTATGTTTGGCGCTCACGCGCCCTGTAGTGGATGGCGCATGTGCGCCGGCGAATAAGGTGTTAAGCCCCTGCCATGAAACCATCGCTAGTCCTCAGAATGGGCCAGCAGCTGACGATGACACCGCAGCTGCAACAGGCCATCCGCCTGCTCCAATTGTCGACCCTGGACCTGCAACAGGAAATCCAGGAGGCCCTGGAGTCCAACCCGATGCTCGAGCGCCAGGAAGAAGGCGACGACTTCGATAACACCGATCCGCTGGCCGACAACGCCGAGCAGAAGCCCAATACCGATATCCAGGAACCCTCTTACCAGGAAACCGCCCCGACGGTGGACAACCTCGAGGACGGTGAATGGAACGAGCGCATTCCCAACGACCTGCCGGTCGACACCGCCTGGGAAGACGTCTACCAGACCAGCGCCAGCAGCCTGCCCAGCAACGATGACGACGAGTGGGATTTCACCACCCGCACTTCGGCCGGCGAAAGCCTGCAGAGCCATCTGCTCTGGCAGTTGAACCTGGCGCCCATGTCCGACACCGATCGCCTGATCGCCGTGACCCTGATCGACTGCATCAACAATCAGGGCTATCTGGACGAAACCCTCGAGGAAATCCTCGAAGCCTTCGATCCGGAGCTGGACATCGAACTCGACGAAATCGAGGCCGTCCTGCATCGCATCCAGCAATTCGAACCCGCCGGCATCGGCGCCCGCAACCTGGGTGAGTGCCTGCTGCTGCAACTGCGCCAGCTACCCGCCAAGACCCCTTGGCTGACTGAAGCCAAGCGCCTGGTCACCGACTTCATCGACCTGCTCGGCAGCCGCGACTACAGCCAGCTGATGCGGCGCATGAAGCTCAAGGAAGACGAACTGCGCCAGGTCATCGAACTGGTGCAGAGCCTCAACCCACGACCGGGCTCGCAAATCGAATCCACCGAAGCCGAATACGTGGTTCCCGACGTCATCGTGCGCAAGGACAACGAACGCTGGCTGGTGGAGCTGAACCAGGAGTCCGTGCCGCGCCTGCGCGTCAACCCGCAATACGCCGGTTTCGTGCGACGCGCCGACACCAGCGCTGACAACACCTTCATGCGCAACCAGCTGCAGGAAGCCCGTTGGTTCATCAAGAGCCTGCAGAGCCGTAACGAAACCCTGATGAAAGTCGCCACCCAGATCGTCGAGCATCAGCGCGGCTTCCTCGAGTACGGCGATGAGGCGATGAAACCGTTGGTCCTGCATGACATCGCCGAAGCGGTGGGCATGCACGAGTCGACGATTTCCCGGGTGACCACGCAAAAATTCATGCATACCCCACGGGGCATTTATGAACTGAAATACTTTTTCTCCAGCCACGTAAGTACCTCCGAAGGCGGTGAATGCTCGTCCACGGCGATCCGCGCGATCATCAAAAAACTGGTCGCCGCGGAAAATCAGAAAAAGCCGTTGAGTGACAGCAAGATCGCTGGTTTACTGGAGGCACAAGGCATTCAGGTAGCCCGTCGTACCGTCGCCAAGTACCGTGAATCCCTGGGGATCGCGCCTTCCAGCGAACGGAAGCGGTTGATGTAGCCGCCGGGCTCGCCACAGCGTTCCAGTGGCAGGTCAATCGACCTGCCGCTTTATGCACTGGCAACGAAGGAGAAGCTGTATGCAAGTCAACATCAGTGGACACCAACTGGAAGTGACCGAACCTCTGCGCGCTTACATCGGCGAAAAACTCGACCGACTGGAGCGGCACTTTGACAAGATTACCAATGTGCAGGTAACGCTGGCCGTCGAGAAACTGAAGCAGAAAATCGAGGCCACGCTGCACATCCATGGTGGGGAAGTCGTCGCCAATGCAGAACATGACGATATGTATGCCGCAATCGACTTGCTCACGGACAAGCTTGACCGCCAACTGAAAAAGCATAAGGAAAAGCAACTCCACCTTCTCCAAGGCACGGGTCGCTAACACTCCCCTCCCATGATCCGACTTGAAAGCATCCTGACCCCCGGCCGTTCCCTGGTGAACGTGCCGGGCGGCAGTAAAAAACGTGCCCTCGAACAAATTGCCAACCTGATCAGCCGCGAAGTGCCTGATCTGGAGATGCAAGATGTCTTCGAAAGCCTGATTGCCCGTGAAAAGCTGGGTTCTACCGGTTTTGGCAACGGCATCGCCATTCCACACTGCCGCCTCAAAGGCTGTGAGTCGCCCATCAGTGCCCTGATGCACCTGGACGCCCCCATCGATTTCGACGCCATCGACGGCGCACCGGTCGACCTGCTGTTCGTACTGCTGGTCCCGGAAGCCGCCACCGATGCGCACCTGGAACTGCTCCGGCAGATTGCCAGCATGCTGGACCGCAAAGAGGTGCGCGACAAGCTGCGCAGCGCCACCAGCAATGAAGCCTTGTACAAGGTTGTCCTGGACGAACAGAACGGTCAGTAATCATGCGTTTGATCATCGTCAGCGGCCGGTCCGGCTCGGGTAAAAGCACCGCCCTCGATGTACTCGAGGACAATGGCTATTACTGCATCGACAACCTGCCGGCCGGGCTGTTGCCCGAATTGGCCGAGCGAGCGCTGATCCATACCGAGCTGACGCAGCCACTGGTCGCCGTGTCGATCGACGCCCGCAACCTGCCAAGCCACTTGTCGCGCTTTCCCGAACTGCTCGAGGAAGTACGCAGCCGGCATATCCAGTGCGATGTGCTGTACCTGGACGCTGACGAAGAAACCCTGCTCAAGCGCTTTTCCGAAACCCGCCGTCGCCACCCCTTGAGCAGCAACAATCGCTCGCTGGCCGAGGCGATTCAAGACGAAAGCCACCTGCTGGGTCCGATTGCCGACCTCGCCGACCTCAAGGTCAACACCACCAACCTGAACCTGTACCAACTGCGCGATACCATCAAGTTGCGCCTGTTGAACCAGCCGGAACCGGGCACCGCCTTCCTGGTGGAGTCTTTCGGATTCAAGCGTGGCATGCCGGTCGACGCCGACCTGGTGTTCGATGTGCGCTGCCTGCCCAACCCGTACTGGAAGCCCGAGTTGCGCGCCCAGTCCGGGCTCGACCAGCCGGTTGCCGAATACCTGGCCGCCCAGCCGGACGTCGAGGAAATGTTCCAGGACATCTCCAGCTACCTGCTGAAATGGTTGCCACGCTTTGCCGCCAGCAACCGCGCCTACGTCACTATTGCCATTGGCTGTACGGGCGGCCACCATCGCTCGGTCTACCTGACCGAACGCTTGGGCCAAGTCCTGCAAAAGTCCCTGAAGAACGTCCAGGTTCGCCACCGCGACCTTAGCTGAAAGGATCTACCCCGCGATGCCTGCTCTGGAAATTGAAATCATCAACAAACTGGGTCTGCATGCCCGTGCCTCGGCAAAGTTCGTCGGCGTGGCCGGTCAGTTTCCTTGCCAGATCCGTGCAGGGAGAACGCCGGAGTCGATGGTCGACGGCAAGAGCATCATGGCGATGATGATGCTGGCCGCCGGCAAAGGCACCAAGATTCATCTGAAGACCGAAGGCGAACAGGAGCAGGAGGCGCTGGAAGCGCTGGTGGCACTGATCAATAACTTCTTCGACGAAGGCGAGTAAGGTCGGCGGGGCAAGCCCGCCGAAAGGCACTCAGGCGAGTGCCGTATCCATGACCATCATCAGGCAAAAGCCGACACACAAGCCCAGGCTCGCCAGCTTTTCATGACCGTTGCGTCGTGATTCGGGGATCACTTCGTGGGTCACCACCAGCAGCATGGCCCCCGCCGCCAACGCCAACCCGAGCGGCAACAGCATCTCGGCCAGGCTCACCAGCCACGCACAAAGCAAGGCGAACACCGGCTCCACCAGGCCCGAAGCGGCACCGATCAGGAATGCCTTGACCCGGGACATGCCGGCGCCAGCCAGCACCAGAGCAATCACCAGGCCTTCCGGCACATCCTGCAAGGCGATGCCCATGGCCAGGCTATCCGCCTCCGGCATACCGCCACCCGCGGAAACGCCCACGGCCATTCCCTCGGGAATGTTGTGGGCGATGATGGCAAACACAAACAGCCAGATTCGCGGCGGGATGACCGGGTGCTCAAGGGTGCCCACCAATTTCTCCGGGTTGCCCCCCGACACCTTGCGATCCACTAGAAACAACCCCAAAGCACCGAGCATGATGCCGAAGCTGATCAGGCCGCTCGAAACCCAGGGCGACAACCCGAGTTTTTCCGCCGCGGCGATCCCGGGCACGATCAGCGAAAAGGCCGTGGCCGCCAGCATCACCCCGGCGCCGAATCCCAACAGGGTGTCACTCAGCGCCAGCGGCATCTTGCGAATGACCAGCACCGGCACTGCCCCCAGCGCGGTTCCCAGGGCACACACCGCCCCGCCCTGCAACGCACGCAACAAGCGCGGTTCCAGCTCCAGCCAGGACAAGCCCTGGGCAACCAGCAATGCAGTACCCGCCAACAGCAACAGCGAACCGAACGCGTAACGAAACATCCGCCCGCTGCTGATCGTCAGTGTTTCAGTGCCCATAGTCAGCCTTAGGTCTTTTTATCGGTGGGGGCTCAAACCAGTGCGGCCTGATAGCGCTGGGCTACTTCAGGCCAATTGATCACGTTGTAGAACGCATTGATGTATTCCGGCCGCCGGTTCTGGTAACGCAGGTAATACGCGTGCTCCCACACGTCCAGACCGAGAATCGGGGTATTGCCATTCATCAACGGGCTGTCCTGGTTACCGCTGCTCTCGACCACCAGGGTCTTTTGCGGGGTCACGCTGAGCCAGGCCCAACCGCTGCCGAAACGGGTGAGCGCGGCCTTGGTGAAGGCTTCCTTGAAGCGCTCGAAACCACCCAACTGCTCATCGATTGCCTTGGCCAGCGCACCGTCCGGCTTGCCTCCGCCAGTTGGCGCCATCACTGCCCAGAACAACGAATGGTTGGCATGGCCACCGCCCTGGTTGATGACCGCCGCCCGCAGCTTCTCCGGCAACTGCTGGACCCCGGCCACCAGTCTTTCCACCGACCAGTCGGCCCATTCAGTGCCTTCCACGGCCGCGTTGAGGTTGTTGATATAGGTCTGGTGATGCTTGGTGTAGTGAATCTCCATGGTCTGCGCGTCGATGTGCGGTTCCAGGGCGTCGTAGGCGTAGGGCAATGCAGGCAAGGTAAAGGACATATCAATGTGCTCCGTAATGAGGGGCATTCGGGGTCGCGGCGCCGGAAGTCGATTGCGCGACATTGCGCTCCAGCAGGCGATGCGTACGGGGGTATTCACCGTACTCACTGATGAAGTTGAGCAACTCGACGTAGGTCTTGCTGCTCTGGCGCAACGCAGCTTCCCGCAGCGCTGGCGCCAGGCGGTTGTCCTGCATGGTCTGCAACAGCCGCTGATGGATGGCGCAGAGGTATTCCGCGCTCTCCTCCGGCTGGTTCAGGCGCAGGTGCAGGTCCGCCAGGTTGTGATGGGAGATGACACAGGCCGCGACCGCTTCATCGGCATCGCTCCAGCGCTCGAACAACACCTGCGCCAGGGCCAGGGCCTGCAAGTAATACTCACGGGCGTCCACCAGGTCGCCCTGCATGAAGAAACGGTTTGCCCTTTCGATCGTGCGTTTCCAGTGCTCCATGGTGAACCTCCAAAGCAATGTCGGGATTTACACGCCGCCCGCGGTGAGTTTTTCCGGGTCGAGCAGGATCTCCAGCTGGCTGCGTGACAGATCAGTGTGTTCAAGGGCGACGTCGATTACCGGGCGCCCCTGCTTGTAGGCGGTCTTGGCGATTTCAGCGGCCTTCTGGTAACCGATGATCGGGTTGAGCGCCGTGACCAGGATCGGGTTGCGCGACAGCGCCTCCTTGAGCTTGGGCTCGTTGACCTTGAAGCTGGCAATCGCCTTGTCCGCCAGCAGGCGGCTGGAGTTGGCCAGCAGCTCGATGCTGCTCAACAGGTTCTGGGCGATGATCGGCAGCATGACGTTCAGCTCGAAGTTGCCCGACTGCCCCGCCACCGTGATCGTGGTGTCGTTGCCGATCACCTGGGCCGCCACCATCGCCGTGGCTTCCGGAATCACCGGGTTGACCTTGCCCGGCATGATCGAGGAACCCGGTTGCAAACCTTCCAGCTCGATCTCGCCGAGGCCGGCCAACGGCCCGGAGTTCATCCAGCGCAGGTCGTTGGCGATCTTCATCAAGGTGACCGCGATGGCCTTGAGCTGGCCCGAGACCGCCACCGCGGTGTCCTGGGAACCGATCAGGGCAAACAGGTTCTTGCCCGGCGTGAACTGCACCTGGGTCAGGCTGCTCAGTTGCCGGCTGAAACCCACGGCGAACTGCGGGTGGGCGTTGATCCCGGTGCCCACCGCGGTACCGCCCTGGGCCAGGGATTGCAGGCTCGGCAGCAGATCCTGCAGATGACCGATATTGGCCTTGAGCTGCTGCGCCCACCCTTCCAGCACCTGGCTCATGCGCACTGGCATCGCGTCCATCAGGTGAGTGCGACCGGTCTTGATGAACGGATGGACCTCGACCGCCTTGCGTTCGATGACCTGTACCAGATGCACCAGCGCCGGCAGCAGTTGTTCATGCAAGCCCAGCGCGGCGCTGACGTGAATAGTGGTCGGGATGATGTCGTTGCTGCTCTGCCCGCAGTTCACATGGTCGTTGGGGTTGACCGGCTCGCCGAGCAGACGGCTGGCCAGGGTGGCGATGACTTCGTTGGCGTTCATGTTGGAACTGGTGCCGGACCCGGTCTGGAAGATATCCACCGGGAAGTGCTGCATGAAATCGCCTTCCAGCAGGCCCTGGGCGGCATCGACTATGGCCTTGCCCTGGGATTCGCTCAGTTGCTTGAGTTCGACGTTGGCCTTGGCCGCGGCCGCCTTGGCCAGGATCAGCGCGCGGATGAACTGCGCCGGCATGCGCTGGTGGCTGATGGGAAAGTTATCCACTGCACGCTGGGTCTGTGCGCCATACAGCGCCTGCTCCGGAACATGCAGCTCGCCCATGCTGTCGCGTTCGATACGGGTATTACTCATCGGGAAATCCTTGCACCAGTTCGATAAGGGGAATGGATGGCAGCAACGAGCAGGTCGCCAGTTGCCAGGCATGGCTTTGCCAGCGCTTGAGCCGGCATTTGCAGAAAGACAGGCGTTCCAGGTCACGCAACGGACGCCAGGCCTGGTCCAGGCACTGGCTGCGCCAATGCCAGGGCAGCGCGGTATCGGTAGCGGTATCGAGCAACAGGCGAAATGAGGTTTCGGCGATCAGCCAGGGCGAGGTGGCGGTGCAACACGCCAGGTAGCGCCCTTCAGCCAGGTAATGCTCGATCAGGCGCGGCTCGTCCGGATCGAGGGCACAACGGATCTGGCGGCTCATCCAGCGCCAGCTTTCGAGGTAAGGCTGCTCGTGCAAGGCAGAACTCATGACCTGGGCTCATTCGATAATGAGATTTATTATTATATGATATTGAGAATCAAAACAAGCTCGAGACCAAGCGAGCCCTGCACAGGTGGCTAGGGTTGGTCAGTGTTCAAAAGCCGGGCAATAAAAAAGCGCGCGCCCCCGGACGGGACGCGCGCTTTCGTTGCCGCTGCTGCGATTTAGCTGCCGGCGACCGTCATGCGTTCGATCAATACCGAACCGGTGCGGATGTTGCTGCGCAGCTCCAGATCGTTACCCACGGCGATGATCTGCTTGAACATGTCGCGCATGTTGCCGGCAATGGTCACTTCCTGGACAGCGAACTGGATTTCGCCATTTTCGACCCAGAAACCGGCCGCGCCCCGAGAGTAATCGCCGGTGACCATGTTCAGCCCGTGGCCCATCAGCTCGGTGACCAGCAGGCCCCGGCCCATGCGGCGCAGCAAGGCCGCCTGGTCTTCCTCGCCATGGGTCACGAACAGGTTGTGCACGCCACCGGCGTTGGCGGTGCTGGGCAGGCCGAGCTTGCGCCCGGAATAAGTCCCCAGCACGTAGGACACCAGTTCGCCGTTCTCGACGAAAGGCTTGGCGTAGGTAGCCAGGCCATCGCCATCGAAGGCCGAACTGCCCAGGGCGCGCATCAAGTGCGGACGCTCATCGATGGTCAGCCACTCGGGGAACAGCCGCTGTCCCAGCGCGCCCTCGAGGAAGGACGACTTGCGGTACAGGTTGCCGCCGGAAATCGCCCCCAGGAAACTGCCGAACAATCCACCAGCCAGTTCCGCGGAAAACAGCACCGGCACTTCGCAGGTCGGTACCGGGCGCGCGCCCAGACGACTCGCGGCCCGTTGCGCGGCGCGCTGGCCGATGGTCACCGGGTCCGTCAGCAGATGGCCCTGGCGATTGACGTCATACCAGTAGTCACGCTGCATCTGGCCGTCGGCCTCGGCGATCATCACGCAGCTCAAGCTGTGTCGGGTCGAGGCGTAACCGCCGATAAAACCGTGGCTGTTGCCGTACACACGGCAGCCCTGGTGGGTGCTCAGGGTAGTGCCGTCGGCGTTCTTGATCCGGCTGTCGGCGGCAAAGGCCGCGGCTTCACAGGCCAGTGCCCGTTCGATGGCTTGCTCCGGGGTAATGTCCCAAGCGTGAAACAGGTCGAAGTCCGGCACGTCCCGGGCCATCAGCGCGGCATCGGCCAGCCCCGAGCTTTCGTCTTCCGAGGTGTGCTTGGCGATGGCCAGGGCCGCGGCAACGGTTTCGCGAATCGCCTCGGGACCACTGGCCGAAGTGCTGGCCGAGCCCTTGCGCTGGCCGACGTACAGTGTGATGCCAAAACCCTGGTCGCGATTGAATTCGACGGTTTCCACTTCCCGCTGGCGAACCGAAGTCGACAGGCCCTGCTCCAGAGAAACCGCCACTTCGCAGGCACTGGCGCCCTGGCGCTTGGCCTCGGCGATGATCTGCTCGACTTGTTCCTGCAGTGCCGGCAAAGCCTGCGGGCCGACGCTTTGTGCTGCACTCATGGTTTTCTCCACTCAAATTCTGCTTTCGGTTAAGGCCTTCGAGCGACCGGGCCGGACAAGCGGCCCCCGACTGGTTATCATGGCGGCGTTTCTTTGCGGACTGCCACCATGGTTGATTCTTACGACGACTCCCTCGATGGGGAGAAAAGCAAATCCCAGGTCAAACGCGAGCTGCATGCTCTGGTTGACCTCGGCGAGCGCCTTACAACACTCAAGCCCGACTTGCTGAACAAACTGCCGTTGACCGACGCCCTGCGCCGGGCCTTGGCGGATGCGCCCAAGCATGTCGCCCATATCGCGCGTAAACGCCACCTGCAATTCATCGGCAAGCTGATGCGCGATCAGGACACCAGCGCGATCCTGGTGCTGCTGGACCAGCTCGACGCCTCGACTCGCCAGTACAACGAACGTTTCCATGGCCTGGAGCGCTGGCGCGATCGCTTGATCGCCGGCGATGACGCGGTCCTGGAGAAGTTCGTCGCGGACTATCCGGAAGCGGATCGTCAGCAGTTGCGCTCCCTGATTCGTCAGGCCCAGCATGAGGTGGCCCATAACAAGCCGCCTGCCTCCAGCCGTAAAATCTTCAAATACATCCGCGAGCTGGACGAGACTCAACGCGGCCTGCGCTGAGCCTCGATTCGGGTGGGTTGCCCTGCAACTCACCCGCCGCTTCACGCCTCAAGCGCCCGTGCCACCCACGGTGATCGCATCGATCTTCAAGGTCGGCTGGCCGACACCCACCGGCACCGACTGCCCATCCTTGCCACACGTCCCCACGCCACTGTCCAGCGCCAGGTCGTTACCGACCATCGACACCCGGCTCATGGCTTCCGGCCCGTTGCCGATCAGGGTTGCGCCTTTGACCGGCGCGGTGATCTTGCCGTCTTCGATCAGATACGCCTCACTGGTGGAGAACACGAACTTGCCACTGGTGATGTCCACCTGACCGCCACCCAGGTTGGCGCAGTAGATGCCTTTTTTCACCGAGGCGATGATTTCCGCCGGATCGCTTTCGCCACCCAGCATGTAGGTGTTGGTCATGCGCGGCATCGGCAGGTGCGCATAGGATTCGCGGCGACCGTTGCCGGTGCGGGCCACGCCCATCAGGCGGGCATTGAGCTTGTCCTGCATATAGCCCTTGAGCACACCGTTCTCGATCAGGGTAGTGCACTCGGTCGGGGTGCCTTCGTCGTCGATGCTCAGCGAACCACGCCGCCCGGCCAGGGTGCCATCGTCAACGATGGTGCAGAGTTTCGAGGCCACCATCTCGCCCATGCGCCCACTGTAGGCCGAGCTGCCCTTGCGGTTGAAATCGCCTTCCAGGCCGTGACCCACCGCTTCGTGCAACAGCACGCCGGACCAGCCGGAACCCAGTACCACCGGCAGAGTGCCAGCTGGCGCAGGGATGGCTTCCAGGTTGACCAGGGCCTGACGCAAAGCCTCACGGGCATAACCCATGGCGCGGTCCTCACTGAGGAAATAACGGTAATCGGTGCGCCCGCCGCCGCCATGACCGCCACGCTCGCGGCGGCCGTTCTGCTCGACGATCACGCTGACGTTGAAGCGCACCAAAGGCCGCACATCCGCCGCCAGGCCACCGTCGGTGGAAGCGACGAGGATGCGTTCCCAGACCCCGGCCATGCTGACGCTGACCTGCTGGATGCGTGGGTCTAGAGCGCGGGTCGCGGCGTCGACACGCTTGAGCAGCTCGACCTTTTCCGCGCGGCTGATGACTTCCAGGGGGTTGTCCGGCGCATACAGCTGGGCCACGTCCTGGGTGGTAAAGGCCTGCACGGTGCCGTTCTGCCCGGCACGGGAAATCGAGCGCGCGGCCCGGGCAGCCAGGCCGAGCGCTTCGAGGGTGATGGCATTGCTGTAGGCAAAGCCGGTTTTCTCACCCGACTGCGCCCGCACGCCAACGCCCTGGTCCAGATTGAAGCTGCCTTCCTTGACGATGCCGTCTTCCAGCGACCAGGACTCGGAAATCTGCCCCTGAAAATACAGGTCGGCGGCATCGATGCCCGGGCCGGCCAGATCGCCGAGCACGCCCTGCAGGCTTTCCAGGGTCACGCCGCCGGGCGCCAGAAGGTGTTCACTGACTGAAGATAACAACCCGCTCATATGCTTTACGCCTTAAATTCGTCGTTCTTAAGCAAGTCGCTGCGCGCCTTGCGAGAAAAAGCGCCGGTGACTGGCCACCGGCATGCGCGCCCGGATGGACGCCTGTTCGCTGCTGTCGCGCTCGGCCAGCAGCACGGCCTCGTCTTGATCCTGTTGCGCCAGCACCCGGCCCCAGGGGTCGACGATGGCCGCATGGCCGAAGGTCTCCCGGGGTCCCGGATGAATGCCGCCCTGCGCCGCCGCCAGCAGGTAACACTGGGTTTCGATGGCCCGGGCACGGATCAGTACATCCCAATGCGCCGCGCCGGTCACGGCGGTGAACGCCGAAGGAGCGCTGATCAGTTCCGCCCCGGCGGCTCGCAATTCGCTGTACAGCTCGGGGAAACGCAGGTCGTAGCACACGGTCAGGCCAACCCGGCCCACCGGCGTATCCGCCACCACCACCTGCTCTCCATGAGCATAGTCATCCGACTCCCGGTAACGGCCGCGATTGTCGGCCACGTCCACGTCGAACAGATGCAGCTTGTCGTAGCGCGCCACTTGCTCGCCGTGCTCGTCGATCAACAGCGAACAGGCACGGGCCTTGGCCTCCGGCTGGTCCACCGGGGGCAGCGGCAAGGTGCCGGCCACTATCCATAACTTGAGGTCGCGGGCGGTCTGTTTCAACCAGGGCAGGATCGGACCTTCGCCCTGGGCCTCGGCACGACCGATGGCCGCCGCGTCGCGGCGTCCCATGGCGGCGAAGTTCTCTGGCAGTACGGCCAGCCGCGCACCGCCGGCAGCCGCCTGTTCCAGCAGGCTGCGCGCCTGCTGCAAATTAGCCAGCACGTCGCTCTGGCTGACCATTTGAATCACCGCGAGAGACATGGCGCACTCCAGGTTGGATATGTGGCCATGCTACTCCATAGACCCGGGCCGCGGTTTTTCAAAAAGGCTTGTCGAAGGTGATTTTCGGGTCCTTCCAGGGCCCCTTGACGCTGTACTGGACGCTGGCGAAGCGCGACACCCGGTCGCCGATCAGCTTGTCGATCAGGAACAGCGCCCCGCCGACCGCCGGCGCACCGACGATCAGCGCGGCGATCGGCAGGTTGTTGGTCACCGGCAGCGTCACCAGCAGCTTCGAATCCACCTGGTCGGCCACCAGGTCCAGGGTGCCATTGAGTTCCAGGTTGCTCGACGGCCCGGTCAGGGTGATGGGTTCGCGGGTCACGTAGACGCCGTTGCTGGCCACCAGCAAACCCTTGACCCGGTCGTAGCTCAGGCCCTTGCCGAACAGGTCGGAGAAGTCCAGGCGCAGGCGCCGGCCGATGGAGTTGAAGTTCAGCAGGCCGAAGACCCGCAGGGCCTGTGCCCCGCCTTCGACTTCCACGAACTGGCCTTTGCGCAGGGTCGCATCCAGGCTGCCCGAGAACCGCTTGAGCCCGACCCAGGCCGGCGACCCGGGCCAGCGCCCGTCCACATCCATATGGAATTCTTCGCTGGTCACGGTCGGCGCAAAGCCCCAGCCCTTGAGCACGTCCGCCAGGTTCTTGCCGCCCAGGCGGCCCTTGTACCAGCTGGTGGCCGCGCCGGGTTCGCCTTCCCAGCCGCCGGCGCCTTGCAGGACCATGCCCTTGAGGCCCAGGTCGAGGCTGTTGAAGGCCATGCCCTTGGCGGTCGGGCGCACTTTCAGCGACCAGGCGCCGATCAGGTCGTTGCCCTGGTACAGCTGATTGATCGAGAGATCCAGCGCCGGGACTTTCTTCGGGTCGACCGAGGCCAGCGGGTCCGGTGCGTTCTCGTCGGCCTGCACCGTCGGATCGGCGGCTGGCAGGCGCACGTACTGCAGATTGACCGCCATCGGCGCGGCCTTGGCATCGGGAATCGCCACGTTGCCCTTGGCCTGCTGGCTGTCGAGCTGCAGGGCCCAGGAGGATGGCTTGCGCGTCAACTGCACACGGGCCTCATCCAGGGTTGTGCCAAAACCGCTGAGCTTGCCGACCCGGAAGTCGGCGCCACTGAGCAGTTGCTTGGCGCTACCGCCCGCGTCCTGCCCGGCATAGCGATCGACCAGCGCCTTCCACGGCTCCACATCCAGTTCCGACAGCACACCGCGCACCCGCAGGCCCTTGCCCCCCGGCAACACGGCGTCGCCCTCGCCGAGGAACAACTCGCCACGGCCATCGGCAAAATTGCCGCTCGGCGCAGCGAAAGTAAAGTTGGCCAGATCGCCGTAATCGAACCAGTAACGCCGCTCGGCGCCCTGCAAGGTCATGCGCAATACACTGTCACGCCCCTGGCTGGCCGCTATGCCGAAAGGCGCGGGCAAGTCGACGGCAACCCCCTTGAGGCTGGAACTGACCATCAGTTGGCTGTCCGCACCGTCGAGGTTGAGCTGCAGCTGGTAGGGAATATCGCCGGAAACCGGCAACGGCTGGTTGTATTTCAGCCACTCCGTGAGCTTATTGACCGACACCTGGCCCTTGGCGACGACCCGGGTATCGAGTTTGCCGGGACGGCCATCGGCAAAGATCTGCGCGGTCACCGGGCGCTCGAAGGCCTGGGCGCTGATGCCCTGGCCGCTCAAGCCTTTGCTGCTGTCGAAACGGAAATCGCCCTTGAGCTGGCTCAACTCCAACTCCGGTTCGCTCAACTTGAGCCGTGCCTTGTTGGTCTTGAAGTCCACCAGCACCTTCGGCTCTTCGCCCTTGACCAGCGGGATATCCAGCTTCAGCTTGCCCTGCAGGTCGCCCTCGCCCTGCCAGCCGGCAAAGGTCGGGCCCGTGCCGATCGGCGCTTCCTGAAGAATTTTCAGACCATCACCCAGGCCGCCGGCGAACTCGCCGTCGATGAACATATGGGTGCTTTGCCCCGCGGGTACATGGGGAATATTGACGTAGACGTCGCTCACCTGGGTGTCGAGCAACTGGCCCTTGCTGGCCAGGATGCGCACACCGCTGTCCTCGATGAACACATCGCCGCTGACCTTGCCGATATGCGGCCAGCCCGGCTGGAAGGCCAGCTCGGCATCGTGCACCTTGAAGAACAGGCTGATGCTGCGCGCGGTGTCGGCCGCGCCATGGTTCAGCGAACCCTGGTACTGGAAGAAACCTTCATCCACCGCGCCCTTGAGGATCGCCGTGCGCAGCCATTCGTCCAGGGCCGGGCTGAGCACTTCGGGCAGGTACTTGGCAGTATAACGACCGTCGCCATCGACCAGGCCGACCCGCAGGTCCATGTAGTCTTCCTGGGTGTGGTCGAAATGCAGGCGGATCAGGAAGTCGCCGGCGATCTTGCCCTCCTCGCCCAGGACCTTGAGGTACGGCGCGATCAGGGTGAAACCCTGCTGGTCGAGCTTCCAGGTCAGCCGGGCATTGGCCTGGAGGTACTGCCAGGGCTTGGCGAAGATCGGGTCCAGGTGCAAGGCAAAGTCCTTGCTGTCCATGCGCAACTCGCCCTGCCCCAGGTCGCCGCTGATGCTGCCGCTGACGTTACGGGCCGCCGGCGCGCCGTGATAGGCGTTGAACCCGACCTGTTCCAGGTTGGCAGCAAAACTCAGGCGCTGATCGCCGCTGACCTGCGGCCGGAAGTCGAACAGGATGTTGCGCAGCGCGCCCGTGACCTTGAGGTTGTCGATGATGGTCGCGACCTTTTCCGGCAACGGCGCCCAGGCATCCAGGACCGGCGTGAGCGGCGTCAGGTCGAGGCGGTCGGCCTGCAAGTGCCAGAGCTCTTCGGCACTGTTGACGGTACCGGTCTGTTGCAACTGCAGGCGGGACTCCCAGCGCGTCTCGCCGATGTTCATGGCCAGCGAGTCGAAGGCGACGCTGAGGCCCTGGTCGTTGCGCTGGAAATAGGCATTGAGCGCCAGGTTCTTCACGGTGATTGGTTTGCGCTCGTCATAGGCCCCGCTGACCTGCGGTGCATTCAGGCGCGCGACCAGGCTCTGCAATAAACCATCGCCCCAGCTGAGCCAGAACTCGCCACCGGCCTTGAGCTCGGAGAACTGCCACTGCTGGGTCACGTGCGGCGGCAGCCATTTCGCCCAGTTGCTTTGTGGCAGGCTCAGGTAAGCGTCGACCTGCCCTTCGCGCCAGGCGCTGGCGCGGACTCGCGTGCGCAAGCTGACCGCCAGAGGCTGGCCGTCCGGCAGGGTCAGGCGCGCATCCAGGCGTTGACGGCTGGGGCCGGCACGCAGATTGAGGCCAACGTAGGTCAAGGCGATCGCGGGATGGTCGAGCGGTTGCAGGGTCACCTGGCTGTCGAGCACCGACAGCTCACTGACCATCTGCATGCGGTTGAGCAACTGCTCGGGGTCGATAGGCTGGTTATCCCGCACTGGCAGGCCTTCGAGCGCCCAGCGCCCATCCGGACCTTCCTTCAGGCTCAGGTTGAGGCCACTGAACTCAAGATGCTTGATCCGCAGCTGGCGCGCCAGGGCGCTGCCGGGCAGATCGGGCGCCACCCGCACCTGATCCAGGCGCAAGGCATTGGCGCCCTCGCCGACTATCACGTCGCGGGCCAGCAGGATCGGCGAAAAACCGCTCCAGCTGCCTTCCAGCCGGCCGACCTGCACCGGCATACCCAGGGCTTCCTGAGCCTTGGCCTGGACCTCGGCCTGATATTCAGCCACCAGCGGGGTCAGTTCCCGACCCAGGCTGACGTACAAGGCCGTCAGCACCAGCAGCAATGCACAAAGCCCCAGCCCCCAGCGGGTCAGAGCAGCGAGAAAGCGCATCAGACGCTCCATGTCAGTTGGCCCCCGTGGCAAGAGTCATGCACAAACCGAGGCCAGCTGTATCCGGTAAATGTAAGGTACGCGGACTCAGAGCAGCACCACGTCGTATTGTTCCTGGGAATACATGGTTTCGACCTGAAAACGGATGGTCCGGCCGATAAAGGCCTCCAGTTCCGCGACGTTGCCCGACTCTTCGTCGAGCAGCCGGTCGACCACTTTCTGGTTCGCCAGGACCCGATAACCTTCGGCCTGATAGGCCCGCGCCTCCCGCAGGATTTCCCGGAAGATTTCGTAGCAGATGGTCTCCGGGGTTTTCAGCTTGCCGCGGCCCTGGCAGCTGCTGCAGGGTTCGCACAGCACCTGCTCCAGGCTCTCCCGGGTACGCTTGCGGGTCATCTGCACCAGGCCCAGCTCGGTGATGCCGATGATGTTGGTCTTGGCATGATCGCGCTCCAGCTGTTTTTCCAGGGTGCGCAGCACCTGGCGCTGGTGTTCTTCATCTTCCATGTCGATGAAGTCGATGATGATGATCCCACCCAGGTTGCGCAGGCGCAGCTGGCGGGCAATGGCGGTCGCCGCTTCGAGATTGGTCTTGAAGATGGTTTCTTCGAGGTTGCGGTGACCGACGAAAGCCCCGGTGTTGACGTCGATGGTGCTCATGGCTTCCGCCGGGTCGACCACCAGGTAACCACCGGACTTGAGCGGCACCTTGCGCTCCAGGGCTTTCTGGATTTCGTCTTCGACGCCATACAGGTCGAAGATCGGCCGCTCGCCCGGATAGTGCTCCAGGCGATCGGCGATTTCCGGCATCAGTTCGGCGACGAACTGCGTGGTTTTCTGGAAGGTTTCCCGGGAGTCGATGCGGATCTTCTCGATCTTCGGGCTGACCAGATCGCGCAGCGTACGCAGGGCCAGGCCCAGGTCTTCGTAAATGACGCTGGGGGCGCCGATGGTCTTGATCTGCGCGCCGATCTGGTCCCACAGGCGACGCAGGTAACGGATGTCCATCATGATTTCGTCGGCGCCCGCACCCTCGGCGGCGGTACGCAGGATAAAACCACCGGCTTCCTTGATGCCTTCCTGGGCCACGCAATCGCTGACCACCTGTTTCAGGCGCTCGCGCTCGGCTTCGTCCTCGATCTTCAGCGAGATGCCGACATGGGCGGTGCGCGGCATGTACACCAGATAACGCGAAGGGATCGACAACTGAGTAGTCAGGCGCGCGCCCTTGGAGCCGATCGGGTCCTTGGTCACCTGCACCACCAGGCTCTGCCCTTCATGGACCAGGGCGCCGATGCTTTCCACCGCCGGCCCTTCGCGCAGGGAGATTTCCGATGCATGAATGAACGCCGCGCGATCCAGGCCGATATCGACGAACGCCGCCTGCATGCCGGGCAGAACCCGAACCACCTTGCCTTTATAGATATTGCCGACAATTCCGCGACGCTGGGTACGCTCGACATGGACTTCTTGCAGCACACCGTTTTCGACCACCGCCACGCGCGACTCCATCGGCGTGATGTTGATCAGAATCTCTTCACTCATGGCAGGGTCTCGTTCAGGCATATTCACTATGGATGGCCGCATCAGCAGGTACGGCGCTTAGCGCACTGCAAGGTTTTGCCAACAGGGTATGCCGAAATGGCCAAGTAGTTCTGCGGTTTCGCATACCGGCAAGCCGACGACAGCGGAATAACTGCCATTGAGCCCTGCCACGAATATCGCCGCAAGCCCCTGGATGCCATAGCCGCCGGCCTTGTCACAGGGCTCGCCGCTGGCCCAGTAGCGGGCTGCCTCGTCATCGCCGATCGCCCGGAAGCGCACCAGGCTGCGCACCACCCGCGACTCGCAGCGCTGGCCATCGAGCACGGCAATGGCGGTCAGCACTTCATGTTCGCGATCCGACAGGGCCATGAGCATCGACTGCGCATCGGCCTGGTCCAGGGGCTTGCCAAGAATTCGCCCATCCAGGACCACCGCGGTGTCGGCGCCCAGGACACAGGCCGCAGACGGTTCATCGGCGATCAGCGCATACCCGGCCGCCGCCTTGTCGCGCGCCAGGCGCTCGACATAGGCCACCGGGCTTTCATCGGGGAAAGGAGTTTCGTCGATATCCGCGCTTATGGCGGTAAAAGGCACGCCGATCTGCGTGAGCAGTTCGCGTCGACGGGGCGAGCCTGAGGCGAGGTAAAGCGATTTCATCAAGACATCTCCCTGTCGAGGTACGGGCAAATGCCTGACCGAATCAGTTGATTTTGAAACGTCGGCGCAACCCGCGCAAACCGAAGCTGACCCAAGGCCAGAGCAAGGCACTGACCAATGCCGGCAGAACCAGCGCAAGGGTCGGTTGACGGTTGCCGGTCAAGGCGCTGAGCCACAGCTGGACCAGTTGCGCCAGGCCGAAGATCACCAGGATCACCAGGCTTTGCTGCCACATCGGGAACATGCGCAAGCGTTGTTGCAACGACAGCACCAGGAAAGTGATCAGGGTCAGGATCAGCGCGTTCTGCCCCAGCAATGTGCCGTACAGCACATCCTCGGCCAGCCCCAGGCACCAGGCCGTGACCATGCCGACCTTATGCGGCAGGGCCAGGGCCCAGAACGCCAGCAGCAAGGCCAGCCAGAGCGGGCGCAGGATTTCCATGAATTGCGGCAAGGGGGACACGCTGAGCAGCATGCCGATGGCGAAGGTCAGCCAGACCATCCAGCCGTTTCGGGACATTATTCTCTTCCTCCCGTGGAGGCCGGGGCCGCGGCAGGCGGCTTGGGCGCGGCGGATCTGGTGACGGCTGGCTTGACCGGAGCCGGATGGGCCACGGGCTTGACCGGGGTCGCGGCGGCTGGTGTCGCGGGGGCTGCGGCTGGAGCAGCCGGAGCAGTTGGAGCGGTCGCGGCCGCTGGCGTCGCGGGCACGACAGGCTTGGGCACGGTCGCCGGAACCACCGGAGTGACGGCGCCACCCTGCTGATCCTGCGCTTCCTGAGCCTGGGCGGCGTCGTTGGCACGCTCTTCGGCGGTGCGGTTATCGCTGAACACCAGCAGCAGGTATCGGCTGCGGTTCAAGGCGGCCGTCGGCACGGCGCGCACTATGGCGAATGGCTGGCCGGAGTCATGGATCACCTCCTTGACCGTCGCTACCGGGTAACCCGCAGGGAAACGCTGGCCCAGGCCGGAGCTGACCAGCAGGTCGCCTTCCTTGATGTCCGCGGTGTCGGCCACATGACGCAGCTCAAGGCGCTCCGGGTTGCCGGTGCCGCTGGCAATCGCCCGCAGACCGTTGCGGTTTACCTGGACTGGAATGCTGTGGGTGGTGTCGGTGAGCAGCAACACGCGGGAGGTGTAAGGCATCAGCTCGACCACCTGCCCCATCAGGCCGCGGGCATCGAGCACCGGTTGCCCGAGCACCACGCCGTCGCGCTCACCCTTGTTGATGATGATGCGATGGGTGAAGGGGTTGGGGTCCATGCCGATCAGCTCGGCCACTTCGACCTTCTCATTGACCAGCGCGGAAGAGTTGAGCAACTCGCGCAGGCGAACGTTCTGCTCGGTCAAGGCAGCAAGCTTTTGCATGCGGCCCTGGAGCAACAGGTTTTCGGTCTGGAGTTTTTCGTTTTCGGCGACCAGCTCGGTGCGGCTACCAAACTGACTGGCCACACCCTGCCATAGCCGTTGCGGCAGGTCGGTGATCCAGTAGGACTGCATCAGCACCAGCGACATTTGGCTACGCACTGGCTTGAGCAGTGTGAAGCGGGCATCGACCACCATCAGCGCGACCGATAGCACGACCAGCACCAACAGGCGTACGCCCAATGAGGGGCCTTTGGCGAAAAGCGGTTTAATAAGCCGCTCCTCCCAGGCAAATGTTCTCTTTATTCATACGGCTTCAAACCGGCCTGGAGCAGAATGACAGAAGATAAACGCCAACAGGCAGCACTGCAAAGTGCTGCCTGCGAGCGGAACACATGGATGCACCCGGCGCGATTATTCGCTGGAGAGCAGGTCCATGGTGTGTTTGTCCATCATTTCCAATGCACGGCCACCGCCGCGGGCTACGCAGGTCAGCGGGTCTTCGGCGACGATCACCGGCAGACCGGTTTCCTGAGCCAGCAACTTGTCCAGGTCGCGCAGCAGGGCGCCACCACCGGTCAGCACCAGGCCACGCTCGGCGATGTCCGAAGCTAGTTCCGGAGGCGATTGCTCCAGCGCGCTTTTCACGGCCTGAACGATGGTTGCCAGGGACTCTTGCAGAGCTTCCAGCACTTCATTGGAGTTCAGGGTGAATGCGCGTGGCACGCCTTCGGCCAGGTTACGGCCACGAACGTCGACTTCACGGACTTCGCCGCCCGGGTAGGCAGTACCGATTTCCTGCTTGATGCGCTCGGCGGTGGATTCGCCGATCAGGCTGCCGTAGTTGCGACGCACGTAGGTGATGATCGCTTCGTCGAAACGGTCGCCGCCGACACGTACGGATTCGGCGTACACCACACCGTTCAGGGAGATCAGGGCGATCTCGGTGGTACCGCCACCGATATCCACGACCATCGAACCGCGAGCTTCTTCGACCGGCAGGCCGGCACCGATCGCGGCCGCCATCGGCTCCTCGATCAGGAACACCTCACGGGCACCGGCACCGAGGGCCGATTCACGGATGGCACGACGCTCAACCTGGGTGGACTTGCATGGAACGCAGATCAGCACACGAGGGCTGGGCTGCAGAAAACTGTTTTCGTGAACCTTGTTGATAAAGTATTGCAGCATCTTTTCGCAGACACTGAAGTCGGCGATCACGCCGTCCTTCATCGGACGAATGGCAGCAATGTTGCCCGGAGTACGACCGAGCATGCGCTTGGCTTCGGTACCGACAGCCACGACACTTTTCTGATTACCGTGGGTCCGAATGGCCACAACCGATGGTTCATTCAGGACAATACCGCGCTCGCGCACGTAAATAAGGGTGTTGGCAGTGCCCAGGTCAATGGAAAGATCGCTGGAAAACATGCCACGCAGTTTCTTGAACATGGGAAAGGGACCCTAGGCAACGCGTGGGTAAAAAAGTGCGGCAAACTCTAACAACGACAGGGATTTTGGGCAAGGCGCCAATATGTTAAATTGACTGCTTTTCTGTGCACCAACCCCCACAATCGCGGCCTTATGACCGTAGAAATGCGGTAGTGTTCCGACAATCTAACACACGGACGAGATCCGTTCTGTTTTCCACTGGAGAATCCCATGGCGCTTGAACGCTCCGACGTGGAAAAAATCGCTCATCTGGCCAGCCTTGGCCTCAATGAAGCCGATCTTCCACACATCACCTCCGACCTGAACAGCATTCTCGGGCTGGTGGATGCAATGCAGGCAGTCGATACCGACGGTATCGAGCCCCTGGCCCACCCGCTGGAAGCCAGCCAGCGCCTGCGCGCAGACGTTGTGACCGAGTCCAATCATCGCGAGGCCTATCAGTCCATCGCACCAGCGGTCGAAAACGGCCTGTACCTGGTTCCGAAAGTCATCGACTAAAGGGAAAGAGCCTGCAATGCATCACATGACCCTGGCCGAGATCGCCCGCGGACTCGCCGACAAGAAGTTTTCCTCCGAAGAGCTGACCAAGACCCTGCTGGCGCGTATCACCCAGCTCGACCCGCAGCTCAACAGCTTCATCAGCCTCACCGAAGATCTCGCGCTGCAGCAGGCCAAGGCCGCTGACGCCCGTCGCGCGAACGGTGAGAGCGGCGCCCTGCTCGGCGCGCCGATCGCCCACAAGGACCTGTTCTGCACCCAGGGCATCCGCACCAGCTGCGGCTCGAAGATGCTCGACAACTTCAAGGCGCCCTACGACGCCACCGTGGTCGCCAAGCTGGCCGCCGCCGGAACCGTGACCCTGGGCAAGACCAACATGGACGAATTCGCCATGGGCTCGGGCAACGAGACCAGCTATTACGGCGCGGCGAAAAACCCATGGAACCTGGAACGCGTTCCGGGCGGTTCGTCCGGCGGTTCGGCCGCCGCAGTGGCCGCGCGCCTGTTGCCTGCCGCCACCGGCACCGACACCGGCGGCTCGATCCGCCAGCCGGCGGCACTGACCAACCTCACCGGCCTGAAGCCGACCTACGGTCGCGTTTCGCGCTGGGGCATGATCGCCTACGCCTCCAGCCTCGATCAGGGCGGCCCGCTGGCGCGCACCGCCGAGGACTGCGCGATCCTGCTGCAAGGCATGGCCGGCTTCGACCCGCAGGACTCCACCAGCATCGACGAGCCGGTTCCGGACTACAGCGCCAGCCTCAACGGCTCGCTGCAGGGCCTGCGCGTCGGCGTACCCAAGGAATACTTCAGCGCCGGCCTCGACCCGCGCATCGCCGAGCTGATCCACAACAGCGTCAAGGAGCTGGAAAAGCTCGGCGCCGTGATCAAGGAAATCAGCCTGCCGAACATGCAGCACGCGATCCCGGCGTACTACGTGATCGCTCCTGCGGAGGCCTCCTCCAACCTGTCGCGCTTCGACGGCGTGCGGTTCGGCTATCGCTGCGAAGATCCGAAGAACCTCACCGACCTGTACAAGCGCTCCCGCGGAGAAGGTTTCGGCAGCGAAGTGCAGCGCCGGATCATGGTCGGTGCCTACGCCCTGTCGGCCGGTTACTACGACGCCTACTACCTGAAGGCGCAGAAGATCCGTCGCCTGATCAAGAACGACTTCATGGCTGCCTTTAATGAAGTCGACATCATCCTTGGCCCGACCACGCCGAACCCGGCCTGGAAAATCGGCGACAAGAGCAGCGACCCGGTCGCTGCGTATCTGGAAGACGTTTACACCATCACCGCCAACCTCGCGGGTCTGCCGGGCTTGTCCATGCCCGCCGGCTTCGTCGACGGCTTGCCGGTCGGCGTGCAACTGCTCGCCCCGTATTTCCAGGAAGGCCGTCTGTTGAACGTTGCCCACCAGTATCAGTTGCACACTGACTGGCACACCCGCACACCAACCGGCTTCTGAGGAGAAACACATGCAATGGGAAGTCGTGATCGGGCTGGAGATTCACACCCAGCTCACCACCAAATCGAAGATTTTCTCCGGTAGCTCCACCGCCTTCGGTGCCGAGCCCAACACCCAGGCCAGCCTGGTAGACCTGGGCATGCCCGGCGTACTGCCGGTGCTGAACCAGGAAGCGGTGCGCATGGCGGTCATGTTCGGCCTGGCCATCGACGCCGAGATCGGCCAGCACAACGTGTTCGCCCGCAAGAACTACTTCTACCCCGACCTGCCCAAGGGCTACCAGATCAGCCAGATGGAACTGCCGATCGTTGGCAAGGGCCACCTGGACATCCCGCTGGAAGACGGCACGGTCAAACGTGTCGGCATCACCCGCGCGCACCTGGAAGAAGACGCCGGCAAGAGCCTGCACGAAGAGTTCAACGGCGCCAGCGGCATCGACCTGAACCGCGCCGGCACCCCGCTGCTGGAAATCGTTTCCGAGCCGGACATGCGCAGCGCCAAGGAGGCCGTGGCCTACGTCAAGTCGATCCACGCCCTGGTGCGCTACCTGGGGATCTGCGACGGCAACATGGCCGAAGGCTCCCTGCGCTGCGACTGCAACGTCTCGGTACGCCCGAAAGGCCAGGCCGAGTTCGGCACTCGCTGCGAGATCAAGAACGTCAACTCGTTCCGCTTCATCGAGAAAGCCATCAACTCGGAAGTCCAGCGCCAGATCGAGCTGATCGAGGACGGCGGCAAGGTCATCCAGCAGACCCGCCTGTACGACCCGAACAAGGACGAAACCCGTCCGATGCGCAGCAAGGAAGAAGCCAACGACTACCGTTACTTCCCCGACCCGGACCTGCTGCCAGTGGTCATCGAGGACTCGTTCCTCGACCAGGTACGCGCCACCCTGCCGGAACTGCCGCCGCAGAAACGCGAGCGTTTCCAGGAGCAGTTCGGCCTGTCGGTCTATGACGCCAGCGTACTGGCCTCAAGCCGTGAGCAGGCGGACTACTTCGAGCAAGTAGTGAAGATCGCCGGTGACGCCAAGCTGGCGGCCAACTGGGTCATGGTCGAGCTGGGCAGCCTGTTGAACAAGCAGGGCCTGGAAATCGACGAGGCGCCAGTCTCGGCCGAACAACTGGGCGGCATGCTGCTGCGCATCAAGGACAACACCATCTCCGGCAAGATCGCCAAGACCGTGTTCGAAGCCATGGCCAATGGCGAAGGCCAGGCCGACGAGATCATCGACAAGCGCGGCTTGAAACAGGTCACCGACACCGGCGCCATCTCCGCCGTATTGGACGAAATGCTGGCGGCCAACGCCGAGCAGGTCGAACAGTATCGCGCCGCCGATGAAGCCAAGCGCGGCAAGATGTTCGGCTTCTTCGTCGGCCAGGCGATGAAGGCCTCCAAAGGCAAGGCCAACCCGCAACAGGTCAACGAACTGCTGAAAAGCAAACTCGAAGGCTGATAGCGGCGTGGATGGCGGGCATTCGATAGTGCGCCGCCCTGTGCAGGAGCGAACTTGCTGGCGATACGTTGTCTCAGACACAACGCTATCGCGAGCAAGTCCGCTCCTGTATCTGCATTTAGGGCTCCCTTTTATGAAGTCGCTACTGGCTGCCTGTTCCCTGCTCTTTCTCCTGGCCGGCTGCGCCAGCCATGTCGTCGACCCGCGGGGTTACGACAAGACCGGCGTCGCCTCCTATTACGGTGCCAAGCATCACGGCAAACGCACCGCCAGCGGCGAACCCTTCAACCAGCACGGCATGACCGCCGCGCACCGCGAGCTGCCATTCGGCACCCGCGTCAAAGTCACCAACCTCAATAACGACAAGAGTGTCGTGGTCCGGATCAACGACCGTGGCCCGCATACCCGTGGCCGCCTGATCGATTTGTCGCGTGCCGCCGCGCAACAGTTGGGTATGATCAGAAGCGGCACCGCCAAGGTGCGCGTGCAAGCCATCAGCGACTGACCCACGGAGCCCTGATCATTTTCGGATTAACCGATTTACCGCTGCTCAGCGTCCTTCAATTGTTCAGCGGCCTGGTCCTGCTGGTCGCCGGCGCCGAGTTGCTGGTACGCGGCGCGGTCCGCCTCGCCGCCCGCCTGCGTGTACGGCCGCTGATCATCGGCCTGAGCATCGTCGCCTTCGGCAGCAGCGCGCCGCAGATGGCCGTCAGCCTGCAAGCCACCCTGGCCGAAAACACCGACATCGCCGTCGGCAGCGTGATCGGCAGCGGCATCTTCAACATCCTGGTAACCCTCGGCCTGTCCGCCCTGATCATTCCGCTGCGGGTATCGCGCCAGCTGGTGCGGCTGGACATCCCGTTGATGATCCTCGCCAGCCTGCTGGTGTTCACCCTGGCCTACAACGAAGAACTGACGCCCCTCGACGGCCTGATCCTGCTGGCGACCCTGATCCTCTACCTCGGGTTGCTGCTGCGCCAGTCGCGGCACTCGGCGCGCCCGCCTTCCCAGCAAGCCCCAGACGTGCCCCGCGTGCACTGGTTGAGCAGCCTGCTGTGGATGATCGGCGGCCTGCTCCTGCTGGTGTTCGCCGGCCATCTGCTGGTCGAAGCGGCGGTGGAAGTCGCCACCGACCTGGGGCTGTCCGAGCGCATCATCGGCCTGACCATAGTCGCCGTCGGCACGTCCCTGCCGGCCCTGGCCACCTCGCTGATCGCAGCCTTGCGTGGCCAGCGCGACATTGCCGTGGGCAACGTCATCGGCAGCAACCTGTTCAATCTGCTGGGGGTCCTGGGTTTCACCGCCCTGGTGGCACCGACGCCCCTGTCGGTATCGCCCAACGCCGTGGACTTCGACCTGCCGGTGATGCTCGGCGTCGCCGTGCTGTGCCTGCCGGTGTTCTATTCGGGTTATCGGGTCACTCGCGCCGAAGGCCTGCTGTTTCTCGGCCTGTACCTGGCCTATGGGCTGCACGTGGTGTCCTTCACCACCGGCATGCCGCTGGCCGGCAAGCTGGAAGACCTGATGCTGTTTTTCGTCCTGCCAGTGCTGGTGGCGTTCCTGCTGTTCAGTTCGCTGCGGGCCTGGCGCCGCCAACATAAAAAAGGGGAAGCGCAATGACCGAGAATAAAAAGCAGGGCGTGGAAATGCGTCGCCAGGTGATGGGCGATGCCTTTGTCGAACGCGCCCTGGGCAACGCCACCGAGTTCAGCCAGCCGCTGCAGGACTTCGTCAACGAGCATGCCTGGGGCAGTGTCTGGAACCGCGAAGGCCTGCCGCTGAAAACCCGCAGCCTGATCACCCTCGCCGCCCTGACCGCGCTCAAGTGCCCGCAGGAACTCAAGGGCCATGTCCGCGGCGCCCTGAATAACGGCTGCACGGTGGAAGAGATTCGCGAGGCGCTGCTGCATTGCGCGGTGTACGCCGGCGTACCGGCGGCGATCGACGCGTTCCGCGCCGCCCAGGAAGTGATCGACACTTACCAGAAACCCGAGTGATCGGTAGGAGCGAGGCTTGCCCGCGATAGCGACCTGCCTGACACACCGTTATCGCGGGCAATCGAGCGTCGACCGACCGCTCCTACAAGAGCACTAGATCCACCCGCCCCACTGCAGCAGGAAGATCCCGATATTGGTGGTCACCGCCGCCATCAGCGTGGTGATGACGATGATCGCTGCCGCCAGTTCATGATTGCCATTGGCCGCCCGGGCCATGACAAAGCTCGCCGCCGCGGTCGGGCTGCCGAAATACAGGAACAGAATCCCCAGCTCCGCCCCGCGGAATCCGCAAAGCCAGGCCCCCAGGGTGGCGAGGACCGGCAGGCCGACCATTTTCACCAAGCTCGAACTCAGGGCCAGGTCGCCGCTCTCGCGCAGCGCCGCCAGGGACAGAGTGCCGCCAATGCAGATCAAGGCCAGCGGCAGGGTCATCTGCGCCAGGTACTGGCCGGACGTCTCCAGCCAGGTCGGCAGGTCGATCTGAAAAACCGCGAAAGGCGTGGCCGCCAGGACACTGATGATCAACGGGTTGCTGACCACGCTTTTGCAGATGCTCCACGGATCGGACTTGATCACCGGGCTGTACACCGCCAGGACGATGGTCGACAGGGTGTTGTAGAACAGGATCACCAGCGCCGCGAGAATCGCCCCGAGGGAAATCCCGTAGTCGCCGTACATGCTGGCCGCGAGTGCCAGGCCGATGACCCCGTTGTTGCCGCGAAACGCGCCCTGGGTGTAGATGCCCCGGTCTTCCCGCGGGCAGCGCCAGATCGCCCAGCCCCAGGCGAAGGCAAAGCTGGCCAGGGTGGCCACGGCGAAATAGATCAGCAGCCCCGGCTTGAGCGCCGAATGCAGATCGGCATGGAGGATGCCGAGAAACAGCAGCGCCGGCATGGTGACGTTGAACACCAGGGCCGACGCCGTGTGGATAAAACCGTCGTTGATCCAGCCGATGCGCTTGAGCAGCACACCGAGAAACAACATGGCGAATACCGGCGCGGTGATATTCAGCGTTTCGAGAAAAATGGCCAGCATGCCGGGTCAACCTTGAACCTGTCGTTAGGCGGCTAATGATAAGCCAGCCCGCGCCCTTAAGCCCGATGGATTTGCCCTAACCGCAAGCAGATCCATCGGACCGCAGGCGTTCGCGGCTATCAAACGCCACGCCCGCGCTGCACGCCGATCGCAGCCTTCGGCAGCAGCCACACGGATTGCGACATGCCATTCAACGGATCCTGACACGGACTCTGTAGCCGCTGCCGAAGGCTGCGATCGCCCCGAAGGGGCGTTGGCGCCCCCACCTACGCTGCAGATCCTGCGGCAGCGACTACCGATCAGGTAATCGGCGCCGGATTGAACAAGGTGATGTCGTTGTGCAGCTTGTGCCGCTCGGCCCAGGTCTGCTGCTTGCCACTGGCCACGTCCAGGTAGAAATGGAACAGCTCCCAGCCCAGCTCTTCGATACTCGCCCGCCCGGTGGCGATGCGCCCGGCGTCGATGTCGATCAGGTCCGGCCAGCGCTGGGCCAGTTCGGAACGGGTCGAGACCTTGACCACCGGCGCCATCGCCAGCCCGTAAGGCGTGCCACGCCCGGTGGTGAACACATGCAGGTTCATCCCCGCCGCCAGTTGCAAGGTCCCGCAGACAAAGTCGCTGGCCGGCGTCGCGCAGAAGATCAGGCCTTTGCGGGTGAAGCGCTCGCCCGGCCCCAGCACGCCATTGATCGCGCTGCTGCCGGACTTGACGATGGAGCCCAGGGACTTCTCGACGATGTTCGACAACCCGCCCTTCTTGTTGCCCGGCGTGGTATTGGCACTGCGGTCGGCCTCGCCCTTGGCCAGGTAACGGTCGTACCAGTCCATCTCGCGCACCAGCTCCCGGGCCACCTCTTCGGACTCGGCGCGGGAAGTCAGCAGATAGATGGCATCGCGCACCTCGGTGACTTCGGAAAACATCACCGTCGCGCCGGCCCGCAACAGCAGGTCCGAGGCATAGCCCAGGGCCGGATTGGCGGTGATCCCGGAGAAGGCATCGCTGCCGCCGCACTGCATGCCGAGGACCAGCTCCGAGGCCGACACGGTTTCCCGGCGCCGCTGATCGAGCTTGCGCAAACGCACCTCGGCCAGCTCCATGATCTGCTCGATCATCTCGGTAAAACCCTGGCTGGAGTCCTGCAGGCGGTACAACCAGGGCTCGCTGAGGTCCACCGAACTGTCGCCTTCGTGCATCACCTGCCCGGCCTGCAGCTTCTCGCAGCCCAGGCTGATCACCAGGGCCTCGCCCCCCAGGTTCGGGTTGCGCGCCAGGTTACGCACGGTACGGATCGGGATATAGGCATCGGTGGCGGTGATCGCCACGCCGCAGCCATAGCTGTGGGTCAGCGCCACCACATCGTCGACGTGGGGATACTTGGGCAGCAGTTCGTCCTTGATCCGCTTGACCGCATGATCGAGCACCCCGGTCACGCATTGCACGGTGGTGGTGATGCCCAGGATGTTGCGCGTGCCGACCGTGCCGTCGGCATTGCGATAGCCCTCGAAGGTGAAACCTTCCAGCGGCGCCTGGGCCGCCGGCACCTCGGTGGACAGCGGCAGGCTGTCCAGCGGCGGCGCGCTGGGCATGCGCAACTGCTCCTCCCTGACCCAGCTGCCGCGGGCGATCGGCTGCAAGGCATAGCCGATGGTCTGGCCGTAGCGAATCACCGGGCCGCCTTCGGCGATGTCTTCCAGCGCCACCTTGTGGCTCTGGGGGATAAAGTCCAGGGTCACCAGGCCGTCGGCGAACGCGGTGCCCGCCGGCACGCCCTGGTCATTGACCACAACCACCACGTTGTCCCGCTCGTGCAGGCGGATGTAGCGCGGCGAATCGGAATGTTCAATCAACTGCATGACGCCGCCCCTTCAGGAATGCGCTTGGGAAAGTTGGGTCAGCTCGGGGCCGTTGCTCGGTGGCTCCTTGAGCACCACGCGCTTGATCGGACCGACGATCACCAGGTAGCTGAACACCGCCAGCAGTGCGTTGCAGCCGACGAACACCAGCGCCCATTTGAACGAGCCGGTGGAACTGATGATGTAGCCGATGACGATCGGCGTGGTGATCGACGCCAGGTTGCCAAAGGTGTTGAACAGGCCGCCGCTCAAGCCGGCGATCTGCTTCGGCGAGGTATCGGACACCACCGCCCAGCCGAGCGCGCCCACGCCTTTGCCGAAGAACGCCAGGGCCATGAAGCCCACCACCATCCATTCGATGTCCACATAGTTGCAGGCCACAATGCTGCTGGAGACCAGCAGGCCGGCGATGATCGGCGCCTTGCGGGCGAAGGTCAGGGAATGCCCCTTGCGCAGCAGGTAGTCGGAAATCACCCCGCCGAGCACCCCACCGATAAAACCGCAGATGGCCGGCAAGGAGGCGATGAAACCGGCCTTGAGAATGGTCATGCCACGCTCCTGCACCAGGTACACCGGGAACCAGGTCAGGAAGAAATAAGTGATGCCGTTGATGCAGTACTGGCCCAGGTACACGCCGAGCATCATGCGGTTGGTCAGTAACTGGCGCAGGTAGTCCCATTTCGGGCCGTCGCTGCGTTTGCCCTGGACCTTGTCCTGGTCCATGTCGACCATGCCGCCGTTGTCGGCGATGTGCTTGAACTCGTCCTCATTGATCAGCGGGTGCTGGCGCGGGCTGTAGATCACCTTGAGCCAGACCAGCGAGAAGACGATGCCGATCGCGCCCATCACGATGAACACGTGCTGCCAGCCGAAGTGATAGACGATCCAGCCCATCAGCGGCGCGAACAGCACCGTGGCGAAGTATTGCGCCGAGTTGAAGATCGCCGAAGCCGTACCGCGCTCGGCGGTGGGGAACCAGGCCGCGACAATCCGCGCGTTACCGGGGAAGGATGGCGCCTCGGCCAGCCCCACCAGGAACCGCAGCATGAACAGCGCCACCACCGCGGTGGAAATGCCGAACTCACCGACATAACCCTGCAGCACGGTGAACAGCGACCAGGTGAAGATGCTCAAGGCATAGATTTTTTTCGAGCCGAAGCGGTCGAGCAGCCAGCCGCCGGGGATCTGCCCCGCCACATAGGCCCAGCCGAAGGCGGAGAAGATATAACCGAGGGTGACGGCGTCGATGCCGAGGTCTTTCTGCAGGCTGGAGCCCGCGATGGCGATGGTGGCGCGGTCGGCATAGTTGATCGTGGTCACCAGGAACAGCATGAACAGGATCAGGTAGCGGACGCGAGTCGGCTTGGTCGCTTGCATATGGATGTACTCCCACTAATTATTTTTATGCGGGTAAAACATTCGCTTCATCGACCCCGCCGGGCCTCAGGCAAAGGCTGGCGGGGGGTACAGCGGGGCTTACGATCCGATGTAGGAGGTCTTCACCACGGTGTAGAACTCCTGCGCGTAGCGACCTTGCTCGCGGGAACCATAGGATGAACCTTTGCGACCACCAAAAGGTACGTGGTAATCGACGCCGGCCGTCGGCAGGTTGACCATGACCATCCCCGCCTGGGAGTGGCGCTTGAAGTGGTTGGCGTATTTCAGCGACGTGGTGGCGATGCCCGCCGACAGGCCGAATTCGGTGTCGTTGGCCATGGCCAGCGCCGCCTCGTAGTCGGCAACGCGCACCACGTTGGCCACCGGGCCGAAGATCTCTTCGCGGCTGATGCGCATCGAGGCCTGGCTGTCGGCGAACAGGGTCGGCGCGAGGAAATACCCCTCGGTATCGCAGGTCACCAGGCCGCCACCGCTGACCAGCCGCGCCCCTTCGGACTGGCCGATATCGATGTACTTCAGGTCCTGTTCGAGCTGCGCCTGGGATACCACCGGGCCGATATCGGTACCGGCCTTCAGCGCATGGCCGACCTTGATCGAGCGCATGCGCTCGGCCATCGCCTCGACGAACCGGTCATGGATGCCCGCGGTGACGATCAGCCGGCTGGAAGCGGTGCAACGCTGCCCGGTGGAATAGAAGGCACTCTGTACCGCCAGCTCCACCGCCTGCTTGAGGTCGGCATCGTCGAGGATGATCTGCGGGTTCTTGCCGCCCATTTCCAGCTGCACCTTGGCCTGGCGCGAGACGCAGTTGACGGCGATCTGCCGGCCCACGCCCACGGAACCGGTGAAGCTGATGCCGTCGACTTTCGGGCTGTTGACCAGGGCGTCGCCGACCAGCCGGCCGCTGCCCATCACCAGGTTGAACACCCCGGCCGGGAAACCGGCACGGGAAATGATTTCCGCCAGGGCCCAGGCACAGCCCGGCACCAGCTCGGCGGGCTTGAGCACCACGCAGTTACCGTAGGCCAGGGCCGGGGCGATCTTCCACGCCGGGATGGCGATCGGGAAGTTCCACGGGGTGATCAGGCCGACCACGCCCAGGGCTTCGCGGGTCACTTCGACGTTGACGCCCGGACGCACCGACGGCAGGTAATCCCCCGAGAGGCGCAGGCATTCGCCGGCAAAGAACTTGAAGATATTGCCGGCGCGGGTCACCTCGCCGATGGCTTCGGGCAGAGTCTTGCCCTCCTCCCGGGCCAGCAGGGTGCCGAGTTCTTCACGACGGGCTAGGATCTCGCTGCCGACCTTGTCCAGGGCATCGCTGCGCGCCTGGATACCGGAGGTCGACCAGGCCGGGAATGCATCGCGCGCCGCATCGATCGCGGCATGCACCTGAGCCAGGTCGGCCTTGGCGTATTCGCCAATGACATCGGACAACTCGGACGGGTTGATATTGGTCGAGTAGTCGGCACCGGCAAGCCACTGGCCACCGATGTAGTTATCGAAGCGTTTTACCTCTGCCACGCGCCCTCTCCTTACACAAAAGCCTTACGCAAAAGGCCGCTGATCGCTCAGCGGCCCCGGGGATGGATTACTGCGCGCCCTGGGCATCGATCAACGCCGCCAGCGCTTCATATTCTTCCGGCAACAGATCGGTCAGCGGCGCCCGCACCGGGCCCGCGTCATGGCCGACGATGCGGGCTCCGGCCTTGACGATGCTCACCGCGTAACCGGCCTTGCGGTTGCGGATATCCAGGTAAGGCAGGAAGAAGTCATCGATGATCTTGCCGACCGTGGCGTGATCTTCCCGGGCAATGGCGTGGTAGAAATCCATCGCGGTTTTCGGGATGAAGTTGAACACCGCCGAGGAGTACACCGGCACGCCCAGGGCCTTGTAGGCCGCAGCGTAGACTTCGGCGGTCGGCAGCCCGCCCAGGTAGCTGAAGCGATCGCCGAGGCGACGGCGGATCGACACCATCAGCTCGATATCGCCCAGGCCGTCCTTGTAGCCGATCAGGTTCGGGCAGCGCTCGGCCAGGCGCTCCAGCAGCGGCGCGGTCAGGCGGCAGACGTTGCGGTTGTAGACCACCACGCCGATCTTCACCGATTTGCACACCGCCTCCACATGAGCGGCGACCCCATCCTGGCTGGCTTCGGTCAGGTAGTGCGGCAACAGCAACAGCCCCTTGGCCCCCAGGCGCTCGGCCTCCTGGGCGTATTCGATGGCCTGGCGGGTCGAACCGCCGACCCCGGCCAGGATCGGCACGCTGGTGGCGCAGGTGTCGACCGCGGTCTTGATGATTTCCGAATATTCGCTGGCCGCCAGGGAGAAAAACTCACCGGTGCCGCCTGCGGCGAACAGCGCCGAGGCGCCGTAAGGGGCCAGCCATTCCAGGCGCTTGATATAGCCCGCGCGATGGAAATCGCCCTGGGCATTGAAATCGGTCACCGGGAAAGACAGCAAGCCGGAGGAGAGGATGGACTTCAGTTCTTGTGGATTCATTATTCGAACACCCTGGGACGCACATTGTGATGAGAAACACATCAGCCTTGGCCGAAGTTGTAAGTCATCGTACAACTTAAAAAGCAATCGTCAACAGCAATTCGTCAGCCACCGCCAAAATACGCGGCAAAAAATACCTGCTTGACGGGTCAGGATTTTGCTTTATGCTCGCAAAACAACTGTATATACATACAGCTGTATTTTTGAAATACCTACGACATATCAAGGAGCTAGAAATGTCAGGTCTACACACTCAGCAGCGGGAACAGCTGCAGCACAAAAGCCAGATCGTTGCCGATCTGGACAGCCTTTTCAGCGAACGCGGCATTGCCATTTCCGGTGACGGCGACCATCTGGTACTGATCGCCGACGGTCATCACACCATCAAGTATCACAAGCCCGGGATCCTCCCCGCGGCACCGGGCAAAAACCTCAAGGCCCTTCCCCAGCTGCGTTTCGAGGGTGGCGAGCACACCGCCATCGGCGACGCCACCCTGTTGCGTTTCGTCAAGGACGCCCCCGGTGTTCCGGCCTGGCAGGTCGAATTGCACCTGCCCAACGGCCTGGCCCTGACCTACGGCCAGGTGGTGGCGCTGGGTGGCGATTTTTATGGCATCCCCGACCAGCCGATCTGCGAAGGCGCGACGCCGGTGGATCGTTTGCAGCGTTTTACCGCCGCGTTCAACTCGCTTGCCGTGTTGCCGGCGGCCAAGGACGAGGCGAAACAGATTCTCGCGGTGATGCAGAAGGAAATCGCCGCCGCCAACCAGGCGCTCAAGGACGGCCGACAACCTCACGAGGCGTATGACGCCCTGGGAGATACGTTGTCCGAAGAGTGGAACAAGATCACCGGCGGCGGCAGTTTCGTCTCGGCGCTGTTCCCCCTCGGTCGCTACCTGAAGCTGGCGGCCAACAATGCCGACCATTTCGGCGAATGGGCGCTGCTGGCCTATATCGCCGGGCACACCGCGGCCCTGCAGCAGGCGGTGCTGGCGCACAAGAACGCCGACGAGAAGCAGCTGGAACTGGCCTACGCCATGAACGCCTTCGCCGATCACTTCCTCACCGACCTGTTCTCCGCCGGCCATGTGCGGGTACCGCGCAAGCAGCTGGCGGCGGTGGTCACGCCGAGCGACCTGGGTTCGCTGATCACCCGCTTCATGCACGACGAAGACAGCAAGTTCGGCCTCAACGTCAGCAACGCCCAGGGCGACCGCTGGCATGCCTATGGCGACAAGCGTTATTTCGACACCATCGACAGCAACAACCGCAAGCAGGTCAAGCTGGCGGTGCAGCGCTCGGCGGACGAGATTTTCGAAAGCTACCTCAGCGGAACGGCCCCGACGCCCGGCAACTTCACGGCGCTGAAGCTGCTGCCGGACCTGAACGCTGCCAAGAGCGGCAACTTTTCACCGCTGTTCGTGATGCAGGGCGACAAGGTGCTGCGACGCAGCGACGTGAACAACCTGAACGATACCAAGACCATCGACAACTGGTGGGGCTGGAGCACTTACCTGCTGCTCAAGGACTACAAGCCCAACAAGCCGGCGGGCTACCTGGAAGCACCGACGCTTGCCCCGAGCATCCAGGCCAATAGCTGGCAGAGCCAGGCACCCAGCGAACCCAACTGGTTGCCGGGCAATGCCGTGCGTTATGCCTTCAGCTACACCAACGGTTTGAACGAGTCGTACATCGGCCCCTGGTCCGCCTACGCCGAACTGAGCGACCGCTTCCAGCCAACCCTGAATGTGCCGGTGGATACCGGCAGCGGTTCCAGCGGGCGTAACCTCTTTCGCCAGTTCCGCGGCGGCTCGCCGGAGTTGATCGCCTCGATCGACAAGACCGCCACCACCTACATCGACCGCAATGCCTGATAAGGACATCGACATGGCTATCAATCTGACTCTAGAACTGGCCTCTGGCCAATCCCTGCAGGGCGCGCCCCTGGAACTGCTGGTCAACGGCGCTCCCGTCGCGCGGGCAACCGTCGACCAGCAAGGGCGCGTGGCTTTCGATGCCAAGCCCGCTGCCGGGCAACTGGCCGTGAGGGTGGACCGCTCGATTCTCAAAGGCCGCTAAAAGCAGCACGAGCACGCTTCGCCCCTACCGAAGACGAACAGTGTTTCTGTAGGAGCGAGCGGGCGGCGATCCGACTTGCCAGCGATAAAGGCTGCCCAGGCGATGATTTTCTGCCGGCAGAACAGCGCTAGCCCTTTAGGACGCTGCTACGCATTCGATGGAAAGCCTGCTCGCGACAGCCGACAACAGGCGCCAAACCTCCCCGGTCTGGCGCCTGTTGCATTTACCCGCGCTGCGCTTCTGCCTCTTCATGGGCATGGCGCAGCCGTTCGCGGCTGTTGGTCAGGTGCAGGCGCATGGCCGCTCGGGCCGCATCCGAATCCTGGCGGGCAATGGCTTCATAGATTTCTTCGTGTTCACGGCTCAGGCGGCTCATGTAGTGCTGCTGATCGTCGTGGGCCAGGCGCGCCGAATTCAGGCGGGTGCGCGGAATGATGCTGGTCCCCAGGTGCGTCATGATGTCGGTGAAATAGCGGTTGCCCGTGGCCAGGGCAATCTGCAGGTGGAACTGGAAATCCGAGGCCACCGCATCGCTGTCGTGGGCCGCGCTTTCATTGAGGGCATCCAGCGCCGCGCGCATCGCCGCCAGTTGCTCGGTGCTGCGCCGCTGCGCGGCCAGCCCGGCCGACTCCACTTCCAGGCTGATGCGCAGTTCCAGGATCGCCAGCACATCGCGCAAGGTCACCACGGTCGCCGGATCGATCCTGAAGCCGCTCGGGCTCGGCGTGTCGAGCACAAAGGTGCCGATGCCGTGGCGGGTTTCCACCTGGCCCGCGGCCTGCAACCGGGAAATGGCTTCGCGCACCACGGTCCGGCTGACGCCATGGGCCTCCATGATCGCCGACTCGGTGGGCAACTTGTCACCGCGCTTGAGCTGACCGTCGCGAATCTGCTCCGACAGCACGGTCACCAGTTCCTGGGCGAGGCTACGGCGCTTGCGTGGAAGGCGGGGCGCCGTGTTCTGGTTGTCCATGGTGAAGATCTTTCTCCGAAAACTGATGACGCATCATAGCTCAGCCAAGTTGTACGATCACTGTTGACTACACCGTCACCGCCTGGTCGACCAGATGCCCGCGCTCGATGCGGATGTGCCGCGGGTGGAAACGCTTGAGGCTGCTGCGATGCCCGACGCTGACAATGCTCAGCCCCGGAAGCTGGTCGATCAGCGCCTGGTACAGGGTCGCCTCGTCTTCTTCGTCCATGGCCGAGGTGGCCTCATCCATGTACAGCCATTGCGGCGCATAGAGCAACGCACGGGCAAAGGCCAGGCGTTGCTGCTCGCCCGGGGACAACATGCGCTGCCAGTGATTGCTCTCGTCCAGGCGGGACACCAGGTGCGGCAGGCGGCAGGTTTCCAGCACCTGTGCATAACGCTCCTGCGGGTAGGTATCGCCCGACTGTGGATAACTCAAGGCTTCACGCAGGCTGCCGATCGGCAGGTAAGGCTTCTGCGGCAGGAACAGATAACGCTCGGCAGGCATGCGGATGCTGCCGTGACCGGCCGGCCAGAGCCGCCCCATCGCCCGCAGCAGGGTACTCTTGCCGCTGCCGGAGCGGCCACCGAGCATCAGCCGTTCGCCGGGGCTCACGGTCATCTCGGCACCGGCCAACAGGTGCCGACCATCCGCCAGATCCAGGCCGAGGTTATGCACTTGCAGGGTTTCGCCCTGGTTCTGCACGTCGATGGCGGGCGCGCGCTCTTCGTTTTCGCTCATGGCCTGGCGGAAGCTCAGCAGACGGTCGCAAGTGGCGCGCCATGCCGCGAGCTCGGAATAGGCGGTGATGAACCAGCTGAAGTTCTCCTGGACGTTGCCGAATGCCGAGTTGATCTGCATCAGCTCACCCAGCTCGATCTTGCCTGTCAGGTAACGGGGGGCCGCGACGATGAAGGGGAAAATGATCGCGATCTGGCCGTAGCCCGAGGTGAAGAAGGTCAGGCGCTTGGACACTTTCATGATGTCCCAGAAGTTGTGCCAGACCATGCCGAAGCGAGCGCTCAAGCGTTTGTTCTCGTTCGGCTCGCCGTCATACAGGGCGATGCTCTCGGCGTTCTCGCGCACGCGCACCATGGAGAAACGCAGGTCCGCCTCGAAACGTTGTTGGTTGTTGTTCAAGCCGATCAAGCGTCGACCGATCAGGTGGGTCAGCCAGCTGCCGACGGCGGCGTACACCAGGGCGCACCAGAACATGTAGCCGGGAATGGTGTAGCCGAAGACTTCGATACTGCCCGACACGCCCCACAGGATGATCGAGAACGACACCAGGCTGACCACGGTCCGCAGCAGGCCCAGGGCGAGCCCCAGGGTATTGCTGGTGAAACTGTTGAGGTCTTCGGAAATCCGCTGGTCCGGGTTATCGGTGTAGCCGCCCTGCTCCAGCTGGTAGTAATTCTTGTGGCCCAACCAGCGGGCGAAGTGTTTTTCCGTGATCCAGGCGCGCCAGCGGATGGTCAGCATCTGGGTCAGGTAGAGCCGGTAGACCGCGGCCAGGATGGCCACCGCGGCAATCCCGCAGAAATACAGGATCAGTTGCCAGAAGGCTGCTTCATCCTTCCTTTGCAGGGCGTTGTAGAAGTCCTTGTACCAGCTGTTGACCCACACCGAGATCGCCACGCTGAACAGGGTCAGGGCGACCACCGCGAACAGCAGCAGCCAGGCCTTGCCCTTCTCCTCGCTGCGCCAGTAAGGCGTAGTCATTTCCCAGACACGACGGAAAAACTGCCCGCGCACAGTATCGTTGACCGCGGAATACTCAGCGTTCTGATTCATCATCAAGGCTCGATTGTGATAAGGACAAGCATCGAGCCGATCATAGAGGATCGGCTCGCTTTTTCACTCGTCCCGAGGACATTCGTTCAGTCGCGGTTCAGCGACGAACCGGGCGCTTCTGCAACTTGCGCTGCAGCGTTCGGCGGTGCATGCCCAGGGCGCGGGCAGTGGCGGAGATATTGCCTTCGTGTTCGGTCAGCACCCGCTGGATATGCTCCCATTGCAGGCGGTCCACCGACATCGGGTTTTCCGGCACCAGGGTGTCGAGGTCGGCGTGCTCGGAGAGCAGCGCGGCCAGCACGTCATCGGCGTCGGCCGGCTTGCACAGGTAGTTGCAGGCGCCGCGCTTGATCGCTTCGACCGCGGTGGCGATGCTCGAATAGCCGGTGAGGATCACCACGCGCATTTCCGGGTCGAGCTCGAGCAGCTTGGGCAGCAGCACCAGGCCGGAGTCGCCGTCCATCTTCAGGTCCAGCGCGGCGAAGTCCGGCAGGTCCTGCTGGGCGAGGGCCAGGCCTTCCTCGGCGGAACCTGCGGTGCTGACGCGAAAGCCGCGACGGCTCATGGCCCGCGCCATCACCCGGGTGAAGGTGGCGTCGTCATCCACCAGCAACAGATGCGGCAGTTCTTCGCCTTCGACTTGGATTTCGTCACTCATGTTGGTCTCCTCGGGCGCCGTGGGGCAGACGCAGCTCGGTGAGCGTGCCGCCTTCCTCATGACTGTAGAGTTTCACTGAGCCGCCGGCGCGTGTCACGCTGGCTTTGCTCAAAAACAGGCCCAGGCCGAAACCTTTGCCCTTGGTGGTAAAAAACGGTTTGCCGATCTGCTCGGCGATGGCCAGCGGCACACCGGCGCCGTGGTCGCGAATGCTGATGGTCAGGGTCTCGGCGTCCCAATCCAGTTGCACTTCCAGCCCTTCCGGACAGGCGTCGGCGGCATTGTTCAGCAGGTTGAGCAGCGCCTGGGTCAGGTCCGGCGGCGGCGCTACCCGCGGCATCGGGCCCTGGCCCAGCAACTGGAAACGATAGGTGGCTTCGGGGCGCATCAGGTGCCAGCGGTTCAGCGCTTCATCGAGCCAGACGGTGACATCCTGCATTTCCACGGCCATCCGGCGGTTGGCCTCGGCGGCGCGCACCAGTTGCTGCAGGGTTTCCTTGCACAGCTTGACCTGATCCTGGAGCACGCCCAGGTCATCCTGCAGCAGCGGGTCGAGGTTGTCCTGGCGCATTTCCTTGAGCAGCACGCTCATGGTCGCCAGGGGCGTTCCCAGTTCGTGGGCGGCGCCAGCGGCCTGGGTCGCGACAGCCAGCAACTGCTGGTCGCGCAGGCCCTCTTCGCGGCGGATCGCCCGCAGTTCCTCCTGGCGTCGCAGCTCCTCGGCCATCCTCGCGGCGAAGAAGGTGATCACCGCCGCAGCCAGGGCGAAGCTCAGCCACATCCCGTAGATCTGCAGGTTTTCCCGGGCGATGGGGAAAGTCTGCAGCGGGTAGAACTGCGCCAGCAGCAAGGTGTACATGGTCAGCGCGATGCCGGAAAGGACCACCGAGTAGCGCCATGGCAAGGTCACGGCGGCGATGGTCAGCGGCACCAGGTAATAGGAGACGAAGGGGTTGGTCGAACCGCCGGAGAAATACAGCAGGGCACTGTGGATAAACAGGTCACAGGCCAGTTGCACGGCATATTCCAGCTCGGTGACCGGCCACGAGGTGCGCAGGCGAATGGCGGTGAAGGCGCAGAGAATCAGCGACAGGCCCAGGGTGACAGCCAGTTGCAGCCAGGGCAGCGGCAGCAGGTCGAACCAGTAGGCGAGCCCCACCGAACCGGCCTGAGCGGCCAGAACCAGGATGCGGATGAAAGTCAGACGCCAGAGGTTCTGGCGAGTGGCGGAAAGCAGTTGTACGGGGGCGAGCATGAGCTCTCCTGATGAGCGCTCCAGGCGGATCGCGACGAGTATAACCAAGCAGCGGCCCAGACAGGCAAAACTGCGGCAAACCGCCACAGTCTTGGGCAACGGCCAATCGCAGGCAAGCCTTGCCTGCACAAGCACCATTTGCCTGTAGGAGCGAGGCTTGCCCGCGATAGAGCGCAAGGCGCTCGCCATCCCCATCCCGGAGTCCGACTCGCGAACAGATTGCGACTGCTGCGCAGTCGAGCGCAGGCTTCGCCAGCGGCTACCAAAGCCCCCGCACTTGGTATTGGGTAATAGATGTATAGAAGTTGTTAACGGGCCGAACCAGACAATAAAAGCTAGAGTCTGATGGTTTCACGCAGGCTGGGACCCAATACCTGCGGACCGTACTCAAGGAGTTTTCATGCATACATTCAGTCGCAGCGCCGCCCTTCTCGCCCTCAGCGCCGGCACCCTCGCCAGCCTGCCGGCCGTGGCCGCCGATGAGCTTCATTACAACCAGATCTCCCTGCGCGCCGAAGTCAGTCAGGAAGTGGCCCGCGACCTGATGATCGTCACCCTCTACAGCGAATCGCAGAACGCCGACCCGGCCAAGCTCGCCGCGGAAATCACCACCACCATGAACAAGGCCCTGGGCCAGGCACGCCAGGTCAAGGACATCACCTTGCGCCAGGGCAGCCGCAACAGCTACCCGATCTACGACACCAAGGGCCAGAAGATCACCGGCTGGCGTGAACGCGCCGAGCTGCGCCTGGAAAGCTCGGACTTCGCCGCGCTGTCCAAGCTCACTGGCGAACTGCTGACTGATCTGAAAATGGGTGGCATGGACTTCGCCATCGCCGATCCGACCCGCAAGGCCAGCGAAGACAAGCTGCTCAAGGAAGCGGTCGACGCCTTCAAGGCACGCGCGCAACTGACCACCGAAGCGCTGGGCGGCAAGGGCTACAAGATCGTCAACCTGAACCTCAACAGCAACGGTTATCCACAGCCGTACCTGCGTGGCCAGATGATGATGAAAGCCGCGGGCATGGATGCGGCGCCGGTCACTCCGGAAGTCGAAGCCGGTACCAGCCAGGTCAGCATGACCGCCGATGGCTCGATCGAAGTGCTGATGCAGTAACGTTTTCCCTGCCTTCCGAAACGGCGGTAACCTCCAGCAAAATCAGGTTACCGCCTTTTTTCTACCCTCTATTTCAACCCGAGCCTGAGGGCCTCGCCTTGGGGGGCTGAACTCGGCCAGGTCGGTGATGCTAAAGTTACCGACCTCGGTCGCCCATCAGACGTCATTGATGTCCACCGGGTATACTGCGCCTTTCCTATAAGAGTCTCTCCAAATGACCGCAGATCGCATCGGCGAACGCCTGCGTCGCTATCGCCGCGCCGCCAAGAAAACCCTGCGCCAGATCGCCAGCGAATCCGGTCTGACCGCCAGTTTTCTCTCCCAGGCGGAACGCAATCTCACCGGAGTCTCGATCTCCTCCCTGGTCAACATTGCCAAGTCTCTGAACGTTCCGCTGAACGCCCTCTTCGACCAGCCGACCCAGGCCCAACCCGACTCCCACGACGGCAAGCGGGTGCGCTACACCATCGAAGGCCAGCCCCTGTCCTACGAGCGGCTGTCCAGTTCCTTTCCCGGCAACCTGATCAACGCGGTGAAGATGAACATACCGGTGGGCTACCAGTCGGAACTGATTTCCCATGATGGCGCCGAGTTCTCCTACGTTCTTGCGGGGCAGATTGTCTACACCATCGAGGGGCAGCAGTATCCCCTCGGCGTCGGCGACTCGGTGCACTTCGACTCGACCAAACCGCACTACCTGGCTAACGCCGGCAACGACCCGGCAGAAGTATTGACCGTCACGACCATGGGGCTGTTCGACGACCATTCAGCGGCCTGAAACCCGGCCCATGGTCGCCTGCGCAACCTCACAGACACCCTGTGCGCAAGAGAAATGTTAGTCACGCTTAATTTTCGTTGACCACGATTTCAGCATGACTTAATTTCGGCATCGGCGAATCGTCAATCAACCACATAACAAGCGATCGCCGTCGCCACACAGGGTCCATGGGGGTGCATCCATTCCCCATAGAAGGCGAGTTGTCCCGGCCCACAAGGCCAATCCTCAGATGCGCCCCAGAAAAAGAAAAAATTGAGGTTTGCATGCGTAAGACCTTTCCGCTCCAGGTTTGGCAGACAGCGGGGCTGATCCTCGGCGTCCCACCGTCACACGCCACCCGCAACCTCCACAGTGACAACTTCACTGCGAGCCACAACGTCAACACCGCCGACGATGTGCTGTTCACCCGCCATCGCCTGCAAGATCCCGGGCATCCGTTCTCCACGGCCTCCCTCAGCAAGCCGCTCTACTTCATCCGGTCAACCCAATGCGCCCAACATTTGCGCCAGACAGGCCAGGCCAGGCGGCTCAACCAGAAGCCAGTCGACACCCGCTCCAGCGACGCACCAATCGGAGGCACGGTTCGCCCTGGATGCCCCGCAAGAAGGCAACCCATGCACCAGAAAAAGCCAGCGCATACGGTCAAATTCGTCAATATTTATACAAATGCGTCATTCCTGTACGTTCGTTCCACTCCTTGATACTTGTGACAGCCCCGCATCTTGCATTGGGTATGGGGCCTGCATAAGTATCGGCGGGTCGACTCATAAGGTCGCCCTCTACACCAAAAATGACAACAAATCATGAGGCCACCATGTTCAAACAAGCAGTCATTCCGCTTTTAGTCAGCGCCGGCTTGCTCGCCAGCGCACCCTTCGCCCAGGCAGCGACTAACCTGGTGTTCTGCTCCGAAGGGAGCCCGGCCGGTTTCGACCCAGGCCAGTACACCACCGGAACCGACTTCGACGCCTCAGCAGAAACCATCTTCAACCGTCTCAGCCAGTTCGAGCGTGGCGGCACCGCCGTCGTTCCTGGCCTGGCGACCAGTTGGGACATTTCCGACGATGGCCTGACCTACACCTTCCATCTGCGCGATGGGGTGAAATTCCACACCACGCCGTACTTCAAGCCGACCCGTGATTTCAACGCCGACGACGTGCTCTTCACGTTCAACCGCATGCTCGACAAGGACATGCCGTTCCGCAAGGCGTACCCGACCGAATTCCCTTACTTCACCGACATGGGGATGGACACCAACATCACCAAGGTCGAGAAAGTCGACGACAAGACCGTCAAGTTCACCCTGAAAACCGTAGACGCCGCGTTCATCCAGAACCTGGCGATGAGCTTCGCCTCCATCCAGTCCGCCGAGTACGCCGACCAGCTGCTCAAGGAAGGCAAGCCGGGCGACATCAACCAGAAGCCGATCGGCACTGGCCCGTTCGTGTTCAAGAGCTACCAGAAAGACTCCAACATCCGTTACACCGGCAACAAGGAGTACTGGAAGCCTGAGGACGTGAAGATCGACAACCTGATCTTCGCCATCACCACCGACCCGTCGGTACGCATCCAGAAGCTGAAAAAGAACGAATGCCAGGTCACCCTGTTCCCACGTCCGGCCGACCTCAAGGCCCTGGGCGAGGACAAGACCCTCAAGCTGCCGCAGCAGGCCGGCTTCAACCTCGGCTACATCGCCTACAACGTGATGCCTGTGCTCAAGGGCCGCACTGACGCCAACCCACTGGCCGACCTCAAGGTCCGTCAGGCGCTGGACATGGCGGTGAACAAGCAGCAGATCATCGACTCGGTCTACCAGGGCGCGGGCCAGCTGGCGGTCAACGCCATGCCACCGACCCAGTGGTCCTATGACGACACCATCAAGGATGCCAAGTACGACCCTGAGAAAGCCAAGGCGCTGCTCAAGGAAGCCGGCATCAAGGAAGGCACCCAGATCACCCTGTGGGCCATGCCGGTGCAGCGTCCGTACAACCCGAACGCCAAGCTGATGGCTGAAATGCTGCAGTCCGACTGGGCGAAGATCGGCCTGAAGGTCAACATCGTCAGCTACGAATGGGGCGAGTACATCAAGCGTTCCAAGGGCGGCGAGAACCAGGCGATGATCATCGGCTGGAGCGGCGACAATGGTGACCCGGACAACTGGCTCGGCACCCTGTTCGGCTGCGACGCCATGAACGGCAACAACTTCTCCAAATGGTGCGACAAGCCGTACGACGCACTGATCAAGCAAGCCAAGGCCACCCCGGACGTGGCCAAACGCACCGAGCTGTACAAGCAGGCGCAACACCTCCTCAAAGACCAAGTCCCGATGACACCTATCGCCCACTCGACGGTGTTCCAACCCATGCGCGCCAACGTGCAGGACTTCAAGATCAGCCCCTTTGGTCTGAACTCGTTCTACGGCGTCAGCATCAGCAAATAAGGGTCTGCAACGGCGACGTCACCTGATGTCGCCGTTGCCTTACCTGCCAGGACTGCCGGAACTCGAACGCTCTTCCTCTTGCTGCGCCCCATCGTGGTGAGTACGGGCATTTCGGAAGTTCCCTACATGTCTTTCAGGCTCTTTGGCATTTACTACCCATGCGGCGACCCCTACCGTCAAAGCATGGAGTGGTGCATCCATTGCCCGGCATTTGCTGCAAGCGAGACTTGGGATCAATGACATGACCGCCTCCGGATGGGGCGACTGCTCATCGATCAAAACAATAAAAAGGGAGAGGGAGCGTCATGCGTCATTCTCTGGTTTTATCCGCCCTGTTGGGCACCGGTCTGTTGACCGCAACCTCCGCCAGCCTGGCGGCCAGCAACAGCCTGGTGTTCTGCTCCGAAGGCAGCCCGGCCGGTTTCGACACCGCGCAATACACCACCGCCACCGACAACGACGCGGCGGAGCCGCTGTACAACCGCCTGGCGGAGTTCGAAAAAGGCGCGACCAATGTGGTGCCTGGCCTGGCCACCCGCTGGGATATTTCCGCGGACGGCCTGCAGTACACCTTCCACCTGCGCGAAGGGGTGAAGTTCCACACCACGCCGTACTTCAAGCCGACGCGTGATTTCAACGCCGACGACGTGCTCTTCACCTTCAACCGCATGCTCGATGCCGAGCACCCTTTCCGTAAGGCCTACCCGACCGAGTTTCCCTACTTCAACGGGATGAGCCTGAACAAGAACATCGCCAAGGTCGAGAAGACCGGGCCGCTGACCGTGGTGATGACCCTGAACTCGGTGGACGCCGCGTTCATCCAGAACATCGCCATGAGCTTCGCCGCGATCCTCTCGGCCGAATACGCCAACCAGTTGCTCACGTCCGGCAAGCCCAGCGAGATCAACCAGAAGCCGGTCGGCACCGGGCCGTTCGTGTTCAAGAGCTACCAGAAAGACTCGAACATCCGCTACACCGCCAACAAGCAGTACTGGGACCCGAGCCGGGTCAAGCTCGACCAACTGATTTTCGCCATCAACACCGATGCCTCGGTGCGCGTACAGAAGCTCAAGGCCGGCGAATGCCAGGTCACCCTGCACCCGCGGCCAGCCGATGTCGAAGCGCTGAAAAAAGACCCGAAACTGCAACTGATCGAAAAGCCCGGCTTCAACCTCGGCTACATCGCCTACAACGTTCGCCACAAGCCCTTCGACCAGCTCGAAGTGCGCCAGGCGCTGGACATGGCGGTGAACAAGCAAGGCATCCTCAACGCCGTGTACCAGGGCGCAGGCCAGCTGGCGGTCAACGCCATGCCGCCGACCCAGTGGTCCTACGACACCAGCATCAAGGACGCCGCCTACAACCCGCAAAAGGCCCGTGAGCTGCTCAAGGCCGCCGGGGTCAAGGAAGGCACGGAAATCACCCTCTGGGCCATGCCCGTGCAACGTCCCTACAACCCCAACGCCAAGCTGATGGCCGAAATGCTCCAGTCCGACTGGGGCAAGATCGGCCTGAAAGTGAAGATCGTCAGCTACGAATGGGGCGAGTACATCAAGCGCATCAAGAATGGCGAGCACGACATCAGCCTGATCGGCTGGACCGGCGACAACGGTGACCCGGACAACTGGCTCGGCACCCTGTACAGCTGCGACGCCATTGGCGGCAACAACTACTCCATGTGGTGCGACCCGCAGTACGACAAGCTGATCAAGCAGGCCAAGATCGTCACCGATCGCGAACAGCGCACGGTGCTCTACCAACAGGCCCAGCAGTTGCTCAAGCAGCAGGTGCCGATCACCCCTGTCGCCCACTCGACGGTCAACCAGCCGTTGAGCGCCAAAGTCGAAGGATTCAAGGTCAGCCCTTTCGGCCGCAACGTGTTCTCGGGCGTCAGCATCGACCAATAAATGATTAGCCAGGCCGCTGGGGGCGATATTCGCCCCCACGCAAATTTGTTGCCTGAATTCGGCGCTCACGCCTCATGCAAACGTTTGCGATGCCTTGAATGAGTTGTAAAGCAAAAGCCGGTCAACCAAAAAGACCGGCATAAAAATAAAGAAAGCAAAGGAGCTTCACCCATGAAACCGAGCAACACCGCGTTACTGGCCCTGGCCATCAGCAGCATCACGGCCATGGCCCATGCGGAAAGCGTGAGCCAGGAATTCGTTCCGACGACCCTGGCCGGTACCAACGCCCAAAGCGAAGCCAAGGGTTTCATTGACGGACAGAGCCTTGGGGGCACCACCCGCAACTGGTACGCCAATGAACTGAAGCGTCGTGACGACACCTTCAGCTACAAGAAAAACAGCGTCAAAAACGATCCCACTGCACCCAAGACCCCGACCGCCCGGCGTATCAACTGGGTCCAGGGCACCATCCTCAACTACACCTCGGGTTTCACCCAGGGCACCGTTGGCGTCAGCACCGAAGTGGCTGCCTACAACGCCATCGCGCTGGACCGTGATCGCAAGGACATTGCCGGTGGCTCCAACCGTACCCTGGCGGACTCCAACGGCGACGCGGTAGATCAGTGGAGCAAACTGGGCCTGGCCAACGTCAAGTTCCGGGTATCGAATACCACGCTGACCGCCGGTCGCCAGAACTTCAGCACCCCGATCATCGACGTCATCGGCAACCGTGCGCTGCCTTCCAGCTTTGAAGGCATCAGCCTGCACAGCGAAGAACTGAACAACCTGTCGTTCGACCTGGCCGGCTTCGACCGCGTTTCGCCACGAAGCGAACAGAGCCTGTCGAAATTCCGTACCGAGTACTCCGCCACCGGCGTGGAAACCGACAAGGTCTACACCGCAGGTGTGAACTACCAGCCGTTCAAGAGCCTGAAGACCAGCCTGTATGGCGCCAAGGTCGAAGACTTCTGGAACCAGTACTACTTCGGCGCCACCCACGAACTGGGCGACAGCCAGGTGCTGAGCCTGACCACCGGCCTGAACTACTACAAGACCGTCGACGAAGGCAAAAAGTTGATGGGCGAGATCGACAACGACACCTACTCGCTGTCGCTCGGCCTGGCTCACCAGGCGCACAGCCTGACCTTCTCCTACCAGGAAGTGAACGGTAACGAGTACTTCGACTACCTGCACGAAACCAACGGTATCTACCTGGCCAACTCCCTGCTTTCGGACTTCAACAGCCCGAACGAGAAATCCTTCCAGATCGCCTACGGCCTCAACATGGCCGAATACGGTGTGCCAGGCCTGAAGTTCAACATCTACCAGGCGCGTGGCTGGGGCATTGACGGTACCCATTACCGCGGCACCGCTTACACCGACCCGGGCGCCCAGCGTGGCGACCTGAGCCTGATGGATGGCGAAACCCACTACGAATACGGCATTGGCGCGTCTTATGCCGTCCAGAGTGGTCCGCTCAAGGCCACCGCCATTCGTGCGACCTACACTACGCACCGGGCCAGCGAACACCAGGCCGACGGCAACATCAACGAGTTCCGTCTGGTCACCACCATCCCGTTCAACATTCTCTAAAAACACACCGGCTGGTTGGCGAATTCATGATGAATTCGCCATTCCAGCTACTCTGGTTCAACCGATTGCAGAGGGTTCTAGATGAAAATGCTATCCCTGAGAGCGGCCATCGCTGCCGCACTGCTGAGCGTCGCCGCAGGCGTCTCGGCCAAGCCCTTGGTGGTCTGTACCGAAGCCAGCCCGGAAGGCTTCGATATGGTCCAGTACACGACTGCAGTCACTGCCGACGCGGTGGCGGAAACCATCTTCAACCGCCTGGTGGACTTCAAGCCCGGCACCACGGACATCGAGCCGGCCCTGGCCGAGTCCTGGGAGATCAGCCCGGACGGCCTGACCTACACCTTCCACCTGCGCAAAGGCGTCAAGTTCCACAGCACCGATTACTTCACGCCGACCCGCGAGATGAACGCCGACGACGTGCTCTGGAGTTTCCAGCGCCAGCTGGACCCGAAACACCCGTGGCATGACAAGTCCAGCGTGGGCTTCCCCTATTTCGAGAGCATGGGCTTCAAGGAGCTGCTCAAAAGCGTCGAGAAAACCGACGACCACACCGTGGTCTTCACCCTGACCCGTCGCGAAGCACCGTTCCTGGCCGACGTGGCCATGGCCTTCGCCTCGATCTTCCCGGCCGAATACGCCGACCAGCTGCTCAAGGCCGGCAAGCCCGGCGACCTCAACAGCAAGCCGATCGGCACCGGCCCGTTCATCTTCCAGCGCTACGCCAAGGACGCCCAGGTGCGGTTCAAGGCCAACCCGGACTACTTCCGTGGCAAGCCGCCAGCCGACGCGCTGATCCTGGCGATCACCACCGATAACAACGTGCGCCTGCAGAAGCTCAAGGCCAACGAGTGCCAGGTCGCCCTGTATCCGAAACCCGACGACATCCCGAGCATCAAGGCCGACGCCAACCTGAAGGTCGACGACCTGGCCGCCATGACCGTGGGCTACGTAGCCCTGAACACCACCAAGAAATACATGAGCGACCCGCGTGTCCGTCAGGCCATCAACATCGCCTTCGACAAGGAAGCCTACGTCAACAGCCTGTACGGCAAGGGCAACGCGGTGGTCGGCACCGGCCCCTACCCGCCGACCCTGCTGGGCTTCAACGCCAGCCTGGGTAACCCGGCCCGCGACCTGGACAAGGCCCGCGCCCTGATCAAGGAAGCCGGCGTGCCGGAAGGCACGGTCTTCACCCTGTTCACCCGCAACGGCGGTGGCCCGACCAACCCCAACCCGCTGCTCGGCGCGCAGATGATGCAGTCCGACCTGGCGAAGATCGGCCTCAAGATCGATATCCGCGTCATGGAATGGGGCGAGATGCTCAAGCGCGCCAAGAACGGCGAGCACGACATGGTTTCCGCCGGCTGGGCGGGGGATAACGGGGACCCGGACAACTTCCTGACCCCCAACCTCAGTTGCGAGGCCGCCAAAAACGGCGAAAACTACGCTCGCTGGTGCAATAAAGCGTTCCAGAGCCTGATCGATCAGGCCCGCGCCGAGTCCGAGCCGGCCAAACGGACCGCACTCTATGAACAGGCCCAGGACATTTTCGACAAGGAACAACCCTGGATCCCCATGGCCTATCCGAAAATGTTCACCGCAATGCGCAAGAACGTCGAGGGCTACCACCAGAGCCCCCTGACCACCAACAACTTCGCTACCACCCAGGTGAAGTAGATAAGAAACGCCCGGCATCCCTGACCCCAGGGATGCCGGACACGCCTAACCGGCTGATGAGGTACACCAGAAGATGTTTAGTTTTATTGCCCGCCGTGTGGGGTTGTTGATTCCCACATTCTTCGGCATCACCTTGCTGACGTTCGCATTGATTCGCATGATTCCCGGCGATCCCGTGGAAGTCATGATGGGCGAGCGCCGGGTAGACCCTGAGATGCATGCCCAGGCAATGGAACGCCTTGGTCTGAACAAACCGCTGTATGCCCAGTACCTGGACTACATCGGCAAACTCGCCCAGGGCGACCTGGGTGAATCCCTGCGGACTCGCGAGAGTGTGTGGAGCGAATTCACTTCCCTGTTCCCGGCGACCCTGGAACTGGCCTCGGCCGCGATGCTGTTCGCCGCCGTGATCGGCCTGCTGGCCGGGGTGATCGCCGCGCTGAAACGAGGATCGCTGTTCGACCACGGGGTGATGGGCATCTCCCTCGCGGGCTACTCGATGCCGATCTTCTGGTGGGGCCTGATCCTGATCATGTTCTTCTCCGTGAGCCTGGGCTGGACCCCGGTTTCCGGACGGCTCGACCTGCTCTACGACATCGAGCCGAAAACCGGCTTCATGCTCATCGACACCCTGCTGGCCGATGACACCAGCGCCTTCTTCGACGCCCTGCACCACCTGATCCTGCCGGCCATCGTGCTCGGCACCATTCCGCTGGCGGTGATCGCACGGATGACCCGTTCCTCGATGCTCGAAGTGCTGCGCGAAGACTACATCCGCACCGCCAAGGCCAAGGGCCTGTCGCCCGCCCGCGTGGTGTTCGTGCACGGCCTGCGCAACGCGCTGATCCCGGTGCTGACCGTGGTCGGCCTGCAAGTCGGCACCCTGCTGGCCGGCGCGGTCCTGACCGAAACCATCTTCTCCTGGCCCGGCATCGGCAAATGGCTGATCGAAGCCATCGGCGCCCGGGACTACCCCGTGGTGCAGAACGGCATCCTGTTGATCGCCTGCCTGGTGATCCTGGTCAACTTCGTGGTGGACATCCTCTACGGCTTTGCCAACCCACGCATTCGCCACCAGCGCTGAGGACAATACTCATGAGCACTCCAACCTCCTCAGTAGCCGTATCCGCCGTGGCCGTGGATCAAAGCCTGCTGTACCCCTCGCCGTACAAGGAATTCTGGCAGGCGTTCTCGCGCAACAAGGGCGCGGTGGCCGGCCTGCTGTTCATGCTGCTGGTGATCTTCTGCGCGATCTTCGCGCCCTGGGTCGCCCCGCATAACCCGAGCGAGCAATACCGCGACTTCCTGCTGACCCCGCCGGTCTGGCTCGAAGGCGGCCAATGGCAATTCATCCTCGGCACCGACGAACTGGGCCGTGACCTGCTGTCGCGCCTGATCACCGGTTCGCGCCTGTCGCTGCTGATCGGCCTGTCGTCAGTGGTCATGTCGCTGATCCCGGGCATCCTCCTGGGCCTGTTCGCCGGGTTCTTCCCGCGCCTGCTCGGGCCGACCATCATGCGCCTGATGGACATCATGCTGGCCCTGCCGTCCCTGCTGCTGGCCGTGGCGATCGTCGCCATCCTCGGCCCAGGCCTGATCAACACCGTGATCGCCATCGCCGTGGTATCGCTGCCGTCCTACGTGCGCCTGACCCGCGCCGCGGTGATGGGCGAGCTCAACCGCGACTACGTGACCGCCGCGCGCCTGGCCGGTGCCGGCCTGCCGCGCCTGATGTTCATCACCGTGCTGCCCAACTGCATGGCGCCGCTGATCGTCCAGGCGACCCTGAGCTTCTCCTCGGCGATCCTCGATGCCGCGGCCCTGGGCTTCCTCGGCCTTGGCGTCCAGCCGCCCACCCCCGAGTGGGGCACCATGCTGGCCTCGGCCCGCGACTACATCGAACGCGCCTGGTGGGTGGTGAGCCTGCCCGGTCTGACCATTTTGCTCAGCGTGCTGGCAATCAACCTGATGGGCGACGGCTTGCGCGATGCGCTGGACCCGAAACTCAAGAACGCCGCCTGAGGAGATTCCCATGTCACTGCTAGAAATCAAGAATCTCAACGTGCGCTTCGGCGACGCCCAGGCCGTTCCCGTGGTGGATGGCCTGGACCTGAACGTGGACAAGGGCGAAGTCCTGGCCATCGTCGGCGAATCCGGCTCCGGCAAGTCCGTGACCATGATGGCGCTGATGGGGCTGATCGAGCATCCCGGCATCGTCACCGCCGACGCCCTCAGCTTCGACGGCAAGGACATGCTCAAGCTCAGCGCCCGGCAACGCCGGCAGATCGTCGGCAAGGACCTGGCCATGGTCTTCCAGGACCCGATGACCGCGCTGAACCCGAGCTACACCGTGGGCTTCCAGATCGAGGAAGTGCTGCGCCTGCACCTGAAGATGTCCGGCAAGGCGGCCCGCAAGCGCGCCATCGAACTGCTGGAAAAAGTCGAGATCCCGGGCGCCGCCAGCCGCATGGACGCCTACCCGCACCAACTGTCCGGCGGCATGAGCCAGCGCGTGGCGATTGCCATGGCGATTGCCGGCGAGCCGAAACTGCTGATCGCCGACGAACCGACCACCGCCCTGGACGTGACCATCCAGGCGCAGATCATGGACCTGCTGCTCAACCTGCAACGCGAGCAGAACATGGGCCTGGTGCTGATCACCCACGACCTGGCCGTGGTCGCCGAAACCGCCCAGCGCGTGTGCGTGATGTACGCCGGGCAAGCGGTGGAAGTGGGCAAGGTGCCGGAGTTGTTCGACATCCCCGCCCACCCCTACACCGAAGCGTTGCTGGCTGCGATTCCCGAGCACAGCATGGGCGCGGCGCGCCTGTCGACCCTGCCGGGCATCGTTCCCGGTCGCTACGACCGTCCGCAAGGTTGCCTGCTCTCGCCACGCTGCCCGTACGTGCAGGAAAACTGCCGTCAGCAGCGTCCAAGCCTCGACCCGAAAGCCGCCAGCCTCGCACGCTGCTTCTACCCGCTGAATCAGGAGGTGGCGTAATGGCCGTCGTTCTTACCGCCCGCAACCTGACCCGCCACTACGAAGTGTCCCGCGGCCTGTTCAAGGGCCATGCGACCGTGCGCGCCCTCAACGGCGTGTCGTTCGAGCTGGAAGCCGGCAAGACCCTCGCGGTGGTCGGCGAGTCCGGCTGCGGCAAATCCACCCTGGCCCGGGCCCTGACCCTGATCGAAGAGCCGTCCTCCGGGTCCTTGAAAATCGCCGGCCAGGAAGTCGCCGGCGCCGACAAGGCCCAGCGCAAGCAACTGCGCAAAGACGTGCAGATGGTGTTCCAGAGCCCCTACGCCTCGCTCAACCCCCGGCAGAAGATCGGCGATCAACTGGCTGAGCCGCTGCTGATCAACACCAAGCTGTCGGCCAGCGAGCGGCGGGACAAGGTCCAGGCGATGATGAAGCAGGTGGGCCTGCGCCCCGAGCATTATCAGCGCTACCCGCACATGTTCTCCGGCGGCCAGCGCCAGCGTATCGCCCTGGCGCGGGCGATGATGCTGCAACCGAAAGTGCTGGTGGCGGACGAACCGACCTCGGCCCTCGACGTGTCGATCCAGGCCCAGGTACTGAACCTGTTCATGGACCTGCAGCAGGAGTTCAACACCGCCTACGTGTTCATCTCCCACAACCTGGCGGTGGTACGTCACGTCGCCGACCACGTGATGGTGATGTACCTCGGCCGGCCGGTGGAAATGGGCCCGAAAGAGGACATCTACACCCGTCCCCTGCACCCCTACACCCAGGCGCTGCTGTCGGCCACGCCGACCATTCACCCGGACCCGGACAAGCCGAAGATCAAGATTGTCGGTGAATTGCCCAACCCGTTGAACCCGCCATCCGGCTGCGCGTTCCACAAGCGCTGCCCGTATGCCACCGAGCGTTGCAGCACCGAAGAGCCGGCCCTGCGCCTGCTCGACACCCGTCAGGTGGCCTGCCATTACGCCGAGCAGTTCCTCGGCTGACCCGGCAAGAAAAAGGCGCCGCGGTTGCTCGCGGCGCCTGATCAGTGTTGACCAAGCCCCTTCTGTCGGATTGCGCATCAGTCCGGCAGAGGGGGTTTTCTTTTTTCCGCAGACGCAAGCTCAGCCCTGGCTAGCCTCGTCTTCGCTGTCGGTATCCGGCTCGTCGGTCGTCGCATCGTCATCGTCCGCGCTGCCACCCTGCCCCTGATCGCCCGGCTCGGACTCCGACTTGGCGATCATCTGCACCCCGTTCTGCAGATGCCCAGGCCCCCAGAAACCCGGCACCCGCGCCGCCTGGTCACTGGCCCAGGCCGCAGACAGGCCGAGCGACAACAGCACCAGCACCTTGAGCAACAGCACAACCCGTTGGAAAACATTCATGTTGATTCCGTCCCTTTGCGTAGGTGAATCAATAATGGCCACAGGCCCTGACCTGCAAGGCGAGGCTTCGTATGAAACCTAGCCCCGAAGCCGGTGCTTTGCCAGATAGCAAGCTATCTATTCGCCCACTGGATAGACGGCTTTCGACTAGGCCTTAAAACCTGCGGTTATGCCTCGCTCCTACGGGGGTATGCGGGATTTGATTCGCGATCTACAAGCACACCACGTATCTGTAGGAACTGCCGGTCGACGCTCGATTGCCCGCGATGGCGTCCATTCGGGCAATGGGATTCCGGCAGAATAGTGGTGGCAGGTTTTGGGGCTGCTACGCAGCCCATCGCGAGCAAGCTTCGCTCCTACAGCAGCATGCGCGGTTCGATCCCTGCCCCGCAGGGTGTGCGGGCATCACCTATCCACGGGCACAAAAAAGCCCCGCGGTTTGGGGCCGCGGGGCTTTTTTGTGAGGCGTCGCTCAGACCTTAGTGATGCTCGCGGGTCGCGCGGAATTTCACGTCCGGCCAGCGCTCTTCCATCAGCGCCAGGTTGACCCGGGTCGGGGCCAGGTAGGTCAGGTGACCGCCGCCGTCCAGCGCGAGGTTTTCCACGGCCTTGTTGGCGAATTCCTCGAGCTTCTTCTTGTCGCTGCAATCGATCCAGCGCGCGGACCACACGGTGATCGGCTCGTAGGAGCACTCGACCTTGTATTCCTCTTTCAGGCGGCTGGCGACCACATCGAACTGCAGCACACCAACGGCGCCGAGAATGATGTCGTTGCTGCGCTCAGGGAAGAACACCTGGGTCGCGCCTTCTTCGGCCAGCTGTTGCAGGCCCTGGCGCAGTTGCTTGGATTTCAGCGGATCCTTCAGGCGCACGCGGCGGAACAACTCCGGGGCGAAGTGTGGGATGCCGGTGAAGCCCAGGGCCTCGCCTTCGGTGAAGGTATCGCCGATCTGGATGGTGCCGTGGTTGTGCAGGCCGATGATGTCGCCAGCGTAGGCTTCTTCGAGCTGTTCACGCTCGGAGGAGAAGAAGGTCAGCGCATCGCCGATGCGCACGTCCTTGCCGGTGCGCACGTGGCGCATCTTCATGCCTTTCTCGTACTTGCCCGAGCAGATGCGCATGAAGGCGATCCGGTCGCGGTGTTTCGGGTCCATGTTCGCCTGGATCTTGAACACGAAGCCTGTGAACTTCTCTTCCTGTGGCTCGACGGTGCGCTCGTTGGCCACGCGTGCCAGCGGCAGCGGCGCCCAGTCGACGACGGCGTCGAGAACGTGGTCGACCCCGAAGTTGCCCAGGGCGGTACCGAAGAACACCGGGGTCAGCTGGCCGTCCATGAACTCCTGCTGGTCGAACTCGTGGCAGGCGCCCTGCACCAGTTCCAGCTGCTCGATGAAACGCTCGTACTCGTCGCCCAGGTGGGCACGGGCTTCATCGGAATCGAGCTTCTCGATGATCTTGGTTTCGGTGCGCTCGTGGCCGTGGCCGGCGGTGTAGACAATGATGTAGTCGCCCGCCAGGTGGTACACGCCCTTGAAGTCGCGGTAGCACCCGATCGGCCAGGTGATGGGCGCCGCCTTGATCTTCAGGACCGCTTCGATTTCGTCGAGCAGTTCGATCGGGTCGCGGATGTCACGGTCGAGTTTGTTGATGAAGCTGACGATCGGCGTGTCGCGCAGACGGCAGACGTCCATCAGGGCGATGGTCCGTGGCTCTACGCCCTTACCGCCGTCGAGCACCATCAGCGCCGAGTCCACCGCGGTCAGGGTCCGGTAGGTGTCTTCCGAGAAGTCTTCGTGGCCCGGGGTGTCGAGCAGGTTGATCATGTGTTCGCGATAAGGGAACTGCATGACCGACGTGGTAATGGAAATACCCCGCTGCTTCTCCATCTCCATCCAGTCGGAGGTGGCGTGGCGGTCGGACTTGCGGGATTTCACCGTACCGGCAACGGCAATCGCCTTGCCCATCAGCAAGAGCTTCTCGGTGATGGTGGTTTTACCCGCATCCGGGTGGGAAATAATGGCGAAAGTGCGGCGTTTCGCGACTTCGGCGGCCTGTTTGGTCATGGGAAATCGCCTGGCAGGTGATTCAAAAAAAGGGCGGCGAGTATAGCGCAAAGCAAGCTCCACGGACCACCGTTCGGCCTGGAGCCTCTGCAACCATTGCCCTGTAGCCGCTGCCGAGCAGCGCGAGGCTGCGATCGATTTGGGCGGCATTCCGACGCAGCAGTCGCAAAACCAGGCAACGCGGTGTTTCAGTCCCATCCCGTGCTCCGTGTTTGCGAGCGCTGCGCGCTCGATCGCAGCCTCGCTGCGCTCGGCAGCGGCTACAGGCGGCCAGGCATCAGAGATATCGGAGTAATGGGATTGAGGGTGGCCAAACGTTGCCAAATATGGAACCTTTTAAAAGGTGGAGGCGTCCACTCCCCTGTTACGAGCTTTCGTCAGGGGTAGAAAAATCAGCAAGTTAGCCTGACGAGGCTATGCGTATGGCTCGATCCGGCGCTGTTTCCAGCGCATCGACGAGCTGCTTCTCGCGACCATTCTTTTGGCAGCCAGGCATGGCCTTGCCACACGAAAGAAGGCTCGCCGACATAAAAAAGGAGTCCGCCTGTGGCTATTCGCTATGGCAAAGGGCTGATAGGAGGCGCGGCGGTTATCGCTCTCCTGGCCCTGCTGGTCCACTGGATCGGCATCAGTACGATCGAACACTACCGCGACGATCTGTTGTTTTACCTGCAAGCCCATCTGTACCTGGTACTCGCTTCAATGTTCGCCGCCCTCGTGGTGGGGATACCCGCCGGCATCTTCCTCAGCCGACCGCAGATGGTCGGGCGTGCCGAGCGCTTCATGCAGCTGTTCAACATCGGTAACACCGTCCCTCCCCTGGCCGTCCTGGCCATCGCCCTGGGGATCCTCGGCATCGGCAGCGGGCCGGCCATCTTCGCTTTGTTCCTCGCCTCCTTGCTGCCCATCGTGCGCAACACCTACGAAGGCCTGAAAAACGTCCAGGGCTCCCTCAAGGAAGCCGCCGTCGGCATCGGCATGACCCCGCGCCAGGTGCTGTGGAAAGTCGAGCTGCCCAACGCCGTGCCGATCATCATCGGTGGCGTGCGCGTGGCCCTGGCGATCAACGTCGGCACCGCGCCGCTGGCCTTCCTGATCGGCGCCAACAGCCTCGGCAGCCTGATCTTCCCCGGCATCGCCCTGAACAATCAGCCGCAACTGCTGCTCGGCGCGGCCTGCACCGCCTTGCTGGCGCTGCTGCTCGACGGCCTGGTGACACTGGCCAGCCGCCTCTGGCTGGAACGCGGCCTGCGCCCGTCTTAAGCCTGCGCGAAGGAATTCACATGAAAAAAATAGCTTTGATCATAGGCTGCGTCCTGCTGTGCGCAGGAATTGCCCAAGCCGCGCAAAAGCCGGTGATCCGCATCGGCGCCCGGGTCTTCACCGAGCAGACGCTGCTGGCGGAAATCACTTCGCAGTACCTGCGCAGCAAGGGTTACGACACCCGGGTCACCGGCGGCCTGGGCAGCAACCTGGCGCGCAGCGCCCACGAAAGCGGGCAGCTGGACATGCTCTGGGAATACACCGGCGTGTCCCTGGTGGCCTACAACCACGTGACGGAAAAACTCGACAGCCAACAGTCCTATGAACGGGTCAAGGAACTCGACGGAAAAAAAGGCCTGGTCTGGCTGACGCCGTCGAAATTCAGCAATACCTACGCCCTGGCCCTGCCGAAAAATGTCGCGGACGCATACCCGCAGATCAACAGCGTCAGCGACCTGAAACACGTCCTCGACGCCGAACGCCAGGACCACCACCTGATCGCCCTGGACACCGAGTTCGCCAACCGCTCCGACGGCCTGCAAGGCATGGTCAAGCTGTACGGCATGGACCTGACCCGCAAGAACATCCGGCAGATGGACGCCGGGCTGGTCTACACCGCCCTGCGTAACGGCCAGGTGTTCGCCGGCCTGGTCTACACCACCGACGGCCGACTCAACGCCTTCAACCTGAAGCTGCTGTACGACGACCTGCATTACTTCCCCGACTACACCGCGGCCCCCGTGGTGCGCCAGGCCTACCTCGACGCCCACCCGCAACTGGCCGCCGACCTCAAGCCACTGGCCGAACTGTTCGACGACCAGACCATGCGCCAGCTCAACGCCCGGGTCGACGTCGACCATGAAAGCCCATCCGCCGTTGCCGCAGATTTCCTGCGCCAGCATCCACTGAACTGAGGGAGGAAAAAGCCATGGAATTGCTCAACGCCTTTTCCCATCTCGACTGGCCGCAAGTCATCCAGCTGACCTGGCAGCACATCACTCTGGTGGGCATCGCCGTGACCCTGGCGATCCTCTTCGGCGTGCCCCTGGGTATCCTGATGACCCGCTTCCCGACCCTGGCCGGTCCGCTGCAAGCCAGCGCCACCGTGCTGCTGACCATCCCGTCGATCGCCCTGTTCGGCCTGCTGCTGCCGTTCTATTCCAAGTTCGGCCAGGGCCTGGGGCCGCTGCCGGCGATCACCGCGGTGTTCCTCTATTCCCTGCTGCCGATCATGCGCAACACCTACCTGGCGCTGACCGGCGTCGAGCCGGGGATTCGCGAAGCGGCCCGTGGCATCGGCATGACCTTCGGCCAGCGCCTGCGCATGGTCGAGTTGCCGATCGCCGTGCCGGTGATCCTCGCCGGCGTTCGCACCGCCGTGGTGATGAACATCGGCGTCATGACCATCGCCGCCACCATCGGCGCCGGCGGCCTGGGTGTGCTCATTCTTGCTTCCATCAGCCGCAGCGACATGTCGATGCTGATCGTCGGCGCCGTGCTGGTCAGTCTCCTGGCCATCTTCGCCGACCTGCTTCTGCAATGGCTGCAACGCTCGCTGACGAGTAGGGGGTGTTCGGTGCAAATGACGGGCGCGCCGTCGCCCCACAAAGCGCAAGACTAGGCATGAGGAGAGAAGTTTGGTTTTTCCAAATGAACGACGAATAACGACGGATTGCGCTTTGTGGGGCACGGCCCTTCGGGTTGGAGCTGTGATCGCTCCGGCCTGCGTTGTGGGACTTGAGAAGGGAACACCATTCCCTGCGTCCCACGCCTTGCCCGGAGCGATCACAACTCCAACGCGCTCCGTCATTTGCACCGAACACCCCCTACCAGGACTGCTCAAATGATCGAACTTCAAAACCTGACCAAGACCTTCCAAAGCAACGGCAAGACCATCACCGCCGTTGACTCCGTAAGCCTGACCGTCAACGAAGGCGAAATCTGCGTGTTCCTCGGCCCGTCGGGCTGCGGCAAGAGCACCACGCTGAAAATGATCAACCGCCTGATCATGCCGACCTCGGGCAAGGTGCTGATCAACGGCGAAGACACCACCGGCCTGGACGAAGTGACCCTGCGCCGCAACATCGGCTACGTGATCCAGCAGATCGGCCTGTTCCCCAACATGACCATCGAGGAAAACATCGTGGTGGTGCCGCGCCTGCTGGGCTGGGACAAGCAGAAATGCCATGAGCGCGCCCGCGAGCTGATGAGCATGATCAAGCTCGAACCCAAGCAGTACCTGCATCGTTATCCGCGTGAGCTGTCCGGCGGCCAGCAACAGCGGATCGGGGTGATCCGCGCACTGGCGGCCGATGCGCCGCTGCTGCTGATGGACGAACCTTTCGGCGCGGTCGACCCGATCAACCGCGAGATGATCCAGAACGAGTTCTTCGAGATGCAGAGGGCGCTGAACAAGACCGTGATCATGGTCAGTCACGACATCGACGAAGCCATCAAGCTCGGCGACAAGATCGCCATCTTCCGCGCCGGCAAGCTGTTGCAGATCGACCACCCGGACACCCTGCTGGCCCATCCGGCGGACGACTTCGTCAGCAACTTCGTCGGCCAGGACAGCACCCTCAAGCGCCTGCTGCTGGTGAAGGCCGAGGACGCCGCCGACAACGCGCCGTCGGTCAGCCCGCAAACCCCGGTGGCCGACGCCCTGGAACTGATGGACGAACACGACCGCCGCTACCTGGTGGTGACCTGCGCCGAGAACAAGGCCCTGGGTTACGTGCGCCGCCGCGACCTGCACCGCCAAACCGGCACCTGCGCCCAGTACCTGCGCGAGTTCAACGCCACCGCGGCCTACGACGAACACCTGCGCATCCTGCTGTCGCGGATGTACGAGTTCAACCGTTCGTGGCTGCCGGTGCTGGACGCCGAGCGGGTGTTCCTCGGCGAAGTGACCCAGGAATCGATTGCCGCCTACCTCAGCTCCGGTCGCTCGCGGGGGATGAAGACCAATATCGTCTCGCCAGCCGAGACTGCGCTGGCCTGAGGCCTGTCCATCAACCCCGTGACATCACGCAAACGAGCCAGACCGAGGTCTGGCTCGTTTGTGCCATGACCGGAAAAACCACCACGCCCGAGTTTTTTATTCGCTGCATTTATGCATCGCAGCAGCGAGAAATCGCTGCGCGACTGCATCAACTCCCGCCCCTACCTTGAACGGCATCCCAATCATTCGAGGAAGCCCTCATGTCCCCCTCCATGTTCGCCATCGAAATCCAGCGCCCCGGCGGTCATGCTGGCCAAGGCCTTCGGCGCGTCGCGGATCTTCACCACGGTTTCCAGCGAGGAACAGCAAAAGGTCAGCCTTGCCCTGGGCGCGGACCAGGCGATCAATTACCGGCAGGAAGATTTCGTCGAGGTGATGATGCAGGCCACCGACGGCAAGGGCGTGGACGTGATCGTCGATATCATTGCCGGGGACTATGTGGCACGCAATTTCGCCGCCGCGGCGACGTACGGCAGGATCGTGCAGATCGGCGTGCACAAGGGCGCGGCCCGGGAACTGAGCCTGTTCCCCTTGCTGAGCAAACGCCTGACGCTGGTGGGCTCGACCCTGCGCTCGCGCAGCCACGACGAGAAAGCCGAAATCGTCGCCGAGCTGGAACGGCAGGTTTGGCGCTGATCAGCGCCGGCCGGGTCAAACCCTATATATTCGAGCGGTTCGCGCTGGAGGATGTGCAGCAGGCCCACCGACTGATCGACAGCGGCCGGCATATCGGCAAGATCATCCTCCAGCTCTTTACCCGCGGCTGATCAGCCCGCCAGCGCCTTGAGCACCAGCGCCGCGACCGCCCCGCCCGATGCCGGGTTCTGCCCGGTGATCAGGCGTTGATCGGCCACCGCGAAGGATGCCCAGGGCTCGGCGGCCTTCTTGTAGATCGCGCCACGCTTGAGCATTTCGTCCTCGGTCAGGTACGGCACGTACTGATCGAGTTCGGCCAGTTTCTCCTCGGCGTTGGAGAAGCCGGTGGCTTCCTTGCCCTTGAGCAGCAGGCTACCGTCGGACAGCTGGATGTTCAGCAGGCCCACGGCACCGTGGCACACCGACGAAACGATGCCGCCCGCTTCATAGATCAAACTGGCGATCTTCTGCAGCGCCTTGTTGTCCGGGAAGTCCCAGACCACGCCATGGCCACCGGCGTAGTAGATCACCGAGTAATCCGCCGGGTTGACCTGCTCCGGTTTCAGCACCGAGCCAAGCCGGGCCATGAACGCGGCATCCTGGTACCAGGCCCAGTCGGTTTCGTCGGCCATGGCCAGGCTGTGGGGATCGATCGGTGTATAACCGCCCTTGGGGCTCACATAATCGACCGCGTAACCGGCCGCCTCGACCGCCTTGACGAAATGCACGGCTTCGCCCAGCCACAGGCCGGTGGCCCGGTTCAGCGTCGGGTACTTGGGAAAACTGGTCAGGACCACTAGCATTTTCTTGCTCATGCTTCACCTCACTGGACATGAATGGCTGCGCGGACCGGCCGCGCGGCCAAGGGAAAGCCACCTTAGCCAGCTCCACCCCGCGCACATAGCCGACGGGCCGCAACTGACTATTTCATTCTTGGAACAGCCCCACGATGTACGACCTGAACGAGCTGTACTTCTTTACCTGCATCGTCGAACACCAGGGAATAGGCGCAGCCAGCCGTAACCTGGGGATTCCCAAGTCCCGGCTCAGCCGTCACCTGAGCGCCCTCGAGGAGCGCCTCGGGGTGCGCCTGATCAACCGATCCACGCGTCAGTTCAGCGTTTCGGAGCTGGGGCTGGAGTACTACCAGCATTGCCTGGCCATGCTCGAAGGGGCCGAGGCTGCGCAGTCGCTGATCGAACACAGCCAGGCCTCCCCCAAGGGCACGGTGCGCATCGCCTGCCCCACCGCGCTGCTGAACTTCCTGGTGGCCGGCATGATCTCGCGCTTCATGGAGCGCTACCCCGAGATCAAGGTGCAGCTGGAAAGCACCAACCGCAGTGTCGACCTGCTGCGTGAAGGGTTCGACATTGCCCTGCGGGTCGACGTTCCACCGCTGGAAGACAGCAGCCTGACCCTCAAGCCGCTGTCCCGCAGCCCCCAGGAACTGGTGGCCAGCCCGGCGCTGCTGGAACGCCTGGGGCCGGTGCGGGCGCTGAGCGACCTCACGGGATTTCCCAGCCTGGACCAGGGGCCGGCCAACCACAGCTATTGCTGGCACCTGGAAGATGACCAGGGGATACAGGCCTCGGTGGCGCACAGCCCGCGGCTGATCACCGACGACATGATCACCTTGCGCCGCGTCGCCCTCGAGGGCGGCGGTATCGTGCAACTGCCCAAGCTGGTGGTGTTCAAGGACATGCGCAACGGCACCTTGCGTCCGGTCCTCGCCGGCTGGAAACCCAGGAGCGCCCAGGTCTATGCGCTGTTCGCCAGCCGTCGCGGCGTCATGCCCTCGGTCCGCGCGCTGCTGGATTTTCTCGCCGAGAACTTTCGCGCCCTGGACTTTGAAAATCTCTACGACGGCTATGCTTTGCGCGGCGACGAGGATGCCTGTTTCCTGACCGACTCCAGGCTCTGAACCGGCGGATCGGCAAGGTCAGCGGACAATGGCGAGGAACATCAGCCTGTCATCTGGGTCGGTTACATAAATGACTGACTCGGACCACGCGACGAACGCGTGCAAAAACGCGACATTTTTTGTTGATCTCAGGCCCCTCACGCCCTAAAGTTCGCGCCGAACGTCCATGCTGGAAACGATCCATCCGGCTCAAGTACTGACGACGAGACAGCAAGGCCAAGGGCAAATACGCCCGTGGCCTTTTTGCTTTCGGCGACATGCCTTGGGAAGTAGGCGAACCAAAGTGGGGATACGGAGGACGTTCATTTGCACCCATTGTTTTTACCCGTTTGCCATTAGGAGCTCCCAGGTATGTCGATTCAGGTCGAAGACTATTTCGCGCGCGAAACCTTTCAGAAAATGAAGGCGTTCGCCGACAAGCAAGAAACCCCGTTCGTGGTCATCGACACCCAGATGATCGCCCAGGCCTACGATGACCTGCGCGCCGGTTTCGAGTTCGCCAAGGTCTACTACGCGGTAAAAGCCAACCCGGCCGTCGAAATCATCGACCTGCTGCGGGAAAAAGGTTCGAACTTCGACATCGCCTCGATCTACGAACTGGACAAGGTGCTGGGCCGCGGCGTCAGCCCGGACCAGATCAGCTACGGCAACACCATCAAGAAATCCAAGGACATCCGCTACTTCTACGAGAAGGGCGTGCGCCTGTATGCCACCGACTCCGAAGCCGACCTGCGCAACATCGCCAAGGCCGCGCCGGGCTCGAAAGTCTATGTGCGGATCCTCACCGAAGGCTCGACCACCGCTGACTGGCCGCTGTCGCGCAAGTTCGGCTGCCAGACCGACATGGCCATGGACCTGCTGATCCTCGCCCGCGACCTGGGCCTGGTGCCTTACGGCGTGTCGTTCCACGTGGGTTCGCAACAGCGCGACATCAGCGTCTGGGACGCGGCGATCGCCAAGGTCAAGGTGATCTTCGAACGCCTGAAGGAAGAAGACGGCATCCACCTCAAGCTGATCAACATGGGTGGCGGCTTCCCGGCCAACTACATCACCCGCACCAACAGCCTGGAAACCTATGCCGAGGAAATCATCCGCTTCCTCAAGGAAGACTTCGGCGACGAGCTGCCGGAAATCATCCTCGAGCCAGGCCGTTCGCTGATCGCCAACGCCGGCATCCTGGTCAGCGAAGTGGTGCTGGTAGCGCGTAAATCCCGCACCGCCGTGGAGCGCTGGATCTACACCGACGTGGGCAAGTTCTCCGGCCTGATCGAAACCATGGATGAAGCCATCAAGTTCCCGATCTGGACCGAGAAGAAAGGCGAGACGGAGGAAGTGGTCATTGCCGGTCCGACCTGCGACAGCGCCGACATCATGTACGAGAACTACAAGTACGGACTGCCGCTGAACCTGGCCATCGGCGACCGCCTGTACTGGCTGTCCACCGGTGCCTACACCACCAGCTACAGCGCTGTGGAATTCAACGGCTTCCCGCCACTGAAATCCTTCTACGTGTAAGCGCCACGCCGTAACGAAAAAGCCCATGACGTGTCATGGGCTTTTTTATGCCTGCGAAATGGCGGTGGCTTGCGTCTATGTAGCGCACGCGTTGCCTCTGTAGGAGCGAAGCTTGCTCGCGATAGGCCGAAGGCCGGTGGCGGCCTTGATACCGTCATCGTGGGCAAGCCTCGCTCCTACAGAAGCTACAGCTGGGCTAACGCCTCGCGGTCGGTTTCGTCACCCAGCTCTGCCGCACGCTGGTGATAAGCCAGGGCCAGGCCGCGGATCTGCGGATGGGCCGCCTGCAACAAAGCGCCACGGGCGATCCGCAGGAAGTTCAGGTTGCCGCCTTCCAGAGCCTTGCCCAGCCAACCCAGCGCCTCGTCGATACGCCCGGCATCGGCCAGCACCGCAGCGTGGCTGAACTGCCCACGGAAATCCCCGCCCTCGGCGGAACGGCAATACCAGTCGCAGGCCGCCGCGACATCCCTGGGGCAGTGACGCCCCTCCTCCAGATAGCGGCCCAGCAGGTTCATGGATTTGGCATGGCCCATGGCGGCCGCGCGCTGGTAGCAGTTCAAGGCCAGGGCGTGGTTTTCAGCGACTCCGCGACCGGTGGCCAGCAGGTTGGCGTAGTTGTACAGCGCCCAGTCCAGCCCGGCTTCGGCCGCCTGGCGATAATGCCCGGCAGCCGCCTTGGCATCGGCCTCGCAGCCCCAACCGTGCTCACAGCAGCGCCCCAGCATGTTGCGCGCCATCGGGTGCCCGCCCTTGGCGGCGATCGTGAACCAGCGCAGCGCCAGCGCCTGGTCGCGCTCGATGCCCAGGCCGTCGAGCAGGATCTGCCCGAGCAGCGCCTGGGCATCCAGCACGCCCTCCCCGGCCGCCAGCAGGATCGCCTGGGCGGCCCGGGCCGGGCTCTGTTCGAGCATGGCGCGCAGCTGCTCGCCGTCGAGGACTTCCTCGCGGCGTAACTGGAAACTCACGGTCTACACCTCGACCCAGCGGCGCAACAGGTTGTGGTAGGTGCCGGTCAGGCGGATCAGCGACGGATGATCCGGCATGTCGCGGGTCAGTTGCTGGATCGCCTCGTCCATCTCGAACAGCAGGGCGCGCTGGCTGTCTTCGCGCACCAGGCTCTGGGTCCAGAAGAACGACGCATAACGGGTGCCGCGGGTGACCGCATTGACCTTGTGCAGGCTGGTACCCGGGTACAGCACCATGTCGCCGGCCGGCAGCTTCACCCGATGGGTGCCGAAGGTGTCCTGGATTTCCAGCTCGCCGCCGTCGTAGTCCTCCGGGTCGCTGAAAAACAGGGTCGAGGACAGGTCGGTCCGCACCCGCTCGACGCTGCCCTTGGGCTGGCGCACGGCGTTGTCGATATGGAAGTCGAAACTGCCACCGGCGGTGTAGCAGTTGAGCAGCGGCGGGAACACCTTGTGCGGCAGCGCCGCCGACATGAAGCGCGGGTGCTGCCACAGGCGCTCGAGCATCGCCGCGCCGATCTCCTGGGCCAGCGGGTGGCCTTCGGGCAGCTGCAGGTTGTGCTTGGCCTTGGCCGACTGGTAACCGGCGGTGATCTTGCCATCGGCCCAGTCCGCCTGCTCCAGGGCCTCACGAATACGCAGCACTTCTTCACGGGAGAACAGGCCGGGAATATGCAGGAGCATGAGGCAATACCTGAAAGCAAAGGGGTGCAAATGATATTGATTCTTATTGCAAATGTAAAATGCGCAGACGAATGAAAACGTAAAAACCGTAAAGCGAAATTGTAAAGAATGTAAATTCTGTGCGAATAGCAATTTTTCGCAATTGATACAAATACTTGTTCGCCTTATATTCCGCCGCCTCAAATCCTTGGGGAGGGGAATCACCATGTCGCGCCAACAACCACCATCACCGCTCGGTTCACCACGCCTGCTGGCGTCTGCAATTGGCGTGGCGATCACCGCCGGTTCCGCAGCCCACATGGCTTTTGCCGCGGAAAACACCGAGAAGAAAGCCGCCGGCAATGCCATTTCCCTGGATGCCACCAGCATCACCGGCGAAGCCCAGGACCAGACGTCCTACCAGGTCGAAAAGGCCTCGTCGCAGAAGTACACCGCGCCGCTGGTCAACACCCCGCGCTCGGTCACCGTGGTGCCTCAACAAGTCCTCAAGGACACCGCCGCCACCTCGCTGCAGGATGCGCTGCGCACCGTGCCGGGCATCACCTTCGGCGCCGGTGAAGGCGGCAACCCGCAAGGCGACCGTCCGTTCATCCGCGGCTTCGACGCCCAGGGCGACACCTACCTCGATGGCGTGCGCGACACCGGCGGCCAGAGCCGCGAGATCTTCGACATCGAATCGATCGAAGTCAGCAAGGGGCCCAACTCCTCCTTCGGCGGTCGCGGCTCGGCCGGCGGCAGCCTCAACCTGGTGAGCAAGACGCCCAAGCAGCAAGACTTCCTCAACGGTGGCTTCACCTATGGCTCCGACCAGACCCGCCGTTATGTGCTGGACGTGAACCGCCAGTTCCTCGACAGCGCCGCCTTCCGCCTGAACCTGATGAGCCACGAGCAGAACGTGGCCGGTCGCGACGCCGTCAACTACGACCGCTGGGGTGTGGCACCGTCCCTGACCTTCGGCCTGGGCACCCCGACCCGCGTCAACTTCAGCTACTACCACATGGAAAGCGACGACCTGCCGGACTCGGGCATTCCCTACGGCTACAGCTCGGCCAGCGCCACCGCCCACAAGCACGACAAACCGACCGACGGCGGCGACAGCGACAACTTCTATGGCTTGAAGGACCGTGACTTCCGCAAGACCCGCGCAGACATCAGCACCATCTCCATCGAGCACGACCTGAACGACAACATGACGCTGAAAAACACCCTGCGTCATGGCAACACCGGCCAGGACTACATCCTCACCCAGCCGGACGACAGCAAGTTCAACGTCAACAAGTACGGCACCGTGTGGCGTCGCGCCAACTCGCGGGTGTCCACCACCGAAACCACCACCAACCAGACCGACCTGTTCGGCGAATTCCAGGCACTGGGCTTCAAGCACAACTACTCCACCGGCCTTGAGTTCACCGGCGAAGAGACTCGCGTCAGCAGCTACAACATCGCCGGCAACACCGCCAAGGTCTGTAACCCGGGCAGCATCCCGAGCTGCACCTCGCTGAGCAACCCGAACCCGGACGATGCCTGGACCGGCGCCATCAGCCGCAACTACTACGGCACCAACACCAAAGCCACCAGCCGCGCGGCCTATGTGTTCGACACCATCGAGCTCGATCCGCAATGGCTGCTGAACGTCGGCCTGCGCTACGACACCTTCGACACCGTGGCCAATACCGACACCGCCACCGGGCGCACCAAGATCAAGGACGACAGCCAGTTCTGGAACTGGCAGGCCGGCCTGGTGTGGAAACCGACGGACAACGGCAGCGTCTATGCCTCCTACGCCACTTCGGCCACACCACCGGGCGGCCTGGTCGGCGAGGGTGCGGACGGCAACCCGCTGTCCGCCGGCGCCAGCGTCAGCGACCTGCAACCGGAAGAAACCGTCAACTACGAGCTGGGCACCAAGTGGGATGTGTTCAACGACCGCCTGTCCCTGACCGCCGCGGTGTTCCGTACCGAGAAGAAAAACACCCGCATCCTGGTGGATGCCCTGACCTACCAGAACGCCGGTGAGTCCCGCGTCGACGGCCTGGAGCTGTCGGCCAGCGGCAAGATCACCGACAAGTGGCAAGTCTTCGCCGGCTACAGCTACCTGAAAAGCGAGCTGGTGGACGCCGGTCTCAACGGTCGTAACGGGGTCGTCAGCGCCGGTTCGAACAAAGGCAATGAAATGCCGAACACGCCGAAAAACAGCTTCAGCCTGTGGACCACTTATGAAGTTCTGCCGAAGCTGACCGTCGGCGGCGGTGCGTTCTATGTCGACGAGGTGTATGGCGATGCCGGCAATACCGTGTATGTGCCGTCCTACACCCGCTACGACGCCATGGCCAGCTACAAGCTGAGCAAGAACGTCGACCTGCAGCTGAACGTGCAGAACCTGACCGACAAGACCTACTACGACAAAGCCTACTCGGCGCACTTCGCCAACCAGGCAGCCGGCCGTACCGCCTTGTTCACCACCAACTTCCACTTCTGACGGGTTTCACCTGTAGCCGCTGCCGCAGGCTGCGATCGACCCCGAAGGGGGCGCAGGATCGTGAAATCGCTGGAGGACCTGCGTGTCGAGCGCGACCCCGGCCTATCGCAGCCTTCGGCAGCGGCTACACCCACGCAAGCCCCATCCACTTCGGTGAGTGGGGCTTTTGTGCGTAAGAAAGAATGTTTCTCGACAACTCACGGCATAATGCGCGCCGTGCACAGACTTACAGAACCAACGAGGCGGTCGATGTGTTGAAGAAAACCCTGTTCCAGTTGCACTGGTTTTTCGGCATCAGCGCCGGCCTGGTCCTGGCCTTGATGGGCATTACCGGAGCGACCGTGTCGTTCCAGGATGAAATCCTGCGTGCCCTCAACCCCTCCACACTGCTGGTGGAAAAACAGCCGGCTGGCGTCCTGCCACCCGCCGAGCTGGTGGAAAAAATCCAGGCTGCCTCGGGCAAGACCGTGTCGATGCTCACCGTGGAAGCCGACAGCGGCAATGCCGCCCGCGTCTGGTTCACCCCGCCGCCGGGCCAGCGCCGCGGCGAAATGCGCTATTTCGACCCCTACACCGGCGCATTCATGGGCGCCGCCCTGGGCCAGGACTTCTTCGGCCTGATGCTTCAGCTGCACCGTTTCCTGGCCATGGGCGACAGCGGCCGGCAGATCACCGGCGCCTGCACCCTGATCCTGATCTTCTTCTGCCTGTCCGGCCTGTACCTGCGCTGGCCGCGCCAGGTGGCGAGCTGGCGCGCCTGGCTGACCCTGGACTGGGCGAAAAAAGGCCGTGGCTTCAACTGGGACCTGCACGCCGTGGCCGGGACCTGGTGCCTGCTGTTTTATCTACTGGCGGCACTGACTGGCTTGTCCTGGTCCTACGAGTGGTACAACAAGGGCCTGAACAAACTGCTGGCCGACTCGCCACAGGGCCAGCGCATGAAGGGCGGCCGGGGCGCGCCGCCCCAGGGCCCGGCGCCGACCGCCGACTACAACGCCATGTGGCTGGGCATCTACAGCACCGCCGGCAAGGACCTGAGTTCCTACAACATCCGCATGCCCGCGGTGGCCGGCAAGCCGGCGACCGTGTTCTATCTGCTCAAGCACTCGCCCCACGACCGCGCGCTGAACCAGATCACTATCGACCCGAACAGCGGCGTGGTCAGCCGCCATGACCGCTACAGCGACAAGAGCCTCAAGGCCCAGTTGCTGACCAGCATCTATGCCCTGCACGTGGGCAGCTACTTCGGCATCGTCGGGCGCATCCTGGTGACTATCGCTTCGCTGACCATGCCGCTGTTCTTTATCACCGGCTGGCTGCTGTACCTGGATCGCCGGCGCAAGAAACGCCAGATCAAGGACGCGCGCCAGGGCCTGAGCGCCGACACCGGCGATGCCTCGGCCTGGCTGATCGGCTTCGCCAGCCAGAGCGGTTTCGCCGAACAACTGGCCTGGCAGACTGCCGGACAATTGCAGGCCGCCGGCGTACCGGCCAGGGTCCAGCCGCTGGCCAGCGTCAGCGAGCAAGACCTGCTGAATACCCAGAACGCATTGTTCGTGGTCAGCACCTTCGGCGACGGCGAAGCGCCGGACAGCGCCCGGGGCTTCGAGCGCAAGGTGCTGAGCCGCGCCTTGTCCCTGGACGACCTCAAGTACGCCGTACTGGGCCTGGGTGACCGGCAATACCCGCACTTCTGCGGCTTTGCCAAGCGCCTGCATGGCTGGCTGGCCGAGCATGGCGGCAACACCCTGTTCGCCCCGGTGGAAGTCGACAGCGGCGACAGCTACGCCCTGCGCCACTGGCAACAGCAACTGGGCCAGTTGATCGGCCAGGCGCCAGTAGACCTGTGGCAGGCCCCCGCCTATGACAACTGGACCCTGAACCAACGCCTGCTGCTCAACCCCGACAGCAGCGGCTCCGGCGTCTACCTGCTGGGCCTCACCCCACCACAACCGAGCAGTTGGCTGGCCGGCGACCTGGTGGAAGTGCTGCCGCGCAACTGCGCATGGGCCATCGAGTTCTTCCTCGACGGCCTGGGCCTGGACGGCAGCGCCACGGTGCAGCTCGACGGCCTGACGGAAACCCTGACCCAGGCCCTGGCCAGCCGCCAGCTCCCGGAAAACCGTGCCCATCTGGTGGGCCTGCACGCCCAGGCACTGGTGGATGCCCTGGTGCCGCTGGCGATGCGCGAATACTCCATCGCCTCGCTGGCCAGCGACGGCCAACTGGAACTGCTGGTACGCCAGGAACGCCACCCCGACGGCAGCCTGGGCATCGGCTCCGGCTGGCTTACCGAGCACGCGCCGGTCGGCTCCAGCATCAGCCTGCGGGTGCGGCGCAACAGCGGCTTCCATCTGCCGGCCGAACCTTGCCCGCTGATCCTGCTGGGCAACGGCACGGGCCTGGCCGGCTTGCGCAGCCTGCTCAAGGCACGCATCGCCGAGGGCCAGCAAGACAACTGGCTGATCTTCGGCGAACGCAACGTTGAGCATGATTTCTACTGCAAGGACGAGCTGCAGGAATGGCTGACCGCCGGCGACCTGCGCCGCCTGGACCTGGCCTTCTCCCGCGATCAGGCCGAGAAGATCTACGTCCAGGATCGCCTGCGCCAACAGGCCGAACGCCTCAAGCAATGGCTGGCCGACGGCGCCTCGATCTACATCTGCGGCAGCCTGCAAGGCATGGCCTCGGGAGTGGATCAGGTGCTCAACGAGGTGCTGGGCGCCGAGGTCGTCGAGCGCCTGATCGAGCAAGGCCGCTATCGCCGCGACGTCTACTGACCCACTGATGCTTCTGTAGGAGCGAGGCTTGCCCGCGATGAACGATAACGCGGTGTTTCAGACACACCGCGTCGCGCCCATCGCGGGCAAGCCTCGCTCCTACAGATGCAGTCGTATCAAACCGGCTGCAACTTGCGCTCGAACACCGCCACCCCGTCCAGGTCCCGCAGGATCACCTTCAACTCCCCGCTCTGCCCTTCGATCTGCACTTCGCCGAAGAACTGGAAGCCGGCGAACGGCGAGGTGTTCTGCGCCGGTGGCGCCTTCTGGAACACCACCTCCGGGCCGAAGGTCTTGTCCAGCGCGTTGGGCCCGAAACTGCCGGCATTCAAAGGCCCGGCGACGAATTCCCAGAACGGCTCGAAATCCTGGAACGCCGCGCGGTCCGGGTGATAGTGGTGCGCCGCGCAGTAATGCACGTCCGCCGTCAGCCACACATGGTTGCGCACCTTGTGCTTGCGCAGGAACGCCAGCAGCTCGGCGATCTCCAGCTCGCGGCCCTGGGCCGGGCCCGGGTCGCCGTTGGCGATTGCCTCCCAGCGCGGCACGCCGGGGCTGACCTCGCCGTCCGGCACGCCGAGGCCGATAGGCATGTCGGCCGCCACCACCTTCCACTGCGCCTTGGAGTGCTTGAGCCCTTGCTTGAGCCAATCCAACTGTTCGCGGCCGAGGAACGGCTTGGCCGCGCCGAGATTGTCGTCGTTGCCGCCGCGATAGCTGCGCATGTCCAGCACGAACACATCCAGCAGCGGCCCGTAGCTCAGCTTGCGATAGATCCGCCCGCCCTGGTCGGCGCTCTGCAAGCGCATCGGCGCGTATTCCAGCCAGGCCTGCCGCGCACGGCCCACCAGGGTGTGGATATCTTTAGTGGTGTAACGCTCATCCAGCACCTTGCTCGGCGACCAGTTGTTGACCACCTCATGGTCGTCCCACTGCCAGATCTGCGGCACCTCGGCGTTGAAGCGCCGCACATTCTCGTCCAGCAGGTTGTAGCGGTAGTTGCCGCGGTATTCGTCGAGGGTCTCGGCGACCTTGCTCTTGGCCTCGGTGGTGATATTGCGCCACACCCGGCCGTTCTCGGTGGTCAGCTGCGCCGGCACCGGGCCATCGGCGTAAATGGTGTCGCCGCTGTGGATAAAAAAGTCCGGCAGGCGCCGGCGCATGGCCTCGTAGATGCGCATGCCGCCGATGTCCGGGTTGATGCCGAAGCCCTGGCCGACGGTGTCGCCGCTCCACACAAAGCGGATATCGCGACGGGTCTGCGGCACGCTGCGCAAATGGCCGAACCAGGGCTTGCTGCGCACGCCGGTCTGGGCGTCCTCGAAATACACCCGATAAAAAATCGCCTGGTCGGTGGGCAGCCCGCCCAACTCGACCCGCGCCGTGAAGTCGGTGCGGGCATCGACCAGGGGTGAGACAAACTTGCGCGGGTTGCTGAACAGGCTGCGGGTATCCCACTCCACCACCATCCGCGCCGGCCGGTCGGTACGGCTCCAGACCATCGCCCGATCGCCGAGCAGATCCCCGGACTGCACGCCATCGACCATCTTCGGCCGGTCCTTGCCCGAGGCAATCACCGCCGGCGCCAACCCCGGCAGCAACAGCCCTGCCCCCGCCACCTGAATCAAACGCCGCCGACCGAGAGTGAAATCGCTCATGGTTGCTCCCTGACCTAATGTCAAAAGCAAACCTTAGCCAGTGTGGATGAACTGCGTATGACAAACCCCACACCCCGCCTCTACTGTAGGAGCGAGCTTGCTCGCGATGGCCGTCAACGATAACGCCACCTGTCTGATGAACTGCGGTGTTACAGCCGAGCATTGCGAGTCATGGAATAACTAAACGATTGAGGATGGCAGCTGGACGCGGGTTAGCAGACCGGGGCTCAGGAGCCCGGCGCACCCGAGGGTGCCCCACGTTCAGCCGCCAGAACAGAATCCGACTAAAGCCAATCACTGAAAAACCAGAGACAAACCCGAGGCTAGACAGCACCTTTCCCAGGCGCAAGTGGCCCAGCGTTTCTCGGAAAGGCCTTACACAAGAAAGTGAAGAGCCGCACTTTCAAACAGCGTCCTACAAGGTCCAACGCGTCATCCGAACGATCTGCTCGCGAGCAAGCTCGCTCCTACAAAAGGCCCCGATATACCCACGGTCCCTGTAGCCGCTGCCGAGCCCGCGAGGCTGCGATAGGACCGAAGGTCCTCCTGCAATCTCAAGATCCCGCGCCCTCTTCAAAATCGATCGCAGCCTGCGGCAGTCATTTTAGATCAAAGACGATTGCCATCGAGCAAGGCATCCACCACACCACGCGCCATCTCCACGGAATGCACCAGCGACCAGATCAGGCCACGCTCGATACCGCTGGCGTGCTCGGTGATCTCGTCGGAAACCTCCTCGGCGGACTTGAGCAGCATGGAAACGTGAAGCAACGCCTCTTCGGCGCTGATGCCGGGGCGGACGGTGAAGGGAGAATCGCCAATGGTAGCGCTGGCTGTTTCTTTAAGCGCTTTAAGCACCGAGCGGTTGGCTTCATCGTATTTGAAATCGCCCAATCGACGAGCGCGAGAAACATGGGGGATGGAACTTGGACTTTTCATGGTGCTCCTCCTAATAAATGGAGTCGCCATGACTCATCAGAACAACTGAAATACCGACTGATGAACACGGGACCGAAATCCCCTGACCCGGGCTGCTAGACCCGATCACCGAAAAAGTCGGTGACGAACCCGAGGCTAGACAGCGCCCTTCCCAGACGCAAGCGGCCCGGAGTTTCTCGGAAAAGCCTTACAAAGGAAAGCGAAGTGCCTCACTTTCAGACAGCGTCTTACACGACAAAACTGTCATCCGCAGAACCTGATACACACGATCCCTGTAGCCGCTGCCGCAGGTTGCGATAGGACCGAAGGTCCTCCAGCGGTCTCAAGATCCTGCGCCCCCTTCGGGGTCGATCGCAGCCTCGCAAGCTCGGCAGCGGCTACAGGGTTTCGCGCCGACCGGCAGGTCGCGCCCAGCTTTGGCTTTTGATCTTGATCTACCCGCCCCATCGGGAGGCCGAGTGGAGGTGTTCATCAGGGGGATGGCGCGCAGCGCCCCTCGACGCAGTCGAGGACATCGAATGGAGGTCGAAGCGAAGCCGACCGGAGTCGATGCCCCCTGATGGACGCCGGAGCGAGGGAACCTGAGCGCAGCGAAGGCCGTACGCAGGGGCAAGCGTTTTTTGGTTACTTTTTGCTGGGCCGGCATTCCGGCGTTTGAAAAAAAGTGACCCGCCGTAAGGGCGGAACCATAAGCGGCCGTGACCGCAGGAATGGATATGTACCCCGTCCAAAAAATGCAGCGCCAGTACGGACGCTATCGCGGGCAAGCCTCGCTCCTACAGGGTCAGCGATCAGCAGAAACAACGATGGCGCCACTGAGGGCGCCATCGAGGTAAACCGCAAACACAAAGGTCAGGCCTTGACCGGCTCCAGCGCCAGCTCGGTCGCCTCCGGCCGCTTCACCACCGCATACACCACCGCCGTCAACAAACTCCCCGCCACAATCGCCAGCAAATACAACAACGCATGGTTGATCGCATTCGGAATCAGCATCACAAACAACCCACCATGGGGCGCCATCAGTTTGCAGCCGAAATACATCGACAGCGCCCCGGTCAGCGCGCCGCCGGCGATGCTCGCCGGGATCACCCGCAACGGGTCCTTGGCGGCGAACGGAATCGCCCCTTCGGAGATAAAGCACAGCCCCAGCACCAGCGCCGCCTTGCCCGCTTCCCGCTCGCTCTGGGCAAATTTGCGCCGGGCGATAAAGGTCGCGATGCCCAGGCCGATCGGCGGCACCATGCCGGCGGCCATGGTCGCCGCCATCGGGGCATAACTCTGCGACGCCAGCAGCCCCACGGAGAAGGCATAGGCCGCCTTGTTGATCGGCCCGCCGAGGTCGACGCACATCATGCCGCCGAGCAACACCCCCAGCAGGATCGCGTTGGTGGTGCCCATGCTGTCGAGGAAATGGGTCAGGCCAGCGAGCATCCCGGCCACCGGCTTGCCCACCACATAAATCATCACCAGGCCGGTGAACAGGCTGGCCAGCAACGGAATGATCAGGATCGGCTTCAAGGCCTCCAGGCTCTGCGGCAAGCGCGCGTATTTGCTGATGGCTTTGGCCGCATAACCGGCGATGAAACCGGCAATGATCCCGCCGATAAACCCTGCCCCCAACGTGCTGGCAAGCATGCCGCCGATCATCCCCGGCGCCAGGCCCGGCCGGTCGGCGATGGAGTAGGCGATATAGCCGGCCAGCAGCGGCACCATCAGCTTGAACGCGGTGTCGCCGCCGATCTGCATCAGCGCGGCGGCCAGGGTGCCTTCCTCCTTGAACGCGGTGATACCGAAGACGAAGGACAAGGCAATCATCAAACCGCCCGCCACCACCATCGGCAGCATGAACGACACACCGGTCAGCAGGTGCTTGTAGACCCCGGTTTTCTCCTGCTTGGCCGGGGCCGCGGCGGCGCCTGCCGCTGCCGACTCCACCTGCCCCTCGGCCAGGGCCTTGTTCAGGGTTGCCTCGGATTGCTTGAGGGCGATGCCGGTGCCGCAGCGGTAGATCTTCTTGCCGGCGAAGCGCTCGGTGGGCACTTCGATGTCCGCCGCCAGCAGCACCACGTCCGCCGCGGCGATGGCCTCGGCGCTCAACGGGTTGCGCGCACCGACCGAGCCCTGGGTTTCCACTTGCAGCTCATACCCCAAGCGTTTGGCGGTCTGCTGCAAGGCTTCGGCCGCCATAAAGGTGTGGGCCACGCCGGTCGGGCACGCGGTGACCGCCACCAGCCGGGGCGCGCTTTTGCTGGCCGGCGCCGGCTCGGCCACGGCTGCGGCCGCGACATACACCTGGGCCTCCTCGGCGCCGCGCCGCAGCACTCCGTCGACGTCCTGCAGGGCCACGGAGGGCGAGCTCTGGAACACCCGCTTGCCGACAAACCGCGACATGTCCAAGGGCCCGGTGCTGACCACCAGCACCCATTCGGCCGCTTCAAGGGTGGCGGACGACAACTGCCGTTCCGGGTGCGCCTCGTCATGCACTTCGACGCTGGTGCTCCAGCCCTGGCGCTGGGCCGCGGCGTCCAGCAACCGGGCGCACAGCACACTGGTGACCATGCCGTTCGGGCAGGCGGTAACAATGGCTAACTTCATGACCAACCCTCTTATTGTTCTATGAGGGGATGAACGCGCACCCCCTGTTCAAGCTGTGCCAACTGCGCGGCATCGGTGATGCCGAAACCGATCTGGGTCACGGCCATGGCGGCGATGGCCGTGGCGGTGCGCAGGGTCTGTTCGAAAGCGTGGGCGCTGAGCAGGCCGTGGAGCATGCCGGCCAGCAACGAGTCGCCGGCACCGACGGTGCTAGCCACGCTGACCTTGGGCGGCAGCGCCTGCAGGGCCGGCGCGGCACTGAACCAGTTCACGCCTTCGGCGCCATGGGAAATCACCACATGCTCGACGCCCTGGGCGTGCAGGCGCCTGGCGGCTTCGGCCTGGGTCGCCAGCGACAGCACCGGGCTGTCCAGGGCCTCGGCCAGCTCCTCGGTATTGGGCTTGACCAGCCAGGGCCCGGCGGCCAGGCCAGCACGCAGGGCTTCGCCGCTGGTGTCCAGCGCCACTTTCAGCCCCAGCGCCTTGAGGCGGGTCAGCAAGGTGTGCAGCCATTGCGGGCTGACGCCGCGCGGCAGGCTGCCGGCCACCACCACCGCGTCATGCCCCGGGGCGATCTGTTCCAGACGTGCGAGCAAGGCCTGTTGCGCCGCTTCGTCGACCTCCGGGCCGGGGCCGTTGAGATCGGTGATGCGCCCGTCCTGCTCGGCCAGCTTGATGTTGCTGCGGGTCTCCCCAGGCACACGGATAAAGGCGTCGACAAAACCGCGGCGGGCGAACAACGCCTCGAACGCCTGGGGATTGTCTTCACCGAGGAAGCCGCTGACGGTCAGTTGATGGCCAAGGTCGGCCAGCACCTGGGCCACGTTCACGCCCTTGCCGGCGGCGTGGGTGTGCATGGCTTCGCTGCGGTTGACCTGCCCCGGTTCCAGGCGCGCCAGCTGGACGGTGAGGTCCAGCGCCGGGTTCAGGGTCAGGGTAAGAATCTTTGCCATTACATGGCCTCCACAAGGGCGCGTACATCGTTCGCGCTGCCGACGGCCAGGGCCTGCTCCGCAAGGGTTTGTGCCTGGGTCAGGCTGAGCTCGCGAATGCGTGCCTTGACCTCGGCGATGCTGCGTCCGGAGACGCTCAGTTCGTCCACACCCAGGCCGACCAGCACCGGCACCGCCAGCGGATCGGCCGCCAGCTCACCGCACACACCGACCCACTTGCCGTGGGCATGGGCCGCTCGCACGGTGATGTCGATCAGTTGCAGCACCGCCGGGTGCAGGCCGTCGGCCTGGGCCGACAGGGTCGGGTGACCACGGTCGATGGCCAGGGTGTATTGGGTCAGGTCGTTGGTGCCGACGCTGAAGAAGTCCACTTCCTTGGCCAGCACCGGCGCCAGCAAGGCGGCGGACGGCACTTCGATCATGATCCCCAGTTGCAGGTCGGCTACCGGGATTTCCTGGCGCAGGCGCTCGGTCATGTCGCGGGCGGCACGCCATTCATCGACGCTGCCGACCATGGGGAACATGATCCGCAGCGGGCGGTTGTCCGCCGAGCGCAGCAAGGCGCGCAGCTGGGCTTCCATGATCTGCGGGCGTTGCAGGGTCAGGCGAATGCCGCGCACGCCGAGGAAGGGGTTTTCTTCCTTGGCGATCGGCCAGTACGGCAGCGGCTTGTCGCCGCCGACATCCAGGGTACGCACCACCAGCGGCCGCCCGGCCAGGCCATCGAGCACGCGGCGGTATTCGGCTTCCTGGGTGGCTTCGTCCGGCGCTTGCGGATGGGCCATGAAAATCAGTTCGGTGCGCAGCAGGCCGATGCCTTCGGCGCCGTTTTCCACGGCGCTGGCCACCCCGGCGCTTTCGCCGATGTTGGCGAAGACTTCGACGTGATGGCCGTCGGTGGTGTGCGCCAGTTGATGGCGTTGTTCGGCGGCGGCCTTGAGCCGTTGTTCGCGGGTGTCGCGCTCTTCGGTGGCCCGTTGCAGGGTGCCGGCATCGGCATCCACATGCAGGCGACCGCGCTGGCCATCGAGCAGCAGCGGCGTGCCCGGCTTGAGCAGTAACACGCCGGCACCGGCACCGACCAGCGCCGGAATCCCCAGGGCGCGGGCGACGATCGCGCTGTGGGCGGTGGCGCCACCACGGGCGGTGAGAATGCCGGCGACCCGCGCCGGATCGAGGCGCGCCACGTCCGACGGGCCGACTTCATCCATCACCAGGATGTAGGGTTCATCTGGCTCAGTCGGAGTTTCAATGCCACACAACTGCGCCAGCACCCGCCGGCCGATGTCCCGCAGGTCGGCGGCGCGCTCGGCCAGCAGCGCGTCGTGCAAGGCTTCCTGCTGCCGGGCGGCGGCTTCGATCACGGTCATCCAGGCCGCTTCGGCGCTTTCGCCCTGCTTGAGGCGGGTGTCGACTTCGTCGGTCAGTTCCGGGTCGTCGAGCATTTCCTGGTGGGTCACGAAGATCTCGCGAATGGCCTTGGCCTTGCTGCGCTGGATCAGGCCGTCGATGTCATGCCGGACCTCGGCCAGGGCTCCTTGCAGGCGCTCGCGCTCGATGGCGGTGGATTCGCCGCGCAGCGGGTAATCGAACGGCTGGATCACCTGGATATGCGCCGGGCCGATGGCGATGCCGGGAGCCGCCGGGATGGCCTGGACCAGGCTGCCGGAAGCCGGTGCGCTGATGGGCACCTCGACTTCTTCCGGCACTTCCTGGGGCGCGCTGGCTTCCGGAACCGGCTCGACTTCTTCCCCCAGCCCTTCGGCGATGGCCGCCAGCAGGGCTGGCAGGGCGTCGGCGGCGATGTTCGGCTCGGCAATCAGCTCCAGGGTCTGGCCACGACGGGCGCCGAGGCTCAGCAACTTGCTCAGGCTCTTCACCGAGACGGCGGAACCCGGCGCGTCGAGGATGCGCACACGGACCTCGCCCTCGAAGCTTTTCGCCAGCTGCGCGAGGATCTTCGCCGGGCGTGCATGCAAGCCGTGGGCGTTGGCCAGGACGATGCGCGCGCTCGGCCAGTCGGCCGGCAGTTCGCCGCCCAGCACTTCCAATACCGCGCGGCTGCTGGTAGCCCGGCCCAGTTCATGGCCGCGGCCTTCGATCAGCAGTGCGCACAGGCGTTCCAGCAGGGCCTGATGGGCCTCGCCCAGGCTGGCCAGGCAGAACAGCCCGGCCAATGGCTGGCCGAGGTAGCGAATCGGTTTGTCCGGGGTGACGAAGGCCAGGCCCGGGCGCTTGACGGTCTGCTCGCTGTGCAGCCACCACAGGCCATCGCCCAGGGGCAGCGCTTCGACCTGTTGCAGCACGGCGGCAAAACCGTTGCTGACGCAGTCGGCCTGGCGCAGCAGACGGGCGCCGCGCCACACCAGTTCTTCGAAATCCTCAGCCGCCACGCCCAGGCCGATCATCTGCGCATCCAGCGCCAGTTCCTGCGGCGCGCCTTGCAGCAGTTTCAGCAGGGCTTCCGGCGAGCTGGCGCGGCGCAGGGCCTGGCCCAGGTCGGTCTCGCCGAGGGCGCGGGTCAAGAGTTGCAGCAGGCGCAGGTGTTCGTCGGATTTGGCGGCGATGCCGATCGCCAGGTAGACGATCTGGCCATCGCCCCAGTCCACGCCCTCGGGGAACTGCAACAGACGCACGCCGGTGGCGAACACCTGGTCGCGGGTTTCCGGGGTGCCGTGGGGGATGGCAATACCTTGACCGAGAAAGGTCGAGCCCTGGGCTTCGCGGGCCTGCAGGCCGGCCAGGTAACCTTCGGCGACCAGGCCGTCGGCCACCAGTTTGTCGGCGAGCAGGTGCAGTGCAGCGGACTTATCCACAGCCGACTGGCCCATGGATATCTGCTCAATAGTGAGCTCGAGCATGCTTTCTCCTATTTAGCGCCGGGGCGCTAGGTATTGTTTTGAGTGAATCAGTCAGGCGGCTTTAATGCCACAAACGGGACCGCCGGCTTGGCAAGGCCCTGTTCCCGTCTGCCCATACCCCTAGAAAATACGCGTGCTGAAACGTTTAATCTAGAATATTGGGCACGTTACTCGATAATCTTCCATCCTTGAAGCCCTACCTGTCGGCTGCATGTTCCGACATTGGTCGCCTGCCTATATCGGTTAGGATTGGCGAAAATGTCGGGGCAAGCTCCAGAAAACAAGGAAAACCCGGGTTGAAACTCAGTGATATCGCCAGACTGGCCGGTGTGTCCGTCACCACCGCCAGCTACGTCATCAACGGCAAGGCCGAACAGCAACGTATCAGCAACGCGACCGTCGAACGGGTCCGGGCGGTGGTCGAGGAACATGGCTTCACGCCCAACCCTCAGGCCGCCGGGCTGCGCAGCCGGCGGACCCGGACCCTGGGTTTCATCCTGCCAGACCTGGAAAACCCCAGTTACGCGCGCATTGCCAAGCTGCTTGAGCAAGGCGCCCGCGCCCGTGGCTACCAGCTGCTGATCGCCAGCTCCGACGATGCCCCGGACAGCGAGCGGCAGCTGCTGCAACTGTTCCGCGCGCGCCGCTGCGACGCGCTGTTCGTCGCCAGCTGCCTGCCGCCCGAGGATGACACCTATCGCCTGTTGCAGGCCCAGGGCCTGCCGATCATCGCCATCGACCGGGTGATGGAGCCGGAGTTTTTCTGCTCGGTGATCAGCGACGATCAACAAGCCAGCCTGCACCTGACCCGCAGCCTGTTGCAGCCCCAGCCGCGGCAGATCGCCCTGATCGGCGCCCGCCCCGAGCTGGGCATCAGCCAGAAACGCGCCGCCGGCTTCAAGCAGGCGCTGGAAGGTTTCGACGGCCAGGTGCTGATCGAACAGGGCGAAGCCTTCAGCCGCGACTGCGGTCGCCAGCTGATGGAAGCGTTGCTGGAGCGCCTGGGCCACCTGCCGGATGCCCTGGTGACCACCTCCTATGTGCTGCTGCAAGGGGTATTCGACGCGCTGCACGACTTCCCGCTCAAGTCGCGCCCGCTGCGCCTGGGCACCTTCGGCGATACCCAGTTGCTGGACTTCCTGCCGCTGCCGGTGAACGCCATGGCCCAGCAGCACCAGCTGATTGCCGACAAGGCCCTGCAACTGGCCCTGGCCGCCATTGAAGAAGCCCATTACCAACCCGGCGTGAACGCCATCGCCCGGACCTTCAAGCAGCGCATTCACGAGGCTTGACCGTGGAGCTGATCGACAGCCACACCCATCTGGATTTTCCGGATTTCGACGCGGATCGCCAGGCGCTGCTGGCGGCCAGCCGCGCCCGCGGCGTGCGGCGGATGGTGGTGCTGGGAGTCTATCAGCGCAATTGGCAGCGACTGTGGGAATTGGTGCAGAGCGATGCCGACCTGCATGCCGCCTTCGGCCTGCACCCAGTCTATCTCGACGAGCACAGCCCGGCCGACCTGCGTGAACTGGGCGACTGGCTGACCCGCCTGGCGGGCCATCCGCAGTTGTGCGCGGTGGGTGAGTTCGGCCTGGATTATTTTCTCGAACAGCTGGATCGCCAGCGCCAGCAGCAGTTGTTCGAAGCGCAACTGCAACTGGCCGCGGACTTCCAGCTACCGGCCTTGCTCCATGTACGGCGCAGCCATGCCGCGGTGATTGCCACCCTCAAGCGCTTCAAGCTCAAGCGCGCCGGCATCATCCACGCCTTCGCCGGCAGCCGCGAAGAAGCCCGCGAATACCTCAAGCTGGGGTTCAAGCTGGGCTTGGGGGGCGCCGCGACCTGGCCCCAGGCGCTGCGCCTGCGCAAGGTCATCGCCGACTTGCCGCTGGACGCGGTGGTGCTGGAAACCGACTCGCCGGACATGGCGCCCGCCATGTACCCCAACCAGCGCAACAGCCCGCAACACCTGCCGGAGATCTGTGCGGCCCTGGCCGAGATCATGGCCGTCAACCCCGAACAGCTGGCGGCGGCCAGTACCGCCAACGCCTGCGCGCTGTTCGGCTGGCCCCACAACGCCTGAATCAGACCCTGAATGCGCTGATCAACTGCTTCAACTGCACCACCTGCGCCGACAGCTGGCGGCTGGCGTTTTCGGTCTGGTACGCGCCTTCGGCGGTGCGCTCGCCGGCGCGGTTGATCTCGACGATGTTCTGATCGATGTCGTGGGCCACCGCGGTCTGCTGCTCTACCGCCGCGGCGATCTGCTGGTTCTGGTCGACGATCATGCCCACCGCGCCGAGGATGTTCTCCAGCGCCTGCTGGACCTTTTCCGATTGCCCGACCGTGCCATTGGCCATCTGATGGCTGATGCCCATGGCCTTGACCGCCGCCCCCACGCCGCCGTGGAGCTTGACGATCATCTGCTCGATTTCCTCGGTCGATTGCTGGGTGCGCTTGGCCAGGGTCCGCACTTCGTCGGCCACCACCGCGAAGCCCCGCCCCTGCTCGCCAGCGCGGGCCGCTTCGATGGCGGCGTTGAGCGCCAGCAGGTTGGTCTGTTCGGCGATGCTCTTGATCACCTCCAGCACCCGGCTGATGGCCTGGCTGTCGCTGGCCAGTTGATTGATCACCAGCACCGACTGGTCGATCTCGCTGGCCAGTTGGGCAATGCTGCCTTGCTGGGATTCCACCAGCCCGCGCCCGCTGATGGTCTCGTCGTTGACGCTGTGGGCGCTGCTGACCGCCGCGGCGGCGCTACGCGCGACTTCCTGGGACGTGGCGGACATCTGGTTCATCGCCGTCGCCACCTGTTCGATCTGGCTGCGCTGCCCGGCGACCGCCTGGTTGCTCTGGGCCGACACGGCTTCCACCTGCCCGGCCTGGCGTTCGACCTCGCCGACGGTCTTGCCCACCAGCTCGATCAGGTCGTGGATCTTCGCCACGGTGCCGTTGAACACCGTGCCCAACTCTCCCAGCTCGTCGCGGCTCTGGGCATTGAAGGTGACGGTCATGTCACCGGCCGCCACCTTGTCCATCATCGCGCCCAGACGCTTGAGGGTGGTGCGGGTCGAGACGTAGAACGCGCCATAGAGATAGAAGATCAGCAGGAACACCGCCGCCAGCGCCACCACCAGCAGCACCATCTGCGTACGGTTCTGCCCCAGCCGCTGCTGCAGCTCCTCGCCGAGAAACTTCAGGGTCGCCTCGTTGAGCTGGTAGGTCTGCGCCATCAGCCCGCTGACCTGGTCATAAAAGCCCTGCCAGGGCGCGTCCAGGGTATCGGCCATCACCACCTGTTCTTCGAACAGCTCGCTGGCTTGCTTGAGGCTGCCTTTGCTGGCGCTGGCCAGGGCGTCCAGCGCGCCTTGGGCGGCCTTGCTCGAGCCCAGCGCATCCTGCAGTTTCAGGCCGTATTCGGCCTGGAGTTTCTCAATCTGCACCAGCAACTCGTCGAAGCGGGTGCTGGCGGATGAGTTGAGAAAGCCCTGGCCCAGGGAATACGCGCCCATCGCCCGCCCTTCGCCAAGAATCTGCGTGACCTGCGGCGTGACGCTGGTCACCAGCTCGCTCAACTGCCGCACATCGCTCTGGGTATCGCGGCTCAGGCCGGACTGGCTGGCGATGATCTGGCTGAAAATCTGCGCACTGCCCAAGAGCTTGCCGATCAGCGCGCTTTTGCTTTGCAGCGAGCTTTCCGCCTGCTGCGCCTTGAAGGCGGCGATCATTTCATCGCGCTTGCCGTCGAACACGCCGATCTGCTCAGGGTCCACGGTGACGGCGGCCAGGCCCTGCAAGCGTTCGAGCACGGACTTTTCCAGGGCGACTATCTTGCTCTCGATATCCCCGGCCTTGCCGGACTGCCCCAGGGTCGCGTTGATCTGCACCAGGTTGTTCAGGGTTTCCAGGTCGCGGCGCAGGGTCAGGCTGCTGCCCAGCAGGTCCAGGCTTTGCAGCTCGACCTGGGTGCCCTGGAATTCACGGTAGGAATCGCGCACCAGATAGAAGTTGGTGACCAGCATCGGCAGAAAAAACAGCACGCTGATCAGGCTGAACTTCATGCCGAAGCTCAGGCGGTTCATCAGGGCAATGGCGGGATAGAGCAAGCTCTTCACAAGAAGTCTCCCTTTTTGCTTTTATTTTTATTGGCAGGTACGCGAAGACGGCAGATAGCCACTATTTGGCGCTGCTTCTGTATAGCTCAAATCGGCAAAAGGGTTTGTAACTTAAGGTTAACCGCGGGGACGGCGGACAGAAGGAAGGCTTTATCTGCGCTGGCAAGACCGGAGAGGCTCGCCAGCGCTCACTCGCGGCTCGCCGTCAGGGCAGCACGGTCCACAGGGCGAAAGCGGCGTACCAGAGCACCGCGGCCCGCAGCAACAACTCCCAGATCCGGTCCAGGCTGAGAATGCCGTCCGGCCCGGTGATCGGTGCGGGGATTTCCGCGGCGACCAGGCCGACCTTTTCCACCAGCTGCGCGGCGCTGATGTTCCAGTTCAGCAGTTCGTGGAGCATCACGCGGCTGACCGCGACGAAGTTGCCCACCAGGGCGAAGCTGGCCGCCAGCAGGCGTACCGGCAACCAGTCGAAGGCATGCCGCAGCTGCCCGGCGCGCTCGGCGACCGCCGGGTTCTTGCTGTGCTCGGCGGCCAGCGCCAGCAGGCGATAACTCAATGCGGCCACCGGGCCCAGCAGGAAGTACCAGAAGATCACCGCGAAAAAGCTCTGGTAGGCCTGCCACAGCAGGTGCCCCTGAACCTGCCCGAGCAACTGCTCGCCACTGTCGGCGCAGATGTCCAGGTCGCGCTTGGCGACGTGCGCCGCGGCTTGCAGGTCCTCGCGGCGCCAGGCATCGCGAAACGGCCCGAGTTCGCCCAGCAGGTCGCCCCGCCCCAGGCTGTAGATCACCACCAGCAGATGCACCGGCAACGCCAGCAGGCCGTAGGCCAGCGGCTCCAGGACCAGCAACAGCAACCCCAGCACCATTGCCGGCAACAGCACCAGCAGGGCCAGCACCCACCAGGGACGCTTGGCCAGACGCGGGCTGGCCTCTTGCCGGAACAGCTGGCGCAACCACGGCTCGTCATGCTGAACGCGCTGGCGCAAGGCCGAGAACTTCTCGATCCAGACCGCCAGCAACAACACCAGAAAACTCATTGTCCTTCCCCTTCGTTCAGGGCCGCGCGATAGCGTACCCAGTCGAATCCGGGCCCCGGATCGGTCTTGCGCCCCGGAGCGATATCGCTGTGCCCACAAATCCGCTGTGGGGTGATGGCCTTGAAGGCCTGCTGCAACTGCCGGGTCAAGGCAATCAGCGCGTCGTACTGGGCATCGGTGAACGGCAACTCGTCGGTACCTTCCAGTTCGATCCCCAGGGAGAAATCATTGCAGCTTTCGCGCCCGTCGAACCACGACACGCCGGCGTGCCAGGCGCGGTCCAGACAGGAGACAAACTGAGTGACGGTTCCGTCACGTTCGATCAGGAAATGCGCGGACACGCGCAGGTCGGCGATCCCGGCAAAATAGGGATGCTCTGTGACATCAAGACGGTTCTGGAAGAATTCCTGCACCTTGCCCGTCGCGAACTGGGCCGGCGGCAGGCTGATGTTATGGATCACCAGCAGGGAGATTTCATCCGCGGGGCGTGCGTTGAAATTGGGTGACGGGCAATGGCGAACGCCGTGACACCAGCCGCTTGCGGGGTCCAACTGCATACCGATTCCTTCAACGAAGCCTGTGACGGCTCAGTATGCCGCGTTCCGCGCCCAGGTTGCGATCACTTGCCGCGATTGAGTCGCTGCAAACTGCCAATCACCGACTCCAGCGCCCGGTCGAACAGCAAGGTGTCGTCCAGCTGACGCACGGCCCCGCGCTGAAACTCCAGGGCCAGGCCGACCCGGGTGCGCTCCAGCACCTTCATGCCGGTGCGGTTGACGAAGATGTACTTGTCGCCGGGTTGCACGATGGCCGCCAGCTTGCAGCGCACGCTGTTGTCCTCGTCCTCGAGGAATTCGACCCAGGCCCCCAGCCGCAGCTGTTCGACCCGTAGCAACCCGGGATCGTTGGGCGCCAGCGCCAGGGGCGCGGCCTCCAGCGGGCCCTCTTCAGCGCTGGGCAGGACGATGTGTTCCTCGACCGCGACCATCGCCGGCTGCTCGTCCGCCACGCCCGGCCGATGCTGCCCGGCGCTCTCGCCGAAGCCCTCGAATACCTGCAAGTGCAGGGCTTCCAGCTGGCTGAAGAACTCGCTGGTGGCGAATGGATCGAACGCCGCGCTGTTCAAGCCATCGCGCAGCGCCTTGAGCAGGTCGGGCACCAGCGCCAGCAACTGCATGGCCGCATCCGGGTCGGTGTGGCGCTGCACGCTCCAGATCAGTTGCTCCATGGTCTGCAACCCCTCGCGCCATTCGCTGGAGTGCTCGCCATGCTTGAGACAGGTCAGCAGCAGGACCTTGCTCCAGGCCTGTTGCACGAACTCGACAACCGTCAGGGGCAGGACCTTGCCCAGCAGCCCCTCGTTCAACGCCTGCTCGACGCGACGCCGCGCCAGTTCGGCCTTGGCCCGCCCCTCTTCGGCGTCACGGGTGCGCTGCTCCAGCAGCTCGCTGCGGCGCCGCTCGTCGCTGGTGAAGGCGAGAAACTCGGCGAGCAGCTCGGAAAAGATCGCTGGGTCGTCGACAAAATCGCTCAACAGCCGCTGCACCACCTGTTCGATGCGCAGGTACAGGCTGTCGCGCTGATAATCGTCGCAGCTGCCCCAGCCCATGGCCGCCGCGGCGATTTCGTTGAGCAGGCGGCGGGCGGGATGGCTGCTGCGGCTGAAGAAACTCTTGTCCAGCACCGCGACCTTGAGCATGGGGATCTGCAAGCGGCCGATCAGGGTCTTCAAGGATTCCGGCAGGTTGCGATCGGCCAGGATGAACTCGAAGAGCATGGCCACCAGGTTGATCACATCCTCGTCGGCCACTCCGACCACCCGCGACTTGCCGCTTTTCACGCTGACCCGGGTCAGCAACTGTTCCAAGTGGTTGCGCAGGTCGAAATCGTCCTGGGTGCCAGCCGGCACGTAGTGCTGCAGGTGAGACAGCAGGCGCAGCAGGTCGCGGGTGGAAATGGGCTGGGTTTCGGCGCTCGCCTCCAGGGTCGGCACCACGCTGCCGCGGACATGCAACAGCAGCTCCTGCAAGGCGGCGAACACTTCCTGAACGCTCTCGTCCATCTGCGCCACGCCGGGCTCGGGCGTGGCCTGGATACTCGCGGCCGCCTGGTCGAGGGCCCGGCGCGCCGGCGCCGGCTTGAGCTCCGGCAACACCCCAGTGGCGGCCAACAGCTGATTGGCTTCGGCGTACAGCTGGTCGGCCTCGCTGAGCACATAACGCTCGAACAGCTTGAGAATGATCAGCTTGACCTTGATCTCCACCCCCAGGCTGCGCCCGGATTCGAGGAAGTACTCGCAGAGCATGGCCGGGCCCAGGGGGTTGCTGCGGTCATCCAGGTGCTTGCCCAGCAGCACGTTCAGGCGCGCGGTGAGCTGGCCAAGGGCAAAACCGTCACGGTTGCCCGCCTTGGCGACCATCGCCTCGAGGGCCACGGTGCGCTCCAGGTCGTCACGGCAGGTATCGGCGGGTGGAACGTAGGCGACGGCCTGGGCGATCGCCGGCGCGGGGTCGTACTGGACCAGTCCGACAAAGGCCTCGAAGAGTTTTTCCAGGAAGCCGCGCTCGATGCTTTTGCGTTTCAGGCGCAGGTCGCGCATGGCTTCGAAAAAGGTGTTCTGGTCGACATTGTTCTGGGCCCGGTCGGCCATTTCGAACAAGGTGTCGTCGGCGTTATCGAACAGTTCCTGCAGGCCATGGCGCAGTTGCTGGGCGGCCTTGTCACGGACCTGAAGCAGAATCACAGGCAGGCGGGCGAGCGGCGAGGCGTTCGCCTGATCCGTAGCGGCCTTGTGCAAAGGCACTACATTCCCGTCGTTGTGCATCCAAGCCTCCTGAAAGGTGTTTCTCTGCCGCGCAATGAAAGGTCGGTCGACGCTCACAGTCGAGTCCCAGCGGGCATCGATACGCACCGCTGCATTTCAAATAGTGGGGAGCCAAACAGACGTCAAAGCTATGACGTCAATTAGAAGTCGGATTATCTGGCAAAAGCCCCTTCTTGTGCCAGCAGACTCTGCGCGGGCTTTGAAATAGCGCTCATATAGCGACCGCCCTTTCCGGCAAACGGCTCATGCCAGGCGACCAAATGCAGCCACGGGAAGGCGCTCGCCTTGGGTTCGCTTGCGCCATGGCCCTATAATCGGGCCACTTTGTTTGTGGAGCCCGTTATGCCGAATCTACGCCTCGCCGACCTGACCGCCGAAATCGAAGCCAACGTGCGCCGTGCGTTGCTGGAAGACATCGGCAGCGGCGATATCACCGCGCAACTGATCCCGGCCGAACGCCTGGCCAAAGCCACCATCATCACCCGCGAAGCGGCGATCATCAGTGGCACGGCCTGGGTCGACGCGGTGTTCCGCCAGCTCGACCCACGGGTCGCCGTGCATTGGCAGGTGCGTGACGGCGAGCGCGTCAGCCCCAACCAGGCCCTGTTCCACCTCGAAGGTCCGGCCCGTTCGCTGCTCAGCGGCGAACGCTGCGCCCTGAACTTCCTGCAGTTGCTGTCCGGCGTGGCCACCCGCGCGCAGTACTACGCCGATTTCGTCGCCGATACCCAGGTCAAGTTGCTGGATACCCGCAAGACCCTGCCAGGCCTGCGCCTGGCGCAGAAGTACGCGGTGACCTGCGGTGGCTGCCACAACCACCGCATCGGCCTGTACGACGCCTTCCTGATCAAGGAAAACCATATTGCCGCGTGCGGCGGCATCGCCCAGGCGATCAGCGCCGCCCACAAGATCGCCCCGGGCAAGCCGGTGGAAGTCGAAGTGGAAAGCCTGGAAGAACTCAAGGAAGCCCTGGCGGCGGGCGCGGACATCATCATGCTCGACGAGTTGAGCCTGGACGACATGCGCGAGGCGGTTCGCCTGAATGCCGGCAAGGCCAAGCTGGAAGCCAGCGGCGGGATCAATGAAAGCACCTTGCGCCCGATCGCCGAGACCGGCGTCGATTACATTTCGATCGGGGCGATGACCAAGGATGTGAAGGCGGTCGATTTGTCGATGCGCTTGAGCCTCTGACTCTTTGCGCGATACCCCAAAGAAAAACGCCAGCCCCTGAAAGGCTGGCGTTTTTGCATCAGTCGTCGATTTCGTTGAGTTCCAGGTAGTCCTTAAGGTCCATGCCCAGGGCCTCGGCCACTTCCTGATGGACCTCCAGGCGCATGGCCTTGAGTTCATCGCGCGACTCGGCCACCAACTCCAGCACAAGCTCCCACGGTTCGATGCCGCGCGACTCCGCTTCATCCTCGAACGCCCACTGGGCCTGCTGCTTCTGCTCTTGCGGGCTCAGGTCGCTGATTTCTTCCTGCAAGGAAGGCGTGGCAGCCAGGTATTTTTCAAGGGCTACGTCAATTCTGGCTTCTTTAGGAATCATCTCGTTCTCTCTGATCATGGGAATGGAAGATGGATCTGGATCGTTGGGATCTCTTTGCCGCAAAAAAGCGCTGTGAAAGCCGATTTATCTGGCCGTGAACCATTCGGGATCATCTGAAAACCATTCAGACAGGCTGCGAATATAGGGCCTTTGTCTGCGGATGCCTACGAATCCTTACAGCGCACCGACAAAAAACCTGTCCGTTCGCTCAAGGCACTTTCATGAAAAATACGTTGTTACATTCCTCCCCCCGAACCGGCTTCTCACTCCAGGAACAAGAAGGCAGGAACGCAGTCATAGCGATGTGCCATATCGGCACTTCACAAGGAAACCCAGTGATGTTCAGCCGCACTCAGCGTTCGTCCGTCTTCCTCGCCACCAGCCTCTCCACCCTGATCCTCAGCAGCCTGTCACTCCCCGCCCAGGCCGTCGAATTCAACTCCAGCAGCGCCTCGTACTCGGACAGGATCTCGGCCCTGCACCAGGAAGTGGACCTCAAGTTCACCGTGCGCCCCAGCGGCTTCACCGTGGACGACCTGCAAAAGCTGCAGGACGGCCTCAAGAGCAGCGCCGCCGAGCTGGAAAAGCTCAAGGACCTGGTCAACAGCCAGGCGCGCCTGATCGAAGAGCTCAAGCGCAACACCGGCAGCAGCTCCAGCGCCAATGCCAGTGAGATGAGCAACCTCAAGAAAACCACCGGCGAGCAAGCCAACCAGCTGAAAAAACTGGAAACCCAGCTTGAAGAGTTCAAGCGCAACAGCGGCTCCAACTCCAGTTCGAGCGCCAGTGAAGTGAACAACCTCAAGCGCGTTACCAGCGACCAGGCCAGCGAACTGGACAAGCTCGGCAAACAGATCGAGGAGCTCAAGCGCGGCAATAGCTCGAGCTCCAATTCGAACTCCAGCGAACTGAGCAACCTCAAGAGTACGGTCGGAAGCCAGGCCGGTGAACTGGACAAGCTCGGCAAGCAGATCGAGGAACTCAAGCGTGGCAACAGCTCTAGCTCTAGCTCCAGTTCGAGCTCCAGCGAGCTGTCCAACCTCAAGAGCACGGTCAGCAGCCAAGCCAGCACCCTGGATAAGCTGGCAAGTCAGATCGATGATCTCAAACGTGGCAACAGCTCTAGCTCCAGTTCGAGCTCCAGCGAACTGTCTAGCCTGAAGAGCACGGTCAGCAGTCAGGCCAGCACCCTGGATAAGCTGGCCAGTCAGATCGATGACCTCAAGCGTGGCAGCAGCTCAAGCTCCAGTTCGAACTCCAGCGAGCTGTCCAGCCTCAAGAGCGAGGTCAGCAATCAGGGCCAGAACCTGGACCAACTCAAACGCAGCCTCGAGGACCTGAGAAGCAAAGTGAAGTGATTCAAGGCCAGTAAGAACGACAAAGCCCGCGCGATGCGGGCTTTGTTGTTTGTACGACTTGAGCTTGCCAATTGGTGCCCGAGACAGGAATCGAACCTGCGACCTTCGCGTTACGAGTGCGCTGCTCTACCGGCTGAGCTACACGGGCGCTGGGCTAAACCTAGCACCGAGGCCGGGGTTTTGCCATATCGCCTGCCCGGCAGGGAGCAAGGTACAAACGGCAGATAGCAAAACGCCCCGAACCAGTCGGGGCGTTTGCTTGTTCAGCTTAGTGCGTCGGGAGTCTTAAACGCCCGAAGCCTTGGCTGCTGCCACGTCTTTGATGGACAGCTTGATACGGCCGCGGTTGTCCACGTCCAGTACCAGCACTTCCACTTCCTGACCTTCTTTCAGGATGTCGGTCACTTTCTCGACGCGAGCATCGCTCAGCATGGAGATGTGAACCAGACCGTCTTTGCCAGGCAGGATGTTGACGAATGCGCCGAAGTCGACGATGCGCTCAACCTTACCAACGTAGATCTTGCCGATCTCGGCTTCCGCGGTGATGCCCAGAACGCGCTGACGCGCGGCTTCTGCGGCTTCCTTGGTTTCGCCGAAGATCTTGATCGAGCCGTCGTCTTCGATGTCGATCGAAGCCTTGGTCTCTTCGCAGATCGCACGGATGGTCGCGCCGCCTTTACCGATGACATCACGGATTTTGTCGGTGTCGATCTTCATCGCGATCATGGTCGGAGCGTTGGCCGACAGCTCGGTACGCGACTGGCCAATGATCTGGTTCATCTGGCCGAGAATGTTCAGGCGAGCTTCCAGGGCCTGGCCCAGGGCGATCTCCATGATTTCTTCGGTGATGCCTTTGATCTTGATGTCCATCTGCAGCGCGGTGACGCCTTTGGCGGTACCGGCTACCTTGAAGTCCATGTCGCCCAGGTGGTCTTCGTCACCCAGGATGTCGGTCAGAACGGCGAATTTCTCGCCTTCTTTAACCAGGCCCATGGCGATACCGGCAACCGGCGCCTTCATCGGCACACCAGCGTCCATCAACGCCAGGGAAGCACCGCAAACGGAAGCCATGGAGCTGGAACCGTTGGACTCGGTGATTTCCGATACTACGCGGATGGTGTAAGGGAACACGTCGGCGGCTGGCAGCATGGCCTGAACCGAACGACGGGCCAGACGGCCGTGACCGATTTCACGACGACCAGCGCCACCCATGCGACCACACTCGCCCACCGAGAACGGAGGGAAGTTGTAGTGCAGCATGAAGGGGTCTTTTTTCTCGCCTTCCAGGGTGTCCAGCAGCTGTGCGTCACGGGCGGTACCCAGGGTCGCGACGACCAGGGCCTGAGTCTCGCCACGGGTGAACAGCGCCGAACCGTGGGTCTTCGGCAGAACGCCGACTTCGATGTTCAGCGGACGTACGGTGCGGGTGTCGCGACCGTCGATACGTGGCTTGCCGTTGACGATGTTTTCGCGAACGGTGCGGTATTCGATTTCACCGAAAGCGGCTTTGACGTCGGCAGCGGAAGGCTGGCCTTCTTCGCCGGACAGCTTGGCGACGACCTGATCTTTCAACTCGCCCAGGCGAGCATAACGGTCGGCCTTGACGGTGATGGTGTAGGCCTGGGAGATCGCTTCGCCGAACTCGGAGCGGATAGCGCCCAGCAGGTCGGTGGCTTCTGGAGCAGGAGCCCAGTCCCAGGTTGGCTTGGCGGCTTCGGCAGCCAGCTCTTTGACGGCCTGGATAACAGCCTGGAATTCGTCGTGGGCGAACAGTACGGCGCCCAGCATCTGGTCTTCGGTCAGCTCTTTGGCTTCCGATTCAACCATCAGTACCGCTTCTTCGGTACCGGCTACGACCATGTCCAGACTAGATGCCTGAAGCTGCTCGTAAGTCGGGTTCAGCAGGTAGCCGGTGCTTTCGTGGAACGCAACGCGGGCAGCGCCGATCGGACCGTCGAAAGGAATGCCGGAGATGGCCAGCGCAGCCGAGGTACCGATCATCGCAGCGATGTCCGGATCGGTCTTCTTGCTGGTGGAAACCACGGTGCAGACAACCTGCACTTCGTTCATGAAGCCTTCTGGGAACAGAGGGCGGATCGGACGGTCGATCAGACGCGAGGTCAGGGTCTCTTTCTCGGAAGGACGGCCTTCACGCTTGAAGAAACCGCCAGGGATCTTACCGGCAGCGTAAGTCTTTTCCTGGTAGTGAACAGACAGAGGGAAGAAACCCTTGCCTGGATCGGCTTGCTTGGCGCCAACCACGGTCACCAATACGCTGACGTCGTCGTCAACGGTGACCAATACTGCGCCGGAGGCCTGACGGGCGATACGGCCAGTCTCGAGGGTAACGGTCGACTGACCGAACTGGAATTTTTTGATTACCGGGTTCACGGTGTCCTACCTTCTTTGTGGCTCTTGGGGGAACTGGTTTCTTGCGAAATTCTTGGGCAATCCCGGGAATCGGCCCGGCCTTTATTGTCCAGGTAAAACTACTGTCCAGATAAAACTTGAGGCTGGGAGCCTGCCATGCGCCTGCGGGAAACCCACTGACGCACGGCAAACAACCAACCTCTAGCGCAATCGCTGATTAGCGACGCAGACCCAGGCGACCGATCAGAGCGCTGTAACGGCTCAGGTCTTTGCCTTTCAGGTAGTCCAGCAGCTTACGACGCTGGTTAACCATGCGGATCAGACCACGACGGGAGTGGTGGTCTTTACCGTTGGCCTTGAAGTGACCTTGCAGTTTGTTGATGTTGGCGGTCAGCAGTGCAACTTGCACTTCTGGCGAACCAGTGTCACCAACAGCTTGCTGGTAGTCGGTTACGATTTGAGCTTTTTCTTCAACGCTGAGTGCCATTTGGCTTTCCTCTCAAAAGGCAACGTTCCAAGGAACGCCACCAACAGGCCAGGGACAAATCCCTGTATCTATAAATGAGCTGTGACCGTGCCTGTTAACAGCCACCCTCTCCAGCCTGCTGTTAAACAGGCTGGTTTCCGGTCATTCCGACCGAATCAGTCGACGCGGCGCGATGCGCCCGTCTTCGCTCACTTCACCGATACCGATAAAGCGACCGTTGTGATCCTGTACCCGCACCATGCCGAACTTCGGTGCATCGGGAGCGCGTACCGGCTGGCCGTTGAGCCAGTAGAACGCGCTGTGCTCGGAGAACTGCAGCAGTGGCCAATCCAACAGGCCGCTGTCCGATGGCATCAGGAAGCGATCCACCGCTTCGTTGCCGCCTTCGGCATGTACCGCCTCAAGCTCTTCCAGCGTGACGGTCTGGGCCAGACTGAAAGGACCGGCCTGGGTGCGACGCAGTTCCGCGACGTAAGCACCACAACCCAGCTTCTCACCGATATCTTCCACCAGGGTCCGGATATAGGTGCCTTTGCTGCAGTCCACCGCTAGCCGCGCAGTATCGCCTTCAAAGGCCAGCAATTCCAAGCGCGCAATAGTAACAGAACGCGCCTCGCGCTCCACCACTTCGCCTGCACGGGCCAGCTTGTAAAGTGGCTGGCCATCACGCTTGAGGGCCGAGTACATCGGCGGTATCTGGCTGATTTGCCCGCGAAATTCCGGCAACACCGCTTCAATATCGGCGCGACCAACGGTCACTTCGCGAGTCTGCAGGACTTCACCCTCGGCATCGGCCGTGGTGGTGGTCTTGCCCAACTGCATCAGGGTTTCGTACCCCTTGTCGGAATCGAGCAGGTATTGCGAGAACTTGGTCGCCTCGCCAAAGCACAACGGCAACACGCCGGTGGCCAGGGGATCGAGGCTGCCGGTGTGCCCGGCCTTTTCGGCATTGAGCAACCAGCGGACTTTCTGCAGCGCCGCGTTGGAGGTGAACCCCAGCGGCTTGTCGAGCAGGATGATACCGCTGACGTTACGACGGATACGCTTGACCTGAGCCACCGCTTACTCCTTGGCGTCTTCGGGTTCAGCGGCGTGCTGGCTGTCTTCGGCCACGGCGCGCTCGATCAGGGCCGACAGATGCGCGCCACGCACGACGCTTTCGTCGTAGTGGAAGTGCAGCTGTGGAACGCTGCGCAACTTCATCTCGCGAGCCAGCTGCATGCGCAGGAAGCCGGCGGCCGAGTTGAGCACCTTGATGCTCTGGGCGATATCGTCAGCGTTGTCCTGGCCCATCACGGTGATGAAGATCTTGGCGTGACCGACGTCACGGCTGACTTCAACGGCGGTGATGGTGACCAGACCGACGCGCGGATCTTTGACTTCACGACGGATCAGCTGAGCGAGCTCACGCTGCATCTGGTCGCCGATACGTTGGGTACGGCTGTATTCTTTTGCCATGTCTTGTTACCTGTTGCTGCCTGGCGGTGAAACCCGCAAGGTCTGAAAGCGGCAAACGCCCGGCCTGACAGAAGCCAGACCGGGCGTTGCGTTTAGAGTCCGGACGATGCGCCGTGCATTTGCATGCGGCTGGCCATCATGGCTCTTGAAGTGCGCGAGTTAGAGGCTGCGAGCAACCTGAACCTTCTCGAAGACTTCGATCTTGTCGCCGACTTTGACGTCGTTGTAGCTCTTCACGCCGATACCGCATTCCATGCCGGCACGTACTTCGGAAGCGTCGTCCTTGAAGCGGCGCAGGGATTCCAGCTCGCCTTCGAAGATAACGATGTCTTCACGCAGTACACGGATTGGACGGTTACGGTGAACGACACCCTCGATCACCATGCAACCGGCGATCGCGCCAAACTTCGGCGAACGGAATACGTCACGAACCTCGGCAACACCCAGGATGTTCTCCCGAACGTCGCTGCCCAACATACCGGTCAGGGCTTTCTTGACGTCTTCGATGATGTCGTAGATCACGTTGTAGTAACGCATATCCAGACCTTCCTGCTCGACGATCTTGCGAGCGCCGGCATCGGCACGCACGTTGAAGCCGAACAGTACAGCGTTGGAAGCCAGGGCCAGGTTGGCGTCGCTTTCGGTAATACCACCGACGCCGCCGCCGACTACGCGCACTTGCACTTCGTCGTTGCCCAGGCCGTTCAGAGCGCCTTGCAGAGCTTCCAGCGAACCACGGACGTCGGATTTGAGGACGATGTTGAGCGTCTTCTTCTCTTCCTGGCCCATGCTTTCGAAGATGTTTTCCAGCTTGCCGGCGTGAGCGCGAGCCAGTTTGACTTCGCGGAACTTGCCTTGACGGAACAGAGCCACTTCACGGGCTTTCTTCTCGTCGGCAACCACGCTCATCTCGTCGCCAGCGTCCGGGGTACCGTCCAGGCCGAGGATCTCGACCGGAATGGCCGGACCTGCTTCCTTGATCGGCTTGCCGTTCTCGTCGAGCATGGCGCGCACGCGGCCATAGTTCGAGCCGACCAGCACCATGTCGCCTTGACGCAGGGTACCGTCCTGAACCAGTACGGTCGCCACCGGGCCACGGCCCTTGTCGAGACGCGATTCAACCACGACGCCACGGCCAGGAGCCGAAGGCGTGGCGGTCAGTTCGAGCACTTCGGCCTGCAGCAGTACGGCTTCGAGCAATTCGTCGACGCCGGTACCCATCTTCGCGGAAACCGGAACGAATGGAGTGTCGCCACCCCAGTCTTCGGAAGTCACGCCGTGAACCGACAGTTCGCTACGGATGCGATCGAGGTCGGCACCCGGCTTGTCGATCTTGTTCACCGCGACTACCAGAGGTACGCCAGCCGCCTGGGCGTGCTGAACGGCTTCAACGGTCTGCGGCATCACGCCGTCGTCCGCTGCAACCACCAGGATCACGATGTCGGTCGCCTTGGCACCACGAGCACGCATGGCGGTAAACGCGGCGTGACCCGGGGTGTCGAGGAAGGTGACCATGCCGCGTTCGGTTTCAACGTGGTACGCACCGATGTGCTGGGTGATGCCGCCGGCTTCGCCAGCTGCGACCTTGGCACGACGGATGTAATCGAGCAGCGAGGTCTTACCGTGGTCAACGTGACCCATTACGGTCACTACCGGCGCACGAGGAACCGCTTCACCTTCGAACTTCAGGGACTCGGCCAGGGAATCTTCCAGGGCGGTGTCGCTGATCAGGGTCACTTTGTGGCCCAGCTCTTCAGCAACCAGCTGGGCAGTTTCCTGGTCCAGTACCTGGTTGATGGTGGCTGGGGTGCCCAACTTGAACATGAACTTGATGATTTCGGCAGCCTTGACCGACATCTGCTGGGCGAGATCGCCAACAGTGATGGTTTCGCCGATCTTCACTTCACGAATGACAGGGCCAGTCGGGCTCTGGAAGCCGTGAGCGTTACGCTTCTTCAGCTTGGCCTTGCCGCGACCACCACGACGGAAGCCATCGCTTTCTTCGTCGGTAGTACGTGGGGCAACGCGTGGAGCCGGAGCCTTTTCCTTGACGGAAGCACGATGCGGAGCGTTTTTACGCTCGCCATCGCCACCACGACGGTTGTCGTCGTTACGGCTCTTGTCCGGACGACGCTGCTCGTCCTTCTTGCGTACTTCAGCGACCGGCGCTGGAGCGACAACAGGGACGTCTTCAACAATCGGCTCGGCAACCACTGCAGGTGCGGCGACCGCTTCAACGGCAGCAGGTTGCGCAGCAGCAGGCTGGCGACGCGCTTCTTCTTCGGCGCGACGCTTGGCTTCTTCTTCAGCCTTCTGACGTGCAGCATTTTCTACTGCGCGACGTTCTTCCAGTTCACGCTGGCGCTCGGCTTCAATTTCTTCCGGGCTGCGTTGTACGAAGACTTTCTTCTTGCGTACTTCAACGCTGATACTTTTGCTGCCGGCAACACGCAGGGTGCTGGTGGTTTTACGCTGCAAAGTGATCTTGCGCGGTTCTTCCACTTTCGCCTTGTGGCTGCTCTTCAAGTGAGTCAGCAACGATTGCTTCTCACTGTCGGTCACATGTTCCTCGGCGGCGGTGTGCGGCAGACCTGCCTCACGCATCTGCTGCAACAGGCGCTCTACCGGTGTTTTGACCTCATCGGCCAGTTGTTTCACCGTGACTTGCGTCATGCACTTCTCTCCTCAGGCCGCGCCTATTACTCGAACCAATGGGCTCGGGCGGCCATGATCAACTTGCCGGCACGATCATCGTCAATGCCGTCGATGTCGAGCAGGTCGTCAATAGACTGCTCGGCCAGGTCTTCGCGGGTAATTACGCCGCGCACCGCCAGTTCCATCGCCAAATCCTTGTCCATACCCTCAAGCGAGAGCAGGTCTTCGGCCGGATGGGCGTCTGCCAGCTTTTCCTCAGTAGCGATGGCTTTAGTCAACAAGCGATCCTTGGCACGAGCGCGAAGCTCGTTGACGATGTCTTCGTCAAAGCCGTCGATGTTGAGCATTTCTTCCAACGGTACGTAGGCAATCTCTTCCAGGCTGGTGAAGCCTTCATCAACCAGCACCTGTGCCAGCTCTTCATCGACTTCCAACTCTTCGATGAAGTTGCGCAGGATGTCGCCGGTTTCAGCTTGCTGCTTAGCCTGGATGTCCGATTCGGTCATCACGTTCAGGGTCCAGCCAGTCAACTGGCTAGCCAGACGCACGTTCTGACCACCGCGACCGATGGCCTGAGCCAGATTGTCTGCGCCAACGGCGATGTCCATGGCATGGGCATCTTCGTCGACGATAATTGCCGCGACTTCGGCCGGCGACATGGCGTTGATCACGAACTGCGCCGGGTTGTCGTCCCACAGGACGATATCCACACGCTCACCGCCCAACTCACCGGAAACGGCCTGGACGCGCGAACCGCGCATACCAATGCACGCACCCTGAGGGTCAATGCGCTTGTCTTTGGAACGGACCGCGATCTTGGCGCGCGAACCCGGATCACGGGAAGCGGCCATGACTTCGATCAGGCCTTCGGCGATTTCCGGCACTTCGATACGGAACAGCTCGATCAGCATTTCCGGCGCGGTACGCGACAGGATCAGCTGCGGGCCGCGGTTCTCGGTGCGGATTTCCTTGAGCAGCGCGCGAAGACGCACGCCAACCCGGAAAGTCTCGCGGGAGATGATGTCTTCACGGGCCAACAGCGCTTCGGCGTTGTTACCCAGGTCGACGATCACGTTGTCGCGGGTCACTTTTTTCACGGTGCCGGAGATGATTTCACCCAGGCGCTCGCGGTAAGCGTCAACGACTTGAGAGCGCTCGGCTTCGCGGACTTTCTGCACGATGACCTGTTTGGCGGTCTGCGCAGCAATGCGGCCGAACTCGATCGATTCGATCTTTTCTTCGACGACATCACCGACTTTGGCGCCCGGATGGGTTTCCTGGACCTTGCTCGGCCAGGTTTCCACGGCCGGATCGTCCAGGTCGGCTTCCTCGACTACCGTCCAGCGACGGAAAGTCTCGTAAGCACCGGTGTGGCGATTGATTTCCACACGCAGATCGACTTCGTCCTCGAAACGCTTTTTGGTAGCAGTGGCCAGAGCCAGCTCCAGCGCTTCAAAAATTACGCTTGCCGGTACACCCTTTTCATTGGATACCGACTCAACAACCAGCAGTACTTCTTTGCTCATCGTACGCCTCGCCTTTCGCAAGCCATTGGATCCGCGGGATCCGCGTCTCAGTCAAAACTGGGAATTATGTGGGCCTTGTCGATCATGTCGATCGGCAACAGAAACTCATGATCTTCCACCTGCACCACGACGTCCTGCTCCTCCACCCCGCGGAGAAGGCCCTGAAAATTACGCCGACCTTCAAAAGGCGAGCGCAGCTTGATCTTCACTTGTTCACCGACATACTTGGCAAACTGTTCAAGGGTGAACAGCGGGCGTTCCATGCCAGGAGAGGAAACTTCAAGGGTGTATTCAACGGAGATCGGATCTTCGACATCCAGAACGCCGCTGATCTGACGGCTGACGATGGCACAGTCGTCCACCAGCACACCGCCTTCTTTATCGATATAAACGCGCAACAGTGAGTGGCGACCTTGAGCCGAAAACTCGATACCCCAGCATTCATAGCCAAGGGCCACGACCACCGGGGCCAACAAGGCCTGCAACTGTTCTAGCTTGCTCGACACCTGAACCCCCTCGTGCATGCTTGTGCAAATAAAAAATGGGCGAAGCGCCCATCCCGGAAACGCCGTTGAATAGCGGCGTTATAAAGTGTCCAGCTAACAAAAAGCCCCTGAAAAGGGGCTCCGCTAAAACTGGTTGCGGGGGCCGGATTTGAACCGACGACCTTCGGGTTATGAGCCCGACGAGCTACCAGACTGCTCCACCCCGCGACAAAGCTGGGGCGGAAGTATACGACCGATCCCTTTTTGGGTCAATGTAACCTTCCACCTACAAGAAAGCCCGCAACAGCGGGCTCTCCTGATAATTGGTACCGAGAAGGGGACTCGAACCCCTACACCCTATGGGCACAACCACCTCAAGGTTGCGTGTCTACCAATTCCACCACCTCGGCATAGACTACGTTACTGCGTGAAACTCTTCTTACTTCTGCTCTTGAGCTGGAGGTACGTCAGTCGCATTGGTTGCCGACTTTTGCTCTTGGAGCACCGGGACATCATCAGAAGCCGGTTTTTGCTTTGGCGCTTCAAGTACCGCTGGATCTGGCAAACCTACTTGAGTCAGCTCGTGAGCTTTCTCTTTAGCAAAGTAACCTAACCCTAAGCTGGTTATGAAAAAACCTGCGGCAAGTATAGCAGTAAACTTACTAAGAAAGGTAGAGGAACCTTGGCTTCCGAACACAGTATTTGAAGCACCTGCTCCGAAAGACGCGCCAGCGTCCGCACCTTTACCCTGCTGCAGCAATACCAGAGCTACTACGCCCAGCGCACCCAGCAGATGAAAAACGACTACGACTGTTTCCAGCATTTTTTCAGTTTCCCGCGGCGCGACAGATCGCACCGAACTCATCTGCATTCAGGGAAGCTCCACCAATGAGCCCCCCATCGATATCCGGCATGCCGAACAGTTCGACCGCATTGGCCGCCTTCACGCTGCCGCCGTATAGAAGCCGCACACCTCGTGCCACTTCAGAATTCTCTGCCGCCAACTGCGCCCGAATGGCTGCGTGCACATCCTGAGCCTGTTGCGGCGAAGCAGTCAGCCCGGTACCAATGGCCCAGACCGGCTCGTAAGCGATAACGGCATTGGCAAACGCACCAACACCCAACTCTTCGATGATGCTGCCCAGTTGACGCCCGACAACCTCAAGAGTCTTCCCGGCCTCGCGCTGCTCGAGGGTCTCCCCTACGCACAAGACCGGTGTCAAACCACAAGCCTGTGCCGCTGCGAATTTGCGATTCAGCGTACCGTCACGCTCACCCATCATCAGGCGACGCTCGGAGTGCCCAACCAGCACCAGGGAACAACCTGCATCCACCAGCTGACTCGGAGCAATTTCTCCTGTCAGCGCACCTTGCATGGGCTCCACCGCAGAGTTCTGCGCGCCGACCGAAATCGACTTGCCTTTCAAGCCATCAATCACTTGATTGATATACAAGCAAGGCGGGAATACCGCGACATCAACACCGCCAGGCAAGGCCAGATGACGCAGGCCATTGATCAGCTCAGCGACGCTGGCGCGGGTACCGTGCATTTTCCAGTTACCAGCTACCATAGGGCGACGCATGCTGTACCTCGTCGGTCAAAGTGGGCGCAGATGTTACCCAACCGCATCAACACTGGCAAGCCGAAATCAGGCAGAAACTTCCGCAACCAGTTTTGCCAGCTCGTCAGCATAGCCACGGACCTGGGCTTCATCGTCGCCCTCAACCATGACGCGAACCAAAGGCTCGGTGCCCGACTTGCGTAGCAACACCCGGCCACGCCCAGCCATCGCGGTAGTGACGCGCGCGCAGGCCTCTTTCACTGCCGGATGCTCGACGGGATTGGTTCCGCCACCAAAACGCACATTGACCAGGATCTGCGGACACTTGCGCAGCGCCTGACGCGACTGCGCCAGCCCTTCATCACGTCGTTTCAGCGCCATCAACACCTGTAGGGCGGCAATGATCGCATCGCCCGTGGTGGTATGTTGGAAGCACACGATATGGCCGGAGTTTTCACCACCTACCAGCCATTGGCGCTCAAGCAGCTCGGCAATGACATAGCGGTCACCAACGTTGGCACGCACGAATGGGATCCCCAGGTCAGCCAAGGCCAGCTCGAGACCCAGATTGCTCATCAAGGTACCGACCACGCCACCCTGCAGCTTGTTACGCGCGTGCAGGTCCCGAGCGATGATAAACAACAGTTCGTCGCCGTCGACGATGGCACCTGTATGGTCGACCATCAGTACCCGGTCGCCATCACCATCAAAGGCGATACCCAGATCGGCGTGCTCGGCCAATACCGCAGCCTGCAATTGCCCCATATGAGTGGAGCCGCAATTGTCGTTGATGTTCAGGCCGTTAGGCTGCGCAGAGAGCACCACCACCTCGGCACCCAATTCACGGAAAACGCTTGGCGCTACCTTGTAGGTTGCGCCATGAGCACAATCGACCACGATCTTCAGCCCAGCAAAGCTGGTACTGGATGGAACGCTGCTCTTACAAAACTCGATATAACGGCCCGAGGCGTCATTGATGCGGGAGACCTTGCCCAGCTTGCTCGAATCCACCACAGCCATCGGCGTGTCCAACAACTCTTCAATCATCAACTCGACTTCATCCGGGAGCTTAGTACCTTCACCCGAAAAGAACTTGATGCCGTTGTCGTCGTGAGGATTATGTGACGCACTGATCACGATCCCTGCCTCGGCATGGAAAGTACGGGTCAGATAGGCGATGGCAGGAGTAGGCATCGGGCCCAACAACATTACATCCGCCCCTGCAGCAGACAGGCCCGCCTCAAGCGCGGACTCAAACATATAGCCGGAAATACGCGTGTCCTTACCCACCAGCACGCGACAGGCACCCATACTGCGGAAGGCCATTCCTGCAGCCCAACCCAGTTTGAGCATGAAATCGGGGGTAATAGGGTACACACCCACACGACCGCGAATGCCGTCGGTGCCAAAGTATTTCTTGCTCATAAGTGCTCCATCATTCTTATTCGGCTGATTCCACAGCTGTAATCATCCGCACGACATCCAGCGTCTCGGCCACATCATGGACCCGCAGGATCTTTGCGCCTTTAGACATTGCCAGAGCGGCAAGAGCCAACCCGCCATACAGGCGTTCTCCGACAGGACGGTTCAATGCCTGACCTATCATGCTCTTTCGTGAAACTCCGACCAGCAGAGGTCGACCAAGGGCATGCAGGGCGTCCATATGCTTGAACAGGCTCAAGTTGTGCTGCAGGGTCTTCGCGAAACCAAAACCTGGATCCAGAATGATCCGTTCCGGCCCAATACCCACTGCAGCGCACTGAACCATACGCTCAGCCAGGAACTCACCCACTTCCTTGGTTACATCCCGATACTGCGGATTGTCCTGCATATCGCCCGGCTCACCGAGCATATGCATGAGGCAAACCGGTAAGCCTGTGGCCGCCGCCGCATCCAGCGCGCCATCCCGTCGCAACGAACGGACATCATTGATCAACCCCGCCCCTAGGCGCGCAGTTTCGCGCATGACCGCAGGCGTGGAGGTATCGACCGAAATAATGACATCCAGTTCACGATGGATGCGCTCGACGATAGGCGCTACGCGCTCCAGCTCTTCAAGCGGCGATACCGCCCGCGCACCAGGACGAGTGGACTCGCCCCCCACATCGATGAGCGTCGCGCCCGCCTGCATCATGCCCTCGGCATGGCGCAAGGCAGCATCCAGCTGGCTGAAGCAGCCACCATCGGAAAAGGAATCGGGAGTTACATTCAGAATGCCCATGACATGCGTATGGGCCAAATCAAGAACCCGGTTGCCGCAAGGCAACCGGGTCGAGGACGACATAGAAGTCATTTCAAACCTTAGTGGTCAGCAGCCGGGCCGCCGATCGGTGTTTCTGGACGTTCATTCTGCACCACCGGAGGTGTGGTACCCGAACCGCCCTCCCAATCGCGAGGCTCGCGAGGGGTACGACCAGCCATGATGTCGTCGATCTGCTCGGCATCGATGGTTTCATACTTCATCAAGGCATCGGCCATCGCATCCAGCTTGTCGCGGTTATCCGTGAGGATCTGCTTAGCAGTGCCATAGCACTGGTCGATGATGCTACGAACTTCGGAGTCGATCAGCTTGGCGGTTTCCGCAGACAGGCTTGCATGCTGGCTGCCAGCACTGCGCCCCAGAAAGACCTCGCCCTCCTCTTCGGCGTACATCAACGGGCCCAGCTTTTCGGACAGTCCCCATTTGGTCACCATGTTCCGTGCAATCTGACTGGCGCGCATGATGTCGTTGGAAGCACCGGTAGTTACACCGTCAAAGCCCAATGTCATTTCTTCAGCGATACGACCGCCGTACAGCGAGCAGATCTGACTGATCAGCGCTCGCTTGGACAGGCTGTAGCGATCCTCTTCCGGCAGGAACATGGTCACGCCCAGAGCCCGACCGCGCGGGATGATCGAAACCTTGTAGACCGGATCGTGCTCAGGCACTACGCGACCGACGATGGCATGGCCAGCTTCGTGATAAGCAGTGTTCTGCTTTTCCTTCTCGGACATGACCATGGACTTGCGCTCCGCGCCCATCATGATCTTGTCTTTTGCCAGCTCGAACTCTTTCATCTCGACGATGCGCTTGCCGCTACGGGCAGCGAAGAGCGACGCCTCGTTCACCAGGTTGGCCAGGTCAGCACCAGAGAAGCCAGGTGTACCACGAGCGATCACCGCCGGGGCGACATCCTCACCCATTGGCACTTTACGCATGTGAACTTTCAGGATCTGCTCACGACCACGAATATCCGGCAGACCGACCACGACCTGACGGTCGAAGCGGCCTGGACGCAGCAACGCCGGGTCCAGTACATCAGGACGGTTGGTGGCGGCAATGACAATGATGCCGTCGTTCATTTCAAAGCCATCCATCTCGACCAGCAACTGGTTGAGAGTCTGTTCGCGCTCGTCATGACCACCACCCATGCCGGCACCACGATGGCGACCGACAGCATCGATTTCGTCGATGAAGATGATGCACGGAGCATGTTTCTTGGCCTGCTCGAACATATCGCGAACGCGGCTGGCACCTACACCAACGAACATTTCGACGAAGTCGGAACCGGAAATGGTGAAGAATGGAACCTTGGCTTCACCAGCAATGGCCTTGGCCAGCAAGGTCTTACCGGTACCCGGCGGGCCAACCATCAGCACGCCACGAGGAATACGGCCACCCAGACGCTGGAACTTGCCTGGATCGCGGAGGAATTCAACCAGCTCGCCCACTTCTTCCTTGGCCTCGTCGCAACCCGCGACATCCGCCAGGGTAGTTTTCACCTGGTCTTCGGACAACAGGCGCGCCTTGCTCTTGCCAAAGCTCATCGGCCCGCCCTTGCCACCGGCACCGCCCTGCATCTGCCGCATGAAGAACATGAAGACGGCGATGATCACCAGAATCGGGAAGCTGGCGACCAGCAATTGGGTCCAGATGCTTTGCTGCTCAGGCTGCTTGCCTTCGACGACCACATGGTTATCCACCAGGTCACCGATCAGGCCGTTGTCCTGAATCGCGGGACGAATAGTCTTGAAGCTATCGCCATCGTTGCGCTTGCCGGTAATCACATAACCATCAACGGCTACGCGCTCGACCTTGCCATCCTTAACTTGCTGGATAAAGTCGGAATAGTTGAGGGTCTGCGGCTCGTTAGGGCTGGAGAAGTTGTTCATCACCGTCACCAGGACAGCCGCGATGATCAACCACAGGATCAGATTCTTTGCCATATCGTTCAATTAACTACCCTCTGAAGCAAGCTCCGCTGCTGGCGCGCGCTTCGCATGATATTCACCGACCTAACTTACTACATTACCTACAGCTCTGGCAGGCGCTGTCTGTAACCCTTTGTGAAACCCAGATTACACAATATTCGCTTAAGCCCCCGGGGCGAAATACGAAAAAACTATCAACCCGGTCAAAACCAACCTTTACTCGATACGCCCGCGAAAGCCACGTCCCAGCAGATATTGCTCGCGAGAACGATCACGGGAAGAACTCGGTTTGCGCATCACTACCTTGTCGAACATCTTGCGAACGTTCTTGTGGTATTCGTCGAAACCTTCTCCCTGGAAAATCTTTATCAGGAAGTCACCACCGGGACGAAGAACCCGCCCCGCCAAATCAAGTGCCAACTCGCACAGAAACATCGCCCGCGGCATATCTACGGCAGGCGTACCACTCATATTGGGGGCCATATCGGAAATCACAAGGTCCACCTGGGAATTTCCGACTGCCTCGAGGATTTGAGCCAACACTGCGTCTTCGGTGAAGTCGCCCTGAATAAAGGTGACATCAGGGATGCTGTCCATTTCCAGGATGTCGGAAGCGATCAGCCTCCCCTGTCCACCGATCAGACGACTGGTCACCTGCGACCAGCCTCCTGGCGCCGCGCCCAGGTCGATTACGCTCATGCCCGGCCGAATCAAACGATCCTTTTCCTGGATTTCCAGCAATTTGTAGCTGGCACGCGAACGGTACCCATCTTTTTGCGCCATTTTGACGAATGGGTCGTTGAAGTGCTCTTTCAGCCAGTTATGGCTTGTTTTGGAACGGGCCACGGGCCACCTCAAAAAATAAAACGGGTCGTGATTAACTGGGCGGTCCCGGACGCGCTCGGGTAAACTGGCCGCCGCTTTTTACAAGATCAGACGCAGGGGTCAGATTATGCCGCTCACTCAAGAGCAGAAGAAACAGTACAAATCCATTGGCCACCATCTGAAACCAGTATTGACTGTGGCTGACAACGGTTTGACCGAAGGTGTGTTGGCCGAACTTGAACGTGCCTTGAGCGATCATGAGCTGATCAAGATCAAGCTCAACATCCTCGAACGCGAGTCCCGCCTGGAAGCCATTGCAGAACTGTGCAAGGCCGGCAAAGCGGATCTGGTGCAGGTCATCGGCAAAATGGCGTTGATTTATCGCAAGAACGCCAAGGTAAACAAGCAACTGTCCAACGTCCATCGCTTCCACTGACGTCGACAGGGGTCAAGGGCGTGCTTCGCGCGCCCTGCCACTCCATCCAGGCACCGGTTGCAATACCAGCACCAGGCCGGAAAAACCCAAGACAAGATAGCTGAACAGTTGCCAGCGCTCGACATCCGACAGCCCGAAGCGCACCACGAAATACATCGTGCACGCACATAGCGCCATCAACAGCAACTGCCCTCGCATATCCCGCCATAGGCTCGCCAGCCCTTCAGCACGTACCAATACCAGCATCTGAAGAACGATGCATACCGCTGAAAAACCAACCAGCAGCGCACTCAGCACATTGCCGATCTCTTCGATCAGCAGCGGCGCCAGGCCAATCTGGCCCAGCACCGGCAATAAGCCGACATGCAATAACCACACACCACCAACCCACAACATCTGGGTCAGTTGCCAAAGCATGGCGCCTGCATTCAGCAGGCGCCCTCGTTCAGATGTGGCGGACTTCGACAATCTCGTACTCGATCACGCCGCTAGGCGTTTTAACGGCAACCACATCACCCTCTTCCTTGGCGATCAAGGCACGGGCAATGGGCGAACCTACAGAGATCTTTCCGAGCTTGATATCAGCCTCATCCTCACCAACGATCTGGTAAGTGACGCTTTCATCGGTTTCGACGTTGGCGATTTCGACGGTAGTGCCGAAAATCACCTTGCCTGTATGGGGAATGCTCGTCACATCGATGACAACCGAGTTTTGCAGGCGGCCTTCAATGTCACGGATCCGCGCCTCAACCATTCCCTGCTCCTCGCGGGCAGCATGGTATTCAGCGTTTTCCTTGAGGTCACCGAGTTCACGAGCCTCACCGATGGCCTGGCTCAAGCGTGGCCGCTCGACCTTGCTGAGGAACGTCAACTCTTCTTCCAGGGCCTTGGAGCCCTGGACGGTCATTGGGTATTTATTCATGCCTTCAATCCTGCATGTAGATCCTGCAAGCGGCGCACGGTCTTTTCCGGGCCGAACTTGAGCGCTTCACAGATGGCCTCGCCCGCAGCAATGGTAGTGGTGCAGTAGATCTTGTGCTGCAAGGCGTTACGACGAATGGAGTAAGAGTCGGCGATCGACTGACGACCTTCGGTGGTGTTGATGATCAGCGTGACTTCGTCATTCTTGATCATGTCGACCACGTGCGGACGACCCTCGGTCACCTTGTTCACGCGACGCACCTTCAGGCCTGCCGCCTCGATCAGCTTGGCAGTACCGGCAGTGGCGACCACTTCGAAGCCCAAGTTGATCAGATCGCGAGCCACGCCTGCAACCAGTGGCTTGTCATCGTCGCGCACGCTGATGAATGCGGTACCGCCGGTCGGCAGCACTTCGCTGGCGCCCATCTGGGCCTTGGCGAAGGCTTCGCCGAAGGTGTCACCGACGCCCATCACTTCGCCGGTCGACTTCATCTCTGGGCCGAGGATCGGGTCGACGCCCGGGAACTTGGCGAACGGGAACACCGCTTCCTTGACGCTGTAGAAGTTAGGAATGATTTCCTTGGTGAAGCCCAGCTCTTTCAGGGTCTTACCCGCCATGACACGCGCGGCGATCATTGCCAGGGAGACACCGATGCACTTGGAAACGAACGGCACGGTACGGGAAGCACGCGGGTTCACCTCGATGACGTAGATCTGCTCGCCCTGCAGGGCCAGCTGTACGTTCATCAGGCCGACCACGCCCAGCTCCAGCGCCATCTTCTTGACCTGCTCACGCATCTCGTCCTGGATGTGCGCCGGCAGCGAGTACGGCGGCAGCGAGCAAGCGGAGTCACCGGAGTGCACGCCAGCCTGCTCGATGTGCTGCATGATCGCGCCGATCACCACATCCTTGCCGTCGCAGACCGCATCCACATCCATCTCGATGGCGCAGTTGAGGAAGTGGTCCAGCAGCACCGGGCTGTCGTTAGACACTTGTACCGCTTCACGCAGGTAGCGCTTGAGCTCTTCTTCTTCGTAAACGATTTCCATCGCCCGGCCGCCCAGTACATAGGACGGACGCACCACCAGCGGGTAGCCGATCTTGGCCGCGGCACGAATCGCTTCGTCTTCGCTACGCACAGTGGCGTTTGGTGGCTGACGCAGGTTCAGGCGCTCGACCATCTGCTGGAAGCGCTCACGGTCTTCGGCACGGTCGATGGCGTCAGGGCTGGTACCGATGATCGGCACGCCGGCCGCTTCCAGGGCACGCGCCAGTTTCAATGGAGTCTGGCCACCGTACTGGACGATCACGCCTTTTGGCTTTTCGACGCGGACGATTTCCAGCACGTCTTCCAGGGTCACCGGCTCGAAGTACAGGCGATCGGAAGTGTCGTAGTCGGTGGAAACGGTTTCCGGGTTGCAGTTGACCATGATGGTTTCATAACCATCGTCACGCAGCGCCAGTGCCGCGTGCACGCAGCAGTAGTCGAACTCGATGCCCTGGCCGATGCGGTTCGGACCGCCGCCCAGGATCATGATCTTGTCGCGCCCCGAAGGCGCTGCCTCGCACTCTTCCTCGTAGGTCGAGTACAGGTAGGCGGTATCGGTGGCGAACTCGGCGGCGCAGGTGTCGACGCGCTTGTAGACCGGGAACACTTCCAGCTTGTGGCGGTGGGTACGCAGGTTCTTCTCGGTCACGCCCAGCAGCTTGGCCAGACGCTGGTCGGAGAAGCCTTTGCGCTTGAGGCGGAACATCAGGTCGCGGTCGATGGCCGACAGGCCCAGAGTCTTGACCTTCTCCTCTTCCTTGATCAGATCTTCGATCTGCACCAGGAACCAAGGGTCGATCATGTTCATGCCGAAGATCTGCTCGACGGTCATGCCGGCACGGAAGGCGTCAGCCACGTACCAGATGCGCTCGGCGCCCGGCACGGTCAGTTCGCGCTTGAGCACGTTCATGCTTTCCGGATTGCTCAGGTCGAGCTTCGGATCCAGACCGCAGACCCCCACTTCCAGGCCGCGCAGTGCTTTCTGCAGGGACTCCTGGAAGGTCCGGCCAATGGCCATTACTTCACCCACCGACTTCATCTGAGTGGTCAGGCGAGCGTCAGCCTTAGCGAACTTCTCGAAGGCGAAGCGTGGCAGCTTGGTCACGACGTAGTCGATGGACGGCTCGAAGGACGCCGGGGTCTTGCCGCCGGTGATGTCGTTCGACAGTTCGTCCAGGGTATAACCCACAGCCAACTTGGCCGCGACCTTGGCAATCGGGAAGCCGGTGGCTTTCGAAGCCAGGGCCGAAGAACGGGATACCCGCGGGTTCATCTCGATCACTACCATGCGGCCAGTGTTCGGGCAGATGCCGAACTGGACGTTGGAGCCGCCGGTTTCCACGCCGATCTCGCGCAGTACCGCCAGGGAGGCGTTACGCAGGATCTGGTATTCCTTGTCGGTCAGGGTCTGTGCTGGAGCCACGGTGATCGAGTCACCGGTGTGCACGCCCATCGGGTCGAAGTTCTCGATCGAGCAAACGATGATGCAGTTGTCCTTTTTATCGCGGACCACCTCCATCTCGTACTCTTTCCAGCCGATCAGCGATTCGTCGATCAGCAGTTCCTTGGTCGGCGACAGGTCCAGGCCGCGGGCGCAGATCTCTTCGAACTCTTCACGGTTGTAGGCGATACCGCCACCGGTGCCGCCCATGGTGAAGGACGGACGGATGATGCACGGGAAGCCCAGCTTTTCGAGAACCGCATTGGCCTCGTCCATGCTGTGGGCGATACCGGAGCGCGGGCACTCCAGGCCGATCGCCTTCATCGCGGTGTCGAAGCGCGAACGGTCTTCAGCCTTGTCGATGGTGTCGGCATTGGCGCCGATCATTTCCACGCCGAACTTCTCCAGAACGCCTTCGCGCTCCAGGTCCAGGGCGCAGTTCAGCGCAGTCTGGCCACCCATGGTCGGCAGCAGAGCGTCCGGACGCTCTTTCTCGATGATCTTGGCAACGGTCTGCCACTTGATCGGCTCGATGTAGGTGGCGTCGGCCATGGCCGGGTCGGTCATGATGGTCGCCGGGTTGGAGTTCACCAGGATGACCCGGTAACCCTCTTCGCGCAGGGCCTTGCAGGCCTGGGCGCCGGAGTAGTCGAATTCGCAGGCCTGGCCGATCACGATCGGGCCAGCGCCGAGAATCAGGATGCTTTTAATGTCTGTACGTTTTGGCATGGGTTGTCACTCAAATCCGCAGGTCAGTCGGCAAGCCGTCTTGATCAAATCTCTGAAGCGCTGAAGGGGCCGCCGAGGCCGGGGCCACCTTCAGGGGCGAGCACTCAGCGTCGCTTGGCCATCTCGTTGATGAAACGATCGAACAGCGGCGCCACATCGTTCGGGCCCGGGCTCGCTTCAGGGTGGCCCTGGAAGCTGAATGCGCTCTTGTCGGTCAGCTCGATGCCTTGCAGGGTGCCGTCGAACAGCGACTTGTGGATCGCCCGCACGTTGCCCGGCAGGGTGGCTTCGTCCACCGCAAAACCGTGGTTCTGGCTGGTGATCATCACCACACCGCTGTCCAGGTCCTGGACCGGGTGGTTGGCGCCGTGGTGGCCGTGGCCCATCTTCACTGTCTTGGCGCCGGCGGCCAGTGCCAGCAGTTGGTGGCCCAGACAGATACCGAAGACCGGAATCTCGGTCTCCAGCACGTCCTTGATCGCCTGGATGGCGTAATCGCAAGGCTCGGGGTCGCCAGGGCCGTTGGACAGGAACACACCGTCAGGCTTGAGCGCCAGCGCTTCGCTGGCCGGGGTTTGCGCAGGCACCACGGTCACGCGGCAACCGCGTTCGACCAGCATGCGCAGGATGTTCAGCTTGACGCCGTAGTCGTAGGCAACCACGTGGTAAGGCAGCTCGGAAGCTTCGATGGTCGGATGACTGTCGGTCTTCAGGTTCCAGACACTGGAGCGCCACTCGTAGCTTTCCTTGGTACTGACGACCTTCGCCAGATCCATGCCTTTCAGGCCCGGGAAGCCGCGTGCAGCGGCAATCGCCGCTTCGTCGGAGATATTGTCGCCGGCCATGATGCAGCCGTTCTGCGCACCTTTCTCGCGCAGGATGCGCGTCAGGCGACGGGTGTCGATACCGGCGATTGCCACGACATTGTTGGCTTTCAGGTAGTCGGACAGGGACAGGGTGTTACGCCAGTTGCTCGCAACCAGAGGCAGGTCGCGAATCACCAGACCGGCCGACCAGACACGATCGGACTCGGCGTCTTCCGGCGTGGTGCCGGTATTGCCGATATGCGGGTAAGTCAGGGTAACGATCTGTTGGGCGTAGGAAGGATCGGTAAGGATTTCCTGATAGCCGGTCATTGCGGTGTTAAACACCACCTCACCAACGGTTTGACCGTCGGCTCCAATGGCTTCGCCGCGAAAAATGCTGCCATCAGCAAGGGCGAGTATGGCTGGCTTAGTCAAGAAGACCTCCCGTAAATAAAGCCTGAAAGGGCGATCGCAGGTTGTAAAAAAGCGGAGTGACGTATGGACACGTCACCCCGCTTCTTCACCGAATTATTCTGCGCGCTTTTAGTGGACACACTAAAGCTGTAGCTTACAGAAAAAGGCTTTTTTGGTCCACCGCTAAAGAGCCTTAAAGGCAGAGGAATGCGACAGAACATCGCTTAGCGGGTAAAAAACAGGGCTCAAGCGCGAAGCCTGGCCCTGTTTTGGATGCATCTCAACGCAGATCCAGCACATCCTGCATGTCATAAAGACCCGCCGGACGACCGTCCAGCCACAACGCAGCACGTACCGCACCCTTGGCGAAAGTCATGCGACTGGAGGCCTTGTGGGTGATCTCCAGGCGCTCGCCCTCGGCGGCGAACAACACGGTGTGATCGCCAACCACATCACCACCACGAACCGTGGCGAAACCAATGGTTTCACGCTCACGCGCACCGGTATGACCTTCACGGCCATACACTGCGACCTTCTGCAGGTCACGCCCCAGCGCATCGGCAATCACCTCACCCATGCGCAAGGCCGTACCTGAAGGCGCGTCGATCTTGTGCCGGTGATGCGCCTCGATGATTTCGATGTCCGCATCATCGCCCAGCACGCGGGCCGCCATGTCGAGCAACTTCAGCGAGAGGTTGACGCCAACACTGAAGTTGGCGGCGAACACGATCGGAATATCCTTGCCCGCCTCGGCCAGCATCTGCTTTTCCTTGGCGCCCAGCCCCGTGGTACCGATCACCATGGCCTTGCCCGCCTTACGGCAGAACGCCAGGTTTTTCAGCATCACTTCCGGAAGCGTGAAATCGATCAACACATCGAATTCATCGGCGACCTTTTCCAGACTGTCGGACATCGGCACACCAATGCGCCCCAGCGACGCCAGCTCACCAGCATCGGCACCGACCAACGAACTGCCAGGCCGTACGATGGCTGCGGTAAGCCCGGAGAGCGGCGAGCGTTGCTGCACAGCCTCCACCAGGTTCTTGCCCATGCGCCCTGCGGCGCCCATTACAGCTATACGTCGCATGCCGCGCTCCTTACAGGTCGCCAAAGAAGCGCTTCACGCCTTCGAACCAACCAGTGGTTTTCGGCGAGTGGGTATTGTCGTCCGCCAGGGAACCACGCAGCTCTTCGAGCAGCTCACGCTGACGACGACTCAGGTTTACCGGCGTTTCTACCGCGACACGACACATCAAGTCGCCAGCGCCGCCGCCACGAACCGGAGCCACGCCCTTGCCACGCACGCGGAACTGCTTGCCAGTCTGGGTCCCCTCAGGGATCTTCAGCTTGACTCGGCCATCCAGCGTCGGGATCTCCAGCTCGCCGCCCAGCGCCGCGTCAACGAAGCTGATAGGCACTTCACAGAACAGGTGCTTGCCGTCGCGCTGGAAGATCGCGTGCTCACGCACATTGATCACCACATACAGGTCGCCCGTAGGGCCGCCCTGGGTACCCGCCTCCCCTTCGCCGGACAGACGAATGCGGTCGCCGGTATCGACACCCGCCGGCACCTTCACCGACAGCGTCTTGTACTCTTCGACGCGGCCTTCGCCGTGGCAGGAGTCGCACGGGTCGGAAATGATCTTGCCCTGGCCATGGCAACGCGGGCAGGTCTGCTGCACCGAGAAGAAGCCCTGCTGCATGCGCACCTGGCCGATACCGCCACAGGTCGGGCAGGTCACCGGCGAAGAGCCTTTCTTGGCACCCGAGCCATCGCAAGGCTTGCAGTTGACCAGCGTCGGAACGCGGATATTCACGGTGGTACCGCGCACCGCCTCTTCCAGGTTCAGCTCCAGGGTGTAGCGCAAGTCACTGCCACGCTGAGCGCCGCCACGGGAGCCGCCGCGACCGCCACCAAAGAAATCACTGAAGACATCGCCAAAGATGTCGGAGAAGTTCTGGCCACCAAAACCGGCGCCACCGCCACCCATACTCGGATCGACACCGGCATGACCATATTGGTCATAAGCCGCGCGCTTGCTCGAGTCAGACAATACTTCGTAGGCCTCGTTGGCCTCCTTGAACATATCTTCCGACGCTTTGTCGCCGGGATTACGGTCCGGGTGATGCTTCATCGCCAGACGGCGGTAAGCCTTTTTCAGGTCGGCTTCGCTCGAGCCTCGCTCCACACCCAATACTTCGTAATAGTCACGCTTTGCCATAAGTCTTCGCACTCTTAAGGACGTTCGACAACACTCTCCTGAGCCTCGTCAAACTCGTTGAGCCCCAATACAGGCCCGGACCCAACTCACGTCAATTCAACGATCCTGGTCTTGGATAGACGACCAACAGACTGGCCGACAATTGCGGTAATCCCGAACGGAAAGCAGGAGCATTTCCGACCGTACCGCCAGCGCGCGAAAAGAGCCGCACGCCGTAAAAAATTCGCTTGCTCCAGACACGCCAACGCGGGAGCAAGCTCCCGCGCGGCGACATCCTACCAGTCACCGCACAAAGGCAGTCAACCGGCCGACCGACAAGCAGTCTTACTTGTGGTCTTTTACTTCTTCGAACTCGGCGTCGACGACGTCATCGGCTTTCTCGGCCGACTCAGCCTGCGAAGCTGCGCCTTCTGCCGGCTGAGCCTGCTCGGCGTACATCTTCTGAGCGACCGGAGCCGACACTTTCGACAGTTCTTCGACCTTGGCGTCGATGGCAGCCTTGTCGTCGCCTTTGATAGCGGCTTCAAGGGCAACCACGGCAGCTTCGATCGCAGTCTTCTCTTCAGCGGTCACTTTGTCGCCCGCATCAGCGATCATCTTGCGAGTCGAGTGAACCAGGGCATCGCCTTGGTTACGCGCGCTGGCCAGCTCTTCGAACTTGCGGTCTTCTTCGGCGTTGACTTCAGCATCACGAACCATCTGCTGAATTTCTTCCTCGGACAGACCGGAGTTGGCCTTGATCACGATCGACTGGGTCTTGCCGGTCGCCTTGTCTTTCGCACCTACGTGCAGGATGCCGTTGGCGTCGATGTCGAAGGTCACTTCGATTTGCGGCACGCCACGTGGAGCCGGTGGAATCTCGGCCAGGTCGAACTTGCCCAGGGACTTGTTCTGCGCGGCTTGCTTACGCTCGCCCTGCAGTACGTGAATGGTCACTGCGCCCTGGTTATCGTCGGCAGTCGAGAACACTTGCGATTTCTTGGTAGGAATCGTGGTGTTTTTCTCGATCAGCGCGGTCATCACGCCACCCATGGTTTCGATACCCAGAGTCAGCGGGCTGACGTCCAGCAGCAGTACGTCTTTCACGTCACCGGCCAGTACCGCGCCCTGGATGGCAGCACCCATGGCAACAGCTTCGTCCGGGTTCACGTCCTTGCGTGCTTCCTTACCGAAGAAATCGGTAACGGTCTTCTGAACCAGTGGCATACGGGTCTGGCCGCCGACCAGGATCACGTCGTTGATCTTGCTGACGTCGATACCGGCGTCTTTCATGGCGATGCGGCAAGGCTCGATGGTGCGCTGAACCAGGTCTTCGACCAGCGATTCCAGCTTGGCGCGGGAGATCTTCACGTTCAGGTGCTTAGGACCGGTGGCGTCTGCAGTGATGTACGGCAGGTTGACGTCGGTCTGCTGGCTCGAGGACAGCTCGATCTTGGCCTTTTCAGCAGCTTCTTTCAGACGCTGCATGGCCAGCGGGTCACCCTTGAGGTTCATGCCGCTTTCTTTCTTGAACTCGTCCACGAGGTAGTCGATCAGACGGATGTCGAAGTCTTCACCACCGAGGAAGGTGTCACCGTTGGTTGCCAGTACTTCGAACTGGTGCTCGCCATCGACTTCAGCGATTTCGATCACGGAAACGTCGAAGGTACCGCCACCCAGGTCATAAACGATCACAGTGTGATCGCCCTTGGCCTTGTCCATGCCGTAAGCCAGAGCGGCCGCGGTTGGTTCGTTGATGATGCGTTTTACGTCCAGGCCCGCGATGCGGCCGGCGTCTTTGGTCGCCTGGCGCTGGCTGTCGTTGAAGTAGGCCGGAACGGTGATCACCGCTTCGGTCACAGCTTCGCCGAGGTAGTCTTCGGCGGTCTTCTTCATTTTCTTGAGGATTTCAGCCGAGATCTGTGGCGGAGCCATTTTCTGGCCGTTCACTTCAACCCAGGCGTCGTTGTTGTCAGCCTTGACGATCTTGTAAGGGACCATCTGGATGTCTTTCTGTACGACTTCTTCGTCGAAACGACGACCGATCAGACGCTTCACCGCGTACAGGGTGTTGTGCGGGTTGGTCACTGCCTGACGCTTGGCCGACTGGCCAACCAGGATTTCGCCATCGTTGGCGTAAGCGATGATGGACGGCGTGGTACGCGCGCCTTCAGCGTTTTCGATAACTTTTACGTTGCCGTTTTCAAGAATGGAGACGCAGGAGTTGGTAGTCCCCAGGTCGATACCGATAATTTTGCCCATGTTAACTCTCCCGAAACTTTAGATTTTGTTGCCGCAGCAGTGGTGGCCGACTGCGGTAGCACTTAAACGCTTGGCCTATAAATGGGGGCCCTGCGCGCGATTTCAAGCCTTCTCGTCAATCGAAGGCGAAACCGGTGCGGGTGCCTTGCTGACCACGACCATGGCCGGGCGCAGCAGGCGACCGTTGAGCTGATAGCCCTTCTGGAACACCTTGAGAACGCTGTTCGGTTCGACGTCGGCACTTTCCTGCATGGCCATCGCCTGGTGCTGTTCAGCGTTGAACGGTTCGCCATGCGGATCGATCGCTTCCAGCTGATAACGCTTCAGGGTGTCCTGGAACATCTTCAGGGTCAGTTCGATACCTTCACGCATCGGACGAATGCTCTCGTCGTCCGGGCTGGACAACTCAAGACCGCGCTCGAGGCTGTCGATCACCGGCAGCAGGTCGCCAGCAAAACGCTCGAGGGCGAATTTGTGAGCTTTTTCTACATCCTGCTCGGCACGGCGGCGGACGTTCTGCAGATCGGCCGCAACACGCAATGCCTGATCCTGAGCGCCAGCCAACTGCTCTTCGAGCACTTGCACACGAGCCGCCAGATCTTCGCCCGAAGCCTCAGGGGCCTGATTGGCGTCGAGATTTTGCGTATCCAGCGTCTGTTCGTCAGCCATACAATTCTCCTTTCAATATCGTCCGTGAGCTCAACTCACGCTTCTGCCCCGGTATATGGGGTCGCATTTTTCAGGTTCAAGGGCCGCGCCCTCGGCAAAAATCATCGCGCGAAGCAAAACGCCTCTCCCCAACCATTCCCACACGCGATAAAAAAACCTGCCAAGCAAGCGAATCGAGCTAAGGCCGGGCATTGTCAGTCGAAAACAAAACACTGTATAAATAACCAGACCTAAAGCTTGGGAGCGGCCTTTATGCTGGTGCACCTGTCCGTACACAACTACGCCATCGTTGAACATCTCGATCTGGAACTGGATCGCGGGATGAGCGTCATCACGGGTGAAACCGGCGCCGGCAAGTCGATCATGCTCGACGCCCTGGGGCTGACCCTGGGTGATCGCGCCGACAGCGGCGTGGTGCGCCCTGGCGCCGACAAGGCCGACATTCTCGCCACCTTCGACCTGGAAGACATTCCCGAGGCCCGCACCTGGCTCGCCGAACGCGACCTGGACAACGACAGCCCGTGCATCCTGCGCCGGGTCATCACCGCCGAAGGCCGTTCCCGCGGCTACATCAATGGCTCCCCCTGCCCGCTAGGCGACCTCAAGGCCCTCGGCGAGCTGCTGATCGATATCCACAGCCAGCATGAACACCAGTCGCTACTGAAAACCGACACCCACCGCCGCCTGCTCGACGAGTACGCCGGCGCCACCGACCTGGCCCGCCAGGTATCGCTGGCCGCCCAGCGCTGGCGCCAGACCCGCCAGGAGCTGGAGCGCCTGTCCAACTCCGGGGACGAGCAGCGGGCTCGCCACCAGCTCCTCAGCTATCAGCTGGAGGAACTGGAGAACCTTGCCCTGGGCGAAAACGAACTTGAGCAACTGGAGCTCGAACATAAAAACCTGACCAATGCCGAAAGCCTGCTGGGCATCTGCCGGCAGGTCGTCGAGCATTGCAGCGAAAGTGATTCGGGTAACGTTCTCAGCGCCCTGACAGTGAGCCTCAATCGCCTGTCGAGCATCGGCAACACCTCCGGCGCCCTGGCGGAAGCCACCAACCTGCTGGCCAGCGCGCAAATCCAGGTCGAAGAGGCTGTCGGCGAACTGAATCGCTTCGTCGACCATTTCGATGCGGACCCGGCGCGCCTGCAACAACTGGAGGAGCGGCTGGACGCCATCTATACCCTGGCTCGCAAACACCGGATCCAGCCCACCGAGGTGTCGGCCATGCAGCAGAAACTGCTGGAGGAAATCGAGACCCTGGATGCCAACGATGAGTCCATCGAGCGCCTGGGCGACGAACTGAAATCCTTTGCCCGGCATTATCACGAAAAGGCCAGGGAGCTGAGCGAGCTGCGCCAGCAGGCGGCAACCAGCCTGGCCAGTGCCGTCGAACAGGAAATCCAGCGCCTGGGCATGCCCGGGGGCCGATTCACCATTGAACTGCACGCCAACAGCAGCGACGAGTTGCAGCCCAATGGCCTCGAACAGGTCGAGCTGCTGGTCAGCGCCAACCCCGGCCAGCCGCTCAAGGCCCTGGCCAAAGTGGCATCCGGGGGCGAGCTGTCGCGGATCAGCCTGGCGATCCAGGTGATTACCGCGCAAACCTCCCGCGTCCCGACCCTGGTATTCGACGAAGTGGACGTCGGCATCGGCGGCCCGACCGCGGAAATCGTCGGCCAGCTGTTACGCCGCCTCGGCGAGCGCGGCCAGGTCTTGACGGTCACCCACTTGCCGCAGGTGGCAGCCCAGGGCCATCAACATCTTTTTGTGCACAAGGTGCGCGGCAGCGATGCGACTCATACTGCGGTGTCCAAACTGGGCAAGACCGAGCGGATCGAAGAAGTGGCACGCATGCTGGGCGGCATCGACCTGACCAAGGAGTCGCTGGCCCACGCGAAAAAAATGGTGGTGACCGCCAAGGCCTGAGTCACTGCCACTTTAATAAAGAGCAGAAAGCACGAAGGCGACCCTTGGGTCGCCTTCGATCGTTTCGCGGACAACATCCGCGCGACATGCTTATTTCTTCGTGCGTACGTACAGCACCAAGTTGTGATCCACCAACTCGAAGCCATGCTTCTCGACAATCGCCTTCTGAAGCTTCTCGATTTCTTCGTCGAAGAATTCGATCACTTCACCGGAATCCACGTTGACCATGTGGTCGTGGTGACCGCCGTCAGCCAGTTCGAATACAGCATGACCACCATCAAAATTGTGGCGTACCACAAGGCCTGCTGCTTCAAACTGGGTCAGAACACGGTAAACCGTGGCCAGACCGACATCCTCGCCAGCTTCCATCAGCGCCTTGTAAACATCCTCGGCACTCATGTGTCGCTGCTCGGCGGAATCGAGCATTTGTAGAATTTTGACCCGTGGCAGAGTCACTTTAAGGCCGGCTTTACGTAGTTCGCTATTTTCAACCATGGTCAGCTTTCTCGCGGATGCTGCTTCGCAGCTCCTCTTAATGCGGGTATGATCGGGGTTTACGTTGTCCCAGCCAAGATAGTGGAAGTCGCCCACCGATGCAAAACACCAAGCTCTTGCTAACCAGTTTCACCTTCGTGGGACTGCTCGCACTCGCCGGTTGTTCATTCCCCGGGGTTTACAAAATCGACATCCAGCAGGGCAATGTCGTCACGCAGGACATGATAGACCAGTTACGCCCGGGAATGACCCGCCGGCAAGTACGGTTTATCATGGGCAACCCTCTGTTGACCGACACGTTCCACGCCGATCGCTGGGATTATCTGTACAGCCTGCAGCCAGGTGGCGGTGAACGCCAGCAGGAGCGCGTCAGCGTTATCTTCAACGGTAACGACCAACTGGTCAGCCTTTCCGGTGACTTCATGCCTGGCGTAAGCCGTGACGAAGCCATCCTGGGCAAGGACAGCGGCACTACCGTGACCGCCCCGGGCGAAAACGCCGAGCAGCCAAAACCGGAAAAGCCGGCCAAGCCTGGCTCTCTGCTCGATCAGATCCAGAAGGACGTCGACAACGTCGAAACCGTTCCGGTGCCGACACCAGAACCTCTGGACACCTCGCCGCAATAATTTGTGGTGGAATAAAAAAGCCCGGCGAGTCCGGGCTTTTTGTTGTCTGTCGATTCGTTCAGGACTCTGAAGTACGAGCCCGGGCCTGCGCCGCCTTTGCCGCGCGCAGACGTCGAACTTCTTTAGGATCGGCCAGCAACGGACGGTAGATTTCGATGCGATCGTCCGCCCGAACCGGCTGAGTTCCAGGGTCCGCAACCGCTTTGCCAAAGATCCCCAGCGGGCAACTGTCCAGGTCCAGCTCTGGAAATTGCGCACCTATCCCGGAGCTTTTCACTGCCGCACGGACAGTAGTCCCCGTCGGCACCGCAACACTGAGCAATACCTGCCGGTCGACCGCGGCATACACCACCTCGACCTCGATCATTGGCTCAAGCATGCAACTGCTTGGCCCGCTGACAGAACGCATCGACCAGGGTATTGGCCGCCTGGTTGAACAGCGGTCCCAAGGTCGCGCGAACCAGTGGACCGGCGTAGTCGAACGACAAATCCAGGCTGATCTTGCAGGCCTTGTCACCCAACGGCTTGAAAACCCACACGCCGTGCAACTGGTTGAACGGCCCTTCTTCCAGGTTCATCTCGATCGACTGGCCCGGCACCAGGGTATTACGCGTCACGAAATGCTGGCTGAGCCCACCCTTGGCAACCGCCAGGCTGGCGCGCATCTGCACCTCGCTGCTCTCCAGCACCTCGGCCGACGAGCACCAGGGTAGAAACTCCGGGTAGCGCGCCACGTCATTGACCAGGTCGTACAAAAACTGCGCCGGATAAGGCAGCAGGGCCGAGCGTTGAATATGTGTCGTCATGTCAGCGTCATTTCCACAACTGGGCGGCAAACACTATAAGAATGCCGATGGGCGCCACATAGCGCATCAAAAACAGGGTCAGGGCAAAAAGCAGCGGGCTGCGAATCGACAGCTCATCACGAACCGCCTCGCGCCCCATCACCCAACCCGCAAACACCACAAAGCAGAGGCCACCCAAGGGCAACATGATCCGCGAGGTAAAGAAATCGATCACCCCAAAGAAATCCAGACCACCCGCCGCCCCCCATTGGTAGAGGTGGAAAGCCCCGCCTTCGTTCACGAAAAACTTGGCCTGCTGCCAGATATTGAAGGAAAACACCGTTCCCAATCCGACGAACCAGCAGGTAAACGCCAGCCAGAATGTCACCCAGCCGCGGCGGATTCGGGTCCGCTCCACCAGGTAAGCCACCATCGGCTCCAACAGCGAAATCGCCGAGCTCCAGGCTGCAATGGCCACCAGGACAAAAAACACCACGCCCATCAACTGGCCGAACGCCACATTACCAAAGGCAAAAGGCAAACTGACAAACATCAGCCCCGGACCCTCACTCGGATTCAGCCCGGCGGCAAACACAATCGGGAACAGCGCCAGCCCCGCCAGCAGTGAAACGAAGGTATCCAGCAGCGCCACGCCGACAATAGTGCCGGAAATGGACGAATGCTTCGGCATGTAAGCGCCGTAGATCATGATGGAACCGACACCGACGCTCAGGGAAAAGAACGCATGCCCCATGGCCGGCAACAGGCCGTCGAGCAGTTTGTCGGTGCTGAAGTCGAACATGAAATGCACGCCTTCCATGAAATGCCCGGTGGTCATGCTGTAACCCAGCAGGATCACCAGCATCACGAACAGCAGCGGCATCATGATCCGCAGGCTGCGCTCAAGCCCGGCCACCACACCCTTGGCGATGACAGCCGCCGACAACAACATGAACAGCGTGTGCCACAGCGTCAGCCGCCAGGGGTCGGCGATCACATTGCCGAAATAGGCGCCGACCTGATCCGCCGTCACGCCCTGGAAATCGCCACGGCCCATATCGATGATGTAGTCCAGCGACCAACCACCGACCACGCTGTAAAAGGAAAGAATCAACAAGGCAGTGATCATTCCGGCGAACGCGCCCCAGGACCACTTGGCCGAATGCCCGGCTTCCAGGGCCAGCGCCTTCAAGGCATTGGCCGGGCTTTGCCGGGCGCGACGGCCGATCAGGGTTTCCGCCAGCATCACCGGCACGCCGATCAGTGCGATGCAGGCCAGGAATACCAGGACAAAGGCGCCACCACCGTAGACGCCGACCATGTAGGGGAATTTCCAGATACTGCCCAGGCCCACGGCAGAACCAGTCGCAGCGAGTATGAAAACCCAGCGACTGGCCCAGCCGCCGTGGACAGAAACCTTGTCCGTCGACATCAAAAACGCGCCCAACCGAGAAAAAAGAGCGCGCATTGTCCGGGATTCACTCAACCTGCTCAAGCACGCTGCTTCACCGTAGCCGACACGCGTGCAACTGCCTATAATGCCGCCCCTATGGCTAAACAGAAGAAACACCCAACAGGGACCATCGCGCAAAATAAAAAGGCGCGTCACGATTACTTCATCGAACATCGGTTCGAGGCTGGCATGGTCCTGGCCGGCTGGGAAGTAAAGAGTCTGCGTGCAGGCAAGGCACAACTGGTCGACAGTTATGTGCTGCTCAAGGACGGCGAAGCCTGGCTGCTGGGCAGCCACTTCACGCCGCTGACCACCGCCAGCACCCATGTGATCGCCGACCCCGTGCGCTCGCGCAAACTGCTGCTCAACAAGCGCGAGCTGGAGAAGCTGTTCGCTGCCGTGCAGCAGAAGGGTTATGCCTGCGTGTGCCTGTCGCTCTACTGGAGCAAGCACATGGTCAAGTGCGAGATCGCACTCGGCAAGGGCAAGAAGGAATACGACAAGCGTCACACCGAACGCGAGCGCGACTCCGATCGTGAGTTGCATCGCGCGGTGCGCAACAAGGGCAAGGAAGAGTAACGCCCTTCTGCCTTGATGCCATGATCGCGAGCCAGCTCGTTCCTACCAGGAGCGAGCTGGCCGGCGATGAATCCTTCCAGACTAAATCCCCTTGCGCCGCTCGGCCCGGGCCACGCGCTGCACTTCCTGACGCACCTCCTCCAATACTTCCTGCACATACAGAATGTGCCGGCTGGAGACTTCGCGCGCCTGCTCGGCACGCCCTTCGATAATCGCCTGGTACAGATCGCGGTGCTGGCTGATCAGCATGTCGCGGGTTTCGGTGCGCTGCTTGTACATGCCGCCAATGTTGGTCACCACGTTGCGCTTGAGCAGATCGAACAGCCCCCGAATGGTGTGCAGCAATACGGCGTTGTGGCTGGCCTCGGCAATTGCCAGATGAAATTGCGCGTCCGCCGCGCCCTCCTCCGCCCGGCTCGCATCACCTGCCCGGGAATAGCAGTCCTGCAATTCCTCGAAGGCCGCCGTGAGCCGTTCACGGTCCACGTCGGTGGCACGCAACGCGGCGTAATAGGCGCATGAAGCTTCCAGGGTGTGGCGAAACTCCAGCAAGTCACGCTGGGCTTCAGGGTTGCTTTCCAGCAACTGCAGCAGCGGATCGCTGAAGGTCGAGCCCAGTGACTCCACCACATAGTTGCCGCCACCCTGGCGACTGACCAGCAAGCCCTTGGCCGTGAGTTTCTGGATCGCCTCGCGCAACGAAGGCCGCGAGACACCGAACTGCTCCGCCAACGCACGCTCTGCCGGCAGGCGCTCACCGGACTTCAGCGTGCCCTCGAGGATCATCCCCTCGAGCCGCTCGACAATATCGTCAGACAAACGGCGCTGACGAATCTGATCAAACCCCATAACTCACTCTCCACGATCCCGACCGCGCGCCGGGCTCTCTATTCTGGCCTATCGGGGCTGCGCCAGCACCTATCAGAACGCACGTCGGCAAGCGGATCAGAAGTCATCTGCACCGCACCTTCGACAAAAGTTTTAGGGCGGCAAATTGACACACCGCTCACAAGGCTTTTACCCTAGCCAACAGCGATTGTAAATTGGTATTACCAATTAACCAAATACGCTGACCAGTGCCTGACCAACAACAATTAGGGGCCACCCCATATGCAAACCTGGCAACAGCTCTACAGCCCGCTCGGCAGCCTCGGCCTGTCCGCCCTCGCCGCCGTCATCCCGATCGTCTTCTTCTTCCTGGCTCTGGCCGTGTTCCGTCTCAAAGGACACGTCGCCGGCAGCATCACCCTGGCGTTGTCGATCCTGGTGGCGATCTTCGCCTTCCAGATGCCTGCCGACATGGCCCTCGCCGCCGCTGGCTATGGATTTGCCTACGGTCTGTGGCCCATCGCCTGGATCATCGTCGCCGCCGTCTTCCTCTACAAACTGACGGTCAAAAGTGGCCAGTTCGAGGTCATCCGCAGCTCGGTGCTGTCGATCACCGACGACCAGCGCCTGCAGGTGCTGCTGATCGGTTTCTGCTTCGGCGCCTTCCTCGAAGGCGCCGCCGGTTTCGGCGCGCCGGTGGCCATTACCGCCGCGCTGCTGGTGGGGCTGGGGTTCAACCCGCTGTACGCCGCCGGCCTGTGCCTGATCGCCAACACCGCCCCGGTGGCCTTTGGCGCCCTGGGTATTCCGATCATCGTGGCGGGCCAGGTGACCGGCATCGACGCGTTCAAGATCGGCGCCATGACCGGTCGCCAATTACCGCTGCTGTCGCTGTTCGTGCCGTTCTGGCTGGTGTTCATGATGGACGGCCTGCGCGGTGTCAAAGAGACCTGGCCCGCGGCCCTGGTGGCCGGCCTGAGCTTTGCCGTGACCCAGTACTTCACCTCGAACTTCATCGGCCCGGAGCTGCCGGACATCACCTCGGCCCTGGCCAGCCTGATTGCCCTGACCCTGTTCCTCAAGGTCTGGCAACCCAAGCGTTCGTTCGCCGCGGCCACCGCCAGCGTCGGTGCCGCTGCCGTGCGCAACGGCGGTTTCGGCCAGCCGCGCACTACCCAGCCTTCGCCGTACAGCTTCGGTGAAATCTTCAAGGCCTGGTCGCCGTTCCTGATCCTCACCGTGCTGGTCACTATCTGGACCCTCAAGCCGTTCAAGGCGATGTTCGCTGCCGGCGGCTCGATGTACAGCTGGGTATTCAACTTCGCGATTCCGCACCTGGATCAACTGGTGATCAAGAGCGCGCCGATCGTCGCCACCCCAACGGCGATTCCAGCGGTGTTCAAGCTCGACCCGATTTCCGCGACCGGCACGGCGATTTTCTTCTCCGCGCTGATCTCGATGCTGGTGCTGAAGATCAATTTAAAAACTGGTCTGACCACTTTGAAAGAGACCTTCTACGAACTGCGCTGGCCGATCCTCTCCATCGGCATGGTGCTGGCCTTCGCCTTTGTCACCAACTACTCCGGCATGTCCTCGACCATGGCCCTGGTGCTGGCCGGTACCGGCGCGGCGTTCCCGTTCTTCTCGCCATTCCTCGGCTGGCTGGGGGTGTTCCTGACCGGTTCGGACACTTCGTCCAACGCCCTGTTCAGCTCGCTGCAAGCCACCACCGCGCACCAGATCGGCGTCAACGACACCCTGCTGGTGGCGGCCAACACCAGCGGCGGCGTGACCGGCAAGATGATCTCGCCACAATCGATCGCCGTGGCCTGCGCCGCCACCGGCCTGGTGGGCAAGGAATCGGACCTGTTCCGCTTTACCCTCAAGCACAGCCTATTCTTTGCCACCATCGTCGGCCTGATCACCCTGGCCCAGGCCTACTGGTTCACCGGCATGCTGGTGCACTAAGCAAGCAACACCGAAAAAACCGACGCCGGAGTCCGACTGCGGCGTCTGCAACTCACAACCCGGTCTGCAAGGCTGCTGAAAGCTTGGCTCTCTATATTCAGCAGCCGCGGCAGACGGATAACCGGGATCACCCGGAGACACGCCTGATGAGCGAGCTTTTTTACAACGCCGTGCCTAACGCGACCCGTGTCGCACCGCCCTTGGCCGAACCGCGCCAGTACCCCAGCGAGAAGCCGTCGCGGGTCTACCTGTTCGGCACCTGTGTGGTCGACCTGTTCTACCCCGAAGCGGGGATGGATGCGATTCACCTGCTCGAGCGCGAAGGCATTCGCGTGGAGTACCCGCAAGGGCAAAGCTGCTGCGGACAGCCGGCCTACACCTCGGGTTACACCGAGCAGGCGCGCACCGTGGCCCGCTCGCAACTGGCGCTGTTCGCCGGCGACTATCCGGTGGTGGTGCCGTCGGGTTCCTGCGCGGGGATGATTCGCGAGCACTATGCGGACTTGTTCAAGGATGAGCCGCAGACCTTGAAGCAGGTGCAGGCCCTGGCCGAACGTACCTACGAGCTGGCCGAGTTCCTGTTGCACGTGTGCAAGGTGCAGCTCAAGGACAGTGGCGAGCCGATCAAGGTGGCGCTGCACACCTCCTGCTCGGCACGGCGCGAGATGAACACCCACCTGCACGGTCGTGAGCTGCTGGCACAACTGGGCAACGTGGAGCGGGTAGAACACGACCACGAAAGCGAATGCTGTGGCTTTGGCGGGACTTTCAGCGTCCGAATGCCGGACATCTCCGGCGCGATGGTCGCGGACAAGACCCGCGCGCTGAAGGAATCCGGCGCCCACCAGGTACTGAGCGCCGACTGCGGCTGCTTGATGAACATTAACGGCTCGCTGGAGAAACAACGGGAAGCGCTGCGCGGCCAACACCTGGCCAGCTTCCTCTGGCAGCGTACCGGAGGTGCCGCATGAGCGCCCCGGAGCTGATTCCGACCCTGACCGTGTCGGACGATTTTCGCACCCGGGCCCACCAGGCCCTCGGTGACCGACAACTGCGAAACAACTTTCGCAGTGCCATGGATTCCCTCATGGCCAAACGTGCGGCGTCGTTCAGCGATGCCCACGAACGCGAACACCTGCGGGCCCTGGGCAATGCGATCAAGGCCCGTGCGTTATCCAAGCTGCCCGACCTGCTCGAGCAGCTTGAACAGAACCTGACCCGCAACGGTGTGACAGTGCACTGGGCGGAAACGGTGGACGAGGCCAATGGCATCGTCCTCTCGATCATCCGGGCTCACGAGGCGCGGCAAGTGATCAAGGGCAAATCGATGGTCAGCGAAGAGATGGAGATGAACCATGTCCTCGCTGAACAAGGCATTGAATGCCTTGAGTCGGACATGGGCGAGTTCATCGTCCAGCTCGACTTTGAGAAGCCTTCACACATAATCATGCCGGCGATCCACAAGAACGCCGGTCAGGTCGCGTCCTTGTTCCACGACAAACTTGGCGTGGAGTACACCAAGGACGTTGACCACCTCATTCAGATCGGTCGCAGGGTCCTGCGGCAGAAGTTCTTCGAAGCAGACATCGGCGTCTCCGGCGTCAACTTCGCCGTGGCCGAGACCGGCACCCTGCTGCTGGTGGAAAACGAAGGCAACGGCCGCATGTCCACCACCGTGCCGCCCGTGCACATCGCCGTCACCGGCATCGAGAAAGTCGTCGAGAACCTGCGCGACGTGGTGCCGCTGCTGTCGCTGCTGACCCGCTCGGCGCTGGGCCAGCCGATCACCACCTACGTCAACATGATCTCCGGCCCGCGCCAGGAGCATGAACTCGACGGCCCGCAGCAAGTGCACCTGGTGCTGCTCGACAACGGCCGCAGCCAGGCCTTCGCCGACAGCGAATTGCGCCAGACCCTGAACTGCATCCGCTGCGGCGCCTGCATGAACCATTGCCCGGTCTACACCCGTATCGGCGGCCACGCCTACGGCGAGGTCTACCCCGGCCCCATCGGCAAGATCATTACCCCGCACATGGTCGGCCTGGCCAAGGTGCCGGACCATCCGAGCGCGTCTTCGCTGTGCGGCGCCTGCGGCGAAGTGTGCCCGGTGAAGATCCCGATCCCGAGCCTGCTGCGCCGCCTGCGCGAAGAGAACGTCAAGGCCCCGGACAGCCCGCATCAGGTGATGCGCGGCCAGGGCAGCAAGTACTCGCGCAAGGAACGTTTCATCTGGAACGCCTGGGCCAGGCTCAACAGTTCGCCGACCCTGTATCGCCTGTTCAGCCTGGCGGCCACCCGCCTGCGCGCGCTGACCCCGAGCAACGTCGGCCCCTGGACGCAAAACCACAGCGCACCGAAACCCGCCGCCCGGTCCTTGCACGACCTGGCCCGCGAGCATCTGGCCAAACAGGGAGAACGTCGATGAGCGCCAAACAGAACATCCTCGGCAAGCTGCGCAACAGCCTGACCGGTACCACGCCGATTGTGGATAACTTCGATGAGGCGCTGGTCACCGAGCCTTATACCTACAGCCCGGAACAGCGCATCCCGCAGCTGCGCAAGCAGATGGAAGCGGTGCACACCGAAATCCACCAGACCACCGGCCAGGACTGGCCGGCGCTGCTCGCCCGCCTGCTGGGCGAGCGCCAGTTGCCGAGCCTGCTGATCGCCCCGACCACGCCCCACGGCCAGCGCGTCAGCCAATACTGGGCCGAGCATCCCGGGCTGCCGACGTTGAAGGCCTACGACCGGCCGGTCGAGCAATGGAAAGCCGAGCTGTTCAACGACACCCCGGCCAGCCTCACCACCACCCTCGGCGCCATCGCCGCCACCGGCAGCCTGATCCTCTGGCCGACCCGCGAAGAACCGCGGCTGATGAGCCTGGTGCCGCCGGTGCATTTCGCCCTGCTCAAGGCCAGCGAGATCCGCGACAACTTCTATCAGGTCCAGCAGGAATACGCCTGGGCCCAGGGCATGCCGACCAACGCGCTGCTGGTGTCCGGCCCGTCGAAGACCGCCGACATCGAGCAGGTCCTGGCGTACGGCGCCCACGGCCCGAAAGACCTGGTGGTGCTGATCCTGGAGGACCAATGAGTCTACCGGCGGCTTTTCTGCGTGATGTACAACAACTGATTCCCCAGGAGCGGCGTTTCGACGATCCGCTCTCCACCCTCGCCTTCGGCACCGACGCGAGTTTTTATCGGCTGATTCCGCAACTGGTGATCCGCGTCGAGTCCGAAGACGAAGTGGTGGCCCTGCTCAAGCTGGCCCAGCGCGACCGGGTTCCGGTGACTTTCCGCGCCGCCGGCACCAGCCTGTCGGGACAGGCCATCAGCGACTCGGTGCTGCTGGTACTCGGCGATAACTGGAACGCCCGCGAGATCCGCGACCAGGGCCAGCAGATCCGCCTGCAGCCGGGGGTGATCGGCGCCCAGGCCAACGCCTGGCTGGCGCCGTTCGGGCGCAAGATCGGCCCCGACCCAGCCTCGATCAACGCCTGCAAGATCGGCGGCATCGTCGCTAACAATGCCAGCGGCATGTGCTGCGGCACCGCGCAAAACACCTACCACACCCTGGCCGGCCTGCGCCTGGTGCTGGCCGACGGCACCCGCCTGGACACTGAAGACGCCGCCAGCGTCGCGGCCTTTCGCAGCAGCCACGGCGAGCTGCTGGAGCGCCTGGCCAGCCTGGGCCGCGAGACCCGTGCCAACAGCCAACTGGCCGCAAAGATCCGCCACAAGTACCGCCTGAAAAACACCACCGGCCTGTCCCTCAATGCCCTGGTGGATTTCGATGAGCCGCTGGATATCCTCAGCCACCTGCTGGTGGGCTCCGAAGGCACCCTGGGTTTTATCAGCGCGGTGACCTACGACACGGTGGTCGACCACCCGAACAAGGCCTCGGCACTGATCGTTTTCCCGGATGTGGAAACCTGCTGCAACGCGGTGACCGTGCTGAAAAGCCAGCCGGTGTCCGCCGTGGAACTGCTGGACCGCCGCAGCCTGCGCTCGGTGCAGGACAAACCGGGGATGCCGGCGTTCGTCCAGCAACTGTCCGCCAATGCCTGCGCGCTGCTGATCGAATCCCGTGCTGCTTCATCCGCGCTGCTGCAGGAACAACTGGCGCAGATCATGGCGTCCCTCGCCCCTTTCCCGGTGGAGAAGCAGGTCGACTTCACCGAAGACCCGAAGGAAAACGCCAAACTCTGGGCGATCCGCAAGGACACCTTCCCCGCCGTCGGCGCAGTGCGCAAGACCGGCACCACGGTGATCATCGAAGACGTGACCTTCCCGGTGGAACAGCTGGCCATCGGCGTCAATCGCCTGATCGCGCTGTTCGACAAACACAGCTACGAAGAAGCAATCCTGTTCGGCCATGCACTGGAGGGCAACCTGCATTTCGTCTTCACCCAGGGCTTCAACAGCGCCGAGGAAGTGGCGCGCTACCAGGCCTTCATGGATGACGTGGCGCAACTGGTGGCGGTGGAATTCGGCGGCTCGCTGAAGGCCGAGCACGGCACCGGGCGCAATATGGCGCCCTTCGTCGAGCTGGAATGGGGCAGCGATGCCTACCAGTTGATGTGGCAACTCAAGCGCCTGCTCGACCCCAACGGCATCCTCAACCCGGACGTGGTGCTCAGCGAAGACCCGCAGATCCACCTCAAGCACCTCAAGCCGCTGCCGGCGGCCGACGAGATTGTGGATAAGTGCATCGAGTGCGGTTTCTGCGAACCGGTGTGCCCGTCCAAGGGGCTGACCCTGAGCCCGCGCCAGCGCATCGTGATCTGGCGCGATATCCAGGCCCGCAAACGCGCCGGCATCGACACCAGGGAACTGGAAGCGGCCTATCAATACCAGGGCCTCGACACCTGCGCCGCCACCGGCCTGTGCGCCCAACGCTGCCCGGTGGGCATCAACACCGGCGAGCTGGTGAAAAAGCTGCGCGGCCAGCACGCCACCCATGCCAAGGCGGCCGATTGGCTCGGCTCGCACTTCGCCACCACCTTGCAGGGCGCGCGGTTCACCCTGCATGTGGCCAACGGTGCGCGGATACTGCTGGGGGCGCCACGCCTGGCCAGGGTTTCGGCGGCGCTGAGCAAACTGTCCAAGGGCCAGGTGCCGCAATGGACCAGCGCCATGCCCCAGCCGGAACGCGCCATTCGGTTCAGCCCGGCGATCAGCGACCAGCGGCCACGGGTGGTCTATCTGGCGGCCTGTGTGTCGCGGGTGATGGGCCCGGCGGCCGGGGACAAGGAGCAAAGCTCGCTCTACGACAAAACCCGCGGCCTGCTGGAAAAAGCCGGTTACCAGGTGGTGATCCCGGACAATGTCGACAGCCTGTGCTGCGGCCAGTCGTTCGCCTCCAAGGGCTACGCGGAACAGGCCGAGCACAAGCGCCAGGAACTGATCGGCGCCCTGCTCCACGCCAGCCGCGGCGGCCTCGACCCGATCTACTGCGACACCAGCCCCTGCACCCTGCGCCTGGTGCAGGACCTGGGCGACGTGCGCCTGGACCTATACGACCCGGTGCGCTTCATCCGCACCCACCTGATGGACAAGCTCGAGTTCACCCCTCAGGAAGCGCCGGTCGCCGTACACGTCACCTGCAGCACCCAGCACCTGGGCGAGAGCCAGGCGCTGATCGATCTGGCGCGGCGTTGCAGCAATAACGTGGTGATCCCGGAAGGCATCCATTGCTGTGGTTTCGCCGGCGACAAGGGCTTCACCACCCCACAGCTCAACGCCCACGCCCTGCGCAGCCTCAAGGACGCGGTGCAGCATTGCAGCGAAGGCATCTCCACCAGCCGCACCTGTGAAATCGGCCTGAGCCAGCATGGCGGGATCGACTACCACGGGCTGGTGTACCTGGTGGATCGGGTGACCCGGGCTAGAACGGTTTGATCGGCATGTACCAACTGTAGGAGCGAGCTTGCTCGCGATGGACTTGAGAGCGCTGCATTTACCCAGTAAATACGCGCTACCGTTAACGACCATCGCGAGCAAGCTTCGCTCCTACACAGGCATTAGGTGTTGCCCGCATGTTCAGTGGTCATGACGCCGGTCAGAAAAATAGAACCCTGCCCCACCACCGCAGTCCACAGATCGAGCTTCCCAAAACGGGAGTTTCCCGAGAACTCGGCAATCCGTGCTGATGGCCAGCAACGCCTGGCCCTTCAGTTCAAGGAGACGCATATGAAACGTTCTGTACTGTCAGGCCTGTTCGTCACCGCTTCGATCCTGGCCTCCCCCAGCTTCGCCGGGAACCAGGAAGACCTGTGCCAGATGAACCTGCAAACCATCCGCGACGCCCGGACCAGCATCCAGGCCGCGGACCTGCAGGCCAACATCGACGCCACCGTGCAACAAGCCCAGGCGGCCCAGGCGAAAAACACCGAGGAAGGCACCAAGGAATGCATCGCCCTGACCACCCGCGCGATCCAGAGCATCCAGAACAGTGCCAAGGGTGAAGGCGGCGGCTAACCGGTCCCGCCTTCGGGATGGCCTTGCGGGCCATTTTGGCGTAGACTGTACAAACCTGCTGGTAATGCACAGCAGGTTCGGGGCCGTTTAGGATTCGACGCCGGTTGCGAAACTTTAGGTGCATGCCGAGTTGGTAACAGAACTCGTAAATCCACTGTTGCAACTTCCTATAGTTGCCAATGACGAAACCTACGGGGAATACGCTCTCGCTGCGTAAGCGGCGCTAGCCTTCCTTCTGGTACCTTCGGGTCCAGCAATCATCAGGGGATGTCTGTAAACCCGAAATGATTGTCATACAGAACAGAATCGCCGTGCAGTACGTTGTGGACGAAGCGGCTAAAACTTACACAACTCGCCCAAAGCACCCTGCCCGTCGGGTCGCTGAGGGTTAACTCAATAGACACGGCTACGCATGTAGTACCGACAGCGGAGTACTGGCGGACGGGGGTTCAAATCCCCCCGGCTCCACCAAAATTACATCTAAAGACGTCCACGGACGTCTTTTTTTGTGCCTGAAATCCAGTAAATACAGGGCTTTCAGCGCCATCAGCGTCCACGGACATCCATGAGCAGCCACACCTTTTGGCATTCCAAATGGCATTCCAAGCCCATAAGTGCTAATTTTTGGAATGCCAAATCCCATCCTGGAATGCCAATGTGCGCACAAGCTACTCGCCTCTCTGAGCTCAAAATCAAATCTGCCAAGCCTTCTGAAAAGGACTACGTCCTGTTTGACGGCGGCGGACTTCAAATGCGAGTGAGAAGCAATGGCTCTAAGCTATGGAACTTCAACTATCGACACCCCGTGACGAAGAAGCGGATCAACATGGGCCTAGGTACCTTCCCTGAAGTCTCGTTAGCGCAGGCACGAAAGGGCTCCATTGCAGCGAGGGAAGTACTTGCCCAAGGCCTCGATCCTAAAGAGCAACGAGATGCAGTGCTGCAAGCAAAGCAAGCTGAAACTGGGCACACATTTCAGAATGTCGCGACGTCCTGGTATGAACTGAAGAAGGATGCAGTGACACCAGCTTATGCCGAGGACATCTGGCGCTCGTTGACGTTGCACGTTTTTCCGGATTTGGGCACCACACCGATCTCAGCCATCAGCGCACCACAAGTCATCAACCTGCTTCGGCCACTCGAAACCAAAGGCAGTCTTGAAACAGTTAAACGGCTATCACAGCGACTCAACGAGATCATGACCTACGGGGTCAACTCGGGACTGATTCACGCAAACCCGCTTAATGGGATTCGATCTGTCTTCAAGAAGCCGAAAAAGAAGAATATGGCGGCACTTGCTCCCGATGAGCTGAAAGAACTCATGGTGGCAATTGCCAATGCCAGCATAAAAAGGACCACGCGCTGCCTTATCGAATGGCAGCTCAACACCATGACCCGCCCAGCAGAGGCAGCTACCACCCGCTGGGCGGACATCGACTTCGAGAAGAAGATCTGGACGATCCCTGCTGAGCGAATGAAGAAACGACGTATACATATCGTGCCGCTTACAGATCAAGCACTGGCACTGCTGGAGGCAATCAAACCATACAGCGGACACCGGGAGTATGTATTTCCTGCAGACCGAGACCCTCGAACCCATTGCAACAGCCAGACCGCCAACATGGCGCTAAAGCGCATGGGCTTTGAAGGTCGGTTGGTGAGCCATGGCATGCGCTCAATGGCTAGCACTATTCTCAACGAACACGGCTGGGATCCTGAGTTGATCGAGGTTGCGCTTGCCCACGTAGATAAAGACGAGGTCCGCAGCGCCTATAACCGAGCCGACTATATAGAGCGCAGACGTCCAATGATGGCCTGGTGGAGCGAACACATCCAACAGGCTGCCACCGGCAACCTATCTGTGTCGGCAATCAGAGAAAATCGAGATAAAAAAGTTGTTTCGATACGCTGATCAAAGGGCCTCCTACCGAGAGGAGCCGAGCCCCTCCCGGTCTTTGCTTGAAATTCAACCTTTGGATAGGAACCGCACGGACATAGTTTTTCTCTGAGTATGCCAAAAGCGAAACAGGAACGAGCTCATTGGGTTCACTCAAATTTTCAAGGGCAATAAATAGAGCCCTGGAGTAACACCAGATCATCCCTAGCTGATCTAGCGTTTCGCCTGCAGGGCGCTCTCGATACTGCTCAAGATAAATGGCTTGAGTGGGCCGCTGATCTTACAGGCGGCTGAACGTGAAAATCCTATCTGGCCTTTAACTCCTTTGTAGACGACTTCATAGGAGGCAGCTTCAACTAGGAAATCAGCTAACCCCAGTAGTTTCACATTCTCTGTATTGATACCTTCTTTGGATGCCAACTCAATCCGAGCGAGCGAATTGGCTCTAGGAATCGCTCCTGAAACTTTCAGGCTGTTTAGGGTTTTGCTAGTGGCTTTCTCCAAGGCCGCCTGTACCAACCTGTCACTGATGACGATCTGCTCACAAGCAAAGCCAAACCCTACAGCGGCCTCCAGCGCGTTCAACATTTCACGTATTGACCTTGCTGGACTCTCAATCCGGAAGATGGTGAAGCCCTCGTTGAGGACAGTAACATACTGGGAGTTGACGGTAGCGACCTGCTGATACTCATAATTCCCATCACTATCCAGGCGGACAGCATTGATAGTAGATGGCCAGATATAGCGAAAGGTTGACTCGCTTGCGTCGCTCAGAAAGCCTGTTGTGCTGGCATTGTCGTAACCTACGTCTCGTAGTTTGGTAAAGAACTCAGCCACAGAGCAGGGTAGGCGAACCTGATACCACTTGTAGCGTGAAATCATGATTACTCATCTCCTTGAGTGCATTCAGCCCTAAGCTTCTGCATCTGTTCACGTGCAGTTTTCTCAATCAACCTGGACATTGAGTCAATCTCAGCTTTCAAGGGCGCACGCCTTTTGCCTAGTTTGCCATCTACGTATGGGTATACAGACTTGATCAGGATCGAGAAGTCTGTGCAGCTTATTGGATCTGCAAACAAAACCTCCACGCTAATTACATCTCCATTGCCAAGGACTCGCTGCGCAGTCCAACACATCTTGAAAATATAGAATGCATCTTCATGTACAAGATCAAGAAGCAAGGAAGATCGTGTTATACCATTACCTTTGAGCAATACTTTTTCGATATGTGTTTCGTGCTCATCAGAGGCTAACCCCTCATCGTCGGCATTTAACTTCGGCTTATACACATAAACGTCTGAAACATCGCGACGACTGAAGCCCTCTAGGCTTGTACTGAGTTCAATGAAGAAACGCGTTCTCATCTTTGGATCAATCACGTCATACAGGTTTACCGTGACGCGCTCAATTTCATCGGGTACTACCGAGTCCACCTTCGCTACAATTTCATCCCGCACAGAGCTCATAAATTCGTTCTGTGCGTTGTTGATCAGATAGCCTTCAGCAGTCTTAATAAACTCGACAACCCCATCTTTTATTTGCTGTTGCGCAAATTCAGTTTTCTTGTAGTCAATGAGTGAATACTGGATCCTCAGAGAGAAATCATTACCACTCCTAACAATATGTGCGATATCTCCATTGGCAACGATTTGCTTCTTGATCTCTTCAAGAGCGAATTTAAGCTCCTCTGGATCAATGGTACCAACAAGATCCATAGAGGTAGTGCGCTCCCTTCGCGGAAGAATGCCCAGCTTCTCCGATATGATCTTGTGGTCGTAGTAGTCATGAGGAAGACGAGAGAAATACTCAGCCAGATCGTCTCTCGGAGTCTTTTTGGAGACAATCATGTTGCGGCGCTCGAAGAGCACGGCCAAGGTGGGGGAATCCACCCGATGCTGAATCAGAGCATCGAAGACATTTTTGTCCGATGCATAGTACATGGCTGGGCCGAAAGTCCTTTTCTTCAATTGCGCCACCCCATCCAACCTGGATTATACGAGTCAGTCACTGCAGTCACCGCCTCAAAGCTGATCGCGTTAAGAACGGTTTCCCGAATCGGATCGAAGCCCCAAGCCTTGGCGTATCTCTCTTTAGCGGCTTTGAAGTTCGCTACCATCTGAGGGTCGGCACTAGGCACTGTGACCCGAATTTGAACTGACTTGCCAGACTCCAACATCTGATATCGCGACAGACTGTCCAAAAAATATTCGAACTCAGTATGCGAGGCGCCCGGGCGATTGTAGTACACCACGTAACCTGGCTCGGTCTTGTCCGTACCTTTGTGCTGGACAATCAAGTAAGGGCTGGTAAGCGCTTCAATAGTTGCCGGTTGTCCCCACACGTCCCCCTGCCGCCGACGCAATACTAGGTCAGGATAGTAAAAGGTGTACTCACTGGACATCTTCTTCTGACTCGTCAGGCGAATCATATCGTTGGCAATAGTAAAGAGACGATTGATGTCATGCGGCCCAAGGTAGTGAAGATAGACATTGGGCGGTATCGGGATTGAGTCAAAGCCAATCTTTTCAATCAGACTGTAAAACGGTTTCTCATAACCGTGATCATGGTTGTGCACGAAGAGAAGCCCACGAACTTCATAGTTGTCGCAGTCAGTAATTGCGAAAGTATTTCGCCAGGAGTCTGAATCCCTGGCGCACTCGACGGTGATCGCCAAAGACTTGAAGGCGTCGCGCAGCTTTTGCTTGCCGATGCTTTCTTTTTTGTAGGCTTTGAGGTCGGTGTGCAAGTAGATCGTGCTGCCGAGGTAGGGGTCTTCATAGTAGAAGATGGCATCGCCAGGGTGTTTTGTCTTCGGCTTGTCGTCGCTACCCAGGTGAGTAGGACAGTGGCAGTCAAAATTCTCGTTCCACTTGCCCTTCATCTGCCAGAAGAAGCTGCTGAAGATATCGACTGAAAGCTTCTCGGCAATCTCACCAACGTTTACGGTTTCCGACATGGCTCCTCCTAAGCAATCGATCCTGGCTCTCAGACCAGAGAATGAGGAGCCAGCATAACAGGATCAAAGGCGTGTAGAAGCCAGCTGCCACTACTTCGCATTAAGTCGATTAATTGCGCCTAACCAATATCCTCACTGTAGGCCTACCTTAAAAATCCGACTCGAAAAATACTTAACACTACATAACCACCTTGACTACACCATCAAGGAGGTTCGCCCCATGTCATTGCAGTGTCCTCGCTGTCATTCCCCCAAAGTCGCTTCTTTCCATCACGCTATGAAAGTCGGCGCGGCCATCGGCACCGTGGGTGGTGCTGCGCGCGGCGTCAGTGCTGCGCTAGCTGGAGGCCAAGCGGGCGCGCTTATTGGCGCTATCGCCGGCCCTGTCGGTATCACACTCGGTTCGGTATCGGGTGCCATCCTCGGCGGGTTGGCCGGCGGTGTCGGCGGCTGTGCTCTCGGCGCCCAACTGGGTGAGTCGCTCGATCGCCACGTCCTGGCCCACAACCTCTGCTTGCTATGTGGCCACCGCTTCAACCTCCCGACCTAACCAAGTCAACTTCCCTTCTATTTATTACGTCCGGTCGGTGCTGCGCTCTGCGTGGCGCTTTATGCCGGCTTGCACCTAACGGAATTACAACCATGGCTCATCTCGTCGAAACTATGGCCTATGCTGGCGAAACTCCCTGGCATGGCCTAGGCAATCAGCTCACTCAGAAGCAACCCATCGAAGTTTGGCAACGCGAAGCCGGCATGGACTGGGAGATCCAGGAAAGCCCGGTTCACTTCAAATCAGAGACCATCGGCCATCTGGGCGCGATCCATTCCTTCCCCGAGCAGAAGGTGCTCTTCCGCTCGGACACCAAGGCACCGCTGTCGGTGGTTTCCCAGCGCTACCACACCGTGCAGCCGCGAGAGGTACTGGAGTTCTACCGCGATCTCACCGAGGTCTCCGGCTACGAGCTGGAGACTGCGGGGGTACTCAAGGGCGGTCGCAAGTTCTGGGCGCTGGCGCGTACCGGTCAAGGTGCTGCGCTCAAGGTTAACGATCAGGTCAACGGCTACCTGCTGTTAGCCACGTCCTGCGACGGCACCCTGGCCACCACGGCAACACCCACCACCGTGCGCGTGGTCTGCAACAACACCTTGACCATCGCCCTGGACGGCACCAGCCGTGCGATCAAAGTGCCGCACAACACGCGTTTCGATCCGAAGGCGGTGAAGAAGCAGCTCGGCATTGCCGTCTCGCAATGGGACGACTTTATGTACCGCATGCGTGCCCTAGCCGAACGCAAAGTGCAGTGGCATGAGGCGCTGGGCTTCTTTATGAATGTGCTCTGCGAAACCAATCCGACCGCTGCGCTGCCGGAGGTGTTGCCCAACGAGCGCGCCCTGCGCAAGGTCCAAGAGCTGTACGAGGGGCGTGGCCGGGGCAGCCAGCTGGACTCGGCACGCGGCACGGCCTGGGGCCTGCTCAACGCTGTGACCGAGTACGTCGACCACGAACGCCGTGCCCGCAGTAACGAGTACCGCATGGACTCAGCCTGGTTCGGCCAGGGTGCGCAGATCAAGCAACGCGCCCTGGACACCGCTCTGCAACTGGTCGCCTGACCGCTTACTTACTCCCCCCATAACGCCCGATCAGCCTTGTTGCTGATCGGGCGTTTCTATTTTCCGCAAGGTGAACGCTATGAAAGCTACTCCGTTGACCAGCGCCAGCAAGTCGCGCCCGGCACTGCGCTTGATCAGTACAAAGGAATTACCGCGTGAAGATTGGCTGGCCGTGCGTAAGCAGGGCATTGGCAGCTCGGATGCCGCCGCGGCGGTCGGTCTGAATCCCTACAAGTCGCAGCTGGAACTGTGGCTGGAGAAAACCGGTCGCGACACCACGCTGCCGAAGGCCGACCCGCACGATGAGCAAAGCCCAATGTACTGGGGCAATGTCCTCGAACCGGTCGTGGCCTGGCATTACAGCAAACGCTCCAAGAACAAGGTTCGGCGCATCAACGCTGTGCTGCAGCATCCGGATCCCGAGCTGCCCTGGATGCTGGCCAACATCGACCGCGAGGTGATCGGTGCGGACGATGTGCAAATCCTCGAATGCAAGACAGCCGGCATAAACGGGGCACGCCTCTGGAAAGATGGCGTGCCCGAGTATGTGGAGTTACAAGTGATGCACCAGCTCGCTGTCACCGGCAAACGGGCGGCAGATGTGGCCGTGCTACTCGGTGGCCAGGCGTTGGAGATTCATCGCATCGAGCGTGACGAGCAGATGATCGCTCGTCTGATCGAGCTGGAGCGCAAGTTCTGGCACTACGTGGAAACAGATACACCGCCGCCGGCTGATGGTTCTGCCTCGGCTGAAATGGCGCTGCGCTGTCTCTATCCAGAGGACAACGGCCGGACCGTCGACTTCAGTGGCCGCGCCGGTTTGGCAGCGGTGTACCTTGAGCTCAAGGCTGTGCGCGAATCCATCAGTGAGAAGGAAAATCGCGAAGCCCAGCTCAAGCAGACGCTACAGCAGGCCATGGGTGAAGCGACCCGAGCGGAGTTCAGCAACGGTTTTATCAGTTGGCGCAAAGCCAAGGACAGCGTAGGCCTGGACGTCACTCAGTTGCTCAAGGACAAGCCGTACCTGCAAGCCAAGTACCCACTACTGAAGCCTGGTGCGCGACGCTTTTTGGTCGGCTGATTCCCCATTCCCCTCAACCATTCCCTCCCTTGGCCAGTCCATGCAGTTCGTTCTGCGTTGCTGGCCTTTTTTCGTTTGTAGGAGAACCACCATGCTCAAAGGTCTGGCTATCACCCCGCCGGTACTAGGTCGGATTTCTATCGGCAAGGTCATCGAGAAGAACGGCAAACGCCTGCCAGAGAAAGATGACCAGTTCACCATCACCTCGCAGGTGCAAGGCAAAGACGGTTGGTTGCTGCACCCGCTCAATGACGAGCTGCGCAAAAGCCAGGAAGACAAGCTACGCAGCATCCCGGTCCGTCTGCTGTTCAATGAACCGGAACTGAATTTTCGCGCCGACTACACCCTGTTTGATCGGCAGACAGGTCGCCCCGTCTGCGTAGGCAATGGCGAAACCTGCAAGCGTGCTACCCAGAAGGGCATGCAATCGCTGCCCTGCCCGTCGCCCGATGCCTGCCCACTGGCCAAAGGCGGTGCCTGCAAACCTTACGGGAGGCTGAATGTGCTGGTTGGAGATGACGATCCGCTTGGCAGCTTTGTGTTTCGCACCACCGGCTTCAACAGCATCCGCACACTGGCCGCTCGCCTGCATTACTTCCAGGCTATCTCCGGCAACCGCCTGGCCTGCCTACCGCTAGAGCTGCGTCTACGTGGTAAATCGACGCGCCAAAGCCATGGCACGCCGATCTTCTACGTCGATCTCACGGTACGTAATGGCATGGGTATGACCGAAGCACTACAGAAAGCGAGCGACCTCGATACACAGCGGCAAACAGCTGGTTTCAACCAGACGGCACTGGATGAGACTGCTCGCCGGGGGTTCGGCAATGGAGCCTTCGAGGACAGCGAGGAGGACAGTCACGTCGTGATCGAAGAGTTCTTCGCAAACTCGGAGCCCGCCAGCACCTCTAGCCAGGGTGAATCGCAGCCAGCTCCCAACTCTCTCGCTGGCAAGCTGGAAGCTCTCGCCTCACAGGCCCATTGAATCGAACCTGCCTGTGCTGAGTAATCTGCCAGGCAAAAGCTTTTGGAGACCCGCCATGCCTCTACTGCGATTCTTGCTCTGTTTGTTCATTTTCGTCGGTGCGCTCGCCGCCGCAGGAGCGCTGGTGCTAAGCATTCTGCTCATGCTGCGTTTCCCACCTCTGTTACTGGCCGTGGTGCTGGCCTGCTGGATCCTGAGTCGCTTACTCAGGCTACTGTCCCCCGACCAGAAAAATCCCACCTGAAATACTCAAAATCACCGTGCGCGGCCGTGTCCATGGCCGCTTTTCCAGGAGAATGAATCATGCTTCGACACTGCTTGATCTGCGACTCCAAGGCCGTCCTGATCCGGGAAGCAGCCAAGGGAATCGCACTGCTGGTCGGCCTAGCTGACAGAGCTTTGCGAGAAGTGCAGAAAGCGAATGAGGATACCCAAGCGCCAGGCAGCCATCTGCTCATCAATGGGTTGGCCGCTATCACTCCCGCCTATCCATCGGCATTGCGGGTAGCCGAGGATGTCGCCAAATATCACTTCGCGGGGTTCAACTGCTTGTGCCTGCGCTGTGGTGCTCTGTTCGACGAGCCAGGGGAACAAGAATCCTCTGAAACAACAAAGCAACCGCCGTGACTGAGCCCATTAGTTGCGATCGAGTCTAGTGACAAGACGCTCCACCATGTCCATGACGAAGTCGCGGTCATGCGCCTCCAGTCTAGACAGCAAGTCATAGAGCCTCCGCGCCTGATCTTCTGGGCGAGAACTCCCCTCGGTCAGCAAATCAGCCGTTTCACAACCAAAAACCGCCGCCAATTCGACCAAACGCTCGATGTTAGGCATGACGATCCCACGCTCGATACGGGATACGGCCTCGCTTCCAATCCCAAGCTTTTCCGCAACCTGCTCCTGACTCAGCTTGCAACGAGCACGCTGGCGAGCAATTGCTTGACCAACAAGCTCCGCCAGCTGCTTCGATTCGGTTTTTGACATGCCACCCTCCAGTTCAACCTGGATGGTTGGGCATCAACCTGTTGACATGAAGGACCTCCCAAACCGAGACTCACCTCAAAAGGTTGACATTCGACTTTTTCTCTAATCCACCACCTCATGCAGGGAGCTCAGAAAAACCATGATCGTCATAACCGGTCTGAATGAAGCGCAGATTGAAGGTCTCGTGAGAAGCAAAGCGTCCTTCGAGATCCATGGCCTCAGAGGCAATTTCATGGCAGGTATCAAACTGGTTGAAACCAAGATTGAAAGCCAGGGGCTGAAGTGTCGAGTTAAAAGCGATGTGAAAAGTGCAGTGGTGCAAGGCGGCGCACTCGGGGCTGTATTCAGTGTACTGACAACACCCGCCACGTTGACCATAGCGACATTAACGGCAGCAGCAGGGGTAGGCCATACGCTCGTTACGTACAACCCCGACTACGAAATCATCAAGGACTACGTCAACAAGCAGCTCAAGGTTGTTTACAAGAAATAGCAGCTTGCTCAAGACCTCCTTCGCTCCCACCTTCATAGTAAGAAACAAACCATGAAACGTATTCTCAGCATCCTCCTTCTCGCGTTCTGTGCTCAAGCCAACGCTGAGATCTCCGCGTACCAAGGTACAGCGGCTTTCTTTCCCGACGAGAAATCGGCGCACAACCTCCCGGAAGCGATTCCATGCGTCACCCGGCCAGCAGCGACGGGTCAACCAATGCTCTTCTGTACCTGGCTCACCAGCACGCGGTACGTGGACCTCTGGGATGCTCAACGCCAGCAGAACGTCCGCGTCACCAATAAAGTCAATGGCATGTGCCAGCGTGGAAATTGTCGAATCCAGGGTGCAGAGGTAGGTAACTGGAATGAGGACACTCCGTTTCAGCTCTCCATCTGGTATCGCATAGGCAGTAGCTCTGATGGCAAGCCAGTCGCCTACCGCGTCGACGCCACCCGTCAAGTGTCATACGCCGAAGCGGGTAGCCTGCTGATGAAGTTCTACTTAGATGCAGGTGTCCCGGACAATGAACTGGTTTCGACCTTCGACAAGCGTTACATCGGTGGTTGGGCAGCTTGGAATCAGGAGAAGGGCGGAACTGCATCAGCAGCGACGAAGACTCCGGCTGCTCCCCTGTCCGAATGGCCAGAAGTCAAAACTGCCTGGTGCAATCCGCGCATGGATGACGACTGCTATATCAATAACAAGAAGGTACCAGTCGCTGAACTGAGTAAGTGGTTGCCGGACATCAGCGAATCGAATGCCGACCAGCTAGGCGGCCACTGTGAAACCATCCTCTGCTTCGACAAAGATGACCAGCCGATGGGCTATCTGATGCAATAACAGCCCTGAACACTGCTGCAGAGGCGATGTAATAAGGGGGGCACCTGCCCCCCTGTTTATTTTCGTCCTTTTTTTTCGACCTCATCCGATGCCAATAGACGGGTGCTCAAGCAAGTGCGCTCGCAGTTTCAGCATATCGCGCCGCTGCCCCTCGGTAACGGGGTCTGGCCTCAGTCGTCCATAGGCGAAATTGCCGCCAGCACGGCGGCAGTATTACTGGCAATCGTCATGCTGGTTGAGATTCTCTTTTGTCAAACCACAGCCCGCTTCCAGCGCGCCTTGTCAGCATATTGGCAAGCCCACTAAAGATGCGATTCTCCAATATCCGCAACACGGCAACTCATGAAAATACTTCTTACACCTAATCCACTCAAGTAACATCACGTCACGTTACAAACCTGAGCCAGGTGCCCATGCCGATGAAAACTAGCAATCGCGTTGTGATCGAGGTTGATCCCGTTCAAAAGCAGAAGATCTACGCCGAACTCAAGGCGCGCGGGTTGACCATGCGCGAGTGGTTTCTGCAGCAGGTGAGCCGAGAGCTTTCCATCCCGCAGCCCACCACCCCCTCCAGCCAGTCGAGCAACGATTAAACAATTCTCAGGGAGTCGAGCAGATGCTCAAGACAGTCAAGCAGGCATGCACATTCAATCCCATCATTCGCGACTACCGGATGAGCGAGGGGATCGAGAACCTTTCCGCCCTTATCTCAGATGAGGGAGATGGCCGCGAGTTCTTTGCACGGAACTACATCACCTCCGGCATGGAACAGCTGTTTCGCGAGGGGATGCTGCGGCTTGACGGCAAATCAGATCAGGCGGTTTTCGAACTGACCCAGGCAATGGGTGGCGGTAAAACCCACATGATGATTGCTCTCGGCCTGCTGGCTAAGCACCCTCATCTGCGCAGCGAAGTGCTGTCACCTGATCTTGCTAAGCGGATTGACGTTGGTGAAGTGCGAGTAGCGGCATTCAACGGTCGAAACACTCCTGAGAACTACATCTGGGGTGAGATCGCTACCCAGCTGGGCGAAGAAGAGGCCGTCAAGCCTTACTGGGTCAATGGCCCTCGTGCGGTCGACCAGGCTGGCTGGAAGAAAATCATCGGGGACAAGCCGACGCTTATCATGCTTGATGAGCTGCCGCCTTACCTAGAGATCGCCAGCACCACTGTCATCGGTGGCGGTACGCTGGCCACTGTAAGCACCTATACGCTCAGCTGCCTGATGAGCGCTGCCTTGGAGCTACCACGTTGCTGCATTGTGATTGCCAACCTATCGGGCAGTTATGTTGCTCAGACAAAGGCAATTGCCGAAGCAATTTCTAACCTCCAGCAAGAAGCCAGTCGCCAGGCCAGCACCATCACTCCCGTCCAACTCGCTGGTAACGAGATCTACGAGATCCTGAAGAAGCGGCTGATTTTGGAGCTGCCCGACGAGTCCGTCATCAATGATGTAGCCGAGGAATATGCTCAGCGTATCAAGGCAGCAGCTGATGGTGGATACATTGTGGCGACAAGCCTGGAACAGGTCGCCCAGCAGGTAAGGGAAACCTACCCGTTTCACCCCTCCTTCAAGCATCTGGTTGCATTGTTCAAGGAGAACGAGGGCTTTCGGCAGACACGAGGCCTGATGCAGTTCGCTGCGCGCCTGCTCAAGAGCGTCGATGACCGCGAGACTGATGATGTCTTCCTGGCTGGGGCTCAGCACCTGCGTCTGAATGACGATGCAGTGCGTGAGGAAGTCGGACGCATTGCCAACTCGCTCCGCCCGGCCATGGCCCACGATATTGCCGACGATGGTCAGTCCATCGCTGAAGAAATCGATGCCAACCTAGGTAGCGATGCCGCTCAGCAGGTTGGTGCTTTGTTGCTAGCGTCCTCATTCTCTCGGGCGGTCGGCGGTCGAATCGGCCTGACCGAGGCAGAGATCATCGAGTTTTTGGCAGCCCCTAACCGTAAGTCAGATGAGTTCAAGACCGCTCTGGAGAAACTGCGTGAGCAGGCGTGGTATCTGCATCGCGAAGAAGAGCGTTTCTTCATTAAAGAAACAGAAAATCTCTCTCGCCAGATTGAACGAAATGCTCGCGACATCCCTCAGCCGAAGATCGACCAGGCACTGATCAACAAGCTCACAGCTGTATTGCAGCCGGTTAGCAAGGCTGCCTACCAAGATGTCCAAGTGCTGCCGCGACTGGATGATCTTAAGCTGAGCGGGCCTCGTGTCCTAATTGTGGTGCGCCCGGACGGCAAGCTACCGCCGAGCGAGCTGGTCAATTTCTTCGTGTACCAGCAAGAAAAGAACAATTTCATGGTGCTGTCCGGTCAGGACAGCTATCTCGCCGATACCGTCGAAGATCGTCTGCGCGATCTGTATGCAATTGAGTCCATCTGCAAGCGCTTGAAGGACGGTGACAGCCTCTTCGAGGAGGCACGTGATCGCCAGGAAGATGCCCAGCAGCGCTTCAATAAAGCACTTTCCGGCACCTACAATCGGATCTACTTCCCGGCCAACGACGAGATGGCCGGCAATGCCCAACTCATGCAAGCCACAATCGATAATGGCCTGAACATGGGACAAGGCACCAACTCTGCCGAACACCAGATTGAGCAGCTCCTGGCCAGCCCTCGTGCCAATTACAAACTGATCCTCAATCTATCGGATGAACCGGGCACCTACTGGGCGATGGCGGAAGAGGATCTTTGGCCGGCGAATGACCGCAGAACGCCATGGAAAGATGTGCTGATGCGTGCAAAGAGCAATCCGATCTGGGCCTGGATGCCCGGAGCCGGAGGTATGGAGACCCTCAAGACAGAAGCCTTGAAGCAAGGCCGCTGGCGACAAGGGACTGACGGTTACATCGAGAAAGGACCGTTCCCGGCAGAAAAAACGGCAGTAAACGTGACCGTGCATGCCTCGAACGAAGCAACAGGTGAAACCACTCTGGCCCTGATTCCTCGCAACGCAGGCCAGAGCCCAGTGGTTTATTACGCGCAGACCGCCAAGGTCAGTAGCAGCGACCCTAAGATCGAGGACCTCGATAACTTCACGACCGACGCGGCAACTCTGTACTTCCTGGCCGTAGACAGCGAAGGCAAACATGAAACCGGCGAGCCGCAGCGCTGGGTGGCTGAGCTTCGCGTGCGTCACCAAGTCCAGGCCATCGCCGACAAGCGCATGGTTACCCTCTCCTGCATGCCTGCAGCCGATATGCGTTACACCCTGGATGGATCCAACCCTAAAGATGGGGAACTGTACGGAAACCCCTTCGAGGTTGGCTCACAGGCCGCCCGCCTGATGGTCTATGCCTGCTCGGGCGAGGCTACACGTACCGCCGACTTCCAGATCCCAGCAGCCAACGACAAACAGGTTCAGATTGACGATGCCAAGCCGGCAAAGTTGGCTGAGAATAAGAAGGTGTCACTCGACAGTACCGAAAAGGTGTTCGGTGTACTCAATAGCTTTAAAAACTCGCCGGCCACCTTCAAGGGTGTACGTATCCAGATTGGTGAAGGTGAGAACACCGTTAGCATCAACTTTGTCGAGCGCGAGGTCACAGCTTCCGTGATCGAGGCAGCCATCAACGGTCTGCGTAAGGCGCTGGGGAATGAGCAAGAAAGCGTTACCGTTCAAGTTCGAAGCGGAGCAGCCTTCGAAAATGGCTTCGCTGCCAAGGAGTTCGCCAAACTCAGTGGTGTTGAGCTGCGCCCTGGCGATGTGATCCAGGAAGAATGACCATGGCCAACGCATTACGTAAAGAGGAATCAGGCATGGCTCGTTCCCCAAGTAAAACAGTAATTGGAGCCAAAAAAACCAAGGCACCTGAGCGCCCGACCATCGGTTTTGGTGTTCCTGCCACCACAGACCCTCATCACTTCCTAGTGGAGGTGCCCAAGAGCTCGACTGGCGCAGTTCGCATCATCGAAAGTATCGGGCTGCAAGCCCAGGATCAGCAAACCGGCATCATCGAGCGCGTTGTGATTGAGCGCTCGCGCTGGACAGCAATCCGCAGTGAGGTTCAGCGGGCCTTCAATGTACGCCTGAAGGAGCACAACTTGCGTGTCAGCGCCTGGAAAGTGGGTGACAACTCTGTGGATCGCCTGCTCGGCAAAGAGCTCTGCGTACTGGCCTGGGCGGTTGAAGACATGAGCCCCGAGAAGATTCCTGTCGCAGTACGCAACTGGCTGGCCTTACGCCCCGAAGAACGCTGGTGGCTGTTCGGCATGACCGCTATGAGTACAGGCGGTGTTCATGACGGCAACAAAGGTTGGCGACTGGCTCTCCGACATGCATTGGGCGACGTGGCACAAACAGAACTATTCAAGCCGCAGACTGTGAAATCCCGCAAACCAGATACTGAGCGTCCGACGCTGGGCCTATTCGATTAAGGAAGACCGAAATGACTGCAATGAATACCGTGCAGCTGGTGCCGTTTGCTCTGAAGAATGCACCAGCTCTGATCGAGATTTTGTTTCCGGCACAGAAAGTCTCCTTCGAGGCGCAGACTGAACGCAAGGCGGTGGCAGCGCAGACCCTGACTGGGCTCGGATCCTACTGGAAGGGTCGCAAGCCGCTGATTCTGGTGCGTGCCATAGTACTCGGCAGCCTGCTACCGCCAACGGACAACGCAGAGGCCGATCTGGCAGTGTTCGAGAAGCTGATGGCGTTTGATGATGAGGGTTTGGCACGCCGTGCCCTGGCCGGAAATGCGTTCTCTGCATCGGTTTTGCAGAGCCTTATCCCGATCTCTGATCCAGAACGCTATTTCGGCCGTCGCGGCTGGCGACGCGATATCACTGATGACGACAAGCTCGTACTGTACCGGCAGGCACTGGCCACACTTTCGAACTATGAGGAAAAGGCCAGCGTTGGCAAGCGCCCGGAGGAAGTGGACCAAGATTGGCTTTACGCTCCAGTATGGTCTGAGATCAATCGTCACTATGCCCACTTGGGCATTAACGTGAAGACCTTGCCCGAGCTAGTGGAGCAACTTGGCATCCTGCGCTACGGTCATCGTCCACGCGTGGGCGACACCTTTAGCGGCGGTGGTTCCATCCCGTTCGAGGCCGCTCGCATCGGCTGCGATGCTTATGCCTCCGACCTCAACCCCATCGCGTGCATGCTGACTTGGGGCGCTTTCAATATTGTGGGCGCCAGCGCCGAGTCTCGTGCCGCGATCGAGAAAGAGAATCGCATAGCTGCAAAAGCTGTAGCTTCAGCGATTGATACACTCGGTATCGAAAAGGATGCCAAAGGTAATCAAGCCAAAGCCTTTCTGTATTGCTTGGAAACGCGTTGCCCAGAGTCTGGCTGGCTGGTTCCACTATCGCCAACTTGGGTCATTTCAAAGAACGGGAACGTAACCGCACTGCTGGTTCCTGACTACTCCAACAAGCGATTCGACATCCAAGTCAAGAGCGGAGCTACGGCTGAAGAGATGCGAGCCGCTGCTACTGGTACCGTTGTGGACGGCAACTTACAGTATCAGTTGGATGGCAAGACATTCCGCATTCCGATCAAAACCTTGCGCGGCGACTTTCGTGAATCGCGCGGCAATACGGGGAACCGTCTTAGGCAATGGGTGAAGGCCGATTTTGTAGCTGCATCGAATGACATTTTTCAGGAGCGGCTGTATGCCATTCACTGGATATCCAAGGACACTCTGAAAGATGCGAGGCCAAAAACCTACTTCGCAGCGCCGAGCGAAGCCGATTTAATTCGTGAGCAGCTGGTGGAAAAGATCGTCGCCGAAAATCTGAGCCGCTGGCAAGACGAAGGTCTTGTGCCGGATATGGTCATTGAGCCGGGCGACAAGACTGATGAACCGATTCGAACGCGTGGCTGGACGCATTGGCATCATTTGTTCAATGCGCGGCAGTTACTGCTGTATGCCGAGTTAAAAAAGCATGCCTCCGCTACCCTTTCGCTGAGCATGTGCCAGATGATTAATACCAGCGCACGACTGACACGCTGGACAATTGGCGATGGTCCTGGTCGAAGCGGCGGTACCAAACAGGTATTTGACAACCAGGCACTGAATGTTCTGTACAACTACGGCTGTCGAGCATCTGGCTACTTGCTTGACTCTCTGGAAGCTAAAGTATCCGGCTCGACAATTCCCAATGGCCCTCGGTTTGAGCAGCGGTGTCTTCCTGCCGCCGAGGTCTCGAGTGTTTGCGATCTCTTCATCACCGACCCACCCTATGCCGATGCGGTGAACTACCACGAAATCACTGAGTTTTTTATCGCCTGGATGCGCAAAAACCCGCCCAAGCCCTTCGACGAATTGGTGTGGGATTCGCGCCGTGCGCTGGCGGTCAAAGGCTCCGGCGACGACTTCCGCCGCGGAATGATCGACGCCTACACGGCAATGGCCAACCACATGCCCGAAAACGGCATGCAATGCGTGATGTTCACCCACCAAAGCACAGAGGTCTGGTCGGACATGGTCGGCATCTTCTGGGCTGCTGGCCTGCAGGTTGTGGCCGCCTGGTACATCGCCACTGAGACCACCTCAGAGCTGAAGAAGGGCGGCTATGTACAGGGAACTGTAACTCTGATGCTGCGCAAGCGCCCGGTAGGTGAAAAGGTGGGCTTCAAGCAACGCATCCTGCCGGTGGTACGCCAGGAAGTCGCTGCACAGATTAAGCAAATGATGCACCTCAACGATGAAACTAAGGCTCACATGGGCGAGCCGGTGTTCAACGATGCTGACTTGCAGATGGCCGGCTATGCCGCAGCGCTGAAAGTTCTGACTGCTTACACCAAGATTGGCGAAATCGATGTCACCACTTTCGCTTTCCGTCCCCGCGTTAAAGGTGAAGAAACCGTGGTGGATGAGATCGTCCAGCAAGCTTCCGAAGCGGCGAATAGCCTGTTGGTGCCGGAGGGCGTGTCACTCGAAACTTGGCAGGCTATTGGCGGTATCCAGCGTTTCTATCTCCGCATGCTGGACATGGAGTCGGTGGGAGCCTCTAAGCTGGATAACTACCAGAACTTTGCAAAGGCCTTCTGCGTCGATCATTACAGCAAGGTCATGGCCAGCATGACGGCCAATGGTGCACGACTGAAGCAAGTTGACGAGTTTGGCTCACGCGAACTAACCGATAGCACGGAAATTGGCCCAACCTGGCTGGGCCACCTGATCATCGCAATTCAGCAACTGCTAACTGATGTCGAACCGCAATCTGTGGTCAAAACACTGATGGAAGATCTGCCTGACTACCTCGAGGTCCGTCCAAAGCTGATCGATCTGGTCCGTTTCTTGGAAAACAAGTCCCGCAATGAAGCTGTGCGTTCGGCTGCAGACGTTCTTGTCTCAAGGATGCAAACGCAGCGATTGGACTCCTGAGAGGTTAAAGCATGACGATCACCCGCTTGTCCTCACGCACTCATGCACTGGATCAGAGCTTTCTCGTCGAACACCTCAAAGGGGCTCGGCGTTATCGGCGAATCGCTGGCTACTTCACCAGTTCGCTGTTTGAGGTCGCCGGAGAGCTGATCGATCAGATTCCCGAGGTGCAGATTGTTTGCAATGCGGACATTCAGGCTGAGGACTTGCGGGTTGCACAGGTGTGTGAGGCCAAGCTGCTGGGCAAGCTAAACGAACGCTCGGTCGAGATTGAGTCGCTACTGAATCGCGAACGCTACCAACAACTGGCCTCATTTCTGGAGAAACGTGGCCAGGTCATTCGGGTTGCGCCTGACAGCGCCTGCGGTTTCGTACATGGCAAGGCTGGGGTGATCGATCTGGCCGATGGCCGCAAGCTAGGCTTCATTGGCTCAATGAACGAGACCAGTAGTGGTTGGCAAAGTCACTACGAAATCCTCTGGTCCGACGATTCCCCCGAAGGGGTCGCCTGGATCGAGGCCGAATTCGATTATCTGTGGAATTCAGCCAAGCCCCTCCCGGATGCGGTGTGCCGGGAGATTACTCGGCGCAGCCACCGCCATGAGGTATCCATTGATGAGGTGGAGGAGCCTGAGCAGATTGCCCCAGCTGCCCTGATTGAGTCCCCGCTGTACCGCGAAGGGTTCTCTCTGCAACCCTGGCAACAGGGATTCGTCACAGAGTGCCTGAAGCATTACCAAGAGTATGGCGTTGTCCGCTTGCTGCTTGCAGATGAGGTCGGCTTGGGTAAAACACTGTCCATGGGAACAGCAGCACTTGCGTTAAGTCTCCTGGCCGAGCAGAAAGGGCGCAGTAAGCCCGTCATCATCTTTGCACCGGCGACCCTCTGCGAGCAGTGGCAGACCGAGATGATGGACAAGCTGGGCATTCCCTGCGCGCGATGGCAGACGCAGCAGAAAGCCTGGCTTGATGAGCAGGGAAGAGCAATCTCGGCCGAAGGAGCTGGGCATGTTGCAAGCTGTCCACTGAGGATCGGCATCATCTCAACTGGCCTAATGCTACGCGACTCGCCGGAGAAGGCGCATCTGCTCGGGCTCCGTGGCGGCTTTGGGCTGGTCATACTCGATGAGGCGCATAAGGCGCGCACCAGACAGGGAATGGGCAAGGACGCAGGCACACCGAATGAGTTGCTGGCGTTCATCCGTGAAATTTCTGCCCGCTCAGATCACGTTCTACTGGGGACGGCAACGCCAATCCAGACTCGCCGGGAGGACTTGTGGGACTTGGTGCGGGTTCTGCACCAGGGCAAAGGTAATTTCGTTCTGGGCGGAGATTTTTCAGAATGGCACAGGCCAAAAAACATTATCCCGATCCTATCTGGGGAAGAGGACGTAACGGATGCAGGTTATGCCTGGCGGTTGCTTCGTGCGCCATTGCCTACCGTTAACTCAACTCAAGACAGCCAAGCTCGGCGGCTGTACAGCTTGATTCGCCAGGATCTGGGGCTACCGCAGAACGAATGGATTGGCGGCTCATACTCCGAGCTGGGTGAGGATGCCCGTGAGGTTATGGAAGATGCACTGGAGCGCCGTGTCGCCGGGGCTAGCTTCTTCCAACGCGAGAATCCATTTGTTCGCCATGTGGTGCTGCGCAAACGTACCACGCTCGAAAATGAGGGGCTTCTCAAGGCCATTGGGGTGGACGTTCATCCCGATGTCGGATTAGTAAAGGATGTTCACCGCTTCCATGCCCTGTTTGAAGGATTGGCTCTACGCTCCAGTGAGGACTTCCGCGAGGCTTACAACCAGGCTCGTGGCTTCGGCAAGGCTTTGGCCAGCAGCGGACGTGGAAGCGGCTTCATGAAAAATCTGATGGAGCAGCGCATATGCAGCAGTATCGTCGCTGGGATCAACACCGCCACCAAATTACTGGGCGGCGAGACGATCACTGAAGAAAGCGATGAGGGTGAGGTTTCGGTGCAAGTACAAAGCACCGATGAGCAGCTGGCCCTGGAGCGGCTGCTAGATCGCCTGAAGCTGGTCAAGGAAGATCCAAAACTTAAGGCAATCCTGCACTACCTGGAGAACGAGGGATGGCGTGAGCTTGGCTGCATTATTTTCAGCCAATACTACGACACCGCCCGCTGGGTAGCTGAATCGCTCGCTGCACGCTACCCCGATGAGGCAGTAGGTCTTTACGCAGGGGCTAGTCGCAGCCGGCTCTATCGACAAGGTGACAGCGTGGCCATCGAGCGTGAAACCCTCAAGCGCATGGTCGCGGATCGCAAGCTTCGCCTTATGGTAGCCACCGATGCAGCCTGTGAGGGACTCAACCTACAGACGCTGGGCGCGTTAATCAACGTTGACCTTCCATGGAACCCGACCAAACTCGAACAACGCATCGGTCGCATCAAGCGTTTCGGTCAGACACGCGACAAAGTGGACATGCTCAACCTCGTGAACGAGCAGACGGTGGACGAAAAAGTCTACGACCGCCTTTCCGAGCGCATGAAGGACCGCTTCGATCTGTTCGGTTCGTTGCCAGATACCATCAAAGACGAATGGATTGACGATATCGAGCATCTAGGGGAATTGATGGATCAGTACATCAATGCCCAGAAGCAGGAAACGGGCTTCGATCTACGGTACAACGCGACCATGCGCCCAACCGATAACGACTGGCGTAACTGCGCACAGGTCTTGTCACGTCGAGATTTTGAAACACTGATGAGGAAGGGATGGTGATCGCCGATTACCAGTCTCCTTCCAATTACGCCCTAATCACGAGACGACTCAACCGTTTCGCACCGGCGTGAGTATGGCTGTAGGAGAGCACACAACTACTTGCCTTGCGCCCCGTGTAAGGGCGACATAAAGGTTTTGGGCTGTCATCAACTCAGGATGCAGAATCACCGAGACGTCCGCCTCCAGGCCCTTGAGAAGTAACGTGCTGCCAACGGAACGTCGTGCAATCGGTCGACCAAGATGGCGATTGCGTTCGCGAGCTTGAATCGCTGCAGTCAGAAAGTCGGATGCCCCTCCTGCTACTGCTTGCATGGCAGAGCGACAGCAGTGCAGGACTTCTGGTCGGAACACGCGAGAGCCAGGCTGGTCAGCTAGGGCATTGATCAGTCGATGCGCTCGCTCAAGCGTTGGCTCCGCGACGAATGCAACGGCCTCGACCTCAGCCGGGGTAGGAGGCGTTCGGGCCCGCCCTCCACGTAGAGACTCGACACGCGTTCGTAAGTTTGCGGCACCAACCCCCGTCATCACGTTTGAAGCGAATTCGGCGAGCTGTGCCAGAGGATTGATGCCTTGCAGGTCGAACTGCCTTGCGAAGTTGACTAGATCTCGTAGGTCGACAGCTTCGACGGCCATGGCCCCTGGTGTCTGGCTCGTGAGCTGATGGCGGCCTTGCACATTCATGGCGTCCCCGATGATGAGGACGCTGCCATGAGCGTTGGGGGCCTCAGTTCTCGCGGCCACTAGCCGCTGCTGGACTTCTGTTCCAGCGTTCAACTGAGCCCAACGTACTTCTGCCGGAGCCGTACGTAGGTCCACCGGCTGGCCAACCTGAAGTTGTTGCCGGATGGCGAGTAACCACTGCCCAAGGTTTTCAGCCCCGGCCAGTCGCCAGCGCCAAGGAGTCGTCAGTTCACCCGCAGCCGGGAATTGGAGCTGAACTTCATTCGCCCAATGCACCAGTCGATTGCCACGGAAACCGAAGATGGCTTGCATGGGGTCACCAAGCACGCAGGTCGGAAGCACCTGAGCCAAACCTGACACAATGGCATGCTGGACGACATTGCAGTCTTGATACTCGTCGACAAGCAACCGCGCGTAGCTGGCACGGATAGGCTGGGCAAGGTGGCCAGCGTGCAGCAACTGCCTGGCGGCCTCTCGAATTGCAGGGTAGTCCGCGTTGGGCTGGTGGAGCTCCAAGATTTGCGGGTTGTGGCCGCTTCGCGCCGGGAACTTGGCAATGAGACGCATCGAGAACCCGTCGATGGTGGAGACCCGATACGCGGAGCTAGGAACGCCTGCACGTCTCAGGCGTGTGCGCAAAGCCGCAACGCCAGCGTTCGTGTGCGTCAGGACGAGGATGGGTTTGCTCTGCGTATGCGCGATGAGCGTGTCAGCAATCAGCTGCGTCTTCCCACAACCTGCGGGGGCTGTTATTGAGCCACGCTCGATGGCGAAGATGTCGATTTCAAGAGGCACTTGTGAACGTCCAGAGCTGGTTCGTGACGACCATGAAACCCGCATCGGCATTCTGCAGAGACGGGCCAACGATGTCCCTCGCGACTTCCTGGTAGGTTGTCAACGACTTGAACCACCCGCTGTTGCGGATACGGGATGCGGCGCCCAGTAGCTCTCGCTTCGCGGGTGAGTAGCCATCCACGAGTCGTTCATCCTGGATGTCGTTCAGCGTCACGCGCCCTTGGGACCTAGTCTGAATATGCTCGTTCATCAGTTCGGCGCCCACTATCGCTTCGGCTTTCGCCAGAAGGGCATCAAGTGCTTGGTCACTGAGATGGCGGAAGATCTCATCCTCCAAAGTAAGGCCCGGACGCCAGGTAAGAATTTGCCCGCCTGCGGCCAAGAATGCTTCCGCCAGTCCTGCGGTCGACGGCTTGTCGGCGTCCACAAAAACCAACACGCGATAGCCTAGGTTCCGAAGTGCGGTTCCGCGGGCAAGGCTGTTATCAGGACTTCCCCCGCCAGCGTTCACGTAAGCACCTCCATGTGCTAGAAACGAGGTGGCCCCAAGGCTGACCCACCATTGGTCAAGGCCACGCGCGAAACCTACCTCGCTCGCTCCCTCGCAGACGATGATGGATTTAGCGAGGAACGCCTCAGGGTCAGTCCGAAGGGTACTCTGTACTTCGTTGGCTCCCCCTGCCGTCATAACGCTGTGGCGTTCAGGCCCTGATCGAACAACGAACAGCTGGCTGCCGGACAACTCGCGAAGCGCGACCGGCGAATGCGTCGTCATGAAGACCTGCAGCGGAGCTGCAGTGTCCTTCGCGCCGAGGGAGTCTAGGAAGCGCATTAGCCGATGAGGTTCGAGTCCATATTCCACCTCATCGACTAAAGCAATTGGCGCGGCGCTTGCCGCAGCCCTCTGAAGCCCAGCCACTAGCAGGCGTGACGAACCTGTACCAAGTGAACGTAGCGGAATGCCTGTCTCGCTGTGCAACGCGATGGCCCCCTCACCAATAGACACAGAGTGTGCATCAAGGAGTGCCAGTGGCATCGCCCCAACCGAAACGCCGAGATGCTGCGCTGTCTGCTGCACGACCTCAAGCGTCTGGGTTAGATGTGCGGCCGCTTGATTGCCAAAGTTCGCTCTTGCCTGCCTGGCGGCGCGCGCTAGTTCCGCGCCAAGCTCCGCTCGTTCATCAGTAAGTCGATTGAGCACCGAACCACGACTCCATGACAGGTTCGAACTCGCAAAGCTACCAATGCGGGCGGGAGCTATTGCCGCTCGCTCTTTCCAGGGGAGGGTGCGCTCAAGCTGCTGCAGTTCCGCGCGCTCAGAGAAAAGCGTCCAGCAAGGCTCCAAATCCGCACCAACCTGCAGAAGCAATGTGATGACAGTCTCAAGACCCACCCGAGGTTCATCTTCGACCGCCCCCGTTTCGGGATTGAATCCACGCAAGAAGTCGCCGTACAGGTCGATGTCCATCAGCGATGTAGGAAGATCACCAAGCGTCACGCTGATGGTGATGGGCACTTCGACGTTCAGAGCGAAGAAATCCATATCGCCGAATGAGCTGCTTCGGCGAGCGCCAAGGCAGAGGTCAATCGCGTCGAGGATGGTGGATTTTCCGCTGTCGCCAGGGCCTATGAGGCAGTTAATACCGGGAGATGGCACCCAATCCAGCACTTGGATGGACCTGAAGTTGCTGATTTTCAGTCGGCGAATGCGTGCCACAGAAACTCCTCAAAGGTTAACGGCAGTCAGTGCTCTAGCGACGGAGCCAGAGTCGATAGTATGCCGTCTCTTCATCAAGGTGCAGGGAACTTCAATCAAGTGGTGGTTGTGTTGCTGATGGCGGAACCCTAACCGGTCAGGAAGTGAAGGACCAGCACGCGGGCTGCGACTTGTAAAGATTTCAGGTAGATAGCTACCGTAGCAATCCCTTGCGCAGGCATTTGCCCCGGAGCGGCTTCATCCGCAACTGCTGATCATCCTTGACCAGGTAGCGCACCGCGTCGTGGACATGGGGACGAATATTTCGATCACTACGCAAGATGATGCCAATACCGCGCCTATTCCCGTATTTTTTTTCTTTGTTGTGATTGCAGCTATTGAAGTAGCCCTGCCCCCGCGTAATACGCTCCCACAACTCGCCAATCTGCTGGGCTTTATAGATGTCTCCGCGCACTTCATTACCGTTGAAGAAGAAAGCCGCATGGACGTGGTATCCCCTGTCTTCACCCTGTTCAACACTGCAGATGTAACCAGTCTCAAGGTCGAAGATCGGATTGCGCTCACGCTCAGCAATCAGCCGATCCAGGTCGTCGAATACATGCTCGACACGTAACCTTGCCTGCGCTTCCGAGAGGTAGTACAGATTGACCCTGACTATGGTGGTGCGAGAGTAACGATCAAGCACCGCATCAACGTAATCGGTGACGCTGCCCGCCTGCTGCCTAGCCAGATAACGACGGTCATCCTTCTTACGGCGATACCATAGTTCACGAGTCAACTGACGGATCCGTGCTACCAGGAAGTTCATGCTGCGGTGATGGTCAAGGTAGATCGTACCCTCTTCATTCAGGCAGACAGGACCGGTAGGACGATGCTCCAATCCGATGCCCTGGTATGCCTCCCTGAACGCTTGCAGGTGCTCGCTGTAGCGGTATTCAACCCGTTCATCGAACAGATCCATCATCTGCCGGATGTGAGTGAAGTATCTGGAGAGTCTGGTCTCCTCAACTCGCTCATAACCTGTACGGGTTTGCCTGAACCGAAATGCTGGGCTGTCATGCTGCTCGATGGCCTGAACGAGTCGTTCAATCTGAATGGCGATGTCGGACTGGGAAAGGTAGGTGTATGTATTGCGTTTGGTCATGGTGATGTACCTGATGGGTTATTCGCATATCAGGCACGTGAAGTGTACTTTTTAACCGATGACTTATCGCTCGCTTGAGCGGTATGTACTGTTTGGCTGAAATGGATTAACTATTGGACAATTACTGATTGATAGTTAATGGCTATATAACTAGAAGCACATCAACCCACTGTGGTCGATCCCGGTCAGGCCTGGCAATGGGGAGCAACATTGCCAAGCCTGCCGAGAGATTGACCCATTTGGATCCTGGGGGAGTTAGCTGAGAACACAGGCTTTCCCCCCAGCGGCATAAACGCCATGACCGGCTACCAACCGGTCATGGCGCAGATGATTGATTAGCTGGCCACACTCAGGCGACTAGATCGGGTCACAGTGTCCTCAGCTAGATCACGCTCCTCGATTCTTGCCAAAATCCAGTCGTGCACCTCGCTTTCAACCCAACCGACACAACGGTCCCCCAATGAGACCGGCTTCGGGAAGGTGCCCTCCCCGATGTACTTGTAAATAGTCGACCGTGCTAGGCCGGTCGAATCGATAACGTCTTTCAGGCGGATGATCCTCATGAACGGGGCTCCTCGTATTCGTTCAGAGGATCGGCAGGGGCGGTAAAAAATGACTTACCTTTTTAGTAACCGTCTCGCTGGCGGTGTCAACAACCCGCCATAGAAGCGATAGTCCAGCGGTATTTCCGCCTCTGTCCGCCAGTTTTCGGGGATCACGTCACCGCGCCCCTGCTCCCACAGAATCGTGCATGCGTAAGCCTCCATAGGCCGAGGTTGCAGCAGCAACGCAATGGTTTCGTCGCCCTCGCCTCGCAACACTGGCAGGATACTGAGCTCCGCCAAGTCGAACCCGATCCAATTCGCCGCACCAAACCTAGCTCTGTACGCCTGCGCAATCCCAGCAACCAGCTTGCAAAAATGGCTGATGACAACCTTCCACTCCCGATCAGACTCGACCTCTCCCCTTCCCAAATCGAGTGGCCTTTGCAGGTCTGCCTCAATCCGCTCCCTCAGCCAGCCATGATCGACCGAACCTTCACGATCGAGCTCAAACCAGTGGCGCGAAAGCAATTCGGAGGCGCATCGATAGAGCATGAGCCGCAAGACATCGAAAACAGATCGCCGTTCACGAGCTAGAAAGTGAAGTACCGCCTTGGGTGTCTCTGCGCGGTTCAATGCAGGTGGACGGCGAAAACCATGAATGTCCCGCAACAACACACCGAAAGTATCGTTCCGAACTTTGGACTGCGGCAGCCAGTGCACCAGAACCGCACCTTCGCCACTCAAGCCATAGCCTGGATGATTTAGGTTGAGGAAATACGAGCTGTTTACCTTCTTGGTACGAAAAACCGAACTCGTCACTCCGGGTACGTAGCTGCGAATCAAGCCCACTCCCCTAAGACGCTGGAGCCGATGACTCAAACTCTCGGAGTCGAGTCCTGTCAGTCGTCTCAGGTCCAAGTTGCTGAGCCCTGTCACAACACCAAATTGATCGGCATTCGCTAGCAATGCTCCCAGCAGCAATCGATTACAAATACTCAACCTGCTACGAGCCCCCGGAGGCGCAGGTTTTCCAAGCTTGGTAACTGTCGACCTCTCCCTCTGGGGCTTCGGCTGCGCCCCCAAGATTTCTGCCGGGATATCAGCTCCAGAAAAAAGCCGCTTCAGATGTTCCGGGTGAGAGGCATGTGAACATTGTTGGCCCTCAAGAGTGGCCAGCGACTGCGGAGCAATTTGATAACTGATCTTTGGCCGACCTTTTCCGGCAGGGGCCGACTCCAAACGTTCCACCACACCAACCGCCACTAGTTCCCCCAAGGCAGCACTGACTATTCCTTCCACCATGTGGAGCTGTTTCGCAAGCAGCTTGCCTCGGAAGCACTCGCCAGCACTACCACCATACGAGCCGCCCCTTGCAATGGCTTCCAATATGAATCGCGCCTCAGGTCCGCAATCAGTCAGCTTCTGTAGGAGGGGCTGAATACGCAGGGTCATTCTTTGATAATCCAGATTTAAATTGCAGATTATACACCCTGTATAAATTTGATTAGTGTTACCGCATAACGTTACGAATAACGTATTTACAAACGATAGCGACAGGAGAGATTAAGACCTAGAATTCATCAACGAAAATTAGCGGGAGGAAGGGCGATGACCGGGAACGCAGGCAGACCTCGATGGTTGCGAAAGGAGGGAGGTGAGTGGGAGTGGGCCTATCGCTACATGCAGCAAACCCCCGACGAAGGAATACAAACCAGTCTCAAATACGCAACTCGGGGAAAGGAACCTAGCTATGGAATGGTTGCTGACGCGATTGCGTACCTGCAGGGAACTCGTGACGGCCTGGAGTTCGTGACACGTCTTAGGAACACCCTTCGGCAGCATCGACATCGATCATTGAACGCAGGTAAGAAAAGGAAGCCCTACTCGTTCACACTTCCGACCGATACCAAAAAGGCCCTTAGCATCAACGCAAAAAAACTAAAAATGACGGAGACAGCCTTGGTCGCCGACCTCCTCAATGGCGCGGGGAAATTGCTTGAGGAACACCATGAACGAGAGCAGTTGCTTCGCGACGCCTTGGACTTTGAACGCAAACGAGTGAAGCAGCTTGATGATCGCTGGAAGGCTCAGCACCGCGAAGCCATGAGACAGATCGAACGACTGGCCACGCTTCTGTCAATGTGGGAGCTCACCTTGGAGCAGGCTGAGCCAGGCTTCGAAGGAGACCAGGCGACCCTGCAATCTGAGACGAAGAAAAAGACTAGAGAAATCGAGAAAGCCATCAGCGATGCTCTTAAAATGCACGCACTGACTGAAGCGAGACTGATCTAGCCGACTACATCACGCAGCCCAAGGTACCAAGCAAATCTCATTGGCATTCCAAACGGCATTCCAACAAAAAAATAAAACCGATATTTTATTTTAAAATCAATAAGTTGTATTACCTGTTCAGATTACCCCGGCCCACCAAACGAAGCAAAAACAAAGCCCGCCTTGTGCGGGCTTTGTTGTTTCTGGCCTCTCAGAAACCACCCTCCTCCTCAGCAGTTCCTGACCCGGCGCACCTACCAAACACTCAAAAAAGCACCTCCAACTCCACCCCTTCCGCCATCGCCCTATTCCCCGCATCCCCCGGATGCAGGTGATCGCCCGAATCCACAAACTGCAATAACCGGGTTGGATGCTGTGGATCGCGGGTCATCTGGTCGAAGTCGATCACCGCGTCGAATGCCTGGCTGGTGCGTATCCACTGGTTGAGCGCCTGGCGCAGTTGTTCCTTCGGGGTGCTGTGATAGTGCTCGATGATGCTGCCCTGCAGGGCGCCTTCGAAGGGCAGCAGGGTGGTGCCGATGATGCGGAGGTTGTGGCGATGGGCCTGGTCGATCAGTTGTCGATAGCCGGCGATCAGCTTGTCCAGCGATGGCAAGGGTGCGTTCGGCGCGAAGGCGGTGCCGGGCCAGCTGATGTCGTTGATCCCCAGCATCAGCACCACGCTTTTCACTCCGGGTTTGCTCAGCACGTCGCGCTCGAAACGTGCCAGTGCACTGACGCCCATGCCATCTTCGAGCAGGCGCGCGCCGGATATGCCGCCGTTGAGCACGGCGACGTTCTTCGCGACCAGGCGCTGGGCGAGGAAGTCGGGCCAGCGCCGGTTGCTGTCCAGGGTCGAGCCGTTGCCGTCGGTAATGGAGTCGCCGAGTACCACCAACGCTCGGCTGTCGAGCGGGGCGTCCACCAGGATGTCGCTGAGGAACAACCGCGCCTCCACCTGTTCCTTGCCTTCCAGCCGCTGCGCATTGACCTGGTTGCCCGGGCTGATAAGCGCGGTTTGCTTGCCGTCCCAATGGAAAGTGGTCAGCGGCGTGCGCTGTGGCAGATACAGCGAGACTAGCAGATCGCCGAGGGCCGGCACTGCCAGCGCTACCGGGTCGCTGGTCCGGGTTTCACCCGGCGCGATGCTGACCTGTTCTTCACCGCCGAACCTCAGGCTCTGCCCGGAGCCTGCGCGAACGGACTCGCCCTCCTCCATGGTGGCGACCCGTGCTGCGCCAATCAGCAGAGGCTGCTTGCCGTATTCATTGGAAATCACCACCCGTACCTGGCTGCCGCCGACGCTGACACGCAGCTTCTGGTGAATAGTGCTGTCGGCCAGGGCCTCGGGAATCCGCGTGGGCAGTGGCAACTCGTTGCCCCAGGTCGGTTGCGGGCTGGCCATCCAGGTGGTGAGCCAGTTGTCCTGGGCCAGGGCAGGACCTGCGGCCAGCAGGGCCGTGACGATCAACGGCAGGGAAAATCGCGCGTGCAGGGCTTTCATCCGGGTAGCTCCTTTAGGCAGTAAGGCTGAGGCGAGCCAGATTGCTCCATTCGAAATAACCGTGATAGAAGGCATAACTTCATACAACCCATTCCGATATCGAATACCCATGGACAGCCTCAAAGCGATGCACTGCTTCGTCCGCGCCGTCGAGCTGGGTAGCCTGTCATCGGCCGCCCGCGAGCTGGGCAGCACGCAACCCACCGTCAGCAAGCTGGTGGCGGCCCTGGAAAAGCAGTTGGGTACCCGCCTGCTCACCCGCGGCACCAGCGGGCTGACGCCCACCGAACAGGGCAAGCGCTTCTACGAGCGGGCGAAAGCCGTGCTGGAGGAATACAGCGAAGCGGTGGCCGAAGTACGCGGCCTGACCGAACGCCCCGAGGGCGTGCTGCGGGTCAACGTGCCGGTGAGCCTGGGGGTGCTGCACCTGAATGCGTTGCTGCTGGCGTTCATGGCGCAATACCCGGACATCGAGGTGGAGCTGATCCTCAACGATCGCTTCGTCGACCTCACCGAGGAGAACGTCGACCTGGCCCTGCGCCTGGGCGGTGACCTGCCGCCAAACGCCATCGCCCGACGCATCGCCACGTCGCCGCGCTACCTGGTAGCGGCGCCGGAGTACCTGCGCCAGCATGCGCCCTTGAACAGCCCGGCCGACCTGGGCGCGCACAATTTCCTGCGCTTCGCCTGGTTGAGTTCGGGCGACCGCCTGGAACTGAGCGGCCCGAGCAGTGAGAAGGTCAGCGTCACCACGCAAGGGCGCTACCGGACCAACAGCTCATTGGCCATTCGCGACGGCGTGTTGCAGGGCGCCGGACTGTGCATCACCCCGGCCTGGCTGGTCAGCGACCTGCTGGACAGCGGGCAAATGGTGCGGGTCCTGCCCGACTGGAGCGGGCCAGCGAACGAGGCGTTCCTGATCTACCCCGAGCGCCGCTACCGGCCCCTGCGCGTGCGCTTGCTCATGGAGTACCTGGCCGAACGGGTACCGCAGCTACCCGGCTTCATTGCCTGACCCGATAAACATCGATACCCGCCCCGGACACGATCAATGGCCATTACGATCCCCTTTTGGCCAACCCCGTGCTGTGAATCCCAGGGGCCGTCGGCAAGAATCGAACCCGGACCGTTGACTCAGTGACCCAGGCTGTCACCAGAACCGCCCTTGTGAACCTTGACCCTCTTTGTCCTTTGCCCTTTTAAAGGACCGCCTGCCGCGTACAGAACATAAAAACCATTCGCCACGCTGGGGAAAAAATTCATGGCCACGATGAAAACCATACTGAGTGCCACCGTTTGTGGGCTGTCGCTGCTGGCCGGCGCGGCGCAGGCCGAGCAGCGTGAGCTGCGGGTGTACAACTGGGCCGACTACATCCTGCCATCGGTGCCCAAGGACTTCGCCAAGAACAGCGGCATCAAGGTCACCTGGGACACCTTCGATACCAACGAATCCCTCGAAGCCAAGCTGCTGACCGGTAACTCGGGTTACGACCTGGTGGTGCCGTCGAACCAGTTCCTCGACACCCAGATCAAGGCCGGGGTGTTCCAGAAGCTCGACAAGTCCAAGCTGCCCAACTGGAAGCACCAGGACCCCGAGCTGCTCAAGCTGCTGGACAGCAACGACCCCGGCAACCAGTACGGCGTGCCCTACATGTACGGCACAGTGCTGATCGGCTTCAACCCGGCCAAGGTCAAGGCAGCGCTGGGCGACAACGCGCCGGTGGACAGCTGGGACCTGGTGTTCAAGCCGGAGAACATGGAAAAGCTCAAATCCTGCGGCGTGGCCATGCTCGACTCGCCGTCGGAAATCCTGCCATTGGCCCTGCATTACCTGGGGCTGGACCCCAACAGCCAGAACCCGCAGGACTATGAAAAAGCCAAGGAGCTGATGCTGAAAATCCGCCCCTACGTCACCTACTTCAACTCGGCCAAATACATGACCGATATCGCCAACGGCGACATCTGCGTGGCCATCGGTTACTCCGGCAGTTTCTACCAGTTCGGCAACCGCGCCAAAGAGGCCGGCAACGGCGTGGTGGTGGACTGGCGCCTGCCCAAGGAAGGCGCGCCGATCTGGTTCGACACCTTCGCCATTCCCAAGAGCGCGAAGAATGTCGCCGAGGCCCATGAGTTCCTCAACACCCTGCTGGACCCGAAAGTCATCGCGCCCATCAGTGACTTCCTCGGCTACCCCAACGCCAACAAGGATTCGATTGCGCTGATCAACAAGGAGATCACCGGCAATACCGACCTGACACCAACCCCCGAAGCCTTGAAGAAGCTCTATGTGGTGCAGCCGCTGCCGCAAAAGCTGGAGCGCGTGCGCACCCGGGTCTGGACCAGCATCAAGTCGGATAAATGATCCCCCTCGGGCAGCCCCGCCCTGGGGCTGCCTGATCTTCACTTCAGCTCGAACAGCAGGCAGGGATTGCCGTTCAAGCGCCCTTCGAACACCGGGGTCGCCTGCTCCAGCGCAGTCCCCGCCAATAACGCCCGATCCTTGCGCGCCAGGATCACCCAGGCCGGACGCGGCAACGAGGCCAGCGGCGCCAGATCGTCCTTGCCGATAAACCGCGGTTGCTCGTCGTGGTCCAGGTTCATCATGTAGCGCACCGCCCAGGTGTCCTTGCCCAGGTTGAGAAACACCAGGGTTCCGCGGTCCTCCCCACGCAGTTGCTCGACCTGCCCGACAAAACCCCGGGTGTCGAATTGCAGGTCCTTGGCCGGTTCGATCACCTTCACCAGCAGCCACCACTGCGCCGCCAGGGCCAGCAGGCTGAGCAGCACCAGGCGCCGCCCCGGCGCTTTGTATGTGGTTCGCCAGCAGTACAGCGCCAGCCCCTGCAAACCGAGAAAGACCGCGATCATCAGCGGCAATGACAGCGCCGGCCAATAACCGTGCTTCTGCCAGCTGTGCCGACAAACCAACAGCACCACGACACACAGCCCCGGCAACAGCGCGACCAGGCCGAGATAAAACCGCCGCGCCCCGACCAGCCAACGCTGCGGCTTGAGCAGGCCGTAAGCCGCCACCGCCGCGAACATCGGCACCATGGGCAGGATGTAATAAGCGCGCTTGAAGTGCGGCACCGACAAGCCGAGCAGGATCATCAGTCCGCAGGCGCCCAGGCGCACCAGCAACTGCATCTGATCGTCCGTGTGCCGCGTGGACCATTGCCGGCGCAGGACGAACAGGGTCGCCAGCGCCAGCGGCACCACCGGAAAGTAACGATAGAGGCTGAGCTGGAAGTAGAAATAGAACGGATCGCCGCTCTCATCCAGACGCCCGCTCACCTGCATCTGATAGACCTGCCGGGCGAAAGCCTCGCCGCCACTGAAGTGCGCCAGCTGCATCAGCGACCACCAGCAGGCGGCCAGCAGGAGCAGGCCGATCACCCCGTGGACCATCACCTTCCTCGCCAGCCGCCAGGCGTCGTCCCTGGAACGGTAACGCCCCAGCGCCCAATAGGTGCAGGCCACGCCGCAGACCTCGATCAGCCCCAGGGGGCCACGGATGGCGAAGGCAATAACGAACAACGGAAAAATCGCGTATTGGCGCAGGCGCGAGCCCAGCTGCTCGCCGCTGTGCAGCAGGTAAAAACAACCCAGGCACAGCAGCGAGACCATCTGGTCCAGGCACACCGAACGCGACTTCTCCAGCCACTGGGTGGTCAGCGCCGTCAGCAGCACCGCCAGCAATGCCCAGGTACGGTCGAACGGCGCCAGCAGGCGGTACAGCAACGCCAGCACCCCGGCCGAGGCCAGCGCCGTGGGCAGGATATTGGCCAATTGGTTGGGCGCACCGAACAGCTGGGCAAAGCCATAGCTGAACCAGGTGGCGGTACCCGGATAGTCCGGGTACGGCTCGCCGTAGGTGGTGGGAAACAGGCTGGCGCCGTGGCGGAACATCTCCTGCAAAAACAACCACCAGCGCCCGTCGAAACCTTGCGCTGGCTGGTCCCAGATGCCGAACGTGAACAGCAGCAGTGCGAGCAGAAAGACGCCCAACATCTCGATGCGAATGCGGTGGTGGTCCATGGATGATCCGTCAGAGGGTGCATTGCCCGAAGGCTTGGGCATGCCGGCTGCCATGTTGCAGCCGCAGGCCCTGAACCCTCCCTGAACAGGCCGCAAAAAAATCCCGGCCCGTCCATCAGCAGCCACTCAAGAAGACAGCCTGGCGCGCTCAGCCCTCCTGCCGCAGAAACGGCAGCAGATGAGCAATAAAGGCCTCGGGCGCCTCCTCGGTGATGAAGTGACCACACCCCAGCACTATCGCTCCCTGAAGATTCAGCGCATTGCCCTGCATCGTCAGCAGCGGCGCATCGTGGGTGGCATGTTCGGCGCCAATGGCCAGGACCGGCATTTCCAACGGACGGCTGGCACGCTCGCGGTTCTGCCGGATGCTCTCGGGGATGGCCCGGTAATAGGCGAACCCACCCCGCAGCCCGCCGGGTACCGAATAGGCTTTGACATAGGTCTCGACCGCGACCCGCTCCTGGTGCACCGACCACTTTTCGAACATGTAGGCCAGGTACTGCGCCTCGCGCCCGGCGATCAGCATCTCCGGCAGGTCCTGCAACTGGTTGAACATGAAGTGCCAGAGAAAGATGTTCTGCCCTGGCGGCGCGAAGATCGTCGGCGCCTCGGCGAGGCCGGGAATCACCGCCTCCGTCAGGGCCAGTTTCTCCACCACCTGCGGATAGTCGCAGGCCAAGGCGTAGGCCACCCACATGCCGACGTCATGCCCCACCACCGAGTACTGGCTGTAACCCAGCGCCAGCATCAGGGCCTGCAGGCGAGACGCCGTGCTGCCGGTGTCGTAGCCCTGCTCGGGGCGATCGGACAGGCCCATGCCAGGCAGGTCGACCGCGATCGCCCGGTACCCCTGCCCGGCCAGCGCCTGCATGACGTGGCGCCAGGTGAACCAGGTCTGCGGCCACCCGGGGATCAACAACACAGGCCGGCCCTGGCCCTCGCTGACATAGTGAATGCGCCCGCCGTCCACCTGTACGTAGCCATGGTGGTAGTCACGCCCGGCAAAAGCCTGCTGTTCGAAAAGATCCATGGTCAGCGTCCTTGATGAGAGGGCTGGGCAATGCCCAGCAGTCGGTTGATCTGCGCCTGGTCCACCGGCGCGCCGGCGAAGTCGTCGAAGACTTTGTCCGTCACCTGGATGATGTGCTGGTTGATAAAGGCCACGCCTTCGCGCGCGCCCTGCTCCTGCTCCTTCAGGCAGCACTCCCATTCCAGGGTCGCCCAGCCGGCATAGTCATACAGCGCCAGCTTGGAAAAGATCCCCTTGAAATCCACCTGCCCGTCGCCCAGCGAACGGAACCGCCCGGCCCGGTCGGCCCAGGGCTGATAACCGCCGTAGATGCCCTGGCGGCCGGTGGGATTGAACTCGGCGTCCTTCACATGAAACATGCGAATGAACTCGTGGTAGATGTCCAGGTAGTCCAGGTAATTGAGCTGCTGCAGGACAAAATGGCTGGGGTCGAAAAGCATCTTGCAGCGCGGATGGTTGCCGACCCGTTCCAGGAACATCTCGAAGGTCACGCCGTCATGCAGGTCCTCGCCCGGGTGGATCTCGTAGCACAGGTTCACCCCCTGCTCGTCGCAGGCGTCGAGAATCGGCCGCCAGCGCTTGGCCAGCTCATTGAACGCCGAGTCGACCAGGCCTTCCGGGCGCTGTGGAAAGGGAAAGAAATAGGGCCAGGCGAACGAGCCGGAAAAGGTTCCCATGTCGCTGAGCCCCAGCCGGCGCGAGGCCTTGGCGGACAGCTTCAGCTGTTCGAGGGCCCACTGGGTCTTGGCGCCACTGTCGCCCCGCAGGGCCGTCGGGGCGAAGCCGTCGCACAGGGTGTCGTAGGCGGGATGCACGGCCACCAACTGGCCGAACAGGTGGGTGGTCAGTTCGCTGATCACCAGGCCATGTTCGGCCAGGGTGCCGCTGACCTCATCGCAATAATCCTGGCTGCTGGCCGCCAGGCGCACATCGAACAGGCGCTCATCCCAGGCCGGTACTTGCAGCGCCTTGAACCCCAGCCCCGCCGCCCACGCGGCAATGGCGGGCAGGGTATTGAATGGCGCTGCCGCGTCACTGAATTGAGCCAGGTGCAGGCTCGGTCCCTTGAGGGTTTTCATTGTTTACGCCCTATTGCTTGTCGATCGACAAACAATAGGGCGACCCTTAACGCGCCGTCAATACGACGGCTTGATTTTTTTGTCGATCGACCAATAATTGGCAGCACTCCCTTTGCATCGAGAACTGGACATGGCTGGCAGACCCCGCGAATTCGACCGAAAACAGGCCCTGTACAAGGCGCGTGATGTGTTCTGGCAGCGCGGCTTCGAGGCCACCTCCATGTCCGACCTGGTGGACGCGCTGGGCATTGCCTCGGCGCGTATCTATGCGGCCTTCGGCTCCAAGGAAGCGCTGTTTCGCGAAGCCATCGAAGTCTACGAATCGGGCGACGGCGCCTTTGCCGACGCCGCCCTGGGCGACGACATCAGCGCCCGCGATGCCATCGAGCGCATGCTCAGGGAAGCCGTCGAGCTCTACACCCAGCCCGACCGGCCACAGGGCTGCATGGTGGTGTCCTCCGCCACCAACTGCTCGGCGGACAACGACGGCATCAGAGAATGGCTGGCCGAGCACCGCCGCGACAGGACCCGCTCCATCATCGAGCGCCTGGAACAGGCCGTGCGCACTGGCGAGTTGCCCAAGCGCACCGACGTGATGTCCCTCGGGGACTGCTATGCCACGGTGCTGCATGGGCTGTCGGTGCAGGCCCGGGACGGCATCGGCAAGTCGCGCCTGCTGGCGATGATTCCCATGGCCATGGCGGCCTTCGATGCACAAACCGAAGCGTCCAAATAGCCCTCAGCGAACCGCCAACCGCGGATAAAAAAACGGCCCGGCGGGATCACCGCCAGGCCGCATTCGAGTCGTTGCGCGAGTTACAGAAAGACCGCCGAGAGCATGCCCAGCGCGCCCAGGCAACAGCCGATCAGGGTGCCGCGTCCCGGCAACTCACGGAACACCGACCAGATCACCAGCGGTTCGAGCAGCAACAGCGAGGTCACCGACACCACCGTGATCATCCAGATATCGCCGACCGCCAGGTACCCCAGCCAATAGGCGCCAATCAGGCAGATACCGGCGAAACACATGATCAGTACGGGCAACGCCAGGTCCGGCCATGATGTGTTGCCCGTATGCGCCAGGCGGGCGGCGACCACTTCGCTGTAGATCGCGCAGAACTCGCCCAGCACCATCAGCCCTACAGCAGAAACTCCGAGTAATTCTTTGGACATATGACAAACCCCTTGGTATTGAGAGCCAGATTTTTCAGCTCCCAGGCAGCAATGGCTCCGCTGACGGAGCCGCCATGACCATGCCGAGGGGTTTGCTCTAATTCAGTGACCGTAAGGAACCTGAACATGTCCATCTCCTGAGTGGTGGGTTACGGGTGTCAGTATCGCCATGAGCGATGGCGGCCGTTCTCTGTATAGGGTATTGGCGCGGCGACCGATACGCGTTTTTTGTAGGGCATTTGTGTTGCAAGAAGCTAGTCGGCCCGGAAGTTCCAGACGATCTCCACCACGCGCAGGGCAAGGATCAGGTACACCAGGAACAGGCCGATCTGCAGGGCCGTGTGATAACGCAGCTTGGCCAGCCGGCGCAGGCCGTCGCTGACATTGAGCAGCATCAGCAGCGCCGACACCGTGATCAACCCCCAGCCGGTCAGGTTGGAGCCGAGCAGGCCCATGAACAGCTGATGGTCACCGTGCAGCGCGTTGGTCCCGGCGGCGAACAGCAAGGCGCAGACCAGCAGGTTCTTGAAGTTGTCGAAGACCCGCGTATTCAGGTCGCCGTCCAGCAGTTCCAAATACTTTTGCCATAGTTTGCGCATATTCAAGGCACCGGTTCAGCCGCAGGGTAGAAAGGCGCCCGTAGCGTTTCAGAAGCCTGAAGGCCCGCCGGGCGCACCTTCCAGCGTAGTGACGATTGCCACAACCTGCTTGCGATCCGTGGCTCGCCTCAGACCCGCAGGCGCACGGTCTCGAACAGCGCCCGGTCCTCTTTGCGCGCCGAGCGCGCGTGCCGGCGGATCACCTGCAGCAGGCAATCGGTGAAACACAGGGCCGGGTTGCTGAGGGCGACGTTGCAACGGGTGACGATGCTCAGGTGCCGGGGCTCAAACTGCTCCTCCAGTTGCAACGACACCAGCCGCCCGAGGAACGGCGGCGCGGTGCTCATGATGGTCGGGCCCCAGGTACACATGTCGGCGTGCTCGACCAGCATTTGCAGGATCGCCAGGGAATGGGCGCGGACGATGCGGCGCTCGTCGATCTGCGCGCCGTGGCGCCAGAACAGGTCCCGCATCAGCGCGTCGTGGCCGTCCGGGGCGTAGTTCAGGGTCCATTGCTGATCCAGCAGTTCATGGATCGAGCGGGCATCCTGCCGGGCATGGCCCTGGCGCACCAGCACCGAGGTCTGGTAGTCCAGCAGGGTCTCGCAGGAAAAGTCCTGCGGCGCCTGGGACGGGTGCAACTGGCCAATGGCGAAATCCATGCTGCCGTCGCGCAGCAGCGGCTGGGCCACCGCCATCAGGCTTTCGAACAGCTCCAGGCGCACCTCTGGCATACGCTGGCGAAACTCCAGCACCACTTCCGGCAGCAGGGTCAGAGCGATCCACGGCGTGACCCCGACACACAGCCGGCCGCTGTTTTTCCCGCGCAACTGATCCAGCTCGGCCTGGGCATGCTCCAGTTGCTTGAGCACCAGCCGGGCGTGGGTCAGCAGCACCTTGCCGTACTCGGTGAAGTTCAGGCCGCTGGGCGTGCGGACGAACAGCGGCAACTGCTGGGCGGTTTCCAGCTCGCGCAACGCCTTGGTCACGGCCGCCTGGGACAGGTTCAGCGAACGCGCGGCGCCGCGGATGCTGCCGGTCTCGGCGCTGGCGATCAAGGCTTGGAGTTGATGCAATTTCATCAGCGTGCCCAGGTGACAACTTTGGGTTGTCATCATAACCAAACTGAGCCTCCCCGACAGGCCGCCCGATGCCTAAGATCAGCCCAACAGCGCCTCGACGATTCGCCCGACGGGTCAGAGCTGGCGAGCGACCTTAGCCGAGGAGCACCACCATGAACGCCCGTTACGTGCTACCCGAGATAGCCGAACAGCAGAACGCAATGATCGCCCTGCGCCGCCAGATCCACGCCCACCCCGAACTGGGGTTCGAGGAGTTCGCCACCAGCACACTGGTGGCCGGGCAACTGCGCGAATGGGGTTATGAGGTCAGCACCGGGGTCGGCCGCACCGGCGTGGTGGCCACCCTGAAAAACGGCGAAGGCCGCGCGCTGGGCCTGCGGGCCGACATGGACGCCCTGCCGATCCAGGAAACCAGCGGCGTGCCCCACGCCAGCCGGATTGATGGGGTGATGCATGCCTGCGGTCACGACGGGCATACCGCCACCCTGCTGGCGGCAGCGCACTACCTGGCGCGCTCGCGCAACTTCAAGGGTACCCTGCAACTGATTTTCCAGCCCGCCGAAGAGGGCCTGGGCGGCGCCCGGGCGATGCTCGATGACGGCCTGTTCGAGCGTTTTCCCTGCGACGCGGTGTTCGCGATGCACAACGTACCGGGCCATCCAACCGGGCACCTGGGCTTCTACAACGGCCCGTTCATGGCCTCGGCCGACACCGTGACCGTCAAGATCATCGGCCACGGCGGGCACGGCGCGGTGCCGCACAAGGCGGTCGATCCGGTGCTGGTGTGCGCCTCGATCGTGGTCGCCCTGCAAAGCATCGTCGCGCGCAATATCAACCCCCAGGACACGGCCATCGTCAGCGTCGGCGCGATCCATTCCGGAACCGTCTCCAACGTGATCCCGGCCTCGGCCGACATGAGCATCAGCGTGCGCGCCCTGACGCCCGAGGTCCGCCAGTTGCTCGAACGGCGCATCACCGAGCTGGTGCATGGCCAGGCCGCGAGTTTTGGCGCCCAGGCGCAGATCGACTATCAGCACTGCCATCCGGTGCTGATCAACCACCCCGAGGAAACCGCCCTGGCCCGGGAGGTGGCCCGCGAGTGGCTGGGCGAAGAGCAGTTGATCCACGATCTCAAGCCGTTCACCGCCAGCGAGGATTTCGCCTTCATGCTCGAACGCTGCCCCGGCAGCTACCTGGTGATCGGCAATGGCCAGGGCGAAGGCAGCTGTCTGCTGCACAACCCGGGTTACGACTTCAACGACCACTGCCTGCCCATCGGCGCGACCTACTGGGTCAAGCTGGCCGAGCGTTTTCTCGGCCCAGAGGGCAGGTAGCGACAAAAGGCTGTAGCAGTGTCATCACTGACGTAGCCGGCGATTAACCGAGGAAAAAACAATGAGAAAAATGATCGCTGCGGTTTCATGGGTGCTGTTGTCGGTGTCGGCCAGCGCCGGCGCGGCCGACTGGTCGGGCAAGGTGCTGAAGCTGGGCGTGGACCCGACCTACCCGCCCCTGGAATACAAAGACCCCGACGGCAAGCTGAGCGGGTTTGGCATCGACATCGCCGAAGCCCTGTGCGCCGAGCTGAAGGCCCGCTGCGTGTGGGTCGAAAGCAGCTGGGACGGGATGATTCCCGCCCTGCTGGCGCGCAAGTTCGACGCCATCGCCTCGTCGATGACCGTCACCCCCAAACGCATGACCCGCATAGCCTTCACCGACAAGATCTCCAACGCCCCCGCGCGGCTGATCGCCAAGCGCGGCTCGGGCCTGGTGCCGACCCTCGAGTCGCTCAAGGGCAAGCGGGTCGGCGTCGAACAGGGCTCGGCCCAGGAGGCCTACGCCAAGGCCAAGTGGGGTGCCCAAGGGGTGCAGATCCTGTCCTATCAGAGCCAGGACCAGGTGTATGCCGACCTGCTCGTCGGCCGTCTCGACGCCTCGTTGCAATCGTCGATCCAGGCCAGCTATGGCTTCCTGTCCAAACCCATCGGCAAGGATTTCGAGTTCGCCGGCGACACCCTCAGCGACCCGGGCTTTTTCGGCGTTGGCGACGGCATCGGCCTGCGCAAGGACGATGTGGAATTGCGCGAAGACCTGAACAAGGCGCTGGCGACCATCCTGGCCAACGGCACCTACGCCAGGATCAACCGCAAATACTTCGACTTCGATATCTACGGCGGGCCCTGACCCCGACTCCGCAACCCCAGGCGCGACGCCCGCCGAGACCACGGCCGCGTCGCCGCTTTTTCAGCTCACTCTAATAACAACAAGGGGCGTGAAATGCTTCTGGAAGGTTTTGGCCCGCAGATTCTGCAGGGCACCCTGACCACCCTCAAACTGGCCCTGTCGTCACTGCTGCTGGCGGTGCTGCTGGGGCTGCTCGGCGCCAGCGCCAAGGCCTCCGGCAACCGTGCCTTGCAGGCGGTTGCCGGCGGCTATACCACGCTGATCCGCAGCATGCCGGACCTGGTGATCATGCTGCTGTTGTTCTTCAGCCTGCAGATGCTGCTCAACCAGCTCACCGACTGGCTGGAGATGGCGCAGATCGACATCGACCCGTTCCTGGCCGGGGTGCTGACCCTGGCCTTCATCTACGGCGCCTACTTCACCGAGACCTTTCGCGGCGCGTTCCAGGCGGTGCCCCGCGGCCAGCAGGAAGCGGCCAGGGCCTACGGCATGAGCCGCGCCCAGAGCTTTCGCAAAGTGCTGTTTCCACAGATGTTGCGCCATGCCCTGCCTGGCATCGGCAACAACTGGCTGGTGCTGATCAAGTCCACGGCGCTGGTGTCGATCATCGGCCTGAGCGATGTGGTCAAGGCCACCCAGGACGCCGGCAAAGGCTCGATGCAGTTCTTTTATTTCACCCTGGTCGGCGGCCTGATCTACCTGGCCATCACCAGCCTTTCCAACCTGGTGCTGATCTGGCTGAGCCAGCGTTACTCGGTGGGTGTGAAGAGGGCTTCGCTATGACCGGCATTCTCGAAGAATACTGGCAGGCCTACCTGTGGAGCGATGCCGCGCAGCTGTCCGGGCTGGCCATGACCCTGTGGCTGCTGGTGCTGTCGGTGCTGATCGGCTTCACCCTGGCTGTGCCCTTGTCCCTGGCGCGGGTCAGCCGCAACCCGCTGCTGCGCATTCCGGTGTGGCTTTACACCTACGTGTTTCGTGGCACGCCGTTGTATATCCAGTTGCTGTTCTTCTACGCCGGGGTCTACAGCCTGAGCGTGGTGCGCGCCCAGGACTTTCTCGACGCGTTCTTTCGCGACGGCTTCAACTGCACGGTGCTGGCGTTCGGGCTCAACACCTGCGCCTACATGACGGAGATTTTCGCCGGCTCGATCCGCTCCATCGCCCATGGCGAGGTGGAAGCGGCCAAGGCCTACGGCATGAGCCGATTCACCTTCTACCGGCGCATCCTCCTGCCGTCGGCGCTACGCCGGGCGCTGCCGTCCTTCAGCAATGAAGTGATCCTGATGCTGCACTCCACCTCGGTGGCCTTTACCGCCACGGTGCCGGACCTGCTGAAGGTCGCCCGCGACGTCAACTCGGCCACCTACGCTTCCTTCAGCGCCTTCGGCATTGCAGGCGTGCTCTACGCCTGCAGCGCCTTTGTCCTGATCTGGCTGTTCCGCCGCGCCGAACTGCGCTGGCTGGCCTACCTCAAGCCACAGACACATTGATCTCCAACGGAGAGGCTCGCATGTACCCATTGATCGTCGAAGACCTGCACAAGAACTACGGTAGCCACGAGGTGCTCAAGGGCGTATCGCTCAAGGCCAGGGCCGGCGATGTGATCAGCATCATCGGCTCCTCCGGCTCCGGCAAGAGCACCTTTCTGCGCTGCATCAACTACCTCGAACAACCGTCCGGCGGACGCATCCTGGTCAACGCCGAGGAGTTGCGCACCCGCAGGAACCGCCTGGGCGAGCTGTGCGCGGCCGACCCGAAACAACTACAGGCAATGCGCAGCAAACTGGCGATGGTGTTCCAGCACTTCAACCTGTGGAGCCACATGACGGTGCTGGAAAACATCATCGAATGCCCGATCAATGTGCTGGGCATCGCCCGGGACGAGGCCATCGAACGAGCCCGCAAGTACCTGGACAAGGTCGGCCTGCCAGCCAAGGTCGAGGCCCAGTACCCGTCCTACCTGTCCGGCGGCCAGCAACAGCGCGTGGCCATCGCTCGGGCGCTGGCCATGGAACCGCAGGTGATGCTGTTCGACGAGCCGACCTCGGCCCTCGACCCGGAGCTGGTATCGGAGGTGCTGCGGGTCATGCAGCAACTGGCCGAGGAAGGCCGGACCATGGTGGTGGTCACCCATGAAATGGCCTTCGCCCGCGAAGTCTCCAACCACGTCATGTTCCTGCATCAGGGCCGGGTGGAAGAGCAAGGCCCGCCCGCTCGGGTACTGGAAGCCCCCAGCAGCGAGCGCTTGAAGCAGTTCCTCTGCGGCAGTCTCAAATAGGGTCCTGAGGGCCGCGTTCGGGCGCCAGGACCAGAGATTGGCCTGGCGCCCGGGAGCGCGGTGCTTCGCCATCGCCCCGGATAAACCGACAGCCGCCAGCGCCATCACCCGATCCCTCGCTCGTTCACGATTTGTTAAGAATCGCCTCCGTATACTCGGAGCGCCTGATCCTCCCCCGGCGCAACCTCTTCGGCAGTTCCCCCATGTCGCGACCCGCACCGCTGTTGCTTCTGCTTGCCGCCCTGCTGTTCTTCTTCGCCCTGGGCAACCACCAGTTGCAAGGCTCCACCGAAGCCCGGGTGGCCGGGATCGCCATGCAGATGCACCTGGACGATGACTGGGTGACGCCCCGCCTGTTCGGCCAGCCCTTCCTGGAAAAACCGCCGCTGAGCCTGTGGCTCGACGCCAGCGCCATCCGCGTGTTCGGTGGCACGCCGTGGGCGGTGCGCCTGGCGTCGGCCTTCGCCGGGCTGTTCAGCGTCATGCTGCTGTACGCCATGCTGCGCCGCTTCGGCCGCCCGACAGCGGTGGCCTGGGTGGCCGGCGCCATGCTGGCGACCATGGCCAGTTACTGGGGCAATGTGCGCGGGGTCGGTGAAGACGCCCTGCTCAGCCTCGGCGTGACCCTGGCGCTGCTGGCGTTTTTCCAGACACAACGGCGCCAGGCCGAAGGCCAGCCGGCCACCCTGGGCTGGCTGCTGTTCGCCCTCGGCATCGCCATCGCCACCCTGAGCAAGGGCGTGCTGGGCCTGGCGATGCCGGGCGTGGTGATCTTCGCCTACCTGCTGGCCGACAGCCTGATCAAAAAGCGCTTCGCCCTCGGCCACTGGCTCAAGCCCGCCTTGCTCACCGTCCTCGGCCTGGTCCCCCTGCTGATCTGGCTCTACCTGCTGTACCAGCGCGGTGGCCTGCAGGCCCTGGGCGAAGTGCTGTGGACCAACAGCGTCGGGCGCTTCGATGGCTCCTTTGTCGAGGCCGGGCATTACGAACCCTTCTATTACTACCTGGCCAAGCTGCCGCAAGCCTTCCTGCCGTGGAACATCCTGGTCTACCTGGGCCTGTGGCACTTTCGCAAAAGCCTGGTGAAAAACCGCTACCTGCTGTTTTTCAGCCTGTGGCTGCTGGCCCAGTTCACCCTGCTGTGCCTGGCGTCGAGCAAGCGCACCGTGTACCTGATGTCGCTGACCCCGGCCGCGGCGGTGCTGGCCGCCGAATACGCGACAGTGCTGTACGAACGCCTGCGCCAGCGCGCCGCCGGTGAGGGTTTCTGGAGTGCCGTGGGGCGCCAGCGGCGGGGCCTGGCCATTGGCGTGCTGACGCTGGTGGTGTGCAGTTACCTGGTGGCCGCGCAATGGGCCGCACCACGCGCCGATCGCCAGCTGTCCTTCGTGCCGCTGATCAGCCAGATCCAGACGCTGCAGGCCGCCGGGCAACAGGTGGCGTTGTATCAGGCCAACGAACGCGCGGCCGGCGCCAGCGTGTTTTACACCCGGAGCCTGCTCAAGGATGTGCAGACCGAAGCCCAGCTGAATGCGTTTCTCGGCACCTCGCCGAACAACGTGGCGGTCATGGCCCTGCAGGAAGACCGCAAGCCACCGCTCAAGGTACTGAAGAAGATCACGGTCAGTCGCCAGGCCTACTACTTTGTCAGCCACTGACCGGCACAGTGAGCGCCCATAAAAAAGGCACCCTCATGGGTGCCAGTCAGTCAAGAAAATTGTAGGAGCGAGGCTTGCCCGCGATGAACTTGAGAGCACCAGGTTTACCCAGTAAATACTCGGTATCGTTAACGACCATCGCGAGCAAGCTTCGCTCCTACAGTGGATCACCTTCGCTTAACTGATCGGCATTAACCCTCATTTTCGTCGCCAGGCTTGCGCGCCGGCGCCGGCATGGCTCACTGAACGGTTTTCAGCTTGACCACATCGCCGGAGACCTTGGTGGTGTAACCGCTCAGTACCCAGGCCCAGAACCAGTTTTCCTGGATCTGGGTGTTGATCATCGCGTCACCGCCCTTGGCCTGGATGGCGGCGGTCTGGGCGCGGACGAAGCGGTTGTTCTGCCGGATTGGAATGACCCCGAACAGCATGATGCCGGTAGCCGTTGCTTCGCTGTGACCGACCACGGTGTACTGGCTACTATCAAGTTGCTGAGTTTTCATCGCGGTGCCGGTGCAGCCAGCCAGGGCCAGGACAACCAGCGCAGAGGCGGCGATTTTGCTCAAGTGTTTCATGCATGACTCCATAAACCAGGAACCCGGGAACTCTTTTCTCCGGGGGCGCGCACCCTAACAGTTCTGGTCACCGAAAAAACATCGGCAAGCACCAAAAATTGCGTCGGGCCCCTCTCCCGCCAGGCGCCAGGCACCGACGATTGGGTCAGCTACTGCAGCACCGTTAGCGGTCCGCCGCTGCGATCAGCGCCGCGGACGGGTCGGGCCTCGGTTCGGTGTGCGCCAGCACCGGTTGTTCCAGACGGGCGCGGCCATAAAACAGCAGCGCCACCAGCAGGCAGGTCAGCCACACCACGATCCCCGCCCAGAAGGTGTGGGACATGTAGTGCCAGCCCTGCAGCACCCGAGTGGTGCCATAGACGAAGCCCAGCAGCAGCGAACCGTGCAGCAGCGCCTTGGAATGGCGCCAGCGATAACGCCGGGCCACGAAGTACAGCGCGAGCAGGGTGAAACCGCCCGAGGCATGGCCGCCCGGCCAGCAGCGGCCGTCACCCGCGGTCTTCAACAGCTCGAAGTTCTCATACCATTCCTTGTGCTCGATCTTGCCGGCGTACTGGGTGGTTTCCACCGGGCAGTACACGCTGGTGTGGCCCTTGAGGTAGTGAATCGCCCCGGTGCACAGGGCGAAGGCCACCACCACGAACAAAAAGTCCCGGCGATGGCGCGCGGTAAAGCGCAGCAGCGGCGCCACGCGGATCTTCTCCAGCAAAGCCTTGCCACGGCCGAACCTTGCGCCCTTGAACAGCGGCCAGACGAATGACAGCAGCAGCCCGATCAACGCCAGCTCGCCCGTCCAATTGGGGATGATCCGCGCCCACTTGTGGGTGATCTTCTCGAACAGGTGGGAGTGATCCAGCGGGAAGGTCTGGCTCACCGGATCGAAGAACAGGTCGCTGAAGGCGATGTCGATCCGGGTCATGTCGAACATCAGGAACACCAGCGCCGCGCACAGCAGCGGGAGGCCAAGGTTCCATCCATAAAAACGCCACGCATCAGCGCGGGAACGGGAAAGCGCCTGCATAGTCAGGGTCTCGGGCAAGGGACGGTCAGGGACGGTTGAAGGCAACGGAGCGCCAGTCGCTGGCTTCGATGAAGCCGAGCATCTGCGGACGCCCGCCTGGGGTATCGGTGGAGACGAACAACGAGGCGCCATAGCCCAGGGTCGAAGACGGCAGCTTCAGCTGCTTCTCCAGCGCGGCCATGCATTCGCTGTGGGTCACCAGCACCAGATTGCGCCCGGCCACCTTGTGCGCCAGGGCATCGCGCAACAGGCTGTGCTTGCAGTCGATCAGCCAGCCTTCGCCGCTGCCGGCCTGGTTGAACATGTAGCCCGAGGTCTGCACCGCGCGGGTCAGCGGGCTGTGGTAGATGTCGGCCTTGTCCAGCCCCAGGTGCTCGAACTGCGCGCCGACACCCACCGCCACCTCGCGGGCACGGTCGGTGATGCCATCGGGCAGGTTCAGGCAGGCGGCCCTGGAGTGGTCGCAACGCTCCACATGACGAATCAGCACAATCATCTGGCCCTTGGCCCAGCCGGCGCTCAGCGCCTTGGCTCCGGCCAGGTTGCCGTGGGCCAGGTCCGGCACCGCCGCGGGCTTGAGCAGAAAGAACACCAGCGGCAGCACCAGCAAGGCCACCAGGCCTATCACCAGGGCATTGCGATAACGGGCAAAACGGCTCGCGACAAGCGCGGGTTTTGCCACCGGAAGACTGAGTCCTGACGTCACGTTCGAGCCGCCCCTATGACCACCAGACATAAAATCGAGCAGCGCCGCCCACGCTAACCGCTGCCCATGACAATCGAGCGCGAGGCACCCGATCGATGGGCGGACTCTAGGGAGCCTGACGTGGACCAGGGGTGAAACGGATGTGAAAAAAAGCTCAATCGGCCAGGCGGTTTCCATCGTGAAATCAGGCCCTTGCAAAGCCCCAAAATGGTGCACAAAACTAATCCGACGAAATCGTTTCAGCTATTGCCCTTGCCGCCGATACACACCTGCGAACAAATCCTTGCTGGCCACCAATAACAACAATCTTCCAGCGATACACGATCAAGCAGCACAACGTTCCTGGAGGAATTGCATGAATAGCTGGTTCGGCAACATCAGCGTCAATCTCAAGTTAGGCCTGGGCTTCGGCCTGGTCCTGGCCCTGACTACCATCCTCGCCATCACGGGCTGGACCAGCCTGGGCGGTCTGATCGACCGCAGCAACTGGATGAGCGACATCACCCAATTGAACGCCGGGCTGACCAAGCTGCGCGTGACCCGCCTGCAATACATGCTGACCAACGGCGACGAAACCGCCGCGCAGAATGTGCAGGCCACCCTGGACGACTTCTCGGCCCAGCAGCAGAAGCTGCAGAACAGTTTCAAGAACCCGGCCAACGTCAAGCTGCTCAAGGAACAGGGCGCCACCATCAGCGCCTACCAGGCGTCCCTGAACAAGATGCGCAACGCCTACCGCAACGCCAATGCCGCCCGCGTGGTGATGAATGGCAATTCGGAAACGGCGCGCAACCTGATCGCGGCCATCACCACACGCGTTGAGCAAATGCCCCTGAGCGACCAGCGCTTCGAACAGTTCCAGGCCATCACCAAGGCCAATGACGAATTCCAGCTCGCGCGCTTCGCCGTCCGTGAATACATCTACAACAGCACCGCGGACGCCGAGCGCGACGCCGCCGCCCAGATGAACGCGGCGATTGCCGCACTGGGCCCTCTGGACAGCCATTTCAGCAGCACCCAGGGCGATGCCCTGCGCCAGCTCAACGCCGCGCTGGGCGACTATCGCAACTCCCTGCTGGCCTTCAAGGCCGCCGTCGGCGAAGCCGGCCAGGCGCGCAAGGAAATGACCGAACAAGGCGCGCTGATCGTCAGCCAGAGCGAAGAGCTGTACCAGTTCCAGCTCGATCGCCGCGACGAAGAAAGCGTCCAGGCCCGCAGCCTGCAAATGATCAGCACCCTGCTGGCGCTGCTGGTGGGCATCCTGGCCGCGGTGATCATCACCCGCCAGATCACCCGTCCGCTGCGTGAAACCATGACCGTGGTCGAGCGCATCGCGTCCGGCGACCTGACCCAGGACGTGCGCGTTACCCGCCGCGACGAACTCGGCGTGCTGCAACAAGGCATCGGCCGCATGGGCGTGACCCTGCGCGAACTGATCGGCGGCATCCGCGACGGCGTGACCCAGATCGCCAGCGCCGCCGAAGAACTGTCGGCCGTCACCGAAGAAACCAGCGCCGGGGTCAACAGCCAGAAGGTCGAGACCGACCAGGTGGCCACCGCCATGCACGAGATGACCGCCACCGTGCAGGAAGTCGCGCGCAACGCCGAAGAAGCCTCACAAGCCGCAGCCGCCGCCGACGGCGAAGCCCGCGAAGGCGACAAAGTGGTGGCCGAAGCCATCGCCCAGATTGAGCGCCTGGCCAGCGAAGTGGTGCGCTCCACCGACGCCATGAGCGTGCTGCAACAGGAAAGCCAGAAGATCGGCAGCGTCATGGACGTGATCAAGGCCGTGGCCGAACAGACCAACCTGCTGGCCCTGAACGCCGCCATCGAAGCCGCCCGCGCCGGTGAAGCCGGTCGTGGTTTCGCCGTGGTCGCCGACGAAGTCCGCGCCCTGGCGCAACGCACGCAGAAATCCACCGAGGAAATCGAAGGCCTGGTGGCCGGCCTGCAGAACGGCACCCAGCAAGTGGCCAACGTGATGAACAACAGCCGCAGCCTGACCGACAGCAGCGTCGACCTGACCCGCAAGGCCGGTGCCTCCCTGGAGAACATCACCCGCACGGTGTCGAACATCCAGTCGATGAACCAGCAGATCGCCGCCGCTGCCGAACAGCAGAGCGCCGTGGCCGAGGAAATCAGCCGCAGCATCATCAACGTGCGCGACGTCTCGGAACAGACCGCCGCCGCCAGCGATGAAACCGCCGCCTCCAGCGTCGAACTGGCCCGCCTGGGCAACCAGCTGCAAATGATGGTCAGCCACTTCCGCGTCTGACCCTCGCCTTCGCCCCGGGAACAACGAGGCGCCCACAAGGAAGTGGGCCCCCATCGCCACCTCGCAATCACCCCTCCCGCAACACCCCCTGCCGGCCCGCGCCATCCAGCAACGCATCCACCACCGCCCGCGCCATCTCCACCGAATGAATCATCGACCAGATCAAGCCACGCTCGATGCCGCTGGCACTGGTGATCTCATCCGCCGTCTCCTCGGCACACTTGAGCAACAACGACACATGCAACAACGCCTCCTCGGCACTGACCCCGGCACGCACCGCAAACAACGGCCGACCGTTACCGTCGCGACAACCGAAAGAAACACTGCCGGTTTCCTGCAAAGCACAATGCAAAGGCTCCCCCTCGACGCGACTGTCCAGCGCCTGACGAAGGGTTTGATTGGGGACTTCCAACTGAACGATCCGTTCGCGACTGGGCGAAAGCATGGGCGGATCGGGGACGAGCTTTTTCATGGTGGATCCTCTTGGAATGGAGCCACCACCTACCGCTGCTAAACGAATGAGGGTGGCAGCTGTACGCGGGTTAGCAGACCGGTCCAAGAATCCGGCGCACCCGAAGGCGCCCCACGCACAGCCGCCATGACAGCAACCGAAAAAAGCTGGTTGAGCTGACAGCGATACCTGCGTGACTTGGAAGCGAGCTGCTAAACCCGATCACCGAAAAACCGGTGACAAACCCGAGGCTAGACAGCGCCCTTCCCAGACGCAAGCGCCCCGGAGTTTCTCGGAAAAGCCTTACAAAATAAAGCGAAGAGCCTCACTTTCAGACAGCGTCCTACACGACAAAACCTGTCATCCGCAGGACCTGATACACACGGTCCCTGTAGCCGCTGCCGAGCCTGCGAGGCTGCGATAGGACCGAAGGTCCTCCAGCGGTTTCAAGATCCTGCGCCCCCTTCGGGGTCGATCGCAGCCTCGCGGGCTCGGCAGCGGCTACAGGGTTCAGCGCCGACCGGTAGGTCGCGCCCGGCTTTTGCTTTTGATCCACCCGCCCCATCGGGAGGCTGAGCGGAGGTGTTCATCAGGGGGATGGCGCGCAGCGCCCCTCGACGCAGTCGAGGACATCGTATGGAGGTCGAAGCGAAGCCGACCGGAGTCGATGCCCCCTGATGGACACCGGAGCGAGGGAACCTGAGCGCAGCGAAGGCCGTACGCAGGGGCAAGCGTTTTTTGGTTACTTTTTTTGGCGTTTGAAAAAAAGTGACTCGCCGTAAGGGCCATCCCTTTCAAGGTCTTGGGTAAAATCCGCTGAAATTCAGTCAGGAAGACCCGAACGATGTGGGCCGATGTACTAGCGCGATTCGAGAAAAAAGCACCTGCCAGCGTGATGGCCAAACTTGCCTTGGAGCAAGCCATTGCGCCGGAGTGGGTCGATCAGGTTTTCGAAGAACACCGGCAACGGCAGTACTCCCGCGAATTGCTGTTCTCAACCATCGTTAAGCTCATGTCCCTTGTTTCATTGGGCTTGAAGCCGTCATTACATGCCGCGGCCAAGCAGCTGGAGGATCTTCCGGTTAGCCTGGCGGCCCTTTACGACAAGGTCAGCCGTACCGAACCGGCTCTGTTGCGCGCCTTGGTCACAGGTTGCGCGCAGCGCCTGACTCCGACGATCAAGGAGTTGGGGGGCTCAGCCATGCTGCCCGATTGGCAGGTTCGGGTGGTAGACGGCAGCCACCTGGCGTCCACCGAAAAGCGCCTTGGAGCACTACGGCACGAGCGCGGAGCGGCTCGTCCCGGATTCTCGGTCGTGGTCTACGATCCCGACCTGGATCAGGTCATTGACCTGCAACCCTGCGAAGACGCCTACGCAAGCGAGCGAGTCTGCGTGTTGCCGCTACTGGCCGATGCCAAGACGAACCAGGTTTGGATCGCTGATCGGCTCTACTGCACGCTTCCTGTAATGGAGGCCTGTGAACAAGTGAAAACGTCATTTGTCATTCGCCAGCAGGCCAAGCACCCGCGCCTGATTCAAGAGGGCGAGTGGCAAGCATCTTTGCCTGTTGCAACAGGTACGGTGCGTGAACAAAGCATTGAGGTAAGAGGGGGGCATCAGTGGCGACGCATCGAGTTGACGCTCCATTCACCAAACGACTCAGGTGACCGCAGTTTGATGTTCTGGAGCAACCTGCCCGAGAGCATCAGCGCACCGCAGATCGCGGACTTCTATCGCCGTCGTTGGAGTATTGAAGGGATGTTCCAGCGACTGGAAGCCATTCTGGAAAGTGAAATTGAATCTCTCGGCAGTCCACGAGCTGCCTTGCTTGGATTCACCACTGCCGTGCTGGCGTACAACGTACTGGCCTTGCTCAAGCGCAGCGTCGAACACGCTCATCGAGAGACTCAGCCTGAGGGCTGGGAGGCTTCGATCTATCACTTGGCGATCCAGGTCAGAGCTGGATATGAGGGCATGCAGATCGCTCTGCCCGTCGAATATCTACCGATCGTCTCAATGGAAAAACTGGCCCAGCGCTTGTTGGAATTAGCCAAGAACATTCAACCCAAGCAAGTCGCCAAAAGCCAACGAGGCCCCAAGGTACCCAAGCCCAGGACATGGGTTCAAGGGACGGCGGTACATGCCCACGTTTCAACAGACAGGGTCATCAAGGCTGCCAAAACGAAAAGACCTTGAAAGGGATGGCCGTAAGGGCGAAACCGCCAGCCGCCGTTACCGCAGGAATGGATATGTACACCGTCCAAAAAATGCAGCGCCAGCACAGACGCTATCGCGGGCAAGCCTCGCTCCTACAGACGCCTGCGCTACTCGATCCGCCAGATCCGCACCGTGGCGCTCTTCAACTCCAAGGACCACTCCTCTTCCGACAAACGAAGCCGCCGCAGCACCTCCCCCATCTCCGTCTCAGCCACGTAGTCCTTGGCAATCACCAAAACAAGAAACTTGTTCCGAACCCCCACCATCCGTTGCAAACGGCGCAGATCCGCAAACACCGACCAGACCACAGACTCACCCGAATCAACCTGCGGAAACCAGAGTCGCCCATCCCCATCCTCTCGAAGAACGGATCGGGTCTCGCCCATCCCCTTGCCCATCAGGCACTTGGCAAAAGACACATCCCCCAGGCATTTCACCTCGGCCGCCATGTCGAGATCTTCCGTGTACAAGTCGACTTTCGTGCGTCCACCGGCCTTACCGCTGGTCCAGATATCCGGATAACCATGCTGCCAGGCATACAGGCTGAGCTCCGCCTGAATCCAGTGCTCCCGGCAATCGCTCAACTCCAGTACCTGCGCCATGCGCTCGCTGATCGCATCAAAAGCCCCGAGAAAAACCTCCGGCCATACAGGTGTCGTATTCATCTTTGGATTCCGTTCCTGGGGTTGTTGGGGAGCACTTTTCAGGCCCCCCGTAAATTTTCCTACCTCTCGCAGATCGGCCGGCACCCCACAGTCTTGAGTTACCGTGTACACCGCCCAACATTCCCTGCGAGGCTACCACCGTCATCGCGGGCAAGCCTCGCTCCTACAAGACCAGCGTTGCACCCGGGATCACAGGCATTTACCTTTACCCTCAAAAAGCGCGCCCACCGCCAGGAACCCCACCATGCAGCCCCTTGGTTACACCTCGGTCCCACCGCTGCTCAAATACCTGCGCCACGCCGAACACCTCGGCCTGCCCACCGCTCCCGCGCTGCACGCCGCGGGCCTTGCCGCCGAACAACTGAACGACAACAGCCTGCGCCTGCCCGTCGAGGTCCACGAACGCCTGCTGGGGTATTTCTGCCAGCACTCCGGCGACCCGCTGTTCGGCCTCAACGCCGCCCGCTATGTGCTGCCCAATTCCTGGAGCGTGCTCGGCTACATCACCATGAACTGCGCGACCCTGGGCGAAGCCATGAGCCGGATCATGCCGTTCGAAAAACTGGTGGGCGACATGGGGGTGAGTCGCATCGAGATGATCGAGGACCAGGTCCGCCTGATCTGGAACTGCCGCCTGCCGACCTCCGACACCCGCCGCCAGCTGGTGGAAAACGTGCTCGCCTCCTGGCTGCTCTACGCCCGCTGGATCGCCGACACCCAGCTCTCACCGAGCGCCGTGTGGTTCGAACACCCGCTGCCGGCCGGCACCACGCTGGAACAATACGAAGCGTTTTTTGCTTGCCCGGTGCTGTTCGAACAGAGCTGCTCGGCCTTGCTGGCGCCGCTGAGCTACCTGCAACTGCCGTTGCGCCAGGCCGATGCCCAACTGCTGCGAACCCTGGAAGAACACGCCATGAGCCTGATGGCGTCGCTGGCGGAAGCACCGTTGGCGCTGCAGGTGAAGAACGCCCTGCGCCAGTTGCTCAAGGAAGGTTTGCCGCGCAAGGAACAGGTGGCCGATCTGCTGGCGATGTCGCCGCGCACCATGCAGCGCCAACTGCAACAGGCCGGCACCTCCTACCAGCAGATCCTCGATGACCTGCGCCAGGAGCTGGCCGAGCACTACCTGCTGCACAGCGACCTGCCGATCCAGGACATTTCCTATTACCTGGGTTTTACCGAACCACGCTCGTTTCACCGCACGTTCAAGGGGCGGACCGGGATGACGCCGGGGGAGTTTCGGCAGACCCAGCGAACACGCCCATCCGTGTAGCCGCTGCCGAGCGCAGCGAGGCTGCGACAGGACCGAAGGTCCTCCAGCGATTCCAGGATCCCTGCGCCCCCTGCGGGGTCGATCGCAGCCTCGCTGCGCTCGGCAGCGGCTACAGGGTGCAGGGTGCAGGTTCAGACGCAGATGGCGTTGGTGAACACCAGCCGATTGCCGAACGGATCGAGCACCGTCATGTCCTGGCTGCCCCAGGGCATGGCCTGGATCTGCGGGTGGGCGAAGCGGTAATCCTTGGCCAGCAACTGCTGCTGGAAGGCTTCCAGTTCGTCGGTCTCGATGCGCAACGCAGAACCCGGCGTGCTGTCGCCATGGTGCTCCGACAGGTGCAGCACGCACTCCCCGCGCGACACCTGCATATACAGCGGGAAGTTATCTTCGAAACGGTGCTGCCAGTCGAGCGTGAAGCCCAGGAAGTCGATATAAAACTCCCGCGCCTTGGCCTCGTCGAAGATCCGCAGGATGGGGGTGGTTTTGCCAAAGCTCATTGCGCGACTCCCTGATGAAAGATGTCCACGGTATAGCAGGTGGATGTCAGCACTTCGGCTAGGCCAAGGCTTTCTTTAATATCATCAGGCCATCACTGTGACGGTGTTCACCTATTCGGCGCCGCGCACCTTCAGCCGTTGAACCCTTCACGCAAATCCCCTTCCCGCGCCAGGAAGCGCCCTTGCCTGCGGCCATTGGCCTGGCCTTCGGCATAGCTGCGCACGCCGTTGACCCACACGCCCTCGATTCCCTCGGCGGCCTGTTGCGGGCTTTTGAAGTCGGCGACATCGCGGATCCGCGCCGGGTCGAACAGCACCAGGTCGGCCCAATGCCCTTCGCGGATTTCGCCGCGCTGCTTGAGGCCGAAGCGCGCCGCCGACAGGCCGGTCATCTTGTGCACCGCGGTGTGCAGCGGGAACAGGCCGAGGTCGCGGCTGAAGTGCCCGAGCACCCGCGGGAAGGCGCCCCACAACCGTGGATGGGGGAACGGATCTTCAGGCAGGCCGTCGGAACCGATCATCGACAAGGGGTGGGAAAGGATGCGCCGCACATCGGCCTCATCCATGCCGTAGTACACCGCGCCGGCCGGTTGCAGGCGCCGTGCGGCGTCCAGCAGGGTCGTGCCCCACTCGGCGGCGATGTCCATCAGGTCGCGGCCGCCCAGTTCCGGGTACGGGGTGGACCAGGTGATGGTGATGCGAAAAGCATCGGTGACCTGCTTGAGGTCGAGGGTCGAGGAACTGGCCGCGTAGGGGTAGCAGTCGCAGCCCACCGGATGGTCTTTCGCCGCTTGCTCCAGGGAGGCCAGCAACTGCGGACTGCGCCCCCAGTTACCCGCCCCCGCGCATTTGAGGTGGGAAATGATCACCGGTGCCTTGGCGTGGCGGCCAATCAGGAACGCCTCGTCCATGGCCTCCAGCACCGGCTCGAATTCACTGCGCAGGTGGGTGGTGTACACCGCGCCGAAGGCGCTCAGTTCCTCGGCCAGTTGCAGCACCTCGTCGGTCTCGGCCGAGAAGGCGCTGGCGTAGGCCAGGCCGGTGGATAAGCCCAGGGCACCGTCTTCCAGGCTGGCGCGCAGTTGCTCGCGCATGGCGGCGATTTCCTCCGCCGTGGCGGTGCGATACAGGTCGTCCAGATGATTGCTGCGCAGCGCCGTGTGGCCGATCAGCGCCGCCACATTGACCGCTGGCTGCGCGGCGTCCACCGCGTCGCGGTAGTCGCGAAAACGCGGGTAGACGAAGGCCGCCTGGCTGCCCAGCAGGTTCATCGGGTCCGGTGGTTCGGCGCGCAGACTCACCGGCGAGGCGCTGATGCCGCAGTTACCGACGATCACCGTGGTCACGCCCTGGCTGAGCTTGGGCAGCATCTGCGGCTGGCGGATCACCACGGTGTCGTCGTGGGTGTGCACATCGATAAAGCCGGGGGCCAGCACCTGCCCGGCGGCGTCGATTTCTTCAGTGGCGCGGACGCCTTGCAGGTCGCCGATGCGGGCGATGCGGCCATCGAGCAGGGCGACATCGGCGGGGTAAGCCGGGCGGTCGCTGCCGTCGATCACCAAGGCGTTGCGGATCAGGGTGTCGTAAAGCATGTCAGTCTCCCAGCGGCAGGCAATCGTCACCACCGCGGTAATCGTCCAGGGCCAGTTTGATCCGGCGCAGGCGTTCCTGGTTGTCTTCGGGCAGGGCCAGCGCCAGCTCGGTGGCCAATACATCGATGGCCAGCAACATGCCGTAGCGCGCGGCCGTGGGTTTGTAGATAAAGGAGGTCTCGGCGCTTTGCAGCGGCAGCAGCACGTCCGCCAGCTGCGCCAGCGGCGAGTCGGCCAGGGTGATGGCGAGCACACTGGCGCCGTAGCTGCGGGCCAGTTCGACGGTCTCCAGCAATTCGGGGGTGATGCCGGTCAGGGAGCAGGCGATCAGCGCGTGTTGCGGGCCCAACGCCGCAGCGGTCACCCGCATCATCACCGGGTCGTGGCAGGCGGCGATGGGGTAGCCGAGGCGCACCAGGCGCACCTGCAATTCGTCGCTGCACAGGGTGGAACAGCCGCCCATGCCGAAGGCGTGGATCATCTGCGCCTTGCCCAGCAGGCGCACTGCGTCGCGAAAGCGCGACTCGTCGAACCCCGCCAGGTGCTGGTGCAGGGTCGACTCGATATCACCGACGATCTGCCGATAGAAACCCGACTGCTCCGGCGCGTCCGCCGGGTCGAGAAAACGGCTGCCGACGCCGCTGGCCTGGGCCAGTTGCAGGCGCAGGTCGCGCAGGTCGCGACAGCCCACGCTGCGGGCAAAACGCGACAGGGTGGCGGCGCTGACTTCCGCCTGCTGCGCCAGCTCTTCCAGGCTGGCCGAGGCGGCGAAACCGACGTCATCCAGCATCAAGCGGGCGATGCGGCCTTCGCCGGCGCTGAAGGAATCCTGGCGGGAACGGATCTGGTAAAGGATGTCCATGGGCGGCACCTGGGCTCAAAGCAGTTGGGCAAGACCGACGGTCAGGGCAAAGGCGACCACCGAGATCAGGGTCTCCAGCACCGTCCAGGTCTTGAAGGTCTGGGTTACGGTCATATTGAAGTATTCCTTGATCAGCCAAAAGCCGCCGTCGTTGACGTGGGAGAAGATCACCGAGCCGGCGCCGGTGGCCAGCACCAGCAGTTCCGGATGGGGGTAACCCAGGCCGATGGCCACCGGCGCCACCACGCCCGAGGCGGTGGTCATGGCCACGGTGGCCGAGCCGGTGGCGATGCGCATCAGCGCGGCGAACAGCCAGCCCATCAGCAGCGGCGACAGCTGGAATTCATGGGCCAGGCCGACGATCTGGTCGGTGACCCCGGCGTCTACCAGGATCCGGTTCAGGCCGCCACCGGCGCCCACCAGCAGGGTGATACTGGCGGTCGGCGCCAGGCATTCGTTGGTGAACCTGAGGATCGATTCGCGGTTGAAACCCTGGGCCAGGCCGAGGGTCCAGAAGCTCAGCAGGGTCGCCAGCAACAGGGCGATCACCGAGTTGCCGATAAACAGCAGGAACTGGTTGAGGCCGCTGCCCGGGGTGGAAATCAGGTTGGCCCAGCCGCCGATCAGCATCAGCACCACCGGCAACAGGATGGTGGCCATGGTGATCGCAAAACTGGGCAGGCGGGTGCGCGGCTCCCGGTCGAGGAACTGACGCGCCAGCGGGTTTTCCGCCGGCAGCTGGATGCGCGGCACGATGAATTTGGCGTACACGGGGCCGGCGATGATCGCCGTGGGAATGCCGATCAGGATCGCGTACAGCAGGGTCTGCCCCACCGACGCCTGATAGGCCTGCACCGCCAGCATCGCTGCCGGGTGCGGCGGCACCAGGGCATGCACCACCGACAGGCCGGCGACCATCGGCAGGCCGACCATCAGGATCGACACGCCGACACGCTTCGCCACGGTGAAGGCGATCGGCACCAGCAACACGAAACCGACCTCGAAGAACAGCGGCAGGCCCACCAGGAAGGCGATGCAGACCATCGCCCAGTGCGCGTTGCGCTCGCCGAAACGGTCGATCAGGGTCCGCGCCACCTGCTCCGCGCCGCCGGACTCGGCCATCATCTTGCCGAGCATGGTGCCCAGGGCCACCACCAGGGCGATGTGCCCCAGGGTCTTGCCGACACCCGCCTCGTAGGCCCCGACCACCCCGGACGGCGGCATCCCGGCCATCAGCGCCAGGCCCACCGAGACCAGGGTGATGACAATGAACGGATTGATCCGGTAACGCGCGATCAGGACGATCAGCGCGATGATGGCGATGGCGGCATAGCCCAGCAGCCAGTAGCCCAATGCAGGTGTCATGCGGTACTCCTCGAAAAAGGGTCACGTCGAATGTTTGTGAAACTCATAAATCATTTCGTGACCGGATTTTCAAACCGCATGAAAGTAACTTTCGTATAGAGACATGCTTTGTCGCGGACAGACAAGTCGTGTCGCGAATAATGAAAATCGACGAGGGGTATTTTCATCCGCTGTAGCGGAAGAGATAGAGCTTCTGGGGGGACAGGTGAAGGTTGAGTGCGGTTCTGTAGGAGCGAGGCTTGCCCGCGATGGCGTCGTTTCTGACACAGCGCGGGGCCCCGATAATCGCGAGCAAGCTTCGCTCCTACAGAAGCTTGCTCGTCCCGGGGGTGATACGGCTGACCCATTGTAGGAGCGAGGCTTGCCCGCGATAGCGTCGTCCCTGACTCACCGCGGTGGCCCAATCGCGAGCAAGCTTCGCTCCTACAAAGGCAGGTTATTTGACGACTTTGCCCACACCGCGCCCACGTGGGTCGGAGGCCGTTTCCAGCTGGCTGCCGGTGACCCGGATCGCCTGGATATCGCCCATCTCCCAGCCCTGGTCTTCCAGGGTGTAGCCCATGGCCTTCAGCTCATCGGCAACCTTGCCGCTGAGCGGCGCATAGGCGTCGAAGTAAATGGTGTCCTTGGGCAGCAACTGGTGATGCACGCGCTGCGCGGCCACGGCTTTTTCCAGCGGCAGGTTGAAGTCGTAGAGGTTGTTCAGCACCTGGAAGATCGAGGTGAAGATCCGCGACCCGCCCGGCGTGCCCAGCACCAGGGTGACCTTGCCATCGCGAGTCACCAGGCTCGGGCTCATGGACGACAGCATGCGCTTGCCCGGCGCGATGGCGTTGGCATCGCCGCCGACCACGCCAAAGGCGTTGGCCACCCCGGGCTTGGCACTGAAGTCGTCCATTTCGTCGTTGAGCAGGAACCCCGCACCCTTCACCACCACGCCGCTGCCATAGTCCCAGTTGAGGGTGTAGGTATTGCTCACCGCGTTGCCGTCGGCATCGACGATGGAGAAGTGGGTGGTCTGGTGCCGCTCCAGGCCCGGGCGGACTTTTTCGGTGGGCGAGATGGCTGTCGGGTTGATCTCGGCGGCGCGTTTTTTCAGGTAGGCCAGGTCGATCAGTTGCTTGACCGGCACCTCGGAGAACGCCGGGTCGCCGAGGTAATCGGCGCGGTCGGCGAACACGCGCTTTTCGATTTCCGCCAGCAGGTGGATGTACTTGGCCGAGTTCAGCTCGACGCCCTTGAAGTCCGCCGTGCGCTCTTCCTTGATGGTCATCAGCTGCGCCAGTGCCACACCGCCGGAGCTGGGCGGCGGCGCGGTGTACAGGGTGTTGCCGCGCCAGTTGACCTGCAGCGGCTCACGCCAGGCGACCTTGTAGTCCTGCAGGTCCTGCTTGGTGATCAGGCCTTTGTCGGCCTGCATCTGCGCCACCAGCAGGTCGGCGGTCTTGCCTTCGTAGAATTCCTTGACGCCCTGGTCGGCGATGCGCTCCAGGGTCGCGGCCAGCTCTGGCTGGCGGAAGGTTTCGCCGGATTTCATGCTGCCGAAATAGTCGCCGAAGTTGGTGCTGTCCTTGAACAGCTTCAGCGCATCCTCGCGATACTGATACTGCTTGTCGGCGACCTTGAAGCCGTTTTTCGCATAGCCCACCGCCGGGGTGATCAGCTCGCTCCAGGGCAGCTTGCCGAACTTCTTGTGCGCCTCCCACAGGCCCATCACCGTGCCCGGCACCCCCGCGGCGCGCGCGCCGACCAGGCTGAGGTTCTCGATGACCTCGCCTTTTTCGTTCAGGTACATGTCGCGGGTCGCGGCCTTGGGCGCGGTTTCGCGGTAGTCGAGGAAGTAGGGTTTGCCGTCGATGAACAGGGTCATGAAACCGCCGCCACCAATGTTGCCGGCCTCGGGGTAAGTCACCGCCAGGGTGAAGGCGGTGGCGACCGCGGCGTCCACCGCGTTGCCGCCCTTCTTGAGAATCTGCGCCGCGACGTCGGCGCCATACTGGTTCGGCGCGGCGACCGCGCCACCTTCCAGCAACGCGGCGAAGGCCGGCGAGCTGGCGGCGATGGCCGCTGTCAGAGCCAGGGTCTTAAACAGAACAATGCGCATAAGGTCCGTCCTTTTATTGTTTTTTGGCAGGTCGAACGATAGGGGCAAGATCGGGGGCGGAGCAATCGGCAAATAAAAACGGCCGCTTGAAGCGGCCGTCTGGCGAGGGGAGGAGTGACGGTGGCGACGGTGCCGCGCTTGAGGTCGTCACGACCGTACCGGTCGATCGTCCGAACGCGGCCCGAGCCCGCTGCAGCGGCTACAGGATCACGCTGCCCGTGTAGCCGCTGCCGAGCCTGCGAGGCTGCGATCGGCAACGCAGTTGCCGTAAAACCTGAATCCGCGAACTGCCTGGAAAAACGCGCCAGCCGGTTTACGACGGCTACGCCGCCGAGCGCAGCCTCGCTGGCGCTCGACAGCGGCTACAGGGATAGCGAGTCAGACCATCTCGTGGCGAATCCACTCCAGCACCGAGGTGCGCCGCGGTACCCAACCCAGCCGTTCGCGGGCGTTCTTGCCGCGCACGCGGCTGTTGGAGCCCAGGCCGTAGTTGGCCATTTCATAGCCCCACTCGGCTTCGGCGTCGGCCAGCGGCCAGTCCTGCGGCGCGCCGAGGTGCAGGGCCTGGGCCATGGCGGTGGTCATGTCGATGAACGAGGCTTCACCGCTTTCGACGAAGTAGAAGGTGCCCGGGATGTTGCGGGTCAGCGCCAGCAGGTACAGCGCCACCACGTCTTCGATATGCACGTTGGACCAGATGTTCTGCCCCGGACCGACATGCCGCACCACGCCACTGTTGCGCGCCTGCTTGAGCAGCCGCGGCAGCTGCACGCTGTCGCGTTTCACCCCGAGGCTGTGGCCGTAGATCAGGGTATTGCAGAGCACCGCCGAGTTGACCCCGTCCCTGGCCGCGGCCAGCACCAGGTTGTCGATGGCCACGCGCGCGGCCTTGTCGACGGTGGGCTCTGGCAGGTTGTTTTCCTGATAGACGACTTCGCTGACCTTGCCGCCCGAAGCGTCGCCGACAATGCTCGAACCGCTGGTGTGCAGGAAGACTTTATTGGAGCCCTTGAGGGCCGCGATCAGGACTTCCACCGCGCCACGATGGTCGCTGCTGGCGGCGTTGATCACCGCGTCGGCGGCACGCGCCTGTTCGGTCAGCACGGCGCTGTCGTCCAGGCTGCCGAGCACCGGCTTGATGCCCAGGGCAGTGAGTTCGGCGGCCTGTTCGGCGCTGCGCACCAGGCCGGTGACTTGATGGCCAGCCTGGACCAGACCGGTGGCAATGGAACCGCCGATAAAACCCGCGGCGCCGGTAACGAATACATTCATGGAGAAACTCCCTGGGTGGATAAGTGATGGCGCCAGTATCGGCGGGCGACTCCTGCCGAAACAGGCAGGCTGGCCCAAATCACTCTTGCGCAGGGATCACGAATCAGGGATCAGCCTTCCCACGGGAATTGATCGCTGCAGGAGCTGGCTTGCCAGCGATGGCATCTGCCCGGGCGGTGCAAGGCAAACCGGCTCCTCCTACAGCAGAAAGGCCTCAGCCTTCGAACAGTGGGTTGGCGTAATCGGCCAGCTTGCCCTGGATAAAGTCGAGGAAGCACTGGATGCGCAGGGCCAGCTGCGAGTTGCGGTAGTACACGGCGTTGATCGGCTGGCGATAGCCGCTGTTGAACTCCGAGAGGATCGGCGTGAGGCGCCCGGCGCGGATGTCGTCGATGGTCATGAAGTGCGACAGGCAGGCAATGCCCTGCCCTTCCAGCGCCAGGTGGCGCACCGTCTCACCGCTGGAGGCGCTGATGCCCGGCTGGATCGGCCAGCGGTCGCCGTGCACATGGCGCAACGGCCAGTGGTTGAGGGTTTCGGTCTGGGTGAAACCCAGCAGGGTATGTTCGCTCAGCTCGGCCACGGTGCCGGGTGTGCCGTGCTGCTTCAGGTAGGCGGGGCTGGCGAGGATGTGCAGCGGGCTGCAACCCAGCGAGCGCGCATGCAGGGTCGAGTCCGCCAGGATGCCGATGCGGATCGCGATATCGGTGCTCTGTTCCAGCAGATCGATGATCAGGTCGTTGCTGTTGAGCTCCAGCTGGATATCCGGGTACAGGCTACGGAACTCGGCGATGTAGGGCACGATGGCGTGCAGCATGAACGGCGAGGCGGCGTTGATCCGCAGGCGCCCGGATGGGGTCTGCTGGCGCGACGACAGGCGTTCTTCGAGTTCGTCCATCTGGTCGAGGATCAGCTTGGCCTGCTCGAAGAAGTACTTGCCCTCTTCGGTCAGGTCCATGCGCCGCGTGGTGCGGTTGATCAGCGTGGTATCGAGCTTGGCTTCCAGGCGCGACAGGGTGCGGCTGACCGCCGACGGCGTCTGCCCGACCTGCTCGGCCGCCGCGGAAATCGAACCGCATTCGATGACGCAGACGAAGATCTGGAGTTCGTCGGATCTGGCTTTCACGTAAGTCCTCTATCTCGGTTGGGCGCCCTGTAGCCGCTGCCGCAGGCTGCGATAAGGCCGAAGGCCTTCAGCGATCTCACGACCTTGCGCCCCCTTCGGTGGCGATCGCAGCCTGCGGCAGCGGCTACAACAGGTCCCACATCGGGCTCGCGGCACGCCACCGATAGTAGCCGGATTTACGCGGGGAGGTTGAACACCGCCTTGAGGTGTTCTTCGTAGCGCTGCACATCGGCTTCGATGTTCGGCCGCTTCATCACGTCGACGCAAAGGAAGGTCGGCAGGCCGCGCATGCCGAGGAACTGGTTGGCCTTGTGGAACGGGAAGTACACCGCGTCCACGCCCTTGGCTTCGAAGAAGTCGGTCGGGTCGTCGAAGGCTTGCTGCGGCGCGTTCCAGGTCAGCGACAGCATGTATTGCTTGTCGTGGATCAGGCCGCCGCTGCCGTATTTCTGCGAGGCGTCGGAGCGGGTGCGGCCGTCGCTGGCGTAGAGGCTGCCGTGGCCCTCGGTGAAGACTTCGTCGATGTACTTTTTCACGATCCACGGCGCGCCCATCCACCAGCCTGGCATCTGGTAGACGATCACGTCGGCCCAGAGGAACTTGGCCACTTCTTCCTTGATGTCGTAGCCCTCGTCGATGTGGGTGACTTTGACGTCCACGCCGCCACGGTCCAGCACCGACACCGCGGCTTCATGCAGGGTCGCGTTGTAGCGGCCGTCGGAGTGGGCGAACTTCTTGCCACCGTTGAGCAACAGTACTTTTTTCATGATCCAGCCTCATCAGGGACAACCCTTTGGCGCTGCGCTGCAGGGCCGGGTCGAGAAGATTAAAAACGATGGGGCGGAGAATATCGTTGAAAGACGATATGAATAAGCGCGATCCAGGCAAAAAACATTTGACCAATACGCACGAATAGGCGGCGGATTCGTGTCGTAGAATTTTTAAAACTCCCTTACCCAGGAACCGCCCCATGTCCGAACAGCACGGCTTTATCCTCCACGCCAAGACCCGCCCGGAAATGTCCGAGGCCTTCGAAGCGCTGTTTCGCGCCTATGTCGAGCCAAGCCGCGCCGAGCCCGGCTGCATCGAGTACCACATGCTGCGCGACCAGCAGGACCCGAGCCTGTTCATCTTCTACGAGATCTGGGAATCCCAGGTGCACCTGGACGTGCACTCCAACCTGCCGCACATGAAGGCGTTCTTCGACAAGCGCATGGATTACCTGGAACGCGACTTCGATATCCGCCGTATCGACATGCTCAGCCCGTCGTCCGCTAGCCGCTGATCAGCAGGTGAGCACCAAGCAGGCCCAGGCCGCTGAAAAACATCCGTTTGAACAGCACGGCGCTGATGCGCTGGCGCAGCGCCTGACCCAGCCACATGCCGAGCAGGGCCGGGATCAGCGCCAGCAGTGAGGCGCTGAGCTCGCCGCCGCCCAGGGCACCGCGCCAGTACAGGCCGGCCGCCAGGGCCAGGGTCGAAACGGTGAACGACAGCCCCAGGGCCTGCACCAGTTCATCCTTGTGCAGCCCCAAGGCTTGCAGATAAGGCACCGCCGGAATCACGAACACCCCGGTGGCCGAGGTGATGACGCCCGTCACCAGGCCACAGGCCGGGCCCAGCCAGGCTTCCATTCGCGGCCGCAGCCTCAGGGTCGGCAGCAGCAAGCCGCTCAGGGCATAGAGCAATAACGCCGCCCCCAGCGCCCGCACCACCCAGCGCCCGCCGTCGATGCCCAACCACAGGCTACCCAGGCCGGTGCCGATAAAGATCGCCAGCAGCATCGGCCACAAGCGCTTGAGCAAGCCTCGCAAATGCCCGCCAAACGCCAGTTGCCAGACATTGGTCAGGGTCGCCGGAATGATCAACAGCGCTGCAGCCTGCGTCGGCGCCATAGCCAGACCGAGCAGGCCCATGGCAATGGTCGGCAGGCCGAGGCCGATCACGCCCTTGATCATGCCGGCCAGGACAAAGGTGCCGATCACCAGCAGGGACAGGAGCAAACCGAGGTTCTGGTAAAACGCGAGGGAAGTGTTCATGGCGCTATCCTGCGCCGACGGTGGTGGGCTGAAAATCTGCCATATACTGAGGCAGCCTCTTGATTGGCGAGAGGCTGGAGATTTTCAGTGGCTGTGATGGCCCTATCGCAGGCAAGCCTCGCTCCTACAGGTATTGCACTGTCCTTGTAGGAGCGAGGCTTGCCCGCGATAGCCGCGCAGCGGCGCTTTCAAGGGACCCGCCCCATGCACTTCGACCTGACCGACCTGCGCCTGTACCTGAACATCCTCGACGCCGGCAATATCACCGCCGGCGCCAGCCGCAGCCATTTGTCCCTGGCCGCCGCCAGTGCGCGGATCCGCGCCATGGAGGCCTCCCTGGGCACCGAATTCCTCCAGCGCGGCCGCCGTGGCGTCAGCCCGACGCCCGCCGGCAAGGCCCTGGCCCAGCATGCGCGCGGCCTGCTGCAACAGGCCGAACACCTGCGCCAGGACCTGGCCGAATACGCCCGGGGCGTCAAAGGCCAGGTGCGCCTGTTGTGCAACACCACGGCGATCACCGAATACCTGCCGGAGCCGCTGGCGGACTTTCTCTGCGCCCACCCCAACCTGGATATCGACCTGCAGGAACTGCCCAGCCTGCGCATCACCCACGCCCTGCGCCAAGGCGCGGCGGACCTGGGGATAGTGTCCGACGCGGTGGACACCCAGGGCCTGCAGACCCTGGCCTTTCGCGACGACCCGCTGGTGCTGGTCCTGCCCGCCCACCACCCGCTGGCAGACGGTCGGGCGGTGAGTTTCAGCGACAGCCTGCACCACGACTATGTCGGCCTCGCCGTCCACAGCGCCCTGGCCGTGTACCTGGAAGAACAGGCCCTGCACCTGGGGCTGCGGATGCCGATCCGCATCCGCGCCGACGGCTTCGATGGGGTGATGCGCATGGTCGCCCGGGGCGCCGGGCTGGCGGTGGTGCCCCGGGCCGCCGTCGAACGCCGGGGGCCGGATGCCTCGCTCACAGTGCTGCCACTGATGGAGGCCTGGGCGCAACGCAAGTTGCTGCTGTGCGCCCGCGACTTCAACGCCCTGCCCGCCTACGCCAAGGCTCTCCTGGAAACCCTGGGCCAACTGTAGGAGCAGCCGGTCGATGCTCGATTGCTCGCGATAGCGTTCGTCGCGACACTGCGGTGAATGGCCGCTGCGCGGATCGCGAGCAAGCTTCGCTCCTACAGGTTTTGGGTCAGACCTTGGACAGCGCCCCTGCCGGCGCCCGGGATTTCCTGAAGAACAGCCAGTAGGCCAGGGTCAGGATCGCCAGGAAGGGCACGCCGAACACCAGGGTCATCTTGAAGGCCTCGGTGAAGTAGGTGGTGATCATCACCGCGCCCATCAGCACCAGGCCCAGCAGTGTGCTCCAGGGGAACAGGCGCATGCGGAACGACAGCGGCTGCTCGCCATGGCGCTGGTGGTAACGGCGGAAGCAGTAGTGGGTGAGAAAGATCATGAACCAGGTGAAGATCGCGCCGAACATCGAGATCGCCATCATCAGGGTGAACGAACTTTCCGGGTACAGCACGTTGATCAGGGTCGCCAGGCCGATGCCGGAACTGGACAGCAGCAAAGCGTTCAGCGGGATCCCGCTCTTGCTCAGGGCGCCCATGGACTTGGGTGCATAACCGCCACGGGACAGGCTAAACATCATGCGCGTGGTGATATACAGCTGGCTGTTCATCGCCGACAACGCGGCGATCAGGATCACGAAGTTCATCACCCCGGTGGCGCCGGGAATGCCGATGGTCTGCATCACCGTGACGAACGGGCTCTGCGCCTTGCCGGCCTGGACCCAGGGCACGATGGCCAGCATCAGCGCCAGGGTCAGCAGGTAGAACACCACCAGCCGCACCATGGTCGCGCGGAAGGCCTTTTTCACCGCGCGCTGCGGGTCCTCGGCCTCGCCGGCGGCCACCGCGATCATCTCCACGCTCAGGTAGCTGAAGATCGAGACGATCACTGCGATCCACATGCCCTGCACGCCGTTGGGGAAAAAGCCGCCGTGGGCGCTGTAGTTGTGCAGGCCGTAGTCGGCATTGCCGGAGCCGAACACCACGTACACCGCAAGAATGATGAAGCCGACGATGGCGGCGATCTTGATGGTGGAGAACCAGTACTCGAAGTTGCCGAAGGTTTTCACGCTGATGGCGTTGAGCAGGATCAGCACGCTGGAGAACGAGACGATCCACACCCATTCCGGCACGTGGGCGAACCAGTACTTCATGTACATGGCGATGGCCGTGACCTCGGCGCCGACCGCCAGCACGATGGCCGCCCAGTAGGCGTAGCGCACCAGGAACCCGGCCAGCGGGCTGATGTAGAACTCGGCGTAGGCACCGAAGGAGCCGGAGGTGGAATGGGCCACGGTCATTTCCGCCAGGCAGCCCATCAGCAGCAGGGTGATCAGCGCGCCGATGGCGTAGCTGAGCAGCACGCTGGGGCCGGCGTAACCGATGGCGTAGGCGCTGCCCATGAACAGCCCGGTGCCGATCGCCCCGCCGATGGCGATCATGCTCATCTGGCCGGCCGTGAGCTGGCGGCGCAAGCCCTGTTCACGGTTGGAAATCGCTGCAAAACCCTTGTTGGTCGTGGTCACGTTCATCAGCCTCTTATTATTGTGTGCACGCGTTGATCGGTGTCGCGAGCCGTCCCTGGCCGGTTCTGGTATCACCCTGTAGCCGCTGGCGCAGCCTGCGATCGAGGCCGCAGGACTCGCATTCCCAGGCGCCGGGGTCTATCCGGCAGACCATGGACTCAGGATTTGCGACGGCTGCGCCGCCGATCGCAGGCTGCGCCAGCGGCTACAGGTAGCGGGCTTCAGGTCACGCTGTGGCGGATCTGGAACTGCGGCTGGGCCCAGGTTTTTTCGTCGAGGATTTCACCGAGGATCTGCACCGCGTCCCAGACTTCGCTGAAGCGGGTGTACAGCGGCGTGAAGCCGAAGCGCATGATCCGCGGTTCGCGGTAGTCGCCGATCACGCCCCGGGCAATCAGGGCCTGGATCACCGCATAACCTTCGGGGTGCTCGAAGCTGACATGGCTGCCGCGCTTGTCGTGTTCGCGCGGGGTCACCAGCTTCAGGCCATGGGCCGCGCAGCGCTGCTCCACCAGTTCGATGAATAGATCGGTCAGGGCCAGCGACTTGCGCCGCAGGCTGGCCATGTCGGTCTGTTCGAAGATCTCCAGGCCGCACTCGACCATGGCCAGCGAAGTGATCGGCTGGGTGCCGCACAGGTAGCGGGCGATGCCGCTGCTCGGCCGGTATTGCGCCTCCATGTCGAACTGCCGCGCATGGCCGAACCAGCCGGACAGCGGCTGCTTGACCAGGTCGCAGAGCGCCGGCGAGACCCAGGCGAAAGCCTGGGAGCCCGGGCCGCCGTTGAGGTACTTGTAGGTGCAGCCGATGGCGTAGTCGGCGCCGGCCTGCTTCAGGTCCACCGGCACCGCGCCGGCGGAGTGGGCCAGGTCCCACAGGCTCAGCGCGCCGCATTCGTGGGTCAGCGCGGTCACCGCCGGCATGTCGTGCATGTAGCCGGTCTTGTAGTTGACGTGGGTGAGCATGACCACCGCGGTGTCTTCGCCAATGGCCTGGGGCAGTTCCTCGGGGCTGTCCACCAGGCGCAGGGAATAGCCCTGCTGCAGCATCTCGGTCAGGCCTTCGGCGATGTACAGGTCAGTGGGAAAGTTGCTGCTCTCGCTGACGATCACCCGCCGCTGCGGCGCCTTGAGCGCCTGCACGCGCAAGGCCGCGCTGAGCACCTTGAACAGGTTGATCGAGGTGGTATCGGTGATCACCACTTCGTTGGCATCGGCGCCGATCAGTTTGGCCAGGCGGTCGCCGAGGCGCTGCGACAGGTCGCGCCAGCCGGCGGTGTTCCAGCTGCGGATCAGGCCATTGCCCCATTCCTCGGCAATCACCTGTTGCGCCCGTTGCAGGGCCGCCACCGGGCGCGCACCGAGGGAGTTGCCGTCGAGATAAATCACCCCGTCGGGCAGCGCGAACTGATTGCGCAGCGGTGCCAGCGGGTCCTGTGCGTCGAGGGCCAGGCAGTGGTTTCTTGTTGTCATGGGAGGTCCTGTTTTCACTATGGCGTACGGCAGCACGCAATGCCGGAGGCGGCATCGGCGGCTGCACGGTGAAGAAATAATGAACGAAGCCCTGGAGAATTTTCGTGCAAAATGCGCTATGAGAGCGGCACAGCCTCGAAGATTATTCGACTACAACTTAAAAAAACGCGGATAAATGCCAACCATGATTCTCGACTCGACAGACCTGCGAATCCTGCACTTCCTGCAACAGGACGGCCGTATCAGCAACCAGGAGCTGGCGGAGAAAGTCGCCCTCTCGCCCTCGGCCTGCCTGAGGCGCCTGCGCCTGCTGGAGGGCGAAGGCATCATCAGCGGCTATCGCGCGGTACTCAACGCCGAGCGCCTGGGGATCGAGCTGGAGGCCATCGTCCATGTGTCGCTGCGCCAGGACGTGGCGGACTGGCACGAGACCTTTATCAAGAAGGTCCAGCAGTGGCCGGAAGTGGTCACCGCTTATGTGATCACCGGCGCCAGCAACTATGTGCTGCGGGTCCAGGCGCGCAACCTCAAGCACTTCTCGGATTTCATCGTCAATCACCTGAACCGCACGTCCGGGGTCACTGACATCCGCTCGGAAATCGTCCTGCAGAAAATCAAGGAACAGGACGGCCTGCTCGACCTGGTGCTGCGCAAGTAAAACGGCTGGCCTGTGGGGTACAGGCCCTAGAAACCGCCCAGGCGCCGCGCATCGTGGCGCTGCAAGGTGACGCTGGGCGACTCGCCGAACAGCTTGCGGTACTCGGCGGAGAACCGCCCCAGATGGCTGAAGCCCCAGCCCAGGGCGATTTCGGAAATGGTCCGCGCCGAGCCGTGTTCGAGGATCTCCTGGCGCACCGCGTTGAGCCGGTACTTCTTCAGGTAGACCATCGGCGACAGGGCGAAATACTTCTTGAAGGCTTCGAACAGCTTGAAGCGCGTGACCCCGGCGGCGGCTTCCAGGTCCTCCAGGCACAGTGGCTCTCGGGCGTTGGCGTGAATGTACTGGCGGGCGCGGACCAGGTAGTGGGGCAACTTGACCTCCAGCACCTCGCGCAGCTCCGCCGAGTAGTTGTTCGGCTGGGCCAGGATCAGGCCCTTGATCAAGGAGCTTTCCAGATCGCGAGTGAAGGCCAGCTGTTCGTACAGCTCGCTGCTGCGCTCCAGTTCGGCGATGAAATAGCGCGCCATGCGCCACCAGGACGCCGACGCCCCTTCCACCGCATCCATCACCGCCTCGAAGCGCAGCGGCGCTTCCGGTGGCCGTTGCAGCAAGGCCTCCAGCGCTTCGCTCATGGCCGCCCGGGTAATCACCACCTGGACTTTGCGGCAGTCGCCGGAGATCGCCAGCATCTGGCTTTCGTTGGGCGCGATGATCACCCCTTGGTCGCGGTTGGAACGCAGCAGCCGGCCATCCTTGCTCAACTCCTGATCGCCGCTCAGCGGTAGGCTCAGGCTGTAGCTGCTGAAGCGCTCGGCGTCTTCGATATCGATGGTGACGTCGGTGCCGTATTCGATGGTGCCCAGGGTCGTGGCCCGCGACTTGAACACGTTGGCGCTGTGGTGAAAGCGGATACGCTCGGGGGTGCTGGTCTCGAGCCGGTGCGGCCCGCAAATGCCGGACATCCAGCTTCTCGCCCCCTCGAGGTCGTAGCGATCGATACGAATATCGCGAAACTGCGAATCAGCCTTGCTATTCATCACGGCGCACCCACGGCAATATTTTTTTGCGCGCTCTGACGGCGCGTCTGATTTGAAGTACTGACCTGCAAGAGCAAGTTTTGCGCCACCGCCCGGCACTGCCAACCGGCTGGATAGCAATCGCCAACTAAGTGGATAGAGCCCATCCACCTGGTGCGCAAAACCCACGCAAGACTGCGCCAAACAGTAGCTCATCGCGACATCGCGGTGCAGCCGTTGATCACCTGGGGCGCCGGCCGTGGGTATTCAGCCCCCAGGTGTTACCCCCGCGCCCTGTAGGAGCGAGGCTTGCCCGCGATGGGTACGGCGCGTTTTGGCAGATGCACCGCGTGATCGTTTATCGCGAGCAAGCTTCGCTCCTACAGAAGCCCTCAGCGCCATTCAATTTTATGGATGGCCTTGGCCGACTAAGCGGATAGCCACCCCTGCCCCGCACTCCCTCTAATGCACCCACTGATTGGCCTGAATAAAACCGCCTCTATAAAAAGGTACTCACTCATGAGTGGTGCAAGAAACACAGAACAATGGAAAAGCTTCATCGATGGCTGCCTGGACTTTCGTCCGGACGACGGCGTATTCCGCATTGCCCGGGACATGTTCACCGAACCCGAGCTGTTCGACCTGGAGATGGAACTGATCTTCGAGAAGAACTGGATCTACGCCTGCCACGAAAGCGAGCTGGCCAATAACCACGACTTCGTCACCCTGCGCGCCGGGCGCCAGCCGATGATCATCACCCGCGACGGCGAAGGCCGGCTCAACGCGCTGATCAACGCCTGCCAGCACCGCGGCACCACCCTGACCCGGGTCGGCAAGGGCAACCAGTCCACCTTCACCTGCCCGTTCCACGCCTGGTGCTACAAGAGCGACGGGCGCCTGGTGAAGGTCAAGGCGCCGGGGGAATATCCCGAGGGCTTCGACAAGGCCACCCGCGGCCTGAAGAAGGCCCGCATCGACAGCTACAAGGGCTTTGTCTTCATCAGCCTCGACGTCCACGCCGACAACTCCCTGGAGGACTTCCTCGGCGATGCCAAGGTGTTCTTCGACATGATGGTCGCCCAGTCGCCCACCGGTGAGCTGGAAGTCCTGCCCGGCAAGTCCGCCTACACCTACGACGGCAACTGGAAACTGCAGAACGAGAACGGCCTCGACGGTTATCACGTGAGCACCGTGCACTACAACTACGTGGCCACGGTGCAGCACCGCCAGCAGGTCAACAGCGAAAACGGCGGCGCCAGCGCCACCCTCGACTACAGCAAGCTCGGCGCCGGCGACGCCAACACCGACGACGGCTGGTTCGCCTTCAACAACGGCCACAGCGTGCTGTTCAGCGACATGCCCAACCCGTCGGTGCGCTCCGGCTACGCCACCATCATGCCGCGGCTGGTGGAAGAGTACGGCCAGGAAAAGGCCGAATGGATGATGCACCGCCTGCGCAACCTCAACATCTACCCGAGCCTGTTCTTCCTCGACCAGATCAGCTCGCAGCTGCGGATCATCCGCCCGCTGGCCTGGAACAAGACCGAGATCATCAGCCAGTGCATCGGGGTCAAGGGCGAGTCCGACGCCGACCGGGAAAACCGCATCCGCCAGTTCGAGGACTTCTTCAACGTCTCGGGCATGGGCACCCCCGACGACCTGGTGGAATTCCGCGAAGCCCAGCGCGGCTTCCAGGGCCGTCTGGAACGCTGGAGCGATATCTCCCGGGGCAGCCACCGCTGGGCAACCGGGCCGACCCGCAACAGCGAGGCCATCGGCATCCAGCCGGCCATGACTGGCACCGAATTCACCCACGAAGGGCTGTACGTCAATCAGCATCGCAACTGGCAGAAATTCCTCCTCGACGGGCTGGCCAGACAATCCCTGAAACTGCGTGAGGTGTGAACATGAGCGCGCAACTGCAATACCATATCGAGCAGTTTTTCTACCGCAAGTCCGAGCTGTGCGACGCCCAGGACTGGGACGCCTACCTCGAACTCTTCGACCCGCAGAGCGAGTTCCACCTGCCGCAGTGGGACTCCGAGCATGTCTACACCACCGACCCGAAGCGCGGCATGTCGCTGATCTACTACGCCAGCCGCTCGGGCCTGGAAGACCGGGTGTTCCGTATCCGCACCGGCAAGGCAGCCTCGACCATTCCGATGCCGCGCACCCTGCACAACATCAGCAACGTGCGGATCGCCGAGCAGGCCGATGGCAACCTGCAAGTGCGGCTGAACTGGCACACGCTGTTCTATCGCCTGGCCACCGCCGAGCAGTTCTTCGGCCATGCCACCTACAACCTCAAGCCCCACGGCGACAGCTGGCTGATCACCCGCAAGCATGTGCTGCTGCTCAACGACACCATCAACTCGGTGCTCGATTTCTACCACCTCTGACGGAGACCGGGCATGAACCACAAGGTCGCGTTCAGCTTTGCCGATGGCAAGACGCTGTTCTTCCCTGTACACGCCAACGAAATACTGCTCGACGCCGCCCTGCGCAACGGCATCAAGATCCCCCTCGACTGCCGCGAAGGCGTCTGCGGCACCTGCCAGGGCCGCTGCGAATCCGGCACCTACAGCCAGGACTACGTGGACGAGGAAGCCCTCTCCAGCACGGACCTGGAGCAGCGCAAGATGCTCAGTTGCCAGACCCGGGTGCAGTCCGATGCCACCTTCTACTTCGATTTCGACTCCAGCCTGTGCAGTGCCGCGGGGCCCGCACAGCTGGGCGGCACGGTCAGCGAAGTGCGCCAGGTCTCCGACAGCACGGCGATCCTGCAACTGCAGCTCGACCAGACAGCGCTGGACTTCCTGCCGGGGCAATACGCCCGGCTGTCGGTCCCCGGCACGTCGAGCAAGCGCTCCTACTCGTTCGCCAACCGCTCGGGCAGCCAGCAGCTGCAATTCCTCATGCGCCTGCTACCCGACGGGGCCATGAGCAACTACATCCGCGAACGTTGCCAGGTCGGCGACCGTATCGAACTGGAGGCGCCGCTGGGCGCCTTCTACCTGCGCCATATCGTCCGGCCGCTGGTGCTGGTGGCCGGAGGCACCGGGTTGTCGGCGCTGCTGGCGATGCTCGAACAGCTGGTCGCCGACGGCTGCACCCAGCCGGTGCACCTGTACTACGGGGTGCGCAACGTCGCCGACCTGTGCGAAACCGCGCGTATCGAGGCTTATGCCGACCAGCTGCCGGGCTTTCGCTACACTGCGGTGATCAGCGAGCCGACGGCGGACTGGCCGGGCAAGCGCGGTTATATCGCCGAGCATTTCGACTGCGCCGAACTGCGTGATAGCCCGGTGGACATGTACGTCTGCGGACCGCCACCGATGGTCGAGTCGATCAGGAACTGGTTGCAAGATCAGCGACTTGAGAGCGTTCAGCTGTATTACGAGAAGTTCACCGAGAGTAATATCTGATCCGTCCGCCGTCAGCCGCGATCTGGCCGCGAACACGGATAGATCCGATAACAATGAGAAGAGAGCGTGATTAGTGGATGAAATCCTGAAACCCGGCGAACTCAAGCGTGGCTTGAAGAACCGCCATATCCAGCTGATTGCCCTGGGCGGGGCGATCGGCACCGGACTGTTCCTTGGCTCCGCCGGCGTGCTCAAGTCCGCCGGACCTTCGATGATCCTCGGTTATGCGATTGCCGGGTTCATCGCCTTCCTGATCATGCGCCAGCTCGGCGAAATGATTGTCGAGGAGCCGGTGGCCGGGTCCTTCAGCCACTTCGCGCACAAATACTGGGGTGGTTACTTCGGCTTTCTCGCCGGCTGGAACTACTGGGTGCTCTACGTGCTGGTGGGCATGGCCGAACTCACGGCCGTGGGCAAGTACGTGCAGTTCTGGTGGCCGGAAATCCCGTCCTGGGTCAGTGCGGCGGTGTTCTTCGTGCTGGTCAACCTGATCAACATGATGAACGTGAAGTTCTTCGGCGAAGCCGAGTTCTGGTTCGCCATCATCAAGGTGGTGGCCATCATCGGCATGATCGCCCTGGGCTGCTACATGCTGGCCAGCGGCAGCGGCGGCCCGCAGGCTGCGGTAAGCAACCTGTGGAGCCACGGCGGGTTCTTCCCCAATGGCGGCACCGGCCTGCTGATGGCCATGGCCTTCATCATGTTCTCCTTCGGCGGCCTGGAGCTGGTGGGCATCACCGCCGCCGAGGCCAGCGAGCCACGCAAGGTGATCCCCAAGGCGATCAACCAGGTGGTGTACCGGGTGCTGATCTTCTACGTCGGCGCTCTCACCGTGCTGCTGTCGCTGTACCCCTGGGACCAGTTGCTGCAGACCCTCAACGCTTCCGGCGACTCCTACAGCGGCAGCCCGTTCGTGCAGATCTTTGCCCTGATCGGCAGCGACACCGCGGCGCACATCCTCAACTTCGTGGTCCTGACCGCGGCGCTGTCGGTCTACAACAGCGGCGTGTACTGCAACAGCCGCATGCTCTACGGCCTGGCCGAACAGGGCGACGCGCCCAAGGCGATGATGAAGCTGAACAAACAGGGGGTGCCGCTGCTGGCCCTGGGCGTCTCGGCGCTGATCACCCTGCTCTGCGTGGTGGTCAACTACCTGGCGCCGCAGGAAGCGCTGGAACTGCTGATGGCCTTGGTCGTTGCCTCCCTGATGATCAACTGGGCGCTGATCAGCCTGACCCACCTGAAGTTCCGCAAGTCCATGGGCCAGCAAGGCATAGTGCCGTCGTTCAAGACCTTCTGGTTCCCGTTCAGCAACTACCTGTGCCTGGCCTTCATGCTGATGATCGTCAGCGTGATGCTGATGATTCCCGGGATCCGGGTTTCGGTCTACGCGATCCCGGTGTGGGTTGCGCTGATCTGGGTGTTCTACCGCCTGCGGGTGGCCAGGGCTGGTACTCGGGCGGTGGCCTGACAACGGCGGCGCGCCCATCGCGGGCAAGCCTCGCTCCTACAGAAACGGAGCTTGCTCGCGATGAACATCGTTACCGTAGGAGCGAGGCTTGCCCGCGATGAACGATGACGCGGTGGCCCTGATTACAACGCCACTGGTTCAGCCAGCAAAAAGGCCCGGCATTCGATGAATGCCGGGCCTTTTTGCTGGCCTGCCGCTTACAGCGTCGAGCGCACGCGCCACAGCTCGGGGAACAAGACGGTGTCGAGCATCTTGCGCAGGTAACCGACGCCTTCGGTGCCGCCGGTGCCGGGCTGGAAGCCGATGATGCGTTCCACCGTGGTCACATGGCGGAAGCGCCACTGGCGGAAGGAATCCTCCAGGTCGATGAATTTCTCCGCCAGCTGGTACAGGTCCCAGTAGCGCGACGGGTCGGTGTAGACCTCGCACCAGGCGGCTTCCACCGACGCATCATGCTGGGTCGGCGCCTGGCTGTTCAGGGCCAGGCGCTCGGGGTCGATGGCCAGCCCGGCCTTGGCCATCAGGCCGATGGCTTCGTCGTACAGCGATGGCGTGGCGATCGCCTGCTCCAGTTCCTCGAGCAGTTCCGGACGATGGGCATGGGGACGCAGCAAGGTCTCGCTCTTGTTGCCGAGGATGAACTCGATCTCGCGGTACTGGAACGACTGGAAGCCTGACGAGTGCCCCAGGTAGGGCCGGATCGACTTGTACTCGGACGGGGTCATGGTCGCCAGCACCGCCCAGGCATGCACCAGTTGGTCGAAGATCCGCGACACCCGCGCCAGCATCTTGAACGCCGGCGGCAACTGGCCCTGATGCACGTGCTCGCGAGCCGCCTTGAGCTCGTGCAGCATCAGTTTCATCCACAACTCCGAGGTCTGGTGCTGGATGATGAAGAGCATTTCGTTGTGATCCGGCGACAAGGGGTGCTGGGCATTGAGGATGCGCCCCAGGTCCAGGTAGTCGCCGTAGCTCATGGAATTGGAAAAATTCAGTTCGGCGTTATGCCAGCCATCGGGCGGCGGGTTGCTCGAATAGGGACATTGACTCATCGCGTGGGCTCCTCATGTCAGGTCGCGGCTGATCGATCACCCGGCGCCAGTCTTGATCGAGGGCGCGTGGGGTCGAAGCTTTGTTGTTGTAAATACTATTGTAGGAATTATCGCGGCAAAGGCCGCAGGATGGCGCGCACCGGGCTCGCATCCAGATGGGCGAAACGCAGGGGCAGCGCGATCAGTTCGTAGTCGCCTTCGGCCACCTCGTCGAGCACTATGCCCTCGAGAATCGCCAGCCCATGGCGGGCCACGGCGTTATGGGCGTCCATGGTTTTCGATTGCTGCGGATCGAGGGACGGGGTGTCGATGCCGATCAGGCGCACGCCGTGGCTGGCCAGCAGCTCGACGGTTTCCTTGGCCACGGCGCTGAAGTCCGGATCCCAGGTGCTCAACGGCGCCTGGCGATAGGTGCGCAGCAGCACCCGCTCGGGCAGGTTGTCGAGGTGACCTTCCAGGTGTCGGGGCAATACCAGCGGGCCGCAGCCCAGGCAATGCACGACCCGGCACGGGCCGAGGTAGACATCCAGCGGCACCTCGCCGATCGGCGCGCCATCGGCGCTGTAATGCAGCGGCGCGTCGACATGGGCCCCGGTGTGCGGCGACAGGGTGATGCGCCCGACATTCACCGGGCACTCGGGTCCATACTGCCAGACCCGCTCTTCCTGGAACGGCGTGTCGCCAGGCCAGGTCGGGGTCACGGTACTCAGGGGCGGGCTGATGTCCCACCAGCTTGGGGTTGTATTCATAGCGCTGCTCTCGGCCACTTCGACCTGAATCATACGAGCGATGCCCGTGAAGATTCTTGCGAAATGCTCCGGCGACCGCGGAATCTTTCGCAAGAACTGCAAGGAAATCACTGATTCACGCTCGGAAATTTCAATGCAAACCGCGGCAACACTTCGCGGGCGGCTACTGCGTTTCTGGGCACCCCGATGTCGAGTACAGACAACTGATGGGGCGCCGGGCGCTATAGGGTGCGACTTCAGTTCTCAGCCAAGACCCCGGAGTCCTCATGACCGCGACTGCCCCCATCACCGTTCTGCGCGACACTCACCCGCTGCCGGTGCTCGATGCCTGCAAATGGGAAAAACTCGAAGGCGACCCGCACACCGTCAACCTCAACGCCTACACCAGCGAAGACGGCAGCAAGATCATGGGCACCTGGATCTGCACGCCCGGCAAATGGCGCGTGGACTACGTGAAATGGGAGTACTGCCATTTCCAGGAAGGCTACTGCGTGATCACCCCGGACGGCATGGACCCTATCCACTTGCGCGCCGGCGATATCTTCGTGGTCGAACCCGGGATGAAAGGCACTTGGGAAGTGGTCGAGACCGTGCGCAAGTATTTCGTTTTCGCCTGACGCCCGAAAATGCGGGCCGCAGTTTTGCAAACTGACTGATCGGCCCGGCGAAGGACTTTCCACAAAACTTCAAGAGGCGCTCATATCATTGAAGAGCGCCTCTTTTTTATAAAAACACAGTAATAAGGCGCACGCCCGCCATGCACTTCCCGGCTTAATGATATTGGCCAACCAGAAGTTCACTCATCTCATGCCCAGCGAATACAGACAGCCCACTTAAACTTCCAACAAGCTTGCTTAAACAAAAAAACCAAGCAGACGACCCACACTTAAAACTTTAGAAACTCTATTAATCCAACGACTAAAAAGGGGACGTCTCAACGTCCCCTTTTGCACATCCCGGTGCCTGGTGGTGTATCGGGCACTTAGTCTTTGGCTTTCGAGATTTTCCATGAGCCGGTATTGCCGTCCCGATTCAGATAGGGGGTCGTCGATACCGCATATTTGACGCCCTCGCCACTGGCATGCCCACAGGTATCCAGGAACCCGCCGCGCACGTCGTTGTAGCCATTCAGGAAGTGCACGACATCCCCCTCCCTCACCTTGAAATCCTTGGGATCTGAGGTATCGGCGAAGATTCGCCAGTGCAGGGTATCCGCCGGCCGCGACTCCTTGAGGGCTGTGACCACGTTATAGATCGACGGTTTTGTCGCGTGGCCATTGGTGTCCAGATAGCCACCCTCGTTCTTGTAGAGGTTCCACAGCAGAATCACATCGCAACTTTCAACCTCGGTTCCTACTGCCTTGCCTGTCGCGGACTCGATGACCCAGGTGCCAGTACCCGGGCCGCGATGAGGAGTGGTTGCGGTGACTACGCCGTAAAGGCTGTTCGGGGCGGTCGCATGATTACAAGTATCGAGATAACCGCCATCCCAATTACTGTAACCATTCTTGATATGAACTTTGTCTCCGTATCTCAGAACATCTGCCATGGTCTATCTCCCTGATATAACCTTATATACATGCCATATCCATGACATGTCGTCATTCGACAGAGATGCTGTCGACACAAATCACCTTAGCTATCAATCCCGATACTGCCAGGGCATGTCTTATACATTGTCGCGATAAAGCCACTTGCGAATACTTCATCGCCTACTGTGCAGATATTACGGGCGATATTCGGCTGTAAGACTGTCATGAACCGATGAATTGATTTTTCTGAACAAGCGCAATTGCCGAGGACGGCGCACTCGATCCCGGCCTGTGCCAGCGGGCTACAGGGGAGCGAGGTCCATTGAAGTAAGAGAGATGGTAAAAAACCGGGAGCCCGCCCGACGCGGGCTCCCGGAAAAACCCCTATTGGGGCTTGCGATAGCTGTTGACGATAGCCGAGAAGTCCATGCCCCCTTCCCCGCGCTGGCTCATGGCCTGGTACAGCTGCTGCGCCACGGCGCCCAGCACCACCGGCTGATGCGCCTGGCGGGCGGCCTCGGTGGCCAGCCCCAGGTCCTTGAGCATCAGCTCGGCGCCGAAGCCGCCGGTGTAGCCGCGGGCGGCCGGTGCGGTTTCGATCACACCGGGCCAGGGGTTGTAGGTGTCGGAACTCCAGCAGCGCCCGGTGGAGCTGTTGATGATGCCCGCCAGCACCTTGGTGTCGATGCCCAGGGCATCGCCCAGGGCCATGGCTTCGCTGACGCCGATCATCGAAATGCCCAGAAGCAGGTTGTTGCAGATCTTGGCGATCTGCCCGGTCCCCACTTCACCGCAGTGCACGATATTGCGGCCCATCTGCGCCAGCACCGGCTGCAGGGTGGCGAACAGTTCGGCGCTGGCGCCGACCATGAAGGTCAGGGTGCCCGCCGCCGCGCCGCCGGTGCCGCCGGATACCGGCGCATCGGCCACGGCCACGCCCTGCTTGGCGGCGGCCGCGGCCACGTCACGGGCGGTCTGCGGGTCGATGGTGCTGCAATCCACCGCCGGTGTGCCATGGGCGATACCCGCCAGCACCCCGTCGTCGCCCAGCCAGACGCTGCGCACATGGGCCGCGGCCGGCAACATGGTGATCACCAGCTCGCTGTCTTCGGCGGCAGCGCGCGGCGAGGTGCTGATACTGCCACCCAGTTCGGCCAGTTCCTTGAGCACGGCCTGGTTCAGGTCGAACAGGTTCAACTGATGCCCGGCCTTGAGCAGGTTGCGCGCCATGGGTGCGCCCATGTTGCCCAGACCGATGAATGCGATTTTCATGAGCCGACTCCTCAACGCAAATGGATGGTGGTGTTCACGCCATCGTTGACGCTGTCATCGTCGAACCAGCGACTGGTGACGGTCTTGGTCTGGGTATAGAACTGCACCACTTGTTTGCCATAGGGCCCCAGATCGCCCAGTTTGGAACCACGGGAACCGGTGAAGCTGAAGAACGGTACCGGCACCGGGATCGGGATGTTGATCCCGACCTGGCCGACATCGATTTCGCTCTGGAACTTGCGGGCCGCTGCGCCACTCTGGGTGAACAGGCCGGTGCCGTTGCCGAAGGGGTTGCTGTTGACCAGGGCGATGGCCTGGTCGAGGGTGTCCACTTCCAGCACCACCAGCACCGGGCCGAAGATTTCCTGAGTGTAGATCTGCATGTCGGTGGTCACCCCGGAGAACAGGGTCGGGCCGACGAAGTTGCCCTGCTCGAAACCCGGCACCTTGACGTCGCGACCGTCCAGCTCCAGCTTGGCGCCTTCCTTGATGCCGCTTTCGATCAGGCTCAGCACACGCTCCTTGGCGCGCTTGGAAATCAGCGGCCCGACATCGGTGCCCGGCTCGCTGCCGGCATTCACCTTGAGTTTCTGCGCCAGCGCCTTGAGGTCCGGCAGCCATTGTTTCGCCGCGCCCACCAGGACCACCACCGAGGTGGCCATGCAACGCTGGCCGGCCGCGCCGAACCCGGCACCGACCAGGGCATTGAGCGCCTGTTCGCGGTTGGCGTCGGGCAGCACCACGGCATGGTTCTTCGCGCCCATCATCGACTGCACGCGCTTGCCGTGCTTGCCCGCCAGGTCGTAGACGTGAGTGCCCACCGCAGTGGAGCCGACGAACGACACCGCCTTGATGTGCGGGTGGGTGCACAGCTTGTCCACCACGTCCTTGCCGCCATGCACCACGTTGAGCACGCCCGGCGGAATCCCGGCTTCCAGCGCCAGCTCCACCAGCAGCATGGTCGACAGCGGGTCCTGCTCCGAAGGCTTGAGGACGAAGGTGTTGCCGCAGGCGATGGCCATCGGGAACATCCACAGCGGAATCATCGCCGGGAAGTTGAACGGGGTGATCCCGGCGCAAACGCCGATCGGCTGGCGCAGGGTGTAGGTATCGACGCCGCCGGCGACGTTCTCGGCGAACTCGCCCATCTGCAGGCTGCCGATCGAGCAGGCATGCTCAACCACTTCCAGGCCACGGAAGATATCGCCTTCGGCATCGGCGATGGTCTTGCCCTGCTCGGCGCTGAGCACCTGGGCAATGCGCTTGGAGTGTTCGCGGATCAGCGCCTGCAGCTTGAGCATGATGCGCATCCGCGCGCCGATCGGGGTCAGCTTCCAGGTCTGGAAGGCGCGCTGCGCGGCTTCGATGGCGGCGTCGACTTCATCCGCCGTGGCAAAAGGCACCTTGGCCAGCACCTGTTGGGTGGCCGGGTTGGTGATGTCGTGCCATTCGCTGGTCCGGGATTCGACCCACTGGCCGTCGATCAGCAGCTTGACCTGCTGCAAGGTGGTGCCGTCGGACTTGAGGGATGCGTTCATACGGGTCTCCTGACTTCTTGAGGTTCTTATGCAGGGAGCCAAGGCGTGGGACCGCCTTGAAATGAGGCGTGCGTCGCGAGTTGGTTGTCGGACTGTTTTTGGAGTATAGATGTGCAAACTTCTAATAAGAACGCACATAAAAGCCGGTCCATCATGCAAAAAAACATCACATCCCTCGGCTCGCTGAACTGGGACGACCTGAAGTTTTTCCTCGAAGTGGCCCGCACCCGCAAGGCCAGCAGCGCGGCCAAGCGCCTGGCGGTGGACTACACCACGGTGTCGCGGCGCATCGGCTCGCTGGAAGTCGCGCTGGGCACCCTGCTGTTCGAAAAGTCCCGGACCAACGGCTTTGTCCTGACCGCCGAGGGCCAGCGCCTGCTGGGTTATGCCGAGTCGATCGAAAGCACCCTGCACATGGCCTGCGAACAGGTCTCGGGCTCGGGCGTGGCCCTGTCCGGCCATGTGCGCATGGGCTGCACCGAGGGTTTCGGCAGCTTTTTCATCACCCCGCAGCTGAGCCATTTCGTCGATGCCTACCCGGCGATCTCGGTGGACATCCTGCCGCTGCCGCACTTCATCAGCCTGTCCAAGCGCGAAGCCGACATCGTCATCGCCTTGGAGCGCCCGGAGCACGGCCCCTATGTCTGCTGCAAGCTCTGCGACTACCGCCTGCAGCTCTATGCGACCCAGGAATACCTCGACCAGCACCCACCGATCCGCCGCCCGGCGGACTTGAGCGAGCATCAATTCATCAGCTACGTGGACGACCTGGCGTTCAGCTCGGAGCTCTTGTACCTGGCCAATGTGCTGCCCGGCGCCAGCGCCAACCTGCGCAGCACCAGCGTGATCGCCCAGTACGTGGCGGCGCAGCAAGGGCGCTCGCTGGCGATCCTGCCGTGCTTCCTGGCCGCCCAGGACCCACGCCTGCTGCCAGTGCTGCCGGAGGAAATAGACATCACCCGGCAGTTCTGGATGTACTGCCGCGAAGACCTGCGCAAGCTCAAGCGGATCACCCTGCTGTGGGACTACATCCGCAACGTGACCGAGCAGAATCAGGACCTGCTGATGGGGCAGAGCCGGGCGATGGTGTTTGCCGACTCATAGTCCTCCAAAAAGATCAGCAGGCCCTGCCAATGTTTTGTGACAAGGCTTGATCGTAATTGCCGGAGCCCGACAGACTCTCCAACCAAGTTCAGAATCGTCCTAAAGCCTTAGCCATCGCCACTTGCTAGGTTCGCGAAGCTCGACAAAGAGCCTCGCGGATCAGCTAATGCAAGGACGATAAATGCTCTCTTCTGCTCGCCTGGGCGACAAACACGTCTGTCCTCTTCCCGGTCACGGCACTACTCCTATTGCTTGCGCTTCTGCTGACATCAACATCAACTTCATGGGAGCAGCCCGAGTCGGTGACACTTGCGGTTGTGGCGCGGTCATCACCACGGGGTTTCCCTCGATCATCCTGAATGGTCGTCCCATGGCCCACTTAGGGAGCCCCACCAGTCACGGTGGGACAATCATTACGGGGTCGGGTGATACTTTCGGTGGTTTTGTCATGGGGCCCGCTCCTGGGGCTGCCATCATCAACTTCGCAGCACTCGGCGTGCTTCGCCCGGATGGCTCGGTGGACGATGAAAAGATGACAACCTTGCTGGCCGACCCGAGGCTGATGGAGAAGGCTACCGCTGCAAATGCTTTGGTCGATCCCAATGCGGCCTCTAAGGCGCCTGAGGAGAAGCCAGAGGAGAAGGTTTGTACTGACCCCGACCGCATGGAAGAACTGGCAAGCTACATTGCCGACGAGATGAACCGCAACATCAACAGCCCGTCTGTGCGACAGATGCAGGACTTGAATTGCTTTGATCCGGCAGCGGAAACACGTAAGTACGCTGAGCTTCCGTTCTACATGAGGCTTGGCCCTGGCCCAGACTTCTACAACTTGGCTCTGGGAAAGAAAGCCAAGGCTTTTGCTATCTGGACTGAGCGAGTGGGCCAGGATCGACCTTGGGACCACAAGCCGAAAATTCGTGCGGCATTTGGTGGGCTTTGGCATAAACAAGGAAAGTACGACTATTTTTATGATATCTGGTCGAACGTCCACTATGGCTATGTGGGCCGCGTTGCGGGATTTTCCGAGAGCGTACTTGCGGATGGGGCAGGAGCCGAGCAGATAGTTTCAGACTCCTGGGGGAAGGTCACGGATATAACGAAACCACCAGAAAGACGGAAACACCGAGGACCTCACCGGGCTGAAAATGTTGACGGACTCCGTGCCTGGGACGACGACCCAGACCGTATATCTATTAGTATCGGCATTAAACTCTTTAACCAACATCCCAATGGTGGGATAACAGCAAAAATGGTTATGGATGAGGTTCTTGCAGTTACGCCACAGGAATGGGGAGCAGGTGTCATTGAGCACAAATGCAAGAAAATTTAAGGCTCGTTACTTGTTCCTTTTCCTATTAATAGCTCCGCTGGTGGCTTGGTACTTCGCTATTCCCGGCGTAATTGTCCATTACCCTAAAGAGGCCACGGACGAACTGCGCTTAATTTGGGACACGCACGACCAGATTACGCGGCAGCGGATGCTACCAGGGGAAGCTACATCTGAGCTTGGTCATGTGTTCCCTGATGAGAACTTCTTCATGGTGTTCTTTTGGTGGACCGACAGAGGTTTACGGAAATGCATCGACATCACACCTAAGCGCTGGGCAACGATAGACATCTACCTCGATAGGACCGGTAGGGTCGATATTGAAAGAACAGCTCCTGACGTTATTGCTCGGTTGAAGAAGTGTCCGGGCGAGTCTGACCCTTTCCGGCCCTAAGCTGCCAACAACGCTGCGAAGAGCTGCGCAAACTCAAGCGTCCCCTACTGTGGGACTACATCAGCAACGTGACTGAACAGAATCAGGGCCTGCTGATGGGGCAGACCCAGGCAATGGTGTTCGCCTATTAGTCGGCGATGACCACGATCGAGACGCGACGGTTTTCGGTACGCCCGGCCACCGTGCTGTTGGAGGCTACCGGTTCGCTGCTGCCGAGGCCGCGCAGCTGGATGTTTTCTTCACGCATGCCCGTGGCCACCAGCACCTTGCTCACGCTTTTCGCCCGACGCAGGGACAGTTGCTGGTTATAGGTTTCCCTGCCGGAGGCATCGGTGTGGCCATCGACCCGGACCTTGTCGATGTGCACGCTGACCAGGGCCTTGCCGATGCGCTCGACGATCTCGGTACTGGCGGCATTCAGAGTCTCGATATCACTGCCGAACAGCACCTTGCCGGACAGGCCGAAGGCCCAACCTTCATCCGTCAGCTCAAAGCCCTCCTGCTTGAGCACCGCCACTTGTTGCGGGGTCAGCCCCTTGGGCGGCACGCTCTGGCAGCCGGTCAATGAAAGCAGCGCCAGCAACAGGCCGGCGGTGAAAAGTCGCATGAAAGGTCGAGTCAATGAAAACAAAGAATTAGCTCCTGGATTGAACGTGAACGACGGGGGGCTCCGACCCCGCGGTGTGTTGCCCGCCTCGAGAGACACGCTTGGCCTGATACATCGCCGCATCGGCGGCGTTGAGCAGAGCACCCGGGGTGGTGCCATGATCAGGGTAGACGGCAATCCCGATACTGAGCGACGTCAGCACCGAAGTACTGCCTGGCAAGGCAATCGGCAGCTCCATGCTGGCGATGATTTTTTCGGCGATACGCTCGGCGTCCTCGATGCGGTGCAGCGGGGTCAGCAGAATGGCGAACTCGTCGCCCCCCAGGCGCGCCACCAGGTCTTCCTCGCGCAACTGCGCCCGCACCCGCGATGCCACCGCCATCAGCACCGCGTCGCCGGCGGCGTGACCGAAGTTGTCGTTGATGCCCTTGAAGCGGTCGCTGTCGAGAAACAGCACCGCGACCCGTTCATTGAGCTTGCTGGCGCTGCGCAGCGCGCGGATCAGCCGGCCCTCGAAAAACGCCCGGTTCGGCAACCCGGTCAGGCTGTCGTGGCTGGCCTGGTGGGCCAGGGTTTCGTTTTCACTCTGCAAATGGGTTTGCCAGGCCTCCAGCTCATCGAGCAAGGCATTGAAGTCGTTGCCCAGGTTATCCAGCTCGGCAATCTTTGCCGGCGGTACCCGCACGTCGAATGCCCGCTCGCGGCGCGCGGCATGGGCCACATCGGCCAGGCTGCGCAGCGGCCCGGTAATGCCGCGCAACTGGCGGCGCGCCAGGTACAGCGCCACCCAGGCGCTCACCGCGATGCACAGGACAATCCCCACCAACCCACTGAGCAGGAAGCGCAACAGGCTGCCACCGTGCCCGGTCAAGGCAACACTGCCGATCTCCTGGCCCTGATACATGATCGGCACCGTGATGGGCTTCTCGAGAAAGGCGCGGGCGATCTGCATTTGCAGGTCGCTCAGCAAACCGGTTTCCGGACGCTCCCAGTGGGCCAGCACCCGGCCCCGGGCATCGAGCACCTGGGCCTCGGCCACTTCTTCGGTGGAGGCGATCAGGGCCAGGGCTTCGGTCGCCGCGGCGCTGTCGTTGAACACCACCGCCGCTTCGACCGTGTAGTTGATCGAACGCGCGATCAGGTGCAGGTTGTGATCGGCATACACCCGCAATGCCAACACCCCGAGCAGGGTCAGGGACAGGCTGGCCATGGAAATGGCCAGCAGGGCGACAATCAGATGCCCGCGGCCAATGACCGAACGCAAGGTAGGGCGAACAGGCGATTTGAAGAGACTCATGGCGCCGCCGGTCGACGACGGGAGAGTTGCAGCACGCTCGGATGAATCCGCACACCACTGCGGGCCACTGAATCCAGGTTGACCTCGAATGACACCTGGTTGTCTCTGACACGCAGGCAGAACAGACTGCCCACCGTGCACTGGTCGCCGCCTTCGCTGATGCTCAGCACCGGATGACCGGCCAGGGAAGTGAACAGGCGGGCACGCTGGTCATCGGTCAGCTTACCGATGTACACCGAGTCGCACTCGCTGACGATGGCTGGGTTGTCGGCCAGCAAGCGCCGCACCAGGACCGGGCGGCCGGTGGCCTGGGTCGTGCCCTTGACCAGATCGTCGGTGTATTCGGTCGGCCCCACCACGCACAGGCGCAGCTGTGCCGGCTCCACCGGCCAGCGCGCATAGCTGAGAATGCCCAGCACCACCTGAGTTACTGCCTTGGCGCGCTGGTCTGCCAGGCTGACAGCCGCAGGCTCGGGTTGCGCGACGGCAAAAGTGCTCAGCAGACAGACCAGGGTGGACAGCAATACCTGCCTCCAGCCCAAAAAGCGCTCTGTCGCCGAGACAGCCACGTTCATGCAGGGATTCTCTTTGATCGTCATACAATGATGCCGCAACGATAGCACAGCAGGGGACCCCCCCGCGAGGCTCCCAGGCATGGGTAGCAGGCTATTGGTTTAGAAAAAAATGAAGTAACGATTTGAGCCTTCCTATTCTTCATGCCTGCATCGCCTGCTTAAGATCGGCGCCAGAGAGTGAGCCATCCAGGCCCCCTCGGTGAGATCGGATCCGCAGAGATCCGGCTCAAGGAATGTCTTTTGCTACTGCCCAGTATCGCCGCCTCGGCCACACGCCGCTGCGGTGCCATGAGTAGCCCAAGACATCTTTGAGGTTAGCCGATGCAACTGGAAATATTCCGCACACTCTGGGGCTATACCGCCAGCAAGGCCCAGGCACTCGACGAACTGCTGGCCGCCGGCTTCGACGGTATGGAAGCCCGCCTGCCTTTGCAAGCTCGTGAACGCGGCGAATTCGGCACTTTCCTGCGGGACAATCGCCTCGGCTATATCTGCACCGTTTTCACCGCCTACGACGTCCTGCCCAAACAGTCGGCCACGTTCCAGGAACACCTGCTGGACCTGGACCGCAAACTCGCCTGGGCCGCCGAGCTGGCACCGCGCTTCGTCAATGTCCTGGCCGGCAACGATCGCTGGCCCCTGGCGCAACAAGTCGAGTTCTTCGGCCAGGCCATGGAACTGGCGCGCAAGCATGGCCAGTTCTGCAGCTTCGAGACTCACCGTGCCCGCTCGCTGTTCAACCCCTGGGTCACCCTGGAGCTGATCCGGCAATTGCCCGATCTGCGCTTCACCAGCGATATCAGCCATTGGGTCGTCACCTGCGAACGCCTGCTGGACGATCCTTTCGATGACCTGGCCCCCTTCGTCGAGCGCGTTCACCACATCCAGGCCCGGGTCGGTTATGACCAGGGGCCGCAAGTCCCGCACCCCGCCGCCCCGGAATATGCCCGTGAACTGGCGTTCCACCAGCAACACTGGGAGGCCGTCTGGCATTCGCAAAAGGCCCGTGGCTACCAGGTCAGCACCCTGACCCCGGAGTTCGGCGCCGACGGCTACCTGCATCACCTGCCCTTCACCAACGTGCCGGTGGCCGACCTCTGGTCGCTGAACCAGTGGATGGCCAGGACCGAGCGCGAACACTTCGACCGCTTCACCCACTCAACCCGTCCGTGAGGTTCTTGCGTCATGCCCGAGAAGATCGACAACACCCCGGCCAAGGCCAACTTCAAGCACATCCCGGTGGTGGACATCGCCGGCCTGTTCAGCATCGAGCTGGAACACCGGCTGGCCGTCGCCGAGCAGTTGGGAGCAGCCGCCAGCGAAGTGGGCTTTCTCTATATCACCAGCCATGGCATCGACCCACAGTTGATCGCCGATTTGCGTCAGGCCGCCAGGGACTATTTCGCCCAGCCCCTGGACACCAAGATGCAGCACTACATCGGCACCTCGAAAAGCCACAAGGGTTTCGTCCCCGAAGGCGAGGAGGTGTATTCCAAGGGCAAGCCGGATCACAAGGAGGCCTTCGACATCGGCTTCGAAGTACCGGCCGACGATCCCCTGGTCCTGGCCAACACGCCGCTGCTGGGGCCGAACGAATGGCCGGCGCTGCCCGGTTTCAAGGAGGCGGTACAGGCCTATTACGCGGCCATCTTCGCCCTCGGCAGGCGCCTGTTCAGCGGGTTTGCCCTGGCCCTGGGCCTGGAAGAAAACTACTTCGACGCCCTGGTCACCCGCCCGCCTTCCAAGCTGCGCCTGATCCATTACCCCTTCGACGACGCGGCCCAGGATGCCCCCGGCATCGGCGCCCACACCGACTACGAATGCTTCACCATCCTGCTGGCCGACAAGCCGGGCCTGGAGGTGATGAACAACCTGGGCCAGTGGATCGACGCCCCGCCCCTTGCCGATGCCTTCGTGGTGAACATCGGCGACATGCTGGAAGTGATGACCGCCGGCGCCTTTGTCGCCACCGCCCACCGGGTGCGCACGGTCAGCGAGGAGCGCTACTCGTTCCCGCTGTTCTACGCCTGCGACTTCCACACCCTGATCAAGCCTTTGCCGCAGTTCGCCAAGGCCTCGGACGACTATGAGCAGATCGCCATCGGCGAACACATGTATGGTCAGGCCCTGCAGACCTATCAGTACCTGCGCAAACGCGTGGAGAACGGCGAGATCCGCTTGCCGGAAAAAGCCCGCAAGCCTTCGAGCTTCGGCCACCTGAAACATCAGTCGCAAGCGTCCTGACACCCCTTTCGCCCTTTGCTTCCATCCCCTGGAGAGACCCACGATGCTTAACAAAAACAACGTTGCTCGCCTGACCCTGCTCACCGCCGGCCTGTTGTGCGCCACTGCCGGCCTGGCCTCGACCGCGACACCCGGCCAGTTGAAGATCGGCATGGAAATCACCTACCCGCCGTTCGAGTCCTATGACAGCGAGAAGAACGTGGTCGGCTCCGACCCGGAACTGGCCCACGCCCTGGCCAGGCATCTGAACGCCAAGGCCGAGTTCGTCGACACCAAGTTCCCCAGCCTGATCCTCGGCCTCAACGCCGGTCGCTACGACGCGATCATTTCCGGCATGTACATCACCCCGGAGCGGCAGACCCAGGCCATGACCATCGCCTATGCGAAAACCGGCGCGGCGATCATGGCGTCCAAGGACAGCGGCCTGAATCCGCAAACCCCTGAAGACCTGTGCGGCCTGAAAGTCGGCCTGGAACAGGGCACCACCTGGGTCGGCCAGTTGCAGAAGCTCTCCAGCGACTACTGCGTGCCGAACAACAAGGGCGCGATCAGCGTCAGCGAATACCCCTCGGCACCTGAAGTGACCCAGGCCCTGCTGTCGAAGAACATCCAGGCCCAGGTGGAAATCGCCGGCGCGGCGAAGATGATCGCCGAACGCACCAAGGGCCGGGTGGTCGTCACCAGCCAGCACCTGATCTATCAGCAGACCCTCGGCATCTTCGTCAAGAAAGGCAACGACGCCACCTACAAGGCGCTGCAGGAAGCCTTCGCCGAGAGCCGCAGGAACGGCGAATATGCCGCGATCCTCGGCAAATACAACCTCGAACCCGTGACTGACTGACAAGCCACTGCGGCGCATGGATGCGCCCGTGACCGGCCCCTGATCGAGCGCACGACGCCCGTCCTGATGCCTGCGATCCGAAGCCGCCTGAGGTATTTATGCAATTCGACTGGTCCTACTTCTTCTCCCTGTTTTCCCTGCCCAGCTTCTGGCACGCCAGCGTCACCGTGGTCCAGCTCAGCGCCCTGGCCTGGTTCATCGGCATGCTGCTGGGCTTTCTCCTGGCGTCGGCCAAACTCTCCAGCGCCGCCTGGCTCAGAACCCCGGCAGCGCTGTACATCTGGTTCTTTCGTAGCATCCCGCTGCTGGTGCTGGTGGTCTTCGTCTATAACCTGCCCCAGCTGTTTCCGGCCACCGGCTCGGTGCTGTCCAACCCCTTCTACTCGGGGCTGCTCGCCCTGGTGGTGACCGAAGCGGCGTACATGGCGGAAATCCACCGCGGCGGGCTGATCTCGGTGGCCAAGGGGCAGAAGGAAGCCGGTCGTGCGTTGGGGATCGGCCTGGTCGGCCTGCAACGGCTGATCGTCATCCCCCAGGCCTTCCGCATTTCCTTGCCGACCCTGATCAACGAGTACATCACCGTGGTCAAGCTGACCTCGCTGATCTCAGTGATCTCCCTGACCGAATTGCTCACCGTCGGCCAGCGCCTGTACGCACAGAACTTCCTGGTGATGGAAACCCTGGCCGCGGTGGCGGTGTACTACGTGCTGATCGTCACCCTGTTCGCCTGGCTGCTGCAGCGCCTGGAACACCATCTGGACCTGAACCTGCGCACGCCACAAACCCTGGACGACGCCGGCACCGAGTGGCTCCGGCAGCAGGCGCAACCGCTGCACGCCCGCCCGCGTCCAACAGCGGTGGCCGGCAGCGCCCCGGCCCTGCAGCTGCAAAACATCCACAAGCGCTACGGCGATCATCAGGTGCTCAAGGGCGTCGACCTGAACGTCGCCAGCGGCCAGGTGATTTCCATCATCGGTCCGTCCGGCTCGGGCAAGACCTCGCTGATCCGTACCATCAACGGCCTGGAGCGCATCGACCAGGGCGAGATCGTGCTGTTCGGCAACAGCTTCATCAGCGCCGGCGACAACCTCAACAGCCCGCAGGTGCGCGAGGGCGTGCGGCACATCGGCATGGTCTTCCAGAATTTCAACCTGTTCCCCCATCGCTGCATCCTCGACAACATCTGCCTGGCGCCGCGTTACCACGGCAGCAGCAAGGCCTTGAGCGAACAGCAGGCCTACGCCTTGCTGGACAAGGTCGGCCTGCTGGCCCACGCCCACAAGTACCCGCACCAGCTGTCCGGCGGCCAGCAGCAGCGCGTGGCGATTGCCCGGGCCCTGGCGATGGAGCCGCAGATCATGCTCTTCGACGAGCCGACCTCGGCCCTCGACCCGGAGCTGGTGGGCGATGTGTTGAATGTGATTCGCGACCTGGCCAGAGAAGGCATGACCATGTTGATCGTCACCCACGAGATGGACTTCGCCCTGTCGATTTCCGATCGAGTGATCTTTATGGAGGGCGGCAATATCCAGCTGGACGCCAGCCCGCGGGCGATCCGCGAAGAAGAAGCCGGAGAGCGGGTCAGGCGCTTCATGGGGCTCGAGCAGCCCAGCGCAACGGCGCTGGCCGCGGCGCTCTGATCGCGTGCTGAGCGCCAGCCGCCCGGCGCTCAACCCAGATCGAGCATCAACCCGCTCAGGCGCTTGACCTTGCGCCGCACCGCCTCCTCGAACACCCCGGCCCGCGGCTCGATCAGGCTGAACCAGTCCTTGGCCCGGGTGATGCCGGTGTAGATCAGCTCCTTGGTCAGCACCGGGTTCAGCGCCTCGGGCAGGATCAGCGCGGTGTGGGCGAATTCCGAACCCTGGGATTTGTGCACGGTCATGGCGTACACGGTTTCCACATCATTGAGCCGGCTCGGCAGCACGAAACGCACGCCACCCTGGCCGTCATTGCGCGGGAAGGCCACCCGCAGCACCCGCCGCCCGTCCTGCGCGCCTTCGTGCTCGGGCAGCTTCAGGGCAATGCCGATATCGCCATTCATCAGGCCCAGGCCGTAATCGTTGCGGGTCATCAGCACCGGACGACCTTCATACCATTGCTGATCGCTTTCGATCAGCCGCGCCTTGAACAGGGCAGCGGTGATCCGCTGGTTCAAGCCCTCGACCCCCCAAGGCCCCTTGCGCACCGCGCAGAGCAACTGGAACTGGTCGAAGGCCTGCAGCACATCGCGGGCCCAGGCGGTCCAGCGCGGATCTTCCAGCGCGGTATCGGCAGGCGGGCGCTGGCCGCGCAGCAGGCTCAGGTAATGCCGGTAACCCTGCGGCCCGTCACCGTGGCCCTCCAGCAGCAAGCGCTCCAGGGCGCGATCCTGCTCGCCCTTGAGGCTCAAGCCATACAGGTCGGCGTGGCTGCGGGCGGCCAACAGGCGGCGCGCTTCCTCGGCCTGCTGCTGGTTGACCCAGCGTGCCAGCTGGCCGATACCGCTGCCTTCGCCGAACCGCCGGGAGTGGCGCAGCATCACCACCTGCTGGGCCAGCGGGTGAGTACCGACGTTGTCTTCCTGCAGACCGCTGTCCGCCAATTGTTCGCCGCTGACGGCCTCTAGCCAGTTGCGGGTCTGCGGGCTGTACCAGCCGGCCTCGGCATCGCGGCACAGATCGCCAAGCACCGCACCGGCTTCCACCGAGGCCAATTGATCCTTGTCGCCGAGCAACACCAGGCGCGCGTGCACCGGCAACGCATCGAGCAGATTGGCCATCATCTCCAGGTCGATCATCGAGGCTTCGTCGACCACCAGCACATCCAGCGGCAAGCGGTTGCCGGCGTGATGGCGGAAGTGCCGGGTGCCCGGACGATTGCCCAGCAGCCGGTGCACCGTGGTCACGTCGCTGGGGATCTTCTCGCGCACGCTGTCATCGACCGACAGGGAACGCACTTGCAGGCTGATGGATTCGGTCAGACGCGCCGCCGCCTTGCCGGTAGGCGCCGCGAGGCGGATACGCAAAGGCTTGCCGGCTTCGACAGCCGGCGCCTGAAGCAAGGCCAGCAGGCGCACCACGGTCGTGGTTTTACCGGTACCGGGCCCGCCGGTAATGATGCTGAAGGCGCCACGGGTGGCCAGCGCACAGGCGAGTTTCTGCCAGTCGACCGGCCCCGTCGCCTTAGCCGCCCCGAACAGGCCGCCCAGGCGCTCGGCCAGATCCGCGGGGGTTTCCTCCTGCACCGCCAGGCGCTGGCGCAAGGCATTGTCAATGCGCCGCTCATAGGCCCAGTAGCGGCGCAGATACAGGCGTTTGCCCGACAACACCAAAGGCCGCTGGCGGGCCTGCTCGCTCTGGTCGGCCGCCAGCGCCACCAGGCGACTGGCCGCCAGGGCCTTGCACCAATGCGCCCCGTCCAGCGTCGCCAGCACCTGCGACGGCAGTACCGCCGCGGTGCTTTGCAGATCGCCTTCCGGCGGCAGGGACAGGGCGAAATCCGGCTCCTTGAGGGTTTCGAACAGGTCCAGGCAGACATGACCATGGCCCAGTTGATGGCTGGTCAACGCCGCGGCCATCAGCACCAGCGGATCGCCTTGCGGCTCCAGTTCATGCAGGAAGCCTACAAAAGCCTTGTCCAGGGCGCGCAGCCAGCCGCGCTCGACCCAACGGTCGAGCAACAGCAGCAGATCGGCAGCCCGTACCAGGGGCGCCAGGTCGGGCTGGGGCTGGGGTTGCAGCGGCGTCAGCAGATCCTCGATCACAGCAATACTCCCTGTTCCCACGCCGGCTCGGCCTTGGGCTGCTCAGGTTTGCCCTGGAACAAGCGGTCCAGGCGCTCGATCAGCTCACGGGGCGGCCGGGTGAAAAACACGCCGCGGCTGGCCGAGCCCGTGCCGCGCAAGAACAGATACAGGGCGCCGCCCATGTGCCGGTCGTAATCGTAGTCCGCCAGGCGCGCGCGCAACTGGCGATGCAGGGCCAGCAGGTACAGCACGTATTGCAGGTCGTAACGGTTGTCGAGAATCGATTGTTCCATGGCCTGCTCGGTATAGGCGGCGTCATCCACGCCCAGCCAGTTGGATTTGTAGTCGGCCACGTAATAGCGCCCTTCATGCTCGAAGGTCAGGTCGATAAAGCCCTTGAACATGCCGTTGAGCAGGACCGGTTCGGCGGTCACCCGCGGCACGCCTTGATGGGTGTACTGGCGCACCAGTTCGTCGAGCTTGAGCACGTCGACCTTGTGGCTGGCGAACCAGAATTCCATCTCGACCCGGTATTGGCTCAACTGCGCGAGCACCACCGGTGGCCGCCCCGCCCCGGCAGGCAAAGGCAGTTGCAACAGGTGCCGCAACCAATCGCTCAGGGTCCGAATCCAGCCTTCCCAACCGCGGCGATTACAGCGCCGGCCGATGGCATCCTCGATAGCAACGGGGTCGGCGACAAACCCCTCGTCACCGGCCCACTCCAGCAGGCCATGGAGGAAGGTCCCCGGGTTCGGTCCACGGGGGAAGCGATGGATATCCGCGCCGCTGGCCACGACTTCACGTGGGGCATCGGGGTCGAGGCGCTCGTCGTCGAAGAGTTTCTGCGCCTGCGGGCTTTCCGGCGCCTCGGTATTGCCGGCGCCCAGGCTGTCACTGATACGCAGGGCACTATAGGAAGCGATCCACCAGTTTTCCGCGGCGCGCCGCTTGGGAGCCAGGGGCGCCAACAGGGTGGCGTCGTTGCGTGGCGGATGGAAACGGCTGTCGGTGGCGCTGGGCATTTCCCCGACACTCATGGCCTCGCAGCCTTGCTGCAGGTCTTGCAGCCAGCGCGCCAGGCCACTGGACTCGTTCAACAGCGCACCGCCGCCCAACAGGTAACCCAAGGCAGAAAGGTGCAATACCGAGCTGTTGTGGTTGCCGCGCTTGAGGTCGGCGACCCCCAGCCAGCAGGCATGCTGGGCACGGGTCAGAGCCACGTAGAGCAGACGTAGGTCCTCGGCCAGACGCTCGTCGTCGGCCTGGGCAATCAGCTCCGGGGTCGGTCGCAGCGTCACCTGGGCCTTGCCCGATTCGTCGTGGTAATGCAGCGGCAGGCGACTGCCATCCACCGGCTTGGCCGAACAGATGAACGGCAGGAACACCAGCGGGTACTCCAGGCCCTTGGACTTGTGGATGGTCACCACCTTGACCAGCTGTTCGTCGCTTTCCAGGCGCAGGATCTGTTCTTCGCCAGCCTGCCCGGACAAGGCCAGGTGCTCGGCCAGATGGCGGATCAGCGCTTGCTCGCCATCCAGTTCGGCAGCCGCCTGCTGCAACAGCTCGGACAAGTGCAGCAGGTTGGTCAGCACCCGTTCGCCATCGCTGCGGGCGATCAACGCCTGGGGCAACTGGAAGTCATGCAACAGGCGCCGCAGCATCGGCAGCACACCCTGGGTGCGCCAGATCAGGCGATAACCGCGGAACTGCATGACCCGGCTCTCCCAGGCCAATTCGTCCTGGTTCAGGCGCTCCAGCTCCACCAGCGGCAGGTTCAGGGTGATGGAGGCCAGCGCGGCGCGCAACGGGCGCTCGATATCCGGCTCGGCACAGGCCTTGAGCCAGGCCAGCAGGTCGTGGGCTTCCTGGGCGGCGAATACCGAGTCCTTGTCCGACAGGTACACGCTGCGCACCCCGCGCGCAGCCAGCTCACCACGCACAGCCTGAGCCTCCTTGCCATCGCGGACCAGAATGGCGATGTCCGCCGGCAGCAGTCCCGTGAAGGGCTGGCCGTCGCGGACGAAGCCGGCGCTGGCCTGCTGTCCGCCGTTGAGCAAGGCGACAATTTCGCTGGCACAGGCCGCCGCCAGTTGCTGCCGGTACAGCGCACCGGAAATGGCTTGCTCCGTGGGCAGGTGCCAGATATTCAGCGCCGGCACCACCTGCCCTTCTCTCTGTAACTGCTCTTTGCGCCCCTGGGATGCCACCGACAGAAACGGCACCGGGTTCTCTCCGTTTTTCTCCCGGAACAGGAACGCGCCGCGCCCTTGCTCACGGGATTCGGCACGCTCGAATACGTGGTTCACCGCCTTGACCATGGCATGGCTGGAACGGAAGTTGGTGCCCAGGGTATGCAAGCGGCCGCTGGTGGCCTGGCGAGCGCGCAGGTAGGTGTAAATGTCCGCGCCGCGGAAGGCGTAGATCGCCTGCTTGGGGTCGCCGATCAGGAACAGACCGGTCTCGGGATTGTTGTCCTCGATGCGGTAGATGCTTTCGAAGATCCGGTACTGCACCGGGTCGGTGTCCTGGAATTCGTCGATCAGGGCTACCGGGAACTGCTCGCGAATCAGCGTCGCCAGCCGCTCGCCACCCTCGGCCTGCAACGCGGCGTCGAGGCGCAGCAGCATGTCGTCGAAGCCCATCTCGGCCCGCCGGCGTTTTTCCTCTTCGAAACGCGCACCGACCCAGCGCGCGGCGTGTTGCAACACCGCTGCGTCGGGGCTCGGCAAGGCATCGAGCGCGGCCTTGAGCCCGACCATGGCCTCCAGTGCGGGATGATCCGGCGCATCGCCCTTCCAGGCCTCGGCCATGCCTTCGGGGGTCAGGCGGCTGAAGCCGGTGCCGATATCCAGTTGCTCTATAGACTCGTCTTCGGCCCAGGCGGTGATCTTTTCGAACCAGGGCTCGAAGTAACGCGCCTGCATCTTGCGGCCATCGACCGCCTTGCTGGCGACGCCCTGCAAGCAGATCTCCCGCAGCTGCGCGGCCCATTGCAGCCAGGGTGCCTTGAGCTGCACCAGGGCGGCGCGTCGTTCCAAAAGACAAGCTTCGATCAGTTGAGCCGGCGTCTGCTCCTGATCCACTTCACGCTCGCTGCCAAACAGCGCACGCACCCTCGGCAGCAAGGCCGCGGGTCCACCCCAGTTGGCCCGTACCCAGTTCAGTGCATCGCCCTGCATCGGGTAGCAAAACAGGCGCCAGTAATCGCGCAGCACTTCACCCAGCAGATCGCTGTGGTCGGTTTCCAGGGTCTGGGTAAACAGGCTGCCGCTGTCGAACGCGTGCTCGCGCAACATGCGCTGGCACCAACTGTGGATGGTCGAGACCGCGGCCTCGTCCATCCATTGCGCGGCGATATCCAGGCGGCTGGCGCAACCCGGCCATTGCTCGGCGGCGAACTGATCGCGCAACTCGGCAATCAGCGCGTCGGGCGCGGTGGTTTCCTCGCGGAAGAAGCGCGCAGCTTCAGCCAGGCGGGTGCGAATCCGTTCACGCAGCTCCTTGGTCGCCGCGTCGGTGAAGGTCACCACCAGAATCTGCGGTGGCAACAACTCGCGGCCGAACCCGGCCAGCTCGCCGCCGTGTCCCAGCACCAGGCGCAGGTAGAGCGCCGAGATGGTAAAAGTCTTGCCAGTACCGGCGCTGGCTTCGATCAGTTGGCTGCCCCGTAGCGGGAACGCCAGGGCCAAAGGTGCTTGCCGGGTCATGCGTCTGCCTCCCCATTGGCCGCGGAGCGCCAGGGCGCCTGCAACAGTGGGCGGTACAGCGCCTCAACCCAGCCGCTGAAGGTTTCATCGGCGATCAACGCGTTGTAGTCCGGGTACTGGCGCGCCAGGGCCGGGCTTTCCCGACGCTCGCCATCGCTGGTCTGGCCGTCGCCTTCATAAGCTTTGCGCGCCGCGGCTTCGGCCTTGCCCGGGTCGCTCTGGCCCAGCCAGGCAAAAGCGGTTTTCACGGCTACCGGCAGCGGCTGGCACATGCCCGCCTGCCAGGCCAGCAACAAATCGCCCAGGCTTTGCAGCGCCGATTCGCGGTCCAGAGGTGACAGCAATAAGGTGTCGTCGCTGGCCACCAGCGCGGTGGTCAAGACATAACCACTGGCACAGGCCACCAGGTGATTGACCCAGGGACGAGTCAAGCGGTGCCACTTGCGGGTCTTGAGTGAGCCAATGCTGTTGGGGATGGTGGTGACCGACAGCAACCCACCATCGCTGCGTTGGTGCAGGCCGCTCAACCAGCCTTCGAGTTTCACCTCATTGAGTTCAAGGGTAATCGGCAGGGCGCTGGTGACGGGGATTGGCCATAACTCCAGCAATTGCCGATAGCGCATCAGCAGATCCGGCAAGGGCTCGATCAGTTCTCTTTGCAGGCTCTCGCCAAAACCGGCCATGGGCAGCAAGCCACTGGCCTGTAGCCGCTGCGCCTGGGCCTGCAAGGCCTGGTCCGGATCATCGGCACTGTTCAACGCCGCCTCCAGCAGGCTGTCGCTCAGGCTGTAGCGTTGCAACGCGTCGAGCACAAAAGGCTCTTCGTCGGCCAAGGGCGCGTCGGCCGCCTCGAAGAACACCTTGAGGCGCTGGCTGAAGAAGTGCCGCACCGGGTTGCGCAGGAAGTCCTGCAATTGCCCCAGACTTAAAGGCTCTTCCTGGACATAGGGCGCCAGAGGCTCGAGCGCTTGAGGAGACGCTTGGGTCTGGTGCAACAGCTGCCACTCACGGGCATAACTGAACAGTCCATCGCCCTCATGGAAATAGCGGGCACTGAAAGGTTGCAACGGATGCTCCTGGGTCATGGCGTGGAGCAGGTCGTCCTGGTCATTCGCCAGCTTCCAGCCACTGGCCAGGTGATCGCGCAACTGGCCGATCAGCACCGAAGCCGGGCGTTCGCTGTTGTCGCGAATGCTGCGACCGACCCAACTGACATACAACTGATCCCGCGCCGAAAGCAGCGCCTCCAGCAACAGGTAACGGTCGTCTTCACGCCGCGAACGGTCGCCGGGGCGGTAGTCGCTGCCCATCAGGTCGAAGTCCAGCGGCGGTTGTGCCCGCGGGTAGTCGCCGTCGTTCATCCCCAGCAGGCATACCAGCTTGAATGGAATCGCGCGCATCGGCATCAGCGTGCAGAAGTTCACCGCACCGGCCAGGAAGCGCTGGGACAAACGCCCCTGGTCCAGGCCTGCCAGCCAGGCCTCGCGGACCACAGTCAGCGGCAGCTCATCGCACAGGCCGACCGACTCGCAGGTTTCCAGCCAGGTTTCGCGCAAGTCTTCGAGTTGGCTCAGCAGGTAGTCGTCATGCTCGGTACTGGCCAGGAAGAACTGCTGTGTGAGGGCTTGCAGGCGCTCGCCCCACTGTGGCGGCGAAGCCGGCAAGGTGAGGTTCTGATACGCCGTCTCCAGTGCATCGAGCAAGGCCACCAGCGGCCCGATAAGTGCCGCGTCCAGGCCACCGATTTCATCGTAAGGCTCGATTCCCTCACAGGCATCGGAGCGTCCCACGGCGTAGCCCAGCAACATGCGGCGCAGGCCGAAACGCCAGCTGTTCTGCTCCAGTTCTTCCGGTAGTCCCAGGTCGGCCCGTTGTTCGGCGTTCATGCCCCAGCGGATGCCGGCACCTTCGATCCAGCGATGCAAGGTCGGCAGATCGGCCTCATCCACAGCAAAGCGTGCGCGTAATGCCGGGACATCCAGCAGGTCGAGGATTTCGCTGACGGGGAAACGGCTGTCCGGCAGCTTGAGCAGATGCTCCACGGCAATCAGCAATGGGTCGCGGCCACGCTGGCCCTGGTCTGTCAGGGTGAATGGAATGAAACGCCGATCGTCACGCTCCAGCTGACCGAAGACCGCGCGAATATGCGGCGCGTAACTGTCGATGTCCGGGACCATCACGATCACATCTCGCGGACGTAATTCGGGGTCCTCACTGAAGCGCGCGAGCAGTTGGTCGTGGAGAATTTCCACTTCGCGCTGGGCACTGTGGGCAATGTGAAAACGGATCGACTTGTCCTGTTGCAGATCGATCGCCGGCCATAATTGGCGAGTCTCCTCCAACGGGCGTAATTCGAGAATATCGTCCTGCAGCTGGTTCAGCAGGGTCTGCGGCTGGCTCTCGCTGAACAGGTCGATACGACCGTCGCGAAAGGCTGAGCGATAGCTGTTGGGATCGTCGTAGCTGTCGAGCAGGTTGATGTAGTCACGACCCTGTTTACCCCAGGCGGCGAGCAGCGGATGGGCATGCTGATGCAGGGTCTGTGGGTCTAGCACCGCGGGCATTCCCGCCTTGCGCGCCTGACGTTTGTATTGATGGCGCAACAGGTCCTTGTCGGCGACGATATCTGCCCAATGGTGACGACAGGGGTTGTGCACACACAGCAAAACCTGACTGAAGCGGGCCAATCCAGCCAGGGCTTCAAGGGCTTGTGCCGGCAGGGAGGAAATCCCGAAAACGATCACTCGCGAGGGCAACCCTTGTGGCGCCTTTTCCAGGTTGAGAATACGTTCGATGAAACGTTGGTGAACGCCGGCGCGACTCTGCGCCATACCCTCTTCCCCCACATCCAGCAACAACGCACGCCACAGTTCGGCCTGCCAGCAGTTGGCGGGGGTCAGGGCCTTGGGCTCGCCTCGAGCACTGCGCAGTTGGTGACGTCCTGCTGCCCAGTCTTCCAGCCAGTCGGCGCGATAAACCTGATATTGGTCGAACAGGTCAGCCAGGCGCTCGGCCAATTGATAGCGCTTGCGCAGATCCGTGTCGTGAGTAAGGAAACGTCGTAGCGGTTCGAAGTGCGGCTGATCGATCAGCTCGGGCAAGAGTCGCATCAGGCGCCATGTCAGCGGTGCTTTATCCAGCAGGGATTTGGGCGGGATTTCATCGCGTCCCAGCACCATGCGATAGAGCTGCCACATGAAACTGCCGGGAAGTTGCACGTCGATGGCGGCGGCGATGCCGCAGCCGCCCATGTCGTCTTCCTCGGGATCCTCAGCCAGTGCCAGCTTCAGCCATTGGGCAATGCCGTTGCTCTGGACCAGGGCGATCTCATTCTCCAGAGGCGCCAAGGGGTAACGCCGCATCCAGCTGACCACCAGGCTGCGCAACTCGTCCAGGCGGTTACCGTGAACCACCATAAAACCAGCGCTGAGGGACGTGGCGTCCGGCATAAGGGCTTCCTTGGAAAATGCAAAAGCTAGGGCCGAACCTTAGCACTGTCACGCAGCGGTGACAGCTGAGAGGACCAACATGAGTGTTGCGGGGGATGAGGCATTTTTTGTCGCACAAAAACAAAACCCCAACTGCTTTCGCAATTGGGGTTTCGGAATTTAATCTTGACGATGACCTACTCTCACATGGGGAAACCCCACACTACCATCGGCGATGCATCGTTTCACTTCTGAGTTCGGGATGGGATCAGGTGGTTCCAATGCTCTATGGTCGTCAAGAAATTCGGTGTGCCGAGTCGTCTTTCGACGCTTCAGCAAATTGGGTATGTAATAGCTTTGTGGTGCTTTTGTGAGTAGTGCAAACTTTCGGTTCGTTTCGTCTTCACACACCGCAACTCGCTTCTTAAGCAAATTGCTTGGGTGTTATATGGTCAAGCCTCACGGGCAATTAGTATTGGTTAGCTCAACGCCTCACAGCGCTTACACACCCAACCTATCAACGTCGTAGTCTTCGACGGCCCTTTAGGGAACTCAAGGTTCCAGTGAGATCTCATCTTGAGGCAAGTTTCCCGCTTAGATGCTTTCAGCGGTTATCTTTTCCGAACATAGCTACCCGGCAATGCCACTGGCGTGACAACCGGAACACCAGAGGTTCGTCCACTCCGGTCCTCTCGTACTAGGAGCAGCCCCTCTCAAATCTCAAACGTCCACGGCAGATAGGGACCGAACTGTCTCACGACGTTCTAAACCCAGCTCGCGTACCACTTTAAATGGCGAACAGCCATACCCTTGGGACCGGCTTCAGCCCCAGGATGTGATGAGCCGACATCGAGGTGCCAAACACCGCCGTCGATATGAACTCTTGGGCGGTATCAGCCTGTTATCCCCGGAGTACCTTTTATCCGTTGAGCGATGGCCCTTCCATACAGAACCACCGGATCACTAAGACCTACTTTCGTACCTGCTCGACGTGTCTGTCTCGCAGTCAAGCGCGCTTTTGCCTTTATACTCTACGACCGATTTCCGACCGGTCTGAGCGCACCTTCGTACTCCTCCGTTACTCTTTAGGAGGAGACCGCCCCAGTCAAACTACCCACCATACACTGTCCTCGATCCGGATAACGGACCTGAGTTAGAACCTCAAAGTTGCCAGGGTGGTATTTCAAGGATGGCTCCACGCGAACTGGCGTCCACGCTTCAAAGCCTCCCACCTATCCTACACAAGCAAATTCAAAGTCCAGTGCAAAGCTATAGTAAAGGTTCACGGGGTCTTTCCGTCTAGCCGCGGATACACTGCATCTTCACAGCGATTTCAATTTCACTGAGTCTCGGGTGGAGACAGCGCCGCCATCGTTACGCCATTCGTGCAGGTCGGAACTTACCCGACAAGGAATTTCGCTACCTTAGGACCGTTATAGTTACGGCCGCCGTTTACCGGGGCTTCGATCAAGAGCTTCGCGTTAGCTAACCCCATCAATTAACCTTCCGGCACCGGGCAGGCGTCACACCCTATACGTCCACTTTCGTGTTTGCAGAGTGCTGTGTTTTTAATAAACAGTCGCAGCGGCCTGGTATCTTCGACCGGCATGGGCTTACGGAGCAAGTCCTTCACCCTCACCGGCGCACCTTCTCCCGAAGTTACGGTGCCATTTTGCCTAGTTCCTTCACCCGAGTTCTCTCAAGCGCCTTGGTATTCTCTACCCAACCACCTGTGTCGGTTTGGGGTACGGTTCCTAGTTATCTGAAGCTTAGAAGCTTTTCTTGGAAGCATGGCATCAACCACTTCGTCACCTAAAAGGTAACTCGTCATCAGCTCTCGGCCTTAGAACCCCGGATTTACCTAAGATTCCAGCCTACCACCTTAAACTTGGACAACCAACGCCAAGCTGGCCTAGCCTTCTCCGTCCCTCCATCGCAATAACTAGAAGTACAGGAATATTAACCTGTTTTCCATCGACTACGCTTTTCAGCCTCGCCTTAGGGACCGACTAACCCTGCGTCGATTAACGTTGCGCAGGAAACCTTGGTCTTTCGGCGTGGGTGTTTTTCACACCCATTGTCGTTACTCATGTCAGCATTCGCACTTCTGATACCTCCAGCAAGCTTCTCAACTCACCTTCACAGGCTTACAGAACGCTCCTCTACCGCATCACTTACGTGATACCCGTAGCTTCGGTGTATGGTTTGAGCCCCGTTACATCTTCCGCGCAGGCCGACTCGACTAGTGAGCTATTACGCTTTCTTTAAAGGGTGGCTGCTTCTAAGCCAACCTCCTAGCTGTCTAAGCCTTCCCACATCGTTTCCCACTTAACCATAACTTTGGGACCTTAGCTGACGGTCTGGGTTGTTTCCCTTTTCACGACGGACGTTAGCACCCGCCGTGTGTCTCCCATGCTCGGCACTTGTAGGTATTCGGAGTTTGCATCGGTTTGGTAAGTCGGGATGACCCCCTAGCCGAAACAGTGCTCTACCCCCTACAGTGATACATGAGGCGCTACCTAAATAGCTTTCGAGGAGAACCAGCTATCTCCGAGCTTGATTAGCCTTTCACTCCGATCCACAGGTCATCCGCTAACTTTTCAACGGTAGTCGGTTCGGTCCTCCAGTCAGTGTTACCTAACCTTCAACCTGCCCATGGATAGATCGCCCGGTTTCGGGTCTATACCCAGCGACTAAACGCCCTATTAAGACTCGCTTTCGCTACGCCTCCCCTATTCGGTTAAGCTCGCCACTGAATATAAGTCGCTGACCCATTATACAAAAGGTACGCAGTCACAGAACAAAGTCTGCTCCCACTGCTTGTACGCATACGGTTTCAGGATCTATTTCACTCCCCTCTCCGGGGTTCTTTTCGCCTTTCCCTCACGGTACTAGTTCACTATCGGTCAGTCAGTAGTATTTAGCCTTGGAGGATGGTCCCCCCATATTCAGACAAAGTTTCTCGTGCTCCGTCCTACTCGATTTCATGACTAAGAGACTTTCGCGTACAGGGCTATCACCCACTATGGCCGCACTTTCCAGAGCGTTCCGCTAATCTCAAAGCCACTTAAGGGCTAGTCCCCGTTCGCTCGCCACTACTAAGGGAATCTCGGTTGATTTCTTTTCCTCAGGGTACTTAGATGTTTCAGTTCCCCTGGTTCGCCTCTTGCACCTATGTATTCAGTACAAGATAACCATCTTATGATGGCTGGGTTCCCCCATTCAGACATCTCCGGATCAAAGTCTGTTTGCCGACTCCCCGAAGCTTTTCGCAGGCTACCACGTCTTTCATCGCCTCTGACTGCCAAGGCATCCACCGTATGCGCTTCTTCACTTGACCATATAACCCCAAGCAATCTGGTTATACTGTGAAGACGACATTCGCCGAAAATTCGCGATTAAACTCACAAATTTTACCTTAGCCTGAATAAACACCAGTGAAAGTGCTATCCAGTCTATCTTTCTATCACATACCCAAATTTTTAAAGAACGATTCTGATAAAGATCAGAAATCAACATTCATCGCCAATCAGCGGAATGCTCATTTCTAAGCTTTAAACGATGGACACCAATCTGTAATGGTGGAGCCAAGCGGGATCGAACCGCTGACCTCCTGCGTGCAAGGCAGGCGCTCTCCCAGCTGAGCTATGGCCCCGTATCGCTACAGGGTGCACCAGTAATTGGTGGGTCTGGGCAGATTCGAACTGCCGACCTCACCCTTATCAGGGGTGCGCTCTAACCAACTGAGCTACAGACCCAATCGTCTTCTTCAATGAATCAAGCAATTCGTGTGGGAGCTTATGAAGCAGCTGATGTCGTCGATTAAGGAGGTGATCCAGCCGCAGGTTCCCCTACGGCTACCTTGTTACGACTTCACCCCAGTCATGAATCACACCGTGGTAACCGTCCTCCCGAAGGTTAGACTAGCTACTTCTGGTGCAACCCACTCCCATGGTGTGACGGGCGGTGTGTACAAGGCCCGGGAACGTATTCACCGCGACATTCTGATTCGCGATTACTAGCGATTCCGACTTCACGCAGTCGAGTTGCAGACTGCGATCCGGACTACGATCGGTTTTATGGGATTAGCTCCACCTCGCGGCTTGGCAACCCTCTGTACCGACCATTGTAGCACGTGTGTAGCCCAGGCCGTAAGGGCCATGATGACTTGACGTCATCCCCACCTTCCTCCGGTTTGTCACCGGCAGTCTCCTTAGAGTGCCCACCATTACGTGCTGGTAACTAAGGACAAGGGTTGCGCTCGTTACGGGACTTAACCCAACATCTCACGACACGAGCTGACGACAGCCATGCAGCACCTGTCTCAATGTTCCCGAAGGCACCAATCCATCTCTGGAAAGTTCATTGGATGTCAAGGCCTGGTAAGGTTCTTCGCGTTGCTTCGAATTAAACCACATGCTCCACCGCTTGTGCGGGCCCCCGTCAATTCATTTGAGTTTTAACCTTGCGGCCGTACTCCCCAGGCGGTCAACTTAATGCGTTAGCTGCGCCACTAAGAGCTCAAGGCTCCCAACGGCTAGTTGACATCGTTTACGGCGTGGACTACCAGGGTATCTAATCCTGTTTGCTCCCCACGCTTTCGCACCTCAGTGTCAGTATCAGTCCAGGTGGTCGCCTTCGCCACTGGTGTTCCTTCCTATATCTACGCATTTCACCGCTACACAGGAAATTCCACCACCCTCTACCATACTCTAGCTCGCCAGTTTTGGATGCAGTTCCCAGGTTGAGCCCGGGGATTTCACATCCAACTTAACGAACCACCTACGCGCGCTTTACGCCCAGTAATTCCGATTAACGCTTGCACCCTCTGTATTACCGCGGCTGCTGGCACAGAGTTAGCCGGTGCTTATTCTGTCGGTAACGTCAAAATACTCACGTGTTAGGTAAGTACCCTTCCTCCCAACTTAAAGTGCTTTACAATCCGAAGACCTTCTTCACACACGCGGCATGGCTGGATCAGGCTTTCGCCCATTGTCCAATATTCCCCACTGCTGCCTCCCGTAGGAGTCTGGACCGTGTCTCAGTTCCAGTGTGACTGATCATCCTCTCAGACCAGTTACGGATCGTCGCCTTGGTGAGCCATTACCTCACCAACTAGCTAATCCGACCTAGGCTCATCTGATAGCGCAAGGCCCGAAGGTCCCCTGCTTTCTCCCGTAGGACGTATGCGGTATTAGCGTCCGTTTCCGAACGTTATCCCCCACTACCAGGCAGATTCCTAGGCATTACTCACCCGTCCGCCGCTCTCAAGAGAAGCAAGCTTCTCTCTACCGCTCGACTTGCATGTGTTAGGCCTGCCGCCAGCGTTCAATCTGAGCCATGATCAAACTCTTCAGTTCAAACATCTTTGGGTTTTGAGAAAACCCTAAACTTGGCTCAGCAATCGTTGGTTACATCTTTGATTTCTCGCGGAGTAACTTGTGATGCTGATAATCTTTCTGACTATCAGTCTGACTCCACAAGCACCCACACGAATTGCTTGATTCAGTTGTTAAAGAGCGGTTGGTTAAGTCTTTCGTCTCAACCGAGGCGCGCATTCTACAGCAGCCTCTGTATCTGTCAAGCGGTTATTTTAAGAAGTTTTCAAAGTTTCCTTTGCAACTTCAACCACTTGCGCTTCCGATCTCTCGTCAGCGGGAGGCGAATTCTACAGCGTTACACGCTGCTGTCAACACCTCTTTTTCTCCGCTTTCGACCGAGAAGATCGAACCGTCAATCCGGCGAAAACACACTGCCGAACCGACTCCTTCGGGCCTCGATGAACTGAAGCGTAACCGCTGTCGAAAACCGTATAACTAGTTGAATCTCAAGGAGTTTTCCGTTTCGACTGCGCCGGAAGTGGGGCGAATTATAGACTTCCAGAATCTGCCGTCAACACTTATTTTCACAAATCTGTCATATCGATCAAAAACGCCCTTAAAAGCAAAGGCCGCCCCCAAGGGGGCGGCCTTTAATACCCTTCTACTTATTACAAGCTAGGGAAGGCAAACTGCGATGCTTCATGGCTGGCACGCTGTGGCCAACGCTGAGTGATCGCCTTGCGACGGGTATAGAAACGCACACCGTCCGGACCGTAGGCATGCAGGTCGCCAAACAGCGAACGCTTCCAGCCGCCGAAGCTGTGGTAAGCCACCGGCACCGGCAGCGGTACGTTGACGCCCACCATCCCGACTTCGATCTCGTCACAGAACAGGCGCGCCGCTTCACCGTCACGGGTAAAGATGCAGGTACCGTTGCCGTACTCGTGATCGTTGATCAGTTGCATGGCCTCCTCCAGGCTGTTCACTCGCACGACGCACAGCACCGGCCCGAAGATCTCTTCTTTATAGATGCGCATTTCCGGGGTGACGTTGTCGAACAGGCAGCCACCAAGGAAGAAGCCTTCTTCATGCCCCGGCACGCTCAGGCCACGACCGTCGACCACCAGTTTCGCGCCCGCCTTCACGCCATCCTCGACATAACCGCTGACCTTGTCCCGCGCCTGACCTGTGACCAGCGGCCCCATGTCCAGGCCACAGGAAGTGCCGGCACCGATTTTCAGCGCCTTGATCTGCGGCACCAGCTTGGCCACCAACGCATCGGCCACCTGGTCGCCGACACACACGGCAACCGAGATCGCCATGCAGCGCTCGCCGCAGGAACCGTAGGCCGCGCCCATCAGGGCACTGACCGCGTTATCCAGGTCGGCATCCGGCATCAGCACGGCGTGGTTCTTCGCCCCGCCCAGTGCCTGCACGCGCTTGCCGCGCTTGGTGCCTTCGGCGTAGATGTATTCGGCAATCGGCGTCGAACCGACGAAGCTCAGTGCCTTGATCTCCGGCGCTTCGATCAGCGCGTCCACCGCAGCCTTGTCGCCGTGCACCACACTCAGCACCCCTTTCGGCAGGCCGGCTTCCAGCAGCAGCTGGGCGATCAGCAGGGTCGAACTCGGGTCACGCTCGGATGGCTTGAGGATGAAGCAGTTGCCGCAGACGATCGCCAGCGGATACATCCACAGCGGCACCATCGCCGGGAAGTTGAACGGGGTGATGCCGGCAACCACGCCCAGCGGCTGGAAGTCGGACCAGGCATCGATGTTCGGGCCGACGTTGCGACTGTACTCGCCCTTGAGGATTTCCGGAGCGGCACAGGCGAACTCGACGTTCTCGATACCACGCTTGAGCTCACCGGCGGCGTCTTCCAGGGTCTTGCCGTGTTCTTCGCTGATCAACTGGGCGATGCGCGATTCGTTCTGCTCCAGCAGTTGCTTGAAGCGGAACATCACCTGGGCACGCTTGGCCGGCGGCGTGTTGCGCCAGGCCGGGAAGGCAGCCTTGGCTGCATCGATGGCGTTCTGGATGGTTTCGCGGCTGGCCAGCGGTAGCTTGTGGATCGCCTGACCGGTGGACGGGTTGAACACATCGACCGCGCGACCGCTCTCGGTCACCAGTTCACCATTGATCAAATGCGGGATAACGCTCATCGGGGAACTCCTGAAGTTGTCCACAGGCACCCGCCAAGGGGCGCCTGCTCTATATAGATGACTTTGAACATGAGCCAAACCACGATGGCGCCTATGAGTACGCCATCGCGAGCAAGCTCGGCTCCTACAGTTTTCGGGAATCAGTCGAGCTTGTTCAGCACTTCGCCAACGGCATCGAACAGACGGTCCAGATCCTGCGGCTTGCTGTTGAAGGTCGGGCCAAACTGCAGGGTGTCGCCGCCGAAGCGTACATAGAAACCGGCTTTCCACAGCGCCATGCCCGCTTCGAACGGACGCACGATGGCATCGCCATCCCGTGGAGCAATCTGGATGGCACCGGCCAGGCCGAAGTTACGGATGTCGATGACATTCTTCGCACCCTTGATACCGTGCAGCGCCTTCTCGAAATGCGGCGCCACCTCAGCGACGCTCTGCACCAGGTTTTCCTTCTGCAGCAGATCCAGTGCCGCCAGGCCGGCCGCGCAGGCCACCGGGTGCGCCGAGTAGGTGTAGCCGTGGGGGAATTCCACCGCATACTCAGGGGTCGGCTGGTTCATGAAGGTCTGGTAGATCTCGGAGCTGGCAATCACCGCGCCCATCGGAATCGCACCGTTGGTAACTTGCTTGGCGATGCACATCAGGTCCGGGGTCACGCCAAAGCTGTCGGCACCGAACATCTTGCCGGTACGGCCAAAACCGGTGATCACTTCGTCGAACACCAGCAGGATGTTGTGCTGGTCGCAGATTTCCCGCAGGCGCTTGAGGTAACCCTGTGGCGGCACCAGCACGCCAGCGGAACCGGCCAGAGGCTCGACGAACACCGCAGCGATGTTGGAAGCGTCATGCAGTTCGATCAGCTTGAGCAGCTCATCGGCCAGGGCGATACCGCCCTGCTCCGGAATACCACGGGAGAACGCGTTGCTTGCTAGCAGGGTGTGCGGCAGGTGGTCGACATCCATCATCGCCTGGCCGAACAGTTTACGGTTGCCGTTGACCCCGCCGAGGCTGGTGCCGGCAATGTTCACGCCGTGGTAGCCACGGGCACGGCCGATCATCTTGGTCTTGGTCGACTGGCCTTTCAGGCGCCAGTAGGCGCGCACCATTTTCACCGCGGTATCGGCGCATTCGGAACCGGAGTCGGTGAAGAACACATGGTTCAGGTTGCCCGGGGTCAGCGCGGTGATTTTCTCGGCCAGCTGGAACGACAGCGGGTGACCGTACTGGAAGCCTGGCGAGTAATCGAGGGTGCCCAGTTGCTTGGCCACCGCTTCCTGGATTTCCTTGCGGGTGTGGCCGGCACCACAGGTCCACAGGCCGGACAGCGAGTCATAAACCTTGCGGCCCTTGTCGTCGACCAGCCAGCTGCCTTCGGCGGCGACGATCAGACGTGGATCGCGCTGGAAGTTGCGGTTGGCGGTGTAGGGCATCCAGTGAGCATCGAGCTTGAGCTGGCTGGCCAGGGAAGCTGGAGCGTTTTCATGCATGTTCATGGGGCAAAACCTCGCAGGGCAATAAGCGGCGCAGGGATCGGAAAGCGTTGTTGCAGCTAAGTTGCCACGGCTATAAAGTCGGTGAAATCCAACTTTTATAACCTTCAGTCAGTGGTTCACTAAACTATGAGCAGCCGTCGCGCCGACCCGCTGGCGCAAGTCAGCGACTTTGATATCCGCCTGCTGCGGATCTTTCGCAGCGTGGTCGAGTGCGGTGGCTTTTCCGCCGCGGAAACCGTGCTCGGCATCGGTCGCTCGGCCATCAGCCAGCAGATGAGCGACCTTGAGCAACGCCTCGGCCTGCGCCTGTGCCAACGCGGGCGCGCCGGCTTCTCGCTGACCGAAGAGGGTCGCGAGGTGTATCAATCGGCCCTGCAACTGTTGAGTGCCCTGGAAAGTTTTCGCACCGAGGTCAACGGCCTGCACCGTCACCTGCGGGGCGAACTGATCATCGGCCTGACCGACAACCTGGTCACCCTGCCCCACATGCGCATCACCCATGCCCTGGCTCAACTGAAGGAACGCGGGCCGGACGTGCAGATCCAGATCCGCATGATCGCCCCCAACGAAGTCGAACAAGGGGTGCTCGACGGTCGCCTGCATGTCGGCGTGGTGCCCCAGGCCAGCGCCTTGTCCGGGCTGGAATACCAGCCGCTGTACAGCGAACGCTCGCTGCTTTACTGCGCCGTCGGCCATCCGCTGTTTTATGTCGACGACAAGCAACTGGACGATCGGCGCCTCAATGAGCAGGACGCCATCGCCCCGACTTTCCGCCTGCCCGCCGAGATCCAGGCCCATTACCAGGCGCTCAATTGCACCGCCAGCGCTTCGGATCGCGAAGGCATGGCGTTCCTGATCCTGACCGGACGCTACATCGGTTACCTGCCGGACCACTACGCCAGCCTCTGGGTCCAGCAGGGACGACTGCGCGCCCTCAAACCCGCTTCACGTTTTTATGACCTGAGCCTGGCATCGGTCACACGCAAGGGCCGTCGCCCCCATTTGGTGCTGGAAAGCTTCCTGGACAGCCTGGCGGCCACCCGCTGAAAAAACAGAAGACGCCATCAAAGCCTCACATTCATTGACTTACAGCGGAGATAACACACAATAACCTGAGCACCTGGACAGCTTTTTGCAGGGCACGATGACCTTGAACCGTCAGCCCTGAGTTCCCAGTCCATGCAGCCAGACACCTCCCGCCAAAGCGATCTGATCTACGGCCTCGACGATCGCCCGAAACCGCTCGCCGCGATACTCGCCGCCCTGCAGCATGTGCTGGCGAGCTTCGTCGGCATCATCACCCCGCCGCTGGTGATCGGTTCCGCCCTGGGCCTGGGCACCTACCTGCCCTACCTGATCAGTATGGCGCTGATGGTTTCCGGCGTCGGCACCTTCATCCAGGCGCGTCGGCCATTCGGGATCGGCGCGGGGATGATCTGCCTGCAAGGCACCAGCTTCGCCTTCCTCGGCGCAGTGCTGTCCGCGGGCTTTCTGGTCAAGCAACGGGGCGGCAGCCCGGAAGACATCCTGGCGATGATTTTCGGCGTATGTTTTTTCGGCGCGGCGGTGCAGATCGTCCTGAGCCGCTTCATCGGCCAATTGCGTCGGGTCATCACGCCGCTGGTCACCGGCATCGTGATCACCCTGATCGGCGTCAGCCTGATCAAGGTCGGCATCACCGACCTGGGCGGCGGCTTCAATGCCGCGGACTTCGGCGCCCCAGGCAATCTGGCGCTGGGGCTGTTCGTGCTGTTGACGATCATCCTGCTGAACCGCTCGAACACGCCCTGGGTACGGCTGTCGGCGATCATCATCGGCCTGGCCCTGGGTAGCCTCGCCGCCTGGTTCAGCGGCAAGCTGGTGCCCCAGGCATTGCCCGACCTGCCGCTGGTCAGCCTGCCGACGCCCTTCCGCTTCGGCTTCAGCTTCGACTGGACGGCGTTCCTGCCCGTGGCATTGATCTACCTGATCAGCACCATCGAAACCGTCGGCGACCTGACCGCCAACTGCATGCTTGCTCGCCAGCCCATCAGCGGCCCTTCTTATATAAGCCGGCTCAAGGGCGGCATCCTCGGCGACGGCGTCAGTTGCATGATCGCCGCGACCTTCAGCGCCTTCCCCAACACCACCTTCGCCCAGAACAACGGGGTGATTCAGCTGACCGGCGTGGCCAGCCGGCATGTCGGGCTGTATATCGGCCTGCTGCTGTTCTGCCTGGGCCTGTTTCCACTGATCGGCGCGGTGCTGCAGCAAATCCCCAAGCCAGTGCTGGGCGGCGCGACCCTGGTGATGTTCGGCAGCGTCGCCGCGGCCGGCGTGCGCATCCTCGCCCAGGCACCGCTGGACCGACGCAGCATGCTGATCATCGCCACCTCCTTCGGCGTCGGCCTGGGGATCGCGGCGCAACCGAACCTGCTGCACCTGTTGCCCAAGGTGGTGCAGAACCTGTTCGACTCGGCGATCACCAGCGGCGGCCTGACCGCGATCCTCATGTGCCTGTTGCTACCGGAAGATCGAGCCGCGCTGCGTAGCGCAAATCCGGCTCGCGAAAGCGACACCCTGGAACCGCTTTGAGGGTTTTCTGCCCATTAAGACTTGTCTGAGGCTTGTGGGTGCGCTATCAACGCACTGGTTGCACCCACAGAACAGCTCGGAAACGCCTATGACCCTTGAAGTCCCAGCCCACGCCGGTCCTCAAACCGCCAAGCCCGCCAGCCGTATTCGCCAGAAAAACGAAGAAGCGATCATCAAGGCCGCCGAAGACGAGTTCGCCCGTCACGGTTTCAAAGGCACCAGCATGAACACCATCGCGCAGAATGCCGGCCTGCCCAAGGCCAACCTGCACTACTACTTCACCAACAAGCTTGGGCTGTATGTCGCGGTGCTGAGCAACATCCTCGAGCTGTGGGACAGCACCTTCAACACCCTGACCGCCGAGGACGATCCGGCCGAAGCGCTGAGCCGCTACATCCGCGCCAAGATGGAGTTCTCCCGGCGCCAGCCGCAGGCCTCGCGGATCTTCGCCATGGAGATCATCAGCGGCGGCGAATGCCTCAGCGAATACTTCAGCCAGGACTACCGCGCCTGGTTCCAGGGGCGCGCCGCGGTGTTCCAGGCCTGGATCGACGCCGGCAAGATGGACCCGGTGGACCCGGTGCACCTGATCTTCCTGCTGTGGGGCAGCACCCAGCATTACGCCGACTTCGCCACCCAGATCTGCCGCGTCACCGGTCGCAGCAAGTTGACCAAGCAGGACATGGAAGACGCCGGCAACAACCTGATCCGCATCATCCTCAAGGGTTGCGGCCTCAAGCCTGCCTTATAAAGAACACAGCGCATGCCCTTTACCCTCGCCGGCCTTTGCGAATACCGCGAAGAGATTCGCAAAAGCCGCTTTATCGCCCTCGCCGCACCGATCAACAGCGCGGCCGAGGCCCAGGCCTTCATCGAACAGCACAGCGATCTCAACGCCTCCCACAACTGCTGGGCCTGGAAACTCGCCGACCAATACCGCAGCAGTGATGACGGCGAGCCTGGCGGCACCGCCGGCCGGCCGATCCTTGCGGCCATCGAGGCCCAGGACTGCGATCAGGTCGCGGTACTGGTGATTCGCTGGTACGGCGGCATTCAACTGGGCACCGGCGGCCTGGCCCGCGCCTATGGCGGCAGCGCCAACAAGTGCCTGCAAGGCGCCGAACGCATCGAACTGATCAGCCGCGTAGCCCTGCGCTGCGCCTGCAGCTTCAGCGAGCTGGCCCTGGTCAAGCTGCGGCTCGCCGAACTCGGCGGGCTGCTGGTCGAGGAGCAGTTCACGGCCAACGGCGTGGAACTGCAACTGGCCCTGGGTGAAAGCCAGATCGCCACCCTGCAAAGCCAGCTGGCCGACCTGAGCCGCGGGCGCATCTTCTTGCAGCGCTGAGTGCACCAATACGCACCCACGCCTGGAAATCATCCTGTGCACAACGGCCCGGTGGATAGCCGACTTGCCCACACCTGCTGTGCACCCGGCTGTGGATAACCTGAGCACACTCGCCTGTAACCCTTTTGCAACGTGGCTTTGCGGCGGTTGCTCACTTTTCGTCCAATTGCTCGTCAAAAACATATTTTTCAAGTTAAAACAGCAAGTTAGCTCGGTTTATCGCTTTTAGAAGAAAGCCACACAGTGCTTATGCCCGACCTTTGGGCTTGCACACAAATACTGTGGAGCAAGCTGTGGATAACCCGTGCAAGGCTGCGCCAGCCGCCGATACGGCAAGGCTTGCAGGCACCTGATCATTTTTCGACCAGCCTCGTTCGGGTAAACCGCAGCCTTTTCAAGCACCTTGCCCTGAACTGGTGCCAAGTGCAGGTGCAGGGAACGAGCAAAGGGGGCACGAGGCCGCAGTTCATCGGGGCCCCGGCAATTTCCTGACTCCCTGGCCAGGAAATTGCTTTGTCCACCGGCATAACGTTCAGCAACCCGAGTCCGTCATGCCAAACCCTGTACCCATCCCCGATGCAACACCCCGCCTGCAACTGCGCAGGATCACCAAGCGTTATCCCGGTTGCCTGGCCAACGACGGGATCGACCTGAGTATCCAGCCCGGGGAGATCCATGCCCTGCTCGGTGAAAACGGCGCCGGCAAAAGCACCCTGATGAAGATCATCTACGGGGTGACCCAGGCCGACTCGGGCGAGCTGATCTGGCAGGGGCAGCATCAGCTCATGCGCAATCCGGCCCAGGCGCGCAGCCTGGGGATCGGCATGGTGTTCCAGCATTTCTCGCTGTTCGAAACCCTGAGCGTGGCGCAGAACATCGCCCTGGCCATGGGCGCCGCGGCCGGCACGCCGAAGCAGCTGGAGCCGAAGATCCGCCAGGTTTCGCAGCGCTACGGCATGGCCCTGGAGCCGGAACGCCTGGTGCACAGCCTGTCCATCGGCGAGCGCCAGCGGGTGGAGATCATTCGCTGCCTGATGCAGGACATCCGCCTGCTGATCCTCGACGAACCAACCTCGGTGCTGACGCCCCAGGAGGCCGACGAACTGTTCGTCACCCTGCGCCGCCTGGCCAGCGAAGGCTGCAGCATTCTGTTCATCAGCCACAAGCTCGGCGAAGTCCGCGCCCTGTGCCACAGCGCCACGGTGCTGCGCGGCGGCCGGGTGGCCGGGCACTGCATACCCGCGCAATGCTCGGACCAGGAACTGGCGCGGCTGATGGTCGGCGAAGCCGCGGGCCTGATCACCGATTACCCGAAGGCCAAGGGCGGCGACGCCTTCCTGCAAGTCCAGAAGCTGTCCTGGCCCAACCCGGACCCGTTCGGCTGCTCGCTCAAGGACATCGACCTGGACGTGCGCAGCGGGGAAATCGTCGGCATCGCCGGGGTCGCCGGCAACGGCCAGGACGAACTGCTGGCCCTGCTCAGCGGCGAACAGCGCCTTGGCCGCGCCCAAGGCGCCACCCTGCGCTTCGCCGGGCAAGCCGTCGCCCACCTGCGCCCCGACGCCCGCCGCGGGCTGGGCCTGGCGTTCGTCCCGGCCGAGCGCCTGGGCCACGGCGCCGTGCCGGAACTGAGCCTGGCGGACAACGCCCTGCTGACCGCCTTCCAGCAAGGGCTGGTGAGCAAAGGCCTGATCCAGCGCGGCAAAGTGCTGGCCCTGGCCGAAGACATCATCCGCCGCTTTGCGGTGAAAACCCCGGACAGCCAGACCGCCGCCCGCAGCCTGTCCGGCGGCAACCTGCAGAAATTCATCCTCGGCCGGGAAATCCTCCAGCGCCCCAGGCTGCTGATCGCCGCGCACCCGACCTGGGGCGTCGACGTCGGCGCCGCCGCGACTATCCACCGGGCCCTGGTGGCCCTGCGCGATGCGGGGGCGGCGATCCTGGTGATCTCCGAAGACCTCGATGAACTGTTCCAGATCAGCGATCGCCTGGCGGCCCTGTGCGGCGGTCGCCTGTCGGCGCTCAAGGCCACCGCGGACACCAGCCTGATCGAGGTCGGCGGCTGGATGGCCGGCCAGTTCGATACCCCCGTCCACTTATCTGCTCAGCCCGCGTAACGGAGCGTTTTATTTATGCTGCTTTCTCTCGAACCCCGCGGCCAGCAATCGCGCCTGATGCTCTGGTGCTCGCCGCTGCTGGCCGCGGTCCTGACCCTGGGCTGCGGCTCGCTGCTGTTCATCGCCCTGGGCCACAACCCGCTGGAAACCTTGCACACCTTGCTGATCGCCCCGATCAGCGACCTGTATGGCGTCTCCGAACTGCTGGTCAAGGCACTGCCGATCCTGCTCTGTGCCCTCGGCCTGGCCGTGGCGTATCAGGCACGGATCTGGAACATCGGCGCCGAAGGCCAACTGCTGCTCGGCGCCCTGGCCGGCAGCGCGCTGGCGGTGAACATCATCGACCTGCAAAGCCGCTGGGCGCTGGTGCTGATCCTGCTCACCGGCACCCTGGCCGGCGCCGCCTGGGCCGGCCTCACCGCCTGGTTGCGCACGCACTTCAATGCCAATGAAATCCTCACCAGCATCATGCTCAACTACATCGCCCTGAACCTGCTGCTGTATTGCGTGCACGGGCCGCTGAAAGACCCGGCCGGGTTCAACTTCCCCGAGTCGGCGATGTTCGGCGACGCCAGCCGCCTGCCGCTGCTCCTGGAAGATGGCCGGGTGCACGCCGGGGTGTATTTCGCCCTGCTGGCCCTGGTGGCGGTGTGGGTGCTGCTGCAAAAGAGCTTCGTCGGTTTCCAGATCAAGGTGCTGGGCCTGGACAAACGCGCCGCCGGCTTCGTCGGTTTTCGCGAGAAACGCCTGATCTGGCTGGCGCTGCTGATCAGCGGTGGGCTGGCCGGCCTGGCCGGGGTGTGCGAAGTCACCGGCCCCATCGGCCAACTGGTGCCCCAGGTGTCGCCCGGCTATGGCTATGCGGCGATCACCGTGGCCTTTCTCGGCCGCCTGCACCCCATCGGCATTCTGTTTTCCAGCCTGCTGATGGCGCTGCTGTACATCGGTGGCGAGAACGCGCAGATGAGCCTCAACCTGCCGCAAGCCATCACCCAGTTGTTCCAGGGCATGATGCTGTTCTTCCTGCTGGCCAGTGACGTGCTGATTCTCTATCGGCCGCGCCTGAACCTGCGTTGGGCACGTCGCGCCGCCAACCCTTCCGTACAGGCAGGAGCGCTGTGATGGATATCGATCTGTTGAGCAATATTTTCTACGCCATGATCCGCTGCGGTACGCCGCTGCTGCTGGTGGCCCTGGGCGAACTGATCTGCGAAAAGAGCGGCGTCCTCAACCTCGGCCAGGAAGGCATGATGCTGTTTGGCGCGGTGATCGGTTTTATCGTCGCCCTGAACAGCGGCAACCTGTGGCTCGGCGTACTGCTGGCGATGCTCGCCGGGATGCTGCTGTCATCGCTGTTCGCCCTGGTGGCGCTGGTATTCAACGCCAATCAGGTGGCCACCGGCCTGGCCCTGACCATCTTTGGTGTCGGGCTGTCGAGTTTCGTCGGCGCCAGCTGGGTCGGTAAACCCCTGGCCGGATTCGAGCCCATGGCGATTCCGCTGCTGAGCGAGATCCCGCTGATCGGACGCATGCTGTTTGCCCAGGACCTGCTGGTCTACCTGTCCTTTGCCCTGTTCGCCGGGGTGGCCTGGGTGATCCTGAAAAGCCGGGTCGGCCTGATCATCCAGGCGGTCGGCGAAAACCCCGACGCGGCCAGCGCCATGGGCCTGCCGGTGCTGCGGGTACGCACCCTGGCGGTGCTGTTCGGCGGTGCCATGGCCGGCCTGGCCGGGGCTTACCTGTCCCTGGCCTACACACCGATGTGGGCGGAAAACATGAGCGCCGGTCGCGGCTGGATCGCCCTGGCGCTGGTGGTGTTCGCCAGCTGGCGAGTATGGCGCCTGCTGCTCGGCGCCTACCTGTTCGGCCTCGCCAGCATCCTGCATCTGGTGGCGCAGGGCCTGGGCCTGGCGATTCCCTCGAACCTGCTGGCGATGCTGCCGTATGCCGCGACCATCCTGGTGCTGGTGCTGCTGTCCCGGGATGCGCTGCGCACCCGCCTGTATGCGCCGGTGTCGCTGGGGCAGCCGTGGCAGGCAGGTCACTGATCGAAGACTTTTCACTATCGGCATGGGCTGCCTGACAGCCCATGCCCCCACCTCGCAACACCTCCCCTCAGCCCCCGGCCTGGCCCAGGCAACAGCCATCAGAAAGGGCTGGCAGTCCCTATCACCCAACGTGCATGACTCCTGCCTGACAAGGATGGATGAATGGCGCCCCAAACCCGCGCACCAGGCGCCGCTTGAGTGCGCAGCCACAAGTGGAAACAGCCACTCGACTGCCGAATAGCAACCGCTTATCCCTGAATCCGCGGCCAAGGTCATTTGCTTTTCGCCCGGAAACCCTCTATTCCGGCCCCTCCCGGGAAATTGGCCCGCTTTCTGCTTAAACGATTAAGCTGACCCAAGGGTTAGCTTTTTTTGGACGTGAGTTCCATTTTAATTTCGACGGCTGACGAACACTTTGAACAGACAGGTTTTTCACTCAACTGAAGTAACCACACACGATATTCACAGGCAGAACCATTTGTTTTCTTACACTTGAAGAAGTGCATTAATCGCCCGGGCTATCACTCGTCGCATGAGCACTCAGGCTAAAGAAAGACTGGATTATCTATTACAAGATTATCTGTCCCCAACGCAGAAATCGGTCATATAGAAAGATCTGAGTCCTGCCTATGTATTCCAGTATCGGCTCCACCGATTTCCGGCTTATCTCCCAAGTGGCCGGACTCCTAGCACTGCAGGCTATTGATGAAGTAGCAGGCTGTGCTTTATGTCGACACGGGTAACTGTTGTCGACTTTTTTATTCGATTTCACTTCTTGCCCAAGAAGTGAAGAGTTCTCCTCCACAGACAAGGATGTCTTTTCCGGCGAAGTCATTCATCGCCGGTTTTTTATTTATCAGAACGAAAGCCAGGGGCATGCATGCAATCAACAAGATTGACCTTTGCCCAGAACAGCCGGACCAGCGAAAGGCCCCGGCCACGGCTTATGGAATCCCCAGCCACGGCCCGATCAAGTTTCGCCCGGTTTCCCCCCTGCGCACTGTATCGGAGAGACCGCAGATCCCTGCTTCAAGCAGGCGAGCCCTTCATACCGGTACGACCTTGCAGTCAGCCGAACACCCTACCATCCAGGCTGATGAGGACAGCTTCATTTCGAGATATTGAGCCTGTTTTCAAGCACTTCCAGCGACAGGTCAGCCCTTGTATCCGAATCCTGACGCCGAGTAACGGACACAAAACGGTGCGAGGCGTTTCATGTTGGGGCGGATACAAAGGTCCCTGCCGCCACGTATTGAAAATCGATCTCAAGCCGTTTGTCCCGACCCAAACCGCTCGTCAGGAAAAAACCATTCTTTCTCAGCCAAAATTGCCGATTTAGAGCTGTTTTCGAAGATTTTATACATGCTGAAAGGTTTAAGCTGAACTGTTGGTCAGGTTTTTGCAAAGACCCCTTCGCTCGTTCCACCTGGCCCTCCACAGAGGCGTGTCGAGCACCTGCACCAAGGCCTCGCAACGCCGGTCCAGTACCCGCTACCGAGCATGTATCTCAACGTTAATGAAGGATTTCACATGTTAGAAGATGTCATTCAGTACTCCAAAGACTCTTGGGGGCTCATTCCCCTGATGGTGGTGGTATTCATCATCGGGATCGCCGTGATCATCGAACGCTACTTCTTCTTCAGTACGAGTATCAAACTGGGACAAAGTCTTGATCTGGATTTGAAGCGGGTAGACCAGGACAACCTGGCCGACGTCAAGAAAGTTGCAGATCACTACAGTAAAAGTGCCCAAGGCAAGTTGGTATTGGCCGCGGTGGAGTCTCACGGCAAGTCCGAAGAGGCGCTGGAGCGGGATATCGATGAAACCATCATGATTCAGATTCCGCGACTGGATCGCAATCTGTGGGTACTGGATACCTGTGTAACTTTAGGTCCGCTGCTTGGACTGCTCGGCACCATCATTCACATGATCCAGGTATTCAGTGTATTGGCGGCCAATACATCGCAGAAAGTCAGTTCGGTAACCGGGCCTATTGCCCATGCACTGGTCGCCACCGCTGTCGGTTTATGCATCGCCATCGTCTGCGTGATTTTTCTCAATCACTTCAACAAGCGTATCCGCCTGGTCGTCAATCAGATGGAACTGATCAAGTCCATGCTGGTTGGGCGCTTGGCCAAGGGTTGATTAATACCTACGCCACTCGGAGAAATAATCATGGCTAGCAAGAGATCAAACTATCTCGGACATGAAGAGAAAGCCCGCATCGAAATCATTCCGATGATCGACGTGATGATGTTTCTGTTGGTGTTCTTCGTACTCATCATGATCGAGATGATCCAGGGCACGGGCATTACCCTGGAGTTGCCGCAGTCTTCCTCGCAAGAAGCAATCGAGTCGGTAACGCTCAATATCGGCGTCGCCAACGACGGTGGCTTGTTTGTCGATGGCCAGCCCATCAGCGACGAGCAACTGACGAGCCGGCTCACCGAGATGCAGAACAGCGGAAAACTGGATGTAGTGATCGCCGGCGATCGTGGCACCCAATATGAAAGCATCGTGCACACAATGGATCTGGTACGCGCTGCCGGTATCAGTGCTATTGGCCTGGCGACGCAAAACTGATGAACGACCTGACCCCCAACGTACGGCGAGGGGCCTTGTGGGCCTCTGACGACCATCATGTCGACCATCACCTGTCGATGCCGGCGGCTATCGGCCTGGCTGTGCTGGCGGTTGCATTGGGTATCACGTTGCTGAGCCTGATCGAGGCCAAGCAGCCGGTAGTTGAGGAGCCTCCGAAGGTGACTAAGGTGACCATGGTGCAAGTCCCTCCTCCGCCACCGCCTGCACCGCCACCGCCCCCACCACCTGCGCCGCCTCCGCCGCCTCCGCCGCCTCCCCCTCCACCGCCGCCTGCGCCGGTGAAAAAGCCTGCGCCGGCGAAAAAGGTCACGCCGGAGAAGCCGAAACCCAAACCGGAGCCCAAACCGCAACAGCCAGTGCCGCCGCCACCCGCGCCGACACCGCCACCACCGGTTACTCCACCGCCGCCGCCACCGCCCGCACCGTCGAGCAGCACCGACGCGGTCGCCCTGGATCAGCAGGCACCGGTTTATCCGCGTGATGCCCGACAGGCCAAGATCGAGGGCTATGTGGTGCTGGAACTTGCGATCCGCCCGGACGGCACGGTTGCCAGTGCCAAGGTCCTCGAGTCGAAACCACGCAAGCTGTTCGACGAGGCCGCGATCAGCGCGGTGAAACGCTGGAAGTTCCAGCCGCGAATGGTCAATGGCGCAGCAGTTGAGCAGCGCGCTAAACAGACGGTCAGGTTCGACCTGAAATAAGCCCGTGGAGGGTGCGCGCGGAGCGCACGCCCTCTGCCAAGGAATCAAGACGATGACGACACGTACAACCAGTGGCGCACTCGCTGCCGCGCTGTGCTGCCTGGGCGCAGCCGGAGCAACCCAGGCCGCCGAGCAGCCGATTCAGATCAAGGCTGTAGTTCTGAGCATGTTCGAGGTCGGCCAGGATCAGGGAGACAACCCTGGCGAGTTTCAGTTCTGGCGTGAACGCGCCGGCCTGAATCAGTGCATGCCGCTCGCCCAGGGTTTTCATGACGTATGCCTGAACCCTGAAACCGGCGTCCTGGCAACGGTGACCGGCATGGGCACTGCCCGTGCGGCGGCGTCGGTAATGGCCCTGGGCATGGATCCACGCTTTGACTTGAGCAAGGCGTACTGGCTGGTCGCGGGCATTGCCGGCATCAATCCGCACAAGGGCTCCATCGGTTCGGCGGCATGGGCCAACTATGTGGTGGACGGTGACCTGGCGCACGAGATCGATGCGCGGGAAATCCCCAAAGACTGGAAAACCGGCTACACCCCGTTCTTTCGCGCAACGCCTTATGCCCAGCCACGTTCGGACAGCATCGGCGAAGTCTACAAGCTCAATGGTCGACTGGTGGATTGGGCCTACAACCTGACAAAGGACGTCCCACTGGTAGAAAACAAGGAACTGGCAGCGTTTCGCCAACAGTTCAAGGGCTTCCCCCAAGCCGTTCTGCCGGCCAGGGTCATGAAAGGCGACAACCTCGCCTCCTCGACGTTCTGGCACGGCAAGCGGCTCAACGACTGGGCCGGTGACTGGGTCAAGTACTGGACCGACGGCAAAGGGCAATTCGTGACTTCCGCCATGGAGGACACCGGAACCCTGCAGTCCCTCAGTTTCCTGAACAAAGCGGCGAAGGTGGACCTGGACCGCGTGCTGGTATTGCGTACCGCCAGTAACTACACCATGCAGCCACCCGGCATGAGCGCCGCGCAAAGCATGGCTCATGACCAGGCGGGTTTCGTCGGTATGCAGCCCTCGCTCGAGGCGGCCTATCGAGTGGGCAGCACAGTGATCAACGCGCTGACGGGAAACTGGGAGCTGTATTCGCAGACCCTGCCGGGACACTGAACTCATGACCCGGCCTGGTGAACGCCATACAACAAACTGAGCCATGACCCAAGAAGCGCGATCGAGCACTGACAAGCGGATGTCGTTGATAACCGCACTCGTTGCTTGAAAACACTTCCTGGCGACTGAAGCCGCTGTTTACCGGTTCGGACAATAACCATACAGCCAGCGCGTTGCCGGCGCTGATGCTTAACACCAATGCCCGTTGGCTGACATTCAACCAACCCGCATGACGGCCACGCCTTGCCTGAGAAACGGCAGGACTTACAACTAAGTGAAGAGGTGTTTCATGAAAATCCTCCTGGGTTTATTACTTGGATGCTTATCGGTAACGGCCTGGGCCGCGACCCCCGCGGTTCCGTGCAAAGCCGATATTGCGGTGATTGGCGGTACATTCATCAACGATGCCATGTTGAAGTCCGGAAAACTCAAGGAGTCCTTCACCCTTGAAACTCCAGCCGGAACTTCCCCAACTATCTATTGCGGCAACTATAAAAACGTTCCGTTCTATTACATCAATATGCATGGCGACGGAAAGATCGTCGAAACCTGGGCTGCCCTTTACCAGCTACGGGTTAAAGATGCGATTGGTGGGGCAACAGCCGGTGGTATCAACCCGGCAATGAAGCTCCACGATCTGGTGGTGGCCGATGATGTCATCGACTTCAACATCGACCGGCCACTGGCGCTGCCGGATGCCATCTACCGCAAGGGCGACCATCCGGTTCCGCGCTACACGCCAGCCATGGATCCCACTCTTCGCGACATCCTGATCGATGAGACGCAGAAACGCCTGAATCGTGGAGATGCTCCCGTCGCCGGGATCAACCTGCACAAGAGCGGGGTGATCATGCAAACCCGCGGCGGGCGTTTCGAAACGGCTGCGGAAGTGCGCATGCTGGCCAAGATGGGGGGCGACCTGGTGACCATGAGCGTGGGGTCGGAAGTGATCTATGCGCGCATGGCCGGGATCAACTATGCCTCGCTGATCGCCATCTCCAATCCAGCCGAAGGCCTGGGTAACTGGACATGGGACACCATTCGCGAAGTTTACCCACGGCTTAATCCGGTGTGCCTGGAAATCGTTCTGGAGTCGTTGCCGAAGATTGCCGCCATCGGCAATAAGCCGCGGGTCGGCGACAGTTTGCGTATTCATCCGGAAATGACCTCAGAGAAGAAGTAAGCGAACTTCAACTTGCTCTAGAAGGCTGTGCAAGTACGGCAGGAACAGTTTGTGTTTCTGCCCGTACGCACTCGCCTGTTGTTCAACAACTTTTACATAAAAGCAAATGTAGTAGGGGAGTGTTCCATGGGTACATATAACTGGCGTCACCCGCAAAAACTGGCCCTGGCAGTTGCGGCTGCTGTGCAGATTCTCGGCGGACAGGCCATGGCCGAAGATCAGAAAGAGACGGTCGAACTTGAGGACTACATTCTCAAGGAGAGTGTCGAAGACACCATGGGCATCATGCCCAGCCAGCCGGTGAAGAGCGTTTTCGGCCTGGGCAAGTCCATCGCCGAAACCCCACGCTCGGTGTCGGATGTGTCGTCCGACCTGATCGAAAACTACGGCTTGCGCGACATCAACGACCTGGTTCGCCTCGCCCCGGGAGCCTACACCAGCTCCTTCTTCGGGGTGCCGGGGGCACTGAGCCTGCGTGGCGATGCCGCGGATAACTACTTCCGGGGGTTCAAGCGGGTAGAGAACCCTGGCAACTATGCAACGCCGATCCGCGCCGCCAGTTCGGTCGATATCGTGCGTGGCCCGGTTTCCCCCATCTACGGTGCCGGCAAGGTCGGCGGCTACATGAACTTCAACCCGAAATCCTCGAAGTCGGCGACCTCCAAGTTCATCGAAAAACCTACCGGGCAATTCGGTGTGACCGTGGGTTCCTATGACCAGTACATCACCACCGCCGAAGGCGGCTCGCCCTTCGAGTTGGGGGGGCGCCAGGGCGGTGTCTATGGTTTCTTCGAGCAGGAGGACTCGAAAAGCTACTTCGACAACGTCGAACCCAAGTCGACCATCGGCCAGATCGCCTTCGACATGGACCTCACCGACAACCTGCGGACCGAGTTCGGCGGCCAGTACCTGAAGGCCAAGCGCATCCAGAACCCTGGATGGAACCGGGTCACCCAGGACCTGATCGACCACGACACCTACATCACCGGCGCGCCGTCCAAGATGAGCTCAAGGGGCGATGTGCTGTTCCCTGACGATGTACGCAACAACATCAGCCCGGGCGTCGGTTTTCCACCGGGCAGCGGCAACTCCAAGCTGGACGTTTTCTGCCTGAACTACAGCAACTGCTTCTTCGACCCGAAAGACCCGAACGCGGCACTGAGCAACCCCGGGACCACCAAGCTCGACCGCAACAAGGTGTTCACCGACAAGAAGGACAAGGGCGAAAGCAAGGCCGCCACGGCGTACTTCGACCTTATCTGGTCGCTGGACAATGACATGGAGCTCAAGAACCAGTTCTTCTACGACTCCCTGGACCACAACAAATACACCAGCTATGGCTTCACCGCCGACTACGATGCCTACACCTGGGAAGACAAAGTCAGCCTGAGCTTCCCGCTGCAGATCGGGGAGGTCAGCACGTCCAACGTCGTCGGCGTCAACTATCGCTACTACAGCGCCATCGACCGTGAGTCCTACCTCGATGAAATCCTCGACCGCCGCGACCTGAACGTCGGGCCGACACCGGACGACAGCTTCGACATCGGTCATACCGGCAACGTCGAGATCGCTCCCGGCATGTACCGACGCAACTTCAACACCCAGAGCGCATCCATCACCAAAAACACCGGCGCGTTCATGCTGTCAGACATGAACTGGCAGAACTGGAACCTGCTGCTGGGCTATCGCTTCGACTACTACGACGCCAAGGCCAAGGAGAAGGCCCAGGCCACCAATGGCGATCTGGTCCGCGATGCCAATGGCGACGGGCGTCCGGACAAAGCCACCAACCACAACACCACTGACTCGTTCAGTGCCAGCCTCTCGTACAAGACGCCGTGGGGGTTCATCCCTTACTTCACCTACGCCGAGTCGACCGCGCTGTCGTCCAACCAGGCAGGCGGCGTAACAGCGTCGGACGTCTCCAGCGGCAACTACCTGCAGGACTCGAAACTGCGCGAGTACGGCATCAAGTACAACAGCGAGAACGGCAACGTCTACGCCGCGCTGGCCTACTACGACCAGGAGAAGACCTACCGCGACTCGCAAAACGGCAGCACTGTGCTGGTCAACGGCAAGGGTTACGAAGGTGAGTTGCGCTGGATGCTCAACCAGAACTTCTCCATGACGGCCTCGGCGACCAAACAGAAGGTGCGTGAGAAAGGGCAGCCTTTCACCGTGCTCAATACCGCCGCTGTCGCCCAAGCCTATGGCCTGGATCCGTCGCAACTCTATGGCTTCCGCTTCTTCGACCCGACCGGCCAGGTACTGGGTGGCGAGTACGATCGTGGCGGCGTACCGGAGTGGGTAACCAGCCTGTATGGCAACTACACCCAGCCGACCCCTTGGGGTGGCCGTGTGAACGCCAGCCTGGGCTTCACCTGGGTAGACGAGCAATGGGCGGACAACCAGAAGCAGATCAAGCTGCCTGACTACACCGTATGGAACGGCTCGGTGGGCTACTCCGAGAAGTCCTGGGAAGCGCTGTTTACCGTCAACAACCTGTTCAACGAGAAGTACTTCACTTCCGCCAACCTGTTCGACTCGACCCTGGTGTTCCCTTCCGCTCCGCGTACCTACACCGCCAGCTTCGTTTACAAATTCTGACCTCGCTGGCTAACCAGGGAGGCCCTGCCCGGGGCCTCCCTCCTAGCTGATGGATTTCAAGCATTCGGCAACTCGCTCATGGCGGACCTCAGCGTCGCACTCCCCGCGCGTCCGCTCGATAGCCGGCGCTGCATTCATGACAAGCGCGCCAGCCGCAACCCCAGCGCTAGCGACATGAGTTTCAACGAGCCATGAACGGATGCCCTGCAACTTCGGTGGAATACTTGTAATGAGCCACAACGACCCTGAAAACCCTGACACCCCGATCGATCCCAGTCGTCGCCACTTTCTCGCCGGTACCGCGGTACTGGGTGCCGGCGCCGCGCTCAGCGGCTGCACACCCAACAGCGATGCGCGCCCTACACCGGGCAAGCGTCCACTGTCCGCTGCCGAACTGGACAGGTCACTGCGCAAGCACGTCAAGACGGTGGTGGTGATCTATGCCGAGAACCGCAGCTTCAACAACCTGTTCGCCGATTTCCCCGGCCTCGAGCAGCCTCTTTCCAGCCTCAAGCCCGCCGCTTACCAGCAGCGCGACCGCGACGGCAGCCTGCTGCAAATCCTGCCCCCGGTCTGGGGCGGCACCCTGCATCTGGGACCGCAGACCGCGGATGGCGTGACCTACCCCGCTGGCGTGCCATTTCAGCAGGACCTGCCGAACGCGCCGTTCGCCCTCAAAGGCCCGAATGCCGAGGACCTGCCGCTGAGCCTGGTGACCCGCGATTTGTCCCACGAGTTCTACCAGAACCAGATGCAGATCAACGGTGGCATGAATGACCGGTTCGCCGCCTGGTCCGACTCCGGCGGCCTGACGATGGGGCACTACAGGCAAAGCCGCTATGCCCTTCGCCTGTGGGATATCGCGCGGCAGTTCGTGCTCTGCGACAACTTCTTCCAGGGCGCCTTTGGCGGTTCGTACCTGAACCACCAATACCTGATCTCGGCGGCGGTGCCGCACTATCCGAACGCCCGCAACTCGGTGGCCAAGGTGAAGATCGCCAACCTGCACAGCGACGACCCCAGCGACCCGCGGCTCAGGCCCCTGGCCGACTCGCCCGCCAGTGCCATGGACGGCCCTGCCCAGTTCGGCCCCTGCGCGCTCACCCCGGACGGTTATGCGGTCAACACCTTCGCGCCGCCCTACTGGCCGACCTGGCAACGCGATCCACAACGACCGGACTACTCCAGACCGGACCTGCCCTTCGTGCTGGTTCCGCAAAGCCACGAGCACATCGGCGACAAGCTGTCGAAAAGGAACATCGACTGGGCCTGGTACGCCGGTGGCTGGCAGGCCACCCTGGATGAGTTCAGCGGCTCGGGCGCGATCCCGAAAATCCCCAACTTCCAGTACCACCACCAGCCCTTCAACTACTTCCGGCAGCAAGGCCCGGAGCACCCCGGTGAACGCGCCAGGCGCCTGCGCGATGGCGGCCTGGGCGACGACCCGTCGACGAACCGGTTCTTCGCCGACGCCCTGGCCGGCAAGCTGCCGAGCGTGAGCTTCTACAAGCCCCAGGGCAACCTCAACATGCATGCCGGGTACACAGACGTCGCCGCGGGCGACCGGCATCTGGTCCGCGCGATCAAGACCCTGCAGGACAGTCCGCAGTGGAACAACATGGTGCTGATTGTCACGGTCGACGAGAACGGCGGCTGGTGGGATCACGTGGCTCCGCCCAAGGGCGATCGCTGGGGCCCGGGCAGCCGTATTCCGGCCCTGGTGGTATCGCCCTTCGCCCGCAAGGGGACGGTGGATCACACGGTGTATGACACGGCATCGATCCTGCGCCTGGTGACCCGGGTCTTCGACCTGGAAAAGCTCGATGGCCTGAAACTGCGTGACGAGGCCATGGCCGCCCGGGAACAGTCACCCATGGGCGACCTGACCAATGCGTTGCAGTTCGATTAGCCAACGCCGGAAAAGACTGATCGCGGCAGACGTCCAGTGGATCGGGTTATGGACGGCCTTGCTCATCCCCTGCATTCGCTGCGACGCCCTCGCCGAGCTGCCGGCTCCTGCCCCCGCGGGATCCGGCCGTCCGACCATGCTTCAGGCCGGGCCAGGAATCGCCCGCTGCTCCCCGCGAACCGGCCACAACTGCGCCACCGCCCAGGCCAGTTCGAAAAACAGGATCACGCCGATCAAGGCCGTGCCACCGTGGGCCAGGGCGTAGATCTGCCAAGTGGAGAACAGCAGCCGGCCGGCGGCGTCGTAGCGTCCGAAGGCCAGCTGCGGATCGCGGATGCGCAGCACCGACCACACGCAGACGATCGAGCCCATCAGGTTGACCATCAGCAGATGCATGGGCGCGAACGGCGGCAGGTCGCCGGGCAGGTTGAAGGCCTGGCTCCACTGCTGCATCAGCCCGTGCAGGGCGAGAAAGCTCCAGGGGGTGACAAAGGCGGCGGTGACGATCAGGTCGTACCAACCGCTGGCCCGCACCAATTGACGGTATTGCGCTGTGCTCCACATAAAGGATCGCTCCGGATATTCAAGGAGCACGCAGGCTAAAGCCTGGAGTATGCTCCAGGGTCAAGCCCTTCCGAGACTCCAGCATGCGCATCGGTGAACGTGCCCAGGCCTGCGCCGTCAGCCGCGATACCCTGCGCTTCTACGAGCAGCGCGGATTGATTGCGGCGCAACGCACCGCCAACGGCTATCGTGATTACCCCAGCGACAGGGTGCAGCTGGCGCTCTACATCAAGACCGCGCAACGCCTGGGCTTCAGCCTCGGCGCGATCGGCAGCAGCGTTGCCCCTTAAATCCATGATCTTCACTCATCAAGGAATCCCTGCATGTCTACGCCAAAAACCGCACTGATCATCGGCGCCTCCAGAGGCCTGGGCCTGGGCCTGGTGCAACGCCTGCTGGACGCTGGCTGGCAGGTCACCGCCACCGTGCGCAATCCGCAAAAAGCCGAGGCGCTCAAGGCCCTGGGTCCGGTCCGCATCGAACAGCTGGACATGGACGACCAGCAGGCGGTGATCGCCCTGAACCAGAAGCTCAAAGGCGAAGTGTTCGACCTGCTGTTCGTCAACGCCGGGGTCAAGGGGCCGGACGACCAGACGCCGGGCAAGGCGACCCTGGCGGAAGTCGGCCAGCTGTTCTTCACCAACGCCGTGGCGCCGATCAACCTGGCCCAGCGTTTCGCCCCGCAGATCCGCCCGGACAGCGGCGTGCTGGCGTTCATGAGTTCGGTGCTGGGCAGCGTGACCATGCCCGACGCGCCGGAGCTGGCGCTGTACAAGGCCAGCAAGGCGGCGCTGAATTCCATGACCAACAGCTTCGTGACCCAGCTCGAGCAGAAGCTCACCGTGCTGTCGCTGCACCCGGGTTGGGTGAAGACCGACATGGGCGGCGAAGGCGCGGACATCGACGTCGAGACCAGCACCCGCGGCCTGATCGAGCAGATCAATGCCTATACCGGCAAGGGCGGGCACCATTTCGTCAACTACAAGGGCGAAACCATTCCCTGGTAAGCCTGCACCTGTAGCCGCTGCCGACATCGCAGCGCCCACTTCGTGGTCGAGCGCAGCCTTCGGTAGCGGCTACAGGACGTTATCGCGGGCCAGCCTCGCGCCTACAGTGACCGCCTGTAGGAGCGAGGCTTGCCCGCGATAGACCGCGCAGCGGTCTCCCCGTAAACTGCGCACCTCGCCCCCGTGGCGACCCTGGATCAGCAGACAGGGCAACACTGAGCTGGCTAACCTGAACCCACTTTCAGAGGAGCCGGCCACCATGCCTGCGACCCGTACCTGGTTAAAAAATCCCCTCGCCATTTTCACTGGCAATGCCCTCGACGCCCGTGGCGGCCTGGTGCTGCAAGACGGCCTGATCGTCGAAGTGCTCGGCGCCGGGCAGCAACCCGCCCAGCCCTGTGGACAGGTTTTCGATGCCCGCGAGCACGTGCTGCTGCCGGGGCTGATCAACACCCATCACCACTTCTATCAGACCCTGACCCGCGCCTGGGCGCCGGTGGTCAACCAGCCGCTGTTTCCCTGGCTGAAAACCCTGTACCCGGTCTGGGCCCGGCTGACCCCGGAGAAACTCGCCCTGGCCAGTAAAGTGGCGTTGGCCGAACTGCTGCTGTCAGGCTGCACCACCGCCGCCGACCACCACTACCTGTTCCCCGAGGGCCTGGAAAACGCCATCGACGTGCAGGTGGCCAGCGTGCACGAACTGGGCATGCGCGCCATGCTCACCCGTGGTTCCATGAGCCTCGGCGAAGCGGATGGCGGCCTGCCGCCGCAACAGACCGTGCAACAGGGCGAGGTGATTCTCGCCGACAGCCAGCGGCTGATCGCCGAGTACCACCAACGCGGCGCCGGCGCGCAGATCCAGATCGCCCTGGCGCCCTGCTCGCCGTTCTCGGTGACCCCAGAGATCATGGCGGCCAGTGCCGAGCTGGCGGAAAAACTCGACGTGCGCCTGCACACCCACCTGGCGGAAACCCTCGACGAGGAAGACTTCTGCCTGCAACGTTTCGGCCTGCGCACCGTGGACTACCTGGACAGCGTCGGCTGGCTCGGCCCGCGGACCTGGCTGGCCCACGGCATCCATTTCAACCCGGATGAAATCGCCCGCCTTGGCGCGGCCGGGACCGGCATCTGTCACTGCCCGAGTTCCAACATGCGCCTGGCCTCGGGCATCTGCCCGACCCTGGAACTGACCGACGCTGGCGCGCCCGTCGGCCTGGGTGTGGATGGCTCGGCCTCGAACGACGCCTCGAACATGATTCTCGAAACCCGCCAGGCCCTGTACCTGCAGCGCCTGCGCTACGGCGCCGAGAAGATCACCCCGGAGTTGGTGCTGGGCTGGGCCACCCGGGGTTCGGCACGGTTGCTGGGGCGCGACGATATCGGCGAGCTGGCCGTGGGCAAACAGGCCGACCTGGCGCTGTTCAAGCTCGATGAGCTGCGCTTCTCCGGCAGCCATGATCCGTTGTCGGCGTTGCTGCTGTGCGGCGCGGACCGGGCGGACCGGGTGATGGTCGGCGGCCAGTGGCGGGTGATCGATGGGCAGGTCGAGGGGTTGGATGTGCGGGGCCTGATTGCCGATCACCGGCAGGCGGCGCGGGAGTTGATCGGCGGCGCCTGATCCGGTGTTATCGCGAGCAAGCTCGCTCCTACAGGGAACCGGTTCCGATCATTTCCAGAATGAATCACGCCGGATGTAGGAGCGAGCTTGCTCGCGATGCTCTTCAAAGACCCAGTAACGACAACATGATAAAGGTCGCGAACAGCACGAAGTGGGTCATGCCTTCGATGGCATTGGTCTCACCGTCGTTGAGGTTGATCGCGCTGACGATCAGGGTGATGAAGATCATCACCGTCTGCACCGGGGTCATCGCCATCTGGAACGGTTGGCCGGTGTAGAGCGCCATGGCCTCCATCACCGGCACCGTCAGGATCACCGTCGACAACGACGCGCCCAACGCAATATTGACCACCGACTGCATGCGATTGGCTAACGCCGCGCGCAAGGCCGTGAGAATTTCCGGCGCCGCGGAAATCGCCGCCACCAGGATCGCCGTGATCACCGGCGGCGCGCCCGTGCCTTCCAGCCCCAGGTCGAGAGTATTGGACATCACCTCCGCCAAGGCGCCGATCAGCACCACGCCGAACACCAGGGTGGCGATGGAGAACGCCAGGCTGACAGGCGCTGGCTGGTCTTCCGTCGGTTCTTTCTTACGGCGTTTTTCCGGGTAGCTGTAGCTGAAGAAGTAGCTGTGGGCACCGACCTGCATGCGCAGGAACAGGGTGTACAACAGCACCATGGCGCCAATGGTGAAGGCCGAGTAGAGCTTCCATTTCGACTCGGGAATGAACTCCGGCACCACCATCGACACGCCCATGGCGGTGAGGATCATCACGCTGTAGGAGCGCGCTGAGTCGTCGTTGTAGGCCTGCTCGCCATGCTTGATCCCACCCATCAGCGCGGCCAGGCCGAGGATGCCATTGATGTCGAGCATCACCGCCGAATAGATGGTGTCGCGCACCAGGGTCGGCGAGGCCTCGTTGCTCATCATGATCGCCAGGATCACCACCTCCACCAGGACCGCGGCGAGGGTCAGGATCATGGTGCCGTAGGGGTCGCCGACCTTCTCCGCCAGCAGCTCGGCGTGATGGGCGACGCGCATCGAGGCGGCGACGATGAAACCGATCAGCACCAGCCCGGAGATCAGCGCCACGCCCTGGCCGCTGTTGAGCAGCGCATGCTCCAACGGATAGGCAACCAGCGCCGCGAGCAGCGCCAGCAACAGAAAACTTTCTTGCTTGAGTGAAGTGAGCATTGCAGTCCTTTGACCGGATAAATCGAGCAGTAGAGATGAGCTAAAGACTGCATGGAGTCACTAACGTTTCGTTACACCTTAGTGCACCAGTGAATGGCGCTGATGGGTGTGGGTGCACCGGGATGAGCCTGTGCGGATCCGTCTGGCCTCTTCGCGGGCAAGCCTCGCTCCTACAGAAGCTGGATGATCCCGCAGGAGCGAGGCTTGCCCGCGAAGGCTTCTCCCTGGTTCCGAAGATTTTGTTGTCCTGTTGGTCAGCTATTTGCATTGAGCCATTCAAGCCTTAGAGCCCAGCCTCGCCCCACAACAAAATGGAGTCCGGATTCATGCATAAACGTCCGTTGCAAAAATTGCTGTGCGCCCTCACCGCGGCCATCGGCCTGAGCGTCTCGCTGGGCGCCAGCGCCGCCGATCCATTGAAGGTCGGCTTCGTCTATATCGGCCCGATCGGCGACCACGGCTGGACCTATCAGCATGAACAGGGACGCAAGGCGCTGGTGGAGAAGTTCGGCGACCGGATCAAGACCAACTACGTGGAGAACGTCGCCGAAGGCGCCGACGCCGAGCGGGTGATCCGCAACATGGCCAAGGACCAGTACGACCTGATCTTCACCACCTCCTTCGGCTACATGAACCCGACCCTGAAAGTCGCCAAGCAATTCCCCAAGACCACCTTCGAACACGCCACCGGCTACAAGCAGGACAAGAACCTCGGCACCTACCTGGCCCGCACCTATGAAGGTCGCTACGTCGGCGGTTTCCTCGCGGCGAAGATGACCAAGAGCAAGAAAGTCGGCTACATCGCCTCCTTCCCGATCCCGGAAGTGATCCGCGACATCAACGCCATCCAGCTGGCCCTGAACAAATACAACCCGGGCACCGAGATCAAGGTGGTGTGGGTCAACTCCTGGTTCGACCCGGGCAAGGAAGCCGACGCCGCCAACGCCCTGATCGACCAGGGCGCCGACGTGATCTTCCAGCACACTGACAGCCCGGCGCCGATCCAGGCCGCCGAACGCCGTGGCGTGTATGCCGTGGGCTACGCCTCGGACATGGCCCACTTCGGGCCCAAAGCGGTGCTGACCTCCATCGTCAACAACTGGGGCCCGCACTACATCCAGGCCACCCAGGGCGTGCTCGACCACAGCTGGAAATCCCAGGACTACTGGGGCGGCCTGAAGGAAGGCACGGTCGAACTGCCGATCAGCGACCTGGTGCCCGCCGACGTCAAGCGTGAGGCCGAGCAGATCATCGCCGACATCAAGAGCGGCGCCTTCCACCCGTTCACCGGGCCGATCAAGGATCAGGCCGGCGTGGAAAAACTCGCCGCCGGGGTCAGCGCCAGCAATGCCGAGCTCGCGTCGATGAACTATTACGTGGAAGGCATGAAGGCCGACATTCCGAAATGACTCATCGAATCCTGTAGCCGTTGCCGCAGGTTGCGCCAAGGTCCGAAGGACCTTTGCTCGATATCCAGAGCACGCCCCCTTCGGGGTCGATCGCAGCCTGCGGCAGCGGCTACAGGACCGTGGGTAACTTGAGAGCATTCATATGAACCAGCTTCCAATCATCGACATCAGCCCGCTCTACGGCGACGACGCCCACGGCTGGAACAGCGTCGCCCAGCAGATCGACCGCGCCTGCCGCGAGTGGGGTTTCTTCTATATCAAGGGCCACCCGATCAGCGCCGCGCGCATCGGCCAGTTGCTCGACGCCGCCCGGCAGTTCTTCGCCCTGCCGGCCGCCGAGAAACTCAAGATCGATATCACCCAGACCCGCCACCATCGCGGCTACGGCGCGATCGCCACCGAGCAGCTGGACCCGGACAAGCCCAGCGACCTCAAGGAAACCTTCGACATGGGCCTGCACCTGCCGGCCGACCATCCCGAGGTACTCGCGGAAAAACCGCTGCGCGGCAGCAACCGGCACCCGGATATCGCCGGCTGGGAAACCCTGATGGAGCAGCACTACCTGGACATGCAGGCCCTGGCCCAGACCCTGCTGCGGGCCATGACCCTGGCCCTGGGCATCGAGCGCGACTTTTTCGACCGCCGCTTCAAGGAGCCGGTCAGCGTCCTGCGCCTGATCCATTACCCGCCGCGGCACACCGCCAGCAGCGACGAGCAGCAAGGCGCCGGCGCCCACACCGACTACGGCTGCATCACCCTGCTCTACCAGGACAGCGCCGGCGGCCTGCAGGTGCGCAACGTCCAGGGCCAGTGGATCGACGCCCCGCCCATCGAGGGCACCTTCGTGGTCAACCTCGGCGACATGATGGCGCGCTGGAGCAACGACCGTTACCTGTCGACGCCGCACCGGGTGATCAGCCCGCTGGGGGTGGACCGCTACTCGATGCCGTTCTTCGCCGAGCCCCATCCGGATACGCGCATCGAATGCCTGCCCGGCTGCCAGGATGCCGGGCATCCGCCGAAGTACCCGGTCACCACCTGCGCCGAGTTCCTCTTGTCGCGGTTCGCCGATACCTATGCCTATCGCCGGGAACTGCAAGCGTCCTGATCGCTCGGTTGGTCAGGTTTTGCCGAATCGTCCGCGTGCGCCTGTAGAATGCCTGCCCTTATGGGCGCGATGGGAACCTGACGCGCCCGCGCAGCCCTGGGGAAATCCGGGGCCAGCGCCTGTCATCGCACCTTGCGGTCGGCTTTTCGCCGCAGGATGATGGAGCGCAACACGTTCACGCAGCGCTCGACTGCACCTGATGAGATCACACCCATGTACGACTGGCTGAACGCCTTGCCCAAGGCCGAACTGCACCTGCACCTTGAAGGATCCCTCGAGCCCGAGCTGCTGTTCGCCCTGGCCGAACGCAACAAGATCGCCCTGCCCTGGAGCGATGTGGAAACCCTGCGCAAGGCTTATGCCTTCAACAACCTGCAAGAGTTCCTCGACCTGTACTACCAGGGCGCGGACGTACTGCGCACCTCCCAGGATTTCTACGACCTGACCTGGGCCTACCTGCTGCGCTGCAAAGAGCAGAACGTCATCCACACCGAACCCTTCTTCGATCCGCAGACCCACACCGATCGCGGCATCCCCTTCGAAGTGGTGCTCAACGGCATCGCCAGCGCGCTCAAGGACGGTGAGCAGCAACTGGGCATCACCAGCGGCCTGATCCTCAGTTTCCTGCGCCACCTGAGCGAAGACGAAGCGCAGAAAACCCTCGACCAGGCGCTGCCATTCCGCGAAGCCTTTGTCGCGGTCGGCCTGGACAGTTCGGAAATGGGTCACCCGCCGAGCAAGTTCCAGCGGGTGTTCGATCGTGCCCGCAGCGAAGGTTTCCTCACCGTCGCCCACGCCGGTGAAGAAGGCCCGCCCGAGTACATCTGGGAAGCCCTCGACCTGCTGAAGATCCAGCGCATCGACCACGGCGTGCGCGCCTTCGAGGACGAGCGACTGATGCAGCGCATCATCGACGAGCAGATCCCGCTGACCGTCTGCCCACTGTCGAACACCAAGCTCTGCGTGTTCGATCACATGTCGCAACACAACATCCTCGAGATGCTCGAGCGTGGGGTGAAGGTCACCGTGAACTCCGATGACCCGGCCTACTTCGGCGGCTACGTCACCGAGAACTTCCACGCCCTGTACACCCACCTGGGCATGACCCAGGATCAGGCCAAGCGCCTGGCGCAGAACAGCCTGGATGCGCGCTTGGTCAAGCCGTAACCGCGATACACCTGTAGCCGCTGCCGAAGGCTGCGATCGACCGGAACGGTCGCGGCGATCTCAATGACGCCGGAGGTCCTGCGGACCTATCGCAGCCTGCGGCAGCGGCTACAGCTCAGGCGCCGACTTCGCTCAACTCTTCCAGCGTCTTGCCCCGGGTCTCCATCCCGAACAGCCAGACCACCGCCGCGGCGACCGCGAAACACAGCGCGCCCAGGGCGAACACCCCACCCTGCCCGGTCATCGGGAACACCACGCCGGTCACCAAAGGCCCGAGCAGCGAACCGATGCGCCCCACCGCCGAGGCGAAGCCGGAACCGGTAGCCCGCGCCGAAGTGGGATACAACTCGGGCGTGTAGGTGTAGAGCACCGCCCACATACCGAACAGGAAGAACTGCATCAACAGGCCGGAGCTGATCAACAGCGCCACGTTGCCGCCGAACACCGCGCTCTGCCCGTAGAAAAACGCCATGACCCCACCGCCCAGCAGGGTGATCACGCACACCGGCTTGCGCCCCCAGCGCTCCACCAGCCAGGCGGCCATGAGGAAGCCGGGAATGCCGCCGAGGGAAATCAGCACCGTGTAGTACACCGACTGAGTCACGGCGAACCCCGACTGCTGCAACAAGGCGCTGAGCCACGAGGTCAGGCCATAAAAACCCAGCAGGGCAAAGAACCACACGCTCCAGATCATCATCGTGCGTTGGCGATAGAGCGGCGACCAGATCTCGCGCAAGGCCGAGAAGAAATGCCCCGGCACGCTTTCCACCCGCGGCAGGCGCACCGGCTCGGGCAGATCCGCGCGCTGCAACGAGGCCCGGACCTTATCCTCGATCCGTCGCAGCACCTGGTCGGCATCGGCGTGCCGCCCGGCCTGCTCCAGCCAGCGCGGCGACTCGGGAATGAAGAAACGGATCGCCAGCACGAACACCGCCGGGATCGCCAGGACCAGGAAGATGTCGCGCCAGCCAATCAACGGCAGCAGGAAATACGAGAGCACGCCCGCCGCGACGAAACCCAGCGGCCAGAAGCCGTCCATCAAGGCGATATAGCGTCCGCGCCGCTTGGCCGGGATCATCTCCGACAGCATCGACTGGGCGATGGGAAACTCCATGCCCATGCCGATCCCCAGCAGCACCCGGAACAGGGTCAGGCTGTCCACCGTCTGCGCCGTGGAGCACAGGTAACTGGCGATGCCCCAGAGCACGATGCTCCACTGGAACACCGGCTTGCGCCCGAAGCGGTCGGCGAGCATGCCCGACAGCGATGCGCCGACCACCATGCCGAAGAAACTCGAACTGGCCAACAAGCCGGCCTGGGCCGTACTTAGGCCGAACTCGGCTTTGATCGAGCCGAGCAGGAAGGTCATCATCGCCAGGTCCATGGAGTCGAAGAAAAACGCCAGGGCGATGATGATGAAAATGACTCGGTGATAACCGCTGATGGGCAAGCGTTCCAGACGCTCCGCCGCACTGTATCCCTGACTTGCCATGCCCCGTCCCCCCGATTGAATGGTCTGCAATCGAGTGTGCAAGATCGACGCCGCCGCTCAGTGCTGGATGCGACCTGCCCGCACCCCGCAACGACGCCGCCGGCCAGGGTCATTGATCGGCGTGGGTTGGCCTGGGGTAATGCGCGGAGATTTCAGCGCAGCGCGCCTGCAACATGTCCCGCAGCAGGTTCACCGGTTTGCTCAACTGCGCCCGATGGGCGCACAACAGGTTCAGCGGTGCCCGTTCGCAGCGCAGCTCCGGCATCAGCACCTTGAGCCGCCCGGCCAGCACATCGGCCGCCACGTCGAGCCAGGACTTGTAGGCGATGCCCCGCCCCGCCACCGCCCACAGGCGCACCACATCGGCATCGTCGCTGAAACGATCGCCGCTGACCGTCAGGCCGACCTCGCGCTTGCCGTCATGGAAACTCCAGTGGTCGTGCACCCGGCTGCCGAGCATGTAGAGCAGGCAATTGTGCTGGGGCAGCTGCTCCAGCTGGCGCGGCTCGCCGTGGCGGGCGAGGTACTCGGGGGCGGCCACCAGCACCCGCCGGTTCTGCGGCGCGACCGGCAGGGCCACCAGGCTGGAGTCTTCCGGCTCGCCGTAACGCAGGGCAATGTCCACCGGCTGGCGAAACAGATCGGCAATGCGATCGCCCAGCAGCAGGCGCACCGTGAGCTTGGGGTGCTCCTGCTGGAACTGGTCGAGCCAGGGCAGCAACAGGTTGCGGCCGAAGTCCGAGGGCGCGGACAGCTGGAGAACGCCGCTGACCTGATCCTGCCCGCTGGCCAACAAGCGCCGCCCCTCCTCCAGGTTGCTCAGGGCCGCGCGGGCGTATTCGAGAAACCCTTCGCCCTCGGCGGTCAGGCGCAGACTGCGGGTCGAACGCGCCAGCAACCGGACGCCGAGTTGCTGCTCGATGCGCTTGAGGGCGGCGCTGGCCACTGCCGCCGACAGGTCCATGACCCGCGCCGCGGCGGACAGGCTGCCGAGGTCGGCGGCGCGCACGAACAATTGCAGGTCATCGAATCGCAGCATCTGGCTCACCGGGCATTATCAAAAAAACATTGAAAGAGACTGCTGTTTTAGCCGGTTTTATCTTCAGGGGAAATGACCAATGATCTGCGCACTCTCACACCAGCCCGTCATACCGCCCTGAAGGACGCCACCATGTCGCAAGCCTTTACCGCCATTGCCACTCTTGTCGCGAAGAGCGGCCAGCAAGCCCTGCTCCAACGCGAACTCACCGCCCTGGTGCAACCGAGCCGTGAAGAAGCCGGCTGCCAGTACTACAACCTGCACCAGGACGCCGAAGACCCAGGCACCTTTTATGTACTGGAGCGCTGGGACGATGAGGCGGCCCTGGAGTTTCACAACGCCACGGCGCACTTCCAGCATTTTCTCAGCCAGACCCGCGAAGCAATCGAGCATTTCGAAATCAAGCGCCTGCTGCTGATCCCCTGACCCAACCTTTATCTTCATCAGGAAAACTCACCATGAAAGCCATCGCCTACTACGCCTCCCTGCCGATCAACGATCCCCTGTCCCTGCAAGACATCGAACTGCCGGAACCGGTCGCCGGCCCGCGCGACCTGCTGGTGGAAGTCAAAGCCATCTCGGTCAACCCGGTGGACACCAAGGTCCGCCAGAACGTCCAGCCTGAAGGCGGCGCCGCCAAGGTGCTGGGCTGGGACGTGGCCGGGGTGGTCAAGGCGGTGGGCAGCGAAGTCAGCCTGTTCAAGGCCGGCGACAAGGTGTTCTACGCCGGCTCGATCGCCCGCGCCGGTGGCAACAGTGAACTGCATGTGGTGGACGAACGCATCGTCGGCCATATGCCCAAGAGCCTGGGTTTCGCCGAAGCCGCCGCCCTGCCGCTGACCGCGATCACCGCCTGGGAACTGCTGTTCGAGCGCCTGCAGATCGCCGAAGGCCAGGCCGATCGGCAGCAGAGCCTGTTGATCGTCGGCGCGGCCGGCGGTGTGGGTTCGATCCTCACCCAACTGGCCAGCCAGCTCACCGGCCTCAAGGTCATAGGCACCGCCTCACGCGTTGAAACCCAGGGCTGGGTGCGCGAGCTCGGCGCCGACCTGGTGATCGACCACAGCCAGCCATTGAGCCAGGAGCTGAAGAAGGCCGGCCAGGCCAGCGTCACCCATGTCGCCAGCCTGACCCAGACCGACGCGCACCTGGACGAACTGGTCGAGGCGCTCGCGCCCCAGGGCCGGCTGGCGCTGATCGACGATCCGAAAACCCTCGACGTGACCAAGCTCAAGCGCAAGAGCCTGTCGCTGCACTGGGAGTTCATGTACACCCGCTCGCTGTTCGAGACCGCGGACATGCAGGAGCAGCACAAGCTGCTCAATCGCGTCGCCGAGCTGATCGACGCCGGCACCCTGAAGACCACCCTCGGCGAACACTTCGGCGCGATCAACGCGGCCAACCTGCGGCGCGCTCACGCCTTGCTGGAAAGCGGCAAGGCCAAGGGCAAGATCGTGCTGGAAGGGTTCTGAAGCAGGGAGCGGACGGCAGTCCTGCCGGCTCCGGAAAGGGGCAGGATGCCGTCAGTCCGAGAGTTGATCCTTGTCATACTTGTGACCGTATTCGGGTCTACACTGGGGGCCCTTGCAGTGCAAATCTTTTACCCGAGGAGGTCAGCAATGAAGATCCTGATAAAAGAATTGGCAAAATCCAAAGGCTCCCAATGGCAGGTTCAACTCGACCAGCATGCGGTGACCTTCCGCAGCGAGGCCGAAGCCCGAGCCTTCGCCAATACCCTGGAAACGCGTCTGCACGCTCCCCATCGATTCCCCGAAAGCCAACAGCGCGCCGCCGGCTGATTACAGCTGGGCGGCTTGCAGCGCCCTGGCGTTCTGCAATTTCCGGGTGACCATCGCCAGCGTCACCACCAGAATCCCACACAGGCTGATGACCGTTGCCATCGGCACGGCGCTGCCGTCGTGCAGCACACCCACCAGCGCCGCGGCGCCGGCCGCCACGCTGAACTGCAGGCAGCCGAGCATCGCCGAGGCACTGCCGGCCCGTGCGCCCTGACCGTTCATGGCGCAGGCCGAGGCATTGGGAAGGATGCAACCCAGGCTGGCGATGCAAATGAACAGCGGCAGCAGCAGCGGCCAGAGTTGTGCCGGGTGCAACGAACTGACGGCAAGCAGCGCCAGGCCACCCAGCAGGTAGATCCACACCGTGCGTGCCAGCAGGAACGCCGGGCCGCGCTTGGCCAGCAACCGTGCATTGATCTGCGCCACCAGGATGAAACCGCCGGCGTTGATCCCGAAGAACCAGCCGAAATGCTCGGCCGGCACACCGTAGAGCTTGATGAAGACGAAAGGCGAACCGGCGATGTAGGCGAACATCCCGGCGATGGCGATGCCCCCGGTCAGGGCATGGCCGAGAAACACCCGGTCAGCCAGCAACCGGCCGTACTGGCGCAAGGCGCCGGACAACGGCTGGCGCGGCACATGGGCCGGCAGGCTTTCCGGCAAGCCCAGGGCTACCGCCAGGCCGGCCAGGGCGCTGAACAGGGTCAGCATGATGAAGATCGACTGCCAGCCGTAGAGATTCACCAGCAGGCCGCCGAGCATCGGCGCGAGGATCGGCGCCAGGCCCATGACCAGCATCAGCTGGGAAAACACCTTGGCCGAACCCACTGCGTCGCACTTGTCGCTGACCACCGCCCGGGAAATCACCATGCCAGCGCAGCCGCCCAGTGCCTGGACGAAGCGCGCACCGATCAGCCATTCCAGGTTCGGCGCGTAGGCGCAGGCCAGGGACGCCAGGGTGAACAGCCCCACCCCGGCCAGCAACGGGATGCGCCGGCCAAAGCGGTCGGCCACAGGGCCGTAGGCCAGCTGGCCGATGGACAGGCCGAGGAAGTAGGCCGCCAGGGTCAGCTGGACGTGTTTTTCATCGGTGCCAAAGGCCAGCGCCATCGCCGGGAACGCCGGCAGATAGAAGTCGATGGCCAGAGGACCGAAGGCGCTCAGGGCGCCGAGAATCAGGATTGTGCGAAGGTTCATCAGGCATCCAGGTGCGGGTCGGTCGGCAGCCCGACAGTTTATCCGCGCTTGGAGGCCTTGAACATTCCGATAGGTCGCTAACTATTAAAAAGACCGGTTAAATCCGCTCAAGCCAGCTTGACCGCATAGCCTTCTTCGCTGATCAGGCTGATCACCTCGTCGGCGGACAAGCGGCTTTCCACACCCACTTCCCTGGCCCCGAGATCGACCTTGACGCTGGCCGCCGGATCCTTGCTCTGCACCGCCTGAGTGATGGCCCGGACGCAGTGACCGCAGGACATACCTTCGACATTGAACACTTGCATGACGCTTCTCCTGTTGTGAGGGTTATCGCCAGTCTTGGCCTTGCCACCATGGCAAGGTCAAGTTCCGGATACATCTGCCGGGCTGGCAATAGTCCACGCGCTCGGCCAAGCTTCACCCCTCAACGACACGACACTAGGAGATTCAGCCATGCGCTGGTCGGTTATCAGCCTGTTCAGCCTCCTCGGCCTGATCGCGGCCACCCCTTCGGTCAATGCCGCCGGCGAGGACTACGGCGTCCTGATCATTTCCCGGGAACGGCTGGAAGTCGCCACGTCCTGCGAAATCGGCCTGTACATCGAGGACCAGTTGGCGGGCCGGCTGTTCCAGGAACAAGCCACGTCCTTCAACCTGCCGCCGGGCAAAGTCTCGCTGCGCCTGAAACTGCTGCCGGGGCAGATGCCGGGCTGCAACCCGGGCATGCTCGCGCCAAGCTCCCAGGACATCAGCCTCAAGGCCGGCGACGTACTGAAGTTCCGCATCGCCATGAGCCCATCGGGCCTGCAGCTCCAGCGCACCGGCCTGGGATATTGAGGCACCGGATCGTCGCCTGCGCCCTTTGCCTCCCCGGAACCGGCACGGGCGACGATCCAGGTTTACCCCCCGAGACAGATTGAAGCACCCCGCACCATGGCGCTTGACCTTGCCAGCATGGCAAGGTTGATCCTGTAGATCACCGTTTACAGGGAGTGTCAGTGATGTCCGAATCAACCACTTTTGACCTGCCGATTGCCGGCATGACCTGCGCCAGCTGCGCCGGGCGTGTGGAACGCGCCTTGAGCAAGGTCGCCGGCGCCATGGCTGTCAGCGTCAACCTCGCCACCGAACAGGCCCGCGTCCAGGCGCCCAGCGACAGCCTGCCGGCGCTGATGGCCGCGGTGCAGGATGCCGGCTACAGCGTGCCGGCCCACAGCCTGGAACTGAATATCGGCGGCATGACCTGCGCCTCCTGCGTCGGCCGCGTGGAACGCGCGCTGAGCAAGGTGGCCGGGGTCACCCGGGTCAGCGTCAACCTGGCCAACGAACGCGCGCACGTCGATCTGCTGGGCCAGGTCGATAGCGCCGACTTGATCGCCGCCGTCGACAAGGCCGGCTACTCCGCCACCCTGTGGCAGGCCGAACACCCCGAGCGCGACGATCAGCAACAACGCCTGCAGCGCGAACGCTGGTCCCTGGTGCTGGCGATCCTGCTGGCCCTGCCGCTGGTACTGCCCATGGTGGTGCAACCCTTTGGCCTGCACTGGATGCTGCCGGCCTGGGCGCAGTTCGTCCTGGCCACGCCGGTGCAATTCATCTTCGGTGCGCGTTTTTATGTCGCCGCCTGGAAAGCCGTGCGCGCCGGTGCCGGCAACATGGACTTGCTGGTGGCCCTGGGCACCAGCGCCGGTTACGGCTTGAGCCTGTACCAATGGGCCATCACCCCCGCCGGCGGCATGCCGCACCTGTACTTCGAGGCCTCGGCCGTGGTGATCGCCCTGGTGCTGCTGGGCAAGTACCTGGAAAGCCGCGCCAAGCGCCAGACCGCCAGCGCCATCCGTGCCCTTGAAGCCTTGCGCCCGGAGCGGGCGATCCTGGTCGTCGATGGCCGTGAGCGGGACGTGGCGATCAGCGCCCTGCGCCTGAACGACCTGGTGCTGGTCAAGCCCGGCGAGCGCTTCCCGGTGGACGGCGAAGTGGTCGAAGGCCAGAGCCATGCCGACGAGGCCCTGATCAGCGGCGAAAGCCTGCCGGTGCCGAAACAGCCCGGCGACCCGGTCACCGGTGGCGCCATCAACGGCGAAGGCCGGCTGCTGGTGCGGACCCTGGCCCTCGGCGCGGAAACCGTTCTGGCGCGCATCATCCGCCTGGTGGAAGACGCCCAGGCCGGCAAGGCGCCGATCCAGAAGCTGGTGGACCGGGTCAGCCAGGTGTTCGTGCCGACGGTACTGGTGCTGGCCCTGGCAACGCTGATCGGCTGGTGGCTGTATGGCGCGCCGCTGGAAACCGCGCTGATCAATGCGGTCGCGGTGCTGGTCATCGCCTGTCCCTGCGCGCTGGGGCTGGCCACGCCGACCGCGATCATGGCCGGTACCGGCGTCGCCGCCCGCCACGGGATCCTGATCAAGGACGCCGAAGCCCTGGAGCGCGCCCATGAAGTCAGCACCGTGGTCTTCGACAAGACCGGCACCCTGACTTCCGGCACGCCACGCATCGCCCATCTGGATGCGGTCGATGGCAACGAAGACCACCTGCTGCAATTGGCTGGCGCCCTGCAACGCGGCAGCGAGCACCCGCTGGCCAAGGCCGTTCTCGACCTGTGCGCCGAACGCCAGTTGGCGGTGGCCGACGTCAGCGCCAGCCAGTCCCTGACCGGCCGCGGCATCGCCGGCACCCTGGACGGCCGCCAACTGGCCCTGGGCAACCGGCGCCTGTTGGAAGAAAGCGGCCTGCAGGCCGGCGACCTGGCGGCCTCGGCCCAGGCCTGGGAAACCGAAGGCCGCACCCTGTCCTGGCTGATCGAACAACAGCCGCAACCCCGCGTACTGGGCCTGTTCGCCTTTGGCGACACCCTCAAGCCCGGCGCCCTGCAAGCGGTACGACAACTGGGTGCGCGCCATATCGGCAGCCACCTGCTGACCGGCGACAACCGCGGCAGCGCCAAGGTGGTCGCCGAGGCCCTGGGCATCACCAACGTGCACGCCGAAGTGCTGCCCGCCGACAAGGCCGCCACGGTCGCCGAACTGAAAAAGACCGGCGTGGTGGCGATGGTCGGCGACGGCATCAACGACGCCCCGGCCCTGGCCGCCGCCGATATCGGCATTGCCATGGGCGGCGGGACCGATGTGGCGATGCACGCGGCGGGGATCACCCTGATGCGCGGCGACCCGCGCCTGGTGCCGGCGGCCCTGGAGATCAGCCGCAAGACCTACGCGAAGATCCGCCAGAACCTGTTCTGGGCCTTCGTCTACAACCTGATCGGCATTCCGCTGGCGGCGTTCGGCCTGCTCAACCCGGTGCTGGCCGGGGCGGCCATGGCGTTGTCCAGCGTCAGCGTGGTGAGCAATGCGCTACTGTTGAAAACCTGGAAACCCAAAGACCTGGAGGACGCCCGATGAACATCGGCCAAGCAGCCCGCAAGAGCGGCCTGAGCGCCAAGATGATCCGCTACTACGAGTCCATCGGCCTGCTCAGGCCGGCCCATCGCAGCGACAGCGGCTACCGCCTGTACGGTGACGACGACCTGCACAGCCTGGCCTTTATCAAGCGCTCGCGGGACCTGGGCTTTTCCCTGGAGGAAGTGGGCAAGCTGCTGACCCTGTGGCAGGACCGCCAGCGCGCCAGCGCCGATGTCAAAGCCCTGGCCCGCCAGCACATCGACGAGCTCAACCGGAAAATCGCCGAGCTGGCCGGGCTGCGCGACACCCTGCAGGATCTGGTAAAGCACTGCCACGGCGACCATCGCCCGGATTGTCCGATTCTCAAGGACCTTGCTTCGGGCGGGTGCTGCGCGTGATGTAGCCGCTGCTGCAGGCTGTGATCGGTCTGGGCGGCATTCCGTGCGAAGAGGACGTGTTCTTCAAGATCGCTGGAAGGCTCTTCGAGCCTTATCGCAGCCTGCGGCAGCGGCTACGTGATTCACGGGCACAAAAAAATCCGGCTTTGGCCGGATTTTTTGTACCCGTGAATCACTGCATCCAGGGCGGAGGCGGTGGTTCCTCGGACTTGGTCGGTGGTGCGTCGTCAGCCATGCGCATGGCCTGGCGCCGCTCCTCGTCCAGGCGCGCCGCCTCGATCTCCCGCAGCACACCGCCGACATCCGCCAGTTCTTCCGGATCGTCGAACTCGCCGGTCAGCACGCTGCCCGGGTGCAGGGTGCCGGCTTCGTACAGCGCCCACATCTCCTTGGCGTAACGGGTGCGCTTGAGCTCCGGGGCAAACCGCCCGAAGTAGGAGGCCATGTTGCCGACATCCCGCTCCAGCATGCTGAAGGCGTGGTTGTTGCCCGCCGCGTCCACCGCCTGGGGCAGGTCGATGATCACCGGGCCATCGGGAGTCAGCAGCACGTTGAACTCGGACAGGTCACCGTGCACCAGGCCGGTACACAGCATCAGCACGATCTGGGAGATCAGGAAGGCGTGATATTCGCGGGCCTGATCCGGCTCCAGCACCACGTCGTTCAGGCGTGGCGCGGCATCGCCGTATTCATCCGCCACCAACTCCATCAGCAGCACGCCTTCGAGGAAGTCGAACGGCTTGGGCACCCGCACGCCGGCATTGGCCAGGCGGAACAGCGCCGCCACTTCGGCGTTCTGCCAGGCGTCTTCGGCCTCCTTGCGCCCGAACTTGGACCCCTTGGCCATCGCGCGAGCCTGACGGCTGTTGCGCACCTTGCGGCCTTCCTGATACTCGGCCGCCTGACGAAAACTTCGTTTGTTCGCCTCCTTGTAAACCTTGGCGCAACGTAATTCGTTGCCGCAGCGCACCACATAAACAGCTGCTTCTTTACCACTCATGAGTGGGCGCAGCACCTCGTCGACCAGACCGTCCTCGATCAGGGGTTCAATGCGTTTTGGAGTCTTCATCAGCTTTTATCAGGGGTCCTTTATTACCAAACACGCGAATGTCACTCGTTATACGGCAATCCTCGCACCACGGGGAGAGGTTACCGACCTGCGACAGTGCCAATGCACTCAATGTGCCAGGTCAACCCGTCATGCCGACACCCTCGACCGACCAGGATCATAGCCCACTGCTCGCCCTCTGCTCGTCGCGAGTGCTTCGCGCTCGATCGCGAGCAAGGGCTGCCCAACCCGGGCCCTCAGCGCTCGACAATCGCCGTCACGCCCTGGCCACCGGCGGCGCAGATCGAAATCAGGCCACGCCCCTTCCCCGCCACCTCCAGCAGCTTCGCCAGGTTGGCGACAATCCGCCCGCCGGTGGCGGCGAACGGATGCCCGGCCGCCAGCGAACTGCCTTTGACATTCAGCCGGCTGCGGTCGATGGAGCCCAAGGGCGCGTCCAGCCCCAGGCGGGTCTTGCAGTAACCCCCATCCTCCCAGGCCTTGAGCGTGCACAGCACCTGCGCGGCGAACGCTTCATGGATTTCGTAGTAGTCGAAGTCCTGCAGCGTCAGGCCGTTGCGCGCCAGCAAGCGCGGCACCGCGTAGACCGGAGCCATCAGCAGCCCTTCCGCGCCGTGGACGAAATCCACCGCCGCCGCTTCGCCGTCGCGCAAATAGGCGAGGATCGGCAAACCACGCTCCTTCGCCCATTCCTCGCTGCCCAACAGCACCAGGGACGCGCCATCGGTCAACGGCGTGGAGTTGCCCGCGGTCAGGGTGGCTTTGTCGCCGCGCTCGAACACCGGCTTCAACGACGCCAGCTTTTCCAGGGTCAGGTCCGGGCGCAGATTGTTGTCGCGGGTCAGGCCGAGGAAGGGGGTCATCAGATCGTCGTGCCAGCCCTCGGCATAGGCGGCGGCCATTTTCTGATGGCTCTCCAGCGCCAGTTGATCCTGCTCGTCGCGGGGGATGTTCCAGGTTTGCGCCATCAGCTCGCAGTGCTGGCCCATGGACAAGCCGGTACGCGGCTCGCCGTTGCGCGGCAGCTCCGGCTTGAGATGCCGGGGGCGCAGTTGCAGGAAGGTCATGAGCTTGTCGCCCAGGGTCTTGCCGCGGTTGGCCTGCAGCAGGATCTTGCGCAGCCCTTCATTGACCCCGATCGGCGCGTCCGAAGTGGTATCGACGCCGCCGGCGATACCGCAGTCGATCTGCCCCAGGGCGATCTTGTTGGCCACCAGCAACGCCGCTTCCAGGCCGGTGCCGCAGGCTTGCTGGATATCGTAGGCCGGGGTGGTCGGCGACAGCCGCGAGCCGAGTACGCATTCGCGGGTCAGGTTGAAATCCCGGGAATGCTTGAGCACCGCGCCGGCGGCCACCTCGCCCAGGCGCAGGCCGTGCAGGTTGTAGCGTTCGATCAGGCCTTCCAGGGCCGCGGTCAGCATGGCCTGGTTGCTCGCAGTGGCGTAAGGACCATTGGAACGGGCAAAGGGGATGCGGTTGCCGCCGATAATCGCAACACGACGCAGCTGAGTCATGGAAAGCTCCCTATTCTGTGAGTGGCACAACCGACAAGCGTAGGTTGTATATCGAACGACCGAAGGCCCTTCGTGGTCCACACCTTTGAACCCCAGCAATCAGGCTGTTTGAAACGTAGCGAGCGAAGGCAAGACAAGGCAAAAACAGGCGAGGAACGGCCGGGGTCGCGGACGACTTTAGGGGCCTAAATGAGCATTCCGAGCCTGTTTTTAACGCAGGATTGCGCGCGAAGCCCGCAGTAGTTTTCAGACAGCCTGAACGGAGAGTGTTCCATGTCAGATCGCTACATCGACTTCGCCAACTCGTCCATCGGCCACCGCCTGGTCGGGGCCCTTGGCCTGCCGTCGCCGGTGCGTCTGGAGCGCTGGCAGGCCGGCCGCATGCGTCCGGTCGAGGGGGCGCTGCTGATCGGCGGCGGCCCGCTCACCCAGCAGGTCGGCGTCATCGCCCCGCGGCTGACCGAGAGCATCTACAGCTACGGCACCGATCCGACCCTCGCCACGGCCTGGATTCCCGGCCACGGCCCCAGGCTCAAGGCCGTGGTATTCGACGCCAGCGATATCCTGCAGACCGACCAGCTCAAGCAGTTGCGCGAATTTTTCCAGCCGCTGATGAAGAACCTCGAGCCCAGCGCGCACCTGGTGATTCTCGGCCGCGCCCCGGAAACCCTCGGCGATCCGTTCGCCGCCAGCGCCCAGCGCGCCCTGGAGGGCTTCAGCCGTTCGCTGGCCAAGGAGCTGCGCAGCGGCGCCACCCTGCAATTGCTGTACGTCGGTGAGGGCGCCGAAAGCCAGCTGGAAGGCGCGCTGCGGTTCTTTCTCTCGCCGAAAAGCGCTTACATCTCCGGCCAGGCGATCCGCCTGAACCCCTGCGCGCCCCAGGTCCAGGACTGGACCCGGCCCCTGGCCGGCGCGCGGGCCCTGGTCACCGGCGCGGCGCGCGGCATTGGTGCGGCGATCGCCGAGACCCTGGCCCGGGATGGTGCCCAGGTGGTGCTGCTGGACGTGCCCGCCGCCAAGACCGATCTCGAAGCCCTGGCCGCGCGCCTGGGCGGCCACGCGATCACCCTGGATATCTGCGCCGAAGACGCCGCGACCCGGTTGGTGGAACAGTTGCCGGACGGCATCGATATCGTGGTGCATAACGCCGGCATCACCCGCGACAAGACCCTGGCCAACATGACCCCGGAGTTCTGGGACGCGGTGCTGGCGGTCAACCTCAACGCCCCGCAGGTGCTGACCCAGGCACTGCTGGACAGCGGCACCCTGCGCGACAACGGCCGGGTGATCCTGCTGGCGTCCATCAGCGGCATCGCCGGCAATCGCGGGCAGACCAACTATGCGGCGAGCAAGGCCGGGCTGATCGGCCTGGCCCAGGCCTGGGCACCGCTGTTGCAGGAGCGCGGCATCAGCATCAACGCCGTGGCCCCGGGTTTTATCGAGACCCAGATGACCGCGCACATTCCGTTCGCCCTGCGCGAAGCCGGGCGGCGCATGAGTTCGCTGGGGCAAGGTGGGTTGCCGCAGGACGTTGCCGAAGCCGTGGCCTGGCTCGGCCAGCCGGGCACCGGCGCGGTCACCGGGCAAGCGCTGCGCGTCTGTGGGCAAAGCGTATTGGGAGCCTGAACATGAGCCTGCAATGGAATGAGCTGGATACCCCGCCGAACCTGCCCAAGCTGTACTGGAAGGCCGCGACCCGCCGCAGGATCACCGGCACCGAGCTGCCTGAATATGGCCTGCGCCACCCGGTGAGCGTGCAGCCGGCGAAGCTTGCGGCCTATCGCCAGGTCTGCGGTTTTACCGAGAACGGCCTGCTGCCGCCGACCTATCCCCATGTGCTGGCGTTCGCCCTGCAGATGCAACTACTGACCGCCAAGGACTTTCCCTTTCCGCTGCTGGGGTTGATCCACCTGGCCAACCGCATTCGTGTGCTGCGGCCCATGGGTGGGGTCGGCAACTTGAGCATCGGCGTGCGTGTGGACAACTTGCAGCCCCATGCCAAAGGCGCGGTTTTCGATCTGCTGACCAGCGTCGACGACGCGCTCGGGCCCCTGTGGGAAGCGCAAAGCCGGATGCTCTGCCGGGGTGTGCAACTGCCGGGGGAAGCCGCGGCCGAAGAGCCGCCGAGCGAGGCCAGCCTCAGCGAGCTGACGCGCTGGCAAGCCCCCGCCGATATCGGCCGGCGTTACGCCCGGGTGTCCGGCGACTACAACCCGATTCACCTGAGCGCGGTGAGCGCCCGAATGTTCGGCTTCCCCCAGGCCATCGCCCACGGCCTGTGGAACAAGGCGCGGACTCTGGCGGCGTTGAGCGAGCATTTGCCGGCGGCCAATATCGAGATCGCCGTGGACTTCCGAAAGCCGGTGCGCCTGCCCAGCGAGGTGTGCCTGCTGGCAAGCGCCGCGGGGTCGAGCGGTGACCTGCGCCTGACCGGCGCGGGCGACCTGGAGCATATGAGCGGGCATTGGCAACCGTTGGACTGAGCCCGCCTCAACCGCGACGAATCAGGAACACCCCTGCCAGGATCAGCACCAGCCCGGCAATCTTGCCGAGGCTGATGGGCGCCTCGCGAAAACCCGCCCAACCGAAATGGTCCAGCGCCAGGGCCATGCCCAACTGCCCGGCGAGCACCAGGGCCATGAACAGCATGGCGCCGATCCGCGGGCCGGCGAAGGCCGCGGTGGCAATGAAAAACGCCCCCAGCAGACCGCCGCACCAGTGCCACCAGGTCAGGCTTTTCAAGGCACTCAGACCGGGCACTTCGCGCTGGGCCATGGCCAGGACCAGCAAGGCCACAGTACCGACAAAAAACGAGATCAGCGCCGCCGCCAGCACGCTGGAAACCTGCTTGGCCAATTGACCGTTGATTCCCGCTTGCAGGGGTAGGAAAGCACCGGCAATCACCGGCAGGCAAAGCAGCCACCAGACAGGGGCAGGCATAAAGTTTCTCCAAATAAAATCCAGGCTGCGGATTATAAGGCAAGTTGACGCCAAATCCGTGACGGCGCCGACAGACAATTAATTGTATATATATAACTTTCGTTCTAGCCCCCTGAAATTTCGCAAATAAAAAACACAAGATACTGATTAATAATGTTTTATTAAAAATATTTCCGCTCGCCACACCTTTGGTATTAGTCCCTCCGCAGGAGCAAAAACAGCTGATATATAAGTTGTTAATACCAAGTTGAGAATGGTGAAAAAAAGCCCTTGGACCTTTTATAGCGACAACGGACGAAAACATCTCCAGCAACAGAACTGGAGAGTTATCGAAAACAACAAAACGTTGTAACAGGTGCAAGGAATCTCACTCATGAAAACTCAAGTCTGGTTGAAAACAAGCACAGCACTGGCCCTGATCCTGGCCCTCGGCCTGACCGGCTGCAGCAGCGGCGGTGGCGGCCACAAGAGCAGCTCCGGCAGCTCCTCGCCTGACAGCGCGGCAGGTACCGACAGTGGTTCCGGCGGCTCCGGCGACGGTTCGGGTGGCGCAGGCGGAACCGGTGGAGGCACCGCAGGCACAGGCGGGACCGGCGGAATCGACGGTGGCACTGATGGTACAGGTGGGACCGGCGGCGGCACCGCAGGGACAGGCGGCACTGGCGGCACCGGAGGCACAGGTGGCGGCACCGGTGGAGGCGGCGGCACCGATCCGACCAACCCGACGAATCCGACCGACCCGACGACACCCACCACCACCCCGTTGGTCACCTCGACCCTGGTGTCCGACCTTGGCACCACCATCAGCGGCGTCGGCGACGGTGTCAGCACCCTCAGTAGCGCGCTGGCTCCGCTTCCGGTAGTCGGCGGGGTCCTGCAAAGCGCGGTGAACACCTCCGGCAATGTGGTCGACACCGTAGGCGATGGCCTGACCAATGGCCTCGGCCAACTGGGCAGCGATCCACAGGCCTTGAGCAAGACCACGGCCATAGTCGGCAACGTGGTGTCGGACGTCGGCGATGGCGTCTCGGACATCAGCGGCAAACTGGCCACCAGCACCAGCAGCATTCCCCTGGTGGGTGGCGTGGTCACCCGGGTGGCGCCGGTACTCGACGGCGTCGGCAGCAAGGTCAGCATGCTCGGCGACACCCTCACCACCGTGACCAGTGGCGGCCCCCTGGGGACAGTGACAGACAAGGTGGGCAACAACCTGCTGGTACCGGTCGTCACCCTGACAGAAGGCCTGACCGGTAAGGTGGGCAGCGCGACCGGCCTGGGTACCCCGGTCGACGGGCTGGTCAGCCGGGTCGGCAGCGTGGTCGACAGCCTGGGTAACAAAATCACCACCACCGGCGGCGGCAACCCGCTGACCAATACCCTCGGTGGCGCCCTGAACAACATCGGTACCACCGCCACCACGGCCGGCGGCCTGGCTACCACCAGCGGCTCGGGCACAGGTGGCGGCATCGGCGGCGCAGGCCTTCTGGAAACCGTCGGCGGTGCGGTGGTCAACCTGGGTAACGGCTTGAATGCGGGCAACACCAACACCCTGGTCAGTGCCGCGGGTGTCAGCGGTGCCTCGGTCGGCAACGTGGTGGCCTCGGTGGGTGGCGCCCTGGGCGGCACCGGTGTCGCCAATGTCGGCGCCACTGCGCCACTGGCCGGTGTCGGCGCCACGGTCGGTGCAGCGTTGAACCCGGTCACCACTACCGTCACCAGCCTGACCCAACAAGTCGGCGCCACAACCGGAGTGGGCACCCCCGTCGCCGGTCTGCTCACCCAGGTAGGCGGCGCCGTCAGCACGGTAGGCACCAGCATCACCGCCAGCGCCCCCAACCCTGTGGTGAGCACCGTCGGCCAGACCGTCAACACCGTCGGCGCTACCGTCGCCACGGTCGGCACCCTGGTCAACGGCGGCACCACCAGCGGCAGCGGGACCACAGGCACCACCGGCGTGCTGGGCGGTGTGCTCGGTGGCTTGACCGGAACCCTGGGCGGCAGCCGATAAGCGTTTTGCACCTGGCCGATTCGACGGCCCTACCTACAGCGCCTACGCTTGGTTGGAGACGAGGGATTCGATTGAGTCTCTCGTCTTTTTCTTGTCTGGAGCATGACGGTTGCAGTACTTGATCAAGGCCAAGACCCTGACAAGCGCCGCCGACTGAAGTACCTCTCGCGTTGCTGCGACTTGACCATGGAGTGTCCTATGCGCGCTTTGGCTCCCTTGCTGTTAGTCTCGCTTTGCTCATACGTCCACGCCGAAAACCTTCCCAGCTTTCTCAATAGCAACGAAACCATCCGCAACCTGCCGGTGCCCAACCTGCCGGCCGACGCCTATCGCCCCACGACCCCGGCGCCCAAGCTGGCGCCACCCACGGAACCCCAGGCCCAGCCCCTGATGATGGGCACCACCGTCAACGTCAGCACCGTGCAGATCGAAGGAGGCACCCTCTATCCGCTGAACGAGCTGGCGGAGATCTACAAGCCGCTGATCGGCCATGAAAGCACCCTGGCGCAACTGATCGAAGCCACCCGGGAAATCACTCGCCGCTACCAGCAGGACGGCTACCTGTTGTCCTACGCGTTCCTGCCGCAACAGAACTTCGACCAGGGTACCGTGCGCGTGGTCCTGGTGGAGGGCTACATCAAGGACTATCAACTGCAGGGCGATATCGGCCCGGTCTCGGCCTACCTCGACAAACTGGTGGCAAAACTCAAGGCTGAACGGCCGCTGACCCGCAAGACCTTCGAGCACTACACCACCCTGATGAGCCGCATTCCCGGGGTCACCCTGCAAGCCCAGGTGCCGCCACCGGGCACCACCGACGGCGCGGCCTACCTGATTGCCCAGGCCAGCCGCAAACCCTTCACCAGCAGCCTCAGCACCACCGACGACAACCGCAATGGCCTGCAAGCCCTGCTGGCGGTCAGCAGCAACTCGCAGACCGCCATGGGCGAGCAGGTAACCCTCAGCGGCCTGTTCCCGCCGGGGGACGATCACGAGCATTACTACCGCCTGGACTACAACCAGTTTCTCAATGACGAAGGCACCCAGCTGAGCCTGTACGGCACGCGCTACCGCGCCGACCCGGGGACCAATGTGCAGCTCGACAATGGCCTCGAACTCAAGCCCCATCGGGAAAACGATCGCTACTCCATAGGCTTGAGCCACCCGGTCATCGCATCGCCCAACGAACTGCTGATCCTGGGTTCGCGCCTGTACGCGGTCAACGACAAGACCCGCTATCAAGTGGTGGGTTATCCGCAGAGCGTCGAACTGAAAACCAACGTTCGCGCCCTGGCCTTCGAGGGTGACTGGCGCAAGGCCAACGCACGCCAACTGCGGATTCTCAGTGCCGGGGTGTACCAGGGGCTGGACGCCCTGGGCGCGAAGACCAACGACGACCTGTATGACCTGGACTTCTTCCGCGTGCGCCTGTCCGGCGTGCAGAGCGACAAGTTCTTCGACAACTGGCAAGGGGTGCTGTCGGCGGCCCTGTACTGGAGCCGCGACAACCTGCCCGACAGCGAGCGCGCGGTGTTCGGCGGGCAGAACTTCGGCCGCGGTTACCCCGACGACCAGGCGTCCGGCGACAAGGGCTGGGGCGCGGCCTACGAGGTGAACTACAGCTTCAATCGCGAAGACCGCTGGCTGCGAATCCTCCAGCCGTACGTGGTGCTGGATCGCTCGCGCACCTGGTTCAACGAACTGCCGGTCAAGGGCAACAACCTGTCATCGGCCGCCGTCGGCCTGCGCTTTGGCGACGCCAAGTACTACAACATCTCCCTCGAAGCGGCCAAGCCGATGTCCGATGAAGCGCTGGACACCCACAACCGCCGCCCGCGCTACACCCTGAGTTTCAGCTACCAGTTGTAAAAAGCCCCTCAAGCCAAACGAACACGACCCGCTCGAAGGCGGGTCGTCTTGTCCAGGCGAGCATCAGAAGTCGTAGCGCACCTTGGCGGTGAAGGTGTCGGCAGAGAAGTCGGTCTTGGTCAGGTAGTTGTAGGAACCACCCAGGCACCGACGCGATAGGTCGCGCCCAGGCTCGTTTCATAACTGTCGCGTACCGGCGAGGCACCGCTGGTGGTGAATGGCGTGCCCCCCCAGGACAAAGGTCGAGGTGGTGCTGGCCTTGTCAGCGATGAAGTCGTGCCAGGCCATGACCCTGGCTTCCGTCTCCAGGCTGTCCTGGCCCAGATCGAACGCGGCGGCCAGGCGCGCGCCGATGCCCAGCTCGCCCACTTCGTAACGCTGGCTGGCGACATTCAATTCCACCGAGCTGCCTTTTTCCCGGTACGAATCGATCATCACGCAGGTTCAGGGATTGACCAGATGAATGTGCGGTTGCGGGAACAGCGTATTCAGGGTCTCCAGCAGGCGCACGTGGTAGATGGGTTTGCGGAACAGGTCCAGCACTTGCAGGCGCAGCAGGTCGCTGACGTCGTCCATGTCGGCATGACCCGAGGTGACGATCACCGGCAGGTGCTGGCGGGAGGTGTGATCGCGCAGTCGCCGGATCAGCGACAGGCCACTCTCCTCCGGCATGCGCAGGTCGGTGATGACCAGCGCGATGTCGGGGTGTTGAGTGAGATGGGCCAGGGCGAGCTTGACCGAGGTCGCGGTGAAGCAGCAAAAGCCTTCACCTTCCAGCAGCTCGGCCAGCTCGAGCAGCGCGTCCTCTTCATCGTCCACGAGAAGAAGCTGCTGGCGTGGAAACGAAGAGGCGCTCATGGGCAATACCTGAAAGTGACTGCGTATTGAGGGTATCGATGCCTCGATAAAGCCTTGAGGGTCCGTATTACGACTTATTCAGGTTCACCTTCTAATGCCAATTTCAGCGTCTCGAAAGTGCCGGTGATAGCGAGCGAAATATCAGGTACAAATGCCGCGATGGCCACGGCCACCATACCGGCGATAAGTGCGTATTCGATCCCTGACGCCCCCTCGTTGTCCTTGAGGAAACGCAGGAGCCGGGAGGTCTGAAGGGCGATCCATTGGGTGGCGAGAATGAAGAACATCTGATTTCTCCTCAATGCACCGAGTGTTGCAGCGTTGCAACATGATTCCCCTGTGCCACCACAGCATTGTCAACAAACTTCCAGCCAACAACTGTAAGAACTGATTAATCATTAAGTATTAGTTCGTTCCCTTGGCGTCAAAAAAACGCGGCATCGGACAGGGCGCGGAGGAGCCAAGTTATTTTCTCAACAGTAATGGCGTTTTGTTGCAGCTGTTCTACCTTCAAATAGCGAAATAGTTGCATGTTCATAGCTGCCTGATTGCGAAATTGGCTCGTTGGAATTTGCGAGTCGGTGATGCAGCGGGAAAGGGAGAGCCGTCATGAACAGTCGTATCACTATGGGGTTGGCTGGGGTGTTTCTGGTGGGGGCCCTCATTGCCGGTTACTGGGGTGTGGCATTGAGTCGTCGGCCCGCAGCGGAAACTGTAGCGCAGCCTTCCCCCACCACCGTGCAAACCGTCACCGCTTCCGCCGAAGATGCGACCCGCCAGCCCGTCGCGGTGCTGGTCCGCGACATCCCTCCATTCGTTCCCATCAAGGCTGGCGATGTCACGCTGGAGCGGCTGCGCACCGCCCCCGCCGGTAGCCTCAAAAGCCTCGATCAGGTCATCGGACGCACCCCATGGCGGGCGCTGTCGGCGGGGACCTGGCTGAGCGAGGAAAGCTTCGAAGCCGGTGGCAGCGTGGCCCGCATGATCCGTCCCGATGAGCGCGCCCTGGCGGTTGCAGTAGACGAAGTCATCGGCGCCAGCGGGCAACTGAGCCCTGGCGACTACGTCGATGTGCTGCTGTTCCTGCGCCAGGACAGCAACAACCTGCTGCCCTCGGCCCAGGTCGTGGTGCCGGCCCTGCGGGTACTTGGCATCGGCGAGCAATTGGGCCTGACCAACGATGGCAAGCCGGGCTCGCCGCCCGCCAGTGCCGAGGAAAAACTCAAACAGGACCAGCGTCGCCTGAACGCGCGCAGCGTGTTGCTGGCGGTCCCGGAACCCTTGCTGAGCCGCTTGATGCTTGCGGCCCAGGCCGGCGTGCTGCGCCTGGCGGTACGCAGCGCCGACGAGAAACGCCTGGCGCATTACTGGGCGGGCGAAAAAAGCGCATCGAAGCATCTGCAAAACGCCGACAGGTCCTTGATCCAGTTCAACCAGCTGGCCCTGTCCACCTCCCCTCCCTCCACCGGCAGAACCTTCGACGCCGCAGCGCGTCGCGCCCAGATAGAAGTCATACGCGGCATCGAAGCGAGCCAACAAACACCCTGATCATGCAAGGACACTTCTTCATGTCCAATGATTCCCAGCCCCTGTGCAAAGGCCTGATCCGGGCCCTGATGTCGAGCGGTGTGCCTGTCGAGGGCGACGTACCGCTGCGCAACCACGACCCGGACGGGTGCCACCCGTACTCCCTGGAAAACCGCAACTTCAATCAACGCAGTGGGCTATCGCAATGAGTCAGAACCTGAGCCAGACCTTCCTCGCGATCACCCGCAACGGCACCGACCTGGAATGGCTGCAAGGCGCCCTGGCGCCACTCGGGCAGGTGGTCAGCGCGGGCAGCGGCAGCCTCGACGAGTTGCTGGCGCTGGTGGATGTGACGTGCGCCAGCCTGGTCTTCGTCGGCCTCGATCGCGAGCATGTGGTCACCCAGGCGGCGCTGATCGAGGGCGCGCTGGAGGCCAAGCCGATGCTGGCCATCGTCGCCCTGGGCGACGGCATGGACAACCAGCTGGTACTCAACGCCATGCGCGCCGGGGCCCGCGACTTCGTGGCCTACGGCTCGCGCTCCAGCGAGGTAGCCGGCCTGGTACGGCGCCTGAGCAAACGCCTGCCCCAGGTCACGCCAAGCACCCAGCTCGGCGGCCTGACCGTGCTCTACGGCACCCAGAGCGATGCCGATGGCGCCCTGCTCGCCAGCCATCTGGCGCTGGTGGTGCAGAAGAGCGGCCAGCAGACCCTGTTGCTCGACCTCGGCCTGCCGCGCGGCGACAGCCTGGCGCTGCTGGGGCTGGAAAGCTCGTTCCACTTCGGCGATGCCTTGCGCCATCTGCGGCGCCTGGATGCGACCCTGATCGACAGTGCCTTCACCAGCACCGAAGCCGGGCTGCGGATCCTGGCCTACGCCGGCCATGACGAGCCGCTGGAGCGCACCAGCGCCGCCGAGCTGTACATGCTGCTCAGCGCCCTGCGCCAGCATTTCCAGCACATCGTGGTGAACCTCACCGGGCAACCGGACAGCGAAGCCCTGCGCACCTTCGTCGGCCATTGCGACAAGTTGCTCTGGTACACCGACCAGAGCGTGCTCGACTGCCGCCGCAACCTCGCGGTGCTCAACCTCTGGCGCGAAAAAGGCATGAAGCTGGAACACGCCCGCCTATTGGTCGACCGCTACCTGCGCGGGGTCGCGCCGGATGCGGAAACCCTGGGCAAGAGCTTTGCCCTGGAAGTGATCGCGGTCCTGGCCTACAGCCCCGAGGTGCGTCTCAACGCGAAAAACCAGGGCGTCACCCTGTTCGAACTGGCCCCCCGCGAAGGCCTCACCCAAGCCCTGAAGACCCTCGGCGAGCGCCTGGCCAGGCGCTCCCAAGGACTGCCCACGGCAAGGCCCGGCTGGTTCGAGCGCCTCAGGGGAAGTCGATGAGCACAGAAAAACTTTTTGGCGCCCAGCCCCACAGCCCCATCGGCAACACCGATCACGAAGGCCTGAAACTGGTGCTGCATCGCTACGTCATCGACGCCATCGAGGAGTCGGGAAAAAACCTGCTGGAAGGTTCGCGCCAGGCACTGGCACGCTTCATTACCGACAAGGTGGCCGAGTACATCTCCCGCCTGCACCTGGCGATTTCCCGCTATGAAATGGAGCGCCTGGCCGAAGAACTGGTGGACGAACTCACCGGTTTCGGCCCGCTGGAAGTGTTGCTGCGCGACCCGGCAGTGACCGAGATCCTGGTCAACGGCCCGCACCGGGTGTTCGTCGAGCGCGATGGCGTGCTGCACCAGAGCGACCTGCGCTTCATCGACGCGCACCATGTGGAGCGGGTCATGCAACGCATCCTCGCGCCCCTGGGCCGACGCCTCGACGAGTCCTCGCCCATGGTCGATGCCCGGCTGCCCGACGGCAGCCGGGTCAACGCCATCATCCCGCCGATCGCCCTCGACGGCCCTTGCCTGTCGATCCGCAAATTCCGCAAGGACATGCTCAAGAGCAGCGACCTGATGGCCATGCAGACCATCGATCAGGCCATCTTCGAATTCGTCCAGGAGGCCGTGGGCAAGCGTTGCAACATCCTGATCAGCGGCGGCACCGGCACCGGCAAGACCACCCTGCTGAATATTCTCAGCCAGTTGATCAACCCTCACGAACGCCTGGTGACCATCGAGGACGTGGCCGAACTGCAACTGGGCCATCCCCATGTGGTGCGCCTGGAAACCCGTCCGCCGAACGCCGAAGGGCACGGCGAGGTCAAGGCCAGCGACCTGATCCGCAACGCCCTGCGCATGCGCCCGGACCGGATCATCCTCGGCGAGATCCGTGGCGTCGAAGTGCTCGATGTGCTGACGGCGATGAACACCGGCCACGACGGCTCCATGAGCACCGTGCACGCCAACAATGCCCAGGATGCCCTGCTGCGCCTGGAAACCCTGGTGGGCCTGACCGGGCGCCAGGTGGCCGAACGCACCCTGCGGCAGATGATCTGCGCGGCCCTGGACGTGGTGATTCAACTGACGCGCCTGCCCGATGGCCGGCGCTGCGTCAGCGAGGTGGTGGAAGTGGTCGGCGTGCGCGAGAACATCTACGTCACCAACACCCTGTTCCGTCTGAACCGACGTAGCGGTTTCGGCTTTCTGCGCGAAGCGGCCAACCCCGCTGGCGACAAGCTGCGATGCGACGCCGACTTGCCCATCAACTGAGCCAGGGAGCGCCACCGCATGCTGGGTCCCGTGCTGCTTGCCCTCCTGTGCCTGACCCTGCTGGGGCTGTCGGGCTGGATGTTCTACAGCGGCCTGCGCCAAGCCCGCACCGCCCGGGTGCTCGACCGCCTGGCCCAGGGGCAACCGCAACCGAGCGTGGAAAAGACCTCCTGGAACCGGCTTGAAAGGGCCTTTCTGCGCGCCGGCCTCGGTCGTCCCACCGAGCGCCTGGGGCTATGGCTGGTGGTCTGGGCCGCGGGCTGCATGCTCGGGTATGGGCTGGGCAAGTGGCCGGGGTTGCTCGCCCTGCTCGTCGCGCCTCCCCTGTTGCTGCGCCTGTACATCAGTTGGCTGTACCGGCGGCGCCTCAAGCGCATGATCGAACAACTGCCGCCATTGCTCGACCATGCCGTGCGCAGCCTCAAGTCGGGACGCACCCTGGCCGACGCGGTGCTGGGCGGCATCGCGGCCGCCGACAATCCGTTGCAGCACGCCATGGGCCGGGTCCAGCGCAACGTGTTGCTGGGGGTCAACCTGCCGGATGCGGTGGCCGACTTCGCCGAACTGTACGAGCGCGATGAACTGCGCCTGTTCGCCCTCGGGCTCAAGGTCAACCACCGCTATGGCGGCAATGCCAGCGAGCTGCTGGAAAACCTGATCAAGCTGATCCGCGAGCGCGACCAGGCCGCCCGGCAACTGCGCGCCATGACCGGCGAAACCCGTATCACGGCGATGGTCCTCGCGGCCCTGCCGGTGTCACTGGCCGGCTATTTCCTGATAGCCAACCCGACCTACCTGATGAGCATGTGGAACCAGAGTGGCGGCCAGATGATGCTGCTGGCCGCCTTCGGGTTGCAGGTCGTCGGTTGCGCGCTGCTCTGGCGCATGCTGCGGAGTGTTTGACATGACGGCCTTGCTGATCAGTGCGCTGCTGTTTCTCGCCGCCATGCTGCTGATGCTGAGCAGCTGGCTGGAGCAGCGCCGGCGCACGCGCCAGGTGACCGAACGCCTGCTGGGACACCTGGCGCGCGACAACCCACTCGGCAACTGGCTGCATGTGCTGGGCGACAGCAAGATCGGCCAGCATGCGGTCAGGCTCGACAACGAAACCCAGTTGCTGCTCAACCGCCTGGGCTGGCGCAGCGCGCGGCAACGCTCGCTGTTCGCCGCCTGCCAGATCGGCGTACCGATTCTCGCCCTGGGCCTGACCCTGGTGATCCAGGGGGTGTTTTTCCCGGCGGCGAAAAACCACTGGGTCGCCCCGGTGTTCGCCCTGAGCCTCGGCTACCTGTTGCCCAAGCGTCTGCTGGCCATGGCCGCCAGCAGGCGGCAGAAACAATTGGCGGTCGATATCTCCACCTTCATTCCCCTGCTGCGCATCCTGTTCGAATCGGGCATGGCGGTAGAACAGGCCCTGCGGGTGTTGAGCAAGGACGCGCAGAAACTGCTGCCGGCCCTGACCCAGGAATTGCGCCTGGTGCTGGCCCGGGTGGATTCCGGCCTGGAACTGGGGGAAGAACTGAACAAGTCCGCGCGACTGCTGGCCGTCGATGAGTTCACCGACACCTGCGTGATCCTTCAACAACTGATCCACCAGGGCGGTGGGGCGATGAAGTCGTTGCAGTCGCTCAAGCTGCTGCTCGATGACCGGCGCCTGACGCGCCTGCAGGAATACATCTCAACGATGTCGGCGAAAATGTCCGTGGTGATGATGCTGTTTCTCTTCCCGGCGCTACTGATCGTCCTGGCCGGACCTGGCGTCAGCGCCATTGCCCGGGCTTTCGCCCAATAGATAGAAGGACGCCGCGGCTCACAGCGAATGACAAAAGCCGGCCTGCAGGACGCAGCAAACCCTCGGGACTGCCGGGGTTTGCTGCGCGTCGGGAGGGATCAGTGCGCGGTCACGCGCTGGCGCAACCCCGAGTTGCTGGGTGCCAGCGCCAATGCCAGTTGGGTGCGGTTGTGCATATGGGTCAGGCGCAGTACCTGGGACACATAGAGCTTCACAGTGTTTTCCGTGATCCCCAGTTCACAGGCGATCTGGTAGTTGGTCTGCCCCTTGCCCACCAGGCGAGCCACATCCAGCTGCCGGGGCGACAGCTGGCTGAAGATCGCCGGGATTTCGACCTGCTCCACCTCGCCGCCGCCCTGGTCCGACGCCTGCGTCGTCGGTGGCGCGAGTGGTGCGCGACGCACTTTGTCCAGATCCTGGTACAGGTCGTCGATGGATTCGGAAAGGAACTGCAGCTTCTGGTTCAGATGCCCCAGCTGCAGGTTTTTCTGCCGCTCCTGCAAGGTCGCTTCCTGGCGCTGCAGGCCGGCCAGCAGTTCATCGAGGTCGATGGGTTTCTGGTAGTAATCGGCGATACCGGCGCGCAAGGCCTTGATCACATCCTGCTTGTCGGCCTGGCCGGTGAGCATGATGGCTTCGAAGACCCGATGCTTGCCGGCGATACGCTGCAGTTCCTGCACCAGCTGGATGCCATCGAGATCGGGCATGTGCAGGTCGCACAGCACCAGGCCGATTTCAGCATCTTCATTGAACTGCTGGATCGCCTGACGGCTGGACTCACAAGGGACACAGCGATAACCGCTGCCTTCAAGAAACTCGCAAAGCTCTTCGACTATCAGCGACTGGTCGTCGACCACGAGTACTTTGATGCCGGATATAAGCTTGTTCACGCGCAACTCCATGCCTGGCAAGCCCAAGACGAATGTTCCTGCCCTGCCGCGTCCACTTCGGGCAGGTACAGGATAAACGTAGACTACTTTCCGACTATGTACATAGAGATAGGCCGCACGACGACTAGCGGATCCACAGCAGGGTCAGGGCCATGCCGACAAGGACAAAAGGGGCAAAGGCGTACTTTTGCCCCTGCCGCGGATCGAGGTGGCGCAACGACCTTGCCAGCGGTTGGTCGGCAGCGGGCAACAGCCTGGGCGCGAGCAGCCACCACAGGCCGCTGGCCAGCGCGGCACCGATGAAGGTACCCAGCAGGTGCAAGGGGTCGGACGCCAGCCCCAGGGCCGCCAGGAGCTTCACGTCACCGCCGCCCATCCGACCCAGCACATAGCCCGGCACGGTCAGCAGCAACGCCAGCAACAGCGCCTTGCCCCCGTCCACCGCATCGGCGCCCAGCCAGGTGTTGCCGGCCCACAGCAAGTAACCCAGCGCCAGCAGCGCGACCCCCAGGGTCAAGCCGTTGGCGAGATGACGCTGGCGGATATCCTGCACCGCACACAGCCCCAGCCAAGCCAAGAGAATCCAGTTCTGCATCGGTTAAAAAACATCCCTTCTGGCTGAATGATCCTATGCTGACATGACCCACTAGCAGTCAGGGTAGACGCCGCCGTGAAAGTGAACCTGCCGGGAAAACAAAAAGGTACCGTGGCCATCGAGTTCGCCATGGTCTTCATCATCTTTTTCGCCGTGTTTTATGGCCTGGTCAGCTACAGCGTGCCGCTGTTGATGGTGCAGTCCTTCAACAAGGCGACTGCCGAAGCGGTGCGGCGCAGCGTCGCCCTGGACCCGACCATGCCCGGTTATGACGCCGCCCTGATAGCACGCGCGAAGACCACCTTGCGCGAGCAACTGACCTGGATTCCAGAGGCCTTCGACTTCGACGCCAACAGCGCCAGCGATGCCACCGTGACTTACGCGGGCGGCCTGCTCACAGTGCGGGTCCACTACTCCACCGACAAGCTCAGGCAGGTCATCCCCTTCCTGGTGCTGCCGGGCATGGGCAGCGTGCCCGCCCTGCCGGCGAACCTCAGCGCTCAGTCGAGTCTGCAATTTTGAGCTCGGGCGACAAACTCCTCGGGCGCTTTCTCGGCCGGACCACGCCCCAGGCGCTTCCTCCCGCGCCGCCCCTGGCCACGCCCGGGGTCGGCCTGCTGGTGCATCTGGACCACAACGCCCAGGTGCTGCAAATGACCGGCCCGCTGCGCCACGCCCTGGCCCAGCCACCGGCCGCCGAGGGACCGGCGCCGCTGCTGGATTACCTGCTGGCGCACAGCGCGCTGAGTGTCGAAGGCAGCCCTGGCGACTGGCAGGGGCACGTACTCGACCTGGACTTTCAGGGGGCTGGCGGGCAAACCCTGCACCTGCGCGGCTGGGTGCAACCGTCCACCCAAGGCTGGCTCCTGCACCTGCTGGATATCGGCGACCTGCTGCTGGAACGCCAGCAGGCGCAGCAGCGCCAGGACTGCCAGCAGTTCGCCGCGCAGATCAGCGAGCAACTGCGCCTGTGCAGCCTCTTCCGCCTGCCCGAGGTGCTGCATGAGCAACTCCATGCCCTGGCCCAGCACTGGCATATCCCCTGCCTCGCCCTGGCGCTGCTCGACGACCAGGAACAGGGCTGGTACATCCATGGCCTGTATCAGGCCGCCGATGCACCGCAGCTGTGGCACAAGGGCCAGGTCCTGGGTACCGGGCTGGACAGCCTGAACGGCAATGCCCCGCAGTCGCTGACCTTCACTCAAGGCCTCGGCGACCATCCGCGCCTGCAACGTGCGTTCGGCAACAGCGAAGGCTTTGTCGTGCCCTTTCGCGACGATCATGGCGTCGCGGCCTGGCTGCTCTGCGGCTTCTACCCGGTGCGCCAGCTGGCACCGCAATTGAGCGAACGGGACTGGCTGCAATTGAGCGCCGCCCTGGCCGGGCCCCTGCTCGGACGCTTGCGCGAACAACAGCACCATCACCAGCTGGAGCGCCTGGAGGCCCTGCAAGGTTTGCTCGGCACCGGTTGGTGGGAGCTGTTCCCGCAAAACAACGAGATCCAGCTGGCACCGCAGCTGGCCCTCAACCTGCTGCTGGAACCCCAGACCCGGCGCCTGTCGCTGCAGGCCTGGCTGGCGCTGATCCACCCCGCCGATCGCCAGGAGCTGAGCAGCCGCCTGCAGGAGTTGCGACAGGGTAAACCCCTGCTGCTCTGCGTACGCTTGCAACGGGCCGACCCGCAGTTGCCGGCCATCTGGTACCGCCTGCAGGGGCAAGCCCTGGGCATTGGCCAGAACCAGCGTTTTGTCGGCTTCATGCTGGACATCAGCGACATCAAGAACCAGGAACAGCAGGCAGCCGCGGCACACGCCCGGCTGGACAACCTGATCGCCCATTCGCCGGCGGTGATCTATGTCCAGCGCTATGTCGAGGGCGCGCTGCAGCCGACGTTTTTCAGCGACAGCCTGCAGCCGCTGCTCGGCTGGAGCCTGAACGACTGCAACGACGGCGCCCTGGCGGAACGGGTACATGCCGACGACCGCGACCGCTACTTCGAACGCAACCGGCAACTGCTGCGCGAAGGCGCGGTGCGCAGCCGCTACCGCCTGCTCGACAGCCGTGGCGAGTACCACTGGGTGCTAGACGAGGCCAGGCTGCTGCGCGACGACCTGGGCATGCCGGTCGAGGCCGTCGGCCTGTGGCTGGACGTCACCGACGCCACCCTGGCCGCCGAGCAGATCCGACTCAGCGAGGAGCGTTACCGGATCCTGGTGGAAGACTCCCCGGCGATGATCTGCCGCTACCTGCCCGACCTGACCCTGACCTTCGGCAACCGGCCCCTGGCGACCTACCTGGAATGCCCGCCCGAACAACTGGCCGGGGCCAACCTGGGTGACTGGCTGTCCGCCGAACAACACGCCGCCTTCGTGCAACGCATCCGCCAGCTGACCCCGGAATTTCCGGTCAGCACCGCGGAAATCAACCTGCAACTGCCGGGGCGTGAACACGCCTGGTGGGTCTGGTCCGACCGCGGGGTATTCGACGCGCAAGGGCGCCTGCGGGAGATCCAGGCCGTCGGCCGCGACAATACCGAAGTCCGTCGCTCCCAGCTGCAACTGATGCAAAGCGCGAAGATGGCCACCCTGGGTGAAATGGCCACCGGGCTGGCCCATGAAATCAACCAGCCGCTGAATGTCATGCGCATGGCCATCGTCAACGTGCTCAAGCGCCTGAACAACGGCGACGTGCAACTCGACTACCTGCAGGACAAGCTCAAGCGCATTGATGCTCAAGTCCAGCGGGCTGGCCGGGTGGTGGACCATATGCGGGTGTTTGGCCGCAGCTCGGAGATCGAGCAACAACCTTTCGACCCGGCCCAGGCCGTGGAAGGCTGCCTGTCGCTGCTGGCCGACGGCATGCGCGGCAAGGGTGTGGAATTGCGTATCGCGCCAATCGACTTCAAGGTGCAGGTCCGCGGCCACGTCGATCAGCTTGAGCAAGTCTTGATCAACCTGTTGGTCAATGCCCGGGACGCGCTGCTCGGCCGGCGCGAGCAGGATCCGGAGTTGCGGCCGTGGATCGCGATACGCGCCGAGCATGACGCGCAGCGGGTGCGGCTGCTGGTCGAAGACAATGCCGGCGGCATCGATCCGCGCCTGCTGGGGCGCATCTTCGAGCCCTTCTTTACCACCAAGCCGGTCGGCGTGGGCACCGGGCTCGGGCTCTCGGTGAGCTACGGCATAGTCGAGAACATGAGCGGCCGCCTGAGCGTCAGCAACGCCGACGCAGGCGCCTGTTTCTGCATCGAGCTGCCGCTGGTACAGAGCGATCAGAGCACCAGGTAAGCCCGGCCGGCCTGGCCGCAACTGAGGTTGGCGCCCACGTCGACCCGGCCCAGATCGATGCCCAATACCGCCAGGACATTGTTCAGCAGCGGGTCCAGCAACGGGCCGAGCAAGGCGCCGATCGCCGTGGCCAGCAGGCCGACCACACCGTTCAACGCCGACAACAGGGTATTGAGCACCACCCCGAGCAGGCTGCCGATGGTGGGTGGATGCTGAATCAGCGAGATTCCGGTCAGCGACTCGCGCAGGCTGCTGACCACATTCGCCGCAGTCACGCTGTGCCAATCGTCGTCCGCCAGCTCCTGCTTCATTTTCGGTGGATTGACGAAGGTGAAATTCGGCTCGTGGGTGCCGGCGATCGAGGTGTCGATCATCACCTCGCTGCCGCCGCCGGCAAACGAGACGCGCGCCCCGCAAGGGCCAAACAGCCCCTGGCAGGTCCTCGCACCGATATCCACCAGCGGCAACGGGCTCACACTGACCTGAGCGGTCGAAGACAGCCAGTTGCTGGCGTCCACCCGACCGACCTTGAGCTTGACCGCGGAGGTGGTGGTGTCGACGGAAAGGCTATTGTCGCTGTCGCTGACGCAGGTATAGCCGGTGACATGGCTGTCGCCGGCCGCCACCTCAAGGCTGATATCCAGGTTCGCGCCGTCCGGCAGGATCAGCAGGTCGGTCTTTACGCAGGAGCCGCCGAGGATGCAACTGAGGTTGGCGCTGAGCACCGTATTGAGCGTGACCACCACCGGCGACAGCAGGGTATTCACTGCCTGCAACACGCTGTTGATCAGCGAGAGATCCACCGTCAGCAATGCACGCACCTGAGCGGTACGCACATAGATGCGATTGGGCCCCAGCGGGTCGGCGGCGGCCAGTTCCGGGTTGCCGATCGCGAACTCGGGGGGTGACACGATCTTGACCCGGGTGGTGACGCCCGCCAGCCCCAACACACTCACCGGCAGCTCGACGGCCGCGGCGCTCTGGCTGCTGGCCAGTTGCAGGAATGCCTCGACCAGGCTCAGCAGCTGGACGTTGGCATCCAGCCCGGAGTCCGCGGTGCCGGTCTGCAACTTCAACAGGTCACCCAGCTTCACCGGGACCGTATTGATCGCAGCGGCCTTGATGCTGCCCAGGGCTGTCAGCACCTCGAGGGTGGCGCCATTTCTCTCGGCCACGCTGATGGCGGTCTGGAGCAGTTGGGTAATGTCGGTATCGACGTCGAGCAGCTCACTGTAGTTTCCGGCGCTCACATTCAGGTCGATGGCCAGCTGATTCAGGTAGCTCAACAGGTTGATGTCGGTATCGACCAGGCCTTGCCAACCGAGCAGGCTGACATTGATCGCGCTACCCGCCAGGCCACCGAGGGCCCCGTTCAACAGGTTGAGATCGACCAGCGTGCTGCGAATCGTCAATTGCGCCAGCGGCGGCTTGGGCTGAGCCGCCACCGCCGTGGCACTCAATGAAGTCGTGGCGCTAACGGGATTGTCGGAAAACAGATTGGTTACACCGAGGGCAATGCTGGTGGGCACCCTCTCACTGACCACCACCCGGATGGCGCTGGCCTGGCTGGTATTGGGGCTGAAGGTGCGCAGGTTGTCGGCACCGGTCTGCAGCGAGCCGCAGGTGGCTGTCAGTTCACGTTTGTAAATATCCGGATTATCTGGATCCGATACCACAAAGCCGTTGCGCGCCGCGCTTTCTTTCGCATACCTATCAGCGCTGCCCCCCGCCTGGCAATTGCCACCCCGCGCCACCGCCTCCAAGGCAGCGTTATCGGCCACTCGCTGCAACTCGCGCTGATCCAGGTACAGGCGCCCGCTGTCGACCACCACCAGCGTGCACAACACCGCCGTGCCCAACGCCAACGCCCCTATCAGACCAATAGCGCCACGCTGCCGAGCCGGTCCGGAAAACTGCGTGCGGGAAAACATGGAGCACTCCTTTGCCGGCGCACCGCCGGGCGCAACCTCCGCTGGGTGAAAGGAGTGTAGTCAAGGCTGCAACACAACGCTGGCGACCTGCCAGCGCTGTGTTTGGGAAGTGGCCGCGGTGGAATGCCGCGACTTACCTGGGTGGATAGTTCGCCAGGATCCGGCCGACGGTCTCCCTGATCGCCGTGCTGCGATCGGCGGGGTTCGGCGTGCTGCTGAGTATCTGCTCGTCGCTGCCGCGCCACACCAGCTTGCCGTCCTTGCCATCGAGCAGGTCGATCTGGATGGTGGCGACCTTGTAGGTGATGTTGCGGGTTTCGTTGTACATCGGCGCGCCCCAGTAGCCGTTCCACGGGCCACCCCAGCCGCCGCCGTAATTGGTGGTGACCTGCTGCTGGCGGTTCTCGACGATCAGGTAAGTCTGGACGTTGAGATCAGCCTTTTTGCCCGCCGCGGCCGGACGCAGGCCGCGCTGGTCCAGTTGGTCGCTGACCGCCTGGCGGATGCGCTGTTCGGTCAGGTCGCTCTTGATCCGCGGATCGTCGGGGCGGTATTGCAGGGCGGGTTCCTTGAAGCTCCAGCTGCGATAGGCAGCGAAGTCGCGACTGGCGTCGAAGTCATGGTTGACCTGGTTGGCGGCGCAGGCGCTGAGCAGCGCGGCCAGGGCCAGTAAAGCAAGAGGGCGGAACATGATGTGTCTCCAGAAGAGCAAATGCACCTGAAGGGATGTCGCTAGGTCTGTACGAAAGTTGGCGAGCGAAGCCTGTTTTCAACCCAGCCCATCGCGCAGCTTCGTACGGAGCCTAACTAGGAGGATACGCCGCCATGGCCTTTTCCACAGCCTCGCGCAACGCATCGGCGCGCTCGCTCAGGCTGCCCTGGCTCGAGGTTTCCGCGCTGGCGCTCCACACCGGCTGGCCACTGCCGCCGTCGAACAGGTTGACCCGCACCACCACGACTTCCACCTCGTAGGTACGCACCACCGGCACTGTGTTGTACATGCCGTAGCCGGGGCCGTAGCGGTTGTAGCCATAACCTCCGTAACCGTAGCCGTAGTCGTCCTGCACCTGGCGCAGGCGCTTTTCCAGGTGCAGGTCGGCGCTGACCCACAGGTCCGCCGGGCGGTTGTCGTGCAGCGGGCGCAGGCCGCGCTGGTCGAGGGCATTGCTGACCGCCTCGGCGACCTGCGCCGAATCGGCCCAGGCCGAGCCGTTGGGCAGGCGCCCGTCGCGCCAGGCCCAGCTGCGATAGCGGCCATAGTCGCGCTGGGGCGCCGGATAGGCGCTGCGGTCGAAGGTGCCGGCCGCCTGCGGGGGCGCCGGCGGCAACGGATTGGAACTGGCGACATAGGGATTGGGGCTCTGGCAGGCCGCCAGCCCCAGGGACAGCACAAGCAAACCAGCGTGGCGTTTCATTTCGGGCTCCGCTCAGACCGGACGGCAAATCCAGTGCAGGTAACGCCCAAGCCCGGCAAAGCTTGGGTGACGACGATAGGCCAATTCCATTTCCAACAGATCCAGCAACTCGGCGCGGGCCTGGAATTCCACCGGCATGTAGTCGTGGAAAACCCGTACCCCGCTCTGGGTTTCGACCTGCCACAAGCCGTCGAGTTGCGCCGCCAGCTCCCGTGGATCGAGGGGCTGTTGCGGGGTCAGGCTCTGCTTCTCGCCGGCCATGTCGTTCTTGCGCATCTTGCGAAAGTGGCCCTTGAGCAGGTTGCGATAGATCAGCGCATCGCGGTTGTAGAAGGCCAGCGACAGCCAGCCGTCCTGAGTGGTCAGTTGATGCAGCACCGGCAGGATCGCGTGGGGCTCGGCCAGCCATTCCAGCACCGCATGGCACAGCACCAGGTCGTAGGGTTCGGTGAGCTGGCCCAGCAGGTCCTGCCAGGGCGCCTGGATAAAGGTCGCCTGCTGGCCGGCCTCGGCGAAGCGCTGGCGGGCGCCTTCGAGCATCGGTTCGGCCGGCTCGGCCAGGGTCACCTGGTGGCCACGCTGGGCCAGCCACAACGACATGTGCCCCAGCCCGGCGCCGATATCCAGCACTCGCAGCGGCCGGTCCGGCAAGGCTTCGGCCAGGTCGGCCTGGAGCACCGCCAGGCGGATCGCGCCCTTGGCGCCGCCGTAGATCTTTTGGGCGAAACGGGTCGCCAGCTGGTCGAAATGACGATCGCTCATCAGCTGAACCGCCGTTCGCTGTCGGCCAGCTTGCTGCGCACCACCTGCTCCAGGTCCAGGCCCAGCTCGCTGCACAGCAGCAACAGGTACAGCACGATGTCACCGACTTCCTGGCCGGCGTGGGCCAGCTTGTCCGCCGGCAGTTGCCGCGACTGGTCTTCGCTCAGCCACTGGAAGATTTCCACCAGCTCGGCCATCTCCACGCTGGCGGCCATGGCGAGGTTCTTCGGGCTGTGAAATTGCCGCCAGTCATTGCGGTCGCGAATGGCGTGCAGGCGTTGGGTCAGTTCGTCTAGGTTCATCGGGGTCTCCTGAAGGCGTATAGCTTCGGGGGGATGGCGAGTGAAGGCAAGGCCCGTACCGCCCCTCTCAATCGATAACGCTGAACTCGACCCGCGCCGTCTGCCCGCCTTCGTCCAGCACGCTCAGTTGATAAGGCCCCAAGCGTTCGAAGCTGGCGTTGATACTGTCCTGGTTGGCACTCTCGCCCAGCGGCTCGCCGTTGACGAACCACCAGCGCCGGCCGCTGCCGCCCAGGGCCGACAGCTTGAGCCGCAGCAGTTCCTGGCTGGCCGCCGGGCGACGCAACCGATCGCCCTCGCGCACGCCGACGATGGACAAAGGCGCCGCTGCCGCCAGGGCTGGCCCCGGGCAATCCGGGTCGTTGGCCGGCAGGCGCGCTTCACGCCGTTCGATGCGCGGCAGCCAGGGCTCCAGCGGCGCCGGCCACAGCGCGATATCCCGCGCCTGCGCCCCCGGGCACTTGGCGTCGACCCGCAGGCCCTTGGCATTGACCCAGACTTTTTCCAGCAGGCCGACCCCCAAGGGTTGATCCGCCGCCTGCAAGGTCGGCGGTGTGGTGCCGTCCAGGGTCCAGGCGAAACGCTGGCGGCGGCAGTTCGGATCGCTGCGGCTCATGGGCTGGCCCAACGGCCAACAGATCGCCGCCACCCCGACATTCATCGGCACCGGCTGTACCGGCGCGCCGATACCGCGCTGGCTGTCGCGGTTGATCAGCACATCGTGCACTTGCAGCATCAAGGGCGCCGCCGAGGCCAGGCCGAACTGGCCCGGCACCGGGGTGCCGTCCGGGCGGCCGATCCAGATGCCGATCAGGTAGCGCGGCCCGACGCCGATCGCCCAGGCGTCGCGAAAGCCATAACTGGTGCCGGTCTTCCAGGCCAGCACCGGGCGCTGCACCAGTTCGGCCCGCGGGTCGCGGTCCGGGCGCGCCTGGCCGCTGAGAATGCGCCGCACGATCCACGCCGAACCGGGGGACAGCAAGGGCCGCTCGCGCAACTCATCGTCCGGTTGCAGGCGGAGGCTGGCGCTCTTGCCGCCACGGGCGAAGGCGCTGTAGCCGCTGACCAGGTCCTCCAGGCGGCTGCCGGCGCCGCCGAGAATCAGCGCCAGGTTCGGTTCCGCCAGCGCCGGCAGGGTCAGGGGCATGCCGCCGATGCGCATCTCGGCGGCAAACCGTTTCGGTCCGTAGGCTTCCAACAGTTGCACCGCGGGCAGGTTCAGCGAAGTGGCCAGGGCCGTGCTGGCCGACACCGCGCCGCTGAAGCCCATGGAAAAGTTGCCCGGCCGGTAGTCGCCATAACGCCGCGGCACGTCTTGCAGCAGCGATTCGGAATGGATCAACCCGGCATCCAGCGCCATGCCATAGAGGAAGGGCTTGAGGGTCGAACCCGGCGAGCGCATGGCGCTGATCATGTCGACATGGCCGAAGCGCCGCGCATCGTTGATATCCACCGAACCCAGGTAGGCGCGCACGGCCATGCTCTGCGCCTCGACCACCAGGATCGCCGCCGAGGTGTGTTCCGGCAGGCGTGCGCGCCAGCCCAGCAGCAGGTCTTCCAGGCGGCGTTGCAGGTTGGCGTCCAGGGTGGTGCGGATCAGCGGCGGGCTGTCCGGACGGTTCAGCCGGCGCGCCAGCAAGGGCGCCAGGCTCGGCTCCAACCGTGGCGCCAGCAACAGGGGTTCCTGCAACGCTTCATCCACCGCCGACTGCGGCCAGACCTGGAACTGCGCCAGGCGCTGCAGCACCTTGTCCCGGGCCGCCTGTGCCCGCGCGGCATGCCGGTCCGGGCGCAGCCGGCTCGGCGCCTGGGGCAGCACCGCCAGCAGCGCGGCCTCGGCGTGGGTCAGGTGCTGCGGCGACTTGCCCAGGTAAGCCCAGCTGGCCGCGGCCACCCCTTGCAGGGTGCCGCCGAATGGCGCGCGGTTGAGGTAGAGCGTGAGGATCTGCTGCTTGCTCAGGTGCCATTCCAGCTGCGCGGTGCGCCACAGCTGGCGCAGCTTGCCGTGCCAGGTTCGCGAGTGCGGATCGAGCAAGCGCGCCACCTGCATCGACAGGGTGCTGCCGCCGGACAACACCCGCCCGCCGGTGAGGTTCTGCCAGGCAGCGCGCACCAGCGCCATCGGGTTGACCCCGGGATGGCTGTAGAACCAGCGGTCTTCGTAGGTCAGCAGCGCGTCCAGGTAATAGGGCGAGACTTCATCGGTGCGCACCGGATAACGCCAGACGCCATTGGCATCGGCGAAGCGCCACAGTGGCGTGCCATCCTCGGCCAGCACCACCCGCGCCAGGTCATCCTTGGGCAGCGGCAGCGGCCAGATACGGTCGGCCAGCCAGAGCCCGGCCCACAGCAGCAACAGGCCGCCCAGCACCATCCGCAGGACTCGCCAGCCACGGCGGCCGCCCGGTTGCGCCGATGGCAAGCCGGGCGACCGGGCCTGGCCGAATATTCGCCCCCCGAAACTGCGCAGGCGCGATACAACTAATCGAAAAATCAAACCCGCGAACCTCTATGCTTGAACGGAACTCGCCAGCGCGATTGATGGCCAAAGGCTCAGGTCTGGCAAGCACGCCAACTTTTTCATCAGGATGCACGCATGCAGGTAGAAAGCTTCTTTGAATGGCTCGGCCAGGCGCTGGGCTCGGTCATACGGTTTATCGTCGATGGCCTCAGCGGTCTGTTCAACGCCCTGACGAACGCCGGCGGCAACTTTATCGACGGCTTGTCGCGGGCGCTGGGCATGGACACTTCGATCATCAGCATCATCACCCTGATCGTCGGGCTGATGCTGCTGTACTCGGCGGTCCGCGCCTTCATGCGCGCCTCGATCGTCATGGGCATCATCTGGCTGCTGCTGGGGTTGTGGCTGCTGAGCTGGGTGGTGCACTGACCGATAGTCGACCGCTATGCGGTCGTATCGCGAGCAAGCTCGCTCCTGCATGAGGAACGAGCCTGCCGCAATCCCCCTCTCAACGCCCCTTGATCACCATCTCCGGCAGGGTTTCCCCCACGGCCTGCCAGTTCGGCCGGTACATCGACTCCACTTGCGGCGGCGGCACACGGTAGGTGCCGGGCGTGACCGCGCGTGCCAGGTACAGCAGGTGCGTGACGCTGTCGTAGCCGTCCAGGTTCAGCGCCGCCACGTAGCGGTCATCGCGGAACTCCTGGTGCTTGAGGCTGGCGTTCTGCATCGACTCACGCCATTCCTTGACCTGGCTGCTGGCGTTTTCCAGGCTGGCGGCGCTCTGCGCCAGGTTCTGGTTTTCCAGCTCCAGGCCGGCCGGCAGCAGGTCCACTACCAGCGCATCCGGCACCCGCTGCTTGGCGCTGACCGCCAAGTGCACCAGCACCAGGTCGCCGCTGCCCAGGGCCCGCAGGTCCAGCGGCTGGCCGTTCATTCCCAGGTATTCGCGACGAATGCTCAGGTTCTCGCCACCGGCCAGCGGCGCATGCTGTGGATAACCGGAAATGGTCAGTTGCTGGTACACCGGTTCGCTGCCCTGATTGCGCACCGACAACGGCGACGCCAACAATGCGCCTTGCAGTTTCAGGCCCGGCTGGCCGTTGTTCAGCTCGCGGCTTTCGGCGCCGCTGCTCAGTTGCGCGGTCCAGTTGGCTTCCGGCTTGCCCAGCAGGCCACGACCGGCGAGGAACAGCGAGTTGCGCTCCTGGGTCGACAGGTACGGGCTGGCCGCCAGTTGGTCGGACAGCTCGAACAGCCGCTCCTCGCGCTTGCCCTTGGCCAGGTCGTTCTCTTCCAGCAGCGCCAGGATCAGCGCCTGATCCCTTAGCGGGCTGCCATAGTCGGCCAGCCAGTCCTTGCTGTTGCGCGAGGCCGCAAGGCCGGCGGTCAAGGCCTGCTCGGCCCGTGGCTGGTCGCCCATTTTCTGCAGGGCGATGGCCAACTGCACCAGCGGCAGGCCGGAGCGGGCATCGGTGCGCCGTTCGAACAGGCTGCGCAGCGCGCCCAGCGGCGCCTGTTGACTGCGCGCCAGCACCAGCCCGGCGTAGGCCTGCACGGCAAAGCGCGTGTGCTCAGCGTTTTCGCTGTAGTTGACCTCGATCAGGTTGCGCTCCTGCAGGTAACGCAGCAGGCGTTCGTTGGCCTTCTTCAGCGCCTCGGCCGGCACCGCGAAGCCCTGGTCGCGGGCCCGCAGCAGGAAGTCGGTGACGTAGGCGGTCAGCCAGTATTCCTCTTCGCCGTCCGCGCCCCACAGGCCGAAGCTGCCGTTGTAGCGCTGCATGCCCAGCAGGCGTTCGATGCCCAGCTCGATCTTGCGCTTGCGCTCGGCATCCGGCTCGCCTTCCAGGCCCAGGCGTTTCAGGCTGACGGCATCGGCGTACAGCGCCGGGTACAAGCCGCTGGTGGTCTGCTCCAGGCAGCCGTAGGGGTAGGCCTTGAGTGCGCGGATCTGCTCGCCGAGGTTCAGCGGTGGCCGGCTCGACAGGCTCAGCAGCGCTTCGCGCCCGGCCGGTTCGAACGCCGCCAGCTCGCCTTCCGGCAGGCTCCACGGCTGATCCTTGAGCACCGCGCGGTAATGCCTGAGCAACGCCGGATAGGCCGGTCGCACCCCCAGGGTCCATTCGCGGCTGAACGGCGGCAGGCTCTCGCCGGGAAGATCCAGGCCATTGACCAGCACCTTGACCTTGCCCTGGCCGAAGCCACCCAGCGCCCGCACCGGGATACGCAGCGTGGTGCGCTGGCCCTGGGTCAGTTGCACGCTCTGATGGGTTTCGTTGACCAGCGCCAGCTGCCCTTCGGCGCTCAGTTGCACATCGAGTTTCTGCGCCTTGCCCGAGAGGTTGGACAGGTCCAGCGCCAGGGTGGTCTGGTCGCCGCCGGCGAGGAAACGCGGCGCCGACAGCTCGGCGATCAGCGGCGCGGCGACCACCGTCTTGCCTTCGGCCATGCCGTAGCGCTCGTCAGTCCAGGCCTGGGCCATCAGGCGCAGTTCGCCGTTGAAGTCGGGAATGTCGACGCTGACTTCGCCTTCACCCTGCTCGTTGAGGGTCACCGGTGCGCTTTGCAGGGCGACGATGGTGACGCTGGTGTCCGGACGCTTGCCGCCCTTGGCCAGCGCCGCGTCACCACCGAAGGCCAGGCTGGCCAGGCGGCCCTGGCCGGCCTCGATCAACTGCCCGTAGATATCCAGCTGGTCGGCGCCATAGGCCTTGCGCCCGAACAGGCTGGAGTACGGGTCCGGGGTCGGGTATTCGGTGATGTTGAGGATGCCCACGTCCACCGCCGCCAGCAGCACATGAGCCTCTTTCGGCACGCTGCCATCGGCGTTCTTCGCCTGGATCTTCACCTTGAGCGGCTGCTTGGGGCGCATTTTTTCCGGTGCCGTCAGGGTCAGGCCGAGCTTGCGCTGGGTGCGATCCAGCGGCAGGTGCAATACACCTACCGCGCGTTTCGGGGTGATGTTGGCCTTGCGCTCGCCGGGGCGGATGACCAGCGCGCTGACGTACAGGTCGTGGCGCGCCCACTTCGGATCGAGCTTGACCGCGAAGCTCTTGCCCTCGGCCGGCACGTCGATTTCCTGCCACCACAACGGGCCGTCACTGGACTCCACCAGCAGGTAACCCTTGCCGGCGGCCGGCGGGGTCACCGTGACGTTGGCGGTGTCGCCGTCGCCATACAGCGGTTTGTCCAGCGCCAGCTTGACCTGGTCGGGGCGCACCGCGCCGCCTTCGGCGTTGTCCTGGGAACGGTAGCCGGCCCAGAAACGCAGGCTGCTGACCAGCCCGGTCTGCGGATCCTCGACCTCGACGCGATAAGGGCCCCACTCCACCGGGAAGCTGACCTTCGCGGTATCGCCAGCCTTGATGCTCAGGGTCTGTTCGTCCTGGGTGAGGAATTTCTCGTTGAAGTGATAACTCCAGCCGTCGCTTTCCGAGTAGTTCCAGTAGTAGTCGCGGCGCTCGCGCACCAGGCGCACCTTGAGGTTGTCGGCGGCCAGCTTCTGGCCTTCGTTGTTGGCCACCAGCAGTTCGAATTCGACCGGGCCATCGCCGTCGGTTTCCGTGCCGTCGAACAGCGCCCGCAGCCCCGGCAACCGGTCCGCCGGCCACACCGGCAGCACCACCCGCCGGGTGATCGGGCGACCGCCCGATTCCTGCAGGCTGCCCTGGACGATCAGTTGCAGCGGCGAACGGGCCCCGGCCCATTTGCTTTCCAGGGCGATCACTTCTTCGCCGTTTTCATCCAGCGTCGACTCCTCGATCTCCAGGTCCTGGCTCAGCTCTTCTTCGGTGATCGAGCCGAACTGGTAGCCCGGCAAGGCCTTGACCGCCTCGCGCAGCGGCCGCACGTAAAGCTGGCCGCTCAGGCGATTACCGGCGGCCGGGGCGCCATACAGGTAACGACCGTTGACGCTGATCTCGACGGTCTCGTCCGGCTTGAGCGGTGTGTCGCTGCCCTTGAGTTCCAGCGCCAGGCGCTCGGGCAGGAAATCTTCCACGAGAAATTCGTAGAGCTGCGGCTTGCCGTCGCCGAGGTCGAACACCAGCTGCCAGCGCCCGGTCGGCGCTTCGCCGGCCAGTTGCAGCTGGTACTGATAAAGCCCCGAGGCATCGGCGTCCCAAACGAACTTGCGGCTGACCTGCTCATCCGGCCGGCGCACTTCGACGCTTACCGGCTGCGGCTTGACCGCATTGCCATCCTTGTCCCGCAGCAGCGCGTTGAGCAGCACGGTTTCGCCCGGGCGATACAGGTCGCGGGGGCCGAACACGAAGAACTGCAACGGATGGGGCTGTGGGCCGCCGATATTGAATTCGGCCAGGTCCAGGGCGGCGCCGTTCAAGCGCAGCAGGCTGGTCTGCTCGCCCTGGTGGGCCAGCAGCACTTCGGCTTTCTTCGGCAGCGGCAGCTCTGCATGGCCACCCTTCTCGGTCTTGCCCTGGCCGAGCACGCGACCTTCGCCGTCCAGCAGTTCCAGGCTGACGCCGTCCAGCGCCTTGCCGCCTTCCAGGGCCTGGGTAAAGACATCCAGGCGGTTCTGGTAACGGTGCACCGACAGGCCGATGTCGCTGAGGGTGAACAGGGTCGCCGGTTGCGAATAGTTGTAGGTGCCCGAGGCGCGCATCACCGCCAGATACACGCCCGGCTGTTGCAGCGGCTTGAGCCCGGCGATCGGCAGCAGCAGGGTTTCCCGGGTATTGCGCGCCGGGTTGAGGTCGAAGCGGCCGCCATACACCAGGTCGGCCATCGGCAGCAGTTCGCGGGACTCGTAACTGTGCAGGCTGTTATTGCGCCCCCACTGGGCGAGGAACACCGGCAGCGACTCAGGCTTGATGCGGAAGAATTCGACATCGACCTTGTCGACGTTCAGCGCGATCACCGGCAGGCCCTCGGCGAGACGGGTCGGCAACAGGGTGCCGCGGCTGGCGAAACCAACCGTGGCTTGCAGGTCGCGGGTTTCCAGGCGGCTGACGTATTCGGCGGCCAGGGTCGCGTCGTTCACTCCGCGCAGCCCGGCGTCGACGGTCAGCACCAGTTTGCGCTGCGGCTCCAGGTGCCGCAGGCGCAGTTCCATGAAGTTGTCCGACAGCTCCCAGGCGCCGTCGACCTTGCCGCTCTTGCTGTCCACCAGATGCAGCTTGTCGGCGAACTTCTGCTGCGGGTCCAGGGGCACCGAGAAACTCACCGACAGGGTGCTGGCCCCGTCGAGCTGCACCTCGGACACGTCCACCACGCTCAACTCGCGACCGGCGTAGCGTTGCTTGAGGACAGCGACATCCTGCACGGGCCGAGCCTTGGCCGCGGGCACCGCCGCTGTCGGAGCCGAAGTGGTCGCCGCCTTGTCGGAGGTCGAGGAATCGCAAGCGCTCAGCAAGGCCAGCGCACAGGCCAGGAACAATCCTTTGTTAAGCATGGGGCACTCATAGGCAGGAGTATCGAAGGGTTGAACTATATCTCACCGCCGTCCGGCTGGCTGTGGCGCAGCGCACATTGATCGATAGAGGGCCCATCACCCGCAGCTTCTTTGTAGGAGCGAAGCTTGCTCGCGATCAGCCGCGAAGCGGCGCTTGCGCTGCCTGAGCAGACCCGGAAGAACATGAGTGAACATGCCGACGCCAATCGCGAGCAAGCTTCGCTCCTACAGGATTTGCGGCGTGATTGGGGTGGCATGGCCGGCCGGGCAAGCAGCTACAATGCCGGCTCTCGCAAGGAGCCTGCATGTCCAGCCTGATTTCTGCCTGGCGCCACCGTCCGACCCATGGTCGGGTGTGGGCGCTGGCCGCGCCGATGATTCTTTCCAATATTTCCGTGCCGCTGGTGGCGCTGGTCGACAGCACCGTCATCGGCCATTTGCCTCACGCCCACCAGCTCGGCGCGGTGGCGGTCGGCGCCAGCCTCTATACCTTTCTGGCCTGGGCCATGGGTTTTCTGCGCATGGGCGCCACCGGCTTTGCCGCCCAGGCCGCCGGGCGCGCCGACGGTGCGGCGCTGCGGCAGATCCTGGTGCAAGGCCTGCTGCTGGCCATGGGGCTGGCCCTGCTGCTGAGCGCCATAGGCGTGCCGCTGAGCGGCGCGGCCTTGCAGTTGATGCAGCCTTCGGCCGAGCTGGACGAGATGACCCGGACCTTCTTCCATACCCGCCTGCTCGGGCTGCCGGCGGCGCTGGCCAGCATGGCCCTGGTCGGCTGGTTCCTCGGCACCCAGAACGCCCGCGCACCGCTGGCGATCCTGCTGAGCACCAACCTGATCAACATCGCCCTCAACCTGTGGTTCGTGCTGGGCCTGGACTGGGGCGTGGCCGGCTCGGCCAGGGCCTCGGTGATCGCCGAATGGACCGGCGCGCTGATCGGCCTGGCCATGACCCGCCCGGCCCTGCGCGCCTATCCGGGGCGGATTGCCTGGGCGGCGCTGCAGCGCTGGGCCAGCTGGCGACCGCTGCTGGCGGTCAACCGCGACATCTTCATTCGCAGCCTGGCCCTGCAATCGGTGTTCTTCCTGATCACCGTGCAAGGCGCGCGCCTGGGGGACGCCACCGTGGCCGCCAACGCCCTGCTGCTCAACGGCCTGCTGCTGACCGCCCACGCCCTGGACGGCCTGGCCCATGCGGTGGAAGCCCTGTGCGGCCACGCCATCGGCGCCCGCGATCGCCTGGCCCTGCGCCGCTCACTGGTGGTGGCCGGCGGCTGGTCGCTGCTGGCCAGCATCGGCTTTGCCGTGCTGTTCCTGTGTGCCGGGCACCTGTTCATCGAGATGCAGACCGATATCGCCGAAGTGCGCCAGACCGCCTTCATCTACCTGCCTTACCTCGCCGCCCTGCCGCTGATCGCGGTCTGGAGCTACCTGCTGGATGGGTTGTTCATCGGCGCCACCCGCGCCCGGGAAATGCGCAACGGCATGCTGCTCAGCGTGCTTATCACCCTGCCCTGCGCCTGGGCCTTGCAGGGCCTGGGCAACCACGGCCTGTGGCTGACCTTCCTGCTGTTCATGCTGGTGCGCAGCCTGACCCTGCTGGCCTTCGCCCTGGGGCTGCGCCGGCACGACGGCTGGTTCGCTCCGGCCCGCTGAGCCTTCCGGCGAGCATAAAAAAACCACCGCAAGCGGTGGTTTTTTTCGAACGGTCGACCTATCAGGAAGACAGGTACGACGAGCGGGTCAGGCCCAGACGCAGGGCGTCGAGGAACTGGGTACGCTCGCTGGCGCTGATCTTCGCGCTGGCCACCTTGTCGCGGTAGTGCGTCATCAGCTCTTCCGGCGACAAGTGCACGTAGCGCAGCATGTCTTCGATGGTGTCGTGGGTCTCGATGCCGGCGTGGTACACGGTGCCGTTCGGGTTCTGGTAGATGTTCACCGAGTCGGTATCGCCGAACAGGTTGTGCATGTCGCCGAGGATCTCCTGGTAGGCACCGACCAGGAACACGCCCAGCAGATAGTCCTCACCCTCTTTCAAACCATGCACCGGCAGGCTGGTCTCGATGCTCTGCTCGTCGACGTACTGGTTGATCTTGCCGTCGGAGTCGCAGGTCAGGTCTTGCAGCACCGCGCGGCGCAGCGGCTCTTCGTCCAGGCGATGCAGCGGGATGATCGGCAGGACCTGGTCGATGGCCCAGGTGTCCGGCAGGCTCTGGAACACCGAGAAGTTGCAGATGTACTTGTCGGCCAGCTTGTCGTTGAGTTCGTCCAGCACCTGGCGGTGCGAGCGCTGGCGCGCCTTCAGCGAGTTGTGCAGGCGCCGGCACACGGCGAAGTAGCACTGCTCGGCCAGGGCTTTTTCGGCCAGGGTCAGCTTGCCGTCGGCGTACTGGGCGGCCACGTCGCTCATGTAGTGGGTGGCGCGCCAGTAGGTTTCGGTGACCATCTCGATGTCGGTCGGGCCCAGCAGGTCGACCAGCCATTGCACGGTTTCCGGCAGGCTTTCCTTGTTCTCGATCAGCGGCACGTCGTCGTTGTGTTTCTCGACGTCGGTCACCTGCACCACCAACATGGCGTGGTGCGCGGTCAGCGAACGACCGCTCTCGGAGAAGATGTGCGGATGCGGCAGGCTTTGCGCGTCGCAGAATTCCTTGAGCATGCCGACCACGACACCGGCGTAGTCGTCCATGTCGTAGTTGATCGAACTGGCGTTGCGCGAGTGAGTACCGTCGTAGTCCACGCCCAGGCCGCCGCCGACGTCGATGTGATCCACCGGCAGGCCGAGGTTGCGCAGCTCGCCGTAGTAACGGATGGCTTCCTTGAAACCGTGCTGGTAGTCCGCCAGGTTGGCGATCTGCGAACCCATGTGGAAGTGCAGCAGGCGGATGCCCTGGTCCAGGCCGGCGCTGCGGAAACGCTCGACCACCGACAGCAGCTGCGCCGCCGACAGGCCGAACTTGGATTTCTCGCCGCCGGTGTCGGCCCACTTGCTCGATGCCAGGGACGACAGGCGCACACGCAGGCCGACCTGCGGCTTGACCTTGAGCGTGGCGGCCTCTTCGATCACCAGGGCGACTTCGGACTCCTTCTCGATCACGATGAACACGTTGTGGCCCAGCTTCTGGCCCATCAGCGCCAGGCGGATGAACTCACGGTCCTTGTAACCGTTGCAGACGATGGTCCCGCCTTTCGGCGCCAGCGCCAGCACCGCCAGCAGCTCGGGCTTGGAGCCGGCTTCCAGGCCGATGGAGACGTTCTGGGTGGCGATGATGTTCTCGATCACCGCTTCCTGCTGGTTGACCTTGATCGGGTACAGCGCGGTGTACTTGCTCTGGTATTCCAGGCGCTCGATGTTGGCGTCGAAGGCACCGGTCAGCTGGCGCACGCGGTCCTGCAGGATATCCGGGAAGCGCACCAGCAGCGGCAGGGACAAGCCGCTCTTGCGCAGCTCCTCGACTTGTTCGAACAGGTCGATAGGCGAACTGTTCGGGCCGTTCGGACGAACTTCGACGCGACCGGCGTCATTGATCGCGAAATACCCGGCCCCCCAATGGCGAATCCCATAAACACTGCGGCTGTCCGCAACTGTCCATTGGCTGCCATCGTCTTTGCGTGTGCGTCGTACGGACATCGAAGTCCCCTATAAAGAAGTCATAGAGCGCCACCCCGGTCCGGGGCTGGCGCAGTCTAAAGAATGAAAATGACGATTAGCCTGCAACGAGGACGTAGACCTCGGTTACAGCGCTGAGTTTAGAAACCGGTCATGAACAGGCTCTGTGAAAACCATGAAGACGACGGCAAACCTGAATCGATCAGGGCTGCATCAAGTCGGGGGTGGTTTTCACAGAGGCTGCTAGCCGCCGGACTTCTTCGCCTTGAAACCGTGCTTGATCAGCTCTGCCAAGAGTAGCTCGACATGATCGCCCTGGATCTCGATGACGCCGTCTTTCAACGCGCCACCTGTGCCACAACGTTTCTTCAACGTGGTCGCCAGCTCCTTGAGCGCGTCTTCGGCCAACGGCACGCCGGTGATGGTGGTCACCGTCTTGCCGCCGCGGCCCTTGCTTTCGCGGCGCACGCGAGCGATGCCGTCGCCGGCAGGGATAACGGTTTGTTTGCAGATGCAGGCTGCCACCGGCTGGCTACAGTCCGGGCAATGTCGACCTGCGTCGGTGGAAAATACCAGGCCACCAAGGGCGGCGAAGGATGCGGCTTTTTTGGCCACCGGCAATCCTCTTGGGAGGACAAAGACTGGTCGAAGCACATGGCCTGTGCCATCGACCGCGAAGCCCCACTCAGGCAGGGGCAGCGCTACTGGACCGACCGCGCTTGTAAAGGCAGCGCCGGCTCAGCTTGAAAAAGGTCGCGCAGTGTAACGGCAAAAAGCCGACTTGCTAAGAGCCTAAGCGCGCCAATTTATACAACTTTAACGACGCCGCGCCAGATAGCGCTGCAAGGCCGCCAGGGAGTCCGGGCAATAGGGCTTTTCGGCGATTTCCCGCATCACTTCGTCGATCGAAATGAAGCGCGCTTCCAGCACCTCTTCCGGCTGCAGACGCAAAGGCCCGTCCCATACCGCCGAAAAGGCCGAACACCAGAGGCGATTGCCGGTGTCTTCGAAAAAGAAGTGGTCGTGGGCGGTCAACTCCACCCCGCTCACCCCCAGTTCTTCCTCCAGCTCACGGGCCGCCGACTCGGCGTAGCTTTCGACGGCCAGCACCATGCCGCCCGCGGCCACGTCCCAGTAACCGGGGTAGAGGGCCTTGCTCAGGGTGCGCCGATGCACGCACAGCTCACCGGCGGAATTGAACAGCAGGATATAGGTGCCGCGCCCGATCAGGCCACGCTCGCGCAACTCCGAGCGGGCCAGCGCGCCCAGCAACTGGTCTTCGCCATCGACCCAGGCGACTTGTTCGGCATCGGAGGCCGCGCGATGCGCGGCCTCATTGGAGGTAACCACCATGAATCAACCCTGGTTGAGCAATTGACGCAAGTCGATGACCGCCGCGTTGGCCCGGGAAATATAGTTGGCCATGACCAGCGAGTGGTTAGCCAGCACGCCAAAGCCGCTGCCGTTGAGAATCATCGGGCTCCACAGCGTTTCCTGGGACGCCTCCAGTTCACGGATGATCTGACGCACGCTGACGGTGGCGTTCTTCTTGGCCAGTACGTCGGCGAAGTCGACCTCGATGGCGCGCAGCAGGTGCGACAGGGCCCAGGCCTGGCCGCGAGCCTCGTAGAACACGTTGTCGATCTGCATCCAAGGGGTTTCCACCACCTCTTCGTCGACCTGCGGCGACTGGCCCGGCGCCGGGACTTCGGTTTTCAGCGCGGTGTTGAGCTTGACCCGGCCGACGCTGGCCGACAGGCGCTGGGACAGCGAACCCAGGCGGGTCCCGACGTCACCCAGCCAGTTGTTCAGGTTGTCGGCACGGGCATAGAACAGCGCGCTCTTCTGCTCCGGGTCGGACAGGCGTGCCTGGTAGCGGCTCAGGGAGTTGATGCCTTCCTGGTACTCGGACTCGCTGGACGGCAGCACCCAGCTCTTGTTGTCGAAGTTGAAGCGTGGCTCGGCCTTGGCCAGGTCGGCGTCCTCGGCGGACTGCGACTGGGAGCGGGCGAAGTCCTTGCGCAAGGCGCGGGTCAGGTCGCGGACCTGCACCAGCACGCCGTATTCCCAGCTCGGCATGTTGTCCATCCACAGGCCCGGCGGGAAACGGTCGTTGGAGATATAGCCACCCGGCTTGTTCAGCAGGGTGCCGGCCACGGTCTTGAGGGTTTCCACCGTGGTGTAGCCCACGACCATCTGCTTGCCTTCCTTCTCGGCGGCAACCTGCGCGCCTTGCTGGACCGGGAACAGCGACGGTTCCTGGCTCCAGTACCAGCCCAGGGCACCGGCCACCAGCAGGTACAGGGCCAGCAGGGTGCCCAGGGCGCGGCTGAACAGCAGGCCACCAAAGTAGCTGCGTGTCGCCGACTTGGGTTCGGCAGCACGATCCGGCGCGCTGCCCGCGCGGTTCTTCCAGTCCAGCATGGCTATATCCTTTCAATCACTTGGGTTCATCGGTTCGACCACAACCCTGCTCCATCGTGCCTCGAACCGAGCGGATTAAAAATCATCCACCGCGCAAGACGCCACATGCCGGGTGCATATCGAGCGGCCACTATAAATGAAGCACAGTTCAGAACCTATGCGACCAGTCGGTCGGGAACTGAATAAGGTCGCTTTGCAGATTGTTGACGTACGACACTCGTACAATCCATAAGAGGTGCTAGCATAGAGCCACCAGTCGATCTCAGCATGCACCCTAACTAGTAGTCAGGATATGACCGAGCCAGAAGACCCCAGCCGTGAGCGCCTCAAGCACCACTTTGCCCAGCGGGTAATTCACCAGGCTCGTCAGATCCTCGAGATATGGCAGCGCCTGCAGCGCAGCGAATGGTCGACCGCCGACATGTCCGAACTCAGCGAGGCCAACCTGCGCCTGCTGCGTTTCGCCGAACGCTTCGAGCAACCCGAACATACCCAACTGGCGCGCAGCATCAGCGATTCGCTGGAAGCGGTGGACGCCAACCGCGGGCGCCTGAGCAGCGGCCTGATCACCGACCTCAACCGCCTGATGCAACGCCTGTCGCGCACCGGCCTGCGCCATGGCGACCAGTTGGAACAGACCTTCCTGCCGCCCCTGCGCAAGCCGATCTACGTGATGCTGCAAGATCACGATCGCGGGGAGCGCCTGGCCAAGCAGCTGGAATTCTTCGGCCTTAGCGCCCAGTCCCTGGACAGTATCGCCGCGTTTCGCGCCTCGATGATCGAGCGTCTGCCCGCGGCGATCGTCATCGACGTCGATTTCTGCGGCAACGGCATGGGCCTGCAACTGGCCGCCGAAGCCCAGGAAGGCCTGGAGCAGAAGCTGCCCCTGCTGTTCTTCAGCCTCCACGAAACCGACACCCCGACCCGCCTGGCCGCCGTGCGCGCCGGCGGCCAGGAGTTCCTCACCGGTACCCTGGAGGCTTCGAGCCTGCTGGAGAAGATCGAAATCCTCACCTGCGTCGCCCAGTACGAACCCTATAAAGTGCTGATCATCGACGACTCCCGCGCCCAGGCCCTGCACACCGAACGCCTGCTCAACAGCGCCGGGATCATCACCCGGACCCTGATCGAGCCGATCCAGGCGATGGCCGAACTGGCCGACTTCCAGCCGGACCTGATCATTCTCGACATGTACATGCCAGCCTGTACCGGCACCGAACTGGCCAAGGTAATCCGCCATAACGACCGTTATGTCAGCGTGCCGATCATCTACCTGTCGGCCGAAGACGACCTGGACAAGCAGCTGGACGCCATGAGCGAAGGCGGCGACGACTTCCTGACCAAGCCGATCAAGCCGCGCCACCTGATCACCACCGTGCGCAACCGCGCCGCCCGCGCGCGCAACCTCAAGGCGCGCATGGTGCGCGACAGCCTGACCGGGCTGTACAACCACACCCATATCCTGCAACTGCTGGAAGACTGCAGCTTCCGCGCGCGCCGCGAGAACAAGCCGCTGAGCTTCGCCATGCTCGACATCGACCACTTCAAGCGGGTCAACGACAGCCACGGCCACCCCATGGGCGACCGGGTGATCAAGAGCCTGGCGCTGTTTCTCAAGCAGCGCCTGCGCAAGACCGACTTCATCGGCCGCTACGGCGGCGAAGAGTTCGCCATCGTCATGCCCGACACCGACCTGGAAGCCGCCTGCAAGGTGCTGGATGAAATCCGCCAGCGCTTTGCCGAGATCCACTACCCGGCCCAGCCGCAGGACCTGTGGTGCACCTTCAGCGCCGGGGTGGTCGAACTGCGGGAAGATTCCGACAGCCTGATGATGGCCAGCCAGGCCGACGAAGCGCTCTATCGCGCCAAGGACAGCGGACGAAACCGCGTCCAGGCGGCGCGCCATCAAAGCGCCACTTTTTCACCGGAACCCACCGATTCGGTCATAACCCTGTAATACAAACGCAATAAATTCAGGCGCTTACCATTCAAGTCGTTGGTAGAACGCGATGCGCCTGAAGCTGCTGACCAATCTCAATACCCTGCTATTAGTTGCCGTTTGCCTGGCCCTGGGCGCCACGCTCTGGTGGTCGCAACGCGCCCTCGAACGCCCCTATCTATTGATGGAACGCTACCTGGGCTTGTCCCAGCAGTTCCAGAACCAGGCGGCGCGCAACATCGACGACTACCTGGCCAGCGGCGACGCCCTGCGCCTGAGCAGCGCCAGCCAGGCCATCGAAACCCTGCAGGCCCAGCTCGGCGAACTGCCCGCGGAACTGGCGCAAAGCCTGCGCCCGAGCCTTTCGGGCCTGGCCGAATTCAGCAAGACCGACCTGCTGGCCGCCGGCAAACTGGCCGGCGATCCACAGGCGCTGCTGCTACAGGCCGAGCGCGAGCTGGGGGCCAGCCTCGAACAATTGAGCCAATACGCCACCGGAGCCGCCAGCAATCCAAGCGCCGCGACCTACCTGCCGCTGCTGCTGAGCGCCTCCCAGCACCTGGGCAAGCTGTCCCTGGCCCGGGAAAAACTGGTGAGCAGCGGCCGCAGCGAGCTGGCCGCCGACGTCGAGCGCGAAGTGAGCAACATGCGCGCCCAGGCCGAGCAGCTGGACGCCCTGCCCTTGCTGGGTGTCGCGGCCAGCAACGAGTCGAATACCGATGACTTCGCCGCCATGATGGGCCTGGAGAACACCGAGAAAGCCGCCGCCGAAGACGCCGGCATCGGCCTCAAGCGCGAACTCAACAGCCTGCTCGGTCGTTACCCCGCCGAGCTGAACCGCACCCGCGAGCAGATCCAGAAACGCGCCGACCTCAGCGCCGCCACCCACCTGAAAATCACCGCCGTGCAGCAGGCCATCGCCGAACTTGAGCCGGTGGTGCGCGCCCAGCATGGGCAGATCCAGGGCGAAGTACGGCTGATGCAGGGTCTGATGATCGGCCTGATCCTGCTGATCGCCCTGCTTATCGATACCTTGCAGCGCCGGCTGGCGCGGGTCCTGACCAACCTGGCGCCGGCCCTGTCGACCTGGGCCGAAGGCGACTTCAGCCGCGACATCCAGCTGGGCCGGACCAACCGCGAACTGCACGATATCGAAGAGTCCCTGAACCGTCTGCGTGCCTACCTGGTGGACCTGGTGGGCACCATCCGGCAGAACGCCGAACAGGTCGCCGGCAGCAGCCGCGCCCTGGCGGACCTGAGCAGCGGCCTGCACGGCGGCGCCGAGCGCCAGGCCGGGGATACCGCGCAGATCCGTGACGCCCTGGGCGAGCTGGAAGCGACCATCCAGCAAGTCGCCGGCGATGCCAGCCAGGCCGCCGATGCCAGCCGCAGCGCCGGGCTGGCGGTGGAACAGGGGCAGAAAGTGATCGGCCTGAGCCTGACCGGGCTGCATGCCCTGGTCGGCGAAGTGCAGGGCAACGCGCAGATGATCGAACAGCTGGCCGAGGAATCAGCGACCATCAGCGGCGTGCTCACAGTGATCCGCTCCATTGCCGACCAGACCAACCTGCTGGCCCTGAACGCCGCCATCGAAGCCGCGCGGGCCGGGGAAATGGGTCGCGGCTTTGCCGTGGTCGCCGAGGAAGTGCGCTCCCTGGCGCAACGCACCGCTGGCGCCACCGCCGAGATCCAGACCCTGATCGCCGGCCTGCAGGCCGCCGCCCGGCAATCGGTGGAGGGCATGCGCGCCCAGGTCGAACATGCCGAAGCCACCGCCAGCCAGGCCCAGGCCGCCGACGGTGCGCTGGATGAAATCGTCGGGGCGATCCAGACCATCTCCGACACCGCCATCCGCATCGCCGATGTCACGGCCCAGCAAAGCGGCGCCGTCAGCGAAATCCGCGACCACAGCGAGCGCATCCATCAATTGGGTGGGGATAACCTGCAACGCATCGGCGAAGGCCGCGAACAAGGCGAGAACCTGCTGGCCCTGGGCGGCCAACTGCACACGGCGGTGCAGGCGTTCCGCGTCTGACCCTGTAGCCGCTGCCGAGCTTGCGAGGCTGCGATCGAGGACGCAGTCCTCGCAAAGCCGCCCCATGTGGTTTGCCTGAAAGAGCACGGTTGCAGACTTTGCGGCCGCTACGTTGGAATGCCGCCTAGACCGATCGCAGCCTCGCAAGCTCGGCAGCGGCTACAGGGCGCATGCGCAGAGTCAGCCGCTCTCCGCTATCATGCGCACACCTTCGATTCGCGAGATTGCCATGCGTCTCCTGCTTTGCCTGATGCTGTTCGTGCTTGCCCTGCCGGCGACCGCCGCCGGGCTGCTGGACAGCCGCCCCAGTTCGACCCTGGGTTCGATCAACAACAGCGCCGACTTCCTGCCGGTGCGCGAAGCGTTCCAGCTGAGCCTGCTACAAGGCACGCCGCAATCGATCAAGCTGCGTTTTGTCGCCACCGAGGGTTATTACCTCTATCGCCACCGCTTCCAGTTCCGCGCCGAGCCCGCCGACATCGCCCTGAGTGCCGCCCAACTGCCCAAGGGTGAACAGAAACACGACGAGTTTTTCGGCGACGTCGAGGTCTACCACGGCATTGTCGATGTCGAACTGCCGCGCATCGGCGCAGATCAACGGGCCTTCACCCTGGTCGTGACCTACCAGGGCTGCGCCGACAAGGGCCTGTGTTATCCACCGGAAACCGAGCGTTTGCAGATCGATGGCGCCGCCTCTTCTGCCAATGCCTCAAGTGCCGGCAGCCCCGCTACCGACAGTGGGAAAACCGGCTGGAGCTGGCGCGAACTGGCGCTGTTCTTCCTTGCCGGCATCGGCCTGACCTTTACTCCCTGCGTCCTGCCGATGCTGCCGATTCTGTCCGGCGTGGTCCTCAAGGGCCAGGTCGGCGGCTGGCGCGGCTTCAATCTGTCGCTGGCCTATGTGTTGCCGATGGCCGCCTGTTTCGCCCTGCTCGGCGCCTTGATGGGGCTGTTCGGCGCCCAGCTCAATTTGCAGGCGCGCCTGCAATCGGCCTGGGTGCTGGTGCCTTTTGCGTTGTTCTTCGTCGTGTTCGCCCTGGCGATGTTCGATGTCTTCGAACTCAAGCTGCCGCGTTTTGTCAGCCAACGCCTGGAACGCATCGCCGGGCGCACCGAAGGCGGCTCGCTGTGGGGCGCGGCGGTTCTCGGCGTGGTGTCCAGCCTGCTGGTATCGCCGTGCGTTTCGGCGCCGCTGGCAGGCGCCCTGCTGTATATCAGCGCCAGCGGCGACGCCCTGGGTGGCGCCCTGAAACTGTTCGCCCTGGGCCTGGGCATGGGCGCGCCGCTGTTGCTGGTGGCCACCGGCGGCGCGGCCTGGCTGCCGAAAAGCGGGCCATGGCTGGTCTACGTGAAAAACGCCATTGGCGTGCTGCTGCTCGGCCTGGCGATCGGCCTGCTGAGCCGGGTCTTGCCGGGCCAGGTCAGCCTGTTGCTGATTGGTGCGCTGGCGGCCGGTGTCGGCCTGTTTCTCGGCGCCCTGGAATTTGTCTACAAGGCACCGCGCGCGCGCCTGGCGCAGCTGTGCGGGCTGTTCCTGCTGGTGTATGCCCTGGCCTGCTGGTACGGCGCATTCAGCGGCCAGACCGATCCGTTCAGCCCGCTCGCCCGCGCACCGGTCGCGACCACCAGCAACAGCCCTGAGAAAACCAGCGCCGGCCAGTGGCAGACCGTCACCACCCCCGGCGAGCTGGACCAGGCCCTGGCCGATGCCCGAAACGCGGGAGTCCCACTGCTCCTCGACTGGTACGCCGACTGGTGCATCAGTTGCAAAGTCATCGAACGCGAGGTGCTCGGCGACCGCCAGGTCGTCGAACGCCTGCAGGGCTATCGCCTGGTCCGCTTCGATATCACCGCCAGCAACCGCGAACAGCGCGCCCTGCTGGACCGCTACCACCTGTTCGGCCCGCCGGCGCTGATGTTCTTCGGCAAAGATGGCGTCGAACGTGCCGATGTGCGCGTGGTCGGCGAAATCAGCGCCGCGGACTTCGCCGAACGCATTGCCGCAGCGAATGACCGGAATTAGTCAGTTGGTCACATATTTCGCGTAAACATCGGTCATCGTGCTGCCTATTGCAGAGAACTGGACAGTCACAAAGGCTTTGCGGCATAGTCGCCGGGTTCTGAATAATGGCCCACAGATAAAACAAGGAACGGCAGATGGCGACCCTACTGGTGCTTCACGGACCCAATCTGAACCTGCTCGGCACCCGTGAACCGGGGGTCTACGGCGCAGTCACCCTGGCTGAGATCAACCAGGACCTGGAACGCCGGGCTCGCGAGGCCGGCCACCATTTGCTCTACCTGCAAAGCAACGCCGAGTATGAATTGATCGACCGTATCCATGCTGCCCGCGATGAAGGCGTGGACTTCATTCTGATCAATCCAGCAGCTTTTACGCATACAAGTGTCGCATTACGTGACGCGCTGCTGGCGGTGAGCATCCCATTCATCGAAGTGCATTTGTCTAACGTGCACAAACGCGAACCTTTCCGCCATCACTCCTACTTCTCCGACGTTGCGGTGGGAGTGATCTGCGGCCTTGGCGCCAGCGGTTACCGACTGGCCCTGGAGGCCGCACTAGAGCAGCTTGAACAACAAGCTAAACGCCCCTGACCGACCCTTGGGAGTTGATGATTCATGGATATCCGTAAAGTTAAGAAACTGATCGAACTGCTGGAAGAGTCCGGCATCGACGAGCTGGAGATCAAGGAAGGCGAAGAGTCCGTACGCATCAGCCGCCACAGCAAGACTCCAGCCCAGCAGTACTACGCACCGGCACCGATGGCTGCTCCGGCCGCCGCACCTGCCGCTGCCGCTCCGGCCGCCGCCGCTGCACCAGCAGCTCCAGCTGCCCCAGCGCTGAACGGCACCGTTGCCCGTTCGCCGATGGTCGGCACCTTCTACCGCAAATCCTCGCCAACCTCGCCAGCCTTCGTTGAAGTCGGCCAGAGCGTGAAGAAAGGCGACACCCTGTGCATCGTCGAAGCCATGAAGATGATGAACCACATCGAAGCTGAAACCAGCGGTGTGATCGAATCCATCCTCGTCGAAGACGGCCAGCCGGTTGAGTACGACCAACCGCTGTTCACCATCGTTTGAACCGCGGAGAGCCAACGATGTCTGCGAAGTTGGAAAAAGTTCTGATCGCCAACCGCGGTGAAATCGCCCTGCGGATCCTGCGTGCCTGCAAAGAGATGGGTATCAAGACCGTCGCCGTTTACTCCAAGGCCGACAAGGAACTGATGCACCTGGGTCTGGCAGACGAATCCGTCTGCATCGGCCCGGCCTCCGCCGCGCACTCCTACCTGCACATTCCGGCGATCATCGCGGCCGCCGAAGTGACTGGCGCCACCGCCATTCACCCAGGCTACGGCTTCCTCGCGGAAAACGCCGACTTCGCCGAGCAGGTCGAGAACTCCGGCTTCGCCTTCATCGGCCCGAAAGCCGAGACCATTCGCCTGATGGGCGACAAGGTATCGGCCAAGCACGCGATGATCGCTGCCGGCGTACCGACCGTTCCCGGTTCCGACGGCCCGCTGCCGGAAGACGAAGAAACCGCGTTGCGCATCGGCCGTGAAGTCGGCTACCCGGTGATCATCAAGGCCGCTGGCGGCGGCGGTGGTCGCGGCATGCGCGTGGTGCATAAAGAAGAAGACCTGATCTCCTCGGCCAAGCTGACCCGCTCCGAAGCGGGCGCGGCGTTCGGCAACCCGATGGTCTACCTGGAGAAGTTCCTGACCAACCCACGCCACGTGGAAGTCCAGGTACTGTCCGACGGCCAGGGCAACGCGATCCACCTGGGCGACCGCGACTGCTCCCTGCAGCGTCGTCACCAGAAGGTGCTTGAAGAAGCGCCGGCCCCGGGCATCGACGAAACCGCTCGCCAGGAAGTCTTCGCGCGCTGCGTCAAGGCGTGCATCGACATCGGCTACCGCGGTGCCGGTACCTTCGAGTTCCTGTACGAGAACGGTCGTTTCTACTTCATCGAGATGAACACTCGCGTGCAGGTAGAGCACCCGGTATCGGAAATGGTCACTGGCGTCGACATCGTCAAGGAGATGCTGAGCATCGCCGCTGGCAACAAGCTGTCGATCTCCCAGAAGGACGTAGTCATTCGTGGCCACGCCCTGGAATGCCGGATCAACGCCGAAGACCCGAAAACCTTCATGCCAAGCCCAGGCACGGTCAAGCATTTCCATGCTCCGGGCGGCAATGGCGTACGCGTCGACTCGCACCTGTACAGCGGTTACGCGGTTCCACCGAACTACGATTCGTTGATCGGCAAGCTGATCACTTACGGGGCAACCCGTGAAGAAGCCATGGCGCGCATGCGCAATGCGCTGGACGAAATCGTGGTCGACGGGATCAAGACCAACATTCCGCTGCACCGCGACCTGACTCGTGACGAAGGCTTCTGCAAAGGTGGTGTGAACATTCACTACCTGGAGCACAAGCTGGCCGGTCAACACTGATCGACACCGCACCAGACCGACAAGGCCGCTTTCGAGCGGCCTTGTCGTTTCTGCCCCTCCAGCAGGAGCGAGCTTGCTCGCGATAGGGGCATCAGCGACAACACGCATTTTCCTGGTGTTACGCGGCGCCCCTGCAGGCATCGCGAGCAAGCTCGCCCCTACAGAGAGGCGGTGTGGGCAAGTGGAAATGGCGCCTGGCGTGTCGTCTTCTGCTTCCTGCTCGCGTAAACTTGCGCGCTTCTCGCAGCCCGCTAGGCTGCACATTACATATTTCAAAGGTGCCCGCCATGCCTTGGCTGCAAGTCCGTCTCGCCATCAGCCCAGAACAAGCCGAAACCTACGAAGACGCTTTTCTCGAAGTCGGCGCCGTTTCGGTGACCTTCATGGACGCCGAGGATCAGCCGATCTTCGAACCGGAACTCAACACCACCCCGCTGTGGAATCACACTCACCTGCTGGCCCTGTTCGAAGGCGGCACCGAGGCTGCCAGCGTGCTGGCCCACCTTGAGCTGCTGACCGGCAGCCCGCTGCCCGAACATCACAGCGAAGTGATCGAAGACCAGGACTGGGAACGCAGCTGGATGGACAACTTCCAACCGATGCGTTTCGGCCAGCGCCTGTGGATCGTCCCCAGCTGGCACGCCGCTCCCGAGCCGGACGCGGTCAACCTGCTGCTCGATCCGGGCCTGGCCTTCGGCACCGGCACGCACCCGACCACCGCGCTGTGCCTGGAATGGCTCGACGGCCAGGACCTGAAAGACTGCAACGTGCTGGACTTCGGTTGCGGCTCGGGGATCCTGGCGATCGCCGCCCTGCTACTGGGCGCCAAGCAGGCGGTGGGCACCGACATCGACGTGCAGGCCCTGGAAGCCTCCCGCGACAACGCCGGGCGCAACAACATCGCCGAAGAACTATTCCCGCTCTATCTGCCGGAAGACCTGCCACAGGTCCAGGCGGACGTGCTGGTCGCCAATATCCTCGCCGGCCCGCTGGTTTCCCTGGCGCCGCAACTGTCCCGCCTGGTCAAGAGCGGCGGACGCCTGGCGCTGTCGGGCATCCTCGCCGAACAAGGTGAAGAAGTCGCGGCCGCCTACGCCCAGGACTTCGACCTGGATCCTATCGCCAACCTCGATGGCTGGGTACGCATCACCGGCCGTCGGCGCTAGAATGGCCGCCTGCATGAACCGGATCGCCGCATGACCGACAGTTTCGTCACCCAGTGCCCGCATTGCCAGACCAGCTTCCGCGTCAGCCACGCTCAGTTGAGCGTGGCCCGGGGCGTGGTGCGCTGCGGCTCGTGCCTGCAGGTGTTCAACGCCGCACGGCAGTTGCTTGAGCAACGCGCTGGCAAGGACGCTGTCGCTGCACTTTCCACACCGGCCACCCCTACCGAACCGCTGACCCCGCCGCCACCGCGCGCCATCAGCCAGAAGCAGTGGAGCGCCACCGAACTCGACCTGGACAGCCTCGACCTGGACGAGGAGCTGGCCAAGCTCGAACAGCGGGAAATCCAGCCGACCAAGGCCTTTGGCCAGGAGCGCGCCGCCAGGGAAGACACCCTCAGTGCCCGCCGCGACCAGCCGGAAGCCGAAGAGGAACACTGGCCCGACAGCCTGTTCAGCCAGCCACCCGGCAGCAGCGACGACCTCGACGAAAAAACCGAGCCGGCCGCCGTCAATGCCGGCCGGTCCGGGCGTACCGAACCGTCGCTGTCCTTCAACCTGGACGATCTGGAAGACGAACCCAAGGCGCCCTCCCTGCTCCCGGACGACGACCTGGAGCCCATGCCAGCGCACAGCTCCCTGAAGGCCGACGAGCCCGATGAGATCGAGCCGCCAGCCAGCCCGACGCCACGACGCAACAAGCGTGGCCGCGCCGAGCCCGAGGCGCCGGACCCCGTGCTGCTGGACCTGGAAGACGACCCGATCCAGCTGGACTGGCAAAAGCGCCGCTCGCCCTGGGGCCGCCGCCTGCTCTGGAGTTTGTTGATCCTGCTGGCCGCCGCCGGCCTGGCGGGCCAGTACATTGCCTATCACTTCGACGAACTGGCGCGCCAGGACCAGTACCGCCCCTGGTTCCAGCAACTGTGCCCGGAACTGGGTTGCACCGTGCCCTCGAAGGTCGATATCGGTCGCATCAAGAGCAGCAACCTGGTGGTGCGCAGCCACCCGGACTTCAGCGGCGCCCTGGTAGTGGATGCGATCATCTACAACCGCGCGCCGTTCTCCCAGCCCTTCCCGCTGCTGGAGCTGCGTTTCGCCGACCTCAACGGCCATCTGATCGCCAGTCGTCGCTTCAAGCCCGGCGAATACGTCAAGGGTGAACTCGAAGGCGTGTCGGAGATGCCGCCGCAGACGCCGATCCACATCGCGCTGGACATCCTCGATCCGGGCCCCAAGGCCGTCAACTACAGCCTAAGCTTTCACTCGCCCGAGTAAGACAGGCCATCCGAGCAAAGGCCGCGCTGGATTGACGACGGTTTTCTGACTGCTGCCCAGCGGACCAAACCGTTGGCGATAACAGAATAACTGTTCAGATTTTATCCAATTCAGCCTTTATCCGGTCATCGAGAGCGGGTATCATGCCAACCCTTTTTCGAACTCTCATGATCCGGCCCCACAACAGGGAAGTCCTATGTCGGCGGTACGCATCGGCCCATATACATTGCACAACGGCTTGATTCTCGCCCCCATGGCGGGAGTCACCGACCAGCCCTTTCGTCAGCTTTGCAAGCGGTTGGGTGCAGGCCTTGTAGTCTCGGAAATGGTCACCAGCGACATGAGTTTGTGGAACAGTCGCAAATCGCGTCTGCGCATGATCCACGAGGGTGATCCCGAGCCGCGCTCGGTACAGATCGCCGGTGGCGATGCACAGATGCTGGCGGATGCCGCCCGCGCCAACGTCGAGTTGGGCGCACAGATTATTGATATCAACATGGGTTGCCCGGCAAAGAAGGTCTGCAACAAGGCCGCCGGCTCCGCGTTACTGAAAGATGAAGATCTGGTGAACGAGATCCTGCAGGCCGTGGTGGCCGCAGTCGATGTGCCGGTCACCCTGAAGATCCGTACCGGCTGGGACCGGGCGAACAAGAACGGCCTGACGGTGGCGAAGATCGCCGAACAGGCAGGTATCACGGCATTGGCGGTCCATGGCCGGACCCGGGCCGACCTGTACACCGGTGTTGCCGAGTACGACACCATCGCTGCGATCAAGCAGGCGGTGTCGATCCCGGTCTTCGCCAACGGCGATATCGACTCGCCCGAAAAGGCCCGCTACGTCCTCGACGCTACCGGTGCCGACGGGCTGTTGATTGGCCGGGCCGCTCAGGGGCGGCCATGGATTTTTCGTGAAATCGAGCATTTTCTGCGTACCGGTCAAACCCTGCCGGCACCTGAGCTGTTCGAGGTGGAACGTATTCTGCTTGAGCATCTGGCCGCGCTGCATGCCTTCTATGGCGATGTCATGGGCGTACGCATTGCTCGCAAGCATGTGGGCTGGTATCTCGCAACCCTGCCGGGCGCCAGGGAGTTTCGCGCCCACTTCAATCGTTTGGAAGATACGGAAGCACAGTGCGCCAACGTTCGTGAGTTCTTTGCCGAGCGTTACAAGAGCCTGGTGACAGGGGACGGAGAGGGGGTGGCCGCATGACGATGATGACCGAGACTTTAGTGAGTGGAACAGCACCCGTGAGCGACAACGTGAATTTGAAACAGCACCTCAATACACCGAGCGAAGAAGGCCAGACCCTTCGCGGGAGTGTCGAGAAGGCGCTGCACAATTATTTCGCCCACCTTGAGGGCGCGGCCGTCACGGACGTGTACAACCTGGTGCTCTCCGAAGTCGAGGCTCCGTTGCTCGAAAGCGTGATGAACTACGTCAAGGGCAACCAGACCAAGGCCAGCGAGCTGCTCGGTCTGAACCGCGGCACCCTGCGCAAGAAACTCAAGCAGTACGATTTGCTGTAAGCATTCAATCAAACCAGAAAGGCGCCCGCGTAAAACCGGTCGCCTTTTTTGCTGACTCCTTTGCTTTTGATGGAAATTGAGATGACCGACCAGACTACCCGCCTGCCGATCCGCCGCGCCTTGATCAGTGTTTCCGACAAGACCGGGATCCTCGAATTCGCCAAGGAGCTGGAAGCCCTGGGCGTGGAGATCCTCTCCACCGGCGGGACCTTCAAACTGCTGCAGGACAACGGCGTGGCCGCAGTAGAAGTCGCGGATTACACCGGTTTCGCGGAAATGATGGACGGCCGGGTGAAGACCCTGCACCCGAAAATCCACGGCGGTATCCTCGGTCGTCGCGGTATCGACGACGCCATCATGAACGAGCACGGCATCAAGCCGATCGACCTGGTAGCGGTCAACCTCTACCCGTTCGAAGCCACCATCTCCAAGCCGGGCTGCGACCTGCCGACCGCCATCGAGAACATCGACATCGGCGGCCCGACCATGGTCCGCTCGGCGGCCAAGAACCACAAAGACGTGGCCATCGTGGTGAATGCCAGCGATTACGCCAACGTCCTGGAAAGCCTGAAGGCCGGCGGCCTGACCTACGCCCAGCGTTTCGACCTGATGCTCAAGGCCTTCGAACACACCGCGGCCTATGACGGCATGATCGCCAACTACATGGGCACCGTGAACCAGGCGGCCGAGACCCTGACCACCGAAGGCCGCAGCGAATTCCCGCGCACCTTCAACAGCCAGTTCATCAAGGCCCAGGAAATGCGCTACGGCGAGAACCCGCACCAGAGTGCGGCGTTCTACGTGGAAGCCAAGCCTGCCGAAGTCGGCATCGCCACCGCTACCCAGCTGCAAGGCAAGGAGCTGTCGTACAACAACGTGGCCGACACCGACGCCGCGCTGGAATGCGTGAAGAGCTTCGTCAAGCCGGCCTGCGTCATCGTCAAGCACGCCAACCCGTGCGGCGTGGCCGTGAGCCCGGACGCTGAAGGCGGTATCCGCCAGGCGTACGAGCTGGCTTACGCCACCGACACCGAATCGGCCTTCGGCGGCATCATCGCCTTCAACCGCGAACTGGACGCCGAGACCGCCAAGGCCATCGTCGAGCGTCAGTTCGTCGAAGTGATCATCGCCCCTTCGGTCAGCGAGGAAGCCCGCGCCATCGTTGCCGCCAAGGCCAACGTGCGCCTGCTGGCCTGCGGCCAATGGTCGGCGGACCGTGTTCCGGCCTGGGACTACAAGCGCGTCAACGGTGGCCTGCTGGTGCAGAGCCGCGACATCGGCATGATCGGCGCCGACGACCTGAAAGTGGTGACCAAGCGCGCCCCGACCGAACAGGAAATCCACGACCTGATCTTCGCCTGGAAAGTGGCCAAGTTCGTCAAGTCCAACGCCATCGTCTACGCCAAGAACCGTCAGACCATCGGCGTCGGCGCCGGCCAGATGAGCCGCGTGAACTCCGCCCGTATCGCCGCGATCAAGGCTGAACACGCCGGCCTGCAAGTGCAGGGCGCGGTCATGGCATCCGATGCGTTCTTCCCGTTCCGCGACGGTATCGACAACGCGGCCAAGGTCGGCATCACCGCGGTGATCCAGCCAGGCGGCTCGATGCGCGACAACGAAGTGATCGCCGCCGCCGATGAAGCTGGCATTGCCATGGTCTTCACCGGTATGCGCCACTTCCGCCACTAAGAGCAGCCACAAGCTTCAAGCTGCAAGCGACAAGGCAGAGCCGACCGCAGTTGCTCTTGCCTTGCCCTTGCAGCCTTCCTAATTCAAAGCTGCACGCAGCACTTCAGAGCGATCCAGATTGCTCTTAACTTGCAGCTTGCGGCTTATAGCTTCCTCCGAAGGAGTCTGACTTGAACGTTTTGATCATTGGTAGCGGCGGTCGTGAACACGCCCTGGCCTGGAAAGTCGCTCAAGACCCACGGGTCGAGAAAGTCTTCGTTGCCCCGGGCAACGCCGGCACCGCCATCGAAGCCAAGTGCGAGAACGTGGCCATCGACGTATTGGCCCTCGAGCAACTGGCCGACTTCGCCGAGAAGAACGTTTCCCTGACCATCGTCGGTCCGGAAGTCCCGCTGGTCGCCGGCGTGGTCGATCTGTTCCGCTCCCGCGGCCTGGACTGCTTCGGTCCGACCGCTGGCGCGGCCCAGCTGGAAGGTTCGAAAGCCTTCACCAAGGACTTCCTGGCTCGCCACAAGATCCCGACCGCCGACTACCAGAACTTCACCGAGATCGAGCCAGCCCTGGCTTATCTGCGGGAAAAAGGCGCGCCGATCGTGATCAAGGCCGACGGCCTGGCCGCCGGTAAGGGCGTGATCGTCGCCATGACCCTGGCCGAAGCCGAAGACGCCGTGCGCGACATGCTGGCCGGCAATGCCTTCGGCGACGCTGGTTCGCGTGTAGTGATCGAAGAGTTCCTCGACGGCGAGGAAGCCAGCTTCATCGTCATGGTCGACGGCAAGAACGTGCTGCCCATGGCCACCAGCCAGGACCACAAACGTGTCGGCGACGGCGACAGCGGCCCGAACACCGGCGGCATGGGTGCTTACTCCCCTGCTCCGGTAGTCACCGCCGACGTGCACCAGCGCGTGATGGACCAGGTGATCTGGCCGACCGTGCGCGGCATGGCCGACGAAGGCAACGTCTACACCGGTTTCCTGTACGCCGGCCTGATGATCGACAAGGCCGGCAACCCGAAGGTCATCGAGTTCAACTGCCGCTTCGGCGACCCGGAAACCCAACCGGTGATGCTGCGCCTGCAGTCGAGCCTGGTGCTGCTGGTCGAGGCCGCCCTGGCCCAGGCGCTGGACAAGGTCGAAGCGCAATGGGATCCACGTCCGAGCCTGGGCATCGTCCTGGCCGCCGGCGGCTATCCTGGTGACTACGCCAAAGGCGCGCTGATCGAAGGCCTGGACGCAGCCGCCAAACTGGAAGGCAAAGTCTTCCACGCCGGTACCGCGCTCAAGGACGGTCAAGTGGTAACCTCCGGCGGCCGCGTGCTCTGCGCCACCGCCCTGGGCGACAGCGTAAGTGCCGCGCAGCAGCAGGCTTACCAACTGGCAGCTAAGATCGATTGGCAAGGCTGCTTCTACCGCAAAGACATCGGTTACCGGGCCATTGCCCGCGAGCGTGGCGAAAATCAGGAGTAATCCTGTCTTCCCGTCCGGCAGGCGCCCCAGGCCCTTGCCGGACGGCTCCAGCGCCGCGCATAGTTATAATCTGGCATCAACCTACGAAGGGATTTCGCCGTGCGCTGGCTCAGGACTGCCATAGGTTTCACCGTCACTCTGCTGACCCTGCTCTGCTTGATCCCGGCCCAGGCCGCACAAGGCAGTAACTGGGCCGTTTTGCTCGATGAACAGGCCGACCTGCAACTGAGCGATATCCGCTCCCCGCGCTACACCAATCAATTCAGCCCGATCGAACTGGAACGCATCACCGCCGCCGAACCCGGAGGCGCGTTATGGCTGCGTTTCAAACTGCAACCGGGCAAGCACGAACAACTGCTGCGGATCTTCGCGCCCGACCTGTCACGCCTGGACATGTATGTGCTGGACGGCGACAACCTGGTCGAGCAGCTGACCTCCGGCACCCAACAACCCCAGGCCGAACGGCCGTTGCCCAGCAGCGACTTCATGCTGCCGCTGCCACAGGAGCAGAAGACCCTCGATGTCTATCTGCGCCTGGTCTCCGACCATCAGCTGCGCCCTTACATCACCCTGCAACCGGCGGTCATGACCGCGGCCAATCAGGGCCAGAGCGTGCTCTACGGCCTGCTGTTCGGCTGCATGGGCATGCTGATGCTGCACAACCTGGTGCGCTACGCCTACACTCGTTCGCGCAGCAGCCTGTGGCTGGCATCCTGCGAAGCCCTGGTGATGCTCAGCCTGGCGCTGATGCTCAACCTGTTCGGCCCCTGGCTGCCGGACTGGCATGCGATACAGACCCCTGGTGCCTACCTCGCGCTGTTGCTGACCACCCCTTGCGGGCTGATGTTCGTCTATCGCTTTTTCGCCCCGCTGGGCCCGCATCCGCTGAACAAGCTGCTGCTGGTCGACATCCTGATGGTCGGCCTGTGCAGCCTGTTGCTGCTGTTCGTCGACTCGCAGCCGCTGAATCTCATCACCTACGGCCTGGTGGCCCTGGTCGGCCTGAGCATGCTGTTCATCGCCGGTTATCACTGGCACAAAGGCTACCGCCCGGCGCGCTACTTCGTGGCCGGCATGGGCATCTTCAACATCGGTGCGCTGATCGTGCTGCCGGCGCTGCTGGGGCTGACCATGGTCGCGCCCCAGGGGCTGATCGTCACCCTGCTGGTGACCATGTGCCTGAGCGGGTGGGCGATGAGCATCGCCCTGGGCGAGCGCCAGCGCAGCATCACCGAGGATGAGTTCAGCGTCAGCCGCGACCTCGCCGCCAGCAACGCCGAGGTCAATGCCAAGGCCGAGTTCCTGGCGAAGATCAGCCACGAGATCCGTACACCGATGAACGGCGTGCTGGGCATGACCGAACTGCTGCTGGGCACGCCGCTGTCGGTCAAGCAGCGCGACTACGTGCAGACCATCCACAGCGCCGGCAATGAGCTGCTGACCCTGATCAACGAGATCCTCGACATCTCCAAGCTCGAGTCCGGGCAGATCGAGCTGGACGATGTGCAATTCGACCTCAATGCACTGATCGAAGACTGCCTGAGTATTTTCCGCGCCAAGGCCGAGCAGCAGAACGTCGAGCTGATCAGCTTCATCCAGCCGCAGGTGCCGCGCGTGATCAGCGGCGACCCGACCCGCTTGCGCCAGGCCATGCTCAGCCTGCTGGAAAACGCCCTGAAGAAGACCGACGAAGGCGAGGTCCTGGTGGTGGTCGCGCTGGACGAGCGCACCAGCAAACCGCGCCTGCGCATCGCCGTGCAGGACAGCGGCCAGCCGATGGAAGCCGAAGAGCGCGATGCCCTGCTGCACTCGGAACTGCACAGCAAGAACTTCCTCGCCAGCACCCGCCTGGGCGGCAATCTCGGCCTGGTCATCGCCCGCCAGCTGATCCTGCTGATGCATGGCGAGTTCGGGATCAAGACCAGCGCCAACCAGGGCAGCACCCTGTGGCTGACCCTGCCGCTGGACCCGGAACGCCTGGAGCACCCGACCTCCGACCTGGATGGCCCGCTGCAAGGGGCGCGGGTGCTGGTGGTGGACGACAACGACACCTGCCGCAAGGTCCTGGTGCAGCAATGCAGCGCCTGGGGCCTGAACGTCAGCGCCGTGCCTTCGGGCAAGGAAGCCCTGGCCCTGCTGCGCACCAAGGCGCACCTGCGCGACTACTTCGACGTGGTGCTGCTCGACCAGAACATGCCCGGCATGACCGGCATGCAACTGGCGGCCAAGATCAAGGAAGACCCGAGCCTGAACCACGACATCCTGCTGATCATGCTCACCGGCATCAGCAACGCGCCGAGCAAGGTCATCGCGCGCAACGCCGGAGTCAAGCGCATCCTCGCCAAGCCGGTGGCCGGCTATACCCTCAAGACCACCCTGGCCGACGAGCTGACCCAGCGCAACAAGGGCCAGTTCGTGCCGCATCAGCCCCATGCGCTGAGCGGGGTTCCGGTGCCGGTCAAGGTACCGAGCGACTTCCGCATCCTGGTGGCCGAGGACAACAGCATTTCCACCAAGGTGATTCGCGGCATGCTCGGCAAGCTCAACCTGCAGCCCGATACCGCGAGCAACGGCGAGGAAGCCCTGCAAGCGATGAAGGCCCAGCGCTACGACCTGGTGCTGATGGACTGCGAAATGCCGATCCTCGACGGCTTCTCCGCCACCCAGCAGCTGCGGGCCTGGGAAGTCGGCAACCAGCGCGTGCGCACGCCGGTGGTGGCGCTGACCGCGCACATCCTCACCGAGCACAAGGAACGCGCGCGGCAGGCCGGCATGGACGGGCACATGGCCAAGCCGGTGGAACTGTCGCAACTGCGCGAACTGATCGAGCACTGGGTGGCGCAGCGCGACCTGCAGAACCGCACCACGGCGCAACCGTCCTGAGCCGACAGCACGACAAACGCCTGTTAAACTCCGCTCGCCCTCCCTCGCTGTGAGTTTGCGCCATGCTCCATGTGCTGTTCAGCGTGTACCTGAAGATGCTGGTGCTCTACAGCCCCTTCTTCGTCCTGTCCTGCTTCATCAGCCTGACTCGCGGCTACTCCAACAAGGAACGTCGGCGCCTGGCGTGGAACGTCGCCCTGGCGACCCTGGCCTCCAGCGTGCTGCTGTACCTGTTCGGACGGGTGATCTTCAGCGTGTTCGGCATCACCGTGGATGCCTTCCGCATCGGCGCGGGCAGCGTGCTGTTCATCTCGGCGCTGGGCATGGCCCAGGGCAAGTCGGCGATCCAGACCGACAACGTGCAGCAGGACGTGACCATCGTGCCGCTGACCATCCCCCTGACCGTCGGCCCCGGCACCATCGGCGCCCTGCTGGTGATGGGCGTCGGCCAGCCGCACTGGGACGACAAACTCACCGCGATTCTCAGCATCGCCCTGGCCAGCTTCACCGTCGGCGTGGTGCTCTACCTGTCCAACCGCATCGAACGGATCCTCGGCGAGCAAGGCTTGCAGATCGTCAGCCGACTGATGGGCCTGTTCGTCTGCGCCCTGGCGGCGCAGATCATCTTTACCGGGGTCAAGGGGTACCTGGGTTAGGGGCAGCGGCAAGCTTCAAGCTTTAAGCGGCAAGAACGAGCAGGCTCACTGGGGACAGTGAGCCTGTGCTGTTTCTGGGGTGGACTTTTTATGCCTGCAGTTGCCACTGCAAGGCATCCAGGGCGTCGCAGCCGTCTTGTAGCAACAGGTGGGCGGCGTTGACGAAATGAATCAGATCCTGATCGCCCACACCTTTGACACTCAGGCAATTGAGGCTGTGCATCAGATCCCGCGAGGCCTTGATGCGCTGCACCGCACCGCCATGCAGATCAATTGCAGGCGCGTTGCGGTCAAGATGGAAAATCGGGGTGGGGGTGAGATTGCTTTGTAGGGGGATGAAATCCGTCACGGGTATATCTCCATAGGTTGCTGAAGAACAACCACCCTGAGCGGCTAAACAAAAGGGTGGCAGCTGTACGAGGGTTAGCCGACCGGGTGCAGCCTATGAGAAACCCGGCACACCCGAAGGTGTCCCGCGCACAGCTGCCATAGAAGGTGCCATGCAGCAAAAAGCGCCAGCATGTTAATGGATGGCGCTTAAGCATTCATAGAGATGCTTTCCGACCGGCTAAGATCGGCCGCCGATGCGTCGGCGACCGGGCAACTATGGCTTCGCAAAAAATCAGCGGCAACCGTCAAAGTGTTGCCATTACCTTCCGCAGAACCAGACTTGCCGCACCGACCGGGGGCGACCCTACCTCCTGTAGCCGCTGCCGAGCCCTAGCGAGGCTGCGATAGGACCGAAGGTCCTCCTGCGGTTTCGAGATCCCTGCGCCCGCTGCGCGGTCGATCGCAGCCTCGCAAGCTCGGCAGCGGCTACAGAGTTTCGCGCCGACCGGTAGGTCGCGCCCGGCTTTGGCTTTGGCTTTTGATCTTGATCCACCCGCCCCATCGGGAGGCTGAGCGGAGGTGTTCATCAGGGGGATGGCGCGCAGCGCCCCTCGACGCAGTCGAGGACATCGTATGGAGGTCGAAGCGAAGCCGACCGGAGTCGATGCCCCCTGATGGACACCGGAGCGAGGGAACCTGAGCGCAGCGAAGGCCGTACGCAGGGGCAAGCGTTTTTTGGTTACTTTTTTTGGCGTTTGAAAAAAAGTGACTCGCCGTAAGGGCCATCCCTTTCAAGGTCTTGGGTAAAATCCGCTGAAATTCAGTCAGGAAGACCCGAACGATGTGGGCCGATGTACTAGCGCGATTCGAGAAAAAAGCACCTGCCAGCGTGATGGCCAAACTTGCCTTGGAGCAAGCCATTGCGCCGGAGTGGGTCGATCAGGTTTTCGAAGAACACCGGCAACGGCAGTACTCCCGCGAATTGCTGTTCTCAACCATCGTTAAGCTCATGTCCCTTGTTTCATTGGGCTTGAAGCCGTCATTACATGCCGCGGCCAAGCAGCTGGAGGATCTTCCGGTTAGCCTGGCGGCCCTTTACGACAAGGTCAGCCGTACCGAACCGGCTCTGTTGCGCGCCTTGGTCACAGGTTGCGCGCAGCGCCTGACTCCGACGATCAAGGAGTTGGGGGGCTCAGCCATGCTGCCCGATTGGCAGGTTCGGGTGGTAGACGGCAGCCACCTGGCGTCCACCGAAAAGCGCCTTGGAGCACTACGGCACGAGCGCGGAGCGGCTCGTCCCGGATTCTCGGTCGTGGTCTACGATCCCGACCTGGATCAGGTCATTGACCTGCAACCCTGCGAAGACGCCTACGCAAGCGAGCGAGTCTGCGTGTTGCCGCTACTGGCCGATGCCAAGACGAACCAGGTTTGGATCGCTGATCGGCTCTACTGCACGCTTCCTGTAATGGAGGCCTGTGAACAAGTGAAAACGTCATTTGTCATTCGCCAGCAGGCCAAGCACCCGCGCCTGATTCAAGAGGGCGAGTGGCAAGCATCTTTGCCTGTTGCAACAGGTACGGTGCGTGAACAAAGCATTGAGGTAAGAGGGGGGCATCAGTGGCGACGCATCGAGTTGACGCTCCATTCACCAAACGACTCAGGTGACCGCAGTTTGATGTTCTGGAGCAACCTGCCCGAGAGCATCAGCGCACCGCAGATCGCGGACTTCTATCGCCGTCGTTGGAGTATTGAAGGGATGTTCCAGCGACTGGAAGCCATTCTGGAAAGTGAAATTGAATCTCTCGGCAGTCCACGAGCTGCCTTGCTTGGATTCACCACTGCCGTGCTGGCGTACAACGTACTGGCCTTGCTCAAGCGCAGCGTCGAACACGCTCATCGAGAGACTCAGCCTGAGGGCTGGGAGGCTTCGATCTATCACTTGGCGATCCAGGTCAGAGCTGGATATGAGGGCATGCAGATCGCTCTGCCCGTCGAATATCTACCGATCGTCTCAATGGAAAAACTGGCCCAGCGCTTGTTGGAATTAGCCAAGAACATTCAACCCAAGCAAGTCGCCAAAAGCCAACGAGGCCCCAAGGTACCCAAGCCCAGGACATGGGTTCAAGGGACGGCGGTACATGCCCACGTTTCAACAGACAGGGTCATCAAGGCTGCCAAAACGAAAAGACCTTGAAAGGGATGGCCGTAAGGGCGAAACCGCCAGCCGCCGTTACCGCAGGAACGGATATGTACACCGTCCAAAAAATGCAGCGCCAGCACGGACGCCATCGCGGGCAAGCCTCGCTCCTACAAAAACATGCCCTCGCCATAACGGCGGAACCATACAGCCGCCCGGGAGCAAGGCAGGCCTATGGCTTCTGGCCGTACCACCTCGGCGTATAGACCCACTCCCCACCTCCAGCCCTGGGGAATACGCAGGTGGTGGAAGACCCCACCAACACCATGGTGCGCATATCCACCTGCTCCGGAGTCAGGGCACCCAGGGTGGTAACCCGCAGGGTCTGCCCCGGACGGCCGATATCCCGCCCCAGCACCACCGGCGTATCCGCGGTGCGGTGCTGACGCACGATCTCCAGCGCGCGCCCCAGCTGCCAAGGACGCGAGCGCGAGATCGGGTTGTAGAAGGCCAGCGCCAGGTCGGCCTGGGACGCCAGGTCCAGGCGCTTCTCGATGATTGCCCAGGGCTTGAGATTGTCCGACAGCGACAGCACGCAGAAGTCGTGGCCCAGCGGCGCGCCAGCCTGTGCGGCGGTGGCCAGGGAAGCGGAAACTCCGGGAAGGATTTCCAGCTCGACCTGATGCCAGCTCGGCTCACTGGATTCATGCAGCGCTTCCAGCACCGCCGCGGCCATGGCGAAGACACCCGGGTCGCCGGAGGACACCACCACCACCGAGCGGCCTTGGGCGGCGAGCTCGAAGGCGTGGCGCGCACGCTGCATTTCTTCACGGTTGTCGGTGCAGTGCATGACCTGGTCGGCACGGAACGGGCCGGCCATGCGCACATAGGTTTCGTAGCCGAGGATATCGTTGGCCCGCGCCAGTTCGGCTTTCACCGCCGGCACCATCAATTCGGCGGCGCCAGGGCCCAGGCCGATCACCGCCAGGCGACCACGGGGGCGGCCGATCTGCTGCGGGTCCAGCGGCTGGCTGGCCACGGCAATGGCGATGTCTTCCCCCACGCTCAGCGGCGGCAGCAGTTGCGGCACGGCCTGTTGCGCCAGCTCGGCGACGCTGCTGGCGGCCGGGGCGAAACGCAGGGGCACACCCAGCTCGGCGGCGGCTTTGCGCAAGACAGGACTGGCCATGTCGCAGTCGGCGGCCAGCAGGCAGGCGACGGATTGCACGGCGATCTTCTTCTGATGCAAGGCATCGCGCAGCGCATCGGCGCCAGTGATCTTGCCGTTGCAGGCAATCAGCACGCTGCGCGGATAGATCAGCAGTTCGTTGGCGGCCGGCTCGCGCTCGGCCGAGCCGACGCGGATGGTCAGCCGGGCTTGCTGGTCCTGCGGCAACCGGGCCTCGGCCAGCCAGGGCGCGGCGCCTTCGATGCGCACGCTTTCCCCGCCCAGCAGGTCGGAGACGAAACGCTTGCCCAGCTCCAGATCGCCCAGGGCATAGCCGCTGGGTGGGTTGAGCAGGCAGGTGCCGAAGCGCAGCTCACCGCTGGTGGTGATGGCCGCCGCCACGCCCAGGCCAGCAGCGATTTCCCGGGCCATGACGTTCACCCCGCCCAGGCCACCGAGCAACGGCACCACGGCGCTGCCGTCCTCGGCCACGGCCAGCACCGGCGGCTCCGCGCCCTTCTCCAGCAGCAGCGGCGCCAGGGTCCGGATGACGATGCCCGCGGCGCACAGGGCGATGATCGGCGTGTCCTGTTGGTACAGCTGGCGCAGGGTCGCGCCGAACTCCTGGTACGGGCGGTCGGCGCCCTCGACCCGTTCGGCCAGGCCGTGGATCAAGGCGTCCGGGTACAGCTGCTGAAGTTTGCGCGCAGTCGCCAGGCTGCCTTGGCCAAGGATGACGATGGCCGGCGCGGAACGGGCCATCAACCTTGCCACCTTTCACCGGGCACGATGATCAGAGAGAAATACGGCGAAGACATCGGCTGCACTTCATCCAGCGGTACGATCTTCTGGTTGGCCATGGTTGCGCGCTCAACGTACAGCGCGCGCTCGGCCAGGCCCAGTTCTTCGAGCACCTGGCGCACCTTGGGGAAGTTGCGCCCCAGCTTCATCACCACCGCCGCGTCGGCATCGGCCAGGCGGCGCTTGAGTTCGTCATGGGGCAGCACGCCGGAGAGCACCGACAGGCTCTGGTTGCGATACACCAGCGGCGCGCCCAGCACCGATGCGCCACCGAGCATCGAGCACACCCCCGGCACCACTTCGGCCTGGTAACGCTCGGCCAGGCGGTCGTGCAGGTACATGTAGGAGCCATAGAAGAACGGGTCGCCTTCGCAGATCACCGCCACGTCGCGGCCGGCGTCCAGGTGTTCGGCCAGCTGCTCGCTGGCGGTGTCGTAGAAGTCGCTGATCACTTGCTCGTAGGACAGCGGCGCCGGCAGCACTTCGGTGGTCACCGGGTAGACCAGTGGCAACAGGGTCTGTGCGTCCTGCAGGTGCGCTTCGATGATGCCGAAGGCATTGCCCTTTTTACCCTTGGCGACGAAGTACGCCACCACCGGCGATTCGCGCAGCAGGCGCAGGGCCTTGATGGTAATCAGTTCCGGATCACCGGGGCCGACGCCCAGGCCGATCAAACGTCCAGGTTGCTGCATCATTCGATCTCCGTGGCCAGGGCGTTGACGGCGGCGGCGGCCATGGCGCTGCCGCCCAGGCGACCTTGCATGATCACAAAAGGCACGCCGCGGCTGTCGGCGGCGAGCATCGCCTTGGACTCGGCCGCACCGACGAAGCCTACCGGGAAGCCAAGGATCAGCGCCGGTTTCGGCGCGCCGACGTCGAGCATTTCCAACAGGTAGAACAACGCGGTCGGGGCGTTGCCGATCACCACCACGCTGCCTTCCAGGTACGGCCGCCACAGTTCCAGGGCCACCGCCGAGCGGGTGTTGCCCAGCTCGCGGGCCAGCTCCGGCACGCGCTCGTCGCGCAGGGTGCAGATCACCTGATTGTTCGCCGGCAGACGGGCACGGGTAATGCCTTCGGCCACCATCCGCGCATCGCAGAGGATCGGCGCCCCGGCGGCCAGCGCGACGCGCCCGGCCTGGCCCGCGCCTTCGGAGAATTGCAGACCGTCGATGGCATCGACCATGCCGCAGGCATGGATCACCCGCACCGCGAGTTTTTCCAGGTCCGCGGGAATGCGATCGAGCCTGGCCTCCTCGCGAATGATCGCGAAGGAGTTGCGATAGATCTCCTGACCGTCGCGGATGTAATCAATCATCAAGGGTGCTCCGTGGGCGGGCATCGAGCAATGCGCCGGCCGCTTCAAGGGAAAGGTTGCGGGCGTGCAGCGTGCCGAAACCCGGCTGCGCGGCATCGCGAAAATAGAGGTCGTAACGATCGGGGGCGACGGCCAGCAAAGTAGCCGGTGCCACATGGGCGGCGGCGCAGGAACGCGAGCAGCCGGACAGGTGTACGTCCAGGCCGTGGTGCTGGAGCAAGGCGGCCAGCTTCACCGCGTCGCCCTTGGTATCGGCCAGGGCCTTGCCGCAGCCGCTGGAACCGGTGCAGGCAATCAGGTGGGCCAGGGGCTGCTCTGGCGAGCAGAGAAAACCCAGCTGTTGCAGGCGGCGCGTGACTTCAGGCGCGTCTTCGGCCCGCAGGTTCGGCAGCAACAGGCTTTGCCAGGGGGTGAACCTCAGGCTGCCGTCGCCCCATTGCTCGGCCAGTTGCGCTGCGCCGCGCAGCATCGGCGGGTCCAGCCGCCCCAGGGGCGTGACCGCGCCGACATAGACCTGGCCCGGTTGCCGCTGTGGATAAGTACCGATATGCAGCGGCTCGGATGGGGCCACGCGCTGCCAATCGCCCACCCGGATCACCGGCCCCGGCAAGCGCGCGGATACCTGCGCCAGCAGTTCAGCCGCCGAGCGTTCCGCCAACAGCTGGCGCATGCGGGTCTGTTCGGGGCGGGCCAGGTCGAGAAACAGCTCCAGCACCGCCACCACCAGGGCCAGCCCATCCTCCAGCGCCACGCTGGCCAGGGGCAGGTCCCCAGGGCAGCCGGCCAGGCCGAAGGCCAGCCAGGGGTCGCCCGCGCCTTCGAACGCCGAGAGCCACAGGTCATGGGGATGCTCCAGCATGGCCAGGGCTTCGCCACCGTCGAGCTGCACGGCAAACTTGGGCGACAACTCATGAAAACGCGGATGGCTCTGCAAGGTGGCGAGAATCTGCGCGGCCAGGGGCCGGGTGTCGATGAGCAGCGTCCGGTCGATCCCGGCCGTGGGGCTGAGCATCAGGTTGCGCACATCATCGCCGGCCGCGGTGGTCGGCCCCAGGCCGGCGGCCAACAGATCGGCGATCAGAGCCTGATGCTCGGCGCCAATGCCGCGGATTTGCAGGTTGGCGCGGTTGGTCGCCTCGATCACCCCGCCGGCATAACGCTCGGCCGCATCGGCCACCGCGCGGGCCTGGGCCGCGCTGATCGCCCCGCCGGCCAGCTTGATCCGGCAGATACCGCCGTCCAGCGCCGGGACGATACGCAGCAACCCCGGACAGGCCGAGGGGCGTAAGGCGGTGGACATCGGGCGTTCGTTCAAGGGGGTGACCGGCTGTGTGGGAAAGGCGCTTCGCGGGCGAAGGCGCGGTATTATGCCTGCTTTGTCCGAAGGCATGAAAAGCCTGCCTGTCGGAAGAACAGGTTTTACCCTCGAGGAATAGCGATGTCGCCCTGGCTGACAGTAGTGGGAATCGGTGAAGACGGCTTCAAGGGCCTGGGCAAGAACGCCCGGCGCGCCCTGCTGGGCGCTTCGCGGATCGTCGGCGGCCAGCGGCAACTGGACCTGCTGCCGGTGTGCATCCGTGGCGAGCGGCAGTTGTGGCCGAGCCCTTTCTCACTGGAGCCGGTGCTGGCCAAGCGCGGCGAGCCGGTGTGCGTGCTGGCCAGCGGCGACCCGATGCTGTTCGGCGTCGGCGCCAGCCTGGCGCGCCAGATGGCTCAGGAGGAAATGCACGTCCTGCCCGCGCCCTCCTCTTATTCCCTGGCGGCCGCGCGCCTGGGCTGGCCGCTGCAAGAGGTGGTGACGCTCTCGGTGGTCGCCCGCCCCGTGGCGGCCCTCAGCGCCCAGCTGTTCAGCGGTGTGCGCCTGCTGGTCCTGAGCAATGACGGCCTCAGCCCCTCGGCCATCGCCGCGCTGTTACGCGAACGCGGCTTCGGCCCGAGCCGGCTCAGCGTGCTCGAGCATCTGGGCGGCGAGGCCGAACGGCGGACCGACGGCACCGCCAACGACTGGAGCGACCCGGCCATCGCCGACCTCAATCTGGTGGCCATCGAATGCCTGGCCGAGCCCGATACGCCGCGGCTGTCGCGCCTGGCCGGCTTGCCGGACGCGGCCTTCCAGCACGACGGCCAGCTGACCAAGCGCGATGTGCGCGCCATCACCCTGGCTCGCCTGGCCCCTGTCCCGGGCGAACTGCTGTGGGATGTCGGCGCCGGCAGCGGCTCGATCGGCATCGAATGGATGCGCGCGCACCCCAGTTGCCGGGCCCTGGCCATCGAAGCCGACCCAGGCCGCCAGCAACTGATCGAACACAACCGCGACGCCCTCGGCGTGCCCGGCCTGCAACTGATTCGCGGCAGCGCGCCGCAGGCGCTGGATGGCCTGGAAGCCCCGGACGCGATCTTCATCGGCGGCGGCGTGACCCGCCCCGGCGTGCTCGACACCTGCTGGGCCCGGCTCAAGCCCGGTGGCCGGCTGGTGGCCAACGCCGTGACCCTGCAAAGCGAAACGACCCTGATGGCCTGGCGCGAACGGCATGGCGGCGAGCTGACCCGCATCCATGTCGCCCAGGCCCTGCCCCTGGGGGACTTCGACACCTGGCGCCAGGCGCTGCCCATTACCTTGCTCGACCTCGTCAAACCGCTATGAACGCCCTGCCCTCCCCTGTAGGAGCGAGCTTGCTCGCGATCCAGACCACGCGGTCCGTCTGGCGGACGCTATCGCGAGCAAGCTCGCTCCTACACAAGGCCGCGCAACATGCGTGAAGAAACGGCGGAACAACCCGCCCCGCTGCGCAGCGGCCTGACCACCGGCAGCTGCGCCACCGCCACCAGCCTGGCGGCGGCGCGCCTGTTGCTCGAAGGCACCAGTAGCGATGCCGTGGAAATCGTCCTGCCCAAGGGCAAGCAGGTGCAGATGCGCCTGGAGTTCTGCCGCCTTACCGACAACGGCGCCGAAGCCGGCACGATCAAGGATGCCGGTGACGACCCCGACGTGACCCACGGCGCCCTGCTCTACTCCCAGGTGCGCCTGAGCCCGGACAGCGGCATTTGTTTCATCGCCGGCCAAGGCGTGGGCACCGTGACCCGCCCCGGCCTGGTGCTGGGTGTGGGCGAGCCGGCGATCAATCCGGTGCCACGCCGGATGATCAGCGAGCACCTGGCGACGCTGGCCCGAGAACGCGGCTACCAGGGCGGTTTCGAGGTCACGGTCAACGTCGAGGATGGCGAAGCCCTGGCGCTGAAAACCATGAACCCGCGCCTGGGCATTCTCGGCGGCCTGTCGATCCTCGGCACCAGCGGCATCGTGCGGCCGTTCTCCTGCGCGGCCTATATCGCCTCGATCCACCAGGGCATCGACGTCGCCAAGACCAACGGCTACCTGCACATCGCCGCCTGTACCGGCAACGCCAGCGAAGACACCATGCGCCGCGTCTACGACCTGCCGGAAATCGCCCTGATCGAAATGGGCGACTTTGTCGGCGCCGTGCTCAAGCACCTGCGCAAAGTGCCGGTGGACAAGCTCAGCCTGTGCGGCGGTTTCGGCAAGATCAGCAAGCTCGCGGCCGGGCACATGGACCTGCACAGCCGCCATTCCAGCATCGACCTGCCGCAACTGGCCGAATGGGCCGCGGCGGTCGGCGCCGACCAGGCGCTGCAAGACGCCATCCGTGGCGCCAACACCAGCCAGCAGGCGCTTGCCATGGCCAGCGCCGCCGGCATCGCCCTGGGCGACGCGGTGTGCCAGCACGCCCTTAACTTTGCGCGCAGCGTGGTGCCGCCACAGGTCCAGGTCGAAGTCTTCGCCATCGATCGCCAGGGCGGCATCGTCGGCCATGCCGGAGCTTTTCGATGAAACGCATATTGCTGCTGGGTGGCGTGACCGAAGCCCTGGCCATTGCCCGGACCCTGGGGCCGGAGCACATCTATAGCCTGGCGGGTATCGGGCGCGTGCCCGCTGACCTGGACTGCCAGGTGCGGGTCGGCGGCTACGGCGGCGCCGAGGGCCTGGCCCGGTTCATCCGCGAGCAAGGCATCGAGCTGCTGCTGGACGCCACTCACCCCTATGCCGCACAGATCAGCCAGAACGCCGCCACGGCCGCGCAGCTGTGTGGCATCCCCTGCTGGGCCCTGCGCCGACCGGCCTGGCAAGCACAGGCCGGTGACGACTGGCGCGAAGTCCGCGACTGGGCCGAGCTGGTCCAGGCACTCCAACCCTTCAAGCGCCCGCTGTTCACCCTGGGCCGCGAGCCCTTGCAGCACCTGCATGAGATCCCCGCCGAGCAGTTCTGGACCCTGCGCGCCCTCGACCCGTACCCCGGTAATGAGCGGTGCGAAGTGATAGGCGCACGCGGCCCCTTCCTGATCGACAGCGAACGCGAACTGTTCGAACGCCGTCGTATCGACGTGCTGATCAGCAAGAACAGCGGCAGCAGCGCCACCGACCCCAAGCTGGAAGTGGCGCGCGAGCGTGGGCTGCCGGTGCTGATCCTGCAGCGGCCGCCGTTGCCAGCGGTCGATCGGGAATTCCATGACCTGGGCGAGTTGCTCCAGGCCCTGCGCTGACCTTCTGGCCGCGCCAAAGCGTGGCCGATACATCGAGTTACCAAGCCATCCGACGTTCCCCGCTGAACGGCAAGGCGCAGCCCCGGCCGCCGCGCCACGGGGCCTTCGCGTATTGAAGACAGAGGAAACACTTGCGGCGTTGGCCACGAACAGGCTTTGCGTCACGATCAAAGGCCTATCCATATAGTAACTTATTTGTTACCTTTAAGGCCGGCGATGATCACAGTCGAGGAATACCAGCAAGAGAACCAGCGCAGCCCCTTCGGTCGCTGGTTCGAAACGCTGGATACCCAGGCAGCCGTCAAGGTTTCCACCGCGCTGCTACGCCTGGAAATGGGCAACACGTCCAACATCAAGTGGTTCGACGGGCTTGGCGAATACCGCATCGATTGGGGCCCGGGCTACAGGATCTACCTGATCCAGGAAGGCCGGCACCTGGTGATCCTGTTTGGCGGTGGCGACAAGTCCAGCCAGCAGGCAGACATCAGGCAGGCAAAAAAACTGATCGCCGAATTCCATCACCGCAAGAAGGCCGAACTGAAAACGAGGTGACACCCATGGCACTGACTCGAAGCTTCAAGCACAGCATTGCCGAACGCGCCGAGCGCGACCCGGCGTTTTCCCAGGCGCTGCTGGACGAGGCTGCTACGCTGTTTCTCAACGGCGAACCGGAGATGTCGCGGATCATTCTGCGCGACCTGATCAACGCCACCGTCGGCTTCGAAGCCCTGGCCCGGGAGACCGCCAAGCCAAGCAAGAGCCTGCATCGCATGCTGTCCGCCAGCGGCAACCCGAGCATGGACAACCTGGCCGCGATCTTTGCCGCCATCCGCGCCAAGCTCGGCGTTGCCATCGAGGTCCGCGCGGTACCGGCTCACTGAGCAACGGTGGCGCTGCGACACCACACCGCACGGCGCCTTTTTACTTATCCACAGCGATCAGGCTAAATACCCCCCTGTTCGCTCAACCTGACGGATCGTCACCATGTCCCGACAACGGCTCGCATTTGCCTGGATCGCCTGCTTCGCAGTGCTGTTCAACATGCTTGCCATGCCGCTTTCGGGAGCCATGCAGCAGACCGATCGAGCGCCCGCCGAGCAACTGTTGTGGGGCAGTTTCTGTTCCTCCAGCGGCACCAAGCTGGTGGCGATCTCCCTGGGCAAGCTGGAGCAGCAAGCCCCGCAGAACGACGATCACTCCACCATGCAGCACTGCTGGTGCTGTTCCGGCTCGGCGCCCCTGGTCGCCCTGCCAGGCCATGCGCCGCAGTTGTATTTCGCCCGTTTCGAGTCCAACCGCAGCGTCGCTTCACCCGCGCTGGTCATGCCCACGCCGCGCCAGCAATGGCCGAGCCTCAATCCCCGCGCCTCTCCTCTGGTCTGACTCCACCTCGCAATTGATCTGCGTGTCGAATCGTTCTGGAGAACTGCCATGTTGAAATCCGTACAGGCCTTGCAAGCTCTGCTGCTGGCCGCCCTGCTGTTGCCCGCTGGTTTTGTCGCCGCCCATGAATACAAGGCCGGCGAGTTGCAGATTGCCCACCCCTGGTCGCAGGAGCTGCCGCCCAATGCTCCGACGGTGGCGGCCTATTTCGTCATACACAACACCGGCAAGAATGCCGACCGCCTGCTTGGCGTCGACTCGCCGATCGCGGGCAAGGCCGAGCTGCATGAACACGTGCAGCAGGGCGACCTGATGAAGATGCAGCAGGTGCCCAACGTGGCGATTGCCCCGGGCGATACCGTCACCTTCGCGCCCATGGCCTATCACGTGATGCTGCTGGAGCTCAAAGACCGCAGCCTGCTCGGCGACGGCAAGCGCTTCCCGCTGACCCTGCACTTCGAGAAATCCGGCGACGTCACGGTCGAGGTGGCGGTGCAGAAGCAGGCGCCCGCGGGCACCCAGGAACACATGCACGCCCAATAAGCGCCGGCCGTCATTACCGTGAACTCCCCGCGCTCGCCTGGCACCCGGCGATCCGTGCGCACGCCCCTGAAAGTACGGCGCGGCAGCTGGATCAGCCTGTTCGCCATGCTGATGATCTTTATCGGCCCACTGATTTCCCAGTCGATGCCGATGGATCAGGCCATGCCGATGAACCTGTCCATGTCGATGGACATGGGCGAGCCCGGCTGCCACGGTGAAACCCCACACGGCGCAGAGCACGGCAAGGTCCAGGGCGAACACCATGCGCTCTGGGAAAAGTGCGGTTATTGCAGCCTGCTGTTCAACTGCCCGGCACTGCCTGGCAGCCTGTCGTTCACGGCGCTCGACAGTTCGCCGTCCAGCCACTTCCTCACCCCCTCGCCGCGCCTGGGCCATGCCCGGCAGACGGTGTTCCCCGGTGCCCGGACCCGCGCCCCGCCAGTCATTGCGTAAACCCCTCAACCGCACTTCACCCGGCCGACTGTAGAAAAGACAGCCGCAGGCTGCTGGCCGTGTTGTTTACGAAATGATTGATGGAACCTTTATGTCCAGGTTTTCTGCTGACACTCGCCTGTGCTCTGCCCAGGCCTGCGCTACCTTTGCCCTGAACGAACCTCGCGTACGTTTCAGCCATGCCATCGCCGTCCTGTGCGGCGCCCTGCTCACGCCACTGGCCCTGGCGGCCGAACAGCCGGTGGATCACAGCCAGCACGGCGAAGAACTGAGCCCGACGGTGATCACCGCCATCGCCCCCAGCTCGCCGCTGACCGTGGTCACCAACCCCAAGGATCCGCGCCAACCGGTCCCGGCCAGCGATGGCGGCGACTACCTGAAAACCATCCCCGGCTTCGCCCTGGTGCGCAACGGCGGTACCAACGGCGACCCGGTGCTGCGCGGCATGTTCGGCTCGCGCCTGAACATCCTCACCAACGGCAGCATGATGCTCGGCGCCTGCCCCGGCCGCATGGACGCGCCGACCTCCTATATCTCGCCGGAAACCTACGACAAGCTGACGGTGATCAAGGGCCCGCAAACCGTGCTCTGGGGCCCGGGCGCTTCGGCCGGGACCATCCTCTTCGACCGCGAACCGGAAAACTTCGGCGAGCTGGGCACCCGGGTCAACGCCAGCGTCCTGGCCGGCTCCAACGGCCGCTTCGACAAGGTGGTGGATGCCGCCGCCGGCGGGCCGCTGGGCTACATGCGGGTGATTGGCAACCAGGCCCATTCCGACGACTACAAGGACGGCAACAACGACACCGTGCCGTCGCGCTACGAGAAGTGGAACGGTGACGTCGCCGTCGGCTGGACCCCGGACGCCGACACCCTGCTGGAACTCACCGCCGGCAAGGGCGACGGCGAAGCGCGTTACGCCGGGCGAGGCATGGACGGTTCGCAGTTCAAGCGCGAAAGCCTGGGGCTGCGTTTCGAGCGCTCCAATATCGGCGAGGTACTGGATAAGGTCGAGGCGCAGGTCTACTACAACTACGCCGACCACGTGATGGACAACTACACCCTGCGCACGCCGTCCGGCACCGGGATGATGGCCGGCCCGATGGCCAGCAACGTCGACCGCCGCACCCTCGGCGCGCGGATCAAGGCCACCTGGCGTTGGGCCGACGTGCAGTTGATCAGCGGTATCGATGCGCAGACCAACGAGCACCGCCAGCGCAGCGCCATGGGCATCGACACCTACAAGGACCAGCCCCGCACCAAGGACGCCGACTTCCACAACTACGGCGCGTTCGGCGAGCTGACCTGGTACGCCGCCGACCGCGACCGGCTGATCAGCGGCGCCCGGGTGGACCGCGCCTCGGCCAAGGATTACCGCCAGCGCATCGGTTCCGGAATGATGAGCCGGCCCAACCCGACCGCTGGCGATACCCGCGCCGACACCCTGCCCAGCGGTTTCATCCGCTACGAGCATGACCTGGCCGACAGCCCGACCACGGTCTATGCCGGCCTCGGCCACGCGCAACGCTTCCCGGATTACTGGGAGCTGTTCTCGCCGAAAATGGGCCCGGCCGGATCGCTCAACGCCTTCGATTCGATCAAGCCGGAAAAGACCACCCAGCTCGACTTCGGCCTGCAATACAAGACCGCCGAACTGGAAGCCTGGGCCTCGGGCTACATCGGCCAGGTACGCGACTACATCCTGTTCAACTACCGCCCGGGGATGATGGGCATGACCTCGCAAGCCGAGAACATCGACGCCCGCATCATGGGCGGCGAACTCGGCGCGGCCTACAAGCTGACCGACAACTGGAAGGCCGACGCCACCCTGGCCTATGCCTGGGGCAAGAACAGCAGTGACGGCACGCCATTGCCGCAGATGCCGCCGCTGGACGCGCGTTTCGGCCTGACCTACAGCGAGGACAACTGGAGTGCCGGCGCCCTGTGGCGGGTGGTGGCGGCGCAGAACCGCATCGACGAAAACAAGGGCAACGTGGTCGGCAAGGACTTCGGCAAGAGCGGCGGCTTCGGCGTGTTCTCGCTCAACGGCGCCTATCGGATCAACAAGAACCTGAAGGTCAGCACCGGCGTCGACAACCTGTTCGGCAAGGCTTACGCCGAGCACCTGAACCTGGCCGGCAACGCCGGGTTCGGCTACCCGGCCAATGACCCGCAAGCCATCAACGAACCGGGGCGCACGCTCTGGACCAAGGTGGACCTGAGCTTCTAAACACAACAAGAAATGGAGCCGCTGCCGACAGGCTGCGATAAGGCCGAAGGCCTTCAGCGATCTTGAATACGCTGCGGCCGTTGGGGCCGATCGCAGCCTTCGACAGCGGCTACAGAGACAATTGCCCATGCGGAGCATTCCCTGATGAGCCAACCCAAAGTGTCGTTCTACAACCTGGCCTGGCGCTGGCATTTCTACGCCGGGCTGTTCGTAGCCCCTTTCATGGTGATGCTGTCCCTGACCGGGATCATCTACCTGTTCAAACCCCAGCTCGACCAACTGATGTATAGCCACCTGCTGCAGGTACCGGCGGGGCACCACATCCTCAGCGCCGATGCGCAGCTCCAGCGGGTCCAGGCCGCGTATCCCCAGGGCCACGTCAAACAGTACCTGCCGCCGCTCGAAGCCGGGCGCAGTGCGCAGTTCGTGGTGCAGCAGGAAGGTGGCGAACTCAATGTGTTCGTCGACCCTTACCACGGCACTATCCTTGGCGAGCAGGACGCCAAGAACAATCTGCAAGCTATCGCCCGGGCCATTCATGGCGAGCTGATGATTGGCACCCTCGGCGACCGCCTGGTGGAGCTCTCGGCAGGCTGGGGCATCGTCCTGGTGGTGTCCGGGCTGTACCTGTGGTGGCCGCGCGGCAAGTCGTCGGCCGGGGTGTTGTGGCCACGCCTGGGCAACCGCGGCCGCGTGCTGTGGCGCGACCTGCATGCCGTGGTCGGCTTCTGGGGCGCGGCGTTCCTGCTGCTGATGCTGCTCAGCGGCATGACCTGGACCGGCTTCTGGGGCAAGCAATACGCCGAGCTGTGGAACCGCTTTCCGGCGGCGATGTGGAATGACGTGCCCAAGTCCGACCAGCAGGCTGGCGAACTCAACACCGCCAGCCGCCAGACCGTGCCCTGGGCCATGGAGAACACGCCGCTGCCGATGTCCGGCGACCACGCCGAACACATGGCCCACGGCGCCGCGCACGAAGGTCCGGCGGCGCCCGTGATCAGCCTGCAGCAGGTGCAGGACATCGCCACCCAGCGCCAGGTCGAAGCCGGTTACAGCATCACCCTGCCGACCACCGCCAGCGGCGTGTTCACCATTGCCGTGTTCGCCGACGACCCACGCAACGACGCCACCCTGCATGTCGACCAATACACCGGCAAGGTCCTGGCCGATGTGCGCTGGCAACAGTACAGCAACGTCGCCCGCGCCACCGAAGTCGGGGTGATGCTGCACGAAGGCAAGATGTTCGGCCCGTTCAACCAGATCGTGGTGCTGCTGATCTGCCTGATGATTCTGCTGAGCGCCGTCAGTGGCCTGGTGATCTGGTGGAAGCGCCGCCCCCAGGGACGCCTTGGCGTACCGCCGCTGCGCCACGACCTGCCGAAATGGAAAACCGCGATGGCGATCATGTTGGCGCTGGCCGTGGCCTTTCCCCTGGTCGGGGCCTCGCTGGTGGCCGTGTGGCTGCTGGATCGCTTGCTGTTGTCGCGCTGGAACCGCTCGACTGAATCGGCCTCATCTTCATCATGAATCAGGCGAGATGCGCGGTTTAGAGGGATCTGTAGACTGCTGTCGCTTCAATTTCCGACACGCATAATGTTACCTTGTAACACTTTCGTGTAAGATCCCTACCCGCAGCGCCAAGGCCGCGGGTATTCCTTTCGAAGAAGCGATTCAACCGCCCCAATGAACTGCCCCTCAATAAATAAGTACCTTGCGTCCAGCCTCTGCCTGCTGGCCCTGAATCACTCCGCCCAGGCCGACGACGCACCGCTGACGCTGCCCACCGGCACCATCAGCGCGCCCGCCATCGACGCCCAGGACATCAGCCTGCAAACCCCGACCACCGCCGGCTCGCGCCTGGGCCTGAGCGCCCTGGAAACCCCGGCCAGCACCGAGAGCCTGAGCGGCGAGCGCATTCGCCAGCGTGGCGACCGCAGCGTGCAGGACGCGGTGTCGCGCGGCACCGGGATCAGCCGTACCGGCACACCCGGCGACGGCGGCACTTCGTTGTCGGCCCGTGGTTTTACCGGCCAGGGTTCGGTGATGCAGTTGTATGACGGCAATCGCCTGTACAGCGGCATGGGCACCGTGACCTTCCCGGTGGACACCTGGTCGGTGGAACGGGTGGATGTGCTGCGCGGCCCGGCCTCGGTGCTGTATGGCGAAGGCGCCACCGGCGCGGTGGTCAACGTGATTCCGAAGAAACCCTTCGCCGGCGAAATCGAAAACCACCTGCGCCTCGGCTACGGCTCCTACGACAGCCAGCAGCAGGCCCTCGACAGCGGCGGCTCGCTGAGCGACACCCTGAGCTATCGCCTGAACCTCAACCGCCTGCGCAGCAACGGCTGGATCGATCGCGGCGACAGCGCCAGCGACTTCATCAGCGCGGCGCTGCGCTGGCAGGCCACGGACGACCTGGCCTTCACCCTCGCCCACGACTACGGCGACCAGCAGCCGATGAATTATTTCGGCACCCCGCTGGTCAATGGCCGCTTCCATGAGGGCCTGCGGGACAAGAACTACAACATCGGCAACGACAAGCAGCACTACAACGATCAGTGGACGCGCCTGACCAGCGAGTGGCAGCTCTCCGACAGCGTCAGCGCCAGCAACGAGCTGTATTACCTCAAGGCCCAACGGCGCTGGCAGAACGCCGAAAACTACAACTGGGACACCGCCGGCCAGCAGCTTCTGCGCAGCGGCAACTTCGCCATCAAGCACCAGCAGGAGCAGGTCGGCGATCGCCAGACCTTCACCTTCAAGCACAGCCTGTTCGGCCTCGACAGCCAGACCCTGGCCGGGGTCGATTACAACCGCATCCGCTTCCAGCTCAACAGCAACTCGCCGTTCAACGATGCGCTGCCGGATGGCCAGCCGCTGGATCTGCAACACCCGGACAAGGGCCGTTTCGACAGCGCCTCGGCCTATCGCCCGCAGTTCCAGAGCACCACCAAGCAGATGTCGGCCTTCGCCGAAAACCGTACCCAACTGAGCGAGCGCTGGTCGCTGGTGACCGGCGTGCGCCGCGACTATGTGCAGGTGGATCGCGACAACCTGGTGGACGGCAGCCAGAGCGACAAGACCCTGACCGGCAACAACTGGAAGGCCGGCCTGGTGTTCGCCCTGACGCCGGACACTTCGTTCTACGGCCAGTACGCCACCAGTACCGACGGTGTCGGCGGCCTGATTTCCCTGAGCCCGAGCCAGCAGCAATACGACCTGGCCCGCGCCCGGCAGAGCGAGATCGGCCTCAAGCAGATGTTCTGGGACCAGCGCGGTGAGTGGACCCTGGCGGCCTATCACATCGTCAAGAAGAAGCTGCTGACCGACGACCCGGGCAACCCGACACTCAAGCAACAGGTCGGCCAGCAGTCGTCACGCGGCCTGGAAGCCAGCCTCGACCTGCAACTGCCGCACGCCTGGCAGCTGCAAGCCAACGCCGCCATCGTCAAGGCCCAGTACGACGACTTCGAAGAGCAGGTCGGCAACCGGTTCGTCTCGCACAGTGGCAATCGCCCGGTGGACGTGCCGCGGCGCACCGCCAACCTGTGGCTGAACAAGGCCGTGACCGATAACCTGCGGGCCGGCGCCGGGGTGCGTTATGTCGATGCCCGTTATGCCGACCTGGCCAACCGCAACGAACTGCCCAGCTACACCGCGGTCGATGCGGTGCTGTCGTGGAAAGCCCTGCGCAACACCACCTTCGGTTTGCAGCTGAACAATCTGTTCGACCGGCAGTACGCGCAAAGCCAATACAATGAGGGCCAGCAATGGATCCTCGGCGAACCGCGGTCGTTTTTCGTGACCGCCGATTATCAGTTTTGAGCCGATGGCCCCATCGCGGGCAAGCCTCGCTCCTACAGAGCGGGCGGCGATCCGACTTGCCCGCGACGACGCCTGTCGCATCACCCCGTATTCAAGAGCAACCGCATGACCTCGCTGAACCTCACCAACCTGGCCTGGACGCCCCTGGGCCAGGGCCACTGTCATCACCAGTTCCAGTTGCGTGAGGCCAGCCTGCGCGTGGCGCCGGGGGAATTCGTCGGGCTGATCGGTCCCAACGGCAGCGGCAAGACCAGCCTGCTGCGTTGCAGCTATCGCTTCAGCCGGCCGGACCAGGGCGAAGTCCGGCTCGATCACTACAACGTCTGGAAACAGACGCCGCGCTGGTGCGCGCAACGCATCGCCGTGGTGTTGCAGGAGTTTCCCGAGGCCTTCGGCCTGACCGTCGCAGAAGTGGTCGCCATGGGCCGCACGCCGCACAAGGGCCTGTTCGACAGCGACAGCGCCGCAGACCGCGCCATCGCCCGCCAGGCGCTGGAGTCGGTGGGCCTGCTGGGTTTCGAGGCGCATGCCTTCGCTACCTTGTCCGGCGGGGAAAAGCAGCGGGTAATCCTGGCCCGCGCCCTGGCCCAGCAACCGCAACTGCTGATCCTCGACGAGCCGACCAACCACCTCGACCCACGCTACCAACTGGAGCTGCTGCAACGGGTCAAGCGCCTGGGCATCGGCACCCTCGCCAGCATCCATGACCTGAACCTCGCCGCGGCCTTCTGCGACCGCCTGTACGTGATCGATCACGGGCGCATCGTCGCCAGCGGCACGCCGGCCGAAGTGCTGACCCGCGAACTGCTGCAGCAGGTATTCGGCGTCCAGGCCCTGGTCGACCAACACCCGCTGTCCGGCTACCCACGAATCACCTGGATAACCCAACCATGACCCTGCGCGTCTCACTCAACAGCCTGTTTCGCTCCAGCCTGTGCCTGGCCCTGTCGCTGCTCGCCGGCCAGGCCTGCGCCGAAACCACCCGTTACCCGCTGACCGTCCACAGCTGCAACCGCGAGGTGACCTTCAAGGAGGCGCCGAAACACGCCCTGAGCCACGACATCAACATGACCCAGATGATGCTCGCCCTCGGCCTCAAGTCGCGCATGGTCGGCTACAGCGGCATCAGCGGCTGGAAGGCGGTGACGCCCGAGATGCGGACCCTCCTCGACGGCCTGCCGGAGCTGGCGGCCAAGTACCCGTCGGTGGAAACCCTGCTCGACGCCAATGTCGATTTCTTCTTCGCCGGCTGGGACTACGGCATGCGCGTCGGCGGCGACCTGACCCCGCAGACCCTGACGCCGCTGGGCATCAATGTGCTGGAGCTGACCGAGTCCTGCGCCTTCGTGATGAAGCGCCCGCCGGCCAGCCTCGACGACACCTACAACGACCTGCGCAACCTGGGGCAGATCTTCGATGTACAGGACCGCGCCAACCAATTGATCGCCGACATGCAGCAACAGGTCGCCGCGATCCAGCAGGACCTGCCCACGGAAAAACCTCGGGTGTTCCTCTACGACAGCGGCGAAGACCGCGCCATGACCTCCGGCCGCCTGGGCATGCCCCAGGCGCTGATCGACGCCGCCGGCGGACGCAACATCCTCGACGATGTGGAGGCCAGCTGGACCCGGGTCAATTGGGAAACCGTGGTCGAGCGCAACCCGCAGGTGATCGTGATCGTCGACTACAGCGAGATCAGCGCCGAACAGAAGCAGCAGTTCCTGCTCAACAACAAGGCGCTGCAATCGGTGGACGCGATCCGCAACCAGCGCTTTATCGTGATCCCCTACGTGCAGGCCACGCCGGGCATCGATAACGTCGAAGCGGTGCAAACCCTGGCCAAGGGTTTCCACGGCGCATGATCGATCGTCGTTATGCCTTGCTGCTAACTGCCCTCGGCGCGTTGTTGCTGGCGTCCTGCGTACTGTCCCTGGGTTTCGGCTCGGCGCGGGTGCCGGTGGACGTGGTCTGGCGGATCCTGCTGCACAAGGCCCTCGGCCTGGGCGAGGTGGACTGGAGCGCCGGGCAGGAACATATCGTCTGGCTGATCCGCGTACCGCGCATGCTGCTCGGCGCCCTGGTCGGCGCCGGGCTGGCCTTGATCGGCGCAGTGCTGCAAGCGGTGACGCGCAATCCGCTGGCCGACCCGCACCTGCTCGGCGTGACCTCCGGCGCCACCCTGGGCGCGGTGATCGTGGTGCTGCATGTGGGTGAAATCGTCGGCCTGCTGACCCTGCCCATCGCCGCCTTTATCGGTGCCCTGGCGAGCATGTTGCTGGTGCTTGGCATCGCCGCGCGCCATGGCCGGCTCGACAGCGACCGCCTGCTGCTGTGCGGGGTGGCGGTGTCCTTCGTGATGATGGCGGTGGCCAACCTGCTGCTGTTCATGGGCGACCACCGCGCCAGCTCGGCGGTGATGTTCTGGATGCTCGGCGGGCTGGGCCTGGCGCGCTGGGAACTGCTGGCGGTGCCGGCGGCCAGCGTGCTGCTCGGGCTGGTCCTGCTGCTGGGCATGGCGCGGCCGTTGAACGCGCTGATGGCCGGCGAGCAGACCGCGGTGACCCTCGGTTTGAATGCCCGCAACGTGCGGCTGCGGGTGTTCCTGATCGCTTCGCTGATGACCGGGGTGCTGGTGTCCATCAGCGGTTCCATCGGCTTCGTCGGGCTGATGGTGCCGCATATCGCCCGGCGTCTTGTGGGCGCCGAGCATCGTCGGCTGTTGCCGGTGTGCGTGCTGCTGGGCAGCGTGTTCCTGGTCTGGGTCGACGTCGCCGCCCGCACCCTGATCGCCCCCGAAGACCTGCCCATAGGCGTGGCCACGGCGGCCATTGGCGGGTTGTTTTTCATCGGCCTGATGCGCCGCCGCTGAAAAAGCTTCCGTAGGAGCGAGCGGGCGGAGGCTGCCCTGTAGCCTCTGCCGTAGGCTGCGATAAGGCCGAAGGCCTTCGGCGATCTTGAAGCCTTGCGCGCCCTTCGGTCGCGATCGCAGCCTGCGGCAGCGGCTACAGGGCCAGTCATCATCAGCACCAACGAAGCGCATTCGCCCGCACCAAAGACGCCTGATGGCCCCGCATTGGTGCGCCAGCCCTCTCCCCCTATCCGTAAAAGCGACGTTTTCATGCCCTGTGCCGACTAGGCACACCCCTTGCAAAACAGCCCTTCAGTAGTCCGCATCTGCCAACCAAGAAAACTCATAAGTTCATGGAGATCGCACAATGAAGCGTCGCAGCTTGATCAAGGCTTTCACACTCACGGCAAGCATTGCCGCGATGGGCATGACCTGGACCGTCCAGGCCGCCGAGACCATCAAGGTCGGCATCCTGCATTCGCTGTCGGGGACCATGGCGATCTCCGAAACCTCGCTCAAGGACATGGCGCTGATGACCATTGACGAGATCAACGCCAAGGGCGGCGTCAACGGCAAGAAGCTCGAGGCGGTGGTGGTCGACCCGGCGTCGAACTGGCCGCTGTTTGCCGAGAAAGGCCGCCAGCTGCTGACCCAGGACAAGGTCGCCGTGGTGTTCGGCTGCTGGACCTCGGTGTCGCGCAAGTCGGTGCTGCCGGTGTTCGAGGAACTCAACGGCCTGCTGTTCTACCCGGTGCAATACGAGGGCGAAGAGATGTCGCCGAACGTGTTCTACACCGGCGCGGCGCCTAACCAGCAAGCGATCCCGGCGGTGGAATACCTGATGAGCGAAGACGGCGGCAGCGCCAAGCGCTTCTTCCTGCTCGGCACCGACTATGTCTACCCGCGCACCACCAACAAGATCCTGCGCTCGTTCCTGCATTCCAAGGGCGTGGCCGACAAGGACATCGAAGAGGTCTACACCCCGTTTGGCCACAGCGACTACCAGACCATCGTCGCCAACATCAAGAAATTCTCCGCCGGCGGCAAGACCGCAGTCATCTCCACGGTCAACGGCGACTCCAACGTGCCGTTCTACAAGGAACTGGCCAACCAGGGCCTGAAAGCCACCGACGTACCGGTGGTGGCCTTCTCCGTGGGCGAGGAAGAACTGCGCGGCATCGACACCAAGCCGCTGGTGGGCAACCTCGCGGCCTGGAACTACTTCGAGTCCGTGGAGAACCCGGTGAACCAGAAGTTCGTCGCCGACTGGAAAGCCTACGCCAAGGCCAAGAAGCTGCCGGGCGCAGATAAAGCCGTGACCAACGACCCGATGGAAGCCACCTACGTCGGCATCCACATGTGGGCCCAGGCGGTGGAGAAAGCCAAGTCCACCGACGTCGACAAAGTCCGCGAAGCCCTGGCCGGCCAGACCTTCGCCGCGCCGTCGGGCTACACCCTGACCATGGACAAGACCAACCACCACCTGCACAAGCCGGTGATGATCGGCGAGATCCAGCCGGACGGTCAGTTCAATGTGGTCTGGCAGACCGAAGGCCCGATCCGCGCCCAGCCGTGGAGCCCGTTCATCCCGGGCAACGACAAGAAGCCGGATTACGCGGTGAAGAGCAACTGATCCTGACCTCAGGTCTGACGCCTTCCCTGTAGGAGCGAGCTTGCTCGCGATCGACCGCGAAGCGGTCGCAAGAGCAATCACCGCTGGAGGTCCTGCGGGCCTCATCGCGAGCAAGCTCGCTCCTACAGGTGTCCGGGTGTACCGCGAGGTCATCCGGACCTTTCAAGGACATCGATATGCCCACTGCCCTCTACCGTTTCATTCTCGCCTGCCTGCTGTTGCTGCCCTTGGCTGCCAGGGCCGGCGATGCCGAAGACTTCGTCGCGGCCAACGCCACGCAACAGGCCAGGCTCCTGGAAAGCTGGGCCGCGCAACCCGACCCGGCGCGCCTCGAACTGCTCGGCGCCTTGCAGCAAGGCCAGCTGACCGTCGATGGGCAAGCCAAGACCTTGCGCCTGAACAATCGCCTGCGCGGCCTGATCGACACCGCTATGGCCAGCCATCAATTGCTCGCCAGCGATGCCAACATCCGTCTGGCCGCCGCGCAGCAGTTGCAGAAAAGCGCCAAGCCGGCGCAGTTGAAATTCCTCGATGCCAGCCTGGAGGCCGAACAGGACCAGGCCGTGCATGACGCCCTGAGCCTGGCCCTGGCCAACCTGCAACTGGTGGACAGCGACCCGGCCGTGCGCCTGGCCGCGGTACGCCTGCTGGGTGAAACCGGCGACCCGCTGGCCCGCACCCGCCTCGAAGGTCTGCTCGAACCCGGGGTGGAAGCCGATGCCGGGGTGCGCACCGCTGCCGAAACCAGCCTGGCCCAGGTCAAGCGCAAGCTGTTGGTGGGCGAAGTGCTCGGCCAGGCCTTCAGCGGCATGTCCCTGGGTTCGATCCTGTTGCTGGCGGCCCTGGGCCTGGCGATCACCTTCGGCCTGCTCGGGGTGATCAACATGGCCCACGGCGAGATGCTGATGCTCGGCGCCTACTCCACCTACATGGTGCAGTTGCTGTTCCAGCGCTACGCCCCGCAGGCCATCGAGTTCTACCCGCTGATCGCCCTGCCGGTGGCGTTCTTCGTCACCGCCGGCATCGGCATGGCCCTGGAACGCACGGTGATCCGCCACCTCTACGGCCGGCCGCTGGAAACCCTGCTCGCCACCTGGGGCATCAGCCTGATGCTGATCCAGCTGGTGCGCCTGGTGTTCGGCGCACAGAACGTCGAGGTGTCGAACCCGGCCTGGCTGTCCGGCGGGATCCAGGTGCTGCCCAACCTGGTGCTGCCCTACAACCGCATCGTGATCATCGCCTTCGCGCTGTTTGTCGTCGTCCTCACGTGGCTGCTGCTGAACAAGACCCGCCTGGGCCTGAACGTGCGCGCGGTCACCCAGAACCGCAATATGGCCGCCTGCTGCGGCGTGCCCACCGGCCGGGTGGACATGCTCGCCTTCGGCCTCGGCTCCGGCATCGCCGGCCTCGGTGGCGTGGCCCTGAGCCAGATCGGCAACGTCGGCCCGGACCTGGGCCAGAGCTACATCATCGACTCGTTCCTGGTGGTGGTGCTCGGTGGCGTCGGCCAGCTGGCCGGTAGCGTGTTCGCCGCATTCGGCTTAGGGGTAGCCAACAAGATTCTCGAACCGCAGATCGGTGCCGTGCTCGGCAAGATCCTGATCCTCGCGCTGATCATTCTGTTTATCCAGAAACGTCCGCAAGGCCTCTTCGCATTGAAAGGACGGGTGATCGACTGATGAATCAACCATTACTCATTACCGCCAGCCAGAAAGCCGGGCCCAAGGTCTCGGTCGCCGTCGGCGCGCTGATCCTGGTGCTGCTGCTGGCCCTGCCGCTGCTCTCGCTGCTGGCGCCGGACAACCCGCTGCACGTCTCGGCCTACACCCTGACCCTGGTGGGCAAGATCCTCTGCTACGCCATAGTCGCCCTGGCCCTGGACCTGGTCTGGGGGTATGCCGGGCTGCTGTCCCTGGGCCATGGCCTGTTCTTCGCCCTCGGCGGCTATGCCATGGGCATGTACCTGATGCGCCAGGCCGCGGGGGACAGCCTGCCGGCGTTCATGACCTTCCTTTCGTGGACCGAGTTGCCCTGGTACTGGAGCGGCACCAGCAGCTTTCTCTGGGCGATGTGCCTGGTGGTGCTCGCGCCGGGCTTGCTGGCGCTGGTGTTCGGTTTCTTCGCCTTCCGCTCGCGGATCAAGGGCGTGTATTTCTCGATCATGACCCAGGCCCTGACCTTCGCCGGCATGCTCCTGTTCTTTCGCAACGAGACCGGCTTTGGCGGCAACAACGGCTTCACCAACTTCCGCACCATCCTCGGCTTCGGCATCACCGAGCCGGGCACCCGCGCGGTGCTGTTCCTGGCCACCGTGCTGTTGCTGGTGGCCAGCCTGTACATCGGCTGGCGCCTGGCCCGGAGCAAGTTCGGCCGGGTGCTGACCGCGCTGCGCGATGCCGAGAACCGCCTGATGTTCTGCGGCTACGACCCGCGCGGCTTCAAGCTGTTCGTCTGGGTGTTGAGCGCGGTGCTCTGCGGCCTGGCCGGCGCCTTGTACGTGCCGCAGGTAGGCATTATCAACCCCAGCGAAATGTCGCCGACCAACTCCATCGAGGCCGCCGTATGGGTCGCCCTGGGCGGTCGCGGCACGCTGATTGGCCCATTGCTCGGCGCCGGCGTGGTCAACGGCATGAAGAGCTGGTTCACCGTGGCCTTCCCGGAATACTGGCTGTTCTTCCTCGGCGCGCTGTTTATCGTCGTGACCCTGTACCTGCCCAAGGGCGTGATCGGCTTGCTGAAGAAAAGGGGCGAATCATGAGAATCACACCGACGGCCGACTTCATGCTCGAGCCCATCCTCGAACCCAATAAGGACGCGGGTAGCAGCCGCGACGCCATCGGCCTCGGCCAGGCCGCCGGCAAGGGCCTGAACACCCGCCACGGCACCATCCTGACCCTGGAAGACATCAGCGTCAGCTTCGACGGTTTCAAGGCGCTCAACGACCTCAACCTGTACATCGGCGTCGGCGAACTGCGCTGCATCATCGGCCCCAACGGCGCGGGCAAGACCACCCTGATGGACGTGATCACCGGCAAGACCCGACCCACCCACGGCAAGGCCTGGTTCGGCGAAACCCTGGACCTGACGCAGATGAGCGAGGTGCAGATCGCCCAGGCCGGGATCGGCCGCAAGTTCCAGAAGCCCACGGTGTTCGAGGCCCTGAGCGTGTTCGAAAACCTGGAGCTGGCGCAGAAGACCGACAAGTCGGTGTGGGCCAGCCTGCGGGCGAAACTCTCCGGCGAGCAGAAGGACCGCATCGACGAAGTGCTGGAAACCATTCGCCTGACCGCCTCGGTGGAGCGCCAGGCCGGCCTGCTGTCCCACGGCCAGAAGCAGTTCCTGGAGATCGGCATGCTGCTGATGCAGGACCCGCAACTGCTGCTGCTCGACGAGCCGGTGGCGGGCATGACCGACGCCGAGACCGAGTTCACCGCCGAGCTGTTCAAGCGCCTGGCGGGCCAGCATTCGCTGATGGTGGTGGAGCACGACATGGGCTTCGTCGGCTCGATCGCCGACCACGTCACCGTGCTGCACCAGGGCAGCGTGCTAGCCGAAGGGTCGCTGGAACAGGTGCAGGCCGATGAACGTGTCGTTGAAGTCTATTTGGGCAGATGATCGGCCAGCTTCAAGCCGCAAGCTTCAAGCGGCAAGTGAACAGCAAAGCCACATCCCCCGCCCTTACTTGCAGCTTGAAGCTTGCCGCTTGAAGCCCTACTAACGGAGTTCCAATGCTACAAGTCCAACACCTGCACCAGTACTACGGCGGTAGCCACATCCTGCGGGGCCTGAGCTTCGAGGTGAAGGTCGGCGAGGTCACCTGCCTGCTCGGGCGCAACGGGGTGGGCAAGACCACCCTGCTCAAATGCCTGATGGGCCTGCTGCCGGCCAAGGAAGGCGCGGTGAACTGGGAAGGCCGGGCGATCACCGCCTACAAGCCCCATCAGCGGGTACACGCCGGTATCGCCTACGTGCCCCAGGGCCGGGAAATCTTTGGCCGCCTGACCGTGGAAGAAAACCTGCTGATGGGGCTGTCGCGTTTCCCCGGCTCCGAAGCCAAGGAAGTGCCGGCCTTTATCTACGAGCTGTTCCCGGTGCTGCTGCAAATGAAACAACGGCGCGGCGGCGATCTGTCCGGCGGCCAGCAACAACAGCTGGCCATCGGCCGCGCCCTGGCCAGCCGGCCACGGCTGCTGATCCTCGACGAGCCCACCGAGGGCATCCAGCCGTCGGTGATCAAGGAGATCGGCGCGGTGATCAAGAAACTCGCGGCACGCGGCGACATGGCGATCCTGCTGGTGGAACAGTTCTACGACTTCGCCGCCGAACTGGCCGATCAGTACCTGGTGATGTCCCGGGGCGAAATCGTCCAGCAGGGCCGCGGTGAAAATATGGAAGCCGAGGGTGTACGCGGACTGGTTACGATCTAACCTGTAACGTCCCGACATTAAGCACGAATCATGAATCTGCCTGCCCACACCGCCCTGTTCACCCCCAGCTGGCATGCCGAGCTGGAACTCGGCTACGCCCGCTTTGGCGACAGCACGCGCCCGGTGCAGCGCCGGCACAAGGGCCCGCTGCGGGTGCAGAAGCATCTGTACGCCGAAGGCCCCGAAGTCTGCCAGCACATCATCGTGCATCCGCCCGGCGGGATTGCCGGCGGCGACCGCCTGCAGATCCGCGCCAGCGTCGAGCGCGATGCCTGGGCGCAACTGACCAGCCCCGGCGCCGCCAAGTGGTATCGCGCCACCGGGCCGGCCTATCAGACCCTGGACTTGAGCGTCGCCGCCGGTGCCACCCTGGAATGGCTGCCCCAGGAAACCATCGTGTTCAGCGCCGCCCAGGCCGAGTTGAGCACCCGCATCGAGCTGCAAGGCGACGCCCGGCTGTTCTACTGGGACCTGGTGGCCCTCGGCCGCCCCGCCAGCGACGAACGCTTCGACCTCGGGCATTTCCAGTCGCACCTGGACATCCGCCGCGACGGCCAGTTGCTCTGGCACGAACGCCAGCGCATTGTCGGCGGCGACGGCTTGCTCGACTCACCGATCGGCCTGGACGGCCAGCCGGTCTTCGCCACCTTGCTGGCCACCGGCGAGATCGACAGCCCGTTGCTGGAACGCTGCCGCGCACTGCCTCATGCCGTGCGCGGCGACCTGACGCAACTGCCCGGCCTGTTGGTGGCCCGCTGCCTGGCCAGCGAAGCGCTGCTGGCCCGCGCCTGGCTGATCGACCTGTGGCGCCTGCTGCGCCCCGCCCTGCTGGGCCGCGAGGCGCTGCCGCCGAGGATCTGGAGCACATGAATATCCATGTCCCTGTAGGAGCGAGCTTGCTCGCGAAAAACGCCAAGTCACCGCGCTCCTTCAGGCAGTACGCATTATCGCTAACACTTTTCGCGAGCAAGCTCGCTCCTACAACAACGGATTGCCAACGATGGACCTGACCCCACGCGAAAAAGACAAACTGCTGATCTTCACCGCCGGCCTGGTGGCCGAACGACGCCTGGCCCGGGGGGTGAAGCTCAATTATCCGGAAGCCATGGCCTACATTTCCGCGGCGCTGCTCGAAGGCGCCCGCGACGGCCAGACCGTGGCCGAGCTGATGCACTACGGCACCACCCTGCTGACCCGCGAACAAGTGATGGAAGGCATCCCGGAGATGATTCCGGAAATCCAGGTGGAAGCGACCTTCCCCGACGGCACCAAGCTGGTCACCGTCCATCAACCGATCGCCTGAGGCCACGCCATGACGTATTCCATCCGCGATGCCGTGCATGCCGACCTGCCGGCGATCCGCGATATCTATAACGACGCCGTGCTCAACACCACGGCGATCTGGAACGAGCAGGCCGTGGACCTGGGCAATCGCCAGGCCTGGTTCAGCGCCCGCCAGGCCCAGGGTTATCCGGTGCTGGTGGCGGTCGACGCCGACGACAGCGTGCTCGGTTATGCCTCGTTCGGCGACTGGCGGCCCTTCGACGGCTTCCGCCATACCGTCGAGCACTCGGTCTATGTGCGCAACGACCAGCGCGGCAACGGCCTCGGCCCGCGCCTGATGCAAGCGCTGATCGAACGCGCCAGGACCTGCGACAAGCACGTGATGGTCGCGGCCATCGAAAGCGGCAATGCCGCCTCGATCCGCCTGCACGAACGCCTGGGCTTCGTCACCACCGGACAGATGCCGCAAGTGGGCACCAAGTTCGGGCGCTGGCTGGACCTGACGTTCATGCAGCTGACCCTCGATCCGGGGGCGCTACCGCCCACTATCCACAAGGAGTGATACCCGATGAACGCTGCCCAACTGCGTCGAGTCCATGCGGAGAGCTTTGCCCACTATCGCCAGGGGTTGATTGATCTGTTGTTCGACGCCGTGGGCCACGGCGCCTCGGTGGGTTTCATGGCCGACCTCGACGAGGAACAGGCCCGCGCCTACGTCAACAGCGTCCAGGCCAGCGTGGCCGACGGCAGCCTGTTGCTGTGGGTGGTGGTGCAGGACGAGCGAGTCCTGGCCAGCGTGCAACTGACGCTGTGCCAGAAGCCCAACGGCCTCAATCGCGCCGAAGTGCAGAAGCTCCAGGTGCGCCACGACGCCCGCCGCCGTGGCCTGGGCCAGCAGTTGATGCACGCCGTGGAGCTCGCGGCGCGCCAGCACAAGCGCGGCCTGCTGCACCTGGACACCCAGGCTGGCTCGGACGCCGAAGCCTTCTACAGCGCCCTCGGCTACACCCGCGTCGGCGAACTGCCGAACTACTGCCAAAGCCCGGACGGCACCTACACCCCGACCGCCATTTACTTCAAGACTCTGGGGCAACCCGTATGATTCCAGGCCAATACCAGATCCAGCCCGGCGACATCGAACTCAACGCCGGCCGCCGCACCCTCAGCCTGAGCGTCGCCAACAGCGGCGACCGGCCGATCCAGGTGGGCTCGCACTATCACTTTTTCGAAACCAACGACGCCCTGACTTTCGACCGCGCCGCCAGCCGAGGCATGCGCCTGAACATCCCGGCCGGCACCGCCGTGCGCTTCGAGCCGGGGCAGACCCGCGAGGTGGAACTGGTGGACCTGGCCGGGCATCGCCGGGTGTTCGGTTTCGCCGGGCGGGTCATGGGCGACCTTTGAGGTGTATTGCCTGTTCTGACGCCATCGCGGGCAAGCCTCGCTCCTACAAGGGAATGCGATCAAATGTAGGAGCGAGGCTTGCCCGCGAATAGCGAGCTACGCGAGCGGTCTCAAATCCAATTGAATCCCAAGGCAAGCACATGAAGATTTCAAGACAAGCCTACGCCGACATGTTCGGCCCCACCGTCGGCGACAAGGTGCGCCTGGCCGACACCGAGCTGTGGATCGAAGTCGAGAAGGACTTCACCACCTACGGCGAAGAAGTGAAGTTCGGCGGCGGCAAGGTGATCCGCGACGGCATGGGCCAGGGCCAGCTGCTCGCGGCCGAGGTGGTCGACACCCTGATCACCAACGCGCTGATCATCGATCACTGGGGCATCGTCAAGGCCGACGTCGGCCTGAAGGACGGACGCATCGCCGCCATCGGCAAGGCCGGCAACCCGGACATCCAGCCCGACGTGACCATCGCCGTCGGCGCCAGCACCGAAGTGATCGCCGGCGAAGGCATGATCCTCACCGCCGGCGGCATCGACACCCATATCCACTTCATCTGCCCGCAGCAGATCGAAGAGGCGCTGATGAGCGGCGTCACCACCATGATCGGCGGCGGCACCGGGCCGGCCACCGGCACCAACGCCACCACCTGCACCTCCGGGCCCTGGCACATGGCGCGCATGCTCCAGGCGGCGGACTCGTTCCCGATGAACATCGGCTTCACCGGCAAGGGCAACGCCAGCCTGCCAGAGCCTCTGATCGAGCAGGTCAAGGCCGGGGCCATCGGCCTCAAGCTCCACGAAGACTGGGGCACCACCCCGGCCAGCATCGACAACTGCCTGAGCGTCGCCGACCAGTACGATGTGCAGGTGGCGATCCACACCGACACCCTCAACGAGTCGGGCTTCGTCGAAACCACCCTCGGCGCCTTCAAGGGCCGCACCATCCACACCTACCACACCGAAGGCGCCGGCGGCGGCCACGCCCCGGACATCATCAAGGCCTGCGGTTTCCCCAACGTGCTGCCGAGCTCGACCAACCCGACCCGGCCGTTCACCCGCAACACCATCGACGAACACCTGGACATGTTGATGGTCTGCCACCACCTCGACCCGAGCATCGCCGAGGACGTGGCCTTCGCCGAAAGCCGCATCCGCCGCGAAACCATCGCCGCCGAAGACATCCTCCACGACCTGGGCGCCTTCTCGATGATCAGCTCCGACAGCCAGGCCATGGGCCGGGTCGGCGAGGTCATCACCCGCACCTGGCAGACCGCCGACAAGATGCACCGCCAGCGCGGCCCGCTGCCGGGCGACGGTGCCGGCAACAGCAACTTTAGGGTCAAGCGCTACATCGCCAAATACACCATCAACCCGGCGATCACCCACGGCATCAGTCATGAAGTGGGCTCCATCGAAATCGGCAAATGGGCCGACCTGGTGCTCTGGCGCCCGGCGTTCTTCGGGGTCAAGCCGACGCTGATCCTCAAGGGCGGGGCCATCGCCGCCAGCCTGATGGGCGACGCCAACGCCTCGATCCCGACCCCGCAGCCGGTGCATTACCGGCCGATGTTCGCCAGTTACGGCGGCAGCCGGCACGCCACCAGCCTGACCTTTATCAGCCAGGCCGCGCTGGAGGCCGGGGTGCCACAGCAACTGGGGCTGAAAAAGCAGATCGCAGTGGTCAAGGGTTGCCGCAACGTGCAAAAGACCGACCTGATCCACAACGACTACCTGCCGGCTATCGAGGTCGACCCGCAGACCTATCAGGTCAAGGCCGACGGCGTGCTGCTGTGGTGCGAGCCGGCGGACGTGTTGCCGATGGCGCAGCGCTACTTTCTGTTCTAGAAACCTGGATCCAACGGGCGCCCATGCGGGCCGCCCAACGGTCAGCAAAGCCGGACGTCTTGCTGTGTTGAACGGATCAATCGCGGCTAGAATTCGACAGGCCGTCCTCACTCTTGCTGCCTGACAAGGTTCCCGGCCATGCGTCTACCCGACTTCATCGTGCAACACGTTGATCGAATCGTTGATGAGTGGGAGCAATTCGCCCGATCCATCGCCCCCGATACCGACTCCCTGACCCGCCTGCAATTGCGCGACCATGCCAAGTCCATCCTGCTGGCCGCCGCTCGCGACATGCGCACCGCCCAGACCGCCAGCGAACAGGCGGCCAAGGCCAGGGGCGAAGGCCCGGAGAAGACCCCGAGCCTCGACAAGGCCGCCGCCAGCCATGGCGAATTGCGCCACAACGTCGGCTTCGACCTGGTACAGATGACCTCGGAATTCCGCCACCTGCGCGCCTGCGTGATCCGTCTCTGGGTCACCAGCCTGGAGTCGCCGCAGCTGGCCTATTTCCAGGACATGATCCGTTTCAACGAAGCCATCGACGAGGCGCTGGCCGAATCCACCACGGCCTATGCCGAGCAGGTCAACCGCTCGCGGGATATCTTCCTGGCGATTCTCGGCCACGACCTGCGCGCGCCCTTGCAGGCGGTGAGCATGTCCACCGAGATGCTGGCGCGCAAAGTCGCGCTGGACGCCGATGCGCTGGCCTATGTGTCGCGGATCAAGAGTGGCGCCAGGCACATGGCGGCGATGGTCGGCGACCTGCTGGAGTTCGTGCGCAGCCGCCTGGGCAGCAGCCTGCCCATCGAGCCGGCGCCCATGGACATGGCCAGTGCCATCAAGGCAGCCATGGACGAAGCCTGCGCCGGCCAGCCGGACTGCACACCGGCGCTGAACTTCCATGGCGACAGCCATGGCATCTGGGATCGCGGGCGTATCGAACAGATGCTGCAGAACCTGATCGGCAATGCCCTGCAGCATGGCAGCAACAGTCGCACCGTGACCGTGACCCTCACTGGCAGCGCCGAGCAGGTGCTGCTGACCATCCACAACTACGGCCCGCCGATTCCCAAGGAAGCCCTAGGCACCCTCTTCGATCCCCTGGTGCGCAGTGCCAACGAAGAGCTCGGCAGCCCTTCCACCAGCCTCGGCCTGGGCCTGTTCATCGTCAAGGAAGTGGTTACCGCCCACCAGGGCAGCATAGAGGTCAGCTCCAACGAGAGCGATGGCACCACCTTCACCGTGACCCTGCCACGAGTATCCCGCGCCGAATCGTTGTAGCCGCCAACACAGAACCCCGTAACCGCTGCCCATGCTTCTGTAGGAGCGGCCGGCCGACGCGCCATTGCTCGCGATGGACGATGCCCGAGCCTTCCAACCGCTATAGAGACGAACGCACCGTAGCCGCTGCCGAGCCCGCGAGGCTGCGATCGAGGACGAAGTCCTCGCAAAGCCTGGGCATGGGGTGTGTCTGGAAGAACGGGTTGCCCGGTTTTGCGACCGCTTCGCGGCCGATCGCAGCCTCGCGGGCTCGGCAGCGGCTACAACATCACCACCCATGCCTCCGTAGGAGCGCGATGAACGATAACGCGCAGTCTCAGTCGGCGAGCAGGCGCCCCAGGCGCTGCTTGAGCATCTGGTTTTCCGTGCGCAACTCGCGGACTTCGTCGAGCAGTTCCAGCGCCAGGGCGACGCCTTCCCACTCCAGTTCCAGGTCGCGCCGCAACTTCGCGGCGCGCTTGGCGACCGCCAGTTCATAGTCGGTGAAACGCCAGTCGCGGGGCGCCGCGCCATGGGGATCGAGGATCCCGTGCTCGACGATTTCCATCACATAGGCGGCCGGCAGATCGGCCACCTCGCAGAACTCTTCCATATCCAGCTGAACGATCAGGGTGCTCATGGTCAGCGACTCCTATGTTCCAGATCAGAATGGGTTGCGGATCAGAAATGCTCCCGCGGGTTGAAGGCGGCCTTCTTCGCCAGCTCCTGCCACAACGCCTTGACGTCGTCGCCGCAAGCCTTGGGCATCACGGCCTTGAGCTGCACGAACAGATAACCGCGATGCCCGGCCTTGTTCAGCAGGCCATGGCCCTTGGCGCGCATGCGCTGGCCGTTCTGGCTGCCGGCCGGCACCTTGAGGTTGATCTTGCCGGTCAGGGTCGGCACCGCGACCTCGGTCCCCAGCGCCAGCTCCCAAGGGGCCAGCGGCAGGGTGATGATCAGGTTCTCGCCCTCGATATCGAACTTCGGATGGGGCGCGAAACGAATGGTCAGGTACAGGTCGCCATTGGCCCCGCCGCCGACACCGGGCGCGCCCTGGCCCTTGAGGCGGATGCGCTCGCCGTCGGCGACGCCGGCCGGGATCTTCACGTTCAGGCTCTTGCTGGTGTTGCTGACATGCTGCCCGGCGGCGTTGTACTGCGGCACCTTGAAGCTGACCTTCTTCGACTCGGCCGACAGGGTTTCTTCCAGGAAGATCGGTAATTCCATTTCCACGTCTTGCCCCCTGCGCCCGGCGCTGCGCGATTGTCCACCGCCGAAACCCGGCCCGCGGTTGCCGAAGATCGAACTGAAGAAGTCCGAAAAGTCCCCGCCATCGCCGAAACCGCCCGCATCCGCGCGGCCTTTCCAGCCCGGTGGGCCCTGGAACGGCTGGCCGTGCTGGCCATAACGCCGTAGGTCGTCGTATTCGGCCCGCTTGTCCGCGCTTTTCAGCGCTTCATAGGCTTCCGACGCGTCCTTGAACTTGGCTTCGGCGTCTTTTTCCTTGCTGACATCGGGGTGGTATTTGCGCGCCAGCTTGCGATAGGCGGCCTTGATCGCCTTGTCGTCCGCCGTCGGCTCCACCCCGAGAATCTTGTAATAGTCTTTGAAGTCCATCTAAGGATCACCATCCGTTATCAATGTGGCGCGGCGGGACGTACAGCATGCACTCTTGAGCAGCGTCAAGGCTGATCGATCTCAATACTGTGACTCACGCGGCGCAGCAGAAGTTTATCGGCAGCTGGCGGCGGTTCTTGCGACCGCCCGATGGCTGCCCGGCCCATGCCTGCAAGTTTGGGGTAAAGAATAGTCTTTCAAGGCTTGCGGGTTTCGATTTAGCGGATAGTCGGCCTTCGATTCTGCGAACGACTGGCATACACTGCGCGGCCGTTTTTTCCAACCGGAACTCGAAAGACATGAAAAACGCATCTGCGGCCCGTGCCTGCGGTATCGACTTCGGCACGTCCAACTCCACGGTCGGCTGGCTGCGCCCCGGCATGGAAACGCTGATTGCGCTGGAAGACGACAAGATCACCCTGCCGTCGGTGGTCTTCTTCAACATCGAAGAACGCCGTCCGGTGTATGGCCGCCTGGCGCTGCACGAGTACCTGGAGGGCTACGAAGGCCGGCTGATGCGCTCGCTGAAGAGCCTGCTGGGCTCCAAGCTGATCAAGCACGACACCAGCGTGCTGGGCACGGCGATGCCGTTCAAGGACCTGCTGGGCCTGTTCATCGGCCAGCTCAAGAGCCGCGCCGAAGCCGCCGCCGGCCGGGAGTTCGAGGAAGTGGTGCTGGGCCGCCCGGTGTTTTTCGTCGATGACGACGCCGCCGCCGACCAGGAGGCCCAGGACACCCTGGTGGAAGTGGCGCGCAAGCTGGGCTTCAAAGAAGTCTCCTTCCAGTACGAGCCGATCGCCGCGGCCTTCGACTACGAGTCGACCATCGAACGCGAAGAGCTGGTGCTGATCGTCGACATCGGCGGTGGTACTTCCGACTTCTCCCTGGTGCGCCTGTCGCCCGAGCGCCGTGGCCTGGACAACCGCCACGAGGACATCCTCGCCACCGGCGGCGTACACATCGGCGGGACCGATTTCGACAAGCAGTTGAGCCTCCAGGGCCTGATGCCGCTGTTCGGCTACGGCAGCCGGATGAAGAGCGGCGCCTACATGCCCACCAGCACCCACATGAACCTGGCGACCTGGCACACCATCAACTCGGTGTACTCGCAGAAGTCCCAGCTGGCCCTGGGCAGCATGCGCTACGACATCGAAGACACCGGCGGCATCGACCGCCTGTTCAAGCTGATCGAGCAGCGCGCCGGACACTGGCTGGCGATGGAAGTGGAAGAGACCAAGATCCAGCTGACCCACGCCGACAACCGCGTGGTGCCCCTGGACCGTATCGAGGCGGGCCTGAGCGTGGACCTGAGCCGGGCGCTGTTCGAGTCGTCCATCGACAGCCTGCTGGAGCGCATCCGCGGCAGCGTCACGCAGCTGCTGGGCGATGCCAATGTCGGCGTCGGCCAGGTCGATACGGTGTTCTTCACCGGCGGCTCCAGCGGCATCCCGGCCCTGCGCCAGAGCGTCGCGGACATGCTGCCCAACGCACGCCACGTCGAAGGCAACATCTTCGGCAGCATCGGCAGCGGCCTGGCCATCGAAGCGAAAAAACGCTACGGCTAAACGCCCCCCTGTAGCCGCTGCCGCAGGCTGCGATAAGGTCCGCAGGACCTTCAGCGATTTTGAGATCGCTACGGCCTTCGGCCGATCGCAGCCTTCGGCAGCGGCTACAGGGATAGCGTCAGCTCAAACCAACCCCGCCTGCTTCAATTCACTCTTCAGGTAGGCGTAATAGATCGGCCCGGCCACCACCCCCGGCAGGCCGAACGCCGCCTCGAACACCAGCATCGCCAACAGCAATTCCCAGGACTTGGCACTGATCTGCCCGCCGACGATCCGCGCGTTGAGGAAGTATTCCAGCTTGTGGATAAAGATCAGGTAGCCCAGCGCCGCCGCGGCCACCCAGATCGACAGCGACATGCCGACGATGGTGATCAGGGTGTTGGAGATCAGGTTGCCGATCACCGGCAACAGCCCCAAGAGGAAGGTCAGCACGATCAGGGTCTTGGTCAGCGGCAGCTTGACGCCGAACATCGGCAGGATCAGCGCGAGGAAGATCCCGGTGAAGAAGGTGTTGAGCAGGGAAATCTTGATCTGCGCGAACACGATGTTGCGAAAGGCCTGGACCAGCAGGTGCAGGCGGTCGAACAGCGCGGCCGCCAGCGGCTTGCGCTTGGTCAGGTCGGGCACGCGCTGCAAGGCGATGATCGCCCCCAGCACCATGCCGATCAACAAGGTCACGAACATGTGCGCCGCGTCCTTGCCCACCAGTTGCAGCTCGCTCAGGTGCTTGCTGGCCCAGGCGCCGATGGCCACCTGGAACTCCGCCGCGCTGGCCGGCAGATAGGAGTCGAGGAACGGCGGCAACTGGCCGCGCGCCTTGTCCACCACCGCCATGAATTTGTCCAGGGAAGCCCCCGGATTTTCCGCTTCGTGCAGCAGGAAGCTGATGGCGCCGGCGAACAGCAGCGTCAGCACGCTGACCACCAGGGTGCCGAGCAGGGCCACCGCCAACCAGCGCGCCCGCCGACCTTCGATCAGCCGTTGCAATTGCGGGGTGAGCATGTTGACCAGTTCGAACACCAGCAGGCCCGCCAGCAGGCTCGGTAATAGCCGCAACGGGATTACCAGCAGCAGGCCGCCGAAGATGATCACCCAACTGAACAACAACAGATGACGCTGAGAAAACGTTGGCATACAGCCTCAAACAAACAGCGTGAAAGGATTGGCAGTCTGCCAGCGTTGCACTGACGATGCGAGGCCGACAGGCGCGGGTTTGCTGGCGATCAACGATACAGAGTGTGTCAGGCAAACTGCCGCGACCGGATCGTGAACAAGCTCGCGCCTGCGAGGGAAAAGGTTATTGCTTCTTCAGGCAGGTGCTCATGAAGGTCTTGCGCTCGTCGCCCTTGAGGGCTTTGGCGGTGGCGTCGGCGTTGCAGGTCTTCATCCGTTCCTGCGGGGTGGACGGGGTTGCCGCAGCAGCCGGGGTGGCTTTCAGGCAGGTGCTCATAAAGGCTTTGCGTTCATCGCCCTTGAGGGCTTTGGCGGTGGCGTCGGCGTTGCACGTGGTCATCTTGTTCTGCTGGGCGGTGGCGGCAAATCCTTGGGAACAGAGCAGCAGGCCAACCATCAACAAAGGGATACGCAGCATCTTCATGGAGTTTTCTCCTTGTTACCGCACCGACGGGCGCGGCCTCCAGCGCAGTGTAGACAAACCCTGTTACAGGTTCACCTGTTCTGTAGGCTGGTGCGCCGGTACTGCTCGGGCGTGCAGCCGGCCTGGCGCTGGAACATCGCGATAAACGCCGAGGCGCTGCTGTAGCCCATGTCGAACGCCACCTCCTGGACACTGCGCGCACTGTCCAGCGCCTCGATGGACGCCAGGAAGCGCAGGCGCTGGCGCCACTCGCCAAAACTCATGCCCAGCTCGCGCACGAATTGCCGGGCCAGGGTGCGTTCGCTGACATGGATCTGCCGCGCCCAATCGGCCAGCGCGCGGTTATCCCCCGGGGCGGCCTGCAATGCCTCCAGCACGCCGAGCAAGGCCGGGCTGCTGGCATAAGGCAGGTAACCGTCATGCACCGGCGCCTGCTGCAACTGGTCGAGCATTACCTGGGCCAGGCGGCTGTCCGTTTCCTGCTCGGGGATCTGCACATCGCGCGCGGCGAAGTCCTTGAGGATCGCCTTGAGAATATCGCTGATGGCCAGGGTGCAGGCCTGCTGCGGCAGCACCCGGCACAGCTCCGGGACCAGGCACACGGCGCGGTATACGATCGGCTGCGGGCTGTAGAAGCTGTGCTCGGTGTCCGGCGGAATCCAGATGGCGTACTGCGGCGGCGACATGAAGCGCTGGCCGGCGATCTCCATGTGCATCACGCCGTGGGCCGAATACTCCAGGCAGCCCCAGGGATGACGATGCTCCAGCGCATGGCTGTGGGCGTCGAAATCGGCGTAGCGGAAGTACACCGGGGCCGGCAGACCGCTGAAGGGCAGCAGGTCGATGTGTTTTTTGCTCATGCTGTCCGGATTCAAGGGCGGGTTGTCTGGATCGAAGTATAGGCTTTGATCCAGACAGAGGGATAATCACCCTTCATCAACGTTCTGGTTTTTCCTCATGCAATACGCTTATCCGTTACTGGCCGTCTTTATCTGGGCCGGCAATACCGTCATCAACAAGCTGGCGGTCGGGGCGATCTTCCCCGCGGAGATCGGTTTCTATCGCTGGCTGCTGGCCGGCCTGCTGTTCACGCCGTTCATGCTCAAGGCGGTGGTCGCCCACTGGGCGGTGATCCGCCCGAACCTGGGCAAGATCTTCATCCTCGGCGTGCTGGGCATGGCGGTGTACCAGAGCCTGGCGTACTTCGCCGCGACACTGACCTCGGCCACCAACATGGGCATCATTCTTTCGCTGATGCCGCTGATGTCGCTGGCCATGGCGATCGCCAGCCTCGGCCAACGCCTGACGGCCGGTGCCCTGGTCGGTGCGGTGCTGTCGTTTGCCGGGGTGCTGGTGGTGGTGTCGTCCGGCAGCCTCGAGGTGCTGCTGGAACACGGCGTGAACCTGGGCGACGCGATGATGCTGATCGCCACCCTGGCCTACGCGATCTACAGCACCCTGCTGAAAAAATGGCAGCTGCGCCTGCCGCCGCTGGTGCTGCTGTACCTGCAGGTGCTGGTGGCCGTGGTGGTGCTGTTTCCGCTGTTCTTGGCCTCGCCGAAAACCGGCCTGACCCTGCACAACATTCCCCTGGTGCTCTACGCCTGCCTGCTGGCCTCGATGCTCGCGCCGCTGGCCTGGATGCAGGCCGTGGTGCGCCTGGGGCCGAGCCGCACCACGCTGTTCTTCAATCTGCTGCCGCTGATTACCGCGCTGATCGCCGCCGTGGTGCTGCATGAACAGCTGGCGCTGTATCACCTGGTGGGTGGGATGCTGACCCTGGGCGGGGTGATCCTGTCGGAACGCTGGACCACGGTGCTGGGGCGCAAGGTCAGCGTCGCCTGACAGATCGTCATCGCGAGCAAGCTCGCTCCTACAGGGGATGGCTCGATCCTGTAGGAGCGAGCTTGCTCGCGATAAATCTCAAAACCGCCACATCTCTCCCTGGCTATACCCCCGCCGCTTTCAATCGCTGCGCATGCTCGACGAACAGCCGGATCGGCTCCGCGCCCCGGCCCACCAGCCCCAGGGACTGGTTGACGATATCGAAATGATCCAGGGGGTAATCGTCGCCAATCACCGTGCCCAGGTGCGAGCTGTAGCGGCCGACCATGCCATCGCACTGCCCGGCTTCGCGGACGAAGGTCCTGGCGAACAGCCGGCAGCTGCGATTGGTGCCGTCGAACAGGTTGCGCCCGCGATTGGTCTTGCCCGGCTGCAAGGTGCCGGACCAGGAGTAGTAACGCACCCCGTTGACCTCTTCCGGCCCCTGCCCGCCCCAGGTTTCCGGCAGGCCCTGGGGATACTGGCGGTTGAACAGCACCACGCCCTCGCTGGTCAGCGAGCGGTGCGAGGCATGGATATCCGCCGGCAGCTTCGGCCCGCGATAGCCGGTGTCCAGCCAGCACATCAACGCGGCAATCACCCGCAGGATAAAACTCAGCACCCGCCCGCGCAGGGTGTCGATGGAATGGTGGCGTTCGATGTAGTCGGCCAGCTCCGAGCCATGATTGGGCCCGGCCACCGAGGTCACCGAGGCCACCCAGTCCGGGCGTTTGGCCGCGGCATAGCGGGCGGTGAGCGCCCCCTGGCTGTGGCCGATCAGGTTGACCTTGTCGGCGCCGGTTTCGCGGCGGATCTCCTCGATCCGCGCCAGCAACTGCTCGCCGCGCACCTCGGTGCTATGCAGCGGCGAAACCTGCACCGCAATCACCGTGGCCCCGCCGCGGCGCAACGCCGACTCGATGCCGAACCAGTAGGAGTACAGCACCAGCCGGATAAACCCCAGCATGCCGGGGACCAGGACCAGCGGGTAACGCGTGGCAAGCTCTTGGGACATGGGAACATCCTTGTGATCGGACTTGTATCAGGGACCGCGGCGCCCGAGGCTGGATGTCGGCAGCAGCCAAGAGCATCGACAGCCAAGATGACAGCTTCACGACCACTGTATGACATTCCCCCGAGGCTAACGCGAGCAAGCTCGCTACAGGGGATTGGCAATAAATGGATCGCCCCGGGTCTGTAGGAGCGAAGCTTGCTCGCGATAGCTCCGGTTCAGGCAATGGATTTCTTCCAGTAGAACTGAAGCGGGTTTGGGGCTGCTGCGCAGCCCATCGCGAGCAAGCTTCGCTCCTACAAGGGATAGGCTATTTCAACCCCACCACCCCGGCCACGATCAGCCCCACCGACACCAGCTTGACCAGCGTCAGACTCTCCCCCAGCAAGGCAAAACCGAGGAACACCGTGCCCAGGGAACCGATGGCGGTCCAGATCGGGTAGGCGATGCTCACCGGCAGCTCACGCATCGCCAGGGTCAGGAAGTAGATGCCGCCCAGCGCGGCCACCACCGTCAGCAGCGACGGCCAGAGCCGGGTGAAACCCTCAGCGTACTTCATGCCCATGGCGAAGGTGACTTCGAAGGCGGCGGCGATCAGCAAGAACAGCCAGGCCATGTCGCCTCCTCAGAAGGTCCGTGCCAGCGCCAGCAGGCGTTGCTCGGCTTCGGCGCAGGACACCTGGAACGTGCGCTCGGCCGACTCCTCGCCTTCGGCCGCGACCACCGTGACGTCCTCGATGCCGATAAAGCCCAGCGCGGTACGCAACCACGGATCGGCGTGGTTCATGGCTTCCAGCTCGCCACCCGGACCAAAGCCGAAGCCGCCGCGACTGGTGACGATCAGCGCTTTCTTGCCCCGCACCAGCGGCTCGTACTGGGCGATGCCATTGTCCTGCACGGTATTGAAGGTCAGGCCCAGGCGCACGATCTGGTCGACCCAGGCCTTGAGGCCGCTGGGCACGCTGAAGTTGTACATCGGCGCCGAGATCACCAGCAGCTCATGCTCCAGCAGCTCGGTCACCAACTCGTCGCTCAGGGCCAGGTCAGCCTGCATCGACAAGGGCCGCGCCTGCGGCTCGGGATAAAACGCCGCGGCGACGAAGGCCTCGCTGACATGGGGCAGCGAAGCGCGGCCGACTTCCCGACGGGTCAGCTGGCCCTGGGGATGGGCCTCGAGCCAGGCCTGGAGAAAGCGTTCCGTCAGCCGCCGCGAATGGGAGCGTTCGCCACGGGGGCTGCCATGTACTGCTAGAATTCTGCTCATCTGTCATTCCTCATCCTGGATCATTCTGGAAGACCGCAAAAAGCCTTCCTGGGCGGGAATAAAGCTATTGATGCCGGCCCCATGGAACAAATGAGCAATAGTTGATCAGGATGAATCCATTTCACCCATAAGGTGACCCTGTATGTTTGCCAACCTGCCGCTGACCGCTTTGCGCGCCTTCGAATCGGCGTCCCGGCTCTTGAGTTTCAAGGCCGCTGCCGAGGAGCTGTCGGTCACGCCCACGGCGATTTCCCACCAGATCCGCTCCCTGGAAAGCTGGCTGGGCGTGCCGCTGTTCCAGCGCCTGCCACGCCAGGTGCGCCTGACCGAATGCGGCGAGCGCCTGTTCCACAGCCTGCACGGCGCCTTGCTGGAAGTGGCGCAGAGCGTCGACAGCCTGCGCCCGCAACGCAGCGGCGCGAACCTGATGATCTCCACCACGCCAGCCTTCGCCGCGCTGTGGCTGGTGCCGCGCCTGGGGCGTTTTTATGCCCGGCACCCGAACATCAACCTGCGCCTGGACACCAATTGCGAGGTCATCGACCTGCAGCAGGACGCGAGCGTCGACCTGGTGATCCGCTACAGCCTGGACGACTACCCGAACCTCTATGGGCTGTGCCTGTTCGACGAGTGCTTCGCGGTCTACGGCTCGCCGGAACAGGTGGCCCTGGCCCGCCAGCAAACGCCGACGCTGATCAGCGTGCGCTGGCACAACTCCAAGCTCTATGCCCATGGCTGGGAGGCCTGGTGCGACAAGGCGCAGGAAAGTTGGATGCGGGATCGCCCGGTGTTTCGCGAATACGACGAGGAGCACTACGCCCTGCAAGCGGCCATTGCCGGCCAGGGCCTGGTGCTGGCCAGCAATATCCTGGTGTCGGAGAGCGTGACCAGCGGCCTGCTGGTGCCGTATCGCCCGCAGATCCATGTCGACGGTGCAGGCTACAGCGCCTTGTGCGTGCCCGGGCGCGAACGGCATCCGCCGGTGCGGGCGTTTTTCCAGTGGTTGCGCGAAGAGGCCCAGGCGGCCGGACATCCGATGCTCACCGCCGGCTGAGGCCCGCCGAACAGGTAGGAGCGAGGCTTGCCCGCGACCCAGGCACCGCGAAGTGCCTGTAATACCGCGTTATCGTTCATCGCGAGCAAGCTTCGCTCCTACACTGGATGCGTGGGGCCATCCTCCCCGTAGGAGCGAGGCTTGCCCGCGATTCAGGCGCCGCGGAGTGCCTGTAGTACCGCGTTATCATTCATCGCGAGCAAGCTTCGCTCCTACACTGGATGCGTGGGGCCATCCTCCCCGTAGGAGCGAGGCTTGCCCGCGATTCAGGCGCCGCGGAGTGCCTGTAGTACCGCGTTATCATTCATCGCGAGCAAGCTTCGCTCCTACACTGGATGCGTGGGGCCATCCTCCCCGTAGGAGCGAGGCTTGCCCGCGATTCAGACGCCGCGGAGTGCCTGTAGTACCGCGTTATCGTTCATCGCGAGCAATCGAGCGTCGACCGGCTGCTCCTACAGAAAAGCGGGCCTTAGCGGGTCGGCTTGACCGCCACCGGCGCCTTGCCCGAGCGCATCTGCTCGAGCAGCGGCGCGCACTGGTTCGGCTCGCCACCGCTCGGCGCCACCAGCGCCAGCAACCCGGCCGCCGGCCCGGCGATCACCCCCAGCGCCACCATGCCAGCGCCGCGCAACATCAGCGGCACGGCCTTGACCCCGGCCTCCGGCTTGATGAACTTGCCTTGCACATAGAGCGGCGAGCGCAGGGAGAACAGGCGCAGGCCCTTGGACTCAGGCGTGATGGTCAGGTCCAGTTGCTCGCTGGCCATGTTCGCGGTGCCGTCGATGTAGACGATCGCGTTCTCGGTATCGAACACGAACAGGCGACTGGTGGCCAGGCCGGTCTTGATGCCGAAGTCGGCGGCGGCGCAATTGATCTTCACTTCCTTGTCGCCAAACATCTTGCCGATCACATAGTTGCCGACGTTGAGCCCGGCGATCTCCATCAGGCTGCGGCTGATGGCGCCGTCGTTGATCAGCATCTTCAGCTCGCCGTTGGCGCTGCCGAGCAGGGCCGCCACCGAATTGCCGCGCCCGGCGATATCGGCATCGCCGTTGAGTTCGCCGAAGCTGGTTTTCATCAGCTCGAAGGTCGGGAACAGCTGCTTGAGCTTGAAGTTGCGCGCAGTCAGTTTGGCCCGGCCTTCCAGCGGCGCGGCCTGGCCATTGAGGCGAATCTGCGCATCCAGCTTGCCGCCGGCCACGCCGAAACGCAGCGGCTCCAGGCTCAGGCGCCCGTCGTCGAGCACCAGATGGGTGTACAGGTCGGTGAAGGGCAAATCGGCGCTTTGGACGATGCGCTTGCCGGTGAATTCGACATCGGCGTCCATGTCACGCCAGCGCTCGGTGCGGAACTCTTCCACCGGCAGCACCTTGTCCGCCGGTTGCTTGCTGTCGCCGCCACGGGCCTTCTGCTCGGCATTGGAGTCGGCACCGATCAGCGGCGCCAGGTCGCTGAACAGCAACTGATTGGACACCAGCGCGCCGGTCAGCTTGGGCCGCGGCTGGCTGGCGACGTAGGTCAGGTTGCCATGAATGTCGCTGTCGCCGATCTTGCCGTTGAAGTCCTGGTACTGGAACTTCGCCCCGGCCGGATCGCGCAGCTGCGCGCTCAGGTGGCCATCGGTGGCATAGGCCGGCGAGTCCGGCAGGGTCACGCCGGTCAGCGGGTACAGGTTGCCCAGGCTGGTGCCGGCGAGCTTCATGCGCAGATCCAGCGCGCCGAGGTTCAGCGGGTCGGTCAGGGTGCCGGCCAGTTCGACGCGGGTATCGCCGATCGTTGCCTGGACCTGCAGCGGGAACGGCTTGCTCGCGTCCTGCAGCGCCAGCAGGCCGCCGATCTTGCCGGAGCCGGCCAGGGCCTGGCCGTGATACTGCCCCTTGGCCTTGAAGGCAAAGGCGTAGGACTGGGGAGCTGCGCCCTTCTCCTCGGCTTTCTTCGCCGCCTTGTCGCCAACGATGTCGCTGAACGGAATCGGCTTGCCCAGTGGGTCGATCAGCAGGTCGAGACGGGTTTTCAGGTTTTGGTCATTGAGGATGACATGCCCTTTGTCGAAGCCGATGGCGCCGATGTCCACCACCCAGTTGGAGGGTTCGCCGTTCGGGTCTTTCGGGTCGAACTGGAAAGTCCAGTTGGCGCGGCCGTCGGCCAGGCGCTCGAGGGCGGCATTCGGCTCGGTGAGGTCGATACGCGGAATGCGCACGCGCTGCGCCAGCAATGCCAGGGGTGAAATGCGCAATTCGACGCGCTTGAGGCTGACCATCTGCGGCGCCTTGGACCACTCGGGGTTGCCCAGGGTCAGGTCTTCGGCCACCACGTGCGGCCAGGGCACCCAGGCCCGCCAGCCGCCTTCGTCGAGTTCGCGCTGCCAGATCACCGCCAGGTTGCCGTTGATGGCGAAGGGGCGATGCAGTTCTTCGGAGACTTTGGCATTGAGTGGCGGCTTGATCCGGTTCCAATCGAAGAACGCGATGATCAGTACCAGCACGGCCAGCAGCAGGAAAAGGCTACCGACTGTCCAGGCGAGAATTTTACGGGTGCGCGTCATGCACAGGGCTCCTGACTGCTGACGGGCGCCTGGATGGCGACGCCCTTGTGAACTGCCGGGGTTGAAATCCACCGGTCATGGAAACTAGGACTGACAAACGGCCCGCAGGTTTAACCCAAAAGCCGCGACTCAGACACAAAAGCACGGATTTTTCTGACCGAAGCGCCAGCTTGGCGTTACCGCCGCCGCACTTTTGCGAGGCGCAGATGGGTCGAAAATACCCACCCCGGTGCAAAACCCTTCTTCGAAAACGCCCGTTCTAGAGCCCTCGGGCCGAACAATCAATTCTGTTGATTATTACCATTGTCTTTATGAACTTTTATATCGATTTAGCGCGCGTAACATTGGCTCCGTACCCACTTTATCGCCCTTCCAAGGAGCAACTCATCATGAAACGCCAATTACTGCTTAGCCTGACCCTCTCGATCCTGGCAGCCAACGCTTTCGCCCTGCCAGCCGCTGAACAGGCTACCCCACAAGTCAAAGCAAGCACCTCGGTATTCACCCAGACCCTGGCTGCCGACGGTAGCGACCGCACTCCACAAGGCCAGACCCTGGCTTCCGATGGCAGCGACCGCACTCCACAAGGCCAGACCCTGGCTTCCGACGGCAGTGACCGCACCCCACAAGGCCAGACCCTGGCTTCCGACGGCAGCGACCGCACCCCACAAGGCCAGACCCTGGCTTCCGACGGCAGCGACCGCACCCCACAAGGTCAGACCCTGGCTGAAGACGGCTTCGATCGCACTCCCCTGGGCCAAGCTGTAGCTGAAGGCGGCCGTGATCGCCTGGAAGAGAAAGGTCTGGTTTAAGACGGCAACGACCGTTTGGCCTAACGCAACCCAGCTGTGAGTCAAGCCTATGATGCCTCTACAGAAAAGCCCGGTCCCTGGATCGGGCTTTGTTTTTTCCTGAGCTGCGCCGTTTTAGTCCTGCGCCCCAACACTCCGATCCAAGCCTCGCCTTCAATCCACCGCCCCCACCGGGTTCGACGCCGGTAAAGTTGATTTGCTAGAGTGCGCCGCTCTCTTGATCAGAAAACCAGCCAGCCGATGCTGCCCCGCGCCGAACAGAAACAACAGACTCGCAACGCTCTGATGGACGCTGCCCGCCACCTGATGGAATGCGGCCGCGGATTCGGCAGCCTGAGCCTGCGCGAAGTGGCAAAAACCGCCGGCATCGTGCCGACCGGTTTCTACCGGCATTTCGCCGATATGGACCAGCTTGGCCTGGAACTGGTCAGCGAAGTCGGCCAGACCTTCCGTGCAACCATCCGCCTGGTGCGCCATAACGAATTTGTCATGGGCGGCATCATCGATGCCTCGGTACGGATCTTCCTCGACGTGGTGGCGGCCAACCGCTCGCAGTTCCTGTTTCTCGCCCGCGAGCAGTACGGCGGTTCTCTGCCGGTGCGCCAGGCGATCGCCAGTCTGCGGGAAAACATCAGCGCCGACCTGGCGGCCGACCTGACCCTGATGCCCAAGCTGCAACACCTGAACATCGCCGACCTGACGGTGATGGCCGACCTGATCGTCAAAAGTGTGTTCGCCACCTTGCCGGACATCATCGACCCACCGGCCGAAGCCCTGCCCGAGCACCTCACGCCCCAGGCGAAGATCACCCAGCAGCTGCGTTTCATCTTTATCGGCCTCAAGCATTGGCAAGGGCTGGGCAGCACCGAATAACCCCGCCGCTTCGCTGAACCGCCCCCACCTCCTCCACGCCTTATCTGCCCGCTTTGGCTTGCGCCAGAGCGGCGCTCTGTCGCGCATCAAAAAACAGCACAACGCACCAAGTCAGTGCTATAAATCAGCTCGAACCCTGAATTTGTAACAAAATAAAACAGAAGCCTGCCCCATTTTCAGGCGCTTCCCCCCTGTTTCCGATCAGACCGGGCGATTGGCAAGGCACTTGCTCTACACCCTGTATCGCTCATAGCTGGAAGCCTTCAAATGCTGGTGATTCATCGCAGAATCGCGCCGCAACCCGACTGGTCCGCCGAGTTGCACCTGACCTTCGAAGCCCGCAGCAAAAGCCGCTTGCGCTGTTTTAGTGCCGACGGCGAGGACGTCGGGCTGTTTCTGGAGCGTGGCCAGCCGCCGCTGCACGACGGCGAATGCCTGCAGGCCGAGGATGGCCGGATCGTGCGGGTCTGCGCGCGTGCGGAAACCCTGCTGCATGTCACCTGCCGCAATGCCTTTGAACTGACCCGCGCCGCCTACCACCTGGGCAACCGCCACGTTGCCCTGCAAGTCGGCGATGGCTGGCTGCGCCTGCTGGACGACTATGTGCTCAAGGCCATGCTCGAACAGCTCGGCGCCAGCACCGCAACCATCGAGGCGCCGTTCCAGCCGGAACACGGCGCCTACGGCGGTGGCCACCATCATTCCCGCCACGGCGACGAGGACTTCAACTACGCGCCGCGGCTGCACCAGTTCGGCGTGCGCCCATGAATCCCGCCTGGGCCCTGCTGCGCCTGGCCAGTCCACAGCTGCCGATCGGCGGCTACAGCTATTCCCAGGGCCTGGAGATGGCCGTGGAACAGGCCACGGTCAACGACCCGCACAGCGCCCGGCGCTGGATCGGCGACCAGTTGCTGCTCAACCTGGCGCGCTTCGAAGCGCCGCTGTTGCTGGCCCATTGTCAGGCGGCCGCGGACGAGGACTGGGCGCAGCTGTTGCAGCTGTGCCAGGAACATCGCGCCAGCCGCGAAACCCGCGAGCTGCACCAGGAAAGCCGGCAGATGGGCTATTCCCTGCAACAGTTGCTGAACGGCCTGCCGGAGCTGGATGCGCCAGCCCGCGCCTTTCTCGAGCAGATCACCGAGCCGCACCTGGCCCTGGGTTGGGCCCTGGCCGCGCGCGCCTGGCGGATCAGCCCGCAGGACGCCCTGGCCGCCTGGCTATGGAGCTGGCTGGAAAACCAGTTGGCGGTGCTGATGAAAACCTTGCCCCTGGGCCAGCAGGCCGCCCAGCGCCTGACCAGCGAACTGCTGCCGCTGCTGCAACAGGCCCAGCGCAATGCCTCGAACCTCGACCCTGAACATTACGGCAGCGCCGCCTTCGGCCTGGCCCTGGCGTGCATGGCCCATGAGCGCCAGTACAGCCGCCTGTTCCGTTCATAAGTCCTTTTACTTCGGCGCCTTTTACTTGGGTGTCTTTTATTTTGGAGAGTCGCATGAACACACAACCTCTGCGTGTCGGCATCGGCGGCCCGGTGGGCTCCGGCAAGACCGCCCTGACCCTGGCCCTGTGCCTGGCCCTGCGCGAGCGCTACAACCTGGCAGTGGTGACTAACGATATCTACACCCGCGAAGACGCCGACTTCCTGGTGCGCAACGAGGCCCTGGCGCCCGAGCGCATCATCGGCGTGGAAACCGGTGGCTGCCCGCACACGGCGATTCGCGAAGACGCCTCGATCAACCTCGAAGCGGTGGACCAGTTGAACCGGCGCTTTCCCGGCCTCGACCTGATTCTGGTGGAGTCCGGCGGCGACAACCTGTCGGCGACCTTCAGCCCCGAGCTGTCCGACCTGACCATCTATGTGATCGACGTGTCGGCGGGCGACAAGCTGCCGCGCAAGGGCGGCCCGGGCATCTGCAAGTCCGACCTGCTGGTGATCAACAAGATCGACCTGGCGCCCCTGGTCGGCGCTTCGCTGGAGATGATGGACGGCGATACCCGGCGCATGCGCGGCGGCAAACCGTTCGTCTTCAGCAATCAGAAGACCGGCCAGGGCCTGGAGGAAATCATCGCCTTTATCGAACGCCAGGGACTGCTGACCGCGGCCTGATCGTTATTTTCAAAAGCTCAACAAGGAAGCCTGTCCATGACCCTCAAACGTATTCTCGGCACCCTCGCCCTGCTGCTGACACCGGCCCTGGCCTTCGCTCACCCGGGCCACGGCGACAACGGCCTGATGGCCGGCATCAGCCACCCGATCGGCGGCCTCGACCACCTGCTGGCGATGGTTGCGGTCGGCCTGTGGGCCGCGCAGCAGCAAGGCGCGGCGCGCTGGGCACTGCCCTGCACCTTCGTCGGCACCATGCTGATCGGCGGCGTGCTGGGTTTTGAAGGGCTGAACCTGCCGGCCCTGGAAAGCGGGATCGCCGCATCGGTCCTGGCCCTCGGCCTGGCCGTGGCTTTGGCGGTGCGTCCGCCGCTAAGCCTGGCGGTGGCCGCCACTGCGCTGTTCGCCCTGTTCCACGGTGTGGCCCACGGCCTGGAACTGCCGGACATGTCCAGCCCCTGGACCTATGCCGCAGGCTTCGTCGCTGCCACCGCGGCACTGCACGCGGCCGGTTACGCCGTGGTACGGGTCCTGCCACAGGCCGCCGCGCCGCTGGTACGCCTGGCGGGTGCGGCCTCGGCACTGACCGGTGCCTGGTTACTGGCTGGCTGATGCGCGTCGTTTGAGGCATTTTTTCGCGAGCAAGCTCGCTCCTACAGGAACAGCGCCGTCACTGTAGGAGCGAGCTTGCTCGCGATTACGGGCGCCGGCCCGACACCGCTCCCCGGGGCCTTCTCTGCTACCATGTCGCGCATTCCACCCTGCCGTGACGACGCCAGCCAATGCCCGATGTTTCCAGCCCCGTTTCCCCGTCTGAATCGACCGCCCTGTTCAAGGCCGTACAGCAGCATTTCCACACCGTGATCGTGCCGCTCTGGCAGGGGCCGGGCTGGAATCCGGAGCTGGCTTTGCCCTTCGAGGCGCTGGACGCCGAGCATGCCCCGCTGCCGCCGCAACGTTATCGGGCCATGGCCTGCGCCCGGCAGCTGTACCTGTTTTCCAGCCTGACCGGCGATGGCCATACGCCGCTTGCCCAAGAGCGCGCCGCGGCGCTGTTCCGTTCCCTGCAACGGCACTTCCACGACGCCGAACACGGCGGCTGGTTCTACAGCATCGATGCCGAGGGCACGCCGCTGGACAGGCGCAAGGACCTCTACACCCACGCCTTCATCATCTTTGCCTGCGCCCATTACTGGGCCAAGGTCCGCGAGCCGCTGGTGGAGTCGGTGCTCAACGCCGCGCTGAAAGTGGTGGCCGAGCTTTTTGCCAGCGGCGATGGCCTGTACGAGGCGGTCCTCGCCGAGGACTGGTCGTCCCTGGCCTCCGGTCCGTTGCAGAACCCGCTGATGCACCTGGCCGAAGCCTTCCTCGCTACTCTGGCCGTGCGTGACGACGCCGCCGTGCAAGGCGCATTGCTGGCCTTGTGCGAGGGCATGCAGCAACGCTTCATCGAACCACAGCATGGGCTGATGATGGAGAAACCGCTGGGGGCTGTGGATAACTGGTTCGAGCCGGGGCATCAGTTCGAATGGTTCTTCCTGTTGCAATCCTCGCCTCTGCTGCTTGGCTGCCCGCTGCAGGCCTCGCTGGAACGGGCCTTTGCCTATGCCGAGCAGGTCGGTGTGGATAACCACAGCGGTGCGGTGAGCGGGATGCTGAGTGTCCAGGGCGATGTGCTCGACCCGACCCAACGCATCTGGGCCCAGGCCGAATACCTGCGCGCCCTGACCTTGCGCCAGGGCAGCGCCGAACGCCTGCAGCGTCAGTTGCTGGCGCTGCAAAAACACTTCCTGCATGCCAAGGGCTGGAACGAATGCCTGGACGCCCATGGCGTACTCAGCCGCCGGGACATGCCGTCGACCACGCCTTATCACCTGGCGACCTGTTATCTCGGTCTGGCCGAATACTTCGGCTGACCTTCAATAGGCTATCGTGAGCAAGCTTCGCTCCTACAGGATCGCGTGGTCCTTTGTAGGAGCGAGCTTGCTCGCGGTTGAGCACCTGCGCTCAGGAAGGCCTCAGGCAATCCACTTGCGATCGCCGGTAAAGCTGATGGTCAACCAGCGCGCCGCATCCGCCTTGCCAAGCTGTGTGGATATCTCCTCGCGCAGCGTGTCCAGCGTCGCCACGCCCTGCAACGGATAGTCCGCCGGCAGCACGATGTGAATCTCGATGAACCGCGCCCGTCCGTGCTTCTGCACATACGAGATGTAGTCGGCAAAGCCGTGCTCGACTTTCGCCTTGTCCATCACTTGGCGAACCTTGTCATCCAGTTGGTCCGGGACAATTCCCAGTACATCGCGTAACGCTGGCTTGAGAATATTGAGGGCCGGCGCAAGCATGCTCAGGGCCAGCAGGATCAGGATTGACGGGTCGACGTAGGCGGCCCACTGGCCATAACCCTGGGTCTTGAGCAGCAACGCGATGAGAAAGCTCACCAGCAAGCCGACCGAGAGCATCGCGTCCACCAGCCAGCTGACGTTGTCGAACTGGATCAACGAGGATTTCAACGTGCGATTGCGATAACGGACGTAGAAGAAATAGGCGAAGCAGACGACGCTAAGCACCATCGCAAAAGGGATCACCAGGCCCAGTTCGATCTCGCGGCCACCGTTGATGATGCCGAACATACCGCTGAGAAAGGCATAGATCGCAATCAGCAACAAAAAGCTGCCTTCGATCAGCAGCACCATCGGTTCCAGGTGCCAGAAGCCGAACTGAAAGCGCTGGTTGCTTTCCTTGGCGATCAGCTTGGCGGTGATCAGCATCAGGACCTTGATGACGGTCGCGATCAGCGAAAAAAAACCATCGAACAGAATCGATTGGGAACCGGAAAAAAACCCCGTGACGATCGCGGCGATCGCCACGGCGAACATCAGGATGGTCGATTGTTTGAGCAGTACCTGCTCACCTCGGTTACTCACATTTCCTCCTCGAGAACCTTTGAAATCGCAGCCTTGATGCAAGGCCGCGGTGGGTTGCGGAGCGGGAGTCTACCTTGTGCGGGCTGATTCGGGCCTGAACGGTTGTGTTGCCAAACGCATCGGCACATGGGGTGTGTAGCCGCTGCCGCAGGCTGCGATCGACCGGGAACCGGTCGCAGGACTCAAGATCGCTGAAGGTCCTGCGGACCTTATCGCAGCCTTCGGCAGCGGCTACAGGCGATGGTCATTCAGCCCTTGGCGTTGCGCTCGATGGCGAAGCCGGCCCAGGTCTGGCTCACCGGCATCAGTTCCAGGCTGTTGATATTGACGTGGGCCGGCGTGTTGAGCACCCAGAAGATGGTGTCGGCGATGTCCTGCGGCTGGATCGGCTCGGCACCGGCGTAGGTGGCGTTGTAACGCTCCTGGTCGCCCTTGAAGCGCACCAGGGAGAACTCGCTTTCGCACAGGCCCGGCTCGATGTTGGTCACCCGCACACCGGTGCCTTGCAGGTCGCAACGCAGGTTCAGGGAGAACTGTTTGACGAACGCCTTGCTCGCGCCATACACGTGGCTGCCCGGATACGGGTAGTTGCCGGCGATGGAACCGAGGTTGACGATGCCGGCGCCGCGGCCATGGGCGATCAGCCGTGGCAACAGCAGGCGGGTGCTGTACATCAGGCCCTTGATGTTGGTGTCGACCATGGTGTCCCAGTCGTCCAGGTCGCACTTGGGCGCCGGGTCGACCCCCAGGGCCAGGCCGGCGTTGTTGATCAGCCCGCGCAGCTTGGCAAAGGACGGCGGCAGGTTGGCGATCGCTTCTTCCATGGCCTTGCGGTCCCGCACATCGAGCACCAGGCCGTGCACTTCGGTCTGCTTCGACAGTTCGGCGCACAGGGCGTTGAGACGCTCTTCGCGGCGCCCGGTCAGCACCAGCGACCAGCCGGCCTCGGCAAAACGACGGGCACAGGCTTCGCCAAAACCGGAGGTCGCGCCGGTAATAAACAGGGTGGAAGTCATGGTGTTCTCCTTGCTGGGGCGTCGAACCGCCGTGGAAATGAAAAATCGTTTCGCAGCATGCCCGGCCTGAATCGCAGCGGCAACCGGAGGTTGTGCGAGCCAGGCTATCAGCTTCCCCTGTAGCCGCTGCCGAAGGCTGCGATCGACCTCGAAGAGGGCGTGCTCTTCAAGATCGTTGAAAGGCCCTCCGGGCCTTATCGCAGCCTTCGGCAGCGGCTACAGGGACGCAACTGTACAGAAAACGACCAACACCAGCAAAGCCCCGGCTTTCCTGGCCCGCAGCCATATGCACGCACCTTATCCACAGGACGCTCCACAGTCTTTGGGGGCAAGTGCAAAAGTCTGCAAGCCGCTATCCACAGGGGTTGCAGGCGGTTTTAGAAAGTTTTTTGCTTGACCCGGGCATGGCGTCCATGCAGCCCCGGCCGACGAAGGCGGCCGGGCGGTCAGGCAGGGGATGGCTTCAAGCCAGTAACGACGCTGCCTTGGCGAGTCTTTCCAGAGTTTAGTCACAGACTTATCCACAGGCTTGTCCAGGGTGTTTTCGCCCTTTGCCTGCGACAATAAAAAGGTTGACAACGGCTGCTCGAGGTCCGGCAAAAAAGCCTGATCAAAAAACAATCAACCTCCTGCAGGCCACGCCGATCAAGGCGTACAGCCAGCTACTCCCACGTTACCCACAGCCAGTTCCACAGCAAACGGGGACAAGTCAAAACCGTGGCAAAACAACTATTTGCAGCGTCTTTATGCCGCGCTTTGCCAGCTTGCGCAGAATGTTTTCCACAATTTTCGGTTTCGGCTGTGGACAAGGTCATCCGCCGCCAGCTTCTGTAGGAGCAGCCGGTCGACGCTCGATTGCCCGCGATCGGCTCACCGCATGAGTTCGGTACACCGCGTTATCGTTCATCGCGGGCAAGCCTCGCTCCTACAAGGACAGGATGTGGATAAAAAATGCCCCGGCGGCGCGAACCGGCGGGGCAGGTCTTATCCACAGTACGCAGGCTCAGTGCCCGCCCAGATACGCGTTACGCACCTCCTCGTTGACCAGCAGTTCCTTGCCGGTACCGCTCAGGCGGATCTCGCCGTTGACCATCACATAGGCCCGGTCCGACAGCTTCAGCGCGTGGTTGGCGTTCTGCTCGACCAGGAAGATGGTCATGCCGGTGGAGGCCAGCTCGCGCAGGGTGGCGAAGATCTGCTTCACCACGATCGGCGCCAGCCCCAGGCTCGGTTCGTCCAGCAACAGCAGCTTGGGACGGCTCATCAGCGCGCGGGCGATGGCGAGCATCTGCTGCTCGCCGCCGGACATGGTCATGGCCCGCTGGGTCCGACGTTCCTTGAGCCGCGGGAACAGTTCGAACATGCGCTGCATGTCTTCGGTGGCGTACTTGTCGCCGATGGGGATGGTGCCCATCAGCAGGTTCTCTTCCACCGTCATGTCCGGAAACACCCGGCGCCCTTCCGGCGACTGGGCGATGCCGTTGGAGGCGATGTAGTGCGAGGACTTGTGGGTGATGTCCACACCGCGATAGATGATCTGCCCGGACTCGGCCCGCGGCTGGCCGAAAATCGACATCAGCAGCGTGGACTTGCCGGCACCGTTGGAGCCGATCAGGCTCACGGTTTCACCTTCGTTGATGTGCAGCGAGACTTTCTTCAGGGCCTGGATCGGCCCGTAGTACACGTCCAGGTCCTTGAGTTCGAGGATAGGTGCAGTCGTCATACCAGCTCCTCTTCGTCCGCACCCAGGTAGGCGGCAATCACTTTCGGGTCGTTGCGGATCGCTTCGGGCCCGCCCTCGGCGATCACGTTGCCGTGGTCGAGCACCACGATATGGTCGGAAATACTCATCACCATGCCCATGTCATGTTCAATCAGCACCACGGTCAGGTCGTGCTCGTCGCGCAGCAGCCGGATCATCGCGCTGAGCGCTTCGGTTTCCTGGGGGTTGAGGCCGGCGGCCGGTTCGTCGAGGCAGATGATCTGCGGCCGGGTGCACATGGCGCGGGCGATTTCCAGGCGGCGTTGCTGGCCGTAGGACAACTCACCGGCCAGGCGGTTGGCGCAGTCCACCAGGTCCACCACTTCCAGCCAGTAGAAGGCGTGGTCCAGGGCATCGCTTTCGGCCTTCTGGTAACTCTTGGTATTGAGGATGCCGGACAGCAGGTTGCGGTTGACCCACATGTGCTGGGCCACCAGCAGGTTCTCCAGCACCGACATTTCCCTGAACAGGCGAATGTTCTGGAAGGTCCGTGCCAGGCCCGCCCGGTTCACCAGGTGGGTACCGCCGAACATCTTGTAGAACAGCCGGCTGGCAAAGCGCTTGGGCGACACGAAGTCGGTCACCCGGAACGGCTCGCCCAGCAGCTTGATGACATTGGTCGGCGTGCCCCGGGTATTCAGGGCGATATGCCCGCCCGTGGCCTTGTAGAAACCGGTCAGGCAGTTGAACACCGTGGTCTTGCCGGCACCGTTGGGGCCGATCAGGGCAAAGATGGAGTTGCGCTTGACCTCCAGGCTGACGTCGCTCAGGGCCTTGATGCCACCGAAGTGCATCATCAGGTTCTCGACCTTCAGGATCACTTCATCGCTCATGATGCGCTCCTCTCGGTCAAGGCACCCTTGCGCGGGGTCACGCCGGTGCGGCTGATACGAATCAGGCCCCGGGGTCGCCAGATCATCATCAACACCATGAGGATGCCGAACAGCAGCACCCGGTACTCGGAGAAACTGCGCAGCAGCTCCGGCGCCACGGTTAGCACGAACGCCGCGATCACCACGCCGACGGTCGAACCCATGCCGCCCAGGACCACGATGGCCAGGATCAGCGCCGACTCGAAGAAGGTGAAGGACGAGGGGTTCACGAAGCCCTGGTAGCTGGCGAAGAACACCCCGGCCAGACCAGCAGTCGAGGCGCCGATGGTGAAGGCCGAGAGTTTCACCAGCACATGGTTCAGGCCCATGGCGCGGCAGGCGATCTCGTCTTCGCGCAGCGCTTCCCAGGCCCGGCCGACCGGCATGCGGGTCAGCCGGTGCTTGATGTAGAGCACCAGCAGCACCACGATGAACAGCACGATGTAGATGAACAGGAACTTCAGGTTGGGGTTGTATTCCAGGCCGAAGAACTCGTGGAACGGCACCCCGCCATCCTTCGCCCGCCGTCCGAACTCCAGGCCGAAGATGGTCGGCGACGGCACCGGCATGCCGTTCGGGCCGCCGGTGAAGGACAGCCAGTTGTTGAGGATCAGGCGGATGATCTCGCCGAAGCCCAGGGTCACGATGGCCAGGTAGTCACCGTGCATGCGCAACACCGGGAAGCCGAGTATGCACCCCGCCAGCGCCGCGGCGAGGGCGGCCAGGGGCAGCACGGTCCAGAAGCCCAGGCCCAGGTACTGGTAACCCAGCGCCAGTCCGTAGGCACCGATGGCGTAGAACGCCACGTACCCCAGGTCGAGCAGCCCGGCCAGGCCAACCACGATGTTCAGCCCCAGGCCCAGCAGCACGTAGATCAGGCCGAGGATGACCACGGTCAGCAGGTACTTGTTGGCGAAGAATGGGAAGACGATGGCGATCACGATCAGCGCCGGGATGATCCAGCGCAGCCGCGACTTGTAGTCCGGCGCCCGCACATGCACACCGGAGCTGCTGCTTTCGAAACCCTGGAGGATCCTCAGGCCCTTGGGCGTCTGCAGGAACAGGCTCAAGGCAAAGCGGCCGATCATCACGATCGCCACCAGCCAGCCGACGCGGGCCGGTTGCAGGTTGAAGCTGTAGCCCTCGAGTACCACACCCACGATAGGACCGAACACGATCAGCGAGATCAGCCCGGCCAGCACGGCGTCGATGACGCTCTTTTTGATATCAATCGGTTTATTGGCAGCAGACATACTTATACCTTCGCCACGAGTGGGCGACCCAGCAGGCCTTGGGGACGGAAGATCAGAATCAGCACCAGCAGCGAGAAACTGAACACGTCTTTGTAGTCGGAGTTGATCAGACCGGAGAACAGCGACTCGGAGATCCCGAGGATGATCCCGCCGAGCATCGCGCCCGGCAGCGACCCGATACCGCCGAGGACCGCCGCGGTGAACGCCTTGATGCCGATGACGAAGCCGGCATAGAAGTCGAACGTGCCGTAGTTCATGGTGATCAGTACACCCGCCAGCGCAGCCATGGCCGCGCCGATGATGAACACGTAGGAAATCACCCGGTCGGTGTTGATCCCGAGGATCGAGGCCATCTTGCGGTCTTGCTGGGTGGCGCGGCACATGCGGCCGAGCTTGGTGTACTTGATGATGTAGGTGAGCAACGCCATGCCGGCGAATGCCGCCACCAGGATGAAGATCTTGGTGTAGGTGAGCTGGACGAAACCGGTGCCGATCTCGACCTTCCAGGCGCCGGCCAGCAGCGTCGGTACACCTTGTTGCTTGGCGCCCTGGCTGATCTGCGCGTAGTTCTGCAGGATCAGCGAAATCCCGATGGCGCTGATCAGCGGCGCCAGGCGGGTGGAGTTGCGCAGGGGTTTGTAGGCGACGCGCTCGATGACCCAGCCGTAGATCCCCGTCACGACGACGGTGAAGACCAGGGTACCGAGAATGAGCAGCGGGAAGGATTCGATGCCGAAGTAGGCCAGCAGAGCCAGACTGATTGCCGCGAGGTAAGCGGAAATCATGTAAACCTCGCCGTGGGCGAAGTTGATCATGCCAATGATGCCATAGACCATTGTGTAGCCGATGGCGATCAGACCATAGACAGACCCGAGGGTCAGTCCATTGATCAGTTGCTGCAGGAAAATACCATCCATAACGCAATCTCACGCATTTGAGAGACTGCACACAGCGGATACGACGGCCTGGGGTTCAACCACCCGCGCAACACGACAGTTGTGCAGCTCTACGAGAAAAGACAGGTACTGCACGGACACGCATGCGGCAGGCCTGCGCCCTCCCCTGGAGGATGAGCCGGCCTGCCCGGACGCTCATGTCACTTCTGTTTTTCCAGCTGGTGGTATTTGCCGTCCTTGTCCCACTGGTAAACCACGTAGTCGGAGACTTTCAGGTCGCCCTTGGCGTCCCAGGTCTTCTCGCCCATCACGGTTTTCACCGGGTTGGCCTTGAGCCACTTGGCGGCGTCTTCGCCCTTGTTGGATTTGGCGCCGTTGAAGCCGGCAGCCAGGGCCTGGACCGACGCGTAGGCATACAGGGTGTAGCCTTCAGGCTCGGTGCCGGCCTTGCGGAAAGCGTCGACCACAGTCTTGCTGTCCGGCAGCAGGCGTGGGTCGGCGCCGAAGGTCATGTACACACCGTCGACGTACTGCGGGCCGCCAGCGGTGGTCACCAGTTCGTCGGTGACGATACCGTCGTCGGACATGAACTTGACGTCTTTCAGGCCCTGCTCGCGCAGCTGGCGGACCAGCGGGCCGGCTTCCGGATGCAGGCCGCCGAAGTAGACGACATCGGCACCGGCGGCGCGGATCTTGGTGACCACGGCGCTGAAGTCTTTTTCGCCACGGGTCAGGCCTTCGTACAGCACCGGCGTCACGCCGCGCTTGCTCAGCTGTGCCTTGGTGGCGTCCGCCAGGCCCTGGCCGTAGGTGTCCTTGTCGTGCAGCACCACGACTTTCTTGCCCTTGAGCACGTCGACGATGTAGTCGCCGGCGACGATGCCCTGCTGGTCGTCACGCCCGCACATGCGGAACATGGCGGAGAGGCCACGCTCGGTGACCTGCGGGTTGGTGGAGCCCGGGGTGATGGCGATCACGCCAGCTTCGTCGTACACCTCGGAAGCGGGAATGGTGTTGGAGGAGCAGAAGTGCCCGACCACGCCGATCACCTTGTCCTGGTCGACCAGGCGGTTGGCTACGGCCACAGCCTGTTTCGGTTCGCAGGCATCGTCGCCCTTGACCAGGACGATCTTCTCGCCGTTGACGCCGCCCTTGGCGTTGATTTCGTCAGCCGCTGCCTGTGCACCCTTCATGTACTGCTCGCCAAATGCCGCGTTGGCGCCTGTCATGGGACCCGCTACGCCGATCTTGAGGTCGGCCTGAGCAAACGCAGAAACGCCCAACGCAGCTGCCACTGCGAGGGCCAGAAAGCCTTTCTTGTAAAACGTCTGGGACATGAGGTGGTGCTCCAAGGTTTTTTTAGTTGGCACTGCGACTTCACCGAATGCTCAGAGCAAGGGCCGTGCCATTGGTTTTTTATTCTGAAAAAAGTCGCTCTTTTATTGTTATTTCGACTGTTTCGAGCCCTTTTTTATTGGGCGTGCAACCGTCTAAACCGCGGAAGGTAAAACCCTACAAAACATCAGGCGCAACCCGCCTGCGCCATCATTGCAACCGCGGCGCAAATCAACGTGCAACCAGCCTGTAACAGCCTGCGTAACCGAACTGCACACTACTGGTGCAGGACTGCTACGCCCCGCACCACTACAGGCTAGTCGCTGCGCCGAAAAGCGCCGCACCGTGCAACATATTTCCTCTGTCAGATAACGATGCGCAGGCACTGGCCCGCGTGATACAGCGAGAACCCGGCCTCGTACAGGCAACTGCGCAAGCCCACGCCGGCCAGGGGCTGCATCGGGGCGAAGGGAATCGGCAAGGCCTGAGGATTTCCGTTACACAGGTAATCGGCGAACGCCTTGCCAACCACGGTGCCGGTGGTCACGCCCCGGCCGTTGTAGCCGGTGACGGCCACCAGGCCGGGCGCCGGCTCGAACAGGCGCATCAGGTGATCGGGGGTAAAGGCGATGCAACCGGTCCAGGTGCACTCCCATTCCACCGTTTTCAGATAGGGAAAATAATGCTGCTGCACCCGGTCGGCCCAGGCCTTGAGGAACCAGGCCGGCTTCTGGTTGCCATTGCCCAGGCTGCCCAGCAGCAGGCGACCGTCGGCGTCCCGGCGAATGCTGCTGAGCACCTGGCGGGTGTCCCAGGAGCCCTGGCCACCCGGCAGGATCCGCTGCGCGGCGTCCTCGGTCAGCGGCCTGGAGGCGACCTGATAGTAGTAACCGGGGAAAAAATTGCGCCGCAACTCGGTCCAGTCGCCCTCGGTGTAGGCATTGGAGGCAATCACCACTTGCTCGGCCAGCACCGAGCCCTGCGCGGTCTGCACCGACCAGCGCCGGCCCTGGCGTTCGAGACGGGTGACGGGCGAGTGGTCGAACAGCTGGCCCCCCAGGTCGACCGTGGCCTTGGCCAGGCCACTGACATAGGCCATCGGATTGACCGTGCCGGCCCGGCGATCGAGCAAGGCGGCGGCGATCTTCCGGGTGCCGGTGGCGGTTTCACAGGCCGCCCCGGTCAACAGCTCGACCGGCGCGCCCCGGCGCTTCCACTGGGCTTCCCGGCTGCGCAGGTCGGCCTCGCCCCGGGCGTTGTGCGCCATGTGCAAGGTGCCTTCGCGGCGCAGCTGGCAATCGATGCGGTATTTGTCGATCAAGCTGAACACCAGGGCCGGCGCCGCCCCCAGCATGCGGTTGAGCTGGCTGCCGACCGCCTCGCCGAAACCGGCTTCGATCTCGTCCGGTGGGATCCACATCCCCGCGTTCACCAGCCCCACGTTGCGCCCCGAACCACCGTGACCGGTGCGATGGGCTTCCAGTACACAGACTCTCTTGCCCTGCTCCAGCAGGTGCACGGCGGCCGACAGGCCGGTAAAGCCCGCGCCGATCACGCAGACATCCACCGTGACCTCGCCCTTGAGCGGGGCATTGTCAGGCCTTTGCGGCGTCAGTTTTTCCCACAGGCATTCTTCGCGTAACGACATAGGAGCTCCTTGCGGAGCAGCAGTCAGCTACAAGCGTCAAGCTGCAAGCAACCTCACTTGCAGCTTGACGCTTGTAGCTTGCCGCTGCTACTCAAAACTGATGCCTTGGGCCAATGGCAACTCCAGCGAGTAGTTCACGGTGTTGGTCTGCCGGCGCATATAGGCGCGCCAGGCATCGGAACCGGATTCGCGGCCACCGCCGGTTTCCTTCTCGCCACCGAAGGCGCCGCCGATTTCCGCGCCGCTGGGGCCGATGTTGACGTTGGCGATGCCGCAGTCGCTGCCCACCGCCGACATGAACTGCTCGGCCTCACGCACATCGGTGGTGAAGATGCAGGACGACAGGCCTTGCGGCACGGCATTGTTCAGGCGCAGCGCTTCGGCGAAATCGGTGTAGCCCACCACGTAGAGAATCGGCGCGAAGGTCTCGCTGCACACCACGTCGCTCTGCTCCGGCATCTCGACGATCGCCGGCGACACGTAATAAGCGTTGGGGAACTGGTCTTCCAGCTGGCGCTTGCCGCCGAACACCCGGCCGCCCTCGCTCAGGGCCTGCTCCAGCGCATCCTGCATGTTGTCGAAGCTGTGCTTGTCGATCAGCGGGCCGACCAGGTTGCCTTGCAGCGGATGGCCGATGCGCACCTTGGAATAGGCGGCCTTGAGGCGGGTGACGATTTCTTCCTTCACCGATTCATGGGCAATCAGCCGGCGCAATGTCGTGCAGCGCTGACCGGCGGTACCGACGGCGCTGAACAGGATCGCACGCACGGCCATGTCCAGATCGGCGCTCGGCCCCAGGATCATCGCGTTGTTGCCGCCCAGTTCGAGGATGCTGCGGGCGAAACGCGCGGCGACTTTCGGCGCCACTTCGCGGCCCATGCGGGTGCTGCCGGTGGCACTGATCAGGGCCACGCGCGGGTCGTCCACCAGCGCTTCGCCGGCGTCGCGCCCACCGATGATCACCTGGCTCAGGTATTCGGGGGCATCGCTGAAGTTCTTCAGCACGCGCTCGAACAACGCCTGGCAGGCCAGGGCGGTCAGCGGGGTCTTTTCCGAGGGTTTCCAGATCACCGGGTTGCCGCAGACCAGCGCCAGGGTGGTGTTCCAGGCCCAGACCGCGACCGGGAAGTTGAACGCGCTGATCACCCCGACGATGCCCAGCGGGTGCCAGGTTTCGCGCATGTGATGGCCTGGGCGCTCGGAGGCGATGGTCAGGCCGTACAGCTGGCGCGACAGGCCGACCGCGAAGTCGCAGATGTCGATCATTTCCTGCACTTCGCCCAGGCCTTCCTGGGTGATCTTGCCGGCTTCCCAGGACACCAGCTCACCAAGGTCGGCCTTGTATTCGCGCAGCACTTCGCCGAACTGGCGCACCAGCTCGCCGCGACGCGGTGCCGGCACCTTGCGCCACAGCTCGAATGCATGCTCCGCGCGACTGACCTGCTGTTCCACCTCGGCCGCGCCCTGCCAGTTCACGGAGGCGATGCGGCTGCCGTCGATCGGCGAATGCACGGGCTGCTTGCCCGATTGATACAGGGCCGGGTTCACACCAAGACGATCAAGCAATGCGGCAACCATGGGTCACTCCTTACAGATGGAAAGCAAAAAATCGCAGCCGCTGACACGGCTATTCAGATCTGTAGTTGTAGCCGGCCCGAGACTTGCCAACAAACGACGATTAGGCGAGATATCATTCCGTTTATTCATGCTGCGCAGCCGAGACAAGAACAAGGAACCCTCGATGCTGAACAAACGCTACCTGCCCTCGATCACCGCCCTGCAGTGTTTCGAGGCCGTCACCCGGCACCTGAGCTTCACCCGCGCCGCCGAGGAACTGAACCTGACCCAGAGCGCGGTCAGCAAGCAGGTCGCGCAGCTGGAAGAACTCCTGCAGCACCTGCTGTTTCGCCGGGTACGCCGGCGCCTGCAACTGACCCCGGCCGGCGATCTGTACCTGGTGGAGGTGCGCAAGATCCTCTCGCAGATCGAGATGTCGACCCATTACCTGCGTTCCTACGGTGGCGAAACCGAAGTCCTGCGGGTGTCCACCCCGTCGACCTTCGGCGCGCGCTGGCTGGTGCCGCGTCTCAAGGGCTGGCGCCTGCGCCATCCGCAGATCCACCTGGACCTGTGCAACGAACAGGAAGCCGACGACCTGCTGCAAGGCCGCAGCGACATGGCGTTCTATTTCGGCCAGGGCTCGCGCCCCGGCACCGAGTGCCTGAAGCTGTTCGGCGAAGAGCTGGTGGCGGTCTGCGCGCCCGGCAGCCTGCCGGACAAGCCCTTCACCGACCCGACGCAACTGGCCGAACTGGTGCTGCTGCAACTGGCCTCGCGGCCGCAGGCCTGGCATGACTGGTTCGACAGCCAGGGTTACCACACCGAGCACAGCTATCATGGTCCGCGCTTCGAAACCTTCTACATGTGCATCCGGGCCGCCCAGGTCGGCTGCGGCGTCGCCCTGCTGCCGCGGTTCCTGGTGGAGGAAGAGCTGGCCGAGGGCAAACTGGTGCTGGCCTGGGACTACGCGATGCCCAGCCACGATGCCTACTACCTGGCCTACCCTGAACATGCGGCCGAAGTGCCCAAGGTACGGGAGTTCGTACGCTGGATGCTGGAGCAGATCGACAGCCCGACGCCGGCCTGAGAACGCCATCGCGAGCAAGCTCGCTCCTACATGAACAGCGCAGCACCTGTAGGAGCGAGCTTGCTCGCGATAAGGCCGGCAGCCCTGACAATGCCTTCAAGCAAAAAACGCTGGCAAAACCCACAACGGATATGCGCCACTACTGCCTTCATTGAACAAGCTGGAAAGCCACGTCCTTCATCGTGGCCAGCATGGAGATTCCCGTTATGAGCGAGAGTGTGTTTGCCGATCGCATCGTGCAGAACCTGCTCGACACCGACTTCTACAAACTAACCATGATGCAGGCGGTGCTGCACAACTACCCCAATGTGGAAGTCGAATGGGAATTCCGCTGCCGCAACAGCGAGGACCTGCGCCCTTATCTGGCGGAGATCCGCTATCAGTTCGAGCGCCTGGCCGACCTGAGCCTGAGCGCCGACCAGTTGAGCTTTCTGGAGCGCATCAGCTTCCTGAAACCGGACTTCCTGCGCTTTCTCGGGCTGTTCCGCTTCAACCTGCGCTATGTGCATACCGGTATCGAGAACGGCGAGCTGTTCATCCGCCTGCGTGGGCCCTGGCTGCACGTGATCCTGTTCGAAGTGCCGATGCTGGCGATCGTCAGCGAGGTGCGTAACCGCTATCGCTACCGCGAAGTCGTCCTGGAACAGGCCCGCGAACAGTTGTATCGCAAGTTCGACTGGCTGAGCGCCAACGCCAGCGCCGACGAATTGTCGCACCTGCAAGTGGCCGACTTCGGCACCCGTCGGCGCTTCTCGTACCGGGTCCAGGAAGAAGTGGTGAACGTGCTCAAGCACGACTTCCCCGGGCGTTTCGTCGGCACCAGCAACGTGCACCTGTCCCGCGAGCTGGACATGAAACCCCTGGGCACCATGGCCCATGAGTGGATCATGGCCCACCAGCAACTGGGGCCGCGGCTGATCGACAGCCAGATCGCCGCCCTCGACTGCTGGGTCCGCGAATACCGTGGCCTGCTGGGGATCGCCCTGACCGACTGCATCACCACCGACGCCTTCCTCAACGATTTCGATCTGTATTTCGCCAAGCTGTTCGACGGTTTGCGCCACGACTCGGGCGATCCGATCGTCTGGGCGGAAAAGGCTATCGCCCATTACCTGAAACTGGGCATCGAGCCGATGAGCAAGACCCTGGTGTTCTCCGACAGTCTGACGCTGCCCAAGTCCCTGGAGATTTTTCGCGCGCTGCGTGGTCGGATCAATGTCAGCTTCGGTATCGGCACCAACCTGACGTGCGATATTCCCGGTGTCGAGCCGATGAGCATCGTGCTTAAAATGGCCGCCTGCAATGGCCAGCCCGTCGCCAAGATCTCCGACGAAGCGGGCAAGACCCATTGCAAGGATCCCAACTTCGTCGCTTATCTGCGCCACGTTTTCCAAGTACCTGCCGCCCTTTCTGGCACATCAAGCAAGGAGTGAATCATGCAAGCCGTACAGCGTGAGATTGCTGAACAGCTCAAGGTCCAACCCCCTTTCAAGGACCAGGCCGATCTCGAGGCAGAAGTCGCCCGGCGGGTCGCGTTCATCCAGCAATGCCTGCTCAATTCCGGGCTCAAGACCCTGGTACTGGGCATCAGCGGTGGCGTCGACTCCCTGACCGCGGGCCTGCTGGCCCAGCGGGCGGTGCGCGAACTGCGCGCCAGCAGCGGCGACCAGGGCTATCGTTTCATCGCCGTGCGCCTGCCGTACGACGTGCAGTTCGACGAGCACGATGCCCAGGCCTCGGTGGACTTCATCGAACCCGACGAGCGCCACACTGTGAACATCGGGCCGGCGGTCAAGTCCCTGGCCAATGAAGTGGCGGCCTTCGAAGGCCATCAGGCGGTAACCCGGGACTTCGTGCTCGGCAATACCAAGGCGCGCATGCGCATGGTCGCGCAGTACACCATCGCCGGTGCCGCCCACGGCCTGGTGATCGGCACCGACCACGCCGCCGAAGCGGTGATGGGCTTCTTCACCAAGTTCGGCGACGGCGCCTGCGACCTGGCGCCGCTGAGCGGGCTGGTGAAGAACCAGGTGCGCGCCGTTGCCCGGCATTTCGGCGCGCCGGAGTCGCTGGTGGAGAAGATCCCTACCGCCGACCTCGAAGACCTGTCTCCCGGCAAGCCGGATGAAGCCTCCCACGGCGTGACCTACGCCGAGATCGACGCCTTCCTCCACGGCCAGCCGGTACGCGAGGAAGCGTTCAAGATCATCTGCAACACTTACAACAAGACCCATCACAAACGTGTGATGCCGTTCGCGCCTTGAGGTGATGAGGTGACGCAAAAGCCCGCCGCGGGAAATCCTCGGCGGGCTTTTTGTTGTGTGTTGGCCGGGCTGGCGTTATCGCGAGCAAGCTTCGCTCCTGCAAAAGCTTGTGGGAGCCAGGCTTGCCCGCAACCGCCCGCCCACAAAAAAGCGCCCCGAAGGGCGCTTTTTTTCACTCGGAATCAACCGATCACTTCAGCACCACGGCGCCTTTCATCATCGAGTTGTGGCCCGGGAACGAGCAGAAGAACTCGTAGCTTTCGCCCGCGGTCAGCTTCGACACGTCGAAAGTCACCGAGTCTTTTTCGCCAGAGCCGATGATCTTGGTGTGGGCGATGACGCGGCTGTCGCCTGGCTTCAGGTAGTCCTTGTCGATGCCGGCAGCCATGCCGTCGGTCGCGATGCCGGCCATGTCCGCGCTTTTGCTCAGCACCCAGTTATGGCCCATGACGTTCTTCGGCAGGCTGCCGGAATGGGTCAGGTTCACGGTGAAGGTCTTGCAGCTCTTGTCGATGGTGATTTCCTTCGTGTTGAAGGACATCTGGTCGGTAGAGTCGACATCGACCTTGCATTCGGCGGCCATCAGCTGGCTGCTGGCCAGTGTCAACAGGGATACCGCAACGAGTTTGGCAAACATGGTGAATCTCCAAGGCAGGGTTAACAAAATCCATCTGAATCCATGAGGGTGAAGACTGCCTGAATTTTTCACAAGTTCCTATGATTCAAATCAAGAAATTGTATACAACTTTGCGCTATCGGCTTGATCGAGAGAATCAAACAGCCAGCCAACGGCCGCGGATCTATGCTCGGCGCACATCACTATCGGAGTGTCTGCCATGCACCTCAACAGCCTGTTCCGCAGCCTGCTCGCCGCCTACGCCTGTGGCGCCAGCGGCACCTATGAAAGCCCCCGCCGCGAGGATTGACCCTTGGAGCGCGGCCGACCAGCCATTACTCTGTGGCCCTCACCGACCATGGAGTAAGGCATGTCTTTAACGTCTGTATGCGTGTTCTGCGGTGCCAGCACCGGCACCAACCCGGCCTACCGCGAGGCCGCCGAAGCCCTCGGGCGCCATCTGGCCGAACGCAAACTGACCCTGGTCTATGGCGGTGGCGCTGTCGGCCTGATGGGCCTAGTCGCCGACGCGGCCCTGGCGGCCGGAGGTGAAGTCATCGGCATCATTCCCCAGAGCCTCAAGGACAAGGAAATCGGCCATCCGGGCCTGACGCGCCTGGAGGTGGTCGACGGCATGCACGCCCGCAAGGCACGCATGGCCGAGCTGAGCGATGCCTTTATCGCGCTGCCGGGTGGCCTGGGCACCCTGGAAGAGTTGTTCGAGGTCTGGACCTGGGGCCAGCTGGGCTATCACGCCAAGCCCCTGGGGTTGCTGGAAGTGAATGGCTTCTACGAGAAACTCACGGGTTTTCTCGATCACATCGTCGGCGAAGGCTTCGTTCGCGCCCCGCACCGTGACATGCTGCAAGTGAGCGATTCGCCGCGCAAACTGCTGGATGCGCTGGAGGCCTGGCAACCCACGGTCGCCCCCAAATGGGCCGAGCAAAAACCCGATTAACCGCCGGCCCCCGATACAAGGCAGAATACGCGCCGCTCAACCTCACCTTCGACCCCAGAGGATCGCCCATGGCTAAACCCAATTACTCCTTCGCCAAACGTCAGCGAGACCTGGCAAAGGAGCAGAAGAAAGAGGAAAAGCTGCAACGCAAGAAAGCGGCCGCTGAAGAAGCCGGCGCACCGAGCCCGGATACAGAAGACGAAGTGGCCGTCGACGACGCCAATGCAGTAGACGATCAGGCCCCCAAAGCCTGAGACCCGCCAGGCCTGATACTCCTGTCAGGCCCTCGGGATCTGGGGTCGGCTATCCATTACCGACCCTCGGATACCCAACGCTTTGACAATCGAATCGCGATAACCCTGTGGCAAGTTGGCCGGTAGCTGGTCGGCTGCGAACAGACCGATTTCCTTGTGCTCGTGGCTGATGGTCGGCACAAAACCGCCCAGGAGCCGGCAGCGATAGGTCGAGATAAAGACATGCTTGCCGGGGATGACCTCGAACAGGTACGAATCCAGCGGCTCCGCCACCGCCACCTGCACGTCCAGCTCTTCCTCGATCTCCCGCGCCAGGCATTGCGGCGCCGTCTCCCCCAGCTCGATCCGCCCGCCGGGCAGCTCCCACTCGTCACGCTCGTTGAGCATCAGCACCACCAGCCCTTCGGGGGATTGCAGCACGCCCTTGATCGATACCGGGAACATAAAGCGACTCCTGTAAAGCCTATAGCCGCTGCCGCAGGCTGCGCCCGGGCGCGTAGCGGCCGTGTTTTTTTGACCGTTGGAAGGTTCTGCGAACCTTATCGCAGCCTGCGGCAGCGGCTACAGAGAGATCCGTTCATTCAGCGGCATCACCGTCACCCGCACTTCCGGGTCGTGGCTGCCGCCGCCGAGAATCACCCCGCGCAACGGCGAGACGTCGGAAAAGTCCCGGCCCCAGGCCAGGGTGATGTGTTCCAGTGCCGGCTGCACGTTGTTGGTCGGGTCGAAATCGACCCAGCCGAGCACCGGGCAGAACACCGAAACCCAGGCATGGGAGGCGTCCGCGCCGATCAGGCGTGGCTGCCCCGGTGGCGGTTGGGTCAGCAGGTAGCCGCTGACATAACGCGCCGCCAAACCGCGGGAACGCAAACACGCCAGCATCAGGTGGGCGAAGTCCTGGCAGACCCCGCGCCGCCGCTCCAGCACCTCCACCAGCGGCGTCGCCACCTGGGTGGCTTCGGCATCGAAGGTGAACTCGCTGAAGATCTTCTCCATCAACGCCTGTACCCCGAGCAACAACGGGCGCCCGGCAGGGAAACAGCTTTCGGAAAAATCGACGAAGCTCTTCTTCAAGTGCACATAGGGCGACTCGAAGCGGTAACGACACGCCTCCATCAAGGCCGCGGACAACGGCCGGCTGCTGTAGGTCAGCGCACTGCGGGTGGCGTCCCAGGGCAATGAGCGGGTGAAATCCAGCGCAGGCCGGGCCAGCACCTCCACCGTCAGTTGCGCATTGACCAGCAGTTCGTCATGGGGGCGCTCGAACGCCAGCCGGGTCAGCGGGTTGCCGAACACATCCAGCTCGTCGCGGCGGGTGGTGGGGTCGGGGCTGATCAGCAGTTCCTGCTGGCTGCAATGCTGCCAGGCGCAGGCCCGCGGCCACAGGTGCGCCAGCTGCTGGGCCAGGGAAACCGGGCTGTCGTAGTGGTAATGGGTATCGTGGAAGATCTGGTAATGAGCGCTCATCAGACGGACACCGTTTGTTGGCTGACATCGTCGACATGGGCGAAATGCCGCAGCGCCAGGCGGTCGGAGACCTGCCCGCTGGCATCGGCGATTTCCTGCAACAGGTCGGCCAGGCCTTCAAGCGCCGCACGCACGCTGGCTTCGCCGAACAGCGGGTTTTCCAGGCAACCCAGGTCGAAGCGCGACAAGCGCCCCACCAGCTTGGGCAAACCGGCCTCGCGCGGCACACCGAACTCGTCGTTCAAGCGATTGAGGGTCCGGGTCACCAGCTTCAGCTGGAACAGCACCGCGTGGGGGTTCTGCTCATCGAGCAGCAACAGGTCGAGCACCGGGATCAACTGCGCCACCGCCAGGTAGCGGGAACGGTAGGTGATGCTGCTGTTGCCCAGCTCCAGCAGCCACTCCAGCCCGGCCTGGTCGAACGCGGTGGCGCTGCGCAGGAAGGCCGCCAGGCTGCTGCTGAGGAACTGCAGGCGCTCGATACGCCGGCCGATCATCAAAAAACGCCAGCCTTCGTCGCGGGTCATGTCGTCCAGGGCAAAACCCGACAGCGCCGCCAGGGACATCACCAGGCGATTGAGGAAGTCCAGCAATTCGCCGAAGTCCGGCTCCCGGGCCTCCAGCGCCAGAGCTTCGCGCTGCAACTCCACCAGCGCCTGCCAGTTTTCCCGCGAGAGCTTGCCGCGCACCTGGGACGCCGCCCACTGCAGGCGCTGCAGGTTGGAGCGCAGGCTGAAGGCCCAGTCGTCGCCCTGCAGAGCCGCCAACAGCCGCTCGGGCAGTTCCCCCTCGTCCGGCAGCAACATCAGGCTTTCGCCCAGGTCGACCGCCGCCTGCAAGGCCTGCGGGTCATCGCCGTCGATATAACGCGCCAGCATGATCCGCAACAACCGCGCGCTGCCATCGCAACGCTCGCAGTAACGGCCGAACCAGAACAGGTTTTCCACCACCCGCGACGGCAGGTACGGATCGCGCCGCACCAGCTCATGCACGCCGATGGTCCGCTGGCCCTTCCACTGTTCGCCGCTGGGCGCACGCTCGCCCAGCACCCAGGTGTCCTTGCTGGCGCCGCCGCGCTGCATCGATACCACTTCGGCATCGGCCTCGGCGGCCACCCGGGTCAAGCCGCCCGGCAGCACCCGGTAACCGTCGCGGCTGGCCACGGCATACACCCGCATGCCGATGGCCCGCGGTTGCAGTTGGCCGTCCTCGGCCTGCCAGACCGGCGCCTGGGACAGCTGCGCCAGTTCCTGGGCGACATAGGCATAAGGCCGCGCCCGCATGCGCTCGGCCAGGGCCTGGCGCTCTTTCTCGCAGAGGTCGCGGCCGAACAAGGGGGCAAAGCTCTGGGACGGGAACGCCGGCTTGATCAGCAGCTCCGGGAGCTTTTCCAGGGCCTGGGCCAGCACCGGCGCCTCGCCGCACCACCAGGTGGCGACGGACGGCAGAATCAGTTCTTCGCCAAACAGGTGCTCGCTGATCTTCGGCAGGAAACCCAGCAGGCCTGGCGATTCCAGCACGCCGCTGCCCAGGGCATTGGCTACCAGCACCCGGCCCCGCCGCACCGCCTCCAGCAGCCCCGGCACGCCGAGGGCCGAGTCGGTGCGCAGTTCCAGCGGGTCGCAGAAGTCGTCGTCGAGCCGGCGCATGATCGCGTGCACCCGCCGCAGGCCGCTCAGGGTCTTGAGGTAGACCGTGGCGTCGCGCACCGTCAGGTCGCCGCCCTCCACCAGCGGATAACCAAGCTGGCGCGCCAGGTACAGGTGCTCGAAATAGCTTTCGTTGAAACGTCCCGGGGTCAGCAGCACGATCAGTGGCGCTTCGTCGTCCCGGGGCGCCTGGCGGGCCAGGGTTTCCTGCAGGGTGCGGAAGAAGCCGGCCAGGTGCTGTACCTGCAGGTCGCGGTACAGGTCCGGAAAGGCCCGGGACACGATCATGCGGTTTTCCAGGGCGTAGCCGGCACCGGAGGGCGCCTGGGTACGGTCGGCGGTGACCCACCAGCGCCCGTCCGGGGTGCGCGCCAGGTCGACCGCGTACAGGTGCAGGAAAGCGCCGTCCGGCGGCTGGATGCCCTGGCACGGCCAGAGGAAGTTGTTATGACCGAACACCAGTTCGGCCGGCAGCAGGCCTTCGCTGATCAGCCGCTGGGGGCCATACAGGTCGGCCAGTACCGCATTGAGCAAACGCGCCCGCTGGGCGATCCCGGCGGACAGCTGCTGCCATTCATCGGCGGCGATCACATGGGGCAACAGGTCCAGCTCCCACGGCCGGTCGGCGCCCTTGGGATCGGCATAGACGTTGTAGGTGACGCCGTTTTCCTGGATCTGTCGGGTCAGCAGGGCCTGGCGCTGCATCAACTGCGCCGGCGTGCTGCGCTGCAACTGGTCGAACAACCGGCGCCAGTGCGGGCGTACCGCGCCGCTGGCGTCGAGCAGTTCGTGGTAGGTACCCGCCGTCAGCGGGTAGTGGTCAAGCAGGTCAGGCATGGAGAACTCGGCAGACGGCAAGGTAAGTCAGATTAACGCAGACACATGACGCCCGGATATGCGAAACATCCGGGCGTCGCGTCTGCTTTAGAAACGTCGCAAATCGAGTGTCATCGGCAACTCGTCGTTGATCGTCAGGCTCGGCACCGACAAGGTGCCGGGGCTATGCCCCAGGCGGAAGAAGCGCGCCATGCGGCGGCTTTCGGCTTCGTTGGCATTCACCGGCAGGCTGTCGTAGTTGCGCCCGCCCGGGTGGGCTACGTGGTACTGGCAACCGCCCAGGGAGCGCTGCATCCAGGTGTCGAGCAGGTCGAACACCAGGGGCGCGTGCACCGGGATGGTCGGTTGCAGGCAGTTGAAGGGCTGCCAGGCCCGATAGCGCACCCCAGCGACAAACTCCCCGACCCGCCCGGTAGGCTGCAGCGGCACCGCGACGCCGTTGCAGGTCAACAGGTAGCGCTGCGGCGCCAACCCGGTGAGCTTGACTTGCAGACGCTCCAGCGACGAATCGACATAACGCACCGTGCCGCCACCGGAGCCCTCCTCCCCCAGCACATGCCAAGGCTCCAGGGCCTGGCGCAGTTCCAGCTCGACCCCGCCAACCGCGTAATCGCCGACCTTGGGGAAACGGAACTCCAGGTGCGCGGCGAACCACTCGGCGCGCAGCGGATAGCCGGCGGCGTTGAGCTCGACTATGACGTCGGCGAAGTCCTGCTCGATAAAGTGCGGCAACAGGAAGCGGTCGTGCAGCTCGGTACCCCAGCGCGCCAGCTTGGCTGGCGCATAGGGCTCGCGCCAGAAGCGCGCGACCAAGGCCCGCAGCAACAGTTGCTGGGCCAGGCTCATGCGCGCATGGGGCGGCATTTCAAAGGCGCGCAGTTCCAGCAGGCCCAGGCGCCCGGTGGCGCCGTCCGGCGAGTACAGCTTGTCGATGCAGAACTCGGCGCGGTGGGTGTTGCCGGTAACGTCGATCAGCAGGTTGCGCAGCAGCCGGTCGACCAGCCACGGCGGGCACTCCTCGCCCGGTTCGGGCATCTGTGCGAAGGCGATTTCCAGCTCGTACAAGGCATCGTTGCGTGCCTCGTCGACCCGCGGCGCCTGGGAGGTCGGGCCGATGAACAGCCCGGAGAACAGATAGGACAACGACGGATGGTTGTGCCAATAGCTGATCAGGCTGCGCAACAGATCCGGCCGGCGCAGGAACGGCGAATCCGCCGGCGTCGCGCCGCCCAGCACGAAGTGGTTGCCGCCGCCGGTGCCGGTGTGGCGCCCATCGATCATGAATTTCTCGGTGGTCAGGCGGGTCTGCCGGGCTTCCTCGTAGAGGAATTCGGTGCGCTCCACCAGCTCGTCCCAACTGGCGGACGGCTGCACGTTGACCTCGATCACGCCCGGATCGGGGGTGACGCGGAAGTTGCTCAGCCGTGGATCGCTCGGCGGCTCGTAGCCCTCCAGCAGCACCGGGCAATGCAGCTCCTCGGCGGTGGCCTCGATGGCGCTGACCAGCTCCAAGTAATCCTCCAGGCGCTCCAGGGGCGGCATGAACAGGTACAACCGCCCACCCCGCGCCTCGGCACAGAACGCGGTGCGGGTCAGCCAGTCGGCGGACTGGTCGATCTGCGGCACCCGCTCATCGGCCTCGGCCGCCTCGCCATGTTCACGCAGTTGCGCGCTGTCCGGCAGCTCGGGCAGCTCCTGGTTCGGGTCGGTGGGGTGCACATAGGGGTATTCCGCCGCCGTCACCCAGGGCTGGGACGCCAGCGGCAGGCGATAACCCAGAGGCGAATCCCCCGGGACCAGCCGGCAATGGCTGTCGCGCAGGTACCAACGGCCGCTCTGCCACTGGTCGCCCTTGGCCGTGCGGGCCAGCGGCAGGACCTGGCCGATGACCTTGTCCAGGCCCTGGCTGAAGACCTTGCGCAGGCGCGCGCGCTCCAGTTCGTCCGCCAGCCGTGAATCCTCGGCAGTCACGTTCTGCGGCAAGGTACCTTCGCGCCACAGGTAATAGAAATTGTCTTCATAGGCCGGGAACACGAAGCGCGGCGGCAGCTTCAGGCGTTCGGCGACGCTGGCCAGGAAACGCCCGGCCAGTTCGCTGTCGGCGCCGTAGTCTTCGTGTTCGTCGGCAATCAGCGCGGCGTTGTGCCAGATCGGCACGCCATCGCGGCGCCAGTAGCAGTTCAGCGACCAGCGCGGCAGTTGCTCGCCCGGGTACCACTTGCCCTGGCCGAAATGCACCAGGCCCTTGGGCGCGTAGTGGTTGCGCATGCGCTGGAACAGCTCGGCGGACAGCCGGCGCTTGTTCGGTCCGAGGGCCGCGGTGTTCCATTCGGCGCCATCCGGGTCGTCGATCGAAACGAAGGTCGGTTCGCCGCCCATGGTCAGGCGCACGTCGCCTTCCAACAGATCGGCATCGATCTGTCGGCCCAGGGCCTGGATCGCCAGCCATTGCTCTTCGGTGTAGGGCTTGGTGACCCGCGGCGCTTCCCAGACCCGCTCCACCGACATCTGGTGGCTGAACTCGCATTCGCAAGGCTCCACCAGGCCGCTGATCGGCGCCGCCGAGGACGGATCGGGGCTGCAGGCCAACGGGATATGGCCTTCCCCGGCAAACAGCCCGGAGGTGGCGTCCAGGCCAATCCAGCCGGCGCCGGGCAGGTACACCTCGCACCAGGCATGCAGGTCGGTGAAATCCACCTCGGTGCCGGACGGGCCGTCGAGGGATTTGACGTCGGCGGTCAGCTGGATCAGGTAGCCGGAAACAAACCGCGCCGCCAGCCCCAGGTTGCGTAGCAGCTGCACCAACAGCCAGGCGGAGTCGCGGCAGGAGCCGGAAGCCTTGTCCAGGGTCTGCTCGGGCGTCTGCACGCCCGGCTCCATGCGGATCAGGTAGCCGATGTCTTCGCTCAGACGCTGGTTCATGCCCACCAGGAAATCCACCGCCGGCATCGGCGTGCGGTCGATGCCCTCAAGGTAAGCCTTGAACTTCGGTGTCAGCGGCAGGGTTTCCAGGTAAGGCGCCAGTTCCCGCTGCTCATCGGCGGCGTAGGCGAAGGGAATCTTCTCTGCATAGGGTTCGAGGAAGAAGTCGAACGGATTGAACACCGCCATCTCCGCCAGCAGATCGACTTCGATGCGCAGCTCGTCGGTCTTTTCCGGGAAGACCAGGCGCGCCAGGTAGTTGCCCTGGGGGTCCTGCTGCCAATTGATGAAGTGCTGCTCGGGCTGGACCTTCAGCGCATAGGAGAGAATCCGCGTGCGGCTATGGGCCGCCGGACGCAGGCGAACAATCTGTGGGCCGAGTTCGACCGCGCGGTCGTAGCGGTAATGCGTGACATGGTGCAATGCGACATGGATCGACACGGCGTGCCTCCTGCGGACCTGGACGTACACGAGAGCGCGCAAGACTTATGCCAGGGCACCAGTCCCGGCGCTTTCCCCGACTGCTGTGGGCAGTACAGCACCAAAAGCGAGCGGCGCGTGCTTTAGCGTGCGCAGGGTTGCACATAAATGTGGCGACAGGATGTAACCGGCGGTCAGCGCACCCGCTTCAGGCCGGCTTCCAGTCGCTGCAGGCGCCGGCGTTTGCGCGCCGCCACTTGCAGCACCTTGAGCCCGCGCTGGTAGCGCCGGGTGCTCATCAGGTACAGGCCGGTCAGGGGGATGCACAGGACAAAGGCCGGGAAAAGGCGCTGGCGGGAATCCAGCAGGACCAGCAGCGCGCACGCCAGGCAGAACACCAATGCGCCGAACAAGGCCCAGGCCCCGCGCGGGTAGCCGCGGATCACCAGCAGGAAACACAGGCTCATCAGCAGGCCAACGCCCAGCATGGCCATCGCGGCGTAGTTGGCGACCTGGAAGTCCCGGGGAAAATACAGATGGGGCACCTGCGCGGCGGTCAGCGAGACGCTGAAGATCGTCGTCATCATCACTGCGATATGAATCACCCCGAAGCGCCGCACATAGGGCTGCCAGGCAAGCCATTCGGCGGTCTTGAGGCGCAGCAGCTTGTCTTCGATCTGCTGTTGTTGCGGGGTTTTCCTGCGACGTAACACGCTGCTCTTCCTTGAGTCGATGCCAATCCTGGGGCGCACCTTAACAAACCCGAACGGCGAAATGCACAACGCCAACCCTGGGGTTGGCGTTGTGTCTGCACAGCAGCTGCCTTAGCGGGGCACGACCGGTTTGCGGGTCGGCTTCTTGCCTTTGCCCTTGGCCGCATCCGTGCGTTCCTTGGCGGCCTGCTTGTTGCGGGCCATCGCGGCGGCCTTGGCCTGTTCGCGCTTGTCCCACGGGTTGCCGCCGTCGCTGCCACGCGGTGGCAGGCCGGTGTGCTGGGTGAGGATCCGGGTGGTTTCCTTGGCCACTTTGTGGCTGCCAGCCGGCGTCGAGTTCTTGCGACGGGCGCTCTGGTAGCTGTCGGTAGCCGGCTGATGCAGCGGAATCAGCTGGTGCTTGCCCGGCCCGATCAGGTCGGCGCGGCCCATGCGGGTCAGTGCTTCACGCAGCATCGGCCAGCCTTTCGGATCGTGGTAACGCAGGAACGCCTTGTGCAGGCGCCGCTGCTCCTCGCTCTTGACGATGGTCACCCCGTCACTCTTGTAGGTGACCTTGCGCAGCGGGTTCTTGCCCGAGTGGTACATGGCGGTGGCGGTGGCCATCGGCGACGGGTAGAACGCTTGCACCTGGTCGGCGCGGAAACCGTTGCCCTTGAGCCACAGGGCCAGGTTCATCATGTCTTCGTCGGTGGTGCCCGGGTGCGCGGCGATGAAGTAAGGAATCAGGTACTGCTCCTTGCCTGCTTCCTTGGAGTACTTCTCGAACATCCGCTTGAACCGGTCGTAGGTACCGATGCCCGGTTTCATCATCTGGTTGAGCGGACCTTCCTCGGTGTGTTCCGGGGCGATCTTCAGGTAGCCACCGACGTGGTGAGTCACCAGTTCCTTGACGTACTCCGGCGACTCGACCGCGAGGTCGTAGCGCAGGCCGGAAGCGATCAGGATCTTCTTCACCCCCGGCAAGGCGCGGGCGCTGCGATACAGCTGGATCAGCGACGAGTGATCGGTGTTCAGGTTCGGGCAGATGCCAGGGAACACGCAGGACGGCTTGCGGCACGCGGATTCGATTTCCGGGCTCTTGCAGGCGATGCGGTACATGTTCGCGGTCGGGCCGCCGAGGTCGGAGATGACCCCGGTAAAACCTGGAACCTTGTCGCGAATCTCTTCGATCTCGCGAATGATCGACTCTTCGGAACGGTTCTGGATGATCCGCCCTTCGTGCTCGGTGATCGAGCAGAAGGTGCAGCCGCCAAAGCAGCCCCGCATGATGTTCACCGAGAAACGGATCATGTCGTAGGCCGGGATCTTCTCCTTGCCGTACGCCGGGTGCGGGATGCGCTGATACGGCATGCCGAACACGTAGTCCATCTCTTCGGTGGTCATCGGGATGGGTGGCGGGTTGAACCAGACGTCGATCTCGCCATGCTTCTGCACCAGCGCACGGGCGTTGCCCGGGTTGGTTTCCAGATGCAGCACGCGGTTGGCGTGGGCGTAGAGCACCGGATCGTTACGCACCTTTTCCATCGACGGCAGGCGGATCACGGTCTTGTCCCGGGTCATCTTCGGGCTGGCCAGGATCTGCACGACCTTGGCTTCCTGAGGGTCTTCCACCGGCCCCTTCTCTTGCTCGATGGCGCAGGCGGCGGTGTCCTGGGTGTTGACGTAGGGGTTGATGATCTTGTCGATCTTGCCCGGACGGTCGATACGCGTGGAGTCCACTTCGTACCAGCCCTGCGGCGTGTCACGGCGAATGAACGCGGTGCCGCGCACATCGGTGATGTCTTCGATCTTGTGCCCGTAGGACAGGCGCTGGGCAACTTCAACAATCGCCCGCTCGGCGTTGCCGTAGAGCAGGATGTCGGCGCTGGCGTCGATCAGGATCGAGTTGCGCACCCGGTCCTGCCAGTAGTCGTAGTGGGCGATGCGGCGCAAGGAGGCTTCGATGCCGCCCAGGACGATCGGCACGTGCTTGTAGGCTTCCTTGCAGCGCTGGCTGTAGACCAGGCTGGCGCGGTCCGGACGCTTGCCCGCCAGGCCACCGGGGGTGTAGGCGTCGTCGGAACGGATTTTCTTGTCCGCGGTGTAGCGGTTGATCATCGAATCCATGTTGCCGGCCGCGACGCCGAAGAACAGGTTCGGCTCGCCGAGCTTCATGAAGTCGTCTTTGGACTGCCAGTTCGGCTGGGCAATGATCCCGACGCGGAAGCCCTGGGACTCCAGCAGCCGGCCGATGATCGCCATGCCGAACGACGGGTGATCGACGTAGGCATCACCAGTGACGATGATGATGTCGCAGGAATCCCAGCCGAGCTGATCCATCTCCGCCCTGCTCATCGGCAGGAACGGCGCCGGCCCGAAACATTCGGCCCAGTACTTGGGATAGTCAAATAACGGCTTGGCTGCTTGCATGTCGATGACCGGTATAGGTGTAGATAAGGGCGCGTTTATTTACAGAGAAATTCGCGGGCGCGGAATATAGCACAAAAAATGACCAATTCCGACGACCATGGTCGGAAATCGGTGGGGCGTTTATCGCGGGCAAACCTCGCTCCCAGGAACACGATGACCTTGGAGGCTTGCCTGCGCTCGAGAGGCCGGGCCTTACTCGTCGTCGTCGAAGTTGTAGCTGCCCGGCGCGAGGTTCTCGAAGCGGGTGTACTTGCCGATGAACGCCAGGCGGATAAAGCCGATCGGGCCGTTCCGCTGCTTGCCGATGATGATTTCGGCAATGCCCTTGTGCTCGGTCTCGGGGTGATACACCTCGTCCCGGTACACGAACATGATGACGTCGGCGTCCTGCTCGATCGCTCCGGATTCCCGCAAGTCGGAGTTCACCGGGCGCTTGTTCGGACGCTGCTCGAGGGAGCGGTTGAGCTGGGACAGGGCCACTACCGGGCAGTTGAATTCCTTGGCCAGGGCCTTGAGGGAACGGGAGATCTCGGAAATCTCGTTGGTTCGGTTGTCGCCACTGGAACCTGGGATCTGCATCAACTGCAGGTAGTCGATCATGATCAGGGCGATGTCGCCGTGCTCACGCACCAGACGGCGGGTCCGCGCGCGCATTTCCGAGGGGCTGATACCCGCGGTGTCGTCGATGAACAGCTTGCGATCATTGAGCAGGTTGACCGCCGAGGTCAGGCGCGGCCAGTCGTCGTCTTCCAGCTGGCCGGAACGCACTTTGGTCTGGTCGATACGGCCGAGGGACGACAGCATACGCATGATCAGCGATTCGCCTGGCATCTCGAGGGAGTACACCAGCACCGCCTTGTCGCTGCGCAGCACGGCGTTTTCCACCAGGTTCATGGCAAAGGTGGTCTTACCCATGGACGGACGGCCGGCGACGATGATCAGGTCGGCTGGCTGCAGGCCGCTGGTCTTCTCGTCAAGGTCGGTGTAGCCGGTGGAAAGGCCGGTGATGGCGTTGTCGGTGTTGAACAAGGTGTCGATGCGGTCGATGGCCTTGGTCAGCAACTCGTTGACACCCACCGGGCCGCCGGTCTTCGGACGCGCCTCGGCGATCTGGAAGATCTGCCGCTCGGCTTCGTCGAGGATCTCTTCGGCGGTGCGGCCTTCGGGGTTGAAGGCGCTGTCGGCGATCTCGGTGCTGATGCCGATCAACTGGCGCAGGGTGGCGCGCTGGCGAACGATCTGCGCATAGGCCTTGATGTTGGCCACCGACGGCGTGTTCTTCGCCAGTTCGCCCAGGTACCCCAGGCCGCCGACCTGGGACGTCTGGCCTTCCTTGTCCAGCTGTTCGGACAGGGTCACGACGTCGATCGGCATGTTCTGATCGGCCAGTTTGGCGATCGCGCGGAAAATCAAACGGTGGTCATGCCGATAGAAGTCGCCGTCGGAGACTTGATCGAGCACCCGCTCCCAGGCGTTGTTGTCCAGCATCAGACCACCGAGCACGGCCTGTTCGGCCTCGATGGAATGTGGCGGCACCTTCAGGGCAGCGGTTTGCAGATCGTATTGCTCGGGAGCGGAGATATCGTTCATGGCCACTTGGTTTTTTAGGAAAAGCAGGGGTTTGAAAAACTGAGGGTACAGAAAGACAAAGGGCACGACCTGTAAACAGGATCGTGCCCGATGTTACCGGCTAGCTCCCGAGGGTGCCAGCCGACAAGTACTGCTTAAGCTGCTACCACGACAACGCGCACGGTGGCTTCAACTTCGGCGTGCAGGTGCACGGCTACGTCGAATTCACCTACGTTGCGGATGGTGCCGTTCGGCAGACGAACTTCGCTTTTTGCCACTTCAACGCCGGAGGCGGTCAGTGCATCAGCGATGTCGTGGGTGCCGATCGAACCGAACAGCTTGCCTTCGTCACCAGCGGTGGCAGTGATAGTCACTTCCAGCTCAGCCAGTTGGGCAGCGCGAGTTTCGGCAGAAGCCTTTTTCTCTGCAGCCAGTTTTTCCAGCTCGGCACGACGCGCTTCGAACGCAGCCAGGTTGGCAGCGGTAGCAGCGGTGGCTTTGCCGAAAGGCAGCAGGTAGTTACGGCCGTAACCAGCCTTAACGTTTACCTTATCGCCCAGGTTGCCCAGGTTGGCGATTTTTTCCAGCAGGATCAGTTCCATTTGGTAATAACCTCTTAACTTTTAACCTTCACCGTTCGCAGAGCCGTTATCAGCGTCTTTCGGCGCCGAACGACCGCGAAAATCAATCAGGCTGTCGACTATGGCCAACACCACGAGCAACGGATAGATCAGCTGCATAAACAGCAACAGCGTTACGTACAACCCCACCAGCCAGAACCTGGCCAGTCGCCCTTGCGCCACCAGCCCGTGAATCAGGGCCAGCCCGGCGAACACCAGCGGTACGCTGCACAACGGCGTCAGCATCGCCATCTGTGGACCGAGATTCGGTCCCAGCAGCATGCAGGCCAGCAGCAACATCGCCAGTCCCAGCGGGAGCTTGATAGCGCGAAACTCGCGCCCAAAACCACCCGGGTTGTACAACAACGCCTGCCAGTAGCGCCCGACAATCAGGCTCAGCACACTGACGACCTGCAACAAAGCCGCTATCAGGCCGGTCAGGACCGGTGCAATCAGTGAGGCAAGACGAGCCTGCTCTTCAACCGACAACTGCTGGTAGAGATCACCGAGGGCCAGCGGCAGGATTTTTACCAACTCCTGCGAGAGCATCTCGATCTGGGGGCGGTAAGCCACACCCAGCACTCCAGCAAACACCAGGCCCAGCGCTATGCTGACCAGCAGCACACGGTTCCAGGATTCGCTTGCGCGCAAAACCAACGCAAGGCCCGAAGACCCCAGCAGCACCATGAGTGCGCGTGGATCGCCGGAATACAGCCACCAGAACAGTGCCGGCAGCAATCCCAGGGCGAGGACACCAAGGGCGTCGCTCAAACCGCGCCGCAGGAGCACCAGGCTTCCCGCAGCAGCACCCAACCAATACAACAACGGCAATGCCGCACATCCGGCCACTACCAGAGTGGCCTGCATACGGCCGCGCATGATGAACTCAGCTAAGGCGCGCATGCATTCAATCCCTTACTACTTGTCGACTGCCCGGTCTCAGCGGCCGTGGCTGTCGGTGTAGGCCAGCAGGGCCAGGAAGCGGGCGCGCTTGATAGCGGTGGCCAGCTGACGCTGATAACGAGCTTTGGTACCGGTGATACGGCTTGGAACGATTTTGCCGGTCTCGGATACGTAGGCTTTCAGGGTGTTGAGATCTTTGTAATCGATCTCTTTCACGTCTTCAGCGGTGAAGCGGCAGAATTTACGACGACGGAAGAAACGTGCCATGTAATTGGCTCCTCAAAAGGTCCGTGGATTACTCGTCAGCGTTATCGCTGGCGTCGCTGTTATCGCTGTCATCGCCATCGGCGCTGTCAGAATGCTCAGGACGGTCACGACGCTCACGGCGCTCACTGCGGTTCTCTTCAGCCTTGAGCATCTCGGATTGGCCAGTGATGGCTTCTTCGCGACGGATGACCAGGTTACGGATCACAGCATCGTTGTAACGGAAGTTGTCTTCCAGCTCAGCCAGGGCTTTACCGGTGCACTCAACGTTCAGCATCACGTAGTGAGCCTTGTGAACATTGTTGATTGCGTAGGCCAGTTGACGACGGCCCCAGTCTTCCAGACGGTGGATTTTGCCGCCGTCTTCTTCGATCAGCTTGGTGTAACGCTCAACCATGCCGCCGACTTGCTCGCTCTGGTCAGGGTGGACCAGAAAGATGATTTCGTAATGACGCATGAATGCTCCTTACGGGTTGTAGCCTGCCGCTCAAAAGCGGTCAGACAAGGAGTGAATGACACTTGTGTGTCTTGCCAGAGATAGGCACATATGCGCCTGCCGCAACGGCAAGGGGCGCAATTGTAGAGAAGGGGCAACAGCGGCGCAAGGCAATTGGTGATTATTTGAACAATTGGCCGCCAGGGCACGCCAAACCTGCCGGACGGGCCTGCTCACGATTGCGGCACCTCAGTCGGGCCGCTATCGCGAGCAAGCTCGCACCTGCATGGAGGGAGGAAACTCAGACCTTCTTGGCTGTGCTCTTGGCCTTGGCCGCACGCTGGCGCGTGGCCTCGAACAGGCACACGCCGGTAGCCACGGAAACGTTGAGACTGCTGACGCTACCGGCCATCGGCAGGCGAACCAGGAAATCGCAATGCTCACGGGTGAGGCGACGCATACCCTTGCCTTCGGCGCCCATGATCAGGATGGTCGGCCCGGTCAGGTCCTGGTCATACAGCTCCTGTTCGGCTTCACCAGCCGTGCCAACAACCCACAGGCCGCGCTGCTGGAGCTTTTCCAAGGTGCGCGCGAGGTTGGTCACGGCCACCAGCGGAATCACTTCCGCAGCGCCGCACGCCACTTTACGCACGGTCGGGGTCAAGGTCGCCGATTTGTCTTTCGGCACCAGCACCGCCAGCGCACCGGCCGCATCGGCGGTACGCAGGCAGGCGCCGAGGTTGTGCGGGTCGGTCACACCGTCCAGCACGAGCAGCAGCGGCGCGCCTTCGGTACGGTCGAGCAGCTCATCGAGCATCGCCTCGCCCCAGACCTGGCTTGGACTTACTTCAGCCACGACACCCTGGTGAACGCCCTCGACCCAGGCATCCATTTCACGACGCTCGGCCTGGCCGACCGCCACGCGATTCTGCCCGGCCAGGTCCACCAGCACCTGCACGCGCGGATCGCTGCGGCCTTCGGCCAGCCAGATCTGCTTGACGCGCTTGGGGTGGTGACGCAGCAATGCTTCCACAGCGTGCACGCCGTAGATCTTTTCCAACTGACTCATGACTTGGCCTTGGGTTTACGTGCCCCGCCGCTTTTCGCCGCAGGACCTGCGCCCGCTTTCGGCGGACCTTTACGATGTTTGCTCGGTTTGCTGGACGCCGGCTTTCCGGACTTTCCCCCAGACGCCGCTTTACCACCGCTTTTGGCTTCGGCCAGCAACGCCTGCTTCATTTCCCGGCTCTTGCGCACTTCGGCGTTTTTCGCCGCGGCATCGCTGGAGCGGTAGGCCTCGACCGGCTTCTCCTTGGCCGGACCACGGCGCCCGGCCTTGGCTGGAGCTGGCTCGGCAGCAGTCTTGGCCGGAGGCACGTCGACAGCGCCGCGTTTCTTGCGACCGATCGGCGCGCTGATGGTTTTTTCCGCCATCTCGAAGTCGATCTTGCGCTCGTCCAGGTCGACGCGCATGACCCGCACTTCCACGCTGTCACCCAGGCGGAAGCTGCGACCGGTGCGCTCGCCCGCCAGGCGGTGATGCACAGGATCGAAGTGGTAGTAATCGCCCGGCAGCGCCGTGACATGCACCAGACCTTCGACATAGATATCGGTCAGTTCGACGAACAGACCAAAACCGGTCACCGCGGTGATCACACCAGGGAACGACTCGCCCACGCGATCCTTCATGTACTCGCACTTGAGCCAGTTCACCACGTCGCGGGTCGCTTCGTCGGCACGCCGCTCGCTCATCGAGCACTGCTCGCCAAGCTGCTCGAGAACCGCCTCGTCGTACGGATAGATGCGCGCCTTTGGAATGGTCATCGCACCGGCACGACGTACGTGAGGGGTGTTCTGCTTGGAGTGGATGACACTGCGAATCGCCCGGTGCGTCAGCAGGTCCGGGTAACGACGAATCGGCGAGGTGAAGTGGGTATAGGCTTCGTAGTTCAGGCCGAAGTGGCCCTGATTGTCAGCGCTGTACACCGCCTGGCTCAACGAGCGCAGCATCACGGTCTGGATCAGGTGGAAATCCGGGCGATCCTTGATGCTTTCCAGCAGTGCCTGGTAGTCCTTCGGCGTCGGGCCGTCCTTGCCTTTATGCAGGGACAGGCCGAGCTCGCCGAGGAAGGCGCGCAGTTTTTCCAGGCGCTCTGGCGGCGGGCCGTCGTGGACGCGATAGAGCGCAGGAATTTCGTGCTTCTTGAGGAATTCGGCGGTGGCCACGTTGGCCGCCAGCATGCATTCCTCAATCAGCTTGTGCGCATCGTTGCGGGTAGTCGGGCGAATTTCGGCGATCTTGCGCTCGGAACCGAAGATGATCCGGGTTTCCTGGGTCTCGAAATCGATGGCGCCACGGGTATGACGAGCACCGAGCAGCACCTTGTACAGCGCATAAAGCTGCTTGAGGTGCGGCACAACATCGGCGTATTCGCCGCGCAGTTGCTTGGCCTCGCTGGTTTTCGGCTGCTCGAGGATAGTACTGACCTTGTTGTAGGTCAGTCGCGCCTTGGAGTGGATCACCGCTTCGTAGAACTGGTAGTCGGTCATCTCGCCGGACTTGGAGATGGTCATCTCGCACACCATGGCGAGACGATCGACTTTCGGGTTCAGCGAGCACAGGCCGTTGGACAACTGCTCCGGTAGCATCGGCACCACGCGCTCGGGGAAGTACACCGAGTTGCCGCGTACCTGAGCCTCGGCATCCAGCGCCGAACCGATCTTCACGTAACTGGAAACGTCGGCAATCGCCACGTACAGCTTCCAGCCACCGCCGAACAGGCGCAGCTTGCCAGGCTTGGCTTCGCAATAGACCGCATCGTCGAAGTCGCGAGCGTCTTCACCGTCGATGGTGACGAACGGCAGATCGCGCAGGTCGATGCGTTTCTCTTTGTCCTTATCTTCGACTTCCGGCTTGAGCTTGCCGGCTTCCTTCAGTACCGCTTCAGGCCAGACGTGAGGAATATCGTAGGTGCGCAAGGCAACATCGATTTCCATGCCCGGGGCCATGTAGTTGCCCACGACCTCGACCACGTCGCCTTGCGGCTGGAAGCGCGGAGTCGGCCAGTGGGTGATCTTCACCTCGACGAACTGGCCAATCTTGGCGCCGGCATTGCGGCCCGGGGTCACCAGCACTTCCTGCTGGATCTTCGGGTTGTCCGCCACCACAAAACCAATGCCGCCCTCTTCGAAGTAACGGCCGACAATGCTCTCGTGAGCACGGGACACCACTTCAACGATCATGCCTTCGCGGCGACCACGGCGATCCAGACCGGAAACCCGGGCCAGCGCGCGGTCGCCATCGAACACCAGGCGCATCTGCGCCGGGCTCATGAACAGGTCGTCGCTGCCGTCATCGGGCACCAGGAAGCCGAAGCCATCACGGTGACCGCTGATGCGGCCGAGGATCAGGTCGAGCTTGTCCACCGGCGCATAAGTGCCGCGACGGGTGTAGATCAGTTGGGCATCGCGCTCCATGGCGCGCAGGCGGCGACGCAGGGCTTCGATCTGGTCTTCTGTGGTCAGACCAAACTCTTCGACCAGCTGTTCGCGATTAGCAGGCGAACCCCGATCAGCAAGGTGCTGAAGGATCAGTTCGCGGCTAGGGATAGGGTTTTCATATTTTTCCGCTTCACGAGCGGCCTCGGGATCGAGGGACTGCCAATCGGCCATTAGATAAATTTCACCTTGTCTATATGCGGGTTAGTTTGGCATACGCGTATTGAAACGGGAAATTTCAGGCTAAGACAGGCTCCGAAAAGTCCTTTCAAGGCTTCAGAAGCATCCTGTAAAAGCCGTCGGTGAATTTTTTTCAATATTTTCAAGATCAGGGGTTTACAGCTCAAAAGGTGGTCCGTATAGTGCGCGCCATCGACGACGGAGACGTTGCCGATACTGCCCAGATGGTGAAATTGGTAGACACGCCAGCTTCAGGTGCTGGTGGCCGCAAGGCCGTGGAAGTTCGAGTCTTCTTCTGGGCACCAATTCAGAGCTGCAGATCATTTGAATCTTCAGGCTCCTCCAAAAACCCGCGAAAGCGGGTTTTTGCATTCTAAGTGTTTGATTTATTGAATCTAAGTCAAAACAGGGCTTTACAGATTCAAAGGCGCTCCGTATAGTTCGCCCCATCAACAGCGGCAACGTTGCTGATACTGCCCAGATGGTGAAATTGGTAGACACGCCAGCTTCAGGTGCTGGTGGCCGCAAGGCCGTGGAAGTTCGAGTCTTCTTCTGGGCACCATATTCAAGCTTCACAGCATAGCTGTGAAGTCTCACAAAAACCCGCGAAAGCGGGTTTTTGCGTTTCTGGCCCATAACAATCATTTCTTCCTCCAAAGCGCCCCCCCCCTCCTCTCAGGGCTATCCAGCCCGTCAAGCCGCACATGAGAAACAATATCGTTTATGATTGTTACAAGTTTTTGCGGCACCACAGTGAGGAACCCTGCGAATGATGTTTAGAAACACCGCCCTTCCAACATCCCTTCTGCGTGGCTTGACCATCACTTTGCTGGGCCTGGCCCTGGCATCTCCACTCACTCAAGCAGCCGACCCGGTTTCCCTGACCCTCTACAACGGCCAGCACAAGGAAGTCGGCGACGCCATCGCCAAGGCCTTCGAGGCCAAGACCGGCATTCACGTCAATGTGCGCAAAGGCAGCAGCAACCAGCTTGCCAGCCAGGTCGTGGAAGAAGGCGAGCGCTCTCCCGCCGACGTGATTTACACCGAAGAATCGCCGCCCCTGAACAAACTCGGCGAGCAAGGCCTGCTGGCCAAGACCGATGCCGCGACCCTTGAAGTCCTACCCAAGGATTACGTCGCCGGCAACGGCACCTGGATCGGTATCACCGCCCGCGTCCGCGTGGTGGCGTTCAACCCGAAGCTGATCGACGAAAAGGACCTGCCGACATCGGTAATGGAGTTCTCCCAACCACAATGGCAAGGCAAGGTAGGCTTCGTTCCTACCAGCGGCGCGTTCCAGGAACAGGCCGTGGCAATCATCAAGCTGCACGGAATGGACGCCGCCGAGGAATGGCTGACCGGCCTGCGCGCCTTCGGCAAGACCTACAGCAATAACATGGTGGCCTTGAAGGCCGTGGAAAACGGCGAAGTCGCCACCGTGCTGGTGAACAACTATTACTGGTTCGCCCTGCAACGCGAAAAAGGCCAGCTGGACTCGAAGCTGCACTATTTCACCGGCGGCGATGCCGGCGGGCTGATCACCGTATCCAGTGCCGCAGTACTCAAGTCCAGCAAGCACCCCAAGGAAGCTCAGCAATTCCTCGCCTATATGGCCAACGAAGAAGGCCAGCGCGTGATCACCCAGACCACCGCCGAATACCCGCTGCGCAAAGGCCTGGAGTCGGATCGCGGCCTTAAGCCGTTCAGCGAGCTGCAAGCGCCAAAAGTCACCCCGGCCGACCTTGGCAATGCCGAAGAAGCCCTGGAACTGGAACGCGAAGTCGGCCTGAACTGATGAGCGCATCGCTGCCCGCCCCCGCCTCGCGCACAACCTACATACCGAGGCGCAAGGGGCCATCGATCTGGCTACTGCTACCAGTCCTGCTGCTGGTCGGACTCAGCCTGCTGCCATTGCTCTATGTCGGGCTCAAGGCTTGGCAGGCCGGCTGGGCCGAAGCCCTGCATCTGTTGTGGCGCCCCTATGTATTTGGCCTGCTGCGCAATACCTTGCTGCTGCTCACAGGTGTGACCGTCACCTGCGCCATCGTCGGCCTCTCCCTGGCCTGGCTGCTGGAGCGTAGCGACTTGCCGGGGCGGCACCTCTGGGGCGTGATCCTGTGCCTGCCCTTTGCCGTACCGGCCTTTGTCAGCAGTTTCACCTGGGTCTCCCTCAGTGCCAGCTTCGAAGGCCTGGCCGGGGCGATCCTGGTCATGAGCCTGTCCAAGTACCCACTGGTGTTCCTGCCTGTCGCGGCCACCCTGCGCAACCTCGACCCCTCTCTGGAGGAGTCGGCCCGCACCCTTGGGCAGCATCGCTGGGGCGTGTTCTTCCGGATCACCCTGCCCCTGCTCTGGCCGTCGCTGCTGGCCGGTTCATTGCTGATCGCCCTGCACATGCTGGTGGAGTTCGGCGCGCTGTCGATCATCGGCCTGCAAACCTTCACTACCGCGATCTATCAGCAGTTCGAGTTGGAGTTCAGCAACGCCAACGCGGCGATGCTTTCTGCCGTGTTGCTGGCGCTGTGCCTGGCCCTGCTGTGGCTGGAGTTGCGGGTTCGCGGCAAAGGCCGCCATGTGCGGACCGGCCAGGGCGCGGCGCGACATGCCGAGCAGGTACGCCTGGGCAAGTGGGCGATTGGTGGGCAACTGTACTGCGCGCTGCTGACCCTGATCGGCAGCGGCATTCCGCTGGGTATGCTGGCGTACTGGCTGGCCGTTGGCTCATCGGCCGCCTTCCCGGTAGCCGCCATCGGCGAAGCCCTGCTTTCCTCCCTGGCACTGTCGCTGGGTGGCGCGGCACTGTGCCTGGCGCTGGCGGTACCGGTCGGGCTGCTGGTGGTACGTCACAAGGGTCGCCTGGCCCTCTGGGCCGAACGCCTGCCCTACTTGCTGCACGCCCTGCCCGGCCTGGTGATTGCCCTGACACTGGTGTTCTTTGCCCTGCACTACGTGCCGGCGCTGTATCAGACCTCGGCCCTGCTGCTGATCGCCTACGCCCTGCTGTTCCTGCCCCTGGCGCAGGCACCGATCCGCACCGCCCTGAACAAGGCGGCGCCACAACTCGAGGACGCTGCCCGCACTCTCGGCGCCTCCTCATTCACGGCATTCTGCCGTGTGACCCTGCCGATCATTTTCCCCGCGTTGGGAGCCGCCTTCGCCCTGGTATTCCTGGATGCCATGAAGGAACTGACGGCCACCCTGCTGCTCAGCCCGACCGGGCTGAATACGCTGGCGACGGAAGTCTGGGCGCACACGGCGAATGTGGAGTTTGCAGCCGCAGCGCCTTATGCGGCGCTGTTGATTCTGGTATCGGGATTGCCGGTCTATCTGCTGACGACACGGATGTATCTGAGCCGTTGAGCCCGCTCCTACAGAAAGCCTTCTGTAGGAGCCCCACCCCCAGCATTCAAGCCTTGTGGAAACTCAAGCCCGGAATTGCCCCAGGCTGGCCTTCAATTGTGCCGCCAGGCCATCCAGCACCTTGCCGCTGGCCGTGGTTTCCACCACCGCCTGAGCCGCACGCTCGGCCTGGGCATGGATGGTTTCGACCCGGCTGCGCACCGCTTGCGCACCCTGAGCCTGATGGGCCGCCGCCTGGGTCGCCAGGCCAATCGCCGCGTGCACCTGCTCCACCGACGACTGCACCGACTGCTGCAACCGCGCACTGTCACGCAACACCAGCAGACCTTCGCTGGCCTGCCTTCCGGCTTGGCCGATCGCCGCCACCGCCTCGCGCGCGCCCTGCTGCAGCGCTCCAATGTGCGCCTGGATATCCCCGGTAGAACTTTGCGTCTTGCTCGCCAGCGCCCTGACCTCGTCGGCCACCACCGCAAAGCCGCGCCCGGTTTCCCCGGCCCGCGCCGCCTCGATGGCCGCATTCAAGGCCAGCAGGTTGGTCTGTTCGGCGATGCCGTGAATCACCGTCAACACCACCTCGATCTGCTCGCTCTGCTGCGCCAGGCGCTCGATGACCTTGGCCCCCGTGTCGACCTGCCCCGCCAGCGCCTCGATCAGGCCGCCCACCTGGGCCGAGGTCCGGGTGTTTTCGTCGGTTGCCTGGCGGATCTCCACCACCTGCTGCAAGGCCGCCTGCATCGCCTGGCTTTCCGCCTGGGCTTCATCAGCCATCTGCGACAGCGCCCGCAAACTCTCTGCCACCTCGTCGCGCTGAGCCTCGGCCGCAGCATCAGCCCCGGCATTACGCAGGCTCATCGCACCGATTTCGACACCGGTGCGCTGCGCCACATCGCCCGCCTCGCGCACGATTGGCTGCAACTTGTCGACAAAGCGGTTGACCGCCGACGCCATGTCGCCGATCTCGTCATTGCTGCTGAGCTGGACCCGCTTGGTCAGGTCGCCCTCACCGGCCGCCAGATCGTTCAGCGCAGCGATCAGCAGATGCAGCTTGCTGACCACCCGCCGCCCCAGCACCACCGCCAGCAACAGCAAGACCCCGCAGCCGACCAGCGCCAGGCCCATGCCGATGCGCCAACGCAGAGTGGCCGCCGCGTCCTGCACGGTACCGGCGGTGTTGGCCTGCATGTCCGAAGCAGTGGTCTGCGCCGACTGCAGGCGCGCGCCCATGGCCGCCGAACTGTCCGCCGAAGCGCCCTTGAGACTATCGCCCACCAACTGATCGCTGCTGGCGATCAAGGCTGCGAAGCGCTTGTCCAGCGCCACCACGTCCGCCTCGACCGACGCCGTTGAAACCCCCATCAGCACCTTGCCGATTTCCACGCCGTTAGGACTGATGGAGGCCTCCAGGTAATAGACCGATGGATCGTTCTTGGCTGCGTCCAGCACCTTGTCCAGGGCGCGGTCGCCCTTGCCCTTTTCCAGCAGCGCCTTGTTGATCGGGTTCTCCCGGTTCAGGTAACGGGTCAGGTGCTCGCCATTGGCGTCGTCGTACACCACGAACAGCACGTTGGGATTGCGCTGGGCGCGCCGAGCGAACTCGGAAAGGGTCGGGACGTCGCTGTCCCACATGGCCCGCGGCGCCACCGAAGCGAGCAACTGGGCCATATCGTTGGCCGAATCCTTGAGATCCTTCTCCAGCGTCGCCCGCAATTGCGCCTGCTCTTCCTCCAGGCGTGAGGACAGCCCGGCGGTCAATCGTTGCCGAGTACTGCTGGAAAGGCTTTCCAGGCTCGAGGTGACTTCGCGAGCCGCCTGTTCCAACTCGCCGGAGAGCTTCTGGCTGTCGACGCCCAGACGAGCGGCCAGATCAGCCTCCAGCGCCGTCACCGTGCTCCGGGTCAGGGCAACGGCAACCAGCACCTGCACCAAAAGGGCGATACCAAGAGTAACGAACACAGGCCGCAACAAACGGCTTTGTAACAGTGAGAGAACGGCCGACACAGGAAATCCCTCTACTTCAACGCCATCAAATTGATGGCACTCTGGAAGAGGAAATCACAGCAAGGGTCGTGCCGCCCGGCAGGCAGAAACGACAAAGGCCCCTGGAGAGGGGCCTTTGTTTTTTACATCAACGACTTATCAAGCAAACGGGTGACGCAGAACGATGGTCTCGTTGCGGTCCGGGCCTGTCGAAATAATGTCGATCGGCGCGCCGACCAGCTCTTCGATACGCTTGATGTAGGCACGGGCAGCGGCCGGCAGCTCTTCCAGGGTCTTGGCACCCAGGGTCGACTCGCTCCAGCCTGGCATCTGCTCGTACACCGGCTCCAGGCCGATGTAGCTGTCGGCGTCGGTTGGCGCGTCGATGACTGCACCATCCTGGTTCTTGTAGCCCACGCAGATGTTGATGGTTTCCAGGCCGTCCAGCACGTCCAGCTTGGTCAGGCACAGGCCCGAGATGCTGTTGACGTCGATGGCGCGACGCAGGATGACGGCGTCGAACCAGCCGCAACGGCGGGCACGGCCGGTGGTTGCACCGAACTCATGGCCACGCTTGGCCAGGAAGGCGCCGACGTCGTCGAACAGTTCGGTCGGGAACGGACCCGAACCCACGCGAGTGGTGTAAGCCTTGGTGATACCGAGGATGTAGTCCAGGTACATCGGGCCCACACCCGAGCCAGTGGCGATGCCGCCGGCAGTGGTGTTGGAGCTGGTGACGTACGGATAGGTACCGTGGTCGATGTCCAGCAGCGAGCCCTGGGCGCCTTCGAACATGATGTCCTTGCCCGCGCGACGCAGTTGGTGCAGCTCGGCGGTCACGTCCAGCATCATCGGCTTGAGCAGTTCGGCGTATTCCATGCACTCGTCGAGCGTCTTCTGGAAGTCGATGGCCGGCTCTTTGTAGTAATTGACCAGTACGAAGTTGTGGTAGTCCAGCAACTCGCCCAGCTTCGCGGCGAAACGCTCGCGATGGAACAGGTCGCCGATACGCAGGCCGCGACGAGCGACCTTGTCTTCGTAAGCCGGGCCGATGCCGCGACCGGTGGTACCGATCTTCTGCTCGCCACGGGCTTTTTCACGCGCCTGGTCCAGCGCTACGTGGTAGGACAGGATCAACGGGCAGGATGGGCTGATACGCAGGCGCTCGCGCACCGGTACGCCTTTCTCTTCCAGCTTGACGATCTCACGCAGCAAGGCGTCCGGCGCAACCACCACACCGTTGCCGATCAGGCACTGAACGCCTTCGCGCAGCACACCCGAAGGGATCAGGTGCAAGACGGTTTTTTCGCCATCGATCACCAGGGTGTGGCCAGCGTTGTGGCCACCTTGGTAGCGCACTACGGCGGCAGCATGTTCGGTCAGCAGATCAACGATCTTGCCTTTGCCCTCATCACCCCACTGGGTGCCCAGGACTACGACATTCTTACCCATAACACTTGTCCTCATTCGCGCAAACTTGGTGCCGGCAACGGCCGGCGGGAAAACTCAAGAAGCCAGCGGCAATACTTGCCAAAGCCCGTTCTGCTGAATCAATTGCCGGTCGCAGTCCGCTTCACGGGCGGCGGCCAATGGTTGTCCAGGCAAGGCCTGAACCACGCGCTGACCCTCACTGCGCAACTGGCAAACCTGCTGCCAGAGGGCTGCATCCGTACTGTCCGGCATCCAGATACCGCCAGACGGTAGCTCGATCTCAGCACGCCCCAGGGTCACCAGGGTTTTCAAATCGGTAGAGAAACCGGTTGCCGGGCGGGCGCGACCGAAGTCGGCGCCGATGTCGTCGTAACGACCGCCCTGGGCAATGGACTGGCCAACGCCCGGCACGAACACCGCGAACACCACACCGGTGTGGTAGTGGTAACCGCGCAGCTCGCCCAGGTCGAAGTACAGCGGCAATTCAGGGAAACGCACGGAAAGACGCTCGGCAATCGCCAGCAGGTCGTCCAGGGCCGCCAGCACCGGCGCCGGTGCATTGGCCAGGCGCTCGCGGGCCGCAGCCAGCACTTCACGGCCGCCGCACAGGTCGACCAGCGCCCGCAGCATGCCGGACAGATCGGCCGGCAGGCCTTCGGTCAAGGTAATGACCTCGTCGATGGCCTTGCGTTGCAGGGCATCGAACAGTTGCTGTTCCACTTCGCCGGAGAGGCCGGCCGCACGGGCCAGGCCACGGTAGATACCGACATGCCCCAGGTCCATGTGCACATCCGGCACATCGGCCAGTTGCAGCATCGCCAGCATCAGGCTGATGACTTCCACGTCGCTGCTCGGGCTCGCATCGCCGTACAACTCGGCGCCCAGCTGGATAGGGCTGCGCGAGGACGACAAGGCACGCGGCTGCGCATGCAGCACGCTACCGGCATAGCACAGGCGGCTCGGGCCTTCGCGACGCAGGGTATGCGCATCGATTCGGGCCACCTGCGGCGTAATGTCGGCGCGGAAACCCATCTGCCGACCCGATTGCGGATCGATGACCTTGAAGGTACGCAGGTCGAGGTCCTGGCCCGCGCCGGTCAGCAAGGATTCCAGGTACTCGATATGAGGGGTCACGACGAACTCGTAACCCCAGCTCTGGAACAGATCCAACACCTGACGACGCGCAACTTCAATGCGCGCCGCCTCAGGTGGCAGTACTTCTTCGATGCCATCTGGCAGCAGCCAGCGGTCTACCGTTGCCATTACGCCATTCCCCTGTGATCCAGGCGGCCAGCCTATGGGCGGGCCTTGAGTGAAGCAGAAAATGATCGGCTCATACGCAAACCACGCGCATGGGCGACGGGGCGAAAAGCCTGAAACCGGCTTCGCCACTCACTTTCCTCGAAAAAACCTGTCGAGTCGTTCAACTCGCCGTCTTGCACCAACAACCACAATCAAACGTGCAGACGCAAAAAAGCCGGGAATTTCCCGGCTGCCGCATCATACACTCGTTTTCCCAAAGGATCACCCCGCCAGACACTTTAGCCGCCGGGCGGGGCGATTCAGGTCAACGTCGCATCAAGGCTTGGCCTTTTCCAGGTAACGGAAAAAGTCGCTGCTTGGATCCAGGACCATGACGTCGGATTTGTTCGCGAAGCTTTCACGATAGGCACGCAGGCTACGGTAAAAACCGTAGAACTCCTGGTCCTGACCGTAGGCCTTGGAGTAGATGGCTGCGGCCTTGGCGTCGCCGTCACCGCGAATCTCTTCCGACTCACGATAGGCTTCGGCCAGCAGTACGCGGCGCTGACGATCGGCGTCGGCACGAATACCTTCCGCCAGCTCGTTACCCTTGGCGCGGTGCTCGCGAGCTTCACGCTCACGCTCGGTGCTCATGCGCTCGAAGACGCTGCGGTTCACTTCCTTCGGCAAGTCGATGGTCTTGACCCGGACATCGACCACTTCGATGCCCAGCTCTTTCTCGGCCATCTTGTTGAGCGAAGCCGTGATATCCGCCATCAGCGCATCACGTTCACCGGACACCACTTCGTGCAGGGTGCGCTTACCGAACTGGTCACGCAGGCCCGACTCCAGACGACGGGAAAGACGCTCGTCGGCGATCTGCTTGAGGCCGGAAGTCGCGGTGTAGAAACGCTCCGCATCCTTCACGCGCCATTTGGCATAGGCATCGACCATCACGGCTTTCTTTTCCAGCGTCAGGAAACGCTGGGTCGGTGCATCCAGGGTCATCAGGCGGGCGTCGAACTTACGCACCTGGTTCACATAGGGCACTTTCACATGCAGACCCGGCTGAACGTCAGCCTGGACCACACGACCGAACTGCAGCAACACCGCACGCTCGGTCTGAGCGACGATGTAGAAGCAGTTCCAGGCAGCGATCGCCACGACGACGCCGACGATAAGGGCGATCAGCGATTTATTGCTCATCAGCGACTCTCCCTGGTACGCGCTTGCTGTTGCTGCAGATCAGCTGCCGCACGCGCATTCGCTTCGTTGCTGCTGGCTGCTGCGCCAGTCACCGGAGCACTGGTGCTGCGGCCACTCTCGACCATTTTGTCCAGCGGCAGGTACAGCAGATTGCTCTGGCCGTTCTTGTTGCCGGTCACGAGAACCTTGCTGGTATTGCTGAAGACTTCCTGCATGGTGTCCAGGTACAGACGCTCACGGGTGACTTCAGGCGCCTTGCGGTACTCGGCCACCAGCTTGGTGAAGCGATCGGCCTCACCCTTGGCGCGGGAAACCACTTCATCGCGATAACCGTTGGCATCCTCGATGATGCGCTGGGCCTGACCACGGGCTTCCGGCACGACACCGTTGGCATAGGTTTCAGCCTGGTTGCGCGAACGCTGCTCGTCTTCACGGGCACGGATCACGTCATCGAAGGCTTCCTGCACTTCACGCGGTGCCGCTGCGCTCTGTACGTTCACCTGGGTAACGGTGATACCGGTGCGATAGGTGTCGAGGAAACGTTGCAGACGCTCCTTGATCTCGCTGGCCATCAATTCACGGCCTTCGGTCAGCACCTGGTCCATCGCGGTGGAACCCACTACGTGGCGCAGGGCACTGTCGGTGGCGTGCTGCAGGCTGATTTCCGGCTGATCGACGTTCAGCACGAAGTCCTGCAGGTTGCTGATCTTGTACTGCACGGTCAGCGGCACTTCGACGATGTTTTCGTCTTCAGTCAGCATTTGACCCTGCTTGGTATAGGCACGCTCACGCGTGACGTTTTCCATGTACTTGCGATCGATCGGCGGGAAGTAGATGTTCAGGCCCGGGCCGACGGTCTCGTAGTACTTGCCGAAGCGCAGCACCACGGCCTGCTCCTGCTCGTCCACGACATACACCGCGCTGTACAGCCACACGGCCGCCAGCACGACCAGACCGATACCGAGCAGGCCGAGACCGCCGCCCTTACCGGAACTGCCACCGTCGTCACCACGTTTCTTACCACCACCGAACAACCCATTCAGGCTTTCCTGCAGCTTGCGGAAGGCCTCGTCGAGATCCGGTGGCCCCTTGCGGTCGCCATTGTTGCGGCGCTTACCACCCCAAGGATCCTGATTATTCGAGTTGCCACCCGGCTCATTCCAAGCCATAGCGCTCTCCATCTGATAAAGCAAAGACGCACCCACGGCGCGCCGACCAATGCTACAGAATGCCTGCTACAGCGGCACAACCGCTTTCTCAGGCTTTTATTGCAAAGTGTGTTGCTCGATGAACTCCAGCGGTTGCATGCCTTCGCGGCTTACCAGTCGATTCAGCTCGACTCGCGGCAAGCGGACAGCCAGCAGGCTGACACCTTCCTCGTCGTGATCTTCTTTCTGCACTGCGCCCAACTCGAAGAACTGCGCTCGCAGTCGAGCAAAACGCTGCGGCAAGCGCAAGGTGCCTACAAACAAATCCTCGCCCAGTAGCTCGGCAATGGCCTGCTTGAGCAAGTCCAGCCCCTGCCCCTCACGAGCCGACAACCAGACCCGCTGCGGCTTGCCGTCGGCATCGCGCTGGATCTGCGGATCTACCCCCTCGAGCAAATCGAGTTTGTTATAGACCTCCAGTATCGGCAAGTCCTGGGCTCCGATCTCGCCGAGCACCACCATGACCTGCTCGATCTGGGCCATGCGCTCGGGCTCATGGGCATCGATCACATGCAACAGCAGGTCGGAGTTGCTCGACTCTTCGAGCGTAGCCCGAAACGCCTCGACCAGTTTGTGCGGCAGGTGACGAATGAACCCCACGGTGTCGGCCAGCACGACCGGACCCAGATCGTCCAGCTCGAGCCGGCGCAAGGTCGGGTCGAGGGTGGCGAACAGTTGGTTGGCCGCGAACACATCGGACTCGGTCACGGAGTTGAACAAGGTGGATTTGCCGGCGTTGGTGTAGCCCACCAACGATACCGAAGGAATATCGGCACGCTTGCGCCCACGACGGGCCTGCTCGCGCTGACTGCGGACCTTCTCCAGCCGGGCCTTGATCTGTCGCAGGCGAACCCGCAGAAGACGCCGGTCGGTCTCGAGCTGGGTTTCACCCGGACCACGCAGGCCGATACCGCCTTTCTGCCGCTCAAGGTGAGTCCAGCCACGAACCAGACGCGTACTCATATATTCAAGCTGGGCCAGCTCTACCTGGAGCTTGCCTTCGTGAGTGCGGGCGCGTTGGGCGAAAATATCGAGAATCAGACCCGTGCGGTCAATCACGCGACACTCGAAAGCACGTTCGAGGTTACGTTCCTGACTGGGTGTGAGGATGTGATTGAAAATCACCAGGTCGACCTGTTCGGCTTTGACCAGGTCGCGTAATTCTTCGACCTTGCCGCTGCCAACCAGGTACTTGGCGGTTGGCCGATGACGCGGCACGTTAACAAACGCGACGGTCTCGGCGCCGGCCGATATTGCCAACTCCTGAAACTCCTGCGGATCTTCGCGCGCCTCAGGGTCCTGACCATCCAAGTGAACGAGAATTGCACGCTCACCACCACCGTGGCGCTCAAAGAACAAAGGAGACTCCTATCAGGCGTTACCTGGCTCAGCGTCACCCTGTTCGGATTCGGATGCGCTAGGCAGGCGAATTGGACGAACCGGTACCACTGTCGAGATAGCGTGCTTGTAAACCATTTGGCTGACGGTGTTCTTCAGCAGGATGACGAACTGGTCGAAAGACTCGATCGTACCTTGCAGCTTGATCCCGTTGACCAGATAGATGGAAACCCCAACTTTCTCTTTACGTAAAGTATTCAAGTAAGGGTCTTGTAGCGAATGCCCTTTTGACATGTGCCGCACTCCTTTAAGGATCAATAATAAAAAATCAGAAAACAGATGGCTAAAACCGCCCCACCCCCAAGGATAGACGGCAATTGCAAGGACTCAGCTCAATATGGAGACCGTTCCCAGGTATTTCAAGGCGCGTGGCAGATTGTCGCAATCAAGGCTGTCCAGCCAGTGTAAATCAGCCCAGCTACGCAACCAGGTGAACTGGCGCTTCGCCAATTGGCGCGTGGCAATGATGCCGCGTTCCTGCATCTCGGCGAATGTCAGCTTGCCATCCAGATGATCCCAGACCTGTCGGTAGCCTACAGCACGTATAGACGGCAACCCGGCATGCAGGTCACTTCTAGAACGCAGAGCTACGACCTCGTCGACGAATCCCTGTTCCAACATAATTGTGAATCTTTGTGCAATGCGCTCATGCAGTACCTGACGGTTTGCCGGGGCAATGGCCAAGTTCGCGACAGTATAGGGCAATTGTCCCCGTCCCGAAGCGGCTGCTTCAGTACTTTGCGCAGATTGTCGCAGTCTGTGGGCGGTCATGCTCAGGCCACTGACCCGATAGACTTCCAGCGCCCGGGTCAGGCGCTGGGGATCATTGGGGTGAATCCGCGCCGCCGACTCGGGGTCGATGGCCGCCAATTGGTCGTGCAGGGCCTGCCAGCCAAGGCGTGCCGCTTCTTCTTCCAGCTCGGCGCGGACCTGTGGGTCGGCCGGCGGCATGTCCGCCAAGCCTTCAAGCAAAGCCTTGTAATAGAGCATCGTGCCGCCCACCAGCAGCGGAATCTTGCCGCGCGCGGTGATATCGGCCATGGCCGCCAGCGCATCGGTACGGAAATCCGCCGCCGAATAACTCTCGGCAGGGTCGAGAATGTCGATCAGGCGGTGCGGAAATTCGGCCAGGATTTCCTTGGACGGCTTGGCGGTGCCTATGTCCATGCCACGGTAGACCAGCGCCGAATCGACGCTGATCAGCTCGCAAGGCAAAACCTTGGTGAGTTCGATGGCCAGGTCAGTCTTGCCAGCGGCAGTCGGGCCCATCAGGAAGATCGCTGGGGGAAGCTGGCTCATCAACGACCGCGCAAGAAGAGTTTGTCCAGATCGTCCAGGCCCAACTGGGTCCAGGTCGGTCGGCCATGGTTGCATTGACCGCTGCGCTCGGTGTTTTCCATATCGCGCAACAAGCCGTTCATTTCCGGCAGGGCCAGGCGGCGATTGGCCCGGATCGCACCGTGGCAGGCCATGGTGCCCAGCAACTCGTTGAGGTGCGCCTGGATACGGTCGCTGGTGCCGTACTCCATCAGGTCGGCCAGGACGTCATGCACCAGGCGGTTGGCTTCCGCCTGCTTGAGCAGGGCCGGAATCTGCCGGATCGCCAGCGACTCAGGGCCCAGGCGCTGCAACTCGAACCCCAGGCGCTGGAACCAGCTGACGTGCTCCTCGGCACAGTCGGCTTCGCGCTGGCTGACCGCGATCGACTCCGGCACCAGCAGCGGCTGGCCGCTCAGGCCTTCGCTGGCCATCGCCACCTTCAGGCGCTCGTACATGATCCGCTCGTGGGCCGCGTGCATGTCCACCAGAACCAGGCCCTGGGCGTTTTCCGCGAGGATATAGATGCCTTTGAGCTGCGCCAGCGCATAGCCCAGCGGCGGGATATCGCCCTGAGCATCCGGCAAGGCCGTCGCCCCGGACTCAGGCAAGGGCGCAAAGAACTCGCGATAGGCGCTTTGCGCCTCGGCCGCCGGCAGCACTGGCTGCGGACGCGGCGTGTACTGGTACTGATAACCCGCGCCCGAACCGGCCCCTGGCGGATTGAAGGCCGGTTGGGCCTGCGGCTGTTCCAGCGTCATGTTTGCCGCCAGACGCATTTCGCCCTGGGGGCCGAACTCGCCGGCCTCGATCCCGCTCGGCCGCACGATGCCGGCGACCGCTGCCGGCGCCGCCAGATGGTCTTCCGGCCGGACATCGCCGAGGGCGCGGTGCAGGGTGCCGTACAGGAAGTCGTGGACCATGCGCCCGTCACGGAAGCGCACTTCGTGTTTGGTCGGGTGCACGTTGACGTCGACCACCGCCGGGTCGACTTCGAAGAACAGCACAAAGGTCGGGTGCCGACCGTTGAACAGTACATCGCGGTAAGCCTGGCGCACCGCATGGGCCACCAGCTTGTCGCGCACCGCGCGACCGTTGACGTAGAAATACTGCAGATCCGCCTGGCTGCGGGAAAAAGTCGGCAAGCCTACCCAGCCCCACAGATGCAGGCCGTTACGCTCAACCTCGATCGGCAGCGCCTGCTCGAGAAAGCCCGAACCGCACACCGCTGCCACCCGCCGCGCGCGCGCCACGTCATCGTTGGCTTCATGCAGGCTGAGGACGCTTTTACCGTTGTGACGCAGGTGAAACGCGACATCGAAACGCGCCAGCGCCAGGCGCTTGATCACTTCCTGCAGGTGATCGAACTCGGTTTTCTCGGCTTTGAGAAACTTGCGCCGAGCCGGGGTGTTGAAGAACAAGTCGCGGACTTCCACCGAGGTACCGACCGGGTGGGCCGCCGGCTGCACGCGCGGCGCCATGTCGCGGCCTTCGGTTTCCACCTGCCAGGCCTGATCGGCCTCGCGGGTGCGGGAAGTCAGGGTCAAGCGGGCGACCGAGCTGATGGATGCCAGCGCCTCACCCCGAAAGCCCAGGCTCATGACCTGTTCCAGATCCTCGAGGTTGCGGATCTTGCTGGTGGCGTGGCGCGCCAGGGCCAGCGGCAGATCATCCGCGGAGATGCCGCTGCCGTCGTCGCGCACCCGCAGCAGTTTGACGCCCGCCTGCTCGACGTCCACATCGATGCGCTTGGCGCCGGAGTCCAGGCTGTTCTCCAGCAACTCCTTGATCACCGATGCCGGACGCTCGACCACCTCACCGGCGGCAATCTGGTTCGCCAGTCGCGGGCTGAGCAGCTCGATGCGGGCGCTGCTGTTGACTGCGTCATTCATTCCTTGGCCGCCAGTTCTGTACCCGGGATGGTCAGGGTCTGACCGATTTTCAGCTCATCGCTGCTCAGGTTGTTGGCGCTGCGCAGGGTGGCGGCGGAAACCTGATAACGCACGGCGATCATCGCCAGGGTTTCGCCCGGGCTCACGCGGTGGTCGCGCGGCCCCTGGGCAATCTTCCCGGAATCACGCAGCCAGGCGATGTAGGTGCCCGGCGGCGGGTTCTGCTGGAAGAACTGCCGCACGCCGCTGCTGATGGAACGCGCCAGTGCTTGCTGGTGGCTGACGGTGGCCAGCTTGGAGGCTTCGTTGGCGTTGGAGATAAAGCCGGTTTCCACCAGGATCGACGGAATGTCCGGAGACTTGAGCACCATGAACCCGGCCTGCTCGACGCGCTGCTTGTGCAGCGGGGTGACCCGGCCGATGTTGCTGAGCACTTTCTGGCCGACGTTCAGGCTGGAAGTCAGCGAGGCCGTCATGGACAGGTCCAGCAATACGCCAGCAAGCATCCGGTCCTTGTCATCGAGGCTGACGTTGCCGGCCCCGCCGATCAGGTCGGAACGGTTTTCACTGTCCGCCAGCCAACGGGCTGTCTCGGACGTGGCGCCGCGGTCGGAGAGCGCGAATACCGAGGCCCCGAAGGCCGCGCGGGACGGTGCCGCGTCGGCGTGGATCGAGACGAACAGGTCGGCGCCTTTCTTGCGGGCGATCTCGGTACGACCGCGCAACGGAATGAAGTAGTCGCCGGTACGGGTCAGCTCGGCGCGGAAGCCCTTGAGGCCATTGATCTGGCGCTGCAGCTCGCGGGCGATGGCCAGTACCACGTCTTTCTCATGCTGGCCGCGAGAGCCGGAGGCACCCGGGTCCTCGCCACCGTGACCGGCATCGATGACCACGACGATATCGCGTTTGCCGGCCGGGGCCGGTGGCAGCTTGATCTCAGGCTTGGTCGGCGTTACCGGGACTGCCGGCACGGTCGCGACATTCGGTGCCGGTGGCGGCGTCGGCGCGGCGTCCGCCGGGTTATCGAACAAGTCGACCACCAGGCGATTGCCGTATTGGGCATTGGGCGTCAGGGTAAAACTCTTGGGGGTGACGGCCTTTTTCAGGTCGACGACCACCCGCAAGTCGGTGGGGGTGCGCTGGGCCGAACGCATGGCGGTAATCGGCGTATTCGCCGTGGAGACATTCAGCGGCCCGCCGAGGGTCGCACCGTTGATATCGATCACCAGACGATCAGGGGCCGTCAGGGTGAAGACGCTGTGCTGGACCGGACCGGACAGGTCAAATACCAGTCGAGTGTTATCCGGTGCCCGCCACAGGCGAACGCTGCGGACCTGTGTAGCGGCCAGAGCGTCGACGGCCAATGCCGTAAGCAACAGTCCTACGACAGCAACCAACGCGCGAATGCGCATACCTAACCCCATCAATTATTTGAATTCCAACGCCAAAGCGGCACACCAGGCCTCGCCACGCGAGCCTTGCGACAACAAATGCAGGGAACGCCCGCTGTTATGCGGGCTAATGGTAATGGTCAGGTCCGGCTTTGGCAAAAAGCCCGCACCACGCTGGGGCCACTCGATCAGACACAGTGCATCACCCTCCAGGTAATCGCGGATGCCGAGAAACTCCAGCTCCTCAGGATCGACCAGGCGATAAAGATCGAAGTGAAAGGCCCGCACATCGCCGATCTCGTAGGGCTCAACCAGGGTAAAGGTCGGGCTTTTCACTGCACCGGCATGTCCCAGGCCACGGATGAGGCCCCGGGACAGCGTGGTTTTCCCCGCCCCCAGATCGCCTTCCAGAAAGATCACACCCACCCCTTGAGTGACCTGCGCCAGGCGCGCGCCAAAGGCGATCATGGCGTCTTCGTCTGCCAGATACAGGGTTATTTCAGACACGGTGATTGCTCCTCCAGCAACTGACGAATGACCGGAATCAGATCGCTGGCCGCCAGCCCCCGGCCCAATTTACCTTGATGCTCGCCCGCGACGGCATGCAGCCAGACCGCCAGGCAAGCGCTATCGAACGCCGGCATCCCCTGGGCCAGCAGCGCCCCGACCAGGCCAGCCAACACATCCCCCAGCCCCGCCGTGGCCATGGCCGGATGCCCGCGGTCGCAGCGACCCAAGCGGCCATCAGGGCTGGCGACCAGACTTCCGGCGCCCTTCAGGATGGCCACAGCTGTGTATTTTTTGCTCAGTGCTTGAGCGGCGGCCGGACGATCCGCCTGCACCTGCGCAGTGGAAATCCCCAGCAGCCGCGCGGCTTCCCCCGGATGCGGGGTGATCACGCTGTTCGGCGGCAAGGTCAAACCGCCCTTGGCCAGCAGATTGAGCGCATCGGCGTCCCACACCTGGGGCCGTGGCGCATTGGCGGCGGCAGATAAAAGGCTGCGCCCCCAGGCCGCCTGCCCCAGACCAGGGCCCGCCACGATGATCGAGGCCTGCTCCAGCAAGCCCATCAACTGGTTGGCCGAGTCTGTGCCCAGGGCCATGACCTCCGGAACCCGCGCCAGAGCGGCCGCAACGTGCTCGCTGCGCGTCGCCAGAGACACCATCCCGGCACCGCCGCGCAAGGCGCTCTCGGCGCAGAGCAGCGCCGCACCGCCAAAACCGCGATCGCCACCGATCAGCAACAGGTGCCCGAACTGGCCTTTATGGGCGCTTGGCGCACGGGCAGCCAGCCGCGGCAATGTGCCGGGCGTCAGCAGCTGAATGTCGGGTAAAGGGTGTTTTGTCTGCGGCATGCGTCTTCGGGCTCCGATGTCTGGCAGAATTATACGCACCTCAGCCCCGGTTTCTCTCGCCTCATGCCTGCCATTACCACCGATCTGCCCGCCCTCGCCCAATCGATCAAGGATTGGGGCCGCGAGCTGGGCTTTCAGCAAGTCGGCATCAGCGGCCTGGACCTGGCCGAGCATGAACAGCACCTGGAGCGCTGGCTCGAGGCGGGCTACCACGGCGAAATGGACTACATGGGCGCCCACGGCAGCAAACGCTCCCACCCGGACGAACTGGTGCCCGGCACCCTGCGCGTGGTGTCCCTGCGCATGGATTACCTGCCCGGCGACACCCAGATGGCGCAGCGCCTGGCCCAACCGGAAAAAGCCTACGTCTCGCGCTACGCCCTGGGCCGCGACTATCACAAGCTGATCCGCAAGCGCGTGCAGCAACTGGCCGAGCGCATCCAGAAGGAAATCGGCCCGTTCGGCTATCGCGCCTTCGTCGACAGCGCCCCGGTGCTGGAAAAAGCCATCGCCGAACAGGCCGGGCTCGGCTGGATCGGCAAGAACACCCTGGTACTCAACCGCAAGGCCGGCAGCTACTTCTTCCTCAGCGAACTGTTCGTCGACCTGCCATTGCCGGTGGACGAGCCCCACGCCACCGAGCACTGCGGCCGCTGCACCGCGTGCCTGGACATCTGCCCGACCAAGGCCTTCGTCGGCCCTTATGTACTGGACGCCCGGCGCTGCATTTCGTACCTGACCATCGAACTTAAAAACGCCATTCCCGAAGACCTGCGCCCACTGATCGGCAATCGGGTGTTCGGCTGCGACGACTGCCAGATCGTCTGCCCGTGGAACCGCTTCGCCCGCCCTTCCGGCGAAGGCGACTTCAAGCCACGGCACAACCTCGACAATGCCGAGCTGGCCGAGCTGTTCATGTGGGACGAGGACAAGTTTCTCAGCAGCACCGAAGGCTCGCCGCTGCGCCGCGCCGGCTATGAGCGCTGGCTGCGCAACCTGGCGGTGGGGCTGGGTAACGCGCCGTCGAGCATTCCGGTGCTGGAAGCCCTGAACGCCCGTCGGGACTACCCGTCAGAGCTGGTACGCGAACACGTGGAATGGGCGCTGAAACAGCACGCCAGCCGTCACTGCTCGTCGTTGTAGACGAACTTGGGCATTTCCCAGTGAAAACGGATTGCCAGCAGGCGCAGTAGGAAACCGCCGAACAGGGTGATGAGAATCGACTGCTCGCCGGGCAATTGCAGATAGATGCAGAGCATGTAGCACCAGGCCGCGGCGAACGAGACGCTGGCATACAGCTCGCGACGGAAGATCAGCGGAATATCGTTGCAGAAGATGTCGCGCAGGATGCCGCCGAATACCCCGGTAATCACCCCGCTGACCGATGCCACCACCATGCCGTGGCCCATTTCCAGGGCGGTCATGCAACCGATCAGGGTGAACGCCACCAGCCCCACGGCGTCGAGCACCAGAAACAGCGAGCGCAGGTGGCGCATCAAGGGCGCGATAAAGATGGTCACCAGGGCCGCGACCGAGGTCAGCACCAGGTATTCCGGATGCTTGACCCAGGTCAGCGGGTAATGCCCCAGCAGCACATCACGCACCGAACCGCCGCCCAGGGCCGTGACACAGGCGATCAACACCACCCCGAACCAGTCCATGCCCCGACGACCGGCGGACAAGGCGCCAGTCATGGCTTCGGCGGTAATGGCAATCAGGTAAAGCATCAGCAGCATGATGGCGGTCCTTACAGGAAGGCGCGCAGTCTACTCAGTTGCTGCTGGCACCAAAAGGGGGCGCCGACTGGAATTGCTGGGGACCCCGGCGAGCGACGCGGGCAAGCCTTATGCAAACCTGTAGGAGCGAGGCTTGCCCGCGATGACATCAGAACCAGCGCCACCGAATCATCAGAGCTTGATGAAGTGCTTGCGGTAATGCTGCAGCTCGGCGATCGACTCGCGGATGTCGTCCAGCGCCAGGTGGGTGCTGCCTTTCTTGAAGCTGTCACGCACGTTCGGCGCCCAGCGGGCCGCCAGTTCCTTGAGGGTGGAAACGTCAAGGTTGCGGTAGTGGAAGTAGCTTTCCAGCGCCTTCATATGGCGATACAGGAAGCGCCGGTCCTGGCAGATGCTGTTGCCACAGATCGGCGACTTGCCCTTGGGCACCCACTGCTCCAGGAAGGCGATGGTCTGCGCTTCCGCTTCAGCCATGCTGATGCGGCTTTCACGCACGCGCTGGGTCAGCCCAGAGCCGCCGTGCTGGCGGGTGTTCCACTCATCCATGCCGGCGAGAATTTCATCGCTCTGGTGGATGGCGATGACCGGACCTTCAGCCAAGGTATTGAGATTGCTATCGGTGACGATGGTCGCCATCTCGATGATGACGTCGGTATCAGGGTTCAGACCGGTCATTTCCAGGTCGATCCAGATCAGATTCTGCGGGTTTTGCATGTGTGGGCTCCTCGGCGTAGCTGCGCAGTTTAGCCTAGAGGGACCTGCTGGCGTGCTAAACTCGCGGCCGTTTTATCTAACCGCCGCATTCTCGACACGGAACACCAATGGCCAAACGCCAGCTCAATCGTCGCCAAAACTGGCGCATCGAAAAGATTCAAGGCGAACGCGCCGCCCGCGCCGCCAAACGTGAATCCTCTGCCGTGGAAGCACTGGAAGGCGGCGACCTCGGCCCCGAACAGACCGGCCTGGTGATCGCCCACTTCGGGGTGCAGGTCGAGGTCGAGGCGCGCGAGGGCGAACTGGCCGGCCAGGTGTTCCGCTGCCACTTGCGCGCCAACCTGCCGGCGCTGGTGACCGGCGATCAGGTGGTCTGGCGCCCGGGCAACCAGGGCATCGGCGTAATCGTCGCGCAACTGCCGCGCCACACCGAACTCTGCCGTCCGGATAGCCGCGGCCAGCTCAAGCCGGTCGCCGCCAACGTCGACATGATCGTGATCGTCTTCGCCCCGCTGCCCGAGCCCCATGCCAACCTGATCGACCGTTACCTGGTCGCGGCCGAACATGCCGGCATCCGCCCGCTGCTGCTGCTCAACAAGCTCGACCTGATCGACGAGCAGAACGCCCCTGCCCTGAACGCCCTGCTGGCGGTCTATCGGCAACTGGGCTATCCGGTGCTGGAAGTCTCGGCCCACCACGGCAATGGCATGGAACAGCTGCAAGCCCAGCTGGACGGGCGGATCAGCGTGTTCGTCGGCCAGTCTGGCGTGGGCAAGTCGTCGCTGGTGAACAGCCTGCTGCCGGATGTCGAAACCCGCGTCGGGCCTTTGTCGGAGCTGTCCGGCCAGGGCACCCATACCACCACCACCGCGCGCCTGTTCCACTTCCCGGGCGGCGGCGAACTGATCGACTCCCCGGGGATTCGCGAATTCGGCCTGGGCCACGTCAGCCGCGCCGATGTCGAAGCGGGTTTCATCGAGTTCAACGACCTGCTGGGCACCTGCCGCTTCCGTGACTGCAAGCATGACCGCGAACCGGGCTGCGCCCTGCTCAAGGCCCTGGAAGACGGGCGGATCCAGCAGCAACGGATGAACAGCTACCGCTCGATCATCGCCAGCCTGCCGGATAGCAGCTATTAATAAGTAGCCCCACGCAGAAACAAAAAAGGCCGCGATGATCGCGGCCTTTTTTATCGAGCACTCATTAACAGAGCCTGCTATTACCCATCACCGAGCGGCGGGAGGCGTAGCAGCCGGTGCGGGGGCAGGTGCCGCCGCGCCTTCAGTCTTCGGTGCAGCGTCGTCGAAGATATTCAGGCGCTCGCGCAGTTCATGGGCCGGGAGCGGCTCCTGCTCCGGCGGCAAGGCGTTCGGGTCGACCGGTACTTCGCCCGGGGCGCCCTGGCCCTGGGTCGGTGCCGGAGCCTCGGGAGCGACTTCACCTTCGATCGCGCGCTGGGCCTTCTTGGTCAGCACCACGATGTCGATACGCCGGTTGATCGGGTTGAACGGGTTCTTGCGATCGAACAGCGACGACGAGGCATAACCCACCACGCGAGCCACCTGACCGTCCGGATAGCTGCCCGCCACCAGCGCCCGACGCGCGGCGTTGGCACGGTTGGCCGAAAGCTCCCAGTTACCGAAATCTCCGGTGCCCGCGTAAGGCTTGGCATCGGTGTGACCGCTGATGCTGATCTTGTTCGGCACCGCCTTGATGGTGTCGGCCATGGCCAGCAGGATGTCCTCGAAGTACGGCTTCAGGCGTGCACTGCCGGAGTCGAACATCGGCCGGTTTTCAGAATCGATGATCTGGATACGCAGGCCGTCTGGAGTGATCTCGAACAGGATCTGGTCCTTGAACTTCTGCAATTGCGGGTTTTCTTCGACCTTGTTCTGCAACTCCTGCAGCAACAGCTCCAGACGCTCTCTTTCCACCTGCTCGGCCATGCTCTCGACCTGATCGGTATCGACCGTAACCTTGTCCGGCTGCGGCTGCGACTTGATCTCGGGGTTGAGCGTGTTTTCCGGCGCCAGCTCGGGAGAACCGCCCAGGTCGATGATGTAGGGCGTGCCGCTTTCCGAGAAGCCGATCGGGTCCTTGAAGTAACCGGCGATGGCGATCTTCTGTTCCGGGGTGGCGGTGGACAACAGCCACAGCACCAGGAAGAACGCCATCATCGCCGTGGCGAAGTCGGCGAAGGCGATCTTCCACGCCCCGCCGTGATGTCCGCCGGCAAAGCGCTTGACGCGCTTGATGATAATCGGCTGATTGTTTTCCATGGCTTAGCGACCGCGAACCGCTTGTTCCAGCTCGGCGAAGCTCGGACGGTGCGCCGGGTACAGCACCTTGCGCCCGAACTCCACGGCCAGCGATGGCGGCATGCCGGAAGCCGAGGCCACCAGGGAGGCCTTGATGGCTTCGTAGACGTTCAGCTCTTCCTTGGCGTCGTGCGCCAGGGAATGGGCCAGCGGGCCGAAGAAACCGTAGGCCGCGAGAATACCGAAGAAGGTACCGACCAGCGCCGCACCTACGTGCAGGCCGATGGACTTCTGGTCGCCATCACCCAGGGACGCCATGGTCACCACGATACCCAGTACTGCCGCGACGATACCGAAACCCGGCATGCCGTCGGCGATGCCGTTGACCGCATGGGACGGATGCTCGAGGTCTTCCTTGAGGCTGAACAGCTCCATGTCGAACAGGCCTTCCAGCTCGTGGGGAGCCATGTTGCCGGAGGACATGATGCGCAGGTAGTCACAGATGAACGCGGTCATGCGCTCGTCTTTGAGCACGGATGGGTACTTGGCGAAAATCGGGCTGGCGGCGGCATCTTCGATATCGCCCTCGATCGCCATCATGCCTTCGCGGCGGCTCTTGTTGAGGATCTCGTAGATCAGCCCCAGCACTTCCAGGTAGAAGGTCTGGGAAAAGCGCGAACCAAACATCCCCAAGGACTTCTTGAGCACGTGCATGGTCATGTAGCCGGGGTTCGCCTGCAGGAACGCCCCCAGCGCGGCGCCACCGATAATCAGCACCTCGAAAGGCTGGATCAGGGCGGCAATCTTGCCGTGAGAAAGCACGTATCCGCCGAGCACGCTCGCGAACACGACGATGATGCCGATAATTTTAGCCATAGGTAGGAAGGTACTTACTGAGTCGGGTTCAAGGTCATATTCGGAAGTTCTTAAAACTCTTCTTCTACTTATCGGCAAAACTGCGCCAGACTATAGGCCGTTAAGGCGAAAAGCCAGTTTGGCCCGCTCTGGGCGTGTTTACAGCAGACGATGATTGCGCCCAGCCATGTCTAATGAAACGACAGTCCCAACTACCGCCCCCCACTCCCTCGAATCCTGGATAAAGCTGCTTGACGCGGTCCGTTTGCCGGTGCCGCAAGCCAGCCACGACCGGGTCTGCAAAGCCATCAGGGACAATCGCAGCTCGTTGCGCGACATTGCCGACCTGATGCAGGACAGCCCCGCGCTGGCCTTGAGCGTGATTCGCGAAGCCAATCGCCACACCCACGGCAGCATGGGCGAGCCGGCCGAGAACCTCGAGGTTGCCCTCAACCGCCTGGGCCTCGCGCGTACCGAAGAATTGCTCGCCCGCCTGCCTGCCCAGCCCGAACAGGAGATCCCGGTCGGACTGCGCCAGTTGCAACTGATCAGCCAGCACGCGACCCAACAGGCCAACGGCTTTTTTGCCAGTCGCCTGGCCAGGCTCTGGCAGGACATTCACTGGGGCAGCCTGCTGTTTCTCTCGCCACTGTGGCCCTTGGCGCTGACCTATCCAAAACTGCTCGAAGAGTGGGAGCTGCGGGTCGTCCACAAGGCCGAACCGGCCCAGGAGGTCGAGCAGCAACTGTTCGGTGTCGGCCTGCTTCAGCTGGGCCAGGCCCTGGTGGAGATCTGGCACTTGCCGATCTGGGTACAGCAAGGCTACCGCCTGTTGATCGACGAGCAGGAGCAATTGGTCAAGGCCCTGCATATCGCCCGGGACAACGCCCACCCGCTGCACCAGCAACAATGCCTGGATGCCGATCCGGCCCTGCAGCGCTGGCTGAACCAACCGGCCAACAGTGTGTTGCTGGCCAACGCCCTGGCCCTCTCGGCGCAAGAGTCCTGGACCGGCCCGCACTGCATGCGCTGGCAATACCTGACCAGCCTGTATCTGCAGATGCCGATGGACGAGCTGCAACAACAGCTGCACCAGCAAGCCGCGCAGAGTGCCCGGCATCACCGCATGCCCGACCTGTGGCATCCGGCCGAGGCGCTGCTCTGGCCTTGGGAGGCCCGGCGCGTGCATCGCGGCGAGCTTCCAGTGCCCGCACCAACCGCCGAAGACCTGGCCAAGTGGCGCAAGCAGTGCAGCGAATTGCTGGTGGAACCCAGCCGTTTCAGCAATGCCATGCACCTGACCACCTTTGCCCGCGACGCCCTGGTGGCATGTGGCATGCGCCGGGTGATGCTGCTGATGGTCGACCGCACGCGGACCCAGTTGCGGGTGCATCAGATCGCCGGGCTGCCTGCGCCAGCCTCGAGCCTGATGCTGACGATCAGCCAGAGCAGCGTACTGCAGCGGCTGCTGGACGCCCCGGCGCAAGTACGCCTGACGCCGACCAACAACGCCCAGTTCTCCGCCCGCCTGCCCGCCAGCCTGCGCACGCTGTTTCGTGGCGAGCATCTGCTGATGCGCTCGGTGCCCAGCAATGGCCGGGTGATCATGCTGATCGTCGCCGACCAGGGCGGCCAGCCCTTCTCGGAAATCTCCGTACAGGCGTTCGGCAAGACCGCCCAATGCATCGAAAAGGCCCTGCACAGCTTTACCAACCGCAGCCGCTGACGCTTGCGCTACAATCCTCCCCTTTGTGCCCTGGAGACCTCACATGCCTGACTTCTCTGGCTTGCCGCTGGTGATCGAGCCGAGCGACCTGCTCCCTCGCCTGGACGCCCGCGAACTGATCCTGGTGGACCTGACCAGCGCCGCCCGCTATGCCGCGGGCCACATCCCCGGCGCGCGCTTCGTCGACCCTAAACGTACCCAGCTCGGTCAGGCACCGGCGCCCGGGCTGATGCCACCACAGGCGGCCCTGGAAGCCCTGTTCGGCGAACTGGGGCATAACCCGGATGCTGTCTACGTGGTCTACGACGACGAAGGCGGCGGCTGGGCCGGGCGCTTCATCTGGTTGCTGGATGTCATCGGCCACTCCCGTTACCACTACCTGGACGGCGGGCTATTGGCCTGGCTGGCGGACGGCCTGCCGGTCTCGAGCGAAGTCCCGGCAGCCGTTGGCGGCCCTGTCGCCCTGACCCTGCACGACGAGCCGACCGCCACCCGCGAATACCTGCAAAGCCGGCTTGGCGCGGCCGACCTGGCGATCTGGGATGCTCGCGGCCCGCTGGAGTACTCGGGGGAGAAAGTCCTCGCCGCCAAGGGTGGGCACATTCCCGGCGCGATCAACTTCGAGTGGACGGCGGGCATGGACCAGGCGCGCAACCTGCGGATCCGCAGCGACATGCCGCAGCTCCTCGAACAGCTCGGCATCAGCAAAGACAAAGAAGTGATTACCCACTGCCAGACTCACCACCGCTCTGGCTTCACCTACCTGGTGGCCAAGGCGCTCGGTTATCCGCGGGTCAAAGGCTATGCCGGTTCCTGGGGCGAATGGGGCAACCACCCTGACACGCCCGTAGAGATTTAAGGTTTAAGGACAGTTAATGAAAAAGCGTTTGTTTATCCTCAGCCAGTACCTGCTGCCTCACCACCTGCTGTCGCGCCTGGCCGGCTGCATTGCCGAGTGCCGCGTGCGCTGGTTCAAGAATGCCTTCACCGCCTGGTTCGCCAAGCGTTATCAGGTGGACATGTCGCAAGCGCTGGTGGAAGACCTGAGCGCCTATGAGCACTTCAACGCCTTCTTCACCCGCGCCCTGAAAGACGGCGCCCGCCCGCTGGACCAGACTCCGGGCGCGATCCTCAGCCCGGCCGACGGCGCGGTCAGCCAGCTCGGCCCGATCGAACACGGCCGGGTGTTCCAGGCCAAGGGCCACAGCTTCAGCGTGCTGGAACTGCTGGGTGGCGATTCGGCCCTGGCGGCTCCGTTCATGGGCGGCGACTTCGCCACCATCTACCTGTCGCCGAAGGACTACCATCGCGTGCACATGCCGCTGGCCGGCACCCTGCGGGAAATGGTCTACGTGCCAGGGCGGATCTTCTCGGTCAACCAGACCACCGCGGAAAACGTGCCAGAGCTGTTCGCCCGCAACGAGCGCGTGGTGTGCATTTTCGATACCGAGCGCGGCCCGATGGCCGTGGTATTGGTGGGCGCGATGATCGTAGCCTCGATCGAAACCGTCTGGGCCGGCCTGGTGACTCCGCCGAAGCGCGAACTGAAGACCGTACGCTACGACGAAGCCGCCCGCGCACCGATCCACCTGGAAAAAGGCGCCGAATTGGGCCGCTTCAAGCTGGGCTCCACCGCGATCGTGCTGTTCGGGCCGGAGCAAGTGCAGTGGGCCGAAGAACTGGCGGCCGGCTCGCCAGTACAGGTGGGCCAAGGCATGGGCCTACCCAAGGCCTGAGCTTTGGGCATAAAAAGCTGGACATAAAAAAACGCCGCAGATCGCGGCGTTTTTTTTGCCTTGGATTCGGCTCAGAGCTGGCCGTCGCGATCGCGAAAGCCCAGCAGATAAAGCACGCCATCCAGGCCCAGGGTGGAGATCGCCTGCTTGGCCGACTGCTTGACCAGCGGCTTGGCGCGGAAGGCCACGCCCAGGCCGGCGATCGCCAGCATCGGCAGATCGTTGGCGCCGTCGCCGACCGCGATGGTCTGCTCCAGGCGCAACCCTTCCTTGGCGGCCAGCTCACGCAGCAGATCGGCCTTGCGCTGGGCATCGACAATCGGCTCGACCGCGACACCGGTCACCTTGCCGTCGATCACTTCCAGTTCGTTGGCGAACACGTAGTCGATCCCCAGCTTGGCCTGCAATTGCTTGGCGAAGTAAGTGAAGCCACCCGAGAGAATCGCGGTCTTGTAGCCCAGGCGCTTGAGTTCGGCGAACAGGGTCTCGGCGCCTTCGGTCAGGCGCAGCGACGCGCCGATGGAGTCCAGCACCTTGATGTCCAGGCCCTGGAGCAAGGCCAGGCGCTCCTTGAAGCTGGCCCGGAAATCCAGTTCGCCGGCCATGGCCCGCTCGGTGATTTCCGCCACCCGGTCACCCACGCCGGCCGCCTTGGCCAGCTCGTCGATGACTTCCGCCTCGATCAGCGTCGAGTCCATGTCGAACACCGCCAGGCGGCGGTTACGACGGAACAACGAGTCTTCCTGGAAGGCGATATCGACGTTCAGTTCCTGTGCGACGCTCAGGAACTCGGCGCGCAACGCTTGCGGATCGGCTGCTTCGCCACGCACGGAGAACTCGATGCAACCCTTGCCCTTGTCGGCCGGGGTGTCCAGCGGCATGCGCCCGGAGAGGCGATCGATATGGTCGATATTCAAGCCGTACTTGGCGGTGATCGAACTGACGCGCTGCAACTGCTCGGCGGTGACCTTGCGGGTCAGCAAGGTAACGATATGGCGCTTCTTGCCCTGGCCGCCGACCCACTGCTGGTAATCCTCTTCGGAAACCGGCGTGAAACGGACCTGCTGGTCCAGCTCATAGGCGGTGAACAGAATGTCCTTGAGCACCGACGAGCTCTGCTCGTTGTCCGGAATTTCAACCAGGATGCCGAACGACAGAGTGTCGTGAATCACCGCCTGACCGATGTCGAGAATGTTCACACCACCCTGGGCCAGAACGCCGGTAATGGCCGCAGTGAGGCCCGGACGGTCCTCACCAGTGATGTTTATCAGGACGATTTCGCGCAAGGCGCACCCCCGCAGGTGGAAAAAAACCGCATTCTACCCACTTTCAGTGACCATCGGGCACAGCCAGCGCTTTGCCGGTCTAGGGCCTGTCGCTATACTGCGCCTCAACTTCACGGACAAAAGAGCCGAGCTCAGTGAACCGGCCCACGCCAGTTAAAACCGATAACTTCTTCCTGCTGATCTTCCGTGCACTGCGTCATCGCCGTGTACCGATTGCATTGCGCATTGCCAGCCATAACGTGATCCTGGTCGCCCTGGCCCTGGTGATCTATGCCTGCGTGATGGGGCTGCAATTCAAGCAGGCCATGCACGAACAAGCCGACGCCCTGGGTCAGAGCCTGACCACCCAGACCGCGACCTCGGCCACCGAACTGTTGGTGTCCAACGACATCCTCAGCCTCAACGTGCTGCTGAACAACCTGACCAAGAACCCGCTGGTGGCCCACGCGGCGATCTACAGCGTGGACAACCGCATCCTCGCCGAAGCCGGTCAGCGCCCGAAAAGCAGCCTGCTGGGTGAAACCGAAGGCGTCTACCAAACCAAGATCACCTTCCAGGACGTGACCGCGGGCAACCTGCGCATCAGCCTGGACATGGAACAATTCCAGCAGCCGATGACCATCAGCCTGCAGAGCATGGGCATTCTCAGCGCCATCCTGCTGGCTTTGGCCCTGGCCTTGAGCTTGCGCCTGGGGCGGCACATCTCCACGCCGCTGATGCAACTGCGGGTCTGGCTGCGGGATATCGACGCGCATACCCCGGCCACCCAGCGCCAGGACGAGATCGGCGACCTGGCGCGCCAGCTGCATGCCAGCTTCGCGCCGGAGAAGGTCGAGCCGGAGCCCGAACCGGAAGCCGAGATCGACGATACCGACTACGACGACAGCGAAGACGCGGAACCGACCTTCGAGGTGCGCAACCTGCGTGACCCGAGCTTCGACAAAAGCGCTCCGGTGGCCGGCCTCAAGCCCGCACCGCGGCACGTGGTCAATGCCGAAGAGGATCTGGCCGACGATGAAGACCCGTTCGCCGATCTTCGCGACAGCTCGTCCACCGCGACCGCTGCCAAACCGATCGTGAAACCCATGGTACCGGCACAACCGCAGCACAGCGCGGTACTGGCCGTGCAACTGGGCGCCCAGGAGCAACTGCGCCGCCTGCCCCGCGCCCGCCTGACGGAATTGCTGGAACGTTATCGCGACTGCCTCGACCAGGCTGCCTCGCTGTACCAGAGCGAACTGCACACCCTGAACGACGGCAGCACGCTGATGCTGTTCCACAGCGAAGACAGCGGCGACGACTACCTGACCAACGCCATCTGCTGCGGCGAACTGCTGCGCGCCCTGGGCCACGCCCTGCAAATCGAAGTGGCCGACAGCGGTATCACCCTGCAACTGCAACTGGGCCTGACCCTGGGCGACGAGCTGTTCGGCCTGAGCCAGATCGACCTGCTGCTGACCGAGACCGCCCAGGATGCCCTGGCGCTGTCCCAGCACAGCCGCAACCTGCTGCTGGTCGAGCGCAAGATCAACGATGACGCCCTGATTCGTCAGCGTGCACGCATTCGTCCGATCGCCAGCCCGGAAGGCGCCTGCTGCGTCGAGCGCCTGATGGAGCCCTACCCATCGATGCTGGAGCGACAACTGGCGCGGATGCACGAGAGCCGGGCCAAGCTGTAAGCCAGCCGCTCAACAAAAAAGCCCGCAGCGATGCGGGCTTTTTGTTGGGTGTTGATCGGGCTGACGCCATCGCGGGCAAGCCTCGCACCTATCTGCTTCGGTAGGAGCGAGGCTTGGCCGCGATAGCAATCTGCAGAACACCGCAGAGCGCCCGAGCCACCGGACAACTCTCCAGAAACGACAAAGCCCGCTGATCAGCGGGCTTTGTCCTGTAACCGCAACACTCAGAAGCGGAACACTTCCATATCCGTGCGGATTGGAGTGGCCATCGGAATCTTCGGCTGCTTCTCCTGCTCGGCCGGTTTTGCCGCCGGCGCAGGCGCCGCCTTGCGTGGCACCTCGGCTACCGTCGGCTGGTTGGCCAGCGGCTTGAGGGCACCCGACAGTTGCTCGGCTAAGCGTTGCAGCAGTACACCCTGGGCCTGGACCTGGGACGCGGTGGTACCGGCATGTTGCTCCTGCAGATGAACGATACGGTTGTCGCGCACCTGCCCACGGCGATCGATCAGGCGCCATTGCGCATCGAGAACCGCCGGTTGCGACGCGCCCGAATCCAGACGAGTGATCGACAACAATACCTGCACATCCGGAGTGAAACCGGTACTCGCCGGCGCCAGTACGACGCGCTGGCTATCCAGCTGGCCGGCGACCTGGCGCAACAGCAACTGATCGATATCGGAAGACAGGCTGCCCGCCCAGCGACCGTCAGTCGAAGCCTGCAGGCTTCCGTCGTTCTGGCGTTGCAGCAAGGTTTCACGTTGCAGGTAGTCGGCAACCAGTACCGGCCCCAGCAATACAGCCATGCCGGCACTTTGTGCCGGCTGAGCCGGACTTCCGCTGTCCAGCTGATACAGCGACACCGGCTGGTGTACGCTGCAACCCGCCAGGCCAAGAACGCCAGCGAGCAAGAAAACAAGAGGAAGGCGCAGAGCAGTCATCATCCCATCCAGGTGGCGGCCACAAGGCTAGCCACAGTGTAAATACTCAAAATAACCCTGAATAACGCTCAGCCACGCCGGCGCTTGAAAGCGCATATCATCCGTGAATATGCGCCATGACTCCAGTGTTGTAGCGCCGTTCTACCGGTTAAATCGCAGATCGGACGCTCTAAGCCGCATCAATTGAGAGTTTCTACCAACAACGCATCCACTCGCTGGAAGCCTCGTGGCAGTTTGTTACCCCGGCGACCGCGTTCGCCCTTGTAGTGCTCGAGGTCATCGGCCTTGAGCGACAGGGTACGTTTTCCGGCCTGCAGCACCAGTGTCGCGCCTTCCGGCAGCACCGCGATATCGGTCACGTACTCCTCGCGGCTGGCCACCCGCTCACCCGGAATCCCGATGATCTTGTTGCCCTTGCCTTTGCCCAGCTGCGGCAAGTCGCTGATCTTGAACACCAGCAAACGCCCTTCGGTGGTCACCGAAGCCAGCCAGTTCTGTTCCCGATCGCTCACCGGCCGAGGCAACAGCACCTTGGCGTTGTTCGGCAGGCTCAACAGCGCCTTGCCGGCCTTGTTCTTGGCTTGCAGATCCTCGCCCTTGACCACGAAGCCATAACCCGCGTCGGATGCGATCACGTACAGCGCCTCGTCGTCCGGCAGCAGCACGCATTCGAAACTGGCGCCAGGCGGCGGCGTCAGGCGTCCGGTCAGCGGCTCACCCTGGCCACGGGCCGATGGCAGCGTATGTGCCGCCACCGAATAACTGCGCCCGGTGGAGTCGATAAACACCGCAAACTGGTTGGAGCGCCCGATGGCCGAGGTCTTGAAGCCGTCACCGGCCTTGTAGGACAGGCCCGCGGCGTCGATATCATGCCCTTTGGCGCAACGTACCCAACCTTTTTCCGACAGAACGATGGTGACCGGCTCGGTCGGCATCAGCTCGTTTTCCGACAAGGCCTTGGCCTCGGCACGCTCAACAATCGGCGAACGACGATCGTCGCCGTAGGTTTCAGCGTCCTGCAGCAATTCGGTGCGCACCAGCTTCTTCAGCTTGGCTTCACTGTTGAGCAAGGCTTGCAGCTTGGCCTGCTCCTTGAGCAGTTCATCCTGCTCGGCGCGCAGCTTCATCTCTTCCAGACGCGCCAACTGACGCAGGCGGGTATCGAGGATGTAATCAGCCTGCACTTCGCTCAGGGCGAAACGCTCGATCAGCTTGGCCCGCGGCTGATCCTCGGTACGAATGATGTGGATCACTTCATCCAGGTTGAGGTAGGCGATCAGCAAGCCGTCCAACAGGTGCAGGCGGCGCTCGACCTTGTCCAGGCGGAACTGCAGGCGGCGGCGCACCGTCAGTACGCGAAACTCCAGCCATTCCACCAGCAGGGCGCGCAGGTTCTTCAACTGCGGCTTGCCGTCCAGGCCGATGATGTTGACGTTGACCCGGTAGCTGGATTCCAGCTCGGTGGTCGCAAACAGGTGCTGCATCAGCTCGTCGGGATCGACCCGGTTGGAGCGCGGAATGATCACGATCCGGCACGGGTGCTCATGGTCCGACTCGTCACGCAGGTCAGCGACCATCGGCAGCTTCTTGGCCTGCATCTGCGCGGCGATCTGTTCCAGCACCTTGGCGCCGGACACCTGGTGCGGCAGCGCGGTGACGATGATGTCGCCATCCTCGATGCGATAGACGGCACGCATGCGCACCGAACCGCGACCGGTTTCGTAGATTTTCAGCAGGTCCGCGCGTGGCGTGATGATTTCCGCTTCGGTCGGGTAGTCCGGGCCCTGAATATGCTCGCAGAGCTGTTCGACCGTGGCCTTGGGCTCGTCCAGCAGGCGCACGCAGGCCGTGGCGACTTCGCGCAGGTTGTGCGGCGGCACGTCAGTGGCCATGCCCACGGCGATGCCGGTGGTGCCATTGAGCAGGATATTCGGCAAACGCGCCGGCAATACCAGGGGTTCCTGCAGGGTACCGTCGAAGTTCGGGCCCCAGTCCGCGGTGCCCTGGCCCAGCTCGCTGAGCAGGACTTCGGAGTAACGCGACAGGCGCGCCTCGGTGTAACGCATGGCGGCGAAGGATTTGGGATCGTCCGGCGCACCCCAGTTACCCTGGCCGTCCACCAACGTGTAGCGGTAGCTGAAAGGCTGCGCCATCAGCACCATGGCTTCGTAGCAGGCCGAGTCGCCGTGGGGGTGGAACTTACCCAGCACGTCACCGACCGTACGGGCGGACTTCTTGTGCTTGGAATCGGCATCCAGCCCCAGCTCACTCATGGCGTAGACGATACGCCGCTGTACCGGTTTCAGGCCGTCGCCGATATGCGGCAAAGCACGGTCCATGATCACGTACATGGAGTAGTTGAGGTAGGCATTTTCGGTGAAGTCAGCCAGCGATCGGCGTTCTACGCCATCCAGGCTGAGATCCAGGGAGTCGCTCATGCGGGCCTCATCAGTTCGTTGTCTGGCGCAGCAGCAAGGTGCCGCCGCGCTGGGTAAATTCAAGTTTTTTCAAAGCGCTCATGCCCAGCAACACCTGATCGCCGCCCAGGCCCGGCGCGACCAGCGCGCGGACATCCCGCAGGACGATATCGCCCAGTTGCAGGCGGTCGAGGCGGGTTCGATAACCCTCGCTACGACCGTTGGCGGTACTCAGGATCACCGGTGCGCCCTTCTCCAGGCCAAGACGCTCGGCCAGCCCGGACGGGATCGACACATCGGTCGCTCCGGTATCGAGCATGAAACTCACCGGCTGGCCGTTGATCTGGCCGCTGGCGACGAAATGCCCCTGGCCGTTGCCGACCAGCTTCACTTCGATGTAACCCTCATGTTGTTGCGAAGTGACGACAGCATTGGGGTTCTCCTGACGCTGTTCCCACTCGCCAAAAAACCGTGTCGCCAGGAACAGCCCGGCGCCCCAGGCCAGCACCAGCAGCACGCGCCCGGCACGTTTGCCCGGTGGCTGCTGGCTCACGGCTTGGCACTCCAACCGCCCTCGGGCGCGGCGAAGCGCCAGATGATCGGGCGTTTTTCACCGTCGGCACGGGCACCGGTGTTGTTATCCACACCGATCCAGGCGCCATCGGCATCCACCACCAGCGCCTCGGTCAGGCCATAGTCCTGTGGATAACGCCGGTTTTCCTGCAACGCCTCGGCGGCAAACGACCAACAACGCTCGACCTTGGCCGTCGACGCATCGCGACGACAGACCTGAAACGCATTGCGCTCGAGGGTGAACAACTTGCCCTCGAACAGCGACAGGTCGGCGAAATCCCGGGACACCGCCTTGGCCTTGGGCATCTGCGGCGGCTGCATTTCCAGCCCGGCCTCGCTGAGCAGCACACAGCCGCCATCGCAATCCCAGACACTCTGCTGGCGCTTGATCAACAGCAGCCCGCGGCGCTCGCGCTCGGCGGCCAGCCAGATCTTGTCGCCGGCCGGGTTGACCGCCAGGCCTTCGAACAAGGCATTGAAGTGCAGCAACATACCGCTGGCCCGCGCCTCGCGCACCATGATCGGCGAAATCTTCAGCCAGGCGGCCGACCCCGTCGGCGCCAGTTGCAACACCGCCGCGTGGGATTCGCTGACCACATACTTGTTGCCGGCGCTGTCGCAGGTGATGCCCTCGAAATCCAGGTCGCCGCCGCGCACGAACGAAGCGACCCAGGTGCGCGAACTCAAGCCCCAGGGCAAACCGCTGTCCGGCACCGGCGGTACGTCGATGCGCACGGTCTCGGCCTGCCAGACGCGGTCGCTGGTATCGAGCCGATAGATCTGGTCGTCGTCGCGGTCGGATACCGTCCACAGCTCCTTGCCGCACAACGCCAGCCCCGACAGGTTGCCGCCGCGCATGCCGTCCACCGGATGCTCGGCCAGCAGCCTCAACTCGGGCAAGGGGTCGGCCATCGCCGAGGTTGCCAATAGCAGTAACGCCAGGGCAAAGCCTCTGCGCATCAGGCCAGAACCTCGGCCAGGTTGCCCTTGGACTCCAGCCAGCTCTTGCGATCGCCGGCGCGTTTCTTCGCCAGCAGCATGTCCATCATTTCCGAAGTCGCGGCGAAGTCATCACCGAGGGTCAACTGCACCAGGCGCCGGGTGTTCGGGTCCATGGTGGTTTCGCGCAGTTGCGGCGGGTTCATTTCACCCAGGCCCTTGAATCGGGTGACTTGCGGCTTGCCACGCTTCTTCTCGGCCACCAGGCGATCGAGGATGCCATCGCGCTCGGCTTCGTCGAGGGCGTAGTAGATTTCCTTGCCCAGGTCGATGCGGTACAGCGGCGGCATCGCCACGTAGACGTGACCGGCATCCACCAGCGGACGGAAGTGCTGGACGAATAGCGCGCAGAGCAGTGTCGCGATGTGCAAGCCGTCGGAGTCGGCGTCAGCGAGGATGCAGATCTTGCCGTAGCGCAGCTGGCTCATGTCCTCGGCGCCCGGGTCGACCCCGATGGCCACGGCGATGTTGTGCACTTCCTGGCTGGCCAGGACTTCGCTGCCGTCGACTTCCCAGGTGTTGAGGATCTTGCCGCGCAGCGGCAGGATCGCCTGGAACTCCTTGTCCCGCGCCTGCTTGGCCGAACCACCGGCGGAATCACCTTCCACCAGGAACAGCTCGGAACGCATCGGGTCCTGGCCGGCGCAGTCCGCCAGCTTGCCAGGCAGCGCCGGGCCCTGGGTGATGCGCTTGCGCTCGACCTTCTTGCTGGCCTTGAGGCGACGGCCGGCGTTGCTGATGGCCAGCTCCGCCAGTTGCATGCCCAGCTCAGGGTTGGCATTGAGCCACAGGCTGAATGCGTCCTTGACCACACCCGAAACGAAGGCGGCCGCCTCGCGGGATGACAGGCGCTCCTTGGTCTGGCCGGAGAACTGCGCGTCCTGCATCTTCATCGACAGCACGAAGGCGATGCGTTCCCAGACATCTTCCGGCGCCAGCTTCAGGCCGCGCGGCAGCAGGTTGCGGAATTCGCAGAACTCGCGCATGGCGTCCAGCAGGCCCTGGCGCAAACCGTTGACGTGGGTACCGCCCTGGGCGGTCGGGATCAGGTTGACATAGCTTTCCTGCACACTGTCGCCGCCTTCCGGCAACCACAGCAGGGCCCAGTCCACCGCTTCCTTGTTACCCGCCAGGCTGCCGCAGAAGGGCTCGGTCGGCAGGCGCTCGAATTCGCTGACTGCATCCACGAGGTAGGAGCGCAGGCCGTCTTCGTAATGCCACTCGACCTTCTCGCCGGTGCCTTTGTCTTCGAAGCTGACCAGCAGCCCTGGGCACAACACGGCCTTAGCCTTGAGCACATGCTTGAGGCGGCTGACGGAGAACTTCGGCGAATCGAAGTATTTCGGATCCGGAGCGAAGTACACGCTGGTCCCGGTATTGCGCTTGCCGACGCTGCCGACCACTTCCAGCTCGGTGGCCTTGAAGCCGTCGGCGAAGGTCATCTGGTATTCGTTACCGTCACGCTTGACCCGCACCCGCACCTGGGTCGACAGGGCGTTGACCACGGAAATACCCACCCCGTGCAGACCGCCGGAGAACTGGTAGTTCTTGTTGGAAAACTTGCCGCCCGCATGGAGCTTGGTGAGGATCAGCTCGACGCCGGACACACCCTCTTCCGGGTGAATGTCCACCGGCATGCCGCGTCCGTCATCGGACACTTCCAGGGAGTGGTCGGCATGCAGGATGACCTGGATCGACTTCGCGTGCCCCGCCAGGGCTTCGTCGACGCTGTTGTCGATGACTTCCTGGGCGAGGTGGTTCGGCCGGGTGGTATCGGTGTACATGCCCGGGCGTTTGCGCACCGGGTCGAGGCCCGAGAGGACTTCGATGGCGTCTGCGTTATAAGAGCTAGCGCTGGGAGTGGCCATGGGGTCTCGTCGTTAGTCGTTCAATGAAATAGAAGCGAGGTTTCACAGCGAGGTGAAATCGATCGCCTGGTACTGATCCGGGCCGATGCCGGCAAAATTCAACAACGCCGGCAATTGTCCGGCAAAACCCTGGAAACTATGGTCGCCGCCGGCCTGGATGCGCAAGGCACAGGCTCGGTAATACAGCTGGGCGCTGCGATAGTCCAGCGTCTCGTCACCTGTCTGCAGCCAGACCTGGAACCGCTGCGGGTCCTGGGGCGCCGGCACTTCCAGCTCGGCCAGGGCCGTCACGTGGTCGTGGGTCAGTTCCCAGGTTTCCCCGGTATAGAGGTTGGTCTGCGTGCCCAGAAAGCCGTCGAACATCCGGTGCGGACTGACCGCGGGGTTGATCAGCAGGGCTTTCAGGCCGTGGCGCTCGGCAAGGTGAGTCGCATAGTAGCCGCCGAGAGAGCTGCCGACCAGCAGCGGCCGTCCGAGTTCGGCAATCGCCTGCTCCAACTGGCCAATGGCCTCGCGCGGATGATGATGCAGGGCTGGCACGCGCAGCTGTTCGCCGCGGCCGATCGCCTCCATGACAGCGATCAGCTGGCTGGCTTTCTTCGACGCCGGCGCGCTGTTGAAGCCGTGGATATACAGGATCGAACCGGACATGCGCACTCCCTTTGCATCGTGCAAAAAGGCGCAGTTTACAGGGTGTATCGCCGCTTGACTTGTGTTCAGGTGTATCCCTTTGTCCTGCTGCCTCGGACGGCGGCTCCGGGGCGGAATCAGTAGCCGTCGCTACCATAATCAACCTGAAAATCGAAGCCGGTGACCCGCTCGACACCGGTTTCCAGGCGCCCATCGGGCAGCAGGCGCAGCCAGCGATAGCCCGGCGCGGTTTCGCCGACCTTGAAATCCTCGCTGCCCGGCTCGAACTGAATGCAGGTCGAGGGCGATGCCAGCAGGCGTAGCGATCCCTGCTGACGGTCGATTTCCTGATGCACATGGCCCCAGAGCACCGCGCGCGCCTGCGGAAAACGCTCCAGCACGGCGAACAGCGCGTGCGGATTGCGCAGCCCGATGGGCTCCATCCAGGCACAACCGATGGAGACCGGGTGATGGTGCAGGCACACCAGGTGATGACGCTCGGGGGCTTCGCTCAGGGCGCTGGCGAGCAACTGCAGCTGCTCGTCCTGCAGGTAACCCGGTACCGAACCCGGTACGGCCGAGTCGAGCAGGGTGATCCGCCAGTTGCCGATGTCCACCACCGGCGCCAGCAACGAACTCTGGGTCGCCGCCTGCGCCATGAGTTGCGGCTCGTCGTGGTTGCCGGGAATCCAGCGCGCCGGCGCCGGAATCTGCCGGGTCATGTCACGAAACAGCTGATAGGACTCCAGCGTACCGTCCTGGGACAGGTCGCCCGTGGCCAGCATCAGGTCGATCCGCGGTTGCTGCTCCAGCACCAGTTCGATCACCCGCTGCAGGCTGTCGCGGGTATTCATGCCCAGCAGCGTGCCGTCCGCTTCGGCGAACAGATGGCTGTCGGACAACTGCACCAGCAACACGGGATCGTCGGTGGTCAGAGTGGATACGCTCGGCAAGGCGGCCTCCCAGGGCGTGTCACGGGAAGTGAGGAATGGGGGCAATTATGCTGGGGGAAATTCAAAAGAGGAAACCGGCGAACCGGACGCAGTTCACATCTACCGCACGGCCTCGAACTCATGACCGCAAGCCAGGCAGTGGCTCAGCCATTCGCCGAGAAACACATTGAGCTGGGCCTTCTCGTCCGGCTGGTGCATGAAGGCGTTCGGATACGGATAGATGCCACGAAAGCGCCGGGCGTGCTCGGCACTGATGACCTCGGCCATGCGCGCGTCGTGGTAGACCTGCACTTCCAGCTGCGGCACCGGCAGCCAGGGCAGGCTGTGTTCCTGGCGAACCTGCAAGGTGGTGGTGTAAGGACAGGCCAGCAGCACCTCCAGCGCCAGCACGCCGAGCATCTGGTCGCCCTGGGTCACCGCGATCCGCCGCGCCACCGGCTGGTTGCGCATGTCGGGCAACAGGCGCATCAGCCGGGCATAGTTGGCCTCGCAGGACGCTTGCAGCCCCACGAGATCGACCCGGTAGCGATCGCGCACTTTGTTTACGACCATAACCCCCTCACTTCAACGCGGTTCAAAGCCAGCCATTGCAAGGCAATAATGCTCGCCGCGTTGGAAATCCGCCCATCCCTTACCGCCTGCAGTGCGTCTTCGAAAGCCCAGACCGACACGCGAATATCCTCCGCCTCTTCCACCAGCCCGTGCAGGCCACCGGCACCGCTGCTGTCGCAACGCCCCAGGTACAGATGCACGAACTCGGTACTGCCCCCCGGCGACGGGAAATACTGGGTCATCGGCCACAGCGCGGAGAATGTCAGTCCAGCTTCCTCCTGCGCTTCGCGGTGAGCAACTTCTTCCGGCTGCTCGTCCTTGTCGATCAGACCGGCGACCAGTTCGATCAACCAGGGGGTCGCGGTTTTCCCCATGGCGCCGACGCGAAACTGCTCGACCAAGACCACTTCATCGCGTTGCGGATCGTACGGCAGGACGCAGACAGCATCGTGACGCACAAAGATTTCACGACTGATCTCGCGCCCCATGCCACCGGCAAACAGCTCATGGCGCAGGTGCACACGATCGAGCTGATAAAACCCCTGGAAGCATTTCTCGCGCCGAACGATATCGACAGTGGTCGGCGTGGTGTTGGCAAAGTCCGTCATAGCAATCCTCGTTTCCTGCGGCCAGATCCGAGGCTCCCCCTCGACATCGCGCCATCCTAACGCGCCGGTGACCGATGATGCAGCCCCTTTGCCATCAGCGGGATAGACGGCAAGGGGGCAAACCTAATCTAATTGCCTCTATTGAGCTTAGTGGCGAACTGATTGCCCCGCAGGCAGTCGAAGCCGGTAACTTTTGCCTACCTCTGGTTTATCAAGGACGCACATGTCGCTTCTTAAAATCGCCTCCGTGGCTTGCCTGGCCCTGACCCTGGGCGCCTGCCAAAGCCTGTTTCAACCCAGCTATCAAAAGCCCCTGCAAAGCACCAGCGACAAGTCGGAACAGATCAAGCCCGGCTGCAGCAATCAGGATTGCCCGCTGGTGAACATCGACACCGTGCACTTCGCCGACGAGCCGCAGCTGGATGCGCTGATTGAAAAGCGCCTGCTGCAGATGACCCGCACCACTGCCGACCAGGCCGTGCCAGCGACGCTGAGCGCCTATCGGGAGAAGTTCCTGCGCGAGGCCGACAGCCGCAACAGCATGTATCTGCAAGCCAAGGTACGCGAACAGCATGACGGCCTGGTGATCATCGAACTGGCCAGCTACCTGGACACTGGCGGCGCCCACGGCACGCCTGGCCGTGGTTTCATCAACTACTCGCGCGAGCTGCACAAGGAACTGACCCTGTCCGACATGCTGCGCCCGGGCCAGGAAGCCGCGTTCTGGAAAGCCGCCCAGGTGGCCCACAACAGCTGGCTGATCAGCACCAAGCTGGACCAGGAGCCGGAGTTCATCAAGACCTGGCCGTTCCAGAAAACCCCGAACGTGGCGCTGACCTACGGCGGCGTGATCCTCAAGTACAACGTGTCGGTGATCGCGCCTTACGCGCTGGGCCACATCGAACTGAAGATCCCTTACAACCGCCTGAACGGCATTCTCAAGCCCGAGCTGTTTCCTGGCCGTAGCTGAAGGCCCGCCCCAGCAGCCCTTGCAGCAGCCCTGCCAGCACCAGTGACGGCAGGGTTGCGCCAACATCCGGGTAGAAGTTGGCCAGCAGGTGATAAGTGCTGACCCCACCCAGCCAGGCCAGCAACGCCGGCCAGCGCAAGCCCACGGACAGCACCTGGGCACTGCGCTTGCGCAGGATGAAGTGATCCACCAGCACCACGCCGAACAGCGGCGCGAACACCGAGCCAATCAGCAGCAGGAAGTTCTGATACTGGGCCAACGGCGCCAGGCAGGCGATCAGGGTGCAGAGCACACCAATGGCCAGGGCCAGGTGCTCGACTTTCAGGCGCAGCAGAATGCCGCTGGAGACCGCGGCCGAATGGATATCGGCAAAGGCGTTTTCCGACTCGTCCAGCAGGATCAGCAACAGCGGAATCCCCAGGCCCGCACCGGCCAAAGCCAGCAGCAGCGCATTGACCTCGCCACTCGGCGCAAAGGCCAAGGTGTAGGCCACGCCCAGGCTCATCAGCCACAGATTGCCGATAAAGAACCCCAGCGCCGTACCGCCAAACACATTGCGCGCACGCTTGCCGAACCTTGAGTAGTCGGCGATCAGCGGCAACCACGACAACGGCATGGCGATCGCGATATCGAAACCCACGCCGAGCGGCATGGAGCCGTCGCCGGCCTGGGCCCAGAGCGCGGCAAGGTCGGCCTTGGCGAACAGGTTCCAGGTCAGCCACAGGCAGGCCGCCAACAGCAGCCAGATGCCCCATTTGCGCAGGACCTTGCGCACGAAAGTCAGCGGCCCGCTGACCGCGAGCACGGTCGCCAGCGCGCCGAAAAACAGAGTCCAGAGCAAAGGGCTGGCCAGCAGGCTGCCTTCGCTGAACGCACGAGTACCCAACAGGCTGGCGGCATCGCGCATGACGATGATCTCGAACGAGCCCCAGCCCACCAGTTGCAACAGGTTGAGCAACGCCGGCAGGCTCGCGCCGCGGGTACCGAGGCTGAGCTTGAGCGCCGCCATGGACGACAGGCCGGTATCGCTGCCGATCACCCCGACCGCCGCGAGCAGCAAGACGCCGACCGTCGTGCCGAGAAAGATCGCCAGCAAGGCACCGGACAGGCCCAGGCCAGGCGCGAGCAGCGCGCCGGTCTGCAACACCATCAGGCCGATGCCGAGGGAAAACCACAGGGAAAACAGATCGCGCGCGCCGAATACACGCCTGTCGGCGGGGACCGCAGTGTCTGGTGAATAAGTGTTCAAGACGGTTATCTCGGGGGGAGGGAAAGGGGCGCTAGCTGCAAGCCTCAAGCTGCAAGAAAAAGCAGGACCGCTGTGCCTTTAACTTACAGCTTGAAGCTTGCAACTTGTCGCTTAAACCTTCTTGTACAACTGGCTACCTTCCTGCTTGAAGCGCTCGGCCTGCTCCGCCAGGCCCTTGGCGACCTCCACGTCCACCGCCTCGATACGCTGGTTGGCCGCGTACTCGCGGACCTCCTGGGTGATCTTCATCGAGCAGAACTTCGGCCCGCACATGGAGCAGAAGTGCGCGACCTTGGCCGAATCCTTGGGCAGGGTCTCGTCGTGGTAGGCGCGTGCGGTGTCCGGGTCGAGGCCGAGGTTGAACTGGTCTTCCCAGCGGAACTCGAAGCGCGCCTTGGACAGTGCGTTGTCACGGATCTGCGCGCCCGGGTGACCCTTGGCAAGGTCGGCGGCATGCGCGGCGATCTTGTAGGTGATGATCCCGGTCTTCACGTCATCCTTGTTCGGCAGGCCCAGGTGCTCCTTCGGCGTCACGTAGCAGAGCATGGCGCAGCCGAACCAGCCGATCATCGCCGCACCGATACCGGAGGTGATGTGGTCGTAGCCCGGCGCGATGTCGGTGGTCAGCGGGCCGAGGGTGTAGAACGGCGCCTCGTCGCAGCATTCCAGCTGCTTGTCCATGTTCTCCTTGATCAGCTGCATCGGCACGTGGCCCGGGCCTTCGATCATGCACTGCACGTCATGCTTCCAGGCGATCTTGGTCAGCTCGCCGAGGGTCTCCAGTTCGCCGAACTGCGCTTCGTCGTTGGCGTCGGCGATCGAGCCCGGACGCAGGCCGTCGCCCAGCGAGAAGCTGACGTCGTAGGCCTTCATGATTTCGCAAATTTCGTCGAAGTGGGTGTAGAGGAAGTTTTCCTTGTGATGCGCCAGACACCATTTGGCCATGATCGAACCGCCGCGGGAGACGATGCCGGTCACGCGCTTGGCGGTCAGCGGCACATAACGCAGCAGCACACCGGCGTGGATGGTGAAGTAGTCGACGCCCTGCTCCGCCTGCTCGATCAGGGTGTCGCGGAACAGCTCCCAGGTCAGGTCTTCGGCCACGCCGTTGACCTTCTCCAGCGCCTGGTAGATCGGCACGGTACCGATCGGCACCGGCGAGTTGCGGATGATCCACTCGCGGGTTTCGTGGATGTGCTTACCCGTGGACAGGTCCATGACGGTGTCCGAACCCCAGCGGATGCCCCAGGTCAGCTTCGCCACTTCTTCTTCGATGGACGAACCCAGGGCGCTGTTGCCGATGTTGCCGTTGATCTTCACCAGGAAGTTGCGGCCGATGATCATCGGTTCCAGTTCGACGTGGTTGATGTTGGCCGGAATGATCGCGCGACCGCGGGCGATTTCCTCACGGACGAACTCGGGGGTGATTTCTTTCGGGATGCTGGCGCCGAAGCTGTGGCCGGCGTGCTGCTGATCGAGCAGACCCGCGGCGCGAGCCTCTTGCAGCTTCATGTTTTCGCGGATGGCGACGTATTCCATCTCGGCGGTGATGATGCCCTTGCGCGCATAGTGCATCTGGCTGACGTTGGCCCCGGCCTTGGCCCGGCGCGGGTTGTTGACGTGGGCGAAGCGCAGCTTGGTCAGCTCGGGGTCGGCGAGGCGCTGCTGGCCGAAGTTGGAGCTCAGGCCGGACAGGCGCTCGGTGTCGCCACGGTCGTCGATCCAGGCCGAGCGCACATCGCCCAGGCCTTTGCGCACGTCGATCACCACGTTGGGGTCGGTGTAGGGGCCGGAGGTGTCATAGACGGTGACGGGCGCGTTGATCTCGCCGCCGAAGTCGGTGGGGGTCACGTCGAGGCTGATTTCGCGCATCGGCACGCGGATGTCCGGGCGCGAACCCTGGACATAGATTTTTTGCGAGCGGGTAAAGGGCTGAACCGACTGCTCATCGACCTTGGCCGATTCACTCAGGTGCGTAGCGTTTTTTAATTTTGTAGTCATCACAGGCTCTCCAGACAGCATCCAGGCAGTGGATTTTTGTCGGAGCGAACCTGTAACGAACGGACGCAGCCATAGCTGGAGCCAGGGGCGAAAACCAGCTGGTGCAGTGCTTGGTGCTCGAGGGGTGTTCGATTGTCGAACAACATCCCGGACGAAGCACAAGAGGACTCGCCGGGTGACGAGAAATCTTGTTCCCTACGCAGGCGCTAACCTGATCAGGTTCAACGGGATCCGGATTATCCGATCTCAGCCTCATAGCAAGGCACCCCGACAAGAACCCGGCCAGTCTAGACAAAGCCGGCACAGAACGCCAACACCACGGCAAACAGCGTGATGAATGGCGTAAATGCAGGATTGTTGCCCTTCGCAGGCGCATCTACACTCGCTGGGTTGCGTCGAACCTTGACGCTGCACAGGCCGAGACTTAGCCTTGGCGCCAGAATTATCCTCGTAATATCAACTCTAGGGATCGCCGAATGCTGCGCAAACTCTCACTGGCCATCGCCGTGTCTTGTGCGTCCAATGGAATGGCCTGGGCAGCAGAAGCGCCCTTGACCACGAAAACCGATCTGGTCAGCGTCTACCAGGAAGCAGTGGACAACAACGCCGACCTCGCCGCCGCCCGCGCCGATTACGACGCACGCAAGGAAGTGGTACCGCAGGCTCGCGCCGGTTTGCTGCCCAACCTCTCGGCCGGTGCCGACCTGAACAACACCCGGACCAAGTTCGACGAACCCTCGATGACCGCCACCCGCAGCGGCACCGTGTACCAGGCGACCCTGGCCCAGCCGATTTTCCGCGCCGACCGCTGGTTCCAGCTGCAAGCGGCCAAGGACGTCAACGAGCAAGCCGCGCTGGAGCTCTCGGCCACCGAACAGAACCTGATCCTGCAAAGCGCTGAGAGTTATTTCTCGGTGCTGCGCGCCCAGGACAACCTGGCCTCGACCAAGGCCGAGGAAGCCGCCTTCAAGCGTCAGTTGGACCAGTCCAACGAGCGTTTCGACGTCGGCCTGTCGGACAAGACCGACGTCCTGCAATCCCAGGCCAGCTACGACACCGCGCGGGCCAACCGGATCCTCGCCCAGCGCCAGGTGGATGACGCGTTCGAAGCCCTGATCACCCTGACCAACCGTCAGTACAACTCGATCCAGGGCATCGTCCACAGCCTACCGGTGCTGGCGCCGACCCCGAATGACGCCAAGGCCTGGGTCGATACCGCGGCCAAGCAGAACCTCAACCTGCTGGCCAGCAACTACGCGGTCAGCGCCGCCGAGGAAACCCTCAAGCAGCGCAAGGCCGGCCACGCCCCGACCCTCGACGCGGTGGCGCAGTACAAGAAAGGCGACAACGACGCCCTCGGTTTCAGCAACCCGGCCCCACTGGGCCAGCGTTACGGCAGTGACGTGGAACAACGCAGCATCGGCCTGCAACTGAGCATTCCGATCTACAGCGGCGGCCTGACCAGCTCCCAGGTCCGCGAGTCCTACTCGCGCCTGAACCAGAGCGAACAGCGCCGTGAGGCCCTGCGCCGCCAGGTGGTGGAGAACACCCGCAACCTGCACCGCGCGGTGAACACCGATGTCGAGCAGGTCCAGGCCCGGCGCCAGTCGATCATCTCCAACCAGAGCGCGGTGGAAGCCACGGAAATCGGTTATCAGGTCGGTACGCGCAATATCGTCGACGTGCTCGACGCCCAGCGCCAGCTGTACACCTCGGTGCGCAACTACAACAACAGCCGCTACGACTACATCCTCGACAACCTGCGCCTCAAGCAAGCCGCCGGCACCCTCAACCCGGGCGACCTGCAGGACCTGTCACGCTACCTGAAAGCCGACTACAACCCGGACCGCGACTTCCTGCCGCCGGACCTGGCCAAGGCCGCGGCGGAACAGCTCAAGGCCCGGCCGAGCCAGTAATTTGTAGCCGCTGCCACAGGCTGCGATCGACCGGAACGGTCGTAAAAAAGGCCACCGCCATTCAACTGAATCGCGGTGGCCTTTTCGCCTGTCCTTCGGACAGGATCGCAGCCTGCGGCAGCGGCTACAGCAAACGGCCCAGGCCGTCGAGCAAGCGCTGCAGGGCGCCCTGATTGCTGCGCATCACCCGCAGCCCGGCATCGGCCATCTTCTGCGCATCCCGGGGCAACTCGAACAGGCGCTGCACCGCCACCGCCAGGCCATGGGCATCGTCCACTTCCTGCAGGGCGCCCGCCTCGCGCAGCATTGTCGCGATCTCCAGGAAGTTGAACAGGTGCGGCCCGCTCAGCACCGGCTTGGCCAGGGCCGCCGGCTCCAGCAGGTTGTGGCCGCCATTGGGCACCAGGCTGCCGCCGACAAAAGCGCTGTCCGCCAGGGCATAGAGAAACAGCAGCTCACCCATGGTGTCGCCCAGCAGTACCGAGGTGCTGGCGCTGACCGGCTCGGCGCTGGAGCGGCGAATAGTCGCGAAGCCCTGCTGCCGGCATAGCTCGAACACCGAATTGAACCGCTCCGGATGACGCGGCACCAGGATCAGCAAGGCATCCGGGTGGCTGGCCAGCAGTTGGCGATGGGCATCCAGCACCACGGCGTCTTCGCCTTCATGGGTACTGGCGGCGATCCACACCGGGCGTTCGCTGGCTTGCCATTGCTCGCGCAACTCGCCGGCGCGCTCCAGCAGTTGCGGGTCGATGCTCAGGTCGAACTTGATCGAGCCCGTCACCTCGACCGTTTCCGGTCGCGCGCCCAGTTGGCGAAAACGCTCGGCCTCGGCTTCGGTCTGCACCGCGAACAGGCTCATTTCCGCGAGCATGGGCGCGGTCAGTTTGTTGAACCGGCCATAACCTCGGGCCGAGCGCTCCGACAACCGCCCGTTGGCCAGCGCCACGGGAATCCCGCGCTTGGCGCACTGGTGAATGTGGTTGGGCCACAGCTCGGTCTCCATGATCACCGCCAGCTTCGGCCGGACCCGATCGAGAAAACGCGCGGCGGCGCAAGGCAGGTCGTAAGGCAGGTAGCAGTGCTGGATGCGTGGCTCGTTGGCGAACAGCGCCTGGATACGCTCCGAACCGGTGGGGGTCATGCAGGTGACCGTGATCGGCAGCTGTGGATAACGCGCCAGCAAGGCACGGATCATCGGCGCTGCAGCAATGCTTTCGCCCACCGACACCGCGTGCACCCAGATCCCGCCCGGCTGCATCGCCGGCAGCCCCCAGGAAAAACGTTCGCCAACCCGCCTGGCATAAGCCGGCGCCTTGCGCGCCCGCAGCCACAGACGAATCGCCACCAATGGCAGCCCCAGGTAAAACAGCGCGGTGTAGAGAGTTCTATTCATGGCGGCGGAGTTTATCGGCTTTTTCAGCCAATCGCCCGCAAGTGCACGGCAAAACGCTCCGCCAGCCAATGCGCCGCCGGCCCCAAGGGTTCATCGCGGCGCCAGACCAGCTCCACCACCAGCGCCGGCGGGGTCCACTCGCTGGCCAACTCGACCATCTGGTTCTGGTAGGCCGGGTACTGCACCACATGCCTTGGCAGCCAGGCCCAGCCCAGGCCGCGCATCAGCAACTCGGCCATCGCATAGAAGCTGTCGGCGCGCCAGACTTGCGGGCTGAGCTGCTCGCCACTGGGGTAAGTGCTCAACTGCGGGGAAATCAGCAACTGCCGATGACGCCCCAGTTGCTGACGATCTACCTGTTTCTCGCCGGCCAGCGGATGCCCGACCGCGCACACCGTGACCATCTCGACGCTGCCCAGGGCCCGCCGTTCGAGGGCCTCGGACATCTGTTCATGGTGGAACAGCAAACCGAGGTCGGCCCGACGCTCCAGCAGTTTGCGCGCCACGTCACCCTGGGCGCTGCTGGCCAGCTGGACCTCAAGACTGGGGAAGCGCTCGGACAACGCCTCAAGGCTATCGAGCACCGGCTGGAAAGGCATCGCCTCGTCCAGCGCCAGCCGCAAGCGCGCCTCCTCACCCCGCATCAACGCCAGCGCCCGCCCGTTCAAGCGCTCGCACTGGCGCAGCACTTCCCGCGCCTCCGCGAGCAAGGCACGCCCCGCCTCGGTGAGTCTGGGCTGGCGACCGCTGCTGCGCTCGAACAAGAGCACGCCGAGATCGGCCTCGAGCAGCGCAATCGCGCTGCTGACCGCCGATTGCGCCTTGTGTTGGTCACGGGCCACCGCGGAAAACGAACGCTGCTCGGCGACGCTGACGAACAGCCGCATCTGCTCCAGATTCCACTGCACATTCATGAGCCAACCCATCTTCAAAACAGATAGGTAATGACTTTACCCCATCTGCACAATCTCTAGAATGCCGACCTCATCAAGCAAGCCCAAACACGAGGACTCTCCCATGAACGCTTACACCTACCTGGCCATCGCCATCTGCGCCGAAGTGATCGCCACTGTTTCGATGAAAGCGGTCAAAGGCCTGAGCACTCCCCTGCCGCTGCTGCTGATCATCGTCGGTTACGGCGTGGCCTTCTGGATGCTGACCCTGGTGGTGCGCACCGTGCCGGTGGGCGTGGCTTACGCAGTCTGGGCCGGCATGGGCATTGTCATGGTCAGCGTGGCCGCGCTGTTTCTCTACGGGCAGAAACTGGATATCCCGGCGATGCTCGGCATGGCCCTGATCGTCCTGGGCGTGGTGGTGATCCAGCTGTTTTCGAAGACTGCCGGGCATTAAAAAAGCAGCGGCAAGCGGCAAGCTTCAAGCGGCAAGAGAGCGTCACGCTTGCAGCTTGAAGCTTGAGGCTTGAAACTTGCGCCTTCGATTTGTTCTCCGAGGTCGCTGCATGCCATCCGTTATTTCCACCGACGTGCTGATTGTCGGCGCCGGAGTCGCCGGCCTCTGGCTGAACGCCCGCCTGCGTCGCCAGGGCTTTTCCACTGTGCTGGTGGAGAGCGCCAGCCTCGGCGGCGGACAAAGCGTCAAGTCTCAGGGAATCATTCACGGCGGCGCCAAATATGCCCTGCACGGCGCCCTGACCGGCGCCTCGGAAGCCATCGCCGACATGCCGCGCCGCTGGCGCGAGGCCCTGGCCGGCAACGGCGAGCTGGACCTGTCCGGCGTGCGCCTGCTGTCCGAAGCCCACTATCTGTGGTCCCCCGGCACCCTGGCCGGCAACCTCACCAGCTTTTTCGCCAGCAAGGCGGTGCGTGGCCGCGTCGATCAGGTCAAGGGCGACCAGTTGCCGCCGGCCCTGCAGGACCGTCGTTTCAAGGGCAAGGTCTATCGCCTGGCCGAGCTGGTGGTGGACGTGCCGAGCCTGATCGGGCGCCTGGCCGAACTGGGCGGCGATAGCCTGCTGGCCGGGCAGAAGATCGAACCGGTGTTGGAGAACGGGCAATTGCTGGGCCTGCGGGTCGATGACCGGGAAATCCGCGCGCAACGCATCGTCCTCAGCGCCGGTGCCGGCAATGCCGAACTGCTGAGCAGCCTCGGCCTGAGCCAGCCAGCCATGCAACGCCGGCCGCTGCACATGGTGATCGTCAAAGGCCCGAGCCTGAAACCGCTGTACGCCCACTGCCTGGGCGGCGGGCCAAAACCGCGCATCACCGTGACCACCCACCCGGCGGCCGACGGCCAATGGGTCTGGTACCTCGGCGGCGATATCGCCGAAGCCGAAGGCGTGGCACGCGAACCGGCGGCGCAGATTGCCGCTGCCCAGAAAGAACTCAGCAACCTGTTGCCATGGGTCGACCTCAGCCAGGCGCAATGGGCCACCCTGCGAGTGGATCGGGCCGAACCCGCACAATCGGGCCTGACTCGCCCGGACAACGCCTTCCTCGCCGAGCAGGACCGCCTGCTGGTCGGCTGGCCGACCAAGCTGGCCCTGGCCCCGGATTTCGCCGACCGGGTGTTCGCCGCCCTCGAGCGCGACGGCATCAAGCCAGGCCCCGCAACCCCGTTGCCGGAGCTGCCGAAACCCGCCATCGCCCAACCGGCCTGGGAGCAACTGCTGCCATGAGCCAAGCGACCCTGCACGACCTGCATCGCCCCTTCGGCAACACCGGGCTGCTGGTCTCCCCACTAGGCCTGGGCACCGTGAAACTCGGGCGCGACCAAGGGGTGAAATACCCCAGCGGCTTCCAGATTCCGGATGACAGCGAAGCCCGCATGCTGCTCAAGCTGACCCGCGACCTGGGCATCAACCTGATCGATACCGCGCCGGCCTATGGTCGCAGCGAGGAGCGCCTGGGCCCGCTGTTGCGCGGGCAACGCCAGGACTGGGTGATTGTCAGCAAGGTCGGCGAAGAGTTCGAAAACGGCCTGTCGCGCCACGACTTCAGCGCCGCGCATACCCGCCTGTCGGTGGAGCGCAGCCTGCAGCGCCTGGAAACCGACTTCATCGACCTGGTGCTGGTGCATTCCGACGGCAATGATCTGCACATCCTCGAGCAGTGCGAGGTGTACCAGACGCTGGCCGAGCTCAAGCAGGAAGGCAAGATCCGTGGCTTCGGCTTCTCCGGGAAAACCGTCGAAGGGGGTCTGAAGGCCCTGGAACAAGGCGACTGCGCCATGGTCACCTACAATCTGAACGAACAGAACGAGAGAGCCGTCATCGATTACGCCGCAGCCCACGGCAAGGGCATTCTGGTGAAAAAAGCCCTGGCCAGTGGCCATGTGTGCCTGAGCCCGGGGATCGACCCGGTTCGCGCCAGCTTCGAACTGCTGTTCGATCAACCGGGCGTCGCCAGTGCTATTGTCGGGACCATCAATCCGTTGCACCTGGCCCATAATGTCGCCACTGTCGCGCAGGTGTTGCGCAAAAACTGATGCCGCCCACGCGGCCGACCCCGACGCAAGAAGGAGCCGACATGCCGCGTACGCTCATAAGAAAGAATCCCAGCAACTTCAAGACCCTGCCGCTGTTCGTCGAAGCGACGCCCGAAGGCCTCAGCTACCAGAGCGTCGGCATGCCGCTGAACTTTGCGCAGACCCTGCAGCGGCGGCGTCCGGTCACGGTGGCCGACGCCGAACGCTTCGCCCTGGAGCTGGCCAACCTCGGCGTCTCGGTCCGCCTGACCCTGCATTGGCAGAATCGCGACTATTGGGTGCTGGTCCGCCAGCGCCGACAGGACCGCGGCGATGTGGTGCTCAAGCTGATTTCCGGCTACGTCCCGGCCCATGAACTGAACCTGCCGCTGCATACCGCCATCCAGGAAATCGCCGAGGAATGCCTGCTGGAAACCCCGGAAGGCTGGCTCAGCGGACGCTTCAACGATACCTGGCTACCAGCGCCCTACTCGGCGGCCCTGCATTATCGCGAAGCCCTGCCCTTTCGCCTGACGCCGCTGTCGGGCGCGGCACGCCCGGTACGTTGCGCCAACCTGCATCTGCTGGAACGGCCGCGAGCTTATGTGCACCTGCCCACCGCGTCGCTGCAGCTGATTTATGACCTGCGCCTGGACGTGCCGAAAGAAGCCAAGTCCCTGAGCCTGTTCCATGTCGACGAACGCCTGGAAGGCGATCAACTGGTGGCGCGCCTGGACCGCAAGCGCCCGGACCTGTACCTGATGCCGCTCAAGGACGGGCAGCCATGCGCCGAGCTCTATACGTTGAAGAAGGATCAGTTGCACCCGGCGAGTACCCGCGGCCTGTACCTGGCCGAAAGCTTCGCCCAGCAGCAGGGCTGGCTGGTGCGTGACGAGCGGATTCGCTGGAAAGACTGGCTGAAGCAGCAGGGATTGAGCGCGCCGGAGAAGGACTCCAAGCTCCAGCGCCTTACCGGCAAGGCACGGCAGATATTGCGCAAGATCGTCCCGGCCAAGGCCAGCCGGCAACGTTGATTGCCAATCCGCCCACTCCAACTTTCGCAGGAGTCGGCGGCTTGGTAGCAAGCCTTATTCGGTCTTGCGGATCTTCTCGACTATGGCCGTGGTGGAACTGTTCTCCACCAGCCCCAGCACCTTCACCGTGCCGCCATAAGCCTTGACGATATCGGCGCCGACCACCTGGTCGACCGAGTAATCCCCGCCTTTGACCAGCACATCCGGCTTGACCTGGGCCAGCAGGTTTTCCGGCGTGCCCTCGGGAAAGCTGATGACCCAATCCACCGCGCCCAGGCCGGCCAGTACCGCCATGCGCCGGTCGACGCTGTTGATCGGACGACCAGGGCCTTTCAGGCGGCTGACCGAGGCATCGTCGTTGATCGCCACGATCAGGCGATCGCCTTGGGCCCGCGCCTGTTCGAGGTAGGTCACATGCCCGGCATGGAGGATGTCGAAGCAGCCGTTGGTGAAGACGATCTTCTCTTTGTGCGCACGCGCATCGTCGATCGCCAGCAGCAGCTGGTCGAGGCTCAGCACACCACGCTCGGAACCTTCTTCACGCTGGATCGCGCGACGCAGTTCCGGTGCGCTGATGGCCGCGGTACCCAGCTTGCCGACCACGATGCCGGCAGCCAGGTTGGCCAGGGCCACCGCGTGCGGCAGCTCTTCGCCCGCCGCGATTGCCGCCGCCAGGGTGGAAATCACCGTATCGCCGGCACCGGTCACATCGAACACTTCACGGGCCCGGGCTGGCAGGTGCAGCGCCGGGTGATCGGGACGCAGCAGGGTCATGCCGTGCTCGCCTCGGGTCACCAGCAAGGCACCCAGCTCCAGGTCGTGCATCAGCTTCGCGCCTTTGCTGACCAGGTCGTGCTCGTCGACGCAGCCGCCGACTATGGTTTCGAACTCGCTGAGGTTCGGGGTGATCAGGCTGGCGCCGCGGTAAATCGAAAAGTCCTTGCCTTTCGGGTCCGCCAATACCGGGATGCCACGGGCACGCGCGGCCTGGATCAGCGCCTGATGGTTCTTCAGGGCACCCTTGCCATAGTCGGACAACACCAGCACCTTGATGCCGTCCAGCAACTGGTCGACTTCAGCGCCCAACGCCAGGGCGTCGGTGGCGAAAGGTTCTTCGAAATCGATACGCAGCAATTGCTGGTGCCGACTCATGACCCGCAGCTTGACGATGGTCGGCTGATGGGCAATGCGCTGGAACAAGGCGCGGACGCCCGCCCCTTCAAGACTGTTGGAGAGACTGTCGGCAGCCTCGTCGTCACCGGTGACGCCGACCAGCGAGGCCGGTGCGCCGAGCGCGGCAATGTTCAAGGCAACGTTCGCGGCACCGCCCGGGCGGTCCTCGATTTGCTCGACCTTGACCACCGGTACCGGCGCCTCAGGGGAAATCCGTGAGGTACCACCATGCCAGTAACGGTCGAGCATGACATCGCCGACCACCAAGACAGGGGCTTGATCGAATCGCGGCATGGACAACTTCATGGAGCAACCCACATACAAAATGAACAGGGGCGCGATATTAACACAGGGTGAACGCTGCCTAGTTCTACCGCTGCACGAGTATTCGCGATCGCCGCAAACTGTTCATTTATTGAGCAAAAGCGCCATGAGCCGGTCTGTCGCACAGGCCAGCCCGACCGTTTCGGTATCGATCTCGCAGTCGGGATAAAGCGGCGCTTCGTAGGGGCTGTCGAGCCCAGTGAAGTTCTGGATACGCCCTTCACTCGCCGCCTGATACAGGCCTTTGGGGTCGCGTTGGGCACAAACAGCGAAGGATGTACTCACGTACACCTCGAGAAATTCGTCTGCCGCGAACAAGGCCCGGGCAGCGGCGCGCTCCGCGCGAAACGGTGAAATTGCCGAGACGATCACGATCAGCCCCGCCTCCACCATCAACCTCGCCACCTCGGCCAGGCGCCGGATGTTTTCCTTGCGTGCCTCAGCGCCCATGCCCAGGTCACGACACAGGCCGCCACGCACGTTATCGCCATCAAGGACAAAGGTGTGCAGGCCCTGCCCGTTCAGGCGCAGTTCCAGCAGGTTGGCCAGGGTCGACTTGCCGGCGCCGGACAAACCGGTCAGCCAGATGCAACACGGACGCTGCTGCTTGAGCGCCGCCCGCTCGGCAGCGGTCAGGGACAGGCTGCAGGGGCGGATATCCGGTCGCGGGCAATGCGCCGGCAGGGGTTCATTCATAGCCGAGCATCTCGTAGTCGCGCTGGTAGGCTCGACGCACCAGCCGCCGGGTGCGTACCGAGCAGAACTCCCGGGCAGGCGCCTGGTGCCGCTGCCGCGATTCGTTGAGGTGCGGCAGGGACCTGCTCACGCCCAGGTGCTCGCTGAGCAACTGATAGTCCCGCTGCAGGTGCTCCTGATAGCCGATGAAGTCCATGTTCAGGCGCCCCATGGAATCCACCAGGAAGTCGGTCTGCGGGGCGAAGTGCAGTTGCTTGTGGATATTTTCCGGGTGCAGCCAGCGTCCGACAAAATCGTCGAAATCGCGATAGTGACTGACCAGCCGCTGGGCCGCCTGGTCGCGACGACTGAGTTCGTTGCCGCGCAGGAAGGCATAGGCCGAATAGGCTCGTTCCAGGGGATCGCGGACCACGGCGAACTTGAAGCTGCCGGCGAACTGCTGGGGAAACTGTTGCTCGTACCAGTACAGAGGCAGGTGGCCTGGCGTCCAGCCGTCGAACAATGCTGAACACAGGCTGCTGCCCGCGCACTTGGGCACATGGATGAACACACAACCGTGCTGACGGAACGGCTCCGGAAAACGGACGTTGGCGGACATGACCTTGTTCACCACCTGCCGGTCCACCACAGACAGGCGCCCAAGCAAGAAGGCCCGTTGCGACTTGGGCAATAACTTCCACAGATAACGTTGCAGCATTCCAGTACCCGCGCGACGGGGTTGGCCCCCTCGATTCAGTCGACGATTGAGGCTGGAACCATAACAAGCACGAGACGCGGAATTATTTAGGCTTGGTCAAGACTGTAAGGGGCGGGATACAAAGACCGGCCGGCGCATTGCACGCCGGGGTCGTTCCAGGATGGGCAGTGTCCACCCTGAAGCTCGGTCAGGCAATGCCTTCGGACGCAGGCTCGTCCAGGCCCATGGCATGCAGGCGCGAGTAGTAGCCGTTCTGCGCCAGCAGGTCGACATGGGTGCCGCGCTCGACGATCCGCCCCTGGTCCATGACCAGAATCAGGTCGGCCTTCTCGATGGTCGACAGGCGGTGTGCGATCACCAGGGTGGTGCGCCCCTTCATCACCTTGTCCAGGGCCGCCTGGATATGCCGCTCGGACTCGGTATCCAGGGCCGAGGTGGCTTCGTCGAGAATCAGCAACGGCGCATTTTTCAACAGGGCCCGGGCAATTGCCAGACGCTGGCGCTGACCGCCGGAGAGCAGCACGCCGTTCTCGCCGACCTGGGTGTCCAGGCCTTCGGGCAGCTGCGAAATGAAATCCATGGCATAGGCATCCGCCGCCGCCTTCTCGATATCTTCCCGCGGCGCCCCGGCCAGATCGCCATAAGCAATGTTGGCGGCCACGCTGTCGTTGAACAGGGTCACATGCTGGGTCACCTGGGCCACATGCCGGCGCAGGTTGCGCAGACGGTAATCCTCGATCTCCACGTCATCGAGGAGAATCTGCCCCGTTTCGTGGTGATAGAAGCGCGGAATCAGGCTGGCCAGGGTCGACTTGCCGCTGCCGGAGCGGCCGACCAGCGCGATCATCTGCCCGGGAGCCGCGGAGAAACTGATGTCCTTCAGCACTTCACGGTCGGTGCCCGGATAGGTGAAGCTCAGGTTGCGCACGTCCAGGCGACCCTCGATGCGCTCACGCTCGACCTGGCCCCGATCGACCTCAGGCTCGACGTCCAGCTGTTCGAAGATGCTTTCCGCGCCCGCCACGCCTTTCTGGATGGTCGAACTGACTTCCGAGAGCTGGCGAATCGGCTTGGGCAGCAGGCCCGCCGCGGTGATGTAGGCCACCAGGTCGCCCGCGGTGGCATCGCCACGCAGGAACAGCACCAGGAACATCAGCACCGCCATGGCGGAGTAGATCACCAACTGCAGCATCGGCGTGTAGACCGCACCGGTCTTGGTCATGCGCAGCTGCTTGTCGGTGTTGCTCTGGCTGGCGTCGACGAAACGCTGCTGCTCGTAGCTTTCGCCACCGAAGCTGCGAACCACGCGATAGCCTTGAATGGTCTCGGAGGCCACGTGGGTCACATCGCCCATCGCCACCTGGATCTTCTTGCTCTGCTTGCGGAATTTCTTGCTGGTGCTGCCGACCATGACCGCAATCAACGGCAGGATCGCCAGCATCACCAGGGTCAGCTTCCAGTTCATCCACAACAGGTAGACGAACAGGAACACCACCGTCAGGCCTTCACGAATCACTACCTTGATGGCGTCGGTGGCGGCACCGGTGACCATGGTGACGTTGAAGGTGATGCGGGAAATCAGATGCCCGGAGTTGTGGGTGTCGAAGTAGCGGTTCGGCAGCACCAGCAGCTTGTTGAACAGTTCGACCCGCAGGTCATGCACCAGCCCCAGGGAAACCTTCGCCAGGTAGTAGTTGCCGAGGAAGGAACCGAGCCCCTGCCAGGCCGCGATCAAGATGATCAGCAGCGGCACCGCCATCAATAGCTGCAAGTCGCGCAGATAGGGAACGCTGGGGAAGAGCACCGCTTCGGGATTGCTCAAGCCGTCGACGAAATATTTGAGAATGCCCGCCAGCATCGGCTGGGTGGAGGCAAATATCACGAAGCCCACGATACTCAGCAGGAAAATGCCAATGTAGGGTTTTACATACCCCAACAGCCGAAAATAGATTTTCAGGCTGGAGTCCTGTTCCGCTTTACGCGGTGCGTCACTCATCGTCGAGCTCACTGTTTAGGAGGAACGCGGGATTTTATCACAGCCTGTGTGACTGCCCCGCGCCCAGACCAAAACAGTAGCCAGACCGATCGGCAGCCAACTGATGAACCATTCGGCGCGAGGGGTTCCGGTCAGGCTGGCGGCATCGAACTGCATGGCCAGGAAGGAGAACAGCCAGATGCCGATGACGCCCCGGCCATAGAGCGTTTCACGGGCGCGCCAGGCTTCGCGCAGCGCTGCAAACCAGGCCACGACCCAGAGCAAGAGCCCGGGGATCCCCAGTTCGATGGCAATGTGGCTGAACAGGTTATGGGCATGATCGAAGGCCTGCCCTTCGGCATGCACGCTATAGCCTGAACCCAGGCCGAGGCCTGTCCATGGATGTTCGGCGATCATCTGCAGGCTGGCCATCAGGATCTGCGGACGAAAGGAAACGCCACGCGCCAGGACCAAAGGCTCGAGAAACCAGAACGCCGACATTGCCAACAGCAATGCCGCCGCCGCGAAAATTCGGCTGGACCGGTCACGGCACCAGATCGGCATCGCCAGCACGGTCAGGAACAGGGCCAGGGCAGCACCGCGGCTCTGGCAGAGCACGACAAATCCACCGAGCAGCGCCAACGCCACCAGCCACACCGCTTGAAGGGCGCGAGTACGCGGCACCCAGTGCAGCAGCCAGATAGCAGCCAGGCCGATGACATACCCCCCCAGGATCGGATGAGCCAGCTCACCCAATCCCACAAGGCGTGCCCACCAGACATTTCCATTGATCCAGTAGAACTGGATGATGGCCATCAGCGCCGTCACCGCCAGCCCCAGTCCGCCCCACTGCATGACGCGAATCACCCGCTCAGTCCGGGCATTGGCGAAAACCGGGAAGAACAGCAGGAACACTACGATGTACAGCAGGCGCTTGGCCTCACGCGATGGGTCCGCCGCCTGCGTCCATAGCAGGCTGACCAGCCCCCATATCGCCAACCCCAGCAACGCCAGGCCAAGCCAGCGTTGGGCATGCCACCATTCAACCAGGCGTTGACGCGCGGGCCAGGCCAGAATCATCGCCGGCAACCACAAAAAGGCCACCAGCCCCTGTTGGTAGAGCTTGTTGGTGGGCGCCAGTGCGATGGCCAGCAAAAACCATAGCAACCCGATTGTCATCCATACTTGCGCCCAACGTGTGGCCTGCATCTACTCGCTCCTAAATGATTCACCAGCCAACCCGGCATGGTTAAAACAACAACTTTTCGGCATCATTGCCCGCCACTGTGCCCGCCACTTCGACAAGGCTTCCTACGATGCAATGCTCCCGGCTTCCCCAAGCCACTTTGAATCAGATGATTGAAGGCGCCAGAATTCTGGAGGCCGACAGTTACGGCCCGAAAGTCTACCTGTTGCAGGATGGGAATATTCTGAAACTGTTTCGGCGCAAGCGTCTTTTTTCATCCGCCCTGTTTCGGCCCTATTCGAGGCGCTTCATCGACAACGCCGCGCGCCTGGAACAACTCGGCGTTCCCACGCTGCAGGTTCTGGACTTCTACCGCCTGGAACAACCCGGCATGACCGCGGTGCTCTACCGACCGCTGCCAGGCGAAACCCTGCGCCAGGTCGCCAGCAAGGAAGGCTTCGACTGGCAACAGACCTTGCCGGCCCTGGTCGAGCTGATTCGCAGCCTGCACAACTCGGGGATCTACTTTCGCTCGCTGCACCTGGGCAACATCGTCATCACCCCGGATAACCGCTTCGGCCTGATCGATGTGGCCGACATGCGTTTTTTCCGCGGACCATTGCCGCGCCATCTGGTCAAACGCAACCTGCAACACTTCGCCCGTTATATTGCCCGGGAGAAGCTGAACGGGAGCTTTCCGATACAAGCGCTGGAACAGGCCCTACTTTCGGCATGACAGCAGGGAGGTAGCGGCCTGGCTGAAGCGCTGCCAGGCCAGGTCGGGGGCCAGAGCAGCGTACTGATCCGCCGCGATGCTCTGGACGGGCAGGCCGAGGGCCTGAAAAATGGCCTCCTGCCAGGCGTCGATATCATTCACCGGCGCATAACGCCCGGTTTCAGCCAACTGCTCACGGAACACTGGCAAATCGCTGGTCAATACCGGCACACCGGACATCACTGCTTCCTGCAGGATCAACCCCAGGCCCTCGTCCAGCGACGGGATGGCCACCCAGTCGAATGCCTTGTAAAGCATCGCCGCATGCTTCAGATGTCCAGGCAGCGAAACCCTGTCCTGCAGGCCCAGCTGGTTGATGCGGGCCTCGAGCGCTGTGCGATTCGAGCCCTCGCCGATAATCACCAGACGCATCTCCGGCCGGCTCGCCAAGGCCTTGGCGAAAGCCTCCAGCAGGCAAGCAAAACCTTTATCGTCCACCAGACGGCCGACCGCGCCGAATACCGGAACATCGTCCACGGGCAGGCCGAGGGTGGCCCGGGCCTCGGCACGCGGCAGCAGCCTTGCATTGAACTCCTGCGGGTCGAACGCGCTGCGCAAGGCCGTCACTGGCATCTGCAAATCGTATTCGAGGGAAGACGCCAGGGTCTGCGAAACGGCCGCGAGCGTCAGCTGCGAGGCGGGGAACTGCCGGAACAGCTGCTGATCCTTGCGGTGCAAGCGCGTGGAGCCGTGGATCACCACCACCGCACGCATGTGCGGCAATGACTTGAGGACCGGCAACAAGGTACGCGCCACCCCCAGGCCATCGAGCAACAGCACCTGGGCATCAGTCTCCTGCAGAGCCTTGCGAAAGCGGGCCCGCAGCCAGGGTTTGAGCAAGCGCCAGAAATGCTTGCCCTTCAGGCGCACCGACGACAGGTTCCACTCCCGGCATTCCCCCACTTCGGCAACGCATCCGGTGGACGAGCCTTGCAGCAGCCAGGTCTTGACCACAGTGCCTGGCTCGGCCTGAGAGAGGATCTGCTGGTGAACCTTGTGAACGGAGGCAAATGCACTGCCGCCTGCCCACATGACGTTGAGAATGCTCATTGGGCACATAGCCCTTTCGCGGTATTCGGGAAAGTGAAACCGGTAGAACTAATTGATAAACCAGCCAATACCGACTCCAACCAACAGGACTAAAACAAGCTTGATTTGCTCGCGACGACTGCGCCGAGCCTTACGCTGCCGCTCGGCGGCAGTCTCCACATGCAGACCGAAGCCTGTATGCAGCACCGCGTCGCCTTCCAGGCTGACAGCCGTCAGGTTCAGCTCAGCATAGCGCTTGGACAGCGCTTTCTCGCCTCCGTGCCCGGCGAAAGGCGCGCACAGTCGATACTCTGCCATCCGGCGCAAGCCCGGGTTCAGGGAGAAGCTCTGCCACTCGGGTTTATCGGAGATCAGCGGATAACAAGGCACACCACCGATCAACTCGCGGGCACCCAAGTGGATGTAGGGACTATGGACTCGCAGGTCGTGGGCATAACTGCGCAACCAGACCTGCAGGATGTCCGGGCGCTGCTCGAGAATCGCTTTCGAATCCTCGACAAAACCCGGGCGATAGAACTCCCAATCGTCTTCGCAATGGAAGATATAGGGGGTCTTGACCTGCTCGTAGGCCAGGTCGATCGACGCCAATTGCCCGAGCTTCGGCCGGTTGACGAAGAAGGTACAGTGATCTTTCCAATGGGCGGGCACCGCCGTGCGCACCCGCTCGTCGCCAGCATCTTCAGTGATGAAGACTTCGCGGATCGGCGCGCTGTTGAAGCGATCGAAACTCTCCAGCGTGAGCTTGAGCAGGTCCAGACGACCGCAACTGGTGACCACCAGGGTGATGTCACTCTCTTGACTAAACTGCACTTGATTCTCACCTACGACAAAGTGCGATCACTATTAAGGGCTCAGTGATCGCTGTCAAACACCCAGCTTCGAGCGTACGCGCTCGATAAGGCTCAAGGGTGCACGAGGCCGCAATGCGGGCTGGAGTTCCTCGACAATACGCTGCCCGATACGGGCGAAGCTGAACTGAGAGACCGCCAGATCGCGGCCGTTTCGCGCGATACTCTGCGCCAGGGCCGGATCGGCGCGCAGCATGGCGAGTTTTTCCTGCAATTGCGGGATGTTCTGATAAAAGACCACGTTGTGCAGGTCCTGCAAGCCCAGCGCGCGGTTTTCCGCCTCACCCTGGTCGAATGCCAGCAACACACAGCCACAGGCCATGGCCTCGAAATTCTTGATCATGTATTCGCCCATGCCGACGTCGGCACTGACGAAAAAGCGGATACGGTTGAGGGTGTCGCAATACTCTTCGCCCGACTTGGTCCGCGTCACCACCAGGGGCTCGACCTGGCCAAGTTCGTCGAGCAGCGCCTTGCGCCCGCTGTAGGCCACGCTGTTGGTGCTGCCGACGAATGCCAGTTCGATATCCCGCTCGCGGCCCTGATCCTGCAGCAGGGTCTGGTCGTAGCCCTTGGGCACGAATACCGCGTCGAAACCTTCCTGGCGCAAGCGCTCGCTGACCATGAACCCCGAGCTGATCACCCGTGCCCACGGCAGGCGGCGGTAGTGCGCGCTGAACTTGCCGGTGTACTTGCAAGGGATGTAGTTCTGGTAGGCGTCGTGCTCGAGGATCACCAGATTGGGAATGCTACGGATGAAACTCGCCTGGCGGATTTCCTGCTTGAAACGCAGGAAGAACACGATACGGTCGTAGCGCGATACCTCCACCTCACGGCGGAAATAGCCACGCAGGTTGCGCTGCTCGTCGCTGCTCAACCACCGCAGGTCGCATTCGCAATGAGCGGCAACGCCTTCGTACAGGCGGTCCAGAATGGCCCGCTGTTCTTTCTGCACCAGAAATAGAACCTTCATCATCTTCCTTGCAGCCGTGAGCAACCGGACAAAAGAGCGAAACTACCCTGGCCGACAGGCAAAAGGGTGTCATGCAATATCAATTTACAAACGCCAGAACAGCTCATGCCGGCGTACCGCCTTGCGGAAAAACTCGTTCTCGCCATAAGGCGAAGCGGCGCGGCCGGCCAACACACGCTGCAGGACCCGGCGCAGGCGGCGCTTGAACGGCGCCCGCGGCTGCAGGTCATGCATCATGCCCAGGGCCATCGCCTTGTCGCGTTGCTGCTCGACCGATAGCGGCAAGCAGCAGGGCCTGAGCTCCTGGGTCGGGTCGAACACCGGTGGCAGGGCAATGCCCGCCCCCGAATCGCCCATCGGCCAACGGTCGTTGTCATGCAAGTGATTGGCGTAACCGAGCAAGGTGGTCGGCTGCCACTCCAGCCCCTGCAACGCTTCCAATACCGCCTGCTGGGCGCAGAGGTGGTCCGGGTGCGGGTCGAGTGTCGGATGCGGCAGCACGATCACCTCGGGGCGCGCCTTGAGCAACAGCGCCCGCAGGTCGGCCAAGAGGTTGTTCCAGGTCGGCGCGCCATCGGCATCCGCCGGCAGCGGGAACGGATTGAACTGGCGGAACAGGCGGATATCCGACAGCTCGGCCTCGCGGGACGCCACAGGGCGATTCGGCGCTGCCTGCATGGCCGGCAGTTGCAGGCAGAAGTACCCCAGCTGCACACAGCGCGCCTCGGCAACCCCGGCCCAACGCGGCACCGCGATGCTGTCCCAGGCCCGCAGCCGGCCCTTGATCCGCGCCGCATCGGCACCGTTCATGCCCATCTGCCGGTAATGCTCGGCCTCGATCTCGCCCGCGGTCAGCGTGACGATCCAGGTTTCGTCGGCCTGGCTGTACAGACCGAAGGCGGCCAGTTCGGCATCGTCGGCATGGGGGGCGATGACCATCACCCGCTGGTGGCGATAGTCCGGCTCGCGGAACACCGACAACAGCGGCTCGCCGTGCACCCGGCAGAAACGCCCGCGCAGTTGCAGCTTGCCGCTGGCCAGAGGCCGTGCCAGCCCGCTGAGGTTGAGATAACGCAAGCCGTTCACGCCGCGCTCGAATGTCTGCCGATCCTGCCCCGCCAAAGAGACGCAAGGGTCGAAAAAGCGCCCCAGCCAGGTGCTGCTGACCTTTACCGCGAGGATCAGGGTTTCATCCCCCGCCAGGTCGATCGCCTGGTCCAGCACCAGGCGCTCCTTGTCCAGGTGGACCTTGGGCTGCTCGGTGCCGAACGGAAAGCTGTACTGATAATCGTCCCGGGGCGAATAAAACAGGTGGTCGGCGAACCAGGCCTCATGGGCCACCCAGGCCAGCACCGCGAGCAGCAGCGGCAACCACCAGGCCACCAGCACACCGACGGCCACCAGTACCAGCAGGCCAATCAGCAGAGCGAGGCGCTTCTGCCGGCGATGGCGTTTGAGCAACTGTTGCTTGCGACTCGGTGGCTGATTCATACCGTGAACACCGGAACGGGGTTGCACCAGCGATCCTTGTACTCGCGATCGGCGCGACCGAAGGAAAAACGCAGCGGCTTGTCGATGGCCCGCGCCTGTTCCCAGGCACTTTGCGTATTGAGGAAACTCAACACGCTGCCAGGGCTGAACTCGCGGGTTTCAGGATCGACGCCACCGTTGATGTATTCGACGCTGATCCACTCCGGCGCTTCGACCCGATACACCAGTTGAATGGCGATCGGCGCATCGTTGAGGAAAATCACCGAGCCGATCAGCAGCTCGCGCAGCAACTCGATGACTTCGGCCATGCGCTCGGCACCGGTGGCCGGGAACCCCCAGCGCCGCTGGAACAGATCGCAGTAGATGGCCGCCAGCTCCTGGCTGGAGAACTCGCCGACCGGACGCACCACGCCGCCCGCCTCTTCCAGCAGGCGCAGCTCGCGGCGCTGGTTGTAGCGAAACTTCTTCGACAGCTCCTCAGGCGTGCGAGCCATGGCCAGTTGTTCGGCCTGGGGCTTGAGGGTGCTGAAACGGCCCTGGTTCAAGGCCGACAGGTAACGGCCACGATGACGCAGCGGGGCCTGGGTGTCAGGTGCGGCCGGCAGGATCAGCTCGGCGTTGCCCAGGTCGAACAGGCCTTTCTTGCCGCGACGCTTGAGCACGTCCTTGGACAGCGCCAGGTCGCGCCCCCAGGTCGGGATCGCCGCCCGCAGTTCGCCGGCTTGTTCCCAGGCCAGGTAGCGGACCGGAATGCCCGCCAGGTTCGCCAGGCGCTCCACCACCAAAGGATGGGTGGCGACACTGCCGCCAAAACGCTGCCAGGCAGCGGCATAAGTCGAGGCGTCGACGACCGACCAGCCACGCTCGCGCCAGCCTTGGAATCGATTGAGCATCAGGGCCTCGCGGTCAGATCGGTAACTTGCGGCAGACGCCAGAAGGCGTCGCGAACAGCACGGTCGGAGAATCGCTCGCGCAGGCGCTCGAACATCAGTTCGGCGCACAGCAGGCGCTGGTTCTCATCCATTCCGGCCAGGTGTTGCAGGCCCTGGGCCATATGCTCGGCATCGCCCAGCGGAAACAGGATGCCGACGCCTTCGACCACTTCCTTGGCCCCGCCACAGGCCGTCGCCAGCAGCGGCACGCCGGCGGCCATGGCCTCCAGCAACACCATGCCGAAGGGCTCGTGGTCGGAGCTCAGGGCGAAGGCATCGAAAGCGCGGAAGAAACGCCGGGCTTCTGTGACCTGGCCGAGGAACAGCACGCGGTCGGCGATGCCCAGCTCGCGGGAAAGATCCTTGAGGTTCTGCTCCAGGCGCCCGCTGCCGAGAATCGCCAGCTGGCTTTCCCGAGGCAGCCCCGGCAAGGCCGCGGCGAACCCGCGCAGCAGGGTGGCCTGATCCTTGTCCGGATGCAGACGCCCGACATTGCCGACGATCCAGGCGGAAGACGACAGCCCCAGCTCCCGGCGCGCTTCGGCCTTCGGTAGCTGGGTCGCTTGCAAGGCTTCGACGTCGATCCGGTTGTACAGCGTCTGGATCCGCGCCGCCGGCCACTGCGGCAGGCAGCCGCGCATGTCGTCGCGCACCGCATCGGACACACCGAGCAGGCTCAGGCGCTTGCGGAACAGGTTGGCAAACAGGCGGCGACTGCCGCGCTGGTAATCGCCAAACGCATGATGCACACCGATCACCGGCAACGCGGTGCCCAGCAATGCGATGTAGATCGGCTTGAAACGGTGGGCGATGCAGAAGCTGAAGTTGCGCGACGCGGCGATCTTGCGCAGGTCGCGTATCGCCCCCAGCTTCAGGCCACGGATGGCCTTGGAGCTGTATTCCATGAACAGCACTTCGTCGCTGGCACAGCCATCGGCCACCTCGGCATCGGCGACCCCGGTGAGGAACACCGTGGTCACGCGATAACCGCTGCCCGCGAACAGGCTGGCATATTGCCGGGCACAGTCCAGGAACGGCCCGTCATAGCCGTGGCAGAACTGCAGGACGTGGCGCTCAGCCGAGCGTGTCATAAGGGTCCACGCCGTCTTTGACTACCAGGATGTCTTCCATGATCAGGTACTGCAGATCGGAGCCGAAGAACATGTTCAGGGCGTCGGTCGGCGAGCAGATCATCGGCTCGCCACGGCGGTTGAGCGAGGTGTTCAGCGACACGCCGTTGCCGGTCAGGACTTCCAGGGCCTTCATCATGTCGTAGTAGCGCGGGTTGTATTCGCGCTTGAGCACCTGGGCCCGGGAAGTGCCGTCTTCGTGGACCACTTCCGGCACGCGGGTCTTCCACTCTTCCGCCACTTCGAAGGTAAAGGTCATGAACGGTGCGGGGTGATCGACCTTGATCATCTGCGGACCGACGGTGTCGAGCATCGACGGGCAGAAAGGCCTCCAGCGCTCGCGGAACTTGATCTGCTCGTTGATCCGGTCGGCCACGCCGGTAGCGCTCGGGCAACCGATGATCGAACGACCGCCCAGGGCACGCGGACCGAACTCCATGCGACCCTGGAACCAGGCCACCGGGTTGCCGTCGACCATGATCTTGGCGATACGCTCGGGGGTGTTGTCGATCTGGCGCCAGGCCGGCTTGTTCGGGTGACGGGCACAGGCGGCGATCACGTCTTCGTTGCTGTAGGACGGGCCGAGATAGACGTGTTCCATCTTCTCCACCGGCACGCCGCGCGCGTGGGAAACATAGGCCGCGGCACCGACCGCGGTACCGGCATCGCCGGACGCCGGTTGCACGAACAGCTCTTTGACTTCCGGACGGGCGATGATCTTCTGGTTCAGCTTGACGTTCAGCGCACAGCCGCCGGCGAAGGCCAGCTTGCCGGTTTCCTTGAGGATGTCGCCCAGGTAGTGGTCGATCATCTGCAGCGCCAGCTTCTCGAACAGCGCCTGCATGCTGGCCGCGTAGTGGATGTACGGCTCGTCGGCGATGTCGCCTTCGCGCTTCGGCCCCAGCCACTCGATCAGCTTCGGCGAGAAGTAGAAACCCTTGCCCTTCTCTTTATAGCGGCGCAGGCCGATGACGTTGGCGTAATCGGTGTTGATCACCAGTTCGCCGTTTTCAAAGCTGGCCAGGCGGGAGAAGTCGTACTTGCTGGCATCGCCGTACGGCGCCATGCCCATGACCTTGAACTCGCCGTCGAGCATCTCGAAGCCGAGGAACTCGGTGATCGCGCCATACAGGCCGCCCAGGGAGTCCGGATCGTAGAATTCCTTGATCTTGTGGATCTTGCCGTTTTCGCCGTAGCCGAAGAAGGTCGTGGCGTACTCGCCCTTGCCGTCGATCCCGAGGATCGCGGTTTTCTCCTTGAAGCCGGAGCAGTGGTAGGCGCTGGAAGCATGGGCCAGGTGGTGCTCGACCGGCTCGATCTTGATCTTCTTCGGATCGAAGCCCAGTTGCTCGAGGCACCAGACGATCTTGTTGCGATAGCGCTTGTAGCGACGGTTGCCCATCAGGATCGCGTCGAGGGCGCGGTCCGGGGCGTACCAGTAACGCTTGGCGTAGTGCCAGCGGGCCTTGCCGAACAGGCTGATCGGCGCGAACGGAATCGCTACCACGTCAACGTCGGAAGGCTTGATGCCGGCCTGTTCCAGACAGAACTTCGCCGATTCGTAGGGCATGCGGTTCTTTGCATGTTTATCGCGTACGAAGCGCTCTTCTTCGGCAGCCGCCACCAGCTTGCCGTCGATGTACAGCGCTGCGGAAGGATCATGGCTAAGGGCGCCGGACAGGCCAAGAATCGTCAATGCCACAGGGGTCTAGCCTCTTAAGTCTGCATGCAGGCGACGTGCGCCTGGAATTAATGTGCTCCCCGCCAGGGGCGAGAAACAGCTAAAGGGCGGGATTATAGCGTAAACCTGCCGCGGGATGATCCCTGACGTTTCAGCGCCGGGCGCTGGCGCCAAATATGGCTTGCGAGGGATCTGTAGCCGCTGCCGCAGGCTGCGATAAGGCTCGAAGAGCCTTTCTGCGATCTCCAGAGCGCGACCGCTTCGCGCTCGATCGCAGCCTGCGGCAGCGGCTACAGGCCTTAGCCTACGGACGATTCGGCGGTTTTAGGCAGGCGCTGGTCGATGACCTGATACAGCGCGCTGCTCTGCGGCCAGTTGCGCATGAAGCGCGCCCGGTCGCGGGCGTAGGCCGGGGCGAAGCTGCCGAGACTGTGATGCTGGCACATGGAGTCCAGGTCGATCAGCGCCCAGCGATCCTCTTGCCAGAACAGGTTGTGCCCCTTGAAGTCGCCATGGCTGATGCGTTCGCGAATCAACTCGGCAAACAGCCGGTCCAGCGCCTGCAGCTCGGCCTCTGGAGCCGCGCCGCTGTCGATATAGGGCGCGAAGCGCTCGATGATGTCCGGCCCGGCCAGGTATTCGGTCACCAGGTAGGCCCGGCTGCGCAGCCAGAGGAAACGCTTTTCCAGCAAGGCCAGCGGCTTGGGCGTGGCAATGCCGAGGAATGCCAGGCGATTGCCTTCCTGCCACGAATGCCAGGCCCGGCTGGGGCGCCAGAAGCGTTTGAGCCAATGGGCAAAACCCTTGATGTTGTAGCGCTTGACCACCAGGGTGCGGCCCGCCACTTCGACCCGGCCGACGCTGGCGGCGCCACCGGTCTTGTACAGGTGCCCCCGGTCCAGCAGCGCGTCTGCCTGTTCCAGCACCGGCAGCATCGCTGCTTCTTCCTCGCGCCGAATCGCCCGCAAGGCGAAGGGACCGCGCAGCACGCTGAACAGGGTGCACTCGCGACCGATCTTGTTGAGAAAATCCTTCAAGCGCCAGCTGCGCACCTTGTCCACCTGCTTCTGCAAGGCTTCCAGCGGCAAGGCATGCTCGGCATTGTTCAGCAGGTAATGCACCAGCAGCTCTTCGGTGAAGGGCTCCAGGCTCTTGGGCAACTGGGCGAAAAACACCCCGAGGTTTTCCAGGACCTTCTGCCGGGACAGCGGTTTGCCTGCCTGTTCCACGCAGATCCCGGCACCGTCGATCAGGTACAGCTTGCCCTGATGACGCAGCAGGTTGTCCAGATGCAGGTCTTCCTGCCACAGGCCCTTGCTGTGCAATTCGGCGATGGCGGCCAGGGCTTCGGCGAGTACCGCCTGCTGCTCATCGGCCAGCGCCGGCAACGATTCCACCTGTTTCCAGGCATCGCCCAGGCTCTCGGAACCTTCCAGGAACTCGAACAACAGCCAGCCACCCTCGCCTTCCTTCAGGCCGTCGGCCAACAACAGCGGCGTGGTCATGCCTTGTTCTTCAAGCAGGCGCACACCCTGCAGCTCACGCTGGAAATGCCGCGCCGCCTTGGCGCCCACCAGCAACTTGGCCAGCACCGGACGCCCACGCCAGACACCGGCGCCGACATAACGCTGCCCTGGCAGCACCCGCAGCAGGCTGAGCAACTGCAGCGTCGCAGGTCCAGCAGCGTCGGCCAGCTCCAGGCTCAACGGCAGGCTTGGCGCGCGGCCGGCCTGCTTGAGTTCGGACAGGCGCATCAACGAGTCTCCTTGTGGCTGCGGCGTGCACTCAGGCGGTTCAGCCAGACATCGACCAGCGAGCTGTCCTGCGGCTGATCCAGATAGGTCGCAAGCAAGGCACGCACATCGCCCTCACTCCAGACTGGGGCACGACGCAACAGCGGTTCCAGGTCCTTGACCCGATCACGCTGGCCGAATAACAGCGGACGGGTCTTTTCCAGGTCGATCAATTGCGCCTGGTAACCGTCGCCGGTGGCCCGCAGAAAAATATGCTTGGGATAAAAACAGCCGTGCACCTGACGCACCGCATGCAGCTGGCGCGCCAGCAGGCCGCAGGCCCGCAGGATCGCCGCGTGCTGGTCCGGGCTGAGCTGCGCCCACTGTTGCAGCAGCGAGTCCAGGTCGTTCCAGCCATCCAGCGCCCGGGTCAGCAGGATCGCCCGGGTTTCGCCTGCCACCTTGCGCTCGCCAAAGAAGGCCGCCTGCAAAGCCGGAATACCCAACTGCTGGTAGCGGCTGATATTGCGAAATTCGCGGGCGAAGCTCGGCTCGCCGAACGGCCGGTGCAGGGTCCGCGTCAGGTAGTTGCTCTGGCGCTTGAGGTAGTAGCCGTGGCCTTCCAGGTCGAGGCGATACACGCTGCTCCAGCCACCGCCGTCGGTATTGGGCTCGTCCACTGCCTCAAGCTGCTTGGCCCACAACGCGTCGAAGCTGTCGAGGCCGTGGCGCTCCAGCAACGCACGGTCCTGAGCCGCCAGGAAATCGGTCATTCGCGTCCCTCGAAAAATCTCAGCACATGCCGGATACGGCACTTGTCCGCGGCGTTCAGCCGGGTGCGCTGGCGGTACTGCAAATAGAAGCGCAGGCGCTGGGTGGCGGACAAATGATACTTGGCCACCTTGTCCAGGCACGCCAGGTCCTTGGTGATCCGGTACTTGAGCCAGAAACCGCGCCAGAAATCGCCATTGGGGCAATCGATCAGGTACAGCCGGGCATCGTCGTCGATCAGCAGGTTGCGCCACTTCAAGTCGTTATGGGTGAAGCGGTGCTCATGCATGATCCGCGTGTAGCGTGCCAGCTGCTGGCTGACCCGGTCCACCCAGGCCCGATCGGCCAGTAGCGGGTCGTTGCGCTCGGCCAGGACCGACAGGTCTTCGGTGCGTGGCAGCTCGCGGGTGATCATCGCCCCCCGGTCGTAGGCCAGGCCACGACGTTCCAGGCCCCAGGCCACCACCTCCGCCGTGGGAATGCCCCACTTGGCGAAACGCTTGAGGTTCTGCCACTCGGACTTGACCCGCGGCTTGCCCAGATAGCGCCGCAGATTCTTGCCGGCGCCGGTGTAGCGCTTGACGTAATAGTTGATGCCGTTGCGCTCGACACGGATGACCTCCGACAACGGGTCGCGGGTCAGGTGTTCGCCCTTGAGGGCAAAGACCGCATCCAGACTGCCGAAGTCCTGCGCCAGCTCCCGATACCCAGGTTCAAGGTTCCAACCCGCCATCAGAGCGCATCTCCGTACCGCTGCTTGCGTGCGTACAGCTTGTTGGCCTTGCCCTCCAGCCAGGTCAGCAGCGCCGCCTCGTCGCTCAGGATCTGCCGCAGCGGCTGCTGGAAGTAACCCTTGAGGAAACGCAGCTTGTCGCGCCGGGTCAGGCCGATGTCCAGGGCCGAGAAATACAGCGCCGCCAGGTCCTTGTCGCGCCAGCGCCGGGTGATTGCCGGACGGGTCTGGGCGCGGTGCAAGTCGATCACCGAGAGCTTGAAGTCATCGGGCGTCACCGGCTTGTCGGTGTGCAGCAGGAAGTGGCAGATGTAGCAGTCGCGATGGTTGACCCCGGCGCGGTGCATCATGCCGGTCATGCGCGCCACTTCGGCGATCAGCGCGCGCTTGAGCCTGGGCTGCGGCGGCTGCTTGACCCAGTCGATGCTGAAGTCTTCGAGGCTGATGGTCGGCGCCAGCTCTTCGGTCACGATGAACGAATGCTGGTTGGCCGGGTTGCTGCCGCGCTCGCCATAGGCCACGGCGGTCATGGTCGGCACGCCGGCTTCCTGCAGGCGCTGGATAGCCTGCCATTCCTGGCCCGCGCCGAGCACCGGCAGCTTGGCGGTGAGCAGGTTCTTGAAGATCTCGCCCCAACCGATACCGCGGTGAATCTTTACGAAGAACCCTTCGCCGGCCACCTCGGTACGCAAGGTACGGCGGGCTTCGAGTTCACGGTAGACCTGGCCGTCCAGACGCTCGACTTCGGCGAACGCATCGCGTCCGGCCCAAAGGGTCTTGAACGGTTCGGCAAGAATCAACTTCATCAGTGTTGCTCCGCCAGAATCACATCCGCAGCGTGCTGCGGCATGCTATAGAGGTCGGCCGTCTCGGCGAACGCCAGGCCGTTACGGCTCCAGGTCGCGCGTGCAGCGTCGTCGGTCAACATGGTGTTCAGGTATTGATTGAGCTGTCCTTGCTCCAATGGCTCGTCCAGCACCAGGCCGCTGTCGGCCTCGGCGATGTAATGGGCATAACCGCAGACCGCGCTGACCAGCACCGGCAAGCCGGCCACCAGCGCTTCCAGCAGCACAGTACCGGTGTTTTCGTTGTACGCCGGATGGATCAACAGGTCGGCGCCCAACAGGAAACGCGGGATATCACTGCGCCCCTTGAGGAACTGCACATGCTCGCCCAGGCCCAATGCGGCGCTCTGCAATTGGAATACTTTGGGGTCGTCCTGGCCAATTACAAATAGCCGGGTGCGTTTCTTCAGCTCCGGCGGCAAGGCGGCCACAGCCTTGAGGCTGCGATCCACGCCCTTGGTCTTGAACCCGGAGCCGATCTGCACCAGCAGCAAGTCATCGTCTTTCAGGGCGAACTCGCGACGGAATTCGGCGCGGATCTCCGCCGCGTTGGCCGGCGCGCGACGGTCCTGGGCGATGCCTGGCGGCAGCAGGTGGAAACGTTCCACCGGGGTGTCGTAATGCTTGATGAACAGCGGCTGCTGGACCTCGGAAATCATCAGCACTTCAGTCTTCGCGTCCCGGGCGAACACCGCCCGCTCGTATTCGGCGAAGTGCCGGTAGCGACCCCAACGGCGGTACAGCGAATGACGCAGGTTCTGCGCCTTGTCTTCGAAGCAGCCGTCGGCGGCGTAATACACGTCCAGCCCGGGCATCTTGTTGAAGCCGATCAGGCGGTCCACCGGACGCTTGGCCAGGTCGGCCTCCATCCAGGCACTGAGTTTCTCGTTACGCCGATGGTTGAAGAACGCCTTGACCGGCGCCACCAGCACTTCGAAACCTGGCGGTACATCGCCTTCCCAGATCAGCGTGTAGACACGGATCTGGTGCCCGCGCTTCTGGCACTCCAGGGCGATGCGCATGAAATCCCGCTGCAGGCCGCCGAACGGGAAGTATTTATAAAGGACAAAAGCCAATTGCATCAGCGCAGCTCCTCAGCCAGTAACAACCTGCTCAGCCGGCTGGCGACACGCTCAGGATTCAGACGCGTGAAGCACAACGGCCACTCGCGTTTCAGGTCGAACCGCCGCTGATCTTCAGCCGTCGGTTGATAGGTGCATTTTTTCTGCAGGCACGGCGCGCAAGGGAAGTCGCTGGCCATATGGATCTGCGCCTTGCCATAGGCGCCGGTCAGGCCCGGGTTGGTCGGGCCGAACAGGGAAATGGTCGGCACATCCAGCGCCGCTGCGAGATGGCCAAGCCCGGTATCCACCGCGACGCAGGCCTGGGCTTGCGCCAGCACCTTGGCGACACCCGCCAGGTTCAGCTTCGGCAGCACAGTGGCGTTGCCCAAGCCCTTGGCAATACGCTCGGCCCGGGCCTTTTCCGCCGGGTTGCCCCACGGCAGCTTGACCTCGACGCCCAGCTGGCCCATGCGTTCGGCCAGCTCGCGCCAGTAGGCTTCCGGCCAGTGCTTGGTGTCCCAGGTGGTGCCGTGCAGGAACACCACGAACGGCTTGGGCCGTGGCAGTTCCACCAGCTTCTCGACGTTCAGGCCGTAATCGCCCAGCCCCTGGGGCAAGTCATACCCCAGGGCCACGGCGAACAGCTGGCGCACACGCTCCACGGCATGCTGGCCGCGGGCAACGGCCAGGCGCCGCGAGTAGAAACGCGCCGCCAAGGGCTCGCGCGCGGACTGTTTGTCCAGGCCGGCCACCGGCGCCTTGACGTAGCGCGTCAGCCAGGCGCTTTTCAGCAAGCCCTGGGCGTCGATCACCAAGTCGTATTGAGTCGCACGCACGCTCTGCTTGAAGCGCCGCCACTCGCCACTCTTGATGGTTTGCCAGATGTTCTTGCGCCAGCGGCGAATCGCCACCGGGATCACTTTATCCACAGCCGGGTGCCAGGTCGGGATTTCCGCGAACCCCTCTTCCACCACCCAGTCGAACTTGATCCCGGGGATCGCCCGCGCCGCATCGGTCAACGCCGGCAGGGCATGGATCACGTCACCCAGGGAGGAAGTCTTGATCAACAGTACCCGCACTTACCGAACCTCGACCGCGGTGCCCTGCAACCGCTGCAAGGCTTGGTCCACCGAGTCGGGCAGCAGCTGGCGCAGGCAGTTGTAATGGCCAAAGCGGCAGGTGCGATCGAAGCACGGGCTGCACTCGATGCCCAGGCGCACGACTTCGACCTGGTCGGCCAGCGGCGGGGTGAAACCCGGCGACGTCGAGCCATACACCGCCACCAGCGGGCGATTCAGCGCCGCCGCCACGTGCATCAGCCCGGAGTCGTTGGACACCACGGAATCGGCGCAGGACAGCAAGTCGATGGCCTCGGCCAGGGAGGTGCCGCCGCAGAGGTTGACCGATTCTTCGCGCAGCCCCGGAATCAGCCGGGCGCGAATGTCTTCGCCAACCACGTGATCGTTCTTCGAACCGAACAGCCAGACCTGCCAGCCCTCGCGGATCTTCAGCTCGGCGACCTTGGCGTAATGCTCGGACGGCCAGCGCTTGGCCTCGCCGAACTCGGCTCCCGGACACAGCGCCAGCACCGGGCGGTCCAGGGTCAGGCCGAACTTGGCCAGCGCCGCTTCGCGGCTGGCCGGGTCGATCTGCAGGTCGGGACGCGGGTACGGCTTGGGCAGCTCGGCGCCCGGCTCGTAAGCCAGCGCCATGAAGCGCTCGATCATCAGCGGATAACGTTCTTTGTCCAGCGTGCGCACGTCGTTGAGCAGGCCGTAGCGGAACTCGCCGCGCCAGCCGGTACGTTGCGCGATGCCGGCAAAGAACGGCACCAGCGCCGACTTCAGCGAGTTGGGCAGCAGGATGGCCTGGTCGTACTGGCCGGCCAGGGATTTGCCGATGCGCCGGCGGGTCGCCAGTTCCAGCACGCCGTGGCCGAGCGGGAAGCTCAAGGCCCGCCGCACTTGCGGCATGCGCTCCAGGATCGGCCGGCTCCACTCGGGGGCCAGCACGTCGATCTCGCACTGAGGATGGCGTTGCTTCAGGCACTGGAAGAGTGTCTGCGCCATCACCATGTCACCGACCCAACTGGGCCCAACGATCAGAATATTCATGTGGTTTCCAAAAACGAACCGGGGAGGCTTACGCCTCCCCGCCTCGAGAATCCAGCCCTGCGGCATTCACCGCCAGCTCATTGTGGACGAGCCGCAACAGGGCTCGCCGGATACATTTGTGGCAACGCAGCGCACGCTGCCTAGCTTAGCCCCAGCTCGCGCCAAATCCGCAATACCTCCCGTCGCTCGCTGGCGAACTGGTCGCCGGCGATGACCCCGGCCTCGTTCTGCAAGGCCTGGCGGTGAGCCGCGGAACGGTAGGCCTTGTAGACCTCGCGCAGCAGACTGGCGTCGGTCGCGGGCATCAGCCCGACTTCCTCCAGCCCTTCCAGAATGCGGATATTGTCGGTGTAACGCAGCAATGACGGGTGCTCTTGCGACCACGCCAGGGCCGCGTATTGCACCATAAATTCGATGTCGACGATACCTCCGGCGTCCTGCTTGAGGTCGAACGGCGCCGTGGCCTCGAAGGCATTTGCCGCGGTTCCGGCGGCCGTCGCCTTGGTCCCCAGGTTGTCGCGCATCTTGGCCCGCATCTCGCTGACCTCCTGCTGCAACTTGGGCAGGTCACGGGCACGCCCCAGCACCGCAGCCCGCACTTTCTCGAAGGCCTGGCCGACATCCTGGCTACCTACCAATACCCGGGCGCGCACCAGCGCCTGATGCTCCCAGGTCCAGGCTTCGTTCTCCTGATAACGGGCGAACGCCCCCAGCGAACTCACCAGCAAGCCCGACGCCCCGGACGGCCGCAGGCGCATGTCCACTTCGTACAGCTGGCCGGAGTTGGTCTGGGTGGTCAGCAGGTGAATGATCCGCTGGCCCAGGCGGGTGAAGAACTGCGCGCCGTCGATCGGTTTCGGGCCATCGGTTTCCGCCTGCGGATCGCCGTCATGGATGAACACCAGGTCCAGGTCGGAACCATGCCCGAGTTCCAGGCCGCCGACTTTCCCATAACCGACAATAATGAAGCCGGGATCGCACAAGGTGCCATCGGTGCGCTGCGGAGCGCCGTATTTGGCCACCGTCTGGCGCCAGGCCAGGGCCAGCACCTGCTCGAGGATCGCCTCGGCCAGCCAGGTCAGGTAATCGCTGACTTTCATCAACGGCAGGCTGCCGGCGATTTCCGAAGCCGCCACTCGCAGACGGTGGGCCAGCTTGAAGTGACGCAGCGCCTCCATCTGCTGTTCCAGATCGTCCTCGGGGATGCGCGTCAGGCGCTCGCGCAACTCGGCGGCCAGTTCCGGCGCCAATGGCGGCTTGAACAGACGGCCCTCGTTAAGCAACTCATCGAGCAGCAGCGGGAAGCGGGTGATCTGCTCGGCGATCCACGGGCTGGCGGCACACAGGGTCAACAAGCGGCGCAAGGCCCCAGGGTTCTCGGTGAGCAGCACCAGGTAGGCGGAACGCCGCGCCACCGCCTCGACCAGCGGCAGCACGCGCTCCAGCACCAGGTCCGGATCAGCATGTTCCACCGCCTGGGCCAAAAGGCGCGGAATAAAGGCATCGAGGCGCTCTCGCCCCAAACGCTGCATGGCTCGCAATTGCGGGCTGCCACGCAGGCCGGCCAGCGCCCTGAGCGCCTTGGGTGCGTCATTGAAACCGCCTTCCTGCAACTGCCGACAAGCCGCTTCTTCGTCCTGGGCTTCTTCCCACAGCGGCAGCCATTCGCCGCCGACCACCACTTCGCACTCGTTGCCTTCGTCTTCATCCGGGTCGGCGATCACCTGGCGGAAATGCCACTCCACCCGACCGCGCCAATACATCAGGCGCTCATGGAACGCCGCCCAATCGGCAAACCCCAGCATGAAGGCAATGCGCGCCTGATCCTGTGGATTGTCCGGCAGCATCTGCGTCTGCCGGTCGGCGATCGCCTGGATCGCGTGCTCGGTGTAACGCAGGAATTCGTAACCTTCACGCAGCTCGGCGATCACCGCGAGCGGCAGGTAACCCTGCCCCTCCAGGGTGGTCAGCACCTTTAATAGAGGACGCTGTTGCAGGCTCAGGTCGCGCCCGCCGTGAATCAGCTGGAAAGCCTGGGCGATGAACTCGACTTCGCGGATCCCGCCGGAACCCAGCTTGATATTGTCGGCCATGCCCTTGCGCCGCACTTCCTGCTGGATCAGCTGCTTCATGGTGCGCAGCGCTTCGATCGCCGAGAAATCCAGGTAACGCCGATAGACAAAAGGCCGCAGCATATCGAGCAACTGCGCGCCGGCGACCTGGTCGCCCGCCACCACCCGCGCCTTGATCATCGCGTAGCGTTCCCAGTCGCGGCCCTGATCCTGGTAGTACTGTTCCAGCGCATTGAAGCTCAGCACCAGGGCGCCCGCCGAACCGTAGGGCCGCAGGCGCATGTCGACGCGGAACACGAAACCGTCGACGGTCATCGGGTCCAGCGCCTTGATCAGGCGCTGCCCCAGGCGGATGAAAAATTCCTGGTTATCCAGCGCACGCTTCACGCCCACGGTTTCCCCGCCTTCGGGGTAGGCGAAGATCAGGTCGATGTCGGACGACAGGTTCAGCTCGACGGCGCCCAGCTTGCCCATGCCGAGGATGACCATCTGCTGCGGCTCGCCGCTGCGTCGGCCGGTGGGAACACCGAACTGCTCGCAGTGGCGCTGGTACAACCATTGATAGGCCTGGTCGATGCAGGCGTCGGCCATGTCCGACAGGTCGCGGCAGGTCTGCACCAGATCCGCCTGGCGCGTCAGGTCGCGCCAGATGATCCGCACCTGATGACGATTGCGCTGACGCCGCAGCACCCGCCCCAGTTCGTCTTCACTGGTGGCCTGTTGCACCGCTGCGGCGATCTGCGCGCACAGCTCGCCCGGGCCGAAGCCGCGGTCGAGTTCGCCGCCGTGCACCAGCTCCAGCAACATCAAAGGGTCACGAAGGCTCTGTTCAATGAAGAAGTCGCTGGCGGCGCTCACCCGGGCAAACTCGGCCCAGCGTTCGGGGGGCCAGGCGGCGAACCCGTGATCGTCGTCCAGGGTCGCCACGGCGCTACGGAACGACTGCTCCGCACGGCTGACAAAAGGCAGGAGAATCGCTGGGAGTTCGGCAAGCGCGGGCAGGCTCATGGGCTATCCTTGATCGGCGTAGAAAGGGGCGGTCGGGGCAAATTCTGCGGGCGCGGCCCTTGAAGGACTGTCGAACAAAAGTTAGAAATAGCTGAAATTTTTATTATTTTGGCAGCCAGCATCAAATTTTTACCCATTGGCGTTGGAAATCGACCAACAGTAACGATTATTCTCACAACACAGCAGGAGGCCACAAGCCAATCTTCTGTAGTTTTACTACTCGTCTATACATTCGAAAGGCTGAAATGGCCGACGATTTGTAGTAAAACTACACGCCGCCGTATCAACCTCCGGCAATCCAAGAATTTTATCGTCTGCCCACAAGGCCAGTCGCAAACTCAGGCAACCGATTCTGGAAGCCTTTCCGCCCTGGAGCAAGCCATGCAAGACCTCGATCCCGTCGAAACCCAGGAATGGCTGGACGCCCTGGAATCGGTTCTCGACAAAGAAGGCGAAGACCGTGCTCACTATCTGATGACCCGTATGGGCGAACTCGCGACCCGCAGCGGCTCGCAACTGCCCTACGCCATCACCACGCCGTACCGCAACACGATTCCCGTCACCCACGAAGCACGCATGCCTGGCGACCTGTTCATGGAACGCCGCATTCGCTCGCTGGTACGTTGGAACGCGTTGGCCATGGTCATGCGTACGAACCTGAAAGATTCTGACCTGGGCGGTCACATCTCCAGCTTCGCCTCCAGTGCGACTCTGTATGACATCGGCTTCAACTACTTCTTCCAGGCGCCAACCGAAGAACATGGCGGCGACCTGATCTACTTCCAGGGTCACGCCTCCCCTGGTGTCTACGCTCGCGCTTTCATGGAAGGCCGCATCAGCGAAGACCAGATGAACAACTTCCGCCAGGAAGTGGACGGCAACGGCCTGTCCTCCTACCCGCACCCATGGCTGATGCCTGACTTCTGGCAGTTCCCGACCGTATCCATGGGTCTGGGTCCGATCCAGGCGATCTACCAGGCGCGCTTCATGAAGTACCTGGAAGCCCGCGGCTTCATCCAGCCAGGCAAGCAGAAAGTCTGGTGCTTCATGGGCGACGGCGAGTGCGACGAGCCGGAATCCCTGGGCGCAATCTCCCTGGCCGGCCGCGAGAAGCTGGACAACCTGATCTTCGTCATCAACTGCAACCTGCAGCGCCTCGACGGCCCGGTTCGCGGCAACGGCAAGATCATCCAGGAACTCGAAGGCGTGTTCCGTGGCGCCCAGTGGAATGTGAACAAAGTCATCTGGGGCCGTTTCTGGGACCCACTGCTGGCCAAGGACACCCACGGCATCCTGCAACGCCGCATGGACGAAGTCATCGACGGCGAGTACCAGAACTACAAAGCCAAAGACGGCGCCTTCGTGCGTGAGCACTTCTTCAACACGCCTGAACTCAAGGCAATGGTCGAAGACCTGTCCGACGAGGAAATCTGGAAACTCAACCGTGGCGGCCACGACCCGTACAAGGTCTATGCGGCCTACCACGAAGCGGTCAACCACAAAGAGCAACCGACCGTCATCCTGGCCAAGACCATCAAGGGTTATGGCACCGGCGCCGGCGAAGCGAAGAACACCGCGCACAACACCAAGAAAGTCGATGTCGACAGCCTGAAGTTGTTCCGCGACCGCTTCGACATTCCGGTCAAGGACGAAGAAATCGAAAACCTGCCGTTCTTCCGACCGGAAGAAGGCAGTGCCGAAGCCCGTTACCTGAGCGAGCGTCGTGCCGCACTGGGCGGTTTCGTGCCTCAGCGCCGTGCCAAGAGCTTCAACATTCCGACCCCGCCACTGGAAACCCTCAAGGCTATCCTCGACGGTTCGGGCGACCGCGAAATCTCCACCACCATGGCCTTCGTGCGGATCCTCGCGCAGCTGGTCAAGGACAAGGAAATCGGCCAGCGCATCGTCCCGATCATCCCGGACGAAGCCCGTACCTTCGGTATGGAAGGCATGTTCCGTCAACTGGGCATTTACTCGTCCGTCGGCCAGCTCTACGAGCCAGTCGATAAAGACCAGGTGATGTTCTACCGCGAAGACAAGAAGGGCCAGATCCTCGAGGAAGGCATCAACGAAGCGGGCGCCATGAGCTCCTTCATCGCGGCCGGTACTTCGTACTCCAGCCACAACCAGCCGATGCTGCCGTTCTACATCTTCTATTCGATGTTCGGCTTCCAGCGTATCGGCGACCTGGCCTGGGCCGCTGGCGACAGCCGTACCCGCGGCTTCCTGATTGGCGGTACCGCCGGCCGTACCACCCTCAACGGTGAAGGCCTGCAGCACGAAGACGGTCACAGCCACATGCTGGCGGGCACCATCCCGAACTGCCGTACCTTCGATCCGACCTATGGCTACGAGCTGGCGGTGATCATCCAGGACGGCATGAAGAAGATGACCGAAGAGCAACAGGACGTCTTCTACTACATCACCGTGATGAACGAGTCCTACCAGCAGCCAGCCATGCCGGCCGGTGTCGAGCAAGGCATCATCAAGGGCATGTACCTGCTCGAGGAAGACACCCGCGAAGCAGCGCACCACGTACAGCTGATGGGCTCCGGCACCATCCTGCGCGAAGTCCGTGAAGCGGCGAAGATCCTGCGTGAAGAATTCAACGTGGGCGCGGACGTGTGGAGCGTTACCAGCTTCAACGAACTGCGTCGCGATGGCCTGGCAGTCGAGCGCAGCAACCGTCTGCACCCGGGCCAGAAGCCTAAGCTGAGCTATGTCGAAGAGTGCCTGAGCGGCCGTAAAGGTCCGGTCATCGCCTCTACCGACTACATGAAGCTGTTCGCCGAACAGATTCGTCAGTGGGTCCCGTCCAAGGAATTCAAAGTCCTGGGCACCGACGGTTTCGGCCGCAGTGACAGCCGCAAGAAGCTGCGTCACTTCTTCGAAGTCGACCGTCATTTCGTGGTGTTGGCAGCCCTGGAAGCCTTGGCTGACCGTGGTGACATCGAACCTAAGGTCGTGGCCGAGGCCATCACCAAGTTCGGCATCAACCCGGAAAAACGCAACCCACTGGACTGCTGAGGAGATTTTTTGTGAGCGAACTCATTCGCGTACCTGACATCGGCAGCGGTGAAGGTGAAGTAATCGAACTGTTTGTGAAGGTCGGCGACCGTATCGAAGCCGACCAGAGCATCCTGACGCTGGAATCGGACAAGGCCAGCATGGAAGTTCCGGCACCTAAAGCCGGCGTCATCAAGAGCCTGAAAGTGAAGCTGGGCGATCGCCTGAAAGAAGGCGACGAACTGCTGGAACTGGAAGTCGAGGGTGCCGCTGCCGCGGCGCCAGCGGCCGCCGCTCCGGCTGCCAAGGCCGAGGAAAAACCAGCTGCAGCGCCGGCTCCTGCCGCCCCTGCCGCTGCACCTTCCGCCGCTTCGACCCAGCAGGTCCACGTGCCGGATATCGGTTCGTCGGGCAAGGCCCAGATCATCGAGATCCAGGTCAAGGTCGGCGACACCGTCGAGGCCGACCAGTCGCTGATCACCCTCGAATCCGACAAGGCCAGCATGGAAATCCCATCGCCAGCCGCGGGCGTGGTCGAGAGCATCAGCGTCAAGCTCAACGATGAAGTTGGCACCGGCGACCTGATCCTGGCCCTGAAAGTGGCCGGCGCTGCCCCTGCCGCCGCTGCGCCTGCCCAGGCCGCCGCTCCGGCCGCTGCTGCTCCGGCACCGGCTGCCGCCGCACCTGCCGCCCCGGTGGCCGACAGCGTCCAGGACATTCACGTTCCGGACATCGGCTCGGCCGGCAAGGCCAAGATCATCGAAGTCCTGGTCAAGGCTGGCGACAGCGTTGAAGCCGACCAGTCGCTGATCACCCTCGAGTCCGACAAGGCCAGCATGGAAATCCCATCGCCAGCCGCCGGCATCGTGGAAAGCGTTGCGATCAAGCTGGACGACGAAGTCGGCACCGGCGACCTGATCCTCAAGCTGAAGGTCAAGGGCGCTGCCCCAGCGGCCGCCCCGGCGCCTGCCGCAGCCCCGGCTGCCGCCAAGCCTGAAGCCGCCCCTGCGGCCGCAGCAGCGGCACCTGCTGCAGCGCCAGCTGCCGCCCCGGCCCAACCGGGCGCGAAAGTTCATGCCGGCCCTGCCGTGCGCCAGCTGGCGCGCGAGTTCGGCGTCGAGCTGAGCGCGGTGAGCCCGAGCGGCCCGCACGGTCGCATCCTCAAGGAAGACGTGCAGGTTTACGTCAAGGCCATGATGCAGAAGGCCAAGGAAGCTCCGGCAGCTGCCGGCGCAACCGGTGGCGCCGGCATCCCGCCGATTCCAGTGGTGGACTTCAGCCGCTTCGGCGAGATCGAAGAAGTGCCGATGACCCGCCTGATGCAGGCTGGCGCATCGAACCTGCATCGCAGCTGGCTGAACGTGCCTCACGTCACCCAGTTCGACTCGGCCGACATCACCGAACTGGAAGCCTTCCGGATCGCCCAGAAAGCCGTCGCAGAGAAGGCCGGCGTCAAGCTGACCATCCTGCCGCTGCTGCTGAAATCCTGCGCGCACCTGCTCAAGGAACTGCCGGACTTCAACAGCTCGCTGGCGCCTAGCGGCAAAGCGATCATCCGCAAGAAGTACGTGAACATCGGCTTCGCGGTCGACACCCCGGATGGCCTGCTGGTACCGGTGATCAAGAACGTCGATCAGAAGAGCCTGCTGCAACTGGCTGCCGAAGCCGCTTCCCTGGCTGAAAAAGCCCGGACCAAGAAGCTCTCGGCGGACGACATGCAGGGCGCCTGCTTCACCATCTCCAGCCTCGGTCACATTGGCGGCACCGGCTTCACGCCGATCGTCAACGCACCGGAAGTGGCGATCCTCGGCGTTTCCAAGGCAACCATCCAGCCTGTCTGGGACGGCAAAGCCTTCCAGCCGAAGCTGATGCTGCCGCTGTCGCTGTCCTACGACCACCGTGTGATCAACGGCGCCGCTGCTGCACGCTTCACCAAGCGTCTGAGCGATCTGCTGGCGGATATCCGCACCATCTTGCTGTAAGACCCGGCCGGCTTCCCTGTCATGGGGAAGCCGGCCGTTGCACCCTTTTCGAGCGCCACGCTCGTACCTCAACCCCGCCAATTTGGCGGGGCTTTTTTTGCCGAAAAATCGCTGCAACCAGCGGCCAAAGCCCGGTAAAACACCAGAAAATATTAGCTTTCAGAAATCTTCCGCGCTGCCGATAGATTCTTATAGCACTTAGCCTTCATCTCACTTGTCAGTCAGTGCCGCATGATGCAACCTTGCCGCAGGCAACAGTAAAGAGGGCGCGAGCCCGGCGCGATCAGCATTTACCAAGCGAGTTTCCCCATGAAAAGCCAACCCGATGCCGCCAGCCGTATGGTGGCCGAGGTAGTGACGCAGTTGCCCGTGCCCTCGCGGCTCGGCATGCTGCGTTTCGAACGGCTGAATGAAGCGAGCTGGGCCCTGCTGTTTCTCGACCCGAACTGTGAACGCCAATTCGGCCTGCCCGCCGTCGAGCTCTGTGCCCTGGTCGGCTCGCCCTATGCCAGCCTGATGGAACCGGAAGCCCGCTATCAGTTGCACGACGCGATCCAGCAGCAACTGGCCCACAGCCCGCATTACCTGATTCGCTACACCCTGCACACCGCCAAGGGCTCACTCAGCCTGCTGGAACTCGGCGAAGCCTACAAACAGCACAATCGACACCTGCTGCGGGGTTATTTCCTGGTGGTCGACGGCCTGTTCAACGACGATCAGCCGCTCCCCGCGCCCGACCTGGAAACCCAGAACAGCCGCCTGCAAATCGCCCTGGAACTCAACCAGCGGGCCCAGCAGGAACAACTCCAGCACCTCGAACGGGTGCGCGCCCAGCAAGACCTGATCCTGCTCCTGGCCCGCCAGCGCTACAGCACCAACAACCCCCTGCTGGAAGCCGCCGAGCTGATTACCCGCAGCGCCTGCGACATCTACGAAATCGACTGTGCCAGCATCTGGAACCTGGAAGGCCAGTTGCTGGTGCCGATCTGCGCCTATCACCGCGACCTGCAGCAATACATCCTGCCGGAGGCGATCGACGCCAGCGATTTCCCCGACTACCTCGAAGCCCTGCACACCAGCCGGGCCATCGATGCGCACAATGCCATGCGCGACCCGCGCACCCGGGAAATGGCCGAAAGCCTGCGCCCGCGCAATATCAACGCCATGCTCGATGCCAGCATCCGCATCGACGGCCAGGTGGTCGGCGTGCTGTGCCTGGAACAAGTGGGCAACACCCGCGCCTGGCAATCCGATGAAATCGCCTTTGCCGGCGAGCTGGCCGACCAGTTCGCCCAGGTCATCAACAACCATAACCGCCGTACCGCCACCAGCGCCCTGCACCTGTTCCAGCGGGCGGTCGAGCAAAGCGCCAATGCCTTTCTGCTGGTCAACTGCGACGGCGTGGTGGAGTACGTCAACCCGAGCTTCACCGCGATCACCCAGTACAGCACCGAGGAAGTCCACGGCCATCGGCTGGCGGAACTGCCGGCGCTGGAGAACCTCAGCGAACTGCTGTTCGACGCGCCCTCCAGCCTGGCCAAGAGCAACAGCTGGCAGGGCGAATTCAAGAGCCGGCGCAAGAACCTGGAGCCGTACTGGGGCCAGCTGTCGATCTCCAAGGTCTATGGCGACAACCGCGAACTGACCCACTACATCGGCATCTACGAAGACATCACCCAGACCAAGCTCGCCCAGCAACGCATCGAACGCCTGGCCTACACCGACAACCTGACCAACCTGGGCAACCGTCCGGCCTTCATCCGCAATCTCGACGAACGCTTCGCCCGCGACAGCGACAGCCCCATCAGCCTGCTGCTGGTGGACATCGACAACTTCAAGCGGATCAACGACAGCCTCGGCCACCAGACGGGCGACAAGCTGCTGATCAGCCTGGCCCGGCGCCTGCGCAACAGCCTGAGCCCCAGCGGCAGCCTGGCGCGCTTCGCCAGTAACGAGTTCGCCGTACTGCTGGACGACACCGACCTGGAAGCCGGCCAACAGATCGCCAGCCAGCTGCTGATGACCCTCGACAAGCCGATGTTCGTCGACAACCAACTCATCAGCGTCACCGGCTCCGTGGGCCTGGCCTGCGCGCCGCTGCACGGCCGCGACCCGCAGACCCTGATGCGCAACGCCGGCCTGGCGCTGCACAAGGCCAAGGCCAACGGCAAGCATCAGGTGCAGGTGTTTACCGAGGCGCTGAATGCCGAAGCCAGCTACAAGCTGTTCGTGGAAAACAACCTGCGCCGCGCCCTGACCCAGAACGAACTGGACGTGTTCTACCAGCCCAAGCTGTGCCTGCGCAGCGGACGCCTACTGGGCCTGGAAGCGCTGCTGCGCTGGAACCATCCGGAAAAGGGCATGATCCGCCCGGACCAGTTCATCAGCGTCGCCGAAGAGACCGGCCTGATCATCCCGATCGGCAAATGGATCGCGCGCCAGGCCTGTCGCATGAGCAAGCAGCTCACCGCCGCCGGCCTGGGCAATCTGCAGGTGGCGATCAACCTGTCGCCCAAGCAGTTCTCCGACCCGGACCTGGTGGCTTCCATCGCCAGCATCCTCAAGGAAGAACAGCTGCCCGCCTCGCTGCTGGAGCTCGAGCTGACGGAGGGCCTGCTGCTGGAAGCCACCGAAGACACCCACCAGCAACTCGACCAGTTGAAAAAGCTCGGCCTGACCCTGGCCATGGACGATTTCGGCACCGGCTATTCGTCGCTGAGCTACTTGAAAAAATTCCCGATCGACATCATCAAGATCGATCGCAGCTTCATCCATGAAATCCCCGCCAACCAGGACGACATGGAAATTACCTCGGCGGTGATCGCCATGGCCCACAACCTGAAAATCCAGGTGGTGGCCGAGGGCATCGAAACCGCGGAGCAGCTGTCCTTCCTGCGTCGCCACCGCTGCGATGTCGGCCAGGGCTACCTGTTCGACCGACCGATCCCCGGCTCGGAGCTGATCGACAAGCTCAAACGTTATCCGCGCGGCCCAATCGCCTGACAGCGCTGTAACACTCGGGCAAACTGCAAGTCTGGTTAATTACTCAATCCCACCCTGACTGAGAGGACTGATCATGGTTCTGCGCTCGGAAATTCTGGTGAACAAAAACGTGCTACCTACCAAAGAACAAGCTCTGCCTGGCCGCGAAACCCCGATGACCGTGCCAGCCGAACACTTCGTCAACGGCAACCCGCTGCTGGGCCCATTCCCGGGCAACGTGGAATTCGCCATCTTCGGCCTGGGTTGCTTCTGGGGTGCGGAACGCAAGTTCTGGCAGCGCGAGGGCGTGTTCAGCACGTCGGTGGGCTACGCCGGCGGCTTTACCCCGAACCCGACCTACGAAGAAGTCTGCTCGGGCCTGACCGGCCACAGCGAAGTGGTGCTGGTGGTCTACGAGCCGGAAAAAGTCAGCTACCAGGAACTGCTGGCAATGTTCTGGGAACTGCACAACCCGACCCAGGGCATGCGCCAGGGCAACGACATCGGCACCCAGTACCGCTCGGTGATCTATGCCACCAACCCGACCCAGCTGGAGCAGGCCAAGGCCAGCGAAAAAGTGTTCCAGGCCGAGCTGACCAAGGCCGGGCTGGGCGCCATCACCACGGAAATCGAAGAAGCCCCGACCTTCTACTACGCCGAGGCCTACCACCAGCAGTACCTGGCGAAGAATCCGGAAGGCTACTGCGGGATCGGCGGCACCGGCGTGACCTGCCCGATCTGAAAACAGCTGCAAGCCGCTAGCGGCAAGCTGCAAGCGGTCCCGCTTCAGCTTGCGGCTTGCCGCTTGTAGCTAACCTCTGCTATTCAGCGATCAGCCAATCCATCTGCCAGCCGCCCTGGGTCTGGCCCAGTTTCTGCGCCAGCCAAGGCAGCAGCTCGCGCAACTCCTCTTCAAGCCCCCACGGCGGGTTGGCAATCGCCAGGCCCGAGCCATTCAGGCTGTTGGGGGTGTCCAGCGGGTGCACCAGCAATTCCACACGCAAAAGCTTCGGCGCGCCGGTACCGGCCAGGTCCTGGTAGAAGCGGCGTAGCGCCCGCTGATCCTTGACCGGGTACCAGATGGCCGCCACGGTCTGGCGCATCCGGCCGATGGCTTCTTTCAGCGACGCGGCGCAACGCTGCATTTCGTCGAGCTGTTCGAACGGCGGGTCGATCAACATCACCGCGCGCTTCTCGGCCACCGGCAACAATGCCCGCGCCACATGCCAGCCCTCGCCCAGGTGGACTGCCACCCGGCGATCGCCCTTCATGTTTTCCTTGAGCAGCAGTCCGTCTTCCGGGTGCTTCTCGTTGAGCAACACGCGGTCCTGGGGGCGGGTCAGGCGCCGCGCCAGCTCGGGCGAGCCCGGGTAATAACGCAGCTCGCCATCGGGGTTCATCTTGTGCAGCACCGCCATGTAGTCGGCGGTCAGCGCTGGCAGGTCCTGCTCGCCCCACAGGCGCGCGATGCCTTCCAGGTACTCGCCGGTGCGGTTGGCCTGATCGCCCTGGAGGTCGTACAGGCCGATGCCGGCATGGCTGTCCAGATAGGCGAACGGCTGCTCCTTGCGCGACATCAGGGCGATGAGGCGGGTCAGGGTCAGGTGTTTGAAGACGTCGGCGTGGTTGCCGGCGTGGAAGGCGTGACGATAGTTCATGGTTGCTCCTGCGCAGGGGGCGAAGTTTACCCTGTGCCACGGCCGGCGTCAGGTCGTGTCGGGAAGCTCCCTGGCGCAAAACGCACCCATGAAAAAGCCCGCATCCCAGGGAATGCGGGCTTTTCGAGTCACTGCAAGGGCGCCGCCTCAGCGGCTCCCGATCAGTGGTTGAGCTTGTAGTCTTTCTCGGCCGCCTCGAAACGCTGGACCATGCCGACGCTCGGCGCGCTCATCTTGCTCACCAGCAGGATGGCCAGGCTGGCGAAGATGAAGCCCGGGATGATTTCGTACAGGCCCAGCAGGTTGAAGTGCTTCCACAGGATCACGGTCACGGCACCGACGATGATGCCAGCCAGCGCGCCGTCGCGGGTCATGCCTTTCCACAGTACCGAGATCAGCACCACAGGGCCGAAGGCCGCGCCGAAACCGGCCCAGGCGTAGCTGACCAGGCCCAGTACGCGGTTTTCCGGGTTGGCGGCCATGGCGATGGCGACCAGGGCAACCAGCAGCACCATGGCACGACCGACCCACACCAGCTCCAGCTGGGAAGCATGTTTACGCAGGAAGGCCTTGTAGAAGTCTTCGGTCAGGGCACTGGAGCACACCAGCAGTTGGCAGCTCAAAGTACTCATCACCGCCGCCAGGATGGCCGACAGCAGCACACCGGCCAGCCAAGGGTTGAAGAGGATCTTCGCCAATTCAATGAACACCCGCTCGTGGTTCTCGGTCACGGGACCGGCCACTTCCGGGTGCGCCGAGAAGTAGGCGATACCGAAGAAGCCCACGGCCACGGTGCCGCCCAGGCACAGGATCATCCAGGTCATGGAGATGCGACGGGCGTTGGCGATCGACTTGACCGAGTCCGCGGCCATGAAGCGTGCCAGGATGTGCGGCTGGCCGAAGTAGCCCAGGCCCCAGCCCATCAGCGAGATGATGCCGATGAAGGTGGTGTTTTTCAGCATGTCGAAGTTGCTTGGGTCCTGGGCTTCGATCGCCAGGAAGGTGGTGTCGACGCCACCGGTGGCCAACAGCACGATGATCGGTGTCAGCAGCAGGGCGAAGATCATCAGGGTGGCTTGCACGGTGTCGGTCCAGCTCACTGCCAGGAAACCACCGACGAAGGTGTAGGCGATGGTCGCCGCGGCACCGGCCCACAGCGCGGTCTCGTAGGGCATGCCGAAGGTGCTTTCGAACAGACGGGCACCGGCGACGATGCCGGAAGCGCAGTAAATGGTGAAGAACACCAGGATCACGATCGCGGAGATGATCCGCAGCAGCCCGCTCTTGTCCTCGAAGCGGCTGGAGAAGTAGTCCGGCAGCGTCAATGCATCGCCGTTGTGTTCGGTTTGTACTCGCAGACGACCGGCGACGAACAGCCAGTTCAGGTAGGCACCGACGATCAGGCCGATGGCGATCCAGCTCTCGGACAGGCCGGACATGTAGATGGCGCCCGGCAGGCCCATCAACAACCAGCCGCTCATGTCGGAAGCGCCGGCGGAAAGCGCGGTCACCACGCTACCCAGGCTGCGGCCACCGAGGATGTAGTCAGAAAGGTTGTTGGTCGAGCGATAGGCCATGAAGCCGATCAGCACCATAGCTGCGATGTAGATCACGAACGTGATCAAGGTTGGATTGCTTGCACTCATTGAGTTACGCCCTGGCTTTGTTTTTATGTAGCGGCGGTCAGCACCACCGCTCTCAAACGACTACGTTGGAGAGACGGCTGGGTACTCCGCGCATTTATGACTGATGTTTCCCCAGGAAAGCCATCAGCCGATGAACCAGTCGCGAGGACCGGTTGCACCTTGGGCGCGAATGCTATTCAACAACTCAAAGAAGGTGCAACCTGTTTCGCGAGAATAAGTTGCACCTAAGCGATTTTTCCGGCGAACGCCGCGTTTTTGCTCCTTTTTGGAGCAAAAACCCGGTGCGACAGAATTAAAAGCACCAAGCAGAAGCGCCGCTGCGGAACTAGAAATTAATTCCTGATGAGCTGCCTATTATTCCGATAAAAAACAGGTTGCACCCGGTTGCACCTCTTTCGGCGCGCGGCTAATCTTGCCGCCAGCTGATGCCACGCAACCGTGGTAAACATGAGGATAAAAATATGGCTACCACCACCCTTGGGGTCAAACTCGACGACCCGACCCGCGAACGCCTGAAGGCCGCCGCGACCTCGATCGATCGCACGCCGCACTGGCTGATCAAGCAGGCAATTTTCAATTACCTGGAAAAACTCGAGGGTGGTGCAACCCTGACCGAGCTGAGCGGTTCGACCCGCACCGACGGCGATGACGCCGGCGAAGTGCAGACCGACCACGCCCACCAGTGCTTCCTCGAATTCGCCGAAAGCATCCTGCCGCAATCGGTGCTGCGCGCCTCGATCACCGCTGCTTATCGCCGCCCAGAACCGGAAGTGGTACCGATGCTGCTGGAGCAGGCGCGCCTGCCGGCCACCATGGCCGAAGCCACCAACAAGCTGGCCGCGACCATCGCCGAGAAACTGCGCAACCAGAAGAGCGCCGGCGGCCGTGCCGGTATCGTCCAGGGCCTGCTGCAGGAATTCTCCCTGTCGTCCCAGGAAGGCGTGGCCCTGATGTGCCTGGCCGAAGCCCTGCTGCGCATCCCGGACAAAGGCACCCGTGACGCGCTGATCCGCGACAAGATCAGCACCGGCAACTGGCAGCCGCACCTGGGCAACAGCCCGTCGCTGTTCGTCAACGCCGCCACCTGGGGCCTGCTGCTGACCGGCAAGCTGGTCGCCACCCACAACGAAGCCGGCCTGACCTCGTCCCTGAGCCGCATCATCGGCAAGAGCGGCGAGCCGATGATCCGCAAGGGCGTCGACATGGCCATGCGCCTGATGGGCGAGCAGTTCGTCACCGGTGAAACCATCGCCGAAGCCCTGGCCAACGCCAGCAAGTTCGAAGCCAAGGGCTTCCGCTACTCCTACGACATGCTCGGCGAAGCGGCACTCACCGAGCACGACGCGCAGAAATACCTGGCGTCCTACGAGCAGGCCATCCACTCGATCGGCAAGGCCTCCCACGGTCGCGGCATCTATGAAGGCCCGGGCATCTCGATCAAGCTCTCGGCCCTGCACCCGCGCTACAGCCGCGCCCAGTACGAGCGCGTGATGGACGAGCTGTACCCGCGCCTGCTGTCGCTGACCCTGCTGGCCAAGCAGTACGACATCGGCCTGAACATCGACGCCGAAGAAGCCGACCGCCTGGAGCTGTCGCTGGATCTGCTCGAGCGCCTGTGCTTCGAGCCACAGCTGACCGGCTGGAACGGCATCGGCTTCGTGATCCAGGCCTACCAGAAGCGCTGCCCGTACGTGATCGACTACGTGATCGACCTGGCGCGCCGCAGCCGTCACCGCCTGATGATCCGCCTGGTGAAAGGCGCCTACTGGGACAGCGAGATCAAGCGCGCCCAGGTCGAAGGCCTGGAAGGCTATCCGGTCTACACCCGCAAGGTGTACACCGACGTTTCCTATATCGCCTGCGCCCGCAAGCTGCTGTCGGTACCGGAAGTCATCTACCCGCAGTTCGCCACCCACAACGCCCACACCCTGTCGGCCATCTACCACATCGCCGGTCAGAACTACTACCCGGGCCAGTACGAGTTCCAGTGCCTGCACGGCATGGGCGAACCGCTGTACGAACAGGTGGTAGGCAAGGTCGCCGATGGCAAGCTGAACCGTCCGTGCCGCGTGTACGCACCGGTCGGCACCCACGAAACCCTGCTGGCCTACCTGGTGCGCCGCCTGCTGGAAAACGGCGCCAACACCTCGTTCGTCAACCGCATCGCCGACCAATCCATCTCCATCCAGGAGCTGGTGGCCGACCCGGTCAGCCAGATCGAGCAGATGGCGACCCTGGAAGGCGGCTTCGGCCTGCCGCATCCGCGCATTCCATTGCCGCGTGACCTGTACAGCAGCGAGCGCGCCAACTCCGCCGGCATCGACATGGCCAACGAACACCGCCTGGCGTCGCTGTCCTGCGCCCTGCTGGCCACCGCCCACAACCACTGGAAAGCCGCGCCGATGCTCGGTTGCGCCTCCAGCAGCGAAACCCCGGCGCAGGTCTTGAATCCGTCCGATCACCGTGACGTGGTCGGCCATGTCCAGGAAGCCACAGTCGAAGACGTCGACAACGCCATCCAGTGCGCGCTGAACGCCGCACCGATCTGGCAGGCCACGCCGCCGGCCGAGCGCGCTGCGATCCTCGAACGCGCCGCCGACCTGATGGAAGGCGAGATCCAGCCGCTGATGGGCCTGCTGGCCCGCGAAGCCGGCAAGACCTTCGCCAACGCCATCGCCGAAGTGCGCGAAGCCGTGGACTTCCTGCGCTACTACGCGGTGCAGGCACGCAACGATTTCAGCAACGACGCGCACCGCCCGCTGGGTCCGGTGGTCTGCATCAGCCCATGGAACTTCCCGCTGGCGATCTTCAGCGGCCAGGTCGCCGCTGCCCTGGCCGCCGGTAACCCGGTACTGGCCAAGCCGGCCGAACAGACGCCGCTGGTCGCCGCACAGGCCGTGCGCCTGATGCTCGAAGCCGGCATTCCGGAAGGCGTGTTGCAACTGCTGCCGGGCCGCGGCGAAACCGTCGGTGCCCGCCTGGTGGGCGACGATCGGGTCAAAGGCGTGATGTTCACCGGTTCCACCGAAGTCGCGCGCCTGCTGCAACGCAACGTCGCCGGCCGCCTGGACGCCCAGGGCCGACCAATCCCGCTGATCGCCGAAACCGGTGGCCAGAACGCGATGATCGTCGACTCCTCGGCCCTGACCGAACAAGTGGTGATCGACGTCGTCTCCTCGGCCTTCGACAGCGCCGGCCAGCGTTGCTCGGCCCTGCGTGTACTGTGCCTGCAGGAAGACTCCGCCGACCGCGTGATCGAAATGCTCAAGGGCGCCATGGCCGAAAGTCGCCTGGGCAATCCCGAGCGCCTGTCCGTGGACATCGGCCCGGTGATCGACGCCGAAGCCAAGGCCGGCATCGAGAAACACATCCAGGCCATGCGTGACAAAGGCCGCAACGTGTATCAGGTGGCGATCGCCGATGGCGAAGAAATCAAGCGCGGCACCTTCGTGATGCCGACGTTGATCGAGCTGGAAAGCTTCGACGAGTTGCAACGCGAGATCTTCGGTCCGGTGCTGCACGTGGTGCGCTACAAGCGCAAGGACATCGACCAGTTGATCGCGCAGATCAACGCCTCCGGCTACGGCCTGACCCTGGGCGTGCACACCCGCATCGACGAGACCATCGCCAAGGTGATCGACAACGTCAACGCCGGTAACGTCTACGTCAACCGCAACATCGTCGGTGCCGTGGTTGGCGTGCAGCCATTCGGCGGCGAAGGCCTGTCGGGCACCGGCCCGAAAGCCGGTGGCCCGCTGTACCTGTACCGCCTGCTGTCGACCCGTCCGACCGACGCCATCGAGCAGTCGTTCGCCCGTGGCGACGCCCTGAACGCCCCGGACGTGCGTCTGCGCGATGCCATGAGCAAGCCGCTGAGCGCCCTGCAAGCCTGGGCCGACAGCAACAAGCTGGCGGACCTCAGCGCCCTGTGCGTGCAGTTCGCGGCGCAGTCACAGAGCGGTATCACCCGCGTCCTGGCCGGCCCGACCGGCGAACGCAACAGCTATGCCATCCTGCCGCGCGAACACGTGCTGTGCCTGGCGGAAGTCGAAGGCGACCTGCTGAGCCAACTGGCGGCCGTCCTGGCCGTAGGCGGTTCGGCGGTCTGGCCGGAAGGCGAGCCGGGCAAGGCGCTCTACGCCCGCCTGCCGAAGGACGTGCAAGCGCGCATCCAGCGCGTGGCCGACTGGACCAAGGACGAAGTGGTGTTCGATGCGGTCCTGCATCACGGCCACTCCGACCAACTGCGCGCGGTCTGCCAGCAAGTGGCCAAGCGTGCCGGCGCCATCGTCGGGGTTCATGGCCTGTCGCAAGGCGAAACCTCGATTGCCCTGGAACGCCTGGTGATCGAGCGTGCCTTGAGCGTCAACACCGCGGCGGCCGGCGGCAACGCCAGTCTGATGACCATCGGCTGAAGCCGTCAGTCAGCAACATGAAAAGGGCGCCCTCACCGGCGCCCTTTTTCATGCCCTTCGCAAATCCCCCGTAGCCGCTGTCGAGCCCTGGCGAGGCTGCGATCGGGGCGCAGCCCCGTAAAACCAGGCGACGCGGTATGCCTGATGGATGGGGTCGTCTGGCTTGGCGCCTGCTGCGCAGGCGATCGCAGCCTCGCTGGCGCTCGACAGCGGCTACGCCTGCCGCCCCCATCCCCTGTGTTTGGCACCTTTATCACCTTCATCAATCTTGCTATCCAGAGTTTATTCACCCGCCTAGACTCGGCTGAGTCCAATCACAGGTAGGCCGCCATGTCCGAGACGCTGCTCAGTTCCCGCAATCTGGCTTTCGAGCTGTATGAAGTCCTCGATGCCGAGGGCCTGACCCAGCGCGAGCGATTCGCCGAGCACAACCGGGAAACCTTCGACGCCGCCCTCGGCACCGCGCGCAGCATCGCCGAGAAGTTCTTCGCCCCACACAACCGCAAAGGCGATGAAAACGAGCCACGTTATGAAGACGGCAAGGCGATCCTGATTCCGGAAGTGAAACCCGCGGTCGACGCCTTTCTCGAAGCCGGCTTCCTCAACGCCGCGCGCAGCTTCGAGGCCGGTGGCATGCAGTTGCCGACGCTGTTGTCCCAGGCCTGCTTCGCTCACTTCCAGGCGGCCAACGCGGCTTCCACCTCCTACCCGTTCCTGACCATGGGCGCGGCCAACCTGATCGAAAGCTTCGGCACCGAGGAGCAGAAACGGCGCTTCCTGCAGCCGATGATCGACGGGCGCTTCTTCGGCACCATGGCCCTGACCGAGCCCCATGCCGGCTCGTCGCTGTCGGATATCCGCACCCGCGCCGAACCGGCGGCGGACGGCACCTACCGGCTCAAGGGCAACAAGATCTTCATCTCCGGCGGCGATCACCCGCTGTCGGAGAACATCGTGCACATGGTGCTGGCCAAGCTGCCGGACGCACCGGCCGGGGTGAAAGGCATCTCGCTGTTCATCGTGCCCAAGTTCCTGGTCAACGACGACGGCAGCCTGGGCCCGCGCAACGACGTGCTGCTGGCCGGCCTGTTCCACAAGATGGGCTGGCGCGGCACCACCTCCACGGCGCTGAACTTCGGCGATAACGGGGAGTGTGTGGGCTATCTGGTGGGCAAGCCGCACCACGGCCTGAGCTACATGTTCCAGATGATGAACGAGGCGCGGATCGGCGTCGGTATGGGCGCGGTGATGCTTGGCTACGCCGGCTACCTCTATTCCCTGGAATACGCCCGCGAACGCCCGCAAGGCCGCCTGCCGGACAGCAAGGACCCGACTACCGCGCCGGTGTCGATCGTCCAGCACGCCGACGTCAAGCGCATGCTGCTGACCCAGAAGGCCTATGTCGAAGGCGCTTTCGACCTAGGCCTGTACGCCGCGCGGCTGTTCGACGACACCACCACCCTGCCCGACGAAGACCAGCGCAAACAGGCCCACGAACTGCTGGACCTGCTGACGCCCATCGTCAAATCCTGGCCCTCGGAGTTCTGCCTGAAGGCCAACGAACTGGCGATCCAGATCCTCGGCGGCCACGGCTATACCCGTGAATACCCGGTGGAACAGTACTACCGCGACAACCGCCTGAACCCGATCCACGAAGGCACCCACGGCATCCAGTCCCTGGACCTGCTGGGGCGCAAGCTGGCGCAGAACGGCGGCGCGGGACTGAAACAACTGATCCGCCTGATCGCCGACACCAGCGAGCGGGCCCAGGCCCACGAAGCCCTGACGGTGCTGCGCCAACCGCTGGAAAAACTGGTGGCGCGCCTGCAAGGCGTGACCATCGGCCTGCTCACCGACCTGGCCCAGGGCAAGGTCAACAGCAGCCTGGCCAACTCGGCGCTGTACCTGAAAGCCTTCGGTCATACGGTGATCGGTTGGCGCTGGCTGGAGCAGGCGATTCGCGCACAGGAAGGCCTGGCCAAGGGCAACACGGCGGATGTGGGGTTCTACAAGGGCAAGCTGCAGGCAGCGCGTTACTTCCTGACCTGGGAAGTGCCGGCCTGTCATCACGAACTGGCCTTGCTGGAAGCGCGGGACGATACCTGCCTGGGCATGCAGGACGAGTGGTTCTGAAGCGCTAAAAGCATCGCGAGCAATCGAGCGCCGCCCGGCTGCTCGCGAAAACAATCAGTCCGACACAACCGCAACGGCGTTGCAGGTTGTGGGTAAACCCATCAGTTCTGGCTGATGGTCTTGGAGATCACTTCGACCGTGGCGCTGACTTGCTCTTGGTAACGGTCAAGTTCCTGCTGATGGCGCTTTTGCATCTCGAGCTGCTGGGAACACAGGTTCATCGCCGCCAGCACCAGCAAGCGGTCACCGATCAGCGTCGGGTATTTCTTCTTGGTCTCGGCCAGGGTGGCCTTCAACATCAACGCGGCATCCAGCAGGGTCTGCTCTTCCCCGGCCGGCGCCTTGATCGAGTAGTCCTCACCGAGAATCGAGACGACTTTTACCCCGTCGGCCCCCTGCCTCATGCGCTGACAGGACCGGCGCTGACGCGTTCGACCAGGGCCTGGATACGGGCCGCGGTGGCGCCTTGCTTCTCTTCCTGTTCCATCAGGCTCAGTTGCAGGCTTTCGTTCTCATCCTTGGCCTGGGCCAGTTCTGCCTTGAGGGTTTCGTTCGTGCCCGACAGTTCCTGGTTCTGTTGCACCAGGTCACTGACAAGCTGTTCCAATTGGCTTAGGGATGCTTCCAACATTTTGATTTTCCGAGCATTTTTCAAAGGGCGCGTACGATAAAGAAAAGTCACCCTGGATGCCAGGGTTATCCCGGCGCAACGCCTTGACCTGCCTGGTGGGTGACCTTGCCTGCGAACTTTAAAGACTGTCATTCACCCATCTGGTTCCTGACACTTCGTCGCCCATCAGATCTTTCTGAAACTCTTGCTCCAGCTTCAAGAATCCATTTTTCCGCGCGATAGGTCTGGGGAGCCCTATCAACCACCGCGGCATGGATTGCGCACTCTTGAGGTAAATCCCCATGTCTCTTCGCAACATGAACATCGCACCGAGGGCATTTCTCGGCTTTGCATTCATCGGCTGCCTGATGTTGTTCCTGGGCATTTTCGCCCTGAACCAGATGAGTAATATTCGCGCGGCGACCGTCACCATCTCCACCGACAACATGCCCAGCATCCAGAGCATCGACGAGTTCACCCAGCAGATGCTGCGCCTGCAGGTGCTGTCCTATCGCCTGGTGATCAACCGCGGTCCCGAGGTGCAGGCCAAGACCCGCGAGTCGCTCGAACTGGGCAACCAGCAGATCGAAAAGATCCGCACCACCTATGAAAAGCTGGTCAGCAGCCCGGAAGAGAGCGAAGCCTACGACCACTACCTCAAGCTGCTGGCCGAATACCGCAAGCTCGAAGAGCGCATCAAAGAGCTGTCGCGCAACAACCAGTTGAGTGAACTGCAAGAGGTGCTGAACAACGAGCTGATGAAGAACTCGCAGCAGATCAACAAGGTCCTGAACCTGCTGGTACAGATCAACAGCCAGCGCTCCAAGGCCGCCAACGAGCAGGCCGCCGAGGAATACGCCTCGGCATTCAACCTGGTGGTGGCCCTGCTGGTCCTGTCTACCACCCTGACCGTGGTGTTTGCCTGGTTGCTGACCCGCAGCATTACCCAGCCCATCGCCGACGCCTTGCATGCCGCGGAACACATCGCCGGAGGCGACCTCACCCAGAGCATCCAGGTCAACGGCCGCGACGAACCCGGGCGTCTGTTGCAGGCCATGGCGACCATGCAGGAAAAACTGCGCCAGACCCTGCTGCATATTTCCGGCTCCGCCGGCCAGCTGGCCTCGGCCGCCGAAGAGCTAAACAGCGTCACCGACGAAAGCGCCCGCGGCCTGACCCAGCAGAACAACGAAATCGAACAGGCGGCCACCGCCGTGAACGAGATGACCTGCGCCGTCGAGGAAGTCGCACGCAACGCCGTGAGCACCGCCGAGGCTTCGAACGACGCCACCCAGTCGGCCAGCGAAGGCCGCAACCTGGTGCGAGAAACCGTCAGCGCCATAGAGCTCATGAGCAGCGAAGTGCAGAGCTCGGCCAACAGGATCAGCGAACTGGCCGAGGAGTCGCGCGACATCGGCAAGGTGCTGGACGTGATCCGCGGCCTGGCCGACCAGACCAACCTGCTGGCCTTGAACGCCGCGATAGAAGCCGCCCGGGCTGGCGATGCCGGACGCGGTTTCGCCGTAGTCGCCGATGAAGTACGCGCCCTGGCTTATCGCACCCAACAATCGACCAGTGAAATCGAACGCATGATCGGCAGCATCCAGAGCGGCACCGAGCACGCCGTCGAGTCGATGCGCACCAGCACCGAGCGCGCCGACTCGACCCTGAGCATCGCCCGTGGCGCCGGCGGTGCACTGGACACCATCAACACCGCGGTCAACGAGATCAACGAGCGCAACCTGGTCATCGCCAGCGCCGCCGAGGAGCAGGCCCTGGTGGCCCGCGAAGTGGACCGCAACCTGGTGAACATCCGCGACCTGTCGGTGCAATCGGCCACCGGCGCCAACCAGACCAGCGACGCCAGCCACGAACTGTCGCGCCTGGCCGTGGACCTGAACAACATGGTGGCGCGGTTCACGTTGTAGGGCCCCGCACCCAGTCGCCAACAGCCGCGATCGCCGCCTGCGCCAGCCACTACGGACTGCCATGAAGTCCGTCAGTGGTCGGCGCCAGGCGGCGATTTTTTGCCGCCTGTAAACAGGCGCAAAAGCTTTTTGACAGCATCGTATTTCAACAGGTTAGAATCGCTGGCACGCAGACTGCATGGTCAGTTTGTGCCCGCCTTTCTGCTTCTGGAGTACTGCCTTTGAATGCGACGACCATCAACAGCCTGTTCTTGATCGGCGCGTTGCTGGTAGGTGCGAGCATTCTGGTGAGTTCCCTTTCGTCCCGCCTCGGTATCCCGATCCTGGTGATCATCCTGGCCGTGGGCATGGCCGCCGGCGTCGACGGCGGCGGCATCATTTTCAACAACTACCCGACCGCCTACCTGGTGGGCAACCTCGCACTCGCAGTGATTCTCCTCGACGGCGGCCTGCGCACCCGGGTCTCGAGCTTCCGCGTGGCCTTGTGGCCGGCGTTATCGCTGGCCACCGTCGGCGTGATGATCACCACCGGCCTGACCGGCATGGCGGCCGCCTGGCTGTTCGACCTGAACCTGATCCAGGGCCTGCTGATCGGCGCCATCGTCGGCTCCACCGACGCCGCGGCGGTGTTCTCGCTGCTGGGCGGCAAGGGCCTGAACGAGCGGGTCACCGCCAGCCTGGAGATCGAGTCGGGCAGTAACGACCCGATGGCGGTGTTCCTCACCGTGACCCTGATCGACATGCTCGCCAGCGGCCAGACCGGCCTGCACTGGAGCCTGCTGGGGCATCTGCTGCGCGAATTCGGCATCGGCGGCCTGATCGGCCTGGGCGGCGGCTGGCTGATGCTGCAACTGGTGAACCGGATCAACCTGGCCACCGGCCTGTACCCGATCCTGGTGATCGCCGGCGGCCTGGTGGTCTTCGCCCTGACCAACGCCCTGCATGGCAGCGGCTTCCTCGCGGTGTACCTGTGCGGCCTGGTGATCGGCAACCGCCCGGTGCGCAGCCGCCACGGCATCCTGCATATGCTCGACGGCATGGCCTGGCTGTCGCAGATCGGCATGTTCCTGGTGCTCGGCCTGCTGGTCACGCCCCACGACCTGCTGCCCATCGCCCTGCCGGCGCTGGGCCTGGCGCTGTGGATGATCCTGTTCGCCCGCCCGCTGTCGGTGATGGTCGGCCTGTTGCCGTTCAAGGCCTTCCACGGCCGCGAGAAAGCCTTTATTTCCTGGGTCGGCCTGCGCGGCGCGGTGCCGATCATTCTCGCGGTGTTCCCGTTGATGGCCGGGCTGCCCGAAGCCCAGCTGTACTTCAACCTGGCCTTCTTTATCGTGCTGGTGTCCCTGCTGGTGCAAGGCACCAGCCTGCCGTGGGTCGCCAAGCTGCTGAAGGTCACGGTGCCACCGGAACCGGCGCCGATCTCCCGGGCCGCCCTGGAAGTGCATGTCACCAGCGAATGGGAGCTGTTCGTCTACCGCCTCGGCGCGGAAAAATGGTGCATCGGCGCAGCGTTGCGCGAGCTGAAAATGCCCGAAGGCACCCGTATCGCCGCCCTGTTTCGCCACCAGCAACTGCTCCATCCGTCGGGTAGTACGGTGCTGGAAGCCGACGATCTGCTCTGTGTCATCGGCCATGAACACAACCTGCCGGCCCTCGGAAAACTCTTCAGCCAGGCACCGCAACGAGGCCTCGATCTGCGCTTCTTCGGCGACTTCGTTCTCGAAGGCGACGCCCAGCTGGGCGCGGTTTCGGCGCTGTACGGGCTGAAACTCGAAGGGCTCGATCCGGACATGCCGCTGAGCCGCTTCATCACCCAGAAAGTGGGGGGCGCTCCAGTGGTCGGCGACCAGGTGGAATGGAACAACACCATCTGGACCGTTGCCGTGATGGAGGGGAACAAGATCAGCAAAGTGGGCGTCAGATTCCCCGAAGGAAGTCGCCCGGGCCCCGGACTCTTCCTCTAAACTGCCTAACTTCTCATCCAGCTTGACCGGTCTTTATGCCAATCCTGCGTACCCTTTTCGCCATTGCCCTGCTGGGCCTGAGCCTTTCTGTCGGCCCACTGCAAGCGGCCGAGCCGCCCAGTGCCGAGTCCGTCCAGCAGAGCCTGGATAAAATCGCCGAGCGCAAATTGCCGGAAGCCGATCAAAAGGCCCTGCAAGCGGTGCTGCAACAGACGCTGACCCAGCTGTCGAACAAGCAGGATTACGAGCAGCGCCTGAACGATCTCAAGCAGCAGCTGAGCAATGCCCCGCGCCAGACCAGCGAAAACCAGCGTGAGCTGACCCGTCTGAAGGCCACCAAGGTGGTGCCGGTGGCACAACGTTACGCCAACCTGCCGGTATCGCAGCTCGAACAGTTGCTGACCGAGCGCACCACCCAGCAGGGTGACATGCAGAAAGCCCTGGCCGAGGCCAACAGCCTGGCGATTACCGCGCAGACCCGCCCCGAGCGCGCCCAGGCCGAGATCAGCAGCAGCCAGACCCGCACCCAGCAGATCAATACGATCCTCAAGAACGGCAAGGACGCCGGCAAGCCGATCAATGCCGACCAGCGCAATCAGCTCAATGCCGAACTGGCGGCGATCAACGCGCTGATCCCGCTGCGCCGCCAGGAACTGGCCGGCAACAGCCAGCTGCAGGACCTGGGCAACAGCCAGCACGACCTGCTGATGGAGAAGACCGCGCGCCTGGAGCAGGAAATCCAGGACCTGCAGACCCTGATCAACCAGAAGCGCCTGGCCCAGTCCCAGGAAACCGTCACCCAGCAATCGATCGAAGCGCAAAAGGCCGGCAGCAGCAGCCTCCTGGCCACCGAAAGCGCGGCCAACCTGAAGCTCTCCGACTACCTGCTCAAAAGCACCGACCGCCTCAACGAGTTGACCCAGCAGAACCTGCAGACCAAGCAGCAGCTCGACAGCGTGACCCAGAGCGATGCCGCGCTGGACGAGCAGATCAGCGTGCTCAAGGGCAGCCTGCTGCTGTCAAAGATCCTCTATAAACAGAAGCAGGCGCTGCCGCACCTGCGGCTCGACCGCGACCTGGCCGACCAGATCGCCGACATCCGCCTGTACCAGTTCGAGGTCAACCAGCAACGCGAGCTGATCAGCAGCCCCAGCAGTTACGTCGACAACCTGCTGGCTACCCAGCCATCCGAACAAGTCACCCCGCAGCTGCGCAAAACCCTGCTGGACCTGGCCATCACCCGCGCCGACCTGCTGGAACGCCTGAGCCGCGAGCTGAGCGCGCTGCTCAACGAATCCATCACCCTGCAGCTCAACCAGAAGCAACTGCTGAGCACCTCGCAAAGCCTGCGCGCAACCCTCGACGAACAGATGTTCTGGATTCCCAGCAACAAGCCGCTGGACAGCGAATGGCTGCAGACCATACCGCTGCGCCTGGCAAAACAGGTCACCACCCTGCCCTGGTCGTCCAGCCTGAGCGAGCTGGCCGACGGCCTGGCGCAACGGCCGCTGCTGTTCCTGCCATTGCTGTTGCTGATCGCGGCCCTGCTGTGGCGGCGCAAGAACCTGTACCTGCGCCTGAACAAGGTTCACAAGGACATCGGTCACTTCAAGCGCGACAGCCAATGGCACACGCCGCAGGCGATCCTGGTCAACATCCTGCTGGCGATGCCGGTCGCCCTCGGCCTGGCGCTGTGCGGCCTGGCCTTGCAGATCGACGCCCGCGGGCAGAACGCCAACCTCGGCGCGGCGCTGCTGCAGATGGCCCAGGCCTGGCTGGTGTTCTATACCGCCTACCGGATCCTCGCCCCCGGCGGCGTGGCGGAACTGCACTTTCGCTGGGAAAAGCCCCAGGTCGAATTCCTCCAGAGCTGGGTCCGTCGCCTCGGGCTGGTGGTCATGGCGCTGGTGGCGGTGGTCGCCGTGGCCGAACATCAACCGGCAGCGCTGGCCGATGACGTGCTCGGCATCGCCGTGGTCCTGACCTGCTACGCCCTGATGGCCTGGCTGCTCAGCCGCCTGCTGCTGAGCAGCCCGACGCACCAGAACGCCTCGCTGTTCCGCAAGGCGGTGGCGGTGCTGTTCACCGCGCTGCCGATCGCTTTGTTCATCGCCGTGTGCTTCGGCTACTACTACACCGCGCTGAAGCTCAGCGACCGCCTGATCAATACCTTGTACCTGCTGATGTTCTGGCTGGTGATCGAAGCCACTTTCGTCCGCGGGCTGGGCGTCGCCGCCCGGCGCCTGGCCTACCAGCGGGCCCTGGCCAAACGCCAGGCCGCCAAGGAAGCCGGCGACGGCGAAGCGGTGGTCGAAGAGCCGACCCTGGACATCGAGAAGGTCAACGAACAATCCCTGCGCCTGATCCGCCTGGCCCTGCTCGGTGGTTTCATCGCCGGGCTGTACTGGGTCTGGTCGGACCTGATCAGCGTGTTCTCCTACCTGGACAACATCACCCTCTACGAATACACCAGCGGTACCGGCGCCAACATGAGCATGGTGCCCATCAGCATCGGCGACATGCTCGGCGCGCTGATCATCGTCGGCATCACCTTCGCCCTGGCGCGCAACCTGCCTGGGCTGCTGGAGGTGCTGGTACTGTCCAGGCTGAACCTGGCCCAGGGCAGCGCCTACGCGACCACCACGCTGCTGTCCTATGTGATTGCCGGCGTCGGCTTCGTCTCGACCCTGTCGACCCTCGGCGTCAGCTGGGACAAGTTGCAATGGCTGGTGGCTGCGCTGTCGGTGGGCCTGGGTTTCGGCATGCAGGCGATCTTCGCCAACTTCATCTCCGGCATCATCATCCTGTTCGAGCGGCCGGTGCGCATCGGCGACACCATCACCATCGGCAACCTGTCGGGCACGGTGAGCAAGATCCGCATCCGCGCCACCACCATCACCGACTTCGATCGCAAGGACATCATCGTCCCGAACCAGACCTTCATCACCGGGCAACTGATCAACTGGTCGCTGACCGACACCGTCACCCGGGTGACCCTCAAGCTCGGCGTCGACTACGGTTCGGACCTGGACCTGGTCAAGGAGCTGCTGCTCAAGGCGGCCCGCGATAACCCGCGGGTACTGAAAGAACCCGAGCCGCATGTGTACTTCCTCAACTTCGGCGAAAGCACCCTGGACCACGAACTGCGCATGCACGTGCGCGAACTGGGGGACCGCAACCCGGTGCTCGACGAGGTCAACCGCTTCATCAACCGCGAGTTCAAGAAGCAGCACATCAACATCTCGTTCCGCCAGATGGAGGTCTACCTGAAGAACCTCCATGGCCAGGAATACAAGATGGTACCCATCGAGCCGGAGACCAAGACCATCGTCCCGTTGCCCGACGGCAAACCGCAGCAGGAACCGCCCTCCAGCAGGCTCGACTAAGGGCGCTATCCCTAGCAGAATGCTCGGACATTCTGCTGGAGATGGCCGTTGAAAGCCCTCGACGAACTGAGCTTCGACAATCGCTTCGCCCGCCTGGGCGACGCGTTCTCAACCCATGTGCTGCCCGAACCGATCGACCATCCACGCCTGGTGGTGGCCAGCCCGGCGGCCATGGCGCTGCTGGACCTGGACCCCGAGGCCGCCGAAAGCCCGGTGTTCGCCGAGCTGTTCGGCGGGCACAAGCTATGGGCCGAAGCCGAGCCTCGGGCGATGGTCTATTCCGGGCATCAGTTCGGCTCCTACAACCCCCAGCTAGGCGATGGTCGCGGCTTGCTGCTGGGCGAGGTGTACAACGCCGCCGGCGAACACTGGGACCTGCACCTCAAGGGTGCCGGCCAGACCCCCTACTCGCGCATGGGCGATGGCCGCGCCGTACTGCGTTCGTCGATCCGCGAATTCCTCGCCTCCGAGGCGCTGCACGCCCTGGGTATTCCGACTACCCGGGCGCTGTGCGTGATCGGCTCCGACACCCCGGTCTGGCGCGAGAAACAGGAACGCGCAGCGATGCTGCTGCGCATGTCGCCCAGCCATGTCCGCTTCGGCCACTTCGAATACTTCTATTACACAAAACGCCCCGAGCAGCAGAAACAGCTGGGCGAGCACGTGCTGGCCATGCACTTTCCCGAGTGCCTGGAACAGCCGGAACCCTACCTGGCGATGTTCCGCGAAGTAGTCGAGCGCAATGCCGAACTGATCGCCAAATGGCAGGCCTACGGTTTCTGCCACGGGGTGATGAACACCGACAACATGTCGATCCTCGGCGTGACCTTCGACTTCGGGCCGTTCGCCTTCCTCGACGACTTCGATGCGCATTTCATCTGCAACCATTCCGATGACCAGGGGCGCTACTCGTTCAGCAACCAGGTGCCGATCGGCCAGTGGAACCTCAGTGCCCTGGCCCAGGCCCTGACGCCCTTCATCAGCGTCGAGGCCCTGCGGGAAACCCTCGGCCTGTTCCTGCCGTTGTTCCAGACCCATTACCTGGACCTGATGCGCCGCCGCCTCGGCCTGACCAGCGCCGAAGAAGAGGATCAGAAGCTGGTGGAGCGCCTGCTGCAACTGATGCAGGGCAGCAGCGTGGACTACAGCCTGTTCTTCCGCCGCCTGGGGGATGAATCAGCTGAACTGGCCGTGGCCCGGCTGCGCGACGACTTCGTCGACCGCCAGGGCTTCGATGCCTGGGCCGATCTGTACAAGGCCCGGGTCGCCCGCGAACAAGACGACACTCAAGAACAGCGCCGCGCGCGCATGCATGCGGTCAACCCGCTGTACATCCTGCGCAATTACCTGGCGCAGAAGGCCATCGATGCCGCCGAGCAAGGGGATTACTCCGAGGTGCGCCGCCTGCATGCGGTGCTGAGCAAGCCGTTCGAACAACAGGCCGGCATGGACAGCTACGCCGAACGACCGCCCGAATGGGGCAAGCACCTGGAAATCAGTTGCTCGTCCTGAGCCTCAGATAAATACCTCGGCCGAAACACCGAAGCGCTCGGCCAGCCAGCGGATCTGTCGCAGGTTGAGCTGGCGCTTGCCGCTCAGTACTTCCGAAACCACCGACTGCGCACCCACGCCTGGCAAATCACTCTGGGTCAGGCCGTGTTCGCGCATCAGGGAGCGCAAGACGTCAACGCCACTGGCTATCGGCATCGGTCGATGCTCTTCGTCGTAGGCTTCGATCCAATCGCCGATGATGTCCACCAGCGAAGTCACTGGATGGTTCTCGTCCTCTCCCATGAGATCCAGCAGTTCATCCAGCGCCGCGACCAATGCATCGTAATCGGCTTCAGTATTGGGTTTACGCAACACAGGGGCCACGAAATGCCAATGATCCGCCGCCTGCTTCACCAGAACGTTCATCTGGTCTCCTCCTTCCACCTGCCCTTGTCGTATTCGTGATGGTCCAGCACGTGCCTGATATAGAGACGTCGCACCTCATAACGCACCACAGCGATGATTCGTAACTTGTTGCCGCCAATATCGAAGACGTGAAACGCCCCCACTTTGTCGGTGGCCGGAAATACTGCCTTGATGGCTGCAAAATCGGCCGGATTGAGGCTTTTGACTTTTCTGTACCAGGTCTCCAGCGCATTGGCCGATTGTGGCCAGCGGCTCTTGGCCTCCCAGATTCGTTTGGCGGTGATGATATGCATGCAATGTCCCTATCGCATATTGCTATAGACGGTAGTGTCGGAAGCGCGCCATAGCAAGTTGCTATGTGCTTGAACAGACCAACGGCATAAACCCATGGCTCCGTTTCAGCCTAGATTCACCAGCCGCCACGCATCTCAAAGATGTATGAAGGAATGCAACAGACCCGCCCCTCGCTTGATAAACCTTGCGCCAGACTCCAGATAACGCCCATCGCCCACTTATCCCGGAGCCCCCCCTCATGTCCGATCCACTGCTGATCCCCTGCCCCCATTGCAACGGTTTGAACCGCATCCCCGCCGAGCGCCTGGGCGACCAGCCCAAATGCGGGCGCTGCAAAGGCCAGGTGTTGCTGAGCCAGCCTTTCGAACTGAAACAAGGCGACTACGCCAGCCAGATCAAGGGCGACCTGCCGTTGCTGGTGGATGTCTGGGCGGATTGGTGCGGGCCGTGCAAATCCTTCGCGCCGGTATTCGAGCAGGCGGCGGCGCAATTGGCGGGCAAATGCCGGCTGGCCAAGCTCGACAGCGAGGCCAACCAGCAATTGTCGGCGCAGTTGGGAATTCGCTCGATTCCGAGCCTGATTCTGTTCAAGAACGGACGGGAAGTGGCACGTCAGAGTGGCGCCTTCCCGTTACCGCAGTTGATGAGCTGGTTGCGCAGCCAGGGCCTCTGACCGCTATTTCAAAAGCGCCTTGAACCGTAGGAGCGAGGCTTGCCCGCGATGAGTGCCTGACATTCAACATCGTCGTCGGTTGTCAGACCGTTATCGCGGGCAAGCCTCGCTCCTACAGAAGAGCGTCAGGCGCTTTCCAGCAGGTTGTGCAGGTCGACGAATTGCTGGGTCAGCTTGTGCCGGGGGTCAAGGTGGATCAGCGGCAGGCTGGCCTGGTGGGATTCGCGCATGCGCACCGAACTGGCCAGGTACACCGGCAAGACCGGCAGGCCTTCGGCAATCAGTTCATCGAGCATTTGCTGGGGCAGGCTGGCGCGGGCCTGGAACTGGTTGACCACGATGCCTTCGACCTGCAAGTCCTCGTTGTGGTCGTCCTTAAGCTCTTCGATTTCAGCCAGCAGGCCGTACAGCGCCTGGCGGGAAAAGCTGTCGCAGTCGAAGGGAATCAATACGCGATCAGCGGCAATCAGCGCCGAAACCGCGTAGAAGTTCAGGGCCGGCGGGGTGTCGAGGTAGATCCGGTCGTAGTCCTTGGCCAATTCGTCCAGCAGTTTGCGCAGCTTGTTGATCTTGTGCTTCGCCTCGAGCTTGGGCTGCAGATCCGCCAGCTCGGCGGTGGCCGTCACCACATGCAAGTTGTCGAACGGCGTTTCGTAGATATCGACCTGGTTCTTCTTCGAGAACGGTCCGGAAGACAGGGTCTGCTTGAAGAAGTCGGCGATCCCCATGGGGATGTCGTCGCCGGTCAGGCCGGTGAGGTATTGAGTGGAGTTGGCCTGGGCATCCAGGTCCACCAGCAGCGTGCGATACCCTTCGCTGGCGCTCACAGCCGCCAGATTGCAGGCAATGCTCGACTTGCCGACTCCTCCTTTCTGATTGAACACCACGCGCCGCATGTCAGAACCTCCCTGCATCAAAGATCACCGAGTGTAGTAGCGAGCAGCGCTGCTTCGCTACCTCGCTGACGGCAGAGCGCCAAGCCCGTTGCAATGACCGGAATCGGCCTAGACTTTCTGAAAGTCTGCGCGCCTCCCGCCCGGTGCCGCTCAATAATGGCCAAATGACACTTTTCTTCTGTCGAATGGGCCGTTTTCACTGAGTGAAACATAACCAATGTTTGCTACCAGCCAGTCACACCGGGATAATGCGCGCCACTCGGCTGTAGCTCCGTGCCAGGTGAGTCTTCGATCGAAACGCCTGACCACGTCAAGTAAGCCCGCAGGGGCGGGATGAATTTTCAAGTGATCAACTTCAACATCGCTCAATGGCGCGCGTGGGCCCCTGGGCTCGAAAGCGTGGACGATTGGCAGGCCTGGAGCCGACAACCAGTCGTGCTCGAGAGCAGCGATGCCGCCCCCGACGTGTCGTTTCTACCGGCCATGCAACGCCGGCGCCTCAGCCGTCTGGCGCGCATGGCCTTCAGCGTGGGCTGGCCGCTGGCCGAAGGCCTGGAACAACTACCGTTGGTCTTTATTTCCCGGCATGGCGAAACGCCGCGGACCTTCGACATCCTCAGCGACCTGGCGGCCGACCAGCCATTGTCCCCGACCCAGTTCAGCCTCTCGGTACACAACGCGGTGATCGGCCTGTGGTCGATCATGCGTGGCGAAACCAGCGAAATGACCGCCCTCGCCGCCGCCGGCGACGGCCTCGAACACGGCATGCTAGAGGCCGCGGCGCTGCTCGAGGAAGGCGCCCCGGCAGTGCTGCTGGTGGTCACCGAAGAGCAGCCGCCCGCCGCCTATGCCACCTGGATCGACGACGTGCCTTTTCCCTATGCGGTGGGCCTGTTGCTGACCCCCGGCAAAGAGTGGCAACTGACGCTCGGTGCCGCCACCGAGGAAGCGCCGCGCGCCGAGTGGCCCCATGCCCTGAATCTCTTGCGTACCCTGCTCGGCGAGCAGACCTCCTGCCAACATGCCTGGAAGAACCGTGTATGGAACTGGCAACGCAACCTGTAAACACAAAACCCCGCGACGCCTACTACTGGCGCCTGGTCGCCACCGCGGCGAGCTTTGCCTTGTTCGGCCTCGGTGGCCTGTGCCTGCGCCTGGTGATTTTCCCGCTGCTCGCCTGCCTGCCCGGCGACGCCGAAGCGCATCGCCAGCGCGCGCGGCGCACCATTGGCCGACTGTTCTGGCTGTTCATCCGGTTCATGGCCCGCAGCGGCGTGCTGACCTATGACGTCGAAGGCGCGGAAAAGCTCGGCCGCCCCGGACAAATGATCATCGCCAACCACCCGTCGCTGATCGACGTGGTGTTCCTCATCGGCCTGGTGCGCAACGCCAACTGTGTGGTCAAGCAGAGCCTGTGGCAGAACCCGTTCACTCGCGGCCCGATACGCGAAGCCGAATACATCAGCAACGACGGCAGCATGGACATGCTCGACGCCGCCGGCGAAGCCCTGCGCAATGGCCAGACCCTGGTGATCTTCCCCGAGGGCACCCGCACCCCGCCGGGCCAGGCGCCGGCCTTTCATCGGGGGGGCGCGGCAATCGCCTTGCGGGGTGCGAGAATCATCACCCCGGTGGTCATCAAGGTCAGCCCGACCACCCTGACCAAGGCCGAACCCTGGTATCGCATCCCGATGCGCCGCGTGCACTTCAGTTTTCGCGTCGGAGCCGATATAGACCCGTATGCCTTTGCCGCCCAAGGCCCCGCACCGCAGGCCTCGCGCAAGCTCAACGATTATTTGCATCACTACTTCATTAAGGAGCTCGCCGAAGATGAGCGATCTGCACCAGGAAATTAAAATGCTGATCATCGATGCCCTGGGCCTCGAAGACATCAGCGTGCAAGACATCGGCAACGAGCAGACGCTCTTCGGTGAAGGCCTGGGCCTGGACTCGGTCGACGCCCTGGAGCTGGGCCTGGCGATCCAGAAACGCTACGGCATCAAGATCGACGCCGACGCCAAGGACACCCGCAACCACTTCACCAACGTGGCGAGCCTTGCGGCGTTCGTCACTGCAAAACAGGCAGCTTGAGACCGGACCATGCAAACTCGCGACGACATCTTCAACACCTTGCGTGATGCCCTGGTGGAACTCTTCGAACTGGAACCGGAACGCGTAAGCCTGGAATCCAACCTGTATCAAGACCTGGAAATCGACAGCATCGACGCCGTCGACCTGATCGATCACATCAAGCGCAAGACCGGCAAGAAAATCGCCGCCGAGGAATTCAAGTCGGTGCGTACCGTCAATGACGTGGTCGAGGCGGTATACCGTCTGGTCCAGCCGGCCGCATGAGCCGGCTGATCGGCCTTGGCCTGCTGCTGGCGGGCCTGTTGTATCCCTTTGCGGTGTATTTCGGCATGGAGCATTTCGCGCCATGGCAGTTCGGCCTGTTGCTCGGCAGCCTGTGGCTGGCCCGGGCCCTGACCGGCGAACGGCGTCCCGGCAGCCTGTTGATGGCGGGCGCGGCCCTGGTCTTCTGCGTGTTGCTGGCGCTGTTCGACAGCCCATCGTTATTGCGCTGGTACCCGGTGCTGGTCAGCGGCTTCATGCTCACGCTGTTCGGCCTGAGCCTGAAATTCGGTCCGCCGGTGGCCGAACGCCTGGCCCGCCTCAGCGAGCCGGAACTGCCGGAAAAAGCGATTCGCTACACCCGCCAGGTGACTGTCGCCTGGAGTGTATTTTTCCTCTGTAACGGATTGCTCGCCGCCGCCCTGACCCTGTGGGCGCCGCTGAGCTGGTGGACGTTGTACAACGGCCTGATCGCCTACGGGTTGATGGGTTTGCTGTTTGCCATTGAATGGCTGTTACGACAACGCGTACGAGGCCGCGCATGAATTGGATAAAGCTTGAGCACCTGCTGCTCAAGTCGTTGCCGGAACGGGCCGTCACGCTCGAACCGGCACTCGATCACAGCAAGCTGCAGCACCAGGCCCTGAGCCTGGCCGCGGGCTTGCAGGCCAGGGGCGTACAGCGCCTGGCCCTGCACCTGGAAGATGCCGCCGAGTTGGCCATCGCCCTGCTCGGCGCCTGGCGCGCCGGGGTCAGCGTGCTGCTGCCCGCCGACCTGCAACCGCAGACCCGGCAACGCTGGTCGACCCAGGTCGACCTGTGGCTGACCGACCAGCCCGGCGATGTCCACTTGGCCGACTTCGACCAGCCGCCATTGCCCGCCGCCGAACTCGACCTCGACACCTGCCGCCTGAGCCTGTGCACCTCCGGTTCCAGCGGCGAACCCAAGCGCATCGACAAATCCCTGCGCCAGCTGGCCAACGAAGTCGAGGCCCTGGAGCAACTGTGGGGCGAAGGATTGGGCCAGGCCTGCATCATCGGCAGCGTCGCCACCCAACATATCTACGGCCTGCTGTTCCGTGTGCTCTGGCCGCTCTGCGCCGGGCGCACCTTCGTCCGTCGGCAACTGCCGTTCCCGGAAGACCTGCAGCGCGCCAGCCGCGAACACCCGGCCTTTGCCTGGGTCGCCAGCCCGGCGTTGCTCAAGCGCATGGGCGACAACCTCGACTGGCCGGCCCTGAGCCCGGTGCGCCGGGTGTTTTCCTCCGGCGGCGCGCTGCCCGCCGACGCCGCGCAAGGCCTGCACCAGCGCCTGCGACAATGGCCAACGGAGATCCTCGGCAGCTCGGAAACCGGCGGCATCGCCTGGCGCCAGGGCGACAGCCTGTGGCAAGCCTTCGCCGGGGTCGAACTGAGCCAGGACAGCGACGGCGCCCTGCTGATCGCCTCGCCCTACCTGCCGGCCGGGCATGTCGAACACACCGCCGATGCCGCGCGCATCGCCGCCGATGGGCGTTTCGAGCTGCTCGGGCGCCTGGACCGGATCGTCAAGCTGGAAGAAAAACGCATTTCCCTGCCGATGCTGGAACAGGCCCTGGCCGGGCATGCCTGGGTCGCCGAAGCGCGCCTTGGGGTGGTCCGGGAAAACCGCGCCTCCCTCGGCGCGCTGCTGGTCCTCAGCGAACAAGGCCTGCACGCCTTGCGCAATCAGGGGCGTCGGACGCTCACGCAAACGCTGCGCCAGCACCTGAGCCAGCATTGCGAGGCCCTGGCGCTGCCACGCCGCTGGCGCCTGCTGCGCCAGTTGCCCCTGAACAGCCAGGGCAAGCTGCCCCAGGCCGATGTCGAAGCCCTGCTGCTGGCCCCGCGCCCACGGGCGCCGGAAGTGCTGGAACAACTCGAGGCCGACGGCGAATGGAGCCTGCAACTGGCGATCCCGCCGGACCTGGCCTACTTCAGCGGCCACTTCCCCCAGACCCCGGTGCTGCCGGGCGTGGTCCAGGTGGACTGGGCATTGGCCCTGGGCCAGCAGTTGCTCGATCTGCCGGGCCGCTTTGCCGGCATGGAAGTACTGAAGTTCCAGCAACTGGTGCGCCCCGGAGACCAGGTGCAATTGCACCTGCGCTTCGATCATGAGCGCGGCAAACTCTACTTTGCCTACCGCAATGACACCGCCGCCTGCTCCAGCGGCCGCATCCTGCTGGAGAACGCCTGTGGATAAATTATTGACCTCAGGCGAGCGCAGCCCCCTGCTGCTGCCAGCGTTGCGGGCTTTTGTAGCCGCTGCCGAAGGCTGCGATCGGCCGCGTAGCGGACGCCTGGGAGACAGCCCCCATGCATAACCCCTGCGCCGTGATCCCGGTCTACAACCATGAAGCCGCCGTGCCGGCGGTGGTCGATGCCCTGCTCGCCAGCGGCCTGCCCTGCGTGCTGGTGGACGACGCCAGCAGCCCGGCCTGCGCCGCCGTGCTGGAACAGCTGGCCGAGCGCGAACAGGTGTTCCTGGTCAAGCTCGCGGTCAACCAGGGCAAGGGCGGCGCGGTCATGGCCGGGCTGCGCGAAGCCTCGCGCCTGGGCTTCAGCCACGCCCTGCAAGTGGACGCCGACGGCCAGCACGACCTGCGCGATGTGGATAACTTTATCGCCACCTCCCGCACCCACCCCGAAGCGCTGGTCTGCGGTTATCCACAGTACGACGCCAGCGTGCCCAAGGGCCGTTTTTACGCGCGCTACCTGACCCACGTCTGGGTCTGGATCAATACCCTGTCGTTGCAGATCCCCGACTCCATGTGCGGCTTCCGGGTCTACCCCCTGCCGCCAGTCCTGGCGCTGATCGACTCGGTGAAGATCGGCCGGCGCATGGATTTCGACACCGACATTCTGGTGCGCCTGTCCTGGCGCAACCAGCCGATGCGCTGGTTGCCGACCCAGGTCCGTTACCCGGTGGATGGCCTGTCGCACTTCCGCCTGTTCCACGACAACCTGCTGATTTCCAGCATGCACGCCCGGCTGTTCTTCGGCATGTTGCTGCGCGCGCCGCTGATCCTCTGGCGACGGTGGCAAGCATGACGGCGCTACCAGACAAACAGGACAAACAGCCGGACAAGCAACATTGGGCCGAGCACAAGGAGCGCGGCAGCTTCTGGCTGATGAAGCTCACCGCCTTGGGCGTGCGGGTGCTCGGGCGCCGGGTGTTGAGCCCGGTGCTGTATGTCATCGTTTTCTACTTTTTCCTGTTCGGCCGCGGTGCCCGCCGCAGCGCCTGGTTGTACCAGCGGCGCCTGGCCGACTGGAGCGGCAAGGCCGAGCTGCGTCCCAGCCACTGGCGGGTCTTCGGCCAATTCATGGCGTTCGCCGACTCCCTGCTGGACAAGCTCGACGTGTGGAACGGCAAGCTGCGCCTGGAACAGATCGAGATCGTCGACCCGGCCCGGCTGCGCGACCAGTTGCGCGGCACCCGCGGACAGATGCTGGTGGGCGCGCACCTGGGTAACCTCGAAGTCTGCCGCGCCCTGGCCGAGCTGGGCGAGAAGGTCACCATGAACGTGCTGGTGCACACCAAGCACGCCGAACGTTTCAATCGCCTGCTGGGCGAGGCCGGGGCCACCAACCTGCGGCTGATCCAGGTCAGCGAGCTGGATCCGGCGGTCATGCTGCAACTGAGCCAGCGCCTGGATCGCGGCGAGTGGCTGGCGATTGCCGGCGACCGTGTACCGCTGCACGGCGGGCGCAACGTGCGGGTGGATTTCCTCGGCCATCCGGCGCCCTTTCCCCAGGGGCCGTGGCTGCTGGCGGGCCTGTTGAAATGCCCGGTCAACCTGCTGCTGTGCCTGAAAAACAATGGTCGCTATCGAGTGTTCCTCGAACCCTTCACCGAGGCCGTGGCGTGGAAACGCAGCGACCGCGAGCAGGTCATCGCCCAGTGGACTGCCCGCTACGCCGAGCGCCTGGGCCAGTACTGCCTCGAAGCGCCCCAACAATGGTTCAACTTTTACCCTTTCTGGAAGACCGATGACGACGCATCCGCTTGAGCCGGTAACCTTCGGCGAACTCCCTTTGCGCATCGAAGACGTGCTGGCCCTGGCCAACCGTCAGGCGCCGACCCGGCTGCAGGACGACAGCGCATTCCGCCAGCGCATCGCCAAGGGCGCGCAATTCCTCGATTCGCTGCTGGACAAGGAAGGCGTGATCTACGGCGTGACCACCGGCTACGGCGACTCCTGCGTGGTCGCGGTGCCGCTGCAGCACGTCGAGGCGTTGCCCCGTCATCTGTACACCTTCCACGGCTGCGGCCTGGGCAAGCTGCTGGACGCGCAAGCCACCCGCGCGGTGCTGGCGGCGCGCTTGCAGTCGCTGTGCCACGGCGTGTCCGGGGTGCGCGTGGAGCTGCTGGAGCGCCTGCAGGCGTTCCTCGAACACGACATCCTGCCGCTGATTCCCGAAGAGGGTTCGGTAGGCGCCAGCGGCGACCTGACGCCGCTGTCCTACGTGGCCGCGACCCTGTCCGGCGAGCGTGAGGTGATGTTCCGCGGCGAGCGCCGGACCTCGGCCGAGGTGCACCGCGAGCTGGGCTGGGAGCCGCTGGTGCTGCGGCCCAAGGAAGCCCTGGCGCTGATGAACGGCACCGCGGTGATGACCGGCCTGGCCTGCCTGGCCTTCGCCCGCGCCGACTACCTGCTGCAACTGGCCACGCGCATCACCGCGCTGAACGTGGTCGCCTTGCAGGGCAACCCGGAACACTTCGACGAGCGCCTGTTCGCCGCCAAGCCGCACCCGGGGCAGATGCAAGTCGCCGCCTGGCTGCGCCAGGACCTGGCCATCGACGCACCGACCGCGCCGCTGCACCGCCTGCAGGACCGCTACTCGCTGCGTTGCGCGCCCCATGTGCTGGGCGTGCTGGCCGACAGCCTGGGCTGGCTGCGCGGCTTCATCGAAACCGAGCTGAACAGCGCCAACGACAACCCGATCATCGATGCCGAAGCCGAACGCGTGCTGCACGGCGGGCACTTCTACGGCGGGCACATCGCCTTCGCCATGGACAGCCTGAAGAACCTGGTGGCCAACGTCGCCGACCTCTTGGACCGTCAGCTCGCGCTGCTGGTGGACGAGCGCTACAACCACGGCCTGCCGAGCAATCTGTCCGGCGCCCCGACGGACCGCGCCATGATCAACCACGGCTTCAAGGCGGTACAGATCGGCACCAGCGCCTGGACCGCCGAAGCGCTGAAAAACACCATGCCGGCCAGCGTGTTCTCGCGCTCCACCGAATGCCACAACCAGGACAAGGTGAGCATGGGCACCATCGCCGCCCGCGATGCGATCCGCGTGCTGGAGCTGACCGAACAGGTCGCCGCCGCCACCCTGCTGGCCGCCAACCAGGGCGTCTGGCTGCGCAGCCGAGCCGAGGATGCACGGCCATTGCCGCCAGCCCTGGCCGCCATGCACCAAGAGCTGGCCAAGGACTTCCCGCCGGTGATCGAGGACCGCGCCCTGGAAGGCGAACTGCGCCTGTGCCTGCAACGCATTGCCGAGCAACACTGGAGGCTGCATGCGTAGTCGGGGCGTGCTGCACGCGGACACCGAGATCCAGGTGCCGTTTTTCGACGTCGACACCATGCACGTGGTCTGGCACGGGCATTACGTGAAGTACCTGGAAGTAGCCCGCTGCGCCCTGCTCGACAAGCTCGGCCACAACTACAACCAGATGCTCGAGTCCGGCTACGCCTGGCCGGTGATCGACCTGCAACTGCGCTATGTGCGCGGCGCGGTATTCGGCCAGAAGCTCAAGGTCCGCGCCAGCCTGGTGGAGTGGGAAAACCGCCTGAAGATCAACTACCTGATCAGCGACCTGGAAACCGGCGAACGCCTGACCCGCGCCAGCTCGGTGCAGGTGGCGGTGGAGATCGCCAGCCGCGAGATGCAACTGGCCTCGCCCAAGGTGTTCACCGATGCCGTGGAAAGGATGCTGCCATGAGAACCCTGTGTAGCCGCTGGCGCAGCCTGCGATCGGGTGCGCAGCACCCGCAAACCCCGAGTACCGAAACGCCACGCCCGCTACGCGTTCGATCGCAGCCCAGCGGCCGCGGCTACAGGCTGTTGGGCCTACTGTTGGCGCTCGGCTTCAGCTCGCTGGCCAATGCCTTCGACCTGCAACAGCTCAGCGACCAGTTGGCCAGACCCGAGGTGATCCACGGCAGCTTCGTCCAGGAGAAACACCTGCGCGCCCTGCCCCAGCCGCTGACCAGCAAGGGCAGCTTCGTCCTGGCGAAGAACCATGGCCTGCTGTGGCTGCTGAAAACACCGCTGCAACAGGACTACCGCATCACCGGCAAAGGCATCGCCCGCCGGGATGGCAGCGGCTGGCAAATGCTGCCGAACAAGAGCGCCGGGGCCGAACAGAACCGCCTGTTCCTCGCCGTGCTGCAAGGCGACAGCAGCGGCCTGCAACGAGACTTCGAGCTGGCCCTGGCCGGCGACGCCAAGGCCTGGAAGCTGACCCTGACCCCACGTTCGCTGCTGCTCAAGCAGGTGTTCAACCAGATCAACATCGACGGTGGCGAGCTGGTGCAGCGCATCGAACTGCTGGAAACCCAGGGCGACAGCACCGTGCTGAAGATGCACGACAACATCAGCGACCAGCCCTTGAGCGACGCGGAGCAACATGACTTTGCCGAGTGAACGCTGGTGGCCGCGCCTGTTCCTACTCCTGCTGGTAGCCGTGCTGGCCCTGGCCGGCTGGCAATGGCGCCATGGCGCGCCGCTGTCGGCCAACCTCATGGAGCTGGTGCCGGGTACCGACCCCGATGCCCTGGAGCTCAAGGCCGAGCAGCGCATGCAGGAGCCGCTGAACCGCGAAATGCTGGTGCTGGTGGGCCACGCCGAGCGCCAGCAGGCCATCGCCATGGCCCAGCGCCTGGGTGAGCAATGGCAGGCCAGCGGGCTGTTCGAGAAGGTCCAGTGGAACCTGCAGGCCGACCTGCCGGCGCTGCGCACGCAATTGCTGCAAGGGCGCCTGGCGATGCTGGGCGCCTCCGATCGCCAGCAACTGATCGAGCACCCCGAGGCCTTTATCCAGCAGCGCGTACAGGCGCTGTTCGACCCCTTCAGCGGTTTCAGCCTGGTCCCGAGCCAGGACGACTGGCTGGGCCTGACCGGGCGCATCCAGAACAGCCAGCCGCAACGCGGCGCGGTGCAACTGGACATCGGTAGCGGCACCCTGATCGCCGATGCCGACGGCAAGAGCTGGGTGCTGCTGCGAGCACGTACCACCGGCAACGCCTTCGACATGCAACTGCCGCTGCAGGTGGCGGCCTTGCTCCAGCACAGCCGCGAACAGGCCGCCCAGGCCGACGTCCAGCTGCTGGCCGCCAGTGGCCTGCTCTACGCCGCCAACGGCCAGCAGCAAGCCTCCCGCGAGATCACCTGGGTCGGCGGCGGCGCCACCGTCGGCATCCTCCTGCTGCTGTTGCTGGCCTTCCGGCGCTGGCGGGTGTTGCTGGCGTTCGTGCCGGTGCTGGTGGGCATGCTGTTCGGCGCGGTGGCCTGCGTGGCCTTTTTCGGCCATATGCACGTGATGACCCTGGTGCTGGGTTCGAGCCTGATCGGCGTCGCCGTCGACTACCCCCTGCACTACCTGTCCAAGAGCTGGAGCCTGCGCCCCTGGCACAGTTGGCCGGCCCTGCGCCTGACCCTGCCGGGGCTGAGCCTGAGCCTGGCCACCAGTTGCATCGGCTACCTGGCATTGGCCTGGACACCGTTCCCGGCCCTGACCCAGATCGCTGTGTTTTCCGCCGCCGGCCTGTTGGGTGCCTACCTGAGCGCGGTGTGCCTGCTGCCGGCGCTGCTGCGCGGCGTCGAGCTGCAACCGGCGCAATGGCCGCTGCGCGTGGCCGAATGGCTGCTGAACCTGCGCACGCAGTTGCTCAAGCGCGTGTCCAGCCCTTGGCTGCTGGCGCTGGTGATCGCCTTCTGCGCCGGCGGCCTGTGGCAGCTCGACAGCAAAAACGATATCCGCCAGTGGATCGGCGCGCCGCCACAACTGCTCAACGAAGCCCAGGCCATCGCGCGGATTACCGGCTACCAGCCCACCAGTCAGTTCTTCCTGGTGCGCGGCGCCGATCAGCAACAGCTGCTCGAACGCCTCGGCGCCCTGAGCGAGCGCCTGGAGCAACTGGTCAACCTGGAGAAACTCCAGGGCTACCTGTCGCTCAACCAACTGGTGAGCCTGCCCAGCGAGCAACAGCGCCTGCGCCAGGCCCTGGACGCGCTGCCGCGGTACTGGCAGCCGCTGCTGGATCTCGGAGTCCCGGTCACGGCCCTGAACGCGGAACTTGCGCAACTGCGGGCGCTGCCCGACGAAGACATCGACAGCGCCCTGCAAGGCCCGCTGGCCGAGCCCTACCGCACCCTGTGGCTGGGCCCCACCGACAACGGCGTGGCGGCCATGGTCAGCCTGCAGGGGCTGAACAACCCACAGCTATTGCGGATCCAGGCGCAGGATCTGCCGGGGGTGCAACTGGTGGACCGCCTGGGCGAGCTGAACCAAGTGTTCGCCGCCACCCAGGTCAGCGCCGCCGAGCTCAAACTCGCCTCCTGCGTGCTGATCGTCTTGCTGCTGATCCTGCCGTTCGGCCTCGGCGGCGCCCTGCGCCTGGTCGCCCTGCCGCTGCTGGCGGCCCTGTGCAGCCTCGCCAGCCTGGGCTGGCTGGGGCAGCCGCTGACCCTGTTCAGCCTGTTCGGCCTGTTGCTGGTGACCGCCATCAGCGTCGACTACGCCATCCTCATGCGTGAACAGGTCGGCGGGGCCGCCGTGAGCCTGCTCGGTACCTTGCTTGCAGCGCTGACCACCTGGCTGTCGTTCGGCCTGTTGGCGATTTCCAGCACCCCGGCGGTCAGCAACTTCGGTCTGTCGGTGAGCCTGGGCCTGGCCTTCAGTTTTATCCTGGCGCCCTGGGCCGGTCGCCAGCGCCATCGCCAGACCGTTACGGAGCCTGCCCTGTGATGATTGCCCTGTTCTGGCTCATGGCGCTGCTGCTGTTCGCGCTCGCCACCCGCATCGGCAGCCGTTTCGGCCTGATCCCGATTGTCAGCCAGTTGCTGCTGGCGACCTTCGGCCTGCCGCTGCTGATGCTGTTCTGGATCGAGCCGCACTGGCAGTTGAGTGGCGCCCAGCTGGTCGCGCCGGTCTGGCTGAAGAACCTGTACGGCTTGAGTTTCGCCCTGCTGCTGGGGCATATCCTCAGCGACGTGATCGACCTGCGCCTGGACCGCCAGAGCCTGAAGATCGCCCTGCCGAGCTTCGCCATTCCCTTCGCCTGCGGCCTGGCCACGGCGGTCTGGCTGTTGCCGGCGCAACCCTGGCTGAGTTCCCTGGCGGTCGGCCTGCTGTTCGCCATTACCGCAATTCCGGTGTTGTACCTGTACCTGCGGCACATCGACTACCCGCCGCTGGCCACCCGGCGCCTGGTGCAGACCGCGATCCTCATCGACCTCGGCTGCTGGACCCTGTTCGGCGTCGCCCAGGGCAGCCTGCACCTGAGCAGCCTGCTGCTGCCGCTGGCCGGCGCCTGCCTGCCGCTGCTCCTGCGCGGCCTCGGCCTGCGCCAGCCGCTGCTGCACAGCCTGGGCTTCTTCGGCCTGCTGGTGGTGGCCGAACACTACAAACTCAACGCGCTGATTTTCGGCATCGGCTACCTGCTGTGCATGGCCGCCCTCAAGGTGCCGCTAGTGCTGCCGTTAAAGGCAGCCTGGATGAGCCGTTTGCAGACCTTTATCGCCATTCCGCTGATCCTCACGTTCGGCATCGTGCAGATCAATGTGCACAGCGCCATGGACAGCCTCGGCTGGGTGCAACTGGGGGCGTTGCTGCTGTTGCCGATTGCCAGCAAGCTGCTCGGCAACTGGCTCGGCCTGGGCTGGGCCGGCGCCTCATTCAAGGGCGCCAGCCGCTGGCGGGAAAGCCTGCTGCTGAATATTCGCGGGCTGAGCGAGATCGTTTTTCTCAACCTGCTGCTGCAACAACAGCTGATCAGCCCGGCGCTGTATTTCGCGCTGATGCTCATGGGCCTGATCGCTACCCTGATGCCGGCCCTGGCCGGGCTGCACCGAACACCTTTGGTCCCTTCGAACCCGAACATCGCCGAACCGGCAAGGAGCCCCAGTGCCAACAGTTGAAATGGAACGCCGCCAGATTGTGGTGATCGGCGCCGGCCCATCGGGCGCCATCGCCGCCGCGCTGCTCAAGGGCAAAGGCCACGACGTGCTGATCGTCGAGCGCCAGCATTTCCCACGCTTTTCGATCGGTGAAAGCCTGCTGTCCCACTGCCTGGATTTCGTCGAAGAGGCCGGCATGCTCGAGGCGGTCAAGGCGGCGGGCTTCCAGCTGAAGAACGGCGCCGCGTTCGCCTGGGGCGAGCGTTACAGTGCCTTCGATTTCGGCGACACCTTCAGCGAGGGCAAGCCCACCACCTTTCAGGTGCAACGCGCCGACTTCGACAAACTGCTGGCCGATCAGGCCGCCCTGCAAGGCGTTGAAGTGCGTTATGGCGAGGCCATCGTCAGCGCCGACTTCAACCTGGCCAGGCCGCAGCTGCAGGTGCTGCGCGAAGACGGCAGCGAGTACCGCGTGGAGGCCGGTTTCGTCCTCGACGCCAGCGGCTACGGCCGTGTGCTGCCACGCCTGCTGGACCTGGAAGCGCCCTCGAACTTCCCGGTCCGCCAGGCGGTGTTCACCCATATCGAAGACCACATCGACAGCCCGGCTTTCGAGCGGGAAAAGATCCTCATCACCACTCACCCCAGCAAACGCGATGTGTGGTTCTGGACCATCCCGTTCAGCAACGGCCGCTGTTCGATCGGCGTGGTGGCGGCCAAGGAGCACTTCGACGGTCGTGACGGCGACCTGGACCAGTGCCTGCGCGGTTTCATCGAGGAGACCCCGAGCCTGGCCAAGGTCCTGCACAACGCCGTGTGGGACACCCCGGCGCGGACCATCGGCGGCTACTCGGCCAACGTCAAGACCCTGCACGGCCCGGGCTTCGCGCTGCTGGGCAACGCCGCGGAGTTCCTCGACCCGGTGTTCTCCTCCGGCGTGACCATCGCCATGCGTTCGGCGAGCATGGCCGCCGCCGTGCTGCATCGGCAGTTGCAGGGCGAAAGCGTGGATTGGGAAACAGAGTTCGCCATCCCCCTCAAGCGCGGTGTCGACACCTTCCGTTGCTACGTCGAAGGCTGGTACGCCGGCACCTTCCAGGACGTGATCTACCACCCGGGCAGCTCGCCGGAGATTCGCCGGATGATCAGTTCGATCCTCGCCGGCTATGCCTGGGACGAACGCAACCCGTTCGTCAGCGAACCCAAGCGCCGGCTGCGCATGCTCTCGGAAATCTGCGCCATGGAGGCTCCATGAACGACACCCAGCCGCAATACCTGAGCGCCAGCTACGTCGAGGAAACCCGCTTCGGCTTCTGGTTCCTGCGCAGCCATACCTGGCAGCACCATGTGCTGCGGGTGGCGATCAACGACCTGCGCCGCCTGTTCGACGACGAGCCACCGGCCAACCCGGTGCTGCTGGATGCCGGCTGCGGCCAGGGCAAGTCGTTCCAGTACCTGCGCCAGGTGTTCGCCCCGCGGCGCCTGATCGGCCTGGACGCCGACCCGCACAGCCTCAAACTCAGCAGCGAAGAGGCGGCGCGCCAGGGCCTGCAGGTCGAGCTGATCGGCAGCGACTGCGCGACCCTGGACGTGGCCGATGCCAGCGTCGACCTGCTGTTCTGCCACCAGACCTTTCACCACCTGGTGGAACAGGAAAAAGCCCTGGCCGAGTTCTATCGCGTGCTCAAGCCGGGCGGTTACCTGCTGTTCGCCGAATCCACCGAGGCCTACATCGACACCTGGGTGATCCGCTGGCTGTTCCGCCACCCGATGCATGTACAGAAAAGCGCGGCGCAGTATCTGGAAATGATCCGACGACAGGGTTTTGAATTTACCCCGCGCAATGTGTCTTATCCCTATCTGTGGTGGAGCCGTGCCAAGGATTTCGGGCTGCTCGAACGCTTCGGCCTGCGCCGCCCGAAACCCTTTGGCCAACGGGAAGAAACCCTGGTCAATGTGGTCGCCCGCAAACCCTTGCACGAAGGTGCCGCTGGATGATCCGTGCCCTGCTCGTCGGCTGCCTGCTGTTGCTGAGCGCCTGCGCCAGCCAGCCGCCGCTGCCCGAGAAAACCCCGAGCCTGGCCCTGCCGCTGCAACTGCATATCGAGCGGCAACAGGCCGGGCAGCGCCAGGACTGGCTGCTGGTGATCCAGGCCGAAGGGCCGGGCATCCGCTGGTCGCTGCTCGACCCGCTGGGCATTCCCCTGGCGCGCCAGCAACTGATCGACGGTCGCTGGCAGGCCGATGGCCTGCTGCCGCCGAACCCGGAGGCCCGCGAACTGTTCGCCGCCCTGCTATTCGCCCTGACGCCCGCGGGCGAACTGCGAGATAATTATCCAGCCGCCCGGCAGCACGGCGCGCAGCGCGACCTCGCCCCGCACTGGCAGGTCCGCTATCGCCAGGCCCTGGATTTTCGCCTGGAGCTGCCCCAGGGCTTGTACTACCACATCAGCCCGCTGACCGCCGAGAACGCCTCATGACGGCCTACCTGAATGCCCTCGGGGTGATCTGTGCCCTTGGGCGCGACAAGCAGCAAGTGGCCCGCAGCCTGTTTGCCGGCGACTGCTCCGGCATGCGCGCCGCAGCCGGCTGGGTGCCGGAGCGCAGCGTGCCGGTGGCCGCCGTCCAGGGGCCGCTGGCGAGCATTCCGCCGGAGCTGGGACAGCAGAGCAGCCGCAACAACCAGCTGCTGCTGGAGGCCGCCCTGCAGATCCGTGGCGACATCGACCAGGCCATCGCCCGCTACGGCCACAGCCGCATCGGCATCGTCCTCGGCACCAGCACCTCGGGCATCGACGAAGCCAGCCGCGGCATCGCCCACTACCTGCGCGACAGGCATTTCCCGGCCGACTACGACTACCGGCAGCAGGAGCTCGGCGCGCCGGCGAACTTTCTCGCCGACTGGCTCGACCTCAGCGGCCCGGCCTACGTGATCTCCACCGCCTGCACCTCCAGCGCCCGCGCGCTGATGAGCGCCCGCCGCCTGCTCGACCTGGGCCTGTGCGACGCGGTGCTGTGCGGTGGCGTCGACAGCCTGTGCAAGCTGACCCTCAACGGTTTCTCGGCCCTGGAAGCAGTGTCCGACCAGCGCTGCAATCCGTTCTCGGTCAACCGCGATGGCATCAATATCGGTGAAGCCGCCGTGCTGTTCCTGATGAGCAAGGAAACCCTCGGCGCACAACCGATCGCCTTGCTCGGCGCCGGCGCCAGCTCCGACGCGCACCATATTTCCGCGCCCGAACCCAGCGGGCGCGGCGCCCTGCAAGCCATGCAGAAGGCCTTGCACAATGCCGGCCTGCAAGCCGGACAGATCGGCTACCTGAACCTGCACGGCACGGCCACCCAGCACAACGACGCCATGGAAAGCCTGGCGGTCGACCAATTGTTCCCGGCTGGCGTGCCCTGCTCGTCGACCAAACCCATGAGCGGCCATACCCTGGGCGCCGCCGGCGCCCTGGAAGCGGCGTTCTGCTGGCTGAGCCTGTCCGCCGCGAACAGCGCGCACGCCCTGCCGCCCCATGTCTGGGACGCCCAGGCCGACCCGCAACTGCCGCCGCTGCATTGGGTCACCGCCACCACACGTCTGGAGCAGAACGCTCCGCGCTGCCTGATGAGCAACTCCTTTGCCTTCGGTGGCAACAACGTCAGCCTGATTATCGGAGACGCCCCATGATTGACTGGCCGCTCGCCGAACTGCTGCCCCACGCGGGCGACATGATCCTGATCGATCAGGTCCTGGCGTTCGATGAAGAGCAGATCCGCACCCGCCTCACCGTCAAACCCGATGGCCTGTTCAACCGTGCCGACGGCAGCCTGCCGGCCTGGGTCGGCATCGAAATAATGGCCCAGAGCATCGCCGCCTACGCCGGTTGCCATGCGCGCCAGAAAGGCCAGGCCGTCGAGCTGGGGTTCCTGCTCGGCACCCGCAAGTTCGAATGCAATGTGGACCACTTCCCGGCCGGCAGCGAACTGCAGATTCACGCCTTGCGCTCCCTGCAAGACGACAACGGCATGGGCGTATTCGAATGCCACCTGAGTGCCCCCGGCATCCAGGCCGTCGCCCGCCTCAACGTGTTCTGTCCGCCCCAGGCGGACAGCTACCTGAACGAATCACCCGCTTTATCAACAGGAGTCCAGCCATGACTGAATCCATACTGGTCACCGGCTCCAGCCGTGGTATCGGCCGCGCCATCGCCCTGCGCCTGGCCCAGAGCGGCTATGACCTGATCCTGCATTGCCGCAGTGGCCGCAGCGAAGCCGAGGCCGTGCAGGCCGAAGTCGAGGCCCTGGGGCGCCAGGCGCGCATCCTGCAATTCGATGTGACCGACCGCGCCAGCTGCAAGGCCGTTCTCGAAGCCGACGTGGAAGCCCACGGCGCCTACTACGGTGTGGTGCTCAACGCCGGCCTGACCCGCGACGGCGCCTTCCCGGCCCTGAGCGAAGACGACTGGGACACCGTGCTGCGCACCAACCTCGACGGTTTCTACAATGTCCTGCACCCGGTGATGATGCCGATGATCCGGCGCCGCGCCGCCGGGCGTATCGTCTGCATCGCCTCGGTGTCCGGGCAGGTCGGCAACCGTGGCCAGGTCAACTACAGCGCGTCCAAGGCCGGCCTGATCGGCGCCGCCAAGGCCCTGGCCATCGAGTTGGGCAAGCGCAAGATCACCGTCAACTGCGTGGCGCCAGGCCTGATCGACACCGCCATGCTCGACGAGAACGTGCCGGTGGACGAATTGCTGAAGATGATCCCGGCCCAGCGCATGGGCACCCCGGAGGAAGTCGCCGGCGCGGTGAACTTCCTGATGTCCGCCGAGGCCGCCTACATCACCCGCCAGGTGCTGGCGGTGAACGGAGGCCTGGTCTGATGAAACGTGTGGTCGTCACCGGCATGGCCGGCATCACTTCGCTGGGCAGCGACTGGGACACCATCGCCGCCAACTTCGGCGCCAACCGCAGCGGCATTCGCCGGATGGACGAATGGGATCGCTTCAGCGAACTCAATACCCGCCTGGCCGGCCCCGTGGACGACTTCAAGGTACCGGACCACTGGACCCGCAAGCAGCTGCGCAGCATGGGCCGGGTGTCGCGGCTCGCCGTGGGGGCTGCCGAGCAAGCCCTGGCCGATGCCGGCCTGCTGGGTGACGAGTCGATCAAGGACGGGCGCATGGGCGTGGCCTGTGGCTCGTCCACCGGCAGCACCGACGAGATCAAGGCGTTCGGCAACATGCTGCTGAACTCGGTCGCCGAAGGCCTCAACGCCAACTCCTACGTGCGCATGATGCCGCACACCACCGCGGCCAATATCAGCATTTTCTTCGGCCTCACCGGCCGGCTGATCCCGACGTCCAGCGCCTGCACCAGCGGCAGCCAGGGCATCGGCTACGCCTACGAGGCGATCAAGTTCGGCCGTCTGCCGCTGATGCTCGCCGGCGGCGCCGAAGAGCTGTGCCCGACCGAAGCCATGGTGTTCGACGCGCTCTACGCCACCAGCCTGAAAAACGATGCCCCGCACACCAGCCCGCGGCCCTACGACAGCGACCGCGACGGCCTGGTGATCGGCGAGGGCGGCGGCATGCTGGTGCTCGAAGAGCTGGAACACGCCCTGGCCCGTGGCGCGCATATCCATGCCGAGATCGTCGGCTTCGGCAGCAACGCCGACGGCCAGCACACCACCCGTCCGGAGCAGGCCACCATGCGCCGGGCCATGGAGCTGGCCCTGGAAGACGCCGGCCTCGAGCCTTCGGCCATCGGTTACGTCAATGGCCACGGCACCGCTACAGAACAGGGCGACATTGCCGAAACACTGGCCACCAGCAGCCTGTTCGGCAGCCGGATGCCCATCAGTTCGCAGAAGAGTTTCCTCGGCCACACCCTGGGGGCCTGTGGCGCGCTGGAGTCCTGGTTCAGCATCGAGATGCTCAACCGCGACCTCTACGTGCACACCCTCAACCTCGACACGGTCGACCCGCGCTGCGGCGAGCTGGATTACCTGCGCGGCGAATTCCGGCAGATGAGCTGCGAGTACGTGATGAACAACAACTTTGCCTTTGGCGGCGTCAACACTTCGCTGATCTTCCGCCGCTGGCCTCAATGACGTTACCCCCTGGAGAAAATGGAATGCCCTCCCTGCTTCGCGCCTGCCTGATCGTGCTCGCCCTGCTGACCTGCGTCTCGTGCACCAGCAAGCGCATGTACACCCCGGACCGGGTCCTGCCGGCCACCCTCAAGGCCGACCATGAGGAAATGAAACAGGCGATCCTGAAAAACCTGGTCGCCCGCAAGTGGACCGTGCAGCGCATCAGCCCGGAGCTGATCCAGGCCGAGATCACTGTGCGCGAGCAATACCACGTGGAAATCGACATCCAGTACGCGCCGACCCACTACAAGATCCTCTACCGCGACAGCCGTGGCATGGGCTACGCGGACGGCAAGATCCACAAGAACTACATCCGCTGGGTGCGCCTGCTGGACAAGGGCATCCTGCGCGAGCTGAAGGACAACCAGAACGAACGGACCGCGCAACAGCTGTCCAGCTCGGCCCAGGCGATTGCCGCGCCTAATTGAGCGCCAGCCGCTACCCGCTTTCTACGTCAAGGAGACCACCATGCAATTGAAGACCCTGGCCGCTGCCGCCACCCTGCTGCTCTGCACCCTGCCCGGCGTCAGCCAGGCCCGTGATACCGCGCTGTACCTGCCGTTCGACAAGGTGGTCGCCGAAGCCATCAGCACCGGCAAGATCGACGGCAGCGTGAAGTTCTACCTGGCCGGCAACCAGCCCGCCGGCAAGGTCACGGTGATCAGCGCGGGCGCGGTCACCAACAAGAAGACCAATGCCTTCAACAAGAGCGACGAAGTGGCCTGCGAATGGGTCCTGCAATCGGCGCTGATCACCCTGCACCAGGCGGCCAAGAAAGTCGGCGCCAATGCCGTGACCGACATTGCCAGCTTCTACAAGAGCAACGAGCGCAAGGACGCGAAAACCTACGAATGCCACGCGGGCGCCCTGATGGCAGGCGTCGCGCTGCGCGGCGATCTGGCGAAGGTGCAGTAAGGCGCCTGCCGATGAAATCGGCATGACCTGATCCACAGTTTCCATCCCCCGGAAACGACAAAGGGCGCCTTTCGGCGCCCTTTCACAAACAGGCTGGCTTGTCATCGCGCTCTGCCTGTCTGGCTCTGCGATGGCTGGTTGCCCAGGATCCTCAGAGTCTCACAAGTCCCTTTCGGGTACGCGCGCAGTGTCGCTCGAAGCCTGCCGCCCGGCAACCGTGGCCAATTGCCGTTTTCCACAGGAAAGTCGGTATCAGAGCCCCAAAGCCTTGCGTACAGCGGCTTTGACGGCAGCGAGCTCTTCGTCTGTAAGTTGCAAGACTTCGTAAACTCGTCGGCCATGACGGTCTTTGCGCCTGATCCGATCGAGTCGCGGCAAACCGACCGTGGCAAGCATGTCGCACTTTGCCCAGCAGACCGTTACAACTCAGCCTTGCGGGTCAGCAGCTCGACAAAGGCCTTGGCCATTGGCGAGCGCTGGTCGGTGCGCTGCGCCAGCCACACCGCCGAGACTGCCTCGGGGTCGAGCAGCGGTCGATAGACCACGCCGTCGATACGCATGCGCTGGTAGGACGCCGGCAACACCGAGACCCCCAGCCCCGCCGCCACCAGGCCGATGATGGTCATGGCCTCGCCCGCTTCCTGGGCGAAATGCGGGGTGAAACCGACATCCCGGGCCAGGGTCAGCAACTGCGCATACAGGCCGCTGCCGTAGCTGCGCGGGAAGAACACGAAGGGTTCGTGGACCAGGGCCGACAGCGCCAGGCCGGCTTCGCTGCCGGCCACCAGCGGGTGCTTGGAGCTAAGCACCGCCACCAGCGGTTCGCGCAGCAACTCCACCACGCTCAGGGAGTCCGGCAGCGGCAACGGCCGCATGATGCCGACCTGGATCGACTCGTCCAGCAGCGCCTCGGCCACCTGGGTGCTGCTCATCTCCCGCAGCTTCAGGTGCACGTCGGGAAAGCGCTGGCGAAAGGTGAAGATCGCCTGGGGAATGCTCGAGTTGAAAGGCGCCGACGAGGTGAAGCCGATTTTCAGCTCACCCAGCTCCCCCCGTTGCGCCCGCCGGGCCACATCCGCCGCCTTGTCGACCTGGGCCAGCACCTGTCGCGCCTCATCGAGGAACAGCCTGCCGGCCTCGCTGAGTTCGACCCGACGATTGGTGCGCTCGAACAGGCGCGCGCCGACCTCCTGCTCCAGCACCTGGATCTGCTGGCTCAAGGGCGGTTGGGAGATGCCCAAAACCTGGGCGGCGCGGCCGAAATGCAGCTCTTCGGCCACCGCGATGAAGTAACGCAGGTGACGCAATTCCATGATCGCCTCATTAGGTCGTAAAACATATCAATCAGGTCGAACAATATATTGGAAAGAAACATTAGCCAGCTATATGCTTTTTTCCATTGCCTGACCGGCTGCGCTCCCCGAGGTCTCCCGTGAAAACCGCTGTCGCTCCACTCGCCCACGAACTCTCTCCCACCGCCCTCGATGAGGTCGTCGCGCAACTGAACGAGGCCTACATCGAAAAAGGCACGCCGATGTTCATGCGCACGGTGCTGGCGCTGTTCTCCGGCGGTTTCGCCACCTTCGCCCTGCTCTACTGCGTGCAACCGATGATGCCGCTGCTGTCCCGGGAGTTTTCCATCAACGCCGCGCAGAGCAGCCTGATCCTCTCGGTCGCCACCGGCCTGCTGGCCATCGGTTTGCTGGTCACCGGGCCGATTTCCGACCGCATCGGCCGCAAGCCGGTGATGGTGGCCGCCCTGTTCGCCGCCGCGCTGTGCACCATTGCCAGCGCCCTGATGCCGAGCTGGCACGGCGTGCTGCTGATGCGCGCGCTGGTGGGGCTGTCCCTGAGCGGCCTGGCGGCGGTGGCGATGACTTACCTGAGCGAGGAGATCCATCCGCAGCACATCGGCCTGGCCATGGGCCTGTACATCGGCGGCAACGCCATTGGTGGCATGAGCGGCCGCCTGATCACCGGGGTGCTGATCGACTTCGTCAGCTGGCACACGGCGATGTTGGTGATCGGTGGCCTGGCGCTGATCGCCGCGGCGGTGTTCTGGAAGATCCTCCCCGAATCGCGCAACTTCCGCGCCCGCTCGCTGCACCCGCGCAGCCTGCTGGACGGCTTCACCATGCACTTTCGCGATGCCGGCCTGCCGCTGCTGTTCCTCGAGGCCTTCGTGCTGATGGGCGCGTTCGTCACGCTGTTCAACTACATCGGCTATCGCCTGCTGGCCGAGCCGTATCACATGGATCAGGCCTTCGTCGGCCTGCTGTCGGTGGTGTACCTGTCGGGGATCTACAGCTCGGCGAAAATCGGCGCCCTGGCCGACCGCCTGGGGCGACGCAAAATGCTCTGGGCCACCATTTCGCTGATGCTCGCCGGCCTCGCCCTGACCATGCTCAGCCCGTTGTCGGTGGTGATCATCGGTATGCTGATCTTCACGTTCGGCTTCTTTGGTGCCCATTCGGTCGCCAGCAGCTGGATCGGCCGGCGCGCCCTCAAGGCCAAGGGCCAGGCTTCATCGCTGTACCTGTTCAGCTATTACGCCGGATCGAGCATCGCCGGGACGGCGGGCGGGGTGTTCTGGCACATGGCCGGGTGGAACGGCATCGGCCTGTTCATCAGCGCCCTGCTGGTGGTGGCGCTGCTGGTGGCCTTGAAGCTGGCCAAGCTGCCGCCGCTGGCCACTCAGTAGTCGCTAAACCAACATGCCGGCGACCAGCCCCCGCGATCCATATGCGGGGTCCGGTCGCCGGCATGGGCGATATCTGTCGATCGGCTTACTTGACGATTTCCACCAGGTCGACGTCGATCTCGCGCTTCATCAACCCCTTCTCGACCTCACCGGTCAGCCTGACCTGGGTCTTCTCGTTGAACGCCACCGGCGGCAGGTCTTCGTCGTCGATCTCAACGGTGATGGTGCCGCTGGTATCCTTGAATTCGTACTTGTCGTCGTTGTTCAGCTTCTTGACCACATGGCCCTGCAACACCACCGGCGTATCGTCCGAGGCATCGTTGGCCGCCGCGACGGTGGTGACGGCCTGGGCGCCAGGACCGGTGTAGCCGACAGCCAGGGCGGCGGTGCTGAACAGCGGGGCGAGCAACAGAACGAGGTAACGGGTTTTCATGGCAGTGATCCAATGTGGGTTTCGATAAAGCCAGATTAACCAGCCAGGCTGAATTGAAACTTAATCCGCCGGCCCTTTCCTGAAGGCAAAAAAAGCCCGGCAAATGCCGGGCTTGCTTATCAGGCCGCGATCACTGGTGATACTGCGCCGACAGTTCGTGCACCGCGCGCAGGAAGGCGCCGGCGTGCTCCGGGTCGACTTCCGGGGTGATGCCGTGGCCGAGGTTGAACACATGGCCGCTGCCCTTGCCATAGCTGGCGAGGATGCGCCCGACTTCGGAACGGATCGCTTCCGGCTTGGCGTAGAGCACGGTCGGGTCCATGTTGCCTTGCAGCGCGACCTTGTTGCCGACCCGTTGGCGCGCTTCGCCGAGGTCGCAGGTCCAGTCCAGGCCCAGGGCGTCGGCACCGGCGTCGGCAATGCTTTCCAGCCACAGGCCGCCGTTCTTGGTGAACAGGATTACTGGCACCTTGCGCCCTTCGTGCTCGCGGATCAGGCCGCTGACGATCTTGCGCATATAGGCCAGGGAGAACTCCTGGTAGGCCGCCGCCGACAGGTTGCCGCCCCAGGTGTCGAAGATCTGCACCGCTTGCGCACCGGCCTTGATCTGGCCGTTGAGGTAGCTGGTGACCGACTGCGCCAGCTTGTCCAGCAGCAGGTGCATGGCTTGCGGGTTGTCGTAGAGCATCGCCTTGATCTTGCGGAAGTCCTTCGACGAGCCGCCCTCGACCATGTAGGTGGCCAGGGTCCAGGGGCTGCCGGAGAAGCCGATCAGCGGCACGCGGCCGTTGAGCTCGCGGCGGATGGTGCTGACCGCGTCCATCACGTAGCCCAGGTCCTTGTGCGGATCCGGGATCGGCAGGGCCTCGATGTCGGCCAGGGTGCTGATGACCTTCTTGAAACGCGGGCCTTCGCCGGTTTCGAAGTACAGGCCCTGGCCCATGGCGTCGGGGATGGTCAGGATGTCGGAGAAAAGGATGGCCGCATCCAGCTGTGGATAACGGTCCAACGGTTGCAGGGTGACTTCGCAGGCGAACTCCGGGTTCATGCACAGGCTCATGAAGTCACCGGCGTTGGCACGGCTGGCGCGGTATTCAGGCAGGTAGCGCCCAGCCTGACGCATCATCCACACCGGGGTGACGTCTACGGGTTGCTTGAGCAGGGCACGAAGGAAACGGTCGTTCTTCAGGGCAGTCATGTCGGCATCCGGAAAAAAAGTGCGGGCATTTTCTCAGAGCGCGACGCAAAAGGCACGGCGAGAGCCGTGCCTTTTATCTATCGGGTCAATTGGTCGCAGGGAGAGCAGCGCCAAGTTTCAAGCTGCAAGCCCCAAGCGCCGTGGCTTTGAGCTTGCAGCTAATAGCTTGAAGCTTGTCGCTGGCGTTGTCAGACGCCCAGGTAGTCGAGGATGCCTTCGGCGGCGTTACGGCCTTCGAAGATCGCCGTCACCACCAGGTCGGAACCGCGCACCATGTCGCCACCGGCGAAGATCTTCGGGTTGCTGGTCTGGTGCTTGTACTGGCCCTGCTCCGGCGCCACGACGCGGCCCTGGCTGTCGGTCTGGATGCTGAACTGCTCGAACCACGGCGCCGGGCTCGGGCGGAAACCGAAGGCGATGACCACGGCGTCGGCCGGGATGACCTCTTCGGAACCCGGGATCGGCTCGGGGCTGCGACGGCCACGGGCGTCCGGCTCGCCGAGACGGGTCTCGACCACCTTCACGCCTTCGACCTTGTCTTCGCCGACAATGGCGATCGGCTGGCGGTTGTAGAGGAACTTCACGCCTTCTTCCTTGGCGTTCTTCACCTCTTTGCGCGAGCCCGGCATGTTCGCTTCGTCACGACGATAGGCACAGGTCACCGCCTTGGCGCCCTGGCGGATCGACGTGCGGTTGCAGTCCATCGCCGTGTCGCCACCACCGAGGACCACGACCTTCTTGCCCTTCATGTCGACGAAATCTTCCGGCGACTTTTCAAAGCCCAGGTTGCGGTTGACGTTGGCGATCAGGAAGTCCAGCGCGTCGTGCACGCCCGGCAGGTCCTCACCGGCAAAGCCGCCCTTCATGTAGGTGTAGGTGCCCATGCCCATGAATACGGCATCGTATTCTTCGAGCAGTTGCTCCATGGTCACGTCCTTGCCCACCTCGGTGTTGAGGCGGAACTCGATGCCCATGCCGCTGAAGACTTCGCGACGATTGCTCAGCACGGTCTTTTCCAGCTTGAACTCGGGGATGCCGAAGGTCAGCAGGCCGCCGATTTCCGGGTTCTTATCGAACACCACCGGGGTCACGCCGCCACGTACCAGCACGTCGGCACAGCCCAGGCCCGCCGGGCCCGCGCCGATCACCGCGACACGCTTGCCGGTCGGCTTGACCTTGGACATGTCCGGACGCCAGCCCATGGCGAAGGCGGTGTCGGTGATGTACTTCTCCACCGAACCGATGGTCACCGCGCCAAAACCGTCGTTGAGGGTGCAGGCCCCCTCGCACAGGCGGTCCTGCGGGCACACCCGGCCGCAGACTTCCGGCAGGGTGTTGGTCTGGTGCGACAGCTCGGCAGCGGCGAGGATGTTGCCCTCGGCCACCAGCTTGAGCCAGTTGGGAATGAAGTTGTGCACCGGGCACTTCCATTCGCAGTACGGGTTACCGCAACCCAGGCAGCGGTGGGCCTGGTCGGCCGACTGCTGGGGTTTGAAGGGTTCGTAGATCTCCACGAACTCTTTCTTGCGTTGACGCAACAGTTTCTTCTTCGGATCCTTGCGCCCGACCTCGATGAACTGGAAGTCATTATTCAGACGTTCAGCCATTATCAAAACCTCTTAACAGCAGCTCGAAGCTACAAGCTTCAAGCTGCAAGACAATCACGTGTGCAGGCATATCGCGCACTGCCGTTAACTTGCGGCTTGAAGCTTGCCGCTTGCAGCTGCGTCGTTATTGCGGATTCGCACGAGTACTGGAAAGCAGAGATTTCAAGCTCGCCGCCTTAGGTTTGACTAGCCAGAAACGACGCAGGTAGTCATCGAGGTTCTCGGCCAGGTTACGGCCCCACTCGCTACCGGTTTCCTCGACGTATTCGTCCAGCACGCGCTGCAGGTGGCTGCGATAGGCTTCCATCGCTTCGCCGCTGATCCGCTGGATTTCCACCAGCTCGTGGTTGACCCGGTCAACGAAGGTGTTGTCCTGGTCGAGCACGTAGGCGAAACCGCCGGTCATGCCTGAGCCGAAGTTGTAACCGGTCTTGCCCAGCACGCAGACGAAACCACCGGTCATGTATTCGCAGCAGTGATCGCCAGTGCCTTCCACCACGGTGTGGGCACCGGAGTTGCGCACGGCGAAACGCTCGCCCGCGGTGCCGGCGGCGAACAGCTTGCCGCCGGTGGCGCCGTACAGGCAGGTGTTGCCGATAATCGCGCTGTCCTGAGTCTTGTAGGCGCTGCCTTTCGGCGGAACGATCACCAGTTTGCCGCCGGTCATGCCCTTGCCCACGTAGTCGTTGGCGTCGCCTTCGAGGTAGAGGTTCAGGCCGCCGGCGTTCCACACGCCGAAGCTCTGACCGGCAGTGCCCTTGAAGCGGAAGGTGATCGGCGCCTTGGCCATGCCCTGGTTGCCGTGGACCTTGGCGATTTCACCGGAGATCCGCGCACCGATGGAACGGTCGCAGTTGCAGATGTCGAGCGCGAACTCGGCACCGCTGAGGTCGTTGATCGCAGGCTTGGCCATGGCGACCATTTTCTCGGCCAGCAGGCCCTGGTCGAACGGCGGGTTGCGATCGACCTGGCAGAACTGCGGCTTGTCCGCCGGGATATGGTCGCTGCCCAGCAGCGGGGTCAGGTCCAGGTGGTGCTGCTTGGCGGTCTGGCCTTCGAGGATTTCCAGCAGATCGGTGCGACCGATCAGCTCTTCCAGCGAGCGCACGCCCAGCTTGGCCAGCCACTCACGGGTTTCCTCGGCGACGTAGGTGAAGAAGTTCACCACCATCTCGACGGTACCGATGTAGTGGTCCTTGCGCAGCTTTTCATTCTGAGTCGCCACGCCGGTGGCGCAGTTGTTCAGGTGGCAGACACGCAGGTACTTGCAACCCAGGGCGATCATCGGCGCGGTGCCGAAGCCGAAGCTTTCGGCGCCGAGGATTGCCGCCTTGATCACGTCAAGGCCGGTTTTCAGGCCGCCGTCGGTCTGTACCCGGACCTTGCCGCGCAAGTCGTTGCCGCGCAGGGTCTGGTGGGTTTCCGCCAGGCCCAGTTCCCACGGCGCACCGGCGTACTTGATCGAAGTCAGCGGCGAGGCGCCGGTGCCACCGTCGTAGCCGGAGATGGTGATCAGGTCGGCATAGGCCTTGGCCACGCCAGCGGCGATAGTGCCGACGCCGGCCTCCGCCACCAGTTTCACCGAGACCAGCGCCTGCGGATTGACCTGTTTCAGGTCGAAGATCAGCTGCGACAAGTCTTCGATGGAGTAGATGTCGTGGTGCGGCGGTGGCGAAATCAGGGTCACGCCGGGTACCGCGTAACGCAGCTTGGCGATCAGGCCGTTGACCTTGCCGCCAGGCAGCTGGCCGCCTTCGCCGGGCTTGGCACCCTGGGCCACCTTGATCTGCAGCACTTCGGCGTTGACCAGGTATTCCGGGGTCACGCCGAAACGGCCGGTGGCCACCTGCTTGATCTTCGAGCTCTTGATGGTGCCGTAGCGCGCCGGGTCTTCGCCGCCTTCGCCGGAGTTGGAACGCGCGCCCAGGCGGTTCATGGCTTCGGCCAGGGCTTCGTGGGCTTCCGGCGACAACGCGCCCAGGGAAATACCGGCGGAGTCGAAACGCTTGAGGATCGATTCCAGCGGCTCGACTTCGCTGATGTCCATCGGCGTGTCCAGGGTCTTCACCTTGAACAGGTCGCGGATCATCGACACCGGGCGGTTATCCACCAGCGCGGTGTATTCCTTGAACTTGGCGTAGTCGCCCTGCTGCACGGCGGCTTGCAGGGTGTTGACCACGTCCGGGTTGTAGGCGTGGTATTCGCCACCGTGGACGAACTTCAGCAGGCCGCCTTGCTGGATCGGCTTGCGCGGGCTCCAGGCTTCGGCAGCCAGGGCTTTCTGCTCGGCTTCGATGTCGACGAAACGCGCGCCCTTGATGCGGCTCGGCACACCACGGAAGCTCAGCTCGCAGACTTCCTCGGACAGGCCGATGGCCTCGAACAGCTGCGCACCGCGGTAGGACGCGATGGTCGAGATGCCCATCTTCGACAGGATCTTCAGCAGGCCCTTGGTGATGCCCTTGCGGTAGTTCTTGAACACCTCGTAGAGGTCGCCCAGCACTTCACCGGTACGGATCAGGTCGCCCAGCACTTCGTAGGCCAGGAACGGATAGACCGCCGAGGCACCGAAACCGATCAGCACCGCGAAGTGATGCGGATCGCGCGCGGTGGCGGTTTCCACCAGGATGTTGGAGTCGCAGCGCAGGCCCTTCTCGGTCAGGCGGTGGTGCACCGCGCCGGTGGCCAGGGAAGCGTGGATCGGCAACTTGCCCGGGGCGATATGGCGGTCGCTGAGCACGATCTGGGTGCGACCGGCGCGCACGGCTTCTTCGGCCTGGTCGGCCACGTTGCGGATCGCTGCTTCCAGGCCGAGGCTTTCCTCGTAGTTCAGGTCGATGACCTGACGCTCGAAGCCCGGACGGTCGAGGTTCATCAGCGAGCGCCACTTGGCGGGCGAGATCACCGGCGAGCTGAGGATCACGCGGGAAGCGTGCTCAGGCGATTCCTGGAAGATGTTGCGCTCGGCACCGAGGCAGATCTCCAGCGACATGACGATGGCTTCGCGCAGCGGGTCGATCGGCGGGTTGGTGACCTGGGCGAACTGCTGGCGGAAGTAGTCGTACGGCGTGCGCACACGCTGGGACAGCACGGCCATCGGCGTGTCGTCGCCCATGGAGCCGACCGCCTCGTAGCCTTGCTCGCCCAGAGGACGCAGCACCTGATCACGCTCCTCGAAGGTGACCTGGTACATCTTCATGTACTGCTTGAGCTGGTCGACGTCGTAGAACGCCGAACCGTGGTCATTGTCTTCCATGGTCGCCTGGATGCGCAGGGCATTCTTGCGCAGCCATTGCTTGTACGGATGACGGGACTTCAGGCGATTGTCGATGGCGTCGGTGTCGAGGATCTGCCCGGTTTCGGTGTCCACGGCGAAGATCTGGCCCGGGCCGACCCGGCCCTTGGCGATCACGTCTTCGGGCTGGTAGTTCCAGACGCCGATTTCCGAAGCCAGGGTGATGAAGCCGTTCTTGGTGGTGACCCAGCGCGCCGGGCGCAGGCCATTACGGTCGAGCAGGCAGACGGCGTAGCGGCCGTCGGTCATGACCACGCCCGCGGGGCCGTCCCACGGTTCCATGTGCATGGAGTTGTATTCGTAGAACGCGCGCAGGTCGGCGTCCATGGTCTCGACGTTCTGCCACGCTGGCGGAATGATCATCCGCACGCCACGGAACAGGTCGATGCCGCCGGTAACCATCAGCTCAAGCATGTTGTCCATGCTCGAGGAGTCGGAACCCACGCGGTTGACCAGCGGGCCGAGCTCTTCCAGATCCATCAGGTCATTGGTGAACTTGGTACGCCGGGCCTGGGCCCAGTTGCGGTTGCCGGTGATGGTGTTGATCTCGCCGTTGTGGGCGAGGAAGCGGAACGGCTGCGCCAGCGGCCATTTCGGCAGGGTGTTGGTGGAGAAGCGCTGGTGGAACACGCAGATCGCGGTTTGCAGGCGCGGGTCACCCAGGTCCGGATAGAAGGCGGCCAGGTCGGCCGGCATCATCAGGCCTTTATAGATGATGGTCTTGTGGGAAAAGCTGCAGATGTAGTGGTCGGTATCGGCGGCGTTGGCCACCGACGAGCGACGACGGGCGCTGAACAGCTTGACCGCCATGTCCTGGTCGCTCAGGCCTTCACCGCCGATGTAGATCTGTTCGATCTGCGGCAGGCGCTCCAGGGCCAGGCGGCCGAGAACGCTGGTATCGATCGGCACTTTGCGCCAGCCGATCAGTTGCAGGCCTTCGGCCAGGATCTCGCGGTTCATGTTCTCGCGAGCGGCTTCGGCCTTGGCCGGATCCTGGTTGAAGAAGACCATGCCCACGGCATATTGCTTGGGCAATTCGACACTGAAGGTTTCCTGGGCAATGGCTCGCAGGAACGCGTCAGGCTTCTGAATCAGCAGACCGCAACCGTCGCCGGTCTTGCCGTCCGCGTTGATCCCACCGCGGTGGGTCATGCAGGTCAGGGCCTCGATGGCCGTTTGCAAAAGGGTATGACTGGGTTCGCCCTGCATATGGGCTATCAGGCCGAAACCGCAGTTATCCTTGAATTCATCTGGTTGGTACAGACCTGCTTTCATAGACACTTTCTCACCAGGCTGCCTCTTATCGAGACAAATTTCTTTTCAATTCAACCAGTTACCATCCACGCCGAACGTACGCCGGCTTTGCGGGGGCAAAAGGGAGGTCATTGTACACACCGACACAGACGCTCACAAATTTGGCGACGAAATGTCGCAAATCTATGTCGCATTTATGAAAGGTTTAAAGCGATATGCTGTGCTAGTCAAAACTTTTTTAGTTCGGACCGCGACGACTCAAAAGCTACTGTGACGCAGACACCACAAGGCACGCGGCCTTGAAGGCAGCATGCGCATGCGGATTTTTTTGAGGTGCTGGGAGAGGCGGCCTGGGTAAGGCCGCCGAATCTTCAGCGAGTTGCTGCCAGTTCCTGTTGGACGCTGGCGACAGTGCGAGGCCAAGGTTTACCAGCCTGAACCTTCGCTGGCAAGGCCTTGATAGCGGTAACGGCTGCATCACGGCTGCTGAAGCTGCCGTAAGTGATCACATACAGCGGTTTGCCGTTGAGGACTTTCTTGAAATAACGGTACTGGGCGCCCTGTTCCTTGACGAAGTTCTGCGCGGTGGCTTCGGAACTGGTGCCAAGGATCTGCACGACGTAGTTGCCTGGCGCCTGGCCGGCGTACCAGCTACCGCCGGTAGCGGCCTTGGCCACGGTGACAGGCTTCTCGGCTGGCTTGGCGGCCGGTGCGGCCGGTTTGCTGACTGGAGCAGGAGCAGGCTTGACCACCGGAGCCGGCTTGGCGGCGGCGACCTGGGTTGGCGCCGGGGTCGGACGAACTTCAGGCGTCGGCGCCGGACCGGCCGGCACGCCGGCTGGCGGTGCAATGGTGGTCACGGTCGGTGGCGTGGCGCTGGAGCCTTCCACCGGCACGCCATCGTCACCCTCGGTGATCCCGCCTGCGGCTTCGGCCAGAGGACCGCGCATCACCGGTTGCGACTGGCCGACCAATGGCAGCGGCATGGGCTGGGAAGAGCCGTTGAACTCGACAGCCGGGCTGCCATTGCTGTTCGGTTGCGGTGTCTGGCCCAGCGGCAGCTGCGCCTGTTCGTTGGCTGGCGCACCAGCAGTGCTTGGTGCCTTGCTGCGACCCGGCATCAGCCAGGCAGCGGCAACGGCTACCACTACGACTGCGGATATCGCCAATACGTGTTTCTTCGGCATATTGAACCCCATACTTGGACGCTTGACCGCTGAGCGGCTGGCAATCATGGCTTCGATCATTGCATCCCGGGCGACCTGGTTGATGTTGCCAGGCCAGCCATCGGAGCCTTCGTGAATATCACTGATCTGATCCGCGGAGAAAAGTTCGATACCGCGCCCTGCGCCTTCGAGACGCTGCGCCAGGTATTCACGGGTTTCTTCTTCGGTGTAGGGCTGCAGTTCGATGACATGGAAGCGCTCTTCTTCCGCGCTCAGCAGCTCCAGGCCGGCAATCAGCGACGACTCGCCGAACAGGAACACATGCGGACGACCTTCCGGCGCACCGGCGGCGAGCGCCAGCAGCGCCTCGAGCGCCGATTCGTCGAGCTGCTCGGCGTCATCCACCAGCAGATAGACTTCCTGGCCGGTCAGCGCCAGCTGCACCACTTGCGCCAGGATCGGGCCGATCTCGGCCTGCTCGACGTTCAGCGCCTGGGCCACCTGGCGCAGCACGCCTGCCGCATCGCCGGCACCACGGGCGGAAACCACCACGCTCTGTACCGATTGCTTGTTGGTGCTGGCGACCAGCGCCTGGCGCAGCAGCGTCTTGCCGCTGCCCTGCGGGCCGGTCACGACCAGCAGCAGTTGGCTGTAGCGCGCCAGATGGTGCAACTGCCCCAGCACCGGCTTGCGCTGGGCGGGGAAAAACTTGAAGCCAGGCACCCGTGGAGCAAAAGGGTCATGGCTCAACTGATAGTGGCCGAGGAAAGCCTCGTCGGCATGCAAACTAGTCATGGGGATCTTATTAACCTTTAAGCTGAGCCAGGGCGCGGTAATCCGCTCCCAGCGTGGCCTGTAAAACCTCTTTCGGATAATCGTCGGTCACTACGGCTTCGCCCATGCGGCGCAACAGCACCAGACGCAAACGACCATCGATCACTTTCTTGTCAATTGCCATGTGTTCGAGAAAATCCGCTTCGGTCATTTCCTCGGGCGGAATGACCGGCAAGCCCGCGCGCTGGAACAGGCGAATACCGCGGTCACGCTCCTCGGCGGTGATCCAGCCGAGGCGTGCGGACATCTCCAGCGCCATTACGGTGCCAGCAGCGACCGCTTCACCATGCAGCCAGACACCATAGCCCATGTGGGTTTCGATGGCGTGGCCGAAGGTATGCCCCAGGTTCAGCGTGGCGCGCACGCCGGACTCACGCTCGTCGGCACCGACCACGGCCGCCTTGGCCGCGCAGGAGCGTTCGATGGCATAGGTCAGCGCCTGCTGGTCGAGGGCTCGCAAGCGGTCGACGTTGTCTTCGAGCCAGGTCAGGAAGGGCTCGTCGCAGATCAGACCGTACTTGATGACTTCCGCCAGGCCAGCCGACAGCTCGCGGGCCGGCAGGGTATTGAGCGAGGCGGTATCGATCAGCACCACGTTCGGCTGATAGAAGGCGCCGACCATGTTCTTGCCCAGCGGATGGTTGATACCGGTCTTGCCGCCCACCGACGAATCGACCTGGGACAGCAAGGTGGTAGGAATCTGGATGAAATCGACGCCGCGCTGGTAGCAGGCAGCGGCAAAGCCGGCCATGTCGCCGATCACCCCGCCGCCGAGGGCGATGATCGTGGTGCGGCGGTCGTGCCGTGCGGTCAGCAGGCCATCGAAAATAAGCTGCAGGGTTTCCCAGTTCTTGAATGCTTCGCCGTCGGGCAGAACCACCGAGATCACCGAGAACTGCGCAAGGCTGCGTTTCAGACGCTCAAGGTACAGCGGCGCTACGGTTTCATTGGAAACGATCGCCACTTGCCGCCCGGCGATGTGCGGAGCCAGCAACTCGGGCCGGTCCAACAAACCTTCGCCAATATGAATCGGGTAGCTGCGCTCGCCTAGATCGACCTTAAGTGTCTGCATGTGTCCCCACAGTGAAATGGAAGCTGGTGTCCTGCCTTACATTAACGACGGGCATCACCTGGTTTTCTGACGCCGCGCAATAGCCATGCGCCACAACCGCAAGCGATCACGGCAAGGCGCCGAGGATAGCGCATTTCACGCTGCGCATTAACGGGGAGGCAGTTGCTGCAGGCGGTCCAGTATGTCCAGCACCACCATGCGCGGTGGCCGCTCATCGGTTTCAACCACCAGGTCGGCGATTTCCCGATAAAGCGGATCGCGAATCGCCAACAGGTCCCGCAGGGTTTTCGCCGGATCGGCCGTGCGCAGCAGCGGTCGATTGCGATCCCGGGCGGTACGACCGACCTGCTGCTCCACCGAGGCATGCAGATAGACCACACGCCCCCCGGCATGCAGCGCCAAGCGATTGGCTTCACGCATCACCGCGCCGCCGCCGGTCGCCAGGACCACGCCATCGGCGGAGCACAGCTCGGCGATCATGGCCTGTTCCCGATCACGAAAGCCCGGTTCGCCTTCCTTATCGAAGATCCACGGGATATTGGCGCCCGTGCGCAACTCAATTTCCTTATCGGAATCTTTGAATGGCAGGCGCAGCTCTTTGGCCAGCAAGCGACCAATGGTGCTTTTGCCAGCCCCCATTGGCCCAACAAGAATCAAATTTCGCACAGAATCAACGACTCACAGCAATCGCCTGGTTGTTCATGATACGCGGAGTGAGAAATACCAGCAGCTCGGATTTTTTCTCCGACACCACGTCACGCCTGAAAAGGCGGCCAAGATACGGCACATCGCCTAGAAATGGCACCTTATCTACAACCTTGCTTTGCGTATTGGAGAAAACCCCACCGATAACGATGGTTTCTCCGTCGTTGATCAGGACCTTGGCGTTGACCTCGTTCTTCTTGATCGGCGGCACGTCCTGGACCTTGTTCAGGTAGTCCGGCTCGTCCTTGGTGACCTTGACCTCCATGATGATGCGGTTATCCGGGGTGATCTGCGGCGTCACCTCCAGGGACAGCGAAGCCTCCTTGAACGACACCGAAGTCGCCCCGCTGGAGGCGGCTTCCTGATAGGGGATTTCCGTACCCTTGAGGATCTTCGCCGTCTCCTTGTCGGAGGTGACCACCTTGGGCTGGGAGACGATTTCACCGTTACCGGTCTTTTCCATGGCTGTCAGCTCAAGGTCCAGCAACACGTTGTCGGTGATGAAGGCGATACCCAGGCCGGAGGTATTGGCGGTGGTGCCCAGGTCGACGAACGGTGAGTTGCTGCTGGTACTGCCTGGCGTGCCTATGGTGGAAGAGGCGTTGGTGCCGTTGCTGACCCCCGAGGCATTCCAGTTGCCCTGGTTCTGGATCGAGCCACCCCAGCGCACGCCCAGGCTTTTGTCGTAGTCGACGTTGGCCTCGACGATCCGCGCCTCGATCATCACCTGGCGCACCGGGATATCCAGCTGGCTGACAATCCGCCGCAGCTCGTCCAGGCGCTCCCGGGTCTGGTAGGCAATGATGTTGTTGGTCCGCTCATCGACCGTGATCGAACCACGCTCGTCAGACTTGTCCTCAGCGCGGGTGACCGACTGGAACAGCTTGGCGATCTCCGCCGCCTTGGCATAGTTGACCTGCAGCAGTTCACGCCGCAGCGGCTCGAGATCGGCGATCTGCTTCTGCGACTCCAGCTCCTGGCGTTCGCGGGCCGCGATTTCATCGGCTGGCGCCACCAGCAACACATTGCCCACCTTGCGCTTGTCCAGCCCCTTGGTCTTGAGCACCAGATCGAGAGCCTGGTCCCACGGCACATTTTGCAGGCGCAAGGTAATGCCGCCCTGCACCGTATCGCTGGCCACCAGATTGAGGTTGGTGAAGTCGGCGATCAGTTGCAGCACCGAGCGGACCTCGATGTCCTGGAAGTTCAGCGAGAGCTTTTCGCCGTTATAGGCTGAGCGCTCGGTGTTGCGTTTCTGCAGATCGCCCGAAGTCATCGGCCTGACACTTACCGTGAGTTTGTTGTCCGTCTGGTAGGTCGAGTAATCGAAGGTGCCGCCGGGCTCGATGGTGACGATGGCCTTGCCGGACTCCGCCCGGGCGCTGACGAATTGCACGGGAGTGGCGAAGTCCTTGACGTCCAGCCTGACCCGCAGGGGTTCTGGCAGACGGGCCTTGGCGAAGGTAAGGACGAGCTTGCCGTCGCGTTCCTGGATATCCGGGCTCATTCCCGAGTCGGAGAGGTCGATCAGTACATTGCCTTCACCCTGCTCGCCGCGCTGGAAATCCACACTGCGAATCGACCGCCCCGCCGAAGCCGTGGCCTTGGCCCGCCCGGACGCGACAGCCGGCTGCCCCGGTGCACTCTGCGCCACCGTCGCCCCCTGGCCGATCACCACAAACAGCTGATTGCCGGCGACTCGAGTGCTGTAGGGCGCCAGCGCGACCAGATTGACCACCACCCGGGTACGCGGCCCCGATTCGACCACCGTCACGCTGCGCGCATTGCCATTGCCCAGATCGCGGCTCTTGTTCGCCAGCTGGCTGACGACACCCGGCAGATCGAGGGCGATCCGCGCCGGCTGGTCGGTGGTATAATCCCGCGGCTCGGGCACCGGTCCATCGAAGGTGAGTTTCAACTCCAGGCGATCCCCCGGCAGCGCCGCGACATCCAGGGCCTTGAGGCTGGCCGCCATGGCCATCGGTGAAAGCAGCGCCATCCATAGCGCAATACCGAAGGCTGAAAAGATCCTGTTCATGATGCGAGTTCCACTATGAGTGTTCTTTTAATGGAATGGTCCGTGGTCGCTCCAGCCACGCTCCCGCTCCATCGGGAACAATCTCGACCACGTCGACCTGTGAATCGCTGATCGCGACAATCCGCCCATCGTTACGCCCCAGGTAGTCGCCGACCTTCAGCCGATGCACACCACCGGCACCGCGCAACAACGCAAAGACGCCAGAGGCATTGGAAAGGGTGCCCACCATCTCGAACTGCTCGATGCTGAAGCCCTCGAGATACTGCTTGCTGCGGCTCGGATCCGGCCTGACCGCGGGCGAGCCTGCCCGGCGTGCCGCCAGGTCCACCCGAACCGCAGGCTGAAACGGGCTGCGCAAGGGTGCGGCGTTGTAGGTGAACGTTGGGTAAGACCCGAATGCCGGCATTGGTTCAATCTCACCGGGCGGCCGTAGCCGCGCCTCGTTCATGTAGGCATCCAGATCGCTGAAGTCGTCATTGCCGCCACAACCGGCCAGCCCGACAAATGCCAGCACGAGCAACAAGCCGCGAACGCGCTTCATGGACGGGGCACCTTGTAGCGGTAAGTCCTGGCCAGAATGTTCATGCGCAGCTTCGAGCCGACTTCCGGCGTGACCGGTTTGATCTCGAAATCATGCAGGGTGACGATTCGCGGCAAGCCGGCCACGCCGCTGACGAAAGTTGCCAGCTCGTGGTACCCACCGGTGACCGTGATCTGGATCGGCAATTCTACATAGAACGGCTGGACCACCTCAGGCAACAGCTTGATCTCTTCGAACTCCAGCCCGCTGCCAAGCCCGGTGCGACTGATATCCTCCAACAGCCCCGGCACTTCGGTATCGCTGGGAAGCTGGCGCAGCATGAGGTCAAAGGCGGTTTCCATGGCCTTCATCTGTTCGGTGTAAGGCCCCAGGTTGGCCACCAGGCGCGCCTTGCTGGCGAACTGCTGTTTCAGCACGGCCTCGTCCGCCCGGCGCTGGTCGAGTTGCAGCAACAGATCCTTGAGGTACAGGTTGTAACCAAGGGCCAGCACCAGCAGCATGACCAGCGCCGAGACCACGCCTTTGACCAGCGCGGGCCAGCCCCCCATGTTGCTCATGTCCAGCTCGCCGAGATCGATCCGGCGCATCTGCGCCCACCCGCCGGAAAGGCTCATTGCCCACCCTCGCCCATGGCGGGCCGGGTCTGATGGACGGTCAGCTGAAACACATTGGCCTGGTCGGCGTTGTCCGCCCCGGCGGCCTTGACCTCCGTCAGGCTCGGCGCGTCGAACCAGTCGGAGGCGTCCAGATTGCGCATCAGGTCCGAAACACGATGGTTCGATTCGGCCGCCCCGGTGATGGAGAGGGTCTGCCCGCTCATCCTGACATCGGTGAAATACACCCCGTCCGGCAGGGTGCGGGCCAACTGGTCGAATACCCGCGCGCTGGTGGAGCGATTGCCTTGCAGGTCCTGGATGATCTTCATCCGTTCCACCAACTGCTCGCGATGCAGCTTCAGCTCGCCGATCTTGGCGATCCGCTGATCGAGCAAGGTTATTTGAGCGCCTACATGATTGTTGCGCGCCAGCTGCCTGTCGATCGCCCGGTCGATGATCCTGTCGCCCGCGAACAGCGCACCCAGGGCCACCGCCGCAGCCGCTGCCAGGCCCAGGAGAAAGTGGCGACGCCGTTGTTCACGCCGCGCCTCACGCCAGGGAAGAAGATTGATCCGCGCCATCAGTCAAAACTCCGCAAGGCCAGCCCACAGGCGATCATCAAGGATGGAGCCTCGCTGGCCAGGGCCGCGGCGTCGACCTTGCCGCCGATGCTCATGCCAGCGAAGGGGTTGGCGATCAGCACAGGCAAGCCCAGGCGCTGCTCGATCAACGGCGCAAGTCCCGGAACCGAGGCGCTGCCGCCCGCCAACAGGATAGAGTCGACCTGGCGCTGCGGGCCGGAGGCCTGGAAAAACTGCAACGAGCGCGAAACCTGCTGCGCCACCGCCTCCTGAAAGGGTTGCAGCACCTCACTGGCGTAATCGTCCGGCAGGCCGCCCTGCTTTTTCGCCAGGCCGGCCTCTTCTTTCGACAGCCCGTAACGACGCTGGATGTGCTCGGTCAGTTGGTGCCCACCAAACAACTGCTCGCGGGAATAGATGATCTGCCCTTCATGCACAACGCTCAGGGTGGTCAGGGTGGCTCCGATATCGACCAGCGCCACAGTCCGGGCAACCGACGCCCCGGCCGCCAGGGCGAACGAGCGCTCCAGCGCGCAGACCTCCAGGTCCACCACCCGCGCCGTCAGCCCGGCGAGCTCCAGCGCCGCCTCGCGAACTTCGATGTGTTCCTTGCGACAAGCCGCCAACAGCACATCGACGCGTTCGGGATTGCGCGCCGAATAGCCGAGGACGTCGAAATCGATGGCGGCCTCATCCAGCGGATAGGGGATGTACTGGTCGGCGTCGACCTTGAGCTGGCTCTCCCGATCGTCATCGCAAAGCCCGGCCTCCATCTCGATAACCTTGCTGATCACCGCCGAGCCGGCCATCGCCAGCGCCGCGTGCTTCGCTCCCGGCCGGGCCCTGGCCAGCAGGCGAGACAAGGCATGCCCCACCCCTTCGGGCTCGACGATGTTTTTTTCGACCACGGCGTTGGCCGGCAACGGCTCCACCCCATAGGCCTCGACCCGAAAACGGCCGCCGACCCGGCTCAACTCAAGAAGCTTGACCGAGGTGGAGCTGATATCGATCCCCAGAAGGGAACTCGCCTTTTTACTGAAGAGTCCTAGCACTACCAATTCCCTATGACTATCCGTGACTTACGGACTCTGGAATGTCCATTGCGTTCAATCACCCCGTCTTGACAGACGGGCAAATGACGCCCTCTACGGAAAAATGCTTATAATGCCCAGCGATTTTTCCGCGATTTATCTGCTGCGTGAGCCGATTCCTGACTGTGAATACCTGACGCCTAATTCATTCCTTTCTCTGGAAATCCAAAAGCCTTGATTCGTCTGCTGAAGTTTTTCGGGTGGTCCATCGTCGCTGTGTTCTGCGGGCTGCTCCTCGCTCTCTCCGGCGCGTTTCTCTATCTTAGTCCTGGGTTACCGTCGGTAGAGGCGCTCAGAAGTATCCAGTTGCAGATTCCCCTGCGGGTGTACAGCAGCGACGGCAAGTTGATCGCAGAATTCGGTGAAATGCGCCGCACTCCGATCCGTTTCGCCGACATTCCCCCCAACTTCATTAATGCGTTACTAAGTGCTGAAGACGACAATTTCGCCAACCACTACGGCGTCGATCCCAGCAGCCTGATGCGCGCCGCGACCCAACTGATCAAGAGCGGGCACATCCAGTCCGGCGGCAGCACCATCACCATGCAGGTGGCGAAGAACTTCTTCCTGAGCAGCGAACGCAGCTTCTCGCGCAAGACCACCGAGATCCTCCTGGCCCTGCAAATCGAGCGCCAACTGACCAAGGACGAGATCCTCGAGCTGTACGTCAACAAGATCTACCTGGGTAACCGCGCCTACGGCATCGAAGCCGCCGCGCAGGTGTACTACGGCAAGTCGATTCGCGATGTCAGCCTGGCGCAGATGGCCATGATCGCCGGCCTGCCCAAGGCACCGTCGCGCTTCAACCCGCTGGCCAACCCGGCGCGCAGCAAGGAGCGCCGCGACTGGATCCTGGGGCGCATGTACAAGCTCGGCAAGATCAGCGAGGCCGATTACCAGGCCGCCGTGGCCGAGCCGCTGAACGCCAGCTACCACGTACCGACGCCGGAAGTGAACGCACCGTACGTCGCCGAGATGGCCCGCGCCGAGATGGTCGGTCGTTATGGCAGCGACGCCTACACCGAAGGTTTCCGCGTCACCACCACGGTACCGAGCGACCTGCAGGAACTGGCCAACACCGCCGTCCATGAAGGCCTGATCACCTACGACCAGCGCCATGGCTATCGCGGCCCCGAATCGCGCCTGCCCGGCAAGACCCACGCCGCCTGGGCTCAGGAACTGACCAAGCAACGCAGCATCAGCGGCCTGGAGCCGGCGATCGTCACCCAGGTCGACAAGAACGGCCTGCAGGTACTGACCCGCACCGGCGAAGAGCACGTGGGCTGGGACAGCATGAAATGGGCGCGTCCGTTCCTGAACACCAACAGCATGGGCCCAGCGCCCAAGCAGCCGAGCGATGTCGCCCAGGTCGGCGACCTGATTCGCGTGCAGCGCCAGGCGGACAACTCGCTCAAGTTCCGCCAGATCCCGGTCGTTCAGGGCGCGCTGGTGTCCCTCGACCCGCAAAACGGCGCCATTCGCTCGCTGGTGGGCGGTTTCGCCTTCGAGCAGAGCAACTACAACCGGGCACTGCAGGCCAAGCGCCAACCCGGTTCCAGCTTCAAGCCGTTCGTCTATAGCGCCGCGCTGGACAATGGCTACACCGCCGCCAGCCTGGTGAACGATGCACCGATCGTCTTTGTCGACGAGTACCTGGACAAGGTCTGGCGTCCGAAAAACGACACCAACACCTTCCTCGGCCCGATCCGCATGCGCGAGGCGCTGTACAAGTCGCGCAACCTGGTTTCGATCCGCCTCCTGCAAAGCCTGGGCGTGGACCGCACCATCGACTACATCAGCAAGTTCGGCTTCAACAAACAGGACCTGCCGCGCAACCTGTCGCTGGCCCTGGGCACCGCGACCCTGACCCCGATGGAAATCGCCACCGGCTGGAGCGTTTTCGCCAACGGCGGCTACAAGGTCACGCCATACATCATCGACAAGATCGAAAGCCGTAATGGCGAAACCCTGTTCACCGCCAACCCGCCGAGCGTACCGACTGGCGACACGGCCAGCAGCGGGATCGCGGCACCGACAGAACAGAGCTTCACGGTGAACAACGTCCCGGGCGAAACCCCGAGCCAGGCTCCTGTACAGGCGCCGGCGGTGGCCGAACGCATCATCGACGGGCGTACCACCTACATCCTCAACAGCATGCTGGAAGACGTGATCAAGCTCGGCACCGGGCGACGCGCCCTGGCCCTGGGCCGCACCGACCTGGCCGGCAAGACCGGGACCACCAACGAATCCAAGGACGCCTGGTTCTCCGGCTACAACGCCGACTACGTGACCACGGTCTGGACCGGTTTCGACCAGCCGGAAAGCCTGGGCCGCCGCGAATACGGCGGCACCGTGGCCCTGCCGATCTGGATGAACTACATGGGCGCCGCCCTCAAGGACAAGCCGGCCCATACCCAGGCCGAGCCGGAAGGCATTCTCAGCCTGCGGGTCGATCCGGTCAGCGGCCGCGCTGCGACACCGGGCACGCCGAACGCCTACTTCGAACTGTTCAAGAGCGAAGACACACCGCCTTCGGTCAACGAACTGGGCAATGGCTACGCCCCTGGCAGCCCGCTGCCGGCGGACGAGTCGGCGCCGATCGATCTGTTCTAAAGAGCAGCTACAAGCTGCGAGCTTCAAGCTGCAAGGAGGAGCGACACTGCCTCCTCTTGCAGCTTGAGGCTTGAAACTTCCCCATAAAAAAACCCGGCTCGAAGGCCGGGTTTTTTATGGACTGCTATTAACCGTTGAACACGTCATCCACGCTTTTCAGCGGGTAGTTCTTCGGATACGGCAGGGTCGCCACGCCGGTCTCGATCGCGGCCTTGGCCACGGCGTCGGAGATCACGGTGATCAGGCGGGCATCCATTGGCTTCGGAATGATGTACTCACGACCGAATTCCAGCTTGATGCCGCCGTAGGCGTCGCACACTTCCTGAGGCACCGGCAGCTTGGCCAGTTCGCGCAGGGCGTTGGCCGCGGCCACTTTCATTTCTTCGTTGATGCGCTTGGCGCGAACGTCCAGGGCACCGCGGAAGATGAACGGGAAGCCCAGCACGTTGTTGACCTGGTTCGGGTAGTCCGAACGACCAGTGGCCATGATCACGTCGCTGCGGGTGGCGTGCGCCAGCTCCGGGGCGATTTCCGGATCAGGGTTCGAGCAGGCGAACACGATCGGGTTGGCAGCCATGGAGCTCAGGCCTTCGGCGCTCAGCAGGTTCGGGCCGGACAGGCCAACGAACACGTCGGCACCTTTCAGGGCGTCAGCCAGGGTGCGCTTGTCGGTCGTGTGGGCGAAGACCGCCTTGTACTGGTTCAGGTCGTCGCGCTCGGAGTGGATCACGCCGGTACGGTCGACCATGAAGATGTTTTCGATCTGGGCGCCCATGCTCACCAGCAGCTTCATGCAGGAGATGGCGGCGGCACCGGCGCCCAGGCAGACGATCTTCGCGTCCGGCAGGGTTTTGCCAGCGATTTCCAGGGCGTTGATCATGCCGGCCGCGGTCACGATAGCGGTGCCGTGCTGGTCATCGTGGAATACCGGAATGTCGCACTGCTCGATCAGGGCGCGCTCGATCTCGAAGCACTCTGGCGCCTTGATGTCTTCCAGGTTGATGCCACCGAAGGTGATGGAGATGCGCTTGACGGTGTCGATGAAGGCTTGCGGGCTTTCGGAGTCGACTTCGATGTCGAATACGTCGATGCCGGCGAAGCGCTTGAACAGCACGCCCTTGCCTTCCATCACCGGCTTGGAAGCCAGTGGGCCGAGGTTACCCAGGCCGAGAATCGCGGTGCCATCGGAAATGACTGCAACCAGGTTGCCCTTGCCGGTGTATTTGTAGGCCAGTTCAGGGTCGCGGGCGATTTCGCGTACTGGTTCGGCTACGCCGGGGCTGTAGGCCAGCGACAGGTCGCGGGCGGTAGCGGTGGCCTTGGTGAGCTCGACACTCAGTTTCCCTGGACGGGGATTGGCGTGATATTCGAGAGCGGCAGTTTTCAGATCAGACATGTGGGCATTCCGCTTTTTACTGTTGGACAGACGGACCGCCGAGGATACGCGTGTCGCAAAGTCCCTACAAGACTGGTCAGTCACCCCTGTCAAGGCCCGCAGGCTACGACTTTGGGCCAAGAGCCACGGAACACAAGGGATAGACTGTTCACAATCGAAATAAAAAATGTCTACAATTTTTTATTTATTGAACCAGCTGGAACATTCCGGGATGGGTCAGCGGTAACATCCAGCGCGCCTGACCCGATTTCAAGCCACCCTTGCGCGAACGGTCAAGCACCCAGCCGCGCGCCTCGATCCGCTGTCCCGGCAGGCGATCCAACTGCGCGACATCGAATTGGCCAAGCAGATTGGGTGCAATGCGCAATACAACCGAATCCTGCAATTCGATCCAGATGCCGCCCCGATTGCGTTGCACCTTGCTCACCCGGCCACTGAGCAGCGCAAAACCGGGGGCCTTTATCTGATCCGCTTTCAGTTCAGACGACTGCCGCCACAGCCCCAGCCGGGACTGGCGAGCACTGCGCTCGGCGGCTTGCTGGCAGCCGAACAAATCGACGTTCGGCGCTACCGCCACCTGGTATCCCAGGCCTTCGGCAAGCAATTGCGCTTCAAGGTTGGCGCCATCGGCGCCATAGACATGGGCCAGGGTCCGCCCATAGTGATCTTTGCTTTCCCGACCGGGAAGCAGGCCGACCCGGCCGTTGCTGGCCTTCACCAACGCCTGCAGGCGCTGGCGGGCGGCAACCGCGAAGGGCTCGTCGGTGCGGCCTTTTTTGCCCAGCTCCGGCGCATTGAGGCCGATCATGCGCACGCTGCGCCCATCGGTGAGGCGCAAGGTGTCGCCATCGACCACCCGCTGGACCTGCACGGAGGCCAACCCAACCGGCGCCGGGCAGAACGCCTGGGCGCTGGAGAGCCAAATCGCGGACATAAAAAAGGCGCCCGCAAGGGACGCCTTTTTCATCAGCGAGGAAAAGCTGAAACAGCTTTCCAGACCGATCAGCCTTAGGCCTTTTTCGCGCCGAAAGCGCCGAAACGGTCGGCGAACTTCTGAACGCGGCCGCCGGTATCCAGAGTCTTCTGCTTACCGGTGTAGAACGGGTGGCACTCGTTGCAAACGTCGATCGCCAGCGGCTTAGCGTAGGTCGAACGAGTTTCGAACTTGTTGCCGCAGCTGCAGGTCACGGCAACTGCTGGGTATTCTGGATGGATATCGGCTTTCATGGTGTCTTCCTCAGGCTAGCGTGCCGCCACCCAACACTATTGTTGAATACCGCACGTAATTAGGCCGCGGATTCTACCAGACCTTTGCGATCACGCAAGCTGTCCCTCGCACCGACCGTCTGCTAGGCTCCGGGCCTTCTTCACCGCCCGTTCACTGAGATTTCCCCGCGTGCCCGACGCCATTTTGCGCCTCGCCCTGCCTTCGCCCCTGCGCCGCCTGTTCGATTACCGGGCCCCTGCCGGCGTACTGCGTACCCAGTTGCATCCCGGCATGCGCCTGCGAGTGCCGTTCGGTCGCCGGGAGATGATCGGCATCCTGGTCGAGGTCACGGACAGTAGCGAAGTCCCCGCCGAGAAACTCAAGCCGGCCTTGGCCCTGCTGGACGCCACCCCACCGCTGCCGCCCGCGCTGTTCAAGCTGTGCCTGTGGACCGCGCAGTATTACCAGCACAGCCTCGGCGACACCCTGAGCTGGGCGCTGCCGGTCCTGCTGCGCCAGGGCGAGCCGGCCGAGGCCCGGCAGGAACGCTTCTGGTCGGTCAGCCCCGGCGCCAGCCTCGACGACCCACGCATCGCCCGCGCCCCGCGCCAGCGCGAAGCCCTGGCAACGCTGGCCCAGCACCCGCACGGCGTCGCCCACCAATTGCTGAGCAAGCTGATGCTGAGCAAGGACAGCCTGGACCTGTTGCTGGCCAAGGACCTGGTGCAGGTGGAAGTCCGCCGGCACGCCCCGGGCGAACGCCACGAACATTGGCTGGCCCAGCCGGAACTGCCGCTCAACAGCGAACAGCGCGCTGCCTGTGAGGCCATCCGCTCCGGTTTCGACAGCTATCACGCCTTCCTGCTGGCCGGGGTCACCGGCAGCGGCAAGACCGAAGTCTATCTGCAGCTGATCCGCGAAACCCTGGAAGCCGGCAAGCAGGCGCTGGTGCTGATCCCGGAAATCAACCTCGGGCCACAGACCCTGGCGCGCTTCGAGCAACGCTTCAACGCGCGCATCGCCCTGCTGCACTCGGCGGTCAACGACCGCGAGCGCCTGGACGCCTGGCTGGCGGCCCGCGACGGAGAGGCCGACATTATTATCGGCACCCGCTCGGCGCTGTTCACGCCGATGAAGAACCCCGGGCTGATCATCATCGATGAAGAGCACGACGGCTCCTATAAACAGCAGGAAGGCCTGCGCTACCACGCCCGCGATCTGGCCCTGGTCCGCGCCCGCCAGGAAAACATCCCTATTGTGCTGGGCTCCGCCACTCCATCGATGGAAAGCCTGCACAACGCCTACACCGGCCGCTATGGCCTGTTGCGCCTGAACGAGCGGGCTGGCGGCGCTAAGCAGCCGCGCTTCCTGCGCCTGGACGTGAAGAGCCGGCCGCTGGACAGCGGCATTTCCGGCCCCATGCAACAAGCCATCGGCCAGACCCTGGCAGCAGGCCAGCAGGTGCTGGTGTTCCTCAACCGCCGCGGCTTCGCGCCGACCCTGCTGTGCCACGACTGCGGCTGGATGTCCGAGTGCGAACGCTGCGACGCGCGAATGACCGTACACCAGCGCTACGGCGAGCTGCGCTGCCACCATTGCGGCCACTCCGAGCGCGTGCCGCGGCATTGCCCGAAATGCGGCAAGGTCGACCTGCGCCCGGTCGGCGCCGGCACCGAGCGCGCCGAAGAGCGGCTGGCGATCCTGTTCCCGGACTACCCGGTCCTGCGGGTCGACCGCGACAGCACCTCGCGCAAGGACGCGATGAACCAGTTGTTCGCCACTATCCAGAAGGGCCAGCCCTGCATCCTCGTCGGCACCCAGATGCTCGCCAAGGGGCACCATTTTCCGCGGGTGACCCTGGTCTCGATCCTCGATGCCGACGGCGGCCTGTTCTCCGGCGACTTCCGCGCCAGCGAACGCATGGCGCAACTGATCGTCCAGGTCGCCGGCCGGGCTGGCCGGGCCGAGGAGCCGGGCAAGGTGATCATCCAGACCCACCTGGCCGACCACCCGCTGCTGGTGCAACTGACCGAACAGGGTTACTTCGCCTTTGCCGAACAGGCCTTGAGCGAACGCCGCGCCGCCGGCCTGCCACCATTCGCCCATCTGGCGCTGCTGCGCGCCGAGGCCCACAAGCCGGGGCAGGCCGAAGGTTTCCTCGACGAAGCCTGCAGCGAGGCCGAGCGTTTGCTGGCAGAGATGAACCTGGGCGGCATCGAGCTGCTGGGGCCGGTACCGGCGCCCATGGAGCGCCGGGCCGGGCGTTATCGCGCGCAACTGTTATTACAGGCCAATGCCCGGGCGCCACTGCACAAACTGCTGAGTCACTGGCTGCTGGTCCTGGAACAGATGCCCAGCGGGCGCCAGGTACGCTGGTCGCTGGATGTTGACCCTGTAGACCTGTATTGATAGAAAAACCGCCATCTCAGGCCAGCACGCTTCTGTAGGAGCGAGGCTTGCCCGTGATAAGGCCCGAATAGCCACCGCACAGCCGGCTATAGTTGGCAAGCCCGTCTTCGCAACGGATAATGCCCAGTTTTTCCACCTGCGCATCGAAGCGCCGCCGCGCCAGCGGTTGAAAGAGAAGACCATGAAAGACACCATTCGCCAGCTCATCCAGCAAGCCATCACCCAACTCGTCACCGAAGGTGTGTTGCCAGAAGGCCTGACGCCGGCGATCCAGGTAGAAAACTCCCGCGACAAGACCCACGGCGACTTCGCCAGCAACATCGCCATGATGCTGGCCAAGCCGGCCGGCATGAAACCACGCGACCTCGCGGAAAAGATCATCGCCGCCCTGCCCGCCGACGAGCAGGTCAGCAAGGCCGAGATCGCCGGCCCCGGTTTCATCAACTTTTTCCAGAACACCCAGGCCCTGGCTACCCGCCTGGACGCCGCCCTGGCCGACGCCCACCTTGGCGTGCGCAAGGCCGGCGCGTTGCAACGCACCGTGGTCGACCTGTCGGCCCCGAACCTGGCCAAGGAGATGCACGTCGGCCACCTGCGCTCGACCATCATTGGCGATGGCGTGGCACGGGTCCTGGAGTTCCTCGGCGATACCGTGATCCGCCAGAACCACGTGGGCGACTGGGGCACCCAGTTCGGCATGCTGATGGCCTACCTGCAGGAAAACCCGATCACCAGCGATGAGCTGTCGGACCTGGAGAACTTCTACCGCGCCGCCAAGCAGCGCTTCGACGAATCCGAAGAGTTCGCCGACCGTGCCCGCGGCCTGGTGGTCAAGCTGCAGGCTGGTGACGCGGACTGCCTGGAGCTGTGGACCAAGTTCAAGGACATCTCCCTGTCCCACTGCCAGAAGATCTACGAACTGCTGAACGTCAAACTGACCATGGCCGACGTGATGGGCGAAAGCGCCTACAACGACGACCTGATCAACGTGGTCAACGATCTCAAGGCCAAGGGCATGCTGGTCGAGAGCAACGGCGCCCAGTGCGTGTTCCTCGACGAGTTCAAGAACGCCGAAGGCGAGCCGCTGCCGGTGATCATCGTCAAGGCCGACGGCGGCTACCTGTACGCCACCACCGACCTGGCGGCCGTGCGCTACCGCAGCGGCAAGCTCAAGGCCGACCGCGCGCTGTACTTCGTCGACCAGCGCCAGGCCCTGCACTTCCAGCAAGTGTTCGCGGTGGCCCGCAAGGCCGGCTTCGTGACCCACCCGATGGAAATGGAGCACATGGGCTTCGGCACCATGAACGGCGCTGACGGCCGTCCATTCAAGACCCGCGACGGTGGCACCGTGAAGCTGATCGACCTGCTGACCGAAGCCGAAGAGCGCGCCTACAGCCTGGTCAAGGAAAAGAACCCGGAGCTGGCCGAGGCCGATCTGCGAAATATCGCCAAGGTGGTCGGCATCGACTCGGTGAAATACGCCGACCTGTCCAAGCACCGCACCAGCGACTACAGCTTCAACTTCGACCTGATGCTGAACTTCGAAGGCAACACCGCGCCTTACCTGCTGTACGCCTACACCCGCGCCGCCGGCGTGTTCCGCAAGCTGGGCAAGGACTTCAGCGAAGTACAGGGCCAGATCAACCTGGAAGCCGCCCAGGAACTGGAGCTGGCGGCCAAGCTGGCACAGTTCGGCGAAGTGCTGAACGGCGTGGCCGACAAGGGTACGCCGCACATCCTGTGCACCTACCTGTACGACGTGGCCGGGCTGTTCTCCAGCTTCTACGAGAACTGCCCGATCCTCAGTGCCGAATCGCCGACGCAGATGCAGAGTCGCTTGCGCCTCACCGAGCTGACCCGTCGTACCCTCAAGCAAGGTCTGGAGTTGCTGGGCCTGAAAGTTCTGGAGCAAATGTAAGTTGGCTGCCAAGAAAAAACCTGCACCCAAGCGTGGCGCCAGCCGTTACCAAGCTCCTGCAAAGCAACCGATCCCGGGCTGGTTGTGGATGGCCATCGGCCTGGCCGTGGGCGCCTTCATCGTGTTCCTGATGAAGCTGGAGCCAGGCAAGGGTGGTGACAGCGTCAAGCGCGAGCGGCTGGAGCAACAGAAAACCACCAAGATCGCCGAGGCCAACAAGACCCCGCCGAGCCCGCAGCAACCGCTGAAGCCGAAGTACGACTTCTATACCCTGCTGCCGGAATCGGAGGTGATAGTGCCGCCGGAAGCCGTACCGGAAAAAACCCTGCCAACGCCGCAGACCGCGCCAGTGGTTCCGACCACCCCGGTGACCCCGGCGGAAGCGGCGAAGATCGACACCGCGCGTGCCCAGGCCGCCTTGGCCGGCATCACCCCGCCGCCCGCACCACCGGTGGCACAGCCACAGGTGGCGAAGGCCGCACCGGTGACCAAGTTCTTCCTGCAGGCCGGTTCGTTCCGCAAGCAGACCGATGCCGACAAGGTCCGCGCGCAGATCATCCTGCTGGGGCAATCGGTGTCCGTCGAGTCCGGCACCGTCAAGGACGAGACCTGGTACCGCGTACTGGTGGGCCCGTTCAGCAACCGCGAACAGCTGACCACCGCGCAGAAGCAACTGTCTGGCGCCGGCTTCAGCAACCTGCTGTTACAACAGCGCCAGAGCCGCTAAAGCGGCTGATCGCGAGCAAGCTCGCTCCTACAAGGCCTGTGCCAAACCTGTAGGAGCGAGCTTGCTCGCGATGGCGTCCTCATTGACACCGCCTCCCCCAGCAGCAAAGACCGCTCGTCCCACAACCCCCGCCGCAGTTGAAAAACCCCACGCCACCCCCATATGAGTTTCCATCAGGGCATTTTCGCCCCGCAGCGTGGAGACTCTCCCCTTGACCACCATCGTTTCAGTCCGCCGCTTCGGCAAAGTCGTCATGGGCGGCGACGGCCAGGTTTCCCTCGGCAACACCGTGATGAAAGGCAACGCGAAAAAGGTTCGTCGCCTGTATCACGGCCAGGTTATCGCCGGCTTTGCCGGGGCCACGGCTGACGCCTTCACCCTGTTCGAACGTTTCGAAGGCCAGCTTGAGAAACATCAGGGGCACCTGGTACGCGCCGCCGTCGAACTGGCCAAGGAATGGCGCACCGACCGCTCCCTTAGCCGCCTCGAAGCCATGCTCGCAGTCGCCAACAAGGACGCTTCCCTGATCATCACCGGCAACGGTGACGTGGTCGAGCCGGAAGACGGCCTGATCGCCATGGGCTCCGGCGGCGCCTATGCCCAGGCCGCAGCCAGCGCCCTGCTGAAGAAAACCGACCTGTCGGCCCGCGAAATCGTCGAAACCGCCTTGGGCATCGCCGGCGACATCTGCGTATTCACCAACCACACCCAGACCATTGAGGAGCAGGATCTCGCGGAATAAGCCTGTTTCGGCCATCGCGCCACGGCATTCATTCTTGCTTGAGGACCGCCAATTACTATGCCCATGACTCCCCGCGAAATCGTCCACGAACTCAACCGCCATATCATCGGCCAGGACGATGCCAAGCGCGCCGTCGCCATTGCACTGCGTAACCGCTGGCGCCGCATGCAGCTGCCTGAAGAGCTGCGTGTCGAAGTGACCCCGAAGAACATCCTGATGATCGGCCCGACCGGCGTCGGCAAGACCGAGATCGCCCGGCGCCTGGCCAAGCTGGCCAACGCTCCGTTCATCAAGGTCGAAGCGACCAAGTTCACCGAAGTCGGTTATGTCGGCCGTGACGTTGAGTCCATCATCCGCGACCTGGCCGATGCCGCGATCAAACTGTTCCGCGAACAGGAAATGACCCGCGTGCGCCACCGCGCCGAAGACGCTGCCGAAGAGCGCATCCTCGATGCCCTGCTGCCACCGGCGCGCATGGGTTTCAGCAACGAGGACGCCGCCCCGGCCCAGGACTCCAACACCCGCCAGCTGTTCCGCAAGCGCCTGCGCGAAGGCCAGCTGGACGACAAGGAAATCGAGATCGAAGTGGCTGAAGTCAGCGGCGTCGACATTTCCGCGCCACCGGGCATGGAAGAGATGACCAACCAGTTGCAGAGCCTCTTCGCCAATATGGGCAAGGGCCAGCGCAAGAACCGCAAGCTCAAGGTCAAGGACGCGCTCAAGCTGATCCGCGACGAAGAAGCCAGCCGCCTGGTCAACGATGAAGAACTCAAGGCCAAGGCCCTGGAAGCGGTCGAACAGCACGGCATCGTGTTCATCGACGAAATCGACAAGGTTGCCAAGCGTGGCAACTCCGGCGGCGTCGACGTCTCTCGCGAAGGCGTGCAGCGCGACCTGCTGCCGCTGATCGAAGGCTGCACCGTCAACACCAAGCTGGGCATGGTCAAGACCGACCACATCCTGTTCATCGCTTCCGGCGCGTTCCACCTGAGCAAGCCGAGCGACCTGGTGCCCGAGCTGCAAGGCCGCTTGCCGATCCGTGTCGAACTCAAGGCGCTGTCGCCGGAAGACTTCGAGCGCATTCTCAGCGAGCCTCACGCCTCCCTGACCGAGCAATACCGCGAGCTGCTGAAAACCGAAGGCCTGGTCATCGAGTTCCAGGCGGACGGTATCAAGCGCCTGGCGGAGATCGCCTGGCAGGTCAACGAGAAGACCGAGAACATCGGTGCCCGTCGCCTGCACACCCTGCTCGAGCGCTTGCTCGAAGAGGTGTCGTTCAGCGCCGGCGACCTGGCCAGCGCCCACAACGAAGAGCCGATCCGCATCGACGCCGCCTACGTCAACAGTCACCTGGGCGAATTGGCGCAGAACGAAGACCTGTCCCGTTATATCCTCTAAGCGACAAGCCATAAGCTTCAAGCTGCAAGTTGACCGTAGTCATCTTGTAGCTTGGGGCTTGCAGCTTTAAGCTGCCCCCATGACCAGACTTCCCACCGCCATCAACCTGCACAAAGCCTCGAAGACCCTGACGCTGACCTATGCGCCAGACGAGGTCTATCACCTGCCCGCCGAATTCCTGCGGGTGCACTCCCCCTCCGCCGAGGTCCAGGGCCACGGCAAACCCATCCTGCAATTTGGCAAGATCGGAGTCGGCCTGACCAAGGTCGAACCGGCGGGCCAGTACGCACTGAAATTGACCTTCGACGACGGGCATGACAGCGGCCTGTTCACCTGGGACTACCTGTACCAGTTGGCGGTGCGCCAGGACGATCTGTGGAAGGATTATCTTGCCGAACTTCAAGCCGCCGGAAAGTCCCGCGACCCGAATGAGTCTATCGTCAAGCTGATGCTCTAGATCAGACCTCTGACGCTTTAGAGGGCATTTTCTAGATTCATCTGTTTGAATGCTGGGCTGCATGGCCAACGATTGGCCTGCTTGCGAAAAAAATTAAACTCGGGTAACCAATGGAGCTGGCAAGTTCCCTGCAGTGTTCTCTGAACAAAAAAGCAGTAATGCAGAATCAACGGTCACCCGAGCAGTAGTACCTGGCATCTTTGCTGTGTGACTACACAGCAGGTCCGGTACTCGTCTCAGGACAATGGAGCGTCGTAGATGAGTAACAAGAATAACGATGACCTGAAACGCCAAGCCTCGGAAAACACTCTGGGCCTGAATCCTGTCATCGGTTTACGTCGGAAAGATCTGCTTACCTCTGCTCGTATGGTGCTGACCCAGGCCATCAAACAACCGCTGCACAGCGCCAAACATGTGGCCCATTTCGGCGTCGAACTGAAGAACGTGATGTTCGGCAAATCGACGCTGCAACCGGAGAGCGATGACCGTCGCTTCAACGATCCGGCCTGGAGCCAGAACCCGCTGTACAAGCGTTACCTGCAAACCTACCTGGCGTGGCGCAAGGAGCTTCACGACTGGATCGGCCACAGCAACCTCTCCGAACAGGACATCAGTCGCGCTCACTTCGTCATCAACCTGATGACCGAAGCCATGGCGCCGACCAACACCGCCGCCAACCCCGCGGCGGTCAAACGCTTCTTCGAGACCGGCGGCAAAAGCCTGCTCGATGGCCTCTCCCATCTGGCCAAGGACCTGGTGCACAACGGCGGCATGCCGAGCCAGGTCAACATGGACGCCTTCGAGATCGGCAAGAACCTGGGCACCAGTGAAGGCGCGGTGGTGTTTCGCAACGACGTGCTGGAACTGATCCAGTACCGCCCGGTGACCGAGCAGGTGCACGAACGCCCGCTGCTGGTGGTCCCGCCACAGATCAACAAGTTCTATGTCTTCGACCTCAGCCCGGACAAGAGCCTGGCGCGTTTCTGCCTGCGCAACGGCGTGCAGACCTTTATCGTCAGTTGGCGCAACCCGACCAAGGCGCAGCGCGAGTGGGGCCTGTCAACCTACATCGAAGCGCTGAAAGAAGCGGTCGACGTGGTCACCGCCATCACCGGCAGCAAGGACGTGAACATGCTCGGCGCCTGCTCCGGTGGCATCACCTGCACCGCGCTGCTGGGGCACTACGCGGCCCTGGGCGAGAAGAAGGTCAACGCCCTGACCCTGCTGGTCAGCGTGCTCGACACCACCCTCGACACCCAGGTGGCGCTGTTCGTCGACGAGCAGACCCTGGAAGCCGCCAAGCGTCATTCCTATCAGGCTGGCGTGCTGGAAGGCCGCGACATGGCCAAGGTCTTCGCCTGGATGCGGCCCAACGACCTGATCTGGAACTACTGGGTGAACAACTACCTGCTGGGCAACGAGCCGCCGGTGTTCGACATCCTGTTCTGGAACAACGACACCACCCGGTTGCCCGCAGCCTTCCACGGCGACCTGATCGAAATGTTCAAAAACAATCCACTGATCCGCCCCAACGCACTGGAAGTGTGCGGTACGCCGATCGACCTGAAACAGGTCACCGCCGACATCTTCTCTCTGGCCGGCACCAACGATCACATCACCCCATGGAAGTCCTGCTACAAGTCGGCCCAACTGTTCGGCGGCAAGGTCGAATTCGTCCTCTCCAGCAGCGGGCATATCCAGAGCATCCTCAACCCGCCGGGCAACCCCAAGTCGCGCTACATGACCAGCGAAGAGATGCCGCCCAGCGCCGACGACTGGCAGGAAAACTCCACCAAGCACACTGACTCCTGGTGGCTGCACTGGCAGGCCTGGCAGGCGGAGCGCTCGGGCAAACTGAAAAAGACGCCGAGCATTCTCGGCAACAAGGCGTATCCAGCGGCCGAGGCGGCGCCGGGTACTTATGTCCATGAACGTTAACCGATAGCAAGCCTGCAGGATCGAGCCGCTTGCGCTGATGCTGCTGCGCAAGCGACTCTCTCTTGCAGGCAACGATTCCACCAACAGGGCCAAGGCATGCCTCAACCGTTCATCTTTCGCACCGTCGACCTGGATGGCCAGACCATCCGCACCGCGGTACGCCCAGGCAAGCCTCACTTGACACCCTTGCTGATTTTCAATGGTATCGGCGCCAACCTGGAGCTGGTGTTTCCATTCGTGCAGGCTCTGGACCCGGACCTGGAAGTCATCGCCTTCGACGTACCGGGCGTTGGTGGCTCCTCGACGCCGAGCCGACCCTACCGTTTTCCCGGACTGGCCAAACTGACCACGCGCATGCTCGATTACCTCGACTATGGGCAGGTCAATGTGGTGGGTGTGTCCTGGGGCGGGGCGCTGGCCCAGCAGTTCGCCTATGACTACCCCGAACGCTGCAAGAAACTGGTGCTGGCCGCCACCGCCGCAGGCGCCTTCATGGTGCCGGGCAAACCCAAGGTGCTGTGGATGATGGCCAGCCCGCGGCGCTACATCCAGCCCTCCCATGTGATCCGCATCGCCCCCCTGATTTATGGCGGCTCGTTCCGCCGCGATCCCAACCTCGCCGCCGAACATGCCAGCAAGGTCCGCTCGGCGGGCAAGCTGGGCTACTACTGGCAGCTGTTCGCTGGCCTCGGCTGGACCAGCATCCACTGGCTGCACAAGATCCACCAGCCGACCCTGGTGCTGGCCGGCGACGACGACCCGCTGATCCCGCTGATCAACATGCGCATGCTGGCGTGGCGAATTCCCAACGCCCAGTTGCACATCATCGACGACGGGCATCTGTTCCTGATTACCCGGGCCGAAGCTGTCGCGCCGATCATCATGAAATTCCTCGAGGAGGAACGGCAGCGGGCAGTGATGCACCCGCATCCGACACCGTTCAGCGGTACGTAGCAAAAAGCATCTGCCGACAGGATCGTCGCGCGCAGGATGGTTCAGGACCGACTATGGTGTTTGTCTTGGTGTGCTTGTTGATGGCTTGACGAAGGAGTGTTGAAGCATGCGAGACAAACCAACGGCGGGCTCGTTGCCCACGCCCGCCACCTACATCACAGCCCAGAGTGCCATCACCGGCCTGCGTGGCCGTGACTTGCTGTCGACCCTGCGCAGCGTGGCCACCTACGGCCTGCGCCACCCGGCGCACAGCGCCCGCCACGCCTTGGCACTGGGAGGCCAATTGGGCCGTGTCCTGCTGGGGGAAACGCTGCACAAACCCAACCCCCAGGACAGCCGGTTCTCCGATCCGACCTGGAGCCTGAACCCGTTTTACCGACGCGGCCTGCAGGCCTATCTCAGCTGGCAGAAACAGATCAGGAGCTGGATCGACGACAGCGGCATGAGCGAGGACGACCGGGCCCGCGCGCACTTTGCCTTCAACCTGCTCAACGATGCGGTGGCACCGTCCAACACCCTGCTCAATCCGCTGGCGATCAAGGAGATCTTCAACTCCGGCGGCAGCAGCGTGATCCGTGGCATCGGTCATCTGGTCGATGACCTGCTGCATAACGATGGCCTGCCCAGCCAGGTCACCAAACAGTCCTTCGAAGTCGGCAGGAACCTGGCCACTACCCCCGGTTCGGTGGTGTTTCGCAACGAACTGCTGGAACTGATCCAGTACAAGCCGATGAGCGAAAAACAGTACGCCCGGCCCCTGCTGGTCGTGCCGCCACAGATCAACAAGTTCTATATCTTCGACCTCAGCCCCACCAACAGCTTCGTGCAGTTCGCCCTGAAAAACGGCCTGCAGACCTTCATCATCAGCTGGCGCAACCCCGATGTCCAGCATCGCGAATGGGGCCTGTCGAGCTATGTCGAGGCCGTGGAGGAAGCCATGAACGTCTGCCGGGCGATCACCGGCAGTCGTGACGTGAACCTGATGGGGGCCTGTGCCGGCGGCCTGACCATTGCCGCCCTGCAAGGCCACCTGCAAGCCAAGCGACAACTGCGCCGGGTCTCCAGCTCCACCTACCTGGTCAGCCTGCTGGATAGTCAGTTGGACAGCCCGGCGACCCTGTTCGCCGACGAGCAGACCCTCGAGGCAGCCAAGCGCCGCTCCTATCAACGCGGCGTGCTCGACGGTCGCGACATGGCCAAGGTGTTCGCCTGGATGCGGCCCAACGACCTGATCTGGAATTACTGGGTCAACAATTACCTGCTGGGCAAGGAGCCGCCGGCGTTCGACATCCTCTACTGGAACAACGACAACACCCGGCTGCCGGCTGCCTTTCATGGCGATCTGCTGGATTTCTTCAAGCACAACCCGATGAGTCATCCCGGTGGCCTGGAAGTCTGCGGCACGCCAATCGACCTGCAAAAAGTCACGGTCGACAGTTTCAGCGTTGCCGGAATCAACGACCACATCACCCCCTGGGATGCGGTGTATCGCTCGACCCTGCTGCTGGGCGGCGAAAAGCGCTTCGTGCTGTCCAACAGCGGGCACGTGCAGAGCATCCTCAACCCGCCGAGCAACCCCAAGGCCAACTACGTCGAAAACGGCAAGCTCAGCAGCGACCCGCGGGCCTGGTACTACGACGCCAAGCACGTCGACGGCAGTTGGTGGACGCAATGGCTGGAATGGATCCAGCAGCGTTCCGGCGCCCAGCGCGAAACCCTGATGACCCTGGGCAACCAGAATTACCCACCGATGGAGGCGGCGCCTGGCACCTACGTGCGCGTCCGCTGAATTTCCCCGCGCCGCGGCCCGAGGGTCGCGGCCTGACTGAACAACCAAGAAGACTGGATGAAAACCCGCGACCGGATACTCGAATGTGCCCTGCAGCTGTTCAACCACAAGGGCGAACCCAATGTCTCGACCATGGAAGTTGCCAACGAAATGGGGATCAGCCCCGGCAACCTCTACTACCACTTTCACGGCAAGGAGCCGCTGGTCCTCGGGCTGTTCGAGCGTTTCCAGAATGAACTGACGCCCCTGCTCGATCCGCCCGCCGATGTGCACCTGGCGCCCGAAGACTACTGGCTGTTCCTGCACCTGATCGTCGAACGCCTGGCGCACTACCGCTTCCTGTTCCAGGACCTGTCCAACCTGGCCGGGCGCCTGCCGAAGCTGGCCAAGGGGATTCGCAACCTGCTCAACGCCCTGAAGCGCACCCTGGCCTCGCTGCTGGCCAGGCTCAAGGCTTCGGGCCAACTGGTCAGCGATACCCAGGCGCTGGGGCAACTGGTGGAACAGATCACCATGACCCTGCTGTTCTCGCTGGACTATCAGCGCATCCTCGATCGCGAGGGCGAGGTACGGGTGGTGGTCTACCAGATCATGATGCTGGTGGCTCCACACCTGTTGCCACCGGCGAAACTGGCCACCGAGCAGATGGCCCTGCGTTACCTCGACGAACACGATTGATCGGTGCCGCAAGAACCCCACAAACAAAAACGCCCGGCCTTTGCAGGCCGGGCGTTTTTGTATGTCCCGAAAAACTCAGGACTGGCTGGTTGGCGTCGCGGGTGCTGGCGCCGCAGTCGGGGTAACGACAGGGCTTGGCGCCACTGCGGAGTTCGCAGGGCTGACCGGTGCTGCCGGCTTGGCGACAACCGCTGGCTTCGGTGCTGCGGCCTTGGGTGCTGCCGGTTTTTTCACTGCTGGTTTTTTCGCCGCCGGTTTCGCCGCCGGTTTCGCAGCGGGCTTGGCCGCTGGTTTTGCCGCGGGCTTGGCGGCTACTGGCTTGGCGGCAGGTTTTGCAGCCGGCTTGGCCGCCGCAGTTTTGGCTGCCGGTTTCACGGCAGGCTTGGCTGCTGCTTTGGCCGGAGCCTTGGCTGCCGGTTTGGCTGCTGCTTTAGCCAGAGGCTTGGCCGCCGGTTTGGCCGCTGCAGTCTTGGCCGCGATCGGAGCTACCTTGGCGCCTGTGAGTTTCTCGATCTGTTTGGTCAGGGTGTCGACCTTGCTGTGCAGCGCCTTGACTTCATTGCGGCTGGGCACGCCCAGACGCGAAATGGCACTGTTCAAGCGCTTGTCGAATGCACCTTCCAGCTCGTCCCACTTGCCCAGCGCGCGGTCCTTGACGCCACTGATGCGCGATTTTGCCGAGCTCGCGGAGTCCTTGGCGGCATCGACTTTCTTGCCGACAGCGCTTTTGGTGAGCTTCTCGGCTTTCTCGCCATCCTTGACCAGCGACTCGAAAAGCTTGCTGCCGTCAGTGTCGATTTTCGAGTACACGCCTAAACCAGCAAGCCAGATTTTACGGGAGTAGTCTTCGACCTTCCCGATCCACGAGCTGCCTTCTTTTTCAGTATTCTTTTTACCAGCCATCCCGTTCTCCTTAATGTTTACGCGCGACACGTTCGAGCAATGCCGTCAGCTCATCGAGCTTAGCAGAGAGTGTCTCAACGTCATGTTTAGACGGAATGCCGATGCGATTCAAGGCACTTGCGACGCGCGTGTCAAAAGCCCTCTCGACTTTATCCAGCTGCACTTCGACTTTGCCCCTGAGACTGGTGACATCGCTCTTCACGTTATCAATCTGACTGTTGGCGGCCTCAAGTTGTTCAGTCACAACTTTTTTGCCTTTCTTTTCAACAGATTGACCGGCTTTAACGAGCTCTTGAAAGTACTCGCTGCCTTCCTGACCGACCTTGGTGTAGGCACCCAGGCCTGCCAGCCAGATCTTGCGGGCATAGGATTTGACTTCGCTCAGAGTGGTTGATGCGACATCAACTTTTTTCTTCAGAATTGCTTTGGCCATGGTGCACCTCACGCGCAGAAGGTTTGAGGAACTGCCCGCAGGAAAGTGGGCTCAGGCACAAAGTAGTGAGAAAAATTAGAATCGGCACCCTAACCAATGTCATAAAAAAGGTGGCGGGTTATTGGAGATGACCGGCTCGCCAGCGATGTTTTTCCAGGCGTCATGACAACACCCAAATCACCGGCAAGCCGACTTCGGTGAAAGCGGCTCAGACCAGGGCTTTATCCAGCGCCTTTTCGATTTCCGACTTGATCATGCCGCTCATGGCGGACATCAACAGGCCCAGCTCGACATCGACCCTGATCGAATCGTCGCCCACCTGCACCGCACCTTTGACCCCCGAACGCTTGAGGTTCAGGGTATCGCCCGACCACTGCGGCTCGAGGCCATACTGATCGGCCAGTTTCTGCGCCAACTGGTCAGCCTTTTCGCGGGCTGCTTCCTTACCCAGGCCGTGGGCACGCTCAACACTTATACGGGCCATTGAATGACTCCTGCTTTATCGGGACTTGCCTATGAGCGTCTTGAGCTGCGCTGCGTCAAAACGCCCCGGCGCTTCACTATCTTACATTCAGCCTTGCCAAGACAAAGACCGCCACCGGGATTAGAATGTCCCGCATTCTCTTTTGGTGACAGCGATATGACTGATCAGCGCAAAGGCAGCGATGCCGAACCCACCACTCACTTCGGCTTCAAAAACGTTCCGGAAAGCCAGAAGGCGGAAAAAGTCGCTGAGGTGTTCCACTCCGTGGCCGCCAAGTACGACCTGATGAACGACGTACTGTCCGGTGGCATGCATCGCCTGTGGAAACGCTTCACGATCGAATTGTCCGGCGTTCGCCCTGGCAATCGCGTGCTGGACATCGCCGGCGGCACCGGCGACCTGACCCGCAAGTTCTCCCATCTGGTGGGCCCTACTGGCCAGGTGGTGCTGGCGGACATCAACGCCTCCATGCTCAAGGTCGGTCGCGACCGCCTGCTCGACAAGGGCGTGGCCGGCAACATCGAGTTCGTTCAGGCCGACGCGGAAAAGCTGCCGTTCCCGGACAACCATTTCGACGTCGTGACCATCGCCTTCGGCCTGCGCAACGTGACCCACAAGGAAGACGCCCTGCGCTCGATGCTGCGGGTGCTCAAGCCCGGTGGCCGCCTGCTGGTACTGGAGTTCTCCAAGCCAACCAACGCGCTGATGTCCAAGGTCTACGACGCCTACTCGTTCGCCTTCATGCCGCTGGCCGGCAAGCTGATCACCAACGACTCGGAAAGCTATCGCTACCTGGCCGAATCGATCCGCATGCACCCGAACCAGGAAACCCTGAAGTCGATGATGGTCGAGGCCGGTTTCGATCGCGTGACCTACCACAACATGACCGCGGGCATCGTCGCCCTGCACCGCGGCATCAAACCCTGATGTTGTTCAGCGGCCTGCTTGCCAGCGTCGAACACGGCCTCAACCGTGTACTGCGTCTCGACAGCACGGCTTTGCCACGCTTGCAGCATTTGAACGGCAAGGTCATCGCCGTCGATTGCCGCAGCCCGAGCGTGCAGCTGTTCGTCATTCCTGGCGATGAGGGCCTGACCCTCGCCGCGCATTGGACGGCCGACGCCGACTGCACCCTGCGGGCGCCGGCCTCGAGCCTGGTGCGCCTGGCCCTGAGCCAGGACAAGACCTCGGTGCTGCACAGCCCCGAAGTCGAGCTGGAAGGCGACAGCGGCGTGCTGCTGGAACTGGCGGCCATCCTCCAGGACCTCGAACTGGACTGGGAGTACGAACTCTCGCGCTGGCTCGGCCCGGTGGCCACCCAGCTGTTCAGCGGCCATTTACGCAGCCGCGCGCGCTGGTATCGCCAGGGTTTCGCCAGCCTGAACCAGAATCTCGCCGAATACCTGGCCGAAGAGTCGCGCACCCTGGTGGGCCAGCGCGAAGCCGAAGCCCGCTTCAGTGAACTGGACCGGGTCAAGCTCGACCTGGAACGCCTCGAGGCGCGCTTCGAGCGCCTTTCCCGATCCCTTGACCCAAGCGATAACGCATGAAGCTGCTTGCCGTCCGCCGTTTGTTGCGCATCCAGCGCGTCGTGATCCGCTACCGCCTCGATGACCTGCTGTTCGCCCTGCCCCTGCCCTGGTTCCTCCTGGCGCTGCGCTACGCCTTGCCCTGGCGCTGGTTCCCGCGCAAGCAACTGGAGCTGAGCCGCGGTGCGCGCCTGCGCCTGGCCTTGCAGGACCTGGGGCCGATCTTCATCAAGTTCGGACAGATTCTCTCGACCCGCCGCGATCTGCTGCCCGAAGACATCGCCGACGAGCTGATGCTGCTGCAGGACCGCGTGCCGCCCTTCGATTCGAAGAAGTCGGTGGCGCTGATCGAGGAGCAACTGGGCAAGAAGATCAGCGATGTGTTCAGCCGCTTCGATATCGAGCCCCTGGCCTCCGCTTCGGTGGCGCAAGTCCACGCCGCCCAGCTCAAGAGCGGCGAAGAAGTGGTGGTCAAGGTCATCCGCCCGGGCCTCAAGCCGGTCATCGCCCAGGACCTGGCCTGGCTGTTCATCCTTGCCCGCGCCGCCGAAAAGGTTTCGGCCGACGCCCGCCTGCTGCACCCGGTGGATGTGGTCAGCGATTACGAAAAAACCATCTACGACGAACTCGACCTGTTGCGCGAAGCGGCCAACGCCAGCCAGCTCAAGCGCAACTTCGAAGGCTCGCCGCTACTCTACGTGCCGCAGGTCTACTGGGACTGGTGCCGGCCGAAAGTGCTGGTCATGGAGCGCATCTACGGGATCCAGGTGACCGACCTGGCCACCCTGGCCGACCAGCGCACCGACATGAAAATGCTCGCCGAGCGCGGCGTGGAGATCTTCTTCACCCAGGTGTTCCGCGACAGCTTCTTCCACGCCGACATGCACCCGGGCAACATCTTCGTCAGCACCGTGCAGCCGTGGAGCCCGCAATACATTGCCATCGACTGCGGCATCGTCGGCAGCCTGACCCCGGAAGACCAAGACTACCTGGCCCGCAACCTGTTCGCGTTCTTCAAGCGCGATTACCGGCGCGTGGCGCAGCTGCACATCGATTCGGGCTGGGTGCCGGCAGAGACCAAACTCAACGAATTCGAAGCGGCGATCCGTACCGTGTGCGAGCCGATCTTCGAAAAACCGTTAAAAGATATTTCCTTCGGCCAGGTGCTGATGCGCCTGTTCCAGACCGCTCGCCGCTTCAACATGGAAGTGCAGCCGCAGCTGGTGCTGCTGCAAAAGACCCTGCTGAACATCGAAGGCCTGGGCCGCCAGCTGTACCCGGAGCTGGACCTGTGGAACACCGCCCAGCCGTTCCTCGAACGCTGGATGCGCGAGCGCGTCAGCCCGAAAGCCTTGCTGGGCAACCTGCACAGCCAGGTCGAACAACTGCCGCACCTGGCCAACATGACCCGCGACCTGCTCGAACGCATGTCCCAGCCCCATGCCCAGGCCCCTTCGCCGCCCTGGAAACGGCGCAAGGACGACTGGTTCCTGCGCCTTCTCGGCGCGGCGCACCTGGGCGGTGGCGCGATCCTCGCGGCCGGCGGACCGCTGAACGAACTGGGTCACTGGCCGGCCGGCATCATGATGGCCGTGGGCTTGTATCTGGTCGTGCGCCGATAGCCAGCCGGGCTAGCGGCTGGCACACTGTTTCTCATCGCCGAGGCTCGACGAGCGCGTCGGGCCCTGTTGTCGGAGTCGAAGATGAAAGATTGGCTGGACGAGATCAAATGGGACGCTGACGGCCTGGTGCCGGCCATCGCCCAGGATCACAAGACCGGGCGCGTGCTGATGATGGCCTGGATGAACCGCGAGGCGCTGAGCCTGACCGCTGCCGAAAACCGTGCCATCTACTGGTCACGTTCGCGTGGCAAGCTATGGCGCAAGGGAGAAGAGTCCGGGCATGTGCAAAAGCTTCATGAAATGCGCCTGGACTGCGATGCCGACGTCATCATCCTGATGGTCGAACAAATCGGCGACATTGCCTGCCACACAGGCCGCCAGAGCTGCTTCTACCGCGTTTATGAAAACGGCGACTGGAAAACGGTCGATCCGGTACTCAAAGACCCGCACGCGATCTATCAAGCAGGACACTGAACATGAGCGATACCCTGACCCGTCTGGCCCAGGTGCTGGAAGAGCGCAAAGGCGCCGCCGCCGACACTTCCTATGTCGCCAGCCTGTACCACAAGGGCCTGAACAAGATTCTGGAAAAAGTCGGCGAAGAATCGGTGGAAACCATCATTGCCGCCAAGGACGCCGCCCACAGCGGCGACTGCAGCGATGTGATCTACGAAACCGCCGACCTGTGGTTCCACACCATGGTCATGCTCGCCCAGCTGGGGCAGCATCCGCAGGCCGTTCTCGATGAACTGGACCGGCGCTTCGGTTTGTCTGGACACGCCGAGAAAGCCTCGCGTCCGTCCGCCTGAACATCATTTAGAGAGGAAACGCAGCATGGGCATTTTTGACTGGAAACACTGGATCGTCATCCTGGTTGTCGTGGTGCTGGTGTTCGGCACCAAGAAACTGAAAAACCTCGGCACCGATGTCGGCGAATCGATCAAGGGCTTTCGCAAGGCCATGAACGACGACGAAAAACCCGCCGAGCCTGGCGTGCCTCCGACCGCCCAGCCTGCTCCGCCGGTCCAGCCGCAAAGCACTCCGCTGAACCAGCCGCACACCATCGACGTGCAGGCGCAAAAAGTCGAAGAGCCGACCCGCAAAGACTCGTGAGCACTGACTAATGTTTGGTATCAGCTTCTCTGAACTGCTGCTCGTCGGCCTGGTGGCCCTGCTGGTGCTCGGCCCCGAGCGTCTGCCGGGCGCCGCGCGCACGGCTGGCCTGTGGATCGGCCGCCTGAAGCGCAGCTTCAATGCGATCAAGCAGGAAGTTGAACGGGAAATCGGTGCCGATGAAATTCGTCGGCAACTGCACAACGAACACATTCTGTCGCTGGAACAGGAAGCGCGGAAAATCCTCAATCCGATCCAGCAACAGCCGACACCGGTCGAGCCCGTGGCCGAACAGAGCATTCATGCGCCCGCCGCGGCGCCTGAAGCGCCCGCCAGCGCGACCACGGCGAGCCCTACTGCCGCAACTGCACCGGCCGAACCGGCTGCGCCCGTGACAACGCCTGTCACGCCAGCCCCCCACGACCCTACTTTGCCGCCGCGAGCCCCATGAGCGATATTCCGGAAAACGACCAACATATGCCGCTGGTGTCGCACCTCACCGAGTTGCGCACCCGGTTGCTGCGCTGCGTGGCGGCGATCTTCCTGATCTTCGGCGGGCTGTTCGCCTTCACCCAGCAGATCTACACCATCGTCTCCACGCCGTTGCGCCAGTACCTGCCGGCGGGCGCAACGATGATTGCCACCGACGTGGCGTCGCCGTTCCTGACCCCGCTCAAGCTGACGATGATGGTCTCGCTGTTCCTGGCGATCCCGGTGATCCTGCACCAGATCTGGGGCTTCATCGCCCCCGGCCTGTACAAGCATGAAAAGCGCATCGCCGTACCACTGCTGGTCTCCAGCATCCTGCTGTTCTACATCGGCATGGCCTTCGCCTATTTCCTGGTGTTCCCGCTGATCTTCAAGTTCTTCGCCGCAGCCACCCCAGCCGGCGTGGAAATGATGACCGACATCACCAGCTACCTCGATTTCGTCATGACCCTGTTCTTCGCCTTCGGCGTGGCGTTCGAGATCCCGGTGGCGGTGGTGCTGCTGGTGTGGATCGGCGTGGTCGACGTCGCCTACCTGAAGAAGATCCGCCCGTACGTGATCATCGGCTGCTTCGTGGTCGGCATGATCCTGACCCCGCCGGACATCTTCTCCCAAACCCTGCTGGCGGTACCGATGTGGCTGCTGTTCGAGATCGGCATCCTGTTCGGCAGCCTGATCAGCAAGCGCGGCGACCATCCGGACGACCAGCCGGCGGAAGACCACAACGACCAGCCGCCAGCGACCCAAGCGTGAACCTGCTGCTGCTCGAGGAGGCCGACTTCATCGCGGCCGACCGGGTGATCCTGCGCGATCGCCGCCTGACCCACATGCAGGAAGTCCATCGGGCCGCGGTGGGCGACAGCCTGCGGGTCGGCCGTATCGGCGGGTTGATGGGCTCGGCCGAACTGCTGCGCCTGGAGCCTGGGGAAGCCGAACTGCAAGTCAGCCTCGACCAGCCACCGCCGACCAAGCTGCCCCTGACCCTGGTGCTGGCCCTGCCGCGCCCGAAAATGCTCCGCCGGGTGCTGCAAACCGTCGCGGCCATGGGCGTGCCCCGGCTGGTGCTGGTGAACAGCTACCGGGTCGAGAAAAGCTTCTGGCAAACGCCTTTCCTCGAACCCGAGGCGATTCGCGAGCAACTGATCCTCGGCCTGGAACAGGCCCGCGACAGCGTGCTGCCGGAAGTGGTCATCGAAAAGCGCTTCAAACCCTTCGTCGAAGACCGTCTGCCAGCGCTGGTCGAGGGCACCCTCGGCCTGGTCGGCCATCCTGGCCAGTACCCGGCCTGCCCCCGCGGCCTGGATGAGCCGGTGACCCTGGCCATCGGCCCGGAAGGCGGCTGGATCCCCTACGAAATCGACCTGCTGGGCAAGTCCGGCCTGCAACCGGTGCAACTCGGCGAACGCATCCTGCGGGTCGAAACCGCCGTCACCGCCCTTCTCGCCCGCCTCTTCTAACTAACCCCCACTCCCGTAGGAGCGAGGCTTGCCCGCGATAGCGCGGTGCCTGACACGGCGCCATCGCCGGCAAGCCTCGCTGCTGTTACACGGCTGCTTCAGATTTATCTGACGCAGCCGATAGGCTCTCTACAAAACCTATTTAATAGCCCAAGGGAGTTCGCGGCATGTACCGTTGGTTAGCCCAGAGTCTGGGAAATGTGAGCGTCAACCTCAAACTCGGCGTTGGCTTCGGTCTGGTGCTGCTACTGACCCTGCTGATCACCGCGACCGGCTGGCTGGGCCTGGGCAATGTGATCGAGCGCGGCGACAAGCTGGGCTATATCTCCAGCCTCAACGAGCTGACCAAGGACCTGCGCATCGCGCGCCTGGACTATGAAATGCGCCGTGGCGAGCAGGGACCGGGGGCCGTCAGCGAGCTGCTGAACCAGCTCGACGAAGGCTTGCAACGCGCACGCAAGATGCTGGAAATGCCTGAAAGCATCGCCATGATCGACCAGCAGATCGCCGCCGTCAGCGAGTACAAGCTGGCCTTCGCCGACATGACCCGCGCCACCGCCAGCCGCGAAGCCGCCCGCGCCAAACTGGGCGCCACCGCCGATAACGCCGTGGCCCGGGTGGCCGAAGTGGAGAAATCCATGCTGCAGGGCGACAGCGTGGCCCAGTTCAATAGCGTCATCGACCTGAGCAAACTGATCCAGCAGGCGCGCTTCCAGGTCCGCGGCTACACCTACAGCGGCAAGGCCGAGGCCGAACAGCCGGCGCTGGACGCCATCGACAACGCCCTGAACAACCTCGCCAGCCTGCCGGCCAAGCTGCCGGAACAGCACCTGGCCAACCTGCAACAGGCCACCGACGCCCTCAAGGGCTATCGCTCCGCCGTCAGCGAGTTTCGCGACTCCCAGGTGGCCAGCGCCGCCGCGCTCAAACGCATGGCGGCCCAGGGCGACCGCCTGATGGAAGTCAGCAAGCAGCTGACCGCCGCGCAAACCCACAAACGCGACGGCGACGCCGCCCGGGCCAGAAGCACCCTGGCCATCGTCACCGCCCTGGCCCTGCTGTTCGGCCTGGTTGCTGCCTGGAGCATCACCCGGCAGATCGTCATCCCGCTGCGCCAGACCCTCAAGGTGGTCGAGCGTGTCGCCTCGGGCGATCTCAGCGAAAACCTGCAGGTCGAGCGTCGCGACGAGCTCGGCCAGCTGCAACGGGCCATGCAACGCATGACCCTGAGCCTGCGCGAGCTGATCGGCGGCATCAGCGATGGCGTCACCCAGATTGCCAGCGCCGCCGAGCAACTGTCGGCGGTGACCGAGCAGACCAGCGCCGGAGTCAACAGCCAGAAAGTCGAGACCGACCAGGTCGCCACCGCCATGAATGAAATGGCCGCCACGGTCCAGGAAGTCGCGCGCAACGCCGAGGAAGCCTCGGAAGCCGCGGTCGCCGCCGATCAGCAGGCCCGCGAGGGCGACAAGGTAGTTGGCGAGGCGATCGCACAGATCGAACGCCTGGCCGCCGAGGTCGGCAACTCAACCGCCGCCATGGGCCACCTGAAGCAGGAAAGCGACAAGATCGGCAGTGTGCTCGACGTGATCAAGTCGGTCGCCCAGCAGACCAACCTGCTGGCCCTCAACGCCGCCATCGAAGCCGCCCGCGCGGGTGAAGCCGGTCGTGGTTTCGCCGTGGTGGCCGACGAGGTGCGCAGCCTGGCGCAGCGCACCCAGAAGTCCACCGAAGAGATCGAGGAGCTGATCGTCGGCCTGCAGAACGGCACCCAGGAAGTGGCCAACATCATGGACAACAGCCGCAACCTGACCGACAGCAGCGTAGAGCTGACCCGTCGGGCCGGTGGCTCGCTGGAAAACATCACCCGCACCGTCTCGGCGATCCAGGCGATGAACCAGCAGATCGCCGCCGCGGCCGAGCAGCAGAGCGCGGTGGCCGAGGAAATCAACAGAAGCGTGCTGAACGTGCGCGACGTGTCCGAGCAGACCTCGGCAGCCAGTGAGGAAACAGCGGCCTCCAGCGTCGAGCTGGCGCGCCTGGGGACCCATCTGCAGACCCTGGTCGGGCGCTTCCGGGTTTGAGCCGAGCCGGTTTCGCTTGATATCGGGGTGAAACAATCGCGGGCAAGCCTCGCTCCTACAGATAAAGGTCATCTGTAGGAGCGAGGCTTGCCCGCGATGGGTTTCAGCCGGTGGAAAACCTACAGGACCTGACGCAGGAACGCCTGGGCCCGCGGGTCTTGGGGCGCATCGAAGAACGCCGCTGGCGAGGCGTCTTCCAGCAGTTTGCCGTGATCGAAGAACAGCACCCGATCCGCCACTTCCCGGGCAAAGCCCATTTCGTGGGTCACACAGACCATGGTCATGCCTTCCAGGGCCAGGGTTTTCATCACGTCCAGCACTTCGCCGACCATTTCCGGGTCCAGCGCCGAAGTCGGCTCGTCGAACAGCATGACCTTGGGCTCCATGGCCAGCGCCCTGGCGATGGCCACGCGTTGCTGCTGGCCGCCGGAGAGCCGCGACGGGAACTCGTTGGCCTTCTGCGCGATACCGACCTTCTCCAGCAACGCCAGGGCCTTGGCCTCGCGCTCCTGCTTGCCGCGCTTGCGCACCACCTTCTGCGCCAGGCAGAGGTTTTCCAGCACGGTCATGTGCGGGAACAGGTTGAAATGCTGGAACACCATGCCGACTTCGCGGCGATAGGCATTCACATCGGTCTTCGGATCGGCCAGTTGCAGGCCGTCGATGCTCACCGAGCCGGAATCGAACTGTTCCAGGCCGTTGAGACAACGCAGGAAGGTCGACTTGCCGGAGCCGGACGGGCCGATCACCACCAGCACTTCGCCCTTGGCCACGTTAGTGGTGACGTTATCTACCGCGCGGACCACCTGGCCCCGGGTGTCGAAGACTTTTACCAGATCGCGGACTTCAATCACTTTGCGCGAGCCTCCGCTCAAGCCGGCTGGCCATCTTCGACAGCGGCAGGTTGATCAACAGGTACAGGGCCGCCACGCAGAACAGGATCTCGAACGGCGAAAACGAGGTGGTGATGACTTCACGTCCGCTCTTGAGCAGCTCGGTGATGGCGATCACCGACACCAGCGAGGTGTCTTTCACCAGGCTGATGAACTGCCCGGCCAGCGGCGGCAGCACCCGCTTGAAGGCCTGCGGCAGTACCACATGGCGCATCGACTGGCTGGCGTTCAGGCCCAGGGAGCGGGCCGCTTCATTCTGGCCACGGGCGATCGACTGCACGCCGGCGCGGACGATTTCCGCCACATAGGCACCGGTGAACAGTGACAGCGCGGCGATCCCGGCGAACTCGCGGGACAGGTTCAGCACCGTGCCGATGAAGAAATAGAAAATGAAGATCTGCACCAGCAGCGGCGTGCCGCGCACCAGTTCGACGTAAATGGTCGACAGGTCCCGCAGGGTCGGGTTGTTCGACAGCCGGCAAAGCCCGGTCGCCAAGCCGATGAACAGCCCCAGCACCCCGGACACCAGCGACAACCACAAGGTGGTCCACAGCCCCAGCAGCAGCGGCCCGGCCGCCCAGTGACGGGTCACGCCGATCACATCGCCTTCGGCCACATCGTCGCCACGGGCGACTTGCAGGCTGTTTTCGTCGACCGTCAGCCGTTGCTCGTCACCCGCGTCGTTGCGCAGCGTGACCTCGGCCTTGCCGCCTTTGCGCACCAGCTCGCTGACGGTGGAGATGTCCGCCGCCCGCTGCGACTCCTCGGCCTGGTAGGCGAAGTACTGCGGTACGCGGTTCCAGCGCCATTCGTAGGACATCAGCGAGGTGGCGTAATACAGCGCGCCGGCCAGGCCGATCAGCACCAGCACGGTCAGTACGTGCCAGGGCCATTGGGCTTTTTTATGTTTGATCACTTTGCAGGTTCCAGCCGTTTGCAGCGGGGAAGTTCGGTATCGCCGATCAGGACGCCATCGCGAGCCGGCTCGCTCCTACAGGGATTGCGTGAATCCGTAGGAGCGAGGCTTGCCCGCGAATGGGGCGACTCGGTCTGTCTGACCGAGTGTTATTCCATGTCCTTGAGCCACTCGGTGCTCTTGAACCACTTGTCATGGATACGATCGTAGGTGCCGTCTTCGTGGATCTGGTGCAGGAAGTTGTTGATGAAGTTGAGGCTGTCGTAGTCACCCTTCTTCAGGCCGAACGCCAGGGGCTCATAGGTGAACGGCTTGTCGAGGAACGTAAGCTTGCCGTTGCCGACCTTGCTCAGTGCCACCACGTTGTACGGGGCATCGTAGATAAAGGCGTCGGCCTTGCCGTTGACCACGTCGAGCACGGCTTCCTGCTCGTTGTCGTAGCCGTGGTACTTGGCCTTGGCGATCAGCTTCTTGGCGACCATCTCGCCGGTGGTGCCCAGCTTGGAGGTGATGCGGTAGTCGGCGGTGTTCAGGTCTTTATAGGACTTGATGGTGCCTTCCAGTTCCTTGCGGATCAGCAGGGTCTGGCCGACCACGATGAAGGGTTCGCTGAAGTTCAGGCGCAGGTTGCGTTCCTGGGTCAGGGTCATGCCGCTGCCGATCATGTCGAACTTGTCGGTCAGCAGGGCCGGGATGATGCCGTCGTAGCCGGTGGAAACCAGCTCCAGCTTGACGCCCATGGCCTTGGTCATGGCCTTGAGGATATCGACCTCGAAACCGATGATCTCACCGCGCTTGTTGGTCATCTCGAACGGCATGTAGGTCGGGTCCATGCCGACTTTCAGCGTGCCGCGCTTGACCGCATCATCGATGGCGCCAGCCTGGGCTGCATTGACCGCCACCATTGCCGTGACGCCGAGCAGCAGCATCGAGAGATACTTCTTCATCTTCAAGTCCCCTGAACCCATTTTATTGTGAGGCGAACCCGCGACAGGTTTTCCCTGGAAAACCGACGGATACGGGCACCAGGAATGCCCGCTCGCAGCAATTCGGGGTGCGATGCTAACTCACCCGGCCGTTTGCACAAGGGTTTGACCAGGATTTGTTGTTACAGGGGGGGGGTGACAATCTCCCTGTAGCCGCTGCCGCAGGCTGCGATGGTCCGGGCCACGCTGGTCGTAGGACCTCCTGCGATCTCAGGATCCTGCGTCCCCTTCGGTACGGATGCCGCCCAATCGATCGCAGCCTGCGGCAGCGGCTACAAGAGCGGGCCCACAAACAACAACGCCCTTGAGAGTGCTCTCAAGGGCGTTGTCATCAGGCCGGTTGGGCGATTGCCGTTTGCGGTCGCAACGGCAACAACGGTGCATGAGGGTCTTCATCCACCGATTGCCGCCAGGCGCTCAGCCAGTCGGCATGGCCTTCGCTCCAGACCTGCTCATGCAGGCGGGCCAGGGCCACCGGGTCGCTCAGCAGCGCCAGGCGCTCGCCGTTGTTCAGCGCCGCCGGCCCCACTTTCAGGGCATGGCGGACACGTTCGCTACGCAGCCACTCGATCGGCTCGGCCAGGCCGTGCCGGGACGTCGCCAGGGCACAGGCCAGGGCGTTCTGCTGCGGATCGACCACCGCCCGGATGAAGCCGTCGTTCAGCGCATGCCAACGGTTTTCATGGGTGTACTGGTCGGTGGACACCAGCTCCTGTGGCGGCGCGTATTCTTCGGGGATCAGGAACAGGCTTTCGTCACGGGACTTCAGGCCCAGGCCGACACGGCTGGAAATCACCGACACCGGGATCGACAGCATCAGCGAACCGACGATCGGCACCAGCCACCAGAGGAAGCTCGGGTTCAGCCAGATCACCAGCAGCGCCCAGAAGAAGCCCAGCAAGGTCTGCGGACCATGGCGGCGCACCGCTTCGCTCCACGGCGTGGAATCGTCGTCACGTTGTGGCGAGTTCCAGGTCGCGGCCCAGCCAAGGAACGCGGCCAGCACGAAACGGGTGTGGAAGATCATCCGTACCGGCGCCAGCAGCATGGAGAACAGCATCTCCAGCAGCATCGACAGGGTCACCTTGAACTTGCCGCCAAACTCTTTCGCGCCCTTGGCCCAGATCAGGATGATGCTCAACAGTTTCGGCAGGAACAGCAGCACGATAGTGGTCGAGAACAGCGCGATCGCCTTGTCCGGATGCCATTGTGGCCACAGCGGATACAGCTGGCGCGGCTCCAGGAAGTACTGCGGCTCCATCAGGGTGTTGACCGCCAGCAGGGCCGTCGACAGCACCAGGAAGAAGAACCACAGCGGCGCCGACAGGTAGGACATCACCCCGGTGAGGAACACCGCACGGTGCACCGGGTGCATGCCCTTGACCAGGAACAGGCGGAAGTTCATCAGGTTACCGTGGCACCAGCGACGGTCACGCTTGAGCTCGTCCAGCAGGTTCGGCGGCAGCTCTTCGTAGCTGCCCGGCAGGTCGTAGGCAATCCACACGCCCCAGCCGGCGCGACGCATCAGCGCCGCTTCGACGAAGTCGTGGGACAGGATCGCACCGGCGAAGGCGCCTTTACCGGGCAACGGCGCCAGGGCGCAGTGCTCGATGAACGGCTTCATGCGGATGATCGCGTTGTGGCCCCAGTAGTGGGACTCGCCCAGCTGCCAGAAGTGCAGGCCGGCAGTGAACAGCGGGCCGTAGACGCGGGTGGCGAACTGCTGCATGCGCGCATACAGGGTGTCCATGCCCGAGGCTTTCGGCGCGGTCTGGATAATCCCCGCGTCCGGCGTGGCTTCCATCAGGCGCACCAGGCTGGTCAGGCATTCGCCGCTCATCACGCTGTCGGCGTCGAGCACCACCATGTACTTGTAGTCGCCGCCCCAACGACGGCAGAAGTCGTCGAGGTTACCGCTCTTGCGTTTCACCCGACGGCGACGGCGGCGATAGAAGATCTTGCCGAAACCCTTGGTTTCGCGGCAGACGTCCAGCCAGGCCTGCTGCTCGGCCACGCAGATATCGGTGTCGTTACTGTCGCTGAGCACGAAGAAGTCGAAGCGGTCCAGGTCACCGGTGGCCGCGACCGACTCGAAGGTCGCCCGCAGGCCGGCGAATACCCGCGGCACGTCTTCGTTGCAGATCGGCATCACCAGCGCGGTGCGTGCATCTTGCGGAATCGGCTCGTTGCCGGCGCTTTTACCGGAAATGCGGTATTTGTCATGCCCGGTGAGCAGCTCGAGGAAGCCCATCAGCGCGGTCCAGAAACCGGCCGAAACCCAGCAGAACAGGATGCCGAACATGATCAGGATGCTGGTCTGCAGGGCGTACGGCAGTACCTGGGTGGCGGTCTGCATCAATGGCTGATGCATGACTTCTTCCAGGTCGACGAACGACCAGCCCTGGTACGGCATGATGCCTTTCATGTACCAGCCGGCCACTATGGTCTGGCCGAGCATCAGCACCAGCAGGATGTAACGGCGGATCGAGCCCACGGTGCGCCAGCGCGCCGCCGGGAGCACCCGCTCATCCTTCGGCGGTGCCGGCGGGTTGGTGCGTCCGGTCAGGCGCCGCCAGCCACGCACCAGGATATTGGTGCGCCAGGGTTCGGGAACCACCTTGGTCCGACGGATCGGCGGCGTGGCCTTGAGGCACACGCGACCGCTGGCGTCGAGCGCCAGCATCTCGGCATCGATCAGTTCCTCGGCGGAACTCAGGGTCAGCCGGCGGCCCACCGAGGCCTGGGCGGCATCGGCAGGCGCGTCGAACGTCGAGGACGACAGGCGTTCGTGCAGTTCACTGAAGGACTTGCAGCCCGCGAGTTCCGCGCGCTGCTCATCGGTCATTGGCAGGTGCGCCAGATACTCGGCAAGAGTCTCTGGCTGTACTTGAGGGTTACTCATCGGCAGGCAACTGGTAGCTCCAGGTCTCGGTCAGGACTTGCTCGGTCGGGACAGATTCCGGTGTGGCTGGGGCCGCCTCGGCAGCAGCAGGCTGCTTGGCGTCTTTGTGGTTCTTGGCGTCCTTGGCCGGCTTGGCTTCGGCTTGCTTGGCATCCGCCTCTTTTTTCTCCTGCTGCTTGGCGGCGACTTTGTCGGCCTTGGCGATGGAGGAGCTGGAGGCTGGCGACACGGCCTTGGCCGGCTCGACAGGGGTGGCGTTCTTGACCAGGGCCGCACGCATTTCGGTGGATTTGCTCGGATCCTTGATCTTCATCCGCAGGGTCAGGCGCCAGCCCTTGGTTTCAGGGTTGTAGCGCACGCTGTTTTCCACCAGCTCGGCGTTGTCGCCGACGCTGACCTGGCTGCGCACCTCGGTGTCTTCCGGCAATGCCGCCAGGGATGGACCTTCGAAGTCCACCAGGTAGGCCACGCTGCCGTCCGGCTGGCGGATCAGGTTGGATTGCTTGACGTCACCGGTGGAACGCAGGGTCTGCTCGACCCAGGCGCTGTCTGGCGAATGCAGGGAAGCCTCGTCCATGGTCCAGTGCAGGCGATAGGCGAAATCGAACGCCTGGCCTGGCTCAGGCTGCTTTTCCGGACTCCAGAATGCCACGATGTTGTCGTTGGTTTCGTCCGCGGTCGGGATCTCTACCAGATCGACGGTGCCTTTGCCCCAGTCGCCCTTCGGCTCGATCCAGGCGCTTGGGCGCTTGTCGTAGCGGTCGTCGAGGTCTTCGTAGTGGCTGAAGTCGCGACCACGCTGCAGCAGGCCGAAACCACGCGGGTTCTCTACCGAGAAGTTGCTCACGGCCAGGTGTTTCGGGTTGTTCAGCGGACGCCAGATCCACTCGCCGTTGCCGGCATGGATCGACAGGCCGCTGGAGTCGTGCAGCTCGCGGCGGTAGTTGAGGACTTTCGACGGCTGGTTGGCGCCGAACAGGAACATGCTGGTCAGCGGGGCAATGCCCAGCTTGCCGACCTTGTCACGCAGGAACATCTTGGCCTTGACGTCGACGATGGTGTCGCTGCCCGGACGCAGGGTCAGGCGATAGGCGCCAGTGGCCCGCGGCGAGTCCAGCAGGGCGAAGATCACCAGGTGCTTGTCGGTCGGCTTGGGTTGCTGGATCCAGAATTCGGTAAAGCGCGGGAATTCCTCACCGGATGGCAGCGCGGTGTCGATGGCCAGGCCACGGGCCGACAGACCATAGACGTGACCCTTGCCAATGACGCGGAAGTAGCTCGCGCCGAGCATGGTCATGATTTCGTCCTGCTTGTCCGCCTTGTTGATCGGGTACAGGACACGGAAGCCCGCGTAACCGAGCTGTTCGGTGGCCTTGGGATCGAACTTAAGGTCGCCGAAATCGAAGCGAGTCGAGTCGTATTTGATCTCTTCGACGGTGTTCGCCGTGATTTCGTTGATTTTCACCGGCGTATCGAAGTGCATGCCCTGGTGATAGAAGGACAGCTTGAATGGGGTTTTCTGCTTGGCCCACTCGGCCTTTTCAGGCAGGAAGCGGATTTTCTGATAGTCCGCGAACTTCATCTCACGAAATTCGTTCGGCAGGTTACTGCGCGGAGCCTCGTACTTCTGCCCGGCCAGATCCTTAGCCTTGGCCGATACATCATCCAGATTGAATGCCCAGAGTTGGCCGGCGCTAAGCAGGCAGAGCAGTGCAGAGCCCGTCACCAGTGCGTTTCGTAACCGTTTGGCAGACAATTTTGGTGCATTACAGGGACTAACAATCACGAGCAACCCTCGCCGAAAACAGATCAAAAAACCAACGGCCAGCTATCTATATGCCAGGTTGGCGAGCATTGTTCCGACTCCGATGGGGCTAAATGATTCCCCAAACGGTCCCGAACAAGTCTCTACCTAAGTCAAAAACGGACCAACGAACGCTGATCCCCGTAGCGCGCGATTATCTAGTAGCCCGCGTTACAACGCATCAGGGGCGACCAAGTATTTATCGCGAAAAACGCCTATTTTCGGCCGCTTCCGGCCGAAAAAGATGTTTCAAGCACTTTCAGGTCTGTAACAGGAAGGTTACCGGGCCATCATTGACCAGATGGACCTGCATATCCGCCCCGAAGCGCCCTGATGCTACTTTGCCATGCAACTGTTGCGCCTTGCATAGCAGATAGTCAAAAAGTTCTTCGCCGAGGGCCGGCGGCGCCGCGGTGGAAAAGCTCGGGCGCAGGCCGTTCTTGGTATCCGCGGCCAGGGTGAACTGCGAGACCAGCAGCAAACCGCCGTCCACATCAGCCAGGGACTGGTTCATCTTGCCCTCGGCATCACTGAATACCCGATAGTTAAGCAGCTTGTGCAGCAGTTTGTCGGCACTGGCCCGAGTGTCCTCGGGCTCCACCGCTACCAGCACCAGCAAACCCTGGTCCACCGCACCGACGATTTCCCCCGCCACTTCGACCCGCGCGCCGCGCACGCGCTGCAACAACCCCTTCATGCTTCTTCGGGCGGCAGGTCGAGCAGGCGCCGGGCCATCTGATTAGCGGCGCGCACCAGGGCATCGGTGATGCCCGGCTCCGACGCGGCGTGACCAGCATCGCGGATCACCTGCAGTTCGCTGTTCGGCCAGGCCTGGTGCAATTCCCAGGCGTTGTCCAGCGGACATATCACGTCGTAGCGGCCATGCACGATCACGCCCGGCAGGTGGGCAATCTTGCCCATGTCGCGAATCAGCTGGTTCGGCTCGAGGAACGCATGGTTGGTGAAGTAATGGCATTCGATCCGGGCGATCGACAGCGCGCGCTGCGGCTCGGAGAAACGATCGACCACCAGCGGGTTTGGCCGCAGCGTCGCGGTGCGCCCTTCCCAGATCGACCAGGCCTTGGCCGCATGCATCTGGGCGATCTGGTCATTACCGACGAGACGCTTGTGGAAGGCGCTGAGCAGGTCGTCGCGCTCGTCCAGCGGGATAGGCGCCATGTAGTCCTGCCAGTAGTCGGGGAACAGACGGCTGGCGCCTTCCTGGTAGAACCATTTGATTTCCTGCGGACGGCACAGAAAGATCCCCCGCAGAATCAGACCATGGACACGCTCAGGATGGGTTTGCGCATAGGCCAGGGCCAGGGTCGAACCCCAGGAGCCGCCGAACACCACCCATTTCTCGATGCCCAGGTGCAGGCGGATCCGCTCGAGGTCGGCGACCAGGTCCCAGGTGGTGTTGTTTTCCAGGCTGGCGTGCGGGGTGGAACGCCCGCAACCGCGCTGGTCGAAGGTGACGATGCGGTACAGGTTCGGGTCGAAGTAACGGCGACTCTGGGCATCGCACCCGGCTCCCGGGCCACCGTGGATGAACACCACCGGCAAGCCTTCCGGGGAACCGCTCTCATCGACATACAGCACATGGGGTTCGTCGACAGCCAGATCGTGCCGGGCATAGGGTTTGATCTGCGGGTACAAAGTCTGCATTGCGCGCTCCGTAAGGGGTCGAGGTCATCCCTGGGGGGACTTCAATTATTCTGCCGTCCGGCATCATAAACCCGAATTACGGAATGAGCATGTCCTAGGAAAAAATGCGGTTGTTCCCCCCGGAAAGCCAGGCGCACCTGTAGCCGCTGCCGAAGGCTGCGCTCGACTGCGCAGCAGGCGCAGGATCTTGAGATCGCTGAAGGCCTTCGGCCTTATCGCAGCCTGCGGCAGCGGCTACAGGGCTTCCTGTCGGCTTCAGCGCCCGTAGCGCTTCTGCCCCCAGGCCAGCAGCCCTTGCAGCAGCTGCTTGAGCACCACCTGGGTCGGCGCCGCCAGATCGTCGCGGTAGCGGAACGGCTCGAACTCTTCCATGTAGGTGCTCTGCGCCAGCTCCAGCTGCACGGCATGGATGTTCTCCGCCGGGTTGCCGTAATGCCGGGTGATATGGCCGCCCTTGAAACGGCCATTGAGCACATGGCTGTAGTCGGCATGACGGGCGCAGATCGCTTCCAGCTGGCTGGCCAGCTCGGCATCGCAGCTGGCGCCATTGAAGGTACCCAGGTTGAAGTCCGGCAGCTTGCCTTCGAACAGGTGCGGGATCAGCGAGCGGATCGAGTGCGCGTCGAACAGCAAGGCATAGCCGAACTCGGCCTTCAGCCGCGCCAGCTCCTGCTGCAGGGTGCTGTGATAAGGCGTCCAGACCTGCTCCAGATAAGTCGCCCGCTCCTGTTTCGACGGCTCCCGCCCCTCACGGAACAGCGGTACGCCATCGAACAGCGTGGCCGGGTACAACCCGGTGGTGGCGCCGACATATAAAGGCTTGTCGTCGGACGGGCGATTGAGGTCGATGACGAAACGCGAATACTCGGCCGCCAGGGTGCTGGCGCCCAGTTCCTCGGCGAACGCGTAGAGCCGCGGGATGTGCCAGTCGGTATCCGGCAGGCTTTGCGCCTCGGGTATCAGCCCGGCCTCGACCGCTGGCGTCAGGCGCAGGCCGGCGTGGGGCATGCTGATCAGCAGCGGCACCCGGCCTTGTTTGAAGTTCAGAACCTTATCCACAACCCTTCTCCTATAAATCCACTTCAACGCCGTGGCGCACGACGCGTTTTTCCAGGTCGCCGCCCAGCCAGTAGGCCAGGTCGGCGGGACGATCGATCTGCCAGGCGACGAAGTCCGCCACCTTGCCGGCCTCCAGCGAACCGTGGGTCCGCTCCATGCCCAGCGCGGTGGCCGCGTGCAGGGTCACGCCGGCCAGGGCCTCTTCCGGGGTCATGCGGAAACAGGTGCAGGCCATGTTCAGCATCAAGCGCAGGGAGAGCGCCGGCGAAGTGCCGGGGTTGAGGTCGCTGGCCACGGCGATCTTCACCCCGTGCTTGCGCAGCGCGTCCATCGGCGGCAGCTGGGTTTCGCGCAGGAAATAGAAGGCGCCCGGCAACAGCACGGCGACGGTGCCGGCCTTGGCCATGGCGATGGCGTCCTCCTCGGTCATGAACTCCAGGTGGTCGGCCGACAGCGCGTGATAACGCGCCGCCAGGCTGGAGCCATGCAGCGACGACAACTGTTCGGCGTGCAGCTTCACCGGCAGGCCGAGCTTCTGCGCGGCAACGAACACCCGCTCCACCTGTTCCGGCGAGAACGCCAGGTATTCGCAGAACGCATCCACCGCGTCCACCAGGCCCTCGGCGGCCAGGGCCGGGAGCATCTCGCTGCAGATGTGCTCGATGTAGTCGTCCGAGCGCTCGGCGTATTCCGGCGGCAAGGCGTGGGCCGCCAGGCAGGTGCTGCGCACACTGACCGGCAGCTCGGCGCCCAGGCGCCGGATCACCCGCAGGATCTTGCGTTCGCTGGCCAGGTCCAGGCCGTAGCCGGACTTGATCTCGACGCTGGTCACGCCGTCGCGCAGCAGGCTTTTCAAGCGCTTGCGGGCACTGTCGAACAGTTCGTCCTCGCTCGCCGCGCGGGTGGCCCGCACGGTGCTAGCGATACCGCCACCGGCGGCGGCGATTTCGGCGTAGCTCACCCCTTGCAAGCGTTGCTCGAATTCGCCGCTGCGGTTGCCGCCGAACACCGTGTGGGTGTGGCAGTCGATCAGGCCCGGGGTGACCCAGGCCCCCGCCAGGTCATGCCGCTCGGCATAGTCGCCGGCCGGAACCTGGTCGCGCGGGCCGATCCACTCTATGAGCGCTCCTGACGTCACGATGGCGGCATCCTCGATGATCGAGTAAGCGCCTTGCGCCATGCTTGCGACGTGGCAGTGTTGCCAGAGAGTTTTCATCCGAGGCCTCCGTTAGTTATCGATGGGACAAAGAAGGGTCGCGGTGTACCTGGACCGCCTGACCGGCGGCAGGCTTGACCCACAACAGATAAGCGATCACCAGCAGCACGATCCACACCGCGCCCACCGCCAGCGCCGCCTGGGTCTCCGGGAAGTAACCCAGCACGCCGAAGACGAACAGCATGAACACGATGGCGGCTGCCGGCGCCCAGGGCCAGAACGGCACCGGGAATTTCAGTTGGGCGACCTGCTCGGCGCTCATCGAGCGACGCATGGCCACCTGGGTGAACAGGATCATCAGCCAGACCCAGACCGTGGCAAAGGTGGCGATCGAGGCAATCAGCAGGAACACGTTTTCCGGAATCAGGTAGTTCAGCAGCACACCGCCCAGCAGCGCGGCGCCCATGACCACCACGGTCATCCACGGCACGCCGTGTTTCGACAGCTGGGCAAAGCCCTTGGGCGCCTGCCCTTGCTGGGCCAGGCCGTACATCATGCGTCCGGCGCCGAAGATGTCGCTGTTGATTGCCGACACCGCCGCCGAGATCACCACGATATTGAGGATGGTCGCCGCCGAGCCGATGCCCAGGTTGTCGAAGATCTGCACGAACGGGCTGCCCTGGCTGCCGATCTGCGGCCATGGATAGATGGCCATCAGCACGAACAGGGTCAGCACATAGAACAGCAGGATGCGCATCGGCACCGCGTTGATTGCCTTGGGGATGACCCGCTGCGGGTCCTTGGCTTCACCGGCGGTGATACCGATGATCTCGATGCCGCCAAAGGCGAACATCACCACCGCGAACGAGGCGATCAGGCCGCCGATGCCGTTGGGCATGAAACCGCCGTGGGCCCAGAGGTTGGCCACCCCGGTGGCCTGCTCGCTGCTGGCCGAACCGATGCCGAACAGCATGATGCCGAAGCCGGCGAGGATCATCGCGACAATCGCACCGACTTTCAGCAGCGACAGCCAGAACTCCATCTCGCCGAAGACCTTGACGTTGCACAGGTTGAGGCCGCCGATCAGGAACACGATGCCGAGCACCCAGACCCAGCGCGCCACTTCCGGAAACCAGAAGCCCATATAGATGCCGAAGGCCGTGACGTCGGCCAGGCAGACGATGATCATTTCAAAGGCATAGGTCCAGCCGAGGATAAATCCCGGCAACGGCCCCAGGTAATTGCTGGCGTAGTGGCCGAACGAGCCGGACACCGGGTTGTGCACGGCCATCTCGCCCAGCGCGCGCATCACCATGAACACCGCGGCACCACCGATCAGGTAGGCCAGGAGGACCGCGGGACCGGCCATCTGGATGGCCGAGGCAGAACCATAGAACAGCCCGGTGCCGATCGCCGACCCCAGCGCCATGAAGCGAATATGTCGGGCGGACAGCCCGCGTTTCAGACCTTGAGCTTGCTGTTGCATTTCTCGTTCCTAATTATTTTTATCGGAGAAAACCCAAACCGTAGCCGCTGCCGAGGTACGAGGCTGCGAAGCGGTCCGCAGGACCACCCTCGGGGGCTGCTGCGCAGCCCATCGCAGCCTCGTGCCTCGTCAGCGGCTACAGGCATGGTCGTTACAGGCTCGGCAGCAACTTGGCCGGCAGCAGCTCATTCAGGCAACGGGACGCCAGCAGTTCGCTCGCGGCGTTGATGTCCGGGGCGAAGAAGCGGTCCTTCTCGTAGAACGGCACTTTGCTACGCAGGGTAGCGCGGGCCTTTTCCAGCTTGGTCGAGGTCTTCAGGCCGTCACGCAGGTCCAGGCCCTGGCAGGCCGCCAGCCATTCCACGGCGAGGATGCCACGGGTGTTTTCGGCCATTTCCCACAGGCGCTTGCCAGCGGCGGGCGCCATGGACACATGGTCTTCCTGGTTGGCGGAAGTCGGCAGGCTGTCCACCGAGTGCGGATGGGACAGCGCCTTGTTTTCGCTGGCCAGGGCCGCGGCGGTCACCTGGGCGATCATGAAGCCGGAGTTGACCCCGCCATTGGCCACCAGGAACGGCGGCAGCTGGGACATGTGCTTGTCCATCATCAGCGAGATGCGGCGCTCGCTCAGGGAACCGATTTCGGCGATGGCCAGGGCCATGTTGTCGGCGGCCATGGCCACCGGCTCGGCGTGGAAGTTGCCACCGGAGATCACGTCGCCCTCGGCGGCGAACACCAGCGGGTTATCCGACACGGCGTTGGCTTCGACCACCAGCACCTCGGCGGCCTGGCGGAACTGGGTCAGGCAGGCGCCCATGACCTGTGGCTGGCAACGCAGGGAGTACGGGTCCTGCACCTTGTCGCAGTTCTGGTGCGACTTGGAGACTTCGCTGCTGTCGCCCAGCAGGTCGCGGTAAGCCGCGGCAGCGTCGATCTGGCCTTTCTGGCCACGGGCGGCATGAATCCGCGCATCGAACGGCGAACGCGAGCCCAGCACCGCCTCGACGGTCAGGCCGCCACAGGCCAGGGCGCCGGCGAACAGGTCTTCGCCTTCGAACAGGCCACGCAGGGCGAAAGCGGTGGACACCTGGGTGCCGTTGAGCAGCGCCAGGCCTTCCTTGGCCGCCAGGGTCAGCGGCTTGAGGCCGGCCACACTCAGCGCTTCGGTAGCGTTCAGCCATTGACCTTTATAACGGGCCTTGCCTTCACCCAGCAGCACCAGGGACATGTGCGCCAGCGGCGCGAGGTCGCCGGAAGCGCCCACCGAGCCCTTGAGCGGGATATGTGGGTAAACCTCGGCGTTGACCAGGGCGATCAGCGCGTCGATCACCTGGCGGCGGATACCGGAGAAGCCACGGCTCAGGCTGTTGACCTTGAGCACCATGATCAGGCGCACCAAGGCGTCGCTGATCGGCTCGCCGACACCGGCGGCATGGGACAGCACCAGGGAGCGCTGGAGGTTTTCCAGGTCTGCGCTGGCGATACGGGTCGAGGCCAGCAGGCCGAAACCGGTGTTGATGCCGTAGGCGGTGCGGTTCTCGGCGAGGATCTGCTCGACACAGGCGACGCTGGCGTCGATCTGCTTCGATGCACTGTCATCGAGGCTGAGGGTTACCGGCTGTTGGTAGACGGCACGCAGTTGGGCCAGGGTCAGTTGGCCGGGAATCAGATTTAGCGCAGTCACATTTATGCTCCTTTTGAGAGTTTGTTATTAACTACCAGTCGCTCCGGAAGCTTCCGTTGTCCGTCGCAGCCCGCCGTTTGTGAGCGAGTGGCGCCTTGGCACGCTGGTTTTTCGTGGAAACCGTTGTCGTGGAAAATTCCGTTCTTGCAGGGCGTTGCTCAGCGCACGCCCGGTAAAACCTCCTGCAGCAAGGCCGGAGCCTTGAGCAGCGCCGCCGCGCTGGCGATGTCCGGGGCCAGCCAGCGGTCCTGGTCATAGGCCGCAACCCGCTGGCGCAACAGCTTCCAGGCCGCATCGGTGCCGGCACCGAAACGCTGTTCCTTGAGAAATTCAAAGGCCTGGGCCGCCAGCAGGTATTCGATGGCGAGGATCTGGGTGCAGTTTTCCAGCACACGGGAAAGCTTCAGCGCGGCGTTGGTGCCCAGGCTCAGGTGGTCTTCCTGCAGGCCGGAGGTGACGTAGTTGTCGAGCACCGCCGGTTGCGCCAGCTGGCGGTTTTCCGCACACAGCGAGGCAGCGACGTACTGGACGATCATCATTCCGGAGTTGACCCCGGGGTTGCTCACCAGGAATGCCGGCAAACCGCTGACGTGGGGGTTGATCAAGCGATCCAGGCGCCGTTCGGCGATCGAGCCGATCTCGGCCATGGCGATCGCCAGCAGGTCCGCCGCCAATGCCACCGACTGGCCGTGGGGGTTGGCCTGGGACATCACCCGGTAGTTGTCCGGAGTGCCCAGCACCATCGGATTATCGGTGACGGAGTTGAGCTCGGTTTCGACCTGCTGCGTCGCGTGCGCCAACTGATCGCGGGCGGCGCCGTGAACCTGCGGGATGGAACGGATGCTCAGGGCATCCTGGGTGCGGATACCTTTGCTGGCGGCAATCACTTCGCTGCCGTCGAGCAAGGCGCGCAGGTTGATGCCGACCTGCTGCATGCCCGGGTGCGGCTTGAGCGCGATGATCTCGGCATCGAACGCGGCGATCTGCCCGCGCTGGGCCTCGAAGCTCATGGCGCCGATCACGTCGGCCCATTGCAGCAGGCGCGTGGCATCGGCCAGGGCCAGGCAGCTCAGGCCGGTCATGCACGGCGTGCCGTTGACCAGGCACAGACCGTCCTTGGCCCCCAGTTGCACCGGCTGCAGGCCTTCCGCCGCCAGCGCCTGCTCGGCCGATACGACCTGCCCGCGATAGCTGACCTGGCCGACACCAAGCAAGGCGATGCTGATATGCGCCATGTGGGTCAGGTAACCCACCGAGCCCTGGGACGGCACCTGCGGGGTGATACCACGATTGAGCAGGGCCAGCAGCGCCTCGACCACCCGGCGATGCAGGCCGGACTTGCCGTGGCTGTAGTTGACGATGGCCGCGCAGATGATCGCCCGGGTCTGCTCGTCCGCCAGCGGCGCGCCCACGCCACAGGCATGGCTGAGCAAGGTGTTGCGCGACAGCTGGCTCAGTTGTTCGTCCTGCAGCGAAACGTTGCACAGCGCGCCCAGGCCAGTGTTGATGCCATAGGCGCGTTCGCCGCTGACGACGATGCGCTGGACGATGGCCTGGGCATTCTCGATGCGTGCCCAGGCCTGGGCCGACAGCTCGAGCTGCGCGCCATGCCGGGCTACGGCGACCACATCCTGCCAACGCAGCGGGGCGTCGGCGATAACGATTTTTTCAGCCTGCGACATCTTCGACCTCACGGGTACCACCTGAACATTGATGCAGCTTTACCGCCGCATTCGCGGGCAAGCCTCGCTCCTACATAGGAAGAGGCCCGCCGCACGCCTTCAAACCACCGCCGCGCGCCGCTGCACGAAACGGTCGACGTACTCGTCCGCCGGCGAATGCAGGATCTCCTTCGGCGTGCCGACCTGGATCAGCCGGCCATCCTTGAGGATCGCGATGCGGTTGCCGATGCGCACGGCCTCGTCGAGGTCGTGGGTAATGAAGACGATGGTCTTGTGCAGGGTCTTTTGCAGCTCCAGCAACTGGTCCTGCATTTCCGCGCGGATCAGCGGGTCGAGGGCACTGAAGGCTTCGTCCATCAGGATGATGTCGGTGTCCGCCGCCAGGGCGCGGGCCAGGCCGACGCGCTGGCGCATGCCGCCGGACAGCTGGTGCGGGTATTTGGCCTCGTAGCCCTTGAGGCCCACGGTGTTGATCCAGTGCAGCGCGCGCTCGGCGCAGACTTCCTTGCTCTCGCCACGCACCTTGAGGCCGTAGGCGACGTTTTCCTGCACGGTCTTGTGCGGCAGCAGGCCGAAGCTCTGGAACACCATGCTGATCTTGTGCCGGCGAAATTCGCGCAGGGCTTCCATGTCGTATTGCAGGATGTCCACGCCGTCCACCAGGATCGCGCCGCTGGTCGGGTCGATCAGGCGGTTGAAGTGGCGCACCAGGGTCGACTTGCCGGAGCCGGACAGGCCCATGATCACGAAGATCTCGCCGGTGCCGATGCTCAGCGACAGGTCGTTGACCCCGACCACGCAGCCGGTCTCGGCCAGCACCTGGTCCTTGGTCTTGTTCTGGCGAATCATGTTCAGCGCGTCGGCCGAACGGTTGCCGAAAATCTTGAAGACGTTCTTGACTTCGATCTTGCTCACGGTTGCGTTGTTCATTTGCTCACCTCATGGCGTGGACGACCATAGGCTTGGGTAATACGGTCGATGACCACGGCCAGAATCACGATCGCCAGGCCGGCTTCCAGGCCACGGCCGACGTTGAGGGTCTGGATCCCCACCAGCACGTCTTCGCCCAGGCCACGGGCACCGATCATCGAGGCGATCACCACCATCGACAGGGCCATCATGGTGGTCTGGTTGATCCCCGCCATGATGCTCGGCAGGGCCAGCGGCAGTTGCACGCCGAACAGTTGCTGCCAGCGGTTGGCGCCAAAGGCGTTGATCGCTTCCATGACCTCGCCGTCGACCTGGCGGATGCCCAGGTCGGTCAGGCGGATCAGCGGCGGCGCGGCGTAGATCACGGTGGCGAAGATCGCCGGCACCTTGCCCAGGCCGAACAGCATCAGCACCGGGATCAGGTACACGAAGCTCGGCATGGTCTGCATGATGTCCAAGAGCGGCATCAGCACCGAACGCAGGCGATTGCTGCGCGCCGAGAGGATCCCCAGGGGAATGCCGATCAGCACCGAAATGAAGGTCGCCACCAGCATCAACGCCAGGGTCTGCATCAGCTTGTCCCACAGGCCGACCGCGCCCACCAGGAACAACAGGCCGACGATCACCGCGGTGGTCACCAGCTTGCGGGTCGAATGCCAGGCGATGCCGCCGACGATCGCCAGCATCAGCCACCAGGGCGCCAGGCGCAGCAGGCCTTCGAGGTTGACGATGGCCCACAGCAGGGTGTCGGAGATGTGGCGGAACACATCGCCGTAGTTGGTCACCAGCGAATCGACCCAACCGTTGACCCAGTCGGCGATGGAAAAGGTGAAGCTTTCAGGAAACATAGAGAGACTCTCGATCAAGTGGGTTGCGGCAAGGCTCCCGGCTACCGTTCAGGCAGCCGGAAAGGCTCTACCTACAAGGCCGCGTCGATTTTCTTGGCTGCGTCGTCGCTCACCCATGCGTGCCAGACTTCAGGATGTTCCTTGAGGAAAATTTTCGCCAGTTTTGGCGATTCGATACGTTCCTTCGCCATGCGGCCCAGGTTCTGGTTCAGCAGGTCGATCGGCAGGTTGACCTTTTCCAGCACGGCCACCAGCTCAGGCGCTTGTTCGTGGAAGGTCTTCGACAGGCCGACCTTGATGGTCACGCTCTTGTCCACGCCCGGCTTTTCTTCCAGCTTCACCAGGTCGACCTGGCCCATCAGCGGGGTTGGCGACCAGTAGTAGAACAGGATCGGTTCGCCACGCTTGTAGCTCGACAGCACCGCGGCATCCAGCGCCGGGCCGGTGCCTGGGCGGAAGTTGGTGTAGCTGCTTTCCAGGCCGTAGCTTTTCAGCATCTCGCTGTTGTCCAGCTCGCAGGTCCAGCCGGCCGGGCAGTTATAGAAACGGCCTTTGCTCGGTTCTTCCGGGTCCTTGAACACGGCGGCGTACTTGCCCAGGTCGGCGATGTTCTTCAGGTCCGGGGCCTTGGCTTCCAGCTTGCGCTTGGCATCACCTTCGACCACGTAGCGCGGCACGTACCAGCCTTCGATGGCGCCCACCACCGGAGCGCCGACGCCGACCACCTTGCCGGCCTTCTCGGCCTTGTTCCAGACCTCGCTGCGACCGACCCACTCCTCGGCGAAAACCTGGATGTCATTGCTGCTCAGGGCGTTCTCCATGGTGATGGAGTTGCCTGGCAGGCTGTCGGTCTTGCAGCCGTAGCCTTTTTCCAGGACCACTTGCAGCACGTCGGTCAGCAACATGCCGCTTTCCCAGTTCAGGCCGGCGAATTTCACCGGTTTGCCGGACTCGCACCAGCCGGCCGCCTGGGTAGCACCGGCGCTGGCCAGCAGGCCCATGGAAAGCAAAGTGGTCAGCAGGGTCTTATTCATTTTCATTGTGTGACGCTCCCAATCATTGAAATGGATTACGGCAGTTAAGAGGCATCCAGCCCGTCCACGTCCAATCAGGTCTAGACCGCAGTAGCGCGGCCTGCCCCACTCAGCTTTTGTTCTGTGATCGAGTCCTGCTCTACCGGCAGGATCAGGCGATCGGGTACAGCGCCATGCCATTTCTTCGCGCAGACGTAATACAGCGCCGCGGGAACCACCAGGCCGACGATCCAGGAGATATCCACGCCACCCAGGGCTTCCACCAGCGGGCCGGTGTAGAACTTGGTGCCGATGAACGGCAGCTGCACCAGTACACCGATCACATAGACGCTGATCCCGAGGATGTTCCAGCGGCCGTAGCGGCCGTTCGGATCGGCCAGCGCCGGCACGTCATAGTGCTCGCGGGTGATGCAGTAGTAGTCCACCAGGTTGACCGCGCTCCACGGGGTGAAGAAGGCCAGCAGGAAGAGGATGAAAGACTTGAACGCACCGAGGAACGAGTGCTGGCCGAGCAAGGCGATCAGGGTCGCGGTGCCGACGATGACCAGCACGAACACCAGCCGTTGCAGGCGCGTCACTTCCAGGTGGCCACGGAAGCCACTGATGATGGTGGCGATGCACATGAAGCTGCCGTAGGAGTTCAGCGTCGAGATGGTGATCTTGCCGAAGGCGATGCTGAAGTACAGCAGCGCTGCGGTGGCACCGCTGCCGCCCAGGCCGACGATGTAGGCCACTTCGTGGCCGGCGAACTGCCCGTCGGCCATGGCCGCGGCGAACACGCCGAGCATCATCGCCACCTGCGCGCCGATCACCGAGCCGGCGCCAGCGGCGAGGAAGGTTTTCACCGAGGAGGTCTTGCTCGGCAGGTAGCGCGAATAGTCCGCCACATAGGGGCCGAAGGCGATCTGCCAGGACGCGGCGAGCGACACCGCGAGCAGGAAGCTGCTCCAGCTGAAGTGGCGGATTTCCAGGAGCGCGCCAACGTCGGTCTGACTCATCAGGCGGCTGAACAGGTAAACGAAGGCGATCACGCCAATGACGCTGGCGGCGCGACCGATGAAATGGATCACCCGGTAGCCCAGCACCGTGACCAGCACGATGACACTGGCGAAGATCAGGATCCCGACGCTGTCGCTGACGCCGAACAGCTGGCCCAGCGCCTGGCCGGAAAGCACGGTGCCGGTGGCGGTGAAGCCCAGGTACATCAGGCACACCAGGACGATCGGGATGGCCGCGCCATAGACGCCGAACTGGACCCGGCTGGAGATCATCTGCGGCAGGCCGAGCTTGGGCCCCTGCGCCGCGTGCAACGCCATCACACCGCCGCCCAGCAGTTGACCGATAAGCAGGCCGATCAACGACCAGAACACATCACCGCCCAGCACCACCGCCAGAGCGCCAGTGACGATGGCCGTGATCTGCAGGTTAGCCCCCAGCCACAGGGTGAACTGGCTGTAGAGCTTGCCGTGGCGTTCGACTTCGGGGATGTAGTTGATCGAGCGCCGTTCGATCAGGGGTTTGGAGCTATCGCTGGCCGTGGACATCGTTATTGTTCTCCCGGGAGATTCTTGTCATGTCAAAGCTCTGCTACATGGACCGAGCCGCCGCACTACAGCGTGCGACGGCTTCTTCCCTGATCCTGGCGGCAATCCGCCGGGAGCTTACTTGCCAGTGATCATCGGCAGGTTCAGGCCCTGTTCCTTGGCGCAGTCGATGGCGATCTGGTAACCGGCATCGGCGTGACGCATGACACCAGTACCCGGGTCGTTATGCAGCACACGGGCGATACGCTCGGCCGCTTCGTCGGTACCGTCGCAGACGATTACCATCCCGGAGTGCTGGGAGAAGCCCATGCCGACGCCGCCGCCGTGGTGCAGGGAAACCCAGGTCGCGCCGCTGGCGGTGTTCAGCAGGGCGTTGAGCAGTGGCCAGTCGGACACAGCGTCGGAACCGTCCTGCATCGATTCGGTTTCGCGGTTCGGGCTGGATACCGAGCCGGAGTCCAGGTGGTCGCGACCGATCACGATCGGCGCCGACAGCTCGCCGCTGCGCACCATTTCGTTGAACGCCAGGCCGAGCTTGGCGCGCAGGCCCAGGCCAACCCAGCAGATACGCGCCGGCAGGCCCTGGAAGCTGATGCGCTCGCGCGCCATGTCCAGCCAGTTGTGCAGGTGCGCGTCGTCCGGAATCAGTTCCTTGACCTTGGCATCGGTCTTGTAGATGTCCTGCGGATCGCCCGACAGCGCGGCCCAGCGGAACGGACCGATGCCGCGACAGAACAGCGGACGGATATAGGCCGGTACGAAGCCAGGGAAGTCGAAGGCGTTCTCGACGCCCTCTTCCTGGGCCATCTGACGGATGTTGTTGCCGTAGTCGAAGGTCGGGATGCCCTGCTTCTGGAAGTCGAGCATGGCCTTGACGTGCACGGCCATCGATTGCTTGGCCGCCTTGACCACCGCCGCCGGCTCGGTCTTGGCGCGCTCGCGGTACTGCTCCCAGGTCCAGCCGGCCGGCAGGTAGCCGTTGAGCGGGTCGTGGGCGCTGGTCTGGTCGGTGACCATGTCCGGACGCACGCCGCGACGGACCATTTCCGGGAGGATTTCAGCCGCGTTGCCGCACAGGGCGATGGAGATCGCCTTGCCTTCGGCGGTGTACTTGGCGATACGCGCCAGGGCGTCGTCCAGGTCCTTGGCCTGCTCGTCGACATAGCGGGTCTTGAGGCGGAAATCGATGCTGGTCTGCTGGCATTCGATGTTCAGCGAGCAGGCGCCGGCCAGGGTCGCGGCCAGAGGCTGGGCGCCCCCCATGCCGCCGAGGCCGGCGGTCAGGACCCAGCGGCCCTTGAGGTTATCGTTGTAATGCTGGCGACCGGCTTCGACGAAGGTTTCGTAGGTGCCCTGGACGATGCCCTGGCTGCCGATGTAGATCCAACTGCCGGCGGTCATCTGGCCGTACATGGCCAGGCCCTTGGCATCCAGTTCGTTGAAGTGTTCCCAGGTGGCCCAGTGCGGTACCAGGTTGGAGTTGGCGATCAGCACACGCGGTGCGTTGCTGTGGGTCTTGAACACGCCGACCGGCTTGCCGGATTGCACCAGCAGGGTCTCGTCGTCATTCAGGTTGGTCAGGCTCTCGACGATCTTGTCGTAGCACTCCCAGTTGCGCGCGGCGCGGCCGATACCACCGTAGACCACCAGTTCTTTCGGGTTCTCGGCGACTTCCGGATCGAGGTTGTTCATCAGCATGCGCAGCGGCGCTTCTGTCAGCCAGCTCTTGGCGGTCAGCTTGTTGCCGCGGGCAGCGCGAATTTCGACGTTCCGGTATTTCGTAGGTTTATTCTCAGTCACGAAAAAACTCCTCAGCGATCAATCCAAACCAACCCAGGCAGTGGGCGAGCGTGCCTGCGCGCAGGGCGCTGCGCAGCAAGCGAATCAGGGGACGCTGCGAAGAGTCTTCAGCGACTCATACGCATACGTCTTTACTTGTACATACAAGCATATGCAATCGAGCGGCCAACTCGTTGAATGCACCTTCAAGAAAATCTCTGGAAATGCTGGAGAGGCCCTTGGATCAAGGGTTTCAGCGTCGATTATTTTTTCGCGGGGAATGTGGCGAGAGATGTGAGCGCTGTTACTTCGGCTGAGCCTTGCGCCACGCTGGGGCGTTCGGTAACAAATTGGTGCGCGAGGGAAACAACATCAGGGAGGGAGAGAAACAGGAGGGTTTTGTAGCCGCTGCCGAAGGCTGCGATCGACTCCGAAGGAGACGCGCTCTTTGCAGGCCGGAAGGCTCTTCGAGCCTTATCGCAGCCTGCGGCAGCGGCTACAGGTCAGATGGCCGTCAGTTCGATCACGCAGCAAGCGCCGCTGACGCTGACTTCCCGCAGGCCGGGGTTATCGAGCAGTTGCAGGCAGTCATGGCGCTCCAGCAAGGCGGCGACACCACCACCCAGGTCGGCGCGCATTTCGTCGGCCACGCTGAATACCAGCACCGTGCTGGCCTGGGTGAAGAAACGCTGGCCACCCTGCAGCCATTGCAAGCGAGCGCTGTAGCGGTCCGGCGCGTAGATCAGGTTGAAGTCGCGAATCGGCCCGTCGATCAGGGTGCAGGCGACCTGGCTGGCGCCACTGAAGGCAAAGGGGTCCAGCGGTAACAGTGCGCGGCTGTCCTGGCCGTCCACCGTCAGGGTCATGCCCGCGCCTTGCAGCACGGTGATGATGCGCTGGTAGCCGGTGAAGCTGGAAAAGCCGCCGGACTCGCCGATATCGGCGATCGACAGCCGCCAGCCGAAACCTTCCAGGCCGACGCCGGCGTCCCGGGTGATCTCTTCGGTGCTGCCGCCACCGTTCTTCCACGGCATGCGCGGGTAGCTGGCCGCGCGCAAAACGTTCAACTGAGTCATTGATGCCCCTTACTTATGAAACCGCCCTTCCAGGCTGTGACGAGAACCCGGGTGGATCAGGCGCGCGGCGGTCACCGGCTGGCGGCCGGACCAGGTCCGGCGGCGAATCAGCAGGCACGGCTCGCCGCGCTCGATCTGCAGCAACTTGCATTCTTCCGGCTCGGCCAGAATCGCCTCGACCACATGCTCGCCCTCGGTCAGCGGCGCGACCTGGTTCAGGTAGGCGTATGGGGTCTGCAGGGTGAAGTCCTGCTTGAGGTAGTCCGGCGCCACCAGCGCGTTGACGAAGCGGTCCTCGATCTGCACCGGGATATCGTTCTCGAAATGCACGATCAGCGAGTGGAAGACCCTCTGCCCTTCGCGCATTTCCAGGGCCACGGCGCGCTCGGAACCGGCCGTCTCTTCACCCAGGGTGATGACCTTGCAGGTGTGGCGATGGCCGCGCGAGGCGATCTCGTCGGCGATGTTGTGCACCTCGAACAAGGCCGACTGGCTCTTGGGTTCGGCGACGAAAGTCCCCACGCCCTGCATGCGCACCAGCATGCCTTCGGCGGTCATCTCGCGCAGGGCGCGGTTGATGGTCATGCGGCTGAAACCCAGTTGGCTGACCAGCTCGCTTTCCGAGGGCACACGGTAGTGCGGCGGCCAGTTTCCACTCTCGATCTGCTGAGTGATCATCTGCTTGACGCGGGCGTACAGGGGCGCCGGACTATCGCCCAGATGGGCGGCCAGCGGGGAGTTGGCGGGCGGAGTCGGCACGGGAAATCCTTGTTTGTCGAAGAAGGCCACTAGCTTGCCGGAGTTTACCGAGCAGGCAAACGTCTGTATATGTATATACAAATAACACACGACGGGGTGCTTGAACCATGTCCGCCTTCTTTGCCGAACGCGCACTGCTGCCTAACGGATGGGCCAACAACGTACGTCTCGAGGTCAGCGCCGACGGCCTGTTGACCCACATCCAGGCCGATGCCAGCGCAGAAGGCGCCGAACGGCTCCAGGGCCCGCTGCTGCCGGGCATGCCCAACCTGCACTCCCACGCCTTCCAGCGGGCGATGGCCGGGCTGGCGGAAGTGGCCGGCAACCCCAACGACAGCTTCTGGACCTGGCGCGACCTGATGTATCGCCTGGTGGGCAAGATCAGCCCGGACCAGCTGGGCATCATCGCCCGCCAGCTGTACATCGAAATGCTCAAGGCCGGTTACACCTCGGTCGCCGAATTCCATTACGTGCATCACGACACCAGCGGCCAGCCCTACGCCGACCCGGCCGAGCTGTCGCTGCGTATCAGCCAGGCCGCCAGCGCCGCCGGCATCGGCCTGACCCTGCTGCCGGTGCTGTACAGCCACTCCGGCTTCGGCGGCCAGGCGCCCAACGAAGGCCAGCGCCGCTTCATCAACAGCACGGAAAACTACCTCAAGCTGCAAAGCCGCCTGCAACCGCTGCTGGCCCGGCAGCCGGCCCAGCAGTTGGGGCTGTGCTTCCACTCGTTGCGCGCGGTCACCCCGCAGCAGATCAGCGAGGTGCTGGCCGCCAGCGACAAGCTGTGCCCGGTGCATATCCATATCGCCGAACAGCAGAAGGAAGTCGACGACTGCCTGACCTGGAGCGGACGCCGACCGCTGCAATGGCTGTATGAAAACACCGAGGTCGATCAGCGCTGGTGCCTGGTCCACGCCACCCACGCGAATGCCGAAGAAGTCAGCCTCATGGCGCAAAGCCGGGCCATCGCCGGCCTGTGCCTGACCACCGAGGCCAATCTCGGCGACGGGATTTTCCCGGCGGTGGATTTCCTTGCCCAGGGCGGGCGCATGGGCATCGGTTCCGACAGCCATGTATCGCTGAGCGTGGTGGAAGAATTGCGTTGGGCGGAATATGGCCAGCGCCTGCGCGATCAACGCCGCAACCGCCTGTATCGAAACGACCAGCCGATGGTTGGCCGGACTCTGTACGACGCCGCGCTGGATGGTGGCGCCCAGGCCCTGGGGCAGCCGATCGGCGCCCTGGAAGTGGGCAAGCGCGCCGACTGGCTGGTGCTCGACGGCAACGATCCTTACCTGGCCACCGCCGAGGGCGACGGCATCCTCAACCGCTGGCTGTTCGCCGGCGGTGATCGTCAGGTACGCGATGTGCTGGTCAACGGTCAGTGGGTGGTGCGCGACGGACGTCACGCAGGCGAGGAAGAAAGCAATCGGGCCTTTACCCGGGTGCTGCGCGACCTGCTCGGCTGAAGCCGTCACCGCGGGAGCCAGCGTGCTGGTTCCCGCATGGATTCACTTCGAGGTCTTGGCCATCGCCGAGTCCGACACACGCCAGATCAGGCGGGTGGTGTCATACCCTTGCTGACGCGCCCTGCTCAGCAGGTCCTCGCGAACCGCCTCGCTGACATTCGGCCGGCGCGACAACAGCCACAGGTATCGACGATCCGGGTTGCCAACAATGGCGGTCTTGTAGTCGTCGCTCACGTACAGCACCCAGTAGTCGCCCTTGGCCAGGCCCGGTATCAAACGGGAAAACCAGGTATCGAACTCGACCCACAGCTTGTCGGTTTTATCCGGCGCCTGCGGCGTTGCCGTGCCCCGCACCTCTTCCCATTGCCAGTTGGCGGTCAGGCAGCGGTTGAGCACCGTCATATTGCCTTCGGGCAACAGGGTGTAGCGGGCTTCGGATTGCGCGCAGTTACGCTGGAAATACATCGGCAAACGCGCCAACTCGTACCAGGTCCCTTGGTAACGCTTGAGATCGACGTGATTCGCGGTCTTGGGCGCCAGTGAATCGTCCCGGGAAGTGGCGCAGCCGGCCAACAACAGGCCGGCCAGAAGAGTGACTAGCAAACGCATCATTATTTTTCTCCCGTGGGCACGTGGCCCCGGTTTTTTTACTTCAGGCCTTGCCCGGAAAACATCAACACTTTGTCACCGGCGTACTGCACGCTGATAAAGCTGTTCTTGTCGCCCCAGGTGCAGCTGGACATGCCCAGCGCGCCGGAACAGTCGGTCGGTTTGCCCAGCAGTTTTTCAACTTCGGCCTTGGGCATGCCGGCCGACAGCTTGGAATAGTTTTCCTGATTGATCTTGCCGCACGCAGCCAACAGCACGCAGAACGACAACAGAGCGAGAGAACGCAGGGACATGGTGAAACTCCTGGGCGGACGGGGGGATGGCATGCTGCCAACCAGAAGCTTAGAAGAGAAAAGCCCCATCTGGTTCCCCAGCCAGACGGCTATTTATTGTGACGCAGCGCCCAGCATTTCCTCCCGAATCAACCACTTTGCGACGGCCAAAGACATTTCGTCGGACAGGCTTCGACGCCCCTCATCTTTAGTGATGGCCAGTCGACATAAAAGCAGCGCAAAAGCCGCCGTTATGGCAAATTGACGCCCCCTCGCTGACCACCCTCTCGCGGTAGTTCACTTAATGACCAGAAACATGAAATTCAGCCATAAGATCCTGCTTGCCGCCGCTCTTGTGGTCGCCGTTGCGTTCGTCTGTTTTATCCTGTTCAACGACTATCGACAGCGCGAAGCCCTGCGCAGCAGCAACGAATCCTCCATGCAGGAACTCGGCAGCCTGACCAGCAGCAACATCCAGACCTGGCTGGAAAGCCGCATCCAGTTGCTGCACACCCTGGCCCAGCAGATCGCCGTGGACGGCAGCGGCGCCGACGGCCTGAAACGCAGCGTCGGCCTCCCCGCCTACGCCAGCAACTTCCAGCTCAGCTATTTCGGCGGCCAGGACGGTGCGATGTTCTCGGTCCCGGCGGGCAACCGCGCGCCCGATTACGATCCGCGCGCCCGCGGCTGGTACAAGGCGGCCAACGCGGCCCAGCAGACCATCGTCACCGAACCCTACATCGCCGCCTCTTCCGGCAAGCTGGTGATCACCGTCGCCACCCCGGTCCAGCACCAGGGCAGCTTCATCGGCGTCACCGGGGCCGATATCGACCTGTCCAACGTCAGCGCCATCATCAACTCGCTGAACTTCGGCGGCCATGGCCAGGCGTTCATCGTCAGCGCCGGCGGCAAGATCCTGATCCACCCGGACAGCAAGCTGGTGCTCAAGAACCTCAGCGACGCCTACCCCAATGGCGCTCCGCAGGTCAGCCCGGGCCTGAAGGAAGTCGAGCTGGACGGCAAGACCCAGTTCATCTCCTTCACCCGGGTCAACGGTGTGCCGTCGGCGGACTGGTACGTGGCGCTGGTGCTGGACAAGGACACCGCGTTCTCGATGCTCAGCGAATTCCGCACCTCGGCGATCATCGCCATGCTGATCGCCGTAGTGATCATCATCAGCCTGCTGGGCATGCTGATCCGCGTGCTGATGCAACCGCTGCACCTGATGGGCCGCGCCATGCACGACATCGCCGAGGGCGAAGGCGACCTGACCAAGCGCCTGACCATCCATGGCCACGACGAGTTCGGCACCCTGGGCGCGTCGTTCAACCGCTTCGTCGAACGGGTTCACGGCTCGATCCGCGAAGTCGCCTCGGCCACCGGCCAGGTCAACGAGGTCGCCCTGCGGGTGGTCAGCGCCTCGAACTCGTCGATGTTCAACTCCGACCAGCAGGCCAGCCGCACCAGCAGCGTCGCCGCGGCGATCAATCAGCTCGGCGCCGCCGCCCAGGAAATCGCCCAGAACGCCGCCCTGGCATCGCAGCACTCCAGCGATGCGCGCAACCTGGCCAGCGAAGGCCAGGCCGTGGTGGACCAGACCATCGCCGCCATGCAGCAGCTGTCGGCGAAGATCAGCGACTCCTGCGGCAACATCGAGACGCTGAACAGCAACACGGTGAACATCGGGCAAATCCTCGAAGTCATCACCAGCATCTCCCAGCAGACCAACCTGTTGGCCCTCAACGCCGCCATCGAGGCCGCCCGCGCCGGTGAGGCCGGGCGTGGTTTCGCAGTGGTCGCCGACGAGGTGCGCAACCTCGCCCACCGCACCCAGGACTCGGCGCAGCAGGTGCAGAAGATGATCGAGGAACTGCAGGTCGGCGCCCGCCAGGCGGTGAACACCATGACCGAAAGCCAGCGCGAGAGCGAAAGCAGCGTCGGCATCGCCAACCAGGCCGGCCAGCGCCTGGGCAGCGTGACCCAGCGCATCGGCGAGATCGACGGCATGAACCAGTCCGTGGCCACCGCCACCGAGGAACAGACCGCCGTGGTGGAGTCGATCAACGTCGACATCACCGAGATCAACACCCTCCACCAGGAAGGCGTGGAAAACCTGCAGGCAACCCTGCGCGCCTGCGCCGACCTGGAACAGCAAGCGGCGCGGTTGACGCATCTGGTGGGCAGTTTCCGCATTTAACGATCGGCAACACTCAACTCGTCTGGCGCGGCGCACACAGGACTGAATAAAGACTAAACTCAGTCCTGCTTCCCCAGACGAGATGCTCCCATGAAGCTTTCCTCTCAGATCAAACCGATCAGCTACCTGAAAAGCCACGCCGCCGAGATCGTCAAGACCATCACCGAAAGCCGTGAGCCCATGGTCATTACCCAGAATGGCGAGGCGAAACTGGTGGTCATGGATGTGAAAAGCTTCGAGCAGCAGGAAGAAACCATGGCGCTGCTGAAGATCCTCGCCCTCGGTAATCGCGAGATCGATGAAGGCCAATTCCGCGACGCGGAGGATGTGTTCGCCGAACTGGACCAGGCCGACCAGCTGTGACATTCAAGGTAGTGCTTCTGCATTCAGCGGAAACCGACCTCATCGAGTTGCGTACCTACCTCACCCAGCGGTTCTCCACCGCCACCTGGCAAAGCAGCTACGGCAACCTGAAACAGGCCATTCGCCAACTGGCCACCCTGCCCTATGCCGGGGTGATTCCCGAAGAACTCGAACAACTGCATATCGGTCACTACCGACAGATACTCTCGGGAATGAATCGAATCATCTATGAAGTACGGGACGCCACCGTCTACATCCATGTCATCGCCGACACCCGCCGAGACCTGCAAAGCTTGCTGATGGCACGGTTGCTGCGCGCCAAGCGCTAAGTATTCATGGGGCTTGAGGCCCTATCGCGGGCAATCGAGCGTCGACCGGCCGCTCCTACAGAAGAACCTAGGCATCTGTAGGAGCGAGCGGGCGGCGATCCGACTTGCCCGCGATAGCGTTTGATGCTGCTCAGAAGATTTAGAAGCTGGAACCCGGCTCGCGTAGGAATGCCAGTTCCTCCGGCGTCGATTCACGCCCGAGAATCCGATTGCGATGGGGGAAGCGCCCGAAGCGGGCGATGATTTTCTGATGCCGTTCGGCGTAGTCCAGCTGGTCGGCGAACACCGGTCGATCTTCCGGCGGCTGTTCGTCCTGCAACGCGACGAACCTGGAGATCGCTTCGTTCTGCACCGCCAGGTTCTCGCAATGCTCGAACACCAGGTAGATGAAGCTACGCTGCATCGCGGGCAGTTGCCGGTCGAAATCCGCGGCGATGCCCTGGGCCACCAGTGCCTGGGCACGCAGGTCGCCGGCAAAGCTCTTGGGGGTTTCGCGATACAGCATGCGTGGCAGTTGGTCGAGCAGCAGCACCAGGGCCAGCCAGCCTTGCGGGCGTTGCGCCCACTCGGTCAATCCACCGGCCAAGGCCTGTTCCACCAGATCCCCGAAACGCTCGCGCGCCTCGAGGTCCTGGCTGTCACGCTTGCCAAACCACAGCTTGCCCTTTTCAGCGACGATGTCCGCAGGTTTCTCGGCAGAGCCGAACCACCAGTCGAGCAGGGGCTGCCAGGGCGCGGCCATGGTTTATTCCTTGTGGTAGGCGGTGACGCGGGCGACTTCTTCCTTCGAGCCGAGGAACACCGCTACGCGCTGGTGCAGGCCTTCAGGCTGGATGTCGAGAATGCGCTGGTGGCCGTCGGTGGCGGCGCCGCCGGCCTGTTCAACCAGGAACGACATCGGGTTGGCTTCGTACATCAGGCGCAGCTTGCCTGGCTTCGATGGTTCGCGGCTGTCGCGTGGGTACATGAACACACCACCACGGGTCAGGATGCGGTGCACGTCGGCCACCATCGCGGCGACCCAGCGCATGTTGAAGTTCTTCTTCAGCGGGCCTTCCTCGCCAGCCATCAGCTCGCTCACGTAGCGCGCGACCGGCGCTTCCCAGTGACGCTGGTTGGACATGTTGATGGCGAACTCCTGGGTACTCTCAGGAATGGTCAGGTCTTCGTGGGTCAGCACGAAGCTGCCCATTTCACGGTCCAGGGTAAAGCCCTTGACGCCATCGCCCAGGGTCAGCACCAGCATGGTCTGCGGACCGTAGATGGCATAACCGGCGGCTACCTGCTGGGTGCCGGGTTGCAGGAAGGCCTTTTCGTTCAGGGCTTCGTTCTGGCTCAGGTGCTCGTTCGGGCAACGCAGCACGGAGAAGATGGTGCCGACCGGCGCGTTGATGTCGATGTTCGACGAACCGTCCAGCGGGTCGAACACCAGCAGGTAGGCGCCTTTCGGGTATTTGCCCGGGATCTGGTAGGCGTTGTCCATTTCCTCGGACGCCATGCCGGCCAGGTGGCCGCCCCATTCGTTGGCTTCGAGCAGGATCTCGTTGGAGAGCACGTCGAGCTTCTTCTGCACTTCGCCTTGGACGTTCTCAGTGCCCATGCTGCCCAGGACACCGCCGAGGGCGCCTTTGGACACGGCGTGGCTGATCTCCTTGCAGGCACGCGCCACCACTTCGATCAGGAAGCGCAGATCGGCAGGAGTGTTGTTGCTGCGGGTCTGCTCAATCAAATAGCGACTCAGGGTAACGCGGGACATGGAAGGCTCCGGAGGAATGGGGGGGCTAAAAAACCCGCGCAGTTTAGCGCGAGTCGGGGTGCATTTCCTCCTATGAGACGAGATCCGTCATAGAGAGTTCATGCGTGGGGTTGAGCGTAGCCCGAAATCCGACCCGTAGCCGCTGGCGCAGGCTGCGCTAGCCTGCGCCCTTTCGACACTAGGGGGCCGACGAGCAGCCTATTCCAGAGCCTTCCAGATCTCCGTGGCGTACTCGCGAATGGTCCGGTCCGAAGAGAACCAGCCCATGCGCGCACTGTTGAGCACCGCCGAACGCCACCAATGATTGCTGTCGCGCCAGCGCTCCTCGACATGCAATTGGGCATTCCAGTAGGAATCGAAATCGGCGCACACGTGGAAGCGGTCATAGTCGATCAGCGAATCGATAAGGCCGGTGTAGCGGGCCGGATCGTCCGGCGAGAACACCCCGCCACGAATTGCCTGCAGCACATCGTTGAGGCGATGGGAGGCGGCGATGTCCGGCACCGCGCTGAACTCGCCGTTGCGTTTGCGCGCCTCCACCTGCTGGGCGCTGAGGCCGAAGATGAACATGTGCTCGGCGCCGACCCGCTCGCACATCTCGACGTTGGCGCCATCCAGGGTGCCGATGGTCAGGGCGCCGTTGAGGCCGAACTTCATGTTGCTGGTGCCCGAGGCCTCGAAGCCGGCAGTGGAGATCTGCTCCGACAGGTCCGCCGCCGGGATGATGCTTTCGGCCAGGCTGACGTTGTAGTTGGGCAGGAACACCACCTTGAGCAGGCCACGCACGGTCGGATCGTTATTCACCGTGCGGGCGATGTCGTTGCTCAGCTTGATGATCAGCTTGGCCTGGTGATAACTGGCCGCGGCCTTGCCGGCGAAGATCTTCACCCGCGGCACCCAGTCGATTTCCGGCTCGGCACGGATCGCCTGGTACAGCGCCACGGTGTGCAACAGGTTGAGCAACTGGCGCTTGTACTCGTGGATCCGTTTGACCTGCACGTCGAACAGCGCCGCCGGATTGACCGCGATCCCCAGGCGCTCATGGATGATCGCCGCCAGTGCGCGCTTGCTGTGCAGGCGCTGCTCGGCGAACTGCTTGCGAAAGGACGACTTCTCGGCGAAGGGCTCGAGCTTGAGCAACAGCTCCTCGGGGTTGTCCAGCAGCTCCGGGCCGACGGCCTCGACCAGCATCGCCGTCAGCTTGGGGTTGGCCTGGTACAGCCAGCGGCGGAAGGTGATGCCGTTGGTCTTGTTGTTGATGCGCTCCGGATACAGCTTGTGCAGCTCGGAGAACACCGTGCTGCGCATCAGCTGGGTGTGCAGGCCGGACACACCGTTGACGCTGTGGGAACCGAGAAACGCCAGGTTGCCCATGCGCACGCGGCGCCCGTTGTCTTCTTCGATCAGCGACACCGCGCGCAGCACGTCGAAGTCGTGGATGCCCTTGGCCCGCAGCGAATCGATGTGCTGGGCGTTGATCAGGTAAATGATCTGCATGTGCCGCGGCAGCATGCGTTCCATCAGGCCCACCGGCCAGGTTTCCAGGGCTTCGGGCAGCAGCGTGTGGTTGGTGTAGGCCAGGGTTTCGACAGTGATCTGCCAGGCCGCCTCCCAGGCGATGCCGTGCAGGTCCACCAACTGGCGCATCAGCTCGGCCACGGCGATCGACGGGTGCGTGTCGTTGAGCTGGATCGCCGCATGCTCGCCGAGGCTGAGCACCGAGTCGTGCATGTTCTTGTGCCGGCGCAGCAGGTCCTGCAGGGACGCGGAAACGAAGAAGTATTCCTGGCGCAGGCGCAGTTCCTGGCCGGCTTCGGTGCTGTCCGCCGGGTAGAGCACCCGCGAGATGCTCTCGGCGCGGGCCACCTCGGCCACCGCGCCGAGGTGGTCGCCGGCGTTGAAGCGCTCCAGGTGCAGGTCTTCCATGGCTCGCGCCCGCCACAGGCGCAGGGTGTTGACGCTGGCGCCGCGCCAGCCGACCACCGGCGTGTCGTAGGCCACCGCGCGCACGGTTTCCGCCGGCCACCAGACTTGCCGCGCATGGCCAGCCTCGTCGGTGACGGTCTCGACGCTGCCACCGAAGCCGATCGAATAGATCACTTCCGGACGCTCGAACTCCCAGGGGTTGCCGAAATCCAGCCAGTGCTCGGTCTGCTCCTGCTGCCAGCCATCGACTATGGCCTGGCGGAACAAGCCGTGCTCATAACGGATGCCGTAGCCGTGGCCGGCAATGCCCAGGGTCGACATGCTTTCCATGAAGCACGCCGCCAGCCGGCCGAGGCCACCATTGCCCAGCGCCGCGTCCGGCTCCAGCAGGCGGATGCGCTCCAGGTCGACGCCCAGATCGCTCAGGGCATCGCGCGCCACGTCCAGCAGCCCGAGGTTGCTCAGGCTGTCGTAGAGCAGGCGGCCGATGAGGAATTCCAGGGACAGGTAATAAACGCGTTTCTGGCCTTTGCGGTAGATCTGCCGCGTGTGGTCCATCCAGTGCTCGACCATGTGATCGCGCGCCGCCAGGGCGATGGCTTCGAACCAGTCATGGTCGAAAGCGTGGTCCGGGTCTTTGCCCACCGCGTAGGTGAGTTTGGTCAGGACGGCATCGCGAAAAGCGGCCACCTCAGCGTCACGAACTTGCAGTTCCTGAGTCATGAATACGACCTCGAGCGAGATAGACAGTGAGCATGGAATTGTCTGAGCCTAGTCGGTCTGACAGGAGCCAAAGTCTCTGGTTCGGCGCGTCGTGCAATTGCCCGAACAGAGGCAGCGTCTCCCGCGGCAGCGGGTAAAAATGATGCAGATGCCGTGCCGACCCTCGCAATCCCCCCGGGCACGGTTAAATTCCGTTAAATGGTTGTTCAAAAATCCACCAGTACCGGTATGATCGCGCGCCCTGATACACACGCTGGAAGCAAGCCTGATGAAGTCCAACCTGATCGCCGCCGCGGAAATCGACCGACTCGATACCTGGGCCAAGTATTCCGCGCCCATGTGCGGCTCCTGCATGTCCAGCTGCTGCACCCTGCCGGTGGAGGTCAAGATCAAGGATCTGATCCGCATCGGCATCGTCGACGAATTCGAGCGCGGCGAGCCGGCGAAGAACATCGCCAAGCGCCTGCAGAAGGAAGGCATCGTCGAGCGCTACAACCAGAAGTCCGAGATCTTCACCCTGCAGCGCATGAGCAACAACGACTGCCTGTATCTGGATCGTAAGAGCCGCCTGTGCACCATTTATGACAAGCGCCCGGACACCTGCCGCAACCACCCGAAGATCGGCCCGCGTCCGGGCTATTGCGCGTACAAGCCCAAGCCGGTCGAGCGCCCGACCAACACCGGCAGCCGGACCCTGGAACGCTTCTGAGCCTCGACCTGCGCCTGCAACCCTGTTCCCCGCGTAACCCTGCCACCCTGTAGCCGCTGCCGAGCCTTGGCGAAGCTGCGAACGGCTGCAAAGCAGCCGCAGTACGGGCCACCGCAGAGTTTCAGATACACCGCTTGACGACCGCTACGCGGCCGATCGCAGCCTCGCTGGCGCTCGGCAGCGGCTACAGGAATCAGCTCATTTTCGCAGATCAAAAAAAACGCCCCCGGCCTTTCGACCGGGGGCGTTTTTATTCAGCCTGAACTAAAAGATCAGTTCTTGGCTTTCTTGGCAGCGCGGGTACGCTCGCCTTCGTCCAGGATCTTCTTGCGAAGACGGATGGACTTAGGAGTCACTTCACACAGCTCGTCGTCCTGGATGAATTCCAGAGCCTGTTCCAGGGTGAAACGAACCGGCGGAACCAGGGCGATGGTTTCGTCCTTGCCCGAAGCACGCATGTTGTCGAGCTTCTTGCCTTTGGTTGGGTTCACGCCCAGGTCGTTGTCACGGCTGTTCAGACCAACGATCTGACCGTTGTAGATTTCCTGGCCGTGCTCGACGAACAGCTTGCCGCGCGCCTGCAGGGTTTCCAGGGAGTAGGTCAGTGCCTTGCCGGTCTCGACCGAAACCAGTACGCCGTTCTGACGGCCGGACATGTGGCCGGACTTCATCGGAGCGTAGCGATCGAAGATCGAGGTCAGGATGCCTGCACCGTTGGTCAGGGTCAGGAACTGGTTACGGAAACCGATCAGACCACGGGCTGGAATGTTGTATTCCAGGCGTACACGGCCCTTGCCATCCGGAACCATGTTGCTCAGGTCGCCTTTACGCAGACCCATTTCTTCCATGACCTTGCCCTGGGATTCTTCAGGGATGTCGATGGTGACGTTTTCGAACGGTTCCTGCTTCACGCCGTCGACTTCACGGATGATCACTTCAGGACGGCCAACGCCCATTTCGAAACCTTCGCGACGCATGGTTTCGATCAGTACCGACAGGTGCAGCTCACCACGGCCGGAAACCTTGAACTTGTCGGCCGAGTCGCCTTCTTCAACGCGCAGTGCAACGTTGTACAGCAGCTCTTTGTCCAGACGTTCCTTGATGTTACGGCTGGTCACGAACTTGCCTTCTTTACCGCAGAATGGCGAGTCGTTGACCTGGAAGGTCATGGAAACGGTCGGCTCGTCGACGGTCAGCGGCTTCATCGCTTCGACAGCGGTCGGATCGCACAGGGTGTCGGAGATGAACAGCTCGTCGAAACCGCTGATGCAGACGATGTCGCCGGCAGCGGCTTCTTCAACGTCCACACGGTGCAGACCGTGGTGACCCATCAGCTTCAGGATACGGCCGTTACGCTTCTTGCCTTCGGTGTCGATAGCGACGACCGGAGTGTTCGGCTTGACGCGACCGCGAGCGATACGACCAACGCCGATCACACCCAGGAAGCTGTTGTAGTCCAGAGCGGAGATCTGCATCTGGAACGGACCGTCACGGTCAACGGCTGGAGCCGGAACGTTGTCGACGATCGACTGGTACAGCGGGGTCATGTCTTCAGCCATGTCGGTGTGGTCCAGACCGGCAATACCGTTCAGGGCCGAGGCGTAGACGACTTTGAAGTCCAGCTGTTCTTCGGTGGCACCCAGGTTGTCGAACAGGTCGAAGATCTGGTCCAGAACCCAGTCAGGACGCGCGCCTGGACGGTCGACCTTGTTGATCACCACGATCGGACGCAGGCCGGCTTCGAAAGCCTTCTTGGTCACGAAACGGGTTTGCGGCATAGGGCCGTCTTGGGCATCGACCAGCAGCAGAACGGAGTCGACCATCGACATTACGCGCTCAACTTCGCCGCCGAAGTCGGCGTGGCCCGGGGTATCCACGATGTTGATGTGGTAGCCGTTCCAGTTGATGGCGGTGTTTTTGGCCAGGATGGTAATACCGCGCTCTTTTTCCTGGTCGTTGGAGTCCATCACGCGCTCGTCGTTGAGCTCGTTGCGCTCCAGGGTGCCGGATTGACGCAGGAGTTTGTCTACCAGGGTGGTTTTACCGTGGTCAACGTGAGCAATGATGGCGATGTTGCGTAGATTTTCGATCACTTGTGTATCTCGATCAGAGGATTCGGTGTGCTGACAACTGCTGGCAGCGATTAACAATAGAGTCCGGCAAGGCCGTTACAGCTTGACGGTGGCGTCGGGGGGCCGGTGACGCAAGCCACAGGCAAACAGCCCCGGGCACTTAGCTCGGTCTATAAACGCGCACATTGGCATGTCCCTCACTGAGCAGATGGTGAGCATGCAGGCGACTCATGACGCCTTTGTCGCAATACAGCAGGTACTGGCGAGTAGGGTCCAGTTCCTTGAAGCGTGCATTCAATGCATAGAACGGCAGCGCTTTTATCTCGATGCCAGCCAACTCCAGCGGGTCGTCTTCCTGAGCATCCGGATGACGGATGTCGATCACGATCTGGCCCGCCAGCGCCTCGCTGACTTCTTCGATCTGCAAATCCTGGCCCAGTTCGTCGATTACCCGATCGATCGGCACCAGTTTGGCCCGCTCGATCGCACGCTCGAGCACCGCCATGTCGAATTCTTTCTCTTCGTGCTCCACGCGATGGCGCTTGGCGTGGGTCTTGGGGTTCACCGAGATGACCCCGCAGTACTCCGGCATGTGCTTGGCGAAGTCGGCGGTGCCGATTTCGTTGGCCAGGTCGATGATGTCCTGCTTGTGGCTGGCGATCAGCGGGCGCAGCACCAGCTTGTCGGTTACGCAGTCGATGACCGAGAGGTTCGGCAGGGTCTGGCTCGACACCTGGGAAATCGCCTCGCCGGTGACCAGCGCGTCGATGTGCAGGCGGTCGGCGATGCTCGACGCGGCACGCAACATCATACGCTTCAAAATGACGCCCATATGACTGTTGTCGACTTTGCCGAGGATTTCGCCGAGCACTTCCTCGAACGGCACGCTGACGAACAGCACGCGCTGGGAGCTGCCGTACTTCTTCCAGATATAGTGCGCGACTTCCATCACGCCCAATTCGTGGGCACGCCCGCCCAGGTTGAAGAAGCAGAAGTGGCTCATCAGGCCGCGACGCATGATCTGGTAGGCCGCCACCGTAGAATCGAAACCGCCGGACATCAAAACCAGGGTCTGTTCCAGGGCGCCCAGCGGATAACCGCCGATGCTGTTGTGCTGGCTGTGGATCACGAACAACCGTTGGTCGCGAATTTCCATCCGCACTTCGATTGCAGGCTCTTTCAGGGAAATTCCGGCGGCGCCGCACTGCCGACGCAGTTGGCTGCCGACGTATTTCTCCACGTCCATGGAGCTGAATTCATGCTTGCCGGCGCGCTTGCAGCGCACGGCGAAAACTTTCCCCGCCAGGGCCTCGCCAAAGTGCTGCTTGCACTTGGCGACTATGTCGTCGAAGTCGCCCAGCGGGTATTCATCGACCTGCAGGAAATGCGCGATGCCCGGCATGCAGCTCAGGCGCTCGGTCATCTCCTTCAAGGCTTTCGGCTCGCTGACGGCGGTTTCCAGCTCGAGGTTGTCCCACACACCATTGACCACCACGGCCGGGTCCAGATCGCGGAGCACGGCACGGATGTTCTTGGCCAACTGACGGATGAAACGCGTCCGTACCGGGCGGCTCTTGATGGTGATTTCCGGGAAAACTTTAACGATTAGTTTCATGAAAACAGCGCGCGCTGGGCCAGCCGAAAAAGGGGGGCGCGGATTATAGCGGAAATTGCTCAAGGTTTAACCAATTAATGTGCACTCGGTTTTTCATGCACCAAAACGGGTCGTCGCCAGATAAAAACGCAACATTGCGGTGCGTCAGTTTGCCAATCGGGCCCAAATAGCGCCCGGAATGCGTGAGTTTGGGGCATAAAACCCAACTCAGGGCACTGGCATGCAATTTGCTCCCTTGTGAGGCAGGTTGCCATGGCAGAGTATCTGCGCCGGCATCACCCACATTCTAAGGGCACACCAACACTCGCCCGAAGCCACCCGGAGGACACTATGTCGAAGTCGGTTCAACTCATCAAAGATCATGACGTCAAATGGATTGATCTGCGCTTCACTGACACCAAAGGCACTCAGCACCACGTGACCATGCCGGCCCGTGATGCGCTGGATGACGATTTCTTCGAAATCGGCAAAATGTTCGACGGTTCCTCCATCGCTGGCTGGAAAGGCATCGAAGCCTCCGACATGATCCTGATGCCGGTTGACGAAACCGCCGTCCTGGACCCGTTCACCGAAGAGCCGACCCTGATCCTGGTCTGCGACATCATCGAACCTTCGACCATGCAGGGCTACGATCGCGACCCACGCGCCATCGCCAAGCGTGCCGAGGAGTACCTGAAGTCCACCGGTATCGGCGACACCGTATTCGTAGGTCCAGAGCCTGAGTTCTTCATCTTCGACGAAGTGAAGTTCAAGTCCGACATCTCCGGCTCCATGTTCAAGATCTTCTCCGAGCAAGGCTCGTGGATGTCCGACCAGGACGTGGAAGGCGGCAACAAAGGCCACCGTCCAGGCGTCAAAGGCGGCTACTTCCCGGTTCCTCCGTTCGACCACGACCACGAGATCCGTACCTCCATGTGTAATGCCATGGAAGAAATGGGCCTGGTCATCGAAGTTCACCACCACGAAGTGGCGACTGCCGGCCAGAACGAAATCGGCGTGAAGTTCAACACCCTGGTCAACAAGGGCGACGAAGTTCAGACCCTGAAGTACTGCGTACACAACGTGGCCGATGCCTACGGCCGCACCGCTACCTTCATGCCTAAGCCTCTGTACGGCGACAACGGCTCGGGTATGCACGTGCACATGTCCATCTCCAAGGATGGCAAGAACACCTTCGCTGGCGAAGGTTATGCCGGCCTGTCCGACACCGCCCTGTACTTCATCGGCGGCATCATCAAGCACGGTAAGGCCCTGAACGGTTTCACCAACCCTTCGACCAACTCCTACAAGCGTCTGGTACCAGGCTTCGAAGCTCCGGTAATGCTGGCCTACTCGGCTCGCAACCGTTCCGCTTCGATCCGTATCCCTTACGTGTCGAGCCCAAAAGCCCGCCGTATCGAAGCACGCTTCCCGGATCCGGCTGCCAACCCATACCTGGCCTTCGCTGCCCTGCTGATGGCCGGCCTGGACGGTATCCAGAACAAGATCCACCCTGGCGATGCGGCCGACAAAAACCTGTACGACCTGCCGCCTGAAGAGGCGAAAGAGATCCCACAAGTTTGCGGCAGCCTGAAAGAAGCCCTGGAAGAGCTGGACAAAGGTCGTGCGTTCCTGACCAAAGGCGGCGTTTTCAGCGACGACTTCATCGACGCTTACATCGCCCTGAAAAGCGAAGAAGAAATCAAGGTTCGTACCTTCGTACACCCACTGGAATACGAGCTGTACTACAGCTGCTGATCCAGTAGCGCCGCCCCACGCGGCGTGACAAGAAAAAGGCCTCCCTCGGGAGGCCTTTTTTATGGTTCTTCACGGAATTCCGGGAAACACAGAAACAAGAACGCCGATTTGATTGATGATGTTCGTGCGAGCAAACACATCTAAAAAACCGGCGTTCTTATGCACGATATTAATACTTTCCTTCCTTTTTGGGAGGGCTTTTCTGTCGTCACGATCAAGCCTGATGGCGATGCCCTACAGATCGATCTGACGCCCCACACCACCCGACTCCCTTCCTGTGGTGGATGCCAAAAGCCCTGTTCAACCACTCACGAGTATTGCGAGCGAGTCGTTCGTGATTTGCCCATTCTCGGCCGTGCAGTGCGCCTCAGCGTTTTGCTCAGACGTGTTGGCTGTCGTGACTGCGGCAAACGCATGGAGACTGTCAGTTGGCTGGATCGCTATGCCCGTATGACGCGCCGCTTGGCCGATGCGGTGATTCAAGCCTGCGAGCGCCTTCCCACGTTACACGTGGCTCAACTGTTTGGGTTGCATTGGGACACCGTTCGGCTGCTAGAGCGTCGCGCCTTGCAAACGGCATTGAGCGATCTGCCGAAGGCGCAACCACGGCGTCTGGTGATGGACGAGTTCGCTCTGTTCAAGGGCCATCGTTACGCCAGTGTGGTGCTGGATGCAGATACACGACGAGTGCTGTGGATCGGCGAAGGCCGCAGCCGTGCGGCGGTCAGGCCGTTCTTCGAAGAGTTGGGAACAGAGGGTTGCGCCCGAATCGAAGCGGTGGCGATGGACATGAACACCGCTTTTGACCTGGAGGTTCGCCGGCACTGCCCCAAAGCGCGCGTGGTCTATGACCTCTTCCATGTGGTGGCCAAATATGGCCGAGAGGTGATTGATCGGGTCCGCGTTGACGAGGCTAATCGGCTACGCCACGACAAGCCTGCTCGTAAGGTCATCAAGCAAGCGCGATGGCTACTGCTACGCAATCCACAGAATCTGAAAACGCCGGAACAACAGGTTCACTTGCAGGATTTGCTGGCGGCCAACCAAGCGTTGATGACGGTCTACTTGATGAAGGCTGAACTCAAAACGCTCTGGACGCCGAATACCGCTTGGAGCTGGAGATCGGCCTGGAAGCAATGGTTGCGCCATGCTCATGAAAGCGAAATACCGGCACTGATCCAGTTCGCCAAACGGCTAAAGAGTTACTGGCGGGGCATCGTCAGCCGCGTTCGCTGGCCGATGCACACCGGTCAGCTGGAAGGAATAAACAATCGCATAAAGGTCATCAAACGAATGGCGTACGGTTACCGGGATAGCGAATTCTTTTTCATGAAGATCAAGAGCGTCTTTCCCGGTAATCCGTGAAGAACCTTTTTTATTGCCCGCCCATCGCCTCGGAGCATTCCCCCGGGCTATTCATCCATGGATAATCCGCGCCTCTCGCGCCCTCTGTCCGGCGCCTCGACGAAGGGATTCGTATGCAGTGGACTCGTTCTCTCGGCCTGATCGCCTGCCTGGCGTTCGGCAGCACCCAGGCTGCCCCTTTCTATGCCGACAAGACCCTGGCCCACCCGCTGATCACCGGCCTGGCGGAAAGCTCGGCGACCCTGGCCTTTATCAAGCAGGCCGGCAGCGTCAAAGGTTATTACTCGGTCGACCCGGACGAGAGCCAGCCGCAGCTGCTGGACGACTTCGGCGATGCCACCATCGAGTCGGTGTTCAACATCGCCCTGGATGATGAGTCCCTGACCCGCCTGGTGCTGTTCAAACAGCGTGGCCAATACCGCCTGCATGCCTATCGCTATGACGAAAACGACCACCTCTACCGGCGCCTGGAGAAACTGCAGCCCGCCCTGGAACGCATCGCCAAAGACCGCAAGAAGCTCGATGCCCCGACGGTGAAACAGGCCCTGCGCCAGCTGACGCCACTGAACTACAGCTACTTCTACGAAGACTCGGGTATCGACGAATTCGACCAGCTCGACCATTCGGCCGGCACCCTGGTGGGTTATTTCGACGCTAACGGGCAGCCCATCACCGCCAATCCGCCCGGAGCCGACCAGTACCGCTACAAAAAGACCTTCGTCGAAAAAGACGGACGCTTTCTCACCGCCACCTACTGGCGCGGCGAAGCGCCTGCGCCGGAGGGCGAGCCCCTGCTGTACAACTACCGGGCCAGCCACATCGCCTGGGAGACCGAGCCGCAGCGCTTCACTGGCAGTGAGGACGGGGCCTACGTGGAGTACTCCAGTTTCGGCGGTGCCGTCATCGCCCAGGGTGCCTATGCCCACGGCCAACGCACCGGCGAATGGAGTTTTTCCAACCCAGACGATGGCTGGACCCACGGCCGTTTTGTCGATGGCAAACGCCAAGGCCAGTGGACTGAGTCCTACGGCTGGCAAACCGCTACCGGCGAGTATCGGGACGATCTGCGTGAGGGACGCTGGGTGCTGTCCTACGACGAAGGAGGCGAATCCGCTGTCACCGGCTTCCAGACCTATGTCCAGGGTGTGCTCGACGGTCCGAGCGAAGAGCGGGTGGACGGCTCCACGGAGAGCGGCAGCTACCGCAACGACAAACGCGAAGGGCCATGGGTGACCCAAGCAGGTCGCGGCAACTTCGAGAACGGCCTGAAAAGCGGCCCGTGGATACTCAAGACAGACAAGGGCCATAACCAGAGCGTGAACTTCGTCGCCGATAAAAAAGACGGTGAGTTGCGCGAAACCGACGCCAACGGCGTGCTGGTCCTGATCGAGCATTACAAGGCAGATGTGCTGTCCGGTACCCGCGAAGGCTATAGCCCCAGCGGCAACCTGCAGTACTCACAGCAATATGAGAATGGCAAACGGGAAGGCCGCTCACTGGGTTACAGCGAAGACGGCAAGCTGATCAGCGATATTTCCTGGCACAACGATCGCTACGAAGGCCCTCACCTGACCTTCCTGCGCGACGGTACGCCGGCCACGGTCGGACGCTTCGAGGGAGGGCGCTTTGTCGGCCTGATGAAACAATACGATCAGGACGAAGTGCTTTATGAAGAAGCCAACTGGTGCCGCTTCGACAAGCGAGGTTCAACCGTCGAACGCTGTGGAAAACAACGGCGGTTCACCCACGGAAAGCTGTCCTGGGAAACGGACTTTCTCTTTGGCAGCCCCCAAGGCTCCATCGAGTACAACTATGAAACAGGCCAAAAGATCCGCGAGAAGATCATCGGCGACAATGACCAGATCACTCAGCGCACCTACTACGACAATGGGCAGGTCGAGTGCCAGAAAAACTCGGTGGGTTTCACCTGGATGACCATCAACCAGCAACAGGTGAAAAGTCATGAGTCCGACGGCCAACTGACCGGCGAACAGCTGTGCTATCACCGCAACGGCGTGGTCAAGAGCCGCGAGCTGATCGACAACGGCTTGAGCGCCTGCCGGATCGTCTATGACGAAAGCGGCAAGCGGCTGTCTTCCAGCCCGACCGATTGCGGGGCGCCCGCGACCGCCGCGGCCGGCCAATGATCCATCTTGTGCCCGACGCTTGCCAGGCACTGCGGTTTTGCGTGCATCATGGCCGCCGACTTGTCCCCAAGAAGCCGAGACTATCCATGACTTCGCGATTCTGCCTTGCCCTGTTGACCCTGTTGCTGGCCGGCAATGCCTGCGCCGCCCCTGCCACCCTCAGCCCTCTGTTGGCCAGCATCGAAGAACGCCTGGCCATCGCCGACCAGGTGGCCCTGAGCAAATGGGACAGCCACAAGCCGGTGGAAGACCGCCCGCGCGAGCGTGAGGTGATTGCCGGCGCGGTGGCCCAGGCGCCGTCCTACAAGCTCGACGGCGCGGCGGTGGAACAGTTCTTCGCCGCGCAGATCGAGGCCAACAAGCTGGTGCAGTACGCCCATCTGTCCGAGTGGACCCTGCAAGGCCAGGCACCGGACGCCCCGCGCCCGGACCTGGTGGGGCAGATCCGCCCGCAACTTGATCGGTTACAAAAACGCCTGCTGCAGCAACTGGCGGATTTCAGCCCCCACCGTAACGATCCGCAGTGCCCACGATGGCTGGCCCAGGCCGCCCACGAAGGTGATCGGGCACCACTGCGCCAACTGGCGCTGATCCGCGCCACCGCCGAGCTTTGTGTGTTCAAAGGTTGAAGCGGCGAACCCGGGCCCGGTTCGCGGCTCTATGCTGGAGACACTTCCATCCTTGAAGCCGCCGCCCCCAGCGCCCAGGAAAGCCGCCATGCGTGTGCCCTGTCTCTACCTGCTGTTGCTGGCCGCCCTGCCGGCCGCCGCGCAGATCTACCGCTACACCGACGCCCACGGCAACACCGCCTACAGCGACCAGCCGCCGGCCGGCGTGCCCGGCCAGGCCGTCGAGCTGGCGCCGCTGAACCGCATCGAGGCGCCCAGGGCGCTCACACCGCCCGGCGTCGAACCAACACAGGCGCCACCCACCCGCGCACCGGCCTACACCACCCTGGAGCTGAGCGGCGTAGCGGATGGCGGCGTGGTGCGTGCCAATAACGGCACCTTCGAGGTCGAGGTGCGCCTGCAACCGCCCCTGCTCAACGAGCATCGCCTGCGCCTGCTGCTGGACGACCAGCCTTACGGTCAGCCCGGCAACCTGCCTAGCCTGCAATTGGTGAACATCGATCGCGGCGAGCACCGCCTGGCGGTGCAAGTGCTCGATGGCGAGCGGGTGATCCAGCAAAGCCCGCCGTTGACCTTCACCCTGCAACGGGTTCATCGGCCCTGAGGTGTTGTCGCGCCTGAATCTGCGAGTACAGGCGCCGCTCATGCTCGAGCAGCCAGCGTTTGCGCCACAGCCCGCCGCCATAACCGGTGAGCGAACCGTCGGAACCTATCACCCGGTGACAGGCAATCACGATGGCGATCTGGTTGGCGCCATTGGCCCGGGCCACGGCCCGCACGGCGGAGGCCGAACCGATGCTGCTCGCCACCTCGGCGTAACTGCGGGTAACGCCTGGAGGAATGGCCCTGAGTGCCTGCCACACCGTGCGAGTGAAGGCCGAAGCATTCAGCGCCAGCGGCGTGGTAAAGCTCGCCGACTCCCCGGCGAAAAATCGCCGCAATTCGCTCTCGATCTGGTCGATGGGGGCAAAACGCCCGAAGCCGATGGTCGAGCCGGTGTGCTCTTGCAGGCGCTTCAGCTCAGTGGCCAATGCCGGGCGGTCGAAGAACTCCAGCAGATGCAGGGCCTGCGCATCGGCCACCGCCAGCATCACGCCGATCGGGGTTTGCAGCCAGTCGGCCTTGAGCAGTTCACGGCCGCGCAGGTTCGACGGTGGCTGGCCGAGCAGCCGGGTGAAGGCACTGCGAAAGCCGCTGTCGGAATCGAAACTGGCGCTGATCTGCGCATCGATCACGCTGGCGCCGCCCGCCAGTTGCTGCATGCCCTCGCCGATCCGCCGCAGCCGGGCCATTTCCAGGAAGGTCACGCCGAAGTGGCGCTTGAAGGCCCGGCGCACCGTGGAAGGGTCGAAGCCGAGCTCGATCAGGTCGCCTTCATACCAGCGCTTGTCGGCATTGTGTTCCAGCAAGGCCAGCAGCTGCTTGACCAAGGGCTCCTGGGCACCTGTCTGCTCCAGCGGACGGCAGCGCAGGCAAGCGCGAAAACCGGCCTCGACGCAGGCCTTGATCGAACTGAAGAACACCGTGTTTTCGCGCTTGGGCTTGCGCGCCGCGCAGGTCAGCCGACAGAACACGCCCGTGCTCTTGACCCCGACGAAAGCGAACCCGTCATAGGCCGGGTCGCGTTCGAGCAAGGCGCGGTACAGGGTGTCGTCATCGGGCAGTTGGAACAGCAAGGGGGCGTTGTCCATGGCTGTCTCCAGCACCAGAGGGAATGTCTGTGCACTGTAGAGCAGCGCCGCAACGGATGCCGCCGCAAATCAGGCGTTGATTCGCCAACGGTGCCCCCACTTTGCGCCCGGCGTGAAACAACGCCGAGCGGTAGCTCCGCCTCAGGCGCGCTCGATCACCATGGCCACGCCCACGCACAGGCTGACCGAGGCCGATGAGAGGATTCGCGCCATGGGCACGACCCCATGCTCCATGCCGATCTCGCGGCTGCCGAGCAACCACACCGCCGCGCCATCGTTAAGCATTGTCGGCGTGGCCATCGCCTCGGCCTGCTATGCCCTGGTGTCCCTGGTGTGCATGCTCCTGCTGCTCAAGCGCATCGGCCACAACGCCGCCGACCTGTCCACCGCCGAGCAGGCGGACGCCGACGAACTGGCCCGGGAACCCCTTGCCACGCCGCTGATCGAGGATCCCGCGACGCTGCCACCGAATATCGACAAGGACGCCCAGCCCGCCCATTGAGACGCCATCCGCCGCATTCTTCCAGGCCCGCAGCAAGCGGGCCTTTTTGCGTGCGCCGAAAATTTTCGGCCCGGCGTGCCGCTGGCCATTCTTTAGCGCAGCCTCGGACAAATCGCACTATATTGGTGCATCAAACTGCACCTTTATCCATCCGCAGCCCATTTTGGTTCGAAAGTACCCAGCGCAGCCGGCAAAACGCTGCGAAAGAGAACTTTAAACGTCTGTTTCAGGGCTCGAGCGCTTCTTTTCGGAGCCTTGGTTTGGTTTTTGCATTTTCTCGATACCAGCGCCTTATTCGCGCGCGCAATCCTGGGCCGGCCCGGGATTGCCTTGTTTCAAAAGAGGTCAACATTTACCCATGACCATCAGCGATCAACTGCACCGCTTGCTACTCGACAACCTGACCACCGCGACCATCCTGCTCAACGCCGACCTGCGCCTTGAGTACATGAACCCGGCGGCGGAGATGTTGTTGGCCATCAGTGGCCAGCGCAGCCATGGGCAATTCATCAGCGAACTGTTCACCGAATCGGCCGAAGCCCTGAGCTCCCTGCGCCAGGCGGTGGAACAGGCGCATCCGTTCACCAAGCGCGAAGCCATGCTCACCGCGCTGACCGGCCAGACCCTGACCGTGGACTACGCCGTGACGCCGATCCTGAGCAATGGCGACACCCTGCTGTTGCTCGAAGTCCACCCCCGTGACCGCCTGCTGCGGATCACCAAGGAAGAGGCCCAGCTGTCCAAGCAGGAAACCAGCAAGATGCTGGTGCGCGGCCTGGCCCACGAGATCAAGAACCCCCTCGGCGGGATTCGCGGCGCCGCCCAGTTGCTGGCCCGCGAACTGCCGGACGAGAACCTCAAGGACTACACCAACGTCATCATCGAAGAGGCCGACCGCCTGCGCAACCTGGTGGACCGTATGCTCGGCTCCAACAAGCTGCCGTCGCTGGCCATGTGCAACGTGCACGAAGTGCTGGAGCGCGTGAGCAGCCTGGTGGAAGCCGAAAGCCAGGGCTGCATCACCCTGGTGCGCGACTACGACCCGAGCATTCCCGATGTATTGATCGACCGCGAACAGATGATCCAGGCGGTGCTCAACATCGTGCGCAACGCGATGCAGGCCATCAGCAGCCAGAACGAGCTGCGCCTGGGCCGCATCTGCCTGCGTACCCGCACCATGCGCCAGTTCACCATCGGCCACGTGCGCCACCGCCTGGTGACCAAGATCGAGATCATCGACAACGGTCCGGGGATCCCCGCGGAGCTCCAGGAAACCATCTTCTTCCCCATGGTCAGCGGCCGTCCGGACGGTACCGGGCTGGGCCTGGCCATTACCCAGAACATCATCAGCCAGCACCAGGGCCTGATCGAGTGTGACAGCCATCCCGGCCACACCACGTTCTCGATCTTTCTGCCACTGGAACAAGGAGCCCCATCGACATGAGCCGTAGTGAAACCGTGTGGATCGTCGATGACGACCGTTCTATCCGTTGGGTTCTGGAGAAAGCCTTGCAACAGGAAGGCATGACCACCCAGAGCTTCGATAGCGCCGATGGTGTGATGAGTCGCCTGGCCCGCCAGCAGCCGGACGTGATCATCTCCGACATCCGCATGCCCGGCGCCAGTGGCCTGGACCTGCTGGCGCGGATCCGCGAGCAGCACCCGCGCCTGCCGGTGATCATCATGACCGCGCACTCCGACCTGGACAGCGCTGTCGCCTCTTATCAGGGCGGCGCCTTCGAGTACCTGCCCAAGCCGTTCGATGTCGACGAAGCGGTGTCCCTGGTCAAGCGCGCCAACCAGCACGCCCAGGAGCAGCAAGGCCTGGAGGTGATCCCCGCGCTGGCCCGCACTCCGGAGATCATCGGCGAAGCGCCAGCGATGCAGGAGGTGTTTCGCGCCATCGGTCGCCTCAGCCACTCCAACATCACCGTGCTGATCAACGGTGAGTCCGGTACCGGTAAAGAGCTGGTGGCCCACGCCCTGCACCGCCACAGCCCGCGGGCGGCTTCGCCGTTCATCGCGCTGAACATGGCGGCGATCCCCAAGGACCTGATGGAATCCGAGCTGTTCGGCCATGAAAAAGGCGCGTTTACCGGCGCCGCTAACCTGCGGCGTGGGCGCTTCGAGCAGGCCGACGGCGGCACGCTGTTCCTCGACGAGATCGGCGACATGCCGGCCGACACCCAGACCCGCCTGCTGCGGGTGCTGGCCGACGGCGAGTTCTACCGGGTCGGCGGGCATACGCCGGTCAAGGTCGACGTGCGCATCATCGCCGCGACCCACCAGAACCTGGAAACCCTGGTGCACGCCGGCAAGTTCCGCGAGGACCTGTTCCACCGCCTGAACGTGATCCGCATCCATATCCCGCGCCTGTCGGACCGTCGCGAAGACATCCCGACCCTGGCCAAGCACTTCCTCAGCCGCGCCGCCCAGGAGCTGGCCGTCGAGCCCAAGCTGCTGAAAAGCGAGACCGAGGAATACCTGAAGAACCTACCGTGGCCCGGCAACGTGCGCCAGTTGGAGAACACCTGCCGCTGGATCACCGTGATGGCTTCGGGTCGCGAGGTGCATATCAGCGACCTGCCGCCGGAGCTGCTGAGCCTGCCGCAGGATTCGGCGCCGGTGACCAACTGGGAGCAGGCCCTGCGCCAGTGGGCCGACCAGGCCCTGGCACGCGGCCAGTCGAGCCTGCTGGACAGCGCGGTGCCGAGCTTCGAGCGGATCATGATCGAGACCGCCCTCAAGCACACCGCCGGCCGCCGTCGCGACGCCGCCGTGCTGCTGGGCTGGGGCCGCAACACCCTGACGCGCAAGATCAAGGAGTTGGGGATGAAGGTCGACGGCGGGGATGACGACGACAGCGACGAGGGCTGAGCCGCTGTGAGCCTGTAGCCGCTGCCGCAGGCTGCGATAAGGCCGAAGGCCTTCAGCGATCTTGAGATCCTGCGCGCCCTTCGGTCGCGATCGCAGCCTTCGGCAGCGGCTACAGTGCAAGGCATTCGTGCTGTGTCGAATGGCAGAGCCAATCGCGGGCAAGCCTCGCTCCTACAGATTCAGGTCGTTTGCGGCAATTGCGCCCGACACGGCTTCTGTAGGAGCGAGGCTTGCCCGCGATGCTTTTCGTGCACCGCAATGGTGAGCCTGCACTGCCGAAATGCGCGAACAGACCTGGGGTTTCACCACGGGCGACCTCGATATTTCTCGCCAGAACAAATCCACAGAACGACGAAAGCCCCGTAAACCGGGGCTTTCAGCATTTCTTGAAAATTCGCTTAACCGTTTAAGCCAGAATTGGCACGCCCCCTGCAGAGACAAGATCACGAGTGCAGTCACTCACCCGTTTTGGGGACCTTGGTACAGGCAGGCCGAGACTCCCCTTCTTTACACCCGGAACCCCTACCGCTCGCAGCGACGGGTTCCAGCCGGTTTGGGGAACCCTGGTACAGGCAGGCCAGGGATTCTCTCTTTAACCCCGGGCTCATCACGCTCTCAGCGACGAGCCCCACCCGTTTCGGGAACCTTGGTACAGGCAGGCCGGGGATTCCCTCTTTAACACCCGGGCTCATCACGCTCACAGCGACGAGCCCTACCCGTTTCGGGAACCTTGGTACAGGCAGGCCGGGGATTCCCTCTTTACACCGGGCCCAGCGCGACCAGCGCGGCCCTCACGCTTTTGGGAACCTTGGTACAGGCAGGCCGGGGCTTCCCCTCTTTACACCGGGCCCGGCGCGATCAGCGCCCCGCCCTCACGCTTTTGGGGACCTTGGTACAGGCAGGCCGGGAATCCCCTCTTTTATTCCTCGCGCAGCTGGAGCTCCAGGCGCCAGCGCCCGTCGACCTCGCTGCCCGACCACTCGCCGTGCAGCGCCCGCGCGGCGACCACGTTCAGCAGCAACCCTTCCTCAGTCGTCCGCACCCGCCAGTTGGCATCCTTGTCGTTGATCTTCAACTGGCCCTTCTGCGCCCGCCCCTCGGCTTCGAACAGCAGCGCCACCGCCCCGTCGATGTGCTCGCCATGAACCTTGGGCTCGTTGTTGAACCACACCACCAGGGCATTGGACTGGACCTGCACTTCCTGCAGCTCGGTGGGATCCGGGGTCGTCAGGCGACCGATCATCAGCCCCACCATCACGCCAAAGATCGCCAGCGAGCCGAACACCCGCAGCATTAGCTTCGGCCTGACGTCCGCTTCAGGCGTAGAATGCGGCCTGTCTTTTTCTTCGGAGCCGTGCATGTTTCACGTCATCCTTTTTCAACCAGAAATTCCGCCGAATACCGGCAACGTAATCAGGCTGTGCGCCAATAGCGGCTGCCACCTGCATTTGATCGAGCCACTGGGTTTCGAAATGGACGACAAGCGCCTGCGCCGGGCCGGCCTCGACTACCACGAATATGCCACCTTGCAGCGCCATGCCGACCTCGCCAGCTGTCTTGAAAGCCTAGGCCATCCGCGCCTGTTCGCCTTCACCACCAAGGGCTCGCGGCCGTTCCACGACGCCAGCTTCGCCGAAGGCGATGCCTTCCTGTTCGGCCCGGAAAGCCGTGGCCTGCCCGCCGAAGTGCTGGACGCCCTGCCCGCCGAACAACGCCTGCGCCTGCCCATGCGCGAAGGCTGCCGCAGCCTGAACCTGTCCAACACCGTGGCAGTGGCCGTCTACGAAGCCTGGCGCCAGCTGGGGTTCAAATAAGCCACCCACTTCCGCGCCACTCCCTGTAGCCGCTGCCGCAGGCTGCGATAAGGCCGAAGGCCTTCAGCGTTCTCAAGGCCTTGCGCCTCCTTCGGCGGCGATCGCAGCCTTCGGCAGCGGCTACAGGTTCAGCGCCGGTATCGACATCAGTCTCGAAACCTTGGGCCCGAACATGAAAAAAGCGCCTGAAACGGCGCTTTTTTCATGGAACCCAGCAGCTTATTGAACAGTGCCTTCACCAGCTGCCTGCAGGCGTTGCAGCTCTTGCGCGTACAGCGCGTCGAAGTTCACCGGAGCCAGCATCAGGGCCGGGAACGAACCGCGGGTCACCAGGCTGTCCAGCGCTTCGCGAGCGTACGGGAACAGGATGTTCGGGCAGAACGCGCCCAGGGTGTGGCTCATCGAAGCGTCGTCCAGGTTCTTGATCAGGAAGATACCGGCCTGTTGCACTTCGGCGATGAACGCTACTTCTTCACCATTCTTCACGGTGACCGACAGGGTCAGCACGACTTCGTGGAAACCTTCTTCCAGCGCCTTCTGGCGGGTGTTCAGGTCCAGGCCGACGCTCGGCTCCCACTGCTGGCGGAAGATCGCCGGGCTTTTCGGAGCTTCGAAAGACAGGTCACGCACATAGATACGCTGCAGCGAGAATTGCGGTGCGGATTCGTCTTCGGTCGCAGCGGTGTTCTGTTGGTCAGTCATCTCAGATCCTTCTTGATCTCGGGGTCATGTAGGGTTTGCTGATCTTGGGTGGTCAGTCAGGCCGCGAGCAGCGCATCGAGCTTGCCGGCGCGCTCCAGGGCGAACAAATCGTCACAACCGCCCACATGGGTGTTGCCGATCCAGATCTGCGGCACGGACGTGCGCCCGGCCTTCTGGGCCATTTCGGCGCGAACCTGCGGCTTGCCGTCGACCTTGATCTCTTCGAAGGCTACGCCTTTGTTCTCGAGCAGGTACTTGGCCCGCGAGCAGTAGGGGCAGTAATCGCTGGAATAGACGACGACGGCGGCCATATCACTTCACCAGCGGCAGGTTGTCGGCTTTCCAGCTGCCAACGCCACCGGACAGCTTGGCGGCGGTGAAGCCGGACTTCATCAGCTCGCGAGCGTGGGTGCCGGCGTGCTGACCCAGGGCGTCGACCAGAATGATGGTCTTGGCCTTGTGCTTTTCCAGCTCGCCCACGCGGGCGGCCAGTTTGTCTTGAGGGATGTTCAACGCGCCGACGATATGGCCCGCGGCGAAGTCCTTGGACGGACGGATATCGATCACCACGCCCTGCTCGCTGTTGACCAGCGCGGTCAGTTCACGGGTGCTGAGGCTGCGGCCACCGCGGCTCAACTCGTGAGCGATCAACAGAGCCAGCAAGATGACGAAGGCGCCGACGAGCAAGTAGTGTTCAGTGGCGAATTGAATCAGGTGAGCAACCATCAAGGAGGTTCCAGGGCGTTAAAATGTCGGCCAGTATACACAGCCCTCCGGGTCGGCCAAACCCCGCCCGGCGGTGACGCCACCGGAACTTCGCTTTAAACTGCCACTCCCTTTTTCCAACATTCTCCCAATCCAGCCACGAGTGGAATCTATGACTACCACGCCTAAACCTTTGGTCCTGATGATTCTGGATGGCTTCGGTCACAGCGAGAGCCACGAATCCAACGCTATCTATGCGGCCAAGAAGCCGGTCCTCGACCGCCTGTACGCCAGCGTGCCGAATGGCCTGATCTCGGGTTCGGGCATGGATGTCGGCCTGCCGGACGGCCAGATGGGCAACTCCGAAGTCGGCCACATGAACCTCGGCGCCGGCCGCGTGGTGTACCAGGATTTCACCCGTGTCACCAAAGCCATCCGCGATGGCGAGTTCTTCGAGAATCCGACCATCTGCGCCGCCGTGGATAAAGCCGTGGCCGCCGACAAGGCCGTGCACATCCTCGGCCTGCTGTCCGACGGTGGCGTGCACAGCCACCAGGACCACCTGGTGGCCATGGCCGAACTGGCCTTCAAGCGCGGCGCCGAGAAGATCTACCTGCACGCCTTCCTCGACGGCCGCGACACCCCGCCGAAAAGCGCCGCCTCGTCGATCGAGCTGCTGGATGAAACCTTCAAGACCCTGGGCAAGGGCCGTATCGCCAGCCTGATCGGCCGCTACTTCGCCATGGACCGCGACAACCGCTGGGACCGCGTGGCCCAGGCCTACAACCTGATCGTCGACGGCAACGGCGAATTCAACGCCGCCACCGCCCAGGAAGGCCTGCAGGCCGCCTACGAGCGTGGCGAGAGCGACGAATTCGTCAAGGCCACCACCCTCGGCGAGCCGGTGAAGGTCGAAGACGGCGACGCCGTGGTGTTCATGAACTTCCGCGCCGACCGCGCCCGCGAGCTGAGCCGGGTGTTCGTCGAGGACGGTTTCAAGGAGTTCGAGCGCGCCCGCCAGCCGAAACTGGCCGGTTTCGTCATGCTGACCCAATACGCGGCGAGCATTCCGGCCCCTTCGGCCTTTGCCCCGGGCAGCCTGGAAAACGTGCTGGGCGATTACCTGGCGAAAAACGGCAAGACCCAGCTGCGCATCGCCGAAACCGAGAAATACGCCCACGTGACCTTTTTCTTCTCCGGTGGCCGCGAAGAGCCGTTCCCGGGCGAAGAACGCATCCTGATCCCGTCGCCGAAAGTCGCCACCTACGACCTGCAGCCGGAAATGAGTGCGCCGGAAGTCACCGACCGGATCGTCGACGCCATCGAAAACCAGCGCTACGACGTGATCGTGGTCAACTACGCCAACGGCGACATGGTCGGCCACAGCGGCGTGTTCGACGCGGCGGTCAAGGCCGTTGAATGCCTGGACCTGTGCGTCGGCCGGATCGTCGACGCCCTGGAAAAGGTCGGCGGCGAAGCCCTGATCACCGCCGACCACGGCAACGTCGAGCAGATGTCCGACGCCGCCACCGGCCAGGCCCACACCGCCCACACCAGCGAGCCGGTGCCGTTCATCTATGTTGGCAAGCGCAACCTGAAGGTCCGCGAAGGCGGAGTCCTGGCTGACGTGGCGCCGACCATGCTCAAGTTGCTGGGCCTGCCGCAGCCTGCGGAAATGACTGGCACTTCGATACTGGTCTGATATCAAACAGTCCGAATAATGGGCCGGAAACGGCTTTTTATGACGAACGCCTCAAAGCAGTTGGCTTTGAGGCGTTTTTTTTGCAGCGAGGGGCGGGCATACTAGGCCGTCCCTTTCCCTGGTGTCGCCCGCCTCTATGCTTCGCGCCCTGATTACCCTAGCTCTGATCTGCCTGCTCCAACCGGCCTTCGCCGACGAGCGCGCGCAAACCCAACAGCAGTTGGACGCCACGCGTCAGGACATTGCCGAGCTGAAAAAGCTGCTGGGCAAGCTGCAGGAAGAAAAGTCCGGCGTGCAGAAAGACCTGCGCGGCACCGAAACCGAGATGGGCAAGCTGGAAAAGCAGGTCGATGCCCTGCAGAAAGAGCTGAAGAAAAGCGAATCCGAGCTGCAGCGTCTCGATGATGAGAAAAAAAAACTCCAGAGCGCGCGCATTGAACAGCAACGACTGATCGCCATCCAGGCCCGCGCGGCCTACCAGAACGGCCGTCAGGAGTACCTCAAGCTGCTGCTCAACCAGCAGAACCCGGAAAAATTCGCCCGCACCCTGACCTATTACGACTACCTGAGCCAGGCCCGTCTGGAGCAGCTGAAGAATTTCAACGAGACCCTGCGCCAGCTGGCCAATGTCGAAAAGGAAATCTCCCTGCAGCAAGCCCAGCTGCTGGTGCAGAAAAGCAGCCTCGACACCCAGCGCGAAGAGCTCGACAAGGTCCGCAAGGAACGCCAGGTGGCCCTGGCCAAGCTCAATGACGACGTGAAGGCCCGTGGCGACAAGCTCAAGGCCCGCGAACAGGACCAGGCCGACCTGGGCAAGGTGCTGAAAACCATCGAGGAAACCCTGGCCCGCCAGGCCCGCGAGGCAGAGCAAGCGCGACAGAAAGCGCTGATCGCCCAGCAGGAAGCCGAAAAAAAGCGTTTGCGTGAGGCCCAGGCCAGTGCCGACGACAGCCCGCGCAAGCCGCCCCGAGCGGCGCCCGGCCCCTTGGTTTCCAGCGCAGGCGCCTCCTATGGAGGCCCTTTTGCTTCATCCCGGGGAAAACTTCCATGGCCGGTTGATGGTCGACTGCTGGCGCGCTTCGGCGAAAGCCGCGGCGACGATGCCCGGACCAAGTGGGACGGGGTGATGATCAGCGCCTCGGCCGGCAGCCAGGTGCATGCCGTCCACGGCGGCCGCGTCGTGTTCGCCGACTGGTTGCGCGGCGCCGGCCTGCTGGTGATCCTCGACCATGGCAACGGCTACTTGAGCCTCTACGGACACAACCAGACGCTGCTTAAAGAAGCAGGCGATGTGGTCAAGGCCGGCGAGTCCATCTCCACTGTGGGTAGCAGTGGCGGCCAGGGCGCGCCTGCACTGTACTTCGCTATTCGCCAGCAGGGTCGCCCAAGCGACCCGGCACAATGGTGCCGCGCGCAAGGATAAGCGCGCCATCTCATTCAGGAGTTCGTTCGACATGCTGCATTTGTCCCGCCTCACCTCGCTGGCCCTGACGATCGCTCTGGTGATCGGTGCGCCCCTGGCGTTTGCCGCCGAAACCGCTCAATCGACAGCCGCCACGACCACCAAGGCGCCATTGCCGCTCGAAGAGCTGCGCACCTTCGCCGAGGTCATGGACCGGATCAAGGCCGCCTATGTCGAACCCGTCGACGACAAGACCCTGCTGGAAAACGCCATCAAGGGCATGCTCAGCAACCTCGACCCGCATTCGGCCTACCTTGGCCCTGAAGACTTCGCCGAGCTGCAGGAAAGCACCAGCGGCGAATTCGGCGGCCTGGGCATCGAAGTCGGCGCCGAGGACGGCATCATCAAGGTGGTGTCGCCGATCGACGACACCCCGGCGTCCAAGGCCGGCATCCAGGCCGGCGACCTGATCGTCAAGATCAACGGCCAGCCGACCCGTGGCCAGAGCATGACCGAAGCCGTGGACAAGATGCGCGGCAAGATCGGCCAGAAAATCACCCTGACCCTGGTCCGCGACGGCGGTGCGCCGTTCGACGTGACCCTGGCCCGCGCCACCATCCAGGTGAAGAGCGTGAAGAGCCAGCTGCTGGAGTCAGGCTACGGCTACATCCGCATCACCCAGTTCCAGGTCAAGACCGGCGAGGAAGTCTCCAAGGCCCTGGCCAAGCTGCGCAAGGACAATGGCAAGAAGCTCAACGGCATCATCCTCGACCTGCGCAACAACCCGGGCGGCGTGCTGCAGTCGGCGGTGGAAGTTGTCGACCACTTCATCACCAAGGGCCTGATCGTCTATACCAAGGGCCGCATCGCCAACTCCGAGCTGCGCTTCTCCGCCACTGGCAAGGACGAAAGCGAAGCGGTACCGATGGTGGTGCTGATCAACGGTGGCAGCGCCTCGGCTTCGGAGATCGTCGCCGGCGCCCTGCAGGACCAGAAACGCGCGGTGCTGATGGGCACCACCAGCTTCGGCAAGGGCTCGGTGCAAACCGTGCTGCCGCTGAACAATGACCGTGCGCTGAAGATCACCACCGCGCTGTACTTCACCCCGAACGGCCGCTCGATCCAGGCCCAGGGCATCGTGCCGGACATCGAGGTGCGCCGCGCCAAGATCACCAACGAGGCGCAGGACAACGAGTACTTCAAGGAAGCCGACCTGCAAGGTCACCTGGGCAATGGCAACGGCGGCGCCGACAAGCCGACCGCTTCCGGCAGCAAGCCCAAGCCGATGCCGCAGGACGACGACTACCAGCTGGCCCAGGCCCTCAGCCTGCTCAAGGGCTTGAGCATCACCCGCAGCAAGTGATGGAACCCATCGCGAGCAAGCCCTCCGCCTCCTCTGTAGGAGCGAAGCTTGCTCGCGATGGCGTCATCATGATCGCCACACCCCGCCAAGGCCCTACCCGAACCCTATGCTGCAAATCCCCATGACCCACCAACGCCAACCCCACCCACGGTTGTCGTGGAGGCTCATGATCGGACTTCTGTGTCTTCTCGCCTTCACCTCGACCCAGGCCGCCGGGCCCGCTGCGCGCAAGGCCTACCTGAGCCTGATCATCGACGACCTCGGGCAGAACCTGCCCCGCGATCGCCGCGTACTCGCCCTGCCCGGCCCGGTGACTACGGCGATCATGCCCGACACGCCCCACGCCGCCGAGTTCGCCCGCGAAGCCCATCGCGCCGGCAAGATCGTCATCCTGCACATGCCCATGGACCCGGCCACCGGCCCCTTCGCCTGGCACCCCGAGCTGCCCATCGAAGAGCTGGAAAGACGCCTCAACGCCGCCTTCAAGGCCGTGCCCTACACCAGTGGCATCAACAACCACATGGGCAGCCGCATGACCTCCCAGCCCCAGGCCATGTCCTGGCTGATGGCCGAGCTGCAGCGGCGCCATAAGTTCTTTGTCGACAGCCGCACCAGCGCCAAGACCGTGGCCGCCGCCGAAGCGCAGAAGATCGGCCTGGCCAGCGTGTCCCGCGATGTGTTCCTCGACGACGAACGCACCGAGGACGCCATCAGCCATCAGTTGCAGACCGCGATCGACCTGGCGCGCAAGCAGGGTTCGGCGGTGGTGATCGGCCATCCCTACCCGCAGACCCTGGCCGTGCTCGAACGCGAACTGCCCAGGCTCAAGGCCCAGGGCATCGACTGGATCGATATCGAGTTGATGATCAGCGTGCGCAGCAACAGGGCGATGTCCGGGCACGGCAAGGATGGGGTTTACCGCTGAGGATTGGCGGCGGACGTTCGAATGCATCGCGGGCAAGCCTCGCTCCTACAGGAGCCGTGCCAGACGCAATTACCGCAAACGACCTGAATCCGTAGGAGCGAGGCTTGCCCGCGATATTCAGCTGCGTCTGCCTACAGGTAGCGGCCCATGATCTCTTCCACCACGCCTTCCTCGCGCAGCTGATCCAGCGCGGCCTGCAGCCGGGCGACGGTCTCGTCCGGCACTTCTTTGTTCAGCGCCAGGTACAGCTGGGCGCTGTGGAAGCGCAGCACGGTCTTGAGCCCGGTCACGCCTTCCTGCCTGGCCAGGTAACGCCCGGCGGGGTCGCCGGTGGCCCATAGATCGATCTGGCCGCCGACCAGCTTCCTGGCGTTGTCCTGGTCCTTCAGCACCACCTGCGGCTTGAGCCCTTGCTTGGCCAGGGTCTCGGCGATGGCGTCGCCCTTGTAGGCGCCGATCCGGTATTTGCGCGCCTGCTCCAGGGATTGCAGGGCGATCTTGCTGTCGTCCCGGGCCAGCAGGATCCAGTCATCCGGGCCGATGGGGCCGACCCATTTGAACAGCGGCTCCCGGTCCGGCAGCCGCGCCGTGACAAACACGCCATACCCCGGCTGCTCCAGGGCGAGCTTGTAGATGCGCTCCCAGGGAAAACGCAGGGTCAGGCTGTAATTGATCCCGGCGCGCTTGAACATTTCGCGGACGATATCCACGGCGATGCCGTTGATATTCTCGCCCTGGGCGAAGTTCTTGCCGTTCCTGGCCATGTTGTAGGGGGGGAAGTTTTCCGTCAGCAACACCAGGGAGGTGTCCGGCGTTTGCGCTGCACGAGCGCCTGCGGCGAAGAGAACCGAAGCGCTGGCAAGAACAAGAAGACGTTTGAACATGACGGGCTACCGGAATCCATGGCGTGCTCAAGAGTGCCGCGAGCCCGCCATGCTGTCCAGTGGCTATCTGACGACGATACCGCGGTGCGCCATGTAGGCCTTGGCCTCGGGCACGGTGTACTCGCCGAAGTGGAAGATGCTCGCCGCCAGCACCGCGCTGGCGTGGCCTTCGAGGATGCCGTCGGCCAGGTGCTGCAGGTTGCCGACACCACCCGAGGCGATCACCGGAATGCCCAGGGCGTCGCTGATGGCGCGGGTCACCCCCAGGTCGAAGCCGTTCTTCATGCCGTCCTGGTCCATGCTGGTCAGCAGGATTTCGCCGGCGCCCAGGCCTTCCATCTTCTTCGCCCACTCCACCGCGTCCAGCCCGGTAGGCTTGCGCCCGCCGTGGGTGAAGATCTCCCAGCGCGGGGTTTCGCCCGGCCCGGACACCTTCTTCGCATCGATGGCGACGACGATGCACTGCGAGCCGAAATGCTGCGCCGCTTCGCCGACGAACTCGGGGTTGAACACCGCCGCGGTGTTGATCGAGACCTTGTCCGCACCGGCGTTGAGCAGGTTGCGGATGTCCTGCACGGTACGCACGCCACCGCCGACGGTCAGCGGGATGAACACCTGGCTGGCCATGCGTTCGACGGTATGCAGCGTGGTGTCACGGCCATCGACGCTGGCAGTGATGTCGAGAAAGGTAATCTCGTCCGCGCCCTGCTCATCGTAGCGACGGGCGATTTCCACCGGGTCGCCGGCGTCACGGATGTTCTCGAACTTGACGCCCTTGACCACCCGGCCGTTGTCGACATCGAGGCAGGGAATTATGCGTTTGGCTAAAGCCATGGTTAATCCTCGAGTTGCAAGCTTCAAGCTTCAAGCTGCAAGAAAGAGCGGATCGCGTTCACGCTCTTAACTTGCAGCTTGCAGCTTACGACTTGGAGCTGGCCGCGTAGCCATCACAAAAGGCCTGAGCCTCAGCCACATCCAGAGTGCCCTCATAAATCGCGCGGCCAGTGATGGCGCCGATGATCCCCGGCGCCTTGGCGTCCAGCAGGGCCTTGATGTCGCCCAGGTTGTGGATACCGCCGGAAGCGATCACCGGGATTTTGGTGGCAGCGGCCAGGGCAGCGGTGAAGGGTACGTTGCAGCCCTGCATCATGCCGTCTTTGGCGATGTCGGTATAAACGATGGCGGATACGCCGTCGGCTTCGAAGCGCTTGGCCAGGTCGATGACCTGCACGCTGCTGACCTCGGCCCAGCCGTCGGTGGCGACGAAGCCGTCCTTGGCGTCCAGGCCGACGATCACCTTGCCCGGGAAGGCGCGGCAAGCTTCGGCGACGAATTCCGGCTCCTTCACCGCCTTGGTGCCGATGATCACGTAGCTCACGCCGGCCTTGACGTAGTGCTCAATGGTTTCCAGCGAGCGGATGCCGCCACCGATCTGGATCGGCAGGTTCGGGTAGCGCTTGGCGATGGCGGTGACCACTTCACCGTTGACCGGCTGGCCTTCGAAGGCGCCGTTCAGGTCGACCAGATGCAGACGGCGGCAGCCGCCCTCCACCCACTTGGCAGCCATGCTCACCGGGTCATCGGAGAACACCGTGGAATCTTCCATGCGGCCCTGGCGCAGACGTACACAGGCACCGTCTTTGAGATCGATAGCGGGGATAATCAGCATGCTTTTTCCTTCGTAAAAAGAGCTGCAAGCTGCAAGCCACAAGCTGCCAGCATGCGTGTGTATGTTTCTCTCTTACAGCTTGAAGCTCGAAGCTTTCAGCTGCTTTTCTCGAGCGCCCACAGGTCGCTTTCGATGCTTTCGAACCGCTCTTTGAGCTGGGTCTGCACATCGAAAATCGCCCTGTTGTAATAGTGCGGAGCAATTTCGCGGGTAAACAGTTCAAGAATCTCGGCTGCCTCGAACGAGCCCAGGTCGAGCTCGAAGCGATCTTCCATGAAGCGCTGGATCTTGTGATTGGCCTCACTCTCCTGCTCGGGGGTGAGGCTCAGGATCGGCGCTTTAGCCTTCTTGACCGCCATTTACCAGCGACCGTCCCACGCTGCGAAGTTCTGCAGCAATTGCAGGCCATGGGTATGGCTTTTCTCCGGGTGGAACTGCACGGCGAAACGCGAACCTTCGGCCAGCGCCGCGGCGAAATCGACGCCGTAGTGACCGCTGCCGACCACCTGCCGCGCGTTGCCGGCGGCGATGTAGTAGCTGTGCACGAAGTAGAAGCGCGCCAGGTCCGGGATGTTGTGCCACAGCGGATGGCTCACCGCCTGTTTCACTTCGTTCCAGCCCATGTGCGGGACTTTCAGGTGTTCGCCGTCTTCATGCAGGTCCTTGCCGAAGAACTTCACCTGGCCGGGGAACAGGCCGATGCAGTCGACGCCGTCGTTCTCTTCGCTGTGGTCGAGCAAGGCTTGCATGCCCACGCAGATGCCGAGGAACGGACGGTCCTGGCTGACTTCACGTACCAGCGCGTCGAAGCCCAGGCGACGGATCTCCGCCATGCAGTCGCGAATCGCACCGACGCCGGGGAATACCACCCGGTCGGCTTCGCGAATCACATTGGCATCGCTGGTGATCAGCACCTTGCCGGCGCCGACGTGCTCGAGGGCCTTGGCCACCGAGTGCAGGTTGCCCATGCCGTAATCGATAACCGCGACCGTCTGCATTACAGCACGCCCTTGGTCGAAGGCATCTGCCCGGCCATGCGGTCATCCAGCTCCACGGCCATGCGCAGCGCGCGGCCGAAAGCCTTGAACACGGTTTCGATCTGGTGGTGGGTGTTGTGCCCACGCAGGTTGTCGATGTGCAGGGTGACGTTGGCGTGGTTGACGAAGCCCTGGAAGAATTCCTGGAACAGGTCGACATCGAAGCCGCCCACGGTGGCGCGGGTATAAGGCACATGCATCTGCAGGCCAGGACGGCCGGAGAAGTCGATCACCACGCGCGACAGCGCTTCATCGAGCGGCACGTAGGCGTGGCCGTAGCGACGGATGCCCTTCTTGTCGCCGATGGCTTTGGTGAAGGCCTGACCCAGGGTGATACCGACGTCTTCCACAGTGTGGTGGTCGTCGATATGCAGGTCGCCTTTGCTTTCGATATCCAGGTCGATCAGCCCGTGACGGGCGATCTGGTCCAGCATGTGCTCAAGGAAGGGAACCCCGATATCGAATCGGGCCTTTCCGGTGCCATCCAGGTTGATCGAGGCTTTGATCTGGGTTTCCAGAGTGTCGCGCTCGACGGACGCCTTACGTTCGGCCATCACCAGCTCCGCAAAATCATTGGGCGAAAAAGGCGATCATTATAGGCCGGACGGCGGCTAAACAGGAACACGCAGGACAAGATCCTGACGGGCGCAACCCAATAAAGCCGGGGTTGTACCTGTCATGACAAGCAATATGAAACCTGTAGCCGCTGCCACAGGCTGCGATCGGCCGGAATTGGCCGTGGCGATCCTGAAATCGCTGAAGGTCCTGCGGACCTTATCGCAGCCTTCGGCAGCGGCTACATCCTTGCCAGCGATGCCTTAGTGGAACAACACCGCGGTCTTCTGCAGGGTGACCCATACGCCCCACGCCAGCGGAATGCCCACCACCAGCCAGGCGGCGACCGCCAGCGGCACGCTGCCGGACGAGGCTTTCCACTCCAGCACGGTGCTGCTGTCCGCGCCCTTGTCATGGCCCAGCGCCTGTTCGGCGGCCAGCTCGGCGTCGGTCATGAAGTACTTGTCGGCCACCGGACGCACCAGCAGGTTGCACAGGAAGCCCAGCACCAGCAGGCCGGCGAGGATGTACAGGGTGATGTCGTAGGCCGCGGCGCGCTCGACGCCGATGCTCAACTGATACTCACGCAGGTAGTTCACCAGCACCGGGCCAAGCACGCCTGCCGCCGCCCAGGCGGTGAGCAGACGACCGTGGATCGCGCCCACCATCTGGGTGCCGAACAGGTCCGCCAGGTAGGCCGGAACCGTGGCGAAACCACCGCCGTACATCGACAGGATGATGCAGAACGCCGCCACGAACAGCGCGACGTTGCCCAGATGCCCCAGGTTCGGGATCAGCGCATACAGGGCAAAGCCCAAGGCGAAGAACACGAAGTAAGTGTTCTTGCGGCCCAGGTAGTCGGAGAACGAGGCCCAGAAGAAACGACCACCGATATTGAACAGGCTCAGCAGGCCGGTGAAGCCGGCGGCGATCGCGGCGATCGACGCCAGCTGCGAAGCATCCAGCTGACCGAAGGCCAGCTCGTTGCCCAGCAGTTTGCCGGCGAAGACTTCCTGCAATAGCGGCGAAGCCATGCCGAGGATGCCGATACCGGCGGAAACGTTCAGGCACAGCACCAGCCATACCAGGCGGAACTGCGGGGTTTTCCAGGCCACGTTCACATGCACGTGACGGTGGGTGATCATCGCGTTCGCGGCTTTTTTCGCCGGCGGAGTCCAGCCCTCGGGCTTCCAGCCGGTCGGCGGCACGCGGTACGACAGCGCGCCACCGATCATGAACACGAAGTAGATCGCCGCCATCACCAGGAAGCTCTGCCAGACGCCAACACCGGTTGGCGAAGCGAAGTGACTCATCAGTGCCGCCGCCAGCGGCGCACCGACCATCGCGCCACCGCCGAAGCCCATGATCGCCATGCCGGTGGCCATGCCGCGCTTGTCCGGGAACCACTTGATCAGGGTCGACACCGGCGAGATGTAGCCCAGGCCCAGGCCGATACCGCCGATCACGCCGGAGCCGAGCCACATCAGCCAGATCTGGTGGGTATAGATACCCAGCGCCGAAATCAGCAGGCCGCCGCACCAGCACAGCGCCGACACCACACCGGCCTTGCGCGGGCCGGCGTGTTCCAGCCAGCCGCCCCAGACCGCCGCGGAGCAGCCGAGGAAGATGAAGAACAGGGTGTAGATCCAGCCGAGCATCGAGATCGGCCAGTCACACTGGGACGAAAAGACCTGAGCGATAAAGCTCATGTCCGGGGCACAGGCCAGCGGAGCGGTAACGCCCAGGGCCTTGGACAGCGGCAACCAGAACACCGAGAAGCCGTAGGCCATGCCGATGCACAGGTGGATGGCCAGAGCGGCCGGTGGAACCAGCCAACGGTTGAAACCGGGCTTGGCGATGATGCGTTCTTTGGACAAGAACGCCGGCTGGGCGGCAATGACGCCCGCCTCGGTGCTAGTGCTCATGAGTGTTTCCCCCAATTATTGGAATTATTCGCCGGCCACTCTCCACCCACGACCTTTGCACGCAGACGTGGCCGTTTTATCGAGTGAAGCTCCATAGAGTGCGACTTTTGGTCGCAGAAGGGCAGATGAACTGCGAGAGATTACCATTTGCTCGTGACAGAAAAAGCAAACTGCCATCACCTTTTCCGCATCATCTGCTCCGCAAGACGGCAAGAACGCCTCTGTAGGAGCCAGGCTTGCCGGCGATGGGCGTTATGCGGTGTGTCAGGCAGAACGCTTCGCGGGCAAGCCTCGCTCCTACAGAAGCCTGCGCGGCCCCGTCGACGATGCCTGCCCCTCGCCAGCCCGCGCGCTGCTGTCGATAATGGCCAGCCATTCCTTCGCTCTGCACAGGATCCGCCATGCCCATCGTTGTCGAGTCGCTGAAACAAGCCAGCTATCAGGATCAGCAGGACCTGCAGAAGATCTACCGCGATGCCCCGCCCTGGCTGTTCGCGCCGCAGCGCGATGACCAGGAGCTGATCGAAACCGCCCTGGGCGACGGCAGCCTGATCGCCGGGCGCTTCAACGACCGCCTGCTGGGCGCCGCCCGCCTGCAACGGCACCCAGGCGTCTGGCACCTGTCCCAGTTGTGCGTGCGCAAGATCACCCGGCGTCGCGGCGTGGCCGAGCGACTGGTGAGCGAAGCACAGAAAATGGCCGCCCGGCATGACGCCGCCTTGCACCTGCTGGCCCCCGCTGGGCATCTCGAAGCCCAGGCGCTGGCGGCCAAGCTGCAGATACCGCTGGATGTGCTGCAAAGCGATCAGTGACCAGTGGCCAGGCCCGGGGCGTTATACTCCCTGGCTAAATTCGAATTCGACACTACAAGGACTCGCCCATGAAAGCGTTCGGCAAAATCCTGGGTCTGGTACTTCTCGGGCTGTTGCTGATCATCGTGGCTCTCGGCTTCGCCCTGACTCACCTGTTTGATCCCAACGACTACAAAGAAGAAATTCGCCAGATAGCCCGCGACAAGGCCCACATCGAGCTGACGCTCAATGGCGATATCGGCTGGAGCCTGTTCCCCTGGCTCGGCCTCGAACTGCATGAAGCCGGCGTCGCCACCCTGGCCAACCCGACCCAGCCGTTCGCCGACCTGCAGATGCTCGGTTTATCGGTCCGCGTGCTGCCGCTGCTGCGCCGCGAAGTGCAGATGAGCGATGTGCGTGTCGAAGGCCTGAACCTGCGCCTGACCCGCGACAAGGACGGGCACGGCAACTGGGAAGACATCGGCAAGATCGCCCCCGCCGACAAGCAGGCCGCAACCCCGGCCACCAGCACCGGCGACACCGCCGCCGCGACCCCGGCCAGCCCGGAAAAACCGGCGCAGCCGATCCGCCTGGATATCGACAGCCTGACCGTGAACAACGCCCGGGTGGAATACAACGACGAACAGAGCGGCAAGCAGTTCACCGCCGAAAGCATCCAGCTGAGCACCGGCCCGATCCACGAAGCGACCAATACCCCGGTCAAGCTCACCGCCTTCCTCGCCAGCACCCAGCCGGCCGTGCGCGTACGCACCGAGTTGAAGGGCGAGCTGCGCTTCGACCGCGTGCTCAAGCGCTATCAGTTCGAAGACATGAAGCTGTCCGGCGAAGCCGCCGGCGATCCGCTGCAAGGCAAGACCCTGACCTTCGCCGCCCAGGGCCAGCTGCTGCTGGACCAGGCCGCCAACGTTGCCGAATGGAACAGCCTGAAGCTCTCGCTCAACCAGCTGCGCGCCATCGGCGAGCTCAAGGTCCACGACCTGGACAAGACCCCGCAGCTCAACGGCGGTATCTCCATCGCCCAGTTCGACCTGGCCAAGTTCGTCGACAGCATCGGCCAGACCCTGCCGGCCATGGCCGAAGGCAGCCTGAGCAAGGTCGAGCTGGTCAGCCGCCTGTCCGCCACGCCGAACAGCATCGCCCTTGAAAACATCAACCTGAAACTCGACGACAGCAGCTTCAGCGGCCGCCTGGCGGTCGAAGACCTGGCCAAGCAATCGCTGCGCGCCCAGCTCAAGGCCGACACCTTCAACGTCGACCGCTACCTGCCGCCGAAGTCCGCCGAAGCCAACAGCGCCGCGGTGGCGCGCAAGGCCGAAGTGCAGAGCAGCGAAGCCAGCGCCGTCGCCGGGGCCGGCAACTCGCCGCTGCCGGACGCGCCAACCAAGGGCGCCTGGAGCACCGAGCGCCTGCTGCCGGTGGAGCGCCTGAGCAAGCTGGATGTGAACGCCGACCTGAGCTTCGGCCAACTGACCCTGGACAAGCTGCCGATCCAGAACGCCACGCTCAAGGCCAACGGCCAGGGCGGCCTGCTGAAACTCGAAGGCCTGCGCGGCGAGCTGTACAACGGCAGCTTCGAAGCCAACGGCAACCTCGACGTGCGTCAACCGACGCCACAGCTGAGCCTGCAGACCAGGATCAACCGGGTGCCGGTGGAGCGCATCCTGGAAAGCCAGGGGCAGAACCCGCCGGTCAAGGGCCTGGTGACCCTCGACAGCAACCTGACCAGCAGCGGCAACAGCCAGAAAGCGCTGGTCGATAGCCTCAACGGCAATGCCAGCTTCGTCGTCAACAACGGTGTGCTGCTCAATGCCAACCTCGAACAGCAAGTGTGCCAGGGCATCGCCACGCTGAACCGCAAGACCCTGAGCAGCGAGCCGCGGGGCAAGGACACCCCCTTCCAGGAACTCAAGGGCAACCTGACCCTGCGCAACGGCGTGGCCAACAACCCGGACCTGAAAGTGCGCATCCCGGGCATGAGCGTCAAAGGCAATGGCGACATCGACCTGCGCGTGCTGGGCATGGATTACCGCGTCGGCATCATCGTCGAAGGCGACAAGAGCGACATGCCGGACCCGGCCTGCCAGGTCGGCGAACGTTTTGTCGGCATCGAACTGCCGCTGCGCTGCCGCGGCCCGCTGGAACTGGGCGCCAAGGCTTGCCGCCTGGACCGCGACGGCCTGGGCCAGGTCGCGGCCAAGCTGGCCGGCGATCGCCTCAGCGAAAAACTCGATGAGAAGCTCGGCGACAAGGTCAGCCCGGAACTGAAAAACGCACTCAAGGGGCTGTTCAAACGATGAGGGCCGAGCAGTTCGCACCGGCGGTACTGGACTGGTACGACCGCCATGGCCGCCATGACCTGCCCTGGCAGCAGGAGATCAACCCGTACCGGGTCTGGGTCTCGGAAATCATGTTGCAGCAGACCCAGGTCAGCACCGTGCTCAATTACTTCGACCGGTTCATGGCCTCGCTGCCAACCGTTCAAGCCCTGGCCGCCGCGCCGGAAGACGAAGTGCTGCACCTGTGGACCGGCCTGGGTTACTACACCCGCGCGCGCAACCTGCAAAAGACCGCGAAGATCGTGGTCGCCGAGTACGGCGGCGAGTTTCCCCGCGACGTGGAAAAACTCACCGAGCTGCCGGGCATCGGCCTGTCCACCGCTGGCGCCATCGCCAGCATCAGCATGGGCCTGCGCGCGCCGATCCTCGACGGCAACGTCAAGCGGGTGCTGGCGCGCTTTACTGCGCAGGAAGGCTATCCCGGCGAACCCAAGGTGGCCAAGCAGCTGTGGGCCGCGGCCGAGCGCTTCACCCCGCAGACCCGGGTGAACCACTACACCCAGGCGATGATGGACCTGGGCGCCACCCTCTGCACCCGAAGCAAACCCAGTTGCCTGCTGTGCCCCCTGGAAAGAGGCTGCGAAGCGCACATGCTGGGCCTGGAAACCCGCTACCCGATCCCCAAGCCACGCAAGGAAGTGCCACAGAAACGCACGCTGATGCCGATGCTGGCCAACCACGAAGGCGCCATCCTGCTGTACCGCCGGCCCTCCAGCGGCCTGTGGGGCGGTTTGTGGAGCCTGCCGGAGCTGGACGACCTGGCGGACCTGGAACACCTGGCTTCGCAGCACTCGCTGGAGCTGGGCAAGCAACAGGAAATGCCCGGGCTGGTGCACACCTTCAGTCACTTCCAGTTGGCCATCGAGCCCTGGCTGGTGCAGGTCCAGGCAGCCGCCCATCACGTGGCCGAGGCCGACTGGCTCTGGTATAACCTCGCCACCCCGCCGCGCCTGGGCCTTGCCGCCCCGGTGAAAAAACTGCTCAAACGCGCGGCCGACGTATTGAACGCAGGAGAGTTGCAATGACCCGCACCGTAATGTGCCGCAAGTACAAAGAACAATTGCCGGGCCTGGAGCGTCCTCCGTACCCGGGCGCCAAGGGCCAGGAAATTTTCGAGCACGTGTCCGCCAAGGCCTGGGCCGACTGGCAGAAACACCAGACCCTGCTGATCAACGAAAAACGCCTGAACATGATGAACGCCGAAGACCGCAAATACCTGCAGGGCGAGATGGACAAGTTCTTCTCCGGCGAGGAATACGCCAAGGCCGACGGCTACGTGCCGCCGTCCGAGTAATTGCCCGCAAATCGGGGTGGGAACGTAAGCGGCGGTAATAATTAAACTTTTTTTCAAAACTTGCTTGACGCCCCCCCGAAAAACCCGTTTAATGCGCCCCGTTGCCCAGATAGCTCAGTCGGTAGAGCAGGGGATTGAAAATCCCCGTGTCGGCGGTTCGATTCCGTCTCTGGGCACCACTAATACCGAAACCCCTGAATCGCAAGATTCAGGGGTTTTTTATTGCCTGCGATTAACTGGCACTTATCTGCGCCCCTCCTCCTCGCTCAATAACCTTCACTCCAATGCAGGTTGAGGTCGCGAATGCCCGCTGCCTTCATATCCACCGTGTTGCGCTCGGTACGCCCGCCACGGGTGGCGACAACCTGGTACTTGCCGGCCGGCAGTTGCACAAAGACGATCGGACCCACCTGATTCAGGGTCAGGACCGATTGCCCTTGCGGATTCTGGATCGCCAGGTCGACATCCGAGGTGTATTTGTTTTCCGGGCCGACGGAAAAGGTCATGTGCAGGTTGTACCCCTTGGTCTGCAAGAGCGCCCGCGACTCATCCAGGCCGATACCGCCGGACAGATAGGTAATGCCGTTCTGCTGTTGAGGCTCCAGCTGCACGCCCGCCGGGTCGATGGGTTCGTTGCTGGGGGTGGCGGACTGTACGCTGAACGGCGCGAGGGACAGGAACGCCGCGAGAACGCCTGTTACGACACACGAAAAAAAGGATTTCATGATGAGCACTCCCGGTTCGTCTCGAACCACTGAATGGGATGCCACCGCCAAGAGTCCGGCCCCAGCGCGGTAGCGTCCGGGTCTCCCCTTTCCTCTCGAATGGCTCAGCCTCGTTTCAACAAGCGATGCTCGAATGAAAAGCCCGTCAGGCGGCTTGCCCGCAGGCCTTGTTAGTCAGTGTACGCCCCGATTTAGGGCTGTTTAGATCGATTCGGTGTGAGGCTTTTAACCAAAAGTACCTAGCAGCGGCGCCTATCCCGGCGGTTGCCAGGGCGCGGACAAGGCGGTTATTAATGCTTGCACCCAAAAAGAGCCGACACGCCTTTTCGCCCGCAAAGGAATAGCGCCGATGACCGTGCAATCCCCGCCTTCGTCCCTGCACCCGGCCAGCACCGCCAGCAGCCCCGGCACGGCCTTCCGCGAACCCGCCGCCGACGGCTTCATGCTGGGCGGCTTCACCTGGCGCCATGCCGAACCGGACCCGGCACGCCCGGTGGTGATCATCAATGCGGCCACTTCCGTGCGCTGCCGGCACTACTCGCGGTTCGCCGATTACCTGTTCAGCCATGGCTTCGACGTCATCACCTACGACTACCGTGGCATCGGCGAGTCGCGGCCGGCCTCGATGCGCAAGTTGAAGGCATCCTGGTCGGACTGGGGCAGCCTGGACTTCGAAGCCATGCTGCAACGCGCACAGCGGGAATTCCCCGGCCAGCCCATCGATGTGGTCGGGCACAGCTTCGGCGGTTGCGCGGCGGGACTGGGGGCGTCCGGGCAGTTGATCCGCCGCGTGGTGACCGTGGGCGCGCAGTTCGCCTACTGGCGCGATTACGCCCCGGAAAGCCGCTGGCGCATGCTGGGCAAATGGCATGTCGTGATGCCGCTGCTGACGGCGATTTATGGCTACTTTCCCGGCAAGCGCCTGGGCTGGCTGGAGGACACCCCCGCCGGCGTGGTGCGCGACTGGGCCACGCCCACCGCGCACTATCAACGCCGGCCCAGCGGGCGCCATCTGGCGCGCCGGGACCCGGCGCTGCCCTTCGCCCGGGTCAAGGCGCAGCTGCTGGCCATCAGCATCAGCGACGACCCTTACGGCACCGTGCCGGCCATCGAGCGCCTGCTGGACTATTTCACGGCCAGCCAACGCCGCCATTGGCGCATCGAGCCCCGGGACATCGGTGAGCAGGAAGTCGGGCACTTCGCGTTTTTCCGCAGCCATTACCAGGACCGCCTGTGGCCGATCGCCCTGGCCTGGCTGCAACATGCGACGCTGCCCATGGATGCGCCGGGACGCCTGATCAGCGGTAGCCGTTGAGCGTGCCAGGCGGCGCATTTACTGGCATCCTCTGCCGCCTCAAAGCCAGGCCGGACGCAGTATCGATGCCCGGCCCTCCTATTTGCGCAAAAGGTACGACGCCCATGGCATCTGCGAACAAGCAACACAAAAGAGCCCAGCGGGCGAAAACCAAGGCCAAGCAGAACCGCACCCAGCGCAACGCCGCCCCGGTGGAGCTGGACCCGAATGACGACCGCATCGACTTTGAATCGGTGGACCTGACCGAACTGTTCAAGAAGATGATCGACGCCGAGAAGACCAGCCAGCAGGCGATGTGCGCGGCGTTCCTGGAAGACCCGCTGCTGGAGATCGTCTACGAGCAGGAAGGCGAGGAAGGTGCCATGGACTTTATCCTTGCCGCCCTGATCGAGTACCGCCAGTGGTCCACCGAAACCGACGAAGCCGGCGCCCTGGCCTGGATCGAAAGCCCGGAATTCCAGGCCGCTTACCTGGCCGCCTCGGAAGCGCTGATGCAGAAATAAGGCTCAACACCATCTGTAGCCGCTGCATGACCCTCACTGCTGCGTCGAATGTTCAATCGTCATCGCGGGCAAGCCTCGCTCCTACAGATGGAGGTGATCCGTAGGAGCGAGGCTTGCCCGCGAAAGCGTCAGTACAGACCACAAAAAAGGCCGCTGTCAGCACTGACAGCGGCCTTTTTGCTTAGCGGGAAAGACTCAGGCGCGGCTCAACACTCCGGCTGCCTGCTTCTCCAGCTTGCGCCGACGCGCCACCAGCAGGCCCGCCGCGATCACGATGATGCTCAGCAGGCCGGTGGCGATGATTTCCATGCGGTGCCCTTCCTGGAACAACATGATGGTCAGCACCCCGACGATGAACACGATCACCGCGTAGGTCAGGCCCGGGAACAGCCACATGCGGTAGGCGATCTTCTCGCCGGCCGCGGTGCGCTTCTGGCGCATGCGCAGTTGCGATACCGCGATCACCAGGTACACCAGCAAGGCGATGGCGCCGGAGCTGGCCAGCAGGAAATTGAACACCGCGGCTGGCGCTACATAGTTGGCGAATACCGCGAGGAAAGCCGCGGCGGTAGACAGGATCACCGCCCAGTAAGGCGTGCCACTGCTGTTGGTACGCTTGGAAGCGGCCGGGGCGTCGCCACGCTTGCCCAGGGAGAACAGCATGCGCGAGGCGGTGTAGAGCGCCGAGTTCAGGCAACTGGTCACCGCCACCAGCACCACCAGGTCGACGATCAGCTTGGCGTTGGGGATGCCCATGCGATCGAGCACGGTCTGGTAGGAACCGACCTGGGCCAGGCTCGGGTCATTCCATGGCACCAGCGACACGACGATAAAGATCGACACCAGGTAGAACAGGCCGATCCGCCAGATCACCGAATTGGTGGCTTTGCTGATCTGCTGGCCCGGGTTCTTCGATTCGGCGGCGGCGATGGTGACGATCTCGGTGCCCATGAACGAGAACATGGTGGTCAGCATGGCGGCGAGTACCGCGCCCATGCCGTTGGGCAAAAAGCCCTGGGTATCGAACAGGTGCGAGACGCCGCTGACATTGCTGGTCGGCAGCAGGCCGAAGATCGCCAACAGGCCGAGCACCACGAAACCGATGATCGCCACGACCTTGATCAGGGCGAACCAGAACTCGAACTCACCGTAGTTCTTCACGCTGAACAGGTTGGTCGCGGTCAGCAGCAAGGTGATCACCAGGGTGAACGCCCAGATCGCGATATCGGGAAACCAGGCATGCAGGATGGTCGCGGCGGCGTTGGCCTCCAGCGGAATCACCAGCACCCAGAACCACCAGTACAGCCAGCCGATGGTGAAGCCGGCCCAGTGGCCGATGGCACGGTCGGCATAAGTCGAGAAGGAACCCGTGTCCGGCGAGGCGACGGCCATTTCGGCCAGCATGCGCATCACCAGCACCACCAGGGTGCCCGCGGCCGCATAGGCCAGCAGCACGGCAGGGCCGGCTTCGGCGATGGCGTGGCCGGACCCGACAAACAGCCCGGCGCCGATTACCCCGGCGATCGACAGCATGGTCACATGCCGCGGTTTGAGCCCCTGTTCGAGGTCATTGGAGGTCTGCGTACTGCTCATTGAAACTACCTTTGCGAAGAAAGCGAAAGCGTCCACCCGGTCTGGATGTTCTTTCTCGTAAAAAGAATCCAACAGGGCGTTCTTTATTTCTTACGCAAGATTTGCGCCAAAATGTTACAGGCTCCCAGCCGGCGCGGCCTGCGAAGGCGACCGGCGGGTGAGCGTAAGTCCTTGAGATTAATGGCCTTGCGCCAGAACGTTACCGCACCACCCATTTGTAGAACGAACCAGCGCACCAGAAACACACACAAAAAGTGTGCGACGCACAAATAGAGGGCGGATACGCAACCTTTGGCCGTTTTACCCTTCCAACACCCGGCCAAAGCTGGCACCATCGCGCCTTTTTTTACGCGACACCCGCTGGGAACAGGGTTCAAACGGGCGTTCGGTTGTTGATGGGGCGACAGTCTGCTGTGCCGATGCGACAACCTGTCACACGCCGTCTGCTTACACCCTGAAGCGCTGTTGGCTGTCATTCGAACGCTATGCTAGGTTGGCGCCTCGCCAGGAAAGCCGCTACCAGCAGGAGCGCAATGAACTCATGAGGACCGCACATGGCTGAGGCCACGCCCGCGCTTGAAATCCGCAACTTGCACAAACGCTACGGCTCGCTGGAGGTACTCAAGGGTGTCTCGCTGACCGCACGCGACGGCGATGTGATCTCGATCCTGGGTTCCTCCGGTTCCGGCAAGTCCACCTTCCTGCGTTGCATCAACCTCCTGGAAAACCCGCACCAGGGCCAGATCCTGGTGGCCGGTGAAGAACTCAAGCTCAAGGCCGCCAAGAACGGCGAACTGGTCGCCGCCGACGGCAAGCAGATCAACCGCCTGCGCAGCGAAATCGGCTTCGTGTTCCAGAACTTCAACCTCTGGCCGCACATGAGCGTGCTCGACAACATCATCGAGGCCCCGCGCCGGGTGCTCGGCCAGAGCAAGGCCGAAGCCATCGAAGTGGCCGAAGCGCTGCTGGCCAAGGTCGGTATCGCCGACAAGCGCCACGCCTACCCGGCCCAGCTCTCCGGCGGCCAGCAGCAACGCGCCGCCATCGCCCGCACCCTGGCGATGCAGCCCAAAGTCATCCTGTTCGACGAGCCGACCTCGGCACTGGACCCGGAAATGGTCCAGGAAGTGCTCAACGTGATCCGCGCCCTGGCCGAAGAAGGCCGGACCATGCTGCTGGTCACCCACGAAATGAGCTTTGCCCGTCAGGTCTCCAGTGAAGTGGTGTTCCTGCACCAGGGCCTGGTGGAAGAGCAAGGATCGCCACAGCAGGTGTTCGAGAACCCGCTTTCGGCGCGCTGCAAACAATTCATGTCCAGCAACCGCTAACGGAGCAACACGCATGCAGAGCTATAAGAAATTCCTCCTGGCCGCTGCCGCCACTCTGGTGTTCTCGGCCAATGCGATGGCCGCCGACAAACTGAAGATGGGCATCGAAGCGGCCTACCCGCCGTTCAACAACAAGGATGCCAGCGGCCAGGTCGTCGGCTTCGACAAAGACATCGGCGATGCCCTGTGCGCCAAGATGAAGGTCGAGTGCGAAGTGGTCACCTCCGACTGGGACGGCATCATCCCGGCCCTGAACGCCAAGAAGTTCGACTTCCTGATCTCCTCGATGTCGATCACCGACGAGCGCAAGCAGGCGGTGGACTTCACCGACCCGTACTACTCCAACAAGCTGCAGTTCATCGCCCCTAAAGACAAGGCCGACTTCAAGACCGACAAGGCTTCCCTCAAGGGCAAGATCATCGGTGCGCAGCGTGCCACCCTGGCCGGCACCTGGCTGGAAGACAACCTGGGCGACGACATCACCATCAAGCTCTACGACACCCAGGAAAATGCCTTCCTCGACCTGACTTCCGGCCGCCTGGACGCGATCCTGGCCGACAAGTACGTCAACTACGAATGGCTGAAAAGCGAAGCGGGCAAGCCTTACGAGTTCAAGGGCGACCCGGTTGAAGAAAGCGACAAGATCGGCATCGCCGTGCGCAAGAACGATCCGATCCGCGAGAAGCTCAACGCCGCGCTGAAAGAAATCGTGGCCGACGGCACCTACAAGAAGATCAACGACAAGTACTTCCCGTTCAGCATCTACTGATACTGACTGGCCTGCCCGGCGCCCTCCCCCGAGGGCGCCGGTCCTTAGCAAAGCCTGCCGCGACTTGAATAACCATCCATGAATATCGATCTCTACGGATTCGGCCCGGCGCTCGCCGCTGGCGCGCTGATGACCGTCAAGCTGGCTCTTTCGGCGCTGTGCCTGGGGCTGGTGCTCGGCCTGCTCGGCGCCTTGGCCAAGACTTCCCCGTACAAGCCGCTGCAATGGCTTGGCGGCACCTATTCGACCCTGGTGCGCGGCGTTCCCGAGCTGCTCTGGGTGCTGCTGATCTACTTCGGCACCGTCAACCTGATGCGCGCCCTGGGTGAGTTCTTCGGCAACCCGGAGCTGGAACTCAACGCCTTCGCCGCCGGGGTCATCGCCCTCGGCCTGTGCTTCGGCGCCTACGCCACCGAAGTGTTCCGTGGCGCGATCCTCGCCATCCCCAAGGGCCATCGTGAGGCCGGCGTGGCCCTGGGCCTGTCGAAATGGCGGATCTTCACCAAGCTGATCATGCCGCAGATGTGGCGCATCGCCCTGCCGGGCCTGGGCAACCTGTTCATGATCCTGATGAAGGACACCGCGCTGGTGTCGGTGATCGGCCTGGAAGAAATCATGCGTCACTCGCAGATCGCTGTGACCGTGTCCAAGCAACCCTTCACCTTCTATATGGTGGCGGCCTTCATGTACCTGGGCCTGACCGTGCTGGCCATGACCGGCATGCACTTCCTGGAAAAACGCGCCGCTCGCGGCTTCGCGAGGAGCGCTTCATGAACTGGGAAGTGATCATCAAGTGGCTGCCCAAGCTGGCCCAGGGCGCCACGCTGACCCTGGAGCTGGTGGCCATCGCGGTCATCGCCGGCCTGCTGCTGGCCATTCCGCTGGGCATCGCCCGCTCGTCGCGCCTGTGGTACGTGCGCGCCCTGCCCTATGCCTACATTTTCTTCTTCCGCGGCACGCCACTGCTGGTGCAGCTGTTCCTGGTCTACTACGGCCTGGCGCAGTTCGACGCGGTGCGTAACAGCGCGATGTGGCCATACCTGCGCGATCCGTTCTGGTGCGCCACCGCCACCATGACCCTGCACACCGCGGCCTATATCGCCGAGATCCTGCGCGGGGCGATCCAGGCCATCCCGCCGGGCGAGATCGAAGCGGCGCGGGCGCTGGGCATGTCCAAGCCCAAGGCGCTGTTCTACATCATCCTGCCGCGGGCCGCGCGCATCGGCCTGCCGGCCTACAGCAACGAAGTGATCCTGATGCTCAAGGCCAGCGCCCTGGCCAGTACCGTGACCCTGCTGGAACTGACCGGCATGGCCCGCACCATCATCGCCCGCACCTACCTGCCGGTGGAGATCTTCTTCGCCGCCGGGGTGTTCTACCTGCTGATGTCCTATGTGCTGGTGCAAGGCTTCAAGCTGCTGGAACGCTGGCTGCGCGTCGAGCAATGCCAAGGCCGCTGAACCCTTCGCTCCTACCGGCGCCCCGCTAACCTGTAGGAGCGAGCTTGCTCGCGATTGCCATCCCCCAGACACCGCCGAGCCCGCCATGCCCTCCATCCTCCAAGGCCCCGAACTCCTCACCCGCTTCCAGGCCCTGGACCGCTTCCTGCTCGACCATCAACAGCTCTGGCGTCCGCGCCCCTTCACCGAGCTGCAGCTGCCCTGGGAAGCCCGGCACCACGAACTCGCCCAGTGGCTGCGCCAGCGCAGCCTGGACGATGCCGAGGCCAGCCATAACCACCCCGAGTTGCTCGATGCTCCCGCGCCCTTCCCCGATCTGGCGCGGACTGCCGCCGCGCTAGGCGCCGTGGCCGAGCTGCCAACGCACCAGGTACCAGCTGCCCGCCAACGCCTCAACGTCGACGTACCCGGGCGTAAATGGCAACAGATCGAAGCCTTCGCCGCCTGCCTGGAGTTCACCCAGGCACCCGGCCACTGGCTGGACTGGTGTTCGGGCAAGGGCCACCTCGGCCGCCGCCTGCTGCAACCCGGGCAACAGCTGACCTGCCTGGAATACGACCCGGCCCTGGTCGCCAGCGGCCGGCAACTGAGCGAACACCATCGGCTGCCGGCCAGCCACCTGCAGCAAGACGTGCTCGCCGCCGACGCCGCTGTCCGCCTGAGCGCCGAACACACCCCGGTGGCCCTGCACGCCTGTGGTGACCTGCATGTGCGCCTGATGCGACTGGCCAGCGAGTGCGGCTGTCGCCAACTGGCCATCGCACCCTGCTGCTACAACCGCATCCACCACGCCGAGTACCAGCCGCTTTCCGGCCCGGCCAAGGGCTCGACGCTGCAACTCTCCCTCGACGACCTCGGCCTGCCCCTGAGCGAGACCGTCACCGCCGGCGCCCGGGTACGCCGCCAGCGCGACAGCTCCATGGCCCGGCGCCTGGCCTTCGACCTGCTGCAACGCCGGCTGCGCGGGGTCGATGAATACCTGCCCACCCCGTCGCTGCCCGCCAGCTGGCTGGACAAACCCTTCGCCGACTACTGCCGCGACCTGGCCGCCCTCAAGCACTTATCCACAGTCGGCTCGCAGGACTGGCCGGCGCTGGAAGCCGCCGGCTGGCAGCGCCTGGCCCAGGTGCGCAACCTGGAGCTGCTGCGCGGCCTGTTCCGTCGGCCATTGGAGCTGTGGCTGGTGCTCGATCGCGGGCTGTTTTTGCAGGAACAGGGTTACCGCGTGCAACTGGGCCTGTTCTGCCCGGCACCGCTCACCCCACGCAACCTGATGCTGCTGGCGGAACGTGGATAACTTGGATCCACCACCCCACCCAGCCTGTGGATAACTCTGTTGATGAATTCCTGCCAAAGCCACTGAAAGTGCCTGCTACAGCACTAATCCACAGCTGGTCATTTTTTGTTCATAAAAATAAATCAACGAAAAAACAGCCAGTTGCGGCGAACTGAGAACGGATCCACAAAATCGGCCGTAATCGCCGTGCAACCGCCATCGATTGTGCATAAGCGTTAATACCAAAGGACATAACCGCCGAAAACCGGCACCTGGCAGGCAGCAAATTGCGCCGGTTGGCGGCGCTTGTTATACAGACGCAGGCGCTCGCGGGCGCGTCCGAGCCAGAACCTTTGTGACTGACGGGAAAAGACAGTGACGTTCATTTCTTATGCACAGAATTTCGAAGACATCCGCCTGTGGCGCGCGCTCAAACATGTCGAAAAAGGCTTCTACATCGACGTCGGCGCCAACCACCCCACCGCCGACTCCGTGACCCGCGCCTTCTACGACCGTGGCTGGAGCGGGATCAACGTCGAACCGGTACCCTGCTATTACGACGCCCTGTGCCAGGAGCGCCCCCGGGACACCAACCTGCAATGCGCAGCCGGCGACAACGCCGAGGCCCTGACCTTCTACGGTATCGCCGACACCGGCCTGTCCACCCTCGACCCCGCCATCGCCCAGCAGCACAAGGACGCCGGCATGCCGGTACAGACCCAGATCGTCAGCTCGCGCACCCTGAGCGATATCTGCGAGGCTCATGTCGACGGCCCGATCCATTTCCTCAAGATCGACGTCGAAGGCCACGAAGAAACCGTGCTGCGCAGCATGGACTTCAGCCGCTGGCGACCGTGGATCCTGCTGATCGAAACCCCGTGGAACCGCGACCAGGCCTGGGAACCCCTGGTTACCGGCGCCGGCTATCACCCTGTGGTGTTCGATGGCATCAACACCTTTTACCTGGCCGAGGAACACCTGAACCTCAAGGGCGCCTTCGACATCCCGCCGTGCAACCTCGACGAATTCCAGTTCAACCCCGGCCACCGCTTCGTCGCCCCCGCCACCGACCTGGAACAGGTCCTGATCGCCGAACGCCAACGCGCCGACCGCGCCGAAGCCGAACTGCACGCTCTGCGCAACAGCCGCTCATGGCGCGCCATCGAAAAACTCAAGAAAGTGCTGGTCCGCGGCGGACGTCACTGAGAGCGTCAATCAAGCAATAGCCTCATGCTGCGCTGTGACTGCTTGACTCACACGTTCCCCGCGGGCTTGCAAAAACAGTCTCGGCAGCCGAGTATTTCCGCCTACCTCAGCTCGAACAGGGATATGTTTCAGCGAGGCGTTATCAGGCACACACGGTCACAAGGACGAGACGACCATGACTTCTTTTTGCCAGCAAACGCGGCACGGCTCTCAGGCTGGGTGTCTATCGCAGCATCTGGACAGCGTGAGTCATCCCAAGGCCCCACCTCTCCTCGCTACGCTCCCTGATTCGCGTAAACCAAACCCGCCACGACTCAATCCCTTCTGCCCGACCTGACACGGAGCCCGATATGAGCGGAAAACCTGCAGCTCGCGTTACCGACCCTACCGCCTGCCCACTACCCGGCCACGGTACCAATCCAATCGCCTCGGGCTCCCCCGACGTACTGTTCGACGGACTACCGGCCGCTCGCCTGGATGACCCTTCAGCATGCGGAGGAAAGCTGTCCGGAAACCTCTCGGCGACAGTGTTCATAAACGGGAAAAACGCAGCAACGGTCGATAGCCTCGGCACCCATGGCAACGTAGTGATCGGTGGCTCCGGGACAATCATCATTGGCGATACCTTCGTCCCCAGCCCCATGGCACCGATCCAGGGCATGGGCACAAGTCCATTCAAAGGCCGCTTCCGGGTGTTCGACAGAGAAACCGGCAAGGCCATCGCCGGCCAGCAAGTGCGTATCAGCTCCAGCAGCGGAGAGTCGATACAAACTACCGATGCAGAAGGCTACACATCCTGGGTGAACAATGAGCAGCCGGAAACACTGAAGTTCGACCTGATCTATGGAGATGATCAATGAGTGGTGATAACCCCTTGTCGACCGGCGGCATGTCAGCACCAGGGCAGACAACGGATGTAGGCCTGACAAAACCCAGACTCGCCCCTGGAGACAAAAAAGTTCTCTGCTCGGCGGCCTGTTACTGCCAGGCGACACCTAACGTAGCGGTGGACGGCAAAAACCTTAAACAGCAGTGCGTTGCCGCGCGCCTGAACGGGCTGGACAAAATCCTTATGGGGCGAAGCCCGCTGAAGCCGGAAGTCAGCTACGACATGACCAAAAAGCCGCCCGTTCCGATCATGGACAGCCAGAGTGGCGACAACCCTCATAGCTGGATCCCCGGCTGGATCAAGAAATACTGGGATCAGGACCCAGATCACCCACCATTCGAAGCAGGCACGGGCATGATTCGCCGACCAGACGTCGTCATCGTGAATGACCCGAGAAAACCTCCGACCCAAGACAACATCAAACAGGTTGTGGAAATGAAGTTTCCACCCGATTCTCCAAACACGAAACAGACGGCTGAATACGCGAAAATTGCAGGGGGCAGCAATAAGGTGGTCACCCTCGATGCCAGAGAATGCGACTGCAGCCAGGAAGAGCAAACTTCTAGAGTCCCGTCTGAAGAGCTGGGGTGGGCCGCAGCGATTGCAGCCGCCGCCGCGTGGCTACTGAGCCGCGGCAAGACGCCTGTCCCGAGATTCCCGGTACCCGCCGGCGCCATGTGATTTAAAGGAACCGACCATGAGTGAACCTTTCGACTTAGCCGCCGAGCTGGAAAAAATGCCTTTCGCCCTAGAGATCCCGGGCCATTTACTGATGAAGGGTGGGCGGCAAGACTACATTGGAGCAGCGCTCTGCATCCGAGGCACCTTGTATTTCAAGGATGCCCATACCGTTCCGGTACGCGAAGAACTTGGTCGATGCTTCAACGACTACCAGCGCCTGGCAGGGCCTGAGTTGAGGTGGCTATGGCGAGAAGAACCGCCTGAAGGTTCAGCATTGACCCCTTACAACAAGGCCAGATCCCTGATCGAGATGCTGGCCACCATGAAAGAAAACGATCACCTGAGTTTTTACTACACCGGTGGCCGTGAAGCGGTAGACGCCAGTCCCTGGTTTTTCGAGTTGTTCGGCCAGCGTGGCTGGGAAGCAAAAATGGGGGATGACCTCAGCGTGCTGGAGTTTTCAGTCCCGATCCTCTTCTTCGAAGAGCACCGTCTCGACTTCCTGCGCTTGTTCCTCGATTGTGCAGCCCGTCTGAAAGCGGAACAGGGCTATGCCGGTTATGCGCTAAACCTGTCCGTGACCAAAAGAGACGGCAACGAAGCAACAGAAGCCTACATGAGCGAAAGCATGCCCGGGCTGGATGCAGGCCTGGCCCCCCTATTGGCCAACCGGCCCGAGTTCCAGAAGAACAAAATCAAAACCGTGAGCTGGCTGACCGTACTCAACAAACCACGCCTGGAAAGCGCAGGAGGTTTAAAGGCACTACAGGCCAGGTTGCCTGACAGCCATTTCGCTTTTTATGACTACGGTGCCGGCGTGATCATCCAGGCCGGAAACGAACCATCCGTGATAGGCGATGCCGACTTCCCAAGGCCTCCCGCCTACGTGCTGCTGAACCATGAGCTCAAGGAGTTGCGTTACGAAACAGTCGGCGACCTTCATGGTGGCTCTCATGATGGCGAAGTTCGTCTTACCGGGTGGTCGGCGGATCAATGGTTGAAACGCTTTGATGTGCCGCTGTCCGAGCTGAGCGCCTATCAGCACAAACTCAGCGAACAGCCCGCACTCAGCAGCCAGTACACGCTCAAGGACCGACTGCGCCCCCAAGGTTAAAAACCAGTGACCCCGGCAACGCCCCCTGACCGGCCAGTTCGGCGGTATGACGCGACTCCAATGAGTGCTACACCACTTTCCGCTTGAGCTGCTCCAAGGGCACCCATGCGAACGTCGATCCCGAGGTAGCTGGAACATCTGCAAAAATAGTCAGATTTCAGGGGTTTACAGAACCTTGCCAATCGCTATAATCGTCGCCCTGACACGCCGGTATAGCTCAGTTGGTAGAGCAACTGACTTGTAATCAGTAGGTCCCGGGTTCGACTCCTGGTGCCGGCACCATACAAGGTTCCAGAGAAGGCTTTCAAAATCTCTGGAACTTCCGAAAAACCCGCCTTCTGGCGGGTTTTTTCGTTTTGGGGTTCTGTCGGGTTACGGCAAAAACCGGGTGGATTGCGGCCGTTTTAGGGCTAAGGCCATTCGATACAAAGGGAGCCCCCTTATGTCGAGCTCCTCGCCGATTCGGCTTGCCGCTCAGCCAAGCCCACCAACTGCGCCTACAAGCTTTCGACGGCGACGACCTCTACCTTGGCAAAAGTTTTGCGCTAGTGTTCCCTGCGGGCTAAGACGGTTTTCACGTGCATTGCCTTTAAAAACAGGTGCGAACGCTTATGACGAATGCTACGCCGTCCATCAAACTCAGCACTCTTCGGCACATAGCCCCCTATCTGAGCATGCGAGGGGTGTCGCCGCTGGAGTTCTTTCGGCGTTACGGTATTTCCCCTCATGTTTTTCAAAACCCTGATGCCTGGGTACCGCGAGCGGCCTGCTTTCATATAGCCAATGAAATGGCAGCTATCGCACAGGACCCCTTCGGCGGCGCATGTGTGGGACACCTGATCGAAGTACGCTCTCTCGGTGCCTGGGGCGAGTTGATATTGGACTCAACCAACCTCGCTCAGGCTTGTGCAGTGGCGTCGATCTATACGGACTTACTGCATCAAGGAGGAGAAGTAAAAATCGTCACCGAAGGCCGTACGACAAAACTGATCCAGCAATTTACCGGACAGCATGGGGCTGATCCGAAGCAAGTCATTCTCGGCACTCTTGCGCTGCTTAGAAAAGTACCGCTCATGTCCGGCGAGCCTGGCGCCATACGCGTGCATCTGCAAAACCCAAGGGAAAGAGGAGACGAGGCGCTCGAAGAATACCTGGGGCCGAATCTCGAAATGAACGCGCAGTACAACATGATCGAATTCGACCGTGAGCTGCTAGGCACTCCCCTGCAAGCTGTTCGGGATGACGCCTGGAAAGTCACCGAAGCCTTGAGGTCGACCGCGGAAGCGGCAGGCGTGCTTATCGAGCAGATATCGGACCAGGATCAATCCAAACTTACCGCTATTTCCAGAAACATCGGACTGTCTTCTCGAACGCTGCAACGTCGTCTCAAATACTGCGGCATCGACTTCGAAGATTTACGCGACGAGACGCGTCGCAGCGAAGCCCTTCAGCTCATTGCCAGCGGTAAATACACTGCGACCGAGATTGCCTACATGGTGGGTTACAGCGATCAAGCGCACTTTACTCGAGCCTTCAAACGCTGGACTGGGAGTTCACCGTCGCGCTACCGCTCGGCCTTGAAACTTGATTATTAAAATTCAAGACAGCGTCTTCGCCTAACCACTTCCCCCCTCCCGCCGGACCATCTAATAGAGACCTGCGAAGCCTGCAACTACCGGGATATGGCTTGTCGTCCTGATCCCTGCAGCCATTTCTGTGCGAACTCCGCCAACAGGCGATGCGTAATGGCTTCGCCTTTTGGCACCAAATGGCAAGTTTCCATCAAGACGTTCTTATACAGTCTGAAAAGGTAATGCCAACACCAGCGAGCGGTGCAGCAAGCAATCCAGGCACAAGCAAAAGTCTGAAGCTGGTGAATGGAATCACTTCTTATAAGATCAAGAGGTTTAAATGCCCTACTCATTCACGGCCGGCATCGTCGCCCTGACGCTGGCAACTTTTGCGAGTGCAAACACTCAGTCATCCTCTGATGGGGCGACGCTGGTGGGTGTCGATAATTTTATCCGTGCCGAGTCCGACCTCTACATGGGTAAAAGGGTGGCCAGTGGAGGTTTTGGTCGGTTTGTCCATAGCCGCGAACCGGTTCCCATCGACGCTCAGGATGTCATTCGAATGAATCGGGACACGCTTTACTCGTCAGCTGTGTTCGATCTCGATGCCGGTCCAGTCACGATCACATTGCCTGAGGCCGGCGAGCGGTTCATGTCGATGCAAGTGGTCAACGAAGATCACTACGTAAGCGCCGTCGTTTACGGTGCCGGCCGCCATACGCTGACGAAAGAGGATATCGGCACACGATATATTTTTGTCGCTGTCCGCATGTTCTTCGATCCCACAGATCGAGAAGACCTTGAGCAGGTGCATGGACTGCAGGACGCAATCAAGGTCAGCCAGGCCAAGCCGGGGGCATTCGCAGTACCGAAGTGGGATCAGGCGAGCCAGAAAAAGATGCGTGATGCCCTGGCGGTTCTTGGTTCGACGATTCCCAACTACAACCAGTCCTTTGGCCCTAAAGGTGGGGTCGATCCGATCCACCACCTGATCGGAACTGCGACGGGGTGGGGCGGAAACCCGAGCAAGGACGCAATCTACCTCGGCGGTGTGATACCGCAGAACGATGGGAAAACCGTTTACCGTCTCAAAGTTGGACATGTCCCGGTCAACAGTTTCTGGTCTGTAAGTGTTTACAACGCAGATGGATACTTTCAAAAAAACCCATATGACGCCTATTCGTTGAATAACCTCACGGCCAAAAAAAGTGATGATGGTTCGATTGTCATTCAGTTCGGTAGTTGCGACGGAAAGATAGCTAATTGCCTGCCTACCATGCCCGGATGGAACTATACGGTCAGGCTTTATCAGCCAAGTAACGAAATACTGAATGGCCAATGGAGTTTTCCACAGCCGCAGCCCGTCGCTCTATAAGTTTAATTATTCGAATAGTGGCTGGTTCGTCAGATTAATGGGCTGACACCTCAGTAGAGTTAAACGCAAAGGTCACCAAGTTTGATATGGCTTATCAAGCCAGGGATGGCTCTGCACTACAGAGTTCACACCAAAGGAAATAAACAATGACGACCAAAGATAATCCAAATTCTTTCAGACATCCGGTGATGTTCATCATAGGTGCGGCACTCGCATTGACGCTGGCATTGCCTGCACACGCAGCCCTCGACGATTCAAACGGCACGCCATCCGTGACGGTAGGCGGCGGAATTGCCGTTGGCCCTTTGTATGAAGGCTCTTCACATTACGCCGCGTTCCCGTCCCTGAAGCTGAAAGCGGTCTTGCCTACCGAAGACTGGGGCACCTTTACCGCAGCCTTCCCGGAGGGGCTGCGTTGGGACTTGCCGGGGCTGGCGCCTTTCGGGGTGGCCCTGCTGATCGGTTATGACCAGGGGCGCAAGGAAAGAATTCATACCCTGGACGGTCGTGATGACTACTTGAAGGGAATGGGCAACCTGGACAGCACTGCCCTGGTCGGGGCGGAAGTGTACTGGATCCTGCCGAACGGCCGCCTGTTCGTTCGCGGTCTGCAATCGAGCCAGAACCGTAACTACGGTGGCGAAAGCCTGGGGCGCACGGCGTACCTGGAGGCCGGGGTCGCCACTGCATACCCACTGTCTTCGACCTTGACCCTGGACTCGACGCTGTACGGCACCTGGAGCAACGAGAACGACATGATGGCCCGCTTCGGCGTCACGGCCCAGCAAGCCGCACGCACCCGGTTCGATGAGTACCACCCGGGTGGCGGAATGCGGGACGTGACCTTGAAGCTGGGCCTGACCTGGCAATGGCAGCCACAGCTGGCACTGGAAGGTGGCATCAAGACCTATGCCCTGGTCTCCGACGCCCGCGACAGCCCGCTGACGGGTGAGAAGGTCGGAGCAGGTGCCTACCTGAATGCCTTGTACCGGTTCTGATCAACCGCCGGGACCGTGTGCGACATAAAGAAGGAAGCAGTCGATGAAAAAAGTACATGAACCCTGGGGGGTGACGCTGTCCCTGGCCGGCTTGCTCTGGTCGGGGCTGGTGCTTGCCGAGGATGCCACCACGACCGTCACGGACCCTCATTTCAAGCTGGCTCCAGGCTATCTCGCCCCGGCCGAATTGCCAGTGCACCTGGCGTTGCTCGGCGCCCCACCCAAGCCTGACTCTGCGGCGCTGGCACGGGACGAGGAAGCACGCCGCGCCGCGCTGGCGCTGCGTGGCTCGGTCCGGGAGAAACTTGCGGCAACGGACGCGGAACTGTCATTCCCGGGCCCGGCGCATACCTTCTCCTGCGCGCTGGGCACCCAGATCAGCGAAAAAGACACGCCTCATCTCTATACGTTGATGCAGCGCACCCTGACGGATGCAGGCGGCTCCACCTACGCCGGGAAGAATGCCTACAACCGTACCCGCCCCTTCGTGGTGCACAACGAAGGCACGTGCCGCAAGGACATGGAGCCACTGCTGCGCACGGATGGTTCCTGGCCGTCCGGCCACTCCGCTGCGGGCTGGGCCTGGGGCCTGGTCCTGGCCGAGATCAATCCTGCCCGCGCCACCGAATTGATGACCCGTGGCCTGGCATACGGCCAGAGCCGGGTGATCTGCGACGCACACTGGCAGAGCGACGTGGATGCCGGCCGCATCATGGGGGCCGCCACGGTGGCGAGCCTGCACAGCAATCCGGCGTTCCTGGCGGACCTGGCGGCGGCGAAGGAGGAGGTCAAGGCGGCTCAGAAGGCCGGTCTGAAGCCTACACAAGACTGTGGGGCCGAGGATGTGGCGCTCGCGCTGACCCAGCACTGATCGGAGAAACACCATGATGCACAGCGATCACCCCCGTTCATCGTCACGACTCAGGCATGCCCGCCTGGCTCTACTGGTCAGCGCCTTCACGACCGCCGGCTCCAGCCTGCCGATCGTGGCCATGGCAGCAGACGATGACAGTTGGCAGTTCAACGGCGGGCCTTACCTGTGGGGCGCCGGGATCCGTGGACACGTGGGCCACCGTAGCACCGGGACGCAGTTTATAAAGTCCGATTTCTCGGACATCGCGCGCACTGTCGATATGTCGGTGATGCTGATGGGCGAGGCGCGGCGCGGCCCCTACAGCGTGCTCGCCGACCTGATGTACATCGACACCGATACCCGCAACCGTCTACCAGCGGGTGCTCCGGCGTCCAAGCTTGAGGTGGAAAGCAAGACGGCTTCCGGATTCCTGGGGGGCGGATATACCGTGTTGGGGGATGACAATCATCGGTTGGACGTCGCGGGCGGCGTGCGCGTCTGGTACAGCAGCACCGCCATCACCCTGCATGGTGGACCTGCTGGCGGCCTGTCCGGGTCCGACCAGGCTACCTGGGCGGACGCCATGGTGGGGCTGCGTGGGCACTATGCCGTGAATGACCGATTCTGGTTGTCATCCTGGGGCATGGTGGGTGCCGGGCAGTCCCGGGAAGACTGGGATCTGGCCGCACTGGCGGGCTGGGAGTTCTTGCCCGGCTTTTCCGCGGTGGCCGGTTACCGGGCCATGGGGGTGAATTATCGCCATGACGGTTTTGTCTACGACATTGTCCAGAAGGGGCCACTGTTGGGTATCAGTGGGCGATTCTGAGTCTTTCATAGAGCCTTGCCCGACATCCCTCCTCGCTTTCAAATTCCCTTCAGTACTACGCCGCTCTCCAAGCCCCTATCAAGGGGGCTATCAGTTATTTAATCCAAATATATTCCTTATATATTTCAATCAATTAAAAACGCACTCCTGCCGCAGAAAGTAAAAACATTCATGACCTGTTCATAAAAGAACAGTCGCCCCCATCAGTCATCGTTGTTTTACAACGATCAATTTTCTCGAACATCCCGTTCGATATTTTCTCATATTCACAGAAGCCAATTAGATCGATCATGCGCCACGACTCACGCAGATGCAGGGTGAAACGGTGGGATGGATAACTAATCTGATCGCCTATTTAACAGGCAGTCAGTCAGCTCAAAACACACCTCAAGAGGAAGTACGCATGGCTAAGGTATTGGTTCTTTATCATTCGATGTACGGTCATATCGAAACAATGGCCCAGAGCGTGTCGGAAGGTGCCCGGAGCGTTCCCGGAGTCGAGGTCACTCTCAAACGCGTACCCGAAACCATGGACCCGGAAGCCTTCAAGGCTGCCCATGGGAAAGTGGATCAGAGCGCTCCGGTGGCCACACCAGGCGAGCTGGGCGACTACGACGCAATCATCCTGGGTACCCCGACCCGCTTCGGCAATATGTCGGGCCAGATGCGCAACTTCCTCGACCAGACCGGCGGGCTGTGGGCCAAGGGCGGGCTGGTTGGCAAGCTCGCCAGTGTATTCACCTCGACAGGTACGGGTGGTGGCCAGGAAATGACCATTGCCTCCACGTGGACCACCCTGGCTCACCACGGCATGATCATTGTGCCCATCGGTTATAGCTCGCCAGCCTTGTTCGACACTTCCAGTGTCGGCGGTGGCACGCCTTATGGCGCATCCACCATTGCCGGTGGTGACGGCTCTCGCCAGCCTGATGCTCGTGAATTGGACATCGCCCGTCACCAGGGCCAGTACGTGGCACAACTGGCGGTCAAACTGAGCAAGTAACAAATCGCCAGGTGAGCGCTGAGGCAGACACTGCATAAGCAGTGTCTGGCTGCGACTCCCGGCGTGGCACCCTACAAAACAAAGCCCTCGCAACGATGCGAGGGCTTTGTTGTTTCTGGGCTAATGTCCCTGCCTCCCGAGACAGCGGGCACCGACTGCTAATACCCACTTCGCCTGCCATCGAACAGAAGGACTCCCCCTCGGATTGCCCTATGTGCCCGCAGCCCCCGGCCGGCAAGGCGTTGCGGAGGGTGGTGCTATACTTTTTTAGCTAGCGACAAGCGTGCGGTGTTATCCAGAGCGACACGAAAACGATCTGGAATTTCAGATAACGACTGCAGAAAAAATGGGGGCCTCTGCGACGATGAAGTAGGAGGTGACTCATGAACCGACACTTTTACATCAGCGATAATCTCGACGAGCTGGAAACCGTTGAAAGCGAACTGGAAGCCAGCGGTATCAGCACCGAGCAGATTCATGTGCTCAGCGACCGGGATGCGGATGTGGAGCAGCATCACCTGCATGATGTGAACTCACTCATGAAGCAGGATGTCGTTCACTCCGGCGAGATTGGCGCGGTCATTGGCATACCGCTCGCGGCATTGGTACTGCTCGGTGCCTATCTGGCAGGTTGGACCGAGTCCGCGGCAGGCTGGGTGCCGTTCATCTTCCTGGCGATCGTGATCCTAGGCTTCTGTATCTGGGAAGGTGGCTTCTTCGGTATCCAGGTGCCCAATGCCCACTTCAGCAATTTGAAAAAGACGGTAAGGGACGGCGAGCACATCTTCTTCGTGGATGTGGAACCCGCTCAGGAAGCAGTCCTGGATCGGGTCATCAGCCATCACCCACAGCTACAGATCGCCGGAACCGGCGCAGCAGCCCCTCACTGGATAGTGGCCTGGCTGCAGAAGTGGCATCAGTTCAAGCGAACGATATAGAACGCCGTTGAACGCCGGAGGCGGAAGCCGGTCATTGCCCGAGGAAAATCCCCCGGGTGGAAAACACGTAGTCCGCCTCGGCTGCCATCAGGCCCACCAGCACCAGCAGGCACAAAGGCGGGACGAGTATGGCGTAGACCATCGCCAGGCGTTCCCACGCCATGTGCATGAAAATGGAAACGATCAGGCCCGCCTTCAACAGCATGAGCACCAGGATCAGCGACCACCTGAAGTAGCCCTGGAAGTGAAAGTAGTCGACCAGGTAGGACAGGGTACTGAGTACGAACAACAGCCCCCAGATCTTCAGGTACAAGCTCACTGGATGCTGTTGACCTTGTGCATGTGCCATCGCCGGTACTCCTCTGCGGGCTCACCATAAGTAGAAGAAAGCGAAGATAAATACCCACACCAGGTCCACGAAGTGCCAGTACAGCCCGGCGATCTCGACGATCTGATAGTTGCCGGAGCGCTCGTAGTCACCGCGCAATACCTTGAAGGCGACGATGCACAGGTAAATGACGCCGATCGATACATGCAGCCCGTGGAAACCGGTGATCATGAAAAAGCTGGCACCGAATTGCGCGGCGCCCATGGGGTTCGACCAGGGGCGTACGCCTTCGGCGATAAGCTTGCTCCACTCGAACGCCTGCATGCTGACAAAGGTCGCCCCGAAGGCCGCGGTAGCCAGCATCAGGGCCGCGCATTTGCCGCGTACACGGCGATAGGCGAAGTTCACGGCCATGGCCATGGTGCCGCTGCTGCTGATCAGCACGAAGGTCATGATGGCGATCAGGATCAACGGGATTTCAACGCCACCGATGGTCAGGGCGAACACTTCGCTGGGGTTCGGCCAGGGGGCGGTGGCACTCATGCGCACCGACATGTAGCCGGTCAGGAAGCAGGTGAAGATGAAGGTGTCGCTGAGCAGGAAGATCCACATCATCGCCTTGCCCCAGGGCACCCGCTTGAACACATCCTGATCCGAGGCCCAGTCGGTGGCGATGCTCTTCCACCCCGCTACCAGCGTATCGGGTGGGGGCGGGACGGGATCTTCCGGAGGGGTTGCTGAGGGCAATGCCATGGCTTCACCTCAGGCCGCAGAACGCGGCGATGGCTTGATAGGTTTCCGGCGTGCTGGTCAGCAGGAAGAAGAGGACGATCCAGAGCCCCAGCAGGTAATGCCAATAGATCGCGCAGAGCTCCACGCTGGAGGCCAGTTGCGACAGCGCAACCCGTCGCAGGAACCGGGCGCCGACGGTGCCCCAGGCCACCAGGCCTCCCAGCAGATGCAGCCCGTGCACGCCGGTCAGCAGATAGAAAAAGCTGTTGGCCGGATTAGCGGAGACGAAATAACCCCAGTCGACGAACTGCTTCCAGACCCAGAGTTGCCCCCCGATAAAGGCGATCGCAAAGACGCCGCCCAGGGTGAAGCCGAGGCGGGTCCCGCTCAACCCGCCCCGCCGGGCGGCCAGTCGCGCCCACTGCAGGCTGATACTGCCCAGCACCAGCAGGATCGTGTTCAGCCAGAGTTGCCGGGCACTGGCCAGCGGCGCCAACGGGTCGGTCAGCGGCTGCCAGTCGACCATTTGCGAACGCGCGATAAAGGCCAGCAGGAACAGCAGGAACAACGAGGTCACCGCCCCCAGGAACACGCGCAGGCCCACTTTTGCGGCTTTCGCCCTATCGAAGCCTGGCACCCGAGAGCTGCCTGGGGGCTGGCTCCAACGGCCTCCGGCGCCGGCGCTGTCGGTGTTTTTCAATAGCGGCCCGTTCATGGTCTTTCGCTCGCGGCCCTGGCTTCCACACAGCGCTGCCTCATCTGCTCCAGCTCCTGGGCAGAGACCGTCTGCGGCACGAAGTCCTGCTCTATCCCGGGCACGCTGTAGTCATAGGCCCAACGGTGCACCACCGGCAGCTCCGGCCCCCAGTTGCCATGGACGGGCGGGGTGTCCGGCGTCTGCCACTCCAGGCTGGCCGCCCCCCATGGGTTCGGGCCTGCCGGCTTGCCTTTGAAGGCACTCCAGGCCAGGTTGAAGAGGAACAGCAGCTGGCATACCCCGACCGTCAGCGCGACAACGGTGATGAACGCATTCAGTTGCTGCGCCGATTGCGGGATGAAGTCGTAGTTCTGCCAGGCGTAATAGCGCCGGGGCATGCCCAGCAGCCCCAGGTAGTGCATGGGGAAGTAGATGCAGTAGGTCCCCAGGAAGGTTATCCAGAAATGCAGCTTGCCCAGGGTGTCGTTCATCAGGCGCCCGGTGATCTTCGGAAACCAGTGATAGATGGCGCCAAATATCACCAGGATCGGCGCCACCCCCATGACCATATGGAAGTGGGCCACCACGAAGTAGGTGTCCGACAGCGGGATATCCACAATCACGTTGCCGAGAAACAAGCCGGTAAGACCACCGACCAGGAAGGTGACGATAAAGGCCAGGGCGAACAGCATCGGCACCGTCAGGTGGATGTCGCCATGCCACAGGGTCAGCACCCAGTTGTAGACTTTCAGCGCGGTCGGCACGGCGATGATCAAGGTGGTGGCGGCGAAAAAGAAGCCGAAGTACGGGTTCATCCCACTGACGTACATGTGGTGCGCCCAGACCACGAAGCTCAACACGCCGATGGCGACGATGGCCCACACCATCATGCGGTAACCGAAGATGTTCTTGCGCGCATGGGTGCTGATCAGGTCGGAGACCAGGCCGAACGCCGGGAGGGCGACGATGTAGACCTCCGGATGGCCGAAGAACCAGAACAGGTGCTGGAACAGTATCGGGCTGCCGCCCTGGTGCGCGAGCTGCTGCCCCATCGAGATCACCGCCGGCATGAAGAAGCTGGTGCCCAGCAGCTTGTCGAACAGCATCATCACGGCGCTGACGAACAAGGCGGGAAAGGCCAGCAGGGCCAGGATCGAGGCCATGAAGATGCCCCAGACGGAGAGCGGCATGCGAAACAGTGTCATGCCGCGAGTGCGGGCCTGCAGCACCGTGGTCACGTAGTTCAGCCCGCCCATGGTGGCGGCGACGATGAAGATCGCCAGCGACACCAGCATCAACACGATGCCCCATTCGGTTCCCGGGGTGCCCTGGGTGATCGATTGCGGCGGATAGAGTGTCCAGCCCGCCCCGGTGGGCCCGCCCGGGACGAAGAAGCTGGAAAGCAGCACCAGGACCGAGAGCAGGTAGAACCAGAAGCTCAGCATGTTGACGTAGGGGAAGACCATGTCCCGGGCGCCAACCATCAGCGGAATCAGATAGTTGCCGAAGCCGCCCAGGAACAGCGCCGTCAGCAGGTAGATGACCATGATCATGCCGTGCATGGTCATCGCCTGGTAATAGGTGCTGGCATCCATGAACTCGAGGCTGCCGGGAAAGCCGATCTGCATGCGCATCAGGCCGGACAGCACCAGGGCGACGAGCCCCACGGATATCGCCGTCAAGGAATACTGGATAGCGATGACCTTGTGGTCCTGGCTCCAGATATAGCGCGTGAAGAAGCTCTTCGGTTCGTGCAGGACTTCTGTTTCTGCGTGCTCGACATAAGCCATCAGGTCATCCTCCGCTAAGTTTCGGAGCATTTCCGGCTATTTACGGCGACTTGCCCGATTCCACCTTGCCGGCATCCGCGTCGACAGCAGCTTTCGACTTGATGAAGGCGATCAGAGCGTCCAGTTCCTTGTCATTGGGGGTAAAGGTCGGCATCACTGCGGCATAACCCTTGACGATCGCAGCGCCAGGTTGGCGCACGGAATCCTTCAGGTAGCCCTCATCGACCTTGATCTGAGAACCATCGGCCAGGGTTTCCGTCTTGCCGTACAAACCCTGCCAGCTCGGGCCGATACCCTGGCTGCCATCGACACTGTGGCAGGCCAGGCAACCCAGCGATTCGGCCAGCCGTTGTCCCTGCGCCGCCAGCTCATCCTGTGCGCCCGCAGGGCCTTGCTCGTTCTGCCCCGCGGCACTCAGCGACTTGATGAAGGCCACCACGGCGGCCAGGTCATCCTGGGTGAAAGTATAGGCCACCATGACCGGCGGGAATCCCTGGACCAGCCTGGCCTGCGGCTTAAGAATCGACTCCTTGAGGTAGGCCTCGTCGACCTGGACGCTGCTGCCATCGGCCAGCGGTTCCGAGCGGCCGTACAGGTCCTTCCAGCCCGGGCCCAGGCTGGTGCTGCCGTCCTGGCTATGGCAGGCGCGGCAGCCATGGCTTTCCACCAGTTGGCGACCTTTTTCCAGCAGGCTGTCCCGGCTTGGCGTGGCGACGCTCGTCAGCGTCTGGGCAAAGGTCGGCTGGCTGGCGAACCATTGGTCGAAAGCGCCCTGCTCCTCGACAATCAGATGGCCGCGCATATTGAAATGCCCCAGGCCACAGTACTCGGCGCACAGCACTTCAAACTTGCCGAGCCGGGTCGGGGTAAACCAGAAGTGGGACACCATGCCCGGCACCATATCCATCTTTGCGCGCATCTGCGGAACATAGAAATCGTGCAGAACATCCTTTGCCCGCAGCAGGACTTTTACCGGCCGATCGATGGGCAGGCGCACTTCATTGTTCATGACCAGCACATCGTCCTGCCCCGCAGGGTCATTGCGATCAAGACCGAAAGGATTGCCGGGATCGATCCATTTGACATCCGCCTTGCCGAGTTTTCCGTCCTGTCCGGGAAAGCGAAAAGCCCACTGCCACTGCTGGGCAACCACTTCGAGCTGGGTAGCCTCTTGCGGCACCTGGACGAAATCGTTGTAGACCACAAGGCCAGGCGCCAGCATGCCGATGATGCCCAGCGAGGTGAGGATGACCAGCCACCCTTCCAGCTTCTTGCTTTCCGGCTGGTAGTGCGCCCGGACACCTTCCCGATGACGGAAGCGAATCACGGCGATGGCCATGAATACCGTGATGGCGATGAAAAAGATGCCGGTGATGACCAGGGTGATCAGCAGCGTGGTGTCTATCGACCCCCAGTTGGAGGCCGCCGGCGTCATCTGCCAGGGAGCAAGCAGGTGAAACAGCACTGAAGCGACAACGACTAGAACCAAGATGATTGCTATCGCCATTTTCTCGTCATCCCGTGCCGGTTGTTCTGTGGCCGTGCAAACGCAACGTCGCCCAACCGCAGCGCCACACCGATGCCTAACCCTCCTCCCAAGCCTGCTGGAACATTGCCTCTATCCCCGGGGCAAATCTTCTGAAAAGTATAGTGCGCCCCAACGGACGTGCGGCGCCGGGTCCCTACGCGACACCGAGCCAGGGAGCTGTGGCACCACCACGTCCCTTTCCCCTGATGGCCATCCCCAACACCCGCCAACCATGCTCAAATAGCCCCCCGCTTTTGCCACAAGCCACACCCGATCCGGAGCCGAACATGAAAAGAACCGCCGCCCTGACCTTGACCCTGATGCTCAGCCTGCTGTCGCTCCACGCCCAGGCAGAAGCAGTGGGCGATGCCGAGGCCGGTGGCAAGCTGTTCAAGCGCATTTGCGGCGGCTGCCACAATATCGGGCCTTCGGTGCGCAGCTCTTTCGGGCCGCAGCTCAATGGCATTTTCGGGCGCACGGCGGGGAGCGTGGCGGACTATCAGTACTCCGATGCGATGAAGTCGTCCGGCATCGTCTGGACCCGCGACAAGCTGGTGGCCTACCTGGAAGATCCGAAGGCGGTGGTGCCTGGTACGCGGATGATTTTCTGGGGGCTGAGCGATCAGGAGAAGATCGATAATCTGCTGGCTTATCTGCAGAGCTTTCAGGCGCAATAACCCGTCGATTGGTGATCAACTCGGACTGAGCAACAACCGCTTCGCGCCCGATCGCAGCCTGGCGGCAGCGGCTACAGGGAGCCGCGGTGCTATTCAGGACGGGGTAACACCCACAAAAAAGCCCCGAACCAGTCGGGGCTTTTTCTATTGCTGGCCTGGTATCAGGCCGCGATCAGGCATTCATCAGAACACGTTGATCGGGTAGTCGACGAACACACGCAGTTCGTTACCGCTGTCGTTGTAGCCGGCGGATTTCTGCGATACGCGCAGGATCGAGCTACGAACCTTGACACTCAGGTCCTTGGCCGGGCCGCTCTGGACCACGTACTTGAACTGGTTGAAAATTTCGCGCTCGGTGCCGCCAGTGGTGGTGTGGCCCTCGCTGTTGGTGGAGGTGATGTTGTCACCACGCACGTAAGCCAGGTTGTAGGTCAGGCCCGGTACGCCAAAGGCGCCGAAGTCCAGACCGTAGCCCAGCTGCCAGCTGCGCTCGTCTTCAGCGTTGAAGTCGGACCAGTAGGAGTTGGCCAGGTAGATGGTGTTGCCGCCATCGCCCACGCGGTGCTGCTCTTTCTGGTAGCCGCCGTAGGCGTAGCCCAGGTTGCTGTCGCCGGTGCTGCGCTGGTGCGCCAGGGTGAAGGAGTGCGGGCCGGTGGCGTAGGTGGCTGCCAGGCTCCAGATCTTGTTGTCCTGGCCGCCTGCTTCTTTGAACTCGGCGTAGGACTTGTCCAGCTTGGTGCGATAGCCGTTGAAGTCGAAGGTCAGGGACTGATCGGTGGCCAGCGGGAACACGTAGTTCAGGTTCACGTACTGCTTCTTCAGCACGTCTTCGACGTCGGAAGCGTACAGCGAGCCCTTGAACTGTTCGGTGAACTGGTAGCTGCCGCCCAATACGTTGATCGACTTCAGGCCACCGCTGTCACGGCCTTCGGCGCTTTTACGCGATTCGGCGGTGAAACGACCGGCGTTCAGCTCCAGGCCCTTGATCTCTTTGGAGGTGATCAGGGTACCGGTGTAGCTTTCCGGCAGCAGACGGCCATTGTCGTAGCTCAGCACCGGCAGGGCCGGCATCTGGTCGCCGTAGGTCAGGACGGTGTTGGACAGGCGGAATTTGACCGCGGCGCCGGCCTTGGCCAGGTCGCCTGCCGGGCTCTTGTTGCCGCCTTCGCTTGGCTTGAAGAAGTCGATGCCCTGGCCGCCGCTGTGGCTGCCTTTATCCAGGCGCAGGCCGTACAGGCCGAAGGCGTCGACGCCCACGCCCACGGTGCCTTGGGTGAAGCCCGACGAGAAGGTACCAATGGCCGCTTGACCCCACTCGCGCTGGTCATCGTTACCGTTTTTCTTGTCGCGATTGATGTAGGCGTTGCGCAGCAGGATTTTCAGGCTGCTGTCTTCGACAAAACCCTTGGACTCAGCCTGGTCGTTAGCCATAACTTGAGTACTGCTCAGAATCCCCAGTGCGATCAGACCGATCCGCTTGTTCAACATTTTATTTTCCTTATTACGGGTTGATGACGCGCTGTGGTGCTCCTTGGAAACGGCGCTTAAGCGCTCTTTTTTCAGGCCAGAACAAAAAGACCCGCCCACGAAGAGTCGCGGCGGGCCTTTTATTATTTGAATGTTATGGCCGTTGGCCACAGGCGTTGGCGCGAATCCTATCTGCGCCCCGAACAGTGTGTCAATTTCAAGAATCGTCTGAAAATAGGCGAAAATCGTCTAAGAACTTAACGATCCTTGATGGCCAGTTGCACGGTATGGCTGTCGACGAACTGTTCGAAGTGCGTGACCTTGCCATCCTTGAGGGTCCACAAATGGGCCACGCGGGCATTCAGCGGTTTGCCCGTGGCTTTATAGACGCCGCTGTAATTGCCGTAGGCGAACACCTTGTCGCCCTGGGCCACATAGTTCTCGACGGTGAAGGCAAAGCCTTCCCATTCGGTGGCCAGGCGCTTGAAGACATTCTCCACCACGGCATCAAAACCGATGTAGGTGCCGGCGTAGGGAAAGCCTGCCGCCTCGGTCCAGCGCGCATCGGCGGCCAGGGCGGCGGCGGTGTTTTTCGCGTTCTCCTGGGAGTTGGCGCCTTCGTAGGTGCTTTTGATCAGTGCCAGGTTATCCATGGGTGACTCCGTCAATAAGTGGGTGGTTCAAAGGGCGCAACCGTCCAGGCCACAGGCCTGCAGACTCGGTGAAAGCTCGACCTCAGGCGTACCGAAGGCCTCGCTCAGCCAGTCGGCGAACGCCTGCGGCTTGCCCAGCCAGGGGCTGATATCGATCAGCCTGAACTGACCGTCCTGTTCCAGCACCAGGGTCGGAAAACCCTGGCCACCGACCCGGGCCAACAAGGCGCGGCTGGCCTTGATGTGCTCGTCCAGGCTATTCGCCGCGGAGTATTCGAAGGCTTCCTCGAACTCGCCGCGCTCAAAGCCCAGGCCTTCGGCGAGCTCCAACAGTACGTCGACATCGGCGATGCGTCGCCCTTCGACGTAATGCGCCGTCTGCAAGCGTCCGAGCAATTCCAGGCCGCGCCCGGCGAGCGCCTGCGCCGCCAGGGCCGCGGCGATCGGCGGGGCCGAATCGAAGACCGCCGAATGATCGCGCAGCAACCCTTCGAAGTAGGCCTCGCCGAACGGCTGCCCGGTGTATTCGGCAATGCGCCGGTCATGGGGCATGACGTAGTCGCGCAGTTGCGGCGAAACCTGCTGGCAGTTGCGCCCGGTCATCATGCCGCCGCCATGGGCCACCACCGGCAGCACCGCCTGGGCCGCCTGCACCAGCGGCTTGGCGCCGTAGCACCAGCCGCACAAAGGATCGTAGATGTAATGAAGGGTCGCTGCCGACATGCAAGGCTCCGGGACAAAGGCCGATAAATTCGATGGCGGCAGACTATGCCCGTGGCCCACAGGAAAAAACGCTGGAATGGCTTTTAGTCTGTTTCGGGAATCGGTCGAATCGGCCGTGTATCCACTTCATTTCAATCAAGACACAAATTGAAACAATCCGCCCGGGGAACTTTCCAAGAATAATTAACGAAAGTAAATAGCAAGCATTACCATTCGCGACCACTGTTTCCTTCACCCTTCTGGATGCGTTTTTCCATGCCTGCCCCCTTCCGCCTGACTCCCCTCACCCTTGGCTTTTGCGCCTCGCTGACGGCCGGTTTCACCTGCGCCGCCCCGACCACCCTGCCAGCCACCGCCATCAGCGCAGAAGTCGATGCCGACGATCCACGGGTCAAGGAAGTCAGCACCGCGACCCGCACCGCCACGCCGGTGCGCTATGTGCCGCAAGCCATCGACTCGGTGAAGACCAGCAACGTGCTGGACTACGGCATCAACGATCTGGGCACGGCCCTGAGCGGCATTCCCAACGTCAGCAGCGGCGCCGACACTCGCTTCGACAGCCTGCGCATTCGCGGCTTCGACGCCAGCAACGACTTCTACCTCGACGGCGTCCGTGACGACAGCCAGTACGTGCGCGACCTGCACAACATCGAGCGTATCGAGGTGCTCAAGGGCCCGGCGGCGGTGCTTTACGGCCGTGGCAGCCAGGGCGGGATCGTCAACCGGGTGAGCAAGCTGCCGCAGTTCGGCCGCCACTCCAGCGTCGAAGTCAAAGGCGGCAGCGAAGACCTGCGCAGCCTGTATGCCGACCTCAGCGCCGACCCCAGCGAGAACATCAGCCTGCGCCTGAACATGGGCAACCAGGACAACAACAGCTTCCGCGACGGCGTCAGTGGCAGTCGCCAGCTGTTCGCGCCGTCCATGAGCTGGCAGCTGACCCCGGACCTGAACTGGCTGGTGCAGTACGAATACAGCCGCTACAACCGCACGCCGGACCGCGGCATCCCGGGGATCGACGGGCGCCCGGCGGACGTGAGCCGCGACACCACTTACGGCGACAAGCGCGACTACATCGACGACAAGTCCCAGTCCCTGCGTTCCAAGCTCAGCTACGAGCTGAACGACAACTGGCAACTGCGCCATACCCTGAGCCTGTTCAAGCTCAACAGCGATTTCGACAACACCTACCAGACCGGCTACGACAGCCGCACCAAGCGGGTGAACCGCCAGCGCTGGCAGCAGGACCTGAACACCCGCAACATTTACAACAACCTCGAAGTCGAAGGCACCTTCGATACCTTCGGCCTCGAACACCGACTGCTGACGGGTGTCGAGCTGGGCAGCCAGCGACGCGATCCGAAGCTCTACACCGCAGCGGCGGTCAGCGCCGGTGGCCAGGCCGTGCCGTCCCTGGACCCGTTCAACCCGGATAAAAACCTGCGCCATACCGGGAAAATGGTGGCGTCCAGTTACAACCACAGCGAGGTGGAAAGCCGCGCCGTCTATGTCCAGGACCAGCTGCGCCTGAACGATCAGTGGCAAGTGCTCGCCGGCCTGCGCTACGACAACTTCAACGTCGAGACCCACAACAAGCTTCTGGATCGCAAGGACGACCGCGACAGTCACAGCACCAGCCCGCGCCTGGGTGTGGTCTGGACTCCGCTGGAGAACCATTCCTTCTACGCCTCCTGGAGCAAGAGCTTCTCCCCCGTCGGCGGTGGCCTGATCGGCATCACCCCGAACGCCAACGGCAACACCAACGACCTGAGCCCCGAGCGTACCCGGCAGAAGGAAATCGGGGTCAAGAGCGACTGGCTCGACGACCGCTTCAGCACCACCCTGGCGGTCTATGAGCTGGAGCTCTACAACCGCCGCAGCCGCAGCGTGGAAGACCCGAACGTGATCCTGCTGACCGGCCTGCAGCGCTCACGCGGCGTGGAACTGACCGCGGCCGGCAAGATCGTCGGCAACTGGTCGATACGCGGTGGCATCGGCCTGCAGGACGCGACTGTGGTCAAGAGCAATAACGGTGACGAAGGTAACCGGGTGAACAACGTGGCCAAACGCAACGGCAGCCTGTTCGTGACCTGGAAACCGGAAATGGGCTGGTACGCCGAGACCGGCCTGACCCTGGTGGGTGATCGTTATGCCGACAACGCCAATACCGTGATGCTTCCGGGCTATGGCCGCTGGGACGCCCTGGCCGGCTTCCGGCAGAAGGACTGGGACCTGCGGGCCGCGCTGAACAACATCAGCGACCGCACTTACTACTCCTCGGCTACCAGCGCCGGGCAGATCCAGTTCGGCGACCCGCGCAGCCTGGTGGTGACCGGTACCTACAGCTTCTAAAACGCAGCCATGGATGCGGCCAGCCATCGCCTGAGCGCAGTGGCGGCCTGGCGTCCGCTGCGCGGCCGATCGCAGCCTGCGGCAGCGGCTACACACGATCGCGTGTACCGTACTATCGGATTGCACCCTGTAGCCGCTGCCGAGCACCGCGAGGCTGCGATCGACCGCGAAGCGGGCGCTGCTCTTGAGCTCGCTGGAGGTCCTTCGGACCTATCGCAGCCTGCGGCAGCGGCTACACCGATCGCGTGTACCGAACTATCGGATTGCACCCTGTAGCCGCTGCCGAGCACCGCGAGGCTGCGATCGACCGCGAAGCGGGCGCTGCTCTTGAGCCCGCTGGAGGTCCTTCGGACCTATCGCAGCCTGCGGCAGCGGCTACACACGATCGCATGCACCGAAGTATCGGATTACACCCTGTAGCCGCTGCCGAGCACCGCGAGGCTGCGATCGACCGCGAAGCGGGCGCCGCTCTTGAGCCCGCTTGAGGTCCTTCGGACCTATCGCAGCCTGCGGCAGCGGCTACATTCGCGCAAAAAAAAGCGCTGCCATCAGGGCAGCGCTTTTACCAATCCGTTGTTTGCTTATCCTTCCAACACATCCCACAACGCTTCGAGTTCCGCCTCGCTGAACAAACCAGCAGGGTAACGATCGAGGATCATCCGACGCGGGTCGGCTTCCCGGACCTGTCGCGTTCCATTGGACTTCAACCATTGCGCCAGAACCTGAAGCGATTCGTTATTCATTGCCAAGGGATGTGAAGTCCGCTCGCTGACCCTATTCATCTCCAGCGCTCTCTCCCGGTTTGTGAGCGGCTAACTTATCCAAGGTTTATGACAGAACATCGCAGTTCCACCGGCCTCAGAGTGACCTCGCGAGGGATACAAGAGCTATGCCAAGGTCCCGTGATTGCTGGCTTTCGGATACAAAAAAACCCGCAGTCCATCAGGGCTGCGGGCTTGCCGGGCGACGCCGGATTGGATCCATGTAACAACCCGTCAATCAGGCGTCACAGGCTGTTACAACAACACTCAAACCTTGTGCGGCGCCGGTTGCTGTTGGGTAAGGCAATGGATATTTCCGCCCCCCAGTAACAACTCGCGACCCGGCACCATCACCACTTCGTGCTGCGGGAACAGGTTCTGCAGAATCTCCTTGGCCTGGGCATCCAGAGGGTCGTCGAAACTCGGGGCGATGATGCCGCCGTTGACGATCAGGAAGTTCACATAGGAACCGGCCAGGCGCACCGACGGATTACGCTCCTGGGTGCCGTCCACCGGGTCGACGCCCGCGCACTCTTCTTCGGTCGCATACAACGGCCCCGGAATCGGCATCTTGTGCACGGTGAACGGGCGACCCTTGGCGTCGGTGCTGTCTTGCAGCACTTTCAGTGCTGCCTGGCAGCGTGGGTAGTTCGGGTCCTGCGGGTCGTCGGTCCAGGCCAGCAGCACTTCGCCCGGGCGCACGTAGCAGCAGAAGTTATCCACATGGCCGTCGGTTTCGTCGTTGTACAGGCCGTCCGGCAGCCAGATGACCTTATCCACCGCCAGGTTGGCGCTGAGCACCGCTTCGATCTCGGCACGGTTCAGGTGCGGGTTGCGATTGCGGTTGAGCAGGCACTCTTCGGTGGTGATCACCGTGCCTTCGCCGTCGACGTGAATCGAGCCGCCTTCGAGCACGAAGCCCTCGGTGCGGTAACGCGGGCTGCGCTCGATCTCGAGGATCTTGCCGCCCACCTGCGCGTCACGGTTCCACGGCGAATACAGGCCGCCGTCGAAACCGCCCCAGGCGTTGAAATCCCAGTTCACGCCACGGACTTCGCCCTTGTCGTTGATGACGAAGGTCGGGCCGGTATCCCGGACCCAGGCGTCGTCGCTGGACATCTCCACCAGGCGGATATTCGGCACGTCCAGGCGGGCCCGGGCGTTTTCATACTGGCCCGCGGAGACCGCCACGGTCACCGGTTCGAAGCGGGCGATGGCTTTGGCCACCGCTACATGCGCGGCTTGCGCCGGCTTGCCGCCCAGGCGCCAGTTGTCCGGGCGCTCGGGCCAGATCATCCAGGTCTGGGTCTGCGTCGCCCACTCGGCTGGCATGTAGAAGCCGTCGGCGCGCGGGGTGCTGTGCAAAGTGGTCATGGGTTCAGGACTCCAGGGAACCGTCGAGGGTTTTGATCGCGCTGTACAGGTTCGGCCGACGGTCGCGGAACGAACCCCAGGCGCTGCGAATGTGTTCCAGCTCGTCGAGGTCGAAACTGTGGACAAGAATACCTTCTTCAGTCTCGTTCAGTTCTTCAACCTTCTCGCCGAACGGGTTGGCGATGAACGACGAGCCGTAGAAGGTGATGTCGTAGCCGTCCTGCTCTTCGTTGCCGATGCGGTTGCTGGCGATCAGCGGCATCAGGTTGGCGCCGGCGTGGCCTTGTTGCACGCGCTGCCAGTGGTCGCGGGACGAGATGCTCTTGTCGTGGGGTTCGCTGCCGATGGCGGTCGGGTAGAACAGGATCTCCGCGCCTTGCAGTGCCATGCTGCGGGCGCACTCGGGGAACCACTGGTCCCAGCAGATGCCCACGCCGATTTTCGCGTAACGGGTGTTCCACACCTTGAAGCCGGTGTCGCCCGGATTGAAGTAGTACTTTTCGTGATAGCCAGGGCCGTCCGGGATGTGGCTTTTACGATAAATCCCGAGGTTGCTGCCGTCGGCGTCGATGATCGCGATGCTGTTGAAACGCGCACGCCCGGCCAGCTCGAAGAAGCTGATCGGCAGCACCACTTGCAGCTCGCGGGCGACCTTCTGGAAGTGGGCGATGGCCGCGTTGCCTTCCACCGGGGTGGCCAGCTGCAGGTAGTCCGGGTTCGGCTTCTGGCAGAAGTACGGGGTCTCGAACAGTTCCTGGATCAGGATGATCTGCGCGCCTTTGGCGGCGGCCTCGCGGACCAGCTTTTCCGCGGTCTCGATATTGGCTTCGAGGTCCCAGGAACAGGCCATCTGGGTTGCGGCGACGGTAACGATACGGCTCATGAATCATCTCCTGGGCAGCAGCAAAGGACCGATGGTGGCATCGGCCGATGACAGAAAAGGGCAAGGCCGGACGCGGCTTGGCCGGGTCCCGACAGGGATGACTTTATATCCGATAAAAATCGACTTTAGAAGTCATAAAAATATAAATTCAAAAATAAAACCCGATAAATACCGATTCTTATCGATATTTATCGGGTCGTTCTGGGGATGGGGTTGTCTGTTCTGGCGCTATCGCGAGCAAGCTCGCTCCTACAGAGGCTGGCTGCTTGCTCGCGATCCGGGTACGAGGAGATCGAGGGGCTTAGAGCCCCTCGTCCAGCACCTTCGCCAACATGTCGACAAAGAAGTCGACGCTCTGGCGCGTGGTGACCATCGGCGGCTTGATCTTGAGGATGTTCAGGTAGTCGCCGGTGGGCTGCATGAAGATCCCCAGCTCGCGCAGGCGATCGCACAGCAGTGCGGTCTCCTCCGTGGCCGGCTCCAGGGTCTGGCGATTGCGGATCAGCTCCAGTCCCAGGTAGAACCCCGAGCCATGCACCGCGCCCACCAGCGGATAACGCTCGATCAGGGCTTCCAGGCGCTGCTTGAAGTGGCCGCCGACCACCTGGGCGTTTTCCCAGAGTTTTTCTTCCTGCATCACGTCGAGCACCGCCATGCCGATCCGGCAACTCACCGGGCTGCCGCCGGCCGAGGAGAAGAAATAGCCTTCGGCCTCCAGCGCTTCGGCGATCTCCCGGCGGGTGATCACCGCCCCCAGCGGCTGGCCGTTGCCCATGCCTTTGGCCATGGTGATGATGTCCGGCACCACGCCCTGCTCTTCGAAGCCCCAGAAGAACTTGCCCATGCGCCCGTAGCCGACCTGCACCTCGTCGGCGATGCACACCCCGCCCTGGGCGCGGACCAGGGCGTAGACCTGCTTCAGGTAACCCGGCGGCAGGGCGATGCCACCGGCGTTGCCATACACCGGCTCGCAGATGAAACCGGCCAGCTGGCGCTTCTGCTCCGCCAGCTTGGCCAGGTTGTGTTCGACGCTGCGCACGTAGTCCGGAGTGCTGTTCTGGCCGCGGAACTCACCGCGATAGGTATTGGGCGCGGTCACCGGATGCACCCAGTCCGGGCGGCTGCTCAGGGCCTGGGGGTTGTCGGCGATCGAGGTGGACACCGCGTCCGCGCCCACCGTCCAGCCGTGGTAGGCCTCCAGCACGCTGAGCATGTCGCGCCCGCCGCTGTAGGCCCAGGCCAGGCGGATCGCCAGGTCATTGGCCTCGCTGCCGCTGTTGACCAGGAACACCCGGTCCATGGAATCCGGCGCCAGCGCCAGCAGGCGCTCGGAGAACTCGGCAATCGCCGCGTAGTGGAAGCGCGAGTTGGTGTTGAGCAGCGACCACTGGCGCGCGGCCTCGGCGGCCATGCGTGGATGACCGTGGCCGAGCACCGCGACGTTGTTGAGCATGTCCAGGTAGGAACGGCCCTGCATGTCGATCAGGTGGTTGCGCCAGCCGCGCTCGATGCGTGGCGGGTCGACGTAATAGTGCTTCTGCGAGCGGGCGAAACTGGCCTCGCGTCGCGCCAGCAAGGCTTGCGGATCGAGCTCCGGCTCGGCGTCGCAGGCCAGGCCCAGCAGCGCCGCCGGCGACGGGCACAGCGCCTGCCATGCCGCGGCTCGCGATGGCGTACAGAACAGCGGCGGATCAAGCTGCGCGCCACGGCACAGCTGGACCTTGAGCCCGCCGTCCACCGCCCCCAGCACCTGGCCTTTGACCAGCGCCGCGCCGGCATGCACCGAGGGCGTGACGCCCCATAGCCGTACACTCAATTGCGGGCCGTCGAGGCGCAACGCACCGTCGGCGGCACGGTGCAGCACCCCGGCAAAAGGCGCCTCGACCGCCGTGCCCGACGGCACCTGCAACTGCACATGCAACGGGAAGGTGTCCGGCTCGACGGCACTGTCCGGGCAGGTCCGGGACAGGCGATACTGCCCGTAGCGACTGGCCGCCAGCCCATGGGCCGCCGCGGCCTGCTGCAACAGCTGGGTATCGATCTCCGGCTGCTCCCAGTTGCCGGCCTCGAAGTGCGGGCTGAGCACGCCCAGGTCGATCAGGGCGAACTCGCGTCCCACCAGGCCCGGCAACAACGGCGCGAAACCTTCGCCGGCGATGGCCGGCAGCGTCTGGCCGACCGCCCCGAGGATCGCTGCTTCCATCAATTCGAACGGCACCGAGGTGGCGACGCGGAAGATCTCCCATTCGTGGTTCAGGTTGTCGCGGCTGTACTGGTTGTTCGGGTCGATGCTCACCTGCTGTTCGCCACTGAGCACCAGCACCGCGGCGCGGGCCACGATCAGCGGCCACAGCGCCAGCAACTCGGCCTGCTGTAGCGGATTGACCGCGTGATAGGCGCGGACCGCCGGCAGGATGCAGAACGGATCGCCCTCGGCATGGTGCAGCAACGCCGCACAGGTCACCGACAGGTCGGTGATGCGCCAGGTGCGGATCAGGTCGCCGAAATCGATCACCCCCTGCACCTGCCAGTGGCGTTGGGCGTCACGCTGCCAGACCACGTTGTCGTCGGTGATGTCCAGGTGGATCGCCTGCACCGGCAACTGCTCGGCCAGGCGCTGCACGCGGCGCTCGGCCTGCTCGGCCACGTCGGCGATCAGGCTGCGCTGCTGTTCATCGGCGATCACCGGCAACAGGTGCTTGATCAGGCTATGGGCATGACGCGCGTCCCATTGCAGGGTGCGCGTAAGTCCTGGGTGCTGGAAGTCCGCCAGGGCCAGGTCCATTTGCCCGCACAGCCGACCAAAGCCGGCTGCCAGCTCGGGGCCCAGGTGCTTGAGGTGGGTCAGCGCCTGGCCTTCGATGTAGTCGAGCAGCCGCACATGCAGCGCCTGGCCATCGACGTCCAGGGACAGCAGGTCGGCGCCGTTCTTCGCCGGGATCACCCGGGGTACGTGCAGCTCGGGGTGGGCGCCAAGGTGTTTGAGCGCCGCATGCTGGGCCTGCAGTTCCAGGGCCGCGTAGTCGCCACGGCAGATCTTCAGGACAAACCGCCCCTGGGGGCTGTCGAGCCGGTAGTTGAGATCCTGCTGGCTGCCCAACGATTGCAGCGTGCCGCCAAGGCCGTAGTGCACTTCGAGCAGGTCCAGCGCCTGCTGTGGGGTGACCTGCGGACCGGGCAGGCTGGCGCGGTGAATCAACGTGGCGAGCAACATGGAACGACCCCTGGAATTATTGTCAGATGCGTATATCGCCACTGCGCCAGGCGTTACGCAACCCCCAGGCCCGGGCAGTCGACAAGGGCTGCACCGCCGCCGGGAAGCTAAACAGGATGCCAATAGCCGGGCCAGACGTCGGCGCCCCTTGCAGCGGCCGCTGGCTGCCGACAAGCTATGCTCCATTCGCGACTTCATGTCTTAGGGAAGAAGGCCTACCCATATGCGCATTCTCGTTACCGGCGGTGCCGGTTTTATTGGATCGGCGCTGGTTCGCCACCTGATCCGCAACACCGAACACGAAGTGCTCAACCTCGACAAGCTGACCTACGCCGGCAACCTGGAGTCGCTGTCGAGTATCGCCAGCGACACCCGCTACGAGTTCGTCCAGGCCGATATCGTCGACCAGGCCACCGTCAGCGCCCTGCTCGAGCGCTTCCAGCCCCAGGCGATCATGCACCTGGCCGCCGAGTCCCATGTCGACCGCTCCATCGACGGCCCGTCGGACTTCATCCAGACCAACATCGTCGGCACCTACAGCCTGCTGGAAGCCACCCGCGCCTATTGGCAGGCCCTGCCGACGGCGGAGAAAAGCGCCTTCCGCTTCCACCATATTTCCACCGACGAGGTGTACGGCGACCTGCACGGCGTCGACGACCTGTTCACCGAAACCACGCCCTACGCCCCCAGCTCGCCCTACTCCGCCAGCAAGGCTGCGTCCGACCATCTGGTCCGCGCCTGGCAGCGCACCTACGGCCTGCCGGTACTGGTGACCAACTGCTCGAACAACTACGGGCCGTTCCACTTCCCGGAAAAACTCATCCCGCTGGTGATCCTCAACGCCCTGGCCGGAAAGCCGCTGCCGGTGTATGGCAACGGCCTGCAAGTGCGCGACTGGCTGTTCGTCGAAGACCACGCCCGCGCCCTGCTCAAGGTGGTGACCGAAGGCGTGGTCGGCGAGACCTACAACATCGGCGGCCACAACGAACAGACAAACATCGACGTGGTGCGCGGCATCTGCCAACTGCTGGAAGAACTGGCGCCACGCAAGCCCGAAGGCGTGCAGCACTATGCCGACCTGATCACCTTCGTCCAGGACCGCCCCGGCCACGACCTGCGCTACGCCATCGACGCCGGCAAGATCGAGCGCGAACTGGGCTGGGTGCCGCAAGAAACCTTCGCCAGCGGCCTGCGCAAGACCGTGCAGTGGTACCTGGACAACCAGGAATGGTGCCAGCACGTGCAGGACGGCAGCTATCAAGGGCAACGCCTGGGCTTCACTGACTTCAAGGATCTGATCGCATGATGAAAGGTATCGTTCTGGCGGGTGGCTCGGGCACCCGCCTGCACCCGATCACCCTGGGTGTGTCCAAGCAACTGCTGCCGGTCTACGACAAGCCGATGATCTATTACCCGATCTCGGTACTGATGCTGGCCGGCATCAAGGACATCCTGCTGATTTCCACCCCCCAGGACCTGCCGCAGTACCGCAACCTGCTGGGCGACGGCAGCCAGTTCGGGGTGCGCTTCAGCTACGCCGAGCAACCGTCGCCGGACGGCCTGGCGCAGGCGTTCCTGATCGGCGAGGAATTCATTGGCGACGACCCCGTGTGCCTGATCCTCGGCGACAACATCTTCCACGGCCAGCATTTCACCGAGAAGCTGCAGAACGCCGCGGCGAAACCCTCCGGGGCGACGGTCTTCGGCTATTGGGTCAAGGATCCGCAGCGCTTTGGCGTGATCGATTTCGACGAACAGGGCAATGCCCTTTCGATCGAAGAAAAGCCTCTGCAACCCAAGTCCAGCTATGCCGTGACCGGGCTGTATTTCTACGACAACTCGGTGGTCAGCATCGCCAAGGCGGTCAAGCCTTCGGCACGCGGCGAACTGGAAATCACCGACGTCAACAACGCCTACCTGCAACGCGGCGACCTCAGCGTCGAACGTTTCGGCCGTGGCTTCGCCTGGCTCGATACCGGCACCCACGACAGCCTGCTGGAAGCCTCGCAGTATGTGCAGACCATCGAGCACCGCCAGGGCCTGAAAGTCGCCTGCCTCGAGGAAATCGCCTACAACCAGGGCTGGATCGACCGCGAGCACTTGCTCGAGCACGCCAAGTACTTCGGCAAGACCGGCTACGGCCAATACCTCTACAGCCTGGCGGGAGAAACCCAATGAAGGTCCTGGCCACCGAACTGCCCGGCGTGCTGATCATCGAGCCCAAGGTCTTTGGCGACGAGCGCGGTTTTTTCTACGAGAGCTTCAATGCCAAGGCGTTCGAAGCCGCGACCGGCGTGCGCACCCAGTTCGTCCAGGACAACCATTCGCGCTCGCAAAAGGGCGTGCTGCGCGGCCTGCACTACCAGATCGAAAACACCCAGGGAAAGCTGGTGCGGGTCGTCGCCGGCGAAGTGCTCGACGTCTCGGTGGACATCCGCCGCAGTTCGCCACACTTCGGCAAGTGGGTCGGGGTGCGGCTGTCCGCGGATAACCATCGCCAGCTGTGGGTACCGGAAGGCTTCGCCCACGGTTTCGTGGTGCTGAGCGAGTACGCCGAATTCCTCTACAAGACCACCGACTACTACACGCCGGCGTCCGAACGCTGCATTCGCTGGGACGATCCGACCCTGGCCATCGATTGGCAACTCACGGGCCCGGCGCAGCTCTCGGCCAAGGATCAGGCCGGCAAATTGCTCAGCGAAGCCGAGCTGTTCCCATGAGCAGCCGGTTGAAGATCCTGATCAGCGGCCAGCACGGCCAAGTCTCCCAGGCCCTGCAACAGCGCCTGGGCAACCAGCACGAATTGATCGTGCCCGGGCGCGGCCTGCTCGACCTGACAAACCCGGACGCCATTCGCCAACAGGTACGCAGCCTGCGCCCGCAACTGATCATCAACGCGGCCGCCCATACTGCCGTCGATCAGGCCGAGAGCGAGCCGGAGCTGGCCTTTGCGATCAATGCCAGCGCCCCCGGGGTGTTTGCCGAGGAAGCGCGGAAACTGGGGATCCCGCTGATTCACTACTCCACCGATTACGTCTTCGACGGCAGCAAACAGGCCCCCTACACCGAAGACGATGAACCCAACCCACTGAGTGTCTACGGCCAGAGCAAACTGGCCGGCGAACGGGCCATCGACGCAGTCGGTGGCGAACACCTGATCCTGCGCACCAGTTGGGTGTATTCCAGCACCGGCAAGAACTTCCTGCTGACCATGCAACGCCTGCTGCAGGAAAAACCGCACTTGCGCGTGGTGGCCGACCAGATCGGCGCGCCGACCTGGGCCAGCACCATCGCCGCCAGCACCGCCGCCCTGATCGAGCGCTGGCAGGCGGGCCAGCCAGGAGCATGGGGGACCTATCACCTGACCGCTGGTGGCGAGACCTCCTGGTTCGGCTTCGCCCAGGCCATCGGCGAGCACCTGCTGGCCCAGGGCAAGGCCTGCGCGACCCTGGAGGCGATCCCCTCCAGCGCCTATCCGACACCCGCGCCGCGGCCGTTGAATTCCCGTCTCGACTGCAGCCGCCTGGCGCGCGAGTGGGGCGTGGTCCAGCCGGAATGGCGCAGCGCATTGCACGAGTGTCTTGCCGGGCAGGGGTAGGTTCTGTACGGAAAGTCGCCGAGCGGCGATCAGGCAAGGCAAAAACAGGCGAGGAACGGCCGGGGTCGCGCTCGACTGTAGGGGCCTACATGAGCATTCCGAGCCTGTTTTTAACGCGGCATGATCGTCGCGCAGGCAGTTTACGTATAGAACCTAGGCATAATGCGCTTGTACCCACAGGCGCATCGCTCCCATGACTCCACCCCTTCCCCAACGCCCCCGCTGGCGTAGCCTGGCTTTGCTGGCCCTGTGCCTGGCGCCGCTGCTGTGGCCGCTGGAGCATCTGGCCGAGCGTTATTACCGCAGCGAACTGGCGGGCCAGAACCGCCAGACCCTCGACCTCTACGTCGCCAACCTGCTGGGCACCCTGCACCGCTATGAAGTGCTGCCGCAGATTCTCGGCGAGCTGCCGGCGCTGCGCGCGGTCCTCGGGGCGCCGGACGACGGCGTGACCCAGGGCAACGCCAACCGCCTGCTGAAAAACATCAGCGCCCAGACCGGGGCCGAAGTGATGTACCTGATGGACACCTCCGGCAACACCCTGGCGGCGTCCAACTGGGACAAGCACGACAGTTTTGTCGGTCGTAACTTTTCCTTCCGCCCGTATTTCAGCGAGGCCATGGCCGGGCGCCTGGGGCGTTTCTTCGGCCTGGGCACCACCTCGGCCAAGCGCGGTTATTTCTTCGCCGCCGCCGTGCGCAAGGGCGAGAAAATCATCGGTGTGCTGGTGGTCAAGGTCGACCTGGACCACACCGAAAGCCTCTGGGGCAAGACCCCCGAGCAACTGGTGGTCACCGACCACAATGGCGTGGTGATTCTCACCTCGCGGGCGGAATGGCGTTTCCGCTCGACCCGCCCGCTGAGCGAAGACGAAAGCAAGGCCATAGTCGCCATCCAGCCCTACCCGACCCGCGATCCACGGCCGCTGAACCTCGACTCCAGCGCCTGGCTGACCCAGACCCGAGAGATCGACGAAACCGGCTGGAGCGTGAGCATCCTCGCCCCACGCACCCTGATCGACCGCCCGGTGCGCACGGTGGTGGCGGTGGGCGGCGCCACGCTGCTGGTGCTGATGCTGTTGCTCGGGCTGATGATGCAGCGCCGCCGCCACTACCTGGAGCGCATCGCCTTCGAAGCCAAGGCCCGGCGCGAGCTGGAAATGCGCGTGGCCGAACGTACCAGCGACCTGGAAGGCCTCAACCGCCGCCTCAGACAGGAAGTGCTGGAGCGCGAACACGCCCAGCAGGAACTGGTGCGCGCCCAGGACGACCTGGTGCAGGCCGGCAAGCTCTCGGCCCTGGGCACCATGTCGGCAAGCATCAGCCATGAACTCAACCAGCCGCTGGCGGCGATCCGCAGCTACGCGGAAAACGCCGAGGTGCTGCTGGACCACCAGCGCACCGAGGACGCCCGCGGCAACCTCAAGCTGATCAGCGAATTGACCGGGCGCATGGCCTCGATCATCGCCCACCTGCGCGCCTTTGCCCGCCGCGACCGCCACGCGCCGGAAAGCGTTGCCCTGCAACCGGCGCTAGACGATGCCCTGGCGCTGCTGGCCAAGCGTCGACGGGCGATGGAAGTGGAGCTTATCCGCGACCTGCCGGCGGCCACCCTGTGGGTCGAGGCCGGGGAGACGCGCCTGCGCCAGGTGCTCGGCAACCTGCTGGCCAACGCCCTGGATGCGCTGACCGAAAAAGGCCCGCCGCGTAAACTCTGGCTGAGTGCCGAATCCACCGCCACGGGCGTCAATCTGTACATTCGCGACAACGGTCCGGGCTTCTGCATGGAAGCCCTGGGCCGCGCCGGCGAGCCTTTCTACACCACCAAGACCCGTACCCAGGGCCTTGGCCTGGGCCTGGCGATCTGCGACACCCTGATGCGCGCCTTTGGCGGTGAACTGTCGTTCTCCAACCACCGCGAAGGCGGCGCCCTGATTACCCTGCGGCTGCGCGCCGGCGCGCCGGGAGTGAGCCTGCAACCGTCCGAGGACCGCAGCGTATGAGTACACCGATCACCAGTGACGTGCAGGTGGTGTTGATCGACGACGATCCGCACCTGCGCCAGGCCCTGAGCCAGACCCTGGACCTGGCGGGGCTGAAGATCCTGCCGCTGGGCGAAGCCCAGGGCCTGGCCGCGCGCCTGGAGCGCGACTGGCCGGGGGTGGTGGTCAGCGACATCCGCATGCCCGGCATGGACGGCCTCGAACTGCTCAGCGAGCTGCACGGCCAGGATCCTGAACTGCCAGTGCTGCTGATCACCGGCCACGGCGATGTGCCGCTGGCGGTGCAGGCGATGCGCGCCGGGGCCTACGACTTCCTGGAAAAACCCTTCGCCAGCGATGCCCTGCTCGACAGCGTGCGCCGTGCCCTGGCCCTGCGCCGCCTGGTCCTGGACAACCGCAGCCTGCGCCTGGCCCTGAGCGACCGCCAGGAGCTCAGCGCACGGCTGGTCGGGCTGTCCGCGCCGATGCTGCGTCTGCGCGAGCAGATCGGCGCCCTGGCGGCGACCAAGGCCGACGTGCTGATCCTCGGCGAGACCGGCGCCGGCAAGGAAGTGGTGGCGCGGGCGCTGCACGACCTGTCGAGCCGGCGCAACGGTCCGTTCGTGGCGATCAACGCCGGCGCCCTGGCCGAATCGGTGGTCGAAAGCGAACTGTTCGGCCACGAGCCGGGGGCCTTTACCGGCGCGCAGAAACGCCGCATCGGCAAGTTCGAATTCGCCAACGGCGGCACGCTGTTCCTCGATGAAATCGAAAGCATGAGCCTGGATGTACAGGTCAAGCTGCTGCGCATGCTGCAGGAGCGGGTGGTGGAGCGCCTGGGCGGCAATCAACTGATCCCGCTGGACATCCGCATCATCGCCGCGACCAAGGAAGACCTGCGCCAGGCGGCCGACCAGGGGCGCTTCCGCGCCGACCTCTACTACCGCCTGAATGTCGCGCCGCTGCGTATTCCACCGTTGCGCGAGCGCGGCGAAGACGCCTTGCTGCTGTTCCAGCATTTCGCCGACGAGGCCAGCGCCCGCCACGGCCTGCCGCCCCACGAACTGCAACCGGGGCAGCGCGCCCTGCTGCTGCGCCACAGCTGGCCGGGCAATGTGCGCGAACTGCAGAACGCCGCCGAACGCTTCGCCCTCGGCCTGGAGCTGGCCCTGGACAACAGCGCGGCGGAGGGCGGCGCCTCGCAGCCGGCGCCGACGCTGGTCGAGGGCGGCCTGAGCGAACAGGTGGAAAACTTCGAAAAGAGCCTGATCGCCGCCGAGCTGGCCCGCTCCCACAACTCGCTGCGCAGCCTCGCCGAAGCCCTGGGTATTCCACGCAAGACCCTGCATGACAAACTGCGCAAACACGGCCTGAGCTTCGGCGACAGCAGCGCCAGTTCCGGTAGCGACGACATCGATTGAACGATGCCGACTAACCTTGTTAAAGCACCCCTTTCACCATCGAGGCCTTGCATGAACCGCGACAGTCGTCACCTGGAATCCATCCTCCATCACGACATTCCCCTGACGCGGGACATGGGCCTGAAAGTGCTCGACTGGCACGCACATGAGCTGCGCCTGCAACTGCCGCTGGAAGCCAACGTCAACCACAAGAGCACCATGTTCGGCGGCAGCCTCTATTGCGGCGCGGTACTGGCCGGCTGGGGCTGGCTGCACCTGCGGTTGAAAGAAGCGGGGATCGACGACGGGCACATCGTGATTCAGGAAGGGCAGATCAACTACCCGCTGCCGGTGACCAGCGACGCCACGGCGATCTGCGCCGCGCCGAGCGAAGAGGTGTGGCACCGGTTCGTGACTATGTATGAGCGCTACGGTCGCGCGCGGCTGATCCTGCACACCCGGGTGGTGAATGCCGACAGCGATGAAGATGCGGTGCGCTTCACCGGGCAATACGTGTTGCACCGGTAACCCTGTAGCCGCTGGCGCAGCCTGCGATTGGGCTAGGCGGCACTCCGACGAAGCGGCCGTGGATCGACTGACGATATTCTGTCTGACACACCGCGCGGACCGGTTTACGACTGCTGCGCAGCCGATCGCAGGCTGCGCCAGCGGCTACAAAGATCAGCCTCGCGCCAGCTCCAGCAAGCGCCCACGCCATGCGGCCTTGGCCGGCAGCGCCAGGAAGAAGCCATTGAGCAGCGACTCCCGCGCCGGGTAGCAGAACGGCTCGCCACTCAGATCCAGCACCTCGCCTCCAGCGCCCTCCAGCACGCCTTGGGCCGCCGCGGTGTCCCACTGCGAAGTCGGCGCCAGCCGTGGATAACAATCCGCCGCGCCTTCGGCCAACAGGCAGAACTTCAACGAGCTGCCGATGTTCGCCAGCTGCAACTCGCCCAGGGTCGCGCTCAGGCCAGCCAGCAGACGTTCCTGCTCGGGACTGGTATGCCGACGGCTGGCGACCACGGTGAAGGCTTCGCCCGCCGTCAGGCTGTCACGCACGTGGATCGCCACCGGCGCCTCGCCCTTGTCCGCGCGCCAGGACCCGAGGCCGGCGCCGCCGAAATAGCAGCGACCGCTGGTCGGCATCGACACCACGCCGAACACCACCCGCCCCTGTTCGATCAGGGCGATATTGACGGTGAACTCTTCACTGCCAGAGATGAATTCCTTGGTGCCGTCCAGCGGGTCCACCAGCCACCAGCGCTGCCAGCCGGCACGCACGTCCCGAGGGATATCGGCGTCTTCTTCGGAAAGCACCGGGATGCTCGGATCCAGCGCGGTCAGGCCTTGCACGATCAGGTGGTGCGCCGCCAGATCGGCCGCGGTCACCGGCGACTCGTCGGCCTTGCTGGTGATGGCGACGTTGGCGCGCCAGAACGGCAGGATCGCCTCGCCGGCCTTCAAGGCCAGGTCGATCACTGGCGCCAGCAATGGGTGGGGAAAATTCATCGGTTGTTCGCTCATGCTTGAAAGGCGCCGCGCTGGGTCAGCAGGTCGCGGGCCAGGTACAGCGCGGCCAGGGCGCGGCCCTCGGTGAATTGCGGGTTCTGCGCCAGGCTCGACAGCTCGCGCAGGTTGATCTTGTCCACGCGCATCGGCTCGGGCTCATCGCCCTCCAGCCGTTCTTCGTAGAGGTCGGTGGCCAGCACCACCTGGATCTTCTGGCTCATGTAGCCGGGGGACAACGACAGCTCGGTCAGATGCTCCAACTGCCGCGCGCCAAAACCGGCCTCCTCCTTGAGCTCACGTTCGGCGGCCGCCAGCACATCCTCGCCGGGCTCGATCAGGCCCTTGGGCAGGGACAGCTCATAGGCGTCGGTGCCGCCGCAATATTCCTCGACCAGCACCGCATGATCGGCATCGAGCATCGCCACGATCATCACCGCGCCGTAGCCCGCGCCCTTGCCCACCAGACGCTCGTAGGTGCGCTCCACACCGTTGGAAAAGCGCAACTGCACCGCTTCGACGCAAAACAGACGGCTGGTGGCGACGATCTCGCGGGCGAGTACGGTGGGTTTCTGGCGCATACAAAGGCTCCTTGGCGTGAACGCGCTACTATAACGCGGCTTTCCCGATTGTTTGTGTCGGATATCTTTCTACCGTTCGAGACGTTCTCCATGCCTTCACTGCCCTGGCGCGACATCGATACCGTTCTGCTGGATATGGACGGTACCTTGCTGGACCTGCACTACGACAACCACTTCTGGATGGAGCACCTGCCCCAGCGCTACGCCGAGCTGCATGGCGTCAGCCGCGCCATGGCGGAAATGGAACTGCAGCCGCTGTTCGAGCGTAACGCCGGACAATTGCAGTGGTATTGCCTGGACTTCTGGAGCGCCGAACTGAAGTTGCCGGTGCGCGAACTGAAGCTGGAGACCGCCCACCTGATCTCCCTGCGCCCGGACGCCGATACCTTTCTTGCGGCAATCAAGCAGGCAGGAAAGCGCGTGGTGCTGATCACCAATGCCCACCGCGACTCGTTGTCATTGAAGTTGGAAAAAGTAGAGCTGGCGCCCTACTTCGAACGTTTGATCAGTTCCCACGATTACGGTTTCGCCAAGGAGAACCCGCAGTTCTGGGACGCGCTGCAAGCGGATATCGACTTCGATCCGGCACGCAGCCTGTTTATCGACGACACCCTGCCGATCCTGCGCAGCGCGCGGGATTTCGGTGTGGCCCATCTGTTGGCGGTGAGTGAACCGGACAGCCGCAAGGGGCCGAAAGACACGGCGGAGTTTGCCGCGCTGGGAGATTATCGAGAATTGATCGAGGGGCTGTAGAGCAATCCTGTAGCCGCTGCCGCAGGCTGCGATCGACCGTGGAACGGTCGCAGCGATGTTGATCGCTGAAGGTCCTTCGGACCTTATCGCAGCCTTCGGCAGCGGCTACAGGCCGAGCATTACTCGGGAATGCGCAGTACCTGGCCCGGATAGATCTTGTCCGGGTGCGACAGCAGCGGCTTGTTGGCCTCGAAGATTTTGTTGTACTTGTTGGCGTCGCCGTACACGGCCTTGGAAATGGCGCTGAGGGTGTCGCCTTTTTTCACGGTGACAAAACGCGCGGCAGCCGCCACAGGACCGGTGACGGTGATCTGGTCGTCGACGCTGCCGACGCCTTCGATGTTGCCCACGGCCAGCAGAATCTTTTCCTTCTCTTCCTGACTGGCCACTTCGCCGGTCACGATGACCTTGTCGCCTTCCACGGTAGCCTGGACGTTGGGGTTACCCAGGCCGACCTTGGCGATGTGCTCCTTCAACTGTTCGCTCGCATTGGCGTTACCCGGCGTCAACAAATCGATAAGCTTTTCGCCCGCTTCTTTCACAAAGCTAAAAATACTCATGGTGCACACTCCTTGGGTTTAATAGGTCCAGACGCGAAAGACTAGACCAGCCTTCAGAGACGAGGTTCAAAATCGACCAATGACTCTGTGCACGGCAAGCACGCTAGAATCGCCTCCCCCCGCGCCCAGGAAGCGAAGATGGACATCAAACAGCTGAAATTCCTCATCGCTCTCGACGAAACCCGCCACTTCGGCCAGGCCGCCGCGCGCTGCCACATCACCCAGCCGACCCTGTCCATGCGCTTGCGCAACCTCGAGGAAGAACTCGAGCTGCCGCTGGTCAACCGCGGCCAGCGTTTCGAAGGGTTCACCGCCCCCGGGGAACGGGTGCTGGCCTGGGCCCGCAGCGTGCTGGCCGCCTATGACGGGCTGCAGGCCGAGGCGGCCGCCTGTCGCGGCAATCTGGTCGGTACCCTGCGCCTGGGGGTGGTGCCGCTGTCGAGCTTCGACCCGCTGCCACTGATGCAGCGCCTGCACCAGGCGCACCCGAACGTGCGCTTCGAGTTGTCGGCGCTGAGTTCCGAGCAGATCCTCGAACAGCTGGCGAGCAATCGCCTGGATATCGGCGTTTCCTACCTGGAGCGCCTGGACAGCGAACGCTTCGAATCCCTGGCCCTCGGCGAAACCCGCATGGGCCTGCTCTACGACCAACGCTTCTTCAGCTTCGGCGAGCAGCCCCTGAGCTGGGAGGCCGTGATCGAACTGCCGCTGGGCATGCTGACCAGCGGCATGCATTTTCGCCAGTCCATCGACCATAACTTCCACAGCCGCGGCCTCACCCCACAACCGCTGCTGCAGACCGATGCCGTGCATCAACTGCTGCAAGCCGTACATGGCGGCCTGTGCTGCGCGATCATGCCGTTGGACGGCGGCCTGGAAGCCCTCACCGAACACCTGCGCCTGCAACCCATAGCAGACGCCAACACCCTGGCGCACCTGGGCCTGATCATGCGCCGCAGTGCACCGCGCTCGGCCCTCGCCGAGGCGTGCTTTGCCCTGCAGCAGAAATCACCGAGCGAGCCTTGATCGACGGCATCTATCGGCACATCAGTACTAGCAATTAGACGCGACACTTTGACGCGCTTAGTCTTAGGGCTGGATATTCCGCCGGTGATGCCCCATGAAACCCCAGCGCCCGGCTTGCGCGACGCCCACTGCGAAAACGCCCGCGCCCGCCGCCAGTCAGAACTACCGCTACAGCAACCTCGACCACACGGAATCGGCCAGCACCGCGCTCGCCGAGGAAGTCGCGCTGGCGATCGCCTATAACGGCATCAGCCAGGCCGTGATGCTGGTCACCCCCAGCGACCTGGAAGACTTCATCGTCGGCTTCAGCCTCGGCAGCGGCATCATCGGCGACGCCTCGGACATCTACGACCTGCAACTGAGCGGCAGCGGTTCGGCCCAGTACGCCCAGGTACAGATCTCAAGCCGCGCCTTCTGGAACCTCAAGCAGCAACGCCGGCAACTGGCCGGTACCAGCGGTTGCGGCCTGTGCGGCGTGGAAGCCGTGGAGCAGGCCCTGCCGGACCTCAAGGTGCTACCCGGCGCGCCGTTGCCGCCGGCCCAATGGCTCGATGGCCTGCGCCAGCGCATCAGCGCCTTCCAGCCCCTGGGCCAGCACTCCGGCGCAGTGCATGCGGCGGTGTTCATGAACGCCCAGGGCGAGCTGCTGCTGGGCCGTGAAGATATCGGCCGGCACAACGCGCTGGACAAGCTGATCGGTGCGTTGATCCGCCAGAACATACCTACTGCCGGCGGCGTGGCCATCGTCACCAGCCGTTGCAGCCTGGAACTGATCCAGAAAGTCCTGCGTGCCGGCATCCAGACCCTGGTCAGCCTGTCGGCGCCCACCGGCCTGGCCCTGCAATGGGCACGCCGGCACAACCTCAACCTCATTCACCTGCCACAAAAAAGTGCGCCACGGGTCTATAGCCCTGCGATGGAGAAACAAGCGTGACCACTCATCATCAAGCCGACCAGACACCCACCCCGCGCTACAAGCCCTACAAGGGCCCGGCCGGCGGCTGGGGCGCGCTCATCAGCGTCGCCCAGGCCTGGCTGACGAGTGACAACGCACTGAAGAACATCCGCATGATGCTCAAGACCAACCAGAACGGCGGTTTCGACTGCCCGGGCTGCGCCTGGGGCGACTCGCCGGAAAGCGGCATGGTCAAGTTCTGCGAGAACGGCGCCAAGGCGGTGAACTGGGAAGCCACCAAACGCCGCGTGGATGGCAAGTTCTTCGCCAGGCACAGTGTCAGCTCGCTGCTGGAGCAGAGCGACTACTGGCTCGAATACCAGGGTCGCCTGACCGAGCCCCTGAGCTACGACGCCGAGACCGATCGCTATAAGCCCATCAGCTGGGAAGCGGCCTTCGCCCTGATCGGCAAGCACCTGCAAGCGCTGCCCAGCCCGGACATGGCCGAGTTCTACACCTCGGGCCGGGCCAGCAACGAAGCGGCGTACCTGTACCAGCTGTTCGTGCGCGCCTATGGCACCAACAATTTCCCCGACTGCTCGAACATGTGCCACGAGGCCAGCGGCGTGGCCCTGGCGCAAAGCGTCGGCGTCGGCAAAGGCACCGTGACCTTCGACGACTTCGAGCACTCCGATGCGATTTTCGTCTGGGGCCAGAACCCCGGCACCAACCACCCACGGATGCTCGAGCCGCTGCGCGAAGCAGTGAAACGCGGAGCCCAGGTGGTCTGCATCAACCCGCTGAAAGAGCGCGGCCTGGAACGCTTCCAGCATCCGCAGCACCCGATCGAAATGCTCACCAACGGCAACAAGCCGACCAATACCGCCTACTTCCGCCCAGCCCTGGGCGGCGACATGGCGGTGGTGCGCGGCATGGCCAAGTTCCTCCTGCAATGGGAACGCGACGCCCAGAAGACTGGCGCGCCGGCGGTGTTCGATCACGACTTCCTCAATGAACACACCGCCGCCGTGCTGGATTACCTGAGCGTCATCGACGACACCCCATGGGACGAGATCGTCGAGCAGTCCGGCCTGACCCTGGTGGAGATCGAGCGCGCGGCGCGCATGTACGCCAAGGGCAAGAACGTGATCATGTGCTGGGCCATGGGCATCACCCAGCATCGCCATTCGGTGCCGACCATCCAGGAAATCGCCAACCTGATGCTGCTGCGCGGCAACATCGGCCGTCCGGGCGCCGGCCTGTGCCCGGTGCGTGGCCACAGCAATGTGCAGGGCGACCGCACCATGGGTATCAACGAACAGCCGCCGGTGGCCTTCCTCGACGCCCTGGAGCGACGCTTCCAGTTCAAGGTGCCGCGCGAGAACGGCCATAACGTGGTCGAGGCGATCCACGCCATGCTCGAAGGCCGTTCGAAAGTCTTCATCGGGCTGGGCGGCAACTTCGCCCAGGCCACCCCGGACAGCCCGCGGACCTTCCAGGCCCTGCGCAACTGCGACCTGACCGTGCAGATCAGCACCAAGCTCAACCGCAGCCACCTGGCCCACGGCAGGGAGGCACTGATCCTGCCGTGCCTGGGCCGCACCGACATCGACCTGCAAAGCGAAGGCGCGCAAGCAGTGACCGTGGAAGACTCCTTCAGCATGGTCCACGCCTCCAACGGCCAGTTGCAGCCACTGTCACCGCAGATGCGTTCAGAGCCGTCGATCCTCGCCGGCATCGCCGCCGCTACCCTGGGCAGCCACCCGGTGGACTGGAACTGGCTGGTGGCCGATTACAGCCGCATCCGCGACCTGATCGCCGACACCATTCCCGGCTTCAAGGACTTCAACGAGCGGGTGAAAAACCCTGGCGGCTTCTACCTTGGCAACTCGGCCGGCGCGCGGCGCTGGAACACCCCGTCGGGCCGCGCCAATTTCCGCCCGAACCTGCTGCCCAAGGATCTGGTGCATGAGCGCACCCGCGCCACCGGGCAGTTGCCGGACCTGATCATGCAGTCGATGCGTTCCCACGATCAGTACAACACCACCATCTATGGCCTGGACGACCGCTATCGTGGCGTGAAGGGCCAGCGTGACGTGCTGTTCGTCAACGAAGCCGACATCATCCGCCTGGGCTTCAAGCCGGGGCAGAAAGCCGACATCGTTTCGTTGTGGGATGACGGCCGCGAACGCCGGGTCAAGAGTTTCACCCTGCTGGCCTTCGACATTCCGGCGGGGCAGGCCGCGGCCTACTACCCGGAGGTGAACCCGCTGGTGCCGCTGGAAAGCATCGGGGACGGCAGCTACACCCCGACCTCGAAGTTCGTCGCGATCCGCCTGGAGGCGGCCAGCGACAGCGGCTTGATCATGGCCCGGTCGGCCTGATCGGCGAACTCATTGGCCCTGTAGCCGCTGCCGCAGGCTGCTCGTCTCCGCAGGAAGCGTTGTTCTTGAGGGCGCTGGAAGGCGCTATGCGCCTTATCGCAGCCTGCGGCAGCGGCTACGATCCGCGAGATGTACCAGCGCCAACCAAATCGCAGGCACAAAAAAGGCCGTTTCCATCCAGAAGCGGCCTTTTCCAAGTAGCTAAAGACTCGCAAAAACGGGATAAGTTCCCTACTAAAAACAATAAGTTACGAGATTGTGTACAACTCGTGCTATTCGTCGGATTTTGATTGTAAGCGCCTCAATACAGCCTCAGGATCGCGCCGTCATCCCTTTGAGGCTCCTCTATGAAGTTCTCCTCGATTCTCTTGTTGTCCCTTGGCCTGGTCAGCGGCATCGCCTCTGCCGGCGGCACCACAGAAGCAGGTGTGGGCGGCGCATTGGGCGGGGTTCTAGGCTCGGTCGTCGGTCAGTCGATTGGTGGTAGCACCGGTTCGACCATCGGTGCGGCCCTGGGCGGCGCGGGCGGTAGTGCCGTGGGTGCCGACAGACGCAGCCGTGGCGAAGCCGCTATCGGAGGTGCGCTGGGCGCAGCCGGCGGTAACGTGGTCGGTCGCAGCATGGGGGGCACCACTGGCAGCCTGATCGGCGCAGCGGCGGGCGGTGGCGTCGGCGGCGCGCTGGGTAACCACCTGGGCAACTCCAGCGATCGTGACGATCGCCGCTACCGTGATCGCGACTACGACGATCGTCGCTACTATCGCGACGGCCACCCGGGTCGTGGCCATGCCTACGGGCATCGCAAGCACAAGCGTCACTGGCGCGACTAAGACCTGAAACGGTCGCAGCCCGCTGACACAAAGACCGCAGCCTGACGGCAGCTCCTGCCAGACAGGGTTCATCACCCCCGGGATGAACCCCCAGGAGCCGCCGAAGCAGGCTGTGTGAAAGCGTCGCGAGTGAAGGCAAGACAAGGCAAAAACAGGCGAGGAAGCGGAGTTTAGGGGCCTAAATGAGCATTCCGAGCCTGTTTTTAACGCAGGATTGCCGAACGCAGCAGCTTTCACACAACCTGCGAAGGCTGCGGTTTTTTTTTGTGCCTTACATCAGCAAGCGTTCCAGCGCTGCACGCAGCCCGGCGGGAATCCCCACCGGCTGGTTTGATGCCCGATCGACGAACACATGCACGAAGCGCCCCGCCGCGCAGGCATCGCTTTCCCCCGCCTTGAACACCGCCAACTCATACTGCACCGAACTGTTGCCCAGCTTGCCGACGCGCAGGCCGATCTCGATGCGCTCGGGAAAAGCGATCGAGGCAAAGTAATCGCAGGCCGAACTCACCACGAAACCCACCACCTCGCCGTCATGGATATCCAGGCCGCCCTCTTCGATCAGGTAGGTGTTCACTGCCGTGTCGAAGAAGCTGTAGTAGGTGACGTTATTCACATGACCGTACACATCGTTGTCGTGCCAACGCGTGATGATGGGCTGGAAGTGGCAGTAGTCGGTGCGTTGCGGCATGCGGTCGGTCATTGGCGGGTTCTCGGAGGTGAGGTGTCTGGAAGGCGACCCTGCTGTGGTCGGTCAGGCGATCGACTATTTCAACCGATGGCCCGGTGATCGGCAAACCCTTTGCCAGCCTGCACCAGCTCGTCAATCAACCGCGCCGGCTTCCAATGCGCGCCCAACTCGGCTTGCAGCCGCAGCAAGTCTTTCTGGATTGCCACCAGCCCCTGCCGGTCCGCCCAACTCATCGGCCCGCCCTTGTCCGCCGGGAAGCCATAACCGTTGAGGTACACCAGGTCGATATCCTGTGCCGAGCCGGCGATGCCTTCCTCGAGGATCTTCGCACCTTCGTTGACCAGCGCCAGCAGGCAGCGTTCGAGGATTTCCTCGAGGCCAACATCGCGACGACGGTAGCCCAGGCCTTCGCTGACCTCCTGAACCAGAGCATCGACCTGCACATCGTGCTCGGCCTGGCGACTGCCGGGCTCGTAGTGGTAATAGCCGTTGCCACTCTTCTGGCCGAACCGGCCCGCTTCGCACAGGCGATTATCCACCTGCACTTCGTGCGCCTCCTGGCCCTTGCCGGCCAGTTGCCGGGCGCGCCACTCCAGGTCGATGCCAACCACGTCATACATGCGGAACGGGCCCATGGCAAAACCGAAGCCCTGCAATGCGGCATCCATCTGATAAGGGAAAGCGCCTTCCAGCAGCATCTTGCGCGCCTCCAGCACATAGGTGCGCAACATGCGATTGCCGATGAATCCAGGGCAGTTGCCAGACACCACACTGACCTTGCCCATGCGTTCGCCCAGCGCCAGCGCGGCCTCGAGCACCTGCGGTGCGGTCGCGGCGCCGCGCACGATTTCCAGCAGCTTCATGATGTGCGCCGGGCTGAAGAAATGCAGGCCCAGCACCTGCCGCGGTCGCCGGGTGACTGCGGCGATGGCGTCGATATCCAGCGCCGAAGTATTGCTGGCAAGGATCGCCCGCGGCTGGAGCAGGTCATCGAGCTCGCGGAAGATTTTCTGCTTCAGCTCGAGGTTTTCGTAGACCGCCTCGATCACCAGGTCCACATCGCGGATCGCCGGATAATCCGCTACCGCGCTTACCCGGGCCCGGCGCGCGTCGGCCTCTGCCTGATCGATCCGACCCTGACGCACGTTGTGCGCATAAGTCTCGGTCACCGCTGTCAGCGCCTGTTCAAGCATCTGCGGATTGTTGTCCACCCACTGCACCGCAACCCCGGCATTGGCCAGGCACATCACTATCCCGCGGCCCATGGTCCCGGCACCGATCACTGCGGCGCGCTGAATGTCGATCTGGCTCATAGTGGCTCCCTTGTAGGTGGCTCGAAGACGCAAACCACCATAATCAGGCCCAGGGTATTTTTGAAATTTATTCCTGTGATGAGCGGCATTCAGCGGATGGATCGGGCAGGCATCAACCCTGAAGGTGATGTTCAGCCCAATCGCGCACGTCGGCGTAGGGGTAATCCTCGAGTACCGCAAACCCCTGGATCGACCGCGCCTTGAGCTTGGTGAACAGCGGCACGCTGATCCCACAGAGGAAACGCGTCAACCGTTCCGCCCCTGGAACCGTGCCGCTGTGCTGTTGGTGCCTGTGGATAAATTCACCGCACAGCGCTTCGAAGTTTTTATCCACAAGCGCGGGCAAGGCTGGCGGCTCCGGCAAGCGAGCCACCTGACCGTTACACACCGAGCAATGCCCGCACCGCTGCGGTGCCTGGTCATCGCCGAAATACTGCGCCAGGCGATACCCCAGGCACTGCTCGGTGGCGAACAGCGCGAGCATCGCGTGGATCCGCGCGATCTCGCTGCTTTCGTGCTGCTTGAAATAGGCGTGCAACTGCTGGCTCAGGATCGCGGCATCGAAGCTCGTCTCCAGCAGGTTGTAGACCTCGGTCATCTGCTTGCTTTCCAGCTCGACCCAGCCCTTTTCCTGGAAGTAGTCCAGGGCCTTCACCACCCGGTTACGCTCGGCCTGATGTTGCTGATACAGCGCGTCGAAATTCACCGTGGCCCAGGTCCGGGCACGGCTGGAGGTCTCGATGATCGCCGCCACGAACTCTCGGCGCTCACCCTCGAAACGCGCCAGCAGCACCTGCGGTTCCTCGAGGAACTTGAAGCGGTATTCGGCGAAGTAGGCGTAACGCGGCGCGATCAGCCCACGCAGCTCCAACTGCACCAGCAAGGTCTTGAGCGGCAGCTGACGAATGTTGCTCTGGTCCGCCAGCGGCCCCAACAGGAACTCCCATTGCCCGTCCGGCGCCGCGCCCTGCAACTCGTCCAGCACACAACGAATACCTTCCAGCTCCGGCGTGTCGCCGTAGACGAAGTTTTCCAGCACGTTGAGGCTGTCGCGGTTAGCCAGCACCAGGCAGTCGGAAGGTTGGCCATCACGCCCGGCGCGGCCGATTTCCTGGCTGTAGTTTTCGATGGATTTGGGCAGGTCGAAATGCACCACGTTGCGGATGTCGCTCTTGTCGATGCCCATGCCGAAAGCGATGGTGGCGACGATGCAATTGGACTGGCCCGCCATGAACTGACGCTGGATGGCCTCGCGCTGCTCATGGGGCAGGCCGGCGTGATAAGCCTGGGCCTGGATGCCGTGGCGACTCAGATGCTCGGCAATGTGCTCGGCGGTTTTCTGCAAGGTGACATAGACGATGCTCGGCTGCCCGGGACGCTCGCTCATCCACTGCACCAGGCGCCGGCGCTTGTCCTGGCCGCGCACCGGTTCCACCAGCAGGTTGAGGTTGGGCCGATAGAAACCGGTGGTCACCACATCCTCCTCGGCGATGGCGAATTTCGCCTGCATATCGGCGATCACCTTGGGCGTGGCGGTAGCAGTCAGCAGCAGTGCCTGGGGAATGTTGAACTGGCGCTGATAGTCCGGCAGCTTGAGGTAGTCGGGGCGAAAGTTATGGCCCCATTCGGAGATGCAGTGCGCTTCGTCCACCACCAGCAGGGAGATCCGCACCTGCTGCAGAAAGTTGCGAAAGCGCTCGTTCTTCAGGCGCTCCACCGAGATCATCAGGATCTTCAGCTCACCGGAGCGCGCCCGCGCCATGACCTCGTTGGCGTCGTCGCGGCTCTGCGCCGAATCGATGCTCGCCGCGGCGATGCCGTGGCGCTGGAGGAACGCCAGCTGGTCCTGCATCAGCGCCAGCAGCGGCGAGACCACCAGGGTCAGGTGCGGCAGCAGCAAGGCCGGCAACTGGTAACACAGGGACTTGCCGGAGCCCGTGGGAAAGATCGCCGCCGCCGAGCGCCCGGCCAGTACCGCGCTGACCGCCGCCTCCTGGCCGGGACGAAACTGTGGATAACCGAAGACCTGTTCGAGGGTGTCGTGCATGAGCTGTCACTCCTTTGACCGCTGACGTGCCTTGCAGACTGGCACAGGGTCGGGAAAAGGTCGGGGAAGAAAGGATACGGGATGATACAGGGAGGCGCAGAATGCTGTCCGGCTGGGGTTATGCGGAGTTTTTCAGGGTGTATCGCGAACCACCAGGCAGCCGATGGCTCGCGATAAAAGTCGTGTTCTTACCGCGTCGCGCGGCAATCCACCCACTTCACGCCATTGCTCTTGTTGGCGGCGATCAGCGTCGGCACTGCAGCAGGCGCCTTGTTGTGAATGTCGTGGAACAAAATGATCCCCCGGCGCCACAGCAGCATCAGGGTCTGCACCCGCTGGCTCGCCGCGCTGGCGCTGAGGCTCTTGCTCCAGTCCTGGGAGTCGATGCCCCAGAGCATCACCTTGATGCCCTGTGCCTTGAAGAACGCCGCACTGTCACTCGAACGCTGACCATAAGGCGGACGGAACAGCGGCTGGTAATCATCCGGCAACGTGCCGCGCACCAGGGTCGCGGAACGGGTGATGGACTGCTGCCATTCGCTCCAGGCGCTGTGGGACTTGTGCGCCCAACCATGCAAGGCAACGCACTGGCCGCTGTACAACTCACGCATTTGCGCCGGCGAGGACTTGCGCAGACGCGCCTGGAACGGCTCGCCCAGCACGAAGAACAGGCCATGCAGATCGTTGGCCCGCAGCACATTGGCCAGCGTATCGGTATGGCCGCCCGCGGCCGTCGGGCCGTCGTCGAAGGTCAGCAGAAACTGCCGGTCCGCCAACTCGTCGCCCATCAGCTCGGCGCTGTCGAAACGTTCGATCTCACTGCTGATCTTCGGGAACAAGGCCGCCAGGCGCAGCTGTTCGTTCAGGTACTGCTCATGAAACTGGCGGCTCGCCTGGGCCCACGCGTCATAGGCCGGGCTGACCGTTCCGGTGAAGCCCTGGGCCAGTTGCCGCAAGTCATCCAGGTTACGCACCAGCGGACAGAAGGCGGCGCCTTCACAGTCCTGGCTGGCGCTGTGATAACTGCTGAGCAGGCGTATCCAGAAACGCTCGCGCACTTGCTCGACCGAATGATGGTCCAGCGCCTTGACGCCCAGGCGCTGCTTGAGACTGACATCGTCCAGCGCCTCGCTGGCCAGCAGGGCCTTGCCGAACATCAGGATTTCCGCGCGCGAGGCGGTATCGAAGCCCGCTTGCGTGGCCAACGAACCCGGCCAGCTACTGCGATCGATGGTGGCGAACACCATCGGGCCGGCAGCCTGGGCAACGGCCGTCCACAGGGACAACATCAACGCAACAACCAGAACCCGCATAACAACCTCCATAAATGCATAACGCGCCGTGGGACGGCGCGTTATGGGGGTCAGATCAACACCCGTGAATCAACGGTTTTGCACACGCTCGATGGCTTTGTCGTACACCGGGTTGGCCTTCTGCTGCTTGGCCAACTGATAGTGACGCAGGGCATCGGCGAACTGGCCGGCCGCTTCGTAGATACGCGCGATGTTGTAGTAGGAACTGGCGCGCACGGTGGCCGCCGAGCTGCCGCTGGCCAGAGCAATGGCCTTGCGGTTGGCCCAGATCGATTCGGCGGTATTGCCGGCTTTCTGATAGGCCAGGCCGAGGTTGCTGTAGGCCTGACCGTAGCCGTTGTTCAGCTCGATGGCCTGACGGTAGAAGTCGATGGCTTGCTGCAGGTTACCGGCGTGGTAAGCCTCTTCGCCCTTGCGGTTCAGGGTTTTCGCATCGGCTTGTGCGCTGCTGCTGACGGCAACGGCGGCAACTTCCACTTTGTCGTCGAGCAACGGCGACACTTCGTTCAACACGTCCTGCGCGTCGACGGTCACGCCGCTGAGGGTGTTGATGTCCTGGAAGTCGCCATTGCCGGTCATGCGGAACACGGTCCACAGGTTACCGCTGCGGTCCTGCGGCACGTAGTAGGTGCGCACCAGCGACTGGCCCATGTACACGAACACCTTGGCCTGGCTGGCGGCAAGCTGACGGGACTCCGGACGGGTCTGGTTACTGTAGTCATGCACCGCGTACACATAGCTTTCGCCGTAGTGTTTCTTTTCCAGGGTGATGGTTTCCGGGCCGTAGCCGTCGATATCGTCGACGTCCAGGTGGGCGTCATCGCCTTGCTGGTTGCGGAAGTAGATGTTGTTGCCCGGGAAGATCATGTGCGAATCGAGATCGCTGGGGGTCGCGCCCCAGGTCAGCACCACGCGCAGACCGTCGAGGTTCTGCATCACCGGGCTGATGGCGTAGGTCATGCCGCTGCACGGGCACTTGACCACCAGATTGGAATAGCCGGGTTTCTTGATGATCAGCAGGTTGCTGGGATCATCGGCGAAGTCGGTGGTCAGGGTCACCTGGCCTTGAGCATTGGTACGACCGACCACGCTCTGTGCACCATTGCGCTGCACCAGCACTTCGGCGTCGGCGATCTTCTGGTCCTTGACCACCGCACTCAGCACCTCGACCGGCAGCTGCTGCGCCGTCACCGAAAACGCCAATGCCCACAACGAAAAAATCGAAGTCACGCGAAACAAGCGCATACCTAATTCCCTTTAAGTGTATGAAGTCGGCACCCAAAGGTACCCGGCAGATTTCGCGCGCACCATACACAGTTTTTTGGGGGTTTGCTTGTTAATCCATAGGGAAAGGTGGGGGGCTGCGGGAATCCCTGAAGTTTGCTGAGGGGCCGGGATGGCAAAACCTTTTCAGACAGATTTGAAACCAGGCAAACCATTAGCCGCCCGCCACGCTTTAACGACACCGATTACACCTTCAGGACTATCGTCCACCCCCTCGTCGGGATAAAAGAGAATCCCATTTCCACGTGGATGCTGAATCATCTTATCGATGTGATCGACGAGGTTCTGGTAGTCAGCTTCCGTGTCACTTTCCCCATTGAACAGAGTGTTCAGCAAGGTAATGAACTCGTCCTCGGTATAGTCCTTCAGCTGGCTTTTCAGCTTTACGTGCGTCATCTGCAGGCTCTCCACTCAAACCTGTCTCTTAATCTCCCGACAGAACTGTCAGCTACTTTTGAAACCAGGCAGTCCGTTGACAGCGCGCCATTCTTTCACTGTTTTTGTAATACCCTCGGCTGAGTCATCAGCCCCATCCTCTGGGTAAAAAATCAGATCGGAGCCTGCCGGGTGCCCGCATATCGTATTGAAGTGATAAACCAGTTTGTTTTCTACATCCTCACTCTCATCACTCCCAATGATGCGTTGGAGCAACTCAATAAACTCCTGCTCCGAGTAGTCCGAAAGACTATTTTTCAGCGTCATTTTCTATCCTGCTTGTGAATTTCTATGTGTCGTTTCGGTGTCATCACCCCGAGATTCTCAATATCGTAGACCGCACCGCCATGTTTTATGTACTCGATGTGATGTAGCTCATATCGAGAGTTTTCTCCGTAGTGTCCTGACCTAGGGGCAAATGGCGCTCTGCCCTTTAACAGCTTGCCTTGGTTACTCTTATTGAACTGGCCAAGCAGCTCAGTATCGCGTCCTACAGCAGTCCAAAATGCCTTTCTGAAATCGTCGAATCTATTGAATTTCCGCCCTCGTAATTGATCTGCGATCCGAGATGGAACCGGTGCCCCCGCTCCTACATCAGCACCCGCAAGCCAAGTGCCAGAAACGTCCGTACCCCGACCTATGACGGTGCCTGGCTCATACCGAGCATTGATCACAATGTAGAGCGGCTGAACTCCAGACCCCACCGGAAACACCAGAATAAAATCCCGATACTCCGGCGGATAAATCGGACTCACGATGATCCGCTCCGCCGCCTCAGTCGGCGGAAAAATCCAGATCGGAGGTGTCTGTGGCGCCGCTTCCAGCGGTGGTATCCCTATGGTGCTCGAAGGGTCCACAGCTGGGGTCCAGATAAGGGTGATGCCATCCCCCAGATCGGCCACTTGCTGCTCATCACGAACCTCAAACTCAGCCACCGGAATCATTTCCCACTCGCGGCGCCCCTGGGTGTTGAAACCGTAGCCCTTGAGACTGCCATCGGCCTGCTGTTCAACTCGCAGGCGTAGCCGGGTGCGAGCTTGCTTGAGATTGCGTAGCTGCTCTTCGCTGTACAGCGCGCCATCACCCAGGCTCGATGGAGCGAGCAAAGCCACCAGCCCCAGCAACGCACCGGCCGCCACGCCCGAGGAGATCAGCCCCAGGCCACTGCCGGTGGTACCAGCCGCCGCGGAGACACCACCCAGGGTCAAGGTACCGAGATTGGCCGGCAGCGCGCCGCTGATGCGCTTGAGGGCCACGCACCCACCCGCCTCGACCTCTCGACCGCCCAGCAGCGTCAACGCGCCGTAATTCGCCACCGAATCAGTGGGTATGAAGCCCGTCGGGGTGACGTAGTCGATGATTGCGTTCGGCAGCTTGCAAGACTTGGCAAATACGCAACCGACGGGCATTGGTTGCGATTCCACCTGTGTAGTCGCCAGCCGCTCTTCATAGGCCTGCTGGCGAGCGAGCATCTGCTCGTAACCCTGCTGCGCATCGTCACGCTCGGCCAATTCACTCGCCGTCATATCGCGCAGGCGACGATAACCACCGCCGTCAGCATCGTGGTGCTGCCATACCTGGGGCACATCCTTGTTGCGGGCCATAGTCCTTTGCTCGGTCGCCTGGGAAACCCCGGTCTTCAACCGGGGGATCTCACGTTAACCAGTGCGAGGGGACCTTGGCTGTCAGGCAAATCCGAGCTGGTCGAGCGACTTTTCTTTTTCGCTCAGGCCAGGCGATTGGCCCTGAACTGTCTGCACAGGACACCAGGATTTACCTTACACGTCGCGTCGAATCAGGCTTATTGAGCCGCTCGAACAAGCCGCCTGGAATTTGAACGGGACTGAATGACGCCCACAAAAAAGCCGCCCCAAAGGGCGGCTTCTTGAACCACTTACCCGATGCTTACAGCTTCGGACCAGCAGCCTTGATGGCGTCGCTCACGTCGAACTTCTTGAAGTTCTCGATGAACAGGCCGGCCAGGGCCTTGGCGGCTTCGTCGTAGGCGGCTTTGTCAGCCCAGGTGTTGCGCGGGTTGAGCAGGCCGGTTTCGACGCCTGGAACGGCCAGTGGCACGTCCAGGTTGATGGTGTCCAGGTGCTCGGTCTCGGCACCGACTAGAGCGCCGCTCTGGATGGCCGCGATCACGCCACGGGTGGTCGGGATATTGAAGCGCTTGCCAACGCCGTAGCCACCGCCGGTCCAGCCGGTGTTGACCAGGTAGACCTTGGAGCCGAAGCCGCGGATGCGCTTGATCAGCAGCTCTGCGTAAACGCCGGCCGGACGCGGGAAGAACGGTGCGCCAAAGCAGGTGGAGAAGGTCGACTTGATACCAGCGCCCGAACCCATTTCGGTCGAGCCCACCAGAGCGGTATAGCCGGACAGGAAGTGGTAGGCAGCTTGTTCTTCGCTGAGGATCGACACTGGCGGCAGTACGCCGGTCAGGTCGCAGGTCAGGAAGATCACGGCGTTCGGCTCGCCACCGAGGTTTTTCTCGGAACGCTTCTCGACGTGCTCCAGCGGGTAGGCGGCGCGGCTGTTCTGGGTCAGGCTGCCGTCGGCGTAGTCAGCCTTCTTGGCGTCGTCCAGCACAACGTTTTCCAGCACTGCGCCATGCTTGATGGCTTTCCAGATCACTGGCTCGTTCTTCTCGGACAGGTCGATGCACTTGGCATAGCAACCGCCTTCGATGTTGAACACCACGCCCTCGCCCCAGCCGTGCTCGTCGTCACCGATCAGGTAACGGCTTTCATCGGCGGACAGGGTGGTCTTGCCGGTACCGGACAGACCGAAGAACAGGGTCACATCGCCCTCTTCGCCGATGTTGGCGGCGCAGTGCATCGGCAGCACGTCGGCGGCCGGCAGCAGGAAGTTCTGCACCGAGAACATGGCTTTTTTCATTTCACCGGCGTAGCGCATGCCAGCGATCAGCACTTTCTTCTGAGCGAAGTTGAGGATCACGCAACCGTCGGAGTTGGTGCCGTCACGCTCTGGAACGCATTCGAAGTTGGCAACGTTGAGCACCTGCCACTCATCACGGCCAGCCGGGTTGTACTGGGCCGGGTTGATGAACAGGCAACGACCAAACAGGTTCTGCCAGGCAGTCTGGGTGGTCATCTTCACGGCCAGGTAGTGCTCGTCGGAAGCACCTACATGCACATGGGAAACAAAATGCTCTTGCGCGTTGTTGAATGCCTCGACGCGAGCCCACAGGGCATCGAACTTGTCGGCCGGGAACTTGCGGTTGATCGGGCCCCAGGCGATAGCGTCCTGGGTGCTCGGCTCTTCAACGATGAAACGATCGACTGGCGAACGGCCGGTACGGTGACCGGTACGAACAACCAGCGCGCCGGTATCGGCAAGCTCGCCTTCACCGCGGTTCAGGGCTTCTTTGACCAGATCATCAACACTCAGATCGGTGTACACGGCGTTATTGGCTTGCGTCATGAGGTTCCCCGTCGGCCAGTGGCCGAGTGCTCCAAACGTTTTGTAGTAGAAAGTCGTGCACTACTACCGCGAAAAAAGTGCGCCGGATTATGCCAGAAAAGCCCAAAAAGAGTAGGGCCCTCCCGTCAGAACGGCGTTAATCCGGCGCTTGACAGGTGATTTACCTGCGCTGAAACGTTTTAGTGACGAGTATCTGACGGCGACTCGACACCCGCTCCGGCGAACAATTGGCTGATATCGGCCGCATCGAACAGGTAGCGCTCGTTGCAGAACTGGCAATCGATCTCGATGCTGCCGCCGTGTTCGACCACCAGCTTCTGCGCATCTTCCAGACCCAGACTGACCAGTGCATTGCCCGAGCGTTCCCGCGAGCAGCTGCAACGGAAGCGCAACGGCTGCACATCGAACAGGCGCACGGCTTCTTCGTGGTAGAGGCGATGGAGCACGGTTTCGTTGTCCAGGCTCAGCAGTTCGTCGGCGGTCAGGGTGCTGCCCAGCGCGGTGATGTGCTGCCAGCTGGCGGCGCGTTCTTCTTCATCCTTGAGGCGGTCGGCCGGCAGTTGCTGCAGCAGCAGGCCACGGGCGCGACGACCGTCGGCGTGCAGCCAGAAACGGGTACCGACCTGCTGGGACATGACGAAGTAGTTGGTGAAGCATTCCGACAGGGTCGCGCCGTCCAGGTCGACGATGCCCTGGTAACGCTGGCCGTGGGTCGGGTCGACGGTCAGGGCCAGCACGCCATTGGGCATCAGGTCGGCCAGGGTCGCGTCCGGGGCGATCTGCTCCGCGTCATAGCGGGCCAGACCACGGATCTCGCGCTCGCTGGAGCACTCGATCATCAGCAAAGGCACCGGGCCTTCGGAACGGGCCTGGAGGATCAGCAAGCCATCGAACTTCAGCGTGCCGACCAGCAGCGCGGCCGCCGCCATCAGCTCGCCGAGCAGTTGCGCGACCGGCTCCGGGTAAGCGTGTTTGGCGAGGACTTCGGCATAGCTGCGCTCCAACGCCACCAGCTCGCCGCGGGCGTCGCTGTCATCGAAGATGAAGCGTTGGGTGAAGTCGGTATCCGGCAAATGAGTCATAGGTTTGGGTATCTGAAGTGATGACAAAATGGTTACAAGATATGAAAATTGCGTTTTTTGCACTGTTACGGTGCGCGATTTTCTGCCATTGGAGGCATTTTATGAACAATCCGGGTTTGTTCCAAGCAAGGTGGAACCTCGGCAAGCTAGTGTTGTGCAATTTGCTCCCTCTGGCGCTGCTGGGTTTCTGGTTATGGCCAAGCGGGCAGATGCTTTGTGTAATGTTCGACGAATGGCTGTTCCGCCTGCTGAATGCTCCCCTTGCGAGCAACTCCACCTGGCTGCATATCTGGGCCGTGGCCAGCCTCAGGCCTTTTGACGCGATAGTCGGGCTGATCCTGCTGACCCTGTTGATCCGCGGTGACTGGGTGTTCAAGGCCGTGGACGTGCGCCGGGCGTTTTTCGGCTTCCTGTCGATCCTGGTCCTGATGCTGATTATCCGCTTGTTGTTCTCCAGGCTCGCCGACGCCATGGGCTGGCAACACGACAGCCCGTCGATGATGCTCCAGGATGCCGTGCACATGAGCGACTATTTCCCGCACTGGGAAAAAACCTGGGAGCTCAAGGACCGTTCCAGCCAGAGCTTCCCCGGTGACCACGCTTCGGTGCTGCTGATCTGGGCACTGTTCATGAGCGTGTTCAGCCGCGGCGTCGGCCAGTTCCTGGTGATCTGGGGCCTGACCCTGCTGTTTATGATGCCGCGGCTGGTGGCCGGCGCGCACTGGGGCCAGGACGACTATATCGGCGGCGTGCTGCTGGCGGTCTGGGCGCTCGGCTGGGGCTACTACACCCCGTATGCGGCCAAGGCTTCGAACTTCCTGTTGCGGGTGACCAATCCGCTGTTCAACCTGCTGGGCAAGCTGCCGTTGCTGTCGCGCCTGAGCGTGGTGCGGGCTACGGCCTGAGCAGGCGCCGGCTTGCCGGTGATTGAATGCAGACGATGCGCCCTCCAGGGAATAGTGAGAGGGCTGCAACCGCTGCTTCGCAACTGATCGCGGGCAGCCTCGCTCCTACAGGGGCTTATTCGTGGCTGTGGAACTTAAACAGGTCGCGCCGCTGTTTCTTGGTCGGCTTGCCATCGGTGCTCACACCCAGGGCGCCGGCCTTGCGCAGGGCGGCGGCGTTTTCCCGCTTGGCGATGCTGGCTTCGGTTTCCGTATAGAGAGCCTGCGCCTCCGGCGCCCCACGGCGCACGATCGACAGGGCCTGGACCACCACGGTGCGCTCGTCGAAACCGGTGCGTATCTCATACTCGTCGCCGATCCTCGGCTCCTTGCCCGGTTTGCAGCGCTCGCCCCGGTGATGCACCTTGCCGCTTTCGATGGCGGCCTTGGCCAGGGCGCGAGTCTTGTAGAAGCGCGCCGCCCACAGCCATTTATCCAGACGGACCTTGTCGTCGTCTTCGGCTTTTTGTGCCATGGCATTTCCTCATTCTGAAATATTTTCGAACTGTACTACCGTTTCTCTCGTGCCATGAATTGCGATGGCTCGGTTTACAATGCGAGGCTCTGCGGCAGCCCGTCCGGGAGCTGTGGAGCCGGGCCTAGATATCTGTCGCCTTTTACCCATTATTCTGCGTGAATACCGCGAATTCGGCCGCTTGACGGTACGAGCGGGTTCCTCAGCGGTTGAGCACATTTGAAGACATTTGACCATTTGACCGTCGTGGGTCTGCGCGAGTGGGTGGCGCTTCCGGATTTGGGAGTCGCCGGCCTGCGCGCCAAGATCGATACCGGCGCCAGCACCTCCAGCCTGCATGCCACCGAGATCGAGCCGTTCGAGCGCGACGGTGAGCAGTGGGTGCGCTTCAACGCGCACCTGGGCAGCGTGGTGCAGTTGCGTCACCGGCGTTGCGAAGCGCCGCTGGTGGCGATGAAAACCATCAAGAGTTCCAACGGCCAGGCGCAGGTGCGCTACGTGATCAGTACCACCCTGGCGCTCGGCGATCGGGTCTGGCGGGTGGAGTTCACCCTCGCCTGCCGCAAGGCCATGCGCTATCGCCTGCTGCTCGGTTCCAAAGCCCTGATCGATGGCCAGTTGGTGGTCAACCCGGGGATCAAATACGTTCAAGACAAACCGGTGTTCCCGGTGTCCACTACCTCTGCCACAGGTGTTGCATGAAGATCGCTGTGCTGTCGCGTAACCCGCGTCTGTATTCCACTCGTCGCCTGGTCGAAGCCGGCACCGAGCGTGGCCATGAAATGGTGGTGGTCGACACCCTGCGCGCCTATATGAACATTGCCAGTCACAAACCGCAGATCCACTACCGCGGCAAGCCGCTGGAGGGTTTCGACGCGGTGATTCCACGGATCGGCGCCTCGGTGACCTTCTATGGCTGCGCGGTGCTGCGCCAGTTTGAAATGATGGGTGTGTTCCCGCTCAACGAGTCGGTCGCCATCGCCCGCTCGCGAGACAAACTGCGCTCCCTGCAACTGCTGTCCCGACGCGGCATCGGCCTGCCGGTGACCGGCTTCGCCCACTCGCCGGACGACATTCCCGACCTGATCGAGATGGTCAACGGCGCGCCGCTGGTGATCAAGGTGCTGGAAGGCACCCAGGGCATAGGCGTGGTGCTGTGCGAAACCGCCACGGCGGCCGAGTCGGTGATCGAGGCCTTCATGGGCCTGAAGCAGAACATCATGGTCCAGGAGTACATCAAGGAAGCCGGCGGCGCCGACATCCGCTGCTTCGTGGTCGGCGACAAGGTGATTGCCGCGATGAAACGCCAGGCCAAGCCCGGCGAGTTCCGCTCCAACCTGCACCGTGGCGGCAGCGCCAGCCTGATCAAGATCACCCCGGAAGAACGCATGACCGCCCTGCGCGCGGCCAAGGTCATGGGCCTGAGCGTGGCGGGCGTGGATATCCTGCGTTCGAACCACGGGCCGCTGGTGATGGAAGTGAATTCCTCGCCTGGCCTGGAAGGTATCGAGACCACCACCGGCAAGAACGTGGCGGGGATCATCATCGAGCACATCGAGAAAAACGGTGGCCCGAACATGACCCGGACCAAGGGCAAGGGTTAAGGGCAGCGGCAAGCTTTTAGCTGCAAGCTGCAAGCTGCAAGAGAAAAGCGACTCCTCACTTGCCGCTTATGGCTTGTAGCTTGCCGCTTGTAGCTGCCTTCAGACCGCATCCCTGGGCAACAACAACCCCAACGGCAACCGCACCCGCGCCTCCAGGCCGCCATCGGCGCGGTTGCGCAGTTCGACATTGCCGCCGTGCATCGAGGCGATCCGCTTGACGATGGCCAGGCCCAGGCCGGTACCCTTGCCGCCCCGGGCACGGTCGCCGCGGGTGAAGGGGTTGAAGATCGCCTCCAGCTCCGACGGGTCGATGCCCGCGCCACGGTCCATCACGCTCAGCACCACATAAGGCGCGCTGGTGTCGCCCGACACATAGGCCGCCACTTCGACTTCCGTCCCCGCGTGGTTCAGCGCGTTGCCGATCAGGTTGTTCAGCAGGCGTTTCATCGATACCCGGCGCAACGGGAATGGCGGGATCGGCTCCAGGCGCAGGCGCACCTTCTCGTCGTTCTGGTTGTAGGGTGCCGCCACTTCACGCACCAGGTCACTGAGATCGACCTCCTCCACCGACTCGTCGCGGCCGTCGCGGATAAAGGCCAGGAACTGGTCGAGAATCGCGTCCATGTCTTCGATGTCGCGGACCATGTCGTCGGTCAGGTCGTTGTGGCTGCCCATCAACTCCAGCGACAGGCGCAGGCGAGTCAACGGCGTGCGCAGGTCGTGGGACACCCCTGCCAGCATCAGCTCGCGTTCGCGTCCGGCCTGCTCCACATCCTCGGCCATCTGGTTGAAGGCGCGGTACACCTCGGTCATCTCGCTCGGCGTATCGCTGATCGGCAGGCGCACGCTGCGCCCCTGCCCCAGTTGCCGGGCGGCATAGACCAGGCGCTTGAGGGGCTGGTTGAGCTGGCTGACAAAGATCCACGCCGAGGCCGTGGACAACAGGCCGATCGCCAGGAACCAGCCGAGCACACTCCAGATCTTCTGCCCCCGCAACGGATGCGGATACAGCGGCACTTTCAGCCAGCCATCGCCCAAGCTCGGTGCGCGCACCCAGAGCGCCGGCGGGGCGTGCATGCGCAGGCGCACTTCAGTGTCGGCGCCCAATTCGGCCTGCATCTGCCGCTGATAAATCTCGCTATAGGGCCAATGCTGCTCGCCCGCCGGCACACCGCTGCCGACTACCTTGATCAGCCCGGCGGCCTCGGCGATCTGGTCGCGGTTGGATTCGTCGGCGGCCCAATAGGCGCGCAGGGTCAGGGCCACGCCGTGGCTGTACTGGCGGTCCACCAGCACGTCCTCGTTCATCAGCAGATAAACCAGGGTCAGCGCCTTGGAGAACAGCACCACGATCAGCACCAGCCAGAGGGTGCGGGAGAAGAAGCTTTGCGGGAACCACAGCGGGGTTTTCATAAACAGCCATTACACGCTTTGCAGGAGCGAGTCGCGCTCGCAGAGTTGCGGAATGCGAGCGCCCGGGTCGTTTGCCGGCCCGGGCGCTCGCTCCTACAAATCATCGGTCACTTGGTGGTGGTGCCATCCGGCACGAACACATAACCCACACCCCAGACCGTCTGGATATAACGCGGCTTGGACGGATCGGGCTCGATCATCCGGCGCAGGCGGGAGATCTGCACGTCAATGGAACGCTCCAGGGCATCCCACTCGCGGCCACGGGCCAGGTTCATCAGCTTGTCGCGGGTCAGCGGCTGGCGAGCGTTCATCACCAGGGCCTTGAGCACCGCGAACTCACCGGTGGTGAGCATGTGCACTTCGGCGCCGCGCTTGAGCTCGCGGGTGGCCAGGGACAGCTCGTAGTCGCCGAAGGTGACGTTTTCGTCTTCGCTGCCCGGCGCACCCGGCACCGGCGCCGACTGGCGACGCAGCACGGCCTTGACCCGCGCCATCAGTTCGTCGGGGTTGAACGGCTTGGCCAGGTAATCGTCGGCCCCCAGTTCCAGGCCCTTGATGCGGCTCAGCTCGTCGCCCTTGGCGGTGAGCATGATGATCGGAATCTGGTTGTTCGCACTGCGCAGGCGGCGGCACGCGGTCAGGCCGTCTTCGCCAGGCAGCATCAGGTCGAGGACGACCAGGTTGAAGACTTCGCGCCCCAGCAGACGGTCCATCTGCTCGGTGTTGGGAACCGCGCGGGCACGGTAGCCCTTGCTGACGAAGAAGCGCTCCAGCAGGCTGCTCAGCCCCGGGTCGTCGTCAACGATAAGAATTTTTTCGCCTTCGGCAGTTTGTGCAGTGCTGCTCATCAGATGCTCCTTTTATCTCGGTGCGCATTATGGCGTAGCTGCCGTTATACGCACCGTGTGCATTGTTAGCAGATTTTTCCTCGACCGCCAGAAAACCCGCCGTCGGCCGCCACCGGGCCGATACCCCCGAAGACTGGAACGCTGGTTATAATGCGCCGCCTTTTGTGTCAGGCAACGTCTGATCGTTATCGCCCGTGGCCATTTTTTATTTTTCCCGGCCAGGCAGTAATTGTTCGATTTCACGGGTCAACAGGCAGCCTTTTGATCCAGGCAGCGGCGCACGCCAGGCCGCTCAACCAGACTCGCCGAGCCCAATTTTCCGTGCCGGCGAGCCTGCTTTCACAATTTGTCAGGTGGTTTTATGGACAGCATCAACAGCCGCATTGCCGAGGAACTCGGTGTACGCCCACAACAGGTCGAAGCGGCCGTCGCTCTATTGGATGAAGGCTCCACCGTGCCCTTCATCGCCCGCTACCGTAAGGAAGTGACCGGCAGCCTCGATGACACCCAACTGCGTCATCTGGAAGAGCGCCTGCGCTACCTGCGAGAACTCGACGAACGGCGCATCAGCATCCTCGCCAGCATCGAGGAGCAGGGCAAGCTGACCCCGGAGCTGGCCCGCGACATCAAGCTCGCCGATACCAAGACCCGCCTCGAAGACCTCTACCTGCCGTACAAGCAAAAGCGCCGCACCAAGGGCCAGATCGCCCTGGAAGCCGGCCTTGGCGAACTGGCGGACGGCCTGTTCAACGACCCGGGCCTGACCCCGGAAAGCGAAGCCGCACGCTTCGTCGACGCGGAAAAAGGCGTGGCCGATGTGAAGGCCGCCCTCGAAGGCGCCAAGTACATCCTGATGGAGCGCTTCGCCGAAGACGCCAGCCTGCTGGACAAACTGCGTAATTTCCTCAAGCAGGAAGCCACCCTTAGTGCCCGCGTGATCGCCGGCAAGGAAGAGGAAGGCGCCAAGTTCCGCGATTACTTCGAACACGACGAACCGCTGAAGAGCATGCCGTCGCACCGCGCCCTGGCGATTTTCCGTGGCCGCAACGAAGGCATCCTCAGCTCCGCGCTGAAAGTCGGCGACGAACTGCCGGGCACCATGCACCCGTGCGAGGGCATGATCGGCCAACACGTCGGCATCCAGAACCAGAACCGCCCGGCGGACAAATGGCTCGGCGAAGTGGTGCGCTGGACTTGGAAAGTCAAGCTCTACACCCACCTGGAAACCGACCTGCTGGGCGAGCTGCGCGACAACGCGGAAACCGAGGCGATCAACGTCTTCGCCCACAACCTGCACGACCTGCTGCTGGCCGCTCCGGCCGGCCCGCGCGCGACCCTGGGCCTCGACCCGGGCCTGCGTACCGGCTGCAAGGTCGCGGTGGTGGATGCCACTGGCAAGCTGCTGGACCACGCCACCGTTTACCCGCACGTCCCGCACAACAAGTGGGACCAAACCATCGCCGTGCTGGCCGCGCTGTGCGCCAAGCACTCGGTGGACCTGATCGCCATCGGCAACGGCACCGCCAGCCGGGAAACCGACAAGCTGGCCGCAGAGCTGATCAAGAAATACCCGGCCATGCGCATGACCAAGGTCATGGTCTCCGAGGCCGGTGCTTCGGTGTACTCGGCGTCGGAACTGGCGGCCAAGGAATTCCCCGACCTCGACGTATCGATCCGTGGCGCGGTGTCCATCGCCCGCCGCCTGCAGGACCCGCTGGCCGAGCTGGTGAAGATCGATCCGAAATCCATCGGCGTCGGCCAGTACCAGCACGACGTGTCGCAGATGAAGCTGGCCCGTGGCCTGGATGCGGTGGTCGAGGACTGCGTGAACGCCGTCGGCGTGGACGTCAATACCGCCTCGGTGGCCCTGCTGGCGCGGATCTCCGGCCTCAACACCACCCTGGCGCAGAACATCGTCAGCCACCGCGATGAAAACGGTGCGTTCAAGACCCGCGCCGCGCTGAAGAAGGTCGCCCGCCTGGGTGAAAAGACCTTCGAACAGGCCGCCGGCTTCCTGCGCGTGATGAACGGCGACAACCCGCTGGACGCGTCCGCGGTGCACCCGGAGGCCTACCCGCTGGTGCAGCGCATCGCCGCCGAGACCGACCGCGACATCCGCTCGCTGATCGGCGACAGCGGCTTCCTCAAGCGCCTGGATCCGAAGAAGTTCACCGACGAGACCTTCGGCCTGCCGACCGTCACCGACATCCTCCAGGAACTGGACAAGCCCGGCCGCGACCCGCGCCCCGAGTTCAAGACCGCCGAGTTCCAGGAAGGCGTCGAAGACCTCAAGGACCTGCAACTGGGGATGATCCTCGAAGGCGTGGTGACCAACGTCACCAACTTCGGTGCCTTCGTCGACATCGGCGTGCACCAGGACGGCCTGGTGCACATCTCGGCACTGTCGGAGAAGTTCATCAAGGACCCGCGTGAAGCGGTGAAGGCCGGCGACGTGGTCAAGGTCAAGGTCATGGAAGTCGACATTCCGCGCAAACGCGTCGGCCTGTCGATGCGCATGAGCGACACCCCGGGCGAGAAGATCGACGGCGCTCGCGGTTCACGTCCAGGCTCGGCGCCGCGCTCGTCGGGCAACAGCGCCCCGCGCAAGGAAAGCGTGGCCGCGGCCCCGACCAACAACGCCATGGCGTCGCTGTTCGCCAATGCCAAGCAGTTGAAGAAACGCTGATGGAGATCCCGGCCGGCTTGACCGAAAGCGCGTTCAGCCAGCTGCTCGGCTGCCGTCTGCAGCGCCTGGAGGTCGGTGAAGCCGACGTCGCCCTGACGCTGACGCCGCAGTTGCGCAATCGTGGCCAGAAGCTGCACGGCGGGGCGATCTTCAGCCTGGTCGATATCGCCATGGGGCTGGCCTGTTCCAGTTCCCACGGCTTCGACCAGCAGAGCGCGACCATCGAGTGCAAGATCAACTACATCCGCGCCGTCGCCGAGGGCGACGTGATCTGCCACGCCCGGGTGCTCCACCCGGGTCGCCGCACCCTGGTGGTCGAGGCCGATGTGATGCAAGGCGACAAACTGGTCGCCAAGGCACAAGGCACCTTCGCGGTCCTCTGAGGAACCCTTTGGTGACAGCCGCGACGCCAATTCATCCGCTAGCGACGCGGCCCGCCTTCGAACATCGACAGACCTAGCTCCCCGTCATCGATTTGAGTTAATTTCGGCGCTGCGAAAGCGGCGTCGGAGTTTTCTGCCTGCGCTAAAGCCAGATTCAGGGATGAAGTGTGGTGCTTGCAAAATCGGGCCATGCCGGCTCAACGACCAGGCGAAAACGCCAGTTTCAACTTCACCCTTGTAGACCGTCCTGCCCACCCCCATATTGGGGCGACTGACGCGTGAAGGAATCCAACTTGAGCGAACTTCTCAACCGCCGCCTGGCTCTGCTCGGCGAGCGCGCTAACCTCTCTCTGCTCGAGCAGTGCCTGCACGGCATCGAGCGCGAATGCCTGCGCGTGACCGGCGAAGCGCGCCTGGCCCAGACTCCGCACCCGGAAGAACTGGGTTCCGCGCTGACCAACGAACAGATCACCACCGACTATTCCGAGTCGCTGCTGGAGTTCATCACCCCAGCCCTGCCCGATCCGGCGGACACCCTGGCCAGCCTCGACAAGATTCACCGTTTCGCCTACAGCAAGCTCGGCAACGAGTACCTGTGGAGTCCATCGATGCCGTGCCCGTTGCCGGCCGAGGAAGACATCCCGATCGCCTATTACGGCACCTCCAACATCGGCCAGCTCAAGTATGTGTACCGCAAGGGCCTGGCCCTGCGTTACGGCAAGACCATGCAGTGCATCGCCGGGATCCACTACAACTTTTCCCTGCCGGAGCAGCTCTGGCCGCTGCTCAAGCAGGCCGAAGGCTTCGTCGGCAGCGACCGCGACTATCAGTCGTCGGCGTACATCGCGCTGATCCGCAACTTCCGCCGCTACAGCTGGCTGCTGATGTACCTGTTCGGCGCCTCGCCGGCGCTGGACGCAGGCTTCTTGCGCGGTCGCGCGCACCAGCTGGAACAGCTGGACGCCGAGACCCTGTACCTGCCGTACGCCACCAGCCTGCGCATGAGCGACCTGGGCTACCAGAGCAACGCCCAGGCCGGCCTGACCCCTTGCTACAACGACCTGAACAGCTACACCGACAGCCTGCGCAAGGCCGTCGCCACGCCGTACGCGCCTTATGTGGAGATCGGCACCCACCAGGACGGTGAGTGGGTCCAGCTCAACACCAACATCCTGCAGATCGAAAACGAGTACTACTCCAACATCCGCCCGAAACGCGTGACCTACACCGGCGAGCGGCCGATCCAGGCGCTGATGGCTCGCGGCATCCAGTACGTCGAAGTCCGTTGCCTGGACATCAACCCGTTCCTGCCGATGGGCATCGACGTGCAGGAAGCCCGTTTCCTCGACGCCTTCCTGCTGTATTGCGCGCTCAACGAAAGCCCGCTGCTGGAGAACAACGAGTGCGGCAACGCCACCTCGAACTTCCTCAAGGTGGTCAAGGAAGGTCGTCGCCCGGGCCTGCACCTGCTGCGCCAGGGACAGTTGGTGGACCTCAAGGAATGGGCCGGCGAACTGCTGGAAAAGATCGCGCCGCTGGCCGCCCTGCTCGACCGCAGCCACGGCAGCGACGCCCACAGCAAGGCGCTGGACGCCCAGCTGGCCAAGGTCAAGGATTCGTCCCTGACGCCTTCGGCCCAGGTCCTGGCCGCCATGCAGGAACACAAGGAAAGCTTCAGCCAGTTCTCCCTGCGCCAGAGCCTGGCCCATGCCGAGTTCTTCCGCAGCGAGTCCCTGAGCAAGGAAGACCAGGCGCGTTTCGAAGAAGCGGCGCGCAACTCCCTGCTGCAACAGGCCGAGCTGGAACAGAACGAAGTCGGCGATTTCGACGTATTTGTCGGCTCGTATCAGGCGAGTATCCTGGCGATCAGCAACTAAGCGTCTGCGGCGCTTATCGCGGGCAAGCCTCGCTCCTACAGAAGATCAATGCGTAGGAGCGAGCTTGCTCGCGATGGAGCGCAAAGCGCTCCCCTTCAAAAAGCGCTTTCTTTAGAAGATTCCTCTTTTAAGCTAATTCTAAAAAGTTATTTATTTTTAGATTCTTAGATCATTTAGTCTCCTACCACGTCCACACTTGGCCGCCTGTTGAGGAGCTTCATGATGAAACTGCACCTTCCCCTCCGCCTCCTGGCGGCCGTGTCCCTGGCCACCGCGAGCTTCTTCGCCCAGGCAGCCGACGTCACCGTCGCCTACCAGACCACCGTCGATCCAGCGAAAGTCGCCCAGGCCGACGGCACCTATGAAAAGGTCACCCAGGCCAAGATCGACTGGCGCAAGTTCGACAACGGCGCCGACATCATCGCCGCCATCGCTTCGGGTGACGTGCAGATCGGCTACCTCGGCTCCAGCCCGCTGACCGCCGCGATCACCCGCAAGGTGCCAGTGGAAACCTTCCTTATCGCCACCCAGATCGGCGCCGCCGAGGCCCTGGTGGCCCGCGACGGATCCGGGATCAAGACGCCCCAGGACCTGGTCGGCAAGAAAGTCGCCGTGCCCTTCGTTTCCACCGGCCACTACAGCCTGCTGGCTGCGCTCAAGCACTGGAAAATCGACCCGGCAAAAGTACAGATTCTCAACCTGACGCCACCGGCGATCATCGCCGCCTGGAAACGCGGCGACATCGACGCCACCTACGTCTGGGACCCGGCGCTGGGCGTGGCCAAGGAGAACGGCAAGGTGCTGATCACCTCCGGCGAACTGGCCCAGTTCGGCGCGCCGACCTTCGATGCCTGGATCGTGCGCAAGGACTTCGCCGAGAAGCATCCGCAAATCGTCACCGCCTTCGCCAAGGTGACCCTCGACGCCTACGCCGATTACCGCAAGGACCCAAAAGCCTGGCTGGCTGAGCAGAGCAACGTCGACAAGCTGGTGAAACTCTCCGGCGCCAAGGCCAGCGACATTCCGCTGCTGTTGCAGGGCAACGTCTACCCACTGGCGGCCGACCAGGTCATCAGCCTTGGCGCGCCGACCACCAAGGCCATCACCGACACCGCGGCGTTCCTCAAGGAACAAGGCAAGGTCGAGGCGGTACTGCCGGACTACGCGCCGTACGTCAGCGCCAAATACATCACCCACTGAAGGTTCGCCGCAGAGGTCGCCGGGCCCAGGCCCGGCGCCTCTCGTACAGCGTCTCACCTCGACAAAGGCTGCATTTGAACAAGGAGCGCGCCGTCATGGCTTTGCTACAACTGGAGCGCATCAGCGCACAGTACCCCGGCGCCGCCGAACCGGTGCTGGCGGATATTTCCCTGACGCTCGGGCCACAGCAGTTGCTGGTCGCCCTCGGCCCATCCGGCAGTGGCAAGACTTCACTGTTGAACCTGATCGCCGGCTTCGTCGAACCCAGCGCCGGGCGCATCACCCTGGACGGCGTGCCGGTTGCCGGCCCGAGCGCCGAACGCGGCGTGGTGTTCCAGGATGATGCCCTGCTGCCCTGGCAGGACGTACTGGCCAACGTCGGCTTCGGCCTCGAACTGGCCGGCACCGCCCGCGACCAACGTGAAGCCCGCGCCCGGGAAATGTTGGCGCTGGTGGACCTGGCCGGCTTCGACAAGCGGCGCATCTGGCAGCTCTCCGGCGGACAACGCCAGCGCGTGGGCCTGGCCCGCGCCCTGGCCGCTGACCCGCGGGTGCTGCTGATGGACGAGCCCTTCGGCGCCCTCGATGCCTTCACCCGCGAACAGATGCAGGAGCTGTTGCTGCAAGTCTGGCAACGCACCGCCAAGCCGGTGTTCCTGATTACCCACGACATCGAGGAAGCGGTGTTCCTCGCCACCGACCTGATCCTGCTGGCACCCAACCCGGGGCAGATCGTCGAGCGCCTGAGCCTGGACTTCGGCCAGCGTTACGCGGCCGGCGAATCGGCCCGGGCAATCAAGTCCGACCCGCGCTTTATCGAAACCCGCGAACACGTGCTGGCCCGGGTGTTCTCCCAACGCAGTGCCGTCTTGCGGCAGGAGCGCGCATGAACAGCTACGACCTTCCGGCCACCACGACCAAAGCCGCTACCCCGCACACTGCCGCGCCCCTGCGCCGCAGCCTGAGCACCCGCTGGATCAGCGTGCTGACCCTGGTAGTGCTGCTCGCCCTGTGGTGGGCGGTGACGGCCAGCGGCCTGATCGAGCCGCTGTTCCTGCCGCCACCTTCCGCCGTGCTGCAAAAGGGCTGGTTGCTGGTGACCAGCGGCTACATGGATTCCACCCTGTGGCAGCACCTGGGCGCGAGCCTCGGACGCATCGGCCTGGCCCTGGGTTTTGCCGTGCTGACCGCGATCCCGGTGGGCATCGCCATCGGCCATAACCGCATCGCCCGTGGCGTGCTGGACCCGCTGATCGAGTTCTACCGGCCGATTCCCCCCCTGGCCTACCTGCCGCTGATCGTCATCTGGTGCGGCATCGGCGAGCTGTCCAAGGTGCTGCTGATCTACCTGGCAATTTTCGCCCCGATCGCTATCGCCACCGCCACCGGCGTGCGCACCGTGGACCCGACCCGGCTGCGCGCCGCGCAGTCCCTGGGTGCGACCCGGGCCCAGCTGATTCGCCATGTGATCCTGCCCAGCGCCCTGCCGGACATCCTCACCGGCGTGCGCATCGGCCTTGGGGTGGGCTGGTCGACCCTGGTCGCCGCCGAACTGATCGCCGCCACCAGTGGCCTGGGGTTCATGGTGCAGTCCGCGGCGCAGTTCCTGGTCACCGATGTGGTGGTGCTGGGGATCCTGGTCATCGCCCTGATCGCCTTCGCCATGGAAATGGGCCTGCGCGCCCTGCAGCGCAAGCTGGTGCCCTGGCATGGCCAGGCCCATTGAAACCCCGCTACCCCTGTAGCCGCTGCCGAGCCCCGGCGAGGCTGCGCAGCAGGCGCAACCCGCCTGACGCGTTGTATCTGGAATACCGCGGCGCCAGGTTTTGCGAGCGCTTTGCGCTCGATCGCAGCCTCGCCAAAGCTCGGCAGCGGCTACAGAGGTAGCGGGCAAGATTTCTTACAGACAAAACTGACCACGCCGGCAATTCGGCGCTCCATTCGAGAACGACATGAGCCTGACCATCACCCCTTTAAGCTCCGCCCTGGGCGCCCAGATCGGTGGCGTCGACATCAGCCAGCCACTGGCCAGCGAACAGCGCGATGCCATCGAGCAGGCACTGCTGCAGCATCAGGTGCTGTTCTTCCGTGACCAGCCGATCGACCCGCAGCAGCAGGCGCGCTTCGCGGCGAACTTTGGCGACCTGCACATCCATCCGATCTACCCCAACGTGCCGGAACAGCCGGAAGTGCTGATCCTCGACACCGCGCAAATCGACGTGCGCGACAACGCCATCTGGCACACCGACGTGACCTTCCTGCCGACCCCGGCCCTGGGCGCGGTGCTCAGCGCCAAGCTGTTGCCGGCCTACGGCGGCGACACCCTGTGGGCCAGCGGCATCGCGGCCTATGAGGCGCTCTCGGAGCCGATGAAGAACCTGCTGCAGGGCCTGACCGCGACTCACGAGTTCATCAAGTCATTCCCCCTGGAGCGCTTCGGCAATACCCCGGAGGACCTGGCGCGCTGGGAAGAAGCCAAGCGGAAAAACCCGCCGCTGTCGCACCCGGTGATCCGCACCCACCCGGTCAGCGGACGCAAGTCGCTGTTCGTCAACGAAGGTTTCACGACCAGGATCAACGAGCTGTCGGACAGCGAAAGCGAAGTCATCCTGAAACTGCTGTTCGCCCACGCCACCCGCCCGGAATTCACCATCCGCTGGCGCTGGCAGACCCACGACGTGGCCTTCTGGGACAACCGCGTGACCCAGCACTACGCCGTCGACGACTACCGCCCGCAACGCCGCGTGATGCACCGCGCGACGATTCTTGGGGATGTGCCGTTTTTTCGATAAACCATGATCATCAGCAAGCTCACGGCTTCAGTAGTGCTTGCCAGTGATCGAGGCGAACCCAAACGACCAGCGGTTGCCCTCCTCCAATGACTCGCCGTTATGCTATCAATGATTTCATTGATTTCATTCGGAGGAGCCCATGGCCAGCCTTACGATCCGTAATCTGGACGACCACATCAAAGAACGCCTGCGCATCGAGGCCGCTCACAATGGTCATTCCATGGAAGAAGAAGCCCGATTGATTTTGCGCCGCGCATTGAGCAGGACAGCTGACAGCCAAGGCCTGGGCAGCCGTATCAGGGCACGCTTTGCCGAGACCGGCGGAGTAGAGCTGGAGCTGCCTGAACGTACCGAACCGGCACGCTTGGTGGACCTGGGCGAATGATAGTACTCGACACAAATGTGTTGTCAGAACTGATGCGCCCTCAACCGGATACGGCGGTATTGCTGTGGATCGAAGCGCAACCCGTCGAAGACCTCTACATCAGCGCCATGACCATGGCCGAGATTCTCCACGGTATCGCGCGCCTGCCCCACGGCAAGCGCAAACAGACGCTGCATGCATCGGCGCTGGCTATGTTCGAGGAAGACTTCATCGACCGCATCGTGCCCTTCGGAACCCAAGCGGCTCTTTACTACGCGCATCTGGTCTCGCATCGCGAAAGATCAGGCCAGCCGATCAATCTGGTGGATGCGCAAATTGCAGCGATATGCCGGGTCCACGACGCCGCGATCGCCACTCGTAACACCAAGGATTTCACCGACACCGGGCTGATCGTTATCAACCCCTGGCTGCCGCTCGAGGTCTGAACCGCCGCAGGCCTGTAGGAGCGAAGCTTGCTCGCGATAGCGGTATGCCTGACACCACTCACCGCCTCGATCGCCGGCAAGCCTGACTCCTACAGAAGCCGCGACAGCCTCACAACATGACGGCTGGCTCTATTCGGCGGTTGAAGGCTTCTCCCACAGATTGATCCCGCCTTCCCGGGCGAAACGATCGATCTCCGCCAGTTCTTCCGTGCTGAAACTCAGGTTCTGCAATGCACCGACGTTCTCGACGATCTGCTCCGGCCGGCTGGCGCCGATCAGGGCCGAGGTCACCCGTGGGTCGCGCAGGGTCCAGGCCAGGGCCAGTTGCGCCAGGCTCTGGCCGCGACGCTTGGCGATTTCGTTGAGGGCGCGCACATGAGCAAGGTTGGCTTCGGACAGGTGCGCGGCTTGCAGCGAACCACCGCCCGGGCGATTGACCCGTGCGTCCTCGGGAATGCCGTTGAGGTATTTGTCGGTCAGCAGGCCCTGGGCCAATGGTGTGAAGGCGATCACCCCGGCGCCGAGTTCGTCGGTGGTGTCCAGCAGGTCTTTTTCCACCCAGCGGTTGAGCAGGTTATAGGCCGGCTGGTGGATCAGCAGCGGCACTTTCCATTCCTTGAGCAGGGCCGCGATCTCGCGGGTTTTCACCCCGGAATAGGACGAGATGCCGATGTACAGCGCCTTGCCCTGCTGCACCGCGGTGGCCAGGGCGCTGGCGGTTTCTTCCAGCGGGGTGTCCGGGTCGAAGCGGTGGGAATAAAAGATATCCACATAGTCGAGGCCCAGGCGCTGCAGGCTCTGGTCGAGGCTGGCCAGCACGTACTTGCGCGAGCCGCCGCCCTGGCCGTAGGGACCGGGCCACATGTCCCAGCCGGCCTTGCTGGAGATGATCAGCTCGTCGCGATACGGCTTGAAGTCTTCCCGTAGCAGGCGGCCGAAATTGATCTCGGCACTGCCATAGGGCGGGCCGTAGTTGTTGGCCAGGTCGAAGTGGTTGATGCCCAGGTCGAAGGCGGTGCGCAGCAACGAACGCTGGGTGTCGATCGGCGTGCTGTCGCCGAAGTTGTGCCACAGGCCCAGGGACAGCGCCGGCAGCACCAGGCCGCTGCGCCCGACGCGGCGGTAGGGGATGGAGTCGTAGCGGTTTTCGGCAGCAAGGTAAGTCATCGAACCCTCTCTATTGATCCTGAACACCCAGGTTTAAGCACATGCACATTGGTGCAGGGCAAGTTGCCCTCGCAACATCTGAATCAGCGGAACGCCTGAAAGTTGCCCAGCATACGCCCAGGCGAGATCGCGGCCACTTCAGATCGGTGAATGACTGAAACGATCCGGCGCCTGCTGACGGACAGAACCTGCTGCCGAGGAGGAATGACCAGAAAAAACCGAATGAAAAATATGACGACTAGAATATTTTATTACGTACCACGTAGCACAGTACGAAATCGTCGCTCAGAGGCAGTCTCAATCGAAACAAATTCCCGGTTAATGGCAACGCTGGCTGAAGGTGGGAATACGGGGGGAAACCCTGTAAACACAGGGCCCTGTCGCTGCCGGTGCTGCCTGGAAAAACCAGGAATGGCCTCGAACAAGGCGCTGCATCAGTTGTTTATAGACGGTAAAACACCGCTCTGCCGGGCCGAACCGAAGGTTCCCAAGCCTGGGCGGTACAGGAAAACTGCCGAGGGGCAGAGGCCAGGCATGCCCCCATGAGGACCATGGGGACGGGTAATGCCTAGGCGGAGAGTTCGCGCAATGCCGCTGCCGCGAGAAAGCCCGAGCGCGAACGGTAGCGCTGGTCGCGCTTCACCGTCTGGTCGATGCGCTCCAACAGTTGCTCCGGCAACGTCGCATTGAAACGCACCGCCTTGCCGAAGTAAGGCGTGATGTCGAACTCGATCACCCCCCACACGCCACCGGCGTAATCAGGATTGTCGATATGCACGTCGACCTCATGCACCTGGGGCAGCGGCTCACCATCGGCGACCAGGCCTTCGTAATGCAGCGACAGGGCCTCTTTCACATTCTCGAAGGCTTGCGCAGCGGTATGACCGGCGGAAAAACAGCCCGGCACATCGGGGACGATCACTCCATATCCGGAGTCGGCATCCTTGTGCAGCACGACCGGGAATTTCATCTCGTTGACCTCTTCGTTCAAGGCCGGCCTCATTTCAGGCCCGCCTGTTTCAAGATGCTGTGGATCGTGCCCCTGGGCAGATCCGCATCCGGGTGAGGGATAGTGACCCGTCCCGGCTTGTGCAGATGCTTGTATTGGTGATGACTGCCTTTGACCGCGATCAGATACCACCCGTCCTCCTCGATCATCCTGATCAGTTCCCGACTGCGCATTGCCGTGTCCTTTCGATACGTCCCGAAAAACCACAATACCCAGCCGAAGGCGAATAATACACACTATACACATTCAGACAATCAATACAGAAAGCGGCGATGACCGGCGTCGCCCTGGCACTGCTCAAACTGCCCTGGCGAAAACCTCCGCCAGCCAGTCGACGAACACCCGCACCCGTGGCGACATCTGGCGGTTGTGCGGGTACAGCACGGAAACCGGCATGGGCGGTGGCGGCGTGTCGGTGAGGATTTCCTGCACCAGCCCCTGGGAAATCTGCTGCGCCATGCGATAGCGCGGGCACTGGATGATGCCCAGCCCGGCCACGGCCGAGGCGGCGTAGATCTCGGCGCCGAACACCGACAGCGCGCCCTCGATGGCGACTTCCCGCAGTTCGCCATCGACCATGAATTCGAAAGGAAACTGCTTGGCGGTGGTGCGCGAGACATAGTTCACCGCCCGGTGCCGCGACAGCTCGTCGAGGCTCTTCGGCTCACCGTATTTGCGCAGGTACGCCGGACTGGCACAGGTGATCTGCTGCAGGCTGGCCACGCGCCGGCCGATCAGCGACGAGTCCCCCAAAGTGCCGGCGCGCAGCACGCAGTCCACGCCTTCGGCGATGAGGTCGACAAAACGATCGGCCTCGCTGACGGACAGCTCGATCTCCGGATAGCGCGCCATGAATTCGGGCAAGGCCGGAATCACGAAGTACTTGGCCAACGTGCCATGCAGGTCGACCCGCAAGCGCCCTTTCGGCGCCACCGTGCGAAACGCCAGCTCGGCCTCTTCCAGTTCCGCCAGCAACTGTATGCAGCGCAGGTAATAGGCCTCGCCGTCGAGGGTCGGGCGCACGCGGCGGGTGCTGCGCTCCAGCAGGCGGGTGCCGAGCCAGGCTTCGAACTGATTGAGGGTATGGGTCAGGGTGGCGCGCGGCAGGTTCAGGTCATCGGCGGCCAGGGTGAAACTGCTGCGTTCGTAGATCCGCACGAACACTTTCATCGCTTTGACTTGATCCATGACTGGCTTCCGGAGCGGTTGATTGTTGGCGATTATTGAACAGTCAAGCCAACTCTGGCGCATTTATCACTCTGGACAACCATGTGAACCTGCTTTCACACCCAACCGTTCCCAGAAGGAAATTCGCCATGACTACCCAGACTTCGAAAGTTGCCATCGTGACCGGCGCCTCCCGCGGCATCGGCGCGGTCATCGCCAAGCAACTGGCCAGCGAAGGTTTTGCTGTCGCCATCAACTACGCCAGCAGCGCCACCGAAGCCTCGGCCCTGGTGGTGGAACTGCGCCAGGCCGGCCACCGGGCCATAGCGGTCAAGGCCAACGTGGCCAATGCCGATGATGTGCGCCGCTTGTTCGACGAGACCGAAATCCAACTGGGCAAGGTCGACGTGCTGATCAACAACGCTGGCATCCTCAAGGTCCTGCCACTGGCGCAACACAGCGACGAGCTGTTCGAACAGACCTTCGCCATCAACACCCGCGGCACCTTCAACACCCTGCGCGAAGCCGCCAGCCGCCTGAACGCCGGCGGACGTATCGTCAACTTCTCCAGCAGCACCGTCGGCCTCAACCTGCCGGGCTACGCGGTGTACATCGCCAGCAAGGCGGCGGTGGAGTCCCTGACCCAGGTGTTCGCCAAGGAACTGCGCGGTCGCGACATCACCGTCAACGCGGTGGCCCCCGGCCCGGTGGCCACCGAACTGTTCCTGCACGGCAAGAGCGAAGAGCAGATCCAGAACTTCGCCAAGATGCCGCCCCTGGAGCGCCTCGGCCAGCCGGAAGACATCGCCAACGTCATCGCCTTCCTGGTCAGCCCGGCAGCCGCCTGGGTCAACGGGCAGATCCTGCGCGCCAACGGCGGGCTCGTCTGAGCCGCCTCACCCACGGGCTATCGATGCTTTCCAATGACCTACCCGCGGAGAATCCCATGCGCCCGACCACTGACTCGCCAGCCCCACGCAACACCCTGCTGATCCCGGCCCTCGCCCCGCTGTACCGCATTGGCGAACCCCTGGCCTATGCGCTGCTGCGGGTCTGTTATGGCGTGATCATGATCAGCCACGGCCTGCCGAAATTGCTGGGCCAGGCCCACGGTTCGATGGCCGACCCGATGGCGGCCTCGATCAACCTGATCCAGAACGTCCTGCATTTGCCGGCGCCGGCGTTGATCGCGCTGTTCGTCGCGCTCCTGGAAGGCGTCGGCGGGTTGCTCCTGGCCCTCGGCCTGGGGACGCGCCTGCTCGCCGCCATGATGGGCGTGCAGATGCTGACCATCGCCGGCCTGCTCGGCCCCACCTGGCCATGGATCGACCGAGGCATGGAATACCCGGTGCTGCTGGCGTTTTTGTCGTTCTACATTCTGTTTCGCGGAGCAGGACGCCACTCCCTCGACCACACTCTAGGTCGGGAGCTTTGAATCGCCATCGCCCTTTAGGCCAACCCCGAATCCCGCCCGCGAGGACTTCATCATGCACACCGCGATCATCACCTCCTTCGGCCTGGTCCTCCTGGCGCTGATGCTGTTTATCGGCGAAAAGATCGGCCTCGGCCGCCAGACCCTGGCCTACAGTTTCGTCGTACTGTGGCTGGCGCTGACGGTGATCAACGGCGCGGTGGGGATGGTCCACGCCGGCCAGTCCCTGAGCACGGAGCTGGCGGTCGGCAGTGTGGTATTCGGCGTGCCGGTGGCGGCGCTGGTGCTGTTCACGGTATTGAGCCCGGCCTGAGGGCCCCGATCGCGGGCAAGCCTCGCTCCTACAGAAAATCTTCTTCTGTAGGAGCAGGGGGACGCCCAGTCCTTGCCCGCGATGGCGGTGGCACGAACGCCACCGCCACCGATCAACGCACCAGGTGCAGGAACTGCATATGCCGTTCGTACTGGTCGAGGATGTCGTTGATGATCTGCTCCTTGGTGTAGCCCATCAGGTCATAGTCCTGGCTACCCTCGGCCAGGTGCACCTCGGCCCGGTAGTAACGCCGGTTGCGCATCTCCTTGGGCCCCATGCCGCCACGGGCGAAGGACGGGGTGAAGTAGCCGCGCATCTGCACCTGATAGATGAACGGATGCTGGTCGCCATGGCCGATTTCCAGGCTGACGTTGTCGTTGGCCGGGTCCGGCTGGGTGATCACGTTCAGGCCTTTCTCGACGAACACCGCGGTCACTTCTTCGATGGCCGGACGCACCGTCTGGTCGAGGAAGCGATACACCTCGTCGCGTGACGGGAAATGCACCGCCTGGCTCAGGCGCTGGCGCCAGCCGCCCTTGCCGCGACGCGAGGTTGACGACACGGGCGCCAGCGAATGCAGCTGGGCGATCTGCTTCTGCGATTCGAGGTAGAAGGCCTTGTGCAGCCCCCACATCATCAGCAGCAGGATCATCGAGAACGGCAGCGAGGTCAGCACCACCGCCGACTTCAGCGAGTCGATGCTGCCGGCGAACAGCAGCGCGCTGGTGACCAGCGCGGTCATCGCGCCCCAGAACACCCGCAGCCATTTCGGCCCGTCTTCGTCGGCGTTACCGCCCTTGGCCGACAGGGTCGAGAGCACCACGGTGCCGGAGTCGGCCGAGGTGACGAAGAACACGAAGCTGATGAACACCGTCACGGCGATGACGGTCTTGCTCCAGGGGTAGGTTTCCAGCAGCAGATAAAGCGTCATCGACGGGTTCTCGATGGCCGACAGGCCCAACGCGCTCATGCCGTGGTTGAGCACCTGGTCGATGGCGCTGTTACCGAAGATCGACATCCAGGCCAGGGTGAAGCCCAGGGGGATCAGCAGCACGCCGAACACGAATTCGCGGATGGTCCGGCCACGGGAAATCCGCGCGATGAACAGGCCCACGAACGGCGACCATGCGATCCACCAGGCCCAGTAGAAGACCGTCCAGCCGCCCAGCCAGTCGCTGGGTTCGTCATAGGCGTAGAGGTCGAAGCTCTTGGTCGGCAGGGCACCGAGGTAATCGCCGAGGTTCTGGATCAGAGTGTTGAGCAGGTGCTGGGTAGGGCCGGCGAACAACACGAACAACAGCAGCGCACAGGCCAGCAGCATGTTGATGTCGGACATCACCCGCACGCCCTTGTCGACACCGGACACCGCAACGATGATCGCCGCGCCCATCATCAGGGTGATCAGGCCCACCTGGACCCACTGGGTGTGGGCGATGCCGAACAAGTAGTCCAGGCCGGAGTTGAGGTGCAGCACGCCAAAGCCCATGTCGGCGCCGAGGCCGAACACCGTGGCGATGATGCCGAAGCCATCCACCGCGTAGCCGATGGGGCCGTTGATGCGCTTGCCGATCAGCGGGTACAGCGCCGAACGCAGGGCCAGCGGCAGGTTATGCCGGTAGGCGAAATACGCCAGGGCCATGCCGACGAAGGCGAACACGCCCCAGCCGTGCAGGCCCCAGTGCAGGAAGAGAATCTGCATCGCCTGGCGCGCCGCGTCCGCGGTCCCGGCCTCGCCCTGGGGCGGTTGCAGCATGTGGGTCAAAGGTTCCGAGACGCAGAAGAAAAACAGCGTGATGCTGATCCCGGCGGCGAACAGCATGCCGGCCCATGACAGGTAACTGAATTCGGGTTCGTCGTGGTCGGCACCCAGCTTGATCTTGCCGTAGCCGGACAAGGCGGTGACCACCACGAAGACCAGGTACAGGGTCATGGCCAGCATGTAGTACCAGCCGACCGTATTGGCCGCCCAGTTTTGCGCGGCCAGCAACCAGGCGCCGGCTTGTTCCGGCAGGGCAATGACCACCAGGCCGAAGGCCAGGATAAAGCTCGCGGCGAAGTAGAACACCGGCGGATTCATGCGGATCAGGCCGCTGGCGGGAATGGACGATGCACTCATGAAACGTGCACCTCGAGGGGGTAAAACGCGGCTGAAAAGATCGGACTCAGCAAAGGTAAGCCTCCTGTTGTGAGCGGGCAGCGAGCTGCCGGTTTAACTTGAACAAGCGTTCAAGTTAAACACGGATAGGCGCGCAAGGACTAATCGCCGGGCTCGGCGGTCGCCTGATTTCGCAGGTTTTAGGAAAGGTCTGATGTGTCGCGGAGGGAATCGTTCAGCGCTAAATAAGCGAATGGCCATCAGGCATATGAGCCACTGAAAAGCATCGCGGGCAATCGAGCGTCGACCGGCCGCTCCTACAGATGAACACATTCCTCTTCTGTAGGAGCGAGGCTTGCCCGCGAAAAATCCAACAGGCGCAGAAGACTCTTACTTCTGCGACCCATCGTCATGCTGCAGGTTGGCCTGGGTCAGGTTGCATCCGGCCGGCACGCTGCGGGTCAGCCAGACATTGCCGCCGATGGTCGAGCCCTTGCCGATGGTGATGCGCCCGAGGATGGTCGCGCCGGCGTAGATCACCACGTCGTCCTCGACGATCGGGTGGCGCGGATGGCCCTTCTGCAACTGGCCGTCCTCGTCCGCCGGGAAGCGTTTGGCACCCAGGGTCACAGCCTGGTAGATGCGCACCCGCTCGCCGATGATCGCGGTTTCGCCGATCACCACACCGGTGCCGTGGTCGATGAAGAAACTGCGGCCGATCTGCGCGCCCGGGTGAATGTCGATGCCGGTGGCCGAATGGGCGATTTCCGCGCTGATCCGCGCCAGCAGCGGCAGGCCGGCGCGATACAGATGGTGGGCCAGGCGATGGTGGATCACCGCCAGGATGCCCGGGTAGCACAGCAGCACTTCATCGACGCTGCGCGCCGCCGGGTCGCCGTGGTAGGCGGCCAGCACGTCGGTATCGAGCAGCACCCGCAGGCCCGGCAGGGCCAGGGCGAAGTCCTGGATGATACGGATGGCCCTGGCGTTGACGTCGTCGTCCGACTCGCCGCTCTGGCGCGCGGCGTAACGCAGCTCCAGGCGAGCCTGGGCGAGCAGCGCATTGAGGGCCGCGTCCAGGGTATGGCCGACGTAGAAATCCTCGCTTTCCTCGCGCAGGTCCACCGGGCCCAGGCGCATCGGGAACAGGGCGCCGCACAGTGCTTCGAGAATCTCGGCCATTGCCGCGCGCGACGGCAGTTCCCGACCGCCCTGCTCACCGCTGACCCGCCCGTTGCGGGTACGCCACTGGTCGCGGGCATCACGCAGTTGACCGACTATGGTCTGCAATTGCCAATGGCTGGAACGCTCGCTCACGATAGGACTCCTCACTCAGGCGGCCGGACTGTCTGGCCGCGTAAACGACGCCACTTTACGGTATGCGCCCCAGGCCAAATTAAGAACTAATTGTGCTGGACTAATCACCTTTTGGCATAAGCGATTGACGGTTGCCCCGGCAAATATCGCTGCCTATAGTCCCTGACACCTCTGACAACCCGTGCGGCCTCATGATCAAACAACAGCTCGACCGTTTTAACCGTCTCGACCTGCTGGGCGGTGCCACCACCCTGGAAAAACTCGAACGCCTGTCCACCTGGCTCGGCCGCGATGTCTACGTCAAGCGCGACGACACCACGCCGCTGGCCATGGGCGGCAACAAGCTGCGCAAACTCGAATACCTGGCCGCCGATGCGCTGGCCCAGGGCGCGGACACGCTGATTACCGCCGGCGCCATCCAGTCCAACCACGTGCGCCAGACCGCGGCCCTGGCTGCCAAGCTGGGCCTGGGTTGCGTCGCCCTGCTGGAAAACCCCATCGGCACCGACGACGGCAATTACCTGGGCAACGGCAACCGCCTGCTGCTCGACCTGTTCGACGCCAAGGTCGAGCTGGTGGACAACCTGGACAACGCCGACGAGCAGTTGCAGGCCCTGGCCGAGCGCCTGCGCAGCAGCGGCAAGCAGCCGTACCTGGTGCCGATTGGTGGCTCCAACGCCTTGGGCGCGCTGGGTTACGTGCGTGCCGGCCTGGAGCTGGCGGAGCAGATCCACAACACCGGGCTCGACTTCGCCGCCGTGGTCCTGGCCTCGGGCAGCGCCGGCACCCACAGCGGCCTGGCCCTGGCCTTGAGCGAAGTGCTGCCGCAACTGCCGGTGATCGGCGTCACCGTGTCGCGCACCGACGAAGCACAGCGGCCGAAGGTCCAGGGCCTGGCCGAACGCACCGCCGAATTGCTCGGGGTGACGCTGCCGGACAGCTTCAAGGTGGAGTTGTGGGACGAATATTTCGCTCCGCGTTATGGCGAGCCGAATGCCGGCACCCTGGCCGCGGTGAAACTGCTGGCGAGCCAGGAAGGCCTGCTGCTGGACCCGGTCTACACCGGCAAGGCCATGGCCGGCCTGCTCGACGGCATCGGCCGCCAGCGCTTCGACGACGGCCCGATCATCTTCCTGCACACCGGCGGCGCACCGGCGCTGTTCGCTTATGCCGGATCGTTTGCCTGACAAATGCCTGTAGCCGCTGGCGCAGCCTGCGCTCGGCGGCGCAGCCGTCGTAAAACCTGCGCATGCGGCGTATCGGAAGAGACGCGTTCGCCGGATTTGCGCCTGCTACGCAGCCGATCGCAGCCTGCGGCAGCGGCTACAAAGATTGAGAATCTTCATATTTATAAAAAGAATAACAATGTGAATTTATATTATTTTTACATCTATAAGCAGCCACTTATAGTCGCGCCGCAGGCGAATTTGCCGCGAGACGCATACGCTGCATTTAGTGCAGGATAAGGCGCTCGTTCCCGCTCACCGATTGACCTGCATTTCCCAACCGCATCTTCATAAGAAAACACAGGGGCTTGTCATGATTTTTTCCGCACTACGTCGAAATATCCTCGTTGGCTCGCTAGGTCTGGCACTGAGTGCCGGCTTGCTGGGGCAAGCGGTTGCCGGTGAGCAACTGCAAAAGATCAAGGACGCCGGCACCATCAACGTCGGCCTGGAAGGCACTTATCCACCGTTCAGCTACGTCGACGAAAGCGGCAAGCTGGCCGGCTTCGAAGTGGAGTTCTCCGAAGCCCTGGCGCAGAAGCTGGGCGTGAAGGTCAAACTGCAGCCGACCAAATGGGACGGTATCCTCGCCGCCCTGGAGTCCAAGCGCCTGGACGCGGTGATCAACCAGGTAACCATCTCGGATGAGCGCAAGAAGAAATACGACTTCTCCACCCCCTACACCGTTTCCGGCATCCAGGCCCTGACCCAGAAGAAGAACGAAGGCAAGTTCAAGACCGCCGCCGACCTGGCCGGGCACAAAGTCGGTGTCGGCCTGGGCACCAACTACGAACAATGGCTCAAGGACAACGTGCCCAAAGCCATCATCAAGACCTACGACGATGATCCGACCAAGTACCAGGACCTGCGCGTAGGCCGTATCGACGCGATCCTGGTGGACCGCCTGGCCGCCTTCGAACTGATCAAGAAAACCAACGACACCCTGGCCGTTTCCGGCGAACCCTTCTCCCGCCAGGAAGCCGGTGTGGCCCTGCGCAAAGGCGAACCCGAACTGCTGGCCGCGGTGAACAAGGCAATCGAGGAACTGCGCGCCGACGGCACGCTGAAAAAGCTCTCGGAAAAATACTTCAACGCTGACGTCACTCAATAATGGAAGCAGGTTTTCAGTTCGAACTGTATTTCCCGCAGTTGAGCCAGCAAATCGCCGAAACCACCCAGCTGTTGCTGAACTCCGCGCCCTTCCTGCTCCAGGGCGCGTATTTCACGATCATCCTCAGCCTCGGCGGTATGTTCTTCGGATTGGCGCTGGGGTTCGCCCTGGCGCTGATGCGCCTGTCGCGCTTCAAGCTGCTGAGCTGGATCGCCCGCGTCTATGTGTCGTTCTTTCGCGGCACGCCGTTGCTGGTGCAACTGTTCGTGATCTATTACGGCTTGCCGCAGCTGGGTATCGAGCTTGACCCGCTGCCGGCGGCGCTGATCGGCTTCTCGTTGAACATGGCGGCCTATGCCTGCGAGATCCTGCGCGCGGCCATCGGCTCCATCGAGCGCGGGCAGTGGGAAGCGGCGGCCAGCATCGGCATGACCCGGGCCCAGACCCTACGCCGGGCGATCCTGCCGCAAGCCATGCGCACGGCCCTGCCGCCCCTGGGCAACAGCTTTATCTCGCTGGTCAAGGACACCGCCCTGGCCGCCACCATCCAGGTCCCGGAACTGTTCCGCCAGGCGCAGCTGATCACCGCCCGGACCTTCGAAGTCTTCACCATGTATCTTGCCGCCGCGCTGATCTACTGGGTTCTGGCCAGCGTGCTGGCGCACCTGCAGAACCGACTGGAAGAGCGGGTCAATCGGCACGACCAGGAGTCCTGAACCCATGATTGTGGTTGAAAAACTGACGAAGCAGTTCAAGGGTCAGACCGTCCTCAATGGCATCGACCTGACGGTGGCGGAAGGCGAGGTGGTCGCCATCATCGGCCCCAGCGGCTCGGGCAAGACCACCTTTTTGCGCTGTCTGAATTTTCTCGAAGAACCTACCAGCGGCCGGATCAAGGTCGGCAACATCGAAATCGATGGCAGCCGGCCGTTGACCCAGCAGCAGGGCCTGGTGCGGCAACTGCGCCAGCAGGTGGGTTTCGTGTTCCAGAACTTCAACCTGTTCCCCCATCGCACCGCGCTGGAAAACGTCATCGAAGGGCCGCTGGTGGTGAAGAAGACGCCCCGCGAACAGGCGCTGGCCCTGGGTCGCGGGCTGCTGGCCAAGGTCGGCCTGGCGGGCAAGGAAGACGCCTACCCGCGGCGCCTCTCCGGTGGCCAGCAACAGCGCGTGGCGATTGCCCGGGCGCTGGCGATGGAGCCGGAAGTGATCCTGTTCGACGAACCGACCTCGGCCCTCGACCCGGAGCTGGTGGGCGAAGTGCTGGCGACCATCCGCGGCCTGGCCGAGGAGAAGCGCACCATGGTCATCGTCACCCACGAAATGGGCTTCGCCCGCGACGTGGCCAACCGGGTGATCTTCTTCGACAAGGGCGTGATCGTCGAACAGGGCGAAGCCAAGGCGCTGTTCGCCAATCCCAAGGAAGAACGCACCCGGCAATTCCTCAGCAAGTTCCTCACCGCGGGCCATCCCCAGGCCTGACCTGTGCCTCGCTGCCGAGCCTGCCAAGGGCTGGGCAGCGGGCGCAACCCCATCACCGCGTTCCGCCCGACAAATCCCATGCCCCGGTTTTACGACGGCTGCGCCGCCGAGCGCAGGCTGCGCCAGCGGCTACAGAAACCGTGTTCCCCTGTAGCCGCTGCCGAGCAACGCGAGGCTGCGAACGGTCTGGGCGGCATTCCGACGCAGCGGCCGCCAGGCCCACCACTGCATTCCGCCCGGAAAACCGTATGCCCCGGTTTACGACGGCTGCGCCGCCGATCGCAGGCTACGCCAGCGGCTACAGGAGCCCTGGATCCATCCCCCGTTACTCCTCGCAGCCCTTGCCTGCCGTATACGTAAACCCCTTCTATACATATTCCTAAAAGTTAGTTTATTTAATTTTTATACGCGCATAGGGTATATGAACCGGACCACCGGACATTCTTGAACCCGATTTCGCCGCCACGGCGCGGCACTTCCAAAGATGTGAGGTAGGTATGGTCCGGAACACAATCACCCCAGTGCAAATCGCCAGGGCATTGCGTGCAGCCAAGGAGTGGCACTGATGTCCAATCTGGCCGATGCAAATGTCCAGAGCGATCTGGATGTCGCCCCCCTGTTGTTGCCCGCACGGGTTCTGCTGAACGACGCAGAAGCCCTTCAAGCCGCCCATGAACTGGCCACCGTCGCCCGCCAGCAGGCGGCCCGACGCGACCAGCAGCGCAAGCTGCCATGGGCGGAAATCGAACACTTCACCCGCAGTGGCCTGGGCAGTATTGCCATCCCCCGTGAATACGGCGGCCCGCAGGTTTCCTTCGTCACCCTGGCGGAAGTCTTCGCGATCATTTCCGCGGCCGACCCGGCCCTGGGACAGATCCCGCAGAACCAGTTCGGCATTCTCAACCTGATCCTCGGCAGCGCCACCGAACGGCAGAAAAAGCAGCTGTTCCAGAGCGTGCTGGAAGGCTGGCGCATCGGTAACGCCGGCCCGGAACGCGGGACCAAAAACACCCTGGAACTCAAGGCGCGGATCACCGCCGACGGCGACGGTTATCTGCTCAATGGCCAGAAGTTCTATTCCACCGGCGCCCTGTTCGCCCACTGGGTGGCGGTCAAGGCGCTGAACGACGACGGCAAGCAGGTGTTGGCCTTCGTCCGGCGCGGCACGCCGGGGCTGCGCATCGTCGACGACTGGTCGGGCTTCGGCCAGCGCACCACCGCCAGCGGCACCATTTTGCTCAACAACGTGCGGGTCGATGCCGACCTGGTGGTGGACAACTGGCGGATCAACGAATCGCCGAACATCCAGGGGGCAGTCTCGCAGCTGATCCAGGCAGCGATCGACGCCGGCATCGCCCGCGCGGCCATCGACGACGCCATCAGCTTCGTGCGGGAACGCTCGCGGCCGTGGGTCGACGCCAACGTCGAACGAGCCAGCGACGACCTGTATGTAATCGCCGACATCGGCAAGCTGAAAATCGAACTGCACGCCGCCGAAGCCCTGCTGCGCAAGGCCGGCCAGGTGCTGGACCAGGTCAGCGCCGCGCCGATCAGCGCCGAGTCCGCCGCCCGCGCCTCGATCGCCGTGGCCGAAGCCAAGGTGCTGACCACCGAGATCTCGCTGCTGGCCAGCGAAAAGCTCTTCGAGCTGGCCGGCAGCCGCGCCACCCTCGCCGAATTCAACCTCGACCGGCACTGGCGCAACGCCCGGGTCCACACCCTGCACGATCCGGTGCGCTGGAAATACCACGCCGTCGGCACCTACCACCTGAACGGCACCCTGCCGGCTCGCCATTCCTGGATTTAAGCGACCAGATCTCTGGAGAAGTACATGACTCTTTCTCAACACGTCGCGGTCATAACCAGCGATGAGCAAGCCCTGATCGTCGCCAGCGACCTGGCCGAAGATTTCAAGCGCGACAGCGCCCTGCGCGACCGCGAACGCCGCCTGCCCCACCCCGAACTCGAAGCCTTTTCCCGCTCCGGCCTGTGGGGCATCAGCGTGCCCAGGGAATACGGCGGCGCCGGCGTGTCCAACGTCACCCTGGCCAAGGTCATCGCCCTGATCGCCCAGGCCGACGCCTCCCTCGGGCAAATCCCACAGAACCATTTCTACGCCCTCGAAGTGCTGCGGGTGAACGGCAGCGAGACGCAGAAAAAACGCCTGTACGCCGAGGTCCTGGCCGGCCAGCGCTTCGGCAATGCCCTGGCCGAGCTGGGCACCAAGACCGCCCACGACCGCACCACCCGCCTGACCCGAGACGTGCAGCAAGGGCACGACGGCTATCGCATCAACGGTCGCAAGTTCTACTCCACCGGCGCCATCTACGCCCAGCGCATCCCCACCTCGGTGGTGGATGAAAATGGCGTGCAGCAACTGGCCTTCGTCCCGGCGGACAGCCAGGGCCTGAACGTGATCGACGACTGGAGCGGCTTCGGCCAGCGCACCACCGGCAGCGGCTCGGTGGTGTTCGAGGAGGTGTTCGTCGCCGCCGAGGACGTGATCCCCTTTCAAAGCGCCTTCGAACGCCCGACCACCGTCGGCCCGCTGGCGCAGATTCTCCATGCCGCCATCGACACCGGTATCGCCCGCGCCGCCTATGAAGACGCCCTGCATTTCGTGCGCACCAAGACCCGGCCATGGATCGATTCCGGCAACGACAAGGCCACCGAAGACCCGCTGACCCTCAAGAGCTTCGGCCACCTGAGCATTCGCCTGCACGCCACCGAGGCGCTGCTGGAGCGCTCCGGGGAGTTCCTCGACGCCGCCCAGGCCGAGCCCAACGCTGAGACCGTGGCTGCCGCCTCCATAGCGGTCGCTGAGGCCCGCGCCATCAGCACCGAAATCTCCCTGGCCGCCGGCAGCACCCTGTTCGAACTGGCCGGCAGCCAGGCGACCCTGGCCGAACATGGCCTGGACCGTCACTGGCGCAACGCCCGGGTGCACACCCTGCACGACCCGGTGCGCTGGAAATACCACGCGGTGGGCAACTACTACCTCAACCAGACGAACCCGCCACTGCGGGGGACCATCTGATGGGCGCGAAGAAAAAGATCCTGCTCAATGCCTTCAACATGAACTGCATCGGGCACATCAACCACGGTCTGTGGACCCACCCGCGGGACACCTCGACCCAGTACAAGACCCTCGAATACTGGACCGAACTGGCGCAATTGCTGGAACGCGGGCTGTTCGACGGGCTGTTCATCGCCGACATCGTCGGGGTCTACGACGTCTACCAGAACTCGGTGGACGTGACGCTCAAGGAGTCGATCCAGCTGCCTGTCAACGACCCGCTGCTGCTGGTCTCGGCCATGGCCGCGGTGACCCGCAACCTCGGTTTCGGCCTCACCGCCAACCTCACCTACGAGCCGCCGTATCTGTTCGCCCGGCGCATGTCCACGCTGGACCACCTGAGCCGTGGCCGGGTCGGCTGGAACATCGTCACCGGCTACCTCGACAGCGCCGCCAAGGCCATGGGCCTGAGCGAACAGGCCGAGCATGACCGACGCTACGACCAGGCCGACGAGTACCTGCAAGTGCTCTACAAGCTCTGGGAAGGCAGCTGGGAAAACGACGCGGTGATCAACGACCGCGAACAGCGGATCTACGCCCGGCCGGAGAAGGTGCACAAGGTCGAGCACAAGGGCGAGTTCTATCAGGTCGAGGGCTATCACCTGTGCGAGCCGTCGCCGCAGCGCACGCCGGTGCTGTTCCAGGCCGGCAGTTCGGATCGCGGCCTGCTGTTCGCCGGGCGCCACGCCGAGTGCGTGTTCATCAGCGGGCAGAACAAGCCCTCGACCAAGGCCCAGGTGGACAAGGTCCGCGCCAGCGCCGTGGCGGCCGGGCGCAACCCCGAGGACATCAAGGTGTTCATGGGGCTCAACGTGATAGTCGCCGAGACCGAGGAACTGGCCTGGAAGAAGCACGCCGAGTACCGCAGCCATGCCAGCGCGGAGGCCGGGGTGGCGCATTTCTCGGCGTCCACCGCCATCGACTTTTCCCAGTACGAGATCGACGAACCTATCCAGTACGTGAAGAGCAACGCCATCCAGTCGGCCACCCGGAACCTGCAGAACAACGACTGGACCCGGCGCAAGCTGCTCGACCAGCACGCCCTGGGCGGGCGCTACATCACGGTGGTCGGCTCGCCGCAGCAGGTGGCCGACGACCTCGAATCCTGGATCGCCGAAACCGGCCTCGACGGCTTCAACCTAACCCGCATCGTCACCCCGGAAAGTTATGTCGACTTCATCGACCTGGTGATCCCCGAGCTGCAACGCCGCGGCTCGTACAAGACCGCCTACGACAACGGCACCCTGCGCGAAAAGCTGTTCCAGCAGGACGCACAGTTACCCGAGCAACACGCCGGAGCGGGCTATCGCCCTATCGCGAGCAAGCTCGCTCCTACAGGTTGAGCGCATTCCCTGTAGGAGCGAGCTTGCTCGCGATGAAGCCCACCCAAACACCGCCTCTTTATGCACTGACTGGAAACCTGACCATGAAAACCAAGCTCTTAAGCCACCCAGTCAAAGCACTGGCCCTCGCCCTCGGACTGTTCGGCAGCGCGGTATTCGCCGCCGACGCGCCGCTGAAAGTCGGCACCACCGCCGCCTTCGCCATTCCCCTGGAGGCCGCCGTCGAAGAGGCGGGCAAACAGGGCCTGAAAGTCGAACTGGTGGAATTCAGCGACTGGATCGCGCCGAACGTCAGCCTGGCCGCCGGCGATATCGACGTGAACTACTTCCAGCACATCCCGTTCCTGGAAAACGCCAAGGCCGCCGCCGGTTTCGACCTGGTGCCGTTCGCCCCGGGGATCATCAACAACGTCGGCCTGTACTCGAAGAAATACAAAAGCTTCGACGAGCTGCCCGAAGGCGCCACGGTGGCCATCGCCAACGACCCGATCAACAGCGGTCGCGGCTTGCAGTTGCTGGCCAAGGCTGGCCTGATCAGCCTCAAGCCGGGCGTCGGCTACAAGGCCACCGAGGACGACATAGTCGCCAACCCGAAGAAACTGAAGATCCTCCAGGTCGAGGCCGTGCAACTGGTACGCGCCTATGACGACGCCGACCTGGTGCAGGGCTACCCGGCCTATATCCGCCTGGCCAAGACCTTCGACGCCGGTTCGGCGCTGCTGTTCGACGGCCTCGACCACAAGGAATACGTGATCCAGTTCGTGATCCAGCCCAAGAGCAAGACCGACCCGCGGCTGATCAAGTTCGTCGACATCTACCAGCATTCGCCGGCTGTGCGCGCCGCCCTGGATAAAGCCCACGGCAAGCTCTACCAAGCCGGCTGGGAAGGTTGAGATGAGCGTCGCCTATCTCCCGCACAAGGCCTCCAGGCAGCCGCCCGAACAGCCGCAAAACGCGCAGCAGACCGAGTTGCATCCGGAGCTGAATCACGCCCATGTGCGCTTCATCGGCCTGACCAAGACCTACCAGGGCCAGCAAGGCCCGGTGCAGGCCCTGCACGGTATCGACCTGGCGATCCAGCGCGGCGAAGTGTTCGGCATCATCGGCCGCAGCGGCGCCGGCAAGTCGTCGCTGATCCGTACCATCAACCGCCTGGAACAGCCTTCGGGCGGCCGGGTGCTGATCGATCAGGTGGACATCGGCGACTTCGACGAGGACCGCCTGGTGGAGCTGCGCCGGCGCATCGGCATGATCTTCCAGCACTTCAACCTGATGTCGGCCAAGACCGTGTGGCAGAACGTCGAGCTGCCGCTGAAGGTGGCCGGCGTGCCCAAGGAACAGCGCGAGCGCAAGGTGCGCGAACTGCTGGAACTGGTGGGCCTGAAGGACAAGCACAAAGCCTACCCGGCGCAACTCTCGGGCGGGCAGAAACAGCGGGTGGGCATCGCCCGGGCGCTGGTCCACGACCCGGCGATCCTGCTGTGCGACGAGGCCACCTCGGCGCTGGACCCGGAGACCACCCAGTCGATCCTCGGCCTGCTCAAACAGATCAACCAGCGCCTGGGCCTGACCATCATCCTGATCACCCACGAGATGGCGGTGATCCGCGATATCTGCGACCGGGTGGTGGTGCTCGAGCACGGGCATATCGTCGAGCAGGGGCCGGTCTGGGAAGTGTTCGGCAACCCGCAGCACGAGGTCAGCAAGACCCTGCTGGCGCCCTTGCAGCACGGTTTGCCGGATGAGCTGCAAAACCGCCTGCAAGCCCAGCCGAAGTCTTCGGACGCGGCGGTAGTATTGCGCGTGCGGTTCACCGGCAGGACCAGCGACGAGCCGGACCTGGCCGCGCTGTTCAGCACCCTGGGCGGGCGCGTGCGGCTGCTGCACGGCGGTGTGGAGCGGATTCAGGGGCATGCCCTGGGGCAACTGCTGCTGGCGGTCAGCGGCTCGTCCCTGGGCGCCGAGGAACAACGCCTGCGCGCGCAGCACTTTTTGCACAAGCAATGGACACAACAGGTAGAGGTGCTGGGTTATGTGGTTTGATCGCTTGCTCCAGGGCGTTATCGATACCTTCCTGATGGTCGGCGTGTCGTCGCTGATCGCCTTGTTGGCGGGGATTCCGCTGGCGGTGATCCTGGTCACCAGCGGCAAGGGCGGGATCTACGAAGCACCCAGGCTGAACAGCGTGCTGGGGGCCTTCGTCAACCTGTTCCGCTCGATCCCGTTCCTGATCCTGATGGTGGCGCTGATCCCCTTCACCCGGCTGATCGTCGGCACCACCTACGGTGTCTGGGCAGCCGTGGTGCCACTGACCATCGCCGCCACGCCGTTCTTCGCACGAATCGCCGAGGTCAGCCTGCGCGAGGTCGACCACGGCCTGATCGAAGCCGCCCAGGCCATGGGCTGCCGACGCTGGCACATCGTCTGGCATGTGCTGTTGCCGGAGGCGCTGCCGGGCATCGTCGGCGGCTTCACCATCACCCTGGTGACCATGATCAACTCCTCGGCCATGGCCGGGGCCATCGGCGCCGGCGGCCTGGGGGACATTGCCTATCGCTATGGCTACCAGCGTTTCGACAGCCAGATCATGCTCACGGTGATCGTGCTGCTGGTGATCCTCGTCGCGGCGATCCAGCTCGGCGGCGACCGCCTGGCGCAGGTGCTCAACAAGCGTTGAGATCGGCGGTGTCCATTCGGATGTCATCGCGAGCAAGCTCGCTCCTACAGGTTGATCGCGTCGCCTTTTGTAGGAGCGAGCTTGCTCGCGATTGGCTTTCAAGGCCCACACCAAACCAGGGCCAATGCCCTTGGGGTATATTCGGCACACCACCCCAACCAACGCAGCCCGCCATGAAACTCGCCCCCACCGACCTCGACCAGATCACCTCCACCACCCTGGGTCACTACAACCAGGTGGCCGAAGACTTCCGCGAAGGCACCCGCGACCACGATGTCAGCCAGAACATCGACGCCCTGCTGCGGCATATCCAGGGCACGGCGCCCTTCACCCTGCTGGACTTCGGCTGCGGCCCCGGGCGCGACCTGCAGACCTTCACCCGCCTCGGTCATATCGCCATCGGCCTCGACGGCTCCGAGCGTTTTGCCCAGATGGCCCGCGACGACAGCGGCTGCGAGGTCTGGCAGCAGGACTTCCTCAAGCTCGACCTGCCCGCCGAACGCTTCGACGGCATCTTCGCCAACGCCGTGCTGTTCCACATTCCCTCGCAGGAACTGCCACGGGTGCTGCGCCAGCTGCACGCCACGCTGAAACCCGGCGGCGTGCTGTTCAGCTCCAACCCGCGCGGCGACAACCAGGAAGGCTGGAACGGCGCGCGTTATGGCGCCTACCACGACCTGGCGGCGTGGCAGCACTTGCTGACAGCGGCGGGGTTTGTCGAGCTGGAGCATTACTACCGGCCCGCCGGGCTGCCGCGCGAGCAGCAGCCGTGGCTGGCGAGTGTTTGGCGCAAGGTTTGAGCTTGCGTCGTTGATCGGCCTTTTTCGCGAGCAAGCTCGCTCCTACAGTTTTTTATGATCGGCGTTGCGCCGCCTCTTGTAGGAGCGAGCTTGCTCGCGATGGCGTTCTGTCGGACGGAGCACGATCTCAGGCCGTGGTGTTCTTCGGCTCCTTGATCTTGTACCAGGCCACATACAGCGCCGGCAGGAACAGCAGTGTCAGCAGGGTGGCGACGATGATGCCGCCGATCATGGCGTAGGCCATCGGCCCCCAGAACACTTCCCGGGCGATGGGGATCATGCCCAGGCTGGCCGCCGCGGCGGTCAGCAGGATCGGCCGGCGACGGTGCTCGGTGGCCTGCACCACCGCATCCCAGGATGAATGACCGGCGCGCTCGAACTCGTCGATCTGGGTCACCAGGATCACCGAGTTGCGGATGATGATGCCGATCAGCGCGAGAATCCCGAGGATCGCCACAAAGCCCATGGGCGTGCCCGTCGGCACCAGCGCCAGGACCACGCCGATCAGCCCCAGCGGCGCGACGCTGGCCACCAGGAACAGCTTCTGCACGCTGTGCAGCTGGATCATCAGGAAGGTCGCCATGAGGAACAGCATCAACGGCACCACCTTGGCGATCGGCCCCTGGGCCTTGCCGCTTTCCTCCACCGTACCGCCGGTGGCCACCGAGTAACCGGCCGGCAGGCTGGCGGCGAACTTGTCGATATCCGGCTTGAGCAGCCTGACCAGGTCGGTCGGCTGGATCTCATCACGCACCGAGGCCTTGATGGTGATGGTCGGCTTGCGGTCGCGCCGCCAGACCAGCGGCTGCTCCAGTTCGTAACGCACGGTGGCGAAGGCCAGCAGCGGAATCGAGGTGCCGTTGGGGTTGACGATCTGCAGGTTCTGCAGGGTTTCCGGGGAGCCGCGCTCGCTGTCGTCGGCCCGGCCGACCACGTTGATCAGGTAGATGTCGTCATGCACCTGGGTCACGGTGGAGCCACTGACGATGCTGTTCATCAGCTGCGCCACGTCCTCCGAAGACAACCCCAGCTGGCGGGCCTTGTCCTGGGCGATGTCGATGCGCAGCACTTTGCCCGGCTCGTTCCAGTCGTAGATGATCTCGCCGATGTGCGAGTTCTTGTCCAGTTCGGTGGCCAGCTCGATGGCGTGCTTGCGCACCTGGTCGATGTCCTTGCCGCTGACCCGGTACTGGATCGGTCGCCCCACCGGCGGGCCCATTTCCAGGGCCTGGACGTAGCTGCCGATGCCGACGAAGTCGTCGCGCAGGCGTTTTTTCAGGCGCTCGGTCAACGCCGTGCGCGACTCCAGGCCCTTGCTGACAATCACCAACTGCGCGTAGTAGGGGTTCTGCAGTTGCTGGTCCAGCGGCAGGTAGAAACGGATCGCACCTTCGCCGATATAGGTGCTCCAGCGCAGGATGTCCGGGTCGTCCTTGAGGGTCGCCTCCAGGCGATCCACCGCCATGCGGGTCTCGGCGATCGAGGCGTTCTGCGGCAGGTTGAGGTCGACGAGAATCTCCGGCCGGTCCGAGGACGGGAAGAACTGGTTCTGCACGAAGCGCATGCCGACCACCGACAGCACGAACACCAGGACGGTGATGCCGATGGCCCACCAGCGGTTGCGCATGGCCCACAGCAGGCCGCCGTTGAAGGCGCGGCCGATGCGCCCCGGCTCCTCGGAGTGGGGCTTCACGTTGGTGCTGAGGATATGCACGCCGATCACCGGGGCGAACAGCACGGCGACTATCCAGGACACCAGCATGGCCACGGCGATCACCGCGAACAGGGTGAAGGTGTACTCGCCGGCGGAGCTGGCGTTGAGGCCGATGGGCACGAAGCCGGCGACCGTCACCAGGGTCCCGGTGAGCATCGGGAAGGCCGTGGAGGTGTAGGCGAAGGTCGCCGCCTGCTCCTTGGTCTCGCCCATCTCCAGGCGCGTGACCATCATCTCCACGGTGATCATCGCGTCGTCCACCAACAGGCCCAGGGCGATGATCAATGCACCGAGGGAAATCCGCTGCATGGTGATGCCGCTGTATTCCATGAAGACGAAGACCATCGCCAGCACCAGCGGGATCGAGCACGCCACCACCAGCCCGGCGCGCACGCCCAGGCTGACGAAACTCACCACCAGCACGATCACCACCGCCTCGAACAGTGCGCTGGTAAAGCCGCCGACGGCTTTTTCCACCACCTCGGCCTGGTCCGACACCGTGTGTACGCCTACGCCCACCGGCAGCTCGGCGGTGAGCTGGTTCATCTTGGCGTGCAGGGCCTTGCCGAAGTCCTGGATGTTGCCGCCCTTCTTCATGGCGATCGCCAGGCCGATGGCCGGCTGGCCGTTGTAGCGAAACTGCGGCGTCGAAGGGTCGACGTAGCCGCGGCTGATCTCGGCGATATCCGCCAGGCGATAGAAGCGCTCGTTGAGCCGCAGGTTGACCGTGGCCAGGTCTTTCTCCGAGGCGAACTGCCCCGAGGTGCGCACGGAAATCCGCTCCGGCCCGGCTTCGATCACCCCGGCTGGAGTCACCGCATTCTGCGCTTGCAGGCTCTGCAGGACCTGGCGCTGGTCGATGCCCAGCGCCGCCAGCTTGCGTGTGGAGAAGTTCAGGTAGATGACTTCGTCCTGCTCGCCGACCATTTCCACTTTGCCCAGGTTCGGCACTTCACGGATCTCGGCGCGCACCTGCTCCACGTAGTCGCGCAGCTGGCGCATGCTCAGGCCGTCGGCGGTAAAGGCGTAGACCGAACCGAACACATCGCCGAACTCGTCGTTGAACCCCGGCCCTTGCAGGCCCTGGGGGAAGTCGCCGCGAATGTCGTTGATCTTCTTGCGCACCTGGTACCAGATCTCGGGAATGTCCTTGCCGCTGGTGGTGTCGCGCAGGTTGACGAAGACCGTCGATTCGCCGGGGCGGGTGTAGCTTTTCACGTAGTCGAGAGAGTCCAGTTCTTCGAGTTTTTTCTCGATGCGGTCGGTGACCTGCTTGAGGGTTTCCTCCTGGGTCGCGCCCGGCCAGCGGGTCTGGATGACCATGGTCTTGATGGTGAAGGACGGGTCTTCCTCGCGCCCCAGGTTCATGTAGGAGAACACGCCCATCAGCAGCGCGACGAACATCAGGTACCAGACGAACGACTGATGCTTGATGGCCCACTCGGATAAATTGAAGCTTCCTTTGGTGGCCGGCGTCATCGTGGGCTGTCCTCGTCGATTTTGACTTTCTGCCCCGGTTTGAGGCTGTTCACACCGGCGCTCACCACCCGCTCGCCGATCTTGATCCCGCTGCCGATCAACGCCGAATCATGGTCGCGGCTGAGCACCGTGACCTCCCGCGGCGCCACGGTGCGTGCCTGCGGGTCGACGATCCAGACCCGGGTCTGGCCGTCCACCTCCTGCAAGGCCGACAACGGCACCTCGGTGCGCGGAACGATGGCGGAGCTGAGGGTCACGCTGATGGCCGTGCCGAGGCGGAAGGTGGGCGGGGTTTGCGCCAGGGTCAGGCGCGAACGCCGGGTTCGGGTGGCGCTCTGCGCCTGGGGCTCGATCTCGCGCACCACAGCGGTGGTGTTGACGCTCGGGTCCAGCTGCAAGGCGACCTTGAACACCACGTCGGCCGGCAACTGGTCCACCAGGCTCGCCGGCAGGTCGATCACCGCCTCCTTGATATCCGGGCGAGCCAGGGTCACCACCTGCTGGCCGGCGCTGACCACCTGGCCGGCCTCGGCCATCCAGGCGGTGACCACGCCGCCGTGGTCGGTGCGCAGCTCGCTGTAGGCGAGCTGGTCGCGGGCCTGGCTGACCGCGGCCCTGGCCTGATCCAGGGAGGCGCGGGTGGTCTTCAGGTCGGTCTGGGCGATATCCAGCTGCGCCTGGGCGCCGACGCCGCGGTCGAACAATTGCTGCTGGCGCCGGGCATTGGCCTGGGCATTGATCCATTGCGCCTCGACCCGGGCCAGGTCGCCCTGGGCGGAACGCAACTGGTTCTGCTGATCGGTGGGGTCGAGGGTGGCGAGCAAGGCGCCCTTGCCCACCTCGGCACCGACATCGACGTTGCGATTGGCGATGCGCCCCGGCACCCGGAAGCCGAGGTTGGTTTCATAGCGGGCCTGGATGCTGCCGGCGAACCGCCCGAGGCTTTCCTCGGACTCGGCGCGCACCTCGAACGACAGCACCGGGCGCACCGGCTCGGGCGCCGGTTCTTCCTTGGAACAGGCGCCCAGCACCAGGCCGGCGCACAACAGCAGGGACAGGCGCTTCATGGCTGGGCTCCTTGGGCACCGGTCTCGGGAACGATCTCGACGAGCATCCCCGGGTGCAGCAACTGGCCGCCGGCGATCACCACTTTTTCGCCGCCCTCGAGGCCGTCGCTGATGATCACCTTGCCGGTCTGGTAGCGCCCCACCGTGACGGTGTGCAGGGTGGTCTTGCCGTCCTCGCCCACCAGCCACACGGCCGGTTCGTTGAGGTTCTTGGTCAGCGCCGCCCAGGGCAGCTCGACACTGGCCTTGCCGGGCACATGGGCACTGGCGCCGACCACCGAGCCCAGGTCCATGCCCGCCGGCAAGCCGTCGAGGGCCACCTTGACCTGCACCGTGCCGCTTTGCGCCGACACCACCGGGGTAACTTCCCGCACCCTGCCAGTGGTCTTGATATTCGGGTTGTCCAGCAGGCTGACGTTGATCACGCCATCCTCCGGCGGGGCCACCAGCAACGCCTCGTAGACGTTGAACACGGCGTCGCGCTCGCCGTCGCGGGCCAGGCTGTAAATCGGCACCGTGGCCTGCACCACCTGGCCGACCTCGGCCTGGCGCGCGGTGATCACCCCCGGCGCGTCGGCGATCAGCGCGGTATAGCTCAGTTGCTCACGGGCGTTGGCCAACTGCGCCTGGGCCGCGCTCAGGGCGCTCTGGCTGCTGCGCAGCGCCGCCTGGGCGGCATCGTATTCGCTCTGGCTGGTGTAGCCCTTGGGCAGGAGCTTCTGCTGGCGGACGAAGGCCGCGCTGGTCTGCTTGACCCGCGCCTGCTCGGCGAACACCGAGGCGGCGGCGGAATCGACATTGGTCTGCAGGTCTTTCGGGTCGAGCCGGGCCAGTACCTGCCTGGCCGTGACCCGATCGCCGACATCCACCAGGCGCTGGATGATCTTGCCGCCGACGCGGAATGACAACTCGGTCTGCACCCGCGCCTGCACATCGCCGGTCAGGGTCACTTGCGCGGCGAAATCGCGGGTCTGCACCTGCTGCACGCGCACCCGCGGCCGCTCCTTTTCGGTCGGTTTCTCCGCACCACAACCGCTCAGTAGTGCCGCCAGCGTCAAACCCACTATCCACTTCGATTCGAGACCAGCCATGCAGGCTCCTTCACGCGATGCAATCGTACAGGTGACGATACGACTGTGAGCTTAGAACAGGGTTCAACCGCTGCACGCGGGCTGCGGAACAAATGCGTAATGTCTGATCGGCTGAACAACGAGGGCGTCGTGACGCGCGGAGTTTCAGGTTCTGCGAACCTGATCGCGAGCAAGCTCGCTCCTACAAGGGCGGTCAGCAGGGGCGATGGCCAGGGGGAAAATCAGGCACACTGCGCCTTCATGCACAAGGAGCCCCGGGATGCTCAAGACCCTGGCAGTGGCCAATTACCGCTCGATCAACAAACTGGTGATTCCGCTGGAGCGGCTGAACCTGATCACCGGTCCCAACGGCAGCGGCAAGTCCAACCTGTACAAGGCCCTGCGCCTGCTGGCGGAAACCGCCCAGGGCGGGGTGGTCAACGCGCTGGCCAGCGAAGGCGGCCTGGAGTCGACCTTCTGGGCCGGGCCGGAACAGATCAGCCGGCGCATGAGCCGTGGCGAGGTGGCGATCCAGGGCGGACCACGGAAAACCGTCAAGCGCCTGCAACTGGGCTTTGCCGGCGAGGACTTCGGTTACTCGATCGGCCTGGGGCTGCCGGACTCGAGCGGCCATTTCATGCTGCCCGGGCACAGCACGCCGATTCCGTCGCGCTTCACCCTCGACCCGCGGATCAAGCGCGAGAGCATCTGGAGCGGGCCGGTGTATCGCCCGGCCAGTGTGCTGGTGGATCGCCAGGGGCCGATGGTGCGGGCCCGCGAGGGGCGGCAATGGGAGGTGCTGGCGCAGCACACCTCCAGCGGCGACAGCCTGTTCGACCAGGTCGGCAACCTGCGTTCGTCGCCCGAAGTCCTGCATCTGCGCGAGCAGATCCGTGGCTGGCGTTTCTACGATCACTTTCGCACCGACAGCCAGGCCCCCGCGCGCCGGCCGCAACTGGGCACCCGCACGCCAGTGCTGCACCACGACGGCCGTGACCTGGCGGCGGCGTTGCAGACCATCATCGAGGTCGGCGATCAGCAGGCGCTGCACGAGACCATCAGCGATGCCTTTCCCGGGTCGCGGCTGGAGATCGATGCGGTGCCGGGCGGGCTGTTCGGCGTGCAGTTTCATCAGGACGGTTTGCTGCGGCCGCTGTCGGCGGCGGAGCTGTCGGACGGTACCCTGCGTTACCTGCTGCTGGTCGCCGCCCTGCTGACGCCACGGCCACCGACCTTGATGGTGCTCAACGAACCGGAAACCAGCCTGCACCCGGACCTGCTGCCGGCCTTGGCGCGCCTGATCATCCGGGCTTCGCAGCAGTGCCAGGTGTGGGTGGTGTCCCATGCCAGCCGGCTGATCGCGGCGTTGCAGCAGGACCCGCAATGCAACGCCATCGTGCTGGAGAAGAATTTCGGCCAGACCGAAATCGTCGGCCAAGGGATGCTCGATGAACCGGCGTGGTATTGGCCGGACTGAGCGGCCTCAAAAGCATCGCGGGCAAGCCTCGCTCCTACAGAAGAAGATTGCACATGCTTCTGTAGGAGCGGAGCTTGCCCGCGATGGCGTACTTAAGAACACCTCGATCGTTCAGGCCGAATCACCCCTGCCACTTGCCCCCTTCGACAATCACGCTTTCCGGCTGGGTGTCGTCGCTCAGTTCCTTGCGCACGTACTGGTCGTAGAGCTTGAGCAGGTACTTGTCCTCGCCCAGCTTGGCCAGCTCGGCGTTGACCCAGTCACGCAACTCGATATTGCCCTTCTTCACCGCCGGCGCGATTGGTGCCTGTTCCCCCAGGGTCTGCGGCAGTACGCGGTAGCCCGGGTTCTGCTTGGACCAGCTGAACAGGATCAGGTTGTCCTGGGCATAGGCATCGCCGCGGCCGTTGGCCAGGGCTTGCAGGGACTCGGAGTTCTTCTCGAACTTCAGCAGTTTCCAGTCCGGGTGGTTCTTGGTCAGCCAGATATCGGCGGTGGTGCCGGTGGTGACGATGGTGGTGCGACTCGCCAGGTCATCCAGGTTTTTCACTTCGCTGCCATTAGGCACCAGGGCCTGCACCGCGACCTTGAGGTTGGGGTTGGTGAACTCCACCGCTTCCTTGCGCTCCGGGGTGACGGTCATGTTGGCCAGGATCAGGTCGACCTTGTCGCTCTGCAGGAACGGAATGCGGCTGGCCGGCTCCACCGCGACGAACTCCACCTTGTTCTCGTCGCCCAGCAGGTCCTTGGCGAATTGTCGCCCGATATCGGTATCGAAGCCCACGTAACGGCCAGTCTCATCGACGAAACCGAACGGCGGCTTGTCGGTGAATACGCCGACGATCAGCTTGTCGCGGGCCTTGATCTTGTCCAGGTAACCGGTCGCCGGGGCAGCGCTGGCGCTGGCTGCAGGCTTGGGCGCCTCGGTGGTTTTATCGCAGCCGGCCAGCAGCGCGAGGCCGAACAGCGGGAGTAGCAGTAGCGAAGACTTGGCAGTTTTCATAAGAGCTCCAGTTCCTTTGTAGGTGCTTTTTTTGGCAATGCTTCAACGAAGGAGAATTTCTCCAGGAACTGCTGCGCTCGTGCGGTCCGCGGGTTCGTAAAGAAGGTCTCGGGAGGGTGCTGTTCGAGGATGCGCCCGGCATCCATGAACACGATGCGGTCGGCCACCGCGCGGGCGAAGGCCATTTCGTGGGTGACGATCAGCAGGGTCATGCCGTCCCGGGCCAGGCCCTGGATCACTTGCAGCACTTCCTTGACCATCTCCGGGTCCAGCGCCGCGGTGACCTCGTCGAACAGCATCACCTGCGGGTTCATGCACAACGAACGGACGATGGCGATGCGTTGCTGCTGGCCGCCGGAGAGCTGGCGCGGGAAGGCATCGCGCTTGTCCGAAAGGCCCACCCGTTCCAGCAGCGCCTCGGCCTGGGCGCGGGCTTCGCGACGGTCGCGCTTCTGCACCTTGAGCGGGCCGAGCAGGATGTTGTCGAGCACGCTCATGTGCGGGAACAGGTGATAACTCTGGAACACCATGCCGATGTCCTGGCGCACCTGGCGCCAGTCGGTGGCCTTGTCCAGCAGTTCGCGGCCGGCGAATCTCAGGTGGCCGCCGTGGGCCTTTTCCAGGCCGTTGAGGCAGCGCAGCAAGGTGGACTTGCCGCAGCCGCTGGGGCCGAGAATCACCACCACTTCGCCCTGGGCGACCTTGAGGTCGATGTCCTTGAGCACCTGCTGCTCGCCGAAAAACTTGTTGAAACCCTGGAACTCGATCAGTGCGCTCATGCTTGCGTCCAGCGCCGCTCCAGCACACGCGAGGCGGCCGACAGCGGGTAGCAGATAAAGAAGAAAAACAGGAACAGGGCGCCGTAGATCAGCACCGACTCGTAGGTGCGCTCGATGATCTGCTGGCCGACCTTGATCACGTCCACCACGCCGATCAGCACCGCCAGCGAGCTGGTCTTGATGATCCGCGTGTAGACGTTGATGGTCGGCGGCGTCATGCGCTTCAGCGCCTGGGGCAGCAGCACGTAGCCGTACAGTTGCGGGTCGGACAGGCCGATCGACAGCCCCGCCTCGCGCTGGCCACGGGGCAGCGAATGCAGGGCGCCACGCACCACCTCGCCGACTTCGCTGGCGCCCCACAGCGACAGCACCAGCACCGCGCAGGTGAAGCTGGGGATGCTGATGCCGAAGAAGATCGGGAAACCGAAAAACAGCAGGTACAACCAGACCAGCACCGGGATCGCCCGGAACAACTCCAGGTAGAGGCGCAGCACGGCGTTCAACCATTTGTGGTCGAGGGTCCGCAGCACGCCGTAGAGCACACCGCCAACGGTGCTGAAGGCGATGCTCAGCAGGGAGATCGACAGGGTCTGCGCGGCGCCCTTGCCCAGTTGCGGCAAGGACACCCAGAGCAGTTCAAGACCCGAACTGGCCATGCTGCAACCTCCTTTCCAGACGGCTGAGCAACAGCGACAGCGGCAAGAACAGCAGCACGCAGATCAGCGTGAGCACGGCGAGCATTTCGTAGGTCTTGTAGTAGAGGGCGATGTAGCTCTTGGTGGTGTAGAGAATCTCCGGCACCGCCACCGCCGAGACCACAGTGGTCTCCTTGAGCAGGAAGATGAAGTTGGCGAACAGCGACGGCAGGCTGAGGATCCCGGCTTGCGGCAGGATCACATGGCGCAGCAGCTGCCAGTGCGACAGGCCGATGGAGCGGCCCGACTCCAGCTGGGCCGTCGGCACCGCTTCGACGCCGGCTCGCAGCACCTCGGTGAGGTAGGCGCCGCCGAGAAAGGTCATGGTGATGATCGCCGCGGCGAACCCGGAAATCTTCAGCCCCAGCGCCGGCAGGGCGAAGTAGACGAAGAACAGCTGGATCAGCAGCGGGGTGTTGCGCGCCAGCTCCACGTACAGCCCGATCAGGCGCTGCAGGTAGGGGGTGCGGAACACCAGGATCGTGGCGTTGATCAGGGCCACCAGCAGGGAGGTGGCGATGGCGATCAGGCCGACCTGCAAGGTCACGCCCACGGCCTTGAGGAAGGCCGGCAGCGTACTGAGGATAAAGGCGTAGTCGAGGGTCATGGCAATCCTGGACGCCACTGGGGTACAGCGGCGGTGGTGCAGTCCATTGGGCGGTGGGTAAACCACCCGGCAGGCGTCGACTTTAAAGCTATAAAAACAATAATTTAAATACCGTTAAAGCATATTGATATCACCCAAAAAACTAACCTGCGGGGTTTGCCATGCGCGTCTGGGCCGGCTACTTTTCTGACGCCGTCAGGGATCTTTCTGATCCTCCTCCATGGAACGGACAACCGGCACCCGACCTCAACGGGCCAGACACGTACAAGGACGATAAGAACAATGACCGACCTCGATACCCCGCAACCCCTCGATCCGCAGGACATCGTCAAATGGCTGAAGGCGTTGTGCCGGGCCATGAAGCCTTCCTGAGCAAAATCCCTTCATCGTTGATTGCCCGCGATTGCGTCCTTACTGATACACCGCAGCGCCTGGATCGCGAGCAAGCTTCGCTCCTACAGAAGCGAGGTGAGGTTGTTCTTGCGGGGGCGTAACGCGGGCAATAAAAAACGCCGACGCTGTAGAAGCCATCGGCGTTTAAACCTTGAAGGGGTTTGTACGACTTAAGCGTAGTTCATCAGAACGCCGGCAGTACTGCGCCGCTGTATTTCTTCTCGATGAATTCCTTCACTTGCGGGCTGGTCAGGGCCTTGGCCAGTTTCTGGATGGCGGCGCTGTCCTTGTTGTCCGGGCGGGACACCAGGAAGTTCACGTACGGCGAATCGGCACCCTCGATCACCAGCGCATCCTTGGCCGGGTTCAGGCCGGCTTCCAGGGCGTAGTTGGTGTTGATCATGTCCAGGTCGACCTGGTCCAGCACGCGCGGCAGCAGGGCCGATTCCAGTTCCTTGAACTTGAAGTTGTGCGGGTTCTTGGCGATGTCTTTCGGGGTCGCCAGGGCGTTCTTCGGGTCCTTGAGTTCGATCAGGCCGGCCTTCTGCAGCAGGATCAGGGCGCGGCCGCTGTTGCTGCCTTCGTTCGGAATGGCGATGGTCGCGCCGTCTTTCAGCTCGGCCAGGGTTTTGACTTTCTTCGAGTAGCCGCCGAAAGGTTCGACGTGCACGCCGATCACGGTCACCAGGTTAGTGCCTTTGCCTTCGTTGAAGCTCTTCAGGTACGGCAGGGTCTGGAAGTAGTTGGCGTCCAGACGCTTCTGATCGACCTGCACGTTCGGCTGCACATAATCGGTGAAGATTTTGATTTCCAGGTCCACACCTTCCTTGGCCAGGGTCGGCTTGATCAGCTCGAGGATCTCGGCGTGCGGCACAGGGGTGGCCGCCACTACCAGTTTCTCGCCAGCCTGGGCCAGACCGGCAGTCAGGGCAGCCGCCAGTGCGGTGAACAACAGAACCTTTTTCATGCAGTGTCCTTATGAGTCGTCAGTGACGACGGCTTTTGTAATGAGGGTGCCAGCGAAGTGCTATCTCTGGCGTGGAGCGGACAATACCGGGATTTTTTATGCCTTAACAATATCTTTTATTCACGTTGATATTCCATTTTGTTCATACAGAATCGGACCGCTCTAGCTCGCGCCCGGGGCACTCCACAAGCCCCTGTAGCCGCTGCCGCAGGCTGCGATCGACCGGAACGGTCGCGGCGATTTTGTTGACGCAAGAGGGCCTTCGGCCCTATCGCAGCCTGCGGCAGCGGCTACAGAAAGCAGGCCGCTGCACGGATCAGAATGGGAGGAGACTTCAGATCACGCCATGTTGCTTGAGCAGGTGCTTCAGCGCCTGCAACTCGGCGGCGGAACCGTCCGCGATCAGGCCCTTCAATTGCTGGTCCACCAACTCCAGCCGCGACAGCTGCGGCGGCAGGTTCAGGTGCTCCGGCAGGATCTCCTCGCCACTACTGACCAACAGGGCAAAGTGAATGACGTTCTCCAACTCGCGAGTGTTGCCCGGCCAGCTGTGCTGCTCCAGCACCTGCTGGGCGGCTTCGCTGATCAGCGGCACCGGCAGGTCCAGGCGCTGGCTGTAGATGCCGAGGAAATACTCGGCCAACGACAGGATGTCGCCGACCCGCTCGCGCAGCGCCGGCAGCTCCAGGTGGCCCTCGCCCAGGTAGTGATACAGCCGCTCATGGAACTTGCCCGCCGCCACCGCCTGGGCCAGGTCGATGCTGGTGGCCGCCACCAGGCGCACATCCACCGGGCTCGGCTGATGGGCGCCGACCCGGGTCACCTCATGATTTTCCAGGGCCGAGAGCAGCTTGATCTGGATCGGCAGCGGCAAGTCGCCGATCTCGTCCAGGTACAGGGTGCCGCCGTTGGCCGAGCCGAACCAGCCGGCGCGGCTGCTGGCCGAACCGCTGAAGGCGCCGCCGGCATAACCGAACAGTTCGGCGTCGGCGTAGGTCGGGCTGATGGCCCCGCAGTTGACCGAGACGAACAGGCCGCTGCGGTCGCTGGCGCGGTGGATATGCCGGGCCAGCAGTTCCTTGCCGCTGCCGGTTTCACCGCGGATCAACACCGAGATCGCCCGCGGCGCCAGCTGTTCCAGCTCCTGGCGCAACTGCCGCGAGCGGGGATCGACGAACACCAGCGCCTTGGCGCGGATGCTCAACGGACTTTTTTCAGCATCGGGAAAGGTCAGCAGCGGCTGACCGAAAGACTCATGCAGACTCATGGCAGACTCCCGCCCAAATCCGCTGGCAGGCGGGGGCGTTTAACAAAAAGAAAAAATCAGGCGCGGCGCAGGGAATGCTGTTCCATGCGGTTTTGCAGGCGGTAGAGATACGCGAAACCCTGCTCCCAGCGCTGGTGCCCGGACTTGACGTTGATATGCCCGGCACCGGACAGGATCCCCGCCTCGGCGCCCCAGTGGCGGGCCAGTTCCAGGGCACGCGGCGCGCTGATTGCACTGTCGTTGTCGGAGCTGACAATCTGGCTCGGGAACGGCAACAGGTCGCTGGGGATCGGCGCGAAATTGCGCAGCGCCGGCGCGCAGGCCGGACGCTCGACATCCGCCGGCGCCACCAGCAACGCACCGCGCACCTGGCGCAAGGCACTGACCGGCGCATGGGCGGCCCAGTGCGCGACGGTGATGCAGCCCAGGCTGTGGGCAATCAGGATCACCGGCGTGCTGTCGGCGGCAATCGCCTCAGCCAGCGCCGCGACCCAGTCTTCGCGCCGGGGCGTCAGCCAGTCGGCCTGCTCCACCCGCGCACTGTTTGGCAGGCTGTTCTGCCAGTGGCTTTGCCAATGATCTTCTGGCGATCCTTGCCAGCCCGGCACAATCAGGTAGCGAATTGATTCGTTGCGCATGGGGGAGCTCTCCTGCGTGTCTGTTCCCGATCGAGTATAGGGACGAGAGTTATATTCGTTAAGGAATAAGAAGCTATTTATTAAGACCTATAAAGAATATCAAGAGTCACCTGTACCCAGGCTGTACGAGCCCTAGGCGCCTGGCAGGCAGACCGCGGGGCCTGCATCGCGGGCAATCGAGCGTCGACCGGCTGCTCCTACAAAAGCCGGCGGGCGCCACGAACCTGTAGGAGCGCAGCTTGCTCGCGATGGCGTCCGTCCAGGCAACCTTGCCTGGCCAAATCGCAGGCAAAAAAAAGGCCGCACCCTGCCAAGGAGACGGCCTGAAAAGTCGTGGCTTACAACACTGGGTCAGCGTGCGGTGATCACCGACAGCTTGGTGATACCGGCACGCTCGATGGAGGCCATGGCACGGGCCACTTCGCCGTAGTTGACGCCGTCGTCCGCCTGCAACTGCACGCGCACTTCCGGGTCCTTGGCCTTGGCCACCTGAAGATTGGTTTCCAAAAGATCCGGCTGGATCTCGTCCTTGTTGATAAAGAGTTTACCGGCGCCGTCGATGCTCACCACCAGCGGGTCCTTCTGCTCCACCGGGGCCACGGCCTCGGTCTTGGGCAGGTTGATCGGAATCGCGTTGGTCAGCAGCGGCGCGGTGACGATGAACACCACCAGCAGTACCAGCATCACGTCCACCAGCGGCGTGACGTTGATCTCGCTCAGCACCTCATCACTGTCCTGGGTCGAGAAGGCCATGTCAGGACGCCTCCTTCACTTTCTGTGCGCTGCCCTGGGCCGCGGCCTTGTGCGCGGTCGGGTGGATCAGCACACGGAACGAACTCTTCTGCGCCAGGCTGTAGAAGTCATGGGCGAAGTCATCCAGGTCGGCGGCGGTCAGCTTCAGGCGCCGCAGGAAGTAGTTGTAAACCAGCACCGCCGGTACCGCGACGGCGATCCCCACGCCGGTGGCGACCAGCGCCGCGCCGATTGGCCCGGCCACGGTTTCCAGGCTCGCCGAGCCCGCCGCACTGATGCCTTTCAGAGCTTCCATGATCCCCCACACGGTGCCGAACAAACCGATGAAGGGCGAGGTGCTGCCGATACTCGCGACCACCGCCAAGCCGGTTTCCAGCGAACGCCGCTCACGGACGATCTGCTGGCGCAGGGCGCGCTCCAGGCGGTCCTGATGATTGATCGCCTGGCTCAGGTCCGCCGCGTGCGCGGTGTCGCCGACCTGGATCGCCGCGTAGCCGGCCTGGGCCACGCGAGCGGCGGCGCCGGGCTGGGTTTCGCTGAGCTCGGCCGCCGAGTCGAGGCTGGAGGCGGCCCAGAACTGCTTGTGGAACTTGCGATCCTGGGCCTTGAGGCGGGCGAACTGCGCGCCCTTGAGCAGGGCCAGGCCCCAGGTAGCCACGGAAAACACCACCAGCAGCCAGATCACCGCGCTTTCGATGGATTCGAGTGGAGATGCCAATAAACTCATGATGTGTCCCTCTGTATAACCCTTGTAAGAGCGAGCGTGCTCGCGATAGCGCCTGGCGCAGGCTCAATGAATCTTGAAATCGATGGGCACGCTGACCCAGCCGTCCTGGGCGACATCACCCTGCTTGGCCGGCACGAAGCTCCAGCGCTTGACTGCCGATAACGCCGCGTCGTCGAGTTGCTGGCGACCGCTGCTTTTCTGAATCTGGATCTCGCCGGGCTTGCCGCTGGCCAGTACATGCACCCGCAACAGCACCGTGCCTTCCCAACCGCGACGCTGGGCCAGCGACGGATATTCCGGCGCCGGGTTCTTCAGGTACGCGGCATTCGCCGAAGCCGGGGTCACGGGCGCCGGGGCCGGTGGCGCGGGCGGTGCCGGAGCGGCGACAGGCGCGGCCGGTTGTGGCGGCGCAGGCTGTTGCTGGACCGGCTTGGGCTCAGGCTTGGGCTCAGGCTTGGGCACCGGTTTCGGCTTGGGCTTGGGCTTGGGAATCGGCTTGGGCGGTGGCGGCTTGACCGCCAGTTCGTCCTCCACCGGCGGTGGTGGCTCCACCACCGGTTGTACCGTCTGCGGTGGCGGCGGCTCGACCACCGGCGGCGCCGGCCGGGAAAACTCGATGGTCATCGGTGGAATTTCCGGCGGCACGATCGGCAATACCGGGGTCGGCTTCTGACTGATCCAGTAGATCACCGCACCGTGCAAGACCAGGGCGATCACCCCGAGCGCAATCGCCTCGCGGCGCCGCAGCCCGGCCTTGGGTGCCTTCTGCAGACGCAACTGGCCCAACGGCAAGCGGTGCGGCCGGCCGAGGTCGACCAAATCGCCGCTCGGCGCCTGGCGCCACAGCACCTCGTGTGCACTGGCGGCGGTCTGGACATTGCCCATTGATTAACTCCCTACAGTCTTTTGCGAATAGCCCGACCCACACCTGCGAACTCCCCCGGAGCAGCGTCGAGGGCTGAATGATTGGCGCCAGACACTTATCTCCGAAAGTAATCTTTAAAGTTATGGATAGATCAAAATCGCATATTTAAAGCCGTCATCTCGCGCCAGGCCGCGCGGATCAAGGGCTGCAGGGAAGGAGTCAAAAAGCCATGCTTTTCGAGCATTGAAAATATTCGCCAAGGGCATTGCATCGCCACGGCAAAACCGGGGTGAAGCGACAGCAGTGGCGAAATAAAAGGGACCGACCGAACGTCGATCAAGGGATCAGGCGCCCCCGGTAAAGCGAATCAAGAGGCGCCTGCTCAAGCGAACCCTGGACAGGGTTGTTCATACCTTCAGCGCCTGGCTCTCGCACAACGCCAGCAACTGGCTCTCCAAGGCCTTGCCAGCGCGGCTCAAGCCGCTGCGGCCGTACAGCGCCAGGCACACGCCCTGGATGTCCGGCAAGCCGCTGGCTGCATCGAGCACGCGGTGCCCGGCGGCCACCACCCGCACCGGCAGCAGGCTGATGCCCAAGCCTGCGGCCACCGCCGAGCAGACGCTGGCCAGGCTGGCGCTGGAGTAACCGATGCGCCAGCGCCAACCGCCGACTTCGAGGTGATGAAGCATTTCATGGCGATACAGCCCACCCACCGGGAAGGCCACCAGCGGCAACGGATCGCGGCCGAAGGCCGGGGTGGCGCGGCTGTCGACCCAGCACAGGGGTTCCGGCCAGGACCCCAGGCAGTCGTCGCTGGCACCCATCTGCTTGACCAGCAACAGATCGAATTCGCCACGCCGATAGAGGCGGGTCAATTCCGGGCCCAGCCCGCTGGTGACCTCCAGGCGCACGCCGGGATGGTCCTGGCCGAAGCGCGACAACAACGGCATCAACCGCTCGGCGGCGAAGTCTTCCGGCACCCCGAGGCGCAGCACACCTTCGCTCTGCTGGTGCAGCAAGACATCGCTGGCCTCTTCGTTGAGGGCCAGGATGCGCCGCGCATAGCCCAGCAGACGCTCGCCCTCGGCGGTGGCCACCACCCGACGCTGGTCGCGATCGAGCAACTGGCAGTCCAGGCTCTCCTCCAGCCGCCGCACCTGCTGGCTGACGGTGGACTGGGTGAGGTGCAGGCGCTCGGCGGCGCGGGTGAAGTTGGCGCAGTCAACGACAGCGACAAAGCTGCGCAGCAGCACAGGATCGAACATGGCAGCACCATTCTGAATGCCACTGATTGGCATGGTTATATTTAATTTCAGAATACATCAGGGCCTGACCATACTCGGCGTTCATTGACTGCACAGGGAGCCTGACGCCATGCGTTACCTGTCTTGCAAACACGCTGTCCTGGCGATCTGTCTGTTCGTGGTGGGGGTGGTGATGGCAAAGGATAACCAGCTGCTCGAGGCAGTCCGCGACGGGCAGTTGCCCAAGGTCCAGGCGCTGCTTCGGCAAGGCGCGGACGTCAATGTGCGCGGCCTGGATGGCAGCAGCCCGTTGCTGCTGGCCACCGCCGCCAACCAGGTCGAGATCGCCCGGGCGCTGATCGAGGCCGGCGCCGACGTCAACCAGAAGAACCTGATCCACGACAGCCCTTACCTGCTGGCCGGCGCCAGTGGGCACACCGCGATCCTGCAACTGACCCTGGCCCACGGCGCCGACCTGAAAAGCACCAACCGCTACGGCGGTACCGCGCTGATTCCGGCCTGCGAGCGTGGGCATGTCGACACCGTGCGCCTGCTGATCGAGGCCGGCGTCGACCTCGACCACGTCAATCGCCTGGGCTGGACCTGCCTGATGGAAGCCATAGTGCTGGCCGATGGCGGCCCGGCACACCAACAGATTGTCGCCCAGCTGATCGCCGCCGGCGCCGACCTGAACCTGCCGGACAACGATGGCCTGAGCCCTCTGCAACAGGCGGAAAAACGCGGCCAGACCACCATCGCCAAACTGCTGCGGGACGCTGGCGCGTCCTGATTTGTGCCTTAAGGAGCCCCCATGAAAGACGATCAGGATTACCTGCAACGCGCCGTCGAACTGGCCCGGCAAAACGTCGCGGCCGGCGGCCGGCCGTTTGGCGCGGTGCTGGTGCGCGACGGCCAGGTGCTGGCCGAGACGGTCAATCAGATCCACCTGAGCCAGGACCCCACCGCCCACGCCGAACTGTTGGCCATCCGGGTCGCCAGCCAGCGGCTCGGCCCGCGCCTGGACGGCTGCGTGATCTATGCCAGCGGCCAGCCCTGCCCCATGTGTTTGAGCGCCATGTACCTGTGCGGTGTGGCGCGCGCGGTGTTCGCCGCGGACAACGCCAGCGCCGCGCCCTTCGGCCTGTCCACGGCGGCGATCTATGAACAACTGGCCCAGCCCCTGGCGGACCAGCGCTTGCCAGTGCAACACCTGCCGCAAGCGGCGATGAACGCGATCTACCGCGCCTGGCAGGCCCGCCATGCCGTTCGCTGAGTCGCGCCTGCGTCGCCTCGGCGGCTGGGCCCTGTTGATCGCCCTGGGGCTCAACCTGCGGCCGATCATCAGCTCCATCAGCCCACTGCTGATGGAGATTCGTGGCGCCACCGGCATGAGCTTCCAGAGCAGTGCCTGGCTCACCAGCCTGCCGGTGGTCTGCATGGGCCTGGTGGCCTTGCTCGGGGTGCGCCTGGAAGCCCGCCTGGGAGAACGGCGCGGGGTCGCCCTCGGCCTGTTGATGATCCTCTGCGCCTGCCTGGCGCGGTTGCTCTGCGACCAGGCCGGCGCGCTGCTCGCCACCGCCCTGCTCGGCGGTGCCGGCGTGGCCTTGATCCAGGCGCTGGTGCCGGCGCTGATCAAGCGCCAGTTCCAGCAGCGGGTGGCCTTGGCCATGGGCATCTATTCGGCTTCGCTGATGGGCGGTGGCGGCCTCGCGGCGCTGCTCAGCCCGCATGTCGCCACGCACTTCGCCCATTGGCAGGCCGGGCTCGGCGTGTGGTTGCTACCGGCGCTGGCGGCCCTGCTGCTGTGGTGGCTGCTGCCTTTCGTCGGGCCAGGGCAGCGCCTCAACGCCCCCTCCATCAACCTGTGGCGCAACCGCCGGGCCTGGTTGCTGGCGCTGTACTTCGGCCTGATCAACTGCGGCTACATGAGCATGGTCGCCTGGCTGCCGGCCTATTACCTGCAACTGGGCTGGAGCGCGACCCAGAGCGGCTCGCTGCTGGCGTTCATGACCATCTTCCAGGTCATTGCCGCGCTGTTGATGCCCGCCCTGGCGCAGCGCCAGAGCGACCGCCGGCCACTGCTCGCCATCAGCCTGAGCGCCCAGGCCCTGGGCTTCGGCGGCCTGCTGTTGTGGCCGCTGCAGGCCCCGCAGCTGTGGGTGGCGCTGATCGGCTTCGGCCTCGGCGCCTGCTTCGCGCTGAGCCTGATCCTCACCCTCGACCACCGTCGCGATCCCCGGGAAGCCGGGCAACTGGCGGCCTTCGTGCAAGGGGTGGGGTTCCTGATCAACGCTGTGTCGCCGTGGCTGACCGGCTGGCTGCGGGAACTCACCGGCAGCTTCATCAGCGCCTGGTGGGTACTGATCCTGACCGTGCTGGCCATGCTGGTGCTGACCCGGGTATTCAGCCCCTCCAGCTACCGCGAGTCGCCGTCGACAAGCGTGACGCCACAAGCGATACCCACGGGAAGCACCTCGACCTCCGCCTGACAAGGCCCTTGGCCATCATGCGCAACTTCTTGCGCACCTGGCTGTGGATAACTCTGTGAGCAGATGCTCAAGGGCTTTATAAACCGTGCCATACAGCCGAGTGCGCAACTTCTTGCACAGCACTGCGCAAGAAGTTGCGCACTTTCAGCGGCTTTCGCCCGGGAAATACTTTCACCGATCTCCAAAATCACCTGAAGCCCTTGATCCATAAGGCGCTTCCCGCTCCTGGCACGCTCCTTGATATCTACCTCGGCACCCAACCGGGCGATCCGTCCCACCGGGCACCTTTATTTTTTAGCAAGGAGAGCATCCATGGCTACACCAGCGTATATGTCCATCACTGGCACCAAACAAGGCCTGATCACCGCCGGTGCCTTCACCGCTGACTCCGTTGGCAACACCTACCAGGAAGGCCACGAAGACCAGGTCATGGTTCAGGGCTTCCAGCACGAAGTGATCATCCCGCGTGACCCGCAGTCCGGCCAGCCAACCGGCCAGCGCGTGCACAAACCAGTGGTCATCACCAAGGTATTCGACAAGGCTTCGCCACTGCTGCTGGCTGCCCTGACTTCCGGTGAGCGTCTGACCAAGATCGAAATCCAGTGGTACCGCACCTCCGCTGCCGGCACCCAGGAGCACTACTACACCACCACCCTGGAAGACGCGATCATCGTCGACATCAAAGACTACATGCACAACTGCCAGGACCCATCGAACTCGCACTTCACCCACCTGGAAGACGTGCACTTCACCTACCGCAAAATCACCTGGACCCACGAAGTCTCCGGTACTTCCGGTTCCGACGACTGGCGTTCCCCGGTCGCGGGCTAAGTCCGGCCGACCGTTACACCAACATCGGCCAGCTCTGCTGGTCGATGTTGTTTACGCCATAAGGGATTTCTTGCGTTCGTCGGCGCCCGGCCCCGGGCTCGACCCACGCGGCAGTACTGCACGAGGAACAAGGGATGTTCGCGCCGGCCAATCAGACTCACTTCAGCCTGACCATCGAGGGGCTTTCGAACGACCTCCAGGTCCTGTCCTTCACCGGACGGGAAGCCATCAGCCAGCCCTTTGCCTTCGAGGTCGAGCTGGTCAGCGCCCAGGCCACCCTGGACCTGGAAAGCCTGCTGCACAAACCGGCCTTCCTGCAGTTGGCGCAGAATGGCACCGGCATCCACGGGCAGATCTACCGCGTCGCCCAGGGCGATTCCGGCAAGCGCCTGACCCGCTACTCGGTGACCGTGCGCCCGCACCTGGCCTACCTCGCGCACCGCATCAACCAACGCATCTTCCAGAACCTCACGGTGCCGAAAATCATCGGCCAGGTCCTCGAAGAACATGGCATCCAAAGCAATGCCTACCAGTTCCAGCTGGGTTCGATCTATCCCGAGCGCAACTACTGCGTGCAGTACGACGAATCGGACCTGCATTTCATCCAGCGCCTGTGCGAGGAAGAAGGTATCCACTACCACTTCCAGCACAGCGCCGACAGCCACAAGATCGTCTTCGGCGATGACCAGACGGTGTTCCCGAAACTGGCGCCAGTGGCCTATCAGCAAGACTCCGGCATGGTCGCCAACGACCCGGTGATCAAGCGCTTCGACCTGCGCCTGGAAGCCCGCACCAGCCGCACCACCCGCCGCGACTACGACTTCGAGAAACCGCGCCTGACCCTGGAGAGCGACGCCAAGAGCGAGTTCAAGCCGGACCTCGAGGACTACGACTACCCCGGCCGCTTCGTCGACCGCGAACGCGGCAAGCACCTGGCCAAGCGCGCCCTGGAACGCCACCGCAGCGACTACCGGCTGGCCGAGGGCAAAAGCGATCAGCCGTTGCTGGTCAGCGGGCATTTCCTCGCCCTGAGCGAACACCCGAAAGCGCAATGGAACGACCTCTGGCTGCTCACCGAGATCGTCCACGAAGGCAAGCAGCCGCAGGTGCTGGAAGAGTCGGTGACCAGCGACACCACAGCCTTGAAGGACGACTTCCACCAGGGCTACCGCAACCGCTTCCAGGCCACGCCCTGGGACGTGCCCAACCGACCGCCGCTGCTGCACCCCAAACCGCGCATCCTCGGCAGCCAGAGCGCGGTGGTCACCGGGCCCAAGGGCGAAGAGATCCACTGCGACCAGTACGGTCGGGTCAAGGTGCAGTTCCACTGGGACCGCGAAGGCCAGTCGGACGACAAGACCAGCTGCTGGCTGCGCGTGTCCTCGGCCTGGGCCGGGGCGCAGTACGGCGGCATCGCCATCCCGCGGATCGGCATGGAAGTGCTGGTGACCTTCCTCGAGGGCGACCCCGACCAGCCGCTGATCAGCGGCTGCCTGTACCACAAGGAAAACGTCGTCCCCTACGAGCTGCCGGCGAACAAGACCCGCAGCACCTTCAAGACCCTCAGTTCCCCGGGTGGCGGCGGCTACAACGAGCTGCGCATCGAGGACAAGAAGGGCCAGGAACAGATCTTCCTGCACGCCCAGCGCGACTGGGACGAGAACGTCGAACACGACCAGAAGATCCGCGTCGGCAACGAGCGCCACGACACGGTCGAGGCCAACAGCTACAGCGAATTCAAGGCCGAGGAACACCACACCGTGCACGCCGACCGCAAGGTCGAAGCCCGCGCCAGTGACCACCTCACCGTCGGCGCCAACCAGCACATCAAGATCGGCACCGGGCAGTTCATCGAAGCTGGCCAGGAGATCCACCTCAATGCCGGGGTGAAGGTCGTGATGGAAGCCGGCAGCGAGCTGACCCTCAAGGGCGGCGGCAGCTTTATCAAGCTCGACGCCGGCGGCGTGACCATCAACGGCCCGCAGGTCAAGGTCAACTCCGGCGGCGCCCCGGGCAGCGGCTCCGGCGCCGCGCCACTGATGCCCGGCGTGCTGAAGCAGGCCGACGCCGACAAGGCCGGCGCCCTGCTGACCCCGGCGCAAATCAACACCCTCAAACGCAACGCGCCTTTCTGCGAAGAGTGCGAAAAGTGCAAGGACGGTGCCTGTGCCATCTGATCGCCTGACACCCCAAGCCTGGCTCGCCCAGCAGCCGCTGCAAGCCGACGAACGCCTGTACCTGGTCATCAGCAACGCCAGCGACGCCAACCCGCTCAAGGACTTCTACCAGACCCAGGGTGCCAGCGGCCTGACCGCCATCTGGAGCGGCACGCCCTACGCCGACTGGCAGCCGGTCATGCCCTACCTCGCCGAACTCAAACCGACCTCCCCCTTCCTCGACTGGATCGCCACCACCGACGCCGACGACTGGGGCTGGCTCGCTGTCTCCAGCAGCGAACCGGACGTGGTGTTCGAGCATCTGCGCAGCCTGACTCAGGTGAAGATGCCGGATGGGGCGGAGGTGTTTTTCAGGTTTTGGGATGGGCGGCATATCTATCCGATTCTGGAAGGGTTGGGCGAAGACGCCCCGCAAGTCCTGCCCATATTCGACCGCTACCTGATCAATGGCCGGGCATTGAGTACTGGCCAAGGCGTAGTCAAGCCACCCAAACCATTCCCCTGGTGGGAAGTGTCGGAAGCGCTGGTCAAGAAACTCGCCAAGGACGATCCCAGCACGGTGATCGACAACCTGATGCAGTGGCTGAGCGAAGACTGCCCCGAACTGTATTTCGCCTTTCCTGAAAACAACCTGCGCCACAAAGTCGAACGCTTCGTCCGTCATCAACCGAATACAGAAGATATGGCAGAGCGCCTCGCCGCCCAGCTGACAAAGGAAGTCAACGCATGATTAGCAGCCCACTGGGAACCTTGGTCCTTCGGGTACTGGACGCCAAAAAGCCCGACGTGAATCTGATCCTCAAGGACTTCAATAATTGCCTGAGTGATTACAAGAACTGGGCGGATGGTTTCTGGACAGGCTGGGCCATGGACGTCGACCAGAAATTCAAGGTCGGCAACGAAGTCAGCGTCACCCAGCGCAAGACCAAGACAGGGGCCGTCGAGACCTTTGCAGTGTGTCCAAAGGACGGCAAGTTCACCCTGATCCATACGTTCGAAACCGCACGCTACGTGCCCATCGGCAATACCCCGGTGCGCGTCGAACAGGTCGAAAAAGCAATGATCGGGTACTCCGTGGTGGGAGCCCCGATCAATAAAAAGATCGGTCCTGGCGGCATCGAGACCATCGACAAGTGCATCCCGGGGAAACTCTATCGCATCACCTTTTTTCCGGACGTGTCGGAAAACGATGTCAAAGCCCTCTATGGCTCTTACAAAGGCGTGATCACTCACCTCGATGGCTGGTTGAAAAGCGAGTGGACGAGCAAGTTCCAACCACAGTGGAGCACTTACTCCGCGGCAGATCGTTCGGGTCGCGCAAGGATTCTGCTGCAAGAGGCGCTCGATAGTTTTGAGCAAGCGCTGCTCGATTTGTGGGATGACTTGAAAGACCTTATGGAGCTTTTGGCCGACCCGATAGGCAAGGCCAAACAGCTTGGCGATTACTTATCGGACCTCGAAATCGACAAGCTCTACGCCACCTCCAAAGACGCCATCGCCTCTGCCTTATTGATACTCAACGACGAACCGCTGATGTTCATCTACGTCTCGGCAATCGTCGCCTGGGTCGGCATGTTGCCGCCGCAAGTGATCGTCAACGTGATCGCGAGCATCGGCGTCGAGTTCCTGATCAACGTGGTCATCGGCATCTGCCTTACCGGCGGTGCCGGCCTGGCCGTGCGCCTGGGAACCAAGGCCCTGAGCAAAATGAAGCCTGGGGGAGCGCTCAAATACCTTGAAGGCCTGGCTGAGCAGTTGATGACCGCCAGCACCAAACATAGCCTTCAGGCCCATACAGAGCTGTCCAAGCCTGTGATGCTCCAGGCCAAGGGTGTTCCTCTGGACGCGAGCAAGAAGGCCCCCCTCTCTATCAGCCCCAGCGATGCTGGCGGTGGCCCCAAGCCTATGCCTAAGCCTCTGCCCAAGACTGCCGATACCCCCACGCTGATGGAGCAGAACGCCTCGGTGTTTGCCCGGAAGAAAACAGAGCCGCAAAGCCTGCTGGTCAAACACAAACCTGTCGATGACGCGCCCAAGCAATCCAAGAATCCGGCGGATCAATCGACGCAATGCACAAAGAACACCCGCTGCGATATCGACCCTGTCTCGATGGTCACCGGCGAGGAACTGCTGACCCTTACCGACGGTGAACTCGACGGCCTGCTACCTCTGGAATGGACGCGGCTGTACCGCACCAGCGCCGCGGAAATCGACAACCGCCTGGGCTTCGGCTGGAGCCACTCACTGTCCCATCGTTTGCAACTGGACGATGAAGGTGTGCTGTGGACCGATAGTGAAAATCGCCGGACCCGCTTCCCGATGCCGACCGAACAGCGTCCGGCCATTACCAACAGCCTGGCCGAGGCCGCGATTTTCCTGGGCGATACGCCGGGGGAGCTGGTCCTGACCCAGGCCGGCCAGAGCTCGCGTTTTTATCACTTCCGTGCCGGGCGCCTGACCACCATCAGCGACGCCTACGACAACCAGTTGCACATCAGCTACGACCTGGTCGACCGTATCCAGCGCATCGACAACGGTGCCGGACGCTGCCTGTTCCTGCGCTATGACGACAGCCATATCGCCGCGGTCGACTATCAGCAGCGCCGCCCCGAGTACGACGAACGAGGTGAACGTCAGGAGCCCTGGCTGACAGTACAAACCCTGGTCAGTTACCAGTACAACGCACGCAACCAGCTGATCAGCGCCACCAATGCCGTGGGTGAAATCGAACGCTATCGCTATGACGAGCAACACGTCATTCAGGAGCGCCAACTGGCCGGTGGCGCGAGCTTTTACTGGGACTGGGAGCGCGAAGGCAAGGCGGCCCGTTGTATCCGCCAGTGGTCCAACCTCTCGCAAATCGATGCGCGGTATGTGTGGGACGACAAAGGCACAGTCACTGTCGCCCGCGCCGATGGCAGCGAGTTGGTTTACGTACACGACGAAAACGCCCGCCTGGTCAGCCAGACCGACCCTGACGGCGCAGAAACACAAAAGGCCTACGATGAAAAAGGCCGCCTGATCGCCGAGAAAGACCCGCTTGGTGCGGTCACCGAATATCAGTACGACGAAGCCGGGCGCCTGGTCGCAATCATCCCGCCCGAAGACCAACCGACCACCTACCAACACCACAACGGTTTCGTACGGGTGGTACGTCGCGGCAAGGCCACCTGGAAATACCAGCGCAACCTCCAGGGCGACATCACCCAACAGACCGACCCCGACGGCAACGAAACCCACTACCGCTACGACCGCCAGGGCCGCCTGCTGGAGATCACCCACGCCGACGGCAGCCGCCATCAACTGGGCTGGAACGGCCTCGGCCAACTGCTGGAAGAACGTTTGCCTGACGGCGGCCAGCGCAAATACCGCTACGACGCCCTGGGCCGGCAAATCACCCGCCAGGACGAAAGCGGCGCCATCACCCACTACCAGTGGGACGCCGCCAACCGCCTGGCTCAGATCACCCTACCAGGCGGCGCGACCCGCGCCTTCAGCTACAACGCCTACGGCAAAGTCACCGCCGAGCGCGACGAGCTGGGGCGCATCACCCGCTACGAATACGCCGACAACCTGCACCTGGTCAGCCGCCGCATCAACCCAGACGGCAGCCAGTTGCGTTATCGCTACGACAACGCCCGCCTGCTGCTCACCGATATCGAAAACGAGCGCGGTGAGCAGTACCACCTGGACTACTACCCCAACGGCCTGATCCAGCAGGAAACCGGCTTCGACGGGCGCAGCACCGCCTATGCCTACGACCTCAATGGCAAGCTGCTGAAGAAAACCGAATTCGGCGACGACGGCAGCGAGCTGGTTACCGAGTACCAGCGCGATGCCGCTGGCCGCCTGCTGGTAAAAACCCTGGCCGATGGTGAAGAGATCCACTACAGCTACGACGCCCTGGGCCGCCTGGTCAACGTCGACGACGGCCACTGGCCGCTGGCCTACGAATACGACCTGCAAGACCGCCTGATTACCGAACACCAGGGCTGGGGCACCCTGCGTTACGAGTACGACAAGCTCGGCCAGCTCAGCCATTGTCGCCTGCCCGATGGCAGCAAGCTCGACTACCGCCATGCCCCTGGCGGCCAACTCAGCAGCATCGACCTCAACGGCTCGCGCCTGACCAGCCACCAGTTCAGCGCCGGCCGCGAACAGCAGCGCCAACAGGGCCTGCTGCTCAGTCAGTACCAATACGACGAACAAGGCCGCCTGCAGGCCCACAGCGTCAGCCAGCAACAGCACGGCCAGCACCACAACCTCTACCGCCGCGCCTATGCCTACGACGCCAACGGCAATCTCGCCGGCATCGACGACAGCCGCAAGGGCAACCTGCGTTATCACTACGACCCGCTGGATCGCCTGATCAACGTACGGGGCGCCACCCCGGAAAGCTTCGCCCACGACCCGGCCGGCAACCTGCTAGGCCAAGGCGACCAGCCAGCGGCCAACCTGGCCAACGTCAAAGGCAACCGCCTGCTGATGCAAGGCGACCGTCATTACGACTACGACGCCTTCGGCAACCTCAGCCGCGAACGCCGCGGCGCGGGCCAGAAGCTGGTCACCGAGTATCAGTACGACTGCCAGCACCGGCTGATCGGCGTCAGCCTGCCGGGTGGCAGCACCGCTACCTACAGGTACGACGCCTTCGGCCGCCGCATCAGCAAAACCGTCGATGGCCGTACTACCGAGTTCCTCTGGCAAGGCGAACGGCTGATCGCCGAAAGCGCTGAAAACCGCTATCGCAGCTACATCTACGAACCCGGCACCTTCCGTCCGCTGGCCATGCTCGATGGCGAAGGCCCGGCCCAGGCCACACCGTTCTATTACCAACTCGACCACCTCGGCACTCCGCAGGAATTGACCGCCTATAGCGGCGAGATCATGTGGTCGGCGAAGTATCGGGCGTATGGCAATCTGGCCGCGCTGGACGTTTCCGAAATCGACAACCCGTTGCGTTTCCAGGGCCAGTACTTCGATACGGAAACCGGGCTGCACTACAACCGGCATCGCTACTACAATCCGAGTTCGGGACGGTTTTTGACACCGGATCCGATCAAGCTGGCGGGGGGGTTGAACAACTACAAGTATGTGAACAACCCAACGGGGCGGGTGGATCCTCTGGGATTGAATGAATGCCCCGGTGCTAATGAGGGAAAACCAGAGTCAAAAGACAGAACACCAGAAAACAATGCAAAGGTGGAAGAAGGGGCACCACACCCCCCATATGTAGATCGTGCCTTCAAACCTGGCGAAGATATTATTCACTTTGAAAAACATGGCGCCGAGATAGCTGAGACTCTTGGATATGAAAATTACTCTCTCAAACAGTACATTTCTGACGCTAACTCGGTTGTTCGAAACGGAACATTTGTGCCTGAACTAAATGCCTATGTCGCAATACCTGGCGGAACCGGGAGTGCTAAAGGTCTACTCGTTGGACTTGACAGAAAAACTGGTGAGATAACAACATTGCACTTAAAGCCAGTATCCTTTTTTGAGGCAAAAGCACCCAGCTTGGGATGGAAGGCTCAACCAAAATCAGCCAAAACTGATACTGTTGGCCCTAACCCTCATCTTGGGCATAGGCCACCGCCATATAAAATACCAACAGGATCGAGCGAATAGTCATGATAGTAAAAAGCATTAACTGGATATCAAGATCAGCTGAAGATGCGGAGGTCGAGATCACTGATGGGGAATTTACCTGTTTTGCCTTCTCTCAGCCATGCGCTGTTAACGTTGGTGATCACGTGACTGATCCGCTTCATGTCTTCTCAATGAAAAATGCAATGATCAGTCAAGATACAACAATTGGGATCTGGAAAATTAGCGATACCTCTTTAGAACAAAAAGTTATCGCAAAAATAATTGACTCCAAACAACAACTCATCTCTGTCGGCAAAATATTTCTACTGATCGATGATTACCTACCAGGAGGTTTAGATGACGGAAGCATCATTGAGTTCCAATGCAACAGAATCGACTTATGGTGAATAAATTTTATTACCTATAACCAGATAAAACCTCTGCTTTCAGCGCTATCAGAATTCTCTTAACTTAGATTTTCCAAAGAAATTTCCTACAGCACGTATCGACTGCTGCCAACTTGTATAGTTCCTTTCACATAGCTAAGATTTTTACCGTCGCTGAAAAATCAGTGACTGGTATTGACAGACCGAATATGATCAAGGCCATGTAGATATCGCTATATGAACATCTGGCATTTTTTGTGCCTGTCACTCCTTTATATGGCGGCAGTGCGTGGGGCACCTTTGCGTGCTCCGGGCTCCTTGTTCACTCAGGAAAAATGGCTTTCTAGATGGGAAAAAACCCTAGGAGAAAAGCATGAAAATTGACTGGAGTTCTTTTGGAATTGAACAAAGCTCATCAGTTACCAATGACACAATCTCTCAGACACAAAAATTATTGGGAGTAATCTTTCCAAGCTCATACTTAGATTTATTCACCTATTCAGACAAGTCATCTCCAGAAATATCTTCATTTCCTTATGATGAAAACGAGAGTTGTATTAGTGAGTTTTTTGAGCTCTCACCTGATATACGGCCATATACCATAGCATGGTATGCCCGCGCAGGAGGCACCGCTGGACTTCCGACAGGCATAGTGCCTATTGCACGGGACGCCGGTGATTACTTAGTATGTTTTAACTTCAACAAACCCTCTATAACCGTAGAAGTTTTCGATCCAAACTCAAGCAGCCTTTACTTCGTAACCAATAGCTTTGAAGAGTTTGTTGGTTTATGGACAGAGTAAGAAAGTCAGCCTCCCCTCAATAGAAAACAATGAAACAACAAGCATTAAAAATCAAGTCTGGTGAATAGCCTGGTCACTATTATCGTTTGAATAGCGATCTCAAGTTCGCGGAGACTGAATTACCAGTAGGCGCCTAAACCGTCAGGCCCACATGGAAATATCTCCCACATTGGCTCTGTTTCAAATATGAGTAATTAAATATGTCATATGACAAGGTTTTAAATGAGCTCGGCGCCGAGTCAATGTCCTTCGAGAGGAATCAATCCCGCAACGGCTTGCAGGATGGCAGCGAAATATCAGAAGACTTGAAAGAGCTTTTAAAAAAGTTCCAAACCGCCATAGTTTTTTCAAATGGAGCAAAATTTAAAACCCCAACAAAAATACCCGCCGCCGACAATAATGGTTTTGTATACCTGGACATAATTTATGGACTAACCCCAGATGCAAATAACATCTACTACAAAAATGAAATACACTCAAAACAAATAGACGGTGAGCTTTATACGTTTGGAGAATCCGGAGGTGGAGACCAATTTTGCATCAGCAAAAAAACAGGAAAAGTATATTATTGGCTTCATGAAGCAAAAGACGATGCTTCTTCACTCTTCCTAATTTCTCCATCCTTTACTGAATTTCTAGAACATCTCGCACCTGATAATGATGAAGACAACTCGAAAGATGACGACGACGGAATAGTTAGCGTCGAGTTTAACTTCTAAAAACAAATCAAAAACCAACTATCACCGACTGCTGACAAGGCTCCTACACAGCAAAAAATAGATATTTTAGGGATGGGATAATAAAGCCCCCGATAAAAGTAGGGCAATCTGCTTCTGGTGTTTTCAGAGACTTTTCCTACAAAACGCGTCGACTTCCGCCAACTTGTAGCCCACCGTCTACCCAGATAGGATCTTCAAGTCGCTGCAAAATCAGCGACAAGGGTGTGGAAGCCCTTTAAGTCCCAAGTGAAAGACCATGATGAAAGAAGCGCAAACGCACTCCAATCAGCAATTAATTTAGCTAATTGACTTTAAGATGAGTACTTTTCTAAGAGCTGACGCCATATATAAAATATGCAAAACAGCTTTAGACTCTCTCGATAACGATGCACGTAAACCATATATACTGAATTGGTGGACAATAGATGAAAGTGATTTCGAGTTTTCTCTACTATCAAAAGAAATGCAAAACTTACTATTATTGAACGATGATCCTCCGAGCGACGCTCAGAATCAAATGTACGATGAGCTGATCATGGTTGCTCTATCTTCAGAGTACAAAGGCGTAACAAATACATATTTATCAGAAGTCATGTCACAAATGGGACTGGGCAAGTATGAAATACATGGGAATATTGAAAAATTAGAAGTCTGCCCTTGCTGTGATTATCGAACTCTCTCATCAAGGGCACACTATGACATTTGCGGGCTATGTAACTGGGAAGATGATGGCACAATAGCGCAAGAAATCTATAGTGGCCCCAACCATATGACCCTTAGAGAAGGCAAAGAGAAACTCAGAGCGCAGATGGATCAATTACCATTGAACAAATGGACCATATCCTAATAACATACTGGATACCTACTACCAAAATCTTATGACACTCCTAAAAGTCTTCCTTGAAATTGAAGATATACAAAATCACCCATTCCCCAAAGGTTTTTGTAGACTTCATAAACAAAGAACCAAAAACCGACTTTGAACCTTGGTTGCTCTTAGTCCATGAGGAAGGAAAAATAAACAGCTAGTATAAAACTCTGAAAAAACCACACCCAAAAAGAACACTAATACCTTTTGCAAAGTTCAGTGCCAATGATGATATAGCTTGCTTCGACGGTGAAGATCTATCTGAAAATCCCAAAGTACTAATTATTCATGCCTACGCCTCAGAGGGCTGGGAGCACCATAGCACCTTCACAGACTTTAATACTTGGCTAAGCGAAGCGCTCAAAACAAGAGACAAATGGAATGAAGATGAATAGCTCACCACCTCATTCTAGTTGATGAGAGACTGGCCCATACATGCTTACCTAGACATCTCAACAACTCAACCCCACCCGGAACAGAGCTATGATTTTCATATCGAACAACAAAGAAGTGAGCTTCGACGTAATTGGTTACAGAGAACTAGGATTCGGAGAAAAACTAAAAGTAAAATCACAAAGCTTCGAATTCACTATTGAACTCAACTAACTAAGCAATGATTTTGTAGACAAAGCCGATTTTTTCATTGAGGAATGCAAAACCGATGACCTGTCTCAAGGATATATGGACATACCGGAGCTAGGAAACTTGGGGTATCCGGCCTTTGTAGAGCTTTTCAGGGCCAACAAAGAAGTGGCTGCTTCACTTATTCAAGACTTCTTATACTCCAATCTTTTTGAAGAGTTGTTCAGCCGCAAGAAAAAATACGAGCTTGTGATAAACAATATTTACACCACAAAGATTTCAGGCAATAAAATCACAATCAATGGCGAAGTTTTCATAACCCCACCAATCCCCATCTAAGAGTGAGCAAGATAGTCAAATTTTCATAAGCTTAAATAACGCCCCTCCCAGGGCCAATCACGCGCAGCGACAAAAAACCACAACCACCTCTCCCTACAAATCCGTCATGCTCCCCCTCCTGCCATCACGCTCGACAGGCGTAGCTACTTGCCGAAAATCCTATGAAGCTGTGCCCCTCAACTCCATCCTCTATTTGTTTATCCCAGCCCTCATCCGTCTAATCCCTATCCCATCCACCGCTGCACAACGAAGATCCCATGACTCGATACATGCTTTACCCGCTGTTCCTGCTTTCCATTCTGCTGACTGGCTGCGCCACCAAGCTCGACGTGGCGCTCAATGGTACGCCGGATCCGGACTATCCATTTGATCGGCAGGCGCCGGTGTTGGTGACGGTTACGACGGGGAATGATGAGAGTTCGCTGAATGCCCGCTATTACCTGCGCGACATGGTCAATGCGATGAAGGACCAAGGGTTCCGGGAGGTGTTCACCGAGGCGACGCTGCCGAAGAAACATGCGCCGATCAAGATGACGGTGACGCTGGATATCGAGAGCAAGCGGGTGACTTATCGCTATACCGCCACTGAGTATGGGCAGGTCCCGACCAGCACCTCTACGGTGTGCAAGGATGGCAAGAAAAAGGACAAGCTGGTCTGCACCAGTACGCCCAACACCAGTTATGGCCCGGTGGGCACTTCGGAGCGGACCGGTTACGCCAGGCGGACCACCTTTACCGTGACGGCCAGGGACGAAGCCAGCAGGCGGGCGGTCTATCTGCTGCGGGTGTCGTCGCAGAACGACGATTGCCAGGACGCCAAGGTCGAGGCCTTTGTCGTTGAACAGGGTTTGCAGAACCTGGATTTCCGCGACCGTGTACAGCGCAATTACACGGTGACCATGCCTGATGGTTACAGCTGCAAATAAGCCGTCTGCTCGCGATGCGGACGCCGTGGTGGGTCAGGGCGGACGCTATCGCGGGCAAGCCTCGCTCCTACGGAAGCACAGGTTATCCGGTTAGAAGTCGTAGCGGCCGGTCACGCCAAGGGTTCGTGGCGTGCCGAGCAGACCTTCATAGCCGCCATTCCCGCCCGACCACAGCGTGGTGTAGTAGGTCTTGTCGAAGGCGTTTTTCAGCCACAGCGACACGTCCCACTGTCCCTGCTCGTAGTTGCCACGCAGGCCGGTGGAGAGGTTGACCACGGCGTAGCTGGGGATCTGGCCGTAGTCGGAGTCCTCGACGGTGCCGACGGCCTTGGAGCGGAAGGCGTAGCTGCCGGTGACGTAGGGTTCGAGGCCGTTGTCCAGGTTCCATTTGTATTCGCCGTTGGCGTTGCCGATCCATTTCGAGGCGCCGACCACCTGGTGCCCGCTGAGGTCGCAGGAGGCCGGGGCGCCCGGGCGCAGGCTGACTTCGGGTGGGCACGGCGCGTCCTTGTAGGACAGGTAACGCACGTCGTTGTAGGAGCCGTTGAGGTTGAGGGTCAGGCCACGGATGGGGACCAGCGTGCTTTCGAATTCCACGCCCCGTGAGCGCACCGAGCCGGCGTTGGTCAGGTATTGCACACGGTTGTTGGCGTCGTAGGCGTTGGTCTGGTAGCCGTTGACCTGGGTCCAGAACAGGTTGGCGTTGAGTTGCAGGCGCTTGTCCCACAGGGTGCTCTTGAAGCCTAGCTCGGCGTTGTTGGCGCGCTCGGTGCCGATCAGCAACGAGTCGGCGCCAGCAGTGGGCGCCGAGCCGACCGCGAGGTTGACCCCGCCGGATTTCTCACCGTGGGACAGGGTCGCGTAGCCCAGCAAATCGTCGGTGAAGCGGTAGCTGAGGTTGAGCAGGCCCGAGGGGCTGGTGCTGTATTGGTTGAGGTCGCCGGAGTCGTAGGCCCCGGCCCGCCCGCGCCGCGCGGTGGCCGCGGCACCGCTCACCGTGGCGCCTCCCACTGGCGCGTTACGGGTCACCCAGGCGCTTTTTTCTTCATAGGTGCCGCGCAGGCCGGCGGTGAGGTCCAGGCGTTCGGTGAGGTGCCAGGTGCCCTGGGCGAACAGCGCGAAGCTGTCGGTGCGGATATGCCCGTTGCCGATGCTGGTGACGTTGTTCAGGGCGCCGGTGGGCGTGCCGTTCCAGATGTCCGCCTTGGGTCCGTAATAGACGAAGGATTTGTTATCCAGGTCGGAGCCGAAGTAATAGGCACCGAGCACATAGTCGAAGAAGCCGCCGGTCGGCGAGGCCAGGCGGAACTCCTGGGACCACTGTTTATCCTCCACCGAAACCCCAGCGTTATAGCTGGCCGGCACATTGAGGCCGTCGTCGTTGCGCGGGGTGAAATCCCACCAGCGGTAGGAGCTGACCGAGGTCAGGGTGAAGTCGCTGGGCAGGGTCCAGTTGGCCTCCAGCGAGGTGCCGCCCTGGAACACCGTGACGTGCTGGTCGTTGTCCAGGTTGACCTTGCGGTGTGTGCCGTCGACCAGGGTGGCGCCGGCCGCGGTGGCCCGCGACTGATACTGGTTGACGCCATTGATGGTCGGCCCGGTGCTGTACAGCACCCGGGTGCCGGCGCTGGAATCCTCTTCGTTGTAGTCGCCGATCCAGCGCAGGTTGAAGTTCTCGTTGGGCTTGAACAGCAACTGCCCACGGAAGCCCTGGCGCGAGCCGCCGTTGAGGTCATGGCCGTCGTGTTCGTTCTTGATATCGCCGTCGCTGCGGGTGCGATAGGCCGAAAAACGCCCGGCCAGCTCGTCGTTCAGCGGCCCGGAAATGGTGCCCTTGGTCTGGAAGTAGCCATCCTCGCCCACCGAAGTCTCGATGCTGCGCTCGGGGGTGAAGCTCGGTGCGCGGGTGCTGATGTTGATCACCCCGGCGGTGGTGTTCTTGCCGAACAGCGTGCCCTGGGGACCGCGCAGCACTTCCAGCTGCTCGATGTCCATCAGGTCGAACACCGCCATGCCCGGCCGTCCCAGGTAGACGTTGTCGATATACAGCCCGACGCTGCCTTCCAGGCCGTCGCTGGCCGGGTTGTTGCCCAGGCCGCGGATCGACACGCTGGACTGGCGCGCGTGCATGTAGGCGACGTTGACGCTCGGCACCAGCTGCTGCAGATCCTGGATGCGATAGACCCGCTGGCTCTCCAGGGCCTGGCCACCGATCACGCTCATCGGCGTCGGTACGTCCTGGGCGCTCTCCTCGCGACGCCGCGCGGTCACGGTCACGGTTTCCAGCTGGCCGCTGGCGGCGGGCCGGGCGGCATCGGTCTTGGCCGGGGCCTCGGCGGGCGTTTCGGCGTCGGCGGCATAGCCGTGGGACCAGCCGGCGCTACCGGCCAGCAGCAGGGCCAGCGGCAGGCGCTTGAGCCGTCGGGGCGAAGTGGGGGAGACAAGGTTCAACGGGCTCATGGGCGGCTCCTGGGCAAAAAAACAGACTGATCCGTATATTCTTTTAAGTTATTTATTTATGTTTTTAATAAGATTTACGGAATAAGAGATTGCCTTTATAAAGAGTCGACCTAATGCATAGCCAATGCATTTCCCCGATATTTTCAATGTGAAAAATGCATATCGATCTGCGCCAGCTCCGTCACTTCATTGCCCTCGCCGAACAGCGCAGCTTTGTCGCGGCCGCCTTGGCGGTGAACCTGTCGCAATCGGCCTTCAGCCGCAGCATCCAGGCCCTGGAGCACAGCGTCGGCTGCCAGCTGGTGGATCGCGGGCGCAAGGACCTGGCACCGACCAAACAGGGATTGGTGCTGCTCGAACATGCGCGGCGGCTGGTCAGCGGCGCGCAGCAACTGGCCAACGAGATCAGCCAGTTCAACGGCCTGGAGGCCGGCGAGCTGCGCTTCGGTTGCGGGCCGGCGCCGGCGGCGGGCTTGATCCCAAGGGCCATCGGCAGCTTTATCGGGCGCTACCCCAAGGCGCGGGTGCAATTCCAGGTGGATGACTGGCAAACCCTGAGCAAGCGCCTGCTCAGCGAGGAGTTCGAATTCTTCGTCGCCGACACCCGGCAGTTCGAGGCCAACCCGGATTACCTGACTCAGCGCCTGCGCCCGCGCAAATGGCATTTCTGCTGCCGCGCCGGGCATCCGCTGGCCGAGCAGGAAAGCGTCAGCGCCGCCGAGCTGATGAGTTACCCGCTGGCGGCGACCATCCGCCCGCCGAACCTGCGCAAGGTGGTGGTCGATCTCAGCGGTCGGCCGGATTTCGTTCCGAATGTGGAATGCGAGAACAGCTACAGCCTGCTCGGCGTGGTGATGCGCTCGGATGCGATCGGCATCATCGGCGCCTACAGCGATGCCCTGCACAACGCCCGGGGCGAGCTGGTGTGCCTGAAAATCGAAGGCCTGGCCGACGACCTGGAGGAGCTGTACACCCGCTACGGCATCGTCAGCCGCGCCGGCTACCGGCTGTCGCCGCTGGCCGAGGCGATGATCGAGGAGATCAAGCGCACCGACGCGCTGGATGAGGATGTGTGTTCCCTGGAGAACTTCGCAGTCTGAAACACCAAACCTGTAGCCGCTGCCGCAGGCTGCGATAAGGCCGCAGGCCTTCAGCGATATTGAAATCGCCGCGCCCCTTCGGTGCGATCGCAGCCTGCGGCAGCGGCTACAGGGATCGCCTTCGCCCATGCAGGTCGTGCATGAAAACCATGCGCCAAATGCGCTTGTCGTAACGCCCCGCGACAGCGAAAACCCTCACCTGTCTTTCGATCGGTGAAGCCCATGTCCAACCCCGTCCAACCCGTGCGCAACGTGCTGTACATCATGTGCGACCAGCTGCGTCGCGATTACCTGTCGTGCTACGGCCACCCCCATCTGCACACGCCGAACATCGACCGCCTGGCCGCCGCCGGCGTGCGCTTCAGCCGCGCCTACACCCAGGGCACCATCTGCGGGCCGTCGCGGATGTCGGCCTACACCGGGCGTTATGTCAGCAGCCACCAGGTGGCGTGGAACGCCGTGCCGCTGCCCCTGGAAGAGCTGACCATCGGCGACTACCTGAGCCCCCACGGCATCCGCACCGCGCTGGTGGGCAAGACCCACGCCACGCCCAACCTCGATGCCCTGCAGCGCCTGGCGATCGACCCCGAGAGCCAGCAGGCCGAAGCCCTCAACGAGGTCGGTTTTGAACCCTACCTGCGCCACGACGGGATCTTCCCCGACAGCCCGCTGTTCAACGATAAACGCGAGTCGGCGCCCTACACCCATTACCTGCGCGAACAGGGTTACCAGGGGCGCAACCCCTGGCATGACTGGGCCAACGCCGCCGAAGGTGAACAGGGTGAAATCCTCAGCGGCTGGAAGATGCGCAACGCCCACTTGCCGGCCCGCGTCCCCGAGCAGCATTCGGAAACCGTCTACACCACCGACCGCGCCCTCGACTTCATCCAGGAGCAGGGCGAGCGGCCCTGGTGCCTGCACCTGTCCTATATCAAGCCGCACTGGCCCTATATCGCGCCGGCGCCCTACCACGCGCTGTACAGCGCCGAGCAGGTTATCGCCCCGGTGCGCGCCGCCGCCGACGAGGCCAGCGACCACCCGGTGTACGCCGCCTTTCGCCAGCACCAGGAGAGCCAGAGTTTCTCCCGCGATGAGGTGCGCCTGAACGTGGTGCCGACCTACATGGGCCTGATCAAGCAGGTGGACGATCAGCTCGGGCGCCTGTTCGACTTCCTGCAAAGCAGCGGGCGCTGGGACGACACCCTGATCGTGTTCACCAGCGACCACGGCGATTTTCTCGGCGATCACTGGCTGGGGGAAAAGGAGTTCCTGTTGGAGCCGGCAGTGGGTGTGCCATTGATCGTGCGTGACCCACGGGCGGCGGCGGATATCAGCCGCGGCAAGGTGGACGAGCGCCTGGTGGAGACCATCGACGCCCTGCCGACCTTTCTCGACGCCCTGGGGCTGCCCGGCGCCGAACACCGGCTGGAAGGCCGCTCGCTGATCCCGCTGCTGCACGGTACGCCGGGCGACTGGCGCCGCTACGCCATCAGCGAATACGACTACGCGTTCCAGGCCCCAGCCCGCGAGCGCCTGGCCCAGCCCATCGACCGCTGCCGCATGACCATGGTACGCAGCGAGCGCTGGAAATACCTGGCCTACGACGGCTTCCGCCCGCAGCTGTTCGACCTGTACAACGATCCCCAGGAACTCCACGATCTCGGCGCCGACCCGGCCTATGCGGCGGTGCGCGAGGAGCATCTGGGCTATCTGTTCGACTGGCTGCGCGGGCTGAAACGGCGGACCACCATCAGCCACGAAGAGATCGACCTGCGTGGACAGCGGTTTAGGTATGGCGAACCGGAGGCGGAAAAGGTGGTGCAGATCGGGGTGTGGTGAGAGCGCCGCTGCGCGGCTGATCGCGAGCAAGCTCGCTCCTACAGGGACCGTACACAACCTGTAGGAGCGAGCTTGCTCGCGAAAAATCTCAATCTCACCACACACCCTGTAGCCGCTGCCGCAGGCTGCGATCGACCCGAAGGGGCGCGGCGGTCTCAAGATCGCCAAAGGCCTTCGGCCTTATCGCAGCCTGCGGCAGCGGCTACACAGAGCCGTGACGACCTCCGTCACAGCCCCTTGATGGTCTGGCTACGCTGCCCGTGCACACCCACCGGCACATCGCCCTTGAGGGTTACGCGGCGTACCACGCGGTCCTGGGTGCCGTAGTCGTCGACCGCGTAATGCTGGGTCGAGCGGTTGTCCCAGATCGCCACGTCACCGGCGGTCCAGCGCCAGCGCACGGTGTTTTCCAGGCGGGTGACATGGCTTTGCAGCAGGTTGAACAGGTGCGCCGAATCGGCCTGGGTGTAGCCCTTGATGCGCTTGACGAAATGCCCGAGCACCAGGCTCTTCTCGCCGCTCACCGGGTGCACGCGCACCAGCGGGTGTTCGGTCTCGTAGACGGTGGAGGTGAACACCTTGCGATAACGCTCCAGCTTCTCCGCCGACACGTCCGGCTTGGCCCCGGCGTAATCGTATTCGTTGCTGTGCACCGCCCAGAGCTTGTCCGCCAGCTCGCGCAGCTCCGCCGGCAGTTCGTTGTAGGCGCTGGCGGTGTTGGCCCAGACCGTATCGCCACCGGAAGCCGGGGCCACCACCGAACGCAGGATCGAGGCCTTCGGGTAGGCATCGACGAAGGTCACGTCGGTGTGCCAGGAGTTGGCGCGCTGGCCCTCGGCGCCGTCCAGTTCGAGCAGGTAACGGGTGCCGTCGCGCACCGGCACGGTGGGGTGCGCCACCGGCTCGCCGAGCAGGTGGGAGAAGGCTTCCTGGCTCTGGTCGTCGAGGTGGGCCTGGCCACGGAAGAAGATCACCTTGTAGTCCACCAACGCCTGCTGGATGGCTTCGACCGTGGCGGCGTCCAGCTCGCCGGAGAGTTGCACGCCACGGATCTCGGCGCCGATACGGCCGGCCACCGGGTGGATCTCAAGCGCATGAACAGCGGGTTTAACGGCTAGTGCGGCATTGCTCATCGGGTCGACCCTCGTCTGACTGCTTACGGTTGAGCGGCAGCGAAACAACGCTCTATCTATATTCGATTTAGATCTAATAGATATTCACATGCTTCGTTGACGGAATAAGAGCTTGCATTTAAAACCTCATTCCTCACTCGTCGCAAATGCCTTCGGGCTATTTTTCGGATGCCGGGAAAGCATATGGATCTTCGCCAGTTGCGTTACTTCATCGCCCTCAACGAACACCGCAGTTTTGTCCGCGCGGCCGACGCCATGGGCATCACCCAGCCGGCCTTCAGCCGCAGCATCCAGGGCCTGGAGCAGGAGTTCGGCTGCGTGCTGGTGGACCGTGGCAACAAGGATTTGCGCCCCACGCCGGAAGGCCAGGTGGTGTTGCAGCACGCCCTGAGCCTGGTGCAGGGCGCGGCCTTGCTGAGCAGCGAAGTGACGCAGATGACCAAGCTCGACGCCGGCGAACTGCGCTTCGGTTGCGGCCCGGCGCCGGCGGTGAAACTGGTGCCCGACGCGGTGGCGCAATTCACCGGCATCCACCCCAAGGTGCGCATCTGCCTGGAGGTGGATAACTGGGAAAAACTCAGCCGCAGCCTGAGCCGCGAAGAGATCGAATTCTTTATCGCCGACATCCGCCATTTCGAGGCCGACCCGAACTTCCAGACCCAGCCCCTGACGCCCAAGCGCGGAGTGTTTTTCTGCCGCCCGGGGCACCCGTTGCTGGCCAAGGAAAGCCTGTCGACCAACGACATGTTCGACTACCCGCTGGCCACCACCCTGATCCCGCCGGGGATCCGCAAGCTGCTGGCAAACCTCAGCGGGCGCATCGACTTTTCCCCGACCATCCAGACCGAACACTTCCCGGCGCTGGTGAAGATCGTGCGCCAGTCCAATGCGATTGGCGTGGGCACCGAAGAGGCCTTCGTCGAGGACATCGAACAGGGTTCCCTGGCGCTGCTGCACTGGCGCAACCTGCCGCAGAACATCGAGAGCATGAACGCCCGCTGCGGCATCGTCAGCCGCACGGGATTCCGCCTGTCGCCAGCGGCTCGCAAGATGATCGAAGTGCTGGTGGCGGTGGATCGGCAGCAGGTCAGCATTGCGTCCTAGGACGCCATCGCGGGCAAGCCTCGCTCCTACAGAAGAAGACCGTGAGCTTCTGTAGGAGCGAGGCTTGCCCGCGATAACGATCCCAGCTGCACCCCAGGCTTAAAGCCCCGCCGCCGCCAACTGCGGCGCCACCCATTCGCTGACCTTGAACGGCTTGCGAATCAGCCGCTGCTGCGCGGCCAGGTCCACCGCGTCCTGCAGTTTGCCGAGGAACACCGGGTCCAGGGTCGAGGGGAAGATTTCGCTGAAGCGCTGATCCTTGAGGTCCTGCTGCAGCACCGCCGGCGGGTAGCTGGCCAGCCCCGACACCAGCTCGATATAGGCGTCCTTGTTGCTGTCCTGGGTCAGCCACTGCACGGCCTGCTGCTGGGCCTTGAGCAGCTTCTCCACCACCTCGGGATGGGCGTCGACGAACGCGCCGCTGCCCACCAGCACCGCCTGCACGCTACCCGCGCCGCCCAGGTCCTTGGTGTTCAGCGGCACCTCGGCCAGGCCCTTGGCCTGCAAGGCATTCAGGTTGGAGCCGCCCCAGGTAGCATCGATTTGCTTCGCCGCCAGCGCCGCGACCGCCGCGTTGAAATCCAGGTTGATGATCTTCAGGTCCTTCTCGCTCAGCCCCTGGCTGGCCAGCGCGGCATCCAGCGACAGCTGCGTGGCGGTGCCGCGGAACACTGCGACCCGCTTGCCCTTGAGGTCCTGCAAGGTCTTGATCCCCGACCCCGGCACCACTCCCAGGTACTGCTTGACCCCACGGGCTGTGGCGCTGAGCAGGCGGGTGTCCAGGCCGTTGGACTTGCCGATGATCGCCGCCAGGTCCCCCAGGTAGGCCAGGTCCACCTGACCGTTGGCGAAGGCCTCGTTGATCACCGGGCCGGCGCCCTTGAAGTAATTCCACTGGATGCTGATGCCCTGGTCGGCGAAGGCCTTTTCGAAGATCTGCTGCTGGCGCAGCACGTCTGTCACCCCGCCGCCGCTGTGCTGGGTGCCGGCGCTGAGATCCGGCACGGCGATGCGGATCTGCTTGAGTTCATCGGCCTGGGCCAGCAGCGGCAGGCAGCCCAGAAGCCCCGCCAGGGCCGGCGCGGCGAACAGACTGAAGACGCGTTTGAAGGGAAGGTTCATAAGGTGTGGCTCCTGGCTACGACGGGCATTGAGGAGCAGAAGGTAGGCCCAAGGCGGTCCAAGCTTTAAATACTATAAGTTCACATTTTAATAACCCGTTCGAATAAACCAGCCAGGACGCGGCTCTGCGCGGCGTATGCATGGACAGCATCGAAAATATTCTCCAAATGCATTGGATGCAGCGTGCCTGGAGGCCTTAAATGGCCTCTCTTATCTCCCAATAGCATCGATATAACTTTTTATATAACCAAAATAAGATTCTGTAGGAGCGAGGCTTGCCCGCGATAGGCCGCAGGCCGGTGGTGGCCCTGTTGCGACCTTGAGGTCGCCATCGCGGGCAAGCCTCGCTCCTACAGAAGAAGAAAGAACAGAAGAAAAAAGATGCAGCACAACCCGACAACGGAGATCGTCCATGGCCCGTGTTTCCCTTCTCAGCTTGCCGTTGGCCGCGCCCTCCGCTAAGCCGCAGTCCTGGCCGCGCATCCACCGGCGGCTGTTGCCCTGGTTGCTGCCCCTGAGCCTGTTCGTCCTGTGGTGGCTGGCCAGCCGCAATGCCTGGATGAGCGAGCAGATCCTGCCGGCACCCGCGCTGGTCTGGAGCAGCGCGCTCGAGCTGGCCGGCGGCGAGTTGTGGAGCCATCTGGCGATCAGCCTGCAACGGCTGGCCTGGGGCCTGCTGGCAGGTATCGGCGCCGGCGCCGTGCTGGGCGCGGCACTGGGCTCCAGCCGGCGCCTGGAACGCCTGGTGTTCCCGACCTTCGCCGCCCTGGCCCAGGTCCCGACCCTGGCCTGGATCCCGCTGTTCATGGTGTTTTTCGGCATTGGCGAACTGCTCAAGCTGGTGGTCCTGGTCAAGGCCATCGTGGTGCCCGTGACCCTGCATACCCTGGTCGGCGTGCGCGACGCCCAGCCCAGACTGCGCGAAGCCGCCGCCGTGCTGCGCCTGCCGCCGCACCTGCTGATCCGTCGGCTGATACTGCCCGCCGCCCTGCCCGCCTTCATGGCCGGCGTGCGCCTGGCCCTGGCCGCCGGCTGGACCTCGTTGTTGGCGGTGGAGCTGCTGGCCTCCAGCGAAGGCATCGGCTACCTGATGGTCTGGGCGCGCCAGCTGTTCATGCTGGATATCGTCTTCGTCTGCATCGTGGTGATCGGGGTGATTGGCGTGGCCATGGACCGCGGCATCGGCCTGCTGGACAAGGCCCTGGTGCACTGGCCGCACCCGGCCATCGCGCAGATCCGCCGCGGCCCGCGCTACCAGGGCTGGCAACGCCTGCAACCCTGGCTGCTACCGCTGTTCCTGCTGGCGCTGTGGCAAGTGGCGAACCAGTTGGAATGGGTCGACGCCAACATTCTGGTGAGCCCGCTGGCGGTGCTGCAAACCACCTGGAACGGCCTGCTCGACGGCAGCCTGTCCGGCGGCCTGGGCCTGAGCCTGCGGCGCACCCTCGGCGGCCTGTTGCTGGGCGGCGGCCTGGGTTTTGCCCTGGGCCTGCTGCTGGGCTTGTCGCATCTGAGCGAACGGATTCTGGGCCCTACCCTGGCGGCGCTCCGGCAGATCGCCATTTTCGCCTGGGTGCCGCTGCTCACCGCCTGGTTCGGCCTCGGCGAGCTGGCGAAATGGGTATTTGTCGCCCTGGCTGCGTTCTTCCCGCTGTTTATCGCCACCCAGCGCAGCGTCGCCAACCTGTCGCCGCAACTGACCGAGGCGGCGCAAGTGCTGCGCCTGAACCTCTGGCAACGCCTGCGCCGCCTGGTGCTGCCGGGCGCCGCGCCGGGGATCTTCGCCGGGCTGCGCCTGAGCCTGATCTACGCCTGGCTGGGGACCATCGGCGCGGAATATTTCATGCCGTCCAACGGCGGCATCGGCAGCCAGATGATCGGCGCCCAACAGCTGCTGCGCATGGACCTGATCCTCGCCGGCATGCTCCTGGTGGGCCTCACCGGCGCCCTGCTCAACCTCATTGGCCAACAGCTCGAAACCCGCGCCACACGCTGGAGACACGCATGAACGCACTCGTACCTTCCCCCATCGTCAGCTTCAACCAGGTGGGCAAGACCTTCGAGGTCGCCGGCGGCGAACTGGAGGCGATCCGCGAATTCAACCTGGAAATCGCCGAGGGCGAATTCGTCGCCATCGTCGGCTCCAGCGGCTGCGGCAAATCCACCCTGCTGCGTCTGCTGATCGGCCTGGATACGCAGTTTCGCGGCGAGATCCGCGTCGACGGCAAGGCCGTCAACGGCATCGGCGGCGAACGCGGCATCGTGTTTCAGGAACACCGCCTGTTCCCCTGGCTGACGGTCGAGGAAAACATCGGCCTGGGCCTGGTCAACGAAGCCCTGAGCGCCAGCGAACGGCAAACCCGCATCGCCGATTTCATCGAACTGGTGGGCCTCACCGATTTCACCCGCGCCTACCCGCACCAGCTCTCCGGCGGCATGGCGCAACGGGTGGCCATCGCCCGCGGCCTGGTGGCCAGCCCGCGCATCCTGCTGCTGGACGAACCCTTCGGCGCCCTCGATGCGCTGACCCGCCAGCAGATGCAGGACGAACTGCTGGCGATCCGCGAGCGGGCCAGGATCACCACGGTGCTGGTCACCCATGACGTCGAGGAAGCGATCTTCCTCGCCGACCGCGTGGTGGTGATGGAACCGCGCCCCGGCCGGATCAAGCGGGTGGTGGACATCGCCCTGCCCCATCCGCGCCAGCGCAGCAGTTTCGACTTCCACCGGCTGCGCGAAGAACTGCTCCACGAACTGACCAGCGACGATCACTACCAGGTGCCTTTGCCCGCCCAGATCCGTGACCTGCCACTGGCCTTTATTGCTTGCTGATAAGGAGTGAATAGATGCCGCAACGTCCCAACTTCCTGGTGATCCTGGCCGACGACCTGGGCTTTTCCGATCTCGGTGCCTTCGGCGGTGAAATCGCCACGCCGAACCTCGATGCCCTGGCTTTCAACGGCCTGCGCCTGACCGACTTCCACACCGCGCCGACCTGCTCGCCGACCCGCTCCATGCTGCTCACCGGCACCGATCACCATATCGCCGGCATCGGCACCATGGCCGAGGCCCTGACCCCGGAACTGATCGGCAAGCCGGGCTACGAGGGCCACCTCAACGACCGCGTGGTGGCCCTGCCCGAGCTGCTGCGCGACGCCGGCTACCAGACCCTGATGAGCGGCAAATGGCACCTGGGCCTGACCGCCGAACTGGCGCCCCACGCCCGTGGTTTCGAGCGTTCGTTCTCGCTGTTGCCCGGCGCCGCCAACCACTACGGTTTCGAGCCGACCTACGACGAAAACACCCCGGGCCTGCTCAAGTCCACCCCGGCGCTGTACATCGAGGACGACCGCTTCATCGACGAGTTGCCCAAGGATTTCTATTCCTCCGACGCCTTCGGCGACAAGCTGCTGCAGTACCTCAAGGAGCGCGACCAGACCCGGCCGTTCTTCGCCTACCTGCCGTTTTCCGCGCCGCACTGGCCGCTGCAGGCCCCCGAGGAAGTGGTGGCCAAGTACCGTGGTCGTTATGACGCCGGCCCCGAGGTGTTGCGCCTGGAGCGCCTGGAAAAGCTCAAGCAACTGGGGCTGATCGAGGCCGATGTGGAACCGCACCCGCTGCTGGGCCTGAGCGGCGAATGGGCAGCCTTGAGCGAGCAGCAACGCCAGGTTTCCGCACGGGCCATGGAGGTCTACGCGGCGATGGTCGAGCGCATGGACTGGAACATCGGCCGGGTGGTGGACTACCTGCGCAAGCAGGGCCAGCTGGACAACACCTTTATCCTGTTCATGTCCGACAACGGCGCCGAAGGCGCGCTGCTGGAGGCCTTCCCCAAGTTCGGCCCGCAGCTTTTGACCTACCTCAACCAGCACTACGACAACAGCCTGGACAACATCGGCCGCGCCAACTCCTACGTCTGGTACGGCCCGGCCTGGGCGCAGGTCGCCACCGCCCCGTCGCGTCTGTTCAAGGCCTTCACCACCGAAGGCGGGATCCGCGTGCCGGCGCTGGTGCATTACCCGCAGCTGTCGCTCAAGGGCCGGATCAGCCACGGCTTCGGCACGGTGATGGACATCACCCCGACCATTCTCGACTTGGCCGGCGTGCGCCATCCGGGCAAACGCTGGCGCGGCAAGGAGGTGGCGCCGTTGCGGGGCAAGTCGTGGCTGGGCTTCCTGTCCGGCGAGACCGCGCAGGTGCACGACGAACACACGGTCACCGGCTGGGAGCTGTTCGGCCGCCGGGCGATTCGCCAGGGCCAGTGGAAAGCGGTGTACATCCCCGGCCCCGTGGGCCCGGCGACCTGGCAGCTGTACGACCTGAGCCAGGACCCGGGGGAAATCCACGACCTGGCACAGAGCAATCCGGACAAGCTCAGTGCGCTGATCGGCCATTGGCAGCAATACGTGGACGAAACCGGGGTGATCCTCAGCGCCTCGCCGTTCCAGCCGGATTGATCCCGTAGCCGCTGCCGCAGGCTGCGATAGGTCCGCAGGACCTCCTAGGGCCTTGAGATCGCTGCGGCCGTACCGGCCGATCGCAGCCTGCGGCAGCGGCTACAGGGTTGTGCAAGGCGCCGGGGATTGCGGCGTCCGGGTAATCGTTATCGCGGGCAAGCCTCGCTCCTACGGATGGGCGTCGTTCATAAATGTCGCGAACGACACAGCTCTGTAGGAGCGAGGCTTGCCCGCGATTGGCCCTCAACGCCGATCCATCACGCCCTGACGCCCCGCACCACCTGCGCCACCGCCTGCTCCTTGCGGGTAAAGCGGTTGGCCCGGCCGAAGGTGCCGAAATCGTTGAAGCGCACGCCCATCTCGGCCATCACCTTGTGCGCCACCGGCGCGGTCAGCTGGCGGATATAGAAGGGTTCCTTGACCACGAAATGGTGGATGCCGTGGGTGCTGCCGAAGTTGAAGCAGAACGCCTGCAACGGCCACAGCCACCAGGGGTTGAGCACCTGGGTCTGCTGGATCACGTTGCCCGCTTCGATGTCGCCGTAGTAGTGCATGTTCGAGCTGACGAAGTGCAGGCAAAAGGTGCGCAGCACATTGGGGCCGATGATCACCACCACGGCGATATCGATCACCTGCATCACCGCCAGGGTGCTGGCCGACCAATCGATGGGCGAACCCAGCAGCGCGGCGACGCCATTGGCGGCGTGGAAGCCGAGAAACACATACCAGGCCCCCCAATGCAGTAACGCCAGCGGTGCGTACACCTTCAGGGTGCGCTTGAGGATATTGCGCTTGTGCGCCCAGGTCCTGGCCCGCAGGGTGCGGATCAACGACGACATGACGTTGTCGCCAACCATCAGCAGGCGGGCGAAACCCCAGGGCTCGCCGTTGGTGATGGCGCGCTCCTCCATGTCCGCCTCGGTGCCGGACACCTTGTGGTGATTGAGGTGCAAATGGCGACGGATCCAAGGATTGATGGTGCTCGGCCGCGCCAGCCAGACCAACGCCAGCATCAGGTTGTGGGGGACGCGCTGCTTGCGGAAATACATGCTGTGGATCAGGTCGTGTTCCAGCTCGTGGGTCAAGGAGGCGAAAAATGCGTTGAGCAGCAGGCAGGCCCACCAGGCCATGTACCCGCCGATATAGAGCGCCGCCGTGCCGATCATCCCGGCCAGGGCCAAGGCCAGGATGCCCGCGCCCAGCGCATCCTGATGCTTGAGCAGCGGGTAGCGCTCGCGCAACTCGACGCCCCTGGCCAGCACCACCTCACGAATATGCGCCGATCGTTGCTGAGCATTCAGCCGGTCGGGACTTGCAGAAGTACCGTGCATGCTTCCATCCTCTGGTTATTGATGTTCGCATCCTGCCCTGCGCCCGCGCGCCGGGCGCTAGCCGCGGACGCCAACCTGTTGACCGGACGCGCCAACCGCCATGACCGAACCCACTTCCCTCGCCAGCTGGACCCGCGCCCTGCGCAAGCAGCTCGATGCCCTGGGCCTCGACAGTACCGCCCTGTGCCACCAGGCCGGGCTCGACCCGCAACTGATGGACGACCCCAACGCGCGCTACCCGCTGTCGGGCACTACCCGCCTGTGGCAGCTGGCGGTGCAGGCCAGCGGCGACCCGGCCATCGGCCTGCGGGTCTCGCGCTTCGTCAGCCCGACCACCTTCCATGCCCTGGGTTATGCGCTGGTGGCCAGCGGCAGCCTGCGGGAAGTGTTCGAGCGCATCGTGCGTTATCACCAGGTGGTCAGCGATGCCCTGGAGCTGGAGCTGACCCGCACCGAGGACCGCTATCGCTTTCGCCTGAAGGTCCCCGAGGGCAACCCGGAACCGGCGTTCGAGGCCATCGACGCCTTTGTCGCGATCTACGTGCGCACCTGCCGCAACCGCCTGGGCCGCGACTATGCGCCGCTGGCGGTATACCTGCGGCGCCCCGAACCGGCGGACCCCAAGCAATGGCACACGGTGTTTCGCGCGCCGGTGTTTTTCGGTGCCGACGAGGATCGCCTGGAGTTCGGCCTGCACGATTTCGACAGCCACCTGGACGACGCCAACCCGGAACTGGCCGAACACAACGAGGCGGTACTCAAGCGCACCCTGATGCAACTGCAACCTTTGACCTGGGAGCGCAAGGTGCGCGGGGTCATCGAGTCCCAGCTGCCGGAAGGCGAACCCTCGGCCGAACGGGTCGCCCAGGCCCTGCACCTGAGCCTGCGCAGCCTGCAACGCCACCTGGCGGACGAGGGGTGTCGCTTCGACACCCTGCTCAACGAATGCCGGGAAAACCTGGCCTTGCTGCACCTGCGCGACCCGCAGTGCTCCCTGAGCGAGATCAGTTACCTGCTGGGGTTCGCCGATGCCAGCAGCTTCAGCCGCGCGTTCAAGCGCTGGACCGGGATGACGCCGGGGCAGTTTCGCGATGGGTTGCGTTAACTGGGAGACTGGCGGTGCTAGTGCCGGCCTCATCGCGAGCAAGCTCGCTCCTACATGAACAACGCAGGCCCCTGTAGGAGCGAGCTTGCTCGCGATAGCGATCTGACGGTCAAACCCCGGCCAATATCCGCAACCGGTCTTCGTCGAGGATCTCGATCTCGCCATACCCCAGCTTGAGAATGCCCTGCCCCTGCAAGTCCTTGAGGATCTGGTTGGTGGTCTGGCGCGACAGCGACAGCAGCAGCGCCAGTTGCTCCTGGGGCAGGTGCAGGACCCGGCGCGGGGTGTCGGTCTCGCCGTAGCCGCGGGCGATCATCAACAGGCGGTTGGCCACCCGCGCCGGGGCCGGCATCAGGCTCAGCTGTTCGAGGTTGATAAAGGCCAGGCGCAGCTTATGGCTCATCAACAGCGCCAGCTGCCGCCAGTATTGCGGGTGTTCGTCCAGCAGTTCGAGCAGCGCCGCCTGGGGCACATTGAGCAGGCTGCACGGGCCCACGGCATAGGCGTCATGGGTGCGCGGCTGGCCGTCGAACAGGCAGATCTCGCCGAACCAGTGCGGCGCCTCCACCAGGCTCAGCAGCGCCTCCTTGCCTTGCTCGCTGACCGCGCCGACGCGCACCGTGCCTTCCAGCACCGCGTACAGGCCGCAGGGCGGATCGCCGCGCTGGAACAGGCGCTGGCCCGGCGCCAGCGAGCGCAAACGGGCATTGGCCAGCAGACTATTCTGTAATTCAACGGGCAAGCGGCTGAACCACTGGCCGCTCATCAGGCGCTCACGCCAGACCTGCATCTTCATCGATAGCGTTATCCACACGGGCAGCGAGCCGATTGTCGCCTAGCTGACAGAGCCGGCAACCGGCGCAGGGCATGATTCGATCACCCTACAGGAGGAACAACAATGAAAAGCCTCGTCGACCATCTCAGTCAATACGCCGCCTACCACCGTGATCCGCGCAACATCGCCAGCCACTTTATCGGCATTCCGCTGATTGTGCTGGCCGTCGCGGTCCTGCTGTCGCGCCCCGCCTGGCCGGTCGCCGGGCTGTGGTTGTCGCCGGCGCTGCTACTGGCCCTGGCGTCATGCGGGTTCTACCTGCGTCTGGAACTGCGTCTGGGCCTGCTGATGACGCTGCTGATGGGGCTGTCGGTGTGGGCTGGCCATGCACTGGCGCAGCAAAGCACCCTGGTCTGGCTGGCCAGCGGGGTGGGCATGTTCGTGATCGGCTGGGTGATCCAGTTCGTCGGCCATTACTACGAAGGGCGCAAGCCGGCCTTTGTCGACGATGTCTCGGGGCTGATCGTCGGGCCGTTGTTCGTGGTGGCGGAGCTGGCGTTTCTGTTGGGGCTGCGCCAGGCGCTCAAGCATGAGATCGAGGCGCGGGCGGGAGGGGTGCGGGTCAATCCGAAACGCGCGGCGGTGTAGATCGCTATCGCGGGCAAGTCGGATCGCCGCCCGCTCGCTCCTACAGATCGGCGTCGTTCGTAAATGTCGCGAACGACACGAACCTGTAGGAGCGGAGCTTGCCCGCGATGCTTTTGCTTGTTAGATATTGGCGACCTTCTGCCAGACCTTGGGCTTGAAGAACAGCGTCTCGCCCTTGGCCAGCCCGACCAGGCTGTCATGGTCTTTCACCACTTCGGCCTCGATCAGCTCGCTCTGCCCTTCGACCTTCAAGGTCACTCGGGTGGTGGCGCCCAGCGGACGGATATCGCGCACTTCGGCGGCATGGTGGTCGGCCAGTTCGGAGCGCGACAGCGACACTTCGTGCGGACGGAACAGCACATGGTGGTCCTCTCCCAGGTGCAGGCGGTTGGAGTCGCCGAGGAAGTGGTAGACGAAGTCGCTGGCCGGGTTCTCGTACACCTCGCCCGGCGAGCCGATCTGCTCGATCACGCCCTTGTTCATCACCACGATGCGGTCCGCCACTTCCATGGCTTCCTCCTGGTCGTGGGTGACGAATACCGAGGTCAGGTTGATGTCTTCATGCAGGCGCGCCAGCCAGCGGCGCAGCTCCTTGCGCACCTTGGCGTCCAGGGCACCGAAGGGTTCGTCCAGCAGCAGCACTTTCGGCTCCACCGCCAGGGCGCGGGCCAGGGCGATCCGCTGGCGCTGGCCGCCGGACAGCTGCTCCGGATAGCGGTCGGCGAGCCAGTCCAGCTGCACCATGTTCAACAGCTCATGGACCTTCTCGGCGATCTTGCTTTCGCTCGGGCGCTGGTTCTTCGGCTTCATGCGCAGGCCGAAGGCGACGTTGTCGAACACGCTCATGTGGCGGAACAGCGCGTAATGCTGGAACACGAAACCGACGTTGCGATCGCGCACGTCGTGGCCGGAGACGTCCTCGCCGTGGAACACGATGCTGCCGGCGTCCGGGGTTTCCAGGCCGGCGATGATCCGCAGCAGGGTGGTCTTGCCGCAGCCGGACGGGCCCAGCAGCGCCACCAGCTCGCCGCTCTGGATGTCCAGGTTGATGCTGTTCAGGGCCTTGAAGGCATTGAAGTTCTTGCTGACGTTACGGACTTCGATCGACATGATTCATTCCTCCGCGGCGCTGGCGCGCAGGCGGTTGATTCGGTTTTCGCTCCACTGCTTGAGCAGCAGGATGAAGAGCGCCAGGATCAGCAACAGGCTCGCGACGGCGAACGCGGCGACGTGGTTGTATTCGTTGTAGAGGATCTCGACGTGCAGCGGCAGGGTGTTGGTCACCCCGCGAATGTGCCCGGAAACCACCGATACCGCACCGAATTCCCCCATGGCCCGCGCGGTGCAGAGCACCACGCCGTAGATCAGGCCCCACTTGATGTTCGGCACGGTCACATGCCAGAACATCTGCCAGCCGTTGGCCCCCAGCAGCCGCGCGGCTTCCTCTTCCTGGGTGCCCTGCTCCTGCATCAGCGGGATCAGTTCGCGGGCGACAAAGGGCACGGTGACGAAGATGGTCGCCAGGACGATGCCCGGCAGGGCGAACACGATCTGGATATCGTGATCCTGCAGCCACGGCCCGAACAGGCCCTGGGCGCCGAACATCAGCACATAGACCAGGCCGGCGATCACCGGCGACACCGAGAACGGCAGGTCGATCAGGGTCACCAGGATGCTCTTGCCGCGGAAGGTGTATTTGCTCACGCACCAGGCAGCGCTGACGCCGAACACCAGGTTCAGCGGCACCGAGATCAGCACGGCGATCACCGTCAGCTTCAGGGCCGACAATGCGTCCGGCTCGAAGATCGCGGCGAAGAACGCACCGAGGCCGAGCTTGAGCCCCTGGGACACCACGATGAACAGTGGCAGCAGCAGGAACAGGGCGAAGATCAGCCAGCCAAGGCCGATCAGGATGCGCCGCGAAGTGGCGCTGCCACGACGGTCGGCGTTGGCCGAAGAGGCTGCGGAAATGGACGATTGGGACATGCTTCGCGCCTCCTTAAGGTCGTTCGATGCGCCGTTGCAGCAGGTTGATCAGCAGCAACAGGACAAAGGAAACCACCAGCATCAACACGCCGATGGAGGTCGCGCCGGTGTAATCGTACTGGTCGAGCTTGACCATGATCAGCAGCGGCAGAATTTCGGTTTTCATCGGCATGTTGCCGGCGATGAAGATCACCGAGCCGTACTCGCCGACGCCCCGGGCAAAGGCCAGGGCAAAACCGGTCAGCCAGGCCGGCAGCAGCGCCGGCACCAGGATGTGGCGGAACACCTGCCAGGGTTTGGCGCCAAGGCAGGCGGCGGCTTCTTCGACTTCCCGAGGAATGTCGGCCAGCACCGGCTGTACGGTGCGCACCACGAACGGCAGGGTGACGAAGGTCAGCGCCAGGGTGATGCCCAGCGGCGTGTAGGCGATCTTGAACCCCAGGTCGGTGGCGAACTGGCCGACCAGGCCGGTCGGCGCGTACAGCGCGGTCAGCGCGATACCGGCCACGGCGGTGGGCAGGGCGAACGGCAGGTCGATCATCGCGTCGATGATCTTGCGCCCGGGAAAGCTGTAGCGCACCAGCACCCAGGCCAGCAGCGTGCCGATCACGCCGTTGATGATCGCCGCGTACAGCGCCGTGCCGAAGCTCAGCTTGAGCGCGGCGAGTACCCGCGGAGCGGAGACAATGGCCCAGAACTGATCCCAGGTGAGTTGGGCGGCATGCACGAACATCGCCGCCAGGGGTATGAGCACAATCAGGCTGAGGTACACCAAGGTGTAGCCCAGCGTCAGCCCGAAGCCGGGTATGACGGGGGAGATACGACGCGACATAAAAGTCCTTGGTTAGCGGGTAGATACCATTGTAGGAGCGAGCTCGCTCGCGAAGAACTCAAGGGCACCGCGCTCATTCAGAATGTACGCGTCATCGTTGACGATCTTCGCGAGCAAGCTCGCTCCTACAGGTAGTGTTGCTTATTGCGCCTGGTAGATCTGGTCGAACACCCCGCCATCATTGAAGAACTTCGGTTGGGCAGTTTTCCAGCCGCCGAAGTCCTTGTCGATGGTCACCAGGTCCAGTTTCGGGAACTGCTGGGCGTATTTGGCCGCCACATCCTTGTCCCGCGGACGATAGAAGTTCTTCGCCGCGATTTCCTGGCCGGCCGGGCTGTACAGGTGCTTGAGGTAGGCCTCGGCGATCTCGGTGTTGCCCTTTTTCTCGGCGTTCTTGTCCACCACCGCCACTGGCGGCTCGGCGAGGATCGACAGCGAAGGCACCACGATGTCGAACTTGTCGGCACCGCCGTCTTCCTTCAATGCCAGGAAGGCTTCGTTTTCCCAGGCCAGCAACACATCACCCTGACCGTTGTTGACGAAGGTGATGGTCGAGCCGCGGGCGCCGGTATCCAGCACCGGTACGTGCTTGAACAGCTCCTTCACGTATTCCTGGGCCTTGGCTTCGCTGCCGCCGGCTTTCAGGCCATAGGCCCAGGCGGCGAGGAAGTTCCAGCGGGCGCCGCCGGAGGTTTTCGGGTTCGGCGTGATCACCGACACGTCTTTCTTGATCAGGTCGCCCCAGTCCTTGATGCCCTTGGGGTTGCCCTTGCGCACCAGGAACACGATGGTCGAGGTGTAGGGCGTGCTCGCATCCGGCAGGCGTTTTTGCCAGTCGGCCGGCAGGCTCTTGCCGAGCTTGGCGATTTCATCGATGTCGCCCGCCAGCGCCAGGGTCACCACGTCGGCGCGCAGGCCGTCGATCACCGCGCGGCCCTGCTTGCCCGAGCCACCGTGGGATTGCTGGATCTTGACGTTGTCGCCCGGGTGTTCCTTTTTCCAGAAACTCGTGAATTCGGTGTTGTAGTCCTGGTACAGCTCACGGGTCGGGTCGTACGACACGTTGAGCAATTCGTAATCCTTGGCAACGGCGGAACCGGCAAAAACGGCGCTGGCGAGGGCGGCCAGGGCATAACGGCGAATCGACGACATGATGGAGCTCCCGATTTTTTTAATGTGCTGGCATTTTTCTTATGGCGAATCAGGCCCGCATTCGTGGGCGAACGCTGGGGTTCAGGTTGGGGGTCATGGATGACGCCCTCCGGTGGTCCAGTCGGGCCTCTCGCGGCGAGAGGTAGTGCGAAATTCAGCTTGGTTTATTGCCAGGGTTTTGCAGGCGGAATTTTTCCTTGCGTTCGATCTGCACGACCTGGGCGTTGTGCACGGTGATTTCCACCGCGCCGAAACGCAGGTCGCGCAACGCGCTTTGAATCTCGCGCAAGATGGTTTGTTCGTCCTGGCCGTCAACGCTACGAAGAGATGCGCTCATGGTGTTGCTCCTGAATGAGATGTGCCTGGCAGTGGCGGCACTGCTTACGGCGTGAGGGCAATAGTAGATAGGCGCAGATATTCTTAAAAATACTATTTAAGAATGTTTATATAACCAGAAGAAATTATTTGAACTGACGCGGAGTTGCGTGGGAATCGGCGCTGATTGCAGCGCCAACTCACCTCTTGTAGGAGCGAGGCTTGCCCGCGATGGCGGCCTGCCTGATACACCGCGGCGCCTTGATCGCGAGCAAGCTTCGCTCCTACAGAAGCTGCCGCAGGTCCTCCTACGTTCTCACGCGCGCCACGGCCGTCTCGGCCGATCGCAGCCTGCGGCAGCGGCTACAGGTGGAATCGATGCAAGTCCGGCAATCAGTGGATCTGCGGCACCCGGCCCCATTCCAGTTGCGTGGCCGGCACCGGGCGGCCGAACCAGTAGCCCTGGCCCAGGTCGCAGCCCTGGTCGAGGAGGAACCGCGCCTGTTCCACCTGTTCGATGCCTTCGGCGTGCACCTGCATGCCCATGCTCTGGGCCAGGGCGATGATCACCCGGGAGATCGCCGCGTCGTCTTCGTCCCACGGCAGGCCGGCGACAAAACCCTGGTCGATCTTCAGCTTCTGCACCGGCAGGCGCTTGAGCCGCAGCAGCGAGGAATAACCGGTGCCGAAGTCGTCGATGGCCAGGCGCAGCCCCAGTTCGCGCAGGCGATGCATCTGCTCCAGGGCGACTTCCGGGTCTTCCATCACCGCGCTTTCGGTGACCTCCAGCTCCAGGTAGGCCGGGTCGAGGCCGGTGTCGTGCAGCACCTGGGCCACCTGCTGGTACAGCTCACGGCGGGCGAACAGACGGCTGGAGACGTTCACCGCGACGAAGGACAACGCCATGCCCTCCGCCTGCCATTGGCACATCTGCCGACACGCCTGCTGCATGACCCAGGCATCGATCTCGGCGATCAGCCCGGTGCGTTCGGCAATCGGGATGAACTCGCCAGGCGGCACCAGGCCACGCTGTGGATGCTCCCAGCGCACCAGCGCCTCGACCCCGACCAGGCGGCTGCTGGCGAGGTCGTGCACCGGTTGGTAGAACACCCGCAGCTCCTGCTGCTCCAGGGCGCGGCGCAATTCGAAGGCAATCTCCACCCGTTGCTGGGCGTGGGCCGTCAGTTCCTCGGTGTACAGCGCGTAACTGTCGCGCCCGGCGCTCTTGGCCTTGAACAGCGCCGTGTCGGCATTGCGCAACAGTTGCTCGGCGCTCAGGGCGTCGCTGGGGAACAGGCTGATGCCGATGCTGGCATTGATGAACAGCTGATTCTCGTCCATCAGGAAAGGCTGCTTCACCCCGTCGATGATGCGTTGCGCCAGCACCGCGGCCTGCCCCGGCTGCGCGCAGCTCTCGACCAGCACGGCGAACTCATCGCCGCCCAGCCGCGCCAGGGTGATGCCCGGGCCAAACATGCCTTGCAGGCGCTGGGCCACGGCCTTGAGCAGACGGTCGCCGACATTGTGCCCAAGGCTGTCGTTGATCATCTTGAAGTGATCCAGGTCGACCATCAGCAGCGCGCAGCCGCGCTTGTGGATCTGCGCCGACGCCAGGGCCTGCTCGGCGCGGTCGGTGAACAGCAGGCGATTGGGCAGGTCGGTCAGCGGATCGTGGTGCGCCAGGTGGGCCAGTTCGTGCTCGGAATCCTTGATCGCGCTGATGTCGGAGAACACCGCGACATAGTGGCTGAGCTGACCGTCGTCATCGCGGATGGCGCGGATGGTCTGCCACTGCGGGTAGATCTCGCCGCATTTGCGTCGGTTCCAGATCTCGCCGCTCCACTCGCCCGTGGTGTTCAGCGAATCGAACATGGCCTGGTAGAAATCCGCCGTGTGGTGCCCGGACTTGAACATGCTCGGCTGGCGGCCCAGCACCTCGTCGCGCTGATAGCCGGTGATCTCGATGAACGCGCGGTTCACATGAACGATCTGGCCCCGGCGATCGCTGACCAGCACCCCTTCGCGGGTGCAATCGAACACCGCGGCCGCCTGGCGCAGACGCTCGCGGTCCTCGCGCTGGTGGTGCAGCCAGGAGTCGGCGCCCAGCAAACGCAACAGTCGCCCCCGTGCGATGAAGATCAGGACCGCGCTGACCAGCGCCCAGAGATACCCGTTGATCAGTTGCCAGCGCGCCAGATCGTTCGACTCATCGAAGAAACTGCTCAATAAATGACCACTGAACTGCAGCCACAACACAGACAACAAGAGGTAGAGCAGGGCTGCGCGCAAAGCGTCGCGAGAAGAAACCGACATAAGGTCGTCAATGTCCTTACGGAAAGCTAGGGATTATAGAGGAAGAAACATCTCGCCACTCTTATCTGAAAGGGCGACTGGTTTTCTCTGTGGGCTTGGTGATAATGCGACTGCTGTTTTTTCTTTATCGAGGGCCCTACAGCCTATGTGGTACGAAGGTTTTCTTGGCTTGTCGGCCTGGCAACTGGTGGCAGTCACCCTGTTAATGACTCACGTGACCATCGTTGCGGTCACGGTTTACCTGCATCGCTATTCAGCCCACCGCTCCCTGGAGCTCAACGCCGGCCTGAAACATTTCTTCCGCTTCTGGCTGTGGCTGACCACGGCGCAGAACACCCGCGAGTGGACCGCCATCCACCGCAAGCACCACGCCAAATGCGAAACTGCGGACGACCCCCACAGCCCGGTGATCAAGGGCCTGTCCACGGTGCTGCGCAAAGGCGCCGAGCTGTACCGCGAAGAAGCGAAAAACCCGGAAACCCTGCGCATCTACGGCAAGAACTGCCCGGACGACTGGATCGAACGCAACCTCTACTCGCGCTACAAGCTGGGCGGCGTGGCGCTGATGGCGGTGATCGACCTGCTGCTGTTCGGCACCATCGGCATCACCATCTGGGCGATCCAGATGATGTGGATCCCGTTCTGGGCCGCCGGGGTGATCAACGGCCTGGGCCACGCGGTCGGCTATCGCAATTTCGAATGCCGCGACGCGGCGACCAACCTGGTGCCCTGGGGCATCCTGGTCGGCGGCGAAGAGCTGCACAACAACCATCACACCTACCCCAACTCGGCCAAGCTGTCGGTGAAGAAGTGGGAGTTCGACCTGGGCTGGGCCTGGATCAAGGTGTTCAGCTTCCTGCGCCTGGCCAAGGTGCAGCGTGTCGCGCCGATCGCCCACCGGGTCGAAGGCAAGGGCCACCTGGACATGGACACGGCGATGGCGATCCTCAACAACCGTTTCCAGATCATGGCGCAGTACCGCAAGCTGGTGATCGCACCGCTGGTCAAGCAGGAGCTGGACAAGGTCGATCACTCGGTGCGCCATCAGTTCCACCGCGCCAAGCGCCTGCTGTCGCGGGAAACCAGCCTGCTGGAAGAGCGTCACCATGCGCGCATCCAGAACATGCTGGAGCACAGCCAGGCCCTGAAAGTGATCTACGAAAAACGCCTGGCGCTGCAGCAGATCTGGGCCAAGACCAGCTCCAACGGCCACGACATGCTGGCGGCGATCAAGGACTGGGTCCACGAAGCCGAGGCCAGCGGGATCCAATCGCTGCGCGACTTCGCCAGCCAGCTGAAAACCTACTCGCTGCGCCCCGCCACCACCTGACGCTGGCCCGTTCACCCGCCACGGCAAGCTCAGCTGCCGTGGCCGGTGGGCTTCGCTACCCTCGCCGCCCCCTGAGTTCCAGCCCGTCATCCGCGGCACCGTGACCGCCCAGCGGCTGCCGGCACCCAGACCACGGAAACCGGGAACTTCGTCGCCAATCCCCTATCTCAAGCAACACTTCGCCATCCAGGCGGGCTTTCTGTGGCCGCTTCGTTTCCCGAGCGGCATGCGCTTTGAGATCGGTGCCGATGGTCAACAAGAACCCACAACTCCCATCCGCTTTGCCCCAGTGGCCCGAGGCCGCGCAAACCCTGATGGCGCTGATGCACGCCCAGGGCGAGGTTGCCCGGCTGACGGAACGCGAACAGCTGTTCAGCTCGTTGCTGGTCAGCGTCAATGCCGTGCTCTGGGCCTTCGACTGGGAAGCCCGCCAGGTGCTGTATGTCAGCCCGGCGTATGAACGCATCTTCGGCCGCTCCGCCGGCCTGCTGCTGGCCGACGCCAACGAATGGCGCGACAGCGTCTACCCCGACGACCTCGAATACGCCGAGCGGACCCTGGCCCAGGTGCTGGAAAAAGGCGCGGTGGAAGACCGCGAATACCGCATCATCGATGCCCAGGGCCAGGTCCGCTGGCTCAGCGACAAGTGCTTCATCAATCGCAATGCCGCCCCCGGGGACCGGGTGATCATCGTCGGCCTCGCCGAGGACATCACCGAGAAAAAGCACCTGGAAACCGAGCTGCAACGCCTGGCCACCACCGACGTGCTGACCCAGAGCAGCAACCGCCGGCACTTCTTCGAATGCGCCAACCGCGAATTCGAGCAGGCGCGCCAGCAAGGCACGCCGCTGGCCTTCCTGTTGCTGGATATCGATGATTTCAAGGTGGTCAACGACACCTACGGCCACCCCGAGGGCGACAACGTCCTGCAACGCATCGCCGAGACCGGCCGCGCCACCCTGCGCCGTGGCGATCTGTTCGGGCGTATCGGCGGCGAGGAGTTCGCCGCCCTCTTCCCCGGCTGCGCCCCGGACATGGCACGCCAGGTTGCCGAACGCCTGCAGCGGGAAATCCAGCGCCTGACCTTCAGCCATGCCGAGGGGCAGTTCAGCATCACCGTCAGCCAGGGCCTGACCAGCCTCACCGCCGACGACGAAAAACTCGACAGCCTCTTCGCCCGCGCCGACGCGGCGATGTACGAGGCCAAGCGCCAGGGCAAGAACCGGATCGTTTCGGGGTAGACGACCTCACGGGAACTCCGTAGCCGCTGCCGAGCGTCAGCGAGGCTGCGATCGAGGTGGGCGGCATTCCGACGAAGTCCTCGCAAAACCTGAACTCACGTTTTGTCAGGAAGAACTTTACGGCTGCTTCGCAGCCGATCGCAGCCTCGCGGGGCTCGGCAGCGGCTACAGATGTGCTGCGCCAGCCGCTGGTCGAGGTATCAGCTTTTACGCAGCCGGGTCAGTTCCGGCAGGCCAATCTTGAGCAGGCGCGCGGTCTTGCTGTTGGCCAGCTCTTCGAGGCCCTCGGACGGTTGCAGGCGCGCGAGCTGGGCGGAGAGGTTCATTACCAGGGCCTCGCGGGAATAAACCCCGCCACCGAGCTGGTAGGCCGAGGCAATCAGCTCGCGCAGCTCCAGCGGCAGGCGCCAGCGGGTGCGCAGGGCCGAACCGTAGGCCGCGCCGAACTGTTCCAGGGCATCGCCGATCTCTTCCATGTCATCCAGCGCGCCGCCGGCCTGTTTCCACTCTTGCAGGCAACGCAGCAGCGCCAGGTCACCCAGGCGATGCAGCATGCCGGCGCAATAGCAGCGCTCCTGGTCCAGGTCCAGCAAGCGGGCCAGGGTCCGGCCGTATTCCGCGGTGTGCAGCGACAGCTCCCAGTAACGCTCGGCGTAATCGCCCAGGGCCGGGTCGCTCAGGCGCGCGCTGCGCTTGAGCGCCAGGCCGAGAATCAGGTTCATGCTCTGCCCGGTACCCAATCGATGCAGGGCCTGGGCCAGGGTCTGCACGGCGCTGCCATGGTGCTGGGCGGCGCTGTTGGCCGCAGCGATCAGCACCGCGGTGATCTGCGGGTCGGTACGCACCTCTTCTTCCAGCAGCTTGAGGTCGAGGCCGTTGGGGTTGAGGCTGCGTTTCACCGCCAGCTGCACATCGGCGAGCAACGGCGCGCCGTCGGCCAGCTCGCGACGGCGCTCGAGAAAGGTCCACAGGGTCATGCCCGGCGCCAGGGTCGGAACCTCGCACGAGACTTCCTGGCCAGCGTCCAGCAGCAGGTCCTGCAGGCGCTGGGTCAGGCCTTCCATGTTCAGCGGCTTGGTCAGGTAGGCCGTCGGCGCCAGCGGCAGGGCTTCGCGCACGCTGGCACTGTCGTTGCGGGTGCTCATGAGGATAAAAGGCAGCACCGGGTTGCGCTTGCGCTGGCGCACGCTGCGCAGCAGGCCGAGGCCGTCGACGCCGGGCAACTCCCAGTCGGCGATCACCAGGTCATAGGGGTTTTCGGCCAGCAATTGCAGGGCTTCCTGACCGTCGGCGCACACATCCAGCCGCGCGTCGCAACGTACACTCAACAACACTTGCTTGAGCAAATCGCGAGACCAAGGGTCCGCCTCGGCAATCAACACTCGCGGTACAGCGGGTAAATCCACAGCAGTCATGCAGCACGCTCCCTGGGCAATCCCTTGCACCTTAGTCAATGCCAAGGCTTCCATACAACGCAAATGCACCGCGCAGCCGCGATCGGCACAAAAAAACCCGCCGAAGCGGGTCTTTTTGTCGATCGGGTCACAGGCGGGATCAGAGCTCGGAGAAGCACTCTTCGATGATCGCCAGGCCCTTGTCCAGTTGCTCGTCCGGCGAGGTCAGCGGCACCAGCACGCGCAGGACGTTGCCGTAGGTGCCGCAGGACAGCAGGATCAGGCCCTTGTCACGCGCCTTGGCGACAACCTGTGCCACGGCGGCAGCGTTCGGCTTGTGGCTGTCGCCGTTCTCGAACAGCTCGACCGCGATCATCGCGCCCAGGGCACGCACGTCGCCGATCACCGGGTACTTGGCCTGGATGGCCTTGAGGCCGGTCACCAGACGCTCGCCGACCGCCTTGCAACGGTCCAGCAGGTGCTCTTCCTCGAACACTTCCATCACGGCCAGGGCCGCGGCGCAGGCGATCGGGCTACCGGCGTAGGTACCGCCCAGGCCGCCTGGCGCGATGGCGTCCATGTATTCGGCCTTGCCGCAGACACCGGCCAGCGGGAAGCCGCCGGCGATGGACTTGGCGAAGGTGGTCAGGTCGGCGGCAACGCCCATCTGCTCCATGGCGAAGAAGGTGCCGGTACGGCCAGCGCCGGTCTGCACTTCGTCGGCGATCAGCAGGATGCCGTGCTGGTCGCACAGGGCGCGCAGACGCTTCATGAACTCTTTAGGCGCGACGTAGAAACCGCCTTCGCCCTGTACCGGCTCGATGATGATCGCGGCGATGTCACGAGGCTCGGCATCGTTCTTGAAGATGCGCTCGATGCTGGCGATCGAATCGTCGATGCTCACACCGTGCAGCTCGTTCGGGTACAGCGCGCGGAAGATACCGCCTGGCATCAGGCCCATGCCGGCCGAGTAAGGCACGACCTTGCCGGTCAGGCCCAGGGTCATCATGGTGCGGCCATGGTAGGCGCCAGTGAAGGCGATCACGCCGGCGCGGCCAGTGGCGGCACGGGCGATCTTCACCGAGTTTTCCACGGCTTCGGAACCGGTGGTCACCAGCAGGGTTTTCTTGGCGAAATCGCCAGGCACCTTGGCGTTCACTTTTTCGCACAGTTCCACGTAAGGCTCGTAGGCCAGGACCTGGAAGCAGGTGTGGGTCAGCTTGTTCAACTGCTCGGTCACCGCGGCGATGACTTTCGGATGCAGGTGGCCGGTGTTGAGTACGGCGATACCGCCGGCGAAGTCGATGAACTCGCGACCTTCAACGTCGGTTACCGTGGCGTTCTTCGCGGAATCGGCGAAGATCGGGTGAATCTGGCCTACACCGCGCGGTACGGCGGCTTCACGGCGTTTCATCAGGGATGCGTTGGTCTTGCTCATAGTGTCCTCATTCGCCGCTCATCGGTCGGCGTGGTTCAAGGATGACGTGGCGGGGAGGCAACCGCGGCAGCATGCGATGATCGACTGCCCCGGCTATCCCGGCCACTACTCAAATAGCGTTTGCAGCACGCCAGAGGACAGCGCTCTCGTGCCCCTGGCGTTTAAAACCATGCCTTGGCGCGGGTATCAGATGCCCAGGCAGAGGTATTTGATTTCCAGGTAATCCTCGATGCCGTACTTGGAGCCTTCACGGCCCAGACCCGAGGCCTTGATGCCGCCGAACGGCGCGACTTCGTTGGAGATCAACCCGGTGTTGACGCCGACCATGCCGTATTCCAGGGCTTCGGCCACACGGAACACACGGCCCAGGTCGCGAGCGTAGAAGTACGAGGCCAGGCCGAACTCGGTGTCGTTGGACATGGCGATCACTTCGGCTTCGTCCTTGAAACGGAACAGCGGCGCCAGCGGACCGAAGGTTTCTTCCTTGGCCACGGCCGCGTCTTTCGACACGTTGACCAGGATGGTCGGCTCGAAGAAGTTGCCTTCCATCGGCTTGCCGCCGGCCAGCAGGGTCGCACCTTTGCCCAGGGCGTCGGCGATGTGTTCCTGGACCTTGGCCACGGCTTTTTCGTCGATCAAAGGACCGGTGGTGGTGCCTTCTTCCAGGCCGTTGCCGATCTTCAGCTTGGCCACCGCGGCCTTGAGCTTCTCGGCGAAGGCGTCGTAGACCGAATCCTGGATGTACAGGCGGTTGGCGCAGACGCAGGTCTGGCCGTTGTTGCGGTACTTGGAGATGATCGCGCCTTCGACGGCCTTATCCAGGTCCGCGTCGTCGAACACGATGAACGGAGCGTTGCCGCCCAGCTCCAGGGAGACTTTCTTGATGTCCTTGGCGCATTCGGCCATCAGCTGGCGACCGATTTCGGTCGAGCCGGTGAAGGACAGCTTGCGCACGATCGGGTTGCTGGTCAGCTCGCCGCCGATGTCGCCGGCGCTGCCGGTGACCACGCTCAGCACGCCTTTCGGGATGCCGGCGCGGTGCGCCAGCTCGACCAGGGCCAGGGCGGAGAACGGGGTCTGCGAAGCCGGCTTGATCACCATGGTGCAGCCAGCGGCCAGGGCCGGGCCGGCTTTACGGGTGATCATCGCCGCCGGGAAGTTCCACGGGGTGATGGCCGCGGTCACACCGATCGGCTGCTTGATCACGATCAGGCGCTTGTCCGGCTGGTGGCCGGGAATCACGTCGCCGTAGATGCGCTTGGCTTCTTCGGCGAACCATTCGATGAAGGAGGCGGCGTAGGCGATTTCGCCCTTGGCTTCGGCCAGTGGCTTGCCCTGCTCCAGGGTCATCAGGCGACCGAGGTCGTCCTGGTTTTCGATCAGCAGCTCATACCAGCGACGCAGCTTGGTCGCCCGCTCCTTGGCGGTCAGCGCGCGCCAGGCCGGCAGGGCCTTGTCGGCGGCTTCGATGGCACGGCGGGTTTCAGCCGCGCCCATCTTCGGCACGGTGCCGAGGATTTCGCCCGTTGCCGGGTTGTTCACTTTGATGGTCTGGCCGTTATCCGCGTCGACCCAAGCCCCATCGATGAAGGCTTGCTGGCGGAACAACTGGGCGTCTTTAAGCTGCATGTCGGTTTCCTTAACAGCACCGCGCGGGGCGGAGCGAATTGTGATTGTTGAAAGGCGCCTTGACAGGCTGCCGTCAGGAAAAACTGTTACCGGGCTCAAGCACAGAAATAGCGCCTATCAGAATAGACGGGCGGGTCGGCTCTCAGACAAGAGCGTTTGAAATCTCAAACGAATCCTAGGGTCAACCGGGGGACAGGGCAATAGGCTGTTCGAAAAAAAGAACGAAAACGCCGCTTTGGCAGAATCTTTCGGATCAACGACACCGCCCCGGCGGTTGGGGGCAGACGCCCCCTGTGGGAGCGAGCTTGCTCGCGATGGCGGCCTGACGGTCGACATGGGTGTCGAATGGGCGTCCTTTATCGCGAGCACGCTCGCTCCTACAGGGGATTGGGGTTGGGCTGGCGTTGCGCAAACGCAAAAAACCCCGCAGCCGGAAGGCTGCGGGGTTTTCTCAGGGCCAGGTCTTAAGTGAACGACTTGAGCACTGTCAGCAGGCTGGTGAGGTTGTCGCCCACACCGCCCTGGGCCACTTTTTCGGTGGCCGAGGCGCCGGCGGTGGTGTCGACACTGTAGATCTGCATCACGCCCTGGTTGGTGGCCGCCTGGGCCAGGGTGTTTTGCTGTTGCTGGGCCGAGACCGAGTTCTGGAACAGGATCGCTACGGATTGCCCCATTGACTGGTAGATGGTGCCCATCGACATGGCCGGCGCTTCGGCCACGACCTTGACGTTGGTCTGGGTGACGGCATCGGTGATTTGCGGACTGACTGTACTCATAGATGAAACTCCTTATTAAGAAAGAACAACTTCCGTTAGCGTTCGCCCGATCAAGGGTTGAACGACTTGAGGATCGTCAGCAGGCTGGTCAGGTTATCGGCCACGCCGCCCTGGGCGACTTTTTCGGTCGCCGCCGCGCCGGCGGTGGTATCGACGCTGTAGATCTGCATCACGCCCTGGTTGGTGGCCGCCTGGGCCAGGGTGTTTTGCTGCTGCTGCGCAGAAACGGAGTTCTGGAACAGGATCGCCGTGGCCTGGGCCATGGACTGGTAGATGGTGCTCATGGCCATCGCTGGCGCTTCAGCCACCACTTTGACGTTGGTCTGGGTGACCGCGTCGGTAATTTGCTCGTTGACTAATGGCATGGTTCAACTTCCTTTGTTAGTACACGGCGGGTTCCGTGTTAATCAATGAACGTGGCAAAACACAGGCTGTGAATACGCAAACGCTCAATGCTCCGCCGGGGCGCCGGCTGGCTGGCCGAGACGGGAAATCACCGCCTCGACCTGCTCGACCAGCCCCTGCATCCGCGCCTGGACGGCCGCATTGACAGCCTGCTGGATCAGCTCGGTCTGCTCGGGCGTCAGCGCCTGCGCGGGCTTGGCGCCCGCCTCGGCGGCAGCCGCCTGTTGCTTGGCCGCCAGCCACTGGCGAATCACCGCTTCGCGCTGCTGGGCGCTCTGCTGCAGCGCGCCTTCGCTGGCCTTGGCCTGCGCCATCAACTCGCTGGTGCGCTGCTTCTCGTTGTCGATCAGGTGCTGAGTCTGGGTGAGCACCTGGTCGATGACACCCGTCTGCGGCTGACTGCGCATCCAGGCTTCGAGAATCTGCTTTTCACCCGCGGACAGGCTCAGGTTGAGCGCGTCGGCCAATTGGTAGAGACCCGCGAGCGAGTCCTGGTTTTCCTGGGGCATCTGGATGTCCTCCTTCAGACACGGAGCCGCGCCGCTAAAGCCGCACCTCGATGCCGTCCTGCCAGAAACCGGCGAAGTAGAACTTGCCGTCGCTGTCGCAGGACGAGGCCAGGTCCCAGGGGGTCATGGCGGTGGGACGGGTATCGAAGACCGCGGGCGGCGGTGGCAGCAGGTTGGCGTTGTTGTAGAGGTTGCCGACCTCGTAGCTGTTGGCGACGAATTGCGAACAGAACGAGACGTTGCCGATCGCCACCGACTCGTTGATCCGCGCCTGCAGCTCGGGGGTGAACGGGGTGCGCTTGAACACCGACAACGCCGCGTTCCATACGCTGTAGCGGCCACTGATCTGGGTACTGCCGACGTCGCCGTTGAATTGCTCGGCGGCCACCACGGCGGCCCGGGCAAGATCGTCGTCACCGCAGGAATAGACCATCGCCGAGCGCTTGACCGCCTCGCTCGACAGATCGGTCATCTGGATGCCACTGCCGACGCTTTCGATCACACAGGTATCGCTGATCGCGATGGCCGCGTGCACCACGGGCACATTCGGCGAACCGTCGCCGAACATCTTGGCCTTGATCCACTGCCCCGCGCGAATGAACGCGCGGGGAATGCTGGTGGACAGCTTGTCGTCCACTTGGGCTACTGAAAAAACAATATCTCCAGGCTGCATGATGTCGCTCCTCATTAAAGAAAAGTGCGTGTTGAACGTGCTGCTGCACAGTCCCGGAGGGGCTCCGGGACTGGGTGCTCATGACGCCGGGACGGCGTGAATCAGGACGGCGGCGCGCCGCGATTGGCCAGGGTGTTGCTGTACTTGGCGATGCTCTCGTCGATCTTGTCGATGGCGATGCCCGCCGCTGTCGCCTCCAGGGCGCCAGCGGCCGCGGCGACCGCGGCCGCCGCCCCCACCAGCAGGTCGGTGGCCAGGGCACCCAAGGCGTCCTCGGCGGCTTTTTCGGGGTGGTTCTCGACGATGTTTTTCGTCATCTGCTCGAGCAATACCGCCTGGGCCGCCAGCGCCAGCTTGCTGACCCCGTCGAAATAGCCCGCCGCCGATTGCGCGACCAGGCCGGCGGCCTGGCTGATCATCATGTCCGGGGCGATGGCGATCTGCGCCGGGGCATAGCTGAAGGTCTGCGCGTTGGTGAACTCCACCGCCTCGACGATCTGGCTGTTCAGCGCATCGGTGCTGCCGGTCGGCGGCGCCGCGACCTGGACCATCATGTGCTCGTTCATGCGGTCCATCACCGTGCGCGGCGACTTGGCGGGAGTGCTGGGTGGCGGGGAGGTGCCCCTTGTAGTGGAATCAGCAACCTGCGGCCCCGCAGCCGTAGGCTCAGCGGCTTTGGGAGTGCTCGGCTTGGGATTGCTCGGCTCGGTATCGCCTGGCTTGGGATTGGCCGCCTCAGGGTCGGTCGCCGGCGTGGCGTCAGTCTCCGGCTCGGCGGTGGCAGCAGGTTTTTTCTTGAACCAGAACATGAGGTCTCTCCCCAGGCGTCAAGGCTTCTCGCCGATCTGCATGATCAGCGACACAGCCTTGGAGATCACCGCGTTGGAGATCTGATTCAACGCCTGCTGGCTGTTGACCGCATTCTGCAGGGACAGCCCCGCCGAATGACTGGCCACCTGGTACAGCGAGGCAATGGCCTGGGCCGGCGCCTCCGCCACCACCTTGACGTTGGTTTGCGTTACCGCGTCGGTAATCTGGCTGTTGACCTCTGGCATACATCTCTCCTTGATGGAAGACGCCAGCGCAGGCGCGCTGGCGGTGAACTCGTCGGCGGTTTCAGGTGCTCATGAAACAAGAACGCCCGACATCCGCGGCTGTGAATGCAAAAGTGCTGTCAGCGCAGCGCCTCGCGCAGCAACTGCACGCGCTTGCGCGCCAGGGGCTGGGCGATGCCCAACTCGGCGGCGATCTGCGGGTACGGCAGTTCCTCGACAAAACGCATTTCAAACAACCGCCGCTGGAGCACTGGCAACTGCGCCACGCGACTGCCCAGTTGCGTCAGTCGCTCGAACTGCTCGACGTACTCGAGCACCGACAGGCAAGGCGCGGCGAGCAGGGCCTGGTGATCGTGCTCAAGGTCGACCGAATGATCGAACACCTGCCCTTCGCGCTTGCTGCGCCGCAGGCTGTCGAGAAAGACGTGGTCCAGCACCAGAAACAGAAAACCCTGCGGCTCTCGGATGCGTTCCGGGGAACGCCTGAAGAACAGCAGGGCTTTGACGGCCGTGTTGGACAGCCATTCCTGGGCCAATGCCAGGTTGCCCCTGGCTCGCCGGTTGGCCCGGCGCATCAGCTCGGGGTAGACCGCTCGCCAGCTTGCCTCGAACAACCGATCGACCGCCGCCACTTCACGAAAAGATCCCATCGCCAGCACTCCCTGTGCATTCCTTGATGAGCCGACAGTCTCTGATCGCGCAACAGGCGTTCGCTGTTACCTGGGGAACAGTTGAACAATTAATTCAGCGAGCAAGCCTTGCGCCGCAGATGCTCGACATCGTTGATCACCAGCCGGCCGCTCTGGCAACTGATCACCCCCGAACGCCGCCACAGCTGCAACTGGACATTCAGCTTCGGCCGGCTGGTGTTGAGCATCGCGGCCAGGATGCCCTGGTTGCGCGGCACCGCTGCACAGGTCAGCGGGGCCAGCTCGAAGTCATCGATACTGGCCAGCAGGAACCGCGCCAACCGCGACTCCAGGCGGTGCAGGCAAACCAGTTCGAGCAACTCGAGGACCTTCATCAGGCGCGTCATCAGCAGCATCAGGACCCGCTGCCAGAACAGCGGCTCGTCGTACAGCGCCCGGAAATGCCGCCTCCCCAACAGCAGCACCCGGGTCGGGCCACAGGCGAAGGCCGAGGTTTCCCGGGCGTGGCCCTCGATCAGCGCCGACTCGCCCACCACCTGGCCGACGCCGGCGCTGCCGACAATCTGCTCGCGCCCGTCCGGGCCATGAATCACCGAATACACCTGCCCTTCGGCGACCAGCGCGATGAAATCCAGCGCCTCGCTCTTGAGATAGAGCACCTCCCGGTCACTCAGCGAGCGCTCCACGGAATGGGTGGCCACATAATGGATCAATGTGTCCGGCATCCCCCTGAACAGATCGGAGCGTGCCAGCAGAGTCTGACGCAACGAAAAATCGAGCATTACCGCGCCTTTTGAATGCATGCGTTCGCCTTGACTGGTAGGAAATCGCTGCGCCAGCACGCAGCGGTTAGAGCGCTTGAAGCCATAGAGCAAAGCAAACAAAGGGACGTCCGACGGGAGGACTTGTGAATAGGGCGAAGGGGCTTTCGGGCATCGCGAAGGACAAGACAAACAACGAGGCGACGACCAATCATCACGCGAGAAAAAACCGCATGGACGCCCCAAGCCGACATGGGTATGATGTCGCCCGCACTGCACTCGTAGCTCAGCTGGATAGAGTACTGCCCTCCGAAGGCAGGGGTCGTGGGTTCGAATCCCGCCGAGTGCGCCAGCCAGAAACGCAAAAGCCCCAGGTCGCATGGCCTGGGGCTTTTTCGTTTGCATCCGTTGAGTCAATCGAAGAATCACCGAGGTGTGTGCCAACAACCTACGCCTCGCGGACAGGAGGTCCCGTTGCTGCGCCATCCTTTGCTCAACCAGCCCTATCAGCCGGACCTACGTTCCTGGATCGGCTGTTTCATCGGCTATGACATGCCCCCGGCACTGGATGCCGAGCTGAGCCGCTACGACCCCAACGACCCCGATGATCGCGAACACCTGATCCGCCATTACTGCCTGGCGCACTTCAACGACCGGGAGAATTTCCGTCACCGGCAGCGGTTGGTGGAGGTCCTGCAAGCGGCCCTGGACGATCCGGACTTCGACTTCGAGGAGGTTTGGGAACCCGTTGAAGACGACTACGACTACGATCAATGGCCCACCGGCTGGCCGGCGCAGATCGACGACAGCCGGGACTTCTTCCAGCGCCTGCTCCTGGCGGCCCGGCAGCTGTGGCACGACGACCTGATCCGCGCCCGATTGCCGTCCCTGGCCGAATGCCGGGCGATCCCGGCGCGGGATCGCGGCTCCCGCGACTGGCTGTTCAGCGTCGACAATCCCCAAGCCTGGAAAGCCGTATTCGATGTGGCGGCCACGCCCTACGACCTGCACACCCCGGGCCCACAGTTCCAGGGCGAGCAACTGAGCCTGCAGTTGGCAGGCCCGATGCTGCGCCAGTCCCTGCCATCCACCTGGCCGGCCAGCCAGGCGCTGACCCACTGCCGCCTGGACCTGAAGATCCAGGGCATCAGCGAACTGCACGTCAGCGGCACGCGTTTCGACGGGCGTATGCGTACCCAGCTCACACGCTTGCAGCCTGGTTATTACCTGCGCCTGGACATCGGCTTCGACTGCGTCATCGAATGCGTGGCGCAGTCCGTCGGCATCGCCAACGTCCAGGGCTCACGAGAGGAAGAGCGGCATGAGCAGCAACTTTGAACGGGCCCTGGCGCGCCAGGAAATACCGCAGTTCTTTCGCGGCCAGGGTGAGTACCTGACCCGGGACGGCGATTGGGACGAGCACCTGTTCTGCATCAACTGGCCGGGGATATTCGCCTACCTGCGCAATAACGCCGACGGCGAACAGCAGTTGAGCGCCGGCTTCGAGCGGTATGTGTACAGCATCGAGGAAAGCTTCGAGGACTGCTTCGGCCTGCGGGAAAACCTGTTCGGCTACTACTCGACCCGGGCTCGCTGGGCGCCCGCCAGCACCGACCTGCTGGCGCAGCTGCCAGCCCCTTGCCGGCGACGGATAGTCCAGCGCCTGAGTTGGTATCGCTGGCAGCTGGAAAACCACGCCCGGCTGCTGCCGGAGCGAGCCCGGCGCATGGCCGAGGACGGTGCCGCCGTCGAGTTCATCGACCTGCCCGCTTCGCCCTACGCTTGAACGCGCCTGCTGCCGGTTTAGGTATCTCCGCTCTTTTTTGCGATGATGCCTCTCCCCGATGCCGTTCGCGCACTCTGCCCATTACCGAGCAGATACCCGCCTTTTCTCGGCCAGACTCATGGAAGACCCCACACGATGAATATCTCGAACCTTTCCGCTAATACCGCGCCATCGCACCAGGCGCGTTATTACTACGGGCCCAACTACAAGAAAATGACCCTGGCGGGCCTGGTCTTCGGTGGGCTTTCGCTGTTCGCGGTGTTCGGCACACCCAGCGAGAACAACGGCGTGATTCGGCTGCTAGAGGCCCTGGGGCTCAATGGTCATCTGGTCATGCAACTGCTTGGCGTCGTGGGCGTGGCCATGACCGTCGCCGTCGCCGGTGCGCTGATCTTCCTGCGCGGTGCCGGCAATCGTTATGTGGTGCTGACGGACAAGAAGCTGGTGGCCCCGGTCAGCAACTTCAGTTCGAAGATCCGCGAGATTCGCCTGATCAATATCGCGGACGTCGAGCTGGTGGAAGTCTTCAACCAGCGTTTCATCCGCGTCCAGCACAGCGACGGCAAGATGGAACTGGTGGAGAACATGTTCAAGAACCAGGAACTGTTCTACGACTGCTACAAGGCGATTGCCCTGGCCATCGAGGCCAAGGGCCAGAACGTGAAACGCGCGCCCGCCCGCAAGTAAAGGCTCCGGGTTTCAGTCTGGCGTCTGCCGCTTCTGCGTCGACTCATCCTGATCCGCGGCAGGCTGGGCCTGCTGCGGGTCTTCATCTTCTTCCTCGGCCTCGAGCAGAAAGTCCTTGCGACTCTCCTTGATGGCCTGGCGGATATCCGCGCCCTTGGTCGGGCAATTCAGCAGTGCAGCGATACGGTCGATGCGTGGCGCCATGGCCAGCCTCTCACTTTCAGGAAACTGGCTCGATAGTGCGCGTTTTCCGGGTGCCAGGCCATTACTTGCGCGCGTTTACCCTCAGGGTTTCTGCAAAGCCTCCAGTCGATCGGCAATCTCCTCGTCGGGGAAGCGCTGTTTCAAGGCAATGATGTACTGGTCGGCGATCTTGTCCTGGCCGGTCTGGCGCAGCCGCAACACCTCACGCAGGGCGTCGTCGAGAATCGACTCCGGCGCCTCGCGCTCGCCCTGCTCCTTGCCCGGAAACGACGCCAGGTGCCCCAGGGACTCATAAGGTTTACCGGCGAAAGCTTCGGTGTCCCGGGTCAGCGGCAGGCCCGCCACGGGGGCGGCGGGAGCGGGCGCCGACAAGGCGCCGCTGGCATGCGGTGTGGTAGCCAACTCGAAGTGGTCCGATGCATCCATGCGTGATTCGGCACGGGCCGACTCTGCGGAGGCTGCAGTGGATTCGGCCTGGCGGCGCGCCAGCTGGGGGGCCGCGGCCTTGGCCATGGGCGCCGGGGCGAGCACCTGGCGGGGCGCAGGCTCTGGAGTGCGCTGCAACACGCCCAGCAACAAGGTCACGCCAAACAGGCCGGCGAACGCCACTTGCCAGCGCGGCTGGCGGCACAGATCGAACCAGCGTTGCCACAGGGAAGGTTTAGGCGTCGGGGCTTCGCGGCGGGCCGTGGCCATGATCAGGGCGTCGAGGCTGGCCGGCGGTTCGCCGTGGCTGTGCTGGCGAATGTGCTCGAGCATGCGCTCTTCTTCGGTGGGCGGAAGCTGTCGGGCGTCAGTCATGTCAGTACCTCCTCGGCCAGGAGCCGACGCAGTTTTTTCAGCGCATAACGGAAACGGCTTTTCACCGTTTCCAGCGGCGTATCGGTAAGGCTGGCGATCTGCGGCAATTCCAGTTCGCCGTGGGCGCGCAGCAGGAATACTTCGCGCTGGTCGGCGGGCAGGTCCTGCAAGGCGGCGTCGATGCGTTGCCGTTCACGGCTCAGGTTCAGGTGCTGTTCCGGGCCGCTGGCGTCATCGGCCAGCTCATGCAACTGCTCGTCGTTGCTATCGTGCAGCGGGTTGCGCAGGCCGTGCTTGCGCCAGTGGTCGATCAGGCGGTTGCGGGCGATCTGGTACAGCCAGGTGCGAAAACTGGCCCGGCCCTGTGGCGCGCTGCTGGTGCGGATCAGGCTGAGCCAGGTGTCCTGGTAGACCTCGTCGGCCAGCTCGGCCTTGTCGCACAGGCTCAGCAGAAACCGGTACAACCCCTGGCGATGGCGTTGGTAGAGGACCTCGAAGGCAGCGCTGTCACCCGCGCGATAACGCGCCAGCAGCGTTTCGTCGCTGCTGGCGGGTCCTGACCGGTTCACCGCAGGCATGGTCGTGCTGAACTCCTTCTGGTGGTGGGTCATGACGTTACTCACGGCGGCTCAAGGCCTCCCCGGAGCGTCCCGGTTGATCCGCCGGAGCGGCAGTCTGCAGGCTCTGCGCCAGTTCCACCAGCTGCACGAACTCGCCACGCAGGCCGAAACGGTCTTCGCCCTTGGCGCCGCGGGCCAGGGCGACGGTGTCCTTGAGGCCGAAGTCGCCGGTGTAGCGACCGTCCTTGAGCTGCTGGGCGAACGCCGCCACGGCTGCGGAAAATCTTAGATCATCGCTGGCCTGGGCGAGTTTGCCATGCTGCTGCGAAGCCAGGATCGGCCGCTCGATCAGCCGGCTGCTGCCGCCTTGCGGTGCCTGGTAGCGCACCCGCAGCATGGCCAGCTCGTCGCCCTTGCTGTTCGACTCCGACGACGCCTGGGCCTGGCCATAACGCAGCGGCTCCAGCCAGCCCTGTTCGCCCTTGGGCACGATTTCATACAGCGCGGTGACCGTATGCCCGGCCCCGATCTCGCCGGCATCGACCTTGTCGTTGTTGAAGTCCTCGCGTTTCAGCGCGCGGTTCTCGTAGCCCAGCAGGCGATATTCGCTGACCTGGGCCGGGTTGAATTCCACCTGCAGCTTCACGTCCTTGGCCACCACCGCCAGGGTCGAGCCGAGCTGGTCCACCAGGACCTTGCGCGCCTCGCGCAGGTTGTCGATGTAGGCGTAGTTGCCATCGCCGGCGTCGGCCAGTTGCTCCATCAGGTGCTCGTTGTAGTTGTCCACGCCAAAGCCGAGGGTGGTCAGCGACACACCGCTTTTACGCTGCTCGACGGCCATCTGCTTGAGGCGGTCGAAGTCGCTGATGCCAACGTTGAAGTCACCGTCGGTGGCCAGCAGGATGCGGTTGATGCCGTTCTTGATGAAGCCCTGGCGGGCCATCTGATACGCCAGCTGGATGCCCGAGGCGCCGGCGGTGGAACCGCCCGCCGTCAGTTGCTCGATGGCGTTGCGGATCTTCGCCTTGTCGCGCCCGGAAGTGGGCTCCAGCACCACCCGCGATTCACCGGCATACACCACCAGCGACACCCGGTCCTGCTCGCGCAACTGGTCGACCAGCAGCTTGAGGGTGCTTTGCACCAGCGGCAGGCCCTCGCGGCGATCCATGGAGCCGGAGACGTCCACCAGGAACACCAGGTTGGCCGGCGCCAACTCGGCAACGGTGCGATCCGAAGCCTTGATGCCGATGCGCAGCAGGCGGGTGTGGGGGTTCCAGGGCGACGGCGCGATCTCGGTGGTCACGCCAAACGGCGAACCATCGCCGGGCAGGGCGTAATCGTAGGGGAAGTAATTGACCAGCTCCTCCAGGCGCACCGCGCCTTGCGGCGGCAGGCTGCCCTGGTTGAGCAGGCGCCGGACGTTGGCGTAGGCGCCGGTATCGACGTCGACGCTGAAGGTCGAGACCGGGGCCTGCGCCACGCTCTGGATCGGGTTGTCCGGCAGGTTCTGGTACTGCTCCCGCGGCTCGGCGCGATAGCCGGCGGGCAGCGATTCGCGCGTCATCATCGAGGTGTGCAGGGGCGTCGGGGCGAGCGCCTTGGCGTTGTTGTATCCGGCCAGGATCACATCGGCGCGCTGGGCCTCGCTCGGCGAGGGCGCGGCGGCCTGGGGTGCGACCGCGTCCTCGACGGGCAAGGCTGCGCCCCGGGTATCCGGCGCGGACGGGCCGCAACCGGCCATGGCCAACAGCAACCCGGCGGCGCACCCCTGAACGGCGGGGCGAAGGTAGTACGGAGGAAGGAACATGGGGGCTGACCTCGGGAGAAATTGATCCATTCCCCCCTTCAGACGAAGCCCCTGGGCGATTCGGGTTAAGCCCCGGAATTTTTTTTCTTAGCGCAGGTAGCGCCGCACCACGCTGCTGTTACGCAGCACGTGGCCGTTGATCTTCTCCAGCAGCTGGGCACGGGTCAGGCCGGCCGGCAAGGCGTCAGGCGCCAGCTCCAGGGCGTAGATCTGGATGATGTAGTGGTGCGCGCTGTCGCCCACCGGCGGGCACGGGCCGACGTAGGTGGTGGTGCCTTTGCTGTTGGTGCCGCCCAGCCCTTCCAGGGTGCCCTTGGCCCCCGCGCCCGCGGCGATCTGCCGGGTCGTGGCCTTGATCCCGTAATGCACCCAGTGATCGATACCCTGGCCTTTGGCGCCGTCCGGGTCGTGCATCACGATGGCGTAGCTGCGGGTGCCTTCGGGGCCGGCGGTCCAGGCCAGGGCCGGCGACAGGTTATGCCCGCCGCAGCCCTTGGCATCGCTGGCGCTGGCCGGGGTGAACAGGCGGTTGTCCGAGACACCGGGCACGTTCAGGGTGAAACGCTCCTGGGCCTGGGCCGGCAACTGCAGGCACAGCAGGACGGCGCTGGCGGCCAGCCAGGTATTGAGAGAAGCAAAACGGGACATACGCGAGCACCTTCTGCGAATGGGTTCATCGGAGCCTGGAAACAGGAGCCTGGAGACTATAGCTGCGCGACGAAGCGTCGCGCTTGAGCGATATTGCCGCTGATTGAGCTTGAGCCGCAGCCGCTTGTAAACGAAAAAAACCCGGTTTTTTTCAGCTCCGGGGCTTTTTTCGACGGCATCCGGGATTGTTACCCGGTCGCCCTGACCCTGCCACCTTCAATCAGCGGCTGAATCAGCGTTGCACGGCATCCGCCAGCAACGGCGCATGCGGTGCATGCGGTGCATGTTCGGCGTTGAGGCGCATGAAGCCGGTGGTGACAAGGCTGATGCCGCCCTCCTCGTCGTTGTGCACCGTCATGGTCCCGGGCTGGCGCATGCGCGCAAAGTTGGCGGCGCTGAGCTTGAAGCTTTCGCTCAGGCGCCGGTCATCCACCGCCGGCGACGGCAGGCGGCGCCGGGCAAAGCTTTTGCTCTTGCGCTGCTGGTAACGCGCCCAGAGGATCAGCACGGCGGCGTTGAGCAGGGCCACCCACAGGTAGATCTGCAAGGTGCCGAGCGCCTCGAGCACGCCGATTTCGATGCGCGGGCCGTCGTGGGTGTCGATCAGCGGCCACAGGCCGCGTACCAGCAGGTACACCAGGCCGATCCAGGCCAGCACGGTGAACGCCGCATCGACGAGCACCAGCACTGGGCGTTGACGGGTTCTGATGATCTTCATCAGCGAGCCTCCTCTTCATCATCTATGGGCTTGATGCCACGGTCGGGGCTGACCCAGCGCGCACGCTTCTGGTGTTGGCTGAACAGCACCTTGGGGAAACTGACAAGGGTGGTGAACAGGCTGACGAGCCAGAACACCAGGGGGTACCAGACCACCCAGAACATGGTCTTGCCCAAGCCCTTTTCATAGCGGCGGTCGATCAGGATGCTGACCGCGAACTGCAGCAGGCAGACCATCGCCAGCACCAGCCCGGTGAAGGCCGGAGGCATCAGGCGGTCGACGGCGATGGCCTCGGGCATGACGATGAACTTGCCGACGCCCCAGAAGATCACCGACAGCAGGAAGGTGAAGGCCCAGCCGGTGGACAGGCAGTATTCGAACAGCAGCGGCCACAGGTAACGGTGGCGCCATTGCCAGATCCCGCGGATGTTCTTGAACAGCACCTCGGCGCCGCCCTGGGCCCAGCGCAGGCGCTGCTTCCACAGGCCGTGCAGGGTTTCCGGCATGAGGATCCAGCACAGCGCCCGTGGCTCGTAGAAGATGCTCCAGTGATCGAGCTGCAGCTTCCAGCTGATGTCGATGTCTTCGGTGATCATGTCCGGGCTCCAGTAGCCGACCCGGTGCAGGGCCGAGCGGCGGAAGGCGACAATCACCCCGGAGACTGTGAAGATCCGCCCGAACACCCGCTGGGTGCGCTTGATCAGGCCGATGATCGAGGAGAACTCGCCCACCTGGACCCGGCCCACCAGGGTCGAGCGGGTGCGGATCCGCGGGTTGCCGGTCACCGCGCCCAGGCGCGCATTCTCCAGCAGCGGCGCCACCAGGTAGGCCGCGGTGTTCGGCGCCAGCAGCGCGTCACCGTCAATGCACACCAGGTATTCGCTGCGCGCCGCCACGGCACCCATGCGCAGGGCCACGGCCTTGCCCTGGTTTTGGGCCAGGTGCACCACCCGCAGCCGTGGATCCTCCAGCGCCAGGGCGTCCAGCACTTGCGCGGTGTTGTCCTTGGAGCCGTCGTTGATCGCGATGACTTCGATGTTCGGGTAGTGCTGGGCCAGCGCCGCGTGGATGGTGTCCGCCGCGTTGTCGCCCTCGTTGTAGCAAGGGATCAGGATGCTGATCAGCGGCTCGCCCGCCAGCGCCGGCGGCAAGGTGTCGTCCTTCCAGGGCCAATGGCGTTCCCAGTGCAGCCAGAAGTACAGGCCGCCGGCGATCCACAGGCCGGACATGAACAGCGGGTAGAAGAACACGAAGTCCATCAGGAACTGGCCGGTCACCAGGAAGATCAGGCCCAGCGGCACACCGAGGACAATCGCCAGAACGAGCAGGGCTAGCAGTCGATCCAACATGATTTAAGGGTTCCACTTGGTGGAGAGCGCAGGACGGATGGTCTTCAAGTCCGGCGAGTTCTCGAGAAAGTTATCCGGGTAGTAGCCGAAACTGGTCGCGCCCTGGCGCTTGAGTCGGCCCATCCAGTCGGCCATCTGCGCGGCGTCGATATCGCTCGCCGGTTTTTGTGCCCAGTCCCGGGCCTGCAGTTCGAAGATGGTACGGTTGAGCGCGCCGGGGCGTGCCTTGACCGTGGCCACCAGTTGCTCCAGCCAGGCGCCGGAAGCCTTGCGCTGCTGGCCCTCCATCAATGGCATGGCCATCGGCGCGGTCCAGTCGTAGTTGGCGAGGAAGTCGTCGAGGTTCTGGGCGAACCAGGCTTCGCTCTGCGGGTTGAGCATCGGCTCGGCGAACAAGTTGCGCGCGGTCAGCACCTGCGGCCCGCGGATCGCCTTGACCTTGGCGGTCAGCTCATGGGTGAAGTCGATCAGGTAGCGGCTCTTGAAGCGGGTCCAGCGCTGCAGGGTCGCCGGATCGGCGCGCAAGGCGGCGATCGAGCCGGGCAGGCCGTTGGCGGCGTAGGTGCGCAGCGCTTCGGGGCTGGCGTCTTCGAAGTCGGAGAGCACCGCGTCGTCGTGGTAGAGGATGCCGTCCACCGAGGTCAGGCGCGCCACGTCCTCGTAGATCTCACCGATGATGCGCCGCACTTTCGGGTCGAACGGCGACAGGCGCCGGTACTGGTCCGGGTCGGCCGCGACCTGACCGGTTTCCGGGTCCCAGCGGGTCACGCGCGGCAGGCTCGGGTCGAGAGCGAAACTCAGCACCGGCATCCAGGCGAAGACCTTGACGTTGGCCCGGGTGCGCAGTTGCCAGGCGACCCGATCGAAGATGTCGGCGCGCACCGGCAGGTGACGGTTGGCGAAGTACAGCGAGTGCACCAAGCCATCGCCCTTGGGGTCGGCGAAGGCTTGCAGGAACACGGTATTCACGCCCAGGTCGGCCATGCGCTGGACCAGCTTGCCGAGGTTGATTTCCTGCTGCTGCGGGTCCGGGTCGTAGACGTTGTCCAGGTCGACATGGGCCACGCGCATCGGGTTGCTGGCTTCGACGCCGACGATGCTGTTGGAGAAGTGGATGCCATCCGGGTCCGAGGACACCAGGAACCGCGGGCTGCTCATCAGGTTGTCGAGGGCATCGAGGCCGTCGTCGAGGGTCAGGGCCATGTCGTAGCCCTGCTCGCCCACCACCCGCAGCGCGGTGCCGTCGGCGGCGCCGTAGGGCCAGACCCAGACGCGCGGGCTGTAGCCGGTGGCGGCGCGGATTTTTTTCGAGATCGCCGCCACGTCGCTGCGCAGGCGCGCCTCGAACTCGGCCTCGCTTTCATAGCGCCCGCTGCTGGCGTCATAACGCCGGGTGGCGGCGGCCGGTTGCAGGTTGCCCTGGGGGTTGGCCAGCACGCCCTTGTGGTTGGCATCGGTGTGGGCGGCGATTTCCACCAGGCCGGAACGGGAAATCTCGCGGACCTGCTGCCAGGTCAGGAAGTCCGAGCGCTTGCGCGGGGTGCCGGCAAAGTCCACCGGCTGGTTCAGCGGGGTATCGACCCACGCCCCCACCGGCGCCAGCAGGGCATGCCAGTTGTAGCTGCGCAGCACCGGCAGCACGCGGGTGTAGAAGCTCGCATAACCGTCATCGAAGCTCAGCAGCACGGCCTTGGCCGGCAGCTCGGGGCCGCCTTTGCGCGCCGCCATGATCTGGTCCACGGTGACCGGCTGGTAGCCGTTCTCGCGCAGCCAGGCCAGCTGTTCGATCAAGCGTTCGGTGCGCACGGCCACCACCGCCTGGTCGGGGTCGCGGTCTTCGACGTCGTGGTAGGCAATGCCCAGCACGTGGTTTTTCGGCCACGGGGTTTCGCTGGCGGGCACGGGGCGCTGCGCCGGCGGCAGGAAATCCGCGGCGGGCTGGGCGCAGGCGCTGAGAATCAGGGCTCCCAGCAGGAGGATGCAACGGGTCATCGGAGGCATCTTCGGACTCTTCTAGAAGCGATAGGTAAGGTCGAGGAGCAGGCGCAGGTCGGTTTCCCGGTCGCCGTCGTAAGGCCGGTTGAGCACGCTCAGGGCGACCCCGGCTTCAAACACGTCATTCCAGGTCACCCGCTGGCCATAGCTGAGCAGGCCGATCGCCCCGGTGGAGTAATCGCGCTGGCTGTAGGTACCGGCGCCCACCTGGAACTGCTGGCTCCAGGAGGTTTCGTAGCGGTGATAGAGCACGTGGTTGACGTTCACCGTCGGCAGCACCGTGAAGTCCGACCTGGGGTTGAAGTAGGGCGTGTCTTCCTTGGTGTTGCGGCTGGCGCCGACTTCCAGGCCCAGGTCGACCTGCACATGCGGCGTGGCATAGACGCCCTCGCGACCGGTGAGCAGGGCCTCGAAACGGTTGTTGCCGTCGCTGAAGTGCGAGGGGCTCAGGGCCAGCCGCCATTCACGGCTCTCGTTGGCCCGCCAGCGCAGGAACGCGCTGCCGCCATTGGCGTAGATGTTGCTGTTGAGCGCCCGCAGCGGGGTATTGGCCGAGAGGTATTCCAGGCTGCCGCCGTACTGCCAGTGATCGTCGATGTCGCGGGCCAGGGACAGCCGCGCGCCCTGCTTGTCGTCGAAGCCGTAGGAGTGGTTGGAGACTTCCGCTTCCAGGGTCATGTCGCGGGTCCGGCGCTCCACGCCGATCCGCTGCCAGCGGTGATGCCCGGTGCCTTCCTGAAAGTCGCCGGTGGCATAGCCGAGGCCGCCGAACAGCCGCCAGTCTTCATCGATCGGCGGGCTGTAGAGCACCGTCTCGATGCCGAAATCCTTGCTCCCGGAAACCGCGCCGGCGCCGCTGTTGCCGCCGCCGTAGCTCTTGCCGCCATAGGTCTCGACCCGCAGCTCGGCCATGTCGTGCACTTGGCGCTGGCGGGCCAGGCGCTGCACCTGACGGTTGTCGGGATAACGCTGCACCACGTCGTCGGTCAGGGCATCGAGCTGACGCCATTCCTGCAGGTCCTGGGCGGTGTGGCCCTGGGCGACCTCGAGGCCGACATCGCGCGGCGCCATGCTCTCGGTTTCCTTGAGCAGGCCCTCGGCGCGACGCGGCCAGTCCCGGGCCTGGTACAGGTTGGCCTGGGCCACGCGCAGGCCGATATTGCCCGGCGCCTGGTCCACCAGGCTGGCCAGGCGCTGCTCGCTGCCCGGCAGGTCGGCGCTGTAGGTGCCGGACTGCGCGGCGAGTTGCTGGGCGTCCATCCATTCATCGTTGGGGTTGCCCACCGGCAAGCCCTTGAGCTCGACCCGCGGTTTCTGGTTCCTGGCCAGGTCGTCGGCGACCTGTTGCGCCTCCTGTGGGCGGTCGCTTTCCAGCAAGGCGTAATACAGCGCGGTGCTGTCTTCGACGCGGTCGCTGACATCGGCATCCGGCGCCGCCAGCACCTGGCGATAGAGGTCGCTGGCGATCTCCGGCTGGCGCTGGTCCAGGTAGGAGGCCGCCACCCAGCGCAGGGCGTAGGTGGGGATGGCCACGTCTTCGGCGGTCAGCTTGTGGTATTGGTCGATCACCTGGGCGGTGCGCGCCCGGGCCTTGAGCGCGCCCATGCGGTCGATGCGCCAGCGGGTCACGTCGTCCTTGGCCGCCGGGTCCGGGGTCCAGGTGGCGAGCAACTGGTCGTAATCGGCCAGGGCGCGGTCGGCGATGACATAACGCTCTTTCTCGCTGCGGGTGGCCAGCTCGGCCAGGCGCACGCGCTCGGCGGCCAGGTCGCCTTGCAGGCGACGTTCTATGACGGGATCGATCAGCCCCGGGCGCTGGCGGGCCAGGCGCAAGGCCGGTTCCGGCAGGCGTGCCCGTTGCAGGGCGAACAGGTATTCGCGGGCGACTTCCGGCCAGGTGCCGGCGCGGATGAACGCCTGGTCGAACTCGAACAGCGCGTCATACGGCGAACCGGCGCGGGTCAGGGCGTAGCCCAGGGCCAGGCGGCGGGTGGCATCGTCAGGCTTGGCCGCCACCAGCTCGCGGGCGCGACGCACGGCTTCCTCGGGCTTGCCGGAGTCGGCCTGGGTCAGGGCCAGGCCCAGTTGCAGGTCGGGATTGCGCGGGTCGCGTTCGAGGGCCAGGCGGTAGACCTGGATCGCCGAGTCCCAGCGCTGCAGATTGCGGTAGGCACGGGCGGTGGCGGTCAGCGCCTGGATCGGCAGCACCCGGCCACGGGCCTGGGTTTCATAGACATTCACCACCTCGGCGTCGAGGCCGGCCCAGCTGGCGATCTGCAGGTGGTCGCTGACCAGCCCGGTGTTCAGGCGCTCGGCCGGCACCTGGCGCAAATGGCTCAGGGCTGGCGCATAGCTACCGGCGCGGGCGTCGAGAATCAGGCGGTCGTACGCCGGGTCGGCAAGGGCCAGGGTCGGCCACAGCAATTGGCTGCATAACGCCAGGCGAAACAGCGGTCGCAAACCATAAAGGCGAACGGGGTGAACAATGGGCGGCATTTTCTTCAGCGTCCTTACATGGCTAGCCGGGGTCTTGTGTCCCCCCGCCTGATACGTGCCAGGAAGCCGAATCAGATGACTCGGCCAGATTGGGGCGGAGTCTTCCACGCAAGGCTGATGCAGATGCGCAAATGTAATATTTCTTCAGATTCGTTTCTGCCCGAATCCGCGAACGACGTGGCCTGTAGCCATGTTCAGGGAGGCTCTGGGTGGGGGTTCTGCCGTCGGATGCAGGCAAAAAAACGCCCGGCAGATCCGTGCTACGGAGGCCGGGCGTTTCTGGCTGAAAACCCCAGGAAGGGGTTTTCGAGGCTTACTGGATGGTGACGGGTCCCAGTTTGCTCATGACAAAACCGACGAACTGCTCAGGCGTCATTTTCTGGCCGTTGAAGTCCACTTCGTTATTGGCGTAGCGCACCTTGGAGACTATGTCGTTGCCTTCCAGCTTGGCCAGCTGGGTACCCAGCGCCATGCCGCTGACCATGTCGGCGGCCATGCTGCCCTGGTCGGCGATCGCCTTGGCGTCGGTCACACCGTCCAGTTGCGCCTGCAACGCCGCCACGTCGGCGATCATCGGCTTGGACAGCAGCAGGTTCAGGTTCAGCTGGGTGAGCAGTTGCTTGCTCAGTTCGGCCGGCGGCAGATCCATGGATTGCGGCTTGTTCAGGTCCACCACCAGGCTCAGGCGGCTTTCGCCGTTGGCGGTCTTGAACGAGAGGTTTTCCAGGGCGATATGCGGCTGGGCAGCCAGCAGCTTGTCCAGGTCAGCCTTGACCTGGGCCTGCTCGGCCTCGCTCAGGTTCAGCTCGGGCGCTGGTTCCCCGGCGGCTTCGGCCGCGGCGACGGCGTCTTCGTAGGGTTGCAGCTTGTTCTGGTAGACCTGCATCAGCGACATGCCGGAGGCGATGTCGAGGTTCTTCATGCTCCAGGCCATTTGCGCCGAACCGACGGCTTTGCCGTTGAGGGCGACTTCGCTGATCTTGTAGTCGGCACGACCGGCCAGGTGGGCGCCCTTCTCGTCGGTGGCGCTCTTGATCTGTGAATTCTTGAAGCTGAGCACCGACTGTTTCTCGCCGAACGTGGCCTTGGTGCTGGTCAGTTCCAGGGTGTTGTCGCCGACGTAGAAGCCATAGTTGCTCTTGGTCAGGTTGCTGGCCAGGGTCAGGCCGTTGAGCTCGACCTGCACCGGGGTCTGGTCTTCGGCGACGCTGTTGAGCTTGAGGCTGTCCATGTAGCCTTCGGCCTTGACCTTCTGCGCTTGGGCGCTGGTCGAGAGGTCCAGCTTCAGGCCGGAGAACTTGAGGGTCGACTTGTCGTCCAGGGCCGTGTCCAGCGGCAGCAACTCCAGGTTGCCGGTGGCGGAACGGTCGTAACCCAGGTTGACCACGCCCTTGAGCGGGGAAACATCCTTGGTGGCGGCGAACCATTTTTCGGTCAGGGCGTTCTTTTCCAGCTCGTAGTGACTGGTGGCCATGACCGGCAGCCATTTCAGGGTCATCAGGCGCGAGAACGGCAGCGGGCCGTGTTCGATACGGTCGACGAACACCAGTTCGACGCCCTCGGCGCTGTCGCCGAACATCTCGCCCTGGCCCTTGAGGCGGTAGCGCGCGGTGCTGCTGAACAGATTGCGCTCCAGCGATACCAGCTCCAGGCTGGCGGTACCGTTGGAACCGACCATGGCCGCCTGGAGTTCCTTGTTGGCATCAGCGATAGAGGTTTGCAGCACCCCTTCCAGCTTGGTCCCGGTATACCAGGCGCCGCCGGCGCTGATAGCGCCCACTGCGACGACGATTCCTAACAGTACGCCTGCTGATTTATTCATTATTTGACCCGATCGATCCGTTGTTGAATGTGTGGTCGTCTTCCCTGAACCCGGTACGGGTTGTGGCTCGACTGTGCGTAAAACTGCCGAAGATTAGCACCGGCCAGGCCGGGCGGCCCAACCTTTCCATGTGAAAAGTAGTGAACGTGCGGGACGGTTCCTGTAGCCGCTGGCGCAGCCTGCGATCGACTTGGGCGGCATTCCGACGTAGCGGTCGCCAGGCCAGGCGACGCGTTTTTCCAGGTGGACCGCGGATTCAGGTTTTGCGGTTGCTGCGCAACCGGTCGCAACCTCGCGGGCTCGGCAGCGGCTACACAGGCGCCGCGGTTCCTGTAGCCGCTGGCGCAGCCTGCGATCGACCTGGGCGGCATTCCGACGTAGCGGTCGCCAGGCCAGGCGACGCATTTTTCCAGGTGAACCGCGGATTCAGGTTTTGCGGTTGCTGCGTCGGAATGCCGCCCAAACCGATCGCAGCCTCGCGGGCTCGGCAGCGGCTACAGGGTTTGCGTGCCTTCCTTCGGCCGCTACGCATGTTCGGAGTATTCGACTTCCAGCGCGTCGAGCTGATGATCGAAGCTTTTCAGGCGGGCGGTCCAGGTGTAGACCAGCACTTCGAAATCGCGGTTGATCACCGCGCCGCCCGGCGTTTCCGAACGCGGGTCGCAGAAGTCCAGTTGATAACGCTCGCGGGCCATGGCGGCGGCGACATCGGACAGTTCGCGGGCATTGTTCAGCCAGTGGCGACCGTCCGCGGCCTGTTTATCCAGCAGTACGCACTGTTTTTTCAGGGCTTCGAGGCTTTTCTCCAGGGGGGTGCCGGTCAACTCGCCCATGACTTCCTGAAAGGTCCGCCCCGGCTGCCAGTAACTGCCCCAGAAGTAACGGTCGAACACGGTTTCGACGCGGCGCAGGGCGACTTTGGTGTCCCAGATCGCCACCAGGGTCTTGCCCTGCTCCAGCTGTTTTTTCTTGATTTTCTGGGTCTGGAACGACGTCCAGGCCACGAAGACGATGGCGCTCACCGCAATCAGCGCGCTGGCGCTGTCGAGAAAGATCATTGCCTTGTCGATCTGGTGCGCCAGCATGACACCGTAGAAATAAGTCGCAGAAAGCAGCACCAGTGCAACGATGGCGCACCAGAAGCCGAGAGCATAAGGGTTTTTCATTATTCGAATCCCCATGACCATCACGTGCCTGACCGCTGGCCGAGCACTGGACGCAAGGTGCTCACCCAACTGATCAAAGCATAGCAACGGCCTCAGGGTTTGCCGGGGTTCGAGGCTTGCGTTCGTCCGCTTTCCCAGCCACCGCCCAGGGCCAGGAACAGGTCGATCTGACTCATCGCCACCTGGGTGTTGGCCGCCGCCAGTTGGGCCCGTACGTCGGTATAGGTGCGGGTCGCCTGCAGGTCGGCGAGGAACGACTCGCGGCCGGCCTGGAAGAAGCGATGGGTCTGGTCGGCGGCCTGCCGCGCCGACTGCTCGGCATCGGCCAAGGCGTCGCGACGTTGCAACTGGGCGCTGTATTGGGCCAGGCCGGTCTGGGTTTCGCGGATGGCATTGAGCACCACCCCGTCGAAATGCGCCAGGGCGCCCTGGCTGGCGGCTTCGGCCTGATGAATGCGTTCGCGGGCACCGTTGGCCGGCACCGTCCAGCTGATCAGCGGGCCAAAGCCCCAGCGGTTGGTGGAGGGTTTGCCGAGGTTGTCGACGATGCCCACGGTGCCAACGGTCGCGCCGATGCTGATGTCCGGGTACAGGGCGCCGGTGGCCACGCCGATTTCCGCGGTGGCGGCGGCCAGCCGGCGCTCGGCCTGGCGGACATCCGGACGGCGCTTGAGCAGCGCCGCGCCGTCACCCACCGGCAACAATTGCGCAATGTGCGGCAACTCGGCGCAACTGCCGGTGCCGGCGGGCAGTCGCTCCACCGGTTTGGCCAGCAGCATCGACAGGCGGAACAGCGCCGACTGGCGCGCCGCCTCGTAGCGCGGCAGTTCGGCGCGCAGGGATTTGAACTGGGTCTGGGAGCGGGTGACCTGGGTTTCGTCGCCGCGCCCGGCGTCGCGCAGGCGCTGGATGAGTTCGGTGCTCTGGGCTTGCAGGTCCAGGGAATGCTCGGCGATCTCGCGCTCTTCGTTGGCCGCGCAGACCTGCGTGTAGGCCCGCACCACATCCGCCACCAGGGTGATGCGCGCGGTATCGGCCGCCGCCTGGGTCGCGTCGGCGTTGGCCTTGGCCGCCTCGATGCCGCGCTGCAGGGTACCGAACAGGTCGAACTGATAAGAGGTGCTGACGGACAGGTTGCCGACGTTGGCCACCGGCACTTTCTCCGGCAGCAGGAAGGCTTCGCCGGACTCCTGCAAACGCTCGACCCCGGCCTTGGCCCCACCACTCCAGCCGCCTGCTGCCTGGGCCTCGTCGACCTGGGCGCGGGCCCGCGCCAGGTTGGCCGCCGCGACCCGCAGGTCGGTGTTGGAGGCCATGGCCTGCTGCACCAACTGGTCTAGGCGCGGGTCCTGGTACAAGCGCCACCAGTCTGCCGGGACCGGCGCCGAGACCACGCTGTCGCTCGAACCGGCCAACTCGCCCTGCAAATCGCTGCGATGCAGCGCCGCGTCGTCCGGCAGCCGGTAGTCCGGGCCGACCATCTGGCAGGCTGACAGCAGTAGACCGAGCCCGGCCGTGGCCAAACGCAGGGCGCTGTTCATTGCGCCGGCTCCGACCGGGTTTGCGGCTCGTCGATGATCGACACGGTGGCGGTGCGCCCGGCGATCATGCGGAAGTCTTCCGGCACCTCGTCGAAGGCAATGCGCACCGGAATCCGCTGGGCCAGGCGCACCCAGCTGAAGGCCGGGTTGACGTTGGGCAGCAGGTTGGAGCCGCTGCTGCGGTCGCGGTCCTCGATGCCGGCGACGATGCTTTCGACATGCCCGCGCAGCCGCGCGCGATCGCCGATCACCCGGATATCGACGCTCTGGCCGATATGAATGCCGTCGAGCTTGGTTTCCTCGAAGTAGCCGTCGATGTGGAAGGAGTTGCTGTCCACCACCGACAACACCGGGCGACCGGCGGTGACGAATTCCTGGGTGCGCGGCGCGCGGTCGTTGACGTAGCCATCCACCGGGCTGCGGATCACCGAACGGTCGAGGTTCAGCTGGGCGCTGTCCACCGCCACCTGGGCTTCGGCCAGGGCCGACTGGGCACGGGCCACGCGGGACTGGCTTTCTTCCAGTTGCTCGCGCGGCACCAGGTTGCCCAGGCCGAGGTTGCGCCTGGCCTCGCGCTGGGCCTGGGCCAGGGTTTCCTGGCGGTCGGCCAGGGACGCCCTGGCCTGGCGCAGGGCCAGGCTGAAGCGGTCCTGGTCGATGCTGAACAGCACCTGGCCGCGCTTGACCAGCTGGTTGTCCCGCACCTGCACCTGCTGGATCAGCCCGGAGACGTCCGGGGCGATCTGCACGATGTCGGCACGGATATGCCCGTCCCGGGTCCAGGGCGCGAACATGTAGTACATCACCATGCGCCAGACCACCACGACCGCGAAGCTCACCACCAGCAAGGTCAGGACCACACGGCCGATGGTCAATAAAGGTTTTTTCATGTCATCAGGTATCGACTGAGTGAGTCCACGGCGCCGAGCAGCAAAGCGTACAGACCAACGTTGAACAAAGCCCGGTGCCAGACCAGGCGATAAAAGTGCAGGCGCGTCAGCAGCCCATGGACCACCAGGTACAAGCCATAGGTAAGGCCCATCAGCACCAGCAGCGTGGGCAAAAACACCCCGCTGATATCCAGGTCACCGATCATAAAGGCGCTCCATCGATGCCATGGGGCAGCGGTTCTTCAAGCTCGCCACCGCCGACGAACTCCACGCCGGGCAGCAGGGCCAGGCGCAGGCCGCTGAGGGCGTGCAGCAGGTGCAAACGGGTTTCGCGGTCGTCCTGGCTGCGGGCATCCAGGGTGCGGCGGGCGCGGTCCAGGGTCATCAGCAGGCCGCTCGGCGCCGGCAGGCGTTCGCCGGCCTTGAGGCAGGCCTTGAAGTAGGCGCCGACCTCGGCCACCACTTGGCGCAGCAGCGCCTGCGCGTTGCCCTGCGCCCGAGGGGCGTAGGCCAGCAGGTCCAGCAGGTTCAAACCGACGCGCACTTCGCGCAGGGCCGCGCCGGTGTCCTGGCCGGTCATGGCCAGCCGCGGCAGGTGCTGCATCAGGCGGTCGAGCATCTGCACGCCCAGATGGCGGTGTCCGGCCAGGTTGGCCGGTTCGGTCATGCCGACGATGTCCTGCCAGCTGAAGCGGGTCAGGCGCTTGGCCGCCAGTTCCGAACCGAACGGCCGCGCGACCAGGGTCCAGACAAAGGCGAACAGCAGGCCCATGGGCCCGGCCAGGTTGGAATTGGCGAAGCTCATGAAGTCGGCGTCGTAGGCACCCTGGATGCTGATGAAGGATGAGGTGTTGACGATGGTCAGCAGCATGCCCAGGTAAAAACGCGGCTGTACCGTCAGGGTGCCGACGCAGATGAACGGCACGGCGAAGGCCAATACCAGCATCGGGAAATCGTGCAGGTTGGGCAGGATCAGGAACAGGTAGAGGCTGGCGAACAGCACCGACATCGCGGTCCAGAAGAAGAACCGGTAGATCTGCGGCGCCGGGTCGTCCATCGAGGCGAAGAAGCTGCAGGCCACCGCCGCGAGGATCACCGCGCTGCCGCCGTCGGTCCAGCCCAGGAGGATCCACAGCACCGAGGCGACGATGATCGCCAGGACCGTGGAGGCCACCGAATACAGCATCAGCCCGCGGTCGAGGAACGGCGTCAGGCGACCCAGGCGCCAGTGGCGATAGACCGCGCGCCAGATGTCCTGGCTTTCGCACTGGATGGCGTGTTGCAGGCTGCGGCAGTCCTGCCACAGGTCGATCCACTCGCCGAGGCGGTACAGGGCGTTGGAAAACAGCAACTGGCGCCGGTCGTCGAGGGCTTCGGCATCGGGTTGCAGCGCTTCGAGCTGGCCACGCAGGGCCTGCCAGCGCTCGACCGACGCACCCTGGGCGGTGCTTTCCAGCCATTGCCCGGCCTGGGCCAGCAGCGGCGCGAACCTGTCCACCAGCTCCGGGGTACGTCGCTCCAGGGCGTACAAGGCATCGTCCAGGGCATCGACCACGGGCAGCAGGTGGATCATGCGCCCGCGCAGTTCCTTGGTATTGCGCACGGTCTGCGGGCGCGCGCCTTCGTGGGGCAACTGGCCGATCATCAGCTCCAGGCTGTTGAAGGTGGCGACCATGGATGCGCGCAAGGCACTGACTTCTTCGGGCCGCACGTCGCGGCTGAGAAAACGCTGGCTGTAGGTGGACGCATCGGCGAACCATTTGCCCGCCGAATCGACGAACACCGGCGCCAGCCGCCGTGGCCAGAACATGCTGCCGATCACGGCCGCGCAGACGATGCCGAGGAAGATCTCCTCGGTGCGCGCCTCCGCCACGTCCCACACCCCCAGCGGGTTATCCACCACCGGCAGGGCGATCAGCGGCAGGCTGTAGCCGGCCAGCATCAGCGCATAGCTGTTGGCGGTGCGCAGGTGCAGGGAGAGGAACAGCAGGATTCCGGTCCACAGGGCGATGATCACCACCAGCAGATAAGGGCTCTGCACGAACATCGGCACGAACAGCACCGCCGCCGAAGCGCCGAGCAAGGTGCCGATCGCACGGTACAGCGCCTTGGAGCTGGTGGGCCCGACGAACGGGCTGGAGACGATGTACACCGTGGCCATCGCCCAGTACGGACGCGGCATCTGCATGAGCATGGCGATGTACAGCGCGATCATCGACGCGGCAAAGGTGCGCACGCCGTAGAACCAGTCGCGCGCGGGGGGGACGCCGGTGAAGAATCCGCTCAAGACGGCACCACCGGCAGCTGGGCAGCCGACTCGAAGGCGCGGATCACCTTCAACGCGGCCTCCAGGTCCGCTGCTGTGATGCCTTCCAGCACCTCGCGGCGCAGACGCACCAGCTCGGCTTCCACCGACTGCACCAGTTCGCGGCCGGTGTCGGTCAGGCTCAGGCATTTGGCCCGGCGATCGTGGGGATCTTCAGAGCGTATGGCGTAACCGGCGTTGCACAGCTGGTCCAGCAGACGCACCAGGGACGGGCTTTCCATCCCCGCCGCCTGCGCCACCGTCACCTGGCGCACGCCCTCGCCCAGGCGCCCGATCATCAGCAGGGGCACGGCGCAGGCTTCGGAGATTCCATAGTTGACCAGCGTACTCTGGCAGATCCGCCGCCAATGCCGGGCGGCGACCACCATGCCACTGCTGATATTCATCTGGAGTGATTCAAGAGAGTCGGGCAAAGGAAAGTTCGCACACAGTTAGTTTGCTAACTATCAATGGTGCATGGGGAGGATAATCTCAGTCAAGTTTTGAAACAATTGAACGACCATTGACCGTAAAACGCCTCAGCGCTTTCGTGCCCGCTCATACACGGCACTGCATTCACGTTTGCCCACGGCCACCACCGAAACCACGACCTGATCCTCGATCACTTGGTAAACCAGGCGATAGCCAGAGGCCTTGAGCTTGATCTTGTAGCAGTCCGCCATACCGTGAAGGGCGTCCGCGGGCACCCGCGGCATTTCCAGGCGCTCGGCCAGCTTCTTCTTGAATTGCTCGCGCAGGGTATGACCGAGCTTGTCCCATTCCTTGCGCGCCGAAGGCAGAAACTGGAGCTTATAAGTCATCCAGATTTACCGGGACCGGGGTCTCGTGACGACGGGCACGGACAATCTCCGCCAGTTCAAGATCGTCAAGACGCTCCATCATGGCTTCAAACACGTCGGCCGGGACCATATAGCCCATGACCCGGTTGTGATTGAGCACCGCAACCGCACCACCCTGTGCGCCGTTCAGGACAGCCGAAGGATTTTTTTTCAGTTCAGACACGCTGACAGCTTTATCAGCCAATACGCTTTGCATAATTAAGACCTCTAATTTGGTCTTAATTCTGGTCTATTTACATGACGACATCAATCCACTTGCCTCAACCCCCCCGCCCCTTCCTCAACAACACATCCAGCTGATCCACCACTTCCGCCCAGTCGGCGTCGTCGAGGATCTCGTCGCGCAGGAAATCCGCCTGGCTGGGGGTCCAGAAGAAGGCATCCGCCAGGTGCAGTTCCGGCTTGAGCGGTGAATGGGTGGCGATGAAACGGTCGATGTCCACGGGGTCGTCGGACAGGCCGAGTTGTTTGAACAGGGCAGGCAGGCTGTGGGATGGGGATTCCATGGGGGGCTCCTGAATGGGTCGGGAATGTCGGACGACTGCCGCGCAGTCGATCGCGTGCAGCCGCGCTCCTGCAGAAACAGCCTGCAGGAGCGGGCCAACCAGCAAAGGGTCGCTACAGGCACCGACGGCGCTAGTAGCTGACCTCGCACACCTCGGCATGAGGCACCATTTTCAGGTACTCGTCCATGCTCAGATGCACCAGGTTGTTGTGGTTGCCGGCTTCCAGGTAGATGTCTTTCTGCCGGGTCAGCATCGGATCGATCACCACGTCCAGCCCATAGGATTCGCCCAGGGCCGGTACCGCGCCGCGTTCGCAATCGTTGAACAGATGCGCCAGGGTGCTTTCCCGGGTGATCTGCCATTCGTTGCTGCCGCGCACCTTGCTCAGATCCAGGTGGCGGCTGGCCGGCAGCACGGCCATCAGGTAGTGGCCGTGACTGTCGTCGAGGATCACCGACTTGGCCACGCGTTCGGCGGGAACTCCCGCGACCCGGGCGGTCTCCAGGCTGCTCGACGAATGTGGATGAGCCACCACGTCAAAATCGCAATGCGCCTGTTCCAGGCTGCGTTGCACGGTTTTTGCCATACGCATGATGCACCTCGGTGTCCTGAACGGCTTTGCAGGACGATGGGTTAACGACTGTCACTCCCTCCCCAAAGTCTAGGCCGCGCCGCCCTCGCCCACTGACGAACTTCCGAACGGCACGCGAGCATGAGGTTGTTCAAAATTTGCTCAATCCCACGCTCTACTAGACTCAAGGACAAAGCCAGCGAACGGCTGGCAACCGAGGCACATGACTCTCCAGGAGGGTCGGATGAACGAGCGTGGGTGGCGGGCGACACTGAAGGGGCTGCTGCTGGGTGTGCTGATCGGCCTGCCGACCGGGCACGCCCAGGCCGTGAAGCCAGTGGTGGTGCTCACCGTCAACGATGTGATCAGCCCCGCCAGCGCCGACTACGTGGTGCGCGGCCTGGACAAGGCTGCCGACGAACAGGCCCAACTGGTGGTGCTGGGCATCGACACCCCCGGCGGTCTCGACACCTCGATGCGCTCGATCATCAAGGCGATCCTCGCCAGCCCGGTGCCGGTGGCCAGTTACGTCGCCCCCAGTGGCGCCCGCGCCGCCAGCGCCGGCACCTACATCCTGTATGCCAGCCATATCGCCGCCATGGCCCCGGGCACCAACCTCGGGGCCGCCACCCCGGTGCGGGTCGGCATGCCGGGGCAGCCCGACCCGGGCGGCAACCCGCCCGCCGCGCCACGCTCGGACAAGAACCCGGAACCGGAACCCGACACCCTCAGCCAGAAACAGATCAACGACGCCGCGGCCTATATCCGCGGCCTGGCGCAATTGCGCGGGCGCAACGCCGAATGGGCGGAACAGGCCGTGCGCGAGGCCGTCAGCCTGCCGGCCCAGGAAGCCTTGAAGCTGAAGGTGGTCGACTATGTCGCGGATGACCTGAACGGCCTGCTCAGGCAACTCGACGGCAAGTTCCTCATCGCCGCCGGCCAGGCGGTGCAGCTGCATACCCTGGGCGCGGCGGTGATCCATCACGACCCGGACTGGCGCACGCAGCTGCTGTCAGTCATCACCCACCCCAGCGTCGCGCTGATCCTGATGATGATCGGCATCTACGGGCTGTTCTTCGAGTTCGTCAACCCGGGCACCGCGGTGCCCGGCGTGCTCGGCGGCATCTGCCTGCTGCTCGGTCTGTATGCCTTGCAGTTGCTGCCGGTGAACTACGCCGGCGTGGCCCTGATCCTGCTGGGCATCGCCTTCATGGTCGCCGAAGCTTTTCTACCGACCTTCGGCGTCATCGGCTTCGGCGGCATCGTCTCCTTTGTGGTCGGCGCGGTGATCCTGATGGACACCGATGTCCCGGGCTATGGCATTCCCCTGCCGCTCATCGTCAGCCTGGCGGTAATCAGTGCGCTGCTCCTGGCGACGCTGGCGAGCATGGCGGTGCGTGCGCGACAACGCCAGCAGGTGGCTGGCGACGCGGGGCTGGTGGGCAGCATAACGGCGATCACCGCGGTGCAAACGGGCAACCCTTACAACGGCTGGGTGCTGTTGCAGGGCGAACACTGGCAGGTCCTGAGCGCGACACCGCTGCAAACCGGGCAACGGGTTCGGGTGGTGGCGCGCAAGGGGCTGCTTCTGGAAGTGACGACGGCCGAGGCCGCGCCGCGAGGAGGATGAAATGGGTCTGGAATTGGGTTTTGGCGCGCTGCTGGCGCTGCTGTTGGCGCTGGCGGTCTCGACGTTTCGCATCCTGCGCGAATACGAGCGCGGGGTGGTGTTCCAACTGGGGCGCTTCTGGCGGGTCAAGGGGCCCGGGCTGGTCCTGCTGATTCCGGTCGTCCAGCAGATGGTCCGCGTCGACTTGCGCACCGTGGTGCTCGACGTGCCGCCCCAGGATGTGATCACCCGCGACAACGTCTCGGTCAAGGTCAACGCCGTGCTGTACTTCCGTGTGCTGGACTCGCAGAAGGCGATTATCCAGGTCGAGGACTTCCTCATGGCCACCAGCCAACTGGCCCAGACCACCCTGCGCGCGGTGCTGGGCAAGCACGAGCTGGACGAGCTGCTGGCCGAGCGCGAACGCCTGAACGCCGATATCCAGCAGGTGCTGGACGCCCAGACCGACGCCTGGGGCATCAAGGTGGCGAACGTCGAGATCAAGCACGTCGACCTCAACGAATCGATGATCCGCGCCATTGCCAAACAGGCCGAAGCCGAACGGGAACGCCGGGCCAAGGTGATCCACGCCGAAGGCGAATTGCAGGCCTCGGAAAAGCTCATGCAGGCCGCCGAAATGCTCGGCCGCCAGCCCGGCGCCATGCAGCTGCGTTACATGCAGACCCTGAGCGCGATTGCCGGTGATAAAAGCTCGACCATCGTTTTCCCGCTGCCCATCGAATTCCTCAAGGGCATGGCGGAGTTGTCGCCGAAGAACTGAGCCGGGGTTGCGGGACCGCGCAGCTGCGCCACTGCTCCAGCGCTGCGTAAGGCGCCTGCGCCCAGTGCTCCAGCTGCTCCCGCAGCCGGGCTGAAGCCTGTTGCTGCTTGCCCTGGCGGTCATCGACAAAGGCCTGGGCCGGCTGCTTGGCATGCTGGCCGACACAGGCGAATGCCGTCCGGCGTTGCTCGGCGCTCAGGCCGAAAAAATCGCCCAGATGGCCGTCCATGGCGGCGGGCAATTCGCTGTAGTTCAGCACCAGGCCATGGTGTTCGCGGCAGTGCTCCAGCCCCAGTTGCAACAAGCGCCCCAGACGCCGGGCGATCCAGCTTTCCCGGTCCTGGAAAGGCTCGCCGTCGTCCAAGGCGCTAGGCCCGATCAGGCCCGGCGTCATGTGCATGCCGGCGCGGCGCAGATGCGATACGGCGATTTCCAGCGGCTCGCGATACAGAAACAACCACGGCGTATCGACGAAGCACTGGCGCAGCAGCGGCAGCTCACCGATGTTCCAGGCATCGAGCTTGATCACCAGCCGCTGCTCACTGCCGCGGCGCACCTGCCCATAGGCCGACAGCAAGCCCACCAGCGCGGCAGCCCTCTCCCGTGGCGCCAGCGAGCTGCGCAGCAAGGTATCCAGCGGCGGCGGTTCGGACACCACGATGTGATCGTCCAGATGAGCCAGCATCTGGCTGGCCAGGGTCGAGCCGCAGCGCGAGGCGTGGAAGATAAAGGCGCTGGGAGCCAGGCCCGGGCTACGTTGGCGCCATTCGGTCAGGGCAGACAACGGCGTCTGGCGCCGGAACGCCTGATTGAACGGCAGGCGCAGGGCCTCTTCGACCGCCTCGCGGAAAAACGGCTGCGACAGCGGCCTGTCGCCGAACCAGCACCAGTCGACCCGCCACTCGTCACGCGGCTGCCAAATGCGGATCGGCAACCAGCCGTGCAGGTTCAGGCCGTCCATTGTTCATTCCACAGGCGCCGCCCCTGGCGCATGGCCGAACGCAGGTCTTCGCGGGTGAACGCCAGGCCGCGCTCCGCCGCCAGGGCCAGGGTGCGCTCGATGAAGGCTTCGCTGTCGTTCAGCGCCTGCAAGGCCTGGCACAGCGCGGGGTCCTCTTCGAGCAACCGACAGAACCGGGCGAAGTCCACGGCAGCGCGGCCCAGGCCAGGCGTCGGCGTGGTCGGCGCACCGTCGGCAATCATCTGCTCCAGCCAGGAGTCGGGGCGACAATCGATCACCAGGTGAATGCGTTCCTGGCTGTCGTGGTTGTCCACACGGTGCGGGCGCGACAGGTCGAGAAACCAGCACTCCCCCGCCAGCATCGGCATGCGCCGCCCGTCGAGCAGGAAGTCCACCCGCGGCGGGCTGAGCAAGGGGATATGCAAGCGCAGGTCGGCGTCCTGGCCGCCCAGGTCGTAGTCGCGGTGTTCATGAATGCGCGCCCCCGGGCCCAGCCGCAGCAGGCGCGCCGAAACGATCTGCAAGGGCAGGTGGCGCAATGCCTGTTGCCAGTCCGGGTCCTGCCGCCAGGGCTCGCGCTGTACCGGCCGGCCCTTGCCCGGCGCCAGTTCGGAGGGCGCATCCACCGCCGAGATCAAGGCCACGCCGCTCCAGTCGCCTTCGTAATAGCCGCCGTTGAAGTGGCCCTGCCAGGCACTCGCGTCGATGCGCGCCAGGGCGCGCAACAGCCGCGGCAGATCCACGCTGACCGGCAGCCGGGCGAACGCCGGGCGGCTCATGAGGCAGGCAGCACCTTGCGCTCGACCAGCCAGCCGAGCAATTGCCGCTGGCAGTCGTCGATCGACTGGGTGCCGGTGTCCAGCTCCAGCGCGGCCCGTGGTGGCTCATAGGGTGCCGAGATACCGGTGAACCCCGGCAACTCGCCGCTGCGGGCGCGGGCGTAGTGGCCCTTGGGGTCGCGCTGTTCACAGACCGCCAGCGAAGCGCTGCACCAGACCTCCAGGTAGTCCTCACCCAGGCGCCGGGCGAACAGCTCGCGCTGCTCGATCAGCGGGGCGATCATCGCCAGGATCACGATCTGCCCGTTGTCCACCAGCAAGGCCGCCAGCTCGCTGGCGCGGCGGATGTTTTCCCGGCGGTCGGCCTCGGCGAACCCCAGGTCGCGGTTCAGGCCGCCGCGCAAGGCATCGCCGTCCAGCACCAGGCTCTGCCGGCCGTGCTGGAACAGCCCGGCCTGCAGCGCCTGGGCCAGGGTCGACTTGCCCGCCGCCGGCAGGCCGGTCAGCAGGATCGCCACCCCGCGATGACCATTGCGCGCCTCGCGCTGGGCCCGGCTGACGCTGGCCTGGGGCGCCTGCAGATTATTGTCTTTGGGCATGGGCCACCGGCGTGCTGATGTTGCCCGCCGCCCAGTCGGCCTCGCGGCTGGCCAGCGCCGAGGCGATGGACTGCACCTGGGTCGACTGCACCTCGTTGGGCAACGGGTCGAGCCCGGCACTGGCGAAGATCTGCCCATAGGCGTTGCGCAGGTCGGCATAGGCCAGGTCGCGCCGCAGGTCCGCCTGCAAGGTGTTCAGCTCGCCCTGGATCAGGTCCAGCTCGCCAATGCCATTGGCCTGGTAGCGGTTGCGCAGCTGGCCGACGATCTGCCCGTCGATGTCCGCCAGCTCCTGGCTGGTCTTGAACTGGCGCAACGCGTCGCGGTAGTTGGCGTTGGCCACATAGACCTGGGCCAGCACCGCGATGGACATGGCCTGGCGACGGGCCGCGGCGACGTCTTCACCGGCCTTGGCGGTGTCGATGGCCGCCGGCGCGGAGAGCACGTTGAACAGGTTCCAGGTGACCTTCACCCCGTAGTCGGCCCACTTGTCGTTGACCAGAAACGAGTTGCTGTCGTAGTGCCCACCGGCCGAGAACTCCAGGCCCGGCAGCAGGCGCAGCATGGCCTTGCGGGTTTCCGCGGCGCTGATACGGCTCTGGTAATCCTGCTCGCGCAGTTCCGGGCGGCTGGTCAGGGCCTCGTGTTCGAGGCGGGCCATATCGACCTTGAGTTCCGGCACCGGGTAATCGTCGGTGGTCGCCAGGGTCAGCTGGGTGCCCATGGGCAGGTTGATCAGGGTCGACAGCTCGGTCTTGGCCAGGGATAACGCCCGGCGCTGCTCCTCCAGCTGGCGGGTGGCCTCGATCAGCGAACGCTGGTAGGCCAGGGCCTGCACCGGGTCGCCGATACGCTGCTCGCTCATGCTCTGGCTGTTGCCGCGGGCCTGCTCGACCCGACCTGCGAGGCTGTCGATCTGCTTGAGCAGGCGTTCGGCCGCCACCGCCCGCCAATAGGCCGAGCGCACGTCCTGGACAATGGTGTTGATCACCTTGCGCCGGCGCTCCTGGACGATCAGCCGCTGGTCGCCTTGCTGCTTGGCGTTGATGTAGCTGACGCCGAAGTCCAGCACGTTCCAGACCATGGTCAGGTCGGCCACTCTGCGGTCCCGATCCTGGGAGGTCGAGGGTTCCAGGGACTGGGTACCGGTTTCCACGCTCTGGCTGCTGGAGGCGCTGACGTTGTTGCGCCCCACGTAGCCGGCGGAGAGGGCCATGCGCGGCAGCATGTCGAAACTGGCGAGGTCCAGTTGGCGCTTGGCCAGGGCCTCTTCCATGATTTTCAACCGGCCCTCGAGGTTGTATTTCACTGCCCGGGCCATGGCCTGGTGCAGGGTCAGCGGGCCGCTCAGCGGCTCCTGATCCTTGTACATGCTCTGCAGGTCGCTCCTGGCGCGCTGCTCGCTGGCACTGCGTTCAATCGGTTTACTGCTGACGGCACAACCACTGACCGTCAGCGCCAACAAGCTGACCCCGAACAACTTCTGACTTTTATTCATCCTTGTCTCGCCCCTGGGTGCCGCATCGTATTTATGTCTTGTTTCAGGCCTGCATTGCGCTGATGCCGGCCTGTTCGAATGCCTTGGCCAGATCGCGGATCGGCCGTTGCTCCATGTCTTGCATCACTTGCAATTGCTGGGTCAGCGACGGTGCCCCGAACACCCCGCGCCCGCCCTGGGAAAGATCGCCGGCCTTGGGCTTGTCGCCGAAGGACTTCAGCGAACCGCCGTCCTCAGTGGAGTCCTGGCCGAACAGCACCGACAGCGTGCTTTGGCTGAACACCCCGCCATCGCCGCCACCGAAGCCGAGGAAACCATGGCCATTACCGTCGCCACCGGGATCGCTGCTGCCAAATACCTGGGCAATGAAGCTCGGCGCCAGGGCCCCGTGATTGATGAAAATATCCCCCAACGGCCGGATGCCATCGCCCAGCACCCGCTGCTCGAACAGTGGCGCGAAGGCCAATGGCGAGCCCAGGTCGCCAACCGGTGGCGTGGTGACCGTGGGCTGCAGCGGCACATAAGGCGGCAGCGGCGGAACCACCGGGTCGCTCGAACGGAATTCCGGATCGCCCACCGGCAGCTCCGTGGCTGGGTTGGTCGCCGGCACGGTGTTGATCGCGTAGTTGTTGGAGTCGGTGCTGCCGCTGCCGGTATTGCCGAATGCGTCGCTCACCCCGCTGTTGTTCAGGGTGACCAGGTTGCTGGTATCGCTGATATTGACGGTTGGCGTCAGGGTCGCGGTCCAGGTCCGGCCGCCGTCGCTGCTGCTCAAGGCGCTCAGTGTGCCGTTGGCCACCGTCAGGTCCGAGTTGGTGAAGCCGCTCACCGCTTCGCTGAAGGTGATGGTCACGCCGCTGGTCTGGCCCACGCCGAGGCTGCTGTTGGCGACCACGATGGTCGCGGTCGGCCGCTGGGTATCGATCAGGTAATTGTTCGAATCCGTGCTGCCCAGCCCGGTATTGCCCGAGGCATCGCTGACCCCACTGTTGTTGAGGGTGATCAGGTTGCTCGTATCGCTGACGTTGGTGTTCGGTGTGAAGGTCGCGGTCCAGGTGATGCCGCCATCGCTACTGCTGACCGCGCTCAAGGTGCCGTTAGTCACCGTCAGGTCGCTGTTGTCGAAACCGCTGACCGCCTTGCTGAAGGTGATGGTCACCAGGGACGTGTCGCCCGCCGCCAGCATCGGGTTGGCGACCACCACGGTAGCGGTGGGGCGCACGGTATCGATGACGTAGTTGGCCGAGTCGGTGGTGCCGCTGCCGGTGTTGCCGACGGCGTCTATCACTCCGGCGTTGTTCAGGGTGATCTGATTGCTGCTGTCGCTGATGTTGATGGCCGGGGTAAAGGTGGCGGTCCAGGTAACCCCGCCATCGCTGCTGCTCAGGGCCCCCAGGGTACCGTTGGCCACCGTCAGGTCCGAGTTGGTGAAGCCGCTGATCGCCTCGCTGAAGGTGATGGTCACCGTGGTGGTTTCGCCCGCTTTCAGGGCCGTGTCGGCCAGCACGATGGTGGCGGTCGGCCGCCCGGTGTCGATGATGAAATTGTTCGAGTCGGTGCTGCCGCTGCCGGCGTTGCCCGCCGCGTCACTGACCCCGCTGTTGTTGAGGGTGATCAGGTTGGTGGCGTCGCTGACGTTGACGTTCGGGGTGAAGGTCGCGGTCCAGGTGATGCCGCCGTCGCTGCTGCTGACCGCGCTCAGGGTGCCGTTGCTCACCGTCAGGTCGCTGTTGTCGAAACCGCTGACCGCCTCGCTGAAGGTGATGGTCACCAGGCTGGTTTCGCCGATCGGCAGGATCGGATTGGCCACCACTATGGTCGCGGTTGGGCGCGCCGTGTCGATGACGTAGTTGTTCGAATCGGTGGTGCCGCTGCCCGTATTCCCCGAGACATTGATCACGCCGCTGTTGTTCAGGGTGATGACGTTGCTGGTATCGGCGATACCGACTGCCGGGGTGAAGGTGGCGGTCCAGGTGACACCACCGTCGCTGCTGCTCAGCGCACTCAAGGTGCCGTTGGCGATGCTCAGGTCGCTGTTGTCGAAACCACTGACCGCCTCACTGAAGGTGATGGTCACCAGCGAGGTTTCGCCGGCCTTCAAGGCCGTGTCGGCGATCACGATGGTGGCGGTCGGCACCACGGTTTCGATGCTGTAGTTGGCTGAGTTGGTGGTCCCGGTACCGCTGTTGCCGGCCACGTCGGTGATGCCGGTGTTGTTCAGGGTGATCAGGTTGCTCAGGTCGGTGATGCCCGCCGTCGGGGTGAAGGTGGCGGTCCAGGTGATACCGCCGTCGCTGCTGCTGACCGCGCTCAGCGTGCCATTGGCCACCGTCAGGTCGCTGTTGTCGAAACCGCTCACTGCTTCACTGAAGGTGATGGTCACCACCGCGGTTTCGCCGGCCTTGAGGGTCGAGTCGGAGAGAACGATGGTGGCATTCGGACCCAGGCTGTCGATGGCGTAGTTGTTGGAGTCGGTGGTGCCGCTGCCGGTGTTGCCGGCCCCATCCGTCACCCCGGTGTTGTCCAGGGTGATCAGGTTGCTGTTGTCGGTGATGCCGGCCGTCGGGGTGAGGGTGGCCGTGTAGGTGATGTTGTCGCTGGTGCTCAAGCCACTCAACGTACCGTTGGCAACGGTCAGGTCGGCCAGGGTAAAGCCGGTCACCGCCTCGCTGAAGGTGATGGTCACGGTACTGGTCTGGCCCACGCCCAGGGCGCTGTCGGCGACCACTATGGTCGCGGTCGGGCGGACGGTGTCGATCGCATAGTTGTTGGAGTCAGTGGTGCCGCTGCCGGCGTTGCCCGAGGCGTTGGTCACCCCGCTGTTGTCCAGGGTGATGACATTGCTGGTGTCAGTGATGCTCGACGTCGGGGTGAAGGTGGCGGTCCAGGTGATACCACCGTCGCTGCTGCTGACCGCGCTCAGCGTGCCGTTGGCGATAGTCAGGTCGGCATTGCTGAAACCGCTTACTGCCTCGCTGAAGGTGATAGTCACCAGTGAGGTTTCACCGATCTTCAGGGCGTTGTCGGCGACCACTATGGTCGCCGTCGGCAGGACGGTGTCGATGCTGTAGTTGTTGGAGTTGGTGGTGCCGCTGCCGGTGTTGCCAGCCAGATCGGTGACTCCGGTGTTGTTCAGGGTAATCAGGTTGCTGGCATCGGCGATGCCGACGGTCGGAGTGAAGGTGGCGGTCCAGGTGATGCCGCCATCGCTGCTGCTGACCGCGGTCAGGGTGCCGTTGGCGATGCTCAGGTCAGCATTGGTGAAGCCGCTCACCGCTTCGTTGAAGGTAATGGTCACCAACGAGGTTTCGCCAGCGCTGAGAGCACTGTCGGCAACCACTATGGTCGCGGTCGGCCGCACCGTATCGATGGCGTAATTGTTGGAATCGGTGGTGCCGCTACCGGCGTTGCCGGCCAGGTCGGCGATGCCCGTGTTGTTCAGGGTGATCAGGTTGCTGCTGTCGCCGATGCTGGCGCTCGGAGTGAAGGTGGCGGTCCAGGTGACGCCACCGTCGCTGCTGCTCACCGCGGTCAGGGTGCCGTTGGCGATGGTCAGGTCGGCGTTGGTGAAGCCACTGACGGCCTCGCTGAAGGTGATGGTCACCAGCGAGGTTTCACCGATTCTCAACGCGGTATCGGCGACCACGATGGTCGCGGTCGGCCGCACCGTATCGATGGCGTAGTTGTTGGAGTCGGTGGTGCCGCTGCCGGCATTGCCGGAGGCGTTGGTCACGCCGCTGTTGTCCAGGGTGATGACGTTGCTGGTGTCAGTGATGCTCGACGTCGGGGTGAAGGTGGCGGTCCAGGTGATGCCACCGTCGCTGCTGCTCACCGTGCTCAAGGTACCGTTGGCCACCGTCAGGTCACTGTTGTCGAAACCGCTCACTGCCTCGCTGAAGGTGATGGTCACCAGTGAGGTTTCACCGATCCTCAAGGCGTTGTCCGCCACCACTATGGTCGCGGTCGGCAGGACGGTGTCGATGCTGTAGTTGTTGGAGTTGGTGGTGCCGCTGCCGGTGTTGCCGGCCAGGTCGGTGACCCCGGTGTTGTTCAGGGTGATCAGGTTGCTGACATCGTTGATACCGACGGTCGGGGTGAAAGTCGCGGTCCAGGTGATGCCGCCATCGCTGCTGCTGACCGCGGTCAGGGTGCCGTTGGCGATGGTCAGGTCGGCGTTGGTAAAACCGCTGACTGCTTCGCTGAAAGTGATGGTCACCAGCGAGGTTTCACCGGCGCTGAGAGCACTGTCGGCGACCACGATAGTCGCGGTCGGCCGCACTGTATCGATCGCGTAGTTGTTGGAATCGGTGGTCCCGCTGCCGGCGTTGCCGGCCTGGTCGGCGATACCGGTGTTGTCCAGGGTGATCAGGTTGGTCGTATCGCTGATGCTGGCGCTCGGGGTGAAGGTCGCGGTCCAGGTGATGCCGCCATCGCTGCTGCTCACCGCGGTCAGGGTGCCGTTGGCGATGGTCAGGTCGGCGTTGGTGAAACCCGTCACCGCTTCGCTGAAGGTGATGGTCACCAGCGAGGTTTCGCCGATTCTCAGCGCGCTGTCGGCGACCACAATGGTCGCGGTCGGCCGCACCGTATCGATGGCGTAATTGTTCGAGTTGGTGGTGCCCAGGCCCAGGTTGCCCACGGCGTTCTGTACGCCGGTGTTGTCCAAGGTAATGACGTTGCTGGTATCGGTAATGCTCGACGTCGGGGTGAAAGTCGCGGTCCAGGTGATGCCGCCGTCGCTGCTGCTCACTGCGGTCAGCGTGCCGTTGGCGATGGTCAGGTCGGCATTGGTGAACCCGGTTACCGCCTCGGAGAAGGTGATGGTCACCAGCGAGGTTTCACCGATGCTCAAGGCATTGTCGGCGACCACGATGGTGGCCGTCGGGTGCGCGGTGTTGATCACGTAGTTGCCCGAATCCGTGGTGCCGCTGCCCGTATTACCGGCCAGGTCGGCAATGCCGGTGTTGTTCAGGGTGATCAGGTTGCTGGCGTCGCTGATGCCATCGGTCGGGGTGAAAGTCGCGGTCCAGGTGATGCCGCCATCGCTGCTGCTCACCGTAGTCAGGGTGCCGTTGGCGATGCTCAGGTCGGCATTGGTGAAGCCGCTGACCGCCTCGCTGAAGGTGATGGTCACCAGGGACGTCTCGCCCGCCGTGAGGGTGCTGTCGGCGACCACGATGGTCGCGGTCGGGCGGACGGTATCGATCGCGTAATTGTTGGAATCGGTGGTGCCGCTGCCGGCGTTGCCGGCCAGGTCGGCGATGCCGGTGTTGTCCAGGGTGATCAGGTTGGTGGTATCGGTAATGCTGGCGCTCGGGGTGAAGGTGCCGGTCCAGGTGATGCCGCCGTCGCTGCTGCTCACCGCAGTCAAGGTGCCGTTGGCGATAGTCAGGTCGGCGTTGGTGAGGCCGCTGACCGCTTCGCTGAAGGTGATGGTCACCAGCGAGGTTTCACCGACTCGCAAGGCATTGTCCGCGACCACAATGGTGGCGGTCGGCCGGACGGTATCGACCACGTAGTTGTTGGAGTTGGTGGTGCCGACCCCGGCGGTGCCAAGGCCATTGATCACCCCGGTGTTATCCAGGGTGATCACGTTGCTGGTATCGGTGATGCTCGACGTCGGGGTGAAGGTGGCGGTCCAGGTGATGCCGCCATCGCTGCTGCTCACCGCGGTCAAGGTGCCGTTGGCAATGGTCAGGTCGGCGTTGGTGAAACCGGTCACCGCCTCGGAGAAAGTGATGGTCACCAGCGAAGTCTCGCCGATGCTCAACGTGGTATCGGCGACCACTATGGTCGCGGTGGGCGGTGGTGCATAGGCGGTGTTGAGGATGCCGCCGTCGTTGTAGATGGTCGCGAACGAAGTCGGTGAAGTACCGGTCGTGCCACCCCCCAGCGCCACGCCGCCGGCGCCACTGGCCGCCGCGTTGCCGCTCAGGGCGGCGAAGTTGGCCGCGGTGATCAGGAAGGTGCCCTTGTTCCAGACTGCGCCGACGCCCCGGCCGCCGATCCCGCCGTTGCTGGCGTTGCTGCCTTGGCCGCCACCGCCGCCACCGCCGCCGCCCGCGCCGATGTTGTTGCTGATGGTCGAGGTGCCGATCACCGTGAGGGTGCCGCTGGAGGCGTTGTAGATACCGCCGGCGGCATTGCCGCCCGCGCCGCCGACCTTGTCCCAACCCGCGCCGCCACCACCGCCGCCGATGGAAATCGTGCCGTTGGTGGCCGTGGCGCCGTTGCCGCCGTTACTGTAGTAGGACACGCCCAGACCGCCCGCGCCGCCGGTGCTGGTACCGCCGCGACCGCCCATGTGGGTGGCATCGTAGCCACCGCCATAACCGCCCACGCCAGCGCTGCCAGCCTGGCCGCCCAGCGTGCCGGTGCCGGGGCCGGCGGAGCCGCCGTGGCCGCCACCCTGGCCACCCAGCCCGCCACCGCCACCACCGCCACCGCCGTAGAACGCGCCGGTGACACCGCCGCCACCGCCGCCGCCCGAAGCCGCGTTGGAGGTCACGGTGACGTTGTTGAGGGTGAGATTGCCGGCGTTGAAAATCCCCCCGGCCATGGCACCGGTCGCGCCATACCCGCCGTTGCCGCCGTTGCCCGAGACCAGGCCCCGGGTAATCACCAGGCCATCGAGGGTCACGGTACTGCCCGAGGCCACTTCGATGACCCGGGTGCGGTACTGGCCGTCGAGGATTACGTCCGCCGCGCCGTCGTTGTTCAGGTCGCCGTCGATGGTCACGTTCTTGTTGACCAGCAGTTCGGAGGTCAGCTGCACCGTCATGCCGCTGCTGAAGGTGACGATGTCGCCGTTCTGCGCCGACGCCAGCGCCGCCCGCAACGAACCCACGCCGGTGTTGGCGTTGTTGGTGGCGGTCCAGGTCGCCAGCCCCCATTGATAATCCTGCATGGCCTGGGTGGACAGCACATTGGCGCTTTCGATGGTGCCGGTGGCGATCTCCAGTTCCCAGTCGCCACCCACGCCGGTGCGGTCGCTGGAGGCGGCCACGTCGCGACCGGTCAGTTGCGCCAGCGAATCGACAAAACTCAGGCCGCGCTCGCCCTCGGCGGTGTAGCAGCCGTAGATCAGGATGTCGCCGCCGGCGTTCATGTCCTGGCCGATGTCCGCCAGCACCGAGCTACGCGCCTGGACGTTGTCAGCCGAGAGGTAGCTGTTGCCCAGCCACAGGTCCCCGGCATTGCCGTGGGCGATGATCTGCACCGAACTGACCCCCTGATGCTGGTCCAGGTAATCGGCGATCTGCTGCAGGCCATCCTGGTTCGCACCCAGCTGCACCACCTGGGTGCCGGACGCCAGGCCCTGGAGCAGGCTGTCGGCGTCCTTGACCCGCGAATCGACGAACACCACCGTCAGCCCCGGCACCGCGGTCGGGGTCGCGGCAGGCGCTGCATCGGCCTGGCCGTGGGTGTCCTTGCTGACGCTCGGCTGATCGGCGGCGGTCGGCGTCTTGGCCACCTCCGTGGTGGTGTGGCTGTCCGGCTGGACGGCCTCGGCCACCGTCGCCGCCACCGCGCCGTCGAACAGCATGCGCGGCTCCAGGGGCATGATCATCGGTGAGGCCAGGGCATTCGTCCGCCCGGTGGCCCGCTGATTGACCCGCGACTTGCCTTTGCTCCACCACATGATGCTCACCCGGACTCGAACGTGCTGAAAGGTGCGAATTGAAAAACCGCGGTCAACGGACCGCGGCGTCGGATTTCATGCGAATGACATTGGCGGCGCTGGATGCCCCGTCTTTCCAGAAGGACAGCTGCGCATACTTCTCGAACAGGTCCGGCGGCAGGATCGTGCGCCGCGACTGCAGCGCCACCCGCGCCTTGACCTTGTGCAGGCCCGCGACCCCCAGCGCCTGGTCGAACTCGGGCGCGTCGTAGGCCAGGCTGTCGAAATCGTGTTCGAACCAGGGTTCGCCGATAAAGTCGTAGATCAGCCGCATCACCCGCTCCGGGGCCTGGCTCAGCAGGTCGTAGTCGACGATCAGCATCGAATCGGCGTTTTCGCCGTAATAGGCCTCTTTCAAGGCCGTCCAGGCATACCCCACCAGGCGGTTGTGCTGGGCCAGGGTTTCGCAGCGGCTGTAGACCGAATTGCGCTCGACCGCATCGCCGAACAGCTTGGTGTTTTCGAAGGGGTTGGCCCGGTACAGCCGTTCCAGGCTGTCCATGACCCAGGCGACATTGCGCACGCAGGCGATGGTCCTGGCCTTGGGAAACAAGTCCTTCAAGGCCGGCAGGCGCGCGCACCACTGGCGGTTGGTATCGAAGATGACCGGTTTGTCGGCCTTGTCGGCGTAGTAGGAGTCGAACAGCCCGCGCAGCAAGCGGCGGCGCATGTCGAGGTCGATGACCGCGCCGAATTCGCTGCCGGCGCTGCATTGTTCGAGGATGCCGCTGAACAGCGCCCCCACCGGGCTGGTCATGCCGGCGTGAAAGCGTGGGTTCTGCAGCAGAATGGCGGACAGCAGGGTCGACCCTGAGCGCGGTAAACCGGAAATAAAATGGAACTGCGGCAATCCCTTCACCCTAGCTATAAGTCCATTTACGGAAAAAGCGTAGTGCAAGGTCAGAAAACCAACAGTGGTGCTTTGATATCAATTCGGAGCAAAACCACAAAAAATCTGTGCTCAAAAAAACAGCAGCTGCTCTGGGACTGAACATGAATCGATTAAGCCGCTGACCGCCCTGAATCCTGCCTTTCGTCACCCGCCTGTTCACAGGCCGATTTTTTTTGCGAAAAACCGCCCAAGGCGTCTATCCAGCAGGTTTCCCTGGCTGGCTACACAGCGCTTTCGCCGACGCCTGGCCCTGCACAGTGCCGCACATCAGCAACAACCGGGCCGTGACCCCGCCAGCAGTGAATTCGCCGGCCTTTCGCCATTGCCCCGGCAGCGGGGCGAACTCATCGGGTTGCTCGGCCGTGCCGATCAACCAGACGCGACCACTGCCCACCGGCAACGCCGACAGCCGGTCGAGGTAAACCCTGTCGGCCTGCTGGTCGATCAGGGTGCCGAAGCCGTAGGCATTGGGTCGGGTCGAGACCCCGGCGGACGTGGGCGGGGTGTAGAGCAGTGGCTGGGCATCGGTACGGTTGTAGTAGACGTAGCTCAGGTACCACAGCAGATCGCTGGTGACGATCCGGTCGCCGGCCACGTAGCGCTGGTTCACGTAGTCCACCAGCACGCTGATCTGATCGTTGCTATCCACCGTGGCGTTGTTGTTCAGGCCGACCACCTCGGCCCCGCCGAACAGCAACAGGATCGCCAGCGCCAGCACGCGGGCCTGCGCCAGCAGTTGGTCGACCGCAATCGCAAAAATCAGCGGCAAGCCCAGGGCATAGGCCGTCAGGTAGCGCTCGATGAACACCGGCGAAACGAACGACACCGCAAACACCAGCAACAGCGGCAGCGCGGTGTAGATCACCAGCAACCAGTGCCAGCGCCAGGGCGAGCGGTCACGCCAGGCGAGCATTCCGGCGACGCCCAGCACCAGCAGCGGCAGGCCTGCGAACAGCAGCGGGGAACGGGTTTCGCCATCGTCCTGGGTCAGCAGTTGCCAGACCATCGAGGGCAGCGAGGAAAAGTCCACCGACGGCTCCCAACCCACGTCGCCGCTGGCTTTCAGCTGGTCGATATGTTGCAGCAGGTCCACCAGCCCCGGCAGCCAGGGGGCGAACAGCATGACGATGGCAGCGTTGGCCAGCCACCAGGCCGGCCGGTTGATCGCCCGGCTCGGCGGCGTTGCGTGCAGGCGCAGCAGCAACAGGTACGACCAGTGGGCAAGCACGCAGAGCGCGGTGAAATAGTGGGTGTAGAACGCCGCGCTCATCAGCAGCGTGTAATACACCAGGTAGCGTTGACGCCGGGGCTGCCTGACCCAGTACACCAGGGCGATGGTGGCGCCGAGCAGCCACACCCCCAACAACGCATACATGCGCACTTCCTGGCTGTAGCGCACGGCGGTGGGCAGCAGGGCCAGCAGGAAGCCGGCGAGGATCGCCGCGCGACGGCTGGCGATCTGCGCCACCAGCCACACCCCCAGGCCGACACAGACGATCCCCGGCCAGGCGCTGAAACTGCGAATGGCAAAGATGCCGTCGCCAAACAGCGCGATCCAGCCACGCAGCAGCATGAAGTACAGCGGTGGATGCACGTCATGGGCGGCGCGCACCCAGAGCTCGCTCAGGCCGTAGCGGCTGAGCAACAGGCTGGAGCCTTCATCGCCCCAGATGGCCGCGGCGGTCAGGTCGTAGAAGCGGGTGGCCGCCGCCAGCAGCAGGATCGGCGGCAGCCAGTACGCCCGCAGCAGCGCGATCAGACGCTGCGTGTCACGCGTCAGCCGAAGGGCGATGCCCGGCTCGGCCGTACCCAGCAATTGCGGCTCTCTGCGAAACGCCATGAATTACCCCTGCACCCGCGTTTTACCAGCACAGCATCGCTGTTTATCCGGCCAGACATAAGGCGCCCCATCACCCCGGGCGACTGGCGGAACAGCGTCTACGCTAACCACTGCTGTCAACGAGCCCGCTTGGCGTTCTGACCGTATCGGTCAAGCTGTCAGGCCAGACACCAGGGATCGGCTCAGGGAGTTCCACTGATTAACCTGAAGGATGAAAAACTATGGAAGTGTTCATGGGCACCATTCAAGCTTTTTCCTTTAACTTCCCTCCCAACGGCTGGGCCTCGTGTTACGGCCAGACCCTGGGGATCTCGCAGTACCAGGCGCTGTTTTCGCTGCTGGGCACCTACTACGGCGGCAACGGCACCACCAACTTCCAGTTGCCGAACCTGCAAGGGCGCCTGCCCATCGGCCAGGGCAACGGGCTGGGCCTGACGCCCCGGGTGATCGGCGAAGTTTCCGGCACCGAAAACGTCACCCCCACCCTCAACAACCTGCCTGCCCACACCCATACCCTCGCCGGCCTGAACGCCGCCACCACGCTGCAACTGGCCAACCCCGCCAGCAACCCGGCCAGTACCCCCACGGCCACCAACTCGTTCATCGGCACCTCCGGCGGCGGGCCGGGCACCGCCACCATCTACTCCGACAAGCAAGGCACCACGCCCGTGCCGCTCCAGGGGGTCAACACCACGATCACCGGCACCATCTCGCCCGCCGGCAACGGGTTGCCGCTGCCGGTGATGAATCCGTTCCTGGTGATCAACTTCAGCGTGGCCCTGAACGGCCTGTTCCCATCGCGCAATTGACGTTCGCGCCGGGGGACATTCCCCCGGCCCTTTTTCCAGCCAGGAGTGGCGCCATGCTGCATCTGCTGCAAAGTGAGCATTTCCAGCCCTTGCTGGGGCAAACCTGCAATCTGTTGCTACCGGACGGCAGCGTCTTGCTGGTCCATATCGAGTCCATCAAGGACACCCCCCAGGCCCGCATGCCGAACAGTGCGCGCATGCCCTTCTGCGTCGAGCTCAACAGCCTGGAGCCGACAGAGTTCGTCGACGGCCTGTGCGACCTGGAACTGCCCGGCGTCGGCCATCTGCAAGACATGTTCGTGTCGCGGGTGCCTGCCCTGGGCCGCGATCCGATGCTGGGCTATTTCTATATCGCCTTCAACTGAACCGGGCGTGCCTGGCGGCATTGCCCCAGGCACTGGCTCGAATCCGCCGGGTTGCGCCGCTCAGCCGCGCGGGCCGGGATACCACACCAGCCGCTCGGCCGCCGGGTTGGCTTCCTCGACCTGAAACCCCAGCGCCAGGTAATGCCGGCGCGCATGGGGGTTGCTGGCCCAGACCACCGTGGCCACCGGGCAGCGCACCTGTTCGGCGGCCTTCTGCACGCCCCGCAGCACGGTGCGCCCGTAGCCGCGACCGCGGGCGGCCGGAATGAACGCCAGGTACAGCACGCGGATTTCATTGGGGCCGAAATCGGTGGTCAAGGCACCGATGGCGCTGCCGAGTTTTTCGATCACGTAGTGCATGGCGCCGGGGAAGTTCTCCCCCGCGCCCTGCTCCTGGACCTGGAACTGCTGGGCGATCACCTGCTCGATCTGCTCCTGCTCGCCATCGATCCATTGCAGATCGCTGCGCGCCGAACGGTAAAGACTTTGCAGGAACGGTCCGTCAGTGGGCCGCGACGGACGTACCACCAGGCCATCGGACATGGCTGAATCCTTATGCAACATATGCGTTCTCCCTGAACATTCCTTGTCTCAGAACCCGCTTTCCCTCACGCCGAGCGCCGCCAGGCGCCGCCAGGCCGTGCCCAGCAGCGACTCGCCACGCCCCTGCAACACCACCACGCCGCGCAATGGCTGGCTCGGGGTGACGCTGGCGTCGAGCACCTTGAGCCGCGCGCCGTACTGCGCCTGGACCGGTTCGGCGCGGCGGTTTTCATCGCGGCGCACGGCAATCGGCCCATGGTGATCGGAAGTCAGTGCCTCCTGGTCGATATAAGCCACGCCGTTGGTGTCGACTTCGGTCAGTTGCACCTCGAGCGCCGGGTGCATCGGGTCGTCGGCGATAAAGCGCCCCGTGGCCCCCGGCGCGACGCGCCACAGGTCGGCCTCGGCAAGGAAGCCGCGCAAGCGCGCCCCCGGCTCGACCACCCGGGCCAGCGGATCCTTGGGCGATACCCAGCGGCCCACCTGCAGTTGCGGCAGCAGGTCGCGCAACTGGCCGCCTTCGGGCGCGCGCAGCAGCAGGCGCTCGCGTTGCGCCGACAGGCCGCGGTACTCGGCCACGGCCTCAGCCAGTTGCTGCTCGACAACCCCGGCGTCGGCCGCGGTCTCGCTGCGCCCGGCACGGCGGCGCATCTGCAGTTGCTGGATCTCGATTTCCCGCCGCGCGATGGCCTGGCGCGACGCCAGGTCCGGGGACTCGAGTTCCACCAGCACCTGGCCCTTGCTCACCGCCTGGCCGTCGCTGACATTGAGCTGCCGGACCCGCGCCGCCACCGGCGCATGCAAGGCGCTGGCGCGTCCGGCCTCGAGCATCGCCGGCACCTCCACCGAGCTGCGCCAGGGCACCGCCACCAGCAACAGCGCCGCCACCAGCCCCAGGCTGCTGAGCAATACTCGCGGCGCATCGGCCTGTTCGCGGCGTGTCCACCATTCGCGCCACTCGCGCACGATGGGCAAAAAGATGAACCACACCAACTCGACCAGCATCAGGAAGATGCCCAGCAGCTTGAAAAACAGGTGGTACACCGCCAGCGCAATCCCGAAAAACAGCACCGCGCGCCACAGCCACGAGCCATAACCCCACCACAGCAGGCGCCGCTGCATGGCCGGCGACCAGGGCTCCGGTGCGGGCTGCCGGTAGCCGAACAAAGCCTCGCGCAGGCGCCAGCGACAGAGGGCGAAGGCCCGCCCCTGGAGGTTGTCCACCTCCCAGAAATCGCTGAGCAGAAAATAGCCATCGAAACGCATGAAGGGGTTCAGGTTGATCACCAGGGTGGTGATCCAGGTCGCGCTGGCGAGCATGAAGGCCGCGGTGCGTGCCGGGCCGTCCGGCAGCAGTGACCAGGCCAGCAGGGCGATGCTGGCCAGCAGCAGCTCGGCCAGCACGCCGCCGGCGCCGATCAGCAAGCGCGCGCGACGATCGTTGACTCGCCAGGCATCGCTGACGTCGGTGTAGAACATCGGCAGCAGCACCATGAACGCCACCCCCATGCTCTGCACCCGGCAGCCGGCACGCTTGGCCATGAAGGCGTGGCCGAACTCATGGCACAGCTTGGCGAAAAACAGCGCCACGCCGAACGCCAGGGCACCACCGAGGCTGAACAGGTGGGGGAAGGTCGCCAGGAAGCGCTGCCAGTCCCGCGATACCAGGAACACGCCCAGCCCCAGGGTCAGCGGCAAGCCGTAGCGCAACAGCCCCGGCCCGAACCGCGCCAGCCACGGCCAGGCACGATTGAGAAAGGCGTCCGGGCGCCACAGCGGGATACGAAAGAACAGGTATTGGTGCAGCAGCACCTGCCAGAGGCTCTGGTGCTGGGCGGCGGCCTTGAGGTCATAGCTGGCGCGCTGTTGCGGATCGAGGGCGGTGATCAGGTCGTGACTGCGCAAAAAGCCCAGCAATTCATCCAGTTCCGCGCCGCCCAGGGGCAGCCCCGGCTCACGATTGGCGGCGCGCAGCACCTGCCCGGCGTCCCCCAGGGACCAGTGCCTGAGCAAACGCATCGCCGCCGCGCCGAGCTTGAAATAACGACCGCGCACCGGGTCGGCCAGGGTCCAGCGCGGCGAACCGTCCAGCGCCGGCGCCGCTGCCGACAGCTGCAAGTCCGCGCGCAGACCCGGCAGGTCCATTACAACCCCACGCTCTGCCGCAGACCGGCCAGGGGCCGACGCAGCAGGTACAGCGCCAGCGGCGCGCGCTCGCCAAAGAGCTTGGCCGTGCCGCGCAGGCCAATCCGCGGTGGCGCCTCGCGAAAACGCGCATCGAGGCGGTAAGCCAGTTGCCCGCCCGGCGTCGGCTGCGCCTCGTAGGCCGCCCGTTCGAGGCTGGCCAGATGGCGCTGCAACGGGTCGCTGTCGAGAAACAGCGCCACCTGCGCGCCGGGCTCCAGGGCAATGGCGTCGCCCACGGCCAGTTCGATGCGTAATTCGGCCTGGCTCGGGTCGGCAATTTCCATCAGCCGCTCGCCGGTCTGCACCGGTTTGCCGGTCCAGCGCTCGGCGTCGGCGAACACCGCGATGCCGTCGCGTTCGGCGCGCACTTCGCTGCGCTTGAGCAACTCGCGGGCGTAATCGCGTTCGGCGCGTTTCTGTTCGACCCGCGCCGCCAGCAGGTCGATCTTCGAGCTGGATTCGGCATCGGCAAAGGCCCGCTGGGAATTGGCCTTCAATTCCGCCTCGGCCACGCCCAAGGCGCGGGCGGCGACATCGGCCTGGGCGTTGAGGGTGGTGTTTTCGAAACGCAGCAGCAGGTCGCCGGTTTTCACCGTCTGGTTGGGCTTGACCAGGAACTCGGCGATCACCCCGTCCAGCGGCGCCGCCACCACACGCCCGCCCAACGGCACCACTTCGGCCGGCGCCAGCACCGATTGCCGGACCGGAATCAGCAGGCCCAGCAACACCACCGCCAGCAGCGCCAGCCGACGCTTGCGATTCCAGCGCAGGCGCCACGGTTTGCGCGGCTGCAGCGCCAGCCAGGCGTGGCTGTAGGTGTCCCCCAGTTGCGCCAGCAACACCTGTTCGGAAGGGTTCCACGGCGTGTCGCGGGCCAGCCACAGGCCGCCAAAGACTGCGCCCTGGCGATCGATCAGCGGCAACCAGAACACCTCGGCCGCCGACAGGCTCTGCCAGTCGGCCCGCACCGGGGCACTCAATTGCTCGGCCGCGATCACCCGCGCCTGCTGCACGAGTTCGAGCTTGAACAGCTGGGTCACCGCCTGTTCGACGAAGGCCACGAAGGGCGCATTCGGGTCGAGCGCGCTGACGCCGGTCACCGCGCGGACCTTGCCGGCGATCACCAGCGCTGCGTGGCGAAAGCCGAACAGCGCCTGGCCGTCGTTGACCAGGCTGTAGGCCAGTTGCTCGACGGTACGCGCGGCACGGGTCTGACGCTCCAGGTCAAGGAACCGAGCGAAGACCTGCTCGGCGGCGCCCGCTACCGGTGCGTTCATTTGAGCTCCGCGAACCGCGCCGTGCCGCTCATGCCCGCCAACAGGCCCTCGGCGTTGGGCACGGCCGCCACCAGCAGCAGCGTCTGGCTGCCCTCGTCGATCCGCGCGCCGAGGCGCTTGACCGTAGCAGCCAGCGGCTTGCCGGTTTCATCGGGGACGAAGCTGAAGGTCTGCCCGGCCTTGAGCTTGCCCATCCAGCTCGACGGCACCAGCAGGTGGATTTCCAGGGAACGGTTGTCGACGATTTCCAGCAAGGGCGAGCCGGCCGTCACGCTTTCGTAGCGTTGCACCTTGCGTTCCACCACCTGCCCGTCGAACGGTGCGACCACGCTGCAACGCTTGACCTGCACCTGATAGACCTGGGATTGCGCCTGGGTCTCGGAGACCTTGGCCGCGGCCCGCGCCACTTCGAAGCGGCCGACCGAGTTGAGCGAAGCCAGTTGGCGGTTGTGCGCCAGCTCTTCGTTGGCGCCGCGGCTGGCGGCCTGAGCGGCATTGAGCTGGGCCTGGTAGGCCGAGCAATCGAAGCGGGCCAGCACATCGCCTTTCTTGAAGGACTCGCCTTCGCTGTAGGGCAACTCGACGATGCGCCCGGACAGTTCGCCGGCCAATACCGCCTGATCCTTGGCCCGCAGCACGCCTCGCGCTTCGCTGCCGCTCGCCACGGCGGCGCCGGCAGCACTGTCATTGAGCAGTGGATCGTCTGGTGCAGGTGTTTGCGCCTGGGCCACGCACACCAGGCAGGTCAATCCGAATCCCAATCCCAATCCATGAAATCGCCGCATAACCGTAACTCCCTGACGGATGGGCGGAGTCTAAGACAGCAAGCACAAGCGTCAAGCAAATGGCCACTATCTTTATCGATCCCGACAACGGCATCGAATGCCCGCCTGACAGCATAGATGCCTTGTCCGGCGCGGCGTATATCGGGTCGTGTGGGTATTTTAGATGCCCGCGAATGCCTTCTGTATGATTTGCGCCACACTTGGACCTTCGGCTCCCATAGTTTCGGATTAAGGACAATTCATGCGTATCGGTCTTTTGTCGTCTTTGACACTGGCGCTCGGCGCCCTCCTCTGCAATCAGGCCCAGGCCAGCTCCGACGATTCCTGTTACCCGCGCTGGACCCTGCTCAAAAAAAACCTCGAAGGCTGCAGCAGCCTGCCGTTTCTCAACCCGGGCAACGACAGCCGGGTGAACCTGCGCCTGTTGCTGGCCGACAGCGGTGCCTTGCCCCTGGCGCCGAAAGCGCTGGACGCCGACGACCTGGCCGAAGGGTATGGGCCGGTGCCGTTTTCGGTGTCTCGCCTGAACCCGGCGCCCGGCCCCGAAGCGGCGGATGCACCGGCAGCCAGCGCCGACACTGACCTCAACGGCCGCCTGGAAGCCTTGCAGGTGGTGCGCGAAGCGCCTCAGGCGGCCGGCGATGCGTTTCTGTCCGGCGAAGGCAGCCGCTGCCGCAGCAACTCGGACGCCAGCGCCCAGGTGTTTGTCGACCAACTGATTGCTGCCGACCTGCCAGACAGCGAGCGCCAGGCGCTGGCGCAAAGCCGGGTCAAGCTGCTCGCCGCCTGCAGCTGGGAAAGCCCACAACTGGCCAGCCTGTTGCCAACCAATCTGCAGACCCCGCTGGGCAAGGGTTTCGCCACTTATCTACAGGCCGCCGGCGACTTCTACAGTGGCCGCTTCAGCGAGGCCGGCGCGGCTTTCGCCACGCTCAAGGACAGCCCGAATACCTGGCTGAAAGAAACCGCGCTGTACATGAACGCCCGCACGGCCCTCAACAGCGCCCAGCAAAACGCTTTCGACGAATACGGCATGCCCGCGCTCGAGCATGTGGATAAGTCCACGCTGCAACAGGCCGAAGCCGGCTTCGACAGCTACCTGCAAACTTATCCACAGGGCGCCTACTCCGCTTCGGCCAAGGGCCTGCTGCGCCGGGTGCACTGGCTGGACGGCAATCCGGACAAGCTGGCCGCCGACTACGCCTGGCAAATGACCCAGGCCAAGGACGAGCAGCGCAACCTGTCGCTGAACGATCTGGTGGAAGAAGTCGACACCAAGCTGCTGATGGTCAACCGCAACCCGGTCAGCACCCCGCTGTTGCTGGCGGTCAACGACCTGATGTGGATGCGCGAGCACGCCGAAGGCCGGCTGACCCGCGAGGCCTTGCAGCAACAGAAGGCGGTCTTCGCCGCACAACCGGCGTTGCACGACTACCTGCTGGCGGCCTTCGCCCTGTATGTCGACAACAACCCGGACGCCGCGCTGAAACTGCTGCCCGGCGAGCTGCCCGCCAACCTCGACTACCTCTCCTTCAGCCAGCAGACCCTGCGCGGCCTGGCCCTGGAAGCGCAGAACGACGGCCCGGGCGCCCAGGCCCTGTGGCTGCAACTGCTGCCCCTGGCCAAGCAACCGCTGCAACGGGAACAGCTGGAGCTGGCCCTGGCGATGAACTACGAACGCAACCAGCAACTGACCAAGGTGTTCGCCGCCGACTCGCCGATCAAAAGCCCGCAGGTGCGTTTCACCCTGCTGCGCAACGTGGCCGATGCCGCGTTGCTGCGCCAACAGATCAGCCAGGCCGCCGACCCGGTAGAGCGCAACACCGCGCAGTTCGTGCTGCTCTACAAGGACCTGCTGCGCAGCCAGTACGCGGCCTTCGCCAGCGACCTCAAGCAACTGCCGGCCAGCGCCCCTGAAGACAAGCTCGGCTACAGCCTGGGTTACGTCTACAGCGACGGCCAGTCGCTCAAGCTGTTCCAGTGGAGCGGCGACAAGGCCGAGTCCGGCTACACCTGCCCGAGCATCGCGCAAACCGCGGCGGCCCTGGAGACGGATGGGAAAAACCCGCAAGGCCTGAACTGCTTCGGTGAGTTCATCCTGCGCAACGGCCTGGACGGCATGCCGCTGGACAGCCAGCCCGACAAGCAATCCCTGGGCGGTACGGAATCGGCCTTCAAGGGCGAGCTGTTCTCCCGCCTCGACGGCTACAAACAGGTGATCGCCAACAGCAAGGCGCCGCGCGACGACCGCGCCTACGCCCTGTACCGCGCCATCAACTGCTACGCGCCCTCGGGCTACAACAGCTGTGGCGGCAAGGACGTCGAACCGGCAGTACGCAAGGCCTGGTTCCGCCAGCTCAAAGGCACCTTCGCCGACACCCAGTGGGGCAAGTCGCTGCAGTACTACTGGTAAGCATGAGCGGTTTCTGGAAATGCCTGCTGCCGGTCTGGCTGTTGCTGACCGGCAGTGCCCAGGCAGCGGTCGACGCCCGCGACCACCAGGCCTTCTGGCTGTGGAGCGGCGTCGCTCCGCAGCCGGTGCTGAACCAGGCCAAGACCCTGTACATCCTGCAAGGGCAGATCAGCCGCTCGCGTCGCGACCCGAGCGGCAACGTGCACTTCATCGCCCAGGGCATGGCCATTCCGCGCCTGCGCCAGGGCGAGGTCTGGGTGGTCTACCGTGCGCACACCCTGCACTGGCCGGAGCCGGTCTACCGCCAGCTGCTGGGCCAGGTGCAGCGCTGGCAGCAGGCCGGCAACCCGGTGGTCGGCATCCAGATCGATTTCGACGCCCGCACCCGCTACCTCGACGAATACACCAGCTTCCTGCGCGACCTGCGCCAGCGCCTGCCCGCGCAGTACCGCCTGAGCATCACCGGCCTGATGGACTGGAGCAGCAACGCCAACCCCGAGGCCATCGCCGGCCTCAAGGGCATCATCGACGAAGTGGTGGTGCAAACCTACCAGGGCCGCCACAGCATTCCCAACTACGCCGCCTACCTGCCCCGCCTCGACCGCATGGGCCTGCCATTCAAGGTGGGCCTGATCCAGGGCGGCGAATGGCAGGAACCGGACTACCTGAAAGACAGCCCGTGGTTCAGGGGGTATGTGGTGTTTTTGCAGAATCCGCGCTAGCCAACGGATACACCGACTCCCAGCCACCACCCAGCGCCTTGTACAGGCCGACCATGGCCAGGGAAACGCCGGTCGAGCTTTCCACCAGTTGTTCCTGGGTGGCGAGCAGGGCGCCCTGGACGGTGAGGACGTTGACGAAGTCCACCACGCCTTCGACGTATTGCTGTTGCGCGGTGCGCAGGGCGATCTGGTTCTGCCGTACCGCTTCGGCGAGGCTGTCGCGGCGCAGCTGGCTGCTGTTGTAGCGGGTCAGCTGGTCGTCGATTTCATGCCAGGCGCGCAGCACGGTCTGCTGGTAGGCGACGGCCGCTTCCTGCTGCTGGGCTTCGCGCAAGTGCAGCATGCCGCGCAGGCGGCCGCCATCGAACAGCGGCAGGCTGAACTGCGGGCCGATACCGAACTGGCGCGAGCCCCAGGAGCCGAAGTCCGACAGCTGCATGGCCTGGGAGCCGAAGTTGCCCGACAGGGTGATGCGCGGATAAAAGTCGCCCTTGGCCACGCCGATGCTGGCGGTGGCGGCATGCAGGCGGGCTTCGGCCTGGCGGATATCCGGGCGGCGTTCGGCCAGTTGCGACGGCAGACCGATGGCGACCTGGCTCGGGGTTTGCGGCACCGGCGCATCCGCCGCCAGTTCCGCGTGCAGGGCCTGGGGCGGCTCGCCCATCAGCAGGCTCAGGGCATTGATCAGTTGCGCCTGGCGCTGCTGCAAGGCCGGCAGTTGCGACTCGATGGTCGCCACCTGCGCGGCGGCTTCGGCGACGTCCAGGTCGGTGGCCACGCCGTCGGCCAGGCGCAGTTGCGAGAGCTTGAGGCTGTGGCGGGCGACGTCGAGGTTCTGCTCGGTCACCGCGCGGGTGCTCTGCACGCCGCGCAGCTGGATGTAGTCCTGGGCGGTCTCGGCCAGCACCGACAGCAGCACCCCGCGCCGATCGTTTTCCGCGACTTCCAGGGTCGCGTCGGCGGCCTCGGTTTCGCGCCGCACGCGGCCCCAGAAGTCCAGCTCCCAGGACGCCGAGAAGCCGGCGTCCCACAGGTTGAAGGCGGACTTGCCTTCGTGGCCCGACGGGTCGTTCAGGCCTTCGCCGCTGTTGCGTTTGCGCGCGTAGCCGCCGCTGGCGCTGCTGGTCGGATAACGCTCGGCGGTGATCACCTGGCGCGCCGCGCGGCTCTGTTGCAGGCGGCTGGTGGCCAGTTGCAGATCGAGGTTGTCGGTCAGCACGCGCCGGCTCAGGGCCGACAGCTGCGGATCGTTGAAGACATCCCACCAACGCTCGTCCAGGGGGCTGGTCACCACCTGGCTCGGCGCGGCCTTTTGCGGGCTGGCCCAGGCCTCGACCCGCGGCCCTGCTGGGCGCTGGAAGTCCGGGCCGACAGTGCAGGCGGCCAGGGACAACAGGCCCAGGGCAAATACCGGCTGGAGCAGACGACTCATCGCTTCGCCACCTCACGCACGGAACTGGCCTTGCCCAGGGTATCGACGCTCGCTTCCACCGACATCCCGACCCGCAGGCGCTCGGCCATGGGCTGGCCGGGTTCCAGCAGGATCTTCACCGGAATGCGCTGCACCACCTTGGTGAAGTTGCCGGTGGCGTTGTCCGGCTTGACCGCGGCGAAGGTCACCCCGGTGGCCGGCGCCAGGCTCTCGACCCGGCCGCGCAGGGTTTCGCCGTCCAGGCTGTCGACCCGCACCGCGACCGGCTGCCCGGGGTGCATGCGGGCCAGCTGGGTTTCCTGGAAGTTGGCCACCACATAGGCCTGCTCCAGCGGCACCACGGCGAGGATCTTGCTGCCCGGCGTGACATAGGCGCCGACCCGCACCGCGCGCTCGCCGACCATGCCGTCCACCGGCGCGACGATGCGCGTGTAGGACAGCTCGTAGCTGGCCATTTCCAGGGCCGCCTGGGCGCGCTTCAGCCCGCCCTCGGCCGCGTCGCGCTGGGCGGTGAGGATCTCCACCTGTTTGCGTTCCGCCGCCAGCGCCGCGGTGGCCGTGGCCAGCCGCGCGCTGGCCTGGTCGATGCGGGTCCTGGCCTGCTGGGCATTCTGCACCGTGCCGGCGCCGACCCCGGCCAGGTGGTTGTAGCGGTTCAGTTCATGCTCGGCGAAGGCCATTTCCGCCCGCGCGGCCACCACCGAGGCCTGGGCCTGGGCGATCACCGAGCTTTGCCGGTCGAGGGTGGCGCGGGCGTTCTGCAGTTGCGCCTTGGCCACCAGGGTTTCGGCGTCCGCCGCCTGTGCTGCGGCACGCAGGTCGCGATCGTCGATCAGCGCCAGCAACTGGCCGGCCTTGACCCGCTGGTTGTCTTCCACCAGCACTTCCTTGATGAAACCCGCCACGCGCGGGGCCACCAGGGTGTAGTCGGCGCTCACGAAGGCGTCGTTGGTGGTCTGCTCGGTGGCCTTGCCGGTGACCAGATACACCAGCACGCCCAGGACCGCGACCGCCGCCACGCTGACGGCGATTTTGTGTTTGATGTGGATCGTCATAAAAACCTTCTGTCTCAGTGAACGTTCAAGTCGGCGCACGTGGCGGATAGATCCGCGTCGGCAGCCAGAAAATCAGCAGGATCAGGGCCGCCGCCACGCCAGCCATGACGTAGTAGAGGTCGGCGGAGGTCAGCACCACGGCCTGGCGGTGCAGGCGCTGGGCGAGGTTGCTGGCGTCGATGGCGCTCAGCGGCGAGTTGCCGAGGCTGTCCACCAGCATGGTCGAGTGAAAGTGCAGGCGGTGGGTGGTCAGGGCATCCAGCACGCCGGTGGCGATCACCGCCGCCAGGCCCTTCACAGTGTTGAACCAGGCGGAAGCGAACGGCCCCTCGATCGGCTGGATACTGCCGGTGGAGAGCATCAGCAGCGGCAGCACCGCCATCGGCTGGCCGAAGATCTGCAGCAGTTGCAGCACGTAGAAATCGTCGCGGATCCACGCCGAGGTCAGTTGCGTGCCACCCAGGCACGACAGCACCAGCATCGTCAGGCCAATGCCCAGCACCCAGCGGCAATCGACCCAGCGCAGGTTGCACAGGGCCGCCACCAGCGGCAGCGCGATCAACTGCGGCAGGGCCATCACCAGCATCACCGGGGCGGTCTGCAACGGCCGGTAGCCCTGGACCTGGGCCAGGAAGCTGGACGGAATGATGATCACCGCGGTCAGCACCACCAGCACCCCGGCCAGGGTCAGCAGGGCGAACGACAGGTTGCGGATGCCGAGCATCTGCAACTTGAAGAACGGGATCGGCTGCGACCATTCGTTGATCAGGAACAGCACCAGCAACAACCCGCCGCCGCCCAGCAGCAGGCAGATCAGCGGCGAGCCGAACCAGTCCAGGCGGTTGCCCTGCAGGATGCCGATCACCAGCATGCAGATCGCCGGAAACCCCAGCAGCAGGCCGCGCCAGTTGAAGGCCTTGAGACGCTCCAGGCGCAGCGGGTCCTGGGGCAGGCCGTAGGCCACCGCGAGCATCGCCAGCAAGCACGGCGCCACCACCTGCCAGAACGCCCACTGCCAGCCGACGTATTCGGTCCACAGGGCGGCCAGCGGCGTGCCCAGGCTCGGGCCGAAGGTGGCGGTCAGGGCATAGCCGGCCAGGCCGTAGAGCTTGACGTTGGCCGGCAGGAACCGCAGGGCCACGGTCATCAGCATCGGCGGCAGCGCGCCGCCGGCCAGCCCCTGCACGGTGCGCAGCAGCAACAGGCTGTGGTAGTTCGGGGCGAACGGACAGAGCACGCCCAGCAGGGTGAACAGGGCGATGGCGCAGAGGGTGAAACGCCGCAGCGAGAAGGTCACCGAGCACCAGGGCGCGAAGGCCATAGCCGCCACCGACGTGGCGGTATAGCTGGCCACCAGCCAGGTGCCTTCGTCGTAGCCGATGGCCAGGGCGCCACGGATATCGGCCAGGGCGATCTTGGTCACCATCTCGTTGAGGCCCGACACCAGCACCGCCAGCAATACGCCGAGCAGGCCGATGATGATTCGCGGGCCGAAGACCGCGGGGCTGGCAGCTGCCGGTTTGCTGGCCCCTTCAACGGGTGCCGGCACAGCCACGGCGAGGGAACTCATGAAGGGAACGACTCCGATGGAAATACCGAAGCAGTTTAAAAAGCCCGACAGCTGACGAAAACTGACTTATCGACAGTTTATAAGTGCACCACGCGCAACGATTGGATGACATGTAGCCTCTGCCGAGCAACGCGAAGCTGCGATCGGCGGCGCAGCCGTCGCAAAACCAGGCGACCTGATCCAACCGGCCAATCGCGGGCGCTGCCAGGCGAGGACTAAGTCGGAATCTCGCCCACCTAGTTCGCAGCCTCGCGTTGCTCGGCAGCGGCTACAGGGGTTGTGGTGCTCTGTAACCCTGTAGGAGCGAGGCTTGCCCGCGATGAACGATAACGCGGTGCAGCAGGTTAACCGTGGCGTGCCTATCGCGGGCAAGCCTCGCTCCTACGGGATATTGGGTGTTTTCAGGGCTGGGCGGTGCGCCAGGTTTCGTTGCAGGAAGCGCGCAGGGTCTCGCGGAACCATTTGTGCGCCGGGTCCTTGTCGTAGCGCGGGTGCCAGGCCTGGGTCAGCACCAGGGTCGGCAGGGGAATCGGCAAGGCGAAGGAACGCAGGTGCAGGCCCAGGCGCGACACGCTGAGCAGGGTTTCCTTGGGCACCGGCAGGATCAGGTCGGAATCCGGCAGCATGAACATCGCGGCATGGAAGCTCGGCGCGATCAGCGGCACCCGGCGCTCCAGCCCCAGGTCGCCGAGCGCCGCGTCGATCGGCCCACGGGCGATGCCGCGCCGGGACATGCTGATGTGCGGGAAGGCGGCAAAACGCTCGGCGGTGATCTCCTCGTCGAGCAACGGATGATGCTCGCGCACCAGGCCGACAAAGGTGGTGGAAAACAGGTTCTGCACCTTCACTTCCGGGGTCAGCGGCCGGGTATTGCTGATGCGCAGGTCGATCCGTCCTTCGCGCAGGGCCTCGTCGTCGCCATCGCCTTCGGGGACGAAACGCAGTTCGCAATGGGGCGCCTGGCGCTCCAGGGTGTCGATCAGGCGGCCACCATAGACGCCGACGAAGAAGTCGTTGGCGCGCACGTTGAAGCGCCGGCGCAGGGTGCTGAGGTCGACCTGATCGCCGGAGCGGAACACCAGCGCCGCCTGCTCCACCAGGTCGCGCACCTGGCCGCGCAGTTCCAGGGCCTTGGGTGTGGGCACCAGGCCACGGCCGGCGCGCACCAGGATCGGGTCGCCCAGCGCCTCGCGGATCCGCGTGAGGGTCCGGCTCATGGCCGCCGGGCTGAGGTTCATGCGCCGCGCCGCGCCGACCACGCTGCCCTCGTCGAGCAGGGCGTCGAGGGCGACCAGAAGGTTCATGTCCGGGAGTTGCATGCTGAGCACTCGTGGCTGATCGGGAATGAGTCAGGCGCAATGCTAGCAGGGTCATTTCAGTCAGGGACACCACTCTGTAGCCGCTGCCGCAGGCTGCGATCGAGGACGAAGTCCTCGCCAGACCGGCGCATGCGGTGTGCCAGGCAGAATGAGCCGTCAGGTTTTGCGGCCCCTGCGGGGCCGATCGCAGCCTCGCGGGCTCGGCAGCGGCTACGGGATCGTGGAGGGCAATTCAACCATGGACACCGCTCTGTGTAGCCGCTGCCGCAGGCTGCGATCGAGGACGAAGTCCTCGCCAGACCGGCGCATTCGGTGTGCCAGGCAGAATGAGCCGTCAGGTTTTGCGGCCCCTGCGGGGCCGATCGCAGCCTCGCGGGCTCGGCAGCGGCTACGGGTGCTACGGGTGCTACGGGTGCTACGGGTTCAGCGTTGCATGCCCCAGCGTTTCACGGTGACTCGCTCCAGGGTGTCGAACACCAGGTTTTCCACCAGCAGGCCGATCAGGATCACCACCGCCAGGCCGGCGAAGACTTTGTCGGTGTACAGCTCGTTGCGGTTCTGGAAGATGTACCAGCCCAGGCCGCCCTTGCCGCTGGTGGCGCCGAACACCAGTTCGGCGGCGATCAGGGTGCGCCAGGCGAAGGCCCAGCCGATTTTCAGGCCGGCGAGGATCGACGGCAGCGCCGCCGGGATCAGGATGAACAGTACGAAGCGCATGCCCTTGAGCCCGTAGTTGCGCCCGGCCATGCGCAGGGTTTCGGAAACCCCGAGAAAGCCGGCGTAGGTGTTCAGGGCCAGGGCCCAGAGCACCGAATGCACCAGCACGAAGATCAGGCTGTTCTCCCCCAGGCCGAACCACAGCAGGGCCAGCGGCAGCAGGGCGATGGCCGGCAACGGGTTGAACATCGAGGTCAGGGTGCTCAGCAAGTCGCGGCCCACCTGGGTCGACACCGCCAGGGTGGTCAGGGCAAAGGCCAGGACGATGCCGATCAGGTAGCCCTTGAGCAGCACGACCAGGGAGATGCCGACCTTGCCCAGCAGCTCGCCGCTGAGCAGGCCGTCGTACAGCGCGCTGGCGGTCTGCAAAAAGCTCGGCAGCAGCAGGTCGTTGTTCTGGTAGCGGGCCACGGCCTCCCAGAGCAGCGCCAGCACGATCAGGATCAGGCTCTTGCGCAGCCAGCCTTGCTGCCACAGGCGCTGGCCCAGCGGCAATTCACGCTCCAGCGGCACCGCCAGCAAGGGTTCGAGGGCAACTTCGTATTCCTGGCGAACAGGTGATGAATGGCTCATCGGGCGTTCCTCTTAAAGGCTCAATAAGCGATACGGATATCGGTGAAATCCAGCTCGCGCTCGGTTTCCGGCGACTGGCCTTCGTCGAACAGCAGCCGGTGGATGCGCCGCGCCGTCTGCTGGAACGCCACGCCGCCGAGGCTTTGCAGGTCGTACTGATGGCTGTGGATTTCCGCCCGCACCCGCCCCGGATGGGGCGACAGCAGCAGGATGCGATTGCCCACCACCAGCGCTTCCTCGATGGAATGGGTGACGAACAGCAGGGTGAAGCGCACCTCTTCCCAGAGCAGCAGCAATTCCTCCTGCATCTTGCGCCGGGTCAGGGCGTCGAGGGCCGCGAAGGGTTCGTCCATCAGCAGGATCTTCGGCTGCATCGCCAGGGCCCGGGCGATGGCCACCCGCGCCTTCATGCCGCCGGACAGGGTGTGCGGGTAGGCGTCGGCAAACGCCGCCAGGCCGACCTTGTCCAGGTAGTGCAGCGCGCGCTCCTCGGCCTCGCGGCGGTTGAGGCTGTTCGACGCCAGCAACGGGAACATCACGTTCTGTTTGACGGTTTTCCACGGCGGCAGCTGGTCGAACTCCTGGAACACCACGATCCGGTCCGGCCCCGGCTGGCTGACTCGCTGTCCTTGCAGGCGAATCTCGCCCTCACAGGGCTGGATGAAGCCGGCGACCGCCTTGAGCAGGGTCGACTTGCCGCAGCCCGAGGGCCCGAGCAGGACGAAGCGGTCGGCGGGATCGATTGCGAAACTGACCTGGTGGGTGGCCCGCACCACGCGCTGCGGGGTGCGGTATTCCAGGCTGACCTGGTCGACCGCCAGCAGCGCCTGCACCGCCGCGGTCGGGTTGCTGGCCGTGTGGCCTTGCAAGGGGGCGTTCATGGCGATCAGCTCCCTTGCAGCGGCGTGGTGTCCTGGAAGAAGTAGTCCTTCCACGATTGCGGCTTGTTCTTGATCGCACCCACGCGGTAGAGGAATTCAGCCAGCGGGTAGGTGTTTTTCGGGGTGACGGTGAACTCGAACTGCGGGTTGTCGATGATCTTCAGCAAGGCCTCGCGGTCGATCTTGGCCTTGGTCACGCGGATGTAGGTATCCGCCGCCGCACCCTTGTCCTTCTGGGCGAAGTCGGCGGCCTCGGCCAGCGCCTCGACGAAGGCCTTGTAGGTTTTCGGGTTCTCGGTACGGAATTTCTCGGTGGCGAACAGCACGGTCGGCGAGTTCGGGCCCAGCAGGTCGTAGGTGTTGAGCACCACGTGCACATTCGGGTTGGCCAGCGCCTGGTCCTGGAACGGCGGGTTGGAGAAGTGCCCGGTCAGCTCGGTGCCGCCGGCGATCAGCGCCGCCGTGGCGTCCGGGTGTGGAACGGCGATGGTGTACTTGTCCAGGCGATTGAATTCCTTGTCGCCCCACTGCTTGGCCGCCGCGTACTGCAGGAAGCGCGACTGCACGGAAACCCCCACCGCCGGCACCGCGATGCGGTCCTTCTCGGTGAAGTCGGCGATGGTCTTGACCTTGGGATTGTTGCTCACCAGGTAGTAAGGGAAGTTGCCCAGCGACGCCACGGCCTTGACGTTCTGCTTGCCGTGGGTGCGGTCCCAGATGGTCAGCAGCGGGCCGACGCCGGCCCCGGCGATGTCGATGGAGCCGGAGAGCAAGGCGTCGTTGACCGCCGCGCCGCCGGACAGCTGGGTCCAGTCGACCTTGATGTCGATGCCCTCTTCCTTGCCGTGCTTCTCGATCAGGTTCTGGTCGCGCACCACGTTGAGCAGCAGATAGACGATGCCGAACTGTTCGGCGATGCGGATCTCGCCTTCGGCATGGGCCGCCGTCGGCGCGACCAAGCTAGCGGCCAGCAGGCTGAAGCCCAGGCCGATGGCGGCCGCCAGTTTGCCCAGGCGCGGGAGGCGTTGAGTAGGTTGGGACATGGTGTTTCTCCTGCCGTGGGTGGCCGATCAGTAAGGGGCGTCGCCCTGGATGGTGGTGCGGTACAGCTTGCGGCGCAGGTGGCTGGGGCAGCCGGCGGCCAGGTGGATCAGCGAGCGGTTGTCCCAGAACACCAGGTCATGGGGCTGCCATTGGTGGCGGTAGATGTTTTCCGGCAGCACGCTGTGGGCGTACAGCTCGGCCAGCAGCTGGCGGCTTTCGTCTTCCGGCAGGCCGACGATGCGGGTGGTGAAGCCTTCGCTGACGAACAGCGCCTTGCGGCCGTTTTCCGGGTGGGTACGAACGACCGGGTGCACCACTTCCTGGACCTGGGCCAGTTGCTCCGGGGTCAGGGTCGGGCGCCAGTTGCCCTCGAACTTGGTCTCGCTGTAGCGCGCGGTGTAGGAGTGCGCGGCAGAGCGGCCTGCGACCGCCTTGCGCAGCGCTGCGGGCAGGCTGTCCCAGGCTTTGTGCATGTCGGCGAACAGCGTGTCGCCGCCCTCGGACGGCAGCTCCTGGGCATGCAGCATCGAGCCCAGGCTCGGCAGCTCCTTGTAGGAGAGATCGGAATGCCAGAACTTGCCGGCGTCCCCCAGGCCGATGGACTGGCCGTTCTCGATGATGTTGGAAACGATGAGGATTTCCGGGTGCCCGGCCAGCAGGAACTGCTTGAGCACGTGGATCTGCAGCACGCCGAAACGGCGGCTGAAGGCGATCTGTTGTTCGGGGCTGATGCGCTGGTCGCGGAACACCACGACGTGATGATCCAGGTGCGCGCGGTGGATACGGGCGAAATCCTGGTCGTTGACCGGCTGGGCCAGGTCCAGGCCGACGATCTCGGCACCGACGGCGCCGCTGAACGGGCGGATATCAAAAGCTTGTGCGGCGATGGGCGCGGCACTTGGGGACAGTACGGACATAAATCACTCCCACGCAGAGCACGCCCGGTGGCGCGCGCGTCGATCAGAAACTCACGGAGGTCCCGTGTGGGTTCATTTCGTGCGGCGCGCCGATTGGTCGGCAGGTACGCAGGGAGTCGACTTTATAGATATAAGAACTTAATTTTAAATACCGTTAGTGAATAACGATATGGCGATTCAGGCGGAGAAATAGTGGGGACCAAAAGGACGCTATCGCGAGCAAGCTCGCTCCTACAGGTGCATGAGTGCCCTTGTAGGAGCGAGCTTGCTCGCGAAAAGATTCAAAGATCTACGGGCAATCCCTGCCCTACGACTCTCGGGCTACGGCCTCAACGCTCGTGCAGCGCCTCGGCGCGAGCGCGGATGATCGGCTTGAGCAGGTAGCTGAGCACGCTTTTCTTGCCGGTGATGATGTCCACCGAGGCGACCATGCCGGGGATGATCAGCAACGGCTTCTCATCGGTGCCCAGGTGGCTGCGGTCGGTGCGCAGCTTGATCACGTAGTAGGTGGTCTTCTTGTCTTCGTCGGTGATGGTGTCGGCGCCGATCTGCTCCAGCTTGGCCTTCAGGCCGCCGTAGATGGTGTAGTCATAGGCGGTGAACTTGACCACGGCTTCCTGCCCCGGGTGCAGGAAGGCGATGTCCTGCGGGCGGATCTTCGCTTCCACCAGCAGGGTGTCGTCCAACGGCACGATCTCCACCATGTCGCTGCCCGGCTGGATCACGCCGCCGATGGTGTTGACCATCAGTTGCTTGACGATACCGCGCACCGGCGAGGTAACCAGGGTCCGGCTGACCCGGTCTTCCAGGGCCTTGCCGGTGGCGCTGGCCTTGTTCAGTTCGGTGCGCGCCTCGTTGAGCTGGGTCAGGGCTTCGCTGCGGAATTTGCCGCGGGTTTCGTCGATCTTGCGCTGGACTTCCTTGATCGCCGACTCGGCACGGGGGATCGCCAGGGTGGTGGCGTCCAGTTGCCCGCGGGTCTCGACTTCGGCGCGCTTGAGCCGCAGCACTTCCACCGGCGACACCGCGCCCTGGGCCACCAATGGCTCGGACATGGCGATTTCCTGGCGTTGCAGGCCCAGTTGCTGGCGGTACTGCGCCTGCTTGGAGGTGAACTCGCGCAGTTCCTGCTGCTTCTGGATCAGTTGTTCCTGCAGGCCGCCAACTTCGTCGTGCAACTGCTGGCGGCGGCTTTCATACAGGGACTTCTCGCTGGCGGCCTGGCCGGGCGCGGCCTCCAGGGCATCGGCCGGGAAGTTCAGCTCGCGGTTGTCGATCTCCGCGCTCAGGCGCTCGACCCGCAACAGCATCGACAACCGGTCGGCCTCGGTCTCGCCGACGTTGGACTTGAAGCGCGTATCGTCCAGGCGGATCAACGGCGCACCGGCCTCGACTATCTGCCCTTCCTTGACGAACAGTTCGGAGACGATGCCGCCTTCCAGGTTCTGGATTTTCTGCACCTTGGACGACGGGATCGCCTTGCCCTCACCCTTGGTCACTTCGTCGATCACCGCGAAGTTGGCCCACAGCAGCAGGAACAGGAAGAAACCGATGATGCCCCAGATGGTCAGGCGGATAACCCGCGGCGCATCCTCGATCAGCGCCTTGTTGACCTCCGGCAGGGGTTGGTCGTGCAGCGACTCGGTGCCCTTGAAGTAACGCAGGATGGAGTCCTTCAAACCCGACTTAAGCAACACTGATCTGCCCCTTCTTCAACGCTTCCATCACGACCGCTTTCGGTCCATCGGCGAGGATCTGCCCGCGGTCGATCACCAGCAGGCGATCCACCAGCGACAGCAGCGAGGCACGGTGGGTGACCAGCACCACGGTCTTGGCTTCCACCACGGCTTGCAGGCGTTGTTTCAAGCGTTCTTCACCGGTGTTGTCCATGGCGCTGGTCGGTTCGTCGAGCAGCAGGATAGGTGGGTTGAGCAACAGGGCCCGGGCCAGGGCGACGTTCTGCCGCTGGCCGCCGGAGAGGTTCTGCCCGCGCTCGCCGACCTGCAGTTCATAGCCCTGCGGGTGCAGCCGGGCGAACTCATGAACGCCGGCCAGTTCGGCGGCCTGCAGCACCAGTTCGTCTTCGACATAACGGGCGCCGGAGGTCAGGTTGTCGCGCAGGGTGCCGGCCAGCAGCTGGATGTCCTGGGCCACATAACCGATGTTGTGGCGCAATTCGCTGACGTCGATCTGCCGGATGTCCACACCGTCCACCAGCAAGGCGCCGGAGTCCGGGGTATACAGGCCCACCAGCAGCTTGGCCAGGGAGCTCTTGCCCGAGCCACTGCGGCCGATGATGCCGATCTTCTCGCCCGGCTTGATCACCAGGTTGATGTTCTTCAGCGCCGGGTTCTGCTGCCCCGGGTAGGTGAAATTCAGCTGCCGGCATTCGATGGCGCCCTGCAGCACGTTGCGGCTCAGGGGGCGCTCGTCGAAGTTGCGCTCCTGGGGCAGCTCCATCATCTGGTCGACCGAGGTCATGGTCACCCGCGCCTGCTGGTAGCGGGTCAGCAGGCCGGACAACGAGGCCAGCGGGCTGAGGGCGCGGCCGCTGAGCATGTAGCAGGCGATCAGCCCGCCCATGCTGAGGTTGCCGTCGATGATCTGGTACACGCCGAAGACGATCATGATCACCCCGGCCAGCTGCTGGATCAGCAGGGTGATGTTCATCGCCAGGCTGGAGAGCATCTTCACCCGCAGCTCGAGGCGGCCCAGGGTGCCGATGGTCTGCTCCCACTGGTACTGGCGTTCGCTTTCGGCGTTGTTGACCTTCACCGCATCCAGCCCGGCCAGGGTCTCGATCAGGCTCGACTGGCGCTCGGCGCCCAGGGCCATGGTTTTTTCCATGGTGGCGATCAGCGGTTTCTGCAGCGCGTAGCCGATGCCCAGGGCGATCGGGAAGGCCAGCACCGGGATCCACACCAGGTGCCCGCCGAGGATGGCGATCACCAGGAAGATCAGCAGGGTGAACGGCAGGTCGATCAGGCTGGTGAGCGTCAGCGAGGCGAGGAAGTCGCGCAGGCTCTGGAACTCGTGGATGTTCTGGGCAAAGCTGCCGACCCGCGCCGGCCGGTACTTCATGGCCATGCCGACGATGCGCTCGAACAGCGTGGCCGAGATGATCAGGTCGGTCTTCTTGCCGGCCAGGTCCAGGCACAGGCTGCGCAGGCTCTTGAGGATCAGGTCGAACAGGTAGGCGCCGGTGATGCCGATGGCCAGCACCCACAGGGTGGCGGCGGCCTGGTTCGGGACCACGCGGTCGTAGACGTTCATCACGAACAGCGGCGCGGCCATGGCGATGACGTTGATCAGCAGGCTGGCGGCGATGGCGTCGGCGTACAGCCAGCGCGAACGCTTCAAGGTGTCGCGGAACCAGGAGCGGGCGCGGGGAATCAGCGAGCCATGGTTGACGTCGAACTTGTGTTGCGGCTGGGCGAAGAACACTTGCCCGCTGTAATCGTCGGCCAGCATCTGGCGACTGACGCTGACCTCGCCGCCGTCGCTCTCACTGAGCAGCAGGCGGGCCTTGTCTTCGCCCAGCCAGCCGAGCAGGACGGCGCTGCGGCCGTCCTTGAGCAAGAGCATGGCTGGCATGGCGATGGCAGGAATCTGCTCCAGCTTGCGCCGCAGCAGGCGCCCCTGCAGGCCGGCGCGAGCGGCGGCGCGCGGCAGCAGCTCGGCGCTCAGGCGCTGGGACGGCAACGGCAGGCCAGTGGTCAGCATCGCCGCGCTGGCCGGCTTCTGGTGCAGAGAGCACAGGGTTAGCAGGGCATCCAGCAGCGGGTCGTCATGCATGCCGCGTGGATCATGGCTAAGTTGCACTCGACTGACTTCTGATTCCACGCTCGGCACTCTTTAACTGTCTATTTGGATGAAATGTACTCAATTCATCCCAGGCAGTTGGACCTTGGGCTTCACATCGTTCTGCACGACTGAAGCCATGGGTGCGACCACTCCCTGGCTCTTGAGCAATTCGCCCATGGTCGCCTTGATTCGATATTGAGTAAATAACTGAATGTTCTTGATTTCCGCCAACCGACGCGAGGCGGTGAACAGTTCATTCTCGCTATCGAGCAAGTCGAGCAAAGTGCGCTCGCCCAGACTGAATTGCTTCTGATACGCCTCACGCACGCTGGCGCTGCGATCGACATATTGCTGGGCGATCGGCACTTGCGCATTAGCGTTGTTCAAGGCGTTCCACGCCAAGCCTAGCTCCTCATTCAGAACTCGCAGGGCGTTGTTACGAATATCCAGCGCCTGGTTGGACTGATAGGCCTTGGACTCCAGGTCGGCCTTGTTGCTGCCGCCGGCGAACAGGTTGAAGCGCATGCGCAGCATGGCCTGCCATTCGTTGTTGTGGCCGTCGATGCCGTCCAGGTTGTTGTCGGCGGTACGCCCAAGCTCGGCATCGAAGCGCGGGTAGAAGGTCGACTTGGCGGCTTCGTACTGCTTCTCGGCGGCGACGATGTCGGATTCGGCCGAACGCAGGATCGGGCTGTTTTCCAGCATCTGGTGCCGGGCTTCGTCGAGGGTGGCCGGCAGCAGGGCCATGAAGCCGACCGGGCGCTCCAGCTGGTCCGGCATCTGGCCGACGGCGCTGAGGTAGTTGGTCTGGGCATCGGCCAGGTTGGTCTGTTCGGTGATCAGGTTATTGCGCGCCTGGGCCATGCGCGCTTCCGCCTGGTCGAGGTCGGCGCGGCTGCCGACGCCGCGCTGGGTGCGCAGCTGGATCTGATCGTAGATGCGCTCGTGATTGCGCATGTTGTCTTCGGCCAGGCGCACGAACTCGCGCCGGGTCAGCACATCCAGGTACACCTGGGCCACGGTCAGCGCGGTGCGCTCGGAAGTGCCCAGCAACGAGTACGCCCGGGAATTGACGGTGGCTTGTTGACGCCCGACCTCACTGGAGGTGGCAAAACCGTCAAAAACCATTTGCTGGAGACGTAAACTTGACTCACTGCGGTTCAGCGTCTCCCAGTGATTGCTCGATCCTGCACGAGTGGTCGGGCTGTCGGTGCCTTCACGACCATAACCGCCCAGCAAATCGACCCGCGGCAAATAGCCGCCCTTGGCTGCTTTTAGCTGGTAATCGGCTGCCAGGCGGCTGTTCACCGCGGCCTGGATTTCCGGATGGACATCCAGTGCTTTCTGCATGGCTTCAGGCAGGGTTTGTGCTTGGACAAAACTGGCGGCAAGCAAGAAGGGTAAGGCTTTGAACAACTGCGGACGCATAGAGGAGGTTCCCAGGACTTCTTGTCCCAAATCACAGCAAAACGAGGTGCTGCATCGGATGATGGCAACCGGAATGACCGTATATCGGAAAGTTCAAACCATGAACTGGATCACACACTTTTAGACAGGTCGCCGCATGAATATCAATGTGACATTACCTTGACGATTGTTTAGGATGACACCCAGAAGGTCAATAGTTTGGCATATGGTTAATAGCAAAAAAATATAGCCAATTTATTGACAAGCATTCGCGTCAAAATCACGTATTTCTACACTCTGAAGAACGTCCAGACTGCGTCGGCGTATGCCTGTCAGGAACATGGAAGTCTACTGAACGGTACCCCCCGGAGAATCCTCAATGAGCAGTGTTGTTGCTACCGTCAAAAGCATTGTTGGCCAAGTTTTCGTCGTATCCCCTGAAGGGGTTCGCCGCGTACTCGTTGAGGGTGATCGCCTGTATGTAGGCGACCAGGTCGATACCGGCCTGTCGGGCGCCGTCAGCCTGGAGCTGGCCGATGGCCGGACCCTGGACCTGGGCCGTGAGACGCAATGGAGCGGCAGCGCTCCAGACTCCAGCACCGACCTGGCCGAGGCCGCCGAGCAGGCTGCGCCGTCCGTCGCTGAGCTGCAGCAGGCAATCGTCGCCGGCGCGGACCCGACCACCGAGCTGGAAGCCACCGCGGCCGGCCCGACCGCCGCGGGTACCGGCGGCGCTGCTGGTGGCGGCCACAGCTTCGTGATGCTCGACGCCACCGCGGGCCGGGTCGACCCGACCATCGGCTTCCCGACTGCGGGCCTCGGTGCGGCGGGCACCGCAGCGCAAAACACCACCGGCGCGCTGACCACCAATGACAACAGCACCACCAGCGAGATCCTGCGCGACTCGACCCTGACCCTGAGCGCAACCCCCTCCATTACCGAGGCCGGCGGCGTACTGGTGTACACCGCCACGCTGACCCAGGCACCGTTGACCGGCCTGACCATCACCTTGTCCAACGGCTCGGTGATCGTGATTCCGGCCGGGCAACTGACCGGCACCGTCAACGTTCCGCTGGCACCGAACGACACCGTCTATAACGACCCGAAACAGATCAGCGTGGGCGTCACCGGCACCACCGGCGGCGGTGGCCTGGTCGTGACTGTCGACCCGACACCAGCCGTCACCCAGGTCACGGACACCGTGGACACCACCACCGTGACCCTGACCGCGGGCTCCAGCGTGACCGAGGGTGGCCAGATCACCTATACCGCGACCCTGACCAACCCGGCGCAGACCCCGGTCACCGTGACCTTGTCCAACGGTTCGACCATCACCATCGACGCCGGACAGACCGTCGGCACCGTGGTAGTCGATACCCCACCGAACGATGTCTACAACAATGGCAGCACCGTCAGCACCAGCATTACCGACGCCAGCGGCGGCAACTTCGAGAACCTGGTGCCGAACCCGACACCGGCGGTGACCACCATCACCGACTCGCCGGACACCACCGGCCTGACCCTGACCGCCAACGGTACCGTCGTCGAAGGTGGCCAGATCACCTACACCGCGACCCTGACCAATCCGGCGCAGACGCCGGTCACCGTGACCCTGTCCAATGGCTCGATCATCACCATCGACGCCGGCCGGACCGTCGGCACCGTCGTGGTCGATACCCCGGCCAACGACGTCTACAACAACGGCAGCACGGTCAGCACCAGCATTACCGGCACCACCGGCGGCAACTTCGAGAACCTGGTGCCAAGCACCACGCCAGCGGTGACCACCATCACCGACTCGCCGGACGCCACCGGCCTGACCCTGTCGGCCACCGGTACGGTCGTGGAAGGTGGCCAGATCACCTACACCGCGACCCTGACCAACCCGGCGCAGACCCCGGTCACCGTGACCCTGTCCAACGGTTCGACCATCACCATCGACGCCGGTAAAACCACCGGCACCGTGGTAGTCGATACCCCGGCCAACGACGTCTACAACAACGGCAGCACGGTCAGCACCAGCATTACTGGCGCCACCGGCGGCAACTTCGAGAACCTGGTACCGAGCACCACGCCGGCACAAACCACCGTGACCGACTCGGTGGACAACACCGGCCTGAGCCTGACCGCCACCGGCAGCGTTGTGGAAGGCGGCCAGATCACCTACACCGCGACCCTGACCAACCCGGCGCAGACCCCGGTTACCGTGACCCTGTCCAACGGCTCGACCATCGTGATCGAGGCCGGCAAAACCGTCGGCACCGTGGTGGTCGATACCCCGGCCAATGACGTTTACAACAACGGCAGCACAGTCAGCACCAGCATTACCGGCGCCAGCGGCGGCAACTTCGAACAACTGACACCCGACACCACGCCGGCGCAGACCACCATCACCGACTCCGTGGACGACACCGGCCTGAGCCTGTCGGCCAGCGGCTCGGTCGCCGAAGGCGGCTCGATCGTCTACACCGCCACCCTGACCAACCCGGCCGGCACGCCGGTCACCGTGACCCTGAGCAACGGAGCGGTGATCACCATCGCCGCCGGCGCGACCACCGGTTCGGTGAGCGTTGCAGCGCCTGCCGACGACGTCTACAAGGACGCCGGCAAGGTCGAAGCGACCATCCAGGACGCCACTGGCGGCAACTTCGAGAATCTGGTTCCGAGCACCACGCCGGCAGTGACGGACATCACCGACACCATCGATACGTCGACTGTTTCGCTGACCGCGACTCCGTCTGTGGCTGAAGGCGGCACCGTGGTGTACACCGCGTCCGTAACCGCTCCAGTGACTGGCTCGCCGGTTGTGGTGACCCTGTCCAATGGTCAGACCATCACCATTCCGGTCGGCGAGTCCTCCGGCTCCGTCAATATCACGGCACCTAACGATGCTCTCGCGGGCGGCAGCTCCCTGAGCGCGACCATCACCGGTGCAACGGGCGGTAACTACGAGAAGCTGGACGTCGACGCCAAGCCTGCCGAGACCTCGGTGACCGATACTCCGGACACCACCAATCTGAGCCTGACAGCGACTGACACCGTCGCTGAAGGCGGCTCGATCATTTATACCGCGACTCTGACCAACGCCGCTGGTACGCCAGTGACCGTGACCCTGTCGAATGGTGCAGTGATCACCATTGCTGCCGGCGCTACCACGGGCTCCGTCACCGTCGCTGCTCCAGCTGATGATGTGTACAAAGATGCCGGCAAAGTCGAAGTCAGCATCAAAGAGGCTGCTGGCGGCAACTTCGAGAACCTGGTTCCGAGCACCACGCCAGCCGTTACCGACGTGACTGATACCATCGACACCTCGACCGTCAGCCTGACTGCGACGCCTAGCGTTGCTGAAGGTGGCGTTGTCGCTTACACCGCGTCCGTGACAGCACCAGTGACTGGCTCACCTGTAGTCGTAACCCTGTCCAACGGTCAGACCATCACCATTCCGGTCGGCGAGTCTTCCGGCACCGTCAATATCACGGCACCTAACGATGCCCTCGCAGGCGGCAGCTCCCTGAGCGCGACCATCACCGGCGCAACGGGCGGCAACTACGAGAAACTGGACGTCGACGGCAAACCTGCCGAGACGTCGGTTACCGATACTCCGGACACCACCAATCTGAGCCTGACAGCGACTGACACTGTTGCCGAGGGTGGGTCCATTGTTTACACCGCGACTCTGACCAATGCAGCCGGGACTCCGGTAACCGTAACTCTGAGCAACGGTGCAGTGATCACTATCGCCGCCGGTGCTACTACCGGCTCCGTGACCGTCGCCGCCCCTGCGGATGACGTTTACAAAGACGCTGGCAAAGTCGAAGTCAGCATAAAAGAGACCTCTGGCGGTAATTTCGAGAATCTCGTTCCAAGCACCACTCCTGCTGTGACTGATGTCACCGACACTATCGACACCAGCACCGTTTCGCTGACCGCTACTCCGTCTGTGGCCGAAGGCGGCACCGTGGTTTACACCGCGTCCGTGACCGCGCCGGTTACTGGTTCGCCAGTAATCGTGACCCTGTCCAACGGCCAAACCATCACCATCCCGGTGGGCGAGTCTTCCGGCACTGTGAACTTCACGGCACCCAACGATGCTCTCGCGGGCGGCAGCTCCCTGAGCACCACCATTACCGGTGCAACCGGCGGCAACTACGAGAAGCTGGATGTCGACGGCAAGCCTGCCGAGACCTCGGTTACTGATACGCCAGATACCACCACCCTTAGCCTGACTGCGACCGACACCGTCGCTGAAGGTGGATCGATCGTTTACACCGCGACCCTGACCAATGCCGCTGGTACGCCAGTGACCGTAACCCTGTCGAACGGTGCGATCATCACCATCGCAGCGGGCGCTACTACTGGTTCTGTCACCGTCGCCGCCCCTGCGGATGACGTTTACAAAGATGCCGGTAAAGTCGAAGTCAGCATCAAAGAAACTGCTGGCGGTAACTTCGAAAACCTCGTTCCGAGCACTACGCCTGCTGTGACTGATGTCACCGACACTATCGACACCAGCACCGTTTCGCTGACCGCGACTCCGTCTGTGGCTGAAGGCGGCACCGTGGTGTACACCGCGTCGGTCACCGCTCCAGTGACTGGCTCGCCTGTAGTCGTGACCCTGTCCAATGGCCAGACCATCACTATTCCTGTAGGTGAATCGTCCGGCACCGTGAACTTCACCGTGCCAAACGATGCCCTGGCGGGCGGTAGCTCCCTGAGCACCACCATTACCGGCGCTACCGGCGGCAACTACGAGAAGCTGGATGTTGATAGCAAACCGGCTGATACCTCGGTCACCGATACGCCAGATACCACCACCGTTAGCCTGACAGCGACTGACACTGTCGCTGAAGGCGGTTCGATCGTTTATACGGCCACCTTGACCAACGCCGCCGGTACGCCAGTCACCGTGACTCTGTCGAACGGTGCGGTAATCACCATCGCAGCCGGTGCGACCACAGGCTCTGTGACCGTCGCGGCTCCAGCCGATGACGTCTACAAAGATGCCGGTAAAGTCGAAGTCAGCATCAAGGATGCTGCAGGCGGTAACTTCGAAAACCTGGTACCAAGCACTACCCCAGCTGTGACTGATGTCACTGACACCATCGATACCTCGACCGTCAGCCTGACCGCGACTCCATCCGTGGCAGAAGGCGGCGTTGTCGTTTACACCGCGTCCGTGACCGCTCCAGTGACCGGTTCGCCGGTGGTGGTCACCCTGTCCAACGGCCAGACCATCACCATTCCGGTGGGCGAGTCGTCGGGCACCGTGAACTTCACCGCGCCAAACGACGCCCTGGCGGGCGGTAGCTCCCTGAGCACTACCATCACTGGCGCGACTGGCGGTAACTACGAAAAACTCGATGTCGACAGCAAGCCGGCCGACACCTCGGTGACCGATACCCCGGACACCACCAATCTGACCTTGAGCGCCACCGAAACCGTGGCTGAAGGTGGTTCGATCGTTTATACCGCGACCCTGACCAATGCGGCCGGAACGCCTGTGACGGTCACCTTGAGCAACGGCGCGGTGATCAACATCGCCGCTGGCGCAACCACGGGCTCCGTGACCGTGGCCGCACCGGCCGATGACGTTTACAAGGACGCGGGCAAGGTCGAAGCGACCATCAAGGACGCTACCGGCGGCAACTTTGAAAACCTGGTGCCAAGCACCACGCCTGCCGTCACCGATGTGACCGATACCATCGACACCTCGACCGTCAGCCTGACCGCAACCGCGACCGTCGCCGAAGGCGAAACCGTGGTCTACACCGCATCGGTCACTGCTCCAGTGACCGGCTCGCCGGTGGTCGTAACGCTGTCGAACGGCCAGACCATTACCATCCCGGTAGGTGAAAGCAGCGGGTCGGTGAACTTCGTTGCCCCGAACAGCCCGCTGGCCGGCGGCAGTTCCTTGAGCACCACCATCACCGGTGCGACTGGCGGTAACTACGAAAAACTCGATGTCGACAGCAAGCCTGCCGACACCTCGGTTACTGACACACCAGATACCACTACGCTCAGCCTGACAGCGACCGACACCGTCGCCGAGGGTGGTTCGATCGTTTACACCGCGACCCTCACCAACGCCGCGGGCACGCCAGTGACCGTGACTCTGAGCAATGGCGCGATCATCACCATCGCAGCTGGTGCGACCACAGGCTCCGTCACTGTCGCGGCGCCAGCTGATGATGTGTACAAGGACGCTGGCAAGGTCGAAGCGACTATCCAGGACGCCACCGGCGGCAACTTCGAGAATCTGGTGCCGAGCACCACACCAGCTGTGACTGATGTCACCGATACCATCGACACTTCGACTGTTTCGCTGACCGCTACTCCATCTGTGGCTGAAGGCGGCGTTGTTGTTTACACCGCGTCCGTGACTGCTCCAGTCACCGGCTCGCCGGTGGTCGTCACCCTGTCGAATGGCCAGACCATCACTATTCCGGTTGGCGAATCGTCCGGTACCGTGAACTTCACCGCGCCAAACGATGCCCTGGCGGGCGGTAGTTCCCTGAGCACCACCATCACCGGCGCTACCGGCGGCAACTACGAGAAGCTGGATGTTGATAGCAAGCCAGCGGACACCTCGGTCACCGATACACCGGACACCACCACCCTCAGCCTGACTGCGACCGATACCGTCGCCGAGGGTGGGTCCATTGTTTACACCGCGACCCTGACTAACGCCGCGGGCACGCCGGTTACCGTGACTCTGTCGAACGGCGCGGTGATTACCATCGCCGCCGGCGCCACCACAGGTTCCGTGACCGTTGCAGCCCCGGCTGACGATGTGTACAAGGACGCGGGTAAAGTCGAAGTCACCATCAAGGATGCCGCTGGCGGCAACTTCGAGAATCTGGTGCCAAGCACCACGCCGGCCGTTACCGATGTGACTGACACCATCGACACTTCGACTGTCAGCCTGACGGCAACTCCGTCTGTGGCTGAAGGCGGCACCGTGGTTTACACCGCGTCCGTGACTGCGCCAGTGACTGGCTCGCCAGTCGTGGTCACCCTGTCGAATGGCCAGACCATCACCATCCCAGTCGGCGCCAGCAGCGGTACCGTGAATTTCGTAGCGCCTAACGACGCCCTGGCGGGCGGCAGCTCCTTGAGCACCACCATCAAGGAAGCTACCGGCGGTAATTACGAGAAGCTCGACGTTGATAGCAAACCGGCTGAAACCTCGGTTACCGACACCCCGGACACTACCACTCTGAGCCTGACGGCGACTGACACTGTCGCCGAGGGTGGGTCCATTGTTTACACCGCCACCCTGACCAATGCGGCCGGCACGCCTGTAACCGTGACTCTGTCGAACGGTGCAGTGATTACCATCGCAGCAGGCGCTACCACAGGTTCCGTGACTGTCGCCGCCCCGGCTGACGATGTGTACAAGGACGCTGGCAAAGTCGAAGTCAGCATCAAAGAGACTGCTGGCGGTAATTTCGAGAATCTGGTGCCGAGCACCACGCCAGCGGTCACCGATGTCACTGACACCATCGATACGTCGACCGTCAGCCTGACCGCGACGCCTAGCGTTGCTGAAGGTGGCGTTGTCGTTTACACCGCTTCCGTAACGGCTCCAGTGACTGGCTCGCCAGTAGTCGTAACCCTGTCCAACGGACAAACCATCACCATCCCGGTCGGCGAATCTTCCGGCACTGTGAACTTCACCGCACCAAACGACGCCCTGGCTGGCGGTAGCTCTTTGAGCACCACCATTACCGGCGCAACGGGCGGCAACTACGAAAAACTCGATGTCGACAGCAAACCTGCCGAGACCTCGGTTACTGATACGCCAGACACCACGAACCTGACCCTCAGCGCGACAGACACCGTGGCTGAAGGCGGTTCGATCGTTTACACCGCGACCCTCACCAACGCGGCCGGCACTCCGGTAACCGTGACATTGTCGAATGGCGCGGTGATTACCATCGCCGCGGGCGCAACCACAGGCTCCGTGACCGTGGCCGCCCCTGCCGATGACGTCTACAAAGACGCTGGCAAGGTTGAAGTCAGCATCAAGGACGCCGTAGGCGGTAACTTTGAAAACCTGGTGCCGAACACCACGCCGGCTGTCACCGACGTGACCGACACCATCGATACGTCGACTGTTTCGCTGACCGCGACTCCGTCTGTGGCTGAAGGCGGCACCGTGGTGTACACCGCGTCGGTCACCGCTCCAGTGACTGGCTCGCCAGTAGTCGTAACCCTGTCCAACGGACAAACCATCACCATCCCGGTCGGCGAATCTTCCGGCACTGTGAACTTCACGGCACCCAACGATGCGCTGGCCGGCGGTAGCTCCCTGAGCACCACCATTACCGGTGCAACCGGCGGTAACTACGAGAAGCTGGACGTCGACGGCAAGCCTGCCGAGACCTCGGTGACCGATACTCCGGACACCACCAATCTGACCCTCAGCGCGACAGACACCGTGGCTGAAGGCGGTTCGATCGTTTACACCGCCACCCTGACCAATGCGGCCGGCACGCCTGTAACTGTGACTCTGTCGAACGGTGCAGTGATTACCATCGCTGCTGGCGCGACCACTGGCTCTGTCACCGTCGCAGCGCCTGCTGACGATGTATACAAGGATGCCGGCAAGGTCGAGGCGACCATCAAGGACGCCACCGGTGGCAACTTCGAGAATCTCGTTCCGAGCACTACTCCAGCGGTCACCGATGTTACTGACACCATCGACACCAGCACCGTTTCGCTGACGGCCACGCCGTCCGTGGCTGAAGGCGGTGTCGTTGTTTACACCGCGTCCGTGACTGCTCCAGTCACTGGTTCGCCGGTAGTGGTCACTTTGTCCAACGGCCAAACCATCACCATCCCGGTTGGCGAATCGTCCGGTACCGTGAATTTCACTGCGCCTAACGATGCACTGGCGGGCGGCAGTTCCTTGAGTACCACCATCACCGGTGCGACTGGCGGCAATTACGAAAAACTCGACGTTGACAGCAAACCAGCTGACACCTCGGTCACCGATACGCCAGACACCACCAATCTGACCCTCAGCGCAACTGACACTGTCGCTGAAGGTGGTTCTATTGTTTACACCGCGACACTGACCAACGCGGCTGGCACTCCGGTGACCGTAACGCTCTCCAACGGTGCAGTGATTACCATCGCAGCCGGCGCCACCACGGGCTCCGTGACCGTGGCCGCTCCTGCGGACGACGTCTACAAAGATGCCGGTACCGTAGAAGCCACAATCAAGACAGCTACTGGCGGCAACTTCGAGAACCTGGTGCCGGGCACTACGCCTGCGGTCACCAATGTGACCGACACCATCGACACCAGCACCGTTTCGCTGACGGCAACGCCGTCCGTGGCTGAAGGTGGCACTGTGGTCTACACCGCGTCCGTGACAGCTCCAGTGACCGGCTCGCCAGTCGTGGTCACTCTGTCCAATGGCCAGACCATCACCATCCCGGTCGGCGCCAGCAGTGGCACCGTGAACTTCGTGGCCCCTAACGATGCCTTGGCCGGCGGCAGCTCTCTGAGCACCACCATCAAGGACGCCACCGGCGGCAACTACGAGAAGCTGGCAATCGACAGCAAACCGGCGGATACCTCGGTCACTGATACTCCGGACACCACCAATCTGAGCCTGACAGCGACTGACACCGTCGCCGAAGGCGGCTCGATCGTTTACACCGCGACGCTGACCAATGCCGCTGGCACGCCAGTGACCGTGACTCTGAGCAATGGCGCGGTCATCACCATCGCCGCCGGCGCCACCACCGGTACCGTGACCGTGGCCGCTCCAGCGGACGACGTCTACAAAGACGCCGGCACCGTGCAAGCCACGATCCAGACCGCCACTGGCGGCAACTTCGAGAACCTGGTGCCGAGCACTACGCCGGCTGTGACCAACGTCACCGACACCATCGACACCAGCACCGTTTCGCTGACGGCCACGCCGTCCGTGGCCGAAGGTGGCGTCGTGGTCTACACCGCATCGGTCACCGCTCCGGTGACTGGCTCACCAGTCGTGGTCACCCTGTCCAACGGCCAGACCATCACCATCCCAGTCGGCGCCAGCAGCGGTACCGTGAATTTCGTAGCGCCTAACGATGCCCTGGCGGGCGGCAGCTCCCTGAGCACCACCATCAAGGACGCCACCGGCGGCAACTACGAGAAGCTGGCAATCGACAGCAAACCAGCCGACACCTCGGTGACCGATACGCCGGACACCACGTCCCTGACCCTCAGCGCCACCAACACCGTGGCCGAGGGCGGCTCGATCGTTTACACCGCGACCCTGACCAATGCGGCCGGCACTCCGGTGACAGTGACCCTGAGCAATGGCGCAGTGATCACCATCGCCGCCGGCGCTACCACTGGCACCGTAACCGTGGCCGCTCCTGCCGACGACGTCTACAAAGACGCCGGCACCGTGCAAGCCACGATCCAGACCGCCACCGGCGGCAACTTCGAGAACCTGGTACCAAGCACCGCACCGGCTGTGACCAACGTCACCGACACCATCGACACTTCGACCGTCAGCCTCACCGCGACCTCGAATGTGGCCGAAGGCGGTACCGTGGTTTACACCGCATCGGTCACCGCTCCGGTCACCGGCTCACCAGTCGTGGTCACCCTGTCCAACGGCCAGACCATCACCATTCCGGTCGGTGCCAGCAGCGGTACTGTGAACTTCGTAGCGCCTAACGATGCCCTGGCGGGCGGCAGCTCGCTGAGCACCACCATCACCAACGCCACCGGCGGCAACTACGAAAAACTGGCGGTCGACAGCAAGCCTGCCGACACCACCGTGACCGACACCCCGGACACCACCAACCTGACCCTCAGCGCCACCAGCACCGTGGCCGAAGGCGGTTCGATCGTCTACACCGCGACCCTGACCAACGCCGCCGGCACGGCCATGACCGTGACCCTGAGCAACGGCGCGGTGATCAATATCGCGGCCGGTGCCACCACCGGCACCGTGACCGTGGCCGCGCCGAGCGACGATGTGTACATCGACGCCGGCAACGTCAGCGCCAGTATCGCCAGCACCACCGGCGGCAATTTCGAGAACCTGGTGCCAAGCACCACGCCGGCCGTGACCAGCGTCACCGACACCATCAACACCACCACCGTGAGCATCAACGGCAGCACTTCGGTCACCGAAGGCCAGGCCGCGACCTACACCGTCAGCCTGACCAGCCCGGCGCAAACCGAGGTCACCCTGAAGATCAGCTACAGCGGCACCGCCGCCGACGGCTCGGACTTCACCGGCGTGTACACCGTGAAGATCCCGGCCGGCGCCAGCAGCGCCAGCTTCAACGTCGCCACCATCGACGACAAGATCACCGAGGGCACGGAAAACTTCGTGGTCAAGATCGACTCGGCCACCGGTGGCAACTTCGAGAACCTGGTGGTCAGCGGCACCAACGGCAGCGTCACCACCTCGATCATCGACAACGATGCGCCACCGGTCCTCGACCTGGATGCCAACAACTCCAGCGGCGCCACCGGGGCCGACTACAAGGTGACCTTCACCGAAAACACCCCGGGCGCAGGCGTGTCGATCGCCGACACCGACCTGAGCATCACCGACCCGGACAGCACGATGCTGACCGGCGCCACCATCGTGCTGACCAACCGTCAGCCGGGCGATGAGCTGAACCTGGGCAACAGCGTCAACGGCATCACCATCAATGCCAACAGCCAGGCGGGCACCATCACCCTGACCCTGTCCGGCAATGCGACGCTGGCCGACTACATGCAGCAGATCAAGAACATCACCTTCACCAACAGCAGTGAGGACCCGAGCACCACGCCGCGGACCATCACCGTGACCGTGACCGATGGCAGCAATTACTCCAACACGGCTACCACCACGGTCAACGTGGTGGCGGTGAACGACGCGCCAGTGGCCACCGGCGGCGCCGTGACCGGCACCGAAGACACCGCCCTGACCCTGACCTGGGCCACCTTCGGCGTCAGCGACGTCGACAGCCCCGCGACCAGCCTCGGGGTGAAAATCACCCAGCTGCCGGGCGACGGCAAGCTGCAGTACCTCGACGGCTCGACCTGGAAGGACGTGGCCACCAACCAGACCTTCAGCAAGGCCGATATCGACGCCGGCAAGCTGCGCTTCACCCCGGATGCCAACGAATCGGGTGTCGACGGCTACAACGGCAGCGGTGTGGGCAACCAGCAGGCCGACTACGCGCAGATCAAGTTCCAGCCAACCGACGGCCAGGCCCTGGGCAACACCGGCACCGTGAAGATCGACATCACCCCGGTGGCCGATGCGCCGACCCTGGGCGTGGCGAGCAACAGCGTGAACTCCATCGGCCTGCTCAAGGAGTCCTGGACCAGCCTCAACGGCCTGGGCACCAACGGCAACGGCATCACCGGCGACACGCTCAAAGCGGTCTTCGACAGGTCCGGCAACCCGACCAGCAGTTCGGTGGTGACCAACGCCCAGTCCGATGCCAGCGTGACCGGCGGCAGCGGCTCGAAAACCTCCGGCCTGATCTACCTGGAAGCCGGCAAGACCTACAGCTTCAGCGGGGTCGGCGACGACAGCCTGCTGATCACCATCGGCGGCAAGAACGTGGCCACCGCGACCTGGGGGGCCGGCGGCAGCATCAGCGGTTCGTTCACCCCGACCACCAGCGGCTACTACACCCTGGACATCTACCACGCCAACCAGAGCGGTCCGGGCAGCTATGACGTCAACCTCTCGGTCAATGGCAGCACGCCGGTCGACCTGAGCAACGCCAACATCCCGATCTACCCGAGCGAAACCGCGCTGAACAATGCCGGCGTCACCCTTTCCGAGCTGCACGGCAGCAACGGCGAGGGCTACTACGACGGCTACAAGCTCAACGAAGGTGCCGAGGGTGGCAGCGTCAAGCTGTCGAAGATCACCACCGCCCTGACCGATACCGACGGCTCGGAAAGCCTGAGCGTGAAGATCGGCGGTATTCCGGCAGGTTCGGTGCTCAGCGATGGCGCCGGCCATACCTTCACCGCCAGCGCCAGCGTCGGCGAGGTCAATGTCACCGGCTGGAACCTGGGTACGCTGACGATCACCCCGCCGTCGCACTACAACGGCTCGTTCAACCTGACCGTAACCTCGACCTCCACCGAGTCCCTGGGCGGTTCGGCCAGCAGCACGGCGCAGATCCCGGTCACGGTGTACCCGGCGACCTACAGCGCCAGCGTCGCCACGGCGGGCGATGACAACTTCGTCGGCACCGAGGGCAACGACATCATGGTCGCCGACGTCGCCGGCCTGAACGTGGTGCAGGGCAAGAACTACAACATCGCGTTCATGGTCGACAGCTCGGGCAGCATGAGCGATGCCTCGCTCACCGCCGCCAAGAACTCGCTGACTACGGTGTTCAACACCCTGAAGAACAGCCTGGGCAGCAGCACCTCGGGCACCGTGAACATCTTCCTGGCGGACTTCGATACCCAGGTCAACAAGCAGATCTCGGTGAACCTCAACGATCCGAACGCCCTGACCCTGCTCAAGTCGGTCCTGGACTCCATGGCGTCCGGCGGCGGCACCAACTACGAGGACGTGTTCAAGACCACGGCCAACTTCTTCCAGAGCAGCGCGGCCACCAGCAATACCAACGCCACCAACCTGACGTACTTCATTACCGACGGCAAACCGACGTTCTACCAGGCCGGCGAGCAGACCAACCCGACGCTGTACTGGGGAGGGGCGAAGCTCGACGACGTCGTCACCACGTCCAACTACAAACTGGGGGACACTTTCTCCAAGCAACTGGACAGCACCCATGTACTGCAAATCAACAGTGATGGCGCCGTCACGCTGCAAACCTATAACAGCTGGTGGAATAGTTGGTCTGCCTCCAACCTGGGCACCCTGCACGCCCAGGGCGACGGCACCTACGAGCTGTCCTACCAGACCGGACCGGGTTCCTACACCGACAGCGCCACCATCAACAACTCCAACAGCGGCTTCGCCCTGCTGAGCAACCTGTCGCAGGTGGAAGCGATCGGCCTGAACAACGACGTCAGCCTCAACGACCTGAAGCCGTACGACACCGACAGCACCCCACAGACCAACATCGACCCGTCGAACCTGGCCAACGCGATTCTCGGCCATACCGAGGCGACCATGCCGGGCGCCGACACGGTCAACGGCGGCAACGGCAACGACATCCTGTTCGGCGACCTGGTGAGCTTCAATGGCATCGCCGGCGAGGGCTACCAGGCCATGCAGGCCTTCGTGGCACAGAAGACCGGCGTGGCCGCGAGCAGCGTCACCACCAGCAACGTGCACCAGTACATCACCGAGCACTACACCGAGTTCGATGTCTCCGGTGCCCATGACGGCAATGACACGCTGCTGGGCGGCGCCGGCAACGACATCATCTTCGGCCAGGGCGGCAACGACCTGCTCGACGGCGGCAAGGGCAACGACATCCTGCTGGGCGGTACCGGCAACGACACGCTGATCGGTGGCGCGGGCAATGACATCCTGATCGGCGGCTCGGGTGCCGACACCTTCGTCTGGAAGGCTGGCGATACCGGCAACGATGTGATCAAGGACTTCAAGGCCAGCGAAGGCGACCGTATCGACCTGCGGGACCTGTTGCAGGGCGAGAGCGCCAGCACCATCGACAACTTCCTGAAGATCACCACGGTGGACGGTACCTCGACCCTGCAGGTCAGTTCCGAAGGCAAGCTCAACGCGGCTGGCGGCATCGCCAACGCGGACGTGACGATCAAGCTGGAGGGCAACAACTGGTCCAACACCAACATCAACTCGCTGATCGCCGGTAGCGACCCGACCATCAAGATCGATCACAACAACAGCTGATCCACGGTCGACCGGCCACCCGTCCTGGGTGGCCGGTTCTTCCCACCGTGACGATTTTGCCGCCACGTCGCATACTCGCGACCAAAGCGCGCCGTTGGCCTATGCTGCTGACAGCATGATGCCGGACCATATCTAGAGGGATTCCCCATGTTCTACGTGCAACGCGATGCACAGGGCCAGCTGGTTCGCGTGGAGGCCACGCCTTACGCCGAGGCCACGGAAACACTGCCGGCCGACCACAGTGAGATCCAGCAGTGGTTCGCCAACGAGGTGGTGGAAGTCAGCCTGAAACAACTCAAGCAGAGCGACCTGGAAATGATCCGGGTACTCGACGACTTGATTCAGGTGCTGACCAGCAAGGGTGTGATCCGCGTTACCGACCTGCCACCGGCGGCCCAGGCCAAGCTGATGGACCGGACCCAGGCGCGTGAAGCGCTGGGCGGCCTGAGCCATCTGATCAACGACGACGAAACCGGCCTGATCTGATCCGTCGCCGGCGGCTGGCCGGCGCTCTTCGTGCAGCGCCTCAGCGCCAGGGCGCGGGCTCGCCGAACAGGCGGCCCTGGACACCGTACAGGCCCATCTCGCGAATCACCTGCAATTCCCCTTCGGTTTCCACGCGCTCGGCAATCAGCGGCAGGTCGATGCTGTGGGCGGCGCGCTGGATGGCTTCGATAAACAGGCGCTTGTCGCTTTCCCGGTCGATGTCGCGGATGTAGCTGCCGTCGATCTTCAGGTAGGCCAGGCCCAGGCGCGCCAGGTTGCCGATCATGCTGAAGCGCCCGCCGAAACGCTGCAGGCTCAGGGAGAAGCCCAGCTCGCGCAGGCGCCGGGTCAGCTGTTCCAGCAGCGCCTGTTCAGGCAACTGCTCTTCGCCGATCTCCAGGGTCAGGCGCGGCCCCAGGCTGGAGTGCTGGCGCAGGATCTCGAACACCTTGTTCAAGGCCTGCGGATCGGCCAGGGTCGCGGCCGACAGGTTCAGCGCCAGCGAGTCCTGATGCGCGGTCATTTGCTTGAGTACCTGTTCGAGCATCAGCAGGTCCAGGCGCGAGGTCCAGCCAAAACGCTCCAGCCACGGCAGGAAGCGCCCGGCGGCGATGGTCTGGCCCTGCTCGTCGAGCAAGCGCGACAGCACCTTGTAGTGCAGCACCAGCGCGGTATCGCGGGTCGCGACCACCGGCTGGAAGTACAGCTCGAACCGCTGCTGGCTCAAGGCCCCGTCCAGCAGGGTGTGCCAGGCGTGATGGTCGTCGCCGACGCTGGCCGCCGCGCCATGCTCCAGGCAGGCCCAGCTCGTATCGCCCTGGGCTTCGGCCTGGGCCAGGGCCTGGTCGCCCAGGCTCAGCACCGCCTGCGGCGAGTCGCCATGAACGAAGGGCGCCAGGCCGATGGAGGCCACGGACGCCACATCGGTGGCGCCAGTGGCATGCAGGCTGGCCAAGGCATTTTCCAGATTCTGCGCCAGCTGCAGGGCCTCTTCGCGCACCAGCCCCGGCGCCAGCACGGCAAATTCGCCGCCGCGGATGCGGGTCACCAGGTTGTGGGTTTCCGGGTAGCGCGCGCACTCACGCTGCAATTGTTCGCCCACCGCCTGCAACAGCTGGTCGGTGCGCTGCCCGCCCAGGCGCTGGTTCAGGCCGGCCAGGTCCTTGACCCGCAGCAACAGCAGGTAGCCGGAACTGGCCTGCTCCGGGTTGCTCACCCGGGCGTTGAGCTGCATCTCGAAATAACGACGGTTGGCCAGGCCGGTCAGGTTGTCCTGGTAGGACTCGACCCGCAGCTTTTCGCTGCGCTCGGCCTGCTCCTGGAACAACGCCTTGAGCTTCTCGACCATCTGGTTCATCGCCTGCACCACGCGGCGCAGTTCTGGCGTACGCGGCAGCTCGGGCAGGCTGAGGAATTCGCGGCGGGCAATGGCGTGGGATTGCTGCACCATGTAATCCAGTGGCTTGAGCTGGCGCCGCAGCAGCAAGGCCCCCAGCACCGCGCTCACGGCCCCGCACAGCAGCAGCCAGCCGAGACTGCCCAGGGCGCTTTGCCAGAGCTTGGCGACGGCGAACATCGGGTGGCTGACCACCTCGACCCGCGCCGCCTGTTGCCAGCCACGGCTGACCAGAGCGTCGCCGCCGGCCGGCTCCAGGCCGATCAGCTTGACGAACCAGTCCGGCACGTTGCTGACCTCGGGTGTGCCGCTGCGCTCGACCATGACCTCTTCGGTGACCTGGTTGACCACGCGGATGCTCGAGTAATAGCCGCTGTCGAAAATCGAGCTGACCAGCAGCTCGACCATCGCCGGGTCGTCGATGTTCGGGGTCAGGGACAAGGCCAGCGCCGTGGCCGCGTCCTGGGCATGGGAGCGCAGCTGGTTGACGTACTGGGTGCGCGAACTTTCCAGGCTGACCATGAAGCTGCCGCTGAAGGCGACCACCAGGAACAGACAGATTGCGATCAACAGTTGTTTGAACAAAGACATCTGAGCTCGTGCTCCTAGTGAGTCGTCTCGACCGGAAAACCTTCGGCCTGCATTTTCTTCAACACGTCCTGCCACCGGGACAGACGCTTGGTGTCACCGACTTTCTTGCTGCCCTTGCCGGGCAGCCACAGGCCCTCGGCATTGAAGGAGTACACCGGCAGCAGGTCGGTACGCTGGCTGGCCGGCTGGATGGCGTCGATCAGGCTGTCGAGGACCAACGGCATGGCTTCCGGGGTTGAATAGTAGGTCAACACCATGTGCGCGCGATTCTGGCGCAAGGCCTTGACGTAGGTGATGCGCAGCTTGTCACTGGAAACGCCGAGGTGACGCAGGCTGAAATACTTGGCGATCGCATAGTCCTCGCAATCGCCGGCGCCCTTCCACAGGGCCTCGACCGGGGTTTCCCAATAATCCACCTGATGCCACAGGTCGATATCTTCCACGTAGCGCATGTTCTTGTTGAAGAACAGGTTGACCACCCTGAGCTGCTCCATCTCGCTGGCCTGGTTCTGGGTCGCCAGCAACTGCTGCCAGGCGTCGATGCGCTTCTGCCCTTCGCCCAGCGGCCCGTACAGCGCCGTGGCGCGGCGGCTGATCTGGGAAAAGTCCCAATCGGCCTGCAGGCCGCCCAGCAGCAAGCCGGCCAGCAGCAGCGCCGAAAACAGCCAGCGCAGGGTCCGAGAAAGAGCTAAACGTGCCGCCAATGCGAAGAGTCCATGGGAGCTGTCGTGGGTCGAAGGATGGTGCAGGCTGGTCCGCCAAAAGACAATGGCACCTTACAATCACAGCCCCTCTGGAGACGCTAAGCTGAAAGCAGGCACCTGTTCGTTTATCGGCCAGTGCTTGAGCGGCAGGAGGGCTGCCCCGAGAATCAGCGCCGGCAAAATTCATGACAGGGCTCAGGCGGCTGGTTTGACAAGCTGCAGGGCGCTATCTAGCGTCCATTGGATCCAAATCCCATAGAAAACAGGATAGCGTTAACGTGACAGAAAAACCGAGACCCTTGAGCAAGATCGCAGTCAGCGGGCCGATCCCCGCCCACCTCGCGCGCTCGGTGATCGAGGAAACCCTGCGCGCGGCGATTCTCGACGGCCGCCTGCCCAGCGGCACGGCGCTGCGCCAGCAGGACCTGGCCGACCTCTTCGGCGTCAGCCGCATGCCGGTGCGCGAGGCCTTGCGCCAACTCGAAGCGCAATCGCTGTTGCACGTGGTGCCGCACAAAGGCGCGGTGGTCGCCGAGCTGATCGGCTATGACGCGGTGGAAACCTACGGCCTGCGCCTGCTGCTGGAGCTGGAGGCGCTGCGCCTGTCGATCCCGCTGCTCGACGCCGAGGACATCGCCCAGGCCCGCAGCTACATCGCGCAGCTGGAAAGCGAGACCGACCACGCCGAAATCGGCCGGCTCAATCGCCTGTTCCACATGACGCTGTACCACCGGGCGCCGAACCAGAAGCTGCTGCGCCTGATCGAGCTCGAATTGAACGAGGAAGAACGCTTCCTGCGCTTCCACCTGTCCTCCATGGGCCTGGGCAAGTTGACCCAGGACGACCACAATGCCATGACCGACGCCGCCGAGGCCAAGGACGTCGAGCGGGCGGTGGAGGTGCTGCGCGGCCATCTGGAAAAGGCCGCGAAGACCATTCGCGACTACCTCGAACGGTCCGCCGAAAGCTGACAGCGGTAACGGCGGCATGACGCGGCCCCCCTGCAACACTCAATGACCGGCACACCGGCTTAAGGAAAAGCAGTGCACGCGCGCAATGACAAATGGCTGATGGTGCTCAACTCCGGCGAGCCGGCGAAAACCCGGCTGATCTGCTTTCCGCAGACCGGCGCGGATCCGGAACAGCTGCGCAACTGGTCCACGGGGCTGGCCGGGCACATCGAGCTGGTGCTGGTGCGGCTGCCCGGCCACGGCAGCCGCCAGGCCGAAACCCCGCTCGACGACTGGCCGCGGCTGCTGGCCGATACCTTCTCCGCCCTGCGCCCACTGCTGGCCAAGCCCCACGCCCTGTTCGGCCATGGCCTGGGCGGAATGCTGGCCTACGAAACCGCCAAGTACGCCCAGGCGCACTACCCCGGCCAGACCCGCCACCTGTTCATTTCCGCCTGCCGCAGCCCCGATTACCCATCGCCCCGGCCGTTGCTGCACGTGCTGCCCACGGCGCCCTTCCAGGAAGCCATGCTGTCGCTGGGCGCCGCGCCGATCGAAATGCCCCGCGACCAGGCCAGCCGGAACCAGTACGAGACGCTGCTGCGCGCCGACCTGAAGCTGTTCGAATCCTGGCGCGATCTGTCGAGCGGCAACCTCGACATTCCCCTCACCGCCTTCTATGGCAGCGAGGACCCGCTGGCCCCCGCCAGCAACATGGCCAACTGGCGAGAGTTCACCCACCGTGAGTTCGAGCTGATCGAGGTGGCCGGCAATCACTTCTTCATCAAGTCCCAGCGCCAGCGTCTGCTGCAGATCATCAACATCCACCTGGGCCTGCTCGGCGAATAATCCGCCGTCTTCCTCCGCTCCTGCCCTCACTGGCCCGCCGACGATGGCTCAGCCGTCGATTTGGGCCCACTCTTGCTGTCGCCGACTGAAAAAGGGACGTGAGCGGCACGCAGGCTTGTCCGCACACGTCGATCTGCAGACCCACGCAAGGAGCCCAGCGACTGGAGGGCATGACCGGGATCGGCTCCCGCATGCCTTCTCCCAGATATTCAACGACTTCAATTCAGCGCTTCGAAGTTTGCTTCGAGTGAGGCATTCACTCAGCGTTAAAAATTCTGACTTATATAAGCCGGAAGGGGCAACTTCATCTCAACAAAACTTGAACAAGAAGTTTTGCAGCAACTTGTCGCGCGATAAAAATACACGTTAGAAAAGTATTATAAAAACAACTTGCCCGATACTTTCCCCTGTATTAGTTTTTTCTCCGTCGAGGTTTAAACAACGTCGACACACTCGGTTATGAACACCTGGCAAGCCTTGGTTTTATTGGCTCTTGAAAACCTATAAAGCCAAGGCAGCGGCTCTTTAACGGATAGGCCGGCCAGCACTATAGAACTTTCCAGATTATCAACTCAGGTTTGAGGCCCCTGCTCGCCCGCAACAAATAAGCACTGATTAAAACACCTATACGAGCCGCAACTAATCGGCCAACAAAACACACGTGAACATCTCAGACAGGTAGCCTAAATGAACGCCAGCAAAGAACTTCTCGACGCCAGGAAAGCCACACTCGGCGCCCATCCCATTTTTACCGAAATCAACACACTTGCCGTTCTTCAACGCTTTATGCAGACCCATGTTTTTGCCGTATGGGACTTCATGTCGCTGACCAAGCGCCTGCAACAGGAACTGACCTGCGTACGTCTGCCCTGGCTACCACCGCAGGACCCCCGCGCCGCGCGGCTGATCAACGAGATCGTGCTCGGCGAAGAGTCCGACGATCGTCCCGGGCAAGGCCATTACAGCCATTTCGAGCTGTACCTGGATGCCATGCGCGAGGTCGGCGCCGCCACCCGGGTGGTGGAACGCTTCGTCGCGCTGCAGCAGGAAGGCGTGAGTTTCGACACCGCCCTGCAAAGCGTCGACGCCGATCCGGCCGCCAGCGCCTTTGTCCGCCAGACCGTGCACACCGCCGTGCAGGCGCCGGCCCATTGCGTGGCGGCGGCCTTTCTCCATGGCCGGGAAAGCGTCATCCCGCAGATGTTCCAGCGCATCCTCGACGACTGGGGCATCGGTATCGAGCAGGCGCCGACCTTTCGCTACTACCTGCAACGCCATATCGAGGTCGATTCCGACGACCACGGCCCGGCCGCGGAACAGCTGCTAGAGCGGCTGGTGGCTGGCGACCCGCAACGCCAGCAGGAGGTGTACGCCGCGGCCATCGCCGCGGTGGACAGCCGCATCGCCCTGTGGGACGGGCTGCGCCTGAGCATGGCCGAATCGCCGATCGGGGTGAGCGCATGAACGCCCTCGACTACCAGTCCTTCGCCGACACCTGGGAAGAGCGCGCGACCATCCGTACCCGCCCGCGGCGCATGCTCGAGGACGACGACAAGCTGATCTACCCCCTGAGCCGCCAGCCGCTGGTGCACAGCCAGGGCTTCCTCGAGCACTGCGCCCACCTGCGGGATTTCGTGCTGGTGCAAAGCCTCTACAAATTCATCAACGACGTGGTGATCTTCGAGACTGAGCTGGTGGACAAGACCGCCCGCAATATCGCCAAGAATCGCTTCGCCATCGCCTTTCCCTTCGCCTGTCGCTACGACGCCATGACCGTGGTGGTGGACGAGGACTACCACGCACTGGTGGCGATGGACTTCATGCAGCAGACCATCGCCATGAGCGGCATCGAACCCATCGAGCTGCCCCGGGAAATCGAACTCAGCCGGGCCATCCCCGCGGCCCTGCAGCGGGCACCCGAACACCTGCGCGACGCGGTGGAATTGATCTGCGTGGCCATCGCCGAGAACACCGTGACCAACGATGTCGCCGCTTTCGCCAAGGACGACACGGTCAAGCCGTCGATCAAGGGCCTGATGGCCGACCACCTGCTAGACGAAGGCCGGCACTCGGGGTTCTGGTCGCGCCTGGTGCGCATCTATTGGCACGGCGCCAGCGACGCCGACCGCGCGGAGATCGCCCGGGTGTTGCCGGTGTTCATCGCCCAGTACCTGACCAATGACATCCAGAAGGACTTCGACGTGCGGCTGATCGAGCAACTGCCCGTCGCCGCCCCGATCAAGCAGGCGCTGCGCGAGGAGGCAGCCGCCCTGGCCTACCCGATCAACCGCCATCACCCCCTGATCGCCAACATCCTGCGCTTCTTCCGCAGCAGTTCGATGCTGGATTCGGCCTGCGTCCAGGACGCACTGGCCGACTACCTGCCCTAACGGAGGGACCCGAGCATGAGACGCCTCGACATTGTATTGACGGGCCGCAGTCAGGCCCTGAACGAACTGGCCATGGAGCTGGAGCGCCACGGCCATCTGCTGCGGCGGCTGGACTCGCCGCAAGCGATCGCCAACGCCGAAGGGCTGCGGCCCCATCTGCTGATCGACGATGGCAGCCTGGGTGCTTCACCCATCCTCGCGGCGGACACCGCGCGCCTGGAACTGCGCATCGCCCTGATCGCCCAAGCGGCTTGCGGGCTGCCACAGGTGCGCCTGTTCCACCGCCACGGCGCCCGGCTGATCGAGCAGGCGACCCTGCCGCCGGAAGCCAGCGGCAATGGCCAGGCCCTGCGCAGCGGTGCTATTGCCAGGCTGGTGGCCAGCACCGCGCGGCTGGTCAGCGGCTTTTCCCGTGGCGCCGCGTTTTTCCACCAGCTCGCCACCCTGGATGAGCCCAGCGAACCGCTGCTGGGCCTGGAGCGCCTGGACTCGCTGGCCTTCGAGCACCGGCACAACCAACAGCCGGCACCGGCCTTGCTGCGGGAGATGCAGGTGCCGATCGCCCAGCGCATCGACCAGAGCCTGCTGGCCTTCGCCCAGCGCCCGGCCTTGAACATCCAGGGCATCGACTACAGCTACCAGACCCTGCACCGCCTGAGCCGCCACCTGCAGCGGCAGATGCTCCGACACCTGCCCGCCAACCCTGGCCAACCGCCGGTGATCGGCCTGTGCCTGCCCAAGTCGGCAGAGCTGTATGCCGCCATTCTCGCCACCCTCGGCTGTGGCGCGGTGTACCTGCCGCTGGACCCGGAGCATCCGGCGCAACGGCGGCGCTACATTCTCGACAACGCCGGCGCGGTCCTGCTGCTGCACGATGGCTGCGAAGACCTGGGCGACCTCGACCTGGCGCAACTCGATGTACGCACCCTGCTGCATGACGATGCCGAGGACGCTCTCCCGCTGCTACGCCAGGCACCACCGCCAGAGGCGCCCTGCGTGGCGATCTACACCTCGGGCACCACCGGCCAGCCCAAGGGCGTATTGCTCAGCCAGGGCAATCTCAGCCACTTCTGCGCCTGGTACATCGGCCATGTCGAGCTGGAGCAAAACAGTCGGGTGCTGCAGTTCTCCACCATCAACTTCGACGCCTCGCTGCTGGATATCCTGCCCACCTTCCTCTGTGGCGCGCTGTTGGTGGTCCCCGATCAGGACCAGCGGCGCGACCCACAGCAACTGCTGGCCCTGCTCCAGCGCCAGCGGGTCAGCCATACCTTCCTGCCGCCCGCGCTGCTGAGCATCCTGCCCCTGGAGCAGCCGCTGGGCCTGGAGCATCTGGTGACCGGCGGCGACGTCTGCGAACCCTTCGTCATCCAGCGCCTGGCCGGCCAGTGCGCACTGCACAACATCTACGGCCCGACGGAAACCACGGTGCTGGCCACCACCCGCCGCCTGCGGGTCGGCGACAACCCGCGCAACCTCGGCCTGCCCATCGCCAACAGCCAGGTGCTGATCCTCGACGAACAGCTGCAACCAGTGCCCGAGCGCACCCCCGGCGAGCTGTACCTGGCCGGGCCGGGGGTCGGCCTCGGCTACCTGAACAACCCGGTGCTGAGTGCCGAACGCTACCTGGCCCTGGACCTGCCGGACGGGCGCCGACTGCGGGTCTATCGCACCGGGGATATCGGCCAGTGGACCGACAGCGGCGTCGAGATCTGCGGGCGGCGGGACAATCAGGTGAAGATCCGCGGGTTCCGGGTCGAGCCGGAAGAGATCGAACACTGCCTGCGCGACGGCCAGCTGTTTCGCCAGGTGGCGGTGGTGATCGACGAGCAGCGGCGGATCCTCGCCTACCTGGCCCAGCCAAATGCCGACGACGCGCTGCAAACCCTGCGCGAACAGGTACGCCAGCGCTTGCCGGACTACATGCGGCCCAGCGCCTACATCGAACTGCCGAGCATGCCCTACACCGCCAACGGCAAGGTCGACCGCCGCGCCCTGCTGGCCCTGCCGCGTACCCCAGGCCGCAACCGCCAGCGACGCCTGCCGCAAAACGCCAACGAACAGCGCCTGCTGGAGCTGTGGGCCGAGCTGCTGGAGCTGCCGGCCGAGGACATCGGCACCGACGACAGCTTCTTCAACCTCGGCGGCCACTCGATCCTGCTGTCGCGCCTGCTGCTGGCGGTTCGCGAACAGTTCGGCCGCGGCCTGTCGATCAACCGCTTTATCGAGGCGCCGACCCTGAGCAACCTGGCGACCCTGATCGACGGCGCCGACGACAGCCCGGACGCGGCCCTCGACCAGGTGTTCGCCGATGCCCATGCCGAACTCGACCTGCAAGTGCTGCCCATCAGCCAGCTGGGCGACGTGCACAAGGTGCTGGTCACCGGCGCCAACAGTTTTCTCGGCGTGCACATAGTCGAGGCGCTGCTGGAATGGGGCGCCAGCGAGGTGGCGTGCCTGGTGCGGGAAACGCCCACGCAATCGGCCGCCGAACGGTTCGCCCAGGCCCTGCGCGACAACCGCCTGGAGCATCTGGACCTGAGCCGGGTGCGGGTGCATGCCGCCGACATCAGCCAGCCACGGCTGGGGCTGACGGCAGAGGTGTACGAGCGCATCGACCGCGAGTACGGCGCGCTGGTGCACAACGCCGCCAACGTCAATCACGTGCTGGATTACCCGGCGCTGGCGCGCGACAACGTCGAGCCGTTGTTCGAGTGCCTGCGCCTGTGCGAAGGGCGCAGCAAGAAGGTCTTCAACTTCGTCTCGACCCTGTCCGCCTCCAGCAGCATCGACGCCCAGGGCCGGGTGCTGGAACAGCCGCCCGCGACCACCCCGCCGATCTACATCCGCAACGGCTACAACCTGTCCAAGTGGGTCGGCGAGCGGATCCTGCAACGGGCTCGCGAACAGGGGGTGTGGGTCAATCTCTATCGCCCGGGCAACATCAGTTTCAACAGCCAGAGCGGGGTCTGCCAGCCCCACCGGAACCGCCTGATGCTGATGCTCAAGGGCTCGCTGCAACTGGGCCAGGTGCCGCAGCTGGCGATGAACTTCGACCTGATGCCGGTGGACTTCCTCGCCCGCTTCATCGCCTTCCACGCCAGCCGTTATCAGCCGGCCCACGCGGTGTTCAACCTGCACAACCCGCAGCCCCTGAGCTGGGAGGCCTATGTCGCCTCGTTCCGCGAAGCCGGGCGTGAATTCCGCATGGTCAGCGTCGCCGACTGGCAGCGCCAGCTGGGCCGGATCGACCGCGACAACGCGCTGTTCGGCGTCCTCGGCTTCTACCTCAATGGCTTCGAGGAAGACATCGGCGACATCTCGCTGATCGGCCACGCCAACGCCGAGGCCGGGGTGCGGCGCATGGGCGCCGACTACCCGGCCAAGGACCCGGCGCTGCTGCGCAAGGGCTGCCAGTACCTGAAAGACATCCGCTTTATCTGAACCCACCCACGCTGGAGAACAGCATGAAAAACCTGCAACCCGACACCCTGATCAAGAACCCGAATGCCTGTGAGGTTCTGTCCTCCGTGGACATCGGCGCCGATGCCCGAAGCGTCTGGGCCATCGTCGGCAACTTCGCCGGCTTCCCGGCCTTCATTCCCGCGCTGTCGCACATCGAGATGACCGGCGAGGGCGTGCGCTCGGTGCGCAAGAAGTTCTTCCACGACGGCAACATCGTCATCGAACAACTCAACTCACGGGACGACCAGGCGCTGTACATGACCTGGAGCCTGATCTACGACACCCTGGGCATCGGCAACCTGTGGGCGGCCATGAGCGTCGAGGCCCTGCCCGGCGAACGGGCGCGCGCCACCTGGCGCATCGTCGCCGACCCGGCCGAAGGCGGTGCCGAGGTCGCGGCCTTCCAGAAGTTCCTGCAGGGGTTTGCCGATGAGGCAATGGGGAATGTGCGGAGGATGTTCAAGTAAGGCGCTGAAACGCCTGCGCGGGTGCGGGCGCTATCGCGAGCAAGCTCGCTCCTACAGAGGGATCGTGGCTTTCTGTAGGAGCGAGCTTGCTCGCGAAAAAACCAAACGCGATGCGGTCAGGTAGACCGCATCGCGTTTTTTATGTCGCTCGCCGATCAGATCTTGAAGCTATCCACCAGTTGCTTCAGGCGGTTGGCCTGCAGCGACAGGGCGTCGCAATCCTTCAGGGTTTCGTTGAGGTTGGCCACGCCCTGCTGGTTCAGCAGGTTGATCTGGCTGATGTCGACGTTGAGGGTTTCCACCACAGCGGTCTGCTCTTCGGTGGCGGCGGCCACCGACTGGTTCATGCCGTCGATCTCAGTGATGCGCTGGGTCACGCTGACCAGCCGCGCACCGGCCTGGTTGGCCACTTCAACGCTCTCTTCGCTGGACGCCTGGCTGGCGTTCATGGTCGATACCGCTTCGCGGGAGCCGATCTGCAGCGAGGTGATCATCTTGTGGATCTCCTCGGCCGATTCCTGGGTGCGATGAGCCAGGTTGCGGACCTCGTCGGCCACCACCGCGAAACCGCGACCGGCTTCACCGGCGCGCGCCGCTTCGATGGCTGCGTTGAGCGCCAGCAGGTTGGTCTGCTGGGAGATGCCTTTGATCACATCGAGGATGTGGCCGATGTTGTCGGTGCTGGCGTTCAGGGTTTCGATCTGGGTGCAGGACAGGCTGATCTTCTGCGACAGCTCGGTCATGGCCAGGATGGTTTGCTCCACCACCTGGCGGCCATCGTCGGCCTGCTCGCTGGCGCCGCTGGCGTGCTGCGAGGCATCGGCGGCGTTGCGGGCGATTTCCTGGGTGGCGGCGCCCAGCTGGTTGATTGCCGCGGCCACGCTGTTGGTGCGCGCGCTTTGTTCGTCGGAGCCGATGATCGAGGCGTTGGACGACGCCATCACGCGCTGGGACAGGTCGTGCACCTGGCGGGTGGCCGAGGACACTTCGGAAATCGATGCGTGAATACGCTCCACGAACTGGTTGAACGAACCGCCCAGTACGCCGAATTCGTCCTTGCTCTCCACCACCAGGCGACGGGTCAGGTCGCCCTCGCCCTGGGCGATGTCCTGCATCGCACGGCCCATGGTGGTCAGCGGACGCATCAGCACCTGGATCAGCAGGCTGAGCAGCACGGCAATCGCGGCCACGGCGATGAACATCGCCAGCAGCGCCGAGGTGCGGAACTTGCTCAGCGGGGCGAAAGCCTTGTCACGGTCGATGGACAGGCCGATATACCACTCGGCATTCGGCAGACCGGTCACCGGGGTGAACGACAGGATGCGTTCCTGGCCTTTGAGCTGCACCTCCTGGGTGCCCTTCTGGATGTGTACGTTGTCGCCCGGGTAGATATCCTTGAGGTTCTTCATCACCTGGTCTTTGTCCGGGCTGACGATCACCTGCCCGTCCGCGCTGACCAGGAAGGCATGGCCCAGGCCGCCGAAGTCCACCGAGTTGATGATCTTCACCAGGGTTTCCAGGCTCAGGTCGCCCCCCACCACGCCCAGCAGCTGGCCGTCCTTTTTCACCGGCATGGCGATGGTCACCACCAGACCGCCAACGGCCGCCATGTAGGGCGGGGTCAGCATGGTCTTGTCGGCCGCCACGGCCTGCTTGTACCAGGGACGCTGACGCGGGTCGTAGCCGTCGGGCATCTTCGCGTCAGGCCGCTGGGTGAACACACCGTTGGCCTGGCCCACGTAGGTGAACTGGAAGTTCGTGGTGAACGCCGGCTGGTCCACCAGCCCCGGGAAGTCAGCGTTGGCGCCCTGGTGGGCGACGTTCTGCGAGAGGTTCTCGAGCACCAGGATGCGTCCGCTCATCCAGTTCTGGACGCTGCTGGAAGTGAGGTCACCCGCCTGCTGGATCGACGATTCGAGGTTCTGGCGAATGGTGTTTCGCTGCAGATAGTCGTTGTACAAAGTGAACAACGCGAATGCCAGAACCACTACACCGGAGGCGGCCAAAAGGATTTTATGGCTGAACTTGAGATTCATGTCATGGGACTTCTTATGCCGAAAGTGGGGATGCGTACGGGATGCAACTTTCCATGTAACAGCGCAGGCGGCGTTCTACGACCGCTCTACTTTGGTGCACGCATGGGTCTCACTGTCTGTCGGCACGAGTCGGATAAATCTTAGCGATTTGTCAGAAATGTACGTGTTATCTGCAAAAAACCCGCTGAACGGCAGGCTAGAGCGGTCGCATCAGACTTTTCCATAGCCGGGCGCCCTGCGGCTGTTGCAAAATCCGAAACCCTTGATGACAATGCGACTAATTATCATTTGTGACACCCAGGCAGTCGCATCCATGTCATCACCTGAGTTCGCGGTACAGGCGCTTTACAGCCATCACCATGGCTGGCTCAACACATGGTTGCGCAGCCGGCTGGGCAATGCCGCCGATGCGGCCGACCTGGCGCAGGACACCTTCGTGCGCCTGTTGCAGCGCACCGAACGCCTCGAACTCAAGGCCCCGCGCGCTTTCCTGCGGACCATCGCCCGCGGCCTGGTGATCGACCACTGGCGCCGCGAGGAAATCGAACGCGCCTACCTGGAAACCATCGCCCATCTGCCAGAAGCCGAAGCCCCCAGCGAGGAAGCCCGTGCCCTGGTACTGGAGCTGCTGGAAAGCATTGCGCGCATGCTCGAAGGCCTGAAGCCGAAGGTGCGCAAGGCGTTCCTGCTGGCCCAGTGCGAAGGCCTGAGCCACAAGCAGATCGCCGAACAGATGGGGTTGTCCCTGCGTTCGGTGGAGCGTTACGTGGCCGACGCGCTGTTCCACTGCTACCTGCTGCGCTATGAGGCGTGAGGGCTGTGGATAACCCTTCGATCAATCTGCGCCGGCCCGTGGACCCCAGGCACCTGGTGGTCAAGCAGGCCATCAACTGGATGCTGCGCCTGCGCAACAACGCCGGTAATCCCCGGCTGCTGCAGCAATGCGATACCTGGCGCGCAGCCCATCACGAACATGAGCTGGCCTGGCAACGGGTGCAATCGCTGCAACAGGAACTGCACAGCAACCTGCGGACCGTACCCGGAGCCCAGGTGGCCTTCGATACCCTGGAAAACAGCGCCCAGCGCCTCGGCCGGCGCCAGGCCCTGAAGCTGCTCGGCGGCGTCATGCTGGTGGGCTGCGCCGCGTGGCTGGGCAAGGAGCAACTGGCCTGGCAGCAATGGAGCGCCGACTTCGCCACCGCCACCGGCGAACGCCGCGGCTTCCAGTTGCCGGACGGCTCGCGCCTGGAGCTCAACACCGACAGCGCCGCCGACATGGACTTCAATGCCCAGCAGCGGCTGATCCGGCTCAGCCGTGGGGAAATCATGCTGACTTGCGGGCCAGCCCCGCAGGCGAGCCCTTCCAGGCCGCTGCTGGTACGGACTCGCCATGGCCTGTTCGAAGGGTTCGACGCCAGTTTCGTGGTGCGCATGGAAGGCGGCTGCACGCGCCTGAGCGTCACCGCCGGCAGCGTCGCCATTCACTCGCCACACACCGCCGATGGCATCTCGGCCCGGGTACAGGCCGGGCAAAGCTATCTGGTCAGCGCGTCCCAGGCACTGCCGGTGCCGCCGCTGGACATGGACGTGGGCGCCTGGGCCGATGGCCTGATCGTCACCCGCAACATGCGGCTGGCGGACTTCATCCACGAGGTCGGGCGTTATCGCCACGGTTACCTGGGCTGTGCCGACGAGATCGGCGACCTGCGCCTGTCCGGCGTGTTCCGCCTGGAGGACACCGACAAACTGCTGGCGATCCTCCCGCAAACCCTGCCCGTGCGCCTGCGTTATCGCACCCGCTGGTGGGTCACCCTGGAGCGCCTGGCCTGAGGCGCTGCAACTCGTTGGAATTTTTTTTGGCGGCTTTTTCCCGTGAGTCCGGCTTAGACAGTAAGCACTTCCATCTGCCTTCAGCGACTCAACGGAACCCTTCCATGATTGTGCACTTGCACCACTTCTCTTCTGCACGGCCCGCCCTCGGCCTGCGCCATGCCGTGCGCGTGGCCCTGCTTTCCTCGGCGCTGGGCGTCGCCGCCCTGCCTGGCCTGGCCCAGGCGGTCGAGACGGGCGCGGCCAGCCTCAGCCACAGCTACAACATTCCTGGCGGCACCCTGAGCGACGTACTCAACCGCTTCGCCCGCGAGGCCGGCATCACCCTGTCGATGACCCCGGCGCAGCTCCAGGGCCGTCAGTCCGCCGGCCTGAAGGGCGAGTACTCCACCGACCAGGCCCTGGGCCAGTTGCTCAACGGCTCCGGCCTGGAAGCGCTGAGCCAGGACGGCAGCCGCTATGTGCTGCGGGCCTTGCCCGAGACCGGCGCCCTGGCGCTGCCGACCACCGACATCAAGGGTTTCGCCCTGGGCAATGCCTTGGGCAGCATGGAAGGCTACAACGCCACCCACAGCCAGATCGCCACCAAGACCAGTACCGCGCTGCTGGAAACCTCGCAAAGCGTGTCGGTGGTGACCCGCGAGCAAATGGACGACCAGGGCTCGCAAACCGTTTCCCAGACCATGCGTTACACCCCCGGCGTGCTGACCAACCCCTACGGCGCGACCCACAGGTACGACTACGTGGCCATGCGCGGCTTCAACGACGGCTCGGTGGACAACATCTACCTCGACGGCCTCAAGTCCATGGGCGACAGCGGCACCTACAGCACCATGCAGGTCGACCCGTACTTCCTGGAGCGGGTGGACATCCTCAAAGGACCTTCATCGGTGCTGTATGGCCGCAGTTCCCCCGGCGGCCTGGTGGCGCTGACCAGCAAGAAACCGCTGTTCGAGCCCTACCATCAGATCCAGGCCACGGTCGGCACCCAGGGCCAGCGCGGCATGGGCTTCGACTTCAGCGGCCCGGTGGACGACGACAAGCGCATCGCCTATCGCCTGACCGGGCTGGCGGACCGCTCCGACACCCAGTTCGACCACAACAAGGAAAAACGCTACGCCCTGGCACCGACCCTGAGCATCGACTTCACCGATGACACCTCGCTGACCCTGCAGGCGTACCTGCAACACGATCCGGATGGCGGCTACCACAGCGGCATGCCGGCCGACGGCGCGCTGCACCAGCGCAACGGCCAGCGGATTTCCGAGAATTTCTTCGAAGGCGAACCGGGCATCGATCGTTATGAGCGCGATCAGCAGTCGTTCGGTTATCAGTTCGAACATCGCTTCAACGATGTCTTCACCGCGCGGCAGAACTTCCGCTACCTCGACTCCAAGGTGAAGCTGGACCAGGTCTACGGCTACGGCTGGACCACCCCGACCAGCAACGAGCTGAACCGCTACTACACCGGTGGCGACGAGAAGCTGCATGCGTTCATCGTCGACAATATGCTGCAGGCCGAATTTCTCACTGGCGCGACCAAGCACACGGTGCTGATGGGCGCGGATTACCAACGGCGCAAGACGGTGGTGGACTGGACCAGCGGCTCGGTGGCGCCGATCAATGCGTTCGATCCGGTCTATGGCAACTCGGCCATCACTTACTACGACCCGCTCAGCTATCTGCGTCGCCTCGAGCAGACCGGCGTCTACCTGCAAGACCTGATCGAGATGGACCAGTGGCGCTTCTCCCTGGGCCTGCGCCAGGACTGGGTGGAGACTTCGGACGAGAACCGCCTGGCCGAAGCCTCGCGCCCGGTGGGCACCGAGATCAATGACAAGCGCACCAAGCTGACGGGCCGCGCCGGGGCGCTGTACCTGTTCGATAACGGGCTGGCGCCTTATATCAGCTACTCCGAGTCCTTCAATCCCAACTCCTACGCGGACAGCGCCGGCAACCCGCTGGCGCCTACCGATGGCACCCAATGGGAACTGGGCCTGAAGTACCAGCCACCGGGCACGGATGACCTGTACACCGCGTCCCTGTTCCGCATCGACCAGGAAAACCTGGCCACCAAGCTGCCCCAGGAAAACTTCTATCGCGCGGTCGGCGCCGTGCGCTCCCAGGGCCTGGAACTGGAAGCGCACATGCAGTTGAACGACAACCTCAAGCTGCTCGGCAGCTACACCTTCACCGATATCGAGTACTCGAAGTCGATGATCAGCACCCTGAGCACCGCCACCGATATCATCGAAAACAAGGGTAACTCGCCGACCCAGGCGCCGCGGCACATGGCTTCGCTGTGGGCTGACTACAAGTTCGACAGCGGGTCGCTCGACGGCCTGCGCCTGGGTGGCGGTGTGCGGTATGTGGGCTACAGCTGGGCGGATGCGGAGAACACCATGAAGGTGCCGTCCTACACGTTGTTCGATGCCTCCATCGGCTACGACCTGGGCAAGGTCGGCCTGAAGGGCGTGGATGTCCGGCTCAATGCCAACAACCTGACCAACGAATCCTACATCGCTTCCTGTGCCAGCCTGAGCTTCTGCTACATGGGCGAGGAGCGGAACGTCGCCGCCACGGTCAGCTACCAGTTCTAATTATTTGTCGTTCCCCCGAAGCCAGCGCACGCGCTGGCTTTGTCGTCTCTATGGGAAAATTCCATGCGCGCAATTCTGGTTCTACTGCATCGTTATATCGGCCTGGCCACCGCGGTGTTTCTGCTGCTGGCGGGGCTGACCGGCAGCCTGCTGGCCTTCAATCACGAGCTGGACGAGTGGCTTAACCCGGGGTTCTACGAGGCCCCTGCGGAGGGTCAGGCACTGCCGCCTGGAACCCTGATCGACCAGGTGCAGGCGCAGCATCCACGCTTGCAGGTCTGGTACATGGAGTACCCCAACGAGCCCGGGCATACCGCGCTGCTCGCCGCAGTACCGCGTAACGATCCGGCCACAGACAAACCGTTCAACGAACCCAACCAGGTGTTCTATCTGGACCCGGTCAGTGGCGAGCAGACCGGCAAGCGGTTCTGGGGTGCCTGCTGTTTTCAACGGGAGAACCTCATCCCCTTCATTCTCGAGTTCCACTACAACCTGACGCTGCCGGGTAATTGGGGACTGGTGTTGATGGGGCTGGTGGCGATCTTCTGGGTCGTCGATTGCTTCATTGCCCTGTTCCTCACCCTGCCCCGTGGCCGGCCGTTCTGGAAGAAGTGGTCGACCGCCTGGAAGATCAAGGGCGGGCACGCCTATCGTCTCAACATGGATCTGCATCGGGCGGGCGGGTTATGGCTGTGGTTACTGCTGCTGCCGATCGCCATCAGCAGCGTGGCGATGAACCTGCCGAGCCAGGTGTTCAAGCCGGTGGTATCCCTGCTCTCGCCGATCGAACCGAGCGTCTATGAAGCCCGTGGGCGTATGCCCAGCGATCAGTTGGGAGTCACCCGACTCACCTATCAACAGGCTTATGAACGGGCCCAGGAAGAAGGCAAACGGCTGGGCCTGACGGCGGCGATCGGCGAGCTGTATTACAGCTTCGAATACAACTTTTATGGCGCCGGTTTCGGCCAGCACGATACCGAGGCCCATGGTAAGTCGTGGCTGTTCTTTCATGGCACGGATGGCCGCCTGCTGGGGCAGGAGATCGCCGGGCAAGGCACCTTGGGCGAACGCTTCTATCGGCTGCAACTGCCGATCCATGGTGGCCGGATCATCGGTTTTACCGGGCAGGTGCTGATTGCGGTGTTGGGGTTGGTGATTGCGGTGTTGTCCGTCACCGGGATCTATATCTGGTGGCGTAAATGGCTGGCTCGCAGAAGCAGCAAGATGCGTCAGCGGTGAAGTGAGAGGCGCTTCACTCTGTTCTAATGTTCTGGAGTGGAGGTTGGGAGCCGGTGGGGGATTCAGGTCCCCCGCTGGGAAGCCTGGAGGCCTGACTCAGGTGTAAGCCCAGAGGCTTTCAGGCGTACAAAAACAAAACCCCTGTCTGCGTCAGCAGACAGGGGTTTCGGAATTCAATCTTGACGATGACCTACTCTCACATGGGGAAACCCCACACTACCATCGGCGATGCATCGTTTCACTGCTGAGTTCGGGATGGGATCAGGTGGTTCCAATGCTCTATGGTCGTCAAGAAATTCTGTGGCCGGACCGTTGGCTCAAGGGCCGAACGTGCCAGCAAAATCGGGAACTTCTACAAAAACAAAACCCCAACTGCTTTCGCAATTGGGGTTTCGGAATTTAATCTTGACGATGACCTACTCTCACATGGGGAAACCCCACACTACCATCGGCGATGCATCGTTTCACTTCTGAGTTCGGGATGGGATCAGGTGGTTCCAATGCTCTATGGTCGTCAAGAAATTCGGTGTGCCGAGTCGTCTTTCGACGCTTCAGCAAATTGGGTATGTAATAGCTTTGTGGTGCTTTTGTGAGTAGTGCAAACTTTCGGTTCGTTTCGTCTTCACACACCGCAACTCGCTCTTAAGCAAATTGCTTGGGTGTTATATGGTCAAGCCTCACGGGCAATTAGTATTGGTTAGCTCAACGCCTCACAGCGCTTACACACCCAACCTATCAACGTCGTAGTCTTCGACGGCCCTTCAGGGAACTCAAGGTTCCAGTGAGATCTCATCTTGAGGCAAGTTTCCCGCTTAGATGCTTTCAGCGGTTATCTTTTCCGAACATAGCTACCCGGCAATGCCACTGGCGTGACAACCGGAACACCAGAGGTTCGTCCACTCCGGTCCTCTCGTACTAGGAGCAGCCCCTCTCAAATCTCAAACGTCCACGGCAGATAGGGACCGAACTGTCTCACGACGTTCTAAACCCAGCTCGCGTACCACTTTAAATGGCGAACAGCCATACCCTTGGGACCGGCTTCAGCCCCAGGATGTGATGAGCCGACATCGAGGTGCCAAACACCGCCGTCGATATGAACTCTTGGGCGGTATCAGCCTGTTATCCCCGGAGTACCTTTTATCCGTTGAGCGATGGCCCTTCCATACAGAACCACCGGATCACTAAGACCTACTTTCGTACCTGCTCGACGTGTCTGTCTCGCAGTCAAGCGCGCTTTTGCCTTTATACTCTACGACCGATTTCCGACCGGTCTGAGCGCACCTTCGTACTCCTCCGTTACTCTTTAGGAGGAGACCGCCCCAGTCAAACTACCCACCATACACTGTCCTCGATCCGGATAACGGACCTGAGTTAGAACCTCAAAGTTGCCAGGGTGGTATTTCAAGGATGGCTCCACGCGAACTGGCGTCCACGCTTCAAAGCCTCCCACCTATCCTACACAAGCAAATTCAAAGTCCAGTGCAAAGCTATAGTAAAGGTTCACGGGGTCTTTCCGTCTAGCCGCGGATACACTGCATCTTCACAGCGATTTCAATTTCACTGAGTCTCGGGTGGAGACAGCGCCGCCATCGTTACGCCATTCGTGCAGGTCGGAACTTACCCGACAAGGAATTTCGCTACCTTAGGACCGTTATAGTTACGGCCGCCGTTTACCGGGGCTTCGATCAAGAGCTTCGCGTTAGCTAACCCCATCAATTAACCTTCCGGCACCGGGCAGGCGTCACACCCTATACGTCCACTTTCGTGTTTGCAGAGTGCTGTGTTTTTAATAAACAGTCGCAGCGGCCTGGTATCTTCGACCGGCATGGGCTTACGGAGCAAGTCCTTCACCCTCACCGGCGCACCTTCTCCCGAAGTTACGGTGCCATTTTGCCTAGTTCCTTCACCCGAGTTCTCTCAAGCGCCTTGGTATTCTCTACCCAACCACCTGTGTCGGTTTGGGGTACGGTTCCTAGTTATCTGAAGCTTAGAAGCTTTTCTTGGAAGCATGGCATCAACCACTTCGTCACCTAAAAGGTAACTCGTCATCAGCTCTCGGCCTTAGAACCCCGGATTTACCTAAGATTCCAGCCTACCACCTTAAACTTGGACAACCAACGCCAAGCTGGCCTAGCCTTCTCCGTCCCTCCATCGCAATAACTAGAAGTACAGGAATATTAACCTGTTTTCCATCGACTACGCTTTTCAGCCTCGCCTTAGGGACCGACTAACCCTGCGTCGATTAACGTTGCGCAGGAAACCTTGGTCTTTCGGCGTGGGTGTTTTTCACACCCATTGTCGTTACTCATGTCAGCATTCGCACTTCTGATACCTCCAGCAAGCTTCTCAACTCACCTTCACAGGCTTACAGAACGCTCCTCTACCGCATCACTTACGTGATACCCGTAGCTTCGGTGTATGGTTTGAGCCCCGTTACATCTTCCGCGCAGGCCGACTCGACTAGTGAGCTATTACGCTTTCTTTAAAGGGTGGCTGCTTCTAAGCCAACCTCCTAGCTGTCTAAGCCTTCCCACATCGTTTCCCACTTAACCATAACTTTGGGACCTTAGCTGACGGTCTGGGTTGTTTCCCTTTTCACGACGGACGTTAGCACCCGCCGTGTGTCTCCCATGCTCGGCACTTGTAGGTATTCGGAGTTTGCATCGGTTTGGTAAGTCGGGATGACCCCCTAGCCGAAACAGTGCTCTACCCCCTACAGTGATACATGAGGCGCTACCTAAATAGCTTTCGAGGAGAACCAGCTATCTCCGAGCTTGATTAGCCTTTCACTCCGATCCACAGGTCATCCGCTAACTTTTCAACGGTAGTCGGTTCGGTCCTCCAGTCAGTGTTACCTAACCTTCAACCTGCCCATGGATAGATCGCCCGGTTTCGGGTCTATACCCAGCGACTAAACGCCCTATTAAGACTCGCTTTCGCTACGCCTCCCCTATTCGGTTAAGCTCGCCACTGAATATAAGTCGCTGACCCATTATACAAAAGGTACGCAGTCACAGAACAAAGTCTGCTCCCACTGCTTGTACGCATACGGTTTCAGGATCTATTTCACTCCCCTCTCCGGGGTTCTTTTCGCCTTTCCCTCACGGTACTAGTTCACTATCGGTCAGTCAGTAGTATTTAGCCTTGGAGGATGGTCCCCCCATATTCAGACAAAGTTTCTCGTGCTCCGTCCTACTCGATTTCATGACTAAGAGACTTTCGCGTACAGGGCTATCACCCACTATGGCCGCACTTTCCAGAGCGTTCCGCTAATCTCAAAGCCACTTAAGGGCTAGTCCCCGTTCGCTCGCCACTACTAAGGGAATCTCGGTTGATTTCTTTTCCTCAGGGTACTTAGATGTTTCAGTTCCCCTGGTTCGCCTCTTGCACCTATGTATTCAGTACAAGATAACCATCTTATGATGGCTGGGTTCCCCCATTCAGACATCTCCGGATCAAAGTCTGTTTGCCGACTCCCCGAAGCTTTTCGCAGGCTACCACGTCTTTCATCGCCTCTGACTGCCAAGGCATCCACCGTATGCGCTTCTTCACTTGACCATATAACCCCAAGCAATCTGGTTATACTGTGAAGACGACATTCGCCGAAAATTCGCGATTAAACTCACAAATTTTACCTTAGCCTGAATAAACACCAGTGAAAGTGCTATCCAGTCTATCTTTCTATCACATACCCAAATTTTTAAAGAACGATTCTGATAAAGATCAGAAATCAACATTCATCGCCAATCAGCGGAATGCTCATTTCTAAGCTTTAAACGATGGACACCAATCTGTAATGGTGGAGCCAAGCGGGATCGAACCGCTGACCTCCTGCGTGCAAGGCAGGCGCTCTCCCAGCTGAGCTATGGCCCCGTATCGCTACAGGGTGCACCAGTAATTGGTGGGTCTGGGCAGATTCGAACTGCCGACCTCACCCTTATCAGGGGTGCGCTCTAACCAACTGAGCTACAGACCCAATCGTCTTCTTCAATGAATCAAGCAATTCGTGTGGGAGCTTATGAAGCAGCTGATGTCGTCGATTAAGGAGGTGATCCAGCCGCAGGTTCCCCTACGGCTACCTTGTTACGACTTCACCCCAGTCATGAATCACACCGTGGTAACCGTCCTCCCGAAGGTTAGACTAGCTACTTCTGGTGCAACCCACTCCCATGGTGTGACGGGCGGTGTGTACAAGGCCCGGGAACGTATTCACCGCGACATTCTGATTCGCGATTACTAGCGATTCCGACTTCACGCAGTCGAGTTGCAGACTGCGATCCGGACTACGATCGGTTTTATGGGATTAGCTCCACCTCGCGGCTTGGCAACCCTCTGTACCGACCATTGTAGCACGTGTGTAGCCCAGGCCGTAAGGGCCATGATGACTTGACGTCATCCCCACCTTCCTCCGGTTTGTCACCGGCAGTCTCCTTAGAGTGCCCACCATTACGTGCTGGTAACTAAGGACAAGGGTTGCGCTCGTTACGGGACTTAACCCAACATCTCACGACACGAGCTGACGACAGCCATGCAGCACCTGTCTCAATGTTCCCGAAGGCACCAATCCATCTCTGGAAAGTTCATTGGATGTCAAGGCCTGGTAAGGTTCTTCGCGTTGCTTCGAATTAAACCACATGCTCCACCGCTTGTGCGGGCCCCCGTCAATTCATTTGAGTTTTAACCTTGCGGCCGTACTCCCCAGGCGGTCAACTTAATGCGTTAGCTGCGCCACTAAGAGCTCAAGGCTCCCAACGGCTAGTTGACATCGTTTACGGCGTGGACTACCAGGGTATCTAATCCTGTTTGCTCCCCACGCTTTCGCACCTCAGTGTCAGTATCAGTCCAGGTGGTCGCCTTCGCCACTGGTGTTCCTTCCTATATCTACGCATTTCACCGCTACACAGGAAATTCCACCACCCTCTACCATACTCTAGCTCGCCAGTTTTGGATGCAGTTCCCAGGTTGAGCCCGGGGATTTCACATCCAACTTAACGAACCACCTACGCGCGCTTTACGCCCAGTAATTCCGATTAACGCTTGCACCCTCTGTATTACCGCGGCTGCTGGCACAGAGTTAGCCGGTGCTTATTCTGTCGGTAACGTCAAAATACTCACGTATTAGGTAAGTACCCTTCCTCCCAACTTAAAGTGCTTTACAATCCGAAGACCTTCTTCACACACGCGGCATGGCTGGATCAGGCTTTCGCCCATTGTCCAATATTCCCCACTGCTGCCTCCCGTAGGAGTCTGGACCGTGTCTCAGTTCCAGTGTGACTGATCATCCTCTCAGACCAGTTACGGATCGTCGCCTTGGTGAGCCATTACCTCACCAACTAGCTAATCCGACCTAGGCTCATCTGATAGCGCAAGGCCCGAAGGTCCCCTGCTTTCTCCCGTAGGACGTATGCGGTATTAGCGTCCGTTTCCGAACGTTATCCCCCACTACCAGGCAGATTCCTAGGCATTACTCACCCGTCCGCCGCTCTCAAGAGAAGCAAGCTTCTCTCTACCGCTCGACTTGCATGTGTTAGGCCTGCCGCCAGCGTTCAATCTGAGCCATGATCAAACTCTTCAGTTCAAACATCTTTGGGTTTTGAGAAAACCCTAAACTTGGCTCAGCAATCGTTGGTTACATCTTTGATTTCTCGCAGAGTAACTTGTGATGCTGATAATCTTTCTGACTATCAGTCTGACTCCACAAGCACCCACACGAATTGCTTGATTCAGTTGTTAAAGAGCGGTTGGTTAAGTCTTTCGTCTCAACCGAGGCGCGCATTCTACAGCAGCCTCCGTATCTGTCAAGCGGTTATTTTAAGAAGTTTTCAAAGTTTCCTTTGCAACTTCAACCACTTGCGCTTCCGATCTCTCGTCAGCGGGAGGCGAATTCTACAGCGTTACACGCTGCTGTCAACACCTCTTTTTCTCCGCTTTCGACCGAGAAGATCGAACCGTCAATCCGGCGAAAACACACTGCCGAACCGACTCCTTCGGGCTTCGATGAACTGAAGCGTAACCGCTGTCGAAAACCGCGTAACTCATTGAATCTCAAGGAGTTTTCCGTTTCGACTGCGCCGGAAGTGGGGCGAATTATAGACTTCCAGAATCTGCCGTCAACCCCTAATTTGCTTTTACTATGAATAAACTTGAAAACACCCCAAAAGGGGTGTTTTCAAGCCTCATATATAGAAGGGATCAGATGCTCTCTATATAGAAGAGCACATTCACAGCACGCCCGAGGCTCGCAAGGCATCCACGGACTCAAGCTCAAGCCCCAACACCCGCTGCAGAACCTGGGCGGTATGCTCTCCTAATAAAGGAGGAGCATGACGGTACTCGACCGGCGTTTCGGAGAGACGGATCGGACTCGCCACCTGAGGCACCAGCCCGGCCAACGCATGGGGCAGCTCGATCGCCAACCCGCGCGCCTTGACCTGCGGATCCTCGAACATCTGCGCCAGGTCGTTGATAGGGCCGCAAGGCACTCCTGCCTGCTCCAACTGGGTGACCCACTCAGCAGTGGTCTTGAACACCGTGGCCTGACGAATCAGCGGGATCAACACCGCCCGATTGGCAACCCGCAGCTTATTAGTCGCAAAACGCGGATCGTCCGCCCACTGCGGCTGGCCCGCCACCTCGGCAAACTTGCGGAACTGCCCGTCATTCCCCACGGTAAGGATGAAATCACCATCCGCCGTAGGAAAGTCCTGATAAGGCACGATATTCGGGTGAGCATTACCCAGGCGCTTGGGAGCGACTCCAGTGGTCAGGTAATTCATCGCCTGGTTGGCCAGACACGCAACCTGCACATCCAGCAGCGCCATATCGATGTGCTGCCCACCACCGCTGTGCTGCCGATGCGCCAGCGCGGCAAGAATCGCCACAGTCGAATACAGCCCCGTCAGGATATCCGTCAACGCCACGCCAACCTTCACCGGCCCGGCACCTTCATCGCCCTCGGGACGCCCGGTCAGGCTCATCAGCCCGCCCAGCCCCTGGATCATGAAGTCGTAGCCGGCACGCTTGGCATAAGGCCCGGTCTGGCCGAAGCCGGTAATGGAGCAATAGATCAGGTCAGGGTTGAGCGCCTTCAGCGACTGGTAGTCCAACCCATAGGCCGCCAAACCGCCAACCTTGAAGTTCTCGATCAGAATGTCGGACTTGGCCGCCAGTTCGCGCACCAGGCGCTGACCCTCCGGCCGAGTGAAGTCGATGGTCACCGACTGCTTGTTACGGTTGGCCGACAGGTAATAGGCAGCCTCCGTGGTGTTCTCGCCATAAGCGTCCTTGAGGAAAGGCGGCCCCCAGGCGCGGGTATCGTCACCATTGCCCGGACGCTCGACCTTGATTACCTCGGCCCCCAGGTCCGCCAGGATCTGACCGGCCCAAGGCCCGGCCAGCACTCGCGACAAGTCCAGCACCCGCAAATGAGATAACGCGCCCATGGTCGCTCTCCTATTAGTAGAACGCCTGGATGCCGGTCTGCGCGCGCCCCAGGATCAGGGCATGGACGTCATGGGTCCCTTCGTAGGTATTCACCACTTCCAGGTTGACCAGGTGACGGGCGATGCCGAACTCGTCGGAGATGCCGTTACCCCCCAGCATGTCGCGGGCCATGCGAGCGATGTCCAGAGATTTGCCGCAGGAGTTGCGCTTCATGATCGAGGTGATTTCAACCGCCGCCGTGCCTTCATCCTTCATCCGGCCCAGACGCAGGCAGCCTTGGAGGGCGAGGGTGATCTCGGTCTGCATGTCTGCCAGTTTTTTCTGGATCAGTTGGGTAGCCGCTAGCGGGCGACCGAATTGCTGACGATCCAGGGTGTATTGGCGAGCGGTGTGCCAGCAGAATTCGGCCGCACCCAGAGCGCCCCAGGAAATGCCGTAGCGGGCAGAGTTCAGGCAGGTGAACGGACCTTTCAGGCCACGCACGTCCGGGAAGATGTTCTCTTCCGGAACAAAGACGTTGTCCATGACGATTTCGCCGGTGATGGAAGCGCGCAGGCCGACCTTGCCGTGAATCGCCGGAGCACTCAGACCTTTCCAGCCTTTTTCCAGCACGAAGCCGCGGATATCGCCAGCATCGTCCTTGGCCCACACCACAAACACATCAGCGATCGGACTGTTGGTGATCCACATCTTGCTGCCAGTCAGGCTGTAACCGCCGTCCACCTTGCGAGCACGGGTAACCATCGCGCCCGGGTCGGAACCATGGTTGGGTTCGGTCAGACCAAAGCAGCCGATCCACTCGCCAGAAGCCAGTTTCGGCAAATACTTCTGCTTCTGGGCTTCGGTACCAAATTCGTTGATCGGCACCATCACCAGGGAGGACTGCACGCTCATCATCGAGCGGTAGCCGGAATCCACACGCTCCACTTCACGGGCAATCAGGCCGTAGCAGACATAGTTCAGGCCGCTGCCACCGTACTGCTCGGGAATGGTGGCACCCAGCAGGCCGACTTCGCCCATTTCGCGGAAGATCGCCGGGTCGGTCTTTTCATGACGGAAAGCTTCGAGCACACGCGGCGCCAGCTTGCCCTGAGCGAATTGCTCGGCACTGTCGCGCACCATGCGCTCTTCTTCAGTGAGCTGTTGATCCAGCAGAAGGGGATCGATCCAGTTGAAGCTTGCTTTACCGCCCATGAGTGAGTCCTCGTGAAGTAGGTCAACGTTCGTGGGTTGATCCTAGGCCGGCTTGCCGGGCGCGGCAAACGAGGATTTCGCATACTGTTGTGCTAATTTCTCACTCCGTAACAGCCGTAAGTGGCTTTTAGCGATTCCATTAGTGAGATTGCCGTACATGCGCAGAAAGATCCCCAGCACAGCCGCCCTGATCAGCTTCGAAGCCGCCGCACGCCACGAGAGCTTTACCAAGGCGGCGCAGGAGCTTTCGCTAACCCAGGGCGCAATTTGCCGACAGATCGCCAGCCTGGAAGAGTTTCTCGGGGTCGAGCTGTTCCGCCGGTCCCGGCGCGGCGTCAAGCTGACCGAAGCCGGGCTCTCCTACAGCCGCCGCGTGGCCACCCAACTGGACGCGGTGGAGCGCGACACGCTTTCCGTCATGGGCCAGCAGGGCGCCAACGTCATCGAGCTGGCGGTGGTCCCGACCTTTGGCACCCAATGGCTGCTGCCCCGACTCAAGGATTTTCAGCAGCGACACCCGGAAGTCACGGTCAACCTGACCAACCGCACCCGGCCTTTCCTGTTCGCCGATACCGACTTCGACGCCGCGATTTACTTTGGCGATGCCGACTGGTCGGGCACCCAATCCCATCGCCTGATGGGAGAAAACCCAATGCCGGTGTGCAGCCCCGCGACCCTGGGTAACCGCACCCGGCTAAGTGCCGAAGAAATCGCCGAGCTGCCGCTGCTGCAGCAGACCACGCGCCCCTATGCCTGGCGGCAATGGTTCAACTCACAGCACCTGAATATCCCGCGGGACATGACAGGCCCGCGTTACGAACTATTCTCCATGCTGGCGCAGGCCGCCATGCACGACATGGGCATCGCCCTGATCCCGCCATTCCTTATTCAACGGGAGCTGAGGGAAAAGCGCCTGGTGATCGCCAACCCCGAAGCCCTGGCGAGCATCAAGGCGTATTACCTGATGATTCCCGAGCGCAAGGTGGAATCAGCGTCTTTACGGGCTTTTCGCGATTGGCTGGTGGAGCAGGCACAAAGCTACAGCCTAGAGAAATAGCAGGGCAGGGCAACAAGCTGACTTCGTAGTCAGAAAAAACCAAACACTACAGATATAACTAAATGTCGCATTCAGACAGACTGTATCGATAAGCGGGACAACCGTCCTACAAGCGCCTAACCACGTGGCTTGTAGGGCTTTTTGAGGGTCATGAACGCTCATTCACGCGAGCAATATGAAAATTGTTTTATTTTCCGTCGAAATCCTTACAGGTCACGACTTACAAGGGATTGAGCCCAACCCTTGCGACATTCGGTCACAGGGTGACTTGTAGTTAATTTTCCGTCACCCCTCATAATCCCTTGAAGGGCGTAATGTTCGCCTGCAAAATGCCGCGCCCCGCCTTGATTCTGGCGGGATCGTGCTGATCGGCCGCCCCAGCTGCACCATCCGTAGTGCGCTGGCCTTCTAGAAAAGATCGAAAGCAATAAGATCAAGCAGGAGATTTGACGTGCACATTGGTGTTCCTCTCGAGACCCAAACGGGTGAAACACGGGTTGCTGCAACCCCGGAAACCATCAAGAAACTGATCGGCCAGGGTCATAAAGTCACTGTGCAGAGCGGCGCCGGCATCAACGCCAGTGTTGTCGACAGTGCCTATGAAGCGGCAGGTGCAACCATTGGCAGCGCCAACGATGCATTCGGCGCGGAGCTGATTCTCAAGGTCGTGGCTCCCAGTGACAGCGAGCTGGCCCTGATCAAAAGCGGCACCGTCCTGGTGGGCATGCTCAATCCGTTCAGCAATGAAACCATTGCCAAGATGGCCGAATGCGGCATCACCGCCTTTGCCCTGGAAGCAGCGCCACGCACCTCGCGGGCCCAGAGCCTGGATGTGCTGTCCTCGCAAGCCAACATCGCCGGTTACAAGGCGGTGCTGCTCGCTGCCCACTATTACCCGCGCTTCATGCCGATGCTGATGACTGCCGCGGGCACCGTGAAAGCTGCTCGCGTGCTGATTCTCGGTGCCGGGGTTGCCGGCCTGCAGGCCATCGCCACCGCCAAGCGCCTGGGCGCGGTGATCGAGGCCTCGGACGTGCGTCCGGCGGTCAAGGAACAGATCGAATCCCTGGGGGCCAAGTTCGTCGACGTGCCTTACGAGACCGATGAAGAGCGCGAATGCGCCGTCGGTGTCGGTGGTTACGCGCGCCCGATGCCTGCCAGCTGGATGCAGCGCCAGGCCCAGGCCGTGCACGAACGCGCCAAGCAGGCGGACATCGTGATCACCACCGCCCTGATTCCAGGCCGCAAGGCGCCAGTGCTGCTGAGCGCCGAAACCGTGGCCCAGATGAAGCCAGGCTCGGTGGTCGTCGACCTCGCCGCGGCCCAGGGCGGCAACTGCCCGCTGACCGTGGCGGATCAGGTGGTCGTCGAAAATGGCGTGACCATTGTCGGCCCGACCAACCTGGCCGGTGCTGTCGCTGCCGATGCCTCGGCGCTGTACGCCCGCAACCTGCTGGACTTCCTGAAGCTCGTCTTCACTAAAGAAGGTCAGTTCGAGGTCAACCTAGAAGACGACATCGTCGCCGCGTGCCTGATGTGCCGCGACGGCCAAGTCATCCGTAAAAACGCCTAAGCAGGGATTCAGACGATGGAAGAGCTTATCTCCCCCGGTATCTACAACCTGATCATCTTCGTGCTGGCGATTTATGTCGGTTATCACGTGGTCTGGAACGTTACACCCGCACTGCACACCCCGCTGATGGCGGTAACCAACGCCATTTCGGCGATCGTGATCGTCGGCGCCATGCTGGCCGCCGCCCTGACCGTGACGCCGCTGGGCAAGACCATGGGCACGCTGGCCGTGGCCCTGGCCGCGGTCAACGTGTTCGGCGGCTTCCTGGTAACCCGCCGCATGCTTGAGATGTTCAAGAAAAAAGCCCCGAAAGCCGTAAAAGAAGAGGCGCCCAAGTAATGAGCATGAATCTGGTAACGACGCTCTACCTGATCGCGTCGATCTGCTTTATCCAGGCCCTCAAAGGCCTGTCGCACCCGACCTCCTCGCGTCGCGGCAACCTGTTCGGCATGCTCGGCATGGCCCTGGCGATCGTCACCACCGTCGGCCTGGTGTTCAAGCTCGGCGCGGAACTGGCGACCGTTGGCATTGGCTACGTGATCGTCGGCCTGCTGATCGGCGGCACCGCCGGTTCGATCATGGCCAAGCGCGTGGAAATGACCAAGATGCCGGAGCTGGTGGCCTTCATGCACAGCATGATCGGTCTGGCGGCGGTGTTCATTGCCATTGCTGCCGTGGTCGAACCGCAGTCCCTGGGCATCGTCCAGCAGTTGGGGGATTCGATTCCGGCCGGTAACCGCCTGGAGCTGTTCCTCGGCGCAGCCATCGGTGCCATCACCTTCTCCGGTTCGGTGATTGCCTTCGGCAAGCTGTCGGGCAAGTACAAGTTCCGCCTGTTCCAGGGCGCACCGGTACAGTTCGGCGGCCAACACAAACTGAACCTGATTCTCGGCCTGGCGACCCTGGGCCTGGGCGTGACCTTCATGTTCACCGGCAATCTCAGCGCCTTCGCCCTGATGCTGGTCCTGGCCTTCGTGCTGGGCGTGCTGATCATCATCCCGATCGGCGGCGCCGACATGCCGGTGGTGGTGTCGATGCTCAACAGCTACTCGGGCTGGGCAGCGGCGGGGATCGGCTTCTCGCTGAACAACTCGATGCTGATTATCGCCGGCTCCCTGGTGGGTTCGTCCGGTGCGATCCTGTCGTACATCATGTGCAAGGCGATGAACCGTTCGTTCTTCAACGTACTGCTTGGCGGCTTCGGCAACACTGCAGACGCTGGCGGCCCGGCGGGCGCGCAAGAAGCCCGCCCGGTGAAGTCCGGCTCGGCCGACGACGCCACCTTCCTGCTGACCAACGCCGACACCGTGATCATCGTTCCGGGTTACGGCCTGGCGGTCGCGCGGGCCCAGCACGCGCTGAAAGAGCTGACCGAGAAACTGGTACACCGTGGCGTGACCGTGAAGTACGCGATCCACCCGGTAGCAGGGCGCATGCCCGGCCACATGAACGTACTGCTGGCCGAGGCCGAAGTGCCGTACGACCAGGTGTTCGAGATGGAAGACATCAACTCCGAGTTCGGCCAGGCCGACGTGGTGCTGGTGCTCGGCGCCAACGACGTGGTCAACCCGGCGGCGAAGAACGATCCGAAATCGCCGATCGCCGGCATGCCGATTCTCGAGGCGTTCAAGGCCAAGACCGTCATCGTCAACAAGCGTTCGATGGCCAGCGGTTATGCCGGCCTGGACAACGAACTGTTCTACCTGGACAAGACCATGATGGTGTTCGGCGACGCCAAGAAAGTCATCGAAGACATGGTCAAAGCCGTCGAGTAAACCCTGCTCCAGCGCAACACCCAAGACCTCAGCCTTTAGTAGGCTGGGGTTTTTTATTTCCCGCACAAACCCGACAAAAGGCTCTAAATCGCGGCCTTTCATTCGACCTTGGTAGCGGGACGAATTTTTTTGAAATCACTAGACTGCGCATCTTGCTTCCGCTGCCCGAGATAACAATCCATGTACCGTGATCGTATCCGCTTGCCTTCGTTGTTGGATAAGGTGATGAGCGCCGCCGACGCTGCCGCTCTGATTCAGGACGGCATGACCGTCGGCATGAGCGGCTTCACCCGCGCCGGCGAAGCCAAGGCCGTGCCCCATGCATTGGCCGAGCGCGCCAAGGTAACCCCACTGAAAATCAGCCTGATGACCGGCGCCAGCCTGGGCAACGACCTCGACAAGCAACTGACCGAGGCCGGTGTCCTGGCCCGACGCATGCCGTTCCAGGTCGACAGCACCCTGCGCAAGGCGATCAATGCCGGCGAGGTGATGTTCATCGACCAGCACCTGTCGGAAACAGTGGAACAGCTGCGCAACCAGCAGCTCAAGCTGCCGGACATCGCCGTCATCGAAGCCGTGGCGATCACCGAGCAAGGCCATATCGTGCCGACCACCTCGGTGGGCAACTCCGCCAGTTTCGCGATCTTCGCCAAGCACGTGATCGTCGAGATCAACCTGGCGCACAACCCGAACCTGGAAGGTCTGCACGACATCTATATCCCGACCTACCGGCCGACCCGCACGCCCATCCCGCTAGTGAAGGTCGACGACCGTATCGGCAGCACCGCCATCCCGATCCCGGCGGAGAAGATCGTCGCTATCGTCATCACCAACCAGGCGGACTCGCCATCCACTGTTTCGACGCCAGACAGCGAAACCCAGGGGATCGCCAATCACCTGATCAACTTCTTCAAGCAGGAAGTGGACGCTGGGCGCATGAGCAACAAGCTCGGCCCGCTGCAGGCGGGTATTGGCAATATCGCCAACGCGGTGATGTGCGGCCTGATCGAGTCGCCGTTCGAAGACCTGACCATGTACTCCGAAGTGCTGCAGGATTCGACTTTCGACCTGATCGACGCCGGCAAGCTGAGCTTCGCTTCGGGCAGCTCGATCACCCTGTCGAGCCGGCGCAATGCCGATGTGTTCGGCAACCTGGAGCGTTACAAGGACAAGCTAGTGCTGCGCCCGCAGGAGATCTCCAACCATCCGGAAGTGGTGCGTCGCCTGGGCATCATCGGCATCAACACCGCCCTGGAGTTCGACATCTACGGCAACGTCAATTCCACCCACGTCTGCGGCACGCGGATGATGAACGGCATCGGCGGTTCGGGTGACTTCGCGCGCAACGCGCACCTGGCGATCTTCGTCACCAAGTCCATTGCCAAGGGCGGGGCGATTTCCAGCGTGGTGCCGATGGTCAGCCACGTCGACCATACCGAACACGACGTCGACATCCTGGTGACCGAAGTCGGCCTGGCCGACCTGCGTGGCCTGGCGCCACGGGAGCGGGCCCGGGTGATCATCGACAACTGTGTACACCCGGACTATCGCCAGCCCCTGAATGACTACTTCACCGCCGCCTGCGCCCTGGGCGGCCACACGCCGCACATCCTGCGCGATGCCCTGCGCTGGCACATGAACCTGGAAGAAACCGGGCGCATGCTCGCTGTGTGATGGGTACAGTCGATGGCTGACGCAAGCACAGTTGCGTCAGCTCATCGACAGCCCTTAAACACTTGTCAAAAACTGTACTGCTGTACTGGTGTTTTACCCCCTCAAAACCCCACCTTTTTCAAGAAAACGTCCTGAAACGCACCTAAATGGTGCTGATAGGTACAGTTGCATCATTTCCGAACAGTACAGCACCTATAAACAGTTAACTGGTCCCTCACAATACAGATGAACTGTATCTACAGAGACTGGCGCGAGAGGAGGATCATGGGCTCCAGTTAAACCACTACCTAATCCCGCCACAAGCGGAAGGATGCACACCATGGAACGTACACTCAGTTCCGAACTGTTCTTCGAAGACAAAGCTGCAAAAACCCAGGCCTCCCTGCCTCTGCGCGTTCTCGCCAACCTGATGTTGTGGCAGCGCCGCATCTCCAGCCGCCACCAACTGGCTCGCCTGGATTCGCGTCTGCTGGCTGACGCAGGTATCAGCGAAGCTCAACGCTACGAAGAGCTGAGCAAGCCGTTCTGGCGCTAAGTTAGCGTCGCTGGCCCTGACCCACCGGGTCCACCGCCAGCACCCCGAATTGAAAAAACAAAACCCGTCGCGGGCAACTGCGACGGGTTTTGTCGTTTTAGGCCTGGCAATACTGGGAAGAGCCGGTACAGAAAGGGTATGGCCAGACAGGTACAGTTTAAATATAAATAAAACTGGACCAGTACAATTTCACACTGTTGTATCTGTATACGAGCCTGCGTGAATAGCAACATGGTGTCCCAAGTCCCTGACTTCGGCCTGCCGAAAGGACCGCACCATGAACCACATACCAGGACGTATCGCACCTCTCAGCTTCTCCCATCCTCAGATAAGCGCGTGGAAACGCTTGTACCGCGCCTTGTGCCAAATGCAACAGAACGCCCGGACACGCCGCGTACTGGCAGGGCTCAACGATCAGCAATTGTCCGATGTAGGCATCAGCCATAGCGACCGCATGGCTGAACTGGAGAAACCCTTCTGGCGCTAGTTCGCGCCAAGACAGCAGAAGAGGGCTATTCGAACAGATGGGGTGGGCCTAATATCCAGTAGCGTGTAGCGATTTTCCTGAAGGGGCGTCTGATTCATCTGCCCCACAGTGACTACCCGGTGCCCACTCAGCACCACCCTATCTGTTATCAAGGAGTTTTACCTATGTCCCGTCTTCGCCTGCTCAGCGCTGCTGCCTTGCTGGCCTTGGCCTCCAACGCCCACGCCTCCAGCTTTATCGTCACCACCGATGCGGTTGTCGGCGCACTCAAGGCCACTTCCGATGCGACTTCCGACGTCACATCCTCGTTCCGTGACGACAAAATCGTGCGCGCCGCTCGTGACGACGCCGCCAGTTTTGTCGCCACCGAAGGCGCCATTCGTGGAGTGAAGCTGGAAAGCGCGTTTGACCACATCCGCCAACAGTTGCCACAACTGAGCGCTACTGACGCCCAGCTCGCTCAGGCCATCCTGACGATCTGACACCGGTCCGGCGACGGGTGCGCCCAACGCACCCGAAACCCTGGGCGCTGGCTCTCGCCCGGGCATTGCGCTAGCCTTGCCGCTGGTTTTTCAGCTGTCGAGACTCATGCGTTTTTTCAGATCCCTGCTTACCGTCCCTTCGTTGATTGCCGTTTGCTGGACAGGCTCGGCGGCTGCTTTCGACTTGAGCACACAAGGCCTGGTCATCACTGGCTACGCCACCAGCAAGGTGACCTCCGCGCCTTTCGACAACAAACGCGTACTGGCTGCCCAGGATGATGCCGCGGCGTTCGTCGCCACTGACGGCCACCTGCGCGGAGCCCGGCTGGAATCAGCCCTGAAATACCTGCGTAAAACCCAGCCACAACTTCATGTCGGCGACCTTGAACTGGCGCAGGCAATTCTCGTCCAATAACTATCCCTGTCATCCCGGAGTCGTTCCATGCGTAGCCCGCTGATTGCTGCCACCCTTGGCCTGTTGCTGTTGGCTGATGTGGCCCAGGCACAAACCCTGGTAGCCACCAGTAACATCATCGTTCGAGCCTTTGGTCGTACCATCGATTTCACCTCGGACACCACCACCTCCATCCGCGACTCGAAAATCGTGCGTGCCGCCCATGACGACGCCGCCAGCTTCGTCGCCAGCGACGGCGATATTCGTGGCGCCCAGCTGGAGGCCGCCTTCGATACCTTGCGTAACCGCGTGCCGGAAGCCCGCGACGCCAGTGATCAGGTGCTCGCCGAAGCCATCCTCGCACTGTGAGGCCGCTCGCTGCCTGGCTGCTGGGTGCAGCGCTGTTACTCTTGGGCAACAGCGCTCAGGCCGACCTGCAACTGCGGCTCAAGACCGAAGGCTTGAGCCCGGAGCAGCAGCACGCCAGCCAGGCGCTGCTGGATGAAGCGATGCAAGCGCTGCCGCCGCGCTTCATCGAACAACTGGACCGTCGCATCGATGTCGGCTGGACCGACGACATGCCTCACAACGCCTACGGCCAGGCAGCGCTGGTCGACGAACTCGACCTGAATCGCAAGCTGCTGGCCAGCCTCACCGACGGCAGCGCGGCCACCCAGAAAACCCATCGCCCCCATGGCACCGTGCGCCGGGAAATGCTCGCCACCGTGCTGCACGAACTCACCCACATTTATGACCGTTCGCGCCTGTGGCCTGGCGCCGAGCGCACGCTGATCCAGCGTTGCAGCCGCCAGAACAGTGCCTCGGGCCTGATCGGGCTGCCGGACCAGTGCCGCGGCCAGACCGCGCGCCGCTTCACCCTCAGCGACGACCCGCGCCTGCTCGACCTCGCCGGCTGGCCGCAATACGTCGGCCGCCGCGGCGAACGCGAGCAGTACAACCGCCAGATCGCCCGCAGCCCGGATATCTACGAAACGACCAACCCGAAAGAGTTCGTCGCGGTGAACATGGAGTACTTCCTCCTGGACCCGAGCTACGCCTGCCGCCGGCCAGCGCTGTACCGTTATTACCAGGAGCATTTCGGCTGGGCGCCGAAGGCCAAGGACACCTGCACCCAATCCTTCGCCTTCCTCAATGCCGGCAACGACTTCGCCAAGCAGCCGCTGGGCAAGGTCGACCCGGAGCGGGTCTACGCCGTGGATTACCTGCTGGCCGAAGCCAACCAGAACTGGGTCAGCCGCTGGGGGCACAGCATGTTGCGCCTGGTGATCTGTGCACCTGGCCGGCCACGCGGGCCGGATTGCCGGCTGGACCTCGAGCAGCACCTGGTGCTGTCCTACCGCGCCTTTGTCGGTGACGTGCAGCTGTCGAGCTGGGACGGCCTGGTCGGCAAATACCCGTCCCGCCTGTTTATCCTGCCGTTGGCCCAGGTCATCGATGAATACACCAAGACCGAGTTGCGCAGCCTGGCTTCGGTGCCGCTGAACCTCTCGCGCAGCGAGATCGAAGAGGTGGTCGAACGCGCCGCCGAGATGCACTGGAGCTACGACGGCAACTATTACTTCCTGTCCAACAACTGCGCCGTGGAAAGCCTGAAGCTGCTGCGCAGCGGCAGCAACAATGCCCAGCTCACCGGGCTCGACAGCATCATGCCCAACGGCCTGCTGGAAGTGCTCAAGGGCCGTGGCCTGGCCGACACCAGCGTGCTGGACGACCCTCGCGAAGCCTTGCGCCTGGGGTATCGCTTCGACTCTTTCCGCGACCGTTACCAGGCGATGTTCGAAGTGTTGAAAAAGCATCTGCCGATCAAACAGAACAGCGTCGAAGACTGGCTGTCCCTGAGCGCCGCGCAGCGCCGCCAGTGGTTCGACCAGGCAGACCTGCGCACCAGTGCTGCCTTGCTGCTGCTCGAACAGGCAAGCTTCCGGCGCCAGCTGCTGCTGGCCCAGGACGAGGTCAAGCAGCGTTATCTGGGCGCTCGCGACCTGCAGAACGGCGGCATGGACAAGGCCAACAAGACCCTGCAGGAAATCCTCGCCAACAGCGGCTTCCTCAGTCGCCCGGCCGAGTTGCTCGGTAGCAGCGGCTATGGCTTGCCGCAGCCAAGCGAATGGCAACGCCTGGAGTCGGAAAGCAGCCTGCGCCAGAAACAGCTGCAGGCCCTGACCGGCGATCTGGACAAGGAAGTACGGGCCTTGCTGGAGCCGAACCGCGCCGCCGAAATCGCCGCCAACGAAGCCAACCTGAAACAGCTGGGCGAACACCTGCGGGCCTTGCACAAGGCCGCGGGCGGGCTGGAACTGCCCTGATCCCGCATCGCGGGCCAGCCTCCTTCATAGCTGGCCCGCGAAGCGATCCCGCAACCTTACAACGTCTCCTCGGCCTCTCCCGGCAGCTGCTCATCCAGGTGCAGCCAGGGCAAACGGCTGTCGGTCCAGATATGCCGCTCGGCCGGCGCCAGTTCCGGATGATCCAGGGTAGCGATGGTCACATCGATGCTGTCCGGGCTCAGTTGTGTGATCAGCGCCAGATGGGCACCGCAGTTCGGGCAGAAGTACCGCGCACAGCCGGGTGAGGAGTGGTAACACGCCGGCGTCCCGGCCAGCCACTGGAAAGCCGGGCGGGGCAGGGTGATCCAGGTGGTCACCAGGCCGCCGCTGACCCGTCGGCAGATCGAACAATGGCAATGGGCGATATCGCGCAACGGCCCGCTGAACTGATAACGCAGCTGGCCGCAATGGCAACCGCCGGTATGCAACAGGCTCATACAAGGACCTCCCATCGAATGGCAGCGGAAAACTCCGTCAGCAGGCCGATCTGGTTGTTTTTTAACCGCACGTCGGCTTGCGACGCATCTGATCATTGCTTTCTACAACGAAAGGTAGCTGAAAGCTTCCGCGATTAGGATCGCCTCCACTGCCGGCAACAGACCGGTTGGCCATTGGGCGTTTTCGCGCCTCCAGGCCCAATTAACAACAACAATGGTGATTCTGATGTCCGTTCGTACCCGCCTTTTCGCCCCGCTTCCTCCACGTCCCGCGCTTCCCGTTCTGCGCTGACCCCAACCGGTTTGCCATTCCCTAGCCGCGCTACGCCTGGAGTATTCCCATGCTGACTTTCCTTGGCTTCGCCATGGTCATCACCTTCATGTTCCTGATCATGACCAAGCGCCTGTCCGCGCTGATCGCCCTGATCATCGTTCCTATCCTGTTCGCGCTGTTCGGCGGCTTCGCCCCGAAGATCGGCCCGATGATGCTCGAAGGCATCACCAAGCTGGCACCGACCGGCGTGATGCTGATGTTCGCCATCCTGTATTTCGCCCTGATGATCGACTCCGGCCTGTTCGACCCGGCCGTGCGCAAGATCCTCAAGCTGGTCAAGGGTGACCCGCTCAAGGTCTCGGTCGGTACCGCCGTGCTCGCGCTGGTGGTGTCCCTGGACGGCGACGGCGCCACCACCTACATGATCTGCGTGGCGGCCATGCTGCCGCTGTACAGCCGCATCGGCATGAGCCCGCGGATCATGGCCGGCCTGATCATCCTGGCCGGCGGCGTGATGAACATGACTCCCTGGGGTGGCCCGACCGCCCGTGCCGCCAGTGCGCTGCATGTCGACCCGTCGGACATCTTCGTGCCGATGATCCCGGCGATGCTGGCCGGCGTGGTGGCGATCCTGGCGATCGCCTATATGTACGGCAAGCGCGAACGTGCGCGCCTGGGTGAACTGCACCTGCAGGGCGACGAGATCGACCACAGTGAAATCAGCGTTTCGCAGTTCCCGGACGCCCGCCGTCCGAAGCTGATCTGGTTCAACGGCGCACTGACCTTCGCCCTGATGTGCGCACTGATCGCCGGCCTGTTGCCGCTGCCAGTGCTGTTCATGGTGGCCTTCAGTATCGCGATGATCGTCAACTACCCGTGCCTGCAACAGCAGAAGGACCGCGTCGCGGCCCACGCTGGCAGCGTGCTGGCGGTGGTCGGGCTGATCTTCGCCGCCGGTATCTTCACTGGCATCCTGTCCGGTACCGGCATGGTCGACGCCATGTCGAAGAGCCTGCTGGCGGTGATTCCGGATGCACTGGGCCCGTACCTGGCGGTGATCACCGCGCTGGTGAGCATGCCGTTCACCTTCTTCATGTCCAACGATGCCTTCTATTACGGCGTGCTGCCCGTTCTCGCCGAGGCCGCCAGTCACTACGGCATCACCGCGGTGGAAATGGCACGTGCCTCGATCGTCGGCCAACCCGTCCACTTGCTCAGCCCGCTGGTACCATCCACCTACCTGCTGGTGGCCCTGGCCGGTATCGAGTTCGGCGATCACCAGCGCTTCACCCTCAAGTGGGCAGTACTGGTTTGCCTGTGCATAATGTTCGCCGCCTTGCTGATGGGGATTTTTCCGCTGTTCAGCACTCTATAAAAAGCAATGACTCACCGCGTCGGCCGCTAGACTTCGTTCTCGGAAATCTCGACTGGCGCGGTACAACACTCGCTCAAAGGAATACACATGGAATGGCTGACCAACCCGGAAATCTGGGTTGCCTTCTTTACCCTGACCGCCCTGGAAATCGTCCTGGGTATCGACAACATCATCATGATCTCGATCCTGGTCAGCCGCATGCCCAAACACATGCAGGCACGGACCCGGATTTTCGGCCTGGCGCTGGCCATGATCACGCGGATCCTCCTGCTGCTGTCGATCACCTGGGTCATGCGCCTGACCGCCGACCTGTTCGTGGTCTTCGGCCAGGGTATTTCCGGGCGTGACCTGATCCTGTTCTTCGGTGGCCTGTTCCTGCTCTGGAAGAGTTCCCAGGAGATGTACCACGCCCTGGAAGGCGAGGACGAAACCGCGGAAGAACCAAGCGGCAAGGGCGGCAACTTCCTCTACACCATCATCCAGATCGCGATCATCGACATCGTGTTCTCCCTGGACTCGGTGATCACCGCCGTCGGCATGGTCTCCCATGTGCCGGTCATGGTCGCGGCGATCATCGTCGCGGTGCTGGTGATGATGCTGGCCTCGGGCACCATCAGCGAGTTCATCGACAAGCACCCGTCGCTGAAGATGCTGGCGCTGTCGTTCCTGCTGGTGGTCGGTACCGTACTGATCGCCGAGGCGTTCGAAGTGCATGTGCCAAAAGGCTACGTCTACTTCGCCATGGCCTTCTCGCTGGCGGTGGAGGCGATCAACATCAAGATGCGCACTGCCATCGCGAAAAAGAAAAAGCAGCAGGACCCGGTGAAACTGCGCAAGGACATCCCGGGTCAATAACCCGAGAGCGCAGCAGAAAAAGGGGCTTTCGAGCCCCTTTTTCACATCCGCGAAAAGCCGTTTTTTCATGACAGTTTTGTTTCAATCGCCGCATCAGCTATGCGATGCTGGCGCACAGACCGTTAGCCAACTACAGCTTAAGTACAGAACGTAGAACGACGCGCGGCACCGTTAACTTGCCCCTCTGGGGCGCTATTCACCACAGGGGGCCGTTATGCTCACCCTGCTCAATTTGCTCTCCGCCGTGGCCTTGCTGATCTGGGGCACGCATATCGTCCGCACCGGCATCCTGCGGGTCTATGGCTCGAACCTGCGTCACCTGATCGGCCAGAACATGGCCAAGCGTCCGCTGGCCTTCATCGCCGGGATCCTGGTCACCGCCATGGTCCAGAGCAGCAACGCTACGGCGATGCTGGTCACCTCGTTCGTCGGCCAGGGGCTGATGGCCCTGACACCCGCCCTGGCGACCATGCTCGGCGCCGACGTCGGCACCGCGCTGATGGCCCGGGTGCTGACCTTTGACCTGTCCTGGCTGTCGCCGCTGCTGATCTTTCTCGGGGTGATCTTCTTCCTGTCGCGCAAACAGACCCGCGCCGGCCAGCTCGGGCGGGTAGGGATCGGCCTGGGGCTGATCATCCTGGCACTGCAACTGATCGTCGAAGCCGCCGCGCCCATCACCCATGCCCAAGGCGTGAAAGTCCTGTTCGCCTCGCTGACCGGCGACATCCTGCTCGATGCCCTGATGGGTGCGCTGTTCGCCATGATTTCCTACTCCAGCCTGGCGGCCGTGCTGCTTACCGCGACCCTGGCCGGAGCCGGCGTGATCAGCCTGCCGGTGGCCATCGGCCTGGTGATCGGCGCCAACATCGGCAGCGGGGTGCTGGCCTTTCTCAGCACCAACATGCAGAACGCCGCCGGCCGCCAGGTGGCGCTGGGCAGCCTGCTGTACAAGCTGATCGGCCTGCTGCTGATCATTCCGGTGCTCGACCCGCTCGCCCACTGGATGGACAGCCTGGACTTCAGCCCGCAAGAGGTGGTGATCGGTTTCCACCTGCTCTACAACACCCTGCGTTGCCTGGTGCTGCTGCCGACGGTCGGGCCGATGGCCAAGGTCTGCGCCTGGCTGCTGCCGGAGCGCCCGGAAACCAACGGCCGGGCCAAGCCTCGCCACCTCGATCCGACCGCCCTGGCCACCCCCAGCCTGGCCCTGGCCAACGCGGCGCGGGAAACCCTGCGCATCGGTGACCTGATCGATAACATGCTCGAAGCCGTGCGCGATGTGCTGCACGGCAAGCAGACCGCGATCACCCAGGAAATGCGCAACCTCAACGACGACGTCGAAGTGCTCTATAACGCGATCAAGCTCTACCTGGCGCAGATGCCCCGGGAAGACCTCAGCGAACAGGACAGCCGGCGCTGGGCCGAAATCATCGAACTGGCGATCAACCTGAAACTGGCCAGCGACCTGATCGAACGCATGCTGCGCAAGATCCAGCAGCAGAAGACCGCGCAGCGCCGCTCCTTTTCCGAAGTCGGCATCGAGGAACTGGTCGGCCTGCATGAACAGCTGATCGCCAACCTGCGATTGGGGCTTTCGGTGTTTCTCAGCGCCGATCCGGAAAGCGCCCGGCAGTTGCTGCGGGAAAAACGCCGCTTTCGCGCTCAGGAACGTCGCCTGGCCCATGCCCATGTCAGCCGCCTGCAACGTAAAATCGTCCAGAGCATCGAGACCAGTTCGCTGCACCTGGAACTGATCGCCGATATGAAACGCTTGAATTCGCTGTTCTGCGGCAGCGCCTACGTGGTGCTGGGGACGTCCGAAACCGGTGCGCTCGCCGTGGACGATATGGCTGACATCACCCATTCACCCTGAACGTCCACAGTTACCCGAAGTCTGTAGAACTTACGCCCGTCGTAAGGAAGCCTGTTATGCGTTGCCTGTTATTCGCCTGTCTGCTGCTCGGATCAGCCCACTCGTTTGCCCTGGATCGCTTCCAGGTCGAGGGCTACATGCTGCCCAACGGCCTGCAGTTGCTGCTCAAGCCGGGCAGCGAGCGCGGCCACGTGGCGATTCGCCTGGTGGTCGGGGTAGGGCTGGACGACTTCGGCTGCGCCGACAAGGAGCTGCCGCATGTGCTCGAACACCTGCTGTTCAGCGGCATCGACGCCAGCGGCGAGGGCGGGCTGGAGGAGCGCATGCAAGCCCTGGGCGGCGAGTGGAACGCCTATACCAGCAATGCCGACACCACCTTCGTTATCGAGGCCCCGGCGAAAAACCAGCGCAAGGTACTGGACCTGCTGCTGGCCCTCTTGACCCGCACCGAACTCGACGACAGCGCACTGCAAACGGCGAAACGGGTGGTCGAGCGCGAGGACGGCGGGCACTACTCGCACCTGCAACGCTGGCTGGACCGCCAGGACCTCGGCCACACCGCCAGCAACCAGCTGGCAGTGGAACTGGGCCTGAAATGCGCCGAACGGGCCGAGGTCGATCAACTGACCCTCGAACAGCTGGAGCGGCTGCGCAAGGACTGGTACGCGCCGAACAACATGACCCTGATCGTCGTCGGTGACCTTGACCGCCTGTTGCCGGCCTACCTGGAGCGCAGCTACGGCGCGCTGGAACCGGTGGAGCCCAGCGAGCACCAGGGCCTGCCGGACATTCAACAAACGGCCGTCGCCGAGCGCAGCCTGATCCACGGCTGGGTCGGCGACAGCGCCAAGCTGCATTGGCTGTTTCCCGAGCCAACCCTCGACCGGCAGCACGATGAAACCTTCGACCTGCTCAAGGATTACCTGGACTGGGCGCTGTACCAGAAGCTGCGCCTGCAGCACGAGCTGTCCTACGGACCGAACAGCGAACGCGAGGTGTTCGGCGGCGTCGGCTTTCTCAGCCTGAATGCCGACCTGGAGCGCGCGGACGTGCCGCAGGCCCGGCAAGCGATCGATGAGCTCAAGGCACAACTGCTCAAGGACGGCCTGGAGCCGGCCACCTTCGCCCGCCTGCAACAGGCCGCCATTGCCCGCCAGGCCTGGGCGGTACAGGGCAACAGCGCCCTGGCGGACTACTACTGGGGCGCCTTGAGCGACTATGCGGACGGACATTTCAGCGACCCGGCCAAGCGCCTGAAAGCCGTCAGCCTGAAGCAGGCCAACCAGGCCATGCGCCAGCTGCTTGAGCAACCCGGCTACCTGCGGATCGAAAAACCGCTGCTGAGCTACACGGCCTTGAGCGGGCTGATCCTCGGCGCACTGCTATTGATCATTTTGGCGCTGTTCGGCTGGCGCGCTTATCGCAAACGAATCCGTGGCTGATGCGTCTTTTGTCATGCTAAACCGTTATTCTGTCGGGGATTTTTTCTAGTGTGATCGCCGAATGCCAAACCTGACTCATTACATGCAGCGCATCCTGGAACTGATGAAGCGCTACCCAGGGGTCATTGCGCTCGGCGGTTTCATTTCCGGTGTCGGCAGTTTCATCCTGGTGGACCGCCAACAGGGCCTGGCCACCTGGATCGCCGTGATCATGCTGGTGAGCTGGATCTGGCTGATGCTGGAAAACAGCCTGACCCAGCTGTTCACCAAGATCTTCAAGCGGGAAATCCCCCAGCCGCTGCTGCGTTACGCAACGCAGATGATTCACCAGGAAAGCCTGTTTTTCGTCCTGCCGTTCTTCTTCATCACCACCGCCTGGAACAGCGGACAGCTGGTATTCACCGGCCTGCTGGGCGCCTCGGCGCTGGTCTCGATCATCGACCCGCTGTACTACAAATGGCTGGCCCCGCGGCGCTGGCTGTTCCTCGCCCTGCACACCCTGACACTGTTCGCCGCGCTGCTGACCGCGCTGCCGATCATCCTGCACCTGACCACCGCGCAGAGCTTCAAGCTGGCCCTGGGCATCGCCATGCTGCTGTCATTCCCCAGCCTCGCGTCGATCTTCCCGATCCGCAACCTGCGCGGCGCGCTGATGCTGCTGGGCATGACCCTGGCCATCGGCGGCACCGGCTGGCTGCTGCGCTCCTGGGTTCCGCCGGCGACCTTGTGGATCGCCGAGGAAGCCATCAGCACCCAGTTGCAGGACCGCACCCCCGGCGCCAGCCTCAAGGAAGTCAGCGCCAGCGACGTGCGCAGCACCGGGCTGTATGCCTACACCGCGATCAATGCGCCGCGCGGGCTGGACGAGCGCATTTATCACGTCTGGCAATTCAACGGCAAAGAGGTCGACCGGGTGGCCCTGGACATCCACGGCGGGCGCAAGGAGGGCTACCGCGCCTGGTCGCACAAGCAGAACTTCCCCGGCGATCCGACCGGCAGCTGGCAGGTCCGGGTGCTGACCGAAGACGGGCAGGTGATCGGCGTGCTGCGCTTCAAGATCACCGGCACCAACGGACAAAACTCAGCACCTTAGTACAAGGCAAAGTCGCCTCGATCGTGGTATTACGTAGCACTGCGTAAAAACCATACAAGCACGGAGCTTATGACCCAGAGCGCGACGGCCGGCAGTGCCCAACTGGATACGTCAAGTTCCCCCTCGCGGTTGCGAGTCACGGGGGACTGGACGCTCGTCCATTACACCGAGCTCAAGCACCTCTGCGAAAAGCTCACCGGACAATACGACACCAGCACCCACATCGACCTCAACGGCCTCGGCGCCCTGGATACCGCGGGCGCCTCGCTGCTGGTCGAACTGCTGGGTTCCGAGCGTCTCGGCAAGTCTGCCGAACACCCCGACTGCACCCTGTCTTCGGCCGACCGCGCGCTGCTGCAGACTGTCTATTGCTCGCTGAGCGACTTCTGCGTGCCGCTCAAGGAACCGGAAGTATCGGTCGGCATCCTGTTGCTGACCCGGATCGGCAAGGCGGTCGACGCCATCTGGCAGGACAGCCTGAAGCTGCTGGGTTTCGTCGGCCTGATCCTGGAAACCCTGGTCCGTGGCCTGCTGCATCCCAAGCGCTGGCGCATCACGCCGATGGTCGCGCATATCGAGCAGACCGGCCTCGACGCCGCGCCCATCGTCGCTCTGCTGACCTTCCTGGTGGGCGCCGTAGTGGCCTTCCTCGGCGCCACGGTGCTGCAGAGTTTCGGCGCCAGCATCTTTACCGTGGACCTGGTGGCGTTCTCCTTCCTGCGTGAATTCGGTGTGCTGCTCACGGCGATCCTCATGGCCGGCCGGACCGCGAGCGCCTTTACCGCGCAAATCGGCTCGATGAAGGCCAACGAAGAAATCGACGCCATCCGCACCCTGGGCCTGGACCCGATGGAGCTGCTGGTGCTGCCCCGGGTCCTGGCGCTGCTGGTGGCGCTGCCGATGCTGACCTTCCTGGCGATGCTCTCGGGGATTGTCGGTGGCGGGGTGGTCTGTGCGCTGTCGCTGGATATCTCGCCAGCGATGTTCCTCGCCTTGCTGCAATCGGACATCGGCGTGCAGCATTTCCTGGTGGGCATGGTCAAGGCGCCGATCTTCGCCTTCCTGATCGCCGCCATCGGCTGCCTGGAAGGCTTCAAGGTCAGCGGCAGCGCCGAGTCTGTGGGGGCCCACACCACGTCCAGTGTGGTGCAATCGATCTTCGTGGTGATCGTCCTCGATGCCGTCGCCGCGCTGTTCTTCATGGAGATGGGCTGGTGAACCGTTCAACCCGTCCGCCTGCCGAGGCGGTGATCGAAGTCCGCGGCCTGTGCAATCGCTTCGGCCCGCAGAGCGTGCACGAAAACCTCGACCTGGACCTGTACAAGGGCGAGATCCTCGCCGTGGTCGGCGGTTCGGGCAGCGGCAAGTCGGTACTGCTGCGCAGCATCATCGGCCTGCGCCAGCCCAGCGAAGGCTCGGTGCGGGTGTTCGGCCAGAACCTGCCAAGCCTGGCGGAACATGAGCGCTCGCTGATCGAACGGCGCTTCGGCGTGCTGTTCCAGAAGGGCGCGCTGTTCTCGTCGCTGACCGTGACCGAAAACGTCGCCCTGCCGCTGATCGAGCACGCCGGCCTGAGCCGCGCCGACGCCGAGCACCTGGCGGCGGTGAAGCTGGCTCTGGCCGGGCTACCGCTGTCGGCGGCCGACAAATACCCGGCCTCGCTGTCCGGTGGCATGATCAAGCGCGCCGCCCTGGCCCGGGCGCTGGCCCTGGACCCGGACATCCTGTTTCTCGACGAACCCACCGCCGGCCTCGACCCGATCGGCGCCGCGGCGTTCGACCAATTGATCCTGACCCTGCGTGACGCCCTGGGTCTGAGCGTGTTCCTGGTCACCCACGACCTGGATACGCTGTACACCATCACCGACCGGGTGGCAGTGCTGGCGCAGAAAAAGGTGCTGGTGGCGGATGCCATCGACCAGGTCGCCGAGACCGACGACGCCTGGATTCACGAGTACTTCCATGGCCCTCGCGGCCGCGCGGCGTATCAGGCCGCTACACAGCTCAACGAGGTATGACATGGAAACCCGAGCCCATCATGTACTGATCGGCCTGTTCACCGTGATTGTGGTGGTCGGCGCCCTGCTGTTCGGCCTGTGGCTGGCCAAGTCCAGCGTCGACACGGAGTTCAAGGACTACGAGGTCGTGTTCAACGAGGCCGTCAGCGGCCTGTCCAAAGGCAGCGCCGTGCAGTACAGCGGGATCAAGGTCGGCGATGTGGTCAGCCTGCGCCTGGACCCGAACGACCCGCGCCGGGTCCTGGCGCGGATCCGCCTGAGCGGTGAAACCCCGATCAAGGAAGACACCCAGGCCAAGCTGACCCTGACCGGCATCACCGGGACTTCGATCATCCAGCTCAGTGGCGGTACTCCACAAAGCCAGCCGCTTCAGGGCAAGGACGGCAAACTGCCGGTGATCGTCGCTTCGCCATCGCCGATCGCCCGCCTGCTGAACAACAGCGAAGACCTGATGACCAGCGTCAACCTGCTGCTGCACAACGCCAACAGCATGTTCTCGCCAGAGAACGTCGAGCGCATCGGCAACACCCTCGAACACCTGGAGCAGACCACTGGGGCCATCGCCGAACAGCGCGGCGACGTGCGCCTGGCCATGCAGCAACTGGCGTCCATCGGCAAGCAGGCCAGCGCCACCCTGGAACAGACCACCGCGCTGATGCGCAATGCCAACGGCCTGCTCAACGAGCAGGGCAAGCAGATGTTCGGCAGCGCCGAGCTGGCCATGCAATCGCTGGAACAGAGCAGCGCCACCATCAACAAACTGCTGACCGACAACCAGGACTCGCTGAACAACGGCATCCAGGGCCTCAATGGCCTGGCGCCGGCGGTGCGCGAGCTGCGCGACACCCTGAGCTCGCTGCGGGCCATTTCGCGTCGCCTGGAAGCCAACCCCAGCGGCTACCTGCTGGGCAGTGACAAGAACAAGGAGTTCACGCCATGAAGCGTGCCTATCGCCCATTCGGCCGGCTGGCCCTGGCCGCCGGCTTCGCCTTGAGCGGCGCCTGCTCGATCCTGCCCCAGGCCGACCCAGTGGATATCTATCGCCTGCCCACGGCCCAGAGCGCCGCAGCCCAGCCTCAGGGACACACACAGCCCTGGTCCCTGCGCCTGACCAAACCCCTGGCGAGCGACGCCTTGAACAGCGCGAGAATCGCTGTGATCCCCCAGGGCGATGTGATCAGCAGCTACAAGGACGCGCGCTGGAGCGATCCGGCGCCGGTGTTGTTGCGCAATCGGCTGCTGGACGGATTCCTCGCCGACGGTCGGGTGCAACTGCTGGGCACCGACGACAGCGATGTGCAGACCGATCTTGAACTGGGCGGCAACCTGCAGGCATTCCAGAGCGAATACCAGGGCAAGGCCGTGGCGGTGGTGATCCGCCTGGATGCGCGCCTGGTGCGCGGCTACGACCAGAAGATCCTGGCCAGCCAGCGCTTCGAAGTGCGCCAGCCGCTGAACGATACCAAGGTGCCGGCGGTGGTCGCCGGATTTGGCCAGGCGGGGGATACCCTGAACCGGCAGGTGGTGGAGTGGACGGTGAAGCAGGGCAGCCAGCTGGTCAGGCGCTGACGGCCTCATCGCGGGTAAGCCTCGCTCCTACAGGATGTTTATCGTCCTTGTAGGAGCGAGCTTGCTCGCGATCAGCCGAAGAACCAGTAGCACACTGCAATCGCCGCCACCACGCCGGCCAGCTCGGCCAGCAGGGCGCAGCCGACGGCATGGCGCGCGCGCTGGATGCCGACCGAACCGAAGTACACCGCCAGCACGTAGAAGGTGGTCTCGGTACTGCCCTGGATAGTCGCCGCGGCCAACGCCGGGAAACTGTCCACGCCCTGGGTCTGCATGGTTTCGATCAGCATCGCCCGCGCGGCACTGCCGGAGAACGGCTTGACCAGGGCCGTCGGCAGGGCATCGACGAAACGCGTGTCCCAGCCAGCCCATTCCACCAGATGACGGATGCCGTCCAGGCCGAAGTCCAGGGCCCCGGAGGCGCGCAGCACGCCTACCGCGCAGAGCATCGCCACCAGATACGGCAGCAGGTTCTTGGCGACGTCGAAACCTTCCTTGGCGCCCTCGACGAAGGCCTCGTAGACCTTGACCTTGCGTAACGCGCCAATCACCAGGAACAGCATGATCAGGCCGAACAACGTCAGGTTGCCCAGGATCGACGACAGCGACGCCAGCGCGGTGGCCGACAGCGTGGCCAGCAGGGCCATGAAGCCGCCCAGGGCCAGGGCGCCGGGAATCAGGTAGGCCAGTACCACCGGATCCCACAGGCGCAGGCGCTGCATCAGCGCGACCGACAGCAGGCCGACCAGGGTCGAGGCGCTGGTGGCCAGCAGGATCGGCAGGAACACCAGGGTCGGGTCGGCGGCGCCCTGCTGGGCGCGGTACATGAAGATGGTCACCGGCAGCAGGGTCAGGGACGAGGCGTTCAGCACCAGGAACAGGATCTGCGCGTTGCTCGCCGTGGTTTCGCTGGGGTTGAGGTCCTGCAGGGCGCGCATGGCCTTGAGGCCGATCGGCGTGGCGGCGTTGTCCAGCCCCAGGCCGTTGGCCGCGAAGTTCAGGGTGATCAGGCCAATAGCCGGGTGCCCTGGCGGCACGTCCGGCATCAGGCGGGTGAACAGCGGGCCCAGGGCCTTGGCCAGCCAGTCGACGATCCCGGCCTTCTCGGCGATCCGCAAAAAGCCCAGCCACAGGGTCAGGGTGCCGAACAGCAGCACCATCACTTCCACCGACAACTTGGCCATGGCGAAGATGCTTTCCACCATCGCCGAGAAGATCCCGGCGTTACCGCCAACCAGCCACTGCGCCAGCGCTGAAACGGCCGCCACGATGAAGAAGCCAAGCCACAGGCCATTGAGCATCAGTTATTCCCCCAGAAGATGCGGCGAATGATAGCGGGGCGGACAGAAACGACAAACCCCGGATTGACCGGGGTTTGTCGATGATGACAGAGCAGAACATTGCTAGCCGCTGCCACAGGCTGCGCTCGCCTGCGCAGGAGGCGCCGCGGCCCGGATCGCGAAGTTCCTGCGGAACTTATCGCAGCCTTCGGCAGCGGCTACAGGTATCAGCCTTTGGTGACTTCACCGGCCGGCAGCGGCTCCTTGCTGCGCCAGTGCGGCAGGGAGTTCCAGTAGCGCTGGCCCTTGGCGTCGTCGTACATGCCTTCCCAACGAGCGATGACCAGTACCGCCAGGGCGTTGCCAATCACGTTCAGGGCAGTACGGGCCATGTCCATGATGCGGTCGACACCGGCGATGAAGGCCAGGCCTTCCAGCGGAATGCCCACGCTGCCCAGGGTCGCCAGCAGGACCACGAAGGACACGCCCGGTACGCCGGCGATGCCTTTGGAGGTGACCATCAGGGTCAGGACCAACAGCAGTTGCTGGCTGATCGACAGGTCGATGCCGTACAGCTGCGCGATGAAGATCGCCGCGATGCTCTGGTACAGGGTCGAACCGTCGAGGTTGAACGAGTAACCGGTCGGCACCACGAAACTGCAGATGGCTTTCGGCGCACCGTAGGCTTCCATCTTCTCGATCACCCGCGGCAGCACGGTTTCGGAGCTTGCGGTGGAGTAGGCCAGCACCAGCTCATCCTTGAAGATGCGCATCAGCTTGATCACCGAGAAGCCGAACAGGCGAGCGATCAGGCCCAGGACCACGAAGGCGAAGAAGGCAATGGCCACGTAAACCAGGATCACCAGCTTGGCCAGCGGCAGCAGGGAGGCGAAACCGAAGTTGGCCACAGTCACCGCGATCAGGGCGAATACGCCGATCGGGGCGTAGTTCATGATCATGTGGGTGACTTTGAACATGCTTTCCGAGACGCCCTGGAACATCTTCACCAGCGGCTCGCGCAGGTCGGCCTGCAGGCTCGACAGACCGAGGCCGAACAGCACCGAGAAGAAGATGATCGGCAGCATCTCGCCGCGGGCCATGGCCGCGAAGATGTTCGATGGGATCAGGTTGAGGATGGTTTCGATGAACGCGTGTTCATGCTGTACCTCGGCGGCGGTCGCCTGGTACTTGGAAATATCCACGGTACCCAGGGTGCTCATGTCGATGCCGGCGCCCGGGTGGAACACGTTGGCCAGCACCAGGCCGACCAGGATCGCGATGGTGGTGACGATTTCGAAGTAGATGATGGTCTTCAGGCCGATACGCCCGAGTTTCTTCGCGTCGCCCACGCCGGCGATACCGACGATCAGCGAGGAAATCACGATCGGGATCACGATCATCTTGATCAAGCGGATAAAGATATCGCCCGCAGGTTGCAGGACGTTGCTGATCCACCAGGCTTTTTCGGCACTGAAATGGTTGAGCAGCGCACCAATTGCAATCCCCAGCACCAGACCGATGAGGATCTGCCAGGCGAGGCTTAGTTTTGCCTTCTTCATATCATTACCCTTACTTCAGTTGGACTCGGGCTGATGCGCGAACTGGAACGCTCAATGGCGGAAAAGTCTGTGCATCGGCCCCCGTATAAGGTCACCCCGAGCGAGCATTTACGGCTCTCTGCAGGCGAAAAAAGGCGCAACTATTCCGACGCAAGGGGGGCGCGTCTAATGCCGTAAACGCCTACCCTATGCCGAATCGGCATGAGTTTTTCTAAACGAAACGGGCGTCCCAACCGGTTCGAATGCGACATTTCGGCCTGGCCATCTACCGTGAAACGGCCATTTCAGGCGGCATTCAGCGCTTTTGGAAGGATTCGGAATGACCTTCGAAAGAAGGGAAAGTTCTTACGTTAGAACCAGAAATCCCGTCTGGAAAAAGGCAAAAGTTTCTCGATGTACGGTCGCAAAGAAACACCGTGAAACGGTTAGGCCAGGCAACTCGGAATATTTGTCGCGAACCCCTGCCTGAAAAAGCAGGCACCGCTCTGCCACAAAGGTTTGTGGCATTCAAACACGACGCAAGTCGTCAAGCCTGAGCGGCTTGCGAGCTTGCGCCGCAGTTTTTCCTGACCCGGCCCTCGCGGAGGCACTCCCTGTCCCCCAAACTCAGTACCAGTTCGGGTCCTTTTTCAGCTGTTCCCTGAGCAAGCCCTGCATGCCAGCGTCCGGCTTGCCGAGAAAACGGTATTCGGCATGGCGGGTCGGCGACTTGTCCGCGGGCAGGCCCGCCGGCACTTCGACCAACATGGCGTAGGCGTGTTTCTTGTCGAAACTGAACGCCACGATCAGGCGCTGGTTGCGACAGGTATCGCGGGTTTCGCAAAGCGGACCGACCAGGTACTTGTCGCCGTCTTCTTCCAGCGCATTCATCTGCTGCGCATCACCGGACAGGTTCATCACCCACTCCGGCAGGCGCTCTTCCTTTTCGACGACGTCCTGCCAGGTTTCACGGTATTGCGGGTCGCTGTTCAACAACTCGTTGACCCGGGTCTGACCGTCGTTGGCTGCCATCGCCGTGGCCGCGCCGCCCAGTAACAGGGCGGCGGCCATTGCTTTCAAAGAAACGCTCATGTTCAACCTCGACCACGACGGCCAAAGAAGAAGGAAGCAATGAACATCACCAGGAAAACGACAAAGAGAATCTTGGCGATACCCGTGGCGGTGCCCGCGATACCACCGAAGCCCAGTACCGCGGCGATGATGGCAATGATCAGGAATGTGATTGCCCAGCTCAACATGGTCATTCTCCTTACGCTTCTATTTAGAGGTACTGCTTAGCCGGCCCGCAGTTGCGTACTGGCTGTCCTGCCTAGAACACCCAGCGCTCCTGATAAGCCGTGTCGGTGGCAGGCTGAGCCTGGTCGACGTCCATCAGATGCAGCGGGGCGGAATCGGCAAACCGAGTGCTGACTGCACTGAAGTGGGTTTGGGTGGTGTGATAAACCGGCAACCTCACAGCCTCTTGCTGCTGGCTCTGCTCCCAACGTGAAAACTGCTGACCGCCAATCAAGGTCACCAGCAATGCCAGGCTGGCGAACAATCCCTGCTGCAGGTGCAGGGGCGAAACAGACAATTGGGCGAGACGTTGGCGTTTCATCCGGAGGCTCCTCCCACGCGGGTCATTGTTCTCAAGCGCTTGTGGCTGCGCTTGCAGCTTGTTCGGCCGAGTCTGATCGGACTGTTGCAGCCTGCATGCCAGTTTTTTGAATTGAAATAAATTCAATAAAAACAATGAGTTGAAAGCAAACAAGGAAGATCTTCATACGCCATCCTGCACGATGCCGCCCTGGATACCGTGCGAATTGCACGATTGGACTGATACTTGAGGAAAAAACGCGGCTGAAAATGCAGGAGTACAGTGACGAAATCGGGAAAGAATTACGGAGAAGTCCTAAAAGCAATAAAAAACCTATTATTTTCAATCGATTAGCAATACACCCCGGAGATGACTAACCTGCACCCCTGGGAATCGATAAGAATTAACCATGCAACTTGCCCGATTTTTCCGGGACTAAATAAGATCACTCACTTCAGGAGCTTCGGACATGGAATCAGCACCGGAAAATCAAGGCCGCATTCTTCTGGTAGATGATGAGTCCGCAATCCTGCGTACCTTCCGTTATTGCCTGGAAGACGAGGGCTATACCGTCGCCACGGCCAACAGCGCCGCTCAGGCCGAGGCCTTGCTGCAACGCCAGGTGTTCGACCTGTGTTTCCTCGACCTGCGCCTGGGCGAGGACAATGGCCTGGAGGTGCTGGCCCAGATGCGCATCCAGGCCCCCTGGATGCGGGTGGTGATAGTCACTGCCCATTCGGCCGTCGACACCGCGGTGGACGCGATCCAGGCCGGCGCCGCCGACTACCTGGTCAAGCCCTGCAGCCCCGACCAACTGCGCCTGGCGACCGCCAAGCAGCTGGAAGTCCGCCAGCTCTCGGCGCGCCTGGAGGCCCTCGAAGGCGAAGTGCGCAAACCCAAGGACGGCCTGGACTCCCACAGCCCGGCGATGAAAGTGGTGCTGGAAACCGCCCGCCAGGTCGCCGGCACCGATGCCAACATCCTGATCCTCGGCGAATCCGGCACCGGCAAGGGCGAGCTGGCCCGGGCCATTCACGGCTGGAGCAAGCGCGCCAAGAAATCCTGTGTGACCATCAACTGCCCGTCGCTGAACGCCGAGCTGATGGAGAGCGAATTGTTCGGTCACAGCCGCGGAGCCTTCACCGGCGCCAGCGAAAGCACCCTTGGCCGGGTCAACCAGGCCGATGGCGGCACGCTGTTCCTCGACGAGATCGGCGACTTCCCGCTGACCCTGCAACCCAAGTTGCTGCGGTTCATCCAGGACAAGGAATACGAGCGGGTCGGCGACCCGGTAACCCGCCGCGCCGACGTGCGCATCCTCGCCGCGACCAACCTCAACCTCGAGGACATGGTGCGCGACGGCCGCTTTCGTGAAGACCTGCTGTACCGCCTGAACGTGATCACCCTGCACCTGCCGCCGCTGCGCGAACGCAGCGAAGACATCCTGACCCTGGCCGACCGTTTCCTCGCACGCTTCGTCAAGGAATACGCCCGTCCCGCCCGAGGCTTCAGCGACGAGGCCCGCGAAGCGCTGCTCAATTACCGCTGGCCGGGCAATATCCGCGAGCTGCGCAACGTGGTGGAACGCGCCAGCATCATCTGCCCCCAGGAGAAAGTGGAGATCAGCCACCTGGGCATGGCCGAGCAACCCACCAACAACACTCCGCGCATCGGCGCCGCCTTGAGCCTGGACGAGCTGGAGAAAGCCCATATCGGCGCCGTGCTGGCCACCAGCGATACTCTCGACCAGGCCGCCAAGACGCTCGGTATCGACGCCTCGACGCTGTACCGCAAACGCAAACAGTACAACCTGTGAGCCGCACCTCATGAAGTTAGCGATGAAACTGCGCACGAGACTGTTTCTGAGCATCTCGGCGCTGATCACCGTGGCGCTGCTCGGCCTGCTGCTCGGGCTGGTCAGCGTGATGCAGATGGCCAAGACCCAGGAAGCGCTGATCCGCAACAACTTCATCACCCTGGACCTGGGGCTCAAGCTGCGCCAGACCCTGGGCGACCAACTGATCATCATGCTCAACCACAACCCTGACCGGGCGGCGCTGGACGACTCCAGGCAGGAATACCTGGCCCTGCTCGACCAGGGCATCGAGCATGAACGGCAAAACAATGTGCGCAACGGCTTCACCCAGGCACGCGACGACTACCAGAGCTTCTTCGAGGCCTTCGAGCGTGCCGACGGGACCTCGGCAGGGGTCAATGGCAATACGGAACTGACCCACCGCTTCAATACCCTGCGCAATGGCTTGATCAGCGAACACAAGCAGGCCCTGGACAACATCAATGACATCGAACATCAGGCCCGCAATCGCGCCTTGCTGATCGCCGGCCTGCTCGGCCTCGTCGGGCTGGCCGTGCTGATCATCGGCTTCATCACCGCCCACGGCATCGCCCAGCGCTTTGGCGGCCCCATCGAAGCCCTGGCCAAGGCCGCCGACAATATCGGCCAGGGCAACTTCGACGTGACCCTGCCCCTGTCTTCGGCTGCCGAGATGAACTTGCTGACCCGGCGCTTCGGGATCATGGCCCAAGCCCTGCGCGAGCATCAGGCCACCAATGTCGACGAACTGCTCGCCGGCCAGCAGCGCCTGCAATCGGTGCTCGACAGCATCGACGACGGCTTGCTGATGATCGACCGCCAGGGTCACCTGGAACACCTCAACCCGGTGGCGCAACGTCAGCTGGGCTGGGACGAGGAACGCCTTGGACAAGGGCTGGGCAGCGCCCTGCAGCGACCGGAGCTGGACGAGCAGCTGCAACTGGTGCTGCGCGGCGGCAGCCTGGAACGGCCGCCGGAAGACCTGAGCATCGAGGTCGATGGCGAGTCGCGCCTGCTGACGTACAGCCTGACCCCGGTCAGCCATCCCCAGGGGCATATCCTCGGCGCGGTGATGGTGCTGCACGACGTCACCGAGCAGCGGGCCTTCGAGCGCGTGCGCAGCGAATTCGTGCTGCGCGCCTCACATGAATTGCGCACCCCGGTCACCGGCATGCACATGGCGTTCGGCCTGCTGCAGGAACGCCTGCGCTTCCCTGAGGACTCCCGCGAAGCCGACCTGCTGAACACCGTCAACGAAGAAATGCAGCGCCTGATGCAGCTGATCAACGACCTGCTGAACTTCTCGCGCTATCAGAACGGCCTGCAGAAACTCACCCTGGCACCCTGTTCCCTCGAAGAGTTGCTGGAGCAGGCGCGCAACCGCTTCATCGGCGCTGCCACGGCGCAGGGCATCGAGCTGCTGGTGGAACTGCAGGAGCCGCTGCCGCGGCTGCATGCCGACCGCATGCAACTGGAACGGGTGCTGGACAACCTGATCGACAATGCCCTGCGGCATACCGCCAAGGGCGGGTTGATTCGCTTGCAGGCGCGCCGGCATGGCGAGCGGGTCATCATCAGCGTCGAAGACAACGGCGAAGGCATCGCCTACGGGCAACAGGGACGGATTTTCGAACCCTTCGTCCAGGTCGGGCGCAAGAAAGGCGGGGCCGGCCTGGGCCTGGCGCTGTGCAAGGAAATCGTGCAACTGCACGGCGGGCGCATGGGTGTCTATTCGCGGCCCGGGCAGGGGACCCAGTTCTATCTGGCCTTGCCTCTTTAGGGGCTAGACCTCGTCGTCCAGACGCCGCGGGCCCAGGCGGCGTCCGCGGGTAATCAGGTCGATGAACTGCACTGCGCTCAGTGCATGGGCAAACAGCCAGCCCTGGCCAAAACGCACGCCCTCGCTGCTCAGCAGCAACGCCTGATCCTCGAATTCGATGCCCTCGGCAATCACCTTGAGCTCCAGGGCATGGGCCATGCGAATGATGTGCGGGGCGACGCCGCTGCTGGCGGCGTCATGCCCCAGGGCATCGATGAATGCCTTGTCGATCTTCAGGTAATCCACCGGCAGGGTCTGCAGGTAGGCCAGGCTGCAATACCCCGTGCCGAAGTCGTCGATCAGCACCTGATGGCCAACGTCCCGCAAGGCTTGCAGGTTATGCCGGGCGACCACCACATCAATCAGCCCGCGCTCGGTGACTTCGAAGGCGATCTGCCGCGCCGCCACCCGATGCAGCGCCAGCAGGCGCGCCATCACCTTGCCGATCCGCGGCACCATGACATCGCAGGCCGCCAGGTTGACCGAGATGTACAGCTGCGGGTTGGCCCGCAACAGATGCCCCAACTGCTCGAGCAGGCGTTGCAGGACAAAATCGGTGATGGGGCGGATCTGCCCGGTGTTCTCCGCCATGGGAATGAACAGCTCCGGACTGGTCAGGGTGCCGTCCGGACGGCGCCAGCGCAGCAGAGCCTCGGCGCCGACACACTGGCGCGTTCGTAGATCGAAGATGGGCTGATACAGCACCTGTAGCTCGCCACGGCGCAGCGCCCCTTGCAATTCGGCGCCCAGGGACTGGCGCTGCCCGGCCAGTTGAAAGGCCAGGCCGCCGATGAAGATCGCCAATGCCAGGCTGCTGGGCAGCAGCCACCACCACCCCTCGAACATTTCTCGCTGCATGTTGGTGCGGGGGGTGACGAGTACCAGCTGATACTCCGGATTGCGGGTGGGCATCCGGTAGATCAACTGGTCCTGGGTCACCAGCAACGGGCTGCGCCCCGCGGGCGGCCACGGCTCGGTCGGCGGCCATTCCAGCGCCGGCCCCAGCACCGGGATGGCCCGCAAGCCATGGTCGAGAACCACCATCAGGCTGCTGTTGGCGGGCAGATCGACCATATCGGTCAGATGTCCGCGAGACGTTGCCACGCGAAAGTTGCCCCGCCCGAGCATCAGCGCCGCGCGGTTTTCGTTGGGTTCGGTGGAGGTGTTCAGCCAGTAGTTGTAGGTCGGGCCGCTGATATCCGGCGGCCGCATCACGGCCAGGTTGTCCTGGCGTGGCCAGTTGGTGCAGGCCTGGGCAGCATCAATGTAGGCCGCTTCATAAATGAAGCGATAACTGAAACTGATCTGCTGCAGGGTCGCGACCATCTCGGGGCTGCATTCGCGCAGGGGCTGCGCCTCGAGCACGTCCAGGCCTTCGCGCAGCTGGCCGAACAGTTGCTCCAGGCGCTCGAGAAAGCGCTGGCCCTGGGCATTCATCTGCTCGCTTTCGCGCAGTTGCGCCTCATGCATCGCAATGCCCAGGCTCGCCGCCAGCAGCAAGGCCGCACTCAATACAGCCGCGCACGTCGCCAACAGCCAGGGGCGATAGAACCAACTGCGCAGGGGTTCGCGGGCGGCCAGCATCATTGGATATCCGAGGGTTACCAATGAGTTATAGCTACTGATTGAGAAAAAGCCCTGACCGTCGGGCGGGCGTCATTATTTTGTCTGGTTGAGAACCTGCAGGATCGCAGCGCTTTGCGCATCCGGCTGGCCGTCGAAACGCGACGGCCGGTAATGCATCTGGAACGCGGCCAGCACGTGACGGGTCGCCACATCCAGCTCGCCAGTCTGCGGCGTCTCATAACCGAGACGCGCCAGGCCTTGCTGGAACCAGGCGACGCTCGGCAACTGCGCGGTAAAGAACGCCTCCTGGCGCGCCACCGCCTGGGCGTTCGGCCACCGGCCCAACCCGGCTTCGGCCAGACGCTTCCAGGGGAACAGCGGGCCCGGGTCGAGCTTGCGCAGGGGGGCGATATCGCTGTGGCCGATGATGTGTTGTGGCGCGATGTTGTTGCGCTTGCTGATGTCCTTGAGCAGCACGATCAGGCTCTGGACCTGCGCTTCGCTGTAGGGGTACCAGACACGTCCGGTGGGCAGGTCGCGAAAGCCCGGGTTGACGATCTCGATCCCGATGGAGCTGGAGTTCAGCCAGGTACGGCCTTGCCACTGGCTCTCGCCGGCGTGCCAGGCGCGGTATTGCTCGTCCACCAGCTTGTAGATGGTCGCTGCCTTGTCGTCGCCGATCAGGTAGTGGCTGCTGACCTGGCCATGGGTCAGCAGTTGCAGGGAGCGCTCCATCGAGGCCGAGGTGTAATGCACCACCACGAATTGCACCCGCTCATCGAAGTTGACCGAAGGGTGGCTGGTATCGAAACGCGGACCGCTGGCGCAACCGGCCAGCAACAGAAGGGACAAGGCGAGGGCAAGAACTTTCATGGTGGAAGGCAGTACGCTGGAGAAAATAATGCAACAGTGTAACGTACTGCCTTTGCGGAAAACCGGCAAAAACACCGGTTTATACAAAATGGAACAAATTATGCGTCAGCCCAGTTCCACCCGGTTGCGCCCCGCCTCCTTGGCCCGATAGAGCGCCTGATCGGCTCTTTTGAGCACCAGATCGCTGCGTTCTCCCGGCTTGAAGGCACTCATGCCGATGGACATGGTGATGGTCACGCGCTCGCCCTTGAAGTGGAACGGACAGGCTTCGATGGCCGCCCGCAAGGTTTCCGCCAGGCGCGCCCCGACCGGCCATGAGGTATTGGGTATCAGCAGAACGAACTCTTCACCGCCGAAACGGGCGATGAAATCACTGCCGCGCAGGCGCTTGCGCAGCACGCCGGCGATGATCTTCAACACCTTGTCGCCGGCCAGGTGACCGTAGTTGTCGTTGATGCGCTTGAAGTGGTCGAGGTCGAGCATCGCCAGCAACAAGGTGTTGCCGTGCTGCTGCCACTGCGCCACTTCATGCTCCAGGCGCTCGCTCCAGGCCGCGCGATTGGGCAGGCCGGTGAGGGGGTCGATCAACGCTTTCTGCCGCTGTTCTTCCAGGTGCTCGCGGTAGCCCTGGGCTTCCTGCTCCATGCTCGACACCCGCTCGGCCAGGCTCTGCAGGCGTGCGGCCACTTCCTTCTCGCGCTCGTCACGCTGCTTCTGGTGATGGTCCATGGTGCCGAGCAGGCCTTCCAGGTGGCTTTCCAGGACCTGCTTGAGGTCGTCCAGATCCGCCGCCTCCTGAACGCTGCTTTGCAGACCATCGACCTGCTCGCGAATCTGCGTATCCATCTCCCGCGCCGCGGAACTGCTGTCGGCATGGCCTTCGCTGGCGGCCTGCAGGTTGCTCTGGAAGGATTCCAGGCGCTCGTTGAGCTGCTTGAGATAAGCCTCGAACTCATGCTGGCCACTGTCGGTGATCGCCAGCATCAACACTGCCAGATCGTCGAGGATCGGCAGCAATTCGTACCAGTTCAATCCATGTTGCAAGCGATCGCGCATGGACTCGGCTTGCGGCCGGTGACGCTCGGGCAGGCTCAAGTCGTCCAGCAGGCCGAGCAGGGTATGTTCGATGTGCTTGGCCACCGAACTGTAGGACGGCTCCGGCGAGTCGGGCAGGGCGTACAGCACATCCTGCTCGGCCTGCTGCGGATCGACCGCCGCCAGCGCCTCGGCCATGGCCGCCGGCAATGGCAAGCGGTCAAGCAGCACTGGCGCCGGGGTCGCCTCGGCGGGTGCGGCAACGATCAATTCGTCCGGGTTGGAAAGAACAACCGGAGCCTCGACAGCCGGCGACTGCACGGACAGCGGTGCTTCGACGGGGCCAGGCACAACTGGCAGCGGCGCTTCCTGCGAATCCGGCATCGGCGGTGCCGGCTCGACGGCGATGGGGTTCTCCGACTCCAGCACCGGCGGCACAAAGGCCTCGACCAGGACTGCCGTGGTTACCTCGGGCAGCGCTTGCGGCTGTGGCTCGGGCGGCTGGCTGACAGCAGCGGGCTTCTCGACCACAGGCGGGGGCACCGGCTCCGGGGTTTCGGACGGCCGTGCGGGCGCGACTTCGACCCGAGGCGGGGGCGGGGGCGTTTCAACTCTTTCAGCCGTTGCCAGCGGCTGCTCCATAGCGGGGGCTGCCACCACCGCAGGCGTCTCAGCCGCGGACGCCGCAGGTGCTTCGTCAGCGTCACGACCACCAAACAAGCGCTGCAGCAAACCTGGGCGGCTCGGCTCCGGGGGGCTCTCCAACTGGCTCAGCGCCTTGCCTTGCAGGCCGCTCAGTTCGCCCAGCAACAGTGGGATTTCCCGGGCCTGGCCGACGCGACCATCCAGCTGCTTGGCGAAGTTTTTCAGCGGCCGACTCACCTCGCGGGGCAACGGCAGCTTCTGCAACTGGCTGACCAGCGAAGTCAGGGCCGTGCTCATTTGCTCGATGCGCGTCTCGCGACGCTGCTCGGAGTCCAGCACGGCTTTTTCCAGGCGTGGCAACAGGGCCGCCAAGGCCGCGTCCATATCGTCGGTGCGCACCACCTCGCGCATTTCCTTCATGCACTGGTCGACGGCGCGATCAGTCCCTTCGGCCGCCAGCGTGCTGCGCACCAGGCCACGGCGAAGCAGGTCGAGGCGGGCATTCCAGCGTCGCTCGAGTTTTTCCTGTTGTTCGATACTTTTGAGGTATTTCTCTTTCCAGCGCTGGGCGTCGTCGCTCATTCATGGGTTCCGCGAGGGGCAGGACTCAGCGCGGGCAATGCATCGGCCGTGAGCGAACCCGGCAGACGAATCTCTACCGCGACCGGCAGGTGATCGGAAATCGGTTGGGCCAGGACTTCGACCCGCTCCAGCGTCAGGCTGGAGCTGAGCAAAATATGATCAAGACAGCGTTGCGGGCGCCAGCTGGGGAACGTCGCTTCCAATTGCGGCGCCAGCAGACCGAGATCGCGCAACGGCGAATGCTCCAGCAGATCGCTGGCATGGGTGTTCATGTCGCCCATCAGCACCTGATGCTTGTAGCCGCCGATCATCTCGCGGATGTAGGCCAGCTGCCGGGTGCGCGTACGGGCGCCCAGGGCCAGGTGCATCATCACCACCACCAACGCCTCGGGACCATCGCCGAAGCGCAGAAGGATCGCACCACGCCCCTTGGGGCCTGGCAGCGGATGATCTTCGATCGCCCAGGGTCGCAGGCGGCTGAGCACACCATTGCTGTGCTGGGCCAGGCGACCGAGGTTGCGATTGAGCTGTTGGTACCAGTAGGGGAAGGCGCCGAGCTGGGCCAGGTGCTCGACCTGATTGACGTAGCCCGAGCGCAGGCTGCCGCCATCGGCTTCCTGCAGGGCGACCAGATCGAAGTCGCCCAGCAGATCGCCGATCCTTTGCAGGTTGTCGGCGCGCCCGTTGTGCGGCAGCAGGTGCTGCCAGCCACGGGTCAGGTAATGCCGGTAACGTTCGGTACTGATACCGACCTGGATATTGAAACTGAGCAGCCGCAGACGGCTGTCTGCTGGCAGGCCGGAGGACGCCACATGGTGCTCGTTGACCCGCGGGTCATGCAGGCCAACGATGCGTTCCGTACCCCAACGTCGCATGGCAGGGGCTCGCTTACTTGGCCGCCCGCTCTTTGGCGATCAGCTGGTCGGCGACGCTCAGGGCACCTTCAGGACCACCGGCGGTGCCCAGGTCGAAGCGGTACTTGCCATTGACGACCATGGTCGGTACGCCGGAGATCTGATAAGCCTGGGCCTTCTTCTTCGCGTCCTCGACCTTGCCTTTGACGGCGAACGAGTTGTAGGTGCTCAGGAACTTGTCCTTGTCGACGCCTTCGCCGGCCAGGAACTCGGCCATTTCCTCTGGGGAAGCGAGTTTCTTGCCGCCATGGATGGCTTCGAATACGGCTTTGTGGACCTTGTGCTCGACACCCATGGCTTCCAGGGTGATGAACAGTTGGCCGTGAACGTTCCAGATACCGCCGAACATGGCCGGGATGCGTACGAAGTTGACGTCGGCCGGCAGTTTTTCAGCCCATGGGTTGATGGTCGGCTCGAAGGCGTAGCAGTGCGGGCAGCCATACCAGAACAGCTCGACCACTTCGATCTTGCCAGGCACCGCAACCGGAACGGCGCTGCTCAGCTCTACGTATTGTTTACCGGCTTCAAGGGGTTCGGCGGCTTGAGCGGTCATGCCAAACAGGCTGGCAGTGACGAGAGCGGCGCTGAGAATCAGATTACGCATGCTTTACTCCTGAACAAGTAAGGTCGCCTCGCGCGGCCTGTTCGCAGACAGGTCATGGCGGGGCTTGAGTTCGCTAGTGTAGCGGCAGACGCCATAAAAAAGGGCGGCCTGAGCCACCCTTTATGCTTTCATCGACAGATTAATCGATCATTAACGTTGCGCAAGATAGACCCTTTCGCAACATGATCGCCGGCCTCAGTGCAGGCCCTGGATGTAGCTGGATACTGCTTCGATGTCCTTGTTGCTCAGCTTGGCGGCGATGCTGCGCATGATCATGGTGTCGCCGTCGTTGGTGCGGTTGCCTTCGCGGAAGTCGGTCAACTGCTTGGCTACGTACTGAGCGTGCTGGCCACCCAGGTGCGGGAAGCCGGCGGCGGCGTTACCCGTGCCATTTGGCGAGTGGCAACCGGTGCAGGAAGGCATGCCTTGATCCAGCTTGCCGCCACGGAACAATTCTTCACCGCGAGCCACGACTTTCGGGTCTGCCGCGCCGACGCTGCCTTTCTGGCTGGCGAAGTAGGCGGAGAGGTCGGCCAGGTCCTGATCGCTCAGGTTGGTCAGCAGGCCGGTCATTTCCAGCACCTGGCGCTTGCCGGACTTGATGTCGTGCAACTGCTTGTTCAGGTAACGCTCACCCTGACCCGCCAGCTTTGGAAAGTTAGGCGCCATGCTGTTCCCATCCGGACCATGGCAAGCACCACATACGGCGGCTTTCGCCTGACCGGCAGCAGCGTCGCCTGCAGCATGGGCGACACCTGTGATGCCCAAGGTCAACAGCAGACTCACGAGTAATTTGTTCATCAGCTAATCCAACTACGGCTAAGGGTTAAGAGTTATGGACCGGGATCACTCGCTCATCCAAAGGATGATGGCTCGGTAATCCTCGGCACTGCAGTCCATGCACAAACCACGCGGCGGCATCGCCTTGAAACCCTGGGTCACGTGTTGCACCAGCGTCTCCATACCTTGCGCCAGCCTCGGCGCCCAAGCTCCCTGGTCCCCCTTGCGGGGAGCCGTTGGTAGTTGGCCGGAATGACAAGCCCCACAAACACGGTTGTACACAGCTTCCGGATCCTGTGTAGCCTGAGCGCTGTAAAGCGGTATCAGGACGCCGGCAGCCAGCAGCCATTTCGTCATAAAACGACCTTTTCAGGGTTGAGAGCGTGCTGCGTTCTAATGCGCAATCAAGGTCTATCGCTCTCGTGAACTTCATCCTACGCTGGGACAAAGCGCACACAAAATCTGCGGCATTATATACTGGCGTTACTGAAACGGAAACGACACCGCTCGCCGCGTCCATTCTCGGCACCGCCCCTATCGGAAATCCCATGCAACTGAAAAACCCCATTCTTGGTCTGTGCCAACAGTCCACTTTCATGCTCAGCGCCGCCAAAGTCGATCAATGCCCCGACGACGAAGGCTTCGAAGTGGCCTTCGCCGGGCGTTCCAACGCCGGCAAATCCAGCGCCCTGAATACCCTGACCCATGCCAGCCTGGCACGCACCTCGAAAACCCCGGGCCGCACGCAGCTGTTGAACTTCTTCAAGCTAGACGACGATCGCCGTCTGGTCGACCTGCCGGGCTACGGTTACGCGAAAGTACCGATCCCGCTCAAGCAGCACTGGCAGCGTCACCTGGAAGCCTACCTGGGCAGCCGCGAGAGCCTGAAAGGGTTGATTCTGATGATGGACATCCGCCATCCGATGACCGACTTCGACCTGCTGATGCTCGACTGGGCCGTCGCCAGCGGCATGCCGATGCATATCCTGCTGACCAAGGCCGACAAACTGACCTACGGCGCGGCCAAGAACACCCTGCTCAAGGTGCAGTCGCAAATCCGTAAAGGCTGGGGCGACAACGTCACCATCCAACTGTTCTCGGCGCCAAAACGCATGGGCCTGGAAGAGGCCTACACTGTACTGGCGAGCTGGATGGAACTGGCAGACAAAGGCGCCGAAATCGAAGTCTGAAAGACATAGATAAAACTGTCTGTGGAGTGATCAGGCAAGGCAAAAGCGCGGCTCGAAAGCGGAGTTTACTGGCTGTAAATGAGCATTTCGGGCCGCGCTTTTAACGCAGCATGATCGCGCCACAGGCAGTTTTAGGGCAAAAAAAACCCCGGACTTCGTATGGGGAGGGGAAGTTCGGGGTCCAAGTTCCGGACCGCTAGGGCGGGGTCCAGATATCTGCCAACACTTAACACAACATAGGAGCATCGAAGGGCTTCACCAGCCATTCAGATACTCTGAGTGGGCTTTCGCCGATTAAGTTCCGGGAGGTTTCAAAAACTATTGGCAATAGTCGATGAAATTTTCCGCACTAATAGCTCTTCGCCAGCCTTCGCCGCGGCACTATGCCGCGGCCAAAGTGCTGCGTTCTCGCCTCAGTGCGCCTCATCCCAGTTGCTGCCCACCCCGACCTCGACCAGCAGCGGCACATCCAGGGTCGCGGCCTTGCTCATGTAGCCGCGAATCTCCTCGCTTACCTGGTCCACCAAGTCTTCGCGCACTTCCAGCACCAGTTCGTCGTGCACCTGCAGGATGACTTTGGCATCCAGGCCTGAGGTCGCCAGCCAGTTATCCACCGCCACCATGGCCTTTTTGATGATGTCGGCCGCCGTGCCCTGCATCGGCGCGTTGATCGCCGTACGTTCGGCGCCGGCGCGTTCCTGCGGCTTGTTGGAGTTGATCTCCGGCAGGTACAGGCGGCGCCCGAACAGGGTTTCCACATAACCCTGTTCCGCAGCCTGGGCGCGGGTGCGATCCATGTATTCGCGCACGCCGGGATAGCGGGCGAAGTAGGTGTCGATATAGGCCTTGGCGGTCTTGGTATCGACGCCAATGTCCTTGCCGAGCTTCTGCGCGCCCATGCCGTAGATCAGGCCGAAGTTGATCGCCTTGGCGCTGCGGCGCTGATCGGAACTGACGTCCTTGAGCTCGACCTTGAATACTTCGGCCGCGGTTGCCGTGTGCACGTCGAGGTTATTGCGGAAGGCATTCAGCAGCCCTTCGTCGCGGGACAGGTGCGCCATGATCCGCAGTTCGATCTGCGAATAGTCAGCCGCCAGCAGTTTGTAGCCAGGCGGCGCGATAAAGGCCTGGCGGATACGCCGGCCTTCGGCGGTACGCACCGGGATGTTCTGCAGGTTCGGATCGCTGGAAGACAAACGCCCGGTAGACGCGACCGCCTGATGGTAGGAGGTGTGGATCCGCCCGGTACGCGGGTTGATCTGCTCCGGCAAGCGGTCGGTGTAGGTGCTCTTGAGCTTGCTCATGGAGCGGTACTGCATCAGCACCTTGGGCAGCGGGTAGTCGTCCTCCGCCAGCTTGGCCAGCACTTCTTCAGCAGTGGACGGCTGGCCTTTGGCGGTTTTCTTCAGCACCGGCAGGCCGAGCTTGTCATAGAGAATCACCCCCAACTGCTTGGGCGAGCCGAGGTTGAATTCTTCGCCGGCGATCTCGAAGGCTTCACGCTCCAGTTCCACCATCTTGTCGCCGAGTTCGATGCTCTGCACACGCAGCAGGTCGGCATCCACCAGCGCTCCCTGGCGCTCGATCCGCGCCAGTACCGGCACCACGGGCATTTCGATATCGCTGAGCACGCTGGCCAGGCTCGGGATCGCAGCCAGTTTTTCATGCAGGACCTGATGCAGACGCAGGGTCACATCGGCGTCTTCCGCCGCATAAGGCCCGGCCTGCTCGAGGGCGATCTGGTCGAACGTCAGCTGCTTGGCGCCCTTGCCGGCGATGTCCTGGAAGCTCACGGTGGTGTGGCCCAGGTATTTCTCCGCCAGGCTGTCCATGTCGTGCCGGGTAGCCGTGGAATTGAGCACATAGGACTCGAGCATGGTGTCGAAGGCGACCCCGCGCACCGTGATGCCGTTGGCCTGATCGCCGCCGATGGTGCAGTTGGCCAGGATGTTCATGTCGAACTTGGCGTGCTGGCCGACCTTGAGTTTGTTCGGGTCTTCGAGAATCGGCTTCAGGGCCCGCAGGACGGTGTCGCGATCCAGTTGCTCCGGCACATCGATATAAGAGTGGGTCAGCGGAATATAAGCCGCTTCGTTGGCCTGCACGGCGAAGGACAGCCCCACAAGCTGCGCCTGCTGGGCGTCGATACCGGTGGTTTCGGTATCGAAGGCGAACAGCTTGGCGTTCTTCAGTTTCTCCAGCCAGATATCGAAACGCGCCTGATCGAGGATGGTTTCGTACTGCGCTTCGACAACCACCGGCACTTCGATCTCGACCTGAGTCAACAAGTCGGCCACCGGCTCAGAGGCGGCGACACTCAGCTCCAGGCGCTTGGCATCGCGCTGCAGCTCGTCGAGCCAGCTCTTGAACTCCAGCAGGCTGTACAGCTCGAGCAGTTTGTCGCGGTCCGGTTCGCCCAGGTGCAGGTCGTCCAGGCCGATATCCAGCGGCACATCGACCTTGATGGTCGCCAACTGATAGGAGAGGAAAGCCATCTCCCTGTGCTCTTCGAGCTTGGCCGGCAGGGTCTTGGCCCCGCGAATCGGCAGGCTCGGGACGATATCGAGCTGGGCATACAGCTCGTTCAGGCCACCGTTGACCCCCACCAACAGGCCGGAAGCGGTCTTCGGGCCGATGCCCGGCACACCCGGAATGTTGTCAGAGGAGTCGCCCATCAGCGCCAGGTAATCGATGATCTGCTCGGGAGCGACGCCGAATTTCTCCTTCACGCCCTCCACGTCCATGCTGCTACCGGACATGGTGTTGACCAGCGTAATGTGCCCATCCACCAGCTGCGCCATGTCCTTGTCGCCAGTGGAGATCACCACCGGCCGGTCGGCCGCCGCGCTGCTGCGGGCCAGGGTGCCGATCACGTCGTCCGCCTCGACGCCCTCGACGCACAGCAGCGGAAAGCCCAGGGCGATCACGCTGGCGTGCAACGGCTCGATCTGCACCCGCATGTCGTCGGGCATGCTCGGGCGATTGGCCTTGTACTGGGCGTACATGTCATCGCGGAAGGTCCCGCCCTTGGCGTCGAACACCACGGCGAACGGACTGTCCGGGTACTGCTTGCGCAGACTCTTGAGCATGTTCAGCACGCCCTTGACCGCACCGGTCGGCATGCCTTTGGAAGTGGTCAAAGGTGGCAGCGCGTGGAAGGCGCGGTACAGGTAAGACGAACCGTCCACCAGGACGAGGGGGGCTTGGCTCATGAGCAGGATCAACCTTTTCGGCGGGTCCGGCGCTAGAATAGCGGGACCGTTGACGACAAAGGGACAAGGTTATCATGCGCACACTAAATCGCTTGCTGCTGGCCAGCCTGATTGCAATCGCGCCGATGGCCGTGATTGCGGCGGAGGATGCGCCATCGGCGGATCCGGAAGTGACCATTCGCACGGAAGGCGACAAGACCATCCAGGAGTACCGCCAGAACGGTTTCCTGTACGCCATCAAGGTCACGCCGAAGGTTGGCAAACCCTACTTTCTGGTGCGCGCCGACGGTTCCGATGGCAACTTCATTCGTTCGGACCAGCCGGATATGCTGATTCCGGCGTGGAAAATTTTCGAGTGGTAAACCACTCCTAACTTCAACCGGCGCTGGCTCGACAGCGGCGCCCGTACTGGCAGTTTTTAACCATGTCTGTGTTTACTCCCCTGGCTCGGCCCGAGCTGGAAACCTTTCTCGCCCCTTACGGGCTCGGCCGCCTGCTTGACTTCCAGGGGATTGCCGCTGGTAGCGAAAACACCAACTTCTTCATCAGCCTGGAACAGGGCGAGTTCGTCCTGACCCTGGTCGAGCGCGGCCCGGTCCAGGAAATGCCGTTCTTCATCGAACTGCTGGACGTGCTGCACGACGCCGACCTGCCGGTGCCTTACGCCCTGCGCACCACCGACGGCGTGGCCCTGCGCGAGTTGGCCGGCAAGCCGGCGCTGCTGCAGCCGCGCCTGGCCGGCAAGCACATCAAGGAAGCCAATGCCCAGCATTGCGCGCAGGTCGGCGAGCTGCTCGCTCACCTGCACCTGGCGACCAAGGACAACATGATCAAGCGCAAGACCGATCGTGGCCTGGACTGGATGCAGGAAGAAGGCTCGCAGATGCTCTCGCATCTCGATCCGCAGGCGCGGGATCTGCTGCAGCGGGCGCTGGATGAAATCGCCGAACAGAAGGTGAAGATCCTCGCGCTGCCACGGGCCAATATCCACGCCGACCTGTTCCGCGACAATGCGATGTTCGAAGGCACGCACCTGACCGGGCTGATCGACTTCTACAACGCCTGCTCCGGGCCGATGCTGTATGACGTGGCGATTGCCCTGAACGACTGGTGTTCCGACGCCGACGGCCTGCTCGACGGCTCGCGCGCCCGGGCCCTGCTGGGCGCCTACGCGACCCTGCGCCCGTTCACCACCGCCGAGGCCGAGCTGTGGCCAACCATGCTGCGGGTGGCCTGCGTGCGCTTCTGGCTGTCACGCCTGATCGCCGCCGAGTCCTTCGCCGGACAGGACGTGCTGATTCACGACCCGATGGAGTTCCAGCTGCGCCTGGCCCAGCGCCAGCAGGTCAGCACGCCATTGCCGTTCGCCATCTGAAAGCATCGCGGGCAAGCCTCGCACCTACGATCCCCTGTAGGAGCGAGGCTTGCCCGCGATAGCGTCAGCCGCCTTTACAGCGATTCCAGGCAACCCGCCAGATCGTTGCCCAGCTTCTCCAACACCTGCTCGTACCCCTGCGCGGAGGCCGGGGTGTAGCCGCCCAGCGCATCGAGCTCCGCCAGCTTCACCGGCAAGCCCGCCACCAGGGTTTCGGCCAGGCGCGGGCGCAATGGCGGCTCGCTGAAGACACAGGTCTTGCCGACTTCCTGCAAGCGCGTGCGCATCGCCGCTACGTGCTGCGCGCCCGGCTGCACCTCGGCCGCGACGCTGAACACGCCCGCGTGCTTGAGGCCATAAGCGTCTTCGAAATAATCGAAGGCTTCGTGGAAGACGAAGTAAGGCTTGCCGGCGATTGGCGCCAGGCGGGTTTTCAAACGGGCATCCAGGGCATCCAGGCGTGCGTCGAAAGCCTTGGCGTTGCTCTGGTAACGCGCAGCATTGGCCGGGTCCGCGGCGCTCAGGTCGGCCGCCATGCGGTCGGCGATGACCCGCGCGTTGACCGGCGACAGCCACAAGTGCGCATCGAGGCTGCCCGGACGATGATCGTGATCATGTTCGTCGGCTTCTTCAGCGTGCGAGTGGTTATCTTCGGCGAAATGACGGAGTTTCAGGCCTGGCAGATCCTGCACCGCCAGCGATGGCAACGTGCGGCCCTTGAGCACCCGCGGCAGGAAGCTCTCCATGTCCGGGCCGATCCAGTACAGCAACTCCACCGACTGCACTTTGCGCACGTCGGAAGGGCGCAGCGCATAGTTGTGCGGCGAGGCACCCGGCGGCAGCAGAACCTCGGGCACGGCGATGCCATCCTGGACGGCGGCGGCGATCAATTGCAGGGGTTTGATGCTGGTCAGGACCCGGACCTCGGCCTGGGCCGAGCTGATCACGAACAAACTGGCGGTAAAAGCGACAAAAAGGGCAAAAAGTCGGGACACGATGACCACTCGAAGAGGCGAGAACGGGTAACATAATAACGTCTCTCACAATTATCGTCGCCGCTCATGCCTAAAACCCCCCTCGCCAGTCGCCCCCACGACCACTCTCACTGCGTGCACAGCGCGCTGTCCGAGGCCGATGCCCTGTGTGCGCGCCAAGGCCTGCGCCTGACCGCCCTGCGTCGGCGGGTGCTGGAGCTGGTCTGGCAAAGCCACAAACCACTGGGTGCCTACGACATCCTCGCCGTGCTCAGCGAACAGGACGGTCGTCGCGCCGCGCCGCCAACCGTGTACCGCGCCCTGGATTTCCTCCTGGAAAACGGCCTGGTGCACCGCATCGCCTCGCTCAACGCCTTCGTCGGCTGCAACCACCCGGAACACGCGCACCAGGGCCAGTTCCTGATCTGCCGCGTCTGCCACGCCGCCATCGAGCTTGAACAGAAATCCATCAGCGACGCGATCATCAGCAGCGCCCGCGATGTCGGCTTTGTCGTCGAAGGCCAGACCGTTGAAGTGGTCGGCCTCTGCTCGGGTTGCCAGGGGGCTTGATGAGCACTGCCTTGATCCGCCTCGACCAGGTCGCGGTGACCTTTGCCGGGCAGAGCGTGCTGGACAACATCCAGCTCAGTGTCGAACCAGGGCAGATCGTCACCCTGATCGGCCCCAACGGCGCCGGCAAGACCACCCTGGTGCGCGCCGTGCTCGGCCTGCTCAAGCCCGACAGCGGCAGCGTCTGGCGCAAGCCGAAGCTGCGGGTTGGCTATATGCCGCAGAAGCTGCACGTCGATCCGACCTTACCGCTGTCGGTGCTGCGCTTCCTGCGCCTGGTGCCCGGCGTGGACCGCGCGACAGCCTTGGCCGCGCTGAACGAAGTCGGCGCCGAACAGGTGATCGACAGCCCGGTGCAGAGCATTTCCGGCGGCGAAATGCAGCGTGTGCTGCTGGCCCGCGCCCTGCTGCGCGAGCCGGAACTGCTGGTACTGGACGAGCCGGTACAAGGCGTGGACGTCGCCGGCCAGGCCGAGCTGTACAGCCTGATCACCCGTTTGCGCGATCGCCACGGCTGCGGCGTGCTGATGGTCTCCCACGACCTGCACCTGGTGATGAGCACCACCGATCAGGTGGTCTGCCTCAATCGCCACGTGTGCTGCTCCGGCCACCCGGAACAGGTCAGCGGCGACCCGGCCTTCGTCGAGCTGTTCGGCCAGAACGCGCCGAGCCTGGCGATCTACCACCACCATCACGACCACGCCCACGATCTGCACGGCTCGGTCGTCACCGGGGCCGCGGCCGGTCACGTTCATGTTCATGTTCACGGAGATAGCTGCAAGCATGGCTGATTTTCTGTTCTACGCCCTGCTCGCAGGCCTGGCGCTAGCGCTGGTGGCAGGTCCCCTGGGATCGTTCGTGGTCTGGCGGCGCATGGCCTATTTCGGCGACACCCTGTCCCACGCCGCCTTGCTCGGCGTGGCCCTGGGCTTTCTGCTGGATGTCAGCCCGGCGGTGGCGGTGACCGTCGGCTGTCTGTTGCTGGCGGTGCTGCTGGTCACCCTGCAACAACGCCAGCCGCTGGCTTCCGATACGCTGCTGGGGATTCTCGCCCCCAGTACGCTCTCCCTCGGGCTGGTGGTACTAAGCTTCATGCATGACGTGCGGATCGACCTGATGGCCTATCTGTTCGGCGATCTGCTGGCGATCAGCCCCGGCGACCTGGCGTGGATTCTCGGCGGCAGCGCCGCGGTCCTGCTGCTGTTGGTGGCCCTGTGGCGGCCGTTGCTGGCGATCACCGTGCACGAGGAGCTGGCCAGGGTCGAAGGCTTGCCGGTGGCGTCGTTGCGCCTGGCGCTGATGCTGTTGATCGCGGTGGTGATCGCGGTGGCGATGAAGATCGTCGGGGTGTTGCTGATCACTTCGCTGCTGATCATCCCGGCGGCTGCGGCTCAACGTCACGCCCGTTCCCCGGAGCAGATGGCGCTGGGTGCAAGCCTGCTGGGCATACTCGCGGTCTGTGGCGGGCTGGCGTTGTCCTGGTTCAAGGACACCCCCGCGGGGCCGTCGATTGTGGTCACGGCGGCCGCATTGTTTCTGCTGAGTTTTGTCCTGCCCCGTCGAGGGGTGTAGACTTGCTCGCTTTTTGCGCAATTAGAGAGTCGCAGGAATGAAGCCGTTCGCCTCCCGTTATCTGCTCCTTGTCGCATTTTCCCTGCTGCTGGGCGCCTGCCAGAGCACGCCGCCGGCTGAAGTGCCCGACGCCCGCGCCACGGCCATCGCACAGCTGCAGCAAAATATCGCCAGCAGTGAACTGGCCACCGCCGAAGACCAGTTGAGCGCCTTGCAGGCCCAGTCGCCCAACGACCCGCAGCTCGAGCAATACCAGCGCCAGCTGGCCGAAGCCTACCTGCAGCGCAGCCAGATCGTGCTGCAAAAGGGTGATGTCAACGCCGCCGCCACGGCCCTGAGCCGCGCCCGCGCGCTAATGCCCAAGGCACCGGCCCTGACCGGTGGCGTCGATGGCGCCATCACCCAGGCCCGTAAAGCCGAGCTGGAAAAAGCCGAAGCCGCGCTCAAGGCCGCTGAAGCCCGGCCGCCAGCCAAGCTGATCGACCCGGCCGCCGAGAGCACCACCATTGCGCTGAACCTCAGCGATATCAAGCAACTGCGTCGGCAACTCGATGCGATCGCCGCCGATGTGGTGAATTACCAGTGCGACGTGAGCATCCAGGCGCCACGCACCGAGGATTACCCCTGGCTGAAGACCCTGCTGAGCAAGCGGGTGAAGAAGCTCGACGGTGAGTTCGACCTGCAGATCGAGCGGCAGATCCTGCGCCACGTCCCGGCACAGATGGTGCTGAGCCCGCGCAAGCCCCAATAAGCCCATCGCCCGCAAACCCGCGTCTGTAGGAGCAAGCGGGCGGCGATCCGACTTGCCCGCGATGAACGATAACGCGGTACTACAGATGACCGTGGCGTCCCCATCGCACGCAAGCTGTGCTCCTAAACAAACATCTCGCCGCAATCGCCTTGGGCTCCCGCTCCCAGAGCCGGTGCCATAACCTTTGATCGCGTTATTGCCAAATCGAAGGATGAATACAAAATAAATGCTAAGAACCTCTATACGGACAGGCTAAAATGCGCGCCCGGCTAACCGCTGATCCTTTTCTAACGCGCCCCACAAGGTTCGCTACGTGATCGAGTTTCAAAACGTCCATAAAACCTACCGGGTCGCCGGTAAGGATATTCCCGCCCTGCATCCGACCAGCCTGAAGGTCGAGAATGGCCAGGTATTTGGCCTGATCGGCCATTCCGGCGCGGGTAAAAGTACCCTGCTGCGCCTGATCAACCGCCTGGAAAACCCCAGCGGCGGCAAGATCATCGTCGACGACGAGGAAGTCACCGCCCTGGACGCCAACGGCCTGCGCCGCTTCCGCCAGCAGGTCGGGATGATCTTCCAGCACTTCAACCTGCTGGCTTCCAAGACCGTGGCCGACAACGTCGCGCTGCCGCTGACCCTGGCCGGCGAGCTGTCGCGCAGCGCGATCGACCAGCGCGTCGCCGAGCTGCTGGCCCGCGTCGGTCTGTCCGATCACGCCAAGAAGTATCCAGCCCAACTGTCCGGCGGGCAGAAGCAGCGCGTCGGCATCGCCCGCGCCCTGGCGACCAAGCCGAAGATCCTGCTGTGCGACGAAGCCACCAGCGCCCTGGACCCGCAGACCACCGCGTCGGTCCTGCAACTGCTGGCCGAGATCAACCGCGAACTGAAGCTGACCATCGTGCTGATCACCCATGAGATGGACGTGATCCGTCGCGTCTGCGACCAGGTGGCGGTGATGGATGCCGGGGTGATCGTCGAGCAGGGTTCGGTGGCCGAGGTGTTCCTGCATCCCAAGCACCCGACCACCAAGCGTTTCGTCCAGGAAGACGAGCAGATCGACGAAAGCGAACAGCGCGACGACTTCGCCCACGTACCGGGGCGCATCGTGCGCCTGACCTTCCAGGGCGACGCCACCTACGCGCCGCTGCTGGGCACCGTGGCCCGCGAAACCGGGGTGGACTACAGCATCCTCGCCGGCCGCATCGACCGCATCAAAGACGTCCCTTACGGGCAACTGACCCTGGCTATCACCGGCGGTGACATGGAGGCGGCCTTCGCCCACTTCACCGCGGCGGACGTCCATATGGAGGTGCTGCGCTAATGGAACTGCTGACAAGTTTCTTCGCCAATATCGACTGGTACGAAATCTGGCTGGCCACCGGCGACACCCTGCTGATGCTCGGTGGTTCGTTGCTGTTCACCGTGCTGCTGGGCCTGCCCCTGGGTGTGCTGCTGTTCCTTTGCAGCCCGCGCCAACTGCTGGAGCAGAAGAGCCTCTACGCCCTGCTGTCGCTGATGGTGAACATCCTGCGTTCGCTGCCGTTCATCATCCTGCTGATCGTGATGATCCCGTTCACCGTGCTGATCACCGGTACCTCGCTGGGTGTCGCCGGCGCGATCCCGCCCCTGGTGGTCGGCGCCACGCCGTTCTTCGCCCGCCTGGTGGAGACCGCCCTGCGCGAAGTGGACCGCGGCATCATCGAAGCTACCCAGTCGATGGGCGCGACCACCCGACAGATCATCACCAACGCCCTGCTGCCGGAAGCCCGTCCGGGTATTTTCGCGGCAATTACCGTGACAGCGATTACCCTTGTTTCCTACACCGCCATGGCGGGCGTGGTAGGCGCGGGCGGTCTCGGCGACCTGGCGATCCGTTTCGGTTACCAGCGCTTCCAGACCGATGTGATGGTGGTCACCGTGGTGCTGTTGCTGGTGCTGGTTCAAGTTCTGCAAACCGTCGGCGACAAGCTGGTGGTGCACTTTTCCCGAAAATAAGTCGGCCCTGGCCGGCAGGCGTCCGGCACCGGGCGCCTCACAAGGAGCTAGCTGGATGAAAAAACTACTCGTCGCTTTCGCCGCCGTTGCCGCGTTTTCCGCGCACGCCGCTGACACCCTGACCGTGGCCGCCACTCCGGTGCCTCACGCCGAGATCCTCGAATTCGTGAAGCCGGCGCTGGCCAAGGAAGGCGTGGACCTGAAGGTCAAGGTCTTCACCGACTACATCCAGCCGAACGTGCAAGTCGCCGAAAAGCGCCTGGACGCCAACTTCTTCCAGCACCAGCCGTACCTGGATGAGTTCAACAAGGCCAAGGGCACCCACCTGGTGAGCGTCGCCGGCGTGCACCTGGAGCCGCTGGGCGCCTACTCCAACAAGTTCAAGAAGCTCGAAGAACTGCCAGGTGGCGCCAACGTGGTGATCCCCAACGACGCCACCAACGGCGGCCGCGCCTTGCTGCTGCTGGCCAAGGCCGGCCTGATCAAGCTCAAGGATTCCAACAACATCCTGTCCACGGTCAAAGACATCACCGAGAACAGCAAGGACCTGAAATTCCGTGAGCTGGAAGCCGCGACCATCCCGCGCGTGCTGACCCAGGTCGACCTGGCGCTGATCAACACCAACTACGCCCTGGAAGCCAAGCTGGACCCGTCCAAGGACGCCCTGGTGATCGAAGGCAAGGACTCGCCTTACGTGAACATCCTGGTGGCCCGTCCTGACGACAAGGATTCGGACGCCATGAAGAAACTGGTTGCCGCCCTGCACAGCCCCGAAGTGAAGCAATTCATTCTCGAGAAGTACAAAGGCGCCGTGGTTCCGGCGTTCTGATCGGTTACAGAAACACAAACGGGGCGCCTCAAGGCGCCCCGTTTCGTTTCAGTTGCCTACCGCGCCCCCTGTAGCCGCTGCCGCAGGCTGCGATCGGCTCCGCAGGAGACGCGCTCTTGAGGGCCTCGGAAGGTGCTCCGCACCTTATCGCAGCCTGCGGCAGCGGCTACAGGACTCAGGCGTCCCGGACTACTTGCGCTGCAACATCACCGGCAGCTGGGCCACCAGTTTCTGGTTGTTCAGCGGCGCGCGGATGAAGCCGCGCTGGGTGCCGTCCGGGCCGATCACCGCGAGGTTGCCGCTGTGGTCGACGGTGTAGTTGGGCTTGCTGGTATCCGCCGGAATGAACGGGATACTCACCGCATTGGCGAGCTTCTGCACATCCGCCACCGAGGTCGCGGTCAGGCCCTTGAAGTCCTTGTCGAAGTAGCCCAGGTACTGTTTCAGCTGCTGCGGCGTATCGCGGTTCGGGTCGACGCTGACCAGCACCACCTGCAGGTTGTCCACCGCCTCCTTGGGCAGCTCGCTCTTGATCTGGCGCAGCTGGGCGAGGGTGGTCGGGCAGATGTCCGGGCAGAAGGTGTAGCCGAAGAACAGCAGGCTCCACTTGCCCTTGAGCTCATTGAGCACCACCGGCTGGCCTTCCTGGTCGGTCATCTTCACATCCGGCAGGTTGCGGCTCTGGGGCAGCAGGATGATCCCGGCGTCGATCAGCGCGGTCGGGTCCCCCTGGTTCTTGCCGGTCAGCACTTTGTTGACGGTGAGCCCCAGCACCAGGGCCACCAGCGCCACGAGAATAAAGACGGTTTTCTGAGTTCGAGTCATAGGTTCAACAATAGGTAGTGGTCTACGAGCAGCGCGATAAACAGCAGGAACAAGTAATAAATAGAGTACTTGAAGGTGTTGATCGCCGCGTGCGGCCGACTGCCACGGTACAGCACCCAGGCCCATTGCAGAAAGCGCGCGCCCAGGCCCAGGGCACAAATCAGGTAGAGCAGGCCGCTCATGTGGATCGCATAGGGCAGCAGGCTGACCGCCAGCAGGGCGAAGGTGTAGAGCAGGATATGCACCTTGGTGTAATGCTCGCCGTGGGTCACCGGCAGCATCGGGATGTCGGCCTTGGCGTATTCCTCCTTGCGGTGAATGGCCAGGGCCCAGAAGTGCGGCGGGGTCCAGGCGAAGATGATCAGCACCAGCAGCAGCGGTTCGGCCGTCACATGGCCGGTGGCCGCGACCCAGCCCAACAGCGGTGGCGCAGCCCCGGCCAGACCGCCGATCACGATGTTCTGCGGGGTCGCCCGCTTGAGGAAACCGGTGTAGATCACCGCATAACCGAGCAGCGATGCCAGGGTCAGCCAGGCAGTCAGCGGGTTGGTGAACGCCAGCAGCAAGGCTTGCCCGGCGATGGCCAGCAGCAGGGCGAAACCCAGCGCCGCCGGCGGCGATACCCGGCCTTCGGCCAGCGGCCGTTTGTGGGTGCGCGCCATGACCGCGTCGATCCGCCGGTCCACCACATGGTTCACCGCTGCCGCCGCACCGGCGCACAGGGCGATGCCCAGGTTGCCGAACACCAGCACCGTCCACGGCACCCCGGCGCGGGTGGCGAGGAACATGCCCACCAGCGAGGTAATGAGCATCAGCACCACCACCTTGGGTTTGGTCAGCTCCAGGTAGTCACGCCAGATCGCCTGGCGGTGACGCTCGCCGATCAGAGTCGCCATGGCATTTCTCCTTTAATAGTGATGGGCCCGGCGGCGTGTTTGCGCGGGCTCAGGCGCCAGCCCAGCGGCAGGTGCGAGCGGGCGCGGACCAGGCTGGTACGGGCGTGATAGTTGACCAGCACCAGGGTCAGCAGCAGCGCCGCGCCACCCGCGTTATGCGCCACGGCCACCGGCAGCGGCAGGTGGAACAGCACATTGCTGATGCCGAGGCCGATCTGCGCCGCCAGCGCCACCAGCACCAACCCGGCGAGGCGGGTCATGCCCACATGCTTGAGTTGCCAGGCCAGGCCGAGCAACACCAGGGTCACCAGCAGCGCACCGATACGATGGGTCAAGTGGATGGCGGTGCGGGCGTCGCTGTCGAGCTGCCCGCCCAGGTAGTTGGGGCCAATGTGCTGGGTCAGGTGAAAACCGTTGGCGAAATCCGCCGCCGGCCACCACTGGCCGTGGCAGGTCGGCAGGTCGATGCAGGCCACCGCCGCGTAGTTGGAGCTGACCCAGCCGCCCAGGGCGATCTGCCCGATCACCAGCACCAGCCCGGCCGTGGCCCAGTACTGCAGGCGGCGCGGCACGATCAGCGCCGGCAGCACCCCGGACAGGCGCAGCGTCAGCAAAAACAGCAGGCTCAGGGTGGCGAAGCCGCCCAGCAGGTGCGCGGTGACCACCTGCGGCCACAGCTTGAGGGTCACCGTCCACATGCCGAACAAGGCCTGGGCGAACACCACCGAGAGCAGGAACAGCGGCAACTTCAATGGTTGCCCGGGATGATGCCGATGGGTCCAGGAGCGTGCCGCCAGCAATACGATCAACAGGCCCAGGGTACCGGCGAAATAGCGGTGGATCATCTCGTTCCAGCCCTTGTGGGCTTCCACCGGGGTGTCGGGAAAATGCAGCTCGGCATGGGCCAGCTGGGCTTCGCTTTTCGGCACGCTGATGAAGCCGTAGCACCCCGGCCAGTCCGGGCAGCCGAGGCCGGCGTGGGTCAGCCGGGTATAGGCGCCGAGCAGCACCACGATCAGTGCCAGCAAGGTGGCAAACAAGGCGAGGCGAAATCCAGGTTTGGCCATGACGATGCCCTTATCCGATGTTCGACAGTTTCAGCAGATGGCGCAGGTCGTTGAGCAGGTCCTTGCCCTTGACCCGGGCGTCGTAGCGCAGGACCAGGTTACCGTGCGGGTCGACTATCCACAGCAGCGGCGCGCCCTGGTCGCTGGCGCCCTTGGTGAAGGTCGGCAGGTCCAGTGGGTAGCGTTGCAGTTGCGGGTACTCGCGCTGCAGCTTGGCCTGGTAATCGGTGTCCAGCGGCTGGGCGGCGGCCAGGGCGTGGCTGGCCCGGGAGGCGTCGCGGCCCAGGGATATCTGGATCTGCCGCGCCAGGTACACCAGTTGCTGGCAATCCACCGCGCAGTCCCTGGGTGCGGTGACCAGGATCTGCCAGCGCGTCTCGTCGGCCTGGACCCCGATGTCGGCGCGGCTCTGGCCGTTGCCGATCAGCTCACCGTGGTAGCTGCGGCTTTCCGGCACCCAGAACTGCAACTTGTACATGCCGGTGGCGAGGATCATCGGGCCGATCACCATGGCCACGATCAGCAGCAGCTGCCAGCGTCCGCGGCGCCGGTTGTGCGGCGCCTGGGCCTCAGAAATGTTGGGTGGATTCATGGCCGCTCCCATGGTGTTTCTCCCTTGCGTTATGCCATCCGAGATAGAGGTACAAAGCGCACAGGGCCAGCGCCATGGCGAACCACTGCACGGCGTAGCCCAGATGTTTTTCCGGCCCCATGGCCACCACCGGCCATTCGGTCAGGTAGGCGCCCGGGCCAGCCTCCTGGCGTAGCTCGTAGGCAAAGCCGCTGCGTCCCAGCTCGCTCCAGAGCCTGGCCGGATCGACCGTCGTCACCAGCCGCGGCCACTGGGCATTGCGCGGATCGGCATGCAGTTGAAAGGTCGCGCCGGGAGCGACATAGACCCAGGCGTCGAGGTCCAGAGGTTGTTCGGGGGTACTGAACGCCGGTGGCGTGCGCCGGTCCGGCCAGGGCAGCCAGCCACGGTTGAGCAACAGCCATTGGCCGCTGGCCTGGTCGAGAAAGGGTTGCAGCAGCTCGACCCCGACCTTGCCTTCGTGCATGCGGTTATCCAGCAGCAGGCTGTGGGCTGCATCGAAGCTGCCATGCACTCGCACCCGGCGGAACGCCGGATCAGGGGCAGCCTGCAGCTCATCCACGCTCAAAGGCTCGGCCACCCGCCGTTCCGCGTAGCTGGCCAGCAGCTCGCGCTTCTGTTCGCCCCGGCCCAGTTGCCAGAACCCGAGCGTCACCAGTACCGGCAGCAACGCCAGCACCACCAGGGTCGGCAGCACGCCCGGGCGAAAGCCGTTCATGGCAGCGCCCGAAAGTGGCGAGATCGACTGGCTATACTCAAGCGCATCGCGTTTCCCCTGGAGCCCACCATGCTTAAAGCGGCAATCGCCCTGTTGCTGATCGCCACGCTCATCAGCCTGTTCAGCGGCCTGTTCTTTCTGGTCAAGGACGACAGCAGCTCCCATCGCCTGGTCAGGTCGTTGACCGTGCGTGTGTGCCTGGCCGCGCTCACCGTCGGCTTGATCGCCTGGGGCTTCTTCAGCGGCCAGCTGGTGTCGCACGCGCCCTGGTAACCCCGCGCTCAGAGCACGTAGACGAAGACAAACAAGCCGATCCACACCACATCGACAAAGTGCCAATACCAACTGGCCGCCTCGAAACCGAACTGATGCTCGGCGTCGAAGTGCCCCTTCATGATGCGCATCAGCATCACGAACAGGATCAGCGTGCCGATGGTCACGTGGGCACCGTGAAAGCCGGTGAGCATGAAGAAGGTGGCGCCATAGATGCCCGAACCCAGGGTCAGCCCCAGCTCGTGGTAGGCGTGCAGGTACTCCTCGGCCTGGAAGCCGAGAAAGGCACAACCCAGCAACACGGTGATCGCCAGCCAGATTTTCAGCGCGCCGCGATGGCCGTTCTTCAGGGCGTGGTGGGCGATGGTCACGGTGACGCTGGAACTCACCAGCAGCACGGTGTTGAGCAGCGGCAGGCCCCAGGGGCTGATGACTTCCTTGGGCGGCGGGAACAGCTTGGAATCGGGGTTTTCGAGCAATGGCCAGACGAACTCGAAGTTCGGCCAGAGCATGTGCGCGATGCCCTTGCTGCCTTCGCCACCCAGGGCCGGGCCGGCGATCTGGCGCACGTAGAACAGCGCGCCGAAGAAGGCGATGAAGAACATCACTTCGGAAAAGATGAACCAGCTCATGCCCCAGCGGAACGAGCGATCCAGCTGGGCGCTGTACAGGCCGGCGCGACTTTCCTTGATCACCGCGCCGAACCAGCCGAACAGCATGTAGGCCAGCAACAGGCTACCGACGAAGAAAATCAGCGGGCCATGGGATTCCGGGCGCGCGGCCTTGAGGTCGTTGAACCAGGTGGCCAGGCCGAACACGGTAACGAACATGCCCACGGTGGCGATGATCGGCCACTTGCTCTGGGCGGGAACGTAATAATGCTCATGAGTTGCCATTTATTGTTCTCCTTATCGGGCACGCTTGAACGTCTTAACCGCCGGTGTTGGTGCTCACGGCCACCGGTGGATGACGCGCGGTGATATCGAACAGCGTGTAAGCCAGCGTCAGGTGCTTCACATCCTTGGGCATGTCGCGGTCAACGATGAAACGTACCGGCATCTCGATCTGCTGACCGGGCTGCAGCACTTGCTGGGTGAAACAGAAGCATTCGGTCTTGTGGAAATACATCGCGGCGCTGCTCGGCGAAATGCTCGGGATCGCCTGGGCGCTCATCGGGCGGTCGCTGGGATTGCGGGCGATGAAGATCATCTCGTTCACCGCGCCCGGATGGACCACGATGTCGTCGGCCTTGGGGTAGAAGTCCCAGACCATGTCGATCGCGTTGGTCGACAGGAACTGCACCCGCACCTGGCGCGAGACATCCACCTGCTGCTCGCCGGAATACTGCCCGCCGGTCTTGCCGTTGATGCCCAGCGCCTTGCACATCACGTCGTAGATCGGCACCAGGGCAAAACCGAAGACGAACATCGCCGCCACCACCAGCAACAGACGGGTGACCAGCTTCTTCATCGAGATCTCAGCCATGAGCGCGCCCCCTTATAGGAGCGAGCTTGCTCGCGAAAAAATCACCAACGATGACTCGATGAGGCTGATAGCGCGCCACTTCGTGGCTATCGCGAGCAAGCTCGCTCCTACAGGAGGAGGTCAGCGGGTATCGCTGCAGGCTGTTCATTTCACTTCCGGTGGCGTGGTGAAGGTGTGGTAAGGCGCCGGCGACGGCACGCTCCACTCCAGCCCTTCGGCACCGTCCCAGGGCTTGGCCGGTGCGGGTTGGCCGCCACGGATGCACTTGATGACGATGAACAGGAAGAAGATCTGCGTCGCGCCGAAGGTAAACGCGCCGATGGACGACACCATGTTGAAATCGGCGAACTGCAGGTTGTAGTCCGGGATCCGCCGCGGCATCCCCGCCAGGCCAACGAAGTGCATCGGGAAGAACGCCATGTTCATGCCGACGAAGGACAGCCAGAAGTGCAGCTTGCCCAGGGTTTCGTCGTACATGTGCCCGGTCCACTTCGGCAGCCAGTAATAGGCCGAGGCGAAGATGCCGAAGATCGCGCCCGGCACCAGTACATAGTGGAAGTGCGCGACCACGAAATAGGTGTCCTGGTACTGGAAGTCCGCCGGGGCGATGGCCAGCATCAGCCCGGAGAAGCCGCCGATGGTGAACAGGATCACGAAGGCCACGGCGAACAGCATCGGCGTCTCGAAGGTCAGCGAGCCCTGCCACATGGTGCTGACCCAGTTGAAGACCTTGACCCCGGTCGGCACCGCGATAAGCATCGTGGCGTACATGAAGAACAGCTCGCCCACCAGCGGAATGCCGACCACGAACATGTGGTGCGCCCAGACGATGAACGACAGGAAGGCGATACTCGCCGTGGCGTAGACCATCGAGGTGTAGCCGAACAACGGCTTGCGCGAGAACGCCGGGATGATTGCGCTGACGGCGCCGAAGGCCGGCAGGATCATGATGTACACCTCGGGGTGGCCGAAGAACCAGAACACATGCTGGAACAGCACCGGATCACCGCCACCGGCGGCACTGAAGAAGCTGGTGCCGAAGTGGATGTCCATCAGCATCATGGTCACGCAGCCGGCCAGCACCGGCATCACCGCGATCAGCAGGAACGCGGTGATCAGCCAGGTCCAGACGAACAGCGGCATCTTCATCAGGGTCATGCCGGGGGCGCGCAGGTTGAGGATGGTGGCGATCACGTTGATCGCGCCCATGATCGAGCTGATGCCCATCAGGTGGATGGCGAAGATAAAGAAGGTCACGCTTTCCGGCGCGTAGGTGGTGGACAGCGGGGCGTAGAAGGTCCAGCCGAAGTTGGGTCCGCCACCGGGCATGAACAGGGTCGAGACCAGCAGCAGGAACGCCGCCGGCAGCAACCAGAAACTGAAGTTGTTCATCCGCGGCAGGGCCATGTCCGGCGCGCCGACCATCAGCGGGATCATCCAGTTGGCCAGGCCGACGAAGGCCGGCATCACCGCGCCGAAGACCATCACCAGGCCGTGCATGGTGGTCATCTGGTTGAAGAATTCCGGCTGCACGATCTGCAGGCCGGGCTGGAACAGCTCGGCGCGGATCACCATGGCGAACGAGCCGCCGAGCAGGAACATGGAGAAGGCGAACCACAGGTACAGGGTGCCGATGTCCTTGTGGTTGGTGGTCAGCACCCAGCGCATCAGGCCCTTGGCGGGGCCGTGGGTATGGTCATGATCGCCAACGACTGCATGACCGTGCTCATCGCTCACAGCGTTCATGGCCTGTCTCCTGTAAACGGTTGGGCTGGATGATCGAGGGCAGCACGCCCCGAGCGGCTGCGGGAACACGCAATGGACCGGGTCATTTGCTTTCCGCCTGTTTCAGAGCCAGGACATCCTTGGGCGTCACCATGTCGCCCTTGTTGTTGCCCCAGGCGTTACGTTCGTAGGTGACCACCGCTGCCAGGTCGACTTCCGACAGCTGCTTGCCGAAAGCCGCCATGGCGGTGCCGGGCTTGCCGTGGAAGACGATGTTCAGGTGATCCGCCACCGGCCCGGTGGCGATCTTCGAGCCCTTGAGCGCCGGGAACATCGGCGGCAGGCCCTGGCCCTCGGCCTGGTGACAGGCCACGCAGGTGGTGTGGTAGACCTTGTCGCCGCGGGCCACCAGCTCTTCGAGGGTCCATTCCTTGCTGGTCAGTTCCTTGAGCTTGAGGGCCTCGGCCTTGCGTTCGCCCAGCCAGGTGTCGTAGTCGGCCTGGGTCTTCACATCGACCACGATCGGCATGAAACCGTGGTCCTTGCCGCACAGCTCGGCGCACTGGCCGCGATACAGGCCGGGCTTGTCGACCCGGGTCCAGGCTTCGTTGACGAAACCGGGGATCGCATCGCGCTTGACCGCGAAGGCCGGGACCCACCAGGAATGGATGACGTCGGCGGAGGTCACCAGAAAGCGCACCTTGGCACCGATCGGCAGCACCAGCGGCTGATCGACTTCCAGCAGGTAATGCTCGCCCTTGGCACTCTGGTTGTGAATCTGTTCGGCGGGCGTGGTCAGGTTGCTGAAGAACTCGACGTCCTGGCCCAGGTATTTGTAGTGCCACTTCCATTGATAGCCGGTGATCTGGATGTCCACATCCGGCTCACTGGCGTCGTACATCTTGATCAGGGTTGCGGTGGCGGGAACGGCCATGGCCACCAGGATCAGCAGCGGCACCACCGTCCAGAGGATTTCCACCGTCGTGCTTTCGTGGAACTTGGCGGCCACCTGGCCGGTGGAGCGGCGGTGCACGATCATCGACCAGAACATGGCGCCAAAGACAATGACGCCGATCACCACACAGATCCAGAAGATGGTCATGTGCAGGTCGAATACCGCGTGACTTATATCAGTCGCTCCAGGCGCCATATTCACGGTCCAGGCGCCATGCGCCTGGCTGAATACCGACCACAACAGGAGGCCCATCCAGACTTGTGGATGTCGCATCATTGCGGGTTCCCCTTATCGTTCTTGTTATCCCGCCGGCTTTCACCTGCGGCCAAGGGATCGGCTGCCCAGACTACGAACTTAAACCGCCGAGCCTTCGCTGCACATGCAGTCGGGCGTCATCAGCTAACTTCATACAGCCCCGAGTATAGACAGCGACTTCGACCTCGCAACGCGGTGCCGTAAATCCACTGAAACAGTTTGCCGCGGCCTTATAGGCCACGGTTGGAAAGGGATAGGGGATGAATGATGGCGAAGCGATATAACTCAGACGACTAACCATGAAATAATTATGAGAAATACGTCTTAAGCGATTTCGTGAGCAGGCTAACTTATGTCTTCCCTAATTAATTGCCCTTGTTTCCTGGAGTATTCATGAACACCGCCGCATTGCGCGAGCAGATCCAACGAGCCCATCAACATGAGTCCAGCACCGGGCATTTGCGCCGCCAGCTGGAAACCCAATTGCCACACCTGCACCCCGCCATCCAGCTCCCCGAACTGGACGCCCAGGGGGTGATGACCCGTTTTGTCGCCGCTTATATCGATCAGGTTCCCGACCTGCTGGACGCCGCCAACGAAGTCGCGCGCGAAGCCGGCATCGAGTCGCAGATCAAGCCGGTGCTGAAGATCGCCGAGCAGTTCTTCCTCCAGCCGCCCGCCATCATGGCCGGCCACGAAGGCCTGGACAGCCTGCTGGACGAAGCCTATCTGGCCCATCGCCTGGTGGAAGAGGTCAACGACCTGTACATCACCCATTTCGGCCAGCCGCTGATCCCGCTGGACACCACGGTGGCCAACCTGATCGCCCACCAGTTGATCGGCGAAACCTTCGCCAACCAGCTGGACGAAGCGGTGCACCATGCGGTCGACGCGATGCTCAATGAAGAAAGCTTCGCCCTGGAGTCGGTCGAGGCCTACCGTGAGAAGCTCAGCAGCCCCGACACCGACGCCGCCTGGAAACGCTGGCCGTGCCTGTCGCGCCAGTTGGGCGTGGAGCTGGAACTCGACCAGCCGGCTGCCTGAGGATTGCAGGTGGCGCCCCTGTAGCCGCTGCCGCAGGCTGCGATCGACCGGCACGGTCGCAGCGATATCACCGCCGCTGAAGGCCCTTCGGACCTTATCGCAGCCTGCGGCAGCGGCTACAGGGCTACAGACTTACGCCCGGCTCAAGCCTTTCGCCTCCAGCTTCGAGGCCGGACTCACGCCGACGTTGGTGTGCAAACGCCCCTCCAGCCGGCGCTTCAACCCGCGCGACTCGATCACCAGCTTCGAGCCCTTGGCCGCATTGGCCCGTCCCCACTCCTCGAGCAGTTCCAGGCAGGCATGGTCGATGTAGCCCAGGTTATTGAGCGGCACATGCACCGTGGTGCCCGGCGGGATGCTGCCCAGTGCCTGGGTCAGGGCCGGCACCTTGAGGAAGGTCGCGGCGCCTACCAGGCGCAGCTCCATTTCGCCTTCGGCGGGCAGGTCCACCAGGCTGATCTTCAGTCGCGAAGCGCCCCAGGCCAGCTTCACCAGGGTCAGGCCGAAACCGATCAGCACACCGGTCAGCAGGTCGGTGAAGACAATCGCCAGCGCGGTCACGCCGTAGGTCAGCATCGGCATCGGCCCATAACGGCCCAGCTTGCGGAACGACTTGAGGTCCACCAGCTTGAACCCGGTGTACACCAGCACGCCCGCCAGGCTGGCCACCGGAATGCTTTGCAGCACGCTGGACAGCAACAGCACGAACGCCAGCAGCCACAGGCCGTGGAAGATCGCCGACAACCGCGTGGTCGCGCCCGCCTGGACGTTGGCCGAACTGCGCACGATCACCCCGGTCATCGGCAAGGCGCCGAGCAACCCGCAGAGCATGTTGCCGATCCCTTGCGCCGACAGTTCACGGTCGAAATCCGAGCGCGTACCGCTGTGCATGCGATCCACCGCGGCAGCGGACAGCAGGGTTTCGGCGCTGGCGATAAAGGCCACGGCAAAGGCTGCGATCAGCAGTGTCGGGTCCGCCAGGTTGAGCAGGTCGGCCGGGCGCAGCCAGTCGATTGCCTCGGCGAGGTTTTCCGGTACCTCGACCCGCTTGACCTGCAGCGCCAGGAGCAGGCTGGCAAAGGTCGCCAGGCCGACACCCAGCAGGGCACCAGGGATGAAGCGCAGCGAATGCGGGCGCAGTTTTTCCCACAGGAACATCACCGCCATGGTCGACAGGCCGAGCAACCCGGCCTGCCAGCCAAAGCCGCCGCCCAGGCTGGGCAAGGCTTGGGTCACCGCCTCGGGGAAACCCGCGAGGTTATCCAGGCCGGACGCCTGGGGCTGGGCATCGAGCATCACGTGCACCTGGGAGAGCACGATCAACACCCCGATCCCGGCAAGCATGCCGTAGACCACCGCTGGCGCCGTGACCCGGAACCAGCAGCCCAGGCGCAAGCGCCCGGCCACCAACTGGAGGAAACCCGCCAATAGCAGGATCGGCCCGAGCATGGCGATACCGTGCTGGCGCACCAGCTCGAACACCAGGACCGCCAGCCCCGCGGCCGGACCGCTGACCTGCAAGGGCGAGCCCGCCAGCCAGCCCACTACCAGGCCACCGATGATCCCGGTGATCAGACCCTTGGCCGGCGGCATGCCGGAAGCGATGGCAATACCCATGCACAAGGGCAGGGCCACCAGGAACACCACCACGGAAGCGAGCAGCTCCCGTGGCAAAACAGCTTTCAGTTGTGCTGCACGCATGATGATTCTCCCGAACTTTTTTCAGGCGTGGCAAAGCCTGACCGCACTGACAGCAGTCATGGCTGAACCCCACTGGGATTTAGGAGGATTTAGAAGCGCGCTTTAGGCGTCGCAACCGGGATCGGATGGCGTCCGTCCAACGGCAGGAAACACCCTTGATCCGCGTCGTAGGCTTTGATTTCGCTGGTTTCGATGTTGTATACCCAGCCATGGATGAACAACTGGCCGTTGGCCATGCGCGAAGCCACCGAAGGGTGGGTGCGCAAATGCTGCAACTGGGCGATGACGTTCTCTTCGGTCAGCACATGCATGCTGGCGTTCTCGTCGGCGCAGTCGCAGTTCTCCTGGACCATGGTCTTGGCCACTTCGGCGTGGCGCAGCCAGGCTTTGACCGTCGGCATCTTTTCCAGGCTCTGCGGGTTGAGCACCGCGCGCATGGCGCCGCAGTCGGAATGGCCGCAAACGATGATGTGGTGCACACCCAGCGCCATGACCGCGTATTCGATGGCCGTGGACACACCGCCGTTCATCTGCCCGTAAGGCGGTACCACGTTACCGACGTTGCGGGTCACGAACAGGTCGCCCGGGGCGCTCTGGGTAATCAGTTCGGGAACGATGCGCGAATCCGCGCAGGCAATGAACATCGCCCGCGGCCGCTGGGCCGTGGCGAGTTTCTTGAACAGTTCTTCCTGCTGTGGGAAGACCTCGTGATGAAAATGCAAAAAGCCGTCAACGATTATCTGCAGCGCTGCATCGGCGCTTTCGGCGACCTCCGTGGACGCTGAAGCCGACGCAGCCAACGGCTGTTTATCCTTGTCACTCATGATTCATCCCCTTTTGACGGATTAGGTGAATTTTCCAGTTTTATCCGGCACGACGCCAGCGATTGATTAAAAAACGACCAGACCGCCGACAGCGACCCATCGGTCACTCGGTGAACAAGGTAGCCTTCCAAACTTAACTCAAACTGAACGGAGCGCTCTAAAACGCCACTATTGGCGATGCAAAAAGGTGACCAGCCTATAACTCCACCATAGGCCAATAACCCCTACAGCAACGACATCTGCCCACCCGGCGGACAGAAGGCCGTGCAATCGAGGTTGTAGCCTTCGCGCCGATCGAGCCCCAGGCGTTTGCTGGCCTTGGCGAAACGCTGCGCCAACAGGGCCGCGAAGGGGCCTTCGCCGCGCATCCGTGCACCAAAACGGCTGTCGTACAGCTCGCCGCCGCGACACTGGCGGATCAGGCTCAGGACATGGGCCGCCCGCTGCGAGTAGTGGGCGTTGAGCCATTCCTCGAACAGCGGCGCCACTTCCAGGGGCAGGCGCAGCATCATGTAGGCCGCGCTTTGCGCGCCCGCGGCATGGGCCTCGGCGAGCAGGCTTTCCAGTTCGCTGTCGTTGATCATCGGAATCATCGGCGAACACAGCACCCCTACGGGAATCCCCGCCTCGCGCATCACCCGGATCGCCCGCAATCGCGCCTTGGGCGCCGCCGCCCGGGGTTCGAGGATGCGCTTGAGCTCGTCGTCCAGGGTGGTCAGGCTGATCATCACCGCCACCAGCCGCTGCTCGGCCAGCTCGACCAACAGGTCGAGATCGCGCAGGATCAGCGAGCCCTTGGTGACGATGGTCACCGGGTGCCGGTAGCGCAGCAGCACCTCCAGAGTCCGGCGGGTCAGTTGGTGCTCACGCTCGATGGGCTGGTAGGGGTCGGTGTTGGAACCCAGGTTGATCGGCGCGCATTTGTAGCCGGGCTTGGACAGCTGCTGTTCCAGCATTGCCGCGGCATTGGTCTTGGCGATCAGCTTGGTCTCGAAGTCCAGCCCCGGCGACAGGTCCCAATAGGCATGACTGGGCCGCGCATAACAGTAGATGCAGCCGTGCTCGCAACCGCGATAGGGGTTGATGGAGCGGTCGAAGGGCAGGTCCGGCGAGCTGTTGCGGGTGATGATGGATTTCGCCGTCTCGAGGCGCACCTCGGTGCCCTGGGTCAGCGGGGCTTCCTGGTACCAGCCGTCATCGAAGGCCACCGAGCGCTGGGGCGCAAAACGGTTGTGCGGATTGGTCGCGGTGCCACGGCCGCGAGGGGGCAGGGGGCTGAACATGGGAGGCGCTCCGATACTGTATTCATATACAGTATCGGAGGTTCGAATTTCTGCAAAGCGCCGTCGGGCGGAGCGCGCCTTCGGCGCTGATCGCGAGCAAGCTCGCTCCTACAGAGAACACACGCATCCCTGTAGGAACGAGCTTGCTCGCGAAAAAGGCCGGTCAGCCACCGCTGTGCTTGGTCCCCTGCCCCAGATCGTCATTCGAGGTGCTTTGCAGGTCGCCCTTGCGCAGCCCCGCCACGTCCGCGGCGTTCACCTCGGAACCCTGGTTGCCCCAGCTGGTGCGGATGAAGTTGACCACATCGGCCACCTCCTGGTCCGACAGCCGCCAGGCGAAGGCCGGCATGGTGAAGGTCGATGGCGCGGTATGAGTCGCCGGCAAGGTGCCGCCCTTGAGCACGATATTGATCAGCGACGTGGCATCGGCGCTTTGCAGCACCGGGTTGCCCGCCAGCGCCGGGAACACCCGGGTATAGCCATGGCCGTCGGTACGGTGGCACGCCGCACAGTTGTCGACATACACCGACGCCCCCGGCTTGCTGTCGTCACCTTTCCACAACGCCTCGGCCACCGCCTTGTCGTACTGGTGCGGCTGGTCGTTGGCATCCACTGCCGGCAGCGACTTGAGGTAACGGGCGATGGCCGTCAGGTCCTCTTCGGACATGTACTGCATGCTGTGCACCACCACGTCGCTCATGCCGCCGAACACCGCGCCACGATCACTACGACCGGTCTTGAGGAACTGCACCAGCTGCTCTTCGCTCCAGCTGCCCAGGCCGTCCTTGTGGTCGCCGCGCAGGCTCTTGGCGATCCAGCCTTCCAGCGGCGCGCTGCCGGCCAGGAAGTGGCTGCCTTCGCTGGCGCTCAGGGCCTTCTCCTGCATGGTCAGGGCGCGCGGCGTGTGGCAGGCGCCACAGTGGCCGAGGCCCTCCACCAGGTAGGCACCGCGACTGACCACCGGGTCTTCGCCTGCCTTGGCCTGGCCGTTGCCTTGCAGGTCCGCCACGCTCGGCGCGAACATCCAGCGCCAGCCCGCCAACGGCCAGCGCATGCTCAGCGGCCAGGGGATGTCGCTGTCGCGGTTCTCCTGGACCACAGGCGCCACGCCTTGCATGAAGTAGGCATACAGCGCCTGCATGTCGGCGTCGCTGACCCGCGCATAGGACGGGTAGGGCATGGCCGGGTACAGGCTGCTGCCGCTCTTGGCCACGCCATGGCGCACGGCCTTGTCGAAGTCGTCGAAGCTGTACTCGCCGATGCCGGTCTTGTCCGGGGTGATGTTGGTGGAGTAGATCATGCCGATCGGGGTTTCCATCGGCAGGCCGCCGGCGAACGGCTTGCCGTCCTTGGCGGTGTGGCAGGCCACGCAGTCACCGGCGCGGGCCAGGTATTCGCCCTGCTTGATCAAGGCTTGCCGATCGGTTTCGGCGGCGCTGAGGGAAGCGCTGCCGAGCAGGGCCAGGGTCGCGATAACGAGGGTTTTCATGGTCATCGCTCCTTATGCCTGGACCAGCGGGCCGGGGTTCTTCAGGTACTGCTCGCGGATCGCGCGGGCCGACCAGTAGGTCAACGCGGCCACCAGGCCGGTCGGGTTGTAGCCCAGGCCCTGGGGGAAGGCCGAAGCGCCCGGGACGAACACGTTGTGCACGTCCCAGCTCTGCAGGTAACGGTTCAAGGCACTGGTTTTCGGGTCGGTGCCCATGATCGCACCCCCGTTGAGATGGGTGGTCTGGTAGGACGCGGTGTTGAAGTGCTCACCGACCTTCTTGCCCAGCACCGCGATGGCCTTGGGGTTCATCGCCTCGGCGATCTTGCCCATCTTCTCGACCATGAAGCGGTTCATCTTGATGTCGTTTTCCTGCCAGTCGAAGGTCATGCGCAGCAGCGGCAGGCCGTAGGCGTCGCGGTACACCGGATCGAGGTCGAGGTAGTTGCCGCGGTAGGACTGGTGGGCGCCGTGGGCGTCCATCGACACCTGGTGGGTGTAGTAGTCGGCGGTGGCCTTCTTCCAGGCGCTGCCCCAGGCCGGGGTGCCCGGTGGATTGGAGGTCCCGGCGATCGGCCGGCTGCCAGCCTGGTTGACCCAGAACGGCGAGCCACCGACGAAGCCATGCGGGCCGTGGTCGAAGTTGTCGGCGTTGAAATCGTCCACCGCCACGCCATTGCCGCCGGCACCGATGAAGTTGTTGGTGTGCACGTCCTTGTCGAAGTAGGCCTTGATGGTGGCCATGTTCTGGTAGGCGAAGTTCTTGCCCACCACGCCTTCGCCGGTGATCGGGTCATACGGCTTACCGATGCCCGACAACAACATCAGGCGCACGTTATGGAACTGGAAGGCACCGAGGATCACCAGGTCCGCCGGCTGCTCGATCTCGCGGCCCTGGCCATCGACGTAGGTAACGCCGGTCGCGCGGGTCTTGGTGCTGTCGAGGTTGACCTTGAGCACGTGGGAGTTGGGGCGCAGCTCGAAATTCGGCAGCGGCTTGAGGGCCGGCAGAATGTTCACGTTCGGCGAAGCCTTGGAGTACATGTAGCAGACATAGCCGCTGCAGAACCCGCAGAAGTTGCACGGCCCCATTTGCGCGCCATAGGGGTTGGTGTACGGCCCCGAGGTGTTGGCCGACGGCAGGTTGTAGGGCTTGTAGCCGACTTCGCCGGCGGCTTTCTGGAACAGCTGGGCGGAGTAGGTGTTCTTCTGCGACTCCAGCGGGAAATGGTCCGAACGGTCCGGCGCGTAAGGGTTGCCGCCCTTGCCTTCACCGACCAGCTGGCCTTTCACGGTCCAGGCCTGACCTGAGGTACCGAAGACTTTTTCCGCGTAATCGAAGAACGGCTCCAGCTCTTCGTAGGTGACGCCGAAGTCCTGGATGGTCATGTCCTTGGGGATGAAGTTCTTGCCGTAGCGCTCTTCGTAGTGGCTGCGCATACGCAGCTCGATCGGGTCGGCGCGAAAATGCACGCCGGACCAGTGCAGGCCGGCACCGCCGACGCCGTTGCCCGGCAGGAACGCGCCCAGCTGGCGGTTCGGCAGGGCCACGTCGTTGACGCTGTGACGAATGGTCACCGTTTCCCGGGAGATGTCCTGGAAGAGTTTCTTGCGCACGCTGTAGGTGAGTTCGTCGATCACCTGCGGGTAGTTGCCGTCCGGGTAGGTGTCCTGCATCGGCCCGCGCTCCAGCGCCAGCACGTTGAGCCCGGCCTCGGTCAGCTCCTTGGCCATGATCGCGCCGGTCCAGCCAAACCCGACGATCACCGCATCGACCTTCTTCATTACCGTTGCCATGCTCAAGCCCTCTCGCCGCGAATCGACACTGCCGGGAAAGGGTATTGCTCGTTGCGTTCCACCCAGTCCATGAAATCGGCGCGCGCGCCGGGGAAGCCGATCAACGTCCAGCCGACCATGCCTTTATTGCCGCCGTGGATCGGGTCGCAGAAGAACCCTTCCTTGGTGTTTTGCAGCAGAAGGTTGAAGAAAATCTTCGGCGGAACGCTGTCGAATTGAGGTTTTCCCGCTTCGAGCTGCTTGAGCAAATCGTCTCGGGTAGCGCTGTCTTGCGCGGCAAATGTTTTACCGTTGAAGGCTTTCGACCAAGCATCCGTCGCGGCAATGCCCAGGCGGTAGATCTCCTTGGGTACCAGCTTGCTCTGCCAGCCCATCTCCGGCGCGGCGTCGGCGTTGAACGGGCCTTGCATGTACCACAGGGCACCCGCGGCGTAGGGGGTGTTCATCTGCCGGTCGATGTATTCCGGCACGCCGGCTTCCAGGGCACCCGGGCCTTGTTCGTCGGCCGGGATCAGACGCTCTACCGCGGCCTGGACAAAGGCCCATTCTTCGGCGGTGAAATAGCTTGGCTGGTAAGCGTCAGCATTGGTGCTGACCGGGGTTCGGGCCGGCTCGACCGGCTTGGGCGCTTCGGGCGCGGCCATCAGCATCGAGCTGCCCAGGCCGGTACTGGCGACCGTGACCACCGGGATCAAGGTCAGGGATTTGCGCAGAAACTCACGCCGCGGGTTGTCTTGATCGTGATCAGACATGGGGGTGCACCTCACACTAGGCATTCACGGGTTGGGCAGCCGCGTCATGGCGTGGCTTGTCGTTCTGGCGGCGCAACGGGTCGATCCCGAGGCCGGGGAAAGCACAGTTCAGCAAATTTTGGTTACAAATGGTAGCAGGCTAAGCATTCGAATAAATCGTTTGCGTTGCAAAAAAGTCGCGATTGCCGAGAAAAAACCTCTATCGCAGCGACTTCACGTTTCTTTGACGAGCGCCTCACAGGGCGTTGACCGGTCCGGATGGAAGCTAGGCTCTCTCCACCCCATTTCCGGTCACGGCCTTCTGCATGCACAACTCTCGTATCCTTCCCGCTCTCTGCCTGTCCCTGCTGACGCTGCTCGCCTGGCCCCAGGCGCAGGCCGCCGAAACCGGCACGACCCGCCCGGCCCAGTGGGCCCAGCCCGTGGAAACCCACTACAACCTGTACCAGATGTCGCCGACGCTGTACCGCAGCGCCTTGCCGGACGGCGGCGCCGTGCCTTTGCTGGAAAAACTCAAGGTGGGCACGGTGATCAACTTCCTGCCGGAGTCCGATTCCAGCTGGCTGCAGGCCCCGGGAATCAAGCAGGTGCAATTGCCTTACCGGACCAATCACGTGGATGACGCCGACGTGCTGGCGGCCTTGCGCGCGATCCAGAGCGCCGAAAGCGACGGCCCGGTGTTGATGCACTGCAAGCACGGCTCGGACCGCACCGGCCTGATGTCGGCGATGTATCGAGTGGTGGTTCAGGGTTGGAGCAAGGAGGAGGCGCTGAATGAAATGACCGGAGGCGGGTTTGGTGACAGTTCCCACTTCAAGGACGGCATTCGCTACATGATGCAGGCCGATGTCGACAAATTGCGCACCGCCCTGGCCAATGGCGATTGCAGCACCAGCGTGTTCGCCACCTGTTCGGTGAAGAGCTGGTTCGAGACGGTGAGCGTCAGCAAGCCAGCGAATTGACCGGCTGCGTGAAGCTGCAGAATTGAGCTTCGACCGCATCCCGGTAGGAGCCAAGCTTGCTGGCGATCAAAGCACCGCGGTGTACCTGATACACCGCTATCGCGCGCAAGCTGCGCTCCTACAGGGGATTTGCAGTTACTTGGGCTCGTCGGTCTTTTTCTTCAACTTGGGGTTGGGGAAAAACTGCACCGACTGGACCTTGGCATCCAGCACCTTGAGGGCCGTGGTGTTGACCCGCGTGCCCAGCTCCTTGGGCACCGACAGGCCCTGTTCATTCAGGGTGTCGGAATACCCGCAGGCCACGCACTCGCGATGGGGAACGTCGTCTTCGCTCCACATCATCAACTTGTCCTGCTCGCTGCACGCCGGGCAGACCGCCCCGGCGATAAAGCGTTTTTTCGTCTTCACTGGCCCCTCGCTCATGCCGCTGCGTCCTCGGTCAGGCCGCTATGGCGCAAGAGTGCGTCAATCGACGGTGCGCGTCCGCGGAAGTCGACGAACAGCACCATCGGCTCCTGGGAGCCGCCGCGGGCCAGGATCGCTTCGCGGAACGCGCGACCGGTCTCGGCATTCAGCACGCCTTCTTCCTCGAACCTCGAGAAGGCATCGGCCGACAGCACTTCGGCCCACTTGTAGCTGTAGTAACCCGCCGCGTAACCGCCGGCGAAGATGTGCGCGAAGCTGTTGGGGAAACGGTTGTAGGCCGGCGGACGCATCACCGAGACCTCGTCGCGCACGCCTTCGAGCACTTGCAGCACGGCACGGCCATCGCCGTGGGTGGCATGCAGTTCGAAGTCGAACAGCGAGAACTCCAGCTGGCGCACCATCATCAGGCCGGACTGGAAGTTCTTCGCCGCGAGCATCTTTTCCAGCAGGTCCTGGGGCAGCGGCTCGCCGGTTTCATAGTGACCGGAGATCAGCGCCAGGCCTTCCGGCTCCCAGCACCAGTTCTCCATGAACTGGCTCGGCAGCTCCACCGCATCCCAGGCCACGCCGTTGATGCCGGAAACACCGGCATGTTCGACGCGGGTCAGCAGGTGGTGCAGGCCATGGCCGAATTCGTGGAACAGCGTGGTGACTTCATCGTGGGTCAGCAGGGCAGGCTTGCCGCTGTCGGCCGGGGTGAAATTGCACACCAGGTTGGCCACCGGGCTTTGCAGCACGCCGTCGAAAGTGCGGCGACGATCACGGGCGCCATCCATCCAGGCACCGCCACGCTTGTTGGCGCGGGCATACAGGTCGAAGAAGAAGCGGCCCACGTGCTGGCCGTTCTCCTTGATCTCGAACAGGCGCACGTCCGGGTGCCAGGTGTCGAAGCCTTTCAGTTCGGCGATCTCGATGCCGTACAGGCGCTGGACGATGGCGAACAGGCCGCCCAGCACCTTATCGATCGGGAAGTAGGCGCGCAGGGTTTCCTGGGCCACGCTGTAGCGCTGCTCGCGCAGCTTCTCGCCGTAGAAACCGCTGTCCCAGCTTTGCAGGTCCGGGCAGCCCTGTTCGGCGGCGTAGGCCTTGAGCTGTTGCAGGTCCTGGGCGGCGAACGGCTTGCTGCGCTTGGCCAGGTCCCGCAGGAAACTCAGCACCTGGTCGCTGGACTCGGCCATCTTGGTGGCCAGGCTCAGCTCGGCGAAGTTGGCGTAGCCCAGCAGTTGGGCCAGTTCCTGGCGCAGGTCGAGGATTTCTTCCATGACCGGGCCGTTGTCATTCTGGCCGGCGTTCGGGCCCTGGTCCGAGGCGCGGGTGCAGTAGGCGGCGTAGACTTCTTCGCGCAGCGCGCGGTCTTCGGCGTAGGTCATCACCGCGTAGTAGCTGGGGAATTCCAGGGTGATCAGCCAGCCTTGCAGATCCTTGGCCTGGGCCGCGGCAGCCATCTGCGCCTTGGCCGAAGCGGTCAGGCCGGCCAGGGCCGCTTCGTCGGTGATGTGCTTGGTCCAGGCCTGGGTGGCGTCGAGCAGTTGGTTGGAGAAGCGGCTGCCCAGCTCGGAAAGCTTGCTCTGCACTTCGGCGTAGCGCTTCTGCTGCTCTGGCGGCAGGTCGATACCCGACAGGCGGAAGTCACGCAGGGAGTGTTCCAGGATAGTTTTTTGCGCCACGTCGAAACCGGCGGCTTCCGGGCTGCTCGCCAGGGCTTCGAAGGCCTGGAACAGCTCACGGTTCTGCCCCAGCTCGGTGGCGTAGGCGCTCAAGTCCGGCAGGCAGGACTCATAGGCTTCGCGCAGTTCGGCGCTGTTGCACACGGCATTGAGGTGGCTGACCGGGCTCCAGGCCGCGCCCAGGCGGTCGTTGAGTTCGTCCATGGCCAGCACCAGGCCGGCCCAGGTCGGTTGCGCGCCCTGGTTCTTGAGGATTTCAGCGATGGCGGCGCGGTTGTCAGCCAGGATCTGTTTGATGGCCGGCTGTACGTGCTCGGCGCGGATCGCCGAAAACGGCGGCAGGTCGTAGGGCTGCAGAAGAGGGTTGTTCACACTCACGGTTGGCACCTTGGCTGGAAGAAACGTGGCCCCATCTTAATTACAATCGACGCACATCGCAGCTATCGACCCCATTAATAAATGTCAGAGCAGGTATCCAACTTGGCCATTCGCAGCTATCAGAACCACACGCCCATCCTTGGCCCGCGGGCCTTCGTCGACAGCTCGGCGGTGGTGATCGGCGACGTCGAAATCGGTGCCGACAGCTCGGTCTGGCCATTCACGGTGATCCGCGGCGACATGCACCGCATCCGCATCGGCGCCCGCACCAGCGTGCAGGACGGCAGCGTGCTGCACATCACCCACGCCGGCCCCTTCAACCCGGATGGTTTCCCGCTGCTGATCGGCGACGACGTGACCATCGCCCACAAAGTGATGCTGCACGGTTGCAGCGTCGGCAGCCGGGTGCTGATCGGCATGGGCAGCATCGTCATGGACGGCGCCGTGGTGGAAGACGACGTGATCGTCGGCGCCGGCAGCCTGGTGCCGCCGGGCAAACGCCTGGAAAGCGGCTTCCTCTATGTCGGCAGCCCGGTGAAACAGGCCCGCCCGCTGACCGACAAGGAGCGCGCGTTCTTCACCTACAGCGCCACCAACTACGTGAAGCTCAAGGACCTGCACCTGGCCGAAGGCTACGACCAGGCTTGAGCCCCCGACCCACTGCCCAGGAATCCCCCATGCATTACCAAACCGTTCTGTTCGACCTCGATGGCACCCTGACCGACCCGCGCGAAGGCATTACCCGCTCGATCCAGTTCGCCCTCGGCAAGCTGGGCATCGACGAACCCGACCTGAGCAAGCTGGAACACTTTATCGGCCCGCCGCTGTTGCAGGCGTTCATGCAGTTCTACGGTTTCGACGAAGCCAGGGCCTGGGAGGCGGTGAATTTCTACCGCGAGCGGTTCAAGGTCACCGGCCTGTATGAGAACCGCGTGTTCGACGGCGTCACGCCCCTGCTGGAAACCCTCGGCGGGCAGGGCCGCCAGCTGTACATCGCGACGTCCAAGCCGTGGGTGTTCGCCCGCGAGATCGCCCGGCACTTCGATTTCGCCCGGCACTTCAAGGTGATCTACGGCAGCGAACTGGACGGCACCCGCACCGACAAGGTCGAGCTGATTCGCCACCTGATCAGCGAAGAAGGCCTGGACCCGAGCGATACCCTGATGATCGGCGACCGCAAGCACGACCTGATCGGCGCCCGCCGCAACGGGCTGGATGCGGCGGCGGTGGGTTACGGCTTCGGCAGCCACGAAGAACTGAGCGCCGAGGCACCGGCCTATCACTTCCAGACCCTGGATGAACTGCATCAGGCGTTCCTGCAACGCTGAGCCGATCGCTATCGCAGGGCTTGCGTGCTTCTGTAGGAGAGGCCGGTCGACGCTCGATTGCCCGCGATAGCGTCCCCCCAGACACATCCCGCACAACAGACATACACCGTTCCGCCCTTCTTCGATCTAGCCTGAAAAACACGATCAAGGAGGATCTCCCATGCCCAGCAAACCCCACGCCCATCGCCTGCGTACTGGGCGTTACTCGCAGCCCGGTCAAATCTACGTTCTCACCTCCGTCACCCAAAACCGGGAACCGCTATTCAGTGATTTCCACTCGGGCCGCTTGGCAGTGGCTGCGTTCAAACAGGCCGAGCAGGAGCAACTCGCCCACTCGCTGGCCTTTGTCGTCATGCCCGATCATTTTCACTGGTTGGTCGAACTGCATGGCTCCACGTTGCCAGTGTTGATGGGCAGGACTCGCTCGCGCATTTGCGTATCGTTGAATCGCCAGCGGCGGCGCAAAGGGGCGGTCTGGCAACGTGGGTACCATGATCGAGGCATTCGCAAGGAAGAGGATTTACAGGCTGTCGCACGGTATATCGTGGCCAACCCGTTACGCGCGGGGTTGGTGAAGCGGGTGGGGGATTATTCGCTTTGGGATGCGATATGGGTTTGACGATCCGGGCTCATCGCGGGCAAGCCTCGCTCCTACAGAAGCACGTACGCCCTTTGTAGGAGCGAGGCTTGCCCGCGATAGCGTCCTTTCAGGCGCCATCCATCAATGTTTGCAACGCCGCCTTGCGCTTTTCAGCCGGCAGCGCGCCGAGCTTCTCCACCGCCTGGTAAAACGCCCGCCAATCGCCGTTCACCTGCTTGAACAAGGCGGCAAACGCCGGCACCCACTGGTCGTACAGGCCGAAAGGCAACAGCCTGGCATTGTTCAGCGGGGTGTTGATCCAGAAGTCGTAGCGCGAGTCGCCCTGCCATTGGCTGTCCTTCAGCTGGCGGTAATCCCGGCGCAGCCGTTCGAATTCGGCGGCCTTGCGCTGGCGCATCTGCTCGGCTGGCAGCGGCAGGGCATACAGGCGTTCCAGGCGCTGGCGGGTATCGAGGATCAGCTGGATGAACTGGTCCTTCTGCTTGACCAGGGCATCGCTGGCCGGCGCCAGGCCCCGGGCCGCGCGCCATTGCCGGGTGCCTTCCTGCTCGACGAAGGTGGCGAAGGACTCGTTGAACTCGGTGTCGTCCTTCACATAGAAGCGCTGATGGGCCAGCTCGTGGAAGATCAGGGTCGCCAGGCGCTCGTCGCCCCAATGCAGCATCGAACTGAGGATCGGGTCGTTGAACCAGCCCAGGGTCGAGTAGGCCTCCACCCCGCCGATGGCCACATCCATGCCCTGCTGTTTCTGCAAGGCCGCCTCGCCCCGGGCCGCGCCCTGGCTGTAGTAGCCGCGATAGGCCACGCAGCCGGCAATCGGGAAACAGTGGGTCTTGGGGCTCAGGGAAAACTCGGGGGTGCTGAATACATTCCACACCACGTAAGGCCGGCCGATGTCAGCGTAGAGGCGGTAGCTCTGGTTGTCCGGCAGGTGCAGGTGCTGGCTGGCGAAGCGCCGGGCCTTCTGCGACTGGGCCAGATGGGCGCGCAATAACGGGTCGCGAGCCGGGTCGGCGATGACCTGCTCGACCGGCGTGCGGGCCTGCAACAGACGCCATTGGCCACTGGCCAGCTGGCCGTAGTAACCCACGCTGGAACAACCGTTGAGCAACAAAAGCAGCAAGCCCGGAAACAAAAAGCGCAAAAGATGATCAAGTAACCCATGGCTTGAACGCGGCCTAATCAAATCGAATCATCCTTCGAGAGTCTGCCCCCAAGACTATCTCGCCTGCCTGGAGTTTCGCTATGCGCGTGTTGCTGCTGACCACCGGACTGTTGACCCTGAGCGGCTGTGCCGGATTGCCCGCCCCCGATCCGACGCAAGCCTGGATCGATCTCGACACCCACCAGGACAGCGCGCTGCAGGCGCTGGAGGTCGACGAAAAGGCTTGGGTGGACCGTCGATATTTCGAGGTCCAGCCCGGCAACCATGAGCTGAAGGTGCGCTACCAGTTCGCCGTGGAGCCCACCAATATCGGCCCGGACAGCGAACCGCTGTGGCGCGATTGCCAGCTGAACGTGAAGTACAAGGACTTCAACGCCGGCCAGCGCTACCAGTTGCAGACCGGCAATATCGGCTTCCGGCCCTGGGCCAAGCTCTATGACCAGCAGCGTAATCTGGTGGGTACCGGCCAACCAGCGGGCTGCCAGCGCACCTGATCGGCGCTATGCTTGAGGCCTTTCCCCGGACGGCCCGACCTCATGCGCCAACCTTTGCTGCTGCTTGCCCTGACCGGCCTCGTTGCCTGCTCCAGCCCCCTGCCGGCGGTGGACCCGCAACAGGCCTGGGTCGATTTCGCCACCCCGACGCCGGGCGGCAAGCTGCTGATGGCCGAGCGCCTGGACAACCAGCGCCTGACCGACGGCCGCTACTTCCAGGTCACCCCGGGCAGTCACGAGTTGATGGTGCGTTTCGATTTCGAGGTGTTCAGCGGGCGCTTCGGCATGATGAACGATCCGGCCGAGCGCCTGTGCTACCTGAGCGTGCGCTACGACCATTTCGAAGCCGGCCAGCGTTACCTGCTGGAAGCCCGCTCGCTGGGTTTCTCTCCCAGTGCCCGGCTGTACAACGCCAAGCGTGAGCTGCTGGCCGAAGACCACATGGTCAACTGCGTGATCTGAACGATCAGCTGTCGTTTCGCTGATAGATGATCGCCTTGGTGCCGTTTTCGCAGGTACCGACCACCATGGCCACGTCATGCTTTTCGGCTTCCTCCTTGCTGACAATCTCCAGGGTGTAGGAGGGCACGGCGTTAGCCTGGATCTTGATTTCAATCTCTTTCTTGAGTTCTTCGCAATCCTTCGGAGCCGCCAGGGCCGAGGTGGCCAGCGCGCTACAAACAACTGCCAGGACAAAACGTTTCATGAGTGGAGCTCCCCTTGATGCAGCGCCCACGGTCATGGGCTGAGCCTGCAGTCGTGCATTCGACCACATTTTCATGAAGCGAGTTCTGACGCCGCGCATATCTGGCGCGGGAGTGTTGCGAAGAAAACGCAATCGCGAGCCAGCGAACGGCGGCCGGTTGCTCCTGCAAAAGGCCTCGTTCGCTGGCTCGCGATGCGATGTAACGGTTGTAACGGTTGTAACGGTTGGACCGTGGCTCAGCTGACCAGCGTCGCATCCAGGCTGATCTTGGCGTTCAGCACCTTGGACACCGGGCAACCTTCCTTGGCCTTCTTGCTCAGTTCATCGAACTGCTGCTGGCTGGCGCCGGGAATCTTCGCCTTGAGGATCAGGTGCACCGCGGTGATCGCAAAACCGCCATCGACCTGGTCCAGGGCCACTTCGGCGTTGGTGTCGATACTGTCGGCCTTGAGCCCGGCCTCGCCGAGAATCATCGAGAAGGCCATGGAAAAACACCCCGCGTGCGCGGCGCCGATCAGTTCTTCCGGGTTGGTGCCCTTGCCGCCTTCGAAACGCGCCTTGAAGCCGTAAGGTGCATCGCGCAGTACCCCGGTTTCAGTGGAAATCGAGCCAATGCCGGTTTTCAGGTCGCCTTCCCAGTGAGCCGATGCTTTCTTGGTGATGCTCATGTCTGTCTCCTCGAGAACGGGCGCGAAAGACCGCGCCCTTGTGGTTTTCTGCTACTCAGGGTTCTAGAGGATAGAAGGCCTGGCGAAGTTCATCCTGTCTGAATCCGCCGTTTATCCGGACAGCAAATTCAGCTTGGCTATTGAAACTCGGGTATATGCCCACATTGCATGAAACAGGCTTTCAGCATTCGGCAGGTTTTGGCTCATGACAAAGGCCTGCACACCATTGGAGAAGCAGGCTTATGAAACCACTGTCCGACGTTAAGTTTTCCACCCTCGACCTGGTCCCCGTGCGCGAGGACGGCAGCCCGGCGCAATCGCTGCGTAATTCCCTGGACCTGGCCCGCCATGTAGAGAAGTTCGGCTACACCCGCTTCTGGGTCGCCGAGCACCACAACATGGACGGTATCGCCAGCTCCGCGACCTCGGTGCTGCTGGGTTATCTGGCCGGCGGCACCTCGAGCATTCGCGTCGGTTCCGGTGGCGTGATGCTGCCCAACCATGCGCCGCTGGTAATCGCCGAGCAGTTCGGCACCCTGGAAAGCCTGTACCCGGGGCGCATCGACCTGGGCCTGGGACGCGCGCCGGGGTCGGACCAGATGACCGCCCGCGCCCTGCGCCGCGAACGTTCCGGCAGCGCCGACGATTTCCCTGAAGACGTGGCCGAGCTGATGGCCTACCTCGGTCCACGCACCCCGGAACAGCGGGTGATCGCGGTACCAGGGACCGGTACCCAGGTGCCGGTGTGGCTGCTGGGTTCCAGCCTGTTCAGTGCGCAACTGGCCGGTGAGCGCGGCTTGCCTTACGCCTTCGCCTCGCATTTCGCGCCGCGCTACATGCACGAGGCGATTCGCGTGTACCGCAATCACTTCAAGCCCTCGGCCGTGCTCGACAAGCCTTATGTGATGCTCGGCGTGCCGCTGGTGGCGGCCGATACCGACGAACAGGCCGACTATCTGGCGACCTCGGTGTACCAGCGGATCCTCGCGCTGATGCGCGGCCAGAGCCTGGTGCAGCGCAAACCGGTGAAGAGCATGGACGGCCTGTGGCTGCCCCATGAAAAAGAAGCCGTGGGCAGCTTCCTCGGCCTGGCCATGATCGGCAGCCCGGCGAAGATCCGCGCCAAGCTCGAAGTGCTGATCGAACAGACCGGCGCCGATGAGCTGATCTTCACCTGCGACCTGTACGAACACGCCGACCGCCTGCATTCCTACGAATTGCTGGCGCAGGTCATGAAAGGTTGAGTGCAATCGGGCCAAAGGATTCTGTGATCCTGAGGCCTTGCGCGCCCTTCGGCCGCGATCGCAGCCTGCGGCAGCGGCTACAGGGGCGCCTGGCCTGAGTAATAACCGGGCACAAAAAAGCCGACGCATTGCGTCGGCTTTGTTCATTTCTACGAGGGCTCAGCCGCGCTTGTAGACGATTTCCTTGGTACCGCCTTCGCAGGTACCGACCACTTTGCCGTCAGTCGCGCTGCCTTTGTCGACAATTTCCAGCGAATAACCCGACACGCCTTTGGCATCGATCTTCGCGGCGATTTCGCTTTTCAGCTCTTCGCATGATTTGCCGGCAGCAAGGGCTGTTCCCGCGACACTCAACAACGCTAAAGCCATTACCAGTTTTTTCATCGGTCACATTCCCTGGTCGAATCAAAAATAAGCGTCAAGCCCCGGCCTGCTCGGCATCGAGGCAGATATAGCGCTTTGCCATTCCCTATGGCAATCGGCCAGCGCCCAAGTTCAACAGCCTAGTCCAGGTTCAGCTGTTGGCAATGCGGAAACCGACCTTGAGCGTGACCTGGAAATGCGCGGCCTTGCCATCAAGGATGTGCCCGCGGGTTTCCGTGACCTCGAACCACTCCAGGTGCTTGATGCTTTTGCTGGCTTCGGCCAGCGCATTGTTGATGGCGTCTTCGATGCTGCTAGGGGACGAACCGACCAGTTCGACTTTCTTGTAGGTGTGATGATCAGACATGGCGCTCTCTCCTTATGAGGTAGATCAAAGCCTAGCAGCGATTACCAGCAACACTGGAATAAGCCCCGGGCCCATCGTCATGCAGATTTAATGCACTTTCGCCAGGCCGCGCAGTCGGACCCTACAGACCCCTCAATCAACAATGCAGGAGAGCCACCATGGCCAACACTTCGCTACGCAAAGCCTCATTGGAAAGCATGGAAGCCGAGATCGAAAGTCTGCTCAAGTCCCTGGAAAGCCTCAAGGACGATGCTTCGGACGAGTCGCGCAAAACCCTCAAGGCACTGAAAAGCAACGCCGAGAGCGCGCTGAGACATTCGCGCAGCCTGCTCAGCGATGCCTATGAAGAAGTCAAAGTGAAAACCCGTGAAACCGGGATCGCCACCCGCGACTACGCCCAGCAACACCCCTGGACCACCGCCGGCGTCGCCGTGGGCGCGCTGGGCCTGCTGGCCGCTTACCTGCTGTGCATACGCGGCAATTAAGGAGTCTGGCGCAGCTCATTACGGAGCCACTGCGCCAGCTGCCGGGCGCGTCCGTCCGCGGCGCGCTTGGGTAGCCACAACGCCAGTTGCCCCGGGGTTTCACAGAAACCCCACGGGGCAACCAGGCGCCCGGCACGCAGGTCCTCGGCCACCAGCGGCTGCGGCGCGATCGCCACGCCCAGCCCGGCCACCGCGGCCTCCAGCAAATAATACAAATGCTCGAAACCCTGCCCGAACTTCAACGCCCCGGCGTCGATGCCGTTCTGCCGTGCCCAGCTGGGCCAGGCCTGCGGGCGCGAGCTGGTCTGTAGCAATGTCTCGTTGAGCAGCGCACTGGCCGGCGCCTCGCGCAGTTGCTCGTAACGGCTGTAGCGCGGGCTGAGCACCGGGCCGATGCGCTCGCTGGCCAGTTCAAAGACCTGCATGTCCGCCGGCCACGGCGGCTCGGCGAATACCAGCAAGGCATCCAGCCCCGGCCGGCGCGGGTCGAGATCGCCTTCGCCGGCCGACAGGTGCAGGCGCAGGTCCGGCAGGTCGGCATTCAGCCGCCCCAGGCGCGGAATGAACCAGCGCGCCAGCAGGCTGCCGGAACAACCGAGCACGAAGGGCGCATCGGCGGTGCTCTGGCTCAACTCGGCGCAGACCGTGCGCAGGCGCTCGAAGGCATCGCTGCTGGCATCGCGCAGGCGCACCCCGGCATCTGTGAGTTTCAGGCCGCGTCCTTCCTTGACGAACAGGCTCACCCCGAGATGCTCTTCAAGCACTTTCAACTGGCGGCTGACCGCGCCATGGGTGACGTGCAGCTGCTCGGCCGCCTGACTGACGCTGTTCAGGCGGGCGGTGGCTTCGAAGGCCCGGAGGGCGTTCAGCGGGGGCAGGTCGTGGCTCATGGGATATGTGAGTTTTTCTGACAGGTTGTGGCGATCTTATCGGTTTTCAGCCTGGGGCGTCAGGGGTAGAGTGAACGCCATTGCCTGTCCACGCATTCACCCTTTTGACGAATCACCGGGAGCGCCCCAATGACCCAGACCAACCTGCGCAACGGTCCTGATGCCAACGGCCTGTTCGGCGCGTTCGGCGGCCGTTACGTCGCCGAAACCCTGATGCCGCTGATCCTCGACCTGGCCCGCGAATACGAAGCGGCCAAGGAAGATCCGGAGTTCCTCAAGGAACTGGCCTATTTCCAGCGCGACTACGTCGGCCGTCCAAGCCCGCTGTATTTCGCCGAACGCCTGACCGAGCACTGCGGCGGCGCCAAGATCTACCTCAAGCGCGAAGAGCTGAACCACACCGGCGCGCACAAGATCAACAACTGCATCGGCCAGATCCTCCTGGCGCGGCGCATGGGCAAGAAACGCATCATCGCCGAGACCGGCGCCGGCATGCACGGCGTGGCCACTGCCACCGTGGCGGCGCGTTTCGGCCTGGACTGCGTGATCTACATGGGCACCACCGACATCGAGCGCCAGCAGGCCAACGTGTTCCGCATGAAGCTGCTGGGCGCCGAAGTGATCCCGGTGGTCGCCGGCACCGGCACCCTGAAGGACGCGATGAACGAAGCCCTGCGTGACTGGGTGACCAACGTCGACAGCACCTTCTACCTGATCGGCACCGTGGCCGGTCCGCACCCTTATCCCGCCATGGTCCGCGACTTCCAGGCGGTGATCGGCAAGGAAACCCGCGAACAGCTGCAAGCCCAGGAAGGCCGCCTGCCGGACAGCCTGGTGGCGTGCATCGGCGGCGGTTCCAACGCCATGGGCCTGTTCCATCCGTTCCTCGACGACAAGAGCGTGCAGATCATCGGCGTCGAAGCCGCCGGCTACGGCATCGAGACCGGCAAGCACGCGGCCAGCCTGAACGGCGGCCTGCCAGGCGTGCTGCACGGCAACCGCACCTTCCTGCTGCAGGACGAGGATGGCCAGATCATCGATGCCCACTCGATTTCCGCCGGCCTCGACTACCCGGGCATCGGCCCTGAACACGCCTGGTTGCACGATATCGGCCGCGTCGAATACACCTCGGTGACCGACGACGAAGCCCTGGCCGCGTTCCACCAGTGCTGCCGACTGGAAGGCATCATCCCGGCCCTGGAAAGCGCCCACGCCCTGGCCGAAGTGTTCAAGCGCGCGCCGAACCTGCCCAAGGATCACCTGATGGTGGTCAACCTCTCGGGCCGCGGCGACAAAGACATGCAAACCGTGATGCACCACATGGAACACTCTCAACAAGAGCACTCCCAGCAGGAGAAACACTGATGAGCCGCCTGCAAACGCGCTTTGCCGAGCTTAAGCAACAGAACCGCGCCGCCCTGGTGACCTTCGTCACCGCCGGCGACCCGGGCTATGACGCTTCCCTGGCGATCCTCAAAGGCTTGCCGGCAGCCGGCGCCGACGTGATCGAGCTGGGCATGCCCTTCACCGACCCGATGGCCGACGGCCCGGCGATCCAGCTGGCCAACATCCGCGCCCTGACGGCCAAGCAGAACCTGGCGAAAACCCTGCAAATGGTTCGCGAATTCCGCGCCGGCAACAACGACACACCGCTGGTACTGATGGGGTACTTCAACCCGATCCACCACTACGGCGTGCCGCGCTTTATCGCTGAAGCCAAGGAGGCCGGCGTCGACGGCCTGATCGTGGTCGACATGCCGCCCGAGCACAACGCCGAGCTGTGCGACCCGTCCCAGGCCGCCGGTATCGACTTCATCCGCCTGACCACGCCGACCACCGACGACGTGCGCCTGCCGAAGGTGCTGAACGGCAGCTCGGGCTTCGTCTACTACGTCTCAGTGGCCGGTGTGACCGGTGCCGGTTCCGCCACCCTGGAGCATGTGGAAGAGGCGGTGACCCGCCTGCGTCGCCACACCGACCTGCCGATCAGCATCGGTTTCGGCATCCGCACCCCGGAGCAGGCCGCGGCCATCGCCCGCCTGGCCGACGGTGTGGTGGTGGGTTCGGCGCTGATCGACCAGATCGCCAATGCCACCAGCTCCGAACAGGCCGTGGACGGCGTGCTGAGCCTGTGCGCCTCCCTCGCCGAAGGGGTGCGTCAAGCCCGTGTCAGCTGAGGGTAAAGTTCCTGATACAGAGGAATTAGCCTCGGGATCCACAGACTAAACCGGCAAGACCAAGGGGTTCAGGACCAGGTTCTGAACCCCTTTTTGTTGTTCGTGCTCTGAGGAAGACCCGATGAAAATGCCCAAACGCCTGATTGCCGGTCTCGGTGTGCTGATGCTCAGCGCCAGCCCGCTGTTGCACGCGGTCGCGGACCCACGTGACGACCACGATCGCGGAGACCCGCAACAGGGTCGCTACGACAATCGAGGAGACAATCGCGCGGACAATCGGGGCGATGAGCATCGTGGCCCGCAGGCCGATCGGCGTGGCGGCCCGCCCCGGGATTTCGGCCCGGTGCGCGAAACCATTCGCGACAATCACGTCTACTTCGTACGCGGCGCACCACCGCCCCACGGCATCCACCTGGTACGCGGCCAGCCGCTGCCCCGCGGCTACTACGGCGAACGCCTGGACAACCGTGCCCTGGCGCACCTGCCGTACTACCCGGGTTATGAATGGCGGCGCATGGGCGCCGATATCGTGCTGATCGCGGTGGGCAGCGGGATCGTCTACGAGATTCTCGACGGCGTGCTGTATTGATCGGGGATTGATAGCGTTTGAGAGGACGTCATCGCGAGCAAGCTCGCTCCTACAGAAAGCGCCTGACCTTGTAGGAGCGAGCTTGCTCGCGAAAAATCTCAAAAAATCGACAGATCCAGCGGCCTGATCGCCCCCATCCAGACCGCATGCTCAGTGTGATCCTTCAGGTCGTCCCCGGTATCCGGGTGCAGAAACACCACCAGCCCGTTGCGATTGAGCGCCAGCCACGGCAGCACCTCCCCCAGGTACTGCGGTTCGAACGCCAGCTGGCAGCTCCAGTCCGGATGCGGGCCGACCGGCCGTTCATGCACCCGGCCCATCTTCAATGGAAACAATTGCGCCGCCTGCTCACACAAGGCCCGCGCCTGGTCGATGGTGCTGGCGTCGAAATAGACGTGGGCGTGATAGCCCTTGATGCGTTGCATGGAACCTCTCATGACAAAGTCGAACCCTGGCGACAGCCCACAGGTCATAACCTTACCAGTGTAAAGAAACGAGCCGCGCCATGAAAAATGCCGAAACCCCGGTGGTCAAACTGGTGCTCTACGGTGCCATGAGCAGCCTGGGCAGCGCACTGATGGCGGAGTTCCTGCGGCGCCAGCATGAAGTCATCGCCATCCTCGACGACCTGACGGCCCTCGAGCCCCTTCCCGGCTTGCGCACCAAATGCGGTGACCTGTTCGATGCCGTGCGGGTCAGGCAAAGCGTGGCCGGAGGCGACGTGGTGGTCTGCCTGCTGAATGCCCCGGGGCTGCCCATGGGTCTCGAACAACAGGAAAACCTGCTGCTCGAACCCCGGGAACAAGTCCAGGCAGTCGAAGCGCTGATCGCCGGCATGCAGGCTGCCGGCGTCCGACGCCTGTTTCTGGTGGGGAATTTCGAGGTGCTGGACCAGCCGGAGATGGAGGGTTATCCACACCGTCAGACGGCCGAGACCATCCTCGACGCGCTGCAAGGCAGCAGCTTGCGCTGGACCCTGGTGAATGCGCCGCAAAGCGTACCCGGGCTGACCCTGGAACACTTCAGCCACCCCATCGACAGCCTTGCACCCGAGCGGGTCGAGCCGGTGCAGCGACTGGCGCGGGTAGCTGCCGGCATCGCCGACGAACAGCAGCTGAACCTGCATGTGGGCGAGCATGTGAACTTCGTGTGTTGAATCCTTATCGCGAGCAAGCTCGCTCCTACAGAAGGTTATGCGATCCCATGTAGGAGCAAGCTTGCTCGCGATGGCTTGCGCGCCAACCCCAAACCTCAGATGGCAATCGAAGGCAGGCCCAGCCCGGTCAGGGATTGCGCGCTGTCGGCCTGCTCGGCCATCAGCCAGTCGAAAAACCGCTGGATCAGCGCCCCCCGGCGTTTGCGCTGGGGCAGGACCACGTAATAGCCGTAGCGGGAAATCAGCGTTTCGCTGATCGGCCGGCACAACAGACCTTGCGCCAGCAAGTTATCCACAAGGTGGCGCCAGCCAATGCCCACGCCCTGGCCACCGATCGCCGCCTGGATCAGCAGGGTGTAGTTGTCGAAACGCAACTGCCCCGGCGCTGGCGGGGTGGCGATCCCTAACTCACGAAACACGCCGCTCCAGTCGAACCAGTGGCTGCTGTTTTCGCCCTTCAGGTGCAGCAGCGGAAACTCCAGCAGCGAATGGGCGCCCAGCGGTAGCGGCCGCTCCTTGAGCAACAGCGGGCTGCACACCGGAAACACCTCTTCATTGAACAGCCAGTGGCTTTCCCCCTGCTTGAAACGGCCATCGCCAAACAGCACCGCCACGTCGATATCGCTGCGCAGCATGTTGTGGCTGCGTTCGCTGGTGACCAGGCTCACATCCACCTGCGGATTGGCGGCGTGGAAACGGTGCAGGCGCGGCATCAGCCAGTAGGCGGCAAAGGCGAAGTCGGTGGCCACCTGCAGCACCTCATGCTGATGCTGGGCGGTGATGGCGCTCAGGCCGTTGTCGATGCTCTGCAAGCCGGCCTGCACCTGTTCGAACAACTGGCTGCCGGCCTCGGTCAGTTCGATGCCACGGTAGATGCGGTCGAACAGCCGGGTGCCGAGCTGTTCTTCCAGCCGCTTGATCTGCTGGCTGATGGCCGGTTGGGTGGTCCCCAGTTCCACCGCCGCGGCGGTAAAGCTGCGCTGGCGCGCCGCCGCCTCGAATACGCGGAACAGGTCCAGGGACAGGTCGCCAAGCGCTTCATACATAAGCTGTACTTATCCTAGTCATTGCCGCACATGGGCTTTACCGCAAAAGCCGCGGGTTACATGCTCGATCGCAGCACTTTCGCATAACTGCCTACTATGGAATGCCGCGAATACATGAAGCGCAAGAACATTCTTTTCATCATGGCCGATCAGATGGCCGCGCCAATGTTGCCGTTCTACGGTCCATCGCCCATCAAGCTGCCGCACCTGAGCCGTCTCGCCGCGCAAGGCGTGGTGTTCGACGCCGCCTACTGCAACAGCCCACTGTGCGCGCCCTCGCGTTTCACCCTGGTCAGCGGCCAGTTGCCGAGCAAGATCGGCGCCTATGACAACGCCGCCGACTTCCCCGCCGACGTCCCGACCTACGCCCATTACCTGCGCCGCCTGGGCTACCGCACCGCGCTGTCAGGCAAGATGCATTTCTGCGGCCCGGACCAGCTGCACGGTTACGAAGAACGCCTGACCAGCGATATCTACCCGGCCGACTATGGCTGGGCGGTGAACTGGGATGAGCCGGACGTGCGCCCCAGCTGGTACCACAATATGTCCTCGGTACTGCAGGCCGGGCCATGCGTGCGCACCAACCAGCTGGATTTCGACGAAGAGGTGGTGTTCAAGGCCCGCCAGTACCTGTTCGATCACGTTCGCGAAGACGGCGACCAGCCGTTCTGCCTGACCGTGTCGATGACCCACCCGCACGACCCGTACACCATTCCCAAGGCCTTCTGGGACCTGTACCGCGACGAGGATATTCCGCTGCCGCAGACCCCGTCCCAGGACGCGCTCGACCCGCATTCCCAGCGCCTGCTCAAGGTCTACGACCTGTGGGACAAGCCGCTGCCTGTGGATAAGATTCGCGACGCGCGTCGCGCCTATTTCGGCGCGTGCAGCTATATCGACAGCAACGTCGGCAAACTCCTGGAAACCCTGGAGGAAACCGGGCTGATCGACGACACCATCATTGTCTTTTCCGGCGACCACGGCGACATGCTCGGCGAGCGCGGCCTCTGGTACAAAATGCACTGGTTCGAAATGGCCGCGCGGGTGCCGCTGCTGGTCAGCGCGCCGGGGCAGTTCGCCGCTGGCCGGGTGGGCCAGGCGGTCTCGACCGCCGACCTGCTGCCGACCCTGGTGGAACTGGCCGGTGGCCAACTGCAAGCGGATCTGCCGCTGGATGGCCGCTCCCTGGTGCCGCACCTGCAAGGGCAGGGCGGGCATGACGAAGTCTTCGGCGAATACATGGCCGAAGGCACTATCGGCCCGCTGATGATGATTCGTCGCGGCCGCTACAAGTTCATCTACAGCGAAGACGACCCGTGCCTGCTGTTCGATGTGGCCAACGACCCGCGTGAACAGGAAGAACTCAGCCAATCACCGCAACATCGCCCGCTATTCGAGGGTTTTCTCCGCGAAGCCCGGGCCAAATGGGATATCCCGCACATTCATCAACAGGTACTCGCCAGCCAGCGCCGCCGTCGCTTCGTCGCCGATGCGCTGAGCCTGGGCAAGCTGAAGAGCTGGGACCACCAGCCACTGGTCGACGCCAGCCAGCAATACATGCGCAACCACATCGACCTCGACGATCTGGAGCGCAAGGCTCGTTATCCACAACCCTGCCAAAACCAATAACGTAAGGGGAAGAGCATGCAAAGGTTATCCACAGCAGTGACGGCCGCGCTTCTGGCGCTGGGCAGTGCTTCGATCCCGGCCCTGGCCTGGGCCGAACAGGGGTGCGAGACCGTGAAGATGGCCGACCCGGGCTGGAGCGACATCGCCGCCACCAACGCCATCGCCGGTTTCCTGCTGGACGGCATGGGCTACAAGGCCAAGGTCGATACCCTGGCGGTGCCGATCACCTTCGGCGGGCTCAAGGACGGCCAGGTGGATGTGTTCCTGGGCAACTGGATGCCGGCGCAGCAGGGCTTCTACGACAAGTTCGTGGCCAATGGCGATGTCACCCAGCTGGCGAAGAACCTGGACGGCACCGAGTTCACCCTGGCGGTGCCGGATTACGTCTGGGACGCCGGCGTGCATGACTTCAACGACCTGAACAAATACGCCGAGCTACACCCAAAAGAAGTCGACAAAAAGCTCTACGGCATCGGCTCCGGGGCCCCGGCCAACCTGTCGTTGCAGGAGATCATCAAGAAGAACGACTTCGACCTCGGCCAGTGGAAGCTTATCGAGTCCAGCGAGCAGGCGATGCTCGCCGAAGTCTCGCGGGCGGTGAAAAGGCAGAAGTTCGTCACCTTCCTCGGCTGGACCCCGCACCCAATGAACGTGCAGTTGAAAATGCGCTACCTCAAGGGTGGCGAGAAGTACTTCGGCGATACCGGCAGCGTCTACACCCTGACCCGCAAGGGTTATGCACAGGCCTGCCCGAACGTCGGCAAGCTGCTGAGCAACCTGAGCTTCACCCAGGACATGGAGAACAGCATCATGGCCGAGGTGGCCAACAAGAAGGTCAGCAACTTTGACGCAGCCAAGGCCTGGATCAAGGCCAACCCGGCGGTGCTGGACAAGTGGCTGGATGGGGTGAAGACCCTCGATGGCAAGGATGCGCTGCCGGCGGTGCAGGCCAAACTCTAACGCCCGTCGTAGGAGCGAGGCTTGCCCGCGATGCGGGCGACACGGTCTTCCAGATGGACCCTGCATGCAGGTTTTGGGGCTACTGCGTAGCCCATCGCGGGCAAGCCTCGCTCCTACAGGCAACCCTGGCGGAATGGGGCAAGCCTTCCGGCAATGCTTTACCCTGACGCCCCTGAACACCTTCACCCGCGAGGACCCATGGCCTGGCCCAATCGCCATTCACTCTTGCCCTTCCTGAGCTGGCTGCCCCGGCAGACCCGCGCCAGCGTCGGGCGCGACCTGCTGGTGGGCCTGAGCGGCGCCATCCTCGCCCTGCCGCAATCCATCGCCTATGCGCTGATCGCCGGCCTGCCACCGGAATACGGCCTGTATGCCGCCGTCGTGCCGGTGCTGATCGCCTGCCTCTGGGGTTCTTCCTGGCACCTGATCTGTGGCCCCACCGCGGCGATTTCCATCGTCCTCTACGCCAGCGTCAGCCCCCTGGCGGTGCCGGCATCCCAGGACTACATCACCCTGATCCTGCTGCTGACCCTGCTCGCTGGCGTGTTCCAGTGGCTATTGGGGCTGTTGCGCTTCGGCGCGCTGGTGAACTTCGTGTCCCACTCGGTGGTGCTCGGCTTCACCCTCGGCGCCGCGGTAGTGATCGCCCTGGGGCAGCTGCCCAACCTGCTGGGCCTGGACTTGCCGAGCGAAGCCACCGCGCTGAACAGCCTGACCTCGCTGTTCGCCCATCTCGATGCTGTGGATAACCCCTCGCTGATCCTCGGCCTGGGCACGCTGATCGTCGGCCTGGCCCTGAAACTGCTGGTGCCGCGCTGGCCGTCGCTGCTGATCAGCCTGATCCTCAGCGCTCTGGTGGTATGGCTGTGGCCGGCGCTGTTCGGCCAGGTGAAGCTGGTCAGCGCCTTTACCGGGCGGCTGCCGCCGTTCAGCCCGCTGCCGCTGGACCTGGACATGATCCTGCGCCTGCTGCCCAGCGCCGTGGCGGTGGGCATGCTGGGGCTGGTGACCAGCCTGTCGATCGCCCGCTCGCTGTCGGCGCGCTCCGAGCAGTTGCTCGATGCCAACCAGGAAGTCCGCGCCCAGGGCCTGTCGAACATCGTCGGCGCGTTCTTCTCCGGCTATCTGTCTTCCGGTTCCTTTACCCGTTCCGGCCTGAGCTACGAAGCTGGTGCCTGTTCGCCGCTGGCGGGGGTGTTCTCGGCGTTGTGGGTGGCCTTGTTCGCCGTGGCCGGCGCGGCGCTGATCGCCCATATCCCGATCCCGGCCATGGCCGGGAGCATCCTGCTGATCTGCTGGGGATTGGTGGACCACCGCGGCATTCGCGCGCTGTTCCGGGTCAGCCGCGCCGAGTTCGTGGTGATGAGCCTGACCTGTGTCGCCACCTTGCTCCTGGAATTGCAGACGGCGATCTATGCCGGGGTCCTGGCGTCGCTGTTCTTCTACCTCAAGCGCACCTCGCAACCGCGCGTGCAGCATGGGCGCGAAGGCGACGAGGACATCCTGCGGGTCGGCGGCTCGATCTTTTTCGGCGCCAGCCATTACCTGCAAGTGCGCATGCAGCGCTGCCATGCGCCGCGCCTGGTGATCGACGCCCGGCAGATCAACTTCATCGACTATTCCGGGGTGGCCATGCTGCACCAGGAAGCCCGCCGCCTGCTGCGGCAGAACCGCAGCCTGACCCTGCGCCGCGCGCGGGCCTCGGTGATCGAAGAGTTGAGAAAGCTCGAAGGCGCGGAGAGATGCCCGATCCGGTTTGAGGATTGAACCCGGCTATGTAGGAGCGAGCTTGCTCGCGATGAACGTCGACGATAATACGGCGTGGCTGTCGCACCGCCGCTTCGCGGCTATCGCGAGCAAGCTCGCTCCTACAATAGAAAGAGGGGCGCGGGGTCAGAGCCCCAGCTGGCGCCGCAGCTCCGCCAGCACCGGCGCGGTGTCCGGGCGCACGCCGCGCCACAGGAAGAAGGCTTCCGCCGCCTGTTCGGCGAGCATGCCCAGGCCATCCATGGAAATCGCCGCGCCGTATTGGCTGGCCCAGCGACAGAAGGCGGTCGGCTCCTTGCCATACATCATGTCGTAGCACACCGTCTTGCCCGGCTCGATCAGGCTGGCGGCAATCGGCGGCACGTCGCCGGTGAGGCTGGCCGAGGTAGCGTTGATGATCAGGTCCACCGGCTCGCGCAACCAGTCGAAACCGCTGGCGGACACCGGCCCCAGGTCGCTGAACAGCTCGGCCAGCAGCTCGGCCTTTTCCACCGTGCGGTTGGCGATGATCACCGACGCCGGCTGCTCCGCCAGCAGCGGCTCCAGCGCGCCACGCACCGCGCCACCGGCCCCCAGCAGCAGAATGCGCTTGCCCTTGAGGCTGAAGCCGGCGTTGACCGTCAGGTCACGCACCAGGCCGGCGCCGTCGGTGTTGTCGCCCAACAGGCTGCCATCGGCGAGTTTACTCAAGGTGTTCACCGCGCCGGCGCGCTGGGCACGGGCGGTCAGGCTGTCGGCCAGGCGGTAGGCGTCTTCCTTGAACGGCACCGTGACGTTGGCGCCACGCCCGTCGACGAAGAACCCGCGGGCACAGCCGGCGAAATCGTCGAGGGGCGCCAGCAGAGTGGTGTAGACCAGCCGCTGCGCCGTCTGCTCGGCGAACAGCCGATGAATCAGCGGCGACTTGCTGTGGCCGATCGGGTTACCAAAAACGACGTACTGATCCATCCAATAAAACCCTCATGCACATCCCTGTAAGGAACCAGCTTGCTGGCGACAGGGACGCTGCGCTGTTCTGTTCAATCGCATTATCGTCCAGCGCCGGCCAGCCGGCTGCAACGCTTTACGCAGAGCCCGCCAGCCAGTCGCGGTCCTGCAGGAAATATTCGGTCAGGCGCGCTTCTTCGCTGCCCGGCTCGGCTTTCCAGTCGTAGCCCCAGCGCACCTGCGGCGGCAGGGACATGAGGATCGACTCGGTACGCCCGCCCGATTGCAGGCCGAACAGGGTGCCGCGGTCGTAGACCAGGTTGAACTCGACATAGCGGCCGCGACGGTACTCCTGGAACTCGCGCTGCTTCTCGGTATAGCCCAGGGCCTTGCGGCGCTGGACGATCGGCAGGTAGGCCTCGAGGTAGGCGTCGCCGATGGCGCGCATGAAGGCGAAGCTGGTGTCGAAGTCCCACTCGTTGAGGTCGTCGAAGAACAGGCCGCCGATGCCACGTGGTTCATTGCGATGCTTGATGTGGAAGTAGCTGTCGCACCAGGCCTTGTAGCGCGGGTAGACGTCCGGGCCGAACGGAGCACAGGCCTTTTCGGCGACGCGGTGCCAGTGCACACAGTCCTCTTCGTTGGCGTAGTAGGGGGTCAGGTCGAAACCGCCGCCGAACCACCAGACCGGCTCTTCGCCTGCTTTTTCGGCGATGAAGAACCTTACGTTGGCGTGGGAAGTCGGCACATGGGGGTTGTGCGGGTGGATCACCAGCGACACGCCCAGCGCCTCGAAGCCACGGCCGGCCAGTTCGGGCCGGTGGGCGCTGGCGGACGGCGGCAAGCCGCTGCCGAACACGTGGGAAAAGTTGACGCCGCCTTTCTCGATCACCGTACCGTCGGCAATCACCCGGGTGCGCCCGCCACCGCCGGCCGGTCGGGTCCAGGCGTCTTCGACGAAGCGCGTACCGCCGTCTTCGGCTTCCAGGGCAGCGCAAATGCGGTCTTGCAGGTCGAGCAGGTAGGCTTTTACGGCCTCGGTGCGGGTAGTCATGGCATCACCTTGAATCGGGCAAAGCTACGCGGCGCCAGGGATACAGCAGGGGGCCTGCGCAAATGGGCGCGTAGCATAACACTGCGTGGGGGCCGGTCGCAGTTGACGGCGGTCAAGCATAGGAGTCCGATAAGGCACTTTCGCGACACGACCGAGGAGAGAGTGCAGATGGCCAAACGTATCCAGTTCCGGGCCCATGGCGGCCCGGAAGTACTCGAGTATGTGGATTACCAACCCGCAGAACCGGGCCCGCAACAGGTCCGCGTGAGCAACAAGGCCATCGGCCTGAATTTCATCGACACCTACTACCGCAGCGGTCTCTACGCGCCACCGGCCTTGCCATCGGGCCTGGGTGCCGAAGGGGCCGGGGTGGTCGAGGCGGTGGGCAGCGCCGTGACCCGCTTCAAGGTCGGCGATCGCGTGGCTTATGGCAGCGGTCCGCTGGGTGCCTACAGCGAGCTGCATGTACTGCCCGCGGACAATCTGGTGCACCTGCCGGACAGCATCAGCTTCGAACAGGCGGCCGGGGTGATGCTCAAGGGCCTGACCGTGCAGTACCTGCTGCGCCAGACCTACGAGCTCAAGGGCGGTGAAACCGTGCTGTTCCACGCGGCCGCCGGCGGTGTCGGGCTGCTCGCCTGCCAGTGGGCCAAGGCCCTGGGGGTGAAGCTGATCGGTACTGTCAGCTCGCCGGAAAAAGCCGCGCTGGCGAAATCCCTCGGCGCCTGGGAAACCATCGACTACAGCCATGAAGACGTGGCCAAGCGCGTACTGGAGCTGACCGACGGCAAGAAATGCCCGGTGGTCTACGACGGCGTGGGCAAGGACACCTGGCTGACCTCGCTGGACTGCCTGCAGCCACGGGGTCTGATGGTCAGCTTCGGCAATGCCTCGGGCGCGGTGGAGGGGGTCAACCTGGGCATCCTGGCGGCCAAGGGCTCGCTGTATGTCACCCGTCCGACCCTGGGCACCTACGCCAACAATGCCGAGAACCTGCAGGCCATGGCCGACGATCTGTTCGGCATGATTACCAGCGGCAAGCTGAAGATCGAGATCGGCCAGCGTTATCCACTGGCGGACGCGGCGAAGGCGCAGACCGAACTGTCGGCGCGGCGCACCACGGGTTCGACCATTCTGCTGCCTTGAAATGCATCGCGGGCGGCGATCCGACTTGCCCGCGATAAACGATGACGCGGTGTCAGGCCGGACGCACGATCTTGCCGGTCACCAGGTCGCGGATCAGGCTCGGGTTCTTGCGCCCGCCCAGGCTGCCGCCCAGGACCATGTCCAGCTGCCCGCGGAAATACTGCTCGACGCGAATCCGCGTGCGGGCGGCCGGGCGCCCCTGGGGATTGGCCGAGGTGGAAATCAGCGGCCCCACCAGCGCACATAACTCGCGCACCAGTGGATGATCGCTGACCCGCAAGGCCACGGTGTCGTGGACCCCGGTGACCCATTCCGGCAACAGATTCTGATGGGGTACCAGCCAGGTGTTCGGGCCTGGCCAGGTGCTGGCCATGCGATCGAGCCATTCCTGGGGGAAATCCTCGAAGAGGAAATCGAACTGGCGGATGTTGTCGGCGATCAGGATCAGGCCCTTGTCCACGGAGCGCGACTTGATGGCCAGCAACCGGTCCACCGCCTCTTCGTTCCACGGGTCGCACCCCAACCCCCAGACTGCTTCGGTTGGGTAGGCAATCACCGCCCCTGCGCGAATTTCTCGTGCGGCTTGTTGCACACGCCAACTGCTGACCATTGCTGACTCTCCGGATTAAGGCTGTGCGCAGTTTACCGATCCTGCTTATAAAGCCTAGCCTTTTGCCCGGGCATACCAGCAGCCTGCTTCACATACCGCATGGCCCTCCAGCTCCAGCTCCGTAAGCGCCGCCAGCACCCTGGACAGGCTCCAGCCACTGGCCTGCACCAGGCCCTCGCTGGTCTGCGGCGCAGCATGCAACAGCGCCAGCAATGGGTGCGTGGGCGCGACTGGTGGCGGGGCTGGGGATAACGACAGCCGTTGCCAGCCACGCAGGGCTTCGAGGATATGTTCGATGGTTTCCACCAGCACCGCGCCATCACGAATCAGCTGATGACAGCCCCGGGCCCCGGGGTGATGGATCGACCCGGGTATCGCATACACCTCGCGGCCTTGTTCGGCGGCGAGCCGGGCGGTGATCAGCGAACCGCTGGCGACGCTGGCCTCCACCACCAGCACGCCAAGGGACAGGCCGCTGATGATCCGGTTGCGCCGGGGAAAGTGGCTGGCGTGGGGTCCGGTCTCCAACGGGAACTCGGAAACCACTGCGCTGCCCTGGGCGATCATGGCGTCGGCCAGGCGTCGATTGCGCTGTGGATAAAATTTTTCCAGGCCGGTGCCGAGCACGCCGACGGTCTGCCCGCCGACCTCCAGGGCAGCCTGGTGCGCCGCGCCATCGATCCCCAGCGCCAGGCCGCTGGTGATGACAAAACCGGCCGCGGCCAGGCTGCGGGAAAAGGCCGCGGCGGTGTCCATTCCAGGCCTCGAAGCGCGACGACTGCCAACCACCGCCAACTGCGGTTTTTCCAGGATCCGCGGATCGCCGGCGACAAACAGCAGCGGCGGCGCATCGGCAATTTCATTCAACAACGGCGGGTAGTCAGGCTGGTCCCACATCAGTAAATGCTGGCCCGGACGCTCCAGCCAGGCCAATGCACGGCTGGCGCCATCACGCACCTCGGCGTTGCGCCGGGCCTCGGCCGCACTCGCCGGCAGGCCCAACGCACGCCAGGCACTGGCCGGCGCGCTGATGGCCTTGGAGGCCGAACCGAAGGCTTCGAGCAACAGCTGAAAACGCTTCGGGCCAAGGTCCGGCAAGCGGTGCAAACGTAGACGGGCTTCCAGTTCCGCGGGGGAAACCGGAGCCTGGGCAGGCAGTGACATAGGATCATCCTTGATCGTTATAAGCCCGGCTGAAGCAGGAATAAGCTGTGGATAACTCTGTTGGTAACTTGTTGAGGGTTTACGGGTTACGCACCTTGTCCATGATCGCCAGGGAGCGGGAAGCATTGAGCACCAGGCCGTAGCTGAGTTTGTCGTAGGTGCGGAAAACCATCAGCAGACCGGCCCGCTCATCCGGCATCTTCACCTGGCCGCCGGCCACCCGATCGCGCACGGTTTCACCGGTCTTCAGCACCGCCAGCACATTGCCTTCAGCCAGGCCATCGCGCCGCCCCTTGTTCAGCGTCACCACGTCCAGCGCGCCGATCTGGGTGACGCCCCGTGGCACGTCGATGATCAGGCCCTCGACCGCCCGGCTCGGCGGGCTGGGGACAAAGGTCGAGTTGATGACCCGCGGCTCGCCGCTGAACAAACGGTCGCCCAGGCGCACTTCCTGGGTGGTGCGCTGCAATTGCAGGGTGGCGATATCGCCCTCGACCGCGACCACCTCGCCGCCGCCGATCTCGTCGGCGTTGATCCCCAGCACTTCGCCGCTCTGCGGGTCGGTGTAGGTCTTGCCCTGGCGGAAGATGCCGTAGGCCGATTGTTCCGGGTCGAAGCGGCCGCGCGCGAAGATCCGGTCGCCGGTGCCGCTGAGCACCCGTTCGGCATCGCCGGCGACTATGTAGGGCGCACTGTCGAAGGTCTCGGCCCGGTCGAGGATGCGGTTGCTCAGCAGAAAGCTGTCGATGGCCTGCAGTGGAATGGTCGGGATCGCCTCGGCCAGCGGCGTGCGGCGCACCTGAGGCGACAGTTTGACCGTACCCCGGGAAGCGCCGCGCTCCAGGGTCAGGCGTGGTTCGCCATTGACCTGTACCAGCGCCAGGGAGTCGCCGGGGTAGATCAGATCGGGGTCGGCGAGGCTGGAATTGGCCTGCCAGAGCGCCGGCCATTGCCAGGGATCGCGCAGAAAGCGGTTGGCGATGCTCCACAAGGTATCGCCCGCCACCACGGTGTAGCGCTGTGGGTAACCCTCCCGGAGCGGCACCTGCGCCTGGCCGAAACCGGCCCAGCCCACGAGCAGCAAGGCGAGTAGTGATTTCCTCATGCGGTGAATCCCTTTATTATGTGTACTCGCGTGAAACGCCAGCGCCTGTGCGCTCCCTGCTCCTGATCGAGCACGTTTTACAACGGTTGCCCTTCCAGACCCCGCAAGGCCTCCGACTCCGAACTTACTTCACACGTGTAGCAATTACGCTTATGGCCATTTTAAACATCCTCGAATTCCCCGACTCGCGCCTGCGCACTATCGCCAAACCAGTGGCCGTAGTGGACGACGAAGTGCGTCAGTTGGTCGACGACATGTTTGAAACAATGTATGAGGCGCCCGGCATCGGCCTGGCCGCTACCCAGGTCAACGTGCACAAGCGCATCGTGGTCATGGACCTGTCCGAAGACCGCAGCGAGCCACGGGTGTTCATCAACCCAGAGTTCGAACCGCTCACCGACGAAATGGGCCAGTATCAGGAAGGCTGCCTGTCGGTACCGGGCTTCTACGAGAACGTCGATCGTCCGCAACGCGTGAAAATCAAGGCCCTGGACCGTGACGGCCAGCCTTACGAACTGATCGCCGAAGGCCTGCTCGCGGTGTGCATCCAGCACGAATGCGACCACCTCAACGGCAAATTGTTCGTCGATTACCTGTCCACGCTCAAACGCGACCGGATCAAGAAGAAGCTGGAAAAGCAGCATCGTCAGCAGGCTTGATCCCCTTCTTCCAAAGGCTTGCAGCGGCAAGCCTTTTTCTTTTCTGCGTATTTATTAGCGAGAATTCCCATGACTGAGCCACTGCGCATCGTCTTTGCCGGTACCCCGGAATTTGCCGCCGAACACCTCAAGGCCCTGCTCGACAGCCCCTACGAGATCGTCGCGGTCTACACCCAGCCGGACCGGCCGGCCGGACGCGGGCAAAAGCTGATGCCGAGCCCGGTCAAGCAACTGGCGCTGGAGCACGATATCCCCGTGCTGCAGCCGCCAACCCTGCGCAACGCGGAGGCCCAGGCCGAACTGGCGGCCCTCGCGCCGGACCTGATGGTGGTGGTCGCCTACGGCCTGATCCTGCCGCAGGCGGTGCTGGATATTCCGCGCCTGGGCTGCATCAACAGCCACGCTTCGCTGCTGCCACGCTGGCGCGGGGCGGCGCCGATCCAGCGCGCCGTGGAAGCCGGTGACGCCGAGAGCGGCGTGACCGTGATGCGCATGGAAGCCGGCCTGGACACCGGGCCGATGCTGCTCAAGGTCCGCACCCCGATCAGCGCCACCGACACCGGCGGCAGCCTGCATGATCGACTCGCCGAAATGGGCCCGCCGGCCGTGGTGCAGGCCATCGCCGGCCTCGCTGCCGGAACCCTGCAAGGCGAAGTGCAGGACGACAGCCTGGCCACCTACGCCCACAAGCTGAACAAGGACGAAGCACGGATCGACTGGAGCCGCCCGGCGCTGGAACTGGAGCGCCTGGTACGGGCCTTCAACCCCTGGCCGATCTGCCACAGCACGCTCAATGGCGAAGCCCTGAAAGTGCTGGCCGCCAGTCTCGCCGAAGGCAAGGGCGCCCCGGGAACCATCCTCGGCGCCAGCAAGGACGGCCTGCTCGTCGCCTGCGGCGAGCAGGCGCTGTGCCTGACTCGCCTGCAATTGCCCGGCGGCAAGGCGCTGAACTTCAGCGACCTGTTCAACAGCCGGCGTGAGAAATTCGCCACCGGCACCGTGCTCGGACAAGCGGTGGACGCTCAATGAACCCGCGTCTGGCCGCAGCCAAGGCCCTGACCTCGGTCCTCAATGGCAAAGCCTCGCTCAACAGCTCGCTGCCAACCCTGCTGGACAAGGTCGAAGTGCGCGATCGCGGCTTCACCCAGGACCTGGCGTTCGGCACCGCGCGCTGGCAGCCACGGCTGGCGGCGCTGGCGGCCAAGCTGTTGCAGAAGCCGTTCAAGGCGGCCGATGCCGATGTCGAGGCGCTGCTGCTGGTGGGCCTCTATCAATTGCTCTACACCCGCGTCCCGGCGCATGCCGCCATCGGCGAAACCGTGGGCTGCGCCGACAAACTGAAAAAGCCCTGGGCCAAGGCGCTGATCAATGCCGTGCTGCGCCGCGCCCAACGTGAGAGCGAAGCGCTGTTCGCCGAGCTGGAGCGCGACCCGGTGGTGCGTACCGCCCATCCGCGCTGGCTGCAAAAATCCCTCAAGGCGTTCTGGCCCGAGCAGTGGGAAGCCATCTGCGCGGCCAACAACGCCCACCCGCCGATGATCCTGCGGGTCAACCGTCGCCATAAATCCCGCACGGCCTACCTCCAGCTGCTGAGCGAAGCCGGTGTCGCCGCCAAGCCTTGCGTCTACAGCCAGGACGGCATCGTCCTCGATGAAGCCGCCGACGTGCGCAGCCTGCCGGGCTTCGCCGAAGGCTGGATCAGCGTGCAGGACGAGGCCGCGCAACTGGCCGCCGAGCTGCTGGAGCTGGCGCCGGGACAACGGGTGCTGGACGCCTGCTGCGCGCCTGGCGGCAAGACCTGCCACATCCTCGAAGTCGAGCCCGCGCTGGCCGGCGTGGTCGCGGTGGACTTGGAAGCCAAGCGCCTGGTGCGCGTCCAGGAAAACCTCGACCGCCTGGGGCTGAACGCCGAGCTGATCGCCGCCGACGGCCGTGACACCGCTGCCTGGTGGGACGGCAAGCCGTTCCAGCGCATCCTGCTGGACGCGCCGTGTTCGGCCACCGGGGTGATCCGTCGCCACCCGGATATCAAGCTCACCCGTCAGGCCGACGACATCGCCGCCCTGGCCACCTTGCAAGGCGAACTGCTGGACACCATGTGGTCGACCCTGGAAGTCGGCGGCATCCTGCTGTACGCCACCTGCTCGACCTTGCCGACCGAAAACACCGAGGTGATCGAGGCGTTCCTGGCCCGGACCCCGGGCGCTCGCGAACTGGACATCGGCGGGCAACTGGGCCAGCCTCCGGCCGGCCTGAAGCAGCCCCACGGTCGCCAGTTGCTGGCGCAAGAGGGCGGCCATGACGGGTTCTACTACGCCAAGCTGATCAAGATTGCCGCCGCGCGCGGTTAAGAAAGGTTCTAAGGGAGTGACTGGATGAAGATCATCATCCTCGGAGCAGGGCAGGTGGGCGGCACGCTGGCAGAGCATCTGGCCAGCGAAGCCAACGACATTACAGTGGTCGACACCGATGGCGAACGCCTGCGCGATCTCGGCGACCGCCTGGACATCCGCACCGTACAGGGCCGCGGTTCGTTCCCGACGGTGCTGCGCCAGGCCGGCGCCGACGATGCCGACATGCTGGTCGCGGTGACCAACAGCGACGAAACCAACATGGTCGCCTGCCAGGTCGCCCATACCCTGTTCCACACCCCGACCAAGATCGCCCGGGTCCGCGAGGCGGCCTACCTGACCCGCGCCGGCTTGTTCGACAACGAGGCGATTCCGGTCGACGTGCTGATCAGCCCGGAACAGGTGGTGACCAACTACATCAAGCGCCTGATCGAACACCCCGGCGCCCTGCAGGTGATCGACTTCGCCGAAGGCAAGGCCCAGCTGGTGGCGGTCCGGGCCTATTACGGCGGGCCGCTGGTGGGGCAACAACTGCGCCAGCTGCGCGAGCACATGCCCAACGTCGACACCCGCGTCGCGGCGATCTTCCGCCGTGACCGGCCGATCCTGCCCCAGGGCGATACGGTGATCGAGGCCGACGACGAAGTGTTCTTCATCGCCGCCAAGGCCAACATCCGCGCGGTGATGAGCGAGATGCGCCGCCTCGACGAGTCCTACAAGCGCATCGTCATCGCTGGCGGCGGGCAGATCGGCGAACGCCTGGCCGAAGCCATCGAAAGCCGTTACCAGGTGAAGATCATCGAGATGAACCCGGCGCGTTGCCGCTACCTCTCGGACAACCTCGACAGCACCGTGGTCCTGCAAGGCAGCGCCTCGGACCGCGACCTGCTGATGGAAGAGAACATCGCCGACGCCGATATCTTCCTGGCCCTGACCAACGACGACGAGGCCAACATCATGTCCTCGCTCCTGGCCAAGCGCCTGGGAGCGAAGAAGGTGATGACCATCATCAACAACCCGGCCTATGTCGACCTGATCCAGGGCGGCGATATCGACATCGCCATCAGCCCGCAGCTGGCGACCATCGGCACCCTGCTGGCCCACGTGCGCCGTGGCGATATCGTCAGCGTGCACTCGCTGCGCCGTGGCGCGGCGGAAGCCATCGAGGCGATCGCCCATGGCGATGCCAAATCGAGCAAGGTGATCGGCCGCGCCATCGAGGACATCGCGCTGCCGCCAGGCACCACCATCGGCGCGATCATCCGCGACGAGGAAGTGCTGATCGCCCATGACGACACGGTGATCGAGGCCGGCGACCATGTGATTCTGTTCCTTGTGGATAAAAAACATATCCGCGATGTGGAGAAGCTGTTCCACGTGGGGTTGAGCTTCTTCTGATCCGGGACCTGCGCTGTCAGGACCGGTCAATCGCGAGCAAGCTCGCTCCTACAATGGAAGGCGTACATCCCTGTAGGAGCGAGCTTGCTCGCGATAGCTGTCTCGAATACGCCACCTAACCGTCGAAGGAGCCCTCCCATGCTCGAATCCCTGGAAAAAATGCTCGCCAAGGGTATGGATAACTCGCTGCTGCGCTTCGGCCTGGGCAAGGGTTATCTGGATCTGCACGAATACGCCAAGGCCGCCGAGCACCTGCAACGCTGCGTCGGTTTCGACCCCAAGTATTCGGCGGCATGGAAGCTGCTGGGCAAGGCCTATCAAGGCCTGGAGGATTATCCGGCGGCGCGCCAGGCCTGGGAGCAGGGCCTGGAAGCGGCCCGCGGGCATGGCGACAAGCAGGCGGAAAAGGAAATGACGGTGTTCCTCAAGAAACTCGAGCGCCAGACCAAAGGCTGACTGTAGCCGCTGCCGAGTGAGCGAGGCTGCGATCGACCGCGAAGCGGTCGTAGAACCAGACGCCGCGATCTGCCAGACACTCCTGCTGCGCAGGTTTAGCGAGGACTGCGTCCTCGTACGCAGCCTCGCAAGCTCGGCAGCGGCTACAGGCGATGTCCGAACGCTTCAGAGATAACGCAGGCCGATGCCCTCGGCGTCCACCAGCACCACTTCCATCTTTACCCGTGGGGCGCTCATCGGCAGGCCTTGCACCTGGCCGTAGACCACCGCGCCCTTGGGTAGCGCCGCCAATGCCGGGTGCTTGACGTAGACCCCGCTGGCAGACAGGTTGCGCGTCTGGCCCAGGCATTCGCCGAAGCTTTCGTGCTGGATCTTGATCCTCAGGGATTTGCGCGAATCGGGCATATGCTGTGCTCTGCTTCAACCTTTGTGGATAACCTTGGGCGAAAGGTTATCCACAGATCGTGCCAGGCGGTCAGTACCAGCGTTCTTCGCCGGCCGGACGTTTCTTGAAACGCTTCATGCTCCACATGTACTGGCTCGGATAAGCCCGCACATAGCGCTCGACCACCTGGCTCATCGCCGCGCAGGAGGTTTCGGTATCGGTGCTGTACATCGCATCCGGCGCGGCTTCGAGGATCACCTTGTAGCCGGAACCGTCGGGCAGGCGCAGCGCATGCAGGAACACCCCGACCGCCTTGCCGCCGGCCAGCATGTTCGGCACGAACTTGCTGGTCAGCGCCTTGGTGGCGAAGAAGGGCACGAAGATCCCGGCGGATTCGGCCGGTTCCGGGTCGGCGGGAATGCCCACCGCACCACCTTTGCGCACTTCCTTGATGACGCTGAGGATGCCTTCCTTGGTGGACGGCGCCACGCGGTTGCCCAGTTGTACCCGCTGTTTCTGCAGCAGGTCGTCCACCGCCTTGAGCTTCGGCGGGCGATAGAAAATGATCGGTTTGCACTGGCTGCAATAGAAGTGGTTGAGCACTTCCCAGTTGCCCAGGTGGCTGGTGATGCCGACCACACCCTTGCCCGACGCCAGCGCCTCTTGCAGCACCTCGAGGCCCTCGACTTCACGCACCAGGGCGATCGAGCGCTCGGCCGGCCAGATCCAGGCGCAGGCGCTTTCGGTCAGGGATTTGCCGATGTCTTTCAGGCTCTGTCCCACTAAACGCTCGCGCTCGGCGGCGTCCATCTGCGGAAAGCACTTGGCCAGGTTGATCCGCACCACATCGCGGGAACGGTTGGGGGTCTTCCACATGATCCAGCCGATGGCCGAACCGACCGCCTGCACCGCGCGCCAGGGCAGCAGGGCAAACAATCGCAGAGCGCCCACCAGCAGGGCGCCTTTAAACTTATCCACAGGTGACTCCTGATATCCGGGTCATGAACCTTGTCGCAAGCCGGTTATTCTAACCGCCCGTTTGCCAGGATGGCGTAGCGATCGCAGTCGCGGGTGTGATCCATCACCATGCCCGAAGCCTGCATCAGCGCATAACAGATGGTCGGCCCGACAAAGGTGAAGCCGGCCTTTTTCAGACCCTTGCTCATCGCCTCGGCCTCTGGAGTCACCGCCGGAACCTCGCTGCGGTCCTTGAAATGATTGACCCTGGGCACCCCGCCGACGAACGACCAGAGGAATGCCACCGGGTCCTCCAGCGCCATCCAGGCCTGGGCATTGCGCCGCGCGGCAGCGAGTTTCAGGCGATTGCGGATGATCCCGGGATCGAGCATCAACTCGTCGATTTGTGCATCGCTCATCTGTGCCACGCGCTGCACATCGAAGCCGAACAGCACCTGGCGATAGCGCTCGCGCTTCTTCAGGACGGTGATCCAGGACAGGCCGGCCTGGAACCCTTCGAGCAATAACAACTCGAACAAACGCTGCGCATCGCGTAGCGGCACGCCCCACTCCTGATCGTGGTACGCCATGTACAGGGGATCTTCGTTGCACCAAAAGCAGCGTGGCATAAGGCTCCAGTGGGCGTGCGCACAACTGAATCGGGTATACTCCCGCTCTTTAAATCGCAGCCCAAGTAACAGGTGAATTTCGTGAGCCAGCCTACGCCAGCCGTGCGTACCTTCCAAGACTTGATCCTCGCCCTCCAGCAATACTGGGCCGAGCAAGGTTGTGTGGTACTTCAGCCCTACGATATGGAAGTAGGCGCCGGCACTTTCCATACCGCCACGTTCCTGCGCGCCATCGGCCCGGAAACCTGGAACGCCGCTTATGTGCAGCCCAGTCGTCGCCCGACTGACGGCCGCTACGGCGAAAACCCGAACCGTCTGCAGCACTACTACCAGTTCCAGGTGGTCTTGAAGCCGAACCCGGAAAACTTCCAGGAGCTGTACCTGGGCTCGCTCAAGCACGTCGGGCTCGACCCGCTGGTGCACGACATCCGTTTCGTCGAAGACAACTGGGAATCGCCGACCCTCGGCGCCTGGGGCCTGGGCTGGGAAGTCTGGCTCAACGGCATGGAAGTGACCCAGTTCACCTACTTCCAGCAAGCCGGTGGCATCGAGTGCTACCCGGTGACCGGCGAGATCACCTACGGCCTGGAACGCCTGGCCATGTACCTGCAGGGCGTGGATTCGGTCTATGACCTGGTCTGGGCCGACGGCCCGTTCGGCAAGGTGACCTACGGCGACGTGTTCCACCAGAACGAAGTGGAGCAGTCGACCTACAACTTCGAACACGCCAACGTCGAGAAGCTGTTCGAACTGTTCGATTTCTACGAAAGCGAAGCCAAGCGCCTGATCGAGCTGGACCAGCCGCTGCCGCTGCCGAGCTATGAAATGGTCCTCAAGGCCTCGCACACCTTCAACCTGCTGGATGCCCGTCGCGCGATCTCCGTGACCGCGCGTCAGCAGTACATCCTGCGTGTGCGCACCCTGGCGCGTTCCGTTGCGCAAGCCTACCTGCTGGCCCGCGCCAAGCTGGGCTTCCCGATGGCAACCCCGGACCTGCGTGATGAAGTGTTGGCTAAGTTGGAGGCGGCACAATGAGTGCGCAAGATTTTCTGGTTGAACTGGGCACTGAAGAACTGCCACCCAAAGCCCTGAACACCCTGGCCGAAGCCTTCCTGGGCGGTATCGAAAAAGGCCTGCAGGCCGCCGGCCTGAACTTCGAGACCAAGCACGTCTACGCCGCACCACGCCGCCTGGCGGTGCTGATCAGCGGCCTGGCCACCCAGCAGCCGGATCGCAGCATCAACCTCGACGGCCCGCCGCGCCAGGCCGCCTTCGACGCCGAAGGCAACCCGACCCAGGCCGCCCTGGGCTTCGCCAAGAAATGTGGCGTGGACCTGAGCGAAATCGACCAGAGCGGGCCGAAGCTGCGCTACAGCCAGAGCATCAAGGGCAAGCCGACCGCCAGCCTGCTGCCGACCATCGTCGAAGACTCGCTGAACGACCTGCCGATTCCAAAACGCATGCGTTGGGCTGCGCGCAAGGAAGAGTTCGTGCGTCCGACCCAATGGCTGGTGATGCTGCTCGGTGACCAGGTCATCGACTGCACCATCCTCGCCCAGAAAGCCGGTCGCGACTCCCGCGGTCACCGCTTCCATCACCCGCAAAGCGTGCGCATCACCTCGCCGGCCAACTATCTGGACGACCTGCGTGCCGCCTATGTGCTGGCCGACGCCAACGAGCGTCGCGAGCTGATCAGCAAGCGCACCGAAGAACTGGCGCGCCTGCAGGAAGGTACTGCCATCGTTCCAGCCGATCTGCTGGACGAAGTGACCGCCCTGGTGGAATGGCCGGTGCCGCTGGTGTGCTCGTTCGAGGAACGTTTCCTCGAAGTGCCGCAGGAAGCCCTGATCACCACCATGCAGGACAACCAGAAGTACTTCTGCCTGCTGGACGTCGACGGCAAGCTGCTGCCGCGCTTCATCACCGTGGCCAACATCGAAAGCAAGGACCCGCGCCAGATCATCGAGGGCAACGAGAAAGTCGTTCGCCCACGCCTGACCGACGCCGAGTTCTTCTTCAAGCAGGATAAGAAACAGAAGCTCGAAGACTTCAACCAGCGCCTGCAGAACGTGGTGTTCCAGGAGAAGCTGGGCAGTGTCTACGACAAGGCCGAGCGCGTCTCGAAACTGGCCGCGTTCATCGCCCCGCGCATCGGCGGCGACGCCCAGCGCGCCGCGCGCGCGGGCCTGCTGTCGAAGTGCGACCTGGCCACCGAAATGGTCGGCGAGTTCCCGGAAATGCAAGGCATCGCCGGTTACTACTACGCCCTCAATGACGGCGAGCCGGAAGACGTCGCCCTGGCGCTGAACGAGCAGTACATGCCGCGTGGCGCCGGCGCCGAGCTGCCAAGCACCGTCACCGGTGCCGCCGTGGCCATCGCCGACAAGCTCGACACCCTGGTCGGCATCTTCGGCATCGGCATGCTGCCAACCGGCAGCAAGGACCCGTACGCGCTGCGTCGTGCCGCGCTGGGCGTGCTGCGCATCCTGATCGACAAGAAGCTCGACCTGGACCTGACTGAAGCCGTGGCGTTCGCCGTCAGCGCGTTCGGCAGCAAGGTCAAGAGCGCCGGCCTGGCCGATCAGGTCCTGGAGTTCATCTTCGACCGTCTGCGTGCCCGTTACGAAGACGAAGGCGTGGATGTCGCCACCTACCTGTCGGTCCGTGCCCTGAAGCCGGGTTCGGCCCTGGACTTCGACCAGCGCGTGCAGGCCGTGCAGGCCTTCCGCAAGCTGCCGGAAGCCGCTGCGTTGGCCGCGGTGAACAAGCGCGTTTCGAACCTGCTGAGCAAGGTCGAAGGCAGCGTGCCGACCACCGTGGAAGCCAAGTACTTCGACAACGCCAACGAGTTCTCCCTGTACTCGGCGATCCAGCAAGCGGACCAGGCCGTGCAGCCAATGGCCGCGGCGCGTCAGTACAGCGAGACCCTGGCCCGCCTGGCCGCCCTGCGCGAGCCGGTCGACGCCTTCTTCGAGAAGGTGATGGTCAACGCCGAAGACGCCAACGTGCGGGCCAACCGCTACGCGCTGCTGGCACGTCTGCGGGGTCTGTTCCTCGGTGTCGCCGACATCTCGTTGCTGGGGTAAGGCGTACGTGAAACTGCTGATTCTCGATCGGGACGGAGTGATCAATTACGACTCCGACGCTTACATCAAATCGGTGGAGGAGTGGATTCCGCTCCCCGGCTCGGTCGAAGCCATCGCGCAGTTGAGCAAGGCCGGCTGGACGGTAGCGGTCGCTACCAACCAGTCGGGCATCGCTCGCGGTTACTACGATGTCGCCACCCTCGACGCCATGCACGAGCGCCTGCGCGCCCTGGTGGCCGAGCAGGGCGGCGAACTCGGCCTCATCGTGTACTGCCCCCATGGCCCGGACGAAGGTTGCGCCTGCCGCAAACCCAAGCCCGGCATGTTGCAGACCATTGCCCGGCACTACGAAGTGGATCTGGCTGGTCTATGGTTTGTGGGCGACAGTCTCGGTGACCTGGAAGCCGCAAAAGCCGTCGACTCTCAGCCAGTTTTGGTAAAGACCGGGAAAGGCGAAAAGACCCTGGGGAAAACCCTACCGGTAGGCACCTTGATTTTTGACGACCTGGCGGCAGTTGCCGCTGAACTTATCCACAATTAGAGAGTTCTTCTGACATCCTGGCCAAGGACTGTTCGGGAGTGCGCTTTTTTAGAGGCGGGCAATGCCCGCAACGGTAAACGCCGCTATGTCGATCCTGCAGGCAATCAGAACCTTCTTCTTTTACCTGCTGCTGGGCACCAGTTCGTTGCTGTGGTGCTCCCTGAGCTTTTTTATCGCGCCCTTCCTGCCGTTCAAGGCGCGCTATCGCTTTATCAACGTCTATTGGTGCCGCTGCGCGTTGTGGCTGGCCAAGGTGTTTCTCAAGATCAACGTGGAAGTGAAGGGCGCGGAAAACGTCCCCGAGCGTCCATGCGTGATTGTCTCGAACCACCAGAGCACCTGGGAGACGTTCTTTCTCTCGGCCTATTTCGAACCGCTGAGCCAGGTGCTCAAGCGTGAACTGCTGTACGTGCCGTTCTTCGGCTGGGCCATGGCCATGCTGCGTCCGATCGCCATCGATCGCGACAACCCCAAGGCCGCGCTCAAGCAGGTCGCCAGCAAGGGCGACGAGCTGCTCAAGGACAATGTCTGGGTACTGATCTTCCCGGAAGGTACCCGGGTGCCTTACGGCCAGATGGGCAAGTTCTCCCGCAGCGGCAGCGCCCTGGCGGTCAACGCCGACTTGCCGGTGCTGCCGATCGCGCACAATGCCGGCAAATACTGGCCGAAGACCGGCTGGGTCAGGCACCCCGGCACCATCACCGTGGTGATCGGTGCGCCGATGTACGCCGAAGGCTCCGGACCACGGGCCATCGCCGAGCTCAACGACCGGGTCGCAGCCTGGAATGAGCAGGCGCAGCGGGACATGGGTTCGCTGCCTCCGGTAGCCGCGGCGCCGGACAAGATGGCCATCTGAGTTTCTGTGGATAACCTGTGTACCGTTTTATGGATAATCGCTATATAAAATTCGTAAGCAGATGATTTATATACATATTTCATAAACCCATAAAACTCCGGAAAACGTGCATAAGTTTTCTGGATACGAAAAAAACCGGCCCTGGAGCCGGTTTTTTTTTCGCCTGTCGATATTCAGTCCGTGAGCAGGGGTAATTGCAGGCTGAAGGTTGTCCCCTGGCCGACCACACTACGGCAGACAATCCGCCCTTCATGCCGGTCGACCACCGCCTTGACCATCGACAACCCCAGCCCCAGGCCTTCGCTGCCCTGGGCCGAGGCGAAGCGCTGGTACTGCACGAACAGCTGCGGCAGCTCATCGGCCGCAATGCCTTTGCCCTGGTCGGTGATATCGCAGGTCAGCCAGCCTTCTGTGCAAGCGACTTGCACCCGGACGGTCGAGCCCGACGGGCTGTACTTAATGGCGTTTTCCAGCAGATTGAACAAGGCCCGGGTCAGCAGGGATTGATCGGCCAGCACCATGCCTTCGGCGTCGTCGTCGAGGTCATGCACCAGCTGGATGTTTTTCAGCTGGGCGATGGTCATGGCCTGGTCGAATGCATCCAGCACCAGCATGGCGAACATGCTCGGCTGGAACTGATAGGCCTCGGACTCGGCCTTCGCCAGTTGCACAAAGGCTTCGGTGAGCCCCAGGGCGCGACGCACCTGCAGTTCGATCTGGCTGTAGATCCGTGTATCGCCCGAGCCCTGGTGCCGCTGCACATCGAGCAAGGCCAGGATCGCCGAATGGGGCGCGCGCAGGTCATGGGACAGGAAGCGCAACAGGGTGGCCCGCTGCTGCTCGGCATCCCGCTCGAGGCTCAGGTCGGTGAGGCTCAGCAGCCAGCCGATCGGCGTATCGCTGTCGATCGGCAGCAAGGGCGCCAGGTCCACGCGCAGGCTGCGCTGTTCGATATCCCGAAATTCCAATGGCTGCAGTTGCGACAGGGCAGGGCGTTGCCCGTCCTGCAAACCGGGATAACCCAGGCCGGCCAACTGGTGGACCAGGTCCTCGCCGATCAGCGCGTTGCCAAACACTTCACGGGCGTTGCGGTTGGCCAGCAACACGCGGCCGTCCGGATCGCTGATCAGGGTGGCCACCGGCAGGTATTCCAGGCCGTCGGCAATGAACCGGCGGGTGTCGCGGGTGCGGCTCAAGGCCTGCTCCAGGGCCACGATCTGCCCCTGCAGCACATCCCCGGCGGGGGTCTGGGTGCGCCGGCGTTCGGGCAGTACCTTGGGTTCGCTGTCCAGGCGCGCCAGCTCCCAGCCAAAGTAGGCCAGGATCACGCTCAGGCGACGCCAGTTCCAGATCAGGTAAGCCAGCAGCATCCCCAGCAGACTGGCCACCGGCGGCCACCACAGTCCCAGGCGCAGCAGCCCGGCCGAACCGAGTAGGGCCGCCGCCATGCAGGCCAGGGTCAACCACAACGCATGCCGCGGCCGTACCAGCAGCAATCCCAGCAGGGCCGCCACCAGCAGCACCGACAGCGCCGCGGCCGGCCATTGCCCCAGGGCAACGATGGTGCGCTGCTGCAACAAGCCATTGAGCAGGTTGGCCTGGATCTCGATGCCTGGGGTGGTGCCGACGCTGGCCGACTGCGGGGTGACGTAACGGTCGCCCAGGCCGGGAGCGGTGGTGCCGATCAGGATCAGCTTGTCACGCAACAACTCCGGTGGGACTTCACCGCGCAATACGCTGACATAGGGAACACTGGGGAACCCGGCCTGGGTGCTGATGAAGGGGATGCGTATTTCGTTGCTGCGCAGCCAGCCCTGGGTGATCTGCGCGGTGTCCGAGCCAGGCATCGACAGGGCAGTGCCCACCGGGTGCGCCTGTTGATAAAGCAGCCAGGCCAATTGTGCCTTCGGCGCCTGCGGTGGGCCTTCGCGCAGATAGACGCTGCGGACCGTGCCGTCGGTATCGGCCTCGGCATTGATATGGCCGACCGCCTTGGCGCACTGACTCAACGGGGCCACAGGTTCGATCTCACCCAGCGGCTGGCCATAGCGGGCCACGCTCTCGCGCAGCAGGGGCAGGAATACCTGGCCTTCGCGGCAGATCGCCTGGGCCAAGTGCTGATCGTTCTCGGGGACGCTGTCGGGTTCGCTGAAGATCACGTCGAACAGCACGCCCTGGACCTTGGCCGCCGTCAGCCGATCCAGCAGGTCGGCGTGCAGGGTGCGCGGCCAGGGCCACTGGCCCAGCTGCTGCAGGCTGTAGTCGTCGATGGTGATCATCAGCAGGCGTGAATCGACCGGCAACGGGCTGAGCCGTCGCAGGTTGTCATACAGCAGGTTATTCAGCGCCAGTCCGTGGCTCAGCGACAACAGGGCGGTCAAGGGCAGCAGGATCAGGCTGACCCATGCCCATTCCCGCACCAGACCGCCAAACAGTCGCTGGGCTTGCGTCGGCTCCCGGCCCTCGGGTCGGCGCCAGCGCCTCACCGACAAACCGCCGCGTACTTACTGAACACGCGTGGTCCTGGGGTAATAGAAGATGTCATAGACCCCCGTCTCTCCTTCGAGTCCGTGCTCATCGAAAGCAGAAAGGCGGACATGATAAAAAAAGGCTTCCAGGCCGCTGAAGTTGACTTCCGGCGTGCTGGAGAACTGTTCCTGCTTGATATTGAGGAAGCTTTTGTCGGTCGCCACCTGGGCCCGGTAACGCTTGGCGCCCGGCAAGGGCTTCATGATCAGCTGCCAGACCGGCAGATCGCCCGTCTGGCCCGCCTGGCCCATCAGCTGCGGCGCAGGTAACAGATCGACTGGCTTCAACGGGCCTTCTTTCTGGATACGCAAACCTTGGCGAGCCATGACCTGCACTTCACCGGGAACCGGCCCGACCGGTTTATCCACAGGGCGTTTCTTGCCCTTGGTCTGTTTCGGCGCTTCGTCGTCTTCGCGGTTGACCGCTACCTGGCCGTTGAGCACTTCCACCAGCGACTGCTGATCGTCGTTACGCACCCGGAAGTGCGTACCGCGTACACCCAGCACGCCGATCGGCGTGACGATCTGGAAACGGTCGTAATCGCTCGGGCGCTTGATGACATAGGACTCGATCTGCCCCTGTTCGAGCGCGACCTGGGGGATCGCATGTTCTTCGTTCAGGTGCAGGGTGATCTGGGAACTGGAGGGCAGCACCACCAGCGAGCCATCGCCCAGGGACAGGCTGACGAATGCCGAAGGCGAGGTCTTTACCCCTTCGAGTTCATCGACGCTCATGCCTTCTTCCAGGGGTACCTGGTTGCCCTTGGCATCCAGCTTCCAGGCTTCGCCCGTGAGATGCTCGACCGTCGCCGGCAGCGGCTGGCCACGGCATTGCTGGTTTTCATCGATATAGGGAGGGCGCTTGGGCGCGGCGACGGCAGCCTGCGGCATGGAAAAGGCCAGTGTGCTGCCGAGCAGAAATGAAACGAGCATGGCCCGGTGGCGGATGTGCAAGGAGGTCATGGGTTCATGGGTCCGTAGTCGCGCTCTTCTGAAGTCCGTGCCATTAGAACTGCATTGTTAGCGTTCTGACCATACCTCTTGAACCAAGGCCGGCCAGGGTCATTCCATTACGGGACAAACAGCACAACCGCTAAAGAGCGGCTGCGCTGTTTGGCTCCATGCCGGCCGGATGCGAATCAGCGCATCCGACCCGCTCAGGTCAGTCCCGCTCGATGGAGATCAACCGATAGGCCAGGGCTCCCAGCCCTGCGCCCAACAGCGGCGCTACCCAGAACAGCCACAGCTGGGACACTGCCCACTCGCCGGCGAAGAAGGCGACCGCGGTGCTGCGAGCAGGGTTGACCGAGGTATTGGTGACCGGAATGCTGATCAGGTGGATCAGGGTCAGCGTCAGGCCAATGGCAATCGGGGCAAAACCGGCTGGCGCGCGCTTGGCGGTGGCGCCCAGGATGATCAGGAGGAACATCGCCGTGAGCACGACTTCGGTCAACAGCGCAGCGAACATCGAGTAGCCGCCAGGGGAGTGTTCACCGTAACCATTGGCCGCGAAGCCGGCCGAAGCGTCGAACCCGACCTTGCCGGAGGCGATCAGGAACAGTACGCCACCTGCGGCGAGTCCACCGAGCACCTGGGCGACGATATAAGGCAGCAGTCGGCTACCCGGGAAACGCCCGCTCAACCACAGGCCAACCGAGACCGCGGGGTTGAGGTGAGCCCCGGAAATCGGACCCAATGCGTAAGCCATAGTCAGGACGCTCAGGCCAAAGGCCAGGGCTACCCCCAGATAACCGATCCCGAATTGCGGAACACCGGCCGCCAGCACGGCGCTCCCGCACCCGCCCAGGACCAACCAGAACGTACCGAAAAACTCAGCGCCGAATGTCTTCATCAGAGGCCTTCACAGATAAAAAATGAGGAATTGTTTGTTGGCTGGCGGCGCCGTGGGGCCGCGCGGGAGAGGAGGGATGACACATCCCTGTGTCGGAGCATTACGTCCTGAGGAGGCACTCCCTGTATTCCCCTGTACTGCAAACCGAAGACAAGCCCCGGCCTGACGTCCGCCAATCCGGCGGTTGACACTCCCTGTGTCGGAGCACTTCCGATTGCCCCTGTGTGCCACTCAGCGACTACGAATTTACCGGCATGCCGTGGAGGCCGGGCCGGTTTGCAATATTTGTTCAGAATTGTCTGATCTAGAACACCCAACGCTGCTGCTCCTGATAGACCATAGGCTGCGCCGTCTGTGTCTGTGGCGCGCTGATCGGGGCGAAGCCCTGGGAGTCGCTGAACCCGATGGTGGTTACGGACGGGCTGAAATAACGCTGCACCGGCAAGGCATAGTCCGAAGACGGCAGCGCAGGCTGCTCCGCGGTCGACCCCAGGCTCAGGCAAGCCGCGAGCATCAGAGTGGTAAATCGAGCCAGGTCCGCTGCCTGCGCAATGCCTGCGTAGAGCAACCGCCCCTTCCCCAGGATGTTCCCCATAGTTCTTTTCCTTGCACGTTCGAGCCGGTATCGTTCTGCAACGAATGCAGGCCGGATGGACAGTGCTCCTGTCGGCTACCGGCTATATGACATCAGCGTACCGAGCAAAGGTGTGAACCAGAGCAATTCGCCACAATTGTTCAGATTCGTCTGATCAGCCTAAACTCAGCGCCAGGAAAGGCCTCAAATAAAGCCATCAGCATTCTCTCGCGATAAAAGGAACTGCCCCGCATGCGTGTCGCAATACTGGATGACGAGCCCGCCGAACTGGCGCGGGTGGAACAGACACTGCGACAGATCCCCGGCCCCGGGGAACAACCATGGACGCTGCACAGCTTCGAGCGTGGCGAGGACCTGCTGCGGCAGCTGCGGCGCGAAACCTTCGACCTGCTGATTCTCGACTGGCAGCTGCCGGACCTCAGCGGACTCTCGTTGCTGCGCTGGACCCGCGAGCACATGGAGGCGCCACCGGCGGCCATCATGCTCACCAGCCGCGATGCCGAGAGCGATATCGTCCAGGCCCTGAATACCGGGGCCGACGACTATGTGAGCAAACCTTTCCGCCCCAACGAACTCAAGGCACGGGTGACCGCTGTCCTGCGTCGCCACGGCTTGCAGCGCTCGGCGGCCGTCGAGGTACAGACCTTCAACGACCTGGCCTTCGACGACGCCGAGCTGACCGTGACCCGCGCCGGCAACCCGATCAGCCTCACCGAACGCGAATACCGCCTGGCCCGCTGCCTGTTCGCCAACCTGGGTCGGCCGCTATCCCGGGAATACCTTTATGAGCGTTTCTGGACCCATGAGGAAATCGTCTCCTCCCGCCCCCTGGACACCCACATCTACCGCCTGCGCAACAAGCTGGGGCTGACCGCGGATCGTGGCTGGCAGCTGCTGACCATCTATGGTTATGGCTATCGCCTGGAAAGTGTTTCGGCGGCCGAGTAGGGCCCCTTTTAGCCGGGCAATAAAAAAGGCCAACGCTGAGCGTTGGCCTTTTTCATTTCGGCGATGCAACCCGGATCAAAAGTCCAGGTTGGATACCGCCAGGGCGTTGCTTTCGATGAAGTCACGACGAGGCTCGACCGCATCCCCCATCAGGGTGTTGAAGATCTGGTCGGCGCCGATGGCATCTTCAATCGTGACCTTGAGCATACGGCGTACGCTTGGGTCCATGGTGGTTTCCCACAGCTGATCCGGGTTCATCTCGCCCAGACCTTTGTATCGCTGGATGGTGTGGCGCTTGGTGCTTTCGGTCATCAGCCAGTCCAGGGCTTCCTTGAACTCGGTCACCGCCTTCTTGCGTTCGCCACGCTGAATATAAGCGCCTTCGTCCAGCAGGGAGCTCAGTTGAGCGCCGAGGGTAACGACGGTCTTGTAGTCATTGCTACCGAAGAAGTCGCGGTTGAAGGTGACGTAGTTCGACAGGCCGTGGGAGATCAGTTCGACCTCTGGCAGCCAGACATTACGTTCACGGTCTTCACGCAGGCTGGCCTTGTAGACCAGGCCGGACTTCTCGACGGTGCGCAGGCGGACTTCATATTGGGCCAGCCAATCCTGCATGGCCGCGTGATCGGAGAGTTGCTCCAGGCTCACGGCCGGCAGGTAGATGAAGTGCTCGGTCAGTTCCTGAGGGTACAGGCGCGACAGACGCTTGAGGGTTTTCATGACCATGCGGAAGTCGTTCACCAGGCGCTCCAGCGCCTCGCCGGAAATACCCGGTGCTTCTTCGTTCAGGTGCAGGCTCGCATCTTCCAGGGCCGACTGCGTCATGTACTCTTCCATGGCGTCGTCGTCTTTGATGTATTGCTCTTGCTTGCCTTTCTTGACCTTGTACAGCGGCGGTTGAGCGATGTAGATGTAGCCACGCTCGATCAGCTCCGGCAGCTGACGGAAGAAGAAGGTCAGCAGCAGGGTACGGATGTGCGAACCGTCGACGTCAGCGTCGGTCATGATGATGATGTTGTGATAACGCAGCTTGTCGATGTTGTACTCTTCGCGGCCGATGCCGCAACCGAGTGCAGTGATCAAGGTGCCGACCTCTTGCGAGGAAATCATCTTGTCGAAGCGCGCTTTCTCGACGTTAAGGATCTTGCCCTTGAGCGGCAGAATCGCCTGGGTCTTACGGTTGCGTCCCTGCTTGGCGGAGCCGCCAGCAGAGTCACCTTCCACCAGGTAGAGTTCGGAAAGGGCAGGGTCTTTTTCCTGGCAGTCCGCCAGTTTGCCCGGCAGGCCGGCGATATCCAGCGCGCCTTTACGGCGGGTCATCTCACGAGCCTTACGCGCCGCTTCACGGGCACGGGCGGCGTCGAGCATCTTGCCGACCACCAGCTTGGCTTCGTTCGGGTTTTCCAGCAGGAAGTCGGAGAAGTACTTGCCCATTTCCTGTTCAACCGCGGTCTTCACTTCGGAAGACACCAGCTTGTCTTTGGTCTGGGAGCTGAACTTCGGATCCGGCACCTTGACCGAAATGATCGCGGTCAGGCCTTCGCGGGCATCGTCACCGGTGGTGGCGACCTTGTGCTTCTTCGCCAGACCTTCCTGTTCGATGTAGTTGTTCAGGTTACGCGTCAGTGCCGAACGGAAGCCCACCAAGTGGGTGCCGCCATCGCGCTGCGGAATGTTGTTGGTGAAGCACTGCAGGTTTTCGTTGAAGCTGTCGTTCCACTGCAGGGCGATTTCCACGCCGATGCCATCTTCACGCTGCACATTGAAGTGGAACACCTGGTTGACCGCGGTCTTGTTGGTGTTCAGGTATTCAACGAACGCACGCAGGCCGCCTTCGTACTTGAACAGCTCTTCCTTGCCGCTGCGTTCGTCCTTCAGAACGATACCGACACCGGAGTTGAGGAAGGACAGTTCACGAATCCGCTTGGCCAGGATGTCCCAGCTGAAATGGATGTTCTTGAAGGTCTCGCTGGAAGCCTTGAAGTGAATCTGGGTACCGGTGGTTTCGCTGTCACCGACGATCGCCATAGGCGCCTGAGGCACACCGTGAACGTAGGTCTGTTCCCAGATCTTGCCGCTGCGGCGAACGGTCAGGACCAGTTCTTCGGACAGGGCGTTCACTACCGACACACCCACGCCGTGCAGACCGCCGGATACTTTGTAGGAGTTGTCGTCGAACTTACCACCAGCGTGCAGCACGGTCATGATGACCTCGGCCGCGGACACGCCTTCTTCTTTATGCACGTCTACCGGGATGCCGCGACCGTTGTCACGCACGGTAATGGATTCGTCCGGGTGGATGATGATGCTGATGTCGTCGCAATGGCCGGCCAGAGCTTCGTCGATCGAGTTATCGACCACCTCGAACACCATATGGTGCAGACCGCTGCCATCGTCGGTGTCACCAATGTACATACCGGGACGTTTGCGTACGGCATCCAAACCTTTCAGCACTTTAATGCTGCTCGAGTCGTACGTGTTTTCTTCGCTCATGCCTTCACTCCCGATGGTCGTGGGTCTGGGTGATACGGCCCTGTTCCACGTGGAACAGGGCAACTGGCGTTTCCGTCTGCCAGCCTTCCCTCAATAATTCGTGGTCTACACAGGTGATGAACACCTGGCAGCGTAAGTCTTCCAACAAGCGACAAAGTGCGCGGCGATGCTGCTCGTCCAGCTCGGACGGCAAGTCATCCACCAGATAAATACACTGACCGCGCCGGGCCTGGCTGACCAGGTGCCCCTGGGCGATCCGCAAGGCACAGACCACCAACTTCTGCTGACCGCGGGACAAGATGTCCGCAGCGTTGTGTGCGCCCAACCTGAGACGCAAATCAGCACGTTGGGGGCCAGCCTGGGTATGACCCATTTGCTGATCACGATGGAGGGATGTCGCGAGCACTGCACTGAGCTCTCGCTCTTTATCCCAACCACGGTAATAGCTAAGCGTTAAGCCCTCGAGCTCTACCAGCTCGCTCAAGGTCCGCTCAAAGACTGGTTTCAAGGCTTTGATATAAGCGCGGCGGTATTCATCAATTTCAGCGCTGGCCTGACACAGCTCCCTGTCCCAGGCTGCTTGCGAAGCGGCGTCAAGTGTACCATGCCGCAGCCATGAGTTCCGCTGCCGCAGGGCCTTCTGCAAGCGCTGCCAGGTTGACATGAAGCGGGGTTCCACGTGGAACACGCCCCAATCGAGGAACTGGCGCCTGATTTTGGGTGCGCCTTCCAGCAAGCGGAAACTGTCCGGGTTGATCAACTGCAGGGGCAGGATCTCCGCCAGCTGCGCGGCACTGCGGGCGTTCTGCCCGTCGATGCGGATCTGGAATTCACCCTGGCGATCGCGAGATATCCCCAGGCTGCTGTGTCCTCCTTCCGCCAGCTCGACCTGGCCGAACACCGTACACGCGAGTTGTTCGTACTGGATCACCGGCAATAAACGGGCACTGCGAAACGAGCGAGCAAGCCCCAGCAAGTGGATGGCTTCCAGCACGCTGGTTTTGCCACTGCCGTTGGCGCCGTAGAGGAGGTTGATGCGGGGGGAGGGGGAGAAGGTCACCGGGTGCAGATTGCGCACCGCGGTGACCGAGACGCGACTGAGGGACATCTAGCTTCTGCTGAGCATGATTACAGGCGCATCGGCATGACAACGTAGGCCGAGTCGTCGTTGTCGGATTCCTGCACCAGCGCACTGCTGTTGGAATCGGACAGGATCAGGCGTACCTGTTCAGTGGTCATCACGCCCAGCACGTCGAGCAGATAGCTCACGTTGAAGCCGATCTCCAGCGAACCGCCGTTGTATTCCACGCCTACTTCTTCTTCCGCCTCTTCCTGCTCCGGGTTGTTGGCCTGGATTTTCAGCTGACCGTTGGCCAGTTGCAGACGGATACCGCGGTACTTCTCGTTAGACAGGATCGCGGTACGGCTGAAGGCTTCGCGCAGCGCCTGACGGTCGCCCAGTACCAGCTTGTCACCGCCCTTCGGCAGCACACGCTCGTAGTCCGGGAACTTGCCGTCGACCAGCTTGGAAGTGAAGGTGAACTCGCCGGTGGTCGCACGGATATGGTGCTGACCCAGAACGATGCTGACATTGCCGTCCGGCTCGGTGAGCAAGCGGGCCAGTTCCAGGATGCCCTTGCGCGGCACGATCACCTGGTGGCGATCCGGCTGGCCAATATCGGCCTGCATCGAGCACATGGCCAGGCGGTGACCGTCGGTGGCCACGGCACGGATGATGCCGGCGGAGACTTCCAGCAGCATGCCGTTGAGGTAGTAGCGCACGTCCTGCTGGGCCATGGCGAAGCTGGTGCGTTCGATCAGGCGACGCAGCTTGCTCTGCTCCAGCTGGCAGGTCAGCGAGCCCGGGCCTTCTTCCACAGTCGGGAAGTCGTTGGCCGGCAAGGTGGACAGGGTAAAGCGGCTACGGCCAGCCTTGACCACCAGCTTCTGCTCGTCGACCTTGATGTCGATCAGGGCGTCGTTCGGCAGGCTCTTGCAGATGTCCATCAGCTTACGCGCCGGGACAGTGATTTCGCCTGGCTCCGCCGGCTCTTCCAACTGCACGCGACCGACCAGCTCGACTTCCAGGTCGGTACCGGTCAGCGACAGTTGCTGGCCTTCGACAACCAACAGCACGTTGGAAAGTACCGGCAAGGTCTGACGACGTTCGACGACGCCGGCGACCAGTTGCAGGGGTTTCAACAGGGCTTCGCGTTGAATGGTGAAATGCATGGTCTAGTCCCTTGCCTTAATAAGCTGCGCTGGAGTCATCAAGTGGTCAGAGTACGCAGCAGGTTCTTGTAGTCCTCGCGGATGTCCGCGTCGGATTCCTTAAGTTCATTGATCTTGCGGCATGCGTGCAAGACCGTGGTGTGATCGCGGCCGCCGAACACATCGCCGATTTCCGGCAGGCTGTGGTTGGTCAGTTCCTTGGACAAGGCCATGGCCACCTGGCGTGGACGCGCGACAGAACGCGAGCGCCGCTTGGACAGCAGATCGGAGATCTTGATCTTGTAGTATTCGGCGACAGTGCGCTGAATGTTATCCACAGAGACCAGCTTGTCCTGCAGGGCAAGCAGGTCCTTCAGCGATTCGCGAATCAGCTCGATGGTAATGTCGCGTCCCATGAAGTGCGAGTGAGCGATGACACGCTTGAGCGCCCCTTCCAGCTCACGCACGTTGGAACGAATTCGCTGGGCAATGAAGAACGCCGCATCGTGAGGCAGCTCGACTTTGGCCTGATCGGCCTTCTTCATCAGGATCGCGACGCGGGTTTCCAGTTCCGGTGGCTCTACCGCCACGGTCAGGCCCCAGCCGAAGCGCGATTTCAGGCGTTCTTCCAGGCCTTCGATCTCCTTCGGATAGCGGTCACTGGTGAGAATCACCTGTTGGCCGCCTTCGAGCAGGGCGTTGAAGGTATGGAAAAACTCTTCCTGGGAACGCTCCTTGCGAGCGAAGAACTGAATATCGTCGATCAGCAACGCATCCACCGAACGGTAGAAGCGCTTGAATTCGTTGATCGCGTTGAGTTGCAGCGCCTTGACCATGTCAGCCACGAAGCGCTCGGAATGCAGGTACACGACCTTGGCATTCGGGTTCTTCTTTAATAGATGGTTACCCACAGCGTGCATCAAGTGGGTCTTACCCAAACCTACGCCGCCATAAAGGAAGAGCGGGTTGTAACCATGCTTGGGGTTGTCGGCTACCTGCCAGGCCGCGGCGCGGGCCAGCTGGTTGGACTTACCTTCCACAAAGTTTTCGAAGGTGAAGGTGCGGTTCAGGTAACTGGTGTGCTTGAGCGCACCTTCCACCTGAACGGTGCGCTGTTCGGCGCGCACTGGAGCCTGCTGCGAGCTGGCCCCCGCCATCGGGTCGAAGCTGTCACGAGAGGGTTCTTCGCTGACTTCGGCGACTTTCTGGGTCGCCGCCTTGGTCGGGGCGGCCGGAGCCGGCGCAGCGACCGGGGCGGCAGCTGCTGCCTGCTGAACCTGAGAGGCAACCGCAGCGGCCAGCGGAGCATTGGGTGCCGCACGAGGAGCGGAACTGCGTTTGCTGCCTATTAATAAGGAAAGCGCCGGCGCCATGCCATTGCCATGCTCATCCAGCAGCTCGAGCACGCGGCCCAGGTACTTTTCGTTGACCCAATCGAGAACAAAACGATTCGGTGCGTATACACGCAACTCGTCGCCTTCGGCTTCGACCTGTAGCGGACGGATCCAAGTGTTGAATTGCTGGGCAGGCAGCTCATCACGCAGAAGCTCCACGCACTGCTGCCAAAGTTCCACTGACACGGATATCCCCTAAGTTGAAAGCCGGTGAGGCAAAAACAAGCCGCCATTGTAACGACCAGACGCACACTTATCCACATGTAGGTTGATCGCAGGCCACTATGAATCAACGCTTTATCCCGAAAAAACACGACCAATGGTATGTGCATAAGCTCTGTGGATAACCACACCTAAGGGCATTGCACAACTGGGGGCGAAAATCGGTGGATAACCCGCTTGTGGATAACTCGCCTTTCCACACACAGCTTTTCCGATAGCGCAGCACAGGCAAAGCACCGTTTCTCGACAGTGTTGTCATTCTCTGTACAGCACGTCCTATAAGGGCTCAATGTAGTTATCCACAGACAGGGACGTCCCTAGCCTTTATAAGCTTTACAGAAAAGCTTTAAATAATTCCCTTCTTTATTTTTATATCTGGCTGACCCGGTTCTTCAGCCTCAGAGGCGGACATACCCAGATAAAGGAAAAGCTGGTTGGAAATTGACCTAGAGGCTTGCTTTCTCTAGAATCGCCGATCTCTTAAAACGGGGGCCATTCCGGCCCGTTGTGGACGAACCAGGTAACACGACAATGAAACGTACTTTCCAACCAAGCACTATCAAACGCGCTCGTACCCACGGTTTCCGTGCTCGCATGGCTACCAAGAACGGTCGTGCCGTCCTGTCGCGTCGTCGCGCCAAAGGTCGTGCGCGTCTGGCAGTTTGATACTCCGGCACTGGAGGTGAGTCAGGACTTCAGTCGGGAAAAGCGTCTGCTTACCCCCCGGCATTTCAAGGCAGTCTTTGACTCCCCTACCGGCAAGGTTCCGGGGAAAAATCTCCTGCTCCTTGCGCGCAACAACGATCTGGATCATCCCCGTCTGGGGCTGGTTATCGGAAAAAAGAGCGTCAAGCTCTCCGTTGAGCGCAATCGCCTCAAACGTCTGATGCGCGAATCGTTTCGCCTGAACCAGGATGCTCTGGTCGGCTGGGACATCGTTATCGTCGCGCGCAAAGGTTTGGGCGATGTAGAAAACCCCGAATTGATTCAGCATTTCGACAAGCTCTGGAAGCGTCTGGCCCGTAACAAGCCGGCACCAGCAGTCAAAATCGAAACTGTAGGGGTAGACAGCCCGAATGCGTAAACTGGCACTCGTTCCGATCCAGTTTTATCGCTATGCCATTAGTCCTCTGATGGCCAGTCACTGTCGTTTCTATCCCAGCTGTTCCTGCTACGCGTATGAAGCCATCGAAAATCATGGCCTTCTGCGCGGTGGCTGGCTGACCTTTCGTCGTTTAGGTCGCTGTCATCCGTGGAATCCCGGTGGTTATGACCCGGTTCCACCTATCCCTACCTCCCGTTCTTCTTCGATGGCCGAGTAATCATGGATATTAAACGCACGATCCTGATCGTCGCCCTGGCAATCGTGTCCTACGTCATGGTTCTTAAGTGGAACCAGGATTATGGCCAGGCTGCCCTGCCGACTCAGAATGTTGCTGCCAACACCGCCACCCCGGCTCTACCGGATACGCCTGTTGGTAACAATGCTTCCGCCAGTGCCGATGTACCCAGCGCGAATACCGATACCAGCACCCCTACCGAAACTCCGGTGGCGGCAAGCAAAGACCTCATCCAGGTAAAAACGGATGTGCTCGATCTGGCTATCGATCCTCAAGGTGGTGATATCGCCCAGCTGAAGCTGCCGCTGTATCCACGTCGCCAGGACCATCCGGAAATTCCGTTCCAACTGTTCGATAACGGTGGCGAACGTACTTATCTGGCGCAAAGCGGCCTGACCGGTGTCAACGGTCCGGATGCTCGTCCTGCAGGACGCCCGGTTTATTCGGCCGAGAAAAAGACTTATCAACTGGCTGACGGCCAGAACCAGCTGAATGTCGACCTGAAATTCAGCGACGCCGGCGTCAACTACATCAAGCGTTTCACCTTTACCCGCGGTCTGTACGATCTGAAAGTCACCTATCTGATCGACAACACCAGCGACAAGGCCTGGACTGGCAACCTGTTTGCCCAGCTCAAACGCGACGCCAGCTCCGATCCTTCTTCCAGCACCGCCACCGGCACCGCGACTTACCTGGGCGCCGCCCTGTGGACAAGTTCCGAGCCGTACAAAAAAGTGTCGATGAAAGATATCGACAAGGGCTCGCTGAAAGAAACCGTGCAAGGTGGCTGGGTTGCCTGGCTGCAACACTACTTCGTGACCGCCTGGATCCCGGCGAAGAACGAAAGCAACGTGGTGCAGACCCGCAAGGACAACCAAGGCAACTACATCATCGGTTTCACTGGCCCGGCGCTGACCGTTGCACCTGGTGCCAAGGCTGAAACCACCGCCACTCTGTACGCCGGTCCGAAGAGCCAGGCCGTTCTGAAAGAGTTGTCCCCAGGCCTGGAACTGACCGTCGACTACGGCATTCTGTGGTTCATTGCCCAGCCGATCTTCTGGCTGCTGCAACATATCCACAGCATTGTGGGTAACTGGGGCTGGTCGATCATCTTCCTGACCATGCTGATCAAGGGGATCTTCTTCCCGCTGTCGGCAGCCAGCTACAAATCCATGGCGCGCATGCGTGCGGTGGCGCCGAAACTGGCGGCTCTGAAAGAGCAACATGGCGACGACCGGCAGAAAATGTCGCAAGCCATGATGGAGCTGTACAAGAAAGAGAAGATCAATCCGCTGGGTGGTTGCTTGCCAATCCTCGTGCAGATGCCGGTGTTCCTGTCCTTGTACTGGGTACTCCTGGAAAGCGTGGAAATGCGCCAGGCGCCATTCATGCTGTGGATTACCGACCTGTCGATCAAGGATCCGTTCTTCATCCTGCCGATCATCATGGGCGCCACCATGTTCATCCAGCAGCAGCTGAACCCGACTCCTCCGGATCCGATGCAGGCCAAGGTGATGAAAATGATGCCAATCATCTTCACCTTCTTCTTCCTGTGGTTCCCGGCCGGTCTGGTGCTGTACTGGGTTGTGAACAACTGCCTGTCGATCGCACAACAGTGGTACATCACACGTAAGATCGAAGCCGCTACCAAGAAAGCAGCGGCCTGACCTACTCTGTGGATAACCACTCAAAACGCCCCCTAGTGGGGCGTTTTGCTATCTGTCACTTTTGTCTGCCTCTTTATGTCTGGAGCGGGTTATGAATGTCCCTCGTGAAACCATCGCAGCCGTCGCCACCGCCCAGGGGCGTGGTGGTGTGGGCATCGTGCGTATTTCCGGACCACTGGCCAGCGTCGCCGCCAAGGCCATCAGCGGCCGCGAGCTGAAACCGCGTTACGCTCATTACGGGCCGTTTTTCAGCGATCGGGACGAGGTCCTGGACGAGGGGATCGCCCTGTATTTCCCGGGGCCGAACTCCTTTACCGGCGAAGACGTACTGGAACTTCAGGGCCACGGCGGTCCGATCGTCCTGGATATGTTGCTGCAGCGCTGCCTGCAGTTGGGATGTCGCCTGGCCCGGCCGGGGGAATTCAGCGAGCGCGCCTTCCTCAACGACAAGCTCGACCTGGCCCAGGCCGAAGCCATCGCCGACCTGATCGAGGCCAGTTCCGCACAGGCCGCGCGTAATGCCTTGCGCTCTTTGCAGGGAGCGTTCTCCAAGCGTGTGCATAACCTGACCGAGCAATTGATCGCGCTGCGCATCTACGTCGAGGCGGCAATCGATTTTCCCGAGGAAGAAATCGACTTCCTGGCCGATGGCCATGTGCTGCAGATGCTCGACACCGTGCGCGACGAGTTATCCACCGTGGTCCGCGAAGCCGGGCAGGGCGCCTTGCTGCGTGACGGTATGACCGTGGTCATCGCTGGCCGACCGAATGCCGGCAAGTCCAGCCTGCTCAATGCCCTGGCCGGACGCGAAGCGGCCATCGTCACCGAGATCGCCGGCACTACTCGGGATGTGCTGCGCGAACATATCCACATCGACGGCATGCCGCTGCACGTTGTGGATACCGCGGGACTGCGCGATACCGAAGACCAGGTGGAAAAGATCGGTGTGGAACGTGCCCTCAAGGCCATTGGCGAGGCAGACCGCGTATTGCTGGTGGTCGACGCCATGGCACCGGAAGCGCTGGACCCCTTTGCCTTGTGGCCGGAGTTCCTGGAACAGCGGCCGGATCCGGCGAAAGTTACGCTGATCCGTAACAAGGCCGACCTGACCAGCGAAGCGATTGCCCTGGAAGTCAGCGACGATGGCCACGTGACTATCAGCCTCAGTGCCAAGGCAGGAGGCGAGGGCCTGGAGTTGCTGCGTGAGCACCTCAAGGCTTGCATGGGTTACGAGCAGACGTCCGAAAGCAGCTTCAGTGCACGCAGGCGTCACCTGGAAGCCCTGCACCACGCCAGTAAGGCACTTGAACACGGGCGTTCGCAATTGACCCTGGCCGGCGCCGGCGAGCTGCTGGCTGAAGACCTGCGTCAAGCCCAGCAATCCCTGGGAGAAATTACCGGCGCTTTCAGCTCGGACGACCTGCTGGGCCGGATTTTCTCCAGCTTCTGTATCGGTAAATAACCCCATCTTCCTGTAGGAGCAGCCGTTCAGCGGCTTGGTTGCTCGTGATGCTCAGTGGCGATGTTCTGCCCGACATCACGGGCGAACCCGCTCCTGCAATCCTTTGTACTTCCCACCATTTCCGAGTTTGCCGGGCGCCATCGAGCGCTTCGGTGGATTTCTCGTGGGCGCCCTTTGGTCGGCTGAGCCTTTTTTCTGTGGATTAAGCCCTGTGAATAACTGCCCTTAGGCTCAGTTGATAACAGAGCGTCAAAACTGAGGAAAACCCGCTCTGTGGATAAGCATCACTTTAATCCACAGGCTTACACCGGTTATCCAAGGGCCTCGTTGCCACCTAACCACAGACTTTTGAATCGCTGTACACATTGAAAACAAAGGGCTGTATGAATCTATCCACAGATAGGTCGGTGCCTAAGAATAAACATAAAAACAAAGATTTAATAAATTTCTTTCTTTTTAATTTCTATTGTCCGTGAGTCATCCACAGCTGGTTAAATTTTGTGCAAAGGGTTCTTTAGGAAGGGCGAAGACCCTATACTTGTCCGTTATCCCAAGAACCCATCCTTTTTTACCCATATAAGCAGGCACGAGGTGCGTGGTGGATTTCCCTTCCCGTTTTGAAGTGATCGTCATCGGCGGCGGTCATGCCGGTACCGAGGCAGCACTTGCATCAGCACGCATGGGGGCAAAAACCCTGTTGCTGACGCACAACGTGGAAACCCTCGGAGCGATGAGCTGCAATCCCGCGATTGGCGGGATCGGTAAAAGTCATCTGGTCAAAGAAATCGATGCCCTCGGCGGCGCGATGGCCATGGCTACCGATAAAGGTGGTATTCAGTTTCGGGTGTTGAACAGCCGCAAAGGCCCAGCCGTGCGCGCTACCCGTGCCCAGGCCGACCGCATCCTGTACAAGGCCGCTGTCCGCGAAATCCTGGAAAACCAGCCGAACCTGTGGATATTTCAACAGGCGGCGGATGACCTGATCGTCGAACAGGACCAGGTTCGCGGTGTAGTGACCCAAATGGGCCTGCGTTTCTTCGCCGAATCCGTGGTGTTGACCACCGGTACCTTCCTCGGTGGACTTATCCACATCGGGATGCAGAACTATTCCGGCGGTCGCGCCGGCGATCCACCTTCGATCGCCCTGGCCCATCGCCTGCGTGAATTGCCGCTACGTGTCGGCCGCCTGAAAACCGGTACGCCGCCGCGTATCGATGGTCGTTCCGTGGATTTCTCGGTGATGACCGAACAACCGGGCGATACGCCGATTCCGGTGATGTCGTTCCTGGGCTCGAAAGAGCAGCATCCGCGGCAGGTCAGCTGCTGGATCACCCATACCAATGCCCGTACCCACGAGATCATTGCTTCCAACCTTGATCGTTCGCCGATGTATTCCGGGGTGATCGAGGGAATCGGCCCGCGCTACTGCCCGTCGATCGAAGACAAGATCCATCGCTTTGCCGACAAGGAAAGCCATCAGGTCTTCATCGAACCGGAAGGCCTGACCACCCACGAGCTGTACCCGAACGGGATATCCACATCCTTGCCGTTCGATGTGCAGTTGCAGATCGTGCAATCGATCCGTGGCATGGAAAACGCCCACATCGTGCGCCCTGGCTACGCCATCGAGTACGACTATTTCGATCCGCGTGACCTGAAGTACAGCCTGGAAACCAAGGTGATCGGTGGTCTGTTCTTCGCCGGCCAGATCAACGGCACCACCGGCTACGAAGAGGCCGGCGCTCAGGGGTTGCTCGCCGGTGCCAACGCCGCACTGCGCGCGCAGGGCAAAGACAGCTGGTGCCCACGTCGCGACGAGGCCTACATCGGTGTGTTGGTCGACGACCTGATTACCCTGGGAACCCAGGAACCGTATCGGATGTTCACATCCCGTGCCGAATACCGCCTGATCCTGCGCGAAGACAACGCCGATCTGCGCCTGACCGAAAAAGGTCGGGAACTGGGTCTGGTCGACGATGTCCGTTGGGCTGCGTTCTGCAAGAAGCGCGAAGGCATTGCCCAGGAAGAGCAACGTTTGAAAAGCACCTGGGTTCGCCCGGGCACCGAACAGGGCGATGCGATCGCCGAAAAGTTCGGCACGCCGCTGACCCATGAGTACAACTTGCTGAATCTGCTGAGCCGTCCGGAAATCGACTACGCTGGTCTGGTCGCAGTGACCGGGCAGGGCGCAGAAGATCCACAGGTTGCCGAACAGGTCGAGATCAAGACCAAGTACGCTGGCTACATCGATCGCCAGCAGGACGAAATCGCTCGTCTGCGGGCCAGCGAGGACACCAAGCTGCCTGTGGATATCGACTACAGCACCATTTCCGGCCTCTCGAAAGAGATCCAGAGCAAGCTCGGCGCCACGCGTCCTGAAACCCTGGGCCAGGCTTCGCGGATCCCGGGCGTTACACCGGCGGCGATTTCCCTGTTGATGATTCACTTGAAAAAACGCGGCGCGGGCCGTCAGTTGGAGCAAAGCGCTTGAGTTCGCAGGTCACCTCGCAACATGCAGAAGAGTTATCCACAGGTGCTCGCCAACTCGGTGTCAACCTGACAGAAGCCCAGCACGAATTGCTGCTGGGTTATCTGGCCCTGTTGATCAAATGGAACAAGGCTTACAACCTGACCGCCGTGCGCGATCCGGATGAAATGGTTTCGCGTCATCTGCTCGATAGCCTGAGTGTGATGTCGTTCATCGAAAACGGTCGCTGGCTGGATGTGGGCAGCGGCGGCGGGATGCCGGGCATTCCATTGGCTATCCTGTTTCCGGACTCGCAAGTGACCTGTCTGGACAGCAATGGCAAGAAAACCCGCTTCCTGACCCAGGTCAAACTGGAACTGAAGCTGGATAACCTGAATGTTATCCACAGTCGTGTCGAAGCTTTCCAACCGCAGCAGCCGTTCAACGGGATCATTTCCCGGGCGTTCAGCAGCATGGAGAACTTCACCAACTGGACTCGCCACCTCGGCGACCGCGATACACGTTGGCTGGCAATGAAGGGCGTTCATCCCGCCGATGAGCTGGTAGCATTGCCGGCAGACTTCCACCTCGATAGCGAACACGCCCTGGCCGTACCCGGTTGCCAAGGCCAACGCCATCTGCTGATACTGCGCCGCACGGCATGATTGGGAACACAAGCAAGAATGGCTAAGGTATTCGCGATAGCGAACCAGAAAGGTGGTGTGGGCAAGACCACCACCTGCATCAACCTCGCAGCATCGCTGGTTGCTACCAAGCGCCGGGTGCTGTTGATCGATCTCGATCCACAGGGCAACGCCACCATGGGTAGCGGTGTGGATAAACACGGCCTGGAAAACTCGGTCTACGACCTGCTGATCGGCGAATGCGATCTGGCCCAGGCCATGCACTACTCCGAGCACGGTGGTTATCAACTGCTGCCGGCGAACCGCGACCTGACCGCCGCGGAAGTCGTTCTGCTGGAAATGCAGATGAAGGAAAGCCGTCTGCGCAGCGCCCTGGCGCCGATCCGGGAAAACTACGATTACATTCTGATCGACTGCCCACCGTCGCTGTCGATGCTCACGCTCAATGCCCTGGTTGCCGCCGATGGGGTGATTATCCCCATGCAGTGCGAATACTTTGCGCTCGAAGGGCTGAGCGACCTTGTGGATAACATCAAGCGCATCTCCGAATTGCTCAATCCGAACCTCAAGGTCGAAGGCCTGCTGCGGACCATGTACGACCCGCGGCTAAGCTTGATGAACGATGTGTCCGCGCAGCTCAAGGAACACTTCGGCGATCAGCTGTACGACACGGTGATCCCGCGCAACATCCGTCTGGCGGAAGCCCCCAGTTATGGCATGCCGGCGTTGGCCTACGACAAACAGTCCCGCGGTGCCATCGCCTATCTGGCCCTCGCTGGCGAGATGGTTCGTCGGCAACGGAAAAATTCACGCGCAGCCGCTGCCCAGCCAACTTAAGGAATCCCCATGGCCGTCAAGAAACGAGGTCTCGGACGTGGACTGGATGCACTGTTGAGTGGTCCGACTGTCAGCGCACTGGAAGAACAAGCGGTGCAAGCCGATGTGCGCGAGCTGCAGCATCTGCCGCTGGACCTGATCCAGCGCGGCAAATATCAGCCGCGCCGGGACATGGACCCACAGGCCCTGGAAGAACTGGCGAGCTCGATCAAGAGTCAGGGCGTGATGCAGCCGATCGTGGTGCGTCCGATCGGCTCCGGCCGTTTTGAAATCATCGCCGGCGAACGCCGCTGGCGCGCCAGCCAGCAGGCGGGCCAGGAAACCATCCCGGCGATGGTTCGCGATGTGCCGGACGAAACCGCCATCGCCATGGCGCTGATCGAGAATATCCAGCGCGAAGATCTCAATCCCATCGAGGAAGCGGTTGCCCTGCAGCGCCTGCAGCAGGAATTCCAGCTGACTCAGCAGCAGGTTGCCGAGGCTGTGGGTAAGTCCCGCGTCACCGTAGCCAACTTGTTGCGCCTGATCGCTTTGCCTGAAGTGATCAAGACCATGCTGTCCCACGGCGACCTGGAAATGGGTCATGCCCGTGCCTTGCTGGGTTTGCCGGAAAATCAACAGGTTGAAGGGGCGCGACACGTTGTCGCACGTGGCCTCACCGTACGCCAGACCGAAGCCCTGGTTCGCCAGTGGTTGAGTGGCAAACAGCAGCCTGCCGAACCGGTCAAACCTGACCCGGATATCGCACGCCTGGAGCAACGCCTGGCCGAGCGCCTAGGCTCTGCGGTGCAGATTCGTCACGGAAAGAAAGGGAAAGGTCAGTTGGTCATCGGGTATAACTCCCTCGATGAGCTTCAAGGCGTCCTTGCACACATCCGCTGAAACATTTCCTCATGTAGCGTGCAGTCGGAAATCACTACCCGGCAGTTGAATAGGGGCTGAACCGCCCCTATACTCTGCGCGCATTTTGTCGGCACAAATTATGCCAAGTTATTGAATTCTGGCAGCCGACCCATGAGGAGCAAGAGTGATGGAAACCCGCACGCCAAACCGCTTGCCGTTCCATCGCTTGGCGGTTTTCCCGGTTTTATTGGCTCAATTGGTCGTTTTACTGCTGGCCGCCTTGGCGCTCTGGCAATGGCATGGAGTCGTAGCCGGATACTCAGGCCTTTGCGGGGGACTGATAGCCTTGCTACCCAATGTGTATTTCGCTCATAGGGCATTTCGGTTTTCCGGCGCCCGAGCAGCTCAAGCCATCGTCCGGTCTTTTTATGCTGGCGAGGCGGGCAAACTGATTTTGACGGCAGTGCTCTTTGCATTGACGTTCGCAGGTGTGAAGCCATTGGCGCCGCTAGCTGTATTCGGCGTCTTCGTGCTGACCCAACTGGTCAGCTGGTTCGCTCCCCTGCTTATGAGAACAAGACTTTCGAGACCTTAGGGCGTTTGAGGCAACCATGGCAGAAACAACCGCTTCGGGCTATATCCAGCACCACTTGCAGAACCTGACCTTCGGTCAGCTACCTAATGGCGGCTGGGGCTTTGCCCACACCGCAGCAGAAGCCAAAGAAATGGGCTTCTGGGCATTCCACGTCGATACCCTCGGCTGGTCTGTGGCGTTGGGTCTGATCTTCGTTCTTCTTTTCCGCATGGCGGCCAAGAAGGCAACTTCCGGTCAGCCAGGTGCTTTGCAGAACTTCGTTGAAGTATTGGTCCAGTTCGTCGATGGCAGCGTGAAAGACAGCTTCCATGGCCGTAGCCCAGTGATTGCACCGCTGGCACTGACCATCTTCGTCTGGGTGTTCCTGATGAACGCCATCGACCTGATCCCGGTCGACTGGATTCCTCAGTTGGCCATCCTGATCTCCGGCGATGCGCACATTCCGTTCCGCGCCGTGTCGACTACCGACCCGAACGCCACGCTGGCCATGGCTTTCTCGGTGTTCGCACTGATCATTTTCTACAGCATCAAGATCAAGGGCATCGGCGGCTTCATCGGCGAACTGACCCTGCACCCGTTCGGCAGCAAGAACATCTTCGTTCAGGCGCTGCTGATTCCGGTGAACTTCCTGCTTGAATTCGTGACGCTGATCGCCAAGCCAATCTCCCTGGCACTGCGTCTGTTCGGCAACATGTACGCTGGCGAACTGGTGTTCATCCTGATCGCCGTGATGTTCGGCAGCGGCCTGCTCTGGCTCAGCGGCCTGGGCGTGGTGCTGCAATGGGCGTGGGCTGTGTTCCACATCCTGATCATCACCCTGCAAGCGTTTATCTTCATGATGCTGACCATCGTCTACCTGTCGATGGCGCACGAAGAGAACCATTAAGACCGGTCTCGATCAGTCTGATGTCCCTCCCGGTCAAACGGGAGGGGGCCCGTCTAGGGCACGATGAAACGATTTGTTTTACCGCTTTAATCTAAAAAACCTAAACCATACGACGTAAAAGTCGGGAGGAAAGATGGAAACTGTAGTTGGTCTAACCGCTATCGCTGTTGCACTGTTGATCGGCCTGGGCGCACTGGGTACCGCAATTGGTTTCGGCCTGTTGGGTGGCAAGTTCCTGGAAGGCGCTGCGCGTCAGCCAGAGATGGTTCCAATGCTGCAAGTTAAAATGTTCATCGTTGCCGGCCTGCTCGACGCCGTAACCATGATCGGCGTTGGTATCGCTCTGTTCTTCACCTTCGCGAACCCCTTCGTTGGTCAACTCGCTGGCTAATCACTCGAATTTTCGAGTTGATTGGTGTGATGGACAACGAACGAGCGAGGTGTTGGCGTGAACATTAATGCAACCCTGATTGGCCAGTCCGTTGCGTTCTTCATTTTTGTACTGTTTTGCATGAAGTTCGTGTGGCCTCCGGTCATCGCGGCTTTGCACGAACGTCAGAAGAAGATCGCGGATGGACTGGACGCTGCCAGCCGAGCAGCTCGCGACCTGGAACTGGCCCAAGAGAAAGCGGGTCAGCAACTGCGCGAAGCAAAAGCTCAGGCAGCCGAAATCATTGAGCAAGCCAAGAAACGCGGTAACCAGATCGTCGAAGAGGCTGTTGAAAAAGCCCGTGTCGACGCTGACCGTGTGAAGGTTCAGGCTCAGGCCGAGATCGAGCAGGAACTGAACAGTGTCAAAGACGCGCTGCGTGCCCAACTGGGTGTGCTGGCCGTTGGCGGCGCCGAGAAGATCCTGGGCGCCACAATCGATCAAAACGCGCACGCGGAGCTGGTTAACAAACTGGCTGCTGAAATTTAAGCGAGGGCGATCATGGCAGAACTGACCACGTTGGCCCGACCTTACGCTAAGGCGGCCTTCGAGCACGCTCAGGCCCACCAGCAGCTGGCCTCTTGGTCAGCCATGCTCGGCCTGGCTGCAGCGGTGTCGCAAGACGACACCATGCGGCGCGTGCTCAAGGCCCCGCGACTGACGAGCGCAGACAAGGCCGCCACGTTTATCGACGTGTGCGGCGACAAGTTCGATGCCAAGGCACAGAATTTCATCCACGTCGTTGCCGAAAACGACCGTCTCCTGCTTCTGCCGGAGATCGCCGCTCTGTTCGACCTGTACAAGGCCGAGCAAGAGAAGTCGGTAGATGTGGAAGTCACCAGTGCTTTTGCGTTGAACCAAGAACAGCAAGACAAACTCGCCAAGGTTCTCAGTGCACGACTCGACCGGGAAGTGCGCCTGCAAGTTGCGGAGGACGCTGCCCTGATTGGTGGTGTCGTCATCCGCGCCGGCGACCTGGTTATCGATGGCTCGATTCGCGGCAAAATCGCGAAACTTGCCGAAGCATTGAAATCTTGAGTTTGAAGGGGCAGCAGAGCAATGCAGCAACTCAATCCTTCCGAAATAAGTGAAATTATCAAGGGCCGCATCGAAAAGCTCGATGTGACCTCTCAAGCCCGTAACGAAGGCACTGTCGTCAGCGTTTCTGACGGTATCGTGCGGATTCACGGTCTGGCCGACGTCATGTACGGCGAGATGATCGAGTTTCCGGGCGGTGTCTACGGTATGGCACTCAACCTCGAGCAAGACTCCGTAGGTGCCGTTGTACTGGGCGCATACACGACTCTGGCTGAAGGCATGAGCGCCAAGTGCACCGGCCGCATCCTCGAAGTTCCGGTTGGTAAGGAACTGCTGGGGCGCGTAGTCGACGCACTGGGTAACCCAGTTGACGGCAAAGGTCCGCTGAACAACACCGAGACCGACGCGGTCGAGAAAGTTGCTCCAGGCGTGATCTGGCGTAAGTCGGTAGACCAGCCTGTACAGACTGGCTACAAGGCTGTCGATGCCATGATCCCAGTCGGCCGTGGCCAGCGTGAGCTGATCATCGGTGACCGTCAGATCGGTAAGACCGCTCTGGCGATCGACGCGATCATCAACCAGAAAGACAGCGGCATCTTCTGCGTATACGTAGCAGTGGGTCAGAAGCAATCGACCATCGCCAACGTTGTTCGCAAGCTGGAAGAAAACGGCGCTCTGGCCAACACCATCATCGTGGCTGCCAGTGCTTCCGAATCCGCTGCCCTGCAATTCCTGGCACCGTACTCCGGTTGCACCATGGGCGAATACTTCCGCGACCGCGGTGAAGACGCGCTGATCGTTTATGACGATCTGTCCAAGCAAGCAGTGGCTTACCGCCAGATTTCCCTGCTGCTGCGCCGTCCACCAGGCCGTGAAGCTTACCCAGGCGACGTGTTCTATCTCCACTCCCGTCTGCTGGAGCGCGCATCCCGCGTTTCGGAAGAGTACGTAGAGAAGTTCACCAACGGCGCGGTAACTGGCAAGACCGGTTCCCTGACCGCACTGCCGATCATCGAAACCCAGGCTGGCGACGTTTCCGCGTTCGTTCCGACCAACGTGATTTCCATCACCGACGGTCAGATCTTCCTGGAATCGGCCATGTTCAACTCCGGCATCCGTCCGGCAGTGAACGCCGGTGTTTCGGTATCCCGTGTAGGTGGTGCCGCTCAGACCAAGATCATCAAGAAGCTGTCCGGTGGTATCCGTACCGCTCTGGCTCAGTACCGTGAACTGGCGGCATTCGCCCAGTTCGCTTCTGACCTGGACGAAGCGACCCGTAAGCAACTTGAACACGGTCAGCGCGTTACCGAGCTGATGAAGCAGAAGCAATACGCGCCTATGCCCATCGCTGACATGTCGCTGTCGCTGTATGCCGCTGAACGTGGGTTCCTGACTGACGTCGAAATCGCCAAGATCGGCAGCTTCGAACAAGCGCTGATTGCTTACTTCAACCGCGATCACGCCGATTTGATGGCGAAGATCAACGTGAAGGGTGACTTCAATGACGAAATCGACGCTGGCCTGAAAGCCGGTATCGAGAAGTTCAAGGCCACCCAAACCTGGTAAGCCGCAGCGGGGGCCGCGAGGCTCCCGCTTGCTAACCTGATAGGTGTTACATGGCAGGCGCAAAAGAGATTCGCAGTAAGATTGCGAGCATCAAAAGCACGCAAAAGATTACCAGCGCCATGGAAAAAGTGGCGGTCAGCAAAATGCGCAAGGCACAAATGCGCATGGCTGCTAGCCGTCCTTACGCGGAGCGCATCCGCCAGGTTATTGGTCATCTGGCCAACGCCAACCCGGAATATCGCCACCCGTTCATGATCGACCGTGCCATCAAGCGCGTCGGTTATATCGTGGTGAGCAGTGACCGTGGTCTGTGCGGTGGTTTGAATACCAACCTGTTCAAGGCTTTGGTCAAGGACATGGCGGTAAACCGCGAAAATGGCGTCGAGATCGATCTGTGCGTGGTTGGCAGCAAAGGTGCGGCTTTTTTCCGTAACTTCGGCGGTAACGTCGTCGCTGCAATCAGCCACCTGGGTGAAGAGCCGTCGATCAATGATCTGATCGGCAGCGTCAAGGTGATGCTGGATGCCTACCTGGACGGCCGGATTGACCGCCTGTCCGTGGTGTCCAACAAGTTCATCAACACCATGACGCAGCAGCCTACGGTGGAGCAGTTGATTCCGCTGGTGGCAACCCCGGATCAAGAACTCAAGCACCACTGGGACTATCTCTACGAACCGGACGCCAAAGAGCTGCTTGACGGCTTGATGGTTCGCTACGTGGAGTCGCAGGTCTACCAGGCGGTGGTCGAGAACAACGCGGCTGAACAAGCTGCGCGGATGATCGCGATGAAGAACGCTACCGACAACGCCGGTGATTTGATCAGCGATTTGCAGCTGATCTACAACAAGGCGCGTCAGGCTGCGATCACCCAAGAGATCTCGGAAATCGTCGGCGGCGCTGCCGCGGTTTAACGGTTCAAATATTCAGAGGATCCAGCTATGAGTAGCGGACGTATCGTTCAAATCATCGGCGCCGTTATCGACGTGGAATTTCCACGCGACAGCGTACCGAGCATCTACGACGCCTTGAAGGTTCAAGGCGCCGAAACCACTCTGGAAGTTCAGCAGCAGCTGGGTGACGGCGTGGTACGTACCATTGCGATGGGCTCCACCGAGGGCTTGAAGCGCGGTCTGGACGTCAACAACACTGGCGCAGCCATCTCCGTACCGGTCGGTAAAGCGACCCTGGGCCGGATCATGGACGTACTGGGCAACCCGATCGACGAAGCTGGCCCGATCGGTGAAGAAGAGCGTTGGGGCATTCACCGTCCTGCGCCGACCTTCGCTGAACAAGCTGGCGGCAACGACCTGCTGGAAACCGGCATCAAGGTTATCGACCTGGTTTGCCCGTTCGCCAAGGGCGGTAAAGTCGGTCTGTTCGGTGGTGCCGGTGTGGGCAAAACCGTAAACATGATGGAACTGATCCGTAACATCGCCATCGAGCACAGCGGTTATTCCGTGTTCGCCGGTGTGGGTGAGCGTACTCGTGAGGGTAACGACTTCTACCACGAGATGAAGGATTCCAACGTTCTGGACAAAGTGGCACTGGTATACGGCCAGATGAACGAGCCGCCGGGAAACCGTCTGCGCGTAGCTCTGACCGGCCTGACCATGGCCGAGAAGTTCCGTGACGAAGGTAACGACGTTCTGCTGTTCGTCGACAACATCTATCGTTACACCCTGGCCGGTACCGAAGTATCCGCACTGCTGGGCCGTATGCCTTCGGCAGTAGGTTACCAGCCGACCCTGGCTGAAGAGATGGGCGTTCTGCAAGAACGTATCACTTCGACCAAGCAAGGCTCGATCACCTCGATCCAAGCGGTATACGTACCTGCGGACGACTTGACCGACCCGTCGCCAGCGACCACCTTCGCCCACTTGGACGCCACCGTCGTTCTGTCCCGTGACATCGCTTCCCTGGGTATCTACCCAGCGGTAGACCCACTGGACTCGACTTCCCGTCAGCTGGACCCGAACGTGATCGGCACCGAGCACTACGAAACCGCTCGTGGCGTTCAGTACGTGCTGCAGCGCTACAAAGAGCTGAAGGACATCATTGCGATCCTGGGTATGGACGAACTGTCCGAAGCCGACAAGCAACTGGTATCCCGCGCTCGTAAGATCCAGCGCTTCCTGTCGCAGCCGTTCTTCGTGGCTGAAGTCTTCACTGGTTCTCCAGGCAAATACGTTTCCCTGAAAGACACCATCGCTGGCTTCAAAGGCATCCTCAACGGTGACTACGACCATCTGCCAGAACAAGCGTTCTACATGGTTGGTGGCATCGAAGAAGCGATCGAGAAAGCCAAGAAACTGTAATCCCGGCGCCCGGCAACGGGCGCTAATTTAGGTTGAGGCAAGCAGATGGCTATGACAGTCCATTGCGATATCGTCAGCGCGGAAGGAGAAATCTTCTCCGGTCTGGTCGAGATGGTGATCGCACACGGTGAGCTGGGGGATCTTGGTATCGCCCTGGGTCACGCTCCGCTGATCACTAACCTGAAACCAGGTCCGATCCGCTTGATCAAACAGGGCGGGGAAACCGAGGTGTTCTACATCTCCGGTGGTTTCCTCGAGGTTCAGCCGAACATGGTCAAGGTTCTTGCCGACACCGTGCAGCGTGCTGCCGACCTGGACGAAGCCTCCGCTCAGGAAGCCGTCAAGGCTGCCGAGAAGGCCTTGCATGAAAAAGGCTCGGAGTTCGACTACGGTGCCGCTGCTGCACGTCTGGCCGAGGCCGCAGCCCAGCTGCGCACCGTCCAGCAGATCCGCAAGAAGTTCGGCGGCTAAGCCGCGGGATTTCCGCGTGATTGATTAAAAAGGGTAGCCTCGGCTACCCTTTTTTCTTTTTTGTAATTCACCTCTTGGTCGCAGCCGCCGACCACCCAGGATTGGTAGCCAGTCATGTCTCTTGAAATCGTTATTCTCGCTGCCGGTCAAGGCACTCGCATGCGTTCGTCGTTGCCTAAGGTTCTGCATCCGGTGGCAGGCAACTCCATGCTTGGTCATGTTATCCACAGCGCCCGGCAACTCGATCCACAACGCATCCATGTCGTCATCGGTCACGGTGCCGATGCGGTGCGCGAGCGCCTGGCGGCGGATGACCTGAATTTCGTGCTGCAGGACAAGCAGCTCGGCACCGGTCACGCCGTAGCCCAGGCCGTACCCTTCATTACCGCCGACACCGTGCTGATCCTGTACGGCGATGTGCCGCTGATCGAGGTGGAAACCCTGCAACGCTTGCTCAAGCAGGCAGGCCCTGAGCAACTGGGCCTGCTCACTGTCGAGCTGGCCGATCCGACCGGTTACGGCCGCATCGTGCGTGACGCTGCCGGCAAGGTGGCCGCCATCGTCGAGCAGAAGGACACCAATGAAGCCCAGCGCGCGATCACCGAAGGCAACACCGGCATTCTCGCGGTACCGGCCAATCGCCTCGGCGATTGGATGAGCCGACTGTCGAACAACAACGCCCAGGGCGAGTATTACCTGACCGACGTGATCGCCATGGCGGTCAGCGACGGCCTGGCGGTGGCCACCGAGCAACCCCACGATGCCATGGAAGTGCAGGGCGCCAACGATCGCAAGCAGTTGGCCGAGCTGGAGCGTCATTACCAGCTGCGGGCGGCCCGTCGCCTGATGGCCCAGGGCGTGACCCTGCGTGATCCCGCACGTTTCGACGTGCGTGGCGAAGTCAGCGTCGGCCGCGACGTGCTGATCGACATCAACGTGATTCTCGAAGGTCGCGTGGTCATCGAGGACGACGTGGTGATCGGCCCGAACTGCGTGATCAAGGACAGCACCCTGCGCAAGGGCGTGGTGATCAAGGCCAACAGCCATATTGAAGGCGCTGTGCTGGGCGAGGGCAGCGATGCCGGTCCGTTCGCCCGCCTGCGTCCGGGTACCGTCCTGGATGCCCGTGCCCATGTGGGTAACTTTGTCGAGTTGAAGAACGCGCACATGGGCGAGGGCGCCAAGGCCGGTCACCTGGCCTACCTGGGCGATGCCGAGATCGGTGCGCGCAGCAATATCGGCGCCGGCACCATTACCTGCAACTACGATGGCGCCAACAAGCATCGGACGGTGCTGGGCGAAGACGTATTCATCGGTTCCAACAACTCGTTGGTGGCACCTGTGGATATCCAGGATGGCGCCACTACGGCGGCCGGTTCCACCATCAACCAGACTGTGGAAAAAGCCCAGCTGGCCGTGGCCCGTGCCCGGCAGAAGAACATCGACGGCTGGAAACGCCCGGTGAAAATCAAGAAGAGCTGAGTTATCCACAACACAGTGGTCGGTGCTCTCGAGATTGCTTTCGCGGGCAAGCCTCGCTCCTACAGATATCACTGTCTGTAGGAGCGAGGCTTGCCCGCGATGCTTTTATCCACAGCATTTTTTCATTTCCCTCGCTTGACGAATTTCCGGCAATAGGTTTTGATTGCTTCCGTTATCTTTCGAATCGAAACTTAAGTGCTCATGTCGAAACGCAATACGCCCCAACGCCGTCACAACATTCTTGCCTTGCTCAATGAACAGGGCGAGGTGAGCGTGGACGAGCTGGCTAAACGCTTCGAAACTTCGGAAGTTACGATCCGTAAGGACCTGGCAGCGCTGGAGAGCAACGGCCTGTTGCTGCGGCGCTACGGCGGCGCAATCACCATGCCGCAGGAACTGGTTGGCGATATTGGCCAGCCGGTCTCCCGCTATAAACAAGCCATCGCCCGCGCGGCGGTGGCGCGGATTCGCGAACACGCACGCATCATCATCGACAGCGGCAGTACCACCGCGGCCATGATCCCCGAACTCGGCCAGCAGCCGGGCCTGGTGGTGATGACCAACTCGCTGCATGTGGCCAATGCCCTGAGCGAACTGGAGCACGAGCCGGTGCTGTTGATGACCGGCGGCACCTGGGACCCGCATTCCGAGTCGTTCCAGGGGCAGGTCGCCGAGCAGGTATTGCGTTCCTACGACTTCGACCAGCTGTTTATCGGTGCCGATGGCATCGATCTGGTGCGCGGGACCACCACCTTCAACGAGTTGCTCGGCCTGAGCCGGGTGATGGCCGAGGTGGCGCGGGAAGTCGTGGTGATGGTCGAGGCCGACAAGATCGGCCGCAAGATTCCCAACCTGGAGCTGCCCTGGAGCAGCGTCCATACCCTTATTACCGATGATCGCCTGCCTGCAGAGGCCCGCGACCAGATTCAGGCCCGCGGCATCACGCTGATTTGCGCGGCAGTCATCTAGGAGAGAAACCATGTGTGGAATTGTCGGTGCCGTTGCTGAACGGAATATCACGCCCATCCTGCTCGAAGGCCTCAAGCGCCTCGAATACCGTGGCTATGACAGCGCCGGGGTGGCGGTCCTGACCAACGATGGCAAGCTTGAGCGCCTGCGTCGTCCGGGCAAGGTCAGCGAACTGGAACAGGCCCTGGCCAGCGAACCATTAATCGGTCGTCTGGGCATCGCCCACACCCGCTGGGCCACTCACGGCGCGCCGTGCGAACGCAACGCCCACCCGCATTTCTCCGGTGACCTGGCAGTTGTCCATAACGGCATCATCGAGAACCATGAAGCCCTGCGCGAGCAGCTCAAAGGCCTGGGTTACGTGTTCACTTCGGACACCGACACCGAAGTCATCGCTCACCTGCTGGACCACAAGATCAAGGACCTGGGCGACCTGACCGTGGCCCTGAAAGCCACCGTCAAGGAGCTGCACGGCGCCTATGGCCTGGCTGTGATCAGCGCCAGCCAGCCGGACCGCCTGGTCGCCGCCCGCAGTGGCAGCCCGCTGGTGATCGGCCTGGGCCTGGGTGAGAACTTCCTGGCTTCCGACCAACTGGCCCTGCGCCAGGTAACCGACCGCTTCATGTACCTGGAAGAGGGCGATATCGCCGAGATTCGCCGCGACAGCGTGCAGATCTGGAATGTCGATGGCAAAGCGGTGGAACGCGAAGCCGTGCAATACCGCGACGGTGCCGAAGCCGCCGAGAAAGGCGAGTTCCGCCACTTCATGCTCAAGGAAATCCATGAACAGCCAGCCGTGGTGCAACGCACCCTCGAAGGCCGCCTGAGCTCGAACCAGGTGCTGGTCCAGGCCTTCGGTCCACAGGCCGCCGAGCTGTTCGCCAAAGTGCGCAATGTGCAGATCGTCGCCTGCGGTACCAGCTACCACGCCGGCATGGTTGCCCGTTACTGGCTGGAAGAGCTGGCCGGGATTCCGTGCCAGGTCGAAGTGGCCAGCGAATTCCGCTACCGCAAGGTGGTGGTGCAGCCGGACACCCTGTTCGTGACCATCTCCCAGTCCGGCGAAACTGCCGACACCCTGGCCGCCCTGCGTAATGCCAAGGAGCTGGGTTTCCTCGCCAGCCTGGCGATCTGCAACGTCGGCATCAGCTCGCTGGTGCGTGAATCCGACCTGACCCTGCTGACCCAGGCCGGTCGCGAGATCGGCGTGGCCTCCACCAAAGCCTTCACCACCCAGCTGGTGGGCCTGCTGTTGCTGACCCTGTCGCTGGGCCAGGTCCGCGGTACCCTGGGCGAAGGCGTCGAAGCCACCCTGGTGGAAGAACTGCGGCGCTTGCCGACCCGCCTGGGCGAAGCCCTGGCGATGGACAGCACAGTGGAAAAAACCGCCGAGCTGTTCGCCGAGAAGCACCACACCCTGTTCCTCGGTCGCGGCGCGCAATTCCCGGTGGCGATGGAAGGGGCGCTCAAGCTCAAGGAAATCTCCTACATCCACGCCGAAGCCTACCCGGCCGGCGAGCTCAAGCACGGTCCGTTGGCCCTTGTGGATAACGACATGCCGGTGGTCACCGTAGCGCCGAACAACGAGCTGCTGGAAAAGCTCAAGTCCAACCTGCAGGAAGTCCGCGCCCGTGGCGGCGAGCTGATCGTCTTCGCCGACGAGCAGGCCGGCATGACCAACGGCGAGGGCACGCATGTTATCCACATGCCGCATATCCACGACATCCTGTCGCCGATCCTCTACACCATCCCGCTGCAACTGCTGTCGTATTACGTCGCGGTGCTCAAGGGCACTGACGTCGACCAGCCGCGCAACCTGGCCAAGTCGGTGACGGTGGAGTGAGTTATCCACAACCGGGCTGATTTGATCTTAAACAAATAAGTCAGTCTCGGAATAAATAAGTCAGTCTCGCTTGGAGCCTTTAAGGGCTCCGAGCGACGTGACGTTCCTCGCCTCTCTCGTGCTTTGACACCCCTTGGTGCGCCACCTTGCTGCTGACCATCCAACCGCAAGAGTCCTTACGTTCCTTCCTGGAAAGGCATTTCTTTGTCGATTCACGCTCACCGGAGTCGATTGAGTTCAAGAAAATCTCCAGGTACTACATGCGAGGAGAATCCATCGGATTTATCGCTGCTGTACTTGGAAGGTCTGATACCTACGGATTCAATCGATTGCTCCACGATCACACAAGTTACTCGCAAGTAGCAGTTTTCCCGGATGCCGGTCAGAACAGCTATACCCGAAGCAAGTATCCTAGATGCTCTACGAGATTTGAAACGGAGAGTCAGCAGGCCGGGATTTGCATCGACTGTATTAAAGAGGACATTGATTCACTCGGCTTTCCGTACTGGAGACGAGATCACAGATACGTAAAAGTATGTGCGAAGCACAACACCGTATTACTTAGGAAATGTCCTGTTTGTGGTGTTGATATCAGTCGTCACAGCTTAGGATATGGGCACGAACTTATATGGAGAGGGTGTAAAGGGCGCTATCTTCATCAGTATGAATCGGAGAAAAACCATGACGAAGAAAATATTGTATTTGCGAGAATTTTCGCGGAGATCGGTGAGTCAGAATTCGCCGTTGACTTTGAATGTGTCCTAGCGCATCTTGCAGATGAGGCCACAGCAATGTGCAATTCTGGGAGGATTTCTAAAGAATATCTGAGCGCTATTTATTGGAAGCTAGATGTCTCTAGAAGAATTTCAGATACAGGCACGAATTATCGTCCTGATTTTATGTACAGCGACTACATAATACACACAATAGCAGTTGTGCACGGTAGCTTCGCAGGTTTGATCGATAGCGTGCGTAGTAAAGGGATGTTAGTCCGGAGCGTTGATGATCTTATGCGAGTCAGGCACACGGATCGTTCAAGGTATTAATCATCCTTCTTATCATCGAAGAACTCGCTGAAACCGCTCCCCAAATCATCATTCGTCGGTTTCCCTAATGGCTTGCGCTTGGGCCGCTTGGGGGGCGCAGCCTTCATGTCTGTATCCAGCTTCAAGCTTTTGTGCGTTTCACGCTCCTCTGCTGTAAGCGCACCTTTGAAAGCAGCCTGAGCGACACGGTTGTCACGTTCTTTCCTTACGAACTGCACCACATTCGACCGAGTGGGTGATCCGAATGGGCAAAGAAGGTCGTCTCGCTTGGTTTTCTGTTTAATTGCGATGCGTTCCAACTCCTCAACGTCGGTTCTGTAAGCATAATACGCACTTGAGATGTAAGCTTTATGGACATCTCCCAGTTCAATCCACGTGCGATTGGCCTGGCGAGCTTGAATATATGCTTGTACAATAAGATGGATGGCTGCACGTTTAAGTCCATAACTACCACGATAGATTTCATGTGAAAAATCTGAGCGATCGGCACGAATACGACCATCACTCGCTGCGATACATGCATCTATGAAATCGTTCCAGATTTTTGACTCTGGCGCGTCCGGCCACATGATTCTTGGTTGTGCTACCAAGCGCTGCGTGTCTTCCTGATTACGCCTAAGCAGCTTATGGCCCAAGCTGAAGTTTGATACATATACCATAGGCAAGCCGAGGCTGGACATAGTTAGCAGGAAGTCGGTTGTAAGGGCCACACCTTTCCCAGGCGTCAAATGCTGCATTTCCTCTAGCACCGCCAGTGAGATACCGCGCTTGTTTGCTTGCTGCTGTGCCCTAAATTGGAGGCTTGCTGCGTTCTCACGGGTCGTAGCCTCAATACCGAGAAAGTCGGTGAGGAGCTGCTTACCAGATGACTTGCCCTTAGCGCTGGCGTACCAGTGAGACTCTGCTGTCAGGGGGGCCATGCAATGATCGATCTGGAACTCAGTAGGGCCGGGCATTACACGAAGAAGCGCTTCGATGGTCGCCGACTTACCTACACCGGCTAAGCCAGTCAGGCAGATCGGGAATGTTTCGGTTGGAGTTGGGTAATACATTCCTTTGACAAATGCCTGTTCCGATGTTGAACGTAGCGCCGAGTGTGCCGCTGCTTTCCCTACCAACTCTGCAATCAGTTCAAGGCTGAATTGATTTGGTAGGAAAATCTGCCGTAGCGTCATTTCTAAAAAGTGCGCAGCTAACATAGGAGGCAGTTGATCAATGTCGCCAACTGGCACAGGACGGATCGTTACCTTCCTTCGAATGTACTCAATGTCAATCAGACCGTCGAATCTTGTTCGCATTATTTCGATCATGATTTATCACCCATCAGTCTTCTTTGATCATCCAAGTCTCGCTGCGCTTCAGCACTCTTTGCAGGTCGTCCCAGCTTTCTCACACCCGCATGCCACGATTTTCCTGTCTCTTTTTCAAATGCTTCATAATGGTGCTGATCGATCGCGACCTTTTCGCCCCGGCGTTTTGCTTGAGCTTGGAGCCGCGATTGGTTAATGAATTGGAGATCTTCCAGGGAGATATCCCCGCTGCCAGCTCTTGTGCTTGCGGTGTAAACGAAACTGAGTTCGTAGAGCCTGCCTTCAACCTCGACCCATATGTGACGTACGCACATTGTCATGCTGTATGCTGTAACCTGAATCGCTCTACCGGGTCCCACGCGATCAAATATTCCAGTAGCTGTTAACTCTTTTGAGTTATATTTTCGCCCAAAAAAATGTACTCCTTTTTGCTTGATTACCGCAGTCATGGGCGTCAAAAATTCCCTAACAGCTTGGTCGAAGGACATTTTGATGCCATGGTTTCGACCTAAGGCATCGTGATATTTCCAAACGTTCAGCGGGGTTGGTGAGAAACCTTCCAGCCACATATCTCCATCCATCCGATCGCTAGCATCGGAGTTTTCATTGTCCTTTATTGCTCTCCGGATTTCTCTTCGAGCCATCTCAACGAGATTGAGACCGCTATGAACGTATACCGCCTCATCGTCCAGCTGCTTGTCCCTCGGGTGTGAGGATTCAACGGTAGCTTTTGATTGACCAGAGTGAGTAGGTGTAACTTCCAAACGGCCTAGCCAATCCTTGGCTTCGGACACATTCATGTGTACTGCGGGGCCTCTGTCGAAGATCATCTGGCTAGAAAGTCCTTCACAGGGCCATTCTTCCGGATTTATAGGAATACCAAAAAGCTCGCAGTATTTGACTTTACCCACTGCTAAACAGAATAACGCCATCCGGTACGCTTCCATGCTTTCTCTGCCTCTCGCAAAACCTACGGCTGCAACTGCTCCTGATAGTCCGCACGCAACTCGTACCACACAAAATGAATCCAGGGCCGCTCCTTCTATGATTCCTGATATTTTTTCGCTCGGATAATAGCCATCAAACTCCAGCCGCTGGTTTAGGTTGCCAATCATCTGCGCAAAAGTTCCGACGTCGCCAGATTTTGCACGGGCAGCGCTTGGTCCTTGCATTTCTATTGCAAGTGCAGCTGGCTCTGTTTGTTTTTTGACCCAATACCAGAATTGAGTAAAGCTTGGAAACGGCTCACCTTTGGGATGGTAAAACTCTTTTCCTGTTGAACCCTCACGAATACGGCAACCAAATGTCTTTCTCAGTGAAGCTCCGTAGATCTCGTCTCTGGTTTTGTCCACCCGTTTATGCTTCAAGAAGCCATCCAGAATCTTCACTTTCATGTCAGGTGTTACGGGGTGACCATGATTCTGACCGTGGCCTGAAGGACGACCCATCTTTTTATGGTTGTTCTCACTCCTGCTCGACTTTCCGCATCGGTCAAAGCGGGGCAACAATGCCCATTTCGTCTGCCCGAACACCAGATATGTGAAGAACAACAGTCTTGTCCGTGCAGGATGCTGCCTTGGCTTCGCAGCTCTGGCGTGAGCATTGATGATTGCCTCAGGGTCCTCTGAGGCCAGTATTTCCGCCCTTTTGGGGATCAGTTCCGCAATACTCATGAGGCGCTGATCCACCATTTCTTCATACGACAGTTTCGCGCTAAAGCGCCGGCTTTCACGCCATTTGGTTTCGATCCCTGCGGCAGCCGTCAGCCAGGGCGGATGATCGTGGCTACCTATCTCCACGATCTCACCGTCTTCTAGTGCCGCTTCGAAGCGCACGCGGGTCATCGTAAGCAGCTTGGCGGAGGACCCTTTTTCGTCAAACTCAACCATGCGGACACGGTTACAGTTGCCATCGCTGATGAGAAAGTAGTAGTCATGTCCTTTGACAAGCTCACCGCAGCCCTCTGGCGCAGTGAGCCGAGATCCCGCCATCATAGGGCGGCTTCCGAGAAGAAACCGCGATAGTGGTCAATGACCTCGCACTGAGCCTGTCCAAGTGGTTGGTCAACTTGTATGTATTGAAACAGGTCTACAGGCAGCACCCGATTCCAAATGTCTTGATATATCCGTGCAATAAATTGATCTCGATGACCCCACTTATTACCAAACGCGATCGCAGTAGGCGCTAAAGGGCGACCGGTATCGAAATCCTCTTTCAATTCAGCGCTAAAGTCTTCTAGCAATTTAGTGTCGAGGCTTAGAGGGCGATCATGTAAGCCAAACATCTGATCAAGGTTGGCTGCGACAATGGGATCTATATCGTCGAGAGAGAGATTAACTGTTCTAATGCCAGCATTCGAATAATATGTTTCTTCGAGGCGGAGCCGTAAATCAGCAAGTTCCCTGTCTTTCCTTCGCGCTTCCAAGGATTTCAATTTGGAGCGACTTTTTTCCATGAAATCGTACTTTGAAAGCTTGATGTTCCAGTTGAGAGCATAGGGTGCTGAACCAGGTTCGCTGATGTAGATGAGTAAGTCTCCGAGGTATGGGTAGGCGGACCATTGTCGGTCGCCATTGGATGACTCGATCACCACCTTGGCATGGTTCATCCCTATTTCCTGTGCTGCGGCAAGCGTGCCTACCAGTGGACTGAGGCTCAAACCGCTGGCTAGCGGGTGGCCGTGCAGTGGATGGACATGTGGCAGCGGTTGAAGCATTTTCTGTTCATGAATTTCAAAGACAGCTGGGTTGAACAATGCCAACTGTGTGAAGACTCGTTCAGGAATGGACAGCAGGTGAAGTGTGCGGCCGAGCTTGCGGCTGTTGAGGCGGCAGACTCTTGAAGTCTTTGGAGCTTCACCTGGAACGGCAAAAATTGCGGGAACGTACTCGTCCCCCCATCGGAAATTGCCCTGGCGGTCTTTAATCCGCTTCAGCGTCTTTTCAGAAATCATTATTGTCCATACCCATGCCACTTGGTTCTTTCAGAGGTGGCCAAGCTGAGTACATGCATACGAGTTGCGTACGCACACGACCAAGTGCTGTTGGGGCACCCGGATTTACGTTTCTAGGGACGAAGGGGGGCGGCAGGGCTTGACGCCCCGCGTATGCGGATAGACAATAGCTGTGTCAGGGCACGAATCTTGACACAGGGGCTTGGGGTAAAACTCAGGCCTTTGTCTATTCTGGCTCCCCGAAAAGCTAACCAGAATTCTTCATACTGCTTACCTCATTATATTCTAAACTTGGCTATCGTACTCGGCAGCGAACTTTTTGCTCTAGGGCTTAGCAAAGTTTGGAGACTAAGCATACGCCGCTATCCATGTATTTTTAGATCGATTCGCAGTTAAGGCTATAGCGATTACCGCGCATGGTAACGCTATGAAAGCGGCATTGACAACCATAAAAGTTTTTTGAAAAGCGCACACAAGATTCCGGTCCCCTTCATAGCTGCTTGATATAGAAAAAGTTTCTCGGGGTAATGTGTGCAAAAGGTTTCAATTCTTTTTCGTTGGATAACTTCAAAGTTATCCACATCTCTATGGTGTTGCTGAATATCTGCGTTGTCTGATAATTCCAAACAGACTATCCACAACTTCTGTCGAGCTAAAATAAGTTATCCACAGCACGTTTTTGTTTCTCCGAGCACGCACTCGCATGGAGAAGTGCCCATGGAAGCCTACTGTTTATGTGCTTACCCCGCTTGGTTACCGGGAGAGACCTTCTTCAGTCTTTGCAGTCGCCTGCATTTCCTGTCTGGCCACCTCCGCCCAGCCGCGACTACCAAGCAGCTGTTCAGTCTCTCGGAGCGGAGCATCAAGCATGACTTGCCTTATGGTCTGGATGCTTTCGAGCTGAACACCTCTGGCCGCTGGGGAGGAGCTATCTCCATCATCGAGCACCACACGATTTTTCCGTTCTTCTCACCTTTCCAGTCAGATAGTTCAGTCGCTGGGGCGCTTGCTCAAATCAGAAGCCCATCACTCGGGTCGCTGAAGTATCAACTCGGCCTCGTTTGTGGGGGATTCGGTGCGGATCATCCTCTCAGAGCGTGCCGCTCCTGCATGGCTCGGGACGTGGCCTCGTACGGGGTCTCGTATTGGCATCTGTCCCATCAGTACCCAGGCGTGGTGATATGCCCTGAGCACAGTGAAGTGCTTTGCGAATGCAGCCAAAATCGCCGTTGGTGTGGGCGCTTCACTTGGACGATGCCTTGGGCTGGCACATTACGCGATTCGGATTATGGCGTGATCACCTCCCTGGAACGGGAGCGCCTCGCTCAACTGGCCTCGGCGTGCCGCGAGTTGGGGGCTCTAGGCTTGGCCAAGCACTTTGATCCAGTAGTGGTCGCCCAGCTCTACCGCAAGTGGCTACCAACAGAAAGCGCGGCACAGAGCCTGTTGACGCATATCAGCCCTTTGCGAAGGTTTCGTCCATATGGTGGGTTACCATCCACTGAGACCGCCGCCACCAGCTTCATCAGTCAAATGGTGCGGTCACCACGCCGGCACATTCATCCACTCAAACACCTGATGATGATTACCTGGCTATTCGGCGAGGTTTCGTCCTTTGCGGTATGCCACGATGTCGCTTGTGCTCAGCGGAAAGCGCTTTCGGCACTGCCGGCGTCACCCCCAGTACCTGACGTTTCAGTATCACCGGCAAACAGAAAGGGCCACCCTCGGCCGAAGCGACTCAAGCCTGAACTCAGGGCACTTTTACTGAGCCGACTTGCTGAAGGAACGGCAAAGGATGACATTTGCCGGGAGTTTCAACTCACCATATCCACGGTGAACAAGCTGCTCCGCGCGGAGCGTGGCGTTCAAGCGTCATGGGAGGCTCGACGGATGGCTCTCGATCAGGCTGATCATCGCTTACGATGGGCTGAGCTTCAGTTGCGGTTTCCATCGCATTCTCTCACTGAGCTTCGCCGCGAATGCCAATCGCTTTACACCTGGCTGCATCGTCACGACAGAGAGTGGTTGTATGCGCAGGCTAGTCAAATGCCCAAACCTGCTAGAAACCCTAATCCGCGAGTCGATTGGGAGAGCAGGGACGATGGACTGCAACGTGAGTTGGAAGCTGAGATTATTCGGCGATTCGGATCGGATCAGAACCTGTGTCTCAAGCAGTCGCAGATTCTCTCCCTGCTCCCACGCCTTGCACAGCGTCTGGAACGTCGAGATCGATATCCGCGAACTCGGGCCTACATGAAGCTGCTGTTCAAACGATAGGGCCGTACTGATCGCCCAGGTGTGCATCATGACCCACATGCAGAAAGCGGCCGATGTGCTGGCAGTAGCCAGGCGAATCGTGTTCTTCACGGGGGCGGGTATATCTGCCGAGAGCGGCATACCGACCTTCCGAGACAAACTCACTGGATTGTGGGCAAAGCATGACCCGCAGCGTCTGGAAACCGCTGACGCGTTTCGAGAGAACTCCGCGCTGGTATGGGGTTGGTATCTGTGGCGCCGGCGCCAAGTCACTCTGGCCCAACCTAACGCAGGTCATCACTCAATCCGCAAGTTTGCGAAGGCTGGCTGGGACGTATCGGTGATCACCCAGAATATTGACGATCTGCATGAGCGGGCCGGAGTAGATGCAGTTGTCCATCTGCATGGCACCCTGCTGAGCGTGAAATGTTTTGCATGTCACCGTCCGATTGCATTGGAGCCAGAGCAGTTGGGCATTTCCAAAGAGGGCGAGTTGGTTGAGCCGCCCAGGTGCAGCCGCTGCAATGGTCGAGCCCGACCGGGAGTGGTCTGGTTTAGGGAGAATTTGCCTGAGGATGCTTGGCTGTCGGCTGTGCGGCTCGTCAGGACCTGCGACGTGCTTATCTCCGTAGGGACATCTGGTGTAGTGAGGCCGGCAGCGGACCTGCCTGAGATGGCCATCAGAGCGAAAGCCACCGTGATCCACGTAAACCTTGAGGATGTGAGCCTGGGGGGTGATAGGGAGATCATGTTGATAGGCAGCGCTGCGCAAGTGCTGCCGGAGTTGCTCGGATGTTTGGGAGTGAAGTAGTGATCTTGAGCGATCCAGCGAGCCGAGGTGGGATTAACTCACTTTTCGAAGCGGCTGATCATTACAATGAGAGAGAAACGGATTTAATCTGGCATCCAGGGCATTGGGAGGTCAGTCCAATGAGTTCTTCAATCTTGAGACCTCAAACAGGGGTCGCAGCTCAACCGCCGACGTTCCAGTTGACCCATGCTGAGACAGGAAGCTTGAGTCATGTGGACATCCTGCGCCTTGTCCAAGCTGGTTTTGCCCTCAGTGATGTTCAGGCTATGGTCCGCTCATCAAGCCTGTTCAAAGCTCACAAGCTCCTGGAGCGAATCATGGGGAAGTCCGCTCGGACCATCCAACGGCTGAGTAATCCCCAGAACGAAGCCCGATTGAATCCCCAGCAGAGCGCTGTAGCGCTCCAATACGCCCAGGGGCTTGAGCTTGCAGTGATGGTCTTCGGCTCTCAAACGCTCGCCGAGAATTGGCTGGGACGGTCATGTAAGCATCTGTCAGGGATTGTTCCTTTCGAGATGCTCAATACCTCGGTGGGTTTCAAGGTTGTGGTGGACTACCTGGAGCGCGCTCGCTTGGGTGTTTACCAGTAGCGGCGTGCCCCTCCACGCGATACGGTCACTCGGGGCTCATCTGCTTTCATACGCTCGCTGGCGTGAGGAGATAGGAGATGAAAGTTATCGGTAAGGTCGAAATTGATGGTGTCAGAGACGTTGTTTGCGATGTCTGTCGACTCACCACCAAGGTACACAACGGTGGGCTTCAATTTGCAACGTTGCAGGCACATTGGGGCTATGGAGCGAAGCATGACGGTGAACGGTACGAGATACACCTGTGTGAAGGCTGCTTTTTCCAAGCTGTTGCCGGCCTTAAGCAAGAGCGGCGTACTCAAGGGCTCTTCGACGATGATGGCGGAATGCCGGATGACGATTTCGGTTTGATTACGAAGGACGATTTCTTCAAGGACAGAGGTTGATGCAGCGTGGCCACAACGGCCGTTTCCGCAGAAGAAAATAGCAGTCCAATTCGATTACAGGTTCTTGTTCAGAACGCACTAATCAAGAGGGAGCGGACCCATTGATGACCTGGGTCACGATGCGTTCTCTCATGCCACACAAGCGTTTGCCCGAAACCTGAAATCACGACAGATGCTTCGACCATAGCTATCGCAGGCACGCTCGCTTTGACTGATGGTGGCAGTGCTCTTCCGTTTGTACCGCCATCTCTGGGCCGACCTGTATCCGACAGTTAGAACTCGACGAAGGGGTCGGTGTTGGAGTTCATCTGGTCGTAGGAATGCGTGGCCACCCGTGCGCCGAATGCGTTGGCTTCAATATCGCTATCGTCATCGCTACTAGAGTCAATTCATCCGACTCAGCGGCCAGCATGTCTATCGTATCCTGATCGACCTATCCGAAGGTGAGCTCTTCCAGTGCTGAAACCAGGCTTTCGATTGCGCGTTCGCTGCTTTGAGAGGACGTGATCAGTCTTTCGATGCGGGAGAACAGCGACTGCATTTGTTCGGTATCACTTTTGTTCGGGGAAATATCTACGTGCAGAAATGTGCAAATTGATTTGAGATTTTTGCTCACGCGCACCATTTTTCCCTGCTCAAAGCGGGAAAGCTGAGAATGATGAACTCCGCATTTAGACCCAAGAATTTCAAGGGTTAAGCCGCGAGAAATACGCGCTTCTCGGATGATTTTTGCGAGATTGGCGGAGGATGCTGCATTGAGTTTTTCGGTCATATGTGCATAATATTTGCACATTATGCACAGAGAAACTAGCCATGGCGGTCTACGTCGATTCTGAAGATATCCGCTGGAAAGGCCGTGTGTGGTGCCATCTGGTAGCAGATTCGCTTGACGAGCTCCACAGCTTTGCGGCTCGATTAGGCCTCCAGCGTAAGTGGTTCCAGAGCAAGAGTTTTTATCCACATTACGATGTCACGCTCTCGGTTAAGGCTCGGGCTATGCAACTGGGAGCCTTACACGCAGATCGCAGGAAAATCATTGGGTGCTGCAAGCAGATGCGGGCCCAGTTGCAAGCGCAGAGGATGCAACAGCAGTCGCTGTTCGATTCAGGAGGAATAGATGGCACCTATTGCCAGACAGCAGGAGCGACCACTATCGCTGCCGGAATACGCCCTCAAGGCCAGCAACAGCTCCCGCTTCAAGAATGACCCCAAAGCGCTGCAGGTTTTACGCTTCGGCTTTTTCGGCGAGGTGGGGGGACTGCTTTCATCGGTGAAGAAGGCCGAGCGAGACCGGCTTGAAGAAACTCAAAGTGAGGTCGCGGCTGAAGAGCTTGGCGATGCACTGTGGTATCTGATCAGGGCCAATTCCATTCTGCAGTTCACTCCGGATGAAATTGGAGAAAGCTGCCTGAAGGTTTTGAGGCAGCGATTCAAAGAGAGCGCGTCTCCAGTTATCGCAACCGTGAACTTCAGGCACATCGATGCTCTGATCAATTCGCGTCGGCAGGAGGAAGGTTCAGCGCTTAGAGGGGGCCAACTCGGTGCTCTGGCTCATGCGGCCGGCATTTTCTGTAATATGCCTGACGCTCAATTACGGGCGGGGCCGACCCCAACACTAAGGGATCACCTGGGTGGTCTGTTGGCGGAGTTGGCACTCAGTTGCGCGAGTTTCGATCTACATCTTGAAGATGTCGCGCGATACAACCTTGAAAAGACCAAGAGCCGGTGGCCTGGCGACGAGCGTGAGTTCACTTCTTTCTTCGATCCAGAGTCTGAGTTTCCTCGCTATGAGCGCTTGCCCAGGACACTCAAAATGGACTTCATCGAGCTACCAGGTCGCAACGGGCCATCTGTCGTGCAGCAGCTGAACGGTGTCTTCATCGGTGACCGTTTGACAGATAATAGCAACGAGCCCGACGACTATCGTTTCCACGATGTCTTTCATCTTGCCTATATGGCGTACCTCGGATGGTCGCCGGTCCTGCGTGGTTTGCTCAAGCTCAAGCGAAAATCGGACCCGATCATCGATGAGAATGAGGATGGTGCTCGGGCGATGATTATCGAGGAAGGGATTGCCACCTGGATTTTCAACCATGCCAAGCGCCGAAAATTCTACAAAGGAATCAAAGAGGGGGAGCTTGAGTACGGCCTGCTCAAGCAGATCCATTCCATGGTGGAAGGGTATGAGGTTCACAAATGCCCGTTGTGGCAGTGGGAGCTGGCCATTCTGAAGGGATTCGAGGTGTTTCGAGAGCTTCGTTCCGTGCGGTCAGGATCTGTTGTCGTCGACATGACTAATCACCAGCTGACCTTCCACTCTCTTGCCGATAAGAACTGTGTGTAAATGACCCCCACCTCTTTCGTGAAAGCCCTCGCCAGTTTGAGCCTGGAAGATGTATTCAACCCATATGCCGACACGTGCCCAGTGCATGATCGGACAGATGCGGCTTCATACCGGCGTACGAACCTGCGCACATACCTCAGCGCTGCTGAAGATATCGGTGTCGACACCATTTGGATGGGACGAGATCTTGGTTACCGAGGTGGGCGTAGGACCGGCTTAGCGCTGACGGATGAGTTTCACTTAGCGGAGATGGCTAAGGTTTATCCGGGTTGTTCTTCACGACAAGCCACTAGAGGGCCTGTAATCGCTGAGCGTACGGCCGCCGAGATTTGGGGGGTCTTGAAGGTGATCGAGAAGCCGCCTCTACTTTGGAACGTGTTTCCCTTCCATCCGCACGAAACGGACAACCCCCTGACGAATCGACGCTTCAAAGCCAAGGAACTCGCGCTGGTTAACGATCTCAACAATGCGCTGATCAAATGGCTCAAGGTGCGCAGGATTGTTGCAATCGGCCAGGATGCCGCAAGCTATGCAACCGCTTTTGGAGTTGAGGTCCTAACGGTCCGGCATCCAAGCTACGGTGGCGTGAAAGACTTCCGCAACGGAATGAAGCAGATCTATAGCATTCCGGAAGACCTTTTGGGGGCTAGATCACTGCAGCCGTCTCTTTTATAAGCGTCTCATCGATCGGGAACGTTTCAAGCAGATTGCTTGCCGCACGGATGCCACCCAATCCATCATCGAGCTTGGCGTAGGTGGAAATGCACGTCAGCGTCCCTGTCTCGTATCCCGCCTCCGTTGCGACATATTGCTGCAACTGGGCAAGCCCAATAAGGTTACCCAGTGCCCTCTCAGCGTAGTGGTGCGACCTGTAGATCGCAGTCAGATCAATCTTTCCGTGCATCAGTTTGAAGGTCACGTGGCTGAGGCAGGCGGAACCGTAGTACTTGTGCCGATCGATGCTCGGATCATAGGTCGGGAGATCAAATCCAAGGCCGTTTAAGTCGTCTGCAAGATCTACGGCCAGATCGCAAACGCCTAGCTCATAAGCGGCCACGTACTTATTCAAATATTTGGTACGAATAGCAATCAGTTTTTCGATGATTTTGTCGAGCGGATTAAACGTCGCGCCGCTTTCATCCTTGCGCTCGATCATACGCAATGCATAGGTGCCCCAGGTGTTCGGTGCCATGCCGCGCGCCATGATCGACTTGTAGTGCGCGTACCAATCTGGACGCCCATAACGCTTATAGATTGTCTGGGGGAAGATTGTCCCTGCAGCCGTCATCACAGTCCGTTTTGCCTTCCGCTGTTGGAGGGCACGACTGACGGCGTTGACTACCTGACGGTCCTCGCTGGTTGCAGCTTGGGGCGAGGTAATTTCCAGGATGATATTGGTGGCATCATGCTTCTTTTGGCTTTCCAGATAGCGGATGCCAGCCAGCCATGCTTGTACTACTCGCGACCTCTGGAATACTTCCGTCATTTATCAGCTCCGTAGATACATGATGCGTGGGCGGTTAGGTAAGAGTTCGGCACCCATGCGTGTCCATTCACTCCCCAAGCAACTCCCCAACTATTGCAGATCAGATAATGCTCCGTCCCCGATTGATCGTGACCGTAGCCCACGATCACTACTGCATGTCGGCCTGGGAAGACATTCGTTTCGAAGGCCACCACACCATCGATAGGGCGTATGAAGGATTGGGTTGTTGAAACCAGCACCCCTACCGGTCTGCCAAGACCCAGCCATTGCTTGATTTTGTTCAGGTCGAGTGCTGCAAGTGCCAGATCAGGGCCGTGGAGAGGGACGCCGGTGGGAAGTACCGGTAATGGCAGCCCCGGTTCGCTCTGCTGGTATGGGAAGTGATGATCTTCTGGCAATCCCATTTTGGTAGCCGCAATAGCGATTCGGACATCCAATCCAGCGTTGGGCGTCCATGTAGGACTCTGATGCACGGTAGCTAAATAAGCGTATTCGGGACTGAGCAAGTGGTTCGAGAGGTTACCCTTGATCCCTGCGAGCGAAAACGCGACGCATGACCCCCTGTTTCCCTGGTCCCTGGAATTCATCGGTATCGTTACGCGCGGTTGGATCACGATTGGCCGGTTCCTTGAAGCAAAGCCTGCTTGGCTACGGAAGAAAGTCCGCTTGCCAAATCCTCGAATTGGGTCTGGGTTTCGAAGCTGTTAAGGGGATCCGATGACCGGTCCCATGGTTTGTGCTCGTCGAGCTGAAGCTCTGAACGACCAGTTGGCAGACTCTGAGGCGGTGAGATCAGGTAGTCCAAATAGTGCTCACCACCTGCAATGAGCGCGTCGGCATCTGCGGCGTTGCCTGGAGGCAGTAATACCGGTTCGATGGTGAAACCTTCCGAGGCTGCCTCTTTCGTGTCCCAGACGTAGCCAGCACCTGAGTGGTCTTTTAGTCGCACCAACATCTGGTCATCAACACGGGGTTCGAGAACGAGATCTCGATCAGCTTCATCGAGAAGCCAGACGTCTCGCTGCGAATTGACCAGTGGTTTGGGGAGCAGTGCTTTCTTGATTGCCGCTGGTTGAATTCGCAGCACCTCCTCAACAAACGAACGGTCACACAGCTTCAGTCTCTGAAGTGACCATGCGGTTGCGGCGTAGCTGATTCCTAGCCTCAGGGAAAGCTGATAGAGGTTGAAGGGGTGCGCAAGATCGGCCACCGCCCAACCTTTTCGTTTCATGATCTTCGCGACAGCCCAGCGCGGTGCCACCAAACTGTAGGCGAACCAATCAGCTTCCAGTTCTTTCTGAGCGGCAGTGTTGGTGTAGTCCAGCTGTTCGTCTGTTGTGGTGCCGTGATCCAGAACGAAGTGCCCGAGCTCATGTGCGCAAGTCATTTGGATAACGCCTGCTGGACGCTCAGCATTTACCAGAATTCCTGGTTGTCCTTCGCTGATAAATGCGCCCCAAAGCTTTTCCAGTGGTCGTAGCATCACGACCACCCCGGCCGCTTGAGCAATCCGAAATGGATCGACGCGTGTGTACCCATCCTCGTCGATTCGGCGCTTCGCGCCGGAGTCTCTGACGACTTCAGCGGCGCGTGTAACAACAGATTTGATTTGAGTTGCGGAGAGCATCCCTATCCCCTAATTAGCTTTCGAAGCCCTCAAGAAGTCAGCAAACCGAGCGACTTCATCCACATCCTTCTGAGTCAGGCCTTTGACTGCCCTGGCCAGGAAAGCGAATTGTTCGGGACCGGAGTACGCGGGTTCGCACCCGGTCAGCAAATACTCCACGGACCGATGGTAGATGCTCGACAGGCGTTTCAGCTCTGTCACTTCAACCTTGCGAGTGCCGGACTCGATTCCGGTAATGGCTGTGCGGGTAAGTCCAACGAGCTGAGCAATTTCAGCTTGGGAAAGCCCTAGATACTCGCGAGCAGATCGCAGCCGCTCCGCAATTTGGAGACGTTCTTCATCGTTGTCAGTTTCACTCATCTTCCTTCGTTAGGTACGTGAGTACCCCCTCAGTGACTTGCTGAATGAATTGATCGCGCGACTCATAGCCCCCATTGCGAATGACCACTTCTACAGGGATTTTCTTGCCTACGAGCACGTCGATATCGATCATCGCTTCACAAGCGGTTAATGAGTCCATCGGTGCTCCCATGTCATCGATAGACGTGGGATCGCTGGCAATGACGATCTCTCGTTCATCCCAGAACGCACCTAACAGATCTTCAATTTTGCTTTGAAGTAAGGTCATTATAGTGTCTGAAAATCGAACAATGGCTGTACATAAATACAACCACATGGTGTGGCTGATGGCAATAGGCTTGTACCGGGTCCTAGACTAGGCCGGCTTTATTGAGATAAAGGTGAGGATCACGGGCTAGTCGGAATCAGTCGGCTAGCGCGTGGGGAAAGGACCCCAACGCGATTCCTGACAACGGACTGATGAGCGCCCCACTCGCCTTGGTCGGGACCATCAATCACTAGTAGGGCTTTGCTTGGATCACGGGGCGTACTCATGGAACCCCTTGTTCTGGCACACAACCGCTGTGCCGGGATCGGATTTCAGTGTCGTGGAAAAAGAGCCTTGCCTAGCTTGGCTGCGGCCCCGACTCCATTTTGAGCTTCATTCAAAATGTCACGTGAGAAGTAATCCGCGAGCCGTGCGCGGCTCTCGATTTCCTGCCGGATACAAGCTGAATCGATGTTTGGATAATTTGCACGGTAGGCAGCGTGGTGAACCAACGCGGCAGCCTGGAAGAGTGCGTCAGAGAGCCTGTGGCCATCCAGCCCCATTGATGCACACGCCTCAAGGATTGCGGTTGCATCACTTTCAACCTGATCTACAAGCCGTTGATCCGGCAAAAAAGAGTGCGCTCGAAGATGCTCTACATAACGGCACAAAGTCGGGATCGAGAGGCTGACCGTGTAGTGCCTGCCGTACCAAGGTCCGATGATGTCAATTTCATCCTGCGTGATGGCCATTTCCTGGAAGTAACCTGCCCAAGCTTCTTGAATCTCCTCATCGATTCGCTCGTCGCCGAGGTTGGTCAGATGCTCATTCAGGCGCTTAACCAAACGGAAGTAATCCAGTCGAACAGGTGTTTCGCGATGCTCATCCATAATCAGCTCCGAGATTCTGGGGTGTGGGAGTCTTCGCCTGCTTGGTGGAACTGGTCAAGATAGTAGTCATCGATGGCATACCCGTACGGTCTTGGCTACGAAGCCCAAGGCTTAAGATAGCTTCGCGCTCATCCTTGGTCAGGCCATGGAGATCACTCGCAGTCCTTGCTTCCTCGCGACTGAAGGCAAAGGCGGCACGCGGGGCTGAAAAAAGGCTTTGTGACATTTTTACCAAAAAACGGAGCAATGCGCTCTGAAAGGCCCATTTTTCCTATGCCTAAGAACAGGCGCCGAAAGGAAGCGTTGACCCTTGTTTACAAGGAGTATAAATAGCGCTGTGTGACATCCTTCGAGAACGAACATGGCTGACAATGCGCTCATCGACCTATTGAAGCAAACAGGCCCCTTGCTGAGCAGTGATTTGTCCAAGCTCCTTGAGACCAGGTACGGCCTCAACCCCGAAGCGGCGAGAAAGCGGGTCGAACGTGGGTGCGCTGGTATGACCCGTCTCAATCACATCATCTTTCCCCATCGGGCACGCTTCTGCTATCTCCAAGAGGACTATGGGTCTCCGTTTTTCTTCGATAATTTGATGGAGGCTCTGAAAAAAACTCGGAGTGCCTATTTTGCGGCATTACAGGCTCTCGCGCTTCGAGGCAACGTGATGCCCCGCCGGCATTTTCTTATTGCCTGTGGTGCACCTGTTGCTCAAAAGAAACACATTTCAGCAGAAACTCTGCTGGAGCGACTGGTGAAAGCGACTCTTGTAAAAGAGGTGACGCTTCCAGGCGGCGAAGTCTGTGTGGTGCGATGCGATCACCACCAGATGCTCGAAATGACCTCCACGTGGGCAAAGATGAAAGGTCGTCTCATCGCAGAGAAGGTAACCCTGTTGGCGGTAAAAGACTGGGCCCGCAACTTGGGAATGGTGAGCTACGATTCCGTTGAAACCCGCGAGGATGAGGGCTCAGAGGGGTTGCCGAAGGTCGGGACATTCAATTGGGACCTGGCCGGCCCATCCTACTTATTTCCGATGCGAGAGTACGTCAACACAACTCTCAAACCAGGCTTCTTCGTTTGCGACCTTGCCCTAAACGGCAGGGTGACCGCTGCCCATCTGGCAGGGTTCGTCAACAAATGCGTCACGCTGCGCAGTCTCAGGAAGGTGAGCAAATGCCTTCAAATTTTTGTCGCCGAAAGCTACCACACTGAGGCTTTCGCCCTTCTCAAGGAGCAGGGCATCATTCCGGCGACAACCGAGAGCCTTTTTGGCCACGATGTGGCATTAGCATTGAAGAACCTTTGTGCGATTCTTACCGACACAGCGACGCTCACACAAAACCCTGACGCGCTGGACAAAATCTTCAACGATTTGTCCCGAATCGAAGGCGCGGCTTCGACGCTACGCGGCAGCCTTTTCGAATTCGCGGTAGCCCAGATCGCGCGATCCACCTTTTTGGGATATCCCCAGGAGATGAACCGGATCGTCAAGGACAGTATCGGAGCGGAAGCGGAGATCGACGTGCTGGCCCACCGTCCGAGCCATGAAGTCGTTTTCATCGAATGCAAAGGGATACACCCTCTCAGCACTTTGGATGATGTCGAAGTGGAGAAATGGCTTGATAAACGTATCCCCGTGATCAGGGGATTTGTTAAAACGCACTCCGAGTGGGCTAGCATCCGCCAAAGGTTCGAACTGTGGACGAGCGGCAAGCTTTCCGATAACGCGATTGCGATGGTGAACGCTGCACAGGCGAAACACCCAAAATTGGACATCCAGCTGCGTGATGCCGACTACGTGCTTGGCCAGGCTATGAGCAGCAATGATCAAGGACTGCTCAAAACATACCGCCAGCATTTCGTGACGCATCCGATGCAGGAATTTGAAGAGGCCCGGAAACGCGAGCAGCGTAAGGCCGACAAAGCCAAGGCAAGGTTGAAAGCGCCCTCTGTAGAGGCATCGGCCCCTCCACCTATGAGCCCGCCAGCACCCAGTGCCGTGGCCTTGACCCCCCAATCAAACCTGTAGCTTATTTGGCTAAAAGTCATCGATCCAAAGAATCGACCCAAAGCTGCCCTTCGTGGAGGGCAGCAGACGGCCAAAAGTGGACTGATATGCCCGATTGTACAGGCCTCACAATGAAGCTGTGGGAGGCAGAGCCTATTCCAAGGCTATGCTGGGGCTAGTGCTTACCGGCTTACCTTTTTTCGAAGGTCCGCGGCAGCTGACTCAATCTTAGCCAGCAACAAAGCTCTTGGTTTGCACTCCTCATAACCCTTAAGGAGCACGTCTCGGGCAGTTTCAATGGCTTTGAGAGTGTCTTGCGGGGTGGCATACCCATCAACTGGCGGCCCGTAGTAGAGCTTGGCATCAACCTCCGCGGTAATGCCACCGGGATGTTCCATGAAAGCCCAGTCCTCTAGGCGCGATCGCACCTGGTTCAATCTATCGTAAACCCTGGTAGTTACGCCGGCAGTCCGGACAGAACTGTTGCAGAGTTTATGCAGGATAGGACCAATAGTGGTGTGCAACTCAAGTGACATGCTCCGTGCAGGGCGCCACTTGGAACGAACCCCTGGCGCCCCGCCGTAAGCTAAAGCCCCATTACTGACACCGCTGGTAGGCAGCATACGCGACCTCCGTGGCTTGCCCGAGGCAGCGCGGGCTGGGCTGATAAACCTGGAGTCGTACTCCATGGCCTGAGGAATGCCCATGGGAAAGGAGCAGTCCGGAATGCTCTCAACCTGGGTCTGAATCCTCGAAAGCAGGGCCTGACTGGGGGAAATGAGGTATGGGACAGCATTCCCCGGGTAGTAGACTCCCTGCCATTGCGGGGCCACCTGATGCAGTCCATTCTCCTGCAGCCACTCCTTCCTGAACCCTGGTTTAGGCGAGATGTAGGGCTCATCCAACAGTAACCAGTCGCCACTTTGCGGATCCTCCCAGCCAGTCATGTGATCTGCAAAGGGGATCCGTTCAAGGCCATTCATCACCTCAATGTTCTCTTTTCGGAAAACTCTCACCAGCCCGGTTGAGTTAATAAAGAGCAGGGCAAAACTGGCTTGATCCAAATATTGCATTGCACTGACCGGGCTGCTTGCATCGGTTCTCATTTCGATGTGATCTGGCGCTTCAAGCCTGAAATTACGCAGATATGCACCGCCAACCTTGGGGCCGTCAGCAAGTAGCTCGGAAAGGGGACGCGTGAGCTGAACCTCTACGGTGTACCGTCCGGAAGATGGAGCCTCAGACCTGAGGTCATTCCAGTACACAGTCACATAGGCGGTATAGCTTTGATCAGAGCCTCTGGTGATCGCACGTGTAGCGTGAAGGAAATTCTGGAAGCCTGCCTTGCGGGCGGCCTCTTCGAGAGCTGCGTGGTGAGCGATACCAGATTCGCGCTTGATGGCTTTTGCCAAGCGCTTAATGCCATCGATAGTGGACGGAGGAGTAGCGAGGGTAACCATGAATGTCTCCCGGCCTATCACGCAGCGTCACCCGTCTCCGCTACAACAGACCGAATGAATTCACAGTCGGTGGCTTAGCAAGGCAGTGCCGTTTCCAGCTTTAAACGACGGGTGTCATACGCCTGCCGGGGCGCAACCTCATAGTAGCAACGAGATTTAGAGAGGTTCAAGTGCTAAGGACTGAGGTGACCCGGAGCGTAATAGATACGCTTGAGCGAACCATGAGCGCTCATCCATTTCCGAAAGCATTTGTTTGAGTAGGTTATTGCTATACCGCACGCCTCTTGGGGTAGCCTAAAGCTCTGGTAAGTTCGGCGCTAAATTTTAGGGATATATGATTTTCATGAAGAAACCTCGTTGGTACCTGCCTCTCAGTGAAAACCTCAGCGCTGCGCTTTCAATCGGGACTGCTCCTGATGTGGTTCGTCTGTCTCGCTATGAGGTAGCGGCGATTCTCTACGTGCTCCAACTGCCCAAGCTACCCGTGCGCTCGCCTCTGGAGATGGAGCGGGTGTTTGCAAATCTACTAACTCATCACTCCGATAAGCTGAGAGCGGCTTTGGCTGGGTCCTACAGCCAGGTTGATTTTGAAGCGGGACTTCTCCAAGCATCTGCAGTCGAGATCGGTCTGATGGACAAAGAGTCGGTTGCTCGTCGTCAGTACATTCATCCCGAGGGCACCTGGAATTTCGATTATGCGAAGCAGCACACGGCTTCATTAGGTGCCATCAAACATGAGCATGTTCGCCCCAATGGTTTGCTAATAAAGCTAAGCGATCACCAGCTTCGATTGGTTCAGAACATTAGGGCAAACATGGAGGATTCCATCGATGCTCAAGCTCACGCGGGCACTGGGAAGTCCTTTGTGCTGAATGAGATATTGGCTCTTATGCCAGAGCGTAGAATCCTGTTTCTCGCTGATGTGGAATCGAAGCTCGAACCCATCCGGGCTCGATTTTCCAAGGATCGGGTTTGGGCGGTAACATTCAGGTGGATGGCTACGAGGCTTCTGGCAGGCGGGAACATGACTCTTGAGGCAAGGTTGGACGCGATCTCGAGATTACCACTCTCGTATTCAGCGATCGCAGAAAAGGCCGGGATCAGCCCTATCGGTAATCGTAGTGCTGCCCATGTGGCGGCTCTTTGCTGGTCGGTAATCGCCAAATTTTGCTTTTCAAACGATGTTCGGATCACCACCAGTCATATACGTTCCGACCAAGTCCACTGGCTCTCGACTTCGGAGCAAGAAATGGTAGCGGCCGCGGCCGGAAAGCTTTGGTTCAAGATGACAAGTTTTGAGGAAGAGGCGGATCCCCTTCCGGTCCGTGGCTACCACCGCGTGAAACAAATGGCTTTGTTGAGGCTTCATCTACCTGAATCTATTGATACGGTAATCGTCGACGAAGGCCATGACTTAAGCGGGCCAATGGTCGATATTCTCGACAGGTCGCCTCAAACTGTAATTACCTTGGGGGACCAGTTTCAAAATCTGCAAGGACGATACGTACCCCATAACGCGAGGATTCGCTATCGCGAAATGGCGATCTCGTTACGAGCAGGCCCAGCATTGGTCGATTACATCAACCCACTTTTAGCTGAGTTCCCAGATGTAAGCGCGTTACCGTTTGTAGCTGATAAGGCGAAAGACACAGTGGTGGCTGAATACCGAGCGGACTCATTCCCTCCTGAGCCCTCAGTAATTCTGGTGGCCGATGAATGGGGTATTTTCGACTGGTTAATTCGCAATCGCGATTTGAGCCAAGGTGCTGCGGTTATTGATTGGACCAATCAGTTCGAACCATTCCTAGAGGGGTGTCTTGATTTATATATGCATGACAAGCGTCCGAGCCACGGGGCGATTGCTCGTTTCAGAAGCTGGGAACAATTGCATGCGGAAATGAGCTGGAACGATGCCTTTCTCAGGGTTGAGCAATGGCTTGAAGTTGTGGGTACAAAATTTGGTGTTTCCGGGCTTTACCAATGCGCCAAGTTGGCTGAGCTCGCTGATGGAAAACCGTCACGTCCGTTGTTGGCCACAGTATTTACAGTGAAAAACTACGAGTTTCCGAGAATGGCAGTTTCTGAGGACCTGTACTATTTTGCTGACCTGCGAAGCAAAACCGAGCTGTCAAAAAAACTGGCATTGCTGTACACCGCGATCACAAGATCGTCTGGAAAAATCTACTTTCCGGATACGCATCAGGAGCGAATTGCAACGATTTTGAGCGTTCAAAGCTTGAGAGCAAAGCCACTAAGCCTCCTTCACCTGAATGTCTGAATCGCCCATGGTTTCGTGGACGCACAAGGAGGGCAGAATTGAATAATTATATGGAAGTTAAAAAGTGACCGTTAATTTTGTGGTGGGCCGAAATGGTGCAGGAAAGAGTGAGTTTCTAAACTCTATTGCAAGAGACAGCCACTTTAAAACCATCTTTATATGCAACACTGTTCATGACAAATCCCCATCACTAAGACGGATAAAGAAATTTTCAGCGAAAAAGCGAGGCTCCCGCCCCAATCAAACCCTGAGAGCAGTTATTAAGAAATTCCTTCTAGAAGGGCATTCTGAGCTCAACAAGATAGAAAGGGTTTTAAATCACTGTGGCTATCTTCCCAAAATAACTATTACAATTAGAGCCGCATTTGAATTTGATAAAATGAGAGAGCTACTACAGGACTCTCCAAGTACCTATAACATTGTTAAAGTCGCAGAAGACCTTTTTAATGGTAATGGAGAAGTCTCAACAGATATATACTTCAACGAGCGCATAGAGTTCAGTGAGGTTCATCGCCTGACGAGTTTCTTGAGCAAAGAGGACTATCTGAAGAAATGGAAACTAGCGACAACTGCAGAATTTACTCTCTACAAAGAGGCCGGCCCTGTACCCCTTAAGCATGCAAGCTCTGGTGAACTCAGCCTCATTACATCAATGATGTTTCTGTTGAGCGAAATCAATGACACCGGACTGCTGCTCATTGATGAACCAGAAAATAGCCTCCACCCCTCATGGCAGCGCGTTTACGTCCCATTTCTTCTAGATCTAATAAGCTACTATGAAATGGACATCTTCATAGCCACACACTCACCGCTGCTTGTAACTGGCGCCCAACTAGATAAGGGAATCGACCTTCGCTTCATCCACCCAGAGAGAGGATCGATTGAAACTCCATCCTCAGCAAATATTGAGGAACTGCTCTGGGGGCAATTCGAAACGATGCCACCAGCAAGCAGGTACCTCAGCGAAATGCTTTCATCCAAACTGGATGACCTGTGGTCGAGAAAATCTACTATCAACGAAACACTGACTTTCATTGAAGACGTGAGCCGTGCTTCATTTGATGAAAGCCAGAAGAATTTCCTCAATGCTGCTCAAATACTCGCCAAGGAGATTGATGAGGTGAGCCGATGAGCGATGACAAATTAGATCCTCCTCTCTCAGATTTCAGCCTGAGTGATGAGGAAAAAGACGCTATAGCTCACGCTCTCACTCTAGATGACTCTTGGAAATTGGAGCAGGCTGAAATGGAGCCTGTCAGGGACGTCTTAAAAAAGTTAAGAGACAGAATTAAAGCGTTCCATATGGAGCGACAGAACAATCTGTGCTGCTACTGCAGAAGCAACCTATATGGTGGTGGTCTTTTCACGATTGATCGTGAGCATATAATCCCGAAAAGCCACTGCAAACCTCTCACATACGAAATAAGCAATCTTTCCGTCGCATGCAAGCGCTGCAACATGGAAATCAAGAAGGACAAGACCACTCTCTTTCACAACCCTGCCACGATCAAAGACACGCACGAAAATAAAGACAGCTACAAGATCATCCATCCTAACTTCGAGGTCTATGAGGAGTTTATTACCAGAGTACAGATCCAGCTTGGAGCCGACGTCTTAGTGAAATTCAATAAGAATAAAGAAGATGCGAAAGCAGATTTCACATTCGATTTCTTCAAGTTGAATGAACTTGAGCTCAACTCCTTCGATAACGCCCAGGGTTTACCCGAAAGCTCAGCTACGCGTGCTGCAATCGCGTCAGTTCTACTAGCACGAGCAACGGGTGAACCTGTAGGCCCCGGCACTGCCATGGCGCTAATCAGCCAAGCAGCCGCGAGCGACAACGGGGACAACGGCGGGGGCGCTATCGGAACCACTAGCGGGGCTGGGAGCGACATGGCTAGCGGGGGCGATAACTCTACCCCCACACTCCCGACAGACAGCGATCTCGCTAAGATTTTTGCGGCCATTCAACAGCAATACGCGAGAGGAGCAGAGAAGCATCCTGATTCTCTTGGGCAAGGCATCACACTTAGCCTGCCGCCTCCCTCTTCGACCTCGGACGAGTAAACCTGGACACGATGGTTACGGTAGCTTCGGCTGCCGGCGACAGTCGGCCACCTCATGCGCCAGCTGAGACTGACTTAATTATTTTTCCGAAGCGTAAAGCCCCTCAAGAGGTGCCGTGAGACCGACTTAAAAAGTCAGCCTCGTACCCTACAGACCCCAAGCCGTGCAGGCCGGCGAGACTGACTTATTTGTCTACGACCAGATTTTTTCGGCCCGGTCGGCGCTTTGACAACGGGCCTATATGGCCCGTTGCCTTATGTCCGGATTGTTCAAAACAATATGATGAAACGATATAGCAACTGATTTGCGCTCCTAAAAAGGCTGATCTATACCTCCAAGCCACACATTGATGAGGTGTGTGGCAAGCAAGGGCTCACGGAACCGGAGCTCCTGCATAACAAGGATAAAACAGCGCTTCAAGGATGATTCAGCCATGCATGCGTATCGGCATTTCGGTCGTTGTTCCGTTTTTCAACGAAGCCACAATTCTTCGATCCAGGTTTTCGGCCAGGTAGCTCATTGCCACCAGCGCTCGATTCGACCTGATTCCCCTCCTACCTATCGCCTTCGCGGCGCTATCCCTTCTGCCCATCGCGCCTCTATGGCTCCTCGGTCTCAACCGGGTGTCGGCGTGTGGCGTGAAACATCCGAGTGTTCCACCCGGGTGACCCTGGGCAACAGCCCGAACGGACTCTGTAAAGGTGATCCGTTGTTCTGAGGCAATCCTGCCTCGATTGAAGCGAATGTCGGACCGGATCGGCTCACCCCGCAGGTGACCCGAGGCGGATCCCGTGTAGTCGTTCGTCCAACCTTTTCATGACGCAGTACCCACTTTTCCAGGATGGAGATGGTTATGACTGTACTCAGAGTTGGCATCGTCGGCCTCGGCGCGCAGATGCAAGAAAACCTGCTGCCTACGCTTCTGCAAATGCCGGATATTCGCATCGTCGCCGTGTGCGACAGCGACTTGAACCGCGCCGGACAGATTCACCGTTTCATCTCCGAGGTCGCGATCACCGACGACTTCGACGAGATGCTCGATACCGCTGCGCTGGATGCGGTGGTCATGGCTTGTCCGCCCCAGGCGCACCGCGACCTGGCGATCAAGGCAATGGCCAAGGGCGTGCATGTCTTTGTCGAGAAGCCGCCGTGCTTCACCCTCGCCGAGCTCGAATACCTGATCGGCGCGGCTCGCCAGGCCCAGGTGGTCACCGGTGTGGGGATGAACTTCAAATATGCCAAGCCGATGCGCCAGCTGCGCGATATGACGCGCACCGAGCAGTTCGGCAAGGTCGTGCACATCCAGCTCAACCACTATGCGAGCAAACCCACCGCGCCGCTGTGGGGGCTGGATTCCACCCTGCGTTCGTTCCTGCTGGCCCAGGCGATTCACACCATCGACCTTGGCGTGACCTTCGGCGGTGGCGAATTGCGCGATATCGAATCCCGGGTGCAGCGCCACGAGGACTCGTTGCTGGTGAGCCTGGAGCTCGGCTTCAGCTCCGGCGCGACGGTCAGCCTGCTGAGCGGGACCATGTTCCCGTACTTCGAATTCGACATGAAGATCGTCAGCTCCAATTCGATGATGGTCGAGCTCAACAACCTGTGGAACATCACCCTGCACGAGCCGGTGCATGGCACCGGGGCAACCGGCACCGCCAAGCGCTGGCGCGGCGCGTGGCAGCCAGGGCCGCTGGATTCGGGTTATGAGCGCAGCGGTTATTTCGGCGAACTGGAGAAGTTCTTCGACGCGGTGCGCAACCGTTCGCCTTACGAGGCCAGCTTCGAAAGCCTGCTGCCGACCTTCCGGGTGATCGAGCAGATCTGTCATGCCGACAGCGCTCGCGCCGATGTCGCCCCCGTGCTTGCCCTCCACTCCACCCATGCCGCCAAGTCCCCAGCCTTTCTCGGAGCCCAGACCAATGTCCTCTAATCTCTCCAGCGCTGCCCGCATTTCCGTTTCCGACAAGTACCGTCCGGTGTACGCCGACGATCTGCTGACCCTGCAGAACACCCTGGAACGGCCGCTGTCCGGCACCAGCGATGTGGTGGGCGAATACGAGGCCAAGCTGGCGGCCTGGTTCGAGGCGCGGCATGCGATAGCAGTCTCCTCGGGTGGCGCGGCCCTGAGCGTGGCGATCTACGCCGCCGGCGTCGGTCCCGGCGACGATGTGCTGCTGACGCCGAGCTGCCCGCTGTGCACCATCTATCCGATCATGGCCGCGGGTGCCAACCCGATCTTCGTCGACACCCGCCGTCACGGTTTCGGCGCCGATCCGGAGTCGATCAAGGCCCGCATCACCCCGCGCACCCGGGCGATCATCGATATTCCGATGTGGGGCTACCCCACCGAAGTCGATGAGCTGCAAGGCCTGACCCGCGAGCTGGGGATCAAGCTGATCCTCGACCTGGCGCATTCCCATGGCAGCACCCTCAACGGCCGGCCGCTGTCGGCCTATGGCGACCTGTCGTGCTTCAGCACCCACGAGCGCAAGCCGCTGGCCACCGGCGAGGGCGGTTTCATCCTCACCGACGACGACCAATTGGCCCAGCGCTGCCGCGACTACAGCCGCTTCGGCAACCTCAACGGCAAGGACTTCGGCCTCAACTACAAGCTGGCCGCGCTGCCTGCCGCGCTGGGCGCCAACCGCCTGGATTCGCTGGCCGCGCAGATCGAGCAACGACGCGCCAATGCCAGCTACTTCCTGCAGCAGCTCGACCATAGCAAGGTGCGGGAAAAGGTCATCATCGAGGGCGGGCGGACCAACTACTACTTCCTCAACCTGGAGCTGCATTTCGCCGACAACCGGGCCTTCATCGATTACCTGGACGAGGCGGGCATCCCGTCGGACATCAAGCGCTACGGCTGCAAGGCACTCTACGAGTTCCCGGCGCTGGCCCAGTACCGCAACGACTGTCCAAACGCCGAGGCGCTTCTGGCCAGCATGACCACCATCCCGGTCCATCCGGACATCACCCGCGCCGAACTGGACTACATGGCCGAACGGATCAACCAGTACGGTGCGCCATTATGACGGACGTCCCCGATCGTTCGACCCTGGACCGGCATTTCACGGCCTCGGCGTTCGTGTTGAATCCGGACCGCAAGATGCTCCTGCTGCACCATCGCAAGCTGGGGGTCTGGCTGTACCCGGGCGGCCATATAGAGCAGGGGGAAACCCCTGATGTGGCAGTGCTGCGCGAGATCTACGAGGAAACCGGGATTCACGCCGCCCTGCTGGGCGAGCGTGACCTGGAACTGGCCGATGCCGAGACCGATGTCACGGTGTTGCACCAGCCTTACCGGATCCTCTGCGAGTTCATCGATGACAAGCGCGGGCCGCATTACCACCTGGACCTGATCTACCTTACCGCCACCGACCTGCGGGCTTGCCCGCCGGAGCGCGAGGTGGAAAACGCGCGCTTCTTCAGCCGGCAGGAAACTGCCGAGCTGAAGATGTTCCCCAACTTCCGGCGCATGGTGGACCGGGTGTTCGCCGATGCCGAGGTGTGGGACATGGTCGGCAGGAAGGTGGCGCCATGAACCAGGCCATCTCCCGACCCTCCCGGGTCATCGCGGACAAGTGCGGCCACGATACCGCCGACGATGTGCCCGAGCTGCAACGCGCCCTGGCGACAGGGCTGACCGGCACCTCGCAGATCGTCGAGGACTATGAGACCGCGCTCGCCGTGCTGTACGGCGTGCGCCACGTGATCGCCGTGTCGTCGGGGGCCGCTTCGGTCACCGCGGCCCTGGCCGGCGTGCGCTTCCAGCCGGGGGACGAAGTGATAGTCGCGCCCACGTGCCCGATCTGCACCGTCCTGCCGATCCTGTCCCTGGGCCTGGTCCCGGTGTTCTGCGATGTGGCGCCGGACAACTTCGGGCTCGACCCGGATGACCTGCAACGCTGCATCGGCCCGCGGACATGCGCGGTGATCGAGGTGCCGATGTGGGGCTATCCGATTGCCTCGCACACCACCTGGGCCACCGCGCGCCAGGCCGGCATCCCGCTGATCCAGGACCTGGCCCATGCGCACCTGACACGCCTGAACGGCAGCTGGTTGGCGCAGCATGGCGACATCAGCTGCTTCAGCACCCATGACTGCAAGTTCATGTCCACCGGTGAGGGCGGCTTTGTCATGACCGATGACGACGAGCGCGCCAGCCGTATCCGGGCCTACACCCGCTTCGGCAACCTCACCGGCGAAACCCTGGGCATCAACCTCAAGCTCGGTGGCCTGCAGGCCGCCCTCGGGCTGGCGCGTTCGCGGCAGCTGGAAAGCCGTCTGCACCAGCGCCAGGACAACCGCCGGCGGCTGCTGGAGCAACTGGACAACCCGGCGCTGCGCGAGCTGCCGCTGACCCCCGGTGGAGAGGCCAACGCCTATGCCTTGCTGTTGCAGGCGGTGGGGCACGACGGGCGTGAACTGGTGCATTACCAGCAGCGTCATGGCATCCCTTCGGACATCGGCAAGTACGACAACCAGCCGCTGTACCAGTTGCCGCTGCTGGCGCAGTACCGCCGCGATTGCCCCAACGCCGCCCGGTTGCTGCGTTCGCTGACTACGGTGCCGCTGCACCCGGGCCTGGCGGACGACGACCTGGCCTACATTGCAAAGGTGCTCAATGACTACTCCCCAGCCTGATACCGCCGCGGGCGGTCGCCATGCCGTGGTCATCGGCGGCAGCGTGACGGGCTGCCTGACGGCCGCGGTCCTGGCCCGGCGTTTCCAGCGGGTCACGGTGATCGAGAAGAGCGATTTCTTCGACGAGACCGGGCCGCGCCAGAGCCTGCCCCAGGAGCATCACGTCCACCTGTTGTTGCTGCGCGGCAAGCAGATCATCGAAGGCATCTTCCCCGGCACCCTGAGCGCCCTGGAGCAGGGGGGCGCGCAAGTGGCCGACCTGGGCCATGACGTGAAGTGGTACCAGGGCGGGCGTTGGAAGAACCGCTACCGCAGTGGCATCTATGCCCATTACTGCAGCCGGCGGCTGATCGACAACCAGCTGCGCCGGGCCTTGCTCGGCGTGCTGAACGTCGAGGTGCTGTCCAGCACCCGGGTCACACGAATCGAGTTCACCGGGGCCGATCCGTCCCGGCGGGTCGAGGCGGTGACCGTCGACGATGGGCATGGCGAGCGGACGCTGCGCTGCGACCTGCTGGTGGACGCCAGCGGGCGTGGCACGCGCTTGCCGACGTGGCTGAAAGAGGCCGGCTTCGGCGAGGTCGAGACCAGCGTGGTCAAGACCGAGCTGGGTTATGCGTCGCGCATCTACCGGCGCCTGCCGGCCTATGCCGAGCAGTGGCAAGTGCTGCTGGTGCTGCCCAAGGCGCCGTTGCAGCGTTCCATGGGGGTGATCAGCCCGATCGAAGGCGACCGCTGGATGGTCACCACCGGCGGCTGGTTCGGCCACTTTCCCGGCAACGACCCGCAGGAGTTCCTGCAGGCGCTGGCGGCGCTTCCGGTGCCGGACATCCATGAGGTGATTCGCGACGCCGAACCGCTGTCGCCGGTCCATACCTTCAAGATGCCCGGCAGTCGCCGCACCCACTTCGACCGGGTCGAGCACTGGCCCGCCGGGCTGCTGGTGGTCGGCGACGCCCTGAGCAGCATGAACCCGCTGTACAGCCAGGGCATGACCATCGGCGCGCTGGAGGCCGATTGCATCGACCGCCACATCGACGAGGTATTGCTGCAGGGAGGCCAGGGCTTTCGCCAGTTGCAGGGCCGCCTGTGCGGGGTGGTCGATGGCGCCTGGAGCATGGCCACCACCGAAGACTTCCGCTTTCCCGAAACCGTCGGCCAGCGCAGTTGGCGCACCCGTTTCCATCATTGGTACGGCGCCGGCCTGGGCCAGGTCTCGGCGAACAATCGGCGGGCCCTGGAAACCCAGATTGGCGTGACCAACCTGGTGATGGAGCCCAGCAAGCTATACACACCGGCGATCGCCTCGCGCATCGCCCTCAACGCCCTTCTTGCGGAGAAAACCCGACCATGATCGATGATCGACTGCACTTCTCGGGGATCGAACACCTGGTATTCGACTGGAACGGCACCCTGATCGACGACATCGCCCTGGCGGTCAGCGCGGTCAATCGCTGTGGCGAGCGCTATGCGGTGCCGCCCATCGATGCCGTTCGTTACCGTGCGCTGTTCGACTTTCCGATTGCCGATTTCTACGCCTCCCTGGGGTTCGATCTGCAGCGCACGCCCTTCGCGCAAATCGTCGAACACTACCTGGAGCACTTCGATACGAATGTCGCGCAGTGCCCGCTGCACGATGGGGTGTTCGAGGTATTGGAGGCGGCGCGCAATGCCGGCATCGGCGTCTCCATCGTGTCCGCCTCGCATTGCGACGTGCTGCTCCAGACCCTGGAGGCCAAGGGCCTGCGCGGGCATTTCGAGCATGTCGTGGGGCTGAGCCACAACCAGGCCACCAGCAAGACCGCCGAGGCCCTGATGCTCCAGGAGAGGCTCGGCACACCGGCCGGGCGCACCCTGTTCATCGGCGACACCCTGCACGACTACGACGTGGCGCGGGCCGTCGGCTGGAAGCCGCTGCTGGTCAGCACCGGCCATCAGGACATCGACCGCCTGCGGCAGGCCGACGCCCCGGTCTTCGGCGGGCTGGGCGAATTGCTGGGCCATTACGCCAGCGCCGAGCGGCGCGCCGTCGTTCGCGAGGGGGCCTGATCATGGACACTGCGCACATTGTCCTGCTTGGCCTGATCGCTGTTTCGCTGCTGTTGCGCGGGCTGGTGGCGTTCTATTACCGGGATGCGCAGCGGGTGCTGCGCCTGCTCAAGCTGATACCGCGCCTGGAGGGACGGCGGGAGCAGTACTACCGTCCGCTGGATACCTGGTTCGCGCCGCTGCCCTTTGTCTGGACGTGGCTGGACATAGTCGCCGCGGTGCAGGCGGCGTCGATCTACTCGTCGCCGCTGGCCTGGCTGGCCGTGCTGTTGTGGAGCGGCGGTCGCATGCGCGCGTTGCAGGAGTTCGGGCACAACGCGGTGCACTTCGCCCTGTGTCGCCACCATGGCTGGCAGTGGTGGCTGAGCAACCTGTTCTACCAGTTCCCGATGTTCAAGCGCGACATGCGCAGCCGGCACCAGACCCATACCCTGGAGCACCATCGCCACCCCAACCATCCCGAACTTGATCCCAACCGCGCCCGGGTGCAGGCCGGCGGCTACGTTGCCGGCCTGTCGCCCAGCGGTTTCTATGGCCTGTTGCTGTACCCGCTGACCCCTCGCGGGGCCTGGGTGAATCTCACCACCCTGGTGCGCAGCAGCCTGCTCAACCACTCCCGCCTGACCACCCTGGCGCGCTGCCTGAGTGTGGCGGCGGTGGCGGCGTTGCTGTACGCCTTCGGCGGCTGGAAAGGCGTGTTGTTCGGCTGGTTGCTGCCGTTGCTGACGTCCTATCCGGTGTTTGCCTGGATCTCGCTGCTGACCGAGCACCGCTGGTTCATCGAAGGCAGCGCGCGCAACCGCCGCGAGCTGGAATACCTGGCGGGCCGACCCACCGATTACTTCGGGGTATCCGGCTGGCTGGTGCGGGTGTTCATCGCCCCGACGTCCGACGCCTATCACCTGGCGCATTCCCTGTACCCCGGCGTGCGCTGGAACTACCTGCCGGCGATCGACCGGCACCTGAAAATCCACGAACCGCGCTACAGCACCAACGCCAGCGAAGGGCTGCTGCTGCCCCGCGGCAATGCGCCCACGGCCTTGTCCGAACTCTATGAACGCCTGGTGTGCAGCGAACACGAACCGTCCCCCCTGAAGTCGAGAGGTAGCCTGTGACCCATTCCACTCCAACCCAGCACGTTCAACGTATCGGCATCATCGGCGGCAGCGGCCTGCAACAGCTGCCGGGCCTGCAGGACATTCAGCAGGTGGAGTGCACGACCGCCTTCGGCACGCCGTCCTCGCCGCTCACCCTGGGCACGCTCAATGGCGTGCCCGTGGCCTTTGTCCAACGGCATGGCGTGGGCCATGTGATTCCGCCGGCCTCGATCAATGCCCGCGCCAACATCGCCGCGCTGCGCAGCGTCGGTTGCACGCAACTGCTGTCGGTCAGCGCGGTAGGCAGCCTGACCCACGATGCGCCTCCAGGCAGCTTTGTGCTGATCGACCAGTACATCGACCGCACCATCCAGCGTGACAAAACCTTTTTCGGCCCCGGGCTGGTCGGCCATGTGCCCTTCGGCGAGCCGGTCTGTGCGCGCATGCGCGGCGTGCTCGCCGAGAGTGCCGAGGCCAGCGATATCCAGGCACGCAACGGCGGCACCTACGTGGTCATGGAAGGCCCGCAGTTCTCGACCCGCGCCGAGTCCCACCTGTACCGCCACTGGGGCGGCACGGTGATCGGCATGACCGCGATGCCCGAAGCCAAGCTGGCCCGCGAGGCCGAGCTTTGCTACGCGATGATCGCCATTCCGACCGATTTCGACTGTTGGCACGAATCCCACGAGCCGGTGAACGCCACGCTGGTGGCGCAACGCATGGCGGACACCTTCAACCTGACCCGGCGCCTGGTGACCGAAGCCGTGACCCGTTTGGGCCGGCATGCCGGGGCCTGCCCCTGCGGTTGCGACCGCGCCCTGGACACCGCGGTGATGACCGCTCCCGAGCACCGCGACCCGCGCATGGTCGAGCGCCTGTTGAGCGTTGCGCCCAATGCCACTCATTTGTCCGCGAACAAGGAATGAATCGATGAACCAGGCCATCCCCACCAAGGACCGTGTGCGGATCCATCAGGTCGAAGTGCTTTCGGACAACTGGTACGTGCTGCGCAAGACCACCTACGACTTCCAGGGCCGCGACGGCGTCTGGCGCACCCTGGACCGGGAAACCTACGACCGCGGCAATGGCGCCACCATCCTGTTGTACAGCCGGGCCAAGCAGACGGTGGTGCTGACCCGGCAGTTTCGCTTCCCGGCCTTCGTCAACGAACACGACGGCATGCTGATCGAAACCTGCGCCGGGCTGCTGGACAAGGACGATGCCCGTACCTGCATCCACAAGGAGACGGAGGAGGAAACCGGCTACCGCATCCGTGAGGTGCGCAAGGTGTTCGAGGCCTTCATGAGCCCGGGGTCGGTCACCGAGCGCCTGCACTTTTTCGTCGGCGAATATTTCGACGAAGACAAGCAGAGCGAGGGCGGCGGCCTGGAACACGAGGGCGAAGAGATCGAAGTGCTGGAGCTGCCGATCGACCGCGCCCTGGCCATGATCGACAGCGGCGAGATCTGCGACGGCAAGACCATCATGCTGCTGCAGTACGCCAAGCTGCACCGTTTGCTGGAGGCCGCCGATGACTGAGCTCAACGCCATCAGCTCGATGGAGCATGCCGAGCTGGCCGAATTCATCGCCGGCATCAGCCAGCACATCGGCATGCCGGTGCGCCTGACCCGTTGCTCCACCTCGGAGCTGATCGAACGCCTGCACAGCGGCAGCGCCGGGGCCTGGGACCTGTTGCTGGGCACGGCGGCCACCGCCTTGCTCGACCCCGGCCTGGCCTGGCAATTGATGCCGCTGACGGACATCGAATTCGCCGGCCTGCCGGACGCCGCGGTGGCCACGGATCGCCGCTGGTTCGCCGCGTCGGGTTTCGTCCCGGCCTTCTGTTATGACCCCAAGGTCCTCGCCCGCGAGGGCCTGGCGGTGCCGACCCGTTGGCAGAACCTGACCGCTCCCGAGTGGTCCGGGCGGCTGGCCTTGCCCGACCCCGGGCGCTCCGGCGCCGGCTACCTGCACCTTGGCGCGCTGCTCGAACATTACGGCGAGCAGGCCTGGGCGCTGCTGGCCCAGGTGGCCAGGCAAGCCCCTTCGATCAGCGGTTCCTCCACGGCGCCGATCGAGGCGGTCGTGCAGGGGCAGGCCTGGCTGGGGGTAACGGTGTCGACCGCGGCCACCCGCGCCGCCGAACAGCACCCGCACCTGCGCTGGTGCGTGCCGGAAGATGCGCGCTGTTATGAGGACGAGGTGTTCGCCTGTCGGGCCGGCTCGCCCAACGCCGCCCATGCGCAGCAGGCGTTGCAGTGGATGCTCACGCCTGCCGCGGCGGCGATCAGCCAGCGTTATGGCAAGGTGGTGCCGGGCCAGGCCCATCCGAGCGGTGCGCTGCAACCGCTGCCGGCCGTGCAGGCCAGCCGGGACAAGGCCGCGCGCTGCCGGCAATGGCAGGCGCTGTTCAGCCGGGAGACGGCCCATGGCTGAAGCCGCGCGGGATTCCAGTCAAGCGCTCAGCGGCCAGGAGCAGGTCCGCGAGGCGCGCCCGTGGTTCCTTTACCTGTTGTTCGGGTTGTTCGGCGCCCAGCAAGGGTTGCTCGGGCCGATCATGCCGTTCCTGCGCGAAACCCTGGCGCTCGACCTCGGTTGGGCCGGCCTGCATTTCGCCGCCTATGCCGCCGGCCTGGCGCTGGTCGGCTGGCCCTACCGCTGGCTGGAGCGACGGGCGCGGTCGACGAGCATGAGCACCGTAGCCTGCCTCTCGGTGGTGATCGCCAGCAGCCTGTTCGCGCTGGCCGGGCACTGGTCGCTGACCTTGCTCGCCGCCGGGGCGATGGGCCTGTCGGGTGGGTTTGTGCTGGCGGTGGGGCAGGCGGCCCTGGGCGAGCGTTATCGCGAGCAGGCCGCGCCGAGGCTGGTGGAGGCGCACATAGTCGCCGGGCTGTGCGTGCTCGGCGGCGCCTTGCTGGTGGGGAGCATGACCGGCCTGGGGCTGTCCTGGCGCCTGGTGCCGGGCAGCATCGCCGCCATCGCGCTGCTGGTGACCGTGCTCTCGCTGAGTACCTGGAACGCCCCGGCGATACTCGCCGCCGCCCATCAAGCCAGCGAGAGCGGGCAGAGCCTCATGACCCGGCGGGTTCAGCTGAGCCTGTGGGCCTTGGTGCTGCTGGGGATCTCCGCGGAATGGGGCGTCGGTTTCTGGGGCGCGGAATACCTGGCCGTGCACGTCCAGGTCAGCGCCTCGGCCGCGGCCACGCTGATGAGCCTGTATTTTGCCGGCACGGTGTGCGGGCGCCTGGCCAGCCGTTATGCGTTGAGCCGCATCAGCCCGTTGCCGCTGCTGGTCGGCGTGATGCTCGGGGCCATCGCCACCCTGGTGCTGCTGTACTTCAGCCAGACCCAACTGCTCACTGCCTTGTTGGTCTTTGTCCTGGGTGCCTGCCTGGGCAATTTCTTCCCGTTGATCCTCGGTTCGGCGATGCGTGTCGCGCCCCGGGCCAGTTCGGCCATCAGCGCCCAGGCCTCCCAGGCGGTGGGCGTGGCGCTGTTGCTGGCGCCGTTCCTGCTCGGCTTGCTGTCCGCGCGGATCGGTGTCGAAGCGGCTTTCAGCCTGTTGATCGTTTATCCCTTTCTCATGCTGCCGATCGCGCGCGGTCTGCATTTTCCCGGAGCACGCCCTTGAAGCTTTCTGCCCTGCTGTTCGATCTCGACGGCACCCTCATCGACACCGATGACCTGCACCTCAACGCCTACAACCAGTTGCTGGCGCGCTGGGGCAAGTCCATGAGCCTGGATTACTACAAGGCCCATGTGATGGGCTTTCCCGACGACATGATTTTCTCCGGCCTGTTTCCCAATGCTCCGGCAGCGCAGTACCCGGAGCTGGCGGCGCAGAAGGAGGCCATGTTCCGCGCCCAACTGCGCGAGACCACGCCGGTGCCTGGCGTATTGCGCACCCTGGATTATGCCCAGGCGGCCGGCATCCCCATGGCGGTGGTGACCAACGCACCCCGGGAAAACGCCGAAGCCATGCTCCAGGGCCTGGGGATTGCCGAGCGTTTCGATGCGCTGGTGATCGGCGGTGAGCTGGCGCGCGGCAAGCCCGACCCGCTGCCTTACCTGACCGCCCTGCAACTGCTGGAGGTGAGCGCCGATCAGGCGCTGGCCTTCGAGGACTCGCTGGCCGGTGTGCGCTCCGCGGCGGCGGCGGGCATCCACACCTTCGGCATGCTGTCGGGGCTCGAGGAAACTCAGCTTCGCGAGGCGGGTGCGCGGAGTATCATCCGGGACTTCAACGATGAGGCCTTGTGGCAGCGACTCCAGGTCCCTGCCTGAGCCCGGGCGGTCCATGCGGGACGGTGCCGGGGCAGGGCGCCGTAGTGCGAGGACCGCCATGGACCGATTCCAGGAAATGCAGGTGTTCATCAGCGTCGCCCAGGAGCAGGGCTTCGCTGCCGCGGCGCGGCGCCTGGGGCTGTCCGCGCCCAGCGTGACCCGGGCGGTGGCGGCGCTGGAGCTGCGTATCGGCACCCAGTTGCTGACCCGCACCACGCGCAATGTGCTGCTGACGGAAGCCGGCCAGCGTTACCTGGAAGACAGCCGGCGCATCCTCGCCGAGTTGCAGGACGCCGAGGCCTCGGCCGCCGGCATCCATGCCCTCCCGCGCGGCCAACTGACGATCACCGCGCCGGTGCTGTTCGGCGAGTTGTTCGTGACCCCGCTGATGGTGGATTACCTGGAACGCTTTCCCGAGGTCAGCATCAATGCCCTGCTGGTCGATCGGGTGGTGAGCATGGTCGAGGAAGGCATGGACGTCGCGGTGCGCATCGGCGAGTTGCCCGACAGCGGCCAGCACGCCATGCGCGTCGGCGAGGTGCGGCGGGTCATCTGCGCGTCCCCGGCTTTCCTGGCCCGGCATGGGCGGCCGCGCCATCCGCAGGAGTTGCGCCAGGCGCCGCTGATTGCGCCGTCGTCCATCGGCCAGTCCAGGAGCTGGCTGTTCAACGAGGGCGGAACCCCCTTGAGCGTTCGTCCGGAGCCGCGGCTGGTGGTTACCGCCAACCAGGCGGCGATCAGTGCCGCGTGCCTGGGGCTGGGCCTGACCCGGGTGCTGTCGTACCAGGTCGCGGGCAAGGTGGCGGCTGGTGAGCTGGAGATTGTTTTGGCTGAGTTCGAATTGGCGCCGCTGCCGATCCATGTGGTGTATCAGGGCGGGCGCAAGGCCCCGGCACGGGTGCGCAGTTTCGTCGACTTCGCGGTGCAGGCGCTGCGCGAACATCCGGCGTTGCAGTCGTAGCGTGGATCATTACGCTGGCTGAAATGATGGATTGTGTTTTCTGGTGATTCTGTTGTTTTGACCTGAGAGAGAAGATGGCGTCCGTCAGTGCCGCTCTTGTGAGCCGCACCCCTGCCCAGCGGAGTCTGCCATGCACGCCATCAAGCTCTACAACTTCCCCCGTTCCGGTCATGCCCATCGCGTCGAACTGATGTTGTCGCTGCTGGGGTTGCCTTTTGAGCTCATCTTCGTCGATCTGGCGAAAGGCGAGCACAAGCAGGCGGCCTTCCTGGCGCTGAACTCTTTTGGCCAGGTGCCGGTGATCGACGACCAGGGCGTGGTGCTGGCCGACTCCAACGCGATCCTGGTGTATCTGGCGCAGAAGTACGGCCAGGGCCGTTGGTTGCCCAGCGATCCGGTTGGCGCGGCACGGGTCCAGCGCTGGTTGTCGGTGGCGGCGGGACCGATTGCCTTCGGCCCGGCGGTGGCGCGGCTGATCACCGTATTCGGCGCGCAGCGCAACGCCGAGGAGGCCATCGACCGCTCCCATGCGTTGCTCAAGGTGGTCGAGCAGGAACTGACGGCCAGCCCTTACCTGGCGGGCAGCGAACCGACCATCGCCGATATCGCCGGCTACAGCTACATCGCCCACGCCCCCGAGGGCAATGTGTCGCTGGCGGATTATCCACAGGTCCGCGCCTGGCTGGCGCGCATCGAAGCCTTGCCCGGCTTCGTCGGCATGCCGCGCACCGCGGTGGGCCTGCAAAGCGCCTGAATCTGGCGGCCCGGCACCTCCCGGGCCCGCTGACTGCTGCGTCATCGACGCAGGGGAGACTCATGATGAATACCGAATCCCCCTGGCACGCAGGCGAAACCCGCCTGCAAGCCCAGGCCGGCGTGGCCGAGCGCATGGAAGTCGTCGGGCGCAAGGTGATCCGCAGCGAGATGCCCGATCAGCACCGGCAGTTTTATCAACAGCTGCCGTTCATGCTGCTCGGGGCTGTGGATAACCAGGGCAACCCCTGGGCCAGCGTGCTCGAAGGGGCTGTCGGTTTCGCCCACTCGCCAACCCCTGGGCGGCTAAGGCTCGACAGCCTGCCAGCCGCCGAAGACCCCGCCCAGCTGACGCCGGGCGCGGCCATTGGCCTGCTGGGCATCGAGCTGCACACCCGGCGGCGCAACCGCCTCAACGGGCGGATCGTCGAGCTGGACCATAGCGGTTTTGCCCTGGGCGTCGAGCAGTCCTTCGGCAACTGCCCGCGCTACATCCAGCTGCGTCAGTTCGAGTCGGTGCCGCTGGCCGCGCACCGGCCGGTGCAGCGCCTGAACGTGCTGGATGAAGAGGCGAGGGCGATGATCCGGAGCGCCGATACGTTTTTTGTCGCCAGTTACGTGGAGGTCGAGGGACGGCTCTGGGTCGATGTTTCCCACCGCGGCGGCCCGGCCGGCTTCGTGCGGGTCGAGGGCAACCGCCTGAGCATTCCGGATTTCGCCGGCAACCTGCACTTCAACACCCTGGGCAACCTGCTGCTCAACCCCCGCGCCGGCCTGCTGTTCATCGACTTCAGCCGTGGCGATCTGCTGCAGCTCAGCGGGCGCACTGAAGTCGTGCTCGACGACCCGCAGATCGCAACCTTCCCGGGCGCCGAGCGCCTGTGGCGCTTCGAGGTCGAACAACTGGTGCGCCGGCCCGCGGCGCTGGCCCTGCGCTGGCACCAGAGCACAAACCTGTAGGAGCGAGGCTTGCCCGCGATGGTCGTTAACGATGACGCGTGTTGACTGGGTAAACGCGGCGCTCTCAAGTCCATCGCGGGCAAGTCGGATCGCCGCCCGCTCGCTCCTACAACGCAACCTCAGGCGTAGGACAGGGCTTTTTCCTCCAGCAGCTCCTGGTACAGCTCGCTCCACCTGCGGCCCATCTCGTCGGCGGTGAACAGCTGCCGGTAACGGGCTTCGGCCTTGAGGCCCATTTGCGCGGCCTGTTCCGGGTTGTCCCAGAGCTGGCGCATGGCGGCGCGGAAGGCCAGGGGATCGCTGGGCGGCACCACCAGGCCGGTTTCGCCATGGATATTGATATAGCTGGTGCCGGTACCGATCTCGCTGGAGATCATTGGTTTGCCGTACATCGCGCCTTCGAGTAACGAGATGCCAAACGCCTCGGAGCGCAAGTGCGAAGGGAAGACGATGGCGTAGCTCAGTTGCAGCAAGGCCACCTTGTCTTCATCCCCCAGGCGGCCGAGGAAATGCAGGTTGCGCAGGCCCAGGGCCGCGGCCTGGGCATGCAGCTCGGCCTCGAGCGGGCCGGCGCCGACGATCACCACCGGGTAGTCCACGTCCTTGAGGGCATCGAGCAGGATGTGCAGGCCCTTGTAGTAACGCATCACCCCGACGAACAGGAAAAAACGCTCGCCCAGGCGCTGGCGCCACCGGGCCATGCGTTCGCTATCGGGCTGTGGATAACCGGCCTTGTTCAGGCCGTAGGGGATGACCAGGGTCTTGTCCGGGAATTGCTGCAGCACATCGCTGGTGTGCAGGTAGTTCGGCGACGCGGCGACGATCCGGTCGACACTGCCCAGGAAGCGATTCATCAACGGCCGGTACAGCTTGAGCAAATGGCGCTGGCGGATGATGTCGGAGTGGTAGGTGGCCACGCAGGGCTTGTTCATGCCACTCACGAAATGCACCAGGTCCATGAACGGCCAGGGGAAGTGGTAGTTGACCACGTCGGCTTCGGCAGCCATTTCGCGGAACTGCTTGAACACGCTGTAGGAGAAACCGGTGGAGGCGAACTGTATGTCGAGCTTGGCCCGGTGCACCTCATGCTGACCGAGCTTGAGTATCGCGGGGTGCGGGTCGGCGCTGAGGGTCAGGACCTGGCCTTCGATACCCTGTTGGGCGCCGCTTTCGCAGAGTTGGAAGATGACCTGTTCGATACCGCCGACCGAGTCAGGCAAATAGGTTTTGAAGAAATGTAAGACCCGCATTCAGCCTCCTATAGCCTGACGGTAGGTGCGCGCGGTGATCTGCGCGCAGTGCCTCCAGGAAAACCGCCCGGCTTGTTGCAAACCCGCTTCGCGGCATGCCTGCCAATGGGGCTCATCGTCGATCAAGCGAAGCATAGTGCTGTTCAAGCCATGCACATCGCCAGGCTCGACATAATTGCCGGCCAGACCCGCGACTTCCGGCATGGCCGAACGCCGCGTCACTACCACCGGTGTGCCACTGGCCATGGCTTCCAGGACCGGAAGACCGAAGCCTTCATACAGCGATGGAAAGATCAGCGCCCTGGCTCCGGCCACCAACTGCGCCACCTGTTCGTCCGGCAGGTAGCCCAGCAGTCGTACATGGCCGCTGGCCAAAGCCTTTTGCAGGGTGTCGCTGAATTGTCCTTGCTCCCAACCCGCCATGCCGACGATCAGCAACGGATAACGTTGGCGCAGCGCTGGCGGCAGCTGTTCGTGGGCCTGCAGGGCCTGGGACAGGTTCTTGCGTGGTTCCAGCGTGCCGACGCACAGGAAGTAGCCTTGAGGCTGCAGGCCATGGACTGCGAGGCTGTGTTCCAGCTCGGCATGCTCACGTGGATGGAAGCGCGGGGCGACGCCCAGAGGCGCCACGACAAAGCGATCGCGCGGCAGGCCGAAATAGTCCTGGGCTTCATCGGCGATGAACTGCGAGTCCGTCAGGATCAGTCGCGCCTGTTCCACGCCTGCGCCAAGACGCCGCTCGATTTCCTTCAAGCGGGCCGGCGGCTGGGTCGAGGGGTAATGCAGGTGAGTCAGGTCATGCAGGGTCATCACGGTCGGGCCTTCGAACTCCAGCGGCCACAGGCTGGGCTCATGGTAGAGATCGATCGCTGCAGGCTGCCCCTGGTCGAAGCGTCGCTGTTCCAGCCAGCGCCGGGCCTGGTAGGCCCCGGGGATCTGTCGCAGCCAAGGGGCCACTTGGGAGTAACCCGGCATGGCCGCCGCCGGCAGCTCGGGGCTCCAGCCCCAGCCGTGGAACAGTGACAACTCCAGCCCCTGTTCGGTGACCAGGGCCGAGGCCAGTTCCGCTACGTAATGACCGATACCGGTGCGGGGCGACTGGAGAATGCGCGCGTTAAGGGCTATCCGCATCGTGCGTCTCCATGACCGAGGGGGCGTGGTTCCTGTGGAACACAATGCGTTCGACCAGTTGGGTACTGGCTTCTCGCCAACCCAGCCAGCGCCAGTCATCGACATGGCGGGCCGCGGGAAACACGCCGCTGGTTTCCTGCTGGATGACCAGGTCGGCCAGGCTCTGCGGATTGTTCAGGTCGAAATAGGCCATGAACTCGCCGCCGATCTCGCGAAATACCGGGATGTCGCTGCCCATGGCGGGCAAGCCGCGCTGCATGGCCTCCACCAGAGGCAGGCCGAACCCTTCGACATAGGAGGGGAACACCAGCGCCGTCGCCTTGGAATAGGCGTACTCCAGGCTGTTGTCGTCCAGGGAGTTGAACATGAACAGGCGCCGGTTCAACTCCGGGTGCCGGCGAATCCGCTCGATCAGCGCCTCGCACTTCCAGCCGATGCGCCCGGCGATGCACAGGCGAGCCTGGGAACCGCTGGCCCAGACGCGCTCGAAGGCGTCGAGCAGGAACCCGTGGTTCTTGCGGGGTTCGATGGTGCTGACCATCAGGAAGACCGCTGCCTGGCCCTTGAACAGCTGGGCCAGGTCCGGGTTGATCCGAGCGTTTTCACTGCACTGGTCCAGTTCCGAACCCAGGTGGAAATAGTCGAACCAGCGCTGTGCCACCTGTTGGCGCCCGACCCGGCGGAGCATCTCTTCGCGGACCTGGTCGCGGATCGTCGCGGAAATGGCGATGTAGCCGTCGGCGGTGCGCGCTATCCAGTCGAACCAATGGTTGAACACCCGGACCAGCCCGGCGTCGCAGAACTGCGGGTGGGTCAGGGGGATCAGGTCGTAAATCACCGAGACGATACCCACGCCATCGCGCTTGAGTTGTTCGGCCAGGGGAAAGAAGTCGGCATGCCAGGATGAGTCCAGCAACACCAGTTGATCGCCCGGTTGATGTTGCAGCGGTACGCAGCGCTGGGGGATTTCCCGGGTGTTGAGGAACCGGTTGCACAGCCGCAACGGAATGCTGAAGCAGACCAGTGCGGTCAAGCGGCACGCCACATAGAGGAAGCGGCGCGCAAGGTAGGAATCGAAGGGTTTGCGTCGCTCCAGGGTGCGGTGACGCAGCCAGAAGACGTTGGCCATCTGTTCCAGGCGCACCCGCAACCCCATCAGGTTCCAGCGCTCGGGTTTCAACGGCTTCAGGCTCAATACCCGCAAGAGCTGGCCCTTGAGCATGACCACCGGAATGCATTCGACCGAGGCATCGGCCGCGGGCAGTTCACGGATAACGTTGCGCACCACACGCTGGATGCCCGAGTTGGTCTCGGGGTGTTCGAACACATAGGTGCATTCAATCAACAGTCGGGTCATGGAGCGGCTCGCTGAGGCATTGACTGGGTGGACTGCGACGGTGAGCGGACAATGCTGGTCCGCGCCTGCAGCCAGGAACAGCCGACGAAGTCTTCCTGGCGGTTGTTGATGACGTGGAAGACCAGGCCGTAGTCGCGCCATTCGAAGTTGCGATCCAGATGCGAATCCAGCCGTGACAGGCTCAGGGCCACCGAGTAGTTACCCTTGCCCAGGCCCATGGTGAAGGCAAAGCGGAAGGTGATCTTCTCGCCGGCGCTCAAGTCGGTCAGGGCCTGGTCCAGGCGATGGGTGTTGATGCCATACATGGGCTGGCCGAGACGGTCCTTGATCATGAAACCCAGTACCAGCCGTTCGATGTCCTGGCGTACCTCGACCTGTACTTCCAGCACCACCGGCTGGCCGACTTCGGCCATTTCGATCGAGCGCTCGCGCTCGTCACGCAGGTGCACACTGAGGATCCCGGCTTCGCCGGTGCCGGAAATGGTCCGCACCTGGCCGTTGGCGAGCATTTCCTGGCGCACCGTCTGGCCTTCGCGTTCGGCGAGCATGGCGTTGTAGTAGTCCATCACCTCTTCCGGCTTGCCGTGCATGGCCACACGGCCCTGCTCGAGCAGGATCGCGGTGTCGCAGATCGACTGGATCGCCGAGCGGTCGTGGGAAACGATCAGCAGGGTGGTGCCGGCGCGGCGAAAGCTGCGGATGCGCTCGAAGCTCTTGTGCTGGAAGTAGGCGTCGCCCACCGACAGTGCCTCGTCGACGATCAGGATGTCCGGGCGCCGGGCCGTGGCCACGCTGAACGCCAGGCGCATCTGCATGCCGCTCGAATAGGTGCGTACCGGGTGATCGATGGCCTCGCCAATTTCGGCGAAGGCTTCGATTTCTGCCATCAGGGCTTCGATTTCCTCGACCTGCATGCCCAGCAGCTGGCCGGCCATGACCGCGTTCTGGCGCCCGGTGAAGTCCGGGTGAAAGCCCATGCCCAACTCCAGCAACGCCGCCACCCGGCCTCGCAGGTGGATCTCGCCGCAGGTCGGCTGGGTGGTGCCGGTGATCATTTTCAGCAAGGTGCTTTTGCCGGCGCCGTTGACCCCGACTATGCCCACGGCCTGGCCCGGCTCGATCTCGAAGTCGACGCCCTGCAGCACCCAGTGCAGGTGATGGCGCGGCCTGGAAAACGGAATCATCCACTCGAACAGCCGGCTCCAGCGGTTCGGGTACTGCTTATAGGCCTTGCCCAGGCCGCTGACGCGTATATGTCCCATCAGAGCTCATCCACCATTTCACCGACGCGCTGGCGGAAAAGCCGCAGCCCCATGGCACAGAACAGCAGGCTGATCACCAGCATCGGGGTCAGCGAACTCCATTGCGGCCACTGGTCGTACAGGAACAGGTTCTGGTAGCTGTGCATCAGCGCGGTCAGCGGGTTGAGCGCCAGCAGGCGCTGGATCGACTCGGGCAGGATGCTGATGGGGTAGACGATGGGGGTCAGCCAGAACCAGAACTGCAGGAAGATGCCGAAAAACTGCGCTACATCGCGGAAGAACACGTTCAGCACCCCGAGGATCATCCCCAGGCCGGTGCAGAACAGCACCTGCAACAGCAGCAGCGGGATCAGCGCCAGCAGCGCCAGGCCCGGCAGGCGCCCGGTGATCAGCAGGAAGCCGAGGAACAGGCCGAGGATGATCGCGAAGTTGATGCCGGCGTTGAGCAGCACGATCACCGGCAGGCAGATGCGCGGGAAGCTGATCTTCTTCAGCAGGTTGGCGTTTTCCAGGAACATGCTCTGGCTGCGCAGGGTCAGCTCGGAAAACAGGCCCCAGGTCAGCAGTCCGGCGCACAGGTAGACGCTGTAGGCCAGGCCGTCCTCCACCCCTGGCAGGCGGGCGCGCATCACCTGGGAAAAGATCACCGTGTAGACGACGATCATCGACAGCGGGTTGAGCACGGTCCACAAGGCGCCGAACAGCGAGTTGCGATAACGCGCCTGGAACTCGCGCTGCACGCTGCCGAGGATGAAGCCCCGGTAGCTGCGCAGCGAGCGGTACAGATTGAGCAGCATCAGGCCGTCCTGCCGTATTGGTCTTCGAAGCGGACGATGTCGTCCTCGCCCAGATACTCGCCGCTCTGCACTTCGATGATGACCAGGTCGATCACCCCCGGGTTCGCCAGTCGATGCTTGTGCCCGGCGGCGATGAAGGTGGATTCGTTGCTGTTGACCAGGTGCGAGCCGTCGCCGTTGTTGGTGACCATGGCCGTGCCCTTGACCACCACCCAGTGTTCGTTGCGATGGTGGTGCATCTGCAGCGATAGCGCCGCGCCCGGCTTGACCACGATTTTCTTGATCTTGAAGCCCGGGCCTTCCTCCAGCACGGTGTAGCTGCCCCAGGGCCGACTGACCGTGCGATGCAGGCGATAGGACTCGTGGTTGCGGTCCTTGAGCTGCCGGGCCACCTGGCGCACGTCCTGGGCGCGGTCGGCGTGAGCCACCAGGATGGCGTCGGCGGTCTCGACCACGATCAGGTTGTCGACGCCGACCGTGGCGATCATCCGGCCCTCGCTCTGCACGAAGTTGCCGTGGCTGTCGATGAACAGGGCTTCGCCGGTGGCGCGGTTGTCCTGGGCATCGGCGTCGACCAGGGCGCTGATCGCGCCCCAGGAACCGATGTCGCTCCAGTCGAACCGGGCGGGCACCACCGCGACCTGGTCCGAAACCTCCATCAGCGCGTAGTCGATGGAAATGTCCGGCATCTCGGCGAAATGTTCCGCCGACAATTCATGCTGGAGGATGCGCCCGGTTTCCACCGGTGTGCTTGCGGCCAGGCAGGCGCGGCCCAGTTCCAGCAGCTCGGGGGCGTGCTGTTGCAGCTGCTCCAGCAGCGTGGCGACGGTGAAACAGAACAGGCCGGAATTCCACAGGAACCGGCCGCTTTCGAGGTAGCCCAAGGCGGTCTTCAGGTCGGGCTTTTCCACGAAGCGCAGCACCCTGGCGGCGCCCTGGTCGTCGAGAGCGTCGCCCGACTCGATATAGCCAAAGCCGGTTTCCGGCGCGTTCGGGGTCACGCCGAAGGTAACCAGATGCCCGGTCTCGGCCAGTTGCGCGGCATGGGCGACCGCGCTTTTGAAGGCTTCTTCGTTGCGGATCAGATGGTCGGCGGGCATCACCACCAGGGTCGCTTGGTCACCATGCCGGGCCTGCACGGCCAGGGCTGCGATGGCGATGGCCGGGGCGGTGTTGCGGCCCGAAGGTTCGAGGATGAAATGCCCGAGGTGCCGATCCAGCCGGGCGGCCTGGAAGTGATCCTTGCTTTGAAAGAAGTGGTCGCGGTTGGTCACGGTGACGATGTCGCCGCTGCCCGCCAGCAACCCGGCGGCGCGGCGGTAGGTCTTGCCCAGCAGGCTCTGGCCGTCGGGCAGGATCATGAAGGGCTTGGGATGACCTTCGCGCGAAACCGGCCACAAGCGGGTCCCGGCACCGCCGGAAAGAATCACTGGAATCAGCATGCCTTACTCCTTGGCGACGCGTTTCATGTCCGCATCCATCATCATGCGGATCAGGGTTTCCAGATGGGTCTTGGGTTTCCAGCCGAGTACCCGTTGGGCCTTGGCCGGGTTGCCCAACAGCACGTCGACTTCCGCGGGGCGGAAGAACGCCGGGTCGATTTTCACGTAGTCACGGTAGTTCAGGCCGACGTGTTCGAAGGCGATCTGGCACATCTCGCGCACGGTGGTGGTGACGCCGGTGGCTACCACGTAATCATCGGCCTTGCCTTGTTGCAGCATCAGCCACATGGCTTCGACATAGTCGCCGGCGAATCCCCAGTCGCGCTTGGCGTCGATGTTGCCCAGGCGCAGCTCCTGCTGCTTGCCCTGTTTGATCCGGGCGGCGGCGTCGGTGACCTTGCGGGTCACGAACTCGATGCCGCGCAGGGGCGATTCGTGGTTGAACAGGATGCCGCTACTGGCATGCAGGCCGAAGCTCTCGCGGTAGTTCACGGTGATCCAGTGTCCGTAGAGCTTGGCCACGCCGTAGGGGCTGCGCGGGTAGAACGGGGTATTTTCGTCCTGCTGCTCGGCCTGGATCAGGCCGAACATTTCACTGGTGGAGGCCTGGTAGAAGCGGGTGTGCGGGCTGAACTGGCGGATCGCCTCGAGCAGGTGGGTCACGCCCAGCCCGTCGACGATGCCGGTGGTCACCGGCTGGTCCCAGGAAGCGGCGACAAAGCTTTGCGCCGCCAGGTTGTAGAGTTCGTCGGGCGCCGCCTTGATCACCGCCCGTTGCACGGAGCAGGCGTCGGCCATGTCGCCATCCAGGTAGCGGATCTCGCCCTCGATACCCATCTCACGCAAGCGCCAGCGCGAGTCGCTGCTGCGTCGCGCCACCAGTCCGTGAACCTGATAGCCCTTGTCCAGCAGCAACTTGGCCAGATAGGCGCCGTCCTGCCCGGTGATCCCTGTGATCAGTGCACTTTTTGTCATTCTTGTCGTACCCGTGACTCCCAGTCGGACAGGATCGCCCGCAGGGATTGTTTTATTGTGGTTTCGGGCGTCCATCCGGTGACGGCTTGCAGCCTGGCGTGACTGCCACAGACACGACGCTGTTCTGCCCGTCGCAGACGGGCGGGGTCTTGAACCAGTTCCATTTCGACCTGAGCGATGTCCGCCAACTGCTGGATCAGGCTGCGGATGCTGTGCTCCCGGCCGGAGCAGATGTTGTAGACCTGGCCCGGCACGCCACTGCGCAACAGGGCCAGGTAAGCGTTCACCACGTCAGCGACATCGAGGAAATCGCGGGTGACGTCGATATCGCCGACCTCCAGCCGCGGTGCCTGCAGGCCGTGCTTGATCCGGGCGATCTGGCGCGCGGCGCTGGCGACGGCGAAGCTGTCCAGCTGACCGGTACCGATATGGTTGAACGGTCTGGCCACCATCACGGGCCAGCCTTCGCTCATGCCCCACTGCAGGCACAGGAGTTCGGTCGAGGCCTTGCTCACCGCATAAGGATTGCGCGGGGAGGGCGGCTGGCGCTCGTCGATGGGCAAGTCGTTTTCGCTGACCTGGCCGTAGACGTCACCGGAGCTGACGTACAGGAAGGTGCCGCTGAAGCCACGGGCTTTCAGCGCTTGCAACAGGTTGAGGGTGCCCAGCAGGTTGATCTGCAAGGTCCGGGCAGGATCGCGGAAGGCTTCGGGGACGAAGGTCTGGCCAGCCAGGTGAATCACCGCATCCGGCAACTCGGGCCACAGGTCTTGCAGGCTTTGCGGTTGGGTCAGGTCGAAGGGCGGCGCGGGCAACAGTTCCCAGCCTGAATCGGCAGCGCCCAGGCGGGAGCGTAGATGACGTCCCACGAATCCATTCAGGCCCGTTACAAACAGACGCTTTTTCAAGCAGCAGCCTCTTTAGACGGAGGCTTCGGCAATATTTGGACACATAATTCGTGTGAGAAATACGAAAACTCTGCTATTTCCCAGGGCCTTTCTATTGACGAAGCTTGTTGTAGTTGTTTGGCAGTCAATCTGTGCCAATTGCGCGGCAATTTCAATAAGTCCTACCGTGACCGGTAAGTTCTCGTTTTCCAGCATAGGAAAAATCTTGTTCTGAGGTTCCCGAATCTTAAACGGATGTGTTTAGAATGCCCCTCGTCTCGACCCAAAAACGATCAGGATGGCTGTCTCGGCGCCATGCAAAACTGACCAATAGAACAAGAACGTAGACGGGCATGAGAACGATGGATGCACGCCCACCAACACTGGCGTGGTGCCATGGCTCTACCGTCATTGTGTGAAGGTGCCAGGATGGCGGCTTCATCGTGAGATGCCATGAATTTCATTCTTTATTCGGATGTGAACGACGGCTCCATCAGCCAGAGCCTCGGGCGTCCGGAATACAGCTATTACTTCGTGCTCAAGGCCTATCGCCCGGTGCTGGAAAGCCTTGGGCGCGTTCATGTGGTGCAGACGCCCGCCGAGGTCGATCGGCTGTATCACGAGCTGCGGCTCAAGGGCGAAGACAGCCTGTTTCTTTCGTTCACCCCACCCCAGAAAACCCCGGCCGACCTGGACTGCCCGACCCTGTGCGTGGTGGCCTGGGAGTTCGATTCGATCCCCCACGAATACTGGGATAACGACCCGCACCAGGACTGGAGCCGCACCCTTGGCCGCCATGGCCGGGTGATCACCCTGTCCAGCCATACGGCCCGGGCGGTGCGGCGGGTGCTGGGTGAGCATTTCCCGGTGCTGGTGCTGCCTACCCCGTTGTGGGAGCGCTTCGACGGCGTCCGCGGGCAATACCCCAACGTCCCGGTCAACGCCGGCACTACCTTGCAAATCAAGGGCTGCATCATCGACAGCCGGACGCTGGGGCTTTCCGCCGATGGCCTGATCGCGCCGGTACTGGAAGAAGTGCCACCGTCTCCTGCTCCAGTCGAAGTCGAGGCCGAAATCGTCGCAGCCCCGCCGCTGACCGCCAGGCGCCGGCTGTTCATCGCCAAGCACTATCTGCGCGAATGGTATCGGGCGCTGGCCGGCGGCGAATGGCGCCGGCCGTTGTTCATCAGCAAGCACTACATTCGTGAATGCTACCGCGAGGGGTTGCGTGACCGGGTCCCCGAACGCCTGCGGGCGCTGATGGCCAAGCCAGGCCCGGAGCACGTTGTGCCAGCGCCACCTGCGCCTGAGCCAGAACCAGAACATCCCCAGGCCGTCCTCCCGGCCACCGACCAGCAGGTGGAGTTCCAGGTCGATGGCGTGGTCTATGTCAGCGTGTTCAACCCCGACGACGGCCGCAAGAACTGGCATCAGTTGATCACCGCGTTCTGCTGGGCGATGCGTGACACCGAAGACGCCACCCTGGTGTTGAAGATGACCCAGAACGACCTGTCGACCTATTACGTCGAAATGCTGACCCTGCTGTCGCAGCTGTCTCCGTTCAGCTGTCGGGTGGTGGCCATGCACGGTTATCTGGACGACGAGCAATTCGCCCGGTTGTACGGCGCGGCCAGTTTCTACGTCAACGCCTCGCGCTGCGAAGGCCTGTGCCTGCCGCTGATGGAGTTCATGGCCTGTGGCAAACCGGTGATCGCGCCGCTGCATACGGCCATGCTGGATTACATCGACGAAGAGGTGGCCTTCGTCGTCAAGTCCAGCCAGGAGCCGGCGATCTGGCCGCAGGACTCGCGCATCCTGTTTCGCACCCTGCGCCACCGCCCGGACTGGGGCTCGTTGAAAACCGCCTACCAGGACAGCTACCGCATGGCCAAGGAAAACCCCGTGGGCTACCAGTCGATGTCCCAGGCCGCGGCCCGGCGCATGCAGGAATACAGCAGCTTCGCCAGCGTGCAGGGGCGCCTGCGGGACTTCTTCGCCCTGACCTCGTTGACCGAGGCTGACGGCGCGTCCTCCCTGGCTGTGGCGGGTAACGCCTGATGCTGATCCTCATCCATTCGGAAACCAACCAGAGCAATATCCAGCAGAACCTCGGCCGTCCCGAATACAGCTACTACTTCGTGCTCAAGGAGTTCCGGCCGGTGCTGGAACGCCTGGGCCAGGTGCTGGAGGTCAGCAATCCCGACGAACAGGTGGACCGCCTGTATTTCGACTGCCAGAGCCGCGGCGAGGCGTGCATTTTCCTGTCGTTCTCGCCGCCCCATCGCACGCCCAACCACTACGCCTGCCCGACCATCCCGGTGTTCGCCTGGGAGTTCAGCACCATTCCCACCGAAAGCTGGCAGGGCGAGCCGCGGCATGACTGGCGGCTGGTCCTGGGCACCGCGGGCGCGGCAATCACCCACTCCAGCTTTACCGTGCGAGCGGTGCGCGATGTGATGGGCGAGGACTATCCGATCTGTGCGATCCCGGCCCCGGTCTGGGATCGCTTCGCCCGCCGTGGCGAGCAACTGGGCAAGCAGGCGCGGGCGTCCCGGGTGACCCTCAACCTGCATGGTCTGTTGCTCGACAGCCGCACCCTGGACCTGAACGCCTACGGTCCGAGCACGCTGCGCGAAGGCACGCCGCTGGTGCTCGATACCCAGGCCCGCGATTGCCAACTGCTGCTCGACGGGGTGGTCTACACCTCGGTGTTCAACCCCTACGACGGGCGCAAGAACTGGCAGGACATGATCAGCGCGTTCTGCACCACCTTTCGCGACTGTGCCGACGCCACCCTGGTGCTGAAACTGACCCACCACGATATCGGCAACGCGCTGGCCGACATGCTGCACCACCTCTACAAGAACCAGTCCTACCAGTGCCGCATCGTGCTGATCCACGGCTTCCTGTCCGATCCGGACTACGAGCGGCTGGTGGAGGCCACCTGCTATGTGGTGAATTCCTCGTTCGGCGAAGGGCAGTGCCTGCCGCTGATGGAGTTCATGTCCTGCGGCAAGCCGGCGGTGGCGCCGTGCAACACCGCGATGGCCGACTACATCGACCACGACAACACCTTCATCGTCGACTCCACCGACGAACTGACCGCCTGGCCCCACGATCCGCGGGCCGCCTATCGGACCCTGCGCTATATCACCAACTGGGATTCGCTGTGCTGGGCCTACCGCGCCAGCTACGACGTCGCCCTGCAGGACCCGGATCGTTATGCACGGATGTCGACCCATGCGATCGAAAGCCTGCGGCGTTTCTGTAGCCAGGCCATGGCCGAACAGCGCCTGGGTGAGTTCTTCCAGCAGGTGCTGGAGCGGCGCAAGGCACCTGCCACCCCCGGGCTTCCCACGTGATGCGGGCGTTTCTGCGACGTTTGCGCAGGGGCGCGCCGTTGCCTGCGCCGCTGCTGGCCGAAGCGCCCAAGGTGGCGGTTTCTCCCCGCGATTGCGGCTTGCGCGACGCCCTGCTCGACGGCTGGTTCCGTTCTGAAACCGGCGAGCTGCTCAAGGGCTTTGCCATCAGCGCTGAAGACACCCTGCTCGATGTCGGCTGTGGCGAGGGCGTGGCGACGCTGTTCGCCATGCGCCAGGGCGCTTCGGTGATTTTTACCGACAGCGAGTTCGACAAGGTGCGCGAGCTGGCCCGGCAAGTCGCCGAGCAATCGGACGTAGCCGCCCTGGGGCTGGTCAGCAACAGCCTGCCATTGCCGCTGGCCCAGGGCTGCGCCAGCAAAGTGGTGTGCATGGAAGTGCTGGAACACATCGAACAACCCGCGCCGTTTCTCGCCGAGCTGGTGCGCATGGGCCGCCCCGGCGCGCAATACCTGATCAGCGTTCCGGACCCGGTGGGCGAGCATCTGCAGAAGGGCATCGCGCCGCCCGGCTATTACCGCGCGCCGAACCATGTGCAGATCTTTTCCCGCGAAGGCTTTGGCCAGATGATCGAGGCCGCCGGGCTGGTCATCGAACACCGGCAGGCCACGGGCTTTTTCTGGGTCATGGGCATGATCTTCTTCTGGGCCAGCGAACGGGCCGCCGGCCGCGAGCCGCCGGGCGCCGTGCGCGACCGGATCCAGGCGCCGTACCCGGCGCTGATGGAAGGCTGGGCACGGACCTGGGAAGAACTGCTGGCGCAACCCGACGGGCTGGCGATCAAGCAGGTGCTGGATGGCTTCATGCCGAAAAGCCAGGTCATCATCGCCCGCAAGCCGCTGTCTGGCGCAGTGGCTGAGCCGTCTTGAACGACAAGCGGATCATGGACATCGAGCTGCTGCGGGGCATCGCGGTGCTGGGTGTGGTGTTCCATCATCTGCAAGGCAGTCTGTTTCGCGACGGGCTCGCCTGGCTGGGCAGCGTCGCGGCCTACGGCCAGTTCTGGTGGGGTGTGGACCTGTTCTTCGCCATCTCCGGCTTTGTCATCGCCCGCAGCCTGGTCCCGCAACTGCGCGCCTGCACCAGCGCCGCGCAGTTCTGGCAACGGACCCGCGACTTCTGGATTCGCCGCGCCTTCCGCCTGTTGCCCTCGGCCTGGTTGTGGTTGCTGCTGATGTTGCTGGCGACCCTGTTTCTCAATCGTTCGGGGGCCTTCGGCAGCCTGCACGCCAACCTGTGGGCCACGGTTGCCGGACTGTTGCAGTTTGCCAATTTGCGGTTCGCCGACAGCTTTTTCCACTATGAGTACGGCGCCAGTTTCGTCTACTGGAGCCTGTCGCTGGAGGAGCAGTTCTACCTGTTGCTGCCGCTGCTGGTGCTGTTATGCCGCAAGTACCTGGCCTGGGCGTTGCTGGCGCTGGTACTGGTGCAGATCCTGACCCTGCGCTCGGCGCTGCTGATGGTCATCCGGACCGACGCCATGGCCCTCGGCGTGTTGCTGGCGCTGTGGACGGCCCGCGGCAGCTACCGGCACTGGGAGCCAAAGTGGCTGGGACGGTATCCGGGGCTCGGCCCGCTGCTGTTGATCCTGTCGTGCCTGGGCCTGGGCTGGTTGGCCACCGATGGTTTTAATGTCACCCGTTACCGGGTTGGCGCCCTGGCGGTGCTCTGCGCGCTGTTGGTATGGATCGCTTCCTACAACCGTGACTACCTGTTGCCCCGCGGCCTGCTGAAAAGCCTGTTGGCCTGGGTCGGCAGCCGTTCCTACGGGATCTACCTGATCCATGTCCCGGTGTTTCTGCTGGTCCGCGAAGCCTGGTTCCGCCTGGCGCCCCTGGGCACGACCGGGCTGAACGAGCAGCCGCTGCTGGCAATGGCCTGCGCCGCGGGCCTGCTGCTGTTGCTGAGCGAACTCAACTACCGTGTCATCGAGTTGCCCCTGCGCAATCGGGGCGCCGAGCTGGTGCAACGCCTGGGTCCATCCCGTTCTCCCGTTCCCTCCACTGGAGTCACTTCATGCTGAGCCTTCTGAAAAAACTCACGGCGAGCGCTCCTGCGGCCGTGACGCCCGAGACACCGCCGCCGGCCAAGGTCGATCCGTACATGCTGGGCCTGCAGGACGCCATGCTCAGCGGCTGGTTCAACCAGGAAAACGGCGAGTTGTTCACCGGCTTTCCGGTGACGGCCGAGGACACCCTGCTGGATGTCGGCTGTGGTGATGGCGGTAACGTGCATTACTGCGCGATGCGCGGGGCGAAGATCATCATTGCCGACATCGATGCGGCCAAGGTCGAGGCGACGCGCCAGCGCCTGAGCGATACGCCGGCCCGCGGTGTCGAATGCCATGTCACCGACTGCAATCCGTTGCCGATCGCCGACGGTACCGCCAGCCGTGTGGTGTCCACCGAGGTCATCGAGCATGTGGACGACCCGGCGCAGTTTCTCTCCGAACTGGTGCGGGTCGGCCAGCCAAGCGCGCTGTACCTGTTGAGCGTGCCGCACCCGAGCTCCGAGGACCTGCAAAAGGACATCGCCGCGCCCGAGTATTTCCAGAAGCCCAACCATATCCGCATCATCAGCGAAGAGCAGTTCAAGCGGATGGTCAGCGACGCCGGGCTGGAGGTGCTCAGCCATAGCCAGTACGGCTTCTACTGGTCGATGTGGATGCTGCTGTTCTGGGAAGCCAAGGTCGAATTCAGCAACCCCGACCACCCATTGCTCGACCAGTGGGCGAACACCTGGCAGACCATCCTCAACTCGCCGCGCGGCGTGCAGATCAAGCACGCGCTGGACGCTGTGGTCGCCAAGAGCCAGGTCATCATTGCCCGCAAGCCGGCCTGAACCGGCGCGGGCTTTTGCCCGCTTGAATGAGGCAGGACGCTGGCTTTTGTAGCCGCTGCCGGAGGCTGCGATCGCGACCGAAGGGCGCAGATCGCTGAAGGCCTGCGGCCTTATCGCAGCCTTCGGCAGCGGCTACAGAGTTCAGGCCTGTTGCACGAAGGTCAGGCGCAGGGCAAAGCCGATCAGCAGGCTGCCGAACAGCCATTGCTGGACCCGCTGGGCGGCGCGGTTGTGCGCCAGCCAGCGGCCGATCCAGGCGCCGGCCAGGGCGTAGGCACTGTCGAACAGCAACCCCACCAGCACCAGCAGCAGGCCGAGGCTGGCGAACTGCGCCGCCACGGGGCCGGCCTGCGGGTCGATGAACTGTGGCAGCAGCACCGAGCAGAACAGCAGCGCCTTGGGGTTGAGCAGGTTGGTCAGCAGGCCGCGGCGGATCGCTTCGCGCCAGCGCAATGCGCTCGCGGCTTCGCCGTTTTGCAGGCTGGGCAGCAGGTTGGCCCGCAGGCACTGCACGCCAAGCCACAGCAGGTAGGCGGCCCCGCCCAGGCGTACCACTTCGAAGGTCCAGGGCGCGGCCTTGAACAGGGCGGCCAGGCCCAATGCCGCCAGCGCCACATGGCAGCCCCGGGCGATTGCCAGGCCTGCCGCGGTGGCCAGCGCCAGGCCCTTGCCCTGGCGGGCGCCGGTTTGCAGCAGCAGGATCATGTCGGGGCCGGGCAGCAGATAGACCACCGCCAGCGCCAGGAAAAACATCCAGAGTTGTGCCACCTTGCCACCCCTTTCGTTGTCGATTCGGTAGCCAGAGTCTAGGGCCGAAGGGCAGGGCAGGTGCTTGCGTAGTCAGCCAGCATGAGGGCGGAAATTGGCATAATCTTCCGTCTGGACATGGAGTGACTATCGGAAAATGCCAAAAATGAAACTGGACGCCTACGACCGCAAGATTCTCGCCGCCCTGCAGCGCGACGGCCGCCTGAGCAACGTGCAACTGGCGGAGGAGATCGGTCTGTCGCCCTCACCCTGCCTGCGCCGGGTACGGATGCTGGAAGAAGCCGGGGTGATTCGCGGCTACCAGGCCAACCTCGATCGCGATGAAGTGGGCCTGGGGCTGACGGTGTTCGTCGGGGTCAAGGTCGAGCGGCACACCGACGAGCATTCCGAAGCCTTCCACAAGGCGGTGACGGCGCTGCCGGAGGTGCTTTCGGCGTTCCTGGTGTCCGGCGAGTCGGACTTTCTGCTGCAGGTGGTGGTGCCGGACCTGCGCGCCTACGACCGCTTTCTCACCGGCAGCCTGCTGAAACTGCCGGGCGTCAGCGATATCCGCAGCAACTTCGCGATCCACACGGTGAAAACCCCGGGGGCGCTGCCGCTGGGGCATCTACCGGCCTGACGCGATCATCTGTAGCCGCTGCCGAAGGCTGCGATCGCGACCGAAGGGCGCGCAGGATCTGAAGATCGCTGAAGGCCTGCGGCCTTATCGCAGCCTGCGGCAGCGGCTACAGGGGCGGGACCGGGCTCTACATCTGCGTCGCCATCCCCTCGACATCCATCGCCGCCTGGCGCAATGCCTCGGAGCGGGTCGGGTGCGGGTGGCAGGTCAGGGCGATATCTTCGGCCGAGGCGGAAAACTCCATGGCCACGCAGTATTCGCCGATCATTTCGCTGACGCTCGGTCCTACTAAATGCACGCCGAGGATTTCATCGGTCTGCGCGTCCGCCAGGACCTTGGCGAAACCTTCGGTCTCATGGTTGATCTTGGCCCGGCTGTTGGCCGTGAAAGGGAACTTGCCGGCCTTGTAGGCCCGGCCCTCGGCCTTGAGCTGCTCTTCGGTCTTGCCGACGCTGGCCAGCTCCGGTTTGGTGTAGATCACACTGGGGATCAGGTTGTAGTTCACTTCACCGGCCTTGCCGACAATCTGTTCGATACAGGCCATGGCCTCGTCCTCGGCCTTGTGGGCGAGCATCGGCCCGGACGTGACGTCGCCAATCACCCACACGCCAGGGGCCTCGGTGCGGTGCTGGCGGTTGGCGAGCATGCCGCGCGAGTCGGTGCTCAGGCCGACGTTCTCCAGCCCCAGGCCCTGGGTATAAGGCCGGCGTCCGATGGCCACCAGCACGTAGTCGGCTTCCAGCAGCTGCGCCGTGCCGCCCGCCGCCGGCTCGATGCTCAATTGCACGCCGTTGGCCGAGGTGCTGGCGCTAGTGACCTTGGTGCCGAGCTTGAAGGCGATCCCCTGTTTGCCCAGGGCCCGTTGCAGGGTCTTGCCGGCTTCGCCATCGACGCCGGGGCAGATGCGGTCCAGGTACTCGACCACCGTCACCTGGGCCCCCAGGCGCCGCCAGACCGAGCCCAGCTCCAGGCCGATCACCCCGGCGCCAATCACCACCAGGTGCCGGGGCACTTCGCCGAGGGACAGCGCGCCGGTGGAGTCGAGGATGCGCCGGTTGTCGATCTCCACCCCGGGCAATGGCGTCGGCTCGGAGCCGGTGGCGATCACGATGTCCTTGGCCTGCAACCGGGTCTTGCCGCCGGCGCTGTCGGTCACCGTGACCTGGCCCGGGCCGTCGATATGGCCCCAGCCCTTGATCCAGTCGACCTTGTTCTTGCGGAACAGGAACTCGATGCCCTTGGTCAGGCCCGCCACGCTGTCATCCTTCTGCTTCATCATCTGGGCCAGGTTGAGGCTGGGCTTGACCTCGATGCCCAGTTCGGCGAATTCCTTGCCCATGGCCGCGTCATACAGCTCCGAGGCATGCAGCAAGGCCTTGGACGGCATGCAGCCGACGTTCAGGCAAGTACCGCCGAGGGTGGCGCGGCCTTCGACACAGGCGGCCTTGAGCCCCAGCTGGCCGGCGCGAATGGCGGCGTTGTAGCCACCGGGACCCCCACCGAGGATGACGACGTCGTAGCTGCTCATGGCTGTTCTCCTGCGATCGCAAAGACGGGTTTAAAGGTAGTCGAGCAAAAAATTATGACCGTAATATGGGCGTGCAAAGGGCTGGCGGTCAAGCAGGGGTGTTCACATTTCCTGTAGGAGCAGCCGGTCGACGCTCGATTGCTCGCGATGCGGCCAACGCGATTCAACGACAAGACCGCGTCGATGCCATCGCGAGCAAGCTTCGCTCCTACAGAAGAGGGGGCGGGGTGTTCAGGTCCACCAGTAGCGCACGAGGTGGAAGAAGATCGGCGCGGCGAAACACACCGAGTCCAGGCGATCGAGCATGCCGCCGTGGCCTTCGATCATGTGGCCCCAGTCCTTTACCCCGCGGTCGCGCTTGATCGCCGACATGACGATGCCGCCGGCAAAGCCCAGCAGGTTGATCAGCAGGGCGATCAGGAACGACTGCCAGATAGTGAACGGGGTGATCCACCACAGCGCGCCGCCGATCAGCGAGGCCAGCAGGATGCCGCCGACAAAACCTTCCACGGTCTTGGACGGCGACAGCCGTGGGGCGATCTTGCGTTTGCCGAAGAGTTTTCCACAGACGTACTGCAACACATCCGACATCTGCACCACGATCACCAGGTAGGCGATCAGCAGCAGGTTGCGCCCTTCGTAGCCGGCGATATCCAGGGTCAGCAGCGCCGGCACGAACGACACGCAGAACACTGCGATCATCAGCCCCCACTGGACCTTGGAGGCACGCTCCAGGAAGTGCGTGCTGTCGCCGCCCAGGGACGCGAGGATCGGCAGCAGCAGGAACACATAGACCGGGATGAAGATCGAGAACAGCCCGTACCAGTCGAAGTAGATCAGCAGGTATTGCACGGGCAGGGCCAGGTAGAACGCCGCCACCAGCGCCGGGTAGTCGCTGCGCCGGGTCGGCATCAGGGTCAGGAACTCGCGCAGGGCGTAGAAGGACACGGCGTAGAACAGCAGGATCACCGCGCTGGTGCCGAGCCAGAAGGCGACGCCGATCACCAGCACCATCACCCACCAGGCGTTGATGCGCGCGTTGAGGTTGTCGATCACCGAGCTCGGCGCGCCACGGGTGCGCAGCTTGAGCAGAAAACCGATCAGCGAGGCCAGCACCAGTACCGCGCCGATCCCGCCGAACAACATCAGGGTTTGCCTATCCATCTCAAGAATGCTCCGGGGCCATGGCCAGCAGCGCTGCGCGGCTGCGTTCGAGGAATTGCTCTTTGCTTTCGCCGTCCTCCAGGGACAACGGCGCGCCGAAGCTGGTGGTGCATAGAAGCGGCAGGGGCAGGAAACGACCCTTGGGCATCACGCGGTTGAGGTTGGCGATCCACACCGGGATCACCTGGGCCTGTGGGTAACTTTTCGCCAGGTGGTAGAGGCCGCTCTTGAACGGCAGCAGGCCTTCCTCCTCCAGGTTGCGCGTGCCTTCGGGGAAGATGATCAGCGAATCGCCGTTGGCCAGGGCGTCGAGCATCGGCTGCAAGGGGTTATCCACAGGCTCCTTGCGCTCGCGGTCGATCAGCACGCCGTTGAACACCCGGTTGATGATGTAGCGGCGCAGCGGGCGGGTCTGCCAGTAATCGGCGCCGGCCACTGGCCGCGTCACCTTGCGCAGCGCGGGCGGCAGCGAGGCCCACAGCAGCACGAAGTCGCCGTGGCTGCTGTGGTTGGCGAAGTAGATGCGTTGCACCGCCTGCGGCCCGCAACCGAGCCACAGGCTGCGCGCCCCGGTGATGGTGCGGGCGGCGGAGGTGATGAGGGTGGCGACCAGGGGTTCGAGCATGAGAATTCCTTATCCGGCGATGGCCAGCCAGGGGCTGGCCAGGATGAAGCCCAATGTCAGCAGTATTTGCGCCGCCAGCAGCCAGGCCTGGCGACGCAACAGGTTGAGGGCGCCGCGGCTGCGTTGTTGCCACGGGCGGCCGCCGGCGGTCGCCGGTTGCAGGCCGAGGGCGCTCAGCGCCTGGTCCAGCGCGGCGCTGCGTTCGGCCAGCGGCAGCGGACTGTCCGCCACTCGCTGGAACAACTCGGCATCGAAGGCCACCCGCAGCGCCCAGTACTTTTGCAGCACTCCCAGGAGCAGCAGGGCGACGCTCAGGGCAATGGCCCAGGGGGCGGACGCGCCGAGCAACCACTGGCCGAGGCCAAGCAGGGCGCCGAGCAGTGTCAGGCCTGTGGATAACAGGTCCAGCGAATGCCCGCGGCGCAACAGGCTCGCCACCGCATGCAGTTCCATATCAGTGGCCATGCACCTTCCCCTGGGCTGTGGATAAAGGCTCCAGGGCCCGGCGGTGCGCGGGTTGCAGGACGATCTGCGGGCGCGCGCGACGGATCTGCACGATGGCCGCATCGACGCTGGCGGCGCGGCCTGTGTACAACAGCCAGGCGGCCACGGCGGTGGCGCTACGCGAGTAACCCAAGGCGCAGCAGACCAGCAGCGGCGCGTGCTCGCGCAGGCTTTCGATGGCTTGCGCGGCCTCGCGGCATTGCGTGGTGGTGGGCGCGGTCAGGTCGAGCACCGGCACGCAGCGATAGGCCAGGTGGCGGCCGTCCATGGACAGCTCGGCGCACAGGTCGACCACCGCGCTGAACGGGCTGTCCTGCAGCTCGCCCGGGGTCGGCACGCGCCCGAGCCAGACGTTATCCACAACCTCGTCGGGCTGTGGATGCTTGCGTGTCCACAGCCGGGAATTGGTCCAGGCCGCCGCCAGGTAAGGCGCCAGCAGCCAGCGCGTGGCGTTGCTAAGGCGGCCGTCCGCGCCTTTCTGGAAACCCTTGGCGTCGAACAATCCGTAGTTCAGCGCCACCAGCAGCAGGGCCACGGCGGGCCACAGCAGCCACAGCCAGGTTGCGGCGAAGGCCAGGGCCGGCATGGCAAACAGCAGTGCTCCCAGGGCATAACGCAACGCCAGGCGCCAGCGCTGGCGATCGCGAGCCAGGCGCAGGTTCTGCAGCATACCGGGACGGTCCAGCGGCCACAGCCAGACGCACAGCCAACCGGCCAGGGCGCCTGTGGGCAGGTCGATAAAGTGGTGTTGATAAGTGGTCAGCACCGACACGCCGATCAGCGCGAACCAGCCGTGCACCAGCCAGCGCCAGGCGCCCTGGACATGCCGCGCGTAGCAGACCCACAGCACCACCAGCAGCGCGATGTGCAGCGACGGCGCCTGGTTGAACGGCTTGTCGAAGCCAGCCAGCACGTCGAACAGCCAGCCGAACAGGCCATCCAGCTCCGGGCGCTGGAAGGTGAAGCGCAACGGCCAGAGCAGGAAGCAACTGACGGCGATGACTTGCGCGGTCAACAGGCGCAAGGCGTGGCGCTTGAGTTCTTCGCGGCTGGTGGGCAGCAGCAGGGAAAAGCCGTACAGCAGGTCGATCGACCAGTAGGGCACGATGCTCCAGGCCCAGAACGGCATCTGCCGCTCCCAGTCGAACACCAGGCTGCCGACCTCGGCCCGTTGCGAGGTGACCCAGGTGGCGAAGCCGTAGGTGCCGAAAAACAGCGGCGCCAGTAGCAACAGCCAGAGCACCGCGGGTTTCAGCAGGCCGGGCTCGCGGGTGTATGTCGCGGCGACCGTCATCATTGCACCCGCTGCGCCAGCGACACGCTGAAAATGCCCCACTGATCGACGCGCAGGGTGATCCGGCGGAATCCCGCGGCCTCCACCAGTTGGTCCATCTCGGCCTGGGTCCGGCGACGCATGACCCAGGCCTGCCCCGCGCGGTGGCTGGTCAGGGCGCGGGCGATCAGTTCCAGCTGCGGGTGCCACGGCTGCCCGGTGTAGACCAGGTAACCGCCGGGCTCCACGGCGGCGGCCAGGCCCGCCAGGGAGTCGCTGACCATCTGGTTGTCGGCGAACAGTTCGTACAGGCCGGACACCACCGCCAGCGTCGGTTTGGGCTCCAGGGCCGCGAGGTCGTCGCGGTCGAAGGCGTCGGCCTTGACGAAGCGGGCGATCTGGCCCAGGCCTTGCTCGGCGATCAGCGCGCTGCCGTCGCGCACGTTGATGTCGCTGTAGTCGCGCAGCAGGATCGATTCCGGCAGCGGGCTGACGCCCTGCAAGGCTTCGAGAATGTAGCGCCCGTGGCCGGCGGCGATGTCGACGATGCGCACTTCGCGCTGCTGGGCGCGCAATTTCTCCATGGCCAGGCGCAGCAGTTCTTCCACATGCAGCTTGCGTTGACGAATGCCGCGCCAGCCGATGGAGTCCAGGTAGTTGCGGTCGATCATCCGGCCCAGGGCCGAGGTGCCGGTCGCTTGGTTGCGGTACACGTAGTCCAGGGTGCTGCCGGAGTCGAAACCGGTGTCGAACCCCAGCTTGACCCCGGCCGAGAGCTGGCTGCCCAGGCGCATGCTGGCGCGGGTCAGGCGCCAGTAGAGGTCGCGCAGGGAGTTATGCGGCAGCGGTGCCGCCAGTGCCTCGGATTCGGCGCAGGTCAGGCCCAGGCGGTCGGCGTCGAGCAGGGAAGGGCGGTTCAGCGGCCGCGCGAAGTTCTGCAGGATGAACCGTCGGGCGCTGGCGACGGCCGGGGCCCGGGCTTTCTCGCCGAGGGTGTCGTGGAAGAAGCCCGGCAGGATGTGTTTTTCCTTGTGCAGGCTGCCCAGGCGCTCGAAGAACTGCTCCTGGGGTCGGCGATGGACGACGAAGTCGGCGCCGGAGATCAGCAACTGGGTCGGCACCTGGATCGCCTGGGCGTCGGCCACCACCCGCTCGGCGGCTTCGTACAGGCCGAGCAGCACGTTCACCGAGATCGCCTTGGTGATCAGCGGATCGCTGTCATAGGAGGCCACCCGCGCCGGGTCGTGGCTGAGGAAGCGCGCCTTGACGTAGCTATTGACGAAAAAGTTGCCGCGAAACCGCCGCATCAGCGCCAGGCCCGGGCGGGCGAAAGGCACGTAGAGCTTGACCTTGAACGCCGGCGACGCCAGCACCAGGGCGCGGATGCGCGGTGCGTAGTCATGGACCCAGGTGGATGCGATCACCGCGCCGACGCTCTGGGCCACCACGGCCATGTGTTCTTCGTCGATGCCGTGGCTGGCCCGCAGGTGATCGCAGAAGGTCTGCACGTCGCGCACGCTGGTGGCGAAGCTCGGGCTGTCGCCCCGGGCGCCGGGCGACTGGCCATGGCCGCGGGCGTCCCAGGCGAAGAAATCGAAGGCCGGCAGGTCCAGTTCGTCCACCAGATGGGCGATGCGCGCGGAGTGTTCGTGGCCGCGGTGGAACAGCAGCACGGCCTGGCGCGGGCCGTCCGCGGGGGCGGCGGTGGCCGGCCAGTGGCGGTAGAACAGCTCGACGCCGTCGTGAGTGGTGAAGGTCTGGTGGAGAGCTTCGCGCATGGCAACTTCCTTATTCCGAGGGGGCGTTTTGCTGCACTTGTTGTGGTGCTTCTGGTTGTGGCACGTCTTGCTGTCGTGCTTCGAGCAGGCCCTGGCGAACCCGGTTGATCAAGGTGTAGACCAACAACGCGGCGACCACCGCCAGCAGGCCATTGATCCAGGCGGCGCTGAGCCAGCCCAGGGCGATGCCGGTGGCCAGCACGCCGAGTACGAACGCCCGGTCGCTCTTGCCCATGGGGCCGTCGTAGCGACGCGAGGCGCCGATCATCGGCCCGAGCACGCCGGCGTATTCGCTGAACAGCGCCAGCAGCGTCACCAGCAGGACCAGCGGCAGGCTGACGCCGGCAATTAGCGCGAAAGGCAGGATCAGCGCGCTGTCGGCAATCACATCGCACAATTCGTTGAGGTAGGCACCCAGGCGCGATTGCTGGCCGAATTCCCGGGCCAGCATGCCGTCGATGGCGTTCAGCGCCATGCGCAGGATCATCCACAGCGGGATCAGGATGAACAGCCAGAGGTGGTTGGCGAAACTGCCGATCAGGGCCCCCACCAGCACCGAAATCACCCCTGCCAGCACGGTGATCTGGTTGGCCGTGGTGCCGTTGTCGTACAGGCGCTGGACCCAAGGCCGCAGCAGATTCTGGAAGCGCGGTTTGAGCTGGTAGATGGAGAGCATGGCTGGACGTTTCCTTGTCACAAAGTGGGCCACGGATTATGGCCACAGATCTCGCGGGCTGGCATCAGCGCAGCAGCGGTTTTCCCCGGCTTTGTGACGCGCTCATGGCAAATAAAGGCATAGGTAAGCGACGAAAATTTCACTACTATCGTTATATCGTAACGATTTGTGACAAATACAGCGGCCTGCCGAAGAGTTATCCACAGGCCGGAACGGGTTAACGACCAGCGTTGGGGTGGTATGCAAGTCGATCTTGAGACTGAAGGGGCGGGGGTCGAAGCCTTGCCGAGGTTTCAGCGGGCGGCCTTTCACGAGCGCCGTCTGAAGCGTTGGGGCATCGGGCTGGCGGGGCTGGCCGGGGTGGGGTTGGTGCTGGCGTTTTTCGTCGACCTGTTTGCCCCGCAATCCTTGTGGCCGGCGTTGCTGGTCAATCTGGCGGCGGCTTTGCTGGTGCTGGTCGGCGGCCTGCAGGCGGCGGGCTGGGTCAGTGCCTGGCGCGCGGGTGTGTTGCGCGCGCCAGATGTGGCGCCGAGCCCGGAGCCGGTTGTGGACGAACCCTTGCCCGATGACGGCTGGTACGAACGCTTGCTGGACGGCATCAGCCAGCGTTGGTCCGGGCTGCTGGCGCAGATCGGCGCGCCGACCCTGTGGCTGGGTGGCTGGGCCTTGCTGGTGCTGTTGGTCATCGAGCAGGCGTGGAACCTGAGCCTGTCCGCCGCGGCCCTGGGCCTGGCGGGCAATGTCGGCGCGGTGCTGGCGCTGTTGCTGGCCTTCGGCTTGCTGGTGTTCGAGCGCCAGCTGAGCCAGGAACACCCCGGCGAATGGCCGGAAGCCGAGGCGCTGGCACAGTTGGCGCGAGTGGCGATCATCAGCCTGGTACTGGCCGCGCTGTGCCTGTTGTTCAGCAGCGACACGGCGCTCTGGCCGGTGCGCCTGGGCGTGTTGATCGGGGTATTGCCGGCGCTGGTGGCCCTGGAGTTCCTGCTGCGCGCGGTGCTGTCGTTGTTCAGCCCGCGGCGCGCGCAACTGGAACCGCGCATGTTGGCCCACAGCGTGATTGCCGATTTGTTGCGCTGGCCGCCGCAGCCTTTGCTGGCCTTGCAGCACGAATTGCACAACCGCTTCGGCATCGATCTGCGGCAGATCTGGGCCTTCACTTATATGCGCCGGGCGTTCCTGCCGGTACTGCTGGTGGTGCTCGGGGTGGGCTGGCTGCTCACCGGCCTGCATGAAGTGCCGTTGCAGGGGCGAGGTATCTACGAACGTTTCGGCAAGCCGGTGGCGGTCTTTGGCCCGGGTTTGCACGCGGGTCTGCCCTGGCCGCTGGGGCGGGTGCTGAGTGTGGAGAACGGCGTGGTGCATGAACTGGCCACCAGCGTCGGCGAGGCGCCTACCGTAGTCGAACCGGCATCCGCCGAAGGGCCGCCGCCATTGGTGGCCAACCGCTTGTGGGACGCCAGCCACGTGAACGACAAGTCCCAGGTGATCGCCAGCGGCAGTGCCGACAAACAGAGTTTCCAGATCGTCAACATGGATGTGCGCTTCGTCTATCGCATCGGCCTGAGCGATCAGGCGGCGCTGGCGGCGACCTACAACAGCGCCGACATTCCGATGCTGATCCGCAGCACCGCCAGCCGCATCCTGGTCCACGACTTTGCCTCGCGCACCCTCGATGGCCTGTTGGGCGAAGACCGTACCAACCTGGCCGAGGATATCGGCCGCGCGGTGCAGGCCGACCTGGAGAAGCTCGACAGCGGGGTGGAGATTCTCGCCACCGTGGTCGAAGCCATTCACCCGCCGGCGGGCGCCGCCAATGCTTATCACGGTGTCCAGGCCGCGCAGATCGGCGCCCAGGCGCTGATTTCACGCGAGCGCGGCGCGGCCAGCGAACAGACCAACCAGGCGCAGTTGCAGGCCAGCATTGCCCGCGACCAGGCCCAGGCCTCGGCCCATGAAGTGCAGGCCACGGCGCAAGCGGCCGACCTGCGTTTCTCCGCCGAGCAAAAGGCCTATGCCAGCGCCGGCCAGGCATTCGTTCTGGAGCAGTATTTGAGCCAGCTGAGCCAGGGCCTGCGCAACGCCAAGTTGCTGGTACTCGATCATCGCCTGGGCGGCGCCAACGCACCGACCCTCGACCTGCGTACATTCACTTTGCCAACCGAGCCTTCGGTGCCGGGTAACACCGCTCAGCCAGGAGCCGTCCATTGAGCCAGTCCCATTCCCACGATCATCAGGATCACGCCGGCCACGATCACGGCCACGGTGGTCATCACCACCACGGGCACCATCACCACCACGGCGCGCCGGAAGAGGCGGGGCCCTTTCCCTGGCGGCGCATGGCCTGGGCGCTGTTGCTGGTGCTGTTCGCCGTCGCTGCGGCGAGCCTGGTGCAAGTGCGTTCCGGCGAAGCCACGGTGATCACCCGTTTTGGCAACCCGGCGCGGGTGCTGCTGGAGCCGGGCCTCGGCTGGCGCTGGCCGGCACCGTTCGAGGCGGCGATCCCAGTGGACCTGCGCCTGCGCACCACGTCCAGCGGTTTGCAGGATGTCGGCACCCGCGACGGTCTGCGCATCATCGTCCAGGCCTATGTGGCGTGGCAGGTGCAGGGCGACCCGGACAACGTGAAGCGCTTTATGCGCGCGGTGCAGAACCAGCCGGACGAAGCGGCGCGGCAGATCCGTACCTTTGTCGGCTCGGCCCTGGAAACCACCGCCAGCAGTTTCGACCTGGCCAATCTGGTGAACACCGATGCGAGCAAGGTGCGCATCGCCGACTTCGAAGCCCAGTTGCGCAAACAGATCGAACAGCAATTGCTGAGTACCTATGGCGTGCGCGTGCTGCAAGTCGGCGTGGAACGCCTGACCCTACCCTCGGTGACCCTGACCGCCACCGTCGACCGTATGCGCGCCGAGCGTGAAACCATCGCCACCGAACGCACGGCCATCGGCAAGCGCGAAGCGGCGCAAATCCGTTCCGCCGCCGAGCGCGATGCGCGCATCGTCCAGGCCGACGCCACGGTGAAGGCCGCGGATATCGAAGCGCAATCCCGGGTGCAGGCGGCGGAGATTTATGGCCGCGCTTATGCCGGTTCGCCGCAGCTGTACAACCTGCTGCGTTCGCTGGACACCTTGGGCACGGTGGTGACCCCGGGCACCAAGCTGATTCTGCGCACCGATGCCGCACCGTTCCGGGTGCTGGTGGACGGGCCGCCGACCCTCGGCAATAAAGCCGCCGGGTCGCAACCATGAGTTTGGTTCCACGTGGAACACATGAACTTGGCAGCCCGTGGATTCAGGCCGGTCGCCTGGCGTTTCTCGCCCTGTATGCGGTGACCGTGCTGGCGGCACTGGCCTGGGCGTTTTCCAATGTGCGGCAGATCGATCCACAGAACCGTGCGGTGGTCCTGCATTTCGGCGCTCTGGATCGCATTCAGAACGCTGGATTGTTGCTGGCCTGGCCGAAACCGTTCGAACAGGTGGTGCTGTTGCCCGCCGCGGACCGGGTGATCGAGCGCCGGGTGGAAAGCCTGCTGCGTTCCGATGCGGCCCTAAAGGGTGACAAGGTGGCGAGTTTCGCCGTACCGCTGAGCGATGCCCTGGCCGGTTCCGGTTATTTGCTGACCGGCGACGCCGGGGTGGTGCAGCTGGATGTGCGGGTGTTCTACAAGGTCACCGAGCCCTATGCCTTCGTGTTGCAGGGCGAACATGTGTTGCCGGCGCTGGATCGGCTGGTGACCCGCAGTGCCCTGGCCCTGACCGCCGCCCGCGATCTCGACACGATATTGGTGGCGCGTCCGGAACTGATCGGGGCCGACAATCAGGCCGCCGAGCGTCGCGAACGGTTGCGTGGCGATCTGGTGCAAGGTATCAACCAACGGCTGGCGGATCTGGCGGCGACCGGGCAGGGGATCGGCATCGAGGTGACCCGGGTCGACGTCCAGTCCAGTTTGCCGGGGCCGGCGGTCAGCGCCTTCAACGCGGTGCTGACCGCCAGCCAGCAAGCCGACAAGGCGGTGGCCAACGCCCGCACCGACGCCGAAAAGCTCACGCAAACCGCCAACGAACAGGCCGACCGTACCTTGCAGGTGGCGCACGCCCAGGCCGGTGAACGCCTGGCCAAGGCCCAGGCCGACACCGCGACCATCCAGAGCCTGGCCCAGGCGCAACGCAATGGCACCGACCCGGAAATGCTCCTGCGCATCTACCGCGAACGCCTGCCGAAGATTCTCGGTCAGGCCGGCTCGGTGACCACGGTCAATCCCAAAGACGATTCCCGCCTGATCATTCAGGGAGCCCAACCATGACTGCTCACACCCATGCCGCCGCGCCGGCGAGCATGCTGACTTCCGCCGAACAACGCAGCGCCGCGCGCCAGCTGACCCTGGCCATGCTGGCCTTGGGGCTGCTCGGCCTGGGCCTGGTCTGGCGCTGGCTGGCCCCGGAACAGACCGGCGTCAGCCAGTTGCTGCTGGGTTTTGCCTCGTTGCTGGTGGCGCTGCCGGTGATGCGTTCGGCCTGGTACAGCCTGCGTTACCCGAGCCTGCACGGCATTACCGACCAGTTGATCGCCCTGGCCATGCTCGGCGCCTGGGCCACCGGCGACCTGCTGACCGCGGCGCTGTTGCCGATCATCATGATCTTCGGCCACGTGCTGGAAGAGCGCAGCGTCATCGGTTCCCAGGAAGCCATTCATGCCCTGGGCCGTTTGACCCGCAGCCATGCGCGGCTGGTGCAGGCCGACGGCAGCATTGGCGAGGTGGACAACGCCACGCTCAAGGCCGGCGATATCGTCGAGGTGCGCGCCGGCGACCGGGTGCCCGCCGACGGCCTGGTGCTGTCCGGGCAAGCCAGCCTTGACACTGCGCCGATCACCGGCGAGTCGGTGCCGTTGGAGGCCGATGTCGGTATGCAGGTGTTCGGCGGGGCGATCAATCTCGACGGCCTGTTGCGCCTGGAAGTGACCCGCACTGGCCACGAATCGACCCTGGGCAAGGTCATCGCGCTGATGCAAAGCGCCGAGCGCTCCAAGCCGCCGATCACCCGGTTGCTCGAACGTTACGCCGGCAGCTACATGGTGCTGGTGTTGCTGCTGGCAGCGGTGACCTGGTTCATCACCAACGATGCCCAGGCGATGCTCGCGGTGCTGGTGGCGGCCTGTCCCTGCGCCCTGGTGCTGTCCGCGCCGGCCACGGCGATTGCCGGGATCGCCGTGGCAGCGCGTCATGGCATCCTGATTCGCAGCTCGGCGTTCCTCGAGGAGCTGGCGGACCTGACCTCGCTGGTGGTGGACAAGACCGGCACCCTGACGTTTGGCACCTTGCGCCTGCAATCCATCGACAGCCCGCGGGAAGATCGCCAGGCCTTGTTGAACCTCGCGGCCAGCCTCGGTTCGGCCAGCAGCCACCCGGTCAGCCGCGCGCTGGCCGGGTTGGTGGCCCAGGAGCATTTCCTGGTGTTGTCGGATATTCACGAGCGCCAGGGCCTCGGCGTGGTGGCGCAGACCGAGCAGGGCGAAGCGGCCCTGGGGCGTCCCGAGTTGTTCAGTCAACTCGGCATCGCCACCACCGCGGTACCGGAACATGACGGACCGATTGCCGGGCTGGCGTTGAACGGCGAATTTCTCGCCTGGCTATTGCTGGCCGACAGCGTCAAGCCGGAGGCGCGTTTTGCCCTCGACGAACTGCGTGAACTGGGGCTGGGCCGCCAGCTGTTGCTGACCGGTGACCGCCAGAGTGTCGCCGACAGCCTGGCGCGGGATGTTGGCATCGGCGATGTCGAAGCCCAGGCGCTGCCGGAAGACAAACTCAAACGCGTGCTGGGGGAAATCGACAGCGGTTTCCGGCCGATGGTGGTGGGCGACGGGATCAACGATTCCCTGGCGCTCAAGGCTGGCGTGGTCGGCGTGGCCATGGGCGCAGGCGGAGCGGACATCGCCCTGGCCTCGGCCGATATCGTGCTGATCGGCAGCGACCTGCGGCGCCTCGGCACCTGTGTGCGCCTGAGCCGCCAGTGCCGCCAGACCCTGCAAGTCAATGTGATCATCGGCCTGGGCTGGACCCTGGCCATCGTCGCCTTCGCCGCGTTCGGCTGGCTCGGCGCGGCGGGGGCGATGATTGCGGCGGTGCTGCATAACCTCAGCACCTTGCTGGTGCTGGGCAACGCCGGGCGTTTGTTGCGTTTCCAGGAGCCGTTGCTCAAGTTGTAGAGGCGGAAAATGGCGGCGCTGAGGGAGCGCCGCTTGTGGCTGTTGCCCCTCGAGCCGCGACCGGCTGCTTCTATATATAGAGAGGAGGGCCAGGGTATGAAGCGCGGGCATGAGCGTCTGCAGCTAGACTTGAAACCAGGTCGAACTGTGGGCCCGCCTGGCGGTCATCTGTGAAGAGGGCCCAGCCCCCGGGACGGTCGGCTGGCTGTTCACCAGGGATTGTTGCAATGCCGGCACTGATGAATTTCAGCTATCAGATCGATAGCCTGCTATTTTTTCAGTATGGTCTAACCTCACTCAGACGTCTGAAACAAGGGGGATAATCCATGCTCGCGCAACTTCCACCGGCCTTACAGAATCTGCAACTACCGCTACGCCTGCGGCTCTGGGACGGCCATGAATTCAACCTGGGGCCGGCGCCCAGCGTCACCATTGTGGTCAAGGACCCGCAACTGGTCACCCAGCTCACCCATCCCACTCTCGACGCGCTGGGGGCGGCGTTCGTCGAGGGCAAACTTGAACTGGAAGGCTCGATCAGCGAAGTCATCCGGGTTTGCGATGAGCTGACCCAGGCGCTGCTGGACGGCGATGAACAAGTGCTGCCGGTACGCTCCCTGCACGACAAGGCCACCGACGCGGCCGCTATCTCTTACCACTACGACCTTTCCAACGAGTTCTACCAGCTGTGGCTCGACAGCGACATGGCCTATTCCTGTGCCTATTTCGAGACCGGCAGTGAAAGCCTGGAACAGGCCCAGCAAGCCAAATTCCGCCACCTGTGCCGCAAGTTGCGCTTGCAGCCCGGCGAGTACCTGCTGGACGTCGGTTGTGGCTGGGGCGGGCTGGCGCGTTACGCGGCGCGGGAATTCGGGGCCAAGGTATTCGGTATCACCCTGAGCAAGGAACAACTGGCACTGGCCAAGGAGCGGGTGATCGCCGAAGGCTTGCAGGACCAGGTGGAACTGCAACTGCTGGACTACCGCGACCTGCCCCAGGACGGCCGCTTCGACAAGGTGGTGAGTGTCGGCATGTTCGAGCACGTGGGCCACGCCAACCTGGCGCAGTACTGCAAGACGCTGTTCGGCGCGGTGCGCGAAGGCGGGCTGGTGATGAACCACGGGATCACCGCCAAGCACACCGATGGACGTCCTGTGGGCCGTGGGGCCGGCGACTTCATCGAGAAGTACGTGTTCCCCAACGGCGAGCTGCCGCACCTGGCGATGATCTCGGCCGAGATCAGCGAAGCGGGGCTGGAGATCGTCGACGTGGAAAGCCTGCGCCTGCATTACGCCCGCACCCTGGACCACTGGAGCGAGCGCCTGGAAGACAACCTGGAAGCCGCCTCCCGGCTGGTGCCGGAACAGGTCCTGCGCATCTGGCGCCTGTACCTGGCCGGCTGCGCCTATGCCTTCGCCCGCGGCTGGATCAACCTGCACCAGATTCTCGCGGTCAAGGCTCACGCCGATGGCAGTCATGAACTGCCCTGGACTCGCGACGACTTGTATTACTCGTGAGTTAAAGAATCGGTGAAATAAGCCGGGCTACCCGCATGCCAAGCTGTTGCAGGCGGTGGGTTTCCCGGCTTTCTTCTTTGGCGATTTCGCGCGAGTGCTCGAAGTCGAGGTTGAGCATCTGTTCCACCTCCCTGGCGAAGGCTTCGTCCACGGTCAGCAACATCACCTCGAAATTCAGACGGAACGAGCGGTTGTCCAGGTTGGCGCTGCCGATCGCGCTGATTTCGCTGTCGATCAGCACCACTTTCTGGTGCAGGAAACCCGGCTGATAACGGAACACCCGCACCCCGGCGCGTACCGCTTCGAAGGCGTACAGGCTGGACGCGGCGTAGACGATCCGATGGTCCGCGCGCGACGGCAGCAGGATCCGCACGTCCACCCCGCGCAGGACGGCCAGGCGCAGGGCGGAAAACACTGCTTCGTCGGGGACGAAATAGGGGCTGGTGATCCAGATCCGTTCGGTCGCCGCGTGGATGGCTTCGACGAAGAACAGCGAGCAGGTTTCGTAAGGGTCCGCCGGGCCGCTGGCCAGCACCTGGCACAGCACGCCGTCGTCGGGGTAAGTGTCCGGCAGGATCAGCGGCGGCAGTTGCCGCGAGGCCCAGAACCAGTCTTCGGCGAAGGATTCCTGCAGGCAGGCCACCACCGGGCCGCTGACCGAAACATGAGTGTCGCGCCAGGGCGCCAATGGCGGTTTTTTCCCCAGGTATTCGTCGCCGACGTTATGCCCGCCGACAAACCCCAGCAGGCCATCCACCACCACAATCTTGCGGTGGTTGCGGAAGTTGATCTGGAAGCGATTGAGCCAGCCGCTGCGGGTGGCGAAGGCATGTACCTGGATGCCGGCATCGCGCAGTGGTTGCACATAGGAGTGGGGTAGGGAATGGCTGCCGATGCGGTCGTAGAGCAGGTGGATCGCCACGCCTTCGCTAGCCTTTTTCAGCAGCAGCTTTTGCAGGCGTCGGCCAAGGTCGTCGTCGTGGATGATGAAGAACTGGATCAGCACTGCCGTGCGGGCGCGTTCGATGGCCTGGAAAATCGCGGCGAAGGTGGCATCGCCGTTGACCAGCAGTTGTACATGGTTGCTGGCCAGGCAGGGCATGCGTCCCAGCTTGGGCATGGCCCGCAGCGAGGTGTAGGCGGCCGAGGCGCGGGCACTCAGGGCCTCCTCGACCCAGGGGCGCCAGTTCAGCTCGTTGATCGCCTTGCGCATCTCCAGGTTGGCCTGGCGCCGGGCCTTGATATAGGCATCGAAGGTGCTGCGGCCGAATACCAGATAGGGAATCAGGGTCAGGTACGGCATGAACAGCAGCGACAGGGCCCAGGCGATGGAGCCTTGGGCGGTCCTGACGGTCAACACGGCGTGGATGGCGGCGATCAGGCCGAGAATGTGCAGGGTGGCAATCAGATAGCCAAAGATGTGCGGGCCAAAATAATCCATGGGGCAGCCTTGCTCCTGAAGATTCAATGCCTAGGGGCTGTACGAAAAGTGGCTGCGCGCTGGGCGCTGTCGACGCTACGCAGGCCTGGTGCGAAAACAGGCTCGACCTTCGCTCGCCGACTTTTCATGCAGACCTTAACAGACCATGTTCCACAGCGATTGTCGCTAATTAATTCGCCATGCAACGCCGCTGCATTTTTGGCGTCTAACGGGCCACTACTGTCTAGGAGTCATTCGATGAAGCTTCGTCTACTGGGTTTGGCCATGGCTGCCGTTGTCTCGCTTCCGTTGGCCGCGCAGGCCCAGATGCTGCAACCGGGCCTGTGGGAACTGACCACCAGCAACATGAAAGTCGATGACCAGAGCCTGCCGGATCTGTCGTTGATTCTCGGCCAGTTACAACAACAGCTGACCCCCGAGCAACGGGCACAGCTGGAGAAGCAGGGCGTGACCATGGGCGGCAAGGGCATCCGCGTGTGCCTGACGCCGGAGCAGGTGAAGTCCGACACCATTCCGCTGCAAGACCCGCAATCTGGCTGCCGCCAGGAGGTCACCGACCGTACTTCCAACCAGTGGAAATTCCGCTTCAGCTGCCCGAAAGCCCAGGGCTCGGGCGTGGCGAAATTCCTCAGCGATCGCGAGTTCACCACCAACGTCAGCGGCACCTTCAATGCCACCGGCTTCCAGCAGAAGGGCAGCATGGACACCCGCGCGGTATGGCTGGGGCAGGATTGCGGGACTGTTAAACCAAGGGCTTAAAAGCATCGCGGGCAAGTCGGATCTGCGGGCGTTCATACCTTTCATGAACGCCCGCAGTTCTGTAGGAGCGGAGCTTGCCCGCGATAGCGTCCGCCCAGGCGCTGTCGCTACAACGCCGAGCGCATCCGCTCGGCCACCTCGCTCACGGCCCACCGCCCCAGATCCTCGCCATGGCGGCTGCGCAAACTGACAAATCCCCCATCCTTTTCCTTGTCGCCCACCACCAGCAGGTACGGCACCTTTTGCAGGCTGTGTTCGCGGATCTTGTAGCTGATCTTCTCGTTGCGCAGGTCGGCGCCGATCCGCAAACCCTGGCGCTGCAGGGTGTCGGCCACCGAGCGGGCGTAGTCCGCCTGGCCTTCGCTGATGGTGATCACCACCGCCTGCCGTGGCGCCAGCCAGCACGGCAGGGCGCCGCTGTAATGCTCGATGAGGATGCCGATAAAACGTTCCAGGGAACCGAACAGCGCGCGATGCAGCATCACCGGGCGCTGGCGTTCGCCGTGCTCGTCGATGTAGCTGATATCGAAACGTTCCGGCAGGTTGAGGTCGACCTGCAGGGTGCCGCATTGCCAATCGCGGCCGATGGCATCGCGTAGCACGAACTCCAGTTTCGGGCCGTAGAACGCGCCTTCGCCGGGGTTGATCCGGTAGTCGATCGCCATGGTTTCCAGGGCGCCGGACAAGGCACCTTCCAGCTGGTCCCACACTGCGTCGCTGCCGATGCGATGGGCTGGCCGGGTGGAGAGCTTGACCGCGACCTCGTGGAAGCCGAAGTCGCGATAGATGTCGAACACCAGGGCGATGGTGCTCTCGCATTCCGCCTGCATTTGCGCCGGGGTGCAGAAGATGTGTGCGTCGTCCTGGGTGAAGTGGCGCACCCGCAGCAACCCGTGCAACGCACCGGAGGGTTCGTAGCGATGCACCTTGCCGAACTCGGCGATGCGCAGCGGCAGGTCGCGGTAGCTTTTCAGGCCACGGCTGAAGATCGACACCGCGCCGGGGCAGTTCATCGGCTTGAGGGCGAACACCCGCTGGTCCTCGGTGGTGGTGCTGAACATGTGGTCGCGATAGTTCTGCCAGTGCCCGGAGGTTTCCCAGAGGCTGCGGTCCATCACGTCCGGGGTATTCACTTCCTGATAACCGGCCTGATCCTGGCGCTGGCGCATGTAGCCGATCAGTTGCTGGAACAGGGTCCAGCCCTTGGCGTGCCAGAACACCGAGCCCGGCGCGCAGTCGTCGAAATGGAACAGGTCCAGTTGCTGCCCAAGCTTGCGGTGGTCGCGCTTGCCGGCTTCTTCCAGGCGGGTCAGGTAATCCTTGAGGTCTTTCGGCGTAGCCCAGCAAGTGCCGTAGATCCGTTGCAGCGGCGCGTTCTTGGCATCGCCGCGCCAGTAGGCGCCGGCCACCTTGGTCAGCTTGAACGCCTGCAAGATTCCAGTGAACGGCACGTGTGGGCCCCGGCACAGGTCTTCGAAATCGCCCTGGCGGTACAGCGACAGGACCTGGTCTTGCGGGATGTCGCGGATCAGTTCGGCCTTGTAGTGCTCGCCGAGGTTGCCGAAGTATTCCAGGGCGTCGTCACGGGACAGCTCGCGTCGGCGCACCGCATGGTTGGTCGCGGCCAGCCGGGTCATGCGCGCTTCGATGCGCTCCAGGTCGTCGGGGGTGAAGGGCCGTTCGTAGGCGAAGTCGTAAAAGAAGCCGTCCTCGATCACCGGGCCGATGGTGACCTGGGCCGAGGGGTACAACTCCTTCACCGCCATGGCCAGCAGATGCGCGCAGGAGTGGCGCAGGATCTCCAGGCCTTCGGGCTCGCGGGCGGTGACGATGCTGACCCGGGCATCGCCTTCGAGCACAAAGGAGCAATCCACCAGTTGATCGTTCACCCGGCCGGCGACGGCCGCCCTGGCCAGGCCGAGGCCGATGCTCGCGGCCACCTCGTACACGGAAAGCGGCTGGTCGTACTCGCGTTGCGAGCCGTCGGGCAGGGTGATGTGAATCATCGGGTGTTCCTTGGTGTTTCAGGGGGATTCGGGGAAAGGGCTCAGCGGGTAAAACGCAGCGGCAAACCCTGGCAGTTGTCGTACAGGCGCCCGGCGTGCCAGGCCAGTTGCCCCGACACCAGGGTGGTAGCAACGCTGTGCCGGAAATGCCGTTCGGCGAAGGGCGTCCAGCCGCATTGGGCGAGGATCGGCTGCTGGGCCACGGCGATGCCCTCGGGTTCGGGCCTGATCAGCACCAGGTCGGCCCAGTAACCCTCGCGCAGGTGGCCACGGTCGGGAATGGCGAACAGGTCGGCGACCCGGTGGCTGGTTTTCGCCACCAGGGTGGTGATGGGCAGCACGCCGTCGGCCACCAGTTCCAGCAGGGCGGGCAGGGCGTGTTGCACCAGCGGCAGCCCGGCAGGTGCCTGGCGGTAGGGCAGTTGTTTCTGCGCCCAGGTATGCGGCGCGTGATCGCTGCCGATCACATCCAGGCGGTTACCGAGCAGAGCCTGGCGCAGGGCGTCGCGATCGGCGCGGGTCTTGATCGCCGGATTGCATTTGATCAGGTGCCCGAGGCGCGCGTAGTCACGGTCATCGAACAGCAGATGGTGCAGGCAGACTTCGGCGGTGATGCGCTTTTGCGCCAGCGGCTTGTCTTCGAACAGTGCAAGTTCGCGTGCGGTAGTCAGGTGCAAGACATGCAGGCGAGTGCCATGCCGCCCGGCCAGGTCCACGGCCAGCGACGAGGAGCGGTAGCAGGCTTCGGCATCGCGGATCAGGGAGTGGGCCACGGCGGGAATCGCTTCGCCGAAACGCTCCTGCATGCGCCGCTCGTTGGCCTGGATGCTGGGCGTGTGTTCGCAGTGCGCCAGGAGAAGGGTCGGCACCTCGGCGAACAAGCGCTCCAGGACCTGCGGATCGTCCACCAGCATGTTGCCGGTGGAGGCGCCCATGAACACTTTGACCCCGGCCACCAGGCACGGGTCGAGGGCCGCGACTGTGTCGAGGTTGTCGCGGCTGACGCCGAAGTGAAAGCCAAAGTTCGCCACTGAATTGATGGCCGCGCGGCGTTTCTTGTCCTCCAGCGCGGCCAGGGTCAGGGTCGCGGGCTGGGTGTTGGGCATGTCCATGAAGCTGGTGATGCCACCCGCCACGGCCGCCCGCGACTCGCTGTAGAAGCTGCCTTTCTCCGGCGCGCCGGGATCGCGGAAATGCACCTGGTCGTCGATCATGCCCGGCACCAGCCACTGGCCCTGGGCATCGATCTCGGTGCGGGCATTCTCGCCTTCGATGCTGCTGGCGATCTTCACGATGCGCCCATGGTCCACCAGCAGGTCGGCGTCGAACTCACGTCCTTCATTGACCAGCCGGGCGTTGCGAATCAGCACGCTGCTCATGTTCAGAACTCGTTCTGCAGGGCTTTGTAACCGCGCACCAGATCGACGTTGGTGCGCGCCACGTCTTCGGAAAACTCCGAGGCGCTGACGCTAACCGGCGGGAACTGCGAGAGGTCGGTATTGGGCCCGATGCGGGTGGTGGAGGGCACGTAGAAGCCTTGCGGCAGGTCGCGGCCATCGACCACCGAGTTGTGCCGCACCACGCTGCCGTTGCCGACCGCGCAGTTGAACAGCACGCTGTTGAAGCCGATGAATACCCGGTCGCCGACCGTGCACGGGCCATGGACGATGGAGCGGTGGGCGATGGAGGTGAACTCGCCGATGGTCACCGCCGCGCCGGATTTGGAGTGGATCACCACGCCGTCCTGGATGTTCGAATTGGCGCCGATGATGATCGGGTCCATGGCGCCATGTTCGTTGACTTCGTCGGCGCGGATCACCGCGTAGGGGCCGACGAAGACGTTCTCGCCGATCACCACCTTGCCGCAGATGATGGCGGTCTTGTCGACGTAGGCCGACTCGGCGATGACCGGCAGATCGCCGGAAGGGTTTTTGCGAATCATGCTGGGGTTTCCTGTAGCGGTGCGCTGATGACCTGCACCGCGCCGTCGCGAATGGCGTTGTAGAAACAGTTGGGGCGCCCGGTGTGGCAGGCCGGGCCTTGCTGATCCACCAGCAGCAGGACGGCGTCGCCGTCGCAGTCCAGGCGTGCCTCGAGCAGGCGCTGGCGATGCCCCGAGCTTTCACCCTTGCGCCACAGTTGCTGGCGCGAACGCGACCAGTAGCAGACCTGCCCGCTGGCCAGGGTCTCGGCCAGCGCCCTGCGGTTCATCCAGGCCAGCATCAGCACCTCGCCGCTGTCGTGCTGCTGGGCGATGGCGGCGATCAGGCCGTCGGCATTCCATGGCAGGGCATCGAGCACGCTGGTGAGCGGCCAACGGCTGCCCAGGGGCGCGCTTTCCAGGTCGAGCATCGACAGTGGAGGGCGCTTGTTCATGGCTGGCTCAGGGCGTCGTACAGGGTGTTCAGGTTGTATTCGAACAACCCGGTGAACGTGCTGGCCGGCCCCTTGGCGGCGAGGGCGTCGGAGTACAGGGTGCCGCCGATCTGGGCGCCGCTTTCGTCGGCGATCTGCTTGAGCAGGCGTGCGTCCTTGATGTTCTCCATGAACACCGCCTTGACCTTGGCGTTGCGGATCTGGGTGATCAGCGCGGCGACTTCGGCGGCCGAGGGTTCGCGCTCGGTGGACAGACCCTGCGGGGCCATGAAGTCGATGCCGTAGGCCTGCCCCAGGTAACCGAAGGCGTCGTGGGAGGTGACGATCTTGCGGTTGCCCGGCGGCAGCGCGCCGAACTTGGCCTTGGCCTCGGCCAGCAGCGCGTAGATCCGTTTCAGGTAAGCCTGGCTGTTGCGTTCGTAGTCGGCCTTGTTCGCCGGGTCGGCGGCCACCAGCGCCTTGGTGATGTTGCTCACATAGAGCTCGGCGTTCGCCAGGTTGTGCCAGGCGTGAGGGTCGGGGATGGTCTCGCCGTCCTCATCCAGCGAACGTGGGATCACCCCGCGACTGGCGGTGATCACCGGAGCCCGGGTGGCGGTACTGGCCACCAGGCGATCCAGCCAGGGCTCGAAACCCAGGCCGTTCTTGATGATCAGCCGGGCCTTGAGCAGGGCCTTGGCATCGTCCGGCGTCGGTTCGTAGGTATGGGCGTCGGCGTCCGGACCGACCATGTCGGTGATCTGGATGTGCTCGCCGCCGACCTGTCGGGTGATGTCGGCGAGGATGCTGAAGCTGGTGACCACAGCGAGTTTGTCCGCGGCCTGGGCGGACGACAGCGACAACGGCAGCAACAGACTGAAGAGCACGAGTAGAGCGCGCATCGGGGAACACCTCATGGGGATGTGAGCAAAGGCGGGCGGCGCAGCAGACCGTGCACCGGACCGAACACCACGGACAGCAGGTACAGGCCGCCAGCCGCCAGGACGATGGCCGGGCCGCTGGGCAGCGAGTAGTGGAACGACAGCAACAGGCCGAGCCATACCGAGAGGCAGCCGAGCAGGGCGGCGATGCCGATCAGTACCGGCAGGCGACGACTCCAGAAGCGCGAGGCGGCGGCCGGCAGCATCATCAGGCCGACCACCATCAAGGCACCGATGGCCTGGAAACCGATCACCAGGTTCAGCACCACCAGGGTCAGGAACAGGCCGTGGGCGAGGGGGCCGAGGCGGCTGACGCTGTTGAGGAACAGCGGGTCGAGGGTGTCCAGCAGCAACGCTTTGTAGATCAGCGCCATGGCCACCAGGCTGAACCCGGAGACCCAGAGCATGCCGTCGAGGGTCGGCCCATCCACCGCCAGGGCCGAGCCGAACAACAGGTGCAGCAGGTCCAGGCGCTTGCCGGCGAGGCCGAGAATCAGCACGCCGCTGGCCAGGGAAATCGGGTAGATCGCGGCCAGGCTGGCGTCTTCGCGCAGGCCGGTGCGCCGGGTAATCCAGGCGGCCAGGCCGGCCATGCCCAGGCCGGCACCGAGGCCGCCGAAGGTCAGCGCCGGCAGGCTCAACCCGGCGAACCAGAAGCCCAGCGCCGCGCCGGGGAGGATGCCATGGGCCACGGCGTCGCCGATCAGGCTCATGCGCCGCAGGATCAGAAACACCCCCAGCGGCGCGGTGCTGCACGCCAGCACCAGGCCGCCGAGCAACGCCCGGCGCATGAACATGAATTCGTGGAAGGGTTGCCAGAGCTGGGCAGCGGCGAGCATCAGGCCACCTGCATCCGCAGGGGCTGGACGATCAGTTCCTCGCTGCTGCCGAACAGGCAACCGCTGGCTTTGATCACCAGGGTCTGGGGGATGTGTTGACGCACGGCAGCGAGGTCATGGCAGACCACGATTTGCGTGCGGCCTTGCTGCTGCCAGCTGTGGATGTGTTTCCACAACAGGGCCTGGCCCAGTTCGTCCAGGGCGGCGTGGGGTTCGTCCAGCAGCAACAGCGGGGCATCGGCGAGGCTCAGGCGGGCGAGCAGGGCGCGTTGCAATTCGCCACCGGACAGGGCCATCAGCGGGCGTTGTTCCAGGCCGCTCAGGCACCAGTCTTCGAGCACCCGCTGCAGGCGTTCGGCACGCTGTTGCGAGCTTTGCCGATCGCCCCAGAAGCCGGCGGCTACCAGCTCTTGCAGAGTGATGGGGAACTGCCGGTCGAGGTATTGCTGCTGCGGCAGAAAGGACAGGCCACCACGGCGGGGAACCTGCAACCTGACTTTCCCGGCCAAGGGTTTTTGCAGGCCGGCGATGACCTTTAGCAGGCTGCTTTTGCCCGAGCCGTTGGCACCGATGATGGCGGTCAGGCTGCCGGGTTTCAGCTCGAGGTCGAGCGCTGGCGTCAGCGGTTGGCCGGGCGTGCCCCAACGCAGCGATTGCAGGTCGATCATGCGGCCTCCCAGTTCCAGCGGCTTTCCGCTACGGCGTCGTGGGCGTGCAGGCTTTCGGCGTGAACCACGCGCACCTGGAAGGCGCGGATGCCGGGCGAGCGTTGCAAGGCGAGGTTCAGGCGGCGCGCGGCGTCTTCGCAGAACATCAGGTTCTGCCCGTTGGCCAGGGCGAAGGCTTGTTCGTCGGCGCGTTTCACCGCGGTTTGCACGGCGGTACCGAGGGCGGCTTCGGCGTCGTTGATCGCTGCCATCAGCGGCAACTCATCGAGAAAGTCGTCCAGGCGCAGCTGCAATTGCGCACTGCTGCGCTGACTGTGGGGCGTGGCGACTATGCCTTTCGAAGAACCGAGCCAGGCCAGGATGTCTTCGTGTTGCAGCTGCCGGTTGGCGAAGTCATCGATGAATTGCTGCTGAATCAGCTGCCTGGAAAGCGCGGCGGAACAAGGGCAGGTGGAGGAATAAGGCACCTCGATTTTTAGTTCCACGTGGAACATTGCGTTTTTCAGATGCGCTTCGATGCTCACCGGATAGGTTTTCCAGCCGGCCAACGGGCTGATCAAGGCCGGGCGTTTCAGCAGCAGATCGGCATGAATTCGCAGGTAGGCGCTGCTGGACAGACCGTCGTGGCTGTCGAGAAAACGTTGCAGTACCTGGCGCATCAGGCCCGGGGTGAGGTTTTCCTGTTCGAGCATTTCCAGCGCCAGATACAGGCGCGACATATGAATGCCGCGTGCTTCGCCATCGTCGAGGCTGACGCCGGCATCCGCTTTTGCGCCAATCCGCTGGCCATCAAACAACACAGGTAAGGCAATGCCACACATGCCCACCCACTCAAGGGGCAGGGCCTGGCGTGCGGCCTGCGCGGCGATATCCGGCAGAGTCAGCGCATTCATGAGCAGGTCCATCGTTGGAAACAATTTGCCATGTTATATTATAACAATGCGGTCGATGAAACCTTTTTCCTGAACGTTTTTTCACCAAGCCTTATCGAGCCTGGATGCTCCTCAATCTGCGGTGTAAGTCATGCACAGACGTCAGTTGCTCAACCTGCTGTTGGCCAGCGCGGCCTTGGTTCTGCCTTTGGGGGTGTCCGCCACCCAGATCCGCAACCTGCGGTTATGGAATTCGGCCGACAAGCTGCGCCTGGTGCTCGATCTGAGTGGGCCGGTGCAGTACAAGACCTTCACGCTCCGCGCGCCGGAACGCCTGATCATCGACCTCAGCGGCGCGCAGCTCAGCGGGGATTTCAGCCAGCTGGCCCTGGCCAACACGCCGATTCGCTCGATCCGTTCCGGGCACTTTGGCCAGGGCGATACGCGGATCGTTCTCGACCTGGCCGAACCGCTGCGGCTCGACAGCTTTTTGCTGCCGCCCCAGGACGGCCAGGGTCACCGTCTGGTGCTCGACCTGAGCAACGCCAGCCATGTTCCACAGCAGATTGCGGCGGTCGCCGCCCCGGCTTTGTCGCGTGAAACACCGACGGACCGGGCGCATCCCAAGCGCGACATCATCGTCGTGGTTGACCCGGGCCATGGCGGCAAGGACCCGGGGGCGGTCGGCGCCCGGGGCGAACGGGAGAAGGATGTGGTGCTGGCGATCGCCCAGCTGCTGGCCAAGCGGCTGAAGCGGGAGAAGGGCTTCGATGTGAAGCTGGTGCGCAACGACGATTTCTTCGTGCCGCTGCGCAAGCGGGTGGAGATCGCCCGCAAGCACAAGGCCGACATGTTTATCTCGGTGCACGCCGATGCGGCGCCGCGCCTGACGGCGTCCGGGGCCTCGGTGTATGCACTGTCGGAAGGTGGCGCGACCTCGGCCACCGCGCGCTTCATGGCGCAGCGGGAGAACGGCGCCGACCTGCTGGGCGCCACCAGCCTGCTCAATCTGAAAGACAAGGATCCGATGCTCGCCGGGGTGATTCTCGACATGTCGATGAACGCGACCATCGCCGCCAGCCTGCAGTTGGGCAGCACCGTGCTGGGCAGCCTGGCGGGCATCACCACCCTGCATCAGAAGCGCGTGGAACAGGCCGGTTTCGCGGTGCTCAAGTCCCCCGACGTGCCTTCGATCCTGGTGGAGACCGGCTTCATCTCCAACAGCCGCGACAGCCAGCGCCTGGTGACCGCGCGGCACCAGCAGGCGATTGCCGATGGGTTGTTCGCGGGCTTGCAGAGCTACTTCCAGAAGAACCCGCCGGTGAACAGCTACATGGCCTGGTTGCAGGAGCAGAAAAAAGCCCAGGTTTGACACCGCCCAGGCTTCTGTAGGAGCACAGCTTGCGTGCGATGAAGACGCTGCGGTGTATCCGCTATACCGCGTAAGCGTTCATCGCGGGCAAGTCGGATCGCCGCCCGCTCGCTCCTACAAAATACTCTGCTTAGCAGCCAGTGATCCGGCTGCAAGTGAACTTACCGCTGCTACCGCCGGAGCTGGAAAAACGGTTGCGGGTGGTCCAGCCGACGCGCTGGCTGTAGCCGACCCAGGCTTCGCCATCGGAGGCCAGGCCGGTAAAGAAAGTCAGTTGACCGTAGCGGCTGTTGGTCTGCGCCCAATAACGTTTGCCGGCCACTTCGAAGCCTCGCAGATAGGTAGTGTTGCCCGCGGCCGCGACGCTGTAGGCATTGCCTTCGGCATCCACGCAGGCCAGCAGATTGGCGCTGCGGGTGCAGGTGGCCAGGGCGCTGGGTACTTGCGCGTTGGCGGCGTTCGCGACCAGCAGGGACAGGCTCAGCAGCGTGTATTTCAGGGCATTGCGCATCGGCGTTCTCGGCAAGGGACGCTCAAGCATCCCGCCCTTCGTCGTGGGCGGCAAGAGAGGGTTGGCTTATTTGTATTGTTATACTATAACATTAAATAAAGCCTGATCCGTGACCCACCATGACTGAACGCCCGATGACCGAAGCGCAACTTCTCGCCCAACCCGAGGCGGACTACATGAACGACGTCCAGCAGGCCTATTTCCGTGAGCTGCTGCTGGCGCAGCGCGTCGAGCTGCAAGAGCGCATCGACGGTGAGTTCGAGGTGCTGCGCGAGCAGGAGCCCCACAGCGACCCCGCCGATATCGGCAGCGCCGAAGAACAGCGTCAGTGGCAACTGCGCCTGCTGGAGCGGGAAAAGAAGCTGCTGGACAAGATCGACGAAGCCCTCGAACGCCTGGCCCGCGGCGAGTACGGCTGGTGCCGGGAAACCGGCGAGCCCATTGGCCTCAGGCGCCTGCTGCTGCGGCCCACCGCCACCCTGTGTATCGAAGCCAAAGAACGCCAAGAGCTGCGTGAACGCCATCAACGGGCGATCTGACCCAGCCACCCAGCCCCCGATGAGGACCCCCTGATGACCGACCGTCTTCCCGTTACCGTGCTGTCCGGCTTTCTCGGCGCCGGCAAAAGCACGCTGCTCAACTACGTCCTGCGCAACCGCGACCACCTGCGGGTGGCGGTGATCGTCAACGACATGAGCGAAATCAACATCGACGGCAGCGAAGTGCAGCGCGATGTCAGCCTCAACCGCGCCGAAGAAAAACTGGTGGAAATGAGCAACGGCTGCATCTGCTGCACCCTGCGCGAAGACCTGCTGGAAGAGGTCGGCAAGCTGGCCAGGGACGGGCGCTTCGACTACCTGCTGATCGAATCCACCGGCATCTCCGAGCCGCTGCCGGTGGCCGAGACCTTCACCTTTCGCGACGAAACGGGGCAGAGCCTGGCCGACATCGCGCGGTTGGACACCATGGTCACCGTGGTCGACGGTATGAACTTCCTGCTCGATTACCAGGCCGCGGAAAGCCTGGCGTCCCGGGGCGAAACCCTGGGTGAGGAGGACGAGCGCTCGATCACCGACCTTTTGATCGAGCAGATCGAGTTCGCCGACGTGATCCTGATCAGCAAGATCGACCTGATCGGCAGCGATGAGCGCCAGGAGCTGATCGCCATCCTCGAACGCCTCAATTCCCAGGCGGAAATCATCCCCATGGTGATGGGCGAAGTGCCGTTGGCGAAGATCCTCAACACCGGCCGTTTCGACTTCGAGCGGGCCGCCCAGGCGCCGGGCTGGTTGCAGGAACTGCGCGGCGAGCACGTGCCGGAAACCGAGGAGTACGGCATCGCCTCCAGCGCCTATCGGGCGCGGCGGCCGTTCCATCCGCAGCGCTTTTTCGACTTCATCAACCGCCCCTGGATCAACGGCAAGCTGTTGCGTTCCAAGGGCTTTTTCTGGCTCGCCAGCAAGCATCAGGAGGCGGGCAGCTGGTCCCAGGCTGGCGGTCTGATGCGCCATGGTTTCGCCGGACGCTGGTGGCGTTTCGTGCCCAAGCAACACTGGCCGCAGGACGCGGAAAGCACCGCGGCGATCATGCACAACTGGACCGCCGCCACCGGCGACTGCCGCCAGGAACTGGTGTTCATCGGCCAGAACATCGACTTCGCTCGGCTCACCGCGGAACTCGATGACTGCCTGCTGACTGACGACGAAATGGCCCTGGGCGTGGAGGGCTGGCGCCTGATGCGCGACCCGTTCGGCCCCTGGCATGAAGAGGCTGCTGCTTGATGCCTTACCTGTCCCTGAGCCCTGTGAAAGCAGCCGGTCGACGTTCGATTGCGGGTGCAGAAGTCCTGCGGCCAATCCTGCAAAAGCCGACGCGCCGCCAGGCCTCCGGCCCGGCCCCCATCGTCCTCGCCGAGGTGCTGGACGATGAGGTCAACCTGGCCCTGTGGCAGCGCCGGTTGCCGACGCATATCGCCGATTTCGGTGCCTTGCTGCTGTCGCTGAACGAACCGTTGGCCGAGTCGCTGTCGCTGGAACTCGATACTGAGGACGCCGAGCCGAACCTGCGCGGCCTGGCCTCCGGCTTCAGCGATCTGCAGGGATACGACGGCTTTATCGCCGATGTCGCCTGGCTGGTCAGCGCCTTTGCCTGCTTGCTGGGCGCCAAGCGCGTCGGCCTGCGCCTGCGGGTACTGGATAAGGCCATGTGTCCGCGTTTTCATGTCGACCATGTGCCAGTGCGGCTGATCACCACCTATGCCGGTGTTGGCAGCCAATGGCTGCGCGAGGGCGCGATGGACCGCCGGCAGCTAGGCCAGGCCGAGGCCGAACCCACGGATGCCGCGCTGATCCAGCAGATCGCCAGCGGCGAGGTGGCCTTGTTCAAGGGCGAGAAGTGGCTGGGCAACGAAGGCTTCGGCCTGATCCACCGCTCGCCGCAACCGGCCCCCGGCGAACGCCGGCTGATCCTCACCCTGGACTGGCTCGGCTGACCCTGTAGCCGCTGCCGCAGGCGGCGATCGGCAGCGCAGCCGACGTGCGCTTGAGGACGTCAAAAGGCGCTGCGCGCCTTATCGCAGCCTGCGGCAGCGGCTACGTTTCGCTGTCGCGGGTTAGCGCGTAGGATCAATCACCTTCTTTCCGAGCGCTCCACCCATGCTGCACAACATCCCCACCCACGTCATCGCCGGCCCCCTCGGCGCGGGCAAGACCAGCCTGATCCAGCACCTGTTGGCGCAGCGTCCGGCCCATGAGCGCTGGGCGGTGCTGATCAACGAGTTCGGCCAGATCGGCCTGGACGCGGCGCTGCTGACCCGGGACGAGGACGGTATCGCCCTGGGCGAGGTGGCCGGTGGCTGCCTGTGCTGTGTCAACGGCGCGCCGTTCCAGGTAGGCCTGGGGCGCCTGTTGCGCAAGGCCCGGCCCGATCGCCTGTTTATCGAACCTTCCGGCCTGGGGCACCCGGCGCAGCTGCTCCAGCAATTGCGCGAGGCGCCCTGGCAAACGGTCCTGGCCGTGCAGCCTTGCGTGCTGGTACTCGATGCCCAGGCATTGGCGGCCGGCAAGCCGCTGCCGCGGGCCCAACAGGAGGCGCTGCCCAGCGCTGGCCTGTTGCTGCTGAACAAGGAGGAGGGGCTCGACGCGGTGCAGCGTCAGGGCATTCTCGAGCAGTTGCCGGCCTGTCCGGTGTTCTGGAGCACCCGCGGGACCTTGCCACTGGACTGTTTGCCTGGCGCGGATGTTCAGGCGGGGGCGGCTGTAGAGGCCTTCGAAGTACCCAAGGGATTGGCGCAGTTGCCGGCGATCTGGACCGATCCGGCCCAACCCATCTGCCTGAGCCAGGCCCAGGAGGGCGGCTGGAGCATTGGTTGGCGCTGGCACCCGAGCCGGGTGTTCGATGTTCGGCATGTGGAGCAATGGCTGGCGAGCCTCGACTGGCGTCGGGCGAAGCTGGTGATCCAGGGTGCCAATGGCTGGGTGTCGGGCAACGCCCTGGATAACGCCGCGTTGCACTGGCAAGCCAGCGAATGGCGCCGCGATTCACGGATCGAGCTGATCTTCAGCGAGCCGCAAGACGTGGCCGTCCTGCAACAATCCCTGGCCAAGTGCTGCCAATAACCCAACGTGGTCCGATGCTTCTGTAGGAGCGAAGCTTGCTCGCGATAGCCGCGAAGCGGTGATTTATCCTGGTAAACCGCGTCATCGTTGACGTCTTTTTCGCGGGCAAGCCTCGCTCCTACAGGATTGCATAGGCGGTTGGCGCTACTTGCTACGCTCTTCACGCCACTGGCTCAGCTCGATCACCTCGGCGCTGCGTGTCGGCACGGGTGGAGGCGCGGGAGTTGCAATCGGGTAGGGCGCCAGCTCGATCTGCGCGCTGTGGGCGCCGAACTGGGTGATGGTCCCCGCATGGCGGGTTTCGCCGGTGACGGTGAATTCGAAGTTGTAGATCCGGGCCAGGCGCCGGCGGCCACTGGCGTCCCTGACGAAACCGATGCGTTTCAACGCCACGTTGCCGTCCAGCAGCTCGATATCGAGCCGCGCGCAATGCTGCTTGACCCTCTCCAGCGCCCGCTCGCGCAGGCCGTGGTTGTGCCATAGCCAGGCGGCGCCGGTCGCCAGCAGCATCAGCACGAAAATGTTTCCAAGGGTCAGCATGAGGTGCGCTCCAACGAAGTCGCACCAGCTTAACTGCGTCTTCGGTCTGTCGTACAGGTTGCGTTTAGTCGCATACTGCGCGGCTCGAATTTCAATCGTTTTACGGAATGACCCGAATGAAACGTACGCCTCATCTGCTCGCGATCCAGTCCCATGTGGTCTTTGGCCATGCCGGCAACAGCGCCGCGGTGTTTCCCATGCAGCGGGTCGGGGTGAATGTCTGGCCGCTCAATACCGTGCAGTTCTCCAACCACACGCAATACGGCCAGTGGGCCGGCGAAGTGCTGTCGCCGCATCAGATTCCGGAGCTGGTGGAAGGCATTGCCGCCATCGGCGAGCTGGGCAACTGTGATGCGGTGCTGTCCGGCTACCTGGGCAGCGCGGCGCAGGGGCGGGCGATCCTCGGTGGCGTGGCGCGGATCAAGGCGACCAACCCCAAGGCCCTGTACCTGTGCGACCCGGTGATGGGCCACCCGGAAAAGGGCTGCAGCGTGCCGCAGGAGGTCAGCGACTTCCTCTTGGAAGAAGCAGCGGCCGTGGCGGACTTCCTCTGCCCCAACCAGCTGGAATTGGACAGCTTCGCCGGGCGCAAGCCGCAGTCGCTGTTCGACTGCCTGGCCATGGCCCGGGCGCTGCTGGCTCGTGGGCCGAAAGCGGTGCTGGTCAAGCACCTGGATTACCCGGGCAAGTTGCCGGACGGCTTCGAGATGCTGCTGGTGACCGCCGAAGGCAGCTGGCACCTGCGTCGTCCGCTGCTGGCATTCCCGCGTCAGCCGGTGGGCGTAGGCGACCTGACTTCGGGCCTGTTCCTGGCCCGGGTGCTGCTGGGCGACAGCCTGGTGGCGGCGTTCGAGTTCACCGCCGCGGCGGTGCATGAAGTGCTGCTGGAAACCCAGGCTTGCGCCAGTTACGAGTTGCAGCTGGTACGGGCCCAGGACCGGATCACCCATCCACGGGTGCGGTTCGAGGCGGTGCCGATCGAGCTGTAACGGGTTGCGTGGGGCTTATCACGAACAGGCTCGCTCGGTAGCGGCGAGCCTGTCTTGGACCATCAGGCGTCGGCCTTGATTTCCTGATAGCGCTTTTCCAGCTCCTGGCGGATCTGCCGGCGTTGCTGGGCCTGCATGAAGCGGCGCTTGTCTTCGCTGGTTTGTGGTTGCAGGGGCGGTACGGCGGCGGGTTTGCGCTGGTCGTCCACGGCCACCATGGTGAAGAAGCAGCTGTTGGTGTGGCGCACCGAGCGCTCGCGGATGTTCTCGGTGACTACCTTGATACCGACTTCCATCGAGGTGTTGCCGGTGTAGTTGACCGAGGCCAGGAAGGTCACCAGTTCGCCGACGTGGATCGGCTCGCGGAAGATCACCTGGTCCACCGACAGGGTCACCACATAACGGCCGGCATAACGGCTGGCGCAGGCGTAGGCGACTTCATCGAGGTACTTGAGCAGGGTGCCGCCGTGGACATTGCCTGAGAAGTTGGCCATGTCAGGGGTCATCAATACCGTCATCGACAGCTGGGCGTTTCCGGGTTCCATAGCACACTCACGGGTTAAGGCAGGGGTTGCGGGGCGCACCTCTGCGGGTGCTTAGGTCAGCGTTTCAAACCATCGATAACGGGACGCTGCGCCGGCGGCCGCCGTCACGCGGCGATCTATCTGTTTCCATATATTGCACCGCCTTTCTGGCACAAGTCGCAATGTTAACCTTCAAAAGCCCGTCCCAAGGGCTTTTCCCGCTGGCCGGCAGGTTGCGTAACAAGCCGCGTCGCACGCAACAAAACGACCCCAAGGAGCCCCACGCCATGCATGCCATCAGCTTTATTCAGGACCTGGCAGTGATCATGCTGGTCGCAGGCGTGGTGACCATTCTCTTCCACCGGCTCAAGCAGCCGGTGGTCCTCGGCTATATCGTCGCCGGCTTCATCATCGGCCCGCACACCCCGCCGTTCGGCCTGATCCACGACGAAGACACGATCAAGACCCTGGCCGAGCTGGGGGTGATTTTCCTGATGTTCTGCCTGGGCCTGGAGTTCAGCCTGCGCAAGCTGTTCAAGGTCGGCGCCACGGCCTTTATCGCGGCGTTCATGGAAATCGTACTGATGATCTGGATCGGCTACGAAATCGGCCGCTGGTTCGACTGGAACACCATGGACTCGCTGTTCCTCGGCGCGATCCTGGCGATTTCCTCGACCACCATCATCGTCAAGGCGCTCAACGACCTGAAGATGAAGAACCAGCGCTTCGCCCAGCTGATCTTCGGCGTGCTGATCGTCGAGGACATCCTCGGCATCGGCATTATCGCCTTGCTCTCGAGCATCGCGGTCAGCGGCACCGTCAGCTCCGGAGAAGTGTTCTCCACCGTCGGCAAGCTCTCGCTGTTCATGATCGTCGCCCTGGTGATCGGCATCCTGCTGGTGCCACGGCTGTTGGCTTACGTTGCCAAGTTCGAAAGCAACGAGATGCTGCTGATCACCGTGCTGGGGCTATGTTTCGGCTTCTGCCTGCTGGTGGTCAAGCTGGAGTACAGCATGGTGCTCGGTGCCTTCCTGATCGGCGCGATCATGGCCGAGTCGCGGCAATTGCTGAAGATCGAGCGCCTGATCGAACCGGTTCGCGACATGTTCAGCGCCATTTTCTTCGTCGCCATCGGCCTGATGATTGACCCGCAGATCCTCCTGCAATACGCCTGGCCGATCGCGGTGATCACCGTTGCGGTGGTGCTGGGCAAGATGTTGTCCTGCGGCCTGGGTGCCTTTATCGCCGGCAACGATGGCCGCACCTCGTTGCGGGTTGGCATGGGCCTGTCGCAGATCGGCGAGTTCTCCTTCATCATCGCGGCGCTGGGCATGACCCTGCAGGTCACCAGTGACTTTCTCTACCCGGTGGCGGTCGCCGTGTCGGCCATTACCACCTTGCTCACGCCTTACCTGATCCGCGCCGCCGACCCGCTGTCGCTGAAGCTCGCCGCCGTGATGCCGACCCGCCTGAGCCGGGTGCTGGGCCTGTACGGCGAATGGCTGCGCAGCATCCAGCCGCACGGCGAGGGTGCGCTGCTGGCGTCGATGATCCGGAGGATCCTGTTGCAGGTCGGGGTCAACCTGGCGCTGGTGGTGGCGATCTTCTTCTCCGGCGGTTATTTCGCTGCGCGCATTGGCGAATACCTGCAGGACTGGATCGGCGATCCGAGCTGGCAGAAGGCGCTGATCTGGGGTGGGGCGCTGCTGCTGTCGCTGCCGTTCCTGATCGCTGCCTATCGCAAGCTCAAGGCCCTGTCGATGCTGCTGGCGGAGATGGGCGTGAAGCCGGAAATGGCCGGGCGCCACACCCAGCGCGTGCGCCGGGTGATCGCCGAGGTGATTCCGGTGCTGTCGTTGCTGGTGATCTTCCTGCTATTGGCGGCGCTGTCTTCGAGTATCCTGCCGACCACCGAGCTGCTGGTGCTGATCGCGGTGGTGACGGCGGCGGTGGCCGCGCTGCTGTGGCGCTGGTTCATCCGTGTGCACACCCGCATGCAGGTGGCGCTGCTGGATACCCTGGATAACCACAAGGAAGACAACGGGCACTAATTGCCGGGTGATGCACAACTCAAGGGCTGGTCGCGCCAGTATTGCCAGGCTTCGAGCCAGCCCTGGTCGTGGGTGACTCCGGGCAGGCTGACGGACTGCACACACACACACACACACACGGCTTTCGTCCCCAGCGCCTGTCGATAGGTGGGTTAGAGGCTGGCAGGCACGCTGCGGTCGGCCTGGCCGAGCAAATGCCGTTGCGCTACCCGTGCCAGCTTGGGTGCCTGGTCCAGCGGCTCGAGGGAGCCGTGCAACGGGCTCAGCCCCAGCGCATTGGCCCATAGCCGAGGGCTCAGGTTGCCGGCCAGGGTTTGCACCTGGGCAGTGTCGTCTCGCCGCGCGGCCAGCAACAGGGCCAGTGCCGCGCCACCGGAATAGCCGATCAACTCGAAATCCTGATTGCCATAACGCTGCTTGAGGCGGTCCAGGGCCTGGTCGAGGCTAATGCGGCGATCGACCCGCTGGGGCGACCGCTTGTGAACGTCACACAACGAGCGGCAGTCGATCCATGCGCCTGCGCCCGCGGGGCGAAACCGCGCAAGGCCGATCAGCTTTCCAGCCAGACGTCCCGCGCCCAGTGCCATACCGACTCCCAGGACTCTTCGGTGATCAGCTCTTCTTCGCCGGACCAGAGCACCACGGTGCCGTCTTCCTCGACGCAGTAGTAGTCGTCACCGTCCTGGCAGATCGGGATCAGCTCGCGCGGTACGCCCATGTCCCAGGCAGTGGCGGCCACTTCCGGCAGGTAGGTGTGGGATTGCGGGTCGGTCACGGTGACCGGCTCCAGGCTGCCGTAGACGACATCGCTCACGGTCAACAGGAACTCTTTGAAGACGAAGGGGATATTGATGAACAGCTGTTCTTCGATTTCCACCAGCAGGTCTTCATCCGGCAGTTCCAGGGGAACGGGTACCGGTTCGTTTGCTTCACGGAGTTGCTCGATGACTTCTTCCACGGCCTGGGTCCTCTTAGCTCTATGGCGCGGTTTAATAGACGGCGGTTTATACAGTAGCTCGCTATAAGTGCAATCGTGAAATGCAAAACCCCGACCTGGGCCGGGGTTTTGCGATTAGCGATGTGACGCTGGAGAGGATCAGCCGTTCTGGCGGATACCTGCAACCAGCCAAGGCTGGTTTTCGCCCTGGGCGCGCTCCATGTTCCAGCTTTCGCTGAACACTTCGCCCTGGTCGAAACGCGAGCTCTTCGACACGCCGGTGAAGGTCAGGGTCGCGATGGTCTTGTCGGCGCGGTCGTCGACGCCTTCAAGCTGCACATTGAGGTTGTCGATGTAGGTCGACTGGAAGCCGTCGCCCAGATCGGCACGTTCCTGCTTCAGGAACTGCAGCATCTGCGGGGTCACGAACTCGGCGATCTTGTCCATTTCGTTGGCGTCCCAGTGTTGCTGCAGGGACTGGAAGTGGTTGCGCGCGGCTTCGACGAAACGCTCTTCGTTGAACCAGGCCGGGGCGTTGATCACCGGACGGGCCGCGGCGGCAGGTGCAGCCGAACCGCCGAAGATCGAACCGGAGGCCGGTTTTGGCTCGAAGGCTTCACGCTGCATCGGCGCGTGGCCGGCTGGAGCGTACTGCTCCTGCTGCTTGCGACGACGGGCGGCGATGAAGCGGAAGACCAGGAAGGCGATGACCGCCATGATCAGGATGTCGAAGATCTGCATGCCCTGGAAGCCGTCGCCCATGAACATGGAGGCCAGCAGGCCGCCTGCGGCGATACCGGCCAATGGGCCGAGCCAGCGCGAAGCACCGCCGGCTTTGGCGGCAGCACCCGCGGCACCGGCAGCCCCTGCGGTCGCGGCGGCAGGACCCATACCGGAAGAGGACGGAGCCATTTGGCTGGTCTGGTGGGTCGGCGCAGCGCCGGCGCTTTTGCCGCCACCAAAGCGCTTGGCGTTGGCGTCGAGGCTCATCGTCAGGCCGATGCACAACGCCATGGCGATGCTAAGAAAACGTTTCATAAAGGGAATTCCCATTTGTGGATGGCACGCGCGCCATGTTGCACAGGTGAAGTGTCACTGGCTAGCGGCAGAGTGTTTCGGGCTTTTGCCTGACAGCCGCGGTTCAGCTTCGGTCGAGGCAAGTGGGCCCTGTACAGGTTTGTCCGTTGGGCGGATGCGATGGTTCAGTGGCAAAACATCCCGGCGCCAGCAGTCTCACTGCCGGCGCCGGTCGGGCCGATTGCGCCCCATGTCGCGGGTCGCTTCTCGTTCAGAAGCATCGCCCTTGCATGGCGAAGTCGGAGTCGAGGCTTCAGATGGCTTCGAGCTTGGCGTAGCCGAGCATCAGCCACTTGCTGCCTTCGCTGAAGTTCACCTGGACTCGGGCCTGGGCGCCGGCGCCTTCGAAGTTGAGGATCACGCCGTCGCCGAATACCGAGTGGCGTACCGCCTGTCCGAGGCTGAGGCCGGTGTCCGGGATCTCGCTGCCACCGAACAGGCTGCTGGTGCTCTGCGACTGGCCACCGCCGAACGGACGGCTGACGCTGTTGGACAGGCGCACTTCCTGGATCAGCCCCTTCGGAACTTCCCGTACGAAACGCGACACCTTGTTGTAGGTCTCGCTGCCGTACAGGCGTCGGGTTTCGGCGTAGGTCATCACCAGGTTCTGCATCGCCCGGGTGATGCCGACGTAGGCCAGGCGGCGTTCTTCTTCAAGGCGGCCGGGTTCTTCCAGGCTCATCTTGTGCGGGAACAGGCCTTCTTCCATGCCCACCAGGAACACGTAAGGGAATTCCAGGCCCTTGGCGCTGTGCAGGGTCATCAGCTGGATGCTGTCTTCGTGCTCGTCGGCCTGGGTGTCGCCGGCTTCCAGCGAAGCGTGGCCAAGGAAGGCCGCCAGCGGCGTCAGTTCCTGGTCTTCTTCGGTGTGCTCGAAGTTGCGCGCGGCGCTGACCAGTTCCTCGAGGTTTTCTACCCGGGCCTGGCCTTTCTCGCCTTTTTCCGCTTCGTGGTAGGCGATCAAACCGGACTGCTCGATGACGGTCTGGGTCATCAGGTGCAACGGCATCTCGGCGGTCACGGTCGCCAGGTGTTCGATCAGTTCCATGAAGGCGCCCAGGGCGCCGGCGGCGCGTCCGGTCACACCTTTATTGGCCACCAGCTGGCGCATCGCTTCCCACATCGACACATGGCTGTGGCGCGCATGTTCGCGAATCGCTTCGACGGTCTTTTCGCCAATGCCGCGGGTCGGCACGTTGATCACCCGCTCCAGGGCCGCGTCGTTGCCGCGACCTTCGAGCAGGCGCATGTAGGCCATGGCGTTCTTGATTTCGGCGCGTTCGAAGAAGCGCTGGCCGCCGTAGATGCGATACGGAATGCGCTCGCGCAGCAGCGCTTCTTCCAGCACCCGCGACTGGGCGTTGGAGCGATAGAGGATGGCGATATCGCTGCGGGCCAGGCCGGTTTTCAGGGCGCTTTCGATGGTTTCCACCACGTAGCGCGCTTCGTCGTGTTCGTTGAAGGCGGCGTACAGGTTGATCGCTTCGCCTTCGCCGCCGTCGGTCCACAGCTCCTTGCCCAGGCGCCCGGTGTTATTGGCGATCAGGGCGTTGGCGGCCTTGAGGATGCCGGCGGTGGAGCGGTAGTTCTGCTCCAGGCGGATCACTTCGGTGTCCGGGAAGTCTTCGGAGTACTGGTGGATGTTCTCGATCTTCGCGCCGCGCCAGCCGTAGATCGACTGGTCGTCGTCGCCCACCACCATCAGGCTGTCGCCGCCTTTGGCCAAGAGGCGCAACCAGGCGTACTGCACGGCGTTGGTGTCCTGGAACTCGTCCACCAGCACATGGCGGAAACGCTTCTGGTAGTGCGCCAGCAGGCCCGGGTGGTCGCGCCACAGGTCCAGGGCGCGCAGCAGCAGCTCGGAGAAGTCGATGACCCCGGCGCGCTGGCAGGCGGCCTCGTAGGCTTCGTAGATGCCGCGCATGGTGGCCAGGAACAGGTCGCCGCTGGCTTGAATGTGTTGCGGACGCAGGCCTTCGTCCTTCTGCCCGTTGATGAACCACTGGGCCTGCCGGGCCGGCCAGCGCTGCTCGTCCAGGCCGAGGTCGCGGATCACCCGCTTGACCAGGCGTTGCTGGTCGTCGCTGTCGAGGATCTGGAAGGTCTGGCTCAGGCCGGCCTCTTGCCAGTGCGCCCGCAGCAGGCGGTGCGCCAGGCCGTGGAAGGTGCCGACCCACATGCCGGCCGGGTTGATCCCCATCAACTGCTCGATGCGCTGGCGCATCTCGGCAGCGGCCTTGTTGGTGAAGGTCACCGACAGGATGGAGTGGGGCGAGGCGTTCTCGACCTGGATCAACCAGGCGATACGGTGCACCAGCACTCGGGTTTTACCGGAGCCAGCACCGGCCAGGACCAACTGACGACCCAAGGAGGCAGCTACGGCCTGGCGTTGGGCATCGTTGAGGGAGTTCAGCAGAAGGGAGAGATCATCGCGCATCGGGGCATTCTAGGGGGCTGGCGCACACCGGGCAAACCAAGCTTTGGTTTAGCCGATAAAAGAACGCTGGGGACGACCGGTCGGTCACGGGCTGCAGCCGTTGGCCGGGCTTGGCCGGAGGAATTTCAGCGGGATCGGCGCTCGAGCCGATTTGCCGATTTTATGATTTCAGGCAGTTTGGTCCGGGCGGTTGCTTGTGTATGCTCCGGCGACGTTTCGGGCTCAATCATTATAAGAACACTGCCTATGACACTCAGCACTGGCCCGTCCGGACCCTTCGTGGAGCCTCGGGTTGTTCGCAAGCAATACGCCATGGAGATGGCGGTAGAGCGCACGCGCCTGCTTTATCAGGGCTCCCTGTTGCCCACTCTGTTCATGCTGCTCAACGGCCTGGTCTGCGCCTGGCTGCTGTGGACCCCCGAGCGTTATTGGCTGGTCAGCGTGTGGATGGTCTGGCTGCTGGCCCTGGTCGCCCTGCGGGTGATCCAGGTGGCGGCGTTCGACTCGGCGATTCCCAGTCGCCAGGCGCAACCGGTCTGGCGCCGCATGTTCCTGCTCGGCTCAGCCGTCAGCGGCCTGACCCTGGCCTGCGCTGGCATCGCCCTGATGCCCACCGACAATTTCCTGCAACAGGCCTGGGTCTTCGGCCTGATCGGCGCGGCGATCCTCTCGGCCAGCGTGGCCTATGCGGTCAGCCTGCCGGCCTTCCTGTCCTTTACCTTGCCCTGTTTGCTACCGGCGATCGGCTACCTGTTCTGGGGCGGCGACGAACAGCAGCGTGGCTGGGGCTGGCTGGGCTTGATCCTGCTGGTGTCACTGAGCGTGGTGGCCTGGCAGGTCAACCGTCTGATCCAGATGGGCTTGCTGCGGCGTTTCCAGAACCAGGCCCTGATCGAACACCTGCAACAGGCGCAGAGCCGCAGCGAGCAGCTCAACAGTGAGCTGCTGCGGGAAGTCGAGCAGCGCCGCCGCGCCGAAGAAGAGTTGCGCGAAGCCCAGGTCGGCCTGGAAAGCCGGGTGGCCCAGCGCAGCCTTGAGCTGGACGCGGCCAACCAGGCCCTGAGCAAGAGCGAGGCGCGCCTGGCCCTGGCCCTGAAGGCCAGTCAGCTGGGGCTGTGGGACTGGAATCTGCAGACCGACGAGGTCCATCACAGCCATATCAAGGAGCTGTTCGGCCTGGAGCCGGAGTTCGTGCGGGCGATGCTCAGCCACCTCAAGCCGCTGCTGCACCCCGAAGACCTGCCGCTGCTCAAGCGCGCGCTGGTCGAGCACCTGAAGGGGCGCACCGAGGATTACCTGGTGGAATACCGCGTGCGCCACGGCGATGGCCACTGGGTCTGGATCGAGGACCGTGGGCGCGCTGTGGAGCGCGGCCCCGGTGGCCGGGTGCTGCGCATGGTCGGCACCCGGCGCGATATCAGCGCCAGCAAGCAGCAGGAAGAGCAGCGACGCCTGTCGGCGATGGTGTTCGAGGCGGCCAGCGAAGGCATCGTGATCCTCGACCCGGATTACGTGCTGCTGGCGATCAACCAGGCGTTCAGCCGGGTCACCGGTTACCAGATCGAGGACATGCTCGGACGCAATGTGGTCGACCTGCCGTGCAGCCGCGACGCACGCCGGCACTATCCGGTGATTCATCAGGCCCTTGAGCAGCACGGCAGCTGGCAGGGCGAACTGGTGGAGGCGCGCAAGAACGGCGAGCTGTACCCGCAGTGGCTGCAGTTGAATGTGGTGCGCGATACGCGGGGAAATATCAGTCATATTGTGGGCTTCTTCGCCGATCTGTCGGCGCGGCGCGAATCCGAAGAGCGCATGCGCTACCTGACCCATTACGACGAACTCACCGGCCTGGCCAACCGTTCGCTGTTCCGCGAACGCTTGCGCGAAGCCCATCAACGGATGCGCCAGGGCGGCCGCAGCCTGGCTCTGGTGCATATCAACCTGGACCGTTTCAAGCTGCTCAACGACAGCCTGGGCCACGACGTCGCCGACCAACTGTTGCAGAAAATGGCGCGGCGACTGGTCAATGCGCTGCCGGAAGCCGACACCATTGCTCGGTTGTCCGGCGATGAGTTCGCGGTGCTGTTCGACGCCTATGGCAGCCTGTCGAGCCTGACCCGGGTGGCCACCCGCCTGTCGGCGAAGCTGCGTTTGCCGATCACCGTGGAAGGCCACGAGCTGGTGGTCAGCGCCTCCATGGGCATCAGCATGCTGCCCGACAGCGCGCGGGAAATTCCGGCGTTGATCAGCCAGGCGAACATCGCCATGCAACACGCCAAGCACCTGGGCGGCAACAACTTCCAGTTCTACACCGCCAGCCTGCAAGCCAGCACCCTGGAGCGCCTGCAATTGGAGAACCAGCTGCGCAAGGCGGTCGAGGAACGCCAGCTGAAGGTGTTCTACCAGCCGAAACTGTGCCTCGCCACCGGCCGCCTGAATGCCGCCGAGGCCCTGGTGCGCTGGGACCATCCCGATCTGGGGCGGGTGCCGCCGGGGGACTTTATCGGCCTCGCGGAAGAGATCGGGCTGATCGGCCCGATCGGCGAATTCGTGTTGCGCCAGGCCTGCTGGCAAGCTTGCGAGTGGCAGCGCCAGGGGCTGCCGGCGATCCGGGTATCGGTGAACCTGTCGGTGCATCAGCTGCGCCAGGGCAAGCTGGTCAGCCTGGTGCGCAGCGTGCTGGAAGAGACCGGGCTGGCGCCGCATTTCCTTGAGCTGGAGCTGACCGAAAGCCACCTGCTCGACAGCGTCGAACACATCGTTTCGACCTTCCAGCAATTGCGTGACCTGGGGGTGAAGCTGGCCATCGACGACTTCGGCACCGGTTATTCCTCGCTGAGTTACCTCAAGCGGATTCCGGTGGACTACGTGAAGATCGACCAGGCGTTCATCCGCGGCCTGAGCGAAGGCGGTGCCGACGCGGCGATCACCCGGGCGATCATCGCCATGGCCCACGGGCTGTCGCTGAAGGTGGTGGCCGAAGGGGTGGAACATCCAGGGCAGCTGGCGTTTCTCAAGGAGCAGAAATGCGATGAGGTGCAGGGCTACCTGATCAGCCGGCCGGTGGAAGCCGAGGGCCTGGCGGCGCTATTGAGGGCCGAGACCTTGTAGCAATCGCAAGGGAGCAAGAGGTTTTCAGGAATATCCGAGATTCGGCTTTCACCGAAGCAGCGGTGGCGATACAGCCCAGTGTGAGCGTGGGCTGCGCCAGCAGCTACAAAGAGCACGCGAGGCTGAAACAGTGGGGTGCAAAGGTGATTCAGTTACGCATTGAGCAGGCAAAAAGCGAATTCATGTAGTATAACTACAAAATTGCTACATCCTTGGGCGTCTGCCCCATAACAACGAGTCCAGCCCTTTGAATCTGTTGCAGCACATCGCCCAATCACGCCATCTCTTGCGCAAGTCGGAGCTCAAGGTCGCCGATCATGTGCTGCTCGACCCTGCGGCTGTGATGCACAGTTCCATGGCCGATCTGGCCCACAGCGTGGGTATCAGCGAGCCAACCATCGTGCGCTTCTGCCGGGCCATCGGCTGCTCGGGTTTCCAGGACCTGAAGCTCAAGCTGGCCCAGAGCCTGGCCGCCGGGGCGAGCTTCGGCCAGTTCGCGATTCATGAAGACGACTCGGTCGCCGACTACAGCCTGAAGATCTTCGACACCACCCTGCACACCCTGATGGAGGTTCGCGAGAAGCTCGATCCGGTGGAGTTGCAGCGGGCGGTGACCCTCATGTCCCAGGCCCAGCGCGTGGAGTTCTACGGCTTCGGCGCTTCCGGCGCGGTGGCGGCGGATGCCCAGCACAAGTTCTTCCGTTTGCTGCTGACCGCGGCGGCCTATTCCGACCCGCATATGCAGGCAATGTCGGCGGTGACCCTCAAGCCCACTGACGTGGCGATCTGCATTTCCCAGTCCGGGCGTTCCAAGGACCTGCTGATCACTGCCAACCTGGTGCGTGAAAGCGGCGCCTCGCTGATCACCCTGTGCCCGAGCCAGACCCCGCTGGCCGAGCTGTCGACCGTGAACCTGGCGATCGACGTGCACGAAGACACCGAGATCTACACCCCGCTGACCTCGCGTATCGCCCACCTGGTGGTGATCGACGTGCTGGCGATGGGCGTGGCCATGGCTCGCGGCCCGAGCCTGGTCAACCACCTCAAGAGCGTCAAGCGCAGCCTTCGCAGCCTGCGCCTGTCGCCCAAGTCGGTCAAAGCGCTTGACGATTGAACGCTGCACCTCATCGTCGGGCGTCCTCCTGTAGGAGCGAGCTTGCTCGCGAACAATCATCAACAATGATGCGGTGTCACGGGATGAACCGCCGCTTCGCGGCTATCGCGAGCAAGCTCGCTCCTACAAGGGAATCGGGCGTCATACGGCAGCTTTCATCGTCCTGTCATGGAGCCGCCGCCAAACCGTAACGCCTGACGTCCATCGTGAAGCTCCCGTACTCGCATTGGGAGACTCGAAATGGCCCGGCCTTACGAAGAGAGCAGCAGCGCAGTCAAAACCCGTCGTCAGCAGGAAGACCAGCGCCGCATGGAATTTCGCCGCGCGATCGAACATCGCTGTGAGCTGCGCCGTCTGCAGCAGGAAATCAACGACTACCCCGAGCTGGACGCCGTCAATTACTGGCAGGCAGCCTCGGCAGCTTCCCGTCAAAACGTTCAACAAGCCCGCTGATCTGCACCCGTTCGCTGCGGATAAACCCCAGGAACGCATGCGCTACCGGTGACAGGCGTTTAGCCTTGGCCTGCACCAGGCACCAGCTGCGATACAACGGCAGCTCTTCGACCGGCAACTCGACGAGTCCCCCGGTCGCCAACTCAAGGTTCAGGGCGTGGCGCGTCAACAGCGCCACGCCCAGACCCGCCAGCACACACTCGCGCTGCGCCTCGGCCGACGACACTTCCAGGGTCTGGGTGAAGTGCACGCGCTTTTCCTTGAAATACTCCTCGCAGGCCAGGCGCGTGCCCGAACCCTGTTCGCGCACCAGCAGGTTGTAGGGCTCCAGGTCCTGCAGGCGCAGCGGCCCCAGGTGGCACAGCGGGTGGTCGGGCGGCGCCACGGCGACGATCGGGTTGTTGAGGAACGGCAGGAATTCCAGGCCCATGTCCTGCGGGACCATCGACATGATCACCAGGTCGTCGCGGTTGTCCGAGAGGCGGCGGATCACCTGGCCCCGGTTGACCACCGTCAGTTGCAGGTTGACCTCCGGGTGCTGGCGCTTGAAGGCGGCGAACAGGTGCGGCACGAAGTACTTGGCGCTGGATTCCACCGCCAGCTTCAGCTGGCCCTGCAAGGAGCCCTGCATGTCCGACAGCTGCATGTCGAGGTTCTCCAGGCGTCCGAAGATGTCGCGGCTGGCCCGCTGCAGCGCCTCGGCGGCCTCGGTCATGTAGAGCTTCTTGCCCACGTAATCGAACAGGGGCTGGCCGATCAGCTCTTCCAGCTGGCGAATCTGCAGGCTGACGGCGGGCTGGGTGAGAGACATTTCGTCGGCCGCCCGGCTGTAGGAGCGCAGATCGCAGACCTCATTGAAAATCTGCAATTGGCGTAATGTCATACGCATCAAGGACTTACGCATTATCTAAGGTCTCGCGCCGAGGGCTGTCGGATCAACTATAAGTCTTTGCTTATGAGCGACCCAATAATTATTGATTTTTGTTAATTCATCGACAGGAATAGTGTGGGCCTGCGACTGGCTTGAAACATTTGGTCACGCGCCGACCCGGTCTAGCGGGTCGTCTGTTCCAACGGCTCAAGGGTACCTCCAAGTGATAAAAAAGATCCTGATCGCCAACCGTGGTGAGATTGCCGTACGAATCGTGCGTGCCTGCGCCGAGATGGGCATTCGCTCGGTCGCGATCTTCTCCGACGCCGATCGCCATGCCCTGCATGTGAAGCGCGCGGATGAAGCCCACAGCATCGGTGCCGAACCCCTGGCCGGCTACCTGAACCCGCGCAAGCTGGTGAACCTGGCAGTGGAAACCGGCTGCGACGCACTGCACCCCGGCTACGGCTTCCTTTCGGAAAACGCCGAACTGGCGGACATCTGCGCCGAACGTGGAATCAAATTCATAGGTCCATCGGCTGAAGTGATTCGCCGCATGGGCGACAAGACCGAAGCCCGCCGCAGCATGATCAAGGCTGGCGTGCCGGTTACCCCGGGCACCGAAGGCAACGTCGCCGATATCCACGAAGCCCTGAGCGAAGGCGACCGCATCGGTTACCCGGTGATGCTCAAGGCTACGTCCGGCGGTGGCGGCCGCGGCATTCGTCGCTGCAACAGCCGGGACGAACTGGAACAGGCCTTCCCACGGGTGATTTCCGAGGCGACCAAGGCGTTCGGCTCCGCCGAAGTGTTCCTGGAAAAGTGCATCGTCAATCCCAAGCACATCGAGGCGCAGATCCTCGGCGACAGCTTCGGCAACGTGGTGCACCTGTTCGAGCGCGACTGCTCGATCCAGCGCCGCAACCAGAAGCTGATCGAGATCGCCCCGAGCCCGCAACTGACCCCGGAACAGCGTGCCTACATCGGCGACCTGTCAGTGCGCGCGGCCAAGGCGGTGGGCTACGAGAACGCCGGTACCGTGGAGTTCCTGCTCGCCGATGGCGAGGTGTACTTCATGGAGATGAACACCCGGGTGCAGGTGGAACACACCATCACCGAGGAAATCACCGGCATCGACATCGTTCGCGAGCAGATCCGCATCGCGTCCGGCCTGCCGCTTTCGGTGAAGCAGGAAGACATCCATCACCGTGGTTTCGCCCTGCAGTTCCGGATCAACGCCGAAGACCCGAAGAACAACTTCCTGCCGAGCTTCGGCAAGATCACCCGTTACTACGCGCCCGGCGGCCCTGGCGTGCGTACCGACACGGCGATCTACACCGGCTACACCATTCCGCCGTTCTACGACTCCATGTGCCTGAAGCTGGTGGTCTGGGCCCTGACCTGGGAAGAGGCGATGGACCGTGGCTTGCGCGCCCTGGACGACATGCGTCTGCAAGGGGTCAAGACCACCGCCGCGTATTACCAGGAAATCCTGCGTAACCCGGAATTCCGTAGCGGCCAGTTCAACACCAGCTTCGTCGAAAGCCACCCTGAACTGACCAACTACTCGATCAAGCGCAAACCCGAAGAGCTGGCCCTGGCCATCGCCGCCGCCATCGCCGCCCACGCAGGCCTTTGAATGCAGCGGCAAGCTGTGAGCGGCAAGCTGCAAGTAGAAGCAGATCAGCTTTTTCTTGCGGCTTGTAGCTTGAAGCTTGTCGCTATGAGGAGATAAGAATGTCCAAGAAGATCTTTGTTACTGACACCATCCTGCGCGACGCCCACCAATCGCTGCTGGCGACCCGCATGCGCACCGAAGACATGCTGCCGATCTGCGACAAGCTCGACAAAGTCGGCTACTGGTCGCTGGAAGTCTGGGGCGGCGCGACCTTCGACGCCTGCGTGCGCTTCCTCAAGGAAGACCCGTGGGAGCGCCTGCGCAAACTGCGCGCCGCGTTGCCCAACACCCGCCTGCAAATGCTCCTGCGCGGGCAGAACCTGCTGGGCTACCGCCATTACAGCGACGACGTGGTCAAGGCCTTCGTTGCCAAGGCGGCGGTCAACGGCATCGACGTGTTCCGCATCTTCGACGCGATGAACGACGTGCGTAACCTGCGAGTGGCCATCGAAGCGGTGAAAGCCGCCGGCAAGCACGCCCAGGGCACCATCGCCTACACCACCAGCCCGGTGCACACCATCGAGGCGTTCGTGGCCCAGGCCAAGCAGATGGAATCCATGGGTTGCGACTCGGTGGCGATCAAGGACATGGCCGGCCTGCTGACCCCTTACGCCACCGGCGAGCTGGTCAAGGCGCTGAAGGCCGAGCAGTCGCTGCCGGTGTTTGTCCACTCCCATGACACGGCCGGCCTGGCCGCGATGTGTCAGCTCAAGGCCATCGAGAACGGCGCCGACCACATCGACACCGCAATCTCCAGCTTCGCCTGGGGCACCAGCCACCCGGGCACCGAGTCGATGGTCGCCGCCCTCAAAGGCAGCGAATTCGACACCGGCCTGGACCTGGAACTGTTGCAGGAAATCGGCCTGTACTTCTACGCCGTGCGCAAGAAGTACCACCAGTTCGAAAGCGAGTTCACCGCGGTCGATACCCGGGTGCAGGTCAACCAGGTGCCGGGCGGGATGATTTCCAACCTGGCCAACCAGCTCAAGGAGCAGGGCGCCCTGAACCGCATGAACGAAGTGCTGGCGGAGATCCCGCGGGTACGTCACGACCTCGGCTACCCGCCGCTGGTGACCCCGACTTCGCAGATCGTCGGCACCCAGGCGTTCTTCAACGTGCTGGCCGGCGAGCGTTACAAGACCATCACCAACGAGGTGAAGCTGTACCTGCAAGGCGGCTACGGCAAGGCGCCGGGCGCGGTGGACGAGAAGCTGCGGCGCCAGGCCATCGGCAGCATCGATGCGATCGACGTGCGCCCGGCCGACCTGCTGAAGCCGGAAATGACCAAGCTGCGCAATGACATCGGCGCCCTGGCCAAATCCGAAGAAGACGTGCTGACCTACGCCATGTTCCCGGACATCGGGCGCAAGTTCCTCGAAGAACGCGAAGCCGGCACCCTGACGCCGGAAGTGCTGCTGCCGATTCCGGAAGCGGGCGGCGTGAGCTCGGCTGGCGGCGAAGGCGTACCGACCGAGTTCGTCATCGACGTGCACGGCGAGACCTACCGCGTCGACATCACCGGTGTCGGGGTGAAGGCCGAAGGCAAGCGCCACTTCTACCTGTCCATCGACGGCATGCCGGAAGAAGTGGTGTTCGAGCCGCTCAACGAATTCGTCGGCAGCGGCAGCAGCAAGCGCAAGCAGGCCAGCGCGCCGGGCCACGTCAGCACCACCATGCCGGGCAACATCGTCGATGTGCTGGTCAAGGAAGGTGACACCGTCAAGGCCGGCCAGGCCGTGTTGATCACCGAAGCCATGAAGATGGAAACCGAAGTCCAGGCGGCCATCGCCGGCAAGGTCACCGCCATCCACGTGGCCAAGGGCGACCGGGTCAACCCGGGCGAAATCCTGATCGAGATCGAAGGCTGAGTTCAGGTCTTCATCTGCAACGTTTTACCTCGGGGGGGCTACGGCCTCCCTTTTTTTGCCTGTTGCCGGGCGCTGGCGGAACAGTCCGGCGTGCCGCCGCAAGCCGCCTGAGGGGGCATTTTCAGCCTTTGGGAGGATGTTAGTTAAGTGCAATTTAATACACTTATTTCATCCTGAAATTAATCTATCTGCATTAGAATGCATGCAGTTTCCATACGGCTCATTGAAAGTGCATCAAATTGCAGGTGATACAGTGCTTCGGCTGACGTTGCAGCTCTACCGCGCAGGGGCATGGAGCGACGCCATGACCCTGACCTTCGACAGGCCTGAACAGGGCTTCGCCAGCCCCTGCAGTTTTGGTTATGTGCAGCAGTACCTGGTGGATAACCTGGAGGCTGTTGGCAGTCCGCTGGCCAGGTCGGTCAGCGCGCAGATTCCCTTGGGCTGGGAGCCTTGGCGCGAAGACCGGGCCCCGGCCTTTCTCTATGACCTTGCCCCGACAGCGGCGGCCGGGCGCTTCCTGCTGCGCCAGATTGGCCACGAGCGGCCGGACGGCATGGGCGTCGAACTGTTCCTGTTGGCCCGCTCCACGGCGGCGCCCCTCGGCAACCTGCGGATCAAGGAGTCGCTGACGGGGTTGCGCCGGCGTCCGGCGCTGGGATTTTCCCGGGACCAGGTGATCGCCCTCGATAACCGCTTTCTCGAGTACGCCCATGAGCAGGGCGTGGCTTTCGGCGGTACCGCGAGCATCGGTGACCAGGCCCCCAGGCTGTTGCTGACACAGAACCCTGAGGGCCTGCTGTACCCCGACGCACTGCTCGACGATGTCTCGGCGGCGCGCCACTGGTGGGTGAAGTTCCCGCGTAACCCGGCCACGCAGAATGCCGGCGACATCCTCAGGAGCGAGTTCCACTATTACCGGGCGCTGCAGCAACTGGGCATCGATACGCTGCCGGCCGAGGGTCTGGCCCTGGAAGAGGGGCCCAGGCCCAGCCTCTGGATGCAGCGCTTTGACCGCCGGGTGACGCAGGCGGGTGTCGAGCGCCTGGCGGTGGAGTCGATCTATTCCCTGGCGGGGCTGGTGGGCCATGGCCAGGCAATGCGGCACACCGAGGTGCTGGGGATTCTTGCCGAACTATGGCGGTCCACGGGCCAGGAGTCATTGATCCCCGAGCTGGTGGCGGATTACCTGCGCCGGGACCTGCTCAACAAGATCCTCGGCAATTCGTCCAACCATGGACACAACATCTCGATCATCCGCACCGAAGCTGCGGTGCAACTGGCGCCAATCTACGATCTGGCCCCCATGGTCATGGACGACGAGGGCATTACTCGGACCATCAAATGGCCCGGGCGCATGGAAGTGGCGGGCGACGTGGACTGGCGCCTGGTGTGCGCGAGCCTGAAGCCGCTGATCGACCCTGAAGCCGCCCTGGTGCGCCTGCGGGAGGACGCCGAACAACTGCGGGCCCTGCCGGACCTGTTGAGCGCCAGTGGCTTGCCCGACGCCACCCTGAATCACCCGCGCATTCACTTGCGCCACTTGGACCGACGCCTGCAGGAGTGGGGACTGCGATGACTACAACCCTGGAAGAGCGCGGCGCGCTGATCGACAACATCCAGCAGGAGCTGGCTGCCGGCCGTTTGCCGCTGGGCGATGCGGTCAGGCGCCTGCGCACCGAAGTCACGGGGCTGCACCAGAGCCAGTTCGCCAGGATGTGCCGGCTTTCCCTGCGCACCCTGATCCACATTGAACACGGTGACGGCAATCCGACCCTCAAGTCGCTGAACGCGGTGTTCAAGCCCTTCGGTTTGCAGATGGGGGTGGTGAATGTGCAGAAAGCCAGTCGCGCCCGCTCGCTGCTCAATGATCTGGAGCGCCTGGAAAAGGGCCCGGGCATACCCGGGCCCTCGGCGCTCAACTGAGCTTCAACCACGTTGGGCGTAAGCCTTGCCGTAATGCCTTTCCATCCGCGCCTGGATCAGTTCCAGGCCGATCGACAACAGCCAGTAGATGATCGCCGCGGTGCTGAGCATTTCGATGTAGCGGTAGCTGGAGCGGCCATAGGACTGAGCCAGGAACATCACTTCCCAGACGCCCATCACCGAGATCAGCGACGAGTCCTTGAGCATCGAGATGAACTGGTTGGTGGCCGGCGGAATGATGGTGCGCATGGCTTGCGGCAGGGTCACGCGCCAGAAGATCACGCTGTCGCGCATGCCCAGCGCCAGGGAGGCTTCGCGCTGGCCGTGGGGCACGCCGAGGATGCCGGCGCGGAAGATCTCGCTGAGGTAGGCGCCGTAGTTCAGCGACAGGGCGATGATCCCCGCGGCGATGGCGCCCGGCACCACGCCCAGTTGCGGCAGGCCGAGATAGATCAGCAGGATCTGGATCAGCAGCGGTGTGCCGCGAAAGAACGAGGCGTAGAAGCTGGCGATGCCAAAGGCCACGGCGCTTTTCGACAGCCGGGCGAGGGCGGTGACGAAGCCCAGCAGCGACGACAGCGCGATCGAGCAGAGGCAGAGGAACAGGGTCAGCGCCGCGCCTTGCAGAAAGCCGTTGGGGGCCAGGGTCACCCCGAGCAGGTTGGGCAGTTTGTCGAGGATGATCGAGAACTTCAGGTCGAAGCTCAGGAAAAAACTGGCGAACAGGCCGAACAGCACCGCCCAGGTCAGGTACAGGCGGGTGCGGAAACCGAAGAGGCGTTTGAGCGGCGGCTCGGCCAGCGTTTGTGGTGGCCGAGGTGGTTGGGAAAAAGAAGTCATTGGCTGATGTCGGCGCCGATCCATTTCTGCGAGAGCTTGCTCAGGGTGCCGTCCTGCTTCAGCTGGGCGAACACTTCACGGACTTTGGCATGCCACTGGGCGTCGCCTTTCTCGATGGCCACCGAGTTGGGCTCGGCGTACAGCGGCTCGCCGGCGAGCTTGAAGCGCGGGTCCTGGGCCAGACGCGGCTGGGCGGTCACCAGGTTGGTGAGGATCGCGTCCAGGCGCACGCCAGCGCCCAGGCCGAGGTCCTGGAAGGCCACATTGTCGGTGTCGTAGGGGGCGATCTGCACATTGTCGAACGGGTACTGCAACCGGGTGTCCTCGGCGCCTTCGATCACCAGGTTCTTGTTCAGGTAGCTCTCGTAGCTGGAAGCGCTGGTCAGGCCGACCTTCTTGTCGCTCAGGTCCTTGGCGCCGTGGATACGATCGTCCTTGGCGTTGACCACGATCACCGCGGGCGAGGCGTAGTACTGCACCGGGAAGTCGAAGACTTCGGCGCGGGCCTTGCTCGGGGTCATGGAGCAGATGCAGATGTCGTAGCGACCGCTCCAGCGGCCGGCGGCGATCACGTCCCAGGACGGTGTTTCCAGGCGCAGCTTCACTCCCAATCGGTCAGCCACGGCTTTGGCCACGTCGACGTCGAAGCCGTCGAGCTGGTTCTGATCGTTGAGGAAGGAGAACGGCGGGTAACTTTCCATCAGCACGCCCACCAACTCTTTTTTCTGTTCGATACGGTCCAGGGTAGCGCCGGCAAAGGCCTGGCTGGAGGCAGCGAGAATCGTCAGGCCGAGGGCCAGCAGCGGTTTGAAATTCATGGAAGTCCCGAGCAGAAAAAAGGTTGTTATTAACCGAATGGTGCGTATTAAATAGTTATAAGAACGACTCAGATAGTGAGTTATTTTCATAAGCATATGAGTAAAGAGCATATGGGCGCAGACAGCAGGGTAATTCTGGATGGCGGCATGGGTCGTGAACTGCAACGCCGCGGGGCGCCATTCAGGCAGCCTGAGTGGTCGGCGCTGGCCCTGAGTGAAGCGCCGCAGGCGGTGGAAGCGGTGCATGCGGCTTATATCGAAAGCGGTGCCAATGTCATCACCAGCAACAGCTACGCGGTGGTGCCGTTCCACATCGGCGAAGCACGGTTTGCCGCAGAGGGAGAGGCGCTGGCGGCCTTGGCCGGTGAGCTGGCGCGGCGAGCGGTCCAGGCTTCCGGCAAGCCGGTGCGGGTCGCCGGTTCGCTGCCGCCGCTGTTCGGCTCCTATCGCCCGGACTTGTTCGAGGCCGACCGCGCCGCGGAGTTGCTGGCCCCGCTGGTCAACGGCCTGTCCCCCCATGTCGACCTGTGGCTGGCGGAAACCCAGAGTTCCACGGTCGAGGCGCGGGCGATCCATGCCGGCCTGCCCAAGGACGGCAAGGCCTTCTGGCTATCGTTCACCTTGCACGATGAGAACCCTGACGAGGTGCCGCGCTTGCGCTCCGGCGAGCCGGTGGCGGACGCGGCGGCGGTGGCCGCCGAACTGGGGGTGGAAACCCTGCTGTTCAACTGCAGCCAGCCGGAAGTGATAGGCGCGGCGATCGACGCGGCGCGGGTAACCTTCGAGCGGCTGGGGGTGAAGATCCATATCGGCGCCTACGCCAACGCCTTCCCGCCGCAACCGAAGGAAGCCACGGCCAACGATGGCCTCGACCCGCTGCGCGAAGACCTCGACCCACCGGGCTACCTGCAGTGGGCGGCCGACTGGCGGCAACGCGGCGCCAGCCACCTGGGCGGTTGCTGCGGTATCGGGCCGGAGCACATTGCCGTGCTGGCGCAGAAGCTGGCTTAAAAGCATCGCGGGCAATCGAGCGTCGACCGGCCGCTCCTACAGGTTCAGCACCCGGCCTTGTAGGAGCGAGGCTTGCCCGCGATGACGTCAGATCAAACACCACGGGACAAGGGCGTTACCCCCGGCACTCCACCAATCCTTTCAACTGCCCCGAACCGCTCTGGTTGTCCTCGCTCAACCAGCGCTCGAACCCGGCGCCGACCTTTGGCCACTCGGAGTCGAGGATCGAATACCAGGCGGTATCGCGGTTCTGGCCCTTGACCACCATGTGCTGGCGGAACACGCCCTCGAAGCTGAAGCCCAGGCGCTCGGCCGCATAACGCGAGCGGGCGTTGGCGTTGTTGCACTTCCATTCCAGGCGGCGATAGCCCAGGGCGAAGGCTTCCTTGGCCAGCAGGTACACCGCTTCGGTGCTCTTCGGCGAACGCTGCATGGGCGCGCCGAAGGTGACGTGGCCGATCTCGATGCGGCCCTGGGCCGGGACGATCGACATCAGGCTGAGCAAGCCCTGCACCTGGCCGCTGGCCCGGTCGATCACGCTGAAGAAATACGGGTCGCTGTTGGCCGCATGGTTGTTCAGCCAGTCATTGAAGGCGCTGCGTTCGGTAAAGGGGCCGTAGGGCAGGTAGTCCCACAGTTTGGGGTCGGCGCCCGGGCCCTGGAAGGCTTGCCACAGGTCGTCGGCGTGGCGCGCCGGGTCGAGTTTTTCCAGGCGGATGAAGCGCCCTTCGAGCAGGGTGGTCGACGGTGGCGGCACGCCTTGCCAGTCAGCGAGTGAGGTCGGCATGGGAATCTCCTTGAACGCTTAAAGGGCTTTGCGAAATTGAATGAAACCCGGGCGTTCGGCAATCCGTTCGTAGAGCTGGATGGCGGTGGCATTGGTTTCGTGGGTCAGCCAGTGGACCTTGCAGCAGCCGTCGGCCTTGGCGGTGGCGTAGACGAATTCGATCAGTTGGCGACCGACGCCGGTGCCGCGTTGCTCCGGGATCACCAGTAGATCCTGCAGGTAGCAGGAATTCTCGATGCTCCAGTTGGAGCGGTGGTAGATGAAATGCACCATGCCCACCGCCTGCTCGCCGTCCCAGGCCAGGGCGGCGTGGGTCGGCTCGGCGGCATCGAGGAAGCGCTGCCAGGTGCTGCGGGTGACCGCGTCGGCCAACTCGGTGTCGTAGAACCGCAGGTAGGCCTGCCACAGCGGCAGCCAGGTTGCGTGATCATTGGCGGTGACGGGACGGATCTGGATCTGGCTCATGGCTGCTCCTGGCGCATCAGTTGGGAAATGCTCTGGTCATGGGGATCGGCGCTGGCGGCCAATCCGTCGCGCACGCCGTCGATGTCGGCGGCGGTGCGGTTCTGGCTGAGTTTGCGTTTGCCCTCCAGGCGCTGGATCGGCAGGGCGAAGCCGACGATGGCGCGCAGCATGCTGTCCATGAACTCGGCGGGGGCATCCTCGAATTTCCAGGGGCTGGTGCGCCCGGCTTCATGCTGGTTGGTCAGGGCGCTGACCACTTCGCGGATGCGCTGCGGCTCATGGAACACCTCGGCCACGCCATAGGCATGCACGCTCACGTAGTTCCAGGTCGGCACCACTTTGCCGTGCTCGGCCTTGCTCGGGTACAGCGACGGGCTGACGTAGGCCTCGGCGCCCTGGAAGATCAGCAGCGCCTCGGCGCCGTTGGCCAGTTCCTGCCATTGCGGGTTGGCCCTGGCCAGATGGCCGTAGAGGGTGCCGTACGGGCCCTGGTCCGGGGCGAACAACAGCGGCAGGTGATTGGCCTGCAGGCCGCGCTCCCCGTAGGTCACCAGGGTGGCCAGGCGGGTTTCCCCGATCAGCTGGTGCAGGGTGGGCAGGTCTTCTTCGGCGAAAGCGCGGGGTAGGTACATGGAAAAATATCCTTGGCGAATGGCTGCATCCTAGGCAGGCTATTGGTCTGTTGTAAGAGCCATCTTTGGTCATTTTCATAGGTCCATTTGATCGCTCTATCCCGCCGCTCAGAGGGGCAAGCCCATGAACAGCCCGACATTGCCGCTTTCCTTCAACCCCGCCGGTATCGAGCTGGACCGCGGCCAGGGCCTCAGTCGCCAGCTGTACCAGGCGTTGCGCCAGCGGGTGCTGGACGGCCGGCTGGCCAGCGGCACGCGCCTGCCGGCCAGCCGCGACCTGGCGGCGGCCCTGGAGATTTCCCGCAACAGCGTGGTGCGGGCCTACGATCAGCTGTACGCCGAAGGTTTTATCGAAGGGCGGGTCGGCGATGGCACCTATGTGGCGCAATTGCCCGAAAGCCGGCTGCCGATCAAAAAGTCGGCGAAAAATTTATCCACAAAAGTATCCACAGGGTTATCACCAGGCTTACCCACAGGGTTATCCACAAAAAGCGCGAATTTACCTGGGATTACATCCAGTAAAGTTATCCACAGTGAGGCGTTGGAGCGGGTCGAACAGCATCATCTGTCGACTCCGCAAAGCGGTCCGCCACGGGCTTTTCGGGTGGGGATTCCGGCCTTCGATCTGTTTCCGTTCGAGGTCTGGGCCAAGCTGAATGCGGCTTTCTGGCGCAAGCCGGATCTGGGCCAGCTGTGTTATGGCGATTCGGCCGGCGAAGAACGTCTGCGCGGGCTGATCGCGGCTTACCTGCGCAGTTCACGCGGCATGCAGTGCAGTGCTGAACAAATTGTGATCACCAGTGGTGCACAACAGGGCATAAGCCTTTGTGCACAGTTGCTGGTGAACCCTGGCGACGGTGTGGCAGTGGAAAACCCCGGCTATCGAGCGGCGGGGCATGCCTTCGCGATTGCCGGCGCACGCCTGCACGGGGTGGCGGTGGATAACGAGGGTTTCGACTGTGCAGCCCTGGCGGGTCTGAGCGATTGCCGCCTGGCCTATGTCACGCCGTCCCACCAGTACCCCACCGGGGTGACCCTGAGCCTGGCCCGGCGCCTGGAACTGCTGGCCTGGGCCGAGCGCAGCAACGGCTGGATAGTCGAGGACGACTATGACGGCGAGTACCGCTACAGCGGGGCGCCGCTGGCACCCTTGGCGGCCCTCGACCGCCAGGGTCGGGTGCTGTACGTCGGTACCTTCGGCAAGGTCGCGTTCCCGGCCTTGCGCCTGGGTTACCTGGTGTTGCCGCCGGCGCTGGTGCAGCCCTTCGCCCAGCGCCGGGCGGTGGATGTGCGCCATTCCGAGGTCAGCACCCAGGCGGTGATGGCCGAATTCATGGCCGCCGGGCATTTCCAGCGGCATATCCGGCGCATGCGCCGCGCCGCCTTGAGCCGGCGCAATGCCTTGCTGGCCGGCTGGCCTGTGGATATCCCCGGGGTGGGCAAGTTGCCGAACGTGGCGGCGGGCCTGCACCTGACGATCCCGGTGGACAGCCTGGCCCGGGAGCAGGAGCTGGTGGCGCAAGCCGCGGCGGTGGATGTGGAAATCAATGGCCTGAGCAACTACTGGCTGCCGGATTCGCCGCTGCCGCGGGACCAGCGCGCGGGGCTGGTGCTGGGCTTCGCCGCAGTGCCCGAGGCCGCTATCGCCTGTGCCCTGGAGCGTCTGCGTCGGGCCTGGGGCGTGTGATGGCTATACTCGCGGCCATTGTCTTTGCCGAGAACCCTTATGAGCCTGACTCTTTCCGCGGTGCCCGAACGCAAGTTCGGTGCGCCCTTGTTCGCTTTGATCTCGCTGCTGGCCGGCGCTGTATTCCTGCAGGCCCAGGTCGGCTCGCGCCAGGTGTGGCTGTTGCTGCTGGGCGCGGCCCTGGGCCTGACCCTGTATCACGCGGCCTTTGGTTTCACTTCGGCCTGGCGGGTGTTCATCCGCGATCGTCGCGGCGCCGGCCTGCGGGCGCAGATGGTCATGCTGGCGCTGGCGGTGCTGCTGTTCTTCCCGGCCCTGGGCGCAGGGACTCTGTTTGGTTCGCCGGTCACGGGGCTGGTGGCGCCGGCCGGGGTCTCGGTGATTGTCGGCGCGTTCATCTTCGGTATCGGCATGCAGCTGGGCGGCGGTTGTGCGTCCGGCACGCTGTTTACCGTGGGCGGCGGTAACGCACGGATGCTGGTGACCCTGCTGTTTTTCATCTGCGGTTCGCTGATCGCCACCCAGCATGTGGACTGGTGGTTCGCCTTGCCGTCGCTGCCGCCGGTTTCCATCGTGCAGCGCTTCGGTGTGGCGCCGGCATTGGGGCTCAGCCTGGGTCTTTTCGCCTTGATTGCCCTGGTCACGGTGCGCCTGGAAAAGAACCGCCACGGCGCGCTGGAAGCACCGGTCGACAGTGCGTACCAAGGCTGGCGCCGCGTGCTACGCGGGCCCTGGCCGCTGGTGTGGGGCGCGGTCGCCCTGGCCTTGCTGAACTTCGCTACCCTGGCCCTGGCCGGACGGCCCTGGGGCATCACCTCGGCGTTTGCCCTGTGGGGCGCCAAGGTCGCCAGCGGGCTGGGGGTGGATGTCGGCAGCTGGGTGTTCTGGCAGGGCGCGGCGAACGCCAAGGCCCTGGCCGCGCCGGTGTGGCAGGACATCACCAGTGTGATGGATATCGGTATCGTCTTCGGCGCCTTGCTGGCGGCGGGCCTGGCCGGACGTTTCGCGCCGAGCCTGAAGATTCCTGCGCGTTCGCTGGTGGCGGCGGTGATCGGTGGTTTGCTGCTGGGCTACGGTTCGCGCCTGGCCTACGGTTGCAACATCGGCGCCTACTTCAGCGGCATCGCCTCCGGCAGCCTGCACGGCTGGTTGTGGCTGGTGGCGGCCTTTATCGGCAACGGCGTGGGCGTGCGCCTGCGGCCGTGGTTCTTTGCCGAGGAACGCCAGCCGCAAGGGCTGACGGGGTGTTGAATCGACCTTGAGCTTCTAGCTTCTGTAGGAGCGAGGCTTGCCCGCGATAGGGACACCGCGGTGTATCGGCCACACCGCGTTATCGTTCATCGCGGGCAATCGAGCGTCGACCGGCCGCTCCTACAGACAGGCGCCGGGCGATCAGGTCCCGGCCTTGATCTTGGTCCAGGCCCGGGTCCGTGCCCGTTCCGCGTCGCGGGGTAGCGGCTGCAAGGTGTACAGCGTGCTCATCGCCGCGTCGGTCGGGTACAGGTTGGGGTTGTTGCGGATCGCCGGATCGACCCGCTCGGTGGCGTCCTTGTTCGGGTTCGGGTAGCCGACGAAGTCGCTGACCGGGGCGATTACCTTGGGTTGCAGCAGGTAGTTGATGAAGGTGTAGGCATCGTCCGGGTTCTTCGCGCCTTTGGGGATCGCCAGCATGTCGAACCAGATCGGCGCCCCTTCCTTGGGCAGGCGCATGTCCACCACCACCCCGTTCTTGGCTTCCTTGGCGCGGTTGGCGGCCTGGGAGAAGCTGCCGGAATACCCCACCGCCACGCAGATGTCGCCGTTGGCGATGTCGGCCATGTACTTGGACGAATGGAAGTAGGTGACGTAGGGGCGGATCTTCAGCAGCAGCGCTTCGGCCTTGGCGTAGTCCGCCGGCTGCTTGCTGTTGGGGTCCAGGCCCAGGTGCTGCAGGGCCAGCGGCAGGATCTCCGACGGCGAGTCGAGCAGGGCCACGCCGCATTGCTTGAGCTTGCTGATGTTCTCTTCCTTGAAGATCAGGTCCCAGCTGTCCACCGGCGCGTTCTCGCCGAGGGCGGCCTTGACCTTGGCCGGGTTGAAGCCGATCAGGATGGTGCCGTACATGTAGGGCACGGCGAACTTATTGCCCGGGTCGTTGGCTTCGATCAGCTTCATCAGCTTGGGATCGAGGTGGTTCCAGTTCGGCAACTTGCTACGGTCCAGCGGCTGGAACACCCCGGCCTCGATCTGCTTGGCGAGGAACACGTTGGACGGCACCACCACGTCGTAGCCGGAGTTGCCGGTCAGCAGCTTGGCCTCCAGCGCCTCGTTGGTGTCGAAGATGTCGTAGACCAGCTTGACCTGGCTGTTCTCGGCCTTGAAGTCTTCCAGGGCCTTGGGGGTGATGTAGTCGAACCAGTTGTAGACGCGCAGGGTGCGTTCTTCGGCCTGTGCGGCACCGCCCAGCAGCGCCGCGCAGAGCGCGGGCGCGATGTAGCTTTTGAGCCTGTTCATGTTGCGGGTTTCCTTCACTGGGCGCTTTGAAAGCCTTCGAGAACGTTCACGGCATTGATGCCGATTTCTTCCACCGCATAACCGCCTTCCATGACGAACAGCGTCGGCGTGCCCAGGGCGGCAATGCGTTGCCCCATGGCCAGGTAGTCCGGGCTGTCGAGCTTGAACTGCGAGATCGGGTCGTCCTTGAAGGTGTCCACACCCAGCGACACCACCACGATGTCGGCGCCATAACGGCGGATTTCCTCACAGGCCTGTTCCAGCGCCGCGCTCCAGCTGTCCCAGCCGCTGCCGGCGGGCAACGGGTAGTTGAAGTTGAAGCCAACGCCTTCGCCTTCGCCGAGCTCGTCCGCATAGCCCAGGAAGAACGGGAATTCGGCTTCCGGGTGGCCATGGATCGAGGTGAACAGCACGTCGTTGCGCGCGTAGAAAATCGACTGGGTGCCGTTGCCGTGGTGGTAATCGACGTCGAGGATCGCGACCTTCTTGTGGCCCTGGTCGAGGAAGGCCTGGGCGGCGATGGCCGCGTTGTTCAGGTAGCAGTAGCCGCCCATCAGGTCGCCGGCGGCGTGGTGTCCCGGTGGACGGCACAGGGCGAAGGCACTGCGCGCGCCGCGCTGGATCACCGCCTGGGCGGTCAGGGCGACTTGCGCGGCGCTGTAGGCCGCCTGCCAGGTGCCGGCGGTGATCGGCGCGCCGCCGTCGAAGCTGTAGTAGCCGAGCTGGCCGTGCAGGCTGGTGGGGATCACGCTGCGCAGGGTGCGCGCCGGCCAGGTGTAGGGCAGCAGGTCGCCGTCGATGCCCTGGGCCGCCCAGCGGTCCCAGGCGCCCTTGAAGAAGTCCAGGTAGGCGCGGCTGTGGATGCGTTCGATCGGCCCCAGGCCGAAGTCCCTGGGCGCCTCGACCGGGCCCAGGTTGCGATATTTCACGCGGTCCAGCACGTGGTCGGCGCGCGACGGCATTTCGAAGCAGGGCATCAGTTGCCCGTCGATCAGTTCGCAGCGGCCGTGGTGCAGGTGGTGATCGTCCGAGTAGATCGTCAGCATTTCTTATTCTCCGCAGGCTGGTTCGGTGCTCACAGTCTTGCGGCGCCGGGCCTTTTGGAGAACGGCAGGAGCGGCCAAAAGGGGATCGATATGGCCAAAACCTGTGTCCGCAATTCGCCCCTTGAAGCAGCACGGCGCCCCATTGCGGGGCGCCAGCGGGTTCAGCTTGCGGACGGTACTTGAATGAAGCGCTGCAGCACCTGGAGCATGTCCTCGCGTTTTTTCCGGGCAATGATATCCAACAGCAGGACGCGACCCTTTTTCTCGCAACGCTGGCCGACATCGGGATCGGCGCCTTTTTCCAGCAGCAGGGTGAACATGTCCAGGGTCTCCTGCTGGCTGACAGTGGGCGACTTGTCGTCGGCGGAGATCTTGTCGGCGACGAACATCAGCAGGCTCTGGCCCATGGGCTGGTCATGGCAGGTGCCACGACCGTAGCTCAGGTTGAGGTTGGCGCCGGCATCTATCAGCAGCCTCATGGCCGCGTAATTGTTGCCCCAGAAGGCCCGGTACAGTGCGGTTTCGTTGTCATTCACGGTCCGCAGTTCGAGGTTCTGCGGGTGTTGCAGCAGCCAGGCGAAGCCTTCGAGGTTGCGTTGCTGCTCGGCCAGTTGCATCAGCGGGGTGTAGCCCCGGCTGTTTTGCTCGTCGATGGCGACGCCGGCTTCCAGCAGGAACTTCAGGCGCCCGCCCTGGTTCAGGTCGGGGCTGTCCTTGAGGTCGCGCTCCATGGCCTGCAGGGCCAGGGTGGTCCATTTGTACTGGCCGCTGGTATGGGCGCCGTGGGCCAGCAGCAGTCGGGCGATCTCCAGGTTTGGCGCGTCCAGGGCGTGCAGCAGCGCGCTGCGCCCGTCATCGGCCATGACTTCGCCGCTGACGCCACCGGCCAGCAAGCGCCGGACTTCGGCTTCGTCGCCTGCGTCCACGGCGGCCACCAGCGGCCAGAAGCCCTGGCACGCCTGTGGGTTGGCGGACTTCAGGCCCAAACGCTGCAATATGCGCGGCGGCACGCTCAATTGGCGTTGCAGGCGCATGCCGCAATACAGCCGATAGCGTTCGATGGCGCGGCCCTGGTGGATGTTGTCCAGCGGTCGTTGTTCGAACTGGGCCCAGTCCAGGTCGGCCAGGTTGAGGTAGGTCGGCATGCGCCCGGGTTCCCGGCGCAGCACCTCCAGCAGCCAGGGGCGGGCGGTTTTCAACTGGCCGGCCTCGCTGGTCCAGTAGGCGATATCGTTGAGCAGGCCTGGGTACTCGCTGTGGTCCTGGGCAATGGTGCGAAAGTCCTGGGCGGCGAAGAAACCTTCCACCTGGCGGATGCCCGGCGCCTTGTCCTTGGCTTTGCGCAGTTGCTCGTGGAGCTCGCGGAACTGGGTCCAGACGTCGTCCGCCGTGGCCGGTGGCGAATAGGCATTGAAGGTGATCGGCCCCGTACCGCTGCTGAAGGGGCGGAACCACTGGGGAAAGCGCTGCAGGGCATACAACCACTGTTGCTCGATCTCGCTACCGATCGGTTGCAATGGGGTGAAGTCCATCTGGGTCAGGTCGCGGCGGTGACTGATGGCCAGCATCGGCTGTTGTGGATAACGTTGGTCGATCAACAGATAACGTTGGCTGAGCTGCCAGTCCGGGCTGATGCAGTTGAAGCTCAAGGGCGTCAGGCTCAGCCCGACTTCGAGTTGATTGCTGGGCGGCCAGTTGTCCGAGACCTGGATCGGGTCGTCCGGCGAGACGCAGGCCCGCAGTTCCTCGGGGCTGAACAGCGGCAAGGGCGGCGATTTGTAGATGCGCTGCTGGTACTGCGCGTCCTGATAGGCGTTGAGATAAAACAGCCCGCGGTACTGGCTGAGCACGATCCGCGCCGGAAGTTGCGCAAGGCCGGGCAGGGGGAACGGCTTGATCTGCAGGGTGGCGGTTTCCGGTTCGTCCAGGACAATGCCGCGGGAGACTTGCCACCATTTGATCTTGGCCAGGTCCAGGTCGAATGCCTGGGCGGCGGGTGCGACAGCGAGCATCAGCAGCGTCAGGCAGATCCCGTAAAAGCGGTTGTGCCTGGCAGCGGCGCCTGTGAAGAGTTTCAAGATTGCAGTCCCTTGCCGGTATGAAAGGCCGGCAATGTAATGCAATCGGCGGCTTTATGCCGGGGTTTGTGTCAGGGCCGGAACTGGCTGGGGGCGACGCCGCTCCAGCGCACGAAGGCATGGCGGAAGCTTGCGGTTTCGCTGAAGCCCAGGGCCTCGGCGATGCGGTAGATCGGCAGGTCGTCCTCGCAGAGCATTTGCTTGGCCCGCTCGAAGCGCAGCTCGTCGAGCAGTTCCTGATAGCTGCAACCCAGGTCCTTGAGGTGCCGGCGCAGGGTGCGGGCCGAGCAGTTCATCTGTTCGGCCAGGCCTTCCAGGCCCGGCGCGGCGTCCAGTTGCGCCGCCAGCAGCTGGCGGATGCGTCCCAGCCAGGCCTGGCGCCCGGTGAATTCGGTGTTCTGCTTGCGGCAGCGTTCGGCCATGGCCTGGTGGGTGATGGCGTCCGCCAGGGGCAGCGGCTGCTCGAGCCAGCGCCGGTCGAAGGCGAAGGCATTGGAGACCGCATCGAATTGCAGCGGGCAGTCGAAGCGCTCGGCGTAGCGGCTCTGGTAATCGGGCGCGGGGTAGTCGAAGCGGGCGCCGCGCAAGGGCAGCGGATGGCCCAGCAGGTCGTCGCAGATGACCTTCAGCGACACCAGGCAGAACTCGATATTGAAGGTCGCCAGCGCCGGGTTCTCGCGGTAATCCGCGGCGGTCAGCCAGATCAGCTCGCCGTCCGCTTCCAGGCTCAGCTCGAAAAGTGTTCCCAACAGCGCCGGATAACGCAGCGCCAGGCGTAAAGCGTCACCTAAGGTGGCACTGGTGAGCAGGGCATAACCGAGCATGCCATAGCTGGAAACGTGCATGCGCCGGCCCAGCTCCAGGCCGATATCCCGTTGCAGGGCCACGGCGTTGGCGCACACCAGCATTTCCTGGTTGGTGGTGATGCGGGTGTCGGCGCGGCTCAGGTCGGCGGCGTTGATGCCGCTGCCAGCCAGCAGCGCTTCGCTGTCCTGGCCCTGGTCCTTGAAGGTATTGAGCACCAGCGAGACGGCGTTGAGGGTGGTGAGGTGGGAATGCAGCATGTCCGTTTCCAGCCCGGGGGATGCTGAAAACGGAGCAATTTGTATGCCGCGCCTGCGGCGAACGCCAATGATGGTGTGGGGCGGTTGTTGGATCGCCGCGTTGCGGCTATCGCGAGCAAGCTCGCTCCTACAAAGGGCTGTGGAGCTTCTGTAGGAGCGAGCTTGCTCGCGATTACGGTGAACGATGACGCGTTGTCAGCTCAGCTCACCGCACAGGTCCAGCTCCACCAGGCGCCGCACTTCGGCGGTGTCCAGGCCGGCGCCGAGCAGGGCGTTGAGCTTGCCGAACGCCGCTTCGCGGGTCATGCCGCCGCCGGACAGTACGCCGACGCCGCGCAGGCGGCTGCCGGCTTCGTAGATGTCCAGCTCCACGCCGCCTTCATGGCATTGGGTGATGGCCACGACCACGATGCCCTGTTCCCGAGCGCGTTGCAGGCTGGCCAGGAACTGCGGGTTGTCGCTCGGCCCGGTGCCGCTGCCGAAGCACTCCAGTACCAGCGCCTGGAGGCCGCTGCCCAGTAGGGCGTCGAGCTGTTCGGCGGCGATGCCGGGCACTAGCGGCAATACGCCGACCCTGGCCAGTTGCTTGCCCTGGCGGTAATCCAGCTGCGGCGGAATCGACGTTGCCTTGGCTGCGCCGCCCTGGCGCTGCAACGCCGCGAACGGATGACGGCCGAAGCTGCGGATTTTCGCGCAACGGGTCGGCGCCAGCAGTTCGCCGTGGAAGTACAGGTGCACGCCCGGGGCCAGGCCCTGGCCGAGGGCGACCAGCGCGCCGCCGAGGTTTTCCCAGGCATCACTGTCGGTCACGCCGGCCGGCAGCATCGAGCCGGTGAACACCACGCGGGCATGCAGGCCCAGCAGCTGGAAGCTCATGGCCGCGGCGCTGTAGGCCAGGGTGTCGGTGCCGTGCAGGATCAGCACGCTGTCGCAGCCCTGCACGTCGACCGCATCGACCACGGCTTCGCGCAGGCGCTGCCAGTAGGCGGGGGTCATGTTGGCGCTGTCGATCAGCGGCGCCATCTCGCGAAAGCGCCAGTTGGGCACCACCAGCTCGGGCTGGCTGTGCAGGTAGTCGCGCATCCGCGCCTCGAAACCCGAGGCCGGGGCCAGGCCATGGGCGCTGGCCTGCATGCCGATGGTGCCGCCGGTGTAGAGCACCATGACGTTCTGCGCGGCAGGATAGGTGTTGGCATTCATTGGGGAGTCTCCGGAACGATGACAGCGTGCGGTCGAGCATGACGCCGACCGCAGGGAGTGTCACGTCGGGCGCAAGACATGCGCCCGGTTTTTACCCGATCAGCGTTGCGCTGCGGGAATGCCTTGCGGCTGAGCGTCAGCCTTGACAGCAACCGACGGGCTGGTCGGCCAGGCCTTCAGGTCCAGGTCCAGATCGGGAAATTTGCTGGAGTCGAACACAGGCTGGTCGACGCCGGCGCGGCGCTGCTTGTCGTAGTCGCGCATTACGCGCAGGCCGACCTTGAACAGCATGGCCAGGGCCACCAGGTTGACGAAGGCCAGGCAGGTCATGGTGATGTCGGCGAAGGCGAACACGGTCGAAAGGTCCTGCATCGAACCCCAGACCACCAGCGCCAGCACCAGGCCGCGGAAAGTCATCAGCGCAGCGCGGTTGCGGGTGAGGAACTGCAGGCTGTTCTCGCCCAGATAGTAGTTGTAGAGGATGCAGGTGAAGACGAACAGCGACAGCGCGACGCTGACGAACATGCGGCCCCAGTCACCGACCACGGCGGCCAGCGAGTTCTGGGTCAGGACGATGCCGTCACCTTCGAAGCCCGGGGTGTAGAAGCCCGACAGCAGGATCAGCAACGCGGTGCAGGTGCAGATCACGAAGGTATCGAGGAACACGCTGAAGGCCTGGACCACGCCCTGGGCGCCCGGGTGCTTCACGGCGGCCACGGCGGCAACGTTCGGCGCACTGCCCAGGCCCGCTTCGTTGGCGAACACGCCACGCTTCACGCCCATGACGATGGCGCTGCCGAGCAGGCCGCCGAAGGCCGGGTCGAGACCGAAGGCGCTCTTGAAGATGGTTTCCAGCATGGCTGGCACGTGTTCGATCTGGGTGCCGATCACGTACAGGGTCACGCCGATATAGGCCAGGGTCTTGATCGGTACCAGCAGGTCGGACACCGAGGCGATGCGCTTGATGCCGCCGATGAAGGTGATGGCCAGCAGCACTGCCAGGACGACACCGGTGTGGCGTGGGTCGAAGGCAAAGGCGTTCTGCAGCGAGTGAGTCACGGTGTAGGACTGCAGGCCGATGAAGGCGAAGCCGTAGGTGACCAGCAGCAGGATCGAGAACACCACCGCCATGCCTTTGAGCTTGAGGCCGTGCTGGATGTAGTAAGCCGGGCCGCCACGGTACAGGCCGTCGCCATCGGCGCGCTTGTAGACCTGGGCCAGGGTGCATTCGAAGAAGCTGCTGGACATGCCGACCAGTGCAGTCACCCACATCCAGAACACCGCACCCGGACCGCCGAGGGTCACGGCGATGCCGACCCCGGCGATGTTGCCTGCACCGACGCGGCCGGCAAGGCTGAGCATCAGGGCCTGGAACGAGCTGAGTTGTCCGGCGCTGCCTTTGAGGCTGTCGCGGAACACCGCGAACATGTGGAAGAAGTGGCGCAATTGAACGAAACGCGAGCGGATCGTGAAGTAGCTACCGAGCCCGACAATGAGCACGATCAGTACTTTCCCTGAGAGGAAGTCGTTGATGACTTCGAGCATGGAGTATTCCTCGCTGTTTTTTGTAAAGGCAGAAGCTGGATGGTCCGAAACATCGCGTTACACACCGTCGCGCAGGCAGCACGACAGGTGGGGCGAGTGTTCGTCCCGGTTCCAATTCGCGGGTTGTTATTAGTTCGGGTTCCCCGTGAGGTTGAGCCTCGTTACCGACGGCTACCCACGTGAAGAGGGGGCGCACTATACCGGTGCGCGCGCCCGCCGTCTGCATGTTGCGTGTCGAGCCGAGGAACGGCAGGCGGGGAAAGGGGCTGAATCGGTTCTTGTGGGAGCGCGTTGGCGAGCTTTACGCAGGCGCGGCCGGTGGGCTGGGATGGGCGTCAATGATGACGCGGTGGGGCTGGTGAAGCGCCGCTTTGCGGCTGTCGCGAGTCTGCGAAGCGGTTGCAAAACCTGCCAGTGCGATTTGGCCGATGTACTGCAGCGCCTGGATTACGGTCCCTGCGGTACCGATCGCAGCCTCGCAAGCTCGGCAGCGGCTACGCAGCGGTTACATACCGTTCATACAGCCTGTGTCTGGCATCGATTACGTAGCGATTACGTAACAGTTACATAGCTATTACGTAGCGGACTGGAGAGGCAGCAGCTGGGGCTGAATCCGATGTCCCTGTTCGGATGAGGGCGGCAATCTCGCGGTTTGGGCAAAGCCCGGCCGCTCGCAGCTCAGGCTGGAAACTGCGGTACATGCTGTTCCACCCACTCGAACAGGCGCTCGTCGAGCTGCGGCCGGTAGCGGTTGTAGGCGTCCTGGTAGCCGTTGAAGAGCGGATCCTGATTGACCCGCACCGCCAGCGCGCTCGGGCTTTCGCTCCCGGCATGGCTCGCCCTCAGGTGTTTCTGTCGCTGATCGGCCTGTTCCAGGGTGTCCGCCAGGGCGTCCAGCTGCAGGTGCCTGAATTGGGCGATGGCCTGGGGCAGGTGAAAGTGCAGGGCGCTGTCAAAGCCTTCCCAGCCCTCAAAGGCCAGCCACTCGTGGAGCACCATGAAGCAGCGCGGCGCCGGTGCCAGTCGTTCCAGCTGCTCGAAGGCCAGCCAGTACTGTCGTTGCAGTTGCTCGGCGACTTCTATGGCCTGGGCGATCAGGTCCAGGGCCCGGCCCTTGTCTCGGTGATGTTTGCGCAGGATGCGCTGGGTCAGGGTGAAGCGCGCTTCTTCAATCGCGCTCAAGGCGCGGCCCAGGTCATAGCCGGCGTTGTGCAGCGGCTCCCGGGCTTGCTCCAGAGGCAGCCCGGACTTGCTCGCCAGCACTTGCAGCAGCTCGTTCTTGTAGTGCTCGGCGGCCTGCTGGGGGTTGCCTGCGCAGCGTTCGAGCAAGGCCTGGGCATGGCGCAGGCCCACGGGGATCAAGCTGCGCAGTTGCTGTATCGCCTGGATTTGCGTCGGGTCCATCGACGGCGGTGCCTCGGTGTCTGATTGGGCGGGAGGCCGATTATCCTCCGCGTCGCAGGAGTGTGCTTGTTTAAAGCGAGTGGTTTGCCAGGTAAGGAAAATGGCCTGCAGAGACCGTTGAGTCGGTTTGCCAGGCAGATTGTGCTGTCAGGTTTTGCGGCCCCTACGACGGAGTGCCGCCCAGAGCGATCGCAGCCTCGCGGGCTCGGCAGCGGCTACGGGCCAATGTCGATCCAGGATCGATGGTGTTGCGGGCTATGCTCGGCCGGAGGGATGCGGCGATCTTAATGCTGATGAAGTTCGTTGGTGTAGCCGCTGCCGCAGGCTGCGATCGGCTTGGGCGGCACTCCGACGAAGCGGGCGTGGCGATTTCAAGGGCGAAGAGCGTCGGTGGGAAAACGGCAGGCCGTTTCCAGCAGGCAAAAAAAAAGGTTCTTCACGGAATACCGGGAAAGACGCTCTTGATCTTCATGAAAAAGAATTCGCTATCCCGGTAACCGTACGCCATTCGTTTGATGACCTTTATGCGATTGTTTATTCCTTCCAGCTGACCGGTGTGCATCGGCCAGCGAACGCGGCTGACGATGCCCCGCCAGTAACTCTTTAGCCGTTTGGCGAACTGGATCAGTGCCGGTATTTCGCTTTCATGAGCATGGCGCAACCATTGCTTCCAGGCCGATCTCCAGCTCCAAGCGGTATTCGGCGTCCAGAGCGTTTTGAGTTCAGCCTTCATCAAGTAGACCGTCATCAACGCCTGGTTGGCCGCCAGTAAATCCTGCAAGTGAACCTGTTGTTCCGGCGTTTTCAGATTCTGTGGATTGCGTAGCAGTAGCCATCGCGCTTGCTTGATGACCTTACGAGCAGGCTTGTCGTGGCGTAGCCGATTAGCCTCGTCAACGCGGACCCGATCAATCACCTCTCGGCCATATTTGGCCACCACATGGAAGAGGTCGTAGACCACGCGCGCTTTGGGGCAGTGCCGGCGAACCTCCAGGTCAAAGGCGGTGTTCATGTCCATCGCCACCGCTTCGATTCGAGCGCAACCCTCTGGCCCCAACTCTTCGAAGAACGGCCTGACCGCCGCACGGCTGCGGCCTTCGCCGATCCACAGCACTCGTCGTGTATCCGCATCCAGCACCACACTGGCGTAACGATGGCCCTTGAACAGAGCGAACTCGTCCATCACCAGACGCCGTGGTTGCGCCTTCGGCAGATCGCTCAATGCCGTTTGCAAGGCGCGACGCTCTAGCAGCCGAACGGTGTCCCAATGCAACCCAAACAGTTGAGCCACGTGTAACGTGGGAAGGCGCTCGCAGGCTTGAATCACCGCATCGGCCAAGCGGCGCGTCATACGGGCATAGCGATCCAGCCAACTGACAGTCTCCATGCGTTTGCCGCAGTCACGACAGCCAACACGTCTGAGCAAAACGCTGAGGCGCACTGCACGGCCGAGAATGGGCAAATCACGAACGACTCGCTCGCAATACTCGTGAGTGGTTGAGCAGGGCTTTTGGCATCCACCACAGGAAGGGAATCGGGTGGTGTGGGGCGTCAGATCGATCTGTAGGGCATCGCCATCAGGCTTGATCGTGACGACAGAAAAGCCCTCCCAAAAAGGAAGGAAAGTATTAATATCGTGCATAAGAACGCCGGTTTTTTAGATGTGTTTGCTCGCACGAACATCATCAATCAAATCGGCGTTCTTGTTTCTGTGTTTCCCGGAATTCCGTGAAGAACCAAAAAAAAGGGCCTGGAGAAGAACTCCAAGCCCTCAAAAGGTGAGAGGTGTCTAGTCCCTCGACCTGGTGAGCGGTGCCCTGTGGCCAGGGCGGGCGTTGGTCAGGCTTTGAGCGGGACCAGACGCGGGGCAATCATGTTTTCCGGGCGCAGGATGTCGGCGAGCATGGCGTCGTCGAGCAAGCCTTCTTCACGCACCAGTTCCAGTACGCCGCGGCCGCTTTCCAGGGCGATGCGGGCGATACGGGTGGCGTTTTCATAGCCGATGTACGGGTTCAGCGCGGTGACCAGGCCGATCGAGTGCTCGACCAGTTCGCGGCAGCGCTGCTCGTTGGCGGTGATGCCGGTGATGCAGTGCTCGCGCAACATGTCCATGGCGCGTTGCAGCAGGCGGATCGAGTCGAAGATCTTGAAGGCGATCAGCGGCTCCATCACGTTCAGTTGCAGCTGGCCGCCTTCGGCCGCGATGGTCAGGGCCAGGTCGTTGCCGATGATCTGGAACGCCACCTGGTTGACCGCTTCCGGGATCACCGGGTTGACCTTGCCGGGCATGATCGAGCTGCCTGGCTGACGCGCTGGCAGGTTGATTTCGTTGATCCCGGTGCGTGGGCCGCTGGACAGCAGGCGCAGGTCGTTGCAGATCTTCGACAGCTTGACCGCAGTGCGCTTGAGCATGCCGGAGAACAGTACGAAGGCGCCCATGTCGGAGGTGGCTTCGATCAGGTCGGCGGCCGGTACCAGCGGCTGGCCGCTGATGGTGGCCAGGCGCTGAACGGCCAGGGCCTGGTAACGCGGGTCGGCGTTGATGCCGGTACCGATGGCGGTACCGCCCAGGTTCACTTCGGTCAGCACTTCTGGCGCCAGGGTCTTCAGGCGGGCCAGGTCTTCGCTCAGGGTGGTGGCGAAGGCACGGAACTCCTGGCCCAGGGTCATTGGCACGGCGTCTTGCAGCTGGGTACGGCCCATCTTCAGGACGTGGCTGAATTCTTCACCCTTGGCGGCGAACGACTGGATCAGGCTGTCGAGGCTGGCCAGCAGCGCGTCGTGGCCCAGCAGCAGACCCAGGCGGATCGCGGTCGGGTAGGCGTCGTTGGTCGACTGCGCCATATTCACGTCGTTGTTCGGGTGCAGGTACTGGTATTCGCCCTTGCTGTGGCCCATGGCCTCCAGCGCGATGTTGGCGATGACTTCGTTGGCATTCATGTTGGTCGAAGTGCCAGCGCCGCCTTGAATCATGTCCACCACGAATTCTTCGTGGAAATCGCCGCGGATCAGACGGGCACAGGCTTCGCTGATGGCAGCGTGCTTGGCTTCGCTCAGGTGACCCAGTTCGCGGTTGGCGTCAGCAGCAGCCTGCTTGACCATTGCCAGGGCCACGACCAGTTTTGGGTAGTGCGAAATCGGAACACCGGAGAGGCGGAAGTTGTTCACCGCTCGCAGGGTCTGGATGCCGTAATACGCTTGAGCAGGTACTTCGAGTACGCCAAGCAGGTCTTTTTCTGTGCGGAAAGATGCAGCGGAGGACATGATAGAAATCATCTCGATATGGACCCGGTCTGTGCCGGAACGCTGCGAATCCTAGGCCTGTGGGAAAATTTGGGCCAATGCTGTTAAACACTGGCCTATGCATAAACGGCATAATGCCCATGTGACGCCGCTTGCATGGCAAGCGTGTGACCTAAAATGGTGCGATCCCCGGGAGGACGTGATGAATCTGGAAAGCAAATGGCTCGAGGACTTCAGTGCCCTGGCCGCCACCCGCAGCTTCTCGCAGGCCGCCGAACGGCGCTTCGTGACCCAGCCGGCCTTCAGCCGACGGATCCGCAGCCTGGAAGCGGCGCTGGGGCTGACCCTGGTCAACCGCTCGCGCACGCCGATCGAACTGACGGCGGCGGGGCAGCTGTTCCTGGTGACCGCGCGCACGGTGGTCGAGCAACTGGGTGAAGTGCTGCGGCACTTGCATCACCTCGAAGGCGGGCAGGGCGAAGTGATGCAGGTCGCGGCGGCGCACTCCCTGGCCCTGGGCTTCTTCCCGCGCTGGATCGCCCAACTGCGTAACGAAGGCTTGAACATCGCCACGCGGCTGGTGGCGACCAACGTCGGCGATGCCGTGCATGCCCTGCGCGAAGGCGGCTGCGACCTGATGCTGGCCTTCTACGACCCGGATTCGGCCATGCAGATGGACCCGGAAATCTTTCCTTCGCTGCACCTGGGGCAGACCGAGATGCTGCCGGTGTGCGCGGCGGATGCCGCCGGCAAGCCGTTGTTCGACCTGGAAGGTGAGGCCAGCGTGCCGCTGCTGGCGTACAGCGCCGGGGCGTTTCTCGGGCGTTCGGTGAACCAGCTGCTGCGCCAGCGCAACCTGCGGTTCACCACGGTCTATGAAACCGCCATGGCCGACAGCCTCAAGAGCATGGCCCTGGAAGGCCTGGGGATTGCCTGGGTGCCGCACCTGAGCGTGCGTGCCGAACTGGCCCGCGGTGAACTGGTGGTCTGCGGCGGCGCGCAATGGCATGTGCCGCTGGAGATCCGCCTGTACCGCTGCGCCCTGGTGCGCAAGGCCAACGTCCGGTTGCTGTGGCGCAAGCTGGAAGGTGGCGCGGCGCAGGGCACAGGCAACACCTGACCTGTAGCCGCTGCCGAAGGCTGCGCTCGCTCTGGGCGGCACGCCGTCGCAGGGGCCGCAAAACCTGGCGACGCGGTCTGTCTGAAGGATTGGGAATACCTCCGTTGCGCCGGCTTCGCCGTCGATCGCAGCCTGCGGCAGCGGCTACAGGAATCTGGCAACGATCCTGGCCCATGCTGACTGACCCCGAAGTCAATAAAACCGCCGCTTTGCGCCTGAAACATGATGTATGACAGATGGTCGGCAAAAGTGCGTTTAACTCGCCTTTTTCGGTATACTGCGCGGCCTTCGGCCGGTTTGCCCGGCCATAATTCGTACAATCAAGCCACGCACTCTGCGTGGCTTGTTGTTTTTTGACGCGCCTGCGGGCGCCCAGAGAGAAGAGGCACGACGATGAGTGCACTGGTTGGCGTGATCATGGGCTCCAAGTCCGATTGGTCCACCCTTAGCCACACCGCCGATATGCTGGAAAAGCTCGGCATCCCTTACGAGGTGAAAGTGGTCTCTGCCCACCGCACCCCGGACCTGCTGTTCCAGTACGCCGAAGAGGCCGAATCGCGTGGCATCGAGGTGATCATCGCCGGTGCCGGTGGCGCGGCCCACCTGCCAGGCATGTGTGCGGCCAAGACCCACCTGCCGGTGCTGGGCGTTCCGGTGCAGTCGTCGATGCTCTCGGGCGTGGACTCGCTGCTCTCCATCGTGCAGATGCCCGCGGGCATTCCGGTCGCCACCCTGGCCATCGGCAAGGCCGGCGCGATCAACGCCGCGCTGCTGTCGGCGAGCATCCTCGGCGCCAAGCATCCGCAATTTCATACCGTGCTGAAAAAATTCCGCGCTGAGCAGACAGACAGCGTCCTGGACAATCCAGACCCACGCGTCGCCTGAGGTTTTTGACGATGAAGATCGGTGTAATCGGTGGCGGCCAGCTGGGTCGCATGTTGGCTCTGGCGGGCACTCCGCTGGGGATGAACTTCGCTTTCCTCGACCCGGCGCCAGATGCCTGTGCCGCTGCCCTGGGCGAACACCTGCGAGCCGATTACGGCGATCAGGATCACCTGCGCCAGCTGGCTGACGAAGTGGACCTGGTGACCTTCGAGTTCGAAAGCGTGCCGGCGGAAACCGTGGCCTTCCTGTCGCAGTTCGTCCCGGTCTACCCGAGCGCCGAAGCCCTGCGCATCGCTCGCGATCGCTGGTTCGAGAAGAGCATGTTCAAGGACCTGGGGATTCCCACCCCGGCGTTCGCCGACATCCAGTCGCAAGCCGACCTGGAAGCCGCCGTGGCCAGCATCGGCCTGCCGGCCGTGCTGAAAACCCGCACCCTGGGTTACGACGGCAAGGGCCAGAAAGTCCTGCGCGGCCCTGAAGACGTGGTCGGCACCTTTGCCGAGCTGGGCAGCGTGGCCTGCCTGCTGGAGGGCTTCGTGCCGTTCACCGGCGAAGTCTCGCTGATCGCCGTGCGCGCCCGCGATGGCGAAACCCGCTTCTACCCGCTGGTGCACAACACCCACCACAGCGGCATCCTCAAGCTGTCCGTGGCCAGCAGCAATCACCCGCTGCAGGCCCTGGCCGAAGACTACTCCAGCCGCGTGCTCAAGCAGCTGGACTACGTCGGTGTGATGGCGTTCGAGTTCTTTGAAGTCGACGGTGGCCTCAAGGCCAACGAGATCGCGCCGCGGGTGCACAACTCCGGGCACTGGACCACCGAAGGCGCCGAGTGCAGCCAGTTCGAAAACCACCTGCGGGCCGTCGCCGGCCTGCCGCTGGGTTCGACCGCCAAGGTCGGCGAGAGCGCGATGATCAACTTCATCGGCGAAGTGCCGGCGGTGGAGAAGGTCATCGCCATCGACGATTGCCACCTGCATCACTACGGCAAGGCCTTCAAGGTCGGGCGCAAGGTCGGTCACGCCAACTTGCGCTGCAAGGACAAGGCGACCCTCGAGGCGCAGATCCTCAAGGTCGAAGCGCTGATCGCCGAATAACTTCCTGGGGCTGCGGTGGAACCAATCGGGGCCGCCGTTCTCTGATGGCAGGATGCCAATGCGCTAACTAGGCTTTGGCATACCTAACTCATACAGAGGGAAATGCCATGGGAATTATTGGAACCATCTTTATCGGCTTGATCGTTGGCCTGCTGGCTCGCTTCCTGAAACCGGGCGATGACAGCATGGGCTGGATCATGACCATCCTGCTCGGTATCGGCGGTTCGCTGGCGGCCACCTACGGCGGCCAGGCCCTGGGCATCTACCAGGCGGGCCAGGGCGCGGGCTTCATCGGCGCGCTGGTTGGCGCGGTCGTGCTGCTGGTGATCTACGGCCTGGTCAAAAAGAACTGATTTAGCGACAAAGCCCTCTCTGCTGCGCAGGTAGAGAGGGCTAGAATGCCCGGCGTTGTCTTGTCCCTTTCTTGCCGAGCTCCTCCATGCGCCGTCTTCTGTTGACTCTTGTTCTGCTGGGCTCAGGCCTGGCCCATGCCGGCGAACTGCCGGAAACCGATTGGCTCGAACTGATGCCCAAGTCGGACCAGAAAGCCCTCGAGCAAATGCCGGAAATCGATCACAACTCCCCCGAAGCCAATGGCACCTTTACCGAAAAGGGCGGCCTGAAGCAGAGCAAGGGGTTGCCGGCGGTGATGTATTCGACCAAGACCGTGCCGGCCATGAACGGCAAGGACATCCGCATCGGGGGGTATCCGGTGCCGCTGGAGTCCGACGCCAAGGGGCGCAGCACCCTGTTTTTCCTCGTGCCTTATCCGGGCGCCTGCATCCATGTGCCGCCACCGCCGCCCAACCAGCTGGTGCTGGTGCGTTTCCCCAAGGGCGTGAAGCTGGACGATATCTACACGCCGCTGTGGGTGACCGGCCACCTGAAGATCGAGACGGTCAGCAACGACCTGGCCGACGCGGCCTATGCGCTGGATGCACAGAAAGTGCGGGTGGTGCAGGAGTCGGATCTGTAAGGCGCAATACTTGCTTCTGTAGGAGCGAAGCTTGCTCGCGATGGACGTCAACGATTACGCGGTTTCACTGAATCAATGTGGGTCATTCATCGCGAGCAATCGAGCCTCGACCCGACTGCTCGCGCAGAAAGAACCTGGCGTTACAGCGGCACGCTGGTAACGCTCACACCCAGGGTATGACTGGCGCCCGGCGCCAGGGTCACCACGTCATCCATCACGTTGGCGGTCTCGATGCACAGCATGCGTTGCCAGCCATCGTTGGCCATGTCGCTGAACTGCTCGGCGCGGGCAATCCAGGGGTTCCAGATCACCGCCGAGCGCGAGCCGTTGCTGGTCAGCTGGATGCGTCGCTCCCAGGCCGGGTCGACGATGCTCAGCTGTGGTGGTGGATCGAGGTAGATGCGGTCGGTCTCGCCGGTGAAATGCAGGTCGCCGGACTGCTGCCGGGTCTTCCAGTCATCCAGGGTCTCGATGTAGTTCAGGCCATCCAGCCCTTCGACATGCACCTTGCGCACATCGCTGACCGCGAAGTAGCTGTGCAGCGCCTGGCTGATGGTGACGCTGTTGTCGCCCAGGTTGTGGCTGGTGAGGTTGATCTGCAGCTGGTCGTCGAGACGGATGCTCAGCTTCAGCTCGACCTGATGCGGCCAGCCTGGCAGCCCACCTTCGGGGATCGGCAGTTGCAGTTCCACCAGCAGGCTTTCGCCTTCGGCCTCGATGCCCAGCAGTTCCCAGTCGGTGGCGCGGACCAGGCCGTGGGCTCCGGCCGGCTCGCTGCCCTGGCGCATGGCCTGGACGCTTTGCGGGTTGCGCGCGAAATTGCCGAACCACGGCCAGCACACCGGAACGCCGGCGCGAATGCTTTTGCCGGTCTTGAACACGGCCTCGTCGTTGAGCCAGATCAGCGGCGGTTGCCCGGCCAATTGATAGCTGAGGATGTGCGCGCCTTGCTGGGCCACCAGCAGTTCGGCCTGACCGTGGCGGATGCGCCAGCAGTTCAGTTCATCCAGTTTCACCGTTTCAACGTGAGGGGTAGGCATGGTGCTGTTCTCGTTCAAAAGCAGGGCTGCTATGGACCACGTAACAGCCGCCGGGTTTAACCCTCGCCGAATTCAGCGGGCTCTGGGTGGAACCGAGCGGGTGCGGCCGCTGCCGTCGATGGCAACGAACACGAACACCGCCTCGGTGACCTTGCGCCATTCGCTGGACAACGGATCGTCGCTCCAGACCTCGACCATCATCTGGATCGAGCTGCGTCCGATTTCCAGGGTCTGGGTATAAAAGGAAAGCTGCGCGCCAACCGCTACCGGCACCAGGAATGCCATGCGGTCGATGGCGACGGTGGCGACACGTCCGCCAGCCACGCGACTGGCCATGGCGGTGCCCGCCAGGTCCATCTGGGCCACCAGCCAGCCGCCGAAAATATCGCCAAAGCCGTTGGTTTCGCGGGGAAGCGCGGTGATTTGCAGGGCCAGGTCGCCTTGCGGGATCGGATCTTCTTGTTCGAGCTCTATCATGCCGGGGGTGCCTCTGACCCGTGACTCTTCATTGGTACTTCAGGTGAATAGCCGTCTTGAGGAAAAACGATTCAGCCCGAACATACTACGTTCGTCACGTTCTTCGTAAGGCGTACTAAAGGGAAACTCTGCGAAACCGGCTGGCCGAGTCGGCGCCTGGGGCGCCCAGCGGCGTTTTCGCACAGCAACCCTTGCCGGGGCGGCTTTGCTCCAATGCCTGCGAGTATATCGGTCGACAGGCTCCGCGACGACCATCCGGTTCTGATTTTGACTGTCAATTGTGCACATCTATGTGCTTTTTCGAACAATTTGCTATCGTGCCGAACCTGCCAGGCCACAACCAGCGCTGTTGCGGCTTCCAGAACCGACTATAAGAGAAGCCCTTGCCATGACCACTGTGCCTTCGAGCGTCGCGCAGCCCGCGCAACCGGCTCGTCCGTTGACCCGCAATGACTACAAGACCCTGTCGCTGTCCGCTTTGGGCGGCGCGCTGGAGTTCTACGATTTCATCATTTTCGTGTTCTTCGCCACGGTGGTCGGCAAGCTGTTCTTTCCGGCGGACATGCCCGAGTGGCTGCGCCTGATGCAGACCTTCGGGATCTTCGCCGCCGGCTACCTGGCCCGGCCCCTGGGCGGGATTGTCATGGCGCACTTCGGCGACCTGCTCGGGCGCAAGAAGATGTTCACCCTGAGTATTTTCATGATGGCGGTGCCGACCCTGATCATGGGCCTGCTGCCGACCTACGCGCAGATCGGCATGTGGGCGCCGATCCTGTTGCTGCTGATGCGGGTGATCCAGGGGGCGGCCATCGGCGGTGAAGTGCCGGGCGCCTGGGTGTTCGTTTCCGAGCATGTACCGCAGCGGCATATCGGCTACGCCTGCGGCACCCTGACCTCGGGCCTGACCGCCGGCATCCTCCTGGGTTCGCTAGTGGCCACCGCGATCAACAGCATCTACACCCCGGGCGAAGTCGCCGATTACGCCTGGCGGATTCCTTTCCTGTTGGGCGGCGTGTTCGGTCTGTTCTCGGTGTACTTGCGCCGCTGGCTGCACGAAACCCCGGTGTTCGCCGAGCTGCAACTGCGCAAGGCCCTGGCCGAGGAAGTGCCGCTGCGCGCAGTGCTGCGCGACCACCGCAGCGCGATCATTCTCTCGATGCTGCTGACCTGGCTGCTGTCCGCCGGGATCATCGTGGTGATCCTGATGACCCCGACCGTATTGCAGACGGTCTATCACTTCAGCCCGACCACCGCGTTGCAGGCCAACAGCCTGGCGATCGTGTTCCTCAGCCTGGGGTGCGTGGCGTCCGGTGCGCTGGCCGACCGTTTTGGCGCGGGCCGGGTGTTCGTGTTCGGCAGTGCGCTGCTGCTGGCGACTTCCTGGACCTTCTACCACAGCCTGCTGGATCACCCGGACTGGCTGTTCCCGCTGTACGCGCTGACCGGCCTGCTGGTGGGCACCATCGGCGCGGTGCCTTATGTGATGGTCAAGGCGTTCCCGGCGGTGGTGCGCTTCAGCGGCCTGTCGTTCTCCTACAACCTGGCCTACGCGATCTTCGGTGGCCTGACGCCGATGGTGGTGACCGCGCTGCTCAAGGAGAGCCCGATGGGCCCGGCCTATTATGTTGCAATTATTTGCAGCATCGGGATCCTGGTCGGCCTGTACCTGTGGAAAAAGGATCGCTGATCCGGGCCTTCCTGTAGCCGCTGCCGCAAGGCCGCAGGCCCTTCTGCGCGCTGACGATCGTCGCGACCCTTCGGGTCGATCGCAGCCTTCGGCAGCGGCTACAAAACCCTCTATAAAGAAAGGCCAGCCTTCCATCGCGAATGCTGGCCTTTCATCTAATTGTCATATTTCAGCCATAGAGTGTTCACACGGCCTACAGATACTTGGCCCGACTTAACACACCCTATCTGCTAGGAGTAAGGCATGAAACTGAAGCGTTTGATGGCGGCAATGACTTTTGTCGCTGCTGGCGTTGCGACTGCCCACGCGGTTGCCGCTGTTGACCCTGCTATCCCGAGCTACACCAAGACCACTGGTGTGTCGGGCAACCTGTCCAGCGTCGGCTCCGATACCCTGGCCAACCTCATGACCCTGTGGGCCGAGCACTACAAAAAAGAATACCCGAACGTAAACATCCAGATTCAGGCCGCTGGCTCCGCCACCGCGCCACCTGCGCTAACCGAAGGCACCTCCAACCTGGGCCCGATGAGCCGCAAGATGAAGGACACCGAACTGGCTGCCTTCGAGCAGAAGTACGGCTACAAGCCAACCGCCATCCCGGTTGCCGTGGACGCCCTGGCGGTGTTCGTGCACAAGGACAACCCGATCCAGCACCTGACCATGGAACAGGTTGACGCGATCTTCTCCTCGACCCGCCTGTGCGGCGCCAAAGCCGACGTCAAGACCTGGGGCGACCTGGGCGTGACCGGCGACCTGGCCAACAAGCCGGTCCAGCTGTTCGGTCGTAACTCGGTATCCGGCACCTACGGCTACTTCAAGGAAGAAGCCCTGTGCAAAGGCGACTACAAGCCTAACGTCAACGAACAGCCAGGTTCGGCTTCGGTGGTCCAGTCCATCAGTTCCTCGCTGAACGGCATCGGCTACTCGGGCATCGGCTACAAGACCGCCAGCGTGAAGACCGTGGCCCTGGCCAAGAAAGGCAGCAGCGACTTCATCGAAGACACCGAAGAAAACGCCCTGAACGGCAAGTACCCGCTGTCCCGCTTCCTGTACGTGTACATCAACAAGGCCCCGAACAAGCCTCTGGCCCCGCTGGAAGCCGAGTTCGTGAAACTGGTTCTGTCGAAACAGGGCCAGGAAGTCGTGGTGAAAGACGGCTACATCCCACTGCCAGCCAAAGTCGCCGCCAAGGCACTGGCTGACCTGGGCCTGCAGGAAGGCTCTGCTGTCGTAAAGAAGTAACACCTTAGGTCCGGGCCAGTCCCGGACCTTGTAGGAGCGAGCGGGCTCGCTCCTACACCCCCCAATTTTCGATCCGCTGCCAGCTCTGCTACGCGGCGGATTTGTTGCGTCACTGCATTGTCATCTTTCTGTCATACAGGATCGCTAGGGTGTGCGCATGAATGATCTGGCCAACTCCACCATGACTCCGACTTCTCCCCCCAAGCGCATTGACTTCAATACGCCTGAGCTGCAACGCAAGCGCCGCATCCGCGCGCTGAAAGATCGCCTGACCCGTTGGTACGTCCTCGTCGGCGGTCTGGCCGTGCTGGCCGCGATCACCTTGATCTTCTTCTTCCTCGCCTATGTCGTGCTGCCCCTGTTCCAGGGCGCCGACCTGACCGCCAAGGACCCGCTGACCCCTGCCTGGATGCAGGACGCCGGCAAGCCGCTGATGTTCTCCCTGGAAGAGCAGAACCAGGTCGGCATGCGGGTTTCCGACAAGGGCCAGGCGCTGTTCTTCGACATCGACAACGGTGCCGAGCTGCGTCGTGTCGACCTGCCGATCCCGGCTGGCGCCACCGTGACCGCCATCGGCAAGGATCAGCCGGGCAGCCCGCTGGTGGTGGTTGGCCTGTCCAACGGCCAGGCGCTGGTGTTCCGCCACACCTATAAGGTCAGCTACCCGGACGGCAAGAAGACCATCTCGCCGGCCATCGAATACCCCTACGGTGAAACCCCGATCGTGCTGAACGAGCAGGGCGGTGCCCTGGAGCACGTCAACCTCAACGCCACCGATTCGGCGCTGGTGGTGGCCGGTTCCAGCGGCGCGCAACTGCACGTGCTGCAGCTGACCCGCGAAGAAAACATGATGACCGGCGAGGTCACCAGCGAGCAGAACCGCATCGAGCTGCCGCAGATGACCGAACCGGTCAAGGCCATGTACATCGACCCGCGCCAACAGTGGCTGTACGTGATCAACGGGCGTGCCCAGGCCGACGTGTTCAGCCTGCGCGACAAGAGCCTCAACGGTCGCTACAAGCTGCTGGAGGATGCCAATGCCGAAGTGACGGCCAGCACCCAGCTGGTGGGCGGCATCTCGCTGATCATCGGTACCTCCAAGGGCGGCCTGGCCCAGTGGTTCATGGCCCGCGATCCGGACGGTGAACTGCGCCTGAAGCAGATCCGCACCTTCCAGATGGGCACCACGCCAATCATCGAAATCACCGCCGAAGAGCGCCGCAAAGGCTTCGTCGCGCTGGACGCCTCGGGCAAGCTCGGCGTGTTCCACAGCACCGCGCACCGCACCCTGCTGGTGGACCAGGTGGTCGAGGGCGAAGGCCTGTTCGGCCTGTCGCCACGGGCCAACCGGGTGATCGTCGAAGCCGGCGGCAAGCTGCAACCGCTGGTGCTCGACAACCCGCACCCGGAAGTGTCCTGGAGCGCGCTGTGGAGCAAGGTCTGGTACGAGAACTACGACGAGCCTAAATACGTCTGGCAATCGACCGCGGCCAACACCGACTTTGAACCCAAGCTGAGCCTCTCGCCCCTGACCTTCGGTACTTTGAAGGCAGCGTTCTACGCGATGCTGCTGGCGGCGCCGCTGGCGGTCGCCGCGGCGATCTACACCGCTTACTTCATGGCCCCGGGCATGCGCCGCAAGGTCAAGCCGGTGATCGAGCTGATGGAAGCGATGCCGACGGTGATCCTCGGCTTCTTCGCCGGCCTGTTCCTCGCGCCTTATGTCGAAGGCCATCTGCCGGGCATCTTCAGCCTGCTGATGCTGCTGCCGATCGGTATCCTGGTGGCTGGTTTCATCTTCAGCCGCCTGCCCGAGTCGGTGCGCCTCAAGGTGCCGGACGGCTGGGAAAGCGCGATCCTGATCCCGGTGATCATCCTGGTGGGCTGGTTCTCGCTGTACATGAGCCCGTTCATGGAGAACTGGTTCTTCGGCGGCGACATGCGCATGTGGATCTCCCACGACCTGGGCATCACCTACGACCAGCGCAACGCCCTGGTGGTCGGCCTGGCCATGGGCTTCGCGGTAATCCCGAACATCTACTCGATCGCCGAAGACGCCGTGTTCAGCGTGCCGCGCGGCCTGACCCTGGGCTCCCTGGCCCTGGGCGCGACCCCGTGGCAGACCATGACCCGCGTGGTGATCCTCACTGCCAGCCCGGGCATTTTCTCGGCGCTGATGATCGGCATGGGCCGCGCGGTCGGCGAAACCATGATCGTGCTGATGGCCACCGGCAACACCCCGGTCATGGAAATGAACCTGTTCGAAGGCCTGCGCACCCTGGCGGCCAACGTCGCGGTGGAAATGCCGGAGTCGGAAGTCGGCGGCAGCCACTACCGCGTGCTGTTCCTCTCGGCGCTGGTGCTGCTGCTGTTCACCTTCGTCATGAACACCCTCGCCGAGCTGATCCGTCAGCGTCTGCGCAAGAAATACTCGTCGCTTTAAGAAAGGTAGAAGTCTGTGAAACAGAACTCCCTAAAAGACTGGTTCAAGAGCGGCGCCCCGGGCGTCTGGATCAGCGGTGGCGCGGTGTCCATCGCGGTCATCATGACCATCGGCCTGCTGGCGGTGATCGCCGTGCGCGGCCTGGGCCACTTCTGGCCGGCGGACCTGGTGCATGCCCACTACGACGTACCGGGCCAGGCCAACCACCTGGTCATCGGCGAAGTGGTACAGAAAGAAGAAGTGCCGCGGGCACGCCTGAAGAGCGCCGGCCTGCCGGTGCCGGACGAAGGCCCCGAGTTCATGACCCGCGAGCTGATCAAGGTCGGCAACCGTGACCTGAACGGCAACGACTTCACCTGGATCGTCGGCGACTGGCTGACCAACCAGACCACGCCGCCGGAGCTGATGGCCATCGAGCGGCGCGAGTGGGGCAACTTCTACGGCTACCTGGTCAACGTCAAGCAGGATGGCAAGGTCATCGCCGAAGGCGAAGCGGCCTGGCCGGAACTGCAGGCGCGGATCGAGCGGGTGAGCAAGCTGGCTGCCCAGCTCAAGACCCTGGAGAAAGTCGACATCGGCGCGATCAACGCCGGCCTCGAGCGTATCCGCCTGCACGGTCGCAAACTGGAACTGGACGGCAAGCTCGATGCCGCCGCCCAGGCCGACATGGAAAGCGAACGCGCCGAGCTGAACGCCCGTTACCAGGACGTCGAGGCCCGCCTCAGCGACCTGCACGCGCAGTTCAACCGCGACAGCCTCACTGCCCGGGACGCCAACGGCAAGGAAGTGGAAATCAGCCTGGGCAAGGTGGTGCACGCCTACCAGCCGAACGGCATGGGCACCCTGACCAAAATGGGTTTCTACTTCAGCAAGGTCTGGGAATTCCTCAGCGACGACCCGCGTGAAGCTAACACCGAAGGCGGCATCTTCCCGGCGATTTTCGGTACCGTGATGATGACCCTGATCATGGCGATGATCGTGACCCCGTTCGGCGTGCTGGCGGCGGTGTACCTGCGCGAATACGCCAAGCAGAACACCCTGACCCGGGTGATCCGCATCGCGGTGAACAACCTGGCGGGTGTTCCGGCCATCGTCTACGGCGTGTTCGGCCTGGGCTTCTTCGTCTATGTGCTGGGCGGCTCCCTCGACCGCTTGTTCTTCCCGGAAGCCTTGCCGGCGCCGACCTTCGGTACTCCGGGCCTGCTCTGGGCCTCCCTGACCCTGGCGCTGCTGGCGGTGCCGGTGGTGATCGTGGCCACCGAGGAAGGCCTGGCGCGGATTCCCCGCACCGTGCGTGAAGGTTCCCTGGCCCTTGGCGCGACCAAGGCGGAAACCCTGTGGAAGATCGTGCTGCCGATGGCCAGCCCGGCGATGATGACCGGCATGATCCTCGCCGTGGCCCGCGCCGCCGGTGAAGTGGCGCCGCTGATGCTGGTGGGTGTGGTGAAACTGGCGCCGTCGCTGCCGGTGGACGGCAACTACCCGTACCTGCACCTGGACCAGAAGATCATGCACCTGGGCTTCCATATCTACGACGTCGGCTTCCAGAGCCCGAACGTCGAGGCCGCACGGCCGCTGGTGTACGCCACGGCGCTGTTGCTGGTGCTGGTGATCGCGACGCTCAACCTGTCGGCAGTGTGGATTCGCAACCACCTGCGCGAGAAATACAAGGCACTGGACAGTTAATCACCGCCACCCCCTGTAGGAGCGAGCTTGCTCGCGATGGGATCTTCCAGGCGCAGACGCTGCGTTGGTCTCACCATCCTTTCGCGAGCAAGCTCGCTCCTACAGAGAACGGCGTTACCGCTGGCAAGGCCAGCGGCTCACTGAAACGAATTTGTTAGCGTAGGGAGTTACCCATGCAGCAAGAAGCACATACCCACGGCATCAACATGTCGGCCCTGGGCCGCGACAAGCAGAGCCTGAGCCTGGAGCAGGAAACCGTGGCCATCGAAGTCCCGGGCCTGAGCCTGTTCTACGGTGAGAAGCAGGCGCTGTTCGACGTCAGCATGAACATTCCGAAGCAGCGCGTGACGGCCTTCATCGGCCCGTCCGGCTGCGGCAAGTCGACCCTGCTGCGCACCTTCAACCGGATGAACGACCTGGTGGACGGCTGCCGCGTGGAAGGCGAGATCAACCTCTACGGCAACAACATCTACCGCAAGGGCGAAGACGTCGCCGAGCTGCGTCGCCGCGTGGGCATGGTGTTCCAGAAGCCCAACCCGTTCCCGAAAACCATCTACGAGAACGTGGTCTACGGCCTGCGTATCCAGGGCATCAACAAGAAACGCATCCTCGACGAGGCCGTCGAGTGGGCCCTCAAGGGCGCGGCGCTGTGGGACGAGGTCAAGGACCGCCTGCACGACTCGGCGCTCGGCCTGTCCGGTGGTCAGCAGCAGCGTCTGGTGATCGCCCGGACCATCGCCGTGGAGCCGGAAGTGCTGCTGCTCGACGAACCCTGCTCGGCACTCGACCCGATTTCCACCCTGAAGGTCGAAGAACTGATCTACGAACTGAAATCGAAGTTCACCATCGTGATCGTGACCCACAACATGCAACAGGCCGCGCGGGTCTCCGACTACACGGCGTTCATGTACATGGGCAAACTGGTGGAATTCGGCGACACCGACACCCTGTTCACCAATCCGGCGAAGAAGCAGACCGAAGACTACATCACCGGTCGTTACGGCTAGGAAGCAGCTGCAAGCCGCAAGCTTCAAGCGGCAAGACAGAAATGGTGCGGTACCGGATCAATATTTAACTGCTTGAAGCTTGCAGCTTGAAGCTTGCAACTTTCGCGGAGTGAACAAGATGATTTCGAAGGAAGGCCTTACTCACCACATCTCCCAGCAGTTCAACGCCGAACTCGAGGAGGTGCGCAGCCACCTCCTGGCGATGGGCGGGCTGGTCGAGAAACAAGTCAACGACGCCGTCACCGCGCTGATCGAAGCCGACTCGGGGCTCGCCCAGCAGGTGCGCGAGATCGACGACCAGATCAACCAGATGGAACGCAACATCGACGAAGAATGCCTGCGCATTCTCGCCCGTCGCCAGCCGGCGGCTTCCGACCTGCGCCTGATCATCAGCATCTCCAAGTCGGTGATCGACCTGGAGCGCATCGGCGACGAATCGACCAAGATCGCCCGGCGTGCCATCCAGCTGTGCGAAGAAGGCGAGGCCCCGCGCGGCTACGTGGAAGTGCGGCACATCGGCGACCAGGTGCGCAACATGGTCCGCGATGCGCTGGACGCCTTTGCCCGTTTCGACGCCGACCTGGCGCTGTCGGTGGCCCAGTACGACAAGATCATCGACCGTGAGTACAAGACCGCGCTGCGCGAGCTGGCCACCTACATGATGGAAGATCCGCGTTCGATCTCGCGCGTTCTGAGCATCATCTGGGTCCTGCGCTCCCTGGAGCGGATCGGCGACCACGCGCGCAACATCTCGGAGCTGGTGATTTACCTGGTGCGCGGCACCGATGTGCGCCATCTGGGGCTCAAGCGGATGAAGGAAGAAGTTGAAGGCACAAGCGCCGAAAGCGCTAATGTTCCGGGTGAAGCTGACGATAAGTAAGGTTGCCCGAGAGAAGCGCCCGGCCCTTTTGGCCGGGCGTTTTCGTTTATGGGGATTGAACTTGAAAAGCAGCGCCCGCGAACGAAAAGTCCTGGCGTGACTGAAGAGTTTTGGCAAAGTGCCATCAGTAAAGCGTTATGCTAGCCGGGATTTTTAAAGGGGTGGTCGATGAGTAAGGTAAGTGTGTTGGTGGTGGATGACGCTTCGTTCATTCGTGACCTGGTGAAGAAGTGTCTGCGCAACTACTTCCCTGGCATCAAGATCGAGGACGCCATCAACGGCCGTAAAGCCCAGGCCCTGCTGGCCCGTGAAGCCTTCGACCTGGTCCTGTGCGACTGGGAAATGCCGGAAATGTCCGGCCTGGAGCTGCTGACCTGGTGCCGCGGCCAGGAAGCGATGAAGGCCATGCCGTTCATCATGGTCACCAGTCGTGGCGACAAGGAGAACGTGGTGCAGGCGATCCAGGCCGGCGTCTCCGGCTACGTCAGCAAACCGTTCACCAACGAGCAGCTGCTGACCAAGGTCAAGCAGGCGCTGAACAAGGTCGGCAAGCTCGACACCCTGATGAACAGCGCGCCGACCAAGATGAACTCGGCGTTCGGCAACGACTCCCTGAGTGCCCTGACCGGTGGCAAGGCCGAAGTCATCGGCGCCGCGCCGGCGGCTGCGGCGGTCAATCCGTTTGCCAAGCCTGCTGTCGTCTCTGCTCCTGCTCCCGCTGCTGCGCCGTCCCGTGGCCTGCTCAACAGCCCGCCGGTGAAGGCGCCGGCTCCTGCCGCCGCTGCGCCTGCCAGTGGTCGCGGCCAGGGCCAGTTGCGCCTGCCCAGCGGTACCCAGCAGTGCGTGATCAAGGCGCTGAGCATCAAGGAGGCGCTGTTGGTGGTGAAGCGTACCGATACGCTGCCGCAGGTGCTCGACAGCGCGGTGCTGGACCTGGAGCAGGGTGACAATGCCGAAGTGGCGCGCCTGAACGGCTACCTGCATGCAGTGGTGGCGTATGAGCCGAAGCCGGACAGCGAGTGGCTGCAGCTGACCTTCCGCTTCGTCGACCAGGATGCGCAGAAGCTCGATTACATCTCCCGCCTGATCGCCCGCGGCACGGCGCAGAAACACTTCGTCCCCGGCGCCTGAGTCCTCTCAGCCCCGTTCCTGACCACTATTTCACGGGCAACCACGCTTCTGTAGGAGCGAGGCTTGCCCGCGATGACGTCCGTTCTGGCGCCACATGTTCTGGACGGCTGCCCCCGACCCTGTAGCCGCTGCCGCAGGCTGCGATAAGGCCGAAGGCCTTCAGCGATCTCAAAAAACTGTACCCGCTTCGTCGGAGCGCCACGCGAAACCTGCTGCAAACACTTTCCTGTACCACGCTTCTGCACGCTGACGAAGGTGATCTGGGGCGTGTCACCCAGGCCTTGCATCCGTTGCTGGAGGATGGCTGTGATGTCTTGCAGGCCACGCAGCACAAGGTGTTGGGGGAGAGACGGTGGTTTGCTGCCGTGTGTCCGATTCTCGGTTTTTCAGGTTGATTTATATCTGTACTGATATAGGTTGTGGTCTGTGCTTTCGGCTTTTCTTGTGCCTGGCCACGCTTTGAAACAACCCGGCCGCGCGCTGTGGCGGTCGGGTTGTTTAACCTCTCCGGGGTCAGTCACGGGAGAGGTTCGATGCCTAGGCACAAGGATGTGGTGTTTGTCGGGAGCGCGCTCCGGGACCTCCGGGCTTTTCCGCTGGATGCGCGAAGGGCCGCGGGTTTTCAACTGGATCTGTTGCAGCAGGGCGAGCAGCCCTATGACTGCCGGTCGATGAAAACCGTGGGGCCGGGGGTGTTCGAGATCAGGATCAGTGAGGATTCAGGGGCGTTTCGGGTGTTTTACGTGGCCAACCGGCCCGCGGCCATTTATGTGCTGCACGCCATGCGCAAGACCACCCGCAAGACCGAAGCGCGGGACATCGAGCTGGCTCGGGCCAGACTTCAGGAGATAAGTGCACGCCATGACCGATCACATGCATACCGAGCGTTTCGCCAGTGTCTGGGACGCGCTCGAAGGTTCGCCGCAGGAAGCCGCCAATATGCGCCTGCGCTCCAAGCTCATGCTGGAACTGGGCAAGACCATCAAGGCCTGGGGCGTTTCGCAGAAGGAGGCCGCCCGGCGGCTCAATATCACCCAGCCGCGACTCAACGACGTGCTCAGCGGCAAGATCAACAAGTTTTCCCTGGATGCGCTGGTCAATCTCTCCGACGCCGCACAACTGGGTGTCGATATCAGTTTCAGTTCGTCGGCAGCGGAACCTCTGGTGCAGGGTTGATTCATACAAAGTCCACGTCGGGCTGCTAGCCTGACTTCAGGCTTTCTTCAGAATCTTGCCCATGTTCACGCACTTGCTGATTTCCTGTGGTCTGTTGCTGGCTGCCACCTCGGCCATGGCCATGACCATCTACAAGTCCACCGACGCCAACGGCGTGGTGTCCTACAGCGACCGTCCGTCGCCGGGCGCCCAGGTGTTCGTGTTTCGCGATCGCATGGTCGAGCACCTGGAGCGCCAGGTGCGTCTGGACGTCGAGAAGAGCTGGGGTGTGGACAGCGTCTTTGTGCGTAACGACCTGTATGCGCCGGTGGAGATCGAGCTGGGGTTTACCGGCCTGAAGAACATCCGCAGCGCCCCCAGGCAGCCGATTCGCCGGGTACTGCCGGCCCGCAGCCGACAGCGCCTGGCGCAGCTCACGGCGATGCAGGCGGGCAAGCCGCTGATCTATGTCCCGCAGTTCCGTTATTCCCTGGGCGACCCTGCAGGCGCCGCCCAGGCCTATCGTTATCCGCTGCCCTGGCGTGGTGGCCCCTTTCGCCTGACCCAGGGCGCCAACGGCCGGTACAGCCACTTCGGCCCCAAGAGCCGGTATGCCATGGACATCGCCATGCCCGAGGGCACGCCGATCATCGCGGCGCGGGGCGGGGTGGTGGTGAAGACCGAGAACCGCCAGAGCGGGCGCGGCACCGACCCTTCCGGCAATTTCGTGCGGGTGCTGCACAACGACGGCACCATGGGGGTGTACCTGCACCTCAAGCGCGGCTCGGTATGCGTGCGTGAAGGCCAGCGGGTCGTGGTGGGCAGCCCGCTGGCGCTGTCGGGCAACACCGGCAACAGCAGCGGCCCGCACCTGCACTTCGTGGTGCAGCGCAATACGGGGCTGGGGCTGGTGTCGATTCCCTATCAGTTCAACCAGCCCATCGGCAGCCTGCCGAATTTCGCGCTAGGCAAAAAGTAGCCGTGTAGCCGCTGCCGAAGGCTGCGATCGACCTGGGTGGCACTCCGACGAAGCGGGCGCAGGATCTTGAGATCGCTGAAGGCCTTCGGCCTTATCGCAGCCTTCGGCAGCGGCTACAGGGTGATCTGCGGGGCGGGTGTCATCAGGGGAGGGGGGCGCGAGCAATCGAGCGTCGATTACTCGCGATAGGGGGCTCAGGCCTTGCTCAATCGAGCATCAACACCTTGGCCAGGACGATTTTCGGGCCTTTCATCTTCTTGATGATGATGCGCAGGCCTTCGACTTCCATGACCTCTTCTTCTTCCGGTACCCGTTTCAGGGTCTCGTAGACCAGGCCGGCGAGGGTTTCGGCCTCGATATGGTCCAGGTCGATGCCCAGCAGGCGTTCCACCTTGAACAGCGGGGTATCGCCGCGCACCAGCAACTTGCCGGGCTGGTAGGCGAGGATGCCGCGCTCGGCCTTGCGGTGTTCGTCCTGGATGTCGCCGACCAGCACTTCCAGCACGTCTTCCATGGTCAGGTAGCCGATGATCTTGCCGTCGGCTTCCTCCACCAGGGCGAAGTGCGAACCGCCTTTACGGAATTGTTCCAGCAGCTGCGACAGCGGCATGTGCCGGGAAACGCGCTCCAGCGGGCGGGTCAACTCGGCCAGGTTGAACGATTCCGGGATGTGGTCCAGCGCCGCCAGTTCCAGCAGCAGGTCCTTGATGTGCAGCAGGCCGACGAACTCGTTGCGCTCGCTGTCGTAGACCGGGTAGCGGCTGAACTTGTGGCGGCGGAACAGGGCGAGGATCTGCTTCAGCGGCGCGTTGAACTCCACGCTGATCAGGTCTTCCCGGGAATTGGCCCAGTCCACCACTTCCAACTCGCCCATTTCCACGGCCGAGGCCAGTACGCGCATGCCCTGGTCGCTGGGGTCCTGGCCCCGGCTGGAGTGCAGGATCAGCTTCAGTTCTTCGCGGCTGTAGTGGTGCTCGTGATGCGGGCCGGGCTCGCCCTGGCCGGCAATGCGCAGGATAGTGTTGGCGCTGGCGTTGAGCAGGTAGATCGCCGGGTACATCAGCCAGTAGAACAGGTACAGCGGCACCGCCGTCCACAGCGACAGCCGCTCGGGCTTGCGGATCGCCCAGGACTTGGGCGCCAGCTCGCCGACCACGATGTGTAGGTAGGAAATGATGAAGAAGGCGGTAAAGAACGACACGCCCTTGACCACTTCCGCCGAGTCCACGCCCACGGCGCTGAGCAGTGGCGCCAGCAGGTGGGCGAAGGCCGGCTCACCGACCCAACCCAGGCCGAGGGAGGCCAGGGTGATGCCCAGCTGGCACGCGGAAAGGTAGGCATCCAGCTGGCTGTGTACGGTGCGCAGGATCTGCCCGCGCCAGCCGTTCTTGTGGGCGATGGCCTCGACCCGGGTCGAGCGCAGTTTGACCATGGCGAACTCGGCGGCTACGAAAAAGCCGTTGAGCAGAACCAGGAGCAGTGCAAAAAGAATCATGCCGAAGTCGGCGAAAAGAGACGCGAGGGTAAAACCAGGGGAAGGGTCCATGATGGAGTTTTGCGGGTTCCGTGTATTCGAAAAAGAGAGAAATGCGCGGCGCAATGGCAGGCGCAAGCCAGCCAATGTAGCGGCTGGCAGGGCGATTGCCTAGTGGCGCGTGGCTGTCACCGCTGGTCGGTCAGGGTGCCGGCACGGAATCTTTTCACCTGGGCCGGGGCGAAATGGCAGGTAAAAGTGCTGCCGTGGCCGGGTACGCTGCTGATCTCCAGGCGCGCCCGGTGGCGCAGCAGCACATGCTTGACGATGGCCAGGCCCAGGCCGGTGCCGCCGGTGTTGGAGTTGCGGCTGGAGTCGACCCGGTAGAAGCGTTCGGTCAGGCGCGGCAAGTGCTTGCTGTCGATGCCGATCCCCGAGTCCTGCACGCTCAGGTGCGCGCCTTGCTCGTCGCCCCACCAGCGGATGCGGATGTTGCCCTCGGCCGGGGTGTATTTCACGGCGTTGAACACCAGGTTGGAAAAGGCGCTGCGCAGTTCCGCCTCGCTGCCCTTGAGCTGGATCTGCGCGTCGGCTTCCAGGGTGATGCGCTGGTTGCGCTCCCCGGACAGCGCCTGGGCATCGCTCTTGATCGATTGCAGCAGCGCATCGATCGGCACCGGCTGGTTGTCCGACGGGTAGTCGGTGGCTTCCAGCTTGGCCAACAGCAGCAGGTCGTTGAGCAGGGTCTGCATGCGCTCGCCTTGCTGCTGCATCTGCTGCAGGGCGCGGCTCCAGCGTGGGTTCACTTCCTCGACGTTGTCGAGCAGGGTTTCCAGGTAGCCGCAGATCACCGTCAGCGGCGTGCGCAGCTCGTGGGAGACGTTGGCGATGAAGTCCTTGCGCATCTGTTCCAACTGGTGGATGCGGGTCACGTCGCGCACCAGCATCAGGTGTTCGTTGTTGCCGTAGCGGGTGATGTACAGCTGGATGCGTATCCGGTCGTTGGTCGGCGAGGGGATCTCCAGTGGCTCGTTGTAATTGTCCTGCTCGAAATATTCCTTGAAGCGCGGATGGCGCACCAGGTTGGTCACCGGCTGGCCGCTGTCCTGCGGGGTCTTCAGGCCCAGCAGGGTTTCCGCGGCGCGGTTCCACCATTCCAGGTTGCCGTCGCTGTCGAGCATGATCACCGCGTCTTTCAGCGCCGCAGTGGACTCCTGGACCCGGTCGATCACCGCTTGCAGGCGCCCGCGCACTCGTTGGTCGCGGCGTTGCAGGTGATAGATGCTGTCGAACACCTCGCCCCACAGGCCGTAGCCATCGGGCGGTGCTTCATCGGGTTGGTGCAGGCGCAGCCATTCGTGCAGGCGCAGCAGTTGCTTGAGGGTCCAGGCCAGATAGATCCCCAGGCCGATGGCCAGGCTCCAGCCGTAGTAACCGCTGATCAGGCCCACCAGCAGGCAGCCGGTGACCAACAGCAGCATGTGGCGAATCAGGGTGCCATGCCAGTTCTGGTTCACTTAACACGCGTCCTTGTAAGCGTCTGGCGAATAAGGGGCCGGCTTCAGGCCTTGGTGGAAAAACGGTAGCCGGTGCCGCGCACGGTTTGTACCAGATTCTCGTAGGCATCGCCCAAGGCTTTGCGCAGGCGGCGGATATGCACGTCGACGGTACGCTCTTCGACGTAGACGTTGCCGCCCCAGACCTGGTCCAGCAACTGGCCGCGGGTGTAGGCGCGCTCCTGGTGGGTCATGAAGAATTGCAGCAGGCGGTATTCGGTCGGGCCCATCTCGGCCGGTTTTCCGTCGATGGTCACGCGGTGGCTGATCGGGTCCAGCAGCAGGCCGCCGACTTCGATCGGCGCCTCGCCGTCGGTCGGGCCGGCGCGGCGCAGCACGGCCTTGAGGCGCGCGACCAGCTCGCGAGGGGAGAACGGCTTGGTGATGTAGTCGTCGGCGCCGACTTCCAGGCCCTGGATCTTGTTGTCCTCTTCGCCCTTGGCGGTGAGCATGATGATCGGGATGTCACCGGTCAGCTCATCGCGTTTCAGGCGCCGGGCCAGCTCGATGCCGGAGGTGCCGGGCAGCATCCAGTCGAGCAGGATCAGGTCGGGCTTGCGGTCGACGATGATGGCATGGGCCTGCTGGGAGTTCTCCGCCTCCAGGCAGTCGTAGCCGGCCATTTCCAACGCAACGGCGATCATTTCGCGAATGGGCGCTTCGTCGTCAACGATCAGAATGCTCCTGCCAACCATGCTTAATCCTCTTGTCATTTAACTGTCTTGCGCCGCATTAGATAACGGAATTATTGCAGTCGTGTGACAGTATTTTAGGTGCTGGGGCGAGGGCTGCATTCGTGGACTAAGCTTTGGGTCCGAATCCTGACAACCACCAAAGAAGGTTTCTATGACTCAACTCACGCAATCCTGGAAAACCCTGTTGCTGAGCGCTGCGCTGGCCCTGCCGGGGCTGGCGTTCGCCGCAGAACCGGCAATGGTCAAGGACGGTATGTTCGTCGATCTCAAGGGCATGACCTTGTACACCTTTGCCAAGGACGCCGGCGGCAAGTCCATGTGTAACGACAAGTGCGCCGCCAACTGGCCGCCGCTGATGGCCGCCAGCGGCGACAAGGCCATGGGCGAGTGGACCGTCATCAAGCGTGACGACGGCTCCATGCAGTGGGCCTACGACGGCAAGCCGCTGTACACCTTCGTGATGGACAAGAAAGCCGGTGACATGACCGGCGACGGTAAGATGGACGGCGCCTGGAAAGTAGCCAAGCCTGATTGATGGCAGGGCGATTATCGCGGGCCAGCCTCTTTCCTGCGCAGGAGCGAGGCTGGCCCGCGATCACGATCCTCAGCGCACCGCGTAATCCACGACTATCCCCAGGAAAATCGCCAACCCCGCCCAGTGGTTATGCAGGAAGGCCTTGAAGCACTTCATCCGGTCGCGATCGCGGGTGTACCAGAACTCCCAGGCAAAACACCCGGCCGCCACCAGCAAACCCAGGTGGAACCAGATACCCAACTCGAAACGCGCGCCCGCCAGCAGCAGGCACCCCAGCGCCAGGCCCTGCAGGGTCAGGATGATCACCCGGTCGGCTTCGCCGAACAGGATCGCGGTGGATTTCACCCCGATCTTCAGGTCGTCGTCGCGGTCGGTCATCGCGTAATAGGTGTCATAACCCACGGTCCACAGCAGGTTGGCGATGTACAACAGCCAGGCGGTGGCCGGCAGTTCGCCGGTTTCGGCGGTGAAGGCCATCGGGATGCCCCAGGAGAACGCCGCGCCCAGCACCACTTGCGGGTAATAGGTGTAGCGCTTCATGAAGGGGTAGGTGGCCGCCAGGGCCAGGCCGCCCAGCGACAGCCAGATGGTCGCCGCGTTGGTGCACAGCACCAGCAGGAAGCTGATGAACATCAGCACGGCGAAGAACACCAGGGCTTCCTTGGAACTGATCTTGCCGCTGACCAGCGGACGCTGTTCGGTGCGCTTCACGTGGCCGTCGACCTTGCGGTCGGCCCAGTCGTTGATCACGCAACCGCCGGCCCGGGTGAGGGTCACGCCGAGGACGAAAATCACGATATTGGCCAGCGATGGCGAGCCTTCGCCGGCAATCCACAGGGCCCAGAGGGTCGGCCAGAGCAGCAGGTAGATGCCGATCGGCTTGTCCATGCGGGTCAGCTGGATAAAGTCCCAGGCGCGCGGATTCAGGCGGTTGAGGGATTTGAGCAGGCTCTGATACATCAGCGGTTCTCCGGCTGGGCGCCGGCGGCGCTCCACAGGGACGGCAGGAAGATTTCGGCGACCAGCACGCTCAGGGTTGCGCGATCGAAGCGTGAACGGCGGGCCCAAAGGTCATCGGCTTGCACCTCGTCGGGCAGCCACGGGCGTGGGTAATGGCAGACCTCGATGGGGCGGCGCGCAAAGGCCTGGTCGCAGAACAGCAGTTCACCCAGGGAGCGGCTACCCAGTTCGTCCATGTTCAGCCCGCCATCCTGCAGGGCGCTACGGGCCGCCACGCTGCGGGCGAATACCCAGGCCTGGCCGTGACCGCGCAGATACACCTCGCGTACCCAGCCCTGGCTACCTAGCGGCAGGTCCAGCGCGGCGCATTCGTCGGCACGCAGGGTCTGCCAGCCCTCGACCAGCGGCGTCACGCTGAAACCGTCATTGGAGAGACGGGTCAGGCGCCGGGTCAGCGAACCTTCATCGAACAGCCAATCGAGGGTCTGTGCGTCGGGGAGGGGCGTCAGCCGGCTTTGCGAGAGCCAGTCCGGGGTGGAAAATGGAGAGATTGAGTGCGGCACAGTGGGTCATTATTGGCAGCAAATGAGGCCGCGAGCTTAGCATGGCGACAGGCGATTTTGCCGCAATGGAGCGGCCGTCCGCAGCGAACGTGCTTGCATCCGTCGGTGCTCATCAGTACAAAACGCGCTGGGCCGGACGCGCCCCCTGGCGTCATCCAGAGTCGATTCATCGACCATCCCGCCGGCAACAGCCTGAGAACCTGAGGAAACGCGTAAATGAAAAAGTGGCAATGTGTGGTCTGCGGCCTGATCTACAACGAAGCCGACGGCTGGCCGGACGACGGAATCGTGCCCGGTACCCGCTGGGAAGACGTGCCTGAAGACTGGCTCTGCCCGGATTGCGGAGTCGGCAAAATGGATTTCGAAATGATCGAGATCGGCTGATCACAACCTGGTGATCCCCTGAACCTGAAGGAGTAAGGAATGAAACCACCTGTCGTCATCGTGGGCACCGGGCTGGCCGGCTACAACCTGGCCCGAGAGTTTCGCAAGCTCGATAGCGAAACGCCGCTGCTGCTGATTACCGCCGATGACGGACGTTCCTATTCCAAGCCGATGCTTTCCACCGGCTTCGGCAAGAACAAGGAAGCCGACGGCCTGAGCATGGCCGAACCCGGCGCCATGGCCGAGCAGTTGAAGGCCGAGGTGCGCACCCATACCCGCATCAGCGGCATCGACCCTGGCCACAAGCGCCTGTGGATTGGTGAAGAAGCGGTGAACTACCGCGACCTGATCCTCGCCTGGGGCGCGGAAACCGTGCGCGTACCGGTGGAGGGCGATGCCGGCGACCTGATTTTCCCGATCAACGACCTGGAAGACTACGCGCGCTTTCGCGCGGCCGCGGCCGGCAAGCGCCGGGTGTTGCTGCTGGGCGCCGGCCTGATCGGCTGCGAGTTCGCCAACGACCTGATCCTCGGCGGTTATGAAGTGGACCTGGTAGCGCCTTGCGAGCAAGTCATGCCGACGCTGTTGCATCCTGCGGCAGCTGCCGCGGTACAGGCCGGGCTGGAAAGCCTGGGCGCGCGCTTCCATCTGGGGCCGGTGCTCAATCGCTTGCAGCGCACAGCGGATGGCCTCGAGGCGCATCTGTCCGACGGCGAGGTGATCGCCTGCGATCTGGTGGTGTCGGCGATCGGCCTGCGCCCACGCATCGACCTGGCCGCCGCCGCGGGGTTGATGGTCAACCGCGGGGTGGTGGTGGACCGGCATCTCAAGACGTCCCACGCCAACATCTATGCCTTGGGCGACTGCGCCGAGGTCGATGGGCTGAATTTGCTGTACGTCATGCCCCTCATGAGTTGTGCGCGAGCGCTGGCACAAACCCTGGCGGGTAACCCGACGGCAGTCAGTTACGGGCCGATGCCGATCACCGTGAAAACCCCGGTCTGTCCATTGGTGGTTTCGCCACCGCCACGCGGCCTGGAAGGCGTGTGGGCGGTCGAGGGGCAGGGCGCCGACATCAAGGCGCTGTGCCGCGATGCCAGCGGCAAGCTGCTGGGTTATGCCCTGACCGGGGCCGCGGTCATGGAGAAATTGGCCCTGAACAAGGAGCTTCCCGGCTTATTGGCCTAAATACCGGTCGTTCTGTCGGAATAATCATGTGTTTGCCGCTACAAAGGTCGCGCAGAGACTGGCGCCACTCCTAACCGCGTGCCATCCTCACACCCGTCTGCCGCAGAGTAGAGCCTGCGGCGCCTTGGGCGCTGTTCCGGAAGAACAGCACGGACATAACAACAAAAAACCGTCAAAGAGGCTTCACTATGCGTAAACCAGAACTCGCCGCTGCAATTGCTGAAAAAGCGGATCTGACCAAAGAACAAGCCAACCGCGTTCTCAACGCCGTTCTCGAAGAAATCACCGGCGCCCTGCATCGTAAAGACAGCGTCACCCTGGTAGGTTTCGGAACCTTCCTGCAGCGTCACCGTGGCGCCCGTACCGGCAAGAACCCGCAAACCGGTGAGCCGGTGAAGATCAAGGCCAGCAACACCGTAGCCTTCAAGCCAGGCAAATCGCTGAAAGACAGCGTCAATCCATAACTGTTGCGAACTCCCTCGATAGCAGGGAGAACCGTATTGAAAAATGGGCAAGCCGATACTTCGGATGCCCATTTTTTATGGGTGGCTGTTCCGTATATAAAGAACAGGAATGCATGAAGCAAGTTTTGTTAGAACTCCATCTGTACTGTTCAAAAAACATACAGATTGTTGCGATAGCAAACTACCGTCTCGAGTGCCATCATATTGGTGGCACTTTTCAAAGTTAGGTGTTGTACGCGGACTGCACTTTTTTATAAAAGTTCAAAATTAAGATTGTTCCCGTATCCGGCACTTTTCGACTCTGTCTGGCATTGTCCCTTAATCATTGAATCGTTCTCTGGTTTATATCGCGCAAGGCTCTGGCCGGCGGCTCCCAGCGTTTCTGGTTGAAATAGGGATTCAACTGACTGCCTAAGGGGAACCCCTGTCATATATAAGGCAATCTCTTACGAGCAGCCGATGACAGTTCGTCTTGTCGTTTGAAGGGATGCTTGCTAGTGGCCATCATACTGATTACGATGCGCGCTCTTGAAAGAGCAGGCTCAATTGGATGAGTACGCTCTTCGATACTGTCCAGCACGTGAAAAAAGTCTCGCGTGCGTATAGACCGTAATCTCAAAAAAGGCCATGGATGTCCTACTCAAGTAAACTTTCTGCCCATTACCTCGACCTCGCCAAGGCCTCTGTTTCCAAAGAGAGTTTTGCGGGCGAGGACGTTCGCTTCTCCAGCGAATACGAGGCACTGGAAAGTGAGCTGTGCAAAGCCCAATCCATGCACGAAAGCGGCCAGATCGACTGGCTGAAAATCCTCGAAAACAGTGAAGCGCTGCTGCGTATCCAGTCCAAGGATCTGCGGGTGGCCGCCTGGCTCACCTGGGCCTTGTATCAGCGTGAATCCTTCCCCGGCCTGCTGGCCGGCCTTGGTCTTCTGCAGCACCTGTGCGAACAGCATTGGGCGCAGATCCACCCCGCCAAACTGCGTACCCGGGCTGCCGCCATCGGCTGGCTGGTGCCGCGTCTCGAGCAGGTGCTGGGCGAAAACATCGCGATCAAGGAGCAACTGCCGCTGTTCCGCCGCCTGGTGGAACACCTGGAAGGGCTCGATACCGTGCTCACCGAGCATCTGGGCGACAACGCGCCCTTGCTGCTGCCGATCTGCCGGCGGCTGTCGACCATGGTCCAGCGCGCCGCCGACAACCAGCCGGAACCCGGCGCCGTGGGCGCGGTGGTGGCGCAGGTCAAGCAGGCCGCGACCCAGCTGTTCACGCCCGGCGCGCCCATCGACAACGAGAAGGAAGCGCAGAAGGCCCTGCGCGCGTTGCAGGAAAACGCCCGGCCGCTGAGCGCCTGGTGGCTCAAGCAGAAGGCCACCGATGTGCGCGCCCTGCGCCTGAACCGCACCATGCTGTGGTTGCCCATCGATGCCGTCCCGGAGCGCAATGCCGAGCAGATCACCGCGTTGCGCGGGTTGCCGGCCGACAAGCTCAAGACCTATCAGGAACGTTTTACCAACGGGCAGTACGCCGACCTGCTGGTGGAGCTCGAAGCCAGCCTGGCCAGGGCGCCATTCTGGTTCGACGGCCAGCGCATGGTCTGGGAATGCCTGCAGGGGCTGAACGCCGACCAGGCGATGCGCGAAGTGGAGTTTCACTTCGCACTCCTGTTGCAGCGTCTGCCGGGGGTGGTCGAACTGCGTTTCCACGACGGCGCGCCTTTTGCCGATCCGGCCACCCGCAGCTGGATCAGCGCTCACGTCATGCCCCATCTGCAAAGCGCCAGTGCGCCGCGCAAGGTCGAAGCGACCACCAGCCAGCCGGCCTGGGAAGAAGCCCTCGAAGAGGTCTTGCCGATCCTGCGCAAGGACGGCCTCAAGGCCGCCGTGCAGGTCCTCAAGCAAGGCCTGCAGAACGCCCACGGCGGGCGGGTGCGGTTCTTCTGGCAGTTCAGCCTGGCGCGGCTGTGCTTCATGGCCAAGAAATACGAACTGGCCAAGACCCAGCTTGAAACCCTCGATCAAGAATTACTGAGCTCGGGCCTGCATGCCTGGGAGCCGGATCTTGCGTTGGAAGTGCTGCACCTCCTGCATAGCTGCTGTGAGTTGTTGCCGCAGAACCACGCAGTGCGAGAACGCAAGGAAGAGATTTATCGCAGGCTGTGCCACCTCGACCTCGAAGTGGTACTCGAATAGGCCCCAGGGCCAACAACCGCAAGGAGAAAAGCCATGGCCAAAGAAGGCTCGGTAGCCCCCAAGGAACGCATCAACGTCACCTTCAAACCCGCCACCGGCGGTGCTCAGGAAGAGATTGAACTGCCGTTGAAGCTACTGGCAATCGGTGATTACACCCAGCGCGTGGACGAGCGCAAAGTGGAAGACCGCAAGCCGATCAGCATCGACAAAATGACGTTCGACGAAGTGCTGGCCAAGCAGGAGCTGAGCCTGACGCTGAGCGTGCCTAACCGTCTTCAGGAAGAGGGCGACACCGAAGAGCTGGCGGTCAAGCTGCGCGTCAACTCGATGAAGGACTTCAACCCGGCCAGCCTGGTCGAGCAAGTGCCTGAGCTGAAAAAACTGATGGAACTGCGCGACGCGCTGGTGGCCCTCAAGGGTCCGCTGGGTAACGCCCCTGCATTCCGTAAAGCCATCGAAGGCGTACTCGCCGACGACGAATCGCGCGGTCGTGTACTCGGTGAGCTGGGCCTGAACGCCGCAGCCACCGAAGCCTGAGTCTCTATCAGTCAAGGAAGCCAAACACTATGAGCACTAGTGCAGCACAACAGAAAAGCAACGAGAACGGCGAGTACAGCATTCTCGACAGCATCATCGCCGAAACCCGCCTGACTCCGGACGACGAAGCCTACGACATCGCCAAGCGCGGCGTGTCGGCCTTCATCGAAGAGCTGCTCAAGCCTCAGAACGACGGTGAGCCGGTCAAGAAGGCCATGGTTGACCGCATGATCGCCGAGATCGATGCCAAGCTCAGCCGCCAGATGGACGAAATCCTTCACCACGAAGACTTCCAGTCCCTGGAATCGGCCTGGCGTGGCCTGCAGTTGCTGGTCGACCGCACCAACTTCCGCGAAAACATCAAGATCGAAATCCTCAACGTCTCCAAGCAGGACCTGCTGGACGACTTCGAAGATTCGCCGGAAGTGATGCAGTCTGGCCTGTACAAGCACATCTACACCGCTGAATACGGCCAGTTCGGTGGCCAGCCGGTGGGCGCGATCATCGCCAACTACTTCATGTCGCCAAGCTCGCCAGACGTGAAGCTGATGCAGTACGTGTCCAGCGTTGCCTGCATGTCCCACGCGCCGTTCATCGCCGCGGCCGGTCCGAAATTCTTCGGCCTGGAAAGCTTCACCGGCCTGCCGGACCTGAAGGATCTGAAAGATCACTTCGAAGGCCCGCAATTCGCCAAATGGCAGAGCTTCCGCCAGTCGGAAGACTCGCGCTACATCGGCCTGACCGTACCGCGCTTCCTGCTGCGCAACCCGTACGATCCGGAAGAGAACCCGGTCAAATCCTTCGTCTACAAGGAAACCGTTGCCAACAGCCACGAGCACTACCTGTGGGGCAACACCGCGTACGCCTTCGGTACCAAGCTGACCGACAGCTTCGCCAAGTTCCGCTGGTGCCCGAACATCATCGGCCCGCAGAGCGGTGGCGCAGTAGAAGACCTGCCGCTGCACCACTTCGAAAGCATGGGCGAAATCGAAACCAAGATCCCGACTGAGGTCCTGGTTTCCGACCGTCGTGAATACGAACTGGCCGAGGAAGGCTTCATCTCCCTGACCATGCGCAAAGGCAGCGACAACGCGGCGTTCTTCTCCGCAAGCTCGGTGCAGAAACCGAAGTTCTTCGGCATCAGCGCCGAAGGCAAGGCTGCGGAGCTGAACTACAAGCTCGGCACCCAGCTGCCGTACATGATGATCGTCAACCGCCTGGCTCACTACCTGAAAGTGCTGCAGCGCGAGCAACTCGGTTCGTGGAAAGAACGTACCGACCTCGAGCTGGAGCTCAACAAGTGGATCCGCCAGTACGTCGCCGACCAGGAAAACCCGAGCGCCGAAGTTCGTGGCCGCCGTCCGCTGCGCGCCGCGCAGATCATCGTCAGCGATGTGGAAGGTGAGCCGGGCTGGTACCGCGTCAGCCTGAACGTGCGCCCGCACTTCAAGTACATGGGGGCCGATTTCACCCTGTCGCTGGTTGGCAAGCTGGACAAAGAGTAACCAGGAGCTAGGTCATGACCGGATACGGCAGCCTTTTCGAACGCCTGAGTGGCGAGGCCGACAAACGTGTCGGCTGGAGCCGCGAGGTTTCCGCCATGGCGTCGGTGGCTGCCCATCTGGGCAAGATGCTCAGCACCCGTGCGGGCAGCGTGCAGACGCTGTCCGATTACGGGCTGCCCGATCTCAACGACATGCGCCTGAGCCTGCACGACGCCCTGAGCCAGGCTCGCCTGGCCATCGAAAGCTTCATCGAAGCCTACGAGCCGCGTCTGAGCAATGTGCGTGTCGTTTCCCTGCCGCGTGATCACGACCAGCTCAAGCTGGCTTTCAATATCGAAGGCCTGCTTGAGGTGGACGGGTTCAAGCGCCAGGTCAGTTTTTCCGCGCGCCTGGATGGCAGCGGACAGGTCAAGGTCAGTTAAGCAAGGAAACGACGATGTCAGGTAAACCCGCAGCACGCGTCAGCGACCCCACCGCCTGCCCGCTCCCCGGCCATGCAACCAACCCGATCGCCGCCGGTTCCGGCGATGTGTTCTTTGACGGCCTGCCCGCCGCCCGCCAGGGCGATACCTCGGCCTGTGGCGGCGCGATGTCCGGCGCCCTGGCGACCACCGTGCTGATCAATGGCAAGCCGGCGGCCACGGTTGATTCGGTCGGGACTCATGGAAATATCGTTATCGGTGGGTCGGGGACGGTGATTATCGGGAATTCCCACTCGGCGGCGCCGTTTGTGGCGCCGGAGCCTGTAGTCATTCCTGGAGTCTTCAATCGTATTTTTTCGTTCCAGACTGCAGATGGGCAGCCAGCCGCCAACTTGAATTACAGGATGGTTTCTGAAAGTGGAATAGAAAAAGCTGGATGTTCATCGGCAGCTGGAGGAACTGGATGTTTTTCAACCGGTAAGCAAAGCGAAATGGTCACCATTTACGTGTCGTCGGAGTAACTGCGTGGAAACCACAATTGTTATCGACGGCGTTTCCCATGTTTTCAAGACTTCCGATAGAAAGACGGAGCTGAAAATTAAGGCGGAAACAACGCCCAGTGAGGACAAGAAGCCGAAACAGCTTCCATTGCCCAATGTCTGGTTGGTAACCAGGAATAATGGGGTGCCGCTTTTTGCTCTAAAACCAGCAGCCTCAGACATTCAATTCCGAATTCTGACGGCTGAGAAGCTGTACGAGGCAAAACGTCAGTGGTTTGAACCGTTGGCGGATAATTACCGGAAAATGATATGGGTTAATCCGGAGTCTCAAACAGCTGGTTCGGAGTCTTATAGTGCGTACAAGCACTTTACATGGGCGCAAATCATCAAGTTCGCAGTCGTGGATCGTATGTCGATCAGCTTTGCACCAAAAATGCCTGGCGACTGGAAAAACAGCGCAGAAGGCGGAGCCAAGTTTCTGATAGTAATGATTGAGGGCAAGCCTTATTGGTCCGATGCTGTAGGGCAGATACCATTCGCTACTGATACATACCGTCTTTATTTTGAAGAAACCAAGCAACTTGAAGCCTCTATCCTGAAGACGGTCGAGACGGGCATGAAGTATGGAGACGGTCTTCCTGTATTTCCAAAGGAAGACTTTTCCAATGAGTATGACAACTACATGGTCTTACGTGGCGCGCTATGGGCTTCTGAAAACTTTGAGCTACGTGTGGAAAAGGTAAGGGTGTTTGCCGGTCGCATGGGCTATCGCGAAAAGATCGTAACCAGCACTGTGTACCGCGGTGCATCGGACCAGAAACTGAGAAGCTCCATTACACAAGATTCGGTACAAAAGTACGGGGTTTGGCAGAAGTGATAGCGAGGATCGCTGTAGGCTTGTTTGTCCACTTCTGTGCCTGTGTGGCATATGTGGTGCTCAACTATTACGGGGTTTCTTTATATAAACACCTGTTTGGTGGGCTGACTTCCCGAGGCGCATCCATCGGGATCGCCATGTACATGGTTTTTTATCTTTTTGTTGCGGTGAACCTTGTTGTTTCTCTAGTTCCAAAGGTCGCAGTTAAATGGGGGGCGCTAATGGTTATGGTCGCCCTGATATCGATTTACCTGCTTCCTGAATACCCTGTTCGAGCATTTGCATACAGTGCGTTGAGCGGCAGCTTGACTGCAGTGGCGATACTTGTTGCGAATAAAGTGAATAAATATTTATCGCAGCGAATCGCAAAGCAAGGGGCAAAGGGTGAACTCAATGACTAAGTTCGCCGGCTTCCTCCTGTTTCCTGTGACCTTGAGACGCGGCGCAACAGGTCTACAACAAACCATTTGTCTGTCGCGAACCGGGGTTCAATAAGTGATGGATCTTAAAGGTTATTTGGCGGTATTGGCGGATAGCGACCTGTTTGGCGTTTTGGCAATCGTCTGTTTTTTTGTGGCGATTGGTGGCCTGTTTGCCGGTATCAGGAATTCCAAGGGGCATAGGGCTCTGGTCTTTCTATGTCTGATGTCTGTTCCGTTGCTTGAGGCCGTTGGTAGCTACTTCGCTAATTTGCCTCCAGCCTGAATGCCGATTTTGGGTTGGGCTGAATGAACTTCCTGAATCAACTGCCCGAATGAATATGAAGACTACGTCGACGCACATACCGAGTTCACCCGAATTCAACACCAAGCAGGTAACCCGTGTCCTTTAACCACTACTACCAAAGCGAACTCACCGCGCTGCGCCAGCTGGGTCGCCGTTTCGCCGAGCGTAGTCCGGCCCTGGCGCCGTTTCTCGGGCAGGCCGGGCGGGACCCGGATGTGGAGCGCCTGCTCGAAGGTTTCGCGTTCCTCACCGGTCGCCTGCGGCAGAAGCTCGATGACGAGCTGCCGGAGCTGAGCCACTCGCTGATGCACCTGCTGTGGCCGAACTACATGCGGCCGTTGCCGGCATTCAGCATCCTGCAGTTCGACCCGCTGAAGCAGTCCGGGCCGGCCCTGCGTGTGGAGCGTGATACGCCGGTGGAGAGCAAGCCCATCGATGACGTGCGCTGCCGCTTCCGGACCTGCTACCCGACCGAAGTCCTGCCGCTGGACCTGACCGCGCTGAACTACTCGGTGAAAGGCGACGGCGCACTGCTCAGCCTGCGCCTGGAGATGAGCTGCGACGGCCATCTCGGCGAGCTGAACCTGAGCCGCCTGCGCCTGCACCTGGCGGGCGAGCGCTACATCAGCCAGATGCTCTACCTGAGCCTGCTGCGCAACCTCGAAGGCATCGAGCTGGTGCCGCTGGGCATGGATGGCAAGCCGTTCCCGGGTGTCAGTGGCAATGCCATGTCGTTCAAGATGCCCGGCAACCGCGTGCAGCCGGTGGGCTTTGCCGAAGAAGAGGCGTTGATCCCGTACCCGCTCAACACCTTCCGCGGTTATCGCTACCTGCAGGAGTATTTCGCCTTCCAGGACAAGTTCCTGTTCGTCGACCTGAACGGCCTGGACCTGCTCAAGTCGCTGCCGGAGGACACCCTCAAGCAGTTGCACGGCCTTGAGGTGCGCTTCGACATTCGCAAGAGCGGCATCCAGCGCCTGCGGCCGACCCTGGACAACGTGAAGCTGTATTGCACGCCGATCGCCAACCTGTTCAAGCACGACGCGCTGCCGATCCGTCTCGATGGCAAGCAGGACGAGTACCTGCTGTTGCCGGCCGAGTACGACCTGGAAAACTGCGGCGTGTTCTCGGTGGAAACCGTGACCGGCTGGAAGCCCGGCGGCCTGGGTTACCAGGAATATGTGCCGTTCGAATCCTTCGAGCACGATCCGAGTTTCGACGTCCCGCAAAGCCGCCCGCACTACAGCATCCGCCAGCGCTCCTCGTTGCTGCATGACGGCCTGGACACCTACCTGAGCTTCGGCATCCGCCACACCGAGGCCCACGAAACCCTGTCCATCGAGCTGACCTGCACCAACCAGAACCTGCCGCGCCGGCTCAAGCTCGGCGAGATCAACCAGGCGTGCGAGGAAACCCCGGAATTCCTCAGTTTCCGCAACATCACCCCGGCCACTTCGAGCTACGCGCCACCGCTGAATCGCGACTTCCTGTGGAAGCTGATCAGCAACATGTCGCTCAACTACCTGTCGCTGGCCAACGTCGACGCGCTCAAGGTGATCCTGGAAACCTACGACTTGCCGCGCTACTACGACCAGCACCTGGAAAAGGTCAGCAAGCGCCTGCTGGGTGGGCTCAAGTCGATCCGCCACGAGCATGTCGACCGGCTGCACCGGGGCCTGCCGCTGCGCGGTCTGCGCACCGAGCTGACCATCGATCCGGAAGGTTATATCGGTGAAGGCGACATGTTCGTCTTCGCTTCGGTTCTCAACGAGTTTTTCGCTCTTTACGCCAGTCTCAACTCGTACCACGAGCTGCGGGTAAAAAGTACACAGGGAGAGGTGTACCAATGGACACCACGTATGGGTCTACAGCCCCTGCTTTAAGCGGGCTGACCCGGGTCATCCGCGAGTACTCGCTGTTCCAGGCCGTGCTGCTGGTGGTGGACCGGCTGCGCGATTCCCATCCGGGCCTGAGCGAAGAGGATCTCTACGACCAGCTGGAATTCCAGGCCAATCCGAGCCTGGGTTTCCCTGGCAGCGACGTCGATCGCGTGGAGTTTTTCGAAGAGCACGGGCAGATGCGCGCGCGCCTGCGGTTCAACCTGATCGGGCTGTTCGGCTCCGGCTCGCCGCTGCCGGCGTTCTACGGTGAGCAGGCCCTGGGCGACAGCGAGGACGGCAACCCGACCCGCAACTTCCTCGACCTGTTCCATCATCGCCTGCAGCGGCTGATGCTGCCGATCTGGCGCAAGTACCGCTACCGCGCCAGCTTCAAGAGCGGCGCGCTCGACCCGTTTTCCGCCCAGCTGTTCGCCCTGATCGGTCTCGGCGGCGAAGACATCCGCAAGGCCAAGGAACTGAACTGGAAGCGCCTGCTGCCGTACCTCGGCCTGCTCAGCCTGCGGGCACACTCGGCGGCGTTGATCGAGGCCGTGCTGCGCTACTACTTCAAGCATGCGGACCTGGTGATCGAGCAGTGCATCGAGCGTCGGGTGGAGATTCTCGAAGAGCAACGCAACCGCCTGGGTCGCGCCAACAGCCAGCTCGGCGAAGACCTGGTGCTGGGCGAGCGGGTGCGCGACCGCAGCGGCAAGTTCCGCATCCATATCCGCCAGCTCGACTGGCAGCGCTTCCACGAATTCCTGCCGATCGGTTTCGGCTACCAGCCGTTGTGCGCGCTGGTGCGGTTCACCCTGCGTGACCCGCTGGACTATGACATTCGCCTGGTCCTGCGCCAGGAAGAAATCCGCGAACTGCGCATCGGTGAGCAAAACGCCTGTCGCCTCGGGTGGACCAGTTGGCTCGGCCGCGAACGCGCGGACGGCGTGGTGACCCTGGGCAGCAAAATTCATTAAGGACAGATGACATGATCAACGTAGACCTGCAGCAACTGATCCAGGCGCTGGACGCCGAAACCCGCCGTGACCTGGAAAGCTCCGCCGAACGCTGCGTCGCCCGTGGCGGCAGCAAGATCCTGGTCGAAGACCTGTTGCTGGGTCTGCTGGAGCGTCCGCAAGGCCTGCTCGCCCGCGCGCTGCAGGACGCCGAAGTGGATGCCGGCGAACTGAGCGCGGCACTGCAATCGCGGGTCGAGCACAGTGCCTCGCGCAACCCGGTGTTCGCCCCGGAACTGGTGCAGTGGCTGCAGGACGCCTTGCTGGTGGCCAACCTCGAACTGGGCCAGAGCCAGGTCGAACAGGCGGCGCTGATCCTCGCCCTGCTGCGCAACCCGATGCGTTACGCCGGTAGCCGTTACCAGCCGCTGCTGGCCAAGCTGAACATCGAACGGCTGAAGGATTTCGCCCTGTCGCAGAAGGAAGAGCCGGCCAGCGGCAAGCCGGCGGCGCCGGGCGAATCGCTGTTGCAGCGCTTCACCCACAACCTGACCCAGCAGGCGCGCGAGGGCAAGCTCGACCCGGTGCTGTGCCGCGATGGCGCGATCCGCCAGATGGTCGACATCCTCGCCCGGCGCCGCAAGAACAACCCGATCGTGGTCGGCGAAGCCGGCGTCGGTAAAACCGCGGTGGTCGAAGGCCTGGCCTCGCGCATCGCCGCCGGTGAAGTGCCACAGGTGCTCAAGGGCGTCGAGTTGCTGTCGCTGGACATGGGCCTGCTGCAGGCCGGCGCCAGCGTTAAGGGCGAGTTCGAGCGCCGCCTCAAGGGCGTAATCGACGAGGTCAAGGCTTCGCCTAAGCCGATCATTCTGTTTATCGACGAAGCCCACACCCTGATCGGCGCCGGCGGCAACGCGGGTGGTTCCGACGCGGCCAATCTGCTCAAGCCAGCCCTGGCCCGCGGCGAGCTGCGGACCATCGCCGCCACCACCTGGGCCGAATACAAGAAGTACTTCGAGAAAGACCCGGCACTGGCCCGTCGCTTCCAGCCGGTGCAGCTGCACGAACCGACCGTCAGCGAGGCGGTGACCATCCTGCGTGGCCTGGCCCAGGTCTACGAAAAGAGCCACGGCATCTACCTGCGCGACGACGCGGTGGTGGCCGCGGCCGAACTGTCGGCCCGCTACCTGGCTGGCCGCCAGCTGCCGGACAAGGCGGTGGACGTGCTCGACACCGCCTGTGCCCGGGTGCGCATCAGCCTGGCGGCGGCGCCGGAGAGCCTGGAACGCCTGCGTGGCGAGCTGGCCGAAGGCGGCCGTCAGCGCCAGGCACTGCGCCGCGATGCAGAGGCCGGCCTGGTGATCGACCAGGAAGCGCTGGACGCGTTGGAAGCCCGTCTGGCCGACGCCGAGGCCGAGCAACAAGCCCTGGAAACCCTGTGGAGCGAACAGCGCACCCTGGCCGAGCGTCTGCTCGAACTGCGCCAGCAACTGGCCAAGGCTCGCGACGCGGCCAACCAGCCACCGCGGGTATCGGTGGAAGAAGACGCCGAAGGCACGGTGATCGAAACCCTCGCCGCCGAAGTGGAAGAAGGGCAGAGCGTCGAGGCGCTGGAGGCTGCCCTCAACGAAACCCATCGCGCCCTGAGCGATGCCCAGAGCCAGGAGCGTCTGGTCAGCTTCGAAGTCTGCCCGCGCCTGGTGGCCGAAGTGATCAGCGCCTGGACCGGTGTGCCACTGACGCAACTGGCCCGTGAACACAACGCCAAGGTGGCGAGCTTCGCCACCGACCTGCGCGCCCGCATTCGTGGCCAGGAGCAGGCGGTGCATGCGCTGGATCGCTCGATGCGCGCCACCGCCGCTGGCCTGAACAAGCCGGATGCGCCGGTGGGGGTATTCCTGCTGGTGGGCCCGAGCGGCGTCGGCAAGACCGAAACCGCCCTGGCCCTGGCCGACCTGCTGTACGGCGGCGATCGCTTCATCACCACCATCAACATGTCCGAGTTCCAGGAGAAGCACACCGTGTCGCGCCTGATCGGCGCGCCGCCAGGCTACGTTGGCTACGGCGAAGGCGGCATGCTCACCGAGGCGGTGCGGCAGAAGCCGTATTCGGTGGTGCTGCTCGACGAGGTCGAGAAAGCCGACCCGGACGTGCTCAACCTGTTCTATCAGATCTTCGACAAGGGCGTGGCCAACGACGGCGAAGGGCGCGAGATCGACTTCCGCAACACGCTGATCCTGATGACCTCGAACCTGGCCAGCGACCGCATCAGCGCCCTGTGTGAGAACGGTGAGCGGCCGAGCGCCGAGATCCTGGAAGAGACCATCCGCCCGGTGCTCAGCAAGCACTTCAAGCCGGCGCTGCTGGCGCGCATGCGCGTGGTGCCGTACTACCCGGTGGGCGGCCCGGTGCTGCGCGAGCTGATCGAAATCAAGCTGGGCCGCCTGGGCGAGCGCCTGAACCGTCGCCAGCTGGATTTCACTTACTGCCAGAACCTGGTCGACCACCTGGCCGAGCGCTGCACCCAGAGCGAAAGCGGCGCGCGCCTGATCGATCATCTGCTCGACCTGCACGTACTGCCGCTGGTGGCCGACCGCCTGCTGGACGCCATGGCCACCGGCGAGAACCTCAAGCGCGTACACGCGACGCTCGACAGCAGCGGCGGCGTGACCTGCGAGTTCGCCTGAGGTGGGTGTGATGTTCACTCGTGTACCGCAACCGCTGATCTATGCCGAGGCGCTGTTGGCGCAGTTCGCCAGCCTGTCGCGGGCGGCGGACGGTGGCGCGCTGCTGGGCGATTTCGTGCGCGGCGTGGCCGGGCTCAGCGGTTGCGAGCTGAGCCAGCTGTACCTGCTGGATGCCACCCATACCCGGCTGGGCCTGAGCGCCGAATGCCTGGGCGGCATCCTGCAACCGCGGGAAGCGGCGAGCCTGCCGGCGGACTACAACGGTGAGCAGCTGCTGCAGTTCGCCCTGTGCCAGAACCGCGTGGTGAGCCTGGTGGGGCTGAGCGGCAGCCTGCACGAAACCAGCTTCCTGCCGGCCCGGGATACCCCCTGGCAGTCACTGCTGTGCGTGCCGCTGGTGAACACGCAAAAGGCCGTCGAGGGCCTGCTGCTGTGCGCCAGTCGCGAACATATCGACCTGCAGGGTTTCGCCGATTCCATGGGCCAGTTGGGCTCGTTCGTGCTCGGGCAATTGCACCTGCTGCAACGCCTGCGTCGTCCGGTGGGCGACGCGACGCCCGTGGCCAGCACCCCGGTCAGCGCCAGCGGCTACGGGCTGATCGGCAACAGCACGGCCATGCGCCAGACCTACCAGTTGATCAGCAAGGTGCTGCACAGCCCCTACACCGTATTGCTGCGCGGCGAGACCGGCACCGGCAAGGAAGTGGTGGCGCGGGCCATCCACGACTACGGCCCACGGCGCTCCCAGGCGTTCATCGTGCAGAACTGCGCGGCGTTCCCGGAGAACCTGCTGGAGAGCGAGCTGTTCGGCTACCGCAAGGGTGCCTTCACTGGCGCCGATCGCGACCGTCCGGGGCTGTTCGACGCGGCCAATGGCGGCACCCTGTTGCTGGACGAAATCGGCGACATGCCGCTGTCCCTGCAAGCCAAGCTGCTGCGCGTGTTGCAGGAGGGCGAGATCCGTCCGCTGGGTTCCAACGACACCCACAAGATCGACGTGCGCATCATCGCCGCGACCCACCGCGACCTGGCGGTGCTGGTCAGCGAAGGCAAGTTCCGCGAGGACCTGTACTACCGCCTGGCGCAGTTCCCGATCGAGTTGCCGGCCCTGCGCCAGCGCGAAGGCGACATCCTCGACCTGGCCCGGCACTTCGCCGACAAGGCCTGCGCCTTCCTGCAGCGCGACCCGGTGAGCTGGTCGGAAACCGCCCTCAATCACCTGTCGGGCTACACCTTCCCGGGCAACGTGCGCGAGCTCAAGGGCCTGGTGGAACGGGCGGTGTTGTTGTGCGAAGGCGGTGAGCTGCTGGCCGAGCATTTCTCCCTGAGCAGCGAAGCGCTGCCGGAAGAACCCGGCCTGAACCTGCGCGAACGCCTGGAGAAAGTCGAGCGCCACCTGCTGCTCGATTGCCTGCGCAAGAACGACGGCAACCAGACCCTGGCGGCCCGCGAGCTGGGGCTGCCCAGGCGCACGCTGCTGTACCGCCTCGGGCGGTTGAACATCAATCTTGGCGACTTCGAGGGTTAGCGCGACATGACTTTCCCCAGCGCCTTTTTCGTTTCGCCAAGCGTCGCCCGCCAGGGTCGGCGCTTTGTGCATTGTCTACCCATGGAGACCCTCTGATGTCTGTTCGTCACTGGCAAGCCGCCCTGCTGGCTCTGATCGTTCTCAGCGGCCTCGGCGGCTGTAGCGGTAATTACAAATTCAACGACAACACCTATCGCCCATTGGGTGATCCGCAGGCGGTCAATCGCGGCAAGTGACCGCAAGGAGCATCATCATGGAACTGGTTTTCGAAATGCTGAACACCAAGCAGTTCGTGCCCACGGAGTTGAGCAGCAAAACCTTCAAGCAGGCCGGTGGGGTGATCGGGCGGGGCGAGGATTGCGACTGGATCATTCCGGACCGCAAGCGTCATCTGTCCAATCACCACGCGATCGTCAGCTACCGCGACGGAATGTTTTTCCTCACCGATACCAGCAGCAACGGTATCCAGGCCAGCGACAGCGGCGCGCGCCTGCGCAAGGGCGAGCCGCAGCGTATCGAGCACGGCAGCGTGTATGTGCTGGGGGATTTCGAGATCCGCGCGCGCCTGGTGCGCGATCCGGCGACCTTCGACGCCGAAGTCGGTCGTCCGCAAGCCGCTGGCAGCATCATTCCCGATGACGCATTCCTCGACCTCGACCCGCTCAACGCGCTGGACCAGCAGGAGCGGGTGTATTCGGAAATCGACGAGCTGACCGCGCTCAACACGCCGCGCCAGGAACCACGGCAGCGCGCGGACTATGCGCGCATCGACATGGAAAGCCTGCTGGTGCCGGAACTGGTGGCCCAGCCCGAGGCGCCGGTCGCCGTCGAGCCGGCCCCGGTGGAGCGCCAGCGCGAAGGCTTCTGGGAGCATTTCGGCGCGGCGCTGGGGGTGGACCTCAAAGGTCTCGATCACGACGCCCGCGAAGCCCTGGCGATCGATGCCGCGCGCCTGCTCAAGCAAAGCATCGGCGGCCTGCAGCAGAGCCTGCGCACCCGCAGCGAGCTGAAAAACGAACTGCGCCTGGCCCTGACCACGGCCCAGGGCGGTAGCAAGAACCCGCTCAAGTTTGCCGTGGACGCCAGCGAAGCGCTGGGCATCCTGCTGCAGGGCAACAAGCCCGGCCAGTTGCCGGCCGAGCAGGCGATCTCCCGCGCGTTCCGCGATCTGCAGGCGCACCAGGTGGCGCTGCTGACCGCCAGCCGCGCGGCCGTGCGCGGCACCCTCGAGCATTTTTCGCCGCAGCAACTGACCCTGCGTTTCGAGCGCGACAACAAGCCGTTGCTGGCCACATCCGGCAGCCGCTGGCGCGCCTACAACCGCTACCACCAGGCCCTGCGCCAGGACGATGACTGGAGCGAACGCCTGCTGGCCCGCGACTTCGCCCAGGCCTACGAAGAACAGATCCGCCTGATCTCCACCCTTCACACCGAACACCAAGGATGATGCGCATGTCTCGCTGCTCGACCCTGTTACTCAAGACGCTGGCTGCGCTGACCGCCCTGGCGTTGCTCGCCGGCTGCTCGTCGCTGTCGCCGTACTCGACCATGACCAAGCTCAACCTCAAGCTGACCGCCAGCGACCAGCTCAACCCGGACCTCAACGGTCGTCCGTCGCCGATCGTGGTGCGGCTGATCGAGCTCAAGCATCCGGTGGCCTTCGAGAACGCCGATTTCTTCAGCCTCTACGAGCGCGCCAAGGAGTCCCTGGCCCCGGACATGGTGGCCAGCGAAGAACTGGAACTGCGCCCGGGTGAAACCGTGGAACTCAAGCTCAGCGTCGAAGAAGGCAGCCGCTACGTCGGCGTGCTGGCGGCCTACCGCGACCTGTCGGAAACCCAGTGGCGCTATGTGGTGCAGCTCACTCCGGTGGAACTGACCGAAGCCGACCTGACCCTCGACCAGGCCGGTATCCGCACCAGCAATGCAACGCTCGCCAAGGCGGACAAGTAATCATGAACGTGCATAAAGTCATTTGGCAGGAAGGCATGTTGCTGCGCCCGCAGCACTTCCAGCACAACGATCGCTACTACGACTACCAGATGAAAACCCGCACCCAGTTGCTGGGCAGTTATTCCTGGGGGTTCCTGAGCCTGGAGATCGACCTGCAGTTCCTCAACATGGGCAAGCTGGTGATCAGCCAGGCCTCCGGCATCCTGCCCGACGGCAGCCTGTTCGAGCTGGGTGGCAACACCGAGCCGCTGGCCCTCGACGTACCGCCGAACACCGGCAACACCCCGGTCTACCTGGCCTTGCCGCTGGTGACCGGCAACCACATCGAGTCGCGCCGTCCGGAGCAGTCCGATGTGCTGGCGCGCTACACCACCTACGAGGCGGAAGTGGCCGACTCCAACGCCGGCGACGATTCCAGCAGCCAGGTCAGCTGCGCCCGGCCGGACTTCCGCCTGCTGCTCGGCGAGCAACAGAGCGACCAGGCCTATGTGAAGCTCAAGCTCTGCGAAGTCCTCGACACCACGCCCGACGGGGTGATCAGCCTCGACCCGGACTTCGTGCCGACCTTCATCCACGCCCATGCCTCGAGCTACCTGCTGTCGTGCCTGAAGGAAGTGATCAGCATGCTCAGCCACCGCGGCGACACCATTGCCGACCGGATCCGTTCCAACGGCAAGGTCGGCGGTGCCGAAGTCGGCGACTTCATGATGCTGCAACTGATCAACCGCACCGAACTGCTGCTGCGCCACTACCTGGGCCTGGAGCAGGTGCATCCGGAAGAGCTGTACCGCACGCTGCTGACCATGCTCGGCGATCTGGCGACCTTCGCCAGCGACAGCAAGCGGCCGCGCCTGGACAGCCGCTACCAGCACAGCGACCAGGGCGCGAGCTTTCGCAAGTTGATGGACGCGATCCGCCAGGTGCTGTCGATGGTGCTCGAACAGCACGCCATCGAGCTGGTGCTGCAGGCTCGCCAGTACGGGATCATCGTGTCGCCGTTGCATGACCACAAGCTGCTGGGTTCGGCTTCGTTCGTCCTGGCCGCCAGCGCCAACTGCGACTCCGAAGAACTGCGCCATCGTTTGCCGGCGCACCTCAAGGTCGGCCCGGTGGAGCGCATTCGCCAGCTGGTCAACCTGCACCTGCCGGGGATCAAGGTCAAACCCTTGCCGGTGGCGCCACGGCAGATCGCGTTCCACTCCAACAAAACCTATTTCATCCTCGAACTCAGTTCCGAAGACCTGGCGCAACTGGAGCGTTCCGGTGGTTTCGCCTTCCACGTGTCCGGCGAATTCGCCGAGCTTGAACTGAAATTCTGGGCCATCAGGAACTGACCGACATGATCAAGGACATGGAACACAACCAGGACGACAAGACCGTCCTGCTCGATCGCCAGGGCCATGGCCCGGCGCAGAGTCCGCTGACCGATTTCGCCGCGCCGCCACGCTTCGAGCAACTGGAAGAACGGATGATCTACGCCGCGCGCCTGCGCCCGGCCGAGGCCTTCAACATCAGCCTGAACGCGCTGGTGGCGGCGGCCTCCGATCTGTTGTCGGAAGTGGTGCGCCTCAAGCACAGCGACACCCGCGAAGACCTGTACGCGCTCAACGAGCGGCTGACCTCGGCCCTGAAACTGTTCGAGGTGCGCGCCCTGCACAACGGCGCCGAAAGCAGCCAGGTCATGGCCGCCCGCTACGTGCTGTGCACCGTGGTCGACGAGGCGGTGGTCACCACTCCGTGGGGCAATGAAAGCGAGTGGTCGCAGATGAGCCTGCTCAGCAGCTTCCACAACGAGACCTTTGGTGGCGAGAAGTTCTTCCAGCTGCTGGACCGGTTGTCGAAGAACCCGGTCAAGCACCTGCCGATGCTGGAGCTGATGTACCTGTGCCTGTCGCTGGGCTTCGAGGGCAAGTACCGGGTCATGGCCCGCGGCATGCTCGAACTCGAAGGCATCCGCGATGCGCTGTACCGGCAGATCCGCCAGCTGCGTGGCGACGTGCCGCGCGAGCTGTCGCCGCATTGGGAAGGCCTGCACGACAAGCGCCGCAGCCTGGTGCGCATCGTGCCGTGGTGGATGGTCGCGCTGTTCACGGTGGTCTGCCTGGTGGTGATGTATTCGGGGTTCGCCTGGGTTCTGGGCGAGCAGCGCGAGACCGTTCTGCAACCTTATCAGCAGCTTGACCCGGCCGTGGTCCAGCCCCAGCCGTAATACAGGGACGTGTGATGAAAAACTTCTTCAAGAAAGTCGGCGCCTTCCTGCGCAAGACGTGGGTCTGGACGCTGTTGCTGGTGCTGTTCGTGGCGCTGCTGGTGTGGTTCGTCGGGCCGCTGCTGGCGGTCAACGACTACAAATTCTGGGAAAGCGCGACCTCGCGCCTGCTGACCATCAGCGTGCTGTTCCTGATCTGGGGCCTGACCATGGTCTTCGTCAGCTGGCGCGCCGGGATCCGCAAGAAAGAAATGGAAGACAGCGAAGACGGCCAGGAACGCCTGCGCCGTGAAGAGCTGATCGACGAGGAACAGAAAGAGCTGCGCAGCCGCTTCAAGGAAGCCATGCGCACCCTCAAGACCTCCAGCCTGTACCGCGGGCGCAGCGAGCGCTGGCGCAACGACCTGCCCTGGTACCTGCTGATCGGTCCGCAGAGCAGCGGCAAGACCAGCCTGCTGGACTTCTCGGGCCTTGAGTTCCCGATCAACAAGATCGACCGCAAGCTGACCCGCGACACCATCGGCACCCGGCATTGCGACTGGTACTTCGCCGACCACGGCGTGCTGATCGACACCGCCGGCCGCTACCTGACCCAGCCCGACGCGGAAGTCGACGGCAGCGCCTGGAGCACCTTGCTCAACCTGCTGCGCAAGCGCCGTCGCGGGCGTCCGCTCAACGGTGTGTTGGTGACCATTCCGGTGGAACTGCTGCTGAGCGGCAACGAGCCGGATCTCGACACCCTGGCGCGCCAGGTCCGCGCGCGCCTGCAGGACGTGCACCAGAAGCTGCACGTCGACGTGCCGGTGTACCTGGTGCTGAGCAAGGCCGACCAACTGCTCGGCTTCGACGAGTTCTTCGACCAGCTGAGCCGCGAGGAAAGCGATCAGGTGCTCGGCACCAGCTTCCGCAAGGAGCAGAACGGCACCGACGTCGCCGTGCTGCGCCAGGAGTTCGAAGAGCTGCTGCGCCGCCTGAACAGCCAGGTGATCATGCGCATGCACCAGGAGCGCGATACCCAGCGCCGTGGCCGCATCCTCGACTTCCCGCACCAGTTGGGGCAGATCGGCGAGCGTCTGTGCCTGTTCGTCGACATGGCATTCACCGGCAACCGCTACCAGCGGGCCAGCCAGCTACGCGGTTTCTACCTGACCAGCGCGCCGCACCTGACGGAAAAACTCGACCCCGACACCGCCAGCATCGGCGCCAGCCTGGGCATGGCGGCCGGTGTGCTGCCGACCCTGCGCAGCGGTCGTTCGCGCTTCATTCACCACCTGCTGAGCCGGGTGATTTTCCCCGAGGCCGACCTGGCTGGCCTGGACAAGCGCGAGCGCAATCGCATCCATTGGGGCCAGCGTGCGCTGTACGTTGGCGCGCTGGTGGCCCTGGGCTTGTTCGGCCTGCTCTGGGCCGGCGGTTTCTCCGCCAACTACGAGCGCCTGGAAAACCTGCGCTCCCTGGCGCAGAACTGGAACCAGCAGCGCACCGCGCTGACCGCCCGCGACGACGCGATGGCGGCGCTCAAGACCCTCGACACCAGCTTCGAAGCCACCAAGGTGTTCCCGGCCAAGGGCGACGTCTCGCTGCACGAGCGGGTCGGCCTGTACCAGGGCGAGGAAAGCAACCCGGTGGTGCTCAGCGCCTACGAGCGTGAGCTGCAAGCGCAGCTGCTGCCACGGGTGGCGCAGATGCTGGAAGGGCAGATCCGCAGCAACATGCGCGACCGCGACCGCCTGCTCAACAGCCTGCGGGCGTACCTGATGCTGAACATGCAGGACCGTCGCGATCCGTCCTGGCTCAAGGACTGGGTGGCCAGCGACTGGTCGACACGCTACGCCGGCAACACCGCGGTGCAGAACGGCCTGAACGCGCACTTCGAACGCCTGCTCAAGCTGCCGTTCAGCTACCCGCTCAACGACACGCTGGTGGCCCAGGCGCGCCAGGTGCTGCGCAGCGAGTCGTTGGCCAACGTGGTCTATCGCGTGCTGCGCGAACAGGCGCGGAGCCTGCCGGAGTACCGCCTGAGCCAGCATCTGGGGCCGCAAGGCAGCCTGTTCGTCGGCACCGACTACGCGATCCCGGGCTTCTACACCCAACAGGGTTACCAGCAGTATTTCTCGGTCCAGGGCACGGCGCTGGTCACCGATATCCTGCGTGACAACTGGGTGCTGGGCGAAGGCAGCGGCATCAGCGGCATGGACCTGCGCCGCCTGATGGTGGAACTGGAACAGCTGTACTTCCGCGACTACGCCAACTTCTGGAGCGAAGCGGTCGGCCAGGTCGGTCTGCAACCGTTCAACGACGCTGGCGAAGGCGCTGATCAGGTCGCCGGCCTGACCTCGGCCAACTCGCCAGTGCTGCAACTGTTGGTGGAGGTGCGCGAGAACACCCGCTTCCAGGCCATCGCCGAAAGCGCCGAAGACGTGACCGCCGCGGCGGACAAGGCCGCCGAGAAGGGCGGGGCGCTGGGCAAGGTCGCGGCGGCTGCCGCGGGCAAGGCCCAGGAAGCCCTGGCCAAGAACCTGCCGGACACCGCGAAGAAGTCGCTGCAACGTCGCTTCGAACCGCTGCACCGCCTGCTGGACGACAACAACGGCCCGGCCGCTGACCTGACGCCGGCGCTGCAAGCGCTGAACGACCTGCAACTGCAACTGGCCGGCCTGGCCCGTGCCAGCGCGCCCGAGCAGGCGGCGTTCGAGATGGCCAAGACCCGCATGAGCGGTCAGCGCGATGCCCTGAGCAGCCTGCGCAACGCCTCGGTGCGCCTGCCGCGTCCGGTGAGCGTGTGGTTCAACGTGCTGGCGGAAGACACCTGGCGCCTGGTGCTCAACGACTCCTACCAGTACCTCAACCAGCGTTACCAGAGCGAGCTGTACAGCTTCTACGGCAAGGCCATCAGCAAGCGTTATCCGTTCAGCGCCCACAGCACCAGCGATGTCGCCATCAGCGACTTCCGCGAGTTCTTCAAGGCGCAAGGCATCGCCGATCGCTTCTTCGAAACCTACATGCGGCCTTTCGTCAGCGGCGATCCGGGCAACTACCGCCTGCGCAGCATCGACGGCCACAGCCTGCCGATGTCCAAGGTCTACCTCGACCAGATGGCCGCGGCCCAGGTGATCCGCCAGAGCTTCTTCTCGGAGAACCCGGCGGAGCCGCAGGTGCAGTTCAAGCTGGAGCCCTACACCCTGGACCCGGCGGTGAGCCGCTCGGAGTTCCGTTTCGGCGACAAGACCATGGAATACCGCCACGGCCCGATCGTGCCGGTGTCCTTCAAGTGGCCGACCGACGCCGAAGACGGCCGCACCAGCCTGGTGCTGGACAAGATGGCCGGGCGCCCGGTGGGCATTGAAAAGAACACCGGCCCCTGGTCGCTGTTCCGCCTGTTCGACCTGATGCAGACCGAGTACCTGACCGGCCGTGACGTGCTGGTGCTCAAGGCCGACCTGGGCGGCCTGCGCGCCAACTACCTGCTGATGAGCCAGCGCACGCCGAACCCGTTCGACATGGGCGTGCTGCGCACCTTCCGCATGCCGGTGCAGCTCTGATGCTGGTTGCCAGTACCTGGCGCAGCGCTGCGCGCACCGACCCGGGCAAGGTTCGGGCGCGCAACGAAGATGCCTTCCTCGACTGTCCGGAGCAGGGGCTCTGGGTGGTCGCGGACGGCATGGGCGGGCATCAGGGTGGCGACATCGCCAGCCAGTTGATCGTCGCCAGCCTGGCCGAGTTGCCGGCGCAGGACAGTTTCGACGAGCGGCTCAAGGGCTTGCGCCAGTGCCTGCACTGGCTCAACCGGCGCCTGGGCCAGGAGTTGACCGTCACCGCCGAGCGCCACGACAGCATCATGGGCAGCACCGTGGTCGCGCTGTTGCTGGAAGGCGACCGCGCGGCGTGCATCTGGGCCGGCGACAGCCGCTGTTACCTGTGGCGCGGGCAGCGTCTGTACCAGCTGTCCAAGGACCATTCGCTGCAACAGCAACTGATCGACGAGCAGCAGATGAGCGTCGAGCAGGCGCGGGCCCATCCGGCGGCCAATGCCCTGACCCGGGCGGTGGGCGCCAGCGAGCAGCTGACCCTGGATGTGCTGGAGCTGCAGGTCTACCCCGGCGATGCCTTCCTGCTGTGCAGCGACGGCCTGTACCAGGGGCTGACCAGCGACGCGCTGGGCAACGCCTTGAGCCTGGCTTCGCCGCAGGTGGCGCTGGAGCGCCTGTTCGACGGCGCCCTGCGCGGCTCGGCCCGGGACAACCTGACAGCCGTGGTGATCCGCCAATGAGTGATCTCAAATCCGGTCTGGATAACATCCTGATGAGCGAGGAAGAGGCCAGCAACCTGACCTATTTCGCCTTCGCCAAGGCCAATGAGGCGCCGCGTCCCGTGGCGCCCAAGGCCAAGGGCAAGGGCAAGGGGCGCAACCGCTCGAGGAACCGCTCCCGTTCCAAGGCCAAGGCCGTGGCGCCTGTGGGTGGGCTGCCGGATGTGCTGGCCGGACGTTACCGCCTCGAGCGCCTGCTCGGGGCCGGTGGCATGGGCGCGGTCTACCGCGCGCGGGACCTGCTGCATGAGCAGTTCGGCGATCCCGACCCTTACATAGCGCTCAAAGTCATGAGCGAAGAATTCTCCGAGACGCCGGATGCCAGTGCCTTGCTCTACAGCGAGTTCGCCCTGACCCGACGCCTGCGCCACCCGAACGTCGTGCGCTTGCACAGCTTCGAGGTGGACACCCAGTGCCAGCGCGCCTTCATCACCATGGAGCTGATGCGCGGACTGACCCTGGACAAACTGCTCTGCGAGCGGCCGTTGGGCCTGCCCTGGAAAGAGCTGCGCGATGTGGTGCGGCCACTGCTCGATGCCCTGGCGTACAGCCACGCGCGCGGTGTGCTGCACGGCGACCTGAAGCCGAGCAACGTGATGCTCTGTGAAGACGGCGTGCGGCTGTTCGACTTCGGCCTGAGCCAGGCCGAGGAGGGCTTGCTGCCCGGCCTGCCGCAGCTGAGCCGCAGCCGCTTCAACGCCTGGACGCCCGGCTATGCCGCCCCCGAATTGCTGGAGGGCGGGGCCTTGTCGGCCAGCGCCGATCTGTACGCGGTGGCCTGTGTGATCTTTGAGCTGGCCTGCGGCAAACACCCGTATCGCCGGTTGCCGTCGACCCAGGCCCGCGACGAACGCCTGGACCGCACGCTGCAGGCGCCCAAGAACCTTCCCAGACACTGTTGGCCAGCCCTGCGCGCGGCGCTGGCCTTCGATGCGGCGCAACGCACCATCTGCGCCCAAGCATTGCGCGACGCCATGCGCGCGGATTCGTCCTGGCTGCAACGCTGGTTCCATCGGCGTAACGGATGACCACCGAACAGGGAGCAAGATATGTTCAATCCTTCCAATGAAACCCACTTCAGCCTGACGGTCGACGACTTCCAGGGTGACTTGCAGGTGCTGTCTTTCGAAGGGATCGAAGGCATCAGCCAGCCGTTCCGTTTCGATCTGGAACTGGTCAGCGAGAACCCCGACCTGGACCTGGAGACGCTGCTGCACAAGCAGGCGTTCCTGGCCTTCGACCCGACTGCTCTGAACGGCGGGGGCTCGGGCATCCACGGGCAGATCTACCGCGTGGCCCAGGGCGATGCCGGCAAACGTCTGACCCGCTACAAGGTGTCGCTGGTGCCGCAACTGGCCTACCTCGAACACCGCACCAACCAGCGCATCTACCAGCAAATGTCGGCGCCGAAGATCATCGCCCTGATCCTCGAAGAGCACGGCATCCAGGGCAACGCCTACCGGTTCCAGCTCGGCACCCCGTGCCCGGACCGCGACTACTGCGTGCAGTACGACGAAACCGACCTGCATTTCATCCAGCGCCTGTGCGAAGAGGAAGGCCTGCATTACCACTTCCAGCACAGCCCGCAAGGCCACCTGCTGGTATTCGGCGACGACCAGACCGTGTTCCCCAAGCTCGGCCAGCCCACCGCCTATATCCAGGGCAGCGGCATGGTCGCCGACGAGCCGGTGATCAAGGGTTTCAACCTGCGCCTGGAAACCCGCACCCGCCGCACCACCCGCCGCGACTACGACTTCGAGAAGCCGCGCCTGCAACTGGAAGCGGCCTATAAGCCCGAGGCTGAAAGCGAAGAACCGGACCTGGAAGACTACGACTACCCGGGCCGCTTCACCGACCGTGCGCGCGGCAAATTCCTCAGCCAGCGCGCCCTCGAACGCCACCGCGCCGACTACCAGCAGGCCGAAGGCTGGGGCGACCAGACCCGCCTGGTCAGCGGCCACTTCCTGGAACTGTCCGAGCACCCGCGCAGCGAGTGGAACGACCTCTGGCTGCTGACCCACATCGTCCACGAAGGCAAGCAGCCACAGGTGCTGGAAGAGTCGGTGACCAGCGACACCACCGACAACAAGGATGACTTCCACCAGGGCTATCGCAACCGCTTCCTCGCCACGCCCTGGCAGGTGTTCTACCGCCCGGCCCTGAACCACCCGAAACCGCGCGTGCTCGGTAGCCAGACCGCGGTGGTCACCGGGCCCAAGGGCGAAGAAATCCACTGCGACCAGTATGGGCGGGTCAAGGTGCAGTTCCACTGGGATCGCGAAGGCAAGGCCGACGACAAGACCAGCTGCTGGCTGCGCGTGTCCTCCAGCTGGGCCGGCGACCGCTACGGCGCCATCGTCATCCCGCGCATCGGCATGGAAGTGTTGGTGACCTTCCTCGAAGGCGACCCCGACCAGCCGCTGATCACCGGCTGCCTGTACCACAAGGAACATCCGGTGCCTTACGCCCTGCCGGCGAACAAGACCCGCACGGTGTTCAAGTCCATGAGTTCCCCCGGCGGCGCCGGCTACAACGAACTGCGCATCGAAGACAAAAAAGGCGCCGAACAGATCTTCATCCACGCCCAGCGCGACTGGGATGAAAACATCGAGCACGACCAGAAAATCCGCATCGGCCACGAACGCCACGACACCGTGGAGAAGAACACCTACACCGAACTCAAGGCCGAAGAACACCGCATCACCCACGCCGACCGCAAGACCGAAACCCGCGTCGACGACCACCTGACCGTGGGCGAAAACCAGCACATCAAACTCGGCACCGCCCAACTGACCAAAGCCGGCCAGGAAATCCACCTCAAGGCCGGCGCCAAGATGGTCATCGAAGCCGGCAGCGAACTGACGATCAAGGCCGGGGGGAGCTTTATCAAGCTCGATGCCGGCGGCGTCACGGTGGTGGGGCCGGTGGTGAAGATCAATGCGGGGGGCTCTCCGGGGAGTGGCACCGGGATCGGCATTAAGCCGCCGACGTTGCCGGGGGCGGCGGATAAGGATGTGGCCGGTGATCTGCCGGTGGTTGCGCCGAGCAACATACCGATGCCACCGCCACCGGTGTGCAAGGAATGCCTGGCCCGGGCCAAACGTAACAGCCAAGCCCTGGCGGCACGCTAAAGGACCCTGACATGTACGCAAGCAATCCGCAGTGGCACGAGCTGTTATGGGACGAAGCCCAACGACTGGGCCAGGAGCATATCGACCTGCTGATCGACGCCACCAGCCTCGACTACCCGTTGCTGGCAGAGCTGGCGAACCAGCCGGACGCACCGGCATTGGCCAAGCTGTTCGACAACACCCCGGAAGTGGCGATCGCCGACTTCGGCCCGCTGCTGCTGCGGGTGAACAAGGCGCAGAAACCCTGGTTGAAAACCTTCATCAGTGCTGTCGACTGCAATCAGCATGTGCTGGCGCTGTTCAGCCCCTGGAGCTTCGAAGCCCTGGCCGGGCATCTGCGCAGTTGCACCCAGGCGCGCTGGAACCAGGGCCGCTCCGAAGGCGTGTTGCGCTACTACGACCCGCGCATGTTCGTGCCAGTGTGCGAAACCCTGACCCCGGCTCAAGGCCAGGCCTTCCACACCCCGGTCATCGTCTGGCACTGGCTCGACCGTGACCAGCAAGCCCAGAGCCTGCCCGGCAACTACGTGCGCCACGCCCCGCCACCGGTTATCGAGCCCTTCATGTTCGACCACCCGCAAGTGGCCAACCTGCTGGCCTGGACCGAGGCCGACAACTACCGCATCGAACGCTGCGCTACCCCGCAGGACTACGGCATGAGCCGTAAGGAAGGCCTGATCCGCCACCTGTTCCACAGCCAACTGGCCGCCAATAAAAAAGGCCTCAAGGAACCGGAAGAGCGGCAACCCTTTATCCAGGAATGGCTGCTGGATAACTCGCCTTTCGTCATCGACGAGCCACCGAGGCCGTTGATATGAAGCGGTCTTTCAAGGGGAATGCCTGCAGCCAGGTGCTACGGCTGCTGTTGGGCGTGGGCAGCGTACTGATGATTACCGCCTGCCAGAGCCCCTCCAAGATGTTGGGCGCTCCGGTGACTGGTTATAACCATACTTCTGCAGCGATCAACCGTTTTACGGTTAATGGTGCTGGAGGGCCGAACTTGGGCCCCCATCAAGGAGGGGGAAAACAGGTCTGCTGCGGTCTTGTTCCTCGCGAGTGGGTGCCAGGGCTTAGGGCGATTGTTGAATGGGAGAAGGATCCTGATCCTGGCGGCTACATCAAGCGAGACCAATATGGCCAGCTTGATACTGAGGACTACAAACGGCATGCCGCCAACTACTCACATCACAAGGTTACGGTTGAAATCCCTCGGTACGCTGTAGCAGGGAGTTTGAAAGTGCATTTTCTTCCGTGCGACCAAGTGCATGTTTCTGTAGACAACATTAAACCCGGCTCTCCGGGTTATCCCTATAACTACCCGATGAACATGGAGGGGCCGAAGGTATGTGTACTTTAATTATAAATAAGATTATGGCGTACTTTTTCTTGCTCAGAAAAAATGGCTTTTTATCGGGGGCATATGTGCATGTCCAAGGTCGATTTTATATTTTTGATTTAGTTCGTTGTTCGTTGTTGGTTTTGGGGGTAGTGACAGTAAGTGCCTGTCAAGCTGAATCAAAAATGTTATCTGCTCCAGTAACTGGTTATAACCATACCTCTGCTGCTATCAATCAGTTCACCATTAACGGAGCAGGTGGACCAAACTTGGGGCCGAATCTGGGGGGTGGTGGTGAGGTTTGCTGCAGTGTAATTCCTCGTAAATGGAACCCGGGATTAAAGGCAATCGTGAAGTGGGAAAAGGATCCTAATGCTGGCGCGTCAGTAAATTGGCCTCCGCTTGGAACAGATGCTTATCGAGAGGCATATCGAAAGCACGCTGCTAAATTTACTCGCCATCAAGTAGTCGTAGATATCCCCCAGTATGGGGAAAAAGTTTGCGCGCTGCAGGTTCATTTCCTTCCTTGCGATCAGGTTAAGGTATCTACAACATGCTTTACGCCGTCCAATCCTAACTATCCTGACAAAGAATATTTCAAAATTAAGGAGCCGGCGGTATGTCCGAGTCATTAAGAAAAGACGTTTCTCCGTCTCCTAGTGCGGCGTTGATTGCACCCAAATTTCCTCAAGATGGCCGGCTTCCCAGCGATGCTAAGGCTCTTTCAGAGAATATTGCCATACAGAGGCGTGGTGAGGTTGCTTTCGGAAATAAACTTCGTAAAAAGCTACAGGCTAAAGGAGAAGCCTATAGCGGGATGCCTTGCTGTAAGACTCTGCACATTACTATCGCATTTGATGGAACTAATAATAACGATAAGGCTGACAGAGCTTCGATTCCGTCGTCCTGTAGTAATATTGCAAGAATCTTTCATGCCAGTATTGGTGGAGTTGCAGCTGAAGAGCAGGGTTTTTTCCGTTATTACAGTCCTGGTGTAGGAACCGTATTCCCAGATGTTGGTGAGTACGCCCCCAGTGATAGTGGGCTGATGTTTGCTAGTGGTGGTGAGAGTCGCATCAACTGGGGGCTCACTCGATTAATCGATGCATTGAAACAGACATTGGAAGGTACTAGGCTCGATCTACCCAAGACGCAAGAACTCGTGGAGTCTATGGCGACTGGTACAATTACTTTTCTGAGTGGTGGATTGCTTCAGAATGGTGAGAAGAAACGCGCTGCAACTATGGGAGATGAAATATCCAAATTAGAAAAAATTCTGGATAAACGTGTTGAGTCAGAAGAAAAGCCACATATTTTAGCAATAAAATTATATGTCTATGGCTTTTCTCGTGGTGCAGCACAAGCGCGTACATTTGCGAACTGGTTACAAGTACTGACTCGTGTGCAAGGAGATTCTGGTAAAACAGAATACCGTTTCGCCGGTCTTCCAATTTCTATAGAGTTTCTTGGTATTTGCGACACAGTGGCTGCTGTAGGCATGGCTGACAGTATGCCGTTCGCTGCTGGTCATATGGGGTGGGCAGACGACACAATGCGTCTGCCTGATGAAGTGTTAGCACAGTGCATGGACACAGCACTTCCAAATGATTGTCACTATTTGAAGCGGTGTGTGCATTTGGTTTCAGCACACGAGCAACGTGCAAGCTTTCCTTTAGATTCTATTCGGCGTAGACCGAAAAATGCTCAAGGTAAACGCGACTCTAAACAGGCATCTGGTTATCGTGATGGTACTGAAGAGTATCTGTACCCTGGTGTGCACTCTGATGTCGGAGGAGGTTATTCGCCAGGGAATCAAGGGAAGGCTATGGGAGGTTCGGCAGAGTTACTTTCGCAGATTGCTTTACATCATTTGTATGCGGAGGCATTCAAGGCTGGAGCACCATTGCAAGTTCCAAAAAGTATTCTTATTACAGATATTCATGAAGCCTACCGCGGGATGGATGACATCACGCAAAACGAATTCGACTTTAGCTCGACATTAGTAACACGTTTCAATGCTTGGCAGTCCCAAGCTAGAGCCGGCACGATGGACGAGATGATGAGGCGCGAGCATGCGTTGATTACCGCTTGGCGTATTGATCGCTATGCAGGCGGTCTGGCTCAACGCGGTTTCTTCGCAAATGTGGAAAAGGATATGCCTAAGGCCGAACAGGAAGCCTGGGAGGCAATCTACAAGCGTCATTCAGCCAAGGATGCCGCTGCTGCTCAAGGGAAACCGCTGCCAACATATACAGAGAAGGAGGAAAAGGAATATCAGGCGAATGTCCAACTTGTAGGCCAAGACAAAGTGGATAGCATTAGTACGGAAAAGGCGTTCGATCCTCCGCTGGATCAGGCTCAGCTACTCGGTGCAGCCGCAGAGTTTCGCCGTGACTATTTTAAGGAGTGGGGAATTGTCGATGATTGGAAGTACGGAAGCTTAATTGTCGATATGTTGGTGGGGGGGACGGTCTATGCAATTAACGAAGAAGATGAGGCCGAGGAATACAATTACCTGCATGACAACGGTACTAAACGTTATCAAGAGATATTCAGTGCTCCAGATAAGCCCCGTAAGGGGCAGGAAGACTTAGTGGCATTGTTCGATGACCAAGTGCATGACTCTCGCGCATGGTTTATGAATACATCGGGGCTTGGTCCCCGTGAGCCGTTCACTGACTATTTCCGTATTCGACTGGTACATTTTGATAACGAATCCAATAAGCAACTTTCACCAATAGTGACAGCAGGACGTGTAATAGGCTTGGGTATTGCCGTGGCCAGTATTGGCTTGAGCATCAAGAAGCGTGACCCTCGAATGCTACTGGCATTACCTTTGATGACTGCGGTCAGCCCAATTCTCACAGGTAAAGTCAGTCTGCCGGAAATCAGTGCTTTCGACCCTGTCACTGGCATAGCCCTACCGATGATGAACAACTTGGATTCGCTACGAGCTTTTACTAAAACACCGGGAGACGTCACGGCCAAGGTCGCGGCATTACCGCCACTGTTGCCATTGAGCGAAGCAACTGCCAACACACCTGCGTTGCAGAAAATCCTGGTGGCGCACCAGGCTCTGGAGGCTGTGGAGGCGGCACGCAACAAGGATGCGGGATCATTGGCTGGAATGCTGGCGAAAGCTGCCAACGACGAGGACAAGCCCGGAAGTTGGAAAGACATGCTGGCGAATCAGGTCGGCAATATGAAGTCGTCCGAGAAGAAGGTGTAGCGGCAAGGAAGTAAAGGGCGGCACTCGTTGAGTCGCCCTTTGCTTGCTGATTTAGGCGTGCTCTTGAGTGGTGGTTACGTCAGAGAGCATTGCAGTAGAAAGGTCATCCACCACCGCTTTGCCCATTTCGCACAGATAATAAGCCGGCCAAGCGTAGCGCTCTCCTTGTTCCTCCATTGCCGCATCGAGCATGAGTTTTTTGGTTGGAAGCATGCTCCAAGGCTTCCCGAACTGGGATATCTGGATTGACGCGGAACAGGCTTTGTTCTTTTTCGCCGCAATCGGCGAAGGTGACGATGCCAATGGTTTTGACTGAGGTGGTCATTGCGCACCTCCAGCTCTGGGCAGGGAATGGGTTTTGAATGGGGTGGTGATGTGCATGGCAGTAACTCCGTTTACTGAATTGAGCTGCCGTTTCGTTTCCAGTCGAAAGGGTGGCAGCTATGCGCGGGCTGGAAAACCGGAGTAAACGGAACCCGGCAGACCCGAAGGTCTCCCGCGCACAGCCGCCATAACACGAGAAAGCCAGGCACAAAAAAGCGCCAGCAATCGTGATAGTTGGCGCTGCTGCACCGTTTACTCATCGGGTTTCCAGGCCCGGCCGCTGATTTTGCAGCGACGGCGGAAGGATAGCGGGGAGGCTGGGCAGCTGCAACGACAGGATTACTGCATTTTATGACGATGTGTTTTCGGCGTGTTCAGCGGGCTTGGGTGACAGCGTCAGTCCGATCTTTATGAGTCGCGCACTAAATAGGAATCATCGCGCCGCTAAATTGGTGTTTTCCTACATTCGCCAAACGCTCAACTTGGTAGCGTCTTGTGAGTTTCTCGTTGGGCTTCGATAAGCAACTCTTCATAGCCTCACGGATGTAATGGATGGCTATCGACAGGGAGTAAGCAATGTTCATCCTCTTCAACGAAAAGTACTTCACCCCTCTGCCTGGCTTTGATTGCTATGACCCATGTTGCGGTGTGCTGGCGGTGAATAAAAAAGGGCCAAAGACTGACTCCTTCGTTGTCATCAACGACCGGCGCCGTGGCTGATATGAGCCAGGGGAGATTGTTCGGAGGAATGGCGCTGGGGGTGTTGGGTGCGCTGATGCTCTCTGCATGCCAGGCTCGTCAGGAAATACTGAGTGCTCCGGTGGCGGGGTACAACCACACCTCGGCTGCGATCAACTGGTTCAGCGTCAATGGCGCTGGAGGTGGTAATGCGGGTCCGCATCAGGCGGGTGGCAGTGAGGTGTGTTGTGGCATGGTCCCGCGAAACTGGACCCCAGGCTTGCGAGCTATTGTGGTGTGGGAAAAGGATCCCGCGCCCTATGCTTACGGAAAATGGAGTGAGCGCCCTTACTCTGATGAATGGAGGGCGCGTATGGCAGTGCATAAAAAACAATATTCACGTCATGAAATGACAGTGGAAATACCAAAATACGATGAACCAGGAAGCCTGAAGGTTCACTTTCTTCCCTGTAATGAAGTACGGGTTTCAGCTACAGGCATTACTCCTGGGTACCCTGGTTATCCCTACAACTTTCCGATGAATATGCCAGAGCCCAAAGTATGTCCGGACTGATGAGGTGCGCTATGAGGTGGGGAGCGTTGCTTGGGCGAATGACAGTTGGGATAGCGGTGATGCTGATGTTTTTGGCGTGTCAGACCGAGCCGAAAATGCTGGCCGCACCGGTGACGGGATACAACCACACCTCGGCTGCAATCAACTGGTTCAGCATCAATGGCGCAGGAGGCGGAAATTTGGGGCCTCATGAAGGTGGAGGCAGCCAGGTTTGTTGTGGGGTGGTACCGAGATACTGGACGCCAGGGCTGAGGGCGATTGTCGAGTGGGAAAAGGACCCTGACCCATACTCTTCGAAGATGTGGCCAGAGCAACCTTACTCAGATGCCTGGACCAAGCGGATGGAAGCAAAAAAGCGGCAGTACACACGTCATAAGGTGACGGTTGAAATTCCGAGGTATAACGAGCCCGGAAGTCTGAATGTTCACTTTCTCCCCTGTAATGAAGTACGGGTTTCAGCTACAGGCATTACTCCTGGGTACCCTGGTTACCCCTACAACTTTCCGATGAATATGCCAGAGCCCAAAGTATGTCCGGACTGATAAGGCGAGGAGTATTGCTTGGGCGAATGACGGTTGGGATGGCAGGGATACTGATGCTTTTAGCGTGTCAGACCGGCCCGCAAATGTTGAGCGCACCAGTAACCGGATACAACCACACTTCGGCGACTATCAATTCCTTCACCATTAACGGTGCTGGAGGGCCAAATCTTGGTTCGAATTTGGCTGGTGGGGGTGAGGTTTGTTGCGCTGTCTTACCCCGCCATTGGCGCCCGGGTTTGAAGGCAACAGTGACGTGGGAAAAGGATCCCAATCCAGGTGAGTCTGTAAATTGGCCTCCCCTTGGAACGGACGCTTATCGAGAGGCATACCGAAAGCATGCCGCCAAGTACACCCAACATCGCGCCGTTGTGGATATCCCGCAGTATGGGGAGAAAGTCTGTGCACTCCAGGTTCACTTCCTTCCCTGCGATCAGGTGCGGGTATCGACAACCTGCTACACACCCAGCAATCCCAACTACCCCGACCGGGAATACTTCCAGATGAAGGAGCCGGCAGCATGCCCGGTTCTTTGATCAGTTTTGGGGCCTCATGAGGGTGGAGGTCGCCAGGCATGACTATTACGAGTTGTCGCGAGTTCTCTTGTTTAAGGTAGAAAATCCATGAGGTTTGTCATTCAGCCCCCTTCCTTTAACGCATTTGAAGGCCTGTTCTCTGTAAAGCGTATAAGCCGACTCGGCGCTGGTGTCTTGCTCGGAACGCTGTTGCCGATCATGACCTGCTCAGCGCAAGGCCGGGAATCGGGAGAGGGTTGTTACGGTTACCTCACTGAGTTGGTCAGGAGCAGCAATTTTCCCTTTCGAGAGGTCGCCAAAGAGAAGGCCAACTTGCTGATCGATGAGGATGATGGCGAGACGATCCGGGCCAAGGTGTTTTTCGATACGCAGGGGACGGGCACGCTTGGGTGGGTGAAGTATGGTGTGAACGATGGGTCGTTGCTGGATATCACGGTGGATCCTGAGGAGCCGGTGGTGCTGCGTTATGACGAGCGTTTTGCGCAGGGGTACAGCAAGTGTCTTGAGCAGCGATAGTGCTGGGGCTGTATTCGTCGGCGAGTGCTGCGCACTCGATCGCAGCCTTCGGCAGCGGCTACAGAGTGCGTGACTTGGTGGTCATTTTCGCTAAAAAGACATTCATCTTTCTCTAACGCTGCATAACGGTGGCGTTCCCTTCCGAAGCCGCTACACTGCGCCAGCCGTTCATTTTTTCTTTGGGGCTTTGCGCATGAAATTTCGTTTTCTGCTGTGGATGATGGGGCTGTTGATGGGCAAGGCCAGCCGGACCAATCCTGCGTTTCAGCAGCAGTTGGGTGACAAGGAACTGGTGTTTCAGTTGCAGACGCTGGATGGCAAGGTGGCGCGGCATTTCCGGGTGAAGGACCAGCGGATTACTAGCAAGTCCGGTGTCTATCCCGAGCCGGCGTTCGCCATTGCCTTTAAAGACGCGGCCTATGGTTTTGCCACGATGCAGGCGAAGAACAAGCAATTGGCCTTTATGACCGGGATTCAGGACAAGTCGATCCAGATCAAGGGCAACCCGGCGCTGGTGATCTGGTTCCAGGGGCTGACCAAGTACCTGAAGCCGAAGAAGGCCAAGCCGAAGGCGTGAGGCCGGTCAGGTAGACCGAGGTGGATTCATCGCGGGCAAGCCTCGCTCCTACAGGGGCGGGGGCTTGTCCGTTTTGTTTTCAGTGCTGGCTGAACTGCGAGGCCAGTTCGCGCAGCAGCACTTCGGCTTCGAGGACTTTGCTGACCACGTCTTCGGCTTTGTCGCGGGACAGGCCGAGGCGTTCGAGCAGGGCGTCAGGGATGTCTTCGACGGGGCCGGAGCCGATGCCGCGGCTGCGCAGCAGGCGCACGGCCAGGCACACCAGGTTCGGGTATTCGGCGTAGGCACCGTCATAGCTCGGGTCGTGCTGGAAGCGCAGGGCGGTGGACAACTCGTCCGGCATATCCCAGTAGCGCATCAGCCAGGCGCCGATCTGCTCGCGGCTGATGCCCAGCAGGTGCTGTTCGACGTAGCTGTGGCACAGGTGCGGGTTGACCTCCAGGTGGCGGCAGATCAGCGAGAAGTGCGGCGGGAAGACGTGGGCCAGCAGCAGGTAGCCGAAGTTGTGCAGCAGGCCGGCGAGGTAGGTCAGGCCGGATTCCGGGCGCTGCGCGCGCGGCATGGCGCGGGTCAGGCCTTCGATGACGGCGGCGGTGTAGATCGACTGCTGCCAGTACGGCGTGCTGTGTTGCGGGTGGTCCTTGGGCAGGCTCAGGGTCTTGCCCAGGGCCAGGCCCAGCGCCAGGTTGATCACCAGGTCGAAGCCCAGCACGCGGACGATGGCGTCTTCCACCGAGCGGATCTTGCCCGGCGAAGCGTAATAGGGCGAAGCCGCCCAGCTCACCACTTGCGCGGCCAGGGCCGGGTCGGTTTCCACCACGCCGGTGATGTCGTCGATGGTGGCGTTGGGGTCGACCCGCAGCTTGATGATCTTCTGCGCGGTTTCGGCGAGCGGCGGAATCTCGATGGTCGCTTCCAGGCGTTGCTGGATGCGCCGGGCGGTGAAGGCCTGCATGGCCTGGGTGATTTCCTCGCGGTCGTCGTCCGGGCGGTCGAGGTTCGGGCGGATGCTGCTCAGGGCTTCGCCGAAGTTGCCGGCGCTGGCCTTGCTCAGCATGCTCTTGAAGGCGTCGCTGGTGATTTCCAGCAGTAGGCCCGGCTCGCCGGAGTTGATCAGCAGGTGCGGCTCGCGCAGCAGGCTTTCTTCGTACAGGCAGGGCGAGCTGGTGAGCGCCGGCAGGCCGGGCAGCAGGCTCAGGTTGTGTTTGCCGAGCATGCGCTCCAGGCGTTCCGTGGAGACGGCGGTCAGGCGGCGGCCGGTCAGTTCGGCGAGGCGATTGAGGTCCAGCAACTGGCTCTGCGGGAACAGCACCATCAGCGCGCCGACGGCGTCGTCCAGCAGGACGGCCTGTACCTTGCGCGCGGCTGGCAGGCCCGGGTGGTCGAGGACTTCCGTGAAGCCGATGTCCAGTTTACCGAGCAGCAGCCGGATTACAGACGGAGCGTGCGGGGCTGCGGTGGCGAGGGCAACTTCTGTCATGGTCTGTATCCGTTTTCAAACAATTTCAGGAGTATAACCAGCTTGATCGGGGCATTCGCCCCTTAACTGAGACGCTGCTCACACTTGGCCGTATTGCTGCCCGTGGCGCAGCCAGCGTTCCAGCAGCGGGCTGACGTGATGCGGCCAGCGCTCCAGCAAGGCCTGGGCGGCATCGCGCACGGCCGGCAGCAGGTCGGCATCGCGCATCAGGTCGGCGACCTTGAATTGCAGCAGGCCGGTCTGGCGGGTGCCGAGCATCTCGCCGGGGCCGCGCAGTTCCAGGTCCTTTTCGGCGATGACAAAACCGTCGTTGGTTTCGCGCATGATGCCCAGGCGCTGGCGGCCGATCTGCGACAAGGGAGGATGGTAGAGCATGACGCAATGGCTGGCGGCGCTGCCCCGACCAACGCGACCGCGCAGCTGGTGCAGCTGGGCCAGGCCCAGGCGCTCGGGGTTCTCGATGATCATCAGGCTGGCGTTGGGCACATCGACGCCGACTTCGATCACGGTGGTGGCCACCAATAGTTGCAATTCACCGGCCTTGAACTGGCCCATGACCTCGGCCTTTTCCGCCGGCTTCATGCGCCCGTGGATCAGGCCGACCCGCAGTTCGCCCAGGGCGCTGCTCAGGTCTTCGTAAGTGGTTTCCGCGGCCTGGCACGTCAGCTCTTCGGATTCCTCGATCAGCGTGCACACCCAATAGGCCTGGCGCCCTTCGGCGCAGGCGGCGCGCACCCGCTCGATGACCTCGACGCGGCGCGAGTCGGTCACCAGCACGGTGTTCACCGGCGTGCGGCCTGGGGGCAGTTCGTCGAGGATCGAGGTGTCCAGGTCGGCGTAGGCGCTCATGGCCAGGGTCCGCGGGATCGGCGTGGCGGTCATGATCAGTTGGTGCGGGCACAGGCGCCCACCCACGCCTTTCTGGCGCAGGGCCAGGCGCTGCTGCACGCCGAAGCGGTGTTGTTCGTCGATGATCACCAGCGCCAGGTTCTTGAACTGCACTTCGTCCTGGAACAGCGCGTGGGTGCCGACCACCATCGGCGCGCCGGCGGCGATCTGCTCCAGGGCCGCTGTGCGGTTCTTGCCCTTGAGCTTGCCGGCCAGCCAGGCGACCTCCAGCCCCAGCGGTTCGAGCCAGCGCTTGAAGGTGATGAAGTGCTGCTCGGCGAGGATCTCGGTCGGCGCCATCAGCGCCACCTGATAACCGGCCTCCAGCGCCTGCAGGGCGGCAAGGGCGGCGACCACGGTCTTGCCGGCCCCCACGTCGCCCTGGATCAGCCGCAGCATCGGCTCGGGCTGGCTGAGGTCGTAGGCGATCTCGTTGCCGACCCGCTGCTGCGCCCCTGTGGGCGGAAAGCCGAGGTTCTTCAGGTACTGCGCCGGCAGCCGGGTAGCCTTGGGTAGCGCCGGGGCGAGTTGCGAGCGCAGGCTTTCGCGCAGGCGCTGCTGGGACAGCTGATGGGTCAGCAGTTCCTCGAACGCCAGGCGATGCTGTGCCCAATGGTGACCCAGGGCCAGCTCGTCGACATCGGCGTCGGCCGGCGGGTGGTGCAGGTAGCGAATCGCATCGTCCAGCGGCGCCAGCTGGTAATCCCGCGCCAGCTCTTGCGGCAGCCAGTCCGGCAGGCTGCGCGGGCCGAGCAGGGCCAGGCTCTGCTGGCACAGCATGCGCAGGCGTTGCTGGGTCAGGCCTTCGGTGAGCGGGTAGATGGGGGTCAGGGTCTGGTCCACGGGCGGCGGTTCATCGCCGCTGATGGCGCGGTATTCCGGGTGGTAGATTTCCAGCCCCGAGGCGCCAGGGCGGGCTTCGCCATAACAGCGCACGCGGGTGCCGCGCTTGAGGCCTTCCTTCTGCGCGTTGCTGAAATGGTAGAAGCGCAGGCTGAGCCCGCCGGTGCCATCCTGCAGGCGTACCAGCAGGCTGCGGCGCTTGCCCATCACCACGTCGGCGCCGCTGACGGTGCCTTCGATCACCGCGTCCTGCCCAGGGCGCAGCGCGCCGATCGGCACCACGCGCGTGCGGTCCTGATAACGCAGGGGCAGGTGGAACAGCACGTCCTGCAGGTTCTCCAGGCCGACCTTGGCCAGCTTTTCGGCCATGGCTTCGCCGACGCCCTTGAGTGCCGTGACCGGCACGTTCGACAGCTCAGTCATCGCGACGGCTTAACTCGCGGCAGGCGGCTTGGCCACCGAACACAGGCGGATCGAGTCGGCGAGGATCTCGATGGCTTTCGGCCGCGGAAAGCTGGCGCGCCAGGCGATCGCCACGGTGCGGAACGGCACGGGCGCGCTCAGCGGCCGTACTTCGATCACGCCGGGGGTGTAGTGATGGCTGTCCACCGCCGAGAGCGGCAGGATCGAGACGCCAAGGCCGGAAGCGACCATGTGGCGGATGGTTTCCAGGGAGCTGGATTCCACCGTGGTGTGCTTGGCGCCGTCGTTGCCTTTGGCCAGGGTCGGGCAAGCCTCGAGTACCTGGTCGCGGAAACAGTGGCCTTCGCCCAGCAGCAACAGGCTCTTGTCGTTGAGCAGGTTGGCGTCGATGCTCTCTTTCTGGGTCCAGGGGTGGGTGCTTGGCATCAGCACGTAGAAGGGTTCGTCGTACAGCGGCAGGGTCAGCACGTCGGCTTCGTTGAACGGCAGGGCGATGATGATCGCGTCCAGTTCGCCGTTGCGCAGCTTGTCGCGCAGCGCGTGGGTGAAGTTCTCTTCGATGTACAACGGCATCTGCGGGGCGACCCGGTGCAGTTGCGGGATCAGGTGTGGGAACAGGTAGGGGCCGACGGTGTAGATCGCGCCGACTTTCAGCGGGGCGGTCAGCTGGTTCTTGCCGGCCTGGGCCAGCTCGCGAATGCCCTGGGCCTGTTCGAGGACCTTTTGCGCCTGGGCGACAATGCCTTCGCCGACCGGCGTCAGACGTACCGCACTCTTGCTGCGCTCGAAAATCAGCACACCGAGTTCGTCTTCAAGCTTCTTCACGCCCACCGACAGGGTCGGCTGGCTGACATGGCAACGCTCGGCCGCGTGGCCGAAGTGCTGCTCTTGGGCGAGGGTAACGATGTAGCGTAATTCAGTCAGAGTCATAGCGGACGTCCATGAGGTTGCGGGCCAAGCATACCGGCTGCAATCGATAGACGCACGTTATCAGACTCAATGCTCGCTGTGACACTGGGCAATCCATGTTGCTCATGCCCGGAAAAGCAAAAAGGCACCTTTGGGTGCCTTTTTGCTGGGGATCGCCTGTGCGTCATGCTCAGCGGCGACGTTTCTCCAGGGAGTAAACGAAGGGCGCGACGATCTCGATCGAGCCGTTGTTGAGCATGTCCGCCGGTGGCTTGGGCAGCGGTTGGGCGCGGCGGATCATTTCCAGGGTGGCCCGGTCCAGATCGGCATTGCCCGAGCGTCCCACCAGCTCATAGGACAGCACGTTGCCTTGGGCGTCGACCACGAAGCGCAGTCGGTTCAGGCCTTCCTTGCCGCGTGCCTGAGCGCCCGGCGGGTACTTCTTGTACTTGGCCAGGTGCGCCAGCAGCGTGCCTTGCCAGCTTTCCTTGGCGGCGATCTGGGCCGGCGACGGACCCGGAGCAGGTGCCGAGGACGGTGCCGCGGTAGGAGTCGGCGGAGCGTCGCTGGGCTTCTCTTCGCTGGGCTTTTCCTTCGGCGGTTCCGGTTTTTTCTCCACAGGCTTGGGCGGTTGTGGCTTGGGCTTGGGTTTGACCGGCTTGGGCACGGAAATCGTCGGCTTCGGCGCTTCCGCGAGTTTGGGCAGCGGCAACTCTTCGACCGGAGCCGGCGGCTGCGGTGGCGTCACGACCTTGGGCGGTGCGGGAGGAGGCGGTGCCGGAAGCGGCGCCAACTCGACCATCATCGCCTGGGGTGGCAGCTCGACCGGCGTGGGGGAACTCCAGTTGAGCGCGAGCAGGATCGCGACCGCATGGACCCCCAGTACGATGGCCAGGCTACCGCTGTAACGCGTCAGTTTTTGGCGCGTCGTGATCATTTCTTGGTAGCCGTCTCAAGTCCGACCAGGCCGACCTTCAGGTATCCGGCGGCCCGCAGGGCATCCATCACGCTCATCAGGTCGCCGTAATCCACGCCTTTGTCGGCCTGGAAGAAGATCGTCGTGTCTTTTTTGCCCTGGGTCTTGGCGTCGAGGGTGGCGCCGAGGGCTTCGGCCTTCACTTCGTCGTCGCCGAGGTACAGGCGTTGGTCGGCCTTGACGCTGAGAAACACCGGTTTCTCGGGGCGTGGCGCCGGTTTGGCCGTCGAGGCCGGGAGGTCGACCTTGATGTCCACGGTAGCCAGCGGCGCCGCGACCATGAAGATGATCAGCAGCACCAGCATCACGTCGATGAACGGCGTGACGTTGATTTCGTGGTTTTCGGCGAGATCGTCTTCTGCGCCTTCTTTCAAATGCAGGCCCATGGCGGATTACCCTACTTTGGCCACATGAGGTTGCGCAGAGCGCTCGGCGGTCGGCAGGTGATCGAGATCACGGCTGACCAGCAGCAGGACTTCTGCGGAGGCGTCGGAGACCTGGGCCTTGTAGCCGGCGATGGAGCGGGCGAAGACGTTGTAGATGACTACAGCCGGAATGGCCGCGACCAGACCCAGGGCGGTTGCCAGCAGGGCTTCGGCGATGCCGGGGGCGACGACGGCGAGGTTGGTGGTCTGGGTTTTGGCGATGCCGATGAAGCTGTTCATGATGCCCCATACGGTACCGAACAGGCCGACGAAGGGCGCGGTGGAACCGATGGTGGCGAGCACGCCGGTGCCGCTGCTCATGTTGCGGCCGCAGGCGGCTACCAGGCGCTCGAGGCGGAAGCTGACGCGTTCCTTGATGCCTTCTTTCTCGCGGCTGTTGGCCGACAGGCGCATTTCTTCCAGCGCATCGTGGACCAGCAGATTGGCCAGGGTGCCTTCTTTGGCAGCGGTGACGCTGGCTTCCTTGAGGGTGGTGGCCTTTTTCAGGGCGAGGATCTCACCGCGCAGGCGACGCTTGGCGCCCATCAGCTCGAAGCCTTTGGCGATCCAGATGGTCCAGGTGATGATCGAGGCGATAGCCAGGCCGATCATCACCAGCTTCACGATGATGTCGGCGTTCTGGTACATGCCCCAAGGGGACAGGTCGTGGGCCATGCCCAGGCTGTTGTCCGCTTCGAGGACTTCAGGTGCGTCGTCGGCCGGCTCGCCTTCGACAGGTGCCGGCGCTGCGGCGACCGGGGTGGCTACCGGCGCCGCGGCATCGGCCGGCGCGTGGGCTGCCGCAGGTGTCGAGGCGCCAGTCGGGGCCTGCTCATCGGCGAAGGCCGCGGTCGGTGCCAGCAGCAGGCTGAACAGCAACGCCGCGGCCGCACTCATGGCGCGCAGCGGGCTTGGGCGTTGGGTTGGCGAAGCGGAGAATGGATTGCGTGTCATGCTGGCCGGACCTGAGAGGGAAAAGGGTAAGTGTCCTTCTAGGCCTCGCAGGGCCGAGAACAAATGGGCCGTCATTATTGCAACTAATTCTTGTTAACAGAAGTAATAGAGTATCTTTTTTTCTTTGATTGCTAGCCGCTCGTCCATTGCCGACGCTAGTCTGTGCCTTTCTGATAGGAGTTTTCTGATGTCCGCCCCTTCTGTTCTGATCGCTGGCTGCGGTGATGTCGGCAGCCGTCTGGCGAAGCAACTGCTGGCTGAAAACTGGCAGGTCTACGGCCTGCGGCGCACGGTTTCGCAATTGCCGGAAGGGGTGATCGGCGTGGCGGGCGATCTTTTCAGCGAGCAGTGCCCGGCAGCCTGGCCCACCACACCGCTGGATTACCTGGTGTACAGCGCGGCCGCTACCGAGCATGACGAGGCGGGCTATCGCGCGGCCTATGTCGAGGGGCTGACCCATGTGCTGGGCTGGCTCAAGCAGAACGGGCAGTCTCCGAAGCGCCTGTTGTTCGTTTCCAGCAGCAGCGTCTATGGGCAGAAAGACGGCGAGTGGATCGACGAGACTTCTCCTGCGCAGGCCGGCGGCTATTCCGGCCGGCTGATGCTCGAGGCCGAGCAAGTGGCGTTGCAGAGTGGCATTCCAGCCAGCCTGGTGCGCTTGACCGGGATCTACGGCCCGGGGCGGGAATGGCTGTTGAACCAAGTGCGCCAGGGGTATCGCGTGGCCATCGATCCGCCGTTGTATGGCAACCGCATCCATGCCGACGACGCCGCGGGGTTGCTGGCCTTCCTGCTGCAGGCCGATCGGCGTGGCGTGCAGCTTGAGGACTGCTACATCGGGGTCGACGACGCGCCGGTGCCTTTGGCGGAGGTGGTGGGCTGGCTGCGCGAGTACCTGGGCGTGACCGAGTGGGCGGACAATTCGAGTGTGCGGCGCTCCGGCAGCAAGCGCTGCAGCAATGCCCGCGCCAGGGCCCTGGGCTGGGAGCCGCGTTATCCGAGTTTTCGCGAGGGGTATGCGGAGATTATCGAGGGGCAGGACTGAGTTGCAGATAGATAAAGAAAAAGGAGCCTTTGGGCTCCTTTTTGCTGGATCACTGTTTTTCCAGTAGCCACTGGCGCGTACCCGGGGTGAGGGAAGGTACCTCATCCGCCTGGGCGGTGTTGATGGTCTGGAAGATCTCCAGTTGCTCACCGTTACGCGCGAAGATCCACGGGTTGCCCTGGCCGTTGAGCTGCAGCCAGAGGTTGTCGTAGCCGCCGCTCATCGACGCGCAGTCGCCGGCGAGGCAGAGTGCGTAGCGATCGGCGCCCGGCAGGCCCATGACCTGGCCGTTGGACTGGAACAGCACGGTGCCGCCTTCGCCCGGGCCGTTGACGATTTTCCATTCGCCGCCCAGGTAAGCCGAGTACAGCGCACGCTCGAAGTTGGCGCCCAGTGGCGCGCCTTCCGGTGCTGGCTCCTTGGGACGATCGAACACCTGTTCCGGCTCGTTGTCGTTGGCTTCTTGCAGCAGCTGTTTGCCGTCGCGGCTCAATGTGCTGGCGGAGCTACCGTAGAAATCGATTTTCCAGGAGCCGGACTCTTCAGCCAGCACCTTGCCTTCGACATTTTCGAAGCCGTTGGTGTAGCGCGCCTGGCTGGCCTTGGTGTTGACGTCCCATTCCAGGTTCGGGCCGTAGCCTTGCAGGGCTTCGCGCAGCGGTCCGCCTTTGGCGGCGGCGTCGATGGCGACCTGATTGATCCAGGTGCCACTGATGTCACGGTCAGCGGGATCGCTGGCACAGCCGCCGAGGAACAGGGCGCACAACGAGAGGGCTAGCGCTTTGCGCATGAGGAAATCCTTTCAGAACGAAGACGGCGCGGCCTGGGTAGCCGCGCCGGACGTGTTACTCGATGACCAGGATGGCATCCATTTCAACCTGCGCGCCTTTTGGCAGGGCGGCAACGCCGATGGCGGCGCGGGCAGGGTAAGGCTGCTGGAAGTACTTGCCCATGATCTCGTTGACCTTGGCGAAGTGGCTCAGGTCGGTGAGGAAGATGTTGAGCTTGACGATGTCCTTGAACGAACCACCGGCGGCCTCGGCCACGGACTTGAGGTTCTCGAATACCTGGACGGTCTGGGCTTCGAAGCCTTCCACCAGTTCCATGGTCTTTGGATCGAGCGGGATCTGGCCGGACATGTAGACGGTGTTGCCTGCCTTGATCGCCTGGGAATAGGTGCCGATCGCGGCGGGTGCCTTGTCGCTGGTGATAACGGTCTTGGTCATGAATGACTCCTTGTAATGGGCGGGCTGTATAGCGAGCTATGCACGCATGCGAGTGATGCGAATGACCCCGGTCAGGGCGCGCAGTTTCTTGATCACACGAGCCAGGTGCACGCGGTCGTGCACGCTGACCACCAGTTGGACCACGCTGATGCGACCATCCCGTTCGTCCATGCTGATTTTCTCGATATTGCCGTCGGCCGCGTTGACGCTGCTGGCCAGCAGGGCGATCAGGCCGCGCTGGTGTTCCAGCTCGACGCGCAGCTCGACGTTGAATTCGCCGGTGACATCCTTGGCCCACGAAAGCTGGATGCATTTTTCCGGGTTGTGGCGGATTTCGCTGATATTGCGGCAGTTGTCCAGGTGCACCACCATCCCCTTGCCCGCGGACAGGTGGCCGACAATCGGGTCGCCCGGGATCGGCGTGCAGCACTTGGCGTAGCTCAGGACCAGGCCTTCGGTACCGCGAATGGCCAGCGGACCTTCCGGGCTTGGCAGCTGTTCGCCTTCGCCGAGCAGGCGGCGGGCGACCACATAGGCCATGCGGTTGCCCAGGCCGATGTCTTCCAGCAGGTCTTCGATCAGTTCCAGGCGATACTCGGTGAGCATCGCTTGCACGCGTTCGGCGGGGATCTTTTCCAGCGCGCTGTCGAAACCGTTGAGCACCTTGTTCAGCAGGCGTTCGCCCAGGCTGATGGACTCGGAGCGGCGTTGCAGTTTCAGCGCATGGCGAATGTGGGTGCGAGCCTTGCCGGTGACCACGAAGTTGAGCCAGGCCGGGTTGGGGCGTGCGCCCGGGGCGCTGACGATTTCCACGGTGGAGCCGCTTTGCAGCGGTTCGGACAGCGGCGCCAGGCGGCGATTGATACGACAGGCGATGCAGCTGTTGCCCACGTCGGTGTGCACCGCGTAGGCGAAGTCCACTGCGGTGGAGCCTTTGGGCAGCTCCATGATCCGGCCCTTCGGCGTGAACACGTAGACCTCGTCGGGGAACAGGTCGATCTTCACGCTCTCGATGAACTCCAGGGAATTGCCGGCGCGTTGCTGCATCTCCAGCACGCCCTTGACCCACTGACGAGCCCGGGCATGAGTGCCCTTTGGCTGCTCGTCGCCGCTGGATTTGTACAGCCAGTGGGCGGCGATGCCGTTGTTGGCCATCTCTTCCATTTCGCGGGTGCGGATCTGGATCTCGATCGGAACGCCGTGCATGCCGAACAGCGTGGTGTGCAGCGACTGGTAGCCGTTGGCCTTGGGAATCGCGATGTAATCCTTGAAGCGACCTGGCAGCGGCTTGTACAGGTTGTGTACGGCGCCGAGCACGCGGTAGCAGGTGTCGACCTTGTCGACGATGATCCGGAACGCGTAGACGTCCATGATCTCGTTGAAGGCCCGGCGTTTGCCGCGCATCTTTTTATAGATGCCATACAAGTGCTTCTGGCGGCCGCTGACCTCGCCCTGGATGCCGTCGATGGCCAGGCAGTGGCTCAGGGATTCTTCGATCTTGTTGACGATTTCCTTGCGGTTGCCCCGGGCGCGCTTGACCGCTTGGTAGATCCGCGCGGAACGCATCGGGTGCATGGCCTTGAAACCGAGGTCTTCGAATTCGATGCGGATGCTGTGCATGCCCAGGCGGTTGGCGATGGGCGCGTAGATCTCCAGGGTTTCCTTGGCGATCCGCCGGCGTTTTTCACCGGACAGCACTTCCAGGGTGCGCATGTTGTGCAGGCGGTCGGCCAGCTTGACCAGGATCACGCGAATGTCGCGCGCCATGGCCATGGCCATCTTCTGGAAGTTTTCCGCTTGGGCTTCGGCCTTGGTCTCGAAGTTCATCTGGGTCAGTTTGCTGACCCCGTCGACCAGTTCGGCCACGGTTTCACCGAACTGCGCTTGCAGCGCTTCTTTGGCGATACCGGTGTCTTCGATCACGTCATGCAGCATGGCCGCCATCAGGCTCTGATGGTCCATATGCATGTCGGCGAGAATGTTTGCGACCGCTAATGGGTGCGTGACGTACGCCTCGCCGCTGCGACGGCGCTGACCGTCATGGGCTTGTTCGGCGTAGAAATACGCTCGGCGGACCAGATTGACCTGGTCCGTGCCGAGATAGGTCGATAAGCGATCGGCGAGGGCGTCTATGCTCGGCATGATGACTCCTGCCGTAGGCTGTGATCCCGCGCCGTGCTACGTCGACCAGGCATAGGCTTAGACGGCCTCGTTGGACTCGTCCTCGAAAGCAGCAAAAAGCGGTTCATCTTCAACGATTTCGGCTTCGGCGATAGCTGCGTAGTCGATCAGGCCTTCAGCGATTTCACGCAGGGCGACGACGGTAGGCTTGTCGTTTTCCCATGCTACTTTCGGCTCTTTGCCGCCGGTTGCCAGTTGACGGGCACGCTTGGTAGAGAGCATGACCAGCTCAAAGCGGTTATCCACGTGTTCTAGACAGTCTTCAACGGTTACGCGGGCCATGGTCTTCCTCGTAGCAAATGCAATATGCGCGCTGCCCGGATGGGCGAGCGGACTCAACAGTTTAAAAAATCACCAGCGATTAGGGAAGCGCTGATTTTTTAACCAAGCTTTCCGACGCGCTACAAGCGCCAATGTAAAGCCCTTGCAGCGGTTTTGGGAAGTGCTATTCAGCCCAGCAATTCGGCGAGCAATTTGCCGAAACGCTGTTGCTGATGCTTTTGGTGCAGCTGGTTGGTGCGGAAAATCGCCTTCAGGTCGTCCAGCGCATGGGCGAAATCGTCGTTGATGATCAGGTAGTCGTAATCGACGTAGTGGCTCATCTCGCTGACGGCTTCGCGCATCCGGCCTTCGATGATCTCGTCGCTGTCCTGGCCGCGGTTGGTCAGGCGCTGGCGCAAGGCCTGCTGGGACGGCGGCAGGATGAAGATCGAACGCGCCTGGGGCATCAGCTTGCGCACTTGCTCGGCACCTTGCCAGTCGATTTCCAGGATCAGGTCGTGACCTTCGTCCAGGGTCTGCTGCAAGTGGCTTTGGGAGGTGCCATAGAGATTGCCGAAGACTTCGGCGCGCTCGAGGAAGTCGCCGTGTTCGCCCATCTTCACGAATGCTTCGCGGGAGACGAAGTGGTAGTTCACGCCGTCCACTTCGCCCGGGCGCATGGCGCGGGTGGTGTGGGAAACGGAAACACGGATCGACGGGTCGGCGTCGATCAGGGCCTTGACCAGGCTGGTCTTGCCCGCGCCCGAGGGGGCGGAAATGATGTAGAGGGTGCCGGTGCTGTGGTTCATGTCTGGGTAGCCTTACTCAATATTCTGTACTTGTTCGCGCATCTGCTCGATCAACACCTTGAGGTTGACCGCAGCCTGGGTACTGCGCGGGTCGAAGGCCTTGGAGCCCAGTGTGTTGGCTTCGCGGTTGAGTTCCTGCATCAGGAAGTCCAGGCGCCGGCCAGCGGCGCCGCCGGACTTGAGTACGCGGCGCACTTCGATGATGTGGGTGCTCAGGCGGTCCAGTTCTTCGGCGACGTCGCTCTTCTGGGCGAGCAGCACCATTTCCTGTTCCAGGCGGGTAGGGTCCAGTTCGGCCTGCATGTCGGCGAAGCGATCGAGAACCTTCTGGCGCTGGGTCGCGAGCATCTGCGGGACCAGTTCGCGCAGGGTCACGACATCTTCCTCGATGGAGGTCAGGCGTTCGTTGATCAGCCGGGCCAGCTCCGCGCCTTCGCGCTCGCGGCCGCTCTTCAGCTCTTTCAGCCCCTGGTTGAACAGGCTCAGGGCTTCGTTGTTCAGCGCCTGCGGGTCGCTGGCATCGGCCACCAGGACGCCGGGCCAGGCCAGCACTTCCAGTGGGTTCAGCGCCGCCGGCTGCTTGATCAGGCTGGCAACGGACTCGGCTGCCGCCACCAGTTGCGCGGCGCGCTCCCGGTCGACCTGCAGTGGTTTGCCGGTGGTTTCTTCGGTGAAGCGCAAGGTGCATTCGAGCTTGCCGCGCGACAGTCCCTGGCGCAGCGCCTCGCGGACCGCGCCTTCCAGATCGCGAAAGGATTCCGGCAAGCGCAGGTGCGGTTCCAGGTAACGGCTGTTGACCGAGCGCAGTTCCCAGCTCAGGGTGCCCTGAGTGCCGGCCCGTTCTACCCGGGCGAAGGCGGTCATGCTGTGCACCATGGAGGTACCTCCGATACAGGTCCGCCACCAACCGCAAAGGGTTGTACGGGCCCGATATGAATGAATTGAAGCCGACAGGCTGCGAAGGCGCAGGATTGTAGCGCAGTGCGGTGGATGCTCCCAAACCGCGGGTGTGACAAAGCGCTGCGAAGCGACCGGAGGGCCGTTCCAGAGGTATCGCCGACGGGCCGGGGTTTTTAGAACTGCCCAGGCAAGGCCGTGGGCTCTATAATGATCGGCAGTTTTCCGTCCCCGTACAGGTATTCCCTATGAAACGTCCAAGTGGTCGCGCTGCCGATCAGCTCCGCTCGATCCGCATCACCCGCAACTACACCAAACACGCCGAGGGATCTGTACTGGTCGAGTTTGGTGATACCAAAGTGATCTGCACGGTCAGCGTCGAGAACGGCGTGCCCCGCTTCCTCAAGGGTCAGGGCCAGGGTTGGTTGACCGCCGAATACGGCATGCTCCCGCGCGCCACCGGCGAGCGTAACCAGCGTGAAGCCAGTCGCGGCAAGCAAGGCGGCCGTACCCTGGAGATCCAGCGTCTGATCGGTCGTTCCCTGCGCGCTGCGCTGGACATGACCAAGCTGGGCGACGTCACCCTGTATGTCGACTGCGATGTGATCCAGGCCGATGGCGGTACCCGTACCGCGTCGATCACCGGTGCCATGGTGGCCTTGGTGGACGCTTTGAAAGTGATCAAGAAGCGTGGCGGCCTGAAGGGCGGCGACCCGATCAAGCAAATGATCGCGGCGGTGTCCGTGGGCATGTACCAGGGTGAGCCGGTGCTGGATCTGGATTACCTGGAAGACTCGGCGGCCGAGACCGACCTCAACGTGGTCATGACCAGCACTGGCGGTTTCATCGAAGTCCAGGGCACTGCCGAAGGCGCGCCGTTCCAGCCGGAAGAACTGAACGCCATGCTGGCTTTGGCCAAGAAAGGCATGAGCGAGATTTTTGAATTGCAACAGGCAGCCCTGGCTGACTGATTGCCCGGTAGCTTTCAGCAAGGAGAGCAGCATGAGCGACGACCAGCTTCCGCAACCTGTCCCGAGCCATGAGGTGCGTCAGTGGGCGATGTTCTGTCACCTGTCGGCGTTGCTGGGCATCTGGATTCCGTTCGGCACCCTGATCGGCCCGCTGGTGCTCTGGCAGATGAAGCGCGAGACGGACCCGTTCATCGATGCCCAGGGCAAGGAAGCGCTGAACTTTCAGATCACCGTGGCTCTTGCCTCGCTGGTCTGTTTCCTGCTGATGGTGGTGCTGGTGGGTTTCCTGCTCTTCGGTCTGCTGGCGATCGGCGCCCTGGTGCTGACCATCATCGCCGGGGTCAAGGCCAATGAAGGGATGGCGTACCGTTACCCGTTCACCTGGCGATTGATCAAATAGGCCGAGCGCCCACAAAAAAGCCGACAGTGATGTCGGCTTTTTTGTGGCTGCGAAAAGACGCTTAGATGGTCAGCGTCCAGTCGTAGTCCACGATCAGCGGCGCGTGCTGCGAGAAGCGCGGCTGGCGTGGCAGGCGTGCGCTGCGCACGAAGCGACGCAGGCCTGGGGTCAGCAGCTGATAGTCGAAGCGCCAGCCCAGGTTGAGCATCTCGGCCTGTTCGTTGTCCGGCCACCAGCTGTATTGATCGCCTTCACGGCTGACTTCGCGCAGGGCATCGACATAACCCATGTTGCCGACAATCTCGTCCATCCAGGCACGCTCAGGCGCCAGGAAACCCGGAGATTGCTGGCTGTCACGCCAGTTCTTGATATCCAGCTTCTGTTGCGCCACGTACAGCGAGCCACAATAAATGTACTCGCGACGTTTGCGCCGCTGTTTATCCAGGTAACGGGCGAAGTCGTCCATAAGCTTGAACTTCTGGTTCAAGTCTTCATCGCCGTTCTGCCCGGAAGGAAGCAGCAAGGTCGCGATGCTGACCTTGTCGAAATCGGCTTGCAGGTAGCGCCCGTAGCGGTCGGCCGTCTCGAAGCCGAGACCGCTGATGACAGCCTTCGGTTGCAACCGCGAGTACAAAGCCACACCGCCTTGGGCGGGAACTTCGGCATCGCAGGCATAAAGGAAGTAGCCATCCAGTTGGAAGGCTGGATCGTCCAGTTCAAAGGCGGAGGCGCGGGTGTCCTGCAGGCAGATGACGTCGGCATTCTGTGCTTGCAGCCAACTGAGCAAACCTCGCTCCACTGCAGCCTGAATACCATTGACGTTCACACTGATGATCCGCATAAATGGCCCCAAAAATCACGTGCGTGTATGATACCCGAGGTCTACCTAATTAGCTAAATCCGTGGTATTTGGGGCTTTTTCATGCAGGCGTATCAGCGCGATTTCATTCGTTTTGCCATCGATCGCGGGGTTTTGCGCTTCGGTGAGTTCACCCTGAAGTCCGGGCGTACCAGTCCTTACTTCTTCAATGCCGGCCTGTTCAACAGCGGTTCGGCCCTGGCACAGCTGGGGCGTTTTTATGCCGCGGCGATCGTCGACAGCGGCATTTCTTTCGATGTGCTTTTCGGTCCTGCGTACAAAGGTATTCCTTTAGCGGCAGCGACGGCCGTGGCCCTGGCCGAGCATCATCAGCGCGATCTGCCATGGTGCTTCAACCGCAAGGAAGCCAAGGCTCACGGCGAAGGCGGCAGCCTGGTCGGCGCGCCATTGACTGGCGACGTGCTGATCATCGACGACGTGATCACCGCGGGCACCGCGATTCGCGAAGTGATGCAGATCATCGAGTCCCAGGAAGGCGCCAAGGCGGCGGGTGTGTTGATTGCCCTGAACCGTCAGGAGCGTGGCAACGGTGAGTTGTCGGCGATCCAGGAAGTCGAGCGCGATTTCGGCATTCCGGTGGTGAGCATCGTTTCCCTGACCCAGGTCCTGCAGTTCCTGGCGGACGATCCGGCACTCAAGCAGCATCTGCCGGCGGTGGAAGCCTACCGCGCGCAATTCGGCGTTTGACCCTGTTCTGTAGGAGCGAGGCTTGCCCGCGATAGCGGTCTAACCTGATACACCGCTATCGCGGGCAAGCTCCGCTCCTACGGAAGGCGCAATAAAAAGACCCCGCCTGGCTTGGCCAGGCGGGGTCTTTTTATTTGCAGCGCTTAAGGGCGCTTGCGATTGCTGATCAGGGTGCCGACACCGGTATCGGTGAAGATCTCCAGCAGAATCGCATTGGGTACGCGGCCGTCGATGATCAACGAGCTGCCCACGCCACCCTGTACTGCTTCCAACGCACAGCGAATCTTCGGCAGCATGCCGCCGTAGATGGTGCCGTCTTCGATCAGGGCATCGACCTGCTGGGTGGTCAGGCCGGTCAGGACCTTGCCCGACTTGTCCATCAGGCCAGCGATATTGGTCAGCAGCATCAGCTTCTCGGCTTTCAGCGCCTCGGCCACCTTGCCGGCTACCAGGTCAGCGTTGATGTTGTACGACTCGCCGTTGGCGCCGACGCCGATCGGCGCGATCACCGGGATGAAATCACCTTTGACCAGCAGGTTCAGCAGGTCGGTGTTGATGCCGACCACTTCGCCGACGTGGCCGATGTCGATGATTTCCGGGGTGGTCATTTCCGGCGTCTTGCGGGTGACAGTGAGTTTCTTCGCGCGAATCAGCTCCGCGTCCTTGCCGGTCAGGCCGATGGCGCTGCCGCCATGGCGGTTGATCAGGTTGACGATGTCCTTGTTCACCTGGCCGCCGAGAACCATCTCCACCACGTCCATGGTCGCCGCGTCGGTGACGCGCATGCCATCGATGAAGTGGCTTTCGATGGACAGGCGCTTGAGCAGGTCACCGATTTGCGGACCGCCGCCGTGCACCACCACCGGGTTGATCCCGACAGCCTTCATCAGCACGATGTCGCGGGCGAAGCCGGTCTTCAGCTCCTCGCTTTCCATCGCGTTGCCGCCGTATTTGATCACCAGGGTCTTGCCGACATAGCGGCGAATATAAGGCAGCGCTTCGGACAGGACCTTGGCGGTATTGGCGGCGGCATCGCGTTCGAGGGTCATTCAGGGCTCCGGCACTTCAATAAAGGCGCTTGAAGAAAATCAAAACGGTAGTTGGAGGTCAGGTGCAACACGTTTCAGCTGGGTGTGGAACACATCCTTGATGCGCTGCAGTTCGGCTTCGTCATCGGCCTCGAAGCGCAGCACCAGCACCGGCGTGGTGTTGGAGGCGCGAACCAGGCCCCAGCCTTTGGGGTAGTCGACTCGTACGCCGTCGATGGTGGTCAGGTCGGCGCCTTCGCCCCACTGCGCGTCGTGCAGCGCATCAATGATGCTGAATTTGCTCTCTTCGGTCACATGGATATTGATTTCCGGCGTAGAAATATCGTTCGGGAAGGTGGCAAACAGCTCTTCCGCGTTGGATTTTTCCTTGCTGAGGATCTCCAGCAGCCGCGCGGCGCTGTAGATGCCGTCGTCGAAACCGAACCAGCGTTCCTTGAAGAAGACATGCCCGCTCATTTCACCGGCCAGCAACGCGCCGGTCTGCTTCATTTTCTTTTTGATCAACGAGTGGCCGGTCTTCCACATGAGTGGGCGACCGCCGTATTCCTTGATCAGCGGGATCAGGCGGCGGGTGCATTTGACATCGAAGATGATCTCCGCGCCCGGGTTGCGGGCTACCACGTCCTTGGCGAACAGCATCAACAGGCGATCGGGGAAGACGATGCTGCCGGTGTTGGTTACTACGCCGACACGGTCGCCGTCGCCGTCGAAGGCCAGGCCGAGATCGGCGTTGGTTTCGGCGACCTTGGCGATCAGGTCTTCCAGGTTCTCGGGCTTGCCCGGATCCGGGTGATGGTTGGGGAAGTTGCCGTCCACTTCGCAGAACAGCGGGATGACTTCGCAGTTCAGGGCTTCGATCAACTGAGGCGCGATGACGCCGGCAGCACCGTTACCGCAGTCGACCACCACTTTCAGGCGGCGGGCGAGTTTGATGTCTTGAACGATTTCAGTGTTGTAGCGATCGAGGATATCGACCTTGGTGATGCTGCCCTGACCGCTGCTCAGGTTGTTGGTCTTGAGGCGATCGTGCAGGGCCTGGATCTGTTCGTTGGCCAGGGTATCGCCGGCGATGACGATCTTGAAGCCGTTGTAGTTCGACGGGTTGTGGCTGCCGGTCAGCATCACCCCGGATTTGCCAGCCAGCACATTGGCCGCGTAATACAGCGCCGGTGTCGGTACCAGGCCGACATCGCTGACGTGGCAACCACTGTCGTGCAGGCCCTGGATCAGTTGCTCCACCAGCTCGGGGCCGGACAGGCGACCGTCACGGCCTACGCAAACGTTGGGTTCGCCCTGGGCCAGGCTCTCGGAGCCAATGGCGCGACCGATCCAGTAGGCGGTTTCTGCGTTCAGGGTTTCCGGAACGGTTCCGCGAATGTCGTAGGCGCGAAAGATGCTTTCAGGGAACTTGGGTACGACTTGGGCTGCATTGCTCATCACTGGGGGTGCTCCGTCTAAAAGGGGGCAGGACAGGCCGGAATACTGACCGGAAGGCTCAAACTGAAGGGTATGACGGCGTTTTTGCCCTTGGGTTCATGGTGCAAAAATGCCATCTGATGAGCGTCAGCTCTTTTCAATCACCTTGTACCGTGATTCCGGGTGCTTGAGTCCGCGAATAAATCTGCTGAGTTTTTCGTGCTGAAACACAACCCACCAATCTTAGGCGAGCCGCTGGTGCGGCCCGGATTTTTTGCTTAATGGCTGCCGGAGTGACCGAAACCGCCGGCGCCACGCTGGCTTTCGTCGAAGGCTTCGACCACTTCGAAGTGCGCCTGGACCACAGGTACCAGCACCAGCTGGGCAATGCGTTCGCCCACTGCAATGTTGAACACGGTCTGGCCACGGTTCCAGCAGGAGACCATGAGTTCACCCTGGTAATCGGAGTCGATCAGGCCGACCAGGTTGCCCAGGACGATGCCGTGCTTGTGGCCCAGGCCGGAGCGCGGCAGGATCAGCGCGGCGAGGCCAGGGTCGCCGATGTAGACGGACAGGCCGGTAGGAATCAGCAGGGTCTGGCCCGGTTCCAGGATAGTGTCCTGCTTGAGCATGGCGCGCAGGTCGAGGCCGGCGGAGCCTGGCGTGGCGTACTGCGGCAGAGGGAATTCGTTGCCGATGCGTGGGTCGAGGATCTTGGCTTGTAAAGCGTGCATGCGAGTTAAACCTGGTTCAGCCGTTCGGCGATGAAAGAGATCAGTTGGCGGGCAATCTTGCCCTTGCTGGTCTGGGCGAAGAGAGTTGCGTGCAACTCCCGGTCAATCACGCTGCAGGCGTTTTCCTCGCTGTTGAAGCCAATGCTCGGGTTGGCCACGTCGTTGGCGACGATCAGGTCGAGGTTCTTGTCTTTGAGTTTGCGCGCAGCGTAGTCGAGCAAGTGTTCGGTTTCAGCGGCGAAGCCGACGCTGAACGGGCGGTCGGGGCGGGTGGCGATGCTGGCCAGGATGTCCGGGTTGCGCACCATCTGCAGCAGCAGGCCGTCGCCGTTCGTAGGGTCTTTCTTCAATTTCTGTGGGGCGACGACTTCCGGGCGGTAGTCCGCGACCGCGGCCGAGGCGATGAACAGGTCGCAGGGGATGGCGGCCTCACAGGCGGCGAGCATATCGCGGGCGCTGACCACGTCGATCCGGGTCACACGATCCGGGGTCGGCAGGTGCACAGGGCCGGTGATCAGGGTCACCCGGGCGCCGGCTTCGACCGCGGCTTCAGCCAGAGCAAAGCCCATTTTTCCGGAGCTGTGGTTGGTGATGTAGCGCACCGGGTCGATGTTTTCCTGGGTCGGGCCGGCGGTAATCAGCACGTGTTTGCCGGTCAGCGCCAGGTGCTGGAAGCAGTCGGCGGCGCACAGTGCCAGATCGTTGGCTTCGAGCATGCGGCCCAGGCCGACGTCGCCGCAGGCCTGGCTGCCGGACGCCGGACCGAAGACCTTCAGGCCACGGCTTTGCAGCAGTTGGGTATTGGCCTGGGTGGCAGGGTCACGCCACATGGCCTGGTTCATGGCCGGGGCGATGGCGACAGTGGCATCGGTGGCCAGGACCAGGGTGGTCAGCAGGTCGTCGGCGATGCCTTGGGCCAGACGGGCGATCAGGTCGGCCGTGGCCGGGGCGATCAGCACCAGGTCGGCCCATTTGGCCAGTTCGATATGACCCATGGCGGCTTCGGCCGCAGGGTCGAGCAGGTCCAGGTGGACCGGGTGCCCGGACAGGGCCTGCATGGTCAGCGGGGTGATGAATTCACTGCCGCCACGGGTCATGACCACACGCACTTCCGCGCCATGGTCGAGGAGTCGGCGAACCAGCTCGGCGCTCTTATAGGCAGCGATGCCGCCGCCGACGCCGAGAACGATGCGTTTCCGATACAGCCGCTGCATAGGCCTGCCTTTCAGTTCAATGATTGCTGCGTGTAACACCCCCTCCCCAGGGGAAATCCCACGCAAAAAGATGGGCTAAGATAGCACAGCGACCGCTATGGAACAGCGGCGCCCACACACATGGAGGTGCTATGAGCATTCGCGACTGGCCTGCGGCGGAGCGCCCGCGGGAGAAGCTTCTCGAGCAGGGCGCGCTGGCCCTTTCCGACGCCGAATTGCTGGCGATCTTCCTGCGCACCGGGGTCGCTGGAAAAAGCGCGGTCGACCTGGCGCGACACCTGTTGCATCAGTTCGGCAGCCTGCGTGGCCTGCTCGAGGCGGACCAATTGACCTTCAGCCGGCAACTGGGTCTGGGCCCGGCCAAGTTCGCGCAATTGCAGGCGGTGCTGGAAATGGCGCGGCGGCATCTGGCGGAAAAGCTCAGTCGCAATTCGGTGCTGGAAAGCCCGGTGGCGGTCCGCGACTACCTCAAGGCGATGTTGCGGCATGAGCCGCATGAGGTCTTCGGTTGCCTGTTTCTCGACTCCAAGCACCGGGTGCTGGCGTTCGAAGCGCTGTTCCAGGGCTCCATCAACACCACCAGCGTCTATCCGCGGCAGGTGGTCAAGCGTGCCCTGGCGCACAACGCGGCAGCCCTGATCCTGTGTCACAACCATCCTTCGGGCGTTTCCGAGCCGAGCCAGGCGGATCGGGTGCTGACCCGCAGGCTCACGGAGGCGCTGGACCTGGTGGATGTGCGCGTACTCGACCATTTCATCGTCGGCGAGGGCGAGCCGCTGTCGATGGCCGAGTACGGCTGGATGTAGAGAAGCAGCGACAAGCTTCCAGCGGCAAGCTGCAAGTTAAAGCGGTACGAGGACTGCTCTGAACTTGCAGCTTGTAGCTCGCCGCTTGCCGCTGCTTATCTGAGGCTGACCTTCGAGTAGTCCTGGCGACCGAATGGGCTGACCTGATACCCATGGACATCCTTGCGCGTCAGGGCGAAGGCGGTCGGATGGGCCAGCGGCAGCCACAGGGCCTGCTGCTGGATCTGGGTTTGCGCCTGCTGATAAAGCTTGCTGCGCACGCCCTGCTCGGTGGTGGTCTTGCCAGCGGTGATCAGCTTGTCCAGGCCCGGGTCGCAGTAGCGGGCGAAGTTGGTCCCGGACTTCACTGCCGCGCAGGTGAACTGCGGGGTGAGGAAGTTATCCGGGTCGCCGTTGTCGCCGGCCCAGCCCATGAACAGCAGGTCGTGTTCGCCGGCCTTGGCCCGACGAATCAGTTCGCCCCATTCGATTACGCGGATCTCCGCCTGGATCCCGACTTCCGCCAGGTCTGCTTGCAGCTGTTGCGCGCCCAGGCTCGGGTTGGGGTTCAGCAAACTGCCGGAAGGGCGGGTCCAGATTGTGGTCTGGAAGCCGTCCTTCAGACCGGCCTTGGCCAGCAGCTGGCGCGCTTTCGCCGGGTCGTGGGCGTAGCCCGGCAACTCCTTGGCGTAGCTCCAGGTGTTGGGCGGGAAGGGGCCGTTGGCGGGTTCCGCGGTGTTTTCGAAGACCGCTTTCAGGTAGTTGGCCTTGTCAAAGGCGAGGTTGATGGCCTGGCGCACTTCAGGTTTGTCCAGCGGTGGGTGCTGGCTGTTGATAGCAACGAACGCAGTCATGAAAGCCGCGGTTTTCTCGACTTTGAGCGCAGGCTCTTCAAGTGCGGCGGTCACGTCCAGCGGCTTGGGCGACAGGGCGATCTGGCATTCGTTGCGGCGCAGTTTCTGCAGGCGCACGTTGGCGTCCGGGGTGATGGCGAAGATCAGCGAGTCCACCGCCGGCTTGCCGGCAAAGTAGTCGGGGTTGGCCTTGTAGCGGATCGAGGCGTCTTTCTGGAAGCGGCCGAAAACGAAGGGCCCGGTGCCGATCGGCTGGCTGTTGAGCTTGTCCTGGGTACCGGCCTTGAGCAACTGGTCGGCGTATTCGGCGGAGTAGATCGACGCAAACCCCATGCTCAGGGTGGCGAGGAAGGTCGAATCAGCGTGGTCGAGGGTAAAGCGCAGGGTCAGCGGATCCAGGGCGTCGATCTTCTTGATCAGCGCCGGCAGTTGCAGCGACTGGGCATGGGGATAGCCGCTCTGCGCCACTTTATGCCAGGGGTTGGCCGGGTCGAGCATGCGGTCGAAGCTGAACTTCACGTCTTCGGCGGTCAGCTCGCGGCTCGGGTTGAAGTACGCGGTGCGGTGAAACTTCACTTTCGGGTGCAGCTTGAACACATAGGTCAGGCCGTCGGCCGAGACTTCCCAGCTGTCGGCCAGGCTCGGCACCACCTTGCCGCTGCTGGCGTCGAACTCCACCAGGCGATTCATCAGCACATCGGCCGAGGCGTTGGTGGTGGTCAGCGAGTTGTACTGCACTACGTCGAAACCTTCCGGGCTGGCCTCGGTGCACACACTTAATGCGGCGGCGTGGGCCAGCGGGCTCAGAAGAAGAGGGGCGAACAGGAGCGGGAGGGCAGCGAGGCGCATGTTTGGCTTCCTTTGCAGATCGAAGGCCCATCTGCGAGTGCAGTCTGGAAAAGGCCTACCCTAGTGGCCTCGCTGGAAAATGACTATCCCCTTTTTGGGCCTGCGGACCGGAAAGGTTTGCGTTTATTGCTGCGCCAAGCCTCTCTGCGGCCAGTTGCCATGGTCACATTAGGCATAAATTGACAGAGTTTTTTCCATATATTGACCTGGAGTGACCGGCGCAGCGGCGGTTCATGCTGGTTTTGCCGTTTGTTTCGTCCACGGAAAATTTATTCTGCGACGAGCGGTCAGTCATGGCCCCAGCCCTTGGTGCAGGCATCCGGAGCAAGAAAACAGGGAGTTTTCGAAATCCAAAGCACACCGGCTGTTGTTGCTACGGGGTCTTTCTGGTATAAAGCAGCGCTCTTTTCTAGGGGCCCGGTTCCTTCGCTTGTAGGTGTAGCCGGTAAGACCCTAAAGAAACGCGGCGCCTGGCGCCAAATGACTGAGAGATTAAGCGGCCAACCCATGCCGGGTTGGGCATGTGGTTTTAGAGGGCTGAGGCATGTCGAGAGTCTGTCAAGTTACCGGTAAGGGTCCGGTGACTGGGAATAACATTTCCCACGCAAACAACAAAACCCGTCGTCGTTTCCTGCCGAACCTGCAGCATCACCGCTTCTGGGTTGAGTCCGAGAAACGTTTTGTGCGTCTGCGCGTATCTGCCAAGGGCATGCGTATCATCGACAAGCGTGGCATTGATGTCGTGCTGGCCGAACTTCGTCGCGATGGCAAGGTTTAAGGGAGCTAATCATGCGTGAATTGATTCGTTTGATTTCGAGCGCCGGTACTGGTCACTTCTACACTACCGACAAGAACAAGCGCACTACTCCGGACAAAATCGAGATCAAGAAATATGATCCGGTTGTTCGTAAGCACGTGATCTACAAGGAAGGCAAAATCAAGTAATTGATTTTTCTTCTGACAAAAAAACCCGCTTTCAAGCGGGTTTTTTTGTGCCTGCGATTCAGGCTTTCGGTTCGAAGATCACATAGATCTTGCGGCACGGCTCCAGCACCTCCCAGGTGCCGCGGAAACCGGCGGGAATGACGAAACGATCGCCAGCGCGCAAGGTCTTGGCATTGCCCTCGCCATCACGCAAGACCGAAACCCCCTGCACGATCTCGCAATACTCATGCTCGGTGTAGTTCACCGTCCACTGGCCGACCTCGCCTTCCCACACTCCGGCGTTCATCTGGCCGCACGGGCTGTTGTAGTGGTTGAACACGGTTTGCTCGGGGTCGCCCTTGAGGACTTTTTCCTGGGCGGGGCGATACCGCTCGGCCGCAGTGTTGGCCTGATTGAAGTCGACGATGTCCTGGATGCTCATGCTGGTATTCCCCCCTGGTTGTGCTGCGAGTGGCTGGAAAGCCCAAAGTCTATGTTTATTAAAATGAACATAGCAATGGCGTTTGCCCGGCCTCTGTCAAATATATTGAAACTTCGGGTGCCGCTGGTTTAGGGTGGCGAATGCCATGGGCCGAAGCAGGCTGGCCGGGCAGAATTCCTGAAGGTGCCGGCATCGATCGCGTGGCGCCTGTATCCAACAAGAGGAGGACACTCGCATGACCACCCTGACTCGAGCCGACTGGGAACAACGCGCCCGCGAACTGAAAATCGAAGGCCGCGCCTACATCAATGGCGAATACACCGCCGCCGTTTCCAACGAAACCTTCGAATGCATCAGTCCGGTCGATGGCCGTCTGCTGGCCAGTATTGCCAGCTGTGACGCCGCCGACGCGCAACGTGCCGTGGAAAACGCCCGTGCCACCTTCAACTCCGGCGTCTGGTCGCGCCTGGCGCCGGCCAAGCGCAAGGCCACCATGATTCGTTTTGCCGGCCTGCTGAAGCAGCACGCCGAAGAACTGGCCCTGCTCGAAACCCTGGACATGGGCAAGCCGATCAGTGACTCCCTGGGTATCGACGTTCCGGGCGCGGCGCAAGCGCTGAGCTGGAGCGGCGAAGCCATCGACAAGATCTACGACGAAGTCGCCGCCACGCCCCACAATCAACTGGGCCTGGTGACTCGCGAACCGGTGGGCGTAGTCGGCGCCATCGTGCCGTGGAACTTCCCGCTGATGATGGCCTGCTGGAAACTCGGTCCGGCGCTGTCCACCGGTAACTCGGTGATCCTCAAGCCGTCGGAAAAATCGCCGCTGACCGCTATCCGTATCGCTGCGCTGGCTGTCGAGGCCGGGATTCCGGCTGGCGTGCTCAACGTGCTGCCAGGTTATGGCCACACCGTGGGCAAGGCCCTGGCCCTGCACATGGACGTCGATACCCTGGTGTTCACCGGTTCGACCAAGATCGCCAAGCAACTGATGGTCTACTCCGGCGAATCGAACATGAAGCGTGTCTGGCTGGAAGCTGGCGGCAAGAGCCCGAACATCGTGTTCGCCGATGCCCCGGACCTGCAGGCCGCGGCCGAATCCGCGGCCAGCGCCATTGCCTTCAACCAGGGCGAAGTCTGCACCGCCGGTTCGCGCCTGCTGGTGGAGCGTTCGATCAAGGATAAATTCCTGCCGCTGGTGATCGAGGCCCTCAAGGCCTGGAAACCGGGCAACCCGCTGGATCCGGCCACCAACGTCGGTGCGCTGGTGGATACCCAGCAGATGAACACCGTGCTGTCGTACATCGAGTCTGGCCATGCCGACGGCGCCAAGCTGGTGGTGGGCGGCAAGCGCACCCTGCAGGAAACCGGCGGGACCTATGTCGAGCCGACCATCTTCGACGGCGTCAGCAACGCGATGAAGATCGCCCAGGAAGAAATCTTCGGCCCGGTGCTTTCGGTCATCGCCTTCGACACGGTAGAAGAAGCCATCCAGATCGCCAACGACACGCCGTATGGCCTGGCCGCGGCGGTATGGACGGCCAATATCTCCAAGGCCCACCTGACCGCCAAGGCGTTGCGTGCCGGCAGTGTCTGGGTCAACCAGTACGACGGCGGCGACATGACTGCGCCATTCGGTGGCTTCAAGCAGTCGGGCAACGGCCGCGACAAGTCGCTGCACGCGTTCGACAAGTACACCGAACTGAAGGCGACCTGGATCAAGCTGTAATTCAAGGGGCGCGGATCTCGGGCATCTGAACAGACGCCACCCCGCGCACCGTTAGCCGATCCATATCGCAGCCGGACTTTCCGCCAGGGAGGTCCGGCTGCGTTGTCTCTGTCATGAAAAAAACCATCCACAGGAGCGTGGAAATGCGCTGGGCAACTTATTTCGCCGTTTTGGCGGCTGTCCTGAGTGTGGGCCTGGCCCTGGGCGTGAGCATGCCGCTGGTGTCGTTTCGCCTGGAGAGCTGGGGATATGGGCCCTTTGCAATCGGGGTGATGGCCTCGATGCCGGCGATTGGCGTCTTGCTCGGGGCGAAGGTGTCCAGCCGCCTGGCGGCGCGCTTTGGCACGGCGGGGCTGATGCGCCTGTGCCTGTGGGGCGGGGCGATCTCCATTGGCCTTCTGGCGCTGTTGCCGAGTTATCCCCTGTGGCTGGTGCTGCGGCTGATGATCGGCGTGGTGCTGACCATTGTCTTCATTCTTGGCGAAAGCTGGATCAACCAATTGGTGGTGGAGCGGTGGCGCGGTCGCCTGGTGGCGCTGTATGGCAGCAGCTATGCCCTGAGCCAGTTGACCGGCCCGCTGCTGCTGGGGGCCTTGGGCACCGAGCATGACTACGGTTTCTGGGTGGGCGTTGTGCTGCTGGTGGTGTCGCCTCTGCTGCTGATGGGCCGCAGCGGCGCGCCGAGCAGCGAGTCCTGCAGCGTGACCTTCGGTGACCTATGGCGGTTCTGCCGTGGCCTGCCGGCCATTGGCTGGGCGGTGGCGCTGTTCGCCGCGTTTGAAGCGATGATCCTGACCCTGCTGCCGGTCTACTGCCTGCGCCAGGGGTTTACCGAGGACATCGCCCTGGCAATGGTCAGCACCGTGGTGGTGGGCGATGCCTTGTTGCAGCTGCCAATCGGCGCCCTGGCTGATCGCATATCGCGGCGCGCCTTGTTCGCCGGTTGTGCGGTGATCCTGCTGCTGTCGAGCCTGGCCATTCCGTTGCTGCTCGACACCCTGCTGATCTGGCCGCTGTGGGTGCTGTTTGGCGCCAGCGCCGGGGGGCTGTTCACCTTGTCGTTGATTCTGATCGGCGAACGCTACCGCGACGATGCGCTGGTGCGCGCCAATGCCCACGTCGCCCAGCTGTGGGGCATTGGCTGCCTGATCGGGCCGCTGGTGGCGGGGGCGGGCAGCCAGTGGATCAGCGGGCATGCCTTGCTGTTGCTGATGGCGGCCGGGGCCATGGGGCTGATTGTGCTGTTGTTGCGTGAAGGCGCGTTTGGCGTGGCCCAACCACAAACCCTGTAGGAGCGAGGCTTGCCCGCGATGACGGAGTTACATTCAATCAAGATGTTGCCTGTCAGCCCCTCATCGCGGGTAAGCCTCGCTCCTACAAGGGCGGCGCTCAGAGCATCCGTTCGAGGCCGATGGTATTGCTCATCCAGGCATTGAAGCGCCGCCACCAGCTGCCCGGCTCGCGGGTCAGGGTGTGCAGTTGCTGGTTGTCTTCGGTGACCCAGACCAGCTTGCCGTCCTGCAGCTTCGTTTCGTAGCTCAGGGCCGGCGCCATGCCTTGCAGCGCCAGGCTGCGAACGCGTTCGGCCAGCTCGGGGCTGTCCACCAGTACCCCGACTTCGGTGTTCCACAGCACCGAGCGCGGGTCGAAATTGAAGGAGCCGATAAAGGACTTCTGGCGATCGAAAATCATCGCCTTGCTGTGCAGGCTGGAGTCCGAGCCAGGATACGACGGGCTGTGGAACAGATGAGGGCCACTGCCGCCGCCATTACCGGGTTGGCGCCGCAGTTCGTAGAGTTTCACGCCGTGTTGCAGCAGCGCCTTGCGATACGGTGCGTAGCCGCCGTGGACCGCCGGTACGTCGGTGGCTTCCAGGGAGTTGGTCAGCAGGCTCACTGCAACCCCGGCGTCGGCGCGCCCGGTGAGGTAGACCAGGCCCGGCTGGCCGGGAACGAAGTAGGCCGAAACCATCATCAGCTCTTTGCTGACGCTCTGCAGCTCCGGTGCCAGCTGGGTGGTCAGCAGCAGGCGCGGGTCGGGCTCGCCGTTGGACAGGACCTTGCTCGGAGCATCCCACAGCGCCTGGTTCCAGGCCCAGATCAGCTCCTTGCGCCAGGTGTTCATGCGCGGCTGGGTCCGATAGGTCTTGAGCTCCTGAAACAGCGCATGGTTCTGTTGCTGCGCCTCGTCCAGCGATTGCTCCAGGCGCAGCCGGGTGTTGGCCAGCTCCCTGGCCGATGGCAGGCGCGACAGAAACTCGCCTATGGGTTTGCTCAGGGCGCTGTTCCAGTACTGGTCGAAACTGTGTCCGAGCTGTTCGGCCACCGGGCCGACGCCGAGGATGTCGATGTCGGTGAAATTCAGGTTGGGTTCGGCGTCGAAGTACTCATCCCCCAGGTTGCGCCCGCCGACGATGGCCGCGCTGTTGTCCGCCAGCCACAGCTTGTTGTGCATCCGCCGATGCTGCAGCGACAGGTTGAACAGGCGCCCCATGGTACGAGTCACGCCTGTGCTGCGCCCCAGGTGCAGGGGGTTGAACAGGCGGATCTGTATCCGCGGATGGGCGGCGAGAGTGGCCATGATCTGGTCCAGGCCGTCGCTGGTGGTGTCGTCCAGCAGAATGCGGATGCGCACGCCGCGGTCGGCGGCCTTGAGCAGTTCGTCCACCAGCATCCGGGTGCTGATGCCGTCATGGACGATGTAGTACTGCAGGTCGAGGCTGCTTTGGGCATTGCGGATCAGTTCGGCGCGGGCCATGAAGGCTTCGCTGCTGTCGGACAGCAGGCGAAAGCCGGAGCGCCCCTGGTAGGGGGCGGCCTGGGCCTGGATCGAGCGACCGAAGGCCGAGTCGGCGGCCGGTAGTGCCTGGCTGGGCTCGCGAGGCACATTGAGGCTGACGCAGCCGCTCAGGCACAGCGCGATCAGCATAAGGAAGGCCAGGGCCTGTCGGGATCTCAAGTCAGCTCATCTCGAATCGCTGCGATGGTCTAGCTGTGACGCCGGTTTCACAGGAAAAGGTCAGTCCGTTGCGCACTCTTCAGCCAGCAGCTTGATGGCCGCGGCCCCCACTTTGCGCACGGCCTCCTCGATCTGTGGGGTTGGCTTGGCAGCGTAGTTCATCCGCAGGCAATTGCGGTACTTGCCCGAGGCCGAAAAGATGCTGCCCACCGCAATCTGCACGCCCTGGCCGAGCAGCGCACGGTTCAGGCGCAGGGTGTCGAAGCCTTCCGGCAGCTCGACCCACAGCATGAACCCGCCCTGCGGCCGGCTGGCGCGGGTGCCGGTGGGGAAGTAGCGGCTGACCCAGTCGATCATCAGGTCGCGGTTGCGCTGGTACTGGGTGCGCATGCGCCGCAGGTGCGGCTCGAAATTGCCGCTCTTGAGGAACTCGGCGATGGCGATCTGCGGCTGTGGCGCGGTGGAGCCGGTGCTGATGTATTTCATGTGCAGCACCCGCTCCAGGTAGCGCCCGGGGGCGACCCAGCCGATGCGCAGCCCCGGTGCCAGGGTCTTGGAGAAGGAACTGCAGAGCAGCACCCGGCCATCGTCGTCGAACGACTTGATGGTCCGCGGGCGTGGGTAGGTGTAGGACAGCTCGCCATACACATCGTCTTCGATGATCGCCACGTCGAAGCGCTGGGCCAGGGTCAGCAAGGCCCGTTTGCGCGACTCCGGCATGATATAGCCCAGCGGGTTGTTGCAGTTGGGGGTCAACTGTATGGCCTTGATCGGCCATTGCTCCAGGGCCAGTTCCAGGGCATCGAGGCTGATGCCGGTGAGCGGGTCGGTGGGGATTTCCAGGGCCTTCATGCCCAGGCCCTTGAGGGTCTGCATGGCGCCGTGGAAGCTCGGCGAGTCGACGGCGACGATATCCCCGGGCTCGCAGGTGGCACGGATGCTGGTGGACAGGGCTTCGTGGCAGCCGGTGGTGATCACCAGGTCGTTGGCGCCGAGCTGGCAGCCGGAATCGAGCATCAGCCGCGCCAGCTGTTCACGCAGTTCGTGCACGCCGTAGATGGTGTCGTAATACAGGCCAGGCATGTCCTGGCGCCGGCTGATGCGGGCCAGCCCGCGCAGCAGGGGCTTGAGGGTCGGGCTGGTGACATCGGGCATGCCGCGGCCCAGCTGGACGATGTCCTTGCGCGGCACGCTGCGGATCAGCTCCAGCACCTGGTCCCACTGCGAAATCTCCACCGGCCGCTGCGCCGGGCGGCCCACCGCGGGCAATGCCGGCAGCTCGCGACTGACCGGCACGAAGTAGCCGGACTTGGGCTTGGGCGTCGCCAGGCCGCTGTCTTCCAGCACCCGATAAGCCTGTTGCACGGTACTCAGGCTGACCCCGTGTTCGACACTCAAGGCCCGTACCGACGGCAGCCGGTCGCCGGGGCGATAGAAGCCTTGTTCGATACGTGTGCCCAGCAGTTCAGCGAGATTGACGTACAGGGTCATGGCGCAGCCTCGGGGTGATTTAATCGGGTGACCGGTACAGATGGCGCAAAATTACAGGATTCAGCCCGGATAGGGGAAATTCTGTATGGAAATAATAGCGGTGCTTTGAATCTGTAATGGTTTTTAGCACCCGCGCATGATGTCTGCTCATAGCGACCCAAGTAAACAGGAGCAGCAAACATGAACGGCTTGAGCGATGTGCGTCTGTCGTTACACAGTCAGGAACTGGCGGCTGGGCAGGAGCGGGCAGCAGGGGCGACGTCCGCCCGCAATGCGCCGTCCGGCCTCGGTCTCTGGGGCTTGTACTGGCATCGACTGCGTACACGCAAGGCACTGCTTGAGTTGAGCACCGAACAGTTGCGCGATATCGGCCTGAGTCGCGAACAGGCGCGGCAGGAAGGGCTCAAGCCGTTCTGGCGGCTGTGAAAGCCCCGCTGATCGGTAGCCGCTGGCGCAGCCTGCGATCGGTTGTGTAGCAACCGCAAAAGGCCGCATCCGATTTCACCGGATGCGGCCTTTTTCATGCCTGCCATGTGGCGGCTACAGGCACCTTCAGACCAATTCTTTCAACCGATGCCAGAGCATCCCCAGCGCCAGCAGGGGCGAGCGCAGGTGCTTGCCGCCCGGGAAGGTGATGTGCGGGACCTGGGCGAACAGGTCGAAACCGCCGCTCTGTTGGCCGCTGATGGCTTCGGCCAGCAGCTTGCCGGCCAGGTGCGTGGCATTCACGCCGTGGCCCGAATAGGCCTGGGCGTAATACACATTGGGCTGGTCCTTGAGCCGGCCGATCTGCGGCAGGCGGTTGGCGCCGATGCCGATCATGCCGCCCCATTGGTAGTCGATCTTCACTGCCGCCAGTTGCGGGAACACCTGCAGCATCTTCGGCTGCATATAAGCAGCAATGTCCCGCGGGTCGCGGCCGGAATAATGGCAGGCGCCGCCGAACAGCAAGCGGCGGTCGGCGGAAAGGCGGTAGTAATCCAGGGCCACTCGCTGGTCGCAGACCGCCATGTTCTGGGGCAACAGGGCGTGGGCCAGCTCTTCGCTCAAGGGTTCGGTGGCGATGATGTAGCTGCCGGCCGGCAGCACCTTGCCACCCAGTTGCGGGTTGAGGTCGTTGAGGTAGGCGTTGCAGCCCAGCACCAGGGTGTTGGCGCGCACCGAACCCTGGGCGGTATGGACCTTGACCTGCGGCCCGTAGTCGATGCGGGTCACGGCCGAGTGTTCGAACAGGCGCACGCCCAGTTGCTGCGCGACCGCGGCTTCGCCCAGGGCCAGGTTCAGCGGGTGCAGGTGCCCCGAGCCCATGTCGATCAGGCCGCCGACATAACGGTCGGAGCCCACCACACTGTGCATCTCATGGGCTTGCAGCAGGCGGGTTTCATGGCGATAGCCCAGGTCGCGCAACTCTTGGGCATCTTCGGCGAAACCTTCGAGGTCGCGCGGCTTGTTGGCCAGGTCGCAATAACCCCAGGTCAGGTCGCAGGGAATCTGGAAGCGTTCGATGCGCTGGCGGACGATTTCCACCGCTTCCAGGCCCATCAGCTTCATCTGGCGTACGCCGTCTTTGCCGATTATTGGGGCGAACTGCTCAAGACCATGACCGACCCCGCGAATCAGTTGCCCGCCGTTGCGCCCGCTGGCGCCCCAGCCGATCTTGCGCGCTTCCAGCAGAATGACGCTGAGCCCGCGCTCGGCCAACTCGATCGCGGTGTTGAGCCCGGAAAAGCCGCCGCCGACCACGCAGACATCCGCCACCTGCTCGCCGGTCAGCGCCGGATAATCGGGCTGGGGCAGGCTGCTGGCGGCGTAGTAGGAGGCGGGGTGCGAATGGCCTGGCCCCGACGGCTGAACACGGGTGTTCATGTGGATCATCCTGATTCGTGTGTTTGGAAAATTTGACGGAGCATAAGCCGGACCTTTCCGGCGCGGCAACACTGGTCGGCCAGTGCTGTCTGGAACAGGGCTTTTAGGGCAAAATCGCCGTCTCTCCATACTCCCGGTAAGCGTTTCGATGAGCTGCAACAGCCAGAAAGTCCGCATGCTCCGACAGCAGATCCCCTCGTTCGAGTGCGTGCCCGGCTGTCACGACTGCTGCGGTCCGGTCACCACCTCGACCGAAGAAATGTCGCGCCTGCCGCGCAAGACCCGGGCCGAGCAGGACGCGGCGATGGAGGAGCTGAACTGTGTGCACCTGGGGCCCAACGGCTGCACGGTGTATGACGAGCGGCCGCTGATCTGTCGCCTGTTCGGGACCACGCCGAGCCTGCCATGCCCCAATGGCCGGCGCCCGGTGGAACTGATCCACCCGCGGGTGGAAAAGCAGATCCATGAATACATGGCGAGCACCCGGCAGGTGCTGGTCTGATCCAAAGCCATCGCGGGCAAGCCTCGCTCCTACAGGTTGCACAAGTCCGGTAGGAGCGAGGCTTGCCCGCGAAAGCGATTGCCCTGACGACAGGGTCTCCGGGCCGTTGCAATCAATCCGGAATCGGCAGGCTCAGGCTCTCTTTCACCTCTTCCATCACGATATAGCTCTTGGATTCGCGCACGTGGGGCAGCTTGAGCAGGATGTCGCCCAGCAGTTTGCGGTACGAGGCCATTTCGGAAATCCGCGCCTTCACCAGATAGTCGAAGTCCCCCGACACCAGGTGGCATTCCAGTACGTGCGGCAGTTTCAGCACTGCGCGCCGGAACTCTTCGAAGGTGTCGCCGGACTTGTAGTCCAGGCTGATTTCGACGAACACCAGCAGGCTACCCTTGAGGTGTTGCGGGTTGAGACGGGCGTTGTAGCCCATGATGATGCCTTCGCGCTCCAGGCGGCGGACCCGCTCGGTGCACGGCGTGGTCGACAGCCCGACCTTTTCCCCCAGCTCAGTAAAGGAGATGCGCCCATCGGCCTGCAGGATGCGCAGGATATTGCGATCGATCTTGTCCAGCTCGCGCTTCGTCTGGTGGTTGGTCCGCATAGGGGATGCGCCTCCGTGAAAAGGGTTTTTACCGAGAATTCTCGCCAAATATAGGCGTTTATATAGTGAAAAGCACTGGTCATTGCTTTTTATACTGCGCGCATCTTCGCTCTGAATAACAAACGTCAGCGGTTATCCGCGATGAGGGATATGAAAATGCGCGTTCTGGTCTTGGGTAGCGGCGTGATCGGTACCACCAGTGCCTACTATCTGGCCCGTGCCGGTTTCGAAGTGACGGTTGTCGACCGTCAGCCGGCCGTTGCCATGGAAACCAGCTTCGCCAACGCCGGCCAGGTTTCGCCGGGTTATGCCTCGCCCTGGGCCGCGCCGGGCGTGCCGCTCAAGGCCATCAAGTGGCTGCTGCAGCGCCACGCGCCGCTGGCGATCAAGGCCACCGCCGACATCGATCAATACCTGTGGATGGCGCAGATGCTGCGCAACTGCACCGCCGCCCGCTACGCGGTGAACAAGGAACGCATGGTCCGTCTGTCCGAGTACAGCCGCGACTGCCTCGACGAACTGCGCCTGGAGACCGGCATCGCCTATGAAGGCCGCAGCCTGGGGACCACCCAGCTGTTCCGCACCCAGGCGCAACTGGATGGCGCGGCCAAGGATATCGCCGTGCTCAAGGAGTCCGGCGTACCTTTCGAAGTGCTGGACCGCGAAGGCATCGCCCGCGTCGAGCCGGCCCTGGCCAGCGTGACCGACATCCTGGCCGGCGCCCTGCGCCTGCCTAACGACCAGACTGGCGACTGCCAGATGTTCACCACGCGCCTGGCGCAAATGTGCACCAAGCTGGGTGTGGAATTCCGCTTCGACCAGAACATCCAGCGCCTGGACTTCGCCGGCGACCGCATCAACGGTGTCTGGATCGACGGCAAGCTGGAAACCGCCGATCGCTACGTGCTGGCCCTCGGCAGCTACTCGCCGCAGCTGCTCAAGCCGCTGGGCATCAAGGCCCCGGTGTATCCGCTCAAGGGTTACTCGCTGACCGTGCCGATCACCAACCCGGCCATGGCCCCGACTTCGACCATCCTCGACGAAACCTACAAGGTGGCGATCACCCGTTTCGACAACCGTATTCGCGTTGGCGGCATGGCGGAAATCGCCGGTTTTGACCTCTCGCTGAATCCGCGTCGGCGCGAAACGCTGGAGATGATCGTCAACGATCTTTATCCTCAGGGCGGCGATCTGTCCGAGGCCAGTTTCTGGACCGGCCTGCGTCCTACCACCCCGGACGGCACGCCGATCGTCGGCGCCACGCCCATGCGCAACCTGTTCTTGAACACGGGGCATGGCACGCTTGGCTGGACCATGGCTTGTGGTTCCGGTCGTCTGCTGGCTGACCTGATGGCGAAGAAAAAGCCGCAGATCAGCGCCGAAGGTCTCGATATTTCTCGTTACGGTAATTCTCAGGAGCCTGCAAAACATGTCAATCCAGCGCCAGCTCACCAATGAGCGCATGAGCCAGATCGTCGTTCACAGCGGTACCGTGTATCTGGCCGGGCAAGTCGGCGACGACCTGAACGCCGGGATTGAACAGCAGACCCGTGAAACCCTCGCCAACATCGAGCGTTTGCTGGACCTGGCCGGCACCGACAAGTCGCGCCTGCTGTCGGTGACTATCTACCTGAAGGACATCGATGCGCACTTCGCCGGGATGAACAGCGTATGGGACCAGTGGCTGCCAAAAGGCGTCGCCCCGGCCCGTGCAACCGTCGAAGCCAAGCTCTGCGAACCGGAAATCCTGGTCGAGCTGTCCGTCGTGGCCGCTCTGCCTTAAGCAAGATCCCTCTCCCGGCGCCACCGATGGTTAACGCTGTCGGCCGGCGCCGGTTTTTTCTTCCCACATGACCGCCTAGAAGTCTGCCGCCATGCGTCCTGCCCGTGCCCTGATCGATCTTCAAGCCCTGCGTCACAACTACCAACTGGCCCGCGAAGCGTCGCCGGGCGCCCGTGCGCTTGCCGTGATCAAGGCCGATGCCTATGGCCATGGCGCGGTGCGTTGCGCCCAGGCGCTGGAAGCCGAGGCCGACGGCTTTGCCGTGGCCTGTATCGAAGAGGCCCTGGAACTGCGGGCGGCGGGGATTCGCGCGCCGATATTGCTGCTCGAAGGTTTTTTCGAGGCCGACGAGCTGGACCTGATCGTCGAGCATGATTTCTGGTGCGTGGTGCATTCGCTGTGGCAGCTGGAAGCCATCGAGCAGGCCAGCGTCGCCAAGCCGCTGACGGTATGGCTCAAGCTGGATTCGGGCATGCACCGCGTCGGCCTGCACCCCAAGGATTACCAGCCGGCCTATCAGCGGCTGCTGGCCAGCGGCAAGGTGGCGAAGATCGTGCTGATGAGCCACTTCGCCCGCGCCGACGAGCTCAGCTGCAGCCGCAGCGACGAGCAGGTCGCGGTGTTCGAGGCGGCGCGCCAGGGCTTGTCCGCCGAGATCAGCCTACGCAACTCGCCAGCCGTGCTCGGCTGGCCGAATATCCCCAGCGACTGGGTACGCCCCGGCATCATGCTGTATGGCTCGACTCCGTTCGAAGAGCCGCATCCGCTGGCCGCGCGCCTGCAACCGGTGATGACCCTGGAGTCGAAAGTGATCTGCGTGCGCGAACTGCCGCCCGGCGAACCGGTGGGGTACGGCGCCAAATTTGTCACGCCGCGGCCAATGCGGATCGGCGTGGTGGCCATGGGGTACGCCGACGGTTATCCGCGGCATGCGCCGACCGGTGCGCCGGTGCTGGTGGCGGGGCAGCGTACCCAACTGCTCGGCCGGGTTTCCATGGACATGCTGTGCATCGACCTGACCGACGTGCCAGAGGCCGGGCTGGGTTCTACTGTCGAGCTGTGGGGCAAGCACATCCTCGCCAGCGAGCTGGCGGCCGCCGCCGATACCATTCCTTACCAGCTGTTCTGCAACCTGCGCCGGGTGCCACGCGTCTATTCCGGGGACTGAGCAGCGCCGCGCACTGCCGAAAGTCGCCTTGCCCCCCGGGATTGGGGCCCAAGTGTTGTAAATACTGAACGCTATCGCCATGATAACGCTCAACTACAACAACGCCTGATCCCTAGGAGGCTGCCGCATTGGACGTCGGTGAACGACTGCAATCCATCCGTAAACTCAAAGGCCTTTCCCAGCGTGAACTCGCCAAGCGCGCGGGCGTCACCAACAGCACCATTTCGATGATCGAGAAGAACAGCGTCAGCCCCTCGATCAGTTCGCTGAGAAAGGTTCTTGGCGGCATTCCCATGTCGATGGTCGAGTTTTTCTCGGAAGAAATCCTCCAGGAAAAACCTACCCAGATCGTCTACAAAGCCAACGAGTTGATCGATATTTCCGATGGCGCGGTGACCATGAAACTGGTGGGCCGGGCACATCCGAGCCGGGCGATCGCTTTTCTCAACGAGATCTACCCACCGGGCGCCGACACCGGTGAAGAGATGCTCACCCACGAAGGCGAGGAAACCGGGATTCTCGTGGAAGGGCGCCTGGAACTGGTGGTGGGCCTTGAGACATTCGTGCTCGAAGCCGGTGACAGCTACTATTTCGAAAGCACCAAGCCACACCGTTTCCGTAATCCTTTCGATGCACCCGCGCGACTAATCAGCGCAGCCACGCCCGCGAACTTCTAATAGAAGAGGCGTCCTGCAAGGATTGCAGCGGTGCCCGAAGCAGTATTTCGCCCCTCTCTAATCCCCCTTTGAATCTAGGGTTGTTTCAGAGTGGCGGGCTAACCGTTATACTTGCGCCCGCCCGCGAAACCGTGGCCGTGGGCGTGACTAGCCACCATTGAGGGTGTACGCGTGAACCTAATTATGAAAATGCTGGCTGCACCAGCAACCGTATTGGCCCTCTGGGCTGTCAGCGCTCAAGCTGCGACCAACGACGATATTGCCAAGCGCCTCGAGCCGGTTGGCCAGGTCTGCGTCCAGGGGCAGGAATGCAAGGGTATGGAAGTCGCTGTTGCCGCCGGTGGCGGTGGTGCGAAGACTCCAGACGAAGTGATTGCCAAGCATTGCAATGCTTGCCACGGTTCCGGCCTGCTGGGCGCGCCGAAAATCGGCGACGCCGCTGCCTGGAAAGAGCGCGCGGATCACCAGGGCGGCCTCGACGGCATCCTGGCCAAGGCCATTACCGGTATCAACGCGATGCCGCCTAAAGGCACCTGCGCCGATTGCTCCGACGAAGAGCTCAAGGGCGCCATCCAGAAGATGTCCGGCTTGAAATAAGCCTGTATCTTCCGCAAAAAAGCCGCTTACGAGCGGCTTTTTTCATGCCTGCGATCCGGCCGGGACTGTTCATTGCAGCAAAGACCCGGCAAGCTCGGTCCAACCTCAATTCATGGAAGGTTCTGGAGGATCGGATGGTGCAGTCATGTTCTATCGAGCGGGCGGTCGATGAGGTCCTGGCACGCTTGCCGGCGCATATTCACATGGGCATGCCGCTGGGGCTGGGCAAACCCAATCGCTTCGCCAATGCCCTGTATCGTCGGGTTGCACAGCTGCCCGAACGCCAACTGACCATTTACACCGCCCTGAGCCTGGGCCGCCCGCCACTGGGTGATGGCTTGCAACGGCGCTTCCTCGAGCCTTTCATCGAGCAGGTATTCGGCGACTACCCCGAGCTGGAATTCCTCGCCGACCTGCACCGCAACCAGGTGCCGGCCAATATCCATATCGAACAGTTCTTCATGCAACCCGGCAGCCTGCTCAACAGTGCAACGGCGCAGCAGGATTACGTCTGCAGCAACTACAGCCACGCCGCGCGCGACATCAATGCCGCTGGCCTGAACCTGGTCGCGCAACTGGTGGCCCGGGACCCGCAACAGGCCGACCGCCTGAGCCTGAGCTGCAACCCGGACATCACCCTCGACCTGCTGCCGATGATCGCCGAGCGACGTGCCGCCGGCGAAACCATCCTGCTGCTGGGCCAGGTGCATCGCGACCTGCCTTATATGCCGGGCGACGCCGAGATCGACGCTGTCACCTTCGACCTGCTGATCGACGAAGAGGAGGGCAGCACGCTGTTTTCCACGCCGAACATGCCGGTAGGGTTCCAGGATCATTTTATCGGCCTGCACGCCAGCACCCTGGTGCGCGACGGCGGCACCCTGCAGATCGGCATCGGCTCCATGGGCGATGCGTTGACGGCGGCGTTGCTGGCGCGCCAGGCGGACAACGACGGCTATCGGGCGCTGCTGGCGGACCTGGAGATCCAGTGCTGGAAACCGCTGATCGAGCGCGAAGGCGGGGTGGAGCCTTTCGCCAAGGGCCTGTATGGCTGCAGCGAGATGTTCGTCAACGGCCTGCTGGCCCTGGCCGATGCTGGCATTGTGCGGCGCAAGGTCTATCCCTCGGTGGCCCTGCAGCAACAGGCCAACGCCGGGACCCTGGATGAAGACCAGGCGCCGGGCGGGGTGTCGGTGCATGGTGGCTTTTTCCTCGGGCCGCGCAGTTTCTACCAGCGCCTCAGGGATCTGCCCAAGAGCAAGCTTGGCGAGTTCAACATGACCGCCATCAGCTACATCAACGAGCTGTATGGCCAGGAAGAGCTCAAGCGCCTGCAGCGCCAGGATGCGCGGTTCATCAACAGCTCGATCATGGTCACCCTGCTCGGGGCTGGGGTCGCGGATCAGCTGGAAGACGGCCGGGTGCTCAGTGGCGTCGGCGGGCAGTACAACTTTGTCGCCCAGGGCCATGCGCTGCGAGGCGCGCGCTCGATCCTGATCCTGCGCAGCTGGCGCGAGTCCGCGGGCCTGGTCAGCTCCAACATCGTCTGGGAATACGGCCATTGCACCATCCCGCGGCACCTGCGGGACATCGTGGTCACCGAGTACGGCATCGCCGATCTGCGCGGCAAGACCGATGCGAAAGTGGTCGAAGCGCTGCTCAATATCAGCGACTCGCGGTTCCAGCCGGGCCTGATCGAACAGGCGCAGAAGGCCGGCAAGCTGCCCAAGGACTTCCGCCTCGATCCGCGCTTCACCGATAACCACCCACAACGCCTATTGGCGATCCAGGCGCAGCACCGGCACCTGTTCCCGGAATATCCGCTGGGCAGCGACTTCAGCGTGGAGGAGCGGGATTTGCTGCGGGCGCTGAACTGGCTGAAGAGCAAGTTCAAGCTCAGCGAGATTCTCGAATTGGGCAAGGCGGCGCTGGATGCGCCACCACCGGAAGCCTTCCCGGCGCATCTGCAGCGGATGCAACTGGTGAAGCCCGATGGTTGGCGCGAGGAGATCTATCAGCGTTTGCTGCTGGCCGCCTTACGCGAGACAGCGCAGGCATAAGGTAGACGCCTGGCAGCGTCATCGCGGGCAAGCCTCGCTCCTACAGAAGCAGGCGGCATCTGTAGGTGCGAGACGTGCTTGCGATTGAAGAGGCAACGCCTCTTTAGATAAAGCTCACCACGCCACCGGCCAGGGACTTGACCCGGGCCAGGGATTCCACGCGATAGCCTTGCGCGTCCAGTTCGGCGCGGCCGCCCTGGAACGACTTCTCGATCACGATGCCCAGGCCGGCCACGGTGGCACCTGCCTGCTTGATGATCGAGATCAGCGCCTGGGACGCCTTACCGTTGGCCAGGAAGTCATCGATGATCAGCACGCGGTCGCTGCTGGTCAGGTGGCGCGGGGAAATCGCCACGGTGCTTTCGGTCTGCTTGGTGAACGAATACACGGTCGCCGACAGCAGGTTCTCGGTCAGGGTCAGGGACTGGTGCTTGCGCGCGAAGATCACCGGTACGCCCAGGTTCAGGCCGGTCATGATCGCCGGAGCGATGCCCGAGGCTTCGATGGTGACGATCTTGGTGATGCCCGAGTCCTTGAACAGCGTGGCGAATTCGTCGCCGATCAGCTTCATCAAGGCCGGGTCGATCTGGTGGTTCAGAAAGGCGTCGACTTTCAGGACCTGGTCGGAAAGCACGATGCCTTCTTCGCGAATTTTCTTGTGCAGTGCTTCCATGAAGCTTTCCTCTTTTGGCGCCTTGTGCGCCTGAGCTCTGATAAAAGGTGTTCGGTTAAAAATGCTTGGGTTAAAAATGCTGCGGCTAAAAAATGTTCAATTCTAGCGCTTTAACATCGCCCGTATATCCGCCAGCGCATTATTGCCGCGAACAGCTTTGACTTCGGTCGGAGTGTCGTCGTTGCCTTCCCACGCCAGGTCGTCCGGCGGCAATTCGTCGAGGAAGCGGCTGGGGGCGCAGTCGATGATTTCACCGTACTGTTTGCGCTTGGCGGCGAAGGTGAAGGCCAGGGTCTGGCGCGCGCGGGTGATGCCCACGTAGGCCAGGCGGCGTTCTTCCTCGATGGTGTCGGCTTCGATACTGGAGCGGTGGGGGAGAATTTCCTCCTCCATGCCCATGATGAACACATAGGGGAATTCCAGGCCCTTGGAGGCATGCAGGGTCATCATCTGCACGCCCTCGGCGCCGTCTTCCTCTTCCTGCTGACGCTCCAGCATGTCGCGCAACACCAGCTTGCCGATGGCGTCTTCGACGGTCATTTCGCCGTCTTCGTCTTTTTCCAGGGTGTTCTTCAGCGCCTCGATCAGGAACCACACGTTACCCATGCGGTAGTCGGCGGCCTTGTCGCTGGAGCTGTTGGTGCGCAGCCAGTTCTCGTAGTCGATGTCCATGACCATGCTGCGCAGGGCGGAGATCGGGTCTTCGCCGGCGCACTGCTCGCGCACCTTGTCCATGAAGCGCTTGAAACGCGCCAGGCGGTCGGTGAAGCGGCTGTCCAGGTGCTCGCCCAGGCCGATTTCGTCGGTGGCGGCGTACATCGATATCTTGCGTTCGGTGGCGTAGTTGCCGAGCTTTTCCAGGGTGGTCGAGCCGATTTCCCGGCGCGGCACGTTGATCACCCGCAGGAAGGCGTTGTCGTCGTCCGGGTTCACGATCAGGCGGAAGTAGGCCATCAGGTCCTTCACTTCCTGGCGCCCGAAGAAGCTGTTGCCGCCGGACAAGCGATAGGGAATCTGGTGATGCTGCAGCTTCAGCTCGATCAGCTTGGCCTGGTAGTTGCCGCGATAGAGGATCGCGAAATCGCTGTAGGGCCGGTCGGTGCGCAGGTGCAGGCTGAGGATTTCCATGGCCACCCGCTCGGCCTCGGCGTCCTCGTTGCGGCAGCGGATCACGCGGATCTCGTCGCCGTGGCCCATCTCGCTCCACAGCTGTTTCTCGAACTCGTGGGGGTTGTTGGAGATCAGCACGTTGGCGCAACGCAGGATGCGGCTGGTGGAGCGGTAGTTCTGCTCGAGCATCACCACCTTCAAGGACGGGTAGTCCTCCTTGAGCAGCATCAGGTTTTCCGGGCGGGCGCCGCGCCAGGCGTAGATCGACTGGTCGTCGTCGCCCACCACGGTGAACTGGTTGCGCTTGCCGATGAGCATTTTTACCAGCAGGTACTGGCTGGCGTTGGTGTCCTGGTATTCGTCCACCAGCAGGTAGCGCACCTTGTTCTGCCACTTCTCCAGGATGTCGGCGTGTTCCTCGAACAGCTTCACCGGCAGCAGGATCAGGTCGTCGAAGTCCACCGCATTGAACGCCTTGAGCGTGCGCTGGTAGTGGGTGTAGACGATGGCCGCGGTCTGTTCCTTGGGGTTGCGCGCGTTCTCCAGGGCCTGGGCCGGCAGGATCAGGTCGTTCTTCCAGGCGCCGATCATGTTCTTGATCTCGTCGACGCCGTCGTCGCCCGAGTATTCCTTTTGCATGATGTCGGTCATCAGGGCCTTGACGTCGGTCTCGTCGAAGATCGAGAAGCCCGGCTTGTAGCCCAGCCGTACATGCTCCTTGCGGATGATGTTCAGCCCCAGGTTGTGGAAGGTCGATACGGTCAGGCCACGGCCCTCGCCACTGCGCAGCAGGGTGCCGACCCGCTCCTTCATCTCCCGCGCGGCCTTGTTGGTGAAGGTCATGGCGACGATGTACTGCGCGCGAATGCCGCAGTTCTGGATCAGGTGGGCGATCTTGCGCGTGATTACACTGGTCTTGCCGGAGCCTGCACCGGCGAGCACCAAAAGAGGGCCGCCGACATAGTTCACGGCTTCTTGCTGCCGGGGATTGAGTCGGGACATGACGAAAAAAGGGGTCTGTAACGAAATGGGCGGGCATTTTAACAGGCTGGACGGATTCTGCTGCTCTCTCCGACTTGTGACGCAGCACGCTATCTAAATTTGCCGGTTTTGATACTTTCCCTCAGGATGCGCGCTGAATATGCGTCTAATGTTCGAGTTAGAGCGATACAAGAAACCGCGTTTGATAATCAATATCATTTGTCATTGTTTATCCACGCGTCATAATGCCCGCCGCCAACTTCTATTACAGAGTCTAGGGAGCTAGCTTGTCCAAGCCTGTCGAACCCTTGCGCTTGCTGCTGCTGGCCGAAGAGCCGGCGTGGGCAGCGTTGTTGCGCGAGTGTCTCGCTCCGTTGGGAGACTCGGTGGTGCTGATCAGTGCGCCGACCTGGGAATCTGTCAGCCGTCTGTTCGATGAAGATCGCTCTGCGATTCTGTTAACCGTTCCCCAACTGCAACCGGCTCCCGGTCGTTGCAGCCTGCCCACGGTATTGCTGCTGGAGCAGGAGCCGCTGAATACGCCGGCCGGCGCCAGCGACTGGCTGGTGAATAAAAACCTCAGTACCGATACGGTGCGCCGTTGCCTGCGCCATGTGCGTGAGCGCGGGGTGCTGGAAAGCACCCTGTTGCGCCTGGCCGAGCAGGACCCTTTGACCGGCATCGCCAACCGCCAGGGTTTCCAGACCCTGCTGGCGGCGCGCCTGGCGGAAAACGAAGGGCGCGGGCTGGCGCTGGGGCACCTGGACCTGGACAACTTCCGGCATGCCAACGATGCGTTGGGCCACCAGGCCGGCGACCGGTTGATCCTGCAAGTGGTCTCGCGGCTCAAGAGCCAACTTGAGGCCGGGGACCAGCTGGCGCGCCTGGGCAGCGACGAATTCGCCCTGCTGATCGATACCCGCCGGGCGCCGCAACGCGCCGAGTGGATGGCCGAGCGCATCGCCGAAGTCATGGCCGAACCGTACTGGATCGACGGCGAAAGCCTGCTGATCGGCTGCAGCCTGGGCATCGCCCATGCCAGAGCGAATGCCGGCGCCGACCCGCTGATGTGGCACGCGCACATCGCCATGCAGCAGGCCAAAAGTACCCAGGGCTGTACCTTTCATATCTTCAACGAACGCATCAACCGCAATGCCCGCAGCCTCGCCGACCTGGAAAGCGAGCTGCGCCGGGCCTTGCGCCGCGACGAGCTGGAGCTGCACTACCAGCCGCGCCTGAACCTGCATGACGGGCAGATCGTCGGCCTCGAAGCCCTGGTGCGCTGGCGCCATGGCGAACGCGGGCTGTTGCCGCCGAGCGAGTTCGTGCCGCTGGCCGAGCAGAGCGGTTTGATCGTGCCGCTGGGCTACTGGGTGATTTCCCGGGCGCTGCGCGACATGCAGGTCCTGCGCGAACGCGGCCTGGCGCCGCTGCACATGGCGGTCAACCTGTCGTTCCGCCAGTTCCAGGACAGCCAGTTGCTGTCGACTCTCAGCCGGCTGATTGCCGAGCGGGGTGTCGAGGCGCAATGGCTGGAATTCGAGCTGACCGAAACCGCGGTGATGCGCCGCAGCGACCTGGTCAAGCAGACCATGGATGCGCTGGGGCGTCTGGGAGTGCGGTTTTCCCTGGACGACTTCGGCACCGGGTTTTCGTCTTTCGTGCACCTCAACAGCCTGCCGATTGCCCTGCTCAAGATCGACAAAAGCTTCGTCGGCGGCATGGAGCAGCGCGAAGAGAACCGCAAGCTGGTGCACGCCATGATCAACCTGGCTCACAACCTCCATCTCGAGGTGGTGGCCGAGGGCGTGGAAACCCCCGAGCAGCTGGCCTTGCTGCGCAGCTTTGGTTGCGATCAGGCGCAGGGCTACCTGATCAGCAAGCCGCTGCCGCTGGCGGAACTGGTGGAATACCTGACGTTCGGCGCAAGCCAGCAAGTCCTGGTCGGCGAGGTCAGCTGACGGCATCCCGCTGTAGCGGCAGGAGCCCTCGAGCTCCTGCAGCTACAGGGAATCCTGGGCAGTCTGGAAGTTATCCCGTGGCGCGGGTTCCGCGCCTTCCCGGCGAATCATCCGCCGCATCTTCCATTCGAAGGCCAGGGTCAGGCTGATGGCGGCGCACGCCAGCCCCGATGCCAGGCCCCACCACACGCCGGTCGCGCCCCAGCCCAGGGTGAAGGCCATCAGCCAGGCCGCCGGCGCACCGATCAGCCAATAGCAGCCCAGGCCCACGAGGAAGGTGGTCTTGGCGTCCTTGAGCCCGCGAATCGCGCCCATGGCGATGGTCTGCGTGCCGTCGAACAGCTCGAACCAGGCCGCGACCGCCAGCAGGCTGACCGCCAGGTTGATCACATCGCGAAAGGCCGGGTCGTCATGGTCGAGGAACAGCCCGATCAACTGGTTCGGCAGCAGCCAGAAAATCATGGCGAAACCCAGCATGGCCGCGCCGCCAAAGGCGATCCCGACCCGCCCGGCCATGCGCGCGTGCAGCAGCTGCCCGGCGCCGTAGTGCTGGCCGATGCGCATGGTGATCGCGTAGGAGATCCCGGCCGGCACCATGAAGGCCACGGAGACGATCTGCAGGGCGATCTGGTGCGCCGCCAGCTGGGTGCTGCCCATGGTGCCCATGCACAGCGCGGCAAAGGCGAACAGCCCGACTTCCACCGCGTAGGTGCCGCCGATGGGCAGGCCCAGGCGCCAGAGTTCCCGCAGGTACTGGCGATTGGGCCGCGCCAGGCCCTGGCGCAGCGGGTAGGCGGCGTAGGCCGGGTGGCGCTTGATGTGCCAGGCCAGCGCCACGGCCATGCAGTTGGCGACGATCGCGGTGACCAGGCCGATCCCCACCAGCCCCAGTTTCGGCAGGCCGAACATGCCGGTGATCAAGGCGTAATTGAGCAGGAAGTTGGCCACCGTGCCGGCCAGGCTGATGACCATCACCGGCGTGGCGCGGCCGATGGCGCTGGTGAAGCCGCGCAGGGCCATGAAGCTCAGGTAGCCGGGCAGGGCGAACGGCAGGATCAGCAGGAACTGGCCGGCGGACTGCACGTTGGTTTCGGTCTGGCCGAACAGCAGCAACACCGGCTTGAGGTTCCACAGCAGCAGGCCGGCGACCAGCGCCATCAGCCACGCCAGCCAGAGCCCGGCCTGGGTCAGGCGCGCGGCGCCTTCGATGTCGCCGGCGCCCTGGCGAATCGCGACCAGGGTCCCGACCGCCGCGATCACGCCGATGCAGAAGATCGACACGAACGAATAGGTGGCCGCGCCGAGACCGCCGCCGGCCAGGGCTTCCGGGCTCAGGCGGGCCATCATCAGGGTGTCGGTCAGCACCATCAGCATGTGCGCCAACTGTGAGGCGATCAGCGGCCCGGCCAGCCGCAGGATGGCCCAGAGTTCGGTGCGTGCTGGATGCTGCATGGTCATCGGTCTCGATACGGGGGAGGCAGTTAAGAGGGTTGATTCTCGGCGCTCTCGGCGACTTTCACAAAGGGATAAAAACGATTGGTGGCATGATTAAAACTCATGCTTTGCCGATTCTGGTAACTTGGCGCCATTGCGCCTGTGGAGTGCTGCCATGCCCCGTCGTCTTCCGCCCCTGTATGCCTTGCGCGCCTTTGAAGCCGCGGCGCGACACAGCTCGTTCACCCGCGCGGCGGAGGAGCTGTCGATCACCCAGAGTGCGGTCAGCCGGCATATCCGCACCCTGGAAGACCACTTCGCCTGCCGGCTGTTCCAGCGCAGCGGGCGCAACCTGCAGCTGACCGAGGCCGCGCGCCTGCTGCTGCCAGGTATCCGCGAAGGCTTCACCGCCCTCGAGCGCGCCTGCAATACCCTGCGCGCCGAAGACGACATCCTGCGCATGAAGGCGCCCTCGACCCTGACCATGCGCTGGCTGCTGGCGCGTCTGAGCCGCTTCCGCCATCTGCAGCCGGGCAACGAGGTGCAACTGACCAGCGCCTGGATGGACGTCGATTCGGTGGACTTCAACCAGGAGCCCTTCGACTGCGCGGTGCTGCTGAGCAACGGCCACTTTCCGCCGGACTGGGAGGCCAGCTACCTGTTTCCGGAATTGCTGATCCCGGTGGGTGCGCCGAACCTGCTCAACGACCAGCCGTGGGACGTGGCGCGACTGGCCGCCACTGAGCTGCTGCACCCGACCCCGGATCGCCGCGACTGGCGCAACTGGTTGGAGCGCATGGGGCTGTCCGAACAGGTCTCGCTCAAGGGTGGGCAGGTGTTCGACACCCTGGAGCTGGGCATGATCGCCGCGGCCCGGGGCTACGGGGTTTCCATGGGTGATCTGCTGATGGTGGCCGAGGATGTGGCCCAGGGTCGGCTGAGCCTGCCCTGGCCGACGGCGGTGGCCAGTGGCGAGAATTACTACCTGGTCTGGCCCAAGACCCGGCCTGGAGGTGAACGTTTGCGCCGCCTCAGCGACTTTCTCCAGAACGAGGTCCGGGCCATGCAATTGCCCGACGTAGAGCGGCTCGGCTGAAACGATGAAGGCCCCATGACCAGGGGCCTGCGCGATACCCGTGCGACTCGCTCAAGTATTGAGCGGCGCCGCCGAATCCTTGGAAGTGGAACCTTCGTTCTGATCGGTTCCGACATCTCATTCTTATTAGAACCATTGCCGAGCGTGTGACGCGATCAGGACGATCCGGTCTCTCGGCCAGGAGCTGTCATGCCTCAACCTCGTGCCCGGATCGCCTCGCAGCTTGGTCTCGCACTCGCCGTGGTACTGGCGATCGTGATCAGCGGCAGTACCGTCTTCGCCCTGCGCTCGCTGGACGCCGCCAACCTCGCCACCCGGGAAGAACACCTGGCCAGTGAGGCACGGCTGCTGGCCGACCAGCTCAATACCTTCCACGGCACCCTGCGCGAAAGCACCCAGCGCCTGAGCGGGCTGTTCGAAAAGCGTTTCAGCGGCGGCCTGAGCCTGCACCCGGACCAGCCGGTGACTGTGGCCGGTACCCAGACCCCGGGCCTGCACCTGGGTGACGTGGTGCTGAACAACAACTTCGAGGAAGTCGACGAGTTCAAGCAGATGACCGCCGGCGTGGCCACCGTGTTCGTGCGCAGCGGCGACGACTTCATCCGCGTCAGCACCTCGCTGAGCAAGCAGGATGGCAGCCGCGCCATCGGCACCCTGCTGGACCACGCGCACCCGGCCTACCAGAAACTCATGGCGGGGCAGAGCTATGTCGGTCGCGCGCTGCTCTTCGAGCGCCTGTACATGACCCAGTACACGCCGGTGCGGGACGGCGCCGGCAAGGTGATCGCGGTGTTGTTCGTCGGCTTCGACTACACCGATGCGCAGAACGCCCAGTTCGACAACCTCAAGCGCTTCCGCATCGGCCAGACCGGCTCCCTGGCGTTGCTCGACGAGCAGCATAAATGGCTGGTGCCGCCGGCTGGCGTACAGGCACTGGAGCAGTCGGCCACGACCATTACCGAACTGGCCGGGCAGCCGGGCAAGGGCCGCTTCTGGAGCGACAAGAGCGAGGACTTCTACAGTGTCGCCGTCCCCTTCGAAGGCGGGCCCTGGTCGGTGGTGGCGAGCATGCCGAAGGCCGAGATTCGTGCGGTGACCTGGAGCGTCGGCACGCGCCTGGTCATCGGCAGCCTGTTGGCGATGCTGCTGGCGGTGGGCGCCACGGTCTGGCTGCTGCGTAGCAAGCTTGCGCCCCTGGGCGACCTGGTGCGCCAGGCCGACGCTTTGGGCAAGGGCGACCTGAGCGCGCGCCTGAATGTCTCCAGCCAGGATGAAATCGGCCAGTTGGCGAGCAGCTTCAACCAGATGGGCCAGGCCCTGTCGACCATGGTCGAGCACATCCGCAGGGCCGCCGAGGAGGTCAATGGCCGGGCCCAGGCGCTGTCCGGGCTGTCAGGCGGGGCGTACGAGGGCATGGAGCAGCAGTCGGGCGAGATCAGCAGCATGGCCGGGGCGGTGGAAGAGTTCAGCGCCACCTCGCTGAACATCGCCGACAACATGGGCAACACCGAACGCCTGGCCCAGGAAAATGCCCAGCAGACCCGGATCGGCCGCACCTCGATGGAAGAGGCCTCGGCCTCGCTGGAGCAGATCGCCGGTGCCTTGAACAGCACCGCGACGGTGATCAATACCCTGGGCCAGCGCTCCGAGGAAATCGGCGGCATCGTCGGGGTGATCACCGCGATTGCCGACCAGACCAACCTGCTGGCGCTCAACGCCGCCATCGAAGCCGCACGCGCCGGCGAACAAGGCCGCGGCTTTGCCGTGGTCGCCGATGAGGTGCGCAACCTGGCGTCGCGGACCCGCGAAGCCACCGACGAAATCTCGGGGATGATCAACAGCATCCAGCAGGAAACCGGCAACGCCATCGCCACCATGGAGCAGGGCAATGTGCTGATGCAGGAAGGCCTGTCGCGCAACGCCAATGTCGCCTCGGCTCTGGCGCGCATCGACGAGCAGAGCCGCTCGGCCGGCCAGCAGTTCGCCGCGATCACCACCGCGACCCAGGAGCAGAGCAGCACCGCGACCCTGCTCAGCAGCAACCTGCAAAGCATTGCCCTGGCCAACAGCGAACAGCGCGAAGTGGTGTCGAACCTGGCGATCACCGCCAAGGAACTGGAGAAGCTGGCGGCGGACTTGCGCCAGGAGGTCGATCGGTTCCGTTGATACCGGTTGCGTGCTCCGATCGCGTGGCCGCTGGGCAGCGGCGGGAGGCCGATTGCAAATGCGTGGGGCTGGGCTAAAACATAGGGGCAATTTCCCTACAGGATGCCTTCCCGGCAGGAGCTGACATGTCCCGTCTCACTCGTTTTGCCCTCCGTACAGCCGTACTGCCCCTGGCGCTGGCCAGCCAGATGGCGTCCAGCCAGGAGGCCGCGGGATTCATTTCTCCGGCTTCCTGGTACAGCGCCTTCAACGCTATCGCCCAGGTGGCGTGCCATAACTGCTACGAAAAACAGTACGCCAGCACCTTCACCAGTGTGCTCGACAGCGTGCGTACCCTGGAGCTGGATTTCTGGGACCAGCGCGATGCGGTCACCGGTGGTTCGGCCGGTCACTGGTTCGTGCGGCACAACCCCGGCACCCTGTTCCAGTCCGGCAATGACAACAACTGCACCGGCGACGGCAAAGGCACCAACGATCTCGAGGCCTGCCTCAACGACATCAGGCTCTGGAGCGACAGCCATCCCGGGCACTTCCCGATTACCCTGATCCTCGACAAGAAGCAGGGCTGGTCGAAGGAAAGCTCCGGGCGTACGCCGAAAGACTTCGATGATCTGGTCAGCCGGATTTTCCAGGGCAAGCTCTATACCCCGGGCGACCTGGCCCAGCACCTGGGTGTCAGCAGCAGTGCCTTGCAGGGCTCGCTCAAGGGCAAGTCCTGGCCGACCGCTAGCCAACTGCAGGGCAAGGTGCTGCTGGTGCTCAACCACTCGGAGAACCAGAAGCTCTCGCAATACGCCGAAGCCCGAACCGCCAGCGCCAAGGTGTTCATTTCACCGGTCACCAACGGCCAGAACGATGTCAGTGGCGAGGTCAGCGGCATGTCCAGGACGTCGTCCGGTTACGTGGCGATGAACAACATGGGCAAGGGCGACAAGCAGTGGGCCGCGCAAGCCTTTGCCTACAGCCACATCGGTCGGGTGTGGGGTGATGACGGCGTGTCATTCACCCAGCACATCGCCGAGAAGGTCAATCTGTCGGCGTATTACAAGTTCGCCGAAGCCAAGGATGGCAACGGCTATCGCATCCGGCCGTTCTAATATTTCAGCGGGGCTCGTCCGGTTCGGCGAGCCCCGGATCCACCCGCTTGCCGATATCCCGCAGGCGTGCGAGCTGATCGACCATGGTCGGCGCTTCATCCAGGCTGCTGACAAAGGTCCACAGGTAGGTCATCACCGCGTACACATGCCCGGCCTTGACCCCTTCGGTCAGGGCCAGTTGGCTGATGGCGATCACGAACAGCAGCGCGGCCGCCGAGCCAAGCAGGAGATAGGCCGCCGCCTCGCGGTCCGACAGCCAGATCCGCAGCCGCGACAGTAGCCGGTAGTGCCGTTGCAGGGACGTGGCGCCGACCTTGGCCACCAGGCCGATTTCCTTTTCCAGCCGGTCGTTCAGGCGCTCATGCAGCTCCTGATTGCGCCGGGCAAAACGCGGCAGCAAGGTGATGCACAGCAGCAAGGCCACCAGGCAGGCCAGGCCGACCCAGGGTTCGATCACCAGCAGCATCACCGCCGCCCCGACAATCGAGACCAGCGCGGTGGCGATGGTTGGTACGTGCTTCTCGAAGAAGTCGACGAACTCCCGAGCCAGCACCACCCGCGCCGCGGCGGTGGAGGTGCTCTGGTTCTGCAGGCGCTGGTTGAGGATCACCGGCACCGCCAGGTCGGCGTAGATCCGCGTGAAGGTGCGGGTATCCACCGCCCGCCGCGCGGCCCCGACCACCCAGAACCCCAGCACCACCAGGGCATAGACCAGGGCGCTGCCGGCGTCGCCGCGAATGATCGAGTCCACCGCGAACCCGGCAAACAGCGGGTAGGCCAGCAGCAACGCGTTCTCCAGCGCCACCAGCGACAAGGTGCAGAACAGCTTGCCGGGGTAGGCGCGGGCGATGGCTTTCAGGGTCTGGCTGGCGGATTGCTGGCCGATTTTCTTGCTTTCATCGATCAGGACTTGCGGGGTAACGGCTGGCATGAGTGCACCGGAGGGAAGATAAACGCTATTATTGAGCGACTGCTCAATGGTATTTGAGCGATCGCTCAAAATGCAAGCGCCATCCATCCACCGGCGCCCTGAGGTAATGCCCGTATGTCCCGTACCGACCGCAAAGACCAGATCATCGCCGCCGCCCTGGAGCTGTTTCTCAGCAAGGGCTTCGCCGCCGTTTCCACCCGCGACCTGGCGGACCACGCTGGCCTGTCCCGTAGCCACATCTATCACTACTTCAGCGATTGGAACGAATTGCGTCGCGAAGCCTTCGTGCGTTTTGCCACAGAGCAACTGGACGCCGTAGGCGCCCCCCTGGTTGGCTTGCCGCCGCTTGCGGCCCTGCACGGATTCCTGCGCGATTGCCTGCCGGTGTCTGCCGAAGACAGCTGGGCGCTGTGGCTCGATGCCTGGGATGAAGCCATGCACGACACCGCGCTGGCCGAGGCCTACCAGAAGGTGGATGAGCAGTGGCAGGCCATGCTCGCCAGCATCATCGAAGCCGGCGTGCAGGCCCAGGTGTTCCAGTGCGCATCACCCGCACGCGCAGCCCGGCAGATCTTCGCCCAGATCATGGGCTATGCCGACGGCCTGTTGCTGCGACCCTCGGCCGAGGCCGCGGCGGCGGCGATGGACGAGGTGATGGAAGTGGTCGAGTTGTTATTGAAGATTCGATGAGCCCGGGAGAGGTGTTCGAGTGTGCCGACCGGTTGCGGAAATTAGGTTGCTGAAACGATTCATCAGCGCTATAAAAATCCCACAACTCCAATAAAGGCACACGCCCATGACACCGCTCAGACTGCTGGTCGCTCTTTCCGCATTCACCGCTGCTTCCCACGCCATGGCCTGGGACTATGTCCTGCTCGATACCGACAAGGCCGCCCAGGACTTCCATATCACCAGCGCGCAGCTGGGAGTAAAAACCGCCAAGCCCTTTTCCGTGACCCTGCGTACCCTGCATGGCGGACGGCAGGAAGGGGTGAGCATCGTTGATATCGACAACGGTGCGATGAAACTCTCTGTGGTGCCGACCCGCGGCATGAACGTGCTGCAGGCTTCCGTCGGCCCGGTGCGCATGGGGTGGGATTCGCCGGTCAAGGAGGTGGTCAATCCGTCGTTCATCGAGCTCAACGGTCGTGGCGGCCTGGGCTGGCTGGAAGGGTTCAACGAGCTGGTGACCCGCTGTGGCTACGAGTGGGTCGGGCACCCGGGCATGGATAACGGCGAGCTGCTGACCCTGCACGGTCGCGCGGCGAACATCCCGGCGAACAAGGTCACCCTGCATATCGACGAGAAGCCGCCGTACACCATCAGCCTGCGCGGCGAGCTCAAGGAACAGGCGTTCAAGAAGGTCGATTTCTCGGTGGCCACTGAGCTGGTGACCGAGCCGGGCAGTGTCAGTTTCGCCCTCAACGACACCCTGACCAACAACGGCGATTACCCGAAGGAATACCAGGCGCTGTATCACAGCAACTTCAGCACGCCGTTCCTCGAAGAGGGCGCGAAGTTCACTGCACCGGTGAAGCAGGTGTCGCCCTTCAATGACAAGGCCAAGGCCGACCTTACCGATTGGCAAACCTACCGCGGCCCGACCCGGGACTACGACGAGACCGTCTACAACGTGGTGCCTTATGCCGATGCCCAGGGCGATACCCTGACGGTGCTGCACAACAAGGCCGGCAGCCTTGGCGTGGCGGTGGGCTTCAATACCCGGCAACTGCCGGTGTTCTCCCTGTGGAAAAACACCGATACCCAGGGCCAGGGCTACGTGACCGGCCTGGAGCCGGGCACCAGTTTCTCCTACAACCGTCGCTACCAGCGCCCGCTGGGCCTGGTGCCGACCATCGAGGCCAGGCAGAGCAAGCAATTCCAGATCCGCTACAGCCTGCTGGCCGACAAGGCGGCTGTGGATAAATCCCTGGCCGAGATCAGCCAGATCCAGAATGACCGGCAGACCGAAGTACGGCCGACGCCGCTGGTGGACCTGAGCAAGGAGTGATCCTCTTCAGCTAGCGGCCGGTCGGTATTGCAGCGCTTCGGCCAGGTGTTCGCGGCTGATCTGCTCGGCCTGCTCGAGGTCCGCCAGGGTGCGGGCGACCTTGAGCAGGCGGTGGGCGGCGCGCAGGGACAAGGTCAGGCGTTCGCAGGCGGCTTCCAGCCAGCGCTCGTCGGTTGTGGATAACTGGCAATGCCGGCGCAGGCCCGGCAGGTCGAGAAAAGCATTGGCGCAACCCTGGCGTCGCTGTTGCCGCTCCCGGGCGCGAGCCACCAGGGCCGCGGCTTGCGCGGTGTTGTCCCCAGCCGGGGGCTTGGGGTTGAGGGCCGTGCTTTCCCGGGCCACGGTCAGGTGCAGGTCGATGCGGTCGAGCAGCGGCCCCGAGAGCTTGTTGCGATAACGCTGGATCTGCTCCGGGGTGCAGCGGCAGCGGCCACTGGGTTCGCCCAGATATCCACAGGGGCAGGGGTTCATTGCTGCCACCAACTGGAAGCGCGCGGGGAAATGTACCCGGTCACGGGCCCGGGCAATGACGATCTGCCCCGACTCCAGGGGTTCGCGCAGCACCTCCAGCACCTTGCGATCAAATTCCGGCAATTCATCGAGGAACAGCACGCCGTGGTGGGCGAGGGTGATTTCGCCGGGTTGCGGTTTCGAGCCACCGCCCACCAGGGCTGGTCCTGACGCAGAGTGGTGCGGTTGACGGAAGGGCCGTTGCGGCCAATGGCTCAGGGGAATGTGGCTGGTGACCGACTGGATGGCTGCCACTTCCAGGGCTTCCTGTTCCTCCAGCGGCGGTAACAGGCCGGGCAGGCGGCTGGCCAGCAAGGTCTTGCCGGTGCCTGGCGGGCCGCTGAACAGCAGGTTATGCGCACCGGCCGCGGCCACCAGTAAGGCGCGTTTGGCAGCCAGTTGGCCCTGCACTTCATTCAGGTCGGGATAGGGGCGGTTCTGGTAGAGCAGGCCGTCCGAAGCATAGGGCTCGATCGGGGTGTGGCCGTTGAAGTGGGCGACGGCTTCCAGCAAATGCTCGACGGCAATCACCTTCAGTCCTGAGGCCAGGCAGGCTTCCTCGGCATTCGCGCGTGGCACCATCAGCGTGCGTCCGGCCTGTCGCGCGGCCAGGGCCGCCGGCAGCACGCCACGCACCGGGCGAACCGCGCCGGACAGCGCCAGCTCGCCCAGGCATTCGACATTCTCCAGGGCCAGGGTCGGTACCTGCACGCTGGCGGCCAGTATACCCAGGGCAATTGCCAGGTCGAAGCGCCCGCCGTCCTTGGGCAGGTCGGCCGGAGCGAGATTGAGGGTGATGCGCCGGGCCGGAAAATCGAAGCCGGCATTGAGAATGGCGCTGCGCACCCGGTCCTTGCTTTCCTTGACCGCCGCTTCGGGCAGGCCCACCAGGGTCAGGGCCGGGAGGCCGTTGGCCAGATGGACTTCGACCGAAACGGCCGGCGCTTGCACGCCGGTCTGGGCACGGCTGTGGACAATGGCCAGAGACATGACTCGTTCCTTGAGGCTGGGAAACCGCGTCCTGCGGTTGTGCAAGCCTAGCCCCGGCCGAGGCTACGCCGCACCAGCAAATAGACTCAGGATGTTGCGGCGGGCGGCTCAGCCGCGCCAGTCGTGGGACCAGCCCGGTTGGGCGATGCGCTGTTCGTACAGGGCGATGTCCGACTGATTGTCGACTTCCACCCAGCCGCCGCGAATGGCCACGGTGGCGATAGCGGTGCCGGCCTGGAGCAGGGCGCGCAGCAGGCTGGTCATGTCCAGTTTGTCGATCTGCGGGTCGCTCATGCCGGACAGCAGCGCCCGGACCTGGCGCCATCCTGCGGGGGTGAATTTCAGCAGGCCCATGTACTGACCCTCGATTTCCTCGCGGCTGGCGACCCTTTCACCGATACCCAGCAACTGGCCAGCCTGTTGACGGAAGCTTTCGGCGTCGCTGAGGGGATCATCGGAGCGCGCCGACCACAGGTCCCACCAGTCGAGGTCGTAGGTGATGCTCAGGGGGGCCTGGGAGGCCATCAGGTCACGGACGATGTCCGGGCGGTAGACGATATCGCCGTAGCACACCAGGGTCGGTTCGCTGGATAGCAGGGCATCGGCGCGCATCAGGCTGCGCACCATGTTGCTGCTGGCCCAATGCGGGTTGTACAGCCGGCTCTGGCCATAGCCTTCAAGGGCTTCGCGGCAATAACCGCTGACCAGATGCACCTCATCGACCCCGGCGTTTTCCAGGGCTTGCAGCTGCCATTCGAGCAGCGGCTTGCCAGCCAGGCGGGCCAGGGGCTTGGGTTGCGCGGCGGTCAGGTGTTTCAGGCGGGAGCCGCGGCCGGCGGCGAGAATTACGGCTTTCATGTCAGGTCACTCAAAGAGCCATTGGCACAGTTGTCGATCGGCTTCGTCCAGCGTTGCTTCGCGCTCGGGATGCCACATGATGCCGGCCACCTTGAGGCTGGTATGCACCAGGGCCTCGCAGGTTCCGGCTGCGTCCAGGGCCCAGGGGCGCAGGGTGGCGGGCAGCGGGTCGAGCAACTGTTTGCCGTGGAAGGAATTGACCGAGCGCGAAGCGGCCTGGCCCGGTAGCCAGGGCAGCTCGTCGGCGGCCAGCAAGGTGATGAGGTGGCGTTGCGCGACGTGCACGTTGCGGTCGGCATCGGCCAGCCGGCCGCCGAAAAAGCTGTGGATCAGTTGCAACCCGCGGCAGACCCCCAGCACCGGCCACCGCTCGGCCACGCAGTGGGCCAGCAGCGCCTGTTCGCTCCGGTCGCGCAACGGGTCGCCGCCGAGGTCGTCGCCACCGCTGAAGATTACGCCTTGCACGCCCTGGGCACGGGCATAGGCCACGGTGTCCTCGCCCAGGTTGGGCAGCAGCAGCCATTGATTGCCGCAGCCGAGTTCGGCAAAAAAGCGGTACCAGTCCCTGGCCAGGCCGTCGCGCGGTTCGTGATAGGCCTGCGGGTTGCAGGTTCTCAGGGTGATGCCGAGGCGTTTCATGGCTGCACCGGGTTCAGGGTCTTGTCGCGACAATTGAGGGCGATGCGCGGGCTGCGCAGGATCCGGTTGAACAGCTGTTCGCCACAACCGATGGCCGCTGGAATGCCGAACTCGGCGCAGCGGATGGCCATGTGCGAGTTGGCCCCGCCGTATTGGGTGACCAGCCCGGCGATGCCGCGGGTGAAGACCCAGTCATAGCCGGGGTCGGCATTTTCGATGCAGACGATCTTGCCCTTGAGCGGCGCCGAGGCCGGGGTGTCCTGGCGCAATTCCATGCCGACGGCTTCGACGTTCTGCCGGGTGATGAAGTTGGGCAGGCTGCGATGCAGCGGCGCGACGAACACATCGTCGACCGCGCTGATCAGGTGCCCGAGCTTCAGCGAGATGCCCTGTTCATAACTGCGTCGCGCCTGGCTGGCCGCTTCCAGCAGGACCCGGTCGGTGTCGTCCATCAGCGGCGTGGTGAGGCTGTCGAGCAGCGGGTGGATATCGAGAAAGGACAGGTCTTCCCTGGCCAGGCCAACGTCGGCGCCCCAGCTCACCAGCAGTTGCAGGGCGTCGGACAGGTCCCGGGTGAACACCAGCTTGGCGTATTCCCGGGCCTGGATGGCCTGGCTGGCATAGTCCAGCAGGTGTTCGGTCGACAGCGGCCAGCCTTGTTCGTCGATCAACTGCTGCAGGGCCTGGCGCTCTTCGGGTTGCAGTTGGAAGGTTGCTTGCGAACTCTCGCCATGACCCAGCTCGACGGTCGCGGCAGCGAACAGGTCGTGGCGCTCGTCATAACGCAATGAGGTGATGTCGTAGGTACCGGGACGCAGATGGCCGAACTTGGCGACAAAGGCTGGCAGTGTCCGGACGTCGGCGCAGACCTGGGCGTATTCGCGCGTCAGTTCGGTGGTGACGGTGTGGATCGACTGCTTCCAGGCCAGCAGGCGCTCGTTGCTCAGGGCGCCACGGCGGCAGGCCGAGCGCAGCAGGGCTTCGGCGATGAATGCATGCCGGGCGAGCATGGCGAACGGCAGCGTGCCTTGCTCGCGGCAGTCCAGCAGCAGGCGGTGGATGCTGTCGAGGTCGGCTGGAATGGCATCGAGACGCCGGCGTTGCTGCTGGCGCTCGTGGGCGCGCACCTGGTCCAGCAAGGGCGGCAGAGCGCCGGCGCCGTTACCGCTCAGCGCGCGCAGCGTCAGTTGGTCGAGGGCCGAGCGATAGGCCCGTTGCTCGGCGGCGCTGAGGCTGTCGCCATAACGCTCGGCGGAGTCGGCATCGAAGGTGAAGTCCAGGCAGGTCTGGACGACTTCGAACTCGACCTTGTCGTGCCATTGCGGGTGGGCCTGCAGGCGCTGCAGCCAGGCGTTGACCAGCCTGGTGCACAACCCCGGCTCCAGGCCTGCCGGCAGGAACGAGTTGAAGCTGCAGCGCACGTCGATATACGGGTGATGGCCGAGCATCACCATCAGCGCCTGGTGCCGCGGCTGGTGATAGCCCATCAGGGCGCGGGCTTCGCGCCAGGTCGAATCGGTCACCAGGCGCCGATACAACGAGGCCGCCAGCGGGCGCGGGGTGGTGCCGATGATTTCCGCCGGGTTCCAGTCGGGCATCACCCCCAGCAGGGTGCTGTCGCCATACAGGCCGGCCTGGGGCGCCAGGCGTTTGCCCAGGAAGCGCTGGATGTGCTCAAGCTGGCGCGCCACCCGCCGTTCGGTGACCGGATGCCAGGTGTTGCACAGGGTGATGCGCCGTACCTGCAACACATACACCTGCTGGTGGTGGTCGACGGCGAATTCGATGTCCAGCGGCACGTTGCCGCAGAGCGTTTCCAGCTCCCTGCAGGCGTCGATCACTGCCTGCAGGCGTGGGGAGCGCAACTGGGCACTCTCGGTGTCGCGGTAGACCAGCACGGTTTTCTGGATGCCCTGGCCGCCGGTGATGGTATCGGTCAGGCCGCTCTCGTCGTCGTAGTTCACCACGTAGTAAGGGGCGCCATGCTCCAGGTCGTGGGTCATCACCACGCCGCTCATCTGGATCGAGGTCAGCATTGGCTGGATCAGGATCTGGTTGTCCTCGCAGCGGTGCTCGGCAAAGGACGCGATCACCTGTTCGATGGCGACGCTCAGGGCCTGAGGGTCGGTGACACTGACATTCAGGCAACTGGTGAACAGGCCGGCCATGGAACTGTTGACGCTGTCTTCGTTCTGCGCGCTGCTGCGCACGATCACAAAGAAGCCGCCATGCTCCAGCCGGGCAATGTTTTGCAGCACATCAGCGGGGTCGTCCCGCCACTGTCGGGCGGTGAAGAAGTACAGCGGCAGGATCCGCGAGCGGATGACCCGCGGCTGCAGGCGCTCCAGGGTTTCGGACTTGGTCCCAAAACGAATGGTGTTCGCGGCGGCCTGGTTCATGGCGCGTCCTCGTGCTTGTCCACCGCCAGCAGGGCCAGGTGCTTGAGCAACGGGTGAATGATGAAGTAGGGCGGCTTCTCGGCCTCGGCCGGCAGGGGCCGCAGGGCCTGGGCGCCTTCGCGTCGCCAGTGGCTCAGGACTTGTACCAGCAGGTCGGCGCGGATCGCATTGTCATACAGGTAGTCGACATCCATGCCAGGCGGCGGCAGTGGATAAGCCTTGCGTGCCAGCACCGGGCCGGTGTCGATCTGCTCGTCGAGCAGCAGGGCGCTGGCGGCGCATTCGCGCTGTTCGATGATCTGGTAGTACAGGGTGGTGCTGCCACGATAATCCGGCAGCCAGCCGGAATGGATATGCAGCACCGGGTAACGACTCAACAGGGCCGCCGGCACCAGTTGCCCGCCGTACCCAGAGTAGACCAGCAGGTCCGGCGCCTGGCGGGCGATCAGTGCGAGCAACTGCGGGTCGTCGAGGGCCTGGGCCGGGCACACCTCGTGGGGCCAGCCCAGGGTGGCCAGGCAGGTGTCGATGTCCTGGCTCAGGTCCGGGCAGAACAACCCTGCAAGTGGCTGTACCTGCAACTCGCGGGTGGTCTGCAACGCGCCGCCGCCCTGGCCGTAGACAATCACCGCGTCAGGTTCGATACCGGCTGCCGCCATGCCTTGCAGGTAGGTGACCGAGCGCGCGGTGCGGGCGCAGAGGATCAGCAGGCGGGCGCGACTCATAGGCCGGCCTCCCGGGCGACGGTGGCCAGCACCTGTTGTTCCTGGGTCAGCAGCCAGGCCAGGTAGGCGCCCTGGTCCGGGTCGAGGCGGCCCTGCTGCGACACCAGGGTGTCCGTCAGCTTGAGCAGGCCACTGAGGTAATAGGCCGCGCCGCTCGCTTGCCAGCCGTGCAGCATGCACTCGGCCAGCAGCAGATAAGGCGGTACGGACCCGTAGCTGCCGTGGGGCAGCGGACGGTGCGGAGCCGCGGCTTCGTAGCCGGTATACAGGCGTTTGCTCACTTCGAATTTCTTCAGCAGGCGCGGCAGCCAGTAGGCCGCCAGCGGGCCGGAGACTCCGGTGCCCGCGCGCATTTCCAGGCACAGGTGGCTCAGCAGCGCCGTGCTGTCCTCGGCGTGCGCCGGGCCTTGTGGATGCAGCGTGGGCAAGGCCGGCGCCGGCAAGTGGGCGCACGCAGCCAGGCGCGAGGTGCGCCAGGCGTCGACTAAGGCTTCGCCCTGGAAGCTGCTGTAACGGTAGGTCTGTGGGTTTTCCAGCAGGTCCCCGTCGCTGTAGACGTAGTTCAGCATGACAGTGGATACCCACAGAGCTGGCGAATGCGTTCCACGTAGCCAGGAATATCGTCGGGCTCGTGACGGTTGTGCAACACCAGGTCCGGGCGTTGCGGCGGCGGGTATTCGATGTCCACACCCACCACGTTGCTCTGTTCGCCCCGCAGGGCGGACTGATACAGCCCCTTGTTGTCACGGCTGACCAGGGTGCTCAGCGGCACATCGACGAACACTTCCCGGTAGCTGGAGAAACGCTGGCGGTTGTCGTCGCTGATGTCCTGGAACATCGACAGGATGCAGCAGACCACATCGATGCCCTGGCCATCGAGCCAGCCGCACAGGGCCTGGATTCGTTCGGCGTTGACCCGCCGTCCGGCGACGCTGTAGGCGTCCGCCCGCTGGTCATGGCGGAACAGCGCGCGAATCTCGTCGCCGTCGACGAACACGGTCTGCGGCCGCTGCGCTTTCAGGCTGGCATACAGGGCCCGGCCAATCGTGGTTTTGCCCGCTCCTGACATGCCGACCAGCCAGATCACCATGGCTTCACCCCTGCTTGAGTATGTTTTCGATGTTGCGCAGCGCCAGTACCGCCAGCTCCGCCGAGAAACCATAGCTGGGCGCGAAGTAATGGCGACGCAGGCGCTGACGGACTGCGGCCTGCTGTTGCCAGAGGCTCTCGTCCCCCAGCAGGTCGGCCAGTTGCCAGCGCGCCTCGGGGTCGAGGTTGACGATGTCATTGCGCAGCAGCACATCGGGCGACTCCTCGCCGGTCAGCGCGTCCTGCTCGGCGTCCGGTACGTTCAACAGCAGCAGGTTCTTGTCCAGGTACAGGGCGCCGAACGCGGTTCCGCCGTAGTCCGAAACCACATAGTCGGCGCAGCGGAACAGGGTGAGGTTGTCGTAGACGCGGGTAATCACCGCGGTGAACGGGTATTGCTCAAGCAGTTTCAGCGCCTCGGGATCGGCCTCGGCCGACAGCGGATGGGTCTTCACGATGACGTTGTAGCGATCGCACAACCCGGCCATGGCGTCGGCGAAGCGGCTGATCGACGACAGCTCCATCCAGGTCGGCAGCCACAGCACGGTCTTTTTCGTCGGGTCCAGGGCCAGGTCCGCCGGGTGCTGGCCTTGCAGCGAGGTTTCGCGGAAGTAGGCGTCGTAGCGCGGGTAACCCATCTGGAAGGTCACGGCGTCGCAGCATTCGCGCAGGCGCTCGGCCTGCCAGGGGCCGAAACACAGGATCAGGTCGTAGTGCCGGTTCCAACTGGAAAAGTTGTGTTTGTACTTGCCCAGGGCGTACATGAAGCGCACCTGCCGATGGCCCAGCGCCTTGATCATCGGCTGCGAGCCGTGGTCGTACATGCTGTGGTTGGAGACCACCACGTCATAGCGGTGATTGGCCTTGATCACATCCAGGCTGCCGTGGCAGCTGTAACCCAGGCCGCCGATCAGTTCGCGGCTTTGCGCGCGCTCTTCATGGGTGCCATGCAGGACCACGTCGAAAGCGTCGGCCCCGAGCAGGCTCCAGACCGCCTGATAGTGATTGAGCATCTCGGCGGTATGAACGAAGAAGGCCAAGCGGCTGAAGGGTTTTGGCGCGGTCATAGGGCTACCTGGTGCAATTAAGTCGAGGCAAGCGTTCGCGTTGCTTGGCGGTGTTGCGGGGCATGACTCGCCCAAGGGGGGCCAGGATCGCAAACGCTGGACATGTTATCGGCGGAGTAGGGGGGAAATGAACGGGCGGGGCGGAAAATCTTTGCTGGCAGGGCCCGGCTCGACCGATGGCAGGTGCTGCCCGGTCGAGCCTATGCGCAGGAGCACGGTCGAGCTGGTTATTGCTCGCTCGGATTGAGCTTCGCTTCCAGCTCGGCCACCTTCGCCTCGAGGCTTTCCAGGCGGGCGCGGGTGCGGGCCAGGACGACCATCTGGCTGTCGAATTCTTCCCGGCTGACCAGGTCCAGCTTGCTGAAGCCGCTTTGCAGCAGGGCCTTGAACTGGCTTTCGATTTCGGCGCGGGGCAGTGGGGTATCGCCGCTGAACAGGCGGGCGGCATGGCCGCTCAGGGCATCGAGGAGGTCTTTGGGCGCGAGCATGGGAGGTGTCCTGAAAACAATGGCGGGCAGTGTATCACGCACTGTCTATAGTCAATTGGCAGGCGGGGATGCACGCTTTTCGCGCATCGCGCCGGGCAGTGGCGCACCGTTGTTGTGCGTATCCGTGGCGATGATGGCGAAGTGGTCTCCGTGGCGGCGGCCAAGGGACTGAAATCAGTGGGTTTTCATGAGATGGCAAGGTTTCTGCTTAGTCGCTGATGACCCATGCACTGATGCAGTCGCTGTGACGAATGCAGTGCGGCAGGCGGAGCGGGGAAGTGTTTCGTCGGCAGCGGTTAGCTGGCGTCGGTCTGGTCGAGGAAGGCCGACGATGCGTTACAAAGCCAGGCACTGCGCTTAGACTTGAGTCGGGTTTGTTTTCCTGGGGCAAGTCCACCAATTCGGGAGAAAGTTTCATGAAGCTAGTCACTGCCATCATCAAGCCGTTCAAGTTGGACGACGTGCGCGAGTCGCTGTCCGAGATCGGCGTGCAGGGCATTACCGTTACTGAGGTCAAAGGCTTCGGCCGGCAGAAGGGGCACACCGAGCTGTATCGCGGCGCGGAGTACGTAGTCGACTTCCTGCCCAAGGTGAAGATCGACGTCGCCATCGACGACAAGGATCTTGATCGGGTCATCGAGGCGATAACCAAGGCCGCCAACACCGGCAAGATCGGTGACGGCAAGATCTTCGTGGTCAATCTGGAACAGGCTATTCGCATCCGTACCGGCGAAACCGATACCGACGCCATCTAAGCCGCCCCAAACCCAACGCCCCAGGAGAAAACAATATGACTCTGCGTAAAATCGCAGGGCTAGGAGCCCTGTTGTCCCTCGTAATGCCTGGCCTGGCCATGGCGGCGGACGAAGTGGCAGCCCCAGTCCTCAATTCCGGCGATACCGCCTGGATGCTGACCTCGACGGCCCTGGTGCTGTTCATGACCATTCCCGGCCTGGCGCTGTTCTACGGCGGCATGGTGCGCTCGAAAAACATTCTTTCCGTGATGATGCAGTGCTTCGCCATTACCGGTCTGATCAGCATCCTGTGGGTCATTTATGGCTACAGCATCGCGTTCGACACCACCGGCATGGAGCAGGGCGTCGTCAACTTTAACTCCTTCGTCGGCGGCATGGGCAAGGCCTTCCTGGCCGGCGTCACCCCGGCGAGCCTGACCGGCCCGGCGGCGCTGTTCCCCGAGGCGGTGTTCATCACCTTCCAGATGACCTTCGCCATCATTACCCCGGCGCTGATCGTCGGTGCCTTTGCCGAGCGGATGAAGTTCTCCGCCATGCTGATCTTCATGGCCATCTGGTTCACCCTGGTCTACGCGCCGATCGCGCACATGGTCTGGTCCGGCAACGGCGGCCTGATGTGGGACTGGGGCGTGCTGGACTTCGCCGGCGGCACCGTGGTGCACATCAACGCCGGTATCGCCGGCCTGGTGGCTTGCCTGGTGCTGGGCAAGCGTAAAGGCTTCCCGACCACCCCGATGGCGCCGCACAACCTGGGTTACACCCTGATGGGCGCGGCCATGCTGTGGATCGGCTGGTTCGGCTTCAACGCCGGTTCCGCCGCCGCCGCCAACGGCACCGCCGGCATGGCGATGCTGGTGACCCAGATCGCCACCGCCGCCGCGGCGCTGGGCTGGATGTTCGCCGAATGGCTGACCCACGGTAAGCCAAGCGCCCTGGGCATCGCCTCGGGTGTGGTTGCCGGCCTGGTGGCGATCACGCCTGCCGCTGGCACCGTAGGCCCGATGGGCGCCCTGGTGATCGGCCTGGCTGCGGGCGTGGTGTGCTTCTTCTGCGCGACCACCCTGAAACGCAAACTGGGCTACGACGACTCCCTGGACGCCTTCGGCGTGCACGGTATCGGCGGTATCCTCGGCGCGATCCTCACCGGCGTGTTTGCCGCGCCATCGCTGGGCGGCTTCGGCACCGTGACCGACATCGCCGCACAAGTGTGGATCCAGTGCAAAGGCGTGGGCTTCACGGTGATCTACACCGCGATCGTCACCTTCATCATCCTCAAGGTGCTGGATGTGGTCATCGGGCTGCGTGTCACCGAGGAAGAAGAGTCGGTCGGCCTCGACCTGGCGCAACACAACGAGCGTGGTTACAACCTGTAATTTCGCCTGAAAAAAATGCCCGGCTTGCCGGGCATTTTTTTGTCTGCGTTTTGTCATTGAGAGACAGCTGAAAGGTTTTTCCCAGAGCTTGTCAGCCAGTTTGATGAGCGCTTTTTTTTCGGGTCAATGACTTACAGCATTGGAGGAATATTCGGCACTTTGTTTTTTCCCAGAGCGCGCTAGAATGCGCGCCGAATGTGCGGAGAACTGTATGTGGCAACAGACTCTGATTACCCTGCGGGCAAGGCCCCGGGGCTTTCATCTGGTAACGGACGAGTTGCTCGCCGGCCTGCCTGAACTGAAGGCATGCCGGGTCGGTCTGTTGCATTTGTGGCTGCAGCATACCTCGGCCTCGTTGACCATCAACGAGAATGCCGACCCTGCGGTTCGTCGTGACTTCGAGCGTTTTTTCAACACCCTGGTGCCGCAAGGCATGGCCGGGTATGAACATGACGACGAAGGGCCCGATGATCTGCCGGCGCACTTCAAGGCCAGTTTGCTAGGCTGTCAATTGAGCTTGCCGGTATCGGCAGGTCGCTTGGCGTTAGGCAGCTGGCAAGGCGTTTATCTGGGCGAGCATCGCGATCATGGCGGTGCCCGCAAAGTCCTTGCCACCTTGCACGGTGATAAGGCATAAGCCGCTGGTTATCAGTGGATGTTGATTTTTTTTCCAGCGGCCTTCGACAGTCGGCTCAGCTGGGCTATAACTAATCTGCTTTTCGCAAGTCATGAGGTAGAACATGAGCGACGATGATCTGGAAAACGACGACCTCGAAGTAGGCGACGAAGACGAAACCGAAGAAGGTCTTGAAGCGGCCGCCGACGATGTGGCGGAAGACGATGGCAGTGATGTTCCTGCCCCGACCGCCAAAGGCAAGGCCAAGGCTGCCGTCTCGGTAGACGAGTTGCCGAGTGTCGAAGCCAAGAACAAAGAGCGTGATGCACTGGCGCGCGCCATGGAGGAGTTCCTGGCCCGTGGCGGTAAAGTGCAGGAAGTCGAGGCCAATGTGGTTGCCGATCCGCCCAAGAAGCCTGATAACAAGTACGGTAGCCGGCCTATCTAAGCGCCCGCCACTTGCTTGCTGAAAAAGCCCGCCGTCGCTGCGGGCTTTTTCATGGGCGCTTGTTGGGCAATGACACCGTATTGCGGTGATCGAGCTATCAGGCGCCGCTGTGCCAGCGCGCCAGCAGTTTCGGCAGTTCGGTCAGGCTGCGGATTTCCGCGTCCGGCAGCCGCTCGGCCTCCCAGACCTTGCCGGCCGGGTTGAACCAGATGGCCCGCAAGCCGGCCTGCTGCGCCCCGGCGATGTCGTCGCCCGGGTGGTCGCCGATGTGCACGGCGGTGTCCGGCGTCGCCTCGCCCCGTTGCAGGGCCTCGTGAAACAGCCGTGCATCGGGCTTGGCGATGCCGATGTCTTCGGCGCACAGGGCGAACTTGAAGTAATCCGCCAGCCCCAGGCGGCGCACATCGGCGTTGCCATTGGTGACCACGCCCAGCGCGAAGTGGTTGGCTAGCGCTTCCAGGGTCGGCTGCACTTCGGGAAAGATATCCAGTTGATGCCGGGCATGCAGGAACACTTCAAAACTCTGGTCAGCCAGGGCATTGGCCTGTCCCAGGTCGTAGCCGGCTTCCTCCAGCGCATGAAACAGCACCCGCCGGCGCAGCGCGCTGATGCGGTACTTGAGCCCCGGTTCGTTGTTCAGCACCCGTTCACGGATGGCCCAGAGATGCTCCACCGGTACGCTGCCCAGCTGCGGAGCGTGGTCGGTCAGCCACTGGCGCAGTACGGCTTCGGCGCTGACGATCACGGGCGCGGTATCCCACAGCGTGTCGTCGAGATCGAAGGTGATCAGCTTGATCGTCATTACTCACCGCCTTTGTTGCGTTTGGCCCGTGGGTGGGCGCTGTCGTAGACCGCTGCCAGGTGCTGGAAGTCCAGGTGGGTATAGATCTGCGTGGTCTTGATATCCGAGTGCCCCAGCAGTTCCTGTACGGCGCGCAGGTCCTGGGAGGATTCCAGCATGTGGCTGGCGAAGGAGTGTCGCAGCATGTGCGGATGCAGGTTCTGTCCCAGCTCGCGCTCGCCGGCGGCCTTGACCCGCAGCTGGATCGCCCGGGGGCCCAGGCGCCGGCCCTGCTGGCTGACGAACACCGCGTCGTCCGGCGGATTGCTCAGCGCCCGCAGTGGCAGCCAGAGTTGCAGCGCTTCGCGGGCCTTTTTGCCGACCGGCAGGACCCGGGTCTTGCTGCCTTTGCCGTGCACCTGCACCAGGCCGTCGGCCAGGTCCAGTTGTTCGAGGTCCAGGCTGGTCAGCTCCGACAGGCGCAGCCCGGAGGAATAGAACAGCTCGAGAATCGCCTGGTCGCGGTGCGCGAGGAAATCGTCTTCCACCGCGCCATCGAGCAATTGCAGGGCGCGATCGGTGTCCAGGGTCTTGGGCAGGCGACGCTCGCCCTTGGGCGGCGCCAGGCCATTGGCCGGGTCGTGATTGCACAGGCCTTCGCGGTTCAGATAGTGATACAGGCCGCGCACGGCGGAGAGCAGGCGCGCCAGGCTGCGGGAGGATTGGCCCTGCTGGTGCAGGCGCGCAATCATGCTGCGCAGGCTCTGGATGTCCAGGTCGGACCAGCTGGAAACCTGCTGCTTGGCACAGAAGGCCAGCACTTTTTCCAGGTCGCGGCGGTAGGCTTGCAGCGTATGGGGCGACACTTGGCGCTCACTGCGCAGGTGCTCGCAGTAGGCGTCCAGTTGTCGTTCCATGGTCAGCGAACCGAGCGTAGCGAGTGAGTGAAGCGCGGCAGCACGCGGCCCATGACTTCGGCGATGTAGCTGAGGAACAGCGTCCCCACCGAGCTTTTGTAGTGCTGCGGGTCGCGGCTGGCGATGGCCAGCACGCCGTGAATGCCCTGATGGGCGATGGCGACCACGGCGCTGGAGCCGATCTGCTGGCGCTGTTCTTCGCCGAACAGGAAGTCCAGCTCATGCTCGCGCAGGCTGCCGCTGACGCTCTTGCCTTCGGTCAGCAAGCCGCCGATGGCGGTCTGGGCGTCGGCGGCGGTGACCCAGCGGCCTACCGGCATGGCACTGTCGCTGAATAGGATCAGGCTCACGAACGGCACCTGGAAGTCCTGGCGCAGACTGTCTTCGACGCTCATCACCACGTCTTCCAGGCTGTTGGCATCCATCAGCGCGAGAATCAGGCGGCGGGTCTTCTCGAAGAGCCGGTCGTTGTCGCGGGCCACGTCCATCAACTGCGAAAGCCGGTGGCGCATCTCGATGTTGCGCTCGCGCAGGATCTTCATCTGCCGCTCCACCAGCGAGATGGTGTCACCGCGCTGATGAGGAATGCGCAACGCCGGGAGCAGTTCTTCATGCTCGACGAAGAAGTCTGGATGCGCCTCCAGATACGCGGCGATCGCCGCCGCCTCGAGGTTTTCGGCAGGAGATTCGTCGGGCTGTTCGGCTGGAACCTGAGGCTGATCAGTCATGGTTTTCGCTCATTCAAAGACGCACCTGTCCTTCGTATACGCGCACTGCCGGGCCGGTCATCTTCACCGGTTGGCCAGGGCCTGCCCACTCGATGGACAGGCGCCCGCCCGGCAGGTCGATCAATAGCGGCGAATCCATCCACCCCTGGCTGATCGCGGCCACTGCGGCGGCGCAGGCGCCAGTACCGCAGGCCTGGGTTTCCCCGGCGCCACGTTCCCAGACCCGCAACTGCGCGCGCTGACGGTCGATGACCTGGATGAAGCCGACATTGACCCGGGCCGGGAAGCGCGAGTGATGTTCGATCTTCGGTCCCAGCTCATGCACCGGCGCGCTGTTGATGTCGTTGACCCGCAGCACGGCATGGGGGTTGCCCATGGACACGGCGGCCAGCTCGACGCTCTGGCCGTCGACTTCGACCTGGTAACTCAAGGCCTGGGCTGGCGCCACGAACGGGATCTGCTCGGGCACCAGGCGCGGCGCGCCCATGTCGACGCTGATCTGACCGTCGTTGCGCACATCCAGTTCGATGATGCCGCTCTTGGTCTCGACGCGGATCTGGCGCTTGGTGGTCAGGCGCTTGTCCAGGACGAAACGGGCGAAACAGCGCGCACCGTTGCCGCATTGCTCCACTTCGGAGCCGTCGGCATTGAAGATCCGGTAGCGGAAATCCACGTCCGGGTTGCTTGGCGCCTCGACGATCAGCAACTGGTCGAAACCGACACCGGTGTTGCGATCGCCCCATTGCTTGGCATGTTTGGGCAGGATGTGCGCGTGCTGGCTGACCAGGTCGAGGACCATGAAGTCATTACCCAGGCCGTGCATCTTGGTAAAACGCAGCAGCATGGTTCTACTCCGGCAGCAGGCTTTCGCCAGCAAACAACTCGGCTACCGTCTCGCGGCGACGCACTTCAACAGCCTGTTCACCATCGACCAGCACTTCAGCAGCCCGACCGCGGGTGTTGTAGTTGGAGCTCATGACGAAACCGTAGGCACCGGCCGAATGCACGGCAAGCAGGTCGCCTTCTTCCAGGGCCAGCTGACGTTCCTTGGCCAGGAAGTCGCCGGTTTCGCAGATCGGGCCGACGATGTCGTAGGTACGTGCCTGGCCATCGCGCGGGCGCACGGCGCTGACGTCCATCCAGGCCTGGTACAGGGCCGGGCGGATCAGGTCGTTCATTGCCGCGTCGACGATGGCGAAGTCCTTGTGTTCGGTGTGCTTGAGGTACTCGACCCGGGTCAGCAGTACCCCGGCGTTGGCGACGATGAAGCGGCCGGGTTCGAAGACCAGTTCCAGGTCGCGGCCGTCGAGGCGTTCGCGCACGGCCTTGACGTAGTCGGCGGCCAGCGGCGGCTCTTCATCGCGATAACGCACGCCCAGGCCACCACCGAGGTCGATGTGGCGCAGGTAGATGCCGCATTCGCCCAGGCGGTCGACCAGGCCCAGCAGACGGTCGAGGGCATCGATGAAGGGGGCCAGGGTGGTCAGTTGCGAGCCGATATGGCAGTCGACGCCGACCACTTCCAGGTTCGGCAACTGGGCCGCGCGGATGTACACGTCTTCGGCATCGGCGATGGCGATACCGAACTTGTTTTCCTTCAAGCCGGTGGAAATGTACGGGTGGGTGCCCGCGTCGACATCCGGGTTGACCCGCAGCGAGACCGGCGCGCGAACATTGAGTTCGGCGGCGACCTGTTGCAGGCGCTCCAGCTCGTCGCTGGACTCGACGTTGAAGCAGTGCACGCCGACTTCCAGGGCGCGACGCATGTCGTCACGGGTCTTGCCGACACCGGAGAAGACGATCTTGTCGGCCGCGCCGCCAGCTGCCAGGACGCGTTCCAGCTCGCCGCGGGAGACGATGTCGAAACCGGCGCCCAGACGCGCCAGGACATTCAGTACACCCAGGTTGGAGTTGGCCTTTACCGCGAAGCAGACCAGGTGCGGCATGCCGGCGAGGGCATCGGCGTACGCGTGGTACTGCGCTTCGATATGCGCTCGGGAATAGACGTAGGTCGGCGTGCCAAAGCGTTCGGCAATGGCGGACAACGCTACACCTTCCGCGAACAGCTGCCCGTCGCGGTAGTTAAAAGCGTCCATGGGGTTCCCTTAGTTGGTGTCGTGCTTGTGCGACTGCGAGTGACCCTGGTCTTCGGGGGATTTGCTGTCATCGGGAAGATACAGCGGGCCTTTTTGACCGCAGGCAGTGACAAGGCAGGCAACCGCGACGAGCGCAGCAAGGGAAGAGATCAGGCGCTTCATGGCGAAATCCTTGAGAATGCGTTAATTGCGCCCGAGTATACCGACCACCCGACGGCTTGCCTATGCGCTGGAACACCCGTCCGGCGGGCCTTTGCCCCGGGCGCAGGGGTTGGGCGCGGCGGTTGCGGGGATATTTTCTCTGCTGTCCGCGCCCTTGATCGGTATCCTTTGCATTCGCCCGGATGCGCCCGTATCTTGCGGCGCTTGAGCGTGAGTAGACACTTTTCGAGGTTCCCGCAATGAGTTTGACTGAAGCCCGTTTCCACGACCTGGTCGATGCCACCCAGCAGACGCTGGAGGACATTTTCGAGGAGAGTGACCTGGATATCGATCTGGAGAGCTCCGCCGGTGTGCTCACCGTCAAGTTCGAAAACGGTAGCCAGGTGATCTTCAGCCGCCAGGAACCGCTGCGTCAGCTGTGGCTGGCCGCGCGCTCCGGTGGCTTCCACTTCGACTACGACGAAGAAAGCGAGCGCTGGATGTGCGACAAGAGCGAAGAGCAGCTGGGCGAAATGCTCGAGCGCATCGTCCTCGAGCAGGCCGACATCAAGCTCGAGTTCGAAGGGCTCTGAGACCGTGACGCCAACCGCCCCGGTGCGCCTGCCCAAGCCGCTGTACAGCAATGTCAGCCCGGCCGTGGCCTCGCCCTGCGTCAGCCTGTGCCGGCTGGACGAGGAAAAAGTCTGCAAGGGCTGTTTCCGGCATGTCGAAGACATTCGCGAATGGCGCTCGGCGGACGATGAGCGTCGGCGCGTCATCTGTCGCCAGGCGCTGGAGCGCAAGCGGGCGGCGGCGCCGAGCGCCGGCTAGCCCGGGCCCCTAAATCCGGTAGCTTGTTTATTTGTGCTGCTGTGGTAGTGTCCGGTTACGCCTCGCCACATCGAGGCCGGTGAAAACCCCGTCTTATCTGGACGGGGTTTTGCTTTTTTGTGCCGAAAAAAGGAGTCTGCCTGGATCATGAGCACCGCACCTTCCATCATTCTCACCCGCCTCGACGTGCAGCGTCTGGAGCGCCTGATCGACAGCCTGGACGACACGCTGCCTGGCGTCATTGCGCTGCAGACCGAGCTGGATCGCGCCGAAACCCTGGTGGGCCACGATGAAGTCCCGCCCGGTGTCGTGACCATGAACTCGCGCGTGCATTGCCGCGAAGAGGGCAGCGGCAAGGACTATCACCTGACTTTGGTGTATCCACAGGACGCCAACGCCGACGAAGGCCGGATCTCTATCCTGGCGCCGGTGGGCAGCGCCTTGCTCGGCTTGCAGGTCGGGCAGTACATCGACTGGCCAGCACCGGGCGGCAAGACCCTGAAGCTGACCCTGCTTGAAGTGGAATACCAGCCCGAAGCGGCTGGCGATTTTCACCTCTGATTAGGCGCCTCTGAGCGGCTAGACCTGCTCGAGTGCGTCGTTCAAGGCGCGCTCCAGGTCGGCCTTGTAGCGCAGGTAAAGATTGCTTGAGCCGTGGTGGTCACCGAGCAGGCCGGACAGGTCCAGGTCGGTGATGTAGCAGCGATAGCGTTCGGCTTCGCGGCGCTGGCCGACAATCTCCTGGGCGACCGCGGCGAACAACTGGTCGCCATGCTCCAGCTCGGAAAACTCCCGTTGATTGCAATACAGGGTGACCTGTACCTGCCCCGGTGCGGCTTTGCCGATGATGCCCTGCACGTCATAAAAGGCTTTGTTCGCTGGCGTCTGCGGCGCTGGGCGTGGCTCGATTCGACGGGCCCTTGTGCTGCCTGAAGGCAATATCTGGTAATACAAAATGTCCAGCGGCACGAGGGGCTGCGAAGCCTCCATCGGCAGCTGGGCGTCGCGCCGATAGAGGATCGACTGCAGGAAGCGTTGCAGGGGCACCAGCAGGCTCTGTTCGTCGTGGTAGGGCAGGCGTTGCTGCCAGAGCGCATCGAATTCATCCAGCACGTACAGCTCGGCCTGGGCCTCGACGACGCGGTAGAACACCTGGATGCAATCAGGCTGGCCCATCGGCAGGATCAGCGCCAGGTCGTGTTCTTCCAGGGCCATCGGGTCCAGGTGCAGCGGGCTGTAGCTCGACTGCTCTTCGCCCAGGTAGTCGATCAGCGCCGGCAGGCTCGCCAGCGCTACATGATTGACCTGGCCCGGCACCAGTTCCAGCACGTGGTAATGCTGCTGCACCTGGATCAGGTAGCGGTGATTGAGCTGGCTGAGCAACAGGTTCTGCGCCGTATCGAACAGCTCTTCGACCCGTTGGGCGATGAACTGCGCGCGGTTGTGGCAGAAGCAGCGCACTCGCAGCTTCGGCTGCTCGGGGCCGCGCGGCAGGTTGTTGAGGTAGTCGCGCAGGCAGTCGAGCAGGGCATGGGCGCCGTCGTAACGACCGACCAAGACCTCGTTCCAGCTGTTGAGCGTCACCTGGTCGAGGGTCAGCACCAGGTTTTCCCGCACCCCGGCGTAGCTCAAAGAGTCGGTGCGCTCGGTGGTCATCAGGATGTTCAGGTCGCGGTGGTGCTTGAGCGGGTCGCGGCCGACGTTCACCAGGATCAGCACTTCGCTGGGCACGCTGCTGTGCAGCAGGCGTTCTTCGCTGACGGTGCCCAGGGGCAGCGCGATGGTCTGTTGCAGGCTGCCCAGCAGATTGAACAGCTCGAACTCGCTCAGGTCGCTGCTGCCCGGGTGCAGCGCCAGGCGCGTGCTGCTGTCGATCACCCCGTTGCGATGGCACCAGGTCAACAGCTCCAGTAGTTCGCGGCTGCGCTTGATCGGCGCGAAGTGTTCCCACTCCAGGGCATTCAGGCTGCCGTTGTACAGGCCCCAGTGGGTTTGCCCCGGCTCTTTCTTGTTGGGCGACTGCACCAGGGTCAGGGTGTCTTCGGCCAGGTCCGGGGCAATGCCGGGGTTGATGAACTCGATCTTGCCGGCCTTGCGTTCAAAGGCCGCATACAGGCGGCGGCCAAGGATATTCAGGTCGCGCTTGTTGATCAGGCCAAGGGTCTGCTCGGTACGGGCGAACTGGGTCAGGAAGCGATAGCTGTAATTCAGCTCATTGACCAGGGCCCGGCGCTCGGCGCTGACCTGGCGGACTTTCCACTGGCTGCGGCTGTCGAGCATCGCCAGCTGGCGCTGATCCCAACCCCATTCGTGGGCCAGCCGTTCGAGCAGCGTGCGCTGCCAGCTCGGGTTGCGTGCGCCGTTGTTGCCGGTGAGCTTGCGGTTGACCTTCAGGTACAGGCTACGACGCACCAGCTCCAGGCGCTCCGGCTCGCCGCGGGCCTTGAGGTATTCCTCGATGCGCCGGTAGACCACGATGTACGGGTCCAGCTCGTCGAGGTCCAGGCGGTTGGCGAACACCGCCTGCTTGAAGCGCAGGCTCAGGCATTCCACCCGCGGGTGTTCGCTGGCGTAGACCTCGGTCAGCAGCAACTTGAGCACGGACTTGTACGGCGACTCGATGCCCTTGAACAGTTGCCAGAGCCCGGCACCGATGAATTCGCCCGGCGGAATATGGGCCAGATGGCCAAGGTCGAGGTTTTCGTCGGCGGGGATGAAGCGCTTGGACAGCAGCGTATGGGTGTATTCGTGGTAGCGGGCTTCTTCGTACACCGGCACCAGCCACCACAGCGGCGTGCGTCCGGCCAGCCAGATGGCGGTGCGGTAGAACTCGTCCAGCAGCAGGTAGTGCTGGGTGGTGCCGCAATCGTCGGAGCTCAGCTGGGTGTCGCGATCGCCACGGACAAAGCGGCTGGGGTCGATCAGGAAGAAGTGCGCCTCGGCGCCCTGGCTGGCGGCCCAGGCTTCCAGCAGCAGGCATTTCTTGCGCAGTTCGGCCAGTTCGTTCTCGCCGAGGTCGGGCGCATGGCAGACCCACACGTCCATATCGCTCTGGTCGGCCTGGGCCAGGGTGCCCAGGCTGCCCATCAGGAACAGACCGTGGATAGGCCGCGGCGCATTGCCGGGGCGGGCCTTGTAGGAAAACGAACGAGTCAGGCGCTGGGCTTCGTTGAGCGTCGGTGTGTCGGGCTCGTAGTTCGACAACCCGGCCGGTGTGCCACCCGACACATAACCCGGTAATAGCGGGTGGTTGACGTGAAAGAACAGCGGCAACAGGTTGAGCACCAGTTGCTGGCGTGGCGACAACCCTTCCATGGCCCGGCCCAGGCGCCCCTCGTTGAGCTTCAGAAAGCGCGCGCGCAACTGGCTGAGAACCTTGCGATCGATTCCCTCGTCCAGATCTGGGCGGATTTCATGGGTGCGGGTCATTCAAACAGGCTCGCGAAGCTTGAACGTGGGAGGTCTTGTGCGCAGGAGTTTACAGCCAGTCGAGGGCGAGCTTTAAGCTGAATTTTATTTTTGACGTCAGATTTCCAACATGCCGCTGGAGCTTGCCCGCGGAATCCGACAGGCGGGGATTCCGAGGGCCGTAGGGGAGAGCGTTCAGGCGGCTTCTTTGACCGTCAGAATGGTCAGCAGGCCTTGGGCATGCTCGGCGGCATCGCGGCCCAGGCTGGTCAGGTAACCACCATCGGGCTGGGTAATGAGCTCTTTTTCAAACAGGCGTCGTGCGGCGGCGATAGCTTGGGGGGCAGCGGTCTGATGGATTTTCAGGCCTTCCTGGGAACTGTCCAGGTTGAAGAGTGCAAGGATTTCCAGTTCGGCAACCAACTCAGGGGTATACGACATAAGGACTCCAGACTTTCTAGGAATTAGACGACAGCGTCCTTAAGGTGACCGCAGTTGTGCAGCCTGTCCAGTGTCCGCTGCGGACTTTTACGCCCCTGGGCGGCGGTATTTGGCCGCAGGGCGCGTACCAGTGTAGTCAAGGCCCGCAATCGCGCCGGCCAGGCGCGGGCGCGGGGCGTGGCGGGCTTACTTCTTCTCGGGCGGCAGCTCGGGCAGGGCACGCAGCGCGGCTTCGTACCATTGGGTATCGAACGCGCGGTCTTCTTCGAGGATCGCGTCGATTTCCACCGCCAGGACATGGGCCATGAGGTTGAGGATTTCGTCACGCTCATAGCCGACCAGGGTCAGCTTGTTGAAGGTGGCTTTGGCCGCGGGTGGGTTGTCGCTTTCGATCTGGTTTTCGATCGCTTCGATCAGGGTGTTTTCGGTGAACGCTTCTTCGTCGTTGTCGTCTTGGTGGGTGTCGGGGGTTGGCTCGCTCATGGCAGGCTCCTCAAGGAAAGGTCTCCAGTTTACTCGTATTCAGGAGCCTGATGCTGCTGGCCAGTCGGCTGTCGAGGATCTATAAGAGTGGCTGCCAACCCCGTACCCGGCCTGGAGGCTACGCATGCTCAAGCTTTATGGATTCGCCGTCAGCAACTACTACAACATGGTGAAACTGGCATTGCTGGAAAAAGGCCTGCCTTTCGAGGAAGTGCCGTTCTACGCCGGGCAAAGCCCTGAAGCATTAGCCATCAGCCCGCGCGGCAAGGTGCCGGTGCTGGGGGGGGAGCGGGGCGTTATCAACGAAACCAGCGTGATCCTGGAATACCTCGAAACCCAGCCGGGCCCGGCGCTGCTGCCAAGCGATCCGTTCGAGCGTGCCCAGGTGCTGGCGCTGGCCAAGGAGATCGAGCTTTACATCGAGTTGCCGGCGCGGGCCTGTTACGGCGAGGCGTTTTTTGGCACGGCGGTTCCCGAGGCCATCAAGGAGAAGTCCCGCAATGAGCTGGTGCTGGGATTCGCCTCGCTGGCCAGGCACGGCAAGTTCGCCCCTTATGTGGCGGGCAGCAGCCTGAGCGTGGCGGACCTGTATTTCCTGTACAGCGTGAGCCTGGCCTGCGCGGTAGGGCAGAAGCTGTTCGGTATGGATCTTCTGGCCGAGATGCCGGCAGCCAAAGCCTTGATGGCGCGCCTGGAACAGATGCCCAACGTGCAGCGGGTCGCGGCGGACAAGGACGTGGCAATGCCGCAGTTCCTGGCGATGATCGCCAGCAAGAAGTAGAAAGGCTTCTTCGGGTCGCTGATCGCGGGCAAGCCACACTCTTGTGGGAGCGTGGCTTGCCCGCGCTGGCTTTTAGCGGCTGCTCAACAACGCCTGGCCGCGAACCACCGCTGCCTTGACTTGAGCTGGCGCGGTGCCGCCGATGTGGTCACGGGCATTGACCGAGCCTTCCAGGGTCAGCACGGCAAACACGTCCTGGTCGATCTGGTCGCTGAACTTGCGCAGTTCTTCCAGGCTCATTTCCGCCAGGTCCTTGCCGGTTTCCACGCCGTACTTCACGGCGTGGCCAACGATTTCGTGGCAATCGCGGAATGGCAGGCCACGGCGTACCAGGTAGTCCGCCAGGTCGGTGGCGGTGGAGAAGCCGCGCAGCGCCGCTTCGCGCATCATCGCGTGCTTGGGCTTGATCGCCGGGATCATGTCGGCGAAGGCGCGCAGCGAGTCGCGCAGGGTGTCGGCGGCGTCGAACAGCGGTTCCTTGTCTTCCTGGTTGTCCTTGTTGTAGGCCAGGGGCTGGCCCTTCATCAGCGTCAGCAGCCCCATCAGGGCGCCGAACACGCGGCCGCTCTTGCCACGAACCAGCTCCGGAACGTCCGGGTTTTTCTTTTGCGGCATGATCGAGCTGCCGGTGCAGAAACGGTCGGGCAGATCGATGAACTGGAACTGCGCGCTGGTCCACAGCACCAGCTCTTCGGAGAAACGCGACAGGTGCATCATGGCCACGCTGGCGGCGGCGCAGAACTCAATGGCGAAATCGCGATCAGACACATTGTCCAACGAGTTGCCACCGACGGCGTCGAAGCCCAGCAGCTGGCAAGTCAGCTCGCGGTCGATTGGGTAGGTGGTGCCGGCCAGCGCGGCGCTGCCCAGAGGCATGCGGTTGGTGCGCTTGCGGCAATCGACCAGGCGCTCGTAGTCGCGGCTGAGCATCTCGAACCAGGCCAGCATGTGATGACCGAAGGTCACAGGCTGCGCGGTCTGCAGGTGGGTGAAGCCCGGCATGATGGTGTCGGCTTCGCGCTCGGCTTGTTCCAGCAGGCCTTTTTGCAGACGGGTGATTTCCGCCAGGATCAGATCGATTTCGTCGCGCAGCCACAGACGGATATCGGTGGCTACCTGGTCGTTGCGGCTGCGGCCGGTGTGCAGCTTCTTGCCGGTGACGCCGATGCGGTCGGTCAGGCGTGCTTCGATGTTCATGTGCACGTCTTCCAGATCGACGCGCCAGTCGAAGGTGCCCGCCTCGATTTCGCCCTGGATGGTTTTCAGGCCGTCGATGATGCTGTCGCGTTCGGCATCGGTCAGTACGCCGACCTTGGCCAGCATGGTGGCGTGGGCGATCGAGCCCATGATGTCGTGACGATAGAGGCGCTGGTCGAAAGTGACGGAGGCGGTGAAGCGGGCGACGAAGGCGTCGACGGGCTCACTGAAGCGGCCGCCCCAGGACTGATTGGTCTTGTCAGTGCTCATGAATTCGCTCGTGATCGGCTGGAAGGGAAATGAGGTGAAAAGTTGCCGCGGATAATAACAGGGTTGCCAATCCTGTAGCTGGCACTGGTCGGCAGGTTTTTATTTCTGCCATGGGGGCCGCGGGCGCTTGTCGCCGACCTCGGGCGCGCAGAGACTAGGCGAGCGAAGGCGGGGGGCGAGGGGTGATGTAACGATATTTATCGTTTGAGCAATATCGTCTTGGCAACCGTCTACAGTTGGACTGAAGGAACAGCGCAATCTCGGATGTTTCATCGAGCCTGGTCGCTGATCACGCAACCGTTGTCGCATGCGCTCCGGCCCCGGCACCGCCTCGCGAGTCACGAGGGAGGCGGCCTGGGTGGAAGCCGACTATAAAAGAGGGGGTGTTTGTGTCCTGTATCAGCAGTCCCCATGACCATGTCGTGCAGTGGCGGGCCTTGAGCGGTGTCGGGCAGGCCCGGGTAAATAATGGTGCCCGTCGTGGGGCACTTTTTGGCCCTCGCACTAGTCTTAGCGTGGATCGCCGTGACGGACGTCACTTCACCTGTCTACGCTATCCTTGTGCGAGACTCACGCAGGAATCCAGCGCAATATGAATGTCCTGATCGTTGATGACGAACCCCTAGCCCGCGAGCGACTGAGCCGTATGGTCAGTGAGCTTGAGGGATACAGTGTCCTGGAGCCCAGCGCCACCAATGGCGAAGAGGCATTGGCCCTGATCGACAGCCTGAAACCGGATATCGTGCTTCTCGACATCCGCATGCCGGGTCTCGATGGCCTGCAGGTTGCCGCCCGTTTGTGCGAGCGCGAGGCGCCGCCAGCCGTGGTGTTCTGTGCCGCCCCTGATGAATTCGCCCTCGAGGCTTTCGATGTCAGCGAGGTCGGTCACCTGCTCAAACCGGTGCGTTCCGAGCATCTGCTCGAGGCACTGAAAAAGGCCGACCGCCCCAACAGGGTCCAGCTGGCGGCCCTGACCCGGCCCGCCGCCGAAAGCGGCAGCGGCCCCCGTAGCCATATCAGTGCACGGACCCGCAAAGGTATCGAGCTGATCCCGCTGGATCAGGTCGTCTATTTCATTGCCGACCACAAATACGTGACCTTGCGCCATGAAAGCGGCGAAGTCCTGCTGGATGAGCCCCTGAAGGCGCTTGAGGACGAGTTTGGCGAGCGTTTCGTTCGCATCCATCGCAACGCCCTGGTGGCCCGCGAACGCATCGAACGCCTGCAGCGTACGCCGCTGGGGCATTTCCAGCTGTTCCTCAAGGGGCTCAATGGTGATGCGCTGATCGTCAGCCGACGGCATGTGGCCGGCGTGCGCAAGATGATGCAGCAGCTCTAGATCCGGACAATCGGGCGGGTCATGCACCCCGCCCGCAACGTTCCTGCAGCCAGGGAGGGGCTGCGGTTCCTGATACAAGTCAAAGCTGATTTGGCTGAGCTGTTATCATCTGCCGTATTTTCTATCAGTACGGATTGATCCATGTCCTCTCGCGAAATCCGCATCGCTACCCGCAAAAGTGCCTTGGCCTTGTGGCAAGCCGAACACGTCAAAGCTCGTCTGGAAGCCGCTCACCCGGGGTTGATCGTGACGCTGGTGCCCATGGTCAGTCGCGGCGACAAGCTGCTCGACTCGCCGTTGTCGAAAATCGGCGGCAAGGGGCTGTTCGTCAAGGAGCTGGAAACCGCGCTGCTGGAAAACGAAGCGGATATCGCCGTGCATTCGATGAAAGACGTGCCCATGGATTTCCCCGAAGGCCTGGGCCTGTTCTGCATCTGCGAGCGTGAAGACCCGCGCGATGCCTTTGTCTCCAATACCTACTCCAGTCTCGACGAACTGCCCGCGGGCAGCGTCGTGGGGACCTCCAGCCTGCGTCGCCAGGCGCAGCTGCTGGCTCGTCGTCCGGACCTGCAGATCCGTTTCCTGCGCGGCAACGTCAATACCCGCCTGGCCAAGCTCGACGCCGGTGAGTACGACGCCATTATCCTGGCCGCTGCGGGCTTGATCCGTCTTGGTTTCGAAGATCGCATCAGCTCTTCGATCAGCGTCGACGACAGCCTTCCGGCGGGCGGCCAGGGCGCGGTGGGCATCGAGTGCCGCACGGCCGACAGCGAGATCCACAAGCTGTTGGCGCCGCTGCATCATGCCGATACGGCGGATCGGGTCACCGCCGAACGGGCCCTCAACAAGCATCTGAATGGCGGCTGCCAAGTGCCTATCGCCTGCTATGCGGTGCTCGAAGGCGATCAGCTGTGGCTGCGCGGCCTGGTCGGCGAACCGAGCGGCGGTGTGCTGCTCAGCGCCGAGGCCCGTGCTCCACGTAGCGCGGCGGCGGCGCTTGGCGTACAGGTCGCGGAGGATCTGCTGGCCCAGGGCGCCGACGATATTCTGCGCGCAGTCTATGGCGAGGCTGGCGAAGAGTGAGCGACTGGCGTGTGCTGCTGACCCGGCCCACGGACGAGTCGGCGCTGCTGGCTGAGGTTCTGGGCGACGCGGGAGTGTTCAGCAGCAGCCTGCCGTTGCTGGAAATCCAGGCCCTGCCTTTTGACGATACCCAGCGCGCCAGGGTGCTTGAGCTGCACCGCTACTGCGCGGTGATCGCGGTCAGCAAGCCGGCCGCGCGAATGGCCGTGCAGCTGCTCGAGCAGTTCTGGCCGCAGCCGCCGAGCCAGCGCTGGTTCAGTGTGGGCGCCGCGACGGCGCAGATTCTGGCCGATCACGGCCTGGATGTTTTTTTCCCCGAGCAAGGCGATGACAGCGAAGCCTTGCTTGAACTTCCCCAGTTGCGCGAGGCTATTGCACGGCCTGCTCCACGGGTGCTGATCGTGCGCGGGGAGGGTGGCCGCGAGCTGCTGGCTGAGCGTTTGCGCGGCCAAGGTGCTAGTGTCGATTATCTGGAGCTGTACCGCCGCGACCTGCCGCGCTATGCCAACGGGGTCCTGATGCAACGCATCCAGGCGGAACGCTTGAATGGGCTGGTGGTCAGCAGTGGGCAGGGTTTCGAACACTTGCAGCAGTTGGCCGGCGAGGCCTGGCCACAGGTGGCGCGGCTGCCGTTGTTTGTACCGAGCCCCCGGGTCGCCGAAATGGCGCGTGCCGCCGGGGCCGAGAAAGTTGTGGATTGCCGTGGCGCCAGCGCCGCGGCCTTGCTAACGGCGTTACGGGAGCAACCCGTGCCCGTTCTCTAAACGCAAAGGATGGATACGTGAGCGAAACAGCCTTGCCTAAAGATGATGTCCAGCCGGTAATCGATGCACCGGCTGAACCTGCAACTCCAGCTGTGCAGCGTCGCGGCAACGGGTTGGCGATCCTCGCCCTGCTGCTGGGGGCGGCCGGTGTCGCTGCCGGCGGCTGGGGTGTCTGGCAGGTGCGCAACCTGCAGGCCAACAATCAGCAGCAGTTGGGGCAGTTGCAGGCCCTGGGTGATGAGGCGCAGAGCCTGAAGCTCAACGAGCAGCGCCTGACGGCACGCTTGGAGCAATTGCCGGCGGCCGATGAACTGGAAGAACGCCGCCGTCTGGTCGCGCAGTTGCAGGGCGACCAGCAGCGACTTAATCAGAAGCTGGAGAGCGTGCTGGGTGCCAGCCGCAAGGACTGGCGTCTGGCCGAGGCGGAACATCTGTTGCGTCTGGCCAGCCTGCGCCTTTCGGCCTTGCAGGACATCAGCAGCGCCCAGGCTCTGGTGCAGGGCGCCGACGAGATCCTGCGCGAGCAGAACGATCCCGGTTCTTTCGCCGCGCGCGAGCAGTTGGCCAAGAGCCTCGCGGCCCTGCGCAGCACCGAACAGCCGGATCGCACCGGACTGTTCCTGCAACTGGGCGCACTGCGCGATCAGGTGGTCGAGCTCACCGAGCTGGCCCCCGAGTACCGCGACCGTGGCGATTCGCTGCTGGGCCTGACCGCCGACGGCGATGGCGCCAGCCGCTGGGCGCAATGGTGGGACCAGATCTCGCGCTACATTCGTATCGACTTCAACGCGGACAAGAACGTGCGGCCGCTGCTCGCCGGGCAAAGCCTGACGCAGGTGCGCCTGGCCTTGAGCCTGGCCCTGGAACAGGCCCAGTGGGCGGCGCTGAACGGCCAGGCGCCGGTGTACACCCAGGCGCTGGCGGAGGCCCGCGATGTGTTGAAGGGCAACTTCAATCAGGACAACCCGCAAAGCAAGCTCATGCTGGAGCGCGTGTCCGAACTGAGCAAACAGCCGGTCACCGTGCAGACGCCGGACCTGACCAAGACCCTGAGCGCCGTTCAGGCCTACCTGGAGCGGCGCAACCTGAGCGCTGAAGAGTCGGTGAAACCACTGGCCAAGCCTGCTGCGAATACCCCGCAGGAGACCAGCCCATGAAGCGCCTGTATGTGATTCTGTTCCTGGTAATCGCCGCCTCGGGATTGCTGGGATTGGCGATCGCCGAGCATTCCGGGTACATCCTGATTGCCTACGACAGCTTCCGTTATGAGTCGAGCCTGTGGGCGACCCTGGCACTGATCGCGGTGATCTGGCTGGTGATCTGGGGGATCAAGGCGCTGATCGAACTGGTGATGGCCTCCAGCGGCGTGGTCAATCCCTGGTCACGGCGCAACCGCAGCCGTCGTGTGCAGATCGCCATCGAGCAGGGCCAGATGGATCTTGCCGAAGGCCGCTGGGCCAGCGCCCAGAAGCATTTGCATCGTGCCGCGGAAGCCGAGCGCCAGCCTCTTCTGTACTACCTCGGCGCGGCGCGGGCGGCGAACGAGCTGGGAAACTACGAGCAGTGCGACAGCCTGCTGGAGCGTGCCCTCGAACGGCAGCCCCAGGCCGAGCTGGCGGTGGCCTTGAGTCATGCCCAACTGCAGACCGATCGCGGTGATACCGAAGGCGCCCTGAGCACCCTGCAAGCCATGCACGAGCGTCACCCGCACAGTGTCCAGGTGCTGCGGCAGTTGCAGCGTCTGCACCAACAGCGGGGCGACTGGTCGGCGGTGATTCGCCTGCTGCCCGAACTGCGCAAGGACAAAGTCCTGCCCGCCAACGAACTGGCCGAACTGGAACGTCGGGCCTGGGGCGAGAACCTGACCCTTGCGGCGCATCGCGAAGAAGACGGTGCGGTTGGCCTGCAATCGCTCAATCGCGCCTGGCAGCAACTGACCGCGGCTCAACGCCAGGAGCCGCAACTGGTGCTGGCCTATGCCGAACAGCTGCGCCAATTGGGCGCCGAGGCCGAGGCCGAAGAAGTGCTGCGCGTCGCTCTCAAGCGCAAATACGACAGCCATCTGGCGCGGCTTTACGGCTTGCTGCGCGGCAGTGATCCGTCGCGGCAGCTGCAGTTCGCCGAGCAGTGGCTCAAGGATCATCCGAACGATCCGAGCCTGCTGCTGACCCTGGGTCGCCTGTGCCTGCAAACCAGCCTATGGGGCAAGGCGCGGGACTATCTGGAAAGCAGCCTGCGTTTGCAGCGCAACCCTGAGGCTTGCGCCGAGCTGGCCCGGTTGCTGGCGCAGCTGGGCGATACCGAGCGCAGCAACCAGCTGTTCCAGGAAGGCCTGGGGCTGTTGGACGAGCGCCTCCTGGCATCGCCGTTGCCGGTGCCCGCCAGGGTATAAACCCGCAGGGCTGGGCCGTCCCTGAGGGGGCGGCCCGTTCCGCAATTCCCCCCGATCTGGCCTCTGTGCCCGTTTGCCGCGCTCGATCTTGTCATGGCGCGCCTTGAAAGGGCCGAGCGCTTTCTCTACCGTGGCAGCCTGTTTCTTCCGTTGTGGATACACCATGTCGCTGGCCGGCTCACGCTTGCTGTTCTCCCTTGTGTTTTTTACCGGTGCCTTGGCCCTGTGGGCTTCGTTTCACCTGGAGTACGGGATTGGGCTCGAGCCTTGCCTGCTGTGGGTGGTGCAACGTTTCTTCACGCTGCTGTTGACTTCGATCAGCCTGGTTGCGGTCGTGCAGGGGCCACAATACCCGGCGAGTGCCCTGTATTGGCTGCTGGAACTGCTCTGCAGCCTGGCGGGTGTGATCACGGCAGGGCGCCATGTGCTGTTGCAGAACATTCCTTCGGATCAGTTGCTGGCGTGCTTGCCGGACATGCCGTTCATGCTGGGCAATCTGTCCTGGGGGCGTGCCTTGCAGTTGGTTTTCACCGGGACTGCGCAGTGCGCGGAGGTCACCTGGACGCTGCTGGACATGAGCGCCGCGGAGTGGAGCCTGCTGTTTTTCATCGCTGTGATGATTTTGAGTGCCTATCGCCTGGTGCGGCTTCTACCACGGGGCCGGCGCAGGGCGGCTGCGACCTGAATCGTGGTTTTGCGACGGGGCTAAAGATTAAACACTTGTATGAACTTTATCTCCTGCGTACCTTGAAGCGGCTGTCGAGCGGGCATAATCTGGCCCGCACGTGTCACCGCAATTACGTTGCTCGATGCTGTTCTGCCTGGCCGGATGCTGATGTTCAGTCCAGTGACGGATTCAGAGCGGCATGACCCATAAGGGAAGAGAGATCGCCATGCTCGAAAGTTGTCAGAATGCTCAGGAACGCTGGGGTGGAGTGCATCTGCTGATCGATCGCTGGTTGCAGGAGCGTCACGAACTGGTTCGGGCCTATGATGCTCTCGGCGCGGAGCCTGAGACGCTGGCTGAAAACCGACAGCCGCTGCAGGAGTTCTGCGCAATTCTGGTGGACTACGTCTCCGCCGGCCACTTTGAAATCTACGAGCAGCTGACCGGCGAGGCCAAGGCCTTCAACGACAAGCGCGGGCTCGAACTGGCCGAAACCATTTATCCTCGGATCGATGTCATCACTGAAAAGCTGTTGGCGTTCAACGATTTGTGCGACGAAGGAAAATGCGTGGCGGAGAAGTTCAAGGAGCTGGGTGGTCTGCTGCATGAGCGCTTCGAGCTGGAAGATTGCCTGATCGAAGTGCTGCACAACGCTCACAAGGAAGAGGCCGCCGTTCAGGCCTGACTTGCAGCGAAAGCTTTACCGAAACGGTGCGCATTGCGCACCGTTTTTCGTTTCTGCGCCCCTTAGCCGCTAGCCCCCAACAGCTCGATTTCAAACACCAGGGGTGTGTAAGGCGCGATCAGGTCGCCTGCGCCGTCGGCGCCGTAAGCCTGGGCCGAAGGAATCACCAGGCGCCACTTCGCCCCCGTCGGCATCTGCTGCAAGGCACTGCGCCATCCGGCAATCACACTGTCCAGGCGAAACCACTGCGGCTGCTGATTCTGATCGAACACCGTGCCGTCAGGCAGGCGTCCGATGTAGCGAACCTGTACCGAACCATTGGCACCCGGCCGTGCTCCACTGCCGGGTGCCAACTCGGTCAGCAGGATGCCGTTTTCCAGTTCGCGTACGCCCGGCTTGGCTTTTTCGGCCGAGAGAAAACGTTGTTCGTTTTCCAGCGCCACTTCGATTCGCGGCTTGCCCGCTTGCTCGCTGACCTGTGCCTCATGCTGGGCGAGGATCTGTTCGATGCGCTCGTCCTTGAGTGCCAGAGGCTTGCCTTGGTAGGCCTGTTTCAAGCCCTCCACCAATGCCTGGATCTGCAGGTCCGGCACCTCCTGGCGCAGGCGTTCGCCGAGGCTGGCACCCAGGCTGTAGGCGAGATCGTGAGCATCGTTTTTCTGCGAATCTTCGGCGGCCTGAGCCAGTGGCAACAACACACACAAGGATAAAAAAAGGTAACGCGACATGGGCGCTCTCCGGCCTGAGACGAGGTGGATTATGCCAGCGTGGGTGTGGCGGCTGGTGAGTAACTTTCTTGTGCGCGAAGAACATTTTCGATCCTCTGCAACGCATGGCATTCGATACTGTCAACATGCCCTAGCGGCGGTAGCAGCAGAGGTCTAGTATGAGCCGCAACTCACGTCAGCCAGGAGGTAAACCATGTCGGCCAATAAGAAGCCTGTAAGTACTCCGTTGCATTTGCTCCAACAGCTTTCGGGCAGCCTGCTCGAACACTTGGAAAACGCTTGTTCTCAAGCCTTGGCTGATGCTGAAAAACTGCTCGCCAAACTGGAAAAGCAACGCGGTAAGGCACAGGAAAAACTGCACAAATCGCGCACCAAATTGCAGGACGCCGCGGCGGCCGGCAAGGCCAAGGCACAAGCCAAAGCCAAGGACGCAGTGAAAGAACTTGAAGACCTGCTCGATGCGCTCAAGGCACGTCAATCCGAAACCCGCGCCTACATTCTGCAACTCAAGCGCGACGCTCAGGAAAGCCTGAAACTGGCCCAGGGCGTCGGTCGTGTGAAAGAAGCCGCAGCCAAGGTGCTGAGCACTCGCTCCGCCAAACCGGCAGCCGCTCCAGCACAGAAAGCCGCAGCCAAGCCAGCGGCAAAAGCCCCTGCCAAAGCTGCTGCTAAAGCACCGGTAAAAGCTGCCAGCAAACCGGCCGCCAAACCTGCTGCCAAGCCAGTGGCGAAAACCGCCGCTGCCAAACCTGCAGCTGCCAAGCCAGCGGCTAAACCGGCTGCTGCAAAAGCCCCTGCGAAAGCTGCCGCCAAACCTGCTGCGAAAACAGCGGCTGCCAAACCGGCTGCAGCGAAACCCGCTGCCAAGCCAGCAGCAAAACCTGCGGCCAAACCCGCCGCCAAGCCCGCGGCTAAAACCGCAGCGGCCAAGCCTGCAGCTGCCAAGCCAGCGGCTAAACCGGTGGCGGCAAAAACTGCTGCGAAGCCGGCCGCCAAACCGGCTGCGGCAAAAGCTCCGGTGAAGGCGGCAGCTAAACCTGCAGCGAAACCCGCCGCCAAGCCCGCGGCCAAACCTGCAGCAGCCAAGCCGGCGGCTTCCACTGCCGCCAAGCCAGCAGCGGCTAAACCCGCTGCAGCAAAACCAGCCGCCAAGCCTGCGGCAAAACCCGCAGTAAAACCTGCTGCCAAGCCGGCTGCAAAACCAGCCGCGAAGAAGCCTGTCGCCGCCAAACCTGCCGCAGCCAAACCGGCCACCGCTCCAGCGGCCGCCAGGCCAGTCACCCCGGCAACCCCGGCTGCCAAGCCGGCGGCACCGGTATCTTCGCCCGCTCCAGCGGCGGCTGCTGCGCCAGTTTCGGCTCCGACTGCCGCGCCTGCCAACACCACGCCAACCAGCGCTTCCTAAGCGCCGGTCACCGCGACGCGCAGCGCCTGCAGCGCGTCGCGGTTGAGGTTGGCGGCTTCGGCCGCCAGTCCTTCCAGCCAGTTCGTCAGATCCTGCGCTTCACCCTCCGACCATCCCCCCGCCAGCGCTTCCAGGCGCAGCAGCAGTTGCCGCTCGGCCTCCAGCTCCAATGCCTTGACCTGTTCGCGCAAGACCGCCAGTTCCGGATCCGCGCTCGCGGCCGGGCGCCATTGCGTGCGCAGCTGGCGCAGCGGCCTGACGACTTCGTCGTGCCAGGGCTGGCCCAGGCTCCGCAGCTGTTGCAGGCGCTGTGCAGTGCAGGTCACCCCGCGCGCGCCGAGCCAGGCTGCGCAGAGTAAAAGACAGACATTGGCCCCGGCCGCCTGGAGGTCCAGGCAGGCTTCTTCGACGCCTGGGCGGGCGTAGGTCTTGAGGGTGAAGCTCCACAGGTCAGAGGACATATTGCTACTCGCGCCAGTTGCGAACGAAGCTGGTAGACTCCGCCGCCATTATGATTCGACTTCAGAACCTGACTTTACAGCGTGGTCCGCAACGTCTGCTAGAAGACGCCGAGCTGACCCTGCACGCCGGCCAGAAAGCCGGCCTGATCGGTGCCAACGGCGCCGGCAAATCCAGCCTGTTCGCCTTGCTGCGTGGCGAGTTGCACCCGGATTCGGGCGACTGCTTCCTGCCCGCCGACTGGCGCATCGCCCATATGCGCCAGGAGGTCGACACCCTCGAGCGGCTGGCGGTCGACTACGTGCTCGATGGCGACCTGCGCCTGCGTCAGGTGCAGCGTGAGCTGGCCGCCGCCGAAGCGGCCCATGACGGTGCGGCCCTGGCACGCCTGCATGCCGAGCTGGACAGCGCTGACGGTTATACCGCCGACGCCCGGGCGCGCAAGTTGCTGGCTGGGCTGGGCTTCAGCAACGAGCAGATGGACCGTCAGGTCGGCGACTTCTCCGGTGGCTGGCGGATGCGCCTCAACCTGGCGCAGGCGCTGATGTGCCCGTCGGACCTGCTGTTGCTCGACGAGCCGACCAACCACCTGGATCTCGATGCGATTCTCTGGCTGGAAGACTGGCTCAAGGGCTACCCCGGCACCTTGTTGCTGATTTCCCACGACCGCGATTTCCTCGATGCCGTGGTCGACCATGTGGCTCACGTCGATCAGCGCAAGATCACCCTCTATCGCGGTGGCTACAGCGCCTTCGAGCGGGCCCGTGCCGAACGCCTGGCGCAACAGCAGCAAGCCTACGAGAAGCAGCAGGCGCAACGCGCGCACATGGAAAAGTACATTGCGCGCTTCAAGGCCCAGGCCACCAAGGCCCGCCAGGCCCAGAGCCGGATCAAGGCCCTGGAGCGGATGGAAGAGCTGTCCGCCGCCCACGTCGACTCGCCGTTCGACTTCGTTTTCCGCGAATCGGAAAAGATCTCCAGCCCGCTGCTCGATCTGTCCGATGCCCGCCTGGGTTACGGCGAGAAGACCGTGCTGGAGAAGGTCAAGCTGCAACTGACCCCGGGTGCGCGCATCGGTCTGCTCGGCCCCAACGGCGCCGGCAAGTCGACCCTAATCAAGAACCTTTCCGGCGAGCTGTCGCCGCTGGGCGGCCGCCTGACCCGTGGCGAGAATACCGTGGTCGGCTACTTCGCCCAGCACCAGCTGGACTCGCTCGACGCCAAGGCCAGCCCGTTGCTGCATTTGCAGCGCCTGGCGCCGACCGAGCGCGAGCAGACCCTGCGCGATTTCCTCGGCGGCTTCGACTTCCGCGGCGCGCGTATCGACGAGCCGGTGCTGAACTTCTCCGGTGGCGAAAAGGCGCGCCTGGCCCTGGCCCTGATCGCCTGGGACCGCCCTAACCTGTTGCTGCTCGACGAACCGACCAACCACCTGGACCTGGAGATGCGCCTGGCCCTGACCATGGCCCTGCAAGAGTTCAGCGGCGCGGTACTGGTGGTCTCCCACGACCGTCACCTGCTGAAAAGCACCACCGACAACTTCTTCCTGGTGGCCGACGGCAAGGTCGAGGAGTTCGACGGCGACCTGGACGACTACGCACGCTGGCTGGTGGACTACCGCCAGCGCAACGCGCCGGTCAGCACGACCACGGTCAACCCGGACAAGACCGACAAGAAGGCCCAGCGCCAGGCAGCCGCGGCCCTGCGCCAGCAACTGGCCCCGCACAAGCGCGAAGCCGACAAGCTGGAAACCGAGCTGGGCAAGGTCCACGAGCGGCTGGCGAAAATAGAAGCCAGCCTTGGCGACAGTGGTGTCTACGAAGCGGCTCGCAAGGATGAATTGCGTGATCTGCTGGCCGAGCAGGCCAAGCTGAAGGTGCGCGAAGGCGAGCTGGAAGAGGCCTGGATGGAAGCCCTGGAACTGCTGGAAAGCATGCAGGCGGAATTGGAAGCCTTGTCCTGATGGAAGCGTTCAAGCTGCCTGTGCCGATCACGTGGGTCGAGCCGCTGTGGGTCACCGTGCAAATCCTGCTGATCCTGCTGGCTGGCTACATCACCCAGCGTTTTGTCGCGCGCTGCCTGACCCGCCTGGGTGAACGTTATCCGTTCCCGCCGCAGCTGCTGATGCCGCTGCGCGGTGGCTTGCGCTGGCTGATCATGGGCAGTGCGCTGATCTTCGTGCTGGAGCGGCTCGGGGTGTCGGCGACGGTGCTCTGGACTGCCCTGTCCGGTTTTGTCGCGGTGGCGGCGGTGGCCTTCTTCGCCATGTGGAGCGTGCTGTCCAACCTGCTGTGCGCCATCCTGATCTTTACCGTGGGCCCGTTCCGCATCGGCGATGTGGTCGAGCTGGTGGACACCCTCGACAAACCGGGCATCAAGGGCCGGGTGGTGGCAATCAACCTGCTGTACACCTCGTTGATCGAGGCCGAGGAAGCCGGCACCGGCGGCGTCATGGTGCAAGTGCCCAACAGCCTGTTCTTCCAGCGTTCGGTGCGCCGTTGGCGTGGCAGCGATGCGCTGTCGATAGGCTCCGGCGAGAAATAGTCCCCCTGTACCGTCCCTGTGGCCGCTGCCGAGCATCGCAAGGCTGCGATCGGCTGCGAAGCAGACGCGCTCTTGAGATCGCAGGAAGGTCCTGCGGGCCTTAGCGCAGCCTTCGGCAGTCAGGGGTATCTGTCCGACAAAAATCTATGGTCATCCGCCCGCCAGCACATTAGCTTAGGCGTCTACGACGAATTCGAGCCGAGGTGTGCGATGGTTCTTGAGACATGGCTGGCGTTTTTTGCCGCCTGCTGGGTGATCAGCCTTTCCCCGGGGGCCGGCGCGATTGCGTCGATGTCCTGCGGTCTGCAATACGGTTTCTGGCGCGGTTACTGGAACGCCCTGGGCCTGCAACTGGGCCTGGCCATGCAGATTGCGATTGTCGCCGCCGGTGTGGGGGCGATTCTCGCGGCATCCTCGACCGCCTTCTACGCGATCAAATGGTTCGGCGTGGCTTACCTGGTCTACCTCGCGGTCAAACAGTGGCGCGCGCTGCCCAGCGACCTGAGCGACGACGCCGCGATCCGGCCGATCGGCAAACCCCTGGCCCTGGTGTTCCGCGGGTTCCTGGTCAACATCAGCAACCCCAAGGCGCTGGTGTTCATGCTGGCGGTCCTGCCGCAGTTCATCGATCCCCACGCGCCGCTGGTGAAGCAGTACCTGATCCTCGGCGCGACCATGATCGCCGTCGACCTGATCGTCATGGCCGGCTACACCGGCCTGGCTTCCAAGGTCCTGCGCCTGCTGCGCACGCCGACCCAGCAACGCCGGATGAACCGCACCTTCGCCGGTCTGTTCCTCGGCGCCGCCGGCTTGCTGGCGACCATTCGCAAAGCGCCGGTCTAAGAGACTCGCCCTACAAAAAGGCGCCTATCGAGGGCGCCTTTTTTATGGTTCTTCACGGAATTCCGGGAAACACAGAAACAAGAACGCCGATTTGATTGATGATGTTCGTGCGAGCAAACACATCTAAAAAACCGGCGTTCTTATGCACGATATTAATACTTTCCTTCCTTTTTGGGAGGGCTTTTCTGTCGTCACGATCAAGCCTGATGGCGATGCCCTACAGATCGATCTGACGCCCCACACCACCCGACTCCCTTCCTGTGGTGGATGCCAAAAGCCCTGTTCAACCACTCACGAGTATTGCGAGCGAGTCGTTCGTGATTTGCCCATTCTCGGCCGTGCAGTGCGCCTCAGCGTTTTGCTCAGACGTGTTGGCTGTCGTGACTGCGGCAAACGCATGGAGACTGTCAGTTGGCTGGATCGCTATGCCCGTATGACGCGCCGCTTGGCCGATGCGGTGATTCAAGCCTGCGAGCGCCTTCCCACGTTACACGTGGCTCAACTGTTTGGGTTGCATTGGGACACCGTTCGGCTGCTAGAGCGTCGCGCCTTGCAAACGGCATTGAGCGATCTGCCGAAGGCGCAACCACGGCGTCTGGTGATGGACGAGTTCGCTCTGTTCAAGGGCCATCGTTACGCCAGTGTGGTGCTGGATGCAGATACACGACGAGTGCTGTGGATCGGCGAAGGCCGCAGCCGTGCGGCGGTCAGGCCGTTCTTCGAAGAGTTGGGAACAGAGGGTTGCGCCCGAATCGAAGCGGTGGCGATGGACATGAACACCGCTTTTGACCTGGAGGTTCGCCGGCACTGCCCCAAAGCGCGCGTGGTCTATGACCTCTTCCATGTGGTGGCCAAATATGGCCGAGAGGTGATTGATCGGGTCCGCGTTGACGAGGCTAATCGGCTACGCCACGACAAGCCTGCTCGTAAGGTCATCAAGCAAGCGCGATGGCTACTGCTACGCAATCCACAGAATCTGAAAACGCCGGAACAACAGGTTCACTTGCAGGATTTGCTGGCGGCCAACCAAGCGTTGATGACGGTCTACTTGATGAAGGCTGAACTCAAAACGCTCTGGACGCCGAATACCGCTTGGAGCTGGAGATCGGCCTGGAAGCAATGGTTGCGCCATGCTCATGAAAGCGAAATACCGGCACTGATCCAGTTCGCCAAACGGCTAAAGAGTTACTGGCGGGGCATCGTCAGCCGCGTTCGCTGGCCGATGCACACCGGTCAGCTGGAAGGAATAAACAATCGCATAAAGGTCATCAAACGAATGGCGTACGGTTACCGGGATAGCGAATTCTTTTTCATGAAGATCAAGAGCGTCTTTCCCGGTAATCCGTGAAGAACCTTTTTTATGCCTGTGTCCCCGGAGAATCCGGGAGCATGAACCGGTCCCGGTGATGTCCGGATTTATTTCATCTTTGTTCAGGAAACCCCGGACCCCAGGTGATTCAAGGCTTTGGCCAGGCATCAGGCGCGACTGCGTCTGGGTGTCGCGCGTGACAACGCTTGAGTGAAACTCATTGGAAGTGAACAATGTGTTACTTCGTATTTCCATTTGAGATTCGTTCATGACTGCCCCCTCCCGTTTCCTGGCGTGGCTCGTGCTGCCGCTATTGGCCCTGTGCAGCGCCAACCTGCTGGCGGACACCGTAGAAGGCGCGCCCAAGGCGCTGCACCTGCTCGACTACATTGGTGCGGACTACCCACCGACGGTCGAGGCGGGCAAGGTCATTGATGACTCCGAGTACCGTGAGCAGGTCGAGTTTCTCGGCGTGTTGCAGGGGCTGGTCGCCGATTTGCCGGCCAAGCCGGAGAAGGCCGAGCTGGAGCAGGGCATCGCCAGCCTGAACGAGGCGGTCAAGGCCAAGGCGGACGGTGCCCTCGTCGCCCGCCAGGCGCGGCAGCTGGGCGCCAGGCTGGCGGTGGCCTATGAGGTCAGCCAGGCCCCGATCATCACCCCGGACCCGAGCCGTGGCGCGCCTTTGTATGCCCAGCACTGCTCAGTGTGTCACGGCGACACCGGTGCCGGCGACGGCCCGGCCGGTGTTGGCCTGACGCCGCCACCGGCCAACCTGCGGGATGCGGCGCGCACGGATCACCTGAGCCTCTACGCGATCTACAACACCCTCGGCCTGGGCGTCGAAGGCACCGACATGCCGTCGTTCGCCGATCAGCTGGACGACCGCCAGCGCTGGGACCTGGCGACCTATATCGCCGGCTTCACCGCCGACCCGGCCGCGGCGAAGGGCGACAAGAGCTACAACCTCGCCGACCTGGCCCGCCAGACCCCAAGCGAAGTAGAGGCCGCCGAAGGCCCGCAGGCCGCGGCCACCTTCCGTGCCCAGCGCGCCCAGCCACCACAGGTCAAGCGCGGCCCGGCGCAACTTCTCGACTACACCGCCTCGACCCTGGACAAGAGCCTGGCCGCCTACCGCGCCGGTGACCGCGAACAGGCCTACGACCTGTCGGTGGCGGCGTATCTGGAAGGCTTCGAGCTGGTGGAAAGCTCCCTCGACAACGTCGACGCCAACGTGCGCAAGGACACCGAGAAAGCCCTGATGGCCTATCGTCAGGCGCTGCAGGACGGCTTGCCGGCAGAGCAGGCCGAGCAGCGTCTGGCTGCCGCCAAGGCCAAGCTGACAGAGTCGGCGGGCCTGCTGGGCAGCGACGGCCTGAGCTGGTCGCTGAGCTACATTTCCGGCCTGCTGATCCTGTTGCGCGAGGGCCTGGAAGCGATCCTGGTGCTGGCGGCGATCCTGGCCTTCCTGCGCAATACCGGCCAGCAATCGGCGGTGCGCAGCGTCAACGTCGGCTGGGCCCTGGCCTTGCTGGCCGGCCTGGCGACCTGGGCGCTGGCGGCCTATGTGATCGACGTCAGCGGCTCCCAGCGCGAGTTGCTGGAAGGCGCCACGGCCTTGTTCGCCAGTGTCATGGTGCTGTGGCTCGGCGTGTGGATGCACGACCGTCGGCACGCGGCGGCCTGGCAGGACTACATCAAGAGCAGCCTGGTGGGCGGTGGAGGCCGGTTCGGCTTTGCGGTGCTGGCGTTCTTCTCGGTCTATCGCGAGCTGTTCGAAGTGATCCTGTTCTACGAAACCCTGTGGCTGCAGGCCGGCCCGGCGGGCCACAACGCGGTGCTGGCCGGCGGCGCCACGGCGCTGGTGCTGCTGTTCGGCCTGGCCTGGGTGATCCTGCGCGGTTCGGCCAAGCTGCCGCTGGCCCTGTTCTTCGGCATCAACGCGGCATTGCTGTGCGCCTTGTCGGTGGTGTTTGCCGGGCATGGCGTCAAGGCGCTGCAGGAGGCCGGAGTCTTCGGTACGCGGCCGGTGGCATTCTTCGACTTCGACTGGCTGGGCATTCACGCCGATGCCTACTCGCTGACGGCACAGGCGGTGGCGATCGTGGCGATCATCGTGCTCTACAGTCGCAGCCGCATTGCCGAGAAACGGCGGCCCCAGGTTTCCTGAGGCATCCGTTTCGCTCATTATCGCGGGCAAGCCGCGCGCCCACAGTTCATCGAGATCTGTAGGCGCGCGGCTTGCCCGCGATGCTTTCAGAGGAATAACGCAATGCGTGTGTGGATCGATGCCGACGCCTGCCCCAAGGCGGCGAAGGACCAGGTGGTGAGGTTTGCCCTCAAGCGTCAGTTCGAGTTGGTGCTAGTGGCGGGGCAGCCGCAGATCAAGCCGGCCTTTGCCTGCGTCAAGCTGATCGTGGTGCCCAGCGGCCCGGATGCGGCCGACGACTACCTGGTGGAACACGCAGTGCCGGGCGAACTGGTGATCTGCAGCGACGTGCCCCTGGCCGACCGCCTGGTGAAGAAAGGCGTCGCCGCCCTCGACCCGCGGGGCAAGGAATTCGATGCGCAGAACATGGGTGAGCGGCTGGCGGTGCGTAACCTGTTTACCGATCTGCGCGAGCAGGGGCAGGTCGGTGGTGGGCCAGGCGCTTATGGGGACCGCGAGAAGCAGGCCTTCGCCAATGCCCTGGACCGCATCCTGACGCGGCTGGCGCGCCAGGCCTGACGATTCCCGCGAGGCGAGGGCGCTTGCCGGCTCGCCACGGTTTTTGGATTACTCGTCGTTTTCGTGGGTCAGTTCCAGCACCCGATCCACCAGCTTATTGATCCCCGCCGCCGCTTCGCTGATGGACTGTGCGAGCATGTAGGCCGGGGTGCTGACCAGCTTGCGTGCCTTGTCTTCGATGATGTCGCCGACGGCGCACTCTGTGTGGGTCGCGCCCATCTTGCTGACGGCGGCCGCGGTGTCGGCGTCGTTGCCAATGGTGCAGGTGACGCCCGGGCCGTAGATCTTCGCCGCCAAGGCCGGCGAGATGCAGATCAGGCCCACCGGCTTGCCGGCTTCGGCGAAGGCTTCGGTCAGCGCCAGGACATCCGGCTGGACCGTGCAGCCGGCCCCTTCCACAGCGAAGTTGGAGAGGTTTTTCGCCGCGCCAAAGCCGCCGGGCACGATCAGTGCGTCGAAGTCTTCGGCGTCGGCCTCACGAATGTCTTTCACCTGGCCACGGGCGATGCGCGCCGATTCCACCAGGACATTGCGCGACTCGGGCATCTCTGCGCCGGTCAGGTGGTTGATCACATGCAGCTGGGCGATGTTCGGGGCGAAGCACTGCACCTGGGCGCCACGCTGGTCCAGGCGCAGCAGGGTGATGACGCTTTCATGGATCTCGGCACCGTCGTAGACGCCACAGCCGGAAAGGATCACTGCAACTTTTTTGCTCATGGTTTTTTCTCCAGATTCATGGCGTTAAATGTCCACTAATTTGTCGCCCGTTGCCATAGGGTTATCCCGCCGCCCGACCTAATCTTCGATCAGGATTCCGATCAGGTCGTGTCATGAATTTCATTCTTTATGCGGTGCCGTTCTTCTTTGTGCTGATCGCCCTCGAGCTGCTGGTCGACCGCTGGCGGGGGGTGAACAACTATCGGGTCGCGGACGCCATCAACAGCCTCAGCACCGGGGCCTTGTCGACCACCACCGGGCTGCTGACCAAGGGCGTCGGCCTGGTGACCTACGCCTTTGCCCTGGAACACCTGGGGCTCTTCAGCCTGTCGGCCGAGAGCGCCTGGGTCTGGGTGTTCGCCTTTGTCCTCTACGACTTCTGCTACTACTGGCTGCACCGCATGGGCCATGAGCGCAACATTCTCTGGGCGGCGCATTCGGTGCATCACCAGAGCGAGGACTACAACCTCTCCACGGCATTGCGCCAGACCAGCACCGGCTTCCTGCTGAGCTGGATCTTCTACCTGCCGATGGCCGTGCTGGGGGTGCCGCTGCTGGTGTTTGTCAGCGTGGGGGCGTTGAACCTGCTGTATCAGTTCTGGGTGCACACCCGGCACATTCCCAAGCTCGGCTGGTTCGAATGGTTTTTTGTCTCGCCGTCCAATCATCGGGCCCACCATGCACAGAACGCTCTCTACATGGATCGCAACTACGGCGGCGTGTTCATTATTTGGGACCGGCTGTTCGGCACCTTTCAGGAGGAGGACGACAACGAGCCGGTGATCTTCGGCGTCACCACGCCCCTGGCCAGTTGGAACCCGGTGTGGGCCAACCTGCAGTTCTATGCCCAGTTGCTCGATGATGCGCGGCGTGCCGAGCGCTTGTGGGACAAGCTGCGGATCTGGTTCATGCGCACCGGCTGGCGCCCGGCGGATGTGGCGGCCCAGTACCCGCTGCGCAAGCCGGACCTGAGCCAGTTCCGCAAGTTCGAGGTGCCGCTGGATGTCTGGCAGCAGGGGTATGTGGTGTTGCAGTTCGCGGTGTACGCCGCCTTTGGCAGCTACCTGATGAACCTGGGCGACAGCCTGCCGGTCGCGGCCCTGGTGCTGGGCTGGAGCGCCATGGCCTTCGGTCTGTTCGTGCTGGGGGTGGCGCTGGAGAATCGCCCGTGGGCGCTGAAGATGGAGTTGCTGCGGCTGGCGTCGAACCTGCCGCTGGTGTGGCTGGCGCCCCTGGTCGGGCTGTGGCCGGCCAGCGCCTTGGGCTGGGTCGGCCTGATCAGTTACAGCCTGCTCAGTGGCATTGCGCTTTACTGCTGCCGGGGCCGCCTTACTCGACTGGCGTCTTAGACTTGCAGCAATCGTTCTGCTTGACCTGTTCGGCTTCGTAGATCGCCTTGGCCAGCCGCGCATTCTTGAAGCGGCGGCGCAGCCACAGGGCAAAGCCCAGGACCAGCAAGGCGCCGAGCACCCACAGTTCGTATTTCTTGATGCTGCCCAGCATGCCTTCGAGCACGGCGCCGAAGTGATAGGCCGCGGCGGCCAGGGCGGCGGCCCAGATCGCCGCGCCAATGCCGTTGAGCAACAGATAACGTCCCGGCGGATACCCCGACAGGCCGATGGCCACCGGCATCACGGTGCGCAGGCCGTAGACGAAGCGGAAGCTCAGCACCCAGATGTCCGGATGCTTGCGGATATGCTCCAGCGCCCGATCGCCCATCAATTGCCAGCGCGGCTTGCGCGCCAGGAGCTTGCGCCCGTGCTTGCGTCCCAGGAAGTACCACAGCTGGTCGCCGGCGTAGCTGCCGAAGAAGGCCACGACCACCACCAGGTTGATGTCCATGTATCCGCGAAACGCGAGAAAGCCGGCCAGAACCAGGATGGTCTCGCCTTCGAAGAATGTGCCGAGAAAGAGGGCGAAGTAGCCGAATTCCTGAAGAAATTGTTGGAGCATTGTCTGGATGCTGGCGAAATGAACGCGCAGCCTAACCCTTCGAGCCCATGGAGGAAAGTATCCAAATGTGTCTCGACGTGAACAAATGCTGGCTGGACAATAGCTGCGACTACCGGTCACAGGGTTAAGCACAACTGTCATCCGTTCGTCATAATGGGCGCTTATAACTGTCACGCTCGCCCGCCTGCGCGGGCTCAGGAGTCTGTCGTGAGCTTTACCCCAGCCAACCGTTTGTTTCCTGCCACCCGCCTGCGTCGCAATCGTCGTGATGATTTTTCTCGTCGCCTGGTTCGTGAAAACGTCCTGACCACCGATGACCTGATCCTGCCGGTATTCGTGCTCGACGGTGAGAATCGCCGGGAAGCGGTGGCGTCGATGCCGGGCGTCGAACGCCTGACCATCGACCTGCTGCTGGAGGAAGCGGCGCAGTGGGTCGAGCTGGGGATTCCCGCGCTGGCGTTGTTCCCGGTGACCCCGGCGGAGCTCAAGTCGCTGGACGCCGCCGAAGCCTGGAACCCGAACGGCATTGCCCAGCGCGCCACCCGCGCGCTGCGTGAGCGTTTCCCCGAGCTGGGGGTGATCACCGACGTGGCGCTCGACCCGTTCACCACTCACGGCCAGGACGGCATCCTCGACGAAGAAGGCTATGTGCAGAACGACATCACCGTCGATGCGCTGGTCAAGCAAGCCCTGTCCCATGCCGAAGCCGGCGCCCAGGTGGTCGCGCCTTCGGACATGATGGACGGTCGCATCCAGGCGATCCGCGAAGCCCTGGAGCTGGCCGGGCACGTCAACGTGCGGATCATGGCCTATTCGGCCAAGTACGCCAGCGCCTATTACGGCCCGTTCCGCGACGCGGTCGGCTCGGCGCTGAACCTGGGCAAGGCCAACAAGGCCTCCTACCAGATGGACCCGGCCAACAGCCACGAAGCCCTGCATGAAGTGGCCGCCGACCTCGCCGAAGGCGCAGACATGGTCATGGTCAAGCCGGGCATGCCGTACCTGGACATCCTTTTGCGGGTCAAGGATGAATTCAAGGTGCCGACCTTTGTCTATCAGGTCAGCGGCGAATACGCCATGCACATGGCGGCGATCCAGAATGGCTGGTTGAGCGAAGGGGTTATCCTCGAATCCTTGACCGCCTTTAAACGCGCGGGTGCCGATGGCATCCTGACTTACTTTGCCGTTCGTGCTGCTCAATTGTTACGAGAGCAAAAATAGCCCTCCCAGGAACACGCGATGAATACCGAAGGACTCACTGAAGTTGCCGTAAAAGAAGCTCAACCCGTGGTCGAGCAGGTTGTTGAAACACCACCGGAGCTGGAAGCCCCGCCGGTGCAAGCGGACGCGCCGCATGTGGCGATGCCGACCCTGGTCATCCCGAGCCTGGATGACAGCAGCCTGTATATCCATCGCGAGCTGTCGCAACTGCAGTTCAACATCCGCGTGCTGGAACAGGCGCTGGACGAGTCCTACCCGTTGCTGGAGCGCCTGAAGTTCCTGCTGATCTTCTCCAGCAACCTGGACGAGTTCTTCGAGATCCGCGTCGCCGGCCTGAAGAAGCAGATTACCTTCGCCCGTGAACAGGCCGGTGCCGATGGCCTGCAACCGCACCAGGCCCTGGCGCGCATCAGCGACCTGGTGCACGGTCACGTCGACCGCCAGTACGCGATCCTCAACGACATCCTGTTGCCGGAGCTGGAGAAACATCAGGTCCGCTTCATCCGTCGCCGTTACTGGACCACCAAGCTCAAGACCTGGGTCCGTCGTTACTTCCGCGACGAGATCGCGCCGATCATCACCCCGATCGGCCTCGACCCTACGCACCCGTTCCCGCTGCTGGTGAACAAGAGCCTGAACTTCATCGTCGAACTCGAAGGGATCGACGCCTTCGGCCGCGATTCCGGCCTGGCGATCATCCCGGCGCCGCGCCTGCTGCCGCGGATCATCAAGGTGCCGGAAGAAGTCGGCGGCCCTGGCGACAACTATGTATTCCTCTCGTCGATGATCCACGCCCACGCCGATGACCTGTTCCAGGGCATGAAGGTAAAGGGCTGCTATCAGTTCCGCCTGACCCGCAACGCCGACCTGGCGGTGGACACCGAGGACGTCGAAGACCTGGCCCGCGCCCTGCGCGGCGAGCTGTTCTCCCGTCGTTACGGCGATGCGGTGCGTCTGGAAGTGGCCGACACCTGCCCGAAACATCTGTCCGACTACCTGCTCAAGCAGTTCAACCTGAGCGAGACCGAGCTGTACCAGGTCAACGGTCCGGTGAACCTGACGCGCCTGTTCAGCATCACCGGCCTGGACAGCCACCCGGAGCTGCAATACACGCCGTTCACCCCGCAGATTCCCAAGCTGCTGCAGAACAGCGAGAACATCTTCAGCGTGATCAGCAAGCAGGACATCCTGCTGCTGCACCCGTTCGAGTCCTTCACTCCGGTGGTCGACCTGCTGCGCCAGGCGGCCAAGGACCCGCACGTGCTGGCGGTGCGCCAGACCCTGTACCGCAGCGGCGCCAACTCGGAAATCGTCGATGCGCTGGTGGACGCGGCGCGTAACGGCAAGGAAGTCACCGCGGTGATCGAGCTGCGCGCGCGTTTCGACGAAGAGTCCAACCTGCAACTGGCCAGCCGCCTGCAAGCGGCCGGCGCGGTGGTGATCTACGGCGTGGTCGGCTTCAAGACCCACGCCAAGATGATGCTGATCCTGCGTCGCGAATCCGGTGAGATCGTGCGCTATGCCCACCTGGGCACCGGCAACTACCACGCCGGCAACGCCCGCCTGTACACCGACTACAGCCTGCTGACCTCCGACGATGCCTTGTGCGAAGACGTCGGCAAGCTCTTCAGCCAGTTGATCGGCATGGGCAAGACCCTGCGCATGAAGAAGCTGCTGCATGCGCCCTTCACCCTGAAGAAGGGCATGCTCGACATGATCGCCCGGGAGACCCAGTTCGCCCTGGACGGCAAGCCGGCGCACATCATCGCCAAGTTCAACTCGCTGACCGATCCGAAGATCATCCGCGCGCTGTACAAGGCCAGCCAGTCGGGCGTGCGCATCGACCTGGTGGTGCGGGGCATGTGCTGCCTGCGTCCGGGGATCGCCGGCGTGTCGCACAACATCCATGTGCGCTCGATCATCGGTCGCTTCCTGGAGCACACCCGGGTGTTCTATTTCCTCAATGGCGGCGAGGAGCAGATGTTCCTGTCCAGCGCCGACTGGATGGAGCGCAACCTCGACAAGCGTGTCGAGACCTGCTTCCCGGTCGAGGGCAAGAAGCTGATCCTGCGGGTCAAGAAGGAGCTGGAAAGTTATCTCACCGATAACACCCACAGCTGGAGCCTGCAGTCGGACGGCCGCTACATCCGCAACACGCCGACCGGCAACCAGAACCCGCGCAGCGCCCAGGCCACATTGCTGGAGCGCCTGAGCAACCCGGTGCTGGCGGTGCGCTGAGCACCTCAGGTGCCGCCAACAAAAAGGCCAGCCCGAACATCGGGCTGGCCTTTTTGTTGTTATATCGCTTGGCTGGGGATTGTAGGAGCCGGCTTGCCGGCGAGGCGTCCTCAAGGCTGATGCAGGGCTCGAGGGCCTCTTCGCCGGCAAGCCGGCTCCTACGCAGAGATCAGTGCACGTTGAGGGTGATGCCGACCCGGGTCAGCCATTCCGCTTCCAGGGCGAAGTCGGCCTGGGTCAGCTGGTTCTCGTCCAGCCAGTTTGCCGGGAACATCACCTCCAGGCTGTCGCCGGCGGCGTGCAGCTTTACCTGGGGCATTTCCTGGGTGCCGCGGATGTGGTGGAACAGGATGGCGAAACGCAGCAGTACGCACAGGCGAATCAGCTTGCTGCCTTCCTCGCCGAATTCGGCGAACTTGTCCTTGGGAATGTTGCGGCGGTGACCGCGTACCAGTAGCGCGAGCATTTGCTGGTCTTCGCGGGAGAAGCCGGCAAGGTCCGAGTGCTCGATCAGGTAGGCGCCATGCTTGTGGTAATGGTAGTGGGCGATGTCCAGGCCCACTTCATGGACCTTGGCGGCCCAGCCCAACAGTTCGCGCCAGACGCCGTCCTCCAGGTCCCAGTCCTCTGCCACCTGGTCGAAGGCGTGGAGCGCCTTGCGCTCGACCCGGGCAGCCTGTTCCAGGTCGACATGATAGCGCTCCATCAGCGAGCCAAGGGTGCGCTCGCGCACGTCTTCGTGGTGATGACGGCCCAGCAGGTCGTAGAGCACGCCTTCGCGCAGGGCGCCTTCGCAATGGTCCATGCGCTGCAGTTCGAGGGCGTCGAAGATGGCTTCGAGAATCGCCAGGCCGGCCGGGAAGATCGCCCGGCGATCCGGCTTGATGCCTTCGAAGTCGATTTTCTCCACGTCGCCCAGCTTGAACAGCCGACGCTTGAGCCAGGCCAGGCCTTCGGCGTTGACTTCGCCACTGCCGTGGCCGCCGGCCTTGAGCGCCAGGCCGATGGCGCGGATGGTGCCCGAGGAGCCGATGGCTTCATCCCAGGTCAGGCGATGCAGGGCGTGTTCGATGCTCATGATTTCCAGGCGCGCCGCGGTGTAGGCCTGGGCGTAGCGCGCCGGGGTGATCTTGCCGTCGCGGAAATAGCGCTGGGTGAAGCTGACGCAGCCCATCTGCAGGCTTTCGCGCAGCAGTGGCTCGAAGCGCTGGCCGATGATGAATTCGGTGCTGCCGCCGCCGATGTCGGCGACCAGGCGCTTGCCCGGGGTGTCAGCGAGGGTATGGGACACGCCCAGGTAGATGAGGCGGGCTTCTTCACGACCGGAGATGACTTCCACCGGGTGGCCGAGGATTTCCTCGGCGCGGCGGATGAACTCGCCGCGGTTGCGGGCTTCGCGCAGGGCGTTGGTGCCGACGATACGCACCGCGCCCAAGGGCATGCCGTTGATCAGTTGGGCGAAGCGCTTCAGGCAATCGAGCCCGCGCTGCATGGATTCTTCGTTGAGTTGACGGTCTTCGTCGATCCCGGCGGCCAACTGCACCTTTTCACCGAGCCGCTCGAGAATGCGGATTTCATTATGGTGAGCCTTGGCCACGACCATGTGAAAGCTGTTGGAGCCCAGGTCGATGGCGGCGATCAGGGACAGATTCTTGGCTTGGGTTTGCGGCATGGTTTGGGGGTCTCGGTCGATAACCTTGCCATCCTGCCACGATCAATCGCTCGCGCCAACGCGCAGTGTCCAATGCGTTGATTCAACGCATGAATCCTTGCGCCACAGCTCCTGTAGCCGCTGCCGCAGGCTGCGACCGACTGCGCAGCAGGCGTTGTTCTTGAGGGCCCAGGAAGGCCCTGCGGGCCTTATCGCAGCCTGCGGCAGCGGCTCCAGTCAGCATCAAGCGCTTTCGTTGGTCCCGATGAAGTTCGCCAGCTCCGGCGTCTGCGGGTTGGCGAACAGCACTTTCGGGTCGCCCACTTCATGCACCTTGCCCTGGTGCATGAACACCAGCTTGTCGCCCACTTCCCGGGCAAAACGCATCTCGTGGGTCACCATGATCAGGGTCATGCCGTCCTTGGCCAGCTGGCGCACCACGCTCAGGACTTCGTTGACCAGTTCCGGGTCGAGGGCCGAGGTGATCTCGTCGCACAGCAGCACCTTGGGCGACATGGCCAGGGCCCGGGCAATCGCCACCCGCTGCTGCTGGCCGCCGGACAAACGGTCGGGGAAGGCGTCGAACTTCTCCTCCAGGCCGACCCGTTTCAGCATCTCGCGCGCCAGTTCGGCGGCCTTGGCCTTGGGCACCTTTTGCACCACTTGCGGGGCGAGCATGACGTTCTCGCCGACGGTCAGGTGTGGGAACAGGTTGAACTGCTGGAACACCATGCCGACCTTCTGCCGCAGGCTGCGCAGGTCGGCGCGGGCGGCGTCGAGGTATTCGCCGTCGACTTCGATGACCCCGTCGTTGATCGACTCCAGGCCGTTGAGGGTGCGCAGCAAAGTGCTCTTGCCCGAGCCGCTGCGGCCGATGATCGCCACCACCTGGCCTTCCTCGATACTGAGGTCGATGCCCTTGAGCACATGATGGTCGCCGTAATATTTATGCAGGGCGGAAATTCTAAGCAGAGGCATGCAGTCTCCTTTCCAGGTAGCGCGCACTGAGGGACAGGGGGTAGCACAGCAAGAAGTAACCGAGCGCCACCAGGCCGTAGACCATGAAGGGCTCGAAGGTGGCGTTGGCGAGCATGCCGCCGGTCTTGGTCAGCTCGGTGAAGCCGATGATCGAGGTCACCGCGGTGCCTTTGACCACCTGCACCGAAAAGCCCACGGTGGGCGCCACGGCGATCCGCAGAGCTTGTGGCAGGATCACATGGCGCAGCTGTTCATAAGGGTTGAGCGCCAGGCTGGAGGAGGCTTCCCACTGGCCGTTGGGGATCGAGTCGACGCAGCCGCGCCAGATCTCCGCCAGGTAGGCGCTGGTGAACAGCGTCAGGGCGATGGCCGCCGCCAGCCAGGGCGAGATATCCACACCCAGCAGGGCGATGCCGAAGAACACCAGGAACAGCTGCATCAACAGCGGCGTGCCCTGGAACAGCTCGATGTACAGGCGGGCGAAATGGCTGGGGAAAGCCTTCTTGGAAATGCGCAGGGTCATGATCAGCAAGCCGATCAGGCCTCCGCCGACAAAGGCCACCAGCGACAGCAGCAGGGTCCATTGCAGGCCGGTCAGCAGGTTGCGCACGATGTCCCAGAAGCTGAAATCACTCATTGGCTGCTCCTCGCGATATAGCGGCGCCCGACCCAGTTCAGCAGCTGCCGGATCAGCAGGGCCATGCACAGGTAGATCAGCGTGGTCAGGGCGTAGGTTTCAAAGGCGCGGAAGTTGCGCGACTGAATGAAGTTGGCGGCGAAGCTCAGCTCCTCGGTGGCGATCTGCGAACACACCGCCGAACCGAGCATGACGATGATGATCTGGCTGCTCAGGGCCGGCCACACCTTGCCCAGCGCCGGCAGCAACACCACGTGGCGGAAGGCTTCCAGGCGGGTCATGGCCAGGGCCGCCGCGGCTTCCAGCTGGCCGCGGGGGATGGCCTGGATGCCGGCGCGGATGATTTCCGTGGAGTAGGCGCCCAGGTTGATCACCATTGCCAGCACTGCCGCCTGCCACTCGGAGATCTGCAGCCCCAGGGACGGCAGGCCAAAGAAGATGAAGAACAGCTGCACCAGGAACGGGGTGTTGCGGATCAGCTCGACGTAGACGCCGAAGAGGGCCGAGAAGGGCTGGATCTTCCAGGCCCGCACCACCGCGCCGACGATGCCCAGGCCGACCCCGAGCAGCGCGCCGATGGCGGTCAGCTCAAGGGTGAACAGGGCGCCGCGCAGCAGCAGGCCGGTGTTTTCCAGCACCGGTAGAAAGTCGAACTGATAAGCCATGGATAACCTCCGCGACCGCGATCAGAGGCCAGCCGGCAACGGCTGCTTGAGCCACAGCTGGGCGTTCTTTTCCAGGCTGCCGTCGGCCTTGGCGGTGGTGAGGATCTGGTTGACCTTGTCCAGCAGCTCCGGCTGGTTCTTGTTCACGCCGACATAGACCGGGGAATCCTTGAGCTTGACCTTCATCGCCGGGATGCGTTTCGGGTTGCGCTCGCTGATGGCGACCATCACCACGTTGCCGCTGGCGATCAGGTCGACCTGGCCGGCCAGGTAGGCGGCGATGGTCGAGTTGTTGTCCTCGAAGCGCTTGATGGTCACGCCTTGCGGGGCCACGGCGGTCAGTTCGATGTCTTCGATGGCGCCACGGGTGACGCTGATGGTCTTGCCCTTGAGGTCGTCGAGGGTGGCGATTGGCGCCTCGGGTGGGCCGAATACCGCCAGGTAGAAGGGCGCGTAGGCCTGGGAGAAGTCGATGACCTTCTCGCGCTCCGGATTCTTGCCGAGGCTGGAGATCACCAGGTCGACCTTGCCGGTGGTCAGGAACGGAATGCGGTTGGTGCTGTTGACCGGTGTCAGTTCGAGCTTGACCTTGAGCTGGTCGGCCAGCAGTTTCGCGGTGTCGATATCCAGGCCGCGGGGTTTCATGTCCGGACCGACCGAGCCGAACGGCGGGAAATCCTGGGGCACGGCCACCTTGAGGGTGCCACGGGCGACGACATCGTCCAGGCCGTTGGCATGGGCGGGCGTCTGACTCAGCATCAGACTGGCAAACAGGGCAGAGAGCAGGGCGCTGAAACGCTTGGTCATGGCAAATCTCCGGATTCACGGGAAGTGATTTCTGCGCAGCGACACAGCACAGGCCGTGCCAAACGCCGGTAAAAGCCCTGGAGTGCTGGGTTTTGCTGGTTTTGTTCGGTCTTACTGGTCTGAACAGTTGTTGGCGTTTCTGCCCCCTTATCGAGCGTCCGGCGATGCGCCCGAACCCCCTTGGGGCACGACTTGCCGGGCTCGGCGAATAGCTTTACAACTAGCTTTTTCCTGGACCGGCCAGCCTGAATTTTATGAACTCGATCTCCCGCGCCGTACCCGAGGTGGCGCTGCAAGCCATCCGCCAATTGATCAACGAGCGCGGCTTCGGCCCGGGCGATGCGCTGCCGTCGCAGCGCGATCTGGCCGTGCAATTGGGGGTCAGCCGGGCCTCGTTGCGCGAGGCGCTGTCGTCCTTGAGCGCCTTGGGCGTGATCAGCGTGCAGCCCGGCAAGGGCGTGTTCGTGCAGGCCGCGGAGTCGCCGGTCAATGGCGCGGGGCTGAGCTGGCCGTTCGCGGCCCAGGCCTCGCCGACGGATATCTTCCAACTGCGTTACGCCCTGGAAGGCTTCGCCGCGGGGCTGGCGGCCGTGACCCTGACCGCCGACGAGCTGGATGCGCTGCAGGACAATGTCGAGACCATGCGCAACGAGCTGCGGGCGGCGGATTTCGAGGCGGCGGCGCGGCTGGACTTCGAGTTTCACCAGAAGATCCTGCAGGCCAGCGGCAATCAGGCAATGGTGAGCATTCTCAGTACCAGCGCCGAGATCTTCCTGGAGAGCCAGAAACTACCGTTCATCCGGCCCGAGCGGGCCATGGAAACCTGGCAGGAGCACCGCAAGATCCTGCGCGGGCTGGCCCGGCATGCCTCTGGAGCGGCGCAGAAGGCCATGCAGGAGCATGTGCGTGGCGCGGCATTGCGCACCGGAATCGCCTTTGTCACCCCCGCATAGTTTCCAGTTGAGCTATACCCAAATTCATCGGGCACCATAGCGAGAGTCAATCAACTCCGGCTTCCTGAACGCGGGAAGGGCGGCTATGATGGGCCACGTTTTTTTGCTTACAACCTGGAGACTTCCATGAGCAGCGATCTTATCAAACACGTTAGCGACGCTAGCTTCGAGGCTGACGTACTCAAGGCCGAAGGCGCTGTACTGGTCGACTACTGGGCTGAGTGGTGCGGCCCATGCAAAATGATCGCTCCGGTCCTGGACGAAATCGCTGAAACCTACAAAGGCAAGCTGACCGTTGCCAAGCTGAACATCGACGAAAACCAGGAAACCCCGGCCAAGCATGGCGTGCGTGGTATCCCGACGCTGATGCTGTTCAAGAACGGCAACGTCGAAGCCACCAAGGTCGGCGCACTGTCCAAGTCGCAACTGGCTGCTTTCCTCGACGCCAACATCTAAGCGTCGTTGTAAATCGCATCAAAAAAGCCCCGTAAATAGCGGGGCTTTTTCATTATTCAGGGCTAGACGCTCAGAAACTCAGGTGTTACATTCGGCCCCGCACTGGTTTCTCCTCTGCCCCCTGCAAGCCGTCGCCGACGCTCTCCTTTTCGAATAAGTACGCGATCCTGTCGCCTTCTCCGCGGCGCGGCATCATTAAGCCAAAAGCTTAATTTCCCCCCCTCCATAAATGATTACGTCATTCCTATATGAATCTGACTGAACTCAAGCAAAAGCCGATTACCGAACTGCTCGAATTGGCCGAACAGATGGGCATAGAAAATATGGCCCGTTCGCGCAAGCAGGACGTGATTTTCTCCCTGCTGAAAAAGCACGCTAAAAGCGGCGAGGAAATCTCCGGTGATGGCGTGCTGGAGATCCTCCAGGACGGCTTCGGCTTTCTTCGCTCCTCCGACGCCTCCTATCTGGCCGGCCCAGACGATATCTACGTCTCCCCGAGCCAGATCCGTCGTTTCAACTTGCGCACCGGTGACACCATCGTTGGCAAGATCCGCCCTCCAAAGGAAGGCGAGCGTTACTTCGCACTGCTGAAGGTCGACACGATCAACTACGATCGTCCCGAGAACGCGAAGAACAAGATCCTGTTCGAAAACCTGACGCCGCTGTTCCCGACCGTGCGCATGAAGATGGAAGCCGGCAACGGTTCCACCGAAGACCTGACCGGTCGTGTCATCGACCTGTGCGCCCCGATCGGTAAAGGCCAGCGCGGTCTGATCGTTGCTCCGCCGAAAGCGGGCAAGACCATCATGCTGCAGAACATCGCGTCGAACATCACCCGCAACAACCCTGAAGTTCATCTGATCGTGTTGCTGATCGACGAACGTCCGGAAGAAGTGACCGAGATGCAGCGCACCGTGCGCGGCGAAGTGGTCGCCTCCACCTTCGACGAGCCGCCAACCCGCCACGTGCAGGTTGCCGAGATGGTGATCGAGAAGGCCAAGCGCCTGGTCGAACACAAGAAGGACGTGGTGATCCTGCTCGACTCCATCACCCGCCTGGCCCGTGCCTACAACACCGTGATCCCGAGCTCCGGCAAGGTGCTGACCGGTGGTGTCGATGCCCACGCCCTGGAAAAACCGAAGCGTTTCTTCGGCGCCGCGCGGAACATCGAAGAAGGCGGCTCGCTGACCATCATTGCCACCGCGCTGGTTGAAACCGGCTCGAAGATGGACGAAGTGATCTACGAAGAGTTCAAGGGCACCGGCAACATGGAGCTGCCTCTGGACCGCAAGATCGCCGAGAAGCGTGTATTCCCGGCCATCAACATCAACCGTTCCGGCACCCGCCGCGAAGAGTTGCTGACCGCCGACGACGAGCTGCAGCGCATGTGGATCCTGCGCAAGCTGCTGCATCCTATGGATGAAGTCGCCGCCATCGAGTTCCTGGTCGACAAGCTGAAACAGACCAAGACCAACGATGAGTTCTTCCTGTCGATGAAACGCAAGTAAGTCGAGCGGGACCGCAAAAGCCGGGGAAACCCGGCTTTTTGCTATCTGATTATTGATGAACGGCAGTTCACTGTTCTGAACAGTCGGGTTCGGCGCTAAACTGCCAGCCCCGAACGCCACGGCCAAAACGAGGCTCACGCATGCAGTATCGCGACTTGCGCGACTTTATCAGCGGTCTGGAACAGCGCGGCGAACTCAAGCGCATCCAGGTTCCGGTGTCCCCAGTGCTGGAAATGACCGAGGTCTGCGATCGCACCTTGCGTGCCAAAGGTCCGGCCCTGCTGTTTGAAAAGCCCACCGGCTACGACATTCCGGTGCTGGGCAACCTGTTCGGCACCCCGGAGCGCGTGGCGCTGGGCATGGGCGCCGAAGCGGTCAGCGAACTTCGGGAAATCGGCAAGCTGCTGGCCTTCCTCAAGGAGCCCGAGCCGCCCAAGGGGCTGAAGGATGCCTGGTCCAAGCTGCCGATCTTTCGCAAGATCATTTCCATGGCGCCGAAAGTCGTCAAGGACGCGATCTGCCAGGAAGTGGTCATCGAAGGCGATGACGTCGACCTGGCGATGCTGCCGGTGCAGACCTGTTGGCCGGGCGATGTCGGCCCGCTGATCACCTGGGGCCTGACCGTCACCAAGGGCCCGAACAAGGACCGGCAGAACCTCGGGATCTATCGCCAGCAGGTGATCGGTCGCAACAAGGTGATCATGCGCTGGTTGAGCCACCGTGGCGGCGCGCTGGATTACCGCGAATGGTGCGAGAAGCACCCGGGCCAGCCGTTCCCGGTATCCGTGGCCCTGGGAGCCGATCCGGCGACCATCCTCGGCGCCGTGACGCCGGTGCCGGACAGCCTCTCCGAATACGCCTTCGCCGGCCTGCTGCGGGGCAACCGCACCGAGCTGGTGAAATGCCGTGGCAACGACCTGCAAGTGCCGGCCACCGCGGAAATCATCCTGGAAGGGGTGATTCATCCGGGCGAGATGGCCGATGAAGGCCCGTATGGCGACCACACCGGCTACTACAACGAAGTCGACAGCTTCCCGGTGTTCACCGTCGAGCGCATCACCCACCGGATCAAGCCGATCTACCACAGCACCTACACCGGTCGTCCGCCGGATGAGCCGGCGATTCTCGGCGTGGCGCTGAACGAAGTATTCGTGCCTATCCTGCAGAAGCAGTTCCCGGAAATCACCGACTTCTACCTGCCGCCCGAAGGCTGCTCGTACCGCATGGCGGTGGTGACCATGAAGAAGCAGTACCCCGGCCACGCCAAGCGGGTAATGCTCGGTGTCTGGTCGTTTTTGCGACAGTTCATGTACACCAAGTTCGTTATCGTCACTGACGACGATATCAACGCGCGCGACTGGAACGACGTGATCTGGGCCATCACCACGCGCATGGACCCCAAGCGCGACACGGTGATGATCGATAACACGCCGATCGACTACCTCGACTTCGCCTCGCCGGTCTCCGGCCTGGGTTCGAAGATGGGGCTCGATGCCACGCATAAGTGGCCCGGTGAAACCACTCGCGAGTGGGGCCGGGTGATCGTCAAGGATGAGGCGGTGACTCGCCAGATCGATGCCATCTGGAATCAGTTAGGAATAGATTGATGCGTGTAACCTTGCAGCCCTCCGGAGCGGTGCTTGAGACGCTGCCCGGCGAGCGGATTCTCGATGCGGCGCGGCGCCTGGGCTATGAATGCCCGCAAAGCTGCCGCAATGGCAACTGTCATGTGTGCTGTGCCTTGCTGGTGGAGGGCAGGGTCCTGCAGGCCGGCGATGTGCGCGATCACGGCGAGTTCTACACTTGCATTGCAGAGCCGCTGGAAGACTGCATCGTGCTGTGGGATGGCGTCCTTGCGCTGGGAGAGCTGCCGGTGCGCAGTCTGTCGTGTCAGGTCACCGAGTGTCTGGAAGTCGGCGGCGATGTCTGGCGGGTCCGCCTGCGGGCGCCGGCCGGCAAGCCACCGCGTTATCACGCCGGCCAGTACCTGATGCTCGAACGGGAGAATGGCGAGAAATCGGCGTTCTCCCTGGCCTCGGCACCGCACGCCGGGCGCGAGCTGGAGCTGCACGTACTGGTGCGCGAAAGCAGTGCACAAAGCCTGATTGAACAGCTGCAGCGCAATGGCAATGTGCGCATCGAGCTGCCGTTTGGCGATACCCACCTGGCCGAGCTGCCGGACGGGCCGCTGGTGCTGATCGCCGCCGGCACCGGCATGGCGCAGATGCACAGCCTGATCGAGCATTGCCGCGCCAAGGGCTTCAAATACCCGGTGCACCTGTACTGGGGTGTGCGCCGGCCGGACGACTTCTACCAGATCGAACACTGGGACGAATGGAAGAAGCTGCCCAACCTGTTCCTGCACAAGGTGGTCAGCGACCTCTGTGGCTGGGAAGGGCGCTGCGGCATGCTGCACGAGGCGGTGAGCGAGGACATTGCCGACCTGTCGGCGGTGCATGTCTACGCCAGCGGCTCGCCAGCGATGATCTACGCGACCCTGGACGCGCTGGTTGAAGCGGGCATGGATGCGCACCAGATGCGCGCCGATGTATTTGCCTACGCTCCTCGGTCCTGAGTTCTCGGGACTGTCCCTCGTTATAACTTCCTATATAGCCCATCGGTATTTATTTAATTAGATAAATGCCGGTAGGTTATATGCCACGCATTATTGAAAGTTAAAACTCTTCGATGGCACTTAACTTGCCTTGAAACACTTGAAACATATGTGTCTTGGAGTTACAGCCGTGCGTTCTATTAAGTAATTCTTTATACGCGGGGAGCCGAACGCTATTCGCCATGACAGCCATTGAATCCAGTTTTTTGAATCTGGCTTACCCTCCGCGGCTCGACCTGGGGCCGCAGCTCACCCACGAACAGCTCCTCAGCTCGATGCAGTCCACCATGGCACGCCACAAGGGCGGGCCGGTCTGGTTGTTTGCCTACGGTTCGCTGATCTGGCGCCCCGAATGTTCGGCGGTCGAGCGCATGCGCGGGCGGGTGCATGGCTACCATCGCGGCTTGTACCTGTGGTCCCATGAACACCGTGGCACGCCGGAGAAGCCGGGGCTGGTCTTTGGCCTGGATCGTGGCGGTTCCTGCAGCGGCTTCGCCTACCGCTTGCCGGAAGAACAGCTGGAAACCTCGCTGTATGCGCTGTGGCAGCGCGAGATGCCGTACCCGTCCTATCGCCCGCACTGGCTCAACTGCCGTCTCGAAGACGGTAGCCGGGTTCAGGCCCTGGGGTTCGTTCTGGAGCGACACCTGCCCAGCTATGCCGGCAACCTGCCGGACCATGTGCTGAGCCAGGTATTTGAAAGCGCCTGCGGGCGCTACGGCACCACTCGCGATTATGTCGAGCAGACCGTGCACGCCCTGCGTAGCCACGCCATGCCAGACCGTAATCTGGAGGCGCGGCTCAAGCGCTGTAAGTCAGCAACCCACTAGGCAATGGCTTCGCGGCTCTGGCTGGCGACCTGTTTGTGCCACAGGGTCGGGGCCAGGAAGGCCATCGACAGCAGGCAGGCGCCTACCAGCAGGACAAAACCGCCGTCCCAGCCGAAGTGGTCCACGGTGTAGCCCATCGCCGCGCTGGCCGCGACCGAGCCACCCAGGTAGCCGAACAGGCCGGTAAAGCCCGCGGCGGTGCCGGCGGCTTTCTTCGGTGCCAGTTCCAGGGCCTGCAGGCCGATCAGCATCACCGGGCCGTAGATCAGGAAGCCGATGGAGAACAGCGCGATCATGTCGATGGTCGGGTTGCCGGCCGGGTTCAGCCAGTACACCAGGGTCGCCACGGTCACCAGCGCCATGAACACCATGCCGGTCAGGCCACGGTTGCCACGGAAGATCTTGTCCGACATCCAGCCGCATAGCAGGGTGCCCGGAATCCCCGCCCACTCGTAGAAGAAGTACGCCCACGAGGTTTTATCCACGGTGAAGTGCTTGGCTTCCTTGAGGTAGGTCGGCGCCCAGTCCAGTACACCGTAGCGCAGCAGGTAGACGAAGACGTTGGCCATGGCGATGTACCAGAGCATTTTGTTGCGCAGCACGTATTTGACGAAGATTTCCTTGGCGCTGAATTCTTCTTCGTGGCTGGCGTCGTAGCCTTCCGGGTAGTCGTTCTTGTATTTCTCGATTGGCGGCAGGCCGACCGATTGCGGGGTGTCGCGCATGGTGACGAAGGCGAACAGCGCCACCATCAAGGCCACGGCGGCCGGGACGTAGAACGCCGCGTGCCAGTCGTTGAACCAGCCCATGCCGAGCAGGAACAGCGGGCCGATCAGGCCGCCGCCGACGTTGTGCGCAACGTTCCATACCGAAACCACGCCGCCGCGTTCCTTCTGCGACCACCAGTGCACCATGGTCCGCCCGCTTGGCGGCCAGCCCATGCCCTGGGCCCAACCGTTGATGAACAGCAGGATGAACATCATGGTCACGCTGGATGTGGCCCAGGGTGCGAAACCGAAAATGAACATCACCCCGGCCGACACCAGCAGGCCGAAGGGCAGGAAGTAGCGCGGGTTGGAGCGGTCGGACACCAGGCCCATGAGGAACTTGGACAGGCCGTAGGCGATGGCGATCGCCGACATGGCCAGGCCCAGCTGACCGCGGGTGTAACCCTCTTCGATCAGGTACGGCATGGCCAGGGAGAAGTTCTTGCGCAGCAGGTAGTAGCCGGCGTAGCCGATGAAGATCCCGGCGAAGATCTGCCAGCGCAGGCGGCGGTAGGTGCTGTCTATTTTTTCGTCAGGCAGGGGCGCCTGGTGTGCGGCAGGTCGAAAGAAAGCAAACATTCAAGAGCTCCAAATTTCTTGTTTTGACTGCGGATGCGAATGTTACAGTTTCGTTACCGAAAATAGCACTGCATCTTATCTGGGAGCACGCAACGCAGGAGCATTTGCATGTTCTTTTACGAACATGTCGCTTAAAGATAAGCAGGGGGCGTTTCTGGTGCCGGCGGCTGCGGCGGGTAGGAGAAGAGCTTGCTCGCGATAAACAGGTTCATCCGGTTATTGCGAGCAGGCTCCGGTAGAGCGCAGGGGATTCAGCGAACCTGGACCACCACCTTGCCCACCGCCTTGCGCTGGCCAAGATCGTTGATGGCGCTGGCGGCGTTGCTCAGCGGATAGACCTGCGAGACCAGCGGTTTCAACTTGCCTTCGGCGAACCAGCCGAACAACTGCTGGAAGTTCGCCGCGTTGTCCTGGGGCTGGCGCTGGGCGAACGAACCCCAGAACACACCCACCACCGCGGCGCCCTTGAGCAGCGCCAGGTTGACCGGCAGCTCGGGAATGCGTCCGCTGGCAAAACCCACCACCAGCAGCCGGCCGTTCCAGGCGATGGAGCGGATGGCCTGGTCGAACAGGTCGCCGCCGACCGGGTCGTAGATCACGTCGGCGCCCTGGCCGTCGGTCAGGCGCTTGACCTCGTCCTTCAGGCTGGTTTCGCTGTAGTTGATCAACTCATCGGCGCCGGCGGCCTTGGCCACCGCGAGTTTCTCGGCGCTGCTGGCGGCGGCGATGACCCGGGCGCCCATGGCCTTGCCGATTTCCACCGCCGCCAGGCCGACACCGCCGGAAGCGCCGAGCACCAGCAGGGTTTCACCCGGTTGCAGGTTGCCGCGCTGCTTGAGGGCATGCATCGAGGTGCCGTAGGTCATGCTGAAGGCGGCAGCGGTATTGAAGTCCATCGACGCTGGAATCGGCAGGACGTTGTAGCCCGGCACCGCCACTTCCTCGGCGAAGCTGCCCCAGCCGGTCAGCGCCATGACCCGGTCGCCGACCTTGAGGTGGCTCACCTTCTCGCCGACAGCGCCGACCACTCCCGCGGCCTCGCCACCGGGCGAGAACGGGAAGGGTGGCTTGAACTGGTATTTGCCCTCGATGATCAGCGTGTCCGGGAAGTTCACCCCGGCTGCGTGCACCTGCAGCAGGATTTCGTTCTTCTTCGGTACAGGACTCGCGACGTCTTCCAGCACCAGCGTTTCGGCGGGGCCGAAGGCTTTGCACAGCACGGCTTTCATCAGGGCTATTCCTTTGGGAGTGATGGCCGATAAGTGTAGGTGGGTGAATAACGCGGTCAACGAGCATGCCCCGGCCTGATAACCAGCCATAAGCTTTGTGCTTGGGCTCAGGCAGAGGGGCCTTTATGCTAGACCGCCTACCGGATAAGGAGCGAATTGTGAAAGCGTGGATCATGTTGATGCTGGCCCTGTCTCTGCCCATGGCAGCCATGGCCGAGGAAGCTAAAGAGGGCGAAGCACCGAAAGTCAGTTACATCAGCCTGAACCCGCCGTTCGTGGGTAACTACGGCCTGGATGGCGGCCCCAAGCTCAAGGTCTACAAGGCTGACGTCGCCCTGCGGGTGACCGGCGATGCCGCCGCCCAGGCGGTGAGGGCCAACGAGCCGTTGATCCGCAACCAGCTGGTGGCGCTGTTCGCCCAGCAGACCACGGAAACCATGAACAACGTCGAAGCCAAGGAAAAGCTGCGCCAGGAAGCCCTGAAGCAGACCCAGCAGGTGATGAACGACGAAACCGGCAAGCCGGTGGTGGAAGACCTGCTGTTCAACAACCTGATCATCCAGTAACGCTGGATCCGTAGGAGCGAGGCTTGCCCGCGATAGCGATATCGCGGACCCCGCCAAATTCCAGCCTGACGGCTGATCGCAAGCAAGCTTCGCTCCTACCGGTCGCTCAGGACGCCAGGCTCCTGCGAAACCTCGCCAGGGCAATGCCAAAGAACAGCAGGCCGATCACCGCCAGGGCCAGCAGGTCTGGCCAGACCACCCTGATGCCGGCATCGCGAAACAGGATCGCGGCGCTGAGGCTGACGAAGTGCGTCGACGGCGAGCCCTGCATCACCCATTGCAGCCACTGAGGCATGCTGTCCAACGGGGTGCTACCGCCCGACAGCAGCAACATCGGGATGATCACCGGAATCGCCAGCAAGCCGAATTGCGGGGTCGAACGCGCCAGCGTGGCGAGAAAGATCCCCAGCGCGGTGCTGGCGAACAGGTAAAGCGCGGTCACCGCGAGGAACAGCCCCAGCGAACCGGCCAGCGGCACGCCCAGCACGCCTTTGACGATCACCTCCAGCGACACCCAGGTGCAGAGCACCACCACCAGCATGTTGCTCCAGATCTTCGCCAGCATGATTTCCAGGGCGGTCAGCGGCAGCACCAGCAGATGGTCTAGGGTGCCGTGCTCGCGCTCGCGCAGCAGCGCCGTACCGGTCAGGACGATGGCCAGGATGGTGATGTTGTTGACGATCTGGATCACCGCCAGAAACCAGCCGCCCTGCAGGTTGGTATTGAACAGCGCGCGACTGGTCAACTGGGCCGGCATCCGGCTCGCCGGGTCGGCCTGGCTGTAGTTCGACAGTTCACGCTGGAAAATCCGCCCGATATAACCGGCGCCCATGAAGGCCTGGCTCATGGCGGTGGCGTCGACATTCACTTGCACGCTGGGTTGGCGCCCGGCCAGCAGGTCGTTCTGGAAGTTGGCTGGCACATTGATGACGAAGGTGAACTGGCCGCTGTCCATGACCTGGTCCAGCTGGTCGTAGGGCAACGGCTCCGGGTTCTGGAATTCCGGGGGTTGCAGGGCCTCGGCCAGCTGGCGCGAGAGATGGCTGTGGTCTTCGTCCACCAGCGCGACGCTGGCGTTGTGCACGCCGATCACCGACCCGGCTGCGGGCATGTAGATGGCCACGGTGAAGGCGTACAGCAGGAACAGCAGCAACACGCTGTCGTGTCGCAGGCTGGTGAGTTCCTTGAGGCCCAGGCGCAGGATGTGGTTGAACCGGTGCATCAAGCCTCCTGCTTTTTCAGCATCGCCAGGCTCAGCCCGGTGAACCCGAGGAAGAACCCGAACAGCGCCAGGCACTGTGGCCACAGCTGGCGCAGGTCCAGGGCCTTGGTGAAGGTGCCGACGGCAATGTCGAGGAAGTAACCGGCGGGGAACAGCTGCCCCATCAGCGCCGCGGCGCCGTCCAGCGACGAGCGCGGCACGATCAGCCCGGAAAACTGGATGGTCGGCAGGCTGGTGATGATCATGGTGCCGAGGATCGCCGCGATCTGGGTGCGGGTGAAGGCGGAAATCAACAGGCCCAGGCTGGTGGTAGCCAGCACATAGAGCAGGCCGCCGAAGGCCAGGGTCAGGCCGCTGCCCTTGAAGGGTACGCCGAACAGCCAGCGGTTCATGGCCACCAGCAGCGCCAGGTTGATCAGGCTCAGGCCCAGGTAAGGCGCCTGCTTGCCCAGGAGAAACTCCAGGCGCTTGAGCGGCGTGGCGTAGAAGTTGGTGATCGAGCCCAGCTCCTTCTCGCGCACGATGCCCAGCGCCGTGAGCATCGCCGGGATGAACGCCAGGATCAGCGCCATCACCCCGGGGCCGATGGCATTCACGCTGACCACGTCCTGGTTGTAGCGAAAGCGCGTTTCCAGGCGGGCCGCGGGCGGTCGCCCCAGGGCCGGGCTGCTGTGTTCGGCGAGCAATTCGATATTGGCTTGATGCACTGCTTCGACATAGTTGCGACTGGTCTCGGCGCGAAACGGCATGCCGCCGTCGAGCCAGGCGGCCACCGCGGGCTGGCGCCCGGCGTACAGGTCGCGGCCGAAGCCGGGAGGAATCTCCAGGGCCAGCTTGATCTCCGAGCGTTGCAGGCGCCGGTGCAGCTCGGCGGCGTCACGGATCGGCTTCTGCTCCTTGAAGTAGCGGGAGCTGCGGAAGGCTTCCAGGTAGGCGCGGCTTTGCGGCGTCTGGTCCTGGTCGTAGACGGCGAAGGCGAGGTTTTCCACGTCCAGGGAAATGCCATAGCCAAAGATCACCATCATGAACAGGGCCCCGAGCAAGGCGAACCCCAGGCGCACCCGGTCGCGCAGCAGCTCCTTGCCTTCGCGGGTGGCCACGGCGATCAGGCGCGACAGGCTGAAGCGCCGACCGTCACTGTGCATGGCGCTGGCGACCTCGGACTGTGGCGTGGCTGGGGGCGGTGGTTCCGACGTGCCCTGGGCGTCTTCCAGGCAGCGGACAAAAGCGGCTTCCAGGGTTTCGCCGGCGAACTGTTGCTGCAGGGCGGCCGGCGTATCGCAAGCCAGCACCTGGCCGGCGTGCATCAGCGAGATGCGGTCGCAGCGCTGGGCTTCGTTCATGAAGTGGGTGGACAGAAAGATCGTCACCCCCTGTTCCCGCGACAGCTCGATCAACAGGCGCCAGAAGTCATCGCGGGCCGCCGGGTCGACGCCCGAGGTCGGCTCGTCGAGGATCAGCACTTCCGGGCGGTGCAGCACCGCCACCGCCAGGGACAGGCGCTGGCGCAAGCCCAGGGGCAGGGCGCCGGAGGGTTGTTCGGCAATCTCCTGGAGGGCGAAACGGCGGATCAGCTCTTCGATCCGCGGGCCGCTCTCGGCCTTGTGCAGGTCGAACAGTCGGGCGTGCAGCACCAGGTTCTGGCGCACGCTGAGTTCGCCGTACAGCGAAAAGCTCTGGGACATGAAGCCCACGCGCTTGCGGGTGGCCAGGTCCTTGGCGTCCACCGGGTTGCCCAGCAGTTTGGCGCTGCCCTCGGTGACCGGCATCAGCCCGGTCAGGACCTTCATGGTGGTGGTCTTGCCGCAGCCGTTGGAACCGAGGAAGCCGAAAATCTCGCCCCGGCCAATGGCGAAGCTGACCTTGTTCACGGCGGTGAAATCGCCGAAACGCAAGGTCAGCTCATGGGCTTCGATGGCGATTTGCTGATCGCCTGCGGTTCTGGGCGGAATCACCAGCGGCTGGTTGTCATGCCCGCTGTCGCCCTGAAAGTGGGTGAAGGCGTCGTCGAGCTTGCCACTGGGCGTGACGATGGCCAGTTCCCGGCTCAAGCCCTGGGCAATCAGCCGGCCGCGGTCGAGCATCAGGCAGTGTTCGAACTGTTCGGCTTCCTCCATATAGGCGGTGGCCACCAGCAGCGTCAGTTGCGGGCGCTGGCGGCGAACCTCGTCCACCAGTTCCCAGAAGCGCCGCCGCGACAGCGGGTCGACACCGGTGGTGGGCTCGTCAAGGATCAGCAGGTCCGGCTCATGGATCAGCGCGCAGCACAGCCCGAGCTTCTGCTTCATCCCACCGGACAGCTTGCCCGCGGGCCGTTCGGCGAAGCGCAGCAGGTCGGTGGCCAGCAACAGGTTGTGCATGCGCTGTTCGCATTGGCTTTTCGACAGGCCGAACAGGGTGGCGAAGAAGCGGATGTTTTCCTGGATCGACAGCTCGGGATACAGGTTGCCGCCCAGGCCCTGGGGCATGAAGGCGATCCGTGCGTACAGGCTGTTGCGATGGCGACGTTGCTCGATGGAGCCGCCGAGCACTTGCAGTTGGCCCTGCTGCAGCTTCTTCACCCCGGCGATCAAGCCCAGCAGGCTCGACTTGCCGGCGCCATCCGGGCCGATCAGCCCGCAGCGGGTGCCGGCGGGCAGGCTGAAGGTGAGGTCGGCCAGGGCCTGTTGCGAGCCATAACGGTGATTGATGCCGGTGGCCTGCAGCGCCAGCTCGTTCATTGCAGATTGGCCGGCCAGTCCACGGTCGCGGTGCGCACGTAGCCGGCGCCGGGCATGCCTGGCTTGGCCTGCGGAACGGCGCTGGGTTCGGTCAGCCGCAGCTTGACGCGGAACACCAGTTTTTGGCGCTCATCGCGGGTTTCCACTTCCTTGGGGGTGAACTGGGACTTGGCCGCGACAAAGCTGATTTTCGCCGGCAGCGGTTGATCGGGCAGGGCGTCGAGCAGGATCCGCGCCTCGCTGCCGACGGCCAGGCGGCCGGTCACCGAAGCGGACAGGTAGAGGTTCATGTACTGGTCGCTCGGGTCGATCAGCAGCAACACCCGGCCGCCGGCGCCCAGCACCTCGCCCGGTTCGGCCAGGCGCAGCTGGATGATGCCGTCGATGGGCGCGCGCAGGCTGCTGTCGTCGATCTCGCTGGTCAGTTGGGCGACCAGCGCCTTGGCCGAGCCAATGGCAGCGCGCACCGCGGCGACCTGGGCCTGGGCTGCCTGGACGGCGGCGTTGCCAGTGTTCAGGCGCGCCTGCTGCTGGTCGATGATCTGCTGGCTGGCGAAACCACGCTTGAACAGTTCTCGGGAGCGCTTGAGTTCCTGGTTGGCCAGCAGCAGTTCGCTCTGGCGCAGCTGCACGTTGGCTTCGGCCGCCGCGAGGTTTTCCCGGGTGCGCACCACATCGGCCTCGGCCTGGGCGCGCTGGGCTTCCAGGGTGCGGGTGTCCATGCGGGCCAGCAGTTGGTCCTTGGATACTTTGTCGCCTTCGTCGACCAGCACTTCGGCCAGGCGTCCGGGCGTCTTGCTGGCGATCTGCACTTCGGTGGCTTCAAGCCGGCCGTTGCCCATGCTCAGGCCTTCGGGCAGGCGGTCCAGGGTGGATTTCCAATAACCAAAACCGCCCGCGATCAGCAGCAATGCCAGCAAGGCGAAGGCAAAAAGACGGGAGGAGCGGTGATTCGTCGGCATTGGGGGTATCCCTGCGGCTATAGCATTCTAGTCTGGCGGCTCAAGCCGTTAGGCGACTTGATGTCCGTCAAATGAACGGGCAAGCCTAGTACGTTGTGCGCGGGATGCCTGCCTGAGTAGCGCTGGCGGCCTGTTCAGCGCAACGCGAGTACTGCCGCCCACTGTTCGGCGGTCACCGGCATCACGGACAGCCGGCTGCCTTTCTGCACCAGGGGCAGCTCGGCGAGGGCGCTTTGCTGCTTCAGATAATCCAGGCGCAGCACCTTGGGGAAGGTTTCGACATGGGCGACGTCGACGGCGCTCCAGGCGTTTTTCTCGGCGCTGGCCTTGGGATCGAAGTGTGGGTTTTCCGGTTCCAGGGCGGTCGGATCCGGGTAGGCGGCCTCGATGATCTGGCCGATCCCGGCAATGCCCGGCTCGGGGCAGCTGGAGTGATAAAAGAAGAACTGGTCACCCACCGCCATGTTGCGCAGGAAGTTTCGCGCCTGGTAGTTGCGCACGCCGTCCCAGCGCGCCTGTTTCTTGAGTGCCAGGCCCTCGATCGAGAGTTCTTCCGGTTCGGATTTCATCAGCCAATAGGCCATTTTCTTTGCTCTCCAGAGGGACGTGGGCAAGTTGTCGGGCGATTTTATGACAAACCGACAGTCGGTTGACGTCAGCATTTGCGTGTCGGTTCACGTTATCGCAGAATGCCGGGATTTTAAGCTTGACGCTGCTGCACGGCCTGTTATGGAAACCGTTGCTGTCATCGTGTGTGATTTGCCTGAGGGGGGCAATCGATGCAACGCAAACCGGATTTACTATGGATTTTGGTTATTTTGTTCGGTTTGGGCGTGGTGACAACCGGTTATGCGCAGAGCTTGTGGGCCAACAAGACCGACGCTCCGGTCGAACTCGCGCAACAGCAGCAGCCTTACAAGCGTTGATCCCTTCCAGGGCGCCGCTCTCTTGTGGTGGCGCCTATTTCGCGAAATACCATTTCTTGTCCGTCACCGTTCCTTGCAGCGGTACATCCCAGCTCGCCTGATCCAGTTTTGCGACTTTCTGACATTCATGGGCCAGCCCCAGCAGCGTCGGCTTGCGCCAGCTTTTGCGCCGTGCCAGATAGGCCAGGCTGCGATCATAGAAACCACCGCCCATTCCCAGGCGTCCACCCGCCTCATCGAAGCCGACCAGCGGCAACAGCACCAGGTCCAGCGCCCAGACCTTGCGTTGCCGGGCCAGGCTTCTCCGTGGCTCGGGAATGCGGAAGCGGTTGGGGCGCAGTTTTTCCCCGGGGCGAACGCGCTGAAACACCATCTTGGTCTGGGGCCAGGCGCTGAGCACCGGCAGATAGGTCGCCTTGCCCCGGCGTTGCGCGGCCAGCAGCAGCGGGCGCGGGTCGATTTCACCGTCCATGGGCAGGTAAAGGGAGATGTGCCTGGCGCGGCGGAACAGCGGATGCTGCGCCAGTTGCCGATACAGCCCACGAGAGGCCTGGCGTTGTTCGCTGGCGGTGAGGGCGCGGCGGGCTTTGCGCAGTATGCGTCGAAGTTGCGGGCGGGAAAGCGGCGCCGGTTCGGTCATGGTCGCTCGGGTCCGGGTGGGGTACGGCAGGACAGCGTATCAAATAACCCTGAACTGAAAAAAACGGAGCCGAAAAAAACAATGCCAGCTATTTGCATAACTGGCATTGGTATTGAATTCAGGCTCCCCGGATGAACCGCTGTCGACTTAGCCCTTGAACCCGAAAGTTCAAGGCGGAAGATGCAGTAGGCGTTAAGGCTTTCCGTCTAGCGGACATGCACACCGGCCCAACGTGCAACTTCCAGGGTAGTGCGAATCGGCTCAGGGACATCGCCAACTGGCAAGCACCCCAGGGAGTGGTGGGGATTATACCGCAACCACCCTCAGGAATCAGCCTTGGTTGTATCGGTGTCGGTGGCAAGCACCAGATCCACGCGCTCGAGCAGATCGCGCACCTGTTCGCGGGTCGAACCGCTGGCTTGCACGTCAGGGCGGTCCTGCTTGTGCAGCAGATCGTGGGTAATGTTGAGGGCGGCCATCACGGCGATACGATCGGCGCCAATGACTTTGCCGCTGCTGCGGATCTCACGCATCTTGCCATCCAGGTACCGGGCGGCGCTCACCAGATTGCTACGTTCTTCCTGGGGGCAGATGATCGAATACTCTTTGTCGAGGATCTGCACGGTAACGCTATTGCTTGAACTCATGAGTCTTGCTCCAGGGCCTTGAGGCGCGAAATCATCGATTCGACCTTACGCCGGGCGATTTCGTTTTTTTCAATGAGGTGCGCGCGTTCCTCGCGCCAAGTCTTTTCCTGAGCTAATAAGAGTGCGTTTTGACTCTTTAGTTGCTCGACCCGGCCAATTAGCAGTTCGAGTCTAGCCATCAGCGCTTGCAGATCGGTGTCTTCCATTGGATCCCACTGGATTTGTCTGATGAGTGGCAACTGCCCGGGCAAACGAGTTGACGGCCTCGATGGTCTTGGCGCGTCTGCCGATGCTAGGATACAAGGCCTCCATTCTAGACATTGCGCCGCTTGGCGCCTAGCTACCCATGCCCATTCAGAATTCCCCGTACAACGCCTTCGCCACCCTGCTCAGCAGCAGCGGTCACCCTGTCTCGCCTGCCGAATTGCATGGCCTGTTGCTGGGTCGCAGCTGCGCCGGCGCCGGCTTCGAGGTCGACGGCTGGCTGATCGACGCCGCCGAACTGCTCGAAGGCGAGCCGCAGGACAATGTTCGCAACGCCTTGATCGGCCTGCAGGAAATGGTCAAGGGCGAACTGACCAGCGACGACATGACCGTCGTTCTGCTGCTGCCCACCGACGACGCTCCGCTGGCCGAGCGCGCCGCGGCCCTGGGTCAATGGTGCCAGGGTTTCCTCACCGGCTTTGGCCTGAACTCCCGTGACAGCAGCGCTCTGAGCGCCGAGGCCACGGAAGTGTTGCAGGACCTTGCGGCGATCGCCCAGGTCCAGGACGCACTGGAAGAGTCCGACGACGGCGAAAGCGACTACATGGAAGTGATGGAATACCTGCGGGTCGCCCCGCTGCTGCTGTTTACCGAGACCAACAAGACGGTTGAACCGGCCGCCAAGCCTTCTCTGCACTGATCGTTCGATAGGGAAATCCGTCTGCCCATGATCCATATCCCGAAATCGGAATACACCCGCCGCCGCAAGGCGCTCATGGCGCAGATGGAACCCAACAGCATCGCGATCCTGCCGGCTGCCGCGGTGGCGATCCGCAACCGCGACGTCGAGCATGTCTACCGCCAGGACAGCGATTTCCAGTACCTCAGCGGTTTCCCCGAACCCCAGGCGGTGATCGTGCTGATGCCCGGTCGCGAGCATGGCGAGTACATCCTGTTCTGCCGCGAGCGCAATGCCGAGCGTGAACTCTGGGACGGCCTGCGGGCTGGCCAGGAAGGCGCGATTCGCGATTACGGCGCCGACGATGCCTTTCCCATCACCGATATCGACGACATCCTGCCGGGCCTTATCGAAGGCCGCGACCGGGTGTATTCGGCCATGGGCAGCAACCCCGAGTTCGATCGCCACCTGATGGAATGGATCAATGTGATCCGCTCCAAGGCGCACCTGGGCGCCCAGCCGCCGAACGAATTCGTTGCCCTGGATCATCTGCTGCACGACATGCGCCTGTATAAATCGGCGGCGGAAGTGAAGGTGATGCGCGAGGCCGCGCGGATTTCCGCCCAGGCCCATATTCGGGCCATGCAGGCCAGCCGCGCCGGCTTGTACGAGTTCAGCCTGGAAGCCGAGCTGGACTACGAGTTCCGCCGGGGCGGGGCGAAGATGCCGGCCTACGGCTCGATCGTCGCCGCCGGGCGCAACAGCTGCATCCTGCATTACCAGCAGAACGACGCGTTGCTCAAGGACGGCGATCTGGTGCTGATCGACGCCGGTTGCGAGATCGATTGTTATGCCAGCGATATCACCCGCACCTGGCCGGTGAACGGCAAGTTTTCCGCCGAGCAGAAGGCGATCTACGAGCTGGTGCTGGCCTCCCAGGAAGCCGCCTTTGCCGAGATCGCGCCGAACAAGCACTGGAACCAGGCTCACGAGGCGACCGTCAAGGTGATCACCGCCGGGCTGGTCAAGCTGGGGCTGCTCGAAGGCGAGGTGGACGAGTTGATCGCCAGCGAAGCCTACAAGGCGTTTTACATGCACCGCGCCGGCCACTGGCTGGGCATGGATGTGCATGATGTCGGCGAGTACAAGGTCGGCGGCGAATGGCGGGTGCTGGAAGTCGGCATGGCCCTGACGGTCGAGCCGGGTATCTACATCGCGCCGGACAATCAGAACGTAGCGAAGAAATGGCGCGGCATTGGCGTGCGCATCGAGGATGACGTGGTGGTAACCAAGCAAGGCTGTGAAATTCTCACCGGCGGCGTGCCAAAGACCGTGGCCGAGATCGAGGCCCTGATGGCCGCCGCACGGAGCCACGCAGCATGAACCGGGTCAATCTGGCGATCATCGGCGGTGGCCTGGTCGGTGCCAGCCTGGCCCTGGCCTTGCAGGCCGGCGCCAAGGAGCGCGGCTGGAAAATCGTGCTGATCGAGCCGTTCGCTCCGGGCGATACCTATCAGCCCAGCTACGACGCGCGTTCTTCGGCGCTGTCGTTCGGCGCGCGGCAGATCTATCAACGGCTGGGTGTGTGGCAGGAAATCTCCCGTCGCGCCGAGCCGATCAAACAGATCCATGTCTCCGACCGTGGGCGGTTTTCCACCGCGCGGCTGTCGGCCATGGAGGAGGGCGTTCCCGCCCTGGGTTATGTGGTGGAAAACGCCTGGCTCGGCCAATGCCTCTGGCAGGGGCTGGACAAGGACGTGGTGAGCTGGCGCTGCCCGGCCGAAGTCACGCGCATGGAGCCGCTGGAAGACGGCTATCGCCTGACCCTCAACGATGAAACCAGCCTGGATTGCGAGCTGGCGGTGCTGGCCGACGGCGGTCGCTCCGGGCTGCGCGAGCAACTGGGTATCGGGGTGAAAAAGCGCCCCTACAACCAGAGCGCACTGATCGCCAATATCACCCCGAGCGAAGCCCATAACGGCATGGCCTTCGAGCGCTTCACCGACGACGGCCCGATGGCCCTGCTGCCGCTGCCGGAGAACCGCTGCGCGCTGGTCTGGACCCGTCTGGGCATGGACGCGCAGCGCCTGGCCGCGCTGGATGAACGCAGCTTCCTCAGCGAATTGCAGGGAATATTCGGTTATCGCCTGGGCACCCTGAAACAGGTCGGCGCGCGGCATCTTTATCCGCTGTCGCTGGTGGAGGCCGAGGAGCAGGTGCGTCCTCATCTGGTGGTGCTGGGCAACGCCGCCCACAGCCTGCACCCGATTGCCGGGCAGGGTTTCAACCTGTCGTTGCGTGACGCCCAGGCGCTGGCCGATGCCTTGCTGGTCAGCCCGACGCCGCCCGGCGATTTCAGCATCTTGCAGGCCTACCGCGAGCGGCAGCGTCTGGACCAGGACCTGACCGTGGGCTTCTCCGACCAGGTCACCCGCTTGTTCGGCAGCAAGCTGCCGCTGGTGTCCCTGGGGCGCAATATCGGGCTGCTGGGCCTGGACCTGCTGCCGCCGGCCAAGCGCTGGTTCGCCCGGCAAGCCATGGGCCTGGGTACCCGTCCCGATGCGTGAGTGGCTGAGCCCGCGACCGGGCATGGAAATCCAGCACAGTGTCGGCAGCCAGGCAGCGCGGCTCGACAAAACCCTTTACGTGCGGCTCAAGCCGCAAGCGAGACAGGCTTAAAGCATGGAAATGCGTGCAGATCTGCTGATTGTCGGGGCCGGAATGGTCGGGAGCGCCCTGGCGCTGGCGTTGCAGGACAGCGGCCTGGAAGTGCTGCTGCTCGATGGCAGCCCGCTGAAGGTCAAGCCCTTCGACAGCGAAGCGCCGTTCGAGCCGCGGGTGAGCGCGTTGTCGGCGGCCAGCCAGCGGATTCTCGAGCGCCTGGGTGTCTGGGAAGGGGTAACCCGGCGGCGCAGCAGCCCGTATGCCGAGATGCAGGTCTGGGATGGCAGCGGCACCGGGCAGATTCACTTCTCGGCCGCCAGCGTGCATGCCGAGGCGCTGGGCCACATCGTTGAAAACCGGGTGGTCCAGGACGCGCTCCTGGAGCGCCTGCACAACTGCGACATCGGCCTGCTGGCCAATGCCCGCCTGGAGCAGATGCGCCGCTCCGGCGACGACTGGCTGCTGACCCTGGCCGATGGCCGCAGCCTGCGCGCGCCGCTGGTGATCGCCGCCGATGGCGCCAACTCGGCAGTGCGGCGCCTGACCGGCTGCGCCACCCGCGAATGGGATTACCTGCATCACGCCATCGTGACCAGCGTGTGCTGCGCCGAGCCACACCAGAGGACCGCCTGGCAGCGTTTCACCGACAACGGCCCGCTGGCCTTCCTGCCGCTGGAGCGCGACGGTCAGCATGACTGGTGCTCGATTGTCTGGTCGACCACGCCCAGCGAGGCCGAACGCCTGATGGCGCTGGACGACAGCGATTTCTGCCGAGAACTGGAGCGCGCCTTCGAAGGCCGCCTGGGCGCGGTGTTGAGCGCCGATCCGCGGCTCTGTGTGCCGTTGCGCCAGCGTCATGCCAAGCGTTACGTGGCGGATGGCCTGGCGCTGATCGGCGACGCGGCTCATACCATCCATCCGCTGGCCGGGCAGGGGGTCAACCTGGGCTTCCTCGATGCCGCGGTGCTGGCCGAGGTGCTGCTGCAGGCGGCCAGCCGCGGCGAACGCCTGGCCGACACCAAGGTGCTCAGCCGTTACGAGCGGCGGCGCATGCCGCACAACCTGGCGCTGATGGCGGCGATGGAGGGCTTCGAGCGGCTGTTCCAGGCTGATCCGCTGCCGCTGCGCTGGTTGCGTAACACCGGGCTGAAAATGGTCGACCAGATGCCCGAGGCCAAGGCGCTGTTCGTGCGCCAGGCACTGGGCCTCACCGGGGATCTGCCGGAACTGGCCAAGGCCTGATCCCAATGGCCTCATCGCGAGCAAGCTCGCTCCTACAGTATCGGCGCTCCCCCTGTAGGAGCGAGCTTGCTCGCGATCGGATCGCCCGGCCAATGTTCCCTCGACGGGTTATGCAACATCTCGTAACGCCTCGGCCGCCGGTTCAGTTTGAGAAGCTAAATAGTAGTCCTTATCATTTACTCCCCTTTGATTTCGAGAGACCGCTCCCATGTTGGCACCGAAGCGTCTACTGACCGCCCTGGCCCTCACCCTCATTGGCGGTACTGTCCAGGCAGCCGACGAAGTGGTGGTCTACTCCTCGCGTATCGACGAGCTGATCAAGCCGGTCTTCGATCTCTACACCCAGAAAACCGGGGTCCAGGTGAAGTTCATCACCGACAAGGAAGCGCCGCTGATGCAGCGGATCAAGGCCGAGGGCGAGAACGCGACCGCCGACCTGCTGCTCACCGTCGACGCCGGCAACCTGTGGCAAGCCGAGCAGATGGGCATCCTGCAGCCGTTCACCTCCAAGGTGATCGACGCCAACATCCCCCTGCAGTACCGCGCCGCTTCGCACGCCTGGACCGGCCTGAGCCTGCGGGCGCGGACCATCGCCTACTCCACCGCGCGGGTGAAACCGTCCGAGCTGACCACCTACGAAGCCCTGGCTGACAAGCAGTGGGAAGGCCGCCTGTGCCTGCGCACGGCGAAGAAGGTCTACAACCAGTCGCTGACCGCGACCCTGATCGAAACCCATGGCGCGGCGAAAACCGAAGAAATCGTCAAGGGCTGGGTCAACAACCTGTCCACCGACGTGTTCTCCGACGATGTCGCGGTGCTCGAGGCGATCAACGCCGGCCAGTGCGACGTGGGCATCGTCAACACCTACTACTACGGCCGCCTGCACAAGCAGAAGCCGGATCTGCCGGTCAAACTGTTCTGGCCGAACCAGGGCGATCGCGGCGTGCACGTCAACCTGTCGGGCATCGGCCTGACCAAGCACGCTCCGCATCCGGCAGCCGCCAAGGCCCTGGTGGAGTGGATGACTACCGAGGAAGCGCAGAAGATCTTCGCCGACGTGAACCAGGAGTTCCCGGCCAACCCGAGCGTGCCGCCGTCCGCTGAAGTGGCCGCCTGGGGCAAGTTCGTGGCTGACACCCTGCCGGTGGAAGTCGCCGGCAAGCGCCAGGCCGAGGCCATTCGCCTGATGGACCGTGCTGGCTGGAACTGATCCGCTGGTTATACTGCGCCCCGCCTTTGCGGGGCGTTTTGTTTAGCCGGTTCGCCATTGCCTTTTATTGATCCATCCCGCTCGAGAGTCTTTCGTGGCCCATCCCACCCAACGTCGCTGGTACCCGCTGGTTTTTGCCGTCGCCGCCCTGGTGCTGCTGCCGCTGAGCGTGCTGCTGCTGTCGTGGCAGGTGGTCGACCAGCAGATCTGGTCGCACCTGTGGGAAACCCAGATGCCGCGCCTGTTGGGCAACACCCTGACCCTGGTGCTGGGGGTCGGTGTGGGCGTGACGCTGCTGGGGGTGAGCCTGGCCTGGCTGACCAGCCTCTGCGAGTTTCCCGGAAGGCGCTGGCTGGACTGGGCGCTGATGCTGCCCTTTGCGATTCCGGCCTACGTGCTGGCCTTTGTCTTCGTCGGCCTGCTGGACTTTTCCGGCCCGGTGCAGACCCTGTTGCGCGAATGGTTCGGCACGGGCCTGCGCCTGCCGCGGGTGCGTTCCACCGGCGGGGTGATCCTGGTCCTGGTGCTGGTGTTCTATCCCTATGTGTATCTGCTGGCGCGCACCGCGTTCCTGGCCCAGGGCAAAGGCCTGATGGAGGCCGCGCGGGTGCTGGGGCAGACGCCCTGGCAAGCGTTCTGGCGCGTGGCCCTGCCCATGGCGCGGCCAGCCATCGGCGCCGGTGTGGCCCTGGCGCTGATGGAAACCCTGGCGGACTTCGGCGCGGTGGCGGTGTTCAACTTCGACACCTTCACCACCGCCATCTACAAGACCTGGTACGGCTTCTTCAGCCTGTCCAGCGCCGCGCAGCTGGCCAGCCTGTTGCTGCTGGCGGTGATGCTGGTGCTGTACGGCGAGCGTCGCGCCCGCGGCGCCAGTCGCTCCGGCAACGAGCGGCCACGGGGCAAGGCGCTGTACCACCTGCATGGCATCAAGGCCCTGGCGGCCACAAGCTGGTGCGCACTGGTGTTCGCCTGTGCCTTCGTCATCCCGGTGCTGCAACTGCTGGTGTGGTTCTGGCAGCGTGGCCGCTTCGATCTCGACGAGCGTTATGCCGGGCTGATCCTGCACACCCTGTACCTGGGCGCCATGGCGGCCCTGATCACGGTCAGCGTGGCCCTGCTGCTGGCGTTCGCCCGACGGTTGGCACCGACCCGGGCGATCCGTTCCGGCGTCAGCCTGGCCAACCTGGGTTACGCCTTGCCGGGTTCGGTGCTGGCGGTGTCGATCATGCTGGCTTTCAGTTATCTGGACCGCGAGCTGGTGATCCCGCTGTCGGGCTGGCTCGGTGGGGCGGGTAAACCCTTGCTGCTGGGCAGTCTGGCGGCGTTGCTGCTGGCCTATCTGGTGCGGTTTATCGCGGTGGCCTACGGGCCGCTGGAAAGCAGCCTGGCGCGGATCCGCCCGTCGTTGCCGGAAGCGGCGCGCAGCCTGGGGGTCAGCGGACCACGACTGTTTTTCAAAGTGTATCTGCCGCTTTTGCTGCCCGGCACCCTGAGCGCGGCGTTGCTGGTGTTCGTCGATGTGCTCAAGGAAATGCCCGCCACCCTGCTGATGCGCCCGTTCGGCTGGGACACGCTGGCGGTGCGGATCTTCGAGATGACCAGCGAGGGCGAATGGGCGCGTGCCGCGTTGCCGGCCCTGACCCTGGTCCTGGTGGGATTGCTACCGGTGATCGGACTGATCCGACGCTCCGCTCATCGAATCGGTTAGGTGCCAGTGTCACACCTTGCGGCTACAATGCGCGGCATTCGGTGCGGTCGATCTTTCTGATCGGGTCTCTTGAATTGTCTGAGAGCCATCTATTTCAAGGCTTTCAGCTCATACGGCGACCGCCCGCACCTTCGCCACGCCCGGAAGGAGAAACCCATGGGACAGCGCACGCCTCTGTATGACCTTCATCTCGCCCTGGGCGCGAAGATGGTCGATTTTGGCGGTTGGGATATGCCTCTGCATTACGGCTCGCAGGTCGAGGAGCACCATCAGGTGCGACGCGATTGCGGGGTTTTCGATGTATCCCACATGACCGTGATCGATGTCGACGGACCCCAGGCCAAGGCCTGGCTCCAGCACCTGCTGGCCAACGACGTCGAACGCCTGCAAAGCCCCGGCAGGGCCTTGTACAGCGCCATGCTCAACGAGCACGGCGGCATTGTCGACGACATGATCGTCTACCGCACCGACGCCGGTTACCGGCTGGTGGTCAACGCCGCCACCCGTGACCAGGACATGGCCTGGATGCACGCGCAACTGGGCGATTTCCAGGTGCAACTGCACGAACGCTCCGAGCTGGCGATGCTGGCGATCCAGGGGCCCCACGCCCGCCACAAGATCGCCGAGCTGGTGACCCAGTCGCGCGGCACGCTGATCCAGCAACTCAAGCCCTTCGAAGGCCAGGCCGATGGCGACTGGTTCATCGCGCGCACCGGCTACACCGGTGAAGATGGCCTGGAAATCGTCCTGCCGGCCGACCAGGCCCCGGCGTTCTTCAACGATCTGGTCGGCGCGGGCATCTCGCCGATCGGCCTCGGCGCCCGGGACACCCTGCGCCTGGAGGCCGGCATGAACCTGTACGGCCAGGACATTCACCAGGAGGTTTCACCGCTGGTGGCCAACATGGCCTGGAGCATCGCCTGGGAACCGGCGTCGCGTAAGTTCATCGGGCGCACCGCGCTGGAGGCCGAGCGCGCGGGTGGGGTGAAGCACAAACTGGTCGGCCTGGTGCTGGAAGAACGCGGCGTGCTGCGTGCCCATCAAGTGGTGCGCATCGCCGATGTTGGCGAAGGAGAGATCACCAGTGGTAGTTTCTCTCCTACGCTTAGCAAATCGATCGCCCTGGCACGGGTGCCCATGGCTACCGCCGACCGTGCAGAAGTGGAAATCCGTGGCAAGTGGTACCCGGTCCGGGTGGTAAAACCGACCTTCGTGCGTCATGGCAAGACCTTGATCTAACTTATTTCCGGCGGGATCGACCGCTGACATTTCTTCTTGAGGACACAGAACATGAGCGATATCCCTGCTGACCTGCGTTTTGCCGAAAGTCACGAATGGGCCCGTCTGGAAGCCGATGGCACCGTGACCGTGGGCATCAGCGACCACGCTCAGGAAGCCCTGGGCGACGTGGTGTTCGTCGAGCTGACCGAAGTCGGCAATGTCTTCGGCGCTGGCGACCAGGCCGGTGTGGTGGAATCGGTGAAGGCCGCTTCCGATATCTACGCGCCAGTGGCCGGCGAAGTGATCGCGGTCAACGAAGACCTGAGCGGCAGCCCCGAGCTGCTCAACAGCGACCCGTACGGCGCCTGGATCTTCAAGCTCAAGCCGGCCAACGCTGCCGATCTTGAGAAGCTGCTCGACGCAGCCGGTTATAAGGCCGCTATCGGCGAATAACCCCTGCCAGAAGCGAATCCGCTACAAGAGCGCCGTGTTGCCCTTATCGGGTACGCGGCGTTTTTCGTTTGCAGGCGACGTCTGGGGCTGGCCTAGCGGCGGAGCGATCTGGCCCGCAGCACGGCTTTGTTCACCCTGATGTGAAGCGCTGCCACTTCTTCTGCCGTCAAACTCGCCGCGGGTTCGCCGCTAACCCAGGCGCCCTGATTGGTGTAGGTGACGGTTTTGGTTTCTCCGTCGTTCACGCTGATGTTGTAAGGGCTGGACAGGTTGCTGGGGATCAGCGAACCCGCCGCTTGGGCCGGACCGAACCATAGTTGAAACTCGTTTTTGGGGGTCATGGTGGTTATGCCTATATTCATGCCACCTGAGCGGTTCACCCAGAGACTGAGTCCGGTGGAGTCCAACAATATATTGCTGGGGTTGGCCAGAAGTTCGTTATTTATTGAAACATCTCCTGGCGTTCCAGCATTCTTTGCAGGGCTGAATACACCATATTGATCCAGGGTGGTTATCTGGCCTGTGTTGATGGGTAGGTTCTTTCCGCCTGAAGTAAAATTGACGTCTCCTTCTTGCAGCGGTGTATTGGTGAAATTCACCATGTAGGAATCATTGGTGATATTGAAGATGTTCTTGTATTGATACGTCGGTTGGTTGGGGGCGGCGAATGGCGGTTTTGAAAGCCAGATGACAGTGAAGGAACTGTTTACTTTCTTGGCCAGGTAGAGGCTGTAATTGTTTATCTTTTGTGCAACAAGTTGCTCTTCTTCAATATAGACAATTATGGTTTGCTTACTCATGGCTAATCTCACGCTCATCCTGTGGATGATTCAGGCACAGAGTCTCGACTCCACCTGGCCCGTTCGACTATGGCTTCGACACCATCAATAAAAAACCCTGTAGATCTACGATATACAGGGTTTTCTTGCATGAGCGGAACTTGCGAACGGAAGACTGCCAATGGCATCGCGCAGTGCTCTATGTCCTTCGCGCAACCGATGCTCGATCCGCCTGGCGGACTAGGCCGCGATCCCGAGCCTGGCGTGCAGCGCCCTGACTTCGGAGGCGCTCAGGACTCTGGCCGGTTCGCCGGTCACCCAGGTGCCACTGTCGGTGTAGGTAATGGTGACGCTGCCGCCATCCTGCAGGGTCGCTACATAGGGGTTGGACAGGTTGATGGCGATCAACGAACCGGTTTCCTGAATGTTGCCGAACCAGAGTTGATATTGGCTCTTTGGTGTCAGCGTCGCAGGGCCGATGTTCATGCCGCTCTGACGGTTCACCCAGATGTTGTTGCCGTTGGAATCCAGGAGGATTGCATGCGGATTGCCTTGCAGCTCATTTTTGATGAGAACATCCGAGGGGACGCCGCCATTCTTGGCCGGTGTGAACACGCCGTTCGCATCGAGCGTCGTGGTCTGGCCGGTGCTGATGGGCAGGTTTTTCCCGCCGGAGGTGAAGGTGACATCGCCGCTGCTGACCGGGTCATTGGTGAAGTTGACCATGAACGACGGGGTGGCGATATCAAAGGTGTTTCTATATTGGTAACTAGGGTTGTTGACTGTCGCAACGGGGCCTTTTGATTGCCAGATGACAGTAAAGTCATTATTTACTTTCTTGGCCAGATAGAGGCTGTAGTTGTTGTTCTTTTGCGCAATCAACTGTTCTTCTTCGATGTATACAACTATTTGTTGGCTGCTCATTTCTGTGAACTCCATTTCGAGTAAATTGAAACATGGATTTTGTAACGGTCTTTTCAACTGCGTAATGGCCTTTTGTTTCCAAGGCGCAGTCATAAGTAAACATAGCAGGCGGAAAGTTGACCTATAGAATGATTGGCTATTGTTGTGAAAGTCGTCTGTATTTCGGAAATTTAATGCATTGGTTCGTGCTGATTTATCATGTGTTTATGTGTGCGATTAAAGTGAGTCTTGCCGGGAGTCTGGTTTTTGGCGCAAAGGATCGGACAAGTGGACACTTATATAACTATTGGCAACTGTATTTATTACTGAAATAAAAACGCCCAATGCCTGGGCATTGAGCGTCTTGAATATTGCACAAGCCAGCCGTTCAAGGGCTGGGTATCTATTTATTTATGCATCTTGCAAGACAGCCTTCACCGTCGCTACCGAGCGCTCAACATCGCCCTTGTTCATGGCTGTGAACATCGGCAACGAGACGATCAGTCGTCCTACCCGTTCCGCCACCGGGAACATCCCCTCCTTGAAACCGCGCTCGCGGTATAGGCTCAGCAAGTGAATCGGCGGGTAGTGATAGCCGATGCCGATCCCGCGTTCCTGCATCTGCTCCATGAAGGTCGCCCGCGCCGGTTTGCCGTCATGCCGCTGCGGCAGTACCAACTGGAACAGGTGCCAGTTGCTGTTGCTGAAATCTGCTGGTGGCAGCTGGGCGCCGTAGCGGGCTTCGAAGCCGCTGCCGAAGCATTCGAAGTAATGCCGGGCCAGTTCGCGGCGGTGCGCGGTGAGGGTTTCGAGATGGGCGAACTGGCCCAGGCCGATGGCGGCCGCGACGTCGGTCATGTTGAATTTGCCGCCCAGCACGTCCACGTCCAGGCCATCGAAGCCGTGGCGAGTCACGCCTTGCAGGCGGTACTTCTCCGCCAGGCGGGCCTCTTCGGCGGTGTTCAGCACCAGGGCGCCACCCTCGCTGCAGGTGACGTTCTTGTTGGCCTGGAAGCTGAAAGACACCAGGTCGCCGCCGGCACCGATGCGCTCGCCGTTCCAGCTCGAACCCAGCGCCTGGGCGGCGTCTTCCACGACCCGCAGGCCGTGTTTACGCGCCAGGGCATACAGGCGCGGCATGTCCAGCGGCAGGCCGGCGAGAAACACCGGGATGATGGCTTTGGTCCGTGGCGTGATGGCCGCTTCCACCTGGGCCAGGTCGATGTTGCGGGTAACCGGGTCGATGTCGGCGAACACCGGGGTGGCGCCGACTTCGAGAATCACGTTGGCCGTGGCCACCCAGGAAATCGGCGTGGTGATGACTTCGTCGCCAGGGCCGATGCCGGCGATCCGCAGGGCGATCTCCATGGTGCAGGTGCCGGAATTGAAGGTGCGCACCGGGCGCCCGCCGCAGTACTGCGAGAGTTGTGCTTCGAAGGCCTGGACCTTGGGCCCGCTGGTGATCCAGCCCGAACGCAGGACTTCGCCGACGCTGGCGATGGTGGCTTCATCGATGGTGGGTTTGGAGAACGGCAGGAAAGGCAGCTGGCTCATGACGATGGGGTACCCGATAAGCAGAGGTCGAGGCAGGGCGGCGGGCCGCGCCGGAGTCGAGCATCATGCTACCGGTTGGCCCGGGGTGCCACACCGTCGGCGTCCGGGATCGGCTGCTATGCTGCTTTGACCGTGTTCCATCGACGCCGAGCGCCGCCTGAGAGAGAGCCCGTCATGTCCCAGTTGCCGTCCTTGAGCCAGTTACGCGATCCCAATGCCTTTCTGCGGCGTCACCTCGGGCCCGACGCCGCCGAGCAGCAAGTGATGCTCGACAGCCTGGGCCTGGGCAGCCGGGTCGAGCTGATCGAACAGACGGTGCCGCCGGGCATCCGTTTCAACCGTCCGCTGGAGCTGCCGCCGGCGCTGGACGAGCAGGCCGCCCTGGCCAAGCTGCGCGGTTATGCCGAGCAGAACCAGGTCTGGACCAGCCTGATCGGCATGGGTTATCACGGCACCCTGACCCCCACGGTGATCCTGCGCAACGTGTTGGAAAACCCCGGTTGGTACACCGCCTACACACCCTACCAACCGGAAATCGCCCAGGGCCGGCTCGAAGCCCTGCTCAATTTCCAGCAACTGACCATCGACCTCACCGGCCTGGAGCTGGCCAACGCCTCGCTGCTGGACGAAGCGACCGCCGCCGCCGAAGCCATGGCCCTGGCCAAGCGCGTGGCCAAGTCGAAAAGCAATCTGTTCTTCGTCGACCAGAACTGCCATCCGCAGACTCTCTCGGTGGTGCAGACCCGCGCCGAAGGGTTCGGCTTCGAACTGGTGGTCGACACCCTGGACAACCTCAAGCAGCACCAGGTGTTCGGCGCCTTGTTGCAGTACCCGGACACCCACGGCGAGATTCGCGACCTGCGGCCGCTGATCGATCACCTGCATGCGCAGCAGGCGCTGGCCTGCGTGGCGGCCGACCTGTTGAGCCTGTTGCTGCTGACGCCGCCGGGCGAGCTGGGGGCCGACGTGGTGTTCGGTTCGTCCCAGCGCTTTGGCGTGCCCATGGGCTACGGCGGGCCCCACGCGGCGTTCTTCGCCAGTCGCGAAGAGTACAAGCGGGCGATTCCGGGGCGGATCATCGGCGTGTCCAGGGATGCCCGGGGCAACGTGGCGCTGCGCATGGCCCTGCAGACCCGCGAGCAACATATCCGCCGCGAGAAGGCCAACTCGAACATCTGCACGGCCCAGGTGCTGCTGGCCAATATCGCCAGTTTCTACGCGGTCTATCACGGCCCGGAAGGTCTGCGGCGCATCGCCCAGCGTGTCCACCGGCTGACCTGCATCCTCGCCACCGGCCTTGAGCGCAAGGGCATCGAGCGGCTGAACCGGCAGTTCTTCGACACCCTGACGCTGGAGGTCGGCGGTAGCCAGACGGCCATCATCGAGAGCGCCAAGGCCGCGCAGATCAATCTGCGGATCCTCGGGCGCGGGCACCTGGGCCTGAGCCTGGATGAAACCTGCGACGAGCATACTGTCGCCCGCCTGTTCGATGTGTTCCTCGGCGCCGACCACGGCCTGGACGTGGCGCAACTGGACGCTGAAAGCCTGGTCCCGGGCATTCCCCAGGACCTGCTGCGCAGCACGCCTTACCTGAGCCATCCGGTGTTCAACAGCCATCACAGCGAAACCGAGATGCTGCGTTATCTCAAGCAGCTGGAGAACAAGGACCTGGCGCTGAACCAGTCGATGATCCCGCTGGGCTCCTGCACCATGAAGCTCAATGCCAGCAGCGAGATGATCCCCATCACCTGGCCCGGTTTCGCCAACCTGCATCCCTTTGTCCCGCCGGAGCAGGCGCTCGGCTATTCGCTGATGATCGAGGAACTGGAGCGCTGGTTATGCGCCATTACCGGCTTCGACGCGATCTGCATGCAGCCCAACTCCGGGGCCCAGGGCGAGTACGCCGGGTTGCTGGCGATCCGCAAATACCACGAGAGCCGCCAGCAGGAAGAGCGCAATATCTGCCTGATTCCCGCCTCGGCCCACGGCACCAACCCGGCCTCGGCGCAGATGGCCGGCATGCAGGTGGTGATCGTCGATTGCGACGACGCCGGCAACGTCGACCTGCAAGACCTGAAAGACAAGGCCCTGGCCGCGGGCGAACACCTGGCGTGCCTGATGGCGACCTATCCTTCGACCCACGGGGTGTACGAGGAGGGCATCGGCGAGATCTGCGAAGTGATCCACAGCCACGGCGGCCAGGTGTACATGGACGGCGCCAACCTCAATGCCCAGGTCGGGCTGACGCGGCCGGCCGACATCGGCGCCGACGTTTCCCACATGAACCTGCACAAGACCTTCTGCATCCCTCACGGCGGCGGTGGCCCGGGCATGGGGCCGATCGGCGTGCGGGCGCACCTGGCGCCGTTCGTGGCCAACCACCCGGTGGTGGCCATCGACGGGCCGCTGCCGCAGAACGGCGCGGTCAGCGCGGCGCCCTGGGGCAGCGCGAGCATCCTGCCGATCAGCTGGATGTACATCGCCCTGATGGGGCCGCAGCTGGCGGATGCCAGCGAGGTGGCGATCCTCGCCGCGAACTACCTGGCCGAACACCTGAGCGGGGCCTTTCCGGTGCTCTACAGCGGGCGCAATGGCCGGGTCGCCCACGAATGCATTCTCGACCTGCGACCGCTCAAGGCGCAGACCGGCATCAGCGAAGAGGACGTGGCCAAGCGCCTGATGGACTACGGCTTTCACGCGCCGACCATGTCGTTCCCGGTGCCGGGCACGCTGATGGTGGAGCCCACCGAAAGCGAGTCCAAGGCCGAGCTGGACCGCTTTATCGAGGCGATGCTGAGCATTCGCGCCGAGATCGCCCAGGTCCAGGAAGGCAACTGGCCGGCCGAAGACAACCCGCTCAAGCGTTCGCCCCATACCCTGGCGGACATCGCCGGGGTCTGGGAGCGGCCCTACAGCATCGAGCAGGCGGTGATCCCCAGCCCCCATGCCAGGGCACACAAGTACTGGCCGACGGTGAACCGGGTCGACAATGTCTACGGCGACCGCAACCTGTTCTGCGCCTGCGTACCGGTGGATGCCTACCGCTGAGCTCGAACGGCGGGCAAAAAAATGCCGCTCTTGTGAGCGGCATTTTTCGTTGCGTCAGCCTGGCTACCGGCTGGCGGTCACTGCTGGGCGATGGCGTTTTTCGCCAGGATGGCGTTGGCCAGCTCCATGTCAGTGGCCTGCAGGCCCGGGTTGTCGGCACGGACTTTCTGCATCGCGGCTTCCAGGTACGGACCGCGGATGCTGCCTTCACTGGCGACGAAGCTGCTGGCGTCGTCCTGGGCGGCGGCGACCAGCTTGTGATCCTTGGAAGTCAGGTAGGTGGAAGCGGTGGTGGCACCGGTGGAAAGGATGTTACGCCAGAAGCTGTCGGCCATTGCCGAACCTACAGGCAGGGAAAGCAGGGCCAGGGTGGCGACAGCTGTTTTGAAACGCATGGTGGGTGACTCCAGCTAGGGGGGAAAACTGAGCCCTTTGATAGGCATTGGCCCAATTGAGTTCCCTGCTGCTGCAACAAGCTTTCGCCCGCGTGGACAGGGGCCGAACGAGCTCTTCGGGAGCGACCGCTGCACCTCGGTATTGAGTCAATGTGCTGGAACGCAGGGGTGGCATTTGACACCATGGGCGACTTTCTCGACTGCACGGATGCTGGCCTTGATTTTTGGCGCGATGATCTACGCAACCCTGTTGAACCTGGTGTTGCTGTCCTTTATCGGACTTCCCTTGCTGCTGATAGCCTGGCTCATTCCGGCCTTCCGACACCGGATGCGTCGTCAGCCCCTGCACTTCGGTGCGCTTGCAGGGGTCTGTGCAATCTTTGTGGTTTGCACCCTGTGGAAAATCCATAGCGACGACCAGCTTAGAAAGGCACTCCACCCAGAACTTGAGCAGGACGTACAGCTTGATGGCCTGCCATTGCCCGCAGGTGCCAAGCTGAATCTGGAAACACTTGAACCTCTGGATTCGCAAGGCCAGCCGCAACCTCATGGACTGCGCAGCCTCTATTACGCCAAATTCGCTGCACCACACACCATCAACGGTGTGGAGGTTACAGAGTTGCAGATGTACGGCAGCGGCCCTTTCTCAAAGATGCTGCTGAGCCGTGACCAGGTCGTCGCGGGCTGGCCCTGCGCCGGCGGCACCTGGGTAACGCTGGACATTGCCGACGCGGACCGCTTGCAGCCGAGCCGCTGGCGCTTCTCTGAATGCACCCTGGTGACCGGGGCCGATGTGGCAGGGGTGAAGTGGCCGAGCTCCAGCGAGGTCAGGCAGTACGACGGCAGGTTCAGCATCGACACCATCGGTCTGGCTTCACCGGCGGTGGTTATCCAGGGGATAGCGCTGTCGAGCCTGAGCCTGGATCTCGACAAGCAGCGGCAACCGGGACGTTGGAGCGGGCAACTGGCGCAAGACCTGACCCTGGGCGATTGGCACTACCCCCGCCGCATGAGGGTTCGCCAGGACACGCCGGGGACCCTGATGTTCAGCCCGAGCAAATCGGACTCCGCGCAGAACCTGCGCACGGGGGAAACGCTCGATGCCGGGCGCTCGATACAGCAACGCAGGGAGAACGGCGCGGTGCTGTGGATCAAGCCCAATACCGGGTTGGGTGTCCTCGACTGGTAGCCGGACGGCTCATCGCTGCTCGCTTTGTGGCGTTACCCGCAATATCTCCTCGAGGGTGGTCAGCCCGGCCGCGACTTTCTGTGCCCCGGACAGGCGCAGGCTGCGCATGCCTTCCAAAAAGGCCTGGCGGCGTATGGCGAGCAGGTCGGCGTCGGCGCTGATCAGGGCCTTGAGGCTGTCGCTCAACTGCATGATTTCGTACACCCCGGCGCGGCCCCGGTAACCGGTATCGCGGCATTCCAGGCAGCCGGTGGCGCCGTGGGCATGGCTGGGCAGCGGCGCCTGCCAGGGCCGGGTCAGGTTTTGCCAGTCGCCTTCGTCCAGGGTCAGCGGGGTCTTGCAGTGCGGGCACAGGGTGCGCACCAGGCGCTGGGCCATGACCCCGAGCAGCGTGGCCTTGATCAGGTAGGGCGCGACGCCCAGTTCCAGCAGGCGGCTGATGGCGCCGGGCGCATCGTTGGTGTGCAGGGTCGATAGCACCAGGTGGCCGGTGAGGGCGGCCTGGATCGCCATCTCCGCGGTTTCCAGGTCGCGGATCTCGCCGATCATGATGATGTCCGGGTCCTGGCGCATCAGTGCGCGCACGCCGCTGGCGAAGGTCAGCTCGATGTTGTGCTGGACCTGCATCTGGTTGAACGCCGGCTCGACCATCTCGATCGGGTCCTCGATGGTGCAGAGGTTGACCTCCGGCGTCGCCAGCTTCTTCAGGGTGGTGTACAGGGTGGTGGTCTTGCCCGAACCGGTGGGGCCGGTGACCAGGATGATGCCGTTGGGCTGGCGGGTCATTTCCTGCCAGCGCCGCAGGTCGTCGCTGGAGAAGCCCAACTGATCGAAGTCCTTGAGCAGCACCTCGGGGTCGAAGATGCGCATGACCATTTTTTCGCCGAAGGCGGTGGGCAGGGTCGACAGGCGCAATTCCACTTCGCCGCCTTCCGGGGTCTTGGTCTTGACCCGGCCGTCCTGGGGTTTGCGTTTTTCCGCGACGTTCATCCGGCCCAGGCTTTTCAGGCGGCTGACCACGGCCATGGTGACCTGGGGCGGGAACTGATAGACGTTGTGCAGCACCCCGTCGATGCGAAAGCGCACGGTGCCTTGTTCGCGGCGCGGCTCGATGTGGATATCGCTGGCCCGCTGCTGGAAGGCGTACTGGAACAGCCAGTCGACGATGTTGACGATGTGCGCGTCGTTGGCGTCGGGCTCCTGATCGCTGGCGCCGAGGTTGAGCAGTTGCTCGAAGTTGCCCGGGGCGTGGCTTTTCTGGTCGGCGCTGGCGCCGGTTACCGACTTGGCCAGGCGGAAGAACTCCACGGTCAGGCGCTGGATTTCCACCGGGTTGGCTACGACCCGCTTGATCGGCAGCTTCAACACGTGAGTCAGGTCGGCTTCCCAGGCGCTGACATAAGGCTGGGCGCTGGCCACCGTGACGGCTTCGGCGTCGATCGATACCGCGAGGATCTTGTGGCGTTGGGCGAAGGCGTAGGACATCAGCGGGGTGACGGCGGCAACGTCGATTTTCAGCGGGTCGATGCGCAGGTATGGCTGGCCGGCCTGTTGCGCCAGCCACAGGGTCAGGCTTTCCAGGTCCAGGCGCCTGCCGGGCCGGCTGAGGTCGTCCAGGTGCTGGCTGGCGAGAAACTCCAGCGGGTGCAGCTGACTGTTGGCGGCGTTGCGGCGGGTGGTCAGGGCGTGTTCGGCCGAGTCCTGGCTGATGAAACCCTGGGCGACCAAGTCGCGCAGCAGATCGTTGAGATCCAGCCAGCGGTCCTGGGTAACGAGAGTAACGGACATGCGGGCTCCTTGTGAACAATCCGGCAGCGGGCGGGTTAGATGCGCCTCTGACCACGGAATGCCAAGAATAGTCCCGGGATGGCGACCATCAGTCGCCCAAGCGTTGCAGGGTTTTGCCAGGTGTTCTCAGCCGGCGGCCTGCAACGGCTCGCGCTCGGCGAGTTGCAGCTGTACCGAACACACGCTGACCAGGTTGCGCAGTTTTTCCGCGATGACTTGCGCGCGGTGCCAGCTCAGGCCATCGAGCAGCACTTCCATCAGCAGCGAACCGTCCTGTTGTTGCACCTGGACCTGCTGCGGCAGCAGGGACTGCAGGGCGAAATGATTAAGCACCCGGCACAGCACATCGGCCTCGGCGTCGGTGACCAGTTGGTAATGCACCCGGCAATGGGTGTTGGCGACATTCCACACATCGGCGCGGGAACTGACGGCTTCGAGAGAGGGCATGGGATTCTCCGGATCAATGGAGAAATTTTTACATTCGGTGGCGGGTATTTCTTATCTAAGATGAAGGGGTTTTCGAAACTATCGAATCATGTGATTCGTATTTGTGGGTTATTGAGGAATATCTATGCATAGCGAACTGGACGCCTACGACCGCCGCATCCTGGCGCTGCTGCAAGAAGACGCTTCGCTGTCCAGCGCGCAGATCGCCGAACAGGTAGGGCTGTCCCAGTCACCTTGCTGGCGGCGGATCCAGCGGCTCAAGGAGGAGGGGGTGATCCGTGGCCAGGTGACCTTGCTCGACCGCAAGAAGATCGGCCTCAACACGCAGATCTTCGCCGAGGTCAAACTCAACGCCCACGGCCGTTCCAACTTCACCGAGTTCACCGAGGCGATCCGCGGTTTTCCGGAAGTGCTGGAGTGTTATGTGCTGATGGGGGCGGTGGATTTCCTGTTGCGCATCGTCACGGCGGACATCGAGGCGTACGAGCGTTTCTTCTTCGAGAAACTGTCGATGGTGCCGGGGATTCAGGAAGTGAACTCGATCGTGGCGCTGTCGGAGATCAAGTCCACGACGAGTTTGCCCGTTCTGCGTTGATGCGGTTGAAGCCATCGCGAGCAAGCTCGCTCCTACAGGGACTATGCCGGTCTTGTAGGAGCGAGCTTGCTCGCGATGAGGCTGTCACATGCGTAGCAAGGTCTTCCACGCGCGGTTCTGGAACACCGTGATCGCCTGTTGCTTGCGGGCATCCAGGGCTTCGTCGGTGATCGGCTCGTTGGCCAGTTGCGCCAGCTTGTTCAACTCGCCGTACAGACGGTCCAGCTCCGGGATTTCCAGCACGTTGCGTGCGTGATGCAGCCAGGACTGGATGCGTTCGATACGTGGCAGCTGCTCGGCCAGGTCTTCCGGCTGTTGCTGGTAGCGCGGCAGTTGCAGGGAGCTGGCTTCGTCGGCCAGCAGGCGCGGTAACCAGCTGCCCAGTTGCGCCGCACCCTGGCGGTTGCCACGGGTATTGCGCTCGGCGGTCCAGCTGCGGGCCAGCAACCAGCGCGAGGTGTTCAGCGAGAACAGGCCCCAGCGCACGTCCTGCAGCTCTTCGATGAACTGCTCGGGCGCGGCCTTGCGCACGTCTTCGTCGTCCAGGCCGGCTTGCACCAGCGGGCGCCAGTCTTCCAGCAGGCCGTCCAGCGAAGCGCGCAACTCGGCGGTCGCCTGGCGCGGTGCGGCCTGGCCCAGGCTGCTGACCAGGGCGCGCAGTTCCGCCAGGTTCTCGACCCAGTCCTGCAGCAAACGCCAGTGACCGTTGAAGCGATATTGCTCGGCCAGGCGCTGGCTGCTGCCCAGCAGGTGCCAGGTCAGCGCCGCGAAGGCGTCGTCCAGCGGCGTTTCCGCACTCAGTTCCGGGGCGGGCAGGCTCAGGGAGTAGCTGTTGGCGTCGAACAGGCGGTAGCCGCGCTCGGCCTTGCTGATGTCGCAGGGCATCAGCGGCAGGGTGGCGGCCAGCTCGGCGGCCAGTTCCAGCAGGGCGGCCGGTTCGCCTTCGCGCAGTTCCAGTTCCAGCTCGCAGATCTCTTCCTTCTGCTTGCCGGCGATCACGTGGCCCAGGTCCAGGGCGGCCTCGATCACCACCTTGGCCTTGCCGCGGCCCCAGGCGATTTCCGCGCGTTCGCGGACGAAGTCGGTGGTGAAGATCGGCTTGAGGGTCTTCTTGTCCAGCTCGGCCAGCTGCTCGGGCCAGCATTCGCCGTCGAGTTTCTTCAGGTCGAGCTTGGCTTTGGCCAGGTGCCAGTCGTACTCGTTGCGTTCCGACAGGCCGGCGACGCTCTGGCCGCGGGTCTTGAGGGTCTGGATCACTTCTTCGCCGTCGCGGCGCAGGCGCAGGGCGACCTTGGCGCGGGCCAGGTCGCGCTCGGGCGTGTCGAAGTACTGGTTCATCAGTTCGCGGTGTTCCCAGCCACTTTTGTTGCGTTTTTTCAGGAGCGGGTGCTCACGCAGGGCGGCGAGGGTTTCGCGGCTGACGCGGAGTTTGATTTCGGTTTCTTTCTGCATGGCCGGAAAATCCAGGATCGGGAGCGCAGCCGGGGGAATGTGTGGCTGCCAAGGTCGTGCAGTGTACAGGACTCGCCGCGCCGAGGTGCCGTGGCGGTTTATTCCTGTCGCAGGATGGCTCTATGATGGACTTCATCTTGGAACCCGGGAGCCAGCGCATGCCATTGCCGTCCATGAAAGAGCAGTTCGCTGCGCTGATTGCCACACCTTCGGTCAGCTGTACCCAGCCGGCGCTGGATCAGTCCAATCGTGCAGTCATCGATTTGCTGGCGAGCTGGCTCGGCGATCTGGGTTTTGCCTGCGATATCCAGCAGGTCAGCCCCGGCAAATTCAACCTGCTCGCCAGTTTCGGCAGCGGCCCCGGCGGCCTGGTGCTGGCCGGGCACAGCGACACCGTGCCCTACGACGGCGCGCTGTGGCAGACCGACCCGCTGAAGCTCACCGAGGTCGACGGGCGCTGGGTCGGCCTGGGCAGTTGCGACATGAAAGGTTTTTTCGCCCTGGTCATCGAGGCGGTCCGGCCGCTGCTGGAGCAGCCCTTCAAGCAACCTCTGCTGATCCTCGCCACCTGTGACGAGGAAAGCTCCATGGCCGGCGCCCGCGCCCTGGCCGAAGCCGGCCGGCCATTGGGGCGCGCCGCGGTGATCGGTGAGCCGACCGGGCTGCGGCCGATCCGCATGCACAAAGGGGTGATGATGGAGCGCATCGATATTCTCGGGCGCAGCGGCCATTCTTCCGACCCGAGCCTGGGCCATAGCGCCCTGGAAGCCATGCACGATGCCATCGGCGAACTGCGCGGCCTGCGCCTGGCGTGGCAGCGCGAATTCCGCAACCCGCAGTTCAGCGTGCCGCAGCCGACCCTGAACCTTGGGTGTATCCACGGTGGCGACAACCCGAACCGCATCTGCGGCCAATGCTCGCTGGAATTCGACCTGCGGCCGCTGCCGGGCATGGACCCGCAGGCGCTGCGCGCGGCCATCCGGCAGAAGCTGGTGCCCGTGGCCGAGCGGCACCAGGTGAAGATCGACTACGCGCCGCTGTTCCCCGAAGCACCGGCCTTCGAGCAGGCCGAAGACTGCGAACTGGTGCGGGTGGCCGAGCGCCTGACCGGTCATCGCGCCGAAGCAGTAGCGTTCGGCACCGAAGCGCCTTATCTTCAGCGCCTTGGCTGCGAGACAGTGGTGCTGGGCCCGGGCGACATCGCCTGTGCTCACCAGCCGGGGGAATACCTCGAAATGTCACGCTTGCAGCCTACCGTGCATCTACTACGTGAACTGATTAATCATTACTGCCTGACGCCGGCCTGATTTCTACTAAATCACCGACGGCCAAGCCCGTACCTCAAGGAGAGCGAGCGTGTCGCCAAGCCTGTTCCGACGATAACCACCAGCCCGCTGTGCGTTTTCCCGTTTCGTCCTTTTATAGGCTGCTTCTTATTTACAGGCTCAGGTTATGCCCGAATACGTCAATTGGCTTCGTCACGCTTCGCCTTATATCAATGCCCACCGCGACTGCACCTTCGTGGTCATGCTGCCCGGCGACGGCGTAGAACATCCGAACTTCGGCAACATCGTCCATGACCTGGTGCTGCTGCACAGCATGGGCGTGCGCCTGGTGCTGGTGCACGGCTCGCGTCCACAGATCGAAGCCCGCCTGGCCGCGCGCGGCCTGACCCCGCATTACCACCACGGCATGCGCATCACCGATGCGGCGACCCTGGAATGCGTGATCGACGCCGTCGGCCAGTTGCGCATCGCCATTGAAGCGCGGCTGTCCATGGACATGGCGTCCTCGCCCATGCAGGGCTCGCGGCTGCGGGTCGCCAGCGGCAACCTGGTGACCGCCCGGCCGATCGGCGTGCTCGAGGGTGTCGACTATCACCACACCGGCGAAGTGCGCCGGGTCGACCGCAAGGGCATCAACCGCCTGCTGGACGAGCGCTCGATCGTCCTGCTGTCGCCCTTGGGCTACTCGCCCACCGGGGAAATCTTCAACCTCGCCTGCGAAGACGTCGCCACCCGCGCGGCCATCGACCTGGCTGCCGACAAGCTGCTGCTGTTCGGCGCCGAGCGTGGCCTGCTGGATGAAAGCGGCAATCTGGTGCGCGAACTGCGTCCGCAACAGGTGCCGGCGCATTTGCAGCGCCTGGGCAGCAACTATCAGGCGGAGCTGCTGGATGCCGCGGCCGAGGCTTGCCGGGGTGGCGTAGGGCGCAGCCATATCGTCAGTTACGCCGAAGACGGCGCGCTGCTGACCGAGCTGTTCACCCGTGACGGTGGCGGTACGCTGGTGGCCCAGGAGCAGTTCGAACTGGTCCGCGAGGCGGCCATCGAGGACGTCGGCGGGTTGCTGGATCTGATCAGTCCGCTGGAAGAGCAGGGCATTCTGGTGCGGCGTTCCCGCGAGGTGCTCGAGCGTGAGATCGAGCAGTTCAGCGTGGTCGAGCGCGAGGGGATGATCATTGCCTGTGCCGCGCTCTACCAGATCGCCGACTCCGACGCCGGGGAGCTGGCCTGCCTGGCGGTGAACCCGGAATACCGCCACGGCGGTCGCGGCGACGAACTGTTGGAAAGGATCGAAACCCGGGCCCGGGCCCAGGGCCTGAAAACCCTGTTTGTCCTCACCACCCGTACCGCTCACTGGTTCCGTGAGCGCGGTTTTGCCCCTAGCAGCGTCGAGCGTCTGCCTTCCGCGCGGGCCTCGCTGTACAACTACCAGCGCAACTCGAAGATCTTCGAAAAAGCCCTCTGAGCTTCATCCCGTTCGGCAACCCGCTCTTGACAGGGGCGGGTTTTTCGTTGCGTCTGCCGAGCCTGATTTATGTTTCAGAAAAATAAATGCGTGCGATACAAAAACTGTAACAAATTGACGGGACCATCGGCGCCTAGCCATTATTGCGTCGCCTTTTCGATACTGGTTGACGTATCTGGCTTATGTTTTAACTGATCGATCTAAAGATCAGCGGGGAAATACCATTCAGGAATTAAACAGGACGCCGATACCTTGGGCCACGGCTCAAACGAACGTACCTGTCGATATTCCCGAACGGTATGAAAAAGAATGAAATAATTCTTTTTGGGTTTATGAGAAATTCATTACCCTGCAAGGACCCAATCATCGCGATTAGACCTTGGTCGTAGACACAGTTGGTTACGATTGACTTATGAGTCACGGTCTGGCGCTAATCGCCCACCGATGGACCCGGGGCAGCAGACCCTGGGCCTGAGTACACAAGAATTAGAAACGAGAGGAGCGAAACATGAACAAGTCCACCTTGGCCCTGGCTGTGGCCGTTGGGGTTATGGCGCAGCAGGCAGGCGCCGCCGGTTTCATCGAAGACAGCAAGGCCACTCTGGGTCTGCGTAACTTCTACATCAATACTGACAACCGCGATGCCGACACCAAGGCGTCCGGCGCACAGAACAAGTGGGAAGAGTGGGGCCAGGGCTTCCAGCTCAACTTCACTTCCGGCTACACCGAAGGCACCGTCGGTTTCGGTCTGGATGCAATCGGCTTGCTGGGCATCAAGCTGGATTCGGGCGGCGGCACCAACGGCGCCACTGCTACCTCTTATGGCGGCACTGTTTTCCCAAGCGAGTCCAACGGCAAAGCGGTCGATAACTACTCCAGCCTGGGCCTGACCGCCAAAGCCAAGATCTCTCAGACCGAACTGAAGCTCGGTACCCTGCAGCCAAAACTGCCGGTTATCGTGACCAACGATGGTCGTATGCTGCCGCAAACCTTCCAGGGCGGTCAGATCACCTCGAACGACATCAAGGACCTGACACTGGTGGGTGGTCAGATCGAGCATGCCAAGGGTCGTAACTCCAGCAACAACGAAGAACTGTCGATTGCGGGCGCCAACGCACACACCGCTGCTGGTCGTGACAGCAACAAGTTCATCTACGGTGGTGGTGACTACAAGATCACTAAAGATCTGACCGCTCAGTACTACTACGGCAACCTGAAAGACTTCTACAAGCAGCACTTCGTTGGCCTGCTGCACAACTGGGCTATCGGCCCGGGCGTATTGAAGTCTGACCTGCGTTACTTCAACAGCCGTGACGACGGTGCCAACGGCCACGACTCGGCCTACTACACCACCGGTGACTACGGCACTGGCATCACCAAGGGCAAGGTTGATAACAACCTGATCAGCGGCCTGTTCCTGTACTCGGTTGCCGGCCATACCTTCGGTGGCGGCTACCAGGTGAGTAACGGTGACAGCGACTTCCCTTGGCTGAACCAGGGTGACGGTTCGTCGGCTTACCTGACTACCGACATGCAGATCGCCAAGTTCGCCCGTGCTGGCGAACGTACCTGGCAAGCTCGCTACTCCTACGATTTCGCCAAGGTAGGCGTGCCTGGCCTGACCGCCGGTGTGATCTATCTGCGTGGCGATAACATCGACACTTCCGGCAAAGAGGGTTCCGTTCTCCCTCAGCGTACCGTTTCGGCGACCAACGCCAGCGAGTGGGAACGGGACCTGACCGTGGCCTACGTGATTCCGGAAGGTCCGCTGAAGAACCTGGGCCTGACCTGGAAAAACGCCATGTGGCGTAACGATATTCCGGGCCAGCGCTCGCAGGACGAAAACCGCCTGATCGTCAGCTACTCGATCCCGCTGTTGTAATCCGACGTTAAAACCTCGCCCGGCGCAATGCCGGGCGAGGTGTTGTCATCCAGGTCGGACCCACCCCCGCAGGTCCTCCCTGAAACCCCCTCTTTACAGCTACTCAAGGCCTTCTCGAACCTTGTCGAAGATGGTGTGCCCTGGGCGCGCGCGAATCCAGTGAAGAGATTTTTAATATTCATTTATAGTCTAAATAAATCGATATTTATTCTTTTTAAATATTCCCAGGCGCAGGCACAGTAGGGCTCATAACGCACTCACAGGAGCAGCAACATGAGCCTCAGACTTGGCGACATCGCCCCCGACTTCGAACAGGATTCCAGTGCCGGCAAGATTCGTTTCCACGAGTGGCTCGGCGACAGTTGGGGCGTGCTGTTTTCCCACCCGGCGGACTTCACCCCGGTGTGCACCACCGAGCTGGGGTTCACTGCCAAGCTCAAGGACCAGTTCGCCGAGCGCGGCGTGAAAGCCATTGCCCTGTCGGTGGACCCGGTGGACTCGCACCACAAGTGGATCGAGGACATCAACGAAACCCAGAACACCCTCGTCAACTTCCCGATCCTGGCCGACGCCGACCGCAAGGTCTCGGACCTGTACGACCTGATCCACCCGAATGCCAACGACACCCTGACCGTGCGTTCGCTGTTCGTCATCGACCCGAACAAGAAGGTGCGCCTGACCATCACTTATCCGGCCAGTACCGGGCGCAATTTCCACGAGATCCTGCGGGTGATCGACTCGCTGCAGCTCACCGACAACTACAAGGTGGCCACCCCGGCCAACTGGCAGGACGGTGATGAAGTGGTGATCGTGCCGTCGCTCAAGGACGAAGAGGAAATCAAGAAACGCTTCCCCAAAGGTTATCGCGCGGTCAAACCCTACCTGCGCCTGACGCCGCAACCGAATCGCTGACACCGTGGGCCCGCAGGCGCGAGCCGGCATTGCCGCCGCCTGCGGGTCATGTACCGCTTCCACAAAGCAGGGGTTTTAAGGCCGTTTCGACGGCCTATTTTTTTGCCTGGAGAATGGCTTTTATTATATTCATTTAAGGAATAAACAAATGAAAAAATAAGATTTATGGATATATAAATAGACTGTTAAGGTCTGCTCAGCTCAGCGAGATCGCAAACCGCGAATCGCCCATTACCGCTAAAGGAAACCTCTGCATGCTGGTCGTCTCACTCGGTGGCAGTCCCAGCCAACGCTCCCGCTCCGGGGTGCTGCTGGAACACGCCAAACGCTGGTTGCAGCAACAAGGTGTGGAAGTGGTCGACTATCAGGTCCGGGATTTCCCGGCCGAGGATCTGCTCCACGCGCGCTTCGACAGCCCGATGGTGATCGACCTGTTGCAACAGATCGAACAGGCCGACGGCTTGCTGATCGCCACGCCGGTCTACAAGGCATCGTTTTCCGGTGCGCTGAAAACCGTGCTCGACCTGCTGCCGGAACGCGCCCTGAACCACAAGGTGGTGCTGCCGATGGCCACGGGCGGCAGCATCGCCCACATGCTGGCGGTGGACTACGCGCTCAAGCCGGTGCTGTCGGCCCTCAAGGCCCAGGAGATGCTCCAGGGCATCTTCGCCGAGGACAGCCAGATCGCCTACGGCGAAGGCAGTGCCCAGGCGCAGCTGGCGCCGGCCCTGGAGCAGCGCCTGCGCGAAGCCCTGGAACAGTTCCACAGCGCCATGGCGCGGCGTCCCAAGCCGCTGGACCCGAATCTGTTGAATGATCGTTTGTTGAGTGCTCGCTGGAGCATTTGAGTCCTACCCGAATCTGAAGTACTGGCCTTACTTAGCCGCCAACGGCCTAGCAGGTGCAGCCAAAACCCAACAGCAAAAAGGAGAGCGCCATGCGCCCTGTGATTTTGCGTCGTGGTCTGGTCGCTCTGTTTGCTGCGGCTGTGTCCTTCGGCGCCATCGTTCAAGCCCAAGCGGCCGAGACCCTGCGTATCGGCTATCAGAAATACGGCACCCTGGTGCTGCTCAAGGCCAAGGGCTCGCTGGAGAAGCGCCTGGCGGAGCAGGGCGTGCAGGTGCAATGGACCGAGTTCCCCGGAGGCCCGCAGCTGCTGGAAGGGCTGAACGTCGGCTCCATCGACTTCGGTGTCACCGGCGAGACCCCGCCCGTATTCGCCCAGGCCGCCGGTGCCGACCTGCTGTACGTGGCCTACGAGCCACCAGCGCCGACCAGCGAAGCGATCCTGGTGCCCAAGGATTCGCCAATCAAGTCGGTGGCGGAGCTCAAGGGCAAGAAGGTGGTCCTCAACAAGGGCTCCAACGTGCACTACCTGCTGGTCCGCGCCCTCGAAGACGCCGGCCTCAAGTACAGCGACATCCAGACCGTATTCCTGCCGCCCGCCGATGCCCGCGCCGCCTTCGAGCGTGGCAGCGTCGATGCCTGGGTGATCTGGGACCCCTATCAGGCGGCGGCCGAGAAGCAGCTGCAAGCCCGCACCCTGCGTGACGGCAGCGGCATCGTCGACAACCACCAGTTCTACCTGGCGACCAAACCCTACGCGCAACAACACCCCGAGGTGATCAAGGCCCTGGTGGAGGAAGTGCGCGCGGTGGGCGAATGGTCCAAGGCCAACCCGGACGAGGTGACCCAGCAGGTGGCGCCACTGCTCGGCCTGCCGGCGGACATCACCCTGACCTCGGTGAAACGCCAGGGTTATGGCGCGAACTTCCTGACCCCGGACGTGGCGGCGGCCCAGCAGAAAATCGCCGACAGCTTCCATCAGCTCAAGCTGATTCCCAAGCCCCTGAGCATCAAAGACGTGATCTGGACGCCTCCAGCCGCCGTTGCCAAAGCGCCGTAACTCGATCCCCTTAGGAGACAACTCCATGAGCCTCAATATTTTCTGGTTCCTGCCTACCCACGGCGACGGCCATTACCTTGGCACCGCCGAAGGCGCTCGCGCCGTCGACCACGGCTACCTGCAGCAGATCGCCCAGGCGGCCGACCGCCTCGGTTTCGGCGGCGTGCTGATCCCCACCGGGCGTTCCTGCGAGGATTCCTGGCTGGTGGCGGCCTCGCTGATCCCGGTGACCCAGCGCCTGAAGTTCCTGGTCGCCCTGCGCCCCGGGATCATTTCCCCGACGGTGGCGGCACGCCAGGCGGCAACCCTGGATCGCCTGTCCGGCGGCCGGGCGCTGTTCAACCTGGTGACCGGTGGCGATCCGGACGAACTGGCCGGCGACGGCCTGTTCCTCAGCCATGAAGAGCGCTACCAGGCTTCGGTGGAATTCACCCGTATCTGGCGTCGGGTGCTGGAAGGCGAAACCGTCGACTACGATGGCCAGCACATCAGCGTGAAGGGCGCCAAGCTGCTCTATCCGCCGATCCAGCAGCCGCGTCCGCCGCTGTACTTCGGCGGCTCCTCGGAAGCCGCGCAGGACCTGGCCGCCGAACAGGTGGACATGGTCCTGACCTGGGGTGAACCGCCGGCCGCGGTGGCCGAGAAAATCGAGCAGGTCCGGGCCAAGGCCGCCAAGCAGGGGCGCAGTGTGCGCTTCGGCATTCGCCTGCACGTGATCGTGCGTGAAACCAACGCCGAAGCCTGGCAAGCGGCCGAGCGCCTGATCTCCCATCTGGACGACGACACCATCGCCCGGGCCCAGGCTTCCCTGGCGCGCTTCGACTCGGTCGGCCAGCAGCGCATGGCGGCGCTGCACGGCGGGCGCCGCGACAAACTGGAAGTCAGCCCCAACCTCTGGGCCGGCGTCGGCCTGGTACGGGGGGGCGCGGGCACCGCGCTGGTCGGCGATGGCCCGACCGTGGCGGCGCGGATGAAGGAGTACGCAGACCTCGGTATCGACACCTTTATCTTCTCCGGTTACCCCCACCTGGAAGAGTCGTACCGGGTGGCCGAGCTGCTGTTCCCGCACCTGGATATCGAGCGTCCCGAGCTGCCCAAGGGCGCCGGGTACGTCAGCCCGTTCGGCGAAATGGTCGCCAACGACATCATTCCCAAAGCTGCGTCCCAGAGCTGAGGCGTGGCCATGAACAGACAATCCTTGTTCCATCGCCTGGCACCCTGGGCCCTGCCGCTGCTGTTGCTGGCGGTGTGGCAGTTGTCGGTCTCGGCCGGCTGGCTGTCGACGCGAATCCTGCCGGCCCCCAGCGCGGTGATCGAAGCCGGGGTCGGCCTGGTGCGCAGCGGCGAAATCTGGACCCACCTGGCTATCAGCGGCTGGCGCGCGGCGATCGGCTTCCTGATCGGCGGCAGCATCGGCCTGGCCCTGGGCTTCATCACCGGCCTGTCGAAGTGGGGCGAACGCCTGCTCGACAGCTCGGTGCAGATGATCCGCAACGTGCCGCACCTGGCGCTGATTCCCCTGGTGATCCTGTGGTTCGGCATCGACGAGTCGGCGAAGATTTTCCTGGTGGCCCTGGGCACCCTGTTCCCGATCTACCTGAACACCTACCACGGCATCCGCAACGTCGACCCGGCGCTGGTGGAAATGGCGCGCAGTTATGGCCTGGCAGGCTTCGCCCTGTTCCGCCAGGTGATCCTGCCGGGCGCCTTGCCTTCGATCCTGGTGGGCGTGCGTTTTGCCCTGGGCTTCATGTGGCTGACGCTGATCGTCGCGGAAACCATCTCCGCCAGCTCCGGCATCGGTTATCTGGCGATGAATGCCCGGGAATTCCTGCAGACCGACGTGGTGGTGCTGGCCATCGTCATGTACGCCGTGCTCGGCAAACTGGCGGACCTCGCCGCGCGCGGCCTGGAACGTGCCTGGCTGCGTTGGCATCCGGCCTATCAAGTGGCCAAGGGAGGTGCGCAATGACGGCTCAACAACCTCCACGCCTGCTGCGCGGTATTCCGCTGGTGGTGCGCAAGCTGCAAAAGACCTTCGGTTCGCGCCAGGTGCTGCGCGAGATCGACCTGCATATTCCGGCCGGGCAATTCGTCGCGGTGGTCGGCCGTAGCGGCTGCGGCAAGAGCACCTTGCTGCGCTTGCTGGCCGGCCTCGACAAACCCACCGGCGGCGAACTGCTGGCCGGTGCCGCGCCGCTGAGCCAGGCCATCGAGGACACCCGCCTGATGTTCCAGGAGGCGCGCCTGCTGCCCTGGAAGAAAGTCATCGACAACGTCGGCCTGGGCCTCAAGGGCGACTGGCGCCCCCAGGCCCTGGAAGCCCTGGAGGCGGTGGGCCTGGCCGACCGCGCCAATGAGTGGCCGGCCGCCTTGTCCGGTGGCCAGAAGCAGCGCGTGGCCCTGGCCCGGGCGCTGATTCACCAGCCGCGCCTGTTGCTGCTGGACGAGCCCCTGGGCGCGCTGGATGCCCTGACCCGGATCGAGATGCAGCAACTGATCGAGCGCCTGTGGCAGCAGCATGGCTTCACCGTCCTGCTGGTGACCCACGATGTCAGCGAAGCGGTGGCGGTGGCCGACCGGGTGATCCTGATCGAAGAAGGCGAGGTCGGTCTCGATCTGCTGGTGGAGCTGCCGCGCCCACGGGTGCGTGGCTCCCATCGGCTGGCAGCGCTGGAAGCCGAAGTACTCAACCGCGTGTTGTCGCTGCCCGGGTCGCCACCCGAGCCGGAACCCGTTTCACCCTTGCCCACGCAATTGCGCTGGGCGCTTTAAAGCAGCAGCAAGTTTCCAGCTGCAAGCGGCAAGAAAGAGCCGAGCGCTTTTGCTTGCAGCTTATCGCTTGAAGCTTGTGGCTTATTTCGACCTCAGGAGAAATACCATGACTATCAAGGCCATCAACGTTCGCAACCAGTTCAAAGGCACCATCAAGGAAATCGTCGAAGGCGACGTGCTCTCGGAAATCGACGTGCAGACCGCCTCCGGCATCGTCACGTCGGTGATTACCACCCGTTCGGTGCGGGAGCTGGAACTGGCGATCGGCAGCGAAGTGATCGCGTTCGTGAAATCCACCGAGGTGTCGATCGCCAAGTTGTGATCGATGCGCGACAACCAGCCCCGGACGGTGTGAGCCCTTCGGGGCTTTTTTGTGGAGCAGGGCTTGAGCGGTGCGGAAGGAGCAAGGCCGCTATCGCGAGCAAGCTCGCTCCTACAAGAACGGCGCGAACCTTTGTAGGAGCGAGCTTGCTCGCGATAGGGCATCAGCCCGTCCGCGATATCTCGCGCTTGGGCAGGTAGGGCGGCAGGTACAGCCCCAGGTAGGCATCGAACACCCGCATGCCTTCCTCGGCCATGCGCTCGGTGATCTGCCCGTGCTGCTGGACCGAGCGCGCATAGACGCGGTCGCCCAGTTCCATGGCCAGGGCGAACACATCCACATCCGCGGGCAGCGCCGGCAACTGGAAGTGCTGGTCGAACAGCTTGTGCATCAGGTCGCCCAGTTCGATGTCGTGCTGGCGGTCGGCCTGGGTGACCTCGGTGAGGCCATGCTGGGCCAGGATCAACTGGCGGGCCGCGGCGTCGGCGCTGTAGATGGCGAGCATGCGCTGTTCGACCAGGCGCGACAGGTCGTGCCAGCCGCTCAGGGCTGCGTGGTCGATAGGCTCTTGCAGGCAGGCGCGGAATGCGGCGTGGACATCGGCGGTCAGGGCTTCGAGCAGGGCCGGAACGCTGGCAAAGAAGTGATAGACCGAGGAAGGCGGGATCTCCGCGCGCTCGGCCACGCTGTAGATCGACAGGCTGGCCACGCCCTCGGCGGCAAGCAGGGTGCGGGCGGCATCGAGTATCGAGTCGATCCGGGCCTGGCTGCGTGCGCGGGGTTTGCGGGGGGTGGCTACGCGTGTCATTGGAGTCTCCTGCGGGGCAGCGGGCATTGTACGAGGCGTGTCGGGTGTTGTCTGCCAGGACGCCTTCGCGGGCAAGCCCCGATCCTGTAGGAGCGAGGCTTGCCCGCGATCCGCCGCAAGGCGGCCATAAAAAACGCCACGGGCCTTTCGGCCGGTGGCGTTTTTCTGGGCTACAGCCGCTTACACGGTGTGCAGGTACCAGTTGTACTCGAGGTCGGAGATCGAGTGCTCGAACTCCTCCAGCTCGCTTTCCTTACAGGCCACGAAGATATCGATGTATTTCGGGTCGATGTACTTGGCCATGACTTCGCTGTCGTCCAGCTCGCGCAGTGCGTCGCGCAGGTTGTTCGGCAGGCTTTGCTCGTTCTGCTCGTAGGAGTTGCCTTCGGTTGGCGCGCCCGGTTCGATCTTGTTGACCAGGCCGTGGTGCACGCCCGCCAGGACCGAAGCCATCAGCAGGTACGGGTTGGCATCGGCGCCGGCCACACGGTGCTCCAGGCGGACCGCGTCGGCGGAGCCGGTCGGTACGCGCAGGGCGACGGTGCGGTTGTCCAGGCCCCAGCTCGGCGAGTTCGGCACATAGAACTGCGCGCCGAAACGACGGTAGGAGTTGACGTTCGGGCAGAGGAAAGCCATCTGCGCCGGTAGGGTCTCGAGCACACCGCCGATCGCGTGACGCAGTGCGGCGTTCTGCTCGGGATCCTCGCTGGCAAAAATATTCTTGCCGTCCTTGTCCAGGACCGAAATGTGGACGTGCAGACCATTACCCGCCTGGCCTGGATAAGGCTTGGCCATGAAGGTGGTGTCCATCTCATGGTCGTAGGCGATGTTCTTGATCAGACGCTTGAGCAGTACCGCATAGTCGCAGGCCTTGATCGGGTCGGCGACGTGGTGCAGGTTCACTTCGAACTGCGCCGGAGCACTTTCCTTGACGATGGCGTCGGCCGGGATGCCTTGTTCTTTCGCGCCTTCGAGAATGTCCTGCAGGCAGTCGACGTATTCGTCGAGGTCGTCGATCAGGTAGACCTGGGTCGAATGCGGGCGCTTGCCGGAGATCGGCGAGCGTGGCGGCTGTGGCCGGCCATTCACGTTCTCCTGGTCGATCAGGTAGAACTCCAGTTCAAACGCGGCGCAGATGGTCAGGCCCAGCTCGTCGAACTTGGCCACGACTTGACGCAGCACTTCGCGCGGGTCGGCGAAGAAAGGGTCGCCTTCGAGTTCGTGCATGGTCATCAGCAGTTGCGCGGTGGGGCGCTTCTGCCAGGGTTCATTGCACAGGGTATCGGGGATTGGATAGCAGATTCGATCGGCGTCGCCGATGTCCAGGCCCAGGCCGGTGCTTTCCACCGTCGAGCCATTGATATCCAGAGCAAATAAAGAGGCCGGCAGGTTGATGCCTTTCTCGTAAACCTTGTGGAGGCTGGTGCGTTCGATGCGCTTGCCGCGCACCACACCATTCATATCCGCAATCAGAAGGTCAACGTACAGAACCTCAGGATGTTCCTTAAGGAACGCGTTCGCTTCGTTAAGCTGAACGGCACGCGGGGGTACCGACATGATGCAACACCTTTGTTGTTAAAAATATCAATCATTGATCTTTTCAGGTTTCAGTCAACCCGAACGGCATGCCGAAGTCAAGCGAGGCCTTTTTTGCCCTAAAAAAGCGCCTGCGGGGCATTTTTGGGGCGCTTTTCTGGCTTCGGAGGGCTTGGCCGCCGCGGCCTTGAGCGGGCCGTGTTGTATTTTTTACGGGGGTGTTGTGTAAAAAAATGAACAAGGCTAAGCTCGATTTAAACCCATAACAGCAATAATACCGGGGTGTTTCATGTCTCGCCTGCCGTTAATCGGCGTCACCGCCTGCTCCAGGCAGATCGGTCTGCATGCTTATCACATCAGTGGCGACAAGTACGTCCGCGCAGTGGCAGTAGCAGCCAAGGGCGTGCCCATGATCCTCCCGTCCCTGGCCGATATTCTAAGCCCGTCCGATATTCTGGACGGTCTGGATGGCATCCTCTTTACCGGTTCACCCTCCAATATCGAGCCTTTTCACTATAGAGGTCCCGCCAGCGCGCCGGGAACCGCGCACGATCCTGCCCGTGATGCCAGCACCCTGCCGCTGATCCGCGCCGCGGTGGCGGCCGGGGTTCCGGTACTGGGGATCTGCCGCGGCTTCCAGGAAATGAACGTGGCCTTCGGCGGCAGCCTGCACCAGCGGGTCCACGAAGCCGGCCCGTTCATGGATCACCGTGAGGACGAGAGCCAGCCGGTGGAAGTGCAATACGGCCCCGCCCATGCGCTGCATGTGCAGCCGGGCGGGGTGCTGGCCGGCCTCGGCCTGCCAGCGCAGATTGAAGTCAATTCGATTCATGGCCAAGGCGTTGAACGTCTGGCGCCGGGCCTGAAGATAGAGGCCCTGGCACCCGATGGCTTGATCGAAGCCTGCTCCGTCGAGGGCGCGCCGATCGAGGGAGGCAAGGCTTTTGCTTTGGGGGTGCAATGGCACCCTGAATGGCAGGTAAGCTCTAACCCTCACTACCTCGCCATCTTCCAGGCATTTGGCGATGCCTGTCGCAAGCGGGTAATGCAACGCGACGCCAATGCGTCACAAAAACCTGGCTTATAAGAGCCAGGAAACTCACGCCTAGAGGCATTTATGAGTAACAACCTCGACCAGCTCACCGATTGGTTGAAAGACCACAAGATCACAGAAGTCGAATGCATGATTGGCGACCTGACCGGGATCACCCGGGGCAAGATCTCGCCAACCAACAAGTTCATCGCCGAAAAAGGCATGCGCCTGCCCGAGAGCGTGCTGTTGCAGACGGTGACCGGCGACTATGTCGAAGACGACATCTATTACGAACTGCTGGACCCGGCCGACATCGACATGGTCTGCCGCCCGGACCAGAACGCGGTATTCCTCGTGCCCTGGGCCATCGAGCCGACCGCCCAGGTGATCCACGACACCTACGACAAGCAGGGCAACCCGATCGAGCTGTCGCCGCGCAACGTGCTCAAGAAGGTCCTGAAACTCTACGCCGACCACGGCTGGCAGCCGATCGTGGCGCCGGAGATGGAGTTCTACCTGACCAAGCGCAGCGACGACCCGGACTACCCGTTGCAGCCACCGGTCGGCCGTTCCGGTCGCCCGGAAACCGGTCGCCAGTCGTTCTCCATCGAAGCGGCCAACGAATTCGACCCGCTGTTCGAGGACGTCTACGACTGGTGCGAACTGCAGGAGCTGGACCTCGACACGCTGATCCACGAAGACGGCACGGCGCAGATGGAAATCAACTTCCGTCACGGCGACGCCCTGTCCCTGGCCGACCAGATCCTGGTGTTCAAGCGCACCATGCGCGAAGCCGCGCTCAAGCACGAGGTGGCCGCCACCTTCATGGCCAAGCCGATGACCGGCGAGCCGGGCAGCGCCATGCACCTGCACCAGAGCATCATCGACATCGAGACCGGCAAGAACGTCTTCTCCAATGACGACGGGACCATGAGCCAGCTGTTCCTCAACCACATCGGCGGCCTGCAGAAGTTCATCCCCGAGCTGCTGCCGCTGTTCGCGCCCAACGTCAATTCGTTCCGCCGCTTCCTGCCGGATACCTCGGCGCCGGTGAACGTGGAGTGGGGCGAAGAGAACCGCACCGTGGGCCTGCGTGTACCGGATGCCGGGCCACAGAACCGCCGGGTGGAAAACCGCCTGCCGGGCGCCGACGCCAACCCTTACCTGGCCATCGCCGCCAGCCTGCTGTGCGGCTTCATTGGCATGGTCGAAGGCCACAACCCGAGCGCGCCGGTGGTCGGCCGTGGTTACGAGCGGCGCAACCTGCGCCTGCCGTTGACCATCGAGGATGCTCTGGAGCGCATGGAAAACAGCAAGACCATCGAGAAATACCTGGGCAAGAAATTCATCACTGGCTACGTCGCGGTCAAGCGGGCCGAGCATGAAAACTTCAAGCGCGTCATCAGTTCGTGGGAGCGGGAGTTCCTGCTCTTCGCCGTCTGATGCGCGGGGCGCCGCCGTCACCGGCGGCGCCCTCACCGGAAAATCAGGAGAGTTCCAATGACCAGCAACAACCCGCAAACCCGTGAGTGGCAAACCCTCAGCAGCGAGCACCACCTGGCACCCTTCAGCGACTTCAAGCAGTTGAAGGAGAAGGGGCCGCGGATCATCACTAATGCCGAGGGCGTTTACCTCTGGGACAGCGAGGGCAACAAGATCCTCGACGGCATGGCCGGGCTGTGGTGCGTGGCCATCGGTTACGGCCGCGAAGAACTGGCCGACGCCGCCAGCAAGCAGATGCGCGAGCTGCCGTACTACAACCTGTTCTTCCAGACCGCTCACCCGCCGGCGCTGGAACTGGCCAAGGCCATCTCCGATGTTGCCCCGCAGGGCATGAACCATGTGTTCTTCACCGGTTCCGGCTCCGAAGGCAACGACACCATGCTGCGCATGGTTCGCCACTACTGGGCGATCAAGGGCCAGCCGAAGAAGAAAACCATCATCAGCCGGGTCAACGGCTATCACGGCTCCACCGTGGCCGGCGCGAGCCTGGGCGGCATGACCTATATGCACGAACAGGGCGACTTGCCGATCCCGGGCATCGTGCATATCCCGCAGCCTTACTGGTTCGGTGAAGGCGGCGACATGACCCCGGACGAGTTCGGGATCTGGGCGGCCAACCAGCTGGAAGAGAAGATTCTCGAACTCGGCGTCGATAACGTCGGTGCCTTCATTGCCGAGCCGATCCAGGGCGCGGGCGGCGTGATCGTGCCGCCGGAAAGCTACTGGCCGCGGATCAAGGAGATCCTTGCCAAGTACGACATCCTGTTCGTCGCCGACGAGGTGATCTGTGGGTTCGGGCGTACCGGTGAGTGGTTCGGTAGCGATTTCTACGACCTCAAGCCGGACATGATGACTATCGCCAAGGGCCTGACTTCCGGCTACATCCCCATGGGTGGCCTGATCGTGCGCGACGAAGTGGTGGCGGTGCTCAACGAGGGCGGCGATTTCAACCACGGTTTCACCTATTCCGGGCACCCGGTGGCCGCCGCTGTGGCCCTGGAAAACATCCGCATCATGCGCGACGAGAAAATTATCGAGCGCGTCAAGGCAGAAACGGCACCCTATTTGCAGAAACGTCTGCGGGAACTGAACGATCACCCACTGGTGGGTGAGGTTCGCGGAGTCGGCCTGTTGGGCGCCATCGAGCTGGTTCAGGACAAGGCCACCCGTGCGCGGTATGTCGGAAAAGGCGTCGGCATGATCTGCCGGCAGTTCTGCTTCGACAACGGCCTGATCATGCGCGCCGTGGGCGACACCATGATCATTGCTCCGCCCCTGGTGATCACCAAGGAGGAGATCGATGAGCTGGTGAGCAAGGCCCGCAAGTGCCTGGACCTGACCTTGAGTGCGTTGCAGGGCTAAGTGCTAGGCTCTGAGCGAAGTACCCCCGCGGTACTTCGCTCGGGGCGACCATAAAGGCTGGGTCTTTTGTTGAAAGCCCGCCTTGGAACTTGCCAGACTACCGCCTGTTTTTAGTTGCCTGGCAACCGGTCGCTGAACACAAGGTTAAAAAGAATAATTGGAGCATGACGCATGAAGGCAATAGGTATGAAGAAAGCTGGCAAGACCCTCCTCGCCATGTCCCTGATGGGCGCGATGGCGGCAGTGGCCCAGGCAGACGACAAGGTGCTGCACGTTTACAACTGGTCCGACTACATCGCACCCGACACCATCGCGAACTTCGAGAAAGAGTCCGGGATCAAGGTGGTCTACGACGTTTTCGACAGCAACGAAACCCTGGAAGCCAAACTGCTGGCAGGCAAGTCCGGTTACGACGTGGTCGTGCCGTCGAACAACTTCCTGGCCAAGCAGATCAAGGCCGGTGTCTATCAGGAGCTGGATGTCTCCAAGTTGCCCAACTGGAAAAACCTGAACCAGGATCTGCTCAAGGCAGTTTCGGTCAGTGACCCGGGCAACAAGCACGCTTTCCCATACATGTGGGGTTCCATCGGCATCGGTTACAACCCGGAGAAGGTCAAGGCTGCGCTGGGCGTCGACAAAATCGATTCCTGGGACACCCTGCTCAAGCCCGAGAACATTGCCAAGCTCAAGGGCTGCGGCGTGAGCTTCCTCGACTCGCCAACCGAAATGATCCCGGTCGCCCTGCATTACCTGGGCCTGCCGACCGACAGCCAGAAGAAAGACGACATCAAGAAAGCCGAAGAGCTGTTCCTCAAGATCCGTCCTTCGATCACCTATTTCCACTCCTCCAAGTACATCTCGGACCTGGCCAACGGCAACATCTGCGTAGCGGTCGGCTACTCGGGTGACGTGCAGCAGGCCAAGTCCCGTGCCGCCGAAGCCGGCGACAAGGTGAAAGTCAGCTACGCCATTCCGAAAGAAGGCGCCGGCACTTTCTACGACATGGTCGCTATCCCCAAGGATGCGGAAAACGTCGAGGGCGCCTACAAGTTCATGACCTTCCTGCAGAAGCCTGAAGTCATGGCCAGCATCACCAACGCCGTGCGTTTCCCGAACGGCAACGCCGCCGCAACGGCACTGGTGGAAAAAGACATCACCAGCGATCCAGGCATCTACCCGCCAGCCGACGTGCAGGCCAAGCTGTATGCGATCGCCGATCTGCCGGCCGCTACCCAGCGTGAGCTGACCCGCAGCTGGACCAAGATCAAATCCGGCAAATAAGCCGGTTTGAGGCAGCAACCGCTGGCCGTCGTCCCCGCGAGGGCGGTCAGCGGTGCAATTAAATGACAGAAAGTTTTGCTGGATCGGTTTATCGAAGGTAAGTTGCGCGCCGGTTTTGTTGCTGGGCAGCTCTTGGCTGTCATGTAGTGCGGGCAACTCAGGCCCAATTGTTTAGAGGACCTCCACTTGCCTATTTCTTTATTTCGCAAAGCCATGCTGGTGGGCGCCGGGCTGACGCTGGCCGTCAGCACCTATGCCGCGCCAACCGTGCATATTTATAACTGGTCTGACTATATCGGTCAGAGCACATTGGCGGACTTCGAAAAGGCCACCGGCATCAAGCCGCTGTACGACGTGTTCGACTCCAACGAAACCCTGGAAGGCAAGTTGCTCGCCGGTCGTACCGGCTATGACGTGGTCGTGCCGTCCAACCACTTCCTGGGCAAGCAGATCAAGGCCGGGGCGTTCCAGAAGCTCGACAAGGCGCAGTTGCCCAACTATTCGAACCTCGACCCGGTGCTGCTCAAGCGCCTGGAGAAGAACGACCCGGGCAACCAGTACGCCGTGCCTTACCTGTGGGGCACCAACGGCATCGGCTACAACGTCGAGAAGGTCAAGGCCGCGCTGGGCGTGGACAAGATCGACTCCTGGGCCATGCTGTTCGAACCGGAAAACATCAAGAAACTGTCGAGCTGCGGCGTCGCCTTCCTCGACTCCGCCGATGAAATGCTCCCGGCGGTACTCAACTACATGGGCCTGGACCCCAACAGCCAGAACCCCGACGACTACAAGAAGGCCGAAGCCAAGTTGCTGGCGGTGCGGCCTTACGTGACCTACTTCAACTCCTCGAAATACATCTCCGACCTGGCCAATGGCGAAATCTGCGTGGCCGCGGGCTTCTCCGGCGATGTGTTCCAGGCCAAGGCGCGCGCCGCCGAAGCCGGCAAGGGCATCGAGATCGCCTATGTGATCCCCAAGGAAGGCGGCAACCTCTGGTTCGACATGCTGGCCATTCCCAAGGACGCCGGTAACGTCAAGCAGGCCCATGCCTTCATCAATTACCTGCTCAAGCCTGAGGTGATCGCCCAGGTCAGCGACTCCGTCGGCTACGCCAACCCGAACCCCAAGGCGGGTGAGCTGATGGACCAGTCGGTGCGCAAGGACGAAGCGGTTTACCCGGCGCAGGAGATTGTCGACAAGCTGTATGTCAACTCAGAGTTGCCGCCCAAGATCCAACGACTCATGACCCGCAGCTGGACCAAGGTCAAGTCGGGCAAATAGCGTCAATCGCTCAAACTATCCAGAGTTCGCCCGCATGGGGCGAACTGCAAATTCTGTTGGGAGTTTCGTAAATGGCAGTTGCCTCCGGCGCCTACAAGAAAGCCCTCGAGGGCGACCAGACACCGAAGCAGGTGTTGGTCAAGATCGACCGGGTCACGAAGAAGTTCGACGAGACGATTGCCGTGGACGACGTGTCCCTGGAAATCAAGAAAGGCGAGATCTTCGCCCTGCTCGGCGGTTCTGGCTCGGGTAAGTCCACCTTGCTGCGCATGCTCGCGGGGTTCGAACGGCCCACGGAGGGACGCATCTACCTGGACGGTGTGGACATCACCGACATGCCGCCCTACGAGCGGCCGATCAACATGATGTTCCAGTCCTACGCCTTGTTCCCGCACATGACCGTGGCGCAGAACATCGCCTTCGGCCTGCAGCAGGACAAGATTCCCAAGGCCGAGATCGATGCCCGCGTGGCCGAGATGCTCAAGCTGGTGCAGATGAGCCAGTACGCCAAGCGCAAGCCGCATCAGCTCTCTGGCGGCCAGCGCCAGCGCGTGGCCCTGGCCCGTTCCCTGGCCAAGCGGCCGAAACTGCTGCTGCTCGACGAGCCGATGGGCGCGCTGGATAAAAAGCTGCGCTCGCAGATGCAACTGGAGCTGGTGGAGATCATCGAGCGCGTCGGCGTGACCTGCGTGATGGTGACCCACGACCAGGAAGAGGCCATGACCATGGCCGAGCGTATTGCGATCATGCACCTGGGCTGGATCGCCCAGATCGGCAGCCCGATCGACATCTACGAAACCCCGACCAGCCGCCTGGTCTGCGAATTCATCGGCAACGTCAACATCTTCGAAGGTGAGGTGATCGACGACGCCGAAGGCCACGCGACCATCACCTGCAAGGACCTGGATCGCAACATCTACGTGGGCCACGGCATCAGCACCTCGGTGCAGGACAAGTCGGTGACCTACGCCATCCGCCCGGAAAAACTCCTGGTGACTCCGGACATGCCGACCTGCGAATACAACTGGTCGAGTGGCAAGGTACACGACATCGCCTACCTGGGCGGGCACTCGGTGTTCTACGTCGAGCTGCCGAGCGGCAAGCTGGTGCAGTCGTTCGTGGCCAACGCCGAACGCCGCGGCGCGCGGCCGACCTGGGGCGACCAGGTGTACGTCTGGTGGGAAGACGACAGCGGCGTGGTACTGCGCTCATGAACATGCGAAAGCTCAAGCGCCGCCTCAATCGAATAATTCCCGGTGGCCGCCAGATGGTCATCGGGGTCCCGTTCCTCTGGCTGTTCCTGTTCTTCATGCTGCCGTTCTTCATCGTCCTGAAGATCAGCTTCGCCGAAGCGGACGTGGCCATTCCACCGTACACCGAGATCTACAGCTTCATCGACCAGAAGCTGCAGGTGCTGCTCAACCTGGGCAACTACGCGATGCTCGGCGACGACGAACTGTACATCGCCGCCTACCTCGGCTCGCTGAAGATGGCCTTCTTCAGCACCCTGCTGTGCCTGTTGATCGGCTACCCGATGGCCTATGCCATCGCCAGCGCCCGCAAAGAGCTGCAGACCGTGCTGGTGCTGCTGATCATGATGCCGACCTGGACCGCGATCCTGATCCGCGTCTACGCCTGGATGGGCATCCTCAGCAACAACGGCCTGCTCAACGGCTTCCTGATGGGCATGGGCTTGATCGACGAGCCGCTGCAGATCCTCAACACCAACCTGGCGGTGTACATCGGCGTGGTCTATTCGTACCTGCCGTTCATGATCCTGCCGCTCTACGCCAACCTGGTGAAGCACGATACCAGCCTGCTGGAAGCCGCCTCGGACCTGGGTTCGAGCACCTTCAACAGCTTCTGGAAAATCACCGTGCCGCTGTCGAAGAACGGCATCATCGCCGGCTGCATGCTGGTGTTCATCCCGGTGGTCGGCGAGTTCGTGATCCCGGAACTGCTCGGCGGTCCGGAAACCCTGATGATCGGTAAAGTGCTCTGGCAAGAGTTCTTCAACAACCGTGACTGGCCGGTGGCGTCGGCCCTGGCAGTGGTGATGCTGGCGATCCTGATTGTGCCGATCATCCTCTTCAACCGCAGTCAGGCCAAAGAAATGGAGGGCAAGGAATGAAGCGCTTCAGTTTCTCGAACCTGATGCTGGTGGTGGGGCTGGTATTCATCTACCTGCCGATGCTGATCTTGGTGATTTACTCGTTCAACGCCTCCAAGCTGGTGACGGTCTGGGGCGGCTGGTCGGTGAAGTGGTACGTCGGCCTGCTGGACAACTCGCAACTGATGGGCTCGGTGGTGCGCTCCCTGGAGATCGCCTGCTACACCGCGATTGCCGCGGTGGCCCTGGGCACCCTGGCGGCCTTCGTGCTGACCCGTATCACCCACTTCAAGGGCCGCACGCTGTTCGGCGGCCTGGTCACCGCGCCGCTGGTGATGCCGGAAGTGATCACCGGCCTGTCGCTGTTGCTGCTGTTCGTGGCCATGGCGCAGATGATCGGCTGGCCGCAGGAGCGTGGCATCGTCACCATCTGGATCGCCCACACCACGTTCTGCGCCGCCTATGTAGCGGTGGTGGTGTCGGCGCGCCTGCGTGAGCTGGACCTGTCCATTGAAGAGGCGGCCATGGACCTGGGGGCACGGCCGTGGAAGGTGTTCTTCCTGATCACCATCCCGATGATCGCGCCATCGCTGGCGGCGGGCGGCATGATGTCCTTCGCCCTGTCCCTGGACGACCTGGTGCTGGCGAGCTTCGTTTCCGGCCCGGGTTCCACCACCTTGCCGATGGAAGTGTTCTCGGCGGTGCGCCTCGGCGTGAAGCCGGAGATCAACGCGGTGGCCAGCCTGATCCTGCTGGCGGTGTCGCTGGTGACCTTCCTGGTCTGGTACTTCAGCCGTCAGGCCGAAGAGCGCCGCAAGCGCGCCATCCAGCAAGCCATCGAAGAGTCCGCGGCCGATTCCTGGAAACAGCCGGACGTGCGCCGCGCACAGGCCCCGGAAGCGGCCTGATAGGCAACAGCCGGAAGGCTTTGACCGTGACAAGACATCGCCCCTGTTCAGGGGCGATGTCGTTTTCGGGGGTAGCCGCTGCCACAGGCTCGGGCCGCGTTCGGACGATCGACCCGGGCCGCGTTCGGAGAGCGGTCGCAGCGGTCTCAAGGTCGCCGAGGTCCTTCGGACCTATCGCAGCCTGCGGCAGCGGCTACAGCGATAGCTTCGAAAACGTCTCAGCTCTTCGGCGAGTCGTATGCGGGCGCGCAGTGAATAGACATAGGCCGCTCCGGCATTCAGCGAGATGGCGGTGCATTAACTCCGCAAGGGGATGGTCGACAGTCATGCCCTTTGGAGTCTTGACCATCCCGGCGCTTCGGGTTGCCCGATCCGCCTACTTGCCGATGCAATGCACGCCTGACGGCCCCTGTAGGAGCGAGCTTGCTCGCGAGACGGCGTCGCTGATACAACCCGCCGGCCAGCGAGCTCCTGTGGCCTACTGCGCCGTCCGTGCCGGCAACAGTTTCAGGGTGCTGTGGGTATTGGCCATGACTTCTTCTTCGTTGAAGTGCGCCTGCTGGTACACCCCTTCGATATAGGCCTCGGCCTGGTCCTGATAGTGCTTGTCGAACAGCACGCCGCTTTGCCCGACCGGGTTGACGGTCAGGCTGTGGGCCGGGTCGGCGAAGTCGATCAGGCGCCGGGTTGAAGGGCCGTAGGTCACCGGCCAGGGCGCCGGGCCGATCTTGGCCGATTGATTGTTGGGCACCTCGTGGGTGCCCGGCGCGGCGAACGGGCCGACGTTGAAGACCCGGTCCAGGGGTTTCTGCAGGCCCAGCGGGTGGCCGTGGGTCAGGGTATGCGCCTGGCCCCACAGCCATTTGCTCGAGTCGTCGCCAAAGGTCGCCTTGAGATGAGCGAGGCTGGCGCGCCAGGCAACCCTGACCGTGTCGGCGCGGCTTTCCCGGCCGAGCGTGTTGCGGTTGTCCCACCAGGGCGAGTCGGCGGAGGCGGCCAGGCGTGGCAGCGTGGCGTCTATCACCCGGGTGGACAGCAGGGTGTCGAAGAAGGCGTCGCCCAACTCGTCGTGAAAGGCCGCGTCGGTGAGGTTGAACAGGAACTGGTTGAACAGGGTGGCGCTGGTGGAGTCCAGCGGGTAGTCGCCTTTCCACTGCGCCAGTTGCTCCACCAGCTTGAGTTCCTGCGGGTCGCTCACCACTTCGCGCAACACTGGCAGCAGCGGCGCCAGCAGGCGCGGGCCGTAGGCGGTGGTGGTGCCCAGCTGGAGCTTCTGGCTGGCTTCGATATCCCACTTCACGCTCTTGTCGCTGAGCTGGCGGTCCAGTTGCTGGCCGCGGTCGGCGAGGTTGTAGTAGCCGGGAATTTCCATGCCGGTGGGCGAGACCGGCTGGAAGTTGGCCGAAACGATATAGCCGCGCGCCGGGTTTTCTTCCTGCGGGTTGGCGCTGAACGGGTAGAAGCCTTCTTTGTCCGCCAGCGAGGTGCTGCCGTCGAGGATGAACGCGCCCTTGGCGCCAATCGGGCGCTTGGGCAACAGCGCCGCGGCCCACCAGCCGATATCGCCCTTGGCGTTGGCCCAGACGATGTTCAAGCCCGGCGCCTGGACCTTGGACGCGGCGCTGCGGGCCTTGGCCAGGGTGTCGGCGCGGTTGAGCTGGTAGAAGCCGTCGAGGATCGGGTTCGGCGTCTCGAGGAAGGCCCACCACATGGCGATCGGCGTCTTGCCGGCATTGGCCCCGAGCACGTCGTTGATGATCGGGCCATGGGGCGACTGGCGCAGGATCTGGGTGACCGGCGGCTGGCCCTTCACCGCGATCTGCTGCTCGCTGTTGACCAGGTCGACCCACTTGCCGCGGTACCAGACCTGGTTGGCGTTGTTCGGGTTGACCTTCTCGGCGATCAGGTCCAGGTCGTCGTTCTGGAACATGGTCAGGCTCCAGCCGAAGTCCAGGTTGTGGCCGAGAAAGGCGAAGGGCACCAGCGCCTGGTGATGACCGTAGAGCTCGAAGCCCGGCGCCGACAGCTGGGCTTCGTACCACACCGACGGCACCGCGAAGCGGATGTGCGGGTCGCCGGCCAGCAATGGCTTGCCGCTCTTGGTGCGGCTGCCGGACACCGCCCAGGCGTTGCTGCCCTCGAATTGCGGCAGGCCGGCGTCGGCCAGGGCCTGTTCGCTCAGCCGGGCGATGGCGCCCAGGTCCTGCCAGTCGCTGGCGGCCAGGCTCGGCGCCAGCGGGCCACGGCCCTTGGCCAGGGCACCCTTGGGCTGCCAGTCGAGGTCGAAGACTTTCAGGTAGTCGCTGCCGAGCTGGTCGCGCACGTAGGTCAGCAGCGGCTCGGTGCGGAAGGCCGCGGCGAAGCTGTAGGCCATGTAGCCGGCGACGCTGATGCTGTCCTCGGCGGTGAAGGAACGCTTGGGAATGCCGAGGACGTCGAACTCGATCGGTTGCGGGTGGCTGTTCTGATACTGGTTGACCCCGTCCAGGTAGGCTTGCAGGCCCTTCCAGGCAGGGGACTGGCGATCCAGCCCGGCGACGTAGCTGTCGGCGCGCTCGCGGATACGCAGGCTGCGGAACAGTTTGTCGGTGTCGAGCAGTTTGGGGCCGAGTATCTCGGCCAGCTCACCACGGGCCAGGCGCCGCATGACTTCCATCTGGAACAGCCGGTCCTGGGCGTGGACATAGCCCAGCGCGCGGTACAGGTCGGTTTCGTTTTCCGCGCGGATATGCGGCACGCCGCGTTCGTCGTAACGCACCGTGACCGAGCCCTGCAGGCGCTCCAGCTCGACCTGGCCCTGGCGCGACGGCTGCTTGCTGTACAGGTACCAGCCCCCGCCCGCGGCCAGGGCGAGGATCAGGACGACGAGTACGGTCAGGCTGCGTTTCATGGTGACTCCTTGTTCTTTCTGCGATTTGCCTGCCGTGGGGGAGGGTAAACATTTAGCACAGGCCTTCTGTGCCGGGCATCCGTTGTCTGGGAAAAGTCAGGAATGCCTTAATCCGTCTGTTTCGGCCATGGACAATAACAGCCCACCGCCAAGGTGTGGGTGGCGCTCACCGTACGGCCTTCGTGCAGGGCCTGGAGGATAGGTTCGATAAAGCTGTTGCTGGAGTTGCAGGTCAGGCCTTCGCTGTAGGGGCCGAAATAGGCCAGGGTGCCGTTGCGGTCCCAGATCGCCACGGCCGGGCTGGCGGGGATCTGCTCCGAGCCGGGCAGGCCGTCGAGGACTTTCAGGCGGCTCAGGGTGGCGGGCAACTGGCCGTGGCTGCCGGCCTTCTGCACCGAATAGAATTCCACGCCCTGCGGGCCGTAGTGCTCGATCAACTCGGCCAGGTGCTGCTGGTTGCCGACATTGCACGGGCAGGCCGGGTCCCAGAAGTGCACCAGGCGGATGGCGCCTTCGCCGGCTAGGCCAGGAGGCAGTTGCAGCGGGTCGCCGGAAAATACCGCGGTGTGTTCGCTGAAGGTCCGCAGGAAACGTCCCTGGAACCAGTCGTAGGCGACCCACAGCACCCCGGCGCACAGGAGGGCGAGCAGGCTGGCAAGCAGGGTCGTGCGGTAGGGCAGACGCATACGGATCATTCCTCGAAGGTCGCGTAGCTTGCCATGCTTGCCCCGACAGATGAATATCGCAGGCCGATAAAGCCTGTTTCGCGTTCCGCGCCACCCTGGGAAAACCCTTATGCCTGCGACCTTCGACCCCGACCTTCTGCGTGCCAGCCTGCGGCCCCTGGCCGAGGCGCAGCCGCTCTCGGCCCAGGCGCAGGCCTATCAGCGTTTCTATGGGCTGGATCTGCCGGTCAAGCGTGGGCTGGGGCGTTTTTCGGTCGGCGGTTTTGACGTGGTCGGCCAGGTCTGGTGGCCCGAACAGCCGGTGGCGACCTTGTTTCTGTTGCACGGTTTCTACGATCACATGGGCTTGTACCGGCATGTGATCGAATGGGCGCTGGAGCGGCAGTGGGCGGTGATTGCCTGCGACTTGCCGGGCCACGGCCTGTCCAGCGGCGAGCGCGCCAGCATCGATGATTTCGCGGTGTACCAGGCGGTGCTGCAAGGTTTGTTCGACGAGGCCCGGTCCCTCGATCTGCCCCAGCCCTGGCACCTGTGCGGGCAAAGCACGGGCGGTGCGATCGTGATCGATCACCTGCTCAACCAGGGTGCCCAGAGCCCGGCCCAGGGCCAGGTGATCCTGCTGTCGCCGCTGGTACGCCCGCGTGCCTGGGGCTGGTCGAAGCTCAGCTATTACATGCTCCGGCCTTTCGTCAAAGGCATCGCCCGGCGCTTCAGCGAGAACTCCACCGATCCCGATTTCCTGCCGTTCCTGCAGCGCGACCCGTTGCAGCCGTTGCGCCTGCCGACCGCCTGGGTCGGGGCGTTGGCGCAATGGATCAAGCGCATCGAACTGGCCCCGCGCAGCAGCAGGCAGCCCTTGATCGTTCAGGGGCAGGCGGACATGACGGTGGATTGGCAGCACAACCTGCAGGTGATCCGGCAGAAGTTCCAGCAGCCCCAGGTGCTGATGCTGCCCGAGGCGCGGCATCACCTGGCGAACGAGGCGGCGCGCATTCGCCAGGAATACTTCGCTTTCCTCAACCAGCATCTTTGAACGGATTCATGCGTCTGTAGCCGCTGCCGAAGGCTCGGGCTGACTGGTACGGACGCGGCGATCTCGCGACCGCTGAGGTCCTTCGGACCTATCGCAGCCTGCGGCAGCGGCTACAACAGACGCTTAGGGTGCGAGGCTGGAAGTGCTCTGGCCGACAGCCAGCCCGGCGCGGATCGCGGCCAGGGCGGCCTGGTAGTAGGCCTTGCCTTCGGCGGATTCGGCGAAGTTGGCGAACTCTTCCAACTCCGGGTCGGACAGGTCGCGATAGACGTACAGCAGGGTGTTGTTCAGGTCGTTGCCGATCTGCGCCATCAGCCGCTGGCGCTGGCCGTTGAGCATGTTCTGCGCCTGGCCGGCCCCCAGCAGGCCGGGGATCATCTGGCTCAGGCTGTCGGCGGCCACGCCGGCGATCGCCAGGCTGACTTCCGCGCCGGCTTCACGGGCCGGCAGCGCCTGGGCCAGGTGGCCGATGATCAACTGACGGGTATCGCTGGCCTGCATCTTCGGCAGGCCCTGGGCATTTTTCGCCAACTGGTCGCGGCGGGTCGCCAGCAGTTCGGCGGCGACGATCTTGCGCCCCAGCGGCGACTGGAAAAACGCCAGGGCCGGTTTCGGATCGGCGAGGTTCTGCCGCAGCTGCGCCTGGGCACGGCGGTCCATGGCCTGCGGGGCGAAGCGCTGGTTGCTGTTATTGACCAGCGCCTGATAGACCGCTGGCGGCAGGCTATTCTGGTAACGCTGCTGGGCAGCGGTGAGGGCATCGTTGAAATGCGCACGTTGTTCCGGCCAGCCGGCGACCTTGTACAACTGGTCGTGGCCGTCTGCCCAGGCGGGCAATACACAGAACATCAACAGTGAAAAAAGCAAACGGCGCATAAGGACTCCTGTCGGCAGCCCACTATTCTCCGGGGCAAGGCGATGGTTGTCGAGAATTCGTATCAGGTTCAGTACGCAAACTGTCCGATCGAACGACGAACAGAGACAGCGCCAGGCTGCTTGGTCAGAATTATGGAGATGATCTGTCGGATTCATCTGGGTGTGGATACTATGCGCGCCATGCAAATACCCTCTGATCACCCACTGCTGTTACGCATTGTCGATGACCTGGCCACCCGTGGCTGGTCGCAGCAGAACATCTTCCTGCCAGAAGCCCTGACCCTGGAGCTGGCGGCCGAGTGCCGCAAGCGCGCGGCCGAAGGTGAGTTGGCGCCGGCGGCGGTTGGCCGTGGCCCGGCGCAGGAGATTCGCGAGGGGATCCGTGGCGATCACATCCAGTGGCTCGAGCCCGGCCAGGCCGATTGCTGCGATACCTACCTGGGCTTGATGGACAGCCTGCGCGAGGCGCTGAACCGTGGGTTGTTCCTCGGCCTGGAAGACTTCGAAAGCCATTTCGCGCTGTACCCGCCAGGGGCGTTCTACCTCAAGCATGTCGACCGTTTCCGCGACGATGACCGGCGCATGGTGTCGGCGGTGATCTACCTCAACCAGGACTGGCTGCCGGAGCAGGGCGGGCAACTGCGCATGTACTTCGATGGCGAGAGCGAGTACGACGTGGATCCCGCTGGCGGCCGGCTGGTGGTGTTCCTCTCCGGCGAGGTGCCCCATGAAGTCCTGCCCGCGACCCGGGAACGGCTGTCCCTGACGGGCTGGTTCCGCCGGCGCGGCAACGAGCCGTTCTGATCATGCACAAGATCCTGGTCAGTCGCTGCCTGTTGGGCCACCGCGTGCGTTACGACGGTGGCGCCAGCGGGCCGTTCGATCAACTGGCGAGCTGGCAGGCCGAAGGGCGGGTGGTCGTGTTGTGTCCGGAAGTCGCCGGCGGCCTGCCAACGCCACGGGCGGCGGCGGAAATACCCGGAGGGCAGGGCGGCGAAGTGCTCGATGGCCTGGCGCAGGTCATCACCACCGAGGGCGAAGATGTCAGCGCCGAGTTCCTCAGCGGTGCCCGGCAGGCGCTGGAACTGGTGCGCGAACACGGGATTCGCATCGCGGTGCTCAAGGCCAACAGCCCGTCGTGCGGCAACCTGCTGACCTACGACGGCAGCTTCAGTGGGGTCAAGGTCAGCGGCGAGGGCGTCACCGCCGCCTTGCTCAAGCGCGCCGGGGTGCAAGTCTTCAGCGAGCTGGAACTGGCCGAGGCCGCTGCGGCCCTGGCCTCGCTCTAACGCCCCTGTAGCCGCTGCCGCAGGCTGCGAAAGGTCCGCAGGACTTCAGCGATATCACCTTCTGCGCAGCCGCAGCCTTCTGCAGCGATTACAGCATCAAGGCTTGGGTGGCTTGCTCGCATCCATGCCGAACCATTTTTCCGACAACGCCATCAGCCGGCCATCGGCCTTGATGCGCTGCAGCGCGCCGTCGAGGCTCGCCTGGAACGCCGGATTACCTTTCTGGAACGGGATCGCCAGGCTCAGGGTCGGCCCGACCTTGGCGCCTTCCTTCACCGGCAGGCGGCTGTCGCGGATGGCGTAGGGGATCAGCAGGCGGTCGCTGATGGCGGCGTCGAGCTGCTTGTCCGCCACATCCTTGATCGGCTGCTGGGCGTTCGGGTAGCTGCGCAGGTCGATGCCTTCCACGGTGCGCGCCTGCTCGACGAACTGGCTGCCCTGGGCTACGCCCAGTGCCTGGCCCTGGAGCGCCTGCAGGCTGCCCAGCGTGCGCTCTTCTTCCTTGCGTACGATCAATTGTGCGCTGGAATAGCTGTAAGGCTCGCTGAAGTCGAAACGATCCTTGAGTTCTGGAGTCATTGCTATGTGATTGATGGCGATGTCGTAGCGGCCGCTTTCGACGCCTGGCAGCAGGTCGGCGGCGTCGGTGACCACGAAGTCCGCCCGCACATCCAGCTCGCGGGCAAGCAGTTGGCCCAGCTCGACTTCGAAGCCGGTGAGCTTGCCGTCGTCCTTGAAGTTGAAGGGTGGGGTATTGGCTTCCAGGGCGATACGCAGTTCCCCGCGGTCATTCACATCGTCGATCAGTTCGGCTTGAGCGTAAGTGCTCACAAGAGGTAGCAAAAGTATCAGGCCAGGCAGGAAACGCATGGTCACTCCTTGAATTTATATGTGCGATGCGCTGTTCAGGCTCGCTTTGCTATGGTGTTGATTGCCCTTCGACAACGATATGCCACGAAGTTGTCATAACCGTACCGATTTTGCGGAAAAACTGGAGAATAGAATGAAAACCTTTATATCTCGTGCTGCATTGGCCGGCCTGATGCTGGGGGCTTCGATGTTGGCTTCTGCGGCGGATATTCCTCGCACCAAGGCGCCGGAAGGCGCTTCTGTCTTTATCGTCACCCCGGTCAATGGCGATACCGTGGCCAAGACCTTCAAGGTCAAGTTCGGCGTCAGCGACATCTCCCTGGCGCCCGCCGGCGACCAGACTCCGCACACCGGGCACCACCACCTGCTGGTCGACGTCGACAAGCTGCCGGCCGAAAACATGCCGATCCCGGCCGACGCCCAGCACATCCACTTCGGCAAGGCCCAGACCGAAACCGAACTGACCCTGGCCCCGGGCAAGCACACCCTGCAGCTGGAGCTGGGCGACAAGAACCACGTGCCGTTCGACCCGCCAATCGTTTCGGAAAAGATCACCATCATCGTCAAGTAAGTGCGGACGGCAAAAACTGCCTGTAAATAACTGCCTGTAAATAACTGCCTGTAAATAAAAAGGGAGGCCCCAGGGCCTCCCTTTTTCATTGCCAGCGAGCGCTTAGAACAGCACGCGGCTGCGGATGGTGCCGTTGACGTGTTGCAGCTTCTCTTGCGCCAGCTCCGAGTATTCGGCGTCGACGTCGATCACCACATAGCCAACCTTCTCGTTGGTCTGCAGGAACTGACCGGAGATGTTGATGCCGTTTTCGGCGAAGACCTTGTTGATCTCGCTCATCACACCCGGGATGTTCTCGTGGATGTGCAGCAGGCGGTGCTTGCCAGGGTGAGCCGGCAGGGCCACTTCCGGGAAGTTCACGGACGATACCGAAGTACCGTTGTCGCTGTACTTGACCAGCTTCTCCGCCACTTCCAGGCCGATGTTGGCCTGGGCTTCGGCGGTCGAACCACCGATGTGCGGGGTCAGGATCACGTTGTCCAGGCCACGCAGCGGGCTTTCGAACTCTTCGTCGTTGGAGCGTGGCTCCACCGGGAACACGTCGATGGCGGCGCCGATCAGGTGCTTGTCCTTGATCGCCGCGGCCAGGTGGTCCAGCTCGACCACGGTGCCGCGCGCGGCGTTGATCAGGATGCCGCCTTTCTTGATGGCGCGGATTTCCTTCTCGCCGATCATCCACTGGGTGGCAGCGGTTTCCGGAACGTGCAGGGTGACGATGTCGGACATGCCCAGCAGCTCGTGCAGGTTGCCGACCTGGGTGGCGTTACCCAGTGGCAGCTTGGTCACGGTGTCGTAGAAGAACACCTGCATCCCCAGGCCTTCGGCCAGGACCGACAGTTGGGTGCCGATCGAGCCGTAGCCGACGATGCCCAGCTTCTTGCCACGGATCTCGAAGGAGTTGGCCGCGCTCTTGATCCAGCCGCCACGGTGGCAGGAGGCGTTCTTCTCTGGGATACCGCGCAGCAGCAGGATCGCTTCGGCCAGCACCAGTTCGGCTACGGAACGGGTGTTGGAGTACGGTGCGTTGAACACCGCGATGCCGCGCTCGCGAGCCGCGTCGAGGTCGACCTGGTTGGTGCCGATGCAGAAGCAGCCAACAGCAACGAGCTTCTTCGCGTGATCGAAGATTTCTTCAGTCAGTTGGGTGCGGGAGCGAATGCCGATGAAGTGCGCATCGGCGATCTTTTCCTTCAGTTGGGCTTCCGGCAGAGAACCGGTGAGGTACTCGATACTGGTGTAGCCCGCGGCCTTGAGGACGTCGACAGCCGATTGGTGGACGCCTTCGAGAAGAAGGAACTTGATCTTGCTCTTATCGAGAGAAGTCTTGCTCATCTGCGTAAACCTGTGTCCCGGAGAAAAATGGCAGGAAATGGTCAACAGATGCTGACCCGGACGGCAGGAAAGCCGTCGCCGCAGAACGCCCTTCGGCACTATTCTGCGGGGGGTCGTATGCTAGCATACGGACCCCGCGAAACACTCGTTCCTGCGACGTGAAGCGTTCTCAGGATGACCATGAATTGTTCGAGAGTTCTGTCGATGACCAATCCTGCGCTGATTGATGAGCTGAAGACCCTGGTCGAGGCTGGCAAGGTCCTGACCGACGCCGACTCCCTGAACGCTTACGGCAAGGATTGGACCAAGCACTTCGCGCCGGCGCCGAGCGCCATCGTCTTTCCCAAGACCATCGAGCAGGTCCAGGCCATCGTGCGCTGGGCCAACCGGCACAAGGTCGCGCTGGTGCCGTCCGGCGGCCGTACCGGCTTGTCGGCCGCGGCGGTGGCAGCTAATGGCGAAGTGGTGGTGTCTTTCGACTACATGAACCAGATCCTCGACCTGAACCTGACCGACCGCACCGCGGTCTGCCAGCCGGGCGTGGTGACCGCGCAGTTGCAGAACCGCGCCGAAGAAAACGGCCTGTATTACCCGGTGGACTTCGCTTCCGCCGGTTCCAGCCAGATTGGCGGCAATATCGCCACCAATGCCGGCGGGATCAAGGTGATTCGCTACGGCATGACCCGCAACTGGGTGGCCGGGATGAAGGTGGTCACCGGCAAGGGCGACCTGCTGGAACTGAACAAGGACCTGGTCAAGAACGCCACCGGCTACGACCTGCGCCAGCTGTTCATCGGTGCCGAGGGCACCCTGGGTTTCGTGGTCGAGGCCACCATGCGCCTGGAGCGCGCGCCGAACAACCTCACGGCGATGGTGCTCGGGACTCCGGATTTCGACTCGATCATGCCGGTGCTGCATGCCTTCCAGGGCAAGCTCGACCTGACCGCCTTCGAATTCTTCTCCGACAAGGCCCTGGCCAAGATCCTCGGCCGCGGTGATGTGCCGGCGCCATTCGAGACCGATTGCCCGTTCTATGTGCTGCTGGAGTTCGAAGCCAGCAACGAGGACGTGGCCAACGACGCCCTGGCCACCTTCGAGCACTGCGTGGAGCAGGGCTGGGTGCTGGACGGCGTGATGAGCCAGAGCGAGCAGCAACTGCAGAACCTGTGGAAATTGCGCGAGTACATCTCCGAAACCATCTCGCACTGGACACCGTACAAGAACGACATTTCGGTCACCGTGTCGAAGGTGCCGGCTTTCCTGAAGGATATTGACGCGATCGTCGCGGAAAACTATCCGGACTTCGAAGTAGTCTGGTATGGCCACATCGGTGACGGCAACCTGCACCTGAACATCCTCAAGCCGGATGACCTGAGCAAGGACGAGTTCTTCGCCAAGTGCGCCACCGTCAACAAGTGGGTGTTCGAAACCGTCGAGAAGTACAACGGCTCGATTTCCGCCGAGCACGGCGTGGGCATGACCAAGCGCGATTACCTGACCTACAGCCGTTCGCCGGTGGAAATCGATTACATGAAGGCGGTCAAGGCGGTGTTCGACCCGAACGGCATCATGAACCCGGGCAAGATTTTCGCTGTTTGACCCCAGGGTCACTCAAGCAGCGGTACCTGATGAACCAAACGAGCAGGAGTCGGTAATGAGCTATCAGCACCAGTATGTCGACGGTACCCGTATTCATTTCCCGGTCGGCAAGATCGTGTGCATCGGGCGCAACTATGCCGAGCACGCCAAGGAACTGGACAATCCGGTGCCGACCGAGCCGCTGCTGTTTATCAAGCCGGGCAGTTGCGTGGTGCCGCTGGAAGGCGGCTTTGCCATCCCCACCGAACGTGGCTCCGTGCATTACGAGGCGGAAATCGCGGTACTGATCGGCAAGCCGCTGTCGACCAAGCCCAGCCGTGAGGAAGTGCTGGATGCCATCTCCGGTTTCGCCCCGGCCCTGGACTTGACCCTGCGCGACAAGCAGGCCGAGCTCAAGGCCAAGGGGCTGCCCTGGGAAATCTCCAAGTGCTTCGACGGCGCCTGCGTGCTGGCGCCATTCGTGGTCGGCAGCACCTTCCCGGACCTGACCGACATCAATATTCGCCTGACCATCAACGGCGAAGTCCGCCAGGACGGCAACAGCAGCATCATGCTCAACCCGATCGTACCGATGATCCAGTACATGGCCGGCTGCTTCTCCCTGCAGGCGGGCGACGTGATCCTGACTGGCACGCCGGTGGGTGTGGGGCCGTTGAACGTAGGCGATGAGCTGGTGCTGGAGCTGCCGGGCGTCAGCCGCTTCGAAAGTCGCGTCAGCTGATCCAGCCGGTTTTCGACGCGAGGCTCGCCTGCAATGGGCGGGCCTCTTCAGCGAAAGTACCGGCATCTGGGGCGTTTCAGACCCTTTACCGTTTTTTTCACATCCGTTCTGGATAATTTTCCGATTACAGACGTCTGAGTCTGCCCCGATGTGCTATTACCCATAGCTGGTTTTCTGGAACGCGCTCCCCATGTCCATGCCTCACACCCCCGAGCTTCAAACGGTTCGTCGTCGCGGTTTGTTCCACATGCGCTGGTATTCCTGGCTGTTGCTGGCGGGCATCGTGAGCTATGGCGTCGCGATCGCCATGCACTGGGACGACCGTGGCCTGCTCTGGGTGCTGGAGCGTTTCGAAACCCCGGCCGAGCGCCAGGAAAGTGTCTGGCTGCCGGATTACCGCGCGGTGATCGACGCCAAGGTGCTGCCGGGCATGGAGAAGGACGAGGCCTCCGACCTGGCCTACAACCCGCAGACCAAGACCCTGTTTTCGGTGATGGGCAAGAATCCGTTCCTGGTCGAGCTGAACCTGCAGGGCGATGTGCTGCGCAAGATGCCGCTGGTGGGCTGGAGCAACCCGGAAGGGGTGACGGTCATGGAGAACGGCCTGCTGGGGATCGTCGACGAGCGCGATCACCTGCTGACCATCGTCAAGGTGGATGCCAATACCCGCGAGCTGAACATTTCCGACTTCCCGAAATACGACCTGGGGCCCTCTCAGGACCAGAACAAGGCGTTCGAAGCCGTGGCCTGGGACCCGCGCAAGCAGCAGTTGCTGCTGGGCGAGGAGCGTCCGCCGGCGCTGTTCACCTGGAACAGCGACGGCAGCCAGACCCTCAAGGGCGACAAGCAGAAGCTGGAAAGCGATGAGCTGGACCTGCGCAACCTGTCCGCCCTGAGCATCGACCCACGCACCGGTCATACCCTGGTGCTGTCCGCCGACTCGCACATGCTGCTGGAGCTGGACGAAACCGGCGAGCAGGTCAGCTTCATGACCTTGCTGGGCGGTTTCAACGGCCTGAAAGACACCATTCCGCGGGCCGAGGGCGTGGCCATGGATGAGCAGGGCAACCTGTACATGGTCAGCGAACCCAACCTGTTCTATCGCTTTGAGAAGCGCTGATTCAGCAGTTTCTGGCGGCAAAAGGCCATAATCTGGCATACGCCCGCTGCGATTAAGTTTAAATTCATCCGGCTGTGATATTTCATCCGCCTGATTTGTATTTGAGCTTGCCAGCATGCGTCGACTCGCCTATCCCAAACCGCTGTTCCTCCTCCTGTGTTTTATCGTGCTGGTGCTGCTGGGCATTGCCGGGCAGCACCACCGGTACTTCGAGCGCCTGTGGTTCAACTGGCGGGTCATGTCGCAGCCGGTCAACACTGATGCCATTGGCCTGGATGGCTATCGGGTGAGTCTCGAAGCACAAAAGATCGAAGGTCTGGATGATGTCTCGGCGCTGACCTACGACCCGGTGCGCAAAAGCCTGTTCACCGTGACCAACAAGAATGCCGAGCTGATCGAACTGTCGCTCGACGGGCGCATCCTGCGGCGCATCGCCTTGACCGGTTTTGGCGATCCGGAAGCGGTCGAGTTTATCAGCGCCGACACCTACGTGATTACCGACGAGCGCCAGCAGCGGCTGATCAAGATTCATCTGGAGGAGGACACGGTGTTCCTCGACGCGGCGGACGCCGAGCAGATGACCCTGGGTGTGCACATGAGCGGCAACAAGGGTTTCGAGGGCCTGGCCTACGATTCGGTGGGCAAGCGCCTGTTCGTCGCCAAGGAACGCGACCCGATGCTGATCTACGAGGTCAAGGGCTTCCCGCATTACGACCCGGAGAAGTCCTACGCGGTGCATGTGGTCAACAACCCCAAGCGCGATGCCGGGTTGTTCGTGCGTGACCTGTCCAGCCTGCAATACGACGAGCGCACCGGGCATCTGCTGGCGCTGTCGGATGAGTCGTGGCTGGTGCTGGAACTGGATGTGGATGGCCGGCCCCTGAGCACCATGTCGCTGCGCAAGGGGCGGCAAGGTTTGCAGGCCACGGTGCCGCAGGCCGAAGGCATTGCCATGGACGACGACGGCACCCTGTACCTGGTCAGCGAGCCGAACCTGTTCTACGTCTTCAAAAAGCCGGCCCAGTAACCCCTTAAAACTGCCACTGCACGCCGAGGGAGTAGCCGGTCTGGCTGCCTTCGGCGTGACCGATCCGGCCATTGACCTCGGCGTACAGCCCTAGCTGTGGCGTGATCGCCAGCTGGCTGCCGAGCTGGGCGCGGCCGAAGCTCTTGTCCACACCGCCCAGGCGAGCCACGCGCACTTGACCATCGGCGCGGCTGGTCAGGTCCAGGTCGTCCAGGCGGCCATCTCCCAGCTCCTTGACCCAGGCCAGGTCGCCATAAGGCAGCAGGCTCATGCCGTAGGGCAGGGTGACGGCGCCGCGAACGCGCCAGCCGAGGCTGGCTTCCAGCGAATCGAATGACTGCTCCTCATAACCCAGTGCCGTGCGCAGGTCCTGCTTCTCGTGGAAGCGGTCGATGCGGTAGTGGGTGTAATCGAGGCCAGCGAAGGGGCCGCTCTTGATCGCCCCGAAATCCAGGTCGTAACCACCGAGCACACGGGCGCCCAGGGTCAGGGCGTCGGTATCGCCTGTCAGCTTCTGGTTCAGCAGCACCGGGCCGCCGTTGGCCTGGATCACCAGGTTGCGCTTGGATTCGAAGCGGGTGCGGCCGACGCTCAGGTCGCCGGCCAGCCATTGCGGGCCGCCGTCATTGAGCAAGGCGTAGACCGCCGCCTGCCAGGTGTCGCTGTCAAGCTTGCCGCGATGCTCGAGCTTGTCGCGACCGTTCTGGTAGCTGAGGCTGGCGCCAACGTTCAGGCTCGAATTGAGCTGGTAGTCGCCCAGGGCATGTACCCCCAGCCGGCGCGCCTCGGGATTCGGCGCGCTGTCGAAACCGCTGTCGGGGCTGTATTCACCGTCGATGCCGATCTCGCCATCGAAACTGCCGACTTCGCGACCCATCGCCTGCAAGGTCAGCCAGCGCCGGTCATGCAGCCGGACCATGGCCTGATGCTGGCGTTGCAGATGATCCTGCTGGTTGCGCGCCACGGCGCCGCCGGAAGCGGTGGAGGCCAGCAGGTCGGCGTTGGTCAGCTCCAGGACCAGGCGGCTGAGCAGGCGCGAGTAATCGCGCAGGCGTTGGTCGATGCGTTCCTGGCCGAAGGCGTTGGTCAGCACCGCCTTATTGTCCTCAGTGGGGTCGTGCCAGGTGGAGCCGCCGGGGATGGCCGGGTTGGTGGTCTGGGTGTAGCCATCCAGGTCACCGATTTCCCAGTTGGTGGCCTCGATATAGAGAATCGGGATGTTCAGCCCTTCGAAGGCCTCGCCGTCGCTGCAGCAGCCGGTGCCCGCGGGGTATACCGGGTCGAGGCCGGGGTTGGTGAACAGATTGATCTGCAGTTCCCTGGCGATCCGCAGGGTGTGTTCGCGCAACGAGGCCAGGGCCGGGTTGGCGGTGCTGTTCTGGCCGGCATGGGCGTACATCATGTCGCCGGTGATCAGGCTGTCGAGGTTGATCATGGCCAGCATGTTGGCGCGCTGGCTGGCGCTGAGGGAGTCGACGAACGCCCTGGAGCCGCGCAGGCCTTCCTCCTCGGCACCGAAGCCGACCACCTGCAAGCCGTTTTCCAGCTGCAGCCCGCCGAGGTTACGGGCGATCTCGGTCAGGACGCTGGCGCCGGAGCCGTTGTCGTCCAGGCCTTGCAGGGTCGGGCGACCGAAATAGGTATCGAAGTGCGCGCCGACCACCACGTACTGCGGCTTGGTCCCGGCGGCGTAGGCCACCACGTTTTGCGAGCTGCGGCTGCTGCCACCGGCGGTCCAGGAAAAGTCCTGGCGGCTGATGTCGTAGGCGCTGCCCATCTGGCTCTGCATCCAGTCGGCGGCCCCGGCGAAGTTGGCGGTGCCACGGTAGCGGCCCGGGTAGTCGTTGATCAGTTTGTCGAGAGTGGTGGCTGCGTGTTCGCCATATTCATAGGCGAGGGCCTGGGTGGACAGCAGGACGCTGGCAAGACTGACAGCAAGCGTGAGGGGTTTGAGCACGGTGATCTTCCTTGAGGGTGAAAAACGGGGGGCCGTTGCACAATGCGCGCCTCTTTCCCTGGGCGATCCTGGATTGGCGCATTGCTTAAACCGAACGTCGCCTGGCGGTAATTTGTAACGGATTTGATACGGGAAGTCGTGGGCCGTGCTGAGACCTGGTGCGCGAATCTGGATATTTCTGCGGCTAAATGCGGCGAAAAGTAGCGGTGCGGGCGGAGTTGGTGCGGGGAGAGGCGGGGGAAGGTATGAATCGAAGCCTTCGCCCCCGCCATTGCGGCAGGGGCGAAATCGGCGGCATCAGGCGGTGAGGGTCTTCACGCCTTCGCTGGTGCCCAGCAGCAGTACGTCGGCCGGGCGGGCGGCGAACAGGCCGTTGGTGACCACGCCGACAATCGCATTGATCTGTGCTTCCAACTCCACCGGATTGGTGATCTGCATGTTGTGCACGTCGAGGATGATGTTGCCGTTGTCGGTGATCACGCCTTCCCGGTAGACCGGGTCGCCGCCCAGCTTCACCAGCTCGCGGGCCACGTGGCTGCGGGCCATCGGAATCACTTCCACCGGCAGCGGGAAGGCGCCCAGCACCGGCACCAGCTTGCTGGCGTCGGCGATGCAGATGAAGGTCTTGGCCACGGCCGCGACGATCTTTTCGCGGGTCAGGGCCGCGCCGCCGCCCTTGATCAGGTTCAGGTGCTCGTCGCTTTCGTCGGCGCCGTCGATGTAGAACTCCAGGTCGCTGACGGTGTTCAGTTCGTACACCGGGATGCCGTGGCCCTTGAGGCGCGCCGCGGTGGCTTCGGAGCTGGCGACCGCGCCATCGAAGGCGGCCTTGTGCTGGGCCAGGGCGTCGATGAAGCAGTTGGCGGTGGAGCCGGTGCCGACCCCGACGATGCTCTTGTCATCGAGTTTCGGGAGGATGAGGTCGACGGCAGCCTGGGCCACGGCCTGTTTGAGTTGATCCTGGGTCATGCGGGCTCCGGAAGCGGGCAAGGGGGAACGGAAAGGCCGGCATTATAGGCCGGTGTCCTGAGCAGGTCATTGCCCGTTTGGCGAACCGCTTTTGGTAGCCGCTGCCGAAGGCTGCGATCGACCGTCAGGTCGTGACGGACGAGAGTGCGCTGGAGGTCCTACGGACCTATCGCAGCCTTCGGCAGCGGCTACAGAGGGTTAAACCTCTGGATTCGTGTGGTCGCCCGGGCAAACGCTGGGTTAGACTCGCTGGCCCTGCCCAACCCGCTCAGTGATGCTTTCCGATGCTCGAACAGTACGTCAAAAAGATCCTCACCTCGCGCGTTTACGACGTTGCCGTAGAAACCCCGTTGCAGACTGCCCGCCAGCTCTCCGAGCGGCTGGGCAATCAGATCTGGCTCAAGCGCGAAGACTTGCAGCCAGTGTTCTCGTTCAAGATTCGTGGCGCCTACAACAAGCTGACCCAGCTCAGCGACGCGGAGCGCGCCCGTGGCGTGGTCACCGCCTCGGCCGGCAACCATGCCCAGGGCCTGGCCCTGGCGGCCAAGGTGCTGGGGGTGAAGGCGACCATCGTGATGCCCAAGACCACCCCGGAGATCAAGGTCGAAGGCGTGCGCTCGCGCGGCGGCAAAGTGGTGCTGCACGGCGATTCCTTTCCCGAAGCCCTGGCCTACTCGCTGAAGCTGGTGGACGAAAAAGGCTACGTCTATATCCACCCGTACGACGATCCGCACACCATCGCCGGGCAGGGCACCGTGGCGATGGAAATCCTGCGCCAGCATCCGGGGCGCCTGGACGCGATCTTCGTGCCGGTCGGCGGTGGCGGCCTGATCGCCGGGATCGCGGCCTACGTCAAATACCTGCGGCCGGAAATCAAGATCATCGGCGTCGAGCCGGACGACTCCAACTGCCTGCAAGCGGCGATGGCCGCCGGCGAGCGCGTGGTGCTGCCGACCGTGGGCATCTTCGCCGACGGCGTCGCGGTGGCGCAGATCGGCCAGCACACCTTCGACATCTGCAAGGACTACGTGGATGAAGTGATCACCGTCAGCACCGACGAGATCTGCGCGGCGATCAAGGACATCTACGACGACACCCGCTCCATCACCGAGCCGGCTGGCGCCCTGGGCGTGGCCGGGATCAAGAAATACGTCGAGCAGCGTGGCGTCAGCGGGCAGACCCTGGTGGCCATCGACTCCGGTGCCAACGTCAACTTCGACCGCCTGCGCCATGTCGCCGAGCGTGCCGAACTGGGCGAGGGCCGCGAAGCCATCATCGCCGTGACCATTCCCGAGCAGCCGGGCAGCTTCAAGGCGTTCTGCGAAGCCATCGGCAAGCGCCAGATCACCGAATTCAACTACCGCTACAACACCGGCAGCGAAGCGCACATCTTCGTTGGCGTGCAGACCCACCCGGAAAACGATCCGCGCAGCGCGCTGATCGCCAGCCTGTCCGAACAGGGCTTCCCGGTGACCGACCTGACCGACAACGAACTGGCCAAGCTGCATATCCGTCATATGGTCGGCGGGCATGCCGCGCGGGTCAGCGATGAAGTGGTGTTCCGCTTCGAGTTCCCGGAACGCCCGGGCGCGCTGTTCAACTTCCTCAACAAGCTCGGCGGGCGCTGGAACATCTCGATGTTCCACTACCGCAACCATGGCGCGGCCGATGGCCGGGTGGTCGCCGGCCTGCAAGTGCCGGCGAGCGAACGCCATCTGGTGCCGGCGGCGCTGGAGCAGATCGGGTACCCGTATTGGGACGAGAGTGATAACCCGGCGTATCAGCTGTTCCTCGGCTGAACGGCTACGCTGGTGGGCTAGGCCTCAAGGAGTCGATTACATGGAAACGCTGACCGTCCTCAAAACCGTCCATATCCTGGCCACCGTGTTGCTGCTGGGCAGCGCGCTAGGGCTGGCGATCTGGGTCTGGCGCGCTCGTAGCAAGGGTGACGCAAGCATCTACAGCCGGCTGTTGCGCCGGCCGCTGGTGTTCGTCTGGCTGTTGCTGGTGATCTGCCTGGCCAGCCTGCCGTTCAGCGGCTGGTGGCTGGTGCACCTGCTGGGCTGGTCGCTGGGGCAGACCTGGATCCTGGCCTCCAGCCTGATCTATACCCTGGGTGCCCTGAGCTGTTTCTGGCTGCTGGCGCGGCTCAATCGGGTCCGGATCGCTTCGGGTGTAGGGAGTCCGAAGTTCACCCTGGCGCTGGCGGTGTTCAGCTTCGTGTGTTTCTTCGCCATTGCCGGGTTGATGGGCGCCAAGCCTGTCTGATCGGCTTTTAGCATTGTTATCGCGAGCAAGCTCGCTCCTACAGAGATTGGCGTAGGAGCGAGCTTGCTCGCGATGGCGTCCTCAGGTGCGCAGGCTGATCACCGGCCAGCCACGCTGCTGGGCCAGGGCCCGCAGGTTCGGGTCCGGATCCACGGCGATCGGGTTCGCCACCAGATCCAGCAGCGGCAAGTCATTCATCGAATCGCTATAGAAGTAGCTGTCTTCCAGGCTGTGGCCGGTTTCCTCGAGCCAGCGCGTCAGGCGGGTGACCTTGCCTTCGCGAAAGCACGGGACGTCGATGCTGCGCCCGGTGTAGCGGCCGTCTTGCATCTCGCACTCGGTGGCGATCAGGGTTTCCACGCCCAGGCGTTCGGCGATCGGCGCGGTGACGAAGCGGTTGGTGGCGGTGATGATCACCAGCTTGTCGCCGGCGGCCTTGTGCTTGGCCAGCAATTGCGCAGCCTTGGGCAGCATCAGCGGCTCGATGCAGTCGCGCATGTAGTCGCGGTGCCATTGGTCGAGCACGTCCATCTCGGTGCGGCCGAGAACCTCCAGGCAGAAGTTCAGGTATGCAGCCTGGTCGAGCTTGCCGGCCAGGTAGTCCTGGTAGAACTCGTCGTTGCGGGCCTTGTAGGCGACGGCGTCGAGGAAGCCTCGTTCGCACAGGTAATCGCCCCAGGCGTGGTCACTGTCGCCGCCCAGAAGGGTGTTGTCCAAGTCGAATAAAGCCAGGCGCATCACGGTTACTCGCTGATAAGTCTGAAAAAAGGCGTCCAGAATACGGTCTTTTCACAAGAGTGCACATAAGCTAGGAAGCCTCGTTGCTGCTTTCACAACCTTTGTGGAACAATGCGGCGACATGCGTTTGCGAGGTTGTTGCCGTGATCGACCCCGATGGTTTCCGCCCCAATGTCGGGATCATTCTGACGAATGATGCCGGCCAGGTGCTATGGGCTCGCCGTATCAATCAAGATGCCTGGCAGTTTCCGCAAGGGGGAATCAACCCCGAAGAGACGCCGGAAGACGCTCTGTACCGCGAGTTGAACGAAGAAGTAGGCCTGGAACGCGAAGATGTGCAAATTCTCGCCTGCACCCGGGGCTGGTTGCGCTATCGTTTGCCGCAACGCCTGGTCCGTACCCACAGCCAACCGTTGTGCATCGGCCAGAAACAGAAATGGTTTCTCCTGCGCCTGATCTCCAACGAGCAGCGGGTGCGGATGGATTTGACCGGTAAACCGGAGTTCGATGGCTGGCGCTGGGTCAGTTATTGGTATCCGTTGGGCCAGGTGGTGACATTCAAGCGCGAGGTTTATCGCCGCGCTCTCAAAGAGCTTGCCCCGCGCCTTCTAGCGCGCGACTGACGACGGAGTTCGACCCCGAGCCATGCTCAATACGCTGCGCAAGATCGTCCAGGAAGTTAACTCCGCCAAGGATCTCAAGGCGGCGTTGGGGATTATTGTGTTGCGCGTCAAAGAGGCCATGGGCAGCCAGGTCTGCTCGGTCTATCTGCTGGATCCGGAGACCAACCGTTTTGTCCTGATGGCCACCGAGGGCTTGAACAAGCGCTCGATCGGCAAGGTCAGCATGGCACCCAACGAAGGTCTGGTCGGCCTGGTCGGTACGCGCGAAGAACCGCTGAACCTCGAAAACGCCGCCGATCACCCGCGTTATCGCTACTTCGCCGAGACCGGCGAGGAGCGCTATGCCTCCTTCCTCGGCGCGCCGATCATTCACCACCGCCGGGTCGTCGGCGTTCTGGTCATCCAGCAAAAGGAGCGTCGTCAGTTCGACGAGGGCGAAGAAGCCTTCCTGGTGACTATGAGCGCCCAGTTGGCGGGGGTTATCGCCCATGCCGAAGCCACCGGTTCGATCCGTGGCCTGGGTCGTCAGGGCAAGGGTATCCAGGAAGCCAAGTTCATCGGCGTGCCCGGCTCGCCCGGCGCGGCGGTCGGTACCGCGGTGGTCATGCTGCCGCCGGCCGACCTGGACGTGGTGCCTGACAAGAGCATTACCGACATCGACGCCGAGCTGGCGTTGTTCAAGACCGCCATCGAAGGCGTGCGCGCCGACATGCGCACCCTCTCGGAAAAACTCGCCACCCAGCTGCGCCCCGAAGAGCGGGCGCTGTTCGACGTCTACCTGATGATGCTCGACGATGCCTCCCTGGGCAGCGAAGTGACCACCGTGATCAAGACCGGCCAGTGGGCCCAGGGCGCGTTGCGCCAGGTGGTCACCGATCACGTCAACCGTTTCGAACTGATGGACGATGCCTACCTGCGCGAGCGGGCGTCGGACGTCAAGGACCTGGGCCGTCGCCTGCTGGCTTATCTGCAGGAAGAGCGCCAGCAAACCCTGGTCTACCCCGACAACACCATCCTGGTCAGCGAAGAACTGACGCCGGCCATGCTCGGCGAGGTGCCGGAAGGCAAGCTGGTCGGCCTGGTCTCGGTATTGGGTTCGGGCAACTCCCACGTGGCGATCCTGGCCCGGGCCATGGGCATCCCGACAGTGATGGGCCTGGTCGACCTGCCGTACTCGAAAGTCGACGGCATCCAGATGATCGTCGATGGCTACCACGGCGAGGTCTATACCAACCCCAGCGATGTGCTGCGCAAGCAGTTCGCCGATGTGGTCGAGGAAGAACGGCAACTGGCCCAGGGCCTGGATGCGCTGCGCGACCAGCCGTGCGTGACGCTGGACGGCCACCGCATGCCGCTGTGGGTCAACACCGGCCTGCTGGCGGACGTGGCGCGGGCGCAGAAGCGCGGCGCCGAAGGTGTGGGTCTGTACCGCACCGAAGTGCCGTTCATGATCAACCAACGCTTCCCGAGCGAAAAGGAGCAGCTGGCGATCTATCGCGAGCAACTTGCGGCCTTCCACCCGCAACCGGTGACGATGCGCAGCCTGGACATTGGCGGCGACAAGTCACTGTCGTATTTCCCGATCAAGGAAGACAACCCCTTCCTCGGCTGGCGCGGCATTCGCGTCACCCTCGACCATCCCGAGATTTTCCTCGTCCAGACCCGCGCCATGCTCAAGGCCAGCGAAGGCCTGAACAACCTGCGCATTCTCCTGCCGATGATCTCCGGCACCCATGAGCTGGAAGAAGCTCTGCACCTGATCCACCGCGCCTGGGGCGAAGTGCGCGACGAAGGCACCGACGTGCCGATGCCGCCGATCGGGGTGATGATCGAGATCCCGGCCGCGGTGTACCAGACCAAGGAACTGGCGCGCCAGGTGGACTTCCTGTCGGTCGGCTCCAACGACCTGACCCAGTACCTGCTGGCCGTGGACCGCAACAACCCACGGGTGGCGGATCTCTACGACTACCTGCATCCGGCGGTGCTGCAAGCCTTGCAGACCGTGGTGCGCGACGCCCATGCCGAAGGCAAGCCGGTGAGCATCTGCGGCGAGATGGCCGGCGATCCGGCGGCGGCGGTGCTGCTGATGGCGATGGGCTTCGACAGCCTGTCGATGAACGCCACCAACCTGCCGAAAGTGAAGTGGATGCTGCGTCAGATCAATCTCAGCAAGGCCAAGGAACTGCTGGCCGAGTTGATGACCATCGACAACCCGCAAGTTATCCACAGCTCGCTGCAACTGGCGCTGAAGAACCTGGGCCTGGCACGGATGATCAATCCGGCGTCGGCCAAGACTCTTTAAAAACGATCGCGAGCAAGCTCACTCCTACAGACGTCACCAAACCCTGTAGGAGCGAGCTTGCTCGCGATAGCGTACTTTCAGACGCCGCTAAACCCTCAGCTCCACTTCCCCCAGATGCCCGCCATAGGGCCCGAAGCTGCGCTCGACTATGTGCCTGGAACCATCGGCCCGGACGATCAGCGCCGTGCTGGCCCGCGTGCCATAACTGGGACTGGCGATAAACACGCTCGACAGCAGGCTCTCGGTGGCCAGGCCAACCCCGGTGTCGGGCAGGTCGGCAAACGGCGCGGTCTGCGCATCGCTGAGCAGGGCGAGCAGAGCCTGGGGGTGCGGGTCGTGCAGTACTTCCTGCAGCGCCGCCTTGGCCTTGAGCAGCTTGGGCCAGGGTGTGTCGAGCCCGGCATTCGACAGGCCGTACACGCCACTGTCCAGTTGCTGCGGCTCACGGGCCTGGGCGTTGTAGTGCCAGAGCTGGTCAGGGGTGCCTATCAGCAGGTTGAAGCCGGCATATTCCAGGGATCGGCCGACAACGTCGCTGAAATAGTCGTCTATCGACATCTTGTTGCTGAGAAAACGCGCTACCAGCTCGCCTCGGGAACGGCGTGCGGGGGGCTGGTGGGGATTGCGGATATTGGTCAGGGCGGCGAAGCGTCCGTCGGCGCCGAGGCCGAGCCAGGTACCGCCGGCCTCGAGGTCGCGCCCGGCGTAGATGTCGGGCGCTTCGGGCCATTGCGCCAGCGGCAGGCTGGGGCGGGCGTAGAACTCGTCACGGTTGGCCGCGACGATCAGGGGCAGGGCGTGGCCCGGCCGCCAAGCGAATACGATCAAGCACATCAGGTCGTCCCTTTTGTGTTTTTTGCCCACTCTACGCACAGATCGACTGGGTATCCATCGCCATCCAGTGGAGCCAAGGGCCATGCATCCGTTACCATGCCGCTCTCTTTTCGGGATGCCTCCATGGAATTTCTGCTCTATCTGCTGCTGGGGGCCTGCGCCGGCGTATTGGCCGGTCTGTTTGGCGTGGGTGGCGGCATCATCATCGTGCCCGTGCTGGTGTTCAGCTTTACCCTGCAAGGTTTCGATCCGTCGATCCTGACCCACCTGGCGGTCGGCACGTCGCTGGCGACCATCATCTTCACCTCGGTCAACGCGGTTCGCGAACACCAGCGCAGGGGCGCGGTGCGCTGGCCGATCTTTGCCTGGATGACCCTGGGCATCCTGCTCGGCGCCGGGGTCGGGGCGCTGACGGCCGAAGCGATCTCCGGGTCGAACCTGCAGAAAATCATCGGTGTCTTCGCCCTGGTGATCGCCCTGCAGATGACCCTGGACCTGCGGCCCAAGGCCAGCCGCGACGTTCCCGGCAAGCTCGGGCTGACCCTGGCCGGTAGTGTGATCGGCTGGGCTTCGGCGATTTTCGGCATCGGCGGCGGCTCGCTGACCGTGCCGTTCCTGACCTGGCGCAGCGTGCCGATGCAGCAGGCGGTGGCCACGTCCTCGGCCTGTGGTTTGCCGATTGCCGTGGCCAGTGCAATAAGTTTCATGATTCTGGGCTGGCATGATCCGTCGCTGCCGGCTCATAGTCTGGGTTTTGTGTATTTGCCGGCGCTGCTGGGCATCGCCCTGACCAGCATGGTCTTTGCCCGGTTCGGCGCGCGACTGGCCCATCGACTGTCTCCGCGCCTGTTGAAGCGGCTGTTCGCCGGCCTGCTGTTCGTGGTCGGCCTGACGTTCCTGCTCTGACAGGTTTCGCAATCCTGGCTTAATCCGCGCGTGACATGGTCGCGGCGCACATCGAGTTTCACTCTAACGAGGAGTCGCAATGCTGCCTTACCCGCAGATCGACCCGGTGGCCCTGGCCATCGGCCCGCTGAAAATTCACTGGTACGGCCTGATGTACCTGATCGGCATCGGTGGTGCCTGGCTGCTGGCGTCGCGCCGGTTGAACCGCTTCGACCCGACCTGGACCAAGGAGAAGCTCTCCGACATGGTGTTCTGGATGTCGATGGGGGTCATTGTCGGCGGGCGCCTGGGGTATGTGCTGTTCTACGACCTGAGCGCCTACCTGGCCAACCCGACGCTGATCTTCGAGGTCTGGAAAGGCGGTATGTCGTTCCACGGCGGTTTCATCGGGGTGATGCTGGCGGCCTTGTGGTTCGGCAAGAAGAACAACAAGTCGTTCTTCCAGCTGATGGACTTCGTCGCGCCGATGGTGCCGATCGGCCTGGGCGCCGGGCGCATCGGCAACTTCATCAACGCCGAGTTGTGGGGCAAGCCGACCGACCTGCCGTGGGCCATGATCTTTCCGCCGTTCAGCGACCCGGCCCAGCTGCCGCGCCATCCTTCGCAGCTGTATCAGTTCGCCCTGGAAGGCGTGGCGCTGTTCCTCATCCTCTGGCTGTTCTCGCGCAAACCTCGCCCAACCATGGCGGTTTCCGGGATGTTCGCCCTGTTTTACGGTATTTTCCGTTTTATCGTCGAGTTCGTCCGGGTCCCGGATGCGCAGCTGGGTTACCTGGCGTGGAACTGGCTGACCATGGGCCAGGTGCTGTGCCTGCCGATGATCGTTGGCGGCCTGTTCCTGATCTGGCTGGCCTACCACCGCGCTCCAGCGGCACCGGCGGCGAAAGACGCCGCGCTCTAATTCGGATCGCAGGGCGCGAGCCCTGCCTTCAAGGACACAGGTAATACATGAAGCAATATCTCGATCTGGTCGCCCACGTCATCAAGAACGGCACCAAGCAGGCCAACCGCACGGGCGTGAACACCATCAGCTTTCCCGGCGCGATGCTGCGTTATGACCTGAAAGACGGTTTCCCGGCGATCACCACCCGCAAGATGGCCTTCAAATCGGCCATCGGCGAGATGTGCGGTTTCCTTCGTGGGGTGAACAACGCCGCCGAATTCCGTGCCCTGGGCTGCAAGGTCTGGGACCAGAACGCCAACGAAAACGCCCAGTGGCTGGCCAACCCCTTCCGCCAGGGCGAGGACGACCTGGGTGAGATCTACGGCGTGCAATGGCGCAAGTGGCCGGCGTACAAGCAGATCCCCCTGAGCAACCCGGCCGCCATCGAGCAGACCCTGGGCCAGGGCTACCGGCAGATCGCCGAAGGCGAGGAAAACGGCCAGGCCTACGTGGTGCTGTACAAGGCCATCGATCAGGTGCGCCAGTGCGTGGACACCATCATCAAGGACCCGGTCAGCCGCCGTATCCTGTTCCACGGCTGGAACTGCGCCCAGCTGGATGAAATGGCCCTGCCGCCGTGCCACCTGCTGTACCAGTTCCACCCGAATGTCGAGACCCGGGAGATTTCCCTGACCCTCTACATCCGTTCCAACGACCTGGGCCTGGGCACGCCGTTCAACCTCACCGAAGGCGCGGCACTGCTGAGCCTGATCGGTCGCCTGACCGGCTACACCCCGCGCTGGTTCACCTATTTCATCGGTGACGCCCACGTCTACGAAAACCACCTGGACATGCTCAACGAACAGCTCAAGCGCGAGCCGTTCCCGATGCCGAAGCTGGTGATTTCCGAGCGTGTACCGGAGTTCGCCAAGACCGGCGTGTACGAGCCGGAGTGGCTGGAAAAGGTCGAGCCGAGCGACTTCTCGCTGGAAGGCTACGAGCACCACGCGCCGATGACCGCGCCGATGGCGGTCTGATCCACCCTCTGTAGGAGCGAGCTTGCTCGCGATCAGCCGCCAGGCTGAGATTTGCGGTGCTCACCTTACCGCTATCGCGAGCAAGCTCGCTCCTACAGGGTTTGTCTAGTGGCCGTGGCTACGGCCCACGTGAGAATCCTCGGCCTCGCTGGGGGCCACCGAGCCGCTGACTTCCAGGCTCTGCAAAATCCCGCACTGATCCAGATCCGGCCCTTCGCTGCAGCGTTGGCGCAGGTCGAGCAGCTGTGTCTGCAAGGCCAGCAGCCCGTCGATCCGCGCCTTGACGTGGTGGATATGTTCGTCGATCAGCGCGTTCACGCTCTGGCACTGGTCCTGCGGGCTGTCGCGCAGGTTCAGCAGGCTGCGGATTTCCTCGAGGGTCATGTCCAGGCTGCGGCAGTTGCGGATGAAGGTCAGGCGTTCGGTGTGGGCCTGGGTATACAGACGGTAATTGCCTTCGCTGCGGGCCGGTTCCGGCAGCAGGCCTTCGCGCTCGTAGTAACGGATGGTTTCGACTTGACAGTCGGTCAGCTTCGCCAGCTCGCCAATTTTCATCGCGCCAATCTCCGAAAGGGTGCTTGACCCTATAGTGGCTACAGGGTGTTCACTTGGCAACAGGCACCTTTTCGGACGCGACCTTATGAGCGATTCGTTGCACACCCCTGGCAAACCCGGCGCTGGTTCCAAGCATGCTGGCCACGATCACGATCACGATCACGATCACGATCACGATCACGATCACGGCCATGGCGCAAAACTGCATCCGGTGAAAAAACACGATCATGCCGGTCACGGCGGTTCCTGCTGTTCAGCGCCGTCGTTGGTCCAGTTGAGCGAGCCCCAGGCCGTCAGCCATGGCGATGCCTGTTGTTCGTCGGCCGCCGCGCCGTCGCTGGTCAAGCTCAGCGCGGCGCCGAGCGCCAATGCGCGCCTGAGCAGCTTTCGCATCGACGCCATGGACTGCCCGACCGAGCAGACGCTGATCCAGAACAAGCTGGGCAAGCTGGCGGGTGTGCAGCAACTGGAGTTCAACCTGATCAACCGCGTGCTGGGCGTGACCCACGACCTGCAGGACGACGCTCCGATCATCGCCGCCATCAAGTCCCTGGGCATGGAGGCCGAGCCCATCGGCCAGGGTGGCGAGTCCGATGCCCCGGCCGCAGCACCGGTGAAAAAGCACTGGTGGCCGCTGGCGCTGTCCGGCATCGGCGCGCTGGCCGCGGAAGTGATCCACTTCACCAGCGCCGCGCCGACCTGGGTGGTGGCGGTGATCGCCCTGGTATCGATCCTCAGCGGCGGCCTCGGCACCTACAAGAAGGGCTGGATCGCCCTGAAGAACCGCAACCTGAATATCAACGCCCTGATGAGCATCGCCGTGACCGGCGCCGTGCTGATCGGCCAATGGCCGGAAGCGGCGATGGTGATGTTCCTGTTCACCGTGGCCGAGCTGATCGAGGCCCGGTCCCTGGACCGCGCGCGCAATGCCATCAGCGGCCTGATGCAGATGACCCCGGAACGGGTCACGGTGCAGCAGGCGGACGGCAGCTGGCTCGAGCTGGAAGCGAAAAGCATCGAACTCGGCGCGCGGGTACGGGTGCGTCCGGGTGAGCGCATCGGCCTGGACGGCGAGGTGGTGGCCGGCAGTTCGACCATCGACCAGGCGCCGATCACCGGCGAAAGCCTGCCGGTGGAGAAGACCCTGGGCGACAAGGTCTTCGCCGGCACCATCAACCAGGCCGGTTCCCTGGAGTACCGGGTGACCGCGGCGGCCAACAACTCGACCCTGGCGCGGATCATCCACGCGGTGGAACAGGCCCAGGGCGCGCGGGCGCCGACCCAGCGTTTCGTTGACAGCTTCTCGAAAATCTATACCCCCGCGGTGTTCGCCTTCGCCCTGGCCGTGGCGGTGATTCCACCGCTGTTCATGGGCGCCGCCTGGTTCGACTGGATCTACCGCGCGCTGGTGCTGCTGGTGGTGGCATGTCCGTGCGCCCTGGTGATTTCCACCCCGGTGACCATCGTCAGCGGCCTGGCCGCGGCGGCGCGCAAAGGCATCCTGATCAAGGGCGGGGTCTACCTGGAGGGTGGCTACAAGCTCGACTATCTGGCGCTGGACAAGACCGGCACCATCACCCACGGCAAGCCGGTGCAGACCGATTTCCTGTCCCTCGACCCGCTGGCGGACAGCAGCGCCCCGGCCATCGCCGCCAGCCTGGCGTCCCGTTCCGACCACCCGGTGTCCCTGGCCATCGCCAATGCGGCTGTGGATAAGCAACTGAGCCTGCACCTTGTGGATAACTTCGAAGCCCTGGCCGGCCGCGGTGTGCGCGGGGAAATCAACGGCCAGCTCTACCACCTGGGCAACCATCGCCTGGTGGAGGAACTGGGGCTGTGCTCGCCAGAGCTGGAAGAGCAGCTGTTCGCCCTGGAGAAACAGGGCAAGACCGTGGTGCTGTTGCTCGACAGCGCCGGCCCCCTGGCCCTGTTCGCCGTGGCGGATACGGTCAAGGAGTCCAGTCGCGAAGCGATCCAGCAGTTGCACGAGCTGGGCATCAAGACCCTGATGCTGACCGGCGACAACCCGCACACCGCCGAGGCCATTGCCGCCCAGGTGGGCATCGATCGGGCCCGTGGCGACCTGCTGCCCACCGACAAGCTGCAAGCCATCGAAGACCTATACGCCCAGGGGCATCGGGTCGGTATGGTCGGCGACGGCATCAACGACGCCCCGGCCCTGGCCCGCGCGGAGATCGGTTTCGCCATGGCCGCGGCGGGGACCGACACCGCCATCGAGACCGCCGATGTCGCCTTGATGGACGACGATCTGCGTAAGATCCCGGCCTTTGTCCGGCTGTCCCGCCAGACCTCGAACATCCTCGTACAAAATATCGCCCTGGCCCTGGTCATCAAGGCGATCTTTCTTGGGGTAACCTTCTTCGGGTTGGCCACCATGTGGATGGCCGTGTTCGCCGACATGGGCGTCAGCCTGTTGGTGGTCTTCAACGGTTTGCGCCTGTTGCGCAAATAAAGGGATAACGAGAGCGTGCAGTGCTGAGTGCCGAGCTGAAGGCGTTTTACATGGTGGCCCGCCTGGGCAGCATCACCCTGGCGGCGAAAAAGCTCGGCCTGAGCCAGCCCACGGTGACCACCCAGATCCGCCATCTGGAAAGCCAGTACGCGGTCGAGCTGTTCTATCGCGGCGGGCGCCGCCTCAGCGTTAGCGAGGAGGGCGCCCGGCTGCTGCCGATGGTCAAGGCGCTGTTGCAACAGGAAGCCGATATCGAGTTTTTCCTGCGTAACAGCGGCCAGCTGCAAGGCACCCTGCGGATCGCCGCCACGGCGCCGTATTACATCCTCGATCTGGTGAAGACCTTTCGGGAGCGCCTGCCCCAGGTGGAGGTGTCGGTGGAAATCGGCAACTCGCAGCAGGTCCTGGAGTCGCTGGAGGAGTATCGGGTCGACATCGCCGCGTCCTCGCAGTTGCTGGAAGATTCGCGCTTGATCCGCCGGGTGCTCGGCAGCGATCCGCTGGTGCTGGCGGTGCATCGCAATCATCCGTTGGCGGCCCTCGATCACGTCCCCCTGAATGCCCTGGCTGGGCATACCCTGCTGATGCGCGAGCCGGGCTCCACCACCCGGCGCCTGACCGAAGAGTTGCTCGACAGCGCCCGGGTCAGCTTCGGGCCGCTGCTGGAGATCGGCAGCCGCGAGTCGATCCGCGAGGCGGTGCTGCGCAATATCGGCATCAGCATCATTGCCCGCCAGGAAGTGCCCCACGATCCGCAGCTGCGGGTGCTGACCATCGAGAACGCGCCGCAGATCGCCGAATACCTGTACTGCCTCAAGGAGCGCAAGGGCGCGCGCCTGCCGGCGGCCTTCCTCGGATTGGCGCAGGAAATGGCTCCGGCCTGAACAGCCACCTGCTGCGCAGGTGATCGCGGGCAAGCCTCGCTCCTACAGAAACACCGCCCGGCTTCTGTAGGAGCGAGGCTTGCCCGCGATAGCGTCGCAACGGCTAACGCGATCCCCAACCCAAATCCGCCAATACCACTATCGGCAGCTTTTGCCTCACTGCCACAGTAACTACGCATTCGCTCCCTAGGATGGCCTGCATCTGCTTGATGAGGTCCGTCCATGAACAACCCGATCGCAACTGCCCTGAGCAACCCCGGCGCACCGATGAAGGTGCGCGGCATGCAGAAGCGCTTTGGCGCTTTCACCGCGCTGGATAACGTCTCCCTGGATGTGGCGGCCGGTGAGCTGGTGTGCCTGCTCGGCCCGTCGGGCTGCGGCAAGACCACCTTGCTGCGCTGCATCGCCGGCCTCGAGCGCCAGGACCGGGGTGAGTTGTACCTGGGCAGCCGCGACGTCTCGCACCTGGCGCCCCAGGCCCGGGACTACGGCATTCTGTTCCAGTCCTATGCGCTGTTCCCCAACCTCAGCGTCGAAGCCAACATCGCCTACGGCCTGGCCGGCAGCGGCCGTGACGAAGTGCGCCAGCGCGTGGCGCAGATGCTGGAACTGGTGGGCCTGACCGGCAGCGAAAAGAAATACCCCGGCCAGCTGTCCGGCGGCCAGCAGCAGCGGGTGGCCCTGGCGCGCGCCCTGGCCCCGGCGCCTTCGTTGCTGTTGCTGGATGAGCCGATGTCGGCGCTGGATGCCCGGGTGCGCGAGCACCTCTGTACCGAACTGCGCCAGCTGCAGCGGCGCCTGGGTATCACCACCCTGATGGTGACCCACAACCAGGACGAGGCCATGTTGATGGCCGACCGCATCGCGGTGATGAACAACGGCAGGGTCGAGCAGTACGCCACGCCGCAGGAAATCTACGATCGCCCGGCCACCCCATTCGTCGCCGAATTCGTCGGCCAGGGCAACTGGCTGCCGTTCCGCCGCAGCAGCGACAGCCACGCCCAGGTCGGCGGGATGAACCTGCGGCTGGCGGCCGACTCCGGCAAGGCCGCTTCGGGCCGGTTGTTCTGCCGTCCGGAAGCGATCAACGTCAATCCGCCGGTGCACGAGGAAAACCTGTTCCCGGCCAAGGTCCGGGAGATCACCTTCCTCGGCAACCGCTGCCGCATGAGCTTCGAACTCAACGAATTGCCCGGCCATCCGCTGCTGGCCGAGCTGGCCCCGGAAGCCATGCCGCGCCTTGGCGCCCAGGACATCTGGGTCGCCTTGCCACCGCGCAGCCTGCAGGTGTTTGCCTGAGATGGCCGTTGATCTGAGCCTGCCGCTACCCGCAAAACGGGCGCGCCAGGCTTCCCGTGCGGAAATCGGCGACCGCATCTTCGTGCTCGGCGGCAAGCTGGTGCTGCTCGTGCTGCTGGGCCTGGCGGTACTGCTGCCGTTGCTGGCGATCTTCTGGCGCGGCTTCAGCGGTGAAGCCGGGCAGGGCGGTGGCCTGGTCGCCGCCCGTGAGTTGGTGACCAGCGCCAACTTCCACTGGCTGCTGGGCAACAGCCTGAAAGTCTCCCTCAGCGTCGCTGCCATCGTGGTACCGCTGGCCTACCTGTTCGCCTATGCCCTGCAACGCACGCTGATTCCCGGCAAGGCGATCTGGCGCGGCCTGTCGCTGCTGCCGCTGATGGCGCCATCGATGCTGCCGGGGATCGCCCTGGTCTATCTGTTCGGCAACCAGGGCCTGCTGCGCGGGCTGCTCTCGGACAATATCTACGGCTTCTGGGGCATCGTCCTCGGCGAAGTGATCTACACCTTTCCCCACGCGTTGATGATCCTGCTGTCGGCCCTGTCCCTGGCCGATGCGCGGTTGTTCGACGCCGCGTCGAGCATGGGCGCCAGCCCGGCCAAGGCCTTTCGCAGCATTACCTGGCCGGCCACCCGGCAGGCGGTGTTCGCCGCGTTCTGCCTGGTGTTCACCCTGACCATCACCGATTTCGGGGTGCCGGTGGTGGTCGGTGGCGACTATCAGGTGCTGGCGCTGGAAGCCTACAAGGCCGTGGTCGGCCAGCAGCAGTTCGGCCGTGGCGCCTTGATCGGCATGGTGCTGTTGCTGCCGGCGCTGTTCAGCTTCGGCGTCGATGCCTGGCTGCGCCGCCGTCATGGCGATTCCATGAGCGGCCGGGCCCAAGTCTTCAAACCGGCGCCCTCTCACGTGAGAGACGGCTGCTACCTGGCGATCGTCCTGCTGATCTGCGCGGCGCTGCTGCTGGTGTTCGGCATGGCGGTGTTCTCGTCGCTGGTGAAGTTCTGGCCCTATAACCTGTCGCTGTCGCTCAACCACTACCAGTTCAACGACACCGCCGGCGGCGGCTGGCTGGCCTACCGCAACAGCCTGACCATGGCCCTGTGCACGGCGCTGATCGGCGGCCTGCTGATCTTCACCGGCGCCTACCTGATGGAGAAGACCCACGCCCAGCGCGGCCTCAACCTGGCGCTGCGCATGCTCAGCTTCGTGCCGATGGCGGTGCCGGGCCTGGTGCTGGGCCTGGGTTATGTCTTCTTCTTCAACCTCAGCGGCAACCCGCTGCATGTGTTCTACGGCAGCATGACCCTGCTGGTGGTGTGCACCATCGCCCACTACCTGACCACCGCGCAGATGACCGCCACCACCGCGCTGCGCCAGCTCGACGCCGAGTTCGAGGCCGCCGCGCTGTCGCTCAAGGCGCCGCTGTACCGCCATTACCTGCGGGTCACCGTGCCGATCTGTCTGCCGGCGCTGCTGGATATCCTGCGCTACCTGTTCGTCTCGGCCATGACCACCGTCTCGGCGGCGATCTTCCTCTACAGCCCCGACACCATCCTCGCGGCGGTGGCGGTGCTGAACATGGACGACGCCGGCAACGTCGGCGGCGCGGCCGCCATGTCGACCCTGATCCTCTTGACCTCGGCGGGCGTGTCCCTGCTCCTGGCCTGGGCTTCGCGTGGCTTGCTGCGCCGCTCCCAGGCCTGGCGGCAGACCGCGCCCGGCCACTGAATCTGTCCAACCCCACTACCACAGAAAGGAACCGCACCATGTTCAAGCCCCTGGCTGTTGCCGCTGCTGTCCTCACTGCTTTCAGCATGAACGCCTTCGCCGCGAAGACCGAACTGACGGTCTATACCGCCCTCGAGGCCGAGCAACTGAAGAGCTACAAGCAGGCCTTCGAAGCCGCCAACCCGGACGTGGAAATCAAATGGGTGCGCGACTCCACCGGGATCATCACCGCCAAGCTGCTGGCGGAAAAAGCCCGGCCGCAGGCGGACGCGGTGTGGGGGCTGGCGGCCTCCAGCCTGGCGATCCTCGATCAGCAGGGCATGCTGCAAAGCTATGCGCCGAAGGATTTGGGCAAGATCGGCGGCAACTACCGCGACGCCGCCAACCCGCCGGCCTGGGTCGGCATGGACGTCTGGGCCGCGACCATCTGCTTCAACACTGTCGAGGCCGAAAAGCAGGGCCTGACCAAGCCGGTGAGCTGGCAGGACCTGACCAAGCCTGAGTACAAGGGCAAGATCGTCATGCCCAACCCGGCCTCGTCCGGCACCGGCTTCCTCGACGTCAGCGCCTGGTTGCAGACCTTCGGCGAGAAGCAGGGCTGGCAATACATGGACGAGCTGCACCAGAACATCGGCCAGTACGTTCACTCCGGTTCCAAGCCGTGCAAGCTGGCGGCGGCCGGCGAATTCCCGATCGGCATCTCCTTCGAATACCCGGCCGTGCAGCTCAAGCGCCAGGGCGCGCCGCTGGACATCGTGCTGCCGAAGGAGGGCCTGGGCTGGGAAATCGAAGCCACCGCGGTGATCAAGGGCACCCCGCATGAAGAAGCCGCGAAGAAACTCGCCGACTTCTCCGCCAGCCCCGCGGCCATGGAGCTGTACAAGGAAAACTTCGCCGTCCTGGCCCAGCCGGGGATCGCCAAGCCGCAGACCGAACTGCCGGCCGACTACGAGCAGCGCCTGATCAAGAACGACTTCGCCTGGGCCTCGAAGAACCGCGACCAGATCCTCGCCGAGTGGCGCAAGCGGTATGACGGCAAGTCCGAGAAGGTCGCCACGAAGTAACCGCAAGGTCTCCCTGTAGGAGCAGCCGGTCGACGCTCGATTGCTCGCGATGGAGGCCAACGATGACAAGGGCGTCCTGAATGCACGCGGTGCCCTTGGTTTTTTTCGCGAGCAAGCTCGCTCCTACAGGTCATCTCCCAAGGACAACATACACATGAGCAACCACAACGACCTGCTGATCGTCGGCGCCGGCATCCTCGGGCTGTCCCATGCCTATGCCGCGGCCAAGCGCGGTTTGCGGGTCAAGGTTTTCGAGCGCAGCGCCACGCCCCTGGGCGCGTCGGTGCGCAATTTCGGCCAGGCCCTGGTGACCGGCCAGCCGCCTGGGGTGATGCTCGACCTGGCCAGGGCCAGCCGCGGCATCTGGGGTGACTGGGCCGAACTGGCTGGCCTGCCGCTCAAGCGCAACGGCTCTTACCTGTTCGCCCGCACCGAGGCCGAAGAGCAATTGCTGCAGGCCTTCTGCGCCGGACGCGCGCGGGAACACGGCTACCGCGTCGAACTGCTGCGCGGCGCGGCCTTGAACGATTTGTACGGCGGCCGTTTCCGCCATCATCGCGCGGCGTTGCACGGCCTGGACGACCAGCAGCTGTATTCCCGCGAAGCCCTGCCGATGCTGATCGACTACCTGCGCCGCGACCTCGGGGTGGCGTTTCATTTCTCCACCCTGGTGCGCGACATCGAGCCCGGCCAGTTGCACAGCACCGCCGGCAGCTTTCGCGCGGCGCAGATCCTAGTCTGTTCCGGGCATGACTATCAGACCCTGCTGGCCGAGCCGATTGCCGCGCTGGCGCCGCAGGTCTGTCGCCTGCAAATGCTCCGCGCCCGGCCCGCCGTGCAGCTGGACCTGCAACACGCGCTGCTCACCGGCCTGAGCTGTGTGCATTACGGCGCCTTTGCCGACCTGCCCGAAGCGGCGGCGGTGCAGGCGCAGATCCTGCGGGACGCGCCGCACCTGCACGAAAACGGCATCCACCTGCTGATCAGCCCGACGCCCTATGGTGAGCTGATCATCGGCGACTCCCACCATTACGGCAGCGATCCCTCGCCGTTCAATGCCGAACAGGTGGACAACTGGATGCTCGAACTGGCCGAACACACCCTGGGCTGCAAGGTGCAGGTAATCGAGCGCTGGCAGGGTGTCTATGGCGCCCGCGGCCCGGGGCCGTTCTCGTTCCTGCGCCCGGCCGCCGGGGTCAGCGTGGCGCTGATGCACAGCGGTGTGGGCATGAGCGTCGGCCCGGCCATGGCCGAGGGCAATATCGCCCGTTTGCTGGAGGAAGCCTGATGGGGCCTGAGCAGCGGATCGCCGAGGTGTTCGGCCTGTACGAGCGTTTTGGCGACAGCGACTATATCGGCGAGCCGGTGTCGCAGCTCGAACACATGTCCCAGGCCGCGCAACGGGCCATGGCCGAGGGCTTCGACGACGAAGTGGTGTTGGCGGCGTTCTTCCACGATATCGGGCATATCTGTGTGCAGGATGCCGAGAACATGGGCGGTTTCGGCGTGGTCAGCCATGAACGGCTGGGCGCCGACTACCTGCGTCGCGCCGGTTTCAGCGAGCGCCTGGCGCGGCTGGTGGAGTACCACGTGCAGGCCAAGCGTTACCTGACCTTCAAGGAACCGGGCTATTACGAGCGGCTCAGCCAAGCCAGCCGGCGCACCCTGGAATACCAGGGCGGAGTGATGAGCGCCGAAGAGGCTCGGGCCTTCGAACAGGACCCGCTGTGCTCGGTCAGCCTGCGCTTGCGCCATTGGGACGAACAAGCCAAGGAACTGCGGGTGCCGGTGATGGATTTGCAGGTGCTCAAGGACAAGGCGGCGCGTCTGCTGAACCCCTGATTTTGTGGGTGCCTGGAAGATGGCTATCGCGGGCAAGCCTCGCTCCTACAGGATCAGTGCCGTCTGTAGGAGCGAGGCTTGCCCGCGATGGCGTCCGTGAGAACGGCGCTAACCTAATCCCCGACCACCAGCTTCTGCGCCAACGCCTCGATCTGCTCCTGGCGCTCGGCCTGGCTCAGCCGCGGCGCCGGGTTGAGGGATGACCACTGCGGATGGGCGCGGGCCTTGTTCAGTGCCTCCGGCAGCTTGCCCTCGCGCCAGCTCTGGTCCTGGGGCGTGGCCAGCTGGATGCTGCCCAGCGCCGCATGGCCGCGCACATTCAGCGCCTGCACCAGTTGCCGTTGGCGCAGGGCCAGCAGGCGCAGCACGCTGTCGTCCACGGTCAGCTCGCGCTGGCCCTTGAGCTTGCCCAGCAGGCGGCCGCCGTAGCTGCGGGCGGTTTGCAGCGCGCCGCCGGCGATCGCCCCGGCCAGGGCCGCCGCGCCCAGGGTCAGGCCACCCACCAGCAGATCGACGCCGGCCCCGGCCGCCGCGCCGGCGGCGATCCCGCCACCGACCCGCACGCCCAGCTGCTTGAGGGTTTCCGGGTTGAACAGGTCATCGCCCCAACGCCCGTCGAGCAGCGGCACATCGCTGGCGGCGGCATCCTGCGGGCGGAAGGCGTAGAGCTTGAGTAGCGATTCGACGCAGCGCTGCTCACGTTGACGCACGGCCTTGCGCAGTTCGCCAATGGCCTGTTGTTCCTGCTCGACCTCGCTGACCACGCTGCGCCGGCAGGCGGCGCAATCGATCAGCAGTTCGGCGATCAGCCGCGCGGCGCTTTGCTGGCGGGCCAGGCGCTGCGCCTGCTGATCGGCGATCAGGCGTTCCAGCTGTGGCCGCGAGCTTTCCAGGAGCAACGCCAGGCTTTCATACAGCCGCCGCTCGCCGTCCTCCGGCGGCGCCACGCTGTCGAACCGCACCAGCGCGTGCAGGCCCAGGCGGGCCAGGGCTTCGCGCCAGTCCGGCTCGCGATGGTCGGCGCTGCTGACGAAATTCAGCACCGGCAGCAGCGGCTTGCCGCAACTGGCGAGGACTTCCAGTTCGTCGCGGTACTTGGCCAGTACCGGCTCGCGGGCGTCGATTACATACAGCCCGGCGTCGGAGTCCAGCAGCTGGCGCAGCACCTTGGCTTCCTGTTCGAAACGCTGGCGCGCCTCGCTGCCTTCGAGAAACCGCACCAGGCGGGCCGGGCCGTCCAGGCGCTCGCCGGGGTGCTCCAGGCGTTCCAGGTAGTCGAGCAGGGCGATGGCGTCTTCCAGGCCGGGGGTGTCGTACAGGTCGAGCAGCGGTTCGCCGTCCACCGACAGCCGCGCGCCCTCGACATGGCGAGTGGTGCTGGGGCGATGGGAGACCTCGCCGAAGCCGACGTCCCGGGTCAGGGTGCGCAGCAGGGAGGTCTTGCCGACGTTGGTGTGGCCGACTACCGCCAGCTTCAACGGCGGTTTGCGAGGATCAGTCATGCCCGGTCTCCAGCCAGTTCAGCGGCACGCAATCGGCGAATGGCAGTTCCAGTTGTTGCAGGGCCACGTGCCAGTCACCCAGGCGTTCGGCATCCAGCGCCTGGCCCGGTGGCGCCTGCAACAGCCAGACCCGGGTGGCAGTGGCGCTGCGGGCCAGCTCGGCGATCAGCGCCAGGCTGCCACGGTCCGGCGAGCGCCGTGGATCGCAGGCGATGGCCAGGCGCGCCGGCGGAAAGCGGCTCATCTGTTCCAGCAGCTTGTGCCGGGATTCGCGGCTGTCGAGGATGCCGGCGTCTTTCACCGTGGCCGGCAATTGCGGTGGCCAAGGGCGCTGGTCGTCCAGTTCGATGGCCACCAGCAGGGCGCCATCGCTGTCCTGCGCGCTGACGCCGCCTTCGATACGGTGCAGCAAGTCGGGGGCGGCATCGTTGATCCCCAGGCGTTCGCTGCTGGGCATCAACGCTTCGCGCAGCTGGCTGTAGCCGGGGAGGTTGAGGTCCAGTTGCAGGCGCGCCTGCCCGTGCTTCCAGCGCCAGCGACAGAACAGCATCAACAGCAGGCGCGGCAGCACGCCGTAAATGATCAGCGAGGCCACCAGCCAGACGGCCCACATCTGGCGCACCAGTTCAGTGTTGTAAACATCCCGGGTGCTGGCGTGAATCATCTCTACGGTCGGTACGCCAAAACCTATGGCACGGGGTATGGCGGCGAGGGCGTTGGTCATCGCCACGAAGGCATCCGCGCCGAGCAGGGTGCTTTCCCAGTAGAACCCGTAGCGCTTGGTGATCAGCAGCATCAGCAGGATTGCCGTGGCGCTGAGCAGGGCCAGCAGCCACAAGCCGTTGACCAGGGTGCCGATGGCCCAGCGATTGAGTTTGCGCCGTTGCAGCAACAGCAGCAGGGCGGGCGCCAGCTGCGCGGCCTTGGCGTCGCGGGCGAGCTTGGCGCTGAGCCACAGCCACAGGCGGCCGAGGCTGGCGCCCTGTTCGCCGGCGAACAGCAGGCCCAGGGCCCAGCTCAGCAACAGGAGCAGGTTGAGACCGAGCAGGCTGCCCAGGGCCCAGAACACATTGACCGGCGCCTGCCCGTTGCCCAGGGCGGCGAAGGCCAGGCCGGCGCCGCTGACGATGGCCAGCAGCGCCAGCAGCATCAGCGCCAGGCGCGCACCCTGGACCCAGTGGCGCAGGGCAGCGGCCAGGCCGTCGCGTTCGGCCAGCCACAGCGCGCGGTATTGGAGGCGGCTCGCCAGATCGCCGCCAGCGGTGCGCGCCAGGCGATTGGCTTCCTGGTCCTCCAGGGCGCCGGCGTGTTCTTCACGCAGGCGTACGGCTTCGGTGAGCCAGAGTTTTTCCAGTGGGGTCAGTGCTGTCACACGTCATTCCGTTGCTCAAATGAGGGGTGAGCATAACCGCTGTCGCGCCGATCGGGGTACGTTGCGGGGCACCGAGCCTCTGGTATCCTCGCCGGCATGAAAAAATCTCTCCCTCTCAGCCTGATCGCGGCCCTCGGTGAAAACCGCGTGATCGGCGTCGACAACAGCATGCCCTGGCACTTGCCGGGGGATTTCAAATACTTCAAGGCCACCACCCTGGGCAAGCCGATCATCATGGGTCGCAAGACCTGGGATTCGCTGGGGCGTCCGCTGCCGGGGCGGCTGAATATCGTGGTCAGCCGCCAGGCCGACCTACGGCTCGAAGGCGCCGAGGTGTACCCGTCGCTGGACGCCGCGGTGGCGCGTGCCGAGGAATGGGCGCTGGAACAGGGCGTTACCGAGCTGATGCTGATCGGCGGGGCGCAGCTGTATGCCCAGGGCCTGGAGCAGGCCGATCGCCTGTACCTGACACGCGTGGCGTTGAGCCCGGAAGGGGATGCGTGGTTCCCGGAGTTCGATCAGCAGCAGTGGAAACTGGTGTCTGACGTGCCGAACCCGGCGGAAGGCGACAAGCCGGCCTATAGCTTCGAAGTCTGGGAGAGGGTTTAACCCCGTAGCCCTGTAGCCGCTGCCGAGCCTGCGAGGCTGCGATCGAGGACGAAGTCCTCGCAAAACCTGAGCACGCGGTGTTTCAGGAAAAACAGGTTGTCTGGTTTTACGACTGCTTCGCAGTCGATCGCAGCCTCGCGAGCTCGGCAGCGGCTACAGGTCGTGATCCCGTTCCGGGCGTGAACCCGGAACGGGGCTGAAAGATCAGGCCTGCGCCAGCTCCGCATGCTCATCGGCATCGAGCTTTTCTTTATCGGTCTGCTGCATGATCTGGCTGGTGATCGCCCCGGCGGTCATCGAACCGCTGACGTTCAGTGCGGTACGGCCCATGTCGATCAGCGGCTCCACGGAAATCAGCAGCGCCACCAGGGACACCGGCAAGCCCATGGCCGGCAGCACGATCAGCGCGGCGAAGGTCGCGCCACCGCCCACCCCGGCCACACCGGCCGAACTCAAGGTCACTATCGCCACCAGGGTCGCGATCCACAGCGGGTCCAGCGGGTTGATGCCCACGGTCGGGGCCACCATCACCGCCAGCATCGCTGGGTACAGGCCGGCGCAGCCGTTCTGGCCGATGGTCGCGCCGAACGAGGCGGCGAAGCTGGCGATGGACTGCGGAATGCCCAGGCGGCTGGTCTGCGCCTCGATGCTCAGCGGGATGGTCGCGGCGCTGGAGCGACTGGTGAAGGCAAAGGTCAGCACCGGCCAGACCTTGCGGAAGAAGCGCAGCGGGTTGATCCCGGCCAGCGACACCAGCAGGCCGTGAACCACGAACATCAGGCCCAGGCCGATGTAGGACACCACCACGAAACTGCCGAGCTTGATGATGTCCTGCAGGTTGGAGCTGGCGACCACCTTGGTCATCAGCGCCAGCACACCATAGGGGGTCAGCTTCATCACCAGGCGCACCAGGCGGGTGACCCAGGCTTGCAGGGTGTCGATGGCGTTGACCACTTTCTGGCCCTTGTCGGCGTCGTCCTTGAGCAGTTGCAGGGCGGCGATACCGAGGAAGGCGGCGAAGATCACCACGCTGATGATCGAGGTCGGCTTGGCCCGGGCCAGGTCGGCGAAGGGGTTCTGCGGAATGAAGGACAGCAGCAGCTGCGGGATATTCAGGTCGGCGACCTTGCCCGCGTAATCGCTCTGGATCACCTGCAGGCGAGCCATTTCCTGGGTACCGGCCACCAGCCCTTCGGCGGTCAGGCCGAACAGGTTGGTCAGGGCGATGCCGATCACCGCGGCGATGGCGGTGGTGAACAGCAGGGTGCCGATGGTCAGGAAGCTGATTTTGCCCAGGGACGAGGCGTTGTGCAGGCGCGCCACGGCGCTGAGGATCGAGGCGAACACCAGCGGGATCACGATCATCTGCAGCAGCTGCACGTAACCGTTGCCCACCAGGTCGAACCAGCCGATGGAGGTTTTCAGGATGGGGTTGCCGGCACCGTAGAGGCTGTGCAGGGCAACACCGAAGACCACGCCCAGCACCAGCGCCAGCAGGACCTTCTTGGCCAGGCTCCAGGTGGTGTGACGGGTTTGTGCCAGGCCCAGCAGCAAGGCGAGGAACACCAGCAGATTGAGGATCAGCGGCAGGTTCATTGAGGCTCCATAAGACTTGTGCCAATCGCTTGTGGCTGCGATTGCGAACCGGCAAGCCTAACAGCTTGATATCTAATGAATTAATATCAAAAACGCATTGAGACTGTCGTTTTTGGAATAAGCCGCTGACGCTCAGGCACATGCCGGTGGCGGAATCAGGACGCGGGCGGTCGCCCACAGGCGAGGATTGTCACAGCGATTTGTTAGCGTCGATCTCTTTAAATCAGGGAGAAAACGCCGATGAAACTCACTCCGAAATTTCTGGTTGCCGCACTCTGCCTGGGCCTTGCCGGCCAGGTTCTCGCCACCGACTTGAAGCACTGGCCCGCGGAACAGGCCAAGCAACTGGACGCGATGATCGCGGCCAACGCCAACAAGGGTAACTACGCGGTGTTCGACATGGACAACACCAGTTACCGCTACGACCTGGAAGAGTCGCTGCTGCCGTTCATGGAGAACAAGGGCCTGATCACCCGCGAGACCCTCGACCCCTCCCTGAAGCTGATGCCGTTCAAGGACACCGCCGAGCACAAGGAAAGCCTGTTCAGCTACTACTACCGCCTCTGTGAAGTCGACGACATGGTCTGCTACCCCTGGGTGGCGCAAGTCTTCTCCGGCTTCACCCTCAAGGAACTCAAGGGCTATGTCGACGAGCTGATGGCCTCGGGCAAACCGGTGCCGGCCACTTATTTCGAAGGCGACGTGGTCAAGAACACCGAGATCAATCCGCCGAAGATCTTCACCGGCCAGAAAGAGCTGTACAACAAGCTGATGGAGAACGGCATCGAGGTCTATGTGATGACCGCCGCTTCCGAAGAGCTGGTGCGCATGGTCGCGTCCGATCCGAAGTACGGCTACAACGTCAAGCCGCAGAACGTCATCGGCGTGACCACCCTGCTCAAGGACCGCAAGACCGGCGAGCTGACCACCGCGCGCAAGCAGATCAGCGCCGGCAAATATGACGAGAAGGCCAACCTCGGCCTGGAACTGACCCCTTACCTGTGGACCCCGGCGACCTGGATGGCCGGCAAGCACGCAGCGATCCTGACCTACATCGACGAGTGGAAAAAACCGGTGCTGGTGGGCGGCGACACCCCGACCAGCGACGGCTACATGCTGTTCCATGGTGTCGACGTGGCCAAGGGCGGCATCCACCTGTGGGTCAACCGCAAGGACAAGTACATGGCCCAGATCAACGGCATGATGGCCAAGAATGCCGCAGCCCAGGCCAAGGAAGGGCTGCCGGTGACGGCGGACAAGAACTGGGTGATCGTCAAGCCGGAAGATATCCAGTAACAGCGGGTTGAACCCATCGCGGGCAAGCCTCGTTCCTACAGGATCAGTGTCGTCTGTAGGAGCGAGGCTTGCCCGCGATGGGCCTCGCAGAGGCTGATCTCCAGGCAAAAAAATGCCCCGCACTTGGCGGGGCATTTTCATTCAGCGGCTGGCAATCACAGGCCGTCGAGCAGTGCCTTGTTGCGCACCGCGCCTTTGTCGGCGCTGGTGGCCAGCAGGGCGTAGGCTTTCAGGGCGGTGGTCACCTTGCGTGGGCGTTTTTCCGCTGGCTTCCAGCCTTTCTTGTCCTGCTCGACACGGCGCGCGGCCAGTTCTTCGTCGCTGACCAACAGATTGATCGAGCGGTTCGGAATGTCGATCAGCACCTTGTCGCCGTCCTGGACCAGGCCGATGGCGCCGCCCGCGGCGGCTTCCGGCGAAGCGTGGCCGATGGACAGGCCCGAGGTGCCGCCGGAGAAGCGGCCGTCGGTCAGCAGGGCGCAGGCTTTGCCCAGGCCCTTGGACTTCAGGTAGGAGGTCGGGTAGAGCATTTCCTGCATGCCCGGGCCGCCTTTCGGACCTTCGTAGCGAATGATGACGATGTCGCCTTCTTTCACTTCGTCGGCGAGGATGCCGCGTACTGCGCTGTCCTGGCTTTCGAAGATCTTCGCGTTGCCTTCGAAGACGTGGATCGACTCGTCGACGCCGGCGGTCTTCACCACGCAGCCGTCCAGGGCGATGTTGCCGTAGAGCACGGCCAGGCCGCCTTCTTTCGAGTAGGCGTGCTCGACGCTGCGGATGCAGCCGTGTTCACGGTCGTCGTCGAGGCTCGGCCAGCGGGTCGACTGGCTGAATGCGGTCTGGGTCGGGATGCCGGCCGGGCCTGCCTTGAAGAAGTGGTGCACCGCTTCGTCGTTGGTCTGGGTGATGTCCCACTTGGCGATGGCTTCTTCCATGCTGCGGCTGTGCACGGTCGGCAGGTCGGTGTGCAGCAGGCCGCCACGGGCCAGGGAACCGAGGATGCTGAAGATGCCGCCGGCGCGGTGCACGTCTTCCATGTGGTACTTCTGGATGTTCGGCGCCACCTTGCACAGCTGCGGCACGCTGCGGGACAGGCGGTCGATGTCGCGCAGGTCGAAATCGATCTCGGCTTCCTGGGCGGCGGCCAGCAGGTGCAGGATGGTGTTGGTCGAACCGCCCATGGCGATGTCGAGCATCATGGCGTTCTCGAACGCCTTGAAGTTGGCGATGTTGCGCGGCAGCACCGACTCGTCGTTCTCGCCGTAGTAGCGCTTGCACAGCTCGACGATGGTGCGGCCGGCCTGCAGGAACAGCTGCTCGCGGTCGCTGTGGGTGGCCAGGGTCGAACCGTTGCCCGGCAGGGCCAGGCCCAGGGCCTCGGTCAGGCAGTTCATCGAGTTGGCGGTGAACATGCCGGAGCACGAACCGCAGGTCGGGCAGGCGCTGCGCTCGTACTCGGCAACCTTCTCGTCAGAAGCGCTGGAGTCGGCGGCGATCACCATGGCGTCGACCAGGTCGAGGCCGTGGGAGGCGAGTTTGGTCTTGCCGGCTTCCATCGGGCCGCCGGAGACGAAGATCACCGGGATGTTCAGGCGCAGGGCGGCCATCAGCATGCCAGGGGTGATCTTGTCGCAGTTGGAGATGCAGACGATGGCGTCGGCGCAGTGGGCGTTGACCATGTACTCCACGGAGTCGGCGATGATCTCGCGGCTCGGCAGCGAATACAGCATGCCGTCGTGGCCCATGGCGATGCCGTCATCCACGGCGATGGTGTTGAACTCCTTGGCCACGCCGCCGGCGCGTTCGATTTCGCGGGCGACCAGCTGGCCCAGGTCCTTGAGGTGCACGTGGCCCGGTACGAACTGGGTGAAGGAGTTGGCAATGGCGATGATCGGCTTCTTGAAGTCGTCATCTTTCATCCCCGTGGCGCGCCACAGTGCGCGGGCGCCGGCCATGTTGCGGCCGTGGGTGGATGTTTTCGAGCGGTAATCAGGCATGGAGCACTCCGGGCGGCTAATCAGGTAACAAATGGGGAGTGAGCTTCTGTTGACCTCTGGAACACTCAGAAATGGCCGTGTGTCCTGAAGCTGCCGATGACGCCGCGGGATCGCCGCGCGCCTCAGCCTGAGCTCATAAACCCGCCGGGGGATGACTGGCGATGAATCTCGCGATTCTACACCGCTGGCGCCAGGAAGGAATGCCGTGGCCGCTCTACGGCGTCGATTGCCTGGAGATCGAATTGCGCAGCCGTCGATCAGGGACTGGTTTAGACTCGCCGGCCTTCGATCACCTTCCAAATGGAGCTGGAATGTCCGCGACGCTGCGATCCTTGAGGTTCTACTTTTTTGTTGGCCTGGGGCAGGGCCTGCTGCTGATGTGGGCCGTCCTTTACAGCGGCTTGTCCGGTGTCGCCATGGCCGCGCTGGCGGCTGCCCTGTTGATGGGCGGTGGGCTGCTGCAACTGCTGGCCGAGCAGCGACGCCAGCCGCGGACCTGGATTGCGATGCTGCTGGTGGCACTGATGGCGGCGGGGCTGGTGTGGGCCTGCAGTGGTCTGCCCTTCACCCTTGGTGTGGGGGGCGGCGTGACAGCCGGCCTGCTGCTGATGACCCTGCTCGGTGCCACGCTGCTGCAGGGGCGTGACCATCTGTGGCGACGGCTGCTCGGCAACGGCGCCTGGGTGCTGCTGGCTTTGCCCATGCCCTGGCTGGTGCAGTGGTTGTTCAAGCTATGGATTCAGCACCGCCACCTCGACCCCTTCAAGAGCGGACTCCTGTCCCTGGCGTTTTTTGCCGCGCCGACCCTCGCATTCTCCGGCGCCATGTTCCTCGGCGCTTTATGGCGCGCGCGCGCCGTCGGGCACAGGTCGCTTGAGCGCTGAGTATTGGGTGAGGAGGTGGTGGGGGCAATCGGCATGGATGCCCCTTGCCGCGTGGGGCAAGGGGCGTCCAGTCAGGCTCAGCTGTTAGGCAGCAGGCGGCAGGTGATGCTCTTGATGTAGCGGGTTTCCGGGATGGCCGGGTGCACCGGATGGTCCGGGCCCTGGCCGCCGCGTTCCAGCAGCTGGATATTGCGGTCCAGGTGGCGGGCGCTGGTGAGCAGGATGTTCTGCAGGTCGTCTTCCGGCAGGTGCATCGAGCACGAAGCGCTGACCAGGATGCCGTCCTTGCTGAGCAGGCGCATGGCCTGTTCGTTCAGGCGGCGGTAGGCGCCTTCGCCGTTCTTCAGGTCTTTCTTGCGTTTGATGAAGGCGGGCGGGTCGGCCACGATCACGTCGAAACGCTCTTCGGCGGCCTTGAGTTCTTTCAGGGCCTCGAATACGTCGCCTTCGATGCAGGTGACTTTCTCGGCGATGCCGTTCAGGGCGGCGTTGCGTTCAACGCCATCGAGGGCGAAGCCCGAGGCATCGACACAGAACACTTCGCTGGCACCGAAGGCGCCGGCCTGCACGCCCCAGCCGCCGATGTAGCTGAACAGGTCCAGCACGCGCTTGCCCTTGGCGTAAGGCGCCAGGCGGGCGCGGTTCATGCGGTGGTCGTAGAACCAGCCGGTTTTCTGGCCTTCCATCACCGGGGCTTCGAACTTCACGCCGTTCTCTTCCAGGGCGACCCACTCCGGCACCAGGCCGAACACGGTTTCCACGTAACGGTTGAGGCCTTCGGCATCACGCGCGGCGGAGTCGTTCTTGAACAGGATGCCGCTTGGCTTGAGCACCTGGACCAGGGCGGCGATCACGTCGTCCTTGTGCTGTTCCATGGTCGCCGACGCCAGCTGCACCACGAGGATGTCGCCGAAACGGTCGACCACCAGGCCCGGCAGCAGGTCGGAGTCGCCGTAGACCAGGCGGTAGAACGGCTTGTCGAACAGGCGCTCGCGCAGCGACAGGGCCACGTTCAGGCGGTGCACCAGCAGCGACTTGTCCAGCGCCAGCTTGGCGTCGCGCGACAGCAGGCGGGCGCAGATCAGGTTGTTCGGGCTCATGGCGACGACGCCCAGCGGCTTGCCGCCGGCGGCTTCCAACACTGCCTGGTCGCCTGCCTTGAAGCCGTGGAGTGGGGTGGCGGCTACATCGATTTCGTTGCTGTAGACCCACAGGTGGCCGGCGCGCAGGCGGCGATCGGCGTTGGCTTTGAGGCGCAGGCTTGGCAGGGACATGACGTCGCTCCGGAAAAAAGAGCGGGAGTATAACGTGTTGCGCTCGCCGAGAGGCTGGCGAGTGGATATGCGGTGACAGGGCAGACCCGCCATGGATATCCCGCGCCTGCCCCGGCGTTGCCCCGAGGCGCTCGTTGTAAAGTTCCTTTCGGGTGGCCATGGGCGCCTTTTAAAGGGTTAGAATCGCCGCCTAGTCCAGAGTGCGTATCTATGTCCCAAGAGCTTTCCGCCGAACAGATTCAACAGGCCCTGCAAGGCATCAGCGTGCCGCCCCAACCGCAAATCATGGTGGATTTGCAGATGGAGCAGTACATGCCCGACCCTGACCTGGAAGTGATCGCGCGGCTGATCTCCCAGGACCCGGGCCTTTCCGGCGCCCTGCTGAAAATCGTCAACTCGCCGTATTACGGGCTGAGCAACAAGATCGCCTCGATCCAGCGCGCGGTGAACCTGCTGGGTAGCCGTTCGATCATCAACCTGATCAACGCGCAGTCGATCAAGGGCGAGATGAGCGACGAAACCATCGTCACCCTCAATCGTTTCTGGGACACCGCCCAGGATGTGGCGATGACCTGCCTGACCCTGGCCAAGCGCACCGGCTCGCAAGCGGTCGACGAAGCCTATGCCCTGGGGCTGTTCCACGATTGCGGCGTGCCGTTGATGCTCAAGCGCTTCCCCGACTACATGACGGTGCTGGAAGAGGCCTACGCCAGCGCGGGCCCCGAGAACCGGGTGGTGGATACGGAAAACCGTGTGTTCAATACCAACCACGCGGTGGTCGGTTACTACACGGCCAAGTCCTGGCGCCTGCCGGAGCACGTGACCAACGCCATCGCCAATCATCACAACGCGCTGGCGATCTTCAGCGACGAGTCTTCGCGCAACAGCCAGCTGAAGAACCTGCTGGCGATCCTGAAAATGGCCGAGCATATCTGCGCGTCCTACCGGGTGCTGGGCAATCAGGTCGATGATCATGAATGGAACAGCATCGGCCATCTGATCCTCGATTACGTCGGCCTGTCCGACTATGACTTCGAGAACCTCAAGGAAACCGTGCGCGAACTGGGCGCGCACTGATTCCCGACCACGTTATAGAGAACACGAGGCGCACATGCCTGAATTACCGGAAGTCGAAACCACCCGGCGCGGTATCGCGCCGCACCTGGAAGGGCAGCGCGTCAGCCGCGTGATCGTGCGCGAGCGGCGTCTGCGCTGGCCGATTCCGGAGGACCTCGATGTGCGCCTGTCCGGCCAGCAGATCGTCAAGGTCGAGCGCCGCGCCAAGTACCTGCTGATCAATGCCGAAGTCGGCACCCTGATCAGTCACCTGGGCATGTCGGGCAACCTGCGCCTGGTAGAGGTTGGCCTGCCGGCAGCCAAGCACGAGCACGTCGACATCGAGCTGGAGTCCGGCCTGGCACTGCGCTACACCGACCCGCGGCGCTTTGGCGCGATGCTCTGGAGCCTCGATCCGCTCAATCACGAGCTGCTGATCCGCCTGGGGCCGGAGCCGCTGACCGACCTGTTCGACGGCGAGCGCCTGTATCAGCTGTCGCGGGGACGTTCGATGGCGGTCAAGCCGTTCATCATGGACAACGCGGTGGTGGTGGGGGTGGGCAATATCTACGCGACCGAAGCGCTGTTCGCCGCCGGCATCGACCCGCGTCGCGAAGCCAAGGGGATTTCCCGGGCGCGCTACCTGAAGCTGGCGATCGAGATCAAACGTATCCTGGCCGCGGCCATCGAGCGCGGCGGCACCACCCTGCGCGACTTTATCGGCGGCGACGGGCAGCCGGGCTATTTCCAGCAGGAACTGTTCGTCTACGGGCGTGGCGGGGAACACTGCAAGGTCTGTGGCACGGGGCTGCGCGAGATCAAGCTGGGGCAGCGTGCGAGCGTGTTCTGCCCTAAATGCCAGAGCTGAAAAGCATCGCGGGCAAGCCTCGCTCCTACAGAAGCAAAACCCTGTAGGGGCGAGCGGGCGGCGATCCGACTTGCCCGCGAAGGCGTCCAGCCAGACGCTAAATTTCTCAAGCCTTGCCGGTGATCTTCCGGTACTTGGCCATCAACTCTTCTTCGGTTTCCGGGTGGGCCTCGTCCAGTGGGATGCAATCCACCGGGCAGACCTGCTGGCATTGCGGCTCGTCATAGTGGCCGACACATTGGGTGCACAGGTTCGGGTCGATCACGTAGATCTCTTCGCCTTGGGAAATCGCGGCGTTCGGGCACTCGGGTTCGCAGACGTCGCAGTTGATGCAATCGTCGGTGATGATCAGGGACATGGGGCACTCCGGCCAGGGCGGCGGGCCCAGGCATTTGAAAAACCAATGGCGCAATTGTGCCGCATTGGCGAGCGCAGTGCACGCGGGGCTCGATGGGAGGGGCGTTTGCAGGTCGACTGCGCGGGAGCTGGCGCAGGCTGCGCCAGCTCCCGCGGGGGTTATTTCTTGAAGCGCAGGGTCAGGGCGTCGGCCACGGCCGGATGCACGAACTTGCTGATATCGCCGCCCAATGCCGCGATTTCCCGGACCAGGGTCGAGGAAATGAACGAATAACGTTCAGACGGCGTGAGGAACAGGCTTTCCACGTCCGGCGCCAGTTGGCGGTTCATGTTGGCCAGCTGGAATTCGTATTCGAAGTCCGAAACCGCCCGCAGCCCCCGCAGGAAGACATTGGCGTTCTGCTCCTTGGCGAAATGCGCTAGCAGCGTGGAAAAACCGACGACTTCAACGTTCGGCAGATGCTTGGTGACCTCGCGAGCCAGTTCCACACGCTGTTCCAGGGGAAAAAGCGGGTTTTTCTTCGGGCTGGCGGCGACGGCGATGATCACATGATCGAACAGGCGCGAGGCGCGTTCGACCAGATCGCCATGGCCCTTGGTAATAGGGTCGAAGGTACCTGGGTACAACACTCGGTTCATCGCGTCGTCCTGGCGGGAGTCCGTTGGGGAGTCGGATGGTATCGCAGCCTTTCCGGTCGGCCAAGTCGCCTGTAACGGAAGAAAGCACTATAGACGACGAAAATAAGCGGCGTTTTCACCTGCTTTTCAGCCGTTCGGCCAGGGCCGTGGCCAGTTGCGCGGTCAGGCCGTAGACCGACAATTGCGGATTGGCGCCGATGCTGGTGGGGAACAGCGAACCGTCGTGGATCGACAGATTGGCCAGTTGGTGATGGCGGCCCAGGCTGTCGGCGACAGCGTTTTTCGGGTCTTCGCCCATGGCGCAACCGCCCATCACATGGGCGCTGCCCAGGCGGGTGCGGTACAGCGCAAGGTTCAGGCCGTCGATCAGGGTCCTGGCCTCGGCCAGGGTCTTCACGTAGCGGGCATCGCTGTGCATCGGCATGACCGCCTTGGCGCCGCCGGCGAACTGGATCTGCGCCATGCTGTGAAAGGCCCGGCGCACGCCGTCCCAGGCGTAGTCCGAGACCTGATAGTCGAGCACCGGCGAACCGTCGCCGCGCAGTTCCACGCTGCCGCCGCTGCTGTCCGGGTGAAAACCGTCGCGCAGCAGCGCGAGCATGGCGTGGGTGTGGGGCAGTTGCTGCATGTTCAGGGCGCTTTGCGGGCCGAAACCGCCGAGCAGGGTGGCGGCCAGCGCCGGTTGCAGCGGTGGTACCTCGAGCTTGTAGGACATCTTGCCGGTGGCGCCGTCCTGCCACTGGAAATGATCGGAGTAGATCGACTGCGGCGCACCGTAGAACGGGTTGATCACCTGGTCGAACTGCCCGGCGGAGAAGTTCACCAGGTGCAGGAAGGTGCGTTTGCCCAGGCGTTTGTGCGGATCGGCCGCATCGGAGCGCAGCAGCAGGGCCGGGCTGTTGATGCCGCCACCGGCCAGCACGTAGTGCCGGGCCTTGACCTTGATGGTGCGCCCGGTGGGCGCCACGCAGCGCTCGTCCATGGCCAGGCAGAGCAGGCTCTCGACCTGGTCGCCCTTGATCTGCAAGCGCTCGGCGCGGGCCAGGTACAGCAGTTCGCCGCCTTTCTCCAGGGTTGCGGGGATGGTGGTGACCATCATCGACTGCTTGGCGTTGGTCGGGCAGCCCATGCCGCAATAGCCGAGGTTCCAGCAGCCGCGCACGTTGCGCGGGATCACGTGCCAGCTGTAGCCGAGCTTCTCGCAGCCGAGCCTGATCACGTCGTTGTTGGCGTTGGGCGGCATGATCCACGGAGCGACCCCCAGGCGCTGCTCCATTTTTTCGAACCAGGGCGCCATCTCGGCCGGGCTGTGGCCCTTGACGCCGTGCTCCTTGGCCCAGTGCTCCAGGGTCGGCTCGGGGGTACGGAAGCTGGAGGTCCAGTTGATCAGGGTGGTGCCGCCGACCGCGCGGCCTTGCAGGATGGTGATGGCGCCGTCCTTGCTCATGCGGCCGATGCCTTCCTGATAGAGGCTGGTGTAGGCCTGGTCCTCGAGCATCTTGAAGTCGTCGCTGGTCTTGAGCGGGCCTTCTTCGATCAGCAGCACCTTGTAGCCGGCGGCGCTGAGGATCTCGGCGCTGGTGCCGCCGCCCGCGCCGCTGCCGATGATGGCGACATCCGCTTCGAGGGTCAGGTCCTCCTGCAATTGCGAGCCGTTGTAGGTTTTCCAGCCTCGGGCCAGGCCTTCGCGAAACAGATCGGGTACGGGCATATCAGGCGCTCTCTTGTTGTTCTGTATTTTTGTAGCCGCTGTCGCAGGCTGCCGATCGACTGCAAAGCAAGCCCCTGCGGGGCTTATCGCAGCCTGCGGCAGCGGCTACGGGTATCAGATCCTGGGCGGCCCGGGATAACCGCAATGGGCCCAGGATTCGGGGCGGCTGTACCAGGCCATCATCACCAGTTGCAGCAGGGACGCGTGGCCCATGCGCAGCAGGCTGAGGGAGCTGTTTTTCCAGCGTTCGAGAAAGTGCCGGATGTCTTCGGCGCTGGCGTTTTCCCAGCTGCCCCAGATGCCGGTCAGGGGGCCGCGGGTGATGCCCATGCCCAGCACGTCGAACAGCTGGCGGGTGAGCTTGAGCATCTCCGGCGACAGGTGGTCGAGGCTGTGATCCAGGCTGTTCAGGGTGGCGTCGAGCGCCGCCGGCAGCTTCTCGGCAGCCACGGCGCCGTCGAGCATGACCGGGATCAGCGCCCGCAGCACCGGCAGGTCACTGCTGCGCAATGCGGTAAAGCCGCTGGCCGCGGTGCCGGACGAGCAGCCGCTGAGGCTGGCGCCGAGGCCGGCGGTGGTCAGGAACGCGCTGGCGCACAGGCCGATTTTCAACAGGCCACGGCGCGACAGTACGGGTGCTGCAGGCAGGCTGGGGGTCATTATTGTTATTACCCGGCAATGGTCTGGTTAGCGGATGAACAGCTTCTGGATCAGCTTCTGGATCGGTTTGCCATAAGGCGGGTAGATCAGTCGCGCGGCATTCAGGCGCTGCTTGCTCAGTACACCCTTGGCTTTGCTGAAGGTCAGGAAGCCTTCGTGACCGTGGTAATGGCCCATGCCCGAGTGGCCGATGCCGCCGAACGGCATGTCGTCCTGGGCGACGTGCAGCAGAGTGTCGTTGAGGCAGACCCCGCCCGAGTGGGTTTCGTTGAGTACCCGCTCCTGCTCGGCCTTGTCGTAGCCGAAGTAGTAGAGCGCCAGGGGGCGAGGGCGCTGGTTGATGTAGGCGACGGCCTGGTCCAGGCCGGTGTAGGGCACGATCGGCAGGATCGGGCCGAAGATCTCGTCCTGCATCACCGTCATGTCGTCGCTGACATTGAGCATCAGGCTGTGGCCCATGCGCCGTTCCTGGTTCTCCTCGAACAGCGGGATCAGCAGCGCGCCCTTGCTGGTGGCGTCGCTGATGTAGCTGTTCAGGCGCGCCAGTTGCCGCGGGTTGATGATCGCCGTGTAGTCGGGGTTGTCGACCAGGGTCGGGAAGAAGCCCCGGACCACCTGGCGATAGGCGTCGACGAAGGCGCCGACGCGGTGTTCCGGGACCAGCACGTAGTCCGGGGCGACGCAGGTCTGGCCGGCGTTCATGGTCTTGCCGAAGGCGATGCGTTCGGCGGCGTCCTTGAGCGGCACGTCATCGGAAACGATGGCCGGGGACTTGCCGCCCAGCTCCAGGGTCACCGGGGTCAGGTTTTCCGCCGCGGCGCGCATCACATGCTTGCCGATGCTGGTGGCGCCGGTGAACAGCAGGTGATCGAAAGGCAGCCGGGAGAAGGCCACGCCCACGTCGGCTTCGCCCAGCACCACGGCGACCAGGTCCTCGGGGAACGCCTTGGCCAGCAGGCGCTTGAGCAGCAGGCCGGTGGCGGGGGTCGATTCGCTGAGCTTGAGCAATACCCGGTTGCCGGCGGCGAGCGCGCCGACCAGCGGGCCGATGGCCAGGAACAGCGGGTAGTTCCACGGCACGATCACCCCGACCACGCCCAATGGCTGGTAGACGACCTTGGCCGAGGCCGGCTGGAAGGCCACGCCGACTTTGCGCCGCGAAGGTTTCATCCAGCCCTTGAGGTGTTTGCTGGCGTAGTGGATGCCCTGCAGGCTGGGCATGATTTCGGCGAGCAGGGTTTCGTCGGCGCTGCGATGGCTGAAATCTTCGCTGATGGCCTCGATCAGGGCCTGGCGTTCGCTGTCGAGCAGGTCGCGCAGGCTCTTGAGCCATTGCTGGCGCTGGCCGGCCGGCGGCATGGGGTTGGCCGCGAAGGCCTGGCGCTGGACAGCGAACAGGCGGTGGAGCTCATCCAGCTGCTGGTGGGCTTCCGGCAAGTAGGCGATTTCGGCAGACATGGGCGGCTCCGGTTTTTGTGGGTGGGAGATTTTTAGAGTTTATACTCTAAAATGTCAAATGAGATCCCGGGCCAGCTTTGATTTATCCCATCGGGGATAGGTCGTAAGATGCCGGGCAATGCCTTCTCGATTAAAGCCCACGCTCATGGCCCCACGCATAAAAACCCGCGAACGTATCGTCCAGAACAGCCTGGAACTGTTCAACCAGCAAGGCGAACGCAGTGTCAGCACCAACCACATTGCCGCCCACATGGAGATTTCACCGGGCAACCTGTATTACCACTTCCCCAACAAGCAGGCGATCATCGCCGTGCTGTTCTGCGAGTACGAAGCCCTGGTCGACAGCTTCCTGCGCCTGCCCCAGGGCCGCAGCGTGACCGTGGAAGACAAGCGCTATTACCTGCAGGAGTTGCTGGCCGCCATGTGGCGCTATCGCTTCCTGCACCGCGACCTGGAACACCTGCTCGACAGCGACGCCGAACTGGCCGCCCGTTACCGGCGCTTCTCCCAGCGCTGCCTGATCCACGGCACGGCGATCTACGAAGGTTTCGTCGAGGCCGGCATCCTGCGGATGGACAAGGTGCAGATCGAGTCCCTGACCCTCAATGCCTGGATCATCCTCACCTCCTGGGTGCGTTTTTTGTGCACCACCCGGGAAAACTCCGCGCACCTGAGCGAAGAAGCGATCAAGCGCGGGGTGTATCAGGTGCTGGTGCTGGAGGCCGGATTTGTCACCGACCATGCCCGGGAGGCGGTCGACGCGCTATACGACGAGTTTTACGTGCCCCTGGCGCAAGCCCTGGAAGAAGTGCAGTAGGATCTGGATCAAGTCATCGTTCAATTACTGGAGCCCGTCATGCCCATCGCGCAACTGATCAGTCCACAGCAATTGGCCGCTCGCCTGGAGCAGCCCGGGCTGGTGATTATCGATTGTCGTTTTGCCCTGGAAGACCCGGATTACGGCCAGCGCAGTTATGCCAGCGGGCATCTGGCCGGCGCGCATTTTGCCGACCTGGAGCGCGATCTCAGTGGGCGGGTGGTCAAGGGCATGACCGGGCGCCATCCGCTACCCGAACCGGCGACGCTGATCGCGCGCCTGCAGGCCTGGGGCATCGACGCCGACAGCGACATCGTGCTCTACGACGACGGCCCCGGTGCCTATGCGGCCCGCGCCTGGTGGCTGCTGGCCTGGCTGGGCAAGCGCGACGGTGTGTTCATCCTCGATGGCGGCTTGAAAGCCTGGCACGCCGCGGGCCTGCCGTTGAGCCTGGATCCGCCGACCAATGTTCTCGGCCATTTCACGGGCCAGCCCGACAAAACCCTGCTGCTGAGTGCCGAGCAGCTGCAAAAACGCCTCGGCCAGCCGACCCTGACCCTGCTCGACGCCCGCGCCCAGCCACGCTTTCGCGGCGAGGTGGAGCCGATCGACCCGGTGGCCGGGCATATCCCCGGCGCGCAATGCGCGGCTTTCACCGACAACCTGGACAGCGACGGCCGTTTCCTGCCGGCCGATCAGCTCAAGAAGCGTTTTGCCGCGAAGCTGGGCGAGCGTGCGCCGACCGAACTGGTGGCGTACTGCGGTTCGGGCGTGACCGCCTGTCACAACCTGTTCGCCCTGTGCCTGGCCGGTTATCCCCTGGGCAAGTTGTATGCCGGCTCCTGGAGCGAATGGATCACCGATCCGCAGCGCGCGGTCGCCACGGGCGACTGAATCCCCTTACCGTAGGAGCGAAGCTGGCTCGCGATCCAGGCGCTGCGTTGTTTCTGCTGGACCGCGTCGCCTGAGACATTTTTCGCGAGCAAGCTTCGCTCCTACAGGGACAGGTGCTGTTTCAGAGAAACTGGCGGGCGCTGCGATAGGCCGCCGGCCCCACGCCATAGACCTGCTTGAACTGCCGGCTCAGATGGCTCTGGTCGGCGAACCCCAATTGCGTCGCCACCTCCAGCGGCAGGCAACCGTCGCGCAGCAATGCCCGGGCCTGGGCGATGCGCTGTTGCATCAGCCAGGTGTGCGGCGGCATGCCGGTGGCGCGACGGAATACCCGGGCGAAATGAAACGGCGAGAGATTGACCGCCGCGGCCAGTTCTTCCAGGGACGGCGGGGCGGCCAGTTGCGCTTGCAGCAACTCCTTGGCCTGGACGATCGCCCGGTGTTCCCGCCCGGGTTTGCCCGGCGCCTTGACCCCGGCGTGACGCCGCAGCAGCAAGAGCATCATTTCCCGCCACAGGGTCTGTTGTTGCAGGGCGGTGGCCGGGCTTTCCAGTAATTGATGCAACTGGCAGAAGCCGCTGACCAGATCGGGGTCGCGATACAGCGTGGCGCCGAAGGCCGGCAGGCTGTCGGTGGGCAATTCCAGCTCGCCCAGCATGGCGAGGATTTGCGCGTTGTCCGGATAAAACGCCCGGTACAGCCAGCCGTCCTCGGTGCCTTTGTGGCCGGTGTGCAACTCGTCCGGGTTGATCAGCACCAGGGTGCCGCGCCCCGCCAGGTGCTCGGCGCCGCGATAACGGTAGCGCTGGGCGCCGTCCATGATCATGCCGATCACATAGCCGTCATGCACATGGGGCACGAAGCGATGCTCGATATAACGCGCGGCCAGCAACTCCACGCCGGCCAGGGGTGCGGTTTGCCAGAAACGGATCGATTCGCCCTGGCCGCTGTTCATCGCAGCTCGCCCCCCAGGCCGGACAGCCACTGGGGAATGCGCCGTTCCAGGTAATAACCCGGCGTCTTCACCGAACCCTCGACAAAGCCGACGTGCCCACCCTTGGCCTGCAATTCGAAGTGGGTGCTGCCGGACAGCTCCCGGGCTTCCGGCAGGCTGTGGGGGAATACGAAAGGATCGTCCGCGGCCTGGATGATCAGGGTTGGTGTGCGGATTTCCCCAAGGAAATAGCGGCTGGAGGCACGCCGGTAATAATCCTGGGCATCGGCAAAGCCATTCAGCGGCGCGGTGACCCGGCCGTCGAAGTCCCAGAAGGTGCGCAGCTTTTCCAGCGGCCCGAGCCGCTCCAGCACGGCCAGGCCCTCATGGCGCCCGTCGTGCTGGAACTGGCGCTGCTTGTCCTTGATGTAGGCAAGCATCTCGCGCATGAAATGCGCCTGGTAGACCTTGGAAAAGCCCTGGCCGATACGGTCGGCGCACTGGTCCAGGCGAAACGGCACCGATACCGCGACGGCGCCTTGCAGCTGGCTGGCGCTGCCGCTTTCCCCCAGGTGCTTGAGCAATACATTGCCGCCCAGCGAGTAGCCCACCGCGAACAGCGGGGCCAGCGGGCGCTTGCTGCGCAGGTGGTCGATGGCGGCGGCCAGGTCTTCGCTGGCGCCCGAGTGGTAGCTGCGCGGCAGCAGGTTCGGCTCGCCCGAGCAGCCGCGCCAGTTCAGCGCCGCGCTGGCCCAGCCCTGGTTCGCCAGGGCCTTTTGCAGGCCGGCCACGTAAGGCGAATTGGAAGAACCGGTCAGGCCGTGCAGCACCAGCACCAGGGGCGCGGTGGCGGTGTGCGGGCCGTGCCAGTCGAGATCGAGAAAGTCGCCGTCGTCGAGCCACAGGCGTTCGCGCTGGCGGTCGAGGTGAGTGGTCTTGCGCCACAGCGGACCCCACAGGGTTTGCAGGTGCGGGTTGCCGAGGCCGAAGGCGGGAATGAAGCGATCTGACGGAGTAGGCACGGTGATTCTCGTAGCAGCGGTGCGCGTCCCCGGCGGGGCTGCGCACCTTTTCAGGCCAGTGGTTTAACCGGCGATCTCTGCCATACGTTGCCACAAGGCGTAGTACACCTGCCCGGATTTCTGCTCGCGGTGCAGGCGCCAGTTCGCCGGGAGGCCGAGGGTCGACGGCGCGGTTTCACTTTCGGTATAGACCCAGGCGTCGTCGGCCAGCCAGTCGCGTTCTTCCAGCAGGGCGCAGGCGGCCGGCAGCAGGTTCTGATGGAACGGCGGGTCGAGGAACACCAGGTCGAAACGGCTGGCCGGCTGGGTTTCCAGATAACGCAGGGCGTCGGCGGTCTGCACCTGGCCGACGGTGCAGCGCAGGGTGCCCAGGTGCTCGCGCAGGCGCGACACGGCCAGGTTGCTGGCATCCAGCGCCTGGCCCATGGCGGCGCCACGGGACAGGGCTTCGAGAAACAGCGCGCCGCTGCCGGCGAACAGGTCGAGCACCTTGGCCCCGGCGACATAAGGCGCCAGCCAGTTGAACAGGGTTTCGCGCACCCGGTCCGGGGTCGGGCGCAGGCCCGGCACATCGGGGAAGCTCAGGCGACGGCTGCGCCACTCGCCGCCGATGATGCGCAGTTGGCCCACGCCGTTGTGCTGGTTGTGGACGGGTTTCTTGCTGGGACGCGATGGGCTGGCCATTAGTGCTCCGGAACCCCGAGCGGCTGCTCGGCGGGTTTTTCAGTAGGGGCCGGCAACGGCTTTTGCGGCACGGTCGGACCGGCGGTGACGACGACCATCTTGTCCGCGCTCAGGTGCTTGTTCAGTACATCCCGGACTTGCTCCACCGTCAGGCTCTGGGACTGCTGCATGAAGTCTTCAAGATAGCTCAGCGGCAGGTTGTAGAAGCCGATGGCGCCCAACTGGCCGACGATGTCGGCGTTGCTGGCGGTGGACAGCGGGAAGCTGCCGGCCAGCTCGCGCTTGGCGTCGTCGAGTTCCTTCTGGGTCGGGCCGGTCTTGAGGTAGTCGGCGAGCACGTCCTGCACCAGCTTGAGGGTGCCCTCGCTCATTTCGGCGCGGGTCTGCAGGTTGATCATGAACGGGCCACGGGCCTGCATCGGGCTGAAGCCGGAATAGACGCCGTAGGTCAGGCCGCGCTTCTCGCGCACTTCGCTCATCAGCCGGGTGCCAAAACCGCCGCCGCCAAGGATCTGGTTGCCCAGGGACAGCGCGGCGTAATCCGGGTCGTCACGATCGATGCCCAGTTGCGCCAGCAGCAGGCTGGTCTGGCTGGACGGGTATTCGATATGGCCGACGCTGGCCTGCGGCTCGGTCGGTTGCGGGATTTTCGCCAGCGCCGGGCCTTTGGGCAGGGCAGAGGAGATCTGTGCGGCAATCGCCTCGGCATCGCTGCGCGACAGGTCGCCCACCAGGGCGATCACCACGTTGCCGGCGGCATAGGCCTTGGCGTGGAACGCCCGCAGCTGGGCCAGGCTGATCGGCGGCACGCTCTGCGCGGTGCCGTCGCTGGAGTGGGCATACGGATGGCTGCCGTACAGGCGGTTCATCAGTTCCAGGCTCGCCAGCTTGCCGGGGTTCTGCTTCTGGTATTCGAAACCGGCAAGCATCTGGTTCTTGATGCGCGCCAGGGAGTCGGCCGGGAAGGTCGGCTTGCCGACGACATCGGCGAACAGTTGCAGGGCCGGCGTGCGCTTGTCCGGTGCGCTCAGGCTGCGCAGGGAGGCGATGGCCATGTCCTTGTAGGCACCGTTGCCGAAGTCGGCACCCAGGCCTTCGAAACCTTCGGCGATCGCGCCGACATCCTTGCCGGCCACGCCTTCGTTGAGCATGGCGTTGGTCAGCATCGCCAGGCCTGGCGCGTCGCCGTCCTGGCTGCTGCCGGCGGCGAAGGTCAGGCGCATGTCGAACATCGGCAGCTCATGGGCTTCGACGAACAGCACCTTGGCGCCTTCGGCGGTGCTCCAGGTTTTGATGTCGAGGCTGCGGCGGCTTGGGGCCTTGCCGTCGAGCTCGGCCAGGGATTGCAGCTTCTGGCTGCTCTTGGCCTTGTCCAGCGCCTGGCTGGCGTTGGATTCGTTCGCCCGCAGCAGATAAAGGCCGGCAGCGATGATCAGGGCCACGAGTGCCAGGCCGAGCAGGACCGGGCTGGCGCTTTTGCGCTTACTCATGAGCGGACTCCTCAGGCAATACGTGGGCAACGCTCAGGCGTTCGCGAGTGAAATAGGTACGAGCGGCCTTCTGGATGTCTTCAGGGGTCACGCTTTGCAGTTCGGCGAGTTCGGTGTCCATGAGTTTCCACGACAGGCCGACGGTTTCCAGCTGGCCGATGGCGGTGGCCTGGCTGGTGATGGAGTCACGCTCGTAGACCAGGCCGGCGATCACCTGGGCGCGCACGCGCTCCAGCTCTTCGGCGGTCGGCGGGGTGGTTTTCAGCTCTTCGAGCAAACGCCACAACCCGGCTTCGGCCTGGGCGATGGTTTTCTTCTTCTGGCTGTTGGGCATGGCCGAAAGCAGGAACAGGCTGTCGCCGCGGGTGTAGGCGTCGAAGCTCGACGAACCGCCGGACACCAGCTCTTCGCCACGCTCCAGGCGGGTCGGGATGCGGGCGCTGTAGCCGCCGTCGAGCAGCGCGGCGATCAGGCGCAGGGCATGCACCGAATGCTTGTCTTCGGCGGTGGCAATGCTCGGCACGTTGAAGGCCAGCATCACGCTCGGCAACTGGGTCTTCACCCGCAGGGTGATCTGCCGCTCGCCGGGCTCGGCCAGTTCCAGGGGAATCTTCGCCGCGGGCACGGCGCGCTTGGGAATCGCGCCGAAATAACGTTGGGCCAGGGTTTTGACTTCGTCCGGGGTGACGTCGCCGACCACCACCAGGGTGGCGTTGTTCGGCACATACCAGGACTCGTACCAGTGGCGCAGCTCCTCGACCTTCATCCGGTTGAGGTCGGCCATCCAGCCGATGGTCGGCGTGTGGTAGCCGCTGGCCGGGTAGGCCATCGCCTTGAAGCGTTCGAAGGCCTTGGACATCGGCTTGTCGTCGGTGCGCAGGCGGCGCTCTTCCTTGATCACTTCGATTTCGCGGCTGAACTCGTCCGGCGGCAGGCGCAGGCTGGCCATGCGATCGGCTTCCAGCTCGAAGGCCACGCCCAGGCGGTCACGGGCCAGCACCTGGTAATAGGCGGTGAAGTCGTCGCTGGTGAAGGCGTTCTCTTCGGCGCCCAGGTCGCGCAGGATCAGCGAGGCTTCGCCGGGGCCGACCTTTTCGCTGCCCTTGAACATCATGTGTTCCAGGGCGTGGGACAAACCGGTCTGGCCCGGGGTTTCGTAGCTGGAGCCGACTTTGTACCAGACCTGGGAGACCACGACCGGAGCCCGATGGTCTTCCCGGACCACGACCTTGAGGCCGTTGTCGAGGCTGAATTCGTGGGTGGGTTGTGGATCGGCAGCCAAGGCTGAAAGGGGCAGACAAACCGTACTGAGCAGCAGGCCTGCGGCGCGGCGGGCTAGAGCATTCATTCGTTTTTTAAACCTGTTGGACTGCCCGCTTGGTCTTAGCCTACGGGCGAGAGGTTGGGGCGTGTCATCAATCATTACCAGTACCGCGCCGGAGCCTGCCAGTGCGCAGGGCAAGGCGCGAGGAGTGTGGTTTGGTCATTCCAAATAAACTCCGAGCAACGCAGCCCTGCGCACTGGCAGGCCCGGCCCTCCGGGTGGCGCCTGAAAGCGGGCCATGCTGCGTTGCAGTCCTTGGAAAGGAAAACACATTTCCGGCGGACTGCGCCTTGCCTGGCCCGTTTTCAGGCGGCCACGCGGTACTGGTAATGATTGATGACACGCCCTAGGATACTGATCCGTTTTACTGGCGGCCACGCCTATCAGGCTCGCATGGATCAACGTGTGCTTGAGCAGGTTGTATGGGTTCCCGGCAAGAAGCGCTGTTTTATCAACTAGACTTCGACTTTTCGCCGATTTTGCCGTTTCAGTCCTTTAGTAAAATCGATCCTTGAGATGCCATTGGGCACCTCGACAAAATGTTGCGCGTGAACAAGCCGGCGGAAACGCAGTCTGTTCTGCATCGAATATTTATTTGCCGGTGCGCCTTGATGGCGCGTCGCTACCTTGAGATAGCCGTCCTCCATGTTTGGTTCCAACGACGACAAGAAGACCCCAGCCGCGGCTGGCGAAAAGAAAGGCCTGTTCGGATGGCTGCGCAAAAAACCGCAGGAAACCGTCGTCGAACAGCCACAAGTCCCTGTCGAGCCTGCCCCGGCTCCCGCTCCCGTTATAGATCAAGCCCCGGTTGTCGAAGTCGCCGCTCCTGTGGTGTCGCCGATTGCCGAGCCGATCCTGCAGCCTGAACAACCTGCGCCGGCGGTCGAACATGCTCCCGCGCCGGAACTGCCGCTGACCCCCGAGCACAAGCCCTGGCTGACCCTGCCGGTGGCGGAAGAGCCGGTGGCGCTGGTGGAAGACGAGCAGGCGCCGCACATCACCCCGCCGATTCCGGCCGCGACCGATGTGCAGCAAGCCGCCGAGCTGTTGGTGGCCGAGTTGGCACACAGCGAGCCAGCTGCGGCCCAGGCGCCGATCGAAGAGGAGGACGTGCCACAACCAGTGATCGCGGCCTTCGTGCAGCCCGAGCCTGTCCGAGCACCGGAGCCTGCCCCGGTTGTCGTTGCTCCAGTTGCTCCGGTCGCGGCGGTCGAAGTGCCTGCTGCCGTCGAGCCGCCCCGTGCCGAAGACAACAAGGTCGGCTTCTTCGCCCGCCTCAAGCAGGGCCTGTCCAAGACCAGCGCCAGCATTGGCGAAGGCATGGCCAGCCTGTTCCTGGGCAAGAAGACCATTGACGACGAGTTACTGGAAGATATCGAGACCCGCCTGCTGACCGCCGACGTGGGCGTGGAAGCCACCGCGGTGATCATCCGGAACCTGACCCAGAAGGTCGCGCGCAAGCAGCTGACCGACGTCGATGCGCTGTACAAGTCGCTGCAGGCCGAGCTGGCGAGCATGCTCAAGCCGGTGGAGCAGCCGCTGCAGATCGCTTCGCAAACCAAGCCCTTCGTGATTCTGGTGGTGGGCGTCAACGGCGCCGGCAAGACCACCACCATCGGCAAGCTGGCCAAGAAGCTGCAGCTCGAAGGCAAGAAGGTCATGCTCGCCGCGGGCGACACCTTCCGCGCCGCAGCCGTGGAACAGCTGCAGGTCTGGGGTGAGCGCAACAAGATCCCGGTCATCGCCCAGCACACCGGCGCCGACTCGGCTTCGGTGATCTTCGACGCCGTGCAGGCCGCCAAGGCCCGTGGCATCGATGTGCTGATCGCCGACACCGCCGGCCGCCTGCACACCAAAGACAACCTGATGGAAGAGCTGAAGAAGGTCCGCCGGGTGATCGGCAAGCTCGACGCCGACGCGCCGCACGAAGTGTTGCTGGTGCTCGACGCCGGTACCGGCCAGAACGCCATCAACCAGGCCAAGCAGTTCAACCAGACGGTCGAGCTGACCGGCCTGGCCCTGACCAAGCTTGACGGCACCGCCAAGGGCGGGGTGATCTTCGCCCTGGCCAAGCAGTTCGGCCTGCCGATCCGCTATATCGGCGTCGGTGAGGGCATCGACGACCTGCGTACCTTTGAAGCCGAACCCTTTGTCCAGGCACTGTTTGCCGAGCGGGAGCGTTCATGATTCGTTTCGAACAGGTCGGTAAGCGTTATCCGAACGGCCATGTCGGCTTGCACGAGCTGAGTTTCCGGGTTCGTCGGGGCGAGTTTCTGTTCGTCACCGGTCATTCTGGCGCCGGCAAGTCCACGCTGCTGCGGTTGCTGCTGGCCATGGAGCGTCCAACCAGCGGCAAGCTGCTGTTGGCCGGTCAGGACCTGAGCACCATCAGCAATGCGCAGATTCCGTTCCTGCGGCGGCAGATCGGCGTGGTGTTCCAGAACCACCAGCTGCTGTTCGATCGCACCGTTTTCAACAATGTCGCCTTGCCGCTGCAGATCCTCGGCCTGTCCAAGGCCGAAATCGCCAAGCGCGTGGACTCGGCCCTGGAGCGCGTGGCGCTCTCGGACAAGACCGATCTTTACCCGGGCGACCTGTCCACCGGTCAGCAGCAGCGCGTCGGCATTGCTCGCGCCATCGTGCACCGCCCGGCCTTGCTGCTGGCGGACGAACCCACAGGTAACCTCGACCCGCGTCTGGCGGCGGAAATCATGGGCGTATTCGAAGATATCAACCGTCTGGGCACCAGCGTGCTGATCGCCAGTCACGACCTGGCGCTGATCGCGCGCATGCGCCACCGCATGCTGACCCTGCAACGCGGCCGATTGATCGGCGACGGGGAGGCTAGCGTATGAGTGCGACCCGCAGCCCTAAAGTGGCCGAACGCGTGGCTCCGAAAGCCCCGGATCAACCGCCGCAGAAGAAAAAACGCGACGAAGACGACGGTCCGGATTTCAGCACCCTGCTGCACGCCTGGATCGAAAGCCATCGCGCCAGCCTGCTCGACAGCCTGCGTCGCCTGGGCAAACAGCCGATCGGCAGTTTCTTCACCTGCCTGGTGATGGCCGTGGCCCTGAGCCTGCCGATGGGCTTGTCGTTGTTGCTCAACAACGTCGAGCGCCTGGGTGGCTCCTGGCAGCGCGCGGCGCAGATTTCCCTGTACCTGGAGCTCGACGCCAGCGCCACCGAGGGCGAAAGCCTGAGTGAGCAGATCAAGGCCATGCCGGGCGTGGCGGATGCCGAGTTCATCAGCAAGGACAAGGCCCTGGACGAGTTCCAGCAGCAGTCCGGGCTGGGCGAGGCGCTCAAGGAGTTGCCGCAGAACCCGCTGCCGGGCGTGGTCCTGGTCACGCCGAACGAAGTGGACAAGGCGACCCTGGAAGCCTTGCGCCAGCGCCTGGCGGAAATGCCCAAGGTGCAGCAGGCGCAGCTGGACCTGGTGTGGGTCGAGCGGCTGGCGGCGATCCTCAAGCTGGGCGACCGGTTTGTCTTCGGCCTGACGGTGTTGCTGGTTTCTGCATTACTTTTGGTGATAGGCAATACCATTCGTCTTCATATTGAAAACCGCCGCACCGAGATAGAAGTGATTAAACTCGTCGGCGGCACGGACAGTTATGTACGGCGTCCCTTCCTTTATATGGGCGCCTTGTATGGCTTCGGTGCGGGGATTCTGTCCTGGGGTGTTCTGGCGTTCGGCCTCAACTGGCTGAACGACGCGGTAGTGGGGCTGGCCGGCTTGTACGGCAGTGATTTCGCCCTGGCTGGCGTGCCGGTCGCCGATGGTCTATCACTCTTGCTTGGCGCGGTGTTGTTGGGGTATATCGGTGCGTGGATTGCGGTGGCCCGTCACTTGCGGGAGCTGGCGCCGAAATAGTGTCTTTTTGCTTGTATTGACCTTTTAGAATTTTTGGGAACTTGTTTTGTGGTTCCCGGTCAATTTTCAGCAGTGCTGAATAAGCACGAGTTATGTGAGTCGGAGGTTTTTTCGTATGACCACTTCTTTGCAACCTGCTTATGCCTTGGTCCCGGGTGCGAACCTGGAGGCCTATGTGCACACGGTGAACAGCATTCCATTGCTGACGCCCGAGCAGGAGCGTGAACTGGCCGAGAGTCTCTACTATGAGCAGGATCTTGAGGCGGCTCGGCAGATGGTGCTCGCCCACCTGCGTTTTGTCGTACATATCGCCCGTAGCTATTCCGGCTACGGTCTGGCCCAGGCCGACCTGATTCAGGAAGGCAACGTCGGCCTGATGAAGGCTGTAAAACGCTTCAACCCGGAAATGGGTGTGCGTCTGGTTTCGTTCGCCGTGCACTGGATCAAGGCGGAAATCCACGAGTTCATCCTGCGCAACTGGCGCATCGTGAAAGTCGCGACCACCAAGGCCCAGCGCAAGCTGTTCTTCAACCTGCGCAGCCAGAAGAAGCGCCTGGCCTGGTTGAACAACGAAGAAGTCCATCGTGTGGCGGAAAGCCTCGGTGTGGAGCCGCGCGAAGTGCGCGAGATGGAAAGCCGCCTGACCGGCCATGACATGGCCTTCGACCCAGCCGCCGAAGCGGATGACGACAGCGCCTTCCAATCGCCGGCCAACTACCTGGAAGACCACCGGTACGATCCGGCTCGTCAGCTGGAAGACGCCGACTGGACCGACAACTCCACCAGCAACCTGCACGAAGCGCTGGAAGTGCTGGACGACCGCAGCCGCGACATCCTCTACCAGCGCTGGCTGGCGGAAGAGAAAGCCACGCTGCATGACCTGGCGCAGAAGTACAACGTCTCGGCCGAGCGTATCCGTCAGCTCGAGAAGAGCGCGATGAACAAGCTCAAGCTATCGATTGCCGCGTAATACGCCACGCAATACAAAACGCCCCGATTCGATCGGGGCGTTTTTGTTTGTGGCGTTGGGGCGGCGGTATCTGTAAGGGCGCTATCGCGAGCAAGCTTCGCGCCTACGGGGCCGCGCATTCTTCTGTGGGAGCGAAGCTTGCTCGCGATCAGATCTTGAACGTCACTGCGCCCACAGCGCCTTGCGCGAATCGTTCAGGCCCAGCAGGTAGCTGTCGCCGCCCAGCTGGTTCATCTGCCGGCGGATCCAGCCGGCCCGTTGCGCCACGTAGCTGCTCGGATGGCTGGCACTCCATACCCGTGGATTGGGCAGGACCGCGGCCAGCAGGCTGGCCTGCTGCCGCGACAGCGAGCCCGCGCTGACGCCGAAGTGATGCCGCGCCGCGGCCTCGGCGCCAAATACGCCTTCGTCCCACTCAACGCTGTTGAGGTAGACCTCGAGAATCCGTTGCTTGGGCCAGAAGATCTCGATCAGCCCGGTGAACCAAGCCTCCAGCCCTTTACGCAGCCAGCTGCGTCCGGACCACAGGAACAGGTTTTTCGCCACCTGCTGGCTCAGGGTGCTGGCGCCACGAATCGAACCGCCGCGCTCGTTGTGGGCGAAGGCGGCCTGGATCGCGCCGAAGTCGAACCCCCAGTGTTCAGGGAACTTCTGGTCTTCGCCGGCGATCACCGCCACCTTCAGGTCGTCGGAGATCTCGTCCCAGGGTTTCCAGCTGCGTTGCAGGTCGATGGGTTCGCCGTCGACCCAGGATTCGACCTTGCGTTCGACCATCAAGGCCGTGCCCGGAGGCGGCACGACACGGAACACCAGCACCAGCAAAACGCTGCCGACGGCGAACCAGAGCAGGGCTTTAGAGAAACGACGGAAAAATAAACGCAGCATAGAGATGGCTTGGCCGAACCCGTTGAGCGCGCCATTATACAGGCCCGACCGACGATTCTGACTGGAGTTCCTCATGCTGCGTGGTTTCCTGATGCTGGCCGCCTTTTTCGGCTTTACCGGCGTTGCCCTGGGTGCATTCGCTGCCCATGGCCTGAAAAATCGCCTGAGCGCGGAATACCTGGCGATTTTCCATACCGGCGTCACCTACCAGCTGGTGCACACCCTGGCGCTGCTGGGCGTGGCGCTGCTGGCCACGCAGATCCCCGGCCGCCTGATGACCTGGGCCGGCGCTTCGTTCGCCATCGGCATCCTGCTGTTTTCCGGCAGCCTCTACCTGCTGACCCTGACCGGTTTCAGCAAGCTGGGCATTGTCACCCCGTTCGGTGGGCTGGCCTTCCTGATCGGCTGGTTATGCCTGGGTCTTGCCGCCTGGCGCTTGCAGCTGACCGCTTGACGCTTGTAGCTGACCTTTAGGTCATGATCGGGCTAGAATGCTGGCCCCTAAAAATGATGGCGGCATCCGGCATGCGCATTCAGTTGAACGGCGAATCCTTTGAACTGCCCGACGGCGAAACCGTTGCGGCCCTGCTGACCCGTCTGGACCTGACCGGACGCCGGATCGCGGTCGAACTCAACCTGGATATCGTCCCGCGCAGCCTGCACGCCGAGACCACCCTCAACGAGGGCGATCAGGTCGAAGTAGTCCACGCCATCGGCGGCGGCTAGCCAAACACCGTGAAAACTACTGCAGGCTTCGCGCGCAATACTGCGTTAAAAACAGGCTCGGAATGCTCATTTACAGCCAGTAAAGTCGGGTGCGACTCCAACCGTTCCTCGCCTGTTTTTGCCTTGTCTTGCCTTCGCTCGCTACGTTTTCACGGCGTTTGGTCTAATAAAGCATTCTGCAAGAACCTCACCCCAACAGAGGATTTCCGATGAGCAACGTTCGCAGCGACAAGCCTTTCGTCCTGGCCGGTCGTACTTACCAGTCGCGTTTGCTGGTAGGCACCGGCAAGTACCGTGACATGGAAGAAACCCGCCTGGCCATCGAAGCCTCGGGTGCCGAGATCGTCACCGTCGCCGTGCGCCGGACCAATATCGGGCAGAACCCGGGCGAACCGAACCTGCTGGATATCCTGCCGCCGGACCGTTACACCATCCTGCCGAACACCGCCGGCTGCTATGACGCGGTCGAGGCCGTGCGCACCTGCCGCCTGGCCCGTGAACTGCTCGACGGCCACAACCTGGTGAAGCTGGAAGTGCTGGCCGACCAGAAAACCCTGTTCCCCAACGTGCTGGAAACCCTCAAGGCCGCCGAAGTGCTGGTCAAGGAAGGTTTCGACGTGATGGTGTACACCAGCGATGACCCGATCATCGCCCGCCAGCTGGCGGAAATGGGCTGCATCGCGGTCATGCCGCTGGCTGGCCTGATCGGTACTGGCCTGGGGATCTGCAACCCGTACAACCTGCAGATCATCCTCGAAGAAGCCAAGGTCCCGGTGCTGGTGGATGCCGGTGTCGGTACTGCCTCCGACGCCACCATCGCCATGGAACTGGGCTGCGAAGCGGTGCTGATGAACTCGGCCATCGCCCATGCACAACAACCGGTGCTGATGGCCGAAGCCATGAAGCACGCCATTGTGGCAGGCCGCCTGGCGTACCTCGCCGGCCGCATGCCGAAGAAACTCTATGCCAGCGCCTCCTCGCCGCTGGATGGTCTGATCAAGTAAGAGCCATTGATGACTGAATCAAACGACACGCCAATCCAGCCGGAAGCCGGCGACGAGCGCCAACACCGCCGCATCAAGAGTTTCGTGATGCGCGCCGGGCGCATGACCGAAGGCCAGCAGCGCGGCCTGGAGCAGGGCGCGCCGCTGTATGTGCTGCCGCTGGCCGACGCGCCGGTGGATTTCGATCAGGTGTTTGGCCGATCGGCGCCACGTTCCCTGGAAATCGGCTTCGGCATGGGTCACTCGCTGCTGGAAATGGCCGCGGCCGCGCCGGAGCAGGATTTCATTGGTGTGGAAGTGCACCGTCCGGGTGTCGGCGCGCTGCTCAACGGCGTGCTGACCCAGGGCCTGACCAACCTGCGGGTCTACGATTGCGATGCGATCGAAGTGCTCAACCGCTGCATCGCCGATAACAGCCTGGATCGCCTGATGCTGTTTTTCCCCGATCCGTGGCACAAGAGCCGTCACCACAAGCGTCGTATCGTCCAGGCGTCCTTCGCCGAGCTGGTGCGCAGCAAGCTGAAGGTCGGCGGCATCCTGCATATGGCCACCGACTGGGAGCCTTATGCCGAGTACATGCTGGAAGTGATGAATGTCGCGCCGGGTTACCGCAACCTGGCCGAAGACGGCAAGTGCGTGCCGCGCCCGGCCGAGCGCCCGATCACCAAGTTCGAGCGCCGCGGCGAGCGCCTGGGCCATGGTGTGTGGGATCTGAAGTTCGAAAAGCTGGCTTGAGCCCAGCCTTGTAGGGGCCGGCTGACCGGCGATGGGCTTCTTGCGGGCCAATCGCTGGCAAGCCAGCTCCTACAGGATTGCGATGAAATTCGCCGGAACCTGATCGGTCAGCCAGACCCCGTTCTCCGCCTGATAGAACTTGAAGCCCTGCGCCTGCATGTCCTGTGCGGCGATCTTGAGTATCACCACCTTCCCGTAACGCTGCCCCACCGATGCGGCGGTCGCCAGGTCCTGTGACAGGTGCACGTGATGGCGTGCGCCTGGGATCAGGCCTTTCTCGTTGATCGAGTCCATGAACCGCGTGGCGGTGCCGTGGTAAAGCACGGCCGGTGGCTGCTGCTCGGCCAGTTGCAAGCTCACGGTCTTGCTGGAATGGCCTTGCACGGCGCGAATGCGCTGGCCGTCCTCGGACAGGGCGAAGCGTTTCTTGTCGTTGCTGGCGACCACCTCGGCGATCAGTTCGGGCGTCAGCTGGCGTCCTTCCTTGGCGGCACCCTCGATCAAGGCATCGATCCCGGCCCAGCCTTCGCTGTCCAGCTGCAGGCCAATCGCCTGCGGCTCGTGGCGCAGCACGTAGCTGAGAAATTTGCTGACTTCTTCGGCGGCTTTTCTGCTCATATTCATCCTTGTGCATAAGTCATGTAGCCGCTGCCGCAGGCTGCGATCGGTTGCGAAGCGACCGCCAAGCCTGTTGATGCGATACGTCAGGTGTAATGCAGTGTCTGGGTTTATGGCTGCTGCGCAGCCAATCGCAGCCTGCGGCAGCGGCTACAGGTCAGCGGCGGTCGGCGACGACGCCGATCAGCACCAGCACCACCAGCAGCACCGGCGCCAGGCTGTAGTTGTTGAACTGGCTCAGTCCGCGGACGATCCACGGCGTGGCGTAGATCAGCGCTGCGCCGCTGCCGATCATGCACAGCAGCGCCATCATCGGTACGCGCAGGGCGCCGGCGAGGCCGCCCAGGCGCGCTTCGACCCAGCCTTTGATATCGGCGCCGAACAGCACCAACAGGCAGCCGACCAGGGCCAGGGAGATTTCTGAAAGGTTGCTGCGACTCCAGCGGGACACGGTAGCGAGCAGGTCGAGTATCAAATCCATTCGTTTTCCCTTAGGGCTGAAATCAGCTCAGAAATTTCTGCAGCAAGTCATTGAGGAAGAGTTGGCCGCGCGGGGTGGCCGCCAGGCGTGACGGTTCGACCTGCAACAGGCCGCTTTGTTCGGCGTCGCGGCGACCTTCGGCGAGGCTTTCCAGGGGCAGCCCGGTGCGCTCCGGGTACAGCCGGGCCTCGACGCCTTCGGTCAGGCGCAGGGCGTTCATCAAGAACTCGAACGGCAGCTCTTCGTTGCTCAGGTCCTTTTCGCCGGCCTTGAAGTTTTTCGCCGGGTTGAGGTAGTCCTTGGGCAGGCGGGTCTTCCAGGTGCGCACGATGCGCCCGTCCGGATGGCTGAGTTTGCCGTGGGCGCCGGCGCCGATGCCGATGAAGTCGCCGAAGCTCCAGTAATTGAGGTTGTGCCGTGCCGCTCGGCCGGGCTGGGCATAGGCCGAGACTTCGTACTGGGCGTAGCCGTGTTCGGCCAAAAGCGCCTGGCCGGCTTCCTGGATGTCCCACAGGGTGTCGTCTTCCGGCAGCGTCGGCGGCTGGTTCCAGAACACCGTATTGGGCTCCAGGGTCAGCTGGTACCAGGACAGGTGGGTCGGCTTCATGGCGATGGCCTGGCGCAGGTCGCTCAGGGCGTCGTCCAGGGACTGGTCGGGCAGGCCGTGCATCAGGTCCAGGTTGAAGTTGTCGAACCCGGCCTGGCGCGCCATGCCGGCGGCGCGGACCGCCTCGTCGCCGTTATGGATGCGGCCCAGGGCCTTGAGCTTGTCTTCCTGGAAGCTCTGGATGCCGATCGACAGGCGATTGATGCCCAGGGCGCGATAGGCGGTGAACTTCTCCTGCTCGAAGGTCCCGGGGTTGGCTTCCAGGGTGATCTCGATGTCGTGGGCGAACGGGATGCGTTGCTCCACGCCTTTGAGCAGCCGGCCCAGGGCCTGGGCGCTGAACAGGCTCGGCGTGCCGCCGCCGAAGAAGATCGAACTCAGCTCGCGGCCGTAGACGGCGGGCAGGTCCTGGTCGAGGTCAGCCAGCAGGGCGTCGACGTACTCTTCTTCCGGCAGCACCGGGCTGGCGGCGTGGGAGTTGAAGTCGCAGTAAGGGCATTTGCGTACACACCACGGGATGTGGATGTACAGCGCCAGTGGCGGCAGATGGGGGAGGGCCGCCCGGGGCGTTTGCGCACCGCCGAGAATCAGCGGTTGCGCGGACGAATCAATGGTCATTGCAGGCTCAAGCGTTGCCGCAGAAGGGCCATGGCGCGGGCGCGATGGCTGAGTTGGTTCTTTTGGATCGGGTCCAGTTCGGCGCTGGAGCAGTTGCGCTCCGGCACCCAGAACAGCGGGTCGTAGCCGAAACCGTGCTCACCGCTGGCCGCCGTGAGAATGCGTCCGTGCCACAGGCCTTCGCAGAGGATCGGCAGCGGATCCTCTGCATGCCGCACCAGTGCCAGCACGCAGACGAACTGCGCGCCGCGCTCGGCCTCGGGGACGTCCTTCAGGGCGCCCAGCAGCTTGGCGTTGTTCGCCGCGTCGCCCTGGCCGTCGGCATAACGCGCCGAGTAGATGCCCGGCGCGCCGCCGAGGAAGTCCACCGCCAGTCCCGAGTCGTCCGCCAGCGCCGGCAGGCCGGAAATCCGCGAAGCGTTGCGGGCCTTGAGGATGGCGTTCTCGACGAACGACAGGCCGGTTTCTTCCGGCTCGACGCTGCTGAACTCGCCGATCGAGCGCAGGTGCACCGAGTCGCCGAGCATGGCCTGGAGTTCCTTGAGTTTGCCGGCGTTATGGCTGGCCAGTACGAGTTGGGTAAAAGTCATCATTCGCCGGGGAAAAGCTCTTGGTTGAAATTGATGGTGTTGATCGTGTCGCCGGTCTGCACCTTGATTTCGAAGGTGCGGGTTTCCTGCTGTTCCACCGGGTACTGGGCGATGTAGTAGATCGCGCCCTGTTCGGTGACCTGCTTGAATTTCAGCGGCACCGATTGGCTGGTCAGGTCCTTGACGGTCCCGGTGACCTGGGCGACCAGCGGTTTGCCGGCCTTGAGCACCGAAACGTTGATCACGCCCTGGTTCTTGCTGCGCACCAGCTCCGCGGCCTTGGCGATATCCGGTTGCAGGAAGGTGGAGTTGAAGGTGTTGTAGTGTACGGTCACGTCACCGAACACTTCCTGGCGCTCGCCCTTGATGGGCTCGGCGGCCATCGCCGACGCGCTCAGGCACGCTGCCAATAGAAAAGTAACCAAGCGACCCATGATCGTTCTCCTTGCTTTGAACCTGGTTTATACCGCGATCTGGTGATCCTGCAGGCCGGGGCTGCTGACGCGGTAGATGCCGATCTCACCTAACAGATTAGGCCATAGCTTACTGGCCCACCCGTGGCGGTGCTGTTGATCCACCGCAAGGCGATCGATGACCTTGGCTTCACGTTCGCGGCAAAGCTCTTCGAAGTCCTCGAAGGTGCAGAAGTGGATGTTCGGCGTGTTGTACCAGGTGTACGGCAGGAATTCGGAGACCGGCATCCGCCCCTTGCTGGCCAGGTACCAGCGGCAGCGCCAGTGGCCGAAGTTGGGGAAGGTGATGATGCACTGGCGGCCGACCCGCAGCATTTCGTCGAGGATCCGGTCCGGGTAGTGCACGGCCTGCAGGGCCTGGGTCATGACCACGATATCGAAGCTGTTGCTGGCGAAGTTGCCCAGGCCCTTGTCCAGGTCCTGCTCGATGACGTTGATGCCCTTGGCCACGCACTCGGCGATGTTGTCCGGGTCGTTTTCCAGGCCATAACCGGTGACCTGCTTGTGATCGCGCAGCCAGCTCAGCAGTTCGCCATTGCCGCAACCGAGGTCGAGCACGCGGCTGCCGGCGGGGATCCATTCCTGGATGATTTCCAGATCAGCTCTCATGGCTTGTTCACACCGTAATTCGGTTCATGTAATTACCGAACGCCTGCAAGTAGCGCGGGATCGGAATCAGGAAGGCGTCGTGGCCCTGTGGCGCATCGATTTCCAGGTAGCTGACGTCCTTGCGCGCGGCCATCAGGGCGTCCACCAGCTCCCGCGAGCGGGCCGGGGAGAAGCGCCAGTCGGTGGTGAAGGACATCACGCAGAATTTGGCCTTGGCGCCTTCGAAGGTTTTCGCCAGGTTATCGTCGAAGTTCGCCGCCGGATCGAAGTAATCCAGGGCCTTGGTCATCAGCAGATAGGTGTTGGCGTCGAACCGCCCGGAGAACTCCTCGCCCTGATAACGCAGGTAGCTTTCGACCTGGAACTCGACGCTGTGGAAGTCGTAGTTGAGCTTTTCGCTCTTCAGGCCACGGCCGAATTTCTCGCCCATGGAGTCGTCGGACAGGTAGGTGATGTGCCCGACCATCCGCGCCAGCATCAGCCCGCGCTTGGGGATCACGCCCTGTTCCTGGAACGAACCGCCGTGGAATTCGGGGTCGGTGAGGATGGCCTGGCGCGCCACTTCGTTGAAGGCGATGTTCTGCGCCGACAGCTTGGGCGCCGAGGCGATGGCCAGGCAATGGCGCACCCGGTCCGGGTAGGTGATGGTCCATTGCAGGGCCTGCATGCCGCCCAGGCTGCCGCCGATCACGGCGGCCCACTGGTGGATGCCGATCCGGTCGGCCAGGCGTGCCTGGCTGTGCACCCAGTCTTCCACGGTCAGCACCGGGAAATCGGCGCCGAACGGCTTGCCGGTGTCCGGGTTGATGCTGCTCGGGCCGGTGGAGCCGTTGCAGCCGCCGAGGTTGTTCAGGCTGACGACGAAGAACTTGTTGGTGTCGATCGGTTTGCCCGGGCCGATGCAGCTGTCCCACCAGCCCGGCTTGCGGTCGTCGGGGCTGTGGTAGCCGGCGGCGTGATGGTGGCCGGACAGGGCGTGGCAGATCAGCACGGCATTGCTCGCCGTGGCGTTCAGCTGGCCGTAGGTCTCAAAGATCAGATCATAGGCTGGCAGGGAGCGACCGCAGGCCAGGGCCAGGGGCTCGCTGAAGTGCGCCACTTGCGGCGTCACCAGACCAACGGAATCGGCGGGAAAGGCAGTTGGCATCGACCCTGCTCTCGTTTAAATGAGGCGTAAGTCTAAAGACCGCTGCCCCCAGCGGCAAGCAAAGGCCGGGGCTGATTTCATTGCATTGCCAAGCGGGCCATTTATCGCGAGCAAGCTCGCTCCTACAGGGGCTGCGGTGACCTTGTAGGAGCGAGCTTGCTCGCGAAACAGGCTCAGGTCTGGCGCGTCAGGCCAGGCAGATCCGGCAGCTTCTTCGGCGCGTTGATCCGCACCCGTTTCTGCCGGTTCAGCTCGCCGCTGATCAGGCTGACCTGGCTCTTGGACACGCCGAACGCCTTGGCCAGGAACGCCATCAGGTAGGCGTTGGCCTTGCCCTCCACTGGCGGCGCGGTGAGGCGGATCTTCAGGCGCTCGCCATGCAGCCCGGCGAAGTCATCGCTACGGGCCGCAGGTTGCAGGTGACACTCCAGGATCAGGTCGTCGCCGTCCCAGCGAAAGTAGCTCATCACAGAGGCCGGGTCAGATCAGCAGGCGCAGGATTTCCGGCATCATGGTCATCGCTGCCAGGTTGTTGATCACCAGCATGTCGATCAGCTTGAGCACCATGAACGCCAGGATCGGCGAGATATCCAGGCCGCCCATGCTCGGCAGGATGCGGCGGAACGGCGCCAGGGCCGGCTCGCAGATCTGGTTGACCAGTTCGGCGCCCGGGTTATGGCTGCCCGGGGCGACCCAGGAAAGGATCACGCTGATAATCAGGGCGAAGAAGAAAATCTTCATGAACAGCGCAGTCACGCCAATGATCGACCAGATCAGCAGTTGCACCGGGTTGCCGGTGGTGCCGTAGGTCAGCAGCAGGGTCAGGGCCATCAGCAGCAGTTGCACGACGATCGCCAGGATCAGCGACGACATGTCCAGGCCGAACAGGCTCGGGATGACCCGGCGCATCGGCTTGAGCAGCGGCTGGGTGGCGCGCACGGCGAACTGGCACAGCGGGTTGTAGAAGTCGGCGCGTACCAGTTGCAGCACGAAGCGCAGCAGCACGATCAGCAGGTACAGGCTGCCCAGGGTTTGCAGCACGTACACCGCCGCAGTGTTCAATCCAATCATCATTGGCTCCTTATTGGCCCAGTTGTTCGGCCATCTCGGCCGAGCGGTGCGCGGCGGCACCCAATGCTTTTTCCACCAGGGCTTCGAAGCCGCTGGCCTGGAACGACTTGATCGCCGCTTCCGTGGTACCGGCCGGCGAGGTCACGCGGCGGCGCAGTTCGGCCGCGTCGATGTCACTGGATACCGCCATGTGCGCCGCGCCCAGCGCGGTCTGCAGGGTCAGTTGCCGGGCGGTTTCCCGTGGCAGGCCGAGCTTCTCGCCGGCGGCGGTCATGGCTTCGATCAGCAGGAAGAAATACGCCGGGCCGCTGCCGGACACCGCGGTCACCGCGTCCAGTTGCTGCTCCTGTTCCAGCCACAGGACGATGCCCACGGCCGACAGCAGCTCTTGCGCCTGCTGGCGTTGCTCCGCACTCACCGCGGCGGTGGCGTACAGGCCGCTGGCGCCCTGGCGCAGCAGGGCCGGGGTGTTGGGCATGCAACGCACGATCGGTTGCTCGCCGAGCCATTTGTTCATGCTGGCGCAGGTGATGCCGGCGGCGATGGACACGATCAGCTGGTGCGGCTTCAGGCTGGGGCGCAGGGCTTCGCACACAGCCTTCATGGCCTGTGGCTTGACCGCCAGCACCACCACGTCGACGCCGTCGATGGCTTCGGCGTTGTCGGCGAACAGTTCAATGCCGTGCTCGGCCTGGACCTTGGCGCGGGTTTCGGCGCCCGGGTCGCTGGCGCGGATCTGGCTGGCGTCCAGGCCCTTGGCGCGCAGGCCGCCGATCAGGCTGGCAGCCATGTTGCCGGCGCCGATAAAGGCGATACGAGTCTTGCTCATGACAGGTCCTTATTCAGAGGTGGGGCCGCCACGGTCATGGCTGGCCATAATCGCGAGCGCCAAACAGGGCGGTACCGATACGCACCCAGGTGGCGCCTTGGGCGATGGCCGCTTCGAGGTCGTGGCTCATGCCCATGGAAAGTGTGTCGGTTGGCAGGTCCAGGCTGGCGTGCAGGTTTTCGTTCAGGCGGCGTACGGCCGCGAAGGCGGCGTCCTGGGCGGCACGATCTTCGGTCGGCTCGGGAATCGCCATCAGCCCGCGCAGTTTCAGGCGCGGCAAGGCGCCGATGGCGCTGGCCAGGGCGGGCAGGTCGGCCGGCGTGCAGCCAGACTTGCTGGCCTCGCCGCTGACATTGACCTGAATGCAGATGTTCAACGGCGGCAAGTCGGCCGGGCGTTGCTCGGACAGGCGTTGAGCGATTTTCAAGCGATCCACGGAATGCACCCAGGCGAAGTTCTCGGCGATAGCTCGCGTCTTGTTCGACTGAATGGGGCCGATGAAGTGCCAACTCAAGGGCAGGTCGCCGAGTTCCGCCTGTTTGCCCAGGGCTTCCTGCAGGTAGTTCTCGCCGAAGTCGCGCAGGCCGGCGGCATAGGCTTCACGCAGCGCCGCGGCGGGCTTGGTCTTGCTCACGGCCAGCAGATGGATACTGCTTTCGTCACGTTGCGAGGCCTGCGCCGCGGCACGGATCCGTGCGCTAACCAGGGCGATGTTGTCTGCTATCGTGGACATTCGATGTACGCCAGCGGGTCTTGGGTTCGCGGCATTCTACTGGAATTGGGGAACGCTATGGATATCACTGAGTTGCTGGCCTTCAGCGTCAAACAGGGCGCTTCGGACCTGCACCTCTCGGCCGGTTTGCCGCCGATGATTCGCATCGACGGCGATATTCGCCGGATCAACCTGCCGGTGCTGGAGGCGCAACAGGTGCACGAGCTGATCCTGGCCAGCATGACGGACCCGCAGCGGGCCGAGTTCAAGGCCGCGCTGGAGATCGACTTTTCCTTCGCGGTGCCGGGCCTGGCGCGCTTTCGGGTCAATGCCTTCAACCATCAGCGCGGCGCTGGCGCGGTCTTTCGCAGCATTCCGGCCAAGGTGCCGAGCCTGGACGAACTGGGCATGGGCGAGGTGTTTCGCCGCATCAGCGAAGTGCCCCGCGGCCTGGTACTGGTGACCGGACCGACCGGTTCGGGCAAGTCGACCACCCTGGCGGCGATGATCGATCACCTGAACCAGAGCCGGCACCAGCACATCCTCACCATCGAGGACCCCATCGAGTTCATCCACGAATCGAAGAAGTGCCTGATCAACCAGCGCGAGGTGCATCGCGACACCCACAGCTTCTCCACGGCGCTGCGTTCGGCCCTGCGCGAGGACCCGGATGTGATCCTGGTCGGCGAGATGCGCGACCTGGAAACCATTCGCCTGGCGTTGACCGCCGCGGAGACCGGGCATCTGGTGTTCGGTACCCTGCACACCACCTCGGCGGCGAAAACCGTGGACCGGGTGGTGGATGTGTTTCCGGCCGAGGAGAAGGCGATGGTCCGCTCCATGCTCTCTGAATCGCTGCAGGCGGTGATTTCCCAGGCGCTGGTGAAGCGGATCGGCGGAGGCCGGGTAGCGGCCCACGAGATCATGCTGGGCAGCGCGGCGATCCGTAACCTGATCCGCGAGGACAAGGTGGCGCAGATGTATTCGGCGATCCAGACCGGCGGGGCGCAGGGGATGCAGACCCTGGACATGAGCCTGAAGGCGCTGGTGGATGCCGGGCTGGTCAGCCGGGAGCACGCCCGGGAGAAGGCGCGGGCGCCGGAGAGTATTTGAGGGGGAGAGGTATCGGGGCGGCAAATGCAATCGCGAGCCATCGAGCATGGCTGCTCGATGGCTCGCGATCAGGGAAAGCGGATCAGCGCTGGACGATGCGCAGGGTGTTCTGCTCTTTTGGCAGGACCCGCTTGGCCACTACGTAGTTCTTGTCCCAGTACGGCTTCTTCAGGGTATCGATGGTCACCGACTTGCCGCGGCGCGGCGCGTGGATGAAACGATCGTTGCCCAGGTAGATGGCGACGTGGTTGACCCGGCGGCTCTTGAGGTTGAAGAACAGCAGGTCGCCAGGCTTGAGGTCCTTGCGCTCGACTTTCTGCCCGTGGCCGCTGGCCATAGCATTGGAGGTGCGCGGCAGATCGACGGCGGCGACGTCGTTGAACGCGTATTTCACCAGGCCGCTGCAGTCGAAGCCTTTGCTTGGGCTGCTGCCGCCCCAACGGTAAGGGGTACCCAGTACGTTGACGGCACGGCTGAGCACGGTGCTGCTCTGCTTGGCCGCCATCTGCGGCACCGGCTTGCTGCTGACGCTGCTCAGGTGGGTCGGGCGTTTGACCGACAGCTTGTTCTTGGAGCTGTTCTTGCTGACTTGGGTAACGTGGGCTTTTGGAGTGAAGCCGTTCACGTTGGGAAGACGTTGCTCACGATTGGTGGCGTGGGCGGCCAGTGGCATCAATAGGCAAATGGTTAGCCATGTCTTGAAAAATGGACGCATTAGGCAAGGCTCATATGGGTTAGCGCGCAACTTTATAACAGCTTTTTTGTCACTTCTCAGGCCGTTGGTCGATTCAACCTGGAGGTCAAATTCGCTGAAGAGGCGGCAAATTGACGCAATTGTCCGACAGAAGTCAGGCAGTACAAGGGTTTCACGGCAGCGACCTTAACATTTGCCACACGTCGGCTGCCTGTAAAAAAGTCACAAAGAATTAAAGAAAATTTATCTATTGCGTGGAACGAGGTACTCAATGAACACCTATCGCCCGGACGGTTCGACCCATGACACCCACAGCAAGGTGATCGGTTACCTGTTGTGGATTTTCGGTTTTACCGGCTCTCACCGCTTCTATTACGGCAAGCCGATTACCGGAACTATCTGGTTCTTCACCCTGGGCTTGCTGGGCATCGGCTGGCTGATCGACCTGTTCCTGATCCCGGCCATGGACCGTGAGGCCGACCTGCGTTTTACCCCGGGACCGATCGAGTACAGCGTCGCCTGGATCCTGCTGACCTTTCTCGGGATCTTTGGCGTGCACCGTATGTATCAGGGCAAATGGATCAGCGGCCTGCTGTACCTGCTGACTGGCGGGGTGTTCTTTCTGGGGGTCTTGTACGACTTCTGGACACTGAACGACCAGGTGTCGTTGCGTAACGCGCAGCGGCGTTGAATGCAGGAGCGCTATCGCGAGCAGGCTCGCTCCTACAGAAGAAGTACGGCGCCCATGTGGCCTGTGCCGTACCTGTAGGAGCGAGCTTGCTCGCGATCATGGCCGTCAGCCCTTGTGGCTGATCCGCCCATCCACCAGGGTGTAGCGCACCACGCCCGGCAGGCTATGGCCGAGGAACGGGCAGTTCTCGCCTTTCGACAGCCAGTGTTCGCCGGCCACGGTGGACGTGCTCGGGTCGAACAGTACCAGGTCCGCCGGAGCGCCCACCGCCAGCTTGCCGGCTGGCAGGCGCAGGGCGTCGGCCGGGCCGCTGCTCAGGCGTGCCAGCAGGGTCGGCAGGTCGAGCAGGCCGTCTTCCACCAGGGTCATGGCCAGCGGCAGCAGCAGCTCGACGCTGCTGATGCCCGGCTCGGTAGCCCCGAAAGGTGCCAGCTTGGCATCGCGTTCATGGGGCTGGTGATGGCTGGAAATGGCCTGGACCACCCCGGACTTCACTGCTTCACGCAGGCCTTCGCGGTCGGCGCGCGAGCGCAGCGGTGGCTGTACGTGATAGAGGCTGGAGAAGTCGATCAGCGCGTCGTCGGTGAGGATCAGCTGGTACAGCGCCACATCGGCGGTCACCGGCAGGCCACGGGCCTGGGCCTGGGCGATCAGGGCCACACCGCGGGCACTGGTCAGCTGGCTGAAGTGGGCGCGCACGCCGCTTTGCTCCACCAGCAGCAGGTCACGGGCCAGGGCCACGGTTTCCGCGGTTTCCGGAATGCCCGGCAGGCCGAGGAAGCTGGCGGTGGCGCCTTCGTGGGCCAGGCCGCCTTCGGCCAGGTCGCGGTCCTGGGAGTGGAAAATCACCGTCAGGTCGAAGGTTGCCGCGTATTCCAGCGCCCGGCACAGGGTGCGGGCGCTGCGGAAGCCCTCCAGGCCGTTGCCGAAGGCCACGCAGCCGGCATCGCGCAGGGCGATCAGCTCGGCCAGCTGTTCGCCGTCCAGGCCTTTGCTCAGGGCGCCGATCGGGAACACCTTGGTATTGCCGGCTTCGCGGGCGCGATCGAGGATCAGCTCGGCCACCGCCGAGGTGTCCAGCACCGGCTTGGTGCGCGGCGGGCAGCACAGGCTGGTGACGCCACCGGCCGCGGCGGCGCGGGTTTCGCTGGCGATGGTGCCTTTGCGGCTGTAGCCCGGCTCGCGCAGGGAGACGTTCAGGTCCACCAGCCCGGGCGCGGCCACCAGGCCCTTGGCGTCGAGGCTTTCAACCGCGCTGAAACCGGCGGGCGCGGCGCCGATGGCGACGATCTTGCCGGCTTCCAGATGGATATCGCTGACTTGATCCAGGCCGCTGCTTGGATCGATGACACGGGCGCCGAGAATGCTGAGCTTCACTGGGCGTTCTCCTGCTCGAATTGTCGCTGGGCGGTCTGCCCGCTCATGGCCATGGACAGTACGGCCATGCGTACCGCGATGCCGTAGGTCACCTGGTTGAGGATCACCGAGTGCGGACCGTCGGCCACCGCCGATTCGATCTCCACGCCGCGGTTGATCGGCCCCGGGTGCATGACGATGGCGTCCGGCTTGGCGCCGGCCAGGCGCGCGGTGGTCAGGCCGAACAGGCGGTAGAACTCGCCCTCGCTCGGCAGCAGGCCGCCCTGCATGCGCTCACGCTGCAGGCGCAGCATGATCACCACGTCGACGTCTTTCAGGCCTTCGGCCATGTCGGTGTAGACCTTCACCCCGTATTGCTCGATGCCGATCGGCAGCAGGGTCTTGGGCGCGATCACGCGGATGTCCGGGCAACCCAGGGTTTTCAGGGCCAGCATGTTCGAGCGCGCCACCCGCGAGTGCAGGATGTCGCCGACGATGGCCACCGAGAGGTTTTCGAAGCCGCCCTTGTGCCGACGGATGGTGAGCATGTCGAGCATGCCCTGGGTTGGGTGGGCGTGGCGGCCGTCGCCGCCGTTGATGATCGCTACCTGCGGGCACACATGTTCGGCGATGAAGTGCGCGGCGCCGGAGTCGCCGTGGCGCACGACGAACATGTCGGCGGCCATGGCTTCGAGGTTGCGCAGGGTATCGAGCAGGGTTTCACCCTTGCTGGCCGAGGAGGTGGACACGTTGAGCGTGATCACGTCCGCCGACAGGCGCTGGGCCGCCAGTTCGAAGGTGGTGCGGGTGCGGGTGGAGTTTTCGAAGAACACGTTGCACACGGTCTTGCCGCGCAGCAAAGGGACTTTCTTCACCGCCCGGGCGCCGACTTCGAGGAAGGAGTCGGCGGTGTCGAGGATTTCCGTCAGCAGCTCGCGACGCAGACCGTCGAGCGAGAGGAAATGGCGCAGCTGGCCCTGATCGTTGAGCTGCAGCGGGCGCTTGGCGTCTAGAGGCGTCATCGCAATGGACTCTTTAGAGGGGCGAATTAAAGGGCGAGGTCTTGAAGCTCGAGTTGAAGCGGCGCAGGACCGGACAATTTTACCCGCTCGTGGGCGGCCAGCGACAGGGTGGCGCCGACCACGTTCGGGCGAATCGGCAGCTCGGCGGCGTCCAGGTCCAGCAGGCAGACCAGGGTCACGCTGGCCGGGCGGCCATAGTCGAACAGCTCGTTGAGGGCGGCGCGGATAGTGCGGCCGCTCATCAGCACGTCGTCGATCAGGATCAGGTGCTGGCCTTCGATCTCGAACGGCAGCTCGGAAGGGCGCACCTGCGGGTGCAGGCCGTTCTGGCTGAAGTCGTCGCGGTAGAAGGACACGTCCAGGGTGCCCAGCGGCGCGTTGCTGCCCAGTTCCGCGAGCAGGGCCTGGGCGACCCAGACGCCGCCGGTACGGATGCCGATATAGCGGGGCTCGCTGATGGCGCGTTGTTCCAGGTGGGCGGTGAGACGCACGGCCATCTGGCTGATCAGTTCGGCGGGATTGGGCAGGCTCATGATTGCTCCTTCGTGGGCCCGCGCCTGGTTGCGTGCAGCGAGGCGCAGGGTCTTACGGCTGGTGTTGTGGCCAGGAGGCGCGTGGCCGGGGGGTGGCCACGCATCTTCAGGATTCGGCGTTTCAGTTGTTCAACAGCGCTGCGTTTTCGTCGAGCCAGCCTTGCAGCAGCAGGGCGGCGGCGATGGCGTCGACCGGGTTGTCGCGGTAACTGCCTTTCTGGCCGCCCCGGGCCAGGCGTTCGCCCTTGGCCTCGAAAGTGGTCAGGCGTTCGTCATGGGTATAGAAGGGCAGGTTGTAGCGGCCATTGAGGCGCCGGGCGAATTTCTCGGCGCGCACGCACATCTCGCTCGGGGTGCCGTCCATGTTCAATGGCAGGCCGACCACCACCGCGTCCGGCTTCCATTCCTTGATCAGGGCTTCGACCTGGTTCCAGTCCGGTACGCCGTTCTGCGCCTTCAGGGTGCACAGCTCGCGGGCCTGGCCGGTGATGGCCTGGCCAACCGCCACGCCAATCTGCTTGGTGCCGTAGTCGAACCCGAGGATCAGTCGCAGGGCCATCAGGCGTGGCCCGCCTGGCTGGTCAGCAGGGCGAGGTTGATGCCCAGGTGCTTGGCCGCCGCTTCCAGGCGCAGCTCGCTGCTGGTGTTGAACAGGATGTCGGCGTCGAACGGGCAGGTCAGCCAGGCGTTGTCCGCCAGCTCGGCTTCCAGCTGCCCGGCTTCCCAGCCGGCATAACCGAGGGCGATCAGGCTTTTGGCCGGGCCGACGCCATCGGCGATGGCGAACAGCACGTCCTGGGACGTCGACAGCGACAGGCCATCCAGCTCGACCGTGGCCTGGAAGGTCGGGCCGCTGGGATGCAGGACAAAACCGCGATCGGTCTGCACCGGGCCACCGATGAAGATCGGCACATGCTGGCAGAGCGCTGGCGGGTCGATCTCGGGGCGCAATTGCTCGAGGATGTCGGCGAGGTTCAGGTCCTGCGGACGATTGACCACCAACCCCATGGCGCCATTGGCATTGTGCTCGACGATGTAGGTCAAGGTGTGCGCAAAGTTCGGGTCGGCCATGTGCGGCATGGCGATCAGGAAGTGATGCTTGAGGTAGCTGGGGCTGACGTTTTTCATGAGCGCTAGTGTGGCGGTGGAGGGGCGAACTGACAAGCTGGGGATGCGCGGCACCGGGCATTTTGGTCGGCCTTTTGCAGCTGTGTCGGCATCGGGTCCATCGCGAGCAAGCTCGCTCCTACAGGTATTGCCCCGTCCCTGTAGGAGCGAGCTTGCTCGCGATAAGGCTGGGCGGATGGCTTCGCCCTGGAATCAGTTGCTGGACAGCCTGTCGCCGCGGGCGAACTTCCAGGTGCGGATGATCTCCAGCCGGTCGATATCCGACAGGTCGCCGGTAAAGGGCGCGAAGGGCGCCGCCAGGCGCACGATGCGCTGGGCCGCCTGGTCCAGCAGCGGCTGGCCGGAGGACTCCAGCACCAGCACTTCGTACAGCGAGCCGTCGCGGTTGATCGAGACCATCAGCCGCAGGTTGCCGTAGATCTGCTTGCGCCGGGCTTCTTCCGGGTAGTTGAGGTTGCCGATGCGCTCGACCTTCTTGCGCCACTCGTCCTTGTACCAGGCGCCCTTGTCGCGCATGGTCGAGGCCGCGCTCAGGCGGTGGATGCGCGGGCGCTTGGCGTACAGCTGCTGCTCCTGGGCCAGTTCGGCCTCCAGGCTGGCGATGTCGCTGGACAGCTGCTCGCTGTCGAACGTCGGCACGGGAACCTTGGGTTTGGCCTCGGTCTTGACCTCTTCACGCTTGGTGACGGTCTTTTTCGGTTTCGGCGCGGTGGTGGCGACCGCGGCCTTGGGTGCGGCTTCCTTGACTTCGGTCTTGGCTGGAGGCGGCGGGGTGACCTTGTTGACTTTGTTTTCCTGGAACGGCGCCACTTCGGTGGTCTTCGGGATCGCCTTCTTGTCCAGGGTGCCGCTGCCTTGCTGGTTTTCCTGGGCAAGGAAATCGGCCTTCTTCGGCTTGGTCTCGCTCTTGAAGGTGGCCAGGGTGATTTCCAGGGTCTTGCTGATCTGCTTGGGTTCGGCGAAGGAGAAACCCAGGCCGAGAATCAGCGCGATGTGCAGCAGGGCGGCCAGGAACAGGGTAAATCCCAGGCGATCGGCCGGGCGCACGCCGCTGTGGGCCAGCTCGGGGGGCAGATCGGAAGGGAGAGCCATCAGCGGTTCACAACAGTCATCAGCGGTTCAACATCACAAAAAACTTCACAAGACCAACATTGCGGGTTTCACAGGCGGCGCATGATAACGCAATGTTGGTTTCAAGCCGTAAGCCTCGAGCTTCAAGCGACAAGCTGCATGCGACAGCCGTCAAGCTTGTGGCTTGCGGCTCGCAGCTTGCAGCTTCTTCTCGATGGCATCCATCAGCATTGCGCCGATATTGGTGCCGAAGGCGTTGTCGATCTCGCGGATGCAGGTCGGGCTGGTGACGTTGATTTCGGTCAGGTGCTCACCGATCACGTCGAGCCCCACGAACAGCAGGCCTTTCTCGCGCAGGGTCGGGCCGACCTGTGCGGCGATCCAGCGATCTTTCTCGGTCAGCGGCCGGGCTTCGCCACGGCCACCGGCGGCGAGGTTGCCACGGGTTTCACCCTGGGCGGGAATCCGCGCCAGGCAATAATCCACAGGTTCGCCGTCGATCATCAGGATGCGTTTGTCGCCATCGACGATGGCCGGCAGATACTCCTGGATCATGATCTGCTGCTTGCCATGCTGGGTCAGGGTTTCGAGGATCACCGAGAGGTTCGGGTGGCCGGCGGTGTGCCGGAAGATCGACGAGCCGCCCATGCCGTCCAGCGGCTTGAGGATCACGTCACCGTGATGGTCGGCGAATTCGCGCAACACGTCCGGGCGACGGCTGACGATGGTCGGCGGGGTGCACTGCGGGAACAGGGTGGCGAACAGCTTTTCATTGCAGTCGCGCAGGCTCTGCGGCTTGTTGACCACCAGCACGCCGTCGCGCTCGGCCTGCTCCAGCAGGTAGGTGGAGTAGACGAACTCCATGTCGAACGGCGGGTCCTTGCGCATCAGGATCACGTCCAGTTCGCTCAGGGCGCTGTCGGTCTCGGCCTCCAGCTCGAACCACTTGTGCGGGTCGGCGAACACCTTCAGCGGACGCATCCGCGCCCGGGCCACGCCACCGGTCGCCTGGTACAGGTCCCGCTGTTCCATATAGAACAGGGTCCAGCCGCGTTCCTGGGCGGCCAGCAGCATGGCCAGCGAGCTGTCCTTCTTATAGGAGATGCTGGCGATAGGGTCCATGACAATCCCGACGCGAACGCTCATGGGCGGTTTCCTCGAAAATTAGTGGGCGCAATGGCTTGAAAAAGTGGCGTCAGAGTGGCGCTCGGGCGGTTCCCGGTCAAGGAAAAACCACCGCGCCGGTCGGCCGATAGATTGCATGGGGAGAGTATGCTAAAAAGGCTCGCATGCCGTGCTCAGGCCTTGAACATCAAGGGCTTGAGGCACTGGCTACCAGTACGGGCAGAAAATCGATTCGCTGTGGCGATGGTAGAGCAGATATGGAACAGCAATCCAGCGCCCTCAAGGTGATGGTGATCGATGATTCGAAGACGATTCGCCGCACGGCCGAAACGTTGCTGAAGAATGTGGGTTGTGAAGTCATTACCGCGGTCGACGGTTTCGAGGCGCTGGCCAAGATCGCCGACCACCACCCGGACATCATCTTCGTCGACATCATGATGCCGCGGCTCGATGGCTATCAGACCTGCGCGCTGATCAAGAACAACAGCGCGTTCAAGTCCACGCCGGTGATTATGCTGTCCTCTAAGGACGGCCTGTTCGACAAGGCCAAGGGTCGCATCGTCGGCTCTGACCAGTTTTTGACCAAGCCTTTCAGCAAGGAAGAGCTGCTGAGCGCGATCAAGGCCCATGTGCCGGGGTTCGCCGCAGTAGAACAAGCACATTGAGGTCCGGCCAGCGGGCCGCACGCCTATTCGTATGGGGAAGACCATGGCTCGTATTCTGATCGTCGATGACTCGCCGACTGAAATGTACAAACTGACCGGCATGCTGGAAAAGCACGGCCATGAAGTCCTGAAGGCCGAAAACGGCGCCGACGGCGTGGCCCTGGCGCGCCAGGAAAAGCCCGACGCGGTCTTGATGGACATCGTCATGCCCGGCCTCAATGGCTTCCAGGCCACCCGTCAGTTGACCAAGGACGCGGAAACCAGCCATATCCCGGTGATCATCATCACCACCAAGGATCAGGAAACCGACAAGGTCTGGGGCACTCGCCAGGGCGCCAAGGATTACCTGACCAAGCCGGTCGACGAAGACACCCTGATCAAGACCCTGAACAGCGTCCTGGCCGGCTGACCGCCCGCGCCATGGCCGAGTCGCAAACCGCCTTCGAACTGCTGCTCGAGATCGACCAGCGCTGCCGCCTGCTGGCGGCCGATTTGCCCTCCCAGGAAACCCGCCAGCACGGCTGGAGCGGTATCGGCTTTCGCATCGGCGAGCATTGGTATGTGGCGCCGATGGGGGAAGTCAGCGAAGTCCTGCACGAGCCCCGTTACACCCTGCTGCCCGGGGTCAAGCCCTGGGTCAAGGGCGTGGCCAACCTGCGCGGACGGCTACTGCCGATCATGGACCTGTGCGGCTTCTTCGGTCATGAGCTGTCGGCGCTGCGCAAGCAGCGGCGGGTGCTGGTGGTCGAGCACAAGGAAGTGTTCGCCGGCTTGATGGTGGACGAAGTGGCCGGGATGCAGCATTTCGAGCAGAGCAGCCTGAAGATGGCTGCCAGCGGTAGCGAACAGGGCTCCATCACGCCGTACCTGCGCGGGTATTTCCCCTGCGAGCAGGTCTGGTGGGTATTCAGTCCCTTCGCCCTGGCGCAGTCGCCGGGGTTCCTGGATGTGGCGCTGTAGGCGCGAGACCTGCTCGCGATGAATAGTGCGCGATGAACCTGCAGAACCGCGCCGTCCATTGCGCGGGCAACAGAACAACCGGAATTCAGGTGTGCAGATGCTAAAAGCCAACCCAGGCAAGCCAATGGAAGGATCGCGCAGCCGCTCGCAGATCATCGTGCTGTTCATCGCCCTGATCGTGTTCATCATGCTGCTGTTCGCCAACTTCGCTTACCTCAACACCCAGGCCACTTACGACAAGCAGTACATCGGCCACGCCGGCGAGCTGCGGGTGCTGTCCCAGCGCATCGCCAAGAACGCCACGGAAGCTGCGGCGGGCAAGGCCGCGGCCTTCAAGCTGCTGGGCGATGCGCGCAACGATTTCGCCCAGCGCTGGGGCTACCTGAAAAAAGGCGACCCGGCCACCGGGCTGCCCGCCGCGCCGGTGGCGGTGCGTAAGGAAATGCATGCGGTGCAGCAGGACTGGGACAAGCTGCTGCACAACGCCGACGCGATCCTCGCCAGCGAACAGACCGTGCTGTCTTTGCATCAAGTGGCCGCGACCCTGGCGGAAACCGTGCCGCAGTTGCAGGTCGAGTATGAAAAGGTCGTGGAAATCCTCCTGCAGCGTGGCGCTCCGGCCGCCCAGGTGGCCATGGCGCAGCGCCAGTCGCTGCTCGCCGAGCGCATTCTCGGCGCGGTAAATACCGTGCTGGCCGGCGACGAGAACGCGGTGCAGGCCGCCGATGCCTTTGGCCGTGACGCGGCGCGCTTCGGCCAGGTGCTGAGCGGCATGCTCCAGGGCAACCCGACCCTGAAGATCAGCCAGGTCGAGGACCGCGATGCGCGGGCGCGCCTGACCGAGATCAGCGAGCTGTTCCAGTTCGTCTCCGGCTCGGTGGACGAAATTCTTGAAACCTCTCCCGAGCTGTTCCAGGTCCGCGAATCGGCGAGCAATATCTTCAGCCTGTCGCAGACCCTGCTCGATGAAGCCTCGCACCTGGCCATCGGCTTCGAGAACCTGGCCGGTGGTCGTTCGCTGGACACCATCGGCGGTTATGTCCTGGGCCTGGCGGCGCTGGCCTCGATCATCCTGATCGGCCTGGTGATGGTGCGGGAAACCAATCGCCAGTTGCACGAGACCGCGGAGAAGAACGAGCGCAACCAGAACGCGATCATGCGCCTGCTGGACGAGATCGAGGACCTGGCCGACGGCGACCTCACCGTGACCGCCTCGGTCACCGAGGACTTCACCGGCACCATCGCCGACTCGATCAACTATTCCGTGGATCAGTTGCGCGACCTGGTGGCGACCATCAACCTCACCGCCGGCCAGGTCGCCGGCGCGGTGCAGGAAACCCAGGCCACCGCCATGCAACTGGCCGAAGCCTCGGAGCATCAGGCCCAGCAGATTTCCGAAGCCTCCACCGCGATCAACGAAATGGCCCAGTCCATCGACCAGGTGTCGGCCAACGCCGCCGAGTCCTCGGCGGTGGCCGAGCGTTCGGTGGAGATCGCCAACAAGGGCAACGAGGTGGTGCACAACACCATCCACGGCATGGACAACATTCGCGAGCAGATCCAGGACACCGCCAAGCGCATCAAGCGCCTGGGCGAGTCTTCCCAGGAAATTGGCGACATTGTCAGCCTGATCGATGACATTGCCGACCAGACCAATATCCTCGCGCTCAACGCGGCGATCCAGGCTTCCATGGCCGGGGATGCCGGGCGCGGCTTCGCGGTGGTGGCCGATGAGGTGCAGCGCCTGGCGGAACGTTCTTCGGCGGCGACCCGACAGATCGAGACCCTGGTGCGGGCGATCCAGACCGACACCAACGAGGCGGTGATCTCCATGGAGCAGACCACCTCGGAAGTGGTGCGTGGCGCCCGGCTGGCGCAGGATGCCGGGGTGGCCCTGGAAGAAATCGAAGGCGTCTCCAAGACCCTGGCGGCGCTGATCCAGAGCATCTCCAACGCCGCCCAGCAGCAGACTTCGTCGGCCGGACAGATATCCTTGACCATGAACGTGATCCAGCAGATTACTTCACAGACTTCGTCCGGCTCGACCGCGACGGCCGAAAGCATCGGCAACCTGGCGAAAATGGCCAGCCAGCTGCGGCGCTCGGTGTCCGGTTTCACCTTGCCGGCCAGTCGCGAGCAGACGCCGCGGGAAAACCGCTGAGGCCGGAGCACGACTTTGATGGGAATGGTAATGGGTGATCGGCACGACTATGTGGCCCTGGAATGGGTCAAGGGCGAAATTGCCGAAACGCTGAAGCAGGCCCACCAGGCGCTCGATCACCTGGTCGACGAGCCGCAGGCGGTGGAAGCCCTCGACCAGTGCCTGGACTGCATCCACCAGGTCCACGGCAGCCTGCAGATGGTCGAGTTCTATGGCGCGGCGCTGCTCGCCGAAGAAATGGAAGCCCTGACCCTGGCCCTGCGCGAATACCGCGTGGCCCAGCGCGACGAGGCGATCTACCTGCTGCGCCAAGCCATCAGCCAGTTGCCGCAGTACCTCGACCGGGTGCAAAGCGCGCGCCGCGACCTGCCGCTGGTGGTCTTGCCGCTGCTCAACGACCTGCGCAGCGCCCGGGGCGAAGGCCTGCTGAGCGAAACCAGCCTGTTCAGCCCGCAACTGCCGGACCTGCCGGCGCTGGACGAGGCGACGCTGAACCGCCTGGCGCCCCCCGACCTGACCATCCTGCTGCGCAAGTTGCGGCACATGCTGCAAACCGCGCTGGTCGACCTGCTGCGCGAACAGGATGTGAAAAACAGCCTGGGCTACATGGCCAAGGTCTTCGAGCGCCTCCAGGTGTTGTGCCAGAACGCCCCGCTGGGGCCCTTGTGGCAGATCGCCCTGGCCCTGGTGGAAGGCATGGGCAGCGGGGCGATCGCCAACAGCCCGGCGGTGCGCAGCCTGCTCAAGGATGCCGACCGCGAGCTCAAGCGCCTCTATGAACAGGGCATCGCCGGAATCAACCAGCCAGCCCCCGAAGAATTGCTCAAAAGCCTGTTGTTTTACATCGCCAAGGCCCGCTATCCCACCGCGCAGATGCAGACCATGAAAGACGCTTACGGACTCGATGACGCTTTGCCCGACAATGCGCTGGTCGACCAGGAACGGGCCCGCATGGCCGGCCCCGACCGCGACGCCATGCGCTCGGTGCTGTCGGCCCTGTGCGAGGAACTGGTGCGGGTCAAGGAGCGCCTGGACCTGTTCGTGCGCAGCGACCGCCAGCACGCGTCGGACCTGGACAGCCTGCTGGCGCCTCTGCGGCAGATCGCCGACACCCTGGCGGTGCTGGGTTTCGGCCAGCCGCGCAAGGTCATCATCGACCAGCTGGCGGTGGTGCTGAGCCTGGCCCAGGGCCAGCGCGAACCGAATGACGCGGTGCTGATGGATGTGGCCGGGGCGCTGCTTTATGTGGAGGCGACCCTGGCCGGCATGGTCGGCCCGGCCGAACCCGAGAGCCGCGAAGAGAGCCGCCTGCCGACCACCGACCTGACCCAGATCCACCAACTGGTGATCAAGGAGGCGCGGATCTGCCTGCAGCAGGCCAAGGACCTGATCGTCGACTACATCGACGCCGGTTGGGACCGCGAGCACTTGCAGGCGCTGCCGGAGCTGCTGACCCAGGTGCGTGGCGCTTTGGCGATGATCCCCCTGAGCCGGGCTGCGGGCCTGCTGGAAGCCTGCATCGGCTTCGTGCGTGAACACCTGCTGCTGGACCCGCGCCAGCCCGGCTGGCAGCAGCTGGACAATCTGGCCGACGTGATCACCAGCATCGAGTATTACCTGGAGCGCCTGAGCGACGATCACCAGGCGCCGGGGGAAAAGATTCTCGACGTGGCCGAGCAGGGCCTGGCGGCGCTGGGCTATGTGCCACAAAAGCAGGCACCGGACGAGTGGGTAGCGAGCGAACAGGTGCCGCTGCTCAGCGATGTGCTCAGCCCCAACGAAGCCCTGGTGATGCAGGACCTGCAGGAGCTGGACAACCCGGAAGTGGTGCAGTCCCTGGCCGATGTGCTGGCCAGCCCGGTCTCGGCGCTCAACCCGCCGGCGCTGGACACACCGGGTAGCCTGTTGCCGCCGCCGGGCGATGAAGCGCCGGTGGACGACGAGCTGCGTGAAGTCTTCCTCGAAGAGGCCGACGAAGTACTCGACGTGCTGCGCGAGTACCTGCCGCGCTGGGCCGCCGACCCTCACGGCAAGGCGGCGCTGGGCGAAATCCGCCGGGCCTTCCATACCCTCAAGGGCAGCGGGCGGATGGTCCGCGCGCTGGTGCTGGGCGAACTGGCCTGGGCCGTGGAAAACCTGCTCAACCGTGTCCTGGAACACAGCGTGGAGCCAGGGCCGCAGGTGCGGCAATTGCTCGAAGAGGTGTTGCAGCTGCTGCCGGAGCTGGTCGCCGAGTTCGCGGCCCAGGCCCAGCGCCAGCGCGACGATGTCGATCGCCTGGCTGCCCGGGCGCACGCCCTGGCCAAGGGCGAAACGGCGTCGGTAGACGAGCCGGAGGACGGGCTCGATCCGCAGTTGCTGGAGATCTTCCGCAACGAGGCCGAAACCCATCTGGAGAGCATCAAGCGCTTTCTCGAGCAAGCTGCCGAGCACTTGCCCTTGCAGGCCAGCGACGAATTGCAGCGCGCCTTGCACACCCTCAAGGGCAGCGCCTACATGGCCGGCGTGCTGCCGATCGCCGAGCTGGCGGCGCCGCTGGACCTGCTGGCCCGGGAATACCGCGCGCACCTGATGGCCCTGGACCTGGACGAAGTCGAGCTGCTGCTGGAAGCCGAAGGCCTGTTTCGCCGTGGCCTGCAACAGCTGGGCAGCGACCCGCTGGCACCCATCGAAGGCGCCGCCGACCTGATCGAACGGGTCAGGGCGCTGACCGCCGAGCGCCTGGAAACCCTGCTCAACGCGCCCAATACCGGGCTGCGGGTCAAGCGCGATGCGCAATTGATCAGCAGCTTCCTGGCCCAGGGCATGGACATCCTGCTGGATGCCGAAAACCTGCTGCGCCGCTGGCAGCAGCACCCGGGCGAGCGCCAGGAACTCAGTGCGCTGCTGGACGAACTGACCACCCTCGGCGAAGGCGCGCACCTGGCGGACCTGCAGCCGATGGACGAGCTGTGCGAGGCGCTGCTGGACCTGTACGGCGCCGTGGAAGAAAGCAGCCTGGCGGTCGGCGAGCGGTTTTTCCATGAGGCGGAAAACGCCCACGAAGCCCTGATCAACATGCTCGACGAACTGGCCGCCGGCCAGGAAATCAGCCCGCAACCGGCCATGGTCCGGGCCTTGCGCGAATTGCTCGAGGAAAGCCTCGACCCGTCGGCCATGGGCCTGATCCGCAGCGATGGCAGCCGCACCCTGAGCATCACCGATCTGGCCAGCGCCACCGCCAAGATGGAGCAGGAAGCGCCGATCGAGGTGGAGGGACCGGACGATGAAATCGTGGCGATCTTCCTCGAAGAGGCGGTGGATATTCTCGAAAGCGCCGGCCAGGCCTTGCAGCGCTGGCTGGCCGACCCGGACAACGGCGCGCCGCTGTCTTCCCTGCAACGCGACCTGCATACCCTCAAGGGCGGCGCGCGCATGGCCGAAGTCGGCCCGGTGGGCGACCTGGCCCAGGAACTGGAAAACCTCTACGAAGGCCTGGTGGATCGCCGTTACCAGCATGGCGAGGCCCTGGTCGACCTGCTGCAACGCAGCCATGAGCAACTGGCGCTGCTGTTGCAGCAGTTGCAGGCGCAGCAAGCGCTGAGCGATCCGAAGGCGTTGATCGAGGCAATCCGCGGTTTTCGCCAGCGCAGCGGGGTCACCACTGAAATGCCCGAGGCGGCGGTGGCCGACGATTCTGCGGCCCACGATCCGGAGCTGCTGGAGATCTTCCTCGAAGAAGGCTTCGACATTCTCGACAGTTCGGGCGCGGCGCTGACGCGCTGGCAGGCCGAGCCGACGAGCCGTCAGGAAGTGGAAACCCTGCTGCGCGACCTGCACACCCTCAAGGGCGGCGCGCGCATGGTGGAGATCGCACCGATCGGCGACCTGGCCCATGAACTGGAATTTCTCTACGAAGGCCTGTCCGCGGGCCTGTTGCAAGCGACCCCGGCGTTGTTCGGCCTGTTGCAGAAAAGCCAGGACCGGCTGGCGCAGATGCTCGACGCCGCCCGTGCCGAACAACCGATCAAACCGGCCGACAGCCTGATCGAGGCGATTCGCGGCTTCACCCATCCGACCCAGGCCGAAGCGCCGCCTCTGCTGCTGCCCGACCTTAGCCCACCGAGCAAACCCGAGCCGCCAGTGGTACCGGCGGAAGCCGTGGTGGCCGGGGATATGGTCAAGGTCTCGGCCGAGTTGCTCGATGATCTGGTCAACCTGGCCGGGGAAACCTCGATCTTCCGTGGGCGCATCGAGCAGCAGGTCAACGATGCGCGGGTGGCCCTGAGCGAAATGGAAACCACCATCGAGCGTATTCGCGACCAGTTGCGCCGCCTGGACACCGAAACCCAGGGGCGGATCCTCAGTCGCCAGCAGGTCGAGGCCGAGCGCCTGGGGTACGAGGAATTCGACCCGCTGGAGATGGACCGCCATTCGCAGTTGCAGCAACTGTCGCGGGCCTTGTTCGAGTCGGCGTCCGACCTGCTCGACCTCAAGGAAACCCTCGACCGGCGCAACCAGGACGCGGAAAACCTGTTGCAGCAGCAGGGGCGGGTCAATACCGAGCTGCAGGAAGGCCTGATGCGCACGCGCATGGTGCCGTTCGAGCGCCTGGTGCCGCGGCTCAAGCGCATCGTCCGCCAGGTGGCCGAGGAGCTGGGCAAGGACGTGTCATTCAGCGTCGGCAACGCCGAGGGTGAGATGGACCGTAACGTGCTGGAACGCATGGTCGCGCCCCTGGAACACATGCTGCGCAACGCCGTCGACCATGGCCTGGAGTCCGCCGAAGTGCGGCGCGCCGCGGGCAAGCCGGAGCAGGGGCGGATCACCCTGGACCTGTCCCACGAAGGCGGCGATATCGTCTTCGACATGCGCGACGACGGCGCCGGGGTGCCGCTGGAGGCGGTGCGGCGCAAGGCGATCAAGCGTGGCCTGCTCGCCCCCCATGTCGAGATCAGCGACCGCGATGTGCTGCAGTTCATCATGCAGCCGGGGTTTTCCACGGCGGAAAAAATCACCCAGATTTCCGGGCGCGGGGTGGGCATGGACGTGGTCCATGAAGAGGTGCGCCAGCTCGGCGGCTCGATGACCATCGACTCGATCCCGGGGCAGGGCGTGCATTTCCGCATTCGCCTGCCGTTCACCCTGTCGGTCAACCGGGCGCTGATGGTGCAGTGCCTGGAGGAGCAGTACGCGATCCCGCTGAACACCATCGAGGGCATCGTCCGGGTGCTGCCCAACGAACTGGAAGGCTACTACCAGCTCGACCCGCCCCATTACCAATACGCCGGCCAGCGTTATGAGCTGTGCTACCTCGGCGAGCTGCTGCACACCGTGGCTCGGCCGAAACTGCTGGGGCAGAGCCTGCCGCTGCCGGTGCTGCTGGTGCATTACAACGAACATCGGATCGCTGTGCAGGTGGATGCCATGGCCGGCAGCCGGGAGATCGTGGTCAAGAGCCTGGGGCCGCAGTTCGCGGCGGTGCAGGGGCTGTCCGGCGCGACCATCCTCGGCGATGGCCGGGTGGTGTTGATCCTCGATCTGCTGGCGCATATCCGCGCCCTGCAAACGCGTTTGCCGGTGCCACGCATGGCGGTCGGCGATGAAGTGAGCCCCGAGGTCGAACCGCTGCGGCCGAGGCTGGTGCTGGTGGTCGACGACTCGGTGACGGTGCGCAAGGTTACCAGCCGCCTGTTGGAACGCCACGGCATGAACGTGTTGACTGCCAAGGACGGGGTCGACGCCATGGCGCTGCTGCAGGAGCACACCCCGGACCTGATGCTGCTGGACATCGAAATGCCACGCATGGACGGCTTCGAGGTGGCGATGCAGGTGCGCGCCGACCCGCGCCTGCAACAGCTGCCGATCATCATGATCACCTCGCGAACCGGCCAGAAACACCGCGACCGGGCCATGGCCATCGGCGTCAACGACTACCTCGGCAAGCCTTACCAGGAGTCGGTGCTGCTGGAGAGCATCGCCCAGTGGAGCAGACCCCATGCATGACTACCGCGCCAGCTTCCTCACCGGACTGCTGCTGCCCCTGGCCGACCGCACCCTGATCCTGCCCAACGTCGCGGTGGCCGAACTGATCGACTACCAGCGCGGCGAACCCGCCAGCGACGCGCCGCCCTGGTACCTGCGCTCCGTGGCCTGGCGCGACCGCCAACTGCCGCTGATCAGCTTCGAGGCTGCCTGCGGGCAGCCCCTCGCCATCGGCGAACGCGCCCGCATCGTGGTGCTCAACACCCTGGGCGGCCGTGAGCGCCTGAAGTTCATCGCCCTGGTGATCCAGGGCATCCCGCGCTCCTGCCGGCTCGACAGCCAGCTGAGCTACGTCGACGTGCCGCTGTGCCGGCTGGAAAAGGCTGCGGTGCAGGTGGGGGAGCAGGTGGCGAAGATTCCGGATCTGTTGGGGTTGGAGGAGATGCTGGTGAAGGCGGGGTTGTCTTAGGCCCTGTCGAGCGGCTTGATCGTTCCCGGAAAGGGACCTATCGGTCCCTATTTGGGACTGATGGGGCGCCACTGATCTGTAGGAGCGAGGCTTGCCCGCGATGGCGTCCGTGCTGGCGCTGCATTTTTTGGACGGTGTACATATCCGTTTCTGCGGTCACGGCTACTTAGGGTTCCGCCCTTACGGCCATCCCTTTCAAGGTCTTTTCGTTTTGGCAGCCTTGATGACCCTGTCTGTTGAAACGTGGGCATGTACCGCCGTCCCTTGAACCCATGTCCTGGGCTTGGGTACCTTGGGGCCTCGTTGGCTTTTGGCGACTTGCTTGGGTTGAATGTTCTTGGCTAATTCCAACAAGCGCTGGGCCAGTTTTTCCATTGAGACGATCGGTAGATATTCGACGGGCAGAGCGATCTGCATGCCCTCATATCCAGCTCTGACCTGGATCGCCAAGTGATAGATCGAAGCCTCCCAGCCCTCAGGCTGAGTCTCTCGATGAGCGTGTTCGACGCTGCGCTTGAGCAAGGCCAGTACGTTGTACGCCAGCACGGCAGTGGTGAATCCAAGCAAGGCAGCTCGTGGACTGCCGAGAGATTCAATTTCACTTTCCAGAATGGCTTCCAGTCGCTGGAACATCCCTTCAATACTCCAACGACGGCGATAGAAGTCCGCGATCTGCGGTGCGCTGATGCTCTCGGGCAGGTTGCTCCAGAACATCAAACTGCGGTCACCTGAGTCGTTTGGTGAATGGAGCGTCAACTCGATGCGTCGCCACTGATGCCCCCCTCTTACCTCAATGCTTTGTTCACGCACCGTACCTGTTGCAACAGGCAAAGATGCTTGCCACTCGCCCTCTTGAATCAGGCGCGGGTGCTTGGCCTGCTGGCGAATGACAAATGACGTTTTCACTTGTTCACAGGCCTCCATTACAGGAAGCGTGCAGTAGAGCCGATCAGCGATCCAAACCTGGTTCGTCTTGGCATCGGCCAGTAGCGGCAACACGCAGACTCGCTCGCTTGCGTAGGCGTCTTCGCAGGGTTGCAGGTCAATGACCTGATCCAGGTCGGGATCGTAGACCACGACCGAGAATCCGGGACGAGCCGCTCCGCGCTCGTGCCGTAGTGCTCCAAGGCGCTTTTCGGTGGACGCCAGGTGGCTGCCGTCTACCACCCGAACCTGCCAATCGGGCAGCATGGCTGAGCCCCCCAACTCCTTGATCGTCGGAGTCAGGCGCTGCGCGCAACCTGTGACCAAGGCGCGCAACAGAGCCGGTTCGGTACGGCTGACCTTGTCGTAAAGGGCCGCCAGGCTAACCGGAAGATCCTCCAGCTGCTTGGCCGCGGCATGTAATGACGGCTTCAAGCCCAATGAAACAAGGGACATGAGCTTAACGATGGTTGAGAACAGCAATTCGCGGGAGTACTGCCGTTGCCGGTGTTCTTCGAAAACCTGATCGACCCACTCCGGCGCAATGGCTTGCTCCAAGGCAAGTTTGGCCATCACGCTGGCAGGTGCTTTTTTCTCGAATCGCGCTAGTACATCGGCCCACATCGTTCGGGTCTTCCTGACTGAATTTCAGCGGATTTTACCCAAGACCTTGAAAGGGATGGCCCTTACGGCGGGTCACTTTTGGCAAACGCCCCAAAAGTAACCAAAAGGTCTTGCCCCTGCGTACGGCCTTCGCTGCGCTCAGGTTCCCTCGCTCCGGTGTCCATCAGGGGGCATCGACTCCGGTCGGCTTCGCTTCGACCTCCATACGATGTCCTCGACTGCGTCGAGGGGCGCTGCGCGCCATCCCCCTGATGAACACCTCCGCTCGGCCTCCCGATGGGGCGGGTGGATCAAGATCAAAAACCAAAGCCAAAGCCAAACGCGACCTGCCGGTCGACGCGAAACCCTGTAGCCGCTGCCGAGCCTGCGAGGCTGCGATCGACTGCGCAGCAGGCGCAGGGTTTTGAGACCGCTGGAGGACCTTCGGTCCTATCGCAGCCTCGCCATGGCTCGGCAGCGGCTACACGGGGGCTGGGGTATTAACAGAGATTTCAGTCGTAGAGAGTGGCAACAGTTTCCCGATTGCTGGGAGGCATATCAGGCTCCATAGTCCGGGCTGTCACCGACGCATCGGTGGCCGATCTTAGCCGGTCGAATTTGTTCACGGACCTATAGACGTCTCCAAAGACGGGGCTGTCTTTTCTCACTTACGGTCGTGCACAGACAAGTATGGAACTGCTGTTTAACCTGTTTCTCGACCGGCCAAGGAGCTAGACCCATGACTGAGTTCATCCCGCTACACAGCAATCTCACCACCACTCCAGTGCTCTACCTCAACCCCAACGCCCCGGCATCCGACCTGCACGGTTGTGCCGTCCAGCGCCTCAAGACCACCCGCGACCTGATGCACAGCCTCAACTGCCTGAGCCTCAAAGGCGTTCACGACCAGGACCTGCATCACATCGTCAATGCGGCCCATCTGCTGTTGCAGGATGGCTGCGATGCGTTGGATGCATTGCAGTGGCGGCTCGAAGGTTAAGCGCAAGGTTGTTTATGGGGCGTGGGTGGGAAGGCCTGCGCCCCTGATCATTACCCTCACCGTAACGATCCACCGCTCTGCTTGATTGATGCCTTGCATCCTCCGTTCCTAAGGTAGCTGCCACGACAGCGAACCCGTGGAGTGAGCATGACAACAACAATATCCCCCGACTCGCGCTGGACGCGGCGGCGCGCTGAAAAGCAGCGGCGTCTCGAGCAGGTGCGGGGTCTCGCCGATGGCGCGGTGTTGCCCACCGACAAGATAGTCGCGGCGCTGGAGGCGTTGATCCTGCCCGGCGACCGTGTGGTGCTGGAGGGCAACAACCAGAAGCAGGCGGACTTCCTGTCCCGCTCCCTGGCCAAGGCCGACCCGGGCCGCTTGCATGATCTGCACATGATCATGCCCAGCGTCGGCCGCTCGGAGCACCTGGACCTGTTCGAACGCGGCATCGCCCGCAAACTCGACTTCTCTTTCGCCGGCACCCAGAGCCTGCGCATCAGCCAGTTGCTGGAAGATGGCCTGCTGGAAATCGGCGCTATCCACACCTACATCGAGCTCTATGCGCGGCTGGTGGTGGACCTGATCCCCAACGTGGTGCTTTCGGCCGGCTTTATGGCCGACCGCGCGGGCAATATCTACACCGGGCCAAGCACCGAGGACACCCCGGCGCTGATCGAACCGGCGGCGTTCAGCGATGGCATCGTCATCGTCCAGGTCAACCAGTTGGTGGACGACGTCAGCGAGCTGCCGCGGGTGGATATCCCGGCGTCCTGGGTCGATTTCGTGGTGGTGGCCGACAAGCCGTTCTACATCGAGCCACTGTTCACCCGCGACCCGCGCCATATCAAGCCGGTGCACGTGCTGATGGCGATGATGGCGATCCGCGGCATCTATGAAAAACACAAGGTCCAGTCGCTGAACCACGGCATCGGTTTCAACACCGCGGCCATCGAGCTGATCCTGCCGACCTACGGCGAATCCCTGGGCCTGAAAGGCAAGATCTGCCGCAACTGGACCCTCAACCCCCATCCGACCCTGATCCCGGCCATCGAAAGCGGCTGGGTGGAAAGTGTGCATTGCTTCGGTACCGAACTGGGCATGGAAAACTACATCGCCGCGCGGCCGGATGTGTTCTTCACCGGGCGCGACGGCTCGTTGCGCTCCAACCGGTTGTTCTGCCAGCTGGCCGGGCAATACGCGGTGGACCTGTTTATCGGCGCCACCCTGCAGGTCGATGGCGATGGCCATTCCTCCACCGTGACCCGCGGCCGACTGGCCGGTTTCGGCGGTGCGCCGAACATGGGCCACGACCCGCGCGGCCGGCGCCACGGCACCCCGGCCTGGCTGGATATGCGCCAGGATCAGAGCGACGCGCCGGCGGCCATGCTCGAACGTGGCAAGAAGCTGGTGGTGCAGATGGTCGAGACCTTCCAGGAAGGCGGCAAACCCACCTTTGTCGAAACCCTCGACGCCGTGGAAGTGGCACGCAAGAGCGGCATGCCCCTGGCGCCGATCATGATCTACGGCGACGACGTCACCCACCTGCTGACCGAGGAGGGCATCGCCTACCTGTACAAGGCGCGTTCCCTGGAAGAGCGCCAGGCGATGATCGCGGCGGTGGCCGGGGTGACCGCCATCGGCCTGCGCCACAACCCGAAAGACACCGCGCGCATGCGCCGCGAAGGCCTGATCGCCCTGCCCGAAGACCTCGGCATCCGCCGCACCGACGCCAGCCGCGAGCTGCTGGCGGCAAAAAGCGTCGCCGATCTGGTGGAGTGGTCGGGTGGCCTGTACAACCCGCCCGCCAAGTTCAGGAGCTGGTAAATGCACGCCTTCAACCTGCAAAGCAAACCCCTGAGCCTGGCCGAGCGCCTGGCGGACCTGGCGGTGGACGTGCTGATCGACGAGGCTGACCTGTCGCCGAAACCAGCCCTGGTCGACCGTCGTGGTAACGGCGCCCACAGCGACCTGCACCTGGGCTTGATGCATGCCTCGGCGCTGTCGCTGTGGCCAGCCTTCAAGGAAATGGCCGAAGCCGCCAGCGAGTTCGGCATGGTCGGCCTGCCCCTGCGCGAGGCCCTGGGCTGCATTGGCCGTGAAGGCGAAGCGGCGATGCTCGCTACCACCAACGGGGTGAACACCCATCGTGGCGCGATCTGGGCCCTGGGCCTGTTGGTGGCCGCCGCCGCGCTGGAACCTCAAGCCAACACGGCAGGCGCCCTGTGCCTGCGGGCCGCGCGCCTGGCGCTGCTGGACGATCGTTACGCGCCGCGGCCCCTCAGCCACGGCGCGCAAGTGGCGCTGCGCTATGGCGTGCGTGGCGCTCGGGAAGAAGCCCAGTTGGGCTTTCCGGCTGTGCTGCAACGGGGCCTGCCGCAACTCGAACGCAGCCGGGCCCAGGGGCATGGCGAACAGAACGCCCGGCTCGATGCGCTGCTGGCGATCATGACCGGCCTGGCCGACACCTGCGTGCTCTATCGCGCTGGCGAGGCGGGCCTGCAGGCGATGCAACAGGGCGCCCAGGCGGTGCTCGATTCCGGTGGCAGTGCCAGCCTGGCCGGGCGTCGCCGCCTGCATGAGCTGGACCAGTGCCTGCTGGCCTTGAATGCCTCGCCCGGTGGCGCCGCGGACTTGCTCGCGGCCTGCCTGCTGATCGACCGGATCGCCTCCGGCGCCGCCTTTATCCAGGGAGCAGTGTGATGGAAACCTTGTCTTTCGAATTTCCCGCCGGGCAACCCGCCCGGGGCCGGGCGCTGGTGGGCTGTGTCGGCTCCGGCGACCTGGAAGTGCTGCTCGAACCCGGGCAACCCGGCAAGCTGAGCATTCAGGTGCAGACCTCGGTCAACGGTAGCGCGTCGCGCTGGCAGCATCTGTTCGAGCGCATGTTCGACGGCCAGACACCGCCGGCCCTGAGCATCGATATCCATGATTTTGGCGCCACCCCCGGCGTGGTGCGTTTGCGCCTGGAGCAGGGTTTCGAGGAGATCGGCCATGACTGACAGCGCCCGTTTGCTCAACAAACACAGCTTCGTCGAACTCGGCGCCCGGCAGCGGGCCAAGGCCTTGCTGGACGCTGGCAGCTTTCGCGAATTGCTCGATCCGTTCCAGCGCGTCATGTCGCCGTGGCTGGCCCGCCAGGGTGTGGTGCCCCAGGCCGATGACGGCGTGGTGATCGCCAAGGGCCGCATCGACGGCCTGCCGGTGGTGATCGCCGCCATCGAAGGCGCGTTCCAGGGCGGCAGCCTCGGCGAGGTCGGTGGGGCGAAGATTGCCGGCGCCCTGGAACTGGCGGCCGAAGACAACCGCAAGGGCGTGCCTACCCGCGCCGTGCTGTTGCTGGAAACCGGCGGCGTACGCCTGCAGGAAGCCAACCTCGGGCTGGCGGCGATCGCCGACATTCACGCGGCCATCGTCGACCTGCGCCAGTACCAGCCGGTGATAGGCATTGTGGCCGGCAGCGTCGGCTGTTTTGGCGGCATGTCGATTGCCGCCGGGCTGTGCAGTTACCTGCTGGTGACCCAGGAGGCGCGGCTGGGCCTCAACGGCCCGCAGGTGATCGAGCAGGAAGCCGGCCTCGAGGAATACGACTCCCGCGACCGGCCCTTTATCTGGAGCCTGACCGGCGGCGAGCAGCGTTTCGCCAGCGGCCTGGCGGACCGTTATGTGGCCGACGACGTGGCGCAGATCCGCCAACAGGTCGGCGAACTGCTGGCCCAGGGGTTGCCCGACGAGCAGCGCAGCCGCCAGGCCGAGCTGTACCTGCAACGCCTGGCCCGGCTGGACAGCCATCCACAGATCGATCCGACGACGGTTCGCCAGCTGTACCGAGGAGACCACTGATGAGTGCTTATTCCCTGCGGGGCCTGCATTGGTTCACGGCCCTGAGCGCGGGCGCTGTCCCGGTCGCGGGTTTGCCCGCCTCGTTGAAAGTGGCGGATGCCACCCTGGAGCAGCAGCCGGTGCGCTTTATCGCCGTGGTCGCCGACCCGGCCAACCCTTTTGTGCGCGCCCGCAACGGTGAGGTCGGCCTGCTGGAGGGTTGGGGCCTGGCCAAGGCGGTGGACGAGGCGATCGAGGCCGACCGCGAGCAGAGCGTCAAGCGTGGGCTGATCGCCATAGTCGATGTGCCGAGCCAGGCCTATGGGCGTCGCGAAGAAGCCCTGGGCATTCATCAGGCCCTGGCCGCGGCCGCCGACAGTTATGCCCGGGCCCGGCTGGCCGGGCATCCGGTGATCGGCCTGCTGGTGGGCAAGGCCATGTCCGGGGCCTTCCTGGCCCACGGTTACCAGGCCAACCGCCTGATCGCCCTGCGCGATCCGGGGGTGATGGTGCACGCCATGGGCAAGGTGTCGGCGGCGCGGGTCACCCTGCGCAGTGTCGAGGAACTGGAGGCCCTGGCGGCCAGCGTGCCGCCCATGGCCTATGACATCGACAACTATGCCAGCCTCGGCCTGCTCTGGGAGACGCTCTCGGTCAGCCAGATCGAACAGCCGACCACCGACGATCTGGCCCAGGTGCGGCAATGCCTGAGCCAGGCGATTGCCGATGCGCGCACCCATGGCCGCGATCTGTCGGGCCGCCTGGGGGCCAGCAATCGCGGCGCTTCCAGCCGGGTCCGCCAGCTGTTGCGCGAGCAGTGGTGAGCGCCATGACCAGCGCCTTGCTGCCCCATGACCTGCTGTGGGGCCTGCCCCCGCAACAGTTGCCCGCCGATGCCCCGGCCTGGGCGGTGACGGCCATGGCTGCCGGGCAACCGGTGGTGGTGCGTCGAGCGGTGGCCGCGGCCGGGCAGGTGGCGGTGGGCGTGCGTGGGCGGCTGCGCGAGCAGCGCTACGGGACGCTGATGGCGGTGGCGGCCATCGAGCGCCGGGTGCGGCCGGAAGAGCTGCGTTATGTCGAGTCGGAGCGGGCCTGGCCAGCGCTCCAGGCACTGGCCCGGTTGCGTGAACCTTTGGATGCCCTTGGCCTCGCCTGGGGTGTCAGCGGCAGCGCCGGTTTTGAACTGGCCAGCGGCGTGCCGGCGCTGCATCGGCAGAGCGACCTGGACCTGATCCTGCGCACTGCGCAGCCCATGGACCGGGCCCAGGCCCGCGCGTTGTTGGCTCTGCTCGACGCCGCCGTTTGCCCGGTGGACCTGCAATTGCAGACGCCCAACGGCGCCGTGGCTCTGCGCGAGTGGGCCGGGACTTCGGCGCGGGTGCTGCTGAAAAGCGCCAGTGGCGCGCGTCTGGTCAGCGATCCGTGGCAGGCCCTGGAGCCGGTGGCGTGAGCAGCCTACTGGTGTTTCCAGGCCAGGGCGCGCAGCAGCCGGGAATGTTGCATCGCCTGCCGCCCAGCGCCCTGGCGGACGCCTGCCTGCGACAGGCCAGCGAAGTCCTGGGCGAGGATGCCCTGGCCCTGGATTCGCCCCAGGCCCTGGCGAGTACCCGGGCGGTGCAGCTGTGCCTGCTGATCGCCGGCGTGGCCAATGCCCGGGTGCTGCTGGAAAATGGACCGGGCGCGGATTACGTGGCGGGCCTGTCGATTGGCGCCTATCCCGCCGCGGTGGTGGCCGGGGCCCTGGATTTTGGCGATGCGCTGCGTCTGGTCAGCCTGCGCGGCGAGCTGATGCAGCAGGCCTATCCACAGGGTTATGGCATGACCGCGATCATCGGCCTGGAGCTGGCGACGGTGGAGGCCTTGCTGGCCCGGGTGCACAGCCCGGACAACCCGGTGTACCTGGCCAATATCAATGCCGATAGCCAGGTGGTGATCGCCGGCAGCGATGCCGCCATGGCCCAGGTCGCCGAGCTGGCCCGGAGTTGCGGTGTCGGGGTGGCCAAGCGCCTGGCGGTCAGCGTGCCGTCCCATTGCCCGCTGCTGGAGCAGCCGGCCCAGGTCCTGGCCGTGGCCTTCTCCAGGGTGACGCTGCAGCCGCCGCGCCTGGGTTACCTGAGCGGCAGCTGCGCGCGGCCGCTGCGCACGCCAGAGCAGTTGCGCGACGACCTGGCCTTCAACATGTGCCGGGTGGTGGATTGGCGCGGCACCGTGCAAAGCGCCTACGAGCGCGGCGTGCGGCTACAGATCGAACTGCCGCCCGGCGCGGTGTTGACCGCTCTGGCGCGCCGGGTGTTCGAGCAAGGCACCGTGATTGCCTGCGACGGTGCCCGACTCGACACCCTGCAAGCGCTGTTGCGTGAGGAGGGAAACCGCCAACCCTAGACACCGACTCAAGCTGGCGAAGCACAAGAACAACAACTTCGACGATGCACTTTGAGGACTACAACAATGATTATTTACGGTGTGGCGCTGCTGGCGATCTGTACGCTGGCAGGGGTGATTATCGGTGACATGCTCGGCGTCCTGCTGGGGGTGAAATCCAACGTCGGCGGTGTGGGCATCGCCATGATCCTGCTGATCTGCGCGCGGCTGTGGATGCACAGGCACGGTGGCATGACCAAGGACTGCGAGATGGGCGTCGGCTTCTGGGGCGCCATGTACATCCCGGTGGTGGTGGCCATGGCCGCGCAACAGAACGTGGTGACCGCCCTGCACGGCGGCCCGGTGGCGGTACTGGCGGCCATCGGTTCGGTGCTGCTCTGTGGTGGCACCATCGCCCTGATCAGCCGCACCAACAAAGGCGAACCGTTGCCGGACGAACCGGACAGTGTCGCCCCTGGCGCCGCTGCGGCAGGGGGACGCTGATATGTGGGATCTGATCGAGAAAGGCCTGGAACACAACGGCCTGGTCACCGCCTTCGCCTTCGTCGGCGTGATCATGTGGGTCTCGGTGCTGCTGTCCAAGCGCCTGACGTTCGGCCGGGTACACGGTTCGGCCATCGCCATCGTCATCGGCCTTGTGCTGGCCTGGGTCGGCGGCACCATCACCGGTGGGCAAAAGGGCCTGGCGGACCTGGCGCTGTTTTCCGGCATCGGCCTGATGGGCGGCGCCATGCTGCGGGACTTCGCGATTGTCGCCACGGCCTTCGAAGTGCAGGCCACCGAGGCGCGCAAGGCCGGGATGATCGGCGCCATCGCGCTGTTTCTCGGCACGGTGCTGCCGTTCATTGTCGGCGCGAGCATCGCCTGGGCCTTCGGCTATCGCGATGCGGTGAGCATGACCACCATCGGCGCCGGCGCGGTGACCTACATTGTCGGCCCGGTGACCGGGGCGGCGATCGGCGCCAGTTCCGATGTGGTGGCGCTGTCCATCGCCACGGGGCTGATCAAGGCGATCCTGGTGATGGTCGGCACGCCCATGGCGGCGCGCTGGATGGGCCTGGACAACCCGCGTTCGGCGATGGTCTTCGGTGGCCTGGCCGGCACCGTCAGCGGGGTGACCGCGGGCCTGGCGGCGACCGACCGGCGCCTGGTGCCCTACGGCGCGCTGACCGCGACCTTCCATACCGGGCTGGGTTGCCTGCTCGGGCCTTCGTTGCTGTTCTTCATCGTGCGCGGGTTGGTGGGGTAGGGCGGCTGGCCTCATCGCGAGCAAGCTCGCTCCTACAGGTACGGTGTGATCCCCTGTAGGAGCGAGCTTGCTCGCGATAGCGTTCTTGTAAACACCGTGCGTTATGTGTCCTGCCGGTTGGCATACATCCGGCACTCCGCCAGCAGCGCCAGCAGGTTCGGGTCGCGCTCCTTGGCCTTGAGGAATACCACGCCGATATGCTGTTGCAGCCGGTAGCGCGCCTGCAGCGGAATCAGTTTCACGCGGTTTTCGTACACCGCGGCAATCCTTCCCGGCAGCAGGGCATAGCCCACCCCCGAGCTGACCATGCTCAGCAGGGTGAAGATGTCGTTGACCTGCATCGCCACCTTCGGCTCGAACCCCGCCTGCTTGAACACCCGCACGCCGTCCTGATGGGTGGCAAAGCCCTGGGTCAGGGTGATGAAGGTCGCGTCGCGCACATCGCTGAGGTCGACTTCCGCCTGCTGGGCGAACGGCGAATCGGCCGGCGTGGCGAGGAAGATGTCGTCGGAAAACAGCGGGATCTGCTCGCAGTCCGGGTCACTGACGCTGTCGTCCAGCGATACCAGGATCGCGTCGACTTCCATGTTCTTCAGCTTGTACAACAGGTCGATGTTGGAACCGAGGATCAGGTCGATATTCAGCTCGCTGCGGCGCAGTTTCAGGCCCATGATCAGCTGCGGCACGGTCTTCACCGTCAATGAATACAGGGAGCCGAGCTTGAAGCGCTCCGCCGAGAACCCGGCGGCTTCGCGGGTCAGGCGCACGCTTTCGAGCACGTCCTGGATCAGCTTCTGTGCCCGTTCTTCGAGGACGAAGGCGCTCTCCAGCGGCGTCAGGTTGCGCCCTTCATGCTTGAACAGCGGGCAGCGCAGGGCGCTTTCCAGGGAGTGAATGGCCCGGTGCACGCTGACATTGCTGGTCTGCAACTCGGCGGCGGCACGCGCCAGGTTGCCGGTGCGCATGAACGCCAGAAACACTTCGAGCTTTTTCAGGGTCAACTCTTCATCGATCAGCATGATGGGCGCTCTTATTCGAATGCTCCGATTGTGCCTGCCGGGTCATGACTTGGCTGGAGGTTTTTTCGTCCATAGCTTTATTCGCAAACATTGCGCTTTCAGGCTATAGGCCTGAGCCTTGCGCAGATTTTCCGCCTTGGGAGGTGAGTGACACATGTATCACGGGGAAAGACTCAACGCCTGGACGCATCTGGTGGGAGCGATTGCGGCACTGGTCGGGGGGATCTGGCTGCTGGTGCTGGCCAGCCTCGACGGCAGCCCGTGGAAAATCGTCAGCGTGGCGATCTACGGCTTCACCTTGCTGGTGCTGTACAGCGCCTCGACGGTGTACCACAGCGTGCGCGGGCGGGCGAAAAGCATCATGCAGAAGGTCGATCACTTCTCGATCTACCTGCTGATCGCCGGCAGCTATACGCCGTTCTGCCTGGTGACCCTGCGCGGGCCCTGGGGCTGGACGCTGTTCGGGATCGTCTGGGGGCTGGCGCTGATCGGCATCCTGCAGGAGATCAAGCCGCGCTCCGAGGCGCGCATCCTGTCCATCGTGATCTACGCGGTGATGGGCTGGATCGTGCTGGTGGCGGTCAAGCCGCTGCTGGCGGCCCTGGGCCCCGCCGGCTTCGCCTGGCTGGCCTCGGGCGGGGTGCTCTACACCGTCGGCATCATCTTCTTCGCCCTCGACAGCCGTTTGCGCCACGCCCACGGGATCTGGCACCTGTTCGTGATCGCCGGCAGTTTGCTGCACTTTGTGGCGATCTTTTTCTACGTGTTGTGACGGGCGACCGCGTTATCGTTCATCGCGAGCAAGCTCGCTCCTACAGGTACGAGGTGCTTCTGTAGGAGCAGCCGGTCGACGCTCGATTGCTCGCGACAAGGCCCGGTAGGGCCGCCTCAATCCCCGGTCATCAACCGATCCAGCTGCTCCTGCGCCCGGCCGCCGAAGATCTCCAGCAGGCTGCTCAAGGTGTGGGGCAGGGCCTCCGCCGCGCGGGTCACGGCATACAGGGTGATCGGCAGCGCCGGGGTCAGCGGGCGAATCGCGGTGCTGGCGGGGGAGGCGCCTAGGGCGGTGAAGGGGTCGATCACCGCCAGCCCGGCCCCGGATTCGACCATGGCCCGGGCCAGGGAGTAGGTCTGCACGGCAATGCTGACCCGGGGCGCCGGCTCCACGGCTTTCAGGTAACCGTCGAGTTTCGCCGCCAGCGGGTCGGCGCTGGACAGGCCGATCAAGGGCGCCCCCGCCAATTCCATCAACGGCAGCGGCGTGCCCCTGGCCGCCTGGGGCCAGTAATCCAGCGGCGCCAGCGCCACCAGCACCCCACTGGCCAGGGCCTGTGCGGTCAGCCCCGGATGATCCGGGCGCTGCAGGGTCAGGGCTACATCGATCTCGCGCATCAGCAGGTTCTGTACCAGCTCGCGGCTGTGGGCGCTGGACAGCTCGCAGACGATGTCCGGGTAGCGCCGGGTCCACTGGTTGATGGCCGGCGGCAGCAAGGACAGGGCCAGCGCCGGCGTGGCGCCGATCCGCAGGCTGTGGCCCGGCTCGCGGCGCAGGCTCTGGGCCAGGCGTCGCACCCCTTGCAGGCTTTCGCTGACCTTGTCGACTTCGCGCTCCAGCTCCAGGGCTTCCGGGGTGGCCTGCAACTTGCCCTTGACCCGCAGGAACAGCGGGAACCCCAACTGCTGCTCGGCGTGCTGCAAGACCTTGGTCACCGCCGGCTGGGAGACGTGCAGCAGTTGCGCCGCGCCGCTGATCGAGCCGGTCTGGCGGATGGCCTGGAAAATCTCGATATGGCGCAGTCGCATGATGATTCCATAACCTTTGTTTATGGGTGGTCCATCTTTATTCATTGTCCCGGGCCTGTCACCTGGTCCTAACCTGAAGCCCGCTCAACAAGGTTTAAGGACTGACATGGCACAGCGGGTTTGCATCATCGGCGGCGGGGTCATCGGCCTGGCCAGCGCCTACGCCCTGGTTCGCGAGGGGTTCGACGTCAGCCTGGTGGAGGCGCGCGAATCCTTCGCCAGCCAGACCAGCTTCGCCAATGGCGGCCAGCTGTCGTACCGCTACGTGGCGCCGCTGGCCGATGCCGGCGTGCCCTGGCAGGCGCTGGGCTGGATGCTGCGGGGCGATTCGCCGCTGAAGCTGCGCCCGCGCCTGGACCCGGCGCAGTGGCGCTGGATGGCCGGGTTCCTGGCGGCCTGCCGTGGTTCGGTCAACCGGCGCAACGGCGCTCACCTGCTGCGCCTGGCGCTGTTGAGCCAGGCCACCTTGCAGCGCTGGCGCGAGGAGGATCGGCTCGAGGGTTTTCACTGGCGGCGTAACGGCAAGCTGGTGACCTTTCGCGAAACCGCCAGTTTCGAGCATGCCCGCCACGGCCTGGTCGATCCGCGCCAGCAGCAGGTGCTGTCCGCTGGCGAATGCGCACAACTGGAGCCGACCCTCGGCGGCGCGCCCTTTGTCGGCGGCATCTTCACTCCGGACGAAGAGGTGGCCGACTGTCACGCCTTCTGCCAGCAACTGGTGGCGCGGCTGCAGGCTTCCGGTCGCTGCCAGCTGCTGACGGGGCGCCAGGTCACCGGTATTCGTCAGGCGGGCGGCCAGGTGCAGGCCATCGAGCTGGGCGCCGAGGTGCTGGCGGTGGATCAACTGATACTCGCCGCCGGCCATCGCAGTGGCGAGCTGGCGCTGCCCGGGCTGAAGCTGCCGCTGTATCCACTCAAGGGCTACAGCCTCAGCGTGCCGATCGGCGCGGGGCACCGGGCGCCGGAGATCAGCATCACCGACTACAACCGCAAGATCGTCTACGCACGGATCGGCCAGCAGCTGCGGGTGGCGGCGATGGTCGATATCGTCGGTTTCGACCCGTCCCTGGACCCCAAGCGCCTGGCCCTGATGCAGCGCCAGGCCCGGGAAACCTTCGCCAATGCCGGCGACTACGATGCCGCCATCGAGTGGGCCGGCATGCGCCCGGCGACCCCCAGCGGCGTACCGCTGATTGGCGCCACCGGTTACCGCAACCTGTGGCTCAACCTCGGCCACGGCGCCCTGGGGTTCACCCTGGCCTGTGGCAGCGGGCGGCTGTTGGCCGAGCTGATCGGCCAGCGCCGTCCTTCCATCGACATGCAGGGCCTCGCGCCCCATGCCGCCTGATTTCTTCCGCGTACAAGGAGTTGTCCCATGACCATCCAGCGTCTCCACAGCAATGACCGCCTCAGCGCTGTCGTGAGCTTTGCCGATCTGCTGTTCCTGTCCGGCCAGGTGCCGGGCCCGGCCACCGATGCCGCCGGCCAGACCCGCGAAGTGCTGGCGAAGATCGACGCCCTGCTGGCCGAGGCCGGCAGCGACAAGGATCATCTGCTCAGTGCGACCCTCTACCTGAAAGACATCCAGCAGGACTTTGCCGCGGTGAACGAGGTCTGGTCGGCCTGGCTGTCCCCGGGCCAGGCGCCGAGCCGCACCACCGTGCAGGCCGCGCTGGCGCGTCCGGAAATCCTGGTGGAAATCACTGTCATCGCGGTTCGCCGCTAACGCCTTCACCCACAACGGAGAATAACAATGCAAAAAATCACGTTGCTCGGCTGCACCCTGGGCTTGTTGCTCGGCTCCCCGCTGTACGCCAGCGAGGCGCCGCTGACCGGCACCCTGGGCAAGATCGCCAATGCCGGCAGTATTACCCTGGGTTATCGCGATGCGTCGGTGCCGTTTTCCTACGTGGGTGACAACAGCGGCAAACCCATGGGCTACTCGGTGGACCTGGCGAGCAAGGTCGTCGAGCGCATCCGCGACAAGCTGGCGCTGCCGCAACTGGCGGTGAAGTACAACCTGGTGACGTCGCAGACGCGCATTCCGCTGGTGCAGAACGGCACCGTGGACCTGGAATGCGGCTCCACCGGAGTGACCGCCGAACGGCAGAAGCAGGTGGCGTTTTCCTACGGCTTCATCTACGTCAAAGGCCAGTTGCTGACCGCCAGGGACAGCGGGATCAAGCGTTTCGCCGACCTGCGCGGCAAGAACGTGGTGACCACCGCCGGCACCACCAACGAGCGCTTCCTCAAGAGCTACAACGTCGAGCACAAGATCGACATGTTCGTGATCAGCGCCAAGGACCACGGCGAAGCCTTCCAGATGCTGCAATCGGGTCGCGCCGCGGCGTTCTACATGGACGACGCACTGCTCTACGGCGAACGGGCCAAGGCCCGCGATCCGCACAACTGGGTGGTGGTCGGTGAGGAGCAGTCGCGGGAAATCTACAGCTGCATGGTGCGCAAGGACGATCCGCAGTTCCTGGAACTGGTGAACAGCACCCTGGCGGACCTGTATCGCTCAGGGGAGATCAACGGAATCTACCAGCGCTGGTTCGAACAACCGATTCCACCCAAGGGCCTGAACCTGGAATTTCCGATGACCAGCGAGTTGAAGGCCATCATCGCCAAGCCAGTGAGCGATCCGGTGGAGTGATCGGCCCCTCCGTAGGAGCGAGCTTGCTCGCGATTGGATCGTCCGGACGTGGAAATTACGTTGGCTGAGTCCGTTTTTCGCGAGCAAGCTCGCTCCTACAGAAGGGGTTAGAAGTCGCCCCAGAGTTGCTGCGCCACGGCCAGCGCTACCACCGGCGCGGTTTCGGTGCGCAGCACCCGCGGCCCAAGGCGCGCCGGCAGGAAGCCCGCATCCTGGGCCTGGTCCACTTCGGTGTCGGACAAACCGCCTTCCGGGCCGATCAGGAATGCCAGGGTCGCAGGCTTGGCGTGGCTCACCAGCGGCTCGGCCACCGGGTGCAGCACCAGCTTGAGATCGGCCTGGGTCTGCTTGATCCAGTCGGCCAGCAGCACTGGCGGATGAATCACCGGCACCCGCGAGCGCCCGCATTGTTCGCAGGCGCTGACGGCCACCTGGCGCCAGTGGGCCAGGCGCTTGTCGGCGCGTTCGTCCTTGAGCCGCACTTCGCAGCGCTCGCTGAAGATCGGGGTGATTTCATTCACCCCCAGCTCGGTGGCCTTCTGAATCGCCCAATCCATGCGCTCGCCCCGGGACAGGCCCTGGCCGAGGTGGATCTGCAGCGGCGACTCGACCTGCCCGGCGAAGCTTTCATCGAGCCGGACCACCACGCGTTTCTTGCCGACTTCCAGCAGGGTGCCGCGAAATTCGTTGCCCGAACCGTCGAACAGCTGCAGCGCATCGCCCTCGGCCATGCGCAGCACGCGCCCGATGTAGTGGGCCTGGGCTTCCGGCAGTTCGTGCTCGCCGAGGCTCAGGGGGGCGTCGATAAAGAAGCGGGACAGTCTCATGGTGGTTCTCTGGGGAAAATTCTGGATCGGTGTCAGTCAGTCGGAGCTTTTCGCGAGCAAGCTCGCTCCTACGGAGGGCGGGCTTGCTCGCGCGGTTATCAGCCCGGATCGCGGAAGCCTGGGTGGAAGTCCTTGGGTACCGCCACGCTGACCTTGTCGCTGGTGGCGATATCGATGCCTTCGCTGGCCACCTCGGCGAGGAAGTCGATCTGCTCCGGGGTGATCACGTAGGGCGGCAGGAAATACACCACGCTGCCCAGCGGACGCAGCAGGGCGCCACGCTCCAGGGCGTGCTGGAAGACTTTCAGGCCACGGCGTTCCTGCCACGGGTAGGCGGTCTTGCTGGCCTTGTCCTGGACCATCTCGATGGCCAGCACCATGCCGGTCTGGCGTACTTCCGCGACGTGCGGGTGATCCGCCAGGTGCGCGGTCGAGCTGGCCATGCGCTGGGCCAGCGCCCGGTTGTTCGCGATGACGTTGTCCTGCTCGAAGATATCCAGGGTCGCCAGCGCCGCTGCACAGGCCAGCGGGTTGCCGGTATAGCTGTGGGAGTGGAGGAAGGCGCGCAGGGTCGGGTAGTCGTCGTAGAAGGCGCTGTAGACCTCGTCGGTGGTCAGGCATGCGGCCAGCGGCAGGTAGCCGCCGGTCAGGGCCTTGGACAGGCAGAGGAAGTCCGGGCGGATGCCGGCCTGTTCGCAGGCGAACATCGTGCCGGTGCGGCCGAATCCGACGGCGATCTCATCAAAGATCAGGTGCACGCCGTAGCGGTCGCAGGCCTCGCGCAGCAGCTTGAGGTACACCGGGTGATACATGCGCATGCCGCCGGCGCCCTGGATCAGCGGCTCGACTATCACCGCGGCGAGGGTGGCGTGGTGTTCCGCCAGGGTCTGCTCCATGGCCACGAACATGTTGCGCGAGTGTTCTTCCCAGCTCATGCCTTCGGGGCGCAGGTAGCAATCCGGGCTCGGCACCTTGAGGGTGTCCAGCAGCAGGGCCTTGTAGGTCTCGGTGAACAGCGGCACATCGCCCACCGACATCGCGGCGATGGTTTCGCCGTGGTAGCTGTTGGTCAGGGTGACGAAGCGCTTCTTGTCCTTCTGGCCGCGGTTGAACCAGTAGTGGAAGCTCATCTTCATCGCCACTTCGATGCACGACGAGCCGTTGTCGGCATAGAAGCAGCGGGTCAGGCCTTCGGGGGTCATTTTCACCAGGCGCTCGGACAGCTCGATCACCGGCTGATGGCTGAAGCCGGCGAGGATCACGTGCTCCAGCTGATCGACCTGATCCTTGATGCGCTGGTTGATGCGCGGGTTGGCGTGGCCGAATACGTTGACCCACCAGGAGCTGACCGCGTCGAGGTAGCGCTTGCCTTCGAAGTCCTCCAGCCACACGCCTTCGCCGCGCTTGATCGGGATCAGCGGCAGCTGCTCGTGGTCTTTCATCTGGGTGCAGGGATGCCATAACACCGCGAGATCGCGTTGCATCCACTGGTTGTTGAGGCCCATGTTCAGTCTCCTGGAGGCGGCTCTAAGTACGCGAGCAAACAATCGCGCAAGCCTATGCAATGCCAGGCCGTGTCACAACCCATTGCATGCCTGGAAGGGCGAATTGATCGCGGCCGCAGGACGGTCTGTCACGTTTTCCCCACGTAGACCTTAATGCCTGGTTAATTTAGTGTTCGTAGGATCAACATCGTATTTCTCGATATTTCAAAGCGAAAATTTCCGCTTTAATTCGATAGTTAAATCGATAGTCTTGGGCAGCAGTTCTTACAGGATTTAAGTGATGCAGCTACGTAACTCTTCTTCCCGCTATGGCTGGGTAAGCATTTTCCTGCACTGGAGTGTGGCGCTGGCAGTCTTTGGATTGTTCGCCCTGGGCCTGTGGATGGTCGGCCTGGATTACTACAGTGCCTGGCGCAAAGATGCGCCGGACCTGCACAAAAGCATTGGCTTGACGCTGTTCGCGATCATGTTGCTGCGGGTGCTGTGGCGCTTTGTCAGCCCGCCGCCACCGGCACCGGCCAACCACGGTCGCCTGACGCGCCTGGGCGCTACCTTCGGCCATGCCTTCCTGTATCTCAGTCTGTTCGCTGTGATGATTGCCGGTTACCTGATTTCCACCGCAGACGGTGTCGGGATCCCGGTGTTTGGCCTGTTTGAAATTCCCGCCCTGGTTTCCGGACTGCCGGACCAGGCGGATGTGGCCGGCGAGGTGCATCTGTACCTGGCCTGGGCCCTGGTGATCTTTGCCGGAGTGCATGCTCTGGCCGCTTTGAAACACCACTTTATCGATCGTGACGCGACCCTGGCTCGTATGCTGGGACGCAAAGCCTGATGCTCAACCTCGACTCAAAAGGAATAGAAAGCATGTTGAAAAAGACTCTCGCCGCTCTGGCAATCGGTTCTGCTCTGTTGTCTGCCGGTCAGGCGATGGCCGCTGATTACGTGATCGACAAGGAAGGCCAGCACGCCTTCGTCGACTTCAAGATCAGCCACCTGGGCTACAGCTTCATCACCGGTACCTTCAAGGACCTGGACGGCAAGTTCAGCTTCGACGCGGCCAAGCCTGAAGACGCCAAGATCGAAGTCAATGTGCGCACCGCCAGCGTGTTCACCAACCACGCCGAGCGCGACAAGCACATCGCCAGCAAAGACTTCCTGGACGTGGGCAAGTTCGCTGACGCCAAGTTCGTCTCCACCAGCGTCAAGCCAACCGGCAAGAACGCCGATGGCAAGCAGACTGCCGACGTGACCGGCGACCTGACCCTGCACGGTGTGACCAAGCCGGTCGTGGTCAAGGCGACCTTCCTGGGTGAAGGCAAGGACCCATGGGGCGGCTACCGTGCCGGCTTCGAAGGCACCACCAGCATCAATCGCCAGGATTTCGGCAAGATGATGGACTTGGGCCCGGCCTCCAACAATGTCGACCTGTACATCACCTTCGAAGGTGTGAAAGCGAAGTAATGCTTCGTCTGTAGCCGCTGCCGAGCCCGCGAGGCTGCGACAAGGTCCTCAGGACCTTCATGGCCCTTGAGGCCGGCGACCGGTTCCCGGTCGATCGCAGCCTCGGCAGCGGCTACAGAGGCCATAAAAAAAACGCCCCTGATCGCAAGATCAGGGGCGTTTTTTATTGCCGCGGGTAACTCAGCGATTGCGGGTCAGCAAGGCTGGTTTCTCGCCACGTGGACGGCTTGGCAGTTGATCGAGCTGCTCGGGTGTCGGGAAGCGGTCAGCTTTCGATTCCTTGTGCATGATCTTCGGCTGGTTGCCACGCGGGTTCTGTACCGCCGGTTCCTGACGCGCCTGGTCGTCACGGGCCGGACGACGATTGCGCGACTCTTCGCGACGGGCCTGGCCGTCACGTGGAGCACCGCTGCGTGGGCCGTTGCGCTTGGCAGGTGGCGTGCCGGTGCTGGCGCCATTGCTATTGCGCGGACCGCCGGAGCGCCCCTGGCCGCCGCTGCGTGGCGCATTGCTGTTGGCTGCTGCGCCCTGGCCTGGCGCGCCTGGACGACGACCGCGGCTCTGGTTGTTCTTGTTCTGGTACGGGCTGACGTAGTCGGCGCGGTTGCCGAAGTTGTCCACGTCGTCGTCCAGGAACTCATCCGGGGCGCGGTCGGCGCGTGGCGTCGGCTGGCGCTGTTCGCGGGCCGGGGTGCCTTCGCGAGGCTTCTGCTCACGGGCTGGACGGTCGCCGCGAGCGGCCGGTTTTTCCTTGCCCTTGTCCTTGCCTTTGTCTTTGCGGCCGCCGCCGCCACCACCACCGCCGTTCGGACCGTCGCCACGCGGGCCACGGGAATTGCGCGGGTTACGCACGTCCGGACGCTCGCGCACTTCCGGTTTCTCGGCTTCCACGGCGCTGGCATCGAAGCCCATCAGATCGCCGTCGGGGATCTTCTGCTTGGTCATGCGCTCGATGCTCTTGAGCAGCTTCTCTTCGTCCGGCGCGACCAGCGAGATCGCTTCGCCCGAACGACCGGCACGACCGGTACGGCCAATGCGGTGCACGTAGTCTTCGTCGACGTTCGGCAGTTCGAAGTTGACCACGTGTGGCAGCTGGTCGATGTCCAGGCCACGGGCGGCGATGTCGGTGGCGACCAGGATCCGCACTTCACCGGCCTTGAAGTCGGCCAGGGCCTTGGTGCGGGCGTTCTGGCTCTTGTTGCCGTGGATGGCGACGGCGGTCAGGCCGTGCTTGTCCAGGTACTCGGCCAGGCGGTTGGCGCCGTGCTTGGTACGGGTGAAGACCAGTACCTGTTCCCAGGCGCCAGCGGTGATCAGGTGGGCCAGCAAGGCACGCTTGTGGCTGGCGGCCAGGCGGAACACCCGTTGCTCGATACGCTCGACCGTGGTGTTCGGCGGCGTGACTTCGATGCGCTCGGGGTTGTGCAGCAGCTTGCCGGCCAGGTCCGTGATGTCCTTGGAGAAGGTCGCGGAGAACAGCAGGTTCTGGCGCTTGGCGGGCAGGCGTGCGAGGACTTTCTTCACGTCATGGACGAAGCCCATGTCGAGCATGCGGTCGGCTTCGTCGAGCACGAGGATTTCCACGTGGGACAGGTCGACGCTGCCCTGGCCGGCCAGGTCGAGCAGGCGGCCGGGGCAGGCCACCAGCACGTCGACGCCGCGGGCCATGGCCTGAACCTGTGGGTTCATGCCGACGCCGCCGAAGATGCAGGCACTGACGAACTTCAGGTCGCGGGCATAGACCTTGAAGCTCTCGTGCACTTGCGCGGCCAGTTCGCGGGTTGGGGTCAGGACCAGGACGCGCGGTTGGCGCGGGCCGTGACGCTGGGATTTGTCCGGGTGACCGTTGGGAAACAACCGTTCCAGGATCGGAAGGGCGAAACCGCCGGTTTTACCAGTACCTGTCTGTGCCGCGACCATCAGGTCGCGACCTTGCAACACGGCGGGAATGGCCCGCTGTTGCACCGGAGTAGGCTGGGTGTAGCCGGCGGCTTCGATGGCGCCGACTAAAGCCTCGGAGAGACCGAGGGAAGCAAAGGACATGAGTAATCCTGTTTTAGTGAGGGCTTGGCCCAGAGGGATAGTCTTGCCTGGCGCGAATGGCGTTTAAGAGGACGCAATCCCGTCCGGTCCTGCTGGCTCCTGAAGGCTCATCGGCGAGGGCTCGCGCGGGCCTTGTGGCTGCGCTGTAGCGGTATCGAGAGGCCTTGAACAGGGTCGAGCGTCCGGGCGTGAGCCTGGCGGGAAGGCCGGAGTATAACAGAGCAATCAGCGTGCGCTGCGTTCCTGCTGCTCAACGGTTTTCAGCGGGGCGCCGGGCGGCATTGCGCTTGAGTCGGCCATGGCCGGCGCCGTGCCATAGCGTGCGCTCAGTTCGGCGTAGGCCGGCTCGCGTTTGAAGCGCTTGAGTTCGGCGCCGAAACGCTGCACCAGCAAGTCCATGCCGGCATTGCGCCGTACCGCCAGAAACTGGCTCTGGCGGCTGATGACCACCGGGTTCTCGGTGATCTGCTGGCGAATGTCCAGTTGGTCGAGCAGATGCTGGCCGACCCGCCGATCGGTGATCAGCAGGTCGATGCGGCCGCGCAGCAGCTTGCCGAAGTTGGCTTCGTGGGTCGGCGCCGGCTCGTGCTTGAACAGCGTGGACTCCCTGAAGTCCTGGCTGTACAGATAGCCGGGAGAGGTGCCCACGGTCAGCCCGCGCAAGTCTTCCAGGGTGCGGAACGGAAAGGGCCGGGCGTTGGCATAGAACATCACGAACTCGACGTCCGACAGCGGCTCGCTGGGGTAGAGCAGGCTGCTTTCGCGTTCGTTGCTGTGAAAAATGTCCAGGGCACCGTCGGCCTGGCCCTGTTCGAGCATGGCCAGGCAACGTTTCCAGGGCAGGAACTGCCATTCGACTTCGATCCCCAGGCGCTGGAAGACGATGGCCGTGGTTTCGTAATCCAGCCCCTGGGCCTTGCCCTGTTCCTCATAGACATAAGGGGCCCAGGGCTCGGTGACAATGCGCAGCTTCTCGCCATGGGCGGTGAGGCTCAGGCAAGCACAGATAAAGGCTGTCAGCAGCTGGGCGATGAGGGGCATCGCTGGAGATTACGACGAGAGGTCGCCCAATACCAGAGGCTGTCTAGCTCAAGCCTCAGTCAGCCTTTGTCTCGATCAGATGCAGGTAGATGGCCTTGCGCCGCTGGCCCAGTACCAGGCGAATCACCGGGTGGTTGAACCAGCGCTCGAGTTGATGGCTGTTGAGCGGCTTTTTCAGGCGGCCTTCGGCGTTTTCCCGGGCCTTCTCCCACCAGACCGGGGCGCAGGCCTGGTCGAATTCGTTGGTGTGGCGGTAGCAGCCGTAGAGGATTTCGCGCATGAACTGCCGCTGGTGCCCAGGCAGGGCCAGGGTCACGATCTTGTAGGCCAGGCGTTGCAACGCCGGTGGGCGTGGCAGGGTCGCGGTGACCAGGCGGGTTTCGTCCAGAGCGACGCTACTGGTGGGCGCTGCGCCGTGCTTGTCCAGCCAGGCCTTGATCTTGGCGCGAAACAGCTGCTTGCGGCTCCAGTAGTGATGGATCAGGTCGGGGCATTCGCGAACCTGCTTGGTGCGATAGGCCGCCACCGACAGGCAGAACTCTTCAAGGGTGTAGGCGCCGTTGGCCAGTGGGTACAGCTCGTCCATCAGGGCGATGGAGCGGTCCAGCACATCGGCGTCGGCGCGGTGCAGGCCGATCACGCCGGAGTTCAGCAGCGGCATCTGGTCGTCGGCGAGTTTGCGTTCCTGCAGCAAGCCGGCCAGGGACTGGTAGAGGCCGGACTCCTTGTTGGCGCCGTAGCACATGCCGAAGGCGTTACACAGCAGGGTGCCGGGCTGGACGCGGCGAAACAGCTCCAGCGGCGAGCAGTGAAAAAAGGTATCGGTGTCGATCAGCAGCGCCAGTTCGGACTCTTGCAGCACCTGCTGCATCACCACGTGCTTGGCGCGAAAGTGGTAGCCGTGTGGGGCGATCCAGGCCTGGCGGGTGTTTTCGTCCAGGGGGCGCACGCGCACAGGCAGGTCGCGGTAAGGCGCGGCATTGTCGGTGAAGACCTGGATGTCGAGGGCTTCGCCCGGCGTTTCGCGCAGCCCGGCAAGGGCGCTGGCAATGCTGAACGCGGCTTCCTGGTGATAGGTCGCGGCGCCGTAAACCAGATAGATCAATTGTGGGCGTGCTGCGGTGCTGCCTGTGGACATCTACGGCGATCCTTCGGATGTATTGGGGGTTAAAAAAAAGGCCCTGGATTTCGCCAAGGCCTTTTCTGATGTTGCCGGGCGGTTAACGCGGCAGCTTCAGGTTGTTCCAGACGGCCAGGCTTGGCTCGGCTTGGTTCAGGGTATAGAAATGCAGCCCTGGCGCCCCGCCTTGCAACAAACGTTCACACATTTCGGTGATGACCTGTTCGCCGAACGTCTGAATGCTTTGGCTGTCGTCGCCGTAGGCTTCCAGTTGCTTGCGGATCCAGCGCGGGATTTCCGCGCCGCAGGCGTCGGAGAAACGCGCCAGCTTGCTGTAGTTGGTGATCGGCATGATGCCGGGCACGATCGGGATGTTCACACCCATTTGTTGCACGCGTTCGACGAAGTAGAAATAACTGTCGGCGTTGAAGAAATACTGGGTGATCGCACTGTTGGCGCCGGCGTTGGCCTTGCGCACGAAGTTGTTGAGGTCGTCTTCGAAATTGCGCGCCTGCGGGTGCATTTCCGGATACGCCGCCACTTCGATGTGGAAGTGATCGCCGGTCTCTTCACGAATGAAACTCACCAGGTCGTTGGCGTGACGCAGCTCGCCGCTGGCCATGCCCATGCCCGAAGGCAGGTCGCCGCGCAGGGCGACGATACGGTTGATGCCGGCAGCCTTGTACTGGGTCAGCAGGCCACGCAGGTCGGCCTTGCTGTCACCCACGCAGGACAGGTGCGGTGCGGCCGGGATCTTCACTTCGCTTTCGAGCTGCAGCACGGTGTTCATCGTGCGGTCGCGGGTCGAGCCACCGGCACCGTAGGTGCAGGAGAAGAAGTCGGGGTTGTAGCTGGCCAGCTGGCGGGCAGTGGCAAGCAGTTTTTCATGCCCAGCATCGGTCTTGGTCGGGAAGAACTCGAAGCTGTAGCGACGGTCTTGGGACATGGAGGAAACCTCCAGCTACAAGCTGCAAGCCACAAACTGCAAGAGTAGCGGAGGTGCGCTCAGCTCTTGGGCCTGGAACGGGCTGCTTGAAACTGTTTAAGCAAATAGGGACGAAGCCGAAAGCTTCGAGCGGCAAGCAGGGCTTGTGGCCCTCGCTTGCCGCTTGAAGCTCAAGGCTTGCAACTGCTCTTAGTACCGGTAAGCGTGCGGCTTGAACGGGCCTTCGACGGTCACGCCGATGTAGTCAGCCTGTTGCTTGGTCAGCTGGGTGACCACGCCACCGAAGCCGCGAACCATTTCCAGGGCCACTTCTTCGTCGAGTTTCTTCGGCAGTACTTCAACGGTCAGGCGCTCGGCTTTCTGGGCTGGCGACAGGTCGGCGTACTTCTGGCCGAACAGGAAGATCTGCGCCAGGACCTGGTTGGCGAACGAACCGTCCATGATGCGGCTTGGGTGACCGGTGGCGTTGCCCAGGTTCACCAGGCGGCCTTCGGCCAGCAGGATCAGGTAGTCGTCGTTCTGGGCGTCGAAAGCGCCTGGGCCGGTACGGTGAACCTTGTGCACCTGTGGCTTCACTTCTTCCCATGCCCAGTTCTTGCGCATGAAAGCGGTGTCGATTTCGTTGTCGAAGTGACCGATGTTGCAGACTACGGCGCGCTTTTTCAGGGCCTTGAGCATGTTTGCGTCGCAAACATTGACGTTACCGGTGGTGGTCACGATCAGGTCGATCTTGCCCAGCAGGGCCTTGTCGATGCTCGCCTCGGTACCGGTGTTGATCCCGTCGATGAACGGCGAAACCAGTTCGAAACCGTCCATGCAGGCCTGCATGGCGCAGATCGGGTCGACTTCGGAGACTTTGACGATCATGCCTTCCTGACGCAGGGACTGGGCCGAGCCCTTGCCCACGTCACCGTAGCCGATGACCAGCGCTTGCTTGCCGGACAGCAGGTGGTCGGTACCGCGCTTGATCGCATCGTTCAGGCTGTGACGGCAGCCGTACTTGTTGTCGTTCTTGCTCTTGGTCACCGAGTCGTTGACGTTGATGGCCGGGATCTTCAGCTCGCCCTTGGCCAGCATGTCCAGCAGGCGGTGCACGCCGGTGGTGGTTTCTTCGGTCACGCCGTGGACGCGATCCAGCACCTGCGGGTACTTCTTGTGCAGCAGCTCGGTCAGGTCGCCGCCGTCGTCGAGGATCATGTTGGCGTCCCATGGCTTGCCATCCTTGAGGATGGTCTGCTCCAGGCACCACTCGTACTCTTGCTCGGTCTCGCCTTTCCAGGCGAATACCGGGATGCCGGCGGCGGCGATGGAGGCAGCGGCCTGGTCCTGGGTCGAGAAGATGTTGCAGGACGACCAGCGTACTTCGGCACCCAGGGCAACCAGGGTTTCGATCAGCACGGCAGTCTGGATGGTCATGTGGATGCAGCCGAGAATCTTCGCGCCCTTGAGCGGTTGTTCAGCGGCGTATTTGCGGCGCAGACCCATCAGGGCCGGCATTTCCGATTCGGCGATGATGGTTTCACGACGGCCCCAGGCGGCCAGGGACATGTCGGCGACTTTGTAGTCGGTAAAATCTGCAGGCGTGATGACAGCGCTCATGAAGAGCCTCCATTCGTAAGTATGCGAATGGGCGCCGTTGTGCGTTTAGTGACTGACCGAACCATCACGGCCAGACAACGCCCCATCCGAGCCTGACAGGTCTAGCCTGCTGCAGCGCCCCTCGGACAGGTGGCGGGAAAACGGTATCAGGTGATCGTTACCGTTTTGAAACGGAGGCGATTATAGCTTTCTTTAAGCGGCAAGGTGCAAGCTTCAAGCTGCGAGTAAGAGCAGGCCGCTTTTTACTTGCAGCTTGAAGCTTGAAACTTGAAGCTGGGGGGCACATCCACCGCAATCGCTCAAATACCCCGGAGCCCCTCCCATGAATTTCCACACCCGCAAATGGGTAAAACCCGAAGACCTCAACCCCAACGGCACGCTGTTCGGCGGCAGCCTGTTGCGCTGGATCGACGAAGAAGCGGCGATCTACGCCATCGTCCAGCTGGGCAACCAGCGCGTGGTCACCAAGTACATTTCCGAAATCAACTTTGTCAGCGCCTCGCGCCAGGGCGACATCATCGAGCTGGGCATCACCGCCACCGAATTCGGCCGCACCTCGATCACCCTGACCTGTGAAGTGCGCAACAAGATCACCCGCAAAAGCATCCTCACCGTCGAGAAGATGGTCTTCGTCAACCTGGGCGAGGACGGCCTGCCGGCCCCTCACGGTCGTACCGAGATCAGGTACGTGAAGGACCAGTTCAAGGATGACGAGCCGATCGCCTGAGCCGTCTTCTTGTAGGAGCAGCCGGTCGACGCTTGATTGCTCGCGATCAGGGCTGCCAGGCGACGCGATCTGCTTGAAGCAGTGCGGTGTCTGGACGGGCCGATCGCGAGCAAGCTCGCTCCTACAGGGGGCAGGTTGTCAGTGAGCGTCCTGGGCGGCGGCCGGAGCATCCTTGGTGACATGACGCACCAGTTTGCCGATGGTCAGGCCCTGCAGGAGGATCGACGACAGCACCACGATGTAGGTGATGCTCAGTACCAGGTCGCGCTCCGGGCCCAATGGCAGGGCCAGGGCCAGCGCCACCGAAACCCCGCCGCGCAGGCCGCCCCAGGTCAGTACCCGGATGGTGCCGCGCGGCACGCTGCGCCAGCGGCGTAGCAGGACGATGGCCGGGGCTACGGTGAGCAGGCGCGACAGCACGATCGCCACCGCCAGCAGGCTCGCGGCCAGCAAGTGCAGCCAGTTGAACGGCAGCAGCAACAGCTCCATGCCGATCAGGGCGAACAGCAGGGCGTTGAGCATGTCGTCGAGCAGTTCCCAGAAACCGTCCAGGTAGCGCCGGGTCATGTCGTTCATCGCCAGGTTGCGCCCCAGGTTGCCGATGATCAGGCCTGCCACCACCATCGCGATCGGCGCCGAGACGTGCAGTTCGCTGGCCATCGCCGAGCCGCCGATCACCAGGGCCAGGGTCAGCATCACCTCGATCTGGTGCTGCTCGATGCTCTTGATCATCAGGTACACCAGGTAGCCGATCAGCCCGCCGAACACCACGCCGCCGATGGCCTCATGGGCAAACAGCAGGGCGGTGGCACCGATGGTCGGGGTTTCGCCGAGCTGGGCGATACCCAGCAGCACGGTGAACACCACCACCGCGGTGCCGTCGTTGAACAGCGACTCGCCGACGATGGTGGTTTTCAGTGGCTTGGACGCGTTGGCGGTACGCAGCACGCCGAGCACCGCGATCGGGTCGGTCGGCGAGATCAGGGCGCCGAACAGCAGGCAATAGAGGAAGCTCACGTGCCAGCCGAACAGGCCGAAGATCCAGTAGGCCAGGCTGCCGATGACGAACGTGGCGATCAGCACGCCGACCGTGGCCAACAGGCCGATGGGCCAGCGGTAGCTGCGCAGGTCGTTGAGGTTGACGTGCAAGGCGCCGGCGAACAGCAGGAACGACAGCATCCAGTTCATCAGCAGGTCGCCGAAGTCGATCTGGCCGATCAGCTGTTGTACATGCTCTTCCAGGCCGGGATAGCCGAGGAAGCTCAAGCCTTGCAGCAGCAGGGAAAACAGCAGTGCGGTGACCATCACCCCGATGGTCGGCGGCAGGCCGATGAAGCGGAAGTTGACGTAGGTGAGCAGGGTGGTCAGGCAGATGAAGGCGGCAACGAGTTCAAGCATCCGGAGTCCCTTGGATAGAAAGGTGAAAAGAAAGCCCGAAAACCATCGGGCAAGGGTTGGATGGGCCGCTGGCGGCCCGGGGCACACCGACAAGGAAAGTTCAGATTCTTCTGGCGGTGAGCCGGTCGGTGTGTGGTTCTAGAGGCGATTGTCGGTCAGTCGCGCGCTCGGCGGCCTCAGCCGGATACATTGACCGCGGTCGCCTGGCGACGTTGCAGGTGAATGAACAGCAGCGCGGTCAGCACCGTCAGCCCGCCGACCAGCGCGCCGGTCCACGGCAGGTCGGCCAGGTCGGCGCCGCTGGCGACCACCAGGCCGCCGATCCAGGCGCCGGCGGCGTTACCCAGGTTGAAGGCGCTCTGGTTCAGGGTCGAGCCCAGGTTGGGGGCCTCATGGGCCTGGTCGATGATCAGCAGTTGCAGGATCGGGCACAGGGCGAAGGCGAAAATCCCCCACAGCAGCAAAGTGATCGCCGCCGGGATCAGCAGATGGCTGGTCTGGCTGAACGCGGCCAGTACCAGCACCACGGCCAGCGCCATGGCCACCAGCGACGGCAACAGGCGGCTGTCGGCCAGGCGTCCGCCGAGCATGCTGCCGGCCGTCAGGCCGACACCGAACAGCAGCAACATGATGGTCACGCCATGGGGGCTGACGCCGGTGACGTCCTGCAGGATCGGCGCGATATAGGTGAAGACGCTGAACAGGCTGGTGGACGCCAGCACGCTCATGCCCAGGGCCAGCAGCACGTTGGTCTTGCCCAGGACCTTGAATTCGCTGGCCAGGTTGGCCTTGTCCATGGCGATGTGCCGGGGCAGCCAGAGCCACTGGGCAATGGCGGCGATCACCCCGATCACCGACACCGCCCAGAAGGTCGAGCGCCAGCCGGCGTACTGCCCCAACGCCGTACCCAGCGGCACGCCAAGCACATTGGCCAGGGTCAGGCCGGTGAACATCATGGCGATCGCCTGGGCGCGTTTGTTCGGCGCCACCAGGCTGGCGGCGACCACCGAGCCGATGCCGAAAAACGCGCCGTGGCACAGCGCGGTGATCACCCGTGCGGCCATCAGCGTGGCGTAGTTCGGCGCCAGCGCGCAGAGCACGTTGCCGAGGATGAACATCAGGGTCATGCCCAGCAACGTAGCCTTGCGCGGCATGTTGGCGGTGCCGACGGCGAGGATCGGCGCGCCGAACACCACGCCCAGGGCGTAGCCGGTAATCAGCAGGCCCGCATGGGGAATGCTGACGGACAGGTCGCGGGCGACATCGGGCAGCAGGCCCATGATGACGAATTCAGTGGTGCCGATGCCGAAGGCGGCAACAGCCAGTGCGAGCAAGGCGAGTGGCATGCGAGGATTCTCTGTCTGTAGTCTTGACGCCTTGATCAGGCATACGCATGCCGGCTTTGCTCCTCCATCGGAGCGGGTCCGGCGGATCGGGCAGCAGCAGGAATTATTGGAATAGATATGCGCAACTGAGTGCGGCGTGGTCGGCGTCAGTATAGACAGCCATAGCGCCTAGGTGAATCGATTCTCTTATCGCAAACAGGGAGTGTGAGGTGTTGGCGACAACTCTGGTTCTGGTGGCGGCGCTGCTGCATGCGGCATGGAATACCCTGATCAAGTTCAGCGGCGAGCGTTTATTGGTGGTGGCCTGCATGGACAGTGTCGCCTTGCTGTTCGTGGCGTTGATGCTGGGATTCGTCGCATGGCCGCCGCTGGAGATCTGGCCATGGATCCTGGCCTCGGCGGTTTTCGAATTGCTCTACCGCTACCTGCTGATCCAGGCCTATCGGGTCGGCGACCTGGGCCTGGTCTATCCGCTGATGCGCGGCCTTTCGCCCCTGGTGGTGCTGGCCCTGACCCTGGTCTTCGCCGGCGAGGTGCTCAGCCCCCAGCAGATCCTCGGCATCCTGTTGATCCCTTTCGGCATGCTGTGCCTGCTGTGGCAGGGCGGTGGCGGCGATCGCCTGCCGTGGTCGATGTTGCCGGTGGTGGCGCTGATCGGCCTGTGCATCGGCTGCTACACCTTTATCGACGGCCAGGCATTGCGCCGCTGGTCCCATCCGCTGGATTACCTGGTGTGGGTGACGCTGCTCAGCGCCTGGCCCTTCCCGTTGCTGGCGTTGCTGCGCAAGCGTGCGGCCTTCACTCTGTTCTGGCGCGAGCAATGGCAACTGGGGTTGAGCGTCGGGTTCTGCGTATTGTTCAGCTACGCTCTGGTGCTGTGGGCCATGCAGCTGGGATCGATCGCCGAGGCGGCGGCGCTGCGGGAAGTCAGCGTGATCCTGGTGGTGTTGTTCGGCATGCGTTACCTGAAAGAACCTTTCGGCCGACCTCGGCTCTTAGCTTGTGGGCTGGTGCTGATCGGCATGCTGGTGATGAAGTTCTGACCCCGCTCCCCTCATGACTTTAAAAAGGACTCTGCCATGACCGTCGCTTTCTGGTGTGTATTGATCGCCATCTTCCTGCCTTACCTGTGCAACAGCATCGCCAAGTTCAGCGGGGGCAACTTTGGCCTGCGGCAGAACCATGACCCACGGGCCTATCTCGAGACCCTCGAGGGGTTCGCCCGGCGGGCGCATGCGGCGCAGCTCAACAGTTTTGAAGTGACCCCGGCCTTCGCGGCGGGGGTGATCATTGCCCACATCGCCAACGTCGCCGAACTGGTGACCATCGATGTGCTGGCGGTGCTGTTCATCACCAGCCGCCTGCTGTACATCATCTGCTACCTGGCGGACTGGGCGACCCTGCGGTCGCTGGTGTGGCTCGTCGGTATCGCGCTGATTGCCAGCTTCTTTTTCGTCTCCATTTGACCTGTAGCCGCTGCCGAGCTTGCGAGGCTGCGACCGGGCGCGCAGCGGCCGCAATGGGGGCGTCGCGGTTATCCTGGCCCAACGCACTCTCAGGTTTTGCGCCTGCTACGCAGTCGATCGCAGCCTCGCAAGCTCGGCAGCGGCTACGGGGCTACAGGATTATTTGCTGTCGGTGACTTGAGGCACTTTCGGCAGCGTGGCGCCCTTGGGCCAGAGCATCCAGATCTGGCCCTGCTGCTTCATGTCCCCCGCCAGTTGCCCGGCCGCGTCGCCGGTGCCCCAGAACAGGTCGGCGCGAACCTCGCCGGCGATCGCGCCGCCGGTGTCCTGCGCCGCCACCGGGCGGATCAGGCTACTGCCATCGGGCCGGGTGGTGGAAAGCCACAACAGGCTGCCCAGCGGTATCACCTTGCGGTCCACCGCCACGCTGTAGCCGGACGTCAGCGGTACGTTCAGCGAGCCGCGCGGGCCTTCGTTGCTGTCCGGGTTGCGGTTGAAGAACACGTAGCTGGGGTTGCTGCCCAGCAGTTCCGGGATGCGATTGGGGTTGGCCTTGGCCCAGGCCGCGATGGTGCCCATGGTCACGTCCTCTTTCTTCAGCTCGCCCTGATCCACCAGCCAGCGGCCGATGGGGCGGTAGGGGTGGCCGTTCTGGTCGGCATAACCGATGCGCAACTGGCGCCCGTCTTCCAGCTGGATGCGGCCCGAGCCCTGGATCTGCAGGAATTGCAGGTTCATCGGGTCGGTCAGCCAGGCGATCACCGGCGCCTTGACGCCCTTGGTCTCGATGGTCGCGGCATCGTCGTAGGGTTTCAGCACCCGGCCTTCGAGGCGGCCACGCAGGCGCTTGCCCTTGAGTTCGGGATAAATGCTGTCGAGGGCGACGATGATCATGTCTTCCGGCACGCCGTAGACCGGCACTGACGCGGCCTGGGTCTGGGTCAGGCTGCCCGGGTAGACCGGCTCGTAGTAGCCGGTGATCAGGCCATTGCTGCTGCCGCTGGCTGAGCGCAGGCCGTAGACGTCCAGGTGTTCCTTGAGGAAGCTGCGGACATCGAGGGCGGTGAGCGGCACGTTGGCCGCGGTCGCGCAGGTCGGGCCCCACACCGGGTCGGCTTTCAGCCGGGTGCAGGCGCTGCGCCAGGAACCGAAGCCGGCCAGCAGGTCGTCGTCGGACACAGTGGGCAAGGCTTCCCAGCTGGCGCTGGTATAGGTGGCGATAGCGTGGGGCTGGGGTGGCTTGCCGACTTCGCCGCCATTGCATCCGGCCAGCAGGATCGCGGTCGGCAAGGCCCAGGCCAGGTGTCGACGCCACAGTTTGAAACGGGTGTTCATTGGGTAATTCCTTTGTGGCTTGCCTGGGCGCATGGCAACTTCAGGCAATCCATATTGTTAATAGGGCTATTGGTCTTTGCCGGACAGGCGAGGATACTGGCGGCCGTTTCCCGTGACCCGAAGCCACCATGACGCTTAAAAGACTCTCTGTTGTATTGCTGGCCTGCCTGACGTTGTCCGCCTGCGGCGGTGTCGATCCGAACTCCCCGCTGGGTCAGCGCAAGGCGATCTTCAAACAGATGCTCAAGACCGGTGAGGACCTGGGCGGCATGCTCCGTGGACGTATCCCGTTCGACGGCCCGCGTTTTACCGAAGGCGCGATCAAGCTGGACAACCTGTCCCGCGAACCCTGGAAGCACTTCCCGCAGGTCAAGGAGCAGGAGCACACCAGCGCGACTGACGATGTCTGGCAGAAGCAGGCACGTTTCCAGGAACTGGCCCGTGCCCTCGAGGCGGCCACCGGTGAATTGGTGATCGCCAGCAAGGTCCAGCCGTACAAGGCCAGCAATTTGGGGCCGGCGGTGCAGAAAGTCGAAGATGCCTGCAGTGCCTGCCATAAAGAGTTTCGCGATCACTGATCCCGTTGCCTGAGGTGGCTGCGGCAGGCACATCTGCCGCAGCGGCTCGAGTTTACTTGTCCAGTTCGTCGAGGGCTTCCTGCAATTCCTTGCGGGACTCGGCCAGCTTGTCCTTGCGCTTGTTGATCTTCTCGGCGTCGCCTTTTTTCATGGCCTTGTCCAGGTCGGTCTGGCGTCGGCTGACCTCGTGCTTGGCTTCCAGCACCTTGTTTTCGCGTTCCTTTTTCAGCGAGGCGTCGGTGCAGTTCGCGGTGGCTTCGCTCAGGGCTTTTTCCAGGCCGGCCTGTTGCTCGCTGTTGCCATGGGCCTTGGCCTGTTCGATCTGGGTGCTGATGGCCTGGCGCTTGGCGGCGCAGCCGGTGAGTTCCGGGGCCTGTTCGGCGGCCATCAGGGCTGGGGTTGTCAGGCTGAACGCGGCGAAGAGGGTGAGCGGTGCAAGAAATTTCATAAAGGCTCCATGTGAAAAGATGAATAGCAGGAGTGGGGCGATGGGCTGTTTGAGCCATCTGCGTCCCCGGGGTTCAACGCCGCCGGTTGTAAAGGCTTCAGAAGCCTTCGATTCCGGCGGCACGTAATTCTTCAATCAAGGCCAGGACCTGCGGATCGCGGAAAAAGGCGCTCAACTGAGCGGCGCGTCCCGGGCCTATAGCGCTTTGGGCCTGCCATTGTTCGGTGGTTATGGCCGCCAACACCGCCCAGTCATCCTCGAGCCTGGCGTTGCCGGTCGGTGGCAGCCCAAGGGCTTTGAGCCAGCGCTGAAACGGCTGCTGGCGGGCGCTGTGCAGGCTGCCCAGCAAACGCGCGATGCTGCGTTCGCCAAGGCCGGTAATGTTAGCAAGCTCTGCAGGATCGAGGGTCAACCAATCGACCAGCCCGTTGATCAGCCCTGCGTCCAGCAGCTTCTCCCAGGTGCCGGTGCCCACATGGGGCAGGTCCAGCCCGGACTTGCCGCTCAGCCAGGTCAGGCGCGCGAGGAACTGGCTCCTGCAGCCGGGCAGGGGCTGCAAGCAGCTGAGCGCATGGAAGGCCGAGGCGTCCGGGACTTGCAGCGGAACACGCTGGGGCGCGCGCAGCACCACGCTGTCCAGGCGCGGGATGGTCAGGCCGGCGAGGCTGATCGATACCTGATCGCCAGGGCGGATATCCAGTTCTTGCCAGCGCGGTAGCGATCCGACGCTGACCCGCCTGATCTGCCGGTCGTCGAGCTGGACCGGCTCCAGTTCGAGCATCGGGGTGATCCGGCCGGTGCGACCGATCTTGAAGTCGACCTTGCGCACCCTGGCCAGGGCCTGGGCGAACGGGTACTTCCACGCGGCGATCCAGTAGGGCGCCTTGGCCTGCCAGCGTTGCGCTTCCGGGCGCCGGCTCTGGCGCAGGACGATGCCATCGCTGGCGAAGGGCAGGGTCGAGCGATACCAGTGCGCTCGCCAGTGCTGGACCTCGGCGAACGTACTGACGCGCTGGCTGTATTCGCTGCTGTGGGGAAAACCCAGGGCCTTGAGACCGTCCAGGCGCTGCGCCAGGGTGCTCGGGCCTTGGGGCCAGTCCCAGACGAACAGGCCGATCTGGCTGGCTTGCTGGGGGGCCAGCTGGTTGCGCGCCAATAGGCCGGCGACCTGGCCGCGAGCATTCAGGCTGCCGGCCTTGGCCTGTATGTGATCGTGCTGGCGCCAATAGAGCTCGCCCTGTAGCAGCAGGTCCCGAGGCTCGGGCAGGTGTTTGGGGATGGCGCTTATCAGTTGCGCGGGCCTGGTCCAGTCCTGGCCCTGAAGGCCATCCCCACGGCTGATGGCTTGCTGGAAGCGTCCCTGGCGATAGATCAGGGTCACGGCCACGCCGTCGATCTTGGGCTGTACCCAGACCTCCTCGCGCCCGGCGAACCACCGGCGTACGGCGCTTTCATCGGCCAGTTTCTCCACACCGGTATGGGGAATGGGGTGCGGGACAGTGCCGCGTGCGGTGCGTAGCGGGTTGGCGAGCTCCGCGACGACGGTGGGGAAGCAGTTTTGCCAATGTTCGAGCCGGGCGCGGGACTGGTCGTAGAGTTCGTCAGTCACCGGCGACAGGCCTTCGCGGTGGTAGCTGTCGTCCCAGCGGTTGATGTGCTGTTGCAGGGTGGCCGTTTCGGCTTGCGCCTGGGCGGGTGTCCAGTCGGGGCACGGGCTGGCGACGCTCGGCAGGGCGATGGCGCTCAGAAGGAGGCCGGCCATGGGCAGCGCTCTGTAGTTGGGCATGGGGAGCATCCTTGCTCGGGGGAGTCAGGTTGCAGGCTAGAGGGGTGGGCGGGAGGGAGAAAGGGCGTATGGGTTGCCGGGTATTTCGCGGGCTGGTTTGACGATGGGCCGGTTTTTTCGCGAGCCAGCTTGTACCCGCAGGAATCAGGCTTGCTCCCGTAAGCGGCCCTGCAAATCATGAAACCTTCAGCCACAAAAAAGCCCCGCAAGGCGAACCGTGCGGGGCTTGGGTAAGTGCTGCCGGGATTACAGGCTGGCAGCGGCGCGCAGGGCTTCGGCGCGGTCGGTCTTTTCCCAGGTGAAGGTGGTGAAGGTGTCATCACCCACGGTCTTGGTTTGCGGGGTACGGCCGAAGTGGCCGTAGGCCGCGGTCTCGCGGTACATCGGGTGCAGCAGGTCGAGCATGGTGGTGATCGCGTAAGGGCGCAGGTCGAAGATTTCGCGGACCAGCTTGATGATCTTGTCGTCGCTGATCTTGCCGGTGCCGAAGGTGTTCAGCGAGATCGAAGTCGGTTGCGCCACGCCGATGGCGTAGGACACCTGGATCTCGCAGCGCTCGGCCAGGCCGGCGGCAACGATGTTCTTGGCCACGTAACGACCGGCGTAGGCGGCCGAACGGTCGACCTTCGATGGGTCCTTGCCGGAGAATGCGCCGCCGCCGTGACGGGCCATGCCGCCGTAGCTGTCGACGATGATCTTGCGACCGGTCAGGCCGCAGTCGCCGACCGGGCCGCCGATGATGAACTGGCCAGTCGGGTTGATGTGGAACTGGGTGTCCTTGGACAGCAGTTCGGCCGGCAGCACGTGCTTGACGATCAGTTCCATCACGCCTTCGCGCAGGTCTTTGTACGACACGTCAGGGTTGTGCTGGGTCGACAGGACCACGGCGTCGATGCCGACTACCTTGCCGCCTTCGTAGCGGCAGGTGACCTGGGACTTTGCATCCGGACGCAGCCAAGGCAGCAGGCCGGACTTGCGGGCTTCGGCTTGGCGCTGAACCAGTTGGTGCGAGAAGGTGATCGGGGCCGGCATCAGTACGTCGGTTTCGTTGCTGGCGTAGCCGAACATCAGGCCCTGGTCGCCGGCGCCCTGGTCTTCAGGCTTGGCACGGTCGACACCCTGGTTGATGTCGGGGGACTGCTTGCCAATGATGTTCATCACGCCGCAGGTCGCGCCGTCGAAACCGACGTCGGAGCTGGTGTAGCCGATGTCGGTGATCACGTCACGAACGATCTGCTCCAGGTCAACCCAGGCCGAGGTGGTGACTTCGCCGGCGACGATGGCCACACCGGTCTTGACCAGGGTTTCCACCGCTACGCGGGCGTGCTTGTCCTGGGCAATGATGGCGTCCAGCACCGCATCGGAAATCTGGTCGGCGATTTTGTCCGGATGCCCTTCAGACACGGACTCGGAGGTGAAAAGGGAGTATTCGCTCATCTCGACGGTTTCCTAAAATTTACCGATGGTGAGTGTCGCCAGCCGGTCGCTGAAAGTGGCGGACCTGGATCTGGAAACCATTACGTAAACCTACATACAGACTTTCTCCGGGAACCAGTCCCGCAGCGGTGGCCCAGCGGGCCAGGTCGTCCTGGTCAAACCCCAGCCAGAGATCACCGCAGGCCTCCCTGGCCCAACTCTGGTTGTGGCTGCACAACTCTGTCACTAACAGGCTGCCGCCCGGTTGCAGCAAGCCGGCCAGGCGCTTCAGCGCATCGGCCGGCGCGGCGAAATGGTGCAGGACCATGTTCAGCACCACGCAATCGGCCGTCAGGCTCACGCCATTCAATGCATCGGCCAGTTGCAGGCTGACGTTAGCCAGCGTTTCGCGTTCACAGACCTGGCGTGCCAGTTCGAGCATGGCCGGGCTGTTGTCCAGCGCGGTCACCCGGGTGAAGCGGTGGGCCAGTTCCGGCAGGAAGCTGCCATCCCCGGGGCCGACTTCGATCGCCGTGGCGGTGTCCGTGAAGTTCAGTTTGTCGAGCAGTGCCAGCACGCTTTCGCGGTACTGGGGCAGTCCTGCGATCAGGTCCTGCTGGGCGCGAAACTTCTCCGCGACCCGTGAGAAAAAGTCCTGGCTGGCGGCCGCCCGCTGGCGGTGCACCAGGCCGATACGCGATTGCACTTCGCCGGGCAGCGTCAGGTTATCCACTTCATCCAGCAGGGCGGCGTGCAGCCGGCCGCCCAGCAGTTCGGTGTGGGGCAGGGCGCGCCGGTAGAAGATCGCGTTGCCTTCGCGGCGGGTCGCCACCAGCTCGGCCTGGGCCAGCACCTTCAGGTGGTGGCTCATGCCGGACTGGCCAATGGCGAAGATCTGCGCCAGTTCCAGTACGCCGAACGAGTCGTTGGCCAGCGCGCGCAATACATTCAGCCGCAGCGGATCGCCGCCGGCCTTGCACAGGGCCGCCAGCTCATCGCAGTCATCATGGCTAATGGAGGGCGCGCGTAAATTCATAAGGCCAGCAGTCTAGTGACGCACCCCCAACCTCGCAAGACCAATATCAAAAAGTTTTGATATTGCTCGATAGATGGCACTTAACGGAGGTCGTGATGTTCTACAGACGAACTGCGGAATGGTTTCATCAGGCGATTGCCCCTTTATCGACCGGAAAAACGCGCCAGAGTCATTATCTGTCATTGCCCCCGGCCTACCGCTGAGGGAAAATGCACGCCTTTTTCCGATTCGTTTTATCCAACTCGACTTAGATAACCCCCAGGAGATCAGCGATGCCAAGCCGTCGTGAGCGTGCCAACGCCATTCGTGCCCTCAGCATGGATGCCGTGCAAAAAGCCAACAGCGGCCATCCCGGTGCCCCTATGGGTATGGCGGATATCGCCGAGGTACTTTGGCGTGACTACCTGAAGCACAACCCGAGCAATCCATCCTTCGCCGACCGTGACCGCTTCGTGCTGTCCAACGGCCACGGCTCGATGCTGATCTACTCGCTGCTGCACCTGACTGGCTACGACGTCACCATCGACGACCTGAAGAGCTTCCGCCAGCTGCACAGCCGCACCCCGGGCCACCCGGAGTTCGGCTACACCCCGGGCGTCGAGACCACTACCGGCCCGCTGGGCCAAGGCCTGGCCAACGCCGTGGGCTTCGCCCTGGCGGAAAAGGTCCTGGCGGCGCAGTTCAACCGTCCCGGCCACAACGTCGTCGACCACCACACCTACGTGTTCCTGGGCGATGGCTGCATGATGGAAGGCATTTCCCATGAAGTCGCGTCCCTGGCCGGCACCCTGGGCCTGGGCAAGCTGATCGCCTTCTACGATGACAACGGCATCTCCATCGACGGCGAAGTCGAAGGCTGGTTCACCGACGACACGCCAAAGCGTTTCGAAGCCTACAACTGGCAGGTGATCCGCAACGTCGACGGTCACGACCCTGAAGAGATCAAGACCGCGATCGACACCGCGCGCAAAAGCGAGCAGCCGACCCTGATCTGCTGCAAGACCACCATCGGTTTCGGTTCGCCGAACAAGCAAGGCAAGGAAGACTGCCACGGCGCGCCACTGGGTGCCGAGGAAATCGCCCTGACCCGCGCCGCGCTGAAGTGGAACCACGGCCCGTTCGAAATCCCGGCCGACATCTACGCCGAGTGGGATGCCAAGGAAACCGGTCGCGCCGTCGAAGCCGAGTGGGACCAGCGTTTCTCCGCCTACTCCGCCGAATTCCCTGAGCTGGCCAACGAGCTGGTGCGTCGCCTGAGCGGTGACCTGCCGGCCGACTTCTCCGAGAAGGCCGATGCCTACATCGCCGAAGTCGCGGCCAAGGGCGAAACCATCGCCAGCCGTAAAGCCAGCCAGAACGCCTTGAACGCGTTCGGCCCGCTGCTGCCGGAATTCCTCGGCGGTTCGGCCGACCTGGCCGGTTCCAACCTGACCCTGTGGAAAGGCTGCAAGGGCGTCAGCGCCGAAGACGCCAGCGGCAACTACATGTACTACGGCGTTCGCGAGTTCGGCATGACCGCCATCATGAACGGCGTGGCCCTGCACGGTGGCCTGGTGCCTTACGGCGCGACCTTCCTGATGTTCATGGAATACGCCCGCAACGCGGTACGCATGTCGGCCCTGATGAAGCAGCGCGTGATCCACGTCTACACCCACGACTCCATCGGTCTGGGCGAAGACGGCCCGACGCACCAGCCGATCGAGCAGATCGCCAGCTTGCGCTGCACCCCGAACCTCGACACCTGGCGTCCAGCCGATGCCGTGGAATCGGCTGTGGCCTGGAAAAGCGCGATCGAGCGCAAGGACGGTCCTTCGGCGCTGATCTTCTCCCGCCAGAACCTGCAGCATCAGACCCGCGATGCCGTGCAGATCGCCGCAATCAGCCGCGGCGGCTACGTGCTCAAGGACTGCGCAGGCGAGCCTGAGCTGATCCTGATCGCCACCGGTTCCGAAGTCGGCCTGGCGGTGCAGGCCTTCGACAAACTGACCGAGCAGGGCCGTAAGGTGCGCGTGGTGTCCATGCCATGCACCAGCGTGTTCGATGCTCAGGACGCCGGTTACAAACAGTCGGTCCTGCCGCTGCAGGTCAGCGCCCGTATCGCCATCGAGGCCGCTCACGCGGACTACTGGTACAAGTACGTCGGCCTGGAAGGTCGCGTCATCGGCATGACCACCTACGGCGAGTCGGCGCCTGCGCCGGCCTTGTTCGAAGAGTTCGGTTTCACCCTGGAGAACATCCTGGGTCAGGCTGAAGAGCTGCTGGAAGACTAAGTCCGCCAGTCGCGTTGTCTGCTGTTCTTCGCGGGCAAGCCTCGTTCCTACAGATCATCACGATCCCGTAGGCGCGAGGCTTGCCCGCGATGACAATGGAGCTGGCAACACGACAGTGATGGATTCACCCCGGTAATCGAGAACCCCATGCCTCAACCGCGTCCCTATAAAGTTGCACTCAACGGCTACGGCCGGATCGGTCGTTGTGTCTTGCGTGCCCTGTTCGAACGGGGGGCTGCGGCCGGGTTCGAGATTGTCGCGATCAACGACCTGGCCGACATGGCCAGCGTGGAATACCTGACACGCTTCGACTCCACCCACGGCCGGTTTCCCGGCGAGGTGAAGGTCGATGGCGATTGTCTGCATATCAATGGCAACTGCGTGAAGGTCCTGCGCAGTGCCACCCCCGAAGGCATCGATTGGGCGTCCCTGGGCGTCGACCTGGTGCTCGAATGTTCCGGCGCCTATCACACCCGTGAAGACGGCCAGCGCTTTCTCGACGCCGGCGCGCCGCGGGTGCTGTTTTCCCAGCCGATGGCCAGCGAGGCGGATGTCGACGCCACCATCGTCTACGGCGTCAACCAGGACTGCCTGACCGGCGCCGAGCTGCTGGTGTCCAACGCATCCTGCACCACCAACTGCGGCGTGCCGCTGTTGCGCCTGCTGGACCAGGCCATCGGTCTGGAATATGTGTCGATCACCACCATCCACTCGGCGATGAACGACCAGCCGGTGATCGACGCCTATCACCACGAAGACCTGCGCCGCACCCGTTCGGCGTTCCAGTCGGTGATCCCGGTGTCCACTGGTCTGGCGCGTGGCATCGAGCGGCTGCTGCCGGAACTTGCCGGGCGAATTCAGGCCAAAGCTGTGCGCGTGCCGACCGTCAACGTGTCTTGCCTCGACATCACGATGCAGACCGTGAGCGATACCGACACCGGCGAAGTCAACCGGATCCTGCGCGAGGCCGCCACCAGCGGTCCGCTCAAGGGCCTGTTGGCCTACACCGAGTTGCCGCACGCCAGTTGTGATTTCAACCATGATCCGCATTCGGCGATCGTCGATGCCAGCCAGACCCGTGTTTCCGGCCCGCGGCTGGTGAACATCCTGGCCTGGTTCGACAACGAATGGGGTTTTGCCAACCGAATGCTGGATGTTGCAGGACACTATCTGCAAGCCGCTGCACCCAAAGCTGTCTCTTAACTTCCCGTTTCCAAAAAAACAGTAACCCAGGAATTGCGACCCATGACCGTGTTGAAGATGTCCGACCTCGATCTGCAAGGTAAGCGCGTACTGATCCGCGAAGACCTCAACGTCCCAGTCAAGGACGGTGTTGTCACCAGCGATGCGCGTATCCTGGCTTCGCTGCCGACCATCAAGCTGGCCCTGGAAAAAGGCGCGGCCGTGATGGTCTGCTCGCACCTCGGTCGTCCGACCGAAGGCGAGTTCTCCGCCGAGAACAGCCTCAAGCCAGTGGCCGACTACCTGAGCCGTGCCCTGGGTCGCGAAGTACCGCTGGTGGCCGACTACCTGGGCGGCGTCGACGTCAAGGCCGGCGACATCGTGCTGTTCGAGAACGTGCGCTTCAACAAGGGCGAGAAAAAGAACGCCGACGAGCTGGCCCAGCAATACGCCGCCCTGTGCGACGTGTTCGTGATGGACGCCTTCGGCACCGCGCACCGCGCCGAGGGTTCGACCCACGGCGTGGCCAAGTTCGCCAAGGTCGCCGCTGCCGGTCCGCTGCTGGCCGCCGAGCTGGAAGCACTGGGCAAGGCTCTGGGCGCCCCGGCCAAGCCGATGGCCGCTATCGTTGCCGGCTCCAAGGTGTCGACCAAGCTCGACGTGCTCAACAGCCTGAGCCAGATCTGCGACCAGCTGATCGTCGGCGGCGGCATCGCCAACACCTTCCTCGCCGCTGCCGGTCACCCGGTCGGCAAGTCGCTGTACGAGCCGGACCTGCTGGATACCGCTCGCGCCATCGCCGCCAAGGTCAGCGTGCCGCTGCCAGTGGACGTGGTAGTGGCCAAGGAGTTTGCCGAAAGCGCGACCGCCACCGTCAAGCTGATTGCCGAGGTGACCGCCGACGACATGATCCTGGACATCGGCCCGCAGACCGCGGCGAACTTCGCCGAGCTGCTGAAATCGTCCAAGACCATCCTGTGGAACGGTCCGGTCGGTGTGTTCGAATTCGACCAGTTCGGTAACGGCACCAAGGTGCTGGCCCAGGCCATCGCGGAAAGTGCGGCGTTCTCCATCGCTGGCGGCGGCGACACCCTGGCGGCCATCGATAAATATGGCGTGGCCGAGCAAATCTCCTACATTTCTACCGGCGGTGGCGCTTTCCTCGAATTCGTCGAGGGCAAGGTGCTGCCGGCGGTCGAAGTCCTGGAAAGCCGGGCCAAAGCCTGAAGTCCCAATGGCCAGGCAAAGGAGTGTTCATATGGTCAAGACGTTACCGCTGTTGATCGTTGCGGGCTTGCTGGCCGGTTGCGGCAGCCAGCCTCCCCAGCCGGAGCCCGAGTCGGGAGAGCCGGAGAAAGGCTGCTATCAGGCCGACTGGCAGGCCGAGACCGCGCCTGTGATCAACAAGCGCATGGGACCCGATGGTCTGGACAAGTACGAGACTCCAGCCAAGGCCAAGGAACATGGTTGCCCTTGACGGGTCTGATTCGATAACGCGCTGTGCTGGCGGCCGTGGGCCGTCAGCCGAGGAACACCGATGAAAGGCTTTATCGCCGTGGCTGCGCTGGGATTGCTGGCAGGTTGCGCCAACTTCGACCTGTTCAAGCCGGCCGAGACGGACAACTGGACGACCTGGGTGTGCGACAGCCAGGCGCAAGTGGTCTGGCGCTACACCGACAGCAGTCGCAAGGAAGTCGATGTGCGGCTGGGCGGGGCCGACCAGGTCTATCGCCTGAAGCTGGAGCCGAGCGGTTCCGGTTCGCTGTACAGCAACGACATGCTGGCGTTTCACGAAAAAGGTGACGAAGGCCTGGTTTACTGGGTCGCCACCAACGATTTGATCGGTCGCGGCTGTAAAGCGCCGTAGGCCGGGAGCCGATGCTGAACCGGTAGGAGCGAAGCTTGCTCGCGATAGCGATCCAACCGTCAACAGAGATGTTGAATGTGATGACCCTGATCGCGAGCAAGCTTCGCTCCTACAGAGAGAGGCGCGACTCTTGAGATTGATGCAGTAACGAATCGGCAGGCCGGGCTGACCCCCGATCTGCAATCACTTGAATAGCAGCCGCCGCTACGGCAGGCTTGCACGATTAACGACCCTCGACCGGGAGAGATACACACAATGGCACTCATCAGCATGCGCCAGATGCTGGACCACGCAGCCGAATTCGGCTACGGCGTTCCAGCCTTCAACGTCAACAACCTTGAACAGATGCGCGCCATCATGGAAGCAGCTGACAAGACTGACTCTCCGGTGATCGTCCAGGCTTCGGCCGGTGCCCGCAAATACGCCGGCGCGCCTTTCCTGCGCCACCTGATCCTGGCGGCGATCGAAGAATTCCCGCACATCCCGGTGTGCATGCACCAGGACCACGGCACCAGCCCTGACGTCTGCCAGCGTTCGATCCAGCTGGGCTTCTCCTCGGTCATGATGGACGGCTCCCTCGGCGAAGACGGCAAGACCCCGACCGACTACGAATACAACGTTCGCGTGACCCAGCAGACCGTGGCCATGGCTCACGCCTGCGGCGTTTCGGTAGAAGGCGAGCTGGGCTGCCTGGGTTCCCTGGAAACCGGCATGGCCGGTGAAGAAGACGGCATCGGCGCCGAAGGCGTGCTGGACCACAGCCAGATGCTGACCGACCCGGAAGAAGCCGCGGACTTCGTCAAGAAGACCCAGGTCGACGCCCTGGCCATCGCCATCGGTACCAGCCACGGTGCCTACAAGTTCACCAAGCCGCCTACCGGCGACGTGCTGGCGATCGACCGCATCAAAGAGATCCACAAGCGCATCCCCAACACCCACCTGGTGATGCACGGTTCGTCTTCGGTTCCGCAAGAGTGGCTGGCGATCATCAACCAGTACGGCGGCGACATCAAGGAAACCTACGGCGTGCCGGTTGAAGAAATCGTCGAAGGCATCAAGTACGGCGTGCGCAAGGTCAACATCGACACCGACCTGCGCCTGGCGTCCACCGGTGCGATGCGTCGCCTGATGGCCACCAACCCGAGCGAGTTCGACCCGCGCAAGTTCTTCGGCGCCACCGTAACCGCCATGCGCGACGTGTGCATCGCCCGTTACGAAGCCTTCGGCACCGCCGGCAACGCTTCGAAGATCAAGCCGATCTCCCTGGAAGCGATGTTCCAGCGTTACCTCAAAGGTGAGCTGAACGCCAAGGTCAACTAAGCCTTAGCGTTTCACGAAAAAGCCCGCAGCGATGCGGGCTTTTTTGTGCCCGGTTTTCCGAACCTGGTAGGAGCGAGGCTTGCCCGCGATAGCGGTCTGCCTGGTGACATCCATGGCGAATGTCAGGCCCTCATCGCGGGCAAGCCTCGCTCCTACGGAAGATCAGGTTTCGTTGTGATCGATATCCAGCTTGTAGAAGGTCACCTTGCCGCCTTCGGTGGTGTAGCCGGTGTTGTCCTGCACGTACACCCCGGCCTTGAAGTACAGCGGCTTGTCGCGCCAGGTGCTGCTGATCTGGGTGTCCCATTGGTAGCCCGCGGCGCTGACGCCCAGCGCGCCCCCGGGGCTGAGGTGGATCAGGTAGGAGAACTCGCGGTCCAGCGGCACGTTCTCGGCGACGATGATCACCCGGCTATCGGCATCGTCCGGATGCATGCGGACCTTGGCGACGATGTTGCCGCTCTGGGTGGTGGTCTTGTACTGGTACTCGACCTTCACCAGCGGCTTGGTGCTGTTGTAGGCGTGGATCTGGCCGATGACGATCTTGCCCGTGGACGGCACCTGGTTCACCGCCAGGGTGGCGTAGAGCAGGTTGTCGGCTTCCGGGTAGGTCCAGTTCTTCAGGGTGCCGTTGGCGTAGGTTTCACGCAGCTCGCTGCGCGGGTAGATGGCGTTGGCGGTGCGGGAGCCGGTGACGGGCGACCAGAAGAACAGGGTGCCGGTGTCGGAATGGAAATACTGGTCCTTGAAGCCATCCACCAGTTTGGGGGTGTCGATGGTCGCCGGTGGACTGCCTTCGGGAATGCTCAGATTCCAGGTTGCGAGGTCGATCATAGTCAAAGCTTCCCGATTTGGTGCCGGATGAAAAGCCGACAAAGGCTTTAGCCTGCGCTTTTGAAGGCGGTCTTTATAAGCGTAGAAGCTGCTTTTGTTAATGCCCGTCCGGCGGATAATTGGCGTCAACCATCTGTCGAAAAACCGCCGCCACCGCTTTCAGCGCCTATGGGGTTGACCGTTAGTCGGGTGCCTGGGGCTTTGGCTAAATGCTGGCGCTGTGACAGCTTCTGCTTTGCGGGTTCCGGGTCTAGAGTGAAGGCTCAGTTTTTGTCCGGTCTTCTTCGCAGGCCGGCCCTACACAGACAAGAGAAGCAGCATGGAATGCGCGCAAACTCGGCCAGGTGAAGCCAGCTCGGTCTTACTGATTGTTGATGATTACCCCGAAAACCTGCTCAGCATGCGCGCACTCTTGCAGCGCCACGACTGGCAGGTCATGACCGCCGCCTCGGGCGTCGAGGCCCTGGGTCTGTTACTGGAACACGACATCGATCTGGTGTTGCTGGATGTGCAGATGCCGGAAATGGACGGTTTCGAAGTCGCCCGCCTGATGCGCGGCAGCCAGCGAACCCGCCTGACCCCGATCATTTTCCTGACCGCCAACGAGCAGTCCAAGGACGCCGTGATCAAGGGCTACGCCAGCGGTGCGGTGGATTACCTGTTCAAGCCGTTCGACCCGCAGATCCTCAAGCCCAAGGTCCAGGCGTTGCTGGAGCAGCAGCGCAACCGCCGTGCGCTGCAGCGCCTGAGCCACGACCTGGAGAACGCCCGGGCCTTCAACGCCTCGGTGCTGGAAAACGCCGCGGAAGGGATTCTGGTGGTGGATGAAGGCGGGATCGTCCGTTTCGCCAACCCGGCGATCTCGCGTTTGCTCGACGCTCCGGTGAGCGAGCTGGAGGGCTCGGCGCTGCTCGACTATCTGCAAAAACCCCATGTGCCGCAGTGGGCCGAATCCGAGCTGTATGCCTGCTATCGCAAGGGCGAGACCTACCGCCTGCACGACGCCACGCTGCGTACCCTGCCGGGCCAGCAGGTGTCGGTGGCGTTGTCCTGCGCGCCGTTGCCGAGCGAACAGAAGGCGATGGTGGTGACCCTGCTCGACATGTCGGAAGTCCGCCACCTGCACCAGCAACTGGAATACCAGGCGGTGACCGATCCGCTGACTGGCCTGCTCAACCGGCGCGGCTTCTACCAGACCGTGGAAAGCGTGTTGCTGCGCAGCGAGCGCTCGGACAAGTCGCTGGTGCTGCTGTACCTGGACCTGGATGGTTTCAAGCGGGTCAACGATTCCCTGGGGCACGACGCGGGGGACCGGGTGCTGCGCTGGGTGTCCGAGCAGATGAAAGCCTGCCTGCGCTCCTTCGACATCCTGGCGCGCATGGGCGGCGACGAGTTCACCGCCTTGCTGGAACTGGAGTTTCCGGAACAGGCGGCGAAGATTTCCGAGAAGCTCATCGAACGGATATCCATCTGTCAGCAGATCGACGGCCTGGATGTTGCCCTGGGGGCCAGCATCGGCATCGCCATCTACCCCGATTGCGGCTCCAACCTGGATGGCCTGATGCGCGCGGCGGACATCGCCATGTACGAGTCCAAGCGTGCCGGGCGCCAGCAATACCGTTACTACGACCACGAAATGAACGGCCGCGCCCGTTCGCGACTGATGCTCGAGGAAAGTGTGCGCAGCGCGGTCGAGCGCAAGGAGTTCAACCTGGTGTACCAGCCCCAGGTGGCGATTGCCGACGGGCGCCTGCGCGGTTTCGAAGCCTTGTTGCGCTGGCGGCATCCGAGCGTCGGCGATGTGCCGCCGGGGTTGTTTCTGCCGCTGCTGGAGGAAGCGCGGCTGATCAGTCGCCTGGGCAGCTGGATCTACCAGCAGAGTACGAGCCAGCGGGCGTCCTGGAAAACCCTGTTCGCCGAGCAGACCGTGCTCGCCGTGAGCTTGAGCGGCACCCAGTTCGCCATGCCGAACCTGGCCACCGAACTGCGCCAGGTCCTGGAACGTCATGGTCTGGAGCCTTGGCAACTGGAAGTCGAGATTACGGAAAGCGCCTTGACCCAGAACCTCGATGAGTCGCGCAAGCAACTGCGCCTGTTACGCAGCCTCGGGGTGCGGGTGGCGCTGGACGACTTCGGTTCGGGCGACTGTTCGTTGGCTCATCTGCGGGACCTGGAGCTCGATACCCTCAAGCTCGACCGCCACCTGATCGCCAGGTTGCCGGATTCGACGCGGGATGCGGCGCTGGCGCGCTGCGTGATCGACCTGTGCAAGGCGTTCGGTGTGCTGGTGATCGCCGAAGGCGTGGAAACCCTGGAACAGTACCGCTGGCTGCAGGCCAACGGCTGTGAGTACGTGCAGGGTTTCCTGGTGGCGCGGCCGTTGATCGCCGCGGATGCCGAGCGCTTTGCCGAGCCCTTCGACTGGAGCGCGTTGCCGGGTTGAATTCGCTACACTGGCGGCCTTTCGTGATTGCGTTGCCGCCCCATGACCGCGTTGAAATACCTCCAGGCCTATCCCGCCACCCTGCAAGAACAAGTGCGCCAGCTGATCGCACAAGGGCGGCTGGGCGACTACCTGAGCCAGCGTTACCCCGGCAAGCACGGGGTGCAGAGCGACAAGGCGCTGTACGGCTATGCCCTGGAGTTGAAGCAGGAGTACCTGCGCAATGCCCCGGCCATCGACAAGGTGCTGTTCGACAACCGCCTGGACCTGACGCACCGCGCCCTGGGCCTGCACACTACGATCTCGCGGGTCCAGGGCGGCAAGCTCAAGGCCAAGAAGGAAATCCGCATCGCCTCGCTGTTCAAGGAAGCGGCGCCGGAGTTCCTGCGCATGATCGTTGTCCACGAGCTGGCGCACTTCAAGGAAAGCGAGCACAACAAGGCCTTCTACAAGCTCTGCGAGCATATGCTGCCGGGCTATCACCAACTGGAATTCGACCTGCGGGTCTACCTGACCTGGCGCGAGCTGCAAGCGCGCCCGGGCGGGGCCGAGTGACCCTGGGCAAGGAGCGGGCGATGGACGTGAGCAAGACCAAGAGCAGTTTTTACCGCCGGCTGTACGTGGCCTACCTGATCGACAGCGGCCTGGCCAGCAACGTCCCGGCCCTGACCGAGGCGACCGGCATGCCGCGGCGTACGGCGCAGGACACCATCGCCGCCCTGGCGGATCTGGACATCGTCTGTGAGTTCGAACAGCAGGACGGTGCGCGCAATCATGCCGGCAGCTATCGGATCAAAAACTGGGGCGCGATCGACAAGGGCTGGATCGAGGCGAATCTGTCGCGGATCAAGGCGGTGCTGGAGTATCCCTGAGGGAGCCCGGCAGCCCATCGATGTGTATGCGAGCCTGCTAGCCCTTGTAGGAGCCAGCAGGCTCGCGATCGCGATATCAGCTGCGGCGCATGCCGATATGCGGGATATCGTCTTCCAGGTACTCCTCGCCCACGACGTTGAAGCCGTAGCGCCCGTAATACCCCTGCAAATGCGCCTGGGCCGACAGATAGATCGGCGTGTGCGGCCAGTGTTTCTGCGCCTGTTTCAGGGCGTGCTCCATCAGTTCATGGCCCAGCCCCTTGCCCCGGGCTTGCGGGGCAATCACTACGCGGCCGATGACCACGTCGCCACCCTGGGAGACCGGGTCGAGCAGGCGCAGGTAAGCCACCAACTGGTCATCGTCCCAGGCCATCAGATGGCAGGTGTCGCCTTCCAGGTCCTGGCCATCGACTTCCTGGTAAGCGCATTTCTGCTCGACCACGAAGACTTCGGTACGCAACCGCAGGATCGCGTACAACTGCTCCTTGCCCAGATCGGTGTGGTGTTTGCAGACCCATTCGATTGTCATCGTTTCATCCTTTGGAAAGCTGTGCCCGGATGTTAAGCGCCTGGCGGGTGGCTTGTCTTGCCTGGCGGCGCAGTGGCAATTCTGTGAGGCAGGTCAAAATGCCATCATCGCGTTGGTTCGTGGCTGGCTTCTTTGTGTAATCTGCGCTGAAGCGCCGTGCAGTGGCGCCCATAAGCTACTGTTAGGAGCTGGATCGCGGCCGTCCACCGGCCGGAGAACCTCGAGTCTGGGCAAAAACACGCAGGGCTGTCCGCCCGCTAAGGATCTTTTAGCATGCTGCGATTGCATCGAGCTTTTGCTTTGATCGGATTGCTGTTGCTGGGCCAGAGCGCTTATGCGGAAAAATTGCGATTGGTGGCCGACGCCTGGCCGCCCTTCACGGATGCGACGCTGGTCAACGGCGGGCTGGCCACCGACATCGTCAGCACCGCGCTGGCCCGGGCCGGTTACGCCAGCGAGTTCGAACAGGTGCCCTGGGCGCGGGCCCTGCTCGGCGTCGGCGAGGGCCGTTACGACGTGCTGGTGAATGCCTGGTTCAATGAGGCCCGCACCCAGCTGGGGCAGTTCTCCTCGGAGTACCTGGTCAATCGGGTGCGTTTCATCCGGCGCAAGGATACCCCCGTCGAATACACCAACCTCAAGCAATTGCACCAGTACCCCATCGCCGTGGTGCGTGGTTATGCCTACTCGCCCGATTTCGACAGCGATCCGGAGCTGCAGAAGGTCCTGGTGCACAACTTCGCGATGGCGGTGCGCATGCTGGCGGCCGACCGGGTCAAGCTGACCCTGGAAGACGAATACGTCGCCCGCTATTACCTGGCGCGGGAGTCGCCACGGGTACGCAATGCAGTGGAGTTCCTGCCCAACTCCCTGAGCGAGAACGGCCTGCATATCCTGGTCAGCCTGAAGAACCCCGAGCATGAGCAGATCGTGGCGAAGTTCGACCGGGAGATCGAGGCGATGAAAGCCGACGGCAGCTACGACCGCTTGCTGCGCCAGCACGGGATGTAAGGGGGGCAGCGGCAAGCTTTGAGCTACAAGCTGCAAGCAAGGCAATTTGCACCCGTCTTGCAGCTTGTAGCTTGCAACTTGCAGCTGCTCTTAGGCTGCCTTGATCAGGTGCGCCGCCAGGGTCCGCAAGGGGCCCAGTTGGCGGCAGATCAGCGCCAGCTGGGTCTGCACCAGCCGCTGGCCTTCATCGATCTCGTCCGGCATCTGCTCCAGCTCGTTGGCCAGGGCTTCTTCGGTATCGCTCTGGATCGCCACCGGCTGCTTGCTTGCCAGGCCCTGGGCAATTTCATCGATGCTGCTGGCCAGGCTGACCCCGGCCCCATCGATCAGGTGCTCGCGGACTTCCGTCGGCAACTGGGTTTCCCGGTGCGCGCCGAGGCCGGAGAGGTAGCTGAGCAAGGTGTGCGACAGCACCAGGAAACGAAAGCCGACGTCCGCTTCCTTACGGAAGTGCCCAGGCTCCATCAGCATGTTGGCCAGGGTGGTGGACAGCGCCGCGTCGGCGTTATGGGCATTGCGCCGGGCCAGGCGGTACGCCAGGTCGTCGCTCTTGCCGGCCGCGTACTGCTGCATGATCTGCCGCAGGTAGATGCTGTTGCAGGTCAGGGTATTGGCCAGCACTTTGTTCAGGCGTCGGCCCTGCCAGTCCGGCAGGAACAGGAACACCGCCAGGCCGGCGATCAGGCTGCCCAGCAGGGTATCGAACAGGCGCGGCAGCAACAGCCCGTAGCCGTCGCCCACCTGGTTGAAGCAGAACAGCACCATGATGGTGATGGCGGCGGTGGCCAGGGTGTAGCGAGTGGTGCGGTTGGTAAAGAACACCACCCCGGCGGCGATGGCGAACAGCGACTGCACCAGCGGGCTGGGGAACAGGTCGAACAGCGCCCAGGCGACGACCAGGCCGATGGCGGTGCCGATGATCCGCTGGCCCAGCTTGCGTCGCGTGGCGCCGTAGTTCGGCTGGCAGACGAACAGGGTAGTGAGGATGATCCAGTAGCCCTGGGATGGGTGGATCAGGTGCACCATGCCGTAGCCGATGCTCAGGGCCAGGGGCAGGCGCAGGGCGTGGCGAAACAGCAGCGATGTCGGGGTCAGCTGGGTGCGCAGGCGGGTCCAGACGTCCTTGAGGTTGCGCGGCGAACGGTCCAGCAGGCTGCTGTCGGTGGCGTCGGCCAGGGCGTCGGGGTTGCTGGCGTCGCTGAGCAGGCGGTCGAGGGTGCCGAGGTTGGCGGCCAGCGCCCGCAGCGAACGCAGCAGGCCGCGCCAGGCCGGGTTGCTCTGGATGCGCAGGTGTTCCAGGGAGGCGTGCAGGTCGCTCAGGGCCTCGGCGAAGCTGGCGTCGTAGACGAAGGGCTGGCGCAGCTGGATGGATTCGCCCAGGGCCCGGCAGGCCTTGCCTTGCTGGCGCAGCAGGCGCTGGCAGCGGAACAGCACGTCGCTGTGGAAGAACGCATCGGCCAGGGCGTTGTAGGGGTAGTGGGACGAGCTGGCGCGTTCGTGGATGTCCTGGGCGAGGAAATACAGCTTCAGGTAGCGGCTGACTTTCGAGCCCGGCCGGCCGTTGCCGACCCGATGCAGGATGATTTCCTTGGCGGCGTTCAGGGCCGCCACCACCCGGCCGTTCTGCTGCGCCAGTTCCAGCCGGCGCGCTTCCACATCCAGCTGGCGAATCGGTTCGAACAGCGACGACTTGAGCTTGAGGTAATAGCCCAGCTCGCGGAACAGGCGCGCCAGGCTCTGCTGCACCGGCTGGTTGGAAAACATCGCCTGCCACAGCACCGACAGCAGGCCGTACCAGGCAGCGCCGGCCACCAGCAGCAGCGGTTCGTGCCAGAAGTCGGTGACGGCGCCGCCGCGCTGGTCCACGCCGATCATGGTGTAGACCGACAGGATCAGGGTCGCCGAGGCGATCGCCCCGTAACGTTCGCCCAGGGCGCCGAGCATGGTCAGGCCAAAGCTGGCCAGCGCCAGGGCGATGACGAAGATCCAGGGGTAGGGGAACAACAGTTCGACGGAAAGGGCGGCGACGCTGAAGCACACCAGGGTCACGGCCAGGGCATTGATCCGGCCTTGCCAGCTGTCGTCGGTCTCGGCCAGGGCGCTGGCGATAATCCCCAGGAACAACGGGATCAGCAAAGCCATTTCGTCCTGGTACCAGCACAGCGCCATGCTCCCGGTCAGAGCGATGAACACGCGCACGCTGTAGCTGAATTTATCCAGCGCCCAAAGGCGCCGCAGTGACTGACGAAAGCTGGTCGATGACATGAAGTGAGAAAGCCTTCCGGGGCGATGCCGCTAAATTGAGCCAGTATTGAC